>NZ_JBWQEV010000001.1:0-4849314 GCF_056640955.1 Parabacteroides sp. KHUB-02 | reverse complement strand
CATACTGTCTGATACCCTAAGAAGTATTGGGCTGCAAAGCTTGCTGACCGACTACTTCCCCCCGGTAGAGGTTTGCTATTTTCCAAATTTCGAGATGCTTTCCTCCACAGGAAGCGACACCTACGATTACTATTTCACCGATTCAGATACCCTTGTGCTCAACGCGGATTTCTTCCTCCCGAGAAGAAACAAGACCGCCCTCCTCATCGACAGCACCGAAGAACACGGGGCACTCTCGTCTACGAACCGTATCACGTTACGTTCCTCCCAAGAGACCATTATCGAGCAATTGCAACAATTATTTACGAGCGACAGCTCCAGCAACACCACAACCGAAAACAACAAGGACCTATCCAGCCGTGAGGTAGACGTACTTCAACTGATCGTAAAAGGCATCACGAATAAAGAGATCGCCGATAAGCTGAACATCAGCTTGAACACCGTCCTCACCCATCGTAAGAACATCACCGCCAAGCTGGGCATCAAGACCGTATCCGGCCTCACCTTCTACGCCATCATGAACGGGATCATCTCCGGCGACGATATCGAACTATAGCGAAGCCAACAAACCAGCTTTCAAAATCACTACATCTAGTGATTGACCATCCTGTTTCTTTACCGTTTCTTCGCGATTGAAAAAATATACTAACAAAAGAAATTCGATGAAGAGACACTACTTAGGTATCATCGCCCTAGGTGCGTTGGGGCTGCAAAATGTATACGCCGAGGACATCAAGGCTAACGAGAACGACACGATAAAAACCTATAACATGGGTGAGGTAATCGTGACCTCATCCACGAAGGGGACAAATAATCTCCGCACGTTACCCGGTTCCGTATCGATCCTTTCCCCACAAATGATCTCCGGCAGGCAGATCGACGCATTAAAGGATATAAGTTCTTTCGTCCCTAACCTATACATGCCGGATTATGGGGCAAAACTAACCTCGGCCATCTATATCCGCGGTATCGGAGCCAGAAGTAGCGGACAATCCGTGGGTTTATATGTAGACAACGTGCCTTATCTGGATAAAAGCACCTTCGATTTCGAGCTGACCGATATCCAACGCATCGAGGTATTACGAGGGCCGCAAGGAACCTTGTATGGTCGTAACGCCATGGGGGGCATCGTAAATATCTATACCATCTCCCCGTTCGATTACCAAGGAAAGAAACTCTCCCTATCGGCCGGAAGCTACGGGCAATATAAAGTCAAGGCCTCCCATTATGCTAAGTTGAGCGAGACCATCGGATTCACCGCCGCCGCTTACTATGACCATAGCGACGGTTTCTACACCAATGCCTACGATGGGAAAAAGATCGATAAGGAAGACAATGTAGGCGGCCGATTCAAGTTAGAAGGTCGCTTCAATCCGAACTTCCGTGCCTCCTACTCCCTTTCCGTAGATTATACGGATCAAGGAGCGTTTCCATATGGCATGTTCATCGGAACCGGAAATACCGATCACAAGTATGTAAATCCTATCAATATCAACGATCCCAGCTCTTATAAACGGACTGTTATCGCCAATAACCTGTCCCTCGAATACCGAAATGAGCACGTGATACTGAGCAGCACCACCGGTCATCAATATTTCAAGGATGACATGAAGATGGATCAAGACTTCTCCCCTCTCTCGATCTTCACCCTCAACCAAAAGCAAAAACAAAACGCTTTCAGCGAGGAATTGGCGATCAAGAGCAACACGAGAAATAATTACCAATGGTCCTTCGGACTCTACGGTTTCTACGATGATCTACATACGGACGGCCCGGTCGATTTCAAGGAAGATGGGATTAAGACCGTCCTCCAGCCCGTATTCGATCAATTGAAGAAAGATCACCCTAAGATGCCCTATCTAAAAATACTGGACGATCATCTTTATATTCCGGGTTCTTTCGACACCCCTTCTTACGGCCTTGCATTGTATCACCAATCCACTTATAACAACTTGTTCACGGAAGGTCTGTCAATTACCGCCGGTATCCGCTTGGATTACGAGAAGCAAAAGATGGATTACAATTCTGAGGCTAAGATGAGAATGGGTTTCGGCTTCGTAGAAAACGGACCGGTTATCGACATCGAGAAACTTTTCCCGATCCCAACCACCGTGATGGACGCCAGTGTCTCCCAAGATTTCTGGCAAGTACTTCCGAAAGTCTCTTTAAAGTACGAATGCTCGTCAAACACGTTCACCTATGTATCAGTAGCGAAAGGTTATAAGACCGGGGGCTACAACGTACAAATGTCGGCAGACGTGATGCAAAGCCAGATGCAATACGATATGATGAGCGCTTTCAAGGACATGATGCCGATCGAGGTCAAAGAACCTACCCCCATCGAGGAAGTAGCCGCCTACAAACCGGAGAAAAGCTGGAACTACGAGATCGGTATCCGTAGCGAGTTGCTATTCCAACGCCTAAGCGCAGAATTAACAGGTTTCTATATGGACATTCAAGACGTGCAGTTGACCAAATTCGTGAACAGCGGCAACGGCCGTATCCTCACCAACGCCGGGAAAGCCAAAAGCTACGGTATAGAGGCCTCCTTGCGTGCCCGCATCATCGATGGGCTAACCGCCGACGTTAATTACGGTTTCACCCATGCTACGTTCCGGGATTACAACAATGGGAAAGAGGATTTCAAGAACAACTTCATCCCATATACCCCACGTCATACCTTCAACGTAGGACTGCAATACACCCGCCTGTTCCGTAACGCATGGATAGACCAATTCTCCGCCTCCGCCCAATTCAGCGGTGTCGGAAAGATCTTCTGGACCGAGCGAAACGACATCTACCAGAAATTCTACGGAACGGTGAACGCAAAGGTAGGCGTACGCAAAGGTATCGTCAACGTAAACCTATGGAGCCGTAATATAACGAACACCCATTACTCTGCATTTTATTTCGAGTCATTCGGGAATCCGTTTATCCAACTAGGTAAGCCCTTCCAGATCGGTGTGGAGGTGGCGATCGCCTTTTAAGCGCAAGCATTCAATAGAAATAAAAAACGGGAGAGCCGGTTCTTATACCAACTCTCCCGATAACATTATTCTTAGTCTTCGGCACCCTACAGAGCAAAAGCTATAATACGTCTCTTCTAGTAAACGAATCCCCCCCTCTATATATTCCATCCTTAGCCTCGAATATAAAACTATACAGATCTTTTTATAGATTCCTCAAAAGAAACCACATTATATTTCCCATCAAAATCATTACTTAATGACAAATCATAAGCATCATCATCAAAAGCACGTTGTACAAAACGAATCAGTTTTATACCTAGCCATACGAAAGGATTTAATAATGTAGTCAACCATATTTTATGACCACTATATTTCGCTATAGCATTTACCATAACAGAAGTGGAAGCGTACTCTATATTCTGCGGACAAAAAATCCCCTTAGAATTATTATCAATCAACAGTCTGATAAATTCACATAGATTATCAATAAAAATCAAGCTCTTTCTCTGCGGATAATCAGGAAACACAGGCAACTTTTGCCCGTATTTCACTAGTAAAGGATAATTCCCTTTGCAACCTTTACCATATATCGCTGGTGGACGAACACTGCATACCGCAAACGAATCGTCATTCATGGATTGAATAACTTTATCCGCCTGCAGTTTACTATCTCCGTAAAAGCTAGAAGGATTCTCATTATTCTTATCTGTGACAATACCACAATCATCTCCATAAACGTTCATTGACGACAAGAAAATGAATTGCTTCACTCCTGACTCTCTTGCTGTTTGGCATATATCAATCGTCATATCCCGATTAATCGAATAGAACAAATCCCTTAAGTCTTCCGTAATTTTTATATGAGCAATACCAGCGACATCTATCACTACATCAAAAGAAGAGAAATCTGTTTTCTTCCATTCATTATTTATTGTTCCAATAGAAGCAACTTGGTATTTTGAGGGGAATCGGTTTAACCAGTTTTCTATATTTGTCCCAATATAGCTACCGGCTCCTGTTATCAGCACTCTTTTCATTACTCTTATATCATTTGAAACTCTCCCAATCTCTTATAACAGCATCCCATGGTCCTCTATCCTCCTTGTCATATATATACACACACTTTGCATCTTTAAAATCACGCAACCATTCAGCTATAGAACATAAACCACCTTCTACACGCTTACTATAATCGATAATTTCACTCATGGAAGTAAAAGGCTCGAACTCTTTACGATCATTCGGATCAATATATCCGTTCATCATACCTTTCACCCAAAGATAAGGTAATGGCATTCCTGCAAATTTACAAGTAGGATTCCATGCCGATGCGCGGAAGTTTGTTTCCATGAAATAATAGGTTCCATCCTTATCAATCAAGAATTCCACTTCAAATACTCCTTCAAAGCCAATCTCTTCAAACATGGCTTGCAGCCTGATTTCCATATCTTTATCAGTAAACATACAGACATCATGAAACGGACTATAATATCCTTGAATCAGATATTTCCACTTCATCTGTGTAATAATCTGCATTTCCTTACCATTATTGATAGTATACCCCTCAAGTGCCATTTCATTTTGCTTATCGACAAAATGTTGCAACATAATGAGTGGACATGTTATCTTTTCTAAAGCCTCCACAAGTTCCTGTTTATTCTGACAAATAAATACATCAGATTTCCAACTACCCAAATTAGGAGAAATATCTTTAGTTATAATAGGATACCAAAGCCCATCTGGTACAGGATCTCCCTTTTTAATAACATACGAATCAAGTACATTAAATCCGTGTCGTTTTGCACACTGTTGAATTTCATACTTATCCATGAATTCATTAATACGTCCGTTACGTCCTGCATTGTAAGTGATAAACTTATCTTTCCACTCCTCAAAGTGCAAATCAAAATAGCCTACAGATTTATCATCTGAAAACAGGATATAAGGTTTTTTTCCTGTTTCTTCAGATAGTCTTCCATATTGATTTATCAATAGTAGAAAACCATCTTCAACCGAATCTACACAGTGAAGCTTCGAGATGTATTTACTTTTCGTAGCCACCTCATATCTACGTTTTACAGAAATATATACAGGATTAATTCCTTGTTCGCCAAAAGCACGGATCATATTCAAAGGATTGTAATGCTCCAACGCAAACACAATAACCAAATGTCCATTATAGCTATTATTCATTATTACAATTATTTATTTCTATATTTACTTTCATTTTTATAAACACCTTCTCCTGTAACTACAACCTTAATAACTCCGAAGAAGGTCTTGAAGTCCAACCAAAAGCTCTGTTGCTCCGCATAATCAGCATCAAGCACCATTTGAACATCACGCTCTGCCGCTCTGTCATAGACATCAACAGTACAAAACATGCCAGGCGTAACATCATAACGTTTGCAGAATCTAGCATTGTTCTTATATGGATTGAACTCAAAATCTAAAATCGGTCTCGGGCCGATAATAGCCATCTGACCAAGTAAAATGTTAAACATCTGAGGAAGCTCATCCAAACTTGTTCTTCTCAATACAGCACCAACTTTTGTAATACGAGTATCATCCGCACTAGTTACAACTCCACCTTTCTCAAAAGCACCATCACACATAGTACGAAACTTATAAATCCTAAAAGGTCTTTGTCCTTTACCAAGTCTTACTTGGCGAAACATAATGGGGCCTTTGCTGTCTAATTTAATTGTAATAGCAATAATAATCATAGGGATACAACAAACCATCAATCCAAAAAACGAAAGTAATATTCCAATCAGTGGCTTAAAAAAGTTCTTATACATAAATAATGGTATTAACACTAAATTCTCCTCAAAGTACATTCAAAAGCTTCCGCATAATTCGTTCCCCACTGGCTACCCCTAACAGTGGCAAGACCTGTAATATATTCGACACTACGAGGATGCGGATAAGGGCGCATCACACCTCTGTACATTCCCAATGCCGTAATCTTGGCATTCACTCCTTCTTTACCAACTTCCACGTAACAATTAGGACGGAACAGATTCATAGCGTTATTAATAGCCCATTCCGTGCAACTTGGCACCTCCATATACCAAAATTCATTCACTCGTTTCACCTCGGGCCTACGTTGGAACAAACGGATAGCTTCCTGACAAGCCATAGAAGTCTGCAAATGATCATTGTTTGTATCAGCGGGATGATGAGTAATGACAATATCTGGCAGACTCTCTTTGATAGCACTTTCAATAAACTGCACCAATTTCAAATGCGGCACCGTATTCATCTCTATATTAGGGAATAATCCTTCATATATTTTGTTTATTCCAAGAAATTTGGAAGACGCATTCAAGTTATTGTTTAATTCCTTATCCTCTGGACGGAAAGCCCTCGCTCTAGCTTCTGTACACATTAGACATACATCCACTATATGTCCCTCTCTAGTCCATTTGTAAATGGCCCCACCTGCACCTAAAACTTCATCATCAGGATGTGCTGCTACTATTAAATATTTCATAAGTATGGTACAATTAAATATTTTGAAATTTCCTTGGTTACATATGTAAAGAATCTACAGATTAAACCCCTAATCTTCTAATAAAATCGATTTTTTTAGATTATCTAAAATCTGACAAATAGAGTATTTTGGCTTCCAACCAAGAGCACATAATTTATTACTAGACAACCTCAGTTTAGTTTCTGGAGCATATCCCATCGCATTGTTAATCTCCAACTTAACTTTAATATTTGGATTGATTTTTTTTTGTATATATAATGCCAAATCTTTTGCAGAAATATAACTATCTTCATTTGCAACATTATAAGCTTGACCGTTATTTCCATTAAGAAGAATATACAGAATGGCACTTATTGCGTCCATAGTATAACAATATGGCCTAGCTGCATTTCCTGAAGAATGCAAAATAATATCTTTATCTTGAACAGCCAATCTACAGAATTGAACTATTACACGATTATCATCATTAGACACTCCAGCTCCTGTTGTTTGAGTTAATCTTGCTACTTTTACATTTACGCCATATTCCGAAGCATACAAACAGCAAAGATTTTCCGTAGCTCTTTTTGCCATAGGGTAACTACTACGTACAGCCATTGGTTCTAAATAGCCTTGAATATCTTCAGTTACAAGTATAGAATCATCCGTAATAGTCCCATACACTTCTAAAGAAGATAAATATACGAAACTCTTAACTTCCGACTTTCTAGAAAATTCCAAAAGATTACGAGTTGCTTGATAAATAATATCAAAAGTTTCTACCGGATGCTCTACAAAAAATTGGCTAGATGTTGGGGCTGCGCAATGAACTATATAGTCAATTGTACCAATTTCACTATAATCAAACTGACTTAGATCACACTCTATAAAATGAATATTCTTTAATTCAGCCTCATCAAACAGATCCACACCTTTCTTAATATTTCGTACTGGTGCTATAATATCAATATCCTGTTTTATTGCAAGTAAAGAATGAGCTAAGATAGAACCTATTAATCCTGTACATCCAGTAATCAAGAATCTTGAATGAGATAATCTATGTGATAGCTCAAATGATTGTGTAAAATCTCTTATATTCTGTTGAAGAACCACATTCATACTAGAACCCAAATATTTGTTGATTTTCATGAACTTCAACCATAGCCCTAAATATAAAATAATCAGTAGGTGTTGTTATTTTAATATTTTCCATAGGCCCCATTATTGTATTCATTTTATAGCCCATAGAACTCATTAAGGTACAAGAATCTATATAATCATGCCTATTCCTTTCTAATACTTTCTTATGAGCTTGCAATATATCATTCAATCTAAAGCTTTGAGGAGCACGGGCAATTTTAGAATGCTCCCGAGAAGGAATATCTAACGAACCATCATCTTGCGTAACAATAAAAGTCTCAGTTGCAGGAATACAAGTTATGCAATTACCCTTATCGTTAACCATGTTGATATTATCTGTTATAGTCTGCTGTGTTATAAGAGGTCTTACACCATCATGTATCAAAACATTAACATCATTCGCTTTTAGTTCTTTTGCATATTTCTCGGCAGCACAAAGACCATTATAAATACTATCTTGTCCAGTTTCACCTCCTGGCACAATACTTACGACTTTTGTGATCTCAAATTTCCTCAGTTGCTTTTCTAAGAAAGGAATCCAAGCTTTAATACAAACCACACAAATCGCATCTATATCAGGATGAGTATCAAATAATTCAAGGGTATAAATAATAACCGGTTTTCCTCGTAGCTCAAGGAACTGTTTGGGACGAGATATAGTGTTCATTCTTTTCCCCGAACCACCCGCAAAAATAATAGCAACATTCATAATCATTCGTTTACATCTACTAGATAATATATTCCTCTATATTTTGTATAAGGCTCATTTAAATCAATAAATTTTACAACTTCATATCTTGAAGACATATCTATTGATATATCTTTAGGAAGTGACATATAGTCTCCATAAATACACTTCATATAATAATCATATCCTGCTGGAATTTTAACCATATACCCTTCAAATACCGCATCTACAGTATTAAAAATATCTCTATCATACAATCGGAATAATCCCTTAAATGATGATACAGTTTCTTTCACGTATTTAGCTGTAAAAAAATCATACTGAGTCATTTTATCTTGATGTTTCTTCCAAATCTTATAACGGCTTTGTGAAGATCTAACAAGAGATAATAGAATTTTAGTAGGCAATCGCAACAAAGATCCTTGATTATCAGGAAGTCTTTGAACATTAAACACAGAAAACATTATGGAGTGATATATTTGTAAGGCTCTCTCTACTTTAGAGTTCGGACATCCTTCAAAAGGAATCACATCTATATAAATTCCATGATATATATCTTCATTCACTGAATGTCTGTTAACATAAGTAGTCCGTACATCAACTAAATTCATTGCTGCATGATGATAATTAACTTTTTCATCTGTACGGACAAGTACATAATGGCTGGTATCTGCTACTTGATCCCAAATCTCATACAATCGTTCGTAATCTTTTCTTGGTAAAAAGACATCCAAATCGTCATCCCAAGGTATAAATCCTTTATGACGTACAGCGCCCAGCATAGTCCCACCACCACACCAGTATGTAAGATTATTCTCCTCGCATATTTTTTTGAAATACAAGAAGATTTCCAAAAGCTTTAACTGCAATTGACGTACGGTGACACCATTAGAGAGTATAAAATTCCTATATCCTTGAAATTCATCCATAAGTTCTAATTGTTATCTGTTGACAAACCAATATCCTCTCTAAAATTAAAATTCATCTATAGCTTCTTTTAAAGCATTAATATATTTTTTACCCCACTTCAAATCAGGTTCAATATAATTACCTTCTGCCCATTCGTTCCACGATTTAAGAAAGACAACTTTATCCTCATCAGATTTATTTCTAATTCTATTTAATATCATACTTACATGTTTTTTAAATAAAGAAGGTGTTGATTCCTTATAAATATAAGCGACAGGCCCTCGACGTGGAGAATTATCCCATGCGGGAATAATATTAGGATAGACTTTTTCATTCTCATAAAAAGAAGAATCTATCAAATTTATAGCTTTATTATAAGAAACAACATTTAATGAATAACCTAATATGAGAGAAATTACTTTACGAAAGTACATCCAATATAATTTTATCTTTCCATACTCAATCTTCCACGGAGCATATAGTCTACACAAGGATATAGCATCATATTTTTTTAATTCTTCCTTGTTCAAATCTGTTATATCTTCTGAGTTTGCTATAAAATAAAATCCAGAAAGTCCATTATCTTTAGCAAGCATATTCCAGCGTTCTTTAAAATAGCTAAAATCGGGTATATCCATAGGAGAATAAATCAAAAAAAGCAATTTACCATGCAATTTAAAATATCTTTTATCTTTGAAGGCTGGTAACATCGTATAAAAATGATTATCTATATCTTCAGGCCCTGGATATTCTTGCCTTATCAATTCTTTAGACATAGCCATTTGTTTTTCACTATTCCATGACTTATTTATCCAAGAGTGATTAGCCCAACCCAAGCAAAAAGGAAAATTAGGCTTTCCCAATCTAATTACCTCTTTCAAAGGCTCTTCTAAAAGCTGTTTACCATTACCAAACCAATAATGCCAATAACAAAAGGCAGACACTCCTGCTTCTCTTGCCAAAACAGCTTGTTCTTCCCGAACTTGTGGAAGCCGTAAATCATAATAACCCAAATCAGCTGGAACATGAGGTTGATAATGACCCCAAAAGTATTTTTTTGCTTTTCCCACACTAGTCCACTCCGTGAACCCTTTTCCCCACCATTTATCATTCTCTGGTATCGGATGAAATTGAGGCAAGTAGAATGCTATAACTTTTACTTTATCAGACATCACAATTAAACATTACTAATTATTTATAAAACAACATACATATCTTATATTCAAGATACTTTATCAAGTATTCAGCTCTATCTTCTAATTTTTATTTCATATTTTTTAATACTTTTGCAGGTATCCCTCCAACCACACAATAAGGAGGTACATTTTTTGTCACGACTGAATTTGTTCCAACAATACAACCTTTACCTACATGCACTCCAGGAAGAATTGAGACATTATCACCTAACCATACATTATCCTCAATCACGGTGCTTCCTTTACTTACAAGACATCTATCTCCAGGAGGAATATAACTTGCAACAGACTCACCATGTGCATTATCTGTGATCAACACATTACGTCCAGTAAGTACTCCATTCCCAATCACAACAGAATGAATAGCCGTAATTTTAGCATTCATTCCAATATGGCAATTATCACCTATTATAATAGAAGGTTGAAAGATTTTTTGATTTCGATAAGAATCGTATGCAGTAAGTTCTATATTACCTTCTAGTACTGTATTCTTACCAATAGAGATATATTTAAGACCTTTCAAATAACGAAATTTAGAATTAATAAGACTTCCTGATCCAAATGATTTAAAGAATCTCTTCATTATCCCTGTATAAAAACATTTTATAAAAAAATTAAAGACACGATAAACAAGATCATACATACAAATATAAGAAACGAATTGTCCTATATAAACAAACAACAACACAACTATTTTTCTAATATTTTCAATCATGCCTATTTCCTATAAAATCAAAATACAACACGAAAATTTATTTTACAACCAACCATTCTATTCTCACTCACACAGGATTTCCTTATAAAAGGAAAGAACATTTTCCACATATTCCTCCTCAGAATATAATTGTACTGCCTTCTTTTGGACAAATAAAGCAATCCTTTGATACTCTGATTTCTCCAAAGCTGCCACAGCAAACATTTGCCTTAACAAATCGTCTGTAGTAAGAAAAGGGAAACCACCAACAGAATCCATAATTTCTTTCGTACCACCTGTATTACGACCAATAAGTAAACATCCTCGAAAGCAAGCCTCTGCGCTCATTCTTCCAAATCCTTCATTATAAGAAGCAACCACTAAAGCTGTCGCATTGTCCATCAAGGGTCTTACATCTTCAACATATCCACTAAACAGAACATTCTTCTCACACCCCAATTTCTTTGCTAAATCAACACACTGAGCGATATAAGATTCATTTCCAAAACCTGCTATGAGTAATTTGTAATCTACATGTTTCCTTAAAAACAAAGCAAATGCCCAAATAATATCCAAATGTCCTTTTTCAGGACTAACCCTACTGGCACATAAAAAGTACTTTTCCTTCGGATATATAAAATTTGCTTCCGATGCTTTAAATACACCATTGTATATAGTTCTTGAATAGGGGAAGTCTAATAAACCAAAATGTGCCTTTATATCATTTGTAATTGTTATCACATAAGATTTTCTCAACATTTGGCAATATGCAGAAAAACAAGGAAAAGCCTCCCAGTTAAAATCCTTATCTTGATACTCACGCAAATGCCAAACATGAGGTATTTTTAATCTCTTCGCAACTTTCAATCCCTCATGAATAACTCCCGTATTAGTATGTATAATATCAGGATTTTCACACATAACTATTTTCTCAATTTTTGAAATACTGTATTTTTTTGCAATCAATAAAAATACGCATTTAAACAGATTTACAAACAAGCCTTTCAATGTTCTAGTTTGCATATAAACTGAAGAATATATTGGAACAGAATATGTTTTTATCCCATATTTATTCACTATATCCAAGAAACATTTATCAACATTTCTATTAGGATACACTATAATTGGAACTATATTATTATCAATTAGCCCATGCACCAACTTTAAACAAGAGATCGTAGCTCCTCCCATAATAGTACTATGTAAAATAAATAACAATTTCATAACAACAATATTAACTTAATAAAAGCACACTATAGAAATATATAAAAACATTTTCATCAAATACTATATCAATCTAAACATAGGTCTTACACAAATAATAATCTTTATCAATACCTATCAACACATACAAATCCTTTATTTTTATACACACTTTCATCTAAAAAAATCGCAGCTCCTATAAACAAAAACAGTTCTACTTCCCAAAGCGCATAAGGACGCTGCCAAAAAGATATGATATAAAGCAAAAGTAATCCAAATAACAATTTCGATTTGTGATAATATGTATACACTGAAAAGAATAGCAGCAAAACAAAGATACCGAATAGTCCATATTTAACAATAAAAACTTTATAAGAGGCATTTCCTCCTTGTCCTCGATTATCCCCCCAAGAACTTTGGCTAAATATCTTTGGTCCAACTCCCAACAAACAATCCCCTCCTTTATAAAACTGTTGTTCATAATAGGAATCAAATGAGGCACTCGTTCGATTATTACCCCTGAGCCCTTTATCCTCATTATAATCTAAACGTTCTACTATTAATCGAGAAAATATTGAATTTGGATCATAAATATAGTAAGAAACTCCGACAACAACTATTAATAATAAATAGGCAAACGATAAAACAACACGTTTCAAAACTCTTTTGCTATTCATTATGTAGTATAATATAGCCCCAATAACCAACAATACATAAGCTGCTAATGACAGAGACGCAAAAATGGACAAAAGTAAAACAAATACTCTTGGTTGTTTCAAGCTATATCCATTTATATAAAGCAACAAAGCAGATATCATACCTAAGTGTCCTGGTTCTAAAAATACAGACTGAAAACGTACTATAGTTCCAGGTTCATTTTCTATTAACAAGAAAGGATAACATTTAAAATCAGAATAATTTGTATTGCCATCATATCTTATTGTTTCATAAGGAAGCTCTACACCTAACAAATATAAAATAAATGATATTAAAGAAATTCCTACTATTATCACAAAAATCCTTGTAAAAAGCAAAACCAACCGTTTCTTTTCCGTATCTTTCAACAAAAGTACAAAACAAACTAAAAATACATGTCGCAAAGCATACGAAAACAAACTTGTAATATTCTCTAAATGAAAGAGATCCAATACTGAATACATCACTAAACAGAAAAAACAGGAAACAAGATCAGACTTGCTTATCTTATGTGTAACAAATCTCATCCGGATTGAAACAAAAATAGATATCGCCAGGTAAACCACATAAGTCTTACCCCAAAACACAAAAATATGCATGGAGTAAAACATGATAACACACAGAAGCACCAAGCTCATCTCTGACAATAATCTATTTATTCCCCCCTTTTTCTCCAAGCAAAAATCTACCGCTCCCATTTTCTTATCTTTTCAATCTCAACAACCCCAACCGCCAATTCCTATAAACCAGCGACACGAAACAAAATCCCTCCACCATCACAGCCATCACCGTAACCGTGTACATATTTATATTTCTCGTAAGTAAAAGCAAACCTGTCCCTGCCAAGAAAAACAAGCAGTTACCTACCATCACCTTCATATAGACAGACGAATACCCCATCGGGACCAGCCGGTTGCCTCCCAAAAAGCCATTGAAAGAAACAAAGATCGCAGATACACCCAGCAACCGCATGACGGTAGAGGCTTCCTCCCTATATTCCCCGGTGAAAAGATATACGATCCAGTCGCTACCGAAAAACATACAAATGTAAGCCAGCAACACAGTTTTCGCCACCAGGAACATCACCTGATTCACGAAACGGATATTACGTTCTCGGGAAATCTTCGGGAAAACAGCTTGCGCCATCATGGAGATGGGGAGCTTCATCAAATGCAATACCTTATCCGCCATATCATAGATGGAGACCTCAGACATCCCCAAGAAGGCCCCGATCACCAACTTGTTTACATTCACGTAAATCTGTGTGGACAAACTCGACACGAACAACGGGAAACTCTCCTGATAAGCCGATCTCAATTCCCGCATAGGTATCACGGACAATTTTATTCTCTCCTTTCCCAACACAATATATAAAGACAAACAGCCGGCCAATATAGCTCCAAAACCATTCAATAACGGAACTATCAAATAATCCTCCCGCTCACGAACAAACAAGAATATAGCCACCACGAACAACAAGCGGGCAGACAGGTTCACGATAGTGATATACTTCATCTTCTCGATCCCTTGGAAAAACCAGATGGGTAGAAGAAGCTCATTAAATGTCAATAAGAAAGAGAGAACATAGACCCAATAATAATCCTTGAAAAACGGAACTAAACTTATAATCAATAAATATACGACAAGGCAAATAAGCCATAATATCAATTTACATAAGTAAGTAGATGATACAATTCTAGATAAAAGCACTTTATCCTCCTTATAAACCGCCACTTTCCTCGCCCCAGACATATTGAATCCGAAGTTTATCACCAACGAGACATAGTTTATAATAGCTTGAGCAAATACGATCACACCATACAATTCCAACCCTATAACACGCAACAAATAAGGATAGGTCAACAAGGGAAATAGAATCGTAAATACCTGCAATATACTTAGGTACGAAAAATTCGCTAATACGGTTTTATTCCTACTCAGTTTGTCTTGAAAAAACATCATCTTATTAAATACGGGCTAATCCCTGAAAAAAATATCCCTTGTATAAACCTTCCCCGCTACATCATCCAAACAATTGTTATAACGATTAGCTATGATAGCGTGGCTCATCTCCTTAAACCGGGCTAAGTCATTCACGACCATACTGCCAAAGAAGGAAATTCCATCTTCCAAAGTTGGCTCATAGATGATAATTGCCGCCCCTTTCGCCTTGATACGCTTCATCACACCTTGGATAGAGGATTGACGGAAATTATCACTATTCGATTTCATCGTCAAGCGATAGACTCCGATCACACACTCCTTCTCCTCTACCTGCCGGAAACTGTTCCGGTCACTGTAACCGTAATAGCCGGCCTTGCGCAATACCTGATCTGCAATGAAGTCCTTACGAGTTCGGTTACTCTCCACGATGGCACTCATCATGTTCTGAGGTACATCTTGATAATTAGCCAATAGCTGCTTGGTATCTTTAGGCAGGCAATAACCTCCATATCCAAAACTGGGGTTGTTATAGTGCGTACCGATTCGTGGATCCAAACCTACACCTTGAATGATCGCTTGCGAATCCAATCCCTTCACCTCCGCATAGGTATCCAACTCGTTGAAATAGCTTACTCGCAAAGCTAGATAAGTATTAGCGAATAATTTCACAGCCTCTGCCTCTTTCATTCCCATGAACAGGGTAGGTATATCCTGCTTGATGGCTCCTTCTTGCAACAAGGCCGCAAATGTTCGAGCCGCCTCTTCCAATGCCGGAATATCAGCAATTTTGCTTATCGCCTCGTTCTCATCGTTGAATTGATTATCAGCTATAAGCTTCGGCGTTCCCACGATGATACGGCTTGGATATAAGTTGTCGTATAACGCCTTGCTCTCACGCAAGAACTCGGGCGAAAATAGCAAGTTCAATTTCTGAACTCCCCTATTGGCATATTTCAAGTAAAGGTTCCGACAATAGCCCACAGGAATAGTCGATTTAATGACCATTATGGCCTCCGGATTAACACTTAGCACTAAGTCTATCACATCCTCTATATGATGCGTATCAAAGTAATTCTTCACCGGATCGTAGTTCGTAGGAGCTGCGATGACAATGAAGTTTGCCTCCCGGTATGCGGAGGCTCCATCTAACGTTGCCGTAAGATTCAGCTCCTTCTCTGCCAAGTATTTTTCTATGTATTCATCCTGTATGGGAGATTGCTTACGGTTAAGCATCTCTACCTTTTCTGGAATGACATCCACTGCTATTACCTGATGATGTTGTGCCAACAAAGTGGCAATACTTAGTCCTACATAACCGGTTCCGGCTACGGCTATCTTGATTTCTCTATTCATTTGATTATTTTTTCGTTAGCACCAAACATTTCTCATCTTTTTAATTTTCAAAAAAGATGAAGTATTTATCAACCTACTCCTCCCAAACTCCGGCCTGTTTATCCCAAAACTTAGTATTTGTACTAGACTGGAAGACTTTTTTCGGGGAAGATACAACAGGATTCACAGTTAAGTCATTTGTTTTATATCGGGAGGGACAGGAAGTAAGTGTTCAAATTAGGATATACTTCTTAATTAGGACACTTTTGAAGTGTCCTAACTGAGTTTGGTAAAAAAATTTCGTTTAGGTTCTTTATTCGATAACCCAATCCCCCAACGTATGCCGCTCACTATCAAAATTAATCCCAACCTTTACGATCGGCAACCCACAAAGAGCGAAGCGCTCCGGGTAATTGCGCAAATTGATTTGCTCAAGGGCTATATCCGCAGTCCTGTTTAACTTCAATTCCACGACATAGAGTGTTGTCGGTGTGCGCATCACCATATCCACACGGCCTTTCGGGGTACGGACTTCCACGTCCACATACATTCCTAGCAGGCTGAAGATCGTGTAAAGCAAGGACTGATAATGGCCCTCGTAATCCGTATTGTCACATTGGGGGATGGTGGACAGGAAGGTCTGCAACAGACGCAGGGCATCGTCCATCCGCTCTCCAGAGATCGCCTCGAAAAGAAGGGCTACTGTAGTAAGTCCATCCGCTGTGTATTGATGCAAATAATTGGGCAATAAACTCTTCATCAATCCCATACGTACCTCCTTGTTTGGGATGTCGAGCGTGTACAAATTCGTGAGCGAGGAATAATCCTTTATCGTGATGTAACCACTCTGATAGAGCAATGGCGTAATATCGACCATCCGTTCCGTGGGTGCGTCAAACGACTCTGCCAAAACCTTGCGTGCGCCTATTTGCTGGGGTTTCACGTGATACTTGTTCAGCATCTCGATCAAATAGGTGGGCGTACCGCTACCGAACCAATAGGAATTTAGTTTACTGTCGGTCAAGGCGTTCAACAGGCTGAACGGATTGTATATATCGGGCGAGGGCCACGTGAAATGGTAACCGTCATAATTCGATTTCAAGGCACCCAAGGCACCCTCCGGAGTAACGCCGAGGTTGTCGGCCAAACGACCGATATCCTCGCCCATCTGCTCACGCATTTCCTCCTCCGTGATGCCACAGAGCGAGGCGTACTCCGGGAGCATGCTGATATTCTTGATATTGTTCAACTCGCTGAAGATGCTCAATTGAGAGAACTTCGTGATACCTGTCAAGAATACGAAACGCAAATAAGGATCGCAGGCTTTCAGCGGACTATAGAAGTTACGCATCACGTCGCGAAGCTTCGGCAGCTCCTTCTCCTCATGCACCACGTCCAGCAAGGGAGCGTCGTACTCGTCGATCAAGACAACCACCTTTTGACCGGTCTGGGCGTAGGCACGTTGGATGAGACTTTCCAGACGTTGGTTCGTATAAATAGCGCTCTCATCACGTCCGTATATCTGCTCGTAACCATACAATTTCCTCTCCAGCTCACTCAGAAGCCGATCCTTGTCCATATGCTTCGCCGTGCTCATGTCGAAATGAAGCACCGGATAGCTTGTCCACTCCTTCTCCAGACACTCGATAGCCAAACCCTCGAACAATTCCTTTCGCCCCTCGAAATAACTATGGAGCGTAGAAGTAAGCAACGACTTCCCGAAGCGGCGGGGACGGCTCAAGAATATATAACCAGACGCACCGTGTGTCATTCGGTAGACCAATTCCGTCTTATCTACATACACATAATTCCCCTCTCTCAATTTGGAGAATGTCTGTATTCCTATCGGATATAATCGCCGCCCTTCCATCTTCGTCTCTGTTTATTGGTTCGTCAAGACAAATATAACGTTATTTCCCTAAACGATCAATTTTCAACCCTCTATTTTTCCATTCCACGCCTCATCGCCCTATACACCTCCTTGAGCGCCCCGGCCCCATACCCCATGAACTCCGGTTCATCCATCTCTACGCATAGTTCTTGTACCAAGCGGGTCAGACTCTGGGGATTGATACTCTTTTTTTTTCGCTTTGCTGTAGGTGGCGGTGCCTACGTGGGCCTCCGCACAAAACTCACGGATGGAGATTCCTAACCGCTTACGTGGAAATTCCACTAACTCATCAAATAAAATCTGGTTCAAATCTAAATTTTCCTTCATACTATGCTAATTTTCATTAAACAATCATTCGATATTTCAGCCTATAGGCTGAAACGCAGAATCAATTATTAGCAATAGCTTTAGAAAATTAATCTGAAATCCTATTGATATGGACCAACAAATGTCTTACTTCCTTCCTCCCATCACCAACACGCTTCCTACCGGGAACTGTACACTACGGGAAGTGTACCGATGGATCACCGAGGATAAATCTCTCGAAACGGTTACCAACGAATTACGCGCCTTCATCCGGGAAGGCCGGATAGCGGAATACCGCCAACTCAAACAGCGACAACTGCCGTTCGTAACGCCCCACGGCATTTTTTCCCGTCGTAAGAGCGACGCTCTCATCTCCGCCTCGGGGTTGGTAGTGGTCGATATCGACCATCTCGCCTCTCTCGAAGAGGCCGAACAGCTCCGGAACCACCTCTTCGAGGACCCCTATCTCGGGACCCGCCTCGCCTTTGTCAGCCCCGGAGGACTCGGAGTGAAACTTTTCATACCCGGAGACGAGACCGTTCGATGGGCCATGAGTTACATACAGCTCCTGTATGCCGACACCTTCAAGGGTGAGGTGGATACCTGTGGCAAGGATATCGCCCGTTGCTGTTTCTTGTCTCACGATTCTAACGCTAAAATATTCATACCATGAACAACGATCTTTCCAAACTAGTAGAAGCGGTACGGGCGGCCCATGCCGACATCGCCCCCACCTACGCCGAGTATGTACAATTGGCTTTCGCCATCGCCACCGATTGCGGGGAGGCAGGACGTAGCGACTTCATCAGTCTCTGCGAGCCATCGCCCAAGTTCAACGCCCTACACGCCAACAAGCTTTTCTCCAGTGCCTTGCGCACCGGAAACCAGAATGTCCATCTGGGCACCGCTTTCCACTTGGCCAAGCTGGCGGGCGTGGAAATAGGTTTCAAGTTTCAAGGTTTCACGAAACCCTTTTCCTCACACACACGTGTGAGTACATATAATACAGCCGATACGGTAGATCAAGCCCACGAGACCAGCGATCGGGAAACCGAGGCAAACGACGCCCCACTCCACATCGGCAGCGAGCCTTACACCTCCCTGCCACGGCTGGTACCCGGCTATCCATGGCCCTCGTTGCTACGGGACATCCTCGGTTTCGCCGATAATGCCGAGCAGCGGGATATCCTTTTGCTCACGGCTCTCACCGCCCTAGGCGCCACCTTGGGCAAGACGGTGCGTTGCCTCTATGGGATGCATTGGATCTATCCCTGTATCCAGCTCTTCGTGATCGCTCCGCCCGCATCGGGTAAGGGCATCATGGCGTGGCTGCGTAAGTTTATCGAGCCTATCCACCGGGAGATCCGCCAACAAGTGGACCTAGCGATGAAACAGTACCGCCAAGATTTGGCGGCCTATCATGCCTTAGGCAAGGAGAAAGCCAAGATGGAGATGCCCCAGATGCCTAAAAACAGTATGTTTATCATCTCCGGCAACAATACCGGGACGGGTATCTTGCAAAATATCATCGATTCGGACGGCACCGGTATCATTTTCGAGACCGAGGCGGATACCATCACCACCGCTATCGGGGGTGATTACGGGCATTGGAGCGATACGCTCCGTAACGCTTTCGACCATGCCGGGCTCTCGTTCAACCGACGGACCGATAACGAATACCGGGAATGCGACTCCACCTTCCTCTCAATGGTGCTCTCGGGTACGCCCGGACAGGTAGCGCCGCTTATCCCCTCGGGCGAGAACGGGCTCTTCAGCCGTGAGGTCTTCTACTACAAATCGCAGATCCGGGAATGGATCGACCAATTCTCCGTCGACGAGGTAGACGCCGAGAAGGAATTCCACCGGATGGGCTACGAGTGGAAGGCCACGATCGATCAGCTCAAGTGCCGGGGTACCATTACCTTGCGCCTCGACGAGCGGCAACAAGCCGCTTTCAACGACAGCTTCGTACGTCTTTTCCTGCGTGCCCGGCAATCCAACGGGCAGGAGATGAACAGTTCCGTGGTACGCCTCGCCATCAACCTCGTACGTTTCATGGAGGTGGTAGCCATGCTTCGTGCCTTGGAACAACCGGAATTACTGCTGCCGGCCCAAGGCATCAACAGCGACAACCTAAAGGACAAGATCATCGGAGGCTGGGAACTCCATATCACCGACGATGACTTCGCCGCCCTTCTGACAATGGCGGAGCCGCTCTACCTCCACGCCACCCATATCCTCTCATTCCTGCCTACCGGCGAGATCACCAGCCGAGGCCTCTCGGAAAAGGACAGTCTGCTCAGCTCCATGCCGGACGAGTTCACCACCGTCCAATGGATGGAGGCCGCCGAGCATGCCAACATCCCCAAGAACACCGCCAAGACATGGCTACGCCGACTATGCGACTCCGGAGCCCTCCTGCATGGCGAGCATAAAGGGATTTACTTGAAACCCTTATAATGTACGTACGTGTGTGTGAGGAAAGAGGGTTCATGAAACCTTGAAACTTGAAACTCTCCTATAGTCATTTTAAAATTCAATACAGATGAAAAAAATAGATCTCGCCCGTCAATATTGCCTGACAGGCACCCCTTCGAACGCTTTGCATAAGTTGAACCGATATATCCGTGACGTGAAAGGACTGAAAGAGGCCCTTATCCGTCATGGTTATCACTCGAAAGACCGCTCCATCACGCCGAAGCAAGTACAGATATTCTATGATTTTTTAGGGGAACCCTAAAATTCTTCTCCTAGAGCGAATAGGTGGAAACAAATGGTATATCCGGGCTTTCCGCCTATCGTATCTTTGCTACAGAAACAAAAACATCAACCTTGTCCCCTATGCGCTACTTTAATTATCAAGAGTTTGAAGACTCCGCCACGGCCCGGCGAGACGGGATCGACAACAGCCTCACCCCAGTGGCCCGGAGGATGATCACGATCCTAGTGGAAATGCTACTAGACCCGCTACGGCGGGTCTGGGGCAGCCCCATCGTCATCAGTAGCGGCTATCGCTGCCCCGAATTGAACATCCTTATCGGGGGAGCCAAGCACAGTCACCACCTCCTCGGTTGCGCCGCCGACCTGATAGCCGGCTCTCCAGATGATCATCGCCTCTTGTTCCGACTGATACAAGAGACGCACGAGCTGTGCGGACTCGAGTTCACTCAGCTCATTCTAGAGCCCGGCGCCCGATGGATCCATATCTCTTACGTACCCGGCAACCTTCGCTGTCAGGTTATCGATAAAGAAAAGTCGCCTAATTGACTTAAGTCTTTCAAACCGAAGACTTAAATCAAGGAGCACGAAAAGCCAAGTCATCAAGCGTGAGGACTCAACTCATCATCCCCCAAGTTCTTTATGTATCACTTAAAATATCTTACGATTATGTCATTAAACTATTCCATTGCCATGATGGGCAACCCGTTGAAAAAAGAGGAACCCAAGAAAGCCTACGCCAAGGCGCAAACCAACGGCGAGCTCAACTTAAAAGAGCTATCTACCCTGATAGCGAGTAAATGCACGGTGCACCAAGCTGACGTTTCGGCCGTGCTCATCGCCACCACCGAGTGCATGCTGGAAGGTCTGAAAGCTGGCAAGCAGGTGGATTTCGGCGATCTGGGCGCCTTCCGCCTCCAGATCAATTCCGGGGGAGCGCCGAGTGCCGACCTGTTCACCTCCGACTATATCAAGGGGGTGAACATCCAGTTCGTCCCCGGCGAGGAACTTCAAGTCATCTTCCAAGGCCTCAAGTTCAACCTCGTCCCCACCCGGGCCGCCCAAGCCGCCGTCATCAAGGCCCAGAAGGCCGGTAAGACAACAGTGGATATCTCCGGTAAGAACGGCTCCTCGGACTCCGAGAGCCCGGATGAGATATAATGGGGCACGCTTCGGCGTGCTCATTGATACAGACTTCGTATTATCAACCTTATAAAACAAATTTAAATGAGTGAAAAGAAGAAAACCAACGTTTGGAGCGTAATCATCAAAGTAGTCATCGCCATAGCCACCACCATCGCCGGGGCCTTAGGCATCAGTGCTTGCGCTTTCTAGCGCCTTATCCAAGACCTCGTACTTGGAGTGCCGGCTCTTGAACTCGGGGACGATCGCCTTCATCTTGCCTACAATGGCCATATCGTCCCTCGAGCGGCCTAGCCCGACGAGTTCATCTATATCTTGGCAAACCGTATCATAATCGTACTCCCGTACCTTGGCGATCTTGATCTTCGGATGGAAGGTAGGCAGCGTGATCTCCTCGTCGTTCAGTACCTCCTCGTACAGCTTCTCGCCGGCACGAAGACCCGTAAACCGGACCTCTACGTTCTTGGCGCCCGAAAGCTGAATCATACGTTTCGCCAAGTCGATGATACGCACGGGCTTGCCCATGTCGAAGACGAAGATCTCCCCACCGTTACCCATCGTACCCGCCTCCAATACCAACCGGCAGGCCTCCGGGATCAGCATGAAGAAACGGATGATATCCGGATGCGTCACTGTCACGGGACCGCCCTTGGCAATCTGTTCACGGAACAATGGGATCACGGAACCGTTAGAACCCAGCACGTTGCCGAAGCGGGTCGTAACGAACTGCGTCACGCCTTCCACATGGCCCTCCTTGATCGCCTTGTCGAGGCTCTGCACGTAAATCTCGCAGATGCGCTTCGAGCAACCCATCACATTCGTAGGATTCACCGCCTTGTCCGTGGAGATCATCACGAACTTCCTCGTGCCATACTTCACGGCCAAGTCGGCGATCACACGGGTACCGTCCACGTTGTTACCCACACTCTCACAAGGATTATCCTCCATCATCGGAACGTGCTTATAGGCCGCCGCATGGAATACATAGGCGGGGCGATGCTCCGAGAAGATCTCCTCCATGCGAGACTTGTTAGCGATGTCCGCCACCAAGGTATAGGCGTTGATATCCCGCCAATCCCTCGCCATCATCAAGCGGATGTCGTGCAAGGGAGTTTCCGCCTGATCTACCAAGATCAAGCGATCCGGAGCGAACGAGGCGATCTGGCGCACCATCTCGCCACCGATGCTGCCGGCGGCTCCCGTTATCAGGATGCGTTGACCACGAAGCAAGCGGCCCACCGCCTCCATGTCTATCTCTATCTTTTCCCGGGGAAGCAGATCCTCGATCTCAACCTTCCGGAGTTGTGTATGCGTCAAATCGCTCCTGCCATCCCATTCTTGCGCCGCCGGGGTCACGTAGATCTTGATCCCCGCCTCCGCCAAACGGGCCACCATATCCGGCTGTTCCCGAATGGAGTCGCTCTTCAAGGGGGAGACGAAAAGGATCGTCGCCCGCTCCCGGCGCATCGCATCGATCAGCTCCTCATCGAAAGGGTACACACGCACTCCCATCAATATACGATTCTGCATGTTCCCGGCCTCCGAGACGAAGCCTGCCAACACGTACTGTGCGGGATCTTGGTTCTGGATGCTCTTCGCCAAACTGATACCGCCCTGCTTCACGCCGAAGATAAAGGCACGCTCCGCCTTCGACTGGCGAAAGGTCGTCACGTAGAAATACTTCACGAACACACGCATCGCCCACATCAAGCTCATCGCCAGCAGGGAGGATAGCACAAGGTCTCGTTTACGGATATACACCAAGTAAGGCGAAAAATCCGTAAACTCTTGGAAGGTCACCACGCAAACCACACCGAACAGCACGGCGAAGCCCACCCGTTGCAAATCCACGAAGGAAGAGTAACGAATGATGCCCGAATACGTACGGAACAGCCTAAAGCCCACCAGATAAGGCACTAGGCAAACACCCCACGTGAGCGACAGGTGCCAAAAGATGCCCATCGTGGCGAAGATCCCGTTATTCAAGGCATATACCAGCAAGCCTGAAAACAGGATCACCAAGCAATCCAGCAGGATAATACTCCAATACGGCAACGCTTTCCTTGAGAAATACCACGTTGAGAGTTTAGAAAAAAGGTTCATCATGAATAAAATTTGGGGTTCATGTAAGCTGGGGCAAGCCCTCCACCTCACCGGCATGCCATCTTCGGTAGTCAGTCAAGGAGGATTCGGGGACGGTCAGCACCACGTAATCCGTCTCGTCCCGCCTCAAAATATGTTTACGGGCGTACGAACGCAACGAGCGATCCGTCACGGACACCATCACGATCGGGAACGGGTAGGCGAACAGGCGCAGCGGCGTGATCTCGCTATCCGGGAAGGTGAGACACAACTGATAGGCAGAACGCTCGAAAGCCACCCAATAAGGACCCGTACAATATAAATGGATCGAGGTACGGTTCGTGCGCTCACGATCCATGATCTCGCTCAGATGCTCGTTTAGTAACGTAACTAAGCGAATGCCAGAAGGAAGAGAAGGCATGTTTTGAATTTTTAATTTTCAATTCCCACGTGTTTTAGCCAGCGGTCGTAGTCGGCTAACCGACGGATCAAGGATAATTTACTCTTCTTCGGGGAGGATTCCCGGCTCCACGGATCGATCAACTCGTGCGCACGATAATAATAGATACTGCTATCCGTACAACCATAAAGCGTAAGTAGTAATAATGCCAACGACTGCTCCGCACGGATCAAGGGTAAGAACGAGACGATCGTTCCGATCAACGACTTTTGCCGCTCCTCGTCCCCTAGTATCGTATAGGCGGGCAACAAGAGGGAATAGAGTTTGCACCGCATCACGGCAGAATCCAGCTGTAACTCTCCATAGGCACGCAAGGTCTCAGTCGCCAGCTCACGATCTATAGCCGTAACGCCACCATCCCCCCAATGACGGCCCAACGCCTCATGAAGACCATTTTGTATCCGGGAATTGTCCAAACGGGTATATACATGCTTGCCTTCCTCGGCCAAGCTGATCACCTCATACTCGCCCGGCTGAACACGCAATAAAGGAACCCACATCCAGTTGTCCACGCATACCATTACTTCCCGCTCGCCAACACCGGGCTGTATTACTACACTTGCCTCAACACCTTTGAAACGACCATCCGTGATGCGTATCCGGTCACCTTTACGCAAATAACCCGCTTCCGGCACATACACCGGAAGCTCATCCGAGTAAGAACGGGCCACCCAACGCAAGTTTTCCATCTCACGATCGGAGACAAAAGGATATGAGCCACGGCCATCCACGCTAGGCAGGAAATTATACAAGGGAAAATCTCGTTTCAAACGAAAGATCTCATACACAGAAGAGCGGATAAACACATAATTGTAGAGCAACGGACGGTGAGTCTCCACCAAACGCCCCTCACGGCGATGCATCTCCACGAAAGAGGGGGCGAAAAAATCGAACGTAGGCTCGCCCAAACGCACCCTGCGATCTAACTCCTTCTCCAAACCCTTGGCTGGACCTTTGTGACAAGCGGGAAGAGATAATACATACCATCTTACGGTGTGGACATCACGCAATGGTAAAGGGGGAAGATCATGACCCATAGATACTTCAATGCCATATCAGCATATTTTATTAATATGCTGATAATCTAATACTTAAATCAAATACTCTTTTCTATTCCCGAAAATTTCAAAGCAATAGAAACCATGTCAATATCTCTTCTATCGGGACGTGGAAGATCGGCTACTTGGGAAGTAGCGTAAAAGATAGGAAATGATTATTACCCAGTTGTAGAGACGGAGCGTGCTCCGTCTCCCACCGTCTGGCAGTAATTTAAAATACCCATTTGAGGGGATGAGACGGGGCACGCCCCGTCTCTACACGATGTTCGTACGATTTTTTTGGGAGACGTGATGATGCAGGAAATATGAGGTCGTTTCGTCTCCATTGTCGTGCCCATACACCACGAATAGAAACGAAAAATCGAGGAAAGATAAATTCAGAAAACAAACAAAGCCTACACAAAGCCTAAAAATTGTTTGTTATTCGGTGTTTTTTACTAAATTTGCGGCGTGGAAGATTACGCTACTTCCCAAGTAGCCGATCGCCTACCCCACCTTTGATACATTATTATATATGCTCTCGAAGCAAGCCTTGTTCACCGCAGACATCTTATCCAAAGAGAAGCTCTTCAAATAGATTTGCGTCGTCTTGATCGATTGGTGTCCCAGCAATTCGCTGATCATCTCGA
The DNA here is from genome assembly GCF_056640955.1 of Parabacteroides sp. KHUB-02. NCBI lineage: Bacteria > Pseudomonadati > Bacteroidota > Bacteroidia > Bacteroidales > Tannerellaceae > Parabacteroides > Parabacteroides sp. KHUB-02. The sequence continues at coordinate 4,822,781 of NZ_JBWQEV010000001.1, read as the reverse complement.
TCGGTACACCCTGTTCCTTCAAGGTCGTGGCGAAAGAGTGACGGATTGAGTACGAGGTAACCATTTCCGTCACACCACAGGCATTTGCCAGTTCCTTCAAGGAACTGTTGAAATCAGCCAAGGCAGAGGTATATTCCCGGAAGGCCTCTTCACCCGTTTTCGTCCCACTCAAGAAAGTGAATAGATAAGGAGAATCCCGAAGCGTGCCGGTCATTAACGCAGCCAACAACTCCTTGGCCACAGGCTGTATCTCGACCAACATCGGCGTACCCGTCTTCTGGCGGTTATACCTCAAGACACCATTCCGGATATCACTCTTTTTCAAATGAGCGAAATCGACAAACGCCATACCGCAAAACAAGAACATCAAACACAATGCCCGCTGTGTTTTCCGCAGCCCCGAATCATCCAACGGAGCGGTCATCAACAAACGCAAGGATTCCGTAGGCAACGCCTTCTTCTGTTTGCTTTTCACTCCCATGAAAATCCCCTTGAACAAATAACGGGAAAAAGGAGCCTCCCCATTCTCCATCGCCAACCCATACACACGGCGAATCCTACGCATATAGGTAGACACCGTATTCCACGAGCATTCCCGGTCCCGCAAATAGTCTTGATACCTCAAAAGCATTTCCCGGTCGATACGGGTATAAGGAATCACCTCCTGCCCACAAAAACGCAGGAATGAATTCAAGGCATCTTGATAACTCTTGGCGGACGAATAACGTCCTTGCTCTCTCAATCGGGCTATATACATCCGCATACCCTCCGCTAAATCATACTGTTTCATATTTTCACGTATAAAAAAAGTAAATTACAATAAAAAACACGGTTAATTCGTGATTGTCTACTTACATTTGCAGAAAAACAAATACTATGGACAAGATCGTAGAAATAGCCCGGTTCACCTATCCGGCGGATGCCCAACCGCTGATGGCCCTGTTGAGGTCGGAAGGGATAGAATGTTATCTCCGCAATGAGTTAAGCAGCCAGATCATGGCCGGTTACGTAGACGTAGGCGGCGCACGGGTGGAGATTCTGGAAAGCGACGTTCCCCGAGCCATGAAGATCATGGAGGAAGGCGGTTACGACCTGCCCCGGGAAGACGAGCAAGCGGAACCGGTAGAACAAGTCGCCGGATTCGCACGTCATATCCCTTTTCTACGAAAATATCCCTTAGAGAAACAAATCATGATCCTATTCGTCATCATAGCTGTCTTTTTGGCTTTGGTGATTTACTTCGGATCGCTTATTTCCTCAAACTAAACAAATGTAATCAATGGCACGCAGAAAGATAACAAATAGTCAAGCCGTATGTATCACCTTACTATGGGGTGTCTTATGCTACATGCTGCTTGTATACAGCGAAACGATCAATTTCGACGTCATATTTGCCCTTGTAGCCTCCGCTATCATTGTGTTCGTTCCGATCTATAAGAATTTCAAGCATAGAGATGAATAACATTTCGTCGTTTTTTCAAACTTAATATATCTAAATGATATTTTTTACGCATTTTCTCTTTCAATTATTTGCTAGTGTCAAAAATTAGCTTACCTTTGCCACGTCGTTAAACAAACGGCGTACGGATAACAAAATGGTATAACATTCTAAATATAAAATTCAGTCATGAAGGCAAGTGAAGTTTTAGACAACTTGAAAAGAAGATTTCCGAACGAACCGGAATATCATCAAGCAGTATCAGAGGTTTTAGGGACTATCGAGGAAGCTTACAACGAGCATCCGGAATTTGAGAAAAGCAACTTGATCGAGCGCCTTTGTATCCCCGATCGCATTTTCTCTTTCCGTGTAACTTGGATGGACGATAAGGGACAAATCCAGACGAACATGGGTTACCGTATCCAGCACAACAACGCTATCGGCCCGTACAAAGGCGGTATCCGTTTCCACGCTTCCGTAAACCAATCGATCCTTAAGTTCTTGGCTTTTGAGCAAACGTTTAAAAATTCACTGACTACATTGCCGATGGGTGGTGGTAAAGGAGGTTCCGACTTTAGCCCGAGAGGAAAGTCAAACGCTGAGATCATGCGTTTCTGCCAAGCCTTCATCCTTGAGTTATGGCGCCATATCGGTCCGGACACGGATGTTCCCGCCGGCGATATCGGTGTAGGCGGACGTGAGGTGGCTTATATGTATGGAATGTACAAGAAATTGGCTCGTGAGAATACGGGTACATTCACGGGTAAGGGTATCGAGTTCGGAGGTTCCTTGATCCGTCCGGAAGCTACAGGTTACGGAAACGTATATTTCTTGTTGCAGATGCTGAAAACCCGCAACATTGATATCAAAGACAAGGTAGTTTGTGTATCAGGTTCCGGAAACGTGGCTCAATATACGGTAGAGAAATTAATCAGTCTTGGAGCGAAAGTTGTCACGATGTCTGATTCCGACGGTTATATCTATGATCCGGATGGTATCGACCGTGAGAAACTGGATTATATCATGGAGTTGAAGAACTTGTATCGTGGCCGTATCCGTGAATACGCGGAGCAATACGGATGCAAATATGTACAAGGCGCTCGTCCTTGGGGAGAGAAATGCGACATCGCTATGCCGAGCGCAACCCAGAATGAGTTGAACGGCGACGATGCCAAGACTTTATTGGCTAACGGTTGCTTCGCCGTATCCGAGGGTGCTAACATGCCTTCTACACCAGAAGCTATCGACGCATTCCTTGAGGCCAAGATCCTTTACGCTCCGGGTAAGGCCGCTAACGCAGGTGGTGTATCCGTTTCCGGTCTTGAGATGACTCAGAACGCACAGAAGTTAAGCTGGAGCAGCGAGGAAGTAGACCAGAAACTTCAGAGCATCATGGAAAACATCCACGAGCAATGCGTAAAATACGGAAAGCAAGAGGATGGTTACGTAAACTACGTGAAAGGCGCCAACGTAGCCGGTTTCATGAAGGTCGCTAAGGCTATGATGGCACAAGGAATACTCTAGGTAATTGAAAATTGAGAATTGAGAATTGAAAATTAGTTAGAGAGGAGAGATTGATGATCATATAAGCGAGGGGGATAGGCTTTGAGAGGCTATTCCCCTTTCTTATTTCCGACGAAGTCCCAATTTTCAATTTTCAATTCTTAATTTTCAATTAAAAAACGGTATCTTAGTGCCGTAAATCGATAAGTATGATAACAGAAGAACTTAGGAAGCTATACCAATCATATACCGGATCACCGGCAGAGGAAATAACGGAGTTACCGTCATCCGGCTCTAACCGCCGGTATTTCAGGATAAAAGGTCCTGAGACGTTGATTGGAGTTAGTGGCACTTCTATTGAGGAGAACGAGGCTTTTATCTATATGGCAAAACATTTCCGGGGGAAGGGCTTACCCGTACCGCAAGTATATGCCAGCTCGGACGACCATTCATTTTATATCCAAGAGGATTTAGGAGATACGCTTCTTTTCAACGCCATCGAGAAAGGCCGTAAAAGCAGTGTATTCGACGAGGAGGAACGCCGTTTATTACACAAGACGATCACCAAACTCCCCGACATCCAGTTCTTGGGGTCCGACGGTTTCGATTTCTCGTATTGCCATCCGCAAGCCGAGTTCAACCAACGGTCTATCCTTTGGGACTTAAATTATTTCAAGTACTGTTTCTTAAAGGCTACCGGGATGGAGTTTCAAGAAAACCGTCTGGAAGATGATTTCTTGAAGATGAGCGACGTATTGTTACGCAGTTCCTCCGCTACGTTCCTATACCGTGATTTCCAGTCACGCAATGTTATGGTAAAGGATGGAGAGCCTTGGTTTATTGATTTTCAAGGTGGACGAAAAGGCCCGGTTTATTACGACGTGGCTTCCTTCCTTTGGCAGGCGAAAGCGAAATATCCGGAGGATCTGAGGAATGAATTACTATCGGATTATATCACGGCCCTACGTAAATATATCCCGGTAGACGAGGCTTACTTCCATAGCCAGCTGCGCCATTTCGTCCTGTTTAGGACCTTGCAGGTATTGGGGGCTTATGGTTTCCGAGGGTATTTCGAGAAAAAGCCTCATTTCATCCAAAGCGTCCCGTTCGCGATCGAGAACCTGCGGCAGTTATTGAAGAATGACTATCCGGAATATCCCTATTTATGCTCCGTCCTTCGTGAGCTTACCGGGTTGAAACAATTCACGGATGATATCCAGAAACATATGCTGGAAGTAAAGGTCATGAGCTTCGCTTATAAAAAAGGAATCCCGAACGACCCTAGCGGGAACGGAGGTGGATTCGTATTCGATTGCCGTGCGATAAATAACCCCGGTAAATACGAGCGTTACAACCATTTCACCGGTTTGGATGAGCCAGTGATCCAGTTCTTGGAGGATGACGGGGAGATCACGAACTTCCTCGAGCATGTCTACCATATCGTAGACGCCTCGGTAAAACGATATATGGATCGTGGATTCACCAATTTGATGATTTGTTTCGGATGTACGGGAGGACAGCACCGTTCGGTCTATTCCGCACAACATCTGGCGGAACATCTTAACACCAAGTTCGGAGTAAAAGTACATTTAGTACATAGAGAACAAAATATAGAACAACTCTTTAACCCTACATTATGAAAGCTATGATTTTCGCGGCCGGTACTGGTTCCAGACTGAAGCCGTTAACCGATCACACGCCAAAAGCGCTTATACCTATCGGGGGCAAACCGATGCTAGAACACGTCATACTGAAACTGAAATCCTCCGGTTTCGACCAGATCGTGATCAATATCCACCATTTAGGCAACCAGATCGTGGATTTTCTGGAGGCGAACAACAACTTCGGTGTCCGGATCGAAATCTCGGACGAGAGCGATTATCTGCTGGACACGGGAGGAGGAATCAAGAAGGCCACTTCTCTTTTATGCGGGAACGAGCCTTTCTTGATACATAATGTCGATATCTTATCGAACGTGGATCTCAAGAAACTATACGATACCCATGTACAAACGAACCCGTTGGCTACCTTACTCGTCAGCCAGCGCAATACCTCACGTTATCTATTATTTAATAAGGAGAATAGACTGTGTGGTTGGCGTAATCATGAGACCGGCGAGGTAAAATCTTACTATCCCTATTTTGACCCGGATCAACACAACGAGTACGCCTTTAGCGGAATCCACGTACTCTCGCCCAAGATATTGGAGCTGATGGAAGAATGGACCGGAAAGTTCTCTATCATTAACTTCTATCTGGCTATTTGCGCCAAAACCGATATCAGGGCTTATATGGCGGATAACCTAAAACTATTGGATATCGGCAAGCCGGAAACCTTGGCCGCCGCCGAGGAATGGCTACGACAAAACATCTAACAAAATATTTCACACATGAAAAAAACTAGTTTTATCTACTTACTCTTGTTGATCGCGCTGGGCCTCAGCTCTTGCCAGCAAGAGAAGACTTTCAAGGTTCTTCAATTCAACATCTGGCAGGAAGGCGCTGTCGTAAAAGGAGGCTTTGACGCTATCGCTGACGAGATCGTAAGAAGTAACGCCGATTTCGTTACGTTAAGCGAGGTACGTAATTATCATCAGACCCGTTTTTGCGACCGGATCGTGGAAGCGTTGCAGCAAAGAGGACAAACGTACTATTCTTTCTACACCGAGGATTCCGGTCTGTTAAGCCGCTACCCGATCACGGATAGCACGACCGTCTATCCCTTGAACGATGACAGGGGTAGTATGTACAAGGCCATTACCCACATCGGCGATACCGAGGTAGCTCTTTACACCGCCCATCTGGATTATCGCAATTGCGCTTATTACGATGCCCGTGGATACGACGGAAATACATGGGACGAGGAACCTCCTGTCACCAATCTGGACACACTCCTATGGTTGAACGAGCAATCTGTCCGTGACGACGCTATCGCTTGCTTCCTAAAAGAGGCGAAAAAGGATCGGGAAGCCGGACGGATCGTTATCCTCGGAGGAGACTTTAACGAGCCTTCCCATCTGGACTGGACCGAGGCGACCAAAGATATGAGAGACCACCAAGGATTGGTTGTTCCTTGGCACGTATCCGTCATGCTGGAGAAAGACAGCTTCAAAGATACGTACCGTGAGATCTTCCCGAACCCTGTAACTCATCCGGGACTTACCTGCCCGGCGGACTGTAAGGATATCGCTTTAGAGAAATTGGTTTGGTCGCCGAAAGCGGACGATAGAGATCGCATCGATTTCATCCATTACGCTCCATTCGAGGGATTAACGCTTACAGATGTATGTATCATCGGTCCGAAAGGTGACATCCTCCGTGGGCAAAGAGAGACGGAAGAGACCTCCGACCCGATCATGACTCCCCTTGGAATCTGGCCTACCGATCATAAAGCGGTTCTTGCCACTTTCCACTTGAAATAAAAAATGGATTCGCGAGACCCGTCTTACCGGCTCGTCTCGCAAATCCACAAACAACTATCTTCTCTTGAAACGCTATCTTTTTATGGTTTCAATACCACGCCAAGACTTTTCTTCCCATCCATCTTAATCGTAATCGGAGCATCAAAACGTACATGACGAAGATATTCCGTCTCCTCTACGGCAGGTTGCGCATTCAAGAACGCCTCATCGAACCAACCATCTCCCTTAAATGGATTAACCGTAAAATAGCCCACTCCGAACGAAGTCAGGTTCTGGAAGAAATGGGTACCTTGACTCGGGTCTACCCGATAATTCTCCAATCCGCATTCCACGATCACCCGTGCGTTACTGATATGCGGCCATTTCACCGGGATACCCAACCAAGAGTCGCTGCTCCCCCATCGGCCGGGGCCGACTAATACGTATCCTTTCTCCTGATCGGTGAACGAACGGTTCATCTTCTCGATCTCATAAGCGATCAACTGATTATTGGATGAATTAAAAGCGCCCGTCTTCACATAGATAATATCCTGTACGTCGCCAACGATACCATGTCCCAAAACACTGGTAGAAGAAAGGATAGTTTCCTCGTTCTTCACCAAGCTCAGATCCTCGTCCATAATCTCTTTATTATCTACGATCGGACGGATTTGCAACAGATAGAAAGTCGCTCTCGTATGATCCGACGGGTCCATGTTGACAGCGAACTCAATCTCTACCGGACGGCCCATTTCCTGCTGCCCGATCCGTAAGATCTGATCCAACGTATCCGCCAGCGGGAACACGTCATGCTGTAGGATATTCACGAAAGAAAGGATCTTACGACCGCCCGGATAATAACCGTCACGGATAATCTGATCGTACGGATCGTATGTAGAGACAATATATTTCAAGGAACCCTCAGCGTCCGCCTCCTTCAAGCCCAGCTTCACCAAGTTAAAGGCATCATCTACCGAGAAGGCTTCCGCCATATTCTTCAAATCCAAGGCATAGAAACGAGTCTGCGTTTCCCTAAGAGCGAAATCCATCGTACTCATCTGCAAGATGCTATGGGGATGTCGGGGAGAGAAACGCAAGGTTTGCCCGCCATCGACGATATACTTACCCAATCCCAAGGCGATATTCGCGATCCCATCTTCCGCCTTCTCGTTACCGATCGGATAGAAATTCAAGGAACGGGCCACGCCCGACATCGTCGGATAGAAATGATCATTATAACGGGAGCCCACCACTTCTTGCAAGACGATAGCCATCTTCTCCTGATCGATCAAGTTCGAGGTAGCCGTCATATACGCCTTACTGTCCTTATAAAAGACAGAGGCATACACCGCCTTGATAGCGTCGCTCACCGTACGGAGCATATCGTATTTCTCCTCGATCTTAGGTACCATATACGTAGAATAGATCCCGGCGAAAGGTTGATAATGCGAATCTTCCAGCAGGCTGGAGGAACGCACGGCGATCGGGCTTTTCACCACATCGAAGAAAGCCATCAAGTCCTCGATTAAACGGGAGGGCAAGCTGGCCCGCAAGAAATACCGGAGGATCGTCTCGTCGTCCGCATCGCCCAGCGCTACCGGATACAACTCGTTCGTCTCCATGAACTCGTCGAAGATATCGGTACAGATCACGACCGTCTTCGGGATATTCACGGCAAAATTATCACTCTCCAGCTTAGGGTATCGCTTCACCATCGCACCGATAAAGGCAAGACCTCTACCCTTACCTCCCAGCGAACCGTCGCCGATACGGGCAAAATTACTATACTCATCAAAACGATCCTTCTGATAAACCGCCACGACACCCGTGTTCTTCATCCGGCGATATTGCACGATCAAGTCGAAAATCAATTTCCGGGCCTCATCCATATCCTTATAGTCACTCACGTCCACATGCTTCAAAACCTCGGCGGGCGGAAACATGGCACGGGAATAAAAGAAACGGGAGAAATGATTCCGGGAGAGATGGTAAACCAGCGAGTCGTCGGGAATCTGGAAGACTTTCTTTTGAAGGTCTTTCAAATCCTTGATGCGCATGATCTCCTCTTTCGTATGCGGATTCAGGATCACGAAATCGCCGAAGCCGAAACGCTGCATGATCTTCTTTTTCAAATCCTGCGGATAACTCTTGGAATTCTTATCGATAAACGAGGCGTTCAGTTCCTTCGCATATATATGGTTGCTGGCCTCCGAAGATTCCAACACGAAAGGAATGATCAAACCCGTTTTTCGTACATACTGTCCAAACTTATAACCGGCATACGGATCTTTCACGCCATTGTGCATAAAACTCATATCCGAGATAATACCCAACATATTATCCCGATACTGATCAAAAATACGTACCGCCTCCTCGTAATTCCGGGCCAATTTGATCTTCGGACGGCCACGCATACGCAACGTACGCTGGTGATCGTTCAACGCCTCCTTCGCGAACATTTGGCTCTGCTCCAGCACGAACTTATATAAATGAGGCAAAGCGGACGAATAGAAACGAATGGAATCCTCCACCAACAAGATGATCTGTACGCCCACGCTGGCCGTATCGTCCGGAGCGTTCATCTTATCCTCGATCAACTTGATAATCGCCAGTAACAACTCCGAGTTACCCAACCAGCTGAACACATAATCGATAGCGCTCAGATCCTCGTTGGCGATCCGCTTAGACACCTCTTTCGAGAAAGGAGTCAATACGACAATCGGGATATTCGGATAATGCACCTTTATCTCGCTCGCCGCAGCGAATATATCCCGGTTATCCATATTCGGCATGCAAATGATCAATTCGAAGTTCCGGTTCTTCAACTCATTCAAAGCCTCCTCCTCGGTAGTCACCTGCGTAAACCGGGGTGGGTAACGGAGGCTTAAGGAAGTATATTCGTTAAATATCTGCTCATCTACACGCCCGTCATCTTCCAGCATGAAGGAATCATATTTCGTAGCGATAAGCAATACATTATATATACGCTTATTCATTAGATTGGCAAACGGGGTGTCTCTGAACACCAAGTCTTTTAAGTTCGGTATACCGCTCATAATAGATTCTGATAGAATTATTCGAGTCAAATGTAAGGAAAAATAATAACTATTGAAACATGAAAGTACGCATTCTGACTCTAACTGAAGATTTTTAGGTTTTCACTGATAAAAAGTAAGCGAAACTCTTGGCCATTCCAAAGAATTACCTACATTTGCCAACAGAATGTTATCCTTTTAAAGAATATAAATGCTATGAAGACTGAAGTTATTTTATCAGCGCTAGAGGCAAAACATCCGGGAGAAAAGGAGTATTTGCAAGCAGTAAAAGAAGTGCTTTTATCAATTGAGGAAGTGTACAACCAACATCCGGAATTTGAGAAAGCGAAAATCATTGAACGCCTAGTTGAGCCGGAACGTATTTTCACTTTCCGTGTGCCTTGGGTAGATGATAAAGGTGAGATACAAGTTAACTTGGGATACCGTGTTCAGTTCAACAACGCGATCGGCCCGTACAAGGGAGGTATCCGTTTCCACCCGTCCGTTAACTTGTCTATCTTGAAATTCTTAGGATTCGAGCAAACATTTAAAAACGCTTTGACAACCCTTCCGATGGGTGGTGGCAAAGGTGGTTCCGATTTCGCTCCGAGAGGAAAGAGCGACGCCGAGATCATGCGTTTCTGCCAAGCGTTTATTCTTGAATTATGGCGTAATCTTGGTCCGGACAGGGATGTTCCGGCTGGCGATATAGGCGTAGGTGGCCGTGAGGTTGGTTATATGTACGGTATGTACAAGAAATTGGCTCGCGAGAACACAGGTACGTTCACGGGTAAGGGCATGGAGTTCGGAGGTTCTATCCTTCGTCCGGAAGCTACCGGCTTCGGCGCTCTTTACTTCGTACATCAAATGTTGGAGACTCACGGAATCGATATCAAGGACAAGACGGTCGCCATCTCCGGTTTCGGCAACGTGGCTTGGGGTGCCGCTACAAAGGCAACCGAGTTGGGCGCTAAAGTGGTTACTATCTCCGGTCCTGACGGATATATCTATGATCCGGCGGGTATCTCCGGCGAGAAGATCGACTATATGTTGGAATTGCGTAATTCCGGAAATGATATCGTAGCTCCTTACGCAGACGAATTCCCGGGCTCTACCTTCTATCCCGGCAAGAAACCTTGGGAACAAAAAGTAGATATAGCCTTGCCATGCGCTACCCAGAATGAGTTGAACGAGGCTGACGCTCGTAAGTTGATCGAGAACAAGACTTTGTGCGTAGCTGAGGTTTCTAACATGGGTTGTACGGCTGAGGCTGTAGACTTGTTCATCGAGCATAAGCAGTTATTCGCTCCGGGTAAGGCTGTCAACGCCGGTGGTGTGGCTACTTCCGGATTAGAGATGACTCAGAACGCTATGCATATCTCATGGACTGCCGCCGAGGTAGACGCTAAATTACATCAGATCATGAGCGCAATCCACGAACAATGCGTAGCTCACGGTAAAGATGGCGAATATATCAATTATGTAAAAGGCGCGAATATCGCAGGCTTCATGAAAGTAGCGAAAGCTATGATGGCGCAAGGTATCGTATAAGAATAAGGTCAGTTTAGGCTAAATAAAAACATAGTTATGAATTCTTTGAACCTTAGTTATGGTTTGAGAATTTCATAACTATGTTTTTTAAGCTCATATCAGCGGACTTTCCCGGGGTTCTTAGCGATAAAATCCTTCCATCCCGTATACTTCTTTTCCGAGACCGGATTATTGGTTTGGAAATAATGACAAACAGCCGCCGCCAACCCATCCGTAGCGTCCAATTGCGGAAGCATAGACTCATCCGGTATCTTCAGATAGCGTTGTAGCATGCCGGCCACTTGTTCTTTCGCCGCATTTCCATTCCCCGTGATCGAGAGCTTGATTTTTAGAGGGGCGTACTCGAAGATCGGGATATCCCGCTCTAAAGCCGCCGCCATCGCTACTCCTTGTGCCCTTCCGAGTTTCAACATACTCTGTACGTTCTTCCCGAAGAAAGGCGCCTCGATAGCCAACTCATCCGGATGGTATTGATCGATCAAGGCCAAGACCCGTTCGAATATCTTACGCAGACGGAGGTAATGATCCTCATACTTATTCAATTGCAGGATTCCCATAGCTTCCAGCTTCGGCTTATTTCCCTCGATCTTCAAGATTCCGTATCCCATCACGATCGTACCGGGGTCTATGCCTAATATAATACGGTCCTTGATCATTTAGGCAATTCTATATCTTCCAACAGGGTAGAGAATCCTGCGATTTTCTCTTTATAACGTCCTATCAAATCTTGCTGCAAGGCTCCGCCTTCCTTACGCACCCACTCATTCAACGAATCGATATCCCTCGTATGAAACTGTACGGAAAAACTTTCACCTTCCTCATTCCGCGAATCCAAGATCCGTCTCAAATAAGGACTATAAAGGATACCGCTCTCGGAGGCTTTCGGTATATAACTATTCTTCAAATATTCCAGACACTCATCCACGATATCCTTATGGATATGAAAAGTCGTATTATAAACTATCATCTTCTTTCCTTTCTCTTGAAATTTCTTATACAAAGATAGCGCATATATCAAGAAAAGCCTTATATTTGCACATGAATTAACAAGACGGGGCATTAGCTCATCTGGCTAGAGCGACAGACTGGCAGTCTGTAGGTGATCGGTTCGAGTCCGATATGCTCCACTTCTGATCTACCCTGCGTTTATTAAGCTTCTTGATATAATTTCAATGGTATATACATCCGTCTTGTCGAACTAGACATATCGAGAACAGTCTGATATATGAACCCATTTTTCTCATAAAACAAGTTTGTCTTCGGATTATTTAGTGAGTCAACTGTTATAAATTGACATCTGGCAACTTTATAATTAAGGAAAGTGTCCATGATGAAATTGATTATAAATGTCCCTATTCCTTGGCCTTGCATATCTCTATCCTTGTAGCAAGATGTCCTATATTTATAGCAGGGAAAGCGGATAGATCCTCATAGCCAGATAACAGCTTAATAGAAAAATCAATATCCGAGAATCGGGTTTTTTCCTCCATTATTATTCGCTACACGCTGCATCTCTCTTTTACGGAGTTCAATTTGTTCTTTCTCCGTATCCGTAAAGTCCTGGACAATACATTTACGTATTACACCGTGGAAACGTATAATGTCCTCACGTGTCATGTCTGGATTTGGAATGGAACTTTGCATGAATGAGCCTTCCTATCCTTTTAGATATTTATCGATACACCTACGATCCCAATTGATACCCCGTCTTACGATTTTCGCAGGAATTCCCGCAAGGATCACATTCGGCTCATTAAATTCCTTCGTTACGACACTGCCCCAGCCTACAATACTGTTATCAGATATTTTTACATTCTTACCGATCTTAGCATCTTTTCCGATCCACACATGTTTGCCTATCTCTATGTACTTCGCAAAATTAATCGGCGCACCCTCCAAATCCGTTATCGTATGCGCATCGGTACACCAGATATCGACACCCCAGCTTAACTGACTATCATCACCAATGCTGACACTCGAGTCATTTTCCTGCAAGTATAACGTAACGCCATTGATTACTACACGATCCCCTATATCTACCCGGCAATTATTAGCGACCCTCGAAACACCCGCACCCAATCCCGGCAACTGCCCAATGATGAGCTTTAATCCCGTCATACCCAATATCGAAGAGTATCGTAAGATAATCGTTCCCACATTTACGATGTTATTATCCCCTTTTACGATCAAGAGAAAGCCATCACTAAGCAATAATTCCTCCGCCTTATCTTCTGATTCAAAACACATTGAGACCTGATTATTATTTCCTGCGATCGTTATGTTGGCCCGATTGACAACCTTAGCGAATCTCTCATTCGGGGCAGAAATACAATTGACTCTACCATGCGGGAAAATTAATGTAAGCTCGTTGTTCTGTCCGTTTATATGTTCCATGTCATTCCATACTTTATAATTCGCATTCTATTATTGCAATACGACTCCTTGTTTCACTTCCCAAATATACGAAAAGAAATGATTCACGCCGAGAAAAGCGATAACGCTTGCCTTCATTATTATTCCCGGCCGACAATTAAAATCAGATGGGTAAAAAGGAGCCAACTTCATCGGCACATGGAGTTAACTTACTTGGTCATTTAAGTTAACTTACTTGGTCATCGAAGTTAACTTACTTTTCTGATACCTTTATTTTAATACAACCCGAACCTAAGTGCGTTTTTATATTCTTCTATTTCCACGATCTCGTTGAGTTTGCCAATATTGATACGATGAGCGTCATCTACAAAAAACAATATCCTTTCGCATGGCAATAAATATATCCTTCGTATATTTGTTGGAAATTAAAAATAACGAGCATGGAAGAAACAAGTAAAGTTACAAAAAGCCGGGTACACCACGGATTCAACATCTCTATAGCACGAAATAGAAAAGGTTTGAAGCAAGCTGCTTTGGCTGATATGCTCGGTATATCCCAACAAAGGCTGTCCCAACTAGAGAACCAGCGGGGTAGTCAAGGACGAGATACTAGAAAAGGTATCCGAGGCAACCGGCGTTTCCGTAGAAGATTTAAAGACGATTGAGGAACCGATGAGCGTTTATATTGAAAATAATAACACAATATCCGATTCATCAAACATTGGAAGTGTCGGTGATAGTATTGGAGAATACACACAAACATATAACACCAATCCCCTCGACAAGATCGTAGAGTTATACGAACGTCTCCTAAAGGAAGAGAAAGAACGAGTAAAGACATTAGAAAAGCGCATCAAAGAGCTAGAAGGAAAAGCGTAGATCTTTTTTGACACCGTCCAGCATTTTGTGTAAATAGAAAACTTTAGGATTCAGGTTTCATACTTGAATCCAGTTTTCAAATATAGTAATAAATCGATAGTCCCATCAAATAACATCTTATCAATAGTTGTTTGTATCTTCATCAAAGAGGAATGGACTAATTCTGTATCACATATAAATACCTTCTTTTTCAATTCGGTTTCTCAAAAGTGAATCCATGTGATCCCGTAATCGGACGATATCGACATTACAACCAAACAGAGTTTGCAGATCTTCCTTTATATGTACCAATGCGAACATATTAGGCTTTGAGGTTTCCAAATAAACATCAACGTCACTATCTTCTGTTTGCTCCCCTCTGGCAACAGAGCCGAATATTCCCATACGGATAATGCTATATTTAGAAGCATTCTTCGCCATATAATCACGCAAGATATTCATATATTCAGCTGTTGATTCCATATCCTCTTATTCATTTGATACAAATGATACGTGTTCAATTTTAAACAAACCATAAAAAAAGGCAGCTATCTTTTAGATAACTGCCTTTTATTGCGAGCCGAAAGCCGGACTTGAACCGGCGACCTACGCATTACGAATGCGTTGCTCTACCAGCTGAGCTATTTCGGCAACATTTGTTTCTTTATTTCGGGCGCAAAGATACAGGGTTTATTTGACATCTGCAAGAAGATTCGCTAAAAAATCATCTAAATCCGCATCTAAATCTTTTAATAGAGGATCGTCCAGACGAAGCACATCATCGTCTATGAAGAGAAGTTCCTCTATCACAACAAAATCTTCATCAGTCAAGCTAACAGAAAGAGGTTTCATGAACCGGGGAGCGTCAAAAATATTCTTGGTGGATAAGATCGTAAGGACCGCCTTCACCGAAGCGGCAACCCGCTTATTGAATGCGTTCTCCTCCTCGTTCGAGTTCACCCAATCGAAGATAACGATCTTTTCGATCAAATGCTCCTCATCATCATAAATTTGCAGTTCCCCGCTTTCCGCATCGGCCTGCACATATAAGTCGCTTATAAAATTACCGGACTCATCCTTGGCCAGCTTTTCAATAGCCGACGTAAAAGCATTCTCGATGAGGGATTGAACCTTTGCTATATTTGCGTTCATATATTAATTCTCCTTTATTCGAATATGCGTCAAAAGTAATAATAATTCACCGAATAACGCCGTTAATCCTCACCAAATTGCACATTTAGTTTCTTATCGGAACGAATTCGTTCGGCCAACGCCTGCACATAGAGTTCCAATAATTTGGTACTCTTATCATTATCACCACTATTACGCTTGAATAAATCGTATGATTTATGAGCCCACTCATAGGCTTCTTTTAAATCTCCTCTCATCTCATGGCATAGGGCCAGATTAGAGGCCGCCTTCGCCCGGCTTTTCCAGTTTTCCGTACCCCGGTAAAGCCCGGACCAACGATCTTCCGCCATATCCCATTTCTCATTAGCCGCATAAGCGGAAGCCTCTTTCCAACGTGAACCCATTCCGGTAAAGTACCAACGAGTCTCCTTCTCCCAATGAGGAACAAAATTAGCGTAGACCTTCGCCCCGAAATATTTACCGGCCCCACGCAAAGCATTCTCCGGAGAGGGCAATACCTTATCCAAGATCGGCATATAATCCGCACTTTCCGCCCAATAAATACTATCTTTCATATGTACCGTCGCCAGTGGAGCCTCACGATCGGGAACGTAACTGCGTATCACGCCAGCCATCTGCACGTCGATCATTCCCATTACATACCCTTCGCCCAAGGTACCTACGCTTTTCTTCATATCGAACAGCAAGCGGTCGATGGAGATAACCGCATCGGCACCAGTCTCATCGCATAGCGACACTACTTGCCCTTGGGTAAGTTTCGTATCCAGAAATGCCTGATTATCTTTTCGAACCGCATCATGGTAAAGCAATACGTCGTTAAAATAAGAAGCCTCCACGATAGCCTCCCCTAAAGTACGGCAAGCGTCAAACAGCGCACTATCCGCTTTCGCTTTGCAAGTATCCTGCTTTTCTCCCTGCAAGGTGTATTCGTAACCCGCATCCTCCGGTTGGGGGACGGCATTGTTTACGATAAGTACTTTAGCGACATTCTCTGGAAATGTCACCTCCGCAGGATTATACGTCTCGATACCTACATAATTAATCGTGCTACAAGCGGACAACAAACCCGCTATGCCTATAAAAAGAATGCTTCTCATCTTCATCTATTTAAAAGGGGGCGATTTACGCCCCCACATTATGTCAAATCACTCACAGCCTTGAAATAGCCGATAGACTCCGCGATCCCCAAGAATGGGTCTTTCATGTCTTTCTCGTATTCCAAGCTACACATTCCCGTGTAATTAACTTCCCGCATCATACGGATCAGCGCAGGGAAGTCGATCTTTCCACGACCGATCTCGATCCCGACTCCCGCCTTCGAAGAATCCGTCACGTCCTTGATATGCATATCAAACACCCGGGTATGGTATTTCTTCAAGTCGGCCACAGGATCACAGCCGTTTCGCAAGTCATGTCCGACATCCAGACACATACCGATACGGGGGTCTAAATCCTTCGTATGCTCCCAAACGTCCGTAGCGTCGGGATACGTCTTAATATCAGGACCGTGCAAGTGGATGGCGTAATGGAAATCATACTCCTTCACTTTTTTATCCACATAGGGTAAAAGCTCGTAATTCGGGACACCGACGATCAACTTCACTCCTACCCGCTTCGCATAATCAAACGCACGGTCTATCTCTTCCTCGCTCTTCATATAAATAGGACCTACGGCATATCCCGTCACTTTATGGGCAGCGCATTTATCATGAAAAGCCCGAATCTGCTCATCCGTACTATTCAACGGCAAATGGAAATCCTTGATGCAAAGATAATGGATATCTAATCGTTCCAACGTCTTCAACGTCGTATCTAAATCAAAATTAACGAAAGTATATCCCGCCATTCCCAGATGGAATGGATTTACGGCCTTCGGAGCCTTTGGTTTTACAGGGTCCGGCAAACCGGCCTTAGCGATAGCGGAAGTTCCCAACAAGAGAGCCCCGGCCAATCCTTGCTTAAAAAATAAACGTCTTGAGTGTTTCATGGTTTATATTATATATAATAATGTATACTATCATCATAAACAGTTTTCATCCCGCAAGATAATAAAAAGATCTTTACGAGCCAGCATTCGGACGAATCAGTGGCAAAGTTACATAAAAGATCGAGCCTTTTCCCAGCTCAGAGGTAACCCATATCTTTCCTCCCATTTGCTCTACCAATCCCCGACAGATAGCCAATCCCAGTCCAACGCCTTTGCTCCAACTGTCCAATTGGACAAAACGGCTGAATATGGAATCGATCTTATCTCTCGGTATTCCCTCTCCGCTATCCTCCACGAAAAACTCGACAGAAGCCGCCGTTCTCTTATATCCAAAACGGATGAACCCCTTCTCGGTATGCTTGATCGAATTCGTGAGCAAATTCGTAAGGATTTGTGTCAAGCGGTTCTTATCAGCCTCCATCACCAAGGCCTCGCAGTCGTTCAGTCGCAACTCTATGCCCGACGGCATACGCAACAAGATCATGCTATAAATCTCTTTCATCAGCAAACCAATATCCAGCTCCTTATAAATCAGAGGCATGGAATTTGACTCGATCTTGGATAGATCGAGCACATCCCCGATCAACCGCTGCAACAACTCATTATTACTTTGGATGATATTTGAGAACTCAAGCCTTGTCTCCCGGTCTTCCTCATCCACCAATACTTGCGAGAAACCTACGATAGCGTTCAAAGGTGTCCGTATCTCATGATTCATATTGGCAAGGAAAGCCGATTTCAAGCGATCGGCTTCCTCCGCCTTATCTTTTGCCTGTTTCAATTGCAATCCATATTTATGCCGTGAATAAGAAATATACCCCAAAGAGCAACAAACCAGCAACAATAGAACAAGCCCTCCACCCATCACCAATAATTTCGTACGTGAATGAGCCGCCTCCAATTCCATCTTCTTATTTGCCAATTCCAATTTATCCACGTCATGACGAGCTCGTAAATTCGCTAAATCATTATAAAATGCAGCATTAGTCACTGAATCCTTCAAACTGATATACTCGCGATACGCATCCGCAGCCTCCATTCCATGGCCTGAATTATAGCATATTATGGCCTTATCCTTCATCAATCCCAATACGGATACCGCCCTCTTACGTTGTAAGCAATAATCAATTAACTCATTAGCCAATGCTTTCCCCCGCTCATAATCGCCCGATATCCGATAATAGAGTAAACGGATATTAGAAATCGAGAGATATTCATCCCTCATGTTACAGTCTTTAACCAACTTCTCTGCACGAGCTAGATGGTAAGATGTGAGGGAGACATCTTTCTTATCAATACCCAGCAAGGCGTAACTACGGTGATAGAGGTATTTAACATAATATAAAGGAGTATCTTCGTCTAATTCCTCTATTCCTTTTTCTTCGCATTCCACGATATACTCTTTCAATTTCTTTAAATAAAACAGTCTCTTCGATGCTTGGATATTTTCATTTTGTAAATGCCGGATAACGGTAATCCTTTTGGCCAATGGGGAATCCCTTTTCTCCATATCAAGGAAAACCTCCTCATACAAGGCGATTCCCTCCGCGTCAAATCCTGTACTGAAGTAAAAATCCGCCAGGGCTTGATTCGCCATATCGATACCATCCGGAAAATCAAGTTCGCTGGATAGATCTTTCAATGCCTGTACATTCTCTAGCACCCTTTCCTTCTCGCCATTACTCGATAAAGCGTAAATATACCATCCCTTAACTCGGCAAAGATCCTCATAACGTTTTTGGGCTAAATAAATAGGCTCGGCTTTCTTTATGAAAAAATGCATACTGTCTATATTCCGGGAATAATAATACCGGATGATCTGGAACAAAGCGTTGCCTTTATAAGTATCATCCTTACTCAACTCCGCCTCCTTGAGCAATCTATCCGCATAATATTTATAATCCAGCCCTTGTCCTTTATCACTAGCAAGTTCATCCAACTTCACAAGCCTGTCACCCGAAGGCATTTTTGCCAGCACACATTCCATGCTATCGATATCAGTGGCCGCAGTAGCTACAAATATTGGGGTAAGAGATAAATATATTATTAACAGTATGTTTCGCATTTAAAGTTTACAAAATAGACATCAATTAGTTAACGTGTGGCAAGTTAGTAAAATTTAGACAACAGCGTATCATTATTTACAAGTTTAATATTATAATTTTCAACTCAATCAACAAAAAAGCCTATATCAATCAAAGAAAGATTGATATAGGCTCTTATTTCAAAGAAACAGCTGTTCTCTTTATTTTGTCAAGGCGGCGATACTTTCCTCGATAGACTTAATCTTCGATTCGGCATCGGCTTGCTTTTTCTTCTCCATCTCGATTACTTTCGCCGGGGCTTTGCTTACGAAATTCTCATTGCCTAATTTCTTCATGACAGAAGTCAAGAAACCTTTTTGGTATTTCAATTCTTCTTGAAGCTTAGCCAACTCTTCTTCCACATTGATCAGATTGCCTAAAGGTACGGCATATTCAGTCGTACGTACCAAGAACGATACAGCGCCGGCCGCTTTCTCCTCTACCTTGGAGATGGAAGAGAGGTTACACATCTTAGCGATCACAGCGTTGAATGCCTCATTGTGCTCACCCACGATCTGCAATTCCAGCGCATCCTTATTCGGTATATTCTTTTGCAAACGAATGGTACGGACACCGCCAACGATCTCTTTCACGATCTCGAAAGCATCCAAATAAGCGCTATCTATAACCGCTATTTCCGGCATTTGGGCAACCATCAAGCTCTCACCTTCCTTGCGAGGCTCAAGGGCTTGCCATAATTCCTCGGTAATAAACGGCATGAAAGGATGAAGCAAACGAAGCAAGGCATCGAAGAAACCTAACGTAGCCTCATAAGTAGCCTTGTCGATCGGCTGCTGATACCCCGGTTTTACCATCTCCAGATACCATGAGGAGAACTCATCCCAGAACAATTTATAGACAGCCATCATCGCCTCGCTCAGACGATATTTACTGAAAGAATCGTCTACCTCGGCGATTGTCTTATCCAGCTGCATCTTGAACCATTTCACGGCGATAGCGGAAGCCTCCGGCTGGGCGATCGTATCGTCTACCGTCCAGCCCTTCACCAAGCGGAAAGCGTTCCATATCTTATTATTGAAGTTACGTCCTTGCTCGCACAAAGCATCATCGAAAGGAATATCATTTCCGGCAGGAGCCGCGAGCATCAAGCCCATACGTACGCCGTCCGCACCGTATTGCTCGATCAATTGCAACGGATCGGGAGAGTTTCCTAAAGATTTGGACATCTTACGTCCCAGCTTATCGCGAACGATACCCGTAAAGTAAACGCTCTTAAACGGCATTTTCCCTCTGTACTCATAGCCGGCCATAATCATACGGGCTACCCAGAAGAAAATAATATCCGGTCCGGTTACCAAATCACTGGTCGGATAGTAATAATTGATTTCCTCATTATCCGGGTTATTGATACCGTCGAACAGGGAGATCGGCCACAGCCAAGAAGAGAACCAAGTGTCCAATACGTCCTCGTCCTGACGCAAATCAGACATGGTCAGATTCGGGTTACCGCATTTCTCTTTCGCCAGTTCCAAAGCTTTCTCTTCCGTCTCGGCTACCACGTAACCGCCTTCCGGCAAGAAGTAAGCCGGGATACGGTGCCCCCACCAAAGCTGACGGCTGATACACCAGTCCTTGATATTCTCCATCCAATGGCGATAGGTATTCTTGAATTTCGGCGGATAGAACTTGATATCGTCGTTCATGACCGGCTCCAAGGCGATCTGGGCTAGATGTTCCATCTTCAAGAACCATTGCATAGACAATTTCGGTTCGATAGGCACGTTCGTACGCTCCGAGAAACCCACCTTGTTCTCGTAAGCCTCTACCTTCTCCAAAAGGTCAGCGTTACGCAAGTCTTCCTCGATTTGCTTGCGGACATCAAAACGATCCATGCCCACGTACAGGCCGGCGGCCTCGCTCAGCGTACCGTTATCGTTGAATATATCGATAGAAGGCAAATTATATTTCTCGCCCAACATATAGTCGTTTACATCATGTGCAGGGGTCACTTTCAAACAGCCCGTACCGAACTCTATATCTACGTAATCATCTTCGATCACCGGAATCTCACGGCCTACCAGCGGAACGATCACTTTCTTTCCTCTCAGATGTTGGTTCTTCGGGTCGTTCGGGTTGATACACATCGCCGTATCTCCCATAATCGTCTCCGGACGGGTAGTGGCGACAATGGCGTATTCCTCCTCGCCTACGATCTTATAGCGAAGATAGTACAACTTACTATGCTCTTCCTTATAGATAACCTCCTCATCGGACAGGGCCGTCAACGCCTTCGGGTCCCAATTCACCATACGGACACCCCGGTAGATCAAACCTTTCTTATATAGATCGACAAAAACCTTGATAACGCTCTCCGAACGTTTCTCGTCCATCGTGAACGCCGTACGATCCCAATCGCAGGAAGCACCCAATTTACGAAGTTGCTTCAAGATAATGCCGCCATGCTCTTCTTTCCATTCCCAAGCATGCCGCAAAAACTCGTCGCGAGTCAGATCGGTCTTCTTGATTCCTTGCCCGGCCAAACGATTCACCACTTTCGCCTCCGTTGCGATCGAAGCATGGTCCGTACCCGGTACCCAACAAGCGTTCTTACCCATCATACGGGCACGGCGAACCAAGATATCTTGGATCGTATTGTTAAGCATATGTCCCATGTGCAATACGCCGGTGACGTTAGGGGGCGGGATTACAATCGTATACGGCTCACGACCGTCTGGCTTTGACTTAAAGAAGCCGTTATCCAACCAATACTGATACCACTTCCCCTCTACTTCAGCGGGATTGTACTTACTAGCGATTTCCATATTTTTATAACTAATTAGTCTTTACACATTTCTCGATCCGCGAAAGTACAAAAAATATAGACAAAAAACGCTGAGCATCGGGAAATATAGTCGGCCGAGACAATAGGCATTCTCTCTCGGATACGCCACTATTCTATAAACCACGACATGGTTTGTACAGACCAAGTCGTGGTTTATACAGATCACGACGTGATTTATAAAGACCACGCCGCTATTTTGAAAATAGAGTGAATGGCAATTACTTTTACATCCGGGGATTTGAAGGTTTATTCCTATAACAAGCAAACTATTTATAACGGTTTTTCTATTCCACGCTATTGCAGTTTCGCGTAAATGCCTGTATCTTCGCGTACTATAAAAAATAGATATGAGAAAGCGATCTGAGTATAAAGGAGGGGATAATCGACGTAAACCCTCTAAAGAACGACAGGTAACGGTGGGTGAAAGTAACACTTTGCTACCTTTCCTGTTCGAGTTATTAAAAGAACAAAGCCGTTCATCCGTGAAAGGATTATTGAGCAGGGGACAGATCTCGGTAAACGGGAAAGTCACCCGGCAGTTCGATGCCCCGCTGAACCCTAACGATACGGTCGGGATCAACTATGGAAGAGGGAAGGTGGAATTCAACAATCCGTTACTTAGAATTGTTTGGGAAGATGATGACCTCATCGTGATCAACAAGCGGGAAGGTTTGCTATCCGTATCTACCGATCGTATCAAAGAGCGTACGGCCTACCGTATCCTGAGCGATTACTTGAAAGAATGCGACCCTCGCAACAAGATATTCGTCTTGCACCGTCTGGACCGAGACACATCGGGTATCATGATGTTCGCCAAGAACCAGAAGGTAAAAGAGCAACTACAGTCCAACTGGAGCGAGGCTATCACGCAACGGACCTACGTGGCCGTGATAGAGGGACGGCCGGAGAAAGACACGGATTTGATCGTATCCAACCTCGTGGAGAACAAGCATATGCAAGTGTACGTGACACAAGATGGTGACGGGAAGGAAGCGATCACACGCTACCGACTCCTGCAAACGAACAATCGTTATTCGCTCGTGGAACTCGATCTGGAGACGGGACGCAAGAACCAAATCCGTGCGCAGATGCAATCCATCGGGCATCCGATAGCCGGAGACTCTAAATATGGGGCGGAGACAAATCCTGCCGGACGCTTGATGCTCCATGCCCGCAGGCTCTGTTTCATCCATCCGGTAACAGGCGAGGAGATGCGCTTCGAGACACGGATCCCGGAGAAATTCACATCGACAGCAAAGTAATCTATCAATAAAGGACAAAAAATGAAGAAACTCATCAGTTCGATCATGCTGGCGCTAATAGCGCTGGTAGCGCAGGCGCAAATACTTACGCCTGTCAAGTGGAAAATTAAACTAGACGACAAGGGCGGCGCACCCGAGAAAGAGATCGTCTTTACCGCCACGGCGGACAAAGGTTGGCACCTGTATGACATGAACCTGCCGGAAGGAGGTCCTGTTTCTACATCTTTCACATTCGAGACATTGAATGGAGCTGAACTGATCGGTCAACCGGTTCCTTCGGTAAAGCCGACCACGGTTTACGACGAGCAATTTGCCATGAATCTTCGTTGGTATCCGGGTACGGTATCGTTCACCCAAAAACTAAAGGTTACCGATCCCGCTAAATTCAAGGCGGAGGGCGAGGTGGAATTTATGGCTTGTAATGACGAGACTTGTCTTCCCCCGGATCAAATACCTTTCTCTTTCGATAAGAAAAGTATCCATGTAGATCCAGCTCTGGCAGCTAACAGCTCGACTACAGAGGTGGATAAAGAGGACGCCACGGCCATACAGCCGGATACGCAAGTCGTAGCGGAAGAGGCCAGCGAGTTGAACACTCCGGACCCTGCCGCTAAAGAGACACCGGCTACGACATCTCCTAAAGCGTCCGACAGCTTAACCGACAGCCCGAATCTTTGGTCTCCGGTGATCGACCAATTGAAATCGTTCGGCGACGCTACGGTATCGGCGGCGGATACCTCTTGGTTATTCATCTTCTTCGCGGGTTTCTTGGGAGGTTTGATCGCCTTATTGACTCCTTGCGTTTGGCCGATGATCCCTATGACGGTTAGCTTCTTCCTGAAACGTACGAAAGATCGTAAGAAAGCGATTCGCGACGCTATCACCTATGGGTTATCTATTATCGTAATCTATTTGGTGATGGGCTTGTTGATCACCGGTATCTTCGGAGCGAGCGCATTGAATGATTTATCAACGAACGCGATCTTTAATATCCTGTTCTTCTTGCTGTTGGTAGTATTCGCAGTCTCCTTCTTCGGAGCCTTCGAGCTGGTATTACCTGCGTCATGGACTAGCAAATTGGATAGCAAGGCCGATTCGACGACCGGCGTATTGAGTATTTTCTTTATGTCGTTTACGTTGGTATTGGTATCTTTCTCTTGTACGGGCCCGATTATCGGAACCTTGTTGGTACAGGCCGCTTCTATGGGTACGGCGGTAGGACCGGCTATCGGTATGTTCGGTTTCGCCTTGGCGTTATCCATCCCGTTCAGCGTCTTCGCCATCTTCCCGAATATGCTGCAAAGTATGCCGAAATCCGGCGGATGGTTGAATTCCGTGAAGGTCGTATTGGGCTTCTTGGAGTTGGCCTTGGCCTTGAAGTTCCTTTCCGTAGCGGACTTAGCGTATGGTTGGCGTTTACTAGACCGTGAGGCTTTTATCGTGCTTTGGATCGTGATCTTCAGTTTATTGGGTGTTTACTTATTAGGAAAGATCAAGTTTAGCCATGATAGCGAAGTAAAATATGTATCTGTTCCTCGTCTGTTTATGGCGATTATCTCTTTCGCTTTCGCCATTTACATGGTTCCGGGACTTTGGGGCGCTCCGTTAAAGGCGATCAGCGCATTCGCTCCTCCGTTGTATACACAAGATTTCAATCTATACAAAAACGAGGTACACGCCGCATTCGACGATTATGAATCCGGTATGGCTTATGCCAAGAAGGTAAATAAACCCGTCATGATCGACTTCTCCGGTTTCGGTTGCGTAAACTGCCGTAAGATGGAGGCTTCCGTTTGGACGGATCCTAAGGTGAAGCAAATGCTAGAAAATGATTACGTGCTAATCACTCTCATGGTAGACGATAAGACGAAACTCCCGCAACCCATCGAGATCCAAGAGAACGGAAAGACTCGTAAGTTGAAGACGATCGGTGATAAATGGAGTTATTTGCAACGAAGCAAGTTCGGTTCTAACGCCCAGCCATTCTACATCTTATTGAATGACGAGGGACAGCCGCTCGGACCTTCATACGCATTCAATGAGGATGTTTCCAAATACATCCAGTTCCTTCAAAACGGATTGAAAGAATTCAAGAAAGAACAACAATAAAACAAACAGAGGGCCGGGTTCTACCCTGCCCTCTTTCTTTTACAATCATTATAGAATAAGTAAATAATATGGCAACTAGAGAAGAGAAGATGGAAGCCTTCGGGCAATTACTCGACATTCTGGATGAATTACGGGTAAAATGCCCTTGGGATCGTAAACAGACAAACGAGAGCCTCCGCACGAATACGATCGAGGAAACCTATGAACTATGCGAGGCCTTGATGCGTGAGGATAACACAAACATAAAAAAAGAATTAGGAGACCTGTTATTGCACATCGTCTTTTACTCCAAGATCGGCGAGGAAAAAGAAGCTTTCGATATCAAGGATGTCTGCGACAGCCTTTGCCAGAAACTGATTTACCGCCATCCACACGTATTCGGAGATACCTCCGCCGATACCGCTCAAAAGGTAGAGCAAAGCTGGGAGCAGCTTAAGTTGAAAGAAAAGGGGGGTAACAAAACCGTACTGGAGGGTGTTCCCGCTTCCCTCCCATCCGTAGTAAAAGCGCATCGTATCCAAGATAAGGCCCGTAACGTAGGTTTCGACTGGGAACAACGTGATCAAGTATGGGATAAGGTACAGGAGGAATTTAATGAGTTGAAAACCGAGATAGACAGGATGGACGCAGATAAGATGGAAGCTGAGTTCGGAGATCTCTTCTTTAGCTTGATCAACGCTGCCCGCCTATACAAAATAAATCCGGACAACGCATTGGAACGCACGAACCAGAAGTTTATCCGCCGTTTTAATTATCTAGAGGAGCACACGATCCAAGAAGGTCGTTCCTTGAAAGATATGACATTGGAGGAAATGGATCAACTGTGGAATGAAGCCAAGGCCAAAGGCTTATAAAGCAAGGATAAGGGCAAAACAAAAGGGGAACCGACATCACGTCGCCACCCCTCCCTTAACTTAAACGCCAAAACTAAATCTAAACAAAAAACACAAATAATGATAATATTTTACTTTTTCTGTTTTTCTTCCTTTTTATTGTCCCGACCACTCTTCATGAAATTCCGGACAAACTTATATTCCGCATTTCGGTACTTATAGACCTTTTCGGGAGAAAGTATCTTCTTGAATCTCTCAAAATACTCTTTTTCCAACTGTGCCTCTTTTATCTCAACATCCAGACATTCGTCTATCACTTTGTTATAATCAGCATCTGTCGGATTCTCCTTATGTCGAATTTCTTTTGATAACTTACGACATTCACGACCTACCTCAAATTTTTTCTGTCGCAACTCATTGCATAAAGGAATAAATTGTGCAGCTTCCTCAGGTGTAAGGCCAACTTCAGCCGTAATAAAAGCATTCCGCCTTGCTTCGAATGCCTCTCTATCAAAATGTCTTTGCTCTTTCTTCTCTTGTGCCGTAGCATTGAAAGAGAGTAGAACCGAAATCGCTACAAATGTAATGAAAAATATTTTATTCATACAAGTATTATTACAAAAATCTTCGATAAAATTACTATTTTAAACTTTATTCAGAATAGGAAAGTTCCTCATCTAAGAGATAATTGGCGTACTGAGCTTCCAAATACTCCAAATACTCCTCATCTTCTTCCGCTTCAATAGCGTCTAAAGCCGTTGTCGGGACTTCCGTCCGGACCAGTAAAGAATCAGACGCAGTACTACCATCGGAACCGTTTATTCCCACGATAGCCTTGAAAAACAAACCAAGACCAGCGAATACCGCAGCCATGTACAACCACGGACGAACACGATCCATCAAGGAAATCCGTTTCGCCCTCTCCTCCTGCTTCTCGGGGAGCTGACTCATGATCCGCTCCGTAAGCCCTTCCATATACCCTTCCGGTACAGTGAAAGGATTAGTTCCTTTCAAGCGATCTAGGTTGTTTTCTTCTTTTTTCATACTTTTTCTCTTTTTATATTGCTTTGACAGCGATTCGGGAAAAAGGTTTAAACCTCTTTTGTTAAAAACTCCTCGATTTTTTTCACCGCATGATGATACGAGGCCTTCAAAGCCCCGACAGAGGTACCTAGTATCTCGGACATCTCCTCGTACTTCATCTCCTCGTTATACTTCATATTGAAAACCAAGCGTTGTTTCTCCGGCAAGGTAAGAATAGCGTTTTGCAATCTTACCTGTATCTCGTCACCATCGAAGTATTCATCACCTTTCAAACGATCCAGCAAAAAGGTATCCGCATCGTCGATAGATACGTTATTCATATTTCGCTGTTTATTCAGGAAAGTAATGCACTCGTTGATCGCGATCTTATAAAGCCATGTAGATAATTTGGCCTCACCACGAAAAAGCTCGATGTTCGTCCAAGCTTTCAAAAATGTATTTTGGAGTAAGTCGTTCGCATCCTCATGATCCAGTACCATCTTTCGTATATGCCAATACAACTTCTCGCCATACAAGCTTACGACCTTGGCAAAGGCCTCACGTTGTCGGGCCGGGTCCCGGAGCTGTACTACAATTTCGTCTTCTGTATAGGATTGCATTTTTTCTATTTTGGGAGGTGCCCAGAACAGGACTCGAACCTGCACGATCGCAAAACCACTCGCACCTGAAACGAGCGCGTCTACCAATTCCGCCACCTGGGCTTTTTTTAATCATTCTGAAGCGCAACCTATCGGTATTGCGCATACAAAGGTAATCGTTTTTTCCAATTAGCAAGCAAATGAAAATAAAAAAAGCGACCGTCCCTTCCGGAACGGCCGCCCATATCATTAATCACGGGAGTCGATTACATCATACCACCCATTCCGCCGCCCATACCCGGATTCATCGGAGGCATAGCAGGAGTCTCTTCTTTTTTCTCAGCGATCACGCACTCAGTAGTCAAGAACATACCTGCGATAGAAGCAGCGTTCTCCAATGCTACGCGAGTTACCTTAGCTGGGTCGATTACACCAGCCTCGCACAAATTCTCGAAACAGTCCTTACGAGCGTTGTAACCGAAGTCGCCCTTGCCTTCCTTCACTTTCTGAACGATAACGGCACCTTCCTTACCAGCGTTAGCTACGATCTGGCGAAGCGGCTCCTCGATAGCGCGCTTAACGATCTCGATACCTGTAGTCTCGTCCTCGTTGTCGCCCTTCATACCTTCCAATGCATCGATAGCACGGATATAGGCAACACCACCACCGGGCACCGTACCTTCTTCGATAGCGGCACGAGTTGCGTGTAATGCGTCATCCACACGGTCTTTCTTCTCTTTCATCTCAACCTCAGAAGGAGCACCTACGTAAAGAACAGCTACACCGCCGGCCATCTTAGCCAAACGCTCTTGCAATTTCTCTTTATCATAATCAGATGTCGTATTCTCCATCTGGATCTTGATCTGGCCGATACGAGCTTGGATAGCCTCCTTGTCACCAGCACCATTTACAATGGTAGTGGTATCTTTGTCTACCGTGATCTTCTCAGCGGTACCTAGCATATCCATTGTAGCACCTTCCAATTTCAAACCTTTCTCCTCAGAGATAACCGTACCGCCTGTCAATACAGCGATATCTTCCAACATAGCCTTACGACGGTCGCCGAAGCCCGGAGCCTTAACAGCGCAGATCTTCAAGGAACCACGCAGACGGTTCACTACCAATGTAGCCAAAGCCTCGCTGTCGATATCCTCAGCGATGATCAAAAGAGGACGTCCGCTCTGTACGGTCGGCTCAAGGATAGGAAGAAGGTCTTTTAATACGGAGATCTTCTTGTCATAAATCAAGATATACGGATTCTCCATCTGGCACTCCATCTTCTCTGTATCCGTTACGAAGTACGGAGAGATATAACCGCGGTCGAACTGCATACCCTCAACTACGTCAACTGTAGTTTCAGTACCTTTAGCTTCCTCAACCGTGATAACACCTTCAGTCTTCACACGTTGCATAGCCTCCGCGATCAACTTACCGATAGCCTCGTCACCATTTGCGGAGATCTTCGCTACATGCTCGATCTTCTCGAACTTATCACCTACAGCCTCAGCTTGGTTAGCGATGCTCTCTACAACCTTAGCGACAGCCTTGTCGATACCACGTTTCAAATCCATCGGGTTCGCTCCGGCAGTAACGTTCTTTAAACCGACACCAATGATAGACTGAGCCAAAACCGTAGCTGTAGTCGTACCGTCACCGGCGTTATCGTTTGTCTTGGAAGCCACTTCCTTAACCAATTGAGCACCCATGTTCTCGAACGGGCAAGTCAACTCTACTTCTTTAGCAACCGTTACACCATCTTTCGTGATGTGAGGAGCTCCGAATTTCTTCTCGATAATTACGTTACGACCTTTCGGGCCTAATGTTACCTTAACGGCATTAGCCAACTCATCCACACCTTTCTTCAAAAGGTCGCGGGCATCCATATCGTATTTAATCTCTTTTGCCATGATTGTATTTCTTTTTAATATTGTTGTTTATAAAAATGAATTAGATAATAGCTAAAACGTCTGCTTGGCGCATGATCAAGTATTTCTCACCGTCTAGTTCGATTTCCGTACCCGCATACTTACCATACAATACGTTATCACCAACCTTTACAACCATCTCCTCGTCTTTCGTTCCGTTACCTACGGCTACAATCTCACCCTTTAAAGGTTTTTCCTTTGCTGAGTCAGGAATAATAATTCCACCTAATGTTTTCTCTTCCGCAGCGGCCGGCTTAATCAGCACGCGGTCTGCTAATGGTCTAATGTTCATTTTCTTGGTATTTTAAATGTTAATAATATTACTTTTTTAGTTATGAACTTTATGTTCACGCCTAAGCCTATGCGAATAGTGTGCCAAACGAATTCACCCGGGTTCGACTGACAATATTTCGGACGAAATGGACAAATATCCGAAGAGATAACTGACAACTTGTCTTTTTGCATCTCTCAAAAGGAGAATCAATCGACCAGCAGCGTATTCATGGAATATGCTTTTACGATCGGAGTATAGACTCGATCGCCGATGCGAATGGAAAGAGAATGATCATCACTGGTCTCATTGGCGATAATCAAGGCGATACTGTTATCCGGGTTACGGAATGCCAGCAGATTCGTATAAGCTCCTTCCGTTTCTAATTTATACGCACCGGGCTGGACATAATGGCTGACATGTTTCATCACGTAGTATTCCGGAGTATATCGATAGCTCTTGGTTTGCGGATCTACGACAACCAATGAGTTTTGCGCCCATCCCCAACGACTGATCCCTCCATTTTCCAAAGATATATTCCAATACATATAGGCAGAAACGCCATTATCCAGAAAATGTCGCATCAACCCCCAAGAATACATGGCACCCTTCCAATCGTTCTTGCCATCTCCACATTCTTGCTCGGTTTGGTAAAGCTTCAACCCGGGATAACGTTTGTGGATTCCGACGATAGCTCCCTTACCCGCCCATTGGAAACCGACACCTTTTACATATTTACCACTAACAGGATCTGTCAATACCGTATCAACAAGCAACTCATTCGCACGTTCCATCGTGCCGAACATAATTTCCACTCCTTGAACCTGCATGGCCGGCCCGAGATAATTACCGATAAAATTAGCCAAAGAAGCCGATGTCCAACAACAACTCGGGAATATTTGCGCAGAGTTGAACTCGTTTTGGGGCATTACGGCAAAGATTGGAATTCCGTGTTTCTTATAGGCCTCGATAAATTTAGAGAAATAGAGGGCATAGGCTTTCAGGTAAAGAGAGTCTTGGATAAACATATCCGTACCTTCATGGCCGACCTTATCGGCCGACAAACCATTTCGATACTTCTCGTCATAATTCTCACCCGTATAGGCTGAGGCATAGTGTTTGTTATATTTCATCCAAGCGGGAGGGCACCACGGGGAAGCCCACAAGCGTAAATCTGGTTGATACTTTTGGGCGTTCTTGATAAAAGGGATCAAGGTTTGTTGGTCATTGGCGATGGTAAAATGTTCCATCGTGAAATCACCGTCTACCTCGTCATACGAATACCAATCACGGGAGAAATCATTTGCTCCTACAGGCATCCGGCAAATCGTGAAGTTGGCTCCGACTCCGGGGAAGAAAAGCTCTTCCATGATTTCCTCACGTACACTTGGCTCCAGCTTACTCAAGGAAAGCCAACCTAACTCATTAAAACAGGCTCCGAAACCATCAATTTGTTGTTGATGCTTTTCTGTTAGAATTGTTATATCAATATTAGGTATCGTATCCGCAAGGGCGGAGATCAGATCGGGTTGCTCAGCCCAAGGGGTATTCTCGGTTGTCGTTACCCACTCGGCACGGGGGGTGAAAGAGCAGGAAGAAAAGTATAAAGATATTGAGAGTATAAAAACAGGTATTTTCATGGTCGTTTCATTAATTTATAAGTTTAGAACCATTTAAACACGGACTACACGGATGACACGGAACACACGGATAAATACTAATACCGTGTGTTCCGTGTCATCCGTGTAGTCCGTGTTCCATAATCCACTATTTTCTAAAAGCGTTCTATCAGCTCCTCGATAGTCACAAGGGTTTGCTCACCCGTGAGCATATTCTTTAAGTTGATTTTATTCTCGGCCATCTCATTCTCTCCGACTATCGCGACGAACGGGATTTTCTTAGCGTCCGCATATCCCATTTGCTTTTTCATTTTAGTAGACTCAGGATATAGCTCCGTACGAATCCCCGCCTTGCGAACCTTAGCGATCAACGGCAATAAATGAATCTCCTCTTTCTGTCCGAAGTTCACGAATAGAAGCTGTGTAGTCTTCAAAGACCCTTCCGGATATAAATCCAATTGGTTCAATACATCAAAGATACGATCAGCGCCGAAAGAGAAACCGACACCAGATACGCCTTCCATGCCAAATACCCCTGTCAGGTTGTCATAGCGACCACCACCCGTGATACTACCGATCTGTACGTCCAAGGCTTTCACCTCGAAAATCGCACCTGTATAATAGTTTAAGCCACGAGCCAATGTCAGATCAAGCTCTAATTCCGCACGAATTGGCGTATAAGAGATACGCTCCAAGATAAAATCCAATTCGGCTACACCTTTCAAACCAGTCTCAGACGCAGATAATACCTCTTTCAAGGTAGCGATCTTTTCTTGATTTGAACCCTGCAGCATAATGATCGGCTGCAAACGCTCGATCGCCTCCTCGGGTAAACCCTTGGAACGAAGCTCTTCATTCACGTTGTCCAAGCCAATCTTATCCAGCTTGTCGATAGCTACCGTAATGTCTACGATCTTATCCGCCTCGCCTATGATTTCGGCAATACCGGAAAGGATCTTACGATTGTTCATCTTGATACACACACGAATGCCAAAGCGATGGAACACCTCGTCCATAATCTGGATCAGCTCCACCTCATTGATCAAGGAATCAGAACCCACAACGTCGCCATCACATTGGTAGAACTCCCGGTAACGTCCCTTTTGCGGACGATCGGCACGCCAAACCGGTTGGATCTGGTAACGTTTGAACGGAAAACTGATCTCATTACGATGTTGTACCACGTAACGGGCGAACGGAACGGTCAAATCATAACGCAAGCCTTTCTCACAAGCCTTAGCAGCAAATCTCAACGGGTTCTTTTCCATTAACTCCTCATCTGAGATGCCCGCGAAACAATCTCCGGAATTCAATATCTTGAAAAGGAGCTTATCCCCTTCCTCACCATATTTCCCCATCAATGTAGAAAGGTTTTCCATGGCAGGAGTCTCTATTTGCTGGAAGCCATACAAGTGAAATACTTCACGGATCGTGTTGAATATATAATTACGTTTCGCCATTTCCTCCGGCGAAAAATCCCGGGTACCTTTGGGTATGGAAGGTTTTTGCATGATCTTATGTTTTAAATGATTATTCTGTCCGCAAAGGTAATGTTTTTGCTCGAAATAAATAAGAAAATAACAATGCCCACTGTAAGGAGCTTACAATCGCAGTTATAAGCATCTTACAATGGGCATTCTAACATCTTTATAATGGGCATTCGAGGAAAGCCTCCTCCGAGACTTATCAATCCCTGCTTCTTCCCCCCAAGAATATCATTATATAATATAATAATGTAGCAAGCGAACCTAACGCTGCGACCACGTACGTATAAGCGGCGGAACGTAAAGCGTCCTCTGCCTTATCATGCGTATAAGCATTTGTTATACCGGCATTGCTCAACCACGCTAAAGCACGTTGGCTGGCATTGATCTCGACCGGAAGCGTGATAAAGCTAAATAGCGTAGTCGTAGCGAACAAGATTATACCGAATAACAATAACTGAGGAAACGTATGCAATAATAACATACCACCCAACAACACCCATGTCATGATATTAGAGGCGAAACTAACAACCGGAACCAAAGCCGAACGCATTCTCAACGGAGCGTAAGCGGTAGCATGCTGCACAGCGTGACCGCACTCATGGGCGGCAACCGCAGCGGCGGCGATACTATTGCTATAATAAACCGACTCACTCAAGTTCACCGTCTGGTTAGCGGGATTGTAATGGTCCGTCAGATGTCCGGGTGTAGAAATCACCTTTACATCATAGATACCATTGTCATGCAACATCTTCTCAGCGACATCTTTTCCTGTCATGCCATTCGGCATAGGGATTTTCGAATACTTCTCAAACTTGCCCTGAAGGCGGGATGACACCAGCCAACTCAATAGCGCAAATCCAATAAATATAATCCAATACATACTCATAAATTTCTATCTTATTTAGTTTTATAAAACAACGACAAAAAGTTTGCCAAAGACAAAAATGGCAGGAGACACCCCTTGAGGAATGTGGTCTTCTGCCATTTTGTACGATTTATAACGAGTTTATTCTTCTGTATATCTGACAATCGTCTGTTCACGATCCGGTCCTACGGAAACGATCTTCACAGGCACACCCAGTTCTTCCTCCAAGAAAGAAAGGTAAGCGTTGAACTCCTCCGGGAACTCGTCCTCGCTCTGCATCTTCGTCATGTCCGTCTTCCAACCCGGTAATTCCACGTATACAGGTTCGATCGTATCATCGATCTCATACGGGAACTCATTAGTCTCGACACCATTCATCTTATAAGCCACGCAAGCCTTGATCGTATCGAAGGTATCCAACACATCACTCTTCATCATGATCAATTGGCTTACACCGTTGATCATCACGGCATATTTCAAGGCTACCAAATCAATCCAGCCACAACGACGTTTACGTCCCGTAACCGCACCGAACTCATGGCCTAATTGACCGATCTTATCTCCCACCTCATCAAACAACTCGGTCGGGAACGGACCGCTACCTACACGTGTACAATAAGCCTTGAAGATTCCATATACCTCACCGATATTCCGGGGAGAAACACCCAGTCCCGTACAACATCCGGCACAGATCGTGTTAGAGGAAGTCACGAATGGATAAGAACCGAAGTCTATATCCAGCATCGTACCTTGAGCGCCTTCCGCCAAGACCGACTTACCTTCCTTCAAATAGTTATTGATGACATGCTCGCTATCAATCAATTTGAATTGTTTGAGGTAGTTCAAGGCCTCCATCCATTGAGCCTCCATCTCGGTTATATCATATTCATAGTTCAATGAACGCAAGATCGCTTCATGTTTTGCTTTAGCGGCCGCATATTTCTCTTCGAAGTTATGCAATAAATCGCCCACACGAACACCGTTACGGCTAATCTTATCCGTATAAGTCGGGCCGATACCCTTTCCTGTCGTACCGATCTTTCCGGAACCTTTTGCGGCCTCATAAGCGGCATCCAAGATCCGGTGAGTAGGTAAAATTAGGTGAGCTTTCTTAGAGATATAAAGCTGCTTGGTGATATCGTGACCACTCGCTGCCAATGATTCCGCTTCCTGCTTGAACAATAACGGGTCCAGAACGACACCGTTACCGATTACGTTTATTTTTCCACCTTGGAAAATACCGGAAGGAATCGAACGTAACACATACTTTTCCCCGTTAAACTCCAATGTATGTCCGGCATTAGGGCCTCCTTGAAAACGAGTTACCACATCGTAATTCGGAGTCAGCACATCGACAACCTTGCCTTTGCCCTCGTCGCCCCATTGCAATCCTAACAAAACGTCTACTTTCATCTTTTCTATATTTATTATAGGCTATTAATATTCTTATTTAACTGACCTTTGCTGCTTAAACTTGCATTTACTGCACAGGCCATAAATGTACAAACAATAATACTCCGGCGTAAAACGAGAAACTTTCAAGTTTCTCATATCCGCTTTCAACGCACTGTTTCGCAGCTCCCGGATGGCCCCGCATCTCGTACAAACCAAATGCAAATGCGTATCGGCATAAATCCTCAACTCATATTGCACCGACTGGACGGTTATTTGATGACGCACCACCAAACCGGCATCAACCAGTACATCCAACGTATTATAGAGTGTAGCCTTACTGACATGGAAGTTGTCTTGCTCCAACCGATCCGAAAGCATACACACATCAAAATGACCGGGAAAAGCACATATCTCTTTGAATATAGCATATCTCTCCTCGGTTTTCCGCAGTTTCTTCTCCGTTAGATATTCGGTAAACAACGCACGTATTTCCGTATAAACTTTCGCTTCCATCTCCTAAAGACCGCACAAACGACAAAGTTAGCGCATTTATTTTAAACGCAAAGCCTTACCGATAATATTCAAACTCGAATTTTAATTCATTATAGATTTCTTGTAATTCCGGCGTGTTTCCCACAGCCTCCTGAAATTCCTTGAAACCGTCTAGGATCCTTTCCGCATTCCCCTCGGATTGACGCCCATAAAACTTCATGGCTTGAATAGACGCTTGTTTCTCTTTCAGCGTAGACTTAAAATCCTTAGTCTCCACTAAGCTGCTTAAGGTTTCTACCAAAAAAGATCCTAAAACCACAGAAGACAAGCTACCACCTCGCTTGAAATTCTCGGTCCAAGTAAGAAAGGCGACCGTGCGAGCGAACTCATTTTTCTTATCAGCAACCAGATCTAACGTGAAGTCCTCCATATAAGGCAGATGAACGAACAAGTTCCGGCAACAATGCTCCGCGATCTCCAAATAAGGAATCTCCTTGACCCAACGTTTCGCTTCCTCCAAAGGCAACTTCTCGGCGGGTTGGAGAAAGGTCGCCAATATCTTAAACTCACGAATATCTTCTTTCCATAGAGCCGCCGCCAGTTCTCCATTCGGTTTATGCTTGCGGGCGATTTCTTTTATTTCGGGGTACGGAACCCCGAAATTTAACTTATATACGATACCTTTCTCACGCATACTCGTAGAAATCACCCCGTTCATCGCCAAACGAAGTTGCTTGCGGATCTCCCTTATCTCGTCTTGTAAACTTTCCATCTATTAATTATTATAAGTCGGCAAGAAAGAATAATCACGGCCATAACGAAGCATCTGATCTGTATAACCTTCCGTGTAGTCCAAGACAATATCAGTAACCTCACCGTTAGAGTTCTTTACCTCTTTCATCACAGGATTGACAAAACCTTTATAAGGAGCCAAGTTTAACTTAGCATAGCGCTCCAAGACCTCCGCATGCAGCTCCGGATCTACTTTCACGCCGTATCCTTCAACAAGATTCTTTCCGGCCGCATAGTCACCCTCACTCTTGATACGTTGAATCTCAGCGAGCAATGTCCCAAACAACTCACGTAACCTCGGATAGTCATTCACAACCACATAGGTCTTTCCTTCCCGTTTTTTCAGTTCGATCACATTCGCTTTCTTCCCTTTCTCGTAAGCCCACTTAGCGATCAACTGGCGGTTACGCATATGCGCCTCTTCTACATTCTTGCCTAGCTCGATGCGAACCAACTGGGTCATCAAGCCATTCATTATATATTTATAGTATTCCGATTTATAAGCCTCGCCGTCCGGAAGCAATCCCAGTTCCACCAGCTTCGGATCTGCCAAATAATACAGGCCAAACAAATCCGCACGGGTTTCCTCCAGTGTAGAGCTATAGGCTTTCAGCGCATCCGGGTCCGTGTTTTCCAGCAATTTACCGGAACCATGTCCCAGACACTCATGTAAATCCGTATGTAGATTATCCGTTAAGAAACCGTACTGTTTCATACCGTTCCGCTCCACGTCACTCCATACAAACTCTTCGCTAAAGCCATTTCCCTGAGATGCCTTATCATAAGCCTCCGTGATATTCTCTATCGTAACAGACTTCGAGCCATGATCTCGACGAATCCAATCCGCATTTGGCAAATTGATACCGATCGGGGTAGCCGGATAGCAATCACCTCCCAACATAGATACCGTGATTACCTTAGCGCTGACTCCTTTCACCTTCTCTTTCTTGAAACGCTTATCTACCGGAGAATGATCCTCAAACCATTGCGCATTATCACTGATGATTTTCGTACGCTTAGTCGCCTCCTTATTCGTAAAATTTACGGTAGACTCCCAGCTTGCTTTCATTCCTAACGGATCCCCATAAGTCTCGATAAAGCCATTCACGAAATCCACTTCCGAAGCTGTATCCTCTACCCAAAGGATCGAATAAGCATCGAACGTCTTCAAATCGCCCGTTTGATAATATTCGATCAATTTCCCAATGATCGCTTTCTGCGTATCATTCTCGGCGAAAGGCAAGGCTTGTCGCAATTGATCTACGATTTTTTCTATCGCGGCGGAATAAAGCCCTCCTACTTTCCAAACCTTTTCAACGACCGTACCGTTCTCTTTTACCAAACGGCTATTCAACCCGTAAGAAATCGGGGAAATGGTATCCTTTCCCATTTTCATTTGCGCATAGAAGTCCTCTACCTCTTTTTGACTGATGCCTCCCCCGTAATAATTATTAGAAGAAGCTTTGATCAGATCACCGTCACCGCTTTGTACGCTACGCTTTGGCATAACGCCCGGATCAAAGATTACCGGAGCGATCTCGATCATGAACTGATCCACGTTTTGATTCTCACGAAGAGGTAACTTCTTAGCGTCGATTTGGTGAATACAATCCATCAAGAACTCAGGAGAAAACCCCGGGGCAAACTTGTCCAACGCATAATGATGATGGATACCACTGGAGAACCACACCCGTTTCAAATAGGTTTCCAAAGCCTTGAATTGAGGGTCCTCCCGATCTCCCTTATAATTCGTATAAATAGCCTCCAATGTCCTGCGGATCGCCAGATTATAGCGTCCATTCTGATCGAAGAATATATCACGTCCCATCAAGGCCGCTTCGGAAAGATGATATAATAGTTGCTTTTGTCGCAAGGACAGGGATTCGAAACCCGGAACTTTATAACGAAGAATCTCCAGATCAGCGAACTGATCCACTACATAATTGAACTCCTTATCGGAATTTTGAGATGCCGTATCCGACTGTTGGCCTGTACAAGCCGTCATAACCATAGCTGTCATAAGCGATAACATTATTTCTTTCATACTTACTACGATTTGCTTTTCCTATAATATATTACATCTAAAGTACATAGTTTGAAGGCCCGCATTCCAATAAGGGCCAACCGCAAAGATAGAGAATATACAGTCAATATCAAAGGTTTGAGATTTTTTCTCTACTTTTGTAAGTTCAAAAGCAAAGACAAAAAAGAGAATGGAAATAGCGGCATTAGTTTCAGGAGGAGTAGACAGCTCTGTCGTAGTGCATCAACTCAAAGAGGCAGGATACGATCCGACCATCTTCTATATCCGTATCGGTATGGAAGACAAGGATGGCTATATCGATTGCCCGGCGGAAGAGGATATCGAGATCACCTCATATATCGCCCGCAAGTATGGATGCCGGTTCGAGATCGTCTCCTTACACGACGAGTATTGGGATCGGGTGGTAAGCTATACGATCGAATCTGTCAAACGCGGTCTTACCCCTAACCCGGATATGATGTGTAATAAATATATCAAGTTCGGTTGTTTCGAGGAAAAATGGGGCAAGGATTTCGATAAGATCGCTACCGGTCATTATGCCACGACCACGGAGATAGACGGCAAGATATGGCTTTCTACCGCCAAGGACCCGGTAAAAGATCAGACTGATTTCTTAGGGCAAATCACCCGCCTACAGATACAGAAACTCATGTTTCCGATCGGGCATTTAATGAAAAGTGAGGTACGTGCCATCGCCGAGGCCCAGAAATTGCCGAGCGCCAAGCGTAAGGATAGCCAAGGCATTTGCTTCTTAGGCAAGATTAACTACAACGACTTTATAGAGCGTTATTTAGGGAAACGCCCGGGAAAAATCGTGGAACTAGAGACGGGTAAGGTCTTGGGTAAACACAATGGATATTGGTTCCATACGATCGGCCAACGTAAGGGATTGGGATTAAGTGGCGGCCCTTGGTTCGTTATCCAAAAAGACATTAAGCGAAATATCATTTATGTCTCCAACGGCTACGACCCGGAAACGCAATATGGTAAGGTGATCAATATGCAAGGCTTCGATTTCATCACGGAAGATCCATGGGGAGAATTTGAGGGTGAGAAAGAAATCACTTTCAAGATCCGTCATACCCCGGAATTTACGCATGGCTACATCCGTCGTATCGGAGATCTATATCGTGTAGAATCCGACGAAAAGATTCAAGGTATCGCTCCTGGCCAATACAGTGTAATCTACGACAAAGACCATCACTTATGTCTGGGCAGCGGCATGATTATTGATGAGACCAAGTAACACATATTCAGATTTATTCTAAATAAAAAACGGTCGCCTCCAAAAGGAAGCGACCGTTTTTATTTTTCTATCTTATTCTATTAAATAGCATATAAAGAGCTGATAGACTCACCACTACATACACGACGGATCGCCTCTGCAAACATGTCAGCGACAGATAACACCTTTACTTTCTCGCATTTCTTAGCGTAAGGAATAGAATCCGTAAAGATCATTTCCGTTAAAGCGGACTGATCTACACGAGTAGAAGCCGGATCAGACATCACAGCGTGGCTGGCGATAGCACGAACAGACTTCGCGCCATTCTCCAACATCAAGTTCGCGGCTTTCGTAATTGTTCCGGCCGTATCCACCATGTCATCAACCAAAAGGACATCCAAGCCCGTCACATCACCGATAATACGCATCTCGGCCACCTCATTGGCACGCAAACGAGATTTGTGGCAAATGACCATCGGCAAGCCTAAATACTTAGAATAGCTGCTGGCACGTTTCGTACCACCAACATCCGGAGTCGCGATACACAAGTTATCCAAAGGCAAAGACGTCTTGATATAATCCAAGAATACGGAAGAAGCATATAAGTGATCCACCGGCACATTAAAGAATCCTTGGATCTGATCCGCATGAAGGTCCATCGTAATCAAACGATTGATACCTGCCGTGCTCAACATATCAGCGATCAACTTAGCGCCAATAGAAACACGAGGCTTATCCTTTCTATCCTGACGAGCCCAACCGAAGTAAGGGACTACAGCGATGATTGAATGTGCGGAAGCACGTTTAGCCGCATCAATCATCAGAAGCAACTCCATCAGATTGTCTGAATTAGGGAATGTAGATTGTACTAAGAATACATCTCTACCGCGGATAGACTCTTCATAAGAAACAGAGAACTCACCATCGGCAAAGTGCTGGATATTCATCTGTCCCAGAGGACAACCTAAACTGTTGCAAATTTTCTCTGCAAGATACCGGGAGTTCGTTCCCGAAAACACCAAGAAAGGAGTTTGTGCACTCATTATTCCGAATATTTATCTTAAAGTGAATAGATTTGAATTGTGCCGCAAAAGTACAAAACTTATTTACAATAACCTCTTTATATTTGGAAAACTTTCTATATTTGCAACCGCAATGATGAAGTATTTACTCTATTTCTTCGTATTGGTAAGTGTATTTCTGACTTCGGGTTCTTCATCAACTCCCGAGAACCAACAGAAATACAAGGATATTTACACCATGTACTCTCCGAATGAAGACAAGACGGAATACAATATCCCCCAAACAGATATCGAACGATACGAAAAAAAGCTATACAACGGAAAACAAAGCTATAAGATGGAAGATGGCTATATCAAGGCTTCTTCACTATTCCGCAGCACCTCCACATCAAAAAACTCAAGGACAAACCTATCCTCATCCGCGGAAAGGATCGTACGGTTTATAAAAACTCAATATCCTAAAGAAAGACAAACATTCATTTCATTTTGTATAAATCCCCTTAAATTCTCCTATGGGTACTATATCTATACCCTAAGACGTATTCTCATTTAAACTCTCTTTCCCCCTTATTTCCATCAAAAAAGTAGAAGATAGCACTTTAATGTCTGCTTTCTCACTATTCTTATTTTCTAGATTTCTCAAAGGGAACAGAATAAACATCTATTTTGTTTTCTTATTAGGTCATATAGGATAGTTCTTATCAATTAATAATCAATCTAAAATGGAATTTTTATTAGACTTCATCTTACATATCGATCAGCATATGATCGAGATCGTACAAGAATATCATACTTGGGCCTACGCGATATTATTCCTAATCATTTTTTGTGAAACGGGATTGGTAGTCACCCCATTCTTGCCCGGGGATTCCCTCTTGTTCGTCGCCGGAGCGATAACAGCGTTACCCGGTATGCCTCTAGAGATAAATCTCTTAGCCTTGATATTATTCGCGGCGGCAGTATTGGGAGACTCCTGTAATTATATGATAGGTCATTTTTTCGGTCGTAAACTATTTAACAATCCCAACTCCAAGATATTCAAGAAAAGCCATTTGGACAAAACGCATGAGTTCTACAAAAAATATGGAGGCAAAACCATAATCATCGCCCGATTCGTACCGATTGTCCGTACTTTCGCTCCCTTTGTAGCCGGAATGGGTAAAATGCATCATTACTATTTCATGATCTACAACCTGATAGGCGGCGCTTTCTGGGTGCTGCTTTTCTGCTATACGGGATACTTTTTCGGAGATCTTCCTTTCGTACAGCAGAACCTCAAGATATTGATCATAGCAATTATATTCATATCCATACTTCCTGCCGTAATAGAGGTAGTACGGGCAAAACTAAAAGCACGGAAACAGAGATAACAAACTTTCATTCAACAACCAAGTATTTAAAAACGATTTAATATATACATGTATGAAAAATTCTTTTTTTAGTCGATTCACCCCCAAAGAACCCAAGTTCTTTCCACTCTTAAAGCAATTGTCTGAAATATTATCCGCCTCTTCCAGCATTCTGGTAGAAAGCTTACGACATGATTCTCCTACGGAAAGAGCTAATTATTATAAGCTAATCAAGGATAGGGAACGGGAGGGGGACAAACTGACCCATCTGATCTTTGATGAACTAGGAACGACATTTATAACCCCCTTCGATCGGGAAGACATTCACGACTTAGCCTCATCCATAGATGATGTTATTGATGGAATAAACAGTTCCGCCAAACGTATTACCATCTATAACCCACGCCCCATCTCTGATAGCGGAAAAGAATTGAGTTTACTCATTCAACAAGAGGCGCACTATATCAGCAAAGCGATGGATGAACTCGAGACTTTTCGCAAGAAACCGACTACGTTACGTGATTACTGTACCAAGCTACATGACATAGAAAACCAAGCGGACGACGTATATGAGCTTTTTATCACGAAGCTTTTCGAGGAAGAAAAAGATAGTATAGAGCTTATCAAAATCAAAGAAATCATGCATGAGTTGGAAAAGACAACGGATGCCGCCGAACATGTCGGTAAAATATTAAGGAACTTGATCGTAAAGTACGCATAAAACAGGGCTATATTATGGAATTATTAGTGATTATCATCATTCTGTCTCTGATATTCGATTATATCAATGGCTTTCATGATGCGGCAAATTCGATAGCGACCATTGTATCGACCAAGGTCCTTACCCCTTTTCAGGCTGTAATATGGGCAGCATTCTTTAATTTCGTCGCATTTTTCATCGCTAAGTATATAATCGGGGGATTCGGTATCGCCAATACCGTATCAAAAACCGTAGTAGAGCAGTATATCACATTACCGATTATCCTGTCCGGGGTAATCGCCGCTATCGCATGGAACCTGTTCACTTGGTGGAAAGGCATTCCTTCCTCTTCTTCCCACACCCTTATCGGAGGATTCGCCGGAGCGGCTATCATGGCACACGGCTTTGAAGCGATCCAATTGAACATTATCCTAAAAATAGCGGCTTTCATTTTCCTTGCTCCCTTCATAGGCATGATTGTCGCTTTCGGGTTTACCTTATTAGTGCTTCATATGTGCAAAAGAGTGCACCCTCATACGGCAGAGGTATGGTTCAAGAAACTCCAACTCGTATCTTCCGCCTTATTCAGTATCGGGCATGGATTGAATGATTCCCAAAAAGTGATGGGTATTATCGCCGCGGCCCTAATCGCAGCCCACTCCGAAGGATTGGGA
The DNA here is from genome assembly GCF_056640955.1 of Parabacteroides sp. KHUB-02. Taxonomy (NCBI): domain Bacteria; kingdom Pseudomonadati; phylum Bacteroidota; class Bacteroidia; order Bacteroidales; family Tannerellaceae; genus Parabacteroides; species Parabacteroides sp. KHUB-02. The sequence goes on along the minus strand of NZ_JBWQEV010000001.1, from coordinate 4,778,911 downwards.
ATGGGGATAAATAGTATTTCCGATTTACCCGACTGGGTAGCGTTCTCTTGTTTCACCGCTATCTCACTTGGAACCATGTCCGGTGGCTGGAAAATAGTAAAGACAATGGGTACTAAAATCACGAAGGTAACCCCCTTGGAAGGGGTTATCGCTGAGACAGCCGGTGCCTTCACTTTGTACCTTACGGAGTTTCTGAAGATCCCAGTCAGTACCACGCATACAATTACAGGGGCTATTATCGGAGTTGGTGCGACCAAACGTCTTTCAGCCGTTCGTTGGGGAGTAACTCAAAGCTTGATGACCGCATGGGTTCTTACGATCCCGGTAAGTGGGCTTTTAGCAGCTGGCATTTATTATATGGCTTCCCTTCTTTTCATTTAAATCAAAGAAAAAAGTCATCTAGCTTCATCGGGCAAGTATGTTAAGTTACTTTGCCATTTCACTTAAGTTACTTGCCCGATGAAGCTAGATGTCCCGTATCAACCACCTAACTCCACCAACGAATTATCTATACAGCACACCTAAACTTTTCAAGAAAGCTCTTATTTATGGAGAAAAGAGAACTTTAGCATCTTACCGGAATAAGCAGGGAGTTTCACTTGATAAGGATAAGCGTCTGTTAGCGTACTGATAGTCGTTTCCCCGGTTAACAAGTCGGTCAATTCAGCCGGTTTGTTATCCTCAAAATCAAGAGCCTTGAATGCCTCGACCGGGATATTTACCCATACACATTGGTCGGCACGGTCGAAATTCACGACAACCAGAAGTACCTCGTTCTTCCATTTGCGCAAGAACGCATACTGACGGTTCGGATTGAAATAAGGATTACCGGAGTTCGCGTACATCAAATCATAAAACGCTCCCTCGACAATAACCGGCTCGGATCGTACCACATTCAATAACTTAGCGTACATCTCACGCAACGAGCGTTCTGCCGGCGTTAATTTAGCCCCATCAAAGAGTCCATTATTATTCCAGTTTCGCAAACTCTCGACGCTCCAATAATCGAAGATGGTCGTACGGCCATCACGTCCACTGAAACCTTCCGCGTCCATTCCTCTTTCGCCAAGTTCCTGACCACTATAGATCATAACCGGATTCGTATTCATGGCAGCGGAGACAATCATGCCCGGAATACCCGGACGAGCATCCCCCGCAAAGAAATCAGAAGCGACACGCTGTTCATCGTGATTCTCCAAGAAATTCAACATATTTTTCTGGATTCCCTCCAACGATTGCCAACAATGCGATATATTACTAGCCGGAGCCTGTCCGCACATCACCGCACGAACCGTATCATAAAGACCAACCTTGTCATACAAATAATCAAAGTGTCCCGTATAAATATAATTCCTATACTCATCCGGATTATACACCTCCGCTATAAAGATCACATCACGCACCTTCTTCACCTGAGGAATCACCCAGTTCCAAAACTCTACCGGGACCATCTCAGCCATATCACAACGAAAACCATCCACCCCCTTATCAGCCCAGAACAACAAGATCTCCAACATTTTCTCCCACGTATTGGGAATGGTATTGAAATGGCAAGCACCACCGTGCATATAATCCACGCCGTAGTTCAGCTTCACCGTCTCATACCAATCGTTCTGGCTTGGATAGGCATCGAAATGATTGTTACCGGTCACCTTCGCCGGAAACTCACTATAGGCAAAATCCTCCTCACGCTGCGGATCAAAACGAAGCGTCAAGGTCTGTCCCGGAAGATAATAAAAGTTATTATTCACATCAAAAGCCTTGGACACATTATCCGTTTGACCTAAGTCCTCCACGAAAGGTTCCCGTGCGTCCGAGAAATATTGACGTGCCACATGGTTGGGTACAAAATCGATAATAACCTTCATCCCAGCCTCATGCGTACGTTTCACCAAATCCTCGAACTCACTCATACGGTTCTGGATATTATCCGCCAAATCCGGATCTATATCATAGTAATCTTTTATAGCATATGGAGATCCGGCCTTACCTTTTACTACGGCAGAATGGTCTTTCCGGATGCCAAACATGGTGTAATCGGTTTTTGTAGCGTGCTCTATCACCCCTGTATACCATACATGAGTAACACCTAGTTCTTTGATTTTGGATAAAGCCAAAGGAGTAAAAGCCGAAAACTTACCCACTCCATTCTCGGCTAAACTACCATTCATTACAGGAGATGGTCGCAGATTCCCAAACCAACGCGGGAATACCTGATAAATTACCATCTTGTTTTTTTGTTCCATTGCGTTCATCTATATATAAAGTTTTTGTGGGAAAGCGCTTTGTCCAGACAGACGATTTGTCACGGCATCAGGCCTTTCTTTCTTGCCGCGATCGCTTTCACCAAGGTTTCATATTTATTCTCATCCAACACTTTCTCAAAGCAACGGGCAGCGGCGGAATAGCCAATATTACAAATCACGTCTACATTCTCAAGATCGAATGTCTTATATAAGCCAAACTCCTCCGCCTCTATTAAGACATCACACATCTCTCGATCCTCCAGCGTATTTGCCCGGAACATATAATGATAAGAGCGCTCGGCGATATGGAATATGGTCTGCTTATATTTTTGCGGGATCAACGGGCTTACGTTCACCCCGATAATACGCTCACATTCCTCACGGATGATGGAGACCGGAAAGTTGTGAAATAATCCTCCATCCACATAATGAACGCCATTGATGACTACAGGACTGAAAATAATCGGGATACTACAAGAAGCTGTCACCGCCTCAACAATAGGACCACTCCTAAATTCATGGCTTTCGCCATTATCCAAATCAGTCGCGACAATCACCATCGGAATCTGCAAGTCCTCGATGTTCTTGGTCCGCAAGTGTCGCCTCAAGAAATAACGAAAGCGCTTACTATCGAACAAACCCGCCTTAGGAATCTGCAACTGGGCGAATTCCGAGAACTCACGTCCGGTAAAAAGCTCTTGGATCTCCGCCGCCGAATAGCCATCGGCAAACAAGGTGCCCATTAAAGCTCCCGCACTGGTACCGACTATAATATCCGGTCTTAGCGCACATTCTTCCATCATTCGAAATACGCCGATATGCGCAAAACCTTTCGCTCCGCCTCCGCTAAGCGCCAAGCCCAACCTATAGGGTTTATGGTTTGTCTCTTCTGCCATTTATTTCTTGTCTCTTAATCTGGTAACAAATATGCTGTTTTTTTTAATTAGAAACATTATTATTAGGGAAAAAGTTTCCATCCTCTTTTATTTTTGCTACATTTACACGGAAAGCAAAGGTGTTGTCACATTGTTTTCTTAAGTATAACATTAAATCTACCATGTTATGATTACGAGTATTTTCTGGATTATTCCGTTAGCGTCTGTCCTAGCGCTAGCATTTGCCTGGTTCTTCTTCAGGCAAATGATGAAAGAGAGTGAAGGAACTGAGTTGATGAAAAAGATCGCCTCCTTTGTGCGTGAAGGGGCGATGTCGTATCTGAAACAGCAATACAAAGTAGTCGCCTCGGTTTTCGTTGTCCTAGTAATCTTATTCTCTATTATGGCCTATGGCTTCCATGTGCAAAACGAATGGGTCCCGATCGCCTTCCTGACAGGAGGTTTCTTTTCCGGATTAGCGGGTTTCTTAGGCATGAAGACAGCGACTTATGCCTCGGCCCGTACGGCGAACGCAGCCCGCACTTCCTTGAACAAAGGCTTACAAGTCGCTTTTCGAAGCGGGGCGGTCATGGGCTTAGTCGTTGTAGGACTTGGATTGCTGGATATCTCATTCTGGTATATCCTGTTAAATGCTTTCATCCCAGACGAGGCTTTGGACCCGACCCATAAACTCACCATTATCACGACAACCATGCTTACATTCGGAATGGGTGCCTCCACGCAAGCCTTGTTCGCACGTGTGGGAGGAGGAATCTATACGAAAGCCGCCGATGTCGGAGCGGATTTAGTAGGTAAAGTTGAGGCTGGGATCCCGGAGGATGATCCTCGTAACCCGGCGACAATCGCCGATAACGTAGGCGACAATGTAGGTGACGTCGCCGGTATGGGAGCCGACCTATATGAATCTTATTGCGGTTCCATCCTAGCGACCGCCGCATTGGGAGCCGCCGCGTTCGTTTCTTCCGGAAGCGTAGAATTACAATATAAGGCGGTTGTCGCCCCAATGCTTATCGCTGCTGTCGGTATCATTTTATCTATTATTGGTATTTTCGCCGTCCGTACGAATGAGAACGCGACGATCAAGCAACTATTGAAAGCCTTAGCCATAGGAACGAACTTGAGTTCCGTATTGATCGCTATCTCCACGTTCGGGATTCTTTATGTATTAGGCATGGAGAATTGGTTCTGGATCGGTTGTTCCGTGATCGTAGGTCTGCTAGTCGGAATCGTGATCGGGCAGGCGACGGAATATTATACCTCCCAATCCTATAAACCGACCCGGCTCGTCTCCGAAGCGGGACTGACTGGACCGGCAACGGTTATTATCTCCGGTCTCGGACTGGGGATGCTCTCTACGGCCATCCCGGTACTTGCCGTCGTGGTCGGTATTATTTGTTCCTTCTTGTTCGCCTCCGGATTCGACTTCACGAACGTGGGCATGGGATTATACGGAATCGGTATAGCTGCCGTAGGTATGCTATCGACCTTAGGTATTACGTTGGCTACAGACGCTTACGGTCCCATAGCGGATAATGCCGGAGGCAACGCCGAGATGTGTAACCTAGGGAAAGAAGTCCGCAAGCGTACAGACGCATTGGATTCATTAGGAAATACGACTGCCGCTACAGGTAAAGGTTTCGCTATCGGTTCCGCCGCGTTAACCGGCTTGGCTCTGTTGGCCTCTTATGTAGAAGAGATCAAGATCGGTTTGCTCCGTTTAGGAGAGACCGTCCTGAACTTTACCGATGGCAGGAGTATCGAAATATCTAAAGCCTCATTCTCGGACTTTATGGTATATTATGATGTTACCTTAATGAATCCTAAGGTTTTAGCCGGAATGTTCCTAGGTTCCATGATGGCATTCATGTTCTGTGGCCTTACGATGAATGCTGTAGGGCGTGCGGCCGGGCACATGGTGGAAGAAGTTCGCCGTCAGTTCAAGGAAATCAAGGGTATTCTGACTGGAGAGGCACAACCGGATTATGCCCGTTGCGTTGAGATCTCGACGAAAGGAGCGCAACACGAAATGGTACTTCCCTCCGTTTTAGCTATTATCGCCCCCATCTTAACCGGACTCATATTTGGTGTGACGGGTGTTGTCGGATTATTGATCGGTGGATTAAGCACGGGCTTCGTATTAGCCGTATTCATGGCGAACGCCGGAGGAGCATGGGATAACGCGAAGAAATTCATCGAGGAAGGAAACCACGGCGGCAAGGGTAGCGAGGCGCATAAGGCAACCGTTGTCGGCGATACGGTTGGCGATCCGTTCAAAGACACTTCCGGCCCGAGTTTGAATATCCTTATCAAGCTGATGAGCATGGTAGCGATCGTGATGGCGGGATTGACGGTGGCTTGGAGTTTGTTTTAATAGTTGACCGTTAGTAGTTGGCAATTGACAGTTAGAGAAGTAAATTGACAAATTAATAGAGAAAACTAAATAATTGTCAATTGCCAACTGTCAATTGTCAACTGTTTTGTATTTTTGCGTCGTAAAAACATAAAACAATTCAACAATGTCAATCTCACGCTTTAATGCTGTGGAGAAGGCATCCAACCGAAAGGCCGTGGAAGCCGTTACTCCCGAACACAAAGTATCTGAGTACTATGGCGAGAATGTCTTCAACCGGAAGGCGATGCAAAAATATCTCTCCAAGGAAACGTACAAAGCCTTGACCCACGCCATTGACAATGGCACACCTATCGACCGGGAAATCGCCAATCATGTGGCAGCCGGCATGCGTATGTGGGCACTGGAAAAAGGAGTCACTCATTACACCCACTGGTTTCAACCGCTTACCGATGGCACCGCCGAGAAGCACGACGCTTTTGTAGAACACGATGGCAACGGCGGCATGATCGAGGAGTTCAGCGGCAAGTTGCTCGTCCAGCAAGAACCGGACGCTTCCAGTTTCCCGAACGGTGGACTTCGCAATACCTTCGAGGCCCGCGGCTACTCCGCTTGGGACCCTTCCTCTCCCGCTTTTATCGTAGATGACACACTTTGTATCCCAACCGTATTTATCGCTTATACCGGTGAAGCGCTGGATTATAAGACCCCGCTGATCCGCTCTATCGAAGTATTGGGAGAGGCCGCCAAGGACGTATATCGGTATTTCGATGAGGATGTCAATAAGATAATTACTTACCTTGGTTGGGAACAGGAATATTTCCTTGTTGACGAGGACTTGTATTCCGCTCGTCCGGATCTCTCACTGACCGAGCGTACCTTGCTAGGACATGAGAGCGCAAAGAACCAACAATTAGACGACCATTATTTTGGCGCTATCCCCTCTCGTGTACAAGAATTCATGAAAGACTTGGAAACCGAATGCTATAAACTAGGCATCCCGGTAAAGACCCGCCATAACGAGGTAGCCCCCAATCAGTTCGAGCTAGCTCCTATTTACGAGGAATGCAACCTTGCCAACGACCATAACCAATTATTGATGTCGGTCATGAAACGTGTCTCCCGCCGTCATAATTTCCGTGTATTATTGCACGAGAAGCCATTTAACGGGGTAAACGGTTCCGGTAAACACTGTAACTGGTCTATGGGAACAGACAAGGGTGTAAACTTATTCTCTCCGGGTAAAGACCGTGAGGACAACCTACGCTTCATCACTTTCGTGGTAAACACCATCATGGCCGTTTATAAATACAACGCTTTATTAAAAGCGAGTATCGCTTCCGCCACGAACGCACACCGCCTAGGCGCGAACGAGGCACCTCCCGCTATCATCTCCACTTTCCTCGGAACGCAAATCAGTGATATCTTGGATAAGTTCGAGAATAGCTCTATCGAGGACGCTATCGAGGTAGACGATAAAAAGGGCTTGCATCTTGGCTTCGGGCAGATCCCCGAACTGCTGTTGGACAATACGGATCGTAACCGTACCTCTCCTTTCGCCTTCACCGGAAACCGTTTTGAGTTCCGTGCCCCGGGCTCTTCCGTGAACTGCGGATCGGCCATGTTAGCGTTGAACTCCGCCGTAGCCTATCAATTGCAACAATTCAAGAAGGACGTAGAGGCTTTGCAAGCGGAAGGAAAAAGCAAGGAAGTAGCGATCTTCAAGGTGCTGAAAGCCTATATCAAGGAATCTAAGCCGATCCGCTTCGATGGAAACGGTTATTCGGACGAATGGAAAGAGGAAGCTGCCAAGCGAGGTCTGGATTGCCAAAACAGTGTTCCCTTGCAATATGACGCTTATCTTAAACCGGAGTCGATCGAGATGTTCACGTCTACCGGCGTACTTACCCAGAAAGAATTGGAAGCGCGTAATGAGGTAAAATGGGAAGTCTATATCAAAAAGGTACAGATCGAGGCTCGGGTATTAGGGGATTTATCCTTGAACCATATCATCCCGGTAGCCGTTCGCTACCAGAGCGTATTGCTGGATAATATAGCGAAGTTGAAAGAGACATTCGGCGATGACCCGGAATTCCGCGATATGTCGGAAGAGCCCCGTCGCTTGGTTCGTAAGATAGCCGGGCATATCTGTGCCGTGACCAAGAAAGTGGATGAGATGGTAGAAGCCCGCAAGAAAGCGAACCGCTTGACCGATATGCGGGAAAAGGCGATCGCTTACCACGACTCGGTAGCCCCTTATTTGGATGAGATCCGTGACCATATCGACGATCTGGAGCTGATGGTGGACAACCAGATGTGGCCGTTGCCAAAGTATAGGGAACTCCTGTTTATCCGATAAAAAACACCAGTACTGGCGTTGCCTTGCGCCAGTATCGGCATAGCCTCACACTGATATAGGCGCAGCCTTATACCGATACTGGCATAAGGCTACGCCTATACTCCCGTTTACCACTTCACATAAGAAGCATTCATCAAGAAGTCATAATCATGTTTCATCGCTTGCAGCGGTGTCATATTATAACGCTCTTGCTCAATGAAGTAATCCTCTAATCCGGCTTTCTCCGCCACAGCGAATAAGGATTTGAAGTCTACGATTCCGGCGCCCATCTCCGTGCTGCCCTTTCCATCCGCGTTCGCGTCTTTCAAGTGCCAGTTGGCGAAACGACCGGGATAACGGTTCACGTAATCATGACATTTAAAACCGCCATACACTAATTGAGCCGTATCGATCTGGAAAGTAACCAACCCCTTGTCCGTATTCTCGATCATCACGTCGAACGGGATCCTCCCTTCCAGCTCATGGAACTCATCCACATGGTTATGGAAAGCGAAACGCAACCCGTTCGCCTTCGCGATCTCACCACATTTATTAAATTGATCCGCTAAACGCTTCACGTCCGAAAGGCTCTTGATATCTTTGGAGGGATAACCCGCCTGAACAATCCATTTACAACCTACCTCTGCCGTATCGGCGGCATTCTTTTTCCAGAAGTCCCATCCTTTGGTATCACCCTCCGCCAGCAAACCGCTTCCGGTATGGGAACCTACCATACGGGCACCCAGATCCGCCAGATATTTCTTCATCTCGGCCGGGGATTTCCCGTAGAATTTGCCATCCCGGTAACCGGCGGCTTCCATCCGTTTATAACCGATATCCACCAAAGCCTTCATCGTACCGTCAAAATCCGTCTTCAAGTCGTCCCGGACACTATACAACTGTACACCTATCGCTTTCTCTTTCTTAGCCAAGATAGAGGCAAAGCCGTTCGGTACTACACTCAGCGCAGCCACAGCGGCACCCGCTTTCAAAAAATTCCGTCTCGTTATCATCATACTATTCTTTAAGATTAACGTCGCTAAAGGTAGCAAAATTATTTCTACTTTCGCGCACATTTAAACAAACGATCATGCAAGGAACAAAAAATCTGACCGAAGGGGTCATCTCCCGGCAACTATTCAATCTGGCGATGCCGATCATGGGTACCTCATTTATCCAAATGGCCTATAGCATCACCGACATGGCTTGGGTAGGCCGATTGGGAAGCGAGGCCGTAGCCGCTATCGGCGCCGTTGGTATCCTTACTTGGATGACGAACTCGATCTCTTACTTGAATAAAGTAGGCTCGGAGGTGAGTGTCGGGCAAAGTATCGGGGCGCAAAACGTGGAAGATGCCCGAGGATTCGCTTCCCATAACCTAACGATCGCCTTGATCCTCTCGCTTTGTTGGGGATTCTTGCTATTCGTCCTCGCTCATCCGATTATCGGCTTCTACAAACTGGAGGAACCGATCGCGTTGAACGCCGTGGAATATTTAAGAATCGTCGCTTCCGCATTCCCATTTATCTTCCTCTCGGCGGCGTTTACCGGGATTCATAATGCGGCGGGATTGAGTAAGATTCCATTTTATATCAGCGGAACAGGTCTTTTACTGAATATGGTGCTAGATCCTTTATTTATACTCGGCTTCCATTTGGGCACGGCGGGCGCGGCTTGGGCTACGTGGATCTCCCAAGCGGTGGTTTGCGGACTATTCGTCTATCAGCTAAAATGCCGCAATAAATTGTTCGGGGGATTCCCTTTCTTTGTCCGTTTAAAGGAACGTTACACCAAGCGGATCTTCCAATTGGGCCTGCCGGTAGCGTTATTAAATACATTCTTCGCGATCATCAATCTTTTTATGGCCCGTACGGCTTCCACCTACGGAGGGCATATCGGTTTGATGACGCTTACGGCAGGCGGACAAATGGAGGCGATCGCATGGAACACCTCACAAGGCTTCAGTACGGCCCTCTCCGCTTTCACCGCTCAGAACTACGCCGCACGCAAGAAAGAACGTATCTTGACCGCTTATCATACGACGCTTAAAATGACTTCTATCATCGGTGTACTCTGCACGTTGTTATTCGTCTTTTACGGTAGCGAGGTCTTCTCGCTGATCGTGCCGGAGCAAGCCGCTTATGAGGCCGGTGGTATATTTCTCCGGATCGACGGATATTCGATGATCTTCATGATGCTGGAGATTACCACGCAAGGCATGTTCTACGGTACCGGCCGAACGGTTCCGCCGGCGATCATCAGCATCTCGTGTAACACCTTACGCATACCTTTGGCCATCGGGCTAGCGGCAGCGGGACTGGGTATTACGGGTGTTTGGTGGGCGATCAGCCTTTCCAGCATGCTAAAAGGTGTCGTCGCTTTCATTTGGTTCAGTATCTTACAGAAGAAGATCTTGTAAGCGGAACAATTCTTACCGATTTTCCGTACATTCGCGATTAAAATGACATTCAATTAAAAAAACAACCTATATGGATAACAAATTCAAACCGGAAACCCTGTGCGTACAGGCCGGTTGGCAACCCAAGAAAGGAGAACCCCGTGTCCTCCCGATCTATCAAAGCACGACATTCAAGTATGAGACGAGCGAGCAGATGGCTAAATTGTTCGATTTGGAGGAAAGCGGCTATTTCTATACCCGCCTTCAAAACCCGACAAACGAGGCTGTAGCCGCCAAGATCGCGGCGTTGGAAGGTGGCGTGGCCGCCATGCTGACCTCATCCGGACAGGCCGCTAGCTTTTTCGCTTTCTTCAATATTTGCGAGGCTGGCGATCATATCGTAAGCGCTACCAGCATTTATGGAGGTACTTATAATCTACTGGCCGTTACCTTGAAGAAGCTGGGAATCGAATGCACGTTCGTAGATCAAGACGCGAGCGAGGAAGAGATCTCCAAGGCTTTCCGCACGAATACGAAGGCGATGTTCGGCGAGATGATCTCCAATCCGGGCGTTATGGTATTGGATGTGGAGAAGTTTGCCCGCATCGCCCATAATCATGGCGTACCCTTGATCGTCGATAATACGTTCGCCACGCCGATCAATTGCCGTCCGTTCGAATGGGGGGCGGATATCGTTACGCACTCCACGACTAAATATATGGATGGCCATGCCACGAGCGTGGGTGGTTGTATCGTGGACAGCGGTAATTTCGATTGGGAAGCGCATGCCGAGAAGTTCCCGGGACTTTGCCAACCGGACCCTTCTTACCACGGATTGACCTATACCAAGGCATTCGGGAAATTAGCGTTCATCACGAAAGCGACTAGCCAACTGATGCGTGACCTTGGAGCAATCCAATCCCCGCAAAACGCATTCCTATTGAATCTGGGATTGGAGACCTTACATCTTCGTGTACCGCAGCATTGCAAAAACGCCTTGGCGGTAGCGCAGTGGCTACAGAAATGTGATAAGGTAGCTTGGGTTCATTATCCGGAATTGGAAGGCAATCCGTACCATGAACTCGCCAAGAAGTATCTACCGAATGGCTCTTGCGGTGTATTATCCTTCGGATTGAAAGGTGGACGTGAGGTGGCGATCAAGTTTATGGATAGCTTGAAACTCGCCGCTATCGTAACTCACGTAGCGGATGCCCGTACTTGCGTGCTTCACCCGGCCAGTCATACGCACCGCCAGTTGAGCGATGAGCAATTGATAGAGGCTGGCGTGGCTCCGGACTTGATCCGCTTCTCTGTAGGTATCGAGAACGCCGATGATATCATCGCCGATATTGAGCAAGCGCTCAATAAATAAGACATCTGTGCCATGCTGATGAAACGCTTGTGCCATCAGCGTGGCACGCTTGTGCCATCAGTGTGGCACGCCTGTGCCATCAGCATGGCACACCTGCATCTACAGCACGGTACTGCTATAAGTTCCTAGATAGGCAGGAATCTCCCCAGACGCGCCACCCAATTTGTCGTAATCCTCCCTAGGCTCGTTACCGGATGTTCCTCACGCAACAAATCCTCACGGAACTCACGAAGAATAAGCCAATCCGCCTGTTTCACCCAATGCCGGAAGACCGGATTCTCCACATGACTTTCCGAAATGGATAATAACACGTCCAGATCAAAACAATCAGCGACAACGCCTGCGCCAGACAAAGAGGCATCGTAAGCATTGCAAGCTTGCTCAATATGTGTAGGAACCATCAATACAGGTTTATTCAGATACATCGCCTCACATACGGATTCGAACCCGGCGGTCGTAGCATAAGCCTTCGCCCCCGACATATAACGTAGAAACAACGTATCATCCAGCTGATGGAAAGAAAGGCAATCGTCTATTTTCACCTCGGCTCGCTGATCTTTCTTATCCCAAAAGAAATGCATCGGAACCGAAGGATGACGGGAATGCCAAGAACGGATCTCCTCACTAAACCCGCTATTCAACAAATAACCATGCAAATAACTGCCGTTCGAGGGAACCGCATCCAAGACTTCTTGCCTTAATAAAGGAGGAACCACGACTATTCCTCCCAACGGCGCCTCGCGCATCTTCCGGAAAGACAAGGCTAATTTTTTGACGGAGCCTATCGCCGTTAATCTCGTAAAAAATCGTAGCGATGCCAACGACAATGTGCTCTGCTTCGGGAAAACGAAGTCCGGATGCAAGAATAGATATTGATGGGCGATACATACCATCGTTGCTTTCGGACGGAGAATCAAGTAAGTCAGCCCCGTCAATAGCTCGTAGAAGTTCACGACAACATCCGCATCCGTCTGCCGAATCATCCGGTCGATATAACGGATACTTCCCATGTATTTATGCAGACGCAATACATTATATAATACGCTACGCATCAAACTCACTTGTTTATTCTTAGCCGTCGGTAAAAAATTCGGACTCTCAAACGGATATACCGGCGATTGTATCTTATTCAAGAAGAAATCCGGCAAACGGCGGGCCGGGCTTTTTCCTACCAACACACCAACGATCTCATGTCCTTCGGCCATCAATTTCTGGCGTAAGGATAACGCTTGGGTCAAGTGCCCACGTCCCTCACCTTGTATGATAAACAGAATTTTCATACGGCATCCGCATATAGTTGTACATTATTATATGTAACAATATCCCACTCTCCTTGTTCATCCTCCACGAGAGCGGTCATGCTTTCCACCCAATCGCCGGAATTTAGATAATGCACATTACCATACCATACGCTCGCCGCTTGATGAATATGGCCGCAAATAATCCCATCCAAATGCTTGGCCTCCGCTAAGCGTACCAGCTCTTTCTCAAACTCCGAGATATAAGAGACCGCACTTTTCACCCGGTGTTTCACCTCTTGGGATAAAGAGAAATAAGGTTTTCCTTGCCGCTCTCTACGATGATTGTAAACCTTATTCAACCACAATAAAAAAGTATATCCCACATCCCCGAGCATGGCAAGCCAACGCATATGGGTCGTAACCGTATCGAAAATATCGCCATGTGTCACGAAATAGCGTTTTCCTTGTCTCGTCTTCAGTAAATAATCCTTTACGATCGATATATTGGAGAACTTAAAAGGAGCCAAGCTATCGAGAAAATCATCATGGTTCCCCACTACATAGATAATCTCCGTACCCCTTTTCTCCATCATCTTCATCAATACCTTAAAGAAATCGGTATGCTTTTGTTTCCAGCGTTTACCGGATTTCTTCAATTGCCAGCCATCGATGATATCACCATTCAAAATCAATCGATCGCAATCTACGTGCTTGAGAAAACGGGTGACCTCCTCCGTCCGGGAATGTTCCGATCCCAAATGGATGTCAGAGAGGACAATAGTCGGATAGTACTTTCTTAATATCATCTTTTCCTTGTTTAAGATGATACAAAAGAACACTTTCGGTATTACAAGTTCACGACAACCTAATGAAAAAGACATAACAAAAAGGCCAGCTCTTCACAAAGCCGGCCTTTTCTCGTTTAACTTTAAATATTAAAAAATTATGATGACATTTTACTTTACCTATTCTTCTGATTGAGTAGCCTCGTAAGCCTTTAACAACTTCTCTTGTACATCGGCAGGAACTAACTCGTAACTAGCGAACTTCATCGTAAAGGAAGCACGTCCGCCCGTAATGGAGCTTAGTGAAGTAGAATAGTTAGACATCTCTTTCAAAGGAACTTTCGCCAATAGTTTCTCAAATCCCTTCTCGCTATTCATACCCATAATCAAGGCACGGCGTCCTTGCAAGTCACTCATCACATCTCCCAGATAATCAGCAGGAACGGAAACCTCGACATCGTAAACAGGCTCCAAGATCTTAGGGCCAGCCTCCTTGAAAGCGGTACTGAACGCATTGCGTCCGGCAAGCATGAAAGAGATTTCATTACTGTCTACCGGGTGCATCTTACCATCGTATACGCAAATACGCACATCGCGAGCATACGAACCCGTCAACGGCCCTTGCTCCATACGAGCCATGATACCTTTTAGGATAGCCGGCAAGAAACGAGCGTCGATAGCACCACCAACGATACAGTTTACGAACACGACTTTACCACCCCAATCCAAATCAATTATTTGAGTATCACGAACATTCATCTTATACTCCTGTCCGCCGAAACGGTAGGTATCCGGAGCAGGCATACCTTCATAATAAGGCTCGATAATCAAGTGAACTTCACCGAACTGGCCTGCGCCACCAGATTGTTTCTTATGGCGGTAATCCGCACGGGCCGCTTTCGTAATCGTCTCACGATACGGGATCTTCGGCTCCAGATATTCGATCGGCAATTTATCATTATTCTCGATTCTCCATTTCAATGTACGAAGATGGAACTCACCTTGACCGGAAACGATTGTCTGCTTCAATTCCTTGGACTGCTCGATTACCCATGTCGGGTCTTCCTCGCGCATACGTATCAAGATTTCCATCATCTTCTCGGCGTCAGCCTCATTCACCGGCTTGATAGCACGACGATATTTCGGATCCGGATATTTAATGAAGTCGAAACGATAATCACAACCCTTTCCGTTCAATGTATTACCACGGCGAACATCCTTTAACTTAACGGTCGCTCCAATATCACCCGCCACCATTTCCGTAACCGGGGTACGAGTTTGTCCGGCTACCGCAAATAACTGTGCGATACGCTCCTTAGAACCACGATCGGCATTCATCAAATCGTCACCTTCTTTTACTTTTCCTGATATCACTTTAAAATAGGAAACCTGACCAATATGAGGTTCCACGGTAGTCTTGAAGAAGAACAAGCTAGTAGGACCATTCGAGTCCGGAGTCACCTCTACGCCTTCCGTAGTAATCAGACGAGGCATCTTGTCGGTACAAGGAACCACGTTACCCAAGAACTCCAACGTACGACGAACACACATATCACGACCGGCACATACGCAGAATACCGGGAACATACCGCGAGTAACCAAGCCCGCACGGATACCGGCACGCATATCATCCTCGCTCAAGGCACCTTCCTCAAAGAATTTCTCCATCAAAGTATCATCGTTCTCAGCGGCGGCTTCCACCAAGGCTTGATGCAACTCCATCGCCTTATCCATTTCCTCGGCGGGGATTTCCAATACATCAGGAACTCCACCTTCCGGTTTCCAACGATACATCTTCATTTTTAATACATCCACCACGGCATTGAAAGAAGAGCCGCAGCTAATCGGATATTGGATCGGAACGATCTTACTGCCCCAACGGTCTTTCAACTGGGCGATGGTTCCCTCATAGTCGGCTTTATCATTATCAAGCTGATTGACAACAAAAATCACCGGTTTATGAAATTGTTCAGTATACCGGAACTGGTTAATGGTTCCAACCTCAACACCGTACTGGGCATTCAATACCATCAGTGCCGTATCCGTGACATTCAGAGCGGAAACAGCTCCTCCAACGAAATCATCCGAACCCGGACAATCGATGAAATTCAGCTTCCGATCCTGCCACTCAACACTGAAAACGGTTGAGAAAACTGAGTATCCATACTCTTTCTCAACCGGGAAATAATCGGACACCGTATTTCCTGCCTCAACGGAGCCGCGGCGTTTTATAACTCCACCCTCGTAAAGCATAGCTTCAGCGAGAGTGGTTTTCCCAGAGCCCGAACTTCCCAAGATAGAGATGTTCTTAATTTCATTTGTTTGGTATACTTTCATGATATCAGGATTTATTTGAGTTTAACAATACGTTTATTTGGCGTGAATCACTTTCACGAGGGCGCAAATTAGAGATTGTAAAGGAAAAAAGCAATTATCGCCCGGTGTTTGAGAACTATGTTGTGCAGCAGCAAGGTTTTTTGAAATTTAAATTATATCTTTGTGTAAAGATATAATTGTGTCCATACAGATGGCAGGTTTATACATCCACGTTCCTTTTTGCGCCAAGCGGTGTTTATACTGTGACTTTTTTTCCAATACGGAGATGAAGTATAAAGAGCCGTATATAAACGCACTTATAAAAGAGATGGAATTGCGGAAGGAATATATAGGAAACGAAGCATTAGAAACCATTTACTTCGGGGGAGGCACCCCCTCTCAATTAGACGAGAAGGATTTTGGCAAGATATTCGAGGCCATCTATCGTCATTTTGATGTAGCCGAGCAAGCGGAGATTACCTTAGAGGCGAATCCGGATGACATGAAACGAGAATATGTATCGCTTCTCCGTAATTATCCTTTTAACCGGGTCAGTATGGGTGTACAGAGTTTTCATCCGGAAGATTTGCGTTTTCTGAATCGTCGCCATGACCGGGAACAAGCGATTAAAGCAGTAGAACTATGCAAGGAATATGGGATTACAAATATCAGTATCGATTTGATCTACGGACTCCCCAACCAAACGCAGCAAGCATGGGAAGAGAATTTGCGACAAGCGATCCGGTTGGATGTTCCCCATCTTTCCGCCTACCACCTCATTTACGAGGAAGGTACCGCACTTTACAAATTGCTGGAAGCGGGAAAAGTGACCCCCATAAACGAGGAGTTAAGCGTCTCGTTCTTTTCCACATTAATAGATCGGTTGGCAGAAGCAGGCTATTTGCATTACGAGATATCTAATTTCGCCCGTCCCGGGTTCTTCTCCAAGCACAATAGCTCCTACTGGACCGGAAAGAAATATCTAGGCCTCGGTCCTTCCGCCCATTCTTATAACGGGATAGACCGGGAATGGAATCCATCTTCTCTACCTATATATATAGAAGGTATAGAAAATGGGCATCCGACAATAGAATCCGAGGATTTAGACCTATGCACCCGGTACAACGACTTCATCATCACCGGCCTTCGAACCATGTGGGGAGTCTCTTTCGCTGATATCCAGACAAAATTTGGCAGGAAGCTCCTTTCTTATTGTCAAAAGCAAGCTCAACCCCATATCAACCAAGGTCTCTTATTACAAACCGGTGACAAATTGATTTTATCCAAGTCAGGAATCTTCGTTTCCGACGGAATCATGAGTGATCTACTTTGGGTATAAAAATTAACAAAACCACCACTTTCTCCAACAAACCTGTTAGTTAAAAGTACATTTCCTGCACATTTTCACGATTTTTGAGAAATAAAACGACGCATATTAAAAAACTATTACATATATTTGCAGCATCAAAAACAGCAAACAGTGCCATATTTGTATATAATATCAGGTTGCAACGGAGCAGGAAAAACAACAGCTTCCTTCACTATTTTACCAGAAATGCTAAAATGTAGGGAGTTTGTTAACTCAGACGAGATAGCCAAGGGACTTTCCCCTTTTAATGCAGACAGTATAGCCGTCGCCGTTGAAGCTAGTCGTATTATGTATAAGCGGATAAAGGAACTCATCGGTGCTGGTGAGACTTTCGCAATGGAAACTACGCTGGCCACCCGTTCAGTCGCAAACTTGATACGGGAAGCACAAAGGGAAGGTTATTATGTTACATTGCTTTACTTCTGGCTGAATACGCCGGATCTAGCCGTGGAACGTGTGAAAATGAGGGTAGCCGCCGGAGGTCACAATATTCCGGAAGCAACGATACGGCGTCGATATGAGGCTGGTATCCACAATTTATTTGAGCTATACCTTCCTATTAGTGACTATTGGATGATAACAGATAATTCGATGTCTCCCATGGAAGTGATCGCCAAGGGATTCAAGAATGATAAAAGGGAAGTGTATAATCTAGATATTTTTACAAAACTTGAACATCATGAATGAGCAAGAAGTTAGAGAATTCGAAGAGAATATAGTAAAAGGTGCAAATATAGCTTTTCAGCGTTTGGTGAATCAGAAGAAGAAGGAAGACGGAGAGTTGGTATTCTCTCGTAACGGTCATATCTTCAGAGTCAAAGCTGTTGATCTTGACAAGATTTATTAAGTTATAGATATAACATATACAAAAAGAGGAGACGTATCTTTCAAGGATATGTCTCCTCTTTTTGGCTTTATAGAAAAAGGAACTTAGGTTCATGGGCGAAGTATGTTAACATACTTCGGCATTTCAGTTAACATACTTCGCCCACGAAGTTAACTTACTTCTCTATCTTGAGAATTCCATCTCGTTCAATAAATAACCGGCTCCGGCATATTTATCGATTACGAATAGGACATAACGGATATCTACGATAATACTGCGTTGATAATCGGGCAGATATTGGATATCCCCTCCTACTCCTTCCCAGTTACGGTCGAAATTGATACCGATTAACTCTCCTTGTCCATTCAATACCGGACTACCGGAGTTCCCTCCCGTTGTATGGGTCGTAGCACAGAAGGCAACCGGCATTTTACCGTTAGGCATCTTATAAGGGCCAAAGTCTCCTGCTTGATATAATTCCTTCAAACGAGCAGAAACCACAAATTCCCAATTCGTAGAATCCTCCTTCTCCATGACGCCGTCTAAAGTGGTTTGATGACCATAATAATCGCAATCACGAGGACTGTAACCTTTCACCTGCCCATAAGTCAGACGAAGCGTAGAGTTCGCGTCCGGAAAACTAGCCAAGTCTCCATACATCGCTAAAAGTCCTTTCACATACGCACGATGGGCGATCGCATATCCGGCATCAAAATCAGCCAAAGCCTTATCTAACGCCTTTTTCTCATCCTTTACGGATTGCGCGAACAGAATCATCGGATCTTCTCTCAAAGTTTTGACAGACGGATGCTCCTTGAACGCATTGAAGTTCTTCTCACTACCATAGATCGATTTATCAAACAGATAATCAACGAATTTATCCACATCCCCCTTAAACTTGCTATCGATTACGGAAAAATAAGCCGGCTGCGACTTCGGAGCGACCAAACGCCTATATTCCTTTAACATGACTTTTGCTATCTTCTTATCAACCATCGGCGCATAATCCTTATCAGCGAAACGGTGGAAAGCCCTCTCCAATTGAGTGACCTGTTTTTGCTGCTCGGAACGATCTTTCCCCTCCAAAGCCTCACAAACAGTCTCGATATCGGTCGGAACTTTGGAGAACTCGATGCCACGGCTCAATGCCTCATCCAACATCCAACTACGGAAACGCAAATCCTTACGATCATTAACGATCTGCTCCAATGTCAGAAGCGCTTCCGGATAAGCAGGCTCACACATCTTCTTCGACCAAGCGATCAAACGATCCTGCTCATCGTTTTTCACCTGCTCAAAATTACGTTTGTTGATCGCCCAGTTACTACCGATCGCATTCTTATAAGCGTTCGTAGAACCCGCATACTTACTAGCGTATTGAATCCGGACTTGCGGATCTTTCAGCATTTCTTCCAGCATCGCCTCTTGACGGAGATTACGGATATTGATACGTACCGCATTATCTATATCCCGACGTTCGGCTACCTCCCATGAGGTATAGTATTTATTGGTACGACCGGGGAAACCCATGATCATGGCATAATCGTTCTCCTCCACACCTTTTAAAGAAAGCTTTAGCCAACGTTTCGGACGAAGCGGGACATTGGTTTCCGAATAAGGTGCCGGATTTCCGTTCGCGTCGGCATACACACGGAAAAGAGAGAAGTCTCCGGTATGGCGAGGCCACATCCAGTTATCCGTATCCGCCCCGAACTTACCGATAGAGGAAGGGGGAGCACCGACTAAACGGACATCCGAATAGACCTTCTTGGTAAACATATAGTACTTATTACCTCCATAAAAAGCCTTGATCTCGACTTCCGTACCGGGGTTATCCTGTAAGAACTTCTCACCTACTTTCGCTTTAGCGAGGCCATTCAAGTACTTAGCGGACAAGAATTCCATGCTGTTCGGATCCGTGATCTTTTTCAGTTCCGTCCTCACATAATCCGTCACGTCGTCGATCTTATCGATAAAAGTAACCGTCAATCCCGGATTCGGAAGCTCCTTATCACGAGACATCGCCCAAAAGCCGTCCGTCAGATAATCATGTTCCAAGGTACTATGCCGTTGGATGCTACTATAACCACAATGATGATTCGTCAGCACCAACCCGTCCGGAGAGATCATCTCGCCCGTACAACCACCGCCAAAACGAACCACGGCGTCTTTCAAGGAAGGAGCCTCGGCGCTATACACTTCCTGATCGCTTAATCGCAGACCAAGGGCCTGCATCTCCGCAAACTTTTGTTGCTTCAATAAAGGGAGCAGCCACATGCCCTCATCGGCCAAGACCGGAAACGCCAATATAGCGGCCGCTACAGATAAAAAGAGTTTCTTCATGTATTTGAACTATTAAAAGGATGTTTTGTCAACATTGAATTATAATAACGGCGATCTCCACTTACCTCCTTACCCAGCCAAGCCGGTTTCTCAAAAGGCTCGTCCTCAGACGATAACTCGATCTCCGCAAGGATCAACCCTTCATTCGCTCCGTGGAAAACATCGACTTCCCACGTATGGCTGCCTCTGGGAACCAGATAACGAACCTTGTCGATCGCACCCGGCTCGCAAAGCTCCAACAACCGCTCGGCATCCACCAGAGGAATCTTTTGCTCAAACTCATAACGGCTCAAGCCTTTCTCATCCGAAGCGCCTTTGATCGTTAGAAATCCCTTCTCTCCCCGGATACGAATACGAACCGTACGTCCGGGCTGTGAGCAAATATATCCCTGCACGATACGGGTGGAGCTAACAGCCTCCGGTAAGAAATCACCGGAGACCAAGAATTTCCGTTCTATCTCAATGGCCATGTTGCGAGGTATCAGCCTTAATCGTTACCATCGTCGCACCAAAACCATATTCGCGGAAAGAAGCATCTTGAAAATAATGTTGTTTATAACGGGTCTTCAAATCCTTCTCGATCGCCTTACGCAGCACGCCATCGCCTTTTCCATGGATAAAGACAATCTTCTGTCCGTTATTAAGAGCGTACTGATCCATCACCTCACGGAATTTTCCCAACTGGTACGTCAGCATATCCGCATTGCTCAATCCATTCGTATTATCCAACAATTCGGTTATATGCAAATCGATCTCAAGGATAGCGCTATTCGTCGGCTTCTTTTTCACGATTTGCCGGGGAACCCTACGTTCCTCACGAACCTTTTGCTGCATAGCTTCCTTCAACTCTGCCGCAGAGACCAATAGTTCTCTCTCGGGCAAGTCATTGCGGATAATCGGATAAATCAAGGCATCCTCCTCAAAGAAATCATTCTCCATAAAGCAGTGAAGCTTGTAGAACTTAACCGTATCCAAGCGCAACTCTACAGATACGGCGTTTTTCAACGAATAGGGTTTATCCTTCTTGAAAGCGATCAGTTGCACGCAGATCCTTTCCAGATCATTCAACTCCGGCTTACCGAACTCCTCTAGGAATATTTTCGTATTCGGCTCGATAATCCCGTTATAACGGCTTGTCCAGCTATTATTCGTCCGGTTCATATAATTGAAGAACAAATAGTAATTGCTATCATTCACGAAATACGTCTCATAGCCGCATTGCTGGAACGCCTTCGGATCGACCGGGAGATAAGCCAGATACACATTCAGACGCTCTCCCTCCGGTGTCTCCTCGACCTTTTCCTCTTTGGGTTCAGGCTTCTTTGGGGAAGGAGTCTCTACCGGAGCCTGTACTTTCGGACGGTTCGAACTATGCACTTGCATATCATTACCCCCAACCACGACACATTCCTTGATCAAGGCAGGAACCTCAAACCCATCCTCATCCTCAACCAACACTTGGTCCTTTCCACGGAATCCACGTACGACTCCACCTCCCACACTATTCAGGAAGCGAACTTTATCACCTATTTGAATACTCATATTCTATACCTTATTATATTATGCGCACAAAATTAGGGAATAATCCGCGAATCCGAAACCTATTTACTACTTTTGCACCCGGAATCCATACAAACGGATGTTTTTTAACAGGACAGAAGAAGTAATGAAGACGCAAGAAATACGTATTGAAGATTATAACTATTCGTTACCGGACGAACGAATCGCGAAGTTCCCATTGCCTAAAAGGGATGAGTCCAAACTTTTACTCTACCGTAACGGGGAAATAAGCGAAAGTATCTTTAAGCATATCACGGATTATCTTCCCCAAAACACCTTGATGGTATTCAATAATACCCGGGTCATACAAGCCCGCCTACTTTTCCAGAAAGAGACCGGCGCACGCATCGAGATTTTCTGTTTGGAGCCCATCGAGCCTCATGATTACGCCTTGATTTTTCAAGAGACCCGACGCTGTAGCTGGACTTGCTTGGTTGGCAACCTTAAGAAATGGAAAGAAGGCACTTTATCCAAAACGATCTTCATTAAGGATGAACCGGTCGTGCTGACAGCGGATAAGAAAAAGTCTCATGGTGACACACATTTGATCGAATTCACTTGGGATAATGAGGCTTATACGTTCGCAGATATCTTGGATGCCGCCGGGGTCTTGCCGATTCCTCCTTATTTGCACAGGGAAACAGAGAAGAGCGACCTACAGACCTATCAAACAGTTTATTCTAAGATAAAAGGCTCCGTCGCCGCACCGACCGCCGGACTTCATTTCACTCCGGAAGTACTTGCCGATATAGATGCTCGGGGCATCGGGCGGGAAGAAGTCACCTTGCATGTCGGAGCGGGTACCTTTAAACCGGTAAAAAGCGACACGATCGAAGGTCACGAGATGCACACGGAATTTATCTCCGTCCGCCGCAGTTCCATCGAACGTATCAAAAGCAACCTTGGAAATATCATCGCCGTAGGAACGACTTCCGTACGGACCTTGGAAAGTCTCTATTACATGGGCGTGATCCTAGATAATAACCCGGAAGCGACTTCCGAAGATCTCGTCGTAAAACAATGGATGCCTTACGACACCAATAACAACCGGCTGACAGCGGAGCGATCCCTTCAAAACATCCTCGATTATCTGGATAAGCATGATGCGGATACGCTGGTAACGGCTACGCAAATCATCATCGCCCCGGGCTATGAGTTCAAGATCGTAAAAGGAATCGTCACCAACTTCCACCAGCCCAAAAGCACCTTGCTCTTGCTGATCTCCGCTTTCGTAAAAGGAAACTGGAAATCCATCTATGAGTATGCCTTAGAGCACGATTTCAGGTTCCTGAGTTATGGGGATAGTTCCTTGTTATTGTAACAGACATACAATAAGATCCCATACAATTCGTTATATTTGCACGAATATATTCCAGATTGAATGAAAGCGCATTTTACTATATATATTTTATTTTTGCTTATCGTATCTTCCTTGTATTCCTGCAAATCGGCGAAGTTGAGCGATGCCGAGGAGAAGCAGCGTATCGGGGAATACTATGAGGCAGCCGCCATTTATCGTAAGGTTTACACGAAAACATCCCCGAAGAAAAGGGATTTGCGCGGCTATATCGCTTACCGTATGGCCGAATGTAACCGGTTGATCAATAATACGGCGAAAGCGACTAGCGCCTATATGAACGCCATCCGCTATGATTACCCGGATAGCACCGTCTACCTACGCATGGGACAGATGTTACAGAAGACCGGACGTTATCCGGAGGCGATCAAGAACTACGATATCTATATGGAGAACGATCCTAGCAATTTATTAGCTATCAACGGCATACAAGGATGCGAGTTAGCTCCCGGATGGAAAAAGAACCCTACCCGCTACGAGGTAAGACGCATGGATAAATTCAATTCCCGCCGGGGAGAATTCAGTCCGATGCTGGCCGGAGATAAATACGACCAACTATACTTCGCTTCTTCCCGCTCGAAAGACAAAGACGCGAAAGTCAGCGCCATCACCGGGCAAAATAACAATAACCTCTTCCTTGTCAAGCAAGACGAGAAAGGGGCTTGGCTAGCTCCCGTAGAGCTCGAAGACGAGGTGAATACGGAATACGACGAAGGAACCCCCTCTTTCTCCCCCGATGGAAACACGATGTATTATACCTATTGCGCCCAAGATCCGGAAGGCCCTCGTACCGCCGAGATTTACATATCTACCCGAAGCAGCGCCAAATGGGGAAAAGGAACCCGTGCGACGATCGTAAAAGACTCGGTTACCGCCCTCGGTCATCCTTCCATCTCGCCGGACGGCAAATACTTGTATTTCGTATCCGACGCCGTGGGCGGTTTCGGTGGCAAGGATATTTTCCGTGCCCGGGTAGCGGGAAACGATTTCGGCCCGATGGAGAACCTAGGAGAAGAGATCAACACCCCGGGAGACGAGATGTTCCCGTATGTCCGGGATTCCGTCACCCTTTATTTCGCGTCCAACGGACATCCGGGAATGGGCGGCCTCGATCTGTTCAAGGCCACGCAAGACAGTACAGGGAAGTGGAAGGTCGAGAACCTAGGCGCTCCCATCAACTCTATGGCAGACGATTTCGGTATCACCTTCGCCGGAAAAGAGGAACGGGGCTTCTTCTGCTCCAACCGCAACGACGCACGGGGCTATGACCATATATATTCCTTTGAACGGCCTACGATCACCATCTTCATCGAAGGAATCGTAAACGATGTCGATGAATATCCGATCGAGGACGCTACCGTACGCATCGTCGGAAAAGACGGACTGAACGTGAAAGTCCCGGTCAAGAAAGACGGTACCTATCGTGTCGAGTTGGAACGGGACATCCGTTATGTCATGATGGCCAGCGCCCGTGGTTACCTCAACCAGAATTACGAGTTGCATACCGGCCCCGAGGAGAAAAACGAGACGTATATCGTGGATTTCTTTCTCTCTCCGATCAGCAAGCCGGTTGTTATCGATAACATTTTCTACGATTTCGATAAAGCGACCCTTCGTCCGGAATCCAAGAAAGCTTTGGACGAGATGATCAAGATGCTGAACGATAACCCGAACGTAACGATCGAACTGGGTGCCCACACGGACCGGAAAGGTACGGACCAGTATAACGAGCGTTTGGCTCAACGCCGTGCGCAATCGGTCGTGGATTACCTAATAGCGGGAGGTATCGAGGCGGCTCGTCTGGAAGCGAAAGGATATGGAGAAAGCGTTCCCAAGACGATCAATAAGAAGATGGCTAAACAATTCGATTTCTTGAAAGAAGGCGATGTGCTTACCGAGGAATTCATCCTTGCCCTGCCGCCGGAACAGCAAGAGATCGCCGACCAGATCAACCGCAGAACGGAATTCAAGGTCTTACGTACAAACTATAACTTATTTTGAGGGAGCAAAGAGCGTGATCTCCTTAAAAGAGACCGGCCAATCGATCGCACTCATCAGCACATCGAAGGACAGGCGTTGCTGATAAGAGACCGAGGACTCCCTTGAATACAAGTCATGAGCTACCAAACCGATCATCATCTTAACCTTATAATGCAATTCCTTGGATAGTACCAAGCAGGCAAGTACACTCAAATCTCTCGCTTCTTCCCAATCCCGATCCGCAAAACACATCTCCTTTTGAAGTGCCGGATAATGACGAGTCCGCATGATCAGATCCGGATCACGGACCTCACACGCACCTTCCACTACATCCAATAATATACGACAGACAGCCAAACGTTGCTTTTTAATTACCTCCATATACGTTTCCCTCAAACCGGACCGTTCACCTTGTTCGGTATTTCTATATGCTACAAAAAAGAAGCGTGGGAACTGTTAATCTACTATTCGAAACTGAGGCATCGCCAAACACCCATCGGACAAATAATAAACAACAGCCCACGCCTTATTACGTATACTATTAGGCAGTATATATAACAAGCGTGAGCGTTTAGTTGCCTATTATCTCTGTCCGACTTGAAACTTGGCGATTTTCAGTTCCAAAGATAATATCTTAAACGCTTATCGTAATCACACTTTGATTCATAAACCCTTGAATTTCCACAAGAGTTTACTTTATCGATACAAATATAACGCTTTTTCTCATACATCATATGGATTTATTTTTCTCTTTTAAAATCTATTGGGAAAAGATGGCGTATACTCTCTAGCGATAAATCCTTCCACTATAAACAAGATGCTTCCGTGAGTAAAAAAGAGAGGCGCATATACATCCTATTTATGTATATACGCCTCACCATTATGTAGATATTTCCAAATCCGGAACTTTCTTCCTTATTTACTCTACCGAGAACTTATAAATACACTCACTCGTATATTTCTCGCCCGGACGAAGCACTACGCTCGGGAATGTCGGCTGGTTCGGGCTATCCGGGTAATGTTGAGTCTCCAGACATAGGGCGCCACGATGTGGGTAAACCACACCTAACTTGCCTTTATCACCCGCTTTCGTCATTGAGTTACCGGCATAGAATTGAAGACCCGGCTCGTTGGTGTAGACTTCCATAACGATACCGCTTGTCGGAGATACAACCTTAGCGGCTACCTTATTGATATCGCCGGCGGCGTTCAAGATCCAATTATGATCGTAACCACCACCGTAAACCAATTGCGTAAACGGATTGTCGATATCAGCGCCTACCACTACCGATTTGCGGAGATCCATCGGCGTGCCTTCCACGGGTTCGATACCAGTCGGGATCAAAGTCTCGTCCACCGGGTTATATGTATCCGCGTCGATCATGATCGTATGATCCATGATTTGCGAGCCGGGGACACCGGAAAGATTAAAATAACTATGGTTTGTCAAATTCACGACAGTAGGTTTATCCGTCGTAGCCTCGTACTTAATATCAACGGCGTTATCATCCGTCAACTTATAGATCACCTTGATATCCAGATTACCGGGGAAACCTGCCTCACCGTCTTTCGATAGATAAGTCAACTCCAAAGTTTGGTCATCGATCTGTTTCGCGTCCCAAACTACCGCGTGATATCCTTTCGGACCTCCATGCAAGCAATGCCCGTTATTATTCTGCGGAAGTTGATACTCCGTTCCGTCCAACGTAAACTTACCATTCGCGATACGGTTGCCATAACGTCCGATCAAACCACCATAGTTATTATCCGGAAAAGCTACATACTGAGCGATATTATCATATCCAAGCACAACATCCGTCATCTTACCGTTCTTATCAGGCACCATCACGGAAACCAAGCGTCCGCCCCAATTCGTTACGCAAGCCTCAGCCCCTTTCTTATTCTTCAACACATACAAAGCAGTCGGCTTACCATCTACCTCAGATACAAAATCCGACTTCATCAAACCAGAAAGAGTGGCCTCTTCCGTAGCCGCCCCCTTCTCATTCTTACCTCCGCATGACAATAACATACACATTGCCATGACCGCAAAACAAAGTTTTTTCATCTCTTTCCTTTAAAATTAATAAATGTTATTCTTCGGGCAAAGATACGCATTCTATCCACATGAGGTCCAATATCCTTACGCATTTTCTCGGGAATCCTTACCGATTTCCTCCCGAAGTACTACACTCTTCCTCTTGACATCTTAATCATCCACCAATTGGTAGATGATCATGCAACAGCCGTTGGAAGATCATGCAACAGTTGGTAGATGATCGTCCAACAGCTGATAAATAAGCTAGACCTTCATACAAATCCCCTAATACCTCCCGAAGAAACAGCCAAGGAAACCCGAAGAAACCGGTAGAAGACTCGTACTTTACAAATGGCATCATGGAATTTTTTAATACCTTTGCAACCGGTCTCTATCACGGCGAAAGTATCAACGCTTGCCAAAAACAAAGAGAGGCCAAGTGTCATCATATTAAACACATTATAATTTTCTATGAGCAAACAACTTTATTTCATACAAGAATCATTCACTGATCAAGAGCTTGAGATATTAAACAAATATTTCACCAATACGGATAAGCCTGTTTTTGGCCTTATTAATTTACCCGATGTCGTAAAAGGAGCGCTTTTCGCTAGATATAGTCGATCTAATAAATCATTAAGAAGGTTATTTTTAGATGAGTTCTATACCCATTCAACGAAACTTACGACAGATAGTATGCCTGTTGCCGGTATGGAAAGAGCCTCTTCCCTGTATGACAAAATGATCTTGGACTTTGGCGATGACTCTGTCGCCCAACTGGGTGGCGCGCACATAGCTTGCGAGCAAGTATCCAATATCTTGACAAAAATCATAGAAAAAGGACGTATAGCTTCCTATTTAGAGCAGAGTACACGATATGTGTACTATAATAAAAAGATAAACGGACAATATCACTATGTTATCCCCCCTGAGATAGCCGGTTCTCCATTAGAAAGCCTGTATAAGGAATATATGGACTTTCTATTTGACACATATACAGAGATCCTCGAAGAACTTACCCCAATATTAAAGAAGAAATACCCGCAAGGAGAAAAACAAACAGACAGGGCTTGGGAAGCGATTATCAGGGCAAAAGCATGTGACATCGTCAGAGGTTTATTACCCGCGTCCACAAGGTCTAACCTTGGGGTGTACGCGAATGGACAAGCCTTTGAATACATGTTGGTTAAAATGTACGCAAGCGATAATGCCGAGGTCATACAATATGCCGATATGATATTGCACGAACTAAGGAAGATAATACCCGCCTTTTTAACCAGAGTCGATCTAGAGAACAGAGGTAAACTTTGGAGTCAATATATCAAAGATATTCATTCGGAGATGAATGGCGTAGCGAAAAGTCTATTAAAAAAAGAAACCGTTGCGCTTCCAATCAGACACACACAGAATGAGGTCAATCTGATCGCATGGGATAAAGACGGTCTGGATAAAATAATACAGTCCATATTATTCGAATATACATTTGAATCAGAAAAGGATATACAGAAGAGAATCGAGACATTCACTGAAGAAGAAAAACGGGACATCCTAAAAAAGTACTGTGGCAACCGGCAGAACAGGAGACATAAGCCGGGAAGGGCCTTGGAGACGATATCCTATAAATTTGAGGTTCTATCGGACTATGGAGCATTCAGAGACCTGCAACGACACAGGATGCTGACTTTAGAATGGCAAAAGTTATCACCTCGCAACGGGTACATAATCCCTATTGAGCTAGAAGACTTGCCTCGATTGAAGAAGCTTTATGAGAATGCCTTGATCAAATCCGAAGGTATCTATGAGAAAATAAACGACGCGTTCGGAGAAGAAGTCGCCCAATATGTCATTCCTTTCGCATACCGGGTACGGTATGAGATATGTATGAATCTAAGGGAAGCGACCCACTTCATCGAATTAAGATCGCAAAAGCAAGGTCATTATTCTTACCGTAAGGTTTGTATCGATATGCACGATTTAATCATTAATAAAGCAAAACATGATTTTGTCGATGATTGCATGAAATTCGTGGATAAGAACTTCTACGACTTGTCAAGGGAAGATGCGGAAAATAAAAAAGATAGAAAGCTGTAAGATATGGAAACGGATAATTTGTATATAAACAACGCCCTAGACTGGTTGAAGCGAGCTGTCGACTCTCTGGTCAGCCACAAAAGAACGGATGAAGGTACGGGGTTCATCCGCTCTTCCAAACAAATAATACCGGAACAAAAAGAAGGTATCTTCTATACCGCTACCTTCCAAGCCTACTCCGCCTTGTTGGAAAGTGCGGAGACTTATGAGGCGGGAGCATTCGGGCTAAAAGAAATGACCCTTGAACTGACCCATATATTTACCCCCGATATATTTGGGAAAAAAGATCAATACTCAACCAACAATGGCAGCCGCTCCATCATCTTGCTGGAACAAATATTAAAGGTGATGGTTTATCTCCAGAAGTATAGACATACGATTGGCGAAGACATCATAAATGCGGCAAAAGAAGCCATTGATATAGAAACTGCCAAAACAGACATCCTATCCAATAGCGCCAACGATGAATACTATTACCCGGAAGCAAGCAGGTCACCTTGGTTCCTGCTCAGCTTACTCAATTGCCAGAAATACATCGAAACCATATATGGGGATGCCAACGGAATCATAAAAATACCATCCGTGGACACTTTGATAGATAGCCATATCAATTACCACATGGCTCGCTATAACGTAAAAGAATTATCCTTCGACCCCATCTCATTGGTAATCGCACTTTGCTGTAAAATAACAAGAGATCCCGGTTTTAAGACCTCCCCCTTCTGCATCTCATGCCTTGAGGCGATTGTCAAATTACAACATAACGATGGCTGCTGGCCCACGGGAGCTACGATATCGTTCGATGATTCCGGAGATGTTATCCAACAAGCTAGCATCCAAATTGCGTCGCAACTGGCCGAGGCCATCATTGATTATAAATTCTTAGTCGATTGCAATGACAACGTTGAGCTAATCTTGGATATAATTATCCCTTCTTTCAGAAAATTGTTCAACTACATAACCTCCACGTTCGAGAAACTTGACAATCCGTGCGTATATGGCTGGAGCAGCGACCGAATCAAGCTCAAAGGCTATACGGAAACATGGATCACGGCTTATACATGCCGTTTTTTGTATAAATATTGGCTTGCTGAAAAAGCGTACGCACGCATAAAAGCATTAAAAAGGCTAGGCGTGACAAACTATGTCTATGACGAACAAAATACAATAAAAGAGATCAAACGCTGGAATGATGAAATCATCGAACCGGATCACATCTTAAAGCCTAAAGAAACGATCGATGGGATTATCCAACCGATTATAGGAAATAAGGAAAAGGGCTGTTTGCTTCTTTCTCCCCAAAAAGACAATATCTCCTTCATTATATGTGGTCCCTCGGGCAGCGGGAAAACCTATATCGTGAAGCAAATGGCTAAGGCCTTGGGCTGGCCATTGGTCGAATTATCGCCAAGCCATTTCATAAAGAAGGGGCTCGATTTCATAGAAAGTACCAGCAGAGAAATCTTTAACGATCTATACAATCTGCATCATGCTGTCGTATTCTTCGATGAATGCGATGAATTATTCAGAAACCGATCCGAATCCGGAGAGACAACATCGAGTAGGACGATCCTCAATTTCCTCACGGCCAGCATGCTTCCCAAACTGCAAGATTTACATGATAAGCAAAACATCATTTTCGTATTGGGAACAAATTACTTACATAATATAGACTCAGCCGTCAGAAGAAAAGGACGATTCGATCACAGGATACTTTTCGACCGTCCGGACGAAGAGGCCAGACGACTGTTCTATCGAGCAAAAGGAAAATCTAATGACTCTGATATTAGCGAGGATGAATTTGTCAAACGGACAGAGACCGCGTTAGTCAAAGATCTTACTAAAGCTCTCTCCTCATCGTACCAACAAGAAGAAGACCAGAGTTATTTGGATTGGTGTGGCGCCAAAGGCGAGGATTCCGAAGGTTTATTGGAATTAAAGAATTGTGATAAATCGGAATGCCATCAAGAGAAAATAAAGGAATGGAACAAGATGTTGAAAGAAAACAGGGAATAAGATGCTGAACAAAAGGACTTCTTGTGAGTTCTGCACGGAAATCCATGATCCCGAAGATAGCCTTTTTGGGAAATTATATATGAATGCC
Source organism: Parabacteroides sp. KHUB-02 (assembly GCF_056640955.1). Taxonomy (NCBI): domain Bacteria; kingdom Pseudomonadati; phylum Bacteroidota; class Bacteroidia; order Bacteroidales; family Tannerellaceae; genus Parabacteroides; species Parabacteroides sp. KHUB-02. Next base: position 4,747,301 of record NZ_JBWQEV010000001.1, on the reverse strand, counting down.
AAGATCCCATCTAGGATCATGAAAGATTGTGAGCATTTTGTCGTGATGCCCACAATTGGGCATTTTCTCAAGCACTACCTGCTTGTCATTTCAAAAAGGCATATCGAAAGTATGTCCAAACTCACCGATGAGGAATTAAGTGAATTGGAAGATTTACTGAATGGACTCAAAGAAAAATTAGCATCGTACGGGCATGTTGTATGTTTTGAACATGGAGGAGGTTCCTTTAAATATAGCACGTGTAGCGTATACCATGCTCATATCCACATAATACCAGTACCTACTTCTCTTGATTTAACCTCTTTCTTACTCGAAGAAGAGAATATATCTCGGTTCCATACATTTACAGAATGCTATCAGAGTCTTAGGAATACCCCGCAATATCTAATGGCGATGAACGCGGATGGCTCCATATACGCTACTGATATCTCCAAAACACAAGAAAGATATGTGTCTCAATTCTTTAGAATGAAAATCGCGGAATATTACAAAATCAACGAAGAATGGGACTGGAAAAGGATCAAGGCCATAGAGCCAAATCTCATCCAAACGCTCAATGATATATTATAAACTCTTTAATTTACATACGATGAATAAAGAATGGGAAAAGGTAAAATTATTCCACGATAAATTCGGGCACCCTAGTTCTGATCGTCCTGCTTTTATCCCCAAGGAACGTGCGAAAGATAGGGCAAAATGGCTTATGGAGGAAATAGCCGAATTTCTGGTCGCTCCTGATATCTACGAACAAGCGGATGCCATGATAGATCTCATCTATTTCGCTCTAGGCACTTTAGTTGAAATGGGGATCAAACCGGATGAGTTGTTTGATATCATACAAAAAGCAAACATGGAAAAATTAGGAGAAGACGGAAACCCCATATACAACCCTAAAGACGGCAAAATCATGAAACCTAAGCATTGGGAAGATCCCGCTCCTAAGATAAAGGCATACATCGATAATCTATCACAGAACAGTTAACGAACCTGCCCAATTTTGTTATACAAACAAAAGTAAGTACCTTTGTTACTAATTATAACACTTATATTAAAATCAATAAGTCTATGAGTACAATTTCTATCATCGCAGCAATCGCAGATAAAAGCGCGATCGGAAAGAATCAGCAATTATTATGTCACATGCCTTCAGACATGAAGCGTTTCAAGGAATTAACCACGGGACATGCGGTAATCATGGGACGTAAGACATTCGAGTCTCTCCCTGTAGCGCCACTGCCCAATCGGAAGAATGTCGTATTGACGACTATGCCCGAGGCTGGTTTCGTGAATTGTTTCGCTTGCGAGTCAATGGGGGCCGCTCTGGATTTATGTGAGAAAGAGGACGAGATATTCATTATCGGCGGCGCGTTGGTATACAGACAGGCTTTGAGAATAGCCGACAAGATGTATATTACCCGCATCCATCATGAGTTTCCCGACGCTACCTCGTTCTTTCCCGTCGTAAACTGGGACCTTTGGGAAGAGACTGAACGTGAGGAGTATCCCGCAGACGAGAAGAACCCTTACCCCTACACCTACATCACCTACGTGCGCAAAAAATAAACATTAACGTACGTTTTACAACTTTTTGCTCTTTCTTTGTATCTATATAGGAAAGGTTTATTGTTAAACTTATAAAACCCAAAAGATATGAAGATAAGAGCAATTATTTTATCTGCCCTGATACTTTGCGGCATCTCGGCGGTTATTATGTATAGCCGGGCCGCCCAGCCTCAACAAAAAAGTTCTGTTATCACGCAAGCTATAAACGATAAGAATACCCCTATGGTGATCAAGAATCTTATCCTTAAAATGAAAGAACAGATGGAGGTAAACGATGATCAGTTCCCGGAACTGATCAAGGAGGTGGAGAATTACACCAACAGTTGCGCCGACTCGGCTTCCGTGGCGGTATTACATTCCATGCTGGCGGAGATGTATCAGAACTACTTCCAACGGAACCAGTGGACCATCAACCAAAGAACCCAATTAAGCGGTTATATCCCGGAGGATATCCGGGTATGGACTTCCAACTTATTCACGGATAAGATCAAGGAAGAGATCGATTTATCATTGCGACCTACGGCTTTATTGCAAAATACGCCTGTCAGCAAGTTCAAGGATATTCTGGAGATCGGAAAGGACTCGCAAACCCTGCGTCCGACCCTCTATGAGTTCCTTGCCTTCCGGGCACTAGACATCCAACCAACCGTACAGATCTATAAAGACTTGATCGCCTTTCAAAATAAGGAGCCAAATATGAAATCGGTCCTCCTTACGGAATTGGATTACCTACGATTCCTTTACGGGGATAAAAGGGATAAAGAGTCTTTCGTGGCTTACATGAACGCATTGGATGAGCTTTACAGGAACTTAGCTTCTCAAAACTATGCAGCCGAGATCTTAATCGCTAAATTGGATTTGGTTAGCGGCAGTATGTTTCGTTACGTCTCTACCCAATGGGATTCTATCAAAGTGGAAGAGGTGAAACTATGCGAGGAGGGTATCAAGCGGTATTCCGGTTACCCTCGCACGGCTATCTTAAAGAATCGCTTGGCACAATTGGAACAACCTACTTTATCCGTATCTACAAACAATACGGTTTATCCGGGACAGCAACTGGGGATCAAGCTGGAATATAAGAATGTACAGAAAGTCATCGTACAAATCTATCGAAGCTCGAAAACACCTTTACAAGCGGCAGCCCATACATCCGCAAAAAAATCAAGTAGCAGCACCTTGGGACAACTCGTAAATGAGAAGACATTCTCCTTGCGGCTGCCCGACACCTATTCGCAGCAAGATACGACCTTACATATATCTATGGATCAACCGGGATTGTATGAATGTGTCGTAACCGTACCCGGACAACAGCTAAAGACGATCAATACGGTTAGCGTAACCCGATTGGCCGCGATCTATCGTAATCTTTCCGGTAATAAACAAGAGGTCATGGTTACCGACTATCTTAGCGGGAAGCCTGTTGATGGGGCTATCGTTACCTATTACGGAGGTCAGCGTCGTAGCTTGCAAGTACTGGGTACCGTCAAGACAGACCGGGAAGGCTTGGCCACGCTTCCGGCGAACAGTCAAGTATTGGCGTTCCAAGCCAGCAGACCGGGAGATACCAACGCTATGTTGACAAATATCTACCCGATGGGTTCCGGCCACAGACCGGAAAAGAACCCGGTAGAAGTCTCAATCTTTACGGATCGTGGGCTTTACCGTCCGGGACAAACCATTTTCTTCAAAGGTCTCGCCTATGTAAAAGACTCGAACGACCCGCATGCCGTGGCCGGACAGCCTTTTACGGTGACCTTATACGACGCTAACGGGAAAGAGATAGCCCAGAAGAAAGTCACGACCAATGAGTTCGGTTCTTTTAACGGAGAGTTCTCCCTCCCCAAACAGACCCTAAGCGGTGTCTTCCGGTTAAGTACCGGACAGATGAGCGTATATATTCATGTAGAGGAATACAAACGTCCGACTTTCCAAGCGTACTTCCTCCCGATCAAGGGAGATATCGCTTTCGGCGATTCCGTTACCATACAAGGCAAGGCGGCTACATTCTCCGGCGTGTCACTGCCCAGCGGAGATGTCACTTGGCGTATTACACGCAGGCCCTTCCTGTTGTGGAGGTATTTCCGTCCGAGCGCTCCGACACAAGTTGCGGAAGGGAGTACCACCCTTTCCGGCGATGGGACATTCAACGTATCTTTCCGTCCCCAAAAAGAGGAGGATACGAATCCATACGCTTCCGCATACCAGACCTACAAGGTATCGGCTACCGTAACCGATAGCAAGGGAGAGACCCAAGAGGCGAATTACACCTTCTCGGTAGGAGAATCCAGTATCGTCTTATTCACGAACCTACCGCCACAAATCGAGAAAGACTCGGTAAAAGCCGTAGTCGAAGCCCGGACAATCAATGGGGAGATGGTTTCCACCTCCGGTACTTTCAAGATCGTAGAACTGATCGCAAACCGATCCGATAAGAATAGCGGAGAGAGCTATCAAGAAGGCAAGCAAGTAGCTTCCGGTAGCTTTACCAGTGGCAAGGAGATCAGTCCGGCTATTTTCAACCCATTGCCCTCCGGGCGTTACCGTATTTTAGTAGAAGCCAAAGATAGCCAAGGACGGCAGAGTAAGAACCAGTCCGATTTCATCCTATACGGAAAGAACGACAAGCGTCCTCCCGTATTTACCCATACTTGGCTGCTGAAAGAGAAGACAACTTGTTTACCCGGGGAGGAAGCGGAGATCGTATTCGGCACCTCCGACAAGGACGCCTACGTACTCTATGAATGGTTTGCCGGAAATAACCGCATCCATCACGAGTTGATAAAGCTAAGCGACGCGAACCATCGGTTTAAGATCCCGTTCAAGCCGGAATATGGAGAGGGAATCATCGTATCCTTTACGTTCGTAAAAGAGGGTGAGCTATATATTACCCAAGTACCCGTAGAGCTTCAGCTACCCAACCGGCAATTAACCATCAAGCCGATAACCTTCCGGGATCGTTTACTTCCGGGAAGTAAAGAGAGCTGGAAATTCCGTATCACCGACGCGGACTCCACGATCGTATCCGCCGAGGTACTGACCAGCATGTATGATGCCTCGCTAGATAAAATCATACCATTCAATTGGTATTTCTCCCCGCGGCGAACGATCTTGCTACAAGCTCCCCGTTTCTCAACCGGAGCCGGATTCCAGCGTAGTTATCAATATGACCAGACAGAGGCCAAGTATATAAAAGTACCTCAATATCAGTATGACCGTTTAAATTGGTTCGGTCTATTCAATGAGATTGTCATACGAGGATACGGCTCCAGCAACCGGGCTTTCGCCACAGGTGGTATCATGCTGAAATCCGCGGCAGCCCCAGTAGTGGCGGAATCCATGAACATCATGGAAGACAGCGCCGTGTTAGAAGAGCCTAGTGTGGAATCTACGGAAGGGGAACCCGTGTTCAGCCTATCCGATCCTTTCGCCAAAGAGAGCAGCCAGCCGATAAGTCCGGAGCAAATCCGGCAGAACTTCGCGGAAACCGCCTTCTTCTACCCGACCTTACAAACGAACGAGGAAGGAGACGTATTCGTAAATTTCACCCTGCCGGAAAGTAATACGACTTGGAAACTACAGATGTTGGCCAATACCAAAGACCTAAAATACGGTCTGCTTACGAAAGAGGTCATTAGCAGCAAACCCTTGATGGTTCTACCGAATCTGCCTCGTTTCGTCTGCCAAGGGGATGAGGTCAGCATCAGCACGCAAGTCATCAACAATTCTAAGGAAGCGGTATCCGGCCGTGTACGCATCGAACTATTCGATCCCGCTACAGACCAACCGATTATCTGCTTGAGCAAGTCACAACGTCCGTTTGAGTTGCAACCGGATAGCATCGCTACTGTAAGCTGGATGATCCCGGTTCCCAAACAGATCAGCCTACTGGGCATACGTATCCTAGCCGACTCTGAAAAGGGAAGCGACGGGGAGCAGCAGATCGTACCGGTTCTTTCCAATCAATTGCTTATCACGGAAAGTACCCCGTTCTATTTGCTCAAGGAAGGAGAGAAACAAATCCGTATCTCCGGGAACTCGGAGGGAGCGACACCGTTCCGTCTCACGCTGGAGATGACCGGGAATCCGATTTGGTACGCGGTACAGGCATTACCGACGATCACACAGCCGAACAATGATAATATCTTATCTTGGTTTGCCGCTTATTACAGCAATACGTTGGCTTCCTATATCGCCCAAGCCCATCCCCGCATCCAGAAAGTGATCAACCAATGGACCGCCCAAGGAGGGAATGCCTCTACCCTCTATTCAAACTTGGAAAAGAACCAAGAGCTGAAGAACATACTCTTGGAAGAGACGCCTTGGGTACTGGCCGCCGATAACGAGACAGAGCAAAAACAACGCTTGTCTTTATTGTTCGACCTAAACCGTGCGGACGGATTACGGGAAGCGGCCTTGCAACAACTGATCCAACAACAGAACGAAGAGGGTGGATGGAGCTGGTTCAAAGGTTTCCCCGCAAGCCGTGCGATCACGCTTTCTATCCTGAAAGGTATGTCACAGCTTGTACAGCTAAACGCGATCCAATATGGGCAAGCGGAGAAAGAGATGCAAATGAAGGCCCTCAAGTTCTTGGACAAAAGTATGCAAACGGATTATGAGAACTTGCTGAAATACGATAAGAAATGGCAAAACGCATGTCCCTCGCCGGAGCAGGTAGAGTTCTTATTCGTCCGCAGTTCCTACCGGGATATCCCGGAACTGGGAGACGCCCGGGAAGCGATCCGTTTCTATACGAACCAAGCGGAGAAGCACTGGAATCAATATTCCTTAATCAGTAAGGGCGAAATCGCCTTGTTAATGCATCGAAACGGTAAAAAGGAGGTGGCGACAGCGATCCTGACAGGACTAAAGAAGACCGCTACGATCTCCGAGGAGAAAGGTATGTATTGGGCAAACAACCGCAGGGGGAGTGATTATTTCACCTCACCGATCGACACGCATTGCTTATTAATGTCCGTCTTTAACGAGATCGCGCCGGATACCCAGAATACAAACCGGATGAAACAATGGTTGCTAAACCAGAAACGTACACAAAACTGGGAATCCGTACCCGCCACGGTAAACGCCATTTACGCCTTGCTACTCACAGGTAGCGATTGGCTGAACACGCAAAACACCTGTGTAGCGACATGGGACGGCAAGACCTACAGTACCGCGGAAGGGGAAATCGCCATCGGTTACCTCAAAACGATACTTCCGAACGAGCCGGCAAATAGTTCCGCCAATCCCGTGCTCTCGATCCGCAAGGAAGGAAACACGCCGGCATGGGGAGCTGTTTACGAGCAATACTTCCAAGAGATCGACAAGGTAAAAGGACAAAAAGGGGTGTTGAGTGTCGAGAAGAAATTATTCGTCGAGACCAATAACGGTACCAACCGCCAAATCCGTCCCGTAACACCGGAGCAGCCGCTCCGCATCGGAGACAAGGTAATCGTTCGGCTAACGATCCGGACAGACCGTGAAATGAATTACGTATTCTTGAAAGATCTACGTGCGGGCTGCTTCGAACCGGCCGATCAACTTTCCGGCCCGGAATCAAGAGACGGTATCTGGTACTACAGATCCCCGAAAGACGTATCCGAGAATTTCTTCATCAATCGTCTGCCGGAAGGTACGTTTGTCTTGGAATATCCGGTCTACGTATCCCGTAGCGGCGAATACGCCGGAGGTATCAGTACGATTCAATGTATGTACGCCCCGGAATTCGTGTCGCACACCGCCGGAGAAAGCTTGCGGATCATGCCCTAAACAAGCCTTTTCTTACAATGCCCGTTCTAACCTCCTTACAATGCCCAGTATAAGGAGGTTAGAATGGGCACCGTAAGAAGGTAAGAATGGGCATCGCAAGAAGCGTTATCTTCCTCTAATTTTCAATTTTCAATTCTCAACTTTCAATTGAAATGACTATCTTTGTAATTCGAATTAAAACTAAACGATAAGATGAAACAAATAGTTTTTATTTTCATGGCGATCCTGTTAGCGACAGGAATGGCTTCAGCTCAGAAGAAAGCAGTTATTTCCGCGGAAACAACCAGTTTCGATTTTGGTACCATCAAGGAAGCAGACGGAAAAGTATCCCATACGTTTGAAGTATCCAATACGGGCGATATGCCTCTGGTCATTACACGTGTAATCGCGTCTTGCGGATGTACGACCCCGGAATGGCCGAAAGAACCGGTAGCTCCGGGTAAGAAAGCCCAGATCAAGGTTACTTTCGATCCGGCAGGACGTCCGGGCCCTTTCACGAAGACCATTTCCGTATACAGTAACGGGAAAACCGGAAGCTTCATCATGAACATCCGGGGAGAGGTTGAATAAGAAATACGTAAAAAACCCCCAATTGGAATGCTGAATATAAAAAGGTTGATCCTTGCTCTTACAGCAATTATATCTATAACGACAGCTTGGGCACAACAAGGCGCCCAAATCTTGTCGGACGAGTTGACTTATAATTTCGGGACAATAGCCGAGGCCGATGGATTCGCCAGTCATACTTTCACGATAAAGAATACGGGAGACGCCCCTTTGGTCATCACCCGTGTTACCGCGTCATGCGGTTGTACACGGCCGGAATGGACCAAGTCGCCGATCGCTCCCGGTAAGACCGGTGAAGTTAAGATAACGTATAATCCGAAAGGACGCCCCGGCCCGTTTTATAAAACCGTATCGATATTCAGCAATGGAAAGAAAGGGAGTTACAGCCTAGCCATTAAGGGAAATGTCACCCCGAAACCTTCGCAGCCGGTCTTTACGTATCCTTATTCTATCGGTGATCTGAAGCTGCATACGAAGACTGTTCTATTCAGCAGTATCCGTCCGGAGGAAACGTTGGGCGAGAAGATCAACATTAAGAACGAGGGAAAGACCTCGGCTACGATTCATCTGGGTAAAGTACCTCACTATCTCAACGTACAGGTGAACCCGGCTACCCTTCAACCGGACGAGGTCGGTGCCATTACGATCCTTATGGATGCCAAGGTCTTGAAGCGAAAAGGACGAGTCTCTACGCTTTTGCCGGTCATGGTACAGAACGCCGGAAAGAAGGAAGTATCCGGAGAGATCCATATCTCCGCCAACGTGATCGATAATTTCAGCAAACTATCCGCTGCGGATAAAGCCCAAGCCCCAATAGCGGAATTATCCGGCACTTTACTGGAATTCGGCAAGCTACCGAACAAGAAAAACATCGTTCCGTTGATCGGTGGTAAGGTATCGGGTACATTTGAGATTACGAATGCCGGAAAGACTCCGCTCACGATCTACAGCGTCACTTGTGATGATGAGCGTGTCGATTTGTCCGGCGGCAAGAAAGAACTTAAACCGGGAGCGACCGCTACTTTCAAAGTAACCTTGCGACCGAAAGAGATAAAGACAAAACTTGAAGCACTTATTAATGTCGTATGCAACGACCCGAACGGGCCTATTCGCTTGATCAAGGTCACCGCATATAAATAATGAATTATTAATATGGAACATCCAGAAAACGATGATCAGTACAAGGGATTGAAAGTGAATAAGGGCATTGCGGATGTCCCTACCGTAAATCCTTATATAAAAAAGCGTGCCCAACGCAAGGTATATACGCCTTCCGAATTCGTGGAAGGTATCTTAAAAGGGAATATCACGATACTCAGTCAAGCGGTTACCTTGGTGGAAAGCTCTAAGCATGAGCACCAACAGGTGGCGCAGGAGATTATCGAGAAATGTTTGCCTTTCGCTGGAAAATCGGTCCGTATCGGTATTACGGGTGTTCCCGGAGCGGGAAAGAGTACCTCTATCGACTCTTTCGGCATGCACTTGATCAACCAAGGGCGTAAGCTTGCCGTACTAGCGATCGACCCGAGTAGCGAACGCTCGAAAGGTAGTATCCTAGGAGATAAGACTCGTATGGAGGCCTTGTCGAGAGAGAAAAACGCCTTTATCCGTCCTTCACCATCCGCAGGCTCCTTAGGGGGGGTCGCCCGTAAGACCCGTGAGACGATCGTATTATGCGAGGCCGCCGGTTTCGACACCGTATTCGTAGAGACCGTGGGTGTTGGACAAAGCGAGACGGCCGTACATTCTATGGTGGACTTCTTTCTATTGATCCAACTTGCCGGTACCGGCGATGAATTGCAGGGTATCAAGCGAGGTATCATGGAAATGGCGGACGGTATTATTATCAATAAAGCGGATGGAGACAATATCGATAAGGCGAATCTCGCCGCCGCTCAGTTCCGGAACGCCTTGCATCTTTTCCCACCTTCGGAATCAGGTTGGTTCCCGAAAGTATTGACTTATTCCGGTTATTACAACATAGGTATCAAGGAAATATGGGATATGGTCGGAGAGTATATGGAGTTCACCAAAAAGAATGGCTACTTCAACTATAAACGTAACGAGCAAGCTAAATACTGGATGTACGAAAGCATCAACGACACGCTGCGGGATAAGTTCTACCATAACCCGGCGGTAGAAGGCATGCTGGAACAAACAGAGAAGCAAGTCTTGAACAACGAGATCAGCTCGTTCGTGGCAGCCAAACGAATGATTGATTTATTCTTGGATCATATCGCTACGAAATAAAAGAATAAGAATGTCGCACGATCGGATCATGCGACACTCTTTTTCACTTGAACCTTACATCAATTCCTTTATCTTCTTTCGCTTTCACGGCCAACGTGCGTCCTTGTCTCTTTACCTCTCCTGTGATGAATTCAGGTATATTGTAGGATTTCATAAAGCGAAAATAAAAATCCGTATCCTTCTGGGGTAACAGGAAAGGTTTGCAAGCCTGTCCTTTCTCATCGATATAAGCGATAAACGGTCTTGTATACAAACCATCCATCCGCCGGCTGCTAAACACGATCCAACGGCTATCGCTACTCCATGAATGATAGCTTTCCACATCGTCGCTATTCGCCGCCTCCAATGGATAACTTCGCAGAGTCGATAAATCAATCATGTACAAATCGGCATCCTTATGCCAAATAGAGAAATTCCCATAACCGGACAAGGTATAGAGCAAATACTTTCCATCCGGGGAAACCCGGGGAAAAGAAACGCTTTTATCGATCTCCGATGCCTTATACAAAGTATCGACTACCGTCCCGAAACGGCGTGTAGCGGGATCGAACGAGACTGAGCATAGATCGTATCTCACTTGATCGTATTCCTTGGGCATCGTACGGACTTTAGCCGAACAGAAATAGAGCGTATTTCCATCCGGGGAAAATGTAGGGAAAGTCTCGAACGCTCCCTCTGAAGACAACAGCGGAGAAGTCACGATCTCATGCTTTTGCGTATCATAGACGACCACATCCGAAGCCGAGTCGAATACCTCCACCCGATTCCTATCGTTCATATGAAACGCTTGCTTGGTTTTATTCACAGAGAAAGCGACATATTTTCCGGAAGGATGCCAAGAAGGATAGACCAGTGGAGAAAGGGTCTGATCGGTCTTCGTATTCAGCTTCTCCACCCTATCTCCATCGATCAATAAGGTACAAGAGTAGGTCTCACGCATATGGAAAAGCATTTTCTCCGGATTCTGCATACAGAAAGAATGGCAGTTCATACAGTTATTGCCGCTCATCTTATTTTCGATGATCGCGTTCTCCGTATAATTTTCCAAGTTACGTTGATAGATACCCATACGGTTCCACAACTCATAGCCCGGTTCGATTAAACGATAAGCCAACCAACCATCGACCGGCTCCTTCGCCACCTTGATGATGAAGGGGGCATACGCGATCCATTCATCATTCACGAAGGCTTGTACGATTACATTCAGATGATTCCCGGAAGCGGTGCGCAACAGCCTTTTCCAACCGGAGGCCGGGATCACGAAACAAGCGTCTTTCCCGGTCTTGATCTCTAATTTCTCCGGGCCACATTCGAGAATGGCACGGGCCTCAGCGCAAGCGTCTTTCAGCTTAAAATTCAAGGGAGCTATATTCGGCGGGATTGTCACATCCGCATAATCCGGAAAGATCTCCGGCTTGACTTCCAGATTCTTCTGTATACGTACCGGACCGGAACAAGCCATCAAGCCCAGAATCATCCACAGACATATACAGCTTATTATATACATTTTTCTCATCTCCTATTTAAACATATAATAATACCAATACGTATCGCCATAAGAGCGATACATCAAACCGGGCAGCGCATTACTATTATTCCGCCCAGCGAGCACTTGCCTCTTATAATCGGTGAATCGCCCTACGATAGATTCCGAGACACCGAAACGTTTCCAGTAATCCGGATCTTTCTCCGATAGGATGATGACCGCCTCTTGAAAAGAGACCGGTAAAGAAGGGAGTAAATCCGTTCCGTAATAGGTTTCCACCAACGTCTTAAAGCGCGTCACATCTTTTGCTAAAAGATAGAATACGCCGGCATAGTGGAAAGCGGCTTTATTGGAAGGATTCTGCTCCGCCAAGCGAATCAAGTCCGTGTCGAATCCATCCATCTGGATCAGATGATTCTCAGCTAGCAGGTTCCTGCGCATATTCCCCAATAGAGGATCTGTCTCGACCGCCTCATCATTATACAGGAATTTCCGCTGCGCTTTGGCCCAATCCTTATAATAGAAAGTATTCTCTAAGACAGCGATATATTTCTCCGCAACCGGATAGGCTCCATAAATCAAGTTCGTTTGTACCAAACGTTGCGTCATGCGGGGATTTCCATCACATAAAGCGCCGATATTACTCTCGAAAGCCATCTCTTGAGCCGCAGCGACATTTCCCATCGTAAAATAAACATCACTCAACAAGGCGGATATGGTGGTCGATTTATTCCATGCCACCATTAATCCACGAGGCCCGTGCTGCGTGTACTTAAACGCCTCATCCGCCAGAATACCTTTCCGGGCCAAAGCCATATTTTGGTAACATAAATAGAGTTGATTAGTGGTCGGCTCCTTGCATGATACCAAGATCCGGTCCCATTGCTCTGTCCGGGTAAAATAGTCCATCATCTTCAAACGGTATGATTTCTGTTCGCCATATAGATCGAAGCCTTTCCAGAAGATAAGCCCTAAGATAATGAATTGGGAGATTCCCAGCGCTAGACGCTTTTTACCAGCCCATGATTCCTTGTTTTTACAGAGGCAGGTTACAACCAGCGCCGCATAGAAAGCGATCCATGAGAAATAAATTACCTTATCCGGCACCAAACGGAAATAATAATAACTATCCGGTAAAAAGACAAAGCGGTATTCTCCGATCACCGAGTAACGCACACATAATTCACCCAAGATCAACACGATCATCGGTAAAATCGCGGAATAATACCAACGGGGCGTCCGGCTCATGGCCTCGTATCCCATCATGGACAAGGCAAACAACAAAGAGACCGGCCCGGCCAACCCAAAGAGTAACAGGGAGGCAAACAGACTTGCAATCAAACGAGGTATGAAATTCCTTATCCCTAAAACGAGATATAAAGCAAGCAGCATCATACCGAAGGCGACCGTTCCTTGAAACCTGTAATTAAAATCCCATTGCACAAACAACAAGGATAGGACGGGAAGCCAAGCCCATAAAATACCATGGCTTCGCGGATCGATCCGCCTCAAGATCGCCCAAAACAAGGCCCCTAGGCTTGTCAGCAGGGGCGCCGTTATCATAGCTCCCACATTCGGGAGAATGAAGAACTGCACCAAACAACCGGAAAGAACCATCGCTAAACCTCCCGGTTGCATTAACTTATCGATAATAAAAATGGGAGTCAACTGGAATAACTGGTTCTGCTCGACACAGTAAAAGTGGTACTCACTGAATATCCTCAAGAAGATAAACAGAAAGACAAATACGATTACATTCAAGGCCACGCCGCTATACTTCTTCATGATATCAGGTTCTTCAAATAAAAACCCGGATGTACGCAATCGCTACATCCGGGTTCCTATTCGTATAAATATATGCCTTATTTAGATTGAAGAAACACGGAGCGTGTTCAACAAATCCCGGTTAATAGGCTTATCATTCTTGATCGCTTTAGAGAACGGTACATAAACGATCTGGTCGTTCTGGATACCCATCATCACGTTACGTTGATCATCCAACAAGGCATCGATCGCGGCCACACCCATACGAGTCGCCAAGATCCGGTCTTGTGCCGTAGGAGAACCACCACGCTGCAAGTGACCTAAAATAGAGACACGCACATCGAACTGCGGATATTCCTTCTTCACACGCTCAGCGACACCCATAGCGCCACCGGTTACCTCACTTTCGGCAACCAATACGATACTACTGTTCTTGGACTTACGGAATCCATTCTCGATCATCTCGGCCAATTGGTCTTTCTCCAAGGAGATTTCCGGGATAATAGCGGCTTCGGCGCCAGAAGCGATCGCTCCGTTCAACGCCAAGAAACCCGCATCGCGCCCCATAACCTCCACAAAGAACAGACGATCATGCGAGGTAGCGGTATCACGGATCTTATCCACGCATTCCATGATCGTGTTCAAGGCCGTATCATAACCGATCGTCGTATCCGTGCCATACAAGTCATTATCAATCGTACCCGGCAATCCTACGATCGGGAAATTAAACTCCTGAGCGAAAATACGCGCTCCCGTCAACGTTCCGTCACCACCGATAGCGATCAAGGCATCGATCCCATGCTCTTGCAACTTATCATAGGCCTGTTTTCGTCCCTCGGGAGTCTTGAACTCCACGCAACGGGCGGTCTTAAGAATTGTTCCACCGCGCTGAATTATATTACTGACATTTTGTGTCTTAAACTCTTCAATCTCATCTAGGATCAACCCTTTGTAACCACGGTAAATACCTTTCACTCTCATTCCGTTATAAATAGCGGAACGTGTTACCGCACGAATAGCGGCATTCATTCCCGGGGCATCACCTCCGGACGTTAAAATACCAACACACTTTACTGTAGACATAGCGTCATTGATTTTAATGTTCTCCGGCAAAAGTAGTAAATATTTAGTTATCCTTCTGTCTTTCTCCCGGAAAGTTCACGTAATTTTAATCAAAATATCATTCCGAAGCATTCAGTTCCTTGATCCGGACCGCCACTTCCTCCATCAACCACTTGGGAGTGGATGTAGCGCCGCAAACCCCGACCCGGCGCACGCCCTCGGGCAAAGGCTCGGTAATCTCTGATACCTCGGAAATAAAAAGCGTATTCGGGTTCGCTTTCCGGCACTCCTCGAACAGCATCTTTCCGTTGGAACTTTTACGACCGGCCACAAAATAGACCCAATCGTGGCTGGAGGCGAACGCTTTTATATTCGGAAGGCGATTCGCCACCTGACGGCAAATCGTATCGTAATAATTAAACTCCACCCCTTCCGCCATCCGCTGCTTGATCTCCGCCACTACCGCCTTGAATCCATCCAAGGACTTCGTGGTTTGGGAAAACAGACTGATCGCACGGGTAAAGTCCAGACGATCGAGGTCTTCTATTTTCTCGATAACAATCGCCGTACCTTCTGTCTGGCCCACCAAGCCATTCACCTCCGCATGGCCTTTCTTTCCATAGATAACCAGCTGGGTGTTATTTGCCCGGGTCTCTTGATAACATTTATGGATCTTGCGCTGCAAACGCAAGACAACCGGGCAAGTAGCATCTATAATCGTGATATTGTTTCGCTTCGCTAAAGAATAGGTAGAAGGTGGCTCGCCATGCGCCCGGAGCAACACCTTCCGGTCTCTCAACTTTGAAAGGCCATCATGATCGATCGTATGCAGCCCCATATGCTCCAACCGCTCCACCTCCAAACTGTTATGAACGATATCGCCTAGGCAATACAGCGTATCCGTATTACCCAGCTCCCGCTCCGCGCTTTCTATGGCGGTAACAACCCCAAAGCAGAATCCGGAATCTTTATCTATCTCGACTTCTATCATATCTATAATATCATTAACAAACAAGCACTTACAGTTTTCTTAATTTTCAATCACAAGAAACTAAAGTTTCTTCATAACAAAACTAGAGTTTTCCCTAAGAGAAACTTTTGTTTCCTAGTAACGAAACTATAGTTTTCATTCGAAGAGACAAAAGTTTTCTTTATAGGAAACTCTAAGCACTCGTTTATGAACCGATCGCTTTATGATATTGTTCCAGCAACCAAGCCTTTTGCTCGTCCAAAGTCATATGGGAATTATCCAATACCAAGGCATCATCCGCCTGTCTCAAAGGACTTTCCTCCCGGGTTGAATCTATATAATCCCGCTTCTTCACATTCTCCAGCACTTCCTCGTAAGAAGCGGGGATCCCCTTCGCCTCTAGCTCATCCACCCGGCGCTTGGCACGTACCTCCGGCGAGGCCGTCACGAAAAGCTTCAACTCCGCATCCGGGAATACGACCGTACCGATATCACGGCCATCCATCACGATGCCTTTCGCCTTCCCCATCTCTTGTTGCTTAGCGACCAACGCACGGCGCACAAAGCCTAGAGTGGCTACCGGACTCACTTTATCCGCCACTTCCATGCCACGGATCTCTTTCTCTACATTCACACCGTTCAAATAGGTATCCGGCCGGCCGGTCTCCGCGTTCAAACGAAATGAAATATCGATATCATGGATAGAAGCCTTCAGCTCTTCCTCCTTAATCTTCTCTCCCTCAAAAAATCCATGCTGGATGCAATACAAAGTCACGGCCCGATACATGGCACCCGTATCGATATACGTATATCCGATCTCCTTGGCAAGATCTTTTGCCATGGTACTTTTGCCACTGGAAGAGTGGCCGTCTATAGCGATAACTATTTTCTTCATATATATACTAATGTATAGGTTTATTCTGTCACCTTCTTAAAATCGGCCAAGGTCGTAGATACGCTAATCATCATCGACATGGCGGACGGATGATATTTCGCCAGCGAGAAGCCCACGTCAAACATCTTGATCCTTACGCCTGCGCCCGCCGAGAAGCCGGAGAAACTTCCCCCGCCTTTCAACTTCATATCCATATTGACCTTCGGATTGAATCCTACGCCTACCCAAAAGTTCTCGGACGGGATAAAATCCACGCCGATGATAAAATGCTTCGCCAACGTCTTAACAAAAGAATCCCCTTCATACTCTTTATCCGTATTATCGATATAATCGAACTTCCAACGGTTCAAGTATTGGGCCGTCAAAGAAAAACGAATCGGGGCATGCGCCATTTTCTGCGTGATACCCATCTGGATATCCCAAGGCATCTTTTGTCGCTCATCCTCGTAAGCTTTCAGTTGCGCGCCGATATTCTTCAAGGCGAAACCAAAAGAAAAACCCTTATCCGAATTATAATAACTCAATCCCGCATCCACGCATAAACCGATAGAGGTATAATCAGCCAAGCCCGAATACAAGAACTTCAACGACAATCCACCCCGCCAACGCTCGCTCAAGTCGCGGGAGTAGAAACCATTTACGCTGATATCTTTCGCCGAAAGACTCGCTCCGGTCACGACATTATCCGGCAACACCTCCTGGATATCGCCATAGCTTATAAACGTAGCGCCTACGCCCCAAGCCCCTTTCTCGCCATGCGCTTTCGTGAACAAGGCACTCCCTACGTTGATATCCGAGATGTAATTCATATAATTCAAGTTGATCATCCCATCCATCTCCGCGCCTAGCAACGCCGGATTATGGAAAATAAGTGAAGGATCTCTTTCTACCAACGCCACGGTATGCCCACCCAAGGCGTTAGCCCGGGTCGAGGTCGGAAAACGTAAGAAAGTATACGCCTCGCTCCCGTTTTGCGCTGAGACAGACAGTGTAACAACGAATAAAATCAGTATAAATAGTTTATTTCTCATATTTTCATGCAAAAAATCGTTCAAAGATACATTAATTCGGAAAAATGTTTTTACTTTACACCCGCAAATCTCAGAAATACGGATTTCACATTAACAGAAACGGGAAAAATGCCAAAAAGGTATATAATCGCTCTCATTTTTGTTTGATATATGAAATAATTTGTATTTTTGCAGAAGTGAAAAACACTTATAAATTATTATAAACGTATGGAAATTAAAAAATCACCGAAAGCGGACCTTGAGAAAGGTAAGACCCTAAGCATCCTTATGGGATTTGTAGTGGGCTTAGCTGTCTTGTTCGTGGGCTTCGAATGGAGTACCCGCGATGTAATGGTCGTTCAGGCTAGCGAGGGTGTAGCAGACATCATCGCTGAGGAAGAAGTGGAAATCACGAGACCGGAGAATACGCCTCCTCCACCTCCACCACCTCCAGCACCAGTTGTAACCGAGGTTTTGAACGTTGTTGAAGATGACGTTGAATTGGAACAGCAGGATATCTTATCATCAGAGGATGACCAAACCTCAGCGCAGGAGGCTGTTTATACTCCCCCCGCAGTTGTAGAAGAGGAAGAAGAGTCCGCACAACAGATCTTTACAGTTGTAGAAGAAATGCCGAAGTTCCCCGGTGGAGACGCAGAATTGCTGAAGTTTATCGCTAAATCAATCAAGTATCCGGTAATCGCACAGGAAAACGGTATCCAAGGTCGTGTAATCTGCGCATTCGTGGTTAACCGAGACGGATCAGTAGTAGACGCTGAGGTATTACGTGGTGTAGACCCATCATTGGACAAAGAGGCTCTTCGTGTGATCGGTACCATGCCTAAATGGACTCCGGGTAAGCAGAGAGGTAAACCAGTACGTGTTAAGTATACTGTGCCTATCACGTTCAGATTGCAATAGTATAACATTAAACATATCAAAAAGGCTGCTTCATTTTCGCAGCCTTTTTTTATTTCATAACTCCATTAATTGATACAGCTATGTTAGCATTCGAGAATATACTTCAAAGAATAAAAAGCGAGATCTCTCAACTACAATTCACCAATCCTCCCAAGAGCTTATACGAGCCGATAGAGTACATCTTGTCCCTCGGAGGAAAAAGAATACGTCCGGCGTTAACGTTGATGGCATGTAATATATATAATAATAGTATAGAGAATGCGATCAAGCCCGCTTTAGGTCTGGAAGTTTTCCATAACTTCACCTTGCTGCACGACGACCTGATGGATGAAGCTGATAAAAGAAGGAACAAACCTACCGTACACAAGGTATGGAATGCCAATACGGCGATTCTATCCGGAGATGCGATGCTAATAGCGGCTTATCAATTAATCGGATCAACGGAACACGGCCACCTCAAACAAGTGTTGGATTTATTTACGCAAACCGCGGCGGAAATATGTGGCGGCCAACAATTCGACATGGAATTCGAGTCTCGCATGGATGTAAGCGAGGAAGAATACATCGAGATGATCCGGCTAAAGACAGCCGTACTACTGGCCTGCGCCCTTAAAACAGGTGCCTTACTCGGAGGTGCCTCACAGAAAGACGCAGACCATTTATATGCGTTTGGTATTAATATTGGTCTAGCGTTTCAACTGCAAGATGATTTACTAGATGTATATGGTGACACCGCCACTTTCGGGAAAAACATTGGCGGCGATATCCTTTGCAACAAGAAAACATTCTTATTGATCAACGCTCTCAGACTGGCCAATAAAGAACAAGCGGAAGCTCTCCGTAGCTGGATGGATAAAAAAGAATTCGACCCGGCTCAAAAGATACAGGCATTCACCTCTATCTACAACGAATTGCAGCTAAAACAATTAACAGAAAATAAAATCCAAGCCTATTACGACGCATCCGTAGAGAACTTAAACGCTTTACAAGTCGCCCCCGAAAAATTAACGATCCTAAAAGAGGTTTGTGATCATTTAATGCATAGACAATCCTAATCCATGAGCTTAATAGACACACATTGCCATTTATATCTGGAGGATTTCGATCCGGAGCAAGACGAACTGGCTCAAAAAGCAAAAGACTCAGGTATCGACACCCTGCTTCTGCCAAACGTAGACCTGACGACGATTGACAGAATGCACGATTTATGCGATCGATACCCAGAGTTCGCTTTCCCTATGATGGGATTGCATCCGACCAGTGTGGATAGCAATTATATCGATATCCTAAAACAAACGGAATCCTATCTATCTAAACGTACTTATTGCGGTATCGGTGAAATCGGGATCGATCTATATTGGGATAAGACTTATTTGAAGGAGCAACAAATCGTTTTCGAGGAACAACTGCGTTGGAGCATCGATCTAAACCTGCCCGTAGCCATCCATACCCGTGACGCATATCCGGAAGTTCTGGAATGCATAGATAAAGTCGGAGCGGAAAGACTTAAGGGCGTATTTCATAGTTTTACCGGCACAACAGAAGAGCTGGAAGAAATAAAGAAACTGCCCACCTTCAAGATCGGGATAAACGGGGTTGTCACCTTTAAAAATTCAAAACTGTCCGAAGTCATCCGGCAAACAGATCTTGAAAAGATACTCTTGGAAACAGATGCCCCCTATCTTTCACCAGTCCCCTACAGAGGTAGACGGAATGAGCCTACTTACATATGGAAGACGGCCGAGAAAGTGGCGGAAACATTCGGCCTCACGCTAGAGGAAACCGTAAACGCTACTCGAAAAAACACATTAGAATTGTTTAAAAGCCTAAATAAACCCATATAGACACTTTTTTTCGAATGAAGTCAAAATTTATTTCGCGGATATTGTGTATATGTCAAGCAAAAACTATAGATTTGTGCACTGAAAAGATTGCATATGGGAATTTTTTCGTATTTTGCGGTCGTTTTAGAAGAAGCTAGGCGAATAATTGGAGAGATGCTCGAGTGGTTGAAGAGGCACGCCTGGAAAGCGTGTAAACCCCTAAAGGGTTTCGCGGGTTCGAATCCCGCTCTCTCCGCAGTGGAGAATACCATGAATTAATTAACAATAAAATAAAAACAAATAAGAGAATTATTAATCTTAAAAATTAAACACACAATGAAAAAGTTATTTGCAAAAGCATTCTTGGGTTTATGTGCCCTTGGAACTTCTACCGTAGCATTCGCACAGGATGCGGCTCCAGCAATTGAAGGAGGTATGTATCAAGCATTAAAGACAAAGTTTATCGAAGGTGGTGCCGACTTCATGAGTTTGGTCGCTATCGCTTTGATTTTCGGTTTGGCATTCTGCTTAGAGAGAATTATCTACTTAAACTTGGCTGAGACAAACTCCAGCAAACTGTTGAAAGGTATTGAGGATGCTTTAGACAAAGGTGATGTTGAAGGCGCTAAAGCTATCGCTCGCGACACAAGAGGCCCTATCGCTTCTATCGCTTACCAAGGATTGATGAGAATTGACCAAGGTATTGACGTTGTAGAGAAATCTATCGTTTCTTACGGTGGTGTTCAAGGCGGTCTTTTGGAAAAGAATATGTCTTGGATCACATTGTTTATCGCAATGGCTCCGTCTTTGGGATTCTTGGGTACTGTAGTAGGTATGATCATGGCGTTCGATAAAATCGAGCAAGTTGGTGATATCAGCCCGACGGTTGTAGCAGGTGGTATGAAAGTGGCCTTGATTACTACTGTAGGTGGTTTGATCGTAGCCTTGATTCTTCAGGTATTCTATAACTATTTGTTAAGCAAATTGGAGGCTATTTTGAACCAGATGGAAGATGCTTCTATCTCTTTGCTTGACTTGGTTATCAAATACAACGTCAAATTCAAAAAATAATAACGAATTATGGCAGTTACTAAAATAAGAAAAATATCCAGTTGGACTTTACTGATAAGTTCTATTATCAGTATCATTGTGCTGGGTATGTTTTATGCGGGTGGAGTCGTTGACCCTGCCGCAGAAATGAAAGAACCCATCTATACAGGGTTATTGATTAACTGGACTTCTGTATTGTTCTTCGTGACAATCATCAGTACAGTATTGTTTGCGGTTTGGCAATTCTTGACTTTGCTGAAGACTAACGCTAAATCAGCTATCATGTCTTTGGTAGTATTAGTTTGTTTCGTAGCCGTATTGTTCATCACCTATACAATGGGTGACGCGACTCCTTTAGCAGGCTTGAACGCAGACTCTCAAGTTTACAATACTCCGGGTTGGTTAAAGATCACAGACATGTGGATCATGTCTACAATCGTACTTTTGGTTCTGATCGTAGCATGTGTAGTTTGGGGTTCTGTAAAGAGAATCATGGGTAAATAATAGTAATAACGAACTGATAAAACAAGAAAGAAATGGGTAAGAAAAGAAAGACACCGGGTATCAATGGTTCTTCTTCGGCCGATATCGCTTTCATGTTGCTTATCTTCTTCCTTATTACTACATCAATGGATACAGATAAAGGTTTGGCAAGACGTTTGCCGCCCCCTGTACCTAAAGATCAGAAGAACGATACCGATGTTGACATCAAAAAGAGAAACTTGTTGGTTGTATTGATCAACAGTAATAACCAGATTCTCTGTGGTGATCAATTTGTCGATATCAAGCAATTGAAAGAAAGAATCAAAGAGTTCATTGATAATCCTTACAATGACGAACATAAGCCTGAACGTGTTGAGGCTGATGTTCCATTCTTCGGAAAGATGATGGTAACGAAGAACCACGTAATTTCTTTACAGAATGACCGTGGTACCGAATACCAAGCTTATATCGATGTGCAGAATGAAATCGCGGCTGCTTATAACGAATTGAGAAATAAGGTTTCTAAGGAAAAATTCGGGAAGAATTTCGCTGATTTGGACGAAGAACAACAAAAAGCTGTACAGCAGATTTATCCGCAAAAGATATCAGAAGCTGAACCTAAAAATTATGGAGGTAAAAAGTAATGGGAAAGTTTAGTAAAGCGGGCGGTCGTGAAATGCCCGAATTGAATACATCATCATTACCTGACTTGGTGTTCGCTTTCTTGTTCTTCATCATGATGGTAACATCTATGCGTGAGGTAACATTGAAAGTAGAGTTCCATGCTCCACAAGCTACAGAGCTTCAAAAATTGGAGAAGAAATCTTTGGTTACATTTATCTATGTAGGTAAGCCGACTAGAGATTTGAGAGCGAAGATGGGTTCTGAGACTCGTATCCAGTTGAATGACGCTTTTGCAGAGACTTCGGAAATTCAGGATTATATCGCACAAGAAAAGTCCAGTATGAAAGAAGAGGACCAGCCGTTTATGACAGTTTCTATTAAGGCTGATAAAGAGACCAAGATGGGAACGATCACCGATATCAAGCAGGCTCTTCGTGAGGCATACGCATTGAAGATTAGTTATTCCGCAGCACAACGTGTAGAGTAATAATTATTCAGATATAGCATTATAAAAAGGGGCGGGATTTATTTCCCGCCCCTTTTTTATTCCACTCCATAAACGTTTTGGTGAATAATGGTCTTAACTCGCTCAAAAGATTGCTCAAGATCAAGTTTCCCATGAGTCATCAAACGCATTTCTAAAAATGCCTCTCCCTTACGATAGGGAGGTTGGAAATATACATGGTGATCCAAGACAAACCCCAGACGTTCATAAAAACCGATTCTACGTTTACTCATCTCCTCTGTCGGCATCTCTACCTCTAAGACAACCGGATCTTCGTGGAGAGCTAAAAAACTTGTCATTGCTTTCGCTCCGATTCCTCCGTTACGAGCGGACTCGTCGATTGCGAAATGCTCCGCATAAACAAAGCCCTCAAATTGCCATCCCGTAATGAAACCCACATAAATACCATCCCGTAGCAAGGCATACATCTCGAAACGGCTATCTTCCTCCAAAAGCTTACGTACCAAAGAGAAATCACGACGCTCTTCCTCGGGGAAAGAACTAGTATATGTTTTCTCTACTAGATCCAATAAAGGATCGGCTATCTCCCGGACAGGCTTACTAATTATTACATGATCTTCGCTCATAAAAAAAATACTTAATAATTGAATAAAGAATGCTTACAAAATCAAAATAATCTACCATAATCTTTAGGTGATTATAAGATTATCATTATATTTGTATTAAATATGAAAGATATAATCTAACAGTAATACAAATATACTGAATATATGGCACATCATCAACTAGATGAACTGGACGAGAAGATACTTAAACTAATCATCGGCAATGCGCGTATGCCATTTTTGGAAGTAGCGAGGGAATGTAACGTATCCGGAGCGGCTATTCATCAACGCATACAAAAGCTGACTAATTTAGGGGTTATCAAAGGTTCAGAATTCATCGTGGATAACACAAAAGTTGGGTATGAAACTTGCGCATATATGGGGTTATTCCTAAAGTCTCCCGGACAATTTCCAAGCGTTACCGAAGCGCTGTTGCAGATACCGGAAGTCGTGGAATGCCATTATACAACGGGGCAATACGACCTGTTTATAAAAATATACGCAAAGAACAACCAGCATTTGCTAAGCATCATCCACAACAAGCTTCAACCATTGGGCTTGGCTCGCACCGAATCGCTTATATCCTTTAAGGAGGCATTCAAAAGGCAAATTCCTATTGATCTGGACGACGATTAAACAAAGGAAGCTATATAAGAAAAGGGTCCGTAATCCGGTTGAAACCGGTTACGAACCCTTTTTATCATGATCACTAAGCGCTATTAGAACTCAGCGTTATTCGGTGTACGCGGAAAAGGTATCACGTCACGGATATTTCCCATACCCGTAACGAACAACAAAAGACGCTCAAAGCCCAAACCGAAACCAGAGTGAGGCACCGTACCAAAACGGCGAGTATCTAAGTACCACCACATATCCTTCATCGGGATGCCCAATTCGTCAATACGACTCATTAGCTTATCATAGTCAGCCTCACGCTCGGAACCGCCGATGATCTCTCCGATCTTCGGGAATAATACGTCCATCGCACGTACCGTCTTTCCATCCTCGTTTTGCTTCATATAAAAAGCCTTGATCTCTTTCGGGTAATCCGTTAAAATTACAGGACGTTTGAAGTGATCCTCCACTAAGAAACGTTCGTGCTCGGAAGCCAAATCTACACCCCAATAAACAGGGAACTCAAATTTATGTCCTTTAGCGACAGCCTCTTCCAATATCTTGATTCCTTCAGTGTACGGCAAGCGAACGAATGAGTCTTTCAAGACCCCTTCCAGACGAGCGATCAATTCCTTATCGAACATATCGTTCAAGAACTTGATATCCTCCATACAGTTATCCAACGCCCATTGTACGCAATATTTAATGAACTCCTCGGCCAACTCCATATTGTCCGTGATATCATTAAAAGCGACTTCCGGCTCAATCATCCAGAATTCCGCCAAATGACGAGGCGTATTTGAGTTCTCCGCACGGAACGTAGGGCCAAACGTATAAATCTGTCCCAAGGCTGTAGCTGCCAACTCTCCCTCCAACTGTCCGGAAACCGTCAAGCTAGCCTGCTTGCCGAAGAAGTCGTCCTCATAAATGATAGAGCCGTTCTCATCCTTTTTCAAGTCGTACAAATTCTTGGTAGTAACTTGGAACATCTGTCCGGCACCCTCACAGTCGGAAGCCGTGATGATCGGCGTATGGAAATAGAAAAAGCCTCTATCATGGAAAAACTTATGGATAGCGTAAGCCATATTATGACGAATACGGAATACCGCTCCAAATGTATTCGTACGAGGACGCAAATGAGCGATCTCACGCAAAAACTCCATGGAGTGTCCTTTTTTCTGCAATGGATAAGTAGCAGGATCAGCCGTACCGAAGATCTCAATCTCGGTAGCCTGTATCTCTACATTTTGCCCCTTACCTTGGGATTGTGTCAAGATACCATTTACGCTGATACTAGCTCCCGTGGTAATCGGTTTCAAGAACTCATCACCCAATTTATCTACATCCACAACGATCTGAACATTATTAATTGTAGAACCGTCATTCAAGGCGATAAAATTCACCTGTTTGCTACCACGGCGGGTACGTACCCATCCTTTCACATTCACGGTAGTACCGAAAGCGTCGCTTTTCAGCACGTCTACAATTTTTGTTCGTTTAATTGTTTCCATCTGTATCGTTTTTTGTTATTCGAAAGCTCCCATCCTAAGAGCGTTCACTTCCCTTTCATTTAAGTAACGCCATTTACCGCGGCCTAAGTTCTTCTTAGTCAAACCGGCGAAATAAACACGATCCAATTTCGTCACATGATATCCCAACGATTCGAAAATACGGCGCACGATACGGTTACGGCCGGAATGGATCTCGATACCCACTTGGCTCTTATCGTCCTCGCTAGCATAGCTGATAGCGTCCGCATGGATCTCTCCATCCTCAAGCTCAAGGCCGTTGGCGATTTTCTCCATATCCTCGATAGCCACGTTCTTATCCAACCACACATGGTAGATCTTCTTCTTCTTGAAAGATGGGTGAGTCAATTTAGAAGCTAAATCACCATCGTTCGTCAATAACAAGACACCTGTCGTATTACGGTCCAAGCGGCCTACCGGATAAATACGTTCTTGGCAAGCGTTCTTCACCAAATCCATCACCGTCAAGCGCTCTTGGGGATCATCAGAAGTAGTTACGCAATTCTTCGGCTTGTTCAATACGATATACACCTTGCTCTCGATCTGAACCGGCTTCTCGTTAAATGTAACAACATCTTGACGAGTAATCTTAGTACCCAATTCCGTTACCACGACATCATTAACCTTAACAGCCCCTTTCTGGATAAACTCATCCGCCTCACGACGAGAGCAAACACCAGCGTTAGACAAGAATTTGTTCAAGCGGATCGGTTCGTTCGGGTCCGCCAAGACTTCCTTATACTTGATCTGTTTCGGACGCATGTTGTAACCCTGCTGTCTTTGGAACCCCCCTCCTCCACTGGGACGGCGATTATTATTGTAAGAAGGACGGCGATTATTTCCATATCCACCACCCCCTTGACGATTACCGCCATAAGAGTTATCGTTACCATACGAACGTCTGGGTGCGTAACCGTCCCCGCCGCTTGAACGTGAATCATTGTAATCAACCCGGGTATCACCTACTCTAGGTCTTCTTTTCTTCATACCATCCGCAGACATTCCCTCTCCGGAAGGACTAGCGGAATAAGCCTTTGCCGGTCCATCATAATTAGGACGAGACGGACGATTGTATTGCCCTCCTCCATTCCCATATGACGGGCGGTTATTTCCATAAGACGAGCGGCCGCTGTTGTAGCCACCTTCACGGTTGTTACCATAAGACGGGCGATTATTTCCATACCCACCTTCGCGATTGTTGCCATAAGATGGACGACTATTACCATAGCCCCCCTCACGGTTGTTGCCATACCCGCCTTCACGGTTATTATCGTAAGAACGCGGACGGCTCGAACGATCCCCGTATGAAGGACGGTTATTTTCTCCATAAGACCGATACGGTCTACGTTCATAGCTACCCTCAGGTTTATTATAACCCTGATTGTAAGGTCTTCTTTCACCTTCTTGGTCTGTGTTTTCCCGTCTGATACTTGGTATCACTTTTTTTGGACGCGGTTGAGATTCATCTCTTTCTTCTGTACTCATTTGTTATAAATTAAACAATGGTTAAAAACTTGGTAGCCTCACGGCTACCTGTATTATCACTAAATTCCTGTATAATTATGAGGCGTTATAGCCCTTAATTCATCTTTAATCCGGTCGCTAACATTCAAGGTTTCGATAAACTCCTTGATAGATTGCTCCGTAACAGTCTGGTTCGTACGTGTCAAAGCTTTTAATGCCTCGTAAGGCTTCGGATAACCCTCACGGCGTAAGACCGTCTGGATACCCTCGGCTACCACAGCCCAGCAATTATTCAAATCCCTACTTAGGGCGTTCTCGTTCAATAACAATTTACCCAAGCCTTTTGTTAAGCTCTTGAAGGCAATTTCTATATGTGCCAAAGGCACGCCTACGTTTCTCAACACGGTAGAATCCGTCAAGTCTCTTTGTAAACGAGATACCGGCAATTTCGTAGCCAAATGCTCTAAAATAGCGTTAGCGATCCCTAGATTACCCTCAGCGTTCTCGAAATCAATCGGGTTCACCTTATGTGGCATAGCAGACGAACCGATCTCACCCGCCTTGATCTTTTGCTTGAAATACTCCATGGAGATATATTGCCAGAAGTCACGATTCAAGTCGATCAAGATCGTATTGATACGCTTCAAGCCATCGAAGATCGCTGCCAGATTATCATAATTAGAGATCTGGGTAGTCCACTCCTCACGTTTCAAGCCTAACACCTCACTAACGAACTTATTACCGAATGCCCTCCAATCATAATCCGGATACGCTACATGATGTGCATTGAAGTTTCCTGTAGCGCCACCGAATTTAGCGGAGATAGGAACGGCCTTTAACAATGCCAACTGTTGCTCCAAACGGTAAACAAAGACCATCACCTCCTTACCCAAACGAGTCGGAGATGCCGGTTGCCCATGTGTCTTAGCCAACATCGGGATATCCATCCATTCCTCGGCGTATTTTTTCAAGGTGCCGATCACCTCTTCCAAACCCGGATAATACACCTCTTGCAAAGCATCCTTGATCGATAAAGGCACAGATGTGTTATTAATATCCTGAGAAGTCAATCCAAAATGAATAAACTCGTGGTATTTCTCCGCAAGGAAATGATTTGTTTTTTCCTTAATAAAGTACTCCACCGCTTTCACATCGTGGTTTGTCACGCTCTCGATCTCCTTCACTCGTAAAGCGTCCTCCTCCGTAAACTCCTGATAAATCTTCCGGAGCCCCTTTTTTACTTCCGCCGCATTTAACTCGCTCAATTGCGGAAGAAACTCAGATAGAGTAATAAAATACTCAATCTCAACTCGCACCCTATACTTGATAAGTGCGTATTCTGAAAAATAAGCCGCCAGATTCTCAGCCTTATTCCTGTATCGCCCATCCACGGGCGAAATAGCAGTCAGTGTCGATAATACCATATACATTATTAATATAGAGTCGCAAAGTTAAGTCTTTTCCATTGAATAATAAGGTAAGCAATCGTTATTTTTAACTAAATGCCCCGTTTTTAGGACCATCAGACACTTACGTAGCCACATCCAAACAAAATTCATATTCATCCACATTTTTTCGTCAAAAAGTTTGGTGGTAATAAAAAAAGCCGTATCTTTGCAGCGCTTTAGAGAGATAAAGCGAACGAAAAATAAGTTTAAAGGGCGTTTAGCTCAGCTGGTTCAGAGCATCTGCCTTACAAGCAGAGGGTCGGCGGTTCGAATCCGTCAACGCCCACCTTTAAATTTATTATTTCACCGAAAGGTTTTCGGGCGTTTAGCTCAGCTGGTTCAGAGCATCTGCCTTACAAGCAGAGGGTCGGCGGTTCGAATCCGTCAACGCCCACTTTTAATTTATTATTATACCGAAAGAACTTCGGGCGTTTAGCTCAGCTGGTTCAGAGCATCTGCCTTACAAGCAGAGGGTCGGCGGTTCGAATCCGTCAACGCCCACAGAAAATAAAGTCTGTTAATCATTAGATTAACAGACTTTTTTATTTATTCTCAACTGCACATTCACGCTTACTTCGGCTCACCCGATAAACCTGGGGGATTAAGCATACAGCTTTGTAAGTCTGAAAAGAAAGAATTTTATATCCGTTACTCCTCTTAAAGCAGCTCTAAACGCCTTAATTTTAGCATTAAAAGACTCTGCAAATGCATTAGTTGCCCTGTTTACAAAGAAGTTCAAGACTTCATCATAGTGCTCGTAAAGTGTGGCGGCAATAACATTGAAACTCTTAAAGCCAGAGTCGTCCACTTTGTTGTACCATCGTGCAAGCGAGAGTCTTGCTGCATCTTTGACGGTATTCTTGGAAAATATCATTCTTAGGGAATGTGTAAGCGAATAGGCTTCTTTAAGATCAGGATACGTTTCAAAGAGCACCTCAGCTCTTTGTCTCTGACTTTCCGTCCATTTGTCGGCAGATTTAAAAAGCAGATATCTGCTGCGAGCCAACAACTGCTTGTGGGTATCACCATTTGCAAGCACAATTGGAGTGTATGCTTCGCCCAGGCATTTGGCTTCTTCCCTGGCATCCGTGTCTGCTTGAATGGCATCCCATCTATGCGCGATACGCATCTCCTGCAAGGCATCACATGCAAGTTTCTGTATATGAAAGCGGTCTATGGTACGCATTGCATTCGGGAAACAGCGTCTGGCTATAAGTCGCATGGAATTCGACATATCCATTGTTATCTCCTTAACCAACAGTCTCTTGTCCTCGTCAATGCGCATAAGTGCTTCCGTGACAGCATCTGCCGCCACACCCTTTACAATAGCAATGATGGTACCTTTACCTCCACGTGAAGATCTGTTGCTTACTATAGTGTACAGCTCACCGTTGCTTGGAGCCGTTTCGTCAATGCAGATGCTTTCACCAATGTTCTCTGGAAAGACAAGCCAGTCTTCTGCATGTGAGAGTTCTGACCATTCACGATAGCCGCTGAGCACTTCCTTGTATTGCTTTTCAAACGTATCCCCGTTTATGTGATAATAGCGGTCAAGCGAACGGGAGGTCGTAGGAATCGTCTCCATACACTCCTTTTAAAAAAGCCGCAAACTCCTTGGAGTAGCGGGTTTCTTCAGCCTTCAGGTCGTAAGAGTCGGAGAAGTATCGGTTATTCTGCTTGTCATACCATTTGCGTCTTCTGACAATTAGGTCAACACCTTTATCGCGGATTGGAAAGTCACGTATAGTTACGGCTTCACAGAACCCTTTGGATTCAATCTCTGGGTTCTCTTTATATTCAGCCTTAACCGATTCATCAAGATAGATGCGGATAAGGGATGCCTCTTCTTCTACACGTACTACTTCAAAATTTGAAAGTATCTCTGATGGCAGAATCAACTGTGCCAATGCTAATAGTCCTTGATTGTTCATGGTACAAAGGTGCAAATTTTCTATAGAATTAAAGAATTTTCCCCCTGATTTATCGGGTGAGCCCTTACTTCTGCTTTCGAGACAGAGGAACAGCTATCAGACGATCTAACGAGAATTTTCCGGGTCCCGTTATATACATCAGGATAAAAACCACCAAATAAATGAATGCTAACTCTTTCAAAGAAAATGGGTCATTCCCATGGATGACGAAAAAAGCCATTCCCATGGTAAAAATCATGGGGATCATCGCAAGCCGATAAAGGGCCCCGAATATAAAACCGATGGAGCAAGCAAGCTCCCCAAATATCGCAAGGCCCAAAGATATTGAATGCCCTACACCTAACGGATCAGGAAATGAGGCCGACATACTATCGAAATTTGTCCACTTTTGCATCCCATGAGATAATAGTAATCCACCGAAAAGCAAACGAAGCGCCAACAATAGTAATGAAATAGCCGTTCCATCCGGCTTCATTGGAAAAAGAAATTTGTAAATTACTGACATACTCTTCTGTTTTTAATCTTATCATTCTGTCTTTCTGATTATAAAACAAAATCAAGTTAGGGTTAGTTCAGTAAATATCCGTTTATAATCGGGGCTAAACTAAAAAAGCCTCCTTGATTTTTCAATCAAAGAGACTTCCTTTCCTTCGTGACCCGGGTGGGACTCAAACCCACGACCTTCAGAACCGGAATCTGACGCTCTATTCACTAAGCTACCTTGTTATCAACACTTTAATTATCTCTATATAAGTTCAGAGGTCAACTATAGGTCAACATTGAACTATGATGCAAATTTACTAAATATTCCATTCATAACGAAATCAACCAATGTAAATTAGACTGTACAAGTAGAGATTAATATGTAGGATACTCTAATTCACACACTATGAAATGAGCTTATTATAAGTCCATAACGCAGCCACAGCGATGCCTAATAGTAGATGATAAACAAGAATTGGCAAGAGTAAACTTCCCCATCCCAAACCACATATCAATCCTACCACAACTATAATGATATATAGGAGTAGCATTGTAGCTGCTAACATAATACCTTGGCTTCCAGCTACGACATAATGAAACGGAGCATTAGGGGTTAGAGAATCTGTCTTGAGTGAATTGTTAGGTAATTCAGATCGTGTCATATGTAAATAGTATTAATTCGTAAGAAGTATATTCAAGTCTGGTTGTGAAATCTTGCATAGTGTATTAATCTTTGGTCTACATTACTGTAATAGTGAAGATGAGAGTATAAGAAACTGCATAAGAGTTCTCTCAAACACCATTCTTTAAAGAGGTATGAAATCCATTCATCCCATATATGAACTAATATTTAGTAATTCTGTACCTCATGCCATTTAGCCATTAACAGCCCACTTCACACCGGTTGGTTCAATTCTATGTCTTCAATCTAATCCTCTGTCAGACAGTCTGATTTAGCTTAATATCGTATGATATTTAGTTTGGTGGACTACTTTGAATTGACTAAATTTGTAGTAATTAATCAGTTAGTCAATTAGTATATCTGATTAGCTCTCAACCTAAGATGTTTGTGTGAGATTAATTAAGAAAGGCTGCAAAGAGTAATCAATGCCGCCTTTCTTAATTTTTATCTATCCTATCAACTATTTATATGTGTAGGTTAAAGTTTCAGCTTCTCCCTCACTATTTGCAATAGTTGTTCTAGTTACGTAACCATTATCATCTTGTGTATGTATGAAGTCGTAAGTTTTAGACCATCCCATTTCACAAACTTCTGTCTCTTTACAAGAACTGGGCAAATGTGTACATGGCTTACCTAATATTCCACAATAGAATGCTGCTTGATAGTCAAATAGAAGTTCAGACATTGCAAAGTCCATTATTCCAGATTTGTTCCTCACATTCCCATAAGATTGCGTGTATATGTTTCCAGATATATCACTTTCACTACCTTTAAGGATATTCCCATCTACGGAGTATGTGAATGAGTAAGCATTACTTCTCGTTTCAGAATTATATTTAATTATCTCGATCGCTTTGGTTAGATAACCATCTTTAGAGTATTCAAATGAAACCTCAACGAATTTGCCTTCACGATCTGGTATAGAGCATGATGTTGCATAGCCTTCTTTATTCAAAGTATAGGTTTGAATGCAGTCGTGTCCGTCTGCTTCTCCAGTAATGACAACCTTGTTCCTATTATATGCTATATTCTGATTGAAGTCATAATCTCCATCAGTATATTTCCAAATATAACTACTTAACTTATCATTAGAATAACCCAACGATATATCGTAATCATCTGATTTAATATGTACAATCCGTTTAGAACTTAAGACTTGTATTACGGCTTGAGCGCTAAACTGTCCATCCTCTGTTGTTGCTGTTATTGTAGCGTTTCCTTCTGAGATAGCTGTAGCTAAACCTTTATCATCGACTGTCGCTATTCTATCATCAGAAGACTCCCAAGTGATATTTTGGTTTGTTGCGTCAGTTGGAGATATGGATGCTACTAACTCATAAGTATCACCTATTTCAATTTCTCCTGTAGCAGTATTTAATGAGATGCCTGTAACCTTTATATCATCAGAGGCCAACTTGCCTGTCTCAATATTGATTTTAAAGGTATATTCCTTCTTAGTCCCATCATAGAATGTAACATCTACTTTGTACTTCCAAATATTAGTGGAGTTGTCAATTACAGTGTAATTCCTTTTTGCATCAGAAGGAACTTCAAAAGGAGGTACGATATTTGTACTCCAAATAGACTTAGCCTCCTTGTAATTGTATTTACTTATGGAATTACCACTAAATTTGAGTCCTTCCTCATAAGAAATCAATTCCGCATCAATGTATTTACCTTGTATGAGATCTGGTTCCTTTTTAGCGATATATAATGTATCGCCTTCACTAGAATAGCAACAATTGCCAATGAAGACTGACTCATCGTACCAATCAACAATATGAGTAGTCACCATGCTACCGTTTGCGCCTAATGGCGTACGTTTACATTTACCATTACTGGTAAAGATAGTTTGGGATAGACCACTTAATCCAAATGTAACAATATCTCCTGTTTTCGTCTTCTTATAATAATGTAAGGTGACAAGCTCTATCTTCATCTCTTTATATTCTCCATAACCAATATGAACTTGTTGTATGGTATCAGTCTCTTCAATGTCCAGCCATGTTGATTTTAGTTTCTTAGTAATAGTGTCAAACTCGCTGAACCAAAGATGTTTGTTCTTTATGCCAGTTAATAGCATGGAACCTTCTCCAGCTAAAGCAAACCTACACTTAATGTCAGAATAATCATCCATGTACTCTGCGAACTTCTTATCACTATCATTAAAAAGGGTCCCGTCAGATATTTGGTCTTGAGGTTCTCTATCTAAATCATCTTTACCACACGAGTATAACCCAGTACTCAATGCAACCAGTAGTAAGGTTGCTAATAATCTTAATGTCTTCATATTTAATATAGATTGATTATAATTCTACCTTAAACTGTTGCACTGCTCCATTAGAATATTTTATTTTCACGATAGTAGATGCACCTGTTATTTTACTATTGTAATCCCTGCTAAAGGTCAAACTTCCTCCAGTATAGATATAACCCTCGTTGTTATATCCTGTATGCACTGAACCATTGTTGTTAAAATGGATAGTAGTAACAGCATCATTAGAGACAGTCACAATCAACTTATAGGTGGATTTCTGTCCAGTCGTACTACTATAATGAACAGTGGCTTCATAATTTCCGTTCTCTATTTGATTGTAAGAAACAAATTGTTGTCCTCTTGTCTCTTGTGTGAAGAAACATAGAATGGCCAACATGAAAGTAATAATATAGCTTTTCATATTAATTGGTATTGCGCTCACCTATTCCCTCTGGTAAGTTATTAAATGTAAGAACATGAGGAACTACAACATTTTACTGTTGCCACGCCTGTTTAACTTTAACTAATTACTGATTCTTGAATGAATATAAATCTTCCCTCACTATTTGCAAGAAGGAGTATAGATCATTATCCCTACCTTGAATTGGTATGATAATGCTCATCGCTGCATCTGGCATCTTATCACCTTTACTTGATAAGGTTTGTAACCTATTTTCTACATCAAGGCATAATCCTGCTTTGTCTGGCTTAGGACACCTTTGCAATTTCACCATCAACTTCATAATGGCTCTACAATCACGGAGTAAGGAAATCCTGTCTACTAGTGTGAACAACCCCATAAGATTAAATTTAAAGCAGCTTACCTGTTCCCTTCAGTAAGCTATTAAACACAAAGAAGGCGTGGAAACTACTGGATATTACTATCATGGGGCACTCTTGTTTCCAAGAGTTTCTGGACTGCCTAACACAAATAATAAACAATAGCCCACGCCAGACTGTTATATAATCCACTGTGAAGTAGGTATATAGCACCGACGTGAGCGTTCTTGCCTATTATCCTTGTGTTATAGAATTGTCCAGATTCCATGATAGGATAATATATCAAACGCTCTTCGTAAATTTATGTCCTCCCTTAACGTCCTAACACTATAGGCATAAGAGATTGGGACAAAGTTACTAAATCGTTTGAATTGGCAAGAACTATTGTTCATTAAAAATCAGAGATAAGCCTAAAGTCATATATCTGGGACAGGTATGAAATCTTACTCTCCCCATATAAGAGTCAAATTCTCAACTTCCATACCCGCCTTGAATTTTCATCATCATGTCAACATATTGTTGGTGATTTACAATGGGCTATCTTCGACATAAGTTTTAAGACTTTAGATGTATATGGATTCTTGGAATTGGTGTAATTGACTATATAGTATAGGGCTGAAATGCCAAACTGTGAAGAATTGATTTTAGATGCTTCTCAACTTAATATTTTAGATGTACCATATATATAAGGTGTAGATGCTTACTTCTCCGTTTGAAATTTAGGGTAGAACAAACTTAGATTGGGGTATATAAAGCTAACCTTACTTTAAATTTGTCCTGCCTTTCAAAGTGATTTCACGACATTAACCCTACTCTGACAAGTAACCTCTTAACTTGGGTTATCTGGAATTGGCAACCCTTAGATGTTACGAAGCCTTGCTCATTCAACAAGTCAGTCATTTCAGAGAGTGACTTACCCTGCATTGACAGTGACCGTAGCAATGCGATTGCCCTCATATTATTGGGATTGTTTTCAGCTTTAGCCTTATTGGTACGGGAGCTATTGTAGATAGCTTGCTCAAACTTGTTCATCAAGTTATCAGACTTTCCTAACTTGATTCCTCTTGCTTTCTTAGCCTGTAATGATTGCTTGGTTCTCTGACTAATTAACCCCGCTTCGTATTCTGCGATGGATGATATAATATGTAGGATTAGCCTATTAGCTTGTGGAAAGTCGCAGAAGATAATCTCAACATCTGATTCCAGAAGTTTAGATGTAAATGCTACGTTCCTTGACAACCTATCCAGTTTAGCGACAATCAGAACAGAGTTAGTCTTCCTGCACATTGCCAAAGCTGCGAGAAGTTGAGGTCTGTTAGACTTCTTGCCGCTCTCCGTTTCAATGTATTCAGCAAGTATGGGTTTATTCTTTACATGGTTATGTATGATTTCTCTTTGGGCTTCCACACCTAAACCTGATAGCTGTTGCTTCATGGTGGATTGCCTTAAATATGCTATGTATGTCTTCATGATTTACATTTATTAATAGTGGGTTACAAACGCTGAATGTTCGTTCAGCTTATGTAAGTTGGACACCCAAATGAGGATGCCCAACTGAATTAGAACGGTCTATCTCCATATTGGTATGATAAGATGGAATGATAAACCCTGTCATAGAATGAAAATCCAGCACAGGCATGGAAGTAACTTTCATGTATCGCTGCATATTCACCATTTAGTCTGCTGGTTCTATCCAATAAACTGTCAAACTTATGCAGCCAGTATTTCAATGCTTGCAACCGCTTGATGTATTGGAGATTGTTCTCACAGGTGGATAGCTTTTCCTGTAATGATATAATGTGATTAATCGCATTATCAATGTCTTTGGTATTCATAAGATGTAATCTTTAAATAGTTAGTAGATATAAAGAAAGGACACCTAACTTAATAGATGCCCTTTCAATTAGTAAATTGTATGTAGTGGTACTACTTCTTGGAGTAATGGTGTCTCATTGAGAAGATGGAGACCTCTATCATATCGTCATGTACAGAGTAAATGAGACGGTGCTCTGAATTAATCCGTCTTGACCATTTACCTGCCAACTCATATTTAAGAGGTTCAGGTTTTCCAATCCCAGCATAAGGGTGTTCAGCTATATCATTCAATAAAGCTTTAATTTTATCTATGATAGCTGTATTGCCACTTCGTAAGAAGTATTGATAATCCTTACGTGCTTGGTCTGACAATATTATTCTGTACATGCTACCCGATTTAAGAAATCATCAATGCTTTCTCCTTCATTCTGGGCGATGGCATTACCATTCTTAATATCTTCCTCTCCTTTACGAATAGCGCCCATTGTGTCAGGTGACGACATGATATATTCTGTCTCCTTTAATGAATTGTATTCATCAAGGGAAATCATCACTACTCCGCTTCCCTTACCACGGTTGACGATTACAGTTTCACAATCATCAATTACAGAGTCAATATAACCTTTAAGATTTGCTCTTAAATCAGTATAATTAGCTGTTCTCATAAGTCCTCCTTTTATTTACTGCAAATATATGTACTTATTTACGTACTTGCAAGTTTAATTAGTTAATTATTAGACAAAAGGAAGGACACCTAAGTAAATAGATGCCCCTTCCTCTCTCAATCAATAAACCATCTATAAGCATCATCACCTTGCAGTGCTGATGTTATGCCTTGTGCAATATCA
The DNA here is from genome assembly GCF_056640955.1 of Parabacteroides sp. KHUB-02. Lineage (NCBI taxonomy): Bacteria > Pseudomonadati > Bacteroidota > Bacteroidia > Bacteroidales > Tannerellaceae > Parabacteroides > Parabacteroides sp. KHUB-02. The sequence goes on along the minus strand of NZ_JBWQEV010000001.1, from coordinate 4,710,141 downwards.
GTAGCGTTTAACGCTCTGTCCAAATAAGTATCAATATAGCTTGATTTGTTACTTCCTGTAAGTAAGTTGTAGAACCGCCACATCGATAATTCCCTGCCATATCCGTAGAAATTTTCATCATTCACATAAGCCCTTGCCACTTGGTTAATCTGACTATCCGTCATTAACATGGGTGGAAGTTTACGCTGGTTGATAGAAGGTAGACTTTGATATAATCGCATTTTACCCAATATCTGTGCGAATTGGTGCTGTGTAAGTGAATGATTACCAAATTCACGCATGAGTTGAAGGTGGCGACTTGGGTTGTACTGCTGGAACAACTCTAACGCTTCTTTGAATAGCTGGGTCGTATCACTAACCCTAATATCGTTCTTCAATCCGTCTGTGAACAGACAGAGGTTACAGCAAACAAGGTTCTTGAATCCAATTCCAATGCTGAACCTTTCCACTGTCTTACGTGAATATAGGTTCTCTCTGTTGAAGGCCCGCACACCTGTAACAGTAAGATTGAGCTTATTCCCTTCAACGATCTGCTGAATGGATGGAACTTCATAAGCGAATGCGCAACGCTCGTAGTAGATCGTACGATCACTATCCTGTAATTGGCTTGCTGGCTTATGAATGGCAGATGGTACTCTACCTTTAATAATATGGGACACACGAATGTCTGGTTGTTCAATCCGTTCACCGCTAAAGAAATTCTGGACTGCTTCACCTACTGTCTCAATGAATGCAGCGTGTGAAACAGTAAGCTCGTTATCCTTGCTGAAGACTGGAACAATGCAATCGTTCTTTAGGTGATTGATGGTTGCTTCCTGCGTGTTACTCTCAATGAAGTGTAGGACATTCTTGTGCTTGGACACTAGCAAAGTAGCTTCCTCCGCTGCTGATTGTAAACTCTGAAACCTTCTCTCTCTTGCCTCAAACGGCATGATCTGTAATGTACTCATAATGTAATTGAATTAAGTGATTATTGATTGATTGGCAAGTATGTGAATGAAGTCCTAAATGAAACGGATCGCTCAGTTTACAATTTAGGACTTCATTACTACTTGCTAAATGACTATAAGTGTTATATCATTAGGATATTTTACATATAGGGCTATTTAGTGTTACCTTTTACAGATTCGCTCAGTTGGAGATTGGGGAGTTGGTTGGTGAGTATAATTTTATTTGTGATTGATGGTGTACCCCCATGCCTGTCTGAATTTTGATTTTCCTTCTGGCAAGCATGGGGGGAGTAAATGAGGGGTGGGATCAACCGGGGAGAACATTAGGTATTATATGTTCCTCACAGTCCTTCCGTTTAAACAACTCCTCTTTAAACCGAACAAACTTGACCTTGGCCTCACCCTCCCGGTTACTACGCCTCGGATCGAAATATTCCTTGATGAGAGCTTCGGACAACTTGCACATTGCATCTTTCTTGCCGTCTCCATATCGGGAGTAGGTTATTCCGTAACAGTCCAACAGGTATCCAATCCTGTCAAGCACATTCTTTACGGGAATATATAAATCGTTACCTGTTTCTGACTCGAACTCTCTGATCATATCATGAAGAAACTCCGGGCTGAATCTTCGTTGTAGGGCTTCTTCCTCCTCGGTCTGTTTCAATAGTTTCTTGATCGCAGTCTTACCGTACTGTTGTTGTTCGATAACCTCCTTCCCTAACTTGAAGAAGGCGTTGATAAGCCATTCTTCCTCCACGCATTGTGCCCGGACGAACCGTATCGCCTCGGCATTGTCTTTTGTCGCTTCTAATGTGGATACAATAAGCTGGTATTTATCCTTCGCTTTAGCGGCTTTAATTCTGTAAATGTCATCTTCACCGACCGCTTCATCTTCGGGTTGGAAGTCCACATTGAAATATCCTGTATCTTCGTATGCCTGTCTAAGTGCATTGGGTGAGAGATAATATCCTTTCACCTGCTCGTCAAGTAATAGTTGCTCTATGGAGAACCTGTCAAATCCGTTCCGCTCGGAATTTAAGACCTCATTCAGCCGTAGCCGTTTTAATTCCTTATCATAATATGTGGGATCATCAGCTTTTATCCCTTCCTGCTGAATGGCTCGGTAACATTTGATTCTCGCCTCGATGTCTTTATATATTTCTTCTTCGGGTTTAACTTCAAGCTCGTTAGGAATTGAAGCTATAACCGTAAGAGAGTTATATCTCTTCCCGTTGGGGAACACATGCCTAAATCTGCCTTGACACTGGATGGCTTCGGTGAACGGATTGATTAGGGTGTGCTTCACATGATCGTAGTTCGACAGTATCAGCACATCGCAAAGTTCTTTCAGATTGATGTCTATTGACGGGAAGAACCTCGATGTAAACAGATTCACCCTTCTTAGAGGAAGTTCCAGCTTATCCGTACTATGTTCCAAGAAGCGGCTCTTTAGCTTGTCGGCACTGTCCTTTGAGCAGAAGACCTTGTAGTCGTCCTCTTTTATTATTCCGTCATGCAGCAATGATTCCACGATGCTACAGATTCCCTCTGTTGTCTTATAGAAGATGCACACATGGGGAGAACCGTTATCCAACAGCCTTTTTACTTCCTGCTTCACCCGACTGTAAAAGCTACGGGTTGTTATCAAAGTCATATCCTCCCGATAGTCATAGTCGGGCTTAATTTCTACCCACTTGAATTGGTGACGCAAGAACAGTGTTAAGGTGTACTTGCTCGGCTTTAACGGAGTGGCAGACACGACAGCCTTTCCCTCGAATTTGAAGAACTCCTTCATTGGGGCGGATATGCTTCTACGATAGCCTGTATCTTCTGTCAAGTGCTCGGATTCATCGAACAGGCAGAAGAACTCCTTATAAATATTCAAGCCCAAGTCCTTTGCCACCTTCAAGACTTTGCTCTGAAACCCTTCGGGGGTGGTTATGATCTTTTTGTACTTGATGTTGGGGTTCTTGAGGTAAGCGATCAGTTTCTTGACGGTCACTTCTTTGAACACCCCTTGAGCTTCATTAAAGGTCAGTACCTTGTTCTCCACCGAAGATTTGAACGGCTCAATCACGATAGAGTTTCTTGGACTTAACTTCGCGTTCAATTCCATGTAAGTAGCTCCCGTACCTGTCATTACCTTATTAATAATGGCATTGCTCGGCAGCATGGGGTAGCCTTGTCTTTTTAAGGCTTCTGACAGGTATTCGCCTTTGGAAATGTTCAGTTCGACAACCTCCAACCCTTTAAATCCATTCTGTTCACTCATGGCAAGACGGGATTAATGGGTAAGAAACTTGAGTAAAATCGCTTATATATGGTCGGTACGGATTTCGTACCTCTCCCGGAATTGGGGATGCAGACGCATATATTGTTATTAACTCTGCGAGCCGGATTACTCTTACCTTGCTGGTAAGTCCCGATAGGTAGCTCATGCCAATTGTCCGGGAAAACAGAAACTTCTTGTTCATTTAATCGAAGTTTGAATGTTTAACAATTGGATTGAAGACAAAAAAAGCTCCTGCGACTAAGTTATAGTTACAAATAGACACATTACATCCATGTATAAAGATGCAAGAGTAATATGTCTAACGTAAGTGCGGGAAGTATATCCCGGTAACTTAGTTGCAGAAGCCGCTACCTATGGTAGAATTATTGCTGTTAGGCTTCTTGTAGAAGGCCATCTTTCTTGGTATCGTTTTTGATACTGCACTGTCACGTAGGCCATGTGATGAACAGGAGATTATTCCTTGTTCTTAATCCTTTTCCCTTACCTCGTTTGTAAGATTGGGGCAAATGTATGAAGAATTTCGAGATAAGCAAGCTAATCCATGATAATTTAGAGCTAATTCCTCATCGCCTCGTCCATCTGTTCATTGTCGAAGCTATCCAGATAGATTTGAGTTACGCTTTCTGAACTATGCCCCATCAACTCACGAATGATTGAGGTAGGCACACCAGCCCTTTTCATTACGGTTGCTTAACTGTGGCGTGCGACATAGGTCGTAAGGCCAATTGGAATATCCAATGCCTTGCCAATCTCTTTCAAGCGTTCGTTCACCTTGGAGATTACCTTATGTACCCTGTTCGCTCTTTGCAATTCAGTCTTGTGAAAATTAGATAGAATAGGGAACAGGTAAGTATTGTCTTTGATACTGTATTTCTCGATCAGATCCACGGCCTGCGGTTGCAAGGGAGCTTTGATTAACTTACCGGTCTTATGTCTGGTGTAAATCAATCTGCCATCAACAATATTCTTCTTGCAACGAAAGCAATGTATTCTAATTTATCTTCTGTTAATTCCATTAATATAAACGTTAGGACAACAAAGATAGACAAGTTATCCCCACCTACATTACTGCAAGTGGGGATTTACCTTATCCATCAACCCAAAACATATTCTATCACTTTCAAATTAGCTTTATTTTCATTTACGAAGTCACGCTCGATGTAGATATCTGTAACCTTCATGCTTTCATCAAGATGATTCAACGCTGCATGCACAGTATATTTATCTATGCCTACCTTATTCAGGGCTATAGTAGCCCAAGAGTGACGGGCTGCATAAAATTCCAAATCTTCAACACCTAATTCCTTCCCCAATTCCTTCAACCCACAATTGATGGCTTTATTAAAAGTTGATTCATCCGCATAGTTTAAATAAAAATTGAATAGTCGTTTGCCAGTACAATCACTATATTTATTTACTATAGATCTAATAATTATAGGAATATCAACCATCATCTTAGCATCATCATCTCTACGTGCCTTTGTCTTCGTTCTATTGTAAACTATTGTATCTTCAATCCTTGTAGCAGCATTAAATAAGTCCACGGAATTCATTCCTATTAAACAAAATGAAAGCATAAAACAATCTTTCGCTAAATTATAACGGCAAATCGCCTCATTACCTTTAACCGTGTACCTATAGGGCAATTCCCATATCTTCTTTAATAAAACAGGGGTAATAGCTCTCTTACGTGTAACTTCTTGCTTTGGTACTTTAAAATTTTCAAAAGGAGAATTAGGTATGAGGATGATATTCCTGTCATAATCATTATAAAACCTCTTAGCCTCATTAAACAAATGCCTAACACTACTTATATAAAGAGAAGCTGATCTGTTAGAAGGTATTCGTTTACCAGAACAACGTAATACCTCGATTCTAGCCTCCCTCTCTTTATTTAAAAATTTAATGAATCCATTTAAGAAGGTTACAGTAATATCATTCACATTCAGATGTTCTTTATTGACATAACGAATTAGGGCATTCACAGCACTTTTGTAGTTCTTTACTCCTTTAACTTCTGTATTTGCAATCCACTCTCTAGCAAACTGAATAAAATCTACACTCCTATTCCTCTCACGTTCCTCGTCTAAACAATTAATAATTTCATCTAAAGTGTAACACTTCGATTCTATTTGAAAGTGAGCACACTTGTCCTGATAATAACGAACCAGATCATCAATCTCCCTTTTGATGGGAGTACCATCTTTAAAGGATAAGGACTTAGTAAGATCTTTAGCTGTTACGAACAGACTTGAAGACAGCCTTCTAACCTTTCTCTCATAAGTAAAACGAATCTTCACATTGTAACTTCCGTCATTTCTCTGTTTGTCCCTTTGGACTTCTGCCTTGATTGTCAACATTTTAATTCTACAATTTAGGGGTCAACAATAGGTCAACAACTAAGCTATATTAGTAGAATCTGCACAGAATTGGAGCCTTATCAAAGAGTCATAAAAAGAAAAAATCCTCAATAATCTAATGATTACCAAGGATTTGTTGTGACCCGGGTGGGACTCAAACCCACGACCTTCAGAACCGGAATCTGACGCTCTATTCAACTAAGCTACCGAGCCAAAGACTGCGCAAAAGTACATATAATATCTTATTTAAACAAGTACAGGATAGAAATATTTCACTTCTGATATTTTGCATATAAGTCTTTTGTATATTCTGCCATTTTGCAAATAAAAACGATCATATTCTTGTTATTTTGCCATTAATCATTATCTTTGCCGCACATATTTTACAAACACAAAGTACAACAAGTATATGAGCTATCTTATTAAACCCGCAGGGTATAAAGCCTTACTTAACTTATCCCAGACTGAAATGGGAATCAAGAAGATCAAGGACTTTTTCCAGCAAAACCTCTCATCCGAGCTACGCCTAAGACGCGTAACCGCACCGTTATTCGTACTTAAGGGCATGGGTATCAATGATGATCTCAACGGGACTGAGCGAGCCGTTACTTTTCCTATCAAGGATTTAAACGACTCTAAAGCAGAGATCGTACACTCACTCGCCAAATGGAAACGACTGACACTCGCCGATTATCACATTGAAGAAGGTTACGGTATTTACACCGACATGAACGCCATCCGCTCAGACGAGGAGCTAGGTAATTTACACTCTTTATACGTGGACCAATGGGACTGGGAACGTGTAATGAGCGAAAGCGAACGTAATATCGATTTCCTCAAGGAAATCGTCCGTCGCATATATGCCGCTATGGTCCGTACCGAATATTTAGTTTACGAGATGTTTCCTCAAATCCGCCCGACGCTCCCCCAACAGATTCATTTCATCCATTCCGAGGATTTGTTACAAAAATATCCTACCTTTACACCGAAAGAGCGGGAAGACGCTATCACCAAGGAATACGGGGCCGTATTCATTATCGGTATCGGATGCTCGCTAAGCAATGGAGAGAAGCATGACGGACGTGCTCCGGACTACGATGATTGGTCTACGATCGCCGAGAACGGACAAACCGGATTGAACGGGGATTTATTGGTTTGGGATGATGTACTAAACCGTTCTATGGAACTATCCTCTATGGGTATCCGCGTCAATAAGGAAGCCTTGCTACGCCAGTTGGATATTTGCAAAGCCGGGGAGAAAAAGGAACTATATTTCCACAAACGCCTCTTGAGCGGTGAACTTCCGCAAAGTATCGGCGGTGGTATCGGACAAAGCCGGTTGTGTATGTTCTATCTTCGTAAGGCCCATATCGGAGAGATACAGGCAAGTATCTGGCCGGAGGAGATGCGCAAGGAAGCACGTGCGGCTGGAATGATGCTTATTTAGTTAACAGCCAACTATTATATTATGGACGTAAAGATTGAAGAAAGCTGGAAAAAACGGTTAGCCGACGAGTTTGAAAAAGATTATTTCAAGCAATTGACCGATTTCGTTAAACAAGAATACCGCCAAGGTACTGTTTATCCTCCCGGTCCTTATATGTTCAACGCTTTTGAGCACTGCCCGTTCGATAAAGTGAAGGTCGTTATCCTCGGCCAAGATCCTTATCACGAGCCGGGACAGGCGCACGGACTTTGTTTCTCCGTGCAGGATGGGGTACCTTTCCCCCCTTCCCTCATCAATATATTCAAAGAAATACAAGATGATCTAGGGCATCCGGTTCCAACAACCGGCAATTTGATTCGTTGGGCAGATCAAGGCGTATTATTGCTAAATGCCACTCTCACAGTACGAGCGCATCAAGCCGGTTCCCATCAAAATAGAGGTTGGGAGACCTTTACCGATGCTGTTATTCATTGTCTGGCGGCTGAAAGAAGCCATATCGTTTACATATTATGGGGTTCCTACGCACAAAAGAAAGGTGCTTTCATCGATCCATCCCGTAATCTGGTTCTTAAATCAGCCCATCCGTCCCCTCTTTCCGCTTACCGGGGATTCTTCGGAAACAAGCATTTCAGCAAAGCCAATGATTATTTAATCGCAACTGGGCAAACTCCCATCGAATGGTAAGATCATTGAGAATTGAAAATTAGCTATACAATCCAATAATTTTCAATTCTCAATTTTCGGTTCTTAATACCACTGCTGTCCATCCCTATAATTACTTCTCTTATCATACTTCAAATCTTTCAATAAAGCAGAGCTTACAGCGATACTGAATGTATAGGATTTATAAGGACCGACCGGAACGAAACTAGCCGTCATTTGCCAGCAGTGCAAGTTACGAGTTACGTTACAAGTCATATAAGAGATCTTCTTAGCGTCAAAATCATAAGTAGCGTTAAAGTTAAAACGCCAGTTCTTTGTCGGCTGGATATTTCCGTTAAAGCTCAAAGAGTGAGTCAAGGCGTAATCATACTCCAGTTTAGAACGATTAAAATCACCATACCGCAAGCTCAAACCATAACTAAACGAGAGGCTCCAAGGAATCTTGGAAATTAAATAGCCATCGGCATCTGTCTCACCGGTCTCTTTCTTTTTGCCCAACAGACGGCCACCACTTTCCTTATTCTCGCCCTCTCCTTCTCCATCCGGGTTCAATCCATCCGGATCTGCATTCGGATCCGTGGAAGCCGATTGATTCCCGGATTTATCCGATGAGCTATCACCTCCTCCAAACAACTTCTTGAACGTATCATTATTAAATGTATAAGAAAAACTGGTGCTAGTCCCTCTCAAACGGCCAATACCCTTGCCTGCTTTCCAACGGGGAATATCGACACGATGCCCATTCTCATCGTACGTATAGGTATCGAACAGACCATTCAAGTTCAACGTATAACTCTTGGATAATTTCAAACGTAAACCGACACTCAAGTCACTCCACTTAAATGAATCCGCCGCCATATTATAACTCATGCCTAACGACAGCTTATCGATCAGACTAATTTTCTTGAATCCGGTAGAGTCCTTATCCGAACGCACCTTCATCTCGATATTGTTATTTACGTCAAAACTGATATTTCCTTGTTTTCCCGTTCCCGGAACGCCATACATATTATGAGCGAACGGAGAATACGTATATTCACGATCCTCACCATTCGCGTCTTGATATACATAAGTCTCATAAAAACCAAAACGAGAAGAAGCGAAGTCCGGCTGGGCGCTTACCGTAATAGACGGCTCGAAACGGTGACGGATCATCTCAACCTTATTACCCAAGAATGGCAACGGTTTATAAAAACCATACAAGGTAGTAGACGCAGAGATAGAAGCGTTAAAATCGTAAATACGATAAAAACCATACGTAGTGTCGCGGGCTACCAAAGCCTGTTTCTGCGTATCATATTCCTGTTCGATCTTGCTGGTGTACCAACGTTCCTTATAATTGAAAGAGGGAGAAATATTCAAGTACTTGAGCACGGAGAATGTAGCGCTTACCGGAATCGAGTGCTGCATAGCATTCTGCCAATCTTTGATCAAATTCGATTTGAATAATAAGTTTTCCTTTGTCGTGATACTATTACTGAACGTACCGGAATAACTCATGGAGATCTTCTCGTACCAACGCTCCTTCCCGACCGGATGTTTCCGCTTGAAAGGGAAGATACGACTCATCGTAACCGTCATGCTAGGCAAGGTCACGGCGATAGAAGAATCACGGGTCGTCTGGTTTATACTCATCGTACCGGAGATCGTGAACGGGTTATTCGGGAAACGTTTCGTTACGTTGATGGATGAACTCTTCGTATTCTGGTTCACATCGGCATATCCATTCGCATTCGGGTATAAACTGTTCTGATTATTACGGTCATACGAAGAGGTCGAGAAGTTTACGCTCGCCGAGAAAGACAGATAAGGATTCGCCTTAGGGTCTTGCGTATGCGTCCAGTTTACCTTGAAGTCCTTAGACAAATTATAGTCGGGTAATCCCTTATCTCCCAATTTCGTCACCAAATAAGAAGCATTAAAACTGCCCGAGAATTTATAACGTTTGCGGTAAGCCGACTTGGCCGACAATCCCCAAGATCCCTTGGTATAAATCTCTCCCAACAAAGCCAAGTCCATATAATCGCTCAAGGCGAAATAATATCCACCGTCACGCAAGAAGAAACCTCTGGTAGACTCGTCTCCGAAAGTCGGCATAATAATACCGGATGAATATGTACTCGAGAACGGGAAGAAACAGAAAGGTAACCCGATCGGATACAACGGCACGTCCTCCAAGACCAGATAGACCGGACCCGTTACGATATTCTTTTTCGGGCGCACCTTCGCTTTCGTCATCTGAATGTAAAAGTGAGGATGCTCATGCTCGTCGCAGGTCGTATACTTACCACCCACCATGTTCAAGATATCCCCTTCCATCTTTTTCGTTCGCCCGGCGGTAACATACCCTTCTCCCTGCTGGGTAATCACGTCCGTGATATATCCTTTCTTGGTACCGAAATTATACCGCATCGTCTTCGACTCATATTGCTGATCGCCCTCCTTAAACAACGGATAGCCAAACTCCTGCCCGATAGAATCGAGTCCAAACTTAGCGAACACGATGCTACTATCCATATTCATCTCAATCAATTCAGATTGCAGCTCGATATTCTGGTATTTGACATCGCCTTCCCCGTAAAGATATGCCCAGTTGCCAGCCGTCATCACGATAGAATCGGTCGCTTGATAACTGACCGGAGCATCTAGCCCGGTCTGCTTTTCTGGAATCGAATCTCCCGCTAACGTTGTACTATCCGTAGGAGCCACCAAGAGAGAATCAGTCTGCGCCAAGCTATCGGCAGGAGCGACAATCTCCTGCGCTTGCACGCCCAAGCCTCCCAAGAGGAAAACGAATAGAATGATTAGGACTCTATATATCAAAAACATTACTTCGTTCTTTGCAGTGTGTTACAGCGTGCAAATGTATAATAAATAAACGAGCCCTTATGCTTTTATTCCCCTAAAAAGAGTTTACACCAGTGTTCAAACTGCTCAACTGTCTCATTTCCATACTTGGATAAGCTCTGTTTTATCTTATCAGCCGGTTTCTCTTTCGTCAATTTAGTCTTGCTAAAGAATTTATCAGCGAAACAGATCAATTGTTCTTCCAATGACACAGGACGCATATCCCGATGTGGAACAGGCAGGTTCCGTTCCTCGATCATGGCAAGCGAAAGCCCCGTTCCCGTATGCCTCTCGCAAACTAAGGCGTGGCGAGGATACCCCTCTTTCCGCATTAAATCGGCTCCCAGATAGCCATGGCAGATATAATCGGCCTCCCCATGGCAATCGATATCCGGTGCGTTACACAAAAAGATCCCTATGTCATGCAACATCGCCGCTTCCTCAATAAAAGTCAGATCCAGATTCATCTCCGGATGCAAACGGGCCAATGCCAATGCCTTATCCGCCACGCTGCGGCTATGAGTCACCAAAATCCGGTAGGCATCCGAACTTTCCGGATAATATTTCTTTATTATATCAAGAGGTTTCATCCTATTTATTTTTTTGCGAGACAAAAATAAACAATCTCTCTCACATATACTACTTCTCATCACTGATACCCCTGAAACCAATTGCCCAGTTTCAAATCTTTTATATCCGCACCTGTTTCCCGTTCGCCTCTCAAATACTCAGAGAAGTAATCGACCATCCGCCAATAATAATACTCATTATAGTCATCAAAATGATGACGTTTTCCCGGTACGATCAACATATCAAAGCGTTTGCCTGCCTTGATCAACTCGTCCACGACAACAATGGTATTCGCCGGATACACATTATTATCGATATCGCCATGGATCAATAACAGATGGCCTTTCAAGTTCCTCGCCAATTCCTGATTGGTCGGGATGCGAATATCGAACGAGATATTTCCCATATCATCCGTGATCTCCTTTACCCCATGATGTTTCTCTCCCCACCACCGGTTATAAATGTTATTGTCATGATTGCCGGCACAAGATACTGCCACCTTAAAGAAATCCGGATAAAGCAGCATAGCCGCTGTAGACATGAAACCGCCACCGGAGTGTCCGTGTATGCCAACCCGGTTGATATCCATGAATTTATAACGAGCGCACAACTGCTCGATAGCTACTTTATGATCCGCCATCGGATAATCACGCAAATTTCCATATCCATAATTATGATACCACTTGGAGCGACTGGGATGCCCTCCCCTGTGTCCCATGCAAACCACGACAAATCCGGCTTGCGCCAAACGATCCGTACGAGGATTCATCGGGATGTAGCGAAAGAAAGTTCCCTCCTGTTGCGGTCCGGGGTATACATAGTTAATGACCGGATATACTTTCGTGGAATCAAAATCAAAAGGCTTATACATGACACCATACAAATCGGTCACCCCGTCGGCCGCCTTTACCGAAAAAGGCTCAGGGAATTTATAACCTGCCATGAATAATTGGGAGAAGTCACTCTCCTCCAAGGTCATCAATCGGTTACCTTGGTTATCATACAATGCCGTAGCCGGGATCGTATTGACACGGGAATAGTTATCCACGATATATCGCATGGATTTATCCATAGAGACCTAGTGGAAATAATCGCCCGGAGTAATCAGCTTTAAGCCCGAACCATCCAGACTCACCCGGTACAAATGCTCGTAATAAGGAGTCGTATCTCCCTTTTCCCGGGCATTCGCCTTGAAGTAAACGACACGATTCTTACTGTCCACGTCTACGATGGCGTCCACATACCAAGGTCCTTTGGTGATACGGTTTTTCAAATTTCCTTGCGCGTCATATAGATACAGATGCGCCCAACCATCCCGTTCGCTCCAATGGATCAATTCCTTACCATTATCGGTCATCGCTAGCGGGCGGGTTTCCATAGAGGTATTTAGACGTTCCTCAATGATCGCTTTTACCGAATCCTCCCCGATCGTATACGAACAGATATCCACCCGTTTCATATCCCGGCTGACACGGGTCAAATAGAAGGTCTGGTTATCTCCCAACCAGATCGAGTTCCGAGTGAGTCCCCTACGCTCCTTATCCGGTCTGGAGGCTAGATTGATTGTTTGATCTTTAAAACAATCCACCCGGATTTCTTTCCGCTTTCCGGCATTTTCCAAATCAAAGAGATATAAATGAACGATCGGAGAACCCGCCTCTCCCGGCATCTGATATTTATAGGTCTCAAGTGTAGGACGAGGTTTGGCGATCGAGTTAATCACCCATAAATCTTGCACCTCACGTTGATCCGACAAAGTCGCGACAAAATAACGACCATCGGGAGACCAGTCCCCCATTACATATTTCCGCTTATGGTCACATAAAGTATCGGTATTCAAGAAGGTCCGGGGCATACCAAAGCCAAAATCTTTTTCGCCATCCGTAGTCAAGGCGATCTCGGATATCGTCTTATCCTCCGGGTCCTTCACGGCCTTCTCATAATCCTCATAACTCATGACATACAGGTTCAAATCTTTCGCGAAGACAACCCGCTTTTTATCCGGCGATATATTCGCCCAACGGATTTTAGCAGGAATCTCGTCTTTCGTAATCCGAGTCAACCGGGAGGACGGATAATCATACGAGAAAAAATAGTTCCCGTTCGTACCCTTTATCGAGAAAGTAAACGTGCGATCATCTTCCTTTAAGCGTAAATCTTCGATAGGAAGTTGTTGTCCGGTAAAAGGCTCTCTCACGATCTCGCTTATCTGTGCCGCCAACTCATCCCGATCGAATAATAATCGTTTATTTCTCGAATCGGGGTCCACCAGATACCAGTTTGTCCCCTCACTCGTCTTATACTCGTACCAGAATTTGTCACTATTATTAAAATAATTGGGCGTAAGGGTATAAGAGAAAAATAGCTGTTCCGCATTCGACGGGGCGAAACGGCGTGCTTGCGTATATTCCGGTAGGACATCTTGCGCATAGGTTAAAGACGCCCATGATAAACTCAAGAAGGCTACCGCATAAAAAAGTGTTTTTACATTCATAGATTCTTAGTATTGTCTGTTATTCGCCTCAAAAGTATAAACTTTCCGCAAGATACCAAGCAGATAGCGATCATTAGTTATGTGTAAGATACTTCTTCTACAAGCTACTAGAAAGATAAATAACAACTTTATTAGTAACAACTTTATTACAAACCTAATATTGATTATCTTTGCGATAGAATAATAGTTGAAAAATCATGGAGAATAAGCCTTTTATATTCGGAGTCGCGACATCGGGCGATAATTTTACCGATCGCAAGAAAGAGACAGAGCGTCTATTGTTGAACTTTCAGCATGGTGTAAATACGGTACTGATTTCACCTCGTCGTTGGGGCAAGACTTCTTTAGTGCAGAAAGCATGTCACTTGGCGCAATCCGACAAATTGAAAGTCGTGTATCTTGACATATTCTCATGCCGTAGCGACAGGGATTTTTATGATGCGTTCGCTGCAGCCATTCTCAAACAAACTTCCTCAAAGTTAGATGAATGGCTGGAGAATACCAAGCTATTCCTCTCACGTATCAGCCCTAAAATATCCATAGGAACCGATCCCATGACAGATTTTTCCATATCACTTGAGATGAATCCTCAAAGTAATGATGTTGATGAGATATTACAACTTCCCGAAAAAATAGCGCAAAAGAAGGGATATAATATTGTCGTATGTATCGATGAATTTCAACAGATTGCCGAATTTAAGGATTCGAAGACATTCCAAAAGCGATTACGTTCCGTGTGGCAATTACAAAAGTCGGTGTCTTATTGCTTGTTCGGTAGCAAGAAGCATTTGATGAATGAACTATTTGAAAAAAAGAGTCTTCCCTTTTATAAATTCGGCGATGCTATTTATCTGCCAAAAATCGGGACTTGTGATTGGATCAATTATATATGTGGTCGTTTTGAGGCTACAGGTAAGCAGATTTCAAAAGAACTGGCTGAAAAGATATGCCAAAGGGTAGACAATCATTCATCCTATGTGCAGCAATTAGCATGGTTGGTATGGATTCATACAGATAAGGTCGCTACGGAGCAGAACTTTGAGGAGGCATATCAGGATATCATCGATCAAAACACTCCGCTATTCGAGAAACAGACCGAAAGTCTGACGACTTATCAAATGAATTTTTTACGCGCCATCCTAGATGGAGTACATAGCGAGTTTACCACGCAAGAGATTCTACAGAAATATAAACTTGGCTCATCGGCAAATGTCAGTATCGTAAAGAGGGCATTAGTTAAAAAAGAGTTGATTGAAATAGAGAAACGCAAGGTCATCATTCCAGATCCGGTGATGAAAGTGTGGCTAAAAAAGGAATTGGGAGGCGTTTAAGACAACGCCCCCTAGCCTTCTGATATGAAAAAGGCTAGGGGGGCATTTTCTATTCATCATTCATAGGTTCTATTAACTGCCAACCTGAAACAATTATCCATGATTCGTAATTCCTATCGTAATTTTAGAGAGCAATTTTTATATTTTCACTTCCGATACGTATAAAGTAAATGCCTTTATTTGGCAACTCTATCTTTTCTTCATTATTTTGAACCTCAGAACGGAATATCAAACGACCGCTTGTCTCATAAACATGAATTAAAGAGCCAACTTTAAATCCTTGTAGGATTAATTGATTCGAACCTATACTGTAAATATATCTATCTGCATTTACAGAGTCTATAGAGGTTACATCCTTTTTCTTAAACTTAACTGAGATGGAAGTATTTTCCAACAGATACGGTATTACAAATCCATTGTTGTCATTTAGCGACTCCGTAATATTTTCACCATTTAAGTAAACAGATTCGATAGAATACCCTTCCGAAGGACTGACAAAAAACTCAATACGAGAAGCCGAATCAAATGTCCCATAATAAGAAGAATTAAAATCTTGCCAATATTCATCCTTATTGACTCTGAACTTCATACTTCCCCCCTCTGAAAGAAAGATCTCCACAGGGTAAGTACTCGCTTGGCCTATAGGTTCTATAACAGAGAATTTTCCCCAGACAGGATGATTTTTATAGAAAGGTAAATAGTCCGCAGGTACAGCTAATTTCGTTAACTGATAATTCAAATCAGAGAAGCTATTGTTAAAAACTTCTGGTGTTTTGCTTACCGGGATATACAAATAATACAAAGAATTACAATCGCTAAAAGCATTTTCCGCTATATACTCTATATTTTCGCTCATATATACATAAGCCAAGGATGTGCAGCCTTCAAATATTCCTACAGGAATTTGCTTGACATTCTGAGGCAAAGTAATAGAAGTCAATTTAGAACAACCTTCAAAGCTAGGGAGTTCATTCAAATTCATATATGCCTTAAAATTGAAAGATTCATTTTGGCAACCCTTCAAAGCATTTTTCCCAATATATGATAATTGAGGATTTTCAAAGTAATAGCCATTATCATTTACCTCATGTACATTTTCAAAGGCATAATCGCCTATTCTCTCCAAACTACCATCCAAATAGAATGTTAGATTCTTACAATTTCTAAATGCAGACTCTTTTATTTCTATCACATTTTGAGAACTCATTTGTTTCAAATTTGAACAATTTTCGAATGTCCCCTTTTCTATCACCTTTATATCGTCACAATAATACATATCTGTCAAATATTTACAGTCCTTAAAAGCTTCCTCTCCTATTGATTTTAATTGCATACCAATACCAGTAGATGTAAATTCATTTAGAACAGATCCATAAAAAGCCTGAGCTCCTACCGACTCAATAGAAGCAGGAATAGCTATAGAACGAATTGTCTTATTATTATAAAAAGCTTTTTTGGGAATCTCATTTGCTGGATAATCTATATATTTATTTACAGTTGCAGTAATATCCAAATCCGATAATGATTCCATTTGATTCATAACCACAAAATCTCGCTGGTCAATATTTCCTTGCAGATGAAGATTTGTTACTAACTTTATATCTTCTTCAGACAAATAAGAAGACAAAGTCCCCGGTTCTTTCACATCTAAAGTCAGACTTCTTTCTTCTTCCAACTTTAATATGACAGTCAGTTCTTTATCCTTATCCATATCCATACTTATTATTTTCGCATAATAGATAGCATGTTCCGGATCTGCCTCATATACAGATTCTCCATCTAATAGCACCTTCAAGATTGAATAAAATTTATTTGAATAAATTGTTAATGGGAAACCTTTTCTTGCCGCTACTTGTATATTTTTTTGGACAGGCAATTCATCCCATTCAAGATATATTTTTTCTATATTTTGAATATCTGTTAATGACAATATATACTGCTTTGATTTCCACTTAAAATTTAACTTTGTATCAGATTCTATAGATTCTATTTTCAAAAATCCATTATTAATTTTGCTTGTAATATTTTTCTCATTCAAGAGAACCTCATCTATTTCAGAGTACTTACTATCCAAAATTTGAATAATAGTTGAACTTCCATCTTCCATATATGAATAATAATTAGACAGAACTATTTCATTGTCAATCTTTATCAATCCGGCTCCCCCTTCTATTTGAAAACTAAAAAATGGTATCTGCTCGAACTCTACATCTAATCTCAAATCAGATGTAGAAGAAAGAAGAGTGTAGCGATTATTCTTAATTTGTTCTGTTATATCTTGGTAAGAGACTTCCATAACTTGATAATATAATATTGCTTTCTTTAAGCGATACCCTTCGGCTGGAAGAAATATAAACTCTGTAGAAGATGCAGAAATTGGGATACCTTGACCATGTGAAGCCTCAACACCATTAACCTTTACAGTTCCAGCACGATCTTTATAAAAAATTGTAAGGAAATAGCTTGTTGGTACATCTTTCTCAAAAGCAACAGAGACCTCTAAATTTTCAGATATTGAATAAAAAAACAACTGATTTTCCTTCACTTCATTTGTTTTATCTACACTACCTACCATTATTTGCTTCAAATGATAGCCCTTATCTGGCACAACAGATAATTGGACGTCTGCAGGAACAGTAACAGTCGTGATGGTACCATTATCTACAAAGTTATTATTTACTTTTATCTTACCACCTTCATTATAAGAGACCTTTACAGTATAGTTTATAGAAGCATCTTTCTCAAATAGTATAGAAATCTCCTGATTTTTTGATATGGAAGTAATCGTTAACTGGTTATTCCTCACTTCACTCGTTTTGTCTACACCTCCAACTGTCACACTCTTCAAATGATAACCTGAATTAGGGACTATGGATAATTGAACATTCGTAGAAGCGGTCACGGTAGTACTCGTACCATTATCGACTTTGTTATTGTTTACTTTTACCGTTCCACCTTCATTATATGAAACTTTCACTATATAACTAACTGGAGCATCTTTCTCAAACAGTATAGAAATCTCCTGATTTTTTGATATGGAAGTAATCGTTAACTGGTTGTTACTCACTTCACTCGTTTTGTCTACACCTCCAACTGTCACACTCTTCAAATGATAACCTGAATTAGGGACTATGGATAATTGAACATTCGTAGAAGCGGTCACGGTAGTACTCGTACCATTATCGACTTTGTTATTGTTTACTTTTACTGTTCCTCCTTCATTATATGAAACTTTCACTGTATAACTAACTGGAGCATCTTTCTCAAACAGTATAGAAATCTCCTGATTTTTTGATATGGAAGAGATTGTCAACTGATTGCTAATCACTTCACTTGTTTTGTCTATCCGCCCAATTGTCACAGACTTTAAATGATAACCTTGATTAGGGACAATAGATAATCGAACATCCGTAGAAGCAGTTACACTCGTACTAGAGCCATCTGCAATCAAACGATTGTTCACTTTCACAACACCACCCTCATCATAAAAAACTTTTACTATATACTTAGCAATTGTTTCTTTTTCAAAAGTAACAGAAAATTTCGTATCAGACATTATAGGTGTTGATGGAAGTTTATAAACATCATTCTCTACTTTCTTTGTAATATCAACATCCCCTAACTTGACACTTTTTATTTTATATCCTTCCGATGGCATTATATAGATCAAATACTCACTATCTTCTGTCACCTCTATATATTCACCATTTTTTTGCTTATTACCGTTTTTAAAATTTACCTTTATTGCTCCTTCTCCTTCATTATAATCCCAATATAACTTATGCCATTTATTAAACCAAAATTGTATAGTCGTATTAGAACATATATTACTAATAGTTGATTCATAATTCAAATATCCAGCTGGTATTGAATGAGTTTTATCTGATTCAGAATTTTTAATTCTATATTTTTTAAACGCATATCCATCCTTAAGTGTTACGTTAAACTTTATACTACCCCCGTAATCAATAAATTGTTCTCCCTTTGGAGTTATTACACCTCCTTCGTTTTCCACACTCAAAGTCACCTTTACACTTTTTGCTACCGAAGATGGTTCAAAAAAAACTTCTATCAAATAGTTTTTATCATTCGTTACTCTATAAGAAGTAATTGCCCCTTGACTTTCTCCGTTTATCTTTACATCAGCCACGCAGTATCCCTTTTTGGGAGTAAAAGTAAACAAGCTACCACTTGTATCGCTGTCAATAATATATCCAGGTGGTAATTTTTCTCCTATTTCGCAACTAACAGTTCCTTTGGAATAATCATAAGGTAAGACTTTTGCCCAAAAGAGTATATTTTGTGTTATTTTAACTTGAAAAGTAATTGTTTCACCTTCATATTTATCATTTCCCTCCTGCCTTACCGTAATTGTTGATGTTTCCTTATAGCTCTTTTGCTCAAGTTTTTCACCATCATAAGTAACTTCAATCTGATGTTTATATATATCTCCATCTTTTGTTACTTGCACACTTTTTACAGTATAAAGAGATTCATCCTCGCTAATAAAGGTAATAGGAGCAGAAGATTTTGTTTGAATAAGATCAAAACAAATCACTGTAAATTTATGAGAATATGTACCAGTTGATTCGAATCTCATAAATCCATTATACTCTTTATAGATAGTAAAATCAACTACTGGAAAAATCTTATGCAAAGTTTTTAATTCAGGAGAAATCCCCATTACCTTGCTAGGCATACTTAAACATAGCATTAGAATGAAGAAAGCTACATTACACAATCGACTCATAGAAATTAATCTCTGTCTCCCTGTTCCCCTCCGTTCGACATCGCTTTTATAAGGTTACAATAAAAAGAAGAGGCGTGGAAACTGTTTAATGCCTTATCTGTCATAGAGGTATCGCCAAACACCCACGGAACAAATAATAAACAACAGTCCCACGCCCTTATGTATAACATCTCTCCTATACAGGAAGAATATGTATATACCAAAGACGTGAGCGCTTTCTGTTGCTATTATACTTGTTCCGCTTTGAAAATTGGCGATTTTCTATGACAAGAATAATATCTTAAAAACGCTCTTCGTTAAATATGTCCTTCCGTTCGAAGCCTCTCTTGGCCGCTAAGTCTCGCTTAGCCACTACTTGGAATTACCGCAAAGATAACTCTTAATTATTTGTGAGCAAAGTTTATGACATGTAAAAATTGCATAAACGAAAGCCCCCGCCCAACAGCTTCCCCTTGCTGCCGGACTGGGGCTTTTTACTTACCTTCCCAAACGATTAGATCTCATCCGGGCTTTCGGAATCACCTCCCCCTTCGGAGGTTGTTTTGGAATCGTTCGTACTGTCCGTTACATCGAATTCGAATTCCATCGATTTCATCATCGTACGCAACTCCGCGCTGGGAAGGAAACGTAGTTTCACGTGGTGGATAGAATCCACATTCGCCTCTTTCTCATCTAAACTGCTCTTCGCATTAAAGGAAGGGACGAAGGTACCGAAACCCGTCACTTGCACGGAATGGCCTTGCCGGATGAATGTCGTCATGGACTTCACCAATCCATAAACTACGGATTGAACCATTCCTAAATTAATACCTGAGACCGCAGCGACTTGATCGCAAAGGGCCTCGAAACCTACCACTGTAGCGGCTCACCCGATAAATCAGGGGGAAAATTCTTTAATTCTATAGAAAATTTGCACCTTTGTACCATGAACAATCAAGGACTATTAGCATTGGCACAGTTGATTCTGCCATCAGAGATACTTTCAAATTTTGAAGTAGTACGTGTAGAAGAAGAGGCATCCCTTATCCGCATCTATCTTGATGAATCGGTTAAGGCTGAATATAAAGAGAACCCAGAGATTGAATCCAAAGGGTTCTGTGAAGCCGTAACTATACGTGACTTTCCAATCCGCGATAAAGGTGTTGACCTAATTGTCAGAAGACGCAAATGGTATGACAAGCAGAATAACCGATACTTCTCCGACTCTTACGACCTGAAGGCTGAAGAAACCCGCTACTCCAAGGAGTTTGCGGCTTTTTTAAAAGGAGTGTATGGAGACGATTCCTACGACCTCCCGTTCGCTTGACCGCTATTATCACATAAACGGGGATACGTTTGAAAAGCAATACAAGGAAGTGCTCAGCGGCTATCGTGAATGGTCAGAACTCTCACATGCAGAAGACTGGCTTGTCTTTCCAGAGAACATTGGTGAAAGCATCTGCATTGACGAAACGGCTCCAAGCAACGGTGAGCTGTACACTATAGTAAGCAACAGATCTTCACGTGGAGGTAAAGGTACCATCATTGCTATTGTAAAGGGTGTGGCGGCAGATGCTGTCACGGAAGCACTTATGCGCATTGACGAGGACAAGAGACTGTTGGTTAAGGAGATAACAATGGATATGTCGAATTCCATGCGACTTATAGCCAGACGCTGTTTCCCGAATGCAATGCGTACCATAGACCGCTTTCATATACAGAAACTTGCATGTGATGCCTTGCAGGAGATGCGTATCGCGCATAGATGGGATGCCATTCAAGCAGACACGGATGCCAGGGAAGAAGCCAAATGCCTGGGCGAAGCATACACTCCAATTGTGCTTGCAAATGGTGATACCCACAAGCAGTTGTTGGCTCGCAGCAGATATCTGCTTTTTAAATCTGCCGACAAATGGACGGAAAGTCAGAGACAAAGAGCTGAGGTGCTCTTTGAAACGTATCCTGATCTTAAAGAAGCCTATTCGCTTACACATTCCCTAAGAATGATATTTTCCAAGAATACCGTCAAAGATGCAGCAAGACTCTCGCTTGCACGATGGTACAACAAAGTGGACGACTCTGGCTTTAAGAGTTTCAATGTTATTGCCGCCACACTTTACGAGCACTATGATGAAGTCTTGAACTTCTTTGTAAACAGGGCAACTAATGCATTTGCAGAGTCTTTTAATGCTAAAATTAAGGCGTTTAGAGCTGCTTTAAGAGGAGTAACGGATATAAAATTCTTTCTTTTCAGACTTACAAAGCTGTATGCTTAATCCCCCAGGTTTATCGGGTGAGCCACTGTAGCCCGATCAGGGACTATCACATACTTTTCGGTCTTCGTCTTGTCAAAGCCGAATGCCTTTTTGATTCGTCTTACTCGTAAAGCCATATTTTTTCGCTTTTTTGAGTTCAACAAAACAAGAATGAATACACACACTTGTTTACTCCCCTCATTCTTGCCAAAGAAAGAATAAACCTACCCAGCCCAAACGATATAAAGAGAAACATACCTCTCATAGGTCGCTTGCGGGCAGCGGCTAAATAAATATTGATCTTGCGGGAGAGAAAAGTTTTCATTAAGGCTAGCTTAATCATCGAATTTAAAACCACCCCGGGGAAAGGGCTGAAAAATGACACCTCTATTTATTATAACGTATCATCGACTTTAAACCTCCATCACTAAGAAAATGATGCCTCTTTATTTATAACGCATCATCAAGCGTAAGAATCGCTACTCCCATTACGACACAAAAGTACAATTATTTTTCATCTCTACAAACATTTTCCTATATTTTTTTCAATAAATAAATCATTTTATCTCTTCCACCCCTCTTTACCGAGAAATCCGGAAACTACTTAGTAAGTAGACCTCCATCTGCTTATTAAGTAGACCAGACCTCTACTTAGTAAGTAAACAGGGGGTCTGCTTACTAAGTAGTTTTCATCCTACTCATAGAGTAGATCCCGGACTATTCCGCAAGAGATTTCGGCTTATAAAGCGACAA
Organism: Parabacteroides sp. KHUB-02; assembly: GCF_056640955.1. NCBI lineage: Bacteria > Pseudomonadati > Bacteroidota > Bacteroidia > Bacteroidales > Tannerellaceae > Parabacteroides > Parabacteroides sp. KHUB-02. The sequence continues at coordinate 4,687,449 of NZ_JBWQEV010000001.1, read as the reverse complement.
GCCCTGTTTTGCGGATACGAAAGAAAAAGTTTATCTTTGCCCATATACAAAATAAGACGACTATGAGCAGGGATATTCGTTGGTTGCAACGTTTCGATAATTTCGCCAAAGCATGTGCCCGTTTATTGGAAATAACGGATACGATGGAATATGACGTTTTATCGGAACTAGAGAAAGAGGGGCTTATTCAACGTTTCGAATATACGTTTGAGTTGGCTTGGAAGGTATTGCAAGATTATATGCAATATCTGGGGTTCCAATTCCAGACAGGCCCGAACACGACCCTTCAGTTGGCTTTTGAGAATGGATTGATAAAGGATCATGATCGATGGCGAAAGATGGCGAAAGCCCGAATCCTAACCTCGCATACATACAACGAGGACGAGGCGGATGAGATCGCAAAAGGGATTTACGCAGACTACGCTCCCTTGTTAAGGGAACTAAGGGATTTGCTGATTATTCGTAAGAACGAGACGGAGAACAAAGATCTATTTTAATAGTTTATTATGTTTGGATTAAGCGATAACGTGGTTGAAGAGTTGCGTGAGGTATTTCGCAGGTATGGCAACATACGGCGTGTACTTATCTTTGGCTCGCGAGCCAAAGGCACAAGTCATGCAGGCTCAGACATCGACCTTGCCATGGATGGAGAAGATATCACCTTTAGCCAACAGCTCGACATAAACAACCGTATCGATGATTTGGGTTTACTTTACAAAGTCGACTTGCTTAATTATCAGAAACAAAAAGGGACTCCTATCGGGGAACATATCGACCGAGTAGGTAAAGTTTTCTATTCAAGATAGCCCCGCATTCATTTCTCACAAACACATAGGCTGACTATATGAGAATTGGGTATTTTACCTACTATTGGTTCGTTAGCAACTTGATGGTTTACCGCATCGATAGCATCCAATTCTGCTATAATTCTACCAAACAAGTTTATTGACCGCTAGACTCTAATTCTTTCTCGATTTCCTCAATCGTAGGCAAACTGCCACGGAAGTCTTTCGGCAAGGCTTGCCCCAATTCGTAGTCTGATATGCCGATTGGTTTCTGAATATCACGCAAGGCATATTCAGCCTTGATACGGTCTTTGCTCTTGCAAAGCAACAATCCAATCGTTCGGTTATCTCCCTCTCGGCAAAGAATGTCATCCACAGCAGAACAGTAGAAATTCAGTTTACCGATATATTCTGGTATGAACTCCGTGTCTTTCAATTCGATTACCAAATATCGGTGCAGAAACGCATTGTACATCAGTATGTCAATGTAGTAATCATCGCCCGACACCTCTATGTGATATTGCCTACCCATAAAGGCAAAACCGGCCCCCATTTCTACAAGAAACTTTTCTACATGCTCCACTAAACCGATCTCCACATCACGCTCATTGTATTGATCGGTGAAAGTCAGCATATCGAATATATATGGGTCTTTGAGCATGGATTTCACATCGTTTGCTTCCGGTGCAGGGAGAGTTTCAGTGAAGTTGTTCGCCAATGCTCCATGTTTGCCATAATCATCAAGCCTGATGGCTTCTTGCAGATAACGTTTTGACCAATGGGATGTGATACTCTGCACCATGTACCAGTAACGGGCACGAATATCCTTGACTTGTTGCATAATAATCAGGTTGTGCGTCCAATCCAAATGTTTGATAGGAAGAGTAAAATTGTACTTTTCCAATTGCGCAACCGGTGGTTGCGCAATTGGAGCAACAGCCCCTTTTATCATCGTAAGTTCTTGATTATATTCATTGAAGAACTGCATCATGCACTGCATGTTACGGACAGAAAAACCTTTTATCTCAGAATAATCGTTCTTCAAATCCACAGCCAACCGTCGCAAGGTCTTCTTGCCCCAACCGTCAGTGTCTTGACTTCTCTGTAACATTTCGCCAACGTCCCAATACATCCGGAGCATTTCTTCGTTGGCGACATAAATTACTCGTTGCTGGGCAATCAGTACCCGTTGTTTGATTTTGCGAAGCAATGCTGCATAACCACGAAAGTTATCCATCATGTTATCAGATACTTGTATATCTGCATCCTTAGCCATATTTCTCTTCAATTTATTTGCAAAGTTACTCTTTTTGTTCGGTTGTGTGTCAATTTCTTACGATTATTGCTGATTACATCCACCCAATTGTTATCTCCGTAGATTTCGGCTTATAAAGCGACAAGCCCTGTTTTGCGGATACGGAAGAAAAAGTTTATCTTTGTCCATACACAAAATAAGACGACTTCTCACAAACATTTCGTACTTTCGCGATCAGTACACAGTGATATATTATATAATGTAATGAAACAGATCTTTATATTTCTAGTCATACTTTTTAGCCTGACGCCAACGGTTTATTCACAAAACGCCCCGTTAAAGCTAGGTGCCGAGCGGATGGATGTCGTCACTCGTTTACTGAAGGGCAAGCGGGTAGGATTAGTGGTCAACCAGACTTCCATCTTGGAAAAGCGGCAGATTCATTTATTAGATGCGCTAGTAGCGGAAGGCGTAGACGTTAAGAAGGTGTTCGCTCCGGAACATGGATTCCGGGGAACCGGTGATGCCGGAGAGGAGATAAAAGACAGCCGAGACTTGAAAACAGGCATCCCCATCATCTCTATTTATGGGAAAAACAAGAAACCGTCCGCCGAGCAACTGGGCGACCTCGACGTGATTGTTTTCGATATACAAGATGTAGGTGCCCGTTTCTATACCTATATCAGCACGATGCATTACGTGATGGAAGCCTGCGCCGAAAACAACAAAGAGTTTATCGTGTTGGACCGCCCGAACCCGAATGACTTCGTAGACGGGCCGATCCGCCAGAAAGGATTCGAGTCTTTCGTCGGTGTCGATCCGCTCCCGATCTTGCACGGTTTGACCGTAGGGGAATTGGCATGGATGATCAATAAGGAAGGCTGGCTGAAAAGTGCGCCCGATACCTGCCGGTTAAAGATCGTAAAGATGGAGAATTGGAAACACGGAGATCCCTATTGGTTGCCGGTCAAGCCCTCTCCGAACCTCCCGAATGACCAGTCTATCCGCCTGTATCCGTCGCTTTGCTTTTTTGAGGCTACGAACGTTAGCGTGGGAAGAGGAACCTATTATCCGTTTCAAGTACTAGGTTTCCCGGACCCTAAATACGGGGATTTCACTTTTACCCCGACCTCCTTGCCCGGATTCGATACCAATCCCTTGCAAAAGGATAAAGTATGTTACGGCATCGATCTGCGGGAATATCCGTTCGAAGGAGGATTAACCTTGCGATTCTTCCTCGACTTCTACAATAAAGCGGGAAAGGATCAAGCCTTTTTCTTCTCCCGTCCGAACTGGTTCGATTTATTGGCAGGCACGAAGCAGCTCCGCTACCAGATCGTAAGGGGCTTATCCGAGAAAGAGATCCGGGAAAGTTGGAAACCCGAGCTGGATCAATACAAGGCCATGCGTAAAAAGTATTTACTTTATCCGGACTATCCTACTCAAAATAAAAAATAAGAACGAATGAATTATTGGGAATCGCATACCCAAGTCGCCGTACGTTTCCGCCGATTCGACCGGAAACGTTACGCCGCGTTCCGGAGTATGCACAAAGTCATTAACATTGGAGTCGTAACAGCAAGCACGTTACTATTCGCCCTGCCCGACACGGCGCAAGCCCAAAAGGTAATCGAGCCTAACCGGACCGGCGAGGAAGCTTCCGTAGAGCTGGAAGAGGTAGAAGTTACTGCCTCCCGTGCGCCTATCGCACGGAACCAAGCGACCAAGATCGTGACAGTCATTCCCGCCCGTGAGATCGCGGCGGCGCCTGTCACCAGTATCCAAGATCTTTTAGAATATGCCGCGGGAATAGACGTCCGGCAACGAGGAGAAGGAGGCACCCAAGCCGATATCTCCATCCGGGGAGGGACGTTCGACCAAATAGCGGTTCTCTTAAACGGGGTCAACCTCTCCAACCCACAAACCGGCCATTATAGTTTTGACCTCCCGGTGAATCTCTCGGACATAGAGCGCATCGAGGTGGTATCCGGCCCTTCTTCCCGTATATTCGGGGCCAGCGCTTTCGCTGGAGCGATCAATATCATCACGAAAACAGGAAAAGAGAACAGGATCTCGACCGACAATTACGCCGGAATGCATAAGCTCTGGAAACTGGAGGCTGCCATCAATCATGCGACCACTCATTTCGGACAGCGCCTTTCCGCAGGGTATGCCTCGTCCGGAGGGTATATAGACAATACGGACTTCAAACAATTAAATCTTTTTTGGCAATCGGAACTTAAAAGCGAGGAGGCCGATTTCCAATTCCAAGCCGGATACAACGACAAAGGTTATGGAGCGAATAGCTTCTACTCCGCTTCCTATCCCAACCAATACGACAAGACTCGCTGCTTCTTCCTCTCCGCCGGAGGAGAAACACATGGCAAAATCAAGTTCACCCCCAAGGTATACTGGACCCGACATTTCGACCGGTACGAGTTGTTCCGTAGCGATCCCGCCGATTGGTATACCGGGCATAATTACCATGAGACGGAAGTATTCGGAGCCAACCTCAACGCCACGACACAGTGGAAACTAGGAAGAACCAGTATGGGCGTGGAATTCCGAAACGAGGGAGTAAAGAGTAATGTATTAGGCAAGCCGATGAAGGAACCGCAGGATGTTCCTTTCGAGAAAGAGGGGCAATATCTAAAAAGCGATAACCGAAGTAACATCAGCTACTTTCTTGAGCATAACGTATTATTACGCCGCTTCACGTTGTCAGTCGGGGTCTTGGCAAACTATAATTCGGCCTTAAACGAAGGGATTCATTTCTATCCGGGAATAGATGCCAGTTACCGTATCGGGGACAATGTCCGTCTGTATGGGAGCTGGAACCGGGCATTGCGCATGCCGACTTTCACCGATCTTTATTATGAGGGTAAGACGAATAAAGGAAATCCAGACCTAAAACCGGAGGAAAGCGAGGCATTCGAGGTCGGACTGAAATACAACACTTACTTCCTCCGGGCTCATATAGCCGGCTTTTACCGAAAAGGTAAGAACATGATCGATTGGGTGAAAGAGAAACCGGAAGATATCTGGGAAAGCCAAAATCTGACAAAAGTCGATAACCTTGGTTTCGAGACTAACCTGAGTTTATTACCGAGGGAACTGGGCAACGAACGGTTCTTTATCCGGAAAATAGAACTGGGATATGCGTTTATCCATCAAGACAAGGATAGTGAGGGGTATATATCGAATTATGCGTTAGATTATCTGAAGCACAAGTTCACGGCTCAATTAAGCCATTCTATCTGGAAAGGTTTTTCGGCCACTTGGTATGTCCGTTGGCAAGACCGGGCAGGTAGTTATACTAAATACGAGAATCTTAAGCCGGCTTATGAGGAACCTTACGCTCCTTATTGCTTAGTAGATATGAAAGTAAATTGGGAATATCAGCGGTTAAATCTATATGCGGAGTTAAATAATCTGCTCAATTCCACTTATTATGATCTGGGAAATATCCCCCAACCGGGTATTTGGTTTAAGGCAGGATTCCGTTATAGTTTCAAATATTAATACCCAGTTGTAGAGACGGGGCGTGCCCCGTCTCTACAACTGGGTGATTTTATTTTTGCTTTTTGATCACCAACAACTTATCATTATTGGTCCCGAACAAAGCGATTTCCGTAACAGGAGCCGCCTCACCCTGTGCCTCAAAGCGCACCACCTTATTAAGCGCTTCCAGCAACTCACGTTCGCCGCTCATATCCGGGCAAGCCATTCGGGTAGTCGCTACCTGTGGGAACTTAATGATATTTCTATAAGCATCATTATATTCGATCTTCCCCATCAACCGATTGCAACCGGCATTTCCCGAAAGCCCTTGACGAGCCACGTCGAACACCAAAACCTGATGAGTCTCCTCGGGATTCAACGTCTTACCGTTCATCTCCACGACACCCCATTCACCATCCAGATCCGAGAAAGAAGCTACCACCGCTTTCTTGGATTTACAGCCGGCGAACAAACCGACGCCTACCAAAAGCAGGCAAATATAAAAAAGACCTTTTCGCATTAATTTCTCTCCAATACTAATAATACATTACCATCTTGGTCTACCAGCAACATCTCATTCTCATCTTTTCCGCCCTTCACGGAACGAACCTGATCCATCGATTGAAGCACGCTCGTCTCCAAATCCATATTCGGACACGCCATCATAGTCGTAGCGCCCGGAGCGATCGTAATAGAAGATACATCTTCCGGATCTAACGTGATCGTCGTATTGAATAAATTACAGCCTGTATTTCCATGTAATTTCTTCTCAGCCATATTGAAGTCCATCTGCGGCAGGCCTTCTTCCAAGACTTTCTCACCTTTCACTTCTACCACATTCCATTTACCTTCCAACTTCTTCACATCTGTCTTGACATCTGAACAAGAAAACATCATCCCAACGAAAGCGGGAAGCAAAAACGCATAAAACAATACCTTTTTCATCTTCATCATAATCTTTTATAAAATATCTATTGTAATTAGTAAGACGCAAATAGAAGGCGAAATGTTCCCAAGAACACCCTGTTTTAGCTTATATTAACAGGATTCTTGATTAACATCCTCTTTTTCCACTTCTGCGTTCGCCACCGCAAGCAGAGTACCGCACCCCGGGAACACTCGTCCAAAGCAAAAGCGAACCACATCCCCGCTAAGCCTAATCCGAACACGATACCGAACATATACCCGCAGAACACGGCAAAGAACCACATACAGAATAACTCGATAATTACCGGGACCACGACGTCGCCTACCGAACGCAAGCAGAATAAGAACAGCAGTACCGTGGCCCGCCCTTGCTCCAAGAGTACATCTACCAGCAAGGCTCCCATCGCAATCGTTATGATTGCTTGATTCTCAGTAAATATCCCCAATAAAGGACGTCCCAACAGATAAACCCCGGTACTAGCGACCAGCGTAATCAGCAACGACCTCCTCCAAGCATACCAACTCAATAAATAAGCGGCTTGCTTCTTCCTCGCGCCCACCAAATTGCCGGTACAAATAGAAGTAGCTTGCGCGATCGACAAAGAAAAGATATAGCCGATTATCACGATATTCATCACATAAACACGAGCTGTCAAGTACTCATTACCCAGCATATTGATAAAGTAGACAATCGTCACCTGCGAGGCATCATACGAGATTTGTTCCGCTGCCGAAGGTAAGCCGATCTTCAACACATCTTTCAACTTCTGAAACGGGAACGGACGGAAATAAGCCAAAGGGATACGAGGCACCAACCGCTTGAACAGCATGATAAACAAAAGTGTCATCGCCACTCCCCGGCAAACAGAGGTAGAGATAGCCGCTCCTTGTACACCGAGGGCAGGGAAACCGAAATGGCCAAATATCAATGCATAATTTCCAAACACATTCAATACATTGATCAGCAAGGTCACCTGCATCGCATAATTCGGCTTGTTCGCCGCACGGAGCACCGCCGATATCGTAAAACTAACCGCTTGGAAGAAGCCGAACCCTCCGACAATGTGCATATAAGTCTCAGCGTCCGGCATCAGATCCGGACGGATATCCATCAGGACCAACATCTCCCTACCGAACAAGAAAAGCATCAAGCTGATCAAGCAACCTACGCCGGCGTTAAACAACAAGGAGGTTCCTAACACCTGAATAAAACTCTTATTATCTTTCGCCCCGAAATAAAGGGCGCACATGACGGAAGTTCCGGTCGTGGTAATATTGAACAGCAGGAATACCATGTTCAGCAATTGATTAACCACACCTACCGCTGCCACCGCATTATCGGAATGATGGCTCAACATAAGCGTATCCACCACGCCTAAAGTCAACATCAGCAAGGTTTCCAGAAAGATAGGCCCTGTTAATTTAAATAATTTGCCTCTCAGCCCTCTCGGGGCACGGAATAGTCTATACATGTCCATTGATCTGCTTTCTACCTAAACACCTTTTTACGAGTCCGCGAAGGTACAAAGCTTTACGCTAAATAGGTTTCGCTATTTCTATTATTTTCCGTAAGTTTGTATCCGGTTGAATAATTTTTGATGAACAAACGAAGACAAATGGACAAGAAACTACCTATATGTATCGTATTAGTCATGTTGATGAGTTGTTTCTCCTGCAAACAGCCCCAACAGCCCACGGAAGACGCAGACATGGATACGCAGTGGGTGGATAGCTCACAGCATCTGTATCAATACGGCATCTGTATCGATTCCTTGGACGTAAAAGAGTATTTGATGAAAAACGGGGATAATCCCGCCTCCATCTTCTCCGGGCTGGGCTTCACGGCCTTGAAAGCAGACAGTATCAGCAGGGCATCCACCCATGTCCTCGATCCGACGAAACTGCGAGCCGGCATGCATTATTACACATTTTCCACGGTAGATTCCTTGGAGACGATCCGATATATCGCCTTCGCCAAGTCGCTGACCGATTATGCCGTAATCGACTTGACCGGAGATACGATCAACGCCTATGAATTTAATAAGCCGATCACCCTTAAGAAAAAATATACGGAAGGAGTATTAAACTCTTCCCTATGGAACGTGATCAAGGCCAACGGAGGTGATCCGTATCTGGCGATCAAGATATCGGACGTGTACGCTTGGCAAATCGATTTCTTCGATATCAAGGATGGAGACTCCTTCAAGGTTCTATACAATGAGGCTTACATCGACGATACCACCGCCTTGAGCATCGCCTCTATCGAAGGGGCTATCTTTACGCATCAAGGCAAGGATTTCGTGGCGATTCCTTTCACCCAAGACAGTATCTTCGAATACTTCGATGAGGAAGGGAACAGCCTTCGCAAGGCGTTCCTGAAAGCACCGCTGGACTTTTTCCGGATCACATCCCGTTTTACGAACGCCCGTTTCCACCCGATCCTCAAACGATACCGGGCGCATCATGGGGTTGATTACGCGGCACCGGCCGGTACACCGGTACGCAGCATCGGAGCTGGTACGGTTATCGCCAAGGGATATCAAAACGGCGGGGGCAATTTCCTGAAAGTGAAACATAACTCCGTATACACCACGACTTATATGCACTTAAGCCGCTTCGCCAAAGGAATCCAAGTAGGCAGCCATGTGCAACAAGGCCAAGAGATCGCTTATGTAGGCTCCACCGGACTCTCTACCGGGCCGCACCTAGACTTCCGTGTCCATAAGAACGGGCAACCTATCGATCCGCTAAAAATGGAAGCTCCCCCTTCTGAACCGGTGAAACCGGCCTATAGGGATAGTTTCGCTTTGGTCAAGCAGCAAATCTTGGCGGAAATAGATAGCTTTCATGTAGCCACAGTTAGTAAAGCATCTGTTATATATGAGAAAGATAGTATCAACCATTTAAATAACTAGCGTATGAAATTCTTGGGGAATATAATATGGTTACTCTTCGGAGGGATTATAACAAGTGTAGAATATCTGATATCCAGCCTAATACTAATGATAACGATCATTGGTATACCTTTTGGCCTCCAGACCTTAAAATTAGCGATACTGGCTTTATGGCCTTTTGGCAGCCGTGTCGTAGACGAGGGCAATTCCGGAGGATGCTTGTCACTTATCATGAACATTATCTGGATATTCGTCGGAGGCTTTTGGATTTGCCTTACGCATCTAGGATTCGGCCTTTTGCTATGTATCACGATCATCGGCATCCCTTTCGGCATGCAACATTTTAAGATGGCAGCTTTAGCCTTGGCTCCTTTTGGAAAGAGCATCCAATAAGAAAGCATCTAACTTTTCCGTAGAAGGCAGACGTCCGGCAAGAATTTAAGATAGGATAAGGTATTATACCTATTTCTTTCTATACCTATACGTTCTCGCTCCTTGTTTTATTTTCTAATTCACGTCATGGTCTGTACAGACCACAACGTGAACTATACAAACCACGCCGTGAACTCTACAGACCACGGCGTGATCTGTAGAATTATACTAGATATTCAAATGAATTCATCCGATATCTTTCAAGTATTCATAAGGAAGGAGGGAAGTATAAATAGCGTTCATATACATCTCCCTCATAGGGCCTAGGGGCGTTATAGCTCGATCTGGGAAACCGAGACCGGAGTATTCATGAAGATAGAGGCCGCCTCAGAAAACTTCTCTGCCGACTCCGTGGTAAGAAAACGGCAACTTCCTCCCTTCGTGAGTTTACGATCCATCTCCGGGTGACGCCCTAAATAATCTCGCAAACTCTCCGCTACATGCTCGCCTTGCGAGAATAGAGTGATGCCGGAAGGAAGAAAAGCACGGATCTTATCCATCAAAAGGGGATAGTGAGTACATCCCAAGATAAGCGTATCGATTTGCGGATCTACGGATAATAGATGGTCGATATGCTTTTTCACGAAATAATCCGCTCCCGGGGAATTAAACTCATTATTCTCCACCAAAGGGACCCACATGGGGCAAGCCTCGCCTGTCACTTGGATATGTGGGTACATCCTGCCAATCTCGATCGTATAAGAATTGGACGTAATCGTACCGCTCGTACCTACGATACCGATATGTTTGGTACGGCTGATCGTATCCACTAACTCAACTGTAGGACGGATGACTCCCAATACACGACGATTGGGGTCCCATGTAGGCAAGTCTTTTTGTTGGATCGTACGAAGCGCTTTCGCCGATGCCGTATTACAAGCCAAGATCACCAATTGGCAACCCGACTCAAACAAGCGCGATACCGCCTGACGGGTAAATTGATAAACGACCTCGAACGAACGGGTTCCATAAGGAGAACGTGCGTTATCGCCCAGATAAACGTAATCATAACCGGGCATCAACTGATGAATCTTATCGAAAATCGTAAGTCCGCCATAACCTGAATCAAAAAGACCGATCGGACCGGGAGTTTGTGGAAACATATCGGAAACCTTTCTTTTATAAAGTACAAAGGGTGCAATCCTTTCGGAAAACACCCCTCTTTTATGCTATAGAATAAATTTTCTCGCTAATTACAAACCGAGTTTCGTACGAACAAACGGAGTCGCGTCAACCGCGTTAGTACCCGTATAAAGCAAAGCCGCCGGATCGATGATATACGTATATCCCTTCTCCTCGCCTACCTTCTGGATAGCCTCGTGCAACTTCTGTTGGATCGGTTGCAACAATTCCTGTTGTTTCTTTTGTACGTCTTGCTGAGCTACCTGCACGAAGTTATCCATACGTTCTTGGATATCTTGAATCTCTTGCATTCTTCTCAACTTGATATTTTCTGTCAATGAATCTTGCTGCGCTACGAAGTCTGAATATTTCTTTTGGTATTCATCCTGCATTTGCTTCAATTCAACTCTATATTTCTCATTCAAGTCTGCCATTTGTTTTTCCATACCAGATACCTCCGGCATAGCCATAAACACCTCTTGAGTTTTTACAAACGCAATTTTAACTTCCTGAGCGATAGCTCCCAACGGGAGAATCATCAACAATAAAACAATAAGTTTCTTCATTTTTACTATATAATTACTTTGTTATTAATCAAGCTTTCACACTTTTCATGCATAAAGCGCACAAATGTAAGCATTTATTTTGAATATCCTAACTTAATCAGCACTTCATTACTGATATCGATCTTCGGAGAAGCGAAAATAATGCTCATAGCTGAAGCTCGATCCCAAACAATTTGATATCCCTTGTCTTCCGAGATTTCTTTCACCGCATTATACACCTCGTCTTGAATCGGTTTCATCAAACTCTCGCGTTTCTTATATAACTCACCCTCAGGACCGAAATATTTACGTTTCAGATCTTGCGCCTCTTGCTCTTTCTTCACGATCTCTTCCTCACGTTTCGTTTTCATCTCGGCGGAGAGGAATACCAGATCGCTCTGATAATTCTTATACATATTCTGAGCTTCTTGCTGAATCGCTTCCACCTCATTTTGCCATTTCTTGGAAACTTGGCTCAACTGCTCATTGGTCATTTCGTAAGCCGGAATATTCTTCAATATATATTCCATGTCGATTAAAGCGAACTTCTGTGCCATGCCGGCAAAAGAACAAAGCAACATCAGACAGCTCAATGTGATAATCTTTTTCATACTCTCTTTATTTATAGTTCTACTTTATGACTGCAAATATAACAGAGGGTTTACTTACAGCCTACCAATATTCGTTAAAAGTATTTATTTAAATGTAGAGACGGGGCGTGCCCCGTCTCCACATACGGAACACGCCCCGTCTCTACATACGAAGCTATACCCGATCTATATTTTAGAATTCCTGTCCGATGATAAAGTGCAGGTTACTACCGCTACGTTTACCATTAGATCCATAATTCGGCTCGTCGAAACCATAAGCCCAGTCGAGTCCCATCAAACCGATCATCGGCAAGAATATACGGACACCGACACCGGCGGAGCGTTTCAAGTTAAACGGATTAAAATTCTTCAAATCAGTCCAAGCGTTACCAGCCTCCACAAATACCAATCCGTAGATCGTAGAGGAAGGCTCCAGCAAGAACGGATATCTCAACTCCATAGCCAAACGAGAATAAGCGTATCCATAAGAGTTGTAACCACCATTACCGGCGATACTACCATTCTCATAACCTCTCAAACCGATCGTTTCCTGAGCATAGGTACTGGAGTAACCACTCATACCGTCACCACCCATATAGAAGGTCTCGAACGGAGACTTCTTATTTTTATTATAAGTACCTAAGAAGCCATACTCAACACGGGTCATCAATACCGGCGTACGTTTCACGGTCAACGGAGCCAACGGAGAGAAGATCTTCGCTTTGAACTTCCATTTATGATACTCGATGAATTTATATTTATCCGGGTCTGAGCTTGACATCGCTCCATAATCCTTATTATCAAACAAAGAATAAGGAGGCGTAGCCGCTACGGACAGCATAAATTGTGAACCCTTACGAGTATACAACGGGTTATCGATAGAGTTACGTTGCAACATCAACTCCAAGTTGATATTATGGCAATTTCCGTTATTAACCAAGAAATAATCCCAATCATGCATCATATACAGCTGATAGTTCAACGTCGCCATGAACTGGAAGTAGTCATCCGGCCAATTCAAGCGTTTACCATAACCAGCCGCTAAACCGAACATCATGATAGACTTATCCGGGTCGTAAGCATACTCATAACTATTATTGTAACCATAGTTGCCGTAATAGTTGCTACCATAGCCATAACCGCCCCCATAATAACCGGGATAACCATAGCCATAGCCCGGATAGCCATAACCATAACCGGAATTGGTCAAGTAATTGCTACTGATATCGGTTTGCTTTGAGAAATAAGCGCTGACAGACAATGTATTCGGTCGTTTACCGCCGAACCAAGGATCCATAAAGGAGATGCTGTAAGCCTGATAATAACGCCCGTTCGTCTGGCCGCTCAAGGTCAATGTCTGTCCCTCACCTTGCGGGATGATGCCCTTATAGGTTTTCGGGTTCAAGAAGTTCTTCATAGAGAAGTTCGTAAACTTCAAACTTAACTTACCGATCACACCCGTCTGTCCCCAACCTGCGGAGAACTCGATCTGGTCATTCGCCTTGGAAACCAAGTTATACTCGATATCCACGGTTCCATTCTCAGGATCAGGCAGCGGCACCGGATTCATGTTTTCCGGGTCGAAGTGTCCCATCTGAGCCAACTCACGAACGGAACGCATCAAGTCGTCACGGCTGAATAACATACCCGGCTTGGTACGCAACTCACGGCGAACGATGTCCTCATACAAACGGTCATTACCATTAATGATAATACGGTTGATCGTCGCCTGCGGACCCTCTTGGATACGGATCTCCAACGAGATCGAGTCATTCGCTACATCCACCTCTACCGGATCGGCGTTGAAGAACAAATAACCGTTATTAAAATAGACATTCGAAACGGCATCCTCATCCGTACTCAAACGTTCGTTCAATTTCTTTTGATTATACACCTCGCCTGGCTTCATACCCAACACGGCCATCAAATAGTCCGTAGAATATTGCGTATTACCCACGAAGCGAATATCTTTCAAATAGTATTTCTCACCTTCATCCACTTTCAAGAAGATATCTACCTTCTTCTCGTTAAAGTTCGCTACGCTATCGGACAACAATACGGCGTCGCGATAACCATGCTCGTTATATTTAGCGATTATATTTTTCTTATCGTTCTCATATTCCTCAGTCGTGAACTTCTTCGTGCTGAACATCTCCATGATACTGGTTTTCCAGTCGTTCGGCAAGCTGAACTTCTCGTTCGTCTTCTTCATCGCCTTCTTCAACTCCCGGGCAGTCAGTTTTTCGTTACCCTCAAAATAGATACGATGGATCTTGGTCTTTTCATTCTTATCGATATTGATATCCACGATCACCTCGCCTTCATTCGCGGGATCGTCCTTTTGCTCGATCTCGACATCCACGTTCTTAAAGCCTTTGCCATCGAAGAACTTCTGGATCACGATCTTGGCACGGTCCATGACGTTCGGTGTCACCTGGAAACCTTTCTTCAAGCCCAGCTTCGCCTCCAAGTCCTCACGCTCGCCTTTCTTGATACCGTGGTAATTGACTTGCGAGATACGCGGACGTTGCTTCAGCTGGATCTCCAGCCAAATCTGGTCGCCCTCGATCTTCGTCGCCAAGATCTTTACATCCGAAAACAAGCCATGTTTCCAAAAACGCTTCACTGCTGTAGTGATCTCCTCTCCCGGTACGGTAATCTCATCGCCTACCGACAAGCCCGAGAAGCCGATCAACACAAAATCATCATAATTCTTGATACCCGTAATCTTTATATCCGCGATCTTGTATTTCTTCGCGGCCAACGAGTACGAAATGACCGGCACTTCTGCCGGCGCCTCAACTTGGGTAGTGTCTATTTCTTGGGCAAACGCACCGCAAGCGAAACCCAAGCAAATAAAAAACAGCACTATTCTTTTGTACATATAACAGCTATTGTTTATAAGATTAATTGCTCACTTGTCTTACCGAAACGACGCTCACGTTGCTGGTAATACAATATAGCCTCATACAACTCTTCTTCTCTGAAATCCGGCCAAAACACATCCGTAAAGAAGAATTCAGCATATGACAACTGCCATAGCAAGAAGTTACTGATGCGTTTCTCTCCTCCGGTCCGTATCAAAAGATCGGGATCGGGGATATTTTTGGTCGTCAAGTGGTCCGAGACCATAGCCTCGGTTATATCATTGGGGTTTATTTTCTGCTCCAAGACCTCTTGGGCGAGTTGCCTAGCCGCTCTGGTGATCTCCCACCGGGAAGAATAACTAAGCGCCAGAACAAGTGTGGTTCCCGTATTCGCCGAAGTCGTATCGATACATTCTTGCAATGTATTATAAGCATCCTCACGCAAACGGGAAAGATCGCCTATGGCGGTAAGGCGAACGTTTTTCTTCATCATGTCCGGAGTCTCCCGGTGAATGGCAGAGACCAGCAAGCTCATCAGCGCTTGGACCTCTTCTTCCGGACGATTCCAGTTCTCGGTAGAGAAAGTGTACAACGTCAGATATTTCAATCCGAGTTGAGTGACCGCATCCATAATCTTACGGACCGAAACAACGCCTTCCTGATGCCCGAAGCTACGGTCTTTCCCCTTCGCCTTGGCCCAACGTCCGTTCCCGTCCATAATAATTGCCACGTGCCGTGGCAAGCGATTCTTGTCTATTTTCTCAATCAACGACATTTTTTATCTTACTAATATTCACTTATATTTTTCGCATTGTTACAAGTACGGCACCTCGGGCCGAAATCCCATGTAACAGACAACAACAAGAAAGAGTACCAATCTTTATTCTTAAGAGCGCTACCCTTAACACCATACGGATCGTCCAACATGTCCTTTCCCTCTAGGCCATCGCCAAATAACTTACGAAACGAGAACTCGCACCCTAAATTAAGGCGGTTCTTGATCTTATATTTCATGCCCACGCCTAAAGGAATATTCGGGCTGGCGAAAGTCTTCCCGCCACCCGGAGCCACCGTCAGCCCAATGCCCACCAAGACATAAGGAGAGAAACGCTTCGCCCCCGCATAGTCGAACTTATCGCTATACGGGAAAAAGTTGAACTCCGCCTGTCCCCCCAACTCCATGATACTACGGTTGAAAGAGGTTTGGGCATTATTCGGAAAAACGTTCTCCATACCTTCGGTCTTACCGGAAACCTGTCCCCACATCAAGTTGGCTTTCAAGGCCCAACGAAAGTTGATGTTATACCGGAACACGGCTCCCACCGCCGGATTCATTCCTTTAAATATCGTATTCTTGTTGGCGTCGCCCATATAAAAGGCGCCACCAGCCATACCACCGATCTCGTACTTATATTCCTGCGCCCAAAGCGTAGGGACCGTACCCGCTAATAGGATGATTATGAGAAGCCGCTGAAAAAAAGTTGAAGTCATAAGCCTTGCTGTTATATATACCACACTTCTTTTTCTAACGCTAAAAGCCTCATAAAATTATACATCTCCTATCGAACTTTTCTATTCCTTCGGGATCAAACGATTGATACGGCCTCTCCAAAGTTGGTTCAAGTCATTGGAACCAGTGCTGGTCTTTCCTCCGAAAATGTTCACGAAATTCTCTTTATCTACAATAATTGAGGAAAAGCCTCTCGCCGCATAGTCGGTCGGTAACACCACCATCGAGTCGATCAACGACCAAGAAATACCATAATCTATCGATTGATACATATCTTTCAATGCCTTATTCGAAGCGTCGATACCTCCGATCAAGAAAAACTTATCGTCATAATTCGTGATCATCGCTCCCTCACGCTTCGTGAAGTTTACGTCACCGGAAGCCATCAACGCCCAAGAGATACCATCCATGGTCGCCCAAGTCGTATTAACCACTTGGTTGTCCACGGTACGTCCGCTGGCGGTCATCAAGTACTCATGATACATTGCGGCATATTGGAGATTGCTAAATCCGGTAACAGGGAATCCGCTAGGCACCGCATCTCCGGCGATCCACTCCATGGATTCGTTCATCGCATAGAACGCTAGCTTTCCTTCCTGATCCACGATCGTAGCTAAGGCGGAAGGCTGTTTCGTGCCCTGCTTCACGCTACCCAAAACGTATTTCACGGAAGGGGCGTTCTCTACAGCGCTCCAAGTCAAGCCATCCTCGGATCTATATAAAGTGCCATTTGTAGCCGGCACATATAAAGCATTGTTATACTCAGTAATCTGGGAGATCAAAAGCCCATCGGAAGGCAGACCGGTCAAGGATAATGACTGCCAGCCCTTAGGCGCGCTTACCGGAGCGTAATATAATTGGTAAGGTTTACCGGACTCGGCGGGTTTCACATACATAAAGTAATTCTCCGATCCATTATAATCGTAGGTTACCACCTTCTGATCCTTCACGGTAATGCCAATCATAGGATTCGCGTACATACTCCAAACCATAGAGTCCGGAACCACTTGATGGATATTCACCTGCGCCATATAGACTTTTGTCGTGACTTGGTCATACGCATGAACCACGAACTTTACCGGAGCGGAGAAATCGATGGAATCCGACAAACTACTTAAATAATAAGTGGAATCGGGATAAGCCTCGGGACTAGCCTCCACGCCACCTATCACTGAAGAATTAGCGAACCCAATCTTACAAACCACTTTCTCGATCTTCGTACCAAAAGGTAAAGAGTCTATATTAAAAATCCGTCCCGTTAGCTGGTCTATCGTAAACTTCACAGTATCCAACCCCGACACAGAATCATGACTTAATGAAAAAGTATGTATCTGGCAATTCTTAATAGCTTCTACACCAACGATTTCATCTGACTTCAAACAAGAAGACAGCACTAACGCAAAACAACCTGTTATAAATAGTACTAATTTATTTTTCATCAAAAACATAAGTTTGTCGCATATAAAGGCACAAAAGTAGAAACATTTTTTGCTTTCACCCTAATACCTGCTAATATTTATAATATTTTAGTTGATTATATGAGCCTTAAAATTCATAGTTATGATTTTTCGAACTCATCGTTATGATTTAAAATTTCATAGTTATGATTTTTAATGCTCATAACAGAACGTCTAGAGATGCCGCTAACAGCCTCCTTTCCAAGCATCGGCGCATGCACCCCTTGATACAGGCAAACCGGGGCCGTTTCCACCCTCGCCTCGTCCCATACATCCGCTTCCACGAAAGAATTAATCAACTGGGCCCCACCTTCCACCAATAAGGAATCCAACTTCCGGGCAGCGAGATGATCTAGCACTTGCCGGATCACCGGACCCTCGAAATCTATCCGGATATACTCCACGTTCTCTCGGTTTTCCACTTCCTTCTCCGTAAATATTAATGTACGTGAGGAACCATTCAGCAACCGATAAGAATCGGGAATAACGAGCCGGCGATCCAATACGACCCTAACCGGAGAATTACCGGACCAATGGCGCACGTTCAATGAAGGATTGTCCAATAAAGCGGTCCGTGTACCGACCATGATAGCCGCCACCTCCGAGCGAAGTTTATGCACCAAGCGGGAAGTCTCCGGAGAAGACAAAACCGTGACCGGCTCCGACACGTCCGTACGTAAACGATCGATAAACCCATCCTCGCTCTGCGCCCATTTCAAGATAATATAAGGACGGCCTTTCGCTTGTAGCGTCATAAACGCCTTGTTCAACGCACGGGCTTCTTCCTCCATCACGCCTGTGACCACCTCGACACCGGCCTCACGCAACATCCGCACGCCTCGCCCCGACACCTCGGGAAAAGGATCCAAGCAACCGACCACCACCCGTGGAATCCCTTTCCGGATAATCAACTCGGCGCAAGGAGGCGTCTTCCCATAATGAGAGCAAGGCTCCAGACTCACATAAATCGTACTGTCTTTCAACAAAGACTCGTCTCTCACGGAAGCGATAGCATTCACCTCGGCATGCGCCTCCCCACATTTCCTGTGAAATCCCTCACCGATAATACGGCCCTTATGCACAACCACCGCGCCAACCATCGGATTCGGACTGACATTTCCCCTCCCTCCTTTAGCCAACTCGATGCAACGAGCCATGTATTTCTCTTCAACCTCTATCATAATCTTTGCATATAAACGGTTTTTACACTACTTTCGCGATAAAACAAGAGTAAGATATGACTGAGACCATCGCCTACATCCGAAATTCCCTCAAAGATATTTATCCTCCCGGCGAAGCCCAAGCGCTCGTCCGGCTCATCATGGAACGTGTTTGCGGTCTTTCTACCCATCAACTCCTGTTAGGCAAAGGTAAAGAATTATCTGATACGGAGAAATTTAAAATCAAGGAGATTGTAGAAGGACTGCGTTTATACAAGCCCATACAATACTTATTAGGCATAGCGGATTTTTACGGGATGGAGTTTAAGGTGACGCCGGACGTATTGATTCCCCGCCCGGAAACCGCCGAGTTGGTCGAGCAGATCATCACGGACTACCGAGGCCAAGCCCCTCGTATATTAGATATCGGCACGGGAAGCGGCTGTATCGCTATTTCCTTGGCGAAACATCTTCCGGAGGCAGAGGTAGCGGCGGTGGATATATCACCCGAAGCGCTCGCCGTGGCCGAGGAGAACGCCCGTATGAATCAAGTTTCCGTATCCTTCCATGAATTGGATATCCTTTCCGAAGGTTATTCCAGTTTCATGCAAGAGAAACAAAATTTTCACGTACGTGAAACTAGATTTTCATGTACGAGAAACAAAATTTTCACGTACGTGAAACTAAAATCCCATACGGAGGAAACCGAAGCGTCTCTTATAGGAAACTTAAACTGCATCGTCAGTAATCCCCCTTATATAACGTATAGAGAGAAAGCGACCATGGAAGCGAACGTTCTGGAGAACGAGCCTCATCTAGCCTTGTTCGTTCCCGACGACGATCCGCTTCTCTTTTACCGGGCCATCGCCCGCTTCGGACAAAGGCATTTGGTGGAAGGCGGGCATCTTTACTTCGAGATCAACGCCCTTTGCGGAAAAGAGACCGTAGCGATGCTACGTCAAGAGAATTACACCGAAGTCGAATTAATACAAGATTTATACGGAAAAGACCGTATCGTAAAAGCAAAAATATGAAAGAGATAACCGAACCCGAGATGTTGCACCGGGCAGCCGCCTATTGCTCCGCCGCCGAACGCTGCATACAAGACGTACAGAAAAAGATCGATGCCGCCGGACTTCCTCCCGACGCCTCCGAGCGTATCATCGCCCGCTTGCTGAAAGAGCGGTTTATCGACGAATCCCGTTACACCCGTTTCTTCGTGAACGATAAGCTACGATTCAATAAATGGGGACGGGTAAAAATAGGCTACGAGCTTTATAAGAAAAACATCCCCTCCCCGATCCGGGAAGAATCGCTCGCCGCCATTGACGAGGGAGAATACCGCTCCATCTTACTCGATTTACTAAAAAGCAAAAAGAAATCGACAAAAGGAAAAGACGAGCGGGACCTATTCAACAAGTTACTCCGTTTCGCCGCCGGACGAGGTTTCGAAAGCCGGATCACGTTGGATTGCCTAAGCCAATTATTCAAAGGAACAGACTGCGAGGATTATGCCGACGACATGGAATAATCTGCTCAACCTGTTTTTCCCAAACTTATGTAAAATATGTAAACGACCACTCGTCGAGGGAGAAGAACAAATTTGCCTGAAATGCCTATGCGACCTGCCGCACACGGGATATCATCAACAGGTGAACAACCCCGTCGAGCAACTTTTTATCGGAAAGAACCGGATCGAATACGCCACCGCTTATCTACGATACGAGAAAGGCGGAAAAGTACAAAGCCTGATACACTCGCTCAAATACCATGATAATAAAGAGCTGGGCTATCTACTCGGACGGCAGATAGCGAGAGAGCTCCAAGCGGATCACAGCCCGATATGTACCGTAGACCTCCTTATCCCCGTTCCCCTGCATCCCCGCAAAAAACGGCAAAGAGGTTACAACCAGTCCGAATGGATCGCCTCCGGCATCCGTTCCATATGGGATATCCCCATCGATACGCAAAGTCTGGCCCGCACCACCCACACAAGCACCCAAACTCGTAAGGCCATTTACGACCGCTGGTTAAATGTATGTTCTATTTTTAATGTCATTCATCCGGAAAGCTTAAAAAACAAACATATCCTGCTCATAGACGACGTGATCACAACCGGAGCCACGATTTCCGCTTGCGCAAAGGCTTTATCAGGGATTCCGGGCATACGCATCAGCATTTTAGCCCTATCTGTCGCATAAATATTAATAAAAAATTAACGTACGATATTCAAGGTAATGTCATTCAGTTTATCTATTTTTGCAAACTGATATAAATATAGGATTGTATGAAAACACTGGAAAGTTTAGTAGCAGAAAAATTATTAAAGATTAAAGCCGTAAAGTTGCAACCGGCCAATCCGTTTACTTGGGCATCCGGCTGGAAATCTCCGATCTACAATGACAACCGAAAGACTCTTTCTTATCCGGTCGTTCGTAGCTTCATTAAATTGGAGTTGGCTCGTGTGATTAGTGAAAAATTCGAGAACGTAGATGCCATTGCCGGTGTTGCTACAGGCGCGATCGCTCAAGGTGCTTTAGTAGCCGATTTATTAGGATTGCCATTCGTATACATCCGCTCTACGCCAAAGGATCATGGATTGGAAAACCTTATCGAGGGAGAATTGAAACCGGGTTCTAAAGTAGTGATCATCGAGGATTTGGTATCTACCGGAGGTAGTAGCTTGAAAGCCGTACAAGCCGTACGTAACTTTGGTTGCGATGTTGCGGGTATGGTAGCTATCTTTACCTATGGATTCCCTGTAGCGGAAGCCGCTTTCAAAGACGCTAAAGTAACATTGACTACATTGAGTAACTACGACGCTGTCTTGGAAGAAGCTGTCCGTACGCATTACATCGATGAGTCTGAGATTGCGGTTCTTCAGGAATGGCGTAAAGATCCGGCTAGCTGGGACCCAAAATAAGTAATAAACAAAAAAACACTCAATGACTGAAGAATTTGTGAGTGAGGTCAAACAGATCCCACACAATGATGAACGTATCTTCACGATGCTGTCCGATCTTTCCAACTTGGAACGTATCAAGGATCGCATCCCGCAAGATAAAATAAAAAATTTTGAGTTCGACAGCGATACCTGTAGTTTCGCTGTCGATCCCGTTGGTAAGATTACCTTCCAGATCGTAGAAAGAGAGCCGAATAAATTAATCAAGTTCACGACGACCAACTCTCCTGTTCCCCTTTTCTTGTGGATACAATTGAAACAGGTGGCCGAGGACGACACACGGTTAAAAATCACGGTTCGTGCCGATCTGAATCCGTTCTTGAAACCAATGGTATCGAAACCTTTGCAAGAGGCTGTCGATAAAATCTCGACCGTTATCGCCTCCTTGCCTTATTAATTCCTTTTTCATTATGGCTCAGAAACTTTGGGAAAAAAATGTACAGGTAGATCATGAAGTAGATATCTTCACGGTAGGTAAGGACCGTGAGATGGATCTTTACCTCGCTAAATATGACGTATTAGGCTCTATGGCGCATATCACGATGCTGGAAAGTATCGGTTTGTTGACCAAAGAGGAACTAAACGTCTTATTAGCAGAATTACGGAATATATACGCCGTAGCGGATCGTGGAGAATTCATCATCGAGGAAGGCATCGAGGATGTGCACTCGCAGGTGGAACTCATGCTTACACGCCGTTTGGGCGATATGGGCAAGAAGATCCATAGCGGGCGTTCCCGCAATGATCAGGTTCTATTGGATCTGAAACTTTTCACCCGTTCGCAAATACAAGAATTGGTTGAGTTGGTTTCCGGCTTGTTCGACGTTTTGATCTCCCAGAGTAACCGGTACAAGGATGTACTGCTTCCCGGATATACGCATCTACAGGTAGCTATGCCCTCTTCGTTCGGACTTTGGTTCGGCGCTTACGCGGAGAGCTTGGTAGATGATTTGCAACTTATGCAAGCCGCATACCGTATTTGCAACCGTAACCCGCTGGGTTCCGCCGCCGGATATGGTTCATCCTTCCCGCTAAACCGCCAGATGACTACGGATTTATTAGGTTTCGACTCGCTGGACTACAACGTGGTATACGCCCAGATGGGACGTGGCAAGATGGAACGCACCGTAGCTTTCGCTATGGCGGGTATCGCCGCTACGCTCTCCAAGTTAGCGTTCGACGCTTGTATGTTCAATAGCCAGAACTTTGGCTTCATCAAACTGCCGGATCAGTTCACGACCGGCTCCAGTATCATGCCGCATAAGAAGAATCCGGATGTATTTGAGTTGACACGTGCCAAATGCAATAAGCTTCAAGGCTTGCCTCAGCAAATCATCTTGATCAGCAATAATCTTCCTTCCGGTTACTTCCGGGATCTCCAGATCATCAAGGAAGTCTTCCTACCGGCTTTCGACGAGCTGAAGGATTGCTTACGCATGGTAACTCATATGATGCGTGAGGTGAAAGTGAACGAGCATATATTGGACGATGATAAATATTCTCTATTGTTTAGCGTGGAAGAAGTGAACCGCCGTGTCTTGGCCGGAATGCCTTTCCGTGACGCTTATAAGCAAGTAGGTTTGGATATCGAGGCCGGTAAATTCGTTCCTTCGAAGAGCGTTAACCATACACACGAAGGCAGTATCGGTAATCTATGTAACGAACCAATCGCCACCATGATGCGTAGCGTGATAGGTTCTTTCTCTTTCGAACGGATGAACGAGGCTGAAAAGAAATTGGTCCATGGATAAGATAAGACGGATATTTCCACTTTTGATCTTGTTTACGCTATTATCTTGCGCAGATACGATAGAGACTCGCATTCCCTATCGTATCGTTAGTCTAGAATTGGACCTCACTTATCAAGATAAGGCGTTAAATACAATACAAGCTTACAAGATCTACACGCAAGCAAATATAGATCAAGATCGTGAGCAAACAGGTTTTGGAGGCGTATTGGTCTATCATGGATTGTCCAGTAACGGAACTGGAGCATTCTTCGCGTTCGATGCCGCTTGTCCTCATGAGGCATCCGCTAATGTCATCGTAGATGTGGACGAATCTGCCGTATACGCCATTTGTCCGAAATGCGGTAGTAAATTTGAACTTTTAAACGGTATCGGCAATCCGGTGGAAGGACCTTGCGCTGAGGAGAAACAAGCCCTCAAACAATATGTCGTCGATACAAACGGTAATAAAATTTACATCCATAATTAAATTTTTCACCGGAAATGTTTGGTAGTATAAATATTTGTACTACCTTTGCACTCGCAAAAGAGAAACAAACAATGCGGAAGTAGCTCAGTTGGTAGAGCATAACCTTGCCAAGGTTAGGGTCGCGGGTTCGAGTCCCGTCTTCCGCTCAACTCTTAGAGAAGAGGTGGATGCTCGAATGGTGGAATCGGTAGACACGAAGGACTTAAAATCCTTTGGCCATTGCGGCTGTGCGGGTTCAAGTCCCGCTTCGAGTACGATCTAATTTAATTGCGGAAGTAGCTCAGTTGGTAGAGCATAACCTTGCCAAGGTTAGGGTCGCGGGTTCGAGTCCCGTCTTCCGCTCGCTTCCAAAAGGCCTCGCTGTTCGAAAGAATAGCGGGGCTTTTTATTTCTAAAATATAATCGTATCTTTATCTTCAATTAAAGTGAGGGTTATGGAATTACGTACTGCGAATGTTACCCGATATATCATGCCTCTGCGGGAAGGCGGATCATTGCCTGCTTTAGCGGAGGCAGACGATGAGTTTAAATATGTCGTTAAGTTCCGGGGAGCCGGACATGGGACAAAAGCCTTGATAGCCGAGTTGATCGGAGGTGAGATCGCTCGTTGCTTGGGTTTCCATGTACCGGAATTGGTCTTCCTGAATCTTGACGAGGCTTTCGGGCGGTCGGAAGGTGACGAGGAGATACAAGACTTACTACAAGCAAGTCTAGGGCTCAATCTGGGATTACATTTTTTATCCGGAGCCTTGACTTTCGATCCGGTAGTCAATCGTGTAGATCCTAAACTCGCCTCACAAGTCGTATGGCTCGATGCTCTTTTGACAAATATAGACCGCACGGTCCGGAATACGAATATGTTGATATGGAATAAAGAACTTTGGCTCATCGATCATGGAGCTTCCTTATTTTTCCATTTCTCATGGGTAAATTGGCAAAAACATGCGATCGGCCCTTTCATCCATATCAAGGATCATGTATTATTGCCACAAGCGACGCTGCTGGAGGAAGTAAACAAAGATTTCAAACGTATCTTAACTGAAGAGAAAATTCGTGAGATCGTAGGTCTAGTACCTGACGATTGGTTGCATTGGAACGATAGTCCCGGTACGCCTCAAGAGATACGTGATGTATATATCCGGTTTTTAATTGACCGAATCGCCCATTCTGACACGTTTATAAATGAAGCTCGACATGCAAGACAAACACTTATATGAATATGCCGTAATCCGTATCGTACCGAAAATCGAACGGGAGGAGTTTATCAATGTAGGCCTTATCATGTTCTGTAAACGGCCTAAATTCATCAAGGCTCGCTATCATGTAAACGAGGAGAAACTTCGTCTGTTCACATCAGATATAGATAAGGAATCTTTGTGTACGAATCTCCACGTTTTCGATAAGATATGTTCCGGCGCAAAGGATGGAGGTCCTATAGCCAGCCTAGATATTCCGGAGCGCTTTCGTTGGCTTACCGCCATAAGAAGTGCCTCTATCCAAACCTCGCGTCCACATCCCGGTTTTTCCAACGATCTAGAACAGACATTTGAGAGATTATTTCAAGAATTAGTCTTATAGATAATAAACATAAATCTCCGTATCACGATAAAAGAAAAAAGACGGATCGTCCAAACAACCCGTCTTTCCTTATAGAACTAATAGATATTATACTTATCCTCTTAAGTCCGCATCCATAGCGGCGGCAGCCTTACGACCGTCTCCCATCGCCAGAATCACGGTAGCTCCACCACGAACGATGTCACCACCGGCATACACATCGCCTAAAGCGGAGCGCATACTGTCTTCCTCCACTACGATCGTACCCTTCTTGCTCACCTCCAAGCCTCCAAAGGCACGGGGTATTAATGGATTCGGAGATACACCGACGCTAACGATCACCTCATCCACATCGATTGTTTCGATAGCTCCCTCGATAGGTACCGGACGACGGCGACCAGAGGCATCCGCCTCACCTAGCTCCATCTTCTGCAAGCGCATCTGCTTAACACGACCTCTTTCATCTCCTATATATTCAATCGGATTATGAAGCGTCAAGAACTCCACACCTTCTTCCTTCGCATGTTTCACCTCTTCCAAACGAGCGGGCATCTCCTCCTCGCTACGACGGTAGACAATCATAGCACGCTCAGCGCCCAGACGGCGAGCAGTACGGACAGAGTCCATAGCGGTATTGCCACCTCCGATCACGGCCACCTTCTTCCCTTGTAGCACCGGCGTATCACTTTCCGGATTCGCCGCATCCATTAAGTTTACACGGGTCAAATACTCGTTGGACGACATCACGCCCACAAAGTTCTCACCCGGAATGTTCATAAAGTTAGGCAGACCGGCGCCACTTGCCACGAACACGCCCTTAAAGCCATCCGCATGCAAATCATCATAACTGATCGTCTTACCCACGATACAATCTTTCTCAAACTGTACGCCCATCTTACGAAGGCCATCAATCTCCACGTCCACGATCTTATTCGGTAGGCGGAACTCCGGGATACCATATTTCAATACACCACCGATCTCATGCAATGCCTCGAACACAGTCACATCATATCCACGCTTCGCCATATCTCCGGCAAAAGACAATCCGGCAGGACCGGAACCTACCACGGCAATCTTGATACCGTTCTTCTCCGCAATCTCCGGAACCGAGATATTACCGCTCTCACGTTCGTAATCAGCGGCGAAACGTTCCAAGTAGCCAATGGCAACCGCTTCCTTACCCATTTTCAAATGGATACACTTGCTCTCACATTGTTTCTCCTGCGGACATACACGACCGCAAACAGCGGGCAGGGCACTTGTCTCCTTCAAAGTCTTAGCTGCCTCCAAGAATTCCCCACGCTCGATATTCTTGATAAAAGTAGGTATATTGATATTTACCGGACATCCCTGCATACAAGTAGGATTCGGACAATCCAAACAGCGCTCGGCCTCTTGCATGGCCTGTTCTTTTGTCAAGCCTAAGTTAACTTCCTCCAAACGGGTACGACTCCGGTATTCCGGGTCCAACTCGTTCATCTTCACACGGGGGATATCCGCACGTTCTTTATTTTTCTTGCTTTTGCGAAGTGCCTCCCGCCAAGGTTCGGCACGACGAGCAGCGATTAATTCTTCTGTTGTCATGATTCAATTACGTGGTTTCGTTATTTCTTCTCTATATCCTTATAAGCGCCGAGACGCATGATCATCTCATCAAAATCCACTTGATGAGCATCGAACTCCGGTCCGTCCACACAAACGAACTTGGTCTTCCCGCCTACCGTGATACGGCAAGCTCCGCACATACCCGTTCCGTCCACCATGATCGTATTCAAGGAAGCTACGGTAGGAATCTCGTATTTCTTTGTAAGAGCGGAAACGAATTTCATCATAATAGCCGGACCGATCGTAACGCATAAATCCACCCTCTCCCGGTTGATCACGCTCTCCACGCCATTCGTCACCAAGCCTTTCATACCATACGATCCGTCATCGGTCATGATAATTACCTCATCCGAGTTTTGGCGCATCTGCTCCTCAAGGATCACCAAGTCCTTGGTACGGGCCGCCAATACGACGATCACACGGTTTCCCGCCTTATGGAAAGCCTCCACGATCGGCAACAACGGAGCGACACCTACGCCACCACCGGCACAAACAACCGTTCCAACCTTCTCGATATGAGTAGCCTGCCCTAACGGACCCACCACATCCGTGATATAGTCACCCTCGTTCAATTCACAGATCTTACGGGATGAGCCGCCTACCGCTTGGATCACCAAGGTGATGGTACCTTTCTCGGTATCCGCCCCGGCAATGGTAAGAGGTATACGTTCGCCTTTTTCGCCAACCTTCACGATCACGAAGTGACCGGCCTTGCGGGAGCGGGCGATCAAAGGAGCCTCGACTTCCAGCTTCACCACGTTGGCTGAGAAATGTTCTTTACTTACAATCTTATTCATTATAATCGCTACTGTTGATAGTTTGTCTTGTTTTGCTGGCAAAAATAAGATAAAAAAGTGAATATAGCCCTATTTTCCTTAACAAAAGGCTTTATTCAAACAAACCTTCATCACGCACTAACATCAAAATAGCGGAATGAGGAACAATCAAGAACTTCTCGTCATTAAAATTGATTTCGTAAGCGGCATTCTGCAAATAGACTGCCAAATCACCTTCACGGGCTTGAAGCGGCAAGTATTGCACCTCCTCCCCTTTCTTTTTCTCCCAGACCTCATGCTCCTCAGATTGAGAAGGCAACGGATATCCGGGCCCCGTCTTTATGATATAACCCGCTTGTATCTTCTCCCCTTGTTGAACCGAGGGAGGCAGATACAATCCGGTCTTAGTCTGGCTCTGTGGATTCTTAGGCTTAATCAATACTTTATCGCCTATCATCAGAAATTTATCGATGTCTTTTTGATCTATGGATAGTTGCATGATTATAAGATGTTAAATTTTTATTTCGCGAACTTACGGAAAGTTTACCAAAAATAAAAGCGAGCCTTCTTGATGAAAGCCCGCTCTTATCTATAATGAACATTTATCTACATTAAATAGAACGTCCCTTGAACACATTCGACTCGCTCGAAGGATAGAGATTTCCCGTAAAGGATATACGGTTGCTATTAAAGTTAGGCGATACCGTGGCAGTACATTTATTCGTACCTTTCGCCATACGGAACGTAACCCTAGCGGATACCGCTACACCCTGCACATTCATCTCGTACATAACGTTTCCTTTTTTGTCAGTCTTCATCTGTACACCGGAAGTTGTTCCATCAACCGTTATACCTCCTATTCCGTTAGGACCGGCCGCCGGAGTATTAAACGCTAACTGAATGGTAGCCTTCTCACCCTTCACCGAAACGAAGTTCGTGTTCGGAGTAACATAAACAAAACTACCGCGCTTAAACTCTATACGATCCGCTTCCAATACGAAATCCTTATTCTTCAAAGCTTGCACCGCTTGTTCAAACAATGCGTTAGCCTCGGCTTCCTCCGCAGCTTTCTTCGCTGCCTTCTCTGCTTTCTTTGCTTCTTTCTCGGCCTGCTTCGCAGCTTTCTCTGCTGACTTGTCCTGCTGTGCCATCATCGACCCTGCACCAAATAATAAAACGGCGAGCAATAATACAATCTTCTTCATATTAACTCATTTTTAAAGGTTTGTCTATAAAAGTACTTTTATACATACAATAAAAATACAATTAACATCGACATAAGTTCATCTTTAACCCTTATTTTTCACGTTTTTAACATGATACCATAAAAAGCCCCATGCGGTTACCGCCGCGATGAAATCGGAGAAAGGTTGCGCTAGCCAAACGCCATCCAATCCCCAGATCGGAGGAAATAGCAGGATAGCCGGTATCAGGAATAAAACCTGCCGACTTAGACTCAGAAACATCGCTTTCCATGCGACACCGATACTTTGAAAAAACTGGCTGATCGTAATCTGGGAACCGACAACGAAAAAGACCAGCATCGTCAGACGTAATCCATTATCCGTAATCGACACCAATTCGGCATCCGTCGAGAATACGCTAACGATCAGTCTCGGGAATAATAAACTGACGATACATCCTACCCCTGTAATCAAGGTCGATACTATAATAGACAACCGCAAGGTAGCCAATACCCGGTCATGATGCCCAGCGCCATGATTAAACCCGACAATCGGTTGCATCCCTTGGGCGATACCGATAATCAACATAACCAGCAGCATGGCGATACTGGAAATAATACCGCTGGCTCCAATCGCCAAATCGCCTCCATTCTCTTTCAACGCATGGTTCATGATCACCACAACCACACTGCCCGCCAGCTGCATGGAAAATGGAGACATGCCGATCGTAAATATATTCCAAATAATGGAACCTTTCAACCGGAAATATTTCGTATGGAAACGTACGATACTATCCTTGCTGATAAAATGACTCATCACGAAAGCGGCACCGGCAGCCATGGAGATCACCGTAGCGATAGCGGCACCCTGTATCCCCATATCCAGCCAGAAGATAAAGATCGGGTCTAGGATCACGTTCAATACGGCACCGATCATCATCGTGAACATCGCCTTTTTCGGATATCCGGAAGCACGCATCACGGCATTAAAGCTAAAACTTAATGTAGCCAGCAAATTACCCGGGATAGCGATATATAAATAGTCTTTCGCATAAGGTATCGTCTGCTCGCTTCCTCCGAACCACGTTAACAAATCATCCAAGAAAATCATACTGGGGATAATCGTCAAGGCTCCGATAATGAATGTCAAAGTGAAAGCGTTTCCTAATACGTTATCTGCCAGATCATTCACCTTACGGCCTAGATGAATGGAGACCCTTGTAGCGGCTCCCGCGCCGATCAACATTCCAAATGCCTGCATAAAGAGTAGTATCGGGAAAGTCAAAGTCAATCCGGAGATAGCTAGCGCACCCACTCCTTGTCCGATAAATATACGATCTACGATATTATAAAGAGCATTAACCATGGTCCCGATAACGGCGGGAATCGCGTAATGTACCAACAAACGGCCTATATTCTCATTTTCCAGCCGCCATGTAATTTCATTTGTCATAACAAACTCGTTTCTTATAAGATTTGAATCCATGAGACCATCTCCGCCATACTTGTCGCAATCTTTACATCCCCATTGGGTAATTGGATACGCAGGCGATCCGGTGCCTCACAATAAACATTTATAGAATCCTTATTCACCGGGGAGGGTTTAAATCCATTCCGGATCAAGGCATTCCCCACCCAATAAGAAACCATGAAATCTCCCTCTACCCCGATCGGAACAGTAGGCGCTACCGTATTCAATTTTCCGGTATTCGGATCAAACACTATTCCTTCCTTACTGAAGAATGTCTCAAACGACCCTCCCATAATCAAGTCCTCCGGCGTTCCACATGCCATCGGACGTTTTTTCTCTTGCAGCCACAGGCAATCCCCCAGCTGGATCGCTAAATCCAGATCATGCGTTGATAAGAGAATCGCCTTTTGTTGTTCCACTGCCAACTTATGCAAGAGAACCATGGTCTCAATCCGGCTTGTCACATCCAGAAAGGCGGTCGGTTCATCCAGCAAGATTATCGGGCATTGCTGAGCCAAAGCTTTAGCGATCATGGCCTTCTGCCGTTCGCCATCGCTTAATTCCGACACATAATTGCGTGCTTTATGGGCAATCCCGGCAGCAGCCAACGACTCTTCGATAATCCTCCGGTCGTCCTGCCTCAACTGGCCGAAGAATCCCGTGTAAGGATGTCTTCCTAAAGAGACCAACTCGTAAACCGTTATTCCGCCGGCATTCGTTTTCTCCGTGAGAACAACACCTACCATCCGGGAAAAATCACCTTGCGAGTAAGAGACCAACGGCTTTCCTTTCAATTCGATCTCGCCCCCTAGAGAGGGCTGGAAACCGCACAGCGTACGCAATAAGGTAGACTTTCCCGCACCATTCAACCCGAGAAGGCAAGTCACCTCGCCCGGATATAAATTCAAGTCGAGGGCATCATGCACCAACTTTAGGTGTCCACCTTTCAAAACATATCCAATACTCAGATTTTTTGTCCTTATAACTGGAATCCTTTCCATAACCACTAATTAAAATATTGAATATTCTTCCGGTTTACGATTACATAGATAATAACCGGCGCACCCAGCATAGGTGTCACCGCATTCAAGGGTAAAATCGTGTTGCTTCCCGGTACGACCATCAATAAATTACAAAGCAAGGCGATACAGGAGCCCGTCAACATCGTTATCGGCACCAATATCTTATGATTGGAAGAACCAAGCATCAGCCGTGAGATATGCGGAACCGCTAATCCGATAAAAGAGATCGGTCCGCAGAAAGCGGTAGTCGTAGCGGTCAATATCCCCGTACATAAAAGGATGGCTATTCGTGCCCGCTTGATCCGTATACCCAGATTAGCGGCATACATCTCTCCCAGCAACAAGGCATTCAGAGGCTTTATCAGCAAGACAGCCAACAGCAACCCGATCAATGCGCAAGTCCCGAAGAAAGGCAATTGTTCCAAGGATACCCCCGAGAAATTGCCCAGTCCCCACATCACGAAAGCATGTACCCTATCTGTCGAGGAATAATAGTTCAGTATAGAGATAACCGACGAGGCCAGATAGCCGATCATTATACCGATAATCAAGAGCATGACATTGTTCTTCACCTTCGCAGAGAAATAGATAATCAATCCCAAGATCACGCAAGCCCCTACGAACGCAGCAAGAATCACCGCCATATATCCGCTGACCGGCCAATCCGTAAACTGCCCCAGCGTACCTCCAAAATACAACATGATAGCGGCCACTCCCAGATTAGCCCCATCACTGATACCTAATATAGAGGGTCCGGCCAACGGATTCCGGAATAAGGTTTGCAACAACAGCCCACTCGTAGCCAGTGAAGCCCCCGCCAACAGTGCGGTTATCGCCTGTGGTAAACGAGATTGCAACACGATATTCTGCCATGCGATCTTATCAGATCCCTTCCCCAGTAAAATATCCATCACGTGATCCAAAGGAATCGGTACGGCCCCATACGCCAGCCCTCCCACAAAGAGCACCAAAAGAACCACCCCCAACAACGGATAAAAAAGCAGCGCTTGTTTGTTCATGGCGCGAAGGTATACAAAAAAGCGGAGTTATGTTATACTTCTCCCTACCTCCCGGAGAAAAACAGAATATCGCTCACGTACGCAATTATTAGGAATACACATTCTTAAACGATCGCCTCGAGTACCACACATCGTAAGCAAACCGTAATAATAAAGTAGACTACGGAAATTATCTATATCCGTTACCCGTTCGGCAGGAAAGGATGTATGTAAGTCCACCAAGATCTCTCCCTTTGCCGCGATTTCCTCGATGATACCCATACGATTTTCCTCCTGTACGAAGTCACGATCAATACGTGCCAGCATCTTCAGCTTACTATAGTCCGTTCGGATATTCTTATCGGCCATTTCTACCGGGGAACAATGAAAATCAACTTGCCAACGTAAATAATACAAAGTCATATCACAGTTAAAAATCCGATCGTCACCCAAGCTCTCTCTTGCGAAACAGTAATTATCATACCAAGGCTTCATTTCCGTAATCATAGCCTCAGCATCCCCTTTGAGCATATCGTTTTGCTGATAATAACGGAACATCTCACGAACATCCGTTTCATCAAAACCCATCATGGCATTAAAACGAGGATCTACCGAGATATTCCAGTCTATATTATATCCACTCGACAAATCATCCAGCGTCACAGGGCTTACCCCCATCATGAATATACGGTCAAACATTCCCTTGAATTGTTTGAAATACTCCCGGTAGAAACCACTGGCATGAGTCAAATCATGAAACATTCGCTGCCCATGCTCACTCAATATCACATTGGTAAAGTTGTCGTACTCATCTATAATGAGATACAGGGGATATCCCTTTTCCTTCGCTTTTACCTCTATGTAAGCCAGCTTAGACTTGGCGCTTTCTATATGCTCGACGGTCTCCTTAAAATCAGCGTCATAATAAGCTGCGTACACATGTGCGAACTGATTAATGATTAAGCCGCAATAATCATTGAAACTTGTCATCAGGTCCGCTCCCGGCATCGAACAGCCCGCTTTAGAGAAATCGAAATAAAGTACCTGATACTTATTCCTTTCACCGGTTGGATGCGTACCAATCCAGAGATCTCCAAAATATGCATCAAAATCATCCTGACGCAATATATCATAATACGTACGCATCATGCTAAGGAATACGCTCTTGCCAAACCGTCTCGGACGGATCAAGAAAAGATAGCTAGGCATCTTCTCGATAAGCGGAAGGTACATCGTTTTATCCACGAAATAGAAATTACCATTCCTTATTCGATTGAAATCTGATATTCCGTAAGGGATTCCTTTCACTTGACTCATACTGAAAATATTTTGTTGTTTGGCAAAGTTAAGGCATTTTATGGAACAAGCATTATAATATAATGAAAGATGATACATCTTATCGCTGCAACATGATACATCTTGTTATTGTAAGATGATACATCTTATAGGGAAAAGACGCATCATCTTTCATGGGGATAAATTTGGTAGGGTCCCATACGCCAGTCCCTCTGCAAAAAGCCTCAAAAGCCCCCCTAATAATCGATAAAAAAGCAACGTCTGTTTGGGGCAGTAGAACCTCAGTGGGGATAGGCGTATGAGTTAGCTATACCCACCCTTTTGATCAAGGAGAATTTCATCCGTATCGGCACAAGCGATAAGCACTAGTGCCTAGGACCTGCACAAGTAGTCCTTACGGCCCACGCCGGTAGTCGCGCATAAAAAAGGTTGTGCCAGTGTTTTGGCACAACCTTCTGCTCTTGTCTCTTTTATTTTCCAATGGATCTTCGGATTCATAGAATCCAAATACATCAGATTATACAAAACGAGCTAGACAAAGTATAAGCATACCTCATCTAGCTCCGAAAAATCCTTATTTGAACGCAGGATAACCCGGGTTCTGAGTCAATTTATCGTTAGATTGATAAGCATCTTGAGATATAGGGAACAATTTCAAATAAGCATCTGTCTTTCTCACACAATTTGAAGCAGCCCACATACCTTTGTCATAGACCCCGAAACGGATATCATCCTGACGGTTGTGCATCTCCCAAGACAATTCGAGTCGACGCTCAAGAAGGATATCATCCAGCGTAACAGTAGCGTAATTGTGATTGGAATCACCAAACGCACGTTCACGGACTTGATTAACCAAGCTTGTGGCCTCAGACGCACTACCACCACTACGAAGCAATGCCTCTGCTTTCATTAAAAGAACATCCGCATAACGGAACACATGGAAGTCATTACCCATAGCGTCTGTCAAAGTCGTTGAGTACGGCCATTTTTGGCAACGTGCGCCATCGTGCTGATTTACCGCTCCCCAAGTTGTTCCATCATATTCCGTACCAGCCAACATAGTAACATCGATCGTATGGTTCAACAAGAAACCATGGTCTGTCTCAATAGGCTCACCGGTCGAGGCATTATACATCTGGCCGATCAAGAATGTAGCTTCCTTACGAGGATCGTCATCAGAGAACAATTTAACATATTCCGGCTGCGCACAAACACCATTCCAAGCAGAAACACCGTTAGAAAGAGCCAACTGATCTTTGTAGTGCAACGTACGGTTCATCAATTGCCAACGATTATCCTTATCCGTATCCGTCTCTGAGAACGGAGCGGCCAAGATCGCCTCACGAGAACTCTCGTTCGTCAAGGAGAAGTTTGCCTTAAAGTCCGGCTCTAATATATAACCCATCGCCATCACCTTGTCGCAACACTCTGCGGCCATCTGGTAAGCATTGTTACAACTTACACCCCAAGCTTCCGCATTCAAATATAATTTAGCCAACAACGTATAAGCTGCACCTTTCGTAAACTTAGCATAACCATTTTCACGACCCGGACAAGTTTCCGCAATCTCTGTCACTTCTTTAATCAACCAATCAAACACGGCCTGGCGAGGTTGGCAAGCCGGAAGTTCCTTATCCGCATAATCAGTAACCAATGGAATATTGCCCCAATCGTCCATCATCTTGTAAATCCAAAAAGCACGGATACCTCGGATTTCAGATGTATATAGAGACATCTGTTCGTCCGATAAGAAATCAGAAGATTCCACTACCTTCAAGTTGGCATTACAAGTACCGATAGCCTCAGAAGCCGTAGACCATGCCCCCTTGATCACAGAAGTCTGCGAAGTCCATGTGTGCATGTAGATCTCACGATACTGACCACCATCATACCAGTCACCACCCTTACGGGTAGGAGTAACAGCATCTGATCCCGACATCACATCCAGCGCAATAAAATTTCCATCCGCAGGATAATTCTTCAATGTCTTATACACGGTCCCTACCAACACACTGATCTCCGAATCAGTATAACCGAATGAATCCGCAGGGACATTATCGTATACCGTTTCATCCAAGTTCGTACACGCTGGCATAGAAAAAAGGAGAGCCGTGCCAGTCAAGAACGATATTATATTTCTTTTTTTCATAACGAATGCATTTAAAATTAGAATGATAAGTTAACACCAAATGTAAATGAACGAGCCTTCGGCATATAGTTACGCGGTTCGATACCCGGTGACAGACCAGCATCCGTATCGCTAGCCTCGCCACGGAAGAGCTCCACTTCCGGATCCAAACCGGAATAGCTTGTGATTACGAACAAGTTCTGAGCAGCTACATAAATACGGGCTTTGTCTAGCCAATCAATCTTCTTCGTATTGAATGTATAACCAATAGACATATTATCCAAACGGGCGAAAGAGGCATTCTCCAAATAATATGAGCTTACACGTGAATTCTCTCTCAGTAACATCAAGTCATCACCTTTCATAGCGTTAGCTCCGGCTACATAGGTATTATTACCATAAGCGGCACGCGGGTTGTTCAACAACTTGCCACCGATCTGCCCACGTAAGAAGAAGCTGGCATCCCAATTCTTCCAAGTGAAGGTATTGTTCCATCCAAATGTCAAATCCGGCTGGGAATCACCTACGTATGTACGGTCATCGTCCGAGATTTGTCCATCCTTATTGACATCTTCCATAATAAACTTACCGTTTTCATCAATGCCGTTACATTTCAACATAAAGAACTGACCGACCGGATAGCCTTCCTCTACCACATGAGAAGTCACGCCGGAAGCACCGCGGATCCACGGATCACCTACATAAACACGGCTTGTTGAAAACAGGTCGTTAGACAACTTCGTGATCTCATTCTTATTGTGAGACAAATTAATAGAAGTATTCCAGTTAAAGCTCTTGTTTCGGATCACGTCTAAGTTCAACATGACCTCGATACCCTTATTGCTCATATCACCAACGTTGGCAGCGATCTTTTTATACACATACGTTGGAGTCGGTACAGCATAGTCATAAAGCATATCGGAAGTCTTCTTACTATAATATTCTACCGTACCGCCCAAACGACCGTTAAATAACTGGAAGTCTACACCGATATTAAACATAGCAGTTGATTCCCACTTCAAATCCGGGTTCGGGTTCTGCGTGATACGGAAAGAGGTAGATGTACCACCACCGTTGTAATAAGTACCATACGGCTGATACAACTCCAAGCTCTTATAAGGCTTCAAACCATCTTGATTACCTGTCACACCATAACCAGCACGCAACTTTAAGTCGTTCAACCAACTGATATCCTGCATAAAGGCCTCTTGAGAAATACCCCAAGCAGCAGATACAGACGGGAACCATCCCCATTTATGATTAGCACCGAACTTAGAAGAACCATCACGACGCATCGTAGCGGTGATCATATATCGCTCATCGTAGCTATAGTGCGCACGAGCAAAGAAAGAGATCAATTTATAGTCATTCTTGCTGGAAGTCACATTACCGATCTTCAAATCGTTACCAGCTTGGATAGAGTTGGCACCCATAGATGCTACAGAGAACTGTGTTGCCAAAGATTCTTGCGACTGATAACCGTTGGTTTCCCAAGAATAACCCAGCAAAGCGTTCAGTTTATGTTTTTCCTCCGCACCGAAAGACTTGTTATAGTCGGCCGTCCATTCCATCAACTCACGATCCCATACGAAGTTGCGTCTCTTGGCATAGCCATTCGAGCTATCACCCAAAGAGTTTCCGGCACCACCACCTAACGCATTGTCGGGGCTTTCCCATTGGCTATAATCGCTAGTATAACGACTCTTATATAAGTTCGCCTTTACGTTCAGGCCCTCAATTACTTCAAACTGCACATCGCCTTGTCCATAGAAATAATTATTTTTGAATAATTTGTAGTTTTCATCTTGGGCTTTCACCATGTTACCTTGGTTATAAGCGTTGTCGTTACCCGTAAAATAAGAGCCATCCTCATTGTAAATCGGAACGACCGGAACATTATTGTAAGCAGCGATGAAATAGTCGGCAAACGTAGCTTGCATATCTGTCAAGGTAGCAGCTCCCGTCAAACCAATACGCAAACGATCATTGATAGCTCGTTGCTGGAATTGGAAGCGGAAACTGTGACGCTTCATCCAGTTATCGCGAGCGATACCCTTACGGTCTAAGTAAGTATAAGACGCACGATAGTTACTTTTGGAAGAACCTCCAGACAATGACAAGGCATGATTCTGAGAAATACCCGTACGTAATAAAGCACCGAACCAGTCAGTATCAGCGTTATATTTGTCATATTGCGAGATGTCACTACCCAATTGTTTGTTCACATCACGCCATTCGGAAGCATTCAGCATATCCGGTTTGTTAGCAACCTTATCCATTGTCACATAACCATCATAATTAATCTGAGTCTTAGCTCCCGAACCTCTCTTGGTCGTAATCAAGATAACACCACCTGCGGCACGAGAACCATAGATAGCAGCAGAAGAGGCATCCTTCAATACGGAAATAGACTCGATATCTGAAGGAGAAACCGTAGACATATCACCACCGGGAACACCATCGATAACGATCATAGGACCTTGATCGTTTTGCAAGGTAGAAGTACCACGCAAACGAATCTGAGAGCTACGAGTCACATCACCAGAGCCAGAAGTAATCTGCAAACCAGCCACTTTACCTTGTAGCAAATCTGAAGCATCACGATTAACACCCTTGTTGAAGTTTTCCTCGGAGACATTGGCTACAGATCCGGTAATCTCCTTACGAGTCTGCGTACCATAACCGATCGCAACAACCTCACCCAAATTTACTACGGATGGAGCTAATTTAACGTCCACTTTGTTACGTCCTTTAACACCTTCTTCCAAAGTGTTATAACCAATAAAAGAAAATTGAAGAACGGCTTTTTTCAAGTCGTTAAGCGTTAGAGTGTAATTACCGTCAATATCGGTAATCGTACCATTGGTAGTACCCTTTTCTACAATGTTCGCACCGATGATGGGCTCACCTTGTTCATCTAGAACTTTTCCTTTAACAGCGCCAGATTGGGCAAATGCCGCTGTCATGCAAAAAGACATTAACACTGAAAGTATCACTACCTTACAGCGTCTGAAAGAATCAAATGTTTTCTTTCGTTGCATAATTACTTAATTTTTAGGTTAACAATCATTGAATTCACAAACACAATTGAGAATTTTCGAGGCAAATATAATAACTTTTTTAAATTAAACCATGATAATGTAAAAAAACATTACATAAAACCATCCATACTTTGTTTTGATGATTGATTTATTTCACTCTATTGTGTAATACTCATATGGTACCTGATATACCTAGATGCTACCATGCTTGATTTCTTATTACGGAAAAATATTGAATATGTTTGATATTAACAGAGTATACGTAGCATGATTCTAAACCATGGTACTAGATGAACTTGGTGAACCCATCATCGGTGCGAACATCGTAGAAAAGGGAACTACCAATGGTACTATCACTGACATGGACGGTAACTACAGCCTTACCGTAAATGATTTAAAAAAGGCTGTTCTTCAAGCATCCTTTATTGGTTATAACACGATCGAAGAGAGTGTTAAAGGACGTAGCACGGTAGAGATCAAGCTATCTCCATCCGTAGTAAACTTGGGCGAGGTCGTAGCGATCGGTTATGGTACACAAACCCGTAAAGAAATTACAGGATCCGTAGCCAACATCACAGAAAAAGACTTTAACCAAGGTGTCACAAGAGAAGCATCCGATCTGTTGCAAGGAAAGGTAGCAGGTTTGAATATCGCTTCAGGTTCCGGTGATGTATCTTCAAGCCCACAAATTCGTTTGCGCGGTACTTCCACCTTGCAAAATGACCAAGGTCCGATGATCGTGATCGATGGAATTCCCGGAGGAGATATGTCAACGGTAGCTCCTTCTGATATCGAGTCTATCTCAGTATTGAAAGATGCCTCTTCCGCCGCAATCTACGGTTCTCGTTCCGCAGGAGGTGTAATCTTGATCACGACAAAAAGAGGATCTGGCTCAAAAACACAGGTAAACTACGATGGCTATGTCGCTCTTTCCTCATTGGCAAACAAGCCTGATTTATTAACAGCCGACAAGTGGCGTTCTTATGCCGCTTCCGTAGGACAGTCTGAACAAGCAAAGCAATTCGACCAATATGGAGCGAGCACAGACTGGTTCGATGAGATTTCTCGCACAGGCTTTTCTCAAAACCATTCATTGTCTTTGTCCGGTGGTTCCTCCAAAAGCAACTACCGTGCATCTGTGAACTATCTGAAAAATTCAGGTGTCATTCGCGACAACGAAATGGAACGCTTCAATTTCCGCTTCCAGTTCCAACAACGCGCAATCAACGACCGTCTTCGTATTGGCTTGACAGGTGCAGCCACTATTTTAGATTATAATCCTACTTACGGATACAATTTTGTACTTGCGTACAATATGTTACCGGTATTCCCTGTCAAGATGTCGGACGGAAGTTGGTATGAGAACGTGGGCTACGATTTAGGTAACCCAGTCCATAACATCGAGGCAAACACACGCGAGAATAAAACAAACAGCTACTACGGAGTAGGCGATTTGCAATTCACCATCATCGATGGATTGGATATCAAAGCAAGCTTATATAAGAGCCGTAGATTAAACGAGTACTCACAATACTATGACTCTACTACCGATGCAGGTCGTGATGATGGTGGATATGCCTATAAAAGAAGCCAGACATATGACAAGGACATGATGGAGTGGACTTTGAACTATGACAAAACATTCAACGATGTCCACAAAGTAAATGGTTTGCTAGGTTATTCTTGGGAAGAGAACATGTTCTCTGAATTTACAGCGGCTAACCGAAACTTCACGACGGATATGCTTGGAGCTAATAAGTTGCAGGCCGGTCAAGACTTGCGTCCGGACGATGTAACTTCACAAAAGAATGAGTATCGCCTAATCTCTATGTTCGCCCGTGCTCATTATAGTTACGCAGAACGCTATATGATTACAGCGACCGTACGCCGCGATGGATCCTCTAAGTTCGGAACCAATCACAAATGGGGCATTTTCCCGTCCGTATCCGCCGCTTGGGGTATCTCCCAAGAAGCGTTCATGCAAGATATTGATTGGATCAATGACTTGAAATTACGTGCCGGTTGGGGTGTGACAGGTAATCAAGATGGCTTGAAACCTTATAAGACTTTGGAGCTTTATGGTGCCAGTGACAAATATTATGATTCTGGTAGCTGGTTGACAGGTTATAAAATCGACCAAAACGCCAACCCCGATTTGAAATGGGAGCAGACTTCTATGCTTAACATCGGTTTGGATTTTCAATTATTCAATGGCCGTCTGGGTGGTACAGTTGAATGGTATGACAAACGGACGAAAGACATGCTTTATACTTACACAGTCCCTTCACCTCCATACCTATACCGTGAGATGATGGCAAATGTGGGTGATATGAAAAATACAGGTATCGAGGTATTATTGAACCTCGACGCTATACGTACAAAAGACTTCTCTTGGAATACGACCTTGAATATGTCTCACAACAAAAATGAAGTTACAAGTTTATCAAACGATAATTTTACCACGACTCGTATCTATGCTGGAGACGCATGGATACGCGGTAGTTCCGGAGGTACTACTCATGTTGTAGAGGAAGGCCGTCCTATCGGTCAATTCTACGGATGGAGATGCGATGGCATTGACGCTGACGGTAAATATATATTATATGATAAAACGGGGGACGGGCAAATCTCAGAGGATGACCGCGACTATATCGGCGACGCACAGCCCGACTTGATCTTCGGCTGGACGAACTCTTTCCGTTATAAGGCAATTGACTTTTCATTCTTCTTCCGTGGAAGTATCGGCAATGACGTATTGAATCACGTACGTATGGCATACGCACAACCGGGTTACTTGATCGGATCTAACGCTTTGGATGACCCATTGACTTATCAATTGAAAGAAGTTCCAAAGTATTGCTCTCTATATATCGAAAATGCTTCTTTCGTAAGATTAGACAATGTCACTTTAGGATATACGTTCAATACGAAAAAACTGAATTGGCTAGACAAGGCTCGTATTTATGTGACCGGTCAGAACTTGTTCGTGATCACAGGTTACAAGGGCTTAGATCCTGAGACAAATATGGGTAGAAACGACGGTTTGGCACCGGGTGTTGAGGATCGCGAGTTCTACCCGAAAGCCAGAACATTCACGTTTGGCGTAAACCTTACTTTCTAATATTTAAATTAAAAAAGAATGAAAAGTACAATTATATCAAAATGGTTACTAGGAGCGGCACTAGTTTGCGGCACTCCTGCCTGTACAGACTTGGATGAGACTGTATACGACACTATACCTTCCGACAAATTCGGAGAGACTCAAGCGCAAATAAACTCGATCATCGCTCCAGTTTACAGCGAACTTAAAGGTATATGGCCTGGTGATTTCTTCTGCCTAATGGAAGAATCTTCCGATATGGCGATCTCTCCAACTAGAATTGGTGGAGATTGGTGGGACGGTGGTTATCACATGGAAATGCAACGCCGTAATTGGACAGTCATGAACAATCTCATCAACAACAGCTGGAATGAATGTATGGATGGTATAGCCACTTGTAATATGGTGTATCATTTAGTTGAGTTGAACACGGCTATGAGCGATGAACTAAAACAAAAAACGTTCAGTGAAATCCGTGGTGTTCGTGCATTCTGGGTATACTTATTGATTGACCTTTTCGGAAATGCTCCTTTAGCAACCGACTTTGGAACAACAGAGACTCCTGGCATAACTTCGCGTGCAGATCTTTTCAAATTCGTTTTATCCGAATTGAGCGAGATTAAGGATAATCTTCCCGCTGAAACAACCGCTGCCACCTACGGCAAATTCACACAGGGAGCGGCTTATACACTGCTGGCAAAAATGTATTTGAACGCACAGGAATGGATTGGCCAATCCATGTGGAACGAGGCTGCCGAAGCCTGCGAGAAAGTCATGTCGCTAGGTTATATCCTTGAGCCGGACTGGAAGACAAACTTTGGAGTAAACAACCAAGTTTCCGCAGAAGCTATTTTCGCAATACCTTTTAGTAAGACTATTGGAGGTAATTACATTCATAACCGTACGTTGCATTACAAAGATCCTATTGCTTTAGGTTTCACGAAGGGAACTTGGAATGGTATGTCCGCTCAACCGGATTATGTGAAAGAATTTGATGCGAAAGATCCCCGTTATGAAGGTTCTTTCTTGATTGGCCCGATGATTGATCCTGCAACAGGAAAAGTATTAGTTACCGATCACGGAAGAGACTTGATCCATACCATTGATTTCAATATGATGAGTGTCGAGAAATACGATGGTATTTGGGGCGAAGTTCAACAAGAGGAAGGTGCTCGTTGTAACAAATGGACATTTGAGGCCGGTATGAATAATACTGATATGGAAAACGATTACCATATCTTCCGTTTAGCAGATGTATACTTGATGAAAGCCGAGGCTTTGGTACGTATGGGTAAAGACATTCCCGAAGCAACACGATTGGTCAACGCAATACGTGAGCGTGCATATGGAGACTCCAATCACAACTATGAAACTGTTGATCTTGATAAAATTTATCAAGAACGCAAGTACGAGTTGGCATGGGAAATGGTTAGCCGTCAAGACATGATCCGTTTTGGCAAATTTAGCGCACCAGGTTACTTACGTCCGGAAACCACTCCCGAATACCGTAAGTTGTTCCCGATTCCATACAAAGCCTGGCAAAGTAACGATAAATTAGTTCAGAACCCGGGATATCCCGCTTTCTAGCACGATCTTTTCCAAGGGCTAGATGAGACTCTAGGGTTTCTTCTAGCCCTATTTGTAATTTATCTTTAAATAAATGATTTCATCTCTCCATCCTCTCCTTCTCCTTTATCAACCCATTCCGATAGGCG
Organism: Parabacteroides sp. KHUB-02; assembly: GCF_056640955.1. Classification (NCBI taxonomy): domain Bacteria; kingdom Pseudomonadati; phylum Bacteroidota; class Bacteroidia; order Bacteroidales; family Tannerellaceae; genus Parabacteroides; species Parabacteroides sp. KHUB-02. Next base: position 4,643,333 of record NZ_JBWQEV010000001.1, on the reverse strand, counting down.
TAAAGCAATTTCCCTAGATCCTTGATCTGGCTTTGAAGATCCGCACCCTTATCCGTATCTTTCACCATCTGGCGATGGGAGCTTAATTCTACCACGATCGTAGTGGATTTGATATCCAAGCCTTCCTCGATCGCTTTCGCCCGGGATTCGAAGGGTTCGTGTTGCACAAGCTGGAAACCACGGGAGTGATATACTAATGTATAGCCCGCGATACCGGTTTCCAAATGATACGGACGGGAGAAACCGCCATCGATTACCAACATCTTGCCATTCGCCTTAATGGGATTCTCACCTTGATTGGAACGGACAGGGACATGTCCGTTGATGATATGCCGATGCATACCGGTCACCCCAAACTCATCCAATATCTTATCACAAATTTCCTCTTGCTCTCGTAACGTATAATAAGCGCCTTTTTCCTCCTTATGAGTCTCGGCCTCTTCGATAAAGGCACGCTCGAAAGTAGCCATCTTGCTTTTATCGAATAACGGGGAGTCCTTGCCGCCCCAAAGATACCAGATATAATCATGCGCATATTCCACTTCTTCCTGTTCCCCGGTCTTGAAATAAGCCGTACGGATCAGTTGGTCTACACGGTCCAACAAAGCACGGCCCTTATAATCCTGCCCCAAGATACGTACTGACTTAAATGTACCATCCGGATTCATCGGGATAGAGGCATGAAACAGTAAATTGGAATTACAAACCTGATACATTCCCCCATGCCGGAAGAAACAACGCATATGCTTTTTCATCTTCTCGCTGCTCTCAAAAGAATGCAATATCTTTCGGATCAAATCCTCTTCCTCAATAGAAAGACGATACGGATCTTTCGGGTCTAAAGTAGGCCAGTTAGTATCTTTAAGCGTATAATCCTTTCCATCGATATGAACCACTCCCCGCTTCAGATCGATATGGTGCAACAACATCCGGTCATCCATCTCAAACTCCGGACGACGGCGGATGATCTCACCCTCCAGCTTGAACTGGATGATGGTGATCGCCTTGTGCATCTGGGCGATCAAACGGGTGGTCTTCTCATCCATTGCATTATCGGCGAACTTTGTTTTCGGCATGAATAACGCGCAAGGATCATCCCCATACGCCTCCATCGCGAAAGTGGCCAACGGCAAAAGATTGATACCATATCCATCTTCTAAGGTAGCCATATTACCAAAGCGTAAACACATACGAATCACGTTGGCGATACTTACCAAATTACCGGAAGCGGCTCCCATCCACAAGATATCATGATTACCCCATTGAACATCGAAATTATGGTAATCGCAAAGGATATCCATGATCAGATGAGCGCCCGGACCCCGATCGTAAATATCGCCGATGATATGTAACAGGTCGATTGTCAACCGTTGGATCAAGTTACACATAGCGATAATGAAATCGTCCGCACGTCCCGTGGAGATGATCGTACAAATAATCTGATCCACATAAGCGGATTTATTCGGCTCTACGGAAGACTCGTGCAATAACTCCTGAATAATATAGGAGAACTCCTTGGGTAAAGCCTTACGTACTTTCGAACGGGTGTATTTGGAGGACACGTTCCGGCAAACACGTACCAATTGATTCAAGGTAACTTGATACCAATCTTCCAGATCTTGCTCTTGGCTCTTGATCAGTTCCAGCTTATCCTCCGGATAATAAATCAAGGAACAAAGCTCCTTCTTCTCGGATTCCCGGAGCGTATTACTGAAAATCTCGTTCACCTTGCGCTTTACGGCACCGGAAGCGTTTCTCAGCACATGGCTAAAGGCTTGATCCTCGCCATGCAAATCACTCAAGAAGTGCTCCGTACCCTTCGGTAGGTTCAAGATCGCCTCCAGATTAATGATCTCCGTACTGGCATCCGCAATCGTCGGGAAACTCCGTGCCAACAATTGCAAATACCGTAAATCGTTTTGTACAGATTCGGCTATAATATCTTTTGTCATCTTATCTCTTATTTATACGCGAATATAAATAGATCCGGTCATTTAAACCGAACCTGCTCCGGTTTATTTTTCTCGGCTACTTGCTGGATCTCATAGGGGCTGACCTCTACGGCACCTTTCGTCAATTCCGGAATATTGTAGGAATACAACTGATAGTCATACTTATCCGGATCTTCTTGAGGCAATAAGAACGGTTTCGAAGGCTTACCGTCTTTCCCTATATGACAAATATAAGGTAAAGTATATAAACCGTTATCCCGGCGGCTACTAAATACGACCCAATCACTATTACTACTCCAAGAATGATAGCTATCTGTATCCGGGCTATTCAACGCAGACATATCCATCGCTGTCCGATTCTCCAAATCCATCATCCGGATCTCCGCATCCGGGTGCCAAATAGGGAACTGCCCATAAGCGGTTTCCGTGTACATCAGGAAACGTCCATCGGGAGAGATACGGGGAAATGTATAGCTCAAGCTATCCGCATGTACCAACGTATCGATCGGGAAGCTGATCTCGCCACGATCCGGATCAAACGCAACACGACAGAGATTATAACGTACCTTATCATAATTCTCCGGCATCTTCTGGGCCGGGGCCGTACAGAAATAAAGCCATTTACCATCCGGAGAGAACGCAGGGAAAGTCTCGAATGCATCTTTTGTGATCAATGAGGCTTTCGAAAGGATTTCTTTGTTTTTCACGTCATACACCACCACATCGGACTCCAAGTCGAACACTTCCATCTTTTTCTCTTTCACGGAATGGAAAAACTGTTTGATATCATTTACCGATGTGGTGATATAGCACCCGGAAGGATGCCAGAAAGGATACGTCATATTACTGATCGTCTCCTTCGTTTTCGTATTCAATTTACTGATTTTCTTGTCTTGGACAATATAAGTTCCCCCATTCGCCGCACGCATATGGAACATCATCTGCCCCGGATCTCCCATACAAAAAGAATGGCAGTTCATACAATTATAGCCAGTCATATCGTTACGGATAATCGGCTGTTCGTCAAACGACTCCAAATTCCGCTGATAAATACCCACAATATGCCATTTCTCGTATCCCGGCTCTATCAAACGGTATACTAAATGAGAGTCGATCGCTTGATCACTGATATAGACAGAGAATGGTGCCCATTTAGTCCATTCGTCTCCCTCTTTCGTCGCGATCGTTACAAAAAAGGCCTTACCCTTATTCGCACGGGTAAGCCGTTCCCAATCCTTGGACTTAAAACAGATCGTATTCGTTCCGTAATACTCAAACACCCCTTGCTCGCTACCCTCGATCTTCGCATAGCATTTTTCAGCGGGCACGTCAATACGGAAATTCAATGGGGCTATATTATAAGGTATAGTAACCCCTTGGTAATCCGGGAACATCGGCGGGGGAGACATGCGTTCGTTCTCGGCTACAACAAAGCCACCCGGATGTACCGCCCAAAAACCCAAGTATAGTACAATAACCAGAACTTGCAATAGTAAATATCCGATCACAAAGTTTCGGACGATCTTTCGTTTCCTCGTATTATCCATCATAATTATTGTCGTTTAGGAGTCGGGGTAAATTGAGCGTAATAATAATAGGTATCGCCAAACTGCGCTTTCAAGGCGGCAGGAGGCATGCCTCGAGCCACTTTCATAAATTGCAGAAAGCGGTTTTGTACCTCCGGACTGATCGGATAGCTTTTGAACGCCTCCGGGTCTTTCTGCACGGCAGCGAAAAACAGGCATATAGCCTCCTGATAGAGAACGGGAAATGACTCGCCTCGCTCTTTCATCAATTCCATATAATGCATAAATGTCATCAAGTCTTTATAAACCAACAAGTATCCCATTCCATACTCAAAAGCCGGACGATTATCGGCATGATCGTCGATCAAGAAAGCCAGCGCATTGGGAAATGTCAAGGTCAAGTCTAAGGGATTATCCGTTACCGGAAGTACCGCCCGCTTCGCCTTTATCCAATCGGTAGAGGCACAAACCACGGAGTCGAGCAACGGGCGCTGCGCTTTTGCCCAATCCCTGTAGTGGGGAGTCGATTCAAGGATCTTAATATATTTCTCGGCGGCACGGTATTCGCCGGTTACCAGATAAGTCTCCACCAAACGCTTCATCAAACGAGGCTGCACGCAACGTTGCGAACTTAATACACCCACAAAGGCGAAACGTTGCGCTGCGTTTACCTGCCCTACTTGCCAAGCTACCTCGCTCGCCTCGATCAATCCCATCCGGCTTTTCGGATCGTGCGGGATAAAGCCCTCCACCCCGATCTGAGGGAAACGCATCAAATCGTCAGAAAATCGTCCCGTATGTGATAAAGCCAGATTCAAATAAATCAGGGCATCCATATCCCGGACCGAATGCGCACGAGCATGTGAGACGATCTCTTGCCATTCTCCCTGCCGTGCATAGTAATCGTACCGATAGGCCTGCTCCATCGGGTCTTTCTTATAGAGAATCCCATAAGTCATCGCTATCAGAAGGAAAGCGTAAGAAACGATTCGCTTCCAAGATTCCTTACAGATAAAAACCCGGTTCCTTACATAATAAAGAATTAAAACGATCAAAGGATATGAAAGCCCGATATATCCTAAAGAATTAGGTATCGGATATTCGGGATGGCATAGATGTTTGCTGAAGAACGCTTCTCGCATCGGAAGAATATAAACCGTACGCATGGCGATCAACGGTAGCAAACCTCCCCAAGCGATAGCGATAATGGCTACTCCAAAACGAGCCTTATCCTCTTTAGCACAACACTCATAAACCGCAATCAATAAGGCCAACAATAAATTAGCGGGTGCCGCAAAAAAATAAGAGCCCCCCAAAAACAAGAAGCCAAAGAGATAACGAAGCCAATCAATCTTGATTGAAGTATACAAATACGCAAGAACCTGCACGAAAGCGAGCATCGTCAACAAGGCGATTGACTCTTGCGGATAGATCCAAATTAAAAAAGAGGGAAGAATAGCCGCCAACATAGAGGCACGCACCCCACAAGCTTTTAAGTAAAGGAAAAAACAACCGGAGATCAGTCCTAATAATAAAGCGATCACTACCGAAGCTCCATAAGGATGGATAAACGCAAGCGATAAGAACTCAGTCACATATTCATTCAATCCACCCGGTTCGACCAATCGGTCTTGGAAATAACTACCGGTAGTCTGAAACATCATATACTGCTCCAGAAAACGATACCAATACCGAAAATTCAACTCTATGAATAGGATACTTCCTATAATAAAAAGGAATAGTATAATAGTATTATTGTTAACAAATAGTCTATTCTTCATTCTCCAACTGTTTTTCAGATCGTAAAGATAGAAAGTATATAGAAGATGGCAAAAGAAAAGGTTTAATTATTATATTGAACACGGAATACACGAAACACACGGACTGATACTATATACCTCAGTGTATCGCTGTGTGTTCCGTGTTCAATCCTGTACTTACATCTGCTGCTCGCCGCCGCCAGAGCCGCCGCTCTTCACATCATCGTTATTGATACCGCGTTTTACTTTCTTGATAGCATCTTTCAAGGTACCGAAACGATAGGATACGCTAACTTGTAACATGCGCATCGTACGGTAATTGGTCTCACGGCGGAAGAACGTATCGTCTGAAGAAGTGTTTTCCATCTTCATTCGTTTCCAGAACGGGTTCTGGAAAGACAACTGAACCGAAAGCTTTTTCTTCAAGAAATCCTTATTTACGGAGATTCCCGTAAAATAGAATGGAGAACGTTTACCCTGCAACTGAATCCAAGGAGAGAAATATCCTCCATGCAAGTTCAAGCGAAAATCCATCGGGAAATTAAACTGCGTACCGGCGAATATACGACCGCTGAAACCACTGTTCGCCATATCATTCATATCGCTCTTCAAATCCGTATAATCCACACCTCCATTCATATAAATACGGAACAAAGGAACCGGGTTCCAATTTGCGTATACGAACAAGCCCGTAGATTGTTTCTTTCCTATATTACCATAAGTAGTCTGGAAAATACCCGGGTTCTTCGGATCGATAAAGGTATATTGCTCGATCGAATTATTCACGAACGTATAAGTAGCGCTCGCATTAATGCTGAATTTCTGGGCGAACATACTATAGTTCAAGTTAATATTATTACTTTTCTCAGAGTCCAGATTCGGGTTACCGAAGGATATATTCTGCGGATCCGCATTGTTTACATAAGGATTCAAATACCAGATACCCGGACGCTGGATACGCATATTATATCCCAAGCGAAGCTGTTGCGCCATGCTCAGTTGATAAGAGATCGTAGCGTTTGGCACCACGTCGAAATAATGGGTGTCAAAATTCATATCGGGAGCCATCTCGTATTTCACATCCAAAGAAGTTCCTTCCGCACGGACACCCGCTTTCACGCCAAACTTATCAAACTTCATCGAATAGCCCAGATAAGCGGAATAGATATGTTGGGTATGACGGAAATGGCTATCCTTGGAAGTAACATCTTCCCATATATTCAGCGAATCGTTGAAAGCGGTACGATCTGTATTACTCCGGCTCTGGCGGAATATGTATTTCGCGCCAACCTCCAAGGTCTGGTCCTTCCATGTAGGAGTCGTATAATCCACCTGTCCGGTGTGCTCATTCGTAGAAGCCTTATTGATATTATTTTGCGGATAGCCGAGCCAAGGATTGTAATTCACGACATTCTCTAATTCCGTATAATCCTTACTATCATTCGGAGAATGGCTGAAACGGTAAGAGACCGTCAGCAACTCATCTTTCTTATGGGTAGAGTGCTGGTAATCCACGTTCACGTCCGTAGAACCAAATGTCTCTGTCGTTTCCGAGTTACGGTTATAACTGTAGACCGGATTATGATTGATATCCTGCATATTCACGTTATACTCCGAGAAACTTTTCATCTCGCCACGGAATAAGTTCGCGCCAACGGTCAATAGATTCAAAGAGTCGATCTCATAACTTCCCTCCAAATAACCGAATTGGAACGGTCCACGGCTCTTTCTACGTCCATTTTGTGTCAAGAAGTGTTCCCCGTCATTTTGCAAATCTTCCCGTACGGAGTTAGCGTCATTCCATGGGTCCCGCTCCCGATTATAGTTATAGTTGGCGGTAAGTCCTAATTTTCCGGCTTTTAGAGATACATAACCACCACCGCCTACACGCCCCAACGAACTACCGTTCACACGAACCGTACCAGTATATCCTTGTAAAGCATTTTTCGTTGTAATGATATTAATAATACCACCGATACCCTCGGCATCATATTTAGCGCCCGGGTCTGTGATCACCTCTATGTTTTTCACGGAATTGGCCGGCATACTCTTTAATACCTCAGCAGGATTATTACTCAACAGGTTAGAGGGTTTACCATTCATGTAAATCTTGAAGTTCGTGGAACCTTTCAATTGGATTTGGTCATCTCCATCCACGGTTACCATCGGCACTTTGCGCAACATATCCAACGTATTGTTGGTCTGTGCCTCGGGGTCATCTTCCAAGCTATAGGTAAGTTTATCAATCTCAGCCTTCACCAAAGGTTTCTGCGCCGTAACCGTCACTTCCCCCAGCCGCTGGTTATCCTCCTGCATATATAACTTACCCAAATCCAAGTTCCTCTGTTTATCCGAGATCGTAAATATTTTCTCAGCAGGAGTTTTTCCTATAGATTGCATAGAGATGATATATTTGCCGGCGCTACTCAATGGCGCCTGAAACTTACCATCCACATCACACGCTAAAAGCTTGACCGGTTTCTCGGGGGTCTTCGCAAAAGCAATTCTCAACGTCGCATAGGGTACGGACTCGTTACTCAGCGAGTCTAACACCTGTCCCTTAATTGAATAGGAACCGGTTTTATCAGCCTGCGCATACAGAGGAAGCGCAAGGAACAGTACCCAAAATAAGGTAAATAATTTCTCTTTCATACGTTCATCTATCACTATAAAAATAATACATTTTACTGCAAATTACACTATTTACGATTTCATCGTACAAATAAAGTCATTAATAATGTTCATATTTCCTTTTTCTTCTAAAGAAGTCTGAAAAAAGAGTATTTTTTCATATATAGACGGACATCAAGTAAAACAGGTTGCACAATAATCCTAGGAATCTTTGAGAAAACGAATATATTGTTATTTTTGCATTCGTAATTCTTTAAAATACAATGTCATGAGAACTATCTTTTGTGTATTAGCCACTTTGATGTTGGGTTTGACGAGTCTGCAAGCCCAAAGTTTAAAAGCCATTAAGTTGAACGCTCCCGACAAGACCCGAGGCGCTTCGGTGATGAAAGCCTTGGCAGATCGTCATTCCGAGCGTGAGTTCGCCAACAAGAAACTCAGCCAACAAGATCTTTCCGATTTGATGTGGGCCGCCATTGGGATCAATCGCAAGGACGGGAAACGTACCGCCGCCTCTGCCTTGGACAAACAAGACGTGGATGTTTACGTATTGATGGAAGAGGGTGCTTATCTGTATGATCCGAAAGCCCATCAACTGAACCCGGTAGCGGAAGGTGACCACCGTCCACTGATCGGAGGAAAGCAAACCTCCGTGAACTCAGCTCCCGCTTGTCTATTGATGGTTTCTGATGTTTCCAAATTCGGCAATGTAGGTACACCGCAATTACGAGAGCGTTTTGGAGCGTTAGATGCCGGGCTAGTCTCTCAGAATATCGCCTTGTTCTGTTCCGGATGCGGCTTGGTAACAGTTCCCCGAGGTAGCATGGAGGCTGATGCTTTGAAAAAAGTGTTGAAGCTATCCGACTCCCAAATCCCGATGATTAATCATCCCGTGGGTTACGCTAAATAACAGGGGTACCCCCATCGCCTCACGGCAGTAGTCCCATAAACCAACACCACTACTGCCGTAGGCTTACGCCACTACTCCTTATGGGGCATGCTAGTAGTCACATTAAAAACACACGCTCCAAGCGAAGATCAAAGCCAGCAACGCAAAGATCACCACCAAAATCGTATTCCCCCAGCGAATCAGGAAAGAGGGTAAACGCTCGATAAATCCCTCTATATTAGCGATACGGGCTGCCAATAACAAGCGAGATCTATCAATCTCACCGTCATCCACGGCGATATTGCGTGCGATCGATTCTGAGAACAGATAACCGTCTTGCATCACTGCGCCACATTGGTCACGCGACCATAAAAGGCTGAAAGATCACAAATCATCTCCACCCACTCGGATATCGCCTTCTACCGGATTATAGTAACCCAATAATAACTTGATCAAGGTTGTTTTCACCGTAAAAGAAAGTCTTGTTATAAATAGACTCTTCGATTTGAGACAGCAGAAATATCCAAAAAACATTTTTAGCGGTAGAGCCTATAAATGAGTTTCCCAGCAAAGGATACAAGGTTTGTTACGCCAACACGTTAAGCGGTATTCAAGACATATATCATATCTATTGGAGATTATCAGCTGGAACTTTCCACACATCAATTATTCTATAAACAAGAGCTGTTAAAGGTATTAAGCCCCAAAGATTTCAAGTTACTCTATCAGCTATCCGAACCATTGAATCAACCAGTAAGCAGAGAAAAGCTTTTCCAAGAAATTTGGGAAGGGAAAGAAGCTCATGACAGCTTGAATAATAGTATCTCACGTTTACGTAAGTTATTGGAAAGGGATACCACGCTTTCAATAGATGCCGTAAAAGGAGTTGGCTATATATTACAAAAAAAGACCTATTCCCCTCATCGCAATTAAGGGAGGCTTATTGTAGATTTCTTTATATGCTCTTGTTCCCTATCGCATGATTCGGGAAAAACACGTACGACTTTTTTGAAAAACACGTACGACTTTTCCCGGAAACACGTACGTGTTTTGAAAGAAAGATAGCCATGTTTTAAACACACTAATTATCAACACATTATACACCAATGTCATTCGCATGCTTAATGTCTGGAATTTGTCTTGGAATACAACGCATCCTTACTTGCCCTGTATTTACATCCACGTAGAGACGCAGCACGCTACGTCACTACAATTAGAGGACATAATGCGGTGAAAATCGAGCAGAAAAAGTCTTTCGCAAATCATACCATTTGCCGCATAAAGAGTTTTCATTATCTTCGCGGAAAATTAATAGAAATGTTATCGTTCTTTATCATACTTCCAATCCTGTATCTTGCAGGGAATATTTATATTTATCTAAAGGGAAAACAGGCTTTGAAAAGCCAGTCTACCGGAGTTAAAGTATTGTTATCCATTGTTTTTTGGGGAGGAGCTTTATCATTCTTCAGTAGTTTTCTATTCAGGAACCTAGATATGCCGGCTTCTTTCGCTCAAACAGTTTCTCAAGTAGGAACAGGATGGCTCGTGTTCACTTTATACATGGTATTGGCCCTGTTGGTATTTGATATCTTACGACTTTTCCACCTACGTTTCAAATACTCATTCTATTTATCATTATTCTTAACACTCAGCTTATTAGGATATGGAAACTATAATTACCAACATCCTGATACACGAGTTATCAACATGGTTATCAACAAACCGGCCAATACCGATGGACAGCCGCTGAAGGTCGTAGCCATTAGCGACATACACTTAGGATACGCTACCAACAAGACAATGCTTGCCGGATATGTGGATATGATAAACGCCCAACGCCCGGACATCGTTCTTATCGGTGGAGACTTGATAGACAACAGTGTCGCACCTCTGCGATACGAGCATATGGAAGAGGAACTGTCCAAGATCTACGCCCCATTAGGCGTTTATATGGTACCGGGTAACCATGAGTATATCAGTGGCATAGAGGATAGCGAGAAATTCATAGCGCAGACGCCCATCGTACTTTTAAGGGATTCCGTGGCTATCTTGCCCAATCAGATCCAACTCGTAGGACGGGACGACCGGCATAACAAAGGACGGAAAACTTTAGGTCAGCTTACCGCGAACCTTGATAAAAGCAAACCTGTTATCTTACTAGACCATCAACCCTACGATTTAGAGAAAACGGAAGAGGCTGGCGTAGACTTACAGTTTAGCGGACATACACATCGAGGACAAGTATGGCCGATGAACTGGATCGTGGATCATCTGTTCGAATTAAGTTACGGGATTAAAAAAATCGGAAATAGTACGATTTATGTCTCATCCGGCTTATCTTTGTGGGGACCGCCTTTCCGTATCGGGACGGACAGCGAGATGGTGGTGTTCAATATTACATTCAAAGAGTAAAGATGAAAGTATTTATTCAATCGATCGTAGCGCAGCTATTACTAAATCCGTATATTTTCTGGAGAGGATATCAAGCGCTTCCTCCTAAGAAAAGTTGCCGGATTCCTTTTATCTTGTTTTTCGTACTCGAACTATCGCTTTATTTTTTCGGATTTATTTTTAGGAATGAACTACCTGATAACGTGATAATCACGATCCAATACATCTGTAACACTTGGTATATAGCGTCCATTTATATCACTTTATCTCTCTTGGTACTTGAGTTGATCAGGCTCTCCCAACGTATCAAGCCATGGTTCCCCAAATGGATGAAAGGGCATTGGCAGCAAACCAAGGTAACCCTGTTTTTTCTTATCGTATTCGGTGTTACCGGTTTAATGATTCACGCATACCATACGGTAATGAATCCGATTGTTAAGAACGTATATATCACGTTGCCCAAAGCCGCGGGGGATCGGGATAGCCTGACTATTGTCATGATGAGCGACTTACATATCGGAGAGGTTATCGGGAAGGACTTGGTACAAAAATATGTGGCACTCAGCAACGCACAGCATCCGGATATGGTGGTATTAGCGGGGGATATCATGGATTATGAATCCCGATTCGCAGAAAACGCCCACATCGAGGATGATTTAAAACAATTAAAAGCTCCGTTGGGAGTATATATCATTTACGGGAATCATGAATACCGGGCAAACCGGAACGCGAAATATCGTTGGTTGCAAAAGACCGGAGGTACGCTACTAATAGACTCGGTGGTCCAACCGGACTCAACTTTTTATTTGATAGGGAGGGATGATTTCATCCATAAGAAACGAAAATCGCTTCATTCGTTAATGGAAGGGGTGGATACCGGCAAACCGATTATCGTTTTGGATCATCAACCTTGGTCGTTCGCCGAGATGAATATGAATGGGGTGGATTTGGGACTGCACGGACATACGCATAACGGGCAGTTATGGCCTTATCCCCTGCTGATGAAACTTGTGTATGAATGCCCGTACGGATATTATAAGAAAGGACCTACGCAATTCTATGTATCTTCCGGCATTGGTATAGCAGGACCTCCTTATCGGGTGGGAACCGTCTCGGAATTGGTCGTATTGCATATCCGCTTCAAAGCCCCCAAACAGACTGGCGAAAGAGGGAAAAGCACGATGCCCATTCAAGGGAGCTGACAATGGGCATCGTAAGCTCGCTTGAATGGGCATTATAAGGCCCTTTGAATGGGCATCGGCAAAAACCCGCCTATTCGGTACCCTTGGTGGCCGCTTCCAACTCAACCGGCACGCTCAATGTACGCCTGTATAAATCCGGATCGCCCAATACCTCCAACGCTTTCTCCAATACAAGATCATCTTTCAAGCTTTCTTGCAACTCTCCTCGTTGGTAATAATAACGTTTTACGATCTCGGCGGCCATTACTCGTTTCACCTCATCCTTGAAACGATCGAAATCTTTTTCCAGATTCGGAGTCAGCTTAGCCTCTAATTCCTTGAACGCAGTAGAATCCTCCTCCAGATACCCCTCGAACTCAGCCACTTCTTTCAAGTTCTTCAATACTTTCTCGCTTTGGCGGTCATACGTGAAATTCTTGGACTTGGCGTATTGCTTCAAAGCTTCGAAATCCTCATTGGAAACCGTAAATTCCTCGATGGGAGCGATTGTCTTATGCTTTTGTGCCCAATCCGTAACGAAGTCGAACAAGACCGTATCCGCCGCCAAATAATACATCATGGTAGGCACTTTCGGCTCCTTCACCTCAAACTCCGGACGTACACCACCCCCATCACGAACCGGACGCTTCTTGGACGTATAGAATACGGAAGTCAAGCTATCCGGAATAGCCGCCACGCTACCATCCTCTTTCCGGTGCGAATAATCGATTTGCTGGATGCAACGGCCACTCGGGATATAGTATTTACTCATCGTGATTTTCACTTTCCCATTATAAGGCAGGTCACGAGGAGCTTGCACCAACCCCTTACCAAACGAACGTTGTCCCACCAACACGGCACGATCCATATCCTGCAAAGATCCCGATACGATCTCAGCGGCGGAAGCCGTACCTCCATTGATCAATATAGCCAACGGCATTACCGTATCCAAAGGCTCCGTAGAGGTTCGGTACGTACGATCCCATTGCTTGATCTTTCCTTTCGTTGAAAGCACCTCGCTGCCTTTCGGTACGAACATACCTACGATTTGTACGGCACCTTCCAGCACGCCACCGCCGTTACCGCGCAAATCCAGTACCAAAGACTTGATATTATGATTTTTCTTTAAGTCCAAGAACGCCTCTTTCACCTCTTGAGCACTCTTGATAGTAAATGCCTTTAAATAAATATAACCGATACTGTCATCCTTAATCCCATAGTAAGTAACTTGAGGTGTCGTGATCTGCTTACGGGTAATCTCGAACTTCCGGGGTTTCTTCTCGCCCGGACGTTGGATCGTCAAAACCATCTTCGTATTGGGAACTCCTTTCAACAACTCGCTGACCCGGGAGTTTGTCGCCTTGGAAACATCGATCGTATCGATCGCCAAGATCAGATCGCCCGGCTTCAGACCCGCTAAATCGGCCGGCATTCCCTCGGTAGGCTCGGCAATCATCACGCCTCCCTCGTTGTTACGCTGACGGATCAAGGAACCGATACCTCCGTATTCGCCGGTCGTCATCAGACTCAATTCCTCCGTTTTTTGCTCAGGATAGTATTCCGTATAAGGATCTAAACCAGCCAACATTGCCTCGATTCCCCGCTGAACGGTTTTATCCACATCCACTGAATCCACGTAGAACATCTCTACTTCTTTCAATAAAGAATTGAAAATGTCTAGGTTCTTACTCACCTCAAAGCGGTTATCTTTTTGCGCCCATCCCGGCACTACGCTACTTGCGACGAACAGCAAGCAAAATAAACCTATAATTCCTCTTCGTTGAACCAATCTGTACATACAATATTTAGTTAATTAACGGCATAAATGTAAGGAATAATACGCCGCCTAAGCCAATATCCCTTTTACTTTTAACTTTATTTGTTCCCATTTATCATACGGAATCTCCGGGCCAACCACGTCGATCACATAGCCCGCCAACATCGATCCGATGCGTGCGGATTGTACCAAAGACGCTCCTATGGATTGACCGTATAAGAATCCGGCGGCGAAGTTATCACCGGCGCCAGTCGTATCAACAGGCTTGCCCCCCTCAGCCGGGACAGAATAAAATTGACCATGACTACCGATCAAGGCACCTTCCTTTCCCAATGTGACCAATGAGACCTCCACCAACTCAGACAAGGTATGTACGGCCTCAGCAGCCTTTTGCCCGGTGAAAGCCTCAGCCTCACTCTCATTAGAGAACAAAATATCCACATATTTAGGAATGATATCCTCCAGCATTCCTTTAAAAGCATTCACGATATTGAAGTTCGACAAATCCAGCGCTACTTTCAAGCCCAACTTTTTAGCCTTCTCCATCGTAGAACGAACCAACGGCTCGTTTACGAGCAAGTAACCTTCTATATAAATACATTGATATTTACTTAGCATCTCCTCGGTGATCTCATCCGGGGTTATTGTCGGGGCCGGGCCAAGGAAAGTCCCCATCGTACGTTCCCCATCCGGAGAAATCATCACCGTACAGCTACCTGTAAGTCCATCCGTCTTGATAAAATAGGAAGTGACACCCGCTTTTTCCAACGCATCCTCATAAAATCCGCCGATCGAATCATCCCCGATCTTACCGATAAAACCGGAATTCGCCCCTAAAGAAGACATCGAACGCATCGTGTTGCAGACAGATCCTCCCGGGGTTTGCGTACGTGGCAAGCCGGCTAAAGTTGTACGGATAGCGATCATTTGTTCCCTGTTAATCATATCCATAGCTCCTTTCTGTATCCCGATTTCCGATAGGACATCATCATTTTCAAGCCTCAATAAAACGTCAACCAAAGCGTTTCCTAAACCTATTGTATTCATTTTTTCGTAATTTTTTTCGCAAAGATATTGCATATTTCGAAAATACCCCGTACTTTTGCAGTGCAATTTCAGAAAGGGGTTACGGAATAACCTTTGAAAGAGCGAAAAAATTCTTCCTTAGCTCAGTTGGTTAGAGCATCTGACTGTTAATCAGAGGGTCCTTGGTTCAAGTCCAAGAGGAAGAGCGAAAAGACATCGGGAAAGACTGAAAAACATTCTTCTTTAGCTCAGTTGGTTAGAGCATCTGACTGTTAATCAGAGGGTCCTTGGTTCAAGTCCAAGAAGAAGAGCGAAAAGAGTTTTCATATAGAGATTAAAAAGTTAAAAACTGATTCTTCCTTAGCTCAGTTGGTTAGAGCATCTGACTGTTAATCAGAGGGTCCTTGGTTCAAGTCCAAGAGGAAGAGCAAAAAGAGAGAGATACCTATTAATAGGTATCTCTTTTTTCTTTTGTTCTTTTTCCGTTATTCACAGGGTTTTCAAGGCTCACCCGATAAACCTGGGGGATTAAGCATACAGCTTTGTAAGTCTGAAAAGAAAGAATTTTATATCCGTTACTCCTCTTAAAGCAGCTCTAAACGCCTTAATTTTAGCATTAAAAGACTCTGCAAATGCATTAGTTGCCCTGTTTACAAAGAAGTTCAAGACTTCATCATAGTGCTCGTAAAGTGTGGCGGCAATAACATTGAAACTCTTAAAGCCAGAGTCGTCCACTTTGTTGTACCATCGTGCAAGCGAGAGTCTTGCTGCATCTTTGACGGTATTCTTGGAAAATATCATTCTTAGGGAATGTGTAAGCGAATAGGCTTCTTTAAGATCAGGATACGTTTCAAAGAGCACCTCAGCTCTTTGTCTCTGACTTTCCGTCCATTTGTCGGCAGATTTAAAAAGCAGATATCTGCTGCGAGCCAACAACTGCTTGTGGGTATCACCATTTGCAAGCACAATTGGAGTGTATGCTTCGCCCAGGCATTTGGCTTCTTCCCTGGCATCCGTGTCTGCTTGAATGGCATCCCATCTATGCGCGATGCGCATCTCCTGCAAGGCATCACATGCAAGTTTCTGTATATGAAAGCGGTCTATGGTACGCATTGCATTCGGGAAACAGCGTCTGGCTATAAGTCGCATGGAATTCGACATATCCATTGTTATCTCCTTAACCAACAGTCTCTTGTCCTCGTCAATGCGCATAAGTGCTTCCGTGACAGCATCTGCCGCCACACCCTTTACAATAGCAATGATGGTACCTTTACCTCCACGTGAAGATCTGTTGCTTACTATAGTGTACAGCTCACCGTTGCTTGGAGCCGTTTCGTCAATGCAGATGCTTTCACCAATGTTCTCTGGAAAGACAAGCCAGTCTTCTGCATGTGAGAGTTCTGACCATTCACGATAGCCGCTGAGCACTTCCTTGTATTGCTTTTCAAACGTATCCCCGTTTATGTGATAATAGCGGTCAAGCGAACGGGAGGTCGTAGGAATCGTCTCCATACACTCCTTTTAAAAAAGCCGCAAACTCCTTGGAGTAGCGGGTTTCTTCAGCCTTCAGGTCGTAAGAGTCGGAGAAGTATCGGTTATTCTGCTTGTCATACCATTTGCGTCTTCTGACAATTAGGTCAACACCTTTATCGCGGATTGGAAAGTCACGTATAGTTACGGCTTCACAGAACCCTTTGGATTCAATCTCTGGGTTCTCTTTATATTCAGCCTTAACCGATTCATCAAGATAGATGCGGATAAGGGATGCCTCTTCTTCTACACGTACTACTTCAAAATTTGAAAGTATCTCTGATGGCAGAATCAACTGTGCCAATGCTAATAGTCCTTGATTGTTCATGGTACAAAGGTGCAAATTTTCTATAGAATTAAAGAATTTTCCCCCTGATTTATCGGGTGAGCCGTTTTCAAGGCTCACCCGATAAACCTGGGGGATTAAGCATACAGCTTTGTAAGTCTGAAAAGAAAGAATTTTATATCCGTTACTCCTCTTAAAGCAGCTCTAAACGCCTTAATTTTAGCATTAAAAGACTCTGCAAATGCATTAGTTGCCCTGTTTACAAAGAAGTTCAAGACTTCATCATAGTGCTCGTAAAGTGTGGCGGCAATAACATTGAAACTCTTAAAGCCAGAGTCGTCCACTTTGTTGTACCATCGTGCAAGCGAGAGTCTTGCTGCATCTTTGACGGTATTCTTGGAAAATATCATTCTTAGGGAATGTGTAAGCGAATAGGCTTCTTTAAGATCAGGATACGTTTCAAAGAGCACCTCAGCTCTTTGTCTCTGACTTTCCGTCCATTTGTCGGCAGATTTAAAAAGCAGATATCTGCTGCGAGCCAACAACTGCTTGTGGGTATCACCATTTGCAAGCACAATTGGAGTGTATGCTTCGCCCAGGCATTTGGCTTCTTCCCTGGCATCCGTGTCTGCTTGAATGGCATCCCATCTATGCGCGATGCGCATCTCCTGCAAGGCATCACATGCAAGTTTCTGTATATGAAAGCGGTCTATGGTACGCATTGCATTCGGGAAACAGCGTCTGGCTATAAGTCGCATGGAATTCGACATATCCATTGTTATCTCCTTAACCAACAGTCTCTTGTCCTCGTCAATGCGCATAAGTGCTTCCGTGACAGCATCTGCCGCCACACCCTTTACAATAGCAATGATGGTACCTTTACCTCCACGTGAAGATCTGTTGCTTACTATAGTGTACAGCTCACCGTTGCTTGGAGCCGTTTCGTCAATGCAGATGCTTTCACCAATGTTCTCTGGAAAGACAAGCCAGTCTTCTGCATGTGAGAGTTCTGACCATTCACGATAGCCGCTGAGCACTTCCTTGTATTGCTTTTCAAACGTATCCCCGTTTATGTGATAATAGCGGTCAAGCGAACGGGAGGTCGTAGGAATCGTCTCCATACACTCCTTTTAAAAAAGCCGCAAACTCCTTGGAGTAGCGGGTTTCTTCAGCCTTCAGGTCGTAAGAGTCGGAGAAGTATCGGTTATTCTGCTTGTCATACCATTTGCGTCTTCTGACAATTAGGTCAACACCTTTATCGCGGATTGGAAAGTCACGTATAGTTACGGCTTCACAGAACCCTTTGGATTCAATCTCTGGGTTCTCTTTATATTCAGCCTTAACCGATTCATCAAGATAGATGCGGATAAGGGATGCCTCTTCTTCTACACGTACTACTTCAAAATTTGAAAGTATCTCTGATGGCAGAATCAACTGTGCCAATGCTAATAGTCCTTGATTGTTCATGGTACAAAGGTGCAAATTTTCTATAGAATTAAAGAATTTTCCCCCTGATTTATCGGGTGAGCCGTTTTCAACAGGGTTATTAACAACCCTGTAATCCTCCTACCCTCTCCAAGCGATTAAAAATAAGTTCTTTAATTCTTCCGCAAGGACTCCACGACGCATATTGGGAAGATGAACGTTATCCCGCAAATCAGCGGGCATGTCTTTAATAAGTACATCCGACTCCTGCGAAGCCTTATAAATAAACTCCGTATCAAATAAAAAGCGATTCACCTGAGTTGAGGCCAAAAACGATTTTCCCCGCTGGTTAAAACCTTTCAAACCTCCTTGAGCATCCGTATGCGTTAATCCTAGAAGCGTAAAATTCAATATACGGGAAGCATAACTCATAATCTTTCTTCGAGTACTTAAATGGGTATAATAAGTATGATTCCGCACGGCGATAACGACATCATATCCCGATTCCAACCATTCTACCATCCGGCAGATAGAATCCGCCTCATACGGAAAATCATAATCCGTATATAAAGTAATGGATGAGGTGGAATGAGACAAGCCAGCCCTAACAGCGGCTCCTTTTCCCTTATTCGTATCATAACTTACGATCATCGTATCAGGGAGAGCCTCCAGAAGACGTCCCACCGCATCCTTCGTAAATCCTCTCTTCGAAGCGTCATTCACGACGATAAAACGAAGTGAGCGACCTTTAAGCATCTTTACCAATTCCGCATGTTTCTCGATCATCAAACGTTCCCAGCCTTCTTGTGGGTTATAACAAGGCAAGATAAGGTCGATCGCCTCCTCTTTACCCGGGAGAGTCTTCGGCCGATGAAGCGGCTCTGAAAAATCCAATGTCAATTGCTCCCATACGATCTTAAACCAGATCAACACACAAGGTAGTGCTTTCAACGCATAAGGAATAACATACGTTTTCCGGATATAACAGGGAAATATATCTGTTGGAGAAAGGGATGTAAGAATAAAACAGAAAACGAATAGTACCGTATTCAAGCCAGGAGTCGTCTTACGGGTAGGCGTACCTATATACCAAAGGCAGACGGCTATCATGGCTCCCAAATATCCGCTATTCTCTGTTCCGGAGCTAAAAAGAACTATGAACAAAAGAGTAGAGCAAAGAAAATGCATGCGGAACCGCCGGTTATCATATTGATTTATCCTAAAATAAGGAGCAATAAATAAAAGTAGCCCGGGGATAACCAACCAGAGATCACTATACGTATTGACTCCCGAAATCTTACGAACCATCCCCAACAAAGAGATATTTGTATAAGGAGTAAATAAATTCTCTACATTCTTATCGAGAAGTACCTCATACCATTTCACGTATTGACTTGCCACATATTGAGGAGACGTATATAACATCGGAAGAACATACAAGACTATGCCCCAGAAAATAAGTCCTTTCAAAAAGGCGATCCGGCGTTTTGAGAATAGCAGGAAAGCAAGACCGACAATGCCATAAATCTTAGTCATCGTACCCAAGACAATCATTAGCGCCGCCCAAAACTCCTGTTTCCGCTCAATAAAAATAAACGAGAATAAAATCATGCCGGCTATGGCTATGTTAAATTGCTGCATAAGAACACACGTAAATAACTCATTCAAGCATACCCAAATGACAAACGCCTGTTTCCAATCCGCCAATCCGAGTTTACGGATAGCCATATAAAGCAGCAAGCTATTCGCGAGACACCATAGCAACATCCCGATATAAGGAGAGAAGAGGGAGAAAGGCGCTATTATAGCCGTAAAAGGGATCCCGTATAAAAACCGGTCGTGGTATTCATTCGGATAATATATATAAAGGTCTTTCAACTCTAACGCATGGAAAAAGGAAGCCCTATAAATCATAAAGTTATTATAAGTCCTTCCCACAGGTAATTTCAATAAGCAAGCGACAAGGGCCGTCGCAAACCAAACAAATCCGACAAACCTCGGATTCTTAAATATCGGGCGTCTAAAAAATACTCTCAACATATCCTTTTTTATTCGTTACAACTCCACTTTCAAATAAAACTTCTGACAGCCTATATGTTCAAAAGACTCGCCAACGTATAAAAACCCCTATCTAAAACAGTAGAAAAAACGTAAAAAGCATTTTTTTAAGTATTATCTTCGCGACATGGGAAAGAATAAATTAGCTAAGTTTGACGATATGGCGGGCTATCCGCACGTATTCCAATACCCTTTCGCCGCCCTACAAGAAAAAGGGTTTGATATGAAAGGACAGTGGCATGAACGTTTTTTCAAGAACGATCACCCTATTGTCTTGGAATTGGGATGCGGAAAAGGGGAATATACCGTAGGTTTGGGAAAGCTTTTCCCAAATAAGAATTTTATTGGTGTCGATATCAAGGGAGCACGTATGTGGACCGGAGCGAAAGAATCGTTGGAAGCCGGGATGAATAACGTGGCTTTCCTACGTACCAGTATCGAATTGATTTCCTATTTCTTCGCTCCGGGCGAAGTAGCCGAGATCTGGATCACATTTCCTGACCCTCAAATGAAAAAGGTCAATAAGCGTCTGACCGGAACCCGTTTCATGAAAATGTATCGGGAAATCCTTTCCGGAGATGGTATTATCCATTTAAAAACGGATAGTAACTTTATGTATACCTATACGTGCGAGATGGTAAAAGCGAACCATTATCCCGTCTTGTTCAGTACAGACGACCTATATCATTCCAATCTGGCGGATGAGATCTTATCCATCAAGACCTATTACGAGCTACAATGGCTGGATCGTGGATTAAACATCAAATACATCAAGTTTGTTTGTGAAGAAAGGGAACGATTGGTGGAACCTGACGTAGAAATAGAGTTAGATCCTTATCGTAGCTTTAATCGCAGTAAACGAAGCGCTTTAGCTTCTGGTAAATAAAAGAATGACTTAAAAAAATCAACAGATATGACAATCTATCCGAATCTGATTATTGAGGCGTTGAAGAACGTTCGTTACCCGGGTACGGGAAAGGACATCGTTTCCATGGGCCTCGTAGAAGACAACATTCGTATCGATGGTATGAATGTCACCTTCTCGTTATTATTCGAGAAGCCAAATGATCCGTTTATCCGCTCCGTAGTAAAAGCCGCGGAGACAGCTATCTTAACCTATGTAAGCCCGGAGGTGAATATCAAGGGAAACATCACGGTAAAAGCCCGTCAGTTAGCTCGCCCGGAACCGGATAAATTATTACCGCAAGTAAAAAATATTATCGCCGTATCTTCCGGTAAAGGAGGAGTTGGTAAAAGTACCGTTGCCGCTAATCTAGCTGTCGCATTGGCTTTACAAGGATATAAGGTAGGATTGCTGGATGCCGATATATTCGGGCCGTCCCAACCCAAGATGTTCAACCTAGAAGAGGCTCGCCCTTATATGGAAGAGGTAGAGGGCAGGGAACTGATCAAGCCGGCCGAAAATTATGGTGTCAAGATGTTATCCATCGGCTTTTTCGTTAATAAAAACGACGCAGTCCTATGGCGTGGAGCAATGGCTAGCAACGCATTGAAGCAATTGATCGGCGACGCCAACTGGGGTGAGCTTGATTATTTCTTAATCGATTTACCTCCCGGAACGAGTGATATCCATTTGACAATGGTACAAACACTAGCGATAACCGGAGCCGTGGTGGTAAGTACGCCGCAAGAGGTTGCTTTAGCGGACGCTCGTAAGGGTATCAGCATGTTCACTGGAGATAAGGTTAATGTCCCTGTTTTAGGATTGATCGAGAATATGGCTTGGTTTACCCCTGCGGAATTACCGGAAAACAAATATTATATATTCGGAAAGGAAGGTTGTAAACGCCTAGCAGAGGAACTGAACGTGCCGTTACTGGGACAGATTCCTATCGTACAAAGTATCTGCGAAGGAGGAGATCAAGGTAAGCCGGTAGCGTTGAACCCGGACTCGATCACAGGTAAGGCATTCCAAGAATTGGCCGAGAATGTAGTCAAGCAGATAGACTATCGCAACGAGCATCTGGCTCCGACAGAGCGAGTGATTGTAACCAAGAAATAAAGATGATTTATACGTATATACGTGTGGTCTCGCACGTATATACGTATCGTCCTACACGTACGCTCGCATGGGCCTACGCCTATATACGTATCAGCCTATGCGAACGTACGTATAAATTCAGCCCACAATATACTTGGCTTTCTTACCGCAAATCTTTCTGATACCCAACACAATCAGCCAAGATACAGCGAATGCTACCACAGAAGCGGCAGGAATCTGTAAACCCAAAGGGATATTCAAGGCTCTCGCCAACAGCACACTGGGTCCCGTAAAGAAATAATGTACCATATAGATACCGAAACCGCATATGGTTAAATTCGCCAACATTCGCTTAATCGTATCCGACTTAACATTTACCTTCTTCGCCAGTAAGAAGATAGGAATCGTCATCATCACCACATTGGGAGAACAATAATAGAAGAATAACTCTAACTGTTCCTCCGTGTAAGCAGGCAAAGCGGTCGTATAGCGAAAACCGAAGAAAGTAATGGCATAGCCTACGACAAACATAGGAATGCCTATCCCAACGATCTTTCCTAACGACCAATCATGATTCCGCAGATAATGCCCCAATAGCAAGTAACCGTTAAACCCGGCGAAATAATAAAGCATACTGAATTCATTCCATGAGCATCCACCCCAAATGTAAGGAGATACGAATTCCCGATAATAAGGAATAAACAAAGTCGCTCCCCAACCTGCCAGAAACCATAATTTCGCCTTATCCGAAACTTTCTCGACCCAAGCGGAGAAGATCGGCAAATAAAGATATAAACCTA
Organism: Parabacteroides sp. KHUB-02; assembly: GCF_056640955.1. Classification (NCBI taxonomy): domain Bacteria; kingdom Pseudomonadati; phylum Bacteroidota; class Bacteroidia; order Bacteroidales; family Tannerellaceae; genus Parabacteroides; species Parabacteroides sp. KHUB-02. The sequence continues at coordinate 4,620,099 of NZ_JBWQEV010000001.1, read as the reverse complement.
TCAGTAAATAGATATACCACATATGTACATCCAACAATGAGAAATTGAACGGTATCTGGGCGATATAGCCTAAAGACACACTCAACGATTGACGAGTCACCTCTTCTCCCGAATAAGGGAAGAAATCAAGAATAAGTTCCGGCCTCAAACCAAGCAGTCCCGTAAACCAAGGAAATAAATTATAAATAACAGACCAAATCAAGAAAGGCCAGAATACACGCAATATCCTTTTCTTATAGAAAATAGAAGTCTCTTCCCGGACCGGTAGCAACAAGGCTCCCGTAATCATAACGAACAGAGGTACACAAGGACGAAGAAAAGCCCCATAGGCAGCTCCCCAAAACTTAATATTCCCAATAATCGGAGAATCTCCGGGATAGAAATTAAACGGGTCTGTACAATGACAGCAAACAACAGTAAACATGGCTATCAAGCGTACGACATCCAGCCAAACTACGTGTGTTTTCACGGTAGGATTTGTTACATTTTGCATAAAGTAGATCGATTGTGTTTAGATTGACGGCGAAAATACAAAATAATCCAGCCGAATAGGAGATTCAGCTGGATTTCTAACCTCTATTAACGATATTCATTAATATACAAAGTCTTTCCTACGAATAAACGCCACCGTACGATGTATTTCCGTGTACATGATAATATCCTCGTCGATAAATGGCACCTCTTTCCGGTAATCCTTCAAGAACTTCTCTAATACCGGGGAAGTCCTAGCCGGACGACGGAACTCGATTCCTTGTGCGGCGTTCATCAACTCGATCGCCAAGATATGATCCAAGTTGTCCATGATCTTAAACAACTTCGTCGCCGCATTCGCTCCCATACTCACATGATCCTCTTGCCCATTACTGGACACGATAGAATCGCTGCTCGCCGCATAGCAATACATCTTATTCTGGCTTACCATACTAGCAGCCGCATATTGAGGGATCATGAAACCGGAGTTCAGGCCGGGATTAGCGACCAAGAACTCAGGCAATCCCCGCAAACCCATGATCAATTGAGCGACACGACGTTCCGATATATTTCCTAACTCAGCCAAGGCAATCGCCAAGAAATCATAAGAAATCGCCAAGGGCTGACCGTGGAAATTACCGCCGGAAATAATCTTATCCTCCTCCGGGAAGATCGTCGGATTATCCGTCACGGAATTTACTTCGGTAAGCAGGACATTCGCCACATAATTGATAGCGTCTTTCGTAGCCCCATGCACTTGAGGGATACAACGGAATGAATACGGGTCCTGAACATGTTCCTTTTTCCGGGCGATTAACTCACTTCCCTCCAATAGCCGTCGAAAAGCGGCCCCGGTCTCGATTTGTCCGGGATGCGGACGCATCTGCTGGATACAATCCATGAAAGGATCGATACGCCCATCGAAAGCCTCCAAAGATAAAGCGGCGATCAGATCCGCTTTCTTGGACAGGCTAAACGCACGCATCAAGGCGAATACGCCATTGGCGCTCATAAATTGCGTACCGTTCAATAAAGCTAACCCCTCCTTGCTTTTCAGCTTCACAGGCTTCCAAGCGAACTCATCCAATACGCTGATCGCTTCCCGTTTGCGGCCCTTATAATAAACGTCACCCACGCCGATCAGAGGCAGGAACAAATTCGCCAGAGGCGCCAAATCACCGGAAGCGCCTAAAGAGCCACGATCATACACGATCGGAAGCACGTCATTATTGAAAAAGTCCAGAATACGTTGTACGGTGATCACCTGTACGCCACTATGCCCCAACGAAAGGGCATGCGCTTTCAATAACATCATCAAACGGACGATCACCGGACTTACCTCATCCCCTACGCTACAGGCATGACTTTTCACCAAGTTCTCTTGCAAGGTGCTCAATTCGTCCGGAGAGATATTCTTATTGCATAAGGACCCGAAACCGGTAGTAATCCCATACAAAGGCCCCTCCTGCTGCTCGATCTTATGATCCAAGTAATCCCGGCAACGCTGGATGCGCTCCTTCACCTCGGGTGAAAGCTCCAACTTCATATTTTGAGTAAGTATCCGTTCGATTCCCTCAAAAGAGAGAGGCTCGGAACCCACATAATAGACATTGCTCATATGCTATAATTTAGTCTTCACCCAATCCAATAACTTTTGCTCTACACGGATAGCGTTCGCCTCCAGTTCATCCGCTTTCTTCCGCATCTTTCCGACGAACACCTCGTCTTGGATGGACGTTAAGTTAATTCGGACATTCAATAAAGCCCCCAATACACAAGTACGGGCAGCCATCATCGCCACGCAAGCATCCGTGACGGCATTCTGATTACCTTTGTGAGCCACATAGATAATCGTCTCCATTACGGAACCGATCTCCTCCGCCACCCTCATCGGAACAATAGCCGCCTCCTTCGTTGCGCTCTGTATCGCATTCGTACGGATCACCTGTTCGTCAGGCGTTTCTTTCGGCAACTTAAAAGCGGAGAATACACGATCATAAGCCTCGCTGTCCTTATCGATATATTCAGTAAGACGTTCACGGATCATAGCCGCCTCGGTAGCGATCGTCTTCATTTGTCCTTCCACTTCCGCATATTTCTTTTTGCCAACAGTCAGATGGGCCACCATCTCTGTCAAAGCTGCCGCTATAGCACCATTCAAGGCAGATATACTTCCACCACCGGGAACGGGAGCACTACCCGCCGTTTCCGCCAAAAAATCTTTAATTGTCAAGTCTGCTAACATAGTATTTTGATTTAAATGATTCAACAATTCTTATCTTACATCATATAAAGTTCCCCGTCCTTAATTACGGTATCCACGAGATTCATTCCCACATGATAAGGTAGGAACTTATAAGACGGGTATTTCAGCAAGATCACGTCCGCACGTTTTCCCACGCTGATACTTCCAATCTCGGAGGCACGTCCCACAGCTGCGGCTCCATTAATGGTCAATGCCGTTACCGCTTCTTCAGGGGTCATCTTCATATAGATACAGGCCAAGGCTATCATCATCGGGATCGAGGCGGAGAAACAACTTCCCGGATTTAGATCGGAAGCTAAAGCCACCGCGCAACCGGCATCTATCATCTTCCTTGCAGGCGCATACGGCTCATTCAAGGAAAAGGCAGTCAGCGGAAGTAAGGTAGCTACGACACCCGCTCTTGCCAGACGTTTGATGCCTGTGTCCGATATATGTAACAAATGATCAGCACTTACACACTTCAAGGAGGCCGCCAGTTCCGCCCCTCCGAAAGGAACGATCTCATCCGCATGCATCTTCAATTTAAAACGATGATGACGGGCGGCACGAAGCAAGCGCTCACTCTGTTCTAACGAGAAAACGCCTTTCTCACAAAACACATCACAAAACGTAACCGTATGTTCGGCTCGTATGGCAGGAAGAACTTCCTCGATCATATAATCCACATAATCGTCCGTACGACCGGCAAATTCAGGAGGAACAGCATGAGCTCCCAAAAAGGTCGATACGACATCCATCGGATGAGACTCATTCAGGTCCGACATGACACGAAGCTGAACTAATTCTGTTTGCAAATCCAAACCATAACCACTTTTCCCTTCCACTGTGGTAACACCCATGGAGAATAACTCATCCAAACGTTCTTCCCCTCTGTCCCATAGTGTATCGAAATCACTTTCACGGGTAGCTTTCATCGTATTCACGATACCTCCACCACGCTCCATGATCGACATATAACTATCTCCCCGCAATCGCCAAGAGAACTCCTCCTCCCGGTAACCGCCAAAGATAAAATGCGTATGGCTATCTACAAATCCGGGTAACACCGCTTGGTTCTCCGCCCGAATCTCCAAATAATCCTCCGCATGGATGTTTCGAAGTACCTCCTCCGTAGGTCCTACATGCGTAATAACCCCATCAGACATCGCTACGGCTCCATCCTCGATAACGCCTAAATCAGACATCTCCGCTCCCCGTCGCGCCTTATCCCCATGGCAAGTGACGATCTGGGCAGCATTCCTGATTAATATCTTGCTATTCTCCATACGCTATTCCATAATACGGGCTTCCAATACTTGATTCATAGAAAAGTCCTCTAATCCCAAATAGTAAGAGGCCGTATCGATCAACGCCTCCATAGGAACCAAGCCGATAATCTCGCTCCCCACCACCGGAACACCATATCTGCGAGCTTCGATACGAACTAACTCGAAGGCCCGGTACAAGGCCGTACGGGTATAATCGGTCATATTAATAGAGACCTGTACGATACCACGTTCCTTCAACTCAACCCCCATCGCTTTACAATAGCGTAAACCTCCGCCGATGAAACGGATTTTCTTCGCTATATCCGTAGCGATCTGCAATTGATTCGTTCCTAAGTTCACATTATAGGCGACCAAAGGCATGCGGGCTCCTATGGCGACCGTACCGGCTGTCGGATGTCTTTCGGCCGGACCAAAATCAGGTTTCCACTCCGGTTGATGGATTTTCTCTGCCATCCCCTCAAACTCTCCTTTACGGATCGCCGCCAGATTCTCCCGGTAAGGGGCGGAAGCTGATTTCTCATATAAGAAGACAGGTACGGCATAACGAGTGCCCACTTCCTCCCCTACTTCCTTAGACAAGGCGATCGCTTCTTCCATCGTACATCCGCGAATTGGTATAAAAGGAACAACATCTACGGCCCCCATTCGAGGATGTTGACCGCTATGCTTGTTTAAATCAATCAGCTCAACGGCAACTCCAATGGCCTCCAATACGGCTTGTTTTAAAGCGACTGGCTCCCCTACCACGGTAACAACCAAGCGATTGTGATCCTCGTCATTACTATAGTCCAACAGTTTAACACCCGTCTTAGCCCGGAAAGGCGCTACGATCTTATCTATCTTCTCCAGATCCCGTCCTTCACTGAAGTTAGGGACACATTCCATAATCTTATTCCAAGTACTCATACCGTTTTATTTAATGATGTTTGTACGATTTCATGAATAAACGCTTTCTCCGGGATATACGGGAGGGTAATATGATACTGTTCGCCACGATTCTCATTGAAAGTAGCGCTCGTACGCATCGCATTCGGGTTACGGGCCCATGAGCGACGGGCGACACCCCCCATCACGTCCCATATCATAGCGGAACGAAGTATCTCGTCCACCCGCTCACTACCATCGAGAACCATACCAAAACCTCCGTTTATCGCCTTACCGATACCAACCCCTCCACCATTATGAAGAGCGACCAAGCTCATACCCCGGGCGGCATTTCCAGCAAAGCACTGCACCGCCATATCAGCCATCACATTGCTTCCGTCCCGTATATTAGAGGTCTCACGGAATGGAGAATCCGTACCGCTCACGTCATGATGGTCTCGTCCCAACATAATCGGGCCTACCTCCCCATCACGTACCATTCGGTTAAACTCAAGGGCGATCTTCAAGCGCCCCTCAGCGTCTTGATATAAGATCCGGGCTTGCGTACCCACCACCAAACGGTTCTTCTCCGCGTCACGTATCCAATTATAATTATCCATATCCTGCCCTCTTCGAGTCGGATCGATACACGCCATAGCCGCATGATCCGTGCGAATCAAATCTTCCGGCTTACCGCTTAAACATACCCAGCGGAAAGGACCGTACCCATAATCAAATAATTCCGGCCCCATGATATCTTCCACATAAGAAGGCCATATAAAACCACCTTTCTCGTCCACACCGTTACGGGAAATCTCATGTACACCGGCATCATAGATCGCTTTCATGAAAGAGTTCCCATAGTCAAAGAAATAGGTACCCCGGGCAACCAGACGCTTGATCACCTCGAAATGTCTCTTCAACGTTTTATCGACCAAAGCACAAAAGTCTTCCCGGTGATGAGCCAATAATTCCGTACGTTCCTCAAACGTCACGCCTACCGGACAATAGCCACCTTCATAGACCGCATGACACGAGGTCTGATCACTCAAAAGGTCGATGGAAAGCCCCTGTTTATCGGCATATTCCAATAAATCCACGATATTGCCATGAAAAGCGATAGAGATCGGTTCTTTCTTACGAATCGCCTCGTCGGCTAAGGAGAAAGCTTTCCCCATATCATCCGTCACATGCTGGACCCATCCTTGGCATCGGCGTGTCTCGATACGGGAAGCGTCTACCTCGGCGATTATACTGGCAGCACCGGCAATCACGGCGGCTTTAGGTTGAGCGCCACTCATTCCTCCTAAACCAGAAGATACAAACAGATAGCCTCGCAAATCCTTATCTTGTGGAATCCCTAATTTCTTACGTCCGGCATTCAACAATGTATTAAACGTACCGTGTACGATACCTTGCGGGCCAATATACATCCAACCTCCGGCCGTCATCTGTCCATAATTAGCGACTCCCATCTGGGCGGCGACATGCCAATCCTTTTGGTTATCGAACATTCCCACCATCATGGAGTTCGTGATAATCACCCGTGGGGCATCCGGCTTGGAATGAAACAATCCCAGAGGATGCCCGGATTCGATCACCAAGGTCTGCTCCTCGGTCAGCTCCTCCAAATACTTCTTAATCAAACGATATTGCATCCAATTCTGGCAGACCTGCCCAGTCTCGCCATACGTAACTAACTCATAAGGGTACAAAGCGATATCAAAGCAAAGGTTATTATCGATCATTACTTGAAAGGCCTTTCCCTCGATACATTTACCTTTATATTCAGAGATAGGCTTCGCTTTCAAGTCTCCCTGCGGACGGTAACGATAACCATAGATCCGTCCCCGGGTCAATAATTCCTCCATGAACTCAGGAGCTAGCTTCTCATGTAATTCAACAGGGATGTAACGAAGCGCGTTCATCAATGCCGTTTCTGTTTGAGCGGGCGTAAGCGAATAGCCGCGATCGGGAGCACGGCGAATACCGGAAACGAAGGAAGGATATTCCGGCAAATAGTTATCAAGATGTATTTCCATAACGTGAATGATTTAGTAGGTGCTTACAATCTGCAAGGAATTTCACGGATTCAGCGCCGACAAGTTAGCGATTATCCAAATCCCAGCCAATTATCATTCCATGTTTAGAAGCATAAAAAAGCCCCCGTCTCTCTCATCCTCCCTAAGGGAAAGAAAGACGGGGGCATAATTATAATTGTTCAGTAGTAGAAGTTTTTCCTGATCCATTAGGACCAGCAACAATACAAAGTGTAGGGCGTTTCTCTTTCATTACAAATCACTATTTAGATTCGTTCGATCTATATATCTTCAGTTTTTCTCTCACTTCCTGCATTCTTCGTTTCAGTTCCATCTCCGCTCTAAGTGAACTTTCTCGAGCGGCAATAGCTACTTGCTCCATTATATCTTTCCTATCATGAAGTAACTTTAATTAAATGAATAGATTATCAATTAAATCTTCGCTCTATCAATCCAATTCTCTATTTTAAGATGAGGAATACGTTCTAGGTGCTTTACATTTTCTGTAACTAAAATCAAATCATTTGCTACGGCAGAAGCTCCAATCAACAAATCAAAATCATCTATTAAAAGTCCTTGAGATCGCAATGTGCTTTTTAGTTCAGCGAACATAAGCAAAGAACCGTAAATTGGTAAAACTGTAAACTGCGAGATAAAAGACTCTACCTCTTTCAACATTTTATCCTTTCGATTTGAGCAAGTAGCTCCATATAGAAGTTCGGCAATAGTAATTTCAGAAATAAAGCAATATCGCTTCATTTTATCATCAATCTTCTCATTTAAATGAAATTTCCCTTTCATATAGAAGATACATATGTTGGTATCTAAAAGATAACGCCTCATTCGTCAAAAGATTCAATAGATCGCGTTCCCAAAACACGTGCTTTATTAATTTCAGCAATAATCTCTTCTGCACTTTTGTCATCATCCCAAGCGCCAAACGAATCTTGTATGGATGTCTCTTTCTTTTTACCCCTCAAAAGGCTCTCTGAAAGCTTACGAATGACACGCAACTTTATCTCATCGCTAAACGATGACAATAAATTTATATAACTATCCGCTATTTTCACCGTTGTATCCATAATCTTTTTCTTTTACAGAAACAAATATAATCATTATTGATTATAATACAGTATTTAGTCTACTTTTTTTGCAAGCGTGAACCACCAATACAGCGTACCCAGTATTTATCAACAGGTTAACCATACCAGTTTTTCTGAACAAAATTCAGATTTCTTATTCTTTAACAATTAAGCGGCTGTTTGAGACGGCTTTGTTATCTCAGCATCCTTGCCGTCTCCATAACGACGAACATAGTCACATGGCAAGAACAAAGCGTCCACATTGTTCAACTTGCAACTTTCTACCAAACACAAAAAAAGGTGCATCAAAATGACACACCCTCCTCGTAACAAAAATAAAATCTTTATGATTAGCCTCTACTTAGGCCTACACAGTAAAACGAATTTAACTCATGGAATAGCTGTTAAAATCAACGCTCAATCAAGCCCCTTATACCTCCAACGATATACTCAATATCCCGATCCGTTACATACGGGCCGGAAGGCAGGCACAACCCAACCTTAAACAAAGATTCGCTCACCCCATTCACATAAGCCGGGCAATCTTTATAGACAGGTTGCTTATGCATCGGTTTCCACAAAGGACGGGATTCTATACCCATCGCGTCAAGTCCCACACGCATCGCCTCAACATTGGCATTCGGCTCGCAATCCGTATGTGCGTTAACCGCTACGTGAGTCACACCGCCCGCACCACCAACAGCACCTTGTACCGTTGCTTGATAAGCATCCTCCTGCCCTTTCACCCTCAATAAAGGATCCAAGACAATCGTATTCAACCAATAGTTACTATCAAAACGACCGGAAGGATTCTCATGCAAGGTGATCCCTCTCATATCCTTCAACAGTTCCCGGTATAAATCACACGTATGCTTATGATGAGCTACATGAGCATCAGCCACCGTCATCTGACCACGCCCGATACCCGCACAAATATTCGACATCCGGTAATTATACCCGATCCGCTCATGCTGGTAATACGGATAAGCCTCCCGAGCCTGCGTAGCGTAGAACATGATCTCCCGCTTAGCCTCCCCGTCCGGACAAATCAACGCACCACCACCACTGGTCGTAATCATCTTATTCCCATTGAACGACAGCACCCCATATTTTCCAAACGTACCCAACATACGTCCATCATAACGAGAGCCAAAACCCTCCGCCGCATCCTCTATGACCGGAATCCCATACCGATCAGCGACAGCCATAATCTCATCCACCTTATAAGGCATCCCATATAAGGCCACCGGGACAATCGCTTTCGGTGTTTTTCCCGTCTTCTCGATACGATCTTTAATAGCCTCTTCCAACAACACAGGATCCATATTCCAAGTATCCACCTCCGAATCCACGAATACAGGCGTAGCCCCCAAATAAGTGATCGGATGCGAGGAAGCACAGAAGGTAAAGCTCTGTACCAGCACCTCATCCCCCGGCTTCACGCCACAGGCAAGCAACGCCAAATGCACCGCGGCAGTACCGGCAGACAGAGCCACCACATGTTTACCTTCACCCACGAATTCCTCCAAATCTTTCTCAAATCCATTCACGTTCGGACCTAGAGGCACGACCCAGTTCGTATCAAAGGCTTCTTTGATATACATTTGTTCTTTGCCGCTCATGTGAGCAAGGCAAAGATAAATTCGTTTATTCATTATTATTGTGATTTTAGAAAATACTTCGGATCAGCATAAAAGCCTCAGCTCTTTCTACGCTAATTGTAGCACCTCTATATTTCGCCAAAGCTTCCAAAGCCTCTAAAGAACGAGAACTAGGGAACCGCCTTAGTTGAGATTGATAACACTCCATCGCTCTCAATTTCATTTTTATTCCATCTTGACTACAAGGAATGAATACCGTGGGAATAAAAGCATCATCCGCATAAGGAGCAGCCCATTCCGTTTCAGATAACGTTTCATAGGTATAAACTCGCTTAACCGTATAATCTCCAACAGGACGACAAGCGACTAATACACTGTCAAAGACCATCCGATGATCTTTATGAATATCTCCTCTATGGGGAATAAACACAGTATCTATTTGATTTTCGGATATACATTTTGAAACTTCACGAGACATGATATAACCTGGATATTGATCTAATGCAGGAGCCGGAAAATCAAAGAAAAAGGTCTGTTTTACACCTAGTAAACGATGAGCCTCCAGTGCCTCTGTTCTAACACGCTGAATACCTTTTTCGGAAAAAATATTTGGATCAGATTTACTGGCATTTGTCATAATCAGCACATACACATTATGACCTTCTTGTACCATTTTATAAATAGTTGCCCCACAGCCCAATATTTCATCATCCGCATGAGGTGCTACAACCAATATATTCTTAAACACGACTACTTAGTTAAATATTTGTTAATAATATTATAAACATATTCAATCTCATTCTTCCCATAACGTTGATCAATCGGTATAGGGATCATATAAGAGGATAGATAATACTCAAAAGATGTAGAATCAGTTTCCTTAAGCAAATAATTCCACCAACGTCCGGTATAAATCTTCTCTTTACTTAAAAGATCCACCATATCAGATTTCTCTACAACTAATGGATAAACAAATGGAACACAATTATCATCAAAATATATATGAGGATTGATTTTATTCATAGAAGAATATAAATCAGATGCTAAATTAAAATTCTCAAATCTTTTATTTTTAATATAATCATAAGGAGCATTTTTAAGTATAGCACGAGAAAGAATAGACATTCTAGAAATATTAGACATATCTATACGCTTCTCATTTAATTGTCTATATTGATAAGCAGAATTGCAACCCACTTCTATTCTTTGTAATAAGAAGCCTGCTGTCTCAGAAGATAAATCTTGATCATATTCATCACTAAACCTTACAGCATCTGGGCCTACCACATAACAGCCATCAGGAACGCCTACAAACTTTCTGGGAGAATAGACATTATAGACTCCATTTATAGGTTTTGCGAATAGAGATTGGGCATTGTCTATGATAACATTTTTATACCCCTCAATCAATGATAACATGTGCTCTATAGACATAAGGCCAAAATAATTCACAAACACTATTGCGGTATCATCATCTTGAGAAATATCAAGAGGCATAAAATCCTTATCTATATGATAATAATCAACTTTAAAACCTTTTCCAAGAAGAAAATCACGAACCGTAAAGCACTCATAATAAGGCAAAAGGACTTTATTTACATTTAGAAGTCTACAACAATGATAAATACCAGCTCTATTAAGATTTAACCTACAAACTTCAGAGCCATCAAACAACTCACCAGTATCACGTAAGTCTAATTCCAAAAAACTACCTATTTCCATTTATAGCATCAACCTTATCAACTACATACTCAAAATCAAATCCACAATTAAAAATATAATCAAGAACAGACATATTCTCTATAAAATCGCCCCATAACTGAGGATACTCAATAGGAGAATAATCCATATACTCTAATTTTAATCCTCTTTCATTAAAATGGGATTCATCTTGATACACTCTAGCACCATTGCCCGAAATATATGCAGTAGCTCCAACTTCCAATGACAAATCAATTACACGTTCCTCTTTTTTAGCATGAGAAAGTAATTCAGAGGATCTAAATATTTTAGGTTTAATACCAAATTGATTGGAGATAAATGTATTTAATGCTATATTCAAATCTGCCACATTGGAATAATCATTTAGATATACCTCTTTTAAAGATGGATAAATATCAGAAAAGAAAGGAGCTTTCTTATAATTCATCTCTATTGTCTTAAGATGCCTTTCCTTCCATTTCAATTCATCTTTCGGTCTCACATGATTAATAGGATCACCAAATTTCATTTCTACGGGAAACTTTACACGCAAGACACCTTGAGGAGTCTTGATCTTATTAAAATTGTGAGCCGCCTCATTCGAGAACTGAGCATCATCCAAGTATATAAACAAATCAGATTTATACATCTTGTAAAAGAATCCCAAATATGGAATATAATCAGGTTGATGTATTGCTACTTTCATAAGCATTATTTTTTTCTGTTCTTTCTTCAGATAAAGACTTTCTTACATATTCGCCATAATTATCATTTTTCCTATGGATTAAAAGTCTAAACGTTCTAAACAATATTTTTAAATCAATAAAGAAGGAGCAATCTTCACCATACTCCGCTTCCCACTGTAGTTGTTCATTCCAAGTTGGAGTAGGATTATCCTTTAAAACTTCAGGAGGTAACAAACCTCCTCTCACTTTAAATCTTTTTTTCTCATAATCAGAAAAATATATATTGTATTTAGAAGGCATTGGTCTTGGCCCTATGATAGCCATGTCTCCTTTCAAAATGTTTAATAACTCTGGTAACTCATCTAAACTGGTATTTCGTAACCAACTGCCAAATGAAGTTTTTCTCAGTTCATCCGGCAATAGATTCCCATCTGAATCAGTTTTATTAGTCATTGTCCTAAATTTCAATAAACTAAAAGAACGCCCATTCAAAGTTGAACGCTCTTGTATAAAGAAAATTGGAGATCCTAATTTAAACCGAATCACTACTATTAGAACTAAATATATGGGAATCAAAGATACAATGCCAAACAATGATAAAACAAAATCTATTATCCTTTTTATATATCTATACATCATACCACTATATATAAAAACATACTCAGATTATTTTTTTTCACTTTCCTTATTTTTCACCAAAGTTCCAAAATTAACAATCTGGCTTTTCTCACTTATCTCTATTCCTGTCCTAATAATTCGAGCTGGATTTCCCGCAATAAGACAATGACTAGGAAAACTTTTCGTAACTACACTACCAGCTCCCACAAACACATGATCCCCTAATGTTACGCCTGGAGTAATTATTGCTCTTCCACCAATGACACATCTCTTTCCTATATATGTATCAACTTTATTTTTACCCCTAAAATAATCATGAGCCAATAACATAACCCCAACCGACACCCTTGTCTCATCTCCAATATGAATACCCCTAGGATTTACTTTGTCCATATCTATCCTCTGAGAAATAGAGACGCCTTTTCCTATATCAACTTTTTTGACATATTTCAAATAATTGGTATATATACCACGAACTACCTTACTAACTCTTTGCCGAAATGTTTTCTTTTCCATATAACTTCAATATTAAATCTTAGAATATTAATTATTATCACTTATCAACTTAATCTTAAAATGCTTACTAGCGTTGGCACAACCATCGGTTTCGTCTTCACCCACATCGTCCCCCAACTCAATCCCAGTCCAAATGAAGATAGTAACAGTGTCGTTTCTTTAGTCCTAAGTTGGTTTGCGATCCTTATTACCATCAATGACGGAATCGAAGCACCTCCTAAGTTTCCAAACTCTCCCAAATTATAAGGTTCTCTTCAGGCAACTCCAGTTTTTCACAATACGATCCACGATCATCTTGTTCGCTTGATGAATCAAGAAATAATCTATATCTGTTTCACGATTGATATTATAATCTACTAAGAACATTTCGATAACTTGAGAGGATGGGATATAGCAAATGAGAAGACATTTATATGTTTATAAATAAAAATTCAGAACAAGATTATAATAAAGTATATCCACCATCTATCGCTAAACTAGAACCAGTTGTAAAAGTACTCGCATTAGAAAGCAGATAAATCGCATAGTAAGCGATTTCTTCTGGCTTCGCATAGCGCTTCAAAGGATAAGACAATTGATTTTTACTTACCTGTTCTTCAGAAATATTATCTCTATGAATAAAGGGAGTTTCTACCCTTGCAGGAAGTATACAATTCACACGAATTCGTTGAGCAGCTAATTCTACCGCTTGAACTTTCGCTATTCCCTGTATCGCAGACTTTGACGCTGCATAAATAGAGTTCCCGATATGTCCTGTAATCGGTCCATCGATAGAAGATAGATACACAATAGAAGCTCCTTTATTTATTCGTTTATATTTCAACAGTTTCTGAGTTAATAATACGGGAGCCTCAAAATTCAAACTCATCATCTTCCTCAAAATCTCATACGTTGTAAACTTAAACGGCAATGTCAATCCCATACCTGCGGAATGCACTAAGCCATCAATCACACCGACATGACTACACAAGTCCTCTATGGACTGAGAATCCGCTATATCACAGCTAAAATAGGAATGATCTCCATCCTCTAACTCTGCAAAAGCCCGAATTAAGCGTTCTTCATTTCTTGCGACTAATATCAAGTCCGCTCCCATCCGACTGCATTCTAAGGCTATACTTTTTCCAATACCGGAAGAAGCTCCGGTTACCAAAATTCTTTTTCCTTTAAGAGAAAAAGGATTATAGTTTTCCCTCATACTCTATCAAAGATAAATAACGTAAATCTGTTGAAAAATAAATGCTACCCCATGATAATCCTACTCCAAAAGCTGTCGCAATTACTTTTTGTTTTTTCTTAAGCATATCATTACACGAAGTGGTTAATGTCAATGGAATTGTAGCACAACTTGTATTTCCATAATCTCGTAACGAATAAGGAACCCTTTCCTCCGGAATTTTCAATTTCTTACGAATCTTCTCATTCATAAATAAATTGGCCTGATGAAATATAAAATAGTCTATCTCATTCACCTCTAAAGAAGCAAAGCTAAGAATATCCAAAACCGACTCCGGTGCTCTTTTTAACCCAAATGCAAAAACAGACATTCCATCCATTTCACTATCTAATGGTCGCCGAGCAATGCCTTCCCCATAAACCACTTCTTTCAATGAATTTTCAGTTACAGGATTCCGTGCTCCACCATCTTTAACAATAATTGAACGGTAAGATTTCCCTTCTGTCGCAAACGTAAAAAACATATCATCCGATTCTTCCGAATACTCTAAGGCCGTTGCTGTTCCCGCATCTCCAAATAAAGGCCAAGCGGTCTTATCATTCCTTGATTTGAATTTCGTAGGCGTATCACCAACCAGCAACAAAGCCTTCTTCATATACCCAGATGATAAAAGAGAAGCAACAACACTCATTCCATAAACCCAACCCGGACAACCATAAGATATATCTAATGTATAACATTCCGTTTTTAGGCCTAAACGTCCTTGCATAATACAAGCATTTGAGGGTAATATATAATCCGGAGTTTGGGTCACGAATATCAGGCAATCAATCTCATCCCGTCTCCAGTTCAGCCCCATGAGCAAATCTTCAGCTGCGTCATAACATAAATCCGCAGAAGTCGTATCCACATCCGCAATACGTCTACGCTCAATGCCTGTAGAAGCTATCACTTTTTCAGCCTCACCCTTTTTAAAAAAAGACAATTCCTTATTTTCCTCAATCATTTTAGGAACACATGACGTAATTCCCGCAATCTTTACATTTGAGATTTTTAAATGACTCATTTTCCCTATTAGATAATTGATAAATCAGAATAGATAATCTTACCCGAATCAGTCCTTGGTATCTTGCCAATAAATCGAACCTCATAAGCTGAAGGATTTATTAATACTCGGTTTGACAAAACCGATTTTATAGAATCAATTTTATCCAAATCTGTAACATAAACAATTAGTTTATCATCGCTACCAACACAAGCACATTCTTGGCAATGATCTTTCACGATAGATTCGACAAAATCTAAACTTATTCGGTTTCCATATAATTTCAAGAAACGTTTCTTTCTCCCTGATATATAATAAAATCCCTCCGAGTCAACATAAGCTAAATCGCCAGTATAAAGTATCCCTTTATTCTCATCACCTTTAAACAGATCATCTAATGATTCGGCATATCCCCAAAAAACATTAGAGCCTTCATATACTAATTCGCCTTCCACATTAGGAGACACTATCCGCATACCATCCTCGTCAATCAAAGAAAAATGCCCACCCGGTATTGCGACCCCTACACTCCCTACTTTATTCAAAGTATACTCAGCAGGTAAGTAGCTCATTCTTGCGGTGGCCTCTGTCTGCCCATACATTACATAAAAACGTATATCGTGCAAACGTGCATATTCCGAAAAATACTTAATTAAAGAAGAATTCAATTTACCACCAGCTTGCGTCATAACCTTAACAGATGAAGGCAAGAATTTCTCAAAACGCATTTTCTTAAGAATTTCATACGTGAAGGGAACACCTGCAAAAGATGTCGCCTTCTCTTCTAAAGCGAATTTCCAAAACTCTCGCTGCACATACGATTTATCAGTCAGCAACAAGGTAGCACCTGCCAATAAATGGCTATTCAGTACTGATAAACCATAAGAATAATACATCGGTAAAGATGTGATCGCTTTCTCGGAAGAGGTTATTTTCAAATATTCAATGATAGAACATGCGTTACTTTTTAAATTGTCATGTGATAAGCGAACAAGTTTAGGAGATCCTGTACTACCCGATGTAGTCAATAGCAAAGCTAACCCCTCAGGTAAAACCAAAGAATCTCCTTCATATTGAATCAAAGAATATCCTCCCAACGAATATTTTTCCTTCCCCTTAACAAGCAGATCTCTTCTACTAGGGAACCAACAATATCGAGGGTGATAAATAGCCTCTAAATGATACAAGGTCTCATCCGGAACATCCCGACTCAACAGCAAAGGAACCACCCCCGATCGCAAACATGAGACATAAGCCACAATTGATTCCAATGAGTTCTCGCAGCCAATAAAAATCAATGAGCGTGGCACTAAATACTCAGAAAATCGTTCAGACAATCCCAGCAAATCAGCATACGTATACACATGATGATCCTCTGTAATAAAAGCCTTATTCGATAGAAAAGAGGAGAAATCAAACATTAGAATCGTTGATTATATTTACTTTCTAAGACCTTAATGGCCGAGTCAAACGTATCGATCTCAAACATATCATCCGCTTCCAAATTTAAGTCAAAAGCATCCTCTATTTCTGAAATAAGCGTAATATGTCCAACAGAATCCCAATTCGGAGATTCTTTTAACTTAAGAGCAGGAAGTTGGTCTATAGAAGACAGATTTAAACCCTTGAAGAAAGCGGTTTGTAATTTTTCAAAATTAGTCGCCATCTGTCACTTTTTTATACATTCAAACAATTCTTGTATAGTATCTGACTTTAGCAAGTCATCCCCTTTTAAAGAAATATCATATTCCTCATCAATCATAGCAATTACTGATAAAGCAACTAACGATGACCAGTCTTCCAACTCCTTAAAATGAGTATCAGGCTTAAATACAGATGACTCTGTATCATCAAATTGTTCAGAAAACTTGTTGATAAAATCTTGTAATTCCATATATTATTATATTTAAATAAAATCAAACTTTTTTGCGGGATTACCCACGTAAACACTATTATCCTTTGTTTTTCGCATTATAACACTATTCGCACCAATAGTCGTACCTGTTCCTATCTTGACACCTTGTAAAACTACAGAAGATACACCAAAAAAATTCAATGTTCCAATTTGAGTATCTCCACTAATTCTAGCAGCTGTCATAAAAGAATTGAAATCTCCAACTTTAACATCATGTCCTAAAGAAACCCTGTTATTGAAAACATTAAAGTTTCCTAATCTAACATTACAACTCATTGAAGCGAAACTACAGATAATATTACCCTTTCCCATCGAAAAATTATCCCAATCTAAAACATAAGCTTCGGGCGCAACAATGTTAGGAAAATCAATTAAAGGATTATTTATATTCAAATAAGCCCTATACGATATTTTAGGATTTCCAAAAGCAAGAATCAAGGATAAATTTGACGGATAAGTATTCAAATCATCAATACCACCCAATAAAGATCCATATTCATTTGAACTTCCTTTTGGTTTATTCCTAAAATCGTCATCAAAAAAACCAACAAAATTCCATTGATTTTCTATACGATTTATTCGTTTTATCAATGAGGCTACTTCACGACCAAAACCACCAGCCCCATAAATAGCAATATTCTTCATTATTTACACATTACTTTTTGAAATACGTTGGTTAGTTGAGAAGCTATTACATTTGGAGAAAATCGGGCACGACTATCAGATGCGATTTTCTCTCGATCATATCTATTATGACATTCATATATCTCTTTAATTACCTCTACTAAGGAATCAATATCATCAACAGGAAAAAGCATACCATTAGAAACATTTATACATTCTCTAATTCCTCCACATATAGAAGCAACTACAGGCAAACCTTCGCACAAAGCCTCTAAAACTGCCACTGAAAAATTCTCAGATCGCGATGGCAAAACAAAAACATCACTATTACATAGTACAGAACTAATCTCTGTCTTTCCTTTCCTTCCTAATAAATGAATATTATTCTTCAATCTAGCCTGATCAATCTGCCGCTCCAAATTTACACGCTCCTCTCCCTCACCTATAATAGTTAATTCCCATTTGTCTAAAGGTAATTTAATCCGGTCAAAAGCAGCAATTAACAAGTCATATCCTTTACCATAAAGTAAGCTCCCCGTTGAGACAAAACGAACCTTACCATCCGAACTACTTTTAGAGTAGCGTCCACAAAATTCCGCCCCTACCATATTATGAATCACAATACTATTTGTCTGAAAATGTTGAAGTAAACGTTGCTTCAAAGATTCTGAGACAGAAATAATCGCATCACATTTAGAATACGTTGATTGCCCCAACCAGACAACATAATTAGACAAAACATCCTTATTAAGCTGGCTCCAATGCTCAATTGCTACCAAAGGAAGATTATATTTCTTCTTCAAGTCAAGTGCAGCATAAGAGTTTGTCAAATAATGAGAATAAAGGATATCCGGTCGACCATACTTTTGAATTACTCGATTAAACACTCCCTTTAGCTGCATCCTTTTGAGAAAAAACTCTACTCTTTTTCCAAATAATCTACAGGCGATCGCCCCTAGAATTAAAAAAGAATCATAATAATCAATACCATTCAAGCGATAATGAGAAATACCAGATTTCCGCCAATAGAGTCGAAAACGACTATCCACACTAATCACGACAACCTTATGCCCGACTGCCACAAGAGCTTCCGCTTGGTCTTTTTCGAAACACCCCCATTGAGGATCACGTTTAGAAGGAACACCACGAGATATTAATACAATAAACATGAACTTATTTATATCCTATAAAACATTTTTTAGACATTCAATTTAAGACATTTTTTTGCACAGAGGTAGTTTCTCTATACCCTATTCGAATTATTATAATAAAATCAACTTTATTAACATCCTATAATCGTAAACCTTATATTTATAACTATACGTTTTTCCTACGCAATAATAATGCATAAAACTCCATCACAAGATATAAAAATATAGAACTAGTTAAACCTGATACAATTGAACCTCTTGGAGCAAAAAATATTGTTGAAAAATAACTAAAAGACAAAACGACTAGAAACAAATTAAATCTTTTGTGCCTATCCTGAAAGATTGTATCTAATTTACGAAACAAAAGGCCAAATAAGAAAAACAACAATAACGTAGCAAGGAAACCAACATCACACAACAATTCACCAACACATGAAGATCCCAAGCCAAAATCCGCATTATCATATTCCGTTACAATTTTTGCCAAGTAATAAAAATTCAAATCAACACCAATTATCTGAGATATCAAAGGTGTTAAAAATGGAATAGACCCAAGTAAAGAAAGTAATAAAAATAATCCACCATAAATATGCCCTATAGTCCACCAATAATAATAGACATTATAAGTATATATACTAAAAGCTAATTCACGTGTCGGAGAAAACAAAGTTACATTTTCACTATAAGACTGATACAAAGTATACCCATGCGAAATGGCATCAAATACATCCACTCCTTCATAATGACTGAGAGACAGTCCTCCTAAAATTTTAAAGAGACTAAAAAAGACTCCTCCTATAATAATCAATACAAAAGCATATAACAATGAAAGATCTTTTTTAGATAATAGTATATAGCCACAATACAAGAACAAGAACAAAGTTACAGAAACAGCTCTTCCACCGGCAGTAAACCATAACAGTATAATTGACAAATATAACAACATAAAAGGGGAAGGAAATAACTTTAAATAGTTTAGCACACCATTCACATTCTCCTTGCTGTTATATACATTCCATACAACCATCACCACTACAGCTTTTAGAAAAAGCTGCATATAATTAAAAAAACGTGCAGCTCCCCCATCTCCAATAATGGAACCATCTCCTTCAGCCCCATATCCACCGATAAAAAATGAAAAGCCCATTCTTTGCACAAAAAGTAAAAAGCAAAGCCACGCCAAAATAACAAATGGCCATACGTAGGGGAAACGTATATGACTACTTGATTCTGATACCTTTTTAGGAACTTGTAACACTGAATAACCTAACAAAAACAAAGAAAGACACAAAGCCGAAAAATTCAACGCCCCGCAAAATATGCTATCCTTATAAAACCAATTCATCCTCACATCATACCCCAAAACATAGTCCAGTGGCAACTGAAAATATACAATCACAAAAAACAGCACAAACATATTGCGAATAGAAACAACACGTCTATCATAACGAGTGATATAGCATGTATAATAATGTATAATTAACATTGCAAATACGCCTATTAAAACACTTATTATATACCCTTTATCTAATGTGTTAGGTGCAAGCCAATGAAGCAATAAAAAATAAAGGGGAAAACAAACTTGTATATATAAAGAAAAACAACGGATCATACTAACTATCAATTTGAGAAATTATCTAAAACACTTTTATATAATTCTTTTTATCCATTTTCCACTTTCAGTTTGCATATAGTAGCAAACAAAAAACGCAAACAAGATTGTGATTAACCATACCACTCCCCAAACTTCGTAGACATTCCACATAATCCAGCCTTTCTTCAAACATAACCCCATAAAAGCAATCACATACATGTGAAAAAAGTACATTAAAATACTCATGGAACGTAATGTTTGACAGAAAGTTATATTATTCTCTAAAAATGCCACTGCAATATTACTTCCCAAAATGAAAAGTCCCATACTTAACAATAATAAAGAAAAGGGATAATCGTGAATAAACATCACTCCTCCAAGAACAACGAAGAAGAAAGCAAATAGTTTATTTCTTAATTTCCATGTTGATATAACCATTCCTGCCGCAATATAAGCTAGCCCTTGACAAAATCCATTACGTGTATTTACAAAGACTAAATCATATGCCTTATATACAAAGGCGGAAAAACCATTCAACATACTTGGATTCGTATGTTCATATTTCCAACCTAAAAACATAAGTAGCAAACCAATCAGAAACCACCCTCTCGTTTTCAAACGAATTTTAACAAATAAATATATTAAACAAGCAGCAATTAGAGAAGCAAGCAAATACCACAACGGCCAAGAATAATTATGTTCACCTAAAAATAAAAAACCACGTACAAACAACAAACAATCCGCACGCCAAGATAAATGATTCTGATAATACCCGCAAATAGTCAAAGGCAAATATAAGATAGTCCAACACACATACAAAAATAAAATTTTCTTCATCCACCTATATAACCCTTGCAAAACTGATTGCTTGGTAGCATTTGACAATACAACATGTTCCGCAAACAAAAAACCAGAAGTTACAAAGAAAAACGGTACTGCTGTTTGCATCAAGCAAGATAAAAACATTGGGTATGATTCACCCGTTATGGATTTACTATGGATTCCTATAATCAATGAAGCCATTATGAACTTCAAAACATCAATCAAGACATATTGCTTTCTTTGAATAGTTTTTTCCTCCATACCATCCAGCTATTCATGTTTACACAATTTCTCAAAAAGGGCTTCCCACTGTTTTGCGATATTTTCCGCTTCAAAGCGCTTTATAGATTTTAAAGCATTGCATCCTAATTGAATACGAATCTCTTCATTGACTAACACCCTCTCCAATGAAAGTGATAACATTTCAATATCTCCATCGGGAACAACTAGTCCGTCTTTTCCATGAGAAATAATCTCATTAACGACTCCTTGAATGGCAAATGCTACACAAGTACACCCTTGCGACATAGCTTCTAACAATGACATCGGGAATCCTTCAATTCTTGAAGACAGTACAAATACTGCTGATTCTTGTAATAAATCCTGCACATTATTTACAAATCCCAAGAAACGTACAGAATCAAGAATTCCTTTATCCTCAATTTGCTTTTTCAATATATCCACAGATTCGTCAGAACCGGTTCCTGCAATCTGCAATATCCAATCCGGATGTTTTGACGCAATCATAGCCCAGACCTCAATCAGCAGATCAAATCCTTTGACATACCAAGCATCAAGTCGTCCCATGGCTGTTACAACTTTTTTACGCTCACCAATCTGATGCAAGACATCAAATGTTAAAGGATTATACATTATAATTTTCTTGGGATATTTATTACCTAATAACTGAAAATCCTTTTTTGTCAAAATAGTTAAAACATCTGCAAAACCATAGAGATGATGCCTTATAAAATTAAAACGCATCAATTTATTAGGTAAAAATGAAGTATGATCGGAAGCAATCAAAGGAATGTCTGTTCCCCAAGTAACAAGTCGTGCCAAAAGATAAAAGGGAGGCATAACACCAATTACAACATTTGGTTTTTCAACCTTAATAATTCTTCTTGCATTCCGAATAACTGATAATTGACGCATTCCTCCGGGCAAGTGTTTGTATTTTTCACTATAAAGAGAGAATAGTCTTACACGCTCATCTATAGGATAGCTTCCCTTGCTCGGATTTGTAGCAACAGCCACATCATGCCCACACTTAACAAATTCATTACACAAAAGTACAGTGACTCGTTCCGCACCTCCTCCTATCAATACTGGAATATAAAACAATATTTTCATTCTATATTTTCAACAAACAATCAAAATAATTCTATCTCTACCACAACCAAATATACTAATAAAAAATCAGTTATTTTATCGATATTTTAACAAAAAAACAAGTCGATAAATACAATCCCATGTAAATAATCGTCACTTATTATTAGTAATAAAAAATACAAATACAATATACAACAACTTTCCAAAAAAAAGAAAAATAGAATTCAAAATCTATATATTAAAAAATCGATAAAAAAAAGATCTAACGCTCCGTATAACGCAAAAAGAAACACCAAATAAAATAAGCAAAAACATACCATTATACATCACTAATAAAAGTATAAAATGCAAAAAAGAATCACTCGCTTCAAGTTTGAAAAAATTCAACATAAAGGATACTACAACAAGACTTATCAACAGTACAGATAAATGTTTCACATACATCACAATATAATGATTAAATTCTTTTTTTATGCCCTTAATGTATAACAGATAAGGTTTCCAACAAAAAACAATCAAAAACAGACTAAGTATATTCCCAACAAGAACCCCATTCAATCCATAAAAATATCCTAATAAAATAGACATCCCAATATTAATTACAGCCTCCGCTATAGGAGCCCAAATATCTTCAAATAGACCATAAGCATTGATATAAGCAATAATCACCTGTCGGGTTAAACAAAAGTACGTATAAATTACTAATAACACAAGTGTCATATCATCTAATAAATACTCTGGTCCTATCCAAAGTTTAATAAAAGGAGGAAGCAATTTGTAGACTCCAAAACAAATAACATTACTCAATAAGAAATTCACTGAGAACAATTCTTCAAATACATCTACAACACGCTGTTTATCACCCTGTGCTATCAGATTTCCAATACCTGCCGTTATTCCATTAAACATTACCGTAGAAAATGTTATTACACCAAGAATTACTAACATATAATTCCCGTAAAGTGCGACAATCGTTAAAGTTGTATATACATAAATTATGATAGGACTAGTCTGCGTTAACGCAAAACCTGCTATCTTATGAAAAAACAATTGTTTAATCTTTACCAATATACCCGGATATTTCTTTGCCAACTCTTTCCCCATATCCATATCTGTTTTCAAATATGGATAAGAGCAAGCTATCACATGGTTCAAGGCTACCGAAGCCACTACTGCAAACACAACTTCTAATATTAGCCACCAAACATAACCATTGTTCAAGTAACGAATTGCTAAAAGTTGACAAAGCAGTTTGACCAACATAGAGACCTTGTAACTATACAGGATCTTATATTCCTTCTGATCGGCAGATAAAATGATTTGCTTGTAATTCACGAAATAACTTAACAAAGCACTCACTAACAATACCCCAAAAGAAGCGTAGGCATACCACAGAGGTAACGGCATCTTGGCAAAAATCC
Source organism: Parabacteroides sp. KHUB-02 (assembly GCF_056640955.1). NCBI lineage: Bacteria > Pseudomonadati > Bacteroidota > Bacteroidia > Bacteroidales > Tannerellaceae > Parabacteroides > Parabacteroides sp. KHUB-02. The sequence continues at coordinate 4,595,906 of NZ_JBWQEV010000001.1, read as the reverse complement.
AAGGGAAAAAAGCCATCAACACAATACTTCCTGCTATCACAATCCATGCAATACGCTGATAGAGCCATCCTTGCAAAGAGACAATTTCATTAATCGTAGCTTGATCTTTCTCATAAAGAGGCTTATATAATGTACAAGCAATGGCTGAACCAATTCCTAACTCTGCCAAATTTAAGAATTGCAGTAGATTTGTAGCTGTAGTATTCAACCCCAGCACCTCTGCACCCAAATAATCCAAGAAGATTTTGCGGGAAAAGAATTGAAGGATAAGATTGATGAAATAAAACACCAACGCAAACAAACTATTTTTGATGCTCTTGGATGTTCGTGAATTCGCAGACATATGATCAAAGCCTAAATAAGATTTTTGGTAAATACTCAAATTAGGGTATCCTCCTTTAAAAAGGTACTTTACAACCCCTAAAACAAGTTATATTTAATTAATTCTGATTTTAATATTAGCTGGTTACTAATACGATTCGATGAAATCCCAGACTGAGTTGCTTTATAATTTAACCGTTCGTTCCTATAAATCGTTTTTTTGATCCGCTACATACCTTACTATAATTTATAGGATTCCTCTAGAAGATTTCCCTACTCAGCAGTTCCCTCTTCATTGGTAAACATACGGATAGATTCTGTCCTACGTAGATAATCCACTGATAAGATGGGAAGCAGATCAAATCCACCATGACATGAGGGGATGGTACTCCAGCAGATATGAAATTAGAGTATCCCTACAATATTGTCATTTGCCAAAGGAATCAAATTACTCTCCATAAAATCCTTGATCACCCATTTGTGACTATTTCAAATACATTTTTTTGTAATTTTCTCTTATATACTCACGGATAATGCGCAATTCTTCATCTTTCAAATCGCCTTATTCCTTTATTACAGTATCACCATTTTCCTTTACAAAGAACTTGCGGAACCAACCTCTGTTAAACGACAATCACTCGCATGAACATGCACATTGATTTCTAATATCTCACCAGTATCCTTGTATTTCGCCATTACCACGATATATCCATTATCTCATTCTTTCACAGATATATAACGTTCTAATTCAAACAAAGTAAAAAAACGTATGTTTTGAAAGCCATAACGAAACGAAGACATGTCTCCATCGCTAGACAACAACGCCAAAGTAGATTTTTTCTTACCTGTATCGAATGCTTGCATATCAAATTAATTGTATGTAAATATAATCAAGTCCTTTTTACCGCAAACATTTCTCCCTAAAATATCCCCCCTCAATCCAACTCCTCAAACCGGGAGTTCTGACTCTTGAACTCAGGCACGAAGGCTTTCATCTCCCTCACCATTGAGAGAATCTGAACACGGAGGGACAATTCAGTTAATACATTAATATGTTCTACTACGTCCTTATAGTCATACTCACGAACCGCCGCTACCCGAATTTTCTCGTGAGGAGTCTCTTTCGTATTCTCCTTGTTGTTCAGTAGTTCCTCATACAGTTTCTCGCCGGGGCGAAGACCAGTATACTTGATCTCGATATCCTTGTCTACCTGCAATCCGGACAGTTCGATCATGCGCTTCGCCAAATCCGCTATCTTCACCGGTTCTCCCATGTCGAAGATGAAGATCTCACCACCCTTGCCCATCGTACCGGCCTCTAATACCAGACGGCAAGCCTCAGGAATGGTCATGAAGTAACGGATGATATCGGGATGGGTAACCGTCACGGGGCCTCCTTGAGCGATTTGTTCACGGAAACGGGGGATAACCGACCCATTGCTACCTAGAACATTGCCAAAGCGGGTCGTAATGAAACGCGTCTCGCCTTTCACCTCTCCTCGCTCGATCGCAAGGCTCAGACTCTGTACATAGATCTCAGCCAAGCGCTTGCTACAGCCCATGATGTTCGTGGGGTTCACCGCCTTATCCGTACTGATCATCACAAATTTCTCCACACCATAGCTTACAGCGGCATCCGCCATCACACGAGTACCGAACACGTTTGTTCGGATCGCCTCGCAGGGGTTCTCCTCCATTAAAGGGACATGCTTGTAGGCCGCCGCATGGAACACCACTTGGGGGTGCCAGTTGCGGAACACATAATCCACACGGTCCGGGCTGCGAACATCGCCGATCACCGGAACAAAGTTCAGTTCCTTGTATTTCTCTTCCAATTCCAGACGGAGATTATGCATCGGAGTCTCGGCGGAGTCGAAACAAACCAACTTCTTAATCGGGAAATGAGCCAGCTGGCGACAGATCTCGCTACCAATACTACCGGCGGCTCCCGTGACAAGCACAGCCTTCCCTTCCAACAGATTGCCGATCTCATCCAGATTAATATGGATCTCCTCACGACCCAACAAATCCTCGATACGGATCTCACGGACCGAACGCTTCGCCTCACCTCCACGTAGCTCCTCCATCTCCGGGACTACCAATGTCTTCAAGGAGGCCTGCTCGCAATAACGGATCAAACGGTCACGCTCCTGATGGGCAACCTTTATATTGGGGAAGAGAACGCCATCCAAGCTGTTGCGAGGGATCAAGCGATACAGATCCTCCACGTTCTCGATCTGGTAGACCGGCAACTCCGCAATCCGGATGCTTTTCTTGGAATTACCAAAGGAAAGGAAGCCCATGATGCTATAATTCTGCATGAATACCTGACGGTTCGCCGATGTGGCGATCATCACGCTCTCCTCCTCCGTGCCAAAGACCAGTACCCGCTTGCGTTTCTTGCCGAGTTGCAGGAGGACGCTGTTATAGACATTGATCACGAAGACACGCAACGTGACCAACATCACGATCGTCAACGTACTGTCCATGATTCCACCCAACCAATAGATAGAAGGACTGAAACGGGCTTTCAACAGCCAAAGCAGCAGGAACATCAAGAGCGACTTGCCGATCGCAGCACCACCGATCCGCCACAAGCCACGCAGCGTGGAATGGCGAATAACCCCATGATATGCTTTGAACAGCAAGAACGAAACGATACTGCCCACAAATGAGGAGAGGCCTACTTTCAGCACATCAGACTCTCCTATACGTATATGCAGAATGGAGAACATTCCTAGTACGCCCAGCAACGATACGGAGAGCGAGACGAAAAGGTCCGCACTAAAAATGATCCAACGGTTGATATACCGCAAATTCACCAGACGGCCTAAGGCCAATCGCCATCTGCCCTTATGAAAATCCATCATTTGTATTTTGTTTGTTTTATATTCAATGCCCTAACTTTTCCCAACGGCGGTGCCTGTGACTCGTGGCGTCCCGAAGCGGCGGGCGTAATACAGCTTTCCGTCCGCAAGATCGTACCATCACCCTGGTGGATGATTTGGATCGCATGGGTTGCATTGGGCAGGATCTGCACATTGCAACCGTAGATATGGAAGACGAAACGTGCTTGTTCCGCCCGCTCATAGTTTTCTGTCATATCGTAATTTTTTCAGTAAGGTTATCACTTTTCGTTTCCCTTGGAAAACGAGGTATATATGAATTGCCCTGTGAAGTATATATCAATTGCCTAACGCAGTATATATCCTCGGGCATATGCAGTATATCTTCTCAAAAACGGCCAGTTGAGCGGTGTCTGAGACGACTGCTCCACGCATCGTTGATACGGGCACGGATGTTGCTGACGCTTTTACCCTTCGTGATTCGGGGGGTGATGGGTAGAAAGAGGCGGATGAAACGCTCTTTGACCATCTCCTCGGGGGTTATTTTCAGCTCGTTCTCTTGCATGATCAGAATGACTTGGGCCAACTCGGTAACCGTCCGGCACTCGACGATCTGCGCAAGATAGCGTTCCAGATCCTCTTCTTTATTTATATAGGCACGAAAACGGATCGTTTCAGGCATGAGACCGGATCTACCGTCCCCCTCTTCTAAGGAGGTCTCCCCGCAATATTCCCCCACATAGAAGTTCTGGATGGCTTCCGTAGCGTTGGGGAGTATCTGGTTATTGCCGCCGTGTATGGTAATTGTTATATCAGACATAAGGTATATATGAATCGTTTGTCAATGAAAAGTAAACAGTTTGTCAACGGTTATCAACGGATTTGATTTCGCTATCCGGGGGTTGTACTTTCGCATTGTCAACAATAAGTTTAATCTTTAAAAAAAAGAAGTATGATTAATTATTCAACTTACATGTGGAAAAGTCCACTGGATGAGACCGCAAAGGAACAGGCGTACGCCAAGAACCAAGTGACGAAAGTGATGAGTTTCGATGATTTCGTGAAGCACATCTCAGATCACAACGGTGTTTTCACACGCGGCACGGTAAAAGGCGTGGTAAGCGACACCTGCTCATGTCTAGTGGAACAATTGCTGAACGGCTACAAGGTACAATTCGGCGAACTAGGAATCTTTAGTATCTCCATCACCTGCGAGCCGGCTGCTACACTCAAGGACTTCTCCAGCGATAATATCAAGGCGGTGAACATTCTATTCAATCCGGGTATAGACTTCGAGAACCTACGTTCTAAGGCAGAATTCAACCTAGTAACCAGCCGTGCGATCCAAGCCGCCTCGCTGAAGGCGGTAAAGGAGAATAAAGACACGGTAGACTTGGCAGCATTGAAAAAAGGAGACTCAGAATCTCCCGATGAGATCTAAATCCTACCATTGAGAAATACGGCTCTTAACCATGAAGCTTATTTTATTCATTTATTTAAAGACTACAAGTATGAAAAAAACAAATTGGAAGAGCGTCTTGCTCTACATCATCCGTATTGTCGAACTGGTCATCACCGGTGCTGCCGGTGGAGCCGCTAGCGGTTGGATCGAATGAGAACCATCACATTGATTATCGTGCATTGCTCTGCCAATAGGCAGGGCAGCACTTTACGGATGATGGACATCGACCGTCTGCATCGCTCTCTCGGCTGGAAAGGCTGCGGATATCACTTCGTTATCCCGACCGATGGTACGATCGAGACCGGTAGGCCCCTTGAACAAGTGGGCGCTCACTGTAAGAACCACAATCGGTACAGTATCGGGGTTTGCTATATCGGAGGACTCGCCAACGATGGAAAGACTCCTATGGATACCCGAACGGAAGCCCAACGAGAAGCCCTACAGGGTTTGCTTCGTGAATTGCATCAGCGATTCCCCAAAGCCTTGATCGTGGGACATCAAGACTTGGACCCGTCGAAATCCTGTCCCTGTTTTAATGTAGTGAGCGAGTTTTCCGATTAGTTTAACGCAGGGAGTCCCTTCACCTCCCTCGTATGCCACGCTTGGTAGGCGGGAGCGGAGAGTTCAGGTACAGTCAATAACTTGTAATCCGCCCCGTTCTGCTTAGCTATATGTTTTCGTTCATACAAACGAAGGGAACGATCCGTTACGGAAACCATGACAACCGGAAAAGGATAAGCGTACAGGCGCATCGGCGTGATCTCACTATCCGGAAAGGCACGACGCAATTGATAAGCGGAACGTTCGAACGCGACCCAATAAGATCCCGTACAATATAAATGGATCGAGGTCTGATTCGCACACTCACGATTCAAGATCTCTCTCAAATGCCCTTTCAGCAATAGCATCAAACGGATACCGGAGGGAGTTTCGCTTTCCTTTCTCATGACAGTCTACTATTTAATGTTTTATCCAAATATCGTAATCGTGTAAACGCTGTATCAACAAGGCCTTGCTTCTCTTAGGCGAAGGGGCATCCCGCCAGGGATCTACCAGCTCATGCGCCATACGGTAATACAGGTTGTTATTCGTGCAGCCGTAAAGCGTGACGAGCAGTAAGGCACGAGAATTCACTGCCTTAACCAATGGAAGCATATTGCGTAGGGTGGAATGCAAGCGTTCAAACTCCTCTTCCTGAGCCAACAGCTTATAGGTCGGAAGGAGTAATGAGTAAACCTTGCAACGCATCACGTCGGTCTCCACACGAAGAGAAGCATAGCCCTTCAGCACCTCACGAACCAAAAGTTTGTCTTCCTTTCCCAATTTGCCCGAGAGATAATAACGCCCCAACGCCTTGTGCATACCTTCCGATAAACGATCGTTATCCAAATGGGTATAAACATGCTTGCCTTTCGTATTCAACTCGATCAGCTCATACTCGCCTTGCCTTACCTCAAATAGAGGAACCCACATACAGTCAAGGATACGTACCATGACATCCTTATGACCTCCACCCGGTTGCACCACCACCTCAGCCTCCATCCCCATGAAAGAACCCGAGGTGATACGTACACGGTCACCTTTCAGCAAGCGACCGCTATCCGGTACGTACACCGGAAGCTCATTGGAATAAGATTCTGCCATCCAGCGTAAGGTCTCCATCTCATGATCTGACAGGTAAGGGAAATAAGAGTGTTCGCCCACGGATACCCGAGGAAGAAGATTATATAAGGGCATGATACGTTTCAAACGGAAAATCTCATTCTCCGAAGCATGGATAAACACATAGTTGTATAAAAGAGGCTTCCTCGTATTGACCATCTTGCCTCCCACCTTGCGAGCCTCGACATACGAGGGGGCAAAGTACTCGAACAAGGGTTCCCCACAACGTTTACGACGAGAAAGCTCAGCATCTAATCCTTTTGACGAATAGATATTATCACGTCCCCCTATGGCGGTAGGAAGCGTCAGTACGTACCAGCGTACAGCCTCCTGACTACGGCGATTGCGTATATGCACCATAGCTCTATCAGAGCTATTACTTGTCATGATATTCATTGAGGAAGATAATTCAGAGCCTTATCAAGATATTCTTGTAATACCCTGATAAATAAACACTTATGTGAAAATAAAAAGGAATTACTGAAAATTTGCATCCCTTCAATACTCATGCTACTTGGCGAGTAGCGTTAACAAGAGGAGTAAAAGGATATCCCTTAGTTGTAGAGACGGAGCGTGTTCCGTTTCATCCCCTTAAAATGGTATTTTAGTTACTATCAGGCGGTGGGAGACGGAGCACGCTCCGTCTCTACATGATGTATGTAGAATTTACTTCGGATAACGTGATGATTTCGGGAATACGAGGCCATTTCGTTTCTATTGCCATGTCTATACATCAGAAATAAGAACGAAGATTTAAAGAGAATCAAGGTTGAAACACAAACAAAGCCTAATGTTTGCTTGTGTTATGTTATTTTTTACTACATTTGCGGCATGAAATGAACGCTACTCGCCAAGTAGCAGTCAGTTTGGCTACTCGCCAAGTAGCGTACTTTTCTTCACCCTACTTTCGGCGCATAATTATACACACTCTCGAAACAAAGTTTGTTTACGGTTGAGAGCTTTTCTAAAGAGAAACTCTTCAAGTATATTTGCGTAGTCTTGATAGATTTATGCCCTAACAGTTCACTGATCATCTCGATCGGTACGTTTTGCTCCTTCAAGGTCGTGGCGAAAGAGTGACGAATCGTGTATGAGGTAACCCGAGTACGAATACCGATGGATTCCGACAGTGTTTTCAATCTGCGGTTAAAACCTCCTAATACGGTATTATATTCCTTGTAGGCATCCTCACCGGTCTTCATTCCCTCTAAAAACGGAAACAGATAGGGCGAATCCTCGGTTGTATCGGCTGCCAACTCATTCAGCAGCCCTTGTGCCTCCGCTGGGATCTCCACCTGTATAAGGGATCCGCTTTTCTGCCGATAATAAGACAAGATCCCTTCCTTGATATCCTCCTTTCGCAAATGCGCCAAATCTACGAAAGCCATCCCGCAAAACAAAAACATCAGGCAAAAGGCTGATTGAGTCCTCTTCTGTTGCGGATCTGTCACTGGGCTTGTCATCAGCAAGCGCAGGCTTTCCGAAGGCAACGCCTTTTTACGTTTACTCTCAACCCCCGTAAACACATTCTTAAACAAATGAGGGATATAGGCAGCCTCACCCACCTCTACCGCTAAATTATAGATGTGACGAATCCGGCGCATATAAGTAGATACCGTGTTACGAGAACATCCCTTGGCCAACAGCCAAGATTGATAACGCAAAAGTGTATCCCGATTAATATACGCATAAGGAATCTCTTCCCGGCCACAAAAACATTTAAACGATCTCAACGCATCTTGATAACTCTTCGCCGTGGAATAACGCTTTTTCTCACGCAGGCAGGTGATATACGTAAGTACACCCACCACAAAATCATTCTCATTCATACTTTATCTCCTTAAGAATTAATACATAAAAAAATCCTCTATCTCTCCGTTGACACGGGAAAGATAGAGGATCTTCATAAAATCCTTAAAGGAAGATATTATTTTCCGGCTTTCTCAGCAGCAGCTTTCTTATTGATCTTCTTCTTCTGCAACTCGTAAGCGATCGGAGTAGCGACGAACAAAGTAGAGTATGTACCGATAATGATACCTAATAAGATAGCGAACGTAAAGCTTCGGATCGTGCTACCGCCCAAGATGAAGATACACAATACAACCACCAACGTAGTCAATGATGTATTAAATGTACGACACAAGGTAGAGTTCAACGCATCATTGATCACTTGATAACGATCACGCTTCGGATACAAAGCGATTGTCTCACGGATACGGTCGAATACAACCACGGTATCATTGATAGAGTAACCGATAATCGTCAAGATAGCGGCGATAAACGTCTGGTCTACCTCCATTGAGAACGGAAGAACCTTCCATAACAAGGTATAGAAAGAGATGATACAGAACGTTGTCGTTGCCACGGAAGCGAACGCACCTACAGAGAACGATATATCACGGAAACGAAGCAGGATATAAGCGGCCATACAGATCATGGCGAAGATTACTGCTAAGATAGCGCTATTCTTGATATCGTCAGCCATACTAGGACCTACCTTCTGTGAACTTTGTATGAAAGTAGTCGTGAACTCATCTAATGTAGTTCCTTCCGGAAGTAAGGACTTCACGCCCTCAAACAATTTATTCTCGATCTCTTGATCTACCGTAGGATCATTGTCTTCGATCTTATAGTTGGTAGATACACGCACTTGATCCGCTGTACCGATCTGGATAACACTAACAGAACCGTCTAACTGGGCATCCAGCATATTACGAACATCGTCTGTCTTCACCTCTTGATTAAAACGAATCACGTAGTTACGTCCACCCGTGAAATCGATACCGTTATTCAAACCGATCGTCATCATAGAAATAGCACCCAATACGATAATAGCGGCCGGAATCAAATAACCGACTTTGCGAGCACCCAAGAAATTGATCTTCGGGTTTGTCAGCAAGTCTTTCGTCAGAGAAGTCGTGAATGTCACGTTCTTCAATTTATCTTTTGCTAACAATGCCTCATAAACGATACGAGTCAAGAACACGGCTGTAAGGAAGGAAGCGAACAAACCGATGATCATCGTCGTAGCGAAACCACGGATAGGACCCGTACCGAAATAGAACAATACGATACCGGTAATGATAGATGTCAAGTTTGAGTCGAAGATAGCGGAGAACGCATTGCTGTAACCGTCGGCGATCGCCTTTCCTAAAGACTTACCGGCGCGAAGTTCCTCTTTCGTACGCTCATAGATCAATACGTTCGCATCGACTGCCATACCTAGCGTCAACACCATACCGGCAATACCCGGCAAGGTAAGAACCGCTTGGAAAGAAGCAAGGATACCCATCGTGAAGAAAATGTTCAATACCAAAGCACCATCGGCGATCAATCCCGGTACCAATCCATAGAATGCGCACATATAGATCATCAACAGCACCAATGCCAACACGAAAGAGATCACACCGGCATTGATAGCCTCTTGTCCTAATGACGGACCAACGACGTCTTCTTGAACGATATGTACGGAAGCAGCCATCTTACCCGATTTCAATACGTTCGCTAAGTCCTTCGCCTCTTCCGGTGTAAAGTGACCGGTGATTTGTGAACGACCTCCCGTGATCTCATCGTTTACGTTCGGAGCGGAATAAACCATCTCATCCAAAACGATAGCGATCTGACGACCGATATTCTCTTTCGTCAAACGAGCCCAAGCCTTAGAGCCTTCGGCATTCATAACCATGTTAACCATTTGCTCTGAACGACCGGCTTGTTGCATAAAGTCAGCGTTAGCATCTGTTACTACGTCACCACCTAAAGCGGGACTTCCGTCACGGTTCGTTACCTTCAAGGCATATAACTCAAAGAACTGCTCTTTATCATCGATCGCCTTTACACCCCATTTTAAAGCCAAGTTACGAGGCAATACCTCTTTCACTTGTTTCATGTTCAGGTATTCGCTGATCTTCTCCATATCTTTTGCTTGAGCGATACCTACCGTCGAACCCGGAGACAACTGACCGTTGTACTGGCTAATCTGCAATAAAGCAAATAATGGATGTTGCTTAGCGAACTCTTCCATGCTTTGATTAGCTTCCGTATCTTTTTTATCTTGACCAAGCTCAGCCAACAAAGAATCGGCCTCACTTACATTCGCATCAGCGGCATCAGCGATTTTCTCAACATTATCGGTAGCTACAGAATCAGCGGAAGTCTCCTTACTTAGGATAGTAGCCAATACATTATCAGCGGCAACCAATTGTTGATAGATTTCCGGCAACTTATAAGTTTCCCAGAATTCCAAGTTAGCGCTACCTTGAAGCAACTTACGAACACGTTCCGGTTCTTTCACACCCGGCAACTCAACCAAGATACGACCCGCGGTCTCCAAACGTTGGATGTTCGGAGAAACCACACCGAAACGGTCGATACGAGTACGCAATACGTTGAATGAGTTATCAATCGCACTTTGCAACTCTTGTTTCAAAACAGAAACAACCTGAGCGTCTGAGCTCTGGGGCGTGATTTTATCTTTTAACTCGAATGTACTGAAAATAGCGGAAAGACGTGCGCCGCTATCCAACTTCTTATACTCCTCAGCGAAAAGGTCGATGAAATCTTTTTGGCTAGTCGCTTGATGCGCATAAGCTAAATCCAACGCCTTGTTGAAATTCTCGTCTTGGTTGTTGTTAGACAACGAACGGATTACATCCGCCACGTTCAACTCAAGGACAACATTCATACCGCCCTTTAAGTCAAGACCTAAACTAATTTCCATTTCACGGCATTGCTTAAGCGTATAGCCTAACCATACCTTCTGAGTAGATAGTGAGTCTAAATAAGCACTCTCTTTCGCAGGATCTCCACCCGCATACTCAGCGGCTTTACTGTTGTAATGTTGCGTCACGAACGAGAACGACAAATAGAACAAACAGACAAGCGTAAGTAACACCGCGAAGACCTTTACAAATCCTTTGTTTTGCATCTGAATCTTAGGTTTATGTTATTACATTATTTATATTCGTTTTTTCACAGGGTGCAAATATAGACTTTTTTTCTTTGATAAAGAGCAATTAGTATAATTATTTGTCACGCTCATAGTTTATTTCAAACGCAAATGTATATCTTTGGGGCTAAAATAATAAGGAAAATATACCATGAAACAGTTATTATTCGCTCTGTTATTTATCCCCGCCCTGCTATTCGCGCAAGAGGATCAACACTATCTGGCAGGGGCCGTTCCGGTTGCAGACGGTAAAGTCGTTTTTACCCGAGAGATTAATGCCCCCTCTTTAAGCAAGGCACAAATCTACCAACAACTATTAAAATGGGGACAAGAAAATTTTAACACAAAGGACAGTAGAGTAGCTTATCAAAATGAGGCAAAAGGCGAGATCGCCATTATCGGGGAAGAATATATAGTATTCTCCAGCACAGCCTTATCCCTCGATCGGGCGATGATGAAATACCGTATTATCATTGAATGTAAGGAACATGCTTGTACCCTGCAACTTGCGGGCATCCGATATGAATATAACGTGTCTTACCAGAACGAGCCGGAGAAATACCTAGCCGAGGAATGGATCACGGACGAGTATGCCTTGAATAAGAGCAAGACGAAATTGAACCGTATCAGCGGTAAGTTCCGTAAGGCCACGATTGACTTCGCGGATAAGACGTTCGATAGCGCAGCCAACGTATTAGGCGCACAGTTGCTGACAGCCGCACCGGTAGAACCAGTATCCGCTCCGCAACGGGAAACACGACCTGTGGCACCGATGGAAGGTTTCGTAGCGTTCCAAGCGGACAAAATACCTAGCACGATCCTCCAAATGTTACCGGACAACGCTTTACAGATCAAAGCAGTAAAAGGAAATACGACCGACGCAAACGTTGAATGGAAAGGCATAGGCAATATGTTCGGTAAAACGATCAGTACAATCTCCATATCCAAAGATAGTCCTGCTTATAAAGCGATTGGCAATAACGACGTATATCGATTATCCTTCTCCAAGCCCGGCACATCTGCCGATGCGCCATGGATTATTATCGAGTGCCGTAAACAAGGCGAGACCTCCGAAGGACAGCAAACGATGTTAATCGGCGAGATTACGAATGTATGGATCAAATAACGAAAAAGAGAGTTGCATTTATGAAAAAGATTCTATTATTAATATATATGATGTTCCCTGTGCTAGTCATGGCGCAGGGGCATAAAGGCGAGGTAGACGAATGCGCCCCCATGAAAAACGGGAAGGTATGCTATAGCGATGATGTAGAGATCGAGAATACCTCTAAACTAGAAATATTCAACGCTATTAACGCATGGGCTAAGAAATCTTATGGAAAAGATGTCTTCTTATCCAACGTAAACTCGAACAAGAACAAAGGGACCATCTTCGTAAGCTCTAAGGTTGAATTATTGTTGAATGATACAGACAAGACTATCATTAAATATAAAATGCGTATCACCTGCTTCGACAACCGGTACACGATCGAGGCGAGCGATATCGTATATCAATATGATCCGCTAAACGATAAAAAGTACAAGACCTATAAAGCGGAAGATGTGATCGCCAATAATGGAGATAGCAATACGATAGCGCTGATCAAAGATCCTAAGCTATTCTGTAACGCTACCTTCTTCTTTGTCGAGAACTTGTTCGCCGACGTATTTGACGCTGCGCAGAACGCAGAATCCGAGTGATGAAACCCTTTTATTCAAGTTTCAGATAACACCATAACGGGTAGTGGTCTGAATAAGCGACCTTATCCACGGAACAATTCATAGAGGTCATGTTCGGGGAATGCAGGATATTATCGATACGGAACCAGAAGAAATTTTGATTATAGGTAATACCCATTCCCCGGCCAGACTCGGCAAAGGCATCCGTCAAATCCCCTTGGATCGTACGGTGCGCATAAGAAATAGGCGTATCATTAAAGTCACCGCATACCAAGACATAATCTCCTTTAGCGTTCTTAATCTCTTCTGATACCGCTTCCGCTTGCTTAGCCCGAATCCGGAAAGCAGGTCCTAGCTTTTGCTCGAACGCTCCTTTCAAATCGTCCAACCCATCCGAGCTAAAGCTCTTTATAAGGGATGAATAACGGGTCCGATCCTCCATCGTCAGTTTAAACGATTCCAAATGGTTATTAATCAAGGTCAACTTCTTTCCCTTGATGTTCACTTCATGTACGGAAGAGCCGTTATAATCCGAATCGTATTTCACCATCCGGGAATTCGACAGCGGATATTTGGAGAACACAGCGATGCCGAAACTCTGGAATTTCGTGGAGCTTTGATAAAATACGGAACGATAAGGATACATGCTCAACGCATCATAGATCTTAGAGGCAGTAAGGCTCTTCTCTGATTTAGCCGTGGCATATTCCTGCAAACAAACAATATCTGCGTCCGAGTTAGCGATATATTGGATAATCTTGTTCGGAGCTATCTTCGTATGATTCTTGTACCCAAAAGCCATCACATTATAAGTCAGCACCTTCAGTACCTCTTCCCGAGGAACATCCTTATGCGAGTGAAACGGAAAATAGCGTTTCACGGGACCCCAACATAACAAGAAGGAGAATATGCCGATCAATAAGAACTTCCATTCCCATAAGAACAGCCAATAGATAATAAAGCAAAGATTGACTACACATAAGACAGGAAAGGCTAATCCCAGATAAGATAACGTCATACTCGTCTCAGGAGACACCCGATCCGAATAAGCCGAGACTATCAACAATACGACAGCCACCACATTCGCTACGACGAATAAGAATTGAAGAAAAATCCGTAGAGTTTTCATAAGTATCTGTTATTTCTTACTGGCGTCGAAAAGTCGCTTTTTCTCTTCAGCGGAAAGGCTCTCATAACCGGAACGTTTCAATTTATCCAGTATAGTATCTAGATCCACCGACTCCTGATGTTTGCGTGCGTTATACTCATAATCCGTCTCGTTACGTTTATAAGTCACACGCATCTTCGGTTTCCGTTTGCCCAAATTCACGAACCAGTCGATCAACCGATTCATTGGAGCGGTCAAGTCCTTTCCATTACGAATACGGGAAGCGAACCACATACCAAACAAAGCCCCGCCGATATGGGCGATATGTCCTCCCGCATTATCAGAAGTCATCGCCAACAAATCGATCACCAGCGTAAAGATAGCCAAATAAATTAATTTGATCCTTCCGATCAAGAATAAATTAATCTCCAAATCCTTCCGGTAAAACGACACAGCGAAAACGATCGCCATAACAGATGCCGAAGCCCCCATCAAATAGCTAAAAGAGGCCACGTTCTGGAAATAAGGGAAAATATTATAAGCAAGGACAAACAACACCGCACCGGCAAGACCTCCCAATATATACAAGCCTCCCAACTGCCGCTCACTGAAGAAATTCAAGAACAATCCCCCGAACCAATACAACCAAAGCATATTGAACAAGATATGCAAGAAGTCAAAATGAGTGAACATATAAGTAAACAACGTCCACGGACGGAAGAGCAAAAGTTCCGGAGAAGCCGGCAACTGCAAATACTGCAAGAAAGGCACCCCTTGCACATTAAAGAGCATAAACAATACGCTGGCCAAACGTATCAAGATAAACAAGCCTACATTTATATATATCAGTTTCGACAGGATATTACCCGACTGAAACGTACGCTTCAAATTAGTAAAAATACCGTCCATTGTCTGCATCTTTCTTTTTCCAATAACGAATTAAGAAATAACCGAATAACATACCCCCCAAATGAGCGAAATGCGCTACCGTATCGCCACCAAAACTAGCCACACCCATAAATAGTTCGGCAAGACCATAAAATATTACGAAATATTTGGCTTTAATCGGGATCGGTATGAACATCAAGTACAAAGGAACATTCGGGAAGATCATCGCGAATGCCAACAAGATTCCGAATACGGCACCCGAAGCGCCAATGGTCACGAAATAATTCAAGAACTCGCTTTTGCTGATAATCTGGGCTCCATTCAAGTTTATCATGTCTTGGCTAGCGAAGATCACATCCCGCAAATTAAAGAACCATACCACCTCTTGTACCAAACCGGCGCCTATACCCGTCACGAAGTAAAAAATCAAGAAACGTTTGGGGCCCCATACGTTCTCCAATACCCGGCCGAACATATAAACGGCGAACATATTAAAAAACACATGCGCAAACGAATGGGTATCGTGCATGAACATATAAGAAACGATCTGATAAGCCTTGAAGTCGGTAGCACCCGGGACGTGAAGCCCTAATAAATCCACTAAATCGACGCCGACTTTCGGCAGTGCAAGGCTGGCTACCCAAAATAGCAAGTTTATAATGATAAGATTTTTCGTTACCGGCGGGATACTATTCAAGAACCCCGAATTTGTCTGATTCATCATATACTACGTTAATTTAGCGGCAAAGGTAAATATATTTTAGCCGTTTTTGCCCATAATAATACTAAAACATATGTAAATCGGTAAAAAAAGTAGGTTTTTCTTTTGTGATATTTCAAAATAAAACTACATTTGGAGCCGTCTATCGGTTATCATAGTTTTGTTTAATATATTAACAGTCAAACCATCATGAACAAATCAGAATTTATTAGTGCAGTCGCTGAAAAATCAGGTCTCAGCAAAGTGGATGCCAAAAAGGCAGTAGAAGCTTTTGTTGACACAGTTTCTAACGAATTAAAAGAAGGCGGTAAAGTCGCTCTACTTGGCTTCGGTTCATTCTCTGTGTCAGAGAAGGCCGCTCGTAAAGGTGTTAACCCGAAAACTAAAGAAACCATTGAAATCGCAGCTCGCAAGGCCGTGAAGTTCAAGGCTGGTGCTGAATTGAACGAGCTAATCAAATAAGAAACACCATTATTCTCTATAGAAGAAGGATACGATGCAAATTGTATCCTTTTTTTGTGTACCTTCGCGTACAAATAAAATCCGAATTATAGTTAGACGAATATGGTTATCGAACAACAGATTACCGGAGCTATCATAGCCGGCATCAAAGAGCTGTACGGAGCGGATGTCACCGCTAGCCAAGTGCAGTTACAAAAAACGAAAAAAGAATTCAAGGGGCACTTGACCCTAGTCGTATTCCCATTCCTTCGCATGTCGAAGAAATCTCCGGAGCAGACCGCTCAGGAAATCGGTGAGTACTTGTTGAGAAACGAGCCAGCGGTAGCTGAATTCAATGTAATCAAAGGATTCCTTAACCTGACGGTCGCTTGCTCTTGCTGGATCGATTTACTAAACTCGATCAATGAGCAGCCCGCTTACGGTATCATTCCGGTTACCGAGCAGTCGCCTTTGGTTATGATCGAATATTCCTCTCCCAATACAAATAAACCGCTTCACTTGGGCCATGTCCGCAATAACTTATTAGGATACAGCTTATCGAAGATCATGAAAGCGAACGGTAACCAGATCGTAAAGACGAATATCGTAAACGATCGTGGTATCCATATCTGTAAATCCATGTTGGCTTGGCAGAAATGGGGAAATGGAGCTACCCCAGAGTCTACCGGAAAGAAGGGTGACCATCTGATCGGTGACTTTTACGTATTATTCAGCAACAAATTAAAAGAGGAGACCCATGCGTTAGAAGCGAAAGGCCTTACCAAGGAAGAAGCCGAGGCTCAATCCACCTTGATGGCGGAAGCCCGTGAGATGCTTCGTAAATGGGAAGCCGGAGACAAAGAGGTGCGTGAGCTTTGGGAAATGATGAATAATTGGGTATACGCCGGGTTCAACGAGACCTATAAGATGATGGGCGTAGATTTCGATAAGATTTATTACGAGTCTCAAACCTATCTGGAAGGAAAAGGCAAGGTGATGGAAGGCCTAGAGAAAGGGATTTTCTATCGCCGTGAAGACGGCTCCGTATGGGCTGATTTGACGAAAGACGGGCTGGATGAGAAATTATTGCTTCGTGCGGATGGAACTTCCGTCTATATGACGCAGGATATCGGTACCGCCAAGCTGCGCTTCGATGATTACCCGATCAATAAGATGATCTATGTGGTAGGGAACGAGCAGAATTATCACTTCCAAGTATTATCGATCTTATTGGATAAGTTAGGCTTCGAGTTCGGCAAGGGATTGGTCCACTTCTCCTACGGAATGGTAGAGCTACCGGAAGGTAAGATGAAGAGCCGTGAGGGAACGGTCGTAGACGCCGATGATTTGATGGCCGAGATGATCAGTACCGCATGCGAGATTTCCCAAGAATTAGGGAAATTGGACGAGATGACTCCGGAAGAGGCTGAGAATATCGCCCGAATCGTAGGTCTTGGCTCCTTGAAATATTTCATATTAAAGGTAGACCCTCGCAAGAATATGACGTTCAACCCGAAAGAGTCTATCGACTTCAATGGGAATACGGGACCGTTCATCCAATATACCTACGCCCGTATCCGTTCCGTATTGCGCAAAGCGGCGGAACAGGGCATCGCATTACCGGAGCAGTTACCGCTTACTTTCGCCATTTCCGAGAAAGAAGAGAACCTGATCCAAATGATCGCCGATTATGCGGAGATCGTGAAAGAGGCAGGTAAGCTATACAGCCCGGCCTGTGTCGCCAACTATATTTATGATCTGGTAAAGGAATACAATCAATTCTATCACGATTTCTCCATCCTTCGCGAAGAGAATCCGGAATTGAAGAACTTCCGTTTAGTCTTATCCGCCAATGTAGCTAAGATCGTGAAATCCGGTATGGATTTATTAGGCATCGAGGTTCCGGAAAGAATGTAACGATAGAAGATGAACATAAACGAGAAAACAAGAAAGGCTCTCCTTCGATTTCAACAAAATGAAATCACGGAGAGCCTTCTCTATACGCAACTCGCCGCTATCGAGAAAGATCCAAGCAACAAGGAAGTATTACTACAGATAGCGAATGACGAGAAAGGACATTATACGATCCTGAAAAAGTATACGGGGCAAGAGATCTCCCCGAATAAATTACGCGTCACCAAATACTACTGGTTGGCACGTATCTTGGGGATTACTTTCGCCATTAAGCTAATGGAAGGTAGCGAGGAAAGCGCCAAGAATGATTACGCCTCTTATGATGAGTATCCGGATTTGCAACAAATCGCACGTGACGAAGATGAGCATGAGCAGAGGTTGATCGCCTTGATCAATGAGGAACGGTTGGAATATATGGGTTCTGTCGTACTGGGGCTAAATGACGCTTTGGTAGAATTTACAGGTGCTTTAGCTGGCTTTACCCTTGCCTTGAGCGACTCTAAATTAATAGCGTTGACCGGAAGCATCACTGGAATAGCCGCCGCATTATCCATGGCTTCCTCCGAATATCTATCTACCAAGTCCGAGAATGGAAATGAAAACGGGAAACATCCTGTTAAGGCATCGATCTATACGGGAATAGCTTATATCTTTACGGTAGTCGCCTTGGTCGCTCCATTTATCTTTATATCGAACGTATTAATGGCTTTAGGGCTTATGCTCATCATAGCGTTGAGTATCATCGCCCTTTTCAACTATTATTATTCCATAGCGAGAAGCGAGAGTTTCCGGAAGCGTTTTACCGAGATGGCAGTACTTAGTTTTAGCGTGGCCGCATTAAGCTTCTTGATCGGATATGCGTTAAAAGAATTTACGGGCATCGATGTCTAAAAAATCATAGTTATGTTTTGAAAAATTCATAGTTATGAGTTTAGTAAATCATAACTATGAATTTTTAGAGCTATAATCAAGCCTTTTTCCGTGTCGTACGTTTCTTCGTCGCGGCAGGTTTTTCTCCCGCCTCGGCGATTATCTTCTGGCATTCCTCCAAGGTCAAGTTCTCCGGTTTCTCTATCGTCTTAGGGATTCTGTAATTCTTTTTCTTATAAGAGATATAAGGGCCGAAGCGACCATTCAAGATCTCCATTTCCGGGTCCTCATCGAACTTCTTGATAAATCGTTGCTCATCCTTTTGTTTTTTTGCCTCGATCAACTCGATAGCTTCCTCGGCTGTTATCGACAAAGGATTCAAGCCCTTCGGTATGGATACGAACTTTCCGTCATGACGGATAAACGGGCCAAAACGTCCGACAGCGGCAACCATGACCTTACCTTCATATTCACCGATCGTACGGGGTAGATCAAACAATTTCAAGGCTTCTTCCAAAGTAATCGTCTCGATAGACTGCCCTTTCATCAAGGTAGCGAACTGAGGTTTAGGAGCCTCTTTATCCTCCGGGTGCGCCTGCCCGATCTGTACGACTGGGCCATAACGACCTATCTTCACGAAAACAGGTTTGCCGCTCTTCGGATCGATACCCAATTCACGCTCACCCACTTTATGCTCCGTACGGACAGAGGCTGCCTCTTCCACGATCGGATGGAATAGTTTATAGAATTTATCGATCGCATCCGTCCATACCATCTCGCCTTCCGCTACGGCATCGAATTCCTTCTCCACGCTCGCCGTGAAGTTATAATCCATAACGCCCGGGAAATACTCCATCAAGAAATCATTCACGACCGTACCGATATCGGTTGGCATCAACTTATTCCGGTCCGCCCCTACGATCTCCGTCTTTTGGACTTCCTTGATCGTATGCTGAGCCAAGGTTATGATATTATAAGTACGCTCCGTTCCTTCCTTATCCCCTTTCACGACATACTCTCGATTCTGAATCGTCTGGATCGTAGGCGCATAGGTAGAAGGACGACCGATTCCCAATTCCTCCAAACGGCGAACCAGACTTGCTTCCGTATAGCGGGGAGGACGTTGCGTGAAACGTTCGGTAGCGACTATATCCTTCATACTCAATACCTCGTTCAAGGTAACCGGAGGAAGAAGGCCGTTTTCCTGTTCCTTCTCATTCTCGTCATCAAAACTCTCGCGGTACACCTGAAGGAAACCGTCGAAAGTAATGACCTCACCGGTAGCCACGAACTTCTCTTTCTTGCCGCCGATGCCTACGGAGATCGTCGTACGCTCCAACTCGGCGTCCGCCATCTGGCAAGCGATCGTACGTTTGCGGATCAATTCGTATAATCTCTTTTCCTGAGCGGTCCCACTTATCTCATCATTGCTGATATAGGTCGGACGAATCGCCTCGTGCGCTTCTTGCGCTCCCTTGCTCTTGGTATGATATTGACGGAATTTATAATATTTCTCACCGTAGGTATCCAAGATAGCTTCTTTTGCCGTCCCCAAAGCCAAATCACTTAAGTTCACGGAGTCAGTACGCATATACGTGATCAATCCAGACTCATACAGGCGTTGGGCGATCATCATGGTCTGCGAGACCGAATAACCCAACTTACGGGCGGCCTCCTGCTGCAAGGTAGATGTCGTAAAAGGAGGGGCTGGTGTCTTGCGCACCGGCTTTTTCGAGATATCATCGATCGTGAAAGAAGCGTCCTTGCAAGATTCAAGGAATGCCTCCACCTCTTCCTTATCTTTCAAACGACGGTTCAGCTCTGCCTTGAGGATTGTCGTACCATCCGGCAAGATAAAGCTGGCGATCACACGGTAAGCGGCCTCCGAGACAAACTCGTTGATCTCTCGCTCCCGCTCTACGATCAGACGTACGGCAACCGATTGCACGCGCCCCGCGGATAAAGCCGGCTTCACCTTACGCCAAAGAATGGGGGATAGCTCGAAACCCACGATACGGTCTAAGATACGACGGGCTTGCTGCGCGTTCACCAAATCGATATTGATATCTCTCGGCGTCTCGATCGCATGTAATATAGCGTTCTTGGTAATCTCATGAAAAACGATACGTTTCGTATTCTCAGGTTTCAATCCTAATACCTCATATAAATGCCAAGAGATGGCCTCTCCCTCCCGGTCCTCATCGGAAGCCAACCAAACCTGCTCGGCTTTCTTGGCTTCGTTCTTCAATTCGGTCACGAGTTTCTTCTTATCAGAGGGAATCACGTATTCCGGGGCATAATTGTGTTCGAGGTCTATACTGAAATCTTTCGTTTTCAAGTCGCGGATATGACCATAGCTAGACATAACCTTATAGTCCTTTCCGAGGAACTTCTCGATGGTTTTTGCCTTGGCGGGTGACTCCACTATTACCAAATTCTTTTGCATATCTATTTTTTGCTGGTTAGAAATCGGGTGCAAACTTACACAAATAATTAACGTACGCAGTATATCGATCACTAAAAAAGCGTTTTTTCCTATACATTATATATATAGTCATGCGTTTCTATTTACCTTCGCGGGACAAAATCAAAAAGCTATTCAAAAATATGGAAGAGATAAAGCGACTTATTTCAGAGAATAAACTAGAAGAAGCGATCCGGCTCTTGGACGCTTACCTCACGGAGCAACCGAGATCCGACGAGGCTTGGTTTCTCCTCGGAAAAGCTCATTATAAACTAGGCAACGTACGCCTAGCCCTCAACAGCTACCTACAAGCGATAGAGATCAATCCGGAAAGCCCGGCACAAGCGGCCTACGATATGGCGATCAAGGTGCTGGATTTTTATAATAAGGATATGTACAACCATTAAGAAGACAGAGCACCCGCACCCAAATAAATTCTAGAAGTACAAGTAACTCGACTTTATGCATTTATGAAGTTAGTTGTTATTGATATAGCGTTTATTTGTATAATGCTCATTTACAACCTATAACGTAAGCTCGTCATAATAGGCATCGTTAAAGGCTTACAATGGGCATTATAAAGTGCTTATAATGGGCATTCTTAGCACCTAACATTGCCCATCGTAATTTGTAGAGACGGGGCGTGCCCCGTCTCTACAAGTTATACAATGAATTTATGTTTCTTTAGATTTCAATCTTCCATGAGAGTAATCGTATAGTCATGCAGACAGAAGAAATGATAAAAATACAGAAAATGCTTTTTTCATATAAGTAAACTTTAAGAAATTACCTTTATCCAGATGATTATCCTTTATAAGTCAGCGCCAACATCGTAATATCATCGCTCTGCGTAGCGCCGTTCACGAATGATTGGACGGATTCGGATATACCTTCGATCATGGATTTGGGGGATTGGTTCTTTACGGAGCTACAAGCCTCTACCAAACGGATATCTCCATATTGCTCATTCCGCAGGTTCATCGCCTCACTGATTCCATCCGTATAGAGGAACAAGCTGTCTCCCGCTTCCAGTTTCAAGGATTGTTCTTTATAAGCTAATCCCGGCACGACTCCCAAGGCCATCCCACCAGTCATCGGCAAAAGAGATACCTTATCGTTCTTACGAATCCAAACCGGACGATTATGCCCCCCATTGCAATAAACCACGTCGCCCGTATGGATATTCAAGATCGCATAAAAAGTAGTGACAAACATCCCATTGACACTCTCACGGCACAATAGATCATTCGATTCCTTCATGCAGACCGCCGGGGAAAGCTGCCTAAGCGCCGTAGCACGGATCACCGTACGGCTGATCGCCATGAAAATAGCGGCGGGAATCCCCTTATCCGACACGTCAGCGATCGTAAAACCCAGATGATTATCGTCCACCAAGAAGAAATCATAGAAATCACCCCCCACGGCCTTCGCCGCGCTCATGGTCGCATAGAGATCGAATTGCTTATATTGCGGGAACGGAGGGAACTGCTTCGGCAAGATCGATTGCTGTATCTCACGTGCCACGTTCAAGTCGTATTGTATCTCCTCTAGCTGATGATGTTCCTTTTGGGCCTCCTTGATAAAAGAAATCTGCTCGACCGCCTTCTCGATCGTACGTTCCAGATCCTCCATATCGATCGGCTTGGTAGCGAAGTCGAAAGCACCATGGTTCATGGCGGTACGAATATTCTCCATATCCCCATAAGCCGATACGATGATACATTTCAAGGCCGGGTTACGCATCTCGTTAATCTTCGTCAGCAATGTCAAGCCATCCATCTCCGGCATATTGATATCGCTCAATATGATATCAAAGTCCGGATGGTCCAACATCATCCTCAACGCCTCCAAGCCATTATGGGCAAAGGAGAACTCATACTCTCCCTTACGGATCTTCCGACGGAAATATTGGGTTAGCAACGCTTCCAGATCCTGTTCGTCGTCTACGCTTAATATCTTGATCGCCATAATTCTTCTGTTTATTTCGTTAATGGAATAAGGAATATGAAACGGGTAAACTCACCTTCTTTCGATTCCACCTCTATCTTCCCGTCATGCTTCTCCTCTATAATGGATCGAGTGATAGATAGCCCCAAGCCAGTTCCCTCTCCCACCGGTTTCGTGGTGAAAAACGCGGAGAATATCTGCTCCCGGATATCCTCCGGCATACCGATACCATTATCCTCGATACTTAATCTTAAAGAATCTCCCTCCTTCCGTAGATCCACGGATATAACCGGCTCATACCCGATCGGCGAGAGCTTGGATTTACTATAGACCGCATAGCAAGCGTTATTCATGACATTCAATACCGCACGGCTCAAATCCTGCGGGATCACTTTCAGCATCGGAAGCCCCTCCTCGTAATGCTCCCGGATCGCAATATTGAAACCTTTATAGTTCGCTCGCATCGAATGATAAGCCAGCCAAACATATTCCTTCACCAGATTCTTGATATCCGTAGGGATGTACTCGTCATCCTTCCCTCTGGAATAAAGCAAGATACCCCGGATGATACTTGTCGCCCGGTTTCCATGTTCCTCGATCTTCTTCAAGTTACCATGCAAATCGTTAACGATCTCGCTAAACTCCTCATGCAAGGCGGTCAGCTTCTCCCAAGATTCCGGAGGCAAGACATCTTTCTCTTCTTCTAAAATATCTTCCAAGTCATCCACTAACTTAGAGGACAGCTTACTGAAATTGATGACAAAGTTGAGCGGATTCTGGATCTCATGCGCGATCCCGGCACTCAACATACCTAAAGAAGATAATTTCTCTAAGTTCTTCACTTGCAAACGTAGCCGTTCTATTTCCTTACTCTGGTCTTCCATATCTATTCCTCCTCTTTAGGCGGTGTAATTGTTTTCGGTTGATATACAGGGATCGTAATTAGAAACTGGGTATATTCTCCTTTCTTACTCTCCACCTCGATGGTTCCCCGATGGTTTTGCACGATCTCACGGCATAGGTAAAGCCCTACGCCGGCCGCTTCCCCCGTTGTCTTTGTCGTGAAGAAAGGAGCGAATATCTTATCTTTTATATTCTCGTCGATACCGGACCCGTTATCCCGGATCGTTATTTCCAGCATATCCTTATTGACTTTCAATCCAAGGAATATCTCCGGACTAAAAGTCACGGTCTCCGATTTCTTCAACAGGGCATACATGGAATTTTTCAATATCCCGGCCAGAACCTTACTGAACTGCTCCACGTTTACCTCCATCATCAAAGACAGCGTCAAATTATCGAAAACAATCCGGATATTCTTCTCTTGAATATCCTGCTCATACGTTTTCTTCAATTTATCCAAGGCGATCCGGCATAATCCGTTTATGTTGGTAAGCGTAAGATTACCTCTTCGGTCTTTCAGCAATTCCTCCATCGCCTTAACGATACGGACCGTATTGAAACCATGCTCAGAGATCTTCTCCAAATTACTGGTCATCATATTCAGCAAATCTACCGAGTCGTCATACACATCCGGTTTCAGATGCTCTTTCTGACTATCCAGATTTTCCCGGAGATCCTTGGCCAACCCCGATGTCAGATTTGCGAAGTTATTGATATAATTCAGTGGGTTCAAGATACGGTCCACCAAACCTTGGGTCAATTGCCCTACGGTAGCCATCCGTTCCTTACGGACCAGCTCGTCCTGCGCCTCACCCAAGGCTTTCAAAGCCGCCGCCAATTTCTCGGATTCCTCTTGGATCGCGTCTTTCTCCGAACGGATCTCCTGCGTACGCTCCTCTACCTCTTTTACCAAATACTCTTTTTGTTTGAGTTTCCGCTTGAAAACCAACTTAGAGGTCTGGCAAAACAGAATCAAGAAAAGCAATCCGATCCATTCTTGATGACCGAACTTCACAGATACACAAATACCGACCAAGCTACCCAGCGTAACCCGCTCGCAAAGTTTAATCCGCCTTTTTAACCGATCAATCTCGGTATGTAAATCCTGTATCATGATGAACCTCCTTTCCTAACTATAAATAGGCAACGTAATCGTAACTTCCGTATATTTATCTTTCTCCGACTCGATAGCGATCGTACCCTTATGGTTCAAAACGACCTCCCGACTCAAGTAAAGACCTGTTCCTGCCGCTTCCGCGGTCG
This sequence comes from Parabacteroides sp. KHUB-02, assembly GCF_056640955.1. NCBI lineage: Bacteria > Pseudomonadati > Bacteroidota > Bacteroidia > Bacteroidales > Tannerellaceae > Parabacteroides > Parabacteroides sp. KHUB-02. The sequence goes on along the minus strand of NZ_JBWQEV010000001.1, from coordinate 4,570,468 downwards.
GTTTGGTGGTAAAGAACGGAGAAAAGACTTTCGTCTTTATCGTTTCTTCTATACCGACGCCATTATCACGGATAACCACTTGCAGCTTATCCGCTTGAATACGCAATACCAACGAGACAGAAGGCTGATATCCCGGCTCTCCGGCCTTTTTCAAGACCGCATATATACTATTATCCAATATCTGCGACAAGGCTTTTCCCATCTGATCGATATTCACCTCGATTGTCAACGGTACGGAAAGCCCGGAGAATGATAGATCTACTTGATTCTTCTCGATCTCCTTCGCGTAATTCTTTCGCAAGATATCCAGATTGACCTTACATAAATCATTAATATCCACGCAAGTTCGATTCGCCGAATGATCTTTCAGCAATTCTTCCATCGCTTTTACGATCCGCACCGTGTTATCACCATGCTTGGCTATCTTATCCAGATTGCTGGTCAAAAGAACCAGCAGTTCTTGCGTATCATTATAATTATCGTGTTTACCGGTCTCTTCGTCCTCATCGATATTCTGCTTGATATCTTTCGCTAATACAGCAGACAAATGAGCGAAGTTATTGATATAATTCAAGGGATTCAAGATACGGTCTACCAGACCTTTCGTTAATTGGCCGATCGATGCCAGACGTTCCTTACGAACCAACTCGTCCTGGGCATCCGCCAAGGCAGAAAGGGCACGGGATAGTTTTTCCGACTCCGCTTGCATCGCATCCCGCTGGAAACGCAATTCCATCGTTCGCTGCTCCACGAGATTAGAGACGAACTGTCTTTTTCGCAGACGGAATTGCGTATAATACTTTAACAGGAATAGAAGGACTACGGCTCCCACCAAATAATAAACCAGTTCTTCCTTCTTCTGGTAAACCGCCAAGGCGATCCACGCTGTCCCGATCACGGTCAGCGTCTCGATCACCCGCATCCTCCAGCGAAGGCTTTCCAGTTGTTTGATATTTATGTCACCCATCCTTCCTATTTCAAGTGTTAGAAATTGATATTAACGCCAATCATCGCACTAAAGCTTTGCAAAGGATATCCGTAATATACCTCATACTTCTGGCAAAGGATATTATTCAACTTAGCGTAAACACCAAAGGTATCGTTGAAGGTATAGGTACCTGTTAGGTTTAGCTCGTTGATGTTGTTCATCTTGTATTCGCCAGCTCCCGCAGACACGCTACTGTGATTTTCAGCTTCCCAGTAATTCTTTACAAAAGCATAACGTCCGGTGGCCAAATAATAATCCAAGGCAACAGATAACTTATCGATCGGACGCACGGTTACATTTGCGTTAACCTCCATTTCTGGCTTTCCATAAGCATGGCTTAGTTCAACACTCTCATCCCCTTGATTTGCCTTCCAATTATTATACACCCCTTTTAAAGAGATATCCAGCAATTGCTGATAGCTATATTTCAAGTTAGCCCCTACAAAAAGCTGCTTAGTATCGACATCCGGTATCGCTTCACTGAAATTGGAAAAAAAGTCAGGTTTAGATGTGGCCACTTGACTGAAAAGCACATCGCTACTAGTTATCTTATAACCAGCGAACACGTCGAACCAAAATCCCGGTGCCACGCCACTCCGGATACCCAAGATAGCATTCAACCAGTTACGAGAAGGAGCCAACTCTTTCATTGGATACAGATAACGGTTGATCTGTGACATATCGTACATGCTGTTGGAGTAAAGCTTTCCGTCAGCCTTTACATATAGCTCCGTTTTATCAGCAACCTCCACATCAGCGGCAATATTTGGCGAGGCCATGAACTCCGCATCATCACCTGTAGCCAACATCACATTCGCACCTAATTTGATTTTCCAATTATCACCCTCAACTTTATAATATGGTGATAACATCACCTCGGCATGATTCTTAAACTCATAAACATACGAATTAGAAGCTGCCTCCGGAAAGTTGTAGTTGAAATACTCCACCAATCCACCCAAGCCAATCCGCATATTCCCATTAAAACCTGCGTTCAAATCAAACTTCGCCTCTAAAGTATGCTCCGTCGGTCCATCTATATTCTTGTTCAACCCATATTTATGGGAGAAATTTATATAACCTAAATCCAGCAAATATCCGAACGGCGCATCTTCCTTCGACTCAAATCCGATATTAGCAGCTATCGTCTGGTTTACTTGGTTTGTTTCCCGATCCACTCTATCCAAACTACCCTCTGCCATCATAGACCAAGCATCCGCAATAGGCAGTCCATAATAATTAAACGCCGAATATCCGTACTTCGCACCAATACTAAATATCGTCTTATCAAAAACATGCTTGAAATTGATGCCTCCCAGATTATCGTTGATCTTCGCCTTCACCTTCTCATCGTCCATCTGAATATATTTCACCTTTCCATTCGTAGAACGATGTGAATACCAAATATTCAACTTATCCTTCTCGGTACTCAAGATATGATATCCCAAATCACCGTTTATATTCAGATATGTGCCTACACCGAAGTTAAAATATCCCCGGCGCTTGTTGTTATCCATCTGCGTCATGATATTTCCGGAAGGCAACAAACTAATCTCTTTCTGCGGATCGGCGGCGATCGTATAATTCGAGTAATCGATCGGGATCTTACGAACCTCCGGCTCTTTCACCACGGGAAGCGTATTTACCTTGCTGGCGTCCTGCACGGAAGGATCATACTCCCGTTCAAGCGTCATCTCTCGGTTCAGGTTCTTTTCTTTCGTAACATCCTCTTGCGCACTCGCAGCAGCAGCCGAACCCAGCAAAGCTACCACACACAACGCCTTTACATTATATATAGTCTTCATCGCTTTCTTTTATTTCTTTAGTTTACCCAATCTGTCTTCGATCATCGCGGCGATCTCATCATCGCCCTTGTAGTTGTTTTGCAAACTGGTCAGATATTGACGAGCTTGAAAATCATCACCTTGGCGGATATAAATATCAGCCAACAAGATAAAGCCCCGTGCCAACCAATATTGGTGAGGCGTACCGTTCTCGATGAAGTTCATCAAGACAGTCTCGGCATTCTTATCATCCTTATTATCATAATACAATTGAGCCAATAGATATTTAGCCTCCGCCCCGTGTATCGTACGGGTATCCTTGCTGATCTCTTTCAAGTCGGCCAACGCCTTGTTCTCCTGCTTCAAGCTGATATAAGCCTTCGCACGGACATAACGGGCCTCGGACATAATCTCGGGAGATAGCTTCGGTTCCTTCAGTAAATCGTTGGCGGCAAGCAAAGCCTCTTGCGGCTGACCGGTCAACTCGGCGCAACGCATCAAGCCCAATTTAGCGGCCTCCTTATTCTCCGGATTCTCCGCTACCGCCTGTAGGTGTTTGAAACTTTCCATAGCGGCGGCGTAATCCTTATCCAGATACTCGATCTCAGCTTTACGAGCCCAAGACTCTTCCCTGAATTTCGTATCACCGCTCTCCAATACCAACGAGAACAGACGTTTCGCCTCCTCCAGATCTTTCTTGGCAAAAGCGATACTTGCCAAATAGAAATTAGCGTTCGAGCTAAACGCTCCCTGCGGGAAGGTTTGCAAATAATTCGTCAAGCTACGACGAGCGCCCTCATTATCGCCTCGCATAAATAACTTCTCGGCTGCCAAATAGGTCAAGGAGTCTTGCTCACTCACCTCGAAACGAACATTTCCACCTAATGAATTCGCATAGGCGGCAAACGAATTGATATCGTTCAACTCGATATATACGGACTTCAAGTCTTGCAAGGCCACTTTCGCCTCCTCGCTACCCGGATAATTGCTAATCACGCTCTTATAAGCCTCGGCCGCTTTCTCCGGCTGATTGTCGTTGAAGTAAATCAAACCAAGCTGTACGCCGGCCTTACGAGCCAGACTGCTTTGCGGGAAATCACGCATCAATTGCTCAAAGCTTGCCGCAGCCGCTTGATTATTATCCAATAACACGTAAGAACGTCCTTTCTCGAACAAGGCATCATCCACATATTGTGATTCCGGGAAATCACGGATCAAACGATCCATTACGCTGATCTTTCCCTTATAATCTTTCTGTAACCCAAGCAAGAAACCCTTCTGATACACCGAATAATCTCCGGCGGACGGTTGCAATTGCGCCGCACGGGTATAATTCTCTTCCGCCATAGCGAACTGACGGTTGTGGAATAAACAATCGCCGATACGATTATAAGCGTCCGCATAAGCCGGAGTCTGCTGATTGCTTTCCAGATTCACGTATTGACGGAAGCGGTTCAACGCCTCTCCATACTCTTTCAATTTGAAGTAGCTGTAACCTAAGTTATAATGTGCCAAGGCATACATATCCGTATTACGTTGGCGGGTATTATTCAAATAGGTACGATAATCGGAAATCGCCTTATTATACTCACCTTGACGATAATAAGATTCCCCACGCCAGAAATAAGCGTCGTTACGAGATTCCAGATTATAAGCGCCCAGTGAGATCGCACGGCTGAAAAGATCGACCGCCTTATCCAATTCCATATTCGTGAACGCCTGCGTTCCCAACTGGAATAAGATATCTTGTTTCGCCTCCAAGATCTTCGTACTCGGATGCTTGATCTTATCGATAGAGTTCAGAGCCGCTTGATAGTTCTTGGTAGTCAAATAAACCTCCACCAGATAATCGTTTACCTTATCGGCATATTTGGAATTCGGGAAATCATTCAAGAAATCCTCGAAGATTGTCACCGACTCGCCAAAGCCCGTGAAAGCGGTCTCGTGGATCAATAAAGCGTAATTATACATAGCCGCCTCTTTCACTTGCTTATCGAAAGAAGAAGTCGCGGCAGCCTCGAAGGCCATACGGGCGTTATTCTTATCTTTTAATTTCAGATAACTTTGCCCCAGATACAGATAAGCGTTCTGCGAAAGGGCGTCGTTCTCACGAACGGTCCGTCCCAAAGCGTTCACGGCGCTACTGTAATTACCCTTATTGTAATAACATACGCCCAAGATATATAAATCGCCCCTCAACGGGCTATCCGTCGAGGATACATATTTACTCAGCATATTAATCGCTTGATCCTCATTTCCCAGATGATAGTAGGCGTTACCCATGATACGGTAAACCTCGCTATTGTTCTCGCTATCCGGATAAGAGGCTAACAATTCCTTGCCTTCGCTGATCACTTTCTCGTATTTATTCTGTATAAAATAAATTTGCGTGATATAGTACAAAGATCGCTCCTTATAATCAGGCAAGTCCTTCAAGCGGGTAAATTCCACCAAGGCATTGTTGTATTTACCGGTTGCGTAATCGATATAAGCGACATAATAGGTAGATGCTTCCCGGTACTTCGTTCCGATCTGCTCGATCCGTGCGAAATAACCACGGGCCTTCTCCATATCCCCAATTTGCAACAAGGAATAAGCCAAACGGAAACAATAAACCTCCTGTTGTTCCGGACTTAGCATATCAATGTTCGATTCGTTAAACCAAAAGATAGCTTTCTGATATTCTCCCTGTCCGAAATGGGCGGAACCGATCAAGAAGTTCACCTCGTCCGCATGACGGGAAGCCGGGTACACATCCAGATAATCTTTCAATAACTCAACGGCATTGGGACGGCCTTGCTCATAAGCGGAGTAGACCAACATATAATCGGCTTCTTGAATCAAGTCGGCATCCGTGGAATGCTGTTTATACGCCTCCAGCTTATCGATGCAACCTGAATAATTCTTCAAACTAAACAACTCCTTGCCTTCGACAAACAAACGGTTCGGCGCATCAAATTGATACGATCTCTGCCCGCTTGCCATGTGGCTGCCTACTACCAGACACAGCGGAATAAGTATTCTTTTCATCACTCATTTGCTTTTTAATACAAGCACTTACTTCAGTGCCTATTCGTTCTAATTCGCAAATATAAGTAATATGCGCCAAACAGAAGGCAAGTTCTATCAATATTTACCAAGATAGATCGGTACCGCCTTTCGGATAGAGTCTAAACCGAAGTCTTCCGGATTCACATCCTCCGGGCGAAGGATCACGATCTCGGCGGCATCATCTTCCGCATGCACGTTATTGAAATCATCTACCAAACACTCATAAAACATATCCAGCGTATGCACCTCAAAGCCGGAATACATATATAAATTAGGCAAGGAAAACAAATAACGGCAATTCTGGATATGCAACCCCGTCTCCTCCCTTACTTCCCGGCGAGCGGCCTCCTCCCCCGACTCAAACATATCGACGAAGCCACCGGGCAAATCCAATGTACCTTTAGCCGGCTCTTTTCCTCGGCGAACCAGTAACAACTCCCCCTTAGCGTTCTTTATGAAACAAGCGACAGCCGATGACGGGTTGAAATAATAAACAAAACCGCACGCCATACATTTTTTCGCTTTCTCGTTATGTTCCACGAAAGCTTTTGCCCCGCAAACCGGGCAAAACTGAAATTGATACAACGGATGTCTCATACTTTATGATTTATAATTCAATTAAAAACAACAAGCCGCACCTAAATATAGATGCGGCTTGCCTTATTTCGCAAATGTCTTTTCGTTATACGCAAAACCGGATTTAGACTTCCAAACCAGCGCTTTGGTCTCTTACTTCCCAACCCAAAGCACTTGCTCCTAATACGGCAGCGTCGCTCTCTTTCAATTGAGAGAATAATAATTTAGTCTTACCTGCGTAAACTTTCAACATATTTTTCTCCATTGAACGTTTAATCGGGTTCATGATCAAATCGCCAGCTTTCGTAAGACCGCCAAACAAAATGATAGCCTCCGGGCTAGAGAATGCTACGAAATCAGCGAAAGCCTCTCCCAACATAGAGCCGGTAGCCTCGAAAATCTCAAGAGCGATCTTATCATTCTTCATAGCTGCGTCGTATACGTCTTTTGAAGTGATTTCATCCGGATCCAAGTCGCGAAGAACACTCTCGTCCTTACGGATTTCCAGATATTCACGAGCCGTACGAGCCACACCGGTAGCTGAAGCATAAGCCTCCAGACATCCTTGGCGACCGCAACCGCACTGACGACCATTGTTACGACGCATGATAACGTGGCCCAACTCGCCGGCAAAACCGTCATGTCCGTATACCAAGTTACCACCGATTACGATACCGCTACCCACGCCAGTACCCAAAGTGATCACGATAAAATCTTTCATACCGCGAGCGGCTCCATAAGTCATCTCACCGATAGCGGCAGCGTTGGCGTCGTTTGTTAAAGCAACAGGAATACCATCGATCTGTTCGCTGATCAATTGAGCCAAAGGAATCTTACCTTTCCAAGGCAAGTTCGGAGCGAATTCGATACATCCGTTGAAAAAGTTTCCGTTCGGAGCACCTACACCCACACCTTTAATCTTATCCGGACCACCAGCCTGATCAATAACAGACTTCAGACCTTTAGCTAATTCCGCTACATAGTCATTAACGTCTGCATATTTACCAGTCTTAATTGATCCACTATACAAGATTGTTCCTCTTGCGTCAACTACACCAAAAACAGTGTTGGTACCACCTATATCGATACCTACTACATAAGGCTTCTCCATGATTTTATATTTAGGATTAATAATGATTTTCCTCTTTCTGGGTAGCAAATATAAGAGGTTTAACACAAGTTGCAATACGATTTGAAGAAAATTTTACAGATTCCTGTCATTTTATCTTCTTTTTTCGAAAACTTATGTTAAGCAACATTGTTATATAATAATGGAGAATTATCGCAACGGTAATATCTCGATCCAATAGTCATCCGGATCATTAATAAAATACAATCCCATCTTGGTATTCTCGAAGCAAACCGCTCCCATTTCCTTGTGGTATTTACGTACCTCCTCATAATCGCCGGCTACCCGGAAACAAAGATGGCTCTCATTATCGCCTAGCTCATAAGGTTCTTTCCGGTCACGCAGCCAAGTCAGCTCCATCAAGAAACCGGTTTGCTCATCCGTTAAATAAACCAATATAAAAGAACCGTCTTCCGCGACCTTTCGATGATGCTCTTTCAACCCCAACGCTTTGTTATAAAAAGCGATACTTTTCTCCAAATCCAATACGTTAATATTGAAATGGTCAAATCTGCCTTTAACTTCCATACCTAAATAAATTTATATGTTTTCTAAAACCTATACATTAATAATATATTATATATCGGTACCCTCACCCGGTACAGAAAGGACAACATACCGGCAACCTTTCGATTCGGCATACGGGGCAAAGGCCATGACCTCCGCCGGACGTTCCCAGAAATGCATCGGCACAAAGATACCGGTCCTTATCCGGTCGATGAATTGTTGGGCACCTCGCATAAAATCGGTCCCTAAGCGGGGATCTACCGGAAACATGACAACATCCATCGCCTGCGTATATTTCGCTATTATATCCAGTTCTTTCAGGTAATTCCCTTCCGCCTCCGCAACTTCCTGTGGAGTAGACTCATCTTTCCAATGCCAATTATTCAAGTCTCCGGCATGAAAAATCAGTTTACCTTGCGCCTCGATCAAAAAAGAGATACCGACATCGGTCGATCCGAACGCCCTAATCGTTAAATGCTCATCTTGGTACACATCTCCCTTCTTCATATAAAAAGCGTCCTCGGCTTTTGCCCGGCGGCGTTTCAAGATATCCTTGGAGAAAATATATTTGATATCGTCTTTCTCCTCTTTCCATTTCAACACGTCCGGATTAAAATGATCCGGATGGAAATGTGATGCCAATACGTACAACGTCCCCGGACGTTTTAATAGCTCCCCACGCACAAACCCCTTCGCCGGGTCCGGATTCGTATCTTTGAAATAATCGATCAAGATGGAGAAGCCTTCCGCCTCTACAACAAACCCGCTATGATAAATATACACCAGTCTCATCCTATTCTCTTTATTTGTTTATTAAAAAACACCGAAACCCTCCGGGTTGTTGACTTCATGCCGCAAATATACAAAACGGTCAGACATATCACATGCCTGACCGATACAGATTATTAACCTACGATTTATTTCCAATTCTCATTCTGGACTAAAACGCCTTCCATGGTCACGATTTGATCATTCGGGATCGGAAGAGTTACCCATTTAGCGTTATAAACGCAGTTGGCAAACTTTCCGAGATGCTTCTTCTCGTAAGTGATATAATTACTTATCTCATCGTACGCTATTCCCCAACGAGCTAAGTCGTACCAGCGATGACCTTCCATCGCCAACTCTAATTTACGCTCGAAACGTAAAGCGGCTAAAGCACCACCCTTGCTGTTGAATTGCGAATCCGGATACAAACCTACACGATAATTAGCCGCAGCGTTCGAATCCAACTTCCCATTCACTTTATCATCCAAGACATAAGATGTAGAAGTGGGCAACATCGTGGCAGCATCAACGCCCTTCACATACGAGTTTGCCGCACGGGCACGTACCTCATTTATATACTTCCCGGCCTCCTTATAATTTCCGTCGTGAATCAAGACTTCGGCATACCAAAGTAAAACATCCGCATAACGGATCAAATGGTAATTCTTGGCTGTAGAACTCGTCTCCGTAGATACGCTCGTACCGCCTTTATCCGCTTTTTTCGGTTGCCGCTTCTTATTCATATAAGGACCACCATTCGCGATATCACGTACCCACCCATCCAAGATAGAAGGAACCGTCCAATCCCAATAAGGGACATCAAAACGACCGGTACTGATATCCAGACGAGGATCGGTAAAAACCTCTAAATCCGTATGTGGAATATTATCTGTCAAGGTAGTCAACGCCGGTTTATCTTGATATGATTTATCCAGATACGGCAAACCATTCTCGTCTACGATATGTGAGTTTACCAACTCATAGGAAGGTTGATAGAAACCCCATCCGGATGTGCCCATACCTCCCGGAGGAGCCGTATGCCATGAACCTTCGATAGAGTTCGTGATTACCTGAGAACCAGAGATAGTCCGCTGTATATCGAACACGGACTCACCGCTCCAATCGGCACTACCTGCCGTAAACAAATCCTCATAAGTATCCGCTAGTTTGAATTTCGTGCCATTATTATCCTGCCCATTCGCGATAATAGCCTCCAATAAAGCCTTGGCATCCGCCCAATGATCGGAAGAACCATTCGTACCGTTATAGGGTGAAGACTGATACAGCCTCAATTTTGCCAAGAAAGCGGCGGCGGCCCATTTATTGACACGTCCTTTATCGCTCGCCCAAATATCCGGCAGGTTATCATAAGCGAACTGTAAATCCTCGGCCACCTTATCCCATATGTAAATATAATTGCCAGACTCATCCACATTGGAAACTTTTGGGTTTACATCGCTAGCGAACTCCTCGCTTCCCACGTAAGGAATAGCGGCACCAAATAATTTCATTCCCTCAAAATGCCAGAATCCGCGGAAGAATCGGGCTTGGGCGATCGCTTCGGTATAAAAATCCTTTGATACGCCTTTTACGGAAGAAAGCTCGTCCTTGATCTTATCGATCATATTAATCACGTTGTTCGCACGATAGACACCTTCATAAACCACTTTCCATTTGGTATTCAAATATCCGTTGTCCGTAGTGATCGCATACGTTTCCAAGTTCGTAAAGTCAGACTGGTCCGTAAACGTAGACCCTTTATTCGCACTTCCACCCAGTACATCGCCATAGGCATAATTTGTCAAAGGAGCCGCAAAATACTCCTGTGTAAGCATCGATGAATACATTCCTGTAATCGCATAATTTATGCCTTCCTGATTCAGTAACTCTTCTTCACTGACCGCACCCACCGGCTTCACATCCAAGAAGTCAGAGCAAGAGGTCATCGCTCCTAATGAAGACGCCACTAACATTGAATATATAAATAGTCTTTTCATACTGTTTTTTTTAATCGTTATCAATATCCTTATCGAAATTCCTTTTAGAAAGAAATATTCACGCCTAAAATGAACTGGCGTGGCATACCATAAGAACCGTAGTCGATACCTTTCATCATATCGTTACTGCTATCTTCATTATTGCTACGAACCTCCGGATCCAAACCAGAATAGCCTGTTAATGTAAACACATTGGAAACCTGACCGTAAACACGAATCTTCTCAAATTTGATCTTACTCAAGATACTCTTTGGCAACGTATAACCGAGCGTCAATGTCTGCATACGCAAGTATGAACCGTCTTCTATATAAGTAGAATTGGATTCATTAGCCGCCTCCGTACCTTCATTAGATGTACCAGCCCATAATGGATAGATACCATCCGGGTTTGTAACGGGATCCCAAGAGTTTTCCAAGCGATCTTTAGAGAAGTTACTTTGTAATGCCCCGAAATGCGTATAATACTGATAATGTTTATACAAGTCGTTACCTACAGAGAAATAAAGGAATGTACTCAAATCAAAACCTTTCCAACCAACACTAAGGTTCACACCTCCCGTGAAGTCCGGATGCGGATTACCGATAATCGTACGGTCTTCCGCTCCAATCTTTCCATCTCCGTTCACGTCACGAATCTTATAACGACCTACCCATGATTGAGGATTCAAGCTGGCCTCGTCCGCCACGGCATACGGTAAAATCGTTTTTCCATCCGCGGTCTTATAGTTCAGCACATCTTGTTCACTCGTATAGATTCCATCCACTTGATAACCGTAGAACATCGCTACCGGTTGCCCTACCGTGGTGATGTTTACCTTACTCAAACGCGTATTCGTAAATAGATCCGAAGAACCTAATTGGGTAACCTTATTCTTATAGGTTGAGATATTGGCGTTTACCGAGTAACTAAAATCACCGACTTTATCTCTCCAGCCCACACTGAAATCAAGACCTTTATTCTGCATATCGCCAATATTGATCTTTGGCTTAGTAGCGTTACCGGCCAAAGCGGACCAGTTAGCGTTCACCAACAAATCTGAAGTCTTCTTAATATAATAATCGATACTTCCGGTCAAACGATTATTCAACGCCGTTACGTCTAAACCGACGTTAAACATCTTGGTTGTTTCCCACTTAGCATTCACATCCCCCAGATTTGAGATCGCATAGCCCGGAGACGCCCCTGAATCCGCACCTGTGATTCCATATAAATAATCATTTCCGGTCGCATATTGAAACGCATAATTATAGGCTCCGATATTAGAGTTACCGGTCGTTCCATAACCCGCACGCACCTTTAAATCATCCAACCACGTACGTGTCTTTTCCATAAAGACCTCATCCGACATACGCCAGCCTAAAGAAAGAGAAGGGAATGTACCCCAGCGGTTATCCTCGCCAAACCGGGAAGAAGCATCCCGGCGAACCGTTACAGTTGCCAAGTATTTACCTTTATAGGAATAATCGCCACGGAAAAACAAGCCGAACATCGTACTTTTATCAAACATTTTTCCTTCATTCTTCATATTGTCGGAAGAACCATTGTTTAATATCCATGTATTGGGATTATTCTCGAAGATATAATCATAGCGAATGGCTTTCATGCTTCGTCCCACACCAAATTTCATAGCTTCCGTACCGATCATAAATGTCACGTCATGATCTTCATTGAATTTCGTCTTATAAGTCGCCGTATTGGTCCACTGATAATCCAACCTCCAATTCGCGTTTTCCTCCAGATAATTTTGAGATTGCCCCTCTTTATTGGTAGCGATCGTCTTCTCACTCAACGCTTGGCTCCACATACCCATCAAACGAACACTGAACTGCGTACGAAGACTCAGGCCTTTGATCGGTTTCAACTCGGCGAAAGCCGCACTTTGCAATCGCATGAAACGAGTCCAATCATCCTGTTGATTCATGGCCGTCTGATAAGCCGTATTCGCACGTCCACCTTCCGAGGCCTGTGATCCCGCATAATCGCCACCGACATTATAAACAGGTACCCATGGCTGGATCGTATATGTTTGGGCGAATACGCTCGCATCGCCTTGACGCCCCCGCTCACCGCCCATCTCCATTACGGCGATATTGGAATTCTGGCCTATCGTGAAATATTTATTCGCGTTATAAGTAGAGTTGGCACGCAGTGAATAACGTTTAAAGAAAGAAGAGATAATCGTTCCTTCCCGATTAGTATAGCCTAAAGAGGCCGAGTAAGTTCCTTTCTCTCCACCTCCCAATAAAGAGATCTGATGATCCTGTACTTTACCCGTACGAGTCACCATATCATACCAATTCGTTCCTTTCCGGGCCTCCGCTTCCGAATATCCATCTTCCAACATCTGATAATAAGCGGAACGTGACCACGAACTACTACCATCCGGTTTATAGGAAGCCACCCACGCATCGATACTACCAAACTGCGAGATTACTTGATCTTTTGATAAACCGGCCGGTTTAATCGCATAAGGCATCGTCAATTCATCTTTATCGTTCAACGATCCGAATTGAGGATGAGCGGTAGGTGTTTGTCCACGATAATCCCGCACGTTTCTCATACCTTGTGCTTGCCATTCCATCGCCTCCCATCCATTCAACAAATCATAACCACTATTCGCCATCTTCGCCACACCAAAGTAACCATCATAAGATACTCGTACCCGGCCGCTTTTAGTTCCTTGCTTTGTCGTGATAATGATTACACCATTCGCTCCTTGCGCACCGTAAATCGCAGTAGCAGAAGCATCTTTCAAGACTTGCAAAGACTCGATATCATTCGGATTGACCGCGTCGATATCCACATTCGAGACACCGTCCACAACAATCAATGGGTCCGAACCATTCAACGAGCCGACACCACGGATACGGATAGTCGTCTCACCACTAGGTCCACCCGAGTTCGAGATATACACACCGGAAGCCTTTCCCTGCAAGGCTTCTGAGAATGTCGCTACCGGAGTCTCCTTCAACTCTTCCGTAGATACGACAGCGACAGACCCCGTAATATCTTTCTTCGCTTGGGTACCATAACCGACAACAACGACCTCATCCAAGGCTTGTGTGTCTTCCGCTAATTTTACTTTGATATTGTTCTGGCTATTCTTCAGAGAGATCTCTTGAGTTACATAGCCAATGTAAGATACCACCAATATGGCATTATCCGGCACACCATCAAGTATGACACGTCCGTCCATATCGGAAATATTTCCGATAGTAGTCCCTTTTACGACTACGTTAGCTCCAACAATTGGTCCTGCTTTGTCTGAAATAACGCAAGTGACTCTACGTCCATCTTGTTGCAGGGCATTGCCCCTTACGTCTGGTGTTAAATCGCCTACTTCAGTGGCCATGACTGGACTTGCGCCACATAAGAATAAAGAGGCTCCTAGAAACACCTGTTTCCATAATACTACATTATTCATACAACATTAGATTTTAAGGTATAAATCAATAAAAAACACAATCTAACAGCAAAATGATCTTTCCATATACAACAACATTCTAGATTTCAGTAAATTTCTGAATACTTATGGTCTAAATGTTTTTTCATAAACGACTAGCCTAAACGATCGTTTCTATTAGTCGTTTGTAAAGGTCTGTTTTTTTTTCGACACGTGCAACTTTTTGTTGATTTTTTTTTATTTTATCTTATTGCTAATGGGAGAGATAACCCTTCATCGATCTAAAAAAAGCTTTTCTTTTTCAAATCATCATTTCCTCTTTTCAAAAACGCAAGATTTAAACGATCGTTTAGACTAGTCGTTTTTTTAGTATTATGAAAGAAAGCAAGAAGCGGCTTTTATCATTAAAGACATGATAATGAAAAAGCTACACAAATGAAGTTGAGAAGAAGAGAGTGATGTTTGCCTATTTTGAGATGTAAACAGATGTAACATACCCTAGAGGTATGGCAGAGTAGTGAATTCATTTTGTTAAAAGTTTGTGTTTTTTATTTTATTATACCTTAAATTCTAATTTTGTATGAGAAATGTTGTATCATGGAAGCCATTAGTCTTAGGAGCTTCTTTTCTTCTGTACGGAGCCGGAACGGCCTTCGCAACAGAAACGGATCATCTGTATCCTACACCTAGTACGGGATTTATGAGTGTCCAGCAAGATGGACGACAGGTTAACTGCCACATCGTGGATAAATCTGGTCCTATCGTTGGAGCTAACGTAGTCGTAAAAGGGACTACTATCGGAAATATTTCCGATATGGACGGACGGGCTATTATTGAGAATGTGCCTGCAAACGCAGTTCTAGTAGTATCGTATATCGGATACGTTACCCAAGAAGTCATTTTGAAAAGCAATCAAACGAACATCAAGATCACGCTGGTTGAAGACTCACAGGCATTGGACGAAGTTGTAGTTACAGGCTATAGCACACAGGCTAAGAAGGATATTACCGGAGCTGTGGCTGTTGTCGCTACCGATGAGTTGAAAGAGACTCCTGTTTCTAACTTCGCAGAGGCTTTGCAAGGTAAGGCTGCTGGTGTATTCGTACAGGCTGGTGGTGGTCCGTTGGGTGAAACAACGATTCGTATCCGTGGTGTCGGCTCCGTAAACGGTTCCGATCCATTGGTGATCGTTGATGGTGTTTCCGGAGTGGATATTGATGCAGTGAATCCGAATGATATCGAGTCTATGCAGATATTAAAGGATGCTGCCGCTTCTGCCATCTACGGTGCGAAAGGAGCAAATGGTGTTATCATTATCACAACGAAACAGGGTAAAAAGGATGATCGTGTAAAAGTATCTTACAACGGTTATTTCGGCGTAGCTAAAATGGCTAATAGCGGTTACGATTTAATGGATGCTTGGGAAGCAATGGAATTCCAAGAATTAGGTCAACGTAACTTGCTTCAGTTCCGCGGTAAAACAGCGACCCATGCCCAGTTCGGTTCTATCGGCGCTGACGGAAGCGGTCACTTGACAATGCCATACGCAATCAAACCGTCGGGGTTATCTAAGGATCAAGTGATCGCTCAGTTCGGAAGTATTGACGGTTGGGTCGCTTCCTATAAAGATAATGGATCTAACTCTTGGTCCCGTTCCGCATATTATCAAATGCTGGAAGATGGTTATTCAGAAGAAGAAGCCCGTAAAGGAACAAACTGGTATGACGAAGTAGTACAAACAGGAAAAGTCCAAGACCATCAAGTATCTGTTTCCGGTGGTGGAGAAAAAGCAACTTACGCAACTTCCTTAGGTTATATGAACCGCGAAGGTACGATCAAAGAATCGTGGTTCCGTCGTTATTCTTTGCGTGTAAATACCAATTTCATGCCGAATAAATACTTCTCGATCGGACAAAACACGAATATCGCAGTAATCGAGAACTCTGGTGAACGTGGTCGTCAAGGTGATGATAACACTTTTGGTAAAACCTTCTCTATCCAACCTTGGGTTCCTATTTACAATATTGGTGGCGACTATGCCGGTTCACAGGCCCCGGAAGGTGGACGTGCGAATACCGCTGTTCAAACTGTAAACAACGAAAAAGACAACCGCCGTCGTTTCTTACGTGCGCAGTCCGCTATCTTCGCGGAAGTAAAACCGTTGGAATCCATCGGTGAAGACTTGAAGTTCCGCACACAGTTCAGTGCCACATTGATGGGAAGCTGGGACTATTGGATGAGTAAACGTACCATCATGACTAACAAGGAAGGAGCAAATAACAATAGCTTCACTGAACGTGCGGATTATCGCTTAGGCTATCAATGGACTAATACGGTGACTTACAATAAGACTATCAATGAAGATCATACGATCGGCGTTGTGTTAGGTACAGAGGCACTCCGTGAAGGGTTAGGCCGTTGGATACAAGCCAACCGTATCGACTATCCGTATGAAGATAATCCAAACACATGGACAATTGAAAATGGCTCTACCGCTAATATGGGTACAGACGGAAGAAGAAACAATACTACAACCATGTTTGGTTTCTTTGGACGTGCCGACTACTCTTATCAAGGCAAATATTTGGCAACTGTGACTGTCCGTCGGGATGCTTCCTCACGTTTTTCCAAAAAGAATCGCTGGGGAACGTTCCCTTCTATCTCTTTAGGCTGGCGTATGTCTGACGAGAAATTCATGGAGAAAACCCGTACTTGGCTAGATGACTTAAAGATCCGTGCGGGTTATGGTACAACAGGTAACTCTAATATCGACCCATACAACTGGGCGTTCCAATACGGTACGGGTAACAAATATTTATATAGTATTAATGGTTCCGATACAGAAGTATACCAAGGTTTCGGAGTAACGAACCTAGGAGATATAGAAGCGAAATGGGAAACTTCTAAGATGTTAAATATAGGTTTAGATGTAACAGCCCTAGATCAACGTTTAAGCATGAACTTCGACTGGTATACCAAAAAGACCTCTGATATGTTAATCGACGCAAACTGGTCCGCATTAGCGGGTAATATGACAAAGCCGAACATTAATATCGGTGATATGCAGAACAATGGTGTAGATTTAAACTTGAGCTGGAGGGACAAAGTCGGCGAGTTCGACTACTCTGTAGGTGTTAACTTATCTCACTACAAAAATAAACTGACCGAGATCGGAACAGAGGCCGGTATCTTTACAGGAACTCGTATCGCCAACATGAATGTAATGATGAAAGGGCACGCCATCGGTATGTTCCACGGTTATCAGTTAGATGGAATTTATAAGAGCGAAGAGGACGTACATAACTACAAGAACGACGCTGGTGGTGTTGTATTGCCATATGGTGTAAGCGACGTAAAACAAATGGTCGCATCTGATTTTGTAGGCCAGTATAAAATCAAGGATGTAGACAACAATGGAAAGATTGACGCAAACGATCGCACATTTATCGGTAATCCGCATCCGGACTTGACTGGAGGTGTTAATCTAAGCTTAGGCTGGAGAGGATTCGATTTGAGTACTTATCTATACTTCTCCGTAGGCAACGATTTGTTCGCAATGTATAAATATTATACGCATTTCGGTTCTTTGCAATCGGCTTACTCAAAAGATCGCCGCGATAATTCTTGGCATCCTCAAACCAATCCAGATGGTATCTATCCATTATGGGCTACAACCGGCGGTGAGAGCGATATCGCTGCCAACCAATCTAACTCCGGTTATATAGAAGATGGCTCTTTCTTACGTATGCAAACACTGACTTTAGGATACACGCTTCCAAAAAAGATCTTAGATAAGATCAAATTTGAAAAGATCCGTATTTATGGTCAAGTAGCCAACGTATTTACGATTACGGGTTACTCAGGTTTGGATCCACAGGTTCGTACAGATAGAGACGGTGGTATCTCTAACGACCGTAACATGGGTACCGACTTCGGTGCTTACGGTATGCCGCGCCAATTCATTATAGGTCTAAACTTAACCTTCTAACAAAAGAGAATTCATAATGGTAATGATCCTCTAGAAAAACAGTTATAACTATAAATTTCAAATAAGATGAAGAGACTATTTATATATGCGGCAATTGCTGCCGCCGCAATAGGAAGCATGACTTCTTGCTCCGATTTCTTGGAAGTGGAACCGGTAGGTAAGATGAGCGAACCGGACTTCCTTAATCAAGAGGGTGTTTCACGATTGATAACCGGTATGTATGCCACCTTACACAACGATAGCTATTTCGAAGGTACATTAACGAATTATGCATACGGTGATGTAATGGGAGGTAGCGCCAATAAAGGCTCTAATTTTACCGACCAACCAGACTTTACTAGTTTGGAGACTTATACATTCGCTGCCGATAACAGCTATTTAAGCGTAAAGTGGAAAAGCTGTTATAATGGCGTATTTTTCGCAAACAACTTGATTAATGTAGCCAAGCAAGTGGAGACAGAATTAACCGCTGTTCCCGGACAAAGCAAGGACTACTTTACAGAGACAATCGCTCAAGCACGCTTCTTCCGTGCCTTCTGGCATTTTGAAGTTGTCAAACTATTTGGAGCCGCAGTTCCTTATGTAAATGATGAGGATGTAGCAGCGAATGTAAACCCTCAAGTTTCGAATGTAGATGAGAGCGGAAATTATATTTACATATGGGATAAGATCGCAGAAGATTTCCAATATGCTTATGACAACCTGCCTGATACATGGCCAGCAGAAATGGGACGTGTTAACAAATGGGCCGCAGCCGCATTTTTGGCAAAAACGAGAATGTACCAATCTTCCGTATATAACGGAAAGAACGGAAACTCAAACCATTGGGCTGAAGTAAAAACCATATTGGAAGAAGTCATGGCCAATGGTAAAGACAACAATGGTATGAAGTATCGCTTGGCTGATACCTATGAGGAACTTTATACTGCAGGAGTATCAGACTGGACAGGAGAGTCTGTATTCGATATCCAGATGGCAATCTCCGGTACGCAAACTAATACAAATGCTCCAAATGGTGCACCTCATATTGGTTTCGGTGGTGCTTTAGGAACCGGTGGTTGGGGATTTTATCAACCTTCTTACGATTTGGTTAATTCTCACATCGTTGACGCAAATGGTTTGCCTAAAATGGATGGCTCTTATCAGAAGGATGTGCCACTGACTACAATTGACGAGAATACGATTCCTCATACAGATTTGACCGTCTACACAGATCCACGTCTGGATATTTCCACGGGTCGTTTCAATACTCCATTCCTAGATTGGTCTATCCCAACAACAATTGACGGTTGGATTCGTGAAATCACAAACGGTGGTCCATACCTAAATAAAAAGAACCAGCCAAAGAAAGCTGATAAAGGAAGCTTATCCGTTCCGACAGAGACTTCTTCTTCTGCCAAGAACTTCCATTTAGCGCGATATGCAGATATATTGCTATGGTATGCGGAAGCTTTGATTGAAACAGGTAATCCGCAAGGAGCACGTGAATATGTAAATCAAGTACGTGCCCGCGCAGCCAATGGATATGTGAAAGCAGCAGATCCGACAACTATGCTAGAGACAACCTCTCCTTATGTATTGGATGATAAGATTAATGGTAAACAAGATACAAATGCCGCCGCAAACTATCGTATCGGTCTATATCCAGAATCTCAATTCGCTACGAAAGAGAAAGCCACCCAAGCATTACGCTGGGAACGTAAGATAGAGATGGCCATGGAAGGTCATAGATGGTATGATTTGGTACGCTGGGGTATCGCTGCTGAAGAATTGAATAATTACATCAAATACGAATCTCAGTATTTAGGTAAATACCAGAATAAGTATTATAATCCTAATTGGACTACACTTCCAATTCCAATCAACGAAATACGTTTGATGAATGGTTTATTAGTTCAAAACGAAAACTGGAAATAAACAAGTGGGTTAACAGTTTCAAAAAGAGCAGCCGGGCATGTGATATGTCCGGCTTGCTTTTTTAATCCCCAAAAGTAAGTTAACTTACTTTGCTCACGAAGTTAACATACTTTGCCAACGAAGTTAACTCCATGTGCCAATTAAGTTAACTTCGTTTTGTGTAGATTGGTATTTCCGATAAAAATCGTATCTTTGTTTGATTTTAAATCAAAATGAAACGTGTACTCTAGCCATGAGATATAAACAAATACTCCTCGGTTTGATCCTGTTTGTCCTATTAGGGGGTTTCTTGCAAATAACCGGCAAGTTTCATTTCTTCTATATTGAGCAGCTTCAACTATTCCAGTTTTCCGGAGATTATCTTGCGGATAAGATCAGCAATCCGGGAGGTTTATCTTTGATTATCGGGGAATTCTTGACACAATTCTTTATTACCCCTTATGCAGGGCCTTTTATTACCGCAGCTATACTTACGTCTATCGGATTGACAATGAGAGCGATCATCCGGCAAATCAATCCGGATAAAGAACTCTTCCTGCTTTACTTACTTCCGGTTCTATCTTTATTATTGATTCAATACGACTTCAATTATTTATTACAAGGCACTATCGCATTCCTATTTTGTTTGCTTAGCCTAAACGCATGGATGCGTATAAAAGATCTCCACTACCGGCTATCCGCCGCATTGATAATCACCCCACTACTTTTTTGGATGGGAGGACCGGTCGCCGGGCTATTCTCATTCAGTGTGGTTCTAAAGGAATCAGTAAGCCGTTCCAAACATGGAATCTATTTTTTAGCGGTTTTAATTGAATACCTATTTATCGGGATCGGGAGTGTCTGGTCAACTACCATCACCAGCTATCGCTTCGCGTTCTTACCGGACGCTTTTTACCACCCGATTCTGGCGGCTCCCAATCTCATCTATTTCGCATGGGTCAGTTTACCGCTTAGCTTGATCGGGGCATTCGTATATCCTAAAGGCAAAAACAAATCAAAGAAAAAAACAGGGATAGAGCTTACCGTTCAATCCATCCTAATCCTATTCCTTTGCTGGGTAGCGATTCCACGGTATAACGACCAGAAAGCCTATCCTCTAAAGGTCTTGGATTATTATGCCCGTACCGGACAATGGGACGAGATCATCCGGCATTGTCACGGGCCGATCAAAAACTATTTATATTTAACTTACTTAAATAGGGCACTTGCGGAAAAAGGGGAGTTAGCAGACCGGATGTTCGCTTTTGATCAACACGGCCCTCAAGGACTACTCGCCTCTTGGAACAAGACCTTTACGGTCTCTACCCTGTTAAGCGACGCTTATTTTACGTTAGGGGAAATCGCATTATCACAGGAGATGGCTTTTGAAGGATATGTCACCGTAATTGGCGCCGGTAATCCCCGGAACCTGCAACGGCTTGTTCAAACAAACTTGATTTACGGAACGTATCCTATCGCCGAGAAATATATCAGTATCTTAGAAAAAACATATGCTTATCATAATTGGGCTAAGCAACATAGAGTGTTCTTGTATAACGATAAAGCGGTTGAAGCAGATCCGGTATTAGGCCCTAAACGAAAAACTCTCCCGAAAGAAAGTAACCTATCCGGTATCAACGGACTGGAGCATGATCTACTTATCCGTGCCGAACAAGACCCGGGGAATCAGCTCCCGATCCAATTCACCGGGGCTATCTATCTGCTTTCTAAAGACATGAAGTCCTTCCAAACGTTGATAGAGAAGTATTATGGAACCCCGGTACTCCCCTCTCTTCCCGTGAGCTTTCAAGAGGCCGTTATCCTATTGGCTGAGAAAGACGTGGATTACTGGAAGCGTTTTAACGTATCAGAAAATGTCATCCGCAAATTCGCCGGTTATCGGAACTTAGTCGTACAGAATCGGAATAACCCACAGCTTCCTCAACTTATAAGAAACTCGTTTGGAGACACTTATTGGTCTTATTATACGTTAAAATGATCAACAGCCATGAAAAGAAATATTCGATATATCATCGGTTTATGCCTTATCCTACTGGGAATATCCTGCTCGGACACTATCCCGGTTAGCAAAGAGACCTCGGAGAAACCCGTATTATTTCCCGATTATGCGGATGTGACGATCCCTTATAATATCGCACCCTTAAATTTCAAGATACAAAATCCGCATACGGAAGCTTTCGTCCTACTTAAATTCGGAGAAGAAAAGATACAAGTCAAGGAAAAAGGGGGACAGTTCTATCTTCCCACATCCGATTGGAGAAAATTGTTGAAAAGCGCGACAGGAAAAGCGATACAAGTAAAGCTCTACGCCAAAGATAAAGAATGGCTCGCCTATCCGGAATTCTCACTATTCGTCGCTCCGGAACCCATGGATTCATATCTGGCTTATCGCTTGATCGAACCCGGATACGAGCTTTGGAATCAAATGGGTATTTACCAACGGAATCTGGAAGATTATAAGCAAAGCCCTATCATGGAAAACAAATACAGCGGTCAAAACTGTATGAATTGCCATTCTTTTTGTATGCAAAACCCCGAAAAAATGCTGTTCCACATGAGGGATAAGTATTCGGGCACTTATCTGATCGACGGAGATAAGATCGAGAAATTAAATACGAAGACCGATCAGACGCTCTCGCCTTTGGTCTATCCCTCTTGGCATCCATCGGGGAAATACGTAGCCTTCTCTGTCAATCAGACCAGCCAAAGCTTTCATGCCAACGACAAAAACCGGGTGGAGGTCTTCGACAGCCAATCCGACGTAGTTGTATACGATACGGAAAAGCATGAGATTATCAGTACGCCTTCCATTCGGACAGCAAAAGCGTTTGAGACTTTCCCGACATTCTCTCCCGATGGCAAGACTCTTTACTTCTGCTCGGCAGAGGTACGTTCCATGCCGCATGAATATTCAGAAGTAAAATATAGCCTTTGCTCCATAGCGTTCGATCCCGTAACCCGGAGTTTCGGCTCTCGTATAGATACCTTATACAATGCCGGAAGAGATGGGAAGAGCGCCTCTTTTCCCCGTGTTTCCCCAGACGGGAAATTCTTGTTATATACGCTGTCCGGCTACGGTAACTTCTCGATCTGGCATAAAGACGCAGATCTGTATCTACTGAATATTGCGAGCGGAATCTCCCATTCCTTGCAAAACGCCAATAGCACGGATACGGAGAGCTATCACTCATGGAGTAGCAACAGCCGCTGGATCGTCTTCAGCAGTCGAAGAATAGACGGGTTATACACACGTCCTTATTTTGCTTATATAGATGAAGAAGGAAATGCGTCTAAGCCCTTCCTTTTGCCTCAGAAAGACACAGACTACTATCACCGTTTCATGAAATCTTATAATATACCCGAGTTTATTACCGGAAAAGTATCCTCCAAGATCCGGGCGCTTAGCACGCTAGCCAAAGAGGATAAAGGAATTGACGTAACTTATCGTAAATAGAATAAATCACATGAGTACTTTATATAAGAAGATATTACCACCGCTTCCATTCATTCTATTGACTGGCGTCTTATGGTTTCATTTGCAGACCATGCAAGAGCCTCTCTTTTTTATCGGGAACAGCAGCAGATTTTCCTATTCGATTCCACCTATATATTCAGCATACTTAAGCAGATAGGGGGGCTAGCGACTTTTATCTCTCAATTCTTGATACAGTTTTTCAGGATCCCGCTTATCGGATCGCTAACTACGGCATTGATCGGTGGAATCTCCGGTTGGTTATTCTGGCTGACCTTACGAAAGATACATCCGGCATTATATCTTATGCCCTTGGCCTTTCTCCCCATCCTATTCCAATATCTTTACCTAATGAAAGATAGCTATCATTATGAAGGACTGATAGCCATGTTGTTTTGGTCATTGGCGCTTAACGTATATAGTTTCAGCGCACGAAAATTTAATTGGACGTACCGTACCTTAATCGGTTGCTTGCTGGCGACCGGATTGTTTTACACGATGGGATCTGTAGCTATATTATTCGCCCTTAGCATCTTACTATTTGATATATTACAAAAAAGCGAACGCTGGTACGCAAGCTTCATCCCTTTGATCCTGCTGCTTATCGTAGGTTCTCTATGCGTTCTAGGGGGCAGTAAACCCGATTATGACTATGTATTTTGGATGAAAGATTACGTAGAGTATTTCATTGATCTGGAACCATTCTACGGTTTCTCTTGGCAAGTAGCATTACTCGTTATGCTTCTATTCTCCCTATCACGTTATTAGATCACATAAAAACCTATTTAAAAGCTTTAGTAGCCGTAGCATTACTTGCCTTATCCGGTATGTATTATACGCAAACGGCTCTTCAACAGAGGAATAAAGATTTCTATACGTTGATGCAAATGTTTCATTACATAGATACCGAGCAATGGGACGCCATAATCTCGTCCACCGATCTGAACTATAATAACTATTTACACCTGAATTGCTTAAACCTTGCCTTATCCCACAAGGGTGTCATGCAGACTGATTTATTCAAATACCCGCAAAGCGGAATACAATCTTTGGTCTCAAAGTACCAAGCGCATATAGAGGAAAGTTTCCTGTTCAGCCAGATATACTACCATGTAGGAATCACGTCCTTGGCATACAATTTCGCTTTTGGTACCTCGGTAGGAATTACATACGGCAGTCCCGTCATGACTAAATTATTAATAAAATCCCATTTGATATACGGACAGTATCCCGCGGCCGAGAAGTTTATATCATTATTGGAAAAGACATGGGCCTATCACGAATGGGCCTCCTCGCAACGAAAGTTCTTATATAATGACCAAGCGGTGGAGAGCGACCCGGAATTAGGTACAAAAAGAAAAAGCCTATCCAGCGACAAAGACCTTTTCGCCAATATAATCGGATTGTTTGATAACCTGATGATTATATTGGAAGAGAATCCCCTGAATAAAGCCGCATTGGATTATACGATCGGTACGTTATTATTATCGAAAGACCTGCCCGCTATAAAAACGTTTGTTGAAAGATTCAGTGGGACGGAAGTACTCCCTATATTACCCGAACCCTTGCAACAAGCCGTGATCTCTTATGCGGAGCATGATCCGGAATATTGCCGCAAGTATGGGGTAACCGATAAAATCCTGTCCGAGTTCTCGATATTCAAGCAACGTGTATTGGGATTAAGGCATGCCCGACAAAATGTAGCGACTGGAATAGCCGACTATCAACCTACTTTCTGGTACTATTTGATACTCTCTAAATAAAACACATATGGAAAGACAGACTTATACAAATACAAACCGATATCTTTTCCTTTTTCTCATCGCCTTGATGGTTTCATGCTCCAAAAACGACGTACAGATCGCCAAGAGTCTAAACAAGGAAATCGCCATTTATCCGGATTACAAGGATGTGACCATCCCTGTGAACATCGCCC
Organism: Parabacteroides sp. KHUB-02; assembly: GCF_056640955.1. Classification (NCBI taxonomy): domain Bacteria; kingdom Pseudomonadati; phylum Bacteroidota; class Bacteroidia; order Bacteroidales; family Tannerellaceae; genus Parabacteroides; species Parabacteroides sp. KHUB-02. Next base: position 4,544,951 of record NZ_JBWQEV010000001.1, on the reverse strand, counting down.
CGCTCAATTTCTCTATCGCCGATAGCAGTGAGCACTACCTTATCATTAAAGGGGAAAAGACTCAACTCCAAGTCTATAGCGATGAGGGGCTCTTTGAGATCCCACAAAAGAGATGGAAAGCCTTATTGAAAGAGAATGCCGGAAACCAAATAGAATTGACCATCGCTAAACGCATACAGGGCGAATGGAATGCCTATACGCCTTTTCATATGGACATCGTAAATGATTCCATTGATAAATATATAGCCTATCGGTTATTAGCCTTGAGTAATGATATGTGGAACAGGATGGGTATCTATCAACGAAACTTGGAGAATTATGACCAAAGCGTGATTTATGAGAATAACCTAACCGACTATAACTGCGTAAACTGCCACACGTTTTCCTCCGGGAACCCGGATAAAATGATTTTCCATATGCGAGGCAAACACGCCGGTTCCGTACTGATTGATGGAAAGAAAATCACCAAGCTAAATACCAAGACTCCCGAGACCGTCTCAAACTTTGTCTACATGTATTGGCATCCGAATGGTAACTATCTGGCGGCCACCGTATGCGATACCGACCAAAACTTCTTCATCAATAATCCCAATACGCTGGAAGTATTGGATCATAACTCCGATATCGTGATCTACGACGTGAAGAAGAACGAGGTATTCTCTTGCGAAGCGTTAAATTCCAAAGACGCATGGCAAATATTCCCAGCGTTCTCTCCCGACGGGAAGAGCCTCTATTTCAGTTCGACCGCCGCCGTAGATTCTATTTCTAAGAATTTCAGACAAATGACCTACAGCCTATGCCGTGTCGACTTTGACCCGGAAACCCGCACCCTAGGCCAGCAAGTAGATACTTTATACAATGGCCGGGCCAATCACAAAAGCGTATCCTTCCCTAGAATCTCACCGGATGGTAAATATCTGGCTTTTACCCTACAGGAATATGGCGGTTTCGGGGTTTGGCATAAAGACGCTGAATTATATATGATCCGCCTATCCGACGGAAAGACGTACCCGCTGAGCGAGGCGAACAGCGCCGAAGGAGAAAGCTACCATTCATGGAGCCACAACAATCGTTGGCTGGTATTTAGCAGTCGCAGGTTGGATGGATTATACACACACCCGTTCTTTACCTATATCGATGATAAAGGTACGGCCCATAAACCATTCCTCCTGCCGCAAAAAAATCCCGTAAAATATTATAAAGACCTGTTGTGGACTTACAACCTCCCGGAGTTTATACAAGAAAAGGCCCAAGTAGATACGCATGCCGTGATGGAAACCATGAGAAATACAAAAGGAATCCAAGTAAAATAAGAACAATAGCTAGGGTGGGCGAAAGGAGATAAGGATGTCTGTTTGGTTAAATCTACCCACCCTTAGCTATTGATCTGTTTGCTCACTCTTTTATCTTCACCGAGAATAGAAATAGAGCGTTTCAAATCAACGCCCATATTTCCATTTGTTGTATTCATAAAATAAGTACAAACTTTCGGCAATCAGATTTCACTCTTTAGTGAAACAAACATATGTAATCTGCGTTTATAGATTATCAAATGTCTCTTTAAAAACTTGAGACAAAAATAAACTATTTTGATAGAAAAATAGGTCTGTAAATATTCACATTTTATTCACAACACACACCAAAACGTTCATTTATCCTAGGAAGCATCACAATTTAACATCTAACCGCTCCATCATCACTCCGGTCTTCTCCCTTGCCTCCGTCACATCCAAACCACGAGCCAACAAGACGGCCATACGGCGATGTCCATGAACTTCCGGTTTTCCAAAGAAACGCATCTGCGTATCGGGTTGTTCCAAGACCTTATCCAGATTCCCCAAAGACAACCGGTCACTGTCCCCTTCCACTACGACGGCACGGGAAGCTCCCGCTCCATGAAACACGATATTAGGGATCGGCAAGCCAAGCACCGCACGGGCGTGCAAAGCGAATTGAGACAAATCTTGCGTAATCATCGTCACCATTCCGGTATCGTGCGGACGGGGGGAAACCTCGCTGAATATGACATCGTCTCCTTTAATGAATAATTCCACGCCGAAAATACCACGTCCGCCTAAAGCCTCGGTGATCTTACCGGCGATCTCACGGGCTTTCGCTTTAGCGGCAAGGCTCATGGCTTGCGGTTGCCAAGACTCCCGGTAATCACCGTCCACCTGAACATGTCCTACGGGTTCCAAGTAAGACGTTCCTCCGATATGCCGAACCGTCAGCTGGGTAATCTCATAGTCGAAATCCACGAAACCTTCCACGATCACCTTACCCGCTCCAGCACGTCCGCCTTCTTGGGCGTACTGCCAAGCACGATCGATATCCTTTTCCTCACGAACCACGCTCTGTCCGTGTCCGCTCGAGCTCATGATCGGCTTCACCACGCAAGGCATACCGATTACCTTCACCGCTTCCTTAAATTCCTCCTCGGTCTCGGCGAAACGATACGGCGAGGTAGGCAAGCCCAGCTCCTCGGCCGCCAAGCGGCGGATTCCCTCACGGTTCATCGTCAGCCAAGTGGCACGGGCGGTAGGAATCACATGGTATCCCTCTTCCTCCAGTTCCATCAAAGTACGGGTAGCGATCGCTTCCACCTCCGGCACGATATAATCCGGTTTCTCTTTCTCGATGATCTCCCGCAAGGCATCGCCATCCAGCATGGAGACCACATAGGAACGATGCGCCACTTGCATGGCCGGAGCGTCCGGATACTTATCCAAGGCGATTACCTCCACGCCATAACGCTGCAACTCTATTACAAACTCTTTCCCCAATTCGCCCGAGCCACAAAGCACGACTTTAGTTGCCGTAGCCGATTTGGGCGTACCAATTGTTACCATAAATCTTTCTGCTATTTGAATTTCGCCGCAAAGGTAAGGGTTTAGATAAAGATAGCCTAGGGCTTTTTTCTTTATCTATTAAGTGGAAGAAGCAGAGAGATTCATTATCTATCAGTTGTTGGACGATCATGCACCAACTGTTGGATGATCGTCTACCAATTGGTGCATGATCGTCCAACGGATGGTAGAAGATGTATACATATAGTACCGGCACGTAAAGTTACCGCACGTACAAGCTAATAGATATAGATGGTAGAGCTAAACCTTTTCGATCAAAACCTTTTGTTAATATTACATAATTATAAGTACCTTGCGATACAAGGTATCTTAGTAAAGCATATATTTGTAACCAAATGATAAAAGTGTTCACCAACAGTGTAACTTATTTAGCAAACTGTACGTCTAATATATTAAAGTAACTACATAATATGATGATTCAACTGAGAGGAATAAACAAAACGTACTTTAATGGAGCCCCACTGCACGTTTTGAAAGGTATCGATCTAGATATAGAGAAGGGAGAGATGGTATCCATCATGGGAGCCTCCGGTTCCGGTAAGTCAACCTTATTGAATATCTTAGGGATATTAGATACGTACGACACGGGCACCTATCAATTAAACGGACAGTTGATTCAGAATCTCAGCGAAAGTCGTGCCGCCGAGCTCCGGAACCGAATGATCGGCTTCATTTTTCAATCTTTTAACTTAATCTCATTCAAGAACGCCATGGAGAACGTCGCCCTCCCACTCTATTATCAAGGGGTCAGCCGGAAAAAGAGGAATGCCATGGCACTGGAATACTTGGACATGGTGGGATTGAAAGATTGGGCGGAGCATATGCCGAATGAGATGTCCGGTGGACAGAAGCAACGGGTAGCGATCGCCCGGGCCTTGATCGCGAAACCCCAAGTCATATTGGCCGACGAGCCGACCGGAGCGTTGGATAGCAAAACGACCGTGGAGGTAATGGAACTACTACGCAAGGTAAACCTAGAAGGGATGACCATGGTGATCGTTACCCACGAACCCTCCGTAGCGGAGGCTACAGACCGGATTATCCGGGTAAAGGACGGGTTGATTGAACGTATCGAAAAAGAAGAGAATCATGTTTGACTTTGATAATTTCAGGGAAATATGGAGCACCATCAAAAAGAATAAGCTCCGTACCTTCTTGACCGGCTTCTCGGTCTCATGGGGTATTTTCATGTTGATCGTGTTACTGGGGGCGGGAAACGGGTTGCGCAATGGCATCATGTACAACTTCAGGAATATGTCTACCAACCGGGTCGAGGTATGGACACGCTATACCACCAAGCCTTGGAAAGGTATGCAATCCAACCGCAGCATCAGTTTCAAGGAAGAGGACCTAGGCGCCTTGAAGAGAGACTTCAAGGAGGTGGATCTTTGCTCGGCTACTATCTCCCACAATGACACGATCACTTACAACGAGGAATATGTGACGGGACAAACCAATGGCGTATATCCGGATCATGCCCCGATCAATTACGTGAATGTAGAGACGCATAACGGCCGCTTCATCAATGAGCAGGACATGAGGGACCGAAGAAAAGTAATCGTGATCAGTCCCCGTATGGCGGAGGTCTTGTTTCGTGACGAGAAGCCGCTGGGTAAATACGTGAAATGCGGGAATATGATGTATCAAGTAGTCGGCGTGTACAACGATGATGACAAAAGCAATAACGCTCCCGCTTACATCCCATTCTCCGTAGCCCAATTGCTATATAATAAAGGATACGGCTTCGGATCGCTAACGTTTACCTTGAAAGGGGTGACTACCGAAGAGGAGAATGAGGCTTTCGAGGAAAGTTTCCGGGAATGGATGGCACGCCGCCACCAATTCGACCCGACAGACAAGAACGCTATCGGTATGTGGAACATGGCGAATGAGTTCTTGATGTGGAATAATATAATGAACGGGATTACCTTGTTTATCTGGATTATCGGTATCGGAACGTTGATGGCAGGAATCGTGGGAGTTAGCAACATCATGCTGATCACCGTACGGGAACGGACCCGGGAGTTCGGCATACGCAAGGCATTGGGAGCTAAACCCGGCTCGATCTTGGCATTAGTAATCGCCGAGTCCATCCTCGTAACAGCCGTCTTCGGCTATGTCGGGATGATCATGGGGATCGGGCTTACGGAGCTAATCAATCACGCGATGGAAATGGCCCAAGCCGGAGCCCAATCCGGTGGGAATATCGGAGAAGACACGACGGTCTTCCGTAACCCGACCGTCAATCTGGCGATAGCTAGCTCCGCTACGGTATTGATCATCGCGGCCGGTGTATTGGCGGGTTATTTCCCGGCACGCAAGGCGGTGAAAGTCACGGCTATCGAAGCCATGAGAACGGAATAATCATAAAAAAGAAAAGAACCATGTTTGACATAGACAGATGGGTAGAGATATGGGTGACGATCACCCGAAACAAGACACGCAGCTTGTTGACCTGCTTCGGCGTATTCTGGGGAATCTTGATGTTGGTGATTCTATTGGGAGCCGGAAACGGGATGAAGAACGCCATGTTCTCGAATATCAACGGATTCGCCACGAACTCCGCCTTCTTTTTCTCCGACCGGACCAGCGAATCGTACAAAGGCTTTAACAAGGGGCGTCAATGGGACATGCGAAACCGGGACGTGGAGAGCATCCGGAAACAGGTGAAGGACATCGAGGCCGTCTCCCCCATCATCTGGGGAAATCGCTCGGACAAGAATATCGTTTTCGGCCAATTAAGCGGTACTTATAACGTAAAAGGCGTGCAGCCCGATTATTTCAAGATCGAGACCCAGCAGCTTTATTACGGACGGTTACTAAACGAGATCGACGAGATCGAGAAACGTAAGGTTTGCTTGATCGGCGCTAAGGTGAACGAGGTATTGTTCAAGGGAAGTGATCCCTGCGGGAAATATATCCGGGTAAACGGGATTTACTACCAAGTGGTAGGCGTCACGAAGCAACGAGCTTCTAGCGTCAATATCGGCGGACGGGCCGAGGAAAGCGTATTCCTCCCTTTCAGCACCATGCAACAGACGCTGAACCAAGGGGATATCATTCACTTCTTGTGCGTGAGCGCCAAACCCGGCTATAAGATCGATCCGGTGATCACGCAGATCAAGGATATTGTAAAGAGCCAGAACCAGATCTCTCCTACCGACCCGCAGGCCGTGACGGTGATCAACTTGGCGGCTCAGTTCGAGACCTTCAATATGCTATTTATCGGTATCGACATCTTGATCTGGCTCGTGGGTATGGGTACGTTATTGGCGGGTATCATCGGTGTAAGTAATATCATGATGGTAACAGTTAAGGAGCGTACCCGGGAAATCGGCGTACGCAGGGCTATCGGAGCGAAACCTTGGAACATCATCTCGCAGATCATGAGCGAGAGTCTGCTACTTACAGCCTTAGCGGGTTTGTTGGGGTTAAGCGCCGGGGTATTCCTGCTCGATCTGGTAGATAAGATCATGAGTGCCCAGCCGGCTTCCAACGGAACCATGATGGAGCATCCGGAGGTAAGCATCCAGATCGCGGTAGCGGCCACGGTGATCTTATTATTCAGCGGTCTGCTGGCCGGGCTGATCCCCGCATGGCGAGCTATGCAGATCAAGGCGATAGATGCCATACGAGAAGAATAAACAACAATTGTCAATTAATAAAACTATATAATCATGAAGAATCGCATTGTAAAAAAGATCCTGCGTATCATCTTATTAGTACTTGTGGGAGCAGCGGTAATCGGTACATTCTATTTCTTATGGAAGAAAGCGCAACCGGTCATCACCGTTTATGAGATCGTAACCCCAGAAAAAGGGGATGTGGAAACCAAGACGGTCGCTACCGGAAACGTAGAGCCTCGTTTCGAGGTGGAGATCAAGCCGCAGATTTCCGGTATCATCTCCGAGCTGAAGAAAGAAGCGGGGCAGATGGTTCAAGCGGGAGAGATTATCGCCATTATCAAGGTAATCCCCGAGATGGTACAGCTCAACAGCGCCGAATCGCGCGTGAACCTTGCCAATATCTCTTTAAAGCAAGTGGAAGAGACTTATAAGCGGGATACGCAATTATTTAAGCAAGGTGTTATCGCCCAAGAAGATTTCGATCTTTCCAAAGCGAACTACCTGAAAGCCGTGGAGGAAAAGGATAACGCGCAAAGTGCCTTGGAGATCATCCGCGACGGTATAGCCAAGAACTCCAGCGTAGCCAGTACGACCCAAATCCGTAGTACCATTACCGGTATGATCTTGGACATCCCCGTCAAAGTAGGTAACTCGGTTATTCAAGCGAATAATTTCAATGATGGCACGACGATCGCTACCGTAGCCAATATGAACGACATGATCTTCAAAGGAAACGTAGACGAGACCGAGATCGGACGCATCCACGAGGGAATGCCGATCAAATTGACCGTCGGCGCCATGGAAAGCCGTTCATTCGACGCTTTGCTGGAATATGTATCGCCCAAGGGAGTAGACAAGAATGGAGCTATTCAATTTGAGATCAAGGCGGCCGTAACAATCCCCGAAGATGCTTTCATCCGTGCGGGATATAGCGCCAACGCCGAGATCGTGCTAAAACGTGCGGAAGACGTGCTTACGATCCCGGAAAGTACGGTCGAGTTCCAAGGGGATTCCGCATTCGTTCAGTTAGTTAAACAAGAGCAACCGGAGCAAGTCTTCGAGAAGCATCCTGTAAAGGTAGGTCTGTCCGACGGTATCAAGATCGAGATTCAAGAAGGACTGGCCGCGACCGATAAAGTCCGGGGCGCAGCTATTGACCCGAATAAGAAATAAAAGAAAGATTGTATGATGAGAAGAAACTTATATATACTGGCAATCGCTTCCCTCCTGTCCGGAAACTATGTTTTCGCTCAGGATGCGGTGAAGCAATGGAGTCTGGAGGAGTGCATCCAATATGCCATCGAGCATAATATCGACTTAAAGCAAAAGGAGCAGGAACAGGAAAGCCGAAAGGTAGACTTACATACCAGCAAATACAGTTGGCTCCCGGCCCTAAACGGCAGTCTTGGACAGAGCTTCCAGTTCGGACGCTCCACGTCTAAATCCGGGGTGATCGTAGACCAGAACGCCGCCAATTCCACATTGGGGATCAATCTGGACATGCCTTTATTTGACGGGTTAAAAATACCGAACGATATCGCCGCCCGCAAACTTGATCTAAAAGCGTCTATCGAGAACTTGAATAAGGCGAGAGAAGACCTATCCATCAATATAGCTTCCTACTACCTGCAAGTACTTTATAATAAAGAGCTGCTGAAAATAGCGCGACTGCAAGTGGAACTGGACAAGGAGCAGGTGAATAAAACGGAGGCCATGGTGAACGCCGGAAAGGTGCCTCTTTCCCAACTGTATGATATCAAGGCACAATTAGCGAAAGATGAGGTCACGCTTACCGAGTCGCAAAACAATGTGAACCTCGCTTTATTGGATCTTGCGCAAAGTCTGGAACTAGAGCGAAGCGACCGGAATTTCGATATACAGACTCCTGTAATTGAAGATGCTGTGGCTGATAATATGAGCAGTATCCTACCTCCGGAAAACATTTACGATCATGCGGTTACGTTCAAGCCTCAGATCAAGGAACAACAGTATTTGCTAGAGAGCCAAAAGAAAATGTTGCGTGTCGCGCAAGCGGGCTATTACCCCAAGTTAAATTTCGGGGCTAGTTACAGCAATGGATATTATCATTCTACTTCCGGAGGTGAATTTGCCGATACTCGTTCCTTTAGCGAGCAGTTTAAGCAGAATGGGCAAAAGATCGTCGGATTCTCATTGAGCATTCCACTTTTCAACCGCTTCCAAGTACGCAATAGCGTTCGTACCGCAAGGATCAACATTATCAACCGGGAATTGCTGATGGAAAATACAAAGAAAACATTATACAAGGAAATCCAGCAAGCGTACTACAACGCAACGGCTTCCCAAGAGAAATATACGGCTTCCGACAAATCCGTCACGGCGAGCAAGGAAGCGTTCAATTATGCCCAAGAGCGTTACAACGCAGGTAAAAGCACTGTCTTTGAATTTAATGAGGCTAAAACAAAATACGCGCAAAGTCTAGCGGAACAGGCACAGGCCAAATATGATTTTATCTTCCGTACGAAGATTCTAGATTTCTATAATGGTAACCCTATCCGTTTATAAACGTTAATTAACACTTCATTTTTTTCATTATACACACAAAGTTTAAGGGAAGATATCCTTTATGGACATCTTCCCTTTCAGCATCCATTAAGGCATTTAGTCTGCACAGAACTATGTTTAACAGCATAATTAACAGATAGATAGCTAATACTAAAAACCCTCCTGCCAGCTATCATAATGCAACAAGATCCCCAGTACAACTAAATTGAATTTGACAATATCAATCAATATTATATTAGTTTTAGAATGTTTTATAACAGTTTGCTTTTTTATAATAAAAATTAGTATATTTGCGACTGTGATTTTCAGGAGTCTTGGTGTGTACATTTTTTTGATAAGTATTTTAACTGTAGTTCTGTGCAAACTATGGTCTCTTGAAAAAATAATGTGTGTCTAATTAACAAACAAATTCATTCTATGAAGCACAAATTAACGCTTGTACTACTCTCATTCTTTCTGGGAATACAGTGCATGGTCGCCCAACAAATGAAGGTGACGGGTGTAGTGATCAATGAAGACGACGGAGAACCTGTTATCGGCGCATCCATCGTAGTAAAAGGAACCACTGTTGGTACCATCACGGATCTTGATGGTAAATTCGAATTGGAAGCAGACAAGAACGCTAAGTTAGTTGTTTCTTATGTTGGCTTGAAGACATTAGAAACCACCGCTCAAGCAAACATGAGAGTCGTTCTATCCTCTGATGCCCAAGAACTTGACGATGTCATTGTTGTAGCTTATGGTACCGCTAAGAAATCGTCTTTCACGGGTTCCGCGGGTGTTGTTGGAACAAAAGACCTTGATATGCGTCCATTAACAAACGCAACCGCAGCTTTGGAAGGTAACGTATCTGGTGTACAAGTTGGTACTGGTAGCGGACGTCCGGGTGATTCCCCAAATATCCGTATCAGAGGATTCGGTTCAATTAATGCATCAAACGCTCCTCTTTATGTTGTAGACGGGTCTATTTATAATGGAGAGATCGCTGATATCAACCCGAACGATATTGAATCAATGTCTATCTTAAAAGATGCAGCCTCAACTTCTCTTTATGGTTCTAGCGCTGGTAATGGTGTTGTATTAATTACAACCAAAAAAGCAAAAAATGATGATACTCAAGTTACATTCAGTACTTCTCAAGGTATCTCTTCTCGTGCAATCAAGGAATATAACCGTGTAGGTGTATGGGACTATTACCCTTTGCAGTGGGAGATGCTTCGTAACCAGTATATCTCCGCAAATGGCATGTCCGCAACAGATGCGGCAACAGAAGCTTCTGCCAAAATTTATAACCAATTAATGTATAACCCATACCGAGGGGTTGCTAATGATCAAATCGTGGGGACGGACGGAAAATTAAATCCTGCAGCTACCCAATTGTTATGGGGAGATGATATGGACTGGAATGACGCGATGGAACGTACAGGCTATCGTGGAGAATATAATTTGTCTTATTCCACCAAAGGAAAGAAAAGCGATACTTATGTTTCATTAGGCTATTTAAATGATAACGGTTATGTGATCAAATCCGATTTCGAGCGTTACTCTGCCCGTGCGAATGTAAATGTGTATCCCGTGAAATGGTTTAAGACAGGTTTAAACATTTCTGCCAGCCGTTCTCAATCTCAAGTAGCCAACACAAAAGATAATTCAGGAGGTTATTCAAACCATTTTATGTTTGCTCGTACAATCGGCCCGATCTACCCGATCCACAAACATGATCCGGAAACAGGTGCTTATATCTTGGATAACCTAGGACAGCAGCAATATGACTATGATGGTGTACGCGCAGGTTCCGCTTATTCGGGCCGCCACGTAGTAGCAGAGACATTATGGAACAACGATGAGTTTGTACGTGACGTAATGAACGCACGTGCTTATATGGATTTTAATTTGTACGAAGGGCTGAAAGTTACATTAAACGGAGGTTTGGAAACTTCCAACAACCGTAATTCCGGCTATGATAATAAATTAGTAGGTGACGGTTCTCCGAGTGGACGTTTCAACCTTGAAAATACCCGCCGGACAACAACAACTTTCAACCAATTGATAAACTATAATAAGAAATTCGGAGATCACAACTTTGATGTATTATTAGGTCATGAAAGTTTCGCTTACAAATACCAATATAACTACACAATGAGACAAGGTCAAGTTATGGATGGGCTGATGGAGCTGGGAAACTTTACAACAATAAATTCTGCCTACTCTTATACGGACGAATACAAAAAAGAAGGTTATTTTGCCCGTATCAACTATGACTTCATGGATAAATATTATGTATCAGCCTCCTACCGCCGTGATGGTAGCTCACGCTTCCACAAAGATAACCGTTGGGGTAACTTCTGGTCTTTCGGAGCCTCTTGGCGTATAGACCAAGAGAGCTTCATGGAGTCGTTGACTTGGATCAACAGTTTGAAGTTAAGAGGTTCTTATGGACAAACCGGTAACGACCAAGTATTAACAACCAGTGGACTAACAAACTATTATCCATATCAGACTTTATATGACATGAACCGCAATAACGCATTGGAAGCAGGTGTGTTATTCAACTCTTTTGGAAACACCGATTTGCAATGGGAGACTCAGGTTTCTTCTGACGTGGCAATCGAATTTGGACTGTTCGATCGTTTGACAGGTAGCGTTGAGTATTTCAACAAACAATCCAAAGACCTGTTGTTCAACGTGCCTCTACCTCTTTCTTCTGGAGCGGTAGACTATAAAGGAACCGCATCTATCTGGAAAAACATTGGTAAAGTAAATAATAGTGGTGTAGAAATCTCCTTGGATTACCGTATCTTAAAAAATGCGGATTGGACATGGAACTTCGGTGTAAACGCCACATTCATTAAGAACAAGGTGAAGAGTTTACCACAAAAAGAAATTATTGACGGAACAAAGAAAATCATGGTAGGCAAGTCTATCTACGAATTCTGGTTAAAGGAATATGTAGGTGTAGACCCTCAAGATGGAGCTGCTCTTTATCGTTTCGACGATACTGTAGATGAGAACGGAAACGTGGCACAAATCTGGGATGACACAGATTGTCGTACCGTAAACGGAGAGAAAGTGACAACGAACCAAGAAAAAGCAAAATACCATTATGCAGGTAGTGCAATTCCTAAAGTATATGGAGGTTTCAATACAAGCGTAAAATTCAAAGATTTTGAGTTATCCGCCGTATTCTCTTACGCATTAGGAGGAAAGGTTTATAACTCTAGCTATTTATCTCTTATGAGTGTAAACAAATATGGAGCGGCTATGCATACAGATATCTACGATCGTTGGCAAAAACCGGGAGATATAACGAATGTTCCTCGTCTAGACGGCAGTGAATCCGCTAATTTCAATGCACAGTCAGACCGTTGGTTGATGAGTTCTGATTATCTAAGCATGAAATCTTTAACTTTCGCATATACGTTACCAAAGGCCTTCCTTTCTAAGTTCGCTATAAAGAACGCACGTGTATCATTAAGTGGCGAGAATTTATTCCTGCTTACTTCCATGAAAGGTATGGATCCACAACAACAGTTCAGCGGTATCACGAACAATGCTCATATCCCAGCTCGTTCATTTACATTCGGACTGAATTTCACATTTTAATTCATCATTATATTAAACATTGATTACAATGAAAAGATTCAAATATACAATTCTAGCCTTATGTGTTGCAGGCCTGACAGCTTGTTCCGATACATTCATGGAAACAAATCCAACCGACCAGATTGGCGAAACAACAGTCGCTTCATCTTTGGAAAACCTATACATTGCTTTAAACGGAACACATCGAGCCATGGTTAAGCAATACTTATCTTCACAAGGTTGTGGTGGCGAACCTTCTTGGGACATCGATCGAGATGTATTAGGAGAAGATTTGGTACACCCAACTGCCGGTAACACTTGGTTTTTAAAAACTCTTCAATGGGTAGATCATCGAGATTCAAAATCGACATTGACTAAGTTTGGCTTCTTCTTCTATTACAAATTAATATTGAACAGTAACTTACTTCTTAATAATGTAGATGAGGTGGATCGTACGGATGAAAATTTATACTCCGGTGTAAAAGGGGAGGCACTTTGCTTCCGTGCGTTTGGTCATTTTCAACTAGTACAGCTTTACGCAGAACGTTATAAAGCAGGAGGTGGCAATACACAATTGGGCATACCTTATCGTAAGACTCCGGAAACAGGAGAAATCGCTCGTAATACAGTAGAGGAATGCTATCAATATATTAACGAAGATCTAGATGCCGCTATTGAGTTATTGAAGAACTACGAGGCAAAAGAAGTTACTCACTTTTCTTTGAAAGTGGCTTATGGTTTAAAGGCTCGTGTTTTACTAGCGCAGCAAAATTATGCAGAAGCTGCAAAATATGCGGATTTGGCAATACAAACCGCAGAGAAAGAAGGCCATAAATTGATGAATGGTAAAGAAGAATTAATGGGAGGCTTCGCATCCATGCTGACAGAGAATAAGGAGGCTATATGGGCAGCCAATACGCAGGATGACCAAACAATCTATTTTTATTCTTATTATGCATATATGTCTTGGAATTTCAACGCGTCTGCAATACGTGCCGTCCCCAGATGTGTAAACTCGGCTTTGTATGATAAAATATCAAATACAGATATCCGCAAGCAATGGTGGGATCCAACAGGTAAAGCGGAAGTTCCGGCTAGCAATTTCAAACGTTTCCCGTATCAGAATCGTAAATTCACTGCCAAATCTTCTTCTAATGCGGTTGGAGACTTTCCTTTCATGCGCTTAGCTGAGCTATACTTAATGAAAGCAGAGGCATTAGCTCGTAACAATCAACTTCAAGAAGCGCAAAAAACGTTGACGGCATTTGCCTTGACTCGTGATCCTGAATACAAAGAAACGAGCAAAACAGCAGTCGAATTAGCAGAAGAGATCATGATTCAACGTCGTATTGAGTTGTGGGGAGAAGGATTCCGATTCACAGATTTAAAACGTTTAAACTTACCGCTGGATAGAAATAACACTAATCACGATAAGGGTATCTCAGTAAAGATGCACGTAGATGCTGGTTCTCCTGAATGGCAATTCAAGATTCCAGATGACGAAATGAACGCAAACAGTCTTATGACTCAGAATAGATAATCACTCTATTTCCTACTAATTATATCAAAAAATCCCCGTCTATACCCCTAACCGGTTTAGGCGGGGATTTTTTAAGATCTAAAAGAAGTTATTCCAAATCATTAATATAAATTCAAGTGATTAAATCCATGAAAACAAACTATCTATTCTCCGCCTTACTATCCTTGGCTCTAGCCAGCCCGGGAATGGCACAAGAGACCAATTACCAAAGGCCTCCAGCCGTAATAGAAGAAGTGGCCTTGGCCAAGCTTTCTCCTATCATCCGAATTAGTGATAACAATCAGTGGGCACTCCAGTTAGAGCGTTCCCCGTACCGATCTATCGCCAAGCTTGCGCAACCGGAGCTTAAATTAGCGGGAATGCGTATCAGTCCCGAAACATTCAACACAAGCCGGCAAGCCGAATATACGGGTGCCAGTTTAATGAACATCGCTACTCAAGAAGAAATCAAGATAGAAGGAATTCCTGACAACGCAGTAATCACAGAAGCCTCATTCTCTCCTTCATCCAATAAGGTAGCTCTATTCGTGGAAGAAGCGAATGGCGTATATCTTTATAACTGTACCCCGGAACAGCCCGTAGCTCAGAAAGTAAGTACCCGTAAAATCAACGCGACAAGTGGAGCGGAGATCTTATGGATTAGCGACAATGAGTTTATTACGCTTATGGTTCCAGAAAACAGGGGGAAGGCACCGGAGAAACCCACAGTCCCATCCGGTCCCATCATTCAAGAAAGTACTGGAAAGGTGATGCCCGCTCGTACCTATCAAGACTTGCTGAAAAATCCGTACGACGAGCAATTATTCGACTATTACTTCACCTCCCAATTGGTACGTATAAAAGAGGGCATTGTGTACGAGATCGGAAAACCGGCAATCTACGGCAGTACGCTTTCATTATCCCCGGATAAATCTTTGCTACTTATCGCGACAGTTCATCGTCCGTATTCCTATCAAGTACCGGTATATAACTTCCCACAAAAGTTCGAGGTCATAGACTTACAAGGCAATTCCATTTATACGTTAGCGGATAATCCAACCGTCAATATTCCGATGGGATATGACACGACCTCGCCTTATCCCCGTCAATTCGGATGGAGATCGGATCAACCGGCTACTGTTTACTGGGCGGAAGCGCAAGATAAAGGAGATCCTAAGCAAAACAAGACTGATTTCATGGATATTATCTACCAAATAAGCTATCCGTTCAACAGCGAGAAACAGGAAGTCGCAAAGACAGAGAAACGTTTCCGCAACATCCTGTGGAATGACGATGCTTTCGCTTTATTGATCGAGACTTCCCGGGAGACTCGAAAAAACAGGACATTTACTTTTAAGCCTTGCTCTTCTGAGTCTCCGGTTCTATTATTCGATGTATCCACCGACGATAATTACAACAATCCGGGAAATCCACTTACGGTTAAAAATGCGTATGGCAAATATATCGTTTATACCAATAAAGCCCACAATGAGTTATTGATGCTTGCCCAAGGTGCCTCTCCTAAAGGGGATATGCCTTACCTTAGCCGTTACAATTTGAAAACAAAAAAGAACACGGAACTTTGGCGCTGCGAGGACGGATATTATGAGACCATCCTAAAGGTAGCGAATCCGGAAAAGCTGCAATTGATCACTTCACGTCAATCCATTACAGAACCGGCGAATCTCTGCTCTCGTGACTTGAGAAAGAAAAAATTCGCTCAATTGACTCATTTCGCCAATCCATATCCGGCCATGGCAAACGTTAGTAAACAAAAGATTAAATATAAACGTGCCGATGGATTGGACTTAACCGCAACGGTATATCTCCCTGCCGGATATGATAAGGCAAAAGAAGGCCCGCTACCCGTCTTGATGTGGGCTTACCCAAGAGAATACAAGAGCAAGGCCGAGGCATCCCAGGTACGTGGTTCCCAATACATGTTCACGAACATCAATTACGGATCACCAGTCTATTGGGTATTGAGAGGATACTGCGTAATGGAGAATGTCGAGATGCCGATCGTAAGCACGAGCGAGGGAGCGGAGCCAAACGATGATTTCATTGAGCAATTGACAATGAACGCCGAGGCGGCCGTAAAAGTTATTTCCGAGATGGGTGTAGGTGATCCGAATCGTGTAGCCGTAGGAGGACATTCCTATGGAGCTTTCATGACAGCGAATCTATTAACACATACCAAACTGTTCAAAGCCGGCATCGCACGTAGCGGGGCTTACAACCGTACGCTTACCCCGTTCGGCTTCCAAACAGAGACCCGTACTTATTGGGAAGTACCGGAAATATATAATGCCATGTCGCCATTCATGTCTGCCGATAAACTACATGGAGCTTTATTAATCATACATGGTGAGATGGATAACAACTCCGGAACCTTTCCGATCCAATCCGAGCGCCTATTCAGTGCCCTAAAAGGCCACGGGGCGATCGCACGTTATGTCGTATTGCCCTATGAGAGTCATGGCTACGCCGCCAAAGAGAACATATTACATCTATTGTATGAATGTGACCTATGGCTGGATCGTTACGTCAAGAACGCAAAAAAGTAAGTAGTACTGACTTTGCCAATGAAGTATATATCCTCTGGCATGAGAAGTATATCTCCTCTAACCAATGAAGTATATCTTCTATGAGGAAGCCAGCCGGCAGCCACCAATTGCCCTAAAACAACGATGCCCATCGTAAGGTTATAAGAATGCCCATCGTAAACTCCTTACAATGGGCATTCTTAACTCCTTATGATGGGCATTCAAAGAAAGCCCTATCTGAGATTCGTTTATTTTAGCAATGAACAAGGACAAAGATGATCCTTCTCGATATCCTTGAAATAGTTATAAGTACCTACCTTAAGATCCGCGCAAGCCGCCTCATCGCAAACAATGATTCCCTTCGGATGCAACTGCAAGGCGGTAATTGTCCACATTTGGTTCACGGCACCCTCAACGGCTTGTTGCAACGCACGAGCCTTGTTATGACCATTTACCATGATCAATACCTCCTTAGCGTCAAGAACCGTACCTACACCAACCGTTACAGAAGTCTTCGGAACTTTATTCACGTCATTATCAAAGAAACGGGAGTTAGCGATAATCGTATCTGTAGTTAACGTCTTGATACGAGTACGAGAACTCAAAGATGAACCCGGCTCATTGAACGCAATATGGCCATCAGGACCGATACCACCCAAGAACAGGTCTACGCCACCGACCGCTTTCATGCGAGCCTCATAAGACGCACACTCAGCCTCCAAATCCTCGGCGTTACCATTCAAGATATTTACGTTCTCCGGTTTGATATCGATATGACTGAAGAAATTATTCCACATGAAAGAATGATAGCTTTCCGGATGGTCTTTCGGAAGACCGACATATTCATCCATATTGAAAGTGATCACATTCTGGAACGATACGACACCCTGCTTGTTCAATTCAATCAGGTTCTTGTACATACCCAGCGGAGAAGATCCGGTAGGCAAGCCCAGTACGAATGGTTTTTCAGCGGTTGGATTTGCGGCTTTGATCTTCGCTGCTACATAATTGGCAGCCCATTTTGAGAGTTGCTCGTAATTAGGTTCGATAATTAATCTCATAACGTTATGTTTTTTAATTGAAAGTTGTATCAACTTTCTTGTTTATAAATTAGATTTGTCGTTAATTGTTTTCAATTTCCCAGCCATTTCCTTGCCCAAAGCTAAACACTCCTCGTATTTAGTAGCGCTTAAACCTTGCTTCTGCTCAACCGGCGTACCGACAGTCTCCCACTTCATCTTCTCGCCAAAAGCCGCCAAACGTTTCACGGCGGCTCCAGCCCATGTGAAAGACCCGAAATAACCGAAAATACGATTTTTCACCTCACGCAACTCGATCTTACTCAACACAGCTTCCACCTCCGGGAACAATTGATTGCTATAAGTCGGGCTACCTACGATAACTCCCTTATATTTGAACACATCTTTCAAGATATAAGAAGAAGGGCTTTTACTAACATTATGCATCACAATATTCTTGATGCCATTATCAGCCAAAGAAGCGGCGATCGCCTCAGCCATCTGCTCCGTGTTACCATACATGCTGCCATAAATAATAACCACGCCTTCCTCTCCTTCGTAGCGGCTCATACGGTCATAGATATCGATCGCTTTCGACGCGTATTCACGCCAAACAGGTCCATGGGTAGAGCAAATCGTCTGGATATCCAAGCCCGAAAGCTTCTGTAATGCCCTTTGTACTGGACTTCCATATTTTCCGACAATGTTGGAGTAATAGCGAATCATCTCTTCCCAATAATGCTCCACGTTCATCTCCGTATCGATCACACCACCATCCAATGTGCCATACGTACCGAACGCATCCGCGGAGAATACGATTTTATCCGTAACGTCATAAGTAACCATCACTTCCGGCCAATGCACCATCGGAGCCATATAAAATACAAGCTCATGACGACCCGTATTCAAGGTATCACCCTCTTTCACCTCAAACAAGCCTTCCTTGATGCCATGATATCCTTCCAGCATTCCGAAAGTCTTATTGTTTCCGACAATCTGTACGTCCGGATATTGCTGACGCAACAAACGGATACTTCCCGCATGATCCGGCTCCATATGATTTACCACGAGATAATCCAAAGAACGTCCGTCCAAGGCATCCGCTACTTTTTTCAAGAAAATATCAGAGTAACAAACATCGACCGTATCGATCAATACGGTTTTCTCGTCTACGATCAAGTACGAGTTATAGGAAACGCCGTATGGCAACGGCCACATATTCTCGAAGAGGGCCTTTTGACGGTCATTAACTCCTACATAATAAACTTTATCCGCAATTTCTTTTAACTTGTACATCTTTTTTAATTGATAATTGATAATTGAAAATTGATAATCACGAAGCGTGTGCTCTCTAATCTTCAATTTTCAATCTTTAATTTTCCATTTCTTAGTGCTCTCCAGACAAACCAGCACCCTGCCAAAACAAACGGGATACTTAGCCATTGCCCCATATTCAACATCATTCCAGCCTCGAAAGGCTCTTGGTCATTTTTCACGAATTCTATGAAGAAACGAGACCCGAATACGCATATCATAAATACGCCGAAGATAAGTCCTTGCTTTTTCCAAGCCTCTTTCTTGAAATATAGCCACATACAGATAGCGAACGTCACCAGATAACAAGCGGCCTCATACAATTGCGTCGGATGGCTCGGAGCTGTAAAAATAGGCTCCGCCCCCATTCTCCATGCGTGTAAATTATCGATAAAACGAAATCCCCAAGGCAAATCAGTGGAATGACCGTAAATCTCATGATTCATCAGGTTTCCCAGACGAATCATAGCAGCTACCAATCCTGTCGGAACCACCAACTTATCGAAAGCCCATAACATACTTTTATGGCTTACTCGCTTCGAGTAGAAATAAATGGCGATAATTATACCTAACGTACCACCATGGCTAGCCAATCCTCCCTCCCAAATCTTGAAAATCTCAATCGGGTTGGCTAAATAATATTCCGGCGCATAAAACAAACAATGCCCCAAACGGGCACCAATCACCGTACCGAGCATCGTATAAATCAAAAGGGAATCGATCCATGCGGGCGGCAGTCCCTCTTTTTTCCACATCCGCTCTACAATCATATAGCCAATAGCGAAACCGATCGCGAAAGCCAATCCATACCAACGAATCTCCCGGGAACCGATGGTAAAGATAGCGGGATCGGCAGTCCATGTAATAAAGTCAAGCATAATTATTTCAGTTGGCAATTGACAATTGACAGTCGACAATCGCAAGTCAGGATTTCCCGAACTGTCAATTGCCAGCTGTCAACCATCAACTTATATTAAACGAGTCTTCTAATTAAGTTCTCTCCCTCGCCGTACAGCATATCGATTATCGGTAATTCGATCATCGTATATGCGCCCGGTTGTTGCTTCAAGCTCGCACGGGCGACAGAAACTAAGATCTGAGCGGTCAAGGCAGGGTTATTGATCTTCATATCGAATTCGATCAACTGGTTCTGAGTCTTGCCCGATACACCTTTACGAACCAAGTTCACGCCATGTCCCATATCCAACAGGTTATCAACACATTCAACCTGCATTACATGAGTCTCATCATGAGCGAAATAATCATCCGCCTTGATAGCGGCAGACACTTGCTTGAAATCGTATCCGTCTTCCACCTCGATATAAACCATACGACGGTGCACGCCCGTTCCCAAAGGAATCGTCATACTTAAAGCCGCTTTCACGCCTTCGATAGCCTTCACGGCAACCGTATGCCCCATACTCATTCCCGGACCGAAGTTCGTATAAGTAATACCTTTCGGCACCATCGCTTCTAACAAAGCACGTACCACAGAGTCGCTTCCCGGATCCCAACCGGCAGAAATTACAGCTACCGTATTATGAGCCTTCGCTACAGCATCCAAAGAACGACGTAAATCCACGATACCTCCGTGGATATCGAAACTATCCACCGTATTGATGCCTAAAGCCAGAATCTCTTTCGCATGCTCTTCCACGCTGCGTGTAGGAGTAGCCAAAACCGCTACGTCAACCTTATCTAACTTGGTGATGCTATCAGTAACCGTGTATGCCTTCAACTCGTCCGGAATATCATTCGGATTACGACGAATAATACCTGCTACCTCAAAATCCGGGGCAGCTTCAAGGGCCTCTAACACATATTTCCCGATGTTGCCATAACCTACGATGGCGGCTCTAATTTTCTTCATACTCTAGTTTTTACTTTTCAACCAACCGCAAAGTTAGACATAATTTAGAGCTTTAACAATAAGGAATACAGTTTTTATATCATTTTCAGAATGATATAGATCCTCACTCTTTCACGAATGAATCCGGATAGGTAGTAAGCTGCTCTACACCGGCTTTCGTACGAATCCAAGTCTTGAAGGTGCGGGCTCCCTCGTTCAATTCGATTATACGAGCTCCGTTAGGCAAATGTATGTATTCCGTCGGACCTCCGGTAAAACGACCGTAAGCCAATAGAACATCATGCCAGCAAACCGCATAATCGTCATCATGATCATGGCCGACAAATACCCCCATCACGTCCCCATTTTCTTTAATCGCCGTAAATAAACCGGAATTCAACGCCGGAGCGCATGCCTTTTCTCTACGTATGCCATATAGTTGGGCATTCTCATCGGAAGCCGCTTGATTAAACTCCGGCAATGCGATATGGAAGAAAGCCAAAGAAGGAACCGGCTCTCCCCCGTTATTCCGGGTAAACTCCGCGCTTTTCTTACAATACCAATCGATCTGGTCACGCTTAATATAATCGTATCCTTTTACCCCCTTGATAGTTGAATAGGTATTCGAATCGATGCAATACAAGACGAAAGCATCTTTCTTTCCGTCAGAGGAACGTACGGTCAAGGCGTAATTACCCACGCCTGAGATTTCGGGAACCTCATCCGCCGTTAAACTATACGGTAGGCTTTCGGCTACTTTCAGCAACTCCTCTTTTGTCGCCCCCTGCTCATTATCATGATTTCCGAAAACAATGGAGAATGGTATTTTACGGTCGGAGACTGTCTTCAATACATTCCGCATATTTTCCAACGCAGGCTTGCTATAGATAATATCTCCCGTAAAAATCACCAAGTCCGGTTTCTCGTCATCCAACACTTGGTTCATACGCTCAAAAGCGATGTCCGAACGAGGGTCTTGCCATTTCACATGCAAGTCCGTAAACTGTACAATCTTAAACTTCTTATCCGGATTAAACTTCAACCCCGGTTTTTGGGCAAATCCCAAAGAACTCAAGCCGGCGGCCAATAACAAGGCCCCGGCAAACATCCACTTTCTCACACTCATCAAATCTCGTGTTTTTTGTAATTAATAATTATTTATTCCTTTCCGAAACAAGCGTCGAACGCATGTGCGGAAGGTTGGAAATCCACTCTCTTCACCAATTCGCAAGATTCCCGTGCCCCATGTTCCCGATCCATAGCGCTATCTTCCCATTCCACGGAAAGCGGACCTTGATAGCCAATTGAATTCAAAGCACGGATAATCTCCTCAAAATTAATCTTTCCTCGTCCTAAGCTACGGAAATTCCAATATCGGCGGGGATCGCCGAAAGTAACATGACCGCCAAATATACCCACCTGCTTGGGGGTATCACTCCAATATACGTCCTTCATATGCACATGAAAGATACGCTCCGGAAACTGATAGATGAAATCCACATAGTCCACCCCTTGGTATCCTAGATGACTCGGATCATAGTTAAAACCGAAAGCAGGATGGTTATTTACCGCCTCCAATGCTCTGCGTGCGGAAAAAGTATCGAACGCGATCTCTGTAGGATGTACCTCCAACGCAAAACGTACACCCAGTTTCTGAAACTCATCCAAGATGGGCGTAAAGCGACGGGCGAAATCATCATACCCCTTTTGTATCATCGCGTCCGTTACCGGAGGGAAAGAATACAAATAATGCCAAATAGAACTACCCGTAAAACCTACAACCGTATCGACTCCCAGCATCTTTGCCGCATGAGCGGTCCGGATCATCTCCTCGGTAGCCCGTTGGTGAACCCCTTCCGGATCGCCATCTCCCCAAATATAATCCGGCAAGATCGCCTTATGGCGCTCATCGATATTATCGCAAACAGCCTGTCCAACCAGATGGGTAGAGATCGCATAAAGCCGTAAGTCATATTTCTTTAACAGATCCTTGATTCCTTGATAATAAGCCGTATCCGTACGTCGGACATCCACATGATCGGGAAGTCCCAATTCCACACCGTCGTATCCGAATTCTTTCGCTTTTTGACAAACTGTTTCCAGTGATAAATCTCCCCACTGGAGGGTATACAATGTTACAGGACGTGCCATAATAGTATTATTTTTAGTCGATTATTTTTATCCATTTATTCTCTGTCGATCCGGTAGCTACAATCGTCTCGATAAACCGCATGCCACGGACACCGTCTTCGGCGG
The DNA here is from genome assembly GCF_056640955.1 of Parabacteroides sp. KHUB-02. Taxonomy (NCBI): domain Bacteria; kingdom Pseudomonadati; phylum Bacteroidota; class Bacteroidia; order Bacteroidales; family Tannerellaceae; genus Parabacteroides; species Parabacteroides sp. KHUB-02. The sequence goes on along the minus strand of NZ_JBWQEV010000001.1, from coordinate 4,521,829 downwards.
AAGGGAAATCCAAGGTCTCAAGAGCCGGTTCCTCACCAGCCAGAATCGATTGCAAAGCCAAGGCGAAATTCCGATACAAATTAGCGAATGCCTCTATATAGCCTTCCGGATGCCCGCCCGGTGTACGGGAATTATGAGCGGCGATACCCGACATATATCCATTGGAAGTACGGACGATCTCCACCGGACGATCCGGCCAACGCATAACCATCGTATTCGGTTCTTCTTGACGCCATTCCAACCCACCTTTCTCTCCATACACACGAATATTCAAGCCATTCTCTACACCTACGGCGATCTGGCTAGCGGTCAGCACCCCTTTCGCACCTCCCTCATAACGGATCAATGCCGCCCCATCGTCATCCAAAAGACGATCCGGCACGAAGGTATTCAATTCACCGCATAATTCCACGGCCTTCAGCCCTGTTATATATTCCGCCAGATTAAACGCATGCGTCCCGATATCCCCCATGCAACCGGCCTTGCCCGACCGACCGGGATCCACCCGCCAAGCCGCCTGCTTATTAACATCAGCGCAGTCATTATATAGCCAGCCTTGAGGATATTCCACATAAATACGGCGTATCTTACCTAAATCCCCCCTGCGTACCCTTTCCCGAGCCTCCTTCACCATCGGGTAAGCGGTATAGGTATGAGTCAGCATAAACAATTTTCCGGTTTCCTTCACTTTGTCACGTAATTGTTTCGCCTCATCCAAGGTATATGTCATCGGTTTATCCAGCACGACATGAAAACCATGTTCCAACGCCATCATGGCCGGACCGAAATGCACATGATTCGGGGTAACAATAGACACAAAATCCATCCGTTCGCCTTCAGGCAGGGCGGCCTCTTTCTCTATCATTTCCTGATAAGATGCGTAAATACGATTATCCGGTAAAAATAAAGATTGTCCGGTAGCCAATGAATTCTCCGGGCGAGAACTGAAGCATCCACAGACCAACTCGATCTGTCCGTCTAAATTAGCGGCGATACGATGAACGGCCCCGATAAACGAGCCTTGTCCTCCACCGACCATTCCCATTCTGATTTTTCGTTTCATGGTATTATTCCGTTTTATTAAACTAAGGTAATTACATTGTTGATTCACAAAGCTATGAAAAATAACCCTGCGTACGCCAATTTAACAGCTTAATATTTTTTAATTCACAAAATATATCGTTCCTTTGCGTCAAACATTTACCAAAAATATCAACTATGAAGAAAAATGAATTAGTGGCTATCGCCTGTCTGCTTTGTTTTTGTTGTTGTAATGGAACGGAAAAGGAAGTACCTAACCCCGACCTACAAGAGGAATTATCCCCCATACAGTTTACGATCGATTTACAAAAGGAAGTATTACCCTTCCCCGTAACCAAGAGTATTCCCGAGCTGAATATCCCTGAGCCTATTCCCCAAAATCCCGATGCCGAGGAAGATCCTTCTACACCAGATATCGATCCGGATAATTTATACAACCGGATCGATTATATCGTATACCAAAGCGGAAAACCGGACATTCTGGTAAAACATAAGCAATTCACGCCTCAAGATCCGGATTTCACGATCATTTATGATTCACTGCCCTCCGGCGACTATCATATTTGTTTCCTAGCCCACTCAGACAAGAATATCTCCGTGTCCGGACAAACCGCACTATTCAGTAAAGTATCAGATACGTTTCATCTTTTTCTCACCCAAGAAGTACAAGCGGGAGAAAGAATCATTAAAGATATCACCTTACAAAGAATCGTCGGCAAAATAGAGTTCATATCCGCCGATGCCGTACCTAAAGCCCTAAAAAGCTTCACGATAAATGTCTCCAATTATCAAAACAAGATTGATTTAACCACCGGGAATGGCATTTCTCAAAACACGCCTTATACACAAACCGACACTTTTAACGACTCTGATATCGGGAAAACAAATTTCTCCCATTCCTTCTTCACGTTTATCCCGGCTCCGGAATTCATGCTCAAAGCACACCTCTCGGCCAAAAATCAGATAAATGAAGTAACCCGGGAAAGAGAGGTTAATGACATCCTGCCTCTCAAAAATCACATTATTCGTTATACTGGGATTCTCTACACCCCGAAGGAATCAGACGATACCTTCACCCTTGATATATTAAACGGTGGCAAATGGGATAGCCCCATCGACAAAGATCTAAAAGATTAATACAAAGCCGATGTGCCAAATTTGACACACCGGCTACCTTTTTCCTAACCTTCACACTTATTTTGCGTCTTCTATCTTGAAGAGAGCGTTAAATCCCGTCAAACTAAAGGTCTCACGAACCACATTCCGCATACCGATCAAACGTAAAGACCCTTTCTTGGCAGTCGTCATTTTTTGTAATATTAAAAACAATCGGAGGCCCGCACTACTCACATATTCCAAATCAGAACAATCGACACATACTTTTACTCCCGGATTCTCCCATACCGGCAAAACCTTTTCCTCGCATTCGCGAGCCGTATTCGTATCCAATCTTCCTTTGATCTTAATTACAGTCTCTTCACCTTTTTGGTCAATAACTACTTCCATATCTTTATATTTTATTCGGTTATTTTTTTCTTCATGATAAAGACATTCCGCTCATCTACTCTCTGATAAGAGACCTCATCCATAATCTTCTTGATCAAGAAAATACCCAACCCTCCGATTGGACGGTCTTCGGCAGATAAAGTAATATCAGGGTCTTTTCTTAAAGTCGGATCGAAAGCAATCCCATGATCTATCAAAGTCACGATCAATTCCCCACCTTCCCTGACCAACGAAATGTCTACGGCATCCTCAACATCTCCCTTATACGCATAAAAAATTATATTTGAGACAGCTTCTTCCATCACCAGATTCAGGCTCATCATGAAAGCGGTGCTTAATCCCAATTCTTCTCCAGCTTCCTCCAAGAACTGATTCATCATGGAAAGCTCATGAATATCGTTCTTAATGCGTAATGTTTTTTGCATATATCTGAAAATTTTGCGCTAAAGATATAAAAAAAAGAAATATCCTTTCCTTAAATTTGTATCTTTACCTCCGAATAGTATTTAAAGGTATAGAGTTATGGCTAAAAGATATTTAATAAACATATTCTTATTGATCGCCGTCTTATGCGGGTTCAGTAGTTGCGAGGAGGATCCGTATTATGATCCGTATGAGGAAATCACCTATGATTTATGTAATTATGTATGGACAGATTGGTTTGTCGTAGACGGTTTAGATTGTGAGCAGCAACTTACATTTAATCCGGATGGGAAAGGATGGGATACAAGAATTTATCATTACCCAAGCGGACGCATAGATCGAGAGGAAATTCCATTCTACTGGGACTGGGACAATTACTATACCGATATACTTTATATGGACTATGAAGACGGCCAGACGGTCTTGAAGGACATATGGATAAGCGGCCGAACTTTTGAATGTCAATACAATGGCGAATGGGTGACGTTTAAAGCCTATTAAATGATACTCACCTCTGTTGCGATCATATTAAGGGTATTATCGAATCCGCTTGGTAATGTTTTCCAAAAGCAATTAACCAATCGGTATAACCACCCTTTATTAATCAACTTCTTGACATTCCTACTATTGAGCGTATTCTGTATCATCCCGGCGATCCAAGTTCGCTGGCTTGAGTTGCCTTTCGAATTCTGGAAATATTGTATTCTAGCCGGAATCGTGGGAGCTACCGGGAATGGATTCTTAGTAAAAGCTTTACAATGCGGGGATCTATCGGTACTGGGCCCCATCAATTCCTACAAATCCGTAGTAGGTATTATTGTCGGTATCTTCTTATTAGGGGAGATCCCGAACCTATGGGGTATCGCAGGAATGTCACTGATCGTATATGGGAGCTATTATGTTTTGGATACGATGGATGAGCATTTTTCCTTGGCTCTTTTAAAACGGAAAGAGATTCAATACCGGATATGGGCTATGGTCCTTACAGCTATCGAGGCGGTCTTTATCAAGAAAATCATCTTATATTCATCCACCACCATCTCGTTCATTGTTTGGTGTTGGTTTGGCGCGATTTTCTCTTTCGCTCTTTTATTCGCTTTCAAGGTCCATCTTGTCAAAGAATTCAAGCGAATCAAAATACGGGATCTTTCCTCCTACTTTTATTTGGTCCTTTGTATCGGCACCATGCAATACACCACCAATTACGTATTCGATCATATGGAGGTAGGTTATGCGTTAGCCTTGTTCCAACTCTCTACGATCGTAAGTATCTTCTTAGGATACCGTATATTCAAAGAGGAAAATATAACGAAGAAATTGATTGGCTCCGTTATCATGGTAGCGGGATCGGTCATGATCATCTTATTAAAATAATACATTGAGCTTATTTACAGATCAACCGTTCTATCTTATCCTTAAGCGGAAATAGATCTGTTTGAATGGTTCCCCACACTATCTCATCCCGAATCTGATAATACCCATGCACTAACACATGGCGCATGCCTATGACCTCATTCCATGCGATCTCTTGATGTTCCTCCCGAAATTCCTTTGTAATCAAATAAGCCGCCTCCCCTATAATCTCCAAATTCTTGATGACCGCAAAACGCAATATCTTGTTCCTGGAATACTCCTCAAAAGTCACATCTGTCGTGAACTCAATGACATTATTTATCGCCTCCAGCATATGCCGTAGACGTGTATTGTCTTTAGGCTTCTCTCTCATATACCAATATTTTATCCCGATCTACAGAAGAAACGGCAAAATCCTTCAATTGTCCTTCCTCCACCAAATCAACCTTACGATGCAACAATTGGCTTAGAGCTTCCACCATACCCGCATACTTGAATAATGTAATACGAGCGTGGGAGTCAAAACGAACCAGAATATCAATATCGCTATCCTTCGTCTCCTCTCCACGTGAACAGGAACCAAACACCCATGCTTTCTCTATTGGTTGCAAAGAGAAAAAGCCTCTTAGCTTATTAATTATCTGTTGTTTCATCTTTTAGTGATTACCTTGCGCAAATATAAACAATATTCTCACCACAAGAAACAACCTGCAGTAAGAAAACGCTTATTTTATTTACTCTCTCTTTATACAAGAGACAAAAAAACGTTTAACAATAAGGAGATCAACTTACTTGTTTTGACCAAGTTTGATAAAAAAGAGAGGAAATAAAAGTAGTCTCGCCGGGAATCGAACCCGGATCTAAAGTTTAGGAAACTTCTATTCTATCCGTTGAACTACAAGACCAACTCTTTTGAGATTGCAAAAGTATAATCTTTTCCTCAAATAGGCAACCGTTATCGGATGTTTTTCCCGCCTATCCGGAAGCTTCTCATTATTTCCGAAAAAACATGTACGTGTTTCCGGAAAAACATGTACGTCTTTTTCAAAAAACACGTACGTGTTTTCAAGAGCTAATATAACATCAAATAGATCAATCAAATAAGCTTTGCATCACCGATAACGATTTGATTTCCGGAAAATCCGGGAGATGTAGACGGTAATACTCAAGAATACGATGAATAATACGGACCCGCTCTTGCCGGGAAAAACCATAAAGCGACATATTCTCAAAACTGATACGCAGCAAACGGGAAAAGAAAGCGCTCTCCACCTTATTTAAATAATGCCGATGCATCGGGATATGATCCGTAAACACCCCATTCAACATATCGAAATAATATCCCACCCTATGCGATTCCATATTCGGGAAAATACCGAGATGGTGGAGAAGACCTAACAAGAAAACCATATGAAAATTAGCGATACCCTTATCCGCATACTCCAATAGATGTATGGACTCGTATAAATAATCAAATAAACGGGGATCCGACTCCGTATCTTTCACGACCCTAAAAAGAACCTCCGAGAGGAAAAGCGCCAATACATTCTTAACCGGATCACAACAAACATCATTCAGCGGAAAACAAATGCGGGTCTCCTTAATCCGGTGCAAGTCCCGCTTATTCAAGTGCTCCACCTCCATTTCCAGAACGGACAAAGGTATAAACAAAGCCTTCGACACCGTGCTTTTCTTCCCACGGCTACGACTAACCAGATACGAGGCCCGGCCAAACGCCTCCGTATACATATATATAATAGAATATTTATCATTGTAAGGGATCGTATGCAAGACAATCCCCCTCGTTTTACACAACATAATTCGTATCTTTGCGACGATGATTAAGAACAAAGATACTCAAATTAACGTTATACATATAATTAAAGTATAGAATTATGTTGGACTTAACGACCCCTTCTTTATTATTTTCCGCCATATCATTGATATTGCTGGCCTATACGAATCGCTTCCTTTCATACGCCAGCGTAGTGCGCGCCTTGAAAGAAAAGCATCAGCAAACCCATGACCCCAAGGATATCGCCCAGATAGCGAACCTGCGGAAAAGGCTCTATCTGACCCGTTCCATGCAAATATTAGGAATACTCAGTTTGCTGCTCTGCGTGATCGCTATGTTCTTCATTTATGTATCGTGGCAGATTTTCGCCGCATGGATATTTGGCATAGCCTTATTGCTATTAGCGGCGTCGTTATGTGTATGTATCTGGGAAATAAATATTTCCGTTAAAGCCTTGGAAATTCATCTGGAAGATATAAGTTCTAAAGAGAAGTTAAAACAGTGAGTAGTATTAAATTTTCCTTCGAAATGTTTTGCCAGTTCGGAGAGATCGTCTATCTTTGCACTCGCAATCGGGAAATCACTTTCTTAGAACGCTATAAGTGAGAGCTTTGACATTTTGGCCCATTCGTCTATCGGCTAGGACGCAAGATTTTCATTCTTGAAAGAGGGGTTCGATTCCCCTATGGGCTACAATAAACAGGATTAAAAAACAATAAAGAGAAGATCGAGAAATGGCAAATCATAAGTCATCAATCAAGAGAATCAGACAGACAAACGCAAGACGTTTGCGTAACAGATATTACGCAAAGACAGCTAGAAACGCTATGAAAGTTTTGCGCGCTACTGAAGACAAGAATGAGGCACAGGCTTTGTTCCCTAAGGTATGCTCTATGTTGGATAAGCTTGCAAAAAAGAACGTTATCCACAAGAACAAGGCCGGTAATCTGAAATCTAAGTTGGCTAAGCACGTTAACGCGCTAGCATAAGCAGAAGGTAATTACTTTTACAAGTATAAAGCCGGACTCTCAATAAGCCCGGCTTTTTTAAACCTAATGGCCCATTCGTCTATCGGCTAGGACGCAAGATTTTCATTCTTGAAAGAGGGGTTCGATTCCCCTATGGGCTACCAACCAAAAGGAGAGAGATAAGTTCATGGCTTATCTCTCTCCTTTTTTATTATACCCGTCCTTTTTTCGCTATTTTCACATCCCCCACTTCGCTATCTCGATAAAAATCACTACATTTGTTAGATTTTTTTTGAGGACATAGATAATTACAGATTTTAAAGAAAGATAAACTCATGAGTGAAGAAATTAAGAATACTTCTACAGAGTACTCCGCAGATAGTATTCAAGTACTTGAAGGGTTAGAGGCAGTACGAAAAAGGCCATCCATGTATATTGGCGATACCAGCGAGAAAGGTCTCCATCACTTAGTGTATGAGGTCGTAGATAACTCCATAGACGAAGCGCTAGCCGGATATTGTACATACATCGACGTGGTAATCAATGAGGACAACTCGATCACGGTTACCGACGACGGCCGTGGTATCCCCGTGGATATTCATGAGAAAGAAGGTAAATCAGCCTTGGAGGTAGTATTGACGGTGCTGCACGCCGGCGGTAAGTTCGACAAGGGAACCTATAAAGTATCCGGTGGTTTGCACGGTGTGGGTGTATCTTGCGTAAACGCCCTCTCTACTTATCTGAAAGCGGAAGTTCGCAGGAACGGCAAAGTACATATGCAGGAGTTCTCTTGCGGAAAGCCGTTGCACGACGTACAGGTTATCGATAATACGGATAAAACAGGTACTACGATCTCTTTCAAGCCGGACGGTTCTATCTTTACGGTCACGGAATACAAGTATGATATCTTGGCTACCCGTTTGCGTGAATTAGCGTTCTTGAACGCAGGTATTACGCTACGTCTGACAGATAAGCGAGTTCTGAAAGAAGATGGTTCATTCAAGTCCGAGGTATTCCATTCGGATGAGGGATTGAAAGAGTTTGTCCGCTATATCGACCGTTCTAAAGAGAAACTGATTCCAGACGTAATCCATATCGTTACCGAGAAGCAGGGTATCCCTGTCGAGGTGGCGTTAACTTATAATACTTCTTACAACGAGAGCGTATTCTCTTACGTAAATGATATTAACACGATAGAAGGTGGTACACATTTAGCCGGTTTCCGCCGGGGTCTGACCCGTACATTGAAAAAGTACGCCGAGGATTCTAAATTATTGGAGAAAGCCAAGGTGGAGATTCAAGGGGATGACTTCCGTGAAGGTTTGACCGCCGTTATCTCTATCAAGGTAGCCGAACCTCAGTTCGAGGGACAGACAAAGACGAAGCTGGGTAATAGCGAGGTTACCGGTGCAGTGGATATGGCGATCGGTGAGGCGTTAGGCTATTATTTGGAAGAACATCCGAAAGAGGCGAAAATAATCGTCGACAAGGTGATCTTGGCCGCTCAAGCCCGTCATGCCGCTCGTAAGGCTCGCGAATTGGTACAACGCAAATCTCCGCTGACAGGAGGTGGGCTTCCCGGTAAATTGGCGGACTGTTCCTCTAAAGACGCAGCGATCTGCGAATTGTTCCTTGTCGAGGGAGACTCCGCAGGTGGTACGGCTAAGCAAGGACGCGACCGTAACTTCCAAGCGATCCTACCATTGCGCGGTAAGATATTGAACGTGGAGAAAGCGATGGATCATAAGATCTTCGAAAGCGAGGAAATCCAGAACATCTATCGCGCGATGGGCGTAACCGTCGGTACGGAGGATGACCCGAAAGCGTTGAACATGGAGAAGCTGCGTTACCACAAGGTGATTATCATGACCGATGCCGATGTGGACGGTAGCCACATCGCCACATTGATCTTGACCTTCTTCTTCCGCCGTATGCGTTCCTTGATCGAGAACGGATATGTGTATCTGGCGACTCCTCCCCTCTATTTGTGTAAGAAAGGTAAGGTTGAGGAATATTGCTGGACCGAGCAACAACGTCAGCAGTTCATCTTAAAATATGGAGGAGGCAACGAGAACTCGATCCATACACAACGATACAAAGGTTTGGGAGAAATGAACGACCATCAATTGTGGGATACGACCATGAACCCGGAAAACCGTACGTTAAAGCAGATCACGATCGACAACGCAGCCGAGGCTGACCAAATCTTCGCCATGTTGATGGGTGAAGACGTAGGCCCTCGCCGCGAGTTTATCGAGGAAAACGCTACATATGCTAACATAGATGCTTAAAATCATGAAAGTCCGTCGTCCGAATCTAGAGGCCCTATACAAAGAAGTTGATAATTATATACCGGCTAAAGAAAGCCTTCAACCTCCCCGAATAGGAATATCCGCTAACCGGAGAGACGGACTTTCCTGTATAGCCGAGACCTACGTGCAAGCCGTGCTGGACGCGGGGGGAGCCCCGGTACTTATCCCAGTGATCACGGATCTGAAAGCATTGACCGTACTGGTTTCCGAACTAGACGGATTGGTTATGAGCGGGGGTGGAGACATCAATCCGCTCTATTTGCATGAGGAGCCTATCCCGCAATTGCAAGACGTAGATACGCTACGTGACGAATACGATTTGATCTTGCTTCGCTTGGCCGCTAACCGACAAATTCCGATCATGGGTATTTGCCGAGGGCATCAGATCATGAATGTAGCGTTCGAAGGAAGTGTCTATCAAGACATCCATTCACAAGCCGATCACCCGCTATTGAAACACAGCCAGACATTGGCGCGGGAATATCCGTCGCATACGGTAACTCTCGAACCGGGAACGAACCGGTTACGCGCTATTTTCAATGGAGAAGAACAAATCCTTGTCAACTCTTTCCACCATCAAGCGGTAAAAGAGGTCGCCCCCGGATTTAGGGCGACAGCGACCGCCCCGGATGGAATCAATGAGGCTATGGAACATACGGAGAAAACGATATTCGGCGTACAATGGCATCCGGAGGCCATGGCTCCGCAAGGGGATGAGGCCATGAAAGCCCTATTCGCTTACCATATCGAGAATGCCCGCCGTTTCGCGAAAGCCAAAGCGATCCATCAACGGATCGTGACGATCGATTCCCATACAGATACCCCGATGATCTTTCCCGGTGAATTTAATATCGGGGAGAAAGAAGGAGGGAAAGTGAATCTTCCTTTTATGGAAGAAGGGCGTATCGACGCAACCTTTATGGTCGCCTATATCCCGCAAGGTAAACGAGATGAGGCATCCTTACAGGCAGCGACAGCGTATGCGATAGAACGGCTGAATCAAGTAAAACGCCAGCAAACCTTACATCCGGACCGGATGGCTATAGCGACTACCCCCCAAGAGATCCGAACAATCAAAGCGCAAGGGAAAAAAGCGATCTGCCTCGGCATCGAGAACGGGTACGCTTTAGGGAAGCAGATCGAAAACCTACGGATGTTCAAGGATATGGGAGTTTCTTATATCACCTTATGCCATAATGGGGATAACGATATTTGTGATTCCGCTAGAGGAAAACAAGAATGGAAAGGACTAAGTCCTTTCGGTAAGGAAGTGGTAAAAGAGATGAACCGGTTAGGAATCATGATTGATATCTCGCATGCGGCGGAAAGTACCTTTTATCAGGTACTGGAAGTGAGCGAGACGCCAATCATAGCCTCCCACTCTTCCGCACGTGCGCTTTGCGATCATCCTCGCAATTTAACGGATGATCAACTGAAAGCGCTGGCCGCTCAAGGGGGTGTCGCCCAAATCTGCCTATACAAAGGATTCATCAATAAGGAAGAGGACAAAGCTTCTTTAAGCGACGCTATCCGCCATATCAATCATATCGTGGATTTAATCGGTATCGATCATGTAGGAATCGGCTCGGATTTTGACGGAGACGGGGAACTGATCGGTTGCTCGGCTACCAACGAGTTGATTAACATTACCGTCCGACTTTTAGAAGAAGGATATACGGAAGAAGATATACGGAAAATATGGGGTGGAAACTTGCTAAGGGTTATGACCGCTATACAAGATTTCCCAAACAAATAGCAAACGAAAACAACTACATATTATGAAAAAGATCTTATACACAGCAATATGCGCCTGTAGTATCTTATGTGGAGCACAGGCACAGACACCCGGATCGGAGGTACCCAACTTAAAAAAGCTATACGAGTTGACAGACTCTTGCGATGTAAACGTGCGGGCACGATTCTCCCCATTGATCGGGATTTCCGCTAGTATCTCCAATGGTGCTTCCCGGGTGGGGGCCACCTATATCCAATCCATCGTAAAGGCAGGGGGAACTCCGGTTATCATCCCGGCTGTTACTGACGGTAAGGTACTCAGAAATATCGTATCGAATTTAGACGGGCTAGTTCTTATAGGAGGAGCGGATGTAAACCCTCTATGGTATGAGGAGGAGCCTCGGGAAAAGCTGGAGGAAGTCGATCCGGTACGCGATTTGTATGAGTTGAAACTAATCAAGATGGCTACCGACCAAAATATTCCCGTCTTAGGCATATGCCGGGGATTGCAACTGTTGAATGTAGCGTTTGGCGGTACGCTTTACCAAGACATCCCCTCACAACGTGGCGATCATTCTGTCAAGCATAGGCAAGATTTACCCAGTTCGTATGGCTCACACCGTGTCTTTGTTGACGCGAACTCACAGCTAGCCACTATTCTAGGGAAAGATACCTTAGCCGTAAACTCTCTTCATCATCAAGCGATCAAGGAGTTGGCGCCTATCTTCAAGGCTACCGCTTATGCGCCCGACAGTATTATCGAGGCTATCGACGCTTATCCGAACCGATCCATCATGGGAGTTCAATGGCATCCAGAAGCATTGACTTACGGAGGCGACACTACGATGTTAAAGATATTCCACCATCTGATAGGAAAGGCCGAGACTCTCCACCAAGCCAAAGAGATGCACAAGCATTTCCTTTCCGTAGATACACATACCGATACTCCTTTCTGGTTTAAACGTGCCGGATTCAGCATCGTCGACCGGGAACGTAACCGGGTAAACATCCCTAAGATGCAAGAAGGGAAACTAGACGGGGTGTTCCTTGCGGCCTTCATCGGACAAGGTAAACGTGATGAGGCCTCTTTACAAGAAGCCGTACAAAAAGTAACAGGCTTGATCGAAGGTATTCGCAAGCAAGCTGAATTGAATAAGGATTTATGTGGCATCGCCGTTACGAACCAAGACTTCATCCGCTTGAAAAATGAAGGGAAAAAAGCGTTCTTTATCGGTATAGAGAATGGATACGGCATTGGTAAGGATCTGGCGAATATCGCTAAGTTCAAGGCGATGGGTGTCAATTATATCACGCTCTGCCACTCCTACGATAACGATATTTGCGACTCATCCACCCATACCAAGAAAGAATGGGACGGTTTAAGTCCGTTTGGCGAAGAGGTTGTGAAAGAGATGAATCGCCAAGGTATCATGGTGGATATGTCTCATGCCTCTGAGAAGTCATTTTGGGATGTTATCAAATTGTCCAAGGCCCCGATCATCTGCTCGCATTCCTCATCCATGGCGATGTGCAAGCACGACCGTAACCTGACCGACGAACAACTAAAGGCCCTTGCCCAAAATGGAGGCGTAGCGCAAGTTTGCTTGCTCGACCGCTATATCAATGAGGATTATAAAAACGCGAGCCTTACCGACGCGATCGAACATATCGATCATATGGTGAAAGTCGCCGGTATCGATCATGTAGGTATCGGCTCTGATTTTGATGGCGGTGGCGGAATTATCGGTTGCGAAAGTGACAACGATTTCATACAGATCACTGTTAAATTAATAGAGAAAGGATATACAGAGGAAGATATCGCCAAGATATGGGGTGGAAACTTGATGCGTGTATTAGACGAGGTTCAAGCGACTGCCTCCGTAAAAACATTATAAACAAAACAGATTTATGATCAGATTATTTTTTGCGTTATTGAGTTTTGCTCTTTTATCATGTGGAGCCAAAGGAACCAAAGAGACAGGTAATATGCCGGAGATCAAAAAACAACCGATCGCCTCAGCTGTTCCCGATTTCAACGCAGACAGCGCTTACGCCTATGTAGCGAACCAAGTCGCTTTTGGTCCCCGTGTACCTAACACGGCGGCTCATAAAGCATGCGGGGATTACTTAGCATCTGAATTGAAGCGCTTTGGCGCCAAAGTCTACCAACAGGAAGCGATACTGACCGCCTACGACGGAACGAAGCTGGAAGCGAGAAACATCATAGGCTCGTTTGATCCGGAGAATAGTAAACGTATTTTACTATTCGCGCATTGGGACAGCCGTCCCTATTCGGACCACGATCCCGATCCTTCCAAGCACCGAACTCCATTGGACGGGGCGGACGATGGCGGTAGTGGTGTAGGTGCCTTATTGGAAATCGCCCGCCAAATCGGACAAAAAGTCCCGGGTATCGGTATCGATATTATTTTCTTCGATGCGGAGGATTATGGTACGCCGGAATTCGTAACCGATTATACACCGGATAGCTGGTGCCTAGGTACCCAGTTCTGGGCAAAAAATCCGCATGTCCCCAATTATACGGCGGAATACGGAATCTTATTGGATATGGTGGGCGGCAAGAACGCCACGTTTTTCAAGGAGCAACAATCCTTACGTGCGGCAGCCCCGATCGTCGAGATGGTATGGAGCGCGGCCCGCGATCTGGGATATGGCAAATATTTCATTAACGCCGCAGGTGGAGCCATCACAGACGATCACCAATATGTGATTAGCGGACGTAATATCCCGAGTATCGACATCATTAACTACGACCCTGAGTCTAAAACAGGTTTCGCCAGTTATTGGCATACTCAAAAAGATAATATGGAGAATATAGACCGTGAGACTCTAAAAGCTGCCGGTCAAACCGTACTGGAAGTAATATACAATCGATAAAATACTGATAAAATGACAATCAATGAACTTCAAGACAATGTAATCGAAGAATTCTCAGTCTTCGACGATTGGATGGACAAATATGCGTTATTAATAGATCTGGGAAACTCCCTTCCCCCGCTCGATGAGAAATATAAAACGGAAAGCAACTTGATCGAGGGTTGCCAAAGCCGGGTTTGGTTCCAAGCGGATTATGTGGATGGAAAGATTATTTTCCAAGGAGAAAGCGACGCCGTGATCGTAAAAGGTATCGTATCCCTTTTGATCAATATCCTATCCGGCCATACCCCGCAGGAGATACTGGATGCCGATCTTTACTTTATCGACAAGGTAGGATTAAAAGAGCATTTATCCCCAACCCGTTCCAACGGGTTGGTAGCGATGGTGAAGCAAATGCGTCTATACGCGATGGCTTACCGGGCAAAGGAACAACAATAAAAACAGGTATTTTCACACGTATATAGGCACGAGCCGATACGTATATACGTGTAAGCCTACACCGATATAGGCATAGCCTCATACGTATATACGCATAAGGTTATGCCTATATACGTATTAAAAACCGAGTGTAAGCTGCTCCGGTAAAAGCGTGAATGTCTTGCGATGATAAGGCGTGATTCCGTGGGTACGAATCGCTTCCCTGTGGACCTTGGTAGGATAACCTTTATTGTCCAGCCAATGATAAGCGGGGTATTCCAAGGCCAATTCATTCATATAATCATCCCGATAGGTTTTAGCCAATATAGAGGCGGCGGCGATACTTAGGTATTTGCCGTCGCCTTTTACTACGGTCGTATGCGGAATATCGGGATAAGGGGTAAAACGGTTTCCATCGATCAATAAATGTTCCGGCCGTACTTTCAATTGCTCGATCGCACGATGCATGGCCAAGAAAGAGGCTTTCAAAATATTAATCTTATCGATCTCTTCCGGACTAACGATACCTATCGCCCAAGCGATCGCCTCACGTTCGATGACAGGACGAAGCTTATACCGTTTCTTCTCGCTTAATTGCTTGCTATCGTTTAAATCCTCATTCTTAAAATCTTCCGGAAGAATCACGGCGGCGGCGAATACCGCACCCGCCAAGCAGCCTCTTCCCGCCTCATCACAACCGGCCTCTATACGCCCGGTTTCCATATAGGGTAATAACATATCCCAGTTTATTATTTATCGTATATATAGCTTACATTATTTTTGCTCCTTCACAATCCAAGGGCGAAGCACGAACCAAGCGAATGCCGTAGCGGCGATCACCCCGCAAGTATTCGCCAAGAAATCAAACCAATCCCCACCCCGGTACGTCGTACAATATTCTTGCAATATCTCAATAATCCCACTCATAACGATCGGGCATAAAACTGCCCCGATCCAAGCATGCCATAATACCGTCTCATACTTCCGGTGATTCCGCAAGAACTCCAGCCATAGCATACCCGACATCCCCCCATACATACAGAAATGAACCACCTTGTCCACACCCGGGAATAAAGGGATATCATCCATCCTCGGCGGCTTAAAGAACGACAAGTAAATAACGATCAATATAATCGCCAGTGAAAACGGATATTTCTTAATATAATACATCATACTCAAAACATCTTCCGAACTCGTTCCACACCTGCGATGAACGTATCGATCTCCTCTTTCGTATTATAAAAAGAAAAAGACGCCCGCACCGTACCTTCGATCCCTAAGGCATGCATCAAAGGCTGGGCACAATGATGCCCTGTACGAACCGCTATTCCCAGACGGTCCAGCAACATCCCCATATCGTAATGATGGATATTACCCACCAAAAAAGAAAGCACCGCTCCTTTATGATCCGCTTGTCCGAAAATACGCATCCCTTCGATCGTATTTAATCCAGCGGTCGCATATCGCAAAAGCTCATCCTCATAAGCAGCTATATTCTCTATACCGATCCGGTCTACATACCGCAAGGCTTCCGCCAACGCCGTGCTACCAATATAATCCGGAGTTCCCGCCTCAAACTTAAAGGGAAGCTCATTAAAAGTTGTCTTCTCGAACGAGACCGTAGCGATCATCTCGCCTCCTCCCTGATACGGAGGAAGTTTATCCAACCACTCCTCTTTACCATACAAGACCCCGATACCCGTCGGTCCGTAAATCTTATGACCGGAGAAAACATAGAACTCCGCATCCAAGTCCTGCACATCCACCTTCATATGCGGAACGGCTTGAGCCCCGTCTACCAACACCGGTACGCCTTGTTCATGAGCGATCTCGATCATCGCCTTTACCGGATTCACCGTACCCAAGACATTAGACACATGAGTCACGGAAACCAAACGAGTCTTATCCGAGAATAATTTACGATACTCATCCAGATTCAACTCCCCTTTCTCATTCATCGGGATCACCTTCAACGTAATACCTTTCCGGGCCGCTTGTATCTGCCAAGGAACGATATTGGAATGATGCTCCATCACGGACACGATCACCTCATCCCCTGCCGACATACATTCATCCGTAAAGCTGGAAGCGATCAAATTAATGGATTCCGTAGTTCCCCGGGTAAAAATAATCTCATTCGAGGAACGGGCATTCAAGAAATGCTGTACCGTTTTGCGAGCCTCCTCATGCGCCTCTGTCGCCGCTTGGCTCAAGAAATGTACGCCTCGGTGGATATTGGCGTTTACGTTATAATATCCATTCTCTATCTTTTCTACCACTTGACGAGGTTTCTGGGTAGTAGCGCCATTATCAAAATATATCAGCGGTTTATCGTATATCTTATGATCCAAGATCGGAAAGTCTTTTCGGATCGCTTGAACGTCTAACATAGTCTTACTTCTTTTTGTCTTAAAATTACGAGAGCCAAAGATACAAAAAAAAGGCT
This sequence comes from Parabacteroides sp. KHUB-02, assembly GCF_056640955.1. NCBI lineage: Bacteria > Pseudomonadati > Bacteroidota > Bacteroidia > Bacteroidales > Tannerellaceae > Parabacteroides > Parabacteroides sp. KHUB-02. The sequence goes on along the minus strand of NZ_JBWQEV010000001.1, from coordinate 4,504,936 downwards.
TTCTCGCTGAAAGAAAGCCTTTTTTATCATTACCTAACAGATATTACGCCTACACTTTATTCTCTTCTCGCACGTTTACTTTTCTCTTCCAAAGTTAAAGTACGGAGACTCTGTGCGGGCGTTGTCCATTAAGGATACTAGTTCTTTTACCTTATCGGGATACTTCTCCGCTAGATTCGTATCCTCATGTATATCATTACTTAAATCATACAGTTCCAATATAGTTTCACCCACGATCGGTTGCCGGATTAGTTTCCATTTACCGGAGCGCAATGCTTCCCGGCCATTCAACTCGTGAAATTCCCAATATAAATAATCATGGGCCTGTTGATTTTTCTTTGATAACAAGGTTGGTAAGAAAGAGATTCCATCCGTCTGCTCGGGCAAGACCGTACCTGTAAGTTCTGCCAATGTCGGCATGACATCCCAGAATGCGCTTATATGATCCGATTGAGCTCCGGCCTTGATCGTACCCGGGCACCATGCCACCATAGGTATACGGATACCTCCTTCATATACATCCCGTTTGATCCCCCTGAAAGGTCCGTAGCTCTTGAAAAAATCGGGATCAGCTCCACCTTCATGATGTGGGCCGTTATCGCTGGTAAAAATCACGATCGTATTCTTATCCAAACCCAACTCTTTCAATTCAGCCATTACATCCCCCACGTATTTATCCAACCGGGAGACCATGGCGGCAAAGGAGGCCAAGGGCTTCTCCGAGGTGTTATAACCGCCATACACTTTATCAAACTTACCAATATAAGGAGTCTCCTCGAATGAGTTCTCGTACATCTTATAAATAGAATCATGCGGAAGATTCAATTCCGCATGAGGCAGCGTATAAGTAAGTATCGCAAAGAACGGTTGCTCCTTATGATCCCGGATGAACTTCAATGCTTGCTCATGAATCAAATCTTGTGAATATGTCTTGCAAGCATTGTTCTCGTTTTCAGGAAAAAGAACCTTCTCCTCATTATGCCATAAATGATCCGGATAGAAGGAATGCGACTGCCGTTGGCAATTATATCCATAAAACTCATCGAAACCCATCTTATTAGGAATGGAGACAGAGCCCGGATTTCCCAACCCCCATTTACCAAAGATACCGGTCGTATAACCGGCCGATTTCATTAATTTACCCAACGTATAGGTATCCTCCCGCATCGGCTGTTGGCCTTCGGGCGTGATCTCCCGGTTTCCCCGGACTTGCGTATGTCCCGTATGCAATCCGGTCATCAAGGAGCAACGGGAAGGGGCACTCACCGTACATCCGGCATAATGCTGCGTAAACAACATTCCCTCCTTCGCCATCCGGTCTATATTGGGAGTCTTGATAATCTGTTGGCCATAACAGCCAACATCTCCATAGCCTAAATCATCGGCCAAGATATACACAACATTCATAGGACGCTCCGGAGTTTTTTCGCAACCGGACATTCCGATAAGCAGCAATGTCCCGGATATACATAAAGTCAATTGTGTTTTCATATACCTTTAAAATAAATAGAAGTGTTAGAAACCAATTACAATCTTCTGATCCTGATTCGTAGACAAACGGTTCGTCCGTACCTTAACCCTTCCCATACGGTCCGAGGCATCGAAGTACCAGCCTTCTTGTCCGGCATTGAACACTTCGGGGGAGATAGCAGATAGCGGCTTCCCGGCTACGGTTACGTTTGACGGGCTAGATTCTGAGCGGACATCCAATAGGTAAGTACGCTCTTGGTAACGTCCTTTATAATCTCCTTTCGCTTTCGCAATATCCACGGTGATCGTGCCTTTCTCACCTTTTGGGGAGGAAACAGAGATTAAGGTACGGGCAAATTCGCCTTTCTTATAATCACGGGTGAGACCGTCGTCTTCATATAAATTGAAAGAGGTGTTTCCGTAGGGATATAAGTCCAAGGTCAAGACATCCGCAGGTTTCTCGCCGACATAATTCATATCCGGGTACATCGGGATAATGGCGCCTTGACGGATAAATACCGGGCAAATATCCAGTTTAGCCTCATATTTATCCAACCACTTGCCACCCTCGTATGTCTTTCCGGTCCAATAGTCGTACCATTCTCCGGCAGGGAAGTAAATACTATCGCGTACGTTCTTACGGGTATATACAGGAGCAACCATCATCCACTCGCCACTCATAAATTGATATTGGGTGGTCGTATCACGGGTAACCACGTCATCCGGGAATTCCAGTACCATCGCACGAGCCATCGGTACACCGGTCGTATGCGCCTCATGGCAATAGGTATAGGCGTACGGGTTCAGACGCATCTTCAGCTTTAGGAATTTACGGTTGATATCCGTGTACGGATGCCCATATACCCAAGGCTGACGGTCGGCATCTGCCCAGCCACTCATGGTCATAAAGATCGGGGTGAAGACCTTCCATTGCAAGTCGCGGGTATAGGTTTTCGGGGAACCGCCGAAGATACCGTCCACATCGCTAGTAGCGGCGTTCATGGCGGAAAGGCCGGCACCCGTGATCGTCGGGATATGGTAACGGATATAATCCCAGTTGCTCACTTGGTCACCGCTCCATACCGTAGAATACCGCTGGGTTCCGGCCCAACCGCAAACAGCCCATACGAAACCCCGTTCATTCGTATTGTTCTCGATCCCCTCGAATGCGGATTTACAGCCGTTCAAGGCAAACTCATAGCCTTCTCCAACCCAAGCCACATCCAATTTACACAGGCGGGTACCACATTTACCAACCTCGTAGGCGATCTTATCCACACCATTCTCTGTCCACAAGCCCGTATGGAAGCCTCGTTTACCTAATTCCGTCACAACAGAATCCAATTTCACATAGCCGCAACCATAGCCATCGTTCGGCAAGATCCAGCCACGGGGCATATCATATTCCACATATTTATCAGCAACTTGGCTGATTACGTCCGGGGTGGATTGAGGCCATCCGGTGCGCTGTTCCCCTTTGTTATAGCAGTCGGCGTCTCCCATCGTAAGCATCCACATCGCCGGCATAAAAGGTTTTCCGGTGATATCCGTATAGTCGTTCAATAGGTCTTTCAAGGAAGGGCCGTAGAAGTAGAACGCGTCAAAGCGATTCTCGTTATGCGTCAACTGACTGGTGAAGCCCATCAGCTTAAAGCCATCATCATAGCTCTTGTCCAGCATCTCCGTGCCGTTGAAGGCATAATGGCCCGGGGCAAACGTATTGCGGAATACGCCATATCCTTTCGTGGACATATAGAAGGGAGCCGGGTTAGAGGATTGATCCTCATCCCAACCGGTCACCTCGATATCCGCTTCCTTCCCAGCGTATGAGAAATTACCTTGTTGCATACCGCAACCGTAGAAATCCTCATCACCACTACGGCGCATCGTTTGGGTCGTTTTTAGTCCGAAGGCAAGTGGTTCGGCCTCTTCGTAGATCACGGCACGGTTATTCTTGTCATACATGGCGAAACGAATAGGGTTCTTATAGACACGTACGACACATTGGGGAGTCGTGAACTTATAATAGCTGCCGTTGTCGGCCATGGAGACTCTCGGGTTCTTTACCCCATAATCCACGACGATCGAGTTTGCCGCCGGATTGGTATACTCCCCATCCGGTGCCAACCAGATACGGAAGATATCATCCCGGTAAAACATCAACTTAACCTTAGCGTACCCGGAAACGAACTCATATTCCGTGTTGCTGATCTTATTGAACTTCGTCAACTTACCCAAGTTCATACGGGCGGCGAACAGGTTCGCTTTTAATACGTTGTTTGACGAACGCTCATCCTTCGGGTATTGGATAGCGAACTCTATTTTATAGGAGCCCATCTGGGTTAGGTCGGTAGCAGGGAAAGCTACCTCATATTCCTCTTGTTTAGCGATCGGATGCCCGGAGGCGGTTACCGTGGCGGTTAGTTTCTGACCGTTGTTCAAGGAGGCGGTTACCGTGAAATCCTCGTCTACGGGCTGGGAACCAACGTTCTTCAGCTTCACTTTCAACACGTCTTCCTTCGTGAACGTATTCCCGGTTTCTTGGTGTGAGGTCACTTTCTCCAAAGCCAAATCATGTGCGAAAGGCTCTGTCAGCTCAATATCATCGACCATCCAATACCAAGAGAAGATATCCCGCCAGAAGAAACGCAAGTAGACAGTTTTCTGGTTTGCGGCTACCTCGCTGATGTTAATCTCCTCATTCACCGGGGCGTGAAGCTGGGTAGCGGCGGGGATCTTATCCATCACGTTATACTCTTTCCAATTCACCCCGTCGTTGCTGACGCCAACCCAAAGGCCGGCACGTTTTCCGGTGAACCAATTATTCCAACGAAACAAGTGCTGGAATTTCAATACCACATCGTTCTTTCCCGCACAATCGATAGCGCTGGTCTGGAAATAGCCGTTCGGGTATTCCTCCCGTTGATTCCACTTCGTGATCTCCTCCCCGGTGACTACGCCCGGCCGGAATTGCATATGATAGCCACGACTCGTAGAGGCGATGGGAGGCGCTTGTTGCTCAAACTGGAAAGAGCCGGGATAAGGCTGATCGGTTACAATCCATTCACACTTTGCCGATTTCGTCGAATCGACAATCATCCAGCCGTCGGGTAATTTCCCGGCGGAGAAATCTTCTTTCCAAAAACTTTGTTGTGCGGACAGGGAGGAAACGCAACCTGTCAGAAGCATGGATACAATTAGACTTTTTATCATTTGAATTAGTTGATTAGATTTAGGCAGTAAAGATAGTCTTAATTTACGAGGGTTCGCAAACGTTCGCGTGATTTTTATTCTCTTTTCGCCGGGCAGAAACGTGTTATTATCAATGGAATCCTTCTATCTTCGCGTATGTACAACCTTGTCATATAAATCAATAAACATATATCATGAACAGACATTTATTCTTGAGCCTTTTACTGGCCCTTTTCGCTTCCAGTACGCTTTCTGCCGATAACCTTAAAATCGAGCCGGCCTTCTGGTGGAGCGGTATGAAGAACCCGGAACTCCAGCTGATGGTGTATGGTAAGGATATCGCCGGATATCTCCCTAGCGTGAAATATCCCGGCGTACAGTTGAAAAGCTCGGTAGCGTTGGAAAGCCCGAATTACCTATTGATCTATCTGGACGTGGAAAAGGCCAAGCCCGGCAGGTTTGATATCACGTTCACGAAGGACAAAAAGAGTTTCAATTACTCGTATGAGTTGAAGGCCCGTAAACCGAACGCCGATCGGATCAAGGGGTTTGACTCTTCCGACGTGCTTTATCTCATCATGCCGGATCGTTTCGCGAACGGAGATCCCTCGAACGATCAAATCCCGATGCGTACCGCTTATAAGGTAGACCGTAACAGCCCGAACGCCCGTCACGGAGGTGACTTGGCCGGTATCGAACAGCATTTGGATTATATCGAGGATCTGGGCGTTACCGCTATCTGGCTGAACCCGGTATTGGAGAATGACATGGAGGGAGGCTCTTATCACGGATATGCCACGACGGATTATTATCGGGTAGACCCACGCTTCGGCACGAACGAGGATTACGTCCGCTTGATCGAGAAGACACACGAGCGGGGCATGCGTGTCGTAATGGATATGATCTTCAACCATTGTGGAAGCGATCATCCTTGGATGAAAGATATCCCTAGCCACGACTGGTTTAATAATCTCGATAACTACGTGCAGACCAACCACGATAAAGAGGCTTATTTCGATCCTTACGTCTCGGATTATGATAAGGAGACGATGCTGAACGGCTGGTTTGTCCCGAGCATGCCGGACTTGAACCAAAAGAACCCACATGTAGCCAAATACCTTATCCAGAACTCTATCTGGTGGATCGAGTATTGCGGCGTGGATGGTATCCGTCAAGATACGTATCCGTATGCCGACGTGGACATGATGCGGAATTGGTGTACGGAGGTCATGAACGAGTATCCGGAGTATAACATCGTAGGCGAGGCGTGGATGAACTACACGATCGGTTCCGCTTATTGGCAGAAAGGCAGCCGGTTGAACTTCGGACAGGATACCGAGCTGAAATCGGTAATGGATTTCCGCTTGATGGGTATCGCAAGCAAGGCGTTCCATGAGGAGACTGGGTATTCCGGAGGCTTGCATACGATCTTCGAGCATATGTGTTATGATTATGTATATCCCGATATCTATAACGTATTGCGTTTCTTGGAGAACCATGATACGGATCGTTTTCTTCCCTCCATGCCTAAGTCTGTCGATGATTTGTACGCATTCAAGCAAGGGGTGACATTCTTGTTGACGATCCCCGGTATTCCCCAGCTCTATTACGGGCAGGAGTTGTTAATGAACGGCACCAAGGAGAAGGGAGACGGATATATCCGCTTGGATGTTCCCGGTGGCTGGCCCGGCGACAAGGTGAATCAATTCGAGGCATCCGGTCGCAGCGAGGTGCAAAATGACGCATGGAATTTCCTCCGGACTTTATTGAAATGGCGCAAGGGCAACGATATCATCGCTAAGGGCAAGATGAAACATTTCATGGTGAACCAAGGTGTCTATGTTTACGAGCGCAGTCTGGATGGCCGGAGCGTATTGATCTTGATGAATGGCAGCGATAAGGAGGTGAACTTGCCGTTGGCCCGCTATGCGGAAGTATTGCGAGGTAAAACCTCCGGAAAAGAGATATTAACCGGAAAGGAGATTCCATTGGGAGACGAATTATCCTTGGCACCGAAAGGGATCTTCGTACTGGAAATGTGATGCCATTAGCCCCGATGATTTTTCATTCGAGGACCTATTCATAGATTACTAATAATTAAATCGGGAGGCCTTAAACCTCCCGATTTTCTTTTCATATATACTATTTTAATCTCTTTTCAAGAATCAATTGATGCCTGCATTGAATGCCGTTCTCCCAGATAGGTTCGGCATAGTTCCGCACGAAATAATCGCGATCTACGGCAACCAAGTCGAAGCCTTCCTGTTGATAAAGCATCATCGGGCCGGCGGCTGAGGTTCCGGTGCAAATACGCAAAAGCTCGACATCTTGAGCCGGAGCCCATTTATTAGATACATGCCGTAATAGTTTCCGGGCGATTCCTCGCCGACGGAAGATATCCGCCACGGCAAGGTTCATGATCTCCGCCTTGCCACCCTCCTCCTTGCGAACCACGATCACGCCGGCAACGGAATTTCGTACCGTAGCGATAAAGCAATCCGAATCCTTTAGGTAAGCCTCTACTTTCTCCCGATCCGGATCGGCTTCCAGCAGTAACTCATAAGGAGGAAATAAAGCTACTTGTATCTCCGGCTCCCCGTTAGCGACGATCTCTACTATATTTCCGTCAGGATCTCGGATTACACCCTCATAGTAACCATCCCCGGAAGTGCGGGTCTCACCGGCGATCGTGTATCCATCCATCCGGAAACGTTCGATCATTTGATCCACTTGCTCCTTCGTATCCGCATGAAAAGCCAGATGAGCCAAGCCGATATGATCCTTGTCGTAAGCCTCATTAATATCTTGCCGTTGCATGATCTCCAAAGCGGGGCCACTCTCGAAAGAGACGAAATAGGAGGCGAATCCTTTTTTCGAATTCACATATTTCTCGTTACTCTTACCATTGAAATACTTTACATAGAAATCCCGTAAACGTTCCAGATGATTCGTCCATAGGGCGATGTGTGTTAACTGCATAAGTTGGAGGTTTTAATTTGTCACTGCCAAAGATACGAAAAATCAGACATGGTTCCCTACATTATCGTCGGGATAATCCATGCCTGATTATAGTTTTCCTCTTATTCGCAATTATTTACAAATCCGGCAACCGGCGCATTTGGCCAGCTCACCGCGGAAACGTTTCTCTACCAGTTTATGCAAACGGTCTTTCAACGCCTCCAAGCGTACATGGTCGATCACGTCGGAAGTGAAAGCCACGCTCAATAACATACGGGCCTCGTCACGCGGGATACCGCGACTTTGCATATAGAACAAGGCGTTCTCATCCAACTGGCCGGTAGTCATACCGTGCGAGCATTTTACGTCGTCCGCATAAATCTCCAATTGCGGCTTGCTGTACATACGGGCCTCACGGGTAGCGCACAGATTACGGTTCGTCTGGTAAGCGGCAGTCTTCTGGGCATCCTCTTTCACCAAGATACGTCCACTGAAGACACCTACGGCATGATCATTCAGTACATTCTTGAACAACTCGTTGCTGGTACAATTCGGGACCGCATGGGTAATATGGCTATAGGTATCCATCTGTTGCTCCTTGTCCAGAACGGACATACCGCATAAGGTAGACTCGGCATACTCGCCATTCAGTTCCACGTAATAATTGTTGCGAGTCAAGCCATTCGTCAACGTAATACCGTTTACCAAGACATTGGTCGAAGCCGCCTGCTTTACGTGTACGGAAGAGAAACGGGTCGTAGACTCGCTGCTTTCTTCCAAATCATAATAATCAAAGCGAGCACCTTCCTCCGCGAAAATCTCAACCACTTGAGTCGCCAAGAATTTCACGTCGTCGATACTATGATCGCAAACCAATAGCTTCGCTTCCGAATGAGGTTCCATAATCACCAGAACACGACGGTTCGCCATCGTATCCACATCGCTACGGAAAATATTCACCAATTGGATAGGACGCTCAACTACGACATTTTTCGGTACATACACCACGAAACCATCTTGGGCTAACATCGTATTCAACGCGATAATACCATCCTTGCTACTCGGCGCCGCCTTTCCGTAATACTTGGAAGCGATCTCCGGATATTGCTCCGTAAAAGCCTTCAACCCTCCAGCATACACGCCTTCCGGCAAATGCGCTTTCGGTAAGTCCTTATCGTAAAACGTATCGTTCACGACAAAGTATAACGACGTGCTTAAGTTCGGCACGTCACAACGGAACACGTCATAAGGATTCACCGGGATAGCGACCCGGTTGATATTCAAACCGTAATCCGGAGCGAACGCTTGGGCTACATCCGTATATTTATAATCCTCGCTTCTCGTGGAGGGGAATCCGAGTCGATCAAAGTTCGCCAAGGCATCAGCCCTAAGGGCATTCATCACCGGCGTACTATGACGACATACCAGATCCTCACATTGGGCGAAAAGATCGATATATTGTTGCTCGGCCTTCATATTACTCATCTCCCATCTCTTTCTTGATCCAGTCGTAACCTTTCTCTTCCAGTTCCAAGGCCAATTCCGGACCGGCGGTCTTCACGATACGGCCTTTGTAAAGCACATGAACCACATCCGGCTTGATGTAATCCAGCAGACGCTGATAGTGCGTGATTACGATAGCGGCATTCTCCGGAGTCCTCAACTGGTTCACGCCATGCGCTACGATACGCAAGGCATCGATATCCAAACCACTATCCGTCTCATCCAAGATCGCCAATTTCGGCTCCAGCATCGCCATCTGGAAGATCTCGTTCCGCTTTTTCTCTCCACCGGAGAAACCTTCGTTCACGCTACGGCTGGCTAGTTTATTATCCAGCTCGACGATCGCACGCTTCTCACGCATCAATTTCAAGAAGTCCGTAGCCGAAACCGGTTCCAGACCGTTATATTTACGGTGCTCGTTCAACGCCGCACGCATAAAGTTCACCATACTAACTCCCGGGATCTCGACCGGATATTGGAAGCTCAAGAAAATACCCTCACGGCTACGATCCTCGGGAGAAAGATCCAGCAGATTCTTACCGTTGAAGATAACCTCTCCTTCCGTTACCTCAAAAGCGGGATTACCTACCAATACACTACTTAACGTACTTTTTCCGGAACCGTTCGGTCCCATGATAGCATGTACCTCACCCGCTTTCACCGACAGGTTGATACCTTTCAATATCTCTTTGCCATTTACGTTGGCATGTAAATTCTTAACCTCTAACATCTTTTCTAATTGAAAATTGAAAGTTGAAAATTGAAAATTATTCTATCCTACGCTGCCTTCCAGCGAGATCGTTAGTAATTTCTGAGCCTCGACGGCGAACTCCATCGGCAACTTATTCATTACCTCACGGGCATATCCATTCACGATCAAACCGACAGCCTCTTCTACCGAGATACCCCGTTGCTGGCAGTAGAACAATTGCTCCTCGCTGATCTTACTCGTCGTAGCCTCATGCTCCACGATCGCCGTCTCATTCTGAATATCAGCGTAAGGGAACGTATGAGCTCCACAAGTAGAGCTTAGTAACAAACTATCGCATTGGCTATGGTTACGGGCGCCTTCCGCACGGGCGGACACCTTTACCAATCCCCGATAGCTATTCTGGCTATGACCGGCAGAGATACCCTTGGATACGATCGTACTTTTCGTATTCTTACCCAGATGGATCATCTTCGTACCCGTATCGGCCTGTTGGTAATTATTGGTCACGGCAACCGAGTAAAACTCACCTACCGAGTTATCACCTGCCAAGATACAGCTCGGATATTTCCAAGTGATCGCCGAACCGGTCTCTACTTGCGTCCAAGAGATCTTGCTACCCTCACCTTTGCACAAACCTCGTTTCGTCACGAAGTTATAGATACCGCCTTTACCTTCCTTATCACCCGGATACCAGTTCTGTACGGTAGAATACTTCACCTCAGCACGCTCGTTCGCCACGATCTCCACGATAGCGGCATGCAATTGGTTCTCGTCACGCATCGGTGCCGTACATCCTTCCAGATAACTTACATACGCCTCATCGTCAGCGACAATCAAGGTACGCTCGAACTGTCCGGTATTAGCGGCATTGATACGGAAATACGTACTCAACTCCATCGGGCAACGTACGCCCTTCGGTATATAAACAAACGAACCGTCCGAGAACACGGCCGAATTCAAGGCGGCGAAGAAATTATCACGATAACCAACCACGCTGCCCAAATATTTCTGCACCAAGTCCGGATGATGTTGTACAGCCTCGCTGAACGAACAGAAAATAATCCCCTTCTCCGCAAGATTCTCCTTGAAAGTAGTCTTCACGGAAACACTATCCATCACGGCGTCTACCGCCATTCCGCTTAAATGCTTCTGTTCTTCCAAAGGAATACCCAGTTTATCGAATGTTTTCAACAACTCAGGATCTACCTCATCCAAGCTCTTTGGTCCCTCTTTTTTCTTAGGGGCGGCATAATAGATAATGTCCTGATAATCGATCGGCGGGATATTCAAGTGAGGCCATGTAGGCATCTCCAACGTCTGCCAATGACGAAAAGCCTTCAAACGGAACTCGAGTAACCATTCCGGCTCGTTCTTCTTGGCAGAGATAATACGGACCGTCTCCTCGTCTAATCCACGATGGATCACCTCCGTATCAATATCGGTAACGAAGCCGTATTTATAATCTCCGCTCGTTACCTCATTAATTATATGATTTGAATCCTGCATAATTAAAAATTAACCATTGATAAAAGCCCTTCATTCTCCTAATGAAAACAAATTATGTGGGAAAATTGTTGGTACTATTTGCTTCACGCTATAATAAAAACGAGATTCTATCTTTGATTGGCGATGAATCAAGACCGATCCACGATCCACGAACTCCAGCGCGTTCAACAGCAAACTGGTAAAGACCAAAACGACCAGCAACCCGAAAAAACCACCAAACAAATGGTTGATAACGCTCAACGGTGTCGCCCCTACCACCTTGGTAACCAGTTCTCCCGCTAGAATAAACACCCCCATAATCAAGATAAAACCCGCTATATAACTCAAGATCGTAACCCCTTCTTCCGGAAACCAACCCAACGCCAAGATATATCCTTTCAGCCAAGCCGCCGCTTTTCCGCAGAAAAAGATCGCGATCACTAGGGCTATAAGCGAAACAACCTGTTTGATGATTCCATCAAACAGGCCTTTCACAAATCCTATCCCTGCCAGACATAGCAATGTAATGTCCAACCAGTTCATCGTTATAACGTCTTCTTAATTTCTGTCTCTTCGTAAGCCTCGATCATATCGCCCACTTGGATATCGTTGAAGTTCGTAATATTCAAACCGCAATCCAAGCCAGCCACGACCTCTTTCGCATCGTCCTTGAAACGTTTCAAAGAACCTAGCTCGCCGGCATAGATAACGATACCGTCACGTATCAAGCGGATCTTGTTCGTACGTTTAATCTTGCCTTCCTTAACCATACATCCGGCAACCGTACCGACCTTGGTGATCTTGAATACCTGCTGAACTTCCACATAAGCGGTAATCTCCTCCTTGATCTCCGGAGAAAGCATGCCTTCCATAGCGCTCTTCACCTCCTCGATCGCATCGTAGATGATAGAGTACAAACGGATCTCCACACCTTCCTTCTCGGCGTTTCTACGCGCTTGCAAAGACGGACGGACTTGGAATCCGATAATGATAGCGTTCGAAGCCGCTGCCAAAACCACATCCGACTCGGATATCTGGCCAACCGCCTTATGAATTACGTTCACCTGAATCTCCTCGGTAGACAAACGGATCAAGGAGTCGGACAAAGCCTCTACGGAACCATCCACGTCACCCTTCACGATCACGTTCAACTCTTGGAAGTTACCCACGGCGATACGACGTCCGATATCATCCAAGGTAAGCATCTTCTGCGTACGAAGACCTAACTCACGCTGCAATTGCTCACGACGGTTAGCGATCTCACGCGCCTCTTGCTCAGTCTCCAATACATTAAATGTATCACCGGCCTGAGGAGCACCGTTCAGACCGAGGATCAATACCGGCTCGGAAGGACCAGCCTTCTCCACCCGTTGATTACGCTCGTTGAACATCGCTTTGATACGTCCTTGATGAGTTCCCGCCAAAACGATATCTCCCATCTTCAACGTACCGTTCTCCACCAATATGGTAGATACATAGCCACGTCCCTTGTCCAAAGAAGACTCGATGATAGAACCAACCGCACGTTTTTTCGGATTCGCTTTCAAATCCAACAGGTCGGCCTCCAACAGTACCTTCTCCAACAACTCCTCGACACCGATACCTTTCTTAGCGGAGATCTCTTGACTCTGGTACTTACCCCCCCAGTCTTCCACCAAGTAATTCATATTCGCCAACTCCTCCTTGATCTTCTCAGGATTAGCATGTGGCTTATCGATTTTATTAATAGCGAAAACAATAGGAACACCGGCAGCCGAAGCGTGATTAATCGCCTCGATCGTCTGAGGCATCACGTTATCATCAGCGGCCACGATAATAATAGCGATATCCGTCACCTTCGCGCCACGGGCACGCATAGCGGTAAACGCCTCGTGACCCGGAGTATCCAAGAACGTGATACGGCGGCCATTCTGCAACTTCACGTTGTAGGCTCCGATATGCTGCGTGATACCACCAGCCTCACCGGCGATTACGTTCGCGCTACGGATATTATCCAATAAAGAAGTCTTACCATGGTCAACGTGTCCCATCACCGTTACGATAGGCGGACGGGCTACCCAATCCTCCTCGTTATCATCTTCCTCATCAGCGTTGATCGCCTCGACAACATCCGCGCTTACATATTCAGTCTTATAACCGAACTCCTCAGCCACGATATTGATCGTCTCCGCATCCAGGCGCTGATTGATCGAAACCATAAGGCCGATGCTCATGCAAGTACCGATAACCTCCGTTACAGATACGTCCATCATGTTCGCCAAGTCGTTGGCCGTAACGAACTCGGTCAGCTTCAATACCTTGCTTTCCAGTTCTTCCTGTTCCATCAACTCGTGCTCACGTTTCACAGCGGCGTCACGTTTATCACGACGGTATTTAGCCCCCTTATTATTCTTATTATTCTTGTTGGTCAAGCGAGCCAAAGTCTCCTTGATCTGCTTTTGAACATCCTCTTCGCTAACTTCCGCTTTCACCGGCTTCTTCAAGCGAGGCTTACGGTCGTTATTCGGACGATCGTCACGATTCGGGCGCGGATAATTCGTACCCGGCGTATTATTCACGTCTACCCGATCTTTCTTGATACGTTTACGCTTCTTCTTAGCGTCACCTTCCTCACCCGGTTTGGCGGGAGCGTTCGGTTTAATCAAAGTAGGCGAATTCGGACTCTTATGAGGAGCGCCCGGACCGTTGCTATTATTACCCGGCCGATTGTTATTAAACTTTTGCTTCTCATCACGCTCTTTCCGCTTCTCCTCCTTCGTTTTCTTCTTCGGACGAGTCGATTGGTTAAGCGCATCCAAGTCAATCTTACCGGTTACCTTGATCTTTGATTCCAATTTAACCGAGTTCAAACGGAAAAGATTATCGTCTTTTTCCTCGGTCTTCTCTACTTCCTGTTCCGGTTTCACACTTTCCACCTTAGGTTCCGCAACAACCGGTTGCTTCTCTACGGTTTTTTCTTTTTCCACTTCCACTACTATAACTTTTTCTTCTTTTTTCTCCGTGGGAGCCTGCGCAGGCTGCGCGGGTTTAACAGGAGCTTGAGCAGCGGGAGCGGCAGGCGCTTCCTTCACTTTCGGCTCTTCCTTTACCTTAGGCTCTTCTTTCACCTTCGGCTCCTCTTTAGCCTTCGGCTCTTCCTGCTGTTTTTTATGTTGTCCACCATCCAAATCGATATGACCCTTCATTACGATCTTAGGCCTGAATTCTTCCGGTATCACTGTCTTTATTTCCGCAGTCTTCTCTTCTTTCACAGAAGGAGCCTCTTTCTGCGCACGATCCGCCGCAAAATTACGATCTTTCTCAGGCAGATCCTTTCCAAACTCTTTTACGAGCAAAGCATACTGTTCATCACTGATCCTCGTGTTGGGATTATCCTCAACCGAGAACCCATTCCGGTGCAGGAACTCAACCACCGTGTTGATTCCCACGTTCAATTTTCTCTGTACTTGAATTAATTTTATAGGCATATCTAACTTTGTCGTAATACTTATTCGTTACCTTCATCTTCAAATTCCGCGGATAAGATAGCTAAAAGATCGTCCACGGTCTGCTCTTCCAGATCGGCACGTTCAATAATCTCATTGCGGTTCATAGCAAGGACGCTCTTCGCCGTATAGCATCCTATATTCTTCAGTGCGTCGATCACCCAGCTGTCGATCTCGTCGGAGAACTCATCCAAGTAGATATCCTCCTCGTCCGCTCCTTCGATATCACGGAATACGTCAATCGTATACTCAGTCAACATACAAGCCAACTTAATATTCAGACCACCCTTACCGATCGCTAAAGAAACCTCCTCCGGACGTAGATAAACCTCAGCTTTCTTTTCTTCCTCATTTACACGGATAGAAGAGATCTTAGCCGGGCTTAAAGCACGCTGGATAAACAAAGAGAGATTTGAGGTGTAATTAATCACATCAATGTTCTCGTTTCTCAACTCGCGAACGATTCCGTGGATACGAGAGCCTTTCATACCTACGCAAGCACCCACCGGGTCAATACGGTCATCGTATGACTCGACAGCCACTTTGGCACGCTCTCCCGGGATACGGGCGATCGCCTTGATCGTAATCAAGCCGTCATTAATCTCCGGAACCTCCAACTCGAACAACCGCTGCAAGAAGACCTTATCCGTACGGGAAAGAAGGATCTTCGGGTTGTTATTATAGTTATCCACACGTTGAACGATCGCACGTACGGTCTCTCCCTTACGATAGAAATCGGTCGGGATTTGCTCGGATTTCGGCAGTAGCAACTCATTACCATCGTCATCCAGCAACAGGATTTCTTTCTTCCACACCTGATAAACCTCAGCGGCGATGATGTGGCCGATTTTATCCTTATACTTAGCGTACAAGCTGTCTTTCTGCAATTCAAGTATCTTTGAAGCCAAAGTCTGGCGCAAGTTTAAGATCGCACGACGTCCGAAGTCCGCGAAATGCACCTCGTCGGTCACTTCCTCGCCCACCTCACAGTCGGCGTCGATTTTACGGGCCTCCGTCAACGTAAGCTGCAAGTTCTCATCCTCCAATTCATCATCAGCCACAACCGTACGGTTTCTCCAGATCTCGAAATCACCTTTCTCAGGATTGATAATCACGTCATAGTTCTCATCCGTGCCAAACATCTTGGCGATCACGTTGCGGAACGAATCTTCCAAAACGCTAATCATCGTATCTTTATCGATATTCTTCAACTCCTTGAACTCCGCAAGGGTGTCAATCATACTGATTGTTTCCTCTTTCTTGGCCATAATCTTACTTGAATCTTATTAAGTATTTTGTATATTTTATTTCATCAAATGTATACGACTCATCCTCTATCACGGTTACCTTCCGCTTAGCGCCCTCCGGTTTCACCTTCTTCTCGACAGAGACAACCACACCGTTCTCGTCGGCAGATTTCAACACACCTGTCAGCTTCGAGCCGTTTTTCAACAGCATCTCCACCTCGTTTCCGATGTTCTTGACGTATTGGCGAAGTACCTTAAAAGGAGAAGTAATGCCGGCGGAGCCAACCTCCAGCTCATAATCCTCGACGTCACGATCCAGATGCTCCTCCAAATACCGGCTCAACTCAGCGCAATCATCAATGCTTACCGCTTCATCGTTATCAATTTCAACGACTATCAGGTTCCCCGGTTTAATCACTACGTCTACTAAATAATTGCTTGAAGAGGCTAGTTTTTCCTCTACTAATTGGCTTACCACTTTCTTTTCTATCATACACATATCTGTTAAGAACAAAAGAAGGGGACTACCCGCCCCCTCCTCAACTTCACTTAATCGCCCGCAAATATACAAAAAATCAATGAGTTCTCAAAATATCCTCATCTTTTTGCAGAAAAAATTAATACGACACAAACCGGATTACGATCGATAGTAATCAGAATTAATATCTATAGAAATCCGATTTACTATTGATAGTAATATTTATTAACATTTTTATGCCTATCTTTGCTGCCGAATACGAAGGGGTGCTCGCGGAATCCTTCACGAAAGGAGCGGGCTGAGATCATACCCATAGAACCTGTACAGGTAATGCTGTCGTAGGGATTCATGCTTCTCCGATCCTTTCTATTCATCTATTTAGTTTTAAAGCAAAAAGATGAAAAGATGAAAAATGTATTGGTTATCTTGGCCGGCTCCTTGCTGGCTACAACCGCCAAGGCACAAATGCCCAGTCCGGTCGACTCCTTGAAAATCTCAAAAGACGTATCTTTAGATGAAGTGGTTATTACCGCTACCAAAGTCGGGAAAGAGACCCCGGTAGCTTATAGCGACATCTCCAAACAAGAACTAAGCAGCCGGAACAACGGGCAAGGTATCCCATTCCTTATCTCCCAATCCCCGTCTGTTATCATGACCTCGGATGCCGGAACGGGTATCGGTTACTCCGGTTTTCGTATCCGGGGTACAGACGCGAACCGTATCAATATCACGATCAATGGCGTACCGGTTAATGACTCCGAGTCTCATACCGTATTCTGGGCTAATATGGCCGATATAGCTTCCTCGGTAGAATCGATCCAGATCCAACGAGGTGCCGGAACCTCTACGAACGGAGCCGCGGCTTTTGGCGCTACGGTCGCCATGCAGACCGAGAAACCGTCCTTAAAGCCTTACGGCGAATATTCCGTATCAGCAGGTTCTTTCAGTACGCTGAAGCATACGGTAAAAGGCGGCACCGGATTACTTTACGATCATTTCGCTTTTGATGCCCGCTACTCCAATATCCGTAGCGACGGCTTTATCGATCGTGCCTCCGCCCGTATGAGCTCTTACTATGCCTCCGCCGCTTTCTATGCCGATAATACATTGATTAAATTCCAAGCCTTCGGGAACAGCGAGAAGACCTATCAAGCATGGAACGGCGTTCCGTCTTATTTACTTGACACAGATCGTAGCTATAATCCATGCGGAGAATATGAGGAAGATGGAGTGAAGAAGTTTTATAACAACCAGACGGATAATTATTGGCAACACAACTACCATTTAATGGCCAGCCAGCGTATCGGAGATTTCTGGAATATGAACCTGACCCTTCATTACACCGACGGAAATGGATATTACGAGGATTATAAATCGAAAGCCAAATTCAGCAGTTATAAGCTACCGGAATATATCGATCCGGAGGGTAATACCGTAAAAAAGACCGACCTCGTGCGCCGTAAATGGCTCGACAATTATTTCTATGGGGCCGTTTATAGCGCGAACTATCAACGTGACAATACCCGCCTTACGCTGGGAACCGCCGTCAACAACTATGTAGGCGATCATTTTGGCCGGGTAATGTGGACCAAAAGCGCAAACGTCTTGCCACAACCGGATTACGAATATTATCGCAATACCGGTAAGAAATTAGACTACAACGCATACGCTAAATTGACTCAACGTCTTTCCCCTCTTTTCACCGGCTATCTGGACTTACAATACCGTGGGATCCATTACACCATTAAGGGAAACGATGACAAAGCCGGGGAAGGACTGGACATTCGTAAGAACTGGAACTTCTTCAACCCGAAAGCCGGAATAAACTTCCATAACAATGGCCATAACGCCTTCGTCTCTTTCTCCGTCGCTAACCGGGAACCGAACCGTGACAATTTCACGGAGGCAGGCCCCGAGGAACGTCCTACCCACGAGACCTTATATGATTACGAGGCCGGTTATAGTTTTGGTAACGACCGTTTCCGGGTTGGAGCCAATCTCTATTTCATGGATTACAACAACCAATTGATCCTGACCGGCAAGATCAGCGAGATCGGCGAGGCACTCACTTCCAATATAAAGGATAGCTACCGAATGGGCATCGAGCTTACCGGAGGTGTACAAATCACCTCTTGGCTGAATTGGAACGCGAACGTAACCCTCAGCCAAAATAAAATCAAGCATTTCGTGGAATACGTGGATAACTGGGATACCGGAGGACAAGAGATCAATGATCTAGGCACAACGAATATAGCTTTCTCACCCAATCTAATAGCGAACAGCATGTTTGATTTCGTTTACAAAGGGTTTATCGCGAGTTTCAACTCACAAATAGTAGGCCGCCAATACATAGACAATTCAAGCAGCAAGGATCGTTCCATCGATCCCTACTTTATCAATAGCCTACGTATCGGTTACGCCTTCCAGCCTAAGTTCATGAAAGAAATAACCCTAGACGTGACTATCAACAACCTCTTCAACGAGAAGTACGAGACCAACGCATGGGTATACTCGTATATCGAAAACGGCACACGTAAAAAGGATGACGGTTATTTCACCCAAGCCGGCACGAACGCCATGGCCAGGATCACCTTCAAATTCTAACTTAATTTTCAATTATCAATTATCAATTACTAAAATGGTTTGGCTAGAATACTTCGGAGTAATAACTGGTCTGCTCTATCTCTTTCTAGAGATTAAACAACATAAGGCCATGTGGGTGGTGGGATTCCTCACCTCCCTCGTGTATGTCTTTGTCTTCCTGTCCGCTAAGATTTATGCGGACATGGGATTGCAAACCTATTACGTAGGAATCAGCATATACGGTTTCTATCAATGGACCCGGAAGAAACATGAGATACACACGGAAAACGACAGTCTTCCCTCCGACCGTATCCTATACACCCATCTGAGCCTTCCGCTTTTCGTGGGGATTATCGGGACATTGGCCGTTGTATTCGCCATCTTATGGTATCTCCTTCATCAATTCACGGACTCTCCCATCCCCGTAGGCGATGCGTTCACCACGTCGGTAGGCATTGTCGCTACTTGGATGCTGGCAAGGCGAATTATCGAGCATTGGATTTTTTGGGTAATCGTAAACCTCGTTTCCGTATATCTTTATTACCTTCGGGGCTTGTATCCAACGATGCTACTCTATTTTTGCTATGCGACACTAGCCATTGTGGGCTATTACAATTGGCGGAAGAAAGGGGAAGAGTTTTAATTTATAATTTATGAATTATGGGAGATAATACGGAAGTGAAGGAAAGAGGATGTGTGATCGTAGCGAATGGGAGATTTCCTTCCGCTGAGTTACCCTTGAGATTATTAAAGGAAGCGAAAACGATTATCGCTTGTGATGGAGCCGTAAAGACACTTTATGAAAAGGGTATTCATCCGGACGCTATCGTAGGAGACTTGGACAGTATACCCGCCGATCTGCGCAAACGTTACGCAGACCGAATCCACCATTTAGAGGACCAAGAGATCAACGACCTCTCCAAATCCATCCGCTTCGCCCATGCCCAAGGCTATCGAGAAGTTCTCATATTAGGAGCTACCGGATTGCGTGAGGATCATACATTGGGAAATATATCCCTTCTTATGGAGTATGCCCCCTTATTCAAGCGGGTGGAGATGTTATCCGACTATGGTCTTTTCACACCTATCTTAGAAACAACGACTTTCGCTTCTTATCCGGGGCAACAAATCTCCATTTTCGTTCTTTATCCCGAAGGGGAGATTAGTACAGAAGGACTCCGCTGGCCCATTTGCCAACGAAAGCTCACCTCATGGTGGCAAGGAACTCTCAACGAGGCTTTAGGAAATCAATTTACCGTCACCCTCTCCCCGGATTGCCGGGTGATCATTTACAGGGAAGCTCCCTATACAGAAAAATAGTCCTGAAAAGTATCACTACTTTTCAGGACCGTTACACCCCTCAACTTTACATGCTTAAATAAGAAGCGTTCGCTTCCTTATCAAGCAGATAATTTTTTTAACTCATTCTCTTTCCATTCGGAAAAACCTTCTACCCTATCCCTTATCTGGAACTGTAGCTTATCGTCGGCAACCAACTTCAGCACAGCCGTAGGAGAAAGGGGCAAATACATATCATTCACGGCGAAAAAAGCTTTCAGTAAAACCACGTCATAGTCATCGTGGATTACTTCTTTCTTTAATACAACCGGAACCTCCATCTGAGTCAGATAGTAGGCTGAACGTTCGTATGCGCACCAAGCATCTCCTTCCAGATACAGATAGACATTGTTTGGATTATCTACCTCATGAGGCAGAACCAACTCTACTACATCTGATGCTTGTTCCATATAAAAGAAATTATTATTAATATTTGTCTTCATGACATTTACAAATTAAGTGCCTTCTACCCTATACATAGGGAGGAATAGCTATCATTTTACAGCGTTGAAACTATCAAATACCGCATTATCCTCTATTTTCTTGCGCAATTCCTCTAAATTTATCGCCGCGGCCTTTACTCCCATATCCTGAGCCTGCTTCAATAGAGATTCCGCTTCTGTCAAATCACCGGTCAACATACTTAACACTCCTTTCGCGTGAACCGCCTCCGGGGCGTTCCCCGCTTTCGCCAAATAGTTCTTAGCGGAAGCATAATCACCCTTACCCATAGCGATATTCGCGGCGTTAAGATTCGCTACCGGATCATTCGGAAACATACGGACAGCGATATCAAATACATTATTATATTCGTCACTACTGATCTCATAGCTGTTAGCCACCGCGAACATCTCCCCTAAACTTAGCTGTTGCGGACGAGTCTTGATGATCTCACGCCCCTCATCCACCGTAAACTCACGTACCGTATAATCAATCTTATATTCCGAGCGACGTAACGAAGGGAAAATATCTTTCAGCACATAACGGAAAGCGGCGCCACCACCCAAGGCACGTAACTTAGCCTCCTTGCGATCCGGATCATCCGAGCTATCGATAATCGCCAATACCTCGCTACGATTCGGTACATTCGGATCGGCCTCTACCTTTTCCTTAAAACCGACCCAGTCTTCCGGTTCCGAGCTCATCGTGAAGAAATCAGCCTTGAAGTCATTCTTCTGGCGGATATAGTCACGTAACGCTTTGACACGATTATCCGCCAATTTCTTATTACTAGCGTAAGAGCCTTCCGGTGAGGCATATCCTTTCAGTACGATACCTGTCGGTTTCACGTTCTTATCCTCTGTAACGGTACGAATCGTATTATTGATCTTC
Organism: Parabacteroides sp. KHUB-02; assembly: GCF_056640955.1. Lineage (NCBI taxonomy): Bacteria > Pseudomonadati > Bacteroidota > Bacteroidia > Bacteroidales > Tannerellaceae > Parabacteroides > Parabacteroides sp. KHUB-02. Next base: position 4,483,153 of record NZ_JBWQEV010000001.1, on the reverse strand, counting down.
GCCAACTCCACCGCATTATTACGGAAATCAGGAAGAATCTGATATTTACCCACTTGGAAGTCTAAGAAAGCCGTACCGACCTCCGCACGATGCTTCTCCGTCTCTGCCATCGGCGTGATATAAGAGAATGTAGGCTGAACCTCATAGCGCTTATCCGGACGACGACGAATCTTGTCCGCAATCAATAACGGACTACCGGCCTCTTCCTTACCGCAACCGCATAGATTCGGGTCTAACACGACACGTGCGTCTTTCATCCAATCCTCAAAAGGCACGGCGGTTTTATAACTTACCACTTGATCTTCCTTCCCGGCTTTCAAGATAGTATAATGAGGTACGTCGTTCAAATTATCCAAGGCGACCTCACGGTTATATACTTTCTGGCGGATACGTCCGTTCACCAAAATAGAAGGAAGCCCCTCTTTTTGCGAAGCCGATTCCAAGACGGGGGTCAGTTCCAAATAGCTACGGGATTTCACCGCATCGCTACTTACCGTCACCACGGCATCGATATATACCGAGTCGCCCTTCTGTACCACGTCGTTACAAATCACTTTAACCCCATCCGAGGCAGTCTGTCCCATGATCGCCGGAGACACGACGGCCATCATAGCCGCCATCATATATGTATTTATCTTCTTGTTCATCGCTTGGGTCATTTAATAAAGTAAATAATAGAAATAGCCGCCTTCGTAACCCCGAAATAGTCTTTCGTTTCGCTTTTCAATACGGTTCCGCAAGTGGCACAAGGATATTTATCATAATCCAGATGCGCCCAACCAATACCCAACACGGCTTCCATGCTCCACCGATCGCTTAACAACCACTGATAACCATAAGAGAGTCCAGCGCCATACAAATTACCTTGATAACGGTGATTCTCCATATTCTTGCTCAAGAACTTTAGGCCTCCAACATTGTAATCCGCATAATGCGCATGCAAGCCGAAGAAATGTCCATTAAACTTCTCGCACAACCAATAACGAGCTTCTGGTTGTACCAGCCAATGTTTCATACGAGCCTCATCGCCAAACTTCCATCCATTATAGTTACCGGATAGATCTAGCGACCACTTTTTCGCCAAGCCAATCTCTACGCCCAAGTTGATCGTAGCAGTCGCATCATAGAGCAAGTTCGACTTTACCGCGAACTTCTGGCCGTAAACGCCTGTCGTAGCTACCAAGAGCAGGACTAGGAAAAGAATTCTCTTCATATCGAATATTTTTTCGTTTTTATTATACATACGTGAATGCCTTCACTTCGACGAGCTCGCATTCAACCGTTTAAGTAATAACTTACCAGGCTTAAACTTCACGCTTTTACGAGCTCTTATCATATAAGCCACCCCATTCTTAGGATTTCTGCCGATCCGTTCGGTTTGTTCCCAAGCGGAGAGCGTCCCAAAGCCCAATAGCATCAAAGAACCATCACTTTCCAAAGCCTCTGTCGTAGTCTCTTCCCAAGCTTGAACAAAGCGCATCGCCTCCGCTTGCGTAACCGACAATTTATCAGCCAATGTTTTCACGAGTTCTCTCCTATTCATCCCTTTCACTTTTAATTTGTATCACAAAAGTAGATTATAACATTTCCTAGCACGATAGGTGTGAGTTTCAACTTTAAAGGGTAAACCTACCAACTGTCCTTGATTGATAAGAACACCTATTCATTTCAAAGAAGGTGATAGGAACACCGATACTTTAGAAAGAGAATAAGGGGCATACTCGTACAAGTATGCCCCTTACAGCTAAAAAGTGAAATAAGAGCTAACTTCTTTAGCTACCGGTTCGCATTAATCCACAATCCGTATTTTAAAGTTCCTCTATCTCCTCTAGCGAAATGCCCGTACATTCCGAGATAATATGCGGATCGATTCCTTCTCGCTTACAGTTCGCGGCGATCTGAAGGTTCCTTAATCGCTCAGCTTCCTCTAGGCCCTTCTTCATGCCTTGCTCCACCGCATATTCCAGCGCGTTTCGCCAGTCACGGTAAATCTTCAAATTCTCTTCGTATTCGGCACGCTCCTTGGGAGTCATGGCCTGCGGGTTGACAACATCCAGCACGCGAAGAAAATCCTCGTTTTGCTCCTTGAAGGGAGACATCTCAAATAAAAAATTCAAATCCATGTTCTTCAATCTATAGTATCTATGCCGTAAAGGTAAGGGCTATTTCCCGGATAAACAATATCATCCCGTGGGGGTAATGGATTCACGCAAAAAAGCTCCGGGAAGACCTGAAATAGGTCTAACCGAAGCCATTCGTTTATCCACAATCCGCATTTTAAAGTTTCTCTATCTCCTCTAGCGAAACGCCCGTACATTCTGAGATAATATGCGGATCGATTCCTTTTCGCTTAAGGTTCGCAGCGTTCTGAAGGCTCCTTAATCGTTGGCCTTCCTCCACCGCATATTCCAGCGTGTTTCGCCAGTCGCGGTAGATCTTTAGGTTCTCGTCGTATTCGGCACGCTCCTTGGGAGTCATGGCCTGCAGGTTGGCAACATCCAGCAGGTGGCGAAAAGCCTCGTTTTGCTCCTTGAAAGGAGACATGTCAAATAAATTCATATTCTTCAGCATATAAACCATTGTTTCCAGATCATCAGAGCATTCCTCGTCTCGCAAGGTAAATTGCTCAAAAGAAATATATACTTGCTTGAACCTGATCTCCCGGAACGGCTCGCCCGTTCGCTCGTTCGCAAGGACAACGTCCGTGCGCCACGTGGGGAACTCCGGAAGCTTGAAGTTCAGTAGATATATACCATATACCGGAAGCAACTCATACTTCCAGTCGGAACCTATCTCACCTTGACGGGAGACTATACGGCAAATGTAATAAAATCCGCGGTTAAAGAAGTAACGTTGGGAACAATTCTGCATCTCAAGGATGAACTTCGTGCCATCCACATCCTCGCAGAGGTAATCGAATATGACGGTTCGCCGGTCTTGATGCTCCGGCTGGATCTCCTTGTCCAGGTAAGTCAGATCCTTTACTTGCCGCTCGCCCTTCAAGGCGGCGTTGATGAAATTCATCGCTACTTGTTTATCTCCGAACACGGCCTTGAAGCCCTTGTCGGACATGATGTCTACATACTGTTCCATAGTTATATGGTTTTAGTCGGTTGGTCGCTTAACGGCAAGCGATAGGGCAAAGGTAGGATTTATTTGATAACGAGCAAGACCTTTTCTAGAAAACATCCCGGTCTGAGCCATGGTCAAGACTGGAAATCGGTTATAACCAGAGATCTTCCTGTCGGCCAAACCGGCGCTATCCGATCCTTTTGATCGAAATAAGAGCTGTATCGTGACATATCCTTTTTACGAGAAGGGCGAAATAAGGGAAAGATGATCGCTATAAGTGACGTTTTTCGCAGGAAAAAGCGCTCTTTAGGATACGATAGGCGGCGAAAGGCTATGCGACAGGTCGCGTTGGGCAACGCCAGTAGTGCCGCTGGGCATCATAGAATCACGGATCTAACGCTTATGTTTTATATGGAAGAGAATTCTTTCGGAAATTCATCTTCCATATAAAACATCGGAAATAAATTATAACATCTCATTCTACGATAAGAATAAATTCAAACAAAGATTATCAAACCATCAATCTCTCCATGGATTCACTATTAATCAAAGGTAAATTTAATCTCTGGAGAATAAGGTGTCGCAGGGGCTATATTTACATCCAACATTCCATTTGCCGGTAAGCGAGATGTCGATAAAGTTCCTGTCACTACGTATTGATTCCCTCTTACAAAACCATTAGTCGCACAATCATTCGACTTGACAGGGTTAATGCTTAAATTATAGGTCAATTCCTGCTGTGTAGTCTCTATATCCTCAATATTTTCAGTAGGATCGCCTTCTACCTTTTCGTTAAAAGGTAATAGCTCAAATTTATCAAACTTTCCCCAACTTGTAGGAGCACCCTGCGCATCTAAAGCGATGGCATGAACAACTTCTAAGTTGTATTTTTGAGTAACCACTCGCGAACCCGTAGCCAACTTACCTTTGATTGAGACGTTCAACGCTTTTGAGATGTCTACGGTATATAAAGATTTTTCATACGTATAGAAGGTCAACTGTAAACGACTGGTAGGACTAGAAGGGGAAATACTTATCGTATGATTCTTCAAGTCGGTTAAATCTTCGTTACGCATCATTAATAGACTTCGTGTCTCCACATTATTAATAACAATAGACTCTATTGATAAAACTTTCACATTAGGAGTTGTTGTCACTACTTTTTTACTAGCCCCTGTTAAATGAGCTATTTTTGTACTATTGGGATTAATTGTTTGTCCATTATATGTTGTTACATGGTTTTTACAATTATATACAGTAGCGACGTAATTATCGACCTTATTTTCGCTAAAAGCTAAAGTACCATTATTATCATAAATATATCCCGGATTTCTTTCGTCTTGCAATTTATTTATATTAGTTCCAAATGCTTTAACTATCTCATTAGGAGTCTTTCCCCCAAAGTCATATATCGTCTCCGAAGTCTCCGGCTTCGTTTCAGGATTCTCCACCGTCAAATCCAGATCCACCCTAGCCGCTAATTGGGTCAGATGGAAAACACCGTCTTTAATAGCACCTTCCTGCCTTGTGATAACACCCTTCGCATCAAATTGAATGGTTCCTTCTCCCACTTTAACCAGTGATTTAGGATTAAAAGTGTAATAAAGGCTTCCACCCGAAAGAGTACCACCCAAAGTACCATATGTAGTGCTAAAAGCATGAATAGAGCTGTAAGCCCCCGTAGTCTCCCAGCTAGCTCCTCCATCCAATACGGGAGGATTAGCTACGGCCACAATTTTCAGGGGAGTATTTATAGGTAAACTAGGAATATCAATCGCAAATTGTCCAGATTGATTAACAGTATAAGTTTGCCAACTAATTAACCGATCCCATCCGTTACTTTCTCCCGAGTAAATCGCGAGGAAACAATCTCCGACATATAATTCATCCTGTGTAGCGATCTGTCCCGCCGCTTTCGTAGTGATATTCCCGGCGGTAGTATTAGCCAAGAACGACAGGGAAAAAGAAGCGGTCTCAATGCCTTCGTTCTCTATTATAATCTCCTCGTTACAAGCCGTAAAAGCCATTAGTAAAGAGAGACAACCTATGAATATATTTCTTACTTTCATACTATTTATATTACCCTTATTATTATTTCGGAATCAACTCTCTTATTATCCTATTTCATCTCAGGATCTATCGGCCCCAATTTTATAATATTCGAAATCCAATCATCCACTACAAACCGGATATCTTCCGTATGATGGGTGATAGTTACGTGCAATTTATACAATTTACCGGCATCTACCCTCTCTACAGGTGTACCACCGGAATCCCCCGGAGACTTTATGGTATAAGATCTCTCATATTCGGCATCATTTATCTTATATTGAATGGAAAGATAAGTTTTATCTTCTGACGTGGCAGGGTTCTCATACGTATAAAAACGGGTTCCTCTAGGAGCATAACCATAAGCATCAGCAATGTCATCGGTGGCCGCTCCTCTCACTTTCGATTGAAGCACTACATTTCCTAATCTCACGCCTGTTATATTCTCCTCAGTCGCAATTGTCTTACCAGACTCATCCAAAACCTTGAATTCCGCCAATTCTACCGCAGCGGAACGCTGTCTCACACCAATCTCAACCTGATTGCATGAAGTTGGGGTATGTTCGTATATCAGTTTATCGGTAGTCGTGATACTTTTCCCATCTAATGTCTTCTCACCTACTTTCACGAATACCGTAGGATTTTCCAGTAATACGGTATTCATCAATTCGCCATAAGTTGCCGCCGCCTTCAATGCATTCAAACTACTAGTCTCCGCATAAGCTCCACTATTCGGATTTACTTGAGCTACCGCGACAAACATTAAATCCTTACGTTTAGACAGGTCATTGGGGACTTTCAAGATCACATGGGTACCTAATTGATGCCTAAGGCTATTACTTTCCTCTATTGGCCATATTTTATCAAAAGTATTATTTGCGCTATTTTCATACCATTGAGTAGCGATTGGTTCGCTATCCTCTGAAACCTGACCATTAGAGCATTCAAATACAGCAAGGAAACAACGAACTACAGAGCTTTCATTTCCATTGGCATCTTCTGTCTGATCAGAACCATCTTCATTTTTAGGTATTTCCGCAGTAGGACCTTTGGTAGACACACCATTACCTGCGGCCAAAGAGATTTCAAACTCTGCGGTTGTCTCCGACTGAACCTGAATCTCCTCACCCACATTATCAATATCTTCGTCCATAGAGCAGGATGCCGCAATGAACAAAGCGCTTAAAGCAAATAATATATTTCTTACTTTCATAATGGATTGAAATTTCGATTGTTTTACAGAAGCAAAAGTATAAGAATCCATTAAAAATGACGATAGGCGTAACTTTCAACTTTAAGGGGTAAAACTAGCATAATATAGCAAGTCTTTTGAAACGATAGCATAACCTATCTAAGGCGATAGGGATACCTATGTAAGGACATCTTAAATGAAAATAGCCCAAGTTTTTAGACTTGGGCTATTTTTATTATACTAATATCATTCAAATTAATTATCATCAAGTTCCTTTGAACTACTATTAGTATTACATCTTATCGCCTTTTTTGATATACACAACGTACATAAGCCTTCTCTATGTCTGTAGCTCTTCTAATAGGTTTCTCCCAATAATATATCCCGTCAGTAGTCCAGTAGGGTGCGCCATCTTGAGGTTTCAATGGTCCAGTTTCCAAATCCACCATTTTTTGTAATTGCACTGGAGTAGGCACATAAGAGTATAAACTCGAAGATGGAGCCGAAGATGGATAAAAATATGGATCAGTAGGGCCACCATGAGCTGTACAAAGAGCAGGACGAGTTAGCATTCCATCCCTAAATTCACTTACCATTGCTATATCTTTCGTAACCAAACTTCCGCCATCTTCGCTTTTACGGTCTATACGTTGAGCATATTCCGCATTGGAATCACTCGGACCATAACCCGTACTTGTTAAACAAAGCAACGGATATTCTTTAACGATCAACTTTGCTTCATCATTAGACAGGTCAAATATTCTTGTCCTATATATATTCCCTGCTACAATATCTTTAATCTCATCAACATTTGAGGAATAAGTATAGCTCTTAGCATTCCCATTTTGTTGATACCTGTTTCCATCAGTATTATATGCCGTCTGTCCCAATATACCTAAATTAATACTTTTAACTCTATATTCTTTAAATGTCCCACCAATAATATTTGCTAGATTTTGAGGTAGCTGATTTGTAAACTGCCAAGGATAATATAGATATGAATTATCGTCATAATAACCCACTTGCATATCACTACCTGTGAACCCAGAAGTTGTTATTGTTTGGCTTTTCGTAGAACTATTAATCACAAAAAACTTAAAGAAACTATCCGCAGACCCATCAATTTCCAGAGTACCGGATGGAATAAACGTTACATCATTCAATTGAGCATTCACACGCCATTCATATTTCAACTCATCATAACCACCGATTCCAGAGAATACAAGCTGTACCTTATAATGCATATTTCTTTTCACATCAAAGTTCTTAAAGGCATCACCCCCTAAAAAGAAACGATAATGAATATCACCGGTCCCCATTACCGTTGCCGATTTCCAAATAGAATATTTACCTTCTACTTCTATATAAGTACACGCTGTTTCTCCTGCCCAATATTTATTCCATTTTTCATACGATAAATTCATATCTCCACTACTTGCCGGGCCTTTGTCTGCAAATGGACTTTTCCAAGCTGCGTTTTCGTTATTTTTACTATCCCCTTGTAAATTCTCATACATATAGAATTCACAACTTGATGCACCTTCCATGATTTTTGTGCGGCCCGGATCAACATCATCTGTTCCCAAAGTCTTTTCCGGAAATGGATACAAAGAGTACTTCTTAGGCAAATTCCTCACATAAACATTCGATATCTCAAGTTGTACCTTTTTATCCATGTCCGTATGGATATTATTCACTACCTCGAATGAGATTTTAGAATAAGAAGGTATGACACTCGCTTGTATATTTCCATTAAGGGCAACAAGATCATTTCCTTGTTTCTTATACATTTTATCAACATCAATAACTAATTCAGATACAGTTCCAGCCTCATAAGCGACTACACTTGCACCATAATCAGCATCTACGAAACCTAACATAGGGGAACTTGTTGGCTCTTCGGTAGAAATTTTGGCGGCTGTCGATGACCAAGTTTTCAAGCTAGCCTCAGCCGCAAACCTCTCTTCCAAAGAACCCTCTTTTAAATCCCAATTTGCGATTACATATATTTTCTTCGTGCCTGTAGTAGTAGGCAATTTCAAATTGGTTTGCTCCGAGGCAGCTCCCCCCGTAAGCGTCAATGGAACCACCTTCAGTTCATTGCTTTTATCCACATCATAGATCAAGGCATGCAATGAAGTAATTGAACCAAATTGCTCACCACCTGCTTTTGTTTCCACGACCGGAGCGTTTGGGGTGTTCAAACTCAACGTGATAGTAACCGGCTTACCAATCTCCACGTCCTTACCCGCATCTCCCAACTCAATTATATCCTCATTCGTGCAAGCGAACAGAACAAGGAGAAAGCATACTAATGCTAGTATATTCTTTATTTTCATAATGGATTGAATTTTTCTCTTGTTTTACGCTAGCAAAATTAGAGGAATCCATTATTCGACACGATAGGCGTAACTTTCAACTTTAAGGGGTAAAACTAGCATATTGGAAATAGCATTTTAAGGGTGTGGTTAAAGCTATCTTAGGCGATAGGGATACCTATGCAGGGTGCAAATCCATCCATCATAGGACAAAAAAACGGAGCCCGGAAATTCCGAACCCCGTTCTCGCTATTAATCGTTATGAAAGAGTTTAATCAATTCACGTCTGTCTCGGTTTGCGTGATGACCGTCCAAGGCTCAACCTTAATACTGAAACTGATACAAGCGTTCAACTCGCTTGTGTCAGGGTCCTTTGAGCCTTCACCGGTTATCGTAGCGTATATCTTATAGATGGTATTACGTTGTACACCAATAATGCCACTAGCCGCATCTTGCTTAATTGGTATACGGTAGTAGCGATCTTTTTTAACCACATCATTACCGAGTCCTTCCGTTTTTCCTTTTGGATACCAATCGCCTCGAAGAATTAACATGGTCTGTATATATCCAGATGGAGTATCACTTTTACCCGGATCTGAAGGCATATCTTTATCCCCCTTCATTTCAAACACATAAAATTGAGGCATATCTTTACGTCCTTGTTCATCACCGCGAATCGTTTGATCATTAAAAGAGAACCAATTTTTAGCATTATAATCTATGGAACCATCGGCGTTCAAATTAGAAGAATGACTATGACCCGTCATTGCGATAAGTACCCCCTCATCCATTTCACAATGTAAAGAAGCTACATTTTTACTACCGTTCACTAAGAAATAGTCATCCCGGTTATAGCTACAACCATGAGAATACGCTTTAGCATTGTCCAAACTATACGGTTCCGCGTCAGCATAGATAAGGGAAGTATTGCTAGCGTTCGCAATATATACATCTTTCAACTCAAATGACGCGTTAGCATAATTGTTCTTGAAGTCGCAATCAATAGCTTGAAGTTGGACACGGGCTACATGGCGGGTTAATGGGATTTTATCAGCATCTGGAATACTTGCCGGATCATAAGAGGAACTTTTTTCAGTCCATCCTTCCGCTCCACTTGTTTTCTCAATCACCCTATGTGCTGCACCTACTGCCGCATTGTTTGTATATATAATAGAAGGGGCTGTAGCTCCTTTCACCCAATTATCATATGTTGTTCCTGCCAGAAGCTTATAACTACTACCTCCACCAATCGTAACTATCTGGCTGAACATCGGTACATAGTATCGCATACCACCCATATGCACATACGAAAAATCAACGAGATCTTCAAGTTCGGCAGTTTTCATATCCCCCAAATTAGAAGGAGGCGTAGCAAGTTTCGTATTCGCCAGAAATATCACTTTCAATTGCGTATCGGAAAGTTCACCTGCCGCCGTAGCCTTTACCTTAACAACGATATCCTCAATGGTTTTCACGGAGTTGGTGCCATCCGAAGTTACCGTTTTCATAGCGGCGAATTTATATGCATCCTCGTTCCCCCCATTGTCTACATAGAACAAATAGGCGGTTAGTTCATTAATAAATTGCTCGTTATTACTGCCAGATTCTAGCACAGCATCACCGCCCTCTTCCGTTGCACCTTTTGTCTGTATCCCATCCAAAGCCGTAGCGGTAAGAGAGACGTTCGCATCTATCATCTGATAGTTCTCTTCCGGTATCTCGATGCCATTCGAGCTATCGTCCGAGCAGGAGGCGAAAGTGCATGCGGCGAAGGAGGCTAATAATAAATGTCTTAGTTTCATATCCTTTTGTTTTTTCTTGTTTATACTAAATTTCATTCCCTATGATTCCATAATTTAGTCTATTACCGGATGCTGCATTACCGGGCCCCAGCCTACTACCTGCACGGCTATATTCAAGTTGGTATCTACCTCGGGTTCCGGATCCGGACCTGGGCCCGGGTCTGGCGTTACGGGAATATTGTCGAAACTTTCGCCGTCAAAATAAATACGGAGACGGTAAACGTAGTTGCGACGGATGAAATTATGATCATAGCCGTTCTGCAAGCCACCCGCATTGATCACCGCCGTGAAGATTTTCGTATGGTCCTGATAACTGGAATTTCCCCGTAAGGTAGCTTTTACGGCGATCATCGTGTGATCGTCGCTTTTCATATTTTCCATTACATAATGAACGAATGGCGTATTGGATATCGAAGTGCCATCATTTACCAACAGATCCTCGAACGAGGTATCTTCCGAATTTCGCACGGCATCGGGAGCCTCTGTCTCTCCCCAATCCGCCTCACTGAAATAGTAAGACTTTGTCTTCATATTGTAGATGCCTACCGCATCGATTCGCACCTCACGTCCGGCGAACGGCGTTCCGGCAAAACGAGTGGATATATTCACCAAATCAATACGTGCGGCTACACGGGTCAAAAGGATCGGGTCGGAGATGCCATCCACATTCTGATCGCCAAGATCCGTATATCCTAAATAGTTATCTTCCTCAGATAAAGTGGATTTTGTAACGATCACTTGACTACTCATCGTTAGGTTCGTTTGCGATTGCGAGGAGAGGTCTACCAAGCGAGTCTGGAACTCATCATATGTAGAAACGGTAGATAATAAATCTCTCGGTACGTTCGCCAAGACAATGATCCGTACCCGGACAGCCTTCGTTGTCGGCACATCGGCTATTATGGCGGAATGTTCCGCCCCGGAAAGAGCCTCCCATTTATAACCGAGCAGTTCCGTGCCGGTCTCATTAAATACTACCACTGCCAAATTATTGATATAAGCCTCACCCTCCAACTCATTCACGTCATTGGGATTATAGGCTTTCGTAGCCGTACCGGACGCCTTGACAGCGACGGACAGCTTAGCGCCTTCTAAGGGAAGAACCGGATCCTCATCTTTAGAACAACTCACACAAGCGAGAATCGCCAAACCGGATAAAAATATGTTCGCTAATAATTTCATGTTCGTATCGTATTTCTTATTTATATATGATGAGGTACCCTTTAATGCATCGGAATATCTTCTTCCACTACTCCCCAAGGACGAACGGTTGCCCGGACGGATAAGGTTCCGCCCTCACCCCATTCAAGGATCAGATGGGTATTCTCTCCCGCGCTCGTATAAATAGGATCACCGTTCTCGTCTACCTTGGCCGAGCCTAACGATACTCCATTGGCGCTTATCGACACAGCCATATCCTGTCCCGGACAAGCGGTTTGCATAGTAGGAGTTATCCATTCAACCCCGGACTCGTTCCACGCACCTTCCGGATTATAATATACGCTATCGCCAATCTGCGTGCCACGGTAATCAAAACCACTTAATGTATTATTCAAGTAGAAGTCGCAATCCGCGGAACTTCTCAACCCCATCCTGCCGAGTTGCTCTTGCAACCCTCGGGTCTCGATCGTGACCGTACCCACTTTCGGACGAATCACGATCTCAGTCTCCTTCGCTACGCCTCCGGCTTTTGTCAACACTTGTTCGCTACCATAATAAAGGCTATCCGGGGTAACCGCCAAACCATCTTGGCTTTTCAACATCACTTTCAAGTCCTCTATGGTCTGGGCCTCCGATACGGATTGCTTTTCACCCAAGGCATTCACGTTGCCCCATGCCACGATACGTAGACTACGATCGGCGGTATAGCCATCCAATACGATCTCATTGCGGGAACGGATAAAGTTCTTATCCAAGCGACGTTTCTCCAAGTAATTCAGATTCTCGTCGAATATATACAGATCGGTAGATTCCATCCATCCGTATTCCGTTATATCATCTCCCTTGATATTCTCGACCTTCAGTTTGAGCGTATAGCATTGATCCAAATCCTCCTTGATGCAGCTAGTCGCTATCATAACGAACAAAGCCACAACTAAGAGAAGCAATTCCTTTATAAACAGTATGTGTTTCATAATCCTAATTTTTTCTTATCAATTATTTTACCCAATATTGCTTTATTCTACTTCCTCATGGATAGTCTTCACGTTCCATGGCTCCACTTTCACGGATGCGCTCACATTGGTGGAGATCATCGGGTCGTATGGGATCTCGGAACCGGGGCCGATAATCGTTAAAGAGATCGCGTATTTGTAGTTACGTTGAACATAGAAACCTTTTTGAGTTCCAGTTTTCCCGTCAATCGTAACTTCCGCTCCTAGAGGTATCGCATAATAACAATTTTCTTTTTTCACATAATTAGTTTCAGTATCAGCCAAACCATTCGGCAGATAGGTATAATCTCCTTTTACGATCAATAAGGTGTGGTTAGCGTAATCCCGGTTCGCGGAAGCTTTGTCCGCTTCAGCGATCTCTCCCAATTTATTTTCATAGACATAGAATTCATGATTCAAGGCTGTATTGTCTTTTGTATGAGCCTTTGCTAATTCATCTCTTTTTGTCTGAGTTCCTTTTTTATAAGAACCCTCGTCGATATTCGGAGATCCTGAGAATTCTTTACCTACCATATAATTTGAATATCCAAAACCTGTGTTTGTAAAGTCAAATGTTTTCTCTATCCCCCCCCAATTGGATGCGGAAGCCACATTAGAAACACCTTTCGCGCTAGCGATAAAGACTTCTTTTAAAACGAAGCCTTTACTTATATAATTCGCATTTTCCAGATTATCTACCTTAAATTCTTTCAAAGCGATCGAAGCGACATCGCGGACTAATTTAACCGGGCCTGCTCCGTAAACTTCTTTACCGGCTTGACCTCCTACGGTTATATCGCCCGGCTTCGTACTATAACCAATATAATTAGTCGTATTCGCGACCAAAGTTACTGTAAGCACCTCGCTGCTCATAGTCAAACCTTTTTTCAGAGTTTCCTCCTCCAGCTTAATCACCGTAGCAAGAAACGCGTCTTTCGTACCGGCATTGGCCAACGCTGCCTGAACATTTGCCGAAGCATTGGCCACGACAACAACTTCTGCCGCACCCGCATATACCTCTTTCGGACCGATTTCTTGCGTGGTCACATCTGTACTTGTAGAGGTCGTTATGTCCTCACCGCTCACCGTATATACCATACTCCAACCCGTACCGAACACCCCGACCGTAAGCGTATTCACGTCCGCGTCCGTAGGAGTAGCCTCCTCTCCCGCCTTCGTCATCGCACCCTTCTCGCTCTTGATCGCCAAGGCCAGTTGCGCTTTCTCCAGTACCGGCGCTTCCGGAATCTCTATCGTGTTATCGTCCGAACAAGCGACCAGACCACATAACACCAACGATAAAAGAATATATCTCTTGAATCTCATTGTATAATATTTTTTTATTTCCACATTTAATATGTGGCAAAAATAGGAAGGATATATCGTGGCGCTGATAGGCAGAACTCTCTATAATAAGAGACAAATGTATCAATTTCATAAAAGTGATAGGTTTCCCTACCTTTTGCAACTTTCACCTATAGAAAAAGGCTCAATCCGTGTATTTTATGCTACCGGGATGGTACTCGGATCATCCTAGTAACAAATATACATAATCACTTAAATTCAGCAAAATCATGGCAAGAAAAAAGCAAGACCCATTTCCATGCAGGGATCACCTTGATCTCCTTGCCTTCTCTATTGAATGTATTTTCCTCGTCTTTCGTGACAATGATAAGATTCTCGCATCCGGTCACCGAGGCGGCTTCCAGCAAGCCTTTGATTTCCCTTTCTCTCGTACTCGCATCCACCATATCCCAAGTGACCTGTATGAGTTGTATCACGTTATCCTCCCGTTGAAGCACAAAATCGCACTCACAATTTCCTTGATAGTAGGCAATCTTGTCCGAAGGGAGCCGCATCCGGTTCAGTTGCATGAACACGGTGTTTTCCAGATTTTTCCCATTGTCGTTGCTCTGCGGCATAAGCACGGCACCACGCATACCGTTATCTATACAGTAGTATTTATCAAGCGATTTCTGTTCCTTTACCAGCGAACGGTCGTATTTGGAGATTCGTGCGAACATGAAGATGTTACAGATATAATCAGCCCAAAGATACAGGTCATCCTTACTGACTTTAAGCCCTTGGGACTTGATGTCCTTGTAGATGGCATTGATGGAGGTAGGCTTGGTGAGATTGGCCATGACGCGCTTGACGAAATACCGTACCACACCCGTATTGGATATCTTGTAATGTTCGGCCAAGTCTTTCAATATCATCGTGTCGAAATAGCCGTGAAGCAGTTTCAACTGCTCCGACCGGGATGACGTCAATACGATTTCGGGAAAAGCGCTTGCTTGATTGTATGCCTCGAAAGCCATCTTCAATCTAGCCCTGTCCTGTTCCAAATAGCTATTAGTGGTGATCCCCTTGAAGCGGCAATATTCATTGAACGAAAGCGGGTAGGTCTCGTATTCCAAGGGATATCCGCGCAGAGCCGAACTTAACTCTGTGGACAGCATGGTAGCATTGCTTCCGCACATATAAATGTTCTTACAATAAGATTTATAGACACGCAAGACGAAGTATTCCCAATCCTTAATCAATTGAATCTCGTCGAAAAACATATACACATCTTTTATGGGTATATCCGGAAACATCTCCATGTATGAAACTATCACATCATCCAAATCATCGGATGACATATTTTTCAAACGCTCATCATCAAACCCTAGCCATAATATATTTCTAGGGGAAACCCCTTCACGGACAAGCCCATTGATAGCGATCTCCATTAATGTGGACTTACCGCAACGACGCACACCCGGAACCGTAATGATCTTGTTTCGGTTGATCGGTAACTTTATGTCTCGCTCAATCACATCAAACGGAATTTCGCTTTGCTTGATGGCAATAAGAGATTTGATGACATCTTTCCTCATGATTTTCTTTTTTTATAGGACAAAGATAGGATTTATTTCCTAAATTACAGGAAACAAACATATTGATATTTCCTTGAAATTAGGAAATACTATACTGAAAAACTTACATAATCACTTAAATTCAGCAAAATCATGGCAAGAAAAAAGAATGAGGTGAAAGCGAAAGAGCCCGTAAAGCTCCGGTTCAAGAAACTGTCGAATGCGAACCAGTCCATATATCTGGACATCTATTACAAAGGAAAGAGGTATTATGAGTTCCTCAAGCTCTACCTCACCCCGGAACGTTTCCCTGAAGACCGTGATAAGAACCGGATCACTTTGCGCTTGGCCAATAGTATCAAGGCACAACGGATCATTGATCTTCAGAACGAGATTTATGGTGTCCGTATGATAAACGGGCTCGGGAAAAAAACACTTTTAGAATTCCTCTCGGAATTGTACACCGATAAATCCGCGCATGGCGACAAAGCCTATTCCCTACGATTAAGAAGTCTGGCCAATCATCTTAGAGACTATATGCCGCAATGCTTGCTTAAAGACATAGATACCGGTTTCGTGAAAGGTTTCATCGCTCACTTGCGTAAACAACCCAACCTCAAAAGCGACTTCACGATTCACGGTTATTACCGGCTCCTGAATGTCACACTCAATAAGGCGGTCAAAAAAGGGCTGATCCTCTCGAATCCTTGTGGTTCGCTGGATACAGACGAAAAACCCCACAAACCTACCAGCCTGCGTACTTATTTGACCCTAGAGGAACTAAAGAGGTTAATCCGGACAGATTGCGCATGCCCAGAGGTAAAAAAGGCTTTTCTGTTCTGCTGTTTCTGCGGACTCCGGATCAGCGACTTGACCGCTCTTAGATGGGAAGATATGCAAAAAGAAGGAAATGATAAATTCCGTTTACAGATCATACAGAGAAAGACGAAAGAGGCTATTTATCTCCCATTGTCCGAGGAAGCGATAAAATACCTTCCCGCAAGGGAGAATGACAATGACAGGGTCAGCTTGATATTCCATCTACCTAGCCTCACGATTATATGTCAGGTATTAAAAGGCTGGACTTTAGCCGCCGGCATCAAGAACAAGAAAGTGACCTTTCACGTAAGAAGCCATAGTGTATTTTCTTTTTTCTTAAAAATCAATAGCTTACAAAATATCCCAGTTTGACAGGTAACGATTTA
Organism: Parabacteroides sp. KHUB-02; assembly: GCF_056640955.1. Classification (NCBI taxonomy): domain Bacteria; kingdom Pseudomonadati; phylum Bacteroidota; class Bacteroidia; order Bacteroidales; family Tannerellaceae; genus Parabacteroides; species Parabacteroides sp. KHUB-02. The sequence continues at coordinate 4,466,501 of NZ_JBWQEV010000001.1, read as the reverse complement.
GAAACCAGCGAAAATCTGTATTCCACTTCGTTTTGCAGTAATTCAAAAGAACGCCTTTTAGCATTACAAAGATAGGCATTATAATTGGATTATAATAGGTTTTAGCCTACAAAAAGTGAATTCCATATATTTTTATTGCTCAATTACTGCTAACTTCACTAAAAATGAGTAATTTTGTACTTTAATAAGTATGAGTGTTACCATGGTTGTAAAAACAATAAAATTGACATCACTATTTGTCAATACTGAAAATTATAGATTTGAGCCTCTGTCTTCACAAAAGGAAGCGATAGACAAGATGGTAGAGGACCAAGGGGATAAATTATATTCTCTTGTAGACGATATTGTAACTAATGGTCTTAGTCCAGTCGATTTAATCATTGTAACGCCTAACGAAGATAACAACAAATATATAGTACTCGAAGGTAATAGGAGAATAACATCATTAAAATTATTAAACAATCCAACATTAATTGATGACAAGTACATTTCTTTAAGGAAAAAATTTCAGAAATTGCAAAAAGAAAATCCTAATGCTATTTCTGAATTGAAGAATATTGCTTGCGCTGTTTTTGAAAACCCAACGGAAGCTGATATTTGGATAAAACGTAAACACTCGGGAGAGCTGAATGGTATCGGTACAGTTACTTGGAATGCTCAACAAAAGCAAAGATTCGAGGAGAAGACAGAAGGAAAATCATCGATTCCATTGCAAATTATCACTTTATTGAAATCACAAGATAATGTTTCTGATACGATTAAGGATTCGTTATCCAAACTAAATATTACCAACCTGCAACGTTTGATGTCAGACCCTTATGTTAGAGAACACCTTGGTTTGGGAATTAACAATGGAACTTTAGTTTCAAAGGTTGAAGTGTCAGAAGTCGTCAAGGGGCTTATAAAAGTTGTTACGGATATTCTTAATCCAGAATTCAAAGTTTCAGAAATCTATAATAGAGAAAAAAGGAAGCAATATATTGACAATTTTGACACGAACCAAAAGCCAGACCTATCTAATGAAGCGTCTGAACAATGGAGTGTTCAAGATATTGTAGACAATAAAGGGCAGGTATTAATAAATAGTGAACGCAGAGAAATAAAAAAGGCTAATAATCAGAAAGCTAGAAACAGAGCTGGCTTAGTGCCCAAGACTTTGATTTTGCATATCAACAACCCCAAAATCAATAAAATTTTTGAGGAGTTAAAACATATCCAAGTTAAAACATGTCCTAATGCATCTTCTGTACTGCTGAGAGTGTTTTTAGAATTGTCAGTTGATGCTTATTTGGAAAGATATGATTTGGTAAAAAACAATGCTATAACTGCGTGTTCTTCCAAAGAGGATTTGAACGGGAAAGTTTGTAAAGTATTAAATCATATGACCCAATTAGGAACAATGAGTAATGATTTATCTAAAGGTATAAGGTCTGAAATAAATGATAAAAATTCAGTCCTATCCATTGAATCCTTGAATGCATATGTTCATAATGAGTTTTTCTATCCTAAAGCAGACAATTTGATTATAGGATGGGACAACATAGAAAGTTTTTTTATCCAATTATGGGAATCTATAAATAAAGAATGACATTATGGAGTTTTTATCACCTTTAAGATATCCCGGTGGAAAGGCAAAAGTCGCTGATTTCGTACAGTGTTTAATCAAAGAAAATGCATTGCTTGATGGTACTTATGTTGAGCCATATGTAGGAGGTGGTTCTGTTGCTTTATCCTTGCTCTTTAATGAATATGTTAGTGATATATATATAAACGATAAAGACATATCTATTTATGCCTTTTGGTATAGTGTTCTTAATAACACGGATGCTCTTTGCCAATTAATTAAGGATACTCCCATAAATGTCGAAACATGGTTTAAGCAAAAAGAGTTTCAGCAGAATAAAGAAAATAGAAATGTTGATTTATTAAATTTAGGGTTTTCCACTTTCTTCCTAAATAGAACAAATCGTTCAGGAATTTTAAAAGCTGGAATCATAGGTGGATACGACCAAACTGGAAATTACAAGATTGATGCGAGGTTTAACAAAGAAGATTTGATAAAAAGGATTCAACGTATAGCAGACTACGCGGAGAGAATTCATCTAACAAATGACGATGCTGTTACTTTAGTGCAACGATTAAAAGATGAATTACCTTACAATACTCTATTATATTTAGACCCGCCATACTATATAAAAGGAAAAGGGCTTTATCTGAACTACTATAATGACACAGACCATCAAAACATCGCAAATGCTATAGGTGCAATAGTAAATTGTAAGTGGATTGTCTCTTATGATAATGTGCCATTCATAACCAACCTATATTCAAAATATAGGCAACAATGTTTTGAATTGAATTATAGTGCGAGTAACTCAGGAAAAGGTGAAGAAATAATGATATTTTGTGACGATATAGTTATTCCCAAACACAAATTATTTAATCATTCAACAAAGTGAAAATAACTCACATTCATATCGAAAGGTTTCGAGGCTTCCAAAATGAAGACTTTGAAGTAGGCTCTCAATTAACAGCAATTGCAGGACAAAACGGAACTCAAAAGTCAACATTACTGGGTATTGTAACACAAACCTTCACTCTTAAGCCTGAGGATCCAATGAGAGCGGAAAAACCTTTGTGTGGTGGTAGCTATATTTCTGCATTCAAAGATAAGTTTAGATTATCGCCCATTTTTGATAGACCTAAAGGTCATGAATGGACCATTTCTTTTGATATAGGAGTAGATGACTTTACTGTCGAAAGCATCAAACGTACTGGAGACCCTAATGTGCGATTTTGGAAGAAAGGAGCAAGGCAAGAAGGGGATGGATATATCTCCTTTCCCACAATCTTTTTAAGTTTAAAGCGGTTAGTTCCTATGGCAGAGGAGGCCAAGATTATAACTGATGACACATTATTAACTCCAGAGGAACTAAGTGAGTTTAAACAATTACACAATAAAATTCTAATAGTACAAACTCCCATTTCTTCTGCAACAACAATAACCTCAAAAAATAAGCAATCTATAGGCGTATCCACTGAATTATACGATTGGAATCAAAACTCTATGGGACAAGATAATCTGGGCAAAATTATCTTGGCATTATTTTCTTTTAAAAGATTGCATGACAAATATCCCCAACAATATAAAGGTGGAATTCTTGCCATTGATGAGATGGATGCTACAATGTATCCAGCGTCTCAAGTTGAGCTATTAAAGATTTTGCGCAAATATGCGTCTAAACTTAATTTGCAAATTTTATTTACTACTCATTCAATGTCTCTTCTTAAGGTTATGGACGATTTAGTTCAAGAAGTAAGTAAACAAGAAGAAACAGCTAAGTAGGTAAAGATTCTTTATCTAAAGAAAGTCGATGACAAGATAACAATCAAACAAAATGTAGATTTTAAAGGTATTAAATTGGATTTGAATGTTGTTGCAGAAGGAAAAAAACGTAAGAAAAACAAAATTACTGTATATACAGAGGATAATGAAAATATATTATTCGTTAAAGCTATTTTAAAGACTAAAGCATCTATATTAGATTTTGTAGATGTAACTCTGCCGTGTTCAACCTTAACTGAACTTGTAAATAAAAACATACCTGCATTTAAACACCCATATTCTATCATCATATTGGATGGAGATGTTAGGATGAATAGGGCGTATCTTAAGAAAATAAAAAATGCAGATAACATTTTAATATTGCCAGGGAACAACTCTCCTGAAAGACTGCTGGCATCCTATTTGTATAATCTCTCTGATGCAGATCCATTATGGGGCAATATAGCAAATGGATATACCAAACAATTATGTTTCCGAGACTATACTATGGAACAAATAAATGCAGGAGGTGAGTTGGGGCGTCAAGATGCAAAAAAATGGTTTAATGGTCAGTTGGAATATTGGGGACGAAATGGTAATAAGGTTTTTAATCCCTTTTTACGTTCGATTCCTATCGAAGTACAAGAGTTTAAAAGAAATTTTGAAAATATGATAAAACGGTATATTTATGACTAAACTTCCGGTGACCACAATAAAGGAGCTTAAATGCCGAAAGTATTCTTTGGGTTCTTGGTCGATATATAATCAGAATCAGACTTTCTCTTTCATTAACCGAATAAGATACTGTTTCTTTTAGAGCTTTTGCTCAGGCACACTCAGTGAAACAGTGTCTGATTATCAGTTATGATTGCTTGAATTTATATTTAAGTCCATACTCTTCAAGTTTACTGTATAGTGTAGCTCTGCTTATTCCCAACAGTTCGGCGGCGGCACTCCGGTTGCCGTTTGTCTGCTTTAACGCACGCATTATCCGCTCCTTATCCTCCGCATCATTGCGCAGGGCGAAGCTGACAGGTGAGGTCGGTTTCGTCACGGCAAGTTCAAGATGCTCTTTCGTGACCACACCTTCCTGAGCCTGCAACACGGCTCCCATGATTTTCTGCCGAAGCTCCCGCACGTTGCCCGGCCATGCGTGGGTCAGCAACGCTTTACGGGCTTCGGAACTGAAACCGCTCACATTGCACTCCAGTTCCTTGTTGGCTATCTCGCGGAAGAACTCCGCCAACGGCATGATGTCCTCCTGACAGTCACGCAAGGGCGGCACGGTTATCACGAAGTCTTGCAGACGGTAGAGTAAATCCTGCCGGAAACGCTTTTCGCTCACTGCCGCCTCCAGATCCTCGTTGGTGGCGGCGATGATGCGGACGTTGAAACTCTTGTCCGATTTGTCACCGACCGGGCGATACCGCCTCTCCTGTATGGCACGGAGCAACATCTGCTGGGTCTCCAACGCAAGGTTGCCCACCTCGTCAAGAAACAGCGTGCCTCCTTCCGCCTCATGGAAATATCCTTTCTTGGTGCTGTCCGCACCCGTGAACGCGCCTTTGACGTGTCCGAAGAAAGCCGACGGCGCAAGTTCTCTGGATAGCGAACCGCAGTCCACCGCCACGAAGGGCTTGCCAGCCCGTTTGCTCTTGTCGTGCAGATGGTGGGCGATATGCTCCTTGCCTGTGCCGTTCTCTCCGAATATCATCACGCTCATGTCGGTGACGGCTACCAACTTTATCCTGTGCATGATTTTCTGAAAGGCGGAACCTTCACGGGCGAAAACGGGCATCCGGCTGTGTCTCGACTGACGCTCTTTCTGTATGGAGCGGATAAGGGGGACGAGTTTGTCCTCTATCAGTTTCTTCGGAATATAGTCTATCGAACCGAGTTTCATGCTTTCGACTGCCGTATGCACTTCGGCGTAGTCGGTCATTATGATGAACGGCTGCATCTTTCCCTCCTTGCGCATCCAGCGCAGCAGGTCTATTCCGTTGCCATCGTTTAGGCGCAGGTCAGAAACTACTATATCATCATCCGTTGCCTGTTGCAGATGTTTCTTCGCTGTTGACAGGTGGTAAGCCTTCACGGTACTGTATCCCTCCCGTGCCAGCAGATTGCAGACATATTCGCAATACACGATGTTATCCTCCACCACGATTATTCTTGTCTTATCCATTTTCGTATTTTCTCCTTTCCTCCTTTGCCAACTGTATAATCTCCGCTCCTTTATCCAACACGGTGGTCACGGAATTACTTAACGCCTCGTTATCGGACTTATCCTTTCCATGAAGCACACCATAAAGCACCTTCAGCGGCTGGTCGGCACGGAGTATCTCCCACGAACTGCGTAAGTGGTGTGTCAAGGCATCAAGTTCTTGCAGATCGTTTCGCATTGCCGCATCCCGTACCGCCTGCATTTCTTTCTCGGTTTCCGTTATCAGTTTTTCCAGCATGACAACTTCATTGCCGTAGGACAACAAGGCGGAAAAATCCGGTTTACCGTCCTGTGTCGCTTTAATGGCGCACTTGTCGGAAATTTCCAGCAGTTCCGATATGGAGAATGGTTTGAACAGGCATCCGGCAAAGCCTCGTTCCAAAAGTTCCTCCGCATCGCAACTGCCCGAAGCGGTTGCCACGACCACGGGGATTGTCTGTGAATTGCCAACATTGGACGATCGGAGCAGTTCCAGCAGCTCGAAGCCGTTTATGCCGGGCATATTCAAGTCCGTCAGCAACAAGTTGTATTCTTTTCGGCGTATCATTTCCATCAGTTCCGCCGCATCGGTGCAAGTGTCGCAATGTATTCCCTCCTGTGCATACATCTCTTTCAACATCAGGAGCAGCACCTCATCATTGTCGATGGCGACAACATTGAGGTTTCTCTCCTCCCGGTGGATATAAGTCTGTATCTCTTTTTCCGGTATTTCTTCGGCTTTCTGCATGGGTATTTCCACTGTGAAACGACTTCCTTTCCCTTTCTCGCTTTCCAAATGGATTTTGCCGTCAAGCATCGCCACTATGTTATGCACGATGGCAAGTCCAAGTCCGAAACCGTCTTTTGCGGCGGCGTTTGAGAGGCGTTCAAATGCCCCAAATACACGTTGCTGTTCATCTTCTGTCATGCCTGTGCCTGTATCCTCGAAAATCAGTGTCAGCACTCCGTTGGTATAATCGATAGTCAGCGACACACCGCCTTTCTCCGTGAACTTGATGGCATTTGACAGCAGATTGTTTCCAATTTGGATGATTCGCTCCTTGTCGGTCAGTACAACCGCATCGTTTCCGTTCTTTACGGTCAAGGAAAGCCCCTTGTTCATGGCGACGGGCATGAACTCCGTTTCAAGGGTATGCGTGATTGTGGAGATGCGGCAGGGCAACAGTTTGGGCTGCTCCTTGCCGTTGTCCAAGCGGAAGAAGTCCAGCAGGGTGTTAAGCATATCCCGCATACGGTCGGAAGATTGTTGTATGCTTTGAAGAAAATTCACATTGTTCTCCTTGCTGCACTCTTTCTGTAACAGCTCAGTATAACCTGTTATTGCCGTTAGTGGTGTGCGCAGTTCGTGGGTGATGGTATGTACCGCTTTCTTCCTTGATGCTATCAGTGCCTCGTTCCGTTGTACGGATTGTTCCAGTTGCCCTATCAAATCCGTTGTCTTGCGCTTGTATTGTTTGATACTCTTTGCATCACGGTGTATGATGATGTAGGAAATTAACAACAGCAGAAGGACGAATCCCATTAAACCGCCTACCTGCATAAATGACTTTCCACGCATGGCAACTATTTCGTCTTCCCGCCCTTGCAGGTCGGCTTGTTCCGACAATCGACGGCTTTGCTCTTTCTGTTCACTGACCATGCTTCTATTGGGTGAACGAAGCGTAGTTGTTGTTGTCGGCGGCTTCGTTTCCTCTTTTTTGCCGAATATGCCCAAGAACCCTTTTCGTTTCGGTTTCTTGGGCTGTTCCTGCATACTTGTCTGAACAATGAGAGGTACTTGACTGGCAATCTTCTTGTTGATGGATTGTTGTTCGTCTATTAACCGAACAATCTGAAACATCTGCCGTTCCTTATCTTCCAAAAGACTGCGCACACTGTCAATACGTCCAATTACATGAGTTTCATTGAACAGGCACAATGTGCTGTCCAATGCAATGCGTTGGGCATGGTAATTCTCCAAATCCGTTTCGTCCCAATCCAATGCAGTTTCTCCTAATAGCGAAAACTCTATCAGTTGGATATGAATACGGTTTACCTCCTTCCTGAATTCATCTATATGCCGGTTGCCAACCTCCAATGCTTCCACTTCCTGCCATTCATTATGACAAGTAAATGCAATGGCTACTACTATTAGAATTATGAAAGTGTGACTTAATGCTATTGCCTTACGTACAAATTCCATCTATTCTCTTACGAATTAAAATCGTCCTCCTCCCAACGCGTGATAAAGTTTGATTACACTTTGTATGCGTTCAAAACGAGTTTGCAGCTGTTGCACTTCCGCTTCAAGGAGAGATTGCTGGGCGGTCAATACTTCCAGATAGGTAATATTGGAATGACGCATCAGTGATTCTGTTTTCCGCACGGCATCGCATAATGTTTCCACCTGCCGAGCATTGATTTCAAGTTGCGATTTCGCAGTCTGCCATGCGGTCAAAGCATCGTTTACCTCTTTGCCTGCGTTCAACAAAGAGTGTTGGAACAGTAACTTCGCTTCTTCCTGGCGGATTTGGGCAGTCTTCAGGTTGGCGATGTTTGCGCCTCGATTGAACAAGGGCTGTGTCAGGGAACCGATGGCATTGAGCAACCATTGTCCGGGATTGGTGATTATACCGCCACCGTTATTGGTCCATCCAAGTGTTCCCGAAAGGGTGATATGGGGGTAGAATGCGGCACGTGCCGCATTGGTTGTGTAGAACGCCTGCGCCAGTTCCATTTCTGCCTGACGCACATCGGGACGGTTGGAAAGTAACTGCAAGGGGACTCCGATAGAGACGGTATCGGGGAAAGCTGCTTCGACCAGATTACTTCGTGCTATTGAGTGTGACGGCATGGCAAGTATTGCAAACAAGGCGTTTTCTGTTTCGGAGATGCTCTTGCGGATGGATAATAGGGACGATTCGAGCTGCATCACGTTCGCTTTTGCCTGCAATACACCGGCTTCGTTTGACTGTCCGGCTTTTTTCAATGCTTCGAGAGTGCGCACGGTAGTCTGCCAGTTTTCAAGGGTGCGGTGGCTTATTGCCATTTGCGCGTCGAGCATGGCAAGGGTATAGTAACTGTCGGCAATAGTGGCGACAAGCTGAGTCTGTACGGCTTGCCGGTAATCACGGCTTCCTTGCAAGGCGGCAGCGGCACCACGTTTTGCAGCTGTGAGGTTGCCGAAGATGTCCAGTTCCCAGCTTGCTGTCGCTCCTGCATTATATGTCTTTGCCGTTGCTCCATCGTGCTTGCCGGCATTACCTTCGGCATTCAGTCCGAGTGAGGGTAGATAGGAGAGTTTAGCTGTCAGCAAGGCGGAGGCTGCCGCTTCCACCCGTAGCCGTGCCACATTGAGGTCTGTGTTTCGGTCAAGTCCTGTTTCAATCAAGGACTGAAGTTTAGGGTCGGTAAACATTTCCCGCCACGACAGGGAGGCCAGAGTGGTGGTATCGGCGTCTGCCGGAAGGGTGCTATACAGATTCTCCATCGAGAGGTCGGGGCGATGATACCGGCTGTACGTGCCACAGCCGGTAAGCATCCATCCTGACAATATGATATATATTGCTGTCTTTTTCATTTAATTATGCTTAATACGTTCTTGGATATATTGGAAGACGATGAACAATGAAGGCACGAGGAACAACAGAGCCAATGTACCTACAATCATTCCGCCGATTACACCTGTGGCAAGCGAACGGCTACCGTTGGCACCCACTCCGTGAGCCAGCATCAGCGGGATAAGGCCGAACACCATAGACAACACGGTCATCAGGATGGGGCGCAGACGGACTTTTGCCGCACTGTATGCCGCTTGTGCCAGTGTCATGCCTTCCGACCGCCGCTTGCCTGCATATTCGGTAAGCAGGATGGCGGTCTTGGCAAGCAGGCCGATAATCATAATCAGACCGGTCTGCATGTAGATGTTGTTCTCCAGACCGAAGAGCCATGCGAACAGGAAACTGCCCATCAACCCGCAAGGCACTGCCAGCAGAACCGCAAAGGGAATAAACACGCTTTCGTACAAGGCACACAGAATCATATAGACCAGGACCATACAGAGCAGGAATATCAGCGTGGCATTGTTGGTTGTCTTGCTCTCCTCGCGCGAGATGCCGCCAAACTCGTAGGTGTAATTTGCCGGGAGAACCTTGCGTGCCGTCTCACTGATGGCTTCGAGCACCTGCCCCGAACTGTAACCCCGGGCCGGAGACCCATTGATGGAGATGGCATTGAACAGGTTGAAGCGGGTGAGGTCTGACGGACCGTTGGTCTTGGTCAGACGCACGAACCGGCTCAACGGTGCCATGCCGCCATCAGAGGTGCGTACATAGATATGATGAATGGACTCTGCATTCACACGGTATTCCGCCGGAGCCTGCATGGTGACGTGGTAGAGCTTGGAGAAGCGATTGAAGTCGGAAACATATTGTCCGGTATAATAGCCCGACAGGGTGGAAAGCACCTCTGCGGGCGACACTCCCGACTGCTCGCATTTGGCGGCGTCGATATCCACCCAGTATTGCGGATAGTCTGTGGCAAAGGAGGAATAGACTTCGCCTATTTCGGGCCGCTGCGACAAGGCCTCGACAAACTTGTCCGCCTCTTTCTTGAAAGCGGTAATGTCTCCGCCTGCCTTGTCCTGCAAGTAGAGCTCAAAGCCGTTCCCCATGCCATATCCGGCTATCATTGGGGGCGACATGGCAAACACCGTGGCATCAGGGATGTCGGAGGTGGCGGCATAGATTTTTCCGATGACGTCGTTGACCGACTGCCCCTCTCCCTCACGCTGTTCCCAGTCTTTGAGTGTCACGAAATACATGGCCTGCGACGGACCGGAACCGCTGAAAGAGAAGCCGGCAACCGCACCGTTGTATTCTATCTCGCCGATACTGTCGAGGCGGCTGTTGATGCGCTCCATCACCTTGACGGTCTGCGCCATTGACGTGCCGGGCTTCGTATTCATGCTCACCATGACCGTTCCGGTGTCTTCTTCGGGGATAAGGCCCGTCTTGGTGGCGTTGACCAGCAGCACCAGCAATACAAAGGACACTGCTATAGAGCTCCACATCAGCCACCGGCGGTGGAGGATGAACATCACTCCACGCACATAGCGTCGGCTCAGACGGTAGAAAACGGCATTGAACGCCTTTCGGAAACGGGCTGCAAAGTTGTCCTTTGTATTGCCGTGCTCGTCGATATAGGGCTTCAGCAACAGGGCGCAAAGTGCCGGTGAGAGGGTGAAGGCATTGATGGCCGAGATGCCCACGGCAACCGCCATCGTGATGCCGAACTGCGCATAGAAGGCTCCCGAAGTGCCGCCCATCATGGCAACGGGAAAGAACACTGCCATAAAGATGATGGTAGAGGTCAGAATGGCCGATGAAACGTCTTTCATGGCATCATCGGCCGCAAGCACCGCCGACTGGTAGCCCTCATCAAACTTCGCCTGCACCGCTTCCACCACCACGATGGCATCGTCGACCACGGTGCCGATGGCAAGCACAAGCGCAAACAGGGTGAGCAGGTTGATGGAAAAGCCTATCATGGACATCACGGCGAACGTGCCGATGATGGAAACGAAGATGGATATGGCAGGAATAAGCGTTGACTTGATGTCCTGCAAGAATACATATACCACTACGATAACCAGCAGTATCGCCTCCAGCAAGGTGCGGATGACCGAGCGGATGGAGGCATACAGAAACTTGTTGGTGTCGGTAAGCACTACGAATTCCGCTCCTTCGGGCAGGTCACGGTCCAGTTCGTGGAGCACTTCGTGAATCTCGTTGATGGTGCTCGACGCATTGGACCCTGCCTTCTGGTTTATCATCATCATGGCTGCCGGATGGCCGTTCACTTGGGAGGAGTAGTTGTAGTATTCATCGCCCAGCTCCACATCGGCAACCTCTTTCAGCCGAAGCACGTTGCCACCCGGCAAGGACTTGACTACCAGTTCGCCAAACTCATCGGCACCGGACAAGCGTCCGCGGTACTTCATTGTGTATTCGTTGGCCGTGGGGTGATTGGCACCGAAGGAGCCGGTGGCGGCTTCGATGTTCTGCCGCGCGAGTACGGCGGATATGTCGTCGGGTATGAGCCCGTATTGCGCCATACGGTCGGGCTTCAGCCAGAGGCGCATGCTGTAATTGGAGCCGAACAGTTGCGCCTTTCCCACGCCGCTGATGCGCTTCAGTCGCGGTTCGACATTGATTTTCATGTAGTTGTTCAGAAACGTCTGGTCGAAGCGGTCATCGGGCGAGTAGAGGGCAAAGGTCAGCAGCTCGGCATTCTGCTGCTTTTCGGTGGTGACACCGGTCTTGGTGGCTTCTGCCGGAAGCTGGCTCAATGCGGCGTTCACACGGTTCTGCACGTTCACGGCTGCCATGTCGGCATTGGCTCCTTGCTTGAAGTAGATGTTGATGGAGGCGTCTCCCGTGTTCGATGCCGTGGAGGTCATATAGGTCATGTCTTCCACGCCGTTGATGGCTTCTTCCAGCGGCACTATCACGGCTTTCTGCACGGTTTCGGCGTTGGCTCCGGGATAGGATGCCCATACATTGATGGTGGGCGGGGCGATGTCGGGATATTGCTCCACCGGCAGGGAGAACATGGCGATGACGCCCAACAGCACAATCACCACCGAGATAACGCCCGAGAACACCGGGCGGTCTATAAAAAATCGTAGCTTCATTTCGTTTCGTCTTTAGGGGTTATGCTCATGCCTTCTCTCACCAGTCCCACGCCTTCGGCGATGAGGGTGTCGCCGACCGAGAGACCTTCTTTTACGATAAACCGGTTGCCATCGTTCAGGCGGTCCACCGTGAGATAGGCAGCTTCCGCCCGTCCGTTTTTCAGTCGGTAGGCGATGATTTTGTCTTGCAGTTCCACGGTGGCGGTCATGGGAATGGTGATGGCATCCGTTTGGGGGTTCCGAAGGACGATGTTGCCGATGCTGCCGCTCAGCAGTTCGCGTTCGGGATTGGGGAACAGGGCTTTGATCTGCACCGCTCCGGTCGCAGGGTCCACCACACCGCTTACGGTCTCGATGCGTCCCTTCGCTTTGTACAGACTACCGTCGTTGAGTTGCAGGCTCACTTCCGGCATCTTGGCTATCAGGCTGTCAATCGAGCCGTAGCGAGTGGATAGGTGTCGCAGCATGTTTTCCGACACGGAGAAGTAGGCATACATCTCCGCATTGTCGGACACGACCGTGAAAGGCTGCTCCATGTTGGGACTGACAAGCGCACCGATGCGGTAGGGCAATGTGCCTACCACGCCGTTACTCGGACTTTTGATTTCAGTATAAGAGAGGTTGTTTCGTGCATCCGCTTCCTGCGCCTCGGCCTGTTGGAGTTCGGCAAGTGCCACAGCTAGTTGGTTTCGGGCAAGAGAAAGGTCGTATTCGGATATTACCTTCTCATCAAACAAGGCTTGCTTACCTTGCAGTTCGATTCGTGCCGTTTCCGCTTTTGCCCGTGCTGCGCTGACATTAGCCAAAGCTGTGCGTAAGGCTGCCAGATAGGGTGTTTGGTCTATCACTGCCAGTACTTGCCCTGTCGTCACCCGTGTGCCCTCCTTCACGCATAGACGCGTGATGCGGCCGGATATTTGCGGCATGATATCCACATCTTGTCGCCCGCGGATAGTGGCGGAATAAGATTCGGATATTTCCACCGGCATGGACGATACTGTTATGACCCGATAACTCGGTACCGCATCCTGCTTACCGTCCTGCTTGCATCCAGTCGACAGAAACAGCATGACGGCAAATGCGGCGAAATTAATGATAATGAATCGCTTGTTCATATTCTTTTCTTGTTCTTAATTATTCGTAATTGATTTAGCACTGATTGAATTCCATTCTTTTTTTAGAATGGAATAAACACGGGTATCTTCATATTTCGGGGTGCCGTTAGGATTGTTTATAAATGTCACAAATTCCTTGAAGCATCCTTCGCGGCGCATACCAAGGCGTTCGCATAAGCGTTTGGAGCGAATATTGTCATCTTCCACAAATCCATAGATACGCCGTGCACCCGCCTCCCGAAAAAGATAATCCAACAATCCGATAACCGCTTCACGAGCTAATCCTTTGCCCTCAAAACGTTTGTTGAAATGCCAGCCCACATTGTAAGTATCTTCATTTTCACGCAAAACGAAAACATCACCGATTATAAAGTCCTCCTTTTTCAAACTCACTGCATAGCGTTGCATATCTTTTTGGGAATACTGCATATATACGAATGCCGCCTCTTCAGAACAAAGGCGGTCGGCGGCAAAGCAATTCACACGAGGATTTGAAAGATATTCCAAAAGTCCAACAACGTCTCTCTTTTGAAAGTCTCTGATTACAAGACGTTCTGTTTCAATTTTCATACACTTTTTTTTGAGATGCAAAATTATACCCCTATAAAAGTTCTTGCAATTCAAAGAGTATCGAAGCGGATAAATTAAAGTCCGAACTATCCAAACTGACAGTTAAGACCGAAAAAAGGATAATCTTTCAAGTGCAGATCGGTTTTAACAAATACAATGTGTATTTCACCAATAGTTATTATCGTTTCGATAGTAATTTTATCCGTTTCAGCCTGTTTATCCTATCAACCAAAGGAGTAAAGCCTTATCTTTGCCGAATCAAGAGTAACTTTGCACCCGATATGACCCAAGTGAAAATGAAAATAATGAGTTGGAAGAACGGCCTGTTGCTATCTGCCGTCTCCTATGTATTCTACCTTGTCATGTGGTTTATACTCGATGACAAGACCATCGACCAATTGCCGGGAATGACAATCGCTGATTACATGGTCGATTTTCTGCTGTGTATGCTTTTTACCTACATATCCTTAGGATTCTGTTTTCTGGTCTTCAGGGTATTGCCGTTCAGGACATCCTACGTGTGGGGAATGGTCTATGCATCCTGCCTAATGGCACTGAACAATATCGTTGCGTTCGGTATGATAACCTTGTTCAATTTCCTATGGGACGAAACCGACAACGGGCTTCTCGACGAACTCCTCAACATGAAAGGCGCATACACCTTTGCCATGATATCTACCTTCCTGTCAAGCGTCTATGCCAACTCCTTCTACCTTCAGTCTTACATCAAGGCGCGCGACGAGAAACAAGCACTCGAAATGGCGCTGATGAAGGAAAAAGAGATCGCCTTGCAGTCGCAACTCAACTCGCTGAAACTGCAAATCAACCCGCACTTCATGTTCAACAACTTCAACAACCTGCTGGAACTGATTGAGGGAGATACCGAGCTTGCCGGAAAATTCCTGAGTAACCTATCGAAAGTGTACCGATACATCATCACCAATCTGGACCGCAATCTGATACCCGTTGCCGACGAAATCAAGTTTCTTGATTCATACTTGTATTTGATGAAAGTACGCCACAACGAAGGGGTCATTGCAAAAGTAAGTCCGGGCGTCAGACAATGCAAAGGTTTTCTTCCTCCGGCTGTATTGCAGCTTCTTGTAGAAAACGCAATAAAACACAACAGCTTTTCATCTGAACATCCGTTGGTTATCAACATAAAGTTGTCCGATGATTACATAACCGTCTGCAACCTGAAACGACCTTTGATGTCCCCAATCGAATCAACCGGTTTAGGACTTAAAAATATCATAGAACGATATGCTTTACTTTGTGATAAAAAGGTCAAGATAGAGAATGCCGAAAACTTCTATTCGGTAAGTCTGCCCATCATAAAAAACATCAACCCTTATGAAAATACTGATTCTTGAAGACGAACAGCGCAATGCCAAACGCCTCATAAGGCTGCTGAACGATATTGACAGAACATTTATTGTTGAAGGTCCGCTTGCCAGCATCAAAGAAACAGTCGAATTCTTTCAATCTGGCAAAACCACAGACCTCATCCTTGCTGATATCCGGCTAACTGACGGTTTGAGTTTCGAGGCTCTTAAACATGCCCAGGCAACCGTTCCCATCATATTTACCACCGCATACGATGAATATGCAGTACAGGCATTCAAGTTCAACAGTTTTGACTATCTTCTGAAACCGCTGGATCCGGATGAACTTGAAGCGGCCATTGACAAGGCAGTCAAAGCCGGAAAGAATTATACCGACGAAAACTTGCAACAGCTTTTTGACGCCTTACAGAAGAGCAAGTTCCGTTATAGGGAGCGTTTCCTGCTTCCTTATCGTGACGGATATAAGACCGTGCGAGTTTCGGACATCAACCATATCGAAACAGAAAACAAGATTGTACATCTTCGTCTCAACAATGGCACTTCCGAAGTGGTCAATGTGTCAATGGATGAACTTGAACACCAACTGAACCCGGACTATTTCTTCCGGGCAAACCGCCAATATATCATCAATGTAGAGCACGTTTTGTTCCTCGGTAATTATTTTGGAGGAAAGTTGATTGTCCGTTTGAAAGGTTATCCGAAGACGGAAATACAAGTGAGCAAGGAAAAGGCGCAGAGGCTTAAAGAATGGATTGACAGGTAGACTATTCTTGCAAAAAGAGTATCAAATATATTTAGTTTGTAAATCAAGTATCTAGATTTCTATTTATCAGTTAGAAAGCCAGATACTTGATTCTACTATATTTTCATCCCTTTCAGTTAGTTCTTATTCTTAACAGATGTCCGACAATGACATGGTCGGCAATGAAGTTACCCGTCGGACTTCGTTCACTTGCCGAACTGCGAACCAAAGGGACATCCAGCTATACCATAGAATCATCCCGTCTTTGTTGCCACTTAGCCTCCATTTCTCTTGAAAGCTCCATTATCTCCCGGCTCAGCTTCACAAGGTCGATGGTGCACTCCTCCAGCTTGTAGAGCAACGCCATCGCCTTCTTCTCCGAGAAGTGGATGCGCAGCTCCTTGACGACCTGATTGTAGTTCGTGCCTATGCCACGGAACTGGGCATGGAAATCCGACAGCTTGGTGTAGTAGTCCACCAGCGTCTTGTCCACTTTCAGCACCTTGAACTTCTGTCCGAAGAAGTGCGCCTTGAGAAAGACGGCTTTCGCGTACACGTTAGATTCCTCGTACATCGTCAGGAATCTGTTCCATTCCACATCATCGAAGCGCACCATCACGCAGTGCGTCTTCGGGTTCAACTTGGGATTTCTCCCGTACTTGCTCTTCTTTTTCATACTTCTTATTTTTTCAATTTTATGGCTTGTCCATTGTTTAATCTTTGATTAATGAACCCCGAAATTATCCGACTGCGGAGGATAATTCTGCCCACGGCGGTGAAGGTGTTTTCAGTTACTTAGAATTATTCGGGTAACTGAAAATATATCTTGCTATGTCTTTGAAGACATAACAATCCTCCGCTTGTCGGATTGTTTTCCGAGTGTAATCACTCATCTTGGGTATCGGTTAAGCCGATGAAGTGTATTCACCAGCCTAACCGACTTTCTGTAATCCCGTCAGAGCTTGCGCCACTGCTCGATGTCGTTCCGATAGGTGTCGAGGTGCAGGCGGACGAGGTTTTCAATCAGCCCCGATGCGCTCATACCCTTTCCTCCGAGGAAGCGGACAACCCTGTCCAGTTCGTCACGCACCGTCTCGCTGACAAACACGGGCTTGCGGTTGATAATCTTGGGGACTTGGAGATAGGTGGCGCGGTACTCCTCCAGCGACAGCCTGCGCTGCTTGCTGCTGACACGCTTCTGCGGCATTGCTGTTTCCCCGACCGCCTCACTTGACGGTTCATCCGCCATAGCGGTCTCCGTTTCTTCCGTGACGGTCTTGCCGGGCTGTTCCGGCTCATCCGGCTCCAGGCCGATACGCCTGTAGATGTCATTCATCGACTTGGGAGTGTAGGATTCCCTGCGTCCCATCTTTTCCACGATTTCACGAGCCTGCTGCTCTGTAATGCTTGGTTCTCTCTTCATTGTAAAAAACAAATTGATTAAGTTATTAACTGTGGTCTTGGTAAGCACCTCGACCGATTATCGGGAGCAAAGTAAGATGCTTCAGTGCAGTCTGTCAAGCACTTGGGTTCTCTTAGGCAATTTTGTATGGTTTTGCTTTATGGTGATAGAAATAACGGTGCAGACTTCACCGTTTTGCCGGATGTATATAACCGAAAGGGAAAAAGGTTTAGTTACGGGTGATTTTGAATTAAGCTCTTATTTGGGCTGTGGTGTCCTTATTAAATATAGGAATTAAGGGCTAAGGACTGGGCGGATTGGGCAATCGGTGAACCATGCCTGTGCCAACCTCTACCACCCTGTGCCACTTGCTGCCAGACCAAATTGAATCCATTGCCGGATGCCGGATTATGTATTTCTTTGCGGGAGAAGGAATGATAGCCGCCAAAGGAAAAGTCGGTATCACGGACAATGACTACCGTATCAGCGCAACATGCTACCACTTCCGGGAAACCCATTGTCAAGTAACGGATTATACATTCCTTTGCGGCATAAGAAACAGTAACAACTAAAAAAAGACAATATGGAAATCGTATCAATCGAAAGAAAGACCTTTGAGGAGCTGGTCGCCAAGTTCGACCGCTTCGTCTGCCGTATGGATGCCATCTGCCATCGGCACGGCGAAAAGAAAATGAGCGAGTGGATGGATAATCAGGACGTATGCCGGATGCTCAATATCAGCCCACGAACCTTGCAGACGCTTCGGGACAATGGGACTTTGGCATACAGCCAAATCAACCACAAGACCTATTACCGTCCCGAAGATGTGCAACGTATCGTCTCCATCGTGGAGGACAGACGGAAGGAAGCAAAGTTCAAAGGCAGGACAATCTGATAACCGAATAGAGTAATGACAATAATTCCACTAAATCCAGAGTAATATGAACGAACTGATTAACAAAGACAACGAGTGGATAATCCACTTCATGGGCAGTCTTGACCGTCTGCTGGACAACGTAGAGCATCTGACTGCCAGCTACCGCCCGACACTGAACGGGGAGCGTTTCTTCACGGACAAGGAGGTGTCGGCACGGTTGAAAGTGAGCCGCCGAACACTTCAGGATTACCGCAACGAAGGGCGGATAGCCTACATTCAGTTGGGCGGCAAAATCCTCTACCGAGAGTCCGACATCGAAAGGATGCTGACTGACAGCTACCGTACCGCCTACCGACAGACGGCTATCTGATTTTCTTGAAAGAGCGCAGTTTGCCGTCTGCCCTATGTTTGCGACAGCAATGGTACAATAAAAAAGGAACGGCTTACGGATGAAGCATCAATGTTTAGCTTCGTCTGTAAGCCGTTCCTTCTCTTTCTTCTGATTTCCCGTCAGTCGCTTGTTTCCGTTGCCGGATGCCCAAAATGCGTGTGGTTGGCAGGGGCAAGGTTTTCGGGCTGAATACGCTCAACCCCGTTGAGGAAGATTCTGCCCGAAACGGCTATGCCGCCCGACCTTGCCAATGCTGTCAGAGCCACACGCTACCTTTGCATCCGTGCATCGGGAACAGGTGGCTGACGGGAAGAACCTCGACTATACCATAGGTTGCCATTCTTACCATAGGAAACAAACAATGTAACCGGGATTCCTTTCTTGGTGGTGCAGATTTCATTTATTACGAACCGCCTGAACAAAAGGGTCTCTTTGCTACATATTCTGAAAGCGATGGCTATAATCATTTCAAAATTATACACATCATAACTGATGCCGTCAGTTTGCTTGATATACTTCATCGTATCAGTTTCGTTCAACTCTTTGTTCTTGTAAATTGCCTGTATCATCTTGCGGATATTGCAAGAGAACACCCCGAACAGGTCGGCTATCTCGAACTGGGTCATCCACACTGGGGCTGTCGGTACGGTGACCGCTCCCATTTTACTGATTGTTATTATTTCTCTGCTCATAATCCCTTTATTTTATGATGATTATATACTGTTTTCTTTCTTTTCGCCAGCCGATATTTTCTTTCTTCGCTCCATCAGTTTGTCCATGTCTTTGGAGATTTTATCATCGGTTATCCGTGCATACCCCTGAGTAGTTCTGATGTTGGAATGTCCCATCATCTTGGCGATGCTCTCAATCGGTATATCCGCTGAAATCAGGAAAGTTCCGAAGCTGTGCCGACTTTGGTGATAGCTCAGATTTTCCTCCTTGCCTATGGCAACACCCATCTCGTGGATGTCAAACCAAAGTGAATCACGGCTTGGGAGAGGAAACACGGGCTTCTCATCATCGGTTGTGTTGTACAACGACAATATCTGTTCCGCTATGGGATGTAAGGGTATGAAAGCCTCCACCTTTGTCTTCTTGCGGTTGATGCGGATATACCGTCTGCCCTCCGCATTCGTCCCGATATGATGGGGATGAAGAAGTTTGATGTCCACATACGCCAGTCCCGTCAGGGTCGAGAAGATGAAAGCCCGTCTTGCCAGTTCCATACGCTTGTCATACATCGGGGTGGAAAGTATCTTTTTGAACTCATCGCGGCTGATGTACCTGTGCCTTGCCTCCGGCTTCGGTTCATACTCCAAGTCCTCGCAGGGGTTCACACGGATAATCTCCTTATCGACTGCCAAATACAATAAACGATTAAGCCAGCACATACATTTGTTGGTTTGGGAAGAGCTGAAATTCTTGCACTTCTTCAGGAAAGCTTTATAGGACTTGCCAAAATCCTCCGTCACTTCTTCAAGAGGAATTTCCTTTTTCCCGATTGACGCTATAAAGTCCGTCAGGTATTTCTGATAATACATGGAGTGACGGTAGGAAGAAGTGGAATCTATTTCCTCGGAATGTTTCTTCAACCGCTCCCGTTCCCATTCACCCATTTGCAATAAGGTAGTCGGATGGATATTATTCAGGGAAATATGGTTCTTCAACATTTCCGCACTGACCACTCCTTGCGATTTAAGTATCTCGGTATAGGCTTCCTCAGTCAGACGCAGGTATTCCCGTAAGCGGTTGTTCTCCCTGACGGTCTTTATCTCATTCTTCCTGCCGTTCCAGTCTTCGGGGCGGCAATAGATACCTGTGCTTATGGCGGTCTGCTTGCCGTCAATGGTTATACGGCAGAGTACGGCGGTCGTACCGTCAGCCCTCACCTTGCTGCGGTTAATATATGGCAATAATGAAAATGTGCTTCGCATATTGTTGTTGGATTTATAGGGTTAGTTTGAAATCTTGTGTCGCCTCTATGAACTTGTCCATATCCTCGAAGAGTTTTTTCGGACTGACACGGGCATATACTTGAGTGGTGGAAATGTCGGAATGTCCCAGCATCCGGCTGATGGTCTCAATCGGCACACCCGCTTCGAGCGTTATCAGCGAGGCGAAACTATGCCTCGCCTGATGATAGCACAAATCATCCTTGATGCCAGCCAATGCCGCCAACGCCTTCATGTGTCTTCTAAGATTAGGCCAGCGTAGTAAAGGGAACAATGTGTCCCTGTCCTCACTGTGATACTTTTCAATCAGTGCAATCGCTTCGGGAAGCAACTTCACGCTTGCCCGATGTTCGTTCTTCTTCCTGCGGTATTTCAGCCACAACGCTCCGTTATCGTCCGTGTACAAGTTCTCATCGGTAATGGATATCACATCCGCATACGAGACCCCGGTATAACACCCGAAGAGAAACATATCCCTTGCCAGTATGTGAGATTTACGATGCGGTTCAATTTCCACATCACGGATTTTCTCGAACGATTCACGGCTCAATGCCCGTGGGGTTTTATCCGACTGCTTGGGCAGGGTGAAATGCTGGAAATGGATTTTGTCTGCATAGCCTTCCTTATAAGCCAGACGGCATATTTTTTTCAGTATGGCAAGGTGATGTCGGACAGTATCTATTGCATAACCCTTATTCTCCATAGCGAAAACCTGATAGTCATGGATGAACTGTTCCGTAAGCTGCCCAAATGCTAAATCCTTGACCTTGTACTGATGCCCAATGAACTCACCAAGTGTCAGACGCATATAATGATAAGTCGAGTAAGAAGTTTTCGCACGGTCAATACCAATACGGGCTTTGAGGTCGTCACAGACAACATCAGTCATTCGCATGAGTGTCATCTGCGTTTCCATACTTCCTTGAAAATGATTCTTCACATCGGTGGCATCGAAATCCATTTTACGGCTCACAAGGTTGTCAAAGGCGTTGTTTACCGCCAACAACAGTTTCTCAATCTTGGTGTTGGTTTCCACCGCCTCCTTGCTCTTGCCATTCAGACGGCTTTCACAGGGATTCCACAGTTCGGGAGGGCATGACAGCTTGCATCCGAACTGCGCCATCGTGCGGTTGACGGTAATGCGTCCCATGATGGGAGCCTTGCCCGACTTGTCCAGTCCGCTCTTTTTGAGGTAGAGCAGCACCTTGAATTTTTCTACTTTCATACGCTTATATTTTTAAGTGCAAATTTACTTGCCATATAAGCGTCCCTTGATGCGCAAAACACTGTGTATTAACGCAAACAAAACGGTGGGGATTTCTTTTCATCGCTTTCCGTTACCTGTTCCCGTTTCGGTAACTGCCCGGCTAACGGTTTGGTAACTGAACAACCTCAATATTCCGTTGTCGTTTGCATTTTTTCAACTTCGCAAAATACCGAAATATCGCTTATTCCTAACGGTTTACGTTTAATCTATACCTGTTCGCTGTTGCTTGCTTTGCCGTGTATATTCCACGTAAGCCGCCATACTTTCGCCACTCTTTCACTAGCTCTTGGCATTGACTTGTATACAGTATGTAAATTACTAGGACACAAGAACATCATCTCCACACAAGTATACGCGAAAATCATCGATGCTAGTAAAAGACAGGCAATAGACCGGTTTAATGGCGTATTAGACGCATGAGACGGATATTACTTCAGATTCGTATGGCACGGATCAAGAAAGATACTTCTCCCCAAGATCCGTGTCATCCGCTATAGTTTCAGTCCGCAACTGGCTTATCAGATCAGAGACTTTGTATTATTTCCAACGAAAGCCCCGTGCATTCGGCGATTAATGAAAGATCGACACCGGCTTTCTTCATGTTACGAGCGTTGCGTAGGGTAGCCAAACGCTCACCTTCTGCTTTACCTTTTGTTTCCGCCTCCTCCACGGCGTACTCCATCGTGGCCTTCCAGTCACGGTAGATCTTCAGATTCTCATCGTACGTCGCACGCTCCTTGGGGGACAAGGCATTCACATTCGCTACGTCGAGCAAGCGTCGGAAGTATGCCTCTTTTTCTTTAAATGGGGACATATCAAATAGATTCATATTCTTCAATACATAAATTGTTTTTTCCAACGGAGTCTCGCCCTGACGGGAGATCATACGGCAAATGTAATAAAAACCTCGATTAAAGAAGTAACGTTGAGGGTAATTAATACTACTGAGTTGTTACTTCCCTTCACACAACAAAAGCCTAATCAACTAAAGAACACCCCCCTATAACCATTCCCCAATAGAACTTAGAAATTTATTATTCGGGACAATGATCGCTTGCGCATTTGCGGCGTGTTCAAACGAGGATGATCCTATCCCTAGCGTGGATCCGACACCTACACCGGAAGCAGGCACCGCTGATCTTACGATTGTGGTGAAAAACTTAACAAAGAGCACACAGACAAAAGCCGGCGAGGATGAGAACGCCAAGGAAGGCGAAGCTAAGATTTATAATTTATTTGTAGCCCTTTATAATGAGGACGGAACATTCTTACAAGTTAGTGATCTTACAGCTAATGAGGATGAAGAGGTTACTGATTCAAACAATGAGATTCAGTTTAAGGGATTAAAGGCTGGTGCTTCTTATCGTGCTTTGGCTTTCGCGAATGTTCCAAAGGATGCTCTTACCGCAACCGCTAACTCTTTTGAGTTGACATCTGCTTACTATGTCTTTTCCGGAGAAGGAGCGAATGGGTTACCTATGAGTAGTGGTATTAGCCCTAAATTCACTCTTGCCGAAGGTGAAAATTATTATGGTTACTCAAACACTACAGGAGGACACAGTATTGAATCTGGAAAACCTTTAGGATTAATTAGAAATGTGGCTCGTGTGGAATTGAATGCCCTTGATTTGGATATGACTAAAGTCAAGGTTGATGGTAGTCAAAAATACAAATCAGGAACGATTAAGTTTGTGCCTAAGGATGTTTTTGTATTACATGGTCGTACAAAAGCTAAGGTGGCAGACCAAAGCCAAAGTAATACAGAGTGGTTCAATCTGCCAGATAAGGTTTGGGGTAATATTGCCGCTACTTATGAAACTGCTGATGGAGATGATTATTATTCCGGGACTAACTCTAGTAACTCATTCGGCCGTTTTGCTGGAACTGTCGATGCTGCTAATTATATAAAGGCATTGAGTACAGCAGAAACAACATATACTCAGAATTGGGAAGATGCTACTATTTCCGGAGATAAAGCAATTACTCTTGCGAACTCTTTATATTTTTATGTGTTGCCTAATAATCAGACAGGAGCGGCCAGAGAACAAGAAGATCCGGAAGAGGAAGATCAAGCTTTCGTCCTGGATAAAACAACTTTGGCATCCGAATTGGTTGTCAGTGGTGAAGTTTATATAAAAGCTATAATGAATGATAACACATCTTGGACATTTGGTAAAGAGGATGCTCCTGTCTTGCGCTATTGGCCGATAAAGATTGGTCTCGATGGATTGGATAGCGAAAACATGTATTACGGTCAGGTACATAGAAACGTGGTTTATCAGATTTCTGCTACTATCGCCGGTAATGGTTATGCAGATCCTACGCAGCCGAAGGATGATCCTACAGCCGACTTGTTTGTTAGGACAATGGTCATGAATTGGGGTACAGCTACTCAAGCTCCTGTTATCGAATAATACTTATTCTTTGAATAATAATCAAAAGGCATTCTCTATCAACAGGGAATGCCTTTTTTGTTATAAATATAATATGTCAATGCCCGTTGGCAAAGTTAGAAAGTCAAAAGATTTATGTTTAAGAAGTTGTTCTCTCCGGACACGCCCCAGATGCCATTCTATGTGTAAATAATCCAAATCATCTACCATATCTACCATTATTTATGTAATCTTTTGATTGTAAATAATTTATCTTGTGGTGGTAGATAGTGAACATCTACCACTACAAACTTCGATCTACCATCATTAGGTTACCGGAAAGATTAGCACGAACAATTACTACTAACGATAAATAATGTATAACATTCTGTATTTCAATAAATAATAGTTTTTTGCATAGAAAAACAAAAGTTTTGCTATAGAGAAACTTTTGTTTCTTTAGTATGAAATAAAAGTTTCTTCAGTATGAAACCACTAACTTCACCTATTGAAACTCTTATTGGCTTTAATCCCTTTGTCTGTCTCTTATAAAATCGTATAATACTAAATATACGAGTCCGCAAGCTTGGGAAGTGATTTTTTTGCGTTTCCCATTAAAACATGGTAGATGCAGAATGAAAATTGTAGATGTTATTCCATCTGCAACCACTATATAACATATTTATTTACAATAAGTATGAGGTTGAATTGTAGATATTGTAGATATTCTCATGAAATAATATTCCGGCTCTTAGGTTCAAGACATATGGGATCGCCATCATAAGGAAAAGATAGTAAATTTTGTAGTCTCCGGATCAATTTATAACCAGAATTATACATGCAAAAAAGGCACTCCCGATAAAAGGAATGCCTTTTGGACGTTATTCAAAGAATAGATATTATTCGACAACTGAAGATTGATTTGCGCTACCCCAATCAAGCACCTTTGTCTTAACAAACAACTCAACAAAGTCTGTTGGAGGAACAGTAGGATCATCATATCCTCTACCGGCTAAAGTTGCGTCAATACTGTAAATTATATTACGATGGATCTTTCCATCCTTTAAATACTCAGCCGTAGCTGCTGCCATTTCATTCGTCGCAGCAATTTTAATAGGCCAATATGCTGTTTTCTCCGCATAGTTGTATACTGCATCACTTCCGCTCTTTTTAGCATTTTCGAGCTTATAAGTACCTTTAACTACAATTTCAGTTGCAAGATCCTCTGGTTTGAAATTTTCAGCACCATTCATTTCACGAGCAGCCTTAACTTGGGGATTTTCGAACACATAGAATTTAGGGGCGATTGTGATAGTCGCAGACACACCATCTTCAGTTGCGATATCCTGTACCAATGCGGTGGCTGGTAAACTGGCCTTGTATCCTTCAATAATAGGACCTCTCATATTCGTAAACATAGCGTCATCATTCACGAAATCTCCTCTATAACCTGAAGCATAATCTGTAGCATTAGCAGCATAAGTTGCGGACACATTACCCCATACGGTATTGCTAACGACATTCCACCAGCTATTGTCATTACCCATATCTGCTGCATTGGACTTCGTCCGCCCATGCATGATGAATACACATTCTGGTACAATCGTCGCAATTCCTTCAACGTATACATCTTTTGCAGCTCTAGTCATGTCTAAGCTAAGTCCCGTAAAATCAATGCGCGCTACATTTCTTATCAAGTACAAGGGATCTGCTACAAGAATATGTTCACCTTCTCCCGCTGTTTTAGTATATCCATAATAGTTTTTACCTGCTTGTAAAGTGAATGGATCAGACAAACCACTACTCATTGGTAAATAGTTTTCTGCGAATCCGGCAGCTGGCATCGTATATACAGGAGATACAAAGTTGTCAATTGTTGTACCAGCCAGTGAGATTTCAGGCATATTAGCAAATGCGATAGCACGTAATTGCGCACCTTCTGTCAGTCCGGCAAATTGAACCTCATCATTATCCGCAGCAGCATCCTCATTGGCAATATCAGAGGTTGAAGCGACAAGCGCTCTAGTTTCAGCATCATAAAGAGCAACTGTTAAGTTTGTAATTTTAGCTTCATTTTCAGTCTGTGTCCCCTCCGCTGCAGCTTTAGTCAAACTTCTAGCCACATTTTTCACAGAAATAGTCAGTGTTGCGTTATTTTCCCCTGTTTGCGGTTGATCCGGTCCTACGATAGGATCATCCTCGTTTGAACACGCTGCGAACACGCAAGCGATCATTGTCCCGAATAATAAATTTCTAAGTTTCATATACATATAATTTTATGAGTTAATAAATCTTTTATATAAACCTTTCTTTCTCAATTGCTTTTTAAGTTTTCAGTCACATAACAAGAACTCTTTGTTCAAATCTTCCCCATGACCAATCTGTTGTTCGTTAATGACATTGCAAAGGTATTTGGACGATAAAAAAAAGTAAATAGGTGTTACTTTCATAAATAAGAGGTAAAACTATAAATTTTCATTCGGGATATTTTCGGGCTGATTAGCACCGTTGTAAGGCTATCAAAAAGAGGTTGAAAAATATCGTTTCAAAAAACAAATAAAAAATTTTGCCATTCCCCGACGATTATTCGGGAAATGGCAAAACGATTAATTCTTACCCGGCAGATACTGTGAAGGAGTGACGCCGTATTGTTCCGTAAAACGCTTACGGAAAGTGGCGGTATCGTTGAAGCCGACCATTTCCGAAACCTCTTGGATAGAGTATCGCTGCATACTGATCAGCTCGGCGGCTTTCTTCAAACGTACCATACGGGTAAGCTCCAATATACTACTATCCGAGTAGAGTTTTATCTTTCTATATAATGTAGGGAGACTCATGTTTAAAGAATCCGCCAAAATCTTCGCCTCAAAACTAGGGTCATCCAAATGTTTCTCGATCGTTGAGATAACCGCATCCATAAAAAGATTGGAAGGGGAATCATCTTTCTTTACCGTTTTCTCTCCCTCGGGATGCGCACCTACAGAATTCGACGTATAGAAACGTCTCATCTCATCCCTACGTTTCAATAAACTGTTTACCTTACTTCGTAACACCTCTACATCGAATGGCTTGGTTATATAATCATCGGCGCCACATTCAATGCCAGCTATAACATCCTCACTCTCTACCTTTGCGGTTAGCAAGACAACCGGCACTTGCGCTAATTCTGGGATGCCTTTGATTTCACGACAGGTAGCAAGCCCATCTTTAACGGGCATCATCACGTCACATAAAATAAAATCCGGCCGTTCAACTCGCGCGATCTCTACACCCTCCTGGCCATTATGAGCTTCCGAAACATGATACTCACTGGCAAAAACATGACGCAGGAACCAACGGATCTGATCACTGTCATCAATCACCAACATTTTCTTCCCGGTCTCTTTCTTTTTCGGAACAACTTGGATCAACTCGGCGATCTCCTCCTTCTGCATCTCATTCAGCTTTACCAGATCACCATCCGGCTCGATGAATTCCACGGCACGTTCCATATAATGGCTTCTCCCCAAAGGAATCAATATCGTATATTGGGTTCCCGTCTCGTCCTCCGATGAAATTCCTTCGAAAATAGCGCCGGAAGATTCTGTCATATCCACGATCTGTTTCAAACCCAAACGGGTACTTTCGCTTTCTCCTAACCCATCATCTTGGATAGAGAAAGAACAATAAGCCTTGCCATTTGAGCGCACCACGGAAATATTGATCGAGATCTTTCCAAAGCGGTAGGTATTTTTTAACGCATTAGATAAAAGTACACGCAAGGCAAACTCCATCTTCCGACGATCTATCCAGACCCAAAGAACAGAGGTTTGGGTATTAATATGAAATTCCACATTATTCATGGCTATCCAGTCCACGAATAAATCACAAATCTGCTTTGTTATACTGATCATGTCATAACGAGCTATCCGAAGATGGTTTGCCACGTCATCTCCATGACGGGTATTTCGCAATTGCTCGATAAGGTCTTGAAGAGCCAAGGTATTACGGTAAGCAGACAATAATTGAGTCGCTTCACTAGAGTCAATATCATTTTTACGTTGCAACAACTCACTCAACGAACCAAGCACAAGCGATAGTGGAGTACGCATTTCATGAATCGTTTCAACAAAAAACGAATTATGGAGCTTTTCCATTTCCTCAAGGCGCTTTTTCAAATCCTCCCGTTCTACCTCATTATCCCTATTCCAATTATCAGTCTCACGGATTTTATTGACCAACATTTGTTGGATCTCCCGATTTTTTACGCTTAACGCATCGACAGACCGAAGAAGCTCATCGTTTCTCGCCATAAGCTCATCATCTTTGGCAATATACTCTTTCTTCAACCTATACATATAATAACTCAAAAAAGCTATTACACATATGGACACTATCAGTAAAATGATAAAAGGTAGAATTCCTTGAGAGCCCTCCATTGTATCATTGGCCGCAGCAATATAATGAGCTTCAACGAACAAGCCCCAAAATGCCATCATAAATTTCGCTTTAAAACCTTTTGATCTCATATCATTGATTATTAAGATGTTATTTATATAAAACGCCAGTAAAAAACGTTCGTTTAAATCTTGCGTTTTTATCTTCAACTTTTTTGCAGCCTTACAAAGGTCAAAAATTTTATTTAAATTTCAGTTATTCAGTTGGATAAAAATAATAAAAAAAATAACATGATTATCAATGAGACTTCATAATTTATACACATAAAAACGCAAGATTTAAACGAACGTTTTTTACTGGCGTTTTAATAGACGTTAACAACAACTGCATTCCTATCACACAACAGAGGCAAGGCTATCAGTAAGGACCAGCGATGATATATTTACCACTCAAATTGATAGGAATAAACTAATTAACATTATTTAAGCATCATCCAAAACATGCATCAATAAAGGGACATAGAGGTATAATGATAGTTTTACCCACTTTTTTGATAAAAATACCCATCATAAAAGATACAACCTATGATTTTTATACATACATTCGCGATGTAGTGATAAGGAAAGACCGTTGAGGGGCGGTCAAAAAAAACCAAGTCACTTAGATTAAGGGTAAAGCATATAAAAAGTAGGGTCATGAAAAAGGGTAATTTTTTCGCAAATTGCGTATTTGCGGTTTCTGTTATTTTCACAGTTTTGTCATTCTCCGCTTGCACGGATGATTCAAATGACGTAGTAGCAACAACGAGTGAGGTTATTGAACAAGCCGAAGTGCCATTCTCCGTGGTATTAAAAGCAATGAATTCAGATGGTAACGACATTACGACCAAGGGAGAGGTGAATGGAGCTACATTATTTGTCTTCGATCAAAACAACGATTTCTTCGAGCAGATTAATGTAAACAAATCTACAATTTTATCTCGCCGGGCTATAGACATTAACTGCCCGAACAGTAATGACATAACCGTGATCGCATGGAGTGGAATCAATTCTGGAAACGAAGAGATTTCAAACATGAGCAAAGCCAATATTATATCCGATTTGCAAGTCAGTCTAAAAGAGAATAACGGCATAGCTAATATTCCGAGCGATTTGTTCTATGGACAAGTTACGCTTCATAAGAACTCTTCAACAAAATCCACCGTATCAAACGAATTACAAATCATTCGCAAAACTTCAATTTTCCAGCTTTCAACGAAAGGACTGATCAAGTATCTAGGGAGTAATGCCGGAAATTTTGAATATCGAATTAAAAATACAAAAAGCTCATTGGACTACAATGGCAACCCAACAGGAGAAGAGGTTGAATTCGCTTTCCCCGCTTCTTTTGACGAAAAAGGTAATTTGACAACAGAAGCCCAAGCCATTTTTCCGGCTCAAAATATAACGATAGAGCTTTACAAGGACGGTGATCTTATTTTTTCTAGCGAAAAAGACAAAAACGGAGAATTATTCGCTGCAAACCCCGGAAAACGCACCGAGATCACTTTCAAGTACTCTGGAGAAGTTTCGGCTAATATTGTAATTGCCGACTGGGCAACCGTTATCCAACATATAACACTGAATTAAGATACCCTCAATTTTTATATGCTTTGGTGCACGTCACGAGATTAGAGAATTTCGGGCGTGCGCTGTTTTTCTCTCAAAAACCGCATTCTCCGTGATAGGAATACCCATGATATTGACACGAACACCGTCTTAACTTTATTTAAATATTAACGGAAACCCGCTTCATCACAAGGCCCACTCCACCTGTTGATAGTTTTACACACTAAACTGATACAAATACCGATCAAATAAAGATACAACCTATGAATATTATGAATATATTCGCAACAGACATTAGGGTAAGCATATAAAAATCACAGCAGGGTCACTACATAAACAAGGGTAACTAGATTTAAATTTTATATGCTAAACGCACGCTTCAGATGATTTCCGAGGCGTGCGTTATTTATATGATAGAAATACATTCTCCTATTGAGACAAATACCATCACTCAAAACATTTAGACATACATATCTTTGTATTTATAAATCAAGCAAAGCAATTTGCGAAATTTTACCCTATGACCCTGCTTACATATATAATTACCCTTAAATTATGATGTAGGCAAACCTAATTAACATAACCGCGAGGTTACATAATTATTTTGCCTGAACAATCAAGATCGTTTACGAGAAAGATTGTTCAGGTTTTTTTATCCTCCCAAAAGACCATCTGATAGCAAAAGAAAAAAGGAGATCGAAAAATTGACCTCCTTTTCTAGGTAGCGAGACCCGGGATTGAACCGGGGACCTCATGATTATGAATCATGCGCTCTAACCAGCTGAGCTATCTCGCCATCATTTTATTGTCACTATTTCTCTTATTGACGGTGCAAAAGTAGGGGTTATTTTTGAATTACACAACATTTTCAATAAAAAAATTCGCTTAATTTTTAAGACCTCCACCTAATCAGTTAGTTATTAGTTACTTTTTTCATCATTAAAATTAGTCGTTTTCAAATCTTTTATGTATCTTGCGGCAAATATAAGGATAAGAACAATGAAGAAAGAGAAGTTTCATATCGAATACATTTTCGATAAAGTTTCACGACGAAGCTTGTGGAATCACCTAACCACCGCTTTGGGACTTTCCGCTTGGTTCGCCGACGAGGTCATTATAAATGATAATCTCTACACCTTTAAATGGAGTAAAGAGGCCCAAGAGGCAACAGTGATCGACTCCAAGCCGGAGAACTTTATCCGTTACCGCTGGGTGGACGAGGAAGATGAGAACGCTTATTTCGAATTTATAATCCATACAATCGAATTAACAGGTTCTACAGCACTTGAGATTACGGATTTCTCCGAACCCGGGGAGAAAAAAGATTCCATTAATTTATGGGACTCGCAAGTGGAAGATTTGAAGCGAACGCTTGGTATTTAGAGTAGTTTTACAGAAATCTGTGGGGTGTTATCGTTTTTTACACTACTTTTGCCACTTCAACCAGATTAGGCAATGTTGAGAATAAAACGATTATATACATTTATGCTGCAGACATTCCTGCCGTTGTTTCTTATGACATTCGGTATTTGTCTGTTTATTGTGTTGATGCAATTTCTTTGGCGATACATCGACGATATGGTGGGAAAAGGCCTCGGCATCCCTGTATTAGCGGAGATGTTTATGTATGCGGCCTTGTTTCTTGTCCCGATGGCACTTCCCTTGGCTATTCTATTAGCCTCATTAATGACTTTTGGAAATTTAGGGGAACGTCTGGAATTACTGGCCATGAAGTCTGCCGGGGTATCATTGATACATATCATGCGTCCTTTGATCGTAACGCTACTATTTGTGAGCGTGGGCGCCTTTTTCTTCCAAAACAACGTAATGCCCGTTGTCCAAGTCAAGCTATATACATTATTATATTCCATGCGCCAGAAATCACCGGAATTGGATATTCCGGAAGGTTCATTCTACAAAGATATTCCCGGATTCAATGTATATGTGAAGAAAAAGGACCCGAAGGACGGTTTATTAAAAGACGTGATGATCTATGATTATTCGGAAGGATTCAATAACGCCCGTGTAATCGTAGCGGACTCCGGACGGCTAAAGACATCCGCCGATAAATTATTCCTTGTCCTATCTTTATTTAACGGAGAATCTTTCGAGAACGTAGGTAAAAGCCAAGCCAACACGACGCAAGTGAGAACCGCCGTCCCCTATCGACGAGAATCATTCAGCAGCAAAGATATCTTGATTGAATTCGACGCGAATTTCAACCGTACCGACGAATCTTTCATGCAGAACCAATATATGGGAAAAAACTTGAAGGATTTACAAACCTCTATCGATTCGATGGGCGTACGCTTGGATAGCATCAAGGACGTGAACGCAAAAAGCATTTACGATGCCTCATACGTAAAAACACTAAAGTCCTTACGGGCTAAAAAAGAGAGTGAAGCCGAGGGGCAGCCAGACGAGCAACAGGAAAAACTGCCGGTAATCACTCCTACCATCAAGTTGGATTTCGACAGTCTTTACCAAGCGCAGGCACCGAGTAGTAAAGCGGCTTTATTAGGCCGAGCCAAGTCCTCGATCGAGAATATCAAGACCGACTATTATTTCCGTGCGGCCACGGTTGGCGACGAGGCCTATAAGGTACGCCGCCACTTGACGGAATGGCATAAGAAATTCACGGTATCGTTCGCTTGCATCATGTTCTTCTTTATCGGAGCGCCCTTAGGAGCCATCATCCGTAAAGGTGGGTTGGGGGTACCGGTCGTTATCTCGGTAATCTTGTTTATCTTCTATTATATTATAGATAATATGGGCTTCAAGATGGCACGCGACGGCGTTTGGGACGCATGGGAAGGTATGTGGCTTAGCTCCGTGGTCCTAACACCTATGGGTATATTCCTAACCTATAAAGCGGTAAAAGATTCTGTTATCTTGAATGCCGACACTTACGTGAATGCCTTGAAGAACTTAATAGGTAAGCGTGAAGGGAGAAAAGTGGAGCGGAAAGAGGTTATCATATACACCCCCGATTATGAGGCAACCCTTCCTCAACTGGAGAAATTGGTGGAAGAAAGCACGACTTATCTGGCAAACCATAAACGTTGGATCAATTATCTGACATTTTGGAAACAAGGCGGAAAAGATAACACAGCGGAACTGTTAGCTCAGGACACGGAAAATATCGTGGAGGAATTAAGTAATTCCGACCAGAATTTACTCCTGAATAAATTGATGGACTACCCGGTCATCGGAGGTTACAATAATAAGCTAAGCAAGCATATAAACGGGAAACTTGCCTTGGCTATCGGTATTTTCTTCCCACTGGGATTGCCGATCTACCTATTGGCTACGTACCAACGTAAATTGCTACGGCATGATATCGTCATGGTACAAAAGACCAGTAAGGAACTGATCAATATGATATATTCATTACATTTGCTAAAAAATAACTCGGATATAAATAATCAATAAATATGAGCGAGATTCAATTAAACACCATCGAAGAAGCTATCGAGGATTTCCGTGAAGGAAAGTTCTTAATCGTTGTAGACGACGAGGACCGGGAGAATGAAGGAGACTTTATCATCGCGGCCGAGAAAGTAACCCCGGAAAAAATCAACTTCATGTTGAAAAACGGACGAGGTGTATTATGCGCCCCGATCACGGAAGAACGTTGCCAAGAGTTGGAGCTGGATATGCAAGTTGCCAATAACACCTCTTTACTAGGTACTCCTTTCACGATAACAGTAGATAAATTAGGAGGGAAATGTACGACCGGCGTTTCCATGTACGACCGTGCGGAAACGATCTTGGCGCTGGCAGATCCAAAGACCAAGCCATCCGATCTGGGACGTCCCGGACATATCAATCCGCTCCGTGCCCGCTCTCGTGGCGTACTTCGCCGTGCGGGTCATACAGAGGCTGCCGTGGATTTGGCCCGGTTAGCCGGTTTATATCCCGCCGGAGCCTTGATCGAGATCATTAACGAGGATGGAACCATGGCACGTCTGCCACAATTAATCGAGGTAGCCAAGAAATTCGATATCAAGATTATTTGCATCAAGGACCTGATCGCTTATCGCCTCCGGACCGAATCGATCGTAGAGAACGGCGTAGAGGTAGATCTCCCTACCGAGTACGGACATTTCCGTCTCATTCCTTTCCGCCAGAAAAGCAATGGATTAGAGCATATAGCTTTGATAAAGGGTAAATTCGAGAAAGACGAGCCTATCTTAGTACGCGTGCACTCATCTTGCGCTACAGGTGATATCTTCGGTTCCATGCGTTGCGAGTGCGGAGAGCAACTGCACGAGGCTATGCGCCGCATCGACCAAGAAGGCAAAGGGGTTATCGTTTACCTGAACCAAGAAGGACGAGGCATCGGATTGATGGAGAAGATGAAAGCATACAAGCTCCAAGAGGATGGTTTGGATACGGTGGACGCGAACTTGCATTTAGGCCATCAAGCGGATGAGCGAGATTATGGTGTCGGAGCACAGATCTTACGTCATATCGGCGTAACGAAAATGCGCCTGATGAGCAATAATCCGGTAAAACGCGTAGGTCTGGAAGCTTACGGACTTGAGGTAGTAGAGAATGTTCCTATCGAGGTGAAACCAAATCCATACAACGAATTCTACATGAAAACGAAGAAAGAACGTATGGGGCATGTGCTGCATAACATTAAATAGTTATCAGAACGTTGCAAGAATTCCGATTATTGATTACTTTTGTCGCATAATAATAAAACAACCTATACAAAAAGCAATGTCATGACACAAGTCTCAGATCGTTTAGCGAGTTTATCGCCTTCAGCAACATTGGCGATGTCACAAAAGAGCGGTGAGTTGAAAGCTCAAGGTATCGATGTTATCAACTTAAGTGTGGGAGAACCCGATTTCAATACTCCCGACTTCATTAAAGAAGCCGCAAAGAAGGCGATTGACGATAATTTCTCACGTTATTCTCCCGTAGCGGGTTATCCGGCATTACGTAATGCTATCGTTGCCAAATTGAAGAACGAGAATGGACTGGAATATACAGCAGGCCAGATCTCTTGTGCAAACGGTGCCAAACAATCCGTTTGTAACACGGTCATGGTATTGGTAAATCCGGGGGACGAGGTTATCATCCCTGCCCCTTTCTGGGTAAGCTATCCGGAGATGGTGAAGTTAGCGGAAGGAACCCCCGTTATCGTTCCGGCTGGTATCGAGCAAGATTTCAAGATCACTCCAGCTCAGCTGGAAGCCGCTATTACGCCTAAGACAAAAGCGTTAATCCTTTGCTCTCCCTCCAACCCGACGGGTTCTGTTTACAGCGCCGAGGAATTGGCAGGTTTAGCGGAAGTATTGAAAAAACATACGGATATCATCGTTATAGCGGATGAGATCTACGAACATATTAACTATATTGGTAAACACAACAGCATCGCTTCTATCGAAGGAATGAAAGACCGTACGGTTATCGTAAACGGCGTTTCCAAAGCGTATGCGATGACTGGCTGGCGTATCGGTTTCATAGCCGGACCGGAATGGATCGTGAAAGCGGTTAATAAATTACAAGGACAATATACCTCTGGCCCTTGCTCTGTATCTCAAAAAGCGGCGGAAGCGGCTTATACAGGCTCACAAGAACCCGTTGAGGAAATGCGCAAGGCCTTCGAACGTCGTCGTGACTTAATCGTTAATTTAGCGAAAGAAGTTCCGGGCTTCGAAGTGAATAAGCCGGAAGGCGCCTTTTACTTATTCCCCAAATGTAGTTATTATTACGGCAAGACAGATGGAACCCGTATAATCAACAACGCTGATGACTTAGCTATGTATCTCTTAGAAGTAGCGCACGTAGCTTGCGTAGGTGGTACCTCTTTCGGGGCACCTGAGTGTATCCGCATGAGTTACGCTACCAGCGATGAGAATATCGTGGAGGCGATCAAACGTATTAAGGATGCGTTGGCCGCATTGAAATAAGAAAAAATTAAACAGATATACTTACTTGGCAAAGTAAGATATACTGCATTGGACAAGTAAGTATATCTTCTATGGGCAAGTAAGCTATACTTCATAAAAAAGGCGATACATTGGGTTGTACCGCCTTTTTCTTTATATCAAATACGTTACCGCAATTATTCAGCACGCAAAGTGAAACGTTTGAACGCCAAGATCTGTAACTCAGGATCGATCTCCTTCATTGTCTCTCTTACAGTCTTCTTGCCATCCATAATGTCTTCTTGGTTCAACAAGCAAACCTCTTTCAAGAACTTGCCCAGACGACCCTTAGCGATATTCTCGATCATCTGTTGAGGTAAGTTAGCCGCCTTCTCAGCGGAAACAGTAGCGATGATTTCTTTAGCCTTAGCTACATCCTCTGCCGTGATCCAGCCCTTATCCATGTTACTTTCCATGTGAGCCTCGCTATCTACATGCGAAGGATTAATACCAGCCTTCTTCAATGCAGCCTCTACAGCCTTCTGTACCTGCTCAGCCTTCGTCTTCTCGATAGCAACCTGGATCTCTTTCTCTTTTACAGACTCAGGAACACCAGCCTCATCGATAGCGATCGGGTTCATAGCGGCGATCTGCATAACGATATTGTGAGCGGCTTCCTCAGACTCCTTGTTGAAAGCGGCGATCGTACAAAGTTGGTTCTTACCCATATGGTTGTATACAGTAGTGTAAGCACCTTCAACTACGCAGTAGCCATCCAACTCCATTTTCTCGCCAGTGATACCGCTACGATCCGTAACAGCTTCTTGGATAGTACCCTTGCCCATAGGCAAAGCTTTCACCTCGTCCAAAGTATGGCATTTGTTAGCCACGGCAGCGTCCAAGATAGCCTGAGTCAAAGCTACGAAGTCCTCATTCTTAGCCACGAAGTCCGTTTCGCACTTCAAAGCGATGATAGCGGCGAACTCGCCATCCTTCTTAGCCAACACACAACCCTCGGCAGCCTCACGATCAGAACGTTTAGCGGCGATAGCCTGTCCTTTTTTACGGATAATTTCCATTGCTTTCTCGATGTCACCGTCAGACTCTGTCAAAGCCTTCTTACAGTCCATCATACCAGCTCCACTCATTTTGCGCAGCTTGGTAATATCAGCCATTGTTACAGCCATAATCTTATTTCCTTTATCTTTAAAATGTTTATACTTTCAAAAATTGACAATGGACAGTTGCCAATTGACAAATCCTGTCAAAAGCCAACTGCCCATTGTATTTGTATTCTAATTGTCAATTGTCAACGTCAATTGTCAATCGAATTATTCTTCGTCTTTCGCGAACTTACCGGCAACGTTAGCGTTCAACGCATCGTCGTCTTCTTTCTTCGTACGTTCTTTCTTAACAGCAGCTTTTGCCTTACGCTCTCTTTTCGGAGCTTCCTCAGCAGCCTCTGCGTCAATTTTCTCAGCCTTACGCTCTTGCAAGCCTTCGTTCATAGCCTCGCAGATAGCGCCCAAGATAACCTCTACAGACTTTGTAGCGTCATCGTTAGCCGGGATAACGTAGTCGATATTGTTCGGATTAGAGTTCGTATCAACCATACCGAATACAGGGATACCCAAACGGTTAGCCTCGCGAACAGCGATATGCTCTTTCATCACGTCTACAACGAACAACGCTGACGGAAGACGAGTAAGGTCTACGATAGAACCTAAAGTCTTCTCCAACTTAGCGCGTTGGCGAGTGATTTGAAGTTTTTCTCTCTTAGAAAGATTATCAAATGTACCATCTTTTGTCATCTTATCGATAGTAGCCATCTTCTTGATAGCTTTACGGATCGTCGGGAAGTTGGTCAACATACCACCCGGCCAGCGCTCGATAACGTAAGGCATACCTACGGAAGCAGCCTTATCAGCGACAACTTGTTTAGCTTGTTTTTTGGTAGCCACGAAAAGAACTTTCTTGCCTTGTTTAGCCAAGTTCTTCATAACTTCAGCGGCTTCGTCTACTTTAGCAACTGTTTTATAAAGGTCAATGATATGAATACCATTGCGCTCCATGAAGATATAAGGAGCCATAGCGGGATTCCACTTTCTTTTTAAGTGTCCGAAGTGTACACCAGCCTCTAATAATTGATCAAAATTTACTCTTGACATTGTTTTTTTCTTAAATCGTTTACTTTCTTTGTTTAATTTCAACCATCAGGTAGTCTTTCCGCATGTCCACATGTAAAAAGAATCCCGATAATTTAGATACTAAACGCTTCGCTTTACTTGTAAGGGACTCACAAATAACATTAACGTTTACTGAACTGGAATCTCTTACGAGCTTTCGGACGACCCGGTTTCTTACGCTCAACAGCACGAGGATCGCGAGTTACGAATCCTTCCGCTCTTAAGACAGCCTTATCTTCCGGATTAATCTTTATCAACGCACGAGAGATAGCCAAACGGGCAGCCTCAGACTGACCTTTGAAACCACCACCGTCAAGGTTGATCTTAATATCATATTGCTCAGCGACGTTCAACTTTGCTAACGGCTGCTTTACGATAAACTGAAGGATTGAAGAAGGAAAGTATTTTTCCAGCTCACGTTTGTTGATCGTGATCTTTCCCGTACCTTCGCTAACGAATACGCGAGCGACTGCCGCTTTACGTCTTCCTATTGCATTTACTACTTCCATCGTGATTATTTATATGAGTTTATATCGATTAACTTAGGTTG
Source organism: Parabacteroides sp. KHUB-02 (assembly GCF_056640955.1). Classification (NCBI taxonomy): domain Bacteria; kingdom Pseudomonadati; phylum Bacteroidota; class Bacteroidia; order Bacteroidales; family Tannerellaceae; genus Parabacteroides; species Parabacteroides sp. KHUB-02. The sequence goes on along the minus strand of NZ_JBWQEV010000001.1, from coordinate 4,427,640 downwards.
TTGAGCCTCGTGCTTGTGCTCAGTTCCCTCATAAACGTACATGTTGTTCAACAACTTTGCACCCAGACGGTTCTTAGGCAACATACCTTTTACTACTTTACGGAACAGACGGTCGCCACCTTTCTTCAAAAGATCAGCCGGAGTATACTCGATCTGTCCACCGGGATATCCGGTATATCTCAAATAAATACGATCGTTCCACTTGTTACCAGTCAGAACGACTTTGTCTGCATTGATGATGATTACATTATCACCACAGTCAACGTGCGGAGTGAAATTGGGTTTGTACTTACCGCGCAAAAGCTTCGCTACTTTAGCGCAAAGGCGACCTAACGTCTGGCCTTCAGCATCAACAATGACCCACTCTTTGTTTACAGTTGCCTTGTTTGCAGAAATGGTCTTAAAACTTAAAGTATCCACTGCTTAAAAATTAAATTAATTAATAACTCAAAAAACTAGCCTTACCAACATTGTCACAACGGACACATGATGCAACAACGTGCTAAGAACTAAACTCTTAGTACAATTTGATAATAATCGGCTTGCAAAGGTACGGGTTTTATCCGAAATACCAAACAAATCTAATTATTTTTCAAGTTATTATGAAGATACTCATCACTTACGGAAGTAATACCCCAAAGAGAATGTCACGTTATTCTGAAAGACAGAAGTCTCGCCCTCACGTTTCAAGGCACGACGGTCTATCATACCGCACAAAGCACTTACCGAGAAAAAAAAGTTGCTGTATTCCACCGCCAGCCCCACATTCATACTGAAGTCGCAAGGCTTCAAGTCTTTCTCCTCGGACACGCCAAAATGGAGATCCGGATTGGTCTCTCGGCTTTTCATCTTTCCAAACAGCGACCAATCAAAGGCCGGACCGGCGAATACGGACAGATGAACGTCCGTAAAGGTAAACGTATAAGCCACATTCACGGGAATCTGCAAAGAGTAATACCAACATTTATTATGAAGCGCCATCCCATGCATATCCTGATTCGAATAATAAGCGCCCCCTTGGTTCACGAACGCCACCTCCGGACGAAGCGACCATTTCTTATTCTTGCTCAAAGGAATATCCGCCAAACCCGCTATGCTAAAACCAAAGCGGGCTCCCGCCTCATACCGATCCTCTACCTTTTGGATCAACGAAGAATAAGCGCCTCCGGCACGTACGCCGAAAGAAACCTGAGCCATCGCCGGTAAAATCATCATCACGGCAATCAACAACAATCCGATTTTTCTCATAAACTTCCTCATTTGCTTTTCCTTCTATTAGTAAGCAAAGATATACATTTTTCAATAACATCTACATTTATGCTGCTGAAACATACAGAAAGGCTACAAGAAAAGCATATATCCACAAATTATCATACGCTATCAGTGCCTAAACATAGAACTAACCTACTTCCAGCAATGCCCGTCCTAAAGAATGAAGTTCTTTTATAATCTCTTCCCTTCTAGCCAAGGAAGGCTTCTTTGTTCCACAGATATAAGCGGCCATCAAACTTTGCTTGATACCTAATCGACGAGCTATACCTGCCACATTGATTTCAGGAAAGGCCTTGAACAACTTATAGAGCTCAGATTTATCATCCATCGTATCCTTCTTGAAAAAGCCCTCATAAGAAAGATCCTCATCCAACTCAGGCCAATGAATCCCTATATTGTCAGTCTCAAAGTTCTGCAACTGCCGCAAGGTGGCATTCCTCAAACGTTCATAGCCTGCGATCGGCTCCGTCTGTTCCACCCCATCGGCTGTCAATATATGCACGAATTTCTCATCCACCCATACTTTTACGACATCAACATTCATTCTATTTCCTCCTTCCTGTTTTTATTGAAGAACTCATTCCATCGTTCAAATATCAATTCTTTATTTTCCTCGATAACCATTTCTGCCATTTTTAGCTCATTAGGCTGCAATCCGTTATTCTCTATCAAAGTTATCTCCGGCTCTATATTGAACTTAGCATTTTCTTTCACCTTACCTTTTCCTTTAATCACATACACATGGATAGGCTCATGATCATTTGAATAAAACATGAATCGCAACCCAAAGAATATAAATAACAATGGCATATTATATTTTATTATGTACACCACAAAATTATATAGAAAAATCGAGTTTTTCTACACCGGCACAATAAAAACCGAGGCCAGCGCGCAAATTCTGCTTCATACTTCGTTTAATTGTTACGAATGTCCTATATTTAAGGAGTGTAATAAAAAATTTCAAATATGGACAAAGACAGAATTGTGGCCGGCCTTGATGTCCACAAAGATACAATTTATCTCTGTGTGATTGATAATACCGAGGTCGTTATTTTTGCAAAAGTTTATGGTACATTGACTCCTGATTTAGAACTTATGTGTTCCGAGATGGTTTCTCATGGGGTGACAGAGGCAGCAATGGAAAGCACTTCGACCTATTGGGTCCCTGTGTGGAATGCCTTGTGCGAGAGCATGTCTCTCAAATTGGTAAATCCTTATTTTATAAAGCAGCTTCCCGGTCGCAAGAGTGATGTGAAGGATGCCCACTGGATAGCGGAATGCTTGTTGAAGAATCTGATTCGTGGAAGTTTTGTGCCGGATAAGAGAGTGCAGGACATGCGCAAGTATAACCGTCGCATCTTCGACCTGAATGAAGACCTGACGTATAACAGCAATAAACAGGACGCTGCTTTACAGCGATGTGGTTTTCGGTTAAGTAACTATGTATCCCGAGTCAATGGAAAAAGCTATCAGAAATGCGTCCGTGCAATAATAACCGGGATAACCGACCCTGAGGAGCTGGTGAAACTCATTCATGGAAAAACTCTACGGAAATACGGACGCAACATCATAAAGGATGCCGTAACGGGTGACTTTCATCAGGCAGACATCTGTTTGTTAAAGCAATACGCAGAGCTTATAGAGGTAATCGAGCGACAAATCGAAGAATGCAGGAATGCTCTCATTGCCATGTGCCAGGAACACTTCCCGAAACAATTCAAACGTCTACAGAGTATCCCCGGTGTTAAAGAACGCGCCGCTTCGGCTATAATTGCGGAGACCGGGGCTGATATGAAATCGTTTGAAAAAGCAACAAACCTTGTGGGATGGTGTGGATTGAAACCACGTAATGATATAAGCAACAATAAAGTCAAAAGCAACAGGACGACGCATGGGAACCGATTCCTGCGTCAGATATTGATTGAAATATCCTGGGTCGCATCAAGAACCCGAAACTGCTTTTTCTCAAATTTCAGCTACGTGCAATGCACCCAACGCCATAAGAACAAGATGAAGATACAAGTGGCCATCGCCCGAAAGCTATTGGTTGCAGTATGGCACATGCTGACAAAAGACGAGGATTTTATAGATGTTTACCTCAAGCGGCTTGAAAAGCAGGCGGAATGGCAAAATGATATTCAAGCATTAGAATCGTTATTGGTCGGATAGACCTTTCCGATATACCTCTATCGACAACATAATTATCTTTGTGCTGCCACATGAGCGCGTTTACAAAATTATTGTATCCATAGAGGGATTGGACACCGGCGTAGTCCTTTCAGGCTGAAGAGGAAAGTAACAAACTTTACTAGTTCAGACGACAAAATACTTGTCGCCTTAGGCGTTTTGTGGGAAAATGTACGGACTATAAGTATAATTAATTAGATACAAGTAAGTTACATACGAATAGAAGAGCGGGGGATTTTTCTTTTTAGAGGAAAGATAATGTTATTAATTAATAACCAACAATAAACAAAAAACATTTTAGTGGGCACTTCTACTTATTAAATATATTCATTCTAACTACTGGAACAGTATTAAATCAAACAGAGGAAGCAACGCATGATAGCGACTGCCTCCTCTGATTCCTTTTCCACCCTCCCTCCTCACGGAGGTAACGGTGGATGAACTTTAATTTATTACTTTAGTATTAATATTAATCCATTCCCACCTGTTCGCCCTCACGGGCTACTTGAATCACTACAACTCCCGCGGGAATGATTTTCGATTTATGTTATTTATCGTCATTATTCTTATTTAACGACTGCCTTAACAGCTGTCTCACCTTCTACGGCCACTACAACGATACCTGCCGGAGCGGCGATCGTAGCGTTGTCGGAAGTAAGAACCGTCTCTGCGATAGACTTACCAAGAACGTTCTTCACGGAAACCTTCTTACCGGCAGCGCCTTGGATCTCGATCATACCGTTACCGGTGATAACCTTGATGCCCTCTACTACGTCAGCTACAGACTCGTTGGAAGTAGGATCGCCAGCTGTGATCGTGAAACGCATAGCATTTTTCTTGTCACTGCTCCAAGACAATTTCTCGTTGATGCTATACAGATAAGAGCTCTTTTGGGCTACGGAACGGATACGATATTCGTTCTCATTATCCTCACACTGAATGATCTGAACCTTGAAGTAATCCAAACCGCCTAATACACCTTCATCATCAGCCTCTTTCGCTACAGTAACCTTATTACCCTTAACGACCGTAGTCAAAGTATCCTTAGTTTCCCAAAGAGTGGCCGGCTTGAAGATCGCCTTCGTAACATCCTCGTTCCACTGATACTTTCTGTCATATGTACCGTCTGCCACATAATAGTTTACAGAGTCTGCCGGGTTGAACAAGAACAATCTGTCACCATTTTCAACCGTACCCTTGTTAGAGATATAGAAGGAAGGAACAACAGCGTCCTTATCAGTTACTTGCAAGTAGAAAGAATATTGGTTCTCATTGACAACGATACCGTCGCGGTTCTCGTTCATGGAAACATAGTTATCTTCTCCTACCAAAGAGATATGACCTTCCTCTGCCGGATAGCTGATTTCCGGAGCCTCAACGATCAAATAAGTGTTCAACAACCAATCTTGTTTACTACCCGAAGTCATATCGATAGGCCATGCATAAACAGAAGACGGGGTCTCATACTTGCACATATCATTGCTATCATCATAAATAGCGTCTACTACAGATTTCGTATCCTTATTCAAAATTGAAGCGATATTTGAGCTCGTGCTTACAACCGGAATCAAATAAACAGAACCATCGGCAGCCAATTTAATTACGAATCGAGCAACATCTTTAGCGACCAAGTCCTCTTTCTCATCCACTTCATTAAAATATCCTTTCGGGAAATATTTCTCAGTCTCGATACCATCATTGATATACTGCAACTGATAAACATAAGCATATCCCTTATCACCTCTAGCTTGTACCGTCACGCGACCATCCTTATTGTAAACGAAACTGCGCTCGATGATCGTGCTTTGTTTCTCATCTTTTACTAATTGCCATTGAGCGGCATCAGACACCTCGTTAGCGAATCTATCATCCGCATTCAATTCATATCCAGTCACCAATTTCTTAACAGCCGCATACCACTTATTGGAAGTCTCGTTGTTATCACGAGCGAAAGCCATTGTTACCAAAGTCTCATCGTCCAGATTCAAGAAACCAGCGTACGGATCAACCTCTGCCGGAGTCAACTCAACGATCAACTGCTTCATATCGGCCTTATCAGCACCTGCTGCCTCATTGTAAGTATTAGCATCCACGTAGATAGGAGTGATCTCCTTTCGATCTGTAGCCAACTCATACACATTCTCGCCTAAATCGGTCTTCGGGAACAAGCTAGCAACAAAAGACACACCAGTCTCACGGTTCGTGAATGTCACCTTATAGGTTTCGTCTACGCTGGAGATAGCCCATTGATAAGCCGGAGTCTCCAATTGAGAAAGCACCTTTGCCTTTGCGACCAACTCAAATCGAGCGATTCCACGCACATCCTTAACCGCATTCGTCAAATACTTGCCATACGCACTCTTGATATCCTTCTTATCGATATTATCAGCACCTACATATTCCTTACCATCCAAGATGCGGATCGTATAAGCGGAAACCTTAGCCTCCTTGCTCAATAAATCGATACCCTTCTTCATGCCGGCAGCAGCCAATTTGAAGATGAATTGGTTATCTGTAGTCTCATGTGTAGTTGTCAAGAAGTAATCATCATTATGCTTTAACACATGTAGTTTAACATCTGCTTGTCCATGTTCCGCCTTGCTACCTTGCTTACGATAACGGAAGCCATCTACATTCAACTCATACGGATAAGCGTCCACATAGCTTTTCTGTACACGGAACTTAGCGTTATTGATAGAAATCTCGTTGCCCGCAGTTTTCCAAGCATTATTCGTACCTTGATAAAAGTTCAAGTCGCTAACTTTCACCTCAGCCAAAGCGAAACCATCACCAGCGGCACGTCCTGCGTTTGTTGCCTCCACAGTCTCAGTTGAACTTACAACCAAAATTGTAGCGTTCATCCAGTCTTTATAAGTAGCACCTATCTCTTTCGGAGCGTTCTCTGTAAAGAAATACATACCCGGCTCGATACGTAAATCAGAAGTAGCACCCGCATAAGAAGGATCCGTTGCGTCAACCAGAATAGCGCTAGTCACATAGCGAGCTACCACCTTCTTCGTATTGAACAGATTTCCATTCGGTTCCTTACTGCCCTGATCACTATCATAAGGTTTAGAAGCGAATGAGAATCCGGAGTCGTTATATAATGCGTTCAACTCGCCCGCACTCTCTAGTTTTTCAGATTCAACCGCATAAAATACAGGATTGCCTATTGTAGTAGTAGCAGAAATAGAACCTCCTACAGCCTCAGACCATGACAGGGCTTTCCAAGAAGTCACTCCTGATTTATACACAACCATGTAGTTATTAGCCGTGGCATACTTTTTACCAGAGATCGAAGTAAAAGAAGCAGAGTTCTCAAACACGAAATCATTGTATGTATCCTCCGCTTTAGCTGACGGATCTTTCTCTACGGCAGTGTATGCATTGTTATATCTCAACACCTTACCCGTCTCCGCATTTGTAAAGCTATAAGAGAAAAAGCCTTTTGGTGCCTCAGTCACACTAACCGTCCAAATGTATTTCTTAACATCATCTTTTTCGCTAAGTACAGCACTCAATGTCTGCCCAACCTCATCAATCTTACCTGTAGTCTCATTCAGCTCATGACCATAGGCGAACTTAGATGATGTATTATCCACCATCACATACCGGCCTCCATTTTTCAAATCTGTCGCCGGAATAGCCGTGAAGGTACCGGAACCATCAACCAAGCCGGCTAAATCTTGAATGGAACTCTGAGCGAAGGCACTACCGCACAACGACCCTGCCATCAGCAGACCCGCCGTAAACAATGTAGAAATCTTTCTGTTCATAATTTAAAATTTAATATTAATAATAGTGTTAATTAAGTACTTACCTCATCCCCGGCAATTCGATGCCGGCAGAAAACGACTAGTCTAAACCATCGTTTAGATCTTGCGTTTTTAAAGAAGGAAAACGGGAGGTTCGTTTACGGAATCGGTTGTTTCGTAAAGGATAGGCTATCCTATTGATAAGAAAGCGAATAAGGGATGAAAAAAATAGCCCGGAAGGGTTGCAGAAGTCAAAGAAACGCGTACCTTTGCAAATGACTAATTAAAACGATCGTTTTTACTAGTCGTTTTCCACCCCTATTTATTATCACTATCATATTAAGGTACGCACGTACATTAAAATATATCCATACATTAAGAACCGATTAGCAACAAATGACATTCTGACATTTTGTATACCGAACTCACGGAGAAGCGTATTTTTCGAGCAGAAGTACGGCAGGCGCTCAAATTCGCAAGATAAAAACGGCAAACAGCTGTCTGATAGAGCCCTATCGAAAAACGGCCTTTCAAACTAGCGAAATTAATTCATCCTAATTCATATCTCATCCCGTATTTGGGCTACTTTATGGGGTTACAATAGGGTTATAACCCTGCTAGAATGCCCATTCACGACTACTCACGATGCCCAACGGCACTATCGGCGTTGCCCAAAAGCACTAGTCGCATAGGCTTTCGGCACCTATCGCGCATGAAAAACCGACCTTTCGCATGGAAAAACACCACTTATAGCTCCTCTGCGGACACCAGATGGAGAGACTCGCGAAAATTCCTCGTCACGATATGCGGCTTATATCAAGCAAAAAGTCGGCGGAAACACCGTTTTACGAGACAGGTGAATTTCCCTAAATCATCCATATAACAGCCGGATCATGCCGTTCCAAAAACACGTACGTGTTTTTTTAAAGCTTAACCGACACCTATCGTAATCAAAAAGTAGTTGCCTTTTTTAAGAAAAGCCAGTATCTTTCTTGCACACCTCAATCCTATTCGTTAAATTTACGAACCTTTGGAAGATTAAATCTAACGTACAATTAGGAAAAGCGAACTACTTATGCGAGAAAAACACAAACAGACGGCTCAAGCAAACAAATATGCTCCCTTATCAGACTATTCCTCGTCTATCAAGCATATACTAATCCCCCTGCCCGGTTTCAAGAACTACCACCAGACCGGGACCGAGAGTATCGAAGATAAGAACTTCATCGGTAGAGACACGATCATCGCCAAGTTAAAAAGCTGGCTTAGCAATGACCAGACTTATACCGGGGCTTATCTGATCACCGGCTATCGGGGAATGGGTAAATCCAGTTTCGTAGGCAAAGTACTATACGATTTATCCCACCAGTTCCGACCTATCTCTACCCGCATACATACAGGTGTCAAACTTGCGCTGATCTTCTTGGCCGGTTATATCTGCCATCGTCTAAAAATGGAAGAAACACTCGATAGCTATCCAATAGCCGTAGGTATCATTTCCTGCGTTGTTTTTCTTATCCTAATGAAAATAAGGACGATCCCCAAGGGGGAAAGAACCCTGCGCAATATCGGCAAGCTTTGTAAGGACCTAATAAGCATAAAAGGCATACGATACATCCCCGTGCGGATCAATGTAGGCAATGAGATCTTGCGCGACAAAGAAATCCTCCATCTTATCTGCAAAAGCGTAAACGACAAATTCACCGAATATGCCCAAACCCGACGTATAAGGAGCTCTTATCTTGCCCTAATTATCGGGTTATTCCTTATCTGCGTCGTATTCGCCTATATGAAATCGCCTTTCCCGATCCACGCGAATACCTACAAGGAGATTTACGCCCCCCTCCTATCTCTCAACGAGATATTCATTCACGTTTGGAGAAATTATCCGATCGGACCGGCCCTAGGATTCATCCTATTACTCTGCCTCTTCTTCTGCCTAGAAAAGATCGTTCCAAGAATAGCGGAACTATTCCACCTATATCCCTACCCAAGCCTGCGTAGCATAGAGAAACGCCTCGATTGGCTATGCGACAGGAGCGTCGCCACTGTCAGCGAGGACTACTCTTCCCTCACGTCTTATATCCCCTTCAACCCGTTCCGCAAGAAAAGCTATCCAGCGGCGTCGGTCCGGGAGATCGAACAGGGCTTAATCAGTATATTCGAGGATATCCACCTGCAAAGCAAGTCCAAGCTGCGCTTTATCATCATCTTCGACGAGCTGGACAAAATAGACATGAAAGAGATGGACATAGGCGACGTGAACGAGGAACCGACCTACGACCTTTCCGCAAGCGGCTTCTCCGGAACCCTCAACACCCGTAAACGGAAAGAGATGCTGATGAAAACATTAGGGGACATGAAGTATTTCCTCTCCACCGTGAAAGCGAAGTTCATCTTTATCGCCGGCCGGGAATTATACGATGCCTACCTGACAGACGTATCCGACCGGGAGTTCTCGATCAGCAGCGTCTTCGACGGAGTGATCCACGTCAATAGTTTCTTGAAACCACCCTCTCACGACAAGGGAATCACCGCCATGACCGAAGAATATATCTGCGAGCGTCTCTTCCCCCAAGAGGCAGACAAGGAACGATACGAACGAACGCTCAAGAAATACTATCAGTATGAGATAGAACGATTGGCATTGGACAAGGATGGCACGCCAAACCGGGAGAAACTGCGCAAGCGCACGATCCGCAACGTGTCCCTGCTTTACCAGTATTCCATGTATCTCTCTCATATCAGCAATGGTTCCCCGAAAAAGATCGCCATCTATTTCGAGAAAGAGATCCGTCCCGCCGATTATCTTCGTTCCAAAGGCTACGTCCTAGAGGAAAAGGACTGCTGTTTCTACCTCTCCTTCGGGGTGAAGGATATCCAACGCATCGGCTTCATGTATTATATCGCCAGCCCGATCACGCAAACGATGATCAACATGGCGAAAATATACGAGGACAAGCTATTGGTCTCCACCTCCTTCATGATCAACCATATCTATAAGTACCACAACAACGGTTTCTCATGGCGCAACCTTGAGCATATCCCCGAGTTACTGGAGATCAACAAGACCCCGGAATTCCGGGATTTTGTAGGTTCCATCGTATCCATGCTGCGGCAGACCCATCTGGAGAGCATATCCTCCGGGCTCTACCAATTCAAGTTCCCGCTAAAGATCTCGGAGGAAATCTCTTTCTTGAGTAAACGCTCCGAGGCGGTCTCCGCCATCTTCCATTTCTCGCGCGATGAGTCCTTGCCCATCAAGAAGCATTACATCAAATTGCTCAAATACTACACGAACGATTTGAACAAGATAAATGATGAGGAGTTGTATACCTTGGCTAGCATCCACCATATCTTGGCGGACATCTACCTGATGGACGAGGATTACTCGCAAGCCATATTCGAATATCAGACAGGTTTGCAGCTATTATCAAAGCAGCTCTCCGGTAGCGATTACGACAAGGATTCCCATTGGATCTCCCATATGCTGTTCTTAGTCCGTAATATGCTGAAACTGGGCTTGACCTACGAGAAACGAAAAACCTTCGACTCGGCCTATATCGCATATAGCGAGCTGGCGAACCGGCTGGTAGACTACCGCCGGTTTAAGGAGGAGGAATGGGATTTACGCTACGCGATACAAGAACATGAGCTGCATTCGGAAAAAGACGCGATCCTTTATCCTATAAAGAAAAAGAAAAAGAAAACGGCTACCAATGGCAATAAGATCATCCCTTCCAAATGGGATAACAAGCATAAAGGTTACGCCTTCCAAGGAGACCATATACGCTCCGAATTCGCCCGTATCCTATCGCCGGAGAAGAGCTCGATCATCATGCGTATGTCTTTCTTCAATGACATCCGTCTCGCCTATCTTCCCGCCTTGGCCAAATTATTCGTGCTGGAAAAGATCAGCCACGAAGGGATCACTCTTAGCAACCTAGACATCATAGAAGCGGAATATTTCTATCTGCACATAGCCACGGACGACTCCGAGAAGGTAATGGCATCGGCCGATTTCTTCCAAAAGCTGGGGGATATCATGTATTATAAGAATGGACTGATTACCAATCAGATGAACAATATATTCCAATCCTTGTACTTCTGGGGATACGACTTGAAGAAGTTGATTGACGATATTTGCCTGAAAGAGGAGAATGGCCGGATAAAAGAACGGGGAAGTAACTCCTATTATGAGAACCGGAGAAAAATGGAGGAATGGTTTAGTTCAATAGAAAAGAAGGAATACGAGAAACAAATAGTGATTAACAATATCGAAGGGCTGAAAGAATATATCAAAGCCGGAGTTCGTGAAAAGCTAGAAGAAGATCCTCCGGGTATCGACTGGGACAATCTATTCAATAGCCAATTCCCCATTGACATAGAAAAATCCATGGGGTGCATGAAGCATCGCTCCACGTTACTTCAAAGGGGAAAACGGCTTCCATGCCACGCATGTAAATACTACAATCAGAGCTTAAGCTCTATTATGGAGAGGATCTTACACATCACTCATGATAAGACCCAATCCTCCTCTGTCGAACTATTTGGACTTTTGTTGAATTCCAGAAGCTCGGTAACAAGCCTTAATGAGAAATTCAACTCTCTTATCGCTAATACGCTAAAAGGGATGGGAAATGTATTGCTTGGTTGTTCGCATGAAGAGTATAAGCTCGCTTCCAGATTTCTTCAAGACTTCTTTGACGGATTGAAGCTTTATTACTCTCCCCTAAGCTCGTCCAATAATAAAGCCACGCTATTCAGCGGTTATAAGTTAAACTCACTTGAAAAGGCTCTGTTATATACGGCGGAGGCTTCCATCTTCTTCGAGATATCGGGCGATAAACATTCCAGCTTTCTAATGAATAAGCAAATCATCGAGATATTCAACGCTTACTTAAGGATACATTTTACAGATTCGGATATCAACTTGCTCATACCGTTCTTAGGAGATATCGAAGATTTAGCTTGCCGATCTGTCATGCAATTATACTCACATTACGAGCATGTGAATATCGCTGAGATACAAAAACTGAAACATTTGTTCGGCAGGGATATCTATGAGAACGTAAATTTGAATACATTGCCACTCTCTCCGGACATAGAGGAGGTGATTTATCGTTATTATACGTTGGAAATCAAATGCAAGCGATATGATTGTATAAAGGATCTATATGCGTGTACTTTGATGGGACCTTATAAGCAAATAAGTACGCTGAGCCAGAATGTTGCCAATCTGAGGTTTAAGGTCTTGATGAACGAGAAAATATTTGATGAGATATGCGGTTGGTCTATCGACTTTAATTCCGGCAGGTACAAAAGCAAGTCAAAATATATCGAGACATTGCACAACTATTTCCGGATCGACCCGAGTGTTTTCCAAATACTCAAGGAATACAATATCAATATCAAAGGGGATAATAGCATGGATGACAAGATTCATATCATTAACTTTTTCATCTCAGACTCACTATTCTGCTTGTCAAAGATATTTGAACTGATTATCCCTTTAAATAATACGACCTTATTCTCTTACTCGTTCATAGGGGAAATCAGCGAACATTTATGCCTATGGAATTTCATGTTCGAGAATCTATATCTGCTCTACGTAGCTGTCGATCACATAGACGAGGATCCTTCCAAATATAATGGGAAGGCGCTACTGGAACGATACGACCAAGAAAAGGACAGAGACGAGGAGTTATACCATTCATTCGACCAACTGAGGAACGCTATAGCAAACAAGACTTCCAACCGAACGCTGTCCTCGCATTTGATGGATCTGATTCGAAGGCATATCAGCCAAGATGGGTTCCAGCATTTGATAAACAACTATCAAGTAGAATCCGCTATCCAAAATTATAGCAGGGCCATCGAGATGCATACAGAGGGAAAAGCCTATAAGGAGATGATCAAGAGTCTGTATTTCTTGGATGATGACTTGAATAACGATAGCTGTCAACAGTTGATAAGTATTGAGAGATATTATATAAATTGTGGATTCATCGACCGGAAGATCAATTATCTGAAAGGGAGAGCCACACAATCGCCAATCTACAGGCTGGATTCGTATTTAACAGAAATCAAATAATATATGGAGGACAATAGTATGGATAATAACGATCAACTAAAGGCTGTATTAATAAAAAAGCTAGAAGAGATAAAGATAAATGATCAAGAAGACAGCAAGTCTATTATGTGGAAACTCCCCGAAATAGCCGCTGTCGCATTAGTCTTTATAGCGATAGTTACTATTACAAACTTCGATATTAAAGACTTATACATAAAATATCATACGGAACATTGTAGTATTATAACAAATGATTTCTCTTTTGCAATTTATCTAGCCTATAGTATACCTTGCTTTATTGGTATAGCTTGCTTTCTTGCTGCTGTAAAATTATATAAATTACATTACTTAAAAGAAATAGAAGCCAAACAGCAAAAAGCGAATATCATGAATGCCCGTGAAAAGTATTTAATACAGGCTATACTTGATATTGAATACCAACAGAATAAAAACCAAAAGAGTAAACAGGAAGTTATCAGAACCATAGATGCATGCCAAATGAAAAAAAAGATTTTTGGAATACCTATTTTTTCACATAGGATGACAGAGATAAAGGGCCAAAGGAAAGATTGATATACCCTATATCAAAATATTTCCTACCTTTACACTCGCATCTTAAAAGAGATAAGAGACTATACTTTAATATATATGGAACCGTTTATTCATTTACACGTACATACCCAGTATTCCTTGCTGGACGGACAGGCATCCATCGACGCATTGATCGACAAAGCGTACAAAGACGGAATGCGTGCGATCGCCGTAACAGACCATGGCGTTATGTTCGGTATCAAGGAGTTTTTCAATAAGGTTAGCAAAAAGAACAGTAAACCTCTCGGGATCATCAAGGACTCCGAGAAAGAACTAAAACCGCTGCTGGCCAAGGATGCGCCAACCGATGAGGAACAACAAAGGATAACGGAACTACAAAAACAAATCGCCGAAGCGAAAGCTTCCATCTTCAAGCCGATCATCGGGTGCGAATGTTATTGCGCTCGCAACGGAAGGCATAGCAAGCTGGCCTCGCAAGACGACCGTAGCGGCTGGCACTTGATCGTTCTGGCCAAAAATAAGAACGGATACAAGAACCTGATCAAGATGGTATCCCTCTCATGGACGGAAGGATTCTACGGACGTCCGCGCATTGACAAGGAATTGTTGGAGAAATATCATGAGGATCTGATCATCTGCTCCGCCTGTTTAGGTGGAGAGATTCCACAGCATATCATGCACGGACGAATTGATAAGGCCGAGGAGTCTATCAAATGGTTCAAAAACTTATTCGGAGAAGACTATTACCTTGAGATGCAACGGCACGAGACACACGACCCCAACGCCGATTGCACGATTTTCCCGCATCAACAAGAGGTGAACAAGGTACTGATCGAACTTGCTCACAAACATAATATCAAGCTAATCGCCACCAACGACGTCCATTTCGTCAATGCCGACGACGCTGAGGCTCACGACCGCCTGATCTGCCTTAGTACCGGCAAAGACTTGGACGACCCCAAGCGTATGCGCTACTCCAAGCAAGAATGGATGAAGACAACCGCCGAGATGAACACCATCTTCGCCGATATCCCCGAAGCTTTGAGTAATACGCTCGAGATAGCCGACAAAATAGAATTCTACTCCATCGACAGCGGTCCTATCATGCCGACTTTCGCCATTCCCGAGGAGTTCGGTACCGAGGAGTCCTACCGTCAGAAATTGACAGAGCATGATTTATTTGAGGAATTCACCCGAGACGAGAACGGTAATGTCGTATTAAGCGAGGAAGAGGCGCACTCCAAAATCAAGAAATTAGGTGGATACGACAAACTATACCGCATCAAGCTGGAAGCCGACTATTTGGCGAAATTGACATACGACGGAGCCAAGGAGCTTTACGGAGACCCCTTGAACGATGAAGTAAAGGAGCGTCTGAACTTCGAGTTACATATCATGAAGACCATGGGTTTCCCCGGCTACTTCTTGATCGTGCAAGATTTCATCCGTGCCGCTCGTGAGGAACTCGGTGTATCCGTAGGACCGGGACGTGGTTCGGCCGCCGGATCTGCCGTAGCTTATTGCTTAGGGATCACCAAGATCGACCCGATCAAATATGACCTCCTGTTCGAGCGTTTCTTGAATCCGGACCGTATCTCCCTCCCCGATATCGATACCGACTTCGATGATGATGGCCGTGGCGAGGTCTTACGCTGGGTAACGGAGAAATACGGTGCCGAGCGTGTGGCTCATATCATTACTTATGGTACAATGGCTACCAAGTCCGCTATCAAGGATGTCGCCCGGGTACAGAAATTACCGTTATCCGAATCGAACCGGTTAGCCAAATTGGTTCCGGATAAGATCCCCGACATGAAGAAGTTCAAATTGGGTGACGCCATCAAGTATGTGCCGGAACTAAAAGAGGCGGCTAACGGAAATGATCCGCTGGCACGGGATACCTTGAAATACGCCCAGATGCTGGAAGGCAACGTCCGTAACACGGGTGTACACGCCTGCGGTGTCATTATCGGACGTTATGATATATCGGATGTCGTACCTGTCAGTACGGCGAAAGACAAGGATACCGGCGAGGAGATGCTGGTTACCCAATACGAGGGTTCCGTGATCGAGGAAACCGGATTGATCAAGATGGACTTCTTGGGCTTGAAGACCTTGTCCATCATCAAGGAAGCGATCGAGAACGTGAAACTGACTACCGGACATGATCTGGATATCGACCATATCAGTCTGGAGGACCCCAAGACTTATAAATTGTATTGCGACGGAAAGACAACCGGTACATTCCAGTTCGAGTCCGCCGGTATGCAAAAGTATTTGAAGGAGTTGCAACCTTCTAAATTCGAGGACTTGATCGCCATGAACGCCCTGTATCGCCCGGGTCCAATGGATTACATCCCTTCTTTTATCGCCCGTAAACAGGGTAAGGAAGAGATCAAGTACGACATTCCCGTCATGGAACGCTACCTGAAAGATACATACGGTATTACGGTCTATCAAGAGCAGGTCATGCTTCTATCCCGTTTGCTCGCTAACTTCACGCGTGGTGAGAGTGATGCCTTACGTAAGGCGATGGGTAAGAAGTTGATCGAGAAGATGAACCATTTGAAGTCTAAATTTATGGCCGGTGGTCAAGCCAACGGCTATAAAGAGGAAACTTTAAACAAGATCTGGTCCGACTGGGAGAAGTTCGCCTCATACGCATTCAATAAGAGTCACGCTACTTGTTACTCATGGGTGGCTTATCAGACCGCTTACTTGAAAGCGAACTTCCCGTCCGAGTATATGGCCGCCGTCTTGAGCCGAAGCTTATCCAATATCACGGATATCACGAAGTTCATGGATGAATGTAAAGCGATGGGTATTCAAGTATTGGGACCGGACGTGAACGAGTCTATCTTGAAGTTCAGCGTAGATAAGAACAAGAACATCCGCTTCGGGCTAGGTGCCGTGAAAGGCGTAGGTGAGTCAGCCGTACAAAATATCATAGAGGAACGCAAGAAGAACGGCCCGTACAAGAGTATCTTCGATTTCGTAGAACGGGTGAACTTGACCGCTTGCAATAAGAAAAACATAGAGTCCATGGCTTTGGCCGGAGCGTTCGATAACTTCGGTATCCAGCGTGAACAGTTCTTCACCGACAGTGGAAAAGGAGAATTGTTCTTGGATACCTTGGTTCGCTATGGTAACAAATACCAGATGGATAAGAGCACGGCAGTCAACTCTTTATTCGGTGGAGACGCCTTGATCGCCATCGCTAAACCGGAGATCCCGCAATGCGAACGTTGGAGCGATCTCGAACGCCTAAATAAAGAGAAGGAGTTGGTCGGTATTTACCTATCCGCCCACCCATTGGATGAATACCGTATCATATTAAAATATGTATGCAATACCGGCATGATAGAACTTAACGAGCGGGAAACCTTACAAGGCCGGGAGGTTTTATTAGGTGGTATCGTCACCGGTTTCCGGGAAGGAATGACCAAGAACGGAAAGCCTTACGGTATCTTGAAGATCGAGGATTTCACGGGTAGTGGCGAGATCCCTCTTTTCGGACAGGATTATATCGAATACAGCAAGTATGGTAAAATAGGGATGTATCTCTTGATCACAGCCCGTGTAGAGCCTAGCCGCTGGGACCCCAATAAACTGGACTTCAAGATTGGTACCGTCAACCTTTTGCAAGACGAGAAAGACAAGCTGATCGAGAAAATCAGTATCACGGTCCCGATCCATGATTTGGACGAGCCGACAATCAATGAGCTTTCGGTATTGATCAAGAACAATCCGGGCCATAGCCTGTTATATTTTAAGGTTGTCGATGGGGAACATAATATTTCCCTAAATCTCTTCTCCCAAAATATCCGCTTAAACGTGACCCGTGAGCTGGTAGACTTTTTACAGGAGAACGAGAATATCGATTTTAAAATTAATGGTTAAAGTTGTACGACGCTGAAAGAATTTGTACTTTTGGCGTCATAACAATCATTAGATTATAATTCATAATTAAATAATACGTAATTCAAAATGGCACTACAAATTACAGACGCTAATTTCGAGGAGTTGGTTAACTCCGGAAAGCCCATGGTTCTTGACTTTTGGGCAGAGTGGTGTGGCCCTTGCCGCATGGTATCTCCTATCATTGATGAGTTGGCAACCGAATACGAAGGTCGTGTGACGATCGGTAAAATGAACGTTGACGAGAATGACGATGTAGTCGGACAATTCGGTATCCGCAACATCCCTACCGTTCTTTTCTTCAAAGACGGTAAGATGGTTGATAAAGTAGTAGGCGCTACGGCTAAGGATAAGTTCGTAGAAAAGATCGAGGCAATGCTTAAATAATTGAAAGTTGAGAATTGAGAATTGAAAATACCGAGGAATACGCTCTGTAACTTTCAATTCTCAATTTTTACCCCTAAGTATATGTCGCTTGCCCGGAGGACCGGGAAGACGGCTCATCTCAAAACCAGCCGCTTGCATACCTCTGCGTACCTCTCCTTTTGCGCAATAGGTTACGATCACTCCGCCCGGTGCGGTATGAGCATACAAACGATTATAGATTTCCTGATTCCACATCTCCGGTTGTTTCTCGGGCGCAAATGCGTCGAAATAGATCAAATCGATATCATCCGGTAGTTCACAGGCGTTACTATTTCCTTCTATTTTATGAAGTGTAAAGCGCTCTGAGATTGAAACGGGAGTATTCCACTCCGCCTCATGCAAGGCTAAGAATAACTCTTTTCTCTCCGGCCAGATCAGCTCCCCATAATTCAAGGCACGAATCGTATCTAAAGGAAGCGGGTATAACTCCACTGTATGATAATCAATATGATGTGCTTGAGATAGCTCGACATCCTTCAATGTCAAGAAGGCGTTCAGCCCTGTACCGAAGCCAATCTCCACGATTCGGATAAAGTCTTTTTCAAGCGCATGCAATCCCGCCTCTATAAATATATGTCTTGATTCCTGCAGGGCCCCGTTCACGGAATGATAATGTTCATCCATCGCCGGAATATATAGCGTATGGCTTCCATCCGCCGTTATCTGTAATTCTTTCTCCATATGTATGCAAAGATAATACATACGAATCAGAATAATACTTATCTTTACCGCTATAAATATGATATAAGATATGGATAGACGCCATCTTTACTTCTTACTATTCTTATTATGTACCATACAAGCCGCTATCGGTCAACAGCGCTCCTTCTCTATCAAGGGAGTTGTAAAAGACGCATCGAGCGGACAGCCGATACCTTTCGCTAACGTAGTGGTATGGAACACGACGCAAGGGGCGGTCACCGATTCCACCGGATTATTCGAGATATCCGGCATATCACCCGGAAGCTATCGTCTCCAATCCTCCTTTCTGGGATATAAGCCATTCGTTACCGCCGAATTCAGACTAGCGAATAAAGATATATTCTTCCCGATCGAGCTAGAGGAAGCCAGCCAGAATCTGCAAGAGGTTAGCGTAGTAGCCTCTCCGTTCCGTAAAACCGCCGAAAGTCCGCTAGGACTTCGTGTAATCGGTTTCAAGGAGATAGAGAAAAGCGCGGGAGGAAACCGGGATATCTCCCGGGTAGTACAAACCTTTCCGGGAGTAGCGTCTACGGCAGCGTTTCGTAACGACTTGATGGTAAGAGGAGGAGGTCCCTCGGAAAACCGTTTCTTTTTGGATGGCGTAGAGATACCGAATATCAACCATTTCTCTACCCAAGGAGCCTCCGGAGGTCCGGTCGGTATTATCAATCCCGATTTTATCCGGGAGGTCAACTTTTATTCGGCCGCATTCCCCGCATCCAAAGGGAACACTTTAAGTTCGGTATTGGATTTTAAACTACAAGATGGGAATAAGGAGAAATTCTCATTGCGAGGAGTCCTAGGAGCCTCAGATATCGGTGTGTCCGCTAATGGACCGCTAGGAAAAAAGACCACTTACCAAGTGTCTGTTCGTCGCTCTTACCTTCAATTCCTTTTCGATATGATCGGCTTGCCGTTCTTACCTACTTTCACGGATGCCCAATTCAAGATTAAGCACTCCTTCAACCCCAAGAATGAGCTTACAGTTCTCGGATTAGGGGCGATCGATGATATGAAGCTGAATACAGGAATGAAAGACATGAGCGAGAAAAACCAATATATCCTCTCTTACTTGCCGGTCGTAAAACAAAAAACGTATACCCTTGGAGCGGTTTATAAACACTACGCCGGTAAAAATCTCTACTCGGTCATTATCAGCCGTAGCCAGACCAACAATAAGAATATTAAATACAAAGACAATGACGAAAGCAAGGAAGAGAATCTCTCCTTAAATTACCGTTCGGATGAGATCGAGAATAAGTTCCGAACGGAAAACACGTTCCGCTTACCATTCATTCAATTGAATGTCGGAGGAAACATCGAATACGCCCAATACACGAATGACACCTATCAAAAGCAATTTACCTCTATCCCCCGTACCATCGTATATCAAACAGACCTTGGCATATGGAAGTGGGGTATCTATGCCACGGCTATTTATGAGAGTTATAACGAGCGGTTTACCGCCTCTTTAGGTGTTCGTGCGGACGCAAACAATTATTCCTCGGATATGAATAATTTGTTAGATCAGTTATCTCCTCGCCTATCCTTATCCTACCGCTTGTCCGATCCGCTTTATATAAACGCGAATATCGGACGCTACTACGAGCTTCCTCCTTATACGACATTGGGATTCAAGGATAATGAAGGTAATTATGTAAACCGGACAAATCATTTAAGCTATATCCGAAGCGACCAAGCCGGATTAGGCTTGGAATACCGTCCTACCTCATACTTGAAATTCACGGCCGAAGGATTCTATAAACATTATGATCGTTATCCGATGTCCATACTCGACAGTATCCCACTCGCGTCGAAAGGTACAGACTATGGTGTCTTGGGAAATGAGGCCGTATCGTCTACCGCTACAGGGCGAGCTTATGGGCTTGAGATCATGGGACGTTGGTATAATTATAAAGGGCTTACTTTCATCGCATCCTACACTTTGGTAAGAAGCGAATTCAAGGATGGGAGAAATATGGACACTTATCTTCCCTCGGCTTGGGACAATAAGCATCTGTTCACGTTTAGCGGGACTTATTCTTTACCCAAGAACTGGGACGTAGGCGCCAAGTTCCGGGTAGTAGGAGGCGCTCCCTATACGCCTTACGATGTAGAAAAGAGTAGTTATGTAGAAGCTTGGGACGCTAATAGCGGGCTATACTATGATTACAGCCGGTTTAACAGCGAACGGCTCAAGCCATTCACGCAGTTAGATATCCGTATCGATAAAACATTTTACTTCAAAAAGATCATGCTTGGAGCCTATATCGACATCCAAAACATATTGAATTCCAAATACAAAGAGCAAGACGTATATATCAAAACGGGTAAAATTATCAACCCGGAAGCTCCCATATATGAACAACGGTACGAATTAAGACCGATAGAACGTCTTACAGGAACGCTTCTCCCAAGTATCGGAGTGATGATCGAGTTATAGATTTTAGGCGTAATAGATTCTTTTTATTTTGAATTTCAGCAATTAATCATAAATCTTTTCTATTTTTGTGGACTGTATGAACAAAAAATAGTACTTTAATCGCAAATAAGCACATGAATAGGTAGGTAAAGAATGACATTATTAAAATACTACATACGATTCGTACTCTTTATCGTGTTAAGTCTGGTCTTTTCTTTCCACTTATACGCTACAGATAATGCAGGCCCTATTTTAATCATTAGCTCCTACAATCCCGATACACGTAATACGACCGCCAATATTTCCGAGTTTATGGAGGAATATAAGCGGGGAGGTGGTATCTCGCCGGTGGTTATCGAGAACATGAACTGTAAGAGCCTCCCGGAAGCCCCCTTATGGGACGGTAAGATGAGAGGTATATTGGATAAATATAAGGAAAATAACACCCCTCAGCTTATCATTATCTTAGGTCAAGAGGCATGGGCTTCTTATATCTCCCAAGAATACAAGCCTAATATACCGGTTTTATGCGGTATGATCAGTAAGAATGCGATCTTATTACCCGACTCGGATTTAAATGTCGCTGAATGGGAACCGAAATACATCGATATCCAAGAGTACGTAGATAAAGGTTTACACCTTGGCGGGTTCTTGTATTCTTATGACGTAAAAGAAAATATCCGGTTAATACGTAAGCTATATCCCCAAACTCAAAATATAGCATTAATCACCGATAATACCTACGGTGGTTTAGCTATGCAGACCTTGGTAAAAAAGGAAATGGAAAATATCAAGGATCTGAACTTGATATTACTGGATGGAAGAAAGAATAATATCTACACCATTGTTGAGCAAATCAAGAACCTGCCGGATCAGACCGTGATATTGATTGGTACATGGCGTGTAGACGTGAACGACGGGTATTATGTTGGAAATGCCACGTATACCATGATGACCGCCAATCCCAGAATCCCGACATTCACATTGGCATCCGTCGGCATAGGGCACTGGGCCATCGGAGGTTTCAGTCCCAAATACAGGCCTATAGGTTCCGATTTGGCGAAAGAGGCTTTAAGTATATTGGAGAAGAAAATCGCCCCTAAAGATATCCATCCACAAATCATTCCCAATGGATATATGTTCGACGCTTCAAAGATCAAGGCTTTTGATATCAGCAGATTGTCATTGCCCCACGACGCTACTATTATCAACGAGGACCCGAGCCTATTCTCCAAATACAGGTTCGAGATCTTGCTAAGCGTAATCACCGTATTATTTATTTTCCTGATTATGATATTAATCTTCTTTATCCGGACCAATAAACTGAAAGATAAGTTATTGGATCTACAGAAGGATAATATACTAATCATGAATAATATCCAAGCTTCCATCTATTTCATCAAGCCGGATTATACCGTAAAATGGAGAAATGAGGTAGAGTTCCATGACTGTATCCCTGAATTCGGTCCGGCTAATTGCTTCTTGGTCAAGAACGGAGTAAAGCCTTATTGTACCCGTTGCACGGTCGCAAAGGCCATGGAAACCAAAAAGCAGGTCGATATCACGAATGAGTTCGGCGATGGAAAGTATCTTCATATTTTGGCGAACCCTGTATTAGACGAGCACGACAACCTTATCGGGGTTATTTTCAAGAAAGAAGATGTGACAAAACAAAAACAGGCGGAGAACGAACTGAGGAAAGCGAAAGAGAAAGCGGAAGAGTCCGATCGTTTGAAATCCGCGTTCTTGGCGAATATGAGTCATGAGATTCGAACGCCATTGAATGCGATCGTCGGTTTCTCCGGATTATTGGCCGTAACCGAGAATATGGAGGATAAAGAGGAATATATCAATATCATTAATAGCAACAACGACCTGCTATTGCAATTGATCAATGATATTCTCGATCTAGCCAAGATAGAGGCGGGTACGCTAGAATTCGTGGATTCAGACGTAGATGTCAATCAACTATTCTCCGATATCGAGCAGTCTTCCCGTTTGAAGGCGCAAGATGGTGTGCAGGTATGCTTTGTCGAGAAGATCCCGAATTGTATCTTACGCACCGACCGTAACCGGGTCTCCCAAGTCATTACGAACTTTATCAACAACGCCATCAAATTCACGACTCAAGGTAGCATCCTGTTTGGCTACCGCCATAGAGATGATGAGTTGTATTTCTATGTAAAAGATACAGGATGCGGTATCGCCAAGGATAAGATCGGTCAAGTTTTCACCCGTTTCGTTAAGTTAAATAGCTTTGTGCAAGGAACGGGGCTGGGATTATCGATTTGCCAGATGATTATCAAGCGTCTGGGTGGAGATATAGGGGTGGAATCAGAGCAAGGAAAAGGTTCTACATTCTGGTTTACGTTGCCCTATTCGATACTAGAGATGCAGGAAGTCCCGCATGAGAAACCAAAGACCGAGAATGTACAGAAGAGCCAGTCATCCAAATCTGCAACCCTATTAATAGCGGAAGATAACGAAAGCAACTATACTTTATTCCAAGCCATGTTGAAAGATTATAACCTTATACACGCATGGAACGGGGAACAAGCGATCGATTTATTCAATAAATATCAACCGGACTTAATCCTAATGGACCTAAAAATGCCGATCGTAGACGGCTATGAGGCTACACGGGTAATTCGGGAAAAGAACCAGTCCATTCCTATCATCGCCGTAACGGCTTTCGCCTTCGCGGAGGATGAGGAACGGGTAAAACAAAGTGGATTCTCCTCTTACATCGCTAAACCGATCAAGCCGGATAAGCTAATCGCATGTATTAATACTTATTTATAGAATCCGTTTGGTAACAATCGGAAAACGCAAGACGAAAGAGGAACCCTTCTCTACTTGAGAGTCGAGACTAATACTTCCTCCATGACGGTTCATGATCTGCCGGCAAAGACTTAATCCGATACCGGAACCTTTAGATTTAGTCGTGAAGAAAGGCACGAAGACCTTGTCGATCGCCTCGGGAACAATTCCGCTACCATTATCAATCACCGAAATAATAACCATGCCGGCTTTTTGGACAGCCTCCACGACTATTTGAGGAGATAAGGACTCTTCACAAGCCTCTATCGCATTTTTCAATAGATTAATTAATACTTGTTCCACCATGATCCGGTCCGCATATAAATTCAAGTCTTCCGGCTTTACATGAAAGAAGAGGATATCGGATTTCTCCGGGAATAGAAGCCGGATATCGTCAAAGAGAGCCGAAACCGAGAAGTTTCGTAAAGTAGGTAAAGGCAGACGGGTTAATTTCCGATAATTCTCGACAAAATCCAATAACCCCTTACTTCTTCGGTGGATCGTTTGCATGGCTTGTACCATAATAGCGTAGTCTTTCTCATTCATGCCATTTATCGTCGCACGCTCGGCTACCGTCTCCGATAAAGAGATTACCGGAGCGATCGAGTTCATGATCTCATGCGTCAATACCCGGATAAGTTTCTGCCATGCCTCAGTTTCCGCCTCAGCGACCACCGAACTATACAATCGACTCCGCAAAGCCTCCAAGGCAGCGTTCATAGAAGAGGCCAAAGCCTTTTCGTCTTCCGTCATTGAATCGGAAGGATAAAACAGGCTCAGATCCCCGTAATGAATACTCTCTATCAGGTATTCCATCCGCTTAACAGTCTTTTGCTGATCCTTATATAAGAAAACCGAAAGCGCAAGAATACAAAATCCGAACAGCGCGGGAATAAACAAAAACCCTTTCAGCACTAAGAATGAGGCAGTAAAAGACAAGACCACGATCCCCAAAATACGAGCGAACAACAAGTAACGTATCATAAGCCAAATTTCTCCAATTTACGATACAAGGTAAAGCGGGTAATCCCTAGAAGCTCGGCGGCACGAGTGATATTCCCCTCGGCACGACGTAAGGCACGTTCGATCGCTTCTTTCTCCAATACCGTCAAATTTAACTCATCGGATGGTTCCTTATCCCTAAGCGGGACAGAACGCAGAATAAAGTCTTCCGGCCTTAGCCAATTACTTTCAGACAAGATAACCGCCCGTTCAATCGCATGTTGCAGTTCACGTACATTACCGGGCCAAGCATAATTATGTAGCTTATTCTTCCCATCCCTGTTAATGCCCTTCAAGTCTTTCTTATATTTACGAGCATACTTCGACAAGAAATGTTCAGCCAATAAGATCACGTCATTTCCTCGTTCCCTCAAGGGAGGAATATGTAACTCGATCGTATTAATACGATATAAAAGATCTTGCCGGAAAGTACCTTCTGCCACAAGATGATGGATATTCACGTTCGTTGCGCAGATCAACCGGATATCAATCGGTATGGGTTGCGTTGCTCCCAAACGGGTTATCTGTCGTTTTTCCAAAGCGGTCAACAGTTTCGCTTGCATGGAAAGGCTTAAGTTCCCGATCTCATCCAAGAACAAGGTGCCACCGGAAGCTACCTCCATTCGTCCCGGCTTTTCCTTACGGGCATCCGTAAAAGCCCCTTTCTCATAGCCGAATAATTCACTCTCGAAAAGTTGTTCCGGAATAGAGCCCACATCGATCCCGACGAAAAGATTCCCCGAACGCGGAGATTGATGATATAAGGCGCGGGCAACTAAATCTTTACCGGTTCCATTCTCCCCCAAGATTAATATATTGGCATCCGTATTCTTTAATTTATCGACCGTAGCGAAAATAGCCTGCATCGGTTCGCTTTCACCGATGATCTCGAAGCCAGCATCCTCGGGTGAACTAAGAATCTCAACTTGTTTCTTTAAATTTCGCACTTCCGCCCTACTCTCCCGAAGTTCCAATGCCGAAGAGAGTGTAGCGAGTAATTTCTCCTTTTCCCAAGGTTTCGGGATAAAGTCGGTAGCTCCCGCCTTAATCGCCCGCACGGCCTTATCCGTATCCGAATAGGCAGTCATAAAAAGAACTACCACGTCCGGGTCTATCTTCTTTATCTTCTCCAGCCAATAGAAACCCTCCTGACCACTAATAGCATCCCGTTTGAAGTTCATATCCAACAAGATAATATCCGGGATAAAAGTCCGCATGAAATGATCGATGCGCTCCGGTTGCGTAGCCACTCTTATTTGTTCCATATAGGGCTCCAGTAATAAATTAAGGGCAAAAAGAATGTCCTCATTATCATCTATAATTAATAGTTTTCCCTTTTTCATAAGCGCTGAACTAGTTTGTGATGCCTCAAAGGTAGGTATTAAATCAATGGAAGAAGCGTGCGTAATCGAACGATTATCGTGCGCAGATGAACTGTTAAATTAATAGTCCGCAAAGAGGGTTAAGATTAAGTAAACGGTAAGACTATTTAAGCGAAAGAAAAAACGAGGAGAAAGAAGGAAGACTATCTTTGAACACAATTAACAATTCAGGCATTCATGAGACCACTATTGATTGGATTTTTCGTCTGTATAAATATACACTTAGGCTATGCGCAATGGACTGAGCAAGATTCGATCTGGCTAAAGGATGTATTAGCAGGCAAAGATTCCATCAAATTGAACCCTGAATTCCAAAAAGCAATCCAAAGCGGTTCTTTCCTCAACCCGGAACCAGGAAAACCGATGGGGAAACCTCAACTGGCCGCTCCCAGCAATATCCCTATCACCAAAGATTTCTCAGAATATATCCAACAAGACGATACGACACACCGAAAAGTAGCATTGAAGGATTTACCGCCATCGGTATTCTGGCAACATAATCCACCGTATAAAAAGATACTGCCTGTCTATCAATCTATCTTAGATGAATTGAAAAGGACTCCGTCCAGTGGTCGTACCTCACTAGCTACCTTCGATCTAGGAAGGATGACCAGCCGGAAAACATATGTCCATAAACGCAACGCAAAACGCAACGGAACTTGGCAAAACTACGGTAACCTCCCTACCCCGGATGTCATCTCTAAAAGGAAGAAATTCGAAAGACAACAGGCAGAGGCCGCAAAAAAGGACTCCTCATTGATGATCCAACCACCAATCGATTAGCTTACGGGCCAAGCTCAACTTACGGGGGATCTCCGGTAAGTTATCTTTGGTATAGAAGGCACCAGAACTTAGTTCCTCATCCTGCAACTTAATTTCCCCACTTACATAATCCGCTACAAAGCCTACCATCAAGCCACTCGGATAAGGCCAGGGTTGGTTTCCGAAATAAGTGATATTATCGACCTCTAAACCCGTTTCCTCACGGACCTCCCGACGCACACACTCTTCCAAGGTCTCGCCAACTTCTAAGAATCCGGCCACTAATCCATGGAAAGTTCCCCGGAAATTACGGGCATGTACCAAAAGAATCGAATCCTCCTTACGGATCAAGACGATCATCGCTGCTGAGATTGTCGGATAAATCTCATGTTTGCAAGAAGGACATTGCTTCATGATCGACGTAGTCTGTACGGTAGGAGTACCACATACCGGGCAGAAACGGCTATGGCTATCCCAATAAAGCAATTGAAAAGCCTTACCCGCCTTCTCGTAACACGCTCTCGAGATATAATCCCAAGAGGCACGCAACCCCATATGTACGTAACGGTCATTCCCCTCCACCGGAGTATCTAATTCTGCCGTACGCGCGGGAAGTCCATCCCGGTAATCAACCTCCAGCGTATGAGAAACCGGAACTGGGGGATTCTCGCCATAAGGGATGGTATACGTATCATTCTCTTTCTGAAGCAACAGTTGGTCTTTATAAAAAAGGAACCAATAACAGAGTTTATTTGAAGTTTCCATGCTGATATTTCCGAATTATCTTTCTATATGTAAAACATCCGCAAACTTACGAATTAAAATCAAATAACGTGCGAAAGCGAACGTGCACCGTGCGAAGGCACACACAATCGTTTCTAAGCATTTTTCTATTATCTTATGATTAGCAGAACGTTACATCGATGGCACATTATTTGCTTCTTTTCTAAAAAATGAATATATTTAAAACCTGTTACAATGAAACTAATGATTCGAAACTTACTTTATCTATTCAAGCGGTTTAAGACCGCCGTCGTGTTAAACCTCTTCGGCTTGACAATCGCTTTCGCCGCCTTCCTCCTGATAGTAATGCAGGTGGATTACGAGATGAATTACGATGCCATGCACAGTAAATCGGGCAGAACCTTCCGGCTAGAGGCAAATCACGGAGAATTCGAGCATAACGCCATCCATTGCCTAATGTTTAGCGATGCTTTTGTTAACTCATCCGCTCATATCACGGATTACTCCTACCGTTATCCATTCTACGGAGGAGAACGGTATTGCCAAATCGACGAGGTAGACGATCAAGGAGAAGCGAAAGTATTTAAGGAAAACTTCCAGCTTTGTCTACCCAATATCTCAGATGTCTTTGATTTCCACATGAAAGAAGGTTCCGTCGGATGCCTATCCATTCCCGGCTCCGTACTCATTCCGGAGAGTGTCGCCAAAAGGCTGTTCGACAAACAATCCGCTATCGGTAAACGTATCCGGATGTCCGGCAGTAGTGGCTGGCAACCTGTAAGTACCACGATACTTACTATTGGGGGTGTCTATAAGGATTTCCCGGGAAATACTACAGTACAAAACCGTATTTACGTCCCGATGGACCAACTGGATCTATTAAAAAGTTCTTGGCAAATGTATGCCAACGAAATATACGTCACGCTAGACGATCCCCTAAATAAAGAGGAGGTATTGGATCATTTCAACAAGACTTTCGATTTCGCTAAAAGCCAAATGGGTTCAGCGCAAGAGATCGCATTACGTCTAACCCCCTTAAAGGAAGTTTATTACACGCATGATACAACTTTCGACTTTAATCCGAAAGGTCACCGGGAGACAAATTATGTGTTACTGGGTATCGCTTTCCTCATCTTATTCATCGCCGGAATCAATTTTACCAATCTCACAACCTCGTTGATTCCCCTACGATTGAAAACGATCAATACGCACCGGGTATTAGGATGCTCCATCTATAAGTTACAAGCCATCTCACTGATTGAATCGATCGTGATCTGCTTGATATCCTACATTCTCGCCTTATTCATCGTAAACGATTTGTCTTACACACCGATCGCTAATTGGGTAGATGCGGATATACGTCTTAGTCAATACAAAGGCCTGATCCTTCTCACTGCACTGATCGCTATCTTGACGGGTTGCTTGGCGGGACTTTATCCAGCTATACGAAGTACCTCCTATGCGCCAGCCTTGGTACTAAAGGGCTCTTTCGGTCTTAGTCCCAAAGGGAAAAAAGTACGTGTCGCCCTGATCGGTTTCCAATACACGGTATCGATCGCCTTGATTATTGTCACCTTATTCATGGGACTTCAGAACCATTTCATGACCTCTAGCGAGCAACTAGGATTCAATAAAGACCAAGTAGCCATCGTGAACCTGACACCGGAGATCTACGCCAAGCATAAGCCCCAATATATCCAGAAACTTAAAGATTATCCGGGAATAGAGGATGTGGCCTTCTCCGTCTACGAATTATCGAAAGAAGATGACATGATCGATCTCGAATATGCCCGTCATGAAGATAAGGATGTATTCTTCAAGGTATTCTATGCCTCCGAGAATTTCCTTTCCGTCATGGATATCCAAGTAGAGGAAGGAAGGGATTTTACACGGGAGGATTTAAACAAGGCACAAAGTGATTATATCATCAATCCGGCGGCAGAGCGGGATTTCCACTTACATCCCGGAGATCGTTTCAATGATCGTACGGTTCTAGGAGTCAGCAAGGATTTTCGGTTTAACTCTTGCCGGATCGCAAGTTCGCCTTTCGTATTCGCATTGAATAACGATATACCCAATCCTAAATTGGTATCCTATATCCGCTTCAATTCGAAAACGAATTTACAGGAAGCTGTCGCCCACGTCCGGGAAACATTGAAAGAGATCGATCCGACTTTCCCTTTCGAGATCTCTTTCTACAACACCATCTTAAACAATTTATATCAGAAAGAACAAACACTGGGTAAACTAATCTCCCTATTCGGAATAATGGCGATCTTGATCTCTATCGTAGGTGTATTCGGACTCGTGCTATTTGAGACGCAATACCGCCGGAAAGAGATCGGTATCCGCAAGATCAACGGAGCGACTACCGGACAGATTCTTTTGATGTTCAACAAGACTTATATCCGGATCGTCTCCGTTTGCTTCATCATCTCGATCCCAATAGCATGGATGGGAACACAACAGTGGCTAGAGAATTTCGCTTATAAAACACCACTCCATCTTTGGGTCTTCATCGTAGCTTTCCTAATCATTCTCTCGGTTACGATCGGTACCGTTACTTTCCGGAACTGGCAAGCGGCGAATGAGAATCCTGTGAACTCGGTGAAGTCTGAATAAACTCACTCGGAGTGATCCCGTAAATTTCTTTAAAGCAACGGGTAAAATAGTTCGGATCGGAGAAGCCGACCTGAGCAGCTACCTCCCCGATCGAATAAGCGTGCTGCCCCAATAACTCGGCGGCACGCTTTATACGTATATTACGGGTGAATGAGGAAGCGGAGCAACCAGTAGTAGACTTTAATTTCCTAAATAAGCTGGCACGGCTCATCGCCATCTCGGAACAGAAAAGCTCTACATCAAACTCCGGGTCCTGCAAATGGGCCAGAACGACCCTTGTCACTTTCGAAACAAATTCCTTATCCGGATCGGCGATGGTTTGCTCCGGAGTACGCAAGTCGAACCGATCCCTGAAATATAACTTTAGTTGCTCACTACGTTTGAGCAGATTCTTGATCTTCGCTTTTAGGACAGCAAGACTGAACGGTTTAGGCAGATAATCATCCGCTCCGGCTCCATACCCTTCCAATTGTTGACGTTCTTCCGCTAAAGCAGTCAATAGGATAACCGGTATATGGGCCGTCCGTTCATCCGTTTTCAAAGCCTCGCAACATTCAATCCCATTCATGACCGGCATCATTACATCCGAGACAATCACGTCCGGTAGGATCTCCATGGCTTTCTCCAAGCCGACCTTTCCGTTTTTCGCTATCACGACCCGGTAATCCGTTTGAAAAGCATTCATCAAATAACGACATAGATCCTCATTATCCTCTACAAACAAAAGCGTTTGTCGTAGATTCTCCGGGACCGGGTTTGTTCCTTCCAATGGAACTGATTCCCGCAAAGATGCCTCTTCCATTTTAGGTTCCGAATACTCCAACCACTCCTCAGGATAAGCCTCTTCCGATATAGGCAAGGCAACCGTAAAAACAGAACCTTTCCCCAATTCACTCTCACATTGAATGGTTGCCTTATGTAACTCCAATAGCTCTTTTGTGTACGCAAGGCCGATCCCCGAACTCTCCGAGCGGCGAAACGCTATCGATTCCCCCTTATAATATTGATCAAAAATATACGGTAACGATTCGGGGGGAATGCCGATTCCACTATCCGTAATTCGTAAAGTCATGACCGCATCGGATGAGCTTTGCTCCAATAAAGCGGAAAAGCTTACCGAACCACCATCCGGCGTATACTTAAATGCGTTCGACAGTAAATTATATAGAACCTGCTCTAGGATATTCTTGTCAAAATAAGCGATTGAGATATCCGGGGCAATCGAATACGTAAACACAATTTTATAGGAATCGGCCAAAGGAATAAAGGTTTCCGAAATCTCCTTTAAGAATCGACTGAGATCCGCACAAACAATATGCGGGGAAGGAACTCCCCGGGTCAATACCGATAAATCCAGTAATTCATTGACATGCCGAATCAAGCGATTGGTATTCCGGGAGATCGTACGCAAAGTTTCTTTATCTCCACAAGATTCTTCTGAACCGGAATGCCGTTCCAGATCCTCCGTCAATCCCTTGATTATCGTCAGAGGGGTACGAAGCTCATGAGAGACATTCATAAAGAAACGAGTTTTCAACGCATCTTTTTCCTCCAGTTCTTGCTTGGCCTGTTTCAACAGCCGTGTACGTTCTTGTATCTTACGCTCCAACTCGGCTTGGCGAAGCTGATACCAGCGCACCCGGCTCTTATAGGCGATATACAACAGTACGCATACAACCACGAATACCAGCAAAATAAACCACCACGTCCGCCACCAAGGAGGAAAGATCCTGACAGGTTCGGTAATGGGAGCGCTCCAATAGGAACCATTGCCGGAAGTTTCCACCCGAAACACATAGTTTCCCGGTGGTAGGCGGTTATATATAGCCGTACGATCGCTGGCGTCCACCTCCCGCCAATCCGTATCATATCCATCCAGACGATACCGGTATCGGATACTACGGGGATGAGAATAATCGAACGCGATAAAACCCACCTGTAAACCTTGCTTCTCACGTGAGTCTCCGATCGTGAGGTTCGTGATTTGCAAAGACTCAGGTATTTTTCTCAAACCGTCCGTTAACTGAACGGGATCAAAAGAAACGATCCCCTCATTACTGCCAAATACAAGTTCACCCGATTTGCGCTTACAGCAAGCGCCACCCATAAACTCATTCGATAATAAACCGTTTGCCGTCGTATAATTAACGATATGCCGGTTTTGTATATCCAAGCGACTCAGCCCTTTATTCGTGCTGACAAACAGGATGCCCGGCTCACCTTCACGGATTCCTCGTACGATATTTCCCGATAAGCCATCCTGTACCGTGAAATGATCAAATCGCCCGGTTCGCTTGTCGTATTGATCCAACCCCGCATTCGTACCGATCCACAAATAACCGGAAGAGTCCACAAACAGACAATGAATATGATTCGACGCAAGGGGATTCATCTCACCCGGTATATATCGATACGTGATAAGTGCTCTCGTCTTCGTATCCCACACCCGAAGCCGCCCCTCATCCGCTCCTCCCCAAAACCAAGATTCTTCGCTCACGCATAAGTTACATAACTCCGACAACGAGTTGATCGGATAATCATAAGAGACTTGGTAATCCGGTATAAAAGGGCGGATTCGGAAATCATCCAGATTCAACCGGTCCGGGTTGGCGTCTTGATAACTGATCCATAGGTTCCGCTCCGAATCCTCACGGATAGAACCTATAATCTTTCCGGATAAAGAGGACGGACTTTTTCGGGGTGAGAAGGTAAAACGCATATCTACCCGGGAAGTCTTATGGTTAATCCGATCTAATCCCCTAGAGGTCGCAACCCAAAGATTCAGGTCCGAATCCTCATAAACGGCTAGGATATGAAGAGAAGACAGATTCTCTTTTTCCGTGTATCCCAAGGTATATCGAAACAAGGAAGGTGTTAAATCCGCATGGCTCACCCCATACGTGGAATGCCCCGCCCACAGATGATCCGAGTCATCCAGAAACAAACAGGTAATCTGGTTACTGCTGATAGAATGTGCGTCTTCCGGCACGTTCCTCAACTGTCCCATTTTCCTCTCCTTCGGAGAATAATAAAAAAGACCTTGATTGAAACGGCTATCATCAAACCAGACCGTTCCGTCCTTACTCTCGAAGATGGATCGCACTTGGCATTCTCCCGTAGGTTCCAGATCCTCCGGCCGGTCAAAGAAATGCTCACATCGCAAGGCAAGCCGGTTCATCCGGCTAATCAAGCTTACCCCCTTATTATGTCCGATCCAGAAATCACCATCACCGGTCTCCAAGAATTGATATACCCGAGTATCCTCACGACCGACAGATTGGAAGATCTCTCGCTCTCCCATATCAAACGAACGAAAAGCCCCTTCACGTCCCGTACCTAACCACATATAATCAAACCGGTCGATATAGATCGCGTTAACGCCATTCAAATTGCCGGCATTGATATCCTCCCGGTCATTTGTCCGTATCGTATAATCTTGAAAGTGGTTTGTTTCTTTGTCATACAAACTAAAACCAGCTAAAGTCCCTACCCAAAACGAATGATCCGGCGCCGAATACAAACAATTCACAGGAGACGACGAGACTACCGAACCCGCCGGCGAAAGGCGTACCAATTTCTTCTCTTTAGCATCATACTCCAACATCCCGTTCTCCGTACCTATAAAGATATGTCCCGGAACGGAGGCCGAGAAACAAGTAGGACTACCATACACACGTAACTGTTGTCGAAGCCATTCTTTCGTGAAATTCAAAAATGTATCCGAACCTCTGTCATAACGGCTAATCCCACCCGAGGAAAAAAAGATCCAGATACCTCCATCTGAATCCTCGAATAATTTATCGATAGAACTGCTTTGTATACTTTCCGGACAATCCGGTACGGGCAAGAATACTTTAAACGTATATCCATCGTAGCGGTTCAAGCCTTCAGTCGTCCCGACCCAGACATACCCGGTACGATCCTTCAAAATAGAGGTCACCGAGGAAGAAGAAAGCCCGCTATCCATTGTTATCCGGTCAAAAATAACGTTGGTAGCTTGCGTTCTCGTTACCATAAGTACAAACAGCAGTAAAAGGTATATTCTCATCCATTCATCCGATTAATGCCCCAAATATAAAGATTAAGTGGGTGAAAATCACAGAAAACAGAAAGATTGAACGATTTGTACGGTATTATGAAACATATGTCCGGCCCGCTCCCTCCCTATTTCCCTAGCTTTGCGGTATCAATTCTAAAACGAATGTAAAATATGAGAAAACTTTTTCTATCGCTAGTATTCCTTAGCGCACTACTATCTATCCATGCGAATCCGGGTATTAAAGGAATCGTAATCGATCAAACCACCCGTAAGGCATTAGACTACGCTCACGTTGTATTATATGATGGAGATCATATCGTCGAAGAAGCTATGACTGAAGCGAACGGTTCTTTTCTAATCCAGCCCGTAAAACCGGGAACGTATTCGATCCGTATCCATTTTCTGGGATATGATGTTTATATGGGAGAGGAGTTTATCCTTACAGAGCAAATCAAAGATCTGGGTATTATCCCGATGCAAATGCTTGAGGTAGGCTTACAGGAAGTGGAGGTCGTAGCCAACAAGAAACAAGTCATCTATAAACTGGATAAAAAGATCATCGAGGCTTCTTCCAACCTGCTTTCCTCGGGAGGAACCGCTGTCGATATCCTAGAGAACACGCCTTCCATCCGGGTGAACGCCGAGGGAGAGGTTACCTTCCGGGGAAGTAGCGGATTCACGGTCTACGTAGATGGAAAGCCCAGTATATTTACCGGGACCCAAGCCTTGGAACAGATCCCGTCCGGACAAATCCAGAATATAGAGATCATCACCACCCCGTCCGCCCAACATGATACTGGGGGTGATGTCGGGATCATCAATGTCATTACCAAGAAGAACTTCGGGGAAGGGCTGAGCGGAGTAATCAACCTAAGCGGGAATACGGTATGGAGCCGGACCTTGGATTTCTTGTTGACCGGACAAAACAAGGCGTCTCAATGGCGTATAGGCGGTTATGTGGGAAACCGACTTCGTAAAAGTCATTTTACCCAAGAGAAAACGACGTTGGTAAACGATACGACAACGACTTCTTATTCCAATGGCCCCCGTGAAAGTAACGGCTACGCATATATTCTCAACGGAGGTTGGAGCTATACGCAAAAACAAACGACTTTTTCTATTAACGCGGAAGGCGGATATGCCGGACTCAAGCGAAAAGGAGATCTGGAATATACGGAAGAACGTTCCGCTAATGGCGAGCAATTCGAGAACGGAGAGTTCAAGAGCCTTGACGACTTTGATATCCATGAGACTTTCGGACTAGGGAATCTGGCCGTGGATCATAAGTTCAATGATAAGGGGCATAACCTTAGCGGTAGCTTCTTCTTGAAATATGGAGGCGACGCTCTGGAATATTTCCAAAGCGATCTGTTCGACAAAAACAACGTACGCCAGCAAGGTCATCGTGCGTGGGAGGCCGAACATCGTTGGACCGTCCGTGCGAAAGCCGATTATGTATTTCCATACAGCAAAACCGGACAAATCAAGGCGGGTTATCAATATTTCTCATACTCGGAAGACGGCGATTATAGTATGCAGTTTTGGAACCCGGATACCAAAGAGTTCTTCTGGCGTGACGATATTTACAACACGTTCTATTTCCAACAAGGGATCAACTCCCTTTATGCGATCGTTGGGGATAGCTACCGGTCTTTTGATTTTCAAGTAGGATTACGGGGAGAACATACGCATCAAGTATTACGTAGCTCCAAAGATTGGGCGAACCGCCTACAAAGGCGTTTTGAGTTGTTCCCATCCGCCCATATCGGTTATAACCTCACACAAAATCAGAAGCTTCTATTCGCTTACAGCCGTCGTACGACCCGACCAGAGCTTTATTTCATGGAGCCATACATCACTTACAAGGATTACTATACAGCCGAGATCGGTAACCCGGATATACGCCCGGAGTACATTCATTCTTTCGAGTTGAATTATTCCTTGACTTCCGGCGACAATGCCTTGTCTGCCTCCCTATTCCACCGAACCCGCAAAGACAAGATCGAACGATTACGGGTTCCTTACCAAGCCGGGGTTACCTTGGATTCCATGGCGAACGTGGGACATGATTATTCCACCGGAATAGAACTATCGGGCAGTTTGCAGGCCACCAGTTGGTGGAATACGCAAATAAACGGTAGCCTTTATCACTACCGGGTAGAGAACGAGTATAAGACGGACGGAAAGAATGAGACCAGTACCAATTACGAGATCGCTTGGAACAACGCTTTCACGGCCGGGAAATACACAAGGATACAGCTTGACGGCAATTTCGTAGGTCCTTCCGTAACCACCCAAGGAAGAACCCAGTCGTTCTGGTTTGTCAACCTAGCGATACGGCAACAATTCTTCAAACGGAAGTTGACGGCCACCCTCTCTTTCCGGGATGTCTTCAATACGGCCCGTTATGTCAATACGATCACTTCCTCGAACTTGATTTCCAAAACACGAATCCGGCCCGATTACCCGTTGATAGGCTTGACCCTTAGCTATACGTTCAACCAGTTCAAGCTAAAGAATGGCTTATCCAACAATTCAAAGGATTTATTCGAGGGGACGAATCATTAATACCGAATTACCCTACTTTCAAAGTAAGCTAGCTTCGTTGGCAAAGTAAGCTAATTAAAATGCCCAAGTAAGTTAACTTACTTTGCCAACGAGATAAACGTAGTGGTCCTTATATCTTGTTTACCGAGGATAGAATACATCATTGGGTAACTGTAACTTTTTTGAATCCAACTTTGTTACTTTCCAATTTTAAGTTACTTTTGTGAACACTTAGTTAAAAATGAGGTATATTCAATGATTAACAGCATATTACTGACTAATTTCACGGGCTTTGCAAACAATCGTTTCGATTTCACCGAAGGAGTAAATGTCCTCATCGGCAAGAATGGTACCGGCAAGACACACGTGCTTAAATGCTTGGCTGCCACCTTGCAGGCACGTCACGACTTCCTCGGCAAGAACTCTGCTTCCAAAGAGCAGTTTGAGTATATCTTGGCGGAAGATATGATCTATTATTTCAAGCCGGACATCATCGGCAATTTGGTCAGCAAAGGACTACCTTCCGGTAGGGCGAACATTGCGGTTACGATAGATAGCAAGGTATTGCAATATAGCTTTTCCTCTGCAGCCAAGACGACTGTGAAATTGGAAACGGACGAGAAGTGGAACGACCGTCATTTCATCTACATCCCTCCTCGTGAAATGTTCTCTTTGTTCGAGGGTTTTATCGGTTTGAGCAGTAAGCGTGAGATTTCATTCGACCAGACCTACATCAATCTAGCACACGCATTGGCTCTCCCCGTATTGCGTGAGTCTGAAGATAATCCGTTGAGACCGGCTGTTGAGTTGTTGGAACGGGAATTGCAGTTCAAGGTGCTGCAGATGAACGGACGTTTCTATATACAGACGGAAAGTGGTAATATGGAAGCGCATTTGGTGGCAGAAGGTCTTCGCAAGTTGGCCTCTATCTTATACCTCATACTGAATGGGGAAATTAATGCGAACACCATTCTGTTCTGGGATGAGCCGGAAGCCAATTTGAACCCGGCTCTTATCAAAGTGGTGTCGAAGTTCATCCTTGTGCTTCAGGAATGTGGTTTGCAGATTTTCATCGCTACACACGATTATTTGCTTACACATACGCTTTCTCTTTATTCCGAGTATAAAGAACACACCGGTGTATCTGTCAAATTCTTTGGGCTGAAAAAAGAAGGCAAGGGAATCATTGTAGAGGAAAGCGAAACCTTGGCAGGCATACAGAGCAATCCGATTCTGGAGGAATATGCAGCCTTTTACGACTTGGAACAACAATTCATCAGCAAATATGAGTAATTTTCAGGAAAGCGGCATAAACTTCAAGTTTCAATCTCCCAAATGGAACGTTGTCAAGTACGACGAACATTTGGCGCACAAAAAAGTAAGCAATGCCTTGCAGCCTACCAAAGCGGTGGACTTTTTAGGTATTCATGACAACAGACAGTTGTTTTTGGTAGAAGTAAAGAATTACAGAGGGCATACACACGATGCAGAGACTCAGGAAGTGCTTCAGGCAAAAGGCGAGGAATTAATGCGCAGGATTGCTGTCAAAGTTAGGGACACAATCGCCACGGTAACTAATTCTGCTCGTTTTTCGACCAATGATGAGGATTTTTTTACCCGGATTAATCAGTTGCTACTTGATAATCAGAAAAAGATAGTCATTATTGCCTGTATAGAACTAGACATTGCTGGTGAAAAAGAACACAAAGCCCGTATGAGTGTCTGGATGCAAAAATTAAAGCAAAAGTTGGCATGGTTACATGCGGCTAAAATTTCCATCAATCCGATTGAAAATATCTCTGCTGTCTTGCCGGATACGGAAATCTTGTTCGTGTAATCTCCCGGCAAACTTTAGTGACCTTTGTTGCCGGTCTTTTATTAGTCCGTCTTTTTCTCTTCTGTGGATTCCCCAAAAGTAAGCCCCGATCGAATAAACGACCGGGGCTAATTCTTTTCCCGCTTTCCTTCCTCACGGAAGTACTAAGGGATGAACTTTAATTTATTACTTTAGTATTAATATTAATCCATTCCCGCTTGTTCGCCCTCACGGGATACTTGGGCCGAGGCCCTCACGGGAACTTAATATCGTCATTATATTTTTATTTAACTATTGTCTTAACAGCGTTCTCGCCTTCTACGGCTACTGCGATGATTCCAGCAGGAACAGCGATCGTAGCGTTGTCGGAAGCAAGAATAGTCTCGGCTACTACCTTACCTAAGATATTAGAGATAACCACCTTCTTACCGGCTGCGCCTTGGATCTCTACGATACCATTGCCACCTATTACCTTAACACCGGCAGCGCCATCAGCTACAGACTCGTTGGAAGTAGGATCACCAGCAGTGATCGTGAACTTCATGGCGCTATTCTTATCAGTACCCCAAGCCAATTTGTCGTTGAGGCCATATAAGTAACGATCTTTCTCCTTAACGGAACGGATCACATACATACCCTCATCGTCAGCGCATTGGATAATCTGAACCTTGAAGTTATCCAAGCCGCCTAATACGCCTTCGTCGTCAGCATTTTTAGCAACTTTCACTTCCTTACCCTTTACTACCGTAGAGATCGTATCGTTGTTTGCCTCGATAGAAGCAGACTTGAAGATAGCCTTAGTAGCTTTTTCGGCCCATTCATATTTCTTGTCGTACATGCCGTCCGCTACATAATAGTCCACAGAATCCTTCGGATTGAACAAGAACAAGCTTCTATTAGGATCTTCCGTACCCTTAGAGATATAGAAAGAAGGAACGATCGCTTTCGTATCGGTTACGCGCAAATAGAATGAGTATTGCTCATTATTCACTACGATACCCTCTTGGTTCTCGTTCAAGGAGATATAGTTGCCTAACTCGCTTACCAATGAGATATGGCCATTCTTAGCGGGATAGCTGATTTCCGGAGCTTCCTCGATCAAGTAAGTCTTTAATGTCATGTCTTGATTATTACCCGGCAATGCATAAACTACGGATGGAGTTGTATACACATACTCGTCATTGTTATACTTAACAGCTACTACTGATTTCGTAGTCTTGCCAAATACAGTTGTAACATTCGCATTCGTACTTGATACAGGAATCAAATAAACAGAGCCATCAGCAGCTTGTTTAATAACGAACTTAGCCGCATCTGCCGTAGCCATAGCGTCTGCACCGTTAACATGGGTACTAGTACCTGTACCTTGCGGGAAATAGGCATTAGTCTCTATACCATCATTGATATAGCGCAATTGATAAGCATAAGCATAGCCTTTATCGCCCTTAGCCTGTACGGTCACGTGGTTACCTCTATTGTAAACGAAGCTACTCTCGATGATCGTCTTCGGAGCCTCGTCTTTGATCAATTGCCATTGAGCGGCATCGGATACGCTGTTGGCGAACTTACCATCAGCATTCAATTTGTAGACATTACTATTATTGTCTTTTGTAACAGCGGTATACCATTTATTGGAAGTCACGTTGTTGTCGCGAGCGAAAGCCATTGTTACCAAAGTCTGGTCATCTACGTTCAAGAAACCTGCGTATGGATCAACTTCTTCTACTTTCGTCAACTCCACTAACAGACGCTTAAACTCTACGGTCTGAGTCGAAGCAGTCTCACGGTAGGTATTCTCATCAACATAGATAGGAGTGATATCCCGAGTTGAAGGAACAGCTGTCTCATATACATTCTCACCCAAATCTGTTTTAGGGAACAATGTCGTAAGGAAATGATCACCTGTCTCACGATTCGTGAAAGTGATCTTATAAGTATCATCCACGCTTGTAATCATCCATTGATAAGCCGGAGTCTCTGTCTGTGACAACACCTTCGCTTTTGCGACAAGCTCAAAACTACCATTATCGACCGCAGAAGTCAAATATTTTCCATATACGCTCTTCACATCCCCTTGCTTACCGCTCAATACACGGATCGTATAAACAGCTGCCTTAGCCTCCTTGTTCAACAACTCGATACCTTTCTTCGTACCGGCAACGCCCAACTTAAAGATGAACTTATCCGTCTTGTCTGAAGTGTTAGAGATCGTAGTCAAGTAGAAATTATCATTATGCTGCAAAATCTCCAACTTGATTTGAGCATCCTTATGATCGGCCTTGCTACCTTGTATTCTGAAACGGAAACGATCCAGATTCAACTCATACGGATAAGATTCCACGTAACTCTTTTGAACACGGAAACAAGCGTTATGGATAGAAATCTCGTCACCTTGTGTCTTCCAAGCCGCACCTGTTCCTACATACAGGTTCAAGTCACCAATTTCCTTCTCTACCAAAGAGAAACCATCACCATTCGCACGTCCGGCGTTCGTTCCCTCCATTGTCTCTGTAGAGCTTGCAACCAAAACCGTAGCGTTCAACCACGCATTATAGTCCCTAACCACTTGGTCACTATTATCTAAAGCTGGAGCATTTTTCGTAAAGAAGTACATACCGGCAGGAATCTGCAAGTCTGAAGAAGATCCTGAATACCCCGGGTATTGTGTAGCATCAATCGTAATTGGGCGAGCCAAATAACGAGCTACCACCATTTTGTCGTTAAACAAGTTACCGATAGGTTCTTCACCTTGATCTTTAAGACGTTTAGAAACGAAAGAGAAACCAGATGTATTGTACAATGCGTTCAATTCCTCTGAATTCGTCAACAACTCAGACTTAACCTCGTAAAAGATCGGAGCCGCAATCGTCGTAGATACTGTTGACACATTACTACCCCAATTCAAGCCGTTGAGAGGAGTAGAAGATGAATAAATATACAAATTGTTATTCGTGCCAGAATATGCACCTCCCGTAAGAGCAGAAACAGAAGATCCATCAAATACGAAATCCTTATTCGTATTCTTATCCTCTACTTTCGTGTTTTTCTCTATAGCCGTAAAGCCGACATTAACCCTTAAAAGCTTTCCTGTCTCAACATTCGTAAAATTGTAAGAGAAGAAGCCTTTCGGAGATTCAGTTATGCCAACAGTCCAAACATACTGTTTAACATCATCATTATCAGCAAGAGGCGTAGATAATCCTATCGTAGACTCTGTAATGGTGCTACCCGATAGCTCATGACCATAAGCCTCATTATTCGTCTGATCATTAACAAATACATACTGGTGTCCAGCCTTCAATTCCGTAGCAGGCGTTGCGGTAAACGTCCCCTGTCCATTCACAAAGCCAGCCAATTGCTGAATAGAACTTTGCGCCCAAGCACTACCGCACAACGAACCCGCCATCAGCAGACCCGCCGTAAACAATGTAGAAATCTTTCTGTTCATAAATCGAAAATTTAAATATTAATAATAGTGTTAATTGAATATCTATCAAATCCTTAATCATCCTTCGTCTATACCGAAACGACTAGTTTAAACGATCGTTTAGATCTTGCGTTTTTAAAGGAGGAAAAAGAGAGGTTCGTCTGCCGAATCGGTTGTTTCGTAAAGGATAGGCTATTCTATTGATAAGAAAGCCGATAAGGGGCAAAAAAAATAGCAAGGAAGGGTTGCAAGTGTCAAAGAAACGCGTACCTTTGCAAAAGACTAATCTAAACGATCGTTTTCACCGTTCATTTTCATGTATATAATATAATGTACGTGCGTACATTGAATAAAGGCTTACTAAAAATCTTCCTACAATAAATAACATATTCAATATAAACTGCCCTGTTTTGGGTCTCCCAAGTGAATAACTAACGGCTTGTCGAGTGAATAACTAACGGCTATACCTAGTGGATAACTTACGGCTTGGGAAGTGAATAACTAACCACTTACAAACCTTTTTTCCTACCGTTGACCAAAGGAATTTCCTATCACCACAATGCCCATTATAAGGTCTTTACAATAGGCATTGTAACACCTTTATAATGCCCATTGTAAGCCGCTTATAACTGCGATCATTAGAACGCTCAAAAAGGACACTGATAATCAATACATTAAAAACGCCATTACCTTATCCAGAAAACACGTACGACTTTTACAAAAAACACGTACATGTTTTCTCGGAAACACGTACGTGTTTTTCCAGAAGCAAATTCCGGTCAAAAGCAATAAAGATTCTGATAAAGCCATTATCTTTGCTTCAAAATCAATATACAACCACGATGAGACACTTAAAGTACTTGGCTTTTGTAGCATGTCTGGGAAGTCTTTCCCCGGCCTTCGCACAAAACGCCTCTAAAAGCTTGACAATCGATGACCTAGTCACTTGGCAACGAATCACGGACCGGGAGATCTCGGACAACGGAAAATGGGTAGCTTGCAAGATGGAACCTTGGGAAGGTGACGCTACCGTTTATTTGTATGCGGCCCAAGGGCAAGAGACCGCCACTTTTTCTCCGGCCGATAAGTTCGCGTTCTCCGCTTCCTCGGGTTATCTGGTTGTCACGCAAACACCCGGAAAGTCCACGGTAGATTCCCTGAAAGTATTGAAGACGAAAGAGGACAAGATGCCGATGAACACCTTGGTAATCTATTCCGTCGCCGGTAAAAAGGAGACGATAGACTCCCTCAAAACCTTCAAATTAGCGGACGAGGCGGATTGGATCGCTTATCAAAGAGGCCGGAAGGACTCCACTTTGTACGTCCGTTCGCTGGATGGAAGCAAGACCTTCCAGTTCCCGACCGTAACGGATTTCCAATTCGCCAAGAAAAGCGGTATGTTATATTACACGAGCGCGGCGGAAGGAGAAGCAGGTATATTCACCTTGAATCCAGAGAAAGGAAGTCCGGCGCTCATCAAAGAGGGAAAAGGCGTATTCAAACAAACCACGTTCGACGAGAAAGGGGAACGGCTGGCTTTCTTATATTGCGCCGACAAAGATTCTTCTTACAAAGCGTTAAGCTTATGGCTATCCGAACATAACGCTCCCGCGAAAGAAATCGCCACCCGTGGAAACAAGGCTTTCCCTGCTGAATGGGTAATCAATGAGAACGGGATGCTTCAATTCTCGAAATCCGCTTCCCGTCTGTTCTTCGGTACCTCAC
Organism: Parabacteroides sp. KHUB-02; assembly: GCF_056640955.1. Taxonomy (NCBI): domain Bacteria; kingdom Pseudomonadati; phylum Bacteroidota; class Bacteroidia; order Bacteroidales; family Tannerellaceae; genus Parabacteroides; species Parabacteroides sp. KHUB-02. The sequence goes on along the minus strand of NZ_JBWQEV010000001.1, from coordinate 4,383,444 downwards.
CGGAGCCGAGGCAAAAAGACACGACCCAACTAGCCGAGAATCGTCCGAACGTACAGGTTTGGAGTTGGGATGAGCCCGTACAATATACCGTACAGAATTATAACAAGGAAAAAGACTTAAAGAAAAGCTATCAAGCGGTTTATAATCTGGGCAACGGCTCTATCTTCCAATTGGCGAATGAGGAATTACCGAATATCCAATTGGGTAATGAGGGTGACGCACCCTTGGCGCTCCTTTCCACTTCCCGTCCCTATTCTTTGTCTTCCATGTGGGAGGCCCGCACACGCAGCGACTATTATACCGTATCGTTGGATAACGGGGAGCGCAAGCAAATCGCCCAAGCGGATTATGGCCGTTTCCGCCTCTCCTCACAAGGTAAATATGCGTATTGGTATGGCGAGACGGATAGCTGCTGGTACACGATCGCCTTGGCGGAAGGTAAGCAATATCGCCTAACCACTCCGGAAAGCTTCCCGGCTTGGGACGAGGAGAACGACATTCCCGATTATCCTTATGCGCATGGAGCCGCCGGCTGGACCGCGAATGATCAAAATCTCTTGATCTATGATCGTTACGACATCTGGAAATTCGATCCGACCGCGGCCACCCCACCGATCAACCTGACCGTGAACGGAAGGAAGGAGAAACTTTCCTACCGCTTGGAACAACTGGATAAAGAGGCTCGCTTTATCGACCTCGGCAAACCGCAATTATTAAAAGGATTCAACGAGGCCACAAAAGGATACGGATTCTACAACGCACGCCTCTCCGCTCCTGCCGCCCCGAAGACTTTGCTGGCGGGCAATTATATGCTGCGATCTATCAACAAGGCGAAGAATACGGATGACGTGATCTATACGATGGAAACCTTCCAGCAATACCCGGATATCCACTATTCGACCTTGGCGTTCAAGAAATCCGTGCAATTGACGCATGGAGACAAACAGCAGGAAGGTTTTATCTGGGGTACCGCCGAGTTGGTATCATGGGTTTCCTTGGACGGCCGTCCACTGGAAGGTGTCGTTTATAAGCCGGCGAATTTTGATCCGAACAAGAAGTACCCGATGATGGTAAACTTCTACGAGCGGAATTCGGAGACTTTATATAATTACCGTATGCCGGAACCGCATCGTTCTACGATCGATTATCACTTATACAATAGCAACGAATATGTCATCTTCAACCCGGACATTCGCTATGTAGATGGTTATCCGGGAGAAAGCTGCTATAACTGCTTGATGCCGGGTATCACCATGATGATCGCCAAAGGATATATCGACGAAAAAGGGATCGGTGCGCAAGGACATAGCTGGGGAGGTTACCAAGTAGCTTATTTAGCGACTCGCACGAATTTATTCTCCGCTATCGAGTCTGGGGCGCCTGTCGTAAATATGTTTAGCGCTTATGGCGGTATCCGTTGGGGTTCCGGCATGGCCCGCTCTTTCCAATACGAGCATACACAAAGCCGTTTAGGAGCTACGCCATGGAGTTCTCCACTTCGTTATCTGGAAAACTCGCCGTTGTTCACGATGGATAAGGTGCAGACCCCAATATTGATCATGCACAACGATGCCGATGGTCATGTGCCTTGGTACCAAGGTATCGAGTATTTCGTTGCCATGAAACGGTTAGGTAAACCTTGCTGGTTACTGAATTATACAGGCGAACCGCATTGGCCGATGCATATGGCAAACCGCATCGATTTCCAACGCCGCATGTTCCAATTCTTCAACCATTACCTAAAAAAGGAGAAGATGCCTAAATGGATGTCCGAAGGCGTACCTGCCGTAGAACAACCGTTTGAGTTGGGGTATTGATCAGACAATCTTATAAGAGATTATGGCCAAAGCGATAGTCATACCATAAGCTTTAGCCATAATCTCTTTTTCCATTTAAACAGGAGATCTTTTGAAATAAATACGTATATTTGCCAATAACATAAAAACAAAAGATATGAGAACGACAAAAACCAGACCAACTAGAAATGTTTCGTCGCCCAAGATGGCTAAACACAACATTTCCAACCAAAGGAAAAGCGATAGCCAACCTTTCATTCCTATGAATGAGAAAGATTTATTTCTAGCCCATTCCAGACAATCCATGGCAGCATATATATCCAAATATCTCATCGAATGAAAATACATCAACGAGATGTTGTAGAAGTCAATTATCTATTTCCTAATGGAATAACCAAACCTCACATGGCTATTGTCATCTCAAACGATGATTTGCAAGCAGCTGAAGATTTCTTTTACCTAGCTATGATATCTTCCAAAAACTATAATCCACAATATACATTTCCTTTAGAAGACTCTATGCTAACAAAAAACTTAACAAAGAAAAACTTCGTTATTTGCCAATTAATAGGAGGTTATACAAAACGAGACGTTGTGAGAATATGCAGCCATGTAAAAGCCGAGCCTTTCAACTTGATTGTTGAAAAAATCAAGAAAGTCATATTCTAGAACGTCATACGAAACTCGGTACGGACACCAGGCAAGGAATCAACGGTTAAATCGCCGCCATGCAATCGCATTATGCGGTGGGAGATACTAAGACCGATGCCGCTACCACCGGACTTCGTAGAGAAAAAAGGCGTAAAAATAGCAGATAACAGTTTCGGAGAAATTCCGGGACCATTATCTGTTATAGTTATATATACCCTACCATCTGTCTCCAAGGCTTCTACGGAGACGATGGCATCCGCTTGCCCCTCTATCGCCTGTAATGCGTTACGGATCAAGTTAATCAGAGCCAGCACAATCAAGTTTTGGTCCGCATGTACCGTTAAAGCTTCCGCAGAGGAGAAACGAATACGGTCGCTACCCGCCTCGGCACACAACAACCGTTCCATCTTCCGAAATAAAGAGGTTATAGGCACCTCGGTTCTTTCCGGCTCCGGAAGATGCGTCAGACGATGGTAGGAATCCAAGAAAGCGGATAGATTTTTCGCTTGCCCATGAATAACCTCCAAACCTTCCCGTAATTGCTCCGGAGTATATGTATCGGAATATTTCAACAGATCAGCAGATAAGGAACGGATTGGCGTAATCGAATTACGAATCTCATGCGTCAGTACCCGCAAGATGCTCTCGTAATACAAGCGCTTCTCTTCCATCTCATTCTGGTTTTGACTGAATAGGAGGATAATCCGATTCATTTCCGCATATAAGTCCTTTACAAAGGGATCATTCGTTTTATCCGGGTATCGCAAAGTTGTATTCCCATTACGAACCGACTCGAAGAAAATAGCGATCTTACGATTTGTACCGTTTATCCACTGGATTAGCAACAGAGTTATCAACAGGATAACACACAGACATACAAAGGATAAAAAATAAGAAATACCGGTTATCAACAATACAGATCCAAGTAACGCAAAAAGTACGATTAAGGAAACGCTCCCTATAATCTTCAGGTATAAATTCCGGTTAACCATGGTTACTCTCCTTATAATCTACAACCCGTATTTCCGCATCTTATTATAAAGGGTCTGGCGGCTAATATCCAATTGTTGAGCCACAAGCGTCAGGTTCCCTTTCTTTTCTTTCAATACCTCGGCGATAAACTGCCGCTCCATATCCTCCAACGTACAAGGATGGGAGACTAGAGATTCTGCCACAGAGGAAATCTCTCTCTCATCTGATTCCGCACGACGTTCCAAGACGTGGGTAAGTGCTTGAATCAAATTCTCGTTATCCCAAGGTTTCACGATAAAGTCCGTGGCTCCCTTTTTAAGGGAAGATACAGCCAACTCGATATCCCCAAAAGCAGTTATCAAGATAACGGCCGGAGGATTCTTAAGCTCCAAGATACGATCCAACCAGAAAAGTCCTTCCCCTCCGCCTTGCTTTCCAGTGCCGAAGTTCATATCCAGTAAAACCAAATCCACATCTCCATTCCGCAAAAGGACAGGCAATAATACGGGAGATGATACGGTAACGATCGTCTTAAACTCATGGGACAAGACCGTCCGCAGACTTCTCAATATCGCCTCATTGTCATCTACGACTATAATCTTCGCATCACGCATTAAGCCTCCTCTTTTTTTCGTACGCAAAGATACGATCTTTTCCCGGGTCTCAGTGTCCAATATTTAGACAAATCCAGTTCTTTACGATCGTTTCCTCCGATTTTATTTGCCATATTCCACGCAACCGGATAGCTTTGAACCAACAAACAGATAAAACCATGGAATCCATATCTCTAAAACTTATATTCCGTAGCTGGTGGCGAAACAAGACGTTCGCCGTCATTTCCTTATTGAGTCTGGCGGCAGGCATCACTTGTACCAACCTACTGATCTCATACGTCATTTATGAATCTAGGATAGAAGCCCATAATCCCAATAAGTCGCATATCATCTATATGGCACAAGACTCTCCCTTGACCTCCGGAGAGAAAGTATCTTTTATTAAAGGGAAGATCCCTGTGCAGCTAAAAGACCAATACCCTGAAGTTGAGGATTATTTACGACTGAACATAGAGAATGCCGCCTCCATCACGATAGGAGAAAAGCGCTTCAACCCAATCTCGATCGTCAGAGCAGATCCCTCCTTTCCTCGCTTTTTCCCTTACAAGGTAGTGGCAGGAGATATAAACAAGGCATTAACCCAACCAAACGCAATTGCGTTGACCGAATACCAAGCGAAGATATTCTTCGGGAACGAGGATCCTATCGGTAAAACCTTCTTGGCAAAGTACGCTTATGAGAACGAGACGATTACCTACGAGGTCGCCGCCGTTATCAAAGAGTACCCTCAATCATTCTTGAAGTTCAACGCATTGGCAGGTACTACCTCCCAATTCAATGGCGGCCCTACCTTATTACTGGTAAACGATCTCTTCAACATCGATACGTTCACTCAAAAACTAAAGGATGATAAGGTACCTACTTTCAACGGAACCGGACAGTATTATTTCTATACCCTCCAAGAGAGTTATTTCCAAGAGCAAACCTATACACAAGAATACATCCCCTATATCCACCGAAACCAGAAAGACTTACTGTACGTTGGTTTGTTCTCGGCCATCCTAATCCTCGTGATCGCCTGTTTCAATTATGCCAACCTAAGTTTCTCCCGCATTTTGCAACAGGTAAGGATGATCTACACCCAGAAGGTGATGGGAGCATCGGCTGGGCAAATCCATCGCCAGCTATTCTTGGATACTTTCCTTACCGTGCTGATCGCTTTCTTTTTATCCTTGTTACTTACACTGGATTTCCTGCCGGCTTTCAACCGGATCGTTTCCGGACGTATCTCCTTGGGATTTTTCTTTAGTGGACAGGTCTTACCTGTGATCGTGACACTCATCCTAGCTCTATCCATTATCCCCTCATTATATATGAGCCATAAGATCAACTCCCTTTCCCATTCCGAGTATAAATCATTCACCACCGGTACCCGGAAGCGGACAATCATAGGCGGGCTCTCCATCTTACAATTCGCCATCTCAATAGCTCTGGTATTCGCCACGCTAACCGTACGGCAGCAACTAACGCTCACTCAGACAAACGGTGAACGTTACCGGGATCTCATCGAAATAGCCGACTGGAGTGGGAACCATATACAGACCTTCTCTGAAGAGATCCGGCGTTATCCTTCCATAGAAGAGATGTGCCTTTCGAAAAGCGGGATCATACAGTTCAACTTGCGGACAATGGTCTTGAAAGACGAAAACGGAAACGAACTAAATTATACGCTAGGCCAATACGAAGGCGATAGTACTTTCCTAAAGGTTATGAAGATAAACATTCTTCAAGGACTCTCAGAACGAGAGGCTCTAAAACGATACAGCACACCCGTCTATATTAACGAACAGTACGCACGTTTGCTCGTGCCCAAAGGCGAGAATCCCGTGGGTAAGCCTGTCCGCCTTTACGACACTGAATTCGGGAAGATGGAAAAGGAGGGAGAACCGATAGCGATTATAGCAGGGATCGTGGAGAATCTATATACAGGAACCTTACGACAAGAGGTTTACCCTAGCTTGACCTACCTAACGCATACTCCCCCCTATAACCTCGTCCAAATCCGACTGAAAAAGGAGCACAGAGCCGAGGCTCTAGCTTTACTGCAACAAACATGGGAAAAGATCAACCCCAACGTACCTTTCGAATATCAAGATATATACGAGGAATTTATGTTATCTAACCGAAAAACAATCGAACTGGCACATTTGCTCATCATGTACTCGATCATCAGTCTCCTGCTAACCGCCTTCGGATTATTCGGCATGGCTCTCTATGTCATCCGGCAGCGTACGAAAGAAATCGGTATCCGTAAGGTAAACGGGGCTACGGCCGGGGAGATCTTGTATCTATTAAATCGTCGGTTTATCGGCTGGGTAGGGATCGCTTTCGCAATTGCCGTTCCTATCACGTGGTATTCGCTGAGTTGTTGGCTGGAGAATTTCGTATATCGGGTGGACATATCCATAGGAACATGCCTGCTGTCCGGCGGTATCGTATTGATAGTTACGCTACTGACCGTAAGCAAGCATAGTTATAAAGCGGCATCCCGTAATCCCGTAAATGCCTTACAAAGCGAATAGCGAAAAGGAATATTTTGGATACTCACCTCAGTGTCTTCTCATCAAGGAATGCATCACAATCATCATACAAATTGAAAACTAATTCCTCGGGAATTACCGACCTTGATCGCCACGTTTCGATGGAGGAATAAAAACGTTCGAATAACTCCTCCTCCAATTGCTCGGTTTGCTGCATATACCCATTGCCGCTTAGATTGAAAAGTAATTCCCAATGGAAATAACTTTCCGTATTCGTCCCCCGATGATAACTGTAAATCTTATCCCGAAGCATGTTCGACGCGTCACATAACGGAGCATGTTTATTTTGATCGACAGTTAACGCCTTGGGCAACTTCTTATCGGCGCCTTTCAACCAAACCGGAACCGCAGGAGTAACCGGTGGGTAACCGATAACCGTCCACATCGTAGTGAACGAAGCATCCTCGTCCGGTCGTACACCTTGAATAGCCACAGCGCAAGAGGTACTTCTACGAGCGATAAAATCCTGCTCCGCAAACCAACCGGAAGTCTCTGGCTTATTATGTTTTCCATCTTTCAAGTCGATACCCATCAAAGGATTATGGAACGAGCGAGATAAATGGGACCGCACACAATTCTTCAAGTTTTCCGCATCGCGATTTTTCCACATAATCGGACGTCCGTCAGGTGTTACCTTGCCAGAAATGATAGCCGACGTGCAAGCATTGGCAAATTCCATGGCTCCTGATAAAACAAGAGCCATGAGACACAATATATTTCGTTGCGTACTCATCCGACAACTACATACATTTGTTATAAAACAACGCATTCATGAACAACTTACTAGTTCCAAAGAAGTAAGAACGGAAATTCATATCATCAGCAAAAACAATCACCTTACCGCTTCTATAAGGTTTCACCATTATAGCAGGCTCCTCTCTCAATAGGTTCGCATTATCCGCCGACAAGAATCCCGACAACAAGGGCTTCTTGGTATAATATAAAGGCGAAACATATGGATCCCTATCTTTCTGGAAAATGATATCATTCGTTTTTATAACAGCGATCTCATCTTGATCAAGTCCCCAAGCTAGCGGATGCGTCTTATCCAAATGACAGTTCAGAATTACCCCTTTGATCAACTTTCCGGCTTTTGCTTCCGCCTTATCCGCAAAAGAACGATAAACCGATAAGCTGTCCGCCTTTTCAAGCAATGTTTCCTTTGTCTTTAAAGAGATAAGCCCTTGTTTGCTAGCCCATGCGCTAGCCTTTCCGGTAGCGATCAACACTCCTCCGGCAGCAACCCACTCCTTCAAGGCAGTCTCGGTACCCTTAGTTAGATTTGGAACACCATTAGCCAAAATGATAACATTGTAAGCCTTCAAGTCCTTGCCTGTCAAAGACGGGTTCTCTATCAATACCGGACGCATCTGAAAACGCTTATCCAACAAGAACCAAATCTCACCCGATTCCGGGATACTTACGCCACGTCCTACCAACATAGCCACTTTCGGCTGTTCCAATGGTTTAAAAGCCGGGCTGCCAAAATCCACATCAGCCATCAATCCCGTGTTGGCCGAATAGATATCCACTCCCGTATTTTTTGCCAACTCACCCAATGTCGCATAGAGCACATCCGAAGGAAGCGGCTGATTATGCGTCAATACCTGGTAGGTACCATAGCCCATCGTCCATTCTCCCTCTTCGTTCTTAAATTGGAACGGACGGTTGGTCGCACTGACCCGAATCCCCTTACGCTGCAACTCATAGACTACCTTAGGCGCATAAAACTCCCGGTTCTCAAACACATACCCCACCCGGCTTTCCCCGCCGATGAGCCGTCCTTGCGGAAAATCATTTCGCTCAATCCGATCCCCCATCAATCCGGCGACACTCTTCACCGGAGCACACTCCAAGTTAAACGCATACGGGAACGTCCATGTAGAGATATCATAGAAAGTACTATCCGTATATTCTAAACAATCCTCCATAAGCACCTTAACCATCGTACTGTATTTTTGCGCCACCGGAATGACATAAGCTGAACCTTTTCGGAACTCCTTGTCACCTGCGGCTTGATAGTCCTTCGCCAACTGATAGACCTCGATATGATGACGGGCCATATTCTCCAAGAAATGAAAAGCGACAGACTTAGATCCGCGTGTATCGAACACATAGCCCTGTACCGCCTCCTTCTGCGCCTCGGAAGCCGTACGCTCATAATATTCCTTCTGATAAGTCAGCAAACGGGTACGCATCGCCTTGGCCGCTTCCAGCGTAGCGCAAGAGGCTAGGGCCTGATTCCGGATTGTCCAGCCAAAGGTCCATTCTCCGCTCGAGGTATTACGCAAATGTCCGCGCGTGGAACCTTGCTCATATAGCAGGCAAACGGATCCATGCGCATCTCCATAAGCAGCCCCTTTTCCGTAATAGAAGTCATCATAACCCTCCTTCGAATAATAAGTCGTCCCAATCCGATCGAGTGCCTTTGCCGTATAAGAAGAAATCTCGGCCGTCAAGTCTTGATTAAGCTGGGGAGTAAACGGATGAGTACGCTTAGGATGTCCCGGACTGAAATAATAAGGACGTAACGCCCCTTGCTCATGTTGATCCACGACCACATTGGGCAACCATTCAAAATATCCATTTAAGCCATTGATTCCCTCGGGATGTTGTGCCATAAGCAGGTCGCGATTGCAATCGATCCAATAATGGTTCGTACGACTGGAAGGCCAAGGCTCGGTAAACTCACGTGATTTTATATCGCTAACATTCGTGAAACTTCTAGAGGAATTCACCCACGACGCAAACCGATTGATTCCATCCGGATTGGCTCCGGGAGTCATCACGACAATCTCTTGGTCTAGTAATTCCTCGATCTCAGGCCCTTGTGCCGCCGCCAAATGATAGGCAACAGCCAACGAAGCGTTCACACCCGATGCCTCATTTCCATGAATGCTATAAATCAAGCTTACGATCACAGGCATGTCGTCTATCACCACGCTTCTCGATTTCGCCACGTCGCTCAACTTTAAGTGCTCCTCCTTCAGTCGATCTATATTTTTTTGGTTCTTGGCCGAAGTAAACACGACCTCTATAAAAGGACGGTGCTGATAGGTACGCCCCGTCTCCCTAATCGTGACACGGTCGCTGCATCGCGCCAATGTTCTCATATATTCCACTACTTGATCCCATCCGGCATGTTGTTCTCCAAGCTGGAATCCCAAGATTTTTTCCGGGGTAGGAACCTGAGGGTCATAAACATGAGAACCTTCCGGCAAGAAATACGTCAAATCATACGGATACTCATCCGCTTGTGGTTGAGCAAAAACACCTGTCGCCAAGAAGATTGGCAACAGGCACATTAAAAAAAATCTTCTCATAACTATTTATTTACTTTATGGATTCGGTTCGCAAAGCGGATTCAGCTGAGTCTCTTTATCAGGAATAGCCCATTGCCAATCCCTATGTCCGGCCGGGCGATATCTGTTCCCGTTACCCGTCACCGTTCCATCTCCATACATATTGTAATTAGAAGCTTCTGGATCCACCACTTTAGGCATTGCGTCTTTGTTCCAATATTCAATCAAACCATTCGGGAAAACCTCAGGACGAGGAGCCGGTCCACGGTCCAAATCCATATTCAAACGTTTCAAGTCGAACCAACGGAAACCTTCCCCCCAAAGCTCTATGCGACGTTGAGTCATCACCTCTTCGATCAAGTTTTCGCCCGTTTTCGTAGACAACGTATACTCCGGATCCCGATGACTTGCCAGCGGATAAAGAGCCTGAGCCGCTTTGCCTGGCTCCCCAGCACGTGCATATCCCTCCGCCATGATCAACATCATCTCCGGCAAGCGCATGAAAGGAACATCCCTGCCACCTTTCGTCGTAGGATCCGATACGATAAACTTATTGGCCATATAATTAGCATACGCTTTACTGTTACACTCCGCCCGGATCGGTCGCGGAAGGGTATTGGGATCGGTCGCCCTCGGAAACCAAATTCCTTTACGCACATCGGTATCACTGATCTTGTCGTATAACTTATTATAAATCGCACGAGGGGTATTGCCATTATACGAAATGATCTCATTCGACATATATCCATGGAAGTGAGTCAAGTTCGGAGCTTGCTGCAACAAAGGATTCGATCCCCACAACCATTCTGTATTTGATTGATCGCTGAAACGATCATTCAATGTCGTATAGGTATCATCTTGCAATTTGGCTCCTGATAGGTCAACGACCAATTTAGCCATTTCAGCCGCTTCCAACCATTTACCTTGCGTCAATAAGATACGAGCCTTCAAACCGCGAGCCACGTGCAAATCAATATGCGACTTATTTGTCCGTTTCTCCTCCGTAGCACCCAATAATTGGATCGCCAAGTCGATATCCTCATTGATCTGCGTATACACCTCCTCTACAGAAGCTCTCGCTCTCGGCTCCGTTGAGTTATCGTTACGAATTACCACACCCAATTGCGTGTTATCGCCCTCTGCCTTATAACGGCCGCCATACATCTGTACCATCGTGAAATAGGCGAAAGCCCGGTAAAAATGGGCTTGTCCCTTGATATAATTCCTCTCGCTCTCCAAACCTTCCGCAGCATCGATATTATCGATAATCATACTACTGTTAGAGATAAAATATTGCAACAAGCGATAAAAATGGGTCGCGCTACCGATCGTCGCATTCCGATGGCTCGACCATTGAGCCTGCTTTTGGAACTGCGCATTGCTGTACGTATATACCAAATCATCCCCCATCACCTCATACCAAATCATCAACATATCGTAACCGCCATAAAAAGCCGAACTAGACAGATCGCCCGTCCACATCAATTTATGCAAGCCATTTACAGCCAACATAGCCGATTGGGTATCATTGAACACCGCTTGTTCATCCACCGTTTGTGTGGAAGTTGTCTCCAAAAAATCCTCCTTACAGCCATTGAATAATACCGCAAAGGATATCAACACTAGTATATATATTTTTTTCATAGGAAACATGATTTAAAAAGTAAGATTCAAACCAAAAGTAAATACTCTCGCAGGCAAATAAACATCTGCATTACCACTATATCCTGAGAATATGTTTGAACGAGGGAAAATACCTTTTCGTTTCGTCAGTAAGAATAGATTCTCTCCTGACGCATATACCCGGAGTCCTTGCATGGAAACCTTCTCCAGCCATTGCTTCGGCAGATCATAGCTCAAAGTAGCGGAAGCCAACTCCAACATATTCGAGCTGATCAACCAACGAGTAGAAGTTCCCGCATTCATATTCGTATCTGCGAAATCCTCGATGCGAGGCACATTCGTAACATCGCCCGGTTTCTGCCAACGATTCAAGATATCCACATGCTTGTTGGAAGTCAAGGATGCGGATCCTGAAGGCTGTGTCATCAAATCGGAATATCCCACATCATACATCTTGCCACCTAGCTGGAAGTTAAACAACAGGCTTAAAGAAAGATTCTTCCAAGATACGTTCGTATTAAGACCTCCCGATACCTTCGGTGTAGATTCTCCGGCCCAATCATAAATGGCCTCATTCACGTTAGTCGTATATGTTTTTCCATCCACCTCTACAAGGTCGACAGACTCCACCGTCAGTTCCGGATCCGGCACATAGATAGAGTTTCCGGTAGCAGGGTCTACTCCCGCCCACTGGCGAAGATAAAACTCATAGCGCGAATGTCCCTCTTCCACCCGATGTACTCCGCTGTTATAAGGTTCTACCGGCAAAGAGGTAATCCGATTTTTCAACCATGTAGCGTTAATTCCCACAGACCACGTCCAATCCTTCGTCTGGATGATTCTTCCGTTCAAATCAACTTCCACACCTCGATTGTACATCGTACCTGCATTCTTATATGCACTAGTAGCACCCGTATCCGGTGCTTGCGGGATCGAGAACAATAAGTTGCTGGAACGGCGATCGAAATACTCTACACTACCCGACAAACGGCTTTTAAACAACTCAAACTCTAACGCCACATCGCCATTGCGAGACACCTCCCATTGCAAATCCTTATTACGAACGACACGTTGCTGGATATAACCGGCCTCCAATCCGTTCATGGCCTGCTCGTAAGCCGCTTGCCACGCATAGTAGCTACCGATGGCATCATTACCCACCTCACCGTAAGCGACACGCAACTTCAGCAAATCGATGAAATCAAGATCTTCCATGAAACGCTCCTCGTCAATACGCCAACCAGCTCCTACCGAGAAGAATGTACCCCAACGGGAATCCTTGTAAAAGCGGGAGGATCCGTCGCGGCGCACGGATGCAGAAAGGAAATAACGGCTGTTATAGTCATAGTTCGCACGGGCCAGGAATCCCTCCGTCTTGTAGGTATTCGTATAAGAATCTTGCTCGTCCGGCACCGAATAATTGCTGAACTCAAAGTTGCCATTATGGATAGTCTGGTTTTGCATGGAGCCTTTCAGGTAATTGTACTCATAATCATAACTCTCATGCCCTAATAAGACATCGACATGGTGATTGCCGAAATTCTTTGTATAGGAGAGCAATTGGTTGAATGTCCAAGTTGTCTCAAACGAAACGGTCTTCGTGCTTGACCCCACCTCAGTCTTCTCCGGATAATAGATACTGGCCGAATGCCCTAAACGAGAGTTTGTTCCCACGGCTCCGTTCACCGTAAACTTGAAATCATTCAAGAAACGGATCTCCGCATACAATTTCGCGTTCAATTGATTCCGCTTGTATCCGTTGCTGATATTTTGTAACTCAATAGCCGGGTTATTACCAGAGATATACGCACGCGAAGGCGCTTCCACACCCTCCTCGATCGTATAGGCCTGACCGAAGTCGTACACTTTATTGCCATTGGCATCCAGCACATATTCTTTGGTACGAGGATCGTGTACATGAATCGGATAAATCGGTCCAATATAGCGAGTGAATCGGAAAGGGTTGTTGTTATTTCCCGAAGCTTGCGACTGCTGCCCTTCCGCCTTGCTGATATTCCCGGAGAGCGTACCGCCAATCTTCAAGAACGAGGTGATCTGCGAGTTTACATTCGTATTCAAGGTATATCGGTCGAACTTCGATCCGATGATATAACCACCTTCCGTCAGATAACCGGCGGAAAGATAATAATCCGACTTATTATTACCTCCGCTCACGCTCACGCCTATATCCGTACGGCTGCCCGTGCGCTGGATAGCGTCTTCCCAATCGGTATCATCCGCCCACATGAACGTAGCGTTCGGGTTAAGCACACCGTTCGCATCCACGACCTGATCGTCCGGCACGTTAAACGGATTGAAGCCCAGCGTTCCTGAAATCAAGTTTTGAGCGGCTGCCATTCCCGCTTGCTCTGGTGACGCACCACCACTTATCAACTGGTTGCGTGCGCTCTCCCAATATACTTTCAAATAATCATTCACGCCCAATCGTTCATAATCCTGACTTTGCCGATTCGTGAATCCTTGGTTGATTTTCACATTCACCGACATACGATCCTTACTACCCGTCTTGGTGGTTATCAAGATAACACCATTACCACCTCGTGCGCCGTACAGAGCTGCAGATGAGGCATCTTTCAAAACAGACATACTCTCTATATCACTGGGATTGATACTACTGATACTCTGATCGTAGGGCATACCGTTAAGTATAATCAAAGGGGTATTCGTCGCAGAAATAGAGCCCAATCCGCGAATATAGATATCCGAATCTGAACCGGGCTGACCACTGGCTGAGGCTACTTGCACACCCGGCGTAGATCCTAGTAAGGCTGAAGTTGCCGATGTAACAGGACGAGCCTCTATCTTCTCTGACTTCAGCAAACTGGCAGATCCAGTAAACGTACTTTTCTTAGCCGTACCATAGGCCACGACCATCACCTCATCCAATGTTTCCGAATCATCCTCCAGAAGTATCATCATCTCTGATTTGATCGGAAGCGTTTGCGAAGTCATGCCAACAAAAGATACGGTAAGCGTACGGGCATTTGCCGGCAAGTTGTCCAATGAGAAACGTCCCTCCACATCTGTAATTGTACCGATTGTTGTACCTGTCACAACAATATTAGCACCAATGACCGGCTCGTTATCAACTCTTTGCAAAACACGTCCTGCAACTTTCCGGGATTGTTGTTCAATGCCATTTAAATAAGAAGTAGGCAAAGCCTCGGCGGAAACACTACCTGCCACTGAAAAAGCCAATAAAAAATGAGCTAAAAGCACGTTTTTAAAAGTCAAACAACGAATGCATCCTTTTAGTCCGTGCATATTGTCAAAAAGATTCATAATAATAGTTTTAGATTTTAATTTATCAAACACAATAACATCCGCAAGATCAGAATAAATATTATAACATCAAAGTAGGAAGCTCATTTTATTTACATTCTCGTATAAATAACACATAAAAAGTAGCGAATTTTCGTGAACGTATTCCATAGAAACAAGCCTGCTATTCGGCGGTATCGTATTGATGGTTACGCTACTGACCGTAAGCAGGCATAGTTATAAAGCGGCACCTCGTAATCCCGTAAATGCCTTACAAAGCAAATAGCGAAGAGGAATATTAAACTCTATTCGCCCATTGGCAATTTACTTAACTGAGATATTGCCTGTAAATTGGAATAATCGTATTGGTAAAGGCCATCATCGGCGATCATCATCAAGGTATTCTTAAAAGGGATTACATCGTAACCCTCCATACCTGCATAATGAACAAGCTGATTAGCCAGCAAGGTCATAGGATCTTTCGCGTTGAAGACCTTTAACCCTTCGTCACAGAGGAATAAAGTACCGTTATCGATACCTAATCCTTTCGGACATTTCATGCCATAAGTAACCAGCAGGTTCGGTTGGTCCACATCACTTACGTCTATGAGCATCAGCTCATTGGCATTTTGCCCACAAGTATTTCCGGAATGCACGGTCACATACGCTAAATCATCCTCCACGACAACCGGGTCGCAGCCAAAGACATGACTTACGGAAGAACGATACTTAGGTACGAGCGGATCTTCCAACGAATAGATCAACATACCGGTCGGAGTTCCCATGAACAGCTTATCCTCATAATTGAAAAGAGTCTCAACATCACGTTGCAACCAAATGTCGTTTGTCGTCAAGACAGGCTTGTCCCCAGAAAGGTCGAAAACGCACATGACATTCTGTTCTACCGTATATAAGTACTTACCATAAATAGAAAAACGAGCCATAGATCCGTTCACTCCCTGCGTGGAAGTACCCGGCGCCGCATCGTTCGCCATCAGATCACCGCCATAACTCGGATAATGGTAAATGGTTTCCTCCCGTTCCTTCGGCTCCCAACCAACCACGACACCTTTCGCTCTCGCTTCCTCCGAATAACACATATTATAATCGAACCCATAGCCATTCTCTATGGTCGGAAGCGCATAACGGAAAGCGTTCTCCACACGACCTTCCAATTCAGGTCTCTCCGGATCGGAGATATCGAACCAGACCAGATCCACATACGAATCCGCATACAATTTATCATCCTTGATCGAGAGATCCTCGTTACCGATCAACTCTACAAAGCCCGCTATCCGGGGAGATGCCGGATTCCTGTTATCCACGATATGGATGCCCTTATCCGGGGAAGAAATATACAGGTAATCCTTATAGAAACAGATCTTACCCCGCTTGGTGATTGGCACCACCTCATCCGTCACCTTCACTGAATTCCGAAACTCGGAGATCGACATGAATACCGGTTCGTTGATAGCATACCGCACGACCTCCATTCTCACTCCATCATCCTTGCATCCCATTAAGACGCAAAGGCTAAAGGCAAACGCCCAATAAAAAAGTTTCCGCATAATTATAATAGATTTAATCATTAAAAAGCATATCGTATACCTGCGCTCAACCCAAATCCCAACGGCTTGTCTGTACGAATACTAGCCGGTTGATCACAGTCGAAATAATGGGAGAAGCGAGGCTCGAAATAGAGACTCCAATCCCCATAGAAACGATAAGCGGCACCGACCGAGGCATTCACGGACCATTGCATACCGTGGATGCCCTCCTTTTTGCTCTTAGAGATAGTCGTTCCGTTTCCGGCGATATAACCGCTATGCACGGCCTGCAAACCCTTCTCCATCATAAAGCCTCCGGAGAGATAGACATTCCATCGCTGATTCCTCCATACATAAACCACCAGATTCAAAGGAATACCCAGATAATGCAAAGACGATTTCACCTCCGACGGGCAATCCCCTCCCCTCTTGAATGTAGTGGATAAATACGTATACATCAATCCACTTTCCACGGCTATACGCCGGCTCAAATCCTTCCGTACCGTAAAACCAAAAGATATCGGAAGGGAGTAGCTAACGTCCGGATAAGATTCGAACGAACGATTATCCAAGAAGTTCTCATCCACCTTAGAACTCCGTAATACCGGGGCATTACGGAATGAGGCCGTTTGGGGAGGCGTATTGCCATTCTCCTTCTCATTATCGTCTTTATCCGGCTTATTCGGATCAGGATCTTGGGAAGGAACATTCATATCTCCCGGAGAAGAAACATCGCCATAACTCATATCCGTATTTAAAAAGCTATCTACATAACCACTAGAGCCAACGGCGGCGGCCAATAACCACTTATTCCGTTTACTCTTCTTGGCTTTCTTTTTCAAAGAGGCTTTTCGTCGGGGACTTCGTTCGCCTTCCGGTAGAGGAACCGTAGAGTCACCTCGCTTAACGACTATGTCCGTCGAATCCTCAGACGCATCCTCCTTCGCAGACGGTTCTTCTACGATAGCCGCAATCGCATCCTTCTCAATAATCTCGATAGTCTCACACTTCTCATCCTCCCGGATCGCTTCCTTTTCCCCGACAATAGCGGAAAGCTTAGCCTTTTTTTCCCATTTCAGCACTTTCGCTATACGTTTCTTTACAGGCTCTACAGGTAAAACGGGATGCTCCGGAAGAATATTCATTTCCTCCGCTTTCTCCGATATCTCTTTCTGAAAGGGGCTCAATTCCTCCAATGGCATCTTCTCCGGGGAAGGTAGCAGCCAAATAACCAAAGCCAGCACTGCGGCGGCGGCCAAGCCTCCCGTCCACAACCAACCCCGTGATCTCGCTCTCCGGTTCATCCGGGCCTCCACCTCATCCCAGCAGCCGGCATCTACCGGCAACCGGTGCTCTTCCAAGCGCTGCCGCATATAGCCGCTGAAATCATCCAGCCGTTCGTTATGATCCTTATCGTCCCGCATTTTCATGCCTTATTAAAGATTGTACACTCTTTTGCAAAGCGTTCCTCGCCCGGATAAACTGGGAGCGGGAAGTCGCCTCCTGTACATGCAGCATCTCGGCGATCTCGCTATGCGTATATCCCTCTATCGCATATAAGTTGAAGACCGTACGATATCCCGGCGGCAATTGGGCCACGCAAGCCAACAAGTCGTCCGCCGATAAACGGTCCAATACGGAATAGTTGATATCTTCCAAACTGTCGTCATAGCCGTCCAGACCTACACTTAGCCTCGTGTTCTCTGAAGACCGGAGATATTCAAGAGCCGTAGTGACAAAGATCCGCCGTATCCATCCCCCGAAAGCCCCGGAGCCGGAATACGACCGGATCTTCGTAAATATCTTCACGAACCCGTCCTGCAGAAGATCACGGGCCGTCTCCCTGTCACCCACGTAACGCATGCAAACACTCATCATAGCAGGAACATATTGCTCGTACAATTCCTTACGAGCCCATGATTCGCCTCGCATACATCCATCGATTAACAGTTGTTCATCCATAAGTACTTATGCTCTCTATTATATGGATGAAATAGGTATCCTAAAAGTTGCATCTTATTCAAAAAAAAGTTACCTTCACATCAAAAATAGGAGGAGAGTGTATGAGACGAGGATTATTTATATTCATGGCATGGATATGTGTCGTTGGAATCCAGGCACAGTCTGACTTTTCGTTTATTTTAAATAAAGAAGGTAAAATCATCGTCCTGCCTAAAAACAAGACGTATGAGTTGAACATCCCGAAAGCCTCTTATAAGACATTTACCCCTGCGGGGACACGGGATATCGATATTAAATTGCGGGAGTTCACGCCCGATATTCCCCATACGTCCCTACAAGAGCGTCCGATGGATATGCAGATATCTTCCGCCGCCTATCAGCCGTTCTTTAACGTATATACCCCGATGCTTCGGGAGATATCGCCTATGGCGTTGGATTTCAATGAGACTTATATGAAACGGCTAAACGAAAGTTTCGATCTTATCGCTAACGGTGTTCAATATACATGGCCGGGAGTCGGAGGCATGACGATCATGAACGGGGGTATTTCTTGGCACAGCGGCAATTGGAGTCTTTATGGCGGAGGATTCGGGGGTCGTTTCTTTAGTCCCTTCAACCCTAGTCCCGGAATAACAGCGGGCGCAAACGTACAAGTGGAATATCAACCTACTGACTGGTTGAAACTGAAAGGCTGGGGACAATACGCTTATTACGCCGACGAGTACAACAACCCCCATATGCTCAGCAACCCTTTTCTCTACCATACCCAAGTGGGCGGCTCAATGGAGTTCAAGGTTACTGATAATTTTTGGATGGGAGCCGGTATCAACTATGAATACAACCCGGTACGACGGAAGATGGAACCACAGTTCCTAGTCTATCCCGTCTTCAAATCGGGCCGCTTCAAGATTGGAATGTGAGGAAGACGCTATTTCCGTCTCAAACATTCCTACGTGGCAACTGCCTAGGATACCGACGCCACCGTCTATATTGCTAAATACACGGATCGGTTCGGCCAGACCGCCATCAATCAAAAGGTTCGAAACTGAATCCGTGTCTTTATCTTGCAAAACTTTCAGATATCGATAGTATTCCGCCGAGATAGCATATAGGTGTACCCGTAGGTGCTTAGGAGGAATCGGAAGAAAATCTTCCTCATTTAGATCTTCTATCCCTATCGAATCCGGGACTACTTTTAGCGGATATGATCCATAATAAGGTTCATAATAATACTCATCCCTTAAGTGCAAGGTATATTCTTGCCCGTTTATTAACTCATCAGAAAAGACCTTTCCATCATACCCATACATCCAGTCATTGCCAAAGATTTGATCCAAGGCTGTCAACGATTGACCAAAAACAGGTTCAGTCGCATAGTTTGGACTCACCGAGAACCATTTATATTCTCCTGTATATTCCTTAGCTATTCCATCAAAAACAGGAATGCCCTCTTCCATACGGAGTAAATAATAATTCTCCTCGGCAGGGTTATCTTTGAGTGTTACCTGATAAATCGCATTCTGGCGAGCAGAACCAAAAGAGCCAGCTACCGTGGCATAGGTTACCCCCGCTTTCAAGACCTGAGCAGGCTCAGGCATGACCGTCTCAGCACTTGCCACACCATATTCCGGATAAGAAGCTTCCACACGGATACGATCCCCTTTCACCGGTATAAAATCAGACTTGAAATAACCTTTCGTGTTAAATGCCTCATCCCCCTCCTGAAAGCTCATACGCTCTTTAAAAACGCCATTCACGAATAAATTCACCTCGGCTTTATCCAAAGTCACGTTCGGATGATCATCCGTGAAAAACCAAGTACGAGAGACACTTACGGTTAAGGGTTCGCCGGTTATAGCGACACAGTTCACTACCAAGGTAGGATCCGGCCGTAAGGATTCAAGGTCGATCTCCTTGATGCAAGACATCAAACCAAACAGGCTTACTATACAAATCGTATTTATTAGAATATTCTTTATCTGTTTCATCTTCCTAGAATTTATAAGTATATGATATGGAAGGTATGATAGGCATAATACCTATCAACTTAAAACAAGGTTTTGTTTTACCGCTATAGGGAGAAGAAGAACCCGGGACTAAGTTATTCGTTCGTTCCCAGTTATCACTTTTATAGACCATAAACGGATTCATCCGGCTATATACATTATAAATACTGATATTCCAGATGCCCATTCGTCCCTTCTTCTTCGGACGGTAAATATTAAGTCCCAAATCCAGACGATGATAAGCCGGCATCTGGTAATTATTACGGCGTGTATACAAATCCACCACTTCCCCGGATGATCCCGACCAGTTATCCTGTCCGTATGGGTCAAGGGAATTAAGCGTGCCAGCCTGCGCTTGCTCATAACTCTCCAACGACAAGGTCATTCGATTGCCGGAAGTATACGTCCAAGCGGCTGTCAGTTCCACCTTATCCGACAGTTTATGCGAAACCACGATATTCAGCTTATGCCGGTTATCGTAACGTGCCGGAAAGCGTCGCCCGTTATCGATCTCATCGAAACGCCGATCCGACCATGAAAGTGTATATCCTATCCAACCGGTCGTACGTCCGCTTTCCTTGCGAGCCAAGAACTCCACGCCATACGAACGTCCCTTGCCAACCGCCATTTTTTCCTCCCAAGCCGCCGTACCGGGCAAGAAGGAATAGCCGTCTTTATAATCCAACAGGTTCTTCATCCATTTATAATACCCCTCTACCGAGAAACTATAAGAACGCATCAGATTATAATAGAAACCAGCGGAGACTTGATCGCTGATTAAAGGTTTCAACTTACGGGTAACAGGCATCCACGCATCCGTCGGCAAATTTATATAACTGTTGCCCAATAAATGGATATATTGCCCCATACGGGCGTATGAGGCTTTGAAGCTAAGATCGTCACGTAGCAACCATCTCAAGGAAGCGCGAGGCTCCAATAATGTATAAGCCTTCCGCTCCACATTGAACAGGCTAAACCGAAGCCCCGCATTCAAACGCAAGCTAGGTAAGACATTCCAATCATCCTCTCCGAAGACAGCCGCCTCACGGGCCCATAGCAGATCATTCGTATATATTTTCCCTATATTCGAAAACTCCAGCATACCGGAACCGGCTGCTTTCACCTCATTATACTCCGGGCGGAAACGGTGCATCAAGAAATCCCCTCCAAAACGAATCACATGCGACGTAGAAGGCGTGTAATCAAAAGAGGAACGGACGCCCATATCCAAGATAGAGGTAGAACTACTCGTTTCCGATGAAGAAGAGAGATAATTATCTTCTCCTTCCACACCATAATTATATTCTTTTGAACTCCGTACATTCGAGCGATACCGTGAAAAGACCCCGGAAACCCGTCCGAACAAACGGTTATTGAAGACATAAGTCCAGCCCAAGGTTCCCATCAAATTACCCCAACGCAGCGATGAATGGGTACCATCCGTATAAGGGACTTGCTCTTCTTTTGTTGAGAAATCCGTTCCCCCTCCTTTTAATACATCATTCCCGTTATATAAGCTGAAAAACATCCGGCTGCGATCGCTGAAACGATGATTAAGCTTTAAATTCAAATCGTGAAAAGCGTAACGAAGATTTATTTTATGACCGTCTTTTCGAACCTTATTTGCTATCGCTATCGCTGGGGCAGAGAGTACATCTAGCCACGAGCGTCTAAGCGCTATCTGAAAAGCCGTGCGATCCTTGATGATAGGGCCTTCCAAGCTCAGATTACCGGAGATCAGCCCGATCGTAGCGCTACCATGATACTCTTTCATATTGCCCTCTTTGGTATGGACATCTACCACAGACGAGAGTCGCCCGCCATATCTCGCAGGGAAACCCGCCTTGAAAAAGTCCAGATTACGGATCGCCTCCGGATTGAAAGCGGAGAATAGCCCGCCGACATGATTGATCTGGTAAACCGGATTACCGTCTATCAAAAACAGATTTCCATCTTGGTCGCCGCCACGAACATATAAACCGGCCAGTCCCTCTGTCCCACTGGCTACACCCGGAGTCAGTTGCAAGGTCTTCACGATATCGGACTCACCAAACAGGGTCGGTGTCGCCTTGATCGTCTTCTGGCTAAACCCCATCGTTCCCATCAAGGTGTTATTTACAGACAAACGATCCCGCTCCGAAGCCGTAACTACCACTTCCTCCAGACGAGCGTTCGGACGCAACTCAATATTTAACAAAGTATCCCTATCCAATTCCGTGAAATTAAAGGAACAGCTCTCATAGCCAATGTAAGAAGCATGCAAGCGGATATTCCCCGGCGGAAGCGTCAAACTGAAAAAACCATAGCTATTCGTAGCCGAGCCTTTCCGGCTGGCGACCTCATAAACAGAGGCTCCGATCAGAGACTCCGAGGACGCTTGGTCCCTCACGAAGCCGCTGATCGTTACCTGTCTCTGTCTACGCTTCAGAATCACGATCTTTCCACTCACCTTATACACGATCGGATACGACTCGAACAAGCGGGTCAAACAATCCGTCAATGTCTCATCTTTCACTTGGAAACTGATCTTCGGAAGCTCTTTCAACAAAGAAGACTCATACGAGAAGGTCACGCCCGCCTGTCTTTCGATCTCTGACAAGACCTCCGGCAACGAAACCTCCTTCATACGCAACGTAATCCGGGGATCATCCTTCGTCTTGGCTGATTGGGCCAAGAGGTCTGGAACAGGCATAAAAATCATCCAGCAAAAAATGGCCATAAGCCATTTATTCATCCACTCTGTCATCATTCTACTTCATTGAATTCATTTATAAGACAAGATTTCCTAAAATACCCCTATCCGAGAAGGGTCTTTTTCGGCGTAGCCCACTGCCTACTGTACACTGTATCCGTCCCAAGGATTCCAAGAAGGAGGTACCGTATCTCTCCGCATCGTGATACGCAATTTATCCTCTTGATATCCGGCGACAATCCCAAAGCCGTTCTCCACATTCGAATACGTATCGGCAGGCTCTATCAACGCCCCGAAATTCGCGTCGCCGATCGTGATAGAGTAGCCCCGCATAATCTTCATATATCGATAATAATCCTCGGAGATAGACAACAGATGCACATCGTAATGGACTTTCGACGAAAGCGTGTCGCTCTCATACGAATAATCTACCGGAGAAACAGACACACGGAGCGTATTCCCGGAAATCATGTCCTTCCCCGCAAACACCCCCATACAATACCGCCCGTCTATCTGACTCGTGATCGGGCTTCCCTCGAAAGTCTGGAATACCGGATCCTCGTAATATAGGTTAAAATAAGTATAATACCAAAGGTATCCATTCGCACTTTGGTAAGAGGTCACAGTCATGGTACTATCCCCTTTCCGGTAATCCGTCACTTTCTCTATGACTAAACGGTAATAGCCACTACTAGCGGGATTCATCTCGACTGTAAAACGTAAATTACTGGATGAATATGAAGAAGACCGATAGGTAGAAGTGTCCACACCGATAATCTTCACTCCACCGGGAATTAGAGTTTCCCCCGAGACTGGTTCATACCCGTCCGCCTCCGCCTCCATGCGTAAACGGTCTCCCTCACGCACCCGGCAACCGGGCAAAACATATTGCCCCGTATTAAAAACCTCCTCCTTAAAGTCATCATACCGCATCAAACCTTGAAACTCGCCATTGATGTAGACACGGATTTTCGGATCCGGTAAATCGAAATTGGCCACATTATCCATGATAAACCAAGTCTTCGAGACATGGGCACGTACATCCTTCCCGGGACTCACCGAGGCGTTGAGGACGATCCGGTCCGGCAAATCCCCTAAGTTTATTTCCACGTCACGTACACATGAGGCCGCTAGCACCCCATACATCAAGATACATATAGCCAGTAAACTTCTTCCCATAAGCTAAAATTTATAAGTGTAAGAGACCGATGGCATACAATAAAACAAAATCGTCTCCTGCAAAACGACGTCGGAACCACCAGCTTTCAACTCGGTCATGAAAGGGTTCGGCTTCAGATAAGCGTTATATAAGCTTAGGTTCCAAATCCCCATTCGTCCTTTCTTTTTATACCGGTAAAAATTCACCCCTAGATCCAAACGATGGTACGGAGACAGTTGATAATTATTGCGTGCGCTCAAGCCGGGATTCGTATCCATCATCCCTACCACCTCAAAATATCCATGCTCTCTCTGGTAAGAGGGAGAAAGATACTTATATTCCGGCAAACTGATATGATTGCCCGACGCAAATACCCAAGCCGCCGTTAACTCCACCTTCCGGGATAACTTACGAGAAACGACCACATTCACCTTATGCCGGTTGTCGAAGCGAAACGGGAAATGACGCCCCTTATTCACGGAACCATCCGGAAACCACCGATCCGACCAAGAGAGCGTATACCCGATCCATCCGGTTGTCTTCCCATTTGTCTTTTGCGCCATAAACTCCACACCATAGGTCTTACCCTTTCCCAAACCGACCCGGTCTTCCCAACCGGAGAAATGTGTCTCAACCGGCCAATGATCCTTATAATCAATCAAGTTATTCAACCGTTTATAATACCCCTCGATCGAGAAATCATACATCCGTTTCAGATTATAATAAAGCCCGGCAGTAATCTGGTGAGAACTCATCGGAGGGACTTGCTCCGTCACCGGGACCCAAATATCCGTAGGCTGGTTCACATAGGTATTCGATAATAAGTGGACATATTGGTTCATCTTACTGTAGGATATCTTCGCCGATAGATCCGGACGAAGTAAATAACGTGCCGACAAACGAGGCTGAAAAGAATGATAGATCTCATTCTCTACATGAAACAAGGTATACCGCAATCCGGCATTCACCCGCAAGCGATCCGTGACCCGCATCTCATCCTCGGCAAACAAAGAGAACTCATGCCCTTTTATCAAGGAATAATCATACAAAAGCTCATATACAGGATTCACTAACGAATCGTTCACCCAAGACCGTTGCTGGCTATTCTCCGGACGAAAATTATGAAATAAGTAATCCGTGCCCATCCGTATCCGGTGATTCATTGAAGGACTGTAATCCACCGACAAACGTACGCTCAGATCCTCCATCTCCGATTTATAGTAGCTCTCTCGTTTGAACGATTCTTTTCCCTCCTTACCTGCATAAATTTCATATCCCCCCACTTCCTGCCGGATATGAGAACGAAAACGGCTGTAACCCACCATCAAATTACCAAACAGTTTTTGCCCGAACACGTAGTTCCATCCAGCAGAGCCGATCAAGTTTCCCCAACGCCACAGAAACATATCCTCAGAATCCCCATTCTTCTCCTTACTCCCTTGCCTGAAAGCATCTTGCCCCATATAAAAGCTCAGATAGGCACGGCTCCGATCCGAGAAAGAGTGGTTGAGTTTCGCATTAATATCGAAGAAATGATAACCGAAAACATCTTTGATACTACTGTTCTTATTGACTACAGCCAAAGCCGTCCCTGTTATCAAATCCAACCACGTACGACGTACCGAGACATTAAACGAGGAGCGATCCTTAACAATCGGCCCCTCCAGATTGGCCCGTGCGGAAAGCAAACCCACGGAGATATTCCCGTGATACTCCTGCCGATTACCGTCATTCATACGGACATCTACAACCGACGAGAGCCTTCCGCCGTATTCCGCCGGAAAGCTCCCTTTATAAAACCGGGTATTCTTTATCGCGTCCGGGTTGAACGCCGAGAAAAACCCCAACAAATGGTTCACATGATAGACCGGATTTCCATCCAGCAGATACAAATTCTCATCGGCCCCGCCCCCACGCACATACAAGCCGGTCATTCCCTCGGTGCCTACCGCCACGCCCGGCAACTGCTGTAAGGTCTTCACCAGATCCGCCTCCCCCAGCAAAGCGGGCATCGACTTCACCCGCTCGGCAGGTACGTCGATCACCCCCGCACGGCTACTCAATATCTCGTAGCGAGGCCGGGTCCCCCGAATAACGACCTCGCCTAACGAGGCCAATGACCTCAACGGGAAGTCGATCATCGTATCCCTTTGCAAATCGATCTCTATCTCCATCGCCTTAAAGCCCACATACGAGGCCCTAAGGCGAACCTTACCGGGTGGAAGTATCAAGCTGTAAAAGCCGTAATTATTAGACATCGTCCCTCCCCTCGAACTTTTCACCAGAACCGAGGCCCCCAACAAACTCTCATACGAGGCTGAATCCCTGACGAATCCGCTGATCGTATATTGACGGGGCTTTCGCTTTAAGATGATATATTGCCCCGTAACCCGATAGATAATCGGTAATGGGGAAAATAAGCGCTTCAAGCAGTACGACAAGGATTCATCCCGGACAGACAGGGAAACCTCTGGCAGCTCTTTCAGTAGAGAAGACTCGTACGAGAAGAACAATCCGGTTTGTTTCTCAAGCTCCATCAATATATCCAACAGGGGAACCTGCCGCATATCCAACGTAACCGTCGGCGTAGGTTCGGGCATCTGCGCATATAGATGTCCCATCCAACCGGGAAGCAAAAGAATCCCTATCAGCCATACAACAATAGATCTCATAAATGATCTGATTTTATTTCTTCGAAGTGGAAACCAAACGTGCGTCCAATGTCTGGTTAACAACCTGCAAGACATCCTCCAAAGGCAGATTATTAAAAGTAGCGGTCAATCTCGCTCCCTCATTCTTTGTCCGGTTCGCGATCTTGACTTGATAATAATCACTCAAGTCCTCAATCACCTTATCCAGCGGCGTCTCCATAAAACGCAGTTGCCCCGTTCTCCAAGCCAACTTGTTCACGTCTTCTTCCGTCACTACCGTTATCTCCTTGTTCTCCATAGAATACTGAGCCGACATTCCAGCGGTAAGTATCACATTCTCCTTTTCCTCCCCGGCGGTAAAACATACCTTGCCGGTAACTACATTGACTTCCGTAACGGTAGGCTTCTCATCTATCTGGAAACTTGTTCCCAGCACCGTAACTTCCGTTTGGCTCGTTTTCACTGAGAAAGGGCGTGCCTCGTTCCTCGTCACTTGGAAAAAGGCCTTTCCATTCATCTCCACGGCACGCCTCTCTTTATCATATCTCTTCGCGTCATACCGGATCCATGAATCGCCGGCCAAAGCGACCAAGGTACTATCCGGAAGGTAAACATCTTTCATTTGTCCGGGGGCGGTAGTAATCGCAACCCAATCCGGGGCGTTTCTCTCTACCGTAAACCATGTCCCCAGACCTACGAGCACTAACACGACAGCGGCCGCCCCGATCCAATACCGGCGAAACGAGACCTTCCGGCTAATCGCATGCTCAGAAGCGAACTTCTGCCATGCCTTATCCGGGTCAAGGCTTCCTTCCCGATAGCGCTTCGCTACGAAACGGACGCGTTGTTCTAATTTATTGCCATGCTCGTTATTCATTACTATTCCTTTTATTTAATAAGTCCTTCCAGTCTCATACCACTGGAATCCGACATTTGGGGCCTGCCCCTTCTTCAATGGAACTCCCACACTCATACTGGGCGAGATCCTAGACGATACGCAAACCATCGCTTTCATCCTATTTTCTCTTTAAAATGTGTATCCCAAGGTAAAACTAGCCGTATGATAGTTCAGGCCTATGTTATAAGCATATCCCTTGTATTGCTTATCTACACCAAGATCATAGCCAACCTTGAAAGCGACCCGTTTCACCTCTATACCAGCCTCTATGGTAGCTCCCCAGTCAAAACGAGGCGCTACCGCATATCCTTGGCCGGGATTAAACGGGTTATATGATATTTCCTTATTATAGGGCAGCTTTCCTTTTAAAGAATAATCACTTTCCTCATACGTCACTTTTCCTCCCAAGCCAACCGCCAAATAGGGACCGACCGCCAAATGTAACCGAACATCCTTACTTACCTGCCAATCGAAACGAGCCAAGATCGGTAATTGGATATATTCACGATGCTCCTTCTGACTGCGATGCCTTATACCTTCTACATCAAAATCCTTAATTCCATAGGTATCATAATAGAAGCCCGTAAAGCCGTAACCATTACCATAACCGTATCCCCACAGATTCAAATAATCACTGGAAACGGGATAGAGAAATATACTCGTACCTTCCCGTCCCCCATATGGACTCTCACTAGTTCCATAAATCTCACTATAAGAAGACAGCCCCTTCCCCCGTCGCACATAATACAAACCGGATTGAAGCGAGAACCAGCCCGATCCGAATGTATAAGAGACCGCGGCCCCAGCCTTAAAGCCTACCTTAGCGGCATCTCCCTTATACTTTGTCACGTTCATACCGGCTTCCGGCGTCACTTTCCATTGCGCTTGGGCCGAGATCACGCACATCATCAACATCACAAATACCACCAACTTCCTCATACACTCTCCATGCTTTAATGAAATAAACAAGTAACCTTTATCTCTAAGACAGAGAAATATGAAAAACCCCCATTCCTTTCTATAAAATTTATCCGAAAAAGAACATATAAACACGGATAGCGGTCTCTCGCAAAGCTTTCAATGCCTTGCTCATCTGGTTCTCAACCGTTTTTACCGATAAATTCAATTCCTCCGCGATCTCTTGGTATTTCAAGCCATCCCGTTTGGATAACAAGAAAATCTTCTTCCGTTCGGGAGGTAACTGATCGATAGCGTCCCACAGGCGGGCGTCACGCTCCGATCGCAGGATGTCTTCCTCTTCCGAGGTATCTTCTACGTCGGGTAACTGCTCGGTGGCCTCAGCGTTTACGGGTTGTGAGGTAAATGAAAGAGAACGATTCCTCACCGCTTGATATAAATAAGCCTTGAGATTCCCGATCACATTACCAGCCCGGTTCTTATCCCATACATCCGCGAAGGCCTGTTGCACGATATCCTCGGCATCGTCTACCTGATCGGTATAACGAAGCGCAAACAAACACAAGGGCTTATATAAACTCTTGAAATGATGTTCAAATTCTTGGGTGGTAATAGCAGCCATACGTTTGTTATCTGTAACTATTCACCGCAAAGTAACAACCTTTTCTTTTTAACAAATCGCTTTTCAGGTTCTTTATAATGGTTTTAATAAAAAGAAAGCGTTTAAGGACTTATCCCTAAACGCTTTTTCTTATTTTTAATTAATAAGCATCAATATGGACGAAAACCGATAATCTGGCGTACCTCATTTAAAGTCTTAGAAGCGCTCTCACGAGCTTTCTCCGCACCCATACGGGCTACCTTATCCAGATATTCCGTATTGGCGGCCATATCCAAGATACGCTCACGGATCGGAGCGCAGAACTTATTGATATCCTCAGCCAACTGCTTTTTCATATCGCCGTAACGAATCTCGCAATTGTTGTATTTCTCATTAAAGAAATCATAGGTCTCTTTCTCGGAGACAATTTCCATCATCGTGAATAAATTGGCGATCGGCTCGGGCTTCACGCTATTCGGCTCGGTTGGTCCCGCATCGGAAACCGCTTTCATAACCTTCTTCTTGATTGTTTTCTCATCATCGATCAAGTAGATCGCGTTACCCTCACTCTTACCCATCTTACCGGAGCCATCCAAGCCCGGTACTTTCACGGACTTATCGCCCAAATGGAACGAAGCTGGTTCCGGGAAGAAATCTACTCCATAGGTAGAATTGAAACGGCGGGCGAAACGACGAGCCATTTCCATATTCTGCTCCTGATCCTTACCTACAGGAACCTTCAACGCCTTATGGATAATAATATCGGCGGCCATCAAGGTCGGGTAAGTCAACAAACCAGCGCTTACGCTATGTTTATTACCTTCATTAAAAATCTCTTTCTCTACATCGCCTTCACATCCTTCCCGGCTGATATGCAACTGCTGACGGGCCTTATCCTTAAAGGAAGCCGTACGCATCAACTCGCCGATACCGGCGTTCATATTCAAATATAGATACAACTCTACCACCTCCGGCACATCGCTCTGAATATAAATGGTAGCTTTTTCCGGATCGATACCACAAGCCAGATATTCCGAGAGGATCGTCTTTACGCTATTTCGTATATTGTCAGGATGCGGGTGAGTAGTCAACGAATGCCAATCAGCGATAAAGAAGAAGCAATTATACTCATCTTGCATCCGCAAGAAACTCTTTACCGCGCCAAAGTAATTGCCTAGATGCAGATTACCTGTTGGTCTGATTCCACTTACTACTGTTTCCATGTCTTGTTATTTTTAGTTTTCAAGTGGCGGCAAAGATAGTAATATTCTCACAATATACATATATTATATGCCGCAGATCCTCCTAACCACCTATTATAACGGTGGGACATCCCAATACGATTTGCCCTCCGTGAGCTGTCGTATCTCCCATTCTGGCGGCAGGTTTACCGCAGATCATCACGGTGGAAGATCCTTTAACGATCGTATCCGGCGGACCTACGCAAACGCAACTATCCCCCATTACCGCCGCCGGTAGCTTGCCGATTAGAACAGTCGCCGCTCCCGGCCCTACGATAGGACCGCCTACATGGGGTATCGGTGATGGCCAAGCCGGGGTTTGCATAGGACATGTATGCATATCTGTCAATCTTGCTGCTGGAGGCATATTTATTACTTTTTAGTTAACGATTTATTGAAATGATAATCTACAAATATATAATATTTATCATGAATATACTACTTTTGCGCGCTAATATTTTTAATCATGAATGCAAAAGCAAAAGGATATGTTCTAGGGGCTATCGCCGCAGCGACTTATGGAATGAACCCCTTGTTCGCCCTACCCTTGTATAAAGCCGGTATGAATCCGGATTCAGTCCTATTTTTCAGATATTTATTCGCGATCCCGGTATTGGGTATCATGATCAAAGCGAGAGGGCGGAACTTTAAGTTGAAACCCAACGAGATCGTTCCTTTAATCCTCATGGGGCTGTTGGTTTCCTTCTCTTCCCTAGCGTTATTCCAAAGCTATAATTATATGGAAGCAGGCATCGCCTCGACTTTGCTGTTTGTCTATCCGATCTTAGTGGCGCTGATCATGGCGTTTGTCTTCAAGGAGAAATTAACGTTGCAAACCATCTTTTGTATCTTGCTGGCATTAGGCGGTATCGGCTTACTTTATAAAAGTGGCGACGGAACGACTCTTAGTTTAACCGGTGTCCTGTTGGTCATGGCTTCCGCTCTTTCCTATGCTATTTATATCGTAGGTGCGAATCGTCCGCTATTGAAGAATATCGCTACGTTGAAACTTACGTTCTATGTCTTGCTTTTCGGAATGACCTTGTTTTTAGTCCGTATAGATTTCGGCAGGAGCCTTCACATTGTCCATGATTGGTATTTATGGGGTAACCTGATCGCTCTAGCCATATTCCCAACCGCTATCTCTTTCCTTTGCACGACACTGGCGGTCCAATATATCGGCTCCACCCCGACGGCGATCCTCGGAGCCTTGGAACCGTTGACCGCCGTATTCTTCGGAGTGACTGTCTTCGGTGAATCATTAACGTTACGATTGTGTTGCGGAATCATCCTGATCATCCTAGCCGTTACCCTCATTATCGCAGGAAGTAACGTAACAAGCCACCTAGTTCGTTTTCGAAAGCTTTTCCCAAGGCTTCCGCTTAAGAAAAAGAACGCTAAATCATAAAATCATATACAGGCATCATTTCTAGATACTATTCTACGGGGCTATCGCAAATCTATGATAAATTCGTAAAATCATTTTTTACAATCAATTATTTTACATATGTTTGCGATAAACAATACGTATCCAATCATGATCACCAAGTTCTCAACATGCTTATTGTTCCTTGCATTGCTCTTAAATAGTTGCCAACAAAGGAATCAACCCACCTCTCCCCAATATGAACCGGAATATAATCGTTCGACGACTCCGGCCCTCATTGATATAGAAAAGGCGCTGGACCATCCGGCGATGTTGAAACTGAGTCAAATAGCCTCTAAGCTGGAATATTATAATGTTGGAGACGCTCGTTACACGGTAACACAAGCGATCGCTATTCCGGATAGCGACGCTTTCATCACATTCAATAACCCACGCATTTATTATCGTAAGCAAGGCATTCCCAGCAAACGATATGGATTTAAGGCCTTGGATTATAAATGGAACCATGGGATGAACGGCCTTAATCTATTTTACGACAAGAAAACAACCCGTATGTACTGCGCCTTGAGCGGCCTCGACCAAGACAATAAAAAAGATTCGACCACATTCAACGATATAAGGCCATGTATCGGGGAATTACCCACATTAGATACGATGCTGACCATTCAGAATTATATATTCCCCGAAAACCTGCCTACCAAATATTCGATAAATGCGGATGCCAGTCAAATAGTAGGCTTCTCCTCCTCGGGATATATGCTTTGTGATTATGCGGAAGGCTCTAAAATCCCGAAAGGAATAACGACATTCAACCTTCGAGGAGATACGCTTTGCAAATTCATCCTTGCGGATGCCAAAGATATTAACGTCTCTCCGGATACGATCACCCGGTTTCAAACCTTTTATTGGAATACGGATCAAGACCGGATGAATTTCTTGATTCCTTATCGCGATACGGTATACCAGCTTTCAAGTTCCCACTCGATCACCCCTTTATATGCGCTTCATAAAGACAATCAAGATAAACCGACCGGGCTTCGTTCTTTCTTGGAGAATCCGAACGGGCTATTTATGGGAGTCTTTCAAAAAGGTTCTCCCGCCATCTATAATTGGCTGGGATGGCTGGACGATTACAAACCGGTTATCACCCATCGAGTAGTCTATCTCAAGAAAGAGAAGAAAACATACGCCTTACCCAAAAGCTCCGGAGGATTTATCAATGATATAGATGATGGACTTCCGTTCTGGCCAGACGGACAAACCGATGACTGTGTTTATATGATTCGTACCGTCACCGAAATGCGTGAGACCGTTAAACGCACAGGCTCCTCCCGCCAAAAAGACCTGATCAAATTCTTAGACGATCCTAAAGTGTTCGAGAGGGATTATGTAATGATCGTGGCAAGACCTTGATGGATATTCAATAGATAAAGCCAAACATCCATAAAGGAATCATATTGCGGAAAGCATACTCTATGTCATCTTTCACCACATACCCATCCGCCGCTTGCTTGATCTGTTGCCGCGTCTTATTCTTTCCCCCAATCTCAAAGGTTCGGCCATCTATCTCAAAGTCTGAAATCGCAGAAGAAGTAACGAAGCATACGACTCGCATCCAAGATAGAAAAACCGTCTCACGCACGGAACCGATATCCGGTACCTGCTCCGACAACGCATAAGCCAGATTCGTATTATTCAGATAGATCTTCTCTACTTTCTCCAATAATTTCAAGCCCTGCGCTTTTTCTCGCAGTAAATTAACCAGACCTGCCTTCTCCAAATAACTCATGTAGTCGGGCAACACATTCCGGCTGATATCCAAATCTCTCGCCAACTTCGTATAATTTGGTTTGAAAGGGACACTTTGAGCTAATACATATAATAATTTCTTCAACTTTACGGCAGAAGCCACCGTCATATCCGCAAAAATCGGAATATCAGATTCCACCATTTGGTTAATCACGCTACGCAGACGCAAGAGATATTCCGTATCTTGAAAAAATGGATAATAACCTGTCGATAAATAATCATTAAATAATTTGAGTGGACGAGCTTCCTTATAAGGGAACTCAACCTTCCCAGCAAGAATCTCTTCCAACGAATACGATGGAAGCTGCCACCCCTGCGATATATTCAAATATTCCCGAAAAGAAAGTCCGGGTAATCTATACTCTACCTTCCTGCGACTTAAATCCGCACCACCTTTCTCCAGATCAAGAATAGACGAACCTGTATAGATAACTTGAAGACCAGGAATTTGATCGTATATATTCTTCACCTCCCTAGACCAATCCTTGTATTTATGAATCTCGTCAATATAAAGTTTTTTCCCACCCAGATTATAAAATTGATAAGCCATGTCGAATAACCGATACTTGGTAAAATAGAAATCATCTGCCGTAACATACAAAGACTCATCCTCACGATCATACAATTTGATATGCTGCAACAATAGGGTAGTCTTCCCAACACCACGAGCACCTAAAATCGCAACCAATCGGCTATCCCATGCGATCTGATCGTGAAGAAAACGCACGACTTCTGTCGAAGTATGCTCTAATTGAGTTCTAAAGGAACGAAATAAGGTCTCCATATCGATTCATGTTTATGTGACAAATATACAAAATTGCACGATACGATGTGCAATTTTCATACAAAATTGCACATCGCATCGTGCAAATACCTTTATATAAATTGCCCTAAGGCTATCTACTTAAAAACGCCCTCGTCCCACTCACTATTCATTTACCACCCTATCCTTTCCTATAAATAATCAAAAACATCTACAACATCTACAACTTCGCATATAGACATCTGGTTATATGATATTTAACCCATGATTGCAGATAAAAAAACATCTACAATAATCCGATCCTATCTACAATCACTTACGCTTTTTCACCACAAAACAGAACGATCTTCTTACACTCGCCGTATTTCATCACTTCAGCACTCTTCTTGATACCTATAAAACATTAACGTATAATAGTTTACAGTTTTTCTAAGCAAAAACAAAAGTTTTCCGCTTATGAAACTTTTGTTTCCCTAGGAAGAAACTAAAGTTTCCTATAGGAGAAACCATTGTTTTCCCTACGAGAAACAACAATAACCCTGTATATTAACGTTTTTAGTACGCAATATACTGGTTATAAGTATGTGCCTCGATTTGCCAACGCAGTTTGTCGGTAACTACAGCCCTTCCGGATAGTGCTGGTAATTTAAAACAATCATATAGACTTTATATATTGCATATATTATATATACTTTATATATTTGCATCAAAAACATAGACTTATGAATAACGCACTATCATTACCAAGAAAGAAGAAACTGATAGAGCTTCCAGAGGACACATTAAAGAGACTATCGTTCATGGCGGTATCTGAAGGCAAGAGTTTAAAGGCATTCATTGAGAACTTATTGATCACTGAAGCGAAAACCATGAATGATGAGGATTTATATCGCCATCTAGTTGAAACTCGCCCGGAAGGTAAGGTTTATTTGTCGGACAAAGAGAAAGAGGATTTTGAGAAATCATTAGGGATATGAACATTAGACACTCTTTCCTTTCCTAAGTTAGGTTAACCCACGACACTTAACATATAGCCTTTTCCACGAGAGCTTTCCACCTTAAGATTGGGAATAGAAGACAAATCCTCTTTAAGCCTTTTAGCCGTAGCGGTAAGAGCGTCTTTGGACACACTTCCATCCGGCCAGATTTCTTCTTTCAGCTGATCGGACTCTATGAAATATCCTTTATGTTCTAATAAAATACAAAACAGTTTCAGCCGTTGATTTGCCAATTCGATACGATGCCTATGATAATGCAATACGCCATGTGTTTCATCGAACAAGATATCTTCTGTTATTTGTATCATCTCTTTAGGTACTTCTTGTAGCGGTAAGATATTTATCCTTGGTCTTTTCCATGTCAAGACAATAGCGATAACCCAGAGAATAACCATTGCCAGAATCCAAAATATATTTCGCAAAAACACTTCACCTACTATATAAAGGAAAGGAAATTGAACAAACGCTTGCAAAACGATCGTCCGATTCGCTCCAAAAACAATTTCTTTTAATGGTATAAAAGATTGATAAAAAGAAGTATCCGAAGAGCTACATTCCGTCTTATCCATAAAAGTATAACAAGTTACGGTCTGAGCCGAAATCGCATGTTCAAACAAAGATGCACGAAAAGCACTATCCAGTAAGGTTACTTGAATCGGATTCTCCATGGACAAATAATGTTGGAGGCTAAAATCAGACTTCTCCTGTGAAGACATCCTCCGTGCCACCTCCTTATTATTCTTCATATGTATAATCGTATCGGCAGTCTTGATTGTAATGCTATCTCGTTCCAATCGATTAGCGCCTGAATAGGAAAAACAAAAAGCATCCCCTAAACCTTTTATCCGCCTATTTGTATCATCTTGAACTGCCTGCTGAAATAAAGTTTGAGACTCTTCTTGTAATTCATACTTTACATTTTGGTATGATTTATAAAAAGACAACAAGCAAAGCATCGTCATCAGAACAAATACACTCCACTTCCAATAAAATTTCCAATTTTGCTTCTCCATAATGATTCCTCGTTGAAACTACAAAGATACGTTTTCCATCCCTTTCTACGAATAAATTCATTCAACTCGCAAGATGAAAGATGACTATAGGTAGACTAAAGGCTTATTTTTCAACTGTCAGCTAAAAGTCACCTAAAAAGATTGGCTATTCAAAGACCAAGCCGTACGTTTGTAACAAAAATTAGAAACGACATGAAACAAATTACTTTTAAAAAAGCTTTCGCTATCATTTTCATTTGTGCCTTGTGTGCTTCGTATTTTCTTTTGAAAGAAGGAAAACAAAATTTCACAGATCTTACTTTCTCTAATATTGAAGCGCTAGCTTCCGGTGAAAGTGGATCCGGAGATTGCTATGGGGCTGGCTCTCTATCATGTAATGGAGGATATTACAAATATATATACAATCGTTAAAATAACACATGAACTACTACGTGTACATAGTCCTATTAATAGGTAATCTGGTATCCTGTTCGGAATCCTCACGGCACTTCCCCCGCTACGAGGATTTTCCCGATGAAAAGGCATTAAACGCACAGGTTATCCACCTAGATACCGCCTTGTTCCGCTATCCTTTCCGGGTAGCGGTCAAGGATGGTATCGCTATTATCATGGACTTGCACAACGTAGATTATTTCTTCCATGCCTTCTCTTACCCCGAATGGGAATATATGACATCGTTTGGCAAACGAGGCGAGGGACCCGAGGAAATGGTATCGGCAGATTGCTTCCGGTTTATCTCCAAGGATTCTATCTGGACGCTCGATGCGAACAAAATGCGAACAACCCGGTGGAAGATTGAACAAAATATGAACAACATCATCCCCGTAGAAACGATCGATATAGACAAGCGGCTGGTTAGGGCATTGGACTTTTACCCGATGGAATCGGGCTTTTTGGTATCTGACTACCTCGGTGAATATAGACAAAAGTGGACAGACCGAGAAGGGAAATGGATTCACTCCGCTAATCAGATCCCGACTGAAAATAATTATGAAGACATCGCACGCCCTGCATTGGCGCAAGCGTGGCGAAGCTTCTTCGACTATAATCCCCAAAAAGGCATCTTGGTCATGGCAACCCAACTAGGAGAGGCATTAGAAATATACAACTTCACAGATACTACACAAACCGTACGGTATGGGCCTAATGGAGAACCTCAATTCGCAATCTCACGATCGGAGGGAATTCCAACGGGTATCATGGGATTCAGTGATGTTCATATCACAGACAATTTCATTTATACCGTATTTCATGGCCGTAGTTTCAAAGATATCGAACAAGCATACCTACGAGGGGAAGAGATTGAGGATGGAGGACGATATATCTATGTATTCGACCTCAAAGGAAACCCCGTCCGGAAATATGTGCTCGACCATGCCATTTACGGTATCAACGTAGATGAGGATACGGGGATGATCCTCGCCACGGATGTAAACAGCAACGATCCGATTCTTTCATTTAAAATATAACGACAAAATATCATGAAATACTTAAATCTAATCATACTATTATTATTCCTTCTAGCTTGCCAAGACAAGAAAAAAGACGAGATCAAACATTTAGTATCCGAATGGCAAGGAAAAGAGATACGATTTCCGCAAGACATGGTCTTTACACGGTTTGCAACCGATACGGTAGACTTCACCCTGCCAAAATCCCTCCACAAGGTGCTGGTTTTCGTGGATTCCATAGGATGTACCAGTTGCAAACTCCAACTGTACCGATGGAAAGAATTGATTCAATACACCGACTCCATTACCCAAGGAACGGTTCCATTCCTGTTTTTCTTCCAGTCCGATGATAAGAAAGAAATACGGTATATATTGAAAAAAGACAATTTCGACAAACCTATCTGTCTGGATCAATCCGACAAGCTGAACGAACTAAATCATTTCCCGGCCGATGGGAGATTTCAAACCTTCCTATTGGATAAGGACAATAAGGTCGTAGTGATAGGAAATCCTATCCACAACCCGAATATCCGGGAGCTATACCTAAAAGAGGTCACCGGAAAACAACCCGCTTCACAAATACAGACCACCGTGAAAGTGGAAGAGGCATCCATACAGCTAGGAACTATCCAAATGGGAGAAAGCAAAGAAGTTGTTTTCCGATTAACAAACACAGGAAAC
The DNA here is from genome assembly GCF_056640955.1 of Parabacteroides sp. KHUB-02. Lineage (NCBI taxonomy): Bacteria > Pseudomonadati > Bacteroidota > Bacteroidia > Bacteroidales > Tannerellaceae > Parabacteroides > Parabacteroides sp. KHUB-02. The sequence continues at coordinate 4,344,887 of NZ_JBWQEV010000001.1, read as the reverse complement.
AACCCGTTAGTCATACTAGACGCAGCTACAACCTGCGGCTGTGCCCGCCCATCTTTCGACAAACATCCCGCCAAGTCGGGTGAGCCCCTTCAAGTAAGAGTCATCATGACACCGAAAGACAAAGGAGTCTTTGACGAGACGATTACCGTGAAATGCAATACGAATCAACTGATAAAATTAAACATTCGGGGGATGGCTCAATAAATAAAAAAGAAGGGAGAGCTTGCCGGATATATTGGAACGATCACAAGCAAGCCTCCCACCCCACTTTTACTCATGAAGCAGAAAGGAGGTGACACAAAAGTAGTAAATTAAATTGAAAGAGGAATTCGAGAATATCCTTATCTTGCAGAAGAATAGTAAGCAAGAGATTAAATTCTCAAAAACATAAACTATAAAAAAGAAATATCATGAGAAAAAAGATTTTAGGAATAGCCGTAATGGCAGTCGTAGCAGTAGCTGCGGCATGGAACATCAACCAGAGTGAAAACGAGATTAAACTCTCTGATTTAGCGCTTGACAATGTGGAGGCATTGGCTAGTGGGGAAGGTGGAAGCGGCTGGTGGTGCTGTGGATACTGGGGAAATTGCAAATCAGATGGTGGTTCTTATATCCATGGTCTTTTTAGGGTAACTCCTTGCTAATACCCATAAAGAAGGGGGGGGATGTCAAATTCACTATGACAAAACAAAATTTTGACATACCCCTCATCCTCTTTTTAACATCTATAACAATCAAAAAAAATGAAAAGTACAATAATCATTACACTTATTTTATCATCTCTATTTTCCTGTTCAAAAACAGAAAATAAAGGCAATGAATTTCCAGAAGAGATTCATCTCACAAATCCTAAAACTGCTATTAACAAAGACTATCTTGGTCGTATAGAAGGCATACAAAGCAATGATTCTCTTTTGATCACATGGGATTATCACAGTGGGACATCATTCACTCTATTTAACAATAAAACCGGAAAATGTTATGGAAGATTCGGGAATATCGGTCAAGGACCAACAGAAATTCCTTTACCCTGTGGAGGATATATCATTGATGGACAATATAAAATCTTCAGTTGCTCAACTGGATTTATAGCCCAATATCCACTTGACTCTTTACAGATAGATATAAATAAAGATCCTCTCGTTTTATACAGAAAAGGATTTAATGACGATTTCTTCCTTTCTGCTATCGTCCCCGTAAATGATTCTTTATACCTAGGAGCCGGAGTATACAATTCTAGGGAGCAGTATGTATTGTTTAATAACAAGAGCCAAATTATAGATAGTAATGTATTAATATATAATGCGCACAACGAATTATTCGACAAGTCACAAAAAATACTATCCAATCAAGGTAGATTGACAAAGGCACCTAATGCTAACAAATATGCATATTTCGTCAGTAATTCCTCAAACATTGACATCTTTGAGGTTCAAGAAAATAAAATTAGACCTATAAAACTATTAAGAGAAAGAGACCCTCAATACACTCCCGCACAAGAAAACAATATGAGAATGGTCTTCCCCGACAGAAATAGCTCCATTGGATACATTGACATCACATCTTGCGATCAATATGTCTATGCACTACATTCTGAAAAAACGATCGAAAACGCATATAGTTCCAATATCATCTATGTATTTGATTGGAATGGAAATCCCGTAAAAAAATACAGTCTTCCTAAAGATGCATATTACATCACAGTAGACAATAGCGGAAAACACTTATACACAGCAATAAAAGATGATGATTTCGGCTGGAATATCGCTTCTTATAATATAAATCAATAAAATAATAACTAACTCAACTCATGAGAATATATACTCTTCTACTCCTTTCACTCATCCTATTAGGATTCATCGCTTGTACCGATAATCAAAAACAAGATGACAAAAGCATAACCTTCCAGCGAAGTGATTTCAAAGTCCGAAAATCACTATCCGGAAAAACTATTGAATTTGACAGTCTTATTTTACGACCTTCACAAATCCAATTATTCGACTCCTTCCTAGTTACTTGCAATCAAGGGGCGGAAAAACAATTCCACATCTTCAACCTCAATACGGCACATAAGGAAGGAGAATGTATCCCTGTAGGACAAGGGCCTAAAGAGATGATGACACCATGTTTCGTCAATCGGAACGATTCCGTAGTCATTTTTGATATGATGACCTCTACGATTTTCACTTACTCTATCCCGGAATTTACCAGTGGAAAAGAACCGGAATACGCCAGCCGTATCTCCCTAGATACAAAACCGCTATGGAGCAATATTCGAAGCTTGGGCAACGGGTTCTTAGGCGTATCCTATCAAGAGACGAGTCCTGGATTCCTTTTTGATCAAACAGGTAAGAAAACGATGGATTTCGGTACTTATCCTAAAACTGAGCAGGAGTATACTCCTGCCGAATTAATCAATGCGTTTCGGGCAGACCTAACCACCAACCGAAAAGAGAAGGTTGCAATCACTCACTACTTCACTGATTTAATTTGCATCTATAACGTGAACGGGACCTTGGAAAAACAATTACGGGGACCGGATCATTTCGCATCTGTTTTCAAAGAATTTAGGGATGGAGACATTATCGGAAGTAAAGCGAGCCCGCAAACTTATAGAGACGCTTTTTATAGTCCTGTAAACGTGGGGAATAGTTTATTTGTTCTTTATAATGGAAAAATGGTGACAGAGCCTAATTACAATATATTATGCAAAGAATTATTTGTAATCGGATGGGACGGTAGCCTTGAATGCCATTACACATTAGACCAAGGAGTCTCCTCCATCGCTGTAGACAATCAAAAACGGAAGATCTATGGTATCAGTGATGATCCGGAATATCATATCGTAGTGTTCGACTATTGATGACTGATATCCAAAGAATTTGGATTTAGGAAATGAGGCATAAACATAAAAGAATGGGAATAGAAAAACGTATATACAAAACAAATATAAATCAGATGTTACGATATCTGACACTTATATTTTATGGGGTATTTGGTATTGGTTGCATATACGCATTCTTCCTCATCTTCAGTTTCAGCACGTTCAAAATCCCTTCCGATTCCATGGAGCCTCAACTCCAAACCGGAGATCAAGTATTAGTAAACAAATGGATAGCCGGACCTAGGCTATTCAATATTTTCGCATCGATGAAAGGGAAGCGGGTAGATATATACAGAGTACCCGGAGTCGGACAAATCAAACGGAATGATATTCTCGTATTCAACTACCCGCATCCCTATTCATGGGAGCGGATCGAAATGCACATCATGCAATATTATATCAAACGCTGCCTCGGGTTACCGGGAGACTCCATCCGGATCGAACAGGGATTCTACCGAAACAACCATACAAAAGAGCCTTTGGGGAATGTAGAAAGTCAAGCGAACCTATCCAGACAAAAAGCGGATCGGATGCCGGACGGTGTCTACCGTTGTTTCCCTTTTGATTCTACATTCAATTGGAATGTTCATGATTTCGGTCCTTTGTATATCCCCCGAAAAGGGGATAGAATTACCGTGAATCAAACAAATTATAAGCTATACAAACAAATGATCGAGTGGGAATCAAAAGATTCCCTATCGTGGAAAGATAGTAAAGTTTATATAGGAGACAAACAGGTAAGACAATACCGGTTCCAAAGCAACTATTACTTCGTGGCCGGAGATAAGACAGAAAACTCTAGAGATTCCCGTTATCTCGGACTTATACCGGAGGAATTTATCGTAGGGGTAGCTTGGAAAGTGTGGAAATCCGTTGACCCTTACACGGGGGAATACAGAAAGGGACGTTTTTGGAAAAATATTCGAAACAATTGAAGAATTATGAATAAGCTTATTTTATATGTATGCGCTTGGATCTGTCTGCACTCTTGCGGTTTCTCAAAAAGCCAAGAAGAAAGTATGTTGGAATATGCGTTGTCGCAAGCCGGCGATAACAGGAAAGAGTTGGAATATGTCATCAAATACTATGAAGGGGATTCGTTAAAAAGAGAGGCCGCCCGCTTTTTGATACGCAATATGGTCTATCATTTCGGATATGAGAAGCGAGAGAGGGTATCAGACATCACCACCCTATCCTCGGACTATCTAATCCGTAATATCGAGCTGGCGTTTCAGGCGTGGCCCAAGCCCTGGAATAAATCGGTAAGTTTCGAGAATTTTTGCAGGTATATACTTCCCTACCGGGGGTTATACGAACAGCCCTCCGGTTTACGTGAGGAGCTGATGCGGACGTACCTCCCTTTGCTGGATAGTTCGCATATTGATAACACGTACGACGCGGCCGTGAGGTTACAAAAGATACTACGAACCCGAGTCACCTATCAAACGGAGATACCCATCCACTATCCAACCGCAGAGGAGATCCACCGGACAGGGGTTGGACGTTGTGATGGGGTAGTCTTGTATGGTATCCAGCTGATGCGTGCGGCCGGTATTCCCACTGTAGCGGAACATACGATCTGGACTCGTAGGAACGGGGAACATTATTGGTGCGCATTCTTAAACGAGGATGGGCGATTCCTACCTTTCGCTCCGGAGTACGAAGGCCCGGATTCCTTGATCTACAACCTAACCAAGCCGTTCTTGACCCCGGCCAAGGTTTACAGATACGGATTCGCCCCCTTACATCCGGTAACGACCGAGTCGACCGATGAATACCGTACGTTCTTAAAAAATCCGTTATTGACCGCTGTCACGGAGCAATACCTACCACCTGTCGCAGATATCCATACGACTTGCGACCTCCCGGTGAGATCAAAAAGAGCACCTATTTACCTCTGTACCTATAATCATGGTAACTGGAGGCCTTTCGCCATGAGCGAACGGATCGGCAACCGCTGTACCTTCCCGAAGATCGTAGGCGATGATGTGTTTATCATCGCCGAATATGACAAAGAGGCCTATGGCTCACTACGCTTCATCACATCCCCTTTCCATGTGAGCAATACGGGGATCATCACGAAAATTAAGCCCGATCCGGCCCGAACCGATTCCATCTTTATCGCCTCGGACAACCCGTATCAACAGCAAGTGCCGTATATACTCGCTTATTGGGAACAGGAACAGCAGTGTTTTAAAAACGGATATTTCCCGACAGACACGATACCCGGTGGCATCCTCATTCGCAAGATACCTAAAGGGAGCCTGTTGAAAGCGATGATCTCGCGACCGGAAAAGGCTGCGGAAGATCGTATCTTTTTGGTGGAAAACGATACGGTAAAAAGATATTAACCATGAAAGAACTGTTGAAACTCGGCGTATATACCCTACTTGGGACACTTTTGCTAAGCGCCCCTTTCGCAGGATTGGGAATGCTATCCACACACTTGGTGACAGAGAAAACCTTTTGGATTCAACTAATCGCCCTGTTCTTATCCGCTGTGTCCCTACAAGGTTTGTGGTTGAATCCAAGCAAGGGGCTGTGCCCATGGACTTACGTGGATATCCTCCCCCTTTCCCTCTTGGGGCTTATCCTCCTCTCTTATCCCTACTCCATACACCCGGAGCCGGAAAAGCTCCTGTTTATCGGACAAATGGTTGTCTTGTGGTATCTGCTTCGGCAGGTACTCCATGAATATCCGGTGCTCATAGGATATTTTTCAATGTTCTTTATCGCGACAGGTCTTATAGAAGCCATCTGGGGCTTCCGTCAATTACAGGGATGGGCCTATTCGAACCATTCCCTGTTTCGGCTGACCGGCTCTTTTTTCAATCCGGGGCCTTATTCCGGATATTTGGCGATCACATTACCGGTGGCTCTTGGTATCTTGCTGGAACAGTCCAAACGAAATATGCCCTATTACCTGTCCATGGGATGTATAGGCACAGCGATCGTTGTACTTCCTGCGGGAATGAGCCGATCGGCATGGATAGCGGTGGTCGTTTCTTGCGCCTGGGTATATGCCCTGTACCGCCTTGACAGGAAACAGGCAGCGACCAGACTGAGACAACACAAAAGGTGGTATATCATAGGCGGTATCCTAGGCGGCATATTGCTTCTTGGCGGGAGCGCATCACTCTATACATTAAAGAAAGATTCGGCAGACGGAAGGTTTCTGATGTGGAAGATCACGACGAAAGCGATACAAAAACAACCGATTACAGGTACCAGCCTAGGTGGGTTCCCTGCCGCTTACGCTGAAACACAAGCGGAATACATGGCTTCGGGAAAAGCGACTGAACAGGAAAAGTTGGTTGCCGGATGCCCGGAGTACGCATTTAATGAATACTTGCAGATTGGATTAGAACAGGGGTTAGTAGGATTAGCCCTATTTATAGGCTGGCTGGGGCTTCTATTTTATAAAGGAATAAAGAACAAAAGGTATGCTTGTTGCGGGGGATTGATGTCTATGGCTATATTCGCCTTCTCTTCTTATCCATTGCAATTGCCGGAGTTTTGGGTAGTATTGATATTCCTAGGGGTGATGAGCGTAACACCGGACAAGGATGAGATCCGTGAGAACCAAGCCGAATCAAATGGCCATAGATGGGGCAAACAGATATTTTTTATGGGAATCGCTATTCTTGGAATTGGTTTGTTCTGGATGCAAAAAGATCATTATAAGGCTTATCAACAATGGAATAAGGCGCAAATGTTTTACAATAATAAAGCTTACGAAGCGGCCTTGGAGGTATATGAACCTTTGTATCCATTATTGAAGCATAAACCGGAATTCCTTTTCGAGGTCGCTCAATGCCTAAGCAAGACCGGACGATACGAGAAAGCGAATGGATATCTGGAAAGAGCTGTCTTATTAAGCTCCGATCCCATGCTTTATTACGTAATGGCTAAAAATGAGCAGTGTTTAGGTGAATACCGACAAGCGGAAAAGCACCTGTTACATGCCATTGATATTTTACCGGAACGTATCTATCCGTATTATCTGTTAATGAATCTTTATACGGAACCATCTTATTTTCAACCTGCAAAATTGAAAAAGGCGATTGATTCCGTATTAACTAAGAAACCCAAAGTGGAAAGTTCCGCTATTAAAGAAATGAAAGAGAAAGCACGAAGTATGTTAAACAACACATCAATATGAATACAATATCCTTATTTTTATAGCAATTACGACTACATCGTAACAATAAATACTTATATTTGCGAATGACAAATTGTACAAACCGATCAATCATACGAGTATGAAATACTATAAATTGTTGACCTTTACGCTTTTATTCTGTTTAAGCGCATGCGGCGGAGAAAAGAAAGATACAGATGCCACACAGGATTCCGTAGAGACCGTATTGCCGGATGAGGCGAACGAAGTCACGATCATGACATTGAAGCAAACGGAATTTAATCATGAGTTGATAAGCAATGGTAAACTGTCCGCTCGCAAGTTGGTGGACTTACGGTTTGAGTCGGCGGAACCCATCGCCCGTATCTACGTGAAGAACGGAGACCGGGTAAACAAAGGACAGAAAATAGCGGAACTCGCTACTTTCCGGCTCACGAACAAAACAGCGCAAGCCAAAGATGCCCTAGAGAAAGCGAGGCTTGAATTAAAAGACGTATTGATCGGTCAAGGATATATGCTGGAAGACTCAGCGAAAGTCCCGCCCGCAACGCTCAACCTAGCACGGGTAAAAAGTGGATATGATCTGGCGCTCGCCCAATATCAACTTGCCCAATATGAGGAACAGAATGCGACGCTAATCGCGCCTTTCGACGGTATTATCGCAAACCTTTTCGCTAAACAAGAGAACGTGGTGTCTACGACGGACGCATTCTGTACCGTTATCGATCCTCATAGTCTGGAAGCCTCTTTCACCGTATTGGAAAGTGAGTTGCCGCTTATCCAAAACGGAGATAAAGTGGAAGTTACCCCTTTCGCCACCACCAGCTTAAAGACTGAAGGACGTATATCCGAGATCAACCCGCTAGTGGATGAGAACGGGATGGTACAAGTGAAAGCGGCGGTAAACGACAAAGGTAAATTATTCGAAGGCATGAATGTACGGGTTAGCGTACAACGCTCGCTTGGGAAGCAATTGGTCGTACCTAAAACGGCTGTGGTATTACGTTCCGGAAAACAAGTCGTATTTACTTTAGTTGATGGGCACGCTTATTGGAACTACGTGCGCACCGGACTGGAAAACGCGGATAGTTATACCCTTTTGGAAGGATTGAAAGAAGGGGATGTCGTGATTACAAGCGGCAATATTAATCTGGCGCATGAGTCACCGGTCAAGGTAATTGAAAATTGAGAATTGAGAATTGAAAATTAGTTGCGTATGATTCGCTTCCTGCTACAACGTCCGATAGCGGTATTGATGGCTTTTACGGCTTGCTTTATCGTGGGGTTGGTGACTTATTTCACCATACCGGTCTCCTTATTGCCTGATATCGCCATACCTGAGATTACCGTTCAGATATCCGGACAAAATACATCCGCACGGGAATTGGAAAACACCGTCGTGAAGCCGGTCCGTTTGCAATTGATGCAAGTGGCAGGATTACGGGATATCCATAGCGAGACTCGTGATGGAGCGGGTATTATCCGCCTTAGCTTCGACTTTGGCACGAACACGGATCTTGCCTTTATAGAGGTCAATGAGAAAATAGACGCCGCCATGAATTACCTGCCCCGTGAGGTAGAACGTCCACGGGTAGTCAAGGCGAGCGCTACGGACATTCCGGTGTTTTGCCTCAACCTCACACTCAAGACAATTGAAAACGACGAGGCTTTCCTCGATCTTTGCCAATTCGCGGAAACAGTAATCAAACGAAGGATCGAACAGTTGCCGGAAGTCGCAATGGTGGATATCACGGGCATATTAGGACGGCAATTACAGATCGTACCGGATATGAAGCTCTTGGATATGGCTGATATTACGTTAAATAATTTGGAATCAGCCTTGTCTGCCAATAATATAGAGCCGGGAAGCATGACCGTACGGGATGGTTATTATGAGTACAATATCAAATTTTCTACCTTATTACGTACACCGGAAGACGTACAAAATATCTATATCCGTAAGAATGACCGGATCTTCCAGATAAAAGATCTGGCAAAAGTAGCTGTCGTACCGGAAAAAGAAACCGGCTTATCGCTAGCCAACGGGGAAAGGGCCGTTACATTAGCCGTTATCAAGCAAGCGGATGAGAATATGGACAATATGAAAGAGGCGCTTGCCGAGGTTACCGATTATTTCAAGTCTATTTACCCGGATATTGAATTTACGATCACAAGAAACCAGACCGAGTTATTGGATTATACGATCTCCAACCTCAAACAGAATCTATCGTTAGGTTTCTTATTTATCTGCATCGTGGCGATCCTTTTCCTCGGGGACGTAAAAAGCCCGGCGGTAATCGGACTAAGTATGGTAGTCAGTATCATCATTAGTTTCTTGTTCTTCTACCTTTTCAATATGTCCTTAAATATCATCTCCCTATCCGGATTGATTTTGGCATTGGGTATGATGATAGACAGTTCCATCATCGTGACGGAGAATATAGCGCAATACCGGGCAAAAGGAGATAATCTGGAAGAAGCGTGTATAAAAGGGACCACAGAAGTAATCACCCCCATGCTTAGTTCCACATTTACCACGATCGCCGTATTCGTCCCGCTGGTATTTATGAGTGGTATAGCGGGAGCGATTTTCTTCGATCAGGCGTTTGCTGTTACGGTTGGTTTAATGGTCTCTTATTTCACTGGAATCATGTTACTGCCTGTACTTTACAAATTAGTTTACAGCATACCGGAGATCAAGCATTCCTTTTTCAATCTGAAAATAAACAATTTGATCAAGGAGCATACGCTAGACCGATTCTATGACGGAGGGGTTGATTTCATATTCAGGCATAAAACCACTAGCCTACTATTTGTAGCTGTCACTATCCCCCTTTGCGCGATCCTATTCTATATGATCCCCAAAAGCCGGATGCCGGAAATCGATCAGAATGAGTTAATCGCACATGTTGAATGGAATGAGAACATCCATATTGATGAGAATAGAAAGAGAGTCACCGAATTATTTGGTGAGGCCGATCGGTTAGGTGCGCAACACACGGCCTATATCGGACAGCAACAATTCCTGCTAAACCGAGACAGGGAATTATCCATCTCGGAAGTAGAGCTTTATTTCAAGACAGAAGAGACCGATGCTATCGCTCCTTTACAACAAGAAATCTCCGCTTGGGTAAAGCGAAATTACCCGACAGCCGTATTATCGTTCTCTCCGCCGGAGACTGTGTTTGAGAAACTGTTCGTAACCGGTGAGGCCGATATCGTAGCCGAGTTCTATGCCCGTAACAAAGAACAAGCTCCGGATGCCCCTACTTTGCAAAAACTAGAGAAAACACTAGAGAGTAAGACCGGTCTCGCTCCCGTTGGCGTAGCTTTCGAGAATCAATTAAACATATCCATAGACCATCAGAAACTATTACTTTATAATATCTCCTATGAAGAGGTCTACCGGGTACTTAAGACGGCCTTCAAGGAAAATGAAGTCGCTACTTTACGCTCTTATCAACAGTATTTACCGATCACGCTAGCCGGAAACGAGCAAACGGTCGATCATATCCTACATAATACGTTAATCCGTACGCAACCGGACGAAAACCAAAAGACGAATCATGTCCCTCTTAGTGCAGTAACAAAAATTACTCCCGGAGAGGATTTGAAGATACTCACCGCTGGAAAGAACGGGGAATATATTCCTTTTAGCTTCTATCAAGTAGAGAATGCGGAACAGTTAATGGAAAATATTCGGGAGCTCGTCCGCAGCGAATCCAAAGATAAGACGAATTGGGACATCGATTTCTCGGGAAGCTTCTTCTCGAACCAACAAATGCTGAATGAACTGGTCGTCATCTTGTTCATATCCATTCTCTTGATGTACTTTATCTTAGCGGCGCAATTCGAGAGCTTCTTGCAGCCCTTGATCGTCCTGCTGGAAATACCTATAGACGTAGCCGCCTCCTTACTGGTATTATGGATATGCGGGCATACCTTAAACCTGATGAGTGCTATCGGTATCGTGGTAACTTGCGGTATCATCATAAACGACTCTATCTTGAAACTGGACGCGATCAATGAGCTTCGGAAAGAAGGTGTACCCTTGATGGAAGCGATCCATGAGGCGGGTCGTCGCCGTCTGCGCCCGATTATCATGACCTCATTGACAACTATATTCGGTATGGTACCGCTACTATTCACGTTCGATATGGGTAGTGAGTTGCAAAAGCCACTCTCCATTGCCATGATCTCGGCGATGCTGATCGGTACGGTAGTCAGTTTATTTATTATCCCTTTGGTTTATTGGTTTATCTATAGGAGACATGCATTATGAAAAAAAGATACAAGAGGACATTCCTAGTTTTATACGCGTTCTGTTCGCTATTAGCCGAAGGAGTATCGGCCCAATCGCTCGTCCTTTCCCTTGAGAAGACGATCTCATTGGCCGCCGATAGCTCGCTGGAGGCTTTTCGTACGAAAAACCTATTCTTGTCCGGCTACTGGGAGTTTCGTAATTACAAAGCGGAGCGACTGCCTAGTCTTACATTGAATATCACACCCGCCGAATATTACCGGGATATCACGAAACGATACGATTCAGAAAAAGACATTGACGAATACCGTAAGCAACAGTCCTTTTATGCGGGAGGAAACTTAAAGATCAAGCAGAACTTCGATATGCTGGGTGGTAGTTTCTTCGTGGATACGGATCTGGGGTATATGCGCTATTTCGGCTCGAATACTTATAATCAGTTCACCTCCGTTCCAATCCGTATCGGATACAGCCAAGATTTATTGGGATACAATCCTTTCCGGTGGGAGAAGAAGATAGAGCCTCTAAAATATGAGAAAGTAAAGAAAGAGTTGCTTTATAATATCGAGACCGTCAGCGAACAAGCCACCACTTATTTTTTCTCTTTAGCCATGGCTCAAGTAGAATATGATATGGCCAAAGAAAATGTAGCGACAACCGATACGTTATACCGTACCGGCCAAGAGCGGCATAAGATCGCGGCTATTAGTCAAGCGGATTTACTGACACTCAAGCTGGATGCGATCAATGCCCGCAATACGTTACAAAACGCCGATATAGCCTTGAAGCGAGCCATGTTCAGCTTGGCCTCGTATTTGAATTTCGATAAAAATACGGAGATACGGCTTCGTCTGCCGTCACGCCCCCATGATATGGATATTCCGGTGGATCAAGCATTGACGTTAGCCCGGGAGAATAACCCCAAGTTTCTGGAAGTGCGGCAAGAGGTGTTAGAGGCCGAGCAACAAGTGGATAAGACCAAAAAGGAAACCTTATTCAACGCTTCCTTGAATGCCAGTATCGGTTTCAATCAAGTAGCGACCCAGTTTAAGGAAGTTTACAAGAATCCGCTGCAGCAGGACTTGGTATCGATCTCTATCTCTATTCCCCTTATAGACTGGGGAGTACGGAAGGGTAAATACAATATAGCCAAAAGCAATCTAAATGTTACGCAAATATCCGCACGGCAGACGGAAGTCACTCTGGAGGAAGACGTAATCATGACTGTCGGCGATTTCAATGTACAGCAAAACCTGATCGCCAGCGCCGAAGAGGCTTTGGACATCGCGATCATGGCCTATAACGAGACCAAGCAACGTTTCATGATCGGCAAAGCGGATATCAATAGCCTTACGCTCTCCTTGAACCGACAGCAGGAAGCGCAACGTAATTATATCACGGCCTTGCAAAATTATTGGTTGAGCTATTACAAAATACGTAAGCTCACCTTACATGATTTCGAGACAGGCATCTCATTAGCCAACGAATTTGATTACGAGCATGGGTTCTAAGCCGAATATATCATCCTTTACGATCATCGTCACCTTCCTTTGTATCGCATTGGCGGGGATCGCTTTCGTGCCTTTATTGCCGATCAAGCTATCTCCCTCCCGTACGCTGCCGAAATTAAGTATCAGCTATAATATGCCCTCCAACTCAGCGAGGGTTATCGAGATGGAGGTAACCTCCCGGTTGGAGGCGATGCTTGCCCGTATCAAAGGAATCAAAGAGATCTCCTCGACCTCGGGAAACGGATGGGGAAGGATTACCTTAGAACTAGATAAACATACGAATATAGATGCCGCACGTTTTGAGGCATCAACCATTGTAAGGCAGACGTGGCCGGACCTTCCGGAAGAATTAAGTTATCCGATTTTAGAGATGAGCCGTCCGGACGACAAGGAATCACGCCCATTCATGAGTTATACCTTGAACGCTTCCGCTACCCCGATATTCATCCAGCGATTCGCCGAGGATCAGATAAAGCCCCGGCTTAGCAGCGTGCAAGGTATTTATCGTATCGATGTTAGCGGGGCAACCCCTATGGAATGGCGCTTGGAATACGATAGCCGCCAGCTACGGGATCTGGGGATCACGATAGAGGATATCCAATCGGCGATCAGCCAATATTACAAAAAAGAGTTCCTTGGAACCGCTAATATGGGACAAGGAGATACCGGCAAGGAATGGATTCGTCTGGCGTTAATGCCGGAAAAGATCACGAATGGGTTCGAACCATCGCATATCACCGTCGCAAACAAAGATGGTAGCTTAATCCGGCTGGATCAATTGATAAAGGTAACCCGGCAAGAAGAGGCCCCACAAAGTTACTACCGGATCAATGGTTTAAACTCTATTTACCTGTCTATCCGTGCGGAAGAGACTGCCAACCAGTTGCAATTAGCCAAGAAAGTGAAGGAAGAAATGGAACATATCCGCACCTTGCTTCCTCCCGGTTACGAGATCCATACCAGTTACGACGCTACCGAATTTATCCAAGAAGAATTGGATAAAATCTACGTCCGTACAGGCTTGACCATCTTGATCCTCTTGCTCTTCGTTCTGCTGATTACCCGGAATGTACGTTATCTATTCTTGATCATCATCAGTTTAAGTATCAACCTGTGTATAGCCGTTATCCTTTATTATTTATTAGGGTTGGAGATGCAATTGTACTCGCTGGCGGGTATCACGATCTCTCTCAGCTTGGTGATCGATAATACGATCGTGATGACTGATCACATCCGGCACCATCATGACCGGAAAGCTTTCTTGTCTATTCTGGCGGCAACTTTGACGACTATGGGTGCCCTCGTGATTATCTTCTTCTTGGATGAGAAGATACGGTTGAATTTACAAGATTTCGCCGCTGTCGTGATCATTAATCTGGCCGTATCTTTGTTCATCGCGTTATTCTTGGTTCCGGCATTGATCGATAAGATGAATTTGCACCCGAAGAAAGCCGCTTCTTCTTCCCCAAAAGCTCGAAGTCATTGGAAACAACATCCGGTGGTCCGTCCGATACGGTCGTTCATACACCGTTTCCCAGTCTATTTCTCTCATTATTACCGGGCGCAGATCCGTTTCCTTTGCAATTGGAAAAAGCTGGCTTGCCTTATTCTAGTACTGGCTTTCGGACTACCGATATTTTTATTGCCGGAGAAGATCGAGCCGGAAGAGAAGGATCTATCCGCAAGGGACTCTTTGTGGATCGCCCGCTACAATGAATTCGCAGCGAAAGATATTTGGAAGGAAACGATAAAACCTATCGTCGATAAGAGTTTGGGAGGAACCTTGCGGCTATTTGTCCAAAAGGTATACGAGGGAAGTTATTTTACCCGGAATGAAGAAACGGTATTAAGTATCAGCGCTTCCATGCCAAACGGTACGACCCTTGATCAAATGAACCACTTGATCAACCGAATGGAGGCTTACTTGAGTACCTATAAGGAAATACGGCAATTCCAGACCAGTATCTATAACGCACGTCAAGCCAGTATCAACGTCTATTTCACCCGTGAGAACGAGCGAAGTGGTTTCCCCTACACCTTGAAAAGCAGGGTGATTAGCAAAGCGTTGGAATTAGGTGGTGGAAGTTGGGGCGTATGGGGACTTATGGACCAAGGTTTCAGCAATGATGTCCGTGAGAACGCAGGTTCTTTCCGGATCGAGATGTACGGATATAATTATGACGAGCTATACGAATGGGCGGAGAAACTGCGGGAGAAATTGCTTACGTATCGCCGTATCAAGGAAGTATTGATCAATTCCGAGTTTTCTTGGTGGAAGGATGATTATCAGGAATTCTACTTCAACTTGAATAAATCCCGTATGGCGCAAGCGGATATATTGCCTATCGATTTATTCGCGTCTATCCGGCCTGTTTTCGGTAAAGATATCTACGCAGGTACCATCGTCGTTGATAACGAGACGGAAAAGCTAAAACTTTCTTCCCGCCAATCAAAGGAGTTCGATATATGGAGTATGCAATATGTACCTCAAACCATCCGTGATAAATCCTATAAGTTGTCCGAACTCGCTATCGTCGAGAAAAGCCAGACCCCTCAACAGATAGCGAAAGTAAACCAGCAATACAGGCTCTGCCTGCAATATGAATATATCGGAGCTTCCTCACAAGGCGAGAAGATACAGAAAAGGGAACTTAGAGAGTTTAACAAGATCCTGCCTATGGGATATACGGCTAAAGCGGAAAAGAACTATTGGTCATGGGATCAGAAAGATAATAAACAATATGCGTTATTATTCTTGATCATCGTTATTATTTTCTTTACGACCAGTATCTTGTTTAATTCCTTGAAACAACCGCTGGCGGTCATTTTTGTCATACCGATCTCTTATATCGGGGTATTCCTGACCTTCTATTGGTTCAAACTGAACTTCGACCAAGGTGGATTCGCCTCCTTCGTTTTATTATGCGGTATCACGGTAAACGCCAGTATCTATATCTTAAACGAATATAACCAAATTCGGGAACGGATACCCGCTATTTCCCCAATCCGTGCTTATCTAAAGGCATGGAACGCCAAGATCACGCCGATTTTCCTAACCGTTATATCGACCATACTCGGATTTATCCCGTTCATGCTAGGCACCGATAAAGAAGCCTTTTGGTTCCCGCTCGCCGCCGGAACGATAGGCGGCCTTATCATGTCTATCCTAGGCATCTTCTTTTATTTACCGATATTTACGCTGAAAAAAGAACGGCATTAAACAGGAATACGTATCTTTAACGGATAAATCGTTAATCAAATTCATTAAACTTATGAGACACATAAATTATTTAGTATTGCTTCTGGTAGCTTGCTGCGTAGGTGCTTGCAGTTCCCCGAAAAATGATACGAAAGATGCTTATCCGATGTTCTGGACTTGGTTGGATTACCAGCCCGGAATGAATTTCGACTCCATCTGCACGATCATGAATGAGGCGGGGATAGACGGTGTCATGCTAAACGCCCCTACTCCGGATGATTATCGGGCCGCTATTCCCATCGCCCAAAAACATGGGATAGAGGTCTACGCTTGGTTATGGACGATGAATCTGGAACATGACCGAGACGCTATCTTAAAAGAACATCCCGAATGGTTCAGCGTAAACCGTAACGGACAAAGCTTGGCCGATACGACCGCTTACGTGGATTACTACAAATTTATGTGCCCTGCCTTACCCGAGGTACGGGAGTTTATCAAGAAGAAAATAGAGGCTTACTGCGAGGTAGAGGGTTTGAACGGTATCGCTATCGATTACAACCGTTTCGTGGACGTTATCCTGCCGACTACCCTTTGGCCGAAATACGGTATCGTGCAAGATCAAGAATATCCGCAATGGGATTTTGGCTATCACCCGGCTATGATCGAGAAGTTCAAGGCCGCTTACGGATATGATCCAAGGGAACAAGAAGATCCCTCGCAAGACGAGAAATGGCTTCAATTCCGTTGTGACCAGATTACCGAGGTAGCCAATATGATCGCCGACGTGGTTCACTCCTATGGAAAGAAAATGGCAGCCTCTCCTTTCCCAACCCCCAAGATGGCGTCCAAAATGGTTCGTCAAGACTGGGGTAAATGGAATCTGGACATTGTCTTCCCCATGGTATACCATAACTTCTACACGGAAGATATTAGTTTTATCTCAGACTGTATGATAGAGGATGTTCGGGATAAGAACCCGAAAACAACGCTTTACTGCGGCTTAATGGTTTCAGACGATATGCAAGCCAGCATGGACGCCGCGCTAAATCATGGGGCGGAAGGAATCTCTATCTTTACCGTATCCGCTTTACGCACTCCGGAAAGCCGTGCGATGTTCAAGGCTTATGCGGATAGTGTTCGTGCGGTTCGTGCCGAGAACAATGGGGTGAATCCGGCTTTATCCAAGAGTACCAAAGTAACGAATCCTTTCGAGAACATGGATATCTTGAACATGATAAACGCAAAGATCAAGGAGCTCGCCAACGTGCCTATTCCGAATATCGCCGATTATAAATTGGTGAACGAAAAAGGTGCCACGAAATACTACGAGGTCAAAGAGCTAAACACAGGAAAAACATTCTGCGTAGACTTTTACTTCTACGGAGGTATTCTTTCCGGATGGAATGTTACGGTTAAATAAGTACTTGATAATAGCTATTTTTATGCGGCCTACCTCGTAAATTCATGAGGTAGACCGCACGCGTAAACACCCCTATTCCAGAACGCCGAAACAAACAATACCCCGAACGGTTTTCCCTTCTTTTGTTATCCCCTCGACAGTCACCGTATATTCTCCCGGCAAATCGGACGTGTAAAAAGGAAGAGTCAATACCGCCTTGCCTCCGGTTTGTACATTCGGCATCCATAACAAAGTATGCCGGTAATCCGGAATACGGCTTTTACGAGAAATCTCATCTGGGTAAGTGGGAGCGTAGAACAAACGGCGGCGCTGTGTACCCTCATAATCAAATAGCTGGGTAGACGCACCGACTTTCAGCGTAGGATAATCGTTCTTATAAGTATGGAAAGCTAAGATCCCCTCAAAAACCTGTCCCCCAAAACTATATCGATTCCTGTACACCTCCAGACGCCGGATCAAAGCCGGATTATAGTTATAAATCAATTCATGATCCATGATAGGAATACCATCCAGCAGCACCAGCGGGCTATTCAGAGATACCGTTTGGTTGGAAAGATCCTCTAACAAGACGAAAAGCGAACGTTTCCCATTCGTATTCCGGAAAGAGACGGATTCCACAAATTCAAAGACCGTTTCTCCCATCGTAGGGAAACGGGTATATTCATCCAGTAAATAAGTCTTATACGGTTTCCATTGGAAATATGCACGAACCGGTTCTACATGTCCCAAGGAATCCGCCGTAAACGTACGGGTGACTTGCAGACCGATATTACGTTGCGTTAATCCTTCATCCCAAGCGGGATTCATCCTGAATCGCAGCATTCTCGAGGCAGGATGAAGAGCGAAAGGGGATTGGATATCTATTCGATAAGCCTCTGTCCCTTTTGAATCGGTAGTAGTGGCTAGCTCATGCGTACCCGTGATCCTCGAGGTATAAAACAGCACGGATTCCTTATCCTCCTGCTGCTGACCGCCAAACAATCGGATCTCATCACCTACAAACCCGAGTAACGGAGAAACACTCGTTTGCACTAACGCTTCTCCAGTCCGGACATTCACAATTTTGCCCCGAATCAAATGGCCTTCATACTCCGGAAGATAATCGCCCGTAAAAATTGTTTGGTTTAGAGAAGGTAACATAGCCTGCCATTGACAAATAGAATGATCGTCGGGCATCGGAATAAATTCTTTGCCGGCAATAGAGATTCCCAACGTATACACATCAGCAGGTAGACCCTGAATCCGGATATTACCTTGTTCCCTTCGTGAAAAAGAAGCTTTATCCATAGTCAATTGAAGCGTATTACCGGATATATCCGGAGAAGTAGCTTTTATAAGGGTGTCTGTGGGAATAGTCTCGTCTTTCCGGAAGGTATTCACCACGCCGATCGTTTTCCGGAAAAAGACCGTATCACCCTCATTCCGCATATAACGGGTATAAGCCACCAAGCGATAATAGCCGGTAGGCAAAAGGGCGGGCAGTTCCAGCCATCCTTCCCCGATCCCCTCCTTGATCTCTATTTTCGCTTGTACCAAGGCTGTCGATTCATCGAGCAACTCCACATACCCCACTTTACTGAATGAAACGGGGATACCTGTCGCATCGGTCACGCAAAGTTTCAGCCAAAGCAACTCGCCTGCCAAATAGACCTGTTTATCTGTTTGCACGTAAATACGCTCCCGGAAATCGTTCGCCGCCAATAAATCACCATGTCCCAGAAACAGCAGTGTCAAGATCAATGATAGTATCGAATATTTCATGGTTCAAGCCTTTAGAATTTAATATTATAAGAAATATACGGAATGGGAGCTCCGAAAATCGCTAGTTTATAGCCCTTCAGCCGGCCTTCCTCGGCAACATAATAGACAGAGTAAGCGTTATCCCGTCCGGTTACGTTATAAATTCCCAGCGAGACAGTGCTATGCGTAAGTAAAGTCAGATGATGGCTCGGCTCTATATTGATAGAAAGATCCATCCGGAAATAATCAGGAATCCGGTATTGGTTCCTGTCGGAGAAATAGACGAACTCCCCTCCAGCGAAATTATATTTGCTGACCGGAATGGAAACCGGGCGGCCGGTACTATAGTCACAATTCACCGATACGCTGAACCGTTGGGTGAATTTATAATTACCCACGAACTTCAAGTCGTGCGGCTTGTCGTAATCCGCCGGATACCACTCGCCCCGGTTGACCGGCTTTTTGATACGAGCGTCCTCCTGTCGGAGCTGGGTACGGGAATAGGTATAACTCACCCAACCGTTCAACTTCCCATTCGGCTTGCGTATCATAAACTCCACACCGTAGGCCCGTCCTTTCGTATTGACCACATCCGTCTCGATATGATGATTCATGATCAAGTTCGCCCCGTTACGGTAATCCAAATAATTATCCATGGTTTTATAATAGCCCTCCACGGAAGTTTCCAGTCCGGCCCTAATGAAATTCTTATAAAGCCCGACAGCCACCTGCGAACCGGTTTGCGGCTTGATATTCGCGTCGCTAAGTTTCCAAGTATCCGTGGGAGACATGATCGTGGTATTGGACAGCTTATGGATATTCTGCCGCATCGTATTGTAACCGGCCTTGATAGAGAATCCGTCTGCGAACTCATAGCGAGCGGAGATCCTGAACTCCGGTCCTTGGTAAGTCTTATAAATTCCACTCCCTTCCTCCTTCGTATCTATCACGGCAGAAGGAGACGGCATCTTATCCGGTTCATACAAATTATAAGTTCTAGGCCCCATTACATTATACATACTATAACGGATTCCAGCGTCTATCGATAAGGTAGGAGTTATATCCCAACGATCGCCCACGTAAATAGCCGATTCCAGCGCTTTCTCGGACTGCATCCGGTCGTCCAGCACCAATGAAGCCTCGCCTTTCCCCAGATATTCCCCGGGATTCAAGTTATAATACAAGGAACTCAATCCAAACCCGATCGTATGATGATCATGCGCCTGCCAACTAAAATCAGCCTTGCCGTAAAACTGGTCGATACCGAAAGTCAGCGTATAAGCGGTCGCCGGGTTATCCGTGTTCTCAGTCCGATTGTTATAATGATCATATCCGGTGATAAATGTCCCGGTGAGATTCGGATGGAAAGCATGCGTCCATTTCAGCGAGGCACTGGCATTCTGGTAAGCGTATCGTTCCACCTCATCGAAATGAAAACGGTCGTGGCTGAAATATCCGGTCAACGTCAAACTATTATTCACGTCAAAACGATGATCGATCGAGGCGTTCAAGTCGTAAAAACCAGCGTTACCGTCCTTATATCCGCTCTTCTCCGGCAATAAATTCAAGAGCCAGTCCGAATACGTGGTACGGGCACCGACAATATACGAGGTCTTCTTATTGAAAAGCGGCCCCTCTAGCGTAAGGCTGCTGGTCAGCAAGCCGAGACTGGCCGAACCTTGGAATTTCTCCTTACTTCCTTCCCGGGAATTGATATCCAACACGGAGGAGATACGACCACCAAATTTGGCGGGAATACTGCTTTTATATAATTCCATATCTTTCACCATATCGGAATTGAAGATAGAGAAAAGCCCGAACAGGTGCGTAGGGTTATAAACCGTCCCGCCATTAAACAAGATCAAGTTCTGGTCCGTAGCGCCTCCCCGCACATTGAATCCGCTGGATACCTCGCCCACCGACTTGACTCCCGGCAAGGCCATGACCACTTTCAAGATATCCAACTCACCGAAAGCCGTCGGGATATTCTTGATCTCTTTCATTTTCAAACGAGTCACGCCCAAAGCCGTACTCCGCACGTTCTCCACGATATTCGCCGAAACGGAAACCTCGCTCAAGGCATATACCTGTTCTTCCAACTCGATATCTAACTTGCCGGAGGCATAAAGCATAACTTGTCGTTTGGTATCCTTTAAGCCGATAGAACGGATACGTAGATCCCGACGTCCGGCGGGAAGCCGGATCGAATAATGACCGCTTGCGTCGCTCGTCACCCCGATGGCGGGATCGTCGATCTGCAAGGAGACACCTTTTAAGAGCTCGCCCGTCTTAAAATTCGTGATCGTACCGACCAAGGTCACCCATTCCTCCACCTGTCCGGTCGGAGAACCGATCTCATAAACTTTATTCTCGGAGGAGGCCCGTTGTTCACGCCGCAAAGAGAGATAGGAAACTGCATCTTCCACCTCACGAACCACGATGGCGTTAAAATATCCTTCTGGCAAAGAGGCGGTCAGTTCTTCTTCGCTCGTGACGATCAAGTCATTCGAATACCTCGTCACAAACAATGAGGCAGAACGCAAAGCATCCCGCAAGACTTGCTCCGGTTCCGCGTCCCTCACGTCCACCGTAACCGTCAGCGAATCCAGCACCGCCGGATCACCCAATACACGGAGACCCGTTTGCCCCTCGATCGCCTCGATCAATTCCATAGCCGGACGCCCGTCCAGCCGGATGGTTACCCGTCGTCCGGCAAAAGCCGCTACCGTGACAAATAACAGGATCATCCAGATATACTTTCGTTTTTTCATCAGCGTAGATTTAAGGTTTCACAATATTCCACCACCTCGATCAGCGAGCGTTCCCGTTCATCTCCAAACGAGAGCCTTCGCTCTTTTATATATCGCTTCAGCTCATTCTTATTTTCCTTGAATAAATTGAAAAGCGAGCGTTTACCACTTACAGGGTAATATACCCCGTCCCTACATATATAATAAGATATCTTTTCGACGAACCGGTCTGTCAGGGTCAGCTCTTCCATGCGCCGCTCCAATCCCTTTGTCGATCTTTTCCAAAGGGAATATTTCCCGGCATATAACCGAACATAAAAACCTTCGGGGTAATTCCTTTTCTCCCCTTTCGGTTCCATATAATACAAATCATAGCCGGGAAGGTGCACAAACCGAATCCGTTCCGAGGGAACGATCACATGCAACCGTCTATCCGGCGAGAGCACGATCAGCTTTTCCAGATACACGTTCAAACGCATCTCCACCCCGGGATATACGATCCCATCGAATGCCAACGTTCCCTTTCGGTAATCCTTCGTATCCAAATAAGGATGCCCTTCCAACCGGTTCAGGTACAGAGGCTCCAACTCCCCGGCATAGATCAAGGCTTGATTACCGGCTTTCTCCATATAACGTCCTTCCTTACCGTCTACCGGTAAACTCTCCGACACAGCCAGTTCCTGCGCCGATACTTGCCACCCGCAAAGGAGGCAAAGCATATAAAAGATGGTTTTTCCTGTTCGCATGATCGGGTTCCTATTTTAAATTAATAATGATCGTTCGGCCACCAAGACGGCCGCTCCTTCGTGGCCTTCCCCTGACGGCAATCCACGCATCGAGGGTAAGTCTTCGAATCCGGATATTGATACCAAGCCAAACCTCCCATAGGAAAGTCCTTTGGATAGATCTCGCATGGGATAATCTTATCCGGGACATATAGATCATCCTCATACGAGAGATACATTCCCTTCCGTGTCGAACTAGTCACCTCAACATACCCTATCACCAATTCATCCGGATCGGATATATTAAAAATATTTCCATTATCACCAGCCGACATGACCGGGCTAAAGATACTGCCGGTGCGCTCGATCTCCTCTTGCAACATCTTGAAGTAATCATACGCCTCCTTACGGATCTGCATCTGCGAGATCTCGACATGATACAAGACCGACAATCGCTCGTCTGCCGCAGAGATCTCGAATAGCTTGTGTTCCGCCAGCCGATTCTCGCCCAGCTTTTCGGTGGTGCCTATCAGCAATATCTTCGAGGAATCCTTTACCCAACAATGATAGAGATTTTCGGGTGTATAAGGATTAAAATACATGAATTTACCGTCAATAGTTCCGGCATTCGCATATAAAGGAGATTGAACCTCCCAGTTCTCCTTATAGCTCCAACGATAATAGGGAGGACTATCCTTTCCGGCATGGCTAGAGACATGAATGGTCACCGGCTCCTCACGACCTCTTTTATGATAACTAAGGCTATCTATCTCCGGAGTGAACAAGGGCTTCAAGAAAGCAGACTGGTAAGATTTGCCCTCTAGCGCAAAATTCAAGCGATAAGACAGACCGGGATCGAGTTCGCCGTTCCGCACTTTATAGACACCCTTCTCATCTTGCCAAGCCTCGAACAATACACCATCGCTCCGCTCCACGCTCACCCGTGCGTCCGTAATCGTATCATTCTCCCGAAGATTATCCAAGATGCCGACGCTCCGGCTGATCCGGAACTCCGATTCCCCACCCGTTATCATCCCATCCACCACGAGGATACCCCGCACGCCCTTCACTTCCGGCGTGAAGTCGGTTATACACGCAGCTAGCATGAACAAGAAAAGTGAACAAACAAAAAGTTTTCTCATAACATTAACAAGATCTTTAAGATTAATCAAAACAAGAAGATGAATTCCAACAGAATAATCAAAATTCATCTTCTTGAATGCTAGCTATCTATACAGCCTAATATAGATACCAAAAGTACGAGAGTGTAGTATATAAACTACCATTTAAGTAAACTTCGCACTCAAATTCCACACGGGAAGTACCTGCCGTATTATAATTTACACTCACGTCGCCTCTGCGTGCATTCGTAGGCCACATATTACAAGAAGTAACACTACCTCCAGGCGTAAGTGTCCACTCATACGTGTAATTACCTGTTGGAAGCGGATGAAGATCGGGAAAAGTTCCAGGCTGCACCACTTGAGCCACCGCCTCCTTATGTCCAGGAGTCTCATAAAAATTTGACAAATAAATCATAAGAGTCTCACTCCCTGCAGCCGCTCCTTCCACAGGCTCAGATTCATTAACTTCACCGAGAACCTGATTTGCCATCGCATTGCTAGCAAGCAACATAAACATCACAAACAAAAAAGATTTAATCGTCTTCATGGTCTTAAAATTTAAATTCTCCAGAAATAAAATTCATAATACAAGGCTATTATCATATACCAAACTCACTATACAGTCAACCGGACCGCAACTGAAGCAGTACATAAAACAATCACCTTTAACGAGAATACCCAACAAAATAGATATCATCTATCCAATTCCGCCAGTCTGACCGAATCTACGCCGAACCTACAAAATGATCGCATCCATGAGATCATTCGTATCTAGGTTATCCAACGAAAGCGAGATTACCTCTCACCCATCATTGTTACGCACCGGCTCCACATCCCAATCAAGATTGAGCCTCCTATTCAAATGTTCATAATTAAAAACCCTATAGTAATTAGGCTCCTTACTGGACTGGCCTTCATCACCATAGAAACTGGAAAGAAAAAAAGCAGGTCTTATTAACAGTTTATCAAATACATCCAAGATGTATTTTCACAAATGTATACAAAATATTTCTTATCGTCCTAATCTTTTATCAAGAATATTCACATATAAATAAAATAAACGCATCACGGCACTTATCCAACAAATATTGAGCCCCAACCAGACAATTAAACCGTAAATTCCGTATCTGTCTTCATTTTATATTTACATTCGCGGGAGAACAATCATTTAATCCGGAAATACCACGATAACAAACTATTTATACATAAAAATATGGAAGAAAAACTTGACAACGCTACAATCCCCAACCAATATACCCTATGCCTAGACCGGCAATGCCCCAAAGCCTCTACTTGCCTTAGGCAACTGGCAGAGCGAAGTATGCCCGACGAGACGGCCTATTGGCAGATCATCAGCCCGAGACACCTCGCCTCATTGAAGGGAACTTGCCCTTATTACCGTCCGAACAAGAAAGTACGCTATGCCGCGGGATTCGTAAGCCTATTGGAGAGCTTGCCGCACAAACAGATGCTCTCCGTTATCCCGGGACTCATGAGGCACTTCAGCCGGCGTACTTACTACCGTGTCCGCAAGGGAGAAAGGCCGCTTTCACCCTCCGAACAACAGGTCGTATTGAATGCGCTTAAACGCTGTGGGGTGAAGGAACCAAAAGACTTCGACGCTTATTTCGAAGAGTACGACTGGTAAACCAAGGAAGAGAGGCTTGTGCCACTACCCATGTTACGAACGTGCCATCACCGTGGCATGCGTGTGCCATCGCAGTGGCACGCCTTTGCCATCGAGGTGGTACGGGCGTGCCAGCATGGTGGCACAACTGTGCCAATAGCATGGCACATCATTGGCACCACAAAGTACTATTAATAAAGCAATTGGATTGATATCACGGAGTCACCTCCCAGCATTTCCATCCTTTGTTGGCACAGATATATACAATGTAGGAACGGACATGGTAGTACGGGAACTTCTCCTTGGTATCCTTGGCGTAGGCGAGTACTTGCGCCACGTCCTCGGGACGGGGATCGCTGAGCGCCAGCATGCGCTCCGCCTCCTTCGCCTTGAAATACTTGAATTCCACCAACCGGTCATCCTTGTAATAGTCCGTACCGGGGATACCGGTCATCTCGAAATCCGAACGGCCCGCCGAATTGTTCTGCTCGATGGCGAACGTATAGTAGCTGCTCAGGTAACGGGAACAAAGCTCGAAGAAGGAGCAACGGATGAAATTCTCGTTGATCCTGTCGAACACCTGCGCCGGGAACTGCCCGAGGTATTGCTCGAAGTAGTTTTGTACCAGCGGCTCGAAACGACGCTCTTCCGTGAAACGCTCGTAAGTAGGCACATAGCGTTGGGCGTTTCCCTCTATATGATTCATCTCGTTATAATAGTCCATGTAGATGCTGCGCATCGTAAGGTTGGGTAGCACCATGCGGTAATTATTCCGCAGCGTGGTCATACCCAGATAAAAGAGGCTGACCGGATAGAAGTTCTTGTCGAAGAATTTCCTCTTGTTGAACTTGCTCGACAGGTCGGAAACGTTATAGGATAACTCGTCGTCAATCACCAACGCATCCAGCATCTCCTTGGAGTTCTCTTGCGAGAGGGTCAAGCGACGGATCCAACCGATATCCGTACGCAGGTTCTCATCCACCAGCTCACTCGGGATCATACCATCCATCGTGGCGAAGTTCTTAAAGAAATAGGTCAAGATCGTGGAATTGAACAAAGGCTCCGCGCCGGGACGGAAACGATAGCCGTCGTAGTTGTTCACGATCAGTTGCCAAAGTTCCTCAAAAGAGTCCTGCCCCGTGCCGTATTTGTCAAGGACATAACGAAGATAAGCGCTCGCTTCCTCATACGTAAAACCAAGCATATCCAGAAACCTCGGATGCAAGGTCAGGATCTCCGCTATATTATATCCGCTTGTCAAATCGTCCATCGTGACGGGAAGAACCCCCGTGCAGAAACATGTACGGATACTACCTTCGCCGATACCCGCTTTGATCACCTTGAAGAAAGTGCGCAGGAAACTATCCTTCGTGGTTACCTGCTCATAGAGCGGATCCTTGTAGGCCGTCAACAACTGATTGGTGAAATTATCGTACTCATCGATCAACACATACACTTTAGGCAGTCCATGCTCACGGGCGTACCCCAAAGCTTCCTCAAGCATCTTGGAGGCCTCTTTCTTGCTGGAGAACTGAAAATCCTTAAACAAGTCCCGGTTATGCGTTACCATGATCTCCACGGGAGAACGATTCAGATCGTTGAAATTCCGCTCCAACCCTTCCATGTCATCGGCCATCACCATCTTGGAAAAATCATAGCGCACGATCATATAACGATTATGCTCCTCCGTCGGGTGCTCCCCGATCCAAGTCCCGCCGAACAGTTCCTCGAACCGGTCGGCCTTGGTACGGTCGTAGTAACAGGTCAAGGTAGAGATAAACAGGCTTTTCCCGAAACGACGGGGACGCAAGAAGACTGGAGCCTTATAGTCTTCCAAGCCCGGAATGAAATCGGTCTTGTCCACATAGTAGAAATTGCGTTCCCGCATCTCTACAAAATCCGCTACCGCATAAGGAATCGTTATTCGTGCCATAAGCTTTCTTTTTTCTGATACAATACTACAAATTTAAGAAAATAACTTGTTCTTTCAAACAAAAGCCCTATCTTTGCCGAAATTTTGAAGAGAGAGCAGATGACAAACAAGACACATAAGGATAATCCGAAGTTCTATTCCGGTTATATGTCGGAGGTTGAGGCTCTTTTCTCTATTTTACGGGATTATAATTTGGTTATATAAGATGCGTTGGTTACTTTTACTAACGCATTTTTTTTGTGTCCATCGGTCCGGTGATATAATATAAAGGTATAATATTCTAAAATCATTATAATAAACAAAACAACCCAAATTACTATGTCGAAAAGTGATATCAAAAAGGTGATTGTTCTGGGCTCGGGTGCCCTGAAGATCGGACAGGCCGGGGAGTTTGACTACTCTGGTTCGCAAGCGTTAAAGGCTCTGAAAGAAGAAGGGATCAGTACCGTATTGCTAAATCCGAATATCGCGACTATCCAAACATCCGAGGGAGTAGCCGATAAGGTATATTTCTTGCCTATCACTCCTTACTTCGTGGAGGAAGTTATCAAAAAAGAACAACCGGACGGAATCCTATTGGCGTTTGGCGGGCAGACCGCTTTGAACTGCGGTACTCAACTTTACACCAGCGGCACGTTGGCTAAATATGGCGTGAAAGTATTGGGTACATCCGTTGAGGCTATCATGTACACCGAGGACCGTGACCTATTTGTTAAGAAACTGAACGAGATAGAAGTGAAGACCCCGATCAGCCAAGCCGTAGAAAGCATGGACGACGCCGTGGCTGCCGCTTATAAGATCGGTTTCCCCGTAATGATCCGTTCCGCTTACGCATTAGGTGGTATGGGCAGTGGTATCTGCAAGGACGAGGCCGAGCTTCGCACCTTGGCGGAAAGCGCTTTCGCTTACTCATCCCAGATCTTGGTCGAGGAATCTTTGAAGGGTTGGAAAGAGATCGAGTTCGAGGTGATCCGCGACAAGAACGACCATTGCTTCACGGTAGTGAGCATGGAGAACGTAGACCCGCTAGGCGTACACACCGGCGAGAGTATCGTAGTAGCTCCGACTTGCTCCTTGACCGAGAAAGAATTAGATTTATTGAAAGAACTTTCTACCAAGACGATCCGCCACTTAGGTATCGTGGGTGAATGTAATATCCAATACGCTTTCAACTCCGAGACTTGCGATTACCGTGTGATCGAGGTGAACGCTCGCTTGAGCCGTTCTTCCGCCTTGGCATCCAAGGCCAGCGGTTATCCATTGGCTTTCGTCGCCGCTAAGTTGGCGTTGGGCTACGGATTGGACGAGATCGGCGAGATGGGTACTCCAAACTCCGCGTACAAAGCGCCGGAGGTAGATTATATGATCGTGAAGATCCCGCGTTGGGACTTGACGAAGTTCGTGGGTGTCAGCCGCCAGATCGGTTCCAGCATGAAATCCGTCGGCGAGATCATGTCGATCGGTAAGAGCTTCGAGGAAATCATGCAGAAGGGTCTTCGTATGATCGGACAAGGAATGCATGGTTTCGTAGGTAACAACGATATCCATTTCGATAACTTGGACGAGGAGTTGGCGAACCCTACCGACTTGCGTATCTTCGCCGTGGCGCAAGCCTTGGAACAGGGATATAGCGTAGACAAGATCCATGAGTTGTCAAAGATCACACGCTGGTTCTTGGAGGGCTTGAAGAATATCGTGGATTACGCCAACGTATTGAAAGGTTACAACAAGATCGAGGATCTTCCGGAAGATGTATTGAAAGAGGCGAAACGCCTTGGTTTCTCAGACTTCCAGATCGCTCGTTACGTAGAGAACCCGGAAGGAAATATGGAGAAAGAGAATATCCGCGTACGCAACTTGCGTAAGAAAATGGGCATTCTCCCTACCGTGAAACGTATCAACACGATCGCTTCCGAACACCCGGAATTGACCAACTATCTATATATGACTTACGACGGCACGCCGCACGATATCACCTACTACCCGAATGAGAAGAGCGTGATTATCTTGGGGTCCGGAGCTTACCGTATCGGCTCGTCCGTTGAGTTCGACTGGTGTTCGGTGAATGCCGCCCAGACCGCTCGTAAGCTAGGTTATAAATCAATCATGATCAACTATAACCCGGAGACCGTATCTACCGACTACGATATGTGCGACCGTCTTTACTTCGACGAGCTTTCATTCGAACGCGTGCTAGACGTGATCGATCTGGAATTGCCGAAGGGCGTAATCGTCTCCGTAGGTGGACAGATCCCGAACAACTTGGCGATGAAACTGTACCGCCAGAATGTTCCGGTATTGGGTACTTCCCCGCTATCGATCGACCGTGCCGAGAACCGTCATAAATTCTCCGCGATGTTGGATTCGCTAGGTATCGACCAACCTCGTTGGGCAGAGCTTACCAGCATGGAAGAGATCGACGCGTTTATCGAGAAAGTAGGTTTCCCGATCTTGATCCGTCCGTCTTACGTATTGTCCGGAGCGGCGATGAACGTTTGCCATACGAAAGAGCAGATGATCGAGTTCTTGGATTTGGCCGCTAAGGTTTCCAAGGAATATCCGGTGGTCGTATCCGAGTTTATGCAAGGAACGAAAGAGATCGAGTTCGACGCTGTCGCTATGAATGGCGAGGTGGTTGAGTACGCGATCTCCGAGCATATAGAGTTCGCCGGTGTTCACTCCGGTGACGCTACCTTGGTGTTCCCGGCTCAGAAGATTTACTTCGAGACAGCCCGCCGTATCAAGAAAGTAAGCAAGATGATCGCAAAGGAGTTAAATATCAGCGGTCCGTTCAATATCCAGTTCTTGGCGAAGAATAACTTCGTGAAAGTAATCGAATGTAACTTACGTGCCTCACGTAGTTTCCCGTTTGTATCTAAAGTATTGAAACGCAACTTTATCGAGACGGCTACCCGTATCATGCTGGATGCTCCGTATACGAAACCGGATAAGAGCGCATTCGATATCGACTGGATCGGAATCAAGGCTTCCCAGTTCTCATTCGCCCGTTTGCACAAGGCAGACCCTGTATTAGGTGTGGACATGAGCTCCACCGGCGAGGTAGGTTGTATCGGCGACGATTTCAACGAGGCTTTGCTTTCCGCCATGATCGCCGTAGGCAACAGTATTCCTAAGAAGAACATTTTAGTATCTTCCGGCGCAGCTAAGAGTAAGGTCGATCTATTGGAGCCTTGCCGCATGCTAGATGCCAAGGGTTACACGATCTATGGTACGCACGGAACCGCCAAGTTCCTGAACGATAACGGAATCAAGGCAACCGCCGTTTGCTGGCCGGATGAGGAAGGTGATTTGAATATCATGGATATGTTCAGCAATCACGCTTTCGAATTGGTAGTAAATATCCCGAAAGATCATAGCAAACGTGAGTTGACCAATGGCTATAAGATCCGCCGTGCGGCGATCGATCATAACATTCCATTGATCACGAACGCCCGTCTGGCTAGCGCCTTTATCGACGCTTTCTGCAATATGAACGTAGAAGATATACAGATTAAGAGCTGGCAGGAGTACAAGTAATCAAAATTTGATTATATTTGCATGTGTGTAATATAAAGAGACAAGGCTTTATGCCTTGTCTCTATAGTTTAAAGACCATGTACAGACGGCTACCTTTTATCATATTATTATCTATACTGGCGGTTTTCGCCTTGCGTGCGTCTGTGGTCGCTCCCTCTATCCTCGTACAAAATTATTCCGTAGACGATTATAAGGCTAGTTGCCAGAATTGGGATTTAGCGGTTTCCTATCATGGCATCTTATATGTAGCTAATAATTCCGGTCTGGTTACTTTTGACGGGAATACATGGAACACATATCCATTACCGGATAAAACCCCTATTTATAAAGTATCTTTCCAGAACGATTCTATCTATACCCAAGGCAAATCATCGTTAGGCTATTGGCTATACGACGAACTCGGGAATCTGGAATACCATCCGATCGATACGCTCCCATCGCACGTCGGTTTCGATAACCCCGAGACGAACTACACGATCCCGAAAGAAATCGAGGAAAAGCACCCTACTTCTTTCGCTAGCGCCGGAGGTCTCAATTTCACGGGAACATCTACGTCCGGCATTTATATCACCAACGACGAAGGGGAGATCTTTCAACATCTCAACATCAATAATCAGTTACAAGATAATATCGTACGTTCCATCTGCGTACAGGATAATAACTTAATCTGGGTCGCCTTGGATAATGGTATCTCCCAAATAGATATCAATCCTCCCATCGCCATGTTAGGTAAAAGAAGCCAGATCGGAAAGTTGGAAGACGCTGTAAAAGAGGATAACCGCCTCTATATCCGGACAAATCTCGGCTACTTCAGCCGGAGCTTGATGTTTGGTGATAAGTTTACCCCGATATCCGGTGAGATCGGACGTTCATATATCCATCCGGATACGGCCGACAATCATTTATCGGTAAGCACTTTATTTAAGAATAAAGATGTATTGGGCGTATTCGCCAACGCAGAAAGTATTTACCCGGTTCCAGACAATTTGTATTGGCTCACGATCCAGAATGAGGCCGGACTCTTCCATCGGGAAAACGGTACAGGAACTTTAAAATGCCGGATCCTATTCGATAATTACGATCTGAATCTGGTGACCAACGGCAAACGGATCATCCCCTTGAATGATTCTCTTGATTTGGTATCCGCCATGCAAGGAACCCTATTAATCAACACCCGCCAATTAATAGAGGGAAGCCTAGGAGGATTGACGATGCCACGGTTTATGCGCATCGAGTATCAAGATCAAGAAGGTACACATTATTTATATCCAGATACTCAAAGAATCAACATGCCCCATAACTTCCAAGAACTCTCGCTATACATCGGGACAACGGTATTCACCCCTAATCACCAAATCAGTTATAAGCTGGAAGGGGTATCCGCCGATTGGTCTTCTTGGCAGAAAGACGGCAAAATTACCTTCTTACAACTTCCGGAAGGAACTTATGAGCTAAGGGTACGTAAATATGTAACCCGGGGTCCGTTTCCCGAGATCACGATGCAAATCACGGTGCGCCCTCCTTGGTATAATACCGTATGGGCCTATTTGATCTACGTCGCTTTGATATGGTTCGCCATTCAAGAAGGGCTTCGGTACCATTTAAGGAATTTGCGGAAAAAAGAACAAGAAAAGCTGGAGGCAGAGCGACAAGCCGAACTGCAAAGGCTTCAACAAATGAAAAGCGAGATGCTGGAAACGGAGTTGCAAAACAAAAACAATGAGCTTACTCTCCAGACGACAGCTTTGGTAAAAAGAAACGAGGCAATCCAAGCTTTGTTGGAAGAACTGGATAAGCAGAAAGAGACATTGGGTGACCGATATCCCAATAAGTTATATACCCGTTTACGTTCCTTGATCGAATCTACCTTGAACGATCAAGCGGATTGGGTGCAGTTCGAGACCTATTTTAATAGCGCCCACCAGAATTTCATGGATCGTTTACGCCAGCAATACACAGATATAACGGCAGGCGATTTGCGCATATGTTGTTTACTCCGCATGAACCTTTCCACGAAGGAAATCGCATCGTTAATGAATGTATCCGTACGAGCTATCGAGCTAAGAAGATACCGCTTAAGAAAGCGATTAGCCCTTGATGGGGATACGAATCTTGTCGATTTCTTAATGAACTACTAAAAATATTTTCTAGAATATGCTTAATATATAATATTCTACATAACAGCATATTAAACGCACATAGAAAGAGATAGAGAAAGTCTTGTAGTAGTCTTATTCAATAAAAAAATCATTTGCGCAAGTCGTGTAGTAGTCATTTTCATGGCTACCGTAATTTATTATGTTTCCTTTGTCGGCGAATAAAATCTTAAATTCTTTCGACATGATGAAACACGAACTGGAGAAACAATTAGATGCGCTAGAAAAGAAAGGTGTCGACAGACGACATTTCTTTAAGTTATTAGCGGCGACAGGACTGATCGCGGGAGTTAATACCGGAAAAGCAAACGCTTTTTCAAGCAGCGCAAAAGGTAAAATCGTTATTATCGGTGGAGGAGCCGCTGGTATCAGTATGGCTGCCCGATTAAAACATTGGCTTGATGAACCGGATATCACCCTGATTGACCCCAGCGATCGTCAGTTTTATCAACCGGGATTCACTCTGATCGCCTCAGGTGTGTACCAACCGGAAGATGTTTGGAAGAAGCAAGAGGATTGTATGCCTAGCGGTATAAAATGGATAAAGGACTCGGTCGCCGCGGTTGATCCCGTATGGAATCAAGTAACGACCAAAAGTAACGGAAAGATTCCATACGACTTTTTAGTACTGACCCCGGGATTACAATGTAACTGGGAAAAAGTAGAGGGTATTACCCACGATACCTTGGGACAAGGAAACGCAAACTCTATTTACGATTTCGAAGGAGCCCAAAAGACATGGAAAGCTCTTCAAGAATTCGCGAAAAAAGGAGGCAAAGGTATTTATACCGATACCTATACAAAACATAAATGTGGCGGCGCCCCCAAAAAGATCTGTTTATTATCCGAGCATTACGCAAGGAAACAAGGGACACGCGACAAACTGCAATTGAATTATTTTACCGCATCGAAGGAACTATACGATATCCCGTATTTCACACCTCGCTTGCTAGAAATATATAATGAACGTAACATACCTATTAACTTGAATGTACGTGTAAAAGGTGTAGACACATCCGCGAAGCAAGTACATTTTGAGAAGATAGAGACAAAAGGCGAAGAAAAGATCGTAACGCCGTTCGTAGAGGATTACGATTTCTTACACTTCACCCCGCCTATGTCCGCTCCTGATTTCGTTCGTGATGCCGGATTAGGTTGGACAGAAGGTAAATTGGCCGCGGACGCATGGGTAATGGTCGATAAAGAGACCTTGGTACATAAGAAATACCAGAACATCGTTTCTCTGGGTGATGTAGCCGGTATCCCGACCAGTAAAACATCTGCCGCTATCCGTAAGCAAGTACCTATCGCCGCCAAGAACCTGATCGCGCTCATGGAAGGCAAAGAGCCGACCGAGAAATACAACGGTTATGCCGCTTGCCCGATCGTCACGGATTACGGTCATGTGTTGCTTTGTGAGTTTGACTACGAAAAGAAACCAGACATTTCATTCCCATTCTCGATGATCGATACATCAAAAGAGCAATGGCTTGCTTGGATCTTAAAGGTATATATTTTAAAACCGATGTATTTCAACGGAATGCTTAACGGTTACGCATAATATGAATAAAAAAAATCTATGAAATAAAACTCCCTATAATTTCGAATGCCAAACTACAAAGCCCCGGGTTTCAGTTGTACGAAACCGGGGTTTTTGATTTTTAACGAGTAGCCTTTTCCACTAAATAGACGATCGATTTATAGGATATCCCACTATTCATCGTCAAACCGATCTCGCACGTACGGCTATTGCTATATCCTTCCGTCGCCCCATGCAAATTCGGTTTCAAGTAATGAAGACCGGAAGCGTTTAGTTCCGGATAGAAGAAACCACGATCGCCCGCCCAACCGCAACAAGTAACTTGAGCGGGAGAGACCACCCGGTTTGCGCATAAGCCCGCCAGTTCCACCAGCTTGTCTTGTACTCCCATCTTCGTTGTACTACAAGTAGAGTGTACCGCTACCGTAACCGGCAACTTAGTAAAGTTCAGACGATCACGCATAAAGTCATAGATAAACTCCACAGGTTCATATAATCGTAAACGTTTATCCAAGGTTTCCCTCATATGCAGCAAGCAAGGGCTCATGTCACACAAAATAGGCAAGCGACCGTTATCGCTCGCCCGCAAAAGAGCCTCATTCAATTCCTCCGCCTTCTGCGCCGCTTGCTTCCGGAACCCTTTACTGCTAAAAGCCATGCCGCAACAAAGCTTACTTAGATTCTCAGGATAACGAATCGTAAAGTCCGCTCTTGTCAATAAAGCGATTATTTGTTCCGTTACACTTACAAAATCCACATCTTCATAATCAGCTGAAGCTCCCATCGTACGGGTAATACAAGACGGGAAATAAACCATTTCCATCCCATTCTCTACACCCGTCAGTTCCTTGAACTTTGACGCGCCAGAAGGTGTATGCCGAGTCCAAAGCGGGAATTTATGAGCGGAAGCCCTAAACAAGAAAGAGGCAAATCTCTCGAATGCGTTATACCCCACCAGCTTTGAAAGCACATGGGGCAGCTTAAGCAAAGGACGAAGCATACCCGTTACGGTTCCCATATTCCCGGCGATGCCCGAAGCGATAGCATTCGCCAAGACACCATTCTCTTTCCACCGTAACTCTTTGATCAATAAACCGGTATTAATACCAACCGGACATGCCGTAGCACATAGGCCATCGGTAGCGCAGGTAGCGTTACCTTTATAGTTAAAGGCTTTCTTGAGTTCTTTATATCGCTTAGAGTCTGTTTCCCCCTGTTCCGCCAAAGCCGATAATTCCCTATAGATCACGATACGTTGCCGGGGTGTCAATGTCACATGCCTTGACGGACATTGTATCTCACAAAAACCACACTCGATGCATTTATCGATCAGCTCATTCGCCAACGGTATTTGCTTTAAGTTCTTTATAAACACATCCGGGTCCCGATTTAAAAGGACACCCGGATTTAATATATTTTCCGGGTCAAAGAGCCTTTTGATCTTCCACATCAACTCATAAATCTCCTCACCCCATTCATCTTTAACAAATGGAGCCATATTTCGTCCCGTGCCATGCTCCGCTTTCAAGCTACCGTCGTAGTAAAGTACCACATCTACAAGGCTACGCATAAAAGAAGCGTAATGATCGATACCTTCCTGTGCGTTTATATCCGGAAAAATCGTGAAATGAACGTTTCCATCCAATAAATGTCCCCACATCACCGCATTTCCGTATCCATAATCCGACAAGACCCCACGCACTTGTTCCAAAGCCTCTCCTAAAACCTCTTCCCGGAAAGCGATATCTTCAATAATAGATACCGTACCCCGTGGCCGTCTTCCCGCAGCGGAAGTAAATAAACCGTTTCGTACCCGCCAATAAGTAGCGTAAAGCTTCGGATCGGTCGTAAATGATACCGGATATAAGGTCTGTATATCTGCTAGCCGCTCCTCTATATCCCGGAATTGGATTTGAAGTTCTTCTTCCGAATTAGAAGACGTGTCGATCAGCAACGCTACCGCATCCTCGGGTAAAGAATGTAATATCTCCGGCATCCCCGGTTCATCCTCTACCGCATGTAAGGCGTTTCTATCCATCAACTCGGCGGCGGACACTTTGCATTGGCGTAACGGGGCTATGGCTCTGCACGCCTCCATCAAAGAGGGGAAATAAATCAAGGCGGAAGCTTTTAAAGCCTCATCGGGGACTGTCTCGAAAGTAACCGAAGAAATAAACCCTAAGGTTCCTTCCGAGCCAACCATTAAATGCATGAGTATATCGTATGGATCGGTATAATCCAAGAAAGAGTTCATTCCATAACCGCATGTATTCTTCAACTCATATTTAGATAGAATCCGGTCTTCCATGTCTGGATTCAACAAGATCTCCAAACGGAAATTCATCAACTTCTCCAATAAGCCTATATGCGTTTGCATGAAATCCCTGCGACTCGCTAACGAAGAAGTATCCAAAAAGGCTCCATCCGCAAAGATAATCTCCATATCCCGGACCGTATTATAGGAGTTATGGATAATACCATAGCTAGAACCACTCGAGTTATTCGCTACGATCCCGCCGATACGTGCGGATTTGATGGAGGCAGGGCTAGGCCCTAGCTTACGGCCATAAGGTTTCAACCAGCGGTTCGCCTCTTCTCCAGTTATACCACAAGGGAATTTAGCCAAACTCCCATCTCCTGAAATCTTAACCTTTCCATAGTCAGGACTGATTTCCATCAATACAGAATCTGTAATAGTCTGGCCGGATAAAGAGGTCCCCCCAGCTTTAAAGGTTACAGATTTACCAGTCTTCTCACATTCAGCAAGAACACGTTTTACATCTTGCTCACGACTCACGATTTCAACTCGTTTGGGATTCAACCTGTAAATCCCGGCATCTGTTCCCTTCGCTAATGTAGTTAAAGCATCAGCATATACCTTTTTTATCTTCATAGTCTAATACCTTTATTTGTCTAGAAACGACATTTCAACAAAGATATGAAACCTTTAAGACAATCAGGGCATTTCTCTAAAATAACGGGGAGAATACCCGAATACTAGCTCCGGATGGAAAATCCAGATTAAATCTTTCAATAAATATTCCGGATGTATAGGGAATTCCTCGTAATAAGGAACTGCACCTGTATTACAGGTATAAATCCGTTTTTTTTTAAAAGCGTCGAAATTCTCGTAAGGAGTATATTCGGAGCGTAAATCGTTATAGGTCATCTCAGAAGACTGATTATATTTAACAAGCCAAATATCCGCATGGATCGCTTTATCAAACACGGTCTCAAACGCTAAGGGGGTACTTCCGGCACCCGGTAAATCCTTAAACATATAATCAGCTCCGGCGTCCTCGATAAGATGAGCCATATAACTATCTCCGGATGGTACATACCACGAAGAGCCGAACTTTTTCTCCGACAAAACAGTAGGACGATTATCTATATTTGCGGTTAAGTCCTTTAGAGACAAATAGGCTTGCTCTGTTTCTTTAAATATAGAATCGGCCATCTCTTCCTTTCCGAATAGCAAACCATAAAAGCGAATCCACTCCGTACGCCCCAAAGGAAATGCCTCCATATAGTCGGCTCCTTCGATAATGGGTATCCCTATCTTCTCGACAGGCCCATAACTACTGTTCTGGAATGGGGAAGCTATCACGAGTTCCGCGCCGATCTCTATCATTTTCTCTATATTCGGAGAGGTAGCCTCACCTAAATCAGCGATTCTTCCGGCCTGTATACCCTCTTGTATGGCAGGAGTATCCATATAACGAGGCTCACAAACGCCTATAACCTTATCGGTTTCGTGCAGTTGATCAATAATAGCCGCATGGACAGAAGTATAAATCACAATATCTTTTACCGGGACCTTCACGATCGTCCCTTTGGGTAATCCGCCGGGAACCGACTTTGTCCGGTCTACCAATAAATAGCGTTGAAGCAGACGGGTGCTATCCCACGGATCACGAACTTCCACCATTATATAGGTATCAAAGCGCTGAACCGTGAAACCTTGGGCATATTGAATACTATCAGAGGAAAGAGCTTCCTTGGAAGAAGTTTGCTTTCCGGATGGCGTACATGCCACCATCCAGAAAGCGAACCCTAAGAGAATCAGTAATCGCATTAGATATTATCTTTTTGAGCGAGGACTACTTTCATGGGATTTAAACCGGCCTCAAACTTCTTGAACAATTTACCGTCACCTCCGAAACAATAGATATCGCCATTATTCTTATAATCAGACTCTGCGACATAGACATTTCCACCCACGGCACTGATTGAATAAGGGGATTGTATTGAGGTTCCATCTGTAATAAAGCTCGTTCCCGCAGATTGGCTCTTTGTATCAAATGTTAAAAATGCAGAGCTAGACATTCCCCATTGCGCATAGAACAGAAATAGCTTGCCATCCTCATAGGCCATCTCCGTTGCGTTTGGACAATTCGTAAGGGAAGTAACCTCATAAGTCTCCGTATTTATCTTTTGTACCGTATTGGGTATATCCGCATAGTTACCCATAGAAACCACATATACATTTCCTTGCTCATCCGCCTGTATCCGTGTGGGATTCAATACTACATCCAACTTCTTTATCTCTGTAAAAGTAGACAGATCAACCACTGATACCGTTTTATCATACCCAACCTCGGTACTGTAATCCATACCTCCGGAGTTTGAGACAAACAATTTATTAGAAGATACCGCCAATTGTTCCGGATTCCGTCCGACCTTTACTTTCGCCTCAACCTCCAAGGATGCGGTATCCAAACGAGCGACATATCCATTATAATAGCTAATATAGACTTTTCCACCCTCTGATACCATATAACGGGGCTGCCCCTCTGTCTTGACTTGCTTAATGGATTTTGCCTTCAGATCTGTCACTTCTATCGTAGACTCTCCATATACCGCGATATACATCTTATCGCCATACACGATCATATCCTGTGCCGTATCTCCCAGCCCCCTGCCATTTTGAGCCAAGAAATAATCGGGGACAACCTCATCCTTTTCTATGTCGTACATATATAAAGAAGAGTTGTTATTTCCCATATTGCCCGAATTCAAGAAATATAAAGCCATGAAAGAACTATCCTTCACAAAATCAATAACTCTTACGGAAGCATAAACAGAAGACTCACCTTCCGCATTTGCGGCTATAACTAATAAATAGCCTATATTTACGACATCCGTAATAGCATATGAATGTGTTCCAACTTCTACCTCCGCAATTTTCATATCTTTAGCGGTTCCATCAGAGGAACCATAAATCACGTACTTTGTTACATTGTCAACAGAAGACGGAGCTGTCCAATTTAAGGTTCCACTAACTTTTAAAGCTTCCGGATTCTCATCCGTAAAACTGACATTAGTTACAGATACATTTGGTATGTTCAGTGAAGGCTCATTGTCATCATCACAGCTGACAAACGAGAAAGACATCAATGCACACAAGGCAGAGACACAAACTAAATTCTTCTTTTTCATTACTTTACTTTTATAGTTTACTAATAGGATAAACAAATACTTAAACGCCAAGAACGGCCCGGCATGGGATAATACTGAATAACATCATAATTCACGTTCGCAAGATTTAACAATTCACCTTGCAAACGCAAACCGAAATATCGAAAACGAAAATCTCGATTTATAGAAATACTCTGTTCTATATAAGAATCAATCCTGTTCCGATCTATATTTTGCGGCAATGCATAACGATCACCAACCGCAGTCAGTATATAAGAGACATTTACCCATGGATTTTCCAAGGTTACGGAAACCGTGCCAGAATGACGAGGTGTATAAGGAATCTGATCCTTATAATTCTTAGCTTCCGGATCTGTCACATCAACCGCGTATTGAAAAGAATAAGTGGAAGCCAAAAGCAAGCTCATTCGTAAGGGCAATCGGAATTGTGTAGATAAATTTACATCTACCCCTTTAATATCCACTTCGCCCATATTCATCATCTTCCAAACATACATGGTAGGTAAAGCCACGATCTTATCTTTCACCGTATTATAATATCCATCCGCCGAAATACTGAAATGCCGCAGCCAATCCCCACAGGAAGAACTCCATGTTACCCCTACATTATATTGGGAAGTTTCTTCCGGTTTCAAATTTGTATTTCCCATACGGAGGTAATACAAGTCCGTAAATGTAGGAACCCGGAATATATCTTTGTAAGAGGCACGTATCCGCAAAGTACTTTCCGAGAATGGCCGCCAAGACAAACTTACAGCCGGGGATAAACGCCTCTTATCATCCGGTTTTTCCCCTTGCTCCACTTTATCAGTGATATATGTTCCCAATAAACTAGCGGTAGCCGTGAATCGACTGTTCTTATATTGCACCGCTAGTACTGATTGAGAGGCCATTCGCTTTGGATTAGGGCCGTTCACAAAATTATTGTCCAGCATAGAGCGAGTTAAATCCGTAGTCAACGTCGCCGATACATACTTTATAGGAGTATACAGCAAACCTACAGAGCCATAATACTCATTCTGTGTATTCAAATCGACTTGTTCGCCCGCAGCATATTTATCATTTATATCTAAATAACGAGTAAAAGCATAATTATACTTAGCCATGGCCCGTAGCGTAAATTTCTCATTAAGAACATTCTTATACCCCGATTGCACGAAAAAGTTATTATCCCATAATCGTTCAGAAGTGTTCTTGTTATATAAATTAACAGAACCGGGAAGCCCCCGCTCCGAATCAAAATAGTACGCCTTAAAGGAAAGTTCGCCTCCCCTTCCAAAATCGCCGAATAGATTACCTTCCAAATGGAAAGAATGGATATCGCTATTTCTTCGCTTCTCTCTCGTTTCCAATTCCCCATTAATTAATGTATAGGGATATTGTCCATCCGCACGCACGAAATCACCATGTAAGGATGCGCTCCAACGCTTTCCTAATTTTTGATCATAATGCAGCACAGGATTAAAAAGCCCGAAGGAACCTCCCTTAACCTTAAGATAAGTATGAAACGATTTGTCTTTAAACGTGGGCTTTCCGGTTTGTATATTCAAGGCGCCTGCCGAAGCATACACCCTTGCCGTTTGGAAAATGTCATCCGACTGCCCGATTGACAAGGAAACCATCTCCACATTATCCAACGAGAAACGGCTGATATCGACTTGCCCGCTTTGCGCGTCCGTAATCGTCACCCCATCGTAACTGACGGCGGTATGCTTCGCCCCCAAGCTACGTACCGAGACCGTTTTCAATCCTCCGATCCCCCCATAATCCTGTACCGTAACTCCCGAGAAGCGTTTCACGGCCTCGGATAGGTCTTGTACTCCCAAGCGATCGATTCCCGCCCGGTCCATAATTTGCAAAGGCGTACCTTCACGGGTGACCGACGGACGTACCTTCTCCACCACTTCCACCCCGGAAAGCTCGTGATAGGCCGTCGTATCGATCTGTTGACCGTAAGCGACACCCAAAGAGAATAACCATGCGCTAAAAACGCATAGGCATCTTATAAGATATAAATCTCGCATAGCAACATTTAGATTTACCAACGTCTTCACCCGAAACGTCGCATAACAAAATCATGGCAGGTTTTCTGGCTCGTCCACC
The DNA here is from genome assembly GCF_056640955.1 of Parabacteroides sp. KHUB-02. Classification (NCBI taxonomy): domain Bacteria; kingdom Pseudomonadati; phylum Bacteroidota; class Bacteroidia; order Bacteroidales; family Tannerellaceae; genus Parabacteroides; species Parabacteroides sp. KHUB-02. Next base: position 4,302,797 of record NZ_JBWQEV010000001.1, on the reverse strand, counting down.
CTCTGTCGGCTACCTTCCCGCCTATCCGATAGGCAGTGGCAACAAGATTTGCCGGGGCTCCAAGGACTTACAGCTACGGGTACAGCTCCGGACTCGCACCGGATTCCCTTTTACTGATTATTATCGGAATCGATAACATCTACACCTTGATTGGCCGCAAAGATACATGTTTACTTTTTGATTAGCAACAAAAAAGCCCCCCGGCGAATCACTTCGGCGGAAGGCTAGGGAGTTTACACTTTTCTAAACATTACTAACAACAAAATATTTATTCTATGTATAAAAGAATAATATCATTAACTGTGCGGTCAACACACGCAAAAACATGGTCAATGGATAAACCGTCGCATATCCAACCGCCGGCGCATCATTTCCTGCCGCCATATTGGAATAGGCTAACGCAGGAGGATCGGTCGTACTTCCCGCAATCAATCCCATCAACGTAAAATAATTCAGTTTATAAAAATACCTTCCCACACAACCGATAATCAGTAGAGGCAATAACGTTATTATAAAACCATAACCGATCCAAGCTACACCACCCTTATTGACTATCGTATCGACAAAACCTTCACCCGCACTCAATCCCACGCAGGCGAGAAACAACGTGATTCCTAATTCCCTCAATAGTAAATTAGAACTTTGCGTGGTATAAGTAACCAATTTATAACGATAACCGAACCGGCTTATCAATATCGCAACGATCAACGGACCTCCCGCTAATCCTAATTTCACCGGTTGAGGAATACCCGGAAAACTAATAGGAAGACTTCCCACGATAATACCCAAAACTATACCAACAAAAATAGTCACCAAATTAGGTTCATTCAAGCGTTTCATTGAATTACCCAGCGTCTCGGCAACTTTCTCCACCGCCAATTCACTACCGACCACTGTCACCCGGTCGCCTATTTGCAAGACCAGATTAGGAGTAGCTACCAACTCCAGCCCCGCACGATTGATCCGAGTCACGTTAATTCCATGTAAACGGCGTAACTGCAAAGCCCCTAATTGCTTACCGTTGATTTCAGACCGGGTAACCAAAATACGCCGGCTGATAAACTGGCTTTCCGCCGGAATCCATTGCTTACGATCCATCTGTATTTCTTGACCGATAAAAGTCTTTATCGCCTCCACGTCATGCTCTGCGGTAATAACAAAAATCTTATCATCCCCATTCAATACCGTGTTCCCCGCCACGATCTCTATCCGATTCGTATCGTTACGTAAAATACGGGAAATAACAAATTCACGGTGTTCCAACAATTTAGATAGCTCACTTACGCTACGACCAAAAATCGCCGGATTCTTCACCACCAAAGAGATAGGTACAGCCTCTCCTCCCGATTCCGTATCCGTCTCTTCTTCCAATTGTTCCGTCTCCTTCGCAAAAGAGATACGGAAAACATAACGGATAAAAATCATCGACAAGATAATGCCGATCACACCTAACGGATAGGCAACCGCATATCCTAAAGCGATCGTTTCATCCGAGATCCCCGTCATATCTGAATAAGCCTGTTGAGCAGCGCCCAATCCCGGTGTATTCGTCACTGCTCCGGATAAGATACCTACCATTGTCGGTATAGGAATGCCTGTAATATAATGTATAATCAAGGCAGTAATCACCCCTAGAAAAACAATACCGCAAGCAAGCATATTCAACGTGATCCCTCCCTTTCGAAACGAAGAAAAAAATCCGGGGCCTACTTGCATACCTACCGAGTAAACAAATAAGATCAAACCAAACTCTCTAAAAAAATGAACGACCGACGGATTCGCCGTAAAACCGAAATGCCCGAGAAAGATCCCGACAAACAGTACCATGGTAATCCCTAAAGAGATACCGAATAGCTTCAGTTTACCAAGCTGGATCCCCAGAGCGATCACAACGGATAACAAAAGGATAGAATGCCCTACCCCTTCTCCCCATAACAATTCATTAATCCATTCCATATCTATTCATGTATATATTAATTTAAGATAAAAAAGTACCTCTGGCGAATCACTTCGGCAGAGATACACATATTGAACATTTAGTATCCCAGTTTAATCTGGCATCCATTCTAACAACATTTACTAATATATTTTCTATTTCTTATGCTGATAATTTAGACAAACTTTCCTCTTCCGGCAAAAGGGTTACCGGCCATTCAAATGTCGCACGACAGTGCGAACAGATCCTTTTCATACGTCTTTGTTCCTTTTAAGATATTGCTTATCTTTTCGTACTGCTTTCCTAATCCCTCGAGCAAAAACAGCCTTTAATGAATGGCAGGTCTTCTGACTGACTCCCATCTTGAAGCCTTCCCGGTCGCTAGAACCAGTGGCGATAGTGTTGTTTCAAGATGTTCTTCGGAGCTTCACAGCAGCGGGACTGTCCGGGATTTACACCCGATTCCCTTTTAATCCACATACCCGAATGGTATATGCGGAACCGATTCGGGAACAAAGATAGCATGTTTTCCGTATATATCATATCTTTTCGCTTTTTTGTTTACTTTTATTATCCAAATAAAAAAATCCCGGGACAAAACAATTGAACCGGGATCTTTTAACCTCTAAGCTATCCTCCCGACAGGAAGAGGCTTTGATTTTCCTTAAATAATAATTACTACAAGGGAATATTTCCATGTTTTTTAGGAGGATTACTCTGGCTCTTATTTTTCGCCATTTCCAACGCCTGAATCAATTTAAAACGTGTGTCTCTAGGTTGTATGACTTCATCTATAAATCCTTGCTCGGCTGCCCGGTAAGGATTTGAGAATTTCTCGGTGTATTCACGAATTGCTTGTTTCTTCTCCTCATCGTTGGCTTTCCGGTATAATATATTCACGGCACCTTCAGCCCCCATCACCGCAATCTCAGCCATCGGATATGCCAAGTTTATATCGGCACCGGTAGGCTTACTTGCCATTACGATATAGGCTCCCCCGTAAGCCTTCCGGGTAATCAACGTGATTTTGGGAACCGTGGCCTCCGCATAAGCGTAGACAATTTTTGCCCCGTGGCGTATAATTCCCGCATGTTCTTGCGTACAGCCCGGCAAGAAGCCCGGCACATCCTCGAACGTGATCAATGGAATATTGAAGCAATCGCAGAAGCGAATGAAACGTGCGGCCTTATCAGAAGCATCGATATCCAAGACTCCCGCTAAAAAGGCAGGTTGGTTCCCTACGATACCTATGGTACGGCCTCCCAAACGAGCGAATCCCACTACAATATTGCGAGCGAAATGAGGCATAACCTCGAAAAAGTAATGATTATCCACTATCGGCTCTATAATATCCTTGATGTCATAAGGGACATTAGGATCTTCCGGAATCACATGCTGCAACGACTCTTCTACCCGACGCACATCGTCAGCACAAGCTATAACTGGAGCGTCTTCCATATTATTAGAAGGCAGGAAACTCAGAAGTTCCCGGATACTCATCAAAGTCTCCTCTTCCGTATCACACACAAAATGTGCGACCCCGCTTTTTCCGCTATGTACCTGCGCCCCGCCCAGCTCTTCCTTATCGATCACCTCGTGAGTCACCGCCTTTACGACATCCGGCCCCGTGATAAACATATGACTTTGCTCTTTGACCATAAAAATAAAATCGGTCAAAGCCGGGGAATAACAAGCGCCCCCCGCACAAGGCCCCAAAATAGCCGATAATTGGGGAACGACTCCCGAGGCCATCGTATTTTGGTAAAAGATAGAAGCATAACCAGCCAAGCTATTCACCCCTTCTTGAATCCGGGCACCCCCCGAGTCATTCAAGGCGATGATCGGCGCTCCGTTCTTTAAGGCTAATTGTTGCACTTTCACGATCTTAGCGGCATTCGTGGCACTCAAGGTCCCACCGTATGCGGTAAAATCATAAGCGTAAACAAATACCAAACGACCATCGATCTTTCCATAACCACTTACCATTCCATCACCGGGAATCTTATTCTTATCCATCCCGAAGTTTGTACACCGATGCACCACGAATTTATCCAGCTCATTGAAAGTCCCTTTATCCAACAGCATCTCGATTCGTTCACGGGCGGTCATACGCCCGCAAGCATGTTGTTTCTCAATGCGATTCAATCCTCCTCCCAACGAGGCCTCTTTATTCAAAGCCTCAAAATCTTTATATAATTGCTCGTTATTCATATGAATCATCTTTTAATAGGTCTAAAGTCATAAGCACTTGATTGTTATCAACGGAATCTCCCTCGGATACCAATATATCTTTTACCACGCATGCTGAGCTTACCTTATAGTTACTCTGCATCTTCATCGCCTCAAGTACGACCACGGTATCCCCCGTTTCCAAGCGATCTCCTTTCCGCACAGGTATTTTCACGACTTTACCCGGCATCGGGGCGACAATCTTGTCATCTTGCTTCTCTTCCGCACTTTTACGCATACGCAAATATTTCTTTTGGGTATCTACGATATCCACATGATAGGAACGGTAGAACATATTCACGTCATAACTCCGATGATCTTCTCCGGAGATGATCTCCGCGTTAAATGAGTTCCCATCGTGCAAGACAGAACAACTGCCGTTCTCCGTCATCACGATATCCACATCATACGGCTTCCCGTCGATAGAAAGCCGGACTTTATTCCCTTCTTTACTGACCAATGTCACATCGGCCACACGATTTCCGATATGTATTTCCATAACCAATACCCGTTAAATCCGTAAGACACCTTTTTGTAAACCAAACTCCCGCCAACGGCTGATAGGACGTGTATCCACCAATTGGGTAGAAGTATTTTCCTCTAAATTCATCAAATAATCCATATAAGCGGCGATCATGGCGATATTCTCGATTTCCTCGTTATTACCGTTAGACCGTTGTAGCATCCGGGCATTCTTAGCGATAAATAATGTATTATATTCCCCTTTCACGAAATCAGGATTATGCATGATACGTTTCAAATAACTGAGGTTCGTCTTTAAGCCCGTGATTTTATATTCATATAGAACCCGGCGCATACGCTCGATCGCATACGCACGTGTCGTTGCCCATACGATTAATTTACCGATCATAGGGTCATAATAGACCGGAATCTCATACCCTTCATATACATAGCTATCGATACGTACCCCGATACCATTCGGTTCCGTTAATTGCCGGATAATACCCGGGGAAGGCATGAAATTATTTTCCGTATCCTCCGCACAGATCCAGCACTCGATGGCATGTCCTCGTTGGAAAAGATCTTCTTGACGAAGATGCAAAACCTCATTATTGGCGATACGGATTTGTTCCTTTACCAAATCCACCCCTACCACTTCTTCCGTGATAGGATGCTCTACTTGTAGCCGGGTATTCATTTCCAAAAAATAAAAATGGCGGTCCTTATCTACAAGGAACTCTATCGTTCCCGCTCCGGAATAATGAACCGCTTTAGCCGCAGCCACAGCCTTTTCCCCCATTTCTTTACGTAAGTCCGCTGTTAGGAATGGAGACGGGCTTTCCTCTACTATTTTCTGGTTACGACGTTGAACCGAACATTCCCGGTCAAATAGATGAATGACATTACCATGGTTATCTCCCAATATCTGGAATTCTATATGATGCGGCTCCTCTACGAATTTCTCTATATATACCGTATCATCACCAAATGAGGACAACGATTCTGAACGAGCCGTATGATAAGCCTCGACAACCTCGCCCTTCTCATGTATCAGGCGCATCCCTTTTCCTCCACCTCCCATAGAAGCTTTCAGCATAACAGGGAAACCAATTTCTTCGCAAACCCGAAGCGCTTCTTCCGCACTTTGCAACGGTTGCTCCGTACCGGGAACCACAGGAACCTCTGCGGCGATCATGCGTTTGCGTGCGGCGATCTTATCTCCCATCGCTTCCATCGTCTCCGCTGACGGGCCGATAAATATCAATCCTTCTTGCTTACAACGGCGTGCGAAGTCCGCGTTCTCCGACAAGAAACCATAACCGGGATGTATCGCATCGGCATGGTGCCGTTTCGCCGCAGCGATCAGATTGTCTATATTCAAATAACTTTCCTTGGAAGCCGCCGGGCCTATCAAGGCTGCCTCATCCGCATACATTACATGCCGAGCGGTACGATCGGTCTCCGAATATACAGCAACAGTGCGAATCCCCATCTCCTTACATGAGCGCATCACACGGATAGCGATCTCACCTCGATTCGCAACAAGCACTTTACGGATCATGTCGCCACGAGGACATAAATTCTCCATAAATCATTAACTATTGATTCTTATTCTTTTCGTACTGCTTTCCTAATCCCTCGAGCAAAAACAGCCTTTAATGAATGGCAGGTCTTCTGACTGACTCCCATCTTGAGGCCTTCCCGGTCGCTAGAACCAGTGGCGATAGTGTTGTTTCAAGATGTTCTTCGGAGCTTCACAGCAGCGGGACTGTCCGGGATTCACACCCGATTCCCTTTTAATCCACATACCCGAATGGTATATGCGGAACCGATTCGGGGGCAAAGATAGTATTTTTTATTTAACTATCCACTTCAGCCAGGCCGGAATATACGGAATACACGGATCCCAAGTAAAATTCCGTACAATAAGCTCACAAGAGAAGCTTATGCATAAAGCATTAAAAATCAAAATTAAAAAAACAGGATAATCTTTCTGCGAAAACACATACATGTTTTTGAAAAAAGTCGTACGTGTTTTCTGGAAAGGTCGTACGTGTTTTCCTGAATCCTTCCACCGAAAACAATAGCGCATGCTAAAATTTACAAGAAGCTCCACTTAAATGAGATGTTAAATGAAAAAGTCTTACTTTTTGTAGAGTCAACAGGCAAGTACAGTTTTTATACATTTCGTTTGTTCGTGTTCTCAGCTATTTTGTGTAACTTTGCGTATGCTTGAAGGCATATCAATTTGAAGCTGCCTATTCTTGCTTGCGTTACCTTGTCGTAATAATTGGCTCAAATAAAGAATAAGACTCTACAATGAGATGAATTGAACACATGAAAACTGAATATCAAAAATGTATGGATGAGGAGCCTTTCGACGGCTCATCGCCCGAAATAACGGAAATGACTGTCCGTAACAAAAGGCTACTACACCAACTCAGAGAAACGGATTATGCCGACAATGAGGCAAAGCAGCGCATCTATCGGCAGATGTTCGGAAGTATCGGCAAGGATGTTTACATCGACATAGACTTCCGATGCGAGTATGGGAAAAACATCTATTTCGGGAACAAGGTGATCGTGAACATGAACTGTACGTTCCTCGATAATAACAATATCATTATCGGTAACAACGTGATGATAGCCCCCGATGTGAAAATATATACCGCAACTCATTCCGTCCACCTCGCAGAAAGGATGCCGGAAAGGACATGTCCCGGAGCGTCCATCTGCGACACAATTGCCCGACCTGTCCTTATAGAAGATGGTGTATGGATAGGAGGCGGCTCTACAATCCTTCCGGGTGTGACTGTCGGCCAAAACTCTGTCATCGGAGCAGGCAGTGTTGTCGTGAAAGATATTCCTGCCAATTCCATAGCTGTCGGCAATCCTTTCCGTGTAATTAAAAATATCGAAGATAATGATTAAAAACCTCATTTTTGATTTTGGCAAGGTCCTTGTAAATCACGATTTGCAACCCTTGCTTGAACGACATTTCGGGGATGATGAAGTGTCGCTAATCGGTTTTCACAAGATTCTATCAGATCCGGAATTTATAAACATGTGCGACCGTGGAATAATCCCGTTTGAGAAAATGATTGACGGAGCGATAAAAAGGTATCCTGAATATAGTGATGCCTTCACGTTTTTCAAAGATAATTATCTTGAAGAGATAACAGGAGAGATTGAAGGTATGCGTGTACTTCTAAAAAAATTAAAGCAATCCGGATTCAAACTATATGGGTTGACGAACTGGAGCGACACAATCTACCGGGTCATGGAGAAATTCGACATATTCCGGTTGCTTGACGGTGTGGTAATATCGTGTGAGGAACATTTCATCAAGCCTGAAAAGGAAATTTATCTTCGCCTTTGTGACAAATATAGCCTTAAACCGTCGGAATGTTTGTTTACGGATGACAGAATGGTGAATGTGTTGGGTGCAAAGGCGATTGGAATGGAAGCTGTATTGTTCACAACACCCAAAGAATATATTTTTGAAATAGAGCGAATTTGCGGTATCAAAATTGAACAATGATGAATACCAGAAATTGCAACAGCCGGAGATGCGTTTAGAGAATAGCGAATATCGCACCATTGATTAACGACAAATAAAACAAAGAAGAATATGGGTATCGGAAAATGGATAGGCGGTGTCTTGGGGTTTATGGCATTCGGACCACTGGGCGCTTTAGCCGGTATTATATTAGGCTCTTTCTTTGAGGAAGAGGCAAACATGACGGGACAGCCCTTCGGTGGCAGAACCAATTACGATGATCAATATACACGAAGAGACCCATACGCCGGGGAGCGTAACAGTTTCCTTTTCTCCATGTTGGTAATGGCCTCCTATATCATCCGTGCCGATGGGAAAATCATGCACAGCGAGATGGAATATGTCCGTCAATTCCTCCGAAGGAACTTCGGCGAGATCGCCGTAGGCCAAGGTGAAGAGATATTGCTAAAGCTTTTCGACCAAGCCAAACGCATGGAGCAAGAGAATAGCATAGGATTCAAGAATACCATCCGGGAATGCGGAACCCAGATCGCATACAACCTAAGTTATGAGGAGCGGCTGCAACTGCTGGCGTTCCTCGCCGAGATCGCTAAGAGCGACGGTAATGTTTGCGCCACCGAGATCAACGCTTTAAAAGAGGTAGCCATAGCGATGGGAATGTCTGAAAAGGAAGTTGAATCCATGTTAAATCTTCAGGAAAACTCCCTAGATAACGCCTATAAAGTATTAGAGATAGAACCCACGGCTACGGACGATGAGGTGCGTGCCGCTTACCGCCGCATGGCTATCAAACATCATCCGGACAAAGTAGCCAACCTTGGTGAAGATATCCGCAAGGCCGCCAATGAGAAACTCCAAAAGATCAATGAGGCTAAGGAGCGTATCTATAAAGCGAGAGGCATGAAGTAAATAAGAAAATGGAAATATTTTCTCAATGTCTGTATTATTTAATTAAAAAGACCTACCTTTGCCCACGATTTTAGTAATCAAGCTATCACATAGTTTGGTGAGAGGGAATCCGGGGTGAATCCGGAGCTGTTCCTGCAGCTGTAATCCTCATTAAGTTGGTTAGAAGTTCAAAAGCCACTGTTCCAGAATTGGAATGGGAAGGTTTCTAACCAGAGGAGAGCCAGAATACCTGCTAAAGTCTTACAATAACATCAAGCTTCCAGGATAGAAGTATGTGTCATACAAAAAACGATTCAATTTATTTTTTGAGACATAACCAGATAGAGGCTTGTTGTTTTATTTCGTGTATAAATAAAACACTATATGAGGCTTTTAGCATTCGCTATTCTGGTGGCATGCGTACAATCCGTATGCGCCCAAAGCATATTGAAAGATCCGAAGGAACTTTCCGTGCTATTGAACGAGATCGTGGTCACCGGTACGGGTACCGAACACTATCTGAAAGACGCCCCTGTGCAAACAGAGGTAATCACCGGCAAAGCCCTTGACAGTTACCAAGGACGCAGTATGCAAGATATTCTGGAAGGGCTGAACGCTTCCATCACCTTTAATCCGAGCGACATGGGTAGTGGCATCCAGATGAACGGATTAGGTAACGATTACATCTTGATCCTTATCAATGGCAAACGGATCAACGGAGATACCGGCGGACAAAACGACTTGAGTATTATCAACCCCGCCAATATCGAACGTATCGAGATCGTAAAAGGTGCCGCCTCTTCCCTGTATGGCTCGGACGCTATCGCCGGTGTTATCAATATTATCACGAAAAAGAACCGGGATAAAGTGAGCCTATCGAATACGACTCGTGTCGGATCATATGGAGATATATTGGAAAGCGTACAAATCGGCTTTGGGCATAAGAGAGTGAATTCCACCACCTCACTTAGTACGACCCACACGGACGGCTGGCGAAATACGACCCAAGAATGGGACCATCACGAGGTAATGGATGGAACCGTGACACGAACCGTAAACCGATCCACGAACTTTACGTTAAGGGAGAACTTAACCTACAAAGTGAACGACCGGCTGAGCCTTTCGGCCGATGGCTCTTTTTACCAGAAATGGAATTATCGTCCGCACGGCGCATTCAAGTATTATACCTATGATCAATTCTACCGGAACTTCGATGTAGCCGGAGGAGCTAAATACGCATTGGGAGGGCAGAACTTCCTTTCGGTAGATCTAACGTATGGTAACTATAGCTATTTCTATAATTACCATCATAAAGATGTCACGAACTTCTTCGATCCGGAGACGGGTTTACGTATTACCCGTTATCCGGGGGAACATATTCTGGAAACCTCTCAACAACGTTTCCTAGGACAAGCCAAAAGCGTATTCCACCTCGGGGAAAACAATATCCTAAGCGCCGGACTCGAATATCAATACGATCATTTGAAATCTCCCCGGCGTATCGAGAACGGGAAAGCCTCCGTATTTACGGCTTCCGCTTATGTACAAGACGAATGGAATCCGACGGATCGGTTGAATGTGACGGTAGGTGGGCGCTTCGTCGTGCACCAAGAGTTCGGGGCTACGTTTACCCCTAAAGTCTCCGCCATGTACAAACTAGGCGACTTCAATATCCGAGCCACATACTCAAATGGATTTAAGGCTCCTACCTTAAAGGAGTTGCACGATGATTATATCACGCAGATCGGCGGCGGCCCGTGGAAACATTATTATGGTAATAAGGATTTAAAACCGCAAAAGTCCAATTATTATTCGGCGAGCGTAGAATATCATGCGTCGAACCTGCAGATCACGGTAACAGGATTCTACAACCGTATCAAGAACATGATCGCCTTGACCGAGATCCCGACAAGCGCCGAAGACCGATTGGATGAGATCGAGGCCAGCATGCAACACAAGAACTTATCCAAAGCCCGCTCTTTCGGGGGAGATATATCGCTCACCTATCAAATCCTATCTTCCTTGGCTATTGGTGGAGGCTATAGCTATACGGATGCCAAAGCGCAATATACGGATGATCCAGCCGACCCGAATTATATGCTCTACACCCCGATCAACGGAACCTCATTCCATAATGCCAATTGGAAACTAGCATGGAACCATGCGTGGAAAAAGTATAAATTGGATGTCACCTTGTTCGGCCGATACCAATCCACCCGCTTTTATATCACGGACGGTGATGGAAAAAGTTATCAGCTATGGCGATTGAATACCCGTCATAACGTATTGAAAAAGAAAAAATGGAACCTAGATATCAATGTCGGTATCGATAATATCTTCGATTATGTGGATCGTACCCCGTTCGGACGCCATCGTGGAACTACGTCTCCCGGACGGACTTGGTACGCCTCCTTTATCGTGAAATTTCAGAATAAACATAAACTATAAACAATCTTAAAAGTTAAATGCGATGAACAAATTTAAGTACCTTTTGCTTGCGGCGAGTCTATTTGCCTCAAGCGCAGTTTTTACCTCCTGTGATGATGGAGACGACGACAATACCGCAAACCCGGCGGAAGAAGTCGTAAAGACAAGTAAGAAACATGACACGGCGATCTTGTTGTGTACATTCGGTAGCACATTCAAGGAGTCTATCAAGACTTACGACGCAACATTGGCCGATTTCCAGAACGCATTTCCCGATGCGGACATCTATTTGTCATTTACCTCCCGTACTTGCGTGAATCGTGTAGAGGCAGAGACCGGTATCGCACGTTACCAACCGGACCTTTGGTTACAAGCTCTAGGAAATGCCGGTTACAAGAAGGTAGCGGTACAGTCCTTACACATCATCCCGGGTGAGGAATACCTAAGCTTGATGAATACGGACGTGAAGAAGAAATTCATGATCGAGTCTTTCCCGAGTGTTCAAGTCGTAAAAAGCCCTTGTTTGGTATACGACGAGGATGATGTGGAAGCCGTAGCGAAAGTCCTATACAGCCACTACAGTGATAAATTGGCTGATAACAAGAACATCCTTTTATTAATGGGACATGGTAACCCGGATAAAAACTATAACGCAAATACGAAATACACGGAAACAGAAGAGGCTATGCAAGCCTTGGCCGCTAACAAAAATGTATTCGTAGGTACCGTTGATTACGGAGATATGTTGTTCTGGCCGGAAGAAGGCGAACCTAATGAGGAATGTGTCTATTCCAAACTTACCAAATACTGCGAGGATCATAACTTAAAACCGGAAGAGATCACGATCTCCTTAGCTCCGTTCATGTCTATCGCCGGAGACCATGCGCATAATGACCTTTGGGGTATCGAGGAGGATGATGATTTCAGCGCTGCCGCTCCTAACGCCGACGCTTGCTGGAGACTAAAACTTTTGAAGATGGGCTTCAAGATTGACACGAAAGAAAGCCATAACGGAAGTTTAGAGAACTGTAAGATCATAGGCTTAGGCGATTACGACGCTGTTCGTCAGATCTGGGTGAACCATCTAAAAGCATTATATAATGATGCGGAGGCTTGGGAAACCGGAGAAGACTACCAGTAAATAATTGAGAATTGAGAATTGAAAATTGGTTCAGTAAGTACTCACTAATTTTCAATTCTCAATTTTCAATTGTTCAGTGTGTATATAGTTTCTTTCGATCAAAAATCGTCGCCCGTTTATATTTCATGGCGAAACGAATGTGATCGATAAATAAAGACCGGATCGCCGGATTCTCACCTAGAGGCTTTAAATAAATATCCACATCGAAACCCTGTTGGCGTAACCCCTTCTGCCAGAAATCAGCGACCGTATTTTCCGTACCTCGAATCAGTACGAACATAAAAGGAATCAACTGCACACTCTTATGACCGGCTTGGCGCATTTGCTCACCTACATCCTCGATCGTAGGGAAACCCTCACGGGTTCCGGCATAATAATCTTTCATTCCTTTGGTCTGAAACATATACCCCAATTTCGCATAAGCCGAGTTACTGGCATGATAAGTTCCGTGCGCCACCAATAACTTAGCCCCATTTTTAGTCACTCCGGAAGGTGAGGAAACCGCTTTCATCACCGCCTCATAATCGGTATCATCATATAACAAGGGATTACCTACACGCAAATCCTTAAACAAACCTTTCCGTTGTTCCGCCTCTTTGCGGATCGCTTCCATCTCCACACCCTCTATAATGATAGTCGGTTGGATAATTACATGGGTAAACCCTTGATCACGCAACTCCACCAAGGCGTCCGCCGGCAACTGAACCCAAACACCTTGCGCCCTCAACCGACTCACTACGCTACGGGCGCTATAAGCCTGCCGGACTTCCACGTCCGGGAAAGCCTCCTTGACACGCTTGTTCATCACATCGAGTACTTGGGCACGAGCTTCTGGGTAAGCACTCCCGAAATGTACCATCAAGATCGCTAACTTATCTCCCTTTTCCATGCTCTCCCGGATATCGGAAGCGTAAAACTCCCGCCCGGGTTTCGCCCATAACGAACAGGCGAACCCAAGCAGGAGTGAACAAACAAACATGGATCGTAAAAATCCCCTATACATTATTATATTAGTTGATAGTTGACATGTGACAGTTTACTGCTTGAAACGGACCAGAAGGCTGACGTAATAGGTACGGCCCGGGGTCAATGTAGCGTAATTGTAATTAAAGGGACGATCGTCTACATAATCAAAAAGGTTCTCGATACCTACTCCCGGTTCCAATAAGAAATCGCCGGCTCTAAACGTATGGCTCGTATTGAGGTTCCACAAGGAATATTTCGGCGCGTATCCATAAGAAGTAGAATAACGTTCCCCTTGGATGCGTCCGTTAAAATTCACGTTCAGCTTATACTTATTCCAAGTATGAGACCACATAGCCGCTACCGTACCACTATGTTTAACGGTCTTATCCAAAGGCTCATCCTCATATACGTTTTTTCCATCCATGAAACTATAGCCACCATTCAAGGTAAAGCCCGCTCCCAGATAACTATTGAAGGTTACGTTAATACCTTTGATCTTCGCTTTATCGATATTCGCACGCATCTGTATCTCATCATAGTCCGTACCATGGGCGGTGTTATAAGCATCCCGTTCCGCCGTATCCAATATCTTATAGTTAATCATGCTACGTACGTTATTCATAAAAGCGGACACGGACAAAGAGAAATACCGCATCGTATATTCAGCGCTCAACGTAAAATTGTCGCTCTTCTCCGGGTCCAAATCCGGATTACCGATCGTAAGGCGAGTCGCTCCGGACGCTTTCTTCTCCGATTCCGTATACAACTCCTTCAATTCAGGCGTCCGGAAACCAGCCGCATACGATCCGCGGAAATTAAAACCGCCTACCTTATACAGCAAAGCCACGTTAGGAGTCGCATAACTCTTAAAATTCTCATGGTAAATATAGCGCAAACCTGCGTACGCTTGGAAATGCTCATTGATATTGATCTCGTCTTGAGCATAAAGCGCGGTCGTGTACATACTTTTACCCGCTATGTTATCCGTCTCGCTACTCAGTAACTCTTTAATGAACTCCGTACCAGCCGAAAGCTTATTATATTTGCCCAAACGAAAGATTCCCTTGACATTCAAGTTATGGTAATGAATCCGTTTCGTCATATCACTCTCTCCGCTTTTCTTTCCATCAAAGAAATCCTTATACGTACTATGATTGTCCGACAGATAATCAGCGTTCAAATAAGAGTTCTTATTAATCATGTATTGAGCGCCCGCCCCATAAGTGAACGTCTCTTTTCTCATATCATAGTTGGTCGTATTCACTTTATCCATTGGCATCGGACGATCGCTGGAACGTCCGAAGAAAGTACCACGCACATAAAAAGACAAACGATCCGTAGCGTCGTACGTGAAACGTTGGTTGATCACGTTCCGGTGAAATCCCTCGGAAGCTTGCTTATTGGTAGGAACCAACTCGCCTTTACTCTCCGTATAGGGATTTAATTGCCAACCATCGGCCCGTTGATATTGATAAGAAGTATATGAACCGAACTTCCCTACATTCACGTCCGCGTTGACCGACTGCAAGAATTGGTTCTTGCTACCATAACGGCTATTGCTCGTCACGTTCACCTTATTGCGGGAATCATCCGTGATGATATTGATAACGCCGGCGATCGCGTCGCTACCATACAAAGCGGAAGCGGCCCCGTTCAAGATCTCTACCCGTTTTACGTTAGACATATCGATACGGGAATAGGTATCATCGCCGGCCAAACGCTTACCGTTTTCCAAGATAACCACGTATTTCTCTGTCAATCCGTTCATATTCATCGTAGCCCCCTGTCCGTTTTCCATAAATACGATACTCGGATTCAGCTTGGTCATCGCATCTTGGAAATTGGTTACGCTCGCCTCTTTCAAGTCTTTTCCCGTAAGCACTTTCACGGGAATAGGGGAATTACTCATGCGGCGATGCGAACCGGTACCGGTTACCACCACTTGATCGATATTCACATACTTTTCTTTCAGCTTAATAACGACATCTTTTTCCGAGTGATCCGTTTGATACACGCCTTGCTCATAGCCAAGGTAAGTCACACGAATACGATGTCTACCATCGGGAAGGTTCAGCTCAAATTTTCCGCTGGCATCCGTGGTTGTACCATTCAAGGATTCCGACACGCGGATATTCGCGCCCGGAATTGGTTCATTACTTTCATCCACGACCTTACCCTGTAAACGTACCTGCGCAAATGATACGTTTATCGCACAACTTACAGCTAAAGCCGCGCACAAACACTTTCTTTTCATAAACGATTTGTTATTATGTATATTTCCGCTTTCCTGACCCCGAGAAAAACAGCAATAAAAACGCTTGGCAGGTTTCCTGACTTACCTCGTAGAAAACGACCTTCCCGTCTTTTACAGACAGTGGTATGAGAAATGTTTTCTACTTTACAAAAGCTTACAGTAGCGGGCACTGCTCCGGATTCACACCGGATTCCCTCTTTATGACGAAACCGGATGGTTTTTACGTCATCACCAAAACGGGGGCAAAAGTATGAATTATTTTATATAAACAAAAATATATCCCGGCTTATGTTCTTTAAAAGCTTTACAAAGAGAAGCTTATAACACACCACATCGCCAAAAAGGAAAATAAAAGCAATCATACAAGACACAAAGTTTTCCAAAACTTTTTACAACGCACTACAAATTAACACCTTAACATAATTTAATCAGCAAAAAGTTTTCCAAAAAGAAAATCATATGGAGTAATAAGATACCTTTGCACGCATAATCAATCACAAATTAATCGACATCATGATACAGACAGTTGTTAAACGGGACGGGCGTATCGTTGGCTTCAACGAGGAGAAGATAGTAACCGCTATCCGTAAAGCCATGTTGCATACAGACAAGGGAGAAGATATGCAACTGATTCGCCAGATCACAGATCATATCTCATTCAAGGGAGAACCTCAAATGACCGTAGAGGCGATTCAAGATGCCGTGGAACTGGAATTGATGGCCAGTAGCCGGAAGGACGTAGCGCAGAAATATATCGCTTACCGAAATCAGCGAAGCGTAGCCCGCAAGGCGAAAACACGGGATATGTTCTTGGAGATTATCAATATCAAATCCAACGACATCACCCGTGAGAACGCGAATATGAACGCCGATACACCCGCCGGCATGATGATGAAATTCTCCAGCGAGACCACCAAGCCGTTTGTCGATGACTATTTATTGAGCGAAGAGGTCAAGGAAGCCGTATCTAACAACTACCTCCATATTCATGATAAAGATTATTATCCGACTAAAAGCTTGACCTGCGTACAACACCCGTTGGATCGCATCCTGAAATACGGGTTCTCCGCCGGTCATGGCGAATCACGTCCGGCTAAACGAATCGAAACCGCAAGCATCCTTGGCTGTATCTCTCTAGAGACCGCCCAAAACGAGATGCATGGCGGACAGGCGATACCGGCGTTCGATTTCTACCTAGCACCTTACGTACGTAATAGCTTTATCGAGGAAGTAAAGACCTTAGAGGATTTATACGGACAGGATTTCTCCCACTTATATAATAAGCCTATCGACGATTACCAGACACAGACCTTGGATGGATTAAGCGGTGATAGACGCATTATACAACATGCCATCAACCGCACGGTAAGCCGTGTACACCAATCGATGGAGGCTTTTATCCATAATATGAACACGATCCATTCCCGTGGAGGCAACCAAGTGGTATTCAGCTCCATCAATTATGGGACCGACACCTCGGCGGAAGGTCGTTGCATCATCCGGGAGTTATTAAAAAGCACTTACAGAGGCGTAGGTAACGGCGAGACCGCTATCTTCCCGATCCAGATATGGAAAAAGAAACGAGGCGTAAGCTATCTGCCGGAAGACCGTAACTACGATCTTTACCAATTGGCCTGCAAGGTCACCGCCCGTCGTTTCTTCCCGAACTTCTTGAATCTCGACGCGACCTTCAACCAAAGCGAGGATTGGAAAGCGGACGATCCTCAGCGCTATATCCACGAGGTAGCGACCATGGGGTGCCGTACCCGTGTATTCGAGAATCGTTTCGGACCGAAGACTTCTATCGGACGGGGTAATCTCTCTTTCTCGACGATCAATATCGTGCGATTGGCTATCGAGTGCATGCAGGTGGAGAACAAGGAGGAACGTATCGCCCTGTTTTTCGCTAAACTGGATCATATGCTGGAACTTACGGCTCGTCAGTTGCATGAGCGTATGGAGTTCCAGAAAACCGCTTACGCGAAGCAATTCCCGTTGTTGATGTCTTCCTTGTGGTTAGGCTCGGAAAAATTGAAGCCTAACGATTCGATAGCCTCCGTTATCAACCAAGGCACCTTGGGCATCGGCTTTATCGGACTGGCCGAATGCTTGGTAGCCCTTACCGGGAAGCATCATGGCGAAGATGAGGATTCGCAGGCCTTAGGCATAAGGATCGTTACGTATATCCGGGATCGCGCCAACCAATTCTCTGAGCAATACCAACACAATTATAGCGTACTGGCAACTCCGGCTGAAGGCTTGTCCGGCAAGTTCACGGGAAAAGATCGTAAGAAGTTCGGATCGCTTCCGGGTATCACGGATCGGGATTATTATACGAACTCTAATCACGTCCCGGTATATTATAAGTGCAGTGCCCGTCATAAAGCCGAAGTGGAAGCTCCTTATCATGATTTGACTCGTGGTGGCCATATCTTCTACGTAGAGATGGATGGCGACGCTACCCATAACCCCGAAGCGATCATGCGTGTCGTGGATATGATGGATAAATACAATATCGGATACGGTTCCGTAAACCATAATCGTAACCGTTGTCTGGATTGTGGCTACGAGAACTCCACCCCGAATCTGGAAGCCTGCCCGAAATGCGGCAGCAAACACTTGGACAAACTTCAACGCATCACCGGTTACTTGGTAGGAACCACCGACCGTTGGAACAACGCCAAGCTATCCGAGCTGAACGACCGCATCACCCACAACTAATTTTCAATTGTCAATTGTCAATTTTCAATTACCATGTTGTCTATCATAGATATCATCGAAGATACCACCGTAGACGGTCCGGGATTCCGGACCGCCATCTATGCGGCGGGTTGCCCGAACAAATGCCCGGGTTGCCACAACCCCGAATCATGGGATATCCATAAAGGGAAGAAAGTAAGAACGGAAGAGATCGTGGAGAAAGTGCTGGCTGACGAGTTCGCCAACGTCACCTTCAGTGGTGGAGATCCCATGTTCCAGCCGGAAGGCTTCACCGAGGTAGCCAAGGCGATCAAGGAAAAAAGCCAAAAGACGATCTGGTGCTACACGGGATATAAATTCGAGGACCTGATAAAGAACCCGGCACAAGCCGCCTTATTATCCTATATCGACGTATTGGTAGATGGCCGCTACAAACAAACCCTTCGGGATGAGAGCCTTTTATTCCGGGGAAGCAGCAACCAACGGTTAATTGACGTACAAGCTTCTTTAAATAAAAAGGAAATCGTAAAATACAAGTACGATCCTTTTATTTAAGGCTTTTAAGGCACACACATGCATAAAATCTTGTACGGAATAAGAAATAAACATCCGTTCTCTTATATATAAAGAGAATTACATCAGCATCTATTCCTCAATTTTCAACGTGGTCTGTACAAACCACGGCGTGGTTTATAAAATCCACGGCGTGATTTGTACAGACCACGTCGTGATTTATAGAATAGAAGCGCATTCAACAAAGAATATATAAGTATCCGGATAATTATTCTTACTGAAGCGAGACGGATATTAGCATGATTTCATACCTTTGCATCCGAATTGGTTCCGTACGCTCGTTCGGGCATACGGATTAAAAGGGAATCCGGTGAGAATCCGGTACAGTCCCGCTGCTGTGAAACTCCTTTAACATTCTAATACTACTTTCGCCACTGGCCTAGTAAGCCGGGAAGGCATTAGAATGGGAGTCAGTCAGAAGACCTGCCATTCATTTAAGATTCATATCCTCGTGGGTTAGGGTATAGAGAACACATATATAAGAACAAAAAGAAGATGATGACAGACAAGGAAGTATTGTTATTACGGCGCAAATTGGATCTTTTGCTCCGTACGGGAAAATTGTTGATGGAAAGTGCCGCCGATACGAACCGTATCGAGCGCAACATGAAGCGGGTGGCCGCCTTTATGGGGATTCCCGAGGAGAAATTGCATATCGATATCCGATGGACCATGATTATGGTGAACGTAAGCGATGAGCGAAACTCATTCTCCAAATTCCAGAAATGCGAGAAACATGGTATTAACATGACAACGATATCACAGGTCAGCAAGCTCTCATGGCGGGCGATCGAACAAGATTATTCCTTGGATAAATATGAGGAAGAATTGGAAAAGATAGTTCGCCAACCTCGAAATTATACCCCTTATATCGTAGCGATCGGAGCAGGATTCGCTTGTGGAGGTTTCTGTAAGTTATTTGGAGGAGACTGGATCGCGTTCTTGTTAACCTCGATCTGTACTTTTATCGGTTTCAGGGTGCGTGCCCGTTGTGTAGAGGCTGGCCTTAACGCCTACATGGGGATCGCTCTTGCCGCCTTTATTTGTACTTGTCTAGCATATGCCTCATCTTTTCTGGGAATATCCGGTACTCCGTATCTCCCGTTACTGGCTTGTGCCCTATTCATCGTACCGGGCGTACCTTTGATTAATTTTGTAGACGATATGATCGATAATCACTTGCTGGTCGGTATTACCCGTGCCGCAAACACGGTGATGATGGTAGCGGCAATGACTTTCGGTATCGCTTTCGCCTTACGCTTACTCGTAATGAATGACGTATCGATCGACCATAAATTCAGCGAATTAAGTATGGTCCCGCATGATCCGTATTACGTATATGCGATAGCGGCCGCCATATCCGCCGTTGGTTTCTCTATGATATTCAATATCCAACGCCGTTTATTATGGGTGGTTGCTTTAGGCGGTATTATCGCCGTATGCATCCGGAACTTCGTGAACTTCGAGCTGGGCTATGGTCCCGTGATCGGCTCGTTTATGGGAAGTTTCGTTGTCAGCCTGATCGCAGTGAAAGCGGTTCATTGGTTCCATGTACCGAACCATGTATTGACGATCCCTTCTGTTATCCCAATGATCCCGGGAGTATTGATGTATCGCTCGTTATTAGGTTTTATCAACCTTCACGGGGTGATCGGCGAGGTTACGAACGCCTTCTCCAATGGTATTAACTCCGCCCTCATCATCCTTTGTATCTCTTTAGGTGTAGCCGTCCCCAATATCTTCGCCCGTCGTTACATCGCTAAGGATCGCCAACGCTATCTGCAAGAGGAGTTGGAGAAACGCAGGCAAAGAGGTAAGTTTATTGAGTGGTGACTTTAGCTGATCATTCGTGGGTATTCGCGACCCTCAAAATACATATTTATAGGTATTGCCGAGACTAATAAGATATCGGATATTTGCTTTCGTTATCAAACTATAAAAACAAATAAAAATGAAGACTATAGGAATATTCTACGGCTCGTCTACAGGAACGACGGAAGGGATCGCGAAACGTATCGCAGAGAAGCTGGGTGTGGAAGACAAAGATATTCATGACGTATCTAACGCTTCTCCCGCTGATGTAGCGCCTTATGAAATCTTGTTATTGGGCTGTTCCACTTGGGGCGCCGGAGATTTGCAAGATGATTGGGATAGTTATCTAGGGAAACTGAAAAAGCTGGACTTAAGTGAGAAAACCGTCGCATTATTCGGTTGCGGAGACTCAGCCTCTTTTAGCGACACTTTCTGTGACGCCATCGGTACGATCTATTCCGACCTGCGAAATACAGGTTGCAAATTCATTGGCGCTGTAGATGCTTCGGGATATTCATTTGACAGTTCCACCGCCTGCATAAACGGTATGTTCGTCGGACTTCCTTTGGATGAAATGAATGAAGACGATCAAACAGAAGGGCGGATCGACCAGTGGTTGGCATCTATAAGGAAAGAAGGAATTGAATAGACGCACACTTTTACATACATAACTGTTTAACCTTAATATTACAACGTTTGCGTATTCAACTTGATTGGTTTAGATTTATGAAGAGGTATGTGGGTCAAACATACCTCTTTCTTTTCATCTCAGTTTCCTGAATTGTTTCTTTATCCAAAAATAATAGCCGGTTATCGCGAAGATCGTCCCCAACAAGGAAACTAAGCAAGTCAATATACGGGTAGTCATTCCCCCCCACGAGCCGACGTGTACGGAATAAATCCATCCTCTTATCTTCCCCGATTTTGGGAGATCTTTATATAATTGGACTTCCGTAATCTCACCCGTAGCAGGATCAAAGGAGTAACGGTCGCTTCCTCTTGTATTTCCATAACGGGCCGTAGAAACCGTAGCGGAGCCATCTTGGATCGTGATTGAGTTAAAGTCCGGATAATGGCTTTTCAATGCCGATAACACCTCAGCCCATTGTGTGTAATCCGTCTTTTTCTTCGCGGGTTTCTTCGCGCCGGAAGAAGCTGGAGCATGATGCGCTTGAGGCGGGTTTGCACTAATACCGAAGACACTATAAAAGGCATTTCGATACCAACCAAACGACCATGTTAATCCGGTTAACGCTAAGATAAGCAGGAGCAATGCCGCATAGAATCCCCCGGAGACATGTAAATCATAGAAGAAACGGAACCAACCAGCCTTGGTCTTTACTTTCAACCGGTTTCTCAATACTTTTTTATTACGAGGATACCAAATTACGATTCCACTTATAATAATAATCGCCAAGACCAAAGTCGCATAGCCAACTATTGATTTTCCCCAAGAAAAACTTCCATCCCGTTTATACTCATCAAGTAACCAACGATGAAGACGCATCATTTTCAGGAAAAAACCTTGTCCGTCATCCATCCCGGTCACCTCCCCGGTGTAGGGATCAATAAAACCCGCGGCCTTTTTCCCCGGTAATACCAGTTGATAAGTTCGTCTCGGGTCAGACGATACCCGAATACCGTTTATTCGAACCGAATCGGGTAATTGTTGGCGTGCCGATTCTATCAAGGCGGCAGGCGAGAGAGGTTCCCCTTTTACTTCCTTTACAAAATAACGGGAAGGGTAGCCTAATTCTAATATCTCTGTCTCAAAGACGAGAATCGCCCCGGTCAGGCAGACAATCGCAATAATAATGCCAAAAGGTACCGATAGCCATAAATGTACTTTCGCAAAGAATTTTCTCATTTTCCGAATAATTGTTTAATCCCGTCATATATACCCGGAACCGCTACCGTTCCATGGTTCTCGTCGGGAAATGATTTACTAAAGAAACGCAGGTTCTCCGCTTGTGGCAAAACCTCCGAAAGAAGATAACTCACTTTGTCAAGATGAATGTCCACCCGGTCCGTCCTTTTTTTAGACGCGACACCGATATACAGGCTTTTCCCTTTAAAATCCCGGCCTGCAACCAAAGCCTCCGCCTCCCGGACCAACCGCCCCTGATCCCACCACAAACTAGGGTCGACCGCTAGATAGGTATCAAATAATTCCGTATGACGAAGAAACGTATTCAAGGTGAAAAGCCCCGCATACGAATGACCGATAAGCATATTCCAGCCGTTCGTGCGATAGGCACTATCGATAGCAGGACGAAGTTCTTCCGTAAGAAACTTACTGAAAGCCTCACTTCCCCCTCCTTGCGGAATCGCATCTATGGAGATTTTACCATCCCGTCCGGCGGCTGAAGCGGTAGGCGTAAAATCACGTGTCCGATCCGAATTTAATATCCCGACAATAATACAGGGAGGTAGATATTTACCTCTACCGGATGCCAACGTTTTCCTTATGCCTACCAGCGAATGAAAGAAAGAATCTCCATCCAGCAGGTAAACAACCGGATAGCGTTGTTTCGTATCCATATTATAATGCTCCGGCAGGTGTATCCAATAACTCCGGTCTTCTTGCAATACGGTAGAGTACAAAACCAGTTCCTTTCCTATACAAATATCCTCCTGGCTCCGCAGGGTTAGCGGGAGCAGGAGGAATATTAAAAGAATGTGAGTCCGACTCATACTTGCTTATTACTCTTGAGCGGCAGTCAATTTACCTACACCACTGATTTGCTCTGCCTCAACGGTAAGACCTTTTGTTGCGGTAGCTGTCTTCGGATCGATACGATACACGGCCGGTTGACTTCCATCGGTAGTCGTAACCGCCATATAAGCGATACCATCCTCCGAGAACGGAGTATTGCCAAATCCGGAAATAACATCCGTGGAAGGCAGCCCCTTCACGTAAGTAAGACTCTTATCCTCTCCTTTATAAATAGCCAACTCTTTCGCGGCGAATCCGGATTCAGTCAACGGACGATCATACATCAACAACAAGAAATAATCTTCCGTGATATGCCAACAACGCAAGAATGCCTTACCACCCGTCTGTGCCTCCAAATTACAATAATAATCAGGATCAAACTCCTCCGCATTAGCCTTAATACGAACTACACCGGCCGGCAAAGTCGTTTTCTGTACCTCCGCGGTCATCGTCTTGGCATAGCTGGGCGAGAACACATACACATCGCCGTTGTCTGCCGTCCAAATGGTCTGGTAGTATTGAGAACGGTTACGTCCGCAAGCATAACTGATCTTATCCGTCTTTATCAGTTTCGGGTTCTCGAATTTCTCGTTCGCATAAATAGCGACCCAAGCCTCGTTCGGATATTGCGTCCATTGCAATTCCCCTTTTTCGTAAGCGCCACTACCGCTTCCTCCGGATTCTGTCTTTACCAGCTCCGGGTATTTAACATATTTACCTCCCTCCGCTTTCACGCCGTACTTACTCAATCCCATCGGGATAGCCGCGGAATAGATCCGGCCGTTCGCTTGGAGAATACCCGCTAACGTAACGAACTCGCCATTTCCCAAATAATTCTCCGACAAGATCGTATTCGTGTTTGTCGTAAACGTCTCTTTGGCCACATCCAGATAAGAGAGCAAGAAGCCTTTAGGCAGATAACCATTCTCGTCCGCATATTCCTCACCCAGATCACCGGTAGAAGATGTAATGATATAGTCGCCGTAGATACCATAAGAAGTAAATCGCTTGATCTCGTAAGTATTATCACGCTCTTTAATCTTACCTTCCGCATTCAGTACGTATGAAGAAGTAACACCGGCATTTCCTTGATTGTAAACCAAACGATACAAATATTTATCCTTATAGAAGATCCATTGCGTACCGCTTTCCGTAGTGAGTCCGTTGTTTTTAGCGGAGATAGAGCCATCCCCCAGCGTATCGGCTGTCAACAAGTAATTTGCGTCACCGACAGAAGCGGCGACTACATAGCTCGAAACCGCCTCCGAGGTCGATCCTCCGCCATTTCCATTCCCGTTGCCTCCGTTATCCGGGTTTACAGGATCGTCGTCACTACAAGAAGTAAATACTCCCCCAACCAATAACGCAACGGCAAGACCTGTCATTAAATAATTCTTCTTCATGTTGTTTTAATCTATTATGTTTTGAATTAATTATTGATAAATAAAAGATAGTCACACTTTAAATTAATTACCGAAATAAACCCTCACCTTACCATAGAAAGCCCTGCCAGCCTTCTGCAAGCTGAAGTTATCGTATAATTTCTCGTTCGTGAGATTCCTGCACTCGAAAGAGATATTGTAACGCCCGTTCTGTACACCATAAGAGAGTGTCAGGTTATGCGAGAATTGAGTTGGTACCACAAATTCGGATTCACTGCCTACTGCCTCCGAATACAGCGGGAAACTATGCATATATAAATTATCGTAAGTGACACTTAGCGTATTGCCTTTCTTCCACAAATTACGCCAATAGAAAGTCACATCCGAGTTGGCAAACTGATAAGGAAGATTCGGCATACGTGCGCCATATGTCAAGCTCTCTTGGTTCGTCCCGCTGGTAACCGTCTTCACGTTATCCCTCACATTCATCTGCGTAAAGTTTCCTCCTACGCTTACCCAGTTAGCGAAACCGTAGCGAACCGAGATATTGTAACCCTTGGTCTCTACACGACCATGATTCACATAGGTAGCGCCATATTTACCGCCGCTCAAATCCGATATATTCCGTTGGATATAATCTTTCGTATTTCGGTAGATCAATCCGCCTTCCACATATACGGAATGCTTACCGAATGTCTCGTTGTAGCTTAAATTCAGATTCACGTTATCGCTGTTCTCCGGTCTCAAGGAAATATCGCCGGTCTCAAGGTCCTCATCACCAAACATCTCCTCATTGGTCGGCAGGCGATAGGCTTTCTCATAGGATAATTTCGCTTGCAAGCTTTTCAAGATAAAGTAAGTTCCCGCAGCCCCATATCCCATCGCGCTTACCGAATTGGTCGTACGTATATAGTCATCTTGAGCCGAGGAAGTAGCGACAGGCCCCGCGATAAACTGGTTGTAATATTTACCGAACACAGACAAGTTCCAATGTTCCGTCGGCATCAAGCGATACGAAAGACCGCTGATATTTTTACGGGTTTCCTTCGGGATAGCGTTCGCTTCCGAGTCCTCGTTCAAAAGAGACTGATTCGAACGCCGGAACGCGTTGATCACGTGATTGAACGTGAACGTATGCGCCTTACCGATACGGTAGTTAGCCGTTAAGGTTCCGTTCCAGTTATTATTATCCGACCGGGTGTTCTGATAAGATTGCTCACCGGGCATCCGGAGTGGACGCATCTCGCCACGCCAATTATATTCATAGGAAGAGGTATCTACATTGTTCGTCATGTTCTTATTATAATTCGCCGTCAATACCACATCCAAGCCCCTAACGAAGAAATCACGCTTGCGATAGTCCAACGACGGCATGATCGAGTATCCCTTCCGATATTTGCCGCCAAACACCACTTCTTGGCGTACGCCCGTCTGTATATCTTTATACATATGTGAATAGGTAAACCCGAACATCAAACGATCCGCCCATTTCTTATCCACGAAACCGATTTTCCCGATAACGGCCTCGTTATGATACGTATCATGAAAACGCTTCACATGCTCGATCTTTTTCTTATTGATCGCTCCGGTCGTAAAGTCCTTCACCGGAGTATCCACATAGTAATTATTATCCGAATAATTCTGGAAAACGTTGATCTCATACGTGAGTCCGCTCCGGAAAGTTTGTCCGAAGTTCACATAAGATTTATGCGTATTGAAAGACCCGTATGAATAAGAAGCATCCAAGAACCATTTGTTCCGGTTCTTCTTGGTGATGATATTGATAACACCTCCGATAGCGTCTGTTCCGAAACCCACCGGTACCACACCCTTATAGACCTCTATACGCTCGGCATAATTCACCGGAATATTATTCAGTCCGAAAGAACTGCCGACACCTTCTTGCGGAACCCCATCGATAAAGATCTTGATATGCTTGCCGGTAAATCCATCCATCATCAGTTGCATATCCGAGCCGACACCGCCGGACTCCCGGATCTTCATTCCGGGCGCTTGGGCCAAGGCTTCACTCAAGTTCTGGGTTGAATTTTGCAAGGCTTTCGTATCGAGGGCCACGGCATTGAACGCAGAACGCTTGAGCCGGGTCACGCCATTAGAAACGACAACCACCTCATCCAACTCCGTAGCTTGAGGGCTGATTACCACATTCATCTTCGTCCGTTCCCCACGCATCAGTTTCACGGGTTTCTCTACCGTCTTATATCCGATAGCCGATACTACTAATGTATATTCTCCCGCAGGAGCTTGAAGATGATAGATACCTTCCTCATTCGTAGTCCCGCCGTAATTCGTACCTTTTAGATAAACGGTAGCGAAATCCACGGTTGTTTTTTCCGTGGACAGGACTTTACCCGATATCATTGTTTTATGTTGAGAAAAAGCCGAGATGGAAATAAGCAACAGTAAAAAGGAGAGGAAAAGCCCTCTGATTTTCTTCATCATCATTTAATCAATTATGTTATTTAAAACGTTGCAAAGTTACGATCAGAGACTACCGCCCCACAATACCTAAGAATGGGTAAAATCACATTAAAAATCCACAGAGGTATACCAAACAATCCCCTTATTCAGGTAATTGGATGTATGGAGTAAGTTCGTAAAATTGAGTTATGTCAAATTTTAAATCTATTTAAACCCAATCGCAAGTTTTTGAGAGACATTTTCTTAATAAACTTCAAAAAGGTTAACTATATTTGCGAGAAACAGATGTTTAATTTTAATTCTTTATCACCATGACAGACAGAAGAACATTTTTGAGAAACATTTCATTACTTACTTTAGGGGGCATAGCCAGCCAAAAAGTAATGGCTTCAAATCCCACCAGATCCATACCCGCCACGGATGCGGTATCCTCGGCAACCGCCGGGAAAAAGATGGGATTGCAAACCTATTCGCTCGGACAGGAGTTACTGCAAGATATGCCTAACGGATTGAACCGATTGGCAAAAGCAGGATATACCGATCTGGAGATTTTCGGATATAGGGAAGACACTGGTAAATTCGGTGATTATAATCCTAAAAATACGACATTCATCGCCTCCAAGGATTATAAGAAAATGGTGGATGATGCCGGTTTGAGAATCAGCAGCTCACACCTGACCCCTTCTCTTCGTGAGTACACGAAAGAGAATATGCCCAAATTCGACGAGTTCTGGAAAAAGGCAACCGATATCCATGCCGAGCTAGGTGTTAGTTGTATGGTACAACCGAGTTTACCCCGTATCGAAAACGAGGATGACGCCAAAGTAGTATCGGAGATCTTCAACCGTGCCGGAGAGATCACGAAGAAAGCCGGAATCCTATGGGGTTACCATAATCATAGCAATGAGTTCAAACGGGTATTGAAAGCCGGTGAGAAACCGGAACAGAACCCGAATCCGTGGGCACCACCTAAGGGTACTTATATCGAGGAGTTATTCCTGAAAAATACCGATCCGGATAAGGTTATGTTCGAGTTGGATGTATATTGGGCCGTTATGGGACAGCAAGATCCCGTGGAATGGATGGAGAATTATCCGAATCGTTTTAAGTTATTGCACATCAAGGATCGTTGGATCATCGGTGATTCCGGTATGATGAATTTCCCGAATATATTCAAGAAAGCGTACGAGATCGGTATCCTCGGCTACTACGTGGAACTGGAAGGCGACAAGAAAGGCCGTACCCAGTTCGAGGGCGTAGAGAAGAGCGCCGCCTATTTGCAAGCCGCTCCGTTCGTTAAATAAAACATCCCGATTTATCCCATAAAAAAGACAGTGTTTCCGTAGGGCGATCATACGCTTGGGAACACTGTCTTTTTGTTTATTTTGCCTTCAAAAAAACACGTACGTCTTTTTTCGGAAACACGTACATGTTTTTCACGAAACACGTACATGTTTTTTCAAAGGGCATTACATGATTAAAAACTCATCTTTACACCGGCAAAATAACTTCTCGGGCTAGCCGGGCCATAGATATAGGAGGAATCCCGGTTCTTACCTTGGTCAAAGTCGGATTGGTAAGCGTTAAATAGATTCTGCACGCCTCCATTTACTTCTAGTTTCAGCTCTTTGTAAAGCGGGAACTCATACGCAAGCTTGATATTCATATCAAAGAAATCGGGAGTCTCCACCGCCTTATCCAAAGGTATATATCCCGCCAAATGCTGCACCAACATACTTCCCGTATAAGTTCCCGACAGGGAAGCCGTGAAACGTTTGATAGGCGTAAGGGTAGCCGTAAAATAGCCATAGATATCCGGCGTACGGAACATCCTTGTCTCGGCTGGTACATTCTCGTCATCGCTCCATTTCTCGGCCTCTTTATAACGGCTTCGCTGGAAAGTAGCGCCCGCTTGCAAAGATAGCCATGAAGTTAACACCGACTTTCCTTCCAAGGTTAATCCCATCACTTTCGCCCCAGAACCGTTACGACGTTCCTTAATCAGATTGCCTTGCTCATCTTTCCCAATATCTTCCAAGACAAACACATCACTTAAGCTGGTGTAAAAACCTTCCACCAAGAAGTTCAACTGGATACCATTCTTAAAACGATGGTAAAAATCGACCGAAGCACTCAAGCTCTGCGATTTCTCCTCGGATAAATCTTTCGCACGCTGGATCATAGCGACCTCTCCGCCGACCGCCGAGATATGCATATCCTCATCGAACGCTTGCGGGGCACGGAAACCACTGGAATAACTAGCCCGGATATTGATATCTTCCGTCGGGTTAAAACGGATATTCGCACGAGGGCTGAATATTACATGATCCATCATATTATGTTTATCCAAACGACCGCCAATCAAGAAGCTCCATCGCTTATTTTTCCACTCATTCTGCAAAAATGCGCTCTCGATATGCACCTTCTGATTCGTAAAGCGATTATACCCGATCATCTCGTCCTTCAAATGATCGAAACTATACTCCAAACCGGCAGTCAAATCCGATGGCATAAACAAAAATTTATCAAAACTATAAGCATATTGCGTACCGGCCATAACCGTCAGGTCCGTAGTCTTGCCGTAAGCGTTCGGATCTTGGTTCGTCCCGTAATAACTATCCCGGTCCGTATTTTGGGCAGAAGTGAAAACACTCCATTTATGTTTGTAATCCTTGGAGAAAAGATCGAATTTCAGACCTCCTCCATCAATCGAATGCTCCAACTGTTCGGCGATATCCGCTTCATGAGGCGGACGATCCAACAGATTTCCTCCCCTGCGGTATTCATTCATATGATGATACTCGAATGTCAATTTACTATAAGTACTCGTTTTCAGGTACGAACGGAAACCAACTGTTTGATTCTTCAATTTAGGCAACTCCGTAAAACCATCTCCATCCTGATCAAAACCGGAACGATGACGGTTCTGGCCAAAAAGATATAAGCCCGCTTTCCCATTTTCCGAAACCAAAGAGGCATTTAGGGTCGTATTATTATCGAAAGCAGATGTCCCGCCAATCGAGGTTAACGTATGCGACAATTCCCCGGAATTTCTCAAGGGCTCCTTCGTAATGATATTAATTGTCCCGGCGATAGCGGACGAGCCGAACAGTGCCGATCCCCCTCCTCGCATCACCTCTACCCGCTCGATCATATTCGCCGGTATTTGCTCAAGCCCATATACGCCGGATAAAGCGCTGAATATGGGACGTGAATCAATCAGTATTTGGGTATAAGGTCCGTCTAATCCATTGATCCGGACTTGCTGGAAACCGCAATTCTGGCAATTCGTCTCTACCCGTACACCCGGTTGGAAATTTAGTCCCTGTGCCAAATTCACCGCATTGGTCGTAGTAAAAACCTTCGCATCCAATACATTCACTAATGTGGGAGCCAACCGGCGGGAAGTTTCCGCACGATTCGCAGATACCACCACGCCATCCAAGGCGATCTGGTCTTCTTCCAGTTCTACATTAATCTCTAAGGTTTTTCCTTTCTTTAGGGTCACTTCTTTAGAGATAGTCTTATACCCGAGCGCTTTATATTCTAGCGTAAATTTACCTTCCGGCAGATTCTTCAGGAAATAATGTCCCGAGTTATCGGTGGTCGTACCGATCGTGGTACCTTTTAACAATACGTTGATAAAGGGAAGATGTTCCCCTGTTTTCTTATCCAATACATGTCCGAAAACATTTGCGTCTGAGTCGTTTAGACGGTCCTCTCCCGTGGCCTGAGCTACCGTTAGGGCACAGCACAGGCATAGTATAAAGATGAAAAATTTATTCATTTTAATTTATTCTGATAAGTAATACAATGTTATTAATCTCACAATATCAGAATATGGGAGGAGCCCGAAGCGTACGTCTTCCCCGGAAGGGAACGATATAGTCCGGATAGACCGGAGCGAAAGATAAGTTACGGATAAAGGAATAAAAAGCCGCCAGCAGAATAGCGACGAAAGCCGCACCTGTTATCTGCAAGACAGATAACTGATGAAGCAACTGAAACTCGGCGTAGCCATGTTCATGGTCCGGACGACCATCGTCCGTTTTATGATACGGGTGAGAATGGACGATTGTTACCCCGTTGACAATATGAACGTGGGTAAACGCAATAATACATCCCAAATAGGCTATGAACAGCGCAGGGAGTAATATCCTCAGATATTTTCTTAATCTATCCATCTCTTTTCTCTCGATCGCAAATATAGTAATATAACCGATAAAAGAGATACGCTGTTCAAAAATTACCTATTTGTAGGTATTTCATCAACCGAGTACACCACGTACCCGATCTTCAAAGGCCGAAAGGGCCGCTTTGGCGCCTTCTCCCATAGAAATAATGATTTGCTTAAAGGGTACGGTGGAAACGTCGCCCGCTGCATAAATACCCGGGACATTCGTCCGGCAATGTGCGTCAATCACGATCTCACCGGGACGATTTGTTTCGACAATCTCCTTAAAGACACCACTATTAGCGGCTAAGCCGATTTGAACAAAAATACCGTCTAAATGAATAACACGCTCTTCCCCTGTCTTACGATCCTTTGTACGGATACCGGTTACCTTGTCGCCATTTCCAACCACCTCGGTTGTTTGTGAACTAACAAAGATCTCGACATTCGGCAAACTCTTCGCTTTCTCTTGCAAGACTTGATCCGCTTTTAACTCATCCATAAACTCCAAAACGGTTACTTTCGAACAGATCCCCGCCAAATCAATAGCCGCCTCGATACCGGAATTTCCACCGCCAACCACGGCAACATGTTTTCCCTTATAAAACGGACCGTCGCAATGAGGACAAAAAGCCACTCCACGCCCTATATACTCTGCCTCACCCGGTACATTCAATTTACGCCAGCTAGCGCCCGTAGCGACAATAACCGCCGGAGCCTTGAATATCTCACCTCCAGCCGTAGATAAAACCTTCTCGTTTCCTTCTATCGTTACCTTCTCTATACGACGATGCTCCAGCAGGTCAATCGGATATTGCCGCATATGCAAGCGCAGATTGTCAGCCAACTGGGTACCTGTTGTCTCCGGAACTGAAATCAGATTCTCAATTCCTACCGTCTCCTTCACCTGCCCGCCGATACGCTCCGCCACGACAGCGACACTCAGCCCCTTTCGTGCGGAATAAATAGCGGCAGAAGCACCAGCCGGACCCCCACCGACCACAACCACGTCATATCGTTTTACCGTCTTCTCCGTCAGGCTCTCATTGATTCCATACTGAGCTTCCAGCTTCGATAACAATTCACCGAATTCCCCACGTCCTACATGGATCAGTTTTCCATCCGCAAAGACAGAGGGGACGCCTTGTATCTTCAAGGCATCAACTTCCGCCTGATTGATAGCCCCATCTGCCATCTCATGATGGATCTGAGGATTTAAAGTCGTCATAGCGTTTAATGCCTGTACCACATCCGGGCAATTCGTACAAGTCAAAGAGACATAGGTCGTCAGATGTATCGGGCCATTCAAGGCTTTAACACGATTACAAATGCTCTCGTCCGGAAAATTCTTGCCTTTCCCATCTGAATTCAAGATCGCCAACAGCAAGGAAGTAAACTCGTGTCCATTAGGTACTCCACGAAACTTAATCCCCGTTTTCGCTCCATCCTTTAATAAAAGGAATTCCAATCCCTCCCCATCAGATACTTGCATAGATATTTTATCCGAACAAGAGGCAACATCACCTAATAAATCCAACAATTCTTGTCTACTTTCATGCGCAGAAGAGATCGATATATCAAAGGTATAATTCGCATTTAACCCTGCGAATATACCTTTCAATTGTTCTTTTAATGTTGATTCTAACACGATCTATACTCTTAATTATTTAGATTTTCCCTACCAAGTCAATGCTAGGTTTCAAGGTAGCCTCCCCTTTCTTCCATTTAGCGGGACAAACCTCACCATCATGTGAAGCGACAAACTGAGCGGCTTCAACTTTACGAAGTAACTCGGAAGCGTCACGACCGATATTGTTATCATGAATCTCGGCCACTTTGATCTTTCCTTCCGGATTTACCAAGAAAGTGCCACGGTATGCCATACCCTCTTCCTCGATCATCACACCAAACGCACGACTCAGTGCTCCAGTGGGATCCGCCAACATCGGATATTGGATCTTACGGATAGTCTCGGAAGCGTCATGCCAAGCTTTATGTACAAAATGAGAGTCTGTACTTACAGAGTAAATTTCTACTCCCATTGATTTAAACTGCTCATACTTCTCAGCCATATCGACCAACTCTGTTGGACAAACAAATGTAAAATCGGCCGGGTAGAAGAAAAAGATAGCCCACTTACCCAAGACGTCCTCGTTGGTTACAGTCTTGAAATTACCATTTTGAAAAGCTTGTACTTTAAACTCCGGAAGTTGAGAATTAATAATCGGTTCCATACTTGTTCCTATTTTTTAATGAATACTATTTGTTTTTATTTCCGATACAAAAATATAACATATTTATTCATTAAAACAATTTTTCTAATCGATATATTTTATGAGGTTATAGATAATACTTTATCAATCAATAAAAAGGGCCTATCCTCACGGATAAGCCCTTCAATATCTTGGGTTTTGGATTACTACATAATTAGCGATTATAATTTACTTTATATACTTAATTGATTCTTTTGTATCCGTATACGGCACGGTCTCCCAATTCCTCCTCGATACGAAGCAGCTGGTTATATTTAGCCATACGGTCCGAACGACTTAATGATCCCGTCTTGATCTGTCCGCTATTGGTAGCGACAGCGATATCGGCGATCGTAGCGTCTTCCGTCTCACCGGAACGGTGTGAAGTAACGGTCGTGTATCCATGGCGGTGAGCCATCTCGATAGCGTTCAGTGTCTCCGTCAAGGAACCGATCTGATTTACCTTGATCAAGATTGAGTTACCGCAACCTTCTTTAATACCCCTTGAAAGGAACTCTACATTTGTCACGAACAAATCATCTCCGACTAATTGGCAATGGTTACCGATACGATCTGTCAGTTTCTTCCAACCAGCCCAATCATTCTCACTCATACCATCCTCAATGGAATCGATCGGGTATTCGTTGATCAGCTTTTCCAGATAATCCACTTGTTCGTCGGAAGTACGTTTCACTCCTTTTTCTCCTTCAAACTTCGTGTAATCGTAGATTCCATCCTTATAAAACTCAGAAGAAGCGCAATCCATACCGATCATCACATCCTTGCCCGGTTCATAACCAGCCGCCTTGATAGCGACGATAATTGAGTTCAAGGCATCTTCCGTACCTTCCAAATTCGGGGCGAAACCACCCTCATCACCAACAGCGGTACTTAACCCACGATCGTGCAATACCTTTTTCAACGCATGGAATACCTCAGCGCCCATACGTAAGCCTTCCTTGAAAGAAGCGGCACCTACCGGACGAATCATAAACTCTTGGAAAGCGATCGGAGCGTCGCTATGCGAACCGCCATTGATTATATTCATCATCGGAACAGGCATCACGTAGGTATTCGTTCCACCAATATATCTATATAAAGGAATATCCAAATAATTTGCGGCAGCTTTCGCTACAGCTAAAGAAACGCCAAGGATAGCGTTCGCACCTAGTTTCGATTTAGTTTTCGTACCGTCCAAAGCCAACATCGCATGATCGATACCTATCTGATCCAAGGCAGACATCCCCTTCAATGCCGGAGCGATAATCGTATTGATATTCTCAACCGCTTTCAATACGCCTTTACCACCATAACGCTTCTTGTCGCCATCACGCAACTCCAAAGCCTCGTTCTCGCCGGTGGACGCACCGGAAGGCACAGACGCACGGCCCATAACGCCGGACTCTAGTAAAATATCAACCTCTACTGTCGGGTTACCTCTTGAATCTAGGATCTCACGTCCTGTAATCTTTTCTATTTTCATTGCTTCTACGTTTTTTAAACTGACGCAAATATAGATGGATTACTAGAACCGTGAAATCACCACAAATTGCTATTTTCGCCTCAATAATACCTGAATGTAGGTAGAGGCTACAACACTCCCGCCCGCACCCGGCTCAAAGATTCGGGTGTCATCAATAAATACGAGGCGATATGATTGACAGAAGCACGTTTCGCTGCTTCCGGATATTCCTGTTGAAAACGCAGATAACGTTTTCTTGCCGACTCAAAACGCCAAGAGTCCGCTTTCTCTTGCGAAAGCATCAAAGCCCACTCCAGTATTTTCTGGTACAATCTATTAATAGCTAAAGATGTTTTCAATAAATCGCTAAATTCCGAAAAAGAGATCCGGTGATAAACCGTCGGTTCCAATGCCTCGATTAATAAACGCGTCGGTTCTCTTTGGAATGTGCTGGCTATACAAATAACGATATTTCCCTCACAGGAGAAATGCTCGGTAATATCACGTTTATTCTTATAGTAAAACTGGCGTAATAATCCCGATTCCACATAATATAAATATTTAGATATTTGTCCGTTATCCAACAATAATTCTCCTTTCGCAGCCTTACTTGATTCTATGATCGAGGCCAGAGAATCCAAATCCGCATCGGGTAATGGATAAAAACGTTTGGGTATCATTTCGGCTATTTCTTGTGGTGTCTTCATACTATTCATCATTTTCTGATCTATATCATTTTTTATCTCCTTACAAAAATAGATATTTGTTGCATATAACAAAACAAACACATATTAAATAGTCAAGGTTAGTCTAGGCAAAAAATTATTACTATCGTTTAAAAGCTAATCGGATTAGATTGTTTTCCCTGATTAGCTGTTGCATAATCGCAAGGCTTGATCGAGAGATCAGGCCTTGTTATTTTCTGGTTTGTAGCGAGAGAATATCGCTTTCGCATTATCTAAACGTTCTTTTGATAAGGGTTCCACCCCCTTTAACGGATAATCGAGGCCTAATTGCTCATATTTATAGGTTCCCATCGTATGATAAGGCAACAATTCCACTTTGCGAACCACTTTATATGAACTGACATACCGAGCTAACGCCTCCAGCCACTCGTCATTATCCGTATATCCGGGGACAATAACATGGCGAATCCAAGTATCTATGCCACGTCTCTCCAATTCATCCAAAAACAGAAGCGTATTATCCTGCTTGACACCCGCCAGTAACGGATGTAAATCCGGGTTTAAGGTTTTGATGTCCAATAACACTAAGTCCGCATAATCCAAGACTTCCCAAGCTTTTGAGGTACATACGAAACCAGATGTGTCCAAAGCTGTGTGAAGACCTTGCTCTTGGCACAAACGGAAAAACTCTTTCAGAAACTCCGGTTGCAATAAAGGTTCCCCACCGGTAACAGTCACCCCCCCACGGGCGATAAAACTCTTATACCGTAAGACTTCCGTCAATAGCTCGCCGGGAGTCATCTGATATTTCACCTTCCCTTTCGGGTTCCAAGTATCCGGGTTATGGCAATACAGGCAACGCAACGGGCAGCCCTGCATAAAAACGACAAAGCGAATTCCGGGACCATCTACGGTCCCGAAACTCTCTAATGAATGTATCTTACCTTTTATCACTTACAGTGAATGGTTAATGGTTCTTGAAATAACATCCAACTGTTGTTCACGAGTCAGTTTCACGAAGTTTACCGCATATCCGGATACACGGATCGTAAGTTGCGGATATTTCTCAGGATGTTCCATAGCGTCGATCAACAAATCCTTATCAAATACGTTAACATTCAGATGCTGACCTCCATCCGGAGTAAAATAGCCATCCAATAAGCTAACCAGATTATTGATCTGCACTTCACGCTCCTTTCCCAACGTAGCCGGAGAAACAGCGAAAGTATAAGAGATACCGTCGTGCGCATGCTGGAATGGAAGCTTCGCTACCGAAGCTAGCGCAGCGATAGCACCTTTCGTATCACGACCGTTCATAGGGTTCGCGCCCGGAGCGAAAGGAGTTCCACCGATACGGCCATCCGGTGTCGTACCAGTCTTCTTACCATATACCACATTAGAGGTGATCGTAAGGATGGACTGCGTAGGTTTCGCATGGCGATAGGTCTCGTGCTGACGCAAATATTCCATGAACTTCTCGGTGATCTCTACAGCGATACTATCCGTACGATCGTCGTTATTACCGAAAGGAACATATTCGCCCTCACGTTCGAAATCAACCGCCAAGCCACGCTCGTCACGGATCACACGTACTTTCGTATCACGGATAGCAGCCAACGAATCGGCAACGATAGAAAGACCGGCAATACCTGTCGCACGGATACGCTCGACATCCCCATCGTGAAGCGACATCTCGAATGCCTCATACGCGTATTTATCATGCATATAATGGATTATCTTTAAGGCGTTCACATACACTTTCGCCAACCAGCGCATCATTTGCTCATACTTAGCCATCACCTCATCGTATTCCAGATACTCGCCGCGAACCGGCTCAAACATCGGGGCTACCTGTACGCCGCTACGCTCATCCCGTCCTCCGTTGATCGCATATAATAAACATTTCGCCAAATTCGCACGGGCTCCGAAGAACTGCATCTGCTTACCGATCTTCATAGGAGAAACGCAACAAGCGATACCATAATCATCTCCATAATCCGGACGCATCAAATCGTCGTTCTCATATTGGAT
Source organism: Parabacteroides sp. KHUB-02 (assembly GCF_056640955.1). Classification (NCBI taxonomy): domain Bacteria; kingdom Pseudomonadati; phylum Bacteroidota; class Bacteroidia; order Bacteroidales; family Tannerellaceae; genus Parabacteroides; species Parabacteroides sp. KHUB-02. Next base: position 4,264,744 of record NZ_JBWQEV010000001.1, on the reverse strand, counting down.
AGCCGATGTATCGATAGAGACCTTGGCACAGAAGCGTTTCCAGTTCTCGGGAGCGTTCTTAAACCACAGAACTGTCAAATTGGGTTCTGGTGCCGGACCTAGATTATATAATGTATGGAGATAACGATAGGAAGTTCTTGTTACCAAAGAACGGCCATCCACTCCTTGGCCGCCCAAGGACTCTGTTACCCAAACCGGATCACCGGAGAACAAATCATTGTATTCCGGCGTACGTAAGAAACGAACGATACGCAACTTGATGATCAGCTGGTCTACCAATTCTTGCGCCTCCTCTTCGGTCAACTTACCCTCACGGATGTCTTTCTCGATATAAATATCCAAAAACGTAGAAGTACGTCCGATAGACATCGCCGCGCCATCTTGGTCTTTTACCGCCGCCAGATAAGCTAAGTACACAAACTGAACCGCCTCACGAGCGTTTTGTGCCGGACGAGTCACATCAAAGCCATAGCTAGCGCACATTTTCTCGAACGCTTTCAAAGCCTTGATCTGTTCAGAAATCTCCTCACGGCTCTGGATGATCTCTTCCGTGATCTCTTGGATATCCAAACGATTCAAGAAACGCTTTTTCTCCTCGATCAAGATTGCCGTACCATACAGAGCGACACGACGATAGTCACCGATAATACGTCCTCTGCCATACGCATCGGGCAGACCGGTGATAATAGCCGAACGACGTGCGGCAATCATCTCTTCCGTATATGCGGAGAAAACGCCCTCGTTATGAGTTTTACGGTACTTCGTGAAGATCTCTTTCGTCATCGGGTCCAAATGATAACCATAAGCTTCCAAGCTATTCTCGACCATACGGATACCGCCCTTCGGGAAGATACCACGTTTCAGCGGAGCATCGGTTTGTAACCCAACGATAACCTCATTCTCCTTATCAATATAGCCCGGGCCATATACATCGATCCCTTGAGGTAATTTTGTCTCGGCGTCATAAACTCCCTTTTCCCTCTCGACCTTAAACATCTCGGTCAGCTTGTTCCAGACCTTACGGGTCTTCTCGGAAGAAGCGACTAAAAAGGAATCATCCCCTTCATAAGGCGTATAGTTACTCTGGATAAAATCTCTTACATTGATCTCTCTTTTCCAGGTCTCACCCTTAAAGTGATCCCAGCACTCATTCTCAAATTTCATAAACAATCTTATCTAATACCACATTTTTACCGCCGCAAAGGTAGGAGAATTATCGTCATATTTCTGTCATATATGCTACACCAGTTCTAAAATCCCTATAAATTGCGATAAAAAAGCTTCTCATCCTTCACTATTTTAAAAGGACATTACCAATAAATGGGGAGTCAGCCCTAAGGGCGAAGAGGCAACCATGCCCAAAAAGTAGATCCGGCACCAAGTTTTGAAGTGAAGCCCACTTCTCCCCCTGCCGCTTCTACGATAGCTCTGGAGATCGTCAAGCCAAGTCCGGTACCCTGCGAGAACTCATTCAATTTCTCAAAACGGGTAAATACTTTGTCATGCAAATCATCCGGTATACCGATTCCCGTATCCTCAACATAGATACGAAGACCTTCCCTTTCAATACCATATCCCATTTTAATATATCCGGATTTGGTGCATTTTACCGCATTAGTGAGGAAATTCATCCATACTTGCTTAAGCCGGTTTCTATCCAGAAGTACCCAGCACTCCGAGTTGGGACCATCTAAACGTAACTCGACATTCGGAAATCATTGATAGGATCATTAAAAGCACTGAATTTCAGGCTTTTTACATCAAAATCCCAATACGACATACCAACCGTCTTGAAAGAAAGCTCTATCTTGTAATTTCTTTCTTTAAGTTCCCGATTCAATTGCTGGATCTTAGGAATGTTTTGCCTGAATCCCGTATAGCGTATTATATCTCCATTTTCATCTTGATCGAAAGGGACACCCATAAAATCACAATACTGCCAAGTCTCATCATACTTGGTTTGTATGCGACAGGTAAAATTGATGGTGACATTCTCTCCAGCTATCAGGGATTGCATTGCGTCGTAAAAAACAGACCGGTCCTCGGGGTATATAACATCCATATACTCCGAAACGGTCAATAACCGATCTGAAACGTAATCGTTGATCGGATCATTATAAGATTCGAATTTCTGGGAATTTACATCAAAATCCCAATGAACAATATTACTGACTTTCATGGCCAGATCACGTTTTGCGATCAGATCCTGCGCTTTCTTGGCCATCTCCAGATTTTTCTTGCTTTCTTCCGTACGGAATTCCACCTCTTTCATGGAAGTCATATCATTTGCGAGTAATATATGTCCGATAAGATGTTTTTTTCTACTCCATATCGGGATAACTTTAACCCCATAGATCATCGTGTCTTTATTATGGGAAGAATAATATGCATCCTTATTAACCCGATCAAAATCATACTCAAACTCCAAGGAAATATCTTCACCCGATTGTATCCGAGCTAAAAGTTCTGAATCAACAAATGGACTTTTGTAAAGATTGACTATATTCACCACCGATGTCCGGTCGTCCACACCATACATCCTCAACGCATGGTCGTTTATACTACGCAGCACACCATGTGCGTCATAAATTTCAATACCCACCGGCAGACAAGCATATATACTCTCCGTAAATAAACGCTGTTCTTCTATTAATTTAGAAATTTCTTTCTCTATTATCACATCGTCATTTTCTTGAGAATTCTCTTCACATTGTTCCATCTGTCACTTACTTTATTTCGTATTATCATACGTCAGACATTCTAATTTATACGAAAGCCCTGCTTTTTGCAAAAGTAAACAAAAAAGTGAATTCTTTTCTGTTCGTTCATAAAGATATTATCTTTGCGCTGAAAACAAACACTAAATCTTAAATACATGAGATTCACAAGGCTTATTCTAGCGTTAACCAGTTTCCTTATATTGATCACGCAAACAGACCTATTTGCCTCAACCGTATTGCATAAAACTTCTATGGTTGATCTCTCAAATAACGCTATTATTTGCATGCATCAAGATCCGGATGGCTATTTGTGGATCGGGACTTACGACGGACTTAACTTATACAACGGAAAAGATACGTATGTATATCGTTTCGAATTAAATAACAAAAACTCTCTTTGTAGTAATATCATTCACAAAATATCCGACGCAGAACCCGGCTTTTTATGGATATCAACCTCTTTAGGTATCAATAAATTCTCACTAAAAGAACGGAAAGTCACCGAGTCTTTCCCCGGATACATGGAATGCGATCTATTGGCCTCCGATTCATCCGGCATCACGCTCGCTATTTGTAAGGAAAACAGAATCTCTTGCTACACCCCATCTAGCGATGGGTTCCGGGACCTGCCGAGAGAAGGAGTAGGCCCTCAAACCGTACGTACCTTATTCGCCGGGACGGACGGACATTTTTATTTATTATTAGCCTCGGGCATACTGAAAAAGTTGACTCCGGATTTCTCCGATACTACTTTTAATTTGCTATCGGAAGAACGCCAATTCCATAATAAACCGATCTTATCCGCATTTTACGAGAATAATCATATTTTCATAGTAGATACCGACAATAAATTATATCGACAGCATGTAGACGGAAAGGGGAAAGAATTCCTGTTCGATCTGCCTGAAATGACAAAACAATATGGTAACATCATCAAGATATGCACCTTCCAATCCAATGTGTATATCGTTTTCCGTAACGGCAATATTCTAGACCTAAGCCAACCGGAAAACACGATAAATATGGGCATCGGTATCTTTTGCCTAATGAACGATAAAAGGCAGGAGATTCTCTGGTTGGGAACAGACGGGCAAGGTATACGGATGTTTTATGACAAACCCGATCTTTTCGGCTCTATCTTACTCAAGGATTTACCGATTAATATACAGAACCCCATACGTTCTTTATATACAGACGATGATCAATCCCTTTGGCTCGGGACAAAAGGAGACGGTATTGTCCGGATACAAGCGTATGACACTTACCATAACAAAAAGATGATCCCACAAAGCGCTATCACGCATTTTACCACCGCCGACGGCCTATCCAGCAACCGTGTGTATTGCTTCCAAAAAAGCGAGTACCATCCATGTATCTGGATTGGCACGGAAGGCCCGGGACTGACCTATTATTCGTATAAAGAGAAACGAATAAAAACGATACCGCAACGAGAAGACACCACCCCTCTACGCTATGTCCACTCTATTTGCGAGGTAGATGATTCCACATTATGGCTAGCGACAACGGGTAACGGATTGCAAAAGGTTACCTTACATATAGATAAAGCCGTACCTACAATCGGGAAGGTACAAACCTTCCCGTTAAAAAACGGAAAGAACATCTGTAAAGAAATCCAATCGATGGTATATGACAACGACTCTACCCTGTTCCTCGGGAGCCGTGGCGGTTACGGAGTCATTCGTTTCAATATTTTCAATCAAGGATATGAATTCCTGCAAACCAACAATTTAAGAAACCCGGCCATTGGAGATGTGCTTTCCGTATGCCAGACCGAAGATTCCACGTTTTATGCAGGCGCCAGCTCCGGTCTCACCCGGATTAAATTCAGAGGGGGAAAGATGCGTTTACGCCAATTCGATAAAAGCGACGGGATCGTAAACGACATGATCCATGGTATCCATGAGGGGAACGATAGCTGTATCTGGCTTAGTACCAATAAAGGTCTCACCAAATATAATCCCCGGAACAACTTTTTCCATAATTATCATCAGCCTTACTTTAGCGTCACGGAATTCTCTGATGACGCTTATTGGAAATGCCCATACTCCGAGCGTTTATTCTTTGGAGGCATCAACGGATTAGTCTGGGTAAATAAACAAACGGAGCCGGAGCATACCTATCAACCCGAATTAAGTTTCTTCGAGTTGCAAATGGATAAACAAATCCTTCCATTATATAAGGACATCAGCCGGAACGGTGTAACGGTTCCGGCTGATGTGCAATCGTTAACGATTGCGTTCGTCGCTCCGGATTACATCAACGGGGAGAATTACGAGTATTCGTATCAGTTGGTCAACTATAATTCCTCTTGGGAAAAATTGCAAAAGACAAACAAGGTAACTTTCATGAACCTACCGTACGGGGAATATTTGCTGAAAGTCCGTTATCGCAACGATGTCATTGATTCGTCAGCAAAAGAATACACTCTACCTATCAAGGTATTACCTCCTATTTATCTAAGCTCGTTAGCCATTTTCACGTATCTTTTTATCGGTACGGTTTTGCTCATCATCGCCACCTATCGTATCCATCACCAAATACTAAAGAAACAGAAGCAGATCGCAGACAAGATCAAGGAGGAGCAAAAAGAGAAGCTATACGAGTCCAAGCTGAATTTCTTTACCCATATTACGCATGAACTATGCACCCCGCTTACCTTGATCAATGGCGTGGAGAATTATATCCAAGCCTATGCCGCCACCTCAAAAGACAAGACATTAGAAAAATACACTTCAGTCCTCCGGGAAAATGTAGAGGAACTGAACGGACTTATCCAAGAAATCCTTGATTTCCGGAAAGCGGAAGACGCTGGATTCAGTCATACGCACATCCGAAGAGTATCCGTATCCTCTCTTTTGCGAACTCAATTCGAATGGTTTTACCCACTATCCGAGCAACACCAAATCCAATTCAAGATTGATGCTCCCAAAGAGCTTTATTGGAATACGGATTCCGTCTATTTCAAGAAGATCCTAGCAAATCTGATTTCCAACGCATTTAAGTATACGGAAGACGGGGGCACGGTTCGTATCTCCTTACATGAGGAGGAGAACTTCCTCGTCCTTAAAGTTTACAACACCGGCAAAGGAATCGAGGAGGCAGACATGCAAAATATTTTCGACCGATATCGTATCCTTGGCACGATGGATAACGATGATAACAGGCAAAATACGACACGGAATGGCCTCGGCTTATTTATCTGTCACAGCCTCGTACAATCCTTAGGTGGTAAAATCAATATAGAGAGTGAGGTCGGCCAATATGCTGAATTTACAGTTACCTTACCTTTTGGCATCGTAGAGGAGACCTCAGACAACACGATAGACGAAGAGATTCCCGTATTGCTTCCTTCCCCAAACACGGATATACAAAAGCCGCAAATCTCACATACGGCACAAAAAGAGACGGAAGATAAACCGATGATACTCGTTATCGACGATCATAAAGACATCGTCTGGCTAATCACGGAAACCCTCTCTTCCGAATATCAGGTTCAGGAAGCTTATAATGCGGAGGAGGCTCTGGAATTCCTCAAGCAATACACTCCCTCCCTTATCATCACCGATATCATGATGCCTAATATCGACGGATTGGAATTGATCTCTCTTATCAAGGAAAATAGATATACCCGTCATATCCCGCTTATTATCGTATCTGCCAAAATATCAGACCAAGAGCAAGCGGCAGGACTTAATATAGGAGCGGATGCCTATCTAACCAAGCCTTTCTCGCCAACAGTTCTCCTATCCGTCGTGAACCGATTGATGACAAATCAAAGAGAATTAAAAGAGTATTTCTATTCTCCGGAAAGTGCTTATCAATATACGGAAGGGCAATTATTACATCAAGAAGACAAGGAATTCCTTGACGCCGTAACCGCTATCATCAAAGAAAATGTCAGCAAGGAAGGACTCGGTCCCGAGCTGGTAGCGGACGCACTGAATATAAACACCCGCATCTTATATCGCCGTTTCAAGAAAATATCTACCATGACGCCGAGTGATTTTATAAAGGATTATAGGTTAAACTATGCAGCGCAATTACTCGTAAATACCAACATGAGCGTTCAGGAAATTATTTATAATGTAGGGATTTCTAACAAATCATACTTCTATAGGGAGTTTGCCCGTAAATATAACATGACTCCTAAAGAATACCGCACAAAAGAGGCATAAATCATTGATTCCTAAATAGTGTCATAATCTACCAAAAGAGTATCATAATCTGCTATATGCATTTCATGACACTTCTTTGGCATTTCAAAGCACTCTTCAATTCGTTAAGACCTATTAATATTGCTGTCGAATAGCAAAGCAAACCGCTTGTGTGTATTCTTCCTTCGGGAAGCACATTATTAACTTTTAATTTAATGTTTTTATGGAAAAAAAGAGTGAAGGTAAGACGAGGAAATGCCTGACTTTATTAGGTGGACGAACCTCTTTGTTACTTTGTTTATCTTTAATGTTTCAGTCCTCTTATGCGGCCGGAGATTCTACTGTTCCTGAAATGGGAAACATGGAGATTCATCAGATCGCACAGCAAAGTTCAACCATTAAAGGTGTAGTAAAAGACCAAAAGGGTGAACCTCTGATTGGCGTTAGTATTGTTGTGAAAGGAACCACGAACGGAACAGCTTCGGACTTTGACGGAAATTTCACCTTGGATGTGCCGGATAACAGCACATTGGTATTTTCCTTCATCGGCTTCAAACCCCAAGAAGTTCGTTATACCGGGCAAAAAACATTGAACATAGTCTTAGCTGAAGACTCTGAGACACTAGACGAGGTAGTAGTCGTTGGCTACGGTTCCCAAAAGAAAGGTGAGATCACCTCATCCGTTACCAGCGTGAAAGCATCCGACTTTAACAAGGCACCGGTAGTGAACCCGATGCAATTGGTGGAAGGACGTGTAGCTGGTCTGACTGTATCACGTGGTAGCACCGACCCTAATGGCGAGGTAAAAGTACAGATGCGTGGTGCCTCATCTCTGAAAGGTAGCAATGAGCCTCTCGTTATTATTGACGGTATGCCGGGTAATATGACTTCTTTGAACGCTATCGCACCCGAGGATATCGAGGCGATCGACGTATTGAAAGACGGTTCCGCAGCCGCTATCTACGGAACCCGGGGTAATAACGGTGTGATCATCGTCTCCACGAGACGTCCGCAAGCCGGAACTACTCAAGTGGATTACTCAGGATATATCATGCACGAGGCGGTTTATAAACGGCCGGAAATCTTAAATGGAGACGAGTTCGTCGCTTATGGCAAGGAAACCAACAACGCCAATATCCGCGACTTTGGTGGACGGGATAACCATTACGACGCTTTATTGAATAAGAGTAATTTCACCCATGTACACAACTTGACCGCTACCGGTGGTAATGGTAAGACAAACTATCGCGCTTCTTTAAATTACAAAAAGAATGATGGTATGATCCGTAACACCAGCCGTGAAACGATCAATGGCTCTATCGCCGTGAACCACCGTGCGTTTGATGATAAACTACAGCTTTCTTTCAATCTAGCAAACTCTTTCGTGAAAGTGGACGCGGTTTCCGATGATGTGGATAAGGTAGGAGATATCCCTAATTACGGCATATTATACCAGGCGATCCGTATCAACCCGACGATGCCTATTTATAAGGAAGACGGCTCCTTCTGGGAAACTTACAGCGGTTACGAAGATTTCAACCCGGTAGCCCGCATATACCAGCGTACCAAGAAAAAGGAATTCAAGAATTTATTGGCGAACTTCAAGGCTCAATATGAGATTATCCCCGGTCTGACAGCCGCCGCTTTCTTCGCTATGGAGAAGAACGACGCATTAACTAACGATTATAGTATGCGTGAGGAATATAGCCAATATAAAGACGGTACAAACGGACGCGCCAAAAAAGAATATTATCAGAATACCAATCGTACTACTGAATGGACAGCAAACTACAATACTTCCATCAACGGCGTACACAATATTACCGGTTTGCTGGGATACAGTTACCAAGATTTTGAATACGAGCAATTCAGCGCCGAGAACAAGAACTTCTTGACGGACGTATTCGGTACCAATAACCTAGAAGCCGGCGGTTACCTAAAAGATGGTAAGGCCGAGATGAAGAGTAAAAAAGAGACCAGCAAACTGATCGCCTTCTTCGCCCGTGCCAACTATAATTACGACGGTAAATACATGGCCAGCGCCTCTATCCGCCGTGAAGGTTCCACGAAGTTCGGAGCGAACAACAAATGGGCTTGGTTCCCCTCTGTCAGCGCAGGCTGGATGATCTCTCGTGAGGACTTCATGGAGAGCCAAGAAGTATTCGACGTATTGAAATTCCGTGCCGGTTTCGGTATCACGGGTAGTCTACCTACCGATCCATATATGTCTCTCGCTACCTACGGCACAGGTGCTGGAGCTTGGAACGCTTACACCGGTTCATGGCTAACCGCCACTTACGGTCCGAATATCAACCCGAATCCGGATTTGAAATGGGAGAAGAATGAGTCCTTGAACATCGGTTTCGACTTCGGCTTGCTAGGTGGACGCCTAAATGGTACGATCGATTGGTATAGTCGTACGACTCGCGACTTGATCAGTAGCTACAATGCCCAACAGCCATCCTTGATCTACAACACGATCACCACCAACGTAGGCACGATGAGAAATAGAGGTATAGAATTAGCATTAAACGCAGAGGTCGTAAAGACTAAGGATTTCTCTTACACGGCTAATTTCACGTTCTCATACGAGAATAATAAATTGACATCTTTGTCTAACGACGTGTACAAATCTTCTTACGAGGATCAATATGACCTGCCCTCTCCGGGTAACCCGGGCAAGGCTTACCGCCTACAAGAAGGACAGCCGATCGCGTCATTCTTCGGTTATGTATGCGATGGTATCAATCCGGACGGAACTTGGAATCTTCGCGACATAGACGGAAAGGAAGGTCTGTCTGACGCTGACCGTACCTTTATCGGTAATGGTTTGCCGAAATTCAAGGCTGGCTTACAGAACACATTTACCTATAAGAACTTTGACTTCAGCTTCTTCCTGCGCGGTATGTTTGATTATGACGTATTGAACGAGGGTGCTATTTATTTCGGAACGACTGTTAATATTGATCAGTCTGGCACAAACGTATACAAGGATGCCTTGAAGAACAAGGTAACAGAGCAACCATTGTTCTCTTCTTATTATCTAGAGAAAGGGAACTTCTTGAAGATCGATAACGTGACACTAGGTTATACATTCAACTTCAAAAATAATAAATATGTGCGCAACTTACGTATTTATGGTAATGTCACCAATCTTGCGACTATTACAGGATACTCTGGTTTAACCCCTGACGTAAACGTAACAGGACTACAAGCAGGTATAGAGAAGCGCGGATCTTATCCCACCACCCGTACCTTCACGTTTGGCGTTAATTTTGGATTCTAATTAAGTAACAATAGATTTAAGACAATACAATGAAAGCTTTAAAAAATATATGCGCAATTTCATTATTGCTGGGAGCTACCGCATTTACCTCTTGTACGGACCTGACAGAGGAAATACATAGCTCGGTAATCGCTGAGAATTATTACAACAATGCAGGCGAGGTAATGGCCGCCATGATGCGTCCATGGGGACACTTCTGTGGAACTATGCAAGTAGCCCAATCGCCTTGGTCATGTAACGAGTTATCTTCCGACTGTGCCGCATGGCCTCAAAAAGGTCGCCACGGCTATGACAATGGAGACTGGATTCGCTTACACCGCCATCAATGGATTCCTACGGATGGTCAAGTAGTGGATGCTTGGAAAAAATTATTTGAAGGTATCGGATATGCTAACAACTTCCTTACAGATACAGAGAATATAGATTTTGAAGCACTCCAAGTTCCAATGTCTAAAGCACAAGCACAAGCGGAGATGCGTGTATATCGCGCTTACTGTTATTGGTATGTGATGGATATGTTCGGTACGGCTCCAATTTGCGAGAAAATCGGTGAAATCAATCCTTCCTCCAAATCTCGCGCAGAGTTATTCGCTTGGATCGAAAAAGAGTTAAACGAGAGTATTCCTTCTTTGTCAGAGAGTAAAACAGAGACCTACGGACGTGTATCCAAATGGGGGGCTTACGCATTATTGGCTCGTCTCTATTTGAATGCGGAAATTTATACTGGACAAGCACGCTGGGATGATTGTATCGCAGCTTGCGATGAATTAGCTAAGGGAGGTTTCGCATTGGATAAGAAGTGGAACGACACTTTCCGTGCGGATAACGACAAGCGATCTACCGAGATTATCTGGTCAATCGTGTATGATGAAGTATATGCCAAAGGAATGGGTTGGTATCAACGTTGGTTGCATTACGCACACCAAACTGGCTGGGATTTGCAATCCGGTCCTTGGAACGGCTTGGTGACGCAACCTACCTTTTATGACTCATTCGCTGACAACGACTTGAGAAAAATTGAGGGTTTCTTGATCGGTAAGCAATATCCTCGCAAAGTAGATGAAAACGGTAATTACTACTACGACACGACCGCAGAGCCTTTGAAAGGTTCAGAGGAGTACAATGGGCAGGATTTGGTATTCGTAAACTACATTAAGTCCATGACCGAGGGCGAAGAAAACAGCGGTGCTCGCTCTATCAAGTATGAGATCCAACCGGGTACTACCGGCGATATGAACAACGACTGGGTGATGTTCCGTTATTCCGAGGTTATCTATAACAAAGCGGAGGCCTTGATGCGTAAGAACGGGGGCAAAGCAACGCAAGAAGTGGTAGATATGATCAACAGCGTTCGTCAACGTTCTTTCAAGGCAGAGGATTGGGAGAAAGCGAAATATACGACCGCTACTCTGACCATGGATGAGTTCTTGGCCGAAAAAGGTAGAGAGTTTGCTTTCGAAGGAATCCGCCGTACAGACTTGGTTCGTTTCAACAAGTTCGTAACCACTTCTTGGTGGGACAAGACTGCATCCAACGAACCGAAGCGTAATATCTTCCCTATTCCGCAAAGACAATTGGATGCTAACGCAAACTTATCTCCGAACGAGGCTAACTCATTGTTCTAAATATCAACTAAGTATAGTAGAAATCCATTATTAACAAATTAGCACTTGACAATGATAGAGGACTACTATACTTATTGATCTGAAAATATAAAAGGTTACCTTTGTCACTATCAAAGGTTATCCTTGGAACTATCAAAGGTGGCCTTTTATGTTTCATCCTTTTCTAACTAATTGATACGACATGATAAATCTCAAGAAATCGATGTGTTGCCTTTTTCTGGCAGCCAGCTCAACAGTAGCGATCGCACAGACCAATGTAGTCGATCTTGTAAACCCGATCATCGGGACGAATGGAATGGGACATACGTTCCCGGGGGCTTGCGTACCCTTCGGATTGGTGCAGCTCAGTCCGGATACGGATACCATACCGCACAACGTAGACGGTAAATACCAACCTCGCTCCTACGAGTATTGCGCCGGCTATCAACATAAGGATAGCAGCATCGTAGGTTTCAGCCACACCCACTTCAGCGGTACCGGGCACTCCGACCTAGGAGACATCCTGATTATGCCTACCACCGGAACGTTGAAGCTAAACCCCGGAACGGCCACGGATCCCGATGGCGGTTATCGTTCCCGCTTCTCGCATGACACCGAGATTTCCCGTCCCGGATACTATGAGGTGATGCTCGCCGATTATGGCGTAAAGGCGCAACTGACCACCACCCAACGGGTCGGCATCCACAAATACACATACCCCACGAACAGTGAGAACCAACGCGTTATCCTGGATATGATTCACGGGATCTATAACTATGACGGCAAAGTTCTTTGGACCAGTATTCGCATAGAGAACGATACACTCGTAACCGGCTATCGTATCACAAACGGTTGGGCACGTACCAACTATACTTATTTCGCCATGTCTTTCTCCAAACCGATCACGCATTACGGATGCGAAGAGAAAGCGAAAGTTAATTATCGGGGCGGTTATGCCAAGTTCAATATGAAAGAGAACTTCCCGGATATCGGAGGACGTAAGATCGTCGCTTATTTTGATTTCGATCCGAAAATGTCTGATGAGTTGGAAGTGAAAGTCGCCCTTTCCGGAGTCAGCACCGAGGGAGCCTTAAAAAATCTACGTGCCGAGGCTTCCGGTGCGGACTTCAACCAATTAGCCGCCAAAGCCTCCGATACTTGGAATAAGGCGCTCTCCGTCATCGACGCGAAAGGAAGCGATGACCAATTGGCTATGCTTTACACCTCCTTGTATCACACGATGATCAATCCTTGCGTATACACAGACGTTGACGGTCAATACCGCGGACTCGACCATAATATCCATCAAGCGGACGGATTCACGAACTATACCGTATTCTCCGTATGGGATACGTATCGTGCCCTACATCCCCTGTTCAATATCATCAACCGACAAGTCAACACGGATATCGCCAAATCCATGTTGAAACATTGCGAGCAAAGCGTTCATCATGCCTTGCCGATCTGGAGCCATATGGCAAACGAGAACTGGTGCATGATCGGTTATCACTCCGTCTCTGTCTTGGCGGATGCTATCGCCAAAGGATTACCGATTGATAAAGACGCCGCGTTAAAAGCGATGATCAGCAGTTCTACGATTCCGTATTATGAGGGAACCAAAGAGTTTATGGAATTAGGTTATGTTCCTTTAGATCGCAACGGTAGCGCAGGCTCCTTGACTTTGGAGTATGCTTATGATGATTGGACAATCTATAATATAGCTTTATTAGCGGGAAACCGATCCGTGGCCGATACCTATAAAAAGCGTGCGTCCAATTACGCGAATGTATTCGATACCTCGATCGGATATGCCCGTCCCCGTTATACGAATGGTAAATTCAAAGAGGACTTCAGTTTGTTAAGCACGCACGGTGAAGGGTTTATCGAGGGAAATGCCTTGAATTATTCCTTCTATGTCCCTCAAGATGTCAATGGTATGATTCAGTTGATGGGAGGCGAGCAAGCATTCATCACTAAAATGGATTCCTTATTCACGATGCATCTTCCTGATGAGTTCTTTGCCGAGACCGAAGACGTAACCAAAGAAGGATTACTAGGAGGTTATGTACACGGCAACGAACCCAGCCATCACATCCCATTCTTATACACATGGACCAGCCAGCCTTGGAAAACCCAATACTGGCAACGTGAGATCATGAATAAGATGTATCGCAACAATATCGACGGCCTTTGCGGTAACGACGACTGCGGCCAGATGTCCGCTTGGTATATCCTTTCCGCCATGGGATTCTATCCGGTTTGCCCGGGTACGGATCAATACGTATTAGGCGCTCCCTACCTTCCATATATGAAGGTTCGCTTGGAGAATGGTAAGACTTTCGAGGTAAAAGCCGATAAAGTCAGCGACAAGAACCGTTATGTAAAAGCGGTAAAGCTAAACGGGAAACCCTATACCAAAGGATACATCACGCAGGATGACATCTTGAACGGCGGAACGCTCACTTTCGAGATGACTTCCAGCCCGAACAAAAAGCGATTGTTCAACGGAGAGGATCGCCCTTATTCACTGACGGATTAACCCATTTTATCAGAAAAAACAGACAAGACTCATGAAGTATAAACAATTAATCAGCGGTGCTTTCCTGCTGTGGACTTGCATCGCTTGCTCCGGCAAAAAGGAACAGGCGGCTACAGTAGCGGAAGCCACCTCAAATCCTTGGGATAATTATTACATCGGAAAGATCGATTTCAAGAATCTTTCCCCCGAGGCTAAGGGCTCGGCGATCTATGCCGCCGTTATCCCTGATCCGGAAGCTTATATTACCAAGCACGCCCGCAAGGTCGTAGAGACGCTTTATTTCACTCCGGAAGATAGTATCCCGGGCATCGAGGAGATCCACTATACATTAAAGGAATACGACGGGGTATCCGCAAAAGACGGAGCGCCCCCTTCCATCAGTATCGTATACAGCACGAAATGGATCGAGAAAAGTTTTGCCAATAATGACACCGCGAAAGTGGATTACGAGACCCGTGGCGTATTATACCATGAGCTGACGCATGGTTTCCAATTGGAGCCTCAAGGCATAGGTAGCTATGGGACTAATAAGACTTTCTGGGCTATGATAGAAGGTGTGGCGGATGCCGTAAGATACCTGAACGGCGGTTTTACCTTGGAAGATCGTCCCAAAGGCGGCCATTATATGGATGGTTACCGCACGACAGGCTTCTTCCTCGCATGGCTTACGCAAACCAAGAGCCCGGATTTCCTGCGGAAGTTCAACCGAAGCACATTAGAGGTTATTCCTTGGTCGTTCGATGGTGGCGTGAAATATGCGCTCGGCAATGATTACGACATAGACTCCTTATGGAAAGAATATATGGCAACGATGGGAGATGAAGCGTAGCCCCGGCAAAGGCTACGACCAACGGCGGTAACATTCAACAAGTTACCGCCGTTCTTTTATAGTATCACTCCCGACCTTCCGCCAATAGGCATTATAAGGTCGCGACAATGCCCATCGTAAGCTCCTTATACTGCCCATCCTAACAACCTTACAATGGGCATTGTTACATTATTCCCCTAAAACACCTTCCTTATTTGCATTTCCGTAAACATATATCTACTTTTGCGAAAAAGTAAATATGGAACTTTATACCCGAATCCTATTGCCGAAAGCACGATTCTCTTTCTCGTATGAGGACCGGGTCGTGATGATGGGCTCCTGCTTCGCCGAGAATATCGGGCGGAAGCTGGAAGAGAATAAATTCTCCGTAGATATAAACCCATTCGGTACTCTGTATAACCCAGCTTCCGTAGCGGAAGGATTGCGGATGCTGCTACGCCCGGAGCGTTTTACCTCCGGGGATTTATTCCGGCATGAGGGCGTATACCATAGTTTTACCCATCATAGCCGTTTCTCCGCTCCCTCGGAAGAAGAATGCCTAGGCCATATAAACAGCCGCTTATCCGAATCCTCCGATTTCCTGCGAAAAGCGACCCGGTTGGTAATCACGTTGGGAACCGCTTTCGTGTACCGCCTCAAGAGCGACGGGCGAATCGTGTCGAATTGCCATAAGCTACCGGAAAAGATGTTCGACCGGCAACGATTATCCACGCAAGAGATCGTCGAGGACTGGAAACCTCTGTTACTAGCCCTTTGGGAACAAAACCCCGCCTTGAAAATCTTATTTACCGTAAGTCCGATCCGCCACTGGAAAGACGGGGCGCACGAGAACCAACTCAGCAAAGCCACCCTATTGCTAGCCACGGATGCCTTACGGAAAGATTATCCCGACCGAATCGCCTACTTCCCCGCTTATGAGATCCTTATGGACGAGCTCCGGGATTATCGTTTCTATGCGGACGATATGCTCCATCCCTCCCCATTGGCCATTGATTATATTTGGGGGCGTTTTACCGAAAATTTCTTATCCACAGACACTTCGGCAATCCTTAAAGAATGGGGTGATATTCAAAAAGCTATTAACCATAAGCCCTTTCAACCGGATAGCGAGGCCTATAAGCGGTTTATCCTTCAAACTTTGTTAAAGATGGAACGAATTAGCGAGAAAATTCCTTCCTTTGATATCAGAAAAGAGATCGAAATAGTAAAGTCTAAACTAAAATAAAAGAATGGAATACGCAATTAAAGAAATAGCAAGAGTTATCGGTGCTAAAACAAACCAATTGCTTGACGATACGGTCAGTTTGTTGTTGACTGACAGCCGTCGTCTCTCCTTCCCGGAACAAAGCCTCTTCTTCGCCTTGAAAACCAAGACGAACGACGGACATAGATATATACAGGAACTCTATAAACTTCGTGTTCGCAACTTCGTGGTAAGCGATATGCTACCGGAGTTCGAGAGCATGAAGGACGCGAACTTCCTGATCGTAAAAGATACGTTACGAGCTTTACAAAAGCTGGCGACTCACCACAGGAAGCAATTCAACATCCCCGTGATCGGTATCACCGGTAGCAACGGAAAGACGATCGTAAAGGAATTCCTCTATCAACTGCTGCATAACGAGTTCAACATCGTACGTTCGCCCCGGAGCTACAACTCCCAGTTGGGGGTTCCTCTCTCGGTATGGCAGATGAGCGAGAAAAATACACTGGGCATCTTCGAGGCCGGTATCTCACAACCGGACGAGATGGAACGCCTGCAACCCATCATCGCCCCCACGATCGGTATCATCACGAATATCGGGGAGGCTCATCAAGAGAATTTCCTCTCCTCCAATCAGAAATGTATGGAGAAGCTGACGCTTTTCAATGATTGCGAAGCCATTATTTATGATGGGGATGATTTATTTATCGCCAATTGTATCGAATCGGCTTGCCTTTCTCATAAAGCGATCGCGTGGAGCCGTACGGACTCCGAGGCTCCTTTGTTTATCGAGTCTATCGATAAGAAAGAGTTTGAGACGATCATTCACTGTACTTTACTGGGCTTCAACCGGGTCGTTACCATTCCGTTCACGGACGACGCTTCTATCGAGAACGTGATCCATTGTATGGCGGTTATGCTTTACCTAAAACCCACCAGCGTAAACGACGTAACGAAATTCTTACATCTTGAGCCGGTGGCTATGCGATTGGACGTAAAGCAAGGTATCAACAATTGCCTATTGATAAATGATACCTATAACTCGGATATCAACTCCTTGGATATCGCACTCGATTTCCAACAAAGCCGCCGGGTAGGCAAGCAATTAAAGAGCACTTTAATCCTCTCCGATATCCTTCAATCGGGCACCTTGCCGAAATCTCTATATAAGAAGGTCGCCGATTTGGTTCGCCGTAAGAAGATAGATCGTATCGTCGGTATCGGCCGCGACTTAAAGGAATATGCTTCCGTCTTCGAGATCGAGAAGGAGTTTTACACGACCACCGAGGAATTTATCAAGTCTCCTTCCTTCAAGAAATTCAAGGATGAGTTGATCTTGATTAAAGGTTCCCGCCATTTCCATTTCGAGCAGATCTCCGAGTTGTTGGAGAAAAAGGTGCATGAGACGATCCTAGAGGTAAATCTGGACGCGATCGTACACAACTTCAATCAGTATCGTTCCAAGCTAAAGCCGGAGACTAAGATGGTTTGTATGGTAAAAGCTTTCGGTTATGGAGCCGGCTCTTACGAGTTGGCGAAGACCCTTCAAGAACATCGTTGCGACTATCTGGCCGTGGCGGTAGCCGACGAGGGAGCCGAATTGCGTAAAGAAGGTATCTCGATCCCTATTATCGTCATGAATCCGGAGTTCAGCAGTTTCAATGTCTTGTTCGAGAACCATCTGGAACCGGAAGTCTATAGCTTCCGCCTATTGGATGCCATGATCCGGGAGACCGAGCGCAGAGGCATCACCTCTTACCCTATCCATATCAAGATCGATACCGGCATGCATCGCCTAGGGTTTCAACCGGAGGATGTCCCGGCGATCTGTGAACGCTTGAGAGCACAATCCGGGGTTATCGCCCGTTCGGTCTTCTCTCATTTAGCCGGAAGCGACTCGTACGTCTTCGATGATTTTACCCATCAACAATTGGATAAATTCACCAAAGCCGCAGGGGAATTAGAAAACGGGTTAGAGTATAAGGTAATCAAACATATCCTAAACTCCGCAGGAATCGAGCGTTTCGCCGCTTATCAAATGGATATGGTACGTTTAGGTATCGGTTTATATGGAGTAAGCGCATCCGGACAAAAAGGCTTACGGAACGTCAGCACCTTGAAGACGACGATCCTGCAAATACAAAACGTACCCGCAGGGGATTCGATCGGTTATAGCCGTATGAGTTATGTGAAACGTGATTCCCGGATCGCTATCATCCCGATCGGATACGCCGACGGATTGGATCGCCACTTCAGCAACGGAGGCGGGGAGGTCTTGATCAATGGACAACGCTGCCCGATTATCGGCAACATCTGCATGGACGCTTGCATGATCGACGTCACCGACATCCATGCGCAAGAAGGCGACGCCGTAATTATTTTCGGCGACGAACTACCGGTGAGCGAACTTTCGGATAAACTGAAAACAATCCCTTATGAGATATTAACCTCTATCTCGCCTCGGGTAAAGAGGGTTTATTTCCGGGAATAAGAAGTAACCGCCAACAAAGAATGACTCTACCTTGTTTTAATATCAAGGCACATATTCAAATGTCGGGCTATGATATTCATTTGCGTATGTTGCACATTTTGTGTATGTTTGTGCCGTAATTAATAAACAAGAGGTATGAGTCATAATTTATTGAAAGGCAAGAGAGGCATTATCTTCGGTGCGCTGAACGATATGTCTATCGCCTGGAAAGTGGCAGAAAGAGCCGTAGAGGAAGGTGCGACTATCACGTTAAGCAATACGCCTATCGCTGTTCGTATGGGTCAGGTAGATGCTTTGGCGGAGAAGTTGAACGCGCAGGTAATCCCGGCGGACGCAACCAGCGTAGAGGATCTGGAGACCGTATTCGCGAAGTCAGTGGAAATATTAGGTGGTAAAATAGATTTCGTTTTACATTCTATCGGTATGAGCCCGAACGTACGCAAGAAACGTACGTACGATGATCTGGACTATGGAATGCTGGAAAAGACGTTGGATATCTCCGCTATCTCTTTCCACAAGATGCTACAAGTAGCCAAGAAACAAGACGCTATCGCCGAGAATGGTTCCGTAGTGGCATTAAGTTATGTGGCCGCCCAGCGCACGTTCTTCGGATACAACGATATGGCGGACGCTAAGAGCCTGCTGGAATCTATCGCCCGTAGTTTCGGTTACATCTATGGCCGTGAGAAAGGCGTACGTGTGAACACGATCTCCCAATCCCCGACAATGACAACCGCAGGTAGTGGCGTGAAGGGAATGGAACACTTGATGGACTTTTCTAACAAAATGAGTCCACTGGGTAACGCCAACGCCGACGAGTGCGCGGACTATTGCGTAATGATGTTCTCCGACTTTACCCGCAAGGTAACGATGCAGAACCTATACCACGATGGTGGTTTCTCAAGCATGGGTATGAGCCTCCGGGCCATGAACCAATATAGTAAAGGATTAGAGGAATATACAGACGAGAACGGACACATTATCTACGGCTAATATGTTAGTGAGAATCTATCCGGAGAATCCGAATCAAAAAGAAATAGACAAGGTCGTCAAAGTCCTGCAGGACGGCGGCCTTGTCGTTTATCCTACCGACACGGTTTACGCGATCGGTTGTGATGCGTTAAACGTGCGTGCGGTAGAGAAAATATGTCAGATGAAAGGAGTTAATCCACAGAAAAGCAACCTGTCTATCATCTGCTACGACCTGTCTAATCTTAGTGAATACGCCAAGGTAAGCAACGCCGCTTTCAAACTGATGAAGAAACATCTGCCCGGTCCTTTCACCTTTATCTTACCCACCAGCAGCGAGCTTCCAAAGATTTACAAGAACCGGAAAGAAGTCGGAATCCGTGTACCGGACAATAACATTACCCGTACATTGGTACAATCCTTGGGAAATCCAATCCTAACCATGTCCATCCGTGACGAGGATGAGGTGATCGAATATACGACAGATCCGGAATTGATACACGAGAAATACGAGCATCAAGTGGATATCGTAATCGATGGCGGTTTCGGAGGATTGGAAGCCTCTACGGTTATAGATTGCACGACGGATAATTTCGAGATCGTACGTCAAGGCAAAGGAGAATTGTAGCTATCCACCACGATTTGTATTCGCTCCTCCGGCAGATTAGCAGGGAACTCCAAGCTTATTTCTTGTTGGTCACCCGGCATTAGCGTAATATAGTTATCCGAATAATGTACCGGTAGGATTCGTTTGCCTGTCTCCCTATCAAAAACCTTGATACGGTTGAAGAACGAGATCTGCGAATCAGCGCTCAGACGGACTGTACCCACAAAATTCGAGCCTTCCTTCTTGATATCGGTCTTGATATCCGGTCTTGACTTCGGAAGTTGAGATAAGCTGGTGTAGTCTTTCGGCTCGGTTGTCAGCCAATAAATATTGGGAACGTCCGCATTCAAAGCCAGCCGTAAGAAATAAGCACCTTTGATCCCTTCCGGAACGGGGATATCCAATAATTCCTGTACCGTATTCGCCTTGGAGCTCGCTCTCGTCTCTTTCTCCCAAAGCAGTTTGCCTTCCAGATTATAGATACGGGCTACAATCGATAAATCCGTATAATCTTTCAGAGTCGTATTCAACAATCCCGCCTTACGAGTTACCGGGTTATAATAGGCATGTAAGGGTTCACAGCCTTTCCGGGTTCCGTACAAGGAAGCATTTACATCGAGAGACCAATCATACATTTGCCCCCGCAAGGATGTCCATGGATTCTGGGTTTTCCAGATCAAGATACCCGTATACCAATCCCACATATGAGAGGCCCAGCCTTCCATAAAACTACGATATTGGTCATAGTTCACGACTTGGGCATACTTACAATAGGTCTCGATATCCTTCACCTCCCCATATCGCTCCAGATGATCGCCATAGCCCAGATCCTTATGATACCGCCACGTATAATTACGAGTAAAACCTTTCCTTGGGAAACCGGCCAAATCCTGTTCCGTCATCATCTCCCGCATACTCTCGACCTCCGGGGAACCAACCGATCCGGCTTCCGGATTAAACGGATGCGAACGGAAGCTAAAGAACCATTCCGGCTCTTGTATACCGTAAGGACCATCCCCATTATCCCCCAAATAATTCCGGGTAAACAACGTATCTGTAGAGAAACTCACGAAAAGACGCTCCGGATCTAACCGGGGGAAAACCTCCTTTCTCAAACATTGATCGATATCTTTCGCTAAAGGCCATTCATTCGCCCCACACCAGAAACAAAGACTCGGATGGTTACGGATCATTTTCACTTGATCTTCCACGGAGGCGATAAATAAATCATGATTATCGGGATATTCCCAACGACGTTCTCGGGAATCCATCTTAGTCGGATCCTCCCAAGCGCCATTGCAATCACCACTGCCCCACAGATCTTGAAAGACTAAGATACCGAACTCATCACAGGCGTTATAGAATTCCGGCCGTTCCACCAACGCACCTCCCCATACACGGATCATACGCAGATTCATTTCCGCATGGAAACGTACCTCATCCCGATAACGTTCCGGAGAAAGACGAAGCAGCCAATCGGAATTAATATAGTTACCACCCGTGACGTATATTTTCTGTCCGTTCACGAAGAAACGGCGTCCCCCGTTATCCGGGCATTTATCGGAAGTAATCTCCCGGATACCGTAACGCAACCGTTCACGGTCACTCACTTGATTCCCGATCTCAAAAGAGAGGTTCATATCATATAAAGGCTGCTCACCGATACCGTTAGGCCACCATAAACGAGGATTCTTTACCGCTAAAGGATTCAAGGATACCGTTTTCTTCTCGAATGGCGATAAAGTAACCGGCTGGGTTAAGCGGGTTCCGTTCGTCTCACAAACCAATAGCCCCTTTAAGGAAGTGCTCCCGGTATTCTCTAGCTCGACAGAGGTATTCACAAAAGCCTCCCTTTGAGTTTTCGTTTCCGGATCACGTACGCCGGGTACCTTGGTCACGACATAAGGAGAAGAGAGGCATACCGGCCCGGTTGTCGTAATAGAGACCTCATCCCAAATACCCGTATTCCGGTCACGTACCGGTTGTATCCAGTCCCAACCCGGCGTATATTGCATCGTATTATTCCGGGCGATCTGCCCATCACCACCTTGTCCGCCATTCGGATTTCCGGCATGTGTAGGTGGATAAACCAATACCGCTAATACATTGGGGGCATCCGTACGAAGATAAGGGGTTATATTAAAAGTCTTCCTCAAGAACATGCCCTCATGGGTATTTCGATTGATCCGCTTACCATTTAAAAAGATTTCCGCCTTATAATTAATGCCCCGGAAATTTAACCAGACATTACGTCCCTCTGGTAAATTATTGATATTAAACTGACGAGTAAACCAATAAGTATAGAAATCATTGCCGACCTCATGTATATCGGGTATCAGATTGTTATTCAAGCCGAACTCGGGAGCCGGATACATATGGTTCTCCAAAAGTGTAGTCAATACCGTGCCCGGCACACGGGCTGGTAACCATCCTGTTTTATCCAAAGGCGCCGCGCTCAACCGGTTCCCATCCATTTTCACTTCATTCGCTTTCCGGGCATACCAATCTGAGTGAATCAAGGTTTTCTCTCCCGGCTCAGGGATCGCCAACTTATTTGTTTCTTGAGCGAGTAGCGGGGTTATCCAGCAAACCAAACTCAGCCAGCACAATACATAAACACACTTGTTTCTCATAACACATTACATTTAGTACCTCAAAAATACAACAAAAAAGAGGATATACCACCAAATGGAATACCCTCTCTTTTACGTTATATTACTTTTTCTAACTTGCGGTAAAAAGCATCCTCAAATCCTAGAAATTCTTACCGGTATCCCACCACAGGCGAGTTCCTTCATTATCCGGTCCATTCAATAAGCCTCTGGCCTTCTCAACCTCAGCAGCATTCGTGTTACGGTCATTACGCGGGAAACGTAGACGCTTAACGAATTCGCCATTGGCGATACCACCATCAACCGTAGCGCTGAAATTATTTGCTACAGGGAATAGTTTCGGATAACCTGTACGACGGAACTCACTCCATGCTTCCTGACCTTCCGGATACATCGCCAGCCATTTTTGATTAATGATTTTATGAAGTTTCTCTTCTTTAGAAGCACCTTCATCCCATTTTACCGTGCATTTATCAAGTCCCTCAATATTATTTTGCGGATTAAATGGATCCACATGATTAGCGGCTACACTCTTATCATCTGCAATATAAGCGGCATAATCTACGGCAGAGATCCCATACTCATCAAAAGAAACCTTAATACCTTGCTCATATAAATCTTTTGCGGTACCACCCATATTCCAGCCACGCAAAGCCCCCTCTGCGCGCAAGAAATATGCCTCAGCAACTTTCATCCATGGCAATGCGTTGGTTATCTGTTCGCCATTACCATTCTGATCTGTATTCTTACTGATAGAAGGCATATTTATCGTAGAATACATCACATAGTTAGATTTATCCGGAATAATAATCCCCTGACGAATACCAATATAATTACCTATATTATTAGTGGCCTTTCCACTTCCATCCTTAATATCAGCAGGAGCTCCTTTTTCTTGGAACCAACCAACTGGTCTTACATATTTAGGCAAACGAGGATCGTTATAACCTTGAAGTAAAGAAACCAAAGAAGCTCCTACACGAATATCACCATAGGCATAATTAATCTCCTGTAGCGGATTCTGTAAAGACGCATCAATTACCTCAACATCATTATTCCCAGCGACCAATACCCCGTATTTATGATTCACCGCAGCCTCCGCAGTCCTCTTTGCCAATTCCGGCTCAACCATGGAAATACGCATGGCCAGACGTAAACGTAATGTATTAGCAAAACGGATCCATTGCTTATGATCCGAACCACAAACAATATCAAACTTTTGTAAGCGCTCGGAAGAGGCTTTTCCCTCATCCACAAAAGTAGTCAATGCATCTACACTCTCATTTAGCTCTTGAATGAATGTCTCATACAATGTCTTCAAATCATCATAGGGAACACTAGACCCTCCTTTCATCGCTTGAGAATAAGGTAACGGGCCATAGATATCCGCAACACGATGCATAGCCTCCACACGAATAATCTTTGCAATAGATGTAAAATCTGGCTCTTGCGTAGACTCCAATATTACACTGATAGGCTTCATCACATATAACTCCCCAGCTTTGAACGCAGTCTCATTCCAACCTTCATTCATCGCATATGTAGAGTTATTATTATTGCCTCCGAAAGGGGTTGGATTCGCCATATAACCGGAATAAAGATCCGCATTCAAGTTCTGTTGCAACTGATACTCATAATTCCTATTCTGGAAATTCAGATAAACCGACGTGATAGGCTGAGAGAAACGAGCCTCCAAAGCCACTTCCTCAGCCGGTATACCATTAGGATCCGTATTGATACTTTCAAAATCGCTAGTACAAGCTGTAAATCCCACCGTGGCTACCATCGCACACAATGGCAACGTATTCTTTACTTGTTTAAATATATTCTTTTTCATAATTAACAACTTTATTAGAATGTAACTTTTAGGTTAATACCATAGCTGCGTGACGCAGGCATACCAAATGAATCAAAACCTTGCCATCCATTAGCCGTAGATACAGACAAAGCCGGATCAAATGGAGAATCTTTATAGAAGAAGAATAAATTACGAGCTACAAATGATAAATTCAAGTTCTTGGAAGCACCCAGCAAATTACGGAAGGTATAGCCAAGAGAAAGTTCACGCAAACGGATATTCGTAGCTGAATAAACATATTCGCCAACAGCCTTATCCTTACCGGCTGTCGCCTCATAGAACTTTTGCGCATCCATCATGGTGCCATCCCCTAAATCAACGCCACCATTATCACGTGCGTCGGCGGTTACCTCTGTTACGCCAAAGCTATCCAAATAGCTCTGAGTCATACTTACTACATTACCACCAAAAGAACCATCAATTAAGAAATATAAATTGAAATCTTTATAAGTAATAGTATTGCCAAAGCCCATATGCCAATCAGAATTCACATTTCCTAGATATTCTTCCTCGCCCAATACAGGAGCGCCTCCATTCGTAACGATCATCCCATTCTCACGTTTCAAGCTCTTACCATAGATATCACCAAATGAACCTCCTTCTTTCAACATAAAACGGACTCCGGCTCCAGAACCTAGCTGCACACCGTCTTTCAATTTATCAGATAACTCCTTGATCTTATTATCGTTGTAAGAAATATTAAACTCTGGTTTCCAGCTCCAATCACTGTTGAAATCCCAACGATAGCTGATTGAAGACTCAAAACCGGTATTCTGAATATTACCCGCATTGATATAGTAGCTCTCATAACCAGAGGCTAGAGGCGCATCTATAGAGAAGTACTGATTCTTATTATTGGTCTTATAATATGTGATATCGAAATTCAAGCGGCTATCAAACATCGCCAAATCCAAACCGAATTCCATTGAATGCATCTTCTCCGGCTTCATTTCCGTAAACGGCTGTTTTGTATTAGGCTCCAATTGACCTAAGTTGTAATGATCCATTGGATGAGTAATATACGCCTCAACATCATTACCTACAACAGAATAGGAACCGCGCACCTTCAGCAAATTAATTTTCTCAGACATCGGGATCATTTCATTCAATAAAAGAGTTAAACCTACCGACGGATAGAAATAAGAGAAGTTATTCGTATAGGCCAAAGAAGAAGCCCAATCATTACGTCCTGTTACATCCAAATAAATCATGCCATTATAACCAAACTGAACCGTTCCGAATACAGAGTTCAAACGTTTTTTCGGATTCGTAGTCTTTTGGTTACCATTGCCCCCGATATTTTCTGGCAAGAATACGTTCGGTAAGACCAAGCCCAATTTATCGCTATCCAAGATCATGTTCTGTACTTGCGTCTGCATAAAACTAGTACCAACAGAAGCATTCAACTCCCATTTCTCATTCCAAGTCTTATTGAAATTTGCCATCAAGTCTCCATAGAATTGCTTAGCGTCAAAACGCTCTTGACGATACCGTCCATTACCTTTCGGAGCCCAAGCCTCATAAGTCGTGGCATGCCATTTACGCTCAAAACGGTCGAATGTATTATCCACGCTCAAACGGCCTTGGATATTCAGCCAGTCCGTCACTTTCAGTTTCCCCGTAATAGAGGCCATGATACGATCACGTTTTTCTTTTGATTTAATACGGTTCAACACCCAGTAAGGGTTAGCCGTGAAATCATCCAATGATGTGTACCAGTTCTGCGCATTCAAGTTACGGGCTCCGTCATACACCTCGAAGTTTTCTTTATAGTCCTGCCAATTGCCATTTACCGGAAATGTATAAGCGCCTGTCAATGGATTAATATAAGTACCACCATGAGGACGGTTAGTCGCTTTCTGAGTAATATAAGACAGAGAAGCATCTAAAGTCAAACGATCCTTAAATAATTTGAAAGTCTCACGAGCGGTCATATTATGACGTTGAAAATCATTAGTCGGTAACATACCCAAAGCTGTAGTATTCGCATAGGACATAAAGCTTTGAACTCTCTCTGTACCACCGTTGATAGTTATAGAGTTAATATATGTAGATCCCGTACGGAAAAAGTCGTTCAAACGATCCTTAGCTTCTGAATCATTGTCATTAATTCTTTCACCCCAGCTTTTAGCACTCAATTGATCTCCATTCTTAATAGCACCATATCGACCTTGCAATTTAGGAGCGGCCAGCGGAGTCTCTATCGTAATATTAGAAGAAAAATCTACACGAGCGGCACCATCTCGTCCTCTTTTCGTCGTGATCATGATCACACCATTGGCGGCCATACTACCATACAGAGCAGCAGCGGAAGCTCCTTTCAAAACGTTCATGCTAGCAATATCATCCGGATTCAAGTTACCCAGAGCGTCACCGCCATCACGACCTTCATACTCACCTTCCAGCTGAGTCGTTTTCGGGTTATTCATCGGAATGCCATCAACAACGATAAGAGGTTGGTTATTTCCAAATGCGGATTTATTACCACGAAGTATGATCTTAGAAGAACCACCGGCACCTGTCGCATTAGGAGTGATTACCAAACCGGCGGCCTTTCCTTGCAACGAATTGATCATATTGGCATCCTTCGCGCGCGTCAACTCTTGGTTGCTAACCTGTTGGGTAGCATAGGTCAAGGATTTTGCCTTGCGTTGGATACCCATAGCTGTCACGACTACTTCGTCGATTTTCTGGGAGTCGGAAACCATGTCTACATTAATAACCGTACGTCCATTTAGAGGTTCCTCAAGAGTAGACATACCTAAATAAGAGAATTGGAGAGTCGCGTTATCTCCTACTTCCAATGTATAGTTACCGTCCAAATCGGTAACCGTACCATTTGTTGTACCTTTCTCTACAACATTACAGCCAATCAACGGCATGTTAGCGTCCTTATCCATAACGACGCCACTCACTTTCTTCTGTGCCCATAGCACAGTTGTACATGTTCCTATACAGAACAGCACAAACAATAATAAGCTCTTCCTCATAAAGCTAGATTGTTTAGGCAAGTTAATAAATTTAAAACCATTCATATTTTGTTTAAAACTAAGCTATCTAATTTTACATAATTATAACAACTTAGTCTTGTTAGAACTACGTTGTTTTTTGTCTTACGTAGAGCAAATATATATAAAACTTCTATAAAAACAAGTGAATATTCCAAAAACAATAGACCATTCTTGATGTTTTAAGGTGTTTGCGATAACACTTAGATATTTCTTCTCCCTCTATCTTTGACACAACAGTTGTTAAATCAAATTAGTTCTAACAAAACTAATGAAAAATACACTTAATACAATATTCCGTAAATTCATGTTTCTTTATACATTTTACCCATATAGGCGATATACAAAATAATGTAGTGGCAATGAACTGGCCAATATCTAGCAAGCCCTTTGAGAAGGAGGGATGTCACCTAAATACTAAGGAAAAAATGTACAGGTTACTTTATTATGTTTATTCGAGAACAGCCTCGCAAGGTATAGTAAACCAAAAAGTGGAACCAACTCCTTCCACGGAATCGGCACCAACGGCCCCACCTTGCGCTTCAACCAAGGCCTTGCAAATAGAAAGTCCCAATCCTGTACCTTGGGCAAAATCATTCAATTTCTCAAAACGGTTGAACAACCGCTTCTTCTTATCTTCATCTATGCCGATGCCCGTATCGCTCACATAACCTCTGATACAGCCTTCTACATATTCGTAACCCATTACGATCTGTCCAGCTTCGGTAAACTTTATGGCGTTAATCATATAATTTGTAAATACTTGGATCAATCTATTCTTATCCAATCGAACCACGCAGTAGCGATAAGGGCTTACCACCTTAAAGATGACATTCGGATTGGTGACCCGTGGGCGCATAGTATGTTCTAATTCTTCTAAACAGGCCGCTAAATCAAACTCCTTATTCTTAAAGCCCGTGAAGCCTGCTTCTATCTTCGACAAATCCAACACATCATTAATCAATCTCAGCAGTTGCTCATTATTGGATCGCACGATCTCGAGAAAATGCGACTTTTCCTCCTCATCCTCCGTCTCTATGGCCAATTCCGAAAATCCAATGATGGCATTCAGAGGAGTACGAATCTCATGGCTCATGTTCGCAAGGAAAGCGGACTTGAGCTTATCGGATAGCTCCGCTTTCTCTTTTGCGGCCTTCAACTCTATATTCTCACGAAGCTTCGTTATATTATTCGCAATCCCTAGGATAACGGTATTACCATCGAGAGTCTTAATAATCGACTTCGTCACATGCCAATATTCTTTTACTCCATTAATTACCGGAGAACTTTCGTAAGAGACGACCGTCTCTCCTGCCACCAAACGTAAATCATATATATGATATTGCTCCGCAAATTCCTTTTCAAAAATCTCGAAATCCGTATGCCCTATCACTTCAAGCTGCTCCCTGCCAGCTATCTCGCAAAACGCCTTGTTCGCCCTTAAATATCGGAACTCATCGTTAGTTTCCTTTATATACATGCCTCCCGGCATTTTCTCTATAAGCTCATTCAATATTTGATTTGACAACAAGGCCTCTTCCCTCGCCCGATTCAATTCCAAGTACAGTTTCTTATGCTCTGATATATCATCCAGCTTAAGCAAAGCCCCCAAGACCTTACCGTCATCATCACACACGGGCATAGTAACAAAATTCACAAAAGTATCGTCACCATACTTAAACTCATCTCTTTGTATCTTATTCAACGAGATCGCTTTCTTTACCGGACAACGGCTAGAGCCTGTGCACTTACCACCCAACATCCTGTTACAATAATCGCCCGGCTGATGAGAGTTAGCTCCCATTTTCTTCACTAAGGAAGCAAACTCATCAAGATTAGACCATTTAATCATACAATCCGAGGACATATAGACCAACCCCGAATTAATATTCTTGAGGATAAGGCTATTGATCTTATTCTGTTGCATCAATTGCTCATTCAGCTCCGCCCACTCACTAAGATCCCTGCGTATGCCGGTATATTTGATTATCCGTCCTTTCTCATCCTTGACGGCAACGCCATCCAGCACAATCTGCTTGACACCTTCCATATCCGGAGACTGGAACCGAATCGCAAGATGAATGATATCCAACTCTAAATTATCCGCCTTCACGAACACGTCTTTCACCTTTTGCCGATCCTCCGGATGTACGTATCGCAGATAGGTTTCTTGGCTAATATCCGCATAAGGGATAATACTATCTCCCGAATACACGTTCAGCACACGCCTATCAAGATCATACTCCCAAAGTATGATATTACATATTCTATTTACAAGTTCTGTCTTTAAGTTGTATTCTTCCAACTCCAACTCACGCCGTTTGATATAAGACACATCGTTCATGACTACCACGTAACCCATCAATGCCATCTCCTCATCCATCATTGGAGACACCTTGAGCTCCAGATGAATGTATCCACGCTTTGAGGTTGGATAGTAATTACAGCTCCTCACCACATCAAAATCGTAAACTATATTTCGTTGGATAGATTCACCTTTCGATAGCAGCTCAAGATCCTGGATCGTGAAGTTTGGATTATTAAACAATGTCACGCCAGCCCCAATAAAATCCTCCTTTTGCTCAATACCAAAGATTTCCATGTCATAGGAATTGCAGTCGATCAAGTGCCCATCCTTATCATACACTTCGACCCCAACAGGTGCCATCTCATACACCATCTCTAATAGTTTGAACTTGTTTTCCAATTGCGCTTCGATCTTTTTCTAAAAAGTTACAACACCGTTTTATTATGCACATTAGCATAATGCTCGCAAAAGCGAATACATTACAAAAGTAAGCATTAATTCTAATTTCTTCCACAAATATTCAATGATTTGCACAGATTATCTCTACATTTGCGATATATATATTAATGTATTGACTATGAACTGGACCCAGCTATTATCCGGCAAGCGTTTCGGGATGGAAGAGTATCACGAGCGGAAACATGAGAGAACTGATTTCCAGCGTGACTATGACCGTTTGATTTTCTCATCCCCTTTCCGAAGACTACAAAACAAGACACAGGTGTTCCCCCTGCCGGGAAGTATCTTTGTACATAACCGACTTACACATAGTCTGGAAGTATCATGCGTAGGACGTTCATTGGGTAATAACGTAGCGAAAGGACTTATGCAAAAATATCCGGACGGCAGTATCAACTTCCCAGAGATAGGTTCCATCGTATCAGCCGCTTGCCTTGCCCATGATATGGGAAACCCTCCATTCGGGCATTCCGGAGAGAGAGCGATCTCCGCTTACTTCTCCGAAGGGAATGGGCGAAAACTAGAAGAGAAAGTACGGAAGGAACGGGGACGCTGGGAAGACTTCGTCCATTTTGAAGGTAACGCAAACGCCATGCGGTTGCTGACCCATCAGTTCATTGGGCGCAGGAAAGGGGGATTTGCCTTAACATATAGCACATTAGCCTCTATCATCAAATATCCTTACGCATCCATCTATTCAGGAAAGAAAGGGAAATTCGGCTTTTTCCAATCGGAGGAGGGAAGTTATCTGCAAATCGCCCAAGAGCTAGGGATCGGACATAGCCCGGAAGCCCCGGACAAATTTCTTCGTTACCCGTTAGTTTACTTAGTAGAGGCGGCAGACGATATCTGCTATCAAATTATGGATATAGAAGATGCTTGCAAACTACATATCCTGACCACCGAAGAGGCCATACAACTATTATTGGGATTTTTCGAAGGAGAGCGGTTGGAGCATATCCGCAAGGTCATGCATATGGTAGACGATACCAATGAGCAAATCGCCTATCTGCGTTCTTGTATTATCGGGCTATTAGTGGATGAATGTTCCCGTGTCTTTTTAGAGAACGAGGAAAGCATCCTCAATGGTACCTACAGCACTCCGTTAATCAGTAACATATGCGATCAAGCCAAGCAGGCTTACGCTAATTGCTCGGCTACAGCATACAAGAAAATATATAAGGCAAAAGAAGTGCTCGACATTGAATTAGCCGGTTATCATATTTTCAGCCATCTGATCGACAGCTTGACCGAGGCCGTGATGAACCAAGAGCATGCTTACAGCAAACTACTCTTACAACGGATACCGGAGCAATATGACACGAACGCTCCTACTACATATGGCAAGATACAATGCGTACTCGATTATATCTCCGGCATGACCGATGTATATGCGCTCGATCTATACCGTAAAATCACCGGTATGAGCCTGCCGGCCGTTTGATGTTGTAATAAAGTGTTAGAATTCTTCCCGGTACTTGCTTTCCATGCGATCATCCAAGATACTTAGATAGCTTTTATAGCGGGACTCGCTGATTAGCCCATCGTTAACGGCTTGAATGACGGCGCAGCCCGGTTCATGACGGTGCGTGCAGTTATTGAAACGGCATTCTTCCGAGTATTTAAACAACTCCCGGAAATAATGGGAGATCTCAGCGTCCGCCATCTCGATCGTTCCAAATCCTTTGATACCCGGAGTATCGATCAAATAGCCTCCCCCGGGAAGAGAAATCATCTCGGAAAAGGTGGTCGTATGCATTCCTTTGTTATGATATTCGGAGATATCACCGGTACGGAGATTCACCCCCGGCACCAGTTTATTGATAATCGTGGATTTTCCGACACCCGAATGACCGGACAAAAGCGTAATCTTATCTTTTAGATCCGCTTTCAAGGCATCCAAACCTTCCTCGGTCCGGGCACATAGCGTCGAACAGGGATAACCAATCGAGGTATACAACTCGATTAAATTCTCCAACGCTCTTTGATCCTCATTATTATAACGATCAATCTTATTGAAAACTAATTTAACGGGGACACGATAAGCCTCGGCTGTCGCCAAGAAGCGATCGATAAATATCGTTGTTGTTATAGGATAATTCACTGTAACGATCAGCATCGCCTGATCCAAATTTGCGGCGATAATATGCGATTGCTTCGATAAGTTAGAGGCACGACGGATGATATAATTCTTACGCTCCTCGATCTCTGTAATAAAAGCGGTTCCTTCTTTATTAATATCGATTACGACACGGTCTCCTACTGCGACCGGATTGGTACTCTTTATGTCTTTCAGACGAAAGTTACCCTTGATCTTACTCTCTATATCTCGCCCGTCTTCCGTACGGACCGTATACCAACTACCTGTGTTTTTTATTACCAGTCCCCTCATGAGAATTGAAAATTGAGAATTGAAAATTGAGAATTGGAATAAGGACTCAATGGGGTTCCTTAATTCTCAATTCTCAAGTTTCAACTTTCAATTATTTAAACGGTCATTACTTCTTTTTCTTTAGCGGCGTAAAGCTCATCGATCTTTTTGATAAACTTATCATGGATTTTCTGAACCTCTGCCTCGGCGTCTTTCTCTACGTCCTCGGGAACCCCATCAGACTTGATGCTTTTCTTCAAAGCCTCGATAGCGTCACGACGAGCGTTACGAATGCTGATCTTCGCGTTCTCCGCCTCCTGCTTACATTGTTTCACCAATTGACGGCGACGCTCCTCAGTCAACGGAGGAATACCTAAGCGGATCACCTCACCGTTATTCTCCGGCGTGATACCTAACTCAGAATCCAGAATACCTTTCTCAATATCGCGGATGATCTTCTTCTCCCACGGAGTGATCATGATAGTCCGTGCGTCCGGAACCGTCACCGTAGCCACGTTAGTAAGAGGAACAGGCGCCCCATAATACATTACCTTCACACAATCGAGGATTTTCGGATTAGCCTTACCAGCCCGAATGTGAGACAATTGCTCGTCCAGATACTCAATGGCGAACGTCATCTTCTCTTCCCCTGCTTTGATCAATTGTTTCGTATCTATCATAAATATACGTTTTTTGTTTGCGAATCTTTTAATTAACAAAAGTAATAAAGATTTCTAACTCCGCAAGCATATAATTAAAATACTACCGAAGAAAAGATTCACAAGACTCCATAAATAGATCCGCACATACGGATCTATTCTCAATTCGCCACTGCCGAATGATCGTTCGGCGGTGGCGAATATATATTCAGTGGCAACGAACGATCATTCGGCGGCGGCGAACGAAGAAATCATATAGATCCGACAAAAAATATATCCGTATCTATTATCGTTTACTTAACTTAGGCGTAAAGAATAGTAAGTAGGCTACGCCCACGCACAACACCAGTATTGCCCCTGCTTGAGAAGCCAACATATCGGATGCCACGCCCATAAAGATCGGGAAGATCGTGCCGCCAAACAGTCCCATAATCATCAAGCCGGACACCTCATTCTGCTTATTCGGCATAGAAAGCAGGGCTTGGGCGAAAATAATGGAGAAGACGTTCGAGTTTCCAAAGCCGATCAAGG
This sequence comes from Parabacteroides sp. KHUB-02, assembly GCF_056640955.1. NCBI lineage: Bacteria > Pseudomonadati > Bacteroidota > Bacteroidia > Bacteroidales > Tannerellaceae > Parabacteroides > Parabacteroides sp. KHUB-02. Next base: position 4,230,514 of record NZ_JBWQEV010000001.1, on the reverse strand, counting down.
CGATACAAGCATAGATGATCTCTTTCGAATGGAAGAACAGCAGACCGATCATCGCCAATAACATCAAGAAAACACTAAAGGCAAAGAATCCTTTCGGAGAGACTTTTCGCAAGATAAAAGCCCCGGAGAAGCATCCCGCCGTACGGAAGATGAAATACAGGCTCGTGGCGAAGCCTGCGTCGGCCAACGTCATGCCTAGACGTTCCATCAAGATCTTCGGGGCGGTCGTATTCGTCCCTACATCGATCCCCACATGGCACATGATACCGATAAAGCAAAGCAGGATAAAAGGCTTGCCCAGCAAAGCCAGACATTCGCCAAAGGTAGAGGGCCGCCCCTCCTCTTTGGTCTCACGGATAGAGGTAGTTCCCAATAGCAGGATAGCGATCACGGCGATCACCATATAGACCGGGAAAAGGACACGCCAACCGAGTCCCATCGACGGTATCGCTTGGGTAGCACCCCACATGGCGATATAAGGCGCCAAGAAGGAGGCGATCGCCTTCACGAACTGGCCAAACGTCAAGGAACTAGCTAGCTTATCCCCGCTTACGATATTCGATAATAACGGGTTCAAGGAAGTCTGCATCAAAGCGTTGCCGATACCCAACAGGGAGAAGGATATCAACATGACCATATATGCGTCGTCGAAGATCGGGATCACCAGTGAAAGAAACGTTACGATCAAGCTCAATAACACGGTCTTTTTCCGCCCGATACGGTTCATCAACATCCCCGTCGGGACGGAGAAGATCAAGAACCAGAAGAACACAAGCGACGGGAAGATATTCGCCTCCGAATCACTCAAGCCTAAATCCGCTTTCAGGTAATTAGAGGCGATTCCCACTAAGTCCACGAATCCCATGGCGAAGAACGCCAACATCACGGGAATCAATTTCAAGGATGAAGTCTTCTCGCTCATGGCTTATAAATCTTTAGGGTAAGCAGGCCATGCGCCACTCTGCGTACAAACATAAGCGGCTACTTTTACCGCTTTCTCATGTGCCTCACGTAAAGGTTTTCCGGTTAAGATCGATGAAATAAACGCCCCGGAGAAAGAATCGCCGGCGCCTACCGTATCTACCACCTGTACCTTCGGGGTAGGAATCGTAGAGACCTCCTCCTCGGAAAAGATCGTACTATACTCCGCCCCGGCCGTAAGTACCAAATAGCGCAAACCATATTTCTTCATGAACCAGCGACACATATCCTCTATCGTGCCTTCCAGACCAAACATCGGGCGAAGCATTTCCAATTCCTCATCATTGATCTTGAATACGTTCGCCAATTCGAGCAACGATTCGATCAGCTCCTTCGAATAGAAATGCTGACGGATATTGATATCGAAAAAGCGCAAGGCATGACTAGGCATATAAGAAAGTAAGGTACGAAGCGTCTCACGAGATTCCGCGGCACGTTGCGCCAATGTTCCGAAGCATACGGCGTCCGCACGTTTCATCAAATCGATAGACGCTTGGGTAAGAGGGATATGATCCCATGCCACACCTTCGATGATCGTATAGGAAGGGATGCCGTTCTTTAGCTCTACCATCACGCTTCCGGTCGGATATTCCACCGTACTGATATAATTACTATCGATACCGTTCTTATCCAATTCCTGAATAATCTCGGTTCCGAACACGTCGTTGCCCACGGCACTGATCGCATAACCTCCCGCTCCTAATTGGGTAGCGTGATACACAAAATTAATCGGCGCTCCACCGGCTTTCTTCACTTCCGGGAAAACATCCCACAATAATTCACCAATGCCTACTACTACAGGTTTACTCTTTTCCATGATATATTTTGTTTTTAATTATTTGAAGGGATAAATGGTTAATGACGTAACCGTAAACGCTCCTCCCTTCGCATTGAAACTAATGCGATTATACGGCTCTTCCGGGAAGACTAGGTTGGTCATGACAAACTCTCCATTCCCGTCGAAGGCCTCTATGCTACAATTGTCTACCAACAAGCGTAAGGTATATTCCTTAGCGGCGGAGATCGGGGCCGAGGTAGCCGTGGCGAATGTCTTGCTAAAATCCGTAGCCCCGCTGTTACGGCGATCCATCGTGAACGTATTATCCAGAAGATTATAATACATCTCCACTTCCTCGCCTTTCGAGTTAAACAACTGGAAGCTCATGATATCGGCTCCGTTATTCTTAAACTTGATCTCGATCTCATAGGTTCCCGTATGATCGGAAAGTATCGGATTGACCTCATGGGAACGGTCTACCTTGAAGGAACCTTTCTTCTGGGCTTTCCCTCTCAACTTCAACACCTCGGGAGACGGGGTGCTGCTCAAGTACGTCTGCCCGTTTTTCGTATAAAGAGCCAAGTCGCGAGGAACCGAGTTCGCACTCCGGTATTGCGAGGTCGGCACGTTATTCGCATACTCCCAATTGCTCATCCAAGCCAAGGCGATCTTCCGGTCCTCCGGAGCGTTACTCCAAGTTACCGTAGCGTAATGATCCTTGCCGTAATCCATCCATTTGGTCAAGGCCGGAGATTCATTCACGAACTGTTTCCCATCGAACGTACCTACGAAATATTGGGTAGCGGAGCCGCCAAACGGACCGCCGGGGTTGATATTACAGATCAAGACCCACTTCTTCAATTCCGTACCCTTCACCGGAAGCTCGATCAAGTCCGGGCATTCCCAAACGCCCGCATGCGCTCCTTGTCCTTCTCCGAAACTGCTCTCATACGTCCAGTCCTTCAAATTGGGAGAAGAATAGAGTTGCATCTCCTGCCCTACGGCGAGTACCATGATCCATTTATTGGATTCCTTATGCCAGAAGACTTTCGGGTCACGGAAATCACGTTGCGTAGAAGTAAGGATCGGATTCCGGTCATATTTCCTGAACGTCCGGCCGTTGTCCAAGCTATAGGCCATACTCTGCACTTGCCGGTCGCTAGCCGAGGTATAGAAAGCCACGATAGCGCCAGCGCCAAAACCGGCGGTATTATCCTTATCCACCACACAGCTACCGCTGAAGATCGTACCCAAGGCATCCGGAGCGATCGCCACCGGTTGATGCTCCCAATGAATCAAGTCCTTGCTGATCGCATGCCCCCAGTGCATATTCCCCCACATCGAGCCATACGGATTGTATTGATAGAACAAATGATACTCACCATCCTTGTATACCATGCCGTTCGGATCATTCATCCATCCCCAAGCCGGCGAGAAATGATAGGCCGGACGGAATTTCTCCCGGTTAGACGAATCAAACTGATCGGATAGCTTCATCTCTTTCCAGCAAAGAGCCGATTCCGGGGCAAGCTGGAAGTTGAAGGAGATATGCTTATCCGCATACCCTGATAGATCTACCGGAACGAAATAATCCACCTTATTCACCGCCAAACGAACATTGAAAGTCCGTACCACGTCATTATCGACAATCATATATAACTTGGATTCCGGCGAGGACTCCTCGACCGGAAGCAACAAATACTTGGCTTGCGCATCCACACGGACAATGCTTTGTCCTTCGCCCAGATGCTTTATATCTATAGTACGTTCTGTCGCATATCCGGCCAACGGATCGACAGCACTTAATAAAACGACAACGACAGCCATACATAAACTCTTAAGAAGTCTCTTTGTTTGTTGTTTCATAAACGAACGGATTAAAGGATAATACAGTTTGATTCTCCGCCAAAATTAATAGGATTCTTCCGGATAGAAAAACACTTATCCCCTAAAGATGAGGAGATATGACATTTGTGATAAAGATCGTACAAATGTTATTGATACTCGGTAGGCGTAACCCCGTAGACCGCCTTGAAACATTTAGAGAAGTAAGCGGGCGAGGAGAAACCGGTTCGGTAAGCGACCTCACTCACCGTATACGCGTTCTGCCTCAACAACTGGGTCGCCTTATTCAAGCGATAGGTACGCAAGAACTCGACGGGTGCGGTTCCGGTAAGCTCCTTGATCTTCCGGTGAAGGTGCCCCCGGGATAATCCCAAGGTCTCGCTTAGTTTCTCCACATTATATTCGGGGTCCGCATAAACCGCCTCGATCTGTTCCGCGAACTTACGCAAGAAGGCATCATCGATACTCTCCACCTTTTCCGGCTCGGACAGAAGGAGCTTATTATCCCGCAGCTTCTCCAACAAACGTTCCCGTAACTTCTGGCGCTCTTGCAATAGGTGGATAATCTTGATCTTCACGTAATCCGTATGGAAAGGCTTCTGTATATAATCGTCCGCCCCGCCGGTTATTCCGAAAATCCGTTGACGCTCATCGGTCAAGGCGGTCAATAAGATCACCGGGATATGGCTAAAGGGAAGTTGCGACTTGATCGTCCGGCAAAGTTCGAAACCATTCATCTCCGGCATCATCACATCGCTTACTACCAATGATATCTCCTCCTCTTCCAATACCCGCAAGGCATCTTTCCCGTTCGCGGCCGTCCGGATCTTGAAATGAAGGCTAAGCTCACGTTCCAAAAAGCAGCGAACCTCATCATCATCCTCGGTGATCAGTATCGTATAAGGATAGGTCTTGGAAAGTATCTCCTTGGTTTCCGAATCGTCCAACCGGGAGGCTTCGTAGGCTTGATGGGATACGGACGTTTCCATCAGGTCGCTATCCTCGAAATGCGCCTTTCCTTTCCGTAGGCAGACCGTAAAGGTAGTCCTTTGCCCCGGCTCGCTCTCCACATGGATCTCCCCTCCGTGCATATGTATATACTCCTTTACCAAATGCAATCCGATCCCGGTTCCCATCGACCGATCCTCCGTATAGAAACGGTCAAACAGATGCGGAAGGTTAGCGGGACGGATGCCACTTCCCGTATCGATAACCTGTATAAAGACCCGATCTCCCTCTTCCGTCAGCTCTATTCGCACGCTACCTCCCTCCGGCGTAAACTTAAAAGCGTTCGAGAGAAGATTGAAAAATACTCTCTCCAATAAGTCCGGGTCGATCCATAGCGTACATTGTTTTATCGAAGAAGTGAACGTATAGGAGATCACACGTACCGAGGCCATACTGTCAAAATAAGATTTGATCTCGCCAACGAAAGGAACCAAATCGATTTCCCGTACCGCTAGTTTCTCTTGCTTGCCTTCCACCTTCCGGAAATCCAATATTTGGTTGATCACACGCAACAAACGGTTGGCGTTCTTCTGGATCAGTCTTAGATCCGAGGCGTAAGGAGATTCCCGCAACGAGACAATCAAGCGATCCAAAGGGGCGAGAATCAAGGTCAAGGGCGTACGTACCTCGTGGGAGACATTCGTAAAGAATTGGAGTTTCTGCGCCGTCACCTCTTTCATCTCCGCGTTCAAGGAGATTAGCTTACGATTCGCTTGCCTCATCTTCCGGTTTATGTAAAAGGCGTAAATGGAAAGGGCGATAAAACCGATCATCAATAAGGAGATCACCCCTAAAGAGTTTCGCAGGAAATAAAACCGGTCGGACAAACCGTCGATGCGGGAACGCTGCGCCTCGATACGTTGCTTATATTTCTGGAGTTGGTCCGCTTGCAACAATAAGGTGCGGGCAGACTGATGATCTACCGGAGCCGTACGAAGAGGGATAAACTTATCCACCGGCTCCCCTTGAATGATACGCATAGCCGTGCGAATCACTTGCTCCCCTCCTGTCGGATAGAGGAAAGAGGCGTTGATCCGTCCATCTTCCACGGCTTCCAGACCGGCACCCGCCACGGCATCCACGCCGATAATCCGCAAATCCCGTCCTCGGATGGAATCCCATGCCATAAAGTATTCCCGGGCGGCTATGGCCATCATGTCGTTATGGGCGTAAACGAAATCTATCTGCTCGGGATGCTCTAACTTCCGAAGCTCCATCCGGGCCGTATCGACCAACCATTGTCCTTCTATCTTACGGAAAGAAAGATCCTCCCTTTCTCGCAAGGCATCGACAAAACCTTTATGTCGCTCTTGCGCCGGGGAGGTTTGCGTGAGTCCCCATATCTCTAAGATAATAGCGTTCGGGGGAAGATAATGGGCGGCGTAATTGCCTGCCGCTAGTCCGATCTCATAATTGTTCGCCCCGACAAAAGAGGTGTATTGATCGGTATTTACCTTGCGATCTGTAATGATCGTCGGGATTCCAGCACGGTACGCTTCCTCGGCAACTGCCGTGATCGGCTCGGATTGATAGGGGGAGATGATCAAGACATCCACCTTTTGGCGGATCAAGTCTCGTATTTGTTGTATTTGTGTCTCGTTATTGTTTTGCGCGTCCTTTATAATAATTTCCACATCATCATAGTTAGAGGCTTCGATACGCATATCGTTAATCATAGCTTCCCGCCAAGCATCGTCCAACATACATTGGGAGAGGCCAATAACGTGCCTCTTCTGTTTCCCCGAGCTCGTACAACCACACAATACGATCAAGGTTAACCATACTAGTAAAAAGGGATGCTTCATATACAAGAATAAAGGTCTAACGTATTTGCCACAGGGCTGGCACAACCTTGCCATGCCTGTGGCACGACAGTGCCATAACCAGTGGCACAACTATGCCATCAGCATGGCACTGCCATGTCATCGGTTAATGGCACTAATTATGCACCAGTGTCCCGATATTCTCTCCGCTCATCACTTTCTTCAAGTTGCCGTTGGTGTCCATATCGAATACGATGATCGGGAGGTTGTTCTCTTTACACATCGTGGTAGCGGTCAAGTCCATCACCTTCAGGCCCCGGGTATAGATCTCATCATACGTAATATCGGAGAACTTGGTAGCCGTAGGATCTTTCTCCGGATCAGCGGTGTAAATACCGTCCACACGGGTACCTTTCAGCATGACATCCGCCTCGATCTCGATGCCTCTCAAGGAAGATCCGGTATCCGTAGTAAAGAACGGATTACCCGTACCGCCAGACATGATTACCACGTTGCCTTGTTCCAGCAACTCGATCGCACGCCATTTATTATAGAACTCGCCGATCGGTTCCATACGGATAGCCGTCAGTACCTTCGCCTTCACGCCTTGAGCGACCAAAGCGGAGCTAAGCGCCAAGCTATTGATCACCGTTGCCAGCATACCCATCTGGTCTCCTTTTACCCGATCGAAACCTTTGGAAGCGCCGCTCAACCCGCGGAAAATATTACCGCCACCGATCACGATACCGATCTGTACACCCATCTCGGCGATCTCCTTGATCTGTGCCGCATATTCATTCAAGCGAACCTCATCGATCCCATATTGTTTACCACCCATCAGCGACTCCCCGCTTAATTTTAATAAGATACGTTTGTATTGAGCCATGTTTTGTATATATTTAATATGTAATTCCGCAAAAGTAATGATTTATTGAAGGCTTGTGATAATTCGCAAGACATTCGATTTCAAAGGAAGAAGACTTTGTTTGATAATCGCAAATATAATAGCCTCATCAATACTAGAATATTCATGTGAAATAATATTCCTTAGTCCTATAATCTTTCGCCAAGGAACATCTGGGAAACTCAACAATAGTTCACCATTTGTTTGATCATCTATCTTTTTAATGCTCTCCCCTATAATTTGAAGACGCATGACACATCCGTCAAATACCAAAACACTATCAGGAGACAATAAAAACTCTTCCGGAGTATTGATAGCCTCACTCCAATGAAGTATCAAATCTATTGACTCGACAACTTGTTCGCAACGGTCTATAATTCGATTCTTATCAAACATAGATTCCGTCTTTAAGAATATTATTTTTTAGCGCAGGCCGTAAAGAGTCTCTTAATCGGACTAAATCCACCTTACATTTACACAAAGACTCCAAAAGCTCTTTTAGATCGAAGATAATAAAAGGCTCGACTTTCTCTAATGACACAAATACGTCTAAGTCACTATCCTCCCTATGTTCACCTCTAGCCACTGAACCAAATATCCCCAGTTCCTTAATCCCGAACTGAGCACCAAACTCTTTCTTGAATCTAGCCAATATCTCTTTATATTCTGCCGCAGACCTCATAATGAATCATTTTTACAAAATTAGGAATTAATCTTATAGTATACAACAATAAATAAAAAAGATCGCCCCAACCGGTGTCGGGGCGATCTAAACACTAATCCCGTGTTTTGTAAGCTGCGAGGATTAGCTAAAATTATATGAAACGTTACTGGTTACTTTTTATCTAAGATCTCCAAGGTATCGGCGGCGATCATGAATTCCTCATCCGTAGGAACGACGATGATAGTCACCTTACTGTCCGGAGTGCTGATTACCATCTCCTCGCCACGCATACCCTCGTTCTTCTCAACATCGATCTTCATGCCCATGTATTCCATGTTCTCGCAAACCGCACGACGGGTCGCCCATTGGTTCTCGCCGACACCACCGGTCCAAACCAAGATATCACAACCACCCATAGCGGCGGCATAAGCGCCGATATATTTCTTGATGCGGTAGTTATATACGTTCAAGGTCATGATCGCACGCGGATTTCCGGCAGCTACGGCAGCCTCGATCTCACGCATATCAGAAGAGATACCGGAAAGACCGGCAACACCACTTCTCTTATTGATCAAGTCGGAAAGGCCGGCACCATCCATGCCTTCCTTATCCATGATGAAAGACAAAGCACCCGCATCCACGTCGCCGCAACGAGTACCCATCAACAGACCCTCAACCGGAGTCAAGCCCATGGAAGTATCCACGCTCTTACCATTCTTGATAGCGGTGATAGAACCACCGTTACCTACGTGAGCCGTGATAATCTTCTGATCCTCATAAGGAACACCTAAAATCTCGCAAGCACGACGGGATACATATCGATGACTGGTTCCGTGGAAGCCATAACGACGTACGCCATATTTCTTGTACATCTCGTAAGGCAAACCGTACATATACGCATAATCCGGCATGGTCTGGTGGAAAGCCGTATCAAACACCGCTACTTGAGGAATACCCGGGATCAAAGCCTCCATCGCCCGAACACCCTTCAAGTTAGCCGGGTTATGAAGCGGAGCCAGATCAGAGCACTCGATTACCTTATTGATTACATCCTGATTGATCAATACGCTAGAAGCGAACTCCTCGCCACCATGTACCAAACGATGACCAACAGCGTCGATCTCCTTATAGTCCTTGATACAACCATAAGTTGCGTCGGTCAATACGCTCAAGATAAACTCGATGCCTTGTTGATGGCCGGGAATCTCTCTCTCGATAACCACCTTCTTGCCCTCCTTATCCGTCAATTTCAGGAACGCGCCCGGCAAACCGATTTTCTCGATACCACCTTGAGCCATAACCTCACCGGAGGTCATATCGAATAACTTATATTTGATAGAACTACTACCGCAGTTCAATACTAGAATCTTCATATTATTAAGTCGTTAGGATTATCTATTATTTTGCAGATTTCAAACCGATGGATTGATTACAAGCGATCGCTACCATCTTATAAATATCGTCTACGGAACAACCGCGAGACAAGTCGTTCACCGGAGCGGCCATACCTTGAAGGATAGGACCTACAGCCTCAGCGCCACCCAAACGTTGAACCAGCTTATAAGCGATATTACCCACCTCCAAAGTCGGGAATACCAAAACATTCGCTTTACCGGCGATCTCGCTACCCGGAGCTTTCTTGCTACCTACAGCCTCAACCAAAGCGGCGTCGGCCTGCAACTCTCCGTCGATCTTCAAGTCTGGAGCCATTTCCTTAGCCAAGCGAGTAGCCTCCACTACCTTGTCCACCATCTCGTGAGAAGCGCTACCCTTCGTAGAGAAGCTCAACATAGCCACACGAGGCTCAACGCCTACGATATTACGAGCCGTAGCGGCGGTAGCTACAGCGATGCTGGCCAACTCTTCTGCGTTCGGGTTTGGCATAACCGCGCAATCAGCGAATACCAAAATACCATTATCCCCATATTGAGGAGTCTGCGTGAACATAAGGAACGCACCGGAAACACACTTCATGCCCGGAGCCGTCTTGATAATTTGCAAAGCAGGACGCAATACATTACCCGTCGTATTCTCAGCGCCGGCGATCTCGCCGTCAGCGTCACCCGCCTTGATCATCAAACAAGCCAAGAACAAAGGATCTTCAACTAGAACCGCAGCCTTCTCGGGAGTCATACCCTTCTTTTGGCGAAGTTGGAAAAGCAAGTCTGCGTACGCGGCTTTCTTCTCGTGATTTTTCGGATCGACAAGGGTTGCCTCACCGATGTGGTTCAACCCAAAACCAGCCGCCAACTCCTTGATCTCAGCGGGGTTTCCAATTAAGATAATGTCTGCTACACCGTCGGCCAGTAATCGGTCGGCAGCTTTAAGAGTTCTTTCCTCGGTACCTTCGGGAAGAACAATACGCTGCTTGTCAGCTTTAGCGCGCGCAATAATGTCTTGCATTAAATCCATAGCGGAAGATATTTTATATTATTTAATAATTGTACTCGTAATCCGGCTACAAAATTAGGCATAATGCAATATAGAGTTTACAAAATAGGCAAAAGAATTACAGGTAGAGATACCAGTTTCAGATCTTTTAACAGTAATTCGTCACTTCCCGCTCACCGGAGAGTATTTGTTGCAGTTCTTCCGCTGTCACATTCACACTTAGCTTGCCTTTATGGGCCACGGAGATCTTTCCTCTCTCCTCCGAGACAATAATAACCAGCGCATCTGTCTCCAATGACATCCCTAAACCGGAACGATGGCGCAATCCCATATCCTTGGGAAGGGTGGCGTTCTGGGCGACCGGCAAGATACAACCGGCCGCCTTGATCCGGTTATCGGCTATGATCATGGCACCATCATGCAACGGGCTGTTCTTAAAGAATATATTCTCGATCAAGCGGGCATTTACATCGGCGTTGAACATCTCGCCCGTATGCTCATAGATCGTCAAGTCCATATCTTGCTGGATCACGATCAAGGCACCCGTCTTTTTCCGGGCCATATTCATACAGGCCAAGACAACAGGGGCGACAAATTTCCCTTCTTTCTCCGGATCGCCTCCTCGCTTGGAAAAAAGTTTCCCTAGGAATTTCCAGCCCCGGTGCGAACCTAACGCCAACAGGAAACGGCGGATCTCGTCTTGGAAGAGGATTACCAAAACCACGAAACCTACGCTAATAAACTTATCCAAGATGGCTCCCATCAACCGCATCTCCAATACCTGCGAGATCAAGATCCATACGACGATGAATGATACGACCCCACTGAATATAGCCAATGTGCCCGAGCTTTTCATCAACTTATAGGTCTGGTACAGGAAGAAAGCCACCAGCAATACGTCAATCAAGTCTTTTATACCGAAATGCATCCACATAGTTAATTGAGAATTGAAAGTTGAAAATTGAAAATTATTTGTTGGTCATTTGACCTATGACGCGAATGGCTTCCACTGCTTCCCGCACGTCATGTACACGAAGGATATTAGCGCCGTTCAAGAGAGCGTACGTATTCAATACAGTCGTTCCGTTCAGGCTATCCGCAGGGGTTCCACCCAGTAATTTATAAATCATGCTTTTACGGGAGACTCCAACTAATAAAGGCAACTCAAAAATAGAGAACTCCTTTAAATGGCTCATCAATTGGTAATTCTGCTCCAACGTCTTACTAAAACCAAAGCCGGGATCGAGAATGATATCATTCACCCCTAAAAGCCGAAGCTGGCGTACCTTCCGGGAAAAGTACAGCATGATCTCCTCCATCATATCCGGGTAATCAGTATGCCTCTGCCTAGTTTGAGGGGTTCCACGCATATGCATCATGATATAAGGCACCTTCAAATCCGCTACCGTTTGGAACATATCCGCATCCAACTCACCGCCGGAGATATCGTTAATGATAGCTGCTCCATATTCCTCTACGCAACGACGCGCAATCCCCGCACGAAACGTATCTACGGACACCGGGATATCCGGGTAATGCTTATTTAATATATGTAAGGCAAACTCCAAACGGCGCATCTCTTCCTCCGGCGTAACCTCAGCGGCATCCGGACGGGATGAATAACCACCGATATCTATCCAATCTCCTCCCTCCGATAAGATTTCCCGGATACGGTCCTCGATAGCGGTCTCGGTCTGTTTGCGGCTGCCCGCATAAAAAGAATCAGGGGTAATATTCAAGATTCCCATCACCAACGGCGTCGCTAAAGAAGTGAGTGTCCCTCTAATATTGAGCGTTTTATCTAACATGATCTTTCCTTATTTCCAGCAAAGATACAGGTTTCTCTCTTAAAATCTCCTTCTAGATTCTTCATTCTTTATTTAATTGCTACATTTGCCCCGAATTAGACAGGAATAAATATTTAACGCGATACAGTCATGAGTATTATCGACCTCTATGATTTATTTATACATAACCCTCAAATAACGACAGATAGCCGGAACTGTCCGAAGGGTTCTATCTTCTTCGCCTTAAAAGGCGATAAATTCGATGGAAATCAATATGCAGGGAAAGCCTTGGCATCCGGCTGTGTCTATGCCGTCATAGACAATCCCGATTATTATATAGGCGAACGCACGATCCTTGTTGATAACGTGCTGAAGACCTTGCAACAATTAGCGCACCATCACCGCAAGGTACTGGGGTTGCCGATCATCGGGATTACCGGAACGAATGGCAAGACCACGACCAAAGAGTTATTGGCTGCCGTACTCTCAACGAAATTCAATTTGCTATATACCGAAGGTAATTTCAATAATCATATTGGCGTTCCCTTGACCTTGCTCCGATTGACTCATGACCATGAGATGGCGGTTATCGAGATGGGCGCCAGCCATCCGGGAGACATCAAGGAATTAGTGGATATCGTCCATCCTAACTATGGCATCATCACGAACGTAGGCCGTGCCCATCTGGAAGGCTTCGGTTCTTTCGAGGGTGTGATCCGGACAAAAGGGGAGTTATATGATTATATCCGTCGCTCCAAAGGCAAGATATTTATCAAGAAAGAGAACGAGTACCTTCAGTCTATCGCCAAAGGCATCGAACAAATCACATATGGAAACGGGGATGATGCTTTCGCGTCCGGACAGGTAGTCAGTTGCGATCCTTTCTTAGTGTTCAATTGGAAGCAACAAGGAAAGTTGCATACCGTCGAAACACATATGATCGGTAGTTATAACCTAGATAATGTATTGGCCGCCGTCGCCGTAGGCCGCTTCTTCAAGATCCCGGCAGAGCGTATCAGCCGTGCTATCGCCGCTTACGAGCCAACCAATAACCGTTCCCAATTCAAGAAAACCGAGAATAACGAATTGATTATCGATGCTTACAATGCGAATCCGAGTAGCATGAAAGTAGCTCTGGACAATTTCATCACCATGCCCGTACAGCCTAAAGCCATCATCCTTGGAGATATGCGCGAGCTTGGACCAACTAGCGACGAATTACACGCGGAGGTTGTCGAACAGATCAAGAAAGGCCAGTTCGACAAGGTGTTCCTCTGCGGCGAGCATTTCTCTAAGGTAGGCAAAGAGTTCTCCCCCTTCGCTACCACGGAGGCAATGGTGGAAGAGCTTCGGAAACAGCCGTTAAAGGGCTATCATATCTTGATCAAAGGCTCTCATAGCATGGGGCTGGAGAAACTAGCGGATATCCTATAAGCTATCATCGAACAAGACGGTTTTCAACTTCTGATACAAGAAGGAGAGAACCAATAAGATAACTCCCAAGATTATAAAGACGACCACTTTCCCGATCGTAGGCAAGAGCCACAGATCTACCAACACCAACTTTAGCAATACGATCGAGAAAGTGGCCAAACTAATCATCCGGACAACCTTCAGGTGCAATCGCATTCCCACCGCCATTTGCATAAAGCCGGCAAGACTCAACGAGATAGAGAAGCCTGCGCTTAATTCATCCGGCAAGCCCAACTGATTCAACAAATTATTCGTTCCCACGGCCAGTAATATCGTAGACAGCAAACAAATATATAAGGTCATCCCATGCGTACGCTTTTCTCTTGCGTCAAATGACTTATAATAGTACCGCCCCAAGACAAAAATATGCCCCCCGATTAAAAGCAAGGAAACCCATAGCAGGAACCGGGGAATAAAGAGATCATCATACCCGACCCACAAAGACATTCCTCCGAACAGGGATAAAGATAGCCCCAAGAGTAGTCCGTATCCCCCCGCATTTCTTGACACAGGCAAATAGCTTTTCCCTAATAAAACATTCGCAGCAAATAAAACCGCCACCGTAAATGTCTCGATATAGCTAAAGGACACGATCGAAGGATCTACATATGAATAGAAATCGAAAACAAAGGCTATATATAATACGACACATCCCGTCAAGAGAGGCCCTTTCGTAGATATCCTTGTCGGACGTACCAACCAAGCGTCTACCCAATACGATAACCCCGTAAAAATACCGGTAGCGAACAAGCCATTTATAAATAGGGAAGAATCTCCGTACCGAGCCTCCATACATCCGTGGAAGACATCCATTCCGTAAGAGCCCAGCGTCAAGACCGGAAGTACCCAAGCGAATATCTCGTAAACCCGCAGACGGAAACGACTATAGAACCAGAGAATAATCATTACCTCTGAAGCCCAAAACAAGGTAATAAAGGTCCCTTCCAGTTGGATCGGGATCGTCACCGATACGAACGTAAGAGCGATACCCAATAACGTATGCATCAAGAAAGTGAAAGGTTCCCCTTTCCGTTTGATCCAAAAGAAAAGAGCGAAGTTAATAGCCGCAACAAAAAGGGTTACCAGACCTTTGCAATTCCGCTCAAGCTCCATATTCTGCAGGAGACAAAGGGCAAAGAACAGGAATACAAAATTGTTCAATCCGATCACTCCTAATAAATATTGATTGATCCCCCGGATATTGATTCGTACGATGGAAGCGACCGATAATAAGAAGATCAAATAGAAGGCGATAGAGAAAATAAGTAAATGTGTTAATTGGACACTTCCCATCAAATCCAGATCCGCAGCATACGTATAACCCGCAAAGACGATCCAAGTCAAGGCAAAACAAATTACAGGCAATTCCCCCCACTTCTTATAGATAGATAGCCCGAACATTCCTAGGTCCAAGATCATGACATAGGTAAACAGCACCCAATAACTTCCATCTCCGCTACCCACTAAGAATGGAGCGATAAATCCACCCACCAAAGCGATAATCGCCAGTTCCCTACGATTATAGAGTATAGATAAAGACGACATAAATCCGGTAAACAGCACAAGCAGAATAAAAGCGACCGTTTGGCTAAACAGCCCGTAATAATGATAGGCGATCGCCACCGTTACATAGAAGATTGCGAAAGCGCCTCCCGCCAGCAAAGAGCTAAAAGTACGATAGGAATCCTTCAAACGCCAAGCCACGAATAGAAGTAATCCGCCCATCCCAAAGCCAAGGATCGTACGCAAGGTCTCGTTTATCCATTCCTTATCTATCGCATACTTCACGAAAAGCCCCATACCCAAGACGAGTATCAGGATACCAATTTTACCGAATAAGTTCTCACCGATATATTTCTCATAATTGACAGGTTTCCGCACCTTCTGGGGTTGAGGATTTTTAGCAGGTTCGACAATCGCCCTTACCGGTTCAGGTTGTACGAAAACTTCCGGCTCTTTCAAGATCTCAGGCTCCGGTTCCTTTATCTCGTCCACAACTTCCGGACTATTCTCCAAACGTTTACGCAAGGCAGCGATCTCTTTCAACAATTCCTCCGTTTTCTCTTGTGATTTGGATATCTTATTACGCAAGTTTATCCAAATCATGATCAGTAATAGAAGTATCAGTAAGGTATATTCCATAAACTCTAAAATTATAAGCTTGCCGCAATATACGCATTTATTTATGTAAAAGCTTTCCGAACCATAAAAAAGTCCCGACGATACGAATATCGCCGGGAGCAATTTTTTATCCGGTTTCCTTCCTCACGGAAATACTATCGGAAGAACTTTTTTACTTTAGTATTAACCACACGTTCCCCCATCACGGGATACTTTGTTGCGTGGAAATTATTTAATTAAATATATTTAGATAGAGACGGGACGTGCCCGCCTCTACTGTATCATTTCGAATAAAATAATTATTTAACAACCACCTTAACAGCAGCCTCACCCTCTACAGCTACAGCTACGATACCTGCCGGTACAGCGATTGTAGCGTTATCAGATGAAAGAACTGTCTCAGCAACCACCTTACCTAAGATGTTAGAGATAACAACAGACTTGCCAGCGGCACCTTGGATTGTTACAGTTCCAGCGTTAGCGACAACAGAGATAGCAGAAGCTCCTTCTTCAACGTTATCGTTGGATGTCGGGTGTAATGTCGTAGCCTCAGCAACGAACTCATGAGCCTCGTCACGATTATCCGTCCAAACTAATACATTGTTGATAACTTTCAAATAAGAAGTTACATCTTCACGATCAGTCTTAGTTGCATCATCTTCGTTTGCAATCTCCTTTGTTGTCTTATTCTCGATCTTCAATGTATTATTTGCAGTTGTAACAAATGCCATTGCAGCCGGATTTACAGACATAGTCTTCAAGGTATCAACAGCAGTTGCTTTTTCACGAACAATAGCTAAAGAATCCTCACCATAAACGATAGCTTTAACAAAAGCTGCTTTCACCAAACCTTCTGTAGCATTCCAATAAGCGCTACCTTCATTTGTCTTAGATGTATATTTATCATCATCACCCTTAACCGCAGAATAAACAGAATCTTGAGGATTTACCAAGAAATATCTGTAACCATCAGCGATAGCAGCAGAGTCTAACCCATTACCTGTTGTGATGTAATAAGTAGGTCTAGTTACATCTTTTACACAAGCAGTATCAATCCACAAACCAAACAAGCTGTCGATATATTCTTCTTGACCTGCCAACTTAACCTCCGCAAACAAAGACTTAGGATTCATGGAAAGAGCTTTACCATCAGCCTCGGCAGATTTAACCAACATGTGAGAAGGAGCATTCAATGTAGCGTAGTCCGGAGATGGCTCTACTACCAAGTCAAAATAGTTGTTATTTACAGCTGAAGCTGCAGCAGAGATCAACTTACCAGTATTAACATCCAATACCACAATCTTATCACCTGTAGACAATAAATAACCATTGCCCTTAGCTGTTTTGAATGTGAACTCAGAACCAGCAACTGCAGGAGTAGCTGTATTATCTTCTTTTGCCAACTTAAATTCATTATCCTTAGCTACAACATACTCTTTTGTATATTGCTTGTAAAGTTTATAAGTAGCCGTAGCTAAAGTATCACCTAAAGCGATAGCACCTACACCAGCTTTGTGTTCATCAGCATTGCTAGTCCAGACCTTACCCGTTTTATCTTTAATTACTTCAACCTTGAATTTAGCAGCGTCTTCGGCTGTAGTTTTCTTAACCTTCAATACGCCGTCAACGATTGTATACAAATCATCAACACCCTCCGTACCGGAGATCAAGTTCAATGTATAAGCGAAGTTATCAACAGCTACCTTGTCCAAATACTTCGTAGCCATATAGTTGTATTCCTTGCCACCGGCTTTGATATCTTTCTGATATTCGAAATAGAATTCAGTACCAGCCGCTAAACTTGCAGAAGCAGCGCTATTTACAGCATCCACTCTGTAAGCGTCTTTACCTGTTACCTTATAGATCTGAGCGGCAGCAGTTGTAAGACCTTGGTTGAAGTTACGTTCAACGAATTGGTATTTACCACCCTTAGCAACTACATAGAACTGACCAGCAGGGTTATATGCATTAGGAGCATCCTTCTTCAATTCCAATCCACTAGCCGTAGCATAAACATACTTAAACTCATCACCAGATTTAACCTTGATGAAGTAAACACCATCACCAGTAGGCAATGTAGCCGGAGTGCCCTTACCTAATTTTACGGAAGGAGCGACACCTTGCTCGATTGTAGAAGGAGTACCAGAAAGTTTAGAGACTGTCAATACCTTTGAATTGGTTACCTGAGCATATACTACTTGAACATCAGCAGCAGTACCTGTAAGCGCAGCTTCAAATTTCTTAGTAGTTGTATTATAAACAGGTGCATTCTTTACATAAACAGCGACTTTATCGTTTGATAAGTCTTGAATAAATTTGAACTTTTGAAAATCACCATTCAATACTGTATGATAACCATTATCCAACCAAGTTGAGTCTTTTGCGAATTTATAGCCAAATACATCCTTTTGCCCAGCGATCGTGTACTTAGTTGTATCCAAACCGAAGTAAGCATCCTTTTCACCGATCTTATCAGCACCAACTTCCTGCAACTGTACATAATCAGCATCAGCACCAGTCAACTGAGTAGCTACTAATTCTTTGCCCTCAAAGATGTTCTCTTGATAAGCCTCTCCAAAGTTCAAAGAGAATACAGTGAAACCATCGCCTAAGTCAGAGGCAGCCAAAGTACGAGCCTTCAAAGCCGAATTTACTTCCGAAGTGAATGCTGTAGCGGCACTAGCAATGCCCAAGGATAACTTACCTCCAGACACAACCAATCCTAAAGATCCGTTCGCAGAATAATAAGCAGAAATCTTGCCGTCAGTAGTTACAGACCACTTGTCAACACCTGCCGCTAAATTAGGTTTAGCATCTTTTTTTGCAGCGAAAGACAATACAGCACCAGTCTTTTTGTTAGTGAAGCTGTAAAGCTTGTTTCCTGTAGCATCAACTCCAGCTTCAGTAACCTTCCACATAGCAGAGTCAATAGAAGCTTTAGGAGCAGTTGCCAAATTGCTAAATGTTTTTACCACTACAGAGTCCGATTTAGCTCCATAAACAGCTAAATAATCAGAAGGACTGGACTTCAACATGGTGTAACCGTCTGTTTTGGTGATTTGGGCTGAAGCAACAGCCGAAATCATTGCAAGTCCAGCTACAAGAGTAGAAAACTTTTTGTTCATAATTCTAAAATTAATATTAATACTAGTGTTAATTAAAAGCTCTTCAATATTTTGCCCCTTCAAATTAGGCATAAAACGACTAGTCTAAACGATCGTCTAGATCTTGCGTTTTTTAAGGGGGTAAAAAGAATGGTTCGTGAAAGGAATCGGCTGTTTTGTAACGGATAGCCTATTTGATTGATAAGAAAGAGGATAAGGGGTGAAAAAAATAGCTCAGAAGGGTTGCAAGTATCGAAGAAACGCGTACCTTTGCAAATGACTAAAAGAATCGATCGTTTAGACTAGTCGTTTTCGGGTAAAACAAGGGTGCTAAACGACGGGATGGACTTTAATTAACACTATTATTAATATTAAATTTTGAATTTATGAACAAAAGGATTTTTACCTTGTTAACAGCTGGTTTACTGCTAGGTGGACCTGCTTTTAATGCTGCGTATGCCGCTGTTGGAGACAAGAGCGTTGTTTCTTATACAACTACAGAGACCGCTTTGGGCAATGGCATGACATTCTATTTAGGAGCGTCAAATACTACTTTGTATGCAAAGTATACGAGTAGTGATATCTTAAAATTGAAGGGCGATAAGGAAGTTGTTTCTTTAACAGCTACAACTGCTTCTGCTACAAATGAAACTGCCGCCGAATTTACGATCCGTAACTACTCTTCTCGTACTTTCGAGTTGTGGGTAACTATTGATGGTAAGGAATACCAAGTTATAACAAAGGGCGATGGTACTGCCGTTACCGGAGATCAGTCAACGAAAAATCTTTCAGACTTCAACACGAAGTTTATTGTAAAAGATGGTAAGCTGAAATTTAAAGGCTTGTTTACGGCTGCATTGCCTGCTAGCGAGGTTGGTCGTAATTTACAGGCCTTCTCTTATGCTAAAGAGATCGGAGATGAGTATTTGACTGAATACAATTCAAAAGGTACAACTTTGTCCTTCGATTATACGACTAGCGAATTGGTTGGTAACTTGTTTGATTCCGTAACTCCGGTAACTGTTAGTGCGGATATTACTGCTGCGGATGCGAAAATCCAGACAGGTACTTATTTTGTGAAAGGTGACGCAAAGAAGGTAGAAGCATTTGTTGCTGAAGTTGAAGATGGTACAAATAATGAAGCTGCCATATCAGCTGCAAAAGAAATCTCTTTCTTAGCCGTGGATCCTACTCAACGTTACAACATCAATGGTAAACAAGATGGTGAAGGTTACGCTTTGTATTGGATGAAAGGTGAGGTCGCTGCTAAAGACTCTAGTGCAAACGCAAGCTTTACGATCTCATTGAAAGATGCCTTTAATGAGGATGGTAAGTTGATTTTAACGATGAAACCTTCTGTCAAAGAAGGTAATACTTGGAAATCTTATGATGTAAATGTAGCTGCGGTTAAGCCTTCTGTTTCTGATACGAAGACTTATGTGACTACTGTATTATCAGGAAGTACAAAAACGAACTATACTCCTATCCATCCGCAACTGGGTGCGAATTCTTATCTTGACGCTTCTGTATTATTGAAGAAGAACGCTGAGAATGTGGTAAATATTTACTTTACAAGTAATGATGAGGACAAGAGCTCTGAGGGTAAGCCAAACGCTCAAACAGAGTACCATAAGTATTTAACGGTTGATCCTGCTACAGGTGACGGTTTAAGAGTGGTTGCTTATAATAGTGCGGATTTTACGATGCCGGTATCCCAATGGATCGTTTCTGGTTTTGATGGCAAATATAATTTTACATTGACAAACCGTGAGACAGGTGAGGATTTGGTATTACGTTTACAACCGGATGGAAAAGAAGGTGGCTATAAAGTAGATAAAGCAACTTATGATGGAGAAGAAGTAACAATCAAAGGAGATGAAAAAGCTTCCAAAGGTGTAACAGAAGATTTAGCACTGAATACAACTTCCGTTAAGTTCAACACGATCGCTACAACTCGTACGGACGGTTATAAAGTATTCACGGATACTCAGATCGCCGAGGGCTTTAAGATGACATTCAATGGTAAGAACGTATTTGGTGACAAGACTCTTTATGCAGTTCTTTCTAATGATAAAAAGAGTATGAAGGTCTCTACCGATGAGAAGGCGACAATGTTGACCCTTTATCCGGAAAGAGTAAAAGGTGCTGAAACTTTGGATAAATCTTTGCAAGGTGTAGCTGATTACATCTTGAATACGAATACTTATGCTTACTTAAATGATAAGAATGAGGTTGTAAGAGTTGCGGATAAGGATACTTTGGTTGTTCCAACTTATATCTTGCGTACGACGGAAGTTAAGGGTGACGATGCTAGATATTTAGGTGCTGCCGCTGCTACTGATAAAGAAAAGGATGCCGCTACAGAGTTCGCTATCATTAAGAATGCCGCAGGCGGTTATTCTTTGGTTTCGTTAGCTGCGACTTCTGGGGGTACGCTTGATTATGCTGCTTCAATTGATAATACTTCTGCGGTTAAAACTGCGAGCGTTAATAGCACAAATTTAACTGTAGCTTATGATAAGAAGCGTTATGTAGCAGCTAGTGACTTGAATGATGGTTACGCAAACGTTGAGATCTTGGACGCTAATCCGTTCAACCCGTCATTGGCCTCTCAACCACGTCACGCATCATTTGACAATATGTTAGGTTCTATCAACTATCAGTTGAATAAGAATGGTATCACTGAAGGTATCCTTTCTGCGGAAAGCATGATTTTCTGGTTGGATACGGCGGATAGCAAGGCTAAGACTCCTTCATTCTATATCTCTAAAGGCATTGAGGTTGCTGAAGGCGAAGAAGCACCGGCTGAGAGAATGTTCATGTTCAATGCTCAGGATTCTTTGAAATATTTCGTAGAAGGCTCTGCTCAAGAATATACAAATGAGGCATATTATTTGGAAGGAACAGAGGATACTAAGGTAATCTTCCGTCCGGCTATCCTTGAGGGTGTTGATACAATCGCTACTACCGTAAATGGTGAGGCTGTAAAAGTTGTTAAGGAATTGGAGTCTGATGGTGAGACTGTAAATTCTGATAGACTGGATGCGTTCAAGTTTAATATAACTTTAGCTAAGGATTCTGAGGATGAGTATGTTATTTCTTCTCAAAGAAAGATTGATGGTAAGACAGTTTATGTTTATGCCTTGAATGGAAAACTTGGTTTGACTGCTGACAATGATATCGCTATGGTCTTCACATTAGGTACTGACGTTCCGACTTCTAACGGTTCTGTTGAAGATGCTGCTTCCTCTATCGTTGTAGTAGGTGGCAACGGTGTCGTAACGATCCAAGGCGCTGCTGGTCAGAACGCTTATGTACGTACTGTATTAGGCCAGTCTGTAGCTGAGACTGTTCTTACATCCGATAACGCTACAATCGCTGTACCTGCCGGTATCGTATTCGTTACGGTTGGCGAGGAGACTGTGAAAGTTGTCGTTAAATAATTGAATATTCAAAGTAAAGGAATAATGAAATAAGATAATCAACAATTCCCGTGAGGGTTTCGATCCCAAGTAATCCGTGACGGATGAACAGGCGGGAGTTGGATTAATATTAATACTAAAGTAATAAATTAAGAGGTCCGTAAGTACCTCCGTGAGGATGGAGTACGGATAAAGAAACAAGTCTCCGGCAGGCGTAAGCTTTGCTGGGGACTTCGTATTTTGCGACCTTATTTATGTGTAGCTAATGAAAAAAGAACTGTCTAATAACGTGAAAGATGGGGCCTTTTTGTATTTTTGCGGAAATTAGGAGTAATAGTAGTATCAAAAATAAGCTCAAACAATTAATGTCAAACTCAAAAATCTCAGCGGCCGCATTCGCGGACACAAAACCTCATTATGACCTTCTTGATGGATTGAGAGGTGTCGCAGCGTTAATGGTTATATTTTATCATGTATTCGAAGCCTTTGCTACGAGTCCCATTGATCAACAATTTAATCACGGTTATTTAGCCGTTGATTTCTTCTTTATCCTGTCCGGGTTCGTGATTGGTTATGCTTATGACGACCGGTGGAAAACCATGACAACAAAGGATTTTATCAAACGTCGATTGATCCGTTTGCATCCGATGGTTGTCCTTGGAGCCGTTTTGGGAGTTATCGCGTTTTATATACAAGGGTGTGAGAAGTGGGATGGTACGCATGTCTCTATATCCATGGTGATGCTAGCTTTGCTTATCAACCTTTTTTTGATACCGGCTGTACCCGGTTCCGGGCCTGAGATCCGTGGAAATGGTGAGATGTTTCCTTTGAATGGTCCTAGTTGGTCTTTGTTCTTCGAGTATATCGGAAATATTATGTATGCTTTGTTTATTCGTCGGATGTCAACGAAGGCGCTTATGGCACTTATTGTCTTGGCGGGAATCGGATTGGCTTCGTTCGCTATATTCAATTTTTCCGGTGCGGGGCACCTAGGTGTAGGGTGGACGATGGAAGAGTACAATTTGATCGGTGGCTTTTTACGAGTGTTATTTTCTTTCTCGATGGGATTGTTGATGTCGCGCGTCTTTAAACCCATTCATGTCAAAGGTGCTTTTTGGATTTGTAGCTTGGCGATCGTTGTTTTACTTTCCATGCCCTATGTCGGTGACGGTGAGGCTTTATGGATGAACGGTATCTATGATTCTGTATGTGCGATCCTAATATTCCCTATGCTTGTTTATCTGGGGGCCTCCGGGAAGACAACCGATAAGCATTCCGCCCGTATTTGTAAATTCTTGGGAGATATCTCTTATCCTTTGTATATGGTACATTACCCTCTTATATACTTGTATTTTGGGTGGGTGAAGAAGGAGAACCTTACATTTGCCGAGGCGTGGCCGGAAGCATTGGCCTTGGTTCTAGGAAGTATAGCGCTGGCTTATATCAGTTTGAGGATATACGACGAGCCTGTCCGCAGGTACCTGACCAAACGTTTCTTGCGGGTACGCAAATAAGCCCGATTGGATAGCCTATAGGCTTGTCCCAGTACTTTGTAAGGAGTACTGGAATACTTTGATGAAAGTACCGAAGTACTTCCTACGTGGTACTGGGGTACTCTCGGCGGGAGTACTGGGCTGACTGTCGGGGGGGGCTCGCTGTTTTATCAATCTTTATCCGCTATACGATCTAAGAGGATAGACACATGTCTACCGTCCATCAAGCCATGATGAGCCGTTACGGAGATAGGGAGCATCCGATGCCCGTTCTGCTCGATCAGCTTTCCGGTGGAGATACGGGTAGCGGAATCGCTTGTACGGAAAGAGGAAGCATGTTTCATCTCCGTGAAGGCGATCCATGGGACCGGGGAGAAACGGACTAGGTCTTGCCGGTCAGATTCCCTATCTTTGCAAAGGCCGGTGAGAGCTTGCACACGTTCGATCTCTTTCTGTGCGTTTTGAAGGAACAGTTGCCTGTCCGGTGTATATTCGAAGAAGCCGAAGCCGAATGTTCCGTCTTCCCGCCCAATCGTTGTTCCCACGTGGATTCGGTCGAAGCAGACAGGGATGTTGTCGATGATCCGGTACCGGAACTCTTCCACCTCATTAACGGCTGTCATAATCTTATGTAAGGAGTAGAGGAAAAAAGAGGCATGATCCGCTTTCGCCTCTTTATAGATGGAGGTCACGTCTATCTGGGTGGTCAGTCCGAAGAAAGGGTCGTCCATAGAACCGAAAAACAGGAAATGTTCTTTCCGGTTCCAATGCTCTAGGTCAATAGGATGCTTCATGATTCTTTATTTGTTGGGTTTACTATTTTGTGGAAAGCGATGCGTTCCGTACCATTCGCTATGTAAATGATACCGCATTGCTTGAAGCCATGCTTTTTCAATAAGTTTTGCATGACAATATTATCCCGGTGTGTATCGATACGGATATTATCGCAATGAGCGAATGCCCATTTTAGACATTCGGTCGAGATCCCCTTTTGCTTGCCGTTGGAGGCCATGCGATGGATCACGGCATAAGGTTCATCGTTCAGCCATTCGCCTTCATAGATCTTTAGGTAAGTAGGGTCGATTCCCTCGATGTAACAAAAGGTCCCCACTAACTCGCCCTGCTCATTTTCGCATACGAAACTATGGCTGGCCTTGATCTCGTTGGAGATCAATTCCTCGGAAGGATATCCATTGATCCATTGATTCCCGTTGCCATGCTCTTGCATGAACCTGCGTGCATAATCGTAGATTGCCATTATCTGGGGCAAATCTTCCTTTCGTGTTCGTCTGATATTCATGATCGGTAGAAAAAGTTATCCCGCAAAAGTAGTATATTATTGTTATCTTTGCGAATCTAGTCGAAAAATATATAAACCAATTAAATCAAAATATCATGGAACCATTAAAAATTGCTACCGTGCAGTTCGAGACACGGGATAACGATAAAGTGTATAATCTTTCTATCATCCGGGAGATGTGCCGGAAAGCGTCGGTAGAGGGAGCGGATGTAGTGGCTTTTCACGAATGCTCGGTTTGTGGATATACGTTTGCCAAGGACTTGTCTCGCGAGGAATTGTTGGCTATTGCCGAACCGATCCCCACGGGGGAGAGTACGCAAGCCTTGATCGCCATCGCCAAAGAGTTTGGCGTCACGCTACTGGCCGGATTCTTTGAGCGGGATGGGGATCGCATCTATAAAGCGCTAGTTTGCGTGGATGGCAATGGCTTGAAGGCAAAGTACCGCAAGCTACATCCGTTTATTAATCCGAATATCTTGCCGGGCGATCAATATGTGGTTTTTGAGATCAAGGGATGGAAATGTGGCATATTGATTTGCTACGATAATAATATCATAGAGAATGTCCGTGCCACGGCCTTATTAGGGGCGGATATCATTTTCATGCCTCACGTGACGATGTGTACCCCTTCCCCTCGCCCCGGGGCTGGTTTGATAAATCCTATGTTATGGGAGAACCGGGCAAACGACCCGACTTCCTTGCGACAGGAGTTCGATGGCCTGAAGGGACGTGCTTGGCTTATGAAATGGTTTCCCGCTAGGGCGTACGACAATGCGGTATATGTGGTATTCTCCAATCCGATCGGGCGTGATTATAATGAGATCAAGAACGGTTGCTCGATGATTCTGGATCCTTTCGGCGATATCGTGGCGGAATGCCGTAAACTGGGTGATGATTTCGTGATCGCTACGGCTATCCCTGAGAAATTGAGACAGGCTGGAGGATATCGTTACCGAAATGCCCGTCGTCCGGAACTTTATGCGGATATTATCGGCCAACCGCATGAGTCCAATCAAAAGGTAGCATGGTTAACAGAAACAACAAATAGCAAATAAATAGTATGCAACAAACAACAATCTCTAAGTCACCTCGTGTAGAGGTGGTGGATGCGCTACGTGGTTTCGCTGTCTTGGCAATCTTATTAGTGCATAATGTGGAACATTTTATCTATCCGGTCTATCCGGACCCGGCTACGCTGCCGGGATGGTTGAACGTATTGAATGAAGGCGTGTTTACGGTGGTATTCGCTTTGTTTGCCGGGAAATCGTATTCTATCTTTGCCTTGTTATTTGGTTTTACCTTTTATATACAGTATTCGAACCAGCAGGCGAAGGGAAAAGACTTCGGTTACCGCTTCCTTTGGAGATTACTGCTGTTGACGATCTTCGCTACGTTGAACGCCGCTTTTTATCCGGCAGGCGATGTTTTGCTGCTGTATGCGATCGTGGGCGTTGTTTTGTTTATCGTGCGTAAATGGAGCGATAAGGCTGTCTTGATAACGGCTATTATCTTTTTATTGCAGCCGGTGGAGTGGTATCATTATATCGCTAGCCTGTTTAATCCGGATTACCAATTACCCAATTTAGGAGTAGGGGAGATGTACTCAGAGATGGCGGAGCACACCAAGCGGGGGGATTTATGGAATTTCATCTGGCAGAACGTGACGTTAGGACAAAAGGCTAGTTTGCTCTGGGCTGTTGGTGCCGGCCGGTATGTACAGACCTGCGGGTTATTTATGCTGGGAATGTTGATCGGGCGCAAAAAGTTATTTATCCCCTCGGAGGAGAATTCCCGTTTTTGGATAAAGACTTTGATCATTACTGCGATCGCTTTCGGTCCTTTATACCAACTGAAAGTATTGTTGATGGATACGGCGGACAGCGCTATCGTGCGCCAGACGGCAGGTGTTGTGTTTGATATGTGGCAGAAATTCGCTTTTACGTTCGTATTGGTGGCTTCCTTTGTGTTACTGTATCAGCGCGAGGCCTTTAAGCGTTTTACCTCTATCTTACGCTCTTATGGAAAGATGAGCTTGACGAATTATGTGACACAATCTTTTGCTGGTGCGTTGATCTATTTCCCGATCGGCTTGAATCTGGCTCCTTACTGCGGTTATACGGTCAGCATGTTCATCGGTATCGCCTTTTTCTTTTTGCAAGTACGCTTCTGTAAATGGTGGGCTGAAAGACATAAACACGGACCGTTGGAAGGTCTTTGGCATAAGTGGACATGGGTAGGTTCTAAATAAGGATCTGATTATCTGGTGAAATGAGATGGGGTATGTCCCGTCTCATTTCATTACAGACAGTTCTCACTCCATAAAAGGTTTGGCATATTTAATCATTCCATGCACGTTCTTGAGTCCTTCCGGTGCCAACTCGACAACCATGCAATATTCGCTGGGGACATCGAATGGGAACTCAATGCCGAAATCAATCGCCCTTTTATATCCGAATCTCGGATAATAATCCTTATGTCCTAATAAGACGGCCGATTTATAGCCTAGCTCTCCCGCTCGCTTATGCGCTTCACGGATCAAAGCGCTACCAACGCCAATCCTTTGGTACTTCGGTACCACCGAAACCGGTGCTAGCCCAAGAGAGATCACGCTTTGGTCTTCTGATACGATTTCCACCTTACTCATCATGAGATGCCCTATGATTTCGCCGTTTAATTCAGCGACTAAGGAGAGCTCCGGAATATAAGCGTCCGTTTTTCGTAAACGTTCTACAAGGTACGGTTCGCTTTGATCACTGTCCTCCACGTTACGGAAAGCAAGTTCCACGACTTCCCTTACTGCTTGGAAATCGTTCTCTTGCTCTGGTCTAATCTTGATTTCTTTATTCATATGTTGCGTATTTCCGGTTATCGCTCAGACCCGTATCGTGAGTCCGTTTTTATCTTCTGCGTCGAACACTGCGTACCGGAGCGGATTTTTCTGCTTTCGGAGCCTTGACAGTGGGAGCTTTCTTTTCGGAGGCAGGCTCTTTGGTTGTAGTACCTTTTCCTCTTGCGGCGCTCTTTCTGGCCTTCTTTGCGGCTTTGCTGTCTACCGCTACTTGAGTCGTATCCGGTTGATACCAGAGTGATTTCTCAAAGCCGGTTAATTGACCTTCGATACGAGCTTGCTCGTTCTTTAAGGAATCCGGTGTCGGGCAATACGCCTGCAATGGCAGATTCATCAAGTTTTGGGTCTTGATGATATCCCCCTCGAACATCCGGCGACGGAAATAGTCATCCATCGTAAAAGTCATGGCGTTATTCATATTAGACGTCATGATGTATGAATTGCTGATATACGGACGTATATTCTCGTAAGGAAGCCAGAACATAGGCATGGTTGTCTCTCCCATATCACCTGTAGAGGTAAGGATCGGGCAAATCGCCAATATCTTGACATCAAAAGCGGAATTATTCTGGTCGAAATACCATGCTTCTTTTACATAGTAAGACCGTACGTCGGCTGCAGGTATATCGCTTTCATTGATTACGAAAGTCGGTTCCTCACCCGCTCTCCCCGGTATCTCCTCATAAAGGATGTAGAAGCGATCCAGCAAATCCTTGAAGTTGATCAAATGGGCTTCGTCAAACTCCTCGTATCCGTCCAGATACTCATAGGCCTTGATCTTGTTCTCACCTAAAAGCTGGAAGATTACGGAGAAAAGATTCATCTGTCCGTTCATCGGGCGGGTCGGGTAATAAAGCGGAGCGTTCTGTTCTTTCATCAAGTCCACCTGCCGGTAGATAATACGCATCCAGCGAGCGTTCCCGATCTCTTGCGTCAAACGCTCGTTCATATCTTGGGCCCGTACGGTCAGTTCGGGTAAACCGGTATCTTTCTTATCGTTTCTTTCCCCACGGCTGGCTTGAGGCGAACGGCGACGCGTTTGTTGTTGCTGCGTAGCATCGTTCTCTGCTTCTTCTTGCGCGTGAAGAGGCATCGCTGTTAAAAAAGTGGCGGCCAAAGCGGCTATGTAATACAGATGTTTCATACTGCGAATCTTAATTTACGATTACTTCGATAGTCGGTATGGTACGTTCGATACCGTCCGGACCTTTCGCGACTACACGGGTGATATAAAAACGTTTACCCTTACTTAAATTGCGGATATAGTTTTTCTGACGTTGCGAGAAGTTGGTTCCTTCGGCCACTTCTGGGATAGCGTTACCCATGGAGTCGAAGAAAGTCAGCTCAAAACGTAATACCGTATATTTTACATTTAGCAAATCATCGTCGATAGCGGCCAGAATACCGTCAGCCTCTACCAAGCTACGTTTGGCGATCATACCTCCCTTGAACTTACGGACGTTACCGTTTTGATCCTTATACTCGATATAAGGTAGGGGATCGGGGAGGGCACGCACGCGGAAGGTAGTCTTTGCCATCTCTATGTTCCGGCCATCCGCCATACGAGCGTTGACCGTGATCACGGCTTCCGTTCCTACTTTAGACGGGCGGGCTTCCCAACCATCCTTGCTGCGGGTTAATGTGCCGTTCGTCATGGTAGCTGTCACATTACCGCTCGGTACACCCGGGACGGCGATACGCATCGGGTTGGCGATACCGGCATATAATACGTTCATCAATGTCGGGGCCACGGTAGCTGTCGGCTCGGTCACGAAATACTCGCTCTCGAAATCCCGGCGCATGATGCTGCCGTCGCTATTCGGCATCTCGATATAACCTTTGATCGGGAATGTCCCGGCAGCTCCGGTATTCACCGTGAAGACTCCTTTATTCTCGTAAGGTAATTCTTTTCCGTTTACATAGATCGTAGGACGTTTCGTAGAGTCTACCGCCGATAATACGATATTCGCCTTGTACTGGCTTCCTCGCATTACGATCTGGCTTTCCGGGATTACCTGCGCCGTGATCTGGTTCACACGGTAATCGCCAACGTCTACGCTATTCAATAAGTTCGATAAGACCTCACCTTCGGCGTAGCGAACGTCACTTTGCATTTTTGTTAACAGGGTAACAGCCGCCGCTACCGGCATATTCTCGAACAAGGCCTCTTCCCAAGTACGGGTATTGATCCCCGCTTTATGAGGGGGAGTCGTGCTTAGGTTCGCCTCCAATACGGCAGTCTTCGCCGAATCTTCGATAAAGCCGCCCATCCAGATACGATACTTATCAATTTCCGCTCTCAGCTTTTTACCTTCTCCGCTTACAGGAGAGAGCATTACACGGGAGGCGGCTTCCAAATCATCCTTATGCTCGATGCTGTTTACGTTGGCATTCTCGCCATCAGCTACCTTAGCGATACGGATCTTTAAATCTTGTATATACGTATAGAGGCTATCTGAGGCTCTTTTCACCTCACGGGCCTTCAATGCCCACTCACCCACTTTCTGGGGATTCTCTTGGTAATAAGCTTCCATCTCGTCCGCTACGATCTTGTTTCGGCGGGAGGAGTTATCGATAGAGGTTCGCAAGCTACCTTCCACCAACTCAAAACCATCCAGCACCTCCGACGACACGTTCAGTGCCATCATGGCGATGAACACCAGATACATCAGGTTGATCATCCGCTGACGGGGAGAATTGGGATTATTTGATATTCCTGCCATATTTCTTTACTTCATTGGGTTGTTTGTATACGGAGCCTGTTGTGGCTGTTGGTAACCATAGGGTTGCTGATATTGCTGTTGGTAACCGGGCTGTTGTGGCTGCTGATACATCGGTTGTTGAGGTTGTTGTTGCGGCTGCGCCGGTTGTTGGTAGCCCATATTCACGGTCATCGCTTGCAATAAACGACTGTATACTTGGTTCAATTCGGCCAGTTGGCGAGTCATCTTTTCCGTCTCGTTACGGAATACGGAACTATCTACCACCGATCCGTCATACATCTCACGGATACGATTCAAGCCACTATTGATGTGTTCGATAGATTCGATCTGCGAACTGATACTCTTCAACTGGATCTCATAGATGGTATTCAATCCGGATACGTTACGGTTCAATTGTTCCATCTGGTGTACGTAACCACGGGAGTTTTGGTTGATGCCATCGGAATTATCCGTGATACTCTTATAAGAGTTCAACAGTGTATCGGATACGTTCGTAAGCGAATTAGTCACTTGGCTGAAACGCTCCATGTTCTCAGACATGCCAGATAATTGCTCCAGATATTTTTGGGTAGCTTCCGTCAATTCCGCCATCTTGGAAATTTGCTCGGCCGCTCCGCTTAATTTCTTGATGCTCTCGGATAAGTTCTTGGTATCTTCTTCCGTCACGTCCAGATTACCTGCGATATTCAAGGAACCACCTCTTTGCGCGTTCGCCTTAGACGCTGCCGAACCGATATTTATTCCCCCGGCTATCTCATCGTCTTCTACATTATCCGTAGAATTGATCATGGTTGAGATCGGCGTACCGGTGAAATCCGGACGATCCATCGGGTTCTTTGATTTCAATACGGGGAAAACATCTTCCCAATGATATTCCTTGTTCGGATGCTCGAACGCCGAGATAAAGAATACGATAGACTCGGTGATCATCGCCACGAACAAGATTTGGTTAGCGTATGGTATATGTAATAACTTAAATAACGCACCGAGGATTACGATGGACGCACCCCAACTATACAGGAAGTTCAATACTCGTTTTCCTCTTTCGCTGGAGAGGAACATCTCCAGTCTGTTTTTATATCTTCTATATTTTCCCATCGTCGTATTATTGTCTTAAATGATTCAAAACTTTAAATTTATAATTCCCGCTTATTTCTTTCCCTTGGAGCGAGAGAATCCTATTTGGGTACGTGCGCAACGGAAACCGATGTAAGAACGGCTCTCGTTCTGGAACTCGAAAGTACGCATGTCCGAACGGATAAATTGTGAGACATCTTTCCAAGAACCTCCTCGCACTACTTTCTTTTTCATGGCGTAGGGATCGTTCTTGGCGGCGTTGTAACGCAGATCCGGGTTCATGTCGCTCATTTGGCTCGGGCCAGACTCGGAGTAAGACGTTGAGGTCCATTCCGCCACGTTTCCTGCCATATCGTATAACCCGAACTCATTCGGGGCGAAAGAGCCTACACGAGACGTAATCAAATGGCCATCCTCCGTATAATTACCTTTACCCGGCTTGAAGTTACCCAAGAAACAACCTTTGCTGTCTTGAAGCTCGTCGGTAGACCAAGGGAACTTATTCTCGTTCTTACCTGTACGGGCGGCATATTCCCATTCTCCTTCGGACGGAAGACGGAATGGCTCTACCAATTGTCCCGGTGGCAAGCTCAAGGATTCTTTGTATAAATTCGTACGCCATACGCAGAAGGCAGTCGCTTGTTCCCAAGAAACACCGACTACAGGATAATCATCGTAACCCGGATGAGAGAAATACATACGGGTATATGGCTCGTTGTACGCATTCTTGAAATCGTTCACCCAGCAATTCTCGTCCGGGTAGATATTGACGATACGGGTATTCAAGAAATCCCATTCGCTGCTTAACGGGCGGGTGATCGTCTCGTTGATTACACGTCCTTCATCATCGATGTAAGCGGTGTCCTTGGAGATCATGACTACCTCGTTCGGATCTACCTGAATATCCGTATTACGAACCCGGTCCGCCGGGTTCAATTGATTCTTGCGGAGGGCGGCGGCGGTATAGTCGTACCACTCGTATTTATAGATCATTTGTTTAGGGTCCAAACCTTTCTCTCCGGTAACGGGATTCGTGTAATAGACACTTTCTATCGCACGTTGCTCATCCTCGTTCGCCCGTCTCCAAGGAATCGGACGGTTCCAGTCCAAATGCGGAGTGACAGGTTCCCCGTAACGGTCTTCCGTGATCTTGAACAGATCGTTGCCTCCATAAGCCGGGTCCGCCAAGCGTTCACGGATAATAGAGTCTCTCACATAATAAACGAACTGGCGATATTTGGCGTTCGTTACCTCTGTCTGATCCATCCAGAACGCGTCGAAAGAGACCCCTTTCGTCTCCGGCATGATTCCCCACAAGGAATCCTTGTCGGCGGGACCCATCTCGAACGAACCTCTTTTAACCAAGACCATTCCATACGGCGCTGGTTCATTGAACGCTACCGATCTGACACCTGTCACCTCACCGCCGGCACTCCGGAGAGATTTACCGCAGGAGGTAAGCAAGGCTACCGTTACAAGTACTAATAATACTTTTTTCATATACTATAATATACGTACACTTTTATGTCTATTTTTCCCTGTCTTCGTCTTGTTCAGCTTTAAGGCATACTTGACACATAGCTCGTGGCTACCGCTACTTGCCCGGCCTAGGGCCGTGGTCGGGAAATCAAAGGCGTAACCCGCATGGAAACGACCTAGCTTTACGCCGAACATGATGCCCACCGATTCATTCACCCGATAGGAAAAACCACCATTAAACATCTTATTATATTCCAGCCTAGCGGTAATATCCGCATGAAAACTTTGCATGTCTGTCAGCAAGAACACCGAGGGCTGTAATTCTATCAACGGATTCTTTAATTGAATATTGTATCCACCCATTAAATTAAGTGAACGACCTATATAGGTATAGGCGTTCTCGTCCAGTTGAAGCTCCGGTTGGGTGATATGCGTCATGCCAAACCCGGCGTAAAACCGTTTATGGGTATAGTAAATACCGAAGTTCATATCCAACCCCATGCCGCTGACCTGCTCTACAGGAATGGCGGCGTCGGTCTCTTGATGGTATTCGGACTCAACCTTTATCACCTTGGTTCCGTCGAACGACTGGTTGACTAAGCCGATTTGCAGACCGCCGCTCAAGACTCCCCCGAATAATTTATACTTATAGGCGTATTGCGCCCCTACATGCGTATTCTGGAAAAGCCCGATCGCCTCGGTAAATACAACCAATCCGACACCGTGATTCGTCTTGCCTAAAGCGAGTGGCATATCCGCGGTAATGAAGAACGACTTGGGTGCCCCATGTACGCCGATCATTTCCAAGCGGGCGAGAGCCAATATATTCAAGTCCTCCGTAGCTCCGGCCACGGCCGGGTTATAATACGGTTTCGCCATGAAGTATTGACTTAAGCGTGCGTCATATTGCGCCCGTACGATTCCCGCACAAGTACACAAAAGGATCAAGATCGAAAGAAGACGTCTTCTCATTTAAACATTCACTTCACGTTGTAACTACAAACGCAGCAAATCCGGATAAATTGTATTTTTACAAAAAAATATTGCTGTCCGGTAAAACTTTATCATGATAGAAACTAGACGATTTTTATCCCATATAACATGAATTTGCTAGTATAAATGTCTTCTAAAGGCTTTTTTATGCTTAGTACTACCAATTTTACACAGGAATAAAAGACAACCCTCTTTTTGCAAAATTGATGTAACTTGATGTATTTGTGCTGGATATAAGATTGTACCGATTTTTACCGGACAGCAATAACAAAAAAAACGAGGCAGGGGAGCCTGACCGTCCGCCACCTCGTTCTTCTATTTCTTAATTTTCAATAGAACTAGTATTCTTCCTCGTTGAAGAAGTTATGAATAACAATAAATCAGCATTTATACCATTTTTAACTTTAATAGACAAGTGAATTAAGCGATGAAAGACAATGCCTATTGATTATTTGTCGTTATCCTTCTTCTTGGCTTTGGCATTGAGGGCTTTGATGGTGTCGAGGTAGGCGCGTTCTACAAGCGAAAGTTTGCGAACCTGAAACTTGCGATACTCTTTGCGAGCTTTGTCCATTGCCTGCAGATGGCTGACCGAGCCGAGTCCGTTGAGAAGAGCCTCGCCGGTTGAGGAAAGTATCATGTCCAGTTGCTTCACATAATCTTCCATATACATTGGCCGACGTTTCATAGCCTGAATCTCGGCAAAATCAAAATATCCGGATACGAGATTGTTGAGAATCTTCAATTCATTCTCATTCAGATAATTCTTTGCTATCTGTGCGTCTCGCAGCGTCGGATGGTCACCCTTGAATGACATCAGACCCATCATCGGGGCATCCGCATTGGCTCGCTTGAATATCACTTCCGCAGCAGTATTGCCATGTGCGGCAAAATGAAGCTTATTCTGCACGATCTTAAAGAACTCAACCGAAATCTCCGAACGAGGGTCATAATCTACAGCCGTAGCATACAAATCGAGCACCTGCCGATACATCACTTTCTCCGAAGAGCGGATATCGCGGATGCGGTCGAGCAGTTCTCGCCAGTAAGCACCGCCGCCATTACCCTTCAGACGCTCGTCATCCATCGTAAATCCCTTGATGATATATTCCTTCAGCCGCTCCGTAGCCCACCGTCTGAAGTGAGTTGCAATCACTGACCGTATTCTATACCCCAGCGAGATAATCATATCAAGATTGTAATAAGTCACATTATAGGATTTGCCATCAGTGGCAGTTGTTCGGAATTTCCGAACAACTGAATCTTCAATTAGCTCACCATCCTCGAAAATATGCTTAATATGTTCGCTTACATTAGCCTTGCTCGTGTTATAAAGTTCGCAAAGCTGCTGCTGGGAAAGCCAAACAGTTTCTCCGGTAAACTGCACATCAATCCGGGTCTCGCCATCCTCGCTCTGATATATGATTATCTGATTGTTGTCATCTTCCATAATTCGTCATTATTCTTTCATTGTGTCATAGAATCTATTGCATCGGTTATTTCCACGCATCGTAATCGTCCATATAACTAAACCCATGGGATCCTTCAATATCGTGACCAAATGTCTTCTTGGGTTTTTGAGAATGTTGAGCCTTCGCCGTCCCTTTTGTCTGGCGAATTCCACTGAATATGTCCCTGAAAGGCTCACAAATAATTTTATCATTAGGTCTGCTTATAGACAATCCATAAGCGGTTGACAGGATAGGACATAGATCTAATGCCACAATCGTGGCTAAATCTTCTATTACAGAGACTTTCCAATTCTTATGTGTTATGTGAATAACATCTTTAAATCCGTGGTATCCATGGCGAAGAAGAGCAAAACTGCTACCTCCGCCTGTATATACAATGGGACGATTTGTCATTGCTTTCTCAAAACTTTCGTCAGGTAGATCTCCTTGAATCTTAAACTCCTTATATAACCGACCTCGAAGGGAGGAACATACATTGTTCAAATCTCCCTTATAGATGTTTATAGCAGATTTATTCAACTCTGATACATTGCCGACATTCGAGTCAGTTCGCTCGTCATCTGCCAGCACTGTTGAGTCAGTCAAGAAATTAAGCCCCTTGTTAATTGACTTAAAATCATATACCCTGAGTTTATTATTTTTAGGATTCTTTTTATCCTCCTCAATAGTAAAGAACGATATATCAGTGGTACCACCTCCAATATCAACCATTAAAGACATGCCACCAGAGATTTTTGAACTTGCAACCAATGGCATAAGACACGCATAGGCCTCAGGGAATACAAGTATTCCAAACTCTTCTTTTTGCTCTTTAGAGTATTTGATTATTTCAGTCTTAGCTTTTAGTTCAGAGATGGAGGTTCTAAGGAATGCTTCTTTATCATTACTAAAAACTTCTTCTACTAAATTATAGGCACTAAGTAGAATAGATACAGCCAACTGCCTCTGTGACTCCAAATGTGAGCCATCAGACGGAACACCCATTTGTATGGAAAAATTAGTTTCATATTTATCTTCCAAATCAAAGAGGATAAAGGCTATGTACCAGATAGAAAATAGTGTCGCATCAACCTTTGATAACTCTGTCTTTGAAGTTGTAAATGTGGCTTGCTTAAAGTACCGGACAAGCTGGCTACCACTATTTTTGTTAATATATCCATAGTCCATTGTCCCGTCATTATTGACTTGAATAATAGACGGTAGGGTGTACTTATAATTATCACGCGTATCAGGAAACTTGAAAAATGAATATCCAAGTTCCGCACCTTCCTTTCGCTCAATGCAAATTTTCGATTGGTGAGTTCCGAAATCAAGTCCCACAGTTATTTGCGCCATTTTATACAACAGTTACAAGGTTAAGCGATAAAATATTTTCAGAAACAGTCATGGTGATTTCTTTATTTAGTTCGGCAAGCCGTTCATCACGTTCTTTCTCAAGTTGACGTACATTACCTCGACGAAGTCTCAGAATGTTCTCCAGTCTTCTTTTCTCTTTGTCATCATAGCACCATTCAAGACGGTACTCGTACTCGGCAACAAGATTTTCCAGACCATCAATTCTGGCCTGATAATACTCTTTTGTCTGCTGAACGTTACGGAGTCTGTCACTTAGTTCCTGCTTTCTACTTTCCTCTATTCTCCTTTTTCGTTCGGATGATACAAATTCGGTAAAATCGCCTCTCATGTTTTCAATTAAATCATCATTCATTGCTATATTAGAAGCATTCTTCTCTGATCCATCAACTTGGGATTTCTTAAAGACACGATCTATAAGTTTCTGATTATCTACGATAAAATCGTTATTTACATTGTAAAGGATGGGTAACAATTCGCATGATTCTTTATTTTCCGCATTAAACTGCCGATTTATTTTTAACCGATATATGCCAAGATAATAGATTTCTCCCTCGTTGAGAATTTCATCAGCCTTTATAGAATAGCTGAATACCCTTTGATCTCTCGAATCCTCATGGGTCAAGAATCTGAGGCAAGCCATAATAAAAGGGTGATAGATATTCATATATACCAGAGTAGAATCTTCATAGGCAACAGCCTGATCAAATGTCAGTCTGAAACTTTGAACCCCGTCAATTTTCCGCTTGAACGCGGCAAGATTGATTCTGTTTTCATCAGAAGTCTCATCTCCGTATTGTGTCAGGAAATTCCGTAGTACAGTAGGATGGCTCATTGGCATCCTAAACTCAAAAACATCCGTGTCGGTTTCTTCAAGAGTACAGGTCGTCAAATGGAGCCTTATTACAGATTCCAAATAATTCTTCAACTCAACCCCAGTGACATAGGCATGGTTGTATAGAATCTTATTTATCTCATCACGGAAATATGCGTCATTTGTAAGCGCATTACTTAGGCCTTCCTTCAGATGTTTAAGGTGCTCCTTTTCATTCTCAATAGCGCGTTCTACTTCAGCGA
Source organism: Parabacteroides sp. KHUB-02 (assembly GCF_056640955.1). Taxonomy (NCBI): domain Bacteria; kingdom Pseudomonadati; phylum Bacteroidota; class Bacteroidia; order Bacteroidales; family Tannerellaceae; genus Parabacteroides; species Parabacteroides sp. KHUB-02. The sequence continues at coordinate 4,192,458 of NZ_JBWQEV010000001.1, read as the reverse complement.
TTTTACGTTCCTGCGCCTCAGGAGAAAGATTCTCAGTAAAAAATTCCTTCTCCATCTTATTATACACATCTTGGATTGTCCGTCCTTCTCCAATTGGTGCATCCAGAATAGCCTCCATATCTCCGATAGTCCCTTTGAAAATGCCAATTCGGTCAAGCAATCTCATGTATATCATCTCTTGAATTGAATCAGAGACGATTATGTTGTAGATATTGACTACTTTTGCCTTCTGCCCGAAGCGATCTATACGACCGATACGTTGTTCCACAACCATTGGGTTCCAAGGTAAATCATAATTTACCATAGAATTGCAGAATTGCATATCGAGACCCTCGCTACCGACCTCCGATGAAAGTAGTATTTGTGTGTTATCATCCGTTTTGAATTGGTGAAGAATCTTGTTTCTGTCTTCACTCGAAACTTGACCATGTATAATTACAGAGTTGAAACCGGCTTTCTTCAAACGGATTGCAAGATACTTTAGAGTCTTACGGAAGAGCGCAAAAATAACAAGTTTCTTTGTCCCACTTTTGAACACATGTTTGATAATCTCTAATATCTTGTCAATCTTAGCGTCTTTATAGTTGGCGTATTTATCAATGCCTTTATCCAAATCGGCTTCATCATTCAAATAAGCCCACACACTGCTTGCTACTTGACGCTTTTTCTGCACCAAGCCCAAGGCACCCCCTTGAGTCATCTTTTCCTCTCCCCAATAATCCACATAGGAATTATCGTCCTTATACTCCTCAATTACATTATCAAACTCTTTTCTTTCATCATCATATAGGTCAACCTTTGCCACATGCGGTTGACGCTCAGCCTGCGACATATCCATTGTAACCTCGCGTTTTCGTGTACGTGAAAAAACAGTGTTCATCACACTCATTGATGAAATAAGATACAGGAGTCTTGCTCTTAAAGTCGTAGTGTCGTTTTCACCCAGAAGTTCGATAATCTCCTGAAACAAGGGGTCATCCTTGTAAATATCGGATATGGATGATGAACTCGAATAAATCTCTTCCTCGTCCGAGTTTACGAATCTGCTCTTTATAGATGTACTTAACAACTTATCCCTAATATCGGTCAGAGGCTGATTTGAGTTGAGCATCGAAAGAGCCTCTATGAATGGTTTATTCTCTTCGATTCGGTTTCTGAAAATCTGATAATTGAAATACCTTTTACTATCAAGTAAATGGAGAAGATTATACAGGTTTTCTTCATCAATCATAACGGGAGTGGCAGTAAGGAAGAGAGCTGAATCGGTATTTCCCATGATAATCTCGGCTCCCTTATAAGTTTGTGTATTACTGTTGCGCAGTTTATGTGCCTCGTCACACAATACCATACTGAATCGACAAGGGTTTTCTATCATATAGTCAATGAGATTGACTGGCTTCTTCCTTTGCTTTGCCTCTTTGTCATCATCTTTGTTTTCCTTCAGTCGGATACGTTCATAGTTAACGATTGCCCTGACGGTCTTTGCTCCGGATGAAAGGTCATCTATTAAATCCTGTGTCGTCTGATATATTTTAAAATCAAGGCCAAACTTTTCCAGAAGCTCTGCTTTCCACTTGTGTTGGAGAGATTTAGGACATACTATAAGAACATTCCCGAGCTCTTTTCGAGCTTTCAACTCCAACATAACATGACCAGCCTCGATTGTCTTTCCGAGACCTACTTCATCAGCGACAAGTATTCTTCGTGTTGGCGAATTAAGAAATTTAAGCAATGGTTTGAACTGATATGCCCTGAATAGCGTCTTTGATGCTTTCAGTGAAGATATTGTGCTATTATTTGAATTCTGAATCTTAAAGGTGGTATTGATTTTAGAAAAATCGGCATAAGATCCAAACAGTCCACTTTTACTGCAATCAAACGGGTCACCCTCATCAAAATCAGTGCGTAAATCCGGTTCAAGAACATCAATGATGCCATCGCTAAATGACACACGATATATCTGCCGACTACGCCGAGCCGGTTTTACTTCTACAACTACTCCGCGAGCATTTGTGTCAGCTAATATTACGGTTGATCCTACTGAAAAAAGTGCCATAGCTTTTTCTACTGATGATTTGCGACAAAAGTTGTGTGTAGTAAAACTCGAATATCTAAGTTTAAAATTAATGAAATCTCATTTAATGTATATAAATCCGCATGGGAGGTGTTAGTACACCATTTGGAGACGGTGACGGGGTCTTTGCCTAATTGCTCGGCGAGCCATTTGCCCGTGTGACCCGTCTCTGCTAATACTGCCTTTATCCTATTTAGCTTTTGTCGTTCTGTTTTTGTCCCCATTAAATAAGAAATTAAATTTGAACGCAAATTTAGCTCATATTATGGAGTCAAACAAATTCGTCAATACTCGCTCAGTCCGGCATCCACCTTATTGACTTTCGCCAACAACAGATTATTGAATCTGTACACTATCGGGAACGGAGGCGCAAATCTCACCCCTGCCATTATTGCCATTCGGATTCCAGTCGGCAACGGTCTCTTTTGTCTGCCCATAATTATACGCTTTAATACTCACCAAGTTCGAGATATGGTGCGAATTTACTAAAATATAGGCAAGTAAACAAATTTTCGCTGAGCTAACTATCTGAAAATAGACAAGTTTATTTTGCAATAAAAGGATATAAAAAGCGATTGACAAGTTTATTTTGTAATTTGTCAATCGCTTGTATGGCAATTGTTTATGCTCTAAAATAGAGCGTATTTTCAATTAGTATTCTTCCTCGTTGAAGAAGAAGTCTTCTTTACTTGGATAATCCGGCCAGATGTCTTCCATGCATTCGTAAATCTCGCCTTCATCTTCCATTTCCTGCAAATTCTCAATCACTTCTAATGGCGCACCAGAACGTTGTGCATAGTCAATAAGTTCATCCTTAGTCGCAGGCCAGGGTGCGTCTTCCAATTTTGAAGCTAACTCTAATGTCCAATACATAGCTGTCAAGTATTAATAACCGCCGAAGCGATTTGGTTCTCTATTTTTCCGCGAAAATATGACTTTATTTATTATACGCAAGTATAATCCCAAATAATTTCTTTACCGTTATTATTTATGCATTCTTTTCGTGCCAGAACGAAGAAATAATCCGATAAACGGTTCATAAATATCAATACAGGCTCCTCAACGGGGCAATTCTCGGCCAAGCGATAGATTTGTCGCTCGGCACGACGGCAAACGGTGCGGCAAACGTGTGCGAGGGCGGCCGAGCGGCATCCTCCCGGTAGGATGAACGCATGCATTTTCGGCAGCTCGTTATCCAGACGGTCTATCTCCCGCTCGATACGCTCGATGCTCTCGGGCGTTACCTTGCTCTCGATTTTCAATTCCGTGGTCGCTTGATCCGTGGCTAGGTAAGAACCGATCGTGAATAGCTTATGCTGGATGAATGATAAGAAATCAGTATCTTTCTCATCATTCAAGGCCGTGATTAATAATCCGATAAAGGAGTTCAGCTCATCTACGGTGCCATAGCTCTCGATCCGATCGTGCGCTTTCGACACGCGTTGTCCACCTACCAGTGAAGTGGTTCCTTTATCGCCTGTTCTGGTATAGATAATACTCTTCTTCATATCTGACTTGTTTTGAATCCTAAAAATAAACAATATAATCTCGTTTGTGCAATTTCTTGTTGAATAAGACAATCCCTAGCGAGTAAAGATCTAAGGTGACCGTCACTTCCGGACATGCGCAGATCTCTTCCCAAAGTTCACGCATCTTACGGCTCGCCTTGATTCCCTCAAAAACGAATACCGTATCGTTGTGCGCGTATTTCATACATTCATTAAACAGCCAGAGGTTGTTATGTTGTTCATATAAAGTGTTGAAAAAAACAAAATCTAAGCTATTTATGTCATTTAAGGCTTGGGGAAGCAAGTCCTTATAATTACCGATACGCAAATCGACGGGATTACGTCCCTCTTTAGCGAATGCTTGACGGGCAATCGTGGCGAATTCCGGTACATTTTCCAAGGCGATACATTTCAATCCCGTGGCATAGGAGGTTAGATATAAGGTAGACAGCCCCATCGTGGTTCCTATCTGGAGGATATTCTTGGACTTGAAATAGTTTGTTAAACGGAATAATAAGGCGCCATGCTTGGGCCGGATGGATTCCCGTTTTACGATCTCGCTGATGGAACGGGTCTTTCGTTTCCCTTTGTTCTGCCGGTCTGGATAGGTGATCTCTCCTTCCCTGAATAATAACTGCTTACGTAAAAGCTCTATATCATAGAAACTATAATAGGAGCATTTTTCCTCGATGACCTTCGTGATGAGGTTAAAAACGAAAGGCGAATGTACTCCGAATCCTTTACGGTAACGGATGCTGCGGTACAAGAGCGATCCTTTTCGTAATGTATTAACCTTTGGTAGTATTTGCATTTCTTTTTGTCATTGGGCAATGAGACCTTGCCATTTACCGCGAACTTACATAAAAAAACGCAATTAGCATAAGCCTCTAGTCATTAAACGGGGTTATAATGACTTGTGCCATGCGGATGGCACAGCCGTGCCATAAAGGTGGCACCAGCGTGCCATCGCAGTGGCACAGTCATGCCATCAGCGTGGCACTAGCTTTATCTTAGAAACTGGCTTTCTCCGGTTCTGGGCGGATATAGGTTAATATCTGCCCGCTTAATTGAAGCAGCGAGATCTCACAGATCTTGGTGGAGTATTCCGCCACGGAAAGACGCTCCTCCGCTTCCAGCAGACTGTTTTGTGCCTCACGCAATTCGATACCAGACAACTCGCCAAGTTTATAGCGGTCGATGGCGATCCGGTAGTTCTCTTGGGCGGCTACGAGGTTCTCTTTCTCTAGGCTCCATAGGTCGAGGTTGTTTTTATAGGCCATCCAGAAGTTGCTCATGTCCGCACGCAGGGCAAGTTCCAGTTCTTGGATGCGCAATTGCTGGTTCTCGATTTGGATGCGGGCGTTGCGTTGCTCACGTTTCCGGTTGAAACCATCGAAGAGGCTCATACCGATGGTCACGCCGTAATTAAGCCCCAGCCGTTGTTGGAGGTCGTAATTGCCCACTTCCGTCCAGTTCGCCGTGTAGCCGTAGCCTGCGTTTAGCTTGACATAGGGATAATAGCGGCTTTTTACCTTTTTATAATCAAGCTCAGACAACGTCTGGTTCTTTTGGGCGATCAGGAGTGAGGCGTTGGCTTCGAGGGTATTCTTCCATAGATCTACCTCGTCGAGGAACGGGTTCGGGTAGATCAAGGAGTCCTTGATCTGGATTTCCTCCTCCACATTATTTAATGCCATCAACTCGTTCAGGCGGATACGGGAGGTATGCACGACCTCCAATTGGTTTAATACCTTGGAGCTATCCGAGTTGAAGTCCACTTGAGCCTGTTGCAAGTCCAGACGGGACATGGAGCCGATATAATACCGTTCTTCCACGATCCGTAAACGCTCCTTGGAAAGATCCAAGGTGGAACGGAGGTTACGCAAACGGATTTTCTGCCGGATCAGGTTGTAGTACTCGCTGGAAAGGTTGGCTACGAAATCCTCGATGGTCATGCGGGTGTTCAATTCCCCCATTCGCTGTAATTCTTTCAAGCGAGAGTATTCGGCTTGGATACCGAAACCGTCGAAAACCGTCCAGTTAACGTTTAGTCCGACGTTGCCCGTCTCGCTGTTTATACCATTCGCCTTCTCGATCGATCCGTCTTGCAGGCTGTTACGGTTGTTATTGATATTTCCGCTGAATCCGCCGCTCATATCTACGGTAGGCAGATAACCGGCGTTTCCCGGGGTGGCGTTATTGTCGCTGATCTGTTGCTCGTTACGAATGATACGGATGGAGTAGTTCTGCTCTAATCCGGTTTCGATACACCGTTTCAGATCGAATAGTTGCTGCGCTTCCGCTATAAAGAGGGAAGAGAAGGCAAATAATAAGGTATATACATATTTCTTCATAAATCTACAACTTGGTGTTTTGTTTTTTTCGGTTGGTGGATATAAATGAATACATGGCCGGTACGATAAACAGGGTCAAGAAGGTCGATACCAACATTCCGCCTACTACCGCTACACCCATGGCGATACGCCCTTGGGCACCCTCGCCCGTAGCGTATACCAATGGCACCAAACCGAGGATGGTGGATACGCTAGTCATCAAGATCGGGCGCAGACGCTGGGTCGCGGACGAGCGGATCGCTTCCGGCAAACTAAGTCCCGACTCTTGCCGCTGATTGGCGAACTCTACGATCAAGATACCGTTCTTCGCCACCAAACCAATCAACATAATGATACCGATCTGGCTGAATATATTCATCGTGATACCCGAATAACTCATGAACATCAGCGCACCGGCGATAGCCAAAGGCACGGTGAACATCACTACCAACGGGTCCTTGAAACTCTCGAACTGGGCGGCCAACACCAAATAAATCATCAACAAGGCCAAGATCATGGCGAACATTAAACTGGAAGAACTCTCACGGAACTCTTTCGACTCGCCGGAAAGAGCGGTACGGAAGCTACCATCCAGCACCTCCGAGGCGATACGGTCCATCTCGTCCAGACCATCGCCGATCGTGTATCCTTTATTCAATCCACTGGAAACCGTCGCCGATACGAAACGGTTATAGCGATACAATTGGGGCGGCGCCACGTTTTCCGTAACCTTAACCAAGTTATCCAGCTGGATCATTTCCCCATTGTTACTACGTACATAGATCGATTTTAAATCGACAGGGGTATTTCGTTGCTGGCGGTTGATCTCGCCCAATATCTGGTATTGCTTACCATTCATATAGAAGTAGCCCATACGCTGTCCGCTCAACGCATATTGCAAGGTCTGGGCGATGTTGCGGGTGCTGACGCCCAATAAGGAAGCCTTATCCCGGTCGATCTCGATACGTGCCTCCGGCTTGGTGAAGCGCAAGTTCACGTCCGCCATCTGGAAGACCGGGCTCTCGTTCACCTTTTGCATAAACGTAGGCAGGAACTCTTGCAGTTTATCCAAGGTCGGGGCCTGCAGTACGTATTGGATAGGCATACCGCCCCGGCGTCCGCCGAAGGTGGATTGCTGTTGTACGAAGGCGCGGGCCAAGGTCTCTTTGCGGACTTCTTTCGACAAGGTCTCGGCGATCTCCATCTGCGAGCGTTCCCGTTCCTTGATATCGCTTAATATGAGGTTTAGCGAACCTCCTCCTTCCCACGAGCGGGTCATGATGGATTGCTTCTCGGGAGCGATGGAGTCGGCTATTTGCTCAATACGGTCCGCATAGTCGCGGATAAACTCGAAGGTAGCCCCTTCCGGCCCGCGCATATTCACGGAGATCATGGAACGGTCCTCCAAAGGCGATAACTCGGAACGAATGTTCTTCCAGAAGTACCCGATCGATCCGAAAAGAAGGATAACGATAGGGATCGACCATATCTTATGGTTCAAGAACGCGTTCAACGACTTGGCGTAGATCGTGTTCAATCCCTCGAAGAACGGCTCGGTCTTCCGATAGAACCAGTTTTTCTTCTCTCTCCTCTTCAATAGCTTGGTAGCCAACATCGGTGTAAACGTAAGGGCCACGAACGAGGAGATAGCGACCGAACCGGCGATCACGATACTGAACTCCTTGAATAAGCGCCCCGTCATACCTTCCATAAACACGATCGGCAAGAATACGGAGATCAGGGTGATCGTGGTAGATACCACGGCGAAGAAGATCTCTTTCGATCCTTCGATACCCGCCTCTTTCGGTGACATGCCTTGCTCGATACGTACATATATATTCTCCGCCACCACGATCGCATCGTCTACCACCAGACCGACCGAGAGCACGACCGCCAACATCGTCAATACGTTGACGGAGAATCCGGAGATATACATCACGAAGAAAGCTCCTACCAACGATACGGGGATAACGACGACAGGAACCAGCGTGACCCGCCAGTCACGGAGGAACAAGAAGATAATCAATACGACCAAGAGGAAAGCCTCGTAGATCGTCTGTTGTACCTCGCCGATAGAGGCCCGGATAAAGCGGGTGTTGTCATACATCATCTCGATCGTGACATCTTCCGGCAGGTCTTTTTGTAATTGCTCGATACGCTTGTAGGCTTCGTCGGCGATCTCGATATGGTTGGCTCCCGGTTGGGGGATGATAACGGTCATAACCATTGGCTCGCCGTTCTTCTTCAGTAAGCTCCGCAAGTCCTCGGGAGCTACCTCCGCACGTCCGATATCACTGAAGCGCACGATGTTGTTGTTGTCTTCCTTGATGATTAAATCGTTGAACTCCTTGGCGGTATGCATCAATCCTAAGGTACGTATGGATAAGGAGATCGTATTTCCCTCGATACTACCGGAAGGAAGCTCCACGTTCTCGTTATCGACGGCGTTTTTCACGTCCATCGGGGTCACTCCGTAACCCGCCATCTTGATTGGGTCCAGCCATAGACGCATGGAATACCGTTTTTGTCCCCAGATATCCACGCCACTCACGTTCTCGATGGTCTGCAAACGCTCTTTCACCGTTAGCTCGGCGATCTCGCTCAACTCCATCAACGAGCGTTTGTTGCTTCGGATGGCGATCTGCATGATCGGGGAGGCATCGGCATCCGCTTTCGATACCGTAGGTGGGTCGCAGTCACGGGGAAGGTAGCGTTGGGCACGAGATACCTTATCACGTACATCGTTCGCCGCCGTTTCCATATCCACGGACAACTCAAACTCTACCGTGATGCGGCTGCTGCCTTGGCTACTCACGCTACTCAATGAACGGATACCCGGGATACCGTTGATATTCTGCTCCAACGGCTCGGTGATCTGATTCATGATCACGTCGGCGTTCGCTCCGGGATAAGATACGTTGACCGAGATAATCGGCTGGTCTACGCTCGGGAACTCCCGGACGCCAAGGAACCGGTAACCGATAAAGCCGAACAGGAGGATGACCAGCATCATCACTGTCGAGAGTACGGGCCGGTTTATACTGGTTTCTGAAATATTTGCCATCGTTCTTCTCCTTATTCAGTCAAGTTATCAATAGAAACTTTCATGCCGGTACGTAACTGCATCACTCCGGACGTGATCAGCGTATCGCCCACATTCAACCCTTGCAATACCTGTACACGGCTCTCGGTTCGAATACCGATCGTGATCTCTTGAGGCTCGGCCACGCCGTTCTTATATAAGTAAACGATGTCTTTTCCCATCTCGGGGATAACGGCCTCGCTGGGGATGGCTAAAGCGTCCTTGATCTCCCGCTTGCTGATCTCGACGGAGGTATAACGGCCGGGTAAGATATTCTCGCCCGGATTCGGGTAAGTGGCACGTACTTTCAAGGTACGGGTTGCCATATCTACCTTGCTTTCCACGGCGTAAACGGTCGCCTTATAGTTCTGCATCATACCGTCTTTCTCCATGCGGAACAGGATCGGGGTTCCGTCTTGTACCTCGGCCGCGTAGCTCTCGGGGATGGAGAACTCGATTTTCAAAGGGGATATCTTGGTCAACTTGGCGATTACGGAAGAGGAGGAGGTAACGTATGCGCCCTCACTCACGGAGCGAAGTCCGATGATCCCGTCGAAAGGAGCCCGAAGCTCTGTCTGGGCGATATTCGCTTTGACCAGCTCGATATCCGCCATTAGCTTCTCGTATTCGGTGGCTACTTGCTCGTAGGCTTCTTGGCTGACGGCGTCTTTCTCCAACAAGGTACGTTGGCGATAGACACGATCCTTGGCTAAAGGGACTTGGGCTTCCAGCTTCTTTAGCTGGGCTTGCAGCGGCTTGTCATTGATTTTGGCCAACAGATCGCCCGCCTTTACGTGGGTACCTTCCGTGAAATAGATTGCTACCACCTTACCGGAGGACTCGAAAGCCAAATCCACCTCTTCGTCTGGAAGGGTACTCCCGGTACTCATGATCTTATCGGTTAATGATTGGTATTTCAATACCTCGGCGTTGATGTTAAGTGTCTGGTTTCGCAGGCTCGTGCCCGATGTGGGTACGACGGAAGCGGCATCTTGGGATGCCTTGAACTTGTTTTTCAATTGAGGGTAAGCGATCATTCCCGCTATCATTAATAAGATAGCCGCCGTAACTCCCCATTTCGCTCTCTTTGTCATCATGTTCTCGTATGGTATTTACTGATAATTTACACTCGTTACTCCAAAATATATAACTAAACGCAAGTTTAGACTGCCCTTTCGTAAAAAGGTTTAATCAAAGATATTATTTTTTTGATAGATGAATCCTTGATTGGGAAGAACGGGAAAAATAAGGGAATTAAAACGAATCTAGGGAGGAAGTCTGATCGGTTTGTGGTAGAAGAAATGAGTGTCTCCTGTCGTATAGATCTTTTCACATAGGTGAAAAGAACGTTTCACAGCCGTGATCCGATCGTTTCACATGGGTGAAAAGATCAGATCACACTTGTGAAACGATCTGTTATAGCTTATGTATAACTTTCATTAACTGCTCGCCCAAGCCAATTGTATAGCCTTGAGAGACAAATACGACACGATTGAACGTATCGGCGATCAAGAAGATCGGCAAGGTATTGGCGTTTTGCAATTTCATCGCTGTAGCCATCTCCTTTTGGATCGCCCCGTCGATATCCAGACCGTATGTGATCGTGCCCGGTAAATCGCCGAACTCTTTCGGATCGAAGTTCTTATAGCCTTTCTCGTCCGGGAAGAGAAGCACGATGCCTCGTCCCCAATCCTCCAGTTCCTTCTTCACGGCGGCGATATCACGCATCGCATGGTTTGTCGGTTCTTGGCGGGAGCCTAGAAGCGCTACGATATAGTAGCCACGTCCGGTAGTAGCTAGCAGGCTGGTCTCCTCACCGTTGTCCGCACGTTTGAACTTATTCTCGGAGTTGAAATTACCGATCACCTGTATCTCGTCCTTGCTTTCACGCATTTCCAATTGGATCGGGGTGGTCTTGTCTGCCTCCACATTGAAAAACTCGATCTCGGCCAATACGCTACCGTTTGCCATACGAGTACCGGTCACTAACATATAATTACCTTCATCCATGGATAACGGTTTCTTCAGTAATCCGCTCCAAGTATCTCCCAAGCCCATATCCACATTACCGCCTCTCTCGAAATTCAAGGTCTGTAAAGTACCGTTCGGCAAAACCTTGGCGATCGTGAAGTGACTGTAATATTTCGGGTCTTGCAGCGCCTTGATTGGTTGGTAAGAAGCGATTACCTTGCCTTGTTTAGCGGTCGTCTGTACGGCAGCCTCGAAATCGACGTCTACCCAAGCGTTGTCCTTGAAGTACTGGATCTTGCGGGCTACCGGCTCGATACGTGCCGGAATACCTAAGCTACGAGCCACGGCCACGAAGAAGATATTACGGGAGCCCTTATCAGCGATACGGGATTTCCATACACCCATCGGCATGATCGGAATACGTTGTGCGTTTAGCGCGTCGTTAATGGAGACGTTATTCTTCACCCAATCCACCAATGCCTGTGGATTCTCTACGGCTTGTTTCGCAAGGGAAGGCTCAATGTTTGCAGCGAAGAAACTCTTATAAGGAGTCAGGAACTCATTGGCCACACGAGGATTCATGATATATTCATTGAACCATTCGCTTTGAACGGCCGGCGTATTGTTTAAATGGTCCGCAAAGACAGACGCAGGTGTATCACGTAGATCCTTAGCGGATACGACATCCAATAAAGCCATCGCTTGCGCACGCTTCTCGGCGGGAGTCTCCCGTAAGAACTTCTCGATCTCCATCCAGTTACCACGGCTACCGATCATGAAATCCTCTGTCTTCATCGGGTCGATACCCAATTCTTTCGCTAAAGCCTCCGCTTTCTCTTCCGTATAGAAAGTGGCTACATATTTATTACGGATAGCGTCTTCCTCCAATAAGCGTTTGGCGTTCGCTTCCTTTTGCTCCGGTGTAACTTCCGCTGGGATAGAGCCGTCCACCGGTGGTATGATATCTAGGGCGATCGTCTCCACATCTCCCGGTTTTTTGTTCAAGGCGATCGTAACCTCTCCGTCTTTGCCGAAAGAGACCTTGCTGTAGCCGAACTTGCCGTCCTTACTGGCCCATACCAACATATCCCCTTTTCCGGCGGATAATGAGCATTTGCCATCCGCATCCGTCTTCTTGCGGGCTACACTGTTAAACTCGGCATAATTATAAATCTTGAATTCTACCAAAGCGTCCTTCACCGGCTTGCCATTGGCATCCGTAACCGTGATAACAGCTTTAGCCGAAGGCGCGTAATTATCGATCACGTTGATCTCGGTATACCCATCGGTACGTTCCATGACATCCTCCGGGCCATTGTATTTACCGAATACTTTCGTATGCATCAACATACCCCGGTAAGCAGGGCCGTTGAACCAACCCAGATTCAATACCGGTTCGGGCTCGCAAGCGCCGAGGAAATACCATTTACCATTCACCCAAGCTTCTACCCATGCGTGGTTATCATCCGTATGCGCCCAGCGGGGCGTATATACCTGACGCGCGGGAATACCCACGGAACGTAAAGCGGCTACCGTGAAGGTAGACTCCTCGCCGCAACGACCGTAAGCGGTCTTTACGGATGCCAAAGGGGAACTTGTGCGCCCATCGGAAGGGGTATAGATAACCTTCTCATGACACCAGTGATTCACTTCCAGTACGGCATCGTACAACGAGAGACCCTTCACCCGGTCTTTCAACTCATCAAAGAAAACCATGCGGCTTTCATCCAGATTCTCATTGTTGATTCGTACCGGCAATACGAAATGGCGGAAGATATCCTCTGGAATGCTATCGCCCCAAGGCATCTCATTCCGTGCTTGGAAAGAGGAACGGATGTTTTTCAAATAGAAATCGCCACTATAGTCCGTGATGTCTCCAATCGGCATATAGGCGTACATGAAGGTTAACGCCTCCCTCTCTTCGGGAGTCATTTGATCGTTAAATACTGCGAAAAGGTTTCCGTTAGGCAGAGCGGCCTGTTTCGCTTGGAAATCGTTCTCAACCTCAGCTCGGTAAGCGGCGTCGGTAATAAAATGTTGTTGGTTGTTACAGCTCGTCCATACGAGTAATGTGAACAACAGCGTAAATAGATGTTTTTTGTTCATAAAGCGGATATGTATGTTTGCCAAAAGTAATGATTCTATGCGAGATAGAAAAATTCTCGAACAATTTGTAAGAAAGATTTGTTTTTCTATAGAAAGAATAAATCTGGTCTTCCTGTAAATTTGGGACCGGATTTCTTCTTTTTGTGTGATTATAATTACAAAAAGTTTACGAACTTTGTGACAAAGTATCAAATCACTAATCATAAAACCCGTTTTGCGTATGTTTCAAAATCCTGAGCAAGTGCTATTAATAGCTTCTGTGATCCTGTTTTTAAGTATATTCGCCGGTAAGGCCGGTTATCGTTTCGGCTTACCCGCTTTGTTGTTGTTCCTTGGTGTGGGAATGTTGTTTGGCAGCGATGGTCTGGGCATCCAGTTCAGCGATCCGAATGTGGCCCAGTTTATCGGCATGTTGGCGTTGAGTATCATCTTGTTCTCGGGTGGTATGGATACGAAAGTTGCGGAGGTCAAACCTATCGCCTCGCAAGGTGTGGTATTGGCTACGCTCGGGGTGCTGGCCACGACTTTTATCACGGGCGGGTTTATCTATTGGTTATTTGGTTTATTTGGCAAATATGTTACGTTGACTTTCCCGGAATCTTTATTGCTGGCGGCGGTCATGTCCTCTACGGACTCAGCCTCGGTTTTCTCCATCTTGCGCAGTAAAGGGGTTTATTTGAAAGAGCGTCTGCGTCCTACCTTGGAACTGGAGAGTGGTAGTAATGACCCGATGGCTTATATGCTTACCTTGCTTCTGATCGCTTACATACAAAGCGGAGGTATGAATATTTGGGAGGCCGGGCTATCCTTGGTCATTCAATTATCGGTGGGAGCTATCGCCGGTTTCTTATTGGGGAGACTGGCTGTGTTGATTATCAATAAGATCGATATAGATAACGAGTCTTTGTATCCGATCCTTTTATTGGCTACGGCTTTCTTCACCTTCGCCGCTACGACCTTATGTAAGGGTAATGGCTATTTAGCGGTTTATATCGCTGGTTTGGTGGTTGGTAACGCTAAGATTGTTCACAAGAAAAGTATGGGGACGTTCTTTGACGGTTTCGCTTGGTTGTGGCAGATCGTGATGTTCCTTACGTTAGGCTTGCTAGTGAACCCGCATGAGTTATTACCGGTGACGGGTGTAGGTGTTATGGTGGGAGTCTTTATGATCTTGATCGCCCGTCCGATTAGCGTGTTCCTTTGCTTGATACCTTATAAGAATTTCTCTTTCAAAGGTAAACTGTATATCTCATGGGTGGGATTACGCGGGGCGGTTCCTATTATTTTCGCTACTTACCCGATGATCGCCGGGATCGAGCATGCCGGTATGTTCTTTAATATCGTATTCTTTATCACGATTCTTTCTTTGCTGATTCAAGGAACCACGGTTACTCAAGCCGCAAAATGGCTGGATATGGTGGATGAGCCGGAACGAAAGGATGAGTTTGGCATCGAGCTTCCCGAGGAGATCAAGAGCGCTATGAGCGAGATCGATATTACCCCGGCGGTATTATCCCATGGAAATAAATTGATGCAGCTGACTTTACCCGATCATACCTTGGCGGTAATGGTGAAACGGGAAGGCCGCTATTTCATCCCGAAAGGAAATACGGAATTAAAGGAGAACGACAAGTTGTTAATGATCTCCGATAATGACGAGGCGCTTTTGCAGGCGTATGATTCCTTGGGGGTGAAGGATTATACGATGAAGAAGAATTGAAATAATGTGCCAATGTAGGCAATGTGCCAATGCGAATACTATTTGTGTAAAATAAGCATTGGCATATTGGCACATATGAACATATTGGCACATTATTTTATCGTACCGGGAACTCGGTTATACGTAAAGTGGTACAGCCATAAGGAATTAACTCGATCGTCTCTTCATCACCCATCGGTTCGTTGGCTTGCATGAAGAAATTTACGGGGCCGGCGGAACCTTTGAACATTTTCCATGAAGGTAAGATCCGTCCCTTTGTTTTGATCGTGATAGGGGCATTCTCTAGGTTCCATGGGTAAGGGGCTATGTTCTCTGCCTTTCTAACGACGAAATTTTTCTCTAGTTCTTCTTCTTTCAGATATTTGCGAATCAGGGAATAATTCCATGCTGAAGTAGAGGTGACCTCATAATACCATTCTCCTTTATGTGAAGACTCCGGGCGTTGATCAACCTTGCGTTCCCATTTCTCATCCATCTTTAGGGAATACAATAATGGGCCTCGTTCGATGACAACCGCATCGTCATACCAATTGCTTGTGGATATACGCATGGGTAGCTCTAGCTGGATATGATCGCCATCTTTCCATTCCCGGTTGATTCGTACGATTTCGCCAGAGTGAGCTGCGATAGAGACAGCCTCGCCATTTATCGTAATCACGGGATTATTACACCAAGCAGGAATACGCAAGTGAAAAGGGAAAAAGGCTTTCTTGTCTTTCTTGCTAGGGAACGATAAATTGAAATCGATCTTTTCTTCAAAGGGATAATCGGTCTTCTCTGCGATTTTAACCGTGATGTCGTTTCCCACTTGGGCAGTCACTTCCGATGGTGCGTAGATAAGTGAAGCGATGCCATTATCGGCGGTGGCAAACCATAGATGTCGTGTGAATTTAGGCCAGCCTTGATGTAGATTGGAGGTACAACAAGGATAACCGCTCAATTCTCCGAAAATAATGTCTGTGTCTTCGTGTGGTGAGACAAAGTTACGTCCTTCGCAAGTGATCGCTATTTGATTGACTTGCTGATAATATTGTCGTGCGGAAAAGTCATCCTTGATCTGCGTTGGCAGTACATTGTATGCGACTTTCTCTAAATGATCAGCCCACTGGACATCTCCGGTTATCTCTAACATTTTCTCGAGAGAGAACATCATCTCGACAGCGGTACAGAGTTCTGATCCTTGTGTCGGGTTACCGAAACGTAAAAGTTCATCTCCCGCCCATAATCCTGTAGGAAAACCAATCGTATGGCGCATTTTCCGTACAGCTTCCTTAACCGCTTCCAGATTTTGAGGATTATGGCTCTGTTGGTAATAAATGACAGGTTCCTTGAATCCTTGGGCGAGATTTACACAATGCAGGCTGTTTTGCCGGGCTAAATGATCTTGGTTCAAGAACACGTCGGTCCAATTGAAGGTTTGCTTATGGATTAACTCTCCTAACTCCAGAAGGAAAGGATCGCCCGTGATATTATAAAGCCAATATACGACCATCAGATTATCCCCTCCTCGTTGTTCAGCCCAGAAAGTCCATTTTCCCAGAGGACTTTTAGGTAGTTCAGAAAGCTGGTATTTGAAATAATTAGTGAGGAACGAGATAACTCTTTGATCATTGGTAGCGGAATAATATTGTTGCAGAACTTTGAGCATAACCATTTTGGGCCACCAATCTTGTGCGTTATCCCGTTGTAAGCCGGGTTCATAGTCTCTGTCTGTATCTGGCCCGAAATATCCGTTAGGCTTTTGAGAGGCCAATGTCCATTCAACCCAAGGCTTTACTTTTTGGATCAGGGCCTCATCATTCATGATGTAAGCCAAAGGTAGTAAGCCATCTATCCAGTATGGGCCTCGCTCCCATACGTCTCCATCTCCGCCTAACCAACCATTACGCGGTCCCATTACTTTCGTATAGATAGAATCCAGATGGCCGGTCATTCCCGTACACATTCGTTCCATTTGGATTTTTAGCCAACCCGCAGGTTTAACATCCCCAATAGGCAACTCTATATAAGGCTTAGAGGCTAATGGATAACGATTGTTCGGGTAATTAATGTTGATAGAACCTTCATTTCCCGGCAAAGTGGCAGAAAAGGAGGTAATTGAGATTAGGCTTGATAATGTTATCGTTAATAAATACTTCATTTTGATGCTTTTTTAGTTATTCGTTATAGGGGATCCATACCCTCATTTTTCCTGCTTTACGGTTATCCCACGCATAATAGGGAATGAAGGTAGCAGATTGTGCCCTACCGTTTGTTTTAATTGTTTTTATCCCATTCAATATATCGGAAACGAAGGCTGTCTGGAATGTTGTACTTGGGCTCAACTGGATTTGATCGAAATATTCCGGGTTGTCTATTTCTTCCATGCAGTATACAAGTGGCCCTCGTTGAATCGCCCGTTTGCCGAAATTTTCCTTGACATGCGGATCTGCCGCAACAATTTCCACGGGCATATCCATATCTAGAGCGATTACATCTTGCGATTTCCAATCCTTGATTACCGCATAGCCTTTTTTCTCAGACACGTTTATTCTCTTACCATTGATACTTAAATCATAGGTTTTGCACCAATTCGGAATGCGGAGGCGTATCTCTTTCTCCAAAGGCTGAGACGTAGAAATTGTTAGTTTTACCGATCCATCCCACGGATAGTCCGTTTCTTGTGTTAATAGGATATCAGTCTCTCCTATCCGTATTTGCCCCGTATTTCCGATATATAGATTTACCCATAACGCATCATCGGAGGAGGCGTAGATATAATTTCCGATAGAAGGCAAGAAGCGTGAAAGCTGACTTGGGCAACAAGCGCAACCATACCATTCTTGTCTATGGTGATCACCCTTAGATTCCAGCGGGTTGACATAGAAGAAGCGGTCTCCACCCAAGGAGATACCGGCAAGCGCACCGTTATATAAAGAACGTTCCAGTATGTCGATGTATTTAGAGTCTCCGGTAAGTTGGTTCATACGTTGGTTCCAAAGCACCATTCCGACAGAAGCGCAAGTCTCGCAATAAGCATCTAGGTTCGGTAAATCGTAATCCTCCGTAAACCCTTCGTTATCCCGGGATGAACCGATTCCCCCGGTGATATACATATTGCGGTGTACCACATCATCCCATAGACGATCTATGGCGGCTATATATCCCGTATCATTCTTCAAGGCAGCCACATCGGCCATACCGCAATACAAATACATACATCGTACCGCATGCCCGGAGATATCGGTAAGTCGCCGGACGGGAACGATATCTTGATAGTAAACCGGGTCCCATTTACCTTCATCACCCATAGTGCCGTGACCGTGTCCACGTTCCTCCAGCAGCCAATAAGCGAAATCCAGATATTTCTGCTCTTGGGTGGTTTGATAAAGCTTGACAAGCGCCAGTTCTATTTCCTCGTGTCCCGGTACCCAATGTCTTTTTCCCGGACCGAATTGGCTCATCATATGATCTGTCATGCGTATACATACGTCTAATAACTTGCGCTTTCCGGTAGCTTGATAATACGCTACTCCTGCCTCAATCATATGTCCGGCGCAGTACATCTCATGCTTGTCCATATTGGTCCACCGTTTATCCAATCCGGTGAGTGTATAGAAGGTATTGATGTAGCCATCCGGTTGTTGGGCGGCAGCGAATTTGTCAATCCATTCGTCCGCTTTCTTTTCCAACTCGGGATCCGGATTGTTGATCAGGCTATAAGCCATACCTTCTAACGCTTTATATACATCGGAATCATCAAAGAAAATGCCGGAATGCTCTCCTTCCCCTTTCGCTGCATTCTCGAAATTACGGATACGTCCGGTTTGATTCTCTATTTGATCGATACAGACAGGCAAGGTCGCCGAGACATGTTTGCTGAGTCTGGGTGACCAAAAGTTGTCATTGATTTTCACATGAGAAAAATCGATCTGCTCGATCATCTTCAAAGGCTGTTCCTTTATATCTTCTTTAGAGGTCTGGCACCCTTGCAAAAGAAAGGCAGACGCAGCGAGTAAAAGGTATTGCTTCATATAGCTTTAGAAATTGAGATTAAAGGAGGGTATGTCAATATAGAGACATACCCTCTATGTTATTATTGATAATTCGGATTTTGTTCCAGATTCGGATTGGTATCTACTACTTTTTGAGGTAAGGGAAATACCGTTTTATAATCTCCATTCGGCTCATGAGATAACCATTTAGCTTTTGTGAAATGACCGAAACGTATCATATCTCTCCGGCGATAAGATTCTCCAGCGAATTCCCAACCTAGTTCATCATAGAAACGTCCGAATTTTTCCGGATAAACTTGATTTTGCGAAGTTAATACATAGTTTTCTACCGTACCGTATTTGTAACAGGATTTTTCTTGTAATTGCGCTCCTGAGACAATTGCTTTTTCAGGATGTTCTTTAAAAGCTCTTTTTCTGACCATACTTACAATAGACGCTGCTTGATCTGCTTTCCCAGTACGTAAAAGGCATTCTGCTTTCATCATATGGACTTGCGTAAGTCTGAATAAGACCAAATCATTATTTAGTTCACTTCTGGCTCCCATCTCAACCTCATATTTTAACCAGCGATATCCTTCTGCCTCACCAGTGAAAATTCCGTTGGGCATTTTGTTGACGAAGATAAGCGGTTGTCCCATTAAGTCATAAGAGCCTGTGAGAGGTGTCCGGTCAGATGCGTATTGGGGACCTCCTAGCCAAGTCGCATTTAAACGTTCGTCATCTGGATCATAGGTGTCGATGAATTGAGGTATTCCTTTATAGGCCCCAGCTCCCCAAGGGCTTCCAACTAGATCATACGTTTTTTGGTTTGCTCCGTGTAAGGCGGCTAAATGATAGTTAAATCCAGTGGCAAATATTTCATCATAAGGAATGACTAATATATTTTCTAATGAGTTTTCATTGTGTGCCTTAAATGGATCGCTATAATTAATGTCTAAACTGTATTTTCCTGAATTAATAATATCATCACACTCTTGAATACAAGCATTCCATTGGGGATCACCTGTATATACTTCTGCGTTCAAATATACGTTAGCGAGGAGGGCTTTAGCTCCCCATAATGTGAATCTTCCATAATTAGATTCATTTTTCTCTGTTGGGAGATCGCTGAAAGACTCTTTTAGTTCTTTGACTATAAAATCATAAAGATCCTTCCGGGATGTTTTTACAGGTAATTCTGAGGTGGGTTCCGTTACTAAAGGAGCATCTCCGAAATTATCCATGATGTACCAGTAATAGAAAGCACGTAATGCTCGAGATTCAGCGATCATGGCAGCCTTGTTTTCATTAGCGGCAAAAGGAAAATCATCTTGGTTGATAATGCTGATAGCCCGGTTTGCCAAGATAATTCCGGAATAGCAAACTTCCCATAAACGATTCACTTGTAATTGTTCGGAGTTCCATGAATGTTGATGCATTCTACGAAATACACCTCCATCATCCCAACCGGAACCATTAGCGGGGAACACTGCGGCATCGGTACATATTTCTTGACTCAGCATTGGAGCTTGTCCGGAACCGCAATATCCCCAATCTTGAAGATTGGTATAAGCGGCACCAACCACTTTAGTCGCGTCTCCAGCTTCATATTTATAACTATCTTCAGTAATGTCAGAGAAGATTTCTTCGGTTAGGTCTGTGCAGGAAATAAAGTTCAATGAACAGCAACCTAATAATAAGATATTTATATGTTTTTTAATTGTATTCATGAGTTTATTTATTTTAAAAAGTAAACATTGCGCCTAAAGTAAAGGAACGTGTAGAAGGGTAACGGCCTAATTCATCACATCCGGGATTAAGTCCTTGCGTATTAACCTCAGGGTCTAATCCACTGTATCCTGTAAATGTGAATAGGTTATTACCGGTTGCGTATATACGTATCCTTTTTAAATAATCATTCTTAAGTTTTAAGGTATAACCAATGGTGATATTATCAATTTTCCAAAAGTTTCCTCTTTCGATGAAATAGCTAACATATTGAAGTTCCTGTTGGTCGTTTAGTACAGTCTTTCCGTACTTCGGTTCATAAGCTGTGGCAAGCAAATTTCCCCGGGTCAAGTTTACAGGACATTCATAAAACATGCGGGGGTAGTTGAGGATGTCATAGTCGAATGCACCTCGCATAGTTATACCTAAGTCGAAATTTTTGAAGGTAAAACTGTTATCCCAGCTTAATAGGTGTTTGGGCAGGCCATTTCCAATAATTTTTTTATCTTCTGCTTGTTGCTCTGAGATCGGTTTTGGATTACCGTTTTTATCTTCAATAATCCAACGTCCTTCGCTATCTATATCAATAGTTTTAAAACCGTAGAAATTACCAACCTCACCCCCTTCAAATATTCGATGGGTATATTGTTGGATAGGTTCGCCAGTCCAGCCATCTTCTATATAACCGGATTTTAATTGGAATTCCTCGTTGGATAAGGCAACCAACTTATTTTTGTTAGTCGAATAATTAAAGCTAGTTGTCCATGAGAATTCTTTTGTTTGTACTGGGATTGCACTGAGGTGTATCTCTAGTCCTTTATTTTGCATAGTTCCTGCGTTTGCGAGGATTTCCTGATATAAATAAGGAGGAGTGGCTACTTGATAGTTCCATAGCATATCTTTTGTCGTGCGTTTATAAAGGTCTATAGATCCACTGATACGGTTATCAAGAACGCCGAAGTCTACTCCTAAGTTCCACTCTTCTTTTTTTTCCCAACGCAGGTTTGGATTTGCGTTACTTGAAGGTTTTAATGAAGGGAGCCAGCCAGAACCAGTATAGAGATTCTTATCGCTGGTCAAGCGGCTTAATGACATATATGGATCTTCAGGAATGGAACCCGTTACACCAAAACCTAAACGAGCTTTCAAACTACTGATAAAACGTAAGGAGCTCATGAATTCCTCATTATGTATATTCCAACCTACGGATACGGCAGGAAAATTTCCCCATTTATAATTAGCTCCGAATTGTGTAGCTCCTTCATGACGGATACTGACAGATGCTAAATAACGATCATTGAAACTATAGTTGATACGAGCAAATACACCGATTAACTTAGACTTGTTTTTTTCAGACTTTTCCTCAACTTCTCCTCTTTTTAAGGCAGCTCCAGCCCCCATATTATTATAGCTATATTGATCGGATGGAAAATCCCAGTTTTGCATCCAATAATTTTCATAGGTATTGTCTTGATAAGAATAACCCGCTAAACCAGTAAGATTATGAGCACCAAAATTATTTTTGTATTGGGCTGTGATCTCTAACAGATTATCGATAGAAGCTGTTGTTCCACGAGAAGCAAACCCGTTTTTGCTATTACGGACAGTTGATATGTGTTTTTTAGTTTCAGCATATCCGCGGGTTTGATTATAAGAGGTTCTCGACACTAATGCTTTTACGAAAAATTCATCCATGGGAGTCAATGTAACGGTTCCGAATGTACGTAATTGGGTACTTTTATTCTCGCCATTACTTTCATATAGCGCAGCTACCGGATTCATATATCCGTTCATTGTCGGATGCTCAATCCAGTTTCCGTTATCGTCTTTCGGACGTTCAGTTGGAATATTGATTAATGCATTTCGGTAAATTTCCCCATTGAAGCTTTTGCCATCTCCTAAGGCTGTATATCTTTGTTCTTTACCCATGATGTTTAAATTAAACTTTAATAAGTTATCCCACATAGAGTGGTTGATTTCCAATCGTGTGGTTAATACTCTATTGTCTGAGCGTTTGATAATGCCTTGGCCAGACTTATAGTTTATGTTTGCGATATAATTAGAGTTGCGATTACCTCCGCGTAGACTGGCATTAGTTACGTAAGAAATAGGAGTCCTTAATATCTGGTCTAGCCAATCTGTGTCGTAACCATAATCAATAGCGCCGGGTTTCCCTTGTTTTACTAATTGACGGTATTGATTGGCATCCATCATATCTAATCTTTTTTTGATTTGCTGGGTAGTGACATAAGCTTGAATATCAATAGTTACAGGTATCTCTCCTTTCACTTTTTTTGTGGTGATGAAAATAACACCATTATTTCCTCTGGTTCCATAAATGGCGGCGGCTGAGCCGTCTTTTATAACATCTATGCTTTCGATATCTTCTGGTGCAACAGTGCTCATATCACCCGGAACTCCATCGACAATAACTAATGGCACCCGGTCTCCTTTTAGTGAGCCGATACCACGCAATACAATTTGGGATGAAGACGTCGGATCACCATTTGGCATGACAATGCCAAGTCCCGCAACCTTTCCTTGAAGCAACTGGGCTGCGTCTTGCACTGAACCTTGAATGAATGTTTCACTTTTTATGCTGGAAATAGATGAAGTTAATTCCCCTTTTTTCTGTGTACCGTAGCCAACCACTACCACCTCGTCTAATTGTTGCGTATCTTCTACTAAACGGATATTGATTTGTTGTTTCCCATTTACAGGAACATCTTGTGTCAAATATCCGATATAGGAAATCTGCAAGATGGCAGAAACAGGAACATCTAACGTATAATTACCATCTATATCTGTAATAGTTCCGTTAGTTGTTCCTTTTATAACGACGTTAGCACCGATAATAGGTTCTCCAGATTTATCTGTAATTGTTCCTGAGACCTTATTGTTATCCTGTTGTTGTTCTGCTTTTTCATCTTTCTTCATCAACATGATATTACTGCCCTCAATCGCATATCCAATATTCGTGTTTCTGAAAATTTGTGACAAAACATCCATTACTGTTTGGTCTTGAGCGTGTACGGATGCTTTACGGTTTAAGTCGATTTCATTTGTATTATATATGAATAAATAATCAGTTTGCTGTTCTATCTGTTCTAAAATTGAATGCGTAGATTCATTATTAGCATTGATATTGATGCGCATCGTTTGTGAATGTACGGATGCGAGTAAGCTGAAACTGAATACAAATAATGCAATGAATGTTAATCTCATTATTCGAAATGTTTTGTCTTCTGTGTTAAAAGGGGACATAAAATGCCCGTTACAAATTTTTTTCATACATTTGTAATGTCTTATTTGTTAGTACTAAATGAATTTATTTTCGCAAGTCTGGTACTGACTTACGGAAGGGGGATGTTGCAGCATCTCCCTTTTTGTGTAATTTGTGCTGTTAATTGTTTGTTATGTCTTCATTCTCTATATTCTGTATTTAAAAGGTTAACGACTAAATATTTATTTTATCACGATTAGATTCGTTTCTTCATTTTTTGTATAAGTGAATTTATGTTTTAATTGTAATACTTTCAATACATGGTCAATTCCGTCTTTGATACGGAATTTGCCGGAATAACGGTATTGAAGTAAGGATGGTCGTTGAACATCAATTTTAATATCATAATAAAGCTGTAACTTTTCTATTAAACTTTGGATCGACTCGTCTTCGAAACAGAATAATCCCTCTTTCCATTTAAAGTAGTTGTAGTCAGGAATATGGGATGTATTTAATCCTTCCTGACTTGCGATCGCCATCTCGTTCGGCTTTAGGCGTAATCTTTTCGGCATAGTTAAGGAAGATATTTCTACGCTGCCCTTTAATAATGCTGTCTCAAATAAAGGACTGTTGTGATATGCCTTAACATTAAATTCGGTACCCAATACATGAATTGCGTATTTTTCGGTTTGTACGGTAAAAGGACGTTTTTTGTCATGATGTACAGAAAAATACCCTTCTCCGTTAAGTTCTACGTTCCGTTTATTTGTGCCGAATTTATTAGGAAATTTCAATGTCGAGCGAGAGTTGAGCCAAACATGTGTCCCGTCCGCTAAGGTTAACTCAGCTCGCTGACCTGTGGGTACATGGATGGTTTGTATTTGTATATCCTCTACCTTTTGTTCTACGAATTGTTTAGTAACAAAAATTCCAATTAAAAAGATCGCTGCTATTTTTAGTGTTTCGATTGCGATACGTCGAATTGGTGGAATGAATTTTTTATGAATTATTTTTTGCTCTGTATCCGTATGCCAAAGTGAAATATCATATAATTTACGTAAAGCCAGAAATTCACGCATGTTATCAGGATTTTCGTCCAGCCATGACACTACTTTCAGTCTCTCTTCTTCGGAAACCTTACCTCTTATGTACCGTTGTAGTAATTGCTCCATGAATGTCTGTTAATTTATTTTCTATTATAAAAACAACGCTGTGCGCTAAATCCCTAGTGGGAAAATGAAAAAAATTAAGAAAAAAGAAAATAAAATAAGGGTAGATAGTCTTTCAAGTTGATACGCAAAGCTTTTAAAGCCTTGGTTATGTGGTATTCTACACCTTTTATGGTGAGGTTTGTCTCATCCGCTATTTCTTTTACGGTTTTATTCTCGAAGCGGCTCATCTCGAATATTCGATGAGTTTGTTCTGGTAAGTTTTTTAAAGTTTTGTGGATGATCCTATTGACCTCATCAGAGAAGATCTCTTTCGGATCGCAAGCCTCGAGTGTGGAAATTCTAATGCTTAGTTCTCTATTTTTTATTTCCTCTAAATTTTCAATAGCGGCATCATGTATGGCTTTATGGCGTAAATAGTTAAGGGCTTTATTTTTCAAAATCGTGAGCAATAAGGCTTCTGTTATCTCGTTTTCTCCAGCAGAGACCAGTCGCCAATATTTTACAAGCGATTCAGCTACGATATCCTCAGCCACCATGTCATCATGTACATATGATTTGGTGAACAGGAATGACCGTCGGTAATTCCGTTCATAAATGATATTAAAATCGTCTCCTTTCATCTTCAATACAGATTTAGCGGTAAAAGTAGGAATTTTTGATAGAAAAATAGTTAAAGTAATCATACTTTCATTTTTCCCGCTTTCCGGTTATCTCAAGTATAATATGGGATGAAAGAAATTGATTGTTGTCCATTTATCGCATTGATAGTAAAAGGTTAGAGTGGAAAGAGGTCTTGAATACGGAATTCAGACTAAGTTCTATTTACTCAAAATAGTTGGGGTTATCTGCTTTAATTTTAGATTCATTATGAAGCGGTGTCTATATGTGGAGACGGGGCATGCCCCGTCTCTCTCTAAATCCGTTGTTCCTTACCATTCACGATAAATCGCTTGATAGGTTGTTTTACCGGTCTTAATAGGTAACTCCAATCCTTTTCAGTTGTATCTAACGTGATTTCCAATCCATCTTCCAGTTGTTTTACTTTATAATTGATCTTATTATTTCCAACAGGAAGATCTTTCATTTCAATAAAGTCCCAATCTGATGGTAAATTAGGACTTAGGGTCAAGATCTTTTTATAGGCTTCTGGTTGTATGCCATATATATAACGAATCAAAGGTGTTGCTATACCATAGATAGTCCATGCTTGAACAGGGCAGCCATAATCAGGCATCATCTCATTGATTGATCCCGGAAGTGTACGGCCAAATGTATCGACGATGCGATTGATATACCATAAAGCCTCATCTACACGTCTGTAAGCGCATTCGGCCATCGCTTGTACGCCTGTTGCGATAGTCATCATGCGATCTCTTTCGACAGCGGATAAATAAGGACCATATTTACCGCAATGCTCTTTTCGTACTTTATCCAATTGTTGAATAGCTCTGTCTTCTGAGGCAATCTGAGTTTCTATTGGAGTGCTTATTACCCAATTCTTGTTAGTTAACCATCCTTTCATAATACCGGTTGGATACGCTTCAAATTGTTTATACATATCCTCATACATTGCGATATGCTTTTTCTTGCTATCCTCATATTCCTGTAAGGAAACCTCGGCAACATCCCACCTGTATTCTGTATTACGAACTGTTCGATAGCACCTTTAGTCGTTTCTAAGGCTTGCTCTCTCGTTCCATAAAAATCACAATAAATTTCTAAATCCTTATCCCAAAATAGGTCGTTTATCCTTTCTTTCAAATCGATTGCTTGCGAGGCACACTCACTGGCAAATGCTTCTTCTCCCATTATTAAGGCAATCTGCGACATAACTTCCAGTGCTTGCTGGGTATAAACAGAGACATCAATCAATTCCGCATTTAATCCTCTAACTTCCATGATTCCATACCCTTCGGGGAACATATTCTTATTTGTATCCATATCTTTCAAAAGGAAGTTCAGACCTTTTTGCATATAAGGATACATATCTGCAAGGAATTTGTTATCACCAGTCCATTTATAAACATTCCATACAGCGATGACAAAATGAGCAGTCTCTTGAGTATTTCCTTTGTGGCTGACGAATGCGTTGAATGCCATTTCATGCAAAATACGGCCATTCCTATTGGCTTTCTCTGACATCTCTTTGATAACTCTCAATGTCTCTTTTGCTAATTTTTGGTCACCTGTAGCGACAAGGCCTTGTAATGAATAAGAATTATCACAACCGAATAACCATGGATATTCAATTGCGCCCGCTCCCAGAAAGCGTCCTGCACTTTCCATATCTGCCGCAAGCCATTCCGTATTGATTTTGCACCAGTTATAAACCTCTTGTAACTTTTTATCTGGAATGTTAATCCGTCCTCTCTCTAATAGTTGGGTGTAATACATTTTTTTATCTTCCAACATTTCGGAATGGTTCGCTAAGATGTCTTTGTAACTTTTTAGGGTATCCTCCTCACTGTCTTTTGATCCTGCGATGACGAAAGAAAGTTTTTTCTCCTGATTCTTAGGAAGTGTAATCGTATAAGTAGAAGAGGCACTTTTACCCGTTCCTTGCGTATTTATATAAGTAGGAGTATCTAGTTGATAAATACTCGTATGTTGATCCGCTCCCCAAATCACGTTCCAGTTATTACCTAAATCTTTCGCTTTAAAAATGGCATCTTGGGCATCCCAGTTCACGACATCATTTGCGTCTTTTAACCCGATTGTCCCGGATGACCATACAGGCAACAAATCTGTTTTTGCGACAAAATCAAAAAGGACCGTTTGCTCTGAATCCGATACATTTTCGATGGTATAGGTAATAACAACACCATTTTTTCCTTGTGGGCAAAATTGGAAACGATTGACACGGATACTATTATTAAATAAAGGAGCGTACTCAAATTTACTTCCAAAAGGATAATTCGTATATTGTATTGCGTTTTCCAACCAACAAGAATTACCTTTATTATCTGTCATTTTTACCCAAAAGCCATCTAATAGCTTGATCAAATGATTCCAAACTCCTCCCATCTCTCCGGGAGTATGTCCACCAAGATCAGGGAAGTTTCCATCTTGCGTACCTATTATGTAGGTTTTATCTCCTGCTGTCAGATAAGGATTTTTTTCTTGACCCGCTTGATTCGAGATTCCTTCCATGATTGTTTGTATCTCCTCATCTTGAGTGATACTTTCATTTGTTTGACAAGATATAAATCCCCCCAGTAAACAAATGCATAGATAAAGTGACTTTAGATATTGCGTCATATTCAAATCTTTTGTAGATAAAAGTGGAGGGGATATTATGATACCCCCTCACACTTACTATAATTAATATCCCGGATTCTGTGTCAATGTTGGTTTACCATCGACATAGCTTCTGTCTATTTCAGTTAGAGGAATAGCGTAATAGCGATGGTTCTTATCAAAAACGGCTCCATTTAAATATTGGATATGTCTTTTTTCTCTTTCGACATATTTATTTAAAAAATCCTCAGCGATATCCCAACGTACCAAATCGAAGAAGAAATGACCTTCTAACGCAAGTTCCAAGCGTTCTTCAAATCGTACACGTTTTCGTAATACGTCTTTACTAAGTCCTGCCCATGAATCTTTATAGATATTCACTTTGTAATTGGCGGCAACTGGACCATTGCCAAAAGGCGCTTCATCTCCTAATCTCACGTAAGATCCGTCTTTTGCCCTTTGACGAATCATATTGACATATTCTTTTGCTTTCTCAGGGTTACCAATCTCCACCTCACATTCCGCTGCCCACAATAATACTTGAGCGTATCGAATAATATTGAAATTCATTGCGTTAAATTTTGCTGTATTGTCATAAGCGTATGTAGCAAGTTGGCTTTCTAATATAATCCATTTCTTTTGGTTATAAGGACCTGCGCTGACTTGATCCCTGATCCAAGCTTTTCCCGGGTGCAATCCCCAATCATGATATGGAATGCCTCTACGACCAACGACCCAGTCTAATCTCGGATCTACAGGGGTTTCCATATCTGGTTCCCATGCCTCGCTTGATTCGATATCTTGGTCGTTTTTGAATTCATGGTTAGCGTAAGTGTCAATCATGGGTAGGCCATTTTCGTCTACTTGATAGGCATTCACTAAGTCGAAAGTAGGTTGTTGGAATCCGGCTCCACTTAAGTTTGGTTGATCTGGAGCATTGGGATAAGATAAGTCGAAACCACGTTGGCTACGATCGTAACCAGCTCCCGCTACATTTACCGCTACCTGGTTAGACCATACCACTTCTGCGTTATTGTTTTGCTCCGCATTGAAGTTATCAAAATAATTGTCAAGTAACTTATATTTTCCGCTAGTGATGACTTCGTCTAATAAAACTTTTGCTTCGCTATATTTTTGCTGGAATAAATAAGCCTTGGCCAAGAACGCTTTAGCGGCGTTTTTCGTAGGTCTTCCAGGCTCACTCTGATTATCCGGTAAAATTCCGGTAGCAAAAGAGAAGTCTTCCTCAATATTAGGCCAAATATCTTTGTCATTGGGAACTCTTCTTTGCGGATCTTCCACGTATTCATCAATATAAGGGACCATGTTCCAGATTTTTTTCGCTTCAAAATGATAATATCCTCTTAGGAAACGGGCTTCTGCTCTAATTTCCATTTCACTTTCTTCTGATAAGCCATCAATTTTATTATCATTCAGCATACGAAGTACGTCGTTGCAACGCTCAATAGCTCCATATACCAGTATCCATTTATCCCGGATACGACCATTTTCAGCAGTAGCGACATAACGCTCCATCTGTAGCAGTTCGCCTTGATCGCCGGTAGTACTTCCTTTATGGATATTTCCAGCGCACATATCTCCATAGAAGACATTATCCGGCCCACTTGTTATTCCCCAAACTCCGTTGATAAATCCGTTTAATGGACTATAGCAGGCAATAAGGAGTTTATTCACGGTACTTTCATCTGTTAATACAGACTCATTCAATTTGCCTAATGGTTGTTTATCCAAAAAATCAGAACAACCATTAAACAGGCTAACAGCCATCGTGACGGTTACCCATGTGAACGTTTTTTTCGCTATATGAAATAGATTTTTCATGTTTGTTTAATTTTAAGTATTAGAATGATAAATTGAAACCAATGGAGAATACGCGTGCTAGTGGCATATTATTCATATAATCGACACCCATATTCTTGTCATCGCCGTTCTTAACCTCGGGATCAATGTTGTTATACTTTGTCAATGTCAATAAGTTTTCCGCATTCAAATAAACACGACATTGCTGGAGTCCAATTTTCGAAAGCGTTTGTTTTGG
Organism: Parabacteroides sp. KHUB-02; assembly: GCF_056640955.1. NCBI lineage: Bacteria > Pseudomonadati > Bacteroidota > Bacteroidia > Bacteroidales > Tannerellaceae > Parabacteroides > Parabacteroides sp. KHUB-02. The sequence continues at coordinate 4,162,271 of NZ_JBWQEV010000001.1, read as the reverse complement.
AAGGGTATATCCTAATTCTAATTGTTTCAAACGAATATAAGAACCATCTTCAATTAAGTATGAAGAAACCTTACCTGCCTCATCATTTGGATTCAAGATATTGATCTCCGGCAGTTCCGCATTTCTGTTTTCAGGAGTCCAAGTATTCAATATACGGGTACTTTTATTGAAATAATCTCCCCAGAAATCAAGGCCATCCCTACCGCCTTTCGATGCGAAACAAATATCATTTCCTTGACTGCCTTGGATATAAAGAGACAAATCGAAGTTCTTGTAATAGAAGTGTGAACTCAAAGAGTACTCGAAATCAGGGTGAGGATTACCGATATAGGCCCTATCTTGGCTGTCTATTTTTCCGTCATTATTCACATCTCTATATTTCCAACGGCCGATTGCTTTGTCTGACTGTTCTACATGCGAGTCGACCTCGCCTTGTGTTTGGAAAATACCATCGATCACATAGCCATAGAAAGAGGAAATCGGATGACCTACTTCTGTTCTTGTATATGTGTTCGATATGAATTGATTTGAAGCTAATTTCTTTACCTCATTACGATATCCGGACAAAATGAGCCCTAATTCGTACCGGAAACCATAGTCTGTCGTATTCTGGAAATTGATATTCAATTCATATCCGTTATTTTGCATTTCACCGATATTCATAAATGGGGCACTTGCCACTCCTCCGGTAGAAGGATAAGTAATTCTTTGCAAGATGTCGGTAGTATATTTATGGTAGAAATCGAATGACAAATTCAGTTTATTATTAAAAAGACCTGCGTCGATACCAATGTTTGTTTGTGTAGTCGTCTCCCATTTAAGATCCGGATTACCAATGCTCTCCTTACTGATACCTTGAGTGACAGAGTTTGGATCTCCCGCTATAGGATAGCTGCTAGTTGAGATATTCGTATAATACATGGACGCAAATGCGTAGTTATCGATATCCTGATTTCCTGTCAAACCGTAACTGGCTCTGATTTTCAAATCACTAAGAATATCTTGCCCTTTCATGAAGTTTTCTTCCGTAAGTCTCCATGCGGCGTTTACCCCTGGGAAGTAGCCATATCTATGATTCGCACCAAAACGTGAGGACCCATCTCGACGAATAATAGCCCCTAAATAATATTTGTCTTTATATTGATAATTGACACGTGCGAACAGAGAGAACAAAGCGTATTCATTTGCGTTGCCTGTATTGTCCTTGTTGGATTCGCCAGCGTCAAGGTATCTATAATCGGGATCCTCGATAATAAAATTACTTCTATAAGCAGAGAGATTCTCTATTTTAGAACTAATGGCTTCTGTACCTAGCAAAACATTCAGATTATGTGTTTCACAAAATTTTTTCGTGAAGGTCAAAGTATTGTTCCAAACCAATTCTGATTTACGGCCTCTTGCTTCCTTTAAAGAATTCACTAGCGTATTTGCGTCTCCTTTGTTCCAATAAGTTTTTGGATTGAACTCTTTGGAGCCGCTATCCTCAACGTTTACGCCGACATTTGTCTTGAATTGGAAGTATTTCAAGAAATTGATATCCAAATACAAATTACCTAACAAGTTGAGGTTGTCATTGTAATTCTCTCTTTGATTATAAAGTTGGGCTACCGGATTCTTGGAATCACCTAAACCATTAGCTTTTGTTCCGGCCCAATTACCTTCTACGTCGTAAACCGGAATAAGCGGAGCCATACGTACGGCCTCATGGTCTGATTTGCTTCCTTTGTATTTAGAGTAAGTTGCGCTTAGGTTTGATCCTAATGTGGCGAAGCTCAAAATCTTAAATTGAGAATTGGCTCGTAAAGAGAAGCGATCATAGCCCGCCCATTTTACAAGAGCTTCTTGTTTATAATAGTTTGCGCTCAAGAAATATTTAGACCCATTGCCACCTCCTTGTGCGCTGATATCAATGTTTGTAGTCGGTGCGGGGCGATAAACTTCATCAGCCCAATTAGTTCCGATCTTATTAGTGCGCATAAATTGATTTTCCACAGTATTATAAGTGCTGAGATCTACCTGGCCTTCCATGGCTCCTGCCGGTAGAATATAATCAGGAATGACGGGTGTAGCTCCGTTGCCATATTGCTCATGCTGTGGTGTTAACCCGGCGTTTCTCATTGCGTTCCACAAGACTTCTCCATATTGTTGGGAGTTTAGCATTTCCGGCAAGTTGGTGGGAAGTTGCACGCCTACGTTTACTTTTACGTCAACGGTAGGTTTTCCTTCTTTACCTTGCTTTGTCGTGATTAAGATAACCCCGTTAGCTGCTTGGGAACCATAGATAGAGGCGGAGGAAGCATCCTTCAATACTTGTACAGACTCTATACTTGAAGGATTTATTTGGGATGCGATCTCGCTTTTTGTAGGAAAACCATCAATGACATACAACGGGCTGTTATTATTCAGTGTTCCGACACCTCGAATACGGATAGCAGGAGCATCGCCAGCTACGCCGGAAGTTGTTACGGACACACCGGATAACCTACCTTGAAGAAGGTTCTGTATATTCCCGGATGATTGAATAGATAAATCCTTCGTAGATATGGAAGAGATAGATCCGGCTACGTCTTTCTTGCGTTGCGTACCATAACCGATAACAACGACATCATCCAATGCTTGTGCGTCATCCTTCATGGTAATTTGGATGTTCGTCTGCCCTTTGGTCGGGATTTCTTGTGTCTGATATCCGATATAGGAAATTTGCAAGATGGCGTTCTCGGAGACCATAAGGCTGAAATTTCCGTTAATGTCGGTGATTATACCGTTTGTGGTTCCCTTCTCCACGATATTTGCTCCAATGATAGGTTCACCAATTGCGTCTTTCACAACACCGGTAATTCTCCGGTTACTCTGTTGTGTAACAGAAGTGTTTTTTCGCATTAACATGATGTTATTACCCTCCATCGCATATGAGATGTCTGTTTGGGTAAAGACAGATGATAACACATCTGCTACGGTTTTATTTTGCGCCTCTACGGAAACCTTACGATTTAGATCTATTTCTTTGGTGTCGTACACAAAGAGATAGTCTGTTTGTTTTTCGATTTCGTTTAAGACAATTTGAGTGTTTGCATTGTTCACATGGATATTGACCCGTGTATTTTGCGAATTAACAGATGCAAACATTCCTGTGGTTGATAGAAATAGTGTTATAAAAGTTAACTTCATAACTCTTTTTGTTTGATTTTTCATACATTTGTAACTCTTGAATTTGATACTGATGATTTAAGTGCATGTGGTATTGATTCTTTCCGGGGAGTGTTGCCGCATTTCCCGGTTTTTATATACCGTTTCTTTTTTGATATTTTTTATCTCATAGGCATACATGATTTATAAGGTTAACATTCTGTTCTTACTTTATGATTATTAGATTCTTATCGTCATCTTTGATGTATGTGAATTTATGTTTTAACTGAAGTACTTTTAATACATGCTCTATTCCATCTTGAATACGAAATTTGCCGGAATAGTGATGTTTCAACAATGAGGGACGTTGGATCTCAATCGTAGTATCATAATAAAGTTCTAGTTTCTTTATTAGATCTTGGATTGATTCATTCTCAAAACAGAACAGGCCTTCTTTCCATTTAAAATAGTCGCTATTATTAATTGTAGATTTCTTGAGCATCCTATTCTCTATACTAACGATTTCATTAGGCTTGAGTTGTAATCCATTTCTTAAATTAGGGGAACTGATTTTTACACTACCCTTTAAAAGGGCGGTTTCGAACAAGGATGTGTTATGGTAAGCTTTTACATTGAACTCTGTACCTAATACTTGAACATCATGATTTTGGGTATGTACGGTAAATGGACTATTTTCATTGTGCTGGACAGAGAAGTAACCTTCGCCGTCTAATTCCACGTTTCGGGTGTTTGCGCTGAATTGTTCAGGAAATTTTAGGGTTGAGCGAGAGTTTAGCCATACATGCGTACCATCGGCTAAGGTGACCTCTGCCCGTTGTCCGGCAGGGACATGAATGGTTTGCATTTGTTTCTTGTTCGATTGTTGTATCTGCAGTTGTTTGCTTCCCCAAAAGCCGATTAGAAAGATGGCTGCGATTTTTAAGATCTCGGCCATTATCTTCCGTATGGAATAATGTACTTTCTTTACGGAATTTGTCTTATCTGTATTGGCTTGCCAAAGTGAAATGTCATATAATTTGCATAAAACCAGAAATTCACGCATGTTTTCAGGGCTTTCGTCTAACCATGATGCTATTTTCAGTCTTTCTTTCTCTGAAACCTCTCCTTTTATGTATCGTTGTAGTAATTCCTTCATGGTATCTATTAATTTCGCTTTATAAATAATAAACGATGCTGTAAGATAGATCCCTAGTGGAAAAACGAGAAAAGTCAAGAAAAAAGAAAATAGAATAAGGGAAGATAATCTTTTAGATTGATACGTAATACTTTTAAAGTCTTGGTAATGTGGTATTCTACTCCTTTTACGGTGAGGTTGGTTTCTATAGCGATTTCTTTCACTGTTTTGTTTTCGAAACGACTCATCTCGAATATCCTGCGAGTTTGTTCGGGCAATGATTGTAGGGTGCGCTGAAGGATTGTGCGTATCTCTTCCCGGAAAATTTCTTCTGGATCGCAAGCCTCTAAAGTGGATATGCGGATGCTTAGTTCTCGCTTTTTTATTTCTTCTAGATTTTCGATCGCAGCATCATGTACAGCTTTATGGCGTAAGTAGTCGAGAGCTTTATTTCTCAAGATCGAAAGTAAAAGAGCTTCTGTTGCTTCTCCTTTTTGGGTGGAGATCAGTCTCCAATACTTCACAAGAGAATCGGATACGATATCTTCTGCTATCATATCATCATGTACGTATGATTTAGCGAACATGAACGATCGTTGATAGTTTCGTTCGTAAATAATGTTAAAATTGTCTTTTGCCATTATAAGCTGAGTAATAAAAATAAGATTACATGACTTCTGGAGTAAAACTAAGTTCTTCAAAGTTCCCTAGGAACTATATTCGGTATTTACAAACTACGCTTCTTCCTAATTCACATATTGTATCTACAGAGCGTAAATAGACTAACCGGTGGGACTTTTATGCCCTGAAATCATATAGTTATGTCAATAAAATATAAGACAATATTGATTTAGAATAGAAAAGATTGTGTTTTGCTAAAAGAAATCAATATATTTGCCTTATCTTTTGGAATTTTAACATAAAAGGCATTTGGCACTAAATAGTCATGAACATAGTTCCTAGGGAACTATTTTCTTCATTCCTACAGAAGACAAAAGTTTCGTGCCGAAGAAACCTTAGTTTCCCTATATAGAAACAAAAGTTTCCTAAGCGGAAAACAAAGGTTTTAGCGGTATAAAACTTTAGTTTTTCATGGATAAAAACTGTATAAGCTTATATGTTAATGTCTTTTCCTGATTTATCTAGACACTTTTTTTGTTTATAAACGTAATCAGTAGACAGTAGTTATAAAGTAATACTGATATAGTAGTCACTTCTTTTAACTTCATACTGATAACATAGACACATTACCTCTGGGCCGAACAGAGCCCTTCTGAGAGATTAGTTGTTCGGCTTTGCAAAGCTATCGTATCCATCTCTTTCTTGTTACTTTTCACGGGTTTTCTTTTATTCCGCCACATTTTTATTTGCGTTTCCTTCTCCCCGTGCACTATGCCCGGGGTTTTATAACCGACACTCATGTGCGGTCGGCGGTAGTTGTAGAAGTAGATGTAGCGCTCTATCACGCTCGCGGCACGCTCGATGGTCTCGAACAGCCCTTGCCTATAGAGGCGTTCCACTTTAATTATCCCATTGATACGTTCCGCCACGGCATTGTCCGTGGGCTTGTAGTCTTCCGTCATGCTGATGGCAATGCCATGCCGCCGAAGGCGCTCCACGTACGCGTCGCAACAATACTGCACGCCACGGTCAGAGTGGTGTATCAGGCCCTCCAGATTTTCACTCCCTGTCATCTCAACGGCCTGGTCTATGGCCTGCCGCAACGCCTCAAGCGTGGCTGAGGCACGCAAGCTATCAGCCAGTACCCATCCCACTATCTTATGGGAATAAGCATCCGTGACCAGATGCAGGTAACAGACGTCTCCGCCGGCAAGCGGTATATAGGTAATATCGCTAACCCACAGTTGATTGGGAGAGGTTGGGACAAAGCCCTTTATCAAGTTCTTCCACTTATGGTAACGATGGTTGGAATTGGTTGTGCCCCTGGCTTTGCGCGGAGGAAGCATCAGGTGGTGTCGACGAAGCAGCGTGTAGAAGCTGTCGCGACCGGGCATGAACCTCTCTCCGAAGAGGGCGGTGAGCATGATCCACAGCTTGTAACCACCGATACCGGGATCCTCGCCACGTATCTCACGTACGGTATCCAGCATGAGACGTTCATTCTTCACATGGCTCCCTATGTCAGCCTTGGACTGGTAATAGGCTTGACGACAATGGCCAAACAGACGGCAGGCTGGCGCTACTTTCATCTTGCGAAGCCTGACCAGTTCCGTTACTATTTGGCCCCAGGTTTTTTTCTGATGGGAATGTTAAAATACTCTTCCGCACGCGTGATCATTAAATCACGGGCCTCGGTTTCCAACCGGGAGAAGGCAAGGGCCTTCTCCAACTCCTTAACACGCTTCTTGAGTCGCGCGTTTTCATCATGGTAATCCTCTTTGCTTCGATCGCTCATATCCGTAGGGGCTTGACACGGAGCCAAAGATACCTCTTTTACCACTGATTCATACTTCGCCAGCCATTTATTTAACAAAGTTATCCCACTAATACCATGTTGTTTGCAAAAACTGGTTTTGCTCATGCCGGATTGATAATAAGAATGAAGAAGATGCAATTTCTCTTCTTCGCTGTAATGCTCATGTTTTTTGCGCATAATAATTACACATTTTATTGTTATTGAATGTGTCTACCTATATCAGCATAAGACATAATGTTTTGTCTGTATAAGGAAGAGACCGTATGATGATTGCGGCAAGTGTGGAGAGATCGTTCTGTTTAGAGATAGAAAAGTAGTAAATGATGGTAGATAGGGCCTGATAATTGTAGATGTTTTTTATCTACCACCATAGGCTAAACCGTCTAAAGATAGATGATTACAAGGATAGTTGTAGATGTTGTAGATAAATTGGATATTTTTGAACCTTAGTCAGTAAGAGAGAGTACTGTTCGTGAGTTGATGAAGGAGATCTCCTCATTGGCTATTCGCTTATCTGGATTTGGGAAAATTACGAGATCAAATACGAAACATCCCGTTTCTTTCGTTGTTATATGGAGGATTATCCATATATTTGTAAATAAACTAGGTAAGCTTATGGCAGCGAAGAAAGATAGAGTACTTTGGGCTGATGACGAGATTGATTTGTTGAAACCGCATATCTTGTTCTTGCAGGACAAAGGGTATGAGGTCGTTCCGGTGGTGAGCGGGCAAGACGCTATTGACTGCTGTAAGGAACAATCGTTTGACATTATTTTTCTCGATGAGAATATGCCCGGCTTGACAGGATTGGAGACGCTGTCGCATATCAAGGAGATCGCTCCGAATGTGCCGGTCGTGATGGTGACTAAAAGTGAGGAGGAAAGTATCATGAATCAGGCGATCGGAAATAAGATCGCGGATTATTTGATCAAACCGGTAAATCCCAACCAATTGCTTCTCTCTATCAAGAAGAATGTCCATAAGAACGTGATTATCTCCGAGACGACCACGGTGGGTTATCAGCAGGAATTCGGTCGTATAGGTATGCAAATCAATGATTCCTTGACCACAGACGACTGGATGGAGGTCTATAAGAAACTAGTGTACTGGGAATTGGAACTGGAAAGCAGCCAAGTGGCAATGACAGATATGCTCCGTATGCAGAAGGAAGAGGCCAATAACGCTTTTGCCAAATTCGTGAAGAAGAATTATGTGGACTGGATACAGAATCCGGCCGATCGCCCGTTGATGAGCCCCGACCTGTTTAAGAAGAAGGTTTTCCCAATGTTGGATAATGACGAGAAGGTTTTCTTTATATTGATCGATAATTTCCGGCTGGATCAATGGCGGGTGGTAAAAGAATTGCTTACTGAGTATTTTACGTTTGACGAGAGCTTGTATTATAGCATACTGCCAACCGCCACGCAATATGCCCGCAACTCTATATTCTCGGGCTTGATGCCTTCGCAAATAGAGCAGATGTTTCCGGATTTGTGGGTAGATGAGGAGAGCGAGGAAGGTAAGAATTTGAATGAGGCTCCATTGATTCAAACCCAGATCGATCGGTTCCGTAAGAAATATACCTTCTCATATAATAAAGTACACGATTCCCAATATGGAGAGAAATTGTTGGCTACGATCCCTTCTCTTACTCGTAATCAACTGAATGTGATTGTGCTGAACTTCGTGGATATGCTTTCGCATGCTCGTACGGAGAGTAAGATGATCCGCGAGTTGGCGCAAAGCGAGGCGGCCTATCGCAGTTTGACTAAATCATGGTTCCAGCACTCTTCTACGCTTGAGTTGTTCAAACGAATCGCCGAGCGGGGAGGAAAAGTAATCGTTACGACCGATCATGGAACGATTCGGGTAACGAATCCGATCAAGGTGATAGGTGATAAGAATACGAATACCAATCTACGCTATAAGGTAGGCAAGAACTTGAACTACAATCCAAAAGAGGTATTTGAGATCCGGGACCCGGAAAAAGTAGGGCTTCCCTCCCCGAATCTAAGCAGTAAGTATATTTTCGCCTACGGAGAGAATTTCTTCGCTTATCCGAATAATTATAACTACTACGTATCCTATTATAAAAATACATTCCAGCACGGAGGAATCTCGATGGAGGAGATGTTGGTGCCGTTTATTACGATGGAACCGAAATAAATATCGTTTTTTTGTTCGTGGATGGTAGGTTTTGTTTAATTTTGCGAAAAAAGAAGTATGTTTATCCATAATGAAATACGTAAGAATCTTTCCTTGTTCTCTGATATATGTAAGAATCATGGGATAAAATCGTTGTATGCGTTTGGATCTTCAGTGACAGAGCAATTCAATCCACAGAGGAGTGATATTGACTTGTTGGTAGAGATGGAGGATATGGATCCTTTAGAAAAAGGAGAAAAATTACTTTCTTTATGGGATAAGTTAGAAGATTTTTTTCAAAGAAAAGTAGATCTGCTTACTCGGAAAAGTTTAAAAAATCCATTTCTTTTGGAGAATATCGATAAAACAAAAATTCTATTGTATGACAATAAAAGAAAAGAAGTATTTGTCTGACATGATGAGGGCGATAAGCTTGATCGAGTCGTTTACCGCAAATACTAGATCTTATACAGAATATACAATGGATCTAAAGACGCAGAGTGCGGTGGAAAGGCAATTGGCTATTATAGGTGAGGCTTTAAATCAATATGACAAACAACCGGAACGTATATCGCTGAATAATACGCGGCAAATTGTTGGTTTCCGTAATCGGATTATACATGCTTATGATAGTTTGGATGACACATTGGTTTGGGCGATAGTCGTTAATCATTTACCGGCGTTAAAAAGTGAAGTGAAAACATTATTGGAAAATTGTTAAGTTAGATAAGATGAGCACTATAAAAATAGAAAGTTTGGATAAGATCCATGAGGCGGCCAAGGAGTTTATCGCCGGGATGGATGATCGTACGGTCTTTGCCTTCTATGGTCCGATGGGGGCCGGTAAGACTACCTTTATCAAGGCGATCTGTGAGGAATTGGGTGTGGAGGACGTGATCAACAGTCCCACATTCGCTATTATCAATGAGTACCGTAGCGATACGACGGGAGAATTGATTTATCATTTTGATTTTTACCGGATCAATAAATTGAGTGAGGCCGAAGATATTGGAACGGAAGACTATTTCTATAGCGGAGCTTTATGTTTTATTGAATGGCCGGAGAAAATAGATGAGTTGTTACCCGGAGATGTGGTAAATGTCACGATCTCGGAGAATCCGGACGGTTCACGTACTGTAGAGGTTAAGTAAGTCTATGGATCCTTCCGAATACTTTATCTTATCCTTGTTTATCGCTTTGGGATTGTTCTCAATCGTAGCGGCGATCTGTAATTTTGATTGGTACTTTAAAACCAGCGGGGCGATGACTTTCGTGAACTGGTTCGGTCGTGGCGGCGCACGTATCTTCTATGCGTTGTTGGGAATCGGGCTGATCGCTTGTGGGGCGCTGGGACTTATGTATTGGTGATAAAAAGTAAATTATACTTACTTGTCCTAGTAAGTATAATCAAAATGCCTAAGTAAGTATAACTTCGTTGTCTGATGAAGTTATACTTACTTTGAAAAAGGCCTTATTCCGCTAATTGGAAATCGAGTTGCTTACGTTCCAGATTCGCTTGCGCTACTTTGATAGTGATAGGGTCTCCCAAACGATATTGACGTTTCTTGCGACGGCCCAATAAACAATAATTCTTCTCATCAAACTCATAGTAATCGTCATCCAGATCACGGATAGGTACGAGTCCCTCGCATTTATTCTCGTTCAGTTCTACGTAAAGTCCCCATTCGGTGACACCGGAGATAACGCCGTCGAATACCATGCCGAGCTTATCCTGCATGAATTCTACTTGCTTATATTTGATGGATGCACGCTCTGCGTTGGCGGCGACTTGCTCCATGTTGGAACAATGATCGCATAAATCCTCATACTTCTTTTGTATAACGCTACGGCCACCAGCTAGATAACGTTCCAGCAATCGGTGTACCATCATATCCGGATAACGGCGGATAGGAGAGGTGAAATGTGTATAGTATTCGAAAGCCAAGCCATAGTGGCCGATATTCTCCGTGGAGTAACGGGCCTTTTGCATGGCACGGATCGCCACTGTCTCGATCAAGTTCTCTTCCGGCTTTCCTTGTACATTGTCCAATAAGGAGTTGATTCCTTTGGAGACATCCGTCTTCGTGCCGTCTGTTTTCAACTTATAGCCGAAGCGACGGATAAAAGAGGCGAAATTCTCCATTTTATCTGGGTCCGGAAGCTCATGGATACGATAAACAAATGTCTTCTTAGTCTTTCCTTTAGGAGGACGGCCCACGAACTCTGCTACGGTACGGTTTGCCAATAGCATGAACTCCTCGATTAACTTATTAGCGTCTTTTGAGACCTTGAAATAAACACGGACTGGTTTCCCTTGTTCGTCGATCTCGAATTTAACCTCATAGCGGTCGAAGTTGATAGCGCCACTCTTGAAACGACGTTCCCGCAATTTCTTGGCAAGGTCGTTCAAGGCTAGAATCTCCTCTTTATAATCTCCCTCGCCGGTTTCGATCACCTCTTGTGCTTCCTCATAGGTAAAGCGGCGGTCGCTCTTGATGATCGTGCGGCAGATCCGGGAGTTTTGTACCACGGCATCGCTATTTAGTTCGAAGACAGCGGAGAAGCATAATTTTTCCTCGTCGGGACGTAAAGAGCATATTTGGTTACAAAGTCGCTCAGGAAGCATCGGTATCGTACGGTCTACCAGATAAACGGAAGTCGCACGGCTTTGCGCCTCTTTATCGATGACACCATCCGTTTTCACATAATGTGTTACGTCGGCGATATGTACGCCAACCTCCCAGTTCCCGTTATCCAAACGGCGTGCGGAAAGGGCGTCGTCGAAGTCTTTCGCGTCCTTCGGGTCGATCGTGAAGGTTGTTATCCCCCGGAAATCCTCCCGGTTCTCAATTTCCTCCGGAGAGATCGCTTCCGGGATCTTATCCGCCGCTTTTTCTACCGAGGAAGGATATTTGTAAGGCAATCCGAATTCGGCAAGGATCGCGTGCATCTCGGCGGTATTCTGTCCGGCAATACCTAATATATCGATGACCTCACCCAGTGGATTCTTGGCTTCATCCGGCCATTCCACGATACGTACGATCGCTTTGTCGCCGTTCTTGCCCCCTTTCAGTTTATCCTTAGGGATGAAAATATCGTTAGCCAACGTCTTGTTTTCCGTAATCAAGAAGGCAAAGCCTTTAGCTACTTGAAGTTTACCTACGAAAGTACGCTCCTTGCTCTCAAGGATTTCCACGACCTCACCTTCCGGCTCGGCACCTTTACGTTTGGCGAAAAGCTGTACTTTCACTTTGTCTCCATCCATGGCATGCCCGGAATTACGTTCAGCGATAAATACCGGCGTACCTCCGTCTTCAGGGATGAAAGAATTCTTTCCATTGCTGCGGCGTGCGAAAGTTCCTACGGCTAGGGTTCCCAATCCGTTGAGACGGTAACGGCCACGGTCGATCTCGGTGATGATATCCTCGGCGGACAAGTCATACAGGATGTCTACCACCTGCAATTTCTGCACTTGGTTCTCGACTCCGATGATCTTGCTGATTTGTTTATAGTTGAAAGGTTCCTTGGGAGAGGATTGGAATACGGAAATGATGGCTTGGATCATCGCTTCTTTTTTCATACGTTTACCAACACCCTTTTCCTTTTTTCCTTTTTTCTCCTTATTGTTATCTTTTTTTGCTGGTCTATTCTTTGCCATTCTGTATAATTATTTGCATTTGTTTTTGTGGAGACGGGGCACGCCTCGTCTTTTGCACGCCATGTCTACAAAGGAAACAATTTAAATTGATATTTGGTTGACAATTGTGTTAATTAGATTTATTAAGCTCGCGGATTCTTAATGGAAACAATTCGCCGGCACCCCTTTCGCTCCGGGCTTGCAACAGAATACGCTACCGCTTAGTGGATATTCCTCAAGCTGTTCCTCACTCAATCCGGCACGGGCAGTCGTTATATAAAGCGTGTCGAGCTTATCCCCTCCAAAAGCGCATGACGCTACGTGGGGGGCCGGTACGACAATTTTTGTCAACAGGTCGCCGGTATAGGGATTGTAACAATAAACACCGCCACCTCCCCATTGAGCCACCCAAAGGTTGTCGTTGCAATCTATCGTCATTCCATCCGGGGAGCCGGTGCCCTCGGGTATATTTACGGCTACGCCATCGTACAATATGTCACCGGAGCTATCGTCATACCGGAAACGTATGATCTTACGGGTAGGTGTGTCGTTGTAATACATGTATTTCTTGTTGGCGGACCATACGATCCCATTGGAGATCGTGACTTTTGTCAACTTTGTTTCGACGGTTCCGTCTGCCCATACACAATAAAGGCTGGCAGCCCCTTTAGGCGCGCCAAATCCCATGGTGCCGATCCATAAGCGTCCGGACGGGTCGCATTTCCCATCGTTGCAACGAATCTTCCCGTTATTGTCCGGGATTGGGGCGATAGATGCCGTGTTCCCATCCGTTAGGTTTACACGTATGATCTCGTTTTGTAAAGCGACGACTACCGTACTGTCCGTTTCCGGTACGACGGTAGAGACCATGCGGTCGAACTGCCATGAACGGCAGTTTTGCAAGTCCGGTATATACTCATATAACGTCTTTCCTTCAATATCTACCCAGAAAAGTGTATTGCGATCGGGATGCCAAATCGATCCCTCCCCTGTAGTAGCTTCCGCCCGAAACGCCAGATCGGGGCTGATTATAATAGGATCGTTTATACAAGAGGTTCCTTCAAACATGATAAATGCCAATATTAATTTAATAACTATTTTTTTCATGGTATGCTATGAATCTGAGTTTACAAAGGTATAAATTTGTTTTATAATGCCATGATAAAAGATTATTTATGTAACTTTGCCGCTTAAATAAAATTACCGATGAGCGTAGAGATAAGAGAAGTTACCAGTAAGAAGGAGCTTAAGAAGTTTGTCAAGTTCAATATCGAATTATACAAGGGTAATCCCTATCACGTACCGGGTTTAATAGAGGAAGAGATGATGACGCTGGATAAGAAGAAAAATCCGGCGTTCGAGGTGTGCGACGCTATTTACTTCCTTGCCTATAAGGACGGGAAGGTGGTAGGCCGTATCGCCGGTATGGTGAATCGCCCGAGTAACGAGGCTTGGGGACAGAAACGTGCCCGCTTTGGTTTCGTAGATTTTATTGATGATGACGAGGTGGTTGATGCCCTTTTTGGCGCTGTCGAGAAATGGGCCCGCGAACAAGGCATGGAGGAGATCCACGGTCCGATGGGCTTTACCGATATGGATCACGAGGGTATGTTGATCGAGGGTTTCGATCAGATCGGTACGATGGCTACGATTTATAATTATCCCTATTACCCCAAGCAAGTGGAGCGTATCGGATACGGAAAGGATCAAGATTGGCATGAATTTAAGATCTATATACCGGATGGCGTTCCCGAGAAGCATTTGCGTATCGGTGAGATCGTGAAGAAGAAATACGGATTGAAGGTGCTGAAGTTCAAGAACGCTAAGGAGATTATGCCTTACGCCCGTCCGGTATTCCATACATTGAATGCGGCTTTCGCTCCCTTGTATGGTTTCGCGCAATTGACCGAGAAGCAGATCGATTATTATATCAATATGTATATCCCTATGCTGCGTTATGATTTGGTAACGCTGATCGTAAGGGAAGAGGATAATGCGGTGGTTGGCTTTGGCATCTCCCTGCCCAACCTTTCGAGAGCCTTGCAAAAGGCTCGTGGGCATATGTTACCCTTCGGGTGGATTCATTTGCTGAAAGCGTTGAAGAGCAAACCGAAAGTAATCGACCTGTATTTGACAGGAGTCTTGCCGGAATATCAAAGTAAAGGCGTGAACGCTTTATTATTTAATGACTTGATTCCGGTCTATAAGCGTATCGGTGCCGTTTACGCCGAGAGTAACCCGGAGCTGGAGACGAATAGCGCCGTACAAGCGCAATGGGATTATTTCAAGCGAGAGCATCATAAATCAAGAAGAGCGTATATTAAAAAGTTATAAGAGATATGGATGAGCTGAATTCAACGATACAACAACCTACGGAATATAACGATGATGACATCAAGACACTGGACTGGATGGAGCATATCCGCCGGCGTCCCGGTATGTATATCGGAAAACTGGGGGACGGTAGCTATGCCGATGATGGTATCTATGTGTTGTTGAAGGAGGTGCTGGATAACTCTATCGACGAGTACATGATGGGGTACGGCAAAAGTATCGAGGTGACTATCGAGGAAGGTACGGTAGCCGTGCGGGATTATGGCCGTGGTGTCCCTCTGGGTAAGGTCGTGGATGTGTCTAGCAAGATGAATACCGGCGCTAAATACGATAGCAAGGCGTTTAAGAAATCCGTGGGTTTGAATGGTGTGGGTATCAAGGCGGTGAATGCCTTGAGTAGTTATTTCTTGATAACCAGCTACCGTGACGGAGAGTGTAAGCGGGTGGAATATAGTAAGGCGATCGTCACGGAGGAATCGGATATCCAACCGACCGGGGAGGCGAACGGTACGCAGGTGTTTTTTGTCCCGGATCGGGAGATCTTTAAGGATTATCATTATAAGGACGAGTTTATCGAGGGGCTATTAAAGAACTATGTCTTCTTGAACTCGGGACTTTCCATTATTTACAACGGCAAGCGTTTCTATTCCCGCAACGGTCTGGTGGATTTGTTGAACGAGAATATGACCACCGAGCCTCTTTACCCGATCATCCATCTGAAAGGGGAGGATATAGAGGTGGTTATCACGCATAGCAACCAATATGGAGAGGAATATTATTCGTTCGTGAACGGCCAGCATACCACCCAAGGCGGTACGCACCTTTCCGCTTTCAAGGAGTCTGTAGGTCGTGTCATCAAGGAATATTACAATAAGAATTTCGAGTATTCGGATATTCGTGCGGGTATCGTGGCCGCCATCAGCATAAAAGTGGAGGAGCCTGTATTCGAGAGCCAGACAAAGACCAAGCTCGGCTCGAAAGATATAGGACCGGACGGCCCTACGGTAGCGAAGTTTATCGGTGATTTCATCAAGAATGACCTGGATAACTATTTGCATAAGAATATGGAGACTTCGGAGCTTTTGCTGAAGAAGATCTTGGAGTCCGAGAAAGAGCGCAAGGCGATCGCCGGTGTTACGAAGCTGGCCCGCGAGCGTGCGAAGAAAGCGAATTTACATAATAAGAAACTAAGGGATTGCCGGATTCACCTGACCGATTCGAAAGGGGATTTGCTAGAGGAAAGCAGTATCTTTATCACGGAGGGTGACTCGGCTAGCGGTTCTATCACGAAGAGCCGTAACCCGAATTACCAAGCTGTATTTAGTTTGAGGGGTAAGCCTTTGAATAGTTATGGCTTGACAAAGAAGATCGTTTACGAGAACGAGGAATTTAACTTGCTTCAAGCGGCCTTGAATATTGAGGATGGCTTGGAAGGTTTGCGGTATAATAAGGTGATTATCGCGACAGATGCCGATGTGGACGGGATGCATATCCGTTTATTGTTGATTACCTTCTTCTTGCAATTCTTCCCCGATTTGATTAAGCGTAATCATGTTTATATCTTGCAAACCCCGTTATTTCGGGTACGTAACCGGCAGAAGACGTGGTATTGTTATTCGGAGGAGGAACGCTTGGCTGCCATAGCCGCTGCCGGGAAGAATCCGGAGATCACCCGATTCAAAGGTCTGGGAGAGATCTCTCCCGATGAGTTCAAGCATTTTATCGGCAAGGATATACGCCTTGATCCGGTGACAATGAAGAAAGAGGACCTCGTGAAAGATATGCTCGAGTTCTATATGGGGAAGAATACCATGGAGCGACAGAACTTTATTATCGATAACTTAGTGGTTGAAGAAGATGTCATCAATTGAAAATAAGCGTATCGCGCTTTTTCCCGGTACCTTCGATCCTTTTACGATCGGGCATCAATCCTTGGTAAGGCGTGGGTTGGAACTGGTGGACGAGATCGTGATCTCGATCGGTATCAACGATAAGAAGCTTACCTATTTCTCCTTGGAGAAGCGGATGGAAGCGATCTGGAATCTATACAAGGATAATCCAAGGGTGAAAGTCATGTCATATAATCAATTGACGGTGGATTTCGCTAAAGAGGTCGGAGCCGGCTTTATCTTAAGAGGAATCCGTACGGTCAATGATTTCGAATACGAGAAGACGATCGCGGACGTGAATCGTAAGTTGACGGGTATCGAGACTTTTATCTTGTTTACGGAACCGGAGCATACGCATATTAGCTCAAGCATTGTCCGTGAGTTGTTACGCTACGGCAAAGACATTTCCCAATTCGTCCCTAAAGAGACGAGATTGTATTGAAAATTATGAAACGAATATATCTGATGAAAAGAATCGTCTTATCCCTGCTGATCGTTCTAGGTGTGTTTACCGGAGCGACAGCGCAAAAAGCGAATATGGATGCCCGGAAGCTCCAATTGGCTTTATTCGCTATATCTAATCTATATGTCGACTCTACTAGCGAGACGAAGTTGGTGGAAGACGCTATAGTCGGCATGTTGGATAAGCTAGACCCTCATTCCAATTATATGGACCCGGAGGAGACGAAAGAGATGACCGAGCCTTTACAAGGCAATTTCGATGGTATCGGCATACAGTTCAATATGTTGACGGATACGCTTTACGTGATTCAGGTAATCCCCGGAGGTCCCTCTGAGAAGGTGGGGTTGATGGCGGGCGACCGTATTATCCAAGTAGACGATACCTTGATCGCCGGCGTGAAGATGAAGACTACCGATATCATGAAGAAACTACGCGGACCGAAAGGTACCGAGGTGCGTGTGAAAGTAAAGCGAGGCAAGTCGCCGGAATTGATGGATTTCAAGATCGTTCGCGGTAAGATTCCCGTGTATAGTCTGGATGCCGCTTATATGGCGGATAAGAATACCGGTTATATTAAGTTGAACCGTTTCGCCGCTTCTTCCGCCGATGAATTCAGGGAGGCGTTGGAGAAGCTCCGGAAACAGGGCATGAAGAACTTGATTCTGGATTTGCAGGGAAATGGCGGGGGATATTTGAATATCGCCATAGAGTTAGCGGATGAGTTCTTGGATAAAAACCGGTTGATCGTTTATACGAAAGGGAGTAAGCAACCTCGTGAGGAGGCGAACTCTACCGCTCGTGGACAATTCCAAGAGGGACGTTTGGTCGTTCTGGTGGACGAGTCCTCGGCTTCGGCCAGCGAGATCGTCTCCGGCGCTATTCAAGATTGGGACCGTGGAGTGATCGTAGGTCGCCGTACCTTTGGTAAAGGTTTGGTACAGAAACCGATTCCCCTGCCGGATGGTTCCATGATTCGTTTGACGGTTTCCCGTTACTATACACCCACCGGACGTTGTATACAAAAGCCTTACGAGAACGGGAAGATGGAGGAGTACCACCATGATCTGATCGACCGTTATAACCGGGGGGAGTTGATGAGTGCCGATAGCATTCATTTCCCGGATTCAATGAAGTATAACACCTTGGTTACCGAGCGTACCGTATATGGAGGTGGAGGTATTATGCCGGACGTGTTCATCCCGGTAGATACGACTCGCTATACGGATTATCACCGGAAACTGGTAGCTTCCGGTTTAGTCAATCGGGTGTCCATGAATTATCTGGATCGTAATCGGAACCAGATGATGGCTAAATATCCGAAGTTCCAGCAGTATAAGCAAGATTTCGTGGTCGGAGAGGATATCATGGAGGAGCTTCTGAAGATGGCCGGCGATGAGAAGATTGAGTTTGAGGAAGAGCAATATAATCGTTCGAAGCCGTTGATCATGCTTCAGATCAAGGCGCTTATCGCACGGGATCTCTATGATATGGCGCAGTACTTCCAGATTATCAATGATGATAATCCGAGTTACCAGAAAGCGCTTCAGATTATTAATAATAAAGAAACTTACAATAGGCTTTTAGGACGTTAGCCAACGTAAACAGATAAGGGTATGTATTGGACGCTTTTTCTGACATTCGTGAAAATCGGTATGTTTACCATCGGAGGTGGATACGCCATGTTGCCGCTTATCCAGCGGGATGTGGTGGACCGGGGATGGATGACGAAAGAGGACTTTATCGACGTTTTCTCCGTGGCCCAATCGTTGCCGGGTATTTTCGCCGTGAATATAGCGATCTTCGTGGGTTATAAACTGAAGAAGACATGGGGCGGTTTTGTTTGTGCCTTGGGTACGATTCTCCCTTCTTTTGTAATCATGCTCTTGATCGCGTTATTCTTTACGCAGGTAAAGGATAATGTATGGGTGGAGAAGGCGTTTATGGGATTGCGTCCGGCGGTGGTCGCCTTGATCGCCGTGCCTTGTCTGACAACCGCACGCTCTATCAAGTTGAGTTACGTGCAAATGATCATACCTGTCGGGGCGGCATTGCTGATCTGGATGGGTGGGGTGTCTCCCGCTTGGATTATCTTGGCGGCTATAGCCGGAGGTTTGGTGTATGGTTTAAATAAGAAGGGCTGATATGATTTGGTTGCAATTATTATATGTATATCTGAAGATCGGTATATTGGGCTTTGGTGGCGGGTATGCGATGTTATCCTTGATACAAGCCGACGTGGTGGACCGCTATGGTTGGATTTCCTTGCAGGAGTTTACCGATATTGTCGCTATCTCTCAAATGACACCCGGGCCGATCGGTATCAATAGCGCCACCTATATAGGGTATACGGCGGTGCATAATGCGGGGTATTCGGAGACGATGAGTATCCTAGGGTCTTGCCTGACGACATTCGCGGTATGTCTGCCCTCTTTCATATTGGTTCTCTTGATCTCTTATTTCTTCGCTAAGTTCCGGAATAATAAATATGTAGAGGCGGCTTTCCTTGGATTGCGCCCGGCTACGGTCGGTTTGATCGCCGCCGCCGCCTTGCTATTAATGAATAAAGAGAACTTCATCGACTACAAGAGCTTCTTGATCTTTGGTGCCGCCTTTATCTTGACTTGGAAATTCAAGATACATCCTATCTTGATGATTATTTTGGCAGGTATCGCCGGGGTTATTTTGTATTATTGAGGATCAAATCGGCTCAATTTGAGCTGATTCTTTAAGAAGAATGACTACTTTTGAGCCGATAAAAGATAGGTGGAATGGCGTTTATCCTTACTTCTTGCTCGATATAACGCAAATCCGCTGACACACCTTTTGTGCGGAGGTAGCGAGATCGTGGGAAAGAAGTGGTGATAAGCGTGCTTTTTCGTTAAAAAGAGGCCGATTTGGGACATAATAGGTGACGAGACAGCTTGCGAGAGGACGCATTCCTTGATGCGTATACTTGCGTTAGACGTTGTGAGTGGCTGTGCATTGGGTTGTGAGTACCCGTGAATGGGCATTCGTAGCCTGTTACAACCTTATCGTAACACTGTTTCACCCTTTTTCTTGTCTAAATAGATGAATTAGGATGAATTCATTTCACTGGAATAAAAGACTGTTTTTGGGTATTCGTCTATTAGCGAGATGATTGCCGTTTTTTTCTTTCGTATTTGGGAGTGAGCCGTACCTTTGCCCGGAATAATCGATTCTCCGGGACTTCGGTTATCATTTTGTCAAATTGTCAAATCGATGGCCTTATAAATATATATCCGCACGCTTTCCTGTCGATGCAATTGCCCGTTTAATCGGTGAAAACAGCCCCTTTTTCTAGTCTGGTTGCCCATGTTTTTAAGGTAATATAGTTTTGCTTTCGTAAAAAGATAGAAAACGAAGGCAATATGAAACAATACGCTTTATTATTCGCATGTCTGTTCTTCCTCTGTGTGGGGAGTAAGGCACAAGAGCAACCTACCCGATGGACGTTGCGTGCTTGCTTGGATTACGCTTTGGAGCATAATATCCAAGTAAAGAAAAGCAAGGTGTCGCATCTTTCCGGTATAGAGGATACGAAGCAGGCGAAAGCACAGCTTTTCCCTTCCCTTTCGGCTTCGGTTACCCAAGGATTCGTGAATTATCCTTCGAGCGACGCCGCTACGAATAATAGCTATAGCGGTAATTATGCGCTGAACGCTAAATGGACGCTTTTTGATGGAGGGCAACGTGTACAGGCGATCAAGCAACAGGAAATACAAAATACCGTCGATGAGCTGGGTATCGAGCAAAACGAGGATGATATCCAAATCTCCTTGATACAGACCTATATGCAGGTACTATATGCGATGGAGTCCGTTCGTATCAACCAAAATACGGTCGAGGTATCTACGGCGCAACGGGATCGTGCGGTGGAGTTGCTACGTGCCGGTTCGATCTCGAAAGTGGATTTGGCTCAGTTGGAAAGCCAGTTAAGCACCGATAAATATCAATTGGTCGTAGCCCAGACGAATCTAGACAATTATAAGTTGCAATTGAAGCAATTACTAGAACTGGATATAACCGAAGAGATCGAATTGGTGATGCCGGAGCTTACGGAGAAAGATATCTTAACCCCGCTTCCGAGCAAGCAAACGATTTACAATACCTCTCTGGCCGTGATGCCGCAAATAAAGAGCAGTGAGCTGGCCGTGGACATCGCCGAGCTGGAGAAGAAAAAGGCGAAAGGTGCTTTCCTTCCTTCGCTCTCCATGAACGCCGGGCTGGGTACCGGCCATCTTTCCGGAACGGATTACGCTTTCGGTAGCCAGGTCTGGAATAGTTTCAACGAGAGTGTCGGATTGACGATCAGCATCCCTATCTTCAGTAACCGTCAGTATAAGACGGCCTATAACAAGGCGAAATACGCGATTACCACCAGCCAGTTGGAGTTGCTGAATACCCAAAAACAATTGCTGCAAACCGTGGAGGGGATCTATCTGGACGCTACCTCGTCGCAGACCCAATATACCTCGGCTACCGAACGCTTGAGTTACGTGAAAGAAAGCTATAACTTGATCGATGAGCAATTCAGCCTCGGTATGAAAAATACGCTTGAGCTATTGACGGAGAAGAACAATTATCTGACCGCCCAGCAAGAGCAGCTACAAGCGAAATACATGGCCTTGATGAGCGTTCAATTGCTGAATGTTTATCAGAAGAAGCCGGTTGCGGAGAATTATTAACCCACTAATGGATATATTTACTCCACTCTCTTTTTTCAAGGTTACCCTGCGACGGAGGTCGCGGGGGCCTTTTGAACAAGAATACAACGTAAAACAGAAATAAAACGAATCAGAATATGGACAAGAAGAAACTAATCATGGGCGGTGTTGCCGTTATCCTTATAGCGGGGGGCGTGTTCCTTTTCACGGGCAAATCCTCGAAAGGCGGGATCAAGCTGGAGACCGCTAAAGTAGGGCGCAGCACGATCACGAATACGGTTACGGCCACCGGTACGGTAGAGCCCGTTACCGAGGTTGAGGTAGGTACGCAGGTCTCCGGTATCATCGATAAGTTGTACGCTGATTATAACGACGTGGTGAAAGCCGGCCAACTGATCGCCGAGATGGATAAGATCAACCTCCAAGCCGAACTTCGTTCCGCCGAGGCGCAATTGGCGAGCAGCAAGACGGAGTTCGAGTATCAACAGAAGAACTACGCACGTAGCAAGGTGCTTCACGAGAAACAATTGATTAGCGATACGGATTATGAGACGGCTACCTATAATTATGAGAAGGCGAAGGCCGCTTACGACCAGAGTCAGGCCTCCATGGTAAAAGTAAACCGTAATCTGGAATATGCCACGATCACGAGCCCTATAGACGGAGTGGTTATCAACCGGGCCGTTGAGGAAGGGCAGACCGTTGCCGCCGGCTTCGAGACCCCGACGCTGTTTACCATTGCCGCCGACTTGACGAAGATGCAGGTAATAGCGGATGTGGATGAGGCGGATATAGGTAATGTGGAGGAAGGCCAACGGGTTAGTTTTACGGTGGATGCCTATCCGAACGATCAATTCGAGGGCGTGGTTCGCCAGATTCGTTTAGGGGACAGCGAAAGCACTTCCAGCGCTTCTTCCAGTACTTCTTCTTCTACGGTCGTTACCTACGAGGTAGTGATTACGGCAGATAATCCGGACTTGAAACTGAAACCTCGCTTGACGGCAAATGTCACAATTTATACGTTGGAACGTGCGAATATCCTGACCTTGCCGAACAAGGCACTTCGTTTTATCCCCGAGCCCGCCATCATGGAATCGTTGGGTATGACCGTGACAGATCCGAATGCGGAGGTACAACCCGGAAAACGCTTGGTTTGGTCCCGCCAAGGAAATACCTTGAGCCCGAGGCAGATTACGGTCGGAACCAGCAACAACAGCGTGACCGAAGTAACCGAGGGCTTGAGCGAGGGCGATGAGGTAGCCGTAGATTTAGCGAGCGCCGCCAACATGCCGGAAGTAGGTGCAGGAGCGGAGCGTAGCCCTTTCATGCCGGGCCCTCCGGGAAGCAACAAAAATAAGAGATAGTTTGCGTCATGAAAGAAATTATCAGATTAGACAATATAAAACGAGACTTCCACGTAGGCGACGAGACCGTCCATGCCCTGCGAGGCGTGTCGTTCACGATTCACGAGGGGGAGTTCGTTACGATCATGGGAACCTCCGGCTCCGGAAAGAGTACGTTGCTGAACACGCTGGGTTGCCTTGATACTCCTACGAGCGGGGAGTATTACTTAGACGGAGTATCCGTGCGCACCATGAACAAGCGGCAGCGAGCGACCCTCCGGAATCGCAAGATCGGATTCGTTTTTCAAAATTATAATCTGTTGCCGAAGACGACAGCGGTAGAGAACGTAGAGCTTCCTCTCATGTACAATCCTACTTATAAAGCGGCCCAACGTAGAGAGAAGGCGGTCAATGCTTTAATTGCCGTAGGTTTGGGAGATCGTCTGATGCATAAAAGCAACCAGATGTCCGGTGGCCAGATGCAGCGTGTGGCGATCGCCCGTGCCTTGGTGAACGATCCGGCGGTGATCCTTGCGGATGAGGCTACTGGCAACTTGGATACCCGTACCTCTTTCGAGATCTTAGTGCTCTTCCAGCGTCTGCACGCCGAGGGACGTACGATTATTTTTGTCACCCACAACCCGGAGATCGCCCAATATAGCAGCCGGAATATCACGCTGCGCGACGGTCATGTAACCGCCGATACGGTGAATACGAATATCTTGAGCGCGGCCGAGGCTTTGGCCCGCCTGCCCAAGAATGATGATTAGAATAATGAATTAATGTGGTAATAGCATATTTTTTAGAATGAATACGACGAATTTACTAAAGATAGCCCTTCGGGCCTTGGCCAACAACAAGCTGCGGGGATTCCTCACGATGCTGGGTATCATCATCGGCGTGGCTTCCGTGATCACGATGCTGGCCATCGGTCAAGGCTCGAAGCGGAGTATACAGGCGCAGATCAGCGAGATGGGCTCGAACATGATCATGATCCAGCCGGGAGCCGACATGCGTGGCGGCGTACGCCAAGACGCCTCTGCCATGGAGACGCTGAAGCTACAGGACTACGAGGATATCGTGAACGAGACTCGCTACGTCTCCGCCACCTCGCCCTCCGTGAACAGTAGTGGACAGGCCATCTATGGCGCCAATAACGCCCCGACTACCGTCTACGGTATTAGCCCGGATTATATGGAGATACGCCGATACGAGGTGGAGGATGGCGATATGTTCAGCGATCAGGACGTACAGACCGCCGCCAAGGTATGCGTGATCGGGAAGACGGTGGTGGATAACCTTTTCCCCGGCGGAGAGAATCCCGTCGGTAAGGTGATCCGTTTCCAGAAGCTACCGTTCCGGGTCGCGGGCGTACTGAAAAGCAAAGGATACAACAGCATGGGAATGGACCAAGACGACCTGATCTTAGCTCCATACACAACTATTCAAAAAAAGATCTTGGCCATTACCCATTTGCAAGGCATAACCTGCTCGGCGCTCAAGGAGGAGTACACCGATCAAGCCATAGACGAGATATCGGAGATACTGAGGCGTAACCATAGGCTGCGGGAAACCGATGATGATGATTTCACGA
The DNA here is from genome assembly GCF_056640955.1 of Parabacteroides sp. KHUB-02. NCBI lineage: Bacteria > Pseudomonadati > Bacteroidota > Bacteroidia > Bacteroidales > Tannerellaceae > Parabacteroides > Parabacteroides sp. KHUB-02. Next base: position 4,137,483 of record NZ_JBWQEV010000001.1, on the reverse strand, counting down.
TCCGGAGTATGCAGGAGTTGAGCACGATGTTGACAAGTACGACGGATATAATGACGACGTTGCTGGCTGCGGTGGCTGGTATCTCTCTTCTCGTTGGTGGTATCGGTATCATGAATATCATGTACGTGAGCGTGACGGAGCGTACGCGGGAGATCGGCCTCCGTATGAGTATCGGTGCGAAAGGCATGGATATCTTGGCTCAGTTCTTGATCGAGTCTATCCTTATCAGCGTGACCGGAGGATTGATTGGCGTGCTTTTCGGCGTGGGGGCCGCCTTGGTCGTGAACGTCGTGGCGCATTTCCCGATCTATATCCAGCCGTGGAGCGTACTGCTCTCTTTCGTGGTATGTACGGTGACGGGCGTGTTCTTCGGATGGTACCCGGCCAAGAAGGCGGCGCAGCTCGACCCGATCGAGGCCATACGCTATGAGTAGACGAATGCTCACTAGATAAGGCTACATGGCTCATATAACGGTAGGAATGACTATATTTGCGTAGCACTAAAGAGGATAATAAGATGAATGACACACCACAATCTCCCCCTATCAAAGGTTTGGGAAAGTTGATACACATCGCGGGATGGGGTATCCTGTTCTGCTCCCCCTTTTTCTTCACGGGGAGGGAGTCGCAAGTCACGTTCGAGGGCTATTTCCGGAGCATCATCGTGCCGCTTTCCTTCATGCTCGTCTTCTACTTGAATTACGGGTGGCTGGTGAGGCGGTATTTGTTTAACCGCCGGACAGGGCGTTTCCTGCTGATCAACCTATTGCTTATCGGGGGTATGATGCTGTTCGTGCATCTCTGCATGCGCTATTTCTATCCGCCGGAGATGCATCATCCGGCTCGTCCGCCCCGCCCGTTGAACGAGACGGTGGGGTTCTTTCTCGTCAACGCCGTTATCTACTCCTTGGTAGCCGGCCTTAGCGTGGCGATCAAGATGACGGACGGATGGTACCGGGTGGCGGCTATCCAGCGGGAACTGGAGAAGGAGCGTGCCGAGGCGGAATTGCAGAACCTGAAGAGCCAGCTTAACCCGCATTTCCTGTTTAATACGTTGAATAATATCTATAGCTTGATAGCGTTCAGCCCGGAGAAGGCACAGGAGGCGGTGCACGATTTGAGCCGCTTGCTTCGCTATGTCTTGTATGAGAGTAGCCAGCCTTTTGTCCCATTGGAGAAGGATTTCGACTTCCTTCGTAATTATGTGGAGCTGATGCGTATACGCCTGCCCAAACATGTGGAGCTGAAAACGAATATCGTCGCTTCCTCCCCGGGAACCTTGATCGCCCCCCTGTTGTTTATCTCCTTGGTTGAGAATGCGTTTAAGCATGGGGTGAGCAATAATAAGCCGTCTTTCATCCATTTGGATATCCATCAGGAGGGGGCGGAGGTAGTTTGTACTATTGTGAATAGCTATTTCCCGAAAAGCCCGGATCAAGATAAAAGTGGTTCCGGTATCGGGCTGGTGAATCTGGAGAAACGCTTGGGGCTGCTCTATCCGGGGCATTTCTCGTTCCAATGCGGTCGGGAGGGGGATAACTATTCTTCTTATCTATCAATTACTATAAACGAGACTGAGATATGAGATTGACTTGCGCTATTATTGACGATGAACCTTTAGCGGTTAGCTTGCTGGAAAGCTACGTCTTGAAAACTCCGTTTCTGGATTTGCAGGGGACTTATAATAGTGCCTTGGACGCTCTTTCCGACTTACGGGATCGGCCGGTGGATCTGCTTTTTCTGGATATCCAGATGCCGGAGTTGAGCGGATTGGAGTTCTCCCGTATCTTGAACGCCGATACCCGTGTCATTTTTACGACGGCTTTCGATCAATATGCCGTGGATAGTTACCGAGTAAACGCGCTGGATTATTTGTTGAAGCCAATTAGTTATCCGGACTTCCTTGCCTCGGCGAATAAGGCGTTGCGATGGTATGAGCTGCTCCGTAAGCCGGTGTCTTCGGAAGAGAAGGAAGGATCCGCGCCAATCGCGGAGAAGGGCGGGATGGAGAGTATTTTCGTCAAGAGTGAGTATAAGCTGTTGCAAATAGAGCTGCGCAAGATATTATATATTGAAGGATTAAAGGATTACGTGAAGATATTCGTGGAGGATGAGCCCCGTCCGGTCCTTTCGTTGATGAGCATGAAGAGTTTGGAGGATATGTTACCTTCGGATCGCTTTGTGCGTGTTCATCGCTCTTTTATCGTCCAGCCGGAGAAGATCAAGGTGATCGAGCGGAACCGGATTGTCTTTGGAAAGGAGTATATCCCGATCTCCGACAATTATAAACAGCATTTCCTAGAGATGATAGAGCGTAGATCGATCCTGCCGAAATAACTGCCGGTTAGTTGAACAACTGGAGCAATAATTTCTCTATCGCTACGGTCATAGGACGTCCGTCGCAGGAATAGTTGTTTACGAATAGGGCGATGGCGTATTGCTTATCGCCTTTGTTTATATATCCCGCGTATCCTTTTACCCGGCTCATGCTTCCGCTTTTAAGATGGGCTTTTCCTTGGAGGGATGAGCCTTTTAAGAAGTTCCTCACCGAGCCTTCTACCCCCACTACGGGCAATGATTCGTAGAAGGCTGTGTGTTGTTGTGAATAGGCTTTCATATAAATCAATAAATCAGCCACAAAAGCTGTTGATAACTTGTTGGAAACCGCAAGACCGCTACCATCGTACATCCAGACGCACGAGAGGTCGAGTCCTTTCCCTTGCCAATAGTCCCGAAGCACCTGGATTCCTCGGTTAAAAGAAGATATAACCTCTCCCTTACGGGGCGTATAGCGTAGGCCGATCGTCTTGATCAAGGCATCGGCGAATAAATTATGGCTGACATGGTTGGTCACTTCCACGATTTCCCGAAGCGTAGGGGAGTAAGTGGTAACAATCTCGGTCCGTTTCCCGGGTTGCCACCTACCGGCTTCCCGCAAGATACGGAAACAAGACGGTGATTCGCCGACCGTGATCCCTTCATGTTCCAATTGCCTAGTGAGATAATCCGCTAGGAAAAGAGCCGGGTCCGGGATATCCCCTTTGAGTGGATACCATTCCCGGTTAGCGGGGACAATGCCATATAAATAACGATCCGTGGCGAATGGTGCCCCTACGATAAAAGAACTATCCGAAGATACTTGCTGGGCCGTTAAGTAATTATGGAAATGGATGCCGGATAATTCCGGTTCGGTTCCTTTCAACTTCGGGCGGGTTCCGGGAGCTCCGGTTTGCAACCCTAATTTATAAAGATTGTCGAATACGCAAATCCCATAGCTTCCGGCACCATAATAACTACCCATATCTTCGCCAACCCATTTAAGGGAAGTGCCTTCCGTGTCGAATATACTTTCATCAGCGATTACGGCTCCTTGTATTTTATGGATACCCTCCTTTTTCAAGGCGGAGATCCATTCCTGTAGAAACCGCTTATGATCCGGGGCAAAATGCGCTGAGCCAAGGCTGGGATCTCCGCTTCCCTTGATATATAAATTGCCTTTTAACAAGCCGTTCTCGATGGAGCCGTCGTATTCTAATGTCGTGGGAAAGCGATAATCCTCGCCCAATATCTCCAATGCGGTAGCGGTCGTAACCGTTTTCATGACCGAGGCTGGGGTCAGCTGCCGGATTGTATCGTAAGCGAATACCGTCTCGCCACTGTTAACCTCTTTCACGATCAAGGAAAATGAAGCTCCTTCCATATAAGGCTTGCGCAGGAATTGCTTGATAGGTTGTGGAGTCTGTGCCCCCACTGAAAGGTATAAGCAAGAAATGAGGAAGAAAAAGGATATTTTACGTATCATGATGTTTATATATTCTACTTTATTCTATCTTTGTCGCAAGCAAAGATATGAAAATAATATGAATCCACTGTTTGACAAGCCTTTTACGTTTGACCGTGTAATACGCATAGTGTTCGGTATACTGGTCATCTCAGGAATTATTTATTTGATAGCCTTATTACGAAACGCTTTGTTACCTTTCCTGATCGCTTGGTTACTGGCTTATATGATGCAACCGTTCGTAAAGTTCTTCCAATATAAATTATGTTTTAAGAGCCGCATCTTATCGATTATGGCGGTATTGGTGACTTTAGGGCTATTGATAACGTTGCTGGTAGTCATGGTCATTCCTTCCATCGCGGCTGAGGCGGATAAAACGCTAGAACTGATCCGCACACATGATCCCGGTGAAGGTCATGTCCCTTTGATCCCGCATTCATGGATGGAATATCTGGAAAGTAATGTGAACTTCGCCCAGATCATGGAGTTATTGAGTAAGGAGAATTTGTTGAAAGCGGTGAAGCAGATTGCGCCCCAGTTATGGTCTATCTTATCGAACACTTTCTCAATCCTTTTCAGTATCACGATCGTGTTCGTGATCTTGCTTTACTTTATTTTCATCCTTTTGGATTATGAGAAGATCGCGAATGGTTGGATCGATTTGATACCGGAGCGTTACCGTCCGTTCCTGCAAGGTTTGGCTGAGGATGTGGAATACAGCATGAACCGTTATTTCCGCGGACAATCGTTGATAGCTCTTTCTGTAGGGGTTCTCCTCGCGATCGGTTTTAAGATCATTAATTTCCCGTTGGCGGTCACGCTAGGCCTGTTTATCGGCGTGCTGAACTTAATTCCCTATATGCAGGCGATCGGTATTATCCCGATGATTCTATTGAGCTTATTGCGTTCGGCCGAGACTGGAGAGAACTTCTGGTTGATCTTTGGTATGGCTATTTTAGTCTTGGGTATCGTACAATGTATACAGGATTTATATCTTACCCCCCGCATAATGGGTAAGGCTATGGGACTGAATCCCGCCATCATCTTACTCTCATTATCCATCTGGGGAACGATCCTAGGCTTTATAGGCTTAATAATAGCCCTCCCATTGACAACATTGTGCTTATCCTACTATAAACGCTTTATCTTGCACGAAGATAATGAGTTAGATTCCGGAAACCTTGCTCATCAACCTAAGCGAGAGAAAATAAATTCAGATTTAATCGCAAAAAAATAGCCATGCCTATTGCATATTAAAAAAATACTCCTACCTTTGCACCCGCATTACAGAAGTAACGCACAGGATGATTCGCTAGCTCAGCTGGTAGAGCACAACACTTTTAATGTTGGGGTCCTGGGTTCGAGCCCCAGGCGGATCACATAAGAACAAAGCTAAAAGAGATAAGTCCTGCAATATTAACGTATTGTGGGACTTTTTTATGTTTTAGTCTTGCTTGAAAGCCCAAAAAGGCGCACGAAAAGATACGGTTGAGTATCCAAATCGTACCCCCTTCCCCGAAAAACAAAAAGGGGGTACAATTGTCGGAAAGTCCTTCTGATAAACTACGTGGAGGTCTTCTATTTAATACCAAAACTCATGATCGAATACAGAACTAGCTTTTTTATTTGGTAGATAACCTATTTACTTATTTCTCCAACTTTATAACCTACGATTCCAAAAGATTTGTGTAGCGCCGGGATTAACCACATGATCAGGCCGGGTAGTCCCCAGCGTTTTTTCTCTTCGCTGATGAAATAGAATCGTTCGATCAGTTTGAGCTTGGGGAACCATTGCTCGATTGTGTGCGGATCGTTTAGTCCGAAATGGAAACGGGCTTTTGTCCGTTTTACCGATTCATGCTTGTCGGAGTTGCGGGCGGCCCATTTATTGACGAAATCAAAATATATCTCGCATCCGGGAAAGCGTTGGGCGAGGTTTTGGATAACAGATTTTACCTGTTCCTCATTGAAATACATCATTACACCTTCCGCGAGGAAAAGGAAGCGGCCGTGAGGATGTTTTTGTCTCAACATATCCATCCAGTCCGTCTCGAGCATAGAGCCTTTGATCGTGAGATCTTTAGCGGAGGCAGGGAATAGCTTTTCACGCAAATTGATTACTTCAGGTAAGTCTAGTTCGTAGAAGGTCGCTTGGTTATGGTTGGAGACACGTTGGAAACGGCTGTCTAATCCGCAACCGATTGATACCACTACCGGATCTTCAGTTACCTTACGGTCGATGAATCGCTGGACCAAACGATCGAAATGACGTAGGCGGATAGCGGTTCCGGTAGTACTCATCGTGATTTTACCAAACTTGGCGAAATCATAATCTATTTTCTCAACAAGCTCACATGCCATCGGGTCTTTTAATATCGCATCTTTCCGGTGACTTTCGTGAGCGCGTGATAGTAAGGGAATAAACAAGGTCTCCGCGATGTTATCCTTTATCTCTGGTTTTATTTTATTCATAATATACCTATTTATAGGGATTGATTATCCGGTACAAAGATGGGATCTTTGCTTTTGGTTTATTTACGCAAGAAGGAAGTGTATTTTAATCAAACGGAAAAATGGTACACATAGAACTCTCATCTCGTGGAAGAGATACGATCGCTTTAGAAATGCCGGATATAAGTTATTTTTCTACCAATCGTTCAGGAGGGCTAGAAGAGAACTGTTGGGAGGCGGAGAACAAATTATTGACCTATCGTATCAGTGATTTCAGATGCAGGGATTTTAATGTGACAAGATACCAGATCTATTGCAAGGAGGATTGTTGCATGCGTTCCCTAAATGTCGGTAACTCGTTTATGGGACTTTCTGTTGTTCGTCAGGGGATCGTCGAATGCTTTTTGTCGGAGACACGGGATAAGCGGATTTGGCGGAAAGGGTATACGAATATGATCGTAAGTTCTGGTATCAAGGAAGAGCGGAATCTGTTCCGTAAAGGAGATACTTTTGGTATGACAAGTATTCTGGTGTCGCCGGATTTCTTCCAACATTTGTCGGAACGTTATACGGAGTACTTCGGGAGTGCTTATTTGCGATTCGGCAGGGGGGAGACTTTCTTTATCGCTCCCAAGAATCTCTCGATTCCAATCGCTTTATCTGTGGCGTTGAATGATCTTGAGGTCTCTCAGATGATGGGAAATGCCTCGCCAATGTATCTCGAAGCAAAAGTAACCGAGTGCTTGTCTTTATTTATGCGGGAGACGGAAGGTAAAGAACCGGTTAACGCAAAGATAGTAGGCTTTTCCGATCGGGATAAAATTTATCAGGCCCGGGATATTATATGTTCCGAATATTTGAACCCGCCTTCATTACATGATTTGGCTTTACGTGTCGGAACTAATGAATGTACTTTGAAAGCGGGGTTTAAAGAAGCGTTCCGGACGACCGTGTTTAACTATCTCTTTGATTATCGTATGAATATAGCGATTCACTATCTTTTGGATACCAATAAATCAATAGGGGAAGTTGCCGGCTTGGTCGGCTATGAACATCAAGCGCATTTTTGTACGGCCTTTAAGCGGAAGTTTAATGTCACCCCATCTGAATATAGGTTGAAAGCGTAGTATAGACCATTGGCTTTTATTTCCCGAATCGGGAACTATCCACCTCTTTATGCTCTTTTGCTTTAAAATCTCCGAATTTATAGATAAAGGATAAGGAGACTCGTCTGGAATCCGGGATCATACGCATATGTAAGTCTTGTGTTTTGTATTGGAGATTAAGATCTTTTGGGACCCATGAATTAAACATGTCATCCACTTTTAAAGAGATCTCCGCTTTGCCGTTGGGGGAGATCCATTTCAAGCCGGCGTCTACATTATACATACTGCTGATCGTCATTGGGCCTTGAATGTTGCGGGTAATATAAGAACCGGATACTTCCGCTTTGATAGTAGGCTTCGATGAGATGTTGAACGTATTATTTAATTCGGCATAGAATGCCAGATTATCTTTATTGAAGCTTATATCATGGTAATTATCACATTTCATCTTGTCATAATAACCATTTAACGTTAATCTGGAATCAAGCACGGAGCCGGCTTTGAATGGTATCATTACATTTAGGCCTAGCTTACTGGAATAGTCGAAATTCAGTGTCTTATAGATAAGAACTAGTCTCTCGGAGGATTGATAGGGGAGCTGGTTGAAATTATTGTCTATATAATTTGCGTATAGCGTGAAAATGTATTTGTTTTTTAGGATGTAGTTCAATTGGGCAGAGTAGAGTCTGGACGGCCTTAAATCCGGGTTACCTTGTATCTCGGTATATCCATTCAGATAAGACACCGTATTCTGCATCTCCCAATAGCTGGGATAGGTCTTGTCTGAAGAAACGGATAATTGCAGGATGTGGCTGGGGTGGGCTCGGTACGTGATTTCCATCATAGGGAATAAGCTCCAATAATCAATCTCCTTATGTTTGTAATACTCTCCGGTCAAAGAGGCGTTTACGGATAGGTTATCAGAGAAGCTTTTGGAAAAGCCGGTATATAAATCATATACATATTCATCCAGTTTACTGTAACTATTAGAGATGGACCAATCGTGTTCGCGCAGTGAATGATATACCTGAGAACTTTTGTCTGAGGCGAAGCTGAATTTTGTCCCATAGTTGAGCATCCAGCCTTTTCCTAATTTATGGTTCTGGTCCGCGTAGACGGAGAGCCTACGGATGTCTTGTTGTGATTTAGCGTTGAAGGCATCTTCTTTCCCGGCTTTCTTCTCTTGGTAATATTGTGTCGTATGATTGATGTAAGCGGTAAAATCAATCCCTACATTAAGGCCGAACCCGGAGGCATAGTCGAGCGCCAGATTATGCATCTGGATCGGTTTGTCGGATTTCTTTCTGTTTTCGGAATCCGAATAGGTTCCTGCAGAAGAGGTGAAAGGATGAGTCCATTGCTGGATCTCTGAGGTATAGGCGAAGCTTAGTTTGTTCTTATCGTTCAAGAACCAATCATTGCCTAGGCGTATGGTATGGACTGGGAGCCGGGTATGTCCTCTGTCGAATTGCTCGATCTCGTAGGTCTTACCATCGAATAAATGGTGTGATAAGATATCCTCACCTGTCCGTTCCCTGTGGTAGCCGAAGGAGTACATGAGATCGGTAGAATATTTAGGCGTGTTGTAAACGAGAGTAGCGCCACTTTGGTAATTAGCGTAATGCCCTTGGTTGTATAGAGCATTGACTTGTCCTTGCAGTTTGGGAGTCTCGGAAGTACCGTTATTAAGGACCAGATTAATCACGGCCCCGCGTACATGATATTGGGGTGGAGCGCTATACATGATCTCTGCTTCTTGAATACGTTCTTTGGGCATATTCTTAAGCAGATTCTCCAATTGGCTCTCACCCATATTGGTGGTCTTGCCATTGATGATAACCGTGACTCCATTTGTTCCGGCAAGTTGTATTTTCCCGCTTTGTTCCCGCACTCCCGGTAGTTCTAGGATCGCTTCGTAAGCGCTAACGGCCATCTTGTCTTTTAACAAATGCGGCATGCTGTAGGTTATTTTACCATCGACAACCTTGGCTAAGGGACGCTCTCCGGTAACAGATACTTCCGAAAGCGTCTGGCTTTTCTCGTTCAGTTGTATATTGCCTATCGTAAGTGAGTCATAAGTGCTTTGATACGTTTCATACAGCAGATGCTGGACGGTTAAGAGGAAAGGGGATATCTCCGCTTTGACACTAAAAGAGCCCAAAGAGTCCGTATAGGTGGAGTTTACATATACTGAATCGTTCGTTTGTATAATCACGACCGCTAGTTCGATAGGATGGTTATTTAAGTCCGTAACCCTTCCCGTAATAACTTGTGCCTGTGTGAATGTGGTAAATAATAATCCTAAAAAGATAATCCAGCTTCTCATATCATCCTCGATTTAGTCAACATTCCTGTGCATATTTCGCAAATATACTTTTCATTAGGGAATCTACCTAATAAATTCTACTTTTAGGACTTAGGGGATTAGGATATATTTGATAGCTTTGCGGAGGAATGGGGTTCGTGCCTCTTTCTCGAATAGATGATAACAATAAAAGTAAATGATAATGAATGAAAAAATGAATACTCCATTGGGTAGCGCTTTTCCCAAGGAACGGGTTCGTTATGCGATGCTTTCTTTCTTTTTAGCGCAAGGTCTTTGTTTCTCTAGTTGGGCTAGCCGTATTCCGGACGTGAAGGATTTCTTTGAGGTGAATTACGCTTTCTATTGGGGGTTGGTCTTGTTCCTGATCCCGGTAGGTAAGTTTGTGGCGATACCGTTAGCGGGTTATTTGGTGTCGAAGTTGGGAAGCCGTATTATGGCGCAGGCCAGTGTGTTGGGATATGCCTTGGCCTTATTTGCGATCGGTACGGCACATAATATTTATCTGCTGGGTGTCTATTTATTCTGTTTTGGGGTGTTCTGGAATCTTTGCGATATATCCTTGAATACGCAAGGGATTGGTATCGAGCGGCTCTATGGACGTACGATTATGGCCTCATTTCATGGAGGTTGGAGTCTGGCGGCCTGTTTAGGAGCTTTGATCGGGTTTATCATGATCGTATCCGGCGTCACTCCGTTCTGGCATTTTACGTTGATTGCATTATTGATTGGAGTGACTGTTTTGGTAAGCCGGAAGTATTTGCAGGAAGACGTGGCGGTTGAGTCACCGGAGGAAGAGAAGGAAGCGGAGAAGAAAGAAGCTCCGGCATTGTTGAGCTTTATCCGTAAGCCGGAAATACTGTTGATCCAGTTAGGTATCGTCGGACTGTTTGCCTTGGTGGTGGAAAGTGCGATGTTTGATTGGAGTGGACTTTACTTCGAATCGGTACTACAAGTTCCTAAATCCTTGCAGATCGGTTTCTTAGTGTTCATGGTGATGATGACGGTAGGCCGTTTTCTTACGAACTCCGCCTATAGTGTTTTAGGAAAGCAGAAGGTGTTGCAATTAGCGGGTTTCTTTATTTTTGCAGGTTTCTTTATCTCAGCCATGTTGGGTGGAATGTTCGAATCGATGACGGTTAAGGTGATCGTGAATTCCTTAGGCTTTATGTTGGTAGGCTTGGGCATCTCGTGTATGGTGCCTACTATTTATAGCTTAGTGGGCGCTAAATCGAGAACTCCGGTGGGAATTGCCTTGACGATCCTTTCCAGTATCAGCTTTATCGGCTCGTTGATCGCACCTTTGTTGATCGGAGCGATCTCGCAGGCTTTCAATATGAAATACGCTTATATCGTGGTCGGCTTGTTAGGGCTTTGTATCTTGCTAATGACTACATTCTGCAAAGCATTCAAGAATAATTAAAGATAGAGAATTGAGAATTGAAAATTAGGAGAGAGCGAATAATTTTCAATTCTCAATTTTCAACTACTCAGGCATTCGTTGTTCCGCTGTCTCTAAGCATCGCAACACATCTTCCTTAGTGCCGTTGAATGGGCCTATTCCTTCGATTTTCAATGTTGTCATAGCTGCCGCGAAACGTCCGGCTTCTTCTATGCTTGCGCCTTTGGCACGTTTATAGAGATATCCTGTCATATAAGTATCACCCGCTCCGGTAGCGTTTACTACTTCTTTCGGTATGTAAGCGGGGATTTTATGGAAAGTGGAACCGTCGTAAATGATAGATCCCATGCTTCCGAAAGTCAGCAATACCTCTTTCACGCCCCAATCGTAGATAACTTTTCCTGCGTTCACGGCATCGGTATATCCGGTTAACACCTCCATCTCATGTTCGTTAGCCTTGAGGAAGTGCACGTATTTAAGTACTTCTTTTTTCTCTGGCCAATCCACGGCAAATACATCCTTGTCTCTTACTTCCCGTAGATACCCTTGCGAGTCAATCGATACTAAGCCTTTCCCCGCTAAATACTTTACCACTTCCAAAGAGAAATCATCGGCAAGCAAACTACCAAGGTGGAAGATCTTGGAGTCGATGTTCTCCAGATACTCTACGGTGAAAGGATCTGCTTTCGCCAATACACGTTGCGTACGGTTATCTTGGTTCTCTCCATAAATATTCTCGAAATAAACGGTGTGCTTACTTGGCATCACGGCAACGTCGATACCTTCGGCTCGTAGTTCCTCCACCGTTTTCATCTCAGATTCAGCCAAGGCTGTCACTAGAGTATAGTCAATATCATCGAAATGTTTTATCGCATGCGAGAAATAAAAGGAGGTTCCTCCCGGCATATGGACGGTGTTCTTAGGTGTTACTACCTTATCCAAGGTGATGTGTCCTACGCAGCAAAGTTCGTGTGTATTCATTTTTTACTCAGTTTATTATAAAGCGACAAATTTATGAAAAAAGAGTTCAAGTACATAGGATAGTCGTTATTTTGACCAATAAAAGCATAAACGAGGCGTTTCCATTCAAGAGCGAAAGTATTTACATATAGTAGAAACGAAAGTGTTTACCTCTAGAAGTAAAGTCATTTACATATGGAAGTAAACAGCGTTACATCTAGTTGTAAATGTAATATGCTGATAATCCGTATATAATACTGTTGGCGGATAATGCTCGGTGTATCTGCTGGAAATATTCAAATTCACCTTATCCGATAAGCATGCTTATTTGGATTTAGAAAGAAGAATTGGGCTCACCCGATAAATCAGGGGGAAAATTCTTTAATTCTATAGAAAATTTGCACCTTTGTACCATGAACAATCAAGGACTATTAGCATTGGCACAGTTGATTCTGCCATCAGAGATACTTTCAAATTTTGAAGTAGTACGTGTAGAAGAAGAGGCATCCCTTATCCGCATCTATCTTGATGAATCGGTTAAGGCTGAATATAAAGAGAACCCAGAGATTGAATCCAAAGGGTTCTGTGAAGCCGTAACTATACGTGACTTTCCAATCCGCGATAAAGGTGTTGACCTAATTGTCAGAAGACGCAAATGGTATGACAAGCAGAATAACCGATACTTCTCCGACTCTTACGACCTGAAGGCTGAAGAAACCCGCTACTCCAAGGAGTTTGCGGCTTTTTTAAAAGGAGTGTATGGAGACGATTCCTACGACCTCCCGTTCGCTTGACCGCTATTATCACATAAACGGGGATACGTTTGAAAAGCAATACAAGGAAGTGCTCAGCGGCTATCGTGAATGGTCAGAACTCTCACATGCAGAAGACTGGCTTGTCTTTCCAGAGAACATTGGTGAAAGCATCTGCATTGACGAAACGGCTCCAAGCAACGGTGAGCTGTACACTATAGTAAGCAACAGATCTTCACGTGGAGGTAAAGGTACCATCATTGCTATTGTAAAGGGTGTGGCGGCAGATGCTGTCACGGAAGCACTTATGCGCATTGACGAGGACAAGAGACTGTTGGTTAAGGAGATAACAATGGATATGTCGAATTCCATGCGACTTATAGCCAGACGCTGTTTCCCGAATGCAATGCGTACCATAGACCGCTTTCATATACAGAAACTTGCATGTGATGCCTTGCAGGAGATGCGTATCGCGCATAGATGGGATGCCATTCAAGCAGACACGGATGCCAGGGAAGAAGCCAAATGCCTGGGCGAAGCATACACTCCAATTGTGCTTGCAAATGGTGATACCCACAAGCAGTTGTTGGCTCGCAGCAGATATCTGCTTTTTAAATCTGCCGACAAATGGACGGAAAGTCAGAGACAAAGAGCTGAGGTGCTCTTTGAAACGTATCCTGATCTTAAAGAAGCCTATTCGCTTACACATTCCCTAAGAATGATATTTTCCAAGAATACCGTCAAAGATGCAGCAAGACTCTCGCTTGCACGATGGTACAACAAAGTGGACGACTCTGGCTTTAAGAGTTTCAATGTTATTGCCGCCACACTTTACGAGCACTATGATGAAGTCTTGAACTTCTTTGTAAACAGGGCAACTAATGCATTTGCAGAGTCTTTTAATGCTAAAATTAAGGCGTTTAGAGCTGCTTTAAGAGGAGTAACGGATATAAAATTCTTTCTTTTCAGACTTACAAAGCTGTATGCTTAATCCCCCAGGTTTATCGGGTGAGCCAAGAATTGATAATCAGTCAACGACATAGATAATATATAATGTACGCTCGTACATTATAATATATGCAATACGCATAGAGGTTATACTACTATATAGGTGATGTATATTTTATGTGCGATGGAATAGAATGTGAGAAACGACTAGTCTAAACGATCGTCTAAATCTTGCGTTTTTTTAGTGCCAAAACAGGAGATTTGTTGAAAGAATCCGTTGTTTCGTAAAGGATAACCTATCCTATTGATAAGAAAGAGGATAAGCGATAAAAAAATAATGCGGAAGGGTTGTAAGTGTCGAAGAAACGCGTACCTTTACAAATGACTAGAAAAATCGATCGTTTAAACTAGTCGTTTCTATCCCATAAAAGATTGTCAAACATCAAGGTTTTTAACTATATATAATGTACAGGTGTACATTAAAATAATGTAAACCTATCAAAGCATAAGATCTGAATCAAGCTTCCTCTTTGACACAAAAGTATTGATAGTACCGCTAGCTTCGAGTTATAGGTATTTTATAGGCTCACCCGATAATCATTGGGGATATCTTCAGGCTCATCTATATTTCAGCCGGCAGCCTAAGATAAGTCGGCCAACAGATGAGATCATGAGATAACTATTGCCATATAAATCGCTGTCTTATAAACTATTAATCAACAGACCAACTCACTTGAGAAAGGCTTCCCAAGTGAATAACTAACCACTTCCAGACTCGTAAGCTTACGGCTACCCCCAGCCGTAAGTTATTCACTTAACAAGCCGTAAGTTATTCACCTGAAAAGGCATAAATTATACATTAACCGTCTCTCCCCCGATAGTTATCGGGAAATGGCAGAGGAACTATAGATACAAGTGGCCCATTTGTCTTTTTGACAACTTGTAATCTGAAGTCCCGGAGAATCGATTATTCCGTACCCAAGTGCGTCTCGCTTCCAAATTCGAGAGAAAAAAACAGCAATTCTCTGTTTGATAGCCGTTTGCTGAAAAACAGCCTTCCGTTCCAGCCGAAATAATTCACCCTAGTTCATGTTTTACGGTCGTTAGGCGGTAATAATGCCCAACGCTACCGCATGTGAGGGCCGATACCTATATATGTGTAGGCTTACGCCACTATATGTGTAGCTTGACGCGACTATATGTGTGGGTTAACACTGCTATATGTGTGAGTTGATACAGCCATATGTGTAGGTTGATACGTATATATTCGTTAAAAAGCGACGCTTATCGTGTTAAAAAGCGGTTGTGGTAGCTTGTTCACGCTCCCCGCTTACGCTCGTTGGCTTTTATAGCCAGAGAGCCGTGTCGTGAAAAAGAAGGTATTTCAATCAAAAAGATACCATTCATCGCATTAAGCTGACATCTGCGATTCTTGTCTTATCCCTTTGAATTAAGTCTGTCCCCAATAAATATCGGGTGAGCGTTTACTTGATTAATATTGGAAATATATGAACGATGAATCTGCAGAAAAATATCTTGAGGCAACGATTCGTCAGCAACTACGTCACTGCTCATAGACAAAAAACGAAACGGCAGACATCTCCGCCGTCCCGCCCAAAAGAGATAGCCTTATCTCTGTTTGTACACATGTCAAGGTTGGTTATTTACTGATATCAGGGCCTATATAAACCCTGTTTTTCATATCGTGCGTAAACATAAGACTTTTTTTCGACAAAAGAGCAGATTCCTTCTTCTTTTTGGGAATACATGTTCTAAACATGCCACACTACCTCTTGGCTACTAGCGTGAGCTTCTATTATAGAGGAACTATGAAAAAGCATTTTACATCAAAACATAAAGCTAAATCCTTTCTTCTGCGAAGCATTGAACCGTTCAATCTCCAAAGAAAGGGATTTCTTTAACTGATTAGCCATAAATATTAAGAAAGACCTGCGTATGATGCAAATTGCCTTCAGTCGTTTTAAGGATTTTCTGAAAGAACAGTACCCATTATATGAATGCAACATCAAACCCGAATTTATCACTAAGGATATGATGGTTCTGTTTGTGGACTATTTGCAATCCCGTAGCGTTGGCGAGGGAGCAAAAAGTATCTATCAGCGTTTCAAGAAAGTGATACGCTATGCCATCGAACACGATGTGATACTGAAAGACCTTACATATAAGAATGTAGACTACTCAAACAAGCTATTGAAGTTTGAACAGAATAAGACCAAAGGGCATTCTTCTGCTAGTGGAGTAGTCATACCTTTGAATGACGGTTTACTCTCTATTATTGGCGAACCTCCTGCAGATGGCAACAAAGATGTGCTTATATTTAATCTACCATCCTATGAAAGCTGCTGTAAATCAGTAAAACGTTGGGTGAAAAGATCCGGAATAGACAAGCACATAAGCTGGCATTGTGCCCGTCACTCATTTGCAGTGAATATCCTTAACAATGGTGCTAATATTAAAACAGTAGCCAGTTTGCTCGGACATAGCGGGCTGAAACATACGGAGAAGTGCCATTCAAGACACGCTGTAAGCACAAGCAGCACACTCTGTAAACCTTGCACTAACTTCCCGTAACTGGCTTATGGGCTGTTATATCGTGGAATTTGAACAAAACGGAGAAGACCGTGCAGCCTATGGTGAGCAGCTTTTGAAGAAGTTGGAAAAACAACTAAATACCAAAGGACTTAACGAACGTAGATTCCGGGAGTTCAGACGTTTGTATCTTGTTTATCCACAGTTGAAAGAAGAGGTTTTAGGCTATGTTATGTCGGGTTCGGGAATTCGGCGGTCAGTAACCGCCAAATTGCAAATGGTTTCAGAAATTGCAAATAATGACTGGAAATTGGCTGCTGAAAAGCTATTTAACAGATTATCTTCTACGCATTTGAATGCAATATCTGCTATTGACAATCCTATTAAACGTGCCTTTTATGAAATGGAAACGATTAGGGGATGCTGGACTGCAAAAGAACTGGAACGGCAGATTGATTCATTGTACTACGAGCGTAGTGGATTATCTAAAAACAAAGAAGCTCTTTCTGCATTAGTACAGCAACAGGCAGTTCAACTACAGCCTGCGAATGTAATAAATACTCCCTTGACCTTAGAGTTCTTAGGGTTAAATGAACGGGCATTAGTTACAGAGAATGATTTAGAGCAAGCCATCCTTGATAATTTACAAAAGTTCCTTCTGGAAATGGGACACGGCTTCTGCTTTGAAGCTCGCCAAAAACGCATACTGATAGATGAAGATTACTTCTTTGCTGACCTCGTTTTCTATCACCGCATACTGAAATGCCATGTCATAGTGGATTTAAAAATTGACAAATTCCACCATGAATATGCATCCCAACTGAATATGTATCTAAACTACTTCAAAGCAGAAGTAATGCAGCCCGATGATAATCCACCAATCGGTATTTTGCTTTGTACTGAAAAAGGAGATACTTTAGTTCGTTATGCCACAGCAGGATTAGACCCAAATATTTTTGTACAAAAGTATAAAATCCAGTTGCCCAGTGAGGAAGAAATCAAGAAATTTCTTTCAAAGGAGATAGGCTAACAACTTTCAATAAAAACAAAGGTTTAGTTCATTTTAGATATACAAGAGGAATGGACTAAACTTAATCTGTAACCTTTTCATTATAAAACCTCAAAAATTCCATTTCACCCACCTGCTTTAAAAATTTCTGATTTTCAATAAAGTCTTGTCCATACTTTAACCAACGTTTTGTAAAACCTTTGAACTTAGTACAAGGAAATAGATGACATTGGTAGCAGTGTGTTATTCCTTTCTCAACGCAACACAGGTAAAATGTTCTACATTTTTCACAGCGGGTTTTGTTTTCCTCTGCTCCCTGACAATTTTTTTCATCTCGTGTGTAGCTTGGACAACCGCCACAGAACACACCACAAGCAGGAATACGACCATGATATGGTTTTATTACAGATAAGGTTTTTGCCATCCAAAAATTAGTCAAATTCAATTTATTTGCCTGTCGTTTTTGTTCCTTCTTCACCACGTATTTTTGCTTCTCAAAGAATGGACGAGCAGTTAGACTCACTTCTGATGTGATTTGTATAATACCTTTTGTAATAGCATATCGTTCTATTTCTTCCAAAAGCATAGTTGCAATGCCTTTGCCTTGAAAGTCTGCGTGAATGAACATAGAGTGCAGATAGCCTTGCGGCGTAATGGATGAAAAACCTACAATCTGAGACAATTGATTAACAGCCACAATAAAATAGTGAGTCTTTATCATTTCCTCTATATTGGAAAGATCATCTCCGCATGATGCCCAATCTTCAACTTCATCCTGTGAATAATCACGCCTGTTTACTACAAGCACGGTATTCTTATATAAATCTCTCAGTTCAGCACTATCAGATTGTTGCGCTATTCTGATTTTAAAGTCCATTTTCATCTTTGGTTTTGTATCTTTTCGTATAATACCTTATTATCATTAAGGGTTAAAACATATATCTGTTTTTCCGAATTATCGTTAAATGCTTCTTCTTCAAAACTTCCAAACTTGTGAATAATATCAAATCCAGCCCGTTCCAGATATGAATCCAATTCTTGAGGGAAAAACATCCTCATGTCCAAATTCTGGATTGAATGAAACTCGCCATTGATAAAATAGTGCCATTCTATGCGATTGATTTGGGTTGTACTCTCATAACGCATCGTTTGTTTTATCAACACATCCCGTCCATCATCCGTTGTATATTCGGCAATTACTGCCTGCACTTTTTCGCTCTCGACAATATACTGGATGTTGGGATTAAAGCAATCTAACAGAAATAAGCCTCCTGCTTTGAGATGATTTCTAACGCACCCTAACGCATTGAATAAATCTTCGTTTCTGTATAAATGGTGGATTGAATTAAATGGAATAAAGATTAGGTCGAATTTTTCTTGCAAGTCGAGCATTCTAATATCTGCTTCTATGAAATCAATCACTAATTCTGCTTCGATAGCCTTCATCTTTGCTTGTTCGAGCATTGAGGGTGTGTAATCTACTCCGCAAATGCTGTATCCATCTTTGGCAATGGGGATCGTAAGTCTGCCTGTACCACAGCACAGTTCAAGTATTTCAGCCTCCTTATTTTTCGGTAGCCACTTTTTGTAGAATTGCAAATCAGATAGAAAGGTATTTAATCCATCATATATATTTGCATCATAAATCAACTCACCAACCTTGTAACCTATATTCATTTATATTCTCCAATACTCATTGTTTCATGTTTATATACCAAACTTATTTCTATTCTCTTTCGTGTCCGGATGGATATGCCATAGATTAACCTTATTTTCCTTTATTTCTGCAACCCAAATAGCATGAACATTATTTAGAACCTGATCTGAACAAATGGAATATCCCTGCATAATAACCATAGAACCATTTACTGTTACGCTCTCGAAAATGTTTCGATATCCCGGATAAAGTCTAAAAAACGGCTTCCATGCCTTAACTATATTATCAGATTTTCCTACAATTCGATTGTTTGCCATATCGATAAAAACATGATTTTCAGTCATTAAACTGGATAGTGCGTTAATGTCAGCCCTACTGATACATTCATTAAATTGCAAGGTAATAATTTGGGGGTCTATCATTATCTCTTCTTTGCTATATTTATCATTATTACCCCATTCGGTCTTAAGCTGCGCATAAATTATATCATCTACCCAATCCCCACGCAAATAATAGCTCTCCTTAAAGTGAGCTTCCTTTCTGAACCCCAATCGCTCTATTAACTGGATAGAAGCTGTATTTCTCGGATCGACTGAGGCTATAATCCGATGTTTATCGAGCGTTCCAAAAAGATAATCAACCATTGCTTTCAATGCTTCTGTAGCATAACCTTTTTTCTGATAATCTTTATGTAGCGTACATCCAAGTTCAGCCTGCATATTGTTGTGATTGGTAAAGCTGATTCCCATATCACCAATTAACCTGTTTTCATCTGCAAGAATAATGGTAAACTGAAAACATATATTGGCAATATCCATTGTCGCCGGCATATTGCTAATATAATCACGGACTTCTTCAACTGAATCAGGGAACCATCCCTGATACTTATTTTCCGCAAAGTCAGAACGGTAAGAAAAAATGCTTTCTGCATCTTCCGGTTCAGCAAGCCGTATGATTAATCTTTCTGTTTTAATGGGATATTTCACCTTGTTGTTTATAAATTCATGAGTTGAGCAAAGATACAAAAATTGTCTAGCCGTGGATAGTCCTGCCGAATAATTACATACAAAAAAAGCTTGACTGATTACTCAATCAAGCTTTTCAACTTCAGTACCCAGAGCCGGGATCGAACCGGCATGGAAGTGAATCCACTGGTGTTTGAGACCAGCGCGTCTACCAATTCCGCCATCTGGGCATTTTTAATTAACCTTTAGCAGTAGGTTTGTTTCTCAAATGCGTTGCAAAGGTACAGCTTTTTTTTAAACCCGCAAGCGTTTGGGTGAAAATTTTCAAATATTTTTTTCACAGTGGGAATATGTACGGGATTGTTTCGCATAGAAAGATTATTTCGTTACATTTGTAAACGTATAATCATAATAACAGCCAATATCATGAAAGATAATTATTGCGTCATCATGGGAGGCGGAATCGGTAGCCGTTTCTGGCCTTTCAGTAGAGAAAGTTACCCAAAGCAATTCCTTGATTTTTTTGGGAGCGGACGGTCTTTACTGCAAATGACATTTGATCGCTTCGCAAAAATCATCCCTACTGAAAATATATACATCGTTACCAACGAATCTTATGCGGACTTAATCAAGGAGCAGTTGCCGGAATTAGCGGAAGAACAAATCCTTTTGGAACCGGCTCGTCGCAATACAGCTCCTTGTATCGCTTATGCGGCTTATCATATTAAGGCATGCAATCCGGAAGCCAATATTGTCGTAGCCCCTTCCGACCATCTGATCTTAAAAGAGGATGTTTTCTTGAGGGACGTTCAAAAGGCGTTGGATTTCGTGAAGAGAAACCGTGCGTTGGTCACCTTGGGCATCAAGCCTAGCCGCCCGGAAACAGGATACGGATATATCCAAAGCAGTGATACGGTAGTAGATGATTTCACCAAGGTGAAGACCTTTACTGAAAAACCGAACCTCGAGTTGGCAAAGGTATTTATGGAAAGTGGAGAATTCTTCTGGAATTCTGGCTTGTTCGTCTGGAACGTGAATACGATCTTGGAAGCGTTCTCTAAATATCTCCCGGATATCAGCAGCCGTTTCGATCTAGGTAAGGATAAATTTAATACCCCGGAAGAAAAAGCGTTCATCCAAGAGAATTTCCCTTATTGCCTAAATATATCCATCGACTACGGTATCATGGAGAAAGCGCACAACGTATATATGCTATGTGTAGATTTCGGTTGGGCCGACCTCGGTAGCTGGGGATCTTTGTTCGACCTAGCGAATAAAGACGAAAATGAGAACGCAGTATTGAAAAATAACGAGGCAATGCTATACGAATGCTCCGGCAATGTGATCGCATTAAATAACCCGAAACGTCTAGCCGTTATCCAAGGGCTAAAAGATTGCATCGTGGCTGAGTCCGGAAACGTATTATTGATTTGCAAGAAGGATGACGAACAACGTATCAAACAATTCGTAGCCGACGCTAAAATCAAATACGGAAAAGAATACAACTAATTAAGAATTGAGAATTGAGAATTATCGGCAAGCGGTATTCATTCTCAATTCTCAATTTTCAACTTCTTAGCAAGATATCGTACAGGATACCACGCAGCCAAAAAGCCTATCGTTAATACCGTTACAAAGACTGTTATTATATCCACCGTGACTACACGTACTGGATAAGCCTCTATAATAAACGCTCCGGCAGCTTCCCCTAGTTTTATAAAGCCAAACTCTTGTTGTAGCAAGCAAAGTACAACCCCGATCAAGACTCCGATCAAAGCTCCAAAACCGGAGATCATCCAGCCTTCAAACAAGAAAATCCGACGGATCAGACTGTCATCAGCCCCCATATTACGCAGTGTACTCACATCCTCCTGTTTCTCGATCATCAACATGGATAAAGAACCCACCACGTTGAATAAGGCGATCGCCAATATAAAAGTAAGGATCAAGAAGGTCATCCATTTCTCGACTTGCATCATCTTGAAAGAAGCCTCTTGTTGCTCAAAACGGTCTTGCACGATATATTGATCACCTAGGATACGTTGAATCTCTTTCTTTACCGGAGCGATATCTCCGCTATCTTTCACCTTCAATTCCACCGCTGTCACTTCTTTATCATAATTAAATAAAGAACGGGCCAATGACAAAGGCACGATCATATATGAATCATCGTAAACCTGTTGGTCCGTACGAAAGACAGCACCGATATAAGTATATTCCAAATTGAAAGAAGAAGCCGGATTCGCCATGTTCACCTTCTCCTCCCGCTTCGGAGCGTAGATCTCCAGCGGAGAGACAAAGCCTGCGTTTATTCCTAGCGAGAAAGCCAATCCGATCCCCATATTCGCGTAATTCGCCACCTCGTCATTCAGAAGGAACTTTCCATCGATCAAGATACTATCGATCTGCGCCAGTTTCTCATATTGCTCGTCTACACCTTTCAAGGTAGCTACACCCTGACGATCTCGATAACGGACCAAGGCATTGTCCTGCAATACCTCACTAAAACAAACAATGCCGGGCAATTCCCTCACCTTACGTATCTCTTCCGAGGTCGGGTCGAAAACCTTCCCTTTCCGGGGCATGATCTTCAACTCCGGATCAAAATTGCTGAAGAGAGAAGATACCAAATCGTTGAAACCATTATAGACCGACAAGGCGCATACTAAGGCGATCGTGGCGACAACAACCCCGCATACCGATACCATCGATATGATATTTATGGCATTGTGCGACTTCTTCGAAAAGAGATATCGCCGGGCTATATAGAACGGAAGATTCAAGGCTCCTCTGATTACTTATGCAAAAGATTGTCGATATTCTCGATATAATCCAATGAATCGTCTATAAAGAAGCTCAATTCAGGAATCTTACGAACCTGCAAACGAATACGTTGCCCCAAATCAAAACGGATCGCTTTCGTATTGCTCCGTATAGCCTCCAATAGCTCTTGCGATTTATCCGACGGGAAAATGCTTAAATAAGCTCTCGCCACACTTAAATCCGGACTTACACGAACTACGCTGACAGAGACCAATACGCCATGCATTCCTTGCGTCTGCTTCTGAAATATATCACTCAACTCCTTCTGAAGAAGGCGTTCGATCTTTTGTAATCTAGTACTTTCCATACGCTTTATTATTTACTTTTTCCAGATCATCGTCAAGCCGTCACGTAAAGGGAGGATCACCTTCTCTACCCGATCGTCTTGCTTAACCTTTTCATTAAAAACCAGTATTCCCTTCGTTTGTTTATCGGAAGGATGCACTTCTTCTACCACTTTACCGTCCCAAAGCGTATTATCCGCGAGAATCAAGCCGCCCGGACGGACCATCGGGAATACCAAATCATAATACTCGGAATACAGGCGTTTGTCGGCATCGATAAAAACCATATCGAACGTCTCATCCAAACGGGGGATAATCTCCATCGCATCCCCAAAATGGACTTTTATCTTGTCCTTATGTAGCGAGCGGGAAAGATATTTCATGATAAAATCCTCCATCTCGTCATTGATCTCAATCGTATGGATCAACGCCCCCTCTTCCATGCCTTCCGCCATACACAAAGTGGCATAAGACGTATAAGTCCCGATCTCCAAGACTCTTCTCGGACGAATCATCCGGCAAAACATCTTCAATATCCTACCCTGCAAATGCCCGGATAGCATACGCGGACGGAGAAGGTTCACATTGGCGTCGCGATTCAACGCCGACAGCAAATCCCCTTCTTCATCTATATGAGAAAGAATATACGCATCAATCTCGCCCGTAAACATTCCTCTTACTCTTTAAAAGTAGGCAACTGATATTGCGTGCCGGCATCCAGCACCTTTCCTACGTTGTTAATCTCCAAAAAGCTGGTACCGCCACCTTCGCCGAAGCTACCGCTCAAATACGCTACCATATCGTTGCGAGTGATACGTCCGCTATGGATCAGCTGGTTCAACGCATCATAGAAATATCCCCTACGACTGTCGTTGTATGGCTGATGAACCGCCCATACCCCATAAGAAAGACCCAACATACGCATCACACGAGGATTATAGCATATAGCGAACACAGTAGAGGTTCCGCGGAAAGCGGCCAGATAACGTGCCGTACGACCCGTGTAACTATCCGTGATAATCGCCTTTACATGTAATTTAGAAGAAGACTTAACGGCTTGTTTCGCCAAGAAAGAAGTCACGTCTAAATCATTCCCCTCGATCGGCACACGGATATCATTCGCGGAAAGCTTGGTCTTCTCGGCTTCACGAGCCACTTTCGTCATGGTCTGTACCGCCTCGATCGGATATTTTCCATAAGCCGTCTCACCGCTTAACATCAAAGCATCCGTACGATAATAAATAGCGTTGGCGATATCCGTAACCTCGGCACGAGTAGGACGAGGATTATTAATCATGGAATGAAGCATTTGCGTAGCCACGATAACCGGCTTCTTCACCTCCACGCATTTACGGATCAGCATACGCTGGATACCCGGGATCTTCTCGGCCGGAACCTCGATACCCAAGTCACCACGAGCGATCATGACGCCATAAGCCACTTCCAAAATCTCCTCGATATTGTCTACACCCTCTTGATTCTCGATCTTAGCGATAATCTTGATAGGGCTGTTACGCTCGTCCAAGATACGTTGGATATCCAATACGTCCTGTTTGTTGCGAACAAATGAGTGAGCGATAAAATCGAGATCATGATCGATCGCCCAAAGGATATTATTACGGTCTTTCTCAGTCAACGAAGGCAAATTGATACGTACGCCCGGCACATTCACGCTCTTGCGGCTACCTAGCGTAGCGTCATTCTGGATCTCGCAAAGCAAACAATCGCCGGATTTCCCGGTAACCTTCATTTCCAGATCACCATCATCGATAAGGATGTCGCTGCCAATCGCCAAGTCGTTCACGAAATTCTTATATGACACACAAATACAATCATGCGAAGTTTCCTGATCGGGATTACCGATTACCTTCACGATCTCTCCAGTCTTGAAAGGGATCGGTTCCTTGTTTACCGTCGTCGTGGTACGTACTTCCGGCCCCTTTGTATCCATCAAGATACCGATACGGTCGGATACGGTACGGACGTTATTTACCACACGGGTCAACCCCTCTTCCATCATGTGAGCCGTATTCAGGCGCACCACATTCATTCCCGCTTTATATAACGCCTCAACGAACGCAACGTCGCAGCGCTGGTCGGAAACTGTAGCAACAATCTTCGTATGCTTTAACATATACCTTAAATTATTATAACCTAATTATTAATTCTATTTGATAACCTTCTAAACCTTCTATCACATAAACGATTCGATCGCCAACCGATACGAATCCAGCCCAAACCCAAGAATCACTCCCCTGCATGCCGCCGATATCATCGACACATGACGAAACGATTCACGGGCATGCACATTCGAGATATGCACCTCCACGACTGGCGTAGTAACCGCCTTGATAGCATCGTGCAACGCAATGGAAGTATGCGTATAAGCGCCGGCGTTCAACACGATACCGTCATATTCAAAACCCACCTCATGGATCTTGTTAATTATCTCTCCTTCCACATTACTTTGATAATAAGATATCTCACACTGAGGAAAGTGGGCACGTAACTCGCTCAAATAGTCCTCGAACGAGGCATTTCCGTATACTGTCGGTTCTCGCTTGCCCAACAGATTCAAATTAGGGCCATTGATGATCTGAATCTTCTTCATTCTTAATTGTAAGTTTATTACCTTTGTACCGCCCGTTGAGGCCGGAATTATCCGGCAAAGGTAAGGATTTTATTTGACACATTCATAACGACATACCGACAATGCGACAAGGAAAAGATATAATAAACCGATATAACACCTATTTACGATTAGAAAAATCGCTCTCAGCCAACTCCATCGACGCCTATTTGACAGATCTTGACAAATTGCTACGTTTCGCAGAGGATGAGAAAAAGGACGTTAAGGAGATCAGCTACGACGACTTGCAACAGTTCATCGCCCAATTACGTGACATCGGTATCCATCCCCGATCGCAAGCACGCATCATCTCGGGTATCAAATCGTTCTATCGTTTCTTATTGCTTGACAATTATATAACAAATGATCCGACCGAATTGTTAGAGTCTCCCAAGATCGGATTGAAGCTGCCGGAAGTATTAACCGTCAACGAGATAAATAGCATTCTCGACACGATAGACCTCACGCTTCCCGAGGGACAGCGGAACCGTGCGATGCTGGAGGTTTTATATAGTTGTGGACTGCGCGTATCGGAGCTTACTGGCCTGCGTTATTCGGATATATATCCCAAGGAAGGTTTCATCCGGGTAGAGGGTAAAGGAAGCAAACAACGGCTTGTTCCTATCTCCGAAGTTGCTTTGCGGGAAATTAAAAACTATCTGTATGACCGGAATTCGGTCGTGGTTAAAAAAGGCTTCGAGGATATTTTATTTCTAAGCCGGCGAGGAACGGCCCTCTCCCGTATCATGGTATTTCATATCATCAAGCAACAGACGGAGGCCGCCGGTATCCATAAAAACGTAAGTCCCCATACCTTCCGTCATTCTTTCGCCACCCACTTGCTGGAAGGAGGCGCCAACTTACGCGCTATCCAAGAGATGCTGGGGCATGAGAAAATCACCACCACCGAGATATATACACATATCGACCGGGAATTCCTTCGCAAAGAGATACTGGAACATCATCCGAGGAGCAGGCCAAGAACTTAAAAGAACCGATCCTGCTCCGCTAGCAAAGCCCCAAGATATCATAATTTATTTATTTCCTCCTCTGACAAACCAGTATAACGCACGACCATTTCCATCGAAAGCCCATCAGACCGCATACGCCGAGCTGTTTCTAGACGTTCTTCCACACGGCCTTCTTCTCGACCTTCTATTAGTCCTTCTTCTCTGCCTTCTGCTAATCCTTCTGCTAATCCTTCTTCCCGTCCTTCAAACTTAGCAGTGCTCAACACGTCATTCTGGATCATAATCGCATTCAGATGTTCGTCATAAGCATAACGTTCCTCGGGAGACATTGAGTAATAGCGTAATTTCTCTCGTGCCTCTTCCAAGCCGGGGGCTGTCGTTCCGGAAGTTATGATCCCATCTTTCAAGTATCGCACCCATTCCTCCAAGGGGGTCACGGCCACCTTATCAAACTCATTCACCCGGACCAATATATACTCCGGAAAGATCTCCGAGGGAAGACGCTTGACGATCGCACCCCTCTCCTTGGTATTTACCTGTAAATGATCATGGGTATGCACGCCGACAAATTGGTTCTGCCCGTGATACAGATAATCGGTTCCTACGCCTATATCAAAATAAAGGATACTGATTGAATAGACCTTTTTCACCCCGGAATAGTCCTGTCCCAAATGAAGATGCTCGGTGACGGCCTTCGCCACGCCATAAAGCACACGTTCCAAATAATAAAGCTCGCGGGTATTCTGGATCTCGATAAGGATGATATCTCCCTTTGTGTTCTTAGCCTTGATATCCACCCGATTGAATTTATCATCGGCCATTTGCTGGTTTCCCTCACTCTCCAATATCTCCTCAATCTTGATCTGCTCGCCCAAGAACACGGTAAGAAAGCCTTCTAGCACTCCGAAATTCGCTTTTTCCCGGAGTAGGCGTTTGATGGCCCAGTCGAAACGGATATATCGATCTTGTAATTCCTTCATATACTTCTCCTCTTTTTCTGTTTTCTTTTCCATAGTCATATCATGTTTTAGTTACCCCACTATTGGGTGGCTTCAAATGTACATAAAAAGATCTGGAATACAAGCCTATCCCATCTAAAAAGAAATGTCCTTCTTTTTGGATCCGTAAGTGAATAGCCAACGAACGGGATCGTAAGCGGTCGCAAATGGGTATTCGTGTACCGTTATTACTCTATTTTAATCTCATATTTTATCGATTTAAACTATTTACTTAAAGACAAAAAACATGGATGTGGACAAATGATCACACATCCATATCTAATTATCAACAAATTAAAAGCTATCAGGTTCTCCTAAAATGAACAAATGTAAATACAGCTCAATTCTTAGAAATGAGGGTTCTGTACCAAATGGCCATCCGACTTATCAATCTCCGACTGAGGGATCGGTAAGTATTTCTTTGTATCATCCCAACCTTTGATAAAATCTTTTGCTTGGTTCGTACGTACTAAATCCCAATAACGAATACCTTCCATCGCAAACTCATAACGGCGTTCCTTATAGATATTATCCAATGAAACCACCGGAACCTTATAATCATCCCCCATCGCACGTTTAACGACTCTCGCATAATAATCCTGTGCCTCGCCTACGCTACCTCCACTTCTCAACAAAGCTTCCGATGCCATCAATAATACGTCGGAGAAACGAATTACACGGTAATTGTTCTTATAATTCAGCGCTTCCGTGCCAACCGTAGAAGAATACCCCGCACGAGGATGATATTTGCGTACGCTATATCCTGTATATTGATTCACATCCGAGCTAACCGTCCCGCCTTCCGCTCTAAACTCCTCATGATCTATGATTGTTGTCCACTTTCTAGGATCATTTGGTAAAAACGCATCATTCAATGCTTTTGTTACAGGCGCAAAACCCCAACCTTCCACATATACATTATTAGGATCTTTCAAACCTCTGGCTCCTAGCATTATTATATCGGAGTTACCTTGATTAGCCTTGCCTGCCCAATCATTCGAGTTCCCGATTTCCGTATAATTGACTTCAAAAACAGATTCTTTGCACCATTCATACTCATCATCAAAAAGAACTTTATAATCCGGGATCAAATCATATTGATAGGCAGGATCGGTAATTAGTTCTTTCAATTGGCTGGCGATCTCCTTCATTTTAGTATCATCATTCTGATATAGAACGATACGTGCTTTCATCGCGATAGCGGCACCATTCGTAGCTCGTCCTTTCTCATTAGCCGGGACTATCTTAGGTAACTTCCCAATAACATTATTATCTAAATCCTCGATTAATTTCGCATAGACCTCATCCGGCTGTAACTGAGGGACAGTTGTTATATCATCCAACCCCAAATTCGTCTCGTAATACGGTATGTATCCAAAGAAACGCCACAACTGGAAATAATAAAATACACGCAAGAAATGAGCCTCAGCCACATAACGATCACGAAGCTCCTCCGACATCGTCCCCTCCGGAAGAAGAGGGCATTTCTCTATCACGATATTCGCACGGTTCACACCCTCATACGAACGCCCCCATAAACCCTCGGGTAAGTTTGTCGGTGTCACCCAATTGGTAAAATCATTCACTCGCTGCAACTGCGGTTGATCCGAGACCGTCGATCCACCGGTCTCCGCATCATCCGACATGATATTACTTACCAGTTCATAAGAGCTATACGCATTATAAGCGTTCCATTTCAACGGGTCATAGGCAGCGACCAATGCCTCGGTCAAATCCTCCTGTGTCTTGTAATAATCCGTTTCGATAACCTTATTCGTCGGAGACAACTCTAAAAAATCATTGCAGCCACTTAGTCCGAATACAACGGCTAGCAGATAAATATATTTATTCATAACACTAATTTTAATGATTAAATAGCTAACTGGGAACCAATTCCTTTCGCCCCAAAAAGCCATATCCGTGGAGAGAGAGGTCTTAAACGTAAGATTCTCGAATACTTCCAATTCACCCCAAACAGAACCTACAAATTTATCCCAGTCCTTGTTATTGTTTAAGGTCTGCATCATAGCGACCGGATTCACGATCTCTTGATTCTCGATCACGTTATAGATGCGGCCTTCATCATCCTTGACATAGCCGGGATAATTTTTCTCGTAATAAGCGAGATCTTCCGCCGAAGGATTCTCCAGATAGACCGATTCGTTCGGTGGAGTCATCACCGCACTTGCTAACGGGCCGGAGAAGTTGTCATTCTCCGAAATACCTTTGGATATGATCCGTGTATATCCTAGGTTCGTACCGACCTTGAAACTACGGAAAAATTTATTCGCCTTATTCTCAAACACATTATAGGTATTGTTGAAACGTAAGCTATATCGTTTATAATCCGACTTATCTTTTCCTCCAACAATTCCTTCTTGATCTAAATAACCAAAAGAGAGGAAATAGCTTCCCTTATCACCACCCCCACTGATGCTCGCTTGATGATTCATGATCGGGGCATTCTCGTTATAAATCTCATTCTGCCAGTTCGTCCCTACACCTGCTTTCGAAGGATCATCGTAAATAGGGTCCATCCCGGCATTCACGTAAGCCTCATTCATTATTGTCTCATATTCGGTGGCATTCAAGACCGACATTTTTCGCCAAGGATTTTGCCAACCGATGGAGAAATCATAGTTGACAACCGCTTTTCCTTTTTTCCCGCTCTTTGTCGTAACCAGAATAACACCATTAGCCGCACGTGAACCGTAGATAGCGGCTGAAGCGGCATCTTTTAAGACCTCGATAGACTGTATATCCTGCGGATTCAGATAATCGACACCTCCTTCAAGTGGCATTCCGTCCACAATATACAAAGGGTTACTATCATTGATAGTTCCTGTACCACGGATACGGACTCTCGACTCGGCTCCCGGTTGTCCGGAATTCTGCATAATGCTTACTCCCGAGACTTTTCCTCGTAACACATCCTCTACCCGGGTCGGCGTCAGCTTCTCCAAGTCATCGGAGGTGACACGACTGATGGCCGCTGTCATCACGCTCTTCTTCTGAACGCCATAACCAACCACTACCACCTCATCCAAGGCTTGCGTGTCCTCTTTCAAGACAATCTGTAAATCAGTCTGCGTACCGACCTTAACCGTATGGGAGAGATAGCCTATAAACGAGATTTCCAATATATCGCCATTTTTCACATCTAGCGTAAATACGCCATTCATGTCAGAGATCGTACCGGTAGTAGTTCCTTTTACGGAAATACTCGCACCGATAACCGGAGTTCCATTTGTATCCAAGATCGTTCCTCTCAATTTTCTTGTCGCTTGAGAAACTTCCATCGGATTTACATCAGGATGGGAAAGGCCGCTTGCCTCCAGATTGCCATTTAAGGAAGCGAGCAATAATGACCCGACACATATCCAACGCCATCGCTGATCCTTACTTTTCTTTTTCATAAACTATTTGAATTTAAAGGTTTAAACAATATTCCTAACATTACTTTTTGGTTATTCGGACTCTGAGTATTTTCAAAAAGGGGTAGCATTCCCCTCGACAGCACTCACGAGGAGTGCCGCCGTAGGAAATCAGATATAAAAGCTAACCTAACTAATTTAGTGTATACTCGAAGTAATCCTTGAAAGAGGTTACCGCATCGCCTACTTTTAGGTAACGGCGACTAAGCACTGGTTTCGAAGCCCCCTCCTCATGATACTCGGCTATCAAAAGATAACCTCCTGCTTTTGAGGGCAATTTCAGAAGGCAAGGCTGAAGCCGCTTGCCAAAAGGTTCAATCACAATAGACTCTTCTTGTGTCGAAATAATAGTTCCTTTCTCGTCTAGTAGTTTCAAGAGAACTTTTCCAGACGACTCCTTATTCAAGTCGTTCACCCCTACCAAGTTGAATACTAAATCACTACCCGGTTTCAAAGGTTCGAGATGTTTGGTATAACGACGATCCGCTAAATCGATAAAGACTGCCGAAGGGGCGAAACAATGCTTGAACCAGCGGAAAGCCGGTGAAGGCTCCAAATCCTTGATATCATTGATGAACCAATCTCCTGTGAAACCATAATTATTTGTCAAATGACAAAAAGCCAAGATTCCGCCTACCGAACGTTCCGAACGCAGCCATTCCGTCTCAAGTTCCAACCAATATGCCTGCAATTCACGACATTGTTCCGGAGTGGCATTCTCGCCAAGATAGTAATTGTAATTGTTAAGTGTCAATTTCGAGGGCCGTCCATCACGCCATAACCAAATCCATCCGTACTCATTCACCAACTGAGGAACGCCCGCATCTAGTATAGAAGAGAAACCTACCCAATTCTCATGCAATGCACCTAAGTTATAGGGATTGTTTTTGAAGTAGTCGTTCAGTTCGCTGGAATGCATCAACGTAAGCGCACGATAAGGGTGTGGTTCATCCATCTCATCGTTCGTCCCCATCTGATCTGATGTCATGTAACCGGCATCCCAGATCCGGGTCGGGTCTAATTCCTTTAGTTCGGGAATCAGCGTATTTCCTATATAACTGTCCCAGTTCTCATTGATCGCATCCCAGATCACGATACTGGGATGATTCCCATCGCTCCATACCCAATTCGTATACTCCTTACGTACCTGTTCATCCCATCCATGATTTTGCCAATATAGCCACTCATTCTGTAATACGATACCATACTCGTCGCAAAGGTCATACCAGAAGTCAGGTACAATTCCTACACATATTCGCATAGCGTTCCAATCGATTGACTTTGGCAGGTCTACCATCAGTTTCTTCACCCATTCCCGATCCCAAGCCAACGCTTGACAATCCGGGTCCTCAAAGAAACGTTGAAGCGTGATATTGGAGCCTCGTAAGTAGAATTTATCCCCATTAAGCGTAAAGAATTTGCCTTTTCTCGAAAAATCACGCATACCGAAGTTCACGGAATAACGATCTACAAGCTCATCTTGGTCATACACCGAGACCTCACCTTCGTACAAGAAAGGGGAATCAGGAGTCCAAGCCTTCGGATTATCCAAAGAGATACTCGTTTCGAAATAAGTCCTATTATCCCGCTTAGCCTCACCTTCAATCATTTTCTTTCCTACTATCCTCCCTGTAGTCTTCTCCTTGACACAGAACTCAATCTTACAAGAATCCTTCATTTTATCCCCATACAACATTTGGGGTGGATACAAACTTCTCACCAAGGTCTTAACTGTCACCAATCCTTTAGCCAGAGAAGGCAGGAATAAAACTTTATCGACCCGCATCTTACCAGTAGCCGTAATGAACACGTCATCCCAGATTCCGGGTAGGTAATGGACTTTCTCCTTATCCGTTCCGCCGGCGGCCTCGCTAGGCAACCACGCCCGGTCGCCCACCTGAATCAATATCTCATTGTCCGAGCCATATTTTACGGCACTCGTAATATTAAAATCCATTGGAGTATAGCATTCCATAGAAGCCCCCACTTCATGCCCATTCACGAAGACTCGTGTAACATATTGGCTTTTCTTTATCGTAAGGAATAATTGCTCATCCTTAAATTTCTCATCGATAAATACTTTCCGCTTATACCAATTATACATCGGCGTATAATCTCTCTCTAAGAAATTAAACT
Organism: Parabacteroides sp. KHUB-02; assembly: GCF_056640955.1. Lineage (NCBI taxonomy): Bacteria > Pseudomonadati > Bacteroidota > Bacteroidia > Bacteroidales > Tannerellaceae > Parabacteroides > Parabacteroides sp. KHUB-02. The sequence goes on along the minus strand of NZ_JBWQEV010000001.1, from coordinate 4,104,304 downwards.
GTTCCACCAGCTCCACGCCGTCAGGTTTCTTAAAGAATTTCTCGTATTGAGAGATTTTAGGCCTCGCTAAATGTACCAATCCCGGAACCGGTATCTTACGGGTATATTTCCGTGGAGGAAAAGCCAGTTCCGTTTGATCGAAATCCCATTCCCCATTTAATGAGATCGTTGTCCTCCCATCATCGGCCCAAGCGAATACAGATAGGAAACAACACATAATTAAAATTATTCTTTTCATGACATCCGATTTATTTAACTCTTTCACGAAGGCAAGTTACAATTATTAAAGACATAAACTTTATAGAAATTTACCTCCTGCTTTTAGAATCTTATCAAAATATAAGAATGATCGTAATACATACCATCCCAAAATTAAAGCCGTTTCAACAATTTGGCCGCTACCTCATTATTCTTCATGAGAGACGCATCAATCGGAGAAGAACGGATAATAGAAGTCAATCGTTTATGCCATTCCACATCCCGCCACATTCCAACAAACTGAGGCCCGCAAAAATTACTGGTCGCTACACCGACCCACATACCCGTACGGGCAGCCGTAATAGCTCCTAACTCGCAAAGATCCTTTATCCAATCCCATTTCAATAAAGGCCAATCCTTATAATCCACCAATCCCCAACATTCTGTCGTAACGAGAGGACGGCGATTCTTCCGGGCCACGGAAGCCATAAGCTCGATCTTATCAGTCAACAATTTCTGCCAATATTCAGGTCTTTCCCGATAAACCCGTTCCGCGTTTTTCACCACATTCTTATAATCATCCGGTGAAAAACGATTGTAGCCATATCCCACCAGCTTATAAAATTCTCCACCATTCTGTTGGGCCATCCAAATATGATGCTCATACAAATCAAGAAAAGAGCAATCCACCTCTTCATATTTCTTGACATCCCCATGATCAAAAGAATATAAGAATGGCATATCCGGATATACTTGTCGCATCTTCTCCAACGAGGTTTTCATCCATCGTAAGGATTCCTCCTTATACCAATTCCCCCAACCGACATTCGGATAGGTTTTAGCGAAAAAAGGAGCCCACGAATCACCGGGCCACTCATTGCAAAGATCTACATAAAGGATCGTATCCAATAACCCATCCTCCTCGATCGAACGAAGGGTTGTCAGCCAGCAATCCGCCAATTTCTCCGGTGTATCCAATTTCAGGCAAACCTCATCCACATCGAGACGATACCAAGAAGAAAGCCCGACCTTAATATCCCGCTCCTTACATTTCGACAAGAACAAGTTCAAATTCGGTTGAACTTGTACCTCATTCATATCCGGACTTCCCCAATCTTGCTGATTCCAAACTTCTTTAAGTAACCATTTCTTCATTGGATTCTCCGCTATTAAATGAGGATAAGCATCAATACGTATCGCATTATACCCCCGTTCCGAGAGCTCGTCCAATACTTGGTCCCAGTCCTCATAACCGGCTCCGGGCCAACGCCTCTCCAACCAAGAAAAATCCCACATAGTGATTGCCCGGGGCGAGATTTCTCCTTTCCCGGCAAAAGCCATTTCACTTTTAGCTGATGCCTTTGATAAATCAAAAGCCACTAAGCCGCCTAATGCCGCAACTGCTGTTTGTCTAATAAATACTCTTCTATCCATATTATATTATTTTATCTTTCGGGTGTCCTCCTTTTCTCCAAAAAGCCTCGATCTTCTCCAATGAAACTCCTTTCGTTTCCGGTACATAGAAATATCCCCAAATAATCGCCACAATTCCAATGAACGCATAAAATAAGAACGCTCCCGCCGGATTCCCTTGGCTTTCGCCATTGATCGTTAATTCGGTTCCCGATATTGAAAACACCTTCAATATCTTGAAGAAAGTAAACGATACGATCGCATTGAAAAACCATACGGACAACGAGCCGAGAGAAGTCCCCAACCCTCTTAGCTTTTGTGGAAACACTTCCGACACAATCAACCAACCTAACGGCCCGATGCTGATAGCGAAAAATCCCACATATAAGAAAATAAGGACGATGGAAAGCCATTTCCCAGAATCCCCTAATTGAGCGGCGAATATAAAAGAGGTAGCGAGTAGCAACAAGGAAATCACGATACCGCTCAACCCCAGAAAATAAAGTTTACGCCTTCCCAGCCGATCTACAAAGTAGACAGACAACAACGTGAATAATAAATTGACAACACCTACCCCGACAGAGGCCCCAATCGCAGAGACCGCACCATCGAAACCGGCCATCAAAAAGATTTTAGGGCTATAATAAATCACGGTATTGATACCTACAAATTGCTGGAAAAACATAATACCGATAGCGATAACTAACGCATTCCGTAACCAAGGCTGGGCCAGATCCTTAAAACATCCTTGTCGCTCATCATTCTTTCGCATCTCATTCCGCATCTGCTCAAACGAGGCATTTACCAAATCCGGATGCTCGACCATCTTTAAGACGGATAGGCTCTCTTCCTCCCGGCCAACAGACATCAACCACCTTGGAGATGGTGGAACCAGCAACATACCCACGAACAAAATAATAGCGGGAATCACCCCCACATAAAACATTGGCCTCCAACATGAAACAGACGTCTCATCCGCAAAATACAAATCCGAAAGATAAGATACCAGAAGCCCGATCGTAATCATCAATTGGAACATGGCGACAAACATCCCCCGTGACTTCGCCGGGGAAACTTCCGCAATATAAAGAGGTACAGCAAAAGAAGAGATCCCGATAGCCACTCCCAAGAATAAACGGGCGGCAATCAAGTGGTAAATGTCCGGAGCCCAACCCGATCCTAACGCACCGAAAGCGAAAATAACAGCCGAAGTCAAAATGACTTTCCTACGTCCTATGCGATCCGTCAATTTACCACAACACAGCGCTCCCAGAATAGCTCCCAGCAAACCGGAGGAAGTAACTACCTCCACCATACTATCGTCTATACCAAAATCTTTCTGGAAAAAAGGAATCGCCCCGGAAATCACGCCGGTATCAAAGCCAAACAATAGTCCTCCCATAGCGGCGACAATCGCTATTACATAAATCATCCAATATCTATAGCTCGTGTTTTTCATGTTTTTCTTGTGTATTTAATCCATCTATAAACTCAAGGCTCGAAATCACGCCATACCTCCGCCTTCAACGCCGGATTAGGCACATATAAGAAAATCTCCGGATTTTCCTCGAATTGTCTGTAAATAGATACCCCTTTCCGAATATCTAAAGAAATATAATCCGAAGGAGATTTACAAATCAAATGAGAGGAATCGTACATCGAATTTGCGATCCATTCTAATTCATCACGTCCATTAAACACAGGAAACCAAGCGATTCCCTTGTGCTTACGAACCCCCTCATATACAAAGCCATATTCCCTATCGCACCACGCCCCGAAAGTCAAAGGCAACCTCGGATTCGCGCTAATCGTCGCATGTACCCAATAAGGCGGTACGATTACCACATCCCCCGGAAAGGCATGCACCGCATAACACCTACCCGGCTGATCCTCCGCATACTCCTGCATATAAATAATCGCCTCTCCCGACCAAATCTCATAGATTTCCGGCGTAGACCAACCGCTATAAGGAGAAATCTTGTGAATATGCCCTTGGCTTCTGACCGGTTCCTGCCCCAACTTACCAGCGCTATATGTCACTACCCCGAATAACAAATGTAACTTATTCAGCAACGCACGATGTTCTTCTTTGCCGACATCCATAGCGATCGAGTAAACCTGCTCCGGTCCCTTGCATTGAGGATCACGCAAACTAGCCCGTATATCTTCCAGCCGGCGAATCTCGACCTCCGGACCAAATACACCCGCCCCATAGGTAAACCCCATAAGCGATTGAACCGGTGTTATATCAATTCCTTTATCAAATACAAATCCGTTCATTTTGCTGTTGTTTTACCATGAAATACTCCAAGCCGAATAAAGCGGCGTCATCGCCCAAGATTGCCGGGACAATCGGGACTTTCCCGGAAGGACACCAAGCTAATTCATCCACTCGCTTACTGATATAAGGAATGATTACCTCTTGGCTTTTTAAAATCCCCCCTCCCAGAATCACCACTTCCGGATCATAAGCATGTATATAGGTTATTATCGCCGATGCCCAGATATCCATGCATTCGTTTCTAATCAATAAAGCGTCTGTATTCCCCTCCTGCGCCAACCTAAAAATGCGCTTGAAATCATAGATATCCGCATCTCGCTTAAATGATTCCGATAAAAGGGCATGCTCCCGGATAATGGTCGGCAAGAAGAAAGAGGAAGACAGAGCTTCTACACAGCCTTTATTCCCGCATGAACATCGACGGCCCTTATAATCCAACACAAAATGTCCTCCCAAAGAACCCGCTTGAAAATGCTGTCCATACAGAAGCCGTCCATCAATCACGACTCCCGTACCGATACCGGTTCCGATTGTCATCATGACTACATTGTTCTTTCCCCGGGCCGCACCCTGCCACCATTCTCCAGCTACGGCCAAACGAGCGTCATTATCCATGCAGAAAGGAACTTCCCAATTCTCCCATGCCCATTTATCCAGACTAATCGAACAGGCATCATCATACTTCTCATTCGTAGAGATTACCCGGTTATGAATTGGATCTACCAGCCCGGGAAAAGCCAGGCCGATACAACGAAGCGCCGCCACATCAATACGCCAAGCGGCCAACAACCGATCGATCGCCTCCTTTATCTTAGGTAAGTTCGGAGCTAATCCCAGAGCCAGACGGGAAGGTAATCTCACACAGTCTACGATCTCACCATCAGACAATAGTCCGATCTTTACGACCGTCCCCCCTAAATCTATCGCTATCGTATACATAAGCTATCGCAATTTAGGGGTACCGTCCACTTCTACCAATCGGGCCGAGAAGCCCTTATTCGCGATCTCTTCATAATTATGCCCGGCATCCGAAGGCCAGCACGCGGCAAATGACAACACGCTATTTCCAGTATTAGCTACCCGGTGCGCTACACCGCCCGGTATATAATGCAGGCTACCCGGCATCATCCTTTCCGCCCACGTATTCCGTTCCCGGTCCATCAAGATCAACATACCTTCGCCTTCCAATCCCCAATAATACTCCGAACGATCCTCTTGTTGATGAAAATGGCCTTTCGTCATGAAATACTCATCTCCCACCTTTCCCGGATATAATTGAGTAATACCAAAATAAAGTCCTCCCGGAGAGCCTTCCCGCTCCGGTAAATAACTATATACCTCGTATGCTAATTGATCTAATGGTAATTGGGAATAAGCATCTTGATTCTCAAAAATTCCGGCAAGCTCGCCTAAAGTTCTCCGGCTCTTTACCACACCTTCCCCCTTTAGCTCATCTTGAAAAAATGACAAGGATGGGATTACAATCTTTTTATGTTCCATGATATTCTATTTTACGATACAACTTATATCGCAAAAATAGATCGAATACCTTGGGCTTTATTTTAGTATTTTTCCAAACAACTATGAAATCCTGTCCTTATTCTCCATCCAGGCGCTCCTTATATTTTTTCTGGTACTCGGATGGAAGCATATTCGTGGTTTTCTTAAATTGGCCGATGAAGTTGGATAGATTATTGAATCCGGCCTCGGAACTAATCGTGGATATCTTCAGGTTTCCCTCTATCAATAGTTTTTTCGCGTGTCCTATGCGCATGTCATTCAGGTACTCCACGAAAGTCTTCTTGGTCCGTTTCTTGAAATAACGACAAAAAGCGGTCGGAGTCAAACCTACCAAAGCGGCGACTTCCTCCAGCTTCACTGGAGACGTGAAGTTCTTCACCAGATATTTATAGACCTTATTGAAACGCTCGAAATCATCCGAGTTGACCGTTTCCGTAAACCCCGTACTGGCTAATATCTCATATTCTTCGGAAGTTGCCATTAATTCCAGTAAAGCAATCAATTTGATCACCCTACTCGCTCCCGTCTCATTGGCGGATTGGCTGATCAGCTCGGCAATCTTCTTCCGGGACTTACCCACAAACTTAATCCCTCTACGGGAACGCTCTATCAATTCCCGGATATTATTCATCTCCGGAAGACGGATTAAATTAGGTTCAAAAATCTGACGCTTGAAGAACAAGCAAATACAAGTAGCCCGCAAGCCGGAACTCTTATCGAAATAAACAGGGTCGTTTCTCCACTCATGTGGCAGTTGAGGGCCGATCATACAAACATCGCCCTCGAAATATCCTTCCACATGATCCCCGACAAAGCGAGTACCCGTACCACTTGTGATATACATTATCTCAATAGCCGGATGGTAGTGCCAAGGCACTATAAAATGCGGTAGATCCTCCACATAGAAATGAATGTGACTATCTATCGGGAATGGCAGTTCTTGAAATAATGGTTTCATAAGCTTTATACTAAAGGTTTCAACCTCTCGATCAGTTCATCCCCAAGTGCCCGTTTATTCACGATATGTTCCTGCACGGCGGTAACAAACGGGTTATTCACGAAATCTCCTCGAACACCCTCGAAATCCTGTTGTTTTTCCTTGTTGGAACCATCCACACCGAAACCGATCATAGAAGTCAAAGAGAATTCCTTACGGGCATCCTCATAAAGCATCTCATCCAAGCGGATCACACATTCTTGCCAACGACGAACCAGATCAATAATCTCCGCGGCGGAAATCGAACGGAGATCCACCCCATAATAACGTTCGATCATCTCGTAGGCCCATGTCCATTCCAAGGAATAATAACGTCCGTGAACCAAACGGAAAAAGCATTCCACATCCTCTAAGGAAGCGATTTCCCCCTGTTCGATATCTTGCAACAAGGCATCTAGCGGTTCCCTCGGGAGGATCAAGCCCGCCAAGTCCAGCCATTCTCCGGAGCCTTTGGATTCCGTAGGACGTAATTGCTCCCAGACCTCTTCCATAGAATAATAGGTCGTACCTTCCAAACGCTTGATTAACGAGTTACCAAAGAACTTATTAATTGCCATGCCATAAAAGTTCAACGCATTCCGGAGGGAGGAACCTTTTATACGAGTATTCTGATAATAATAAATCTCGGAAGTCTCTCCAACCAATGCTTGTAGGTTTTTCAAGATATCTACTGCTTTCAGCATCTTCTGGATCGTATAGGGACTCAATAGATTATAGTTAATCATATCCAAGCGATCCGGGTCCGTACGTTTATCACGCTTCGGCCATTTCTGGGCATCACGGATCGTACCTACGCTGCGAAGATTAATTCCCGGGACTAAGTAAGTCTCATCATCCTTCTCTATTAAATAGGAGAATGGAATATCGGAAGTATCGCTATGATGATGATGGCGGCCCATTACCAAAGAGAAAGCGCCGATACGGGCCGGCCAAAGGATATACGAGTCGCTGGTAGTCTTGGAACCACGTTCCACGATCCCTTGATGAATCGGTCCCAGCTTATACATATGATTACTCTGGTTGGAGCCACTTCCCGCATTCAAGAACGAATACATTCCCGCTATCAACAAACTACTCTTATGCATAGACACCGTAAACGGACCGGCGAAAATAGCGCAAGCCTCCCCATTCTCGAAAGCGCAGTTGCTGAACAACAAGGAATCATGGGCCGAGAAGTTATGCGTCACTTGGCAAGCCTGTCCGATAAAGCAACGGATAATCTTAGCGGCATCCGCGATCTTGGCTCCCGAAGAGACAATGAAATCTTGCGCAATCACACTATCCCCGATAAATACCGGGGCCTCTCTCTTACTATTTACGGAACCATTTTCCAGACGTGCGCTATTCTCTATGGTCGCGTAATCACCAATCTTCACGTTACGGATCGTACCGGTATTGACAATCTTGACCTTATCGCCAACCGTTCCCTCCGTAGAGGCGATACCCTCCGTATAAGCGGTAATCATATCCCGCAAGCGTTCGATCAAGGCCGGACGATGACGGTACAATGCTATAATATAAGCCAATGAAGCCGACAGGCCATCGTAAATCGGAACCTCACGCCCGCCGGTCTCATTCAAGACCGACACCTCGACATTATTCCCGAACGTAGCCTTGCCTTCCACCAACATAACATTTATATTCTGGATAAAGCAGTCATCACCGATCCGGTAATTAGCGATATAATTCTGTACGTTCTCAATCAACACGTTATCCCCCAACGTGCAATTATGTAGGGTAACATGACGAAGCCCGCTATGCTTTACCAATCCTCCCGGCAGGGTAAACACCTTACGAAAGGCTCCTAACCTAACCACTCCTGAAAAACGTACGTGGTTCACATATTCAATATCAAACACTTCTGGAACCCAAACTTGATTCCAATCATCGGCCCGGCAAGCCTGAGATCGCAAGGTGGCGATCTCATCCGGCCGCAAATTTCTCAAATGATTCATTGGTACTAATTTTGTAAGACTCTACTCTTCATCGTATTGCTGAAAGAGGAAGTCATTGTAAGGGAAACGGGTGATATGGATTTGTTTGACCCGTTCATACAACATCTCTTTCAACGCCTCTATATTCGTACGTTCCTTGGCGGAGATAAAGATGCAATTATCTTGCAATTTTCCCATCCACGTACGTTTCAGTTCATCCAGATCGATATTCTCACGACCACGAGGGGTCAAATCATCTTCCTCTTTCGGGACAAAGGTAAATGCGTCCACCTTATTGAAAACCATGATCATCGGTTTCTCGGTCTTATCGATCTCCGCCAACGTACGGTTCACGACCTCTATTTGCTCCTCAAAAGTCGGGTGTGAGATATCCACGATATGTACCAGCAAATCCGCCTCCCGTACCTCATCCAAGGTAGATTTAAAAGATTCCACCAACTCGGTCGGTAACTTACGGATAAATCCGACCGTATCAGACAGCAAGAACGGCAAGTTCTCGATAATTACCTTGCGTACGGTCGTATCTAGCGTAGCGAACAACTTATTCTCGGCAAAGACCTCACTCTTGCTCAATAAGTTCATCAAGGTAGATTTACCTACGTTCGTATATCCGACCAACGCTACACGTACCATCTTACCCCGGTTTTTCCGTTGTACGCTTTTTTGCTTGTCAATATCCACCAGCTCTTTCTTCAATCGTGCGATCTTATCCAAGATAATACGTTTATCAGTCTCCAACTGTGTCTCACCCGGACCACGCATACCTACGCCGCCTCGCTGACGCTCCAAGTGTGTCCACAGACGAGTCAAGCGGGGTAACATATATTTATATTGTGCAAGCTCCACCTGTGTCTTCGCATGGGCGGTCTGTGCACGGCTAGCGAAGATATCCAAGATCAAGCTCGTACGATCCAAGATTTTCACCTGCAATTCTTTCTCAATATTACGGAGTTGCTTCGGACTCAGCTCATCATCAAAGATCACCAAACCGATCTCATTCTCTACCACATACTCCTTAATTTCCTGCAATTTACCGGTCCCGACAAAAGTGACGGAATTCGGGTAATCCATTTTCTGGGTAAAACGCTTTACCGCATCCACCCCTGCCGTATCGGCCAAGAAAGCCAATTCGTCCAGATATTCCTTAACTTTTTGCTCATTTTGCTCAGGGGTAACCAAACCCACCAAAACGGCCTTCTCGGTCTGTGCCTCAGATATGATAAATTCTTTCATGCCACAAAGATATATTATTTCAATTATTTACGTATATTTGCGAACATATTTACAAATATAAATCAACTTAGCTATGAAAAAGAGAATTTGGCATCTATCCAGATGCGTTGTCGCTTGTACGGCATTCCTATTCGTACAACAATTTATCCAGTCACAAGTTTCAAATCCGTCTACATGGGAAAGCTTTGTGCAAAGTAACGCAAATATATCTATCCGGGATACGTTTCGGATGCAGACATTTGAGGGACTTCCGACTGATAATTGGGATTATGCCATTACAGGTGAAGCCCTTATTGAAGATATCTCCGGCGTGAAAAATATTCCTAACAGCCACGGAAACTACGGGTTACGAATGCCAATGAATACGCAAGCGGCTTTCGAGCATTTCACGTTAACAGATCATCAAGATATAAAAATCAGTATACGGAAAGGGGGCATCCATTTAATGCTCGGAGAAAAGATGCAAGTTAAGACTTACCGCCCTAACAAACCAGAATATGTGTCGATCATAACTTTAAATAAAGACGATGCTACTGCTTCATTCGAAAAGACGGATATAGGCAGCAATCCCCCGGGATTGGATATTATCGTCCCCACACAGGCCGCCAATACCAAAAACGGCTATTATTATGTAGACAGCGTTTACGCACACGGCATGATTCCTACCTATTCCCTATTTACCGGAAACAGCGATTGGAACCATGAGGATCGCTGGAGCCACCTACCCGCCTACCGTCACCGCAACGCCTTGATTAACGGCAATATCTCCATAAATACAAATATCAGCTGTAAAGATATCTTTATTGGCAATGGAAATATCCATATTTTACCAACCGGAAATCTATCCGCAAATAACCTTACCATCTATCCTAATGATGGTATCTTGGCGTCTTCCTCCACCTTGCGATCGTCTGGAACTATTAACATCTCCGGCAAAATAACAATCGAGAAGACCTTCGCTCAAAAAGGCAAATGGTATTTTATCTCCTTCCCCTTCGATGTATTCGCTTCCGGCATAGACCCGGATTTCCAACTGGGTGATGACAAAAGCGATACAAACGGTAATTACTTTTACGTACAAACCTACAACGGAGAAAAGCGAGCTAATTCACAAAGCCCTTCCAACAACTGGGAAGTCATACCACAAACAATAATCAATACATCCCAGCCCATCTTCAAGAAGAACAAGGGATACCTAATCGCTATTGACGCCTCCGCCGATCGCCAGAACCTCCGTTTCTCCTCGAAAGCAAAAGATATCCCTATAGATTTCGGAAAAAACGGTCAAGCCTCTATTCCGGTAAGCATTAACAACCAAAGCCAGAACCAGAATCACAACGGCTGGTATCTATGCGGTAATCCTCTGCCGGCTCCTTTAGCTCTTAGTCAAATAGAATCAAACTCGGCCTTAGACGGATACATTTATATATATGACGGCTCCACCTACCAACCCTACGTGATCGGTAGCGATTTCGCCATCCCTCCATTCTCCGCTTTCTTTGTCAAAGCGCATAAAAGTACCAGCCTATCTGTATATAATACATCCGAACCAGCCAATTATAAATTATTATCAACGAACGCACCCATATCTTTCCCGACATCGGAACCTCAAGCCCGACAAGATTCCCCTGTTTCCAATCAAGCCTTTTCATTTCCGGAATTAAGCTATCAGCTAGAGAACAAGACTTTATTCATTACTAATCTTCCATCCCCCGGTAAAGTCGAACTGTTTACTCCGGCAGGCATATTAGTATTCACGCAAGCGGTACAGGCAGGGAACCCTATCCTCCCGATTCCCCTCCCACAAGGTTTATATATCTTAATTATTCAAACAGAACATTATCGGGCACAGTACAAATGCGTTTTAACCTCCTAAAGCCCGAAACAATCTTATATCTTTGCCCTGTTTTTAGAATAAAACGAATATGAAGAAGATCAATATCACAACAATTGCCTTACTTGTTTACTTAATCGTAATGAGTATCATCGGCTGGCCGGGAAACAATCCCGGAAACAATTATACCGAATATTTCTTGATGATCGGCGCTACGCTCGTCATCATCATCCTTCTACGCTATCTGCAAGTCAAACGTCTGAGAATGCGAGATAAGTGGAATAAAGACGATGATCCTGCCAAGCAATAAAAACACAGCCTGTTTTTCTTCACAGAAGAACAGGCTGAATGAACTTTATTTTATTACACTAGTATTAATATTACTGCTTTTTCGCCTTCACAGGCTACTTGAATGTCTCATAAAGACTACGCACAGTATAAATTATTCGATTATAAATAAGTACAATCTTAACAGGACACACACACCACTTGTTTCGCTTACTTTCTTAAAATGAGTTACTTTCATAATTCTTACATTTTATTCACTAGTACTAAAACGTCATTAACCAATACGCAAAAGACAGCCAATATCATTTTTGTAATCGTAGCCTAATCGTCATATCCCTGAAAGGCAATACAATCGTGAACATATTTTTAATAACATAGACATATCATCGTAATATAATCACACGTCCTTTGCGTTCTGAAAAAATAGATTAATTCTAATATATTTTAAGGACAAAAGGATGGACAACAGAAATTACTTTACGATGGCGATTCCCGCTCTTTTGCTAGGCGTAGCATACTTACAGCCAATCAATGCGGCATCGGCGGAGGATCTGCCAAACGTTACTGGACGAATGACGATCACTCAACAGACATTCACGGTAAGTGGCGTAGTCACCGATACGAACGGAGAACCAATTATCGGGGCTAACGTGATTGAGAAAGGGACTACAAATGGAGCCGTAACCGATTTTGACGGCAAATTTTCTCTCTCGCTGCAAAACAAGCAAAGCATATTGGTCGTTACTTATATCGGTTATAACACCAAGGAGATTCCAGCCGGGAATGGTTCTCCCCTCACGATCCAATTGCAGGATGACACCCAGAACCTAGACGAGGTTATCGTGGTAGGTTATAGTGTACAGAAGAAAAAAGACCTTACCGGTGCTGTTTCCGTACTGGAGGTAGGCGATCTGAAAGATACCCCGGTATCCAGTGTAGATCAAATGATGCAAGGTAAATTGTCCGGCGTAAACGTAATCCCGGATAATATGCCCGGCGGAGGCGTAGCGGTACGTGTACGCGGTTTCAGCACGATCCGTAACAATGATCCGCTTTATATCATCGATGGCGTACCAGTAGAGGGCGGCATCAATTTTCTCAACCCGAATGATATCGAAAGTATGCAGGTATTGAAAGATGCTTCTTCCGCTTCCATCTATGGCGCACGTGCGGCAAACGGCGTGGTTATCATCAGTACAAAAAAAGGGAAGGAAGGTACTTTCCGGGTAAACCTAGACGCTTACGTGGGAGTACAAACCTCGGCAAAACAGATGCGTATGCTAAACGCCCAAGAATATGGTGACTTATTATGGCAGGCACAGCGTAACGACGGGAAATCACCAGTAAGCGACGTGTATGGCTCCGGCGAGACCGCCGTAATTCCGGAATTCCTTGACGCAGATCACCGCCTTCCCTCGGGAGACGTGGATTGGGTTGACGAGATCATGCAAAAAGCCATGGTCCAGTCCTATAACCTCTCTCTGGCGAAAGCAGATAAAGTTAGCAGCCACTTGTTCTCCCTAGGCTATTTCAACCAAGACGGTCTTATGAAATATACTGGTTTCGAACGTATATCCGGACGTTTCAACAATGAGTTCAAGCTCTTCAACGATCGTTTGAAAATCGGTGAGAACGCCACATTATCACATGCGTGGGGAACCTCGGTCACCAATAACGCCGCACTGGGAGGTATGTTATACAACGCCTATAAGACCGTATCCATTACCCCTGTTTACGATCTGGACGGGAATTTCGGCAGCAACCCGATCGCCGACATCTCCAACCCGTTAGGCGAATTATACCGTAATAAGGATAATAAAGATCGTACCACCCGTCTATTCGGTAATCTATTCGCCGAACTGAATATCCTAGAGGGACTTTATTTCAAGACCAACTTCGGAGCGGATTACAAAAACCTGTATAAACGAAGCTTCAAGGCCAAATACAACGAATTGAACACCCAGCAACCCTTGAGTACGTTGAGCACGCAAAACCGTTGGAACTTCAATTGGGTATTCACGAACACGTTAAACTATTTACGGACATTCGATAAACATACGATCGGAGCCTTATTAGGTATCGAGACAAACCGTTATCAAGAGGAATACTTCTCCGCCTCCCGTGAAGGCTTTGCCTCGGATGACGATAACTTCCATTTCCTCGATGCGGGCGATAGTGGCTCCCAGAAGAACGCAGGTTCTGCCTTTACTTCCAAGATGATGTCTTATTTCGGTAAAATTGATTATAATTTTGACAACCGCTACTTATTCGCAGCCACGTTCCGACGTGACGGATCTTCTAAACTTGGTAACAATAAATGGGGTAATTTCCCGGCTGTCTCCGCAGGCTGGCGTATCAGTAGCGAACCGTTTTATGATATTCCGGCTATCAGCAACATGAAAGTCCGCATAGGTTGGGGACAAAACGGCAACTCTGATATCCCGGCTTATTCTACGATCGATTCTTACATGAGTAATCCGAACCACTCCAACTATCCGATCGACGGTAGCCAAAGTTCCGTGACAACCGGATACACCCAAACCCGTTACGGTAACGCAAACCTGAAATGGGAGACCACCACGCAAACTAATGTCGGGCTGGATCTAGGCTTCCTAGATAACAGCCTAACCGTTGTGCTGGATTGGTTTAACAAAGATACCAAGGACTTATTATGGGAGCGTCCCTTGATCGGTACCGTGGGGGGTACGAACCAAACGGTATGGGACAATGTCGGGAAAATGCGTAACCGGGGTTTCGAAGCTGAGGTCAGCTACAATAAGAGCATCAATAAAGATTTCGGGTTCAATGTCGCCTTCAATATGTCCGCTATCAAAAACAAGATGACTGAATTAGACGGTGATGTCTCCTATATCGGACTGCCTACCAGCGTGATTCACTCCCTCAACTTCGATCAAGAGGTTTCTCGTTCCGCCATCGGACAACCAATCGGCTCTTTCTACGCTTATAAAGAAGACGGTTTATTCCAGAGCGAGGCGGAGATCAAATCATATACCAATAATAAAGGCGAACTGCTCCAACCTAACGCAAAACCGGGTGATATCAAGTTCGTAGACGTAAACGGAGATGGCGTAATAGACGGTAACGACCGTGACTATATCGGTAACCCGCTCCCCGATGTCACGGCAGGCCTTACATTAGGAGTCAACTTCCATAATTTTGACCTCAGTCTATTCTTTCAGGGAATGTTCGGAAACGATGTATACGACTTGACCCGTTATGTGGGTGATTTCTACAATCAATCGCAATACAACAAAAACAGCCGTGTCGTTAACGCATGGACACCGACCAACACGAATACGGATATACCCCGTGTCACCATGGACGATCCGAACAATAACATCCGGCCCTCGTCCTACTATGTGCAAGACGCTTCTTTCGTTCGCTTAAAGAACATGAAAATCGGTTATTCCGTACCTCAGTCCATCCTATCCAAGATTAAGTTCAATAGCTTGTATATCTATGCGCAAGCAACCAACTTATTCACGATCACCGGATACGACGGTATCGATCCGGAAGTGGGATTGCAAAGTTACTCCAGTGACTACCGTAACCTAGATATGGGTGTGGACCGCGGCATCTATCCGTTATCCCGCACCTTCACCTTTGGAGTAAACGTAAGTTTTTAATCATCAAACAACAACAAACAAGAATATGAAGAAAATGATTATAGCGGCCTGTGCCGTATTCGCATTGACATCATGCAGCGATTTTCTGGAAGAGACACCTGTAGGCGAACTGACTCCCGAACAAGCACAAGATCCCAATAACATCGAGGGATTGATTATCTCCGCCTATTCCATCCTAGACGGGCAGATGGACGATGCCAGCTCCGGCTTGAATTCAGGATGCTCCAACTGGCAATTTGGCGATGTGATCTCAGACGATACCTACAAAGGCGGAGGTGGTACGGGAGACCAGAACCCGGTTCACTTGATGGAAATCTTCCATATCGACCCGACTATCCAAGATTACAATCGGAAATGGCTAGCCTTATACGAGGGCGTGAACCGCTGTAACCAAGCGATCCGTATCCTCAAAGGCAGCGATTATGATAAAAAGGAGACCCGTATCGCCGAGATGCGTTTCCTGCGTGCCCATTTCTATTTCAACTTAAAGATCATCTATAACCAGATCCCATATTTCGACGAGAGTGTCAGCGATCCTTCCGCGTTCGCCTCTATCTCGAATAAGGAGTATACATCCGATCAATTATGGGAGAAGATACTGAATGATTTTAAGGCCGCCTACGAAGGTCTCCCGGATTCCCAGCCGGATGTGGCACGTCCATGCAAGATGACGGCCCGGGCTTATATGGCTAAAGTTTACTTGTTCCAAGGCAAATGGCAGGAATGCGCTACAGCGACGGATGAGGTGATCAATTCCGGCAAATACCAGCTACTCCCCGACTTCCGGAATATCTTCTTGCCGGAAAATGACAACTGCCCTGAAATTTTATTTTCAGTCCAAGCCTCTATCAACGATGGCTCCCCGAACAACTACAACGGAAATCCGGGCGACCGTTTGTTACCTCCGGGAGGCCCTTATCCCAACTATGGTTTCCTTCGTCCTTCCCAAAACCTAGTAAACGCTTATAAGACCGACTCCAACGGCTTGCCTTTGGAAGACGGCATAGACGTTTCGGAAAATGATTATGTAGACACCCGCCTAGACCACACGGTAGCCCGCCCCGGAATCATGTTCCTAGATGTCCAACTCTATGACTGGACTCCTCGTGAGGCTACGGTTTACGGTCCGTATAGCCCGAAAAAACGTATTGTCTCCAAGAACTCAAGTTACTATTTGGCTATCTGGCCATACGTAAACGCATTGAATGTTTATATTATTCGATATGCGGACGTGTTATTGTGGCGTGCCGAAGCTGCTATCGAACTAGGCGATTTGGCTACCGGATTGAAATACATCAACCAAGTTCGCGAGCGTGCCATGAACAGCCAGACCGTAAAAACCGCTGACGGGACAGCGGATGCCGCCAAATACCGGATCGGATTATATCCGTCATTTTCCGACAAAGAGGAGGCGATCCGAGCCTTACGTACCGAACGACGTCTGGAATTCGCCTTAGAAGGTGAACGTTTCTTTGATCTAGTCCGTTGGGGAATCGCCTCAGACGTGATGAACACTTATTTCGAGCATGAGAAGACATTCCGCTCTCATCTCCAAAATGCCCGTTTCATCAAAGGGACCCACGAATACGGCCCGATACCGCAAGCGGTTATAGACCTTGCGAAAAATGGAATCATCGAGCAAAACCCAGGATATTAATGGGAATGCTCCCATTCTTCTTAAAAGAAATAGCTCCTATCCGAATATTCGGGCAGGAGCTATTTACATTTGTCTTTATATCGTCTCTTTATAACTTATCCCTTAAAAACCTACCGGTATAGGATGCCTCGCAAGCCGCTATCTCCTCCGGTGTGCCGGCACAAACCAGCTGTCCGCCGGCCTTTCCGCCTTCCGGTCCTAAATCGATCACATAATCCGCACATTTGATCACATCCATATTATGCTCGATAATTACCACGGAGTGACCTTTCTCGATCAAGGCATTGAAAGCTTTCAACAAAGTCTTGATATCATGAAAATGTAAACCGGTCGTAGGCTCGTCGAAAACGAACAAGGTAGGTTGCTGCTTCTCTTGGCCTAAGTAATAAGCCAGTTTCACACGTTGGTTCTCACCACCGGATAAAGTGGAGGAAGTCTGTCCCAGCTTGATATAGCCCAAGCCCACGTCTTGCAGCGGTTTCAAGCGTTTCACGATCTTCTTCTCTTGGGAGCCGGAACCTTTCTCGAAGAACTCGATCGCTTGATTCACGGTCATTTCCAACACATCGTATATGTTAGCGCCTTGATACTCTACATCCAATACATCCTGCTTGAAGCGTTTGCCGTGGCAAGCCTCGCATTCCAAGGTGATATCCGCCATAAACTGCATCTCTACCGTGATCTTGCCCTCGCCCTTACATTCCTCGCAGCGACCTCCTTCTTTATTAAAGGAAAAATAAGCGGCGTTATATCCCATCTGCTTCGCTAGGGGCTGCTCGCCGAATAGTTTACGGATCTCATCGTAAGCACCGATATACGTCACGGGGTTCGAGCGAGAACTCTTTCCGATCGAGTTCTGGTCTACGAACTCAATCGCCTGAATCATATTCAAATCTCCACTGATACCGGAGCAATCTACGGTCAGGCGAGCGGCATCATCCAAATGGCGTTTCACGCCCTCGTAGAAAATATCACGAACCAAGGAACTTTTACCCGAACCGCTCACGCCGGTAACCACCGTCATCACGTTCAAAGGAAACTTCACGTCCACGCCCTTTAAGTTATTCTTCCGAGCCCCTGTCACTTCTATATAATTATTCCACGGACGGCGATAAGGCGGGATCTCGATCTGATCCTCTCCCGTCAAATAACGTACCGTGTGGCTATCGGTACATTTCCGGAGGTTATTCACATCGCCTTGATAAACGACCTCGCCCCCCAAACGCCCTGCTTTCGGACCGATATCGATGATATAATCCGCCGCACGGATAATCTCCTCATCATGCTCCACCACGACCACGGTATTCCCCAAGGCTTGCAACTGTCGCAATACCTTGATCAACAAATCCGTATCCCGGGAATGCAGACCGATACTCGGCTCATCCAAAATATACAACGAACCCACCAAGCTACTACCCAACGAGGTAGCCAGATTGATACGTTGGCTCTCTCCTCCGGATAAAGAGGCCGAGAGGCGATCTAAAGCCAGATAACCCAACCCCACATCCAACAGGAATTGCAAGCGATTATTGATTTCCGTGAGCAAACGTTTAGCGATCGCCGCATCCGTCTCGTCCAGTTCCAGTTGATCAAAGAAAGCCTTTGCCTCCGAAACCGGCATCGTCACCAGCTCGGCGATATTCTTACCGCCCACTTGCACATACAGCGCTTCCGGTCTCAAGCGGCTCCCCTTACAAACCGGGCAAGTCGTCTTTCCCCGATAGCGGGCTTGCATCACCCGGTATTGTATCTTATAAAGATTCTCTTCCACGAACTTAAAGAAATCGTCGATACCGTGTAAGCCTCTCGCCCCATGCCACAACAGATCCTTCTCTTTCTGTGTCAGGTCGTAATACGGACGGTGGATCGGGAAGTTATATTTCTCGCTCTTCACGATAAAGTCTTTCAGCCATTCCCCCATCACCTCACCTTTCCAGCAAACCACGGCTCCTTGGTAGACAGACAAGCTTTTATCAGGCACCACCAGATTCTCATCGATACCCAGCACCTTACCGAACCCCTCACAAGTCGGACAAGCGCCCAACGGATTATTAAAGCTAAACATCATATCGGTAGGCTCCTCGAATATCATGCCATCCGCCTCGAACTTCTTCGAGAATTCCTTCACGACTACCCCTTCCTCCGTATAAATACGGATCAAACAGGTACCATGGCCCTCAAAGAAAGCGGTCTCGGCCGAATCCGCCAAACGGCTTTTCAAGGTCTTATCGTCCGATACCGTCAGGCGGTCCACCAACAACTCGATCGGGTAAGACAGTAACTCCTCGCTGGCCAGTACCTCCGAGATACGATATACCGTATCATTCACCGACAGACGGGCATATCCTTCTTTCCGCAAGATCTCCAGCTGTTCCTTCATATCCCGGCCTTCCGGCAAGACAACCGGGGCGAATACGGCAAAACGAGTCCCCTCGGGGTATCGCATGACCTCCTTGACAATATCGCTCACCTGATGTTTTTTCACCTCGGTGCCGGAAACCGGCGATATCGTCTTCCCGACGCGAGCATATAACAAGCGTAAATACTCATAAATCTCGGTAGATGTACCGACCGTGGAACGCGGATTACGGGTATTCACCTTCTGCTCGATAGCGATAGCCGGCGGTATTCCCTTAATATAGTCGCATTCCGGCTTACTCATCCTCCCCAAGAACTGGCGGGCGTAAGCGGATAAACTCTCTACATACCGACGCTGTCCCTCCGCATAAAGGGTATCGAACGCCAACGATGATTTTCCACTCCCCGACAGCCCGGTTATCACCACCAGCTTGTCCCTCGGAATCTCTACATCTATATTTTTCAAGTTGTTGACACGTGCCCCCTTGATGAAAATCGAATTGCTCTCAGACATATTACCTTTATCTTTTTCTTTAACGCAAAGATAGCCAAAACTAACCGATTCTGCCTTATCTTCATCGAACTAATTCACACAGTTAGACAGGGTGTGCCTCGTCTCTACTGCCAAGTAAATAAAATAACAAGGGTGAAATATTTCATATTTACAGGGAATCTTCTACATTTGTTGAAAATTTCATAGACAAACACAGCAAGGCACCCATGTATATTAAATATTTTCGCTTCTTAGTAGCGATTCTCTTTTGTGCGATAACCTCATGTTCTACGGTTCGCGAGAAGCCTCGTCCGGCTACGAGTACGGGCAAGGAGGCCAAGCGAGAGTTTAGGGGAGCATGGATACAGACCGCTTTTCAAGGCGAATACAAGGATATGACTCCCGCCCGGATGAAAAAAGACTTCATCCGCAAGCTTAATTACCTGCAAGCATGCGGCATCAACGCCATCATCTTTCAGGTGCGCCCCGAGGCGGACGCTTTCTATAAATCCGATATCGAGCCGTGGAGCCGCTTCTTCACCGGAGAGCAGGGCGTAGCCCCAGCAGGTGAGTTCGACCCGATGGCCTTCCTAATCCAAGAATGCCATAAACGGAACATGGAGTTTCACGCTTGGTTGAATCCTTACCGGGCGAGCACGGCGGGAAACACCCGTTTCGCCGATTCCCACATCTATCATAAACATCCCGAATGGTTTGTCACTTATAATAAACAAATCCTTTTCGACCCGGGATTGCCGGAAAGCCGTCAGTTTATCTGCCGGGTAGTGCGTGATATCGTCGGCCGTTACGACGTGGACGCGATCCATATGGATGATTACTTCTATCCCTATCCCGTAGCGGGTATGCCTTTCCCGGATGATAACAGCTTCCGGAAATACGGCTTGCGAAAAGGATACAGCGAGGCGCAAAGGAACGATTGGCGCCGGGAGAACGTGAATACCCTGATCCGGGAATTGAAACGTACCATCTTGCTCACCAAGCCTTGGGTACGCTTCGGTATCAGTCCCTTCGGCATCTACCGCAACAAGAAAAGCACCGCGGACGGATCGGGTAGCAATACCAACGGCCTGCAAAACTACGACGACCTCTACGCCGATATCACCTATTGGGTACAGCAAGGTTGGATCGATTATAACATCCCCCAGATCTATTGGGAGATCGGACACCCGGCGGCGGATTACATCACGCTTATCAAATGGTGGGACAAAAACGCCAACGGAGGTCATTTATATATCGGGCAAGACGTGGCCCGCACCATGAAAGCGGATCAACTGACCCGCAAGATGCGCTACGAGCGTGCCTTGCCTCACGTGAGCGGCAATTGTTTCTGGCCCGCCAATGAGATTCTATGGAACAACAAGGGCGTAGCCGACAGCCTGAAACGGAACTACCACCGTTACCCGGCCCTTATCCCGGCCTATACCCATATGCATAACCGTCCGCCAAAAGACGTAAGCAAGCTAAAGACCGAATGGACGCCCAAGGGCTTCCTCTTGCACTGGCAAGCGGAGCAAAGCCCCACGAATCCGGAGCTAGCCTCTTATTTCGTGGTTTATCGCTTTAACGACAAAGAGCCAATAGACACGAGCGATCCCTCGAAGATCGTGGCTATCACCCGGGAAACCGGCTACTTGATGCCTTACGAGAAAGGAAAGGTAAAATATCGCTATGTAGTGACCGCCGTAGATCGCTTTCACAACGAGAGCGAGGGCAAGACAAAGAAAGTAAAATTATAAAGACACCAATTATGTTAACCGACCATCGCTGCACCAAATATACCGACTGTTCCTCTTGTAGTTTCTACCAGAGGGACATATTCAAGTATCGTCTTTATCCGAAAGGGTACGTGATCCCTCAGACAAGATGCATGCAGAACATGGTCTTTTTCCTAGTCAAGGGAGAGATCTGGCTGAACAGCGAGGAGCACCCGGACACTACGTTCCGGGGCGGACAGTTCGTATTGCAACCGATCGGCTCGAAAGTGGAGTGCAAGGTACTCGACTACACCGAATGTATCATCTATCTCTTCGAGCGTCCGCAAAACATATGCGACAACCGTTTCAACAAAGGCATCTCCATCGTGGAGAACGAACGCCAGCAGCCCATCGTAATGACGATGGTTCCGCCGATACAACTCTTCATCGAGGGCATGAAGCTCTACCTCAACGATGATTTAAGATGCTCCGGGCTGATGCAAGCCAAACGCTCGGAGATGGTCTACTTGCTGAACTGCTACTACCCCATCAAGGAGCTAGCCGCCTTTTACGCCCCGATTTACCGGTATAGCCACAGTTTCCAGTATTTCGTGATGCAGAACTACCAAAAGGCGAAAGACGTGGAGACCTTCGCCCAATTGGGAGGCTACAGTGTACCCACCTTCCGCCGTATCTTCAAGGATACGTTCGGAGAGCCCGCCTACCAATGGATGCTGAAACGCAAATGCCAAGACATCCACAACGACCTTATCATGACCGAGCTTTCCATATCCGAGATTTGTTACAAGTATGGTTTTGAATCGCTTTCTAACTTCTCGCACTTCTGCAGGGCTAATTTCGGCCAATCTCCCCGCTCTGTCCGTTCTCTAAAGGATGAAAATACATAATATTCAATGATTTTTTTAAAATCTCTCAACTTTTGCAACTCTTTGGACAAAAATAACAATTCTCCCCTTTAGCATTACCTATACATTTGCGTCCAGAAGGTCAATCATAATTGATTTTCAAAGAAAAATAAAATGTATAGGTACAATAAGACAAGTATTATCTTAAAGGTCACGATCGCCATTCTATTTATTACGAGTTTAGTGATAGAATGCAGTTGCGAGAGATCTGACGAACCGAAAAAAGAGAGTACCGGTTTCATCACCTACACCCTTCGTTGGGATAGCGTGATACCCGGCTTTCCGGCTCCCGAGAAACTTCGATATTGTATTTACCCTTCGGAGGGAGGGCCTATGATACAGACGGATGGGGACGCAAATAGCATGATGTTGTTCTTACCGCCGGCCACCTATAAAATACTGGTTTTTAATTACGACGCGAAGAATATCGACTTTCGTAATATGTCAAGGTTCGACGAAGCGGAGGCTTATATCCTCCAGACGAAGGCCACCGGACAGGCATCGCAAGGCATAACCCCGTTGTATGGGTTTGTCGTCGATTCATTGGAGATCACACCGGGGCAAGACAAGTCGGGCACTTTGGTACTGACTCCGTTGGTCCGCCACGTAACCTTTACGGTACAGGTAGACAAACCGGAGGAGATAAAGACTTGCAAAGGTTCATTATCGGGCGTATCCACCTCATTAAACTTGAGTAAACGCAAGGTAGTGACCGAGGCATCCACAAATGTAGAGTTCGATATGGAAACCTCCGATAAAGGAGTAAACGGCGATCTGATCATATTAGGTACCGCCCTCCCTAAGGAAGAAGAACAAAAACCTGTCACGAATCAAGTGACAATAGATTTTACCCTAAGCGACGGTAGCATGGTTTCCGCTACCGCCGACTTAGAGGACAAATTAAATGAAATAGACACTCCTCATGTCAACGTGACTATAAATGCCACGGTTGAGAAGAGCCCGAAATTCACGATCCGCCTCACGAACTGGGAAGTAGGTCCCGGCGAAGAGACCACAATCGAATAAGATTAAAATGATATACAAATAGTAACAACTTAAATTAGGGTAAAATGAAAAAGTTAATGATTAGTATGTTGGCCATGGCAGCCATGGTTAGCTGTACAAATGAGATTGAGAATCCGGATCAACCACAAGTGAACCAGAATGAACCTACTCCTATTGAATTTGGGAGTTCAATATTGGGGGTACAGACAAAAGCTGCACCAGGAGAAACAGCTGAAGCTTTTGACGTAGGTGAGATAATGGGGATAACAATGTATTTAGGAGAAGTACCGACAGGAGCAAGTTTAGGTACGCCAAGTAAAGATAATGTATCTTTTACTGTTGGCTCAGATAATAAACTTTCCGAAACAGCTACTGAAAATAAAACGATGTTTTGGAAACGTGGTTCAAAACATCAATTTTATGCATATTATCCAAGAATAGCTGACGATACTAATGCAAATTACAAAAGGACAGCTGCTTCTGGTAGTAATGCAGAAAAGATCACCGTTACTGTTCCGACTACTGGAGAAACAACAGACCTATTGATGGGAAAGCTTGAACTAACTAGTGAGTATGAAGGTACTGCACCTTCTCCTGCTAACATTGGTTTTAAACATATGCTTTCAAAAATCAAATTTGTATTCAAAAAAGACGCATCTTACACTGGAGAGGCTAAGTTAACGAATATATCAGTAAGCCTAGATAAAGGCTCAAAAGTTTTTGATATGGTAGCCCAAACAGGAGATGCGACAAGTGCAAGCCCAGTCACAATAACTAAAGCAAGCACATATACAATTATTGAAAATGCAGATGGAGATATTTATACAGATTGGTCTCCTATTGTTATCCCAGAAGCCTCAATAACAAATTTGTCATTGACGATTGACGGTCAAACTCTTTCTACTACTTCTTTTGGTTCACTAAGCTTCAAGGAAAGTAAAATGACTACTTTGACAATTACATTAACAAGTTCTAATATTGAATTAACATCATCAATTACAGCTTGGGCAGATGGCGGTACAAACGGCAATGCTACAGTAAAATAATAAAACTTATAGCGAAAGAGGCTTGAACCTCTTTCGCTAAAAAACATTTATATAATGAGAACTATTTATTCATACATTGTATACATCATTTTATTATTACAACTGAATAGTTGTAATAATGAAGGATTAATGTATGAATATGAACATTCTACACCTATCAAATTCTCATCATCATGTATAAATGTATCCACAAAAAGCCAAGGAATCATAGAGAATAACAAATTACCTAAAGGATCTAATATCAGCATATTCTCAATACAACATCCAGAAAACACGACAATAAATCTATGGGAACCAATTTTATTTGACAATATTAAAGGTATTTCTAATTTCAATGGTGATATTGAATATAATAATACATATTATTTCCCAGATAAAGAACAACTTGACTTTTTTGCAATCTATCCTTTTCTATCATTTCCTACAATAGGTTCTGATTATGGAAATACCCAATATACCACCGTCACCCTCAAAGACAACACCGTCGATCAATACGACCTCATGTACGCCTCTTTACTGAATCAGTCAAAGAAGTCCTCCGTATTAGTATTTGAGTTCCACCACTTACTTACCCAAATAACAATAAACATCATAAAAAATACAGGAGTCACTATAGACCTCCCTCTAACCAAAGTACAAATTGTCGCCCCACAAAGCGCCACCCTAGATATATGGCACGGTCAATTAAGCGACATCGCAGGACAAACAACCTATACTTTAGACACCAACACGACATTAAGCAACGGAGATAATTCAATCCCCGGCCAATTCCTCCTGTTCCCCCAAAAAGCGAACGAAATGATATTAACTTTCGGAAACGATGAAAGCAACGTGTTCCACGTCGCCCTTTCCGATGAACCGCGGACTTGGGAAGCCGGGGTTAATTATCAATACGATATAACGATCAACCGGAATATACCGGAAATAACCTCTCCCGAAGTTCCCGTAGATGATAACGCTACACCGAACGAAGAGGTAAACAACGGAGGCGAGATCCCGGAGACTCCTACGGACTCTACCGCTACCGCCTCCCAAACCAAGGCATCGGGCCCAAACCCGTACCATATCCATCTATCAATCGACTAAATCAAACGAAAAGATATAACACAAAATATGCGATACACAAAACAACTGATCACCGTATCCCTCCTTATGGGACTCTCGCTAAATAGCTGCACTAACGATGATAATTCCGTGCCTTCCCAACAGACACCCACCGTTATCCTTTTCAGCGCCTCCCCCTACAGGTTGGAATCGAAAGCGATACATACCGAGTCTACCATGCCGACCGACCTGCCGATTGGGATATACGGATGGGGCCATAAGCTAGGCCAAACCGCCCCCCTCACCCCACGTCCCGACCTAACCAACCAAGCCTATACCACGACAGACGGTACGGCCTATACCTCCGATATGGACGCTCATTTCCCGGTAGCCTCCGATACGGTCATCGATTTCTACGCTTACTATCCGTATCAAGCCTCGCTGAGTAATTCCGAAGCTAGCTACGACCTAAAAGACCAGATCGATATCATGTATGCTACCCCGATCCTAAACAAGGGAAAGATGGACGTAGAGACCGACACCAACAGCTCAACCGCCACCGTCGCCCTCACCTTCAACCACCAATTATCCGCCATCACGATCGTCATAAAGAAAGCCGATGATATCAAGGAACCCCTAATCTTGCAAAAAGTGGAGTTGGTAAATTACCCGTCATCCATCCACATGAATATCCAGACCGGCCGGTTAACCGCCTCGAATACGGTGGCGGACTATCCAATTCCGCTCGCCGCACCGATTACCATCACTCCCGCCGAGGCTACCGTATCGACAAACTACCTGCTCTGGCCCGGCGAGGCTCCCACGTTCCGTTTCTCCATCAGCGACCATACCTACGAGGTTCATCCCTCCCAAGCATTCATCGCCGGCAAGAAGCAGAAATATACCTTCACCATACAAGCCGAAGACATCAACGTAGGTGCCTCCATCAATCCTTGGACAGAAGGCCCGGAAGGTTCTGGTGAGATTGGTATTTAAGAACGTACGTATTTAGCGCCCTATGGCGAAAAATACATTCTGTTAGCGAAACAGGTGTTATTCTGTTTTTCTGAGCAATATAAGCCATATATCGTGACATCCCCTTCCCGCAAGAACCACAAAACAACGAGAAGGAGATAGCCATTAGTGCCCTTTTCCATCTCAAAAGTACCCCTTTTCACACACAATAGGTTGCGAAAGCCAACGCGAAAGGCCGCGTTAGGCGACACATATGGTTACGTTGGGCATCGTAAGCAGCTAAGAATAGGGTTATAACCTAATGAGAAAGGCGTTATAACCTTATTATAACCCTATCGTAACCTTATGGAATCGCCCAAACACCCGGCAAACCATGAGTTACGATGAATTAATTTCGCTAGAATAAAAGGCCATTTTCCAACATCTGTCTGTCTACTAAACAATTGCTGTTTTTTTCTTGCGTATTTGGAAGCGAGACGTACATCCGCCCGAAATAATCGACTCTCACGGACTTCCGTTTACATTTTGTCAAAATGTCAATCCGCGAGGAAACTTCTCCCCACATAGCATACGGATATCAATTATTCTTCCTATATTTGCGATAATCCCTCATATCTAAGCGTAGGTCACTGAAGGAGGACATAAGTTAACGAAGAGCGTTTAAAGATATTATCCCGTATTGAAATCTGGACAATTTCATATCCATGGATAATAGACAATAAACGCTCACGTCGGTGCTATATTTACCAGTAATCGCTCTGGACGATATAACAGCATGGCGTGGGCTATTGTTTATTACATGGATAGGGCCGTCCAGAGCCTCAATACGGTAATATCAATAGTTTCCACGCTTCTGTATTTTTAGCCCGGCAACCGATGGAGACAGGTTGCCCTTATCCATTAAATGAAGACGATCCTCCTGTTACCCGTCTTGTCGCTATGGCTCCTGCTTGCCACGCAAGCCCATGCCCAAGTCTATCACCTACATTTATCCGACAACACTTGCCGGATAACAGAATGCGTTGATACTCCACAAGGCGTCAAGCCCTTGGGTCAGACATGGAAAGGAAACACCTTCCATGATCGTTTCACGCTAGATTTCGATCGCGCTATCTTCACGTGGGAAAAGGAAGGAAAAGAGACGTATGCCAACAAGATCATCAACCACACTGCCAAATACGCTCACCACTCATTCTCCACGGAGCAGATTACCGCCAACCTCACCATCAACAGCCATCGGGCCGTCCTTCAACTTATCCACTTTCAGAATGGCCAATGGATACAAGTCACTTATTTTTGCGAGATAGGGAATTAACGGCTCATGCGAACATCTACAACATCTACCACTTATACTTGATATTTGTACTTTTTATTTGTGAGTGAAAATTCCAGCCTTAAAAAAGGAGGCCTTAAAGTTTACGATAAACATCTTCAAAAGGTACTCTGCAACGTTCTCCCCAAATGCCTTTATTTCCATCCCGTATCCCACAAGGAATAGCCATATTTATTTCAGCACCATGAGGTAGTTTCAATGTCCTTTTTAGCCGACGGCTGTCCAGCCCTTCTAAGGGACACGTGTCATAGCCTTCGTTTGCCATCGCAATCATAAACGTTTGTGCGGCAAGCGCACAGGATTTATGGGCTGTCACACGTATGTCATTCTCGGAAACTTCAAGCATCATAGGACGGAAAATACTGATTATATTAGCCAACAATTTCCTGAGCAATCCGAGAATACCGAAGAACCGGGCATAAACAAAGGGCATCAATATACCGTAATATATTTCCCGATCCTTAATACGTTTGTCCTGACGTTCTTTAGGACTGTAATGACGAATGTTCTCCCGTTCAAAATTGAGTACGAATCGCGCATGTTTCTTGTACCAGTCACGCCGAACCACAAAAATGACAATTTGTGAAGCGGTAGAAGCCGCTTTCTGACCAAGGCAGTCCCTTGAAATTTTTGCCAATAATTCAGGTTCTGTAATATGGTAAAATTCCCATAATTGCATATCAGAACTGTTAGGAGCCAATGTAGCCAGTTCCAAACAATGTTTTACCTTTTCCGTATCTATTGGTTTTTCTTTATCATACACCCGTACAGAACGACGATGATGAAGGACTTCATCTAAATTCATAATGATACTGATTTGAATTAAACATTTATTCCCAGCTGATTACTTCAGCCATTTATTATTGTGCTTTATTTAATTGCCGCATAACGACCTTCGCCATTTCTTTAGAACTGAACGGGTCCTGCCCAGTAATCAGATTATTATCTACAACTATTTTTGAAGTCATAGGTATCAATGCTTTTTCATAATCCGCTCCTCTCTCTTTCAACAACGCTTCAAGATCAAAAGGCACGTCTTCTTTTCTTCTGGCAAGACTTTCCTCAAACCAACTGAATCCCGTCAGCTTTTTGCCTTTAATCATATATTCGCCATTGGATAGTTTGACATTCAACAACCCACTGACCCCGTGGCAGATGGCCGACACTATCCTCCCACTTTCATCCTGTTTCCTTACGATAGTCTTTAAAGCTTCATTGTCAGGAAAGTCATACATCGCACCGTGTCCGCCGGCTAAATAGACACAATCAACCTGTTGTTCCAACAGGTTATCCAAACTGTTTGCATGATCCAACAGCTTTTTGAATTCTGGCTTTTCCCAATACTTTTCGGACATTTCATCTAAAAAAATTGGTTTTAAACTTTCGGGATCAATGGGAGTATAACCTCCTTTCGGATTGGCTACCGTTATGTCATAGCCGCTTTCTTTTGCACTATGATAGATATGAGTAAACTCACTAAGCCATAATCCGGTCGCGAGTTTCCCATTGGCAAAAGTCCCTGTGCTAGTAACTATTATTAAAATCTTCATGATAATCAAATTATTGATTCATATTCTTTAAAAGAAAACATACACATGGATAGATTGTTTTTCAGAATATGGAATCTTTAACATAATCCGAAAATATGAAAACCTGCAAATCCTTTTTTCGCCTCGGATGAGAAAATGTGTTATTTTTGAAAGACATTGATCCGTCTAGTTTTTCAGGCGTATGAGACCTTTTCAAAAATTCGCAAAGTAAGTTAACTTCGTTGGCAAAGTAAGCCAGCTCAAATCACATAAAGTCATAGAAAAATCATTATCTTTGTGAATCCTGTTTAAATCACATAAAGTCATAAAATGGAAACTATCATAAATCATATTCATATAAGCAACTTCAAGTCACTCAAAGATGTGACTTTAGACCAATGCCGGAGGATCAACTTGATTATTGGCAAGCCGAATGTGGGTAAAAGTAATCTATTGGAAGCGATGTCCTTGTTTTGTCTGCCCTATTTGAAATATACCCGGAAAAGAAGCATCCAGCAGTTTATCCGTACGGAGAACGATGCAGAGTTATTTTTCGACGGCCATGTAGATAGCCCAATTTCTGTGAAAACGAACAAGGTGAATGTAGAAGTAAAAATGGATAACATGGGACTTCTTTATTCGCAAACCAATCCGGCTCATCCCGCACAAGATGTAGCTTTTACTATTTCCAACTTGACGATACCCGCCAAGAAGAATATAGATATTCCAACGGCAAACCCTTTCAAATGCTATCTCTATCCACCAGCATTCGATAAAGAGAAATTACCGATTCCTTTCCTATTACCTCCGGGAGGAAGCAATTTGATGAATATCGTTTCCATGATGCCCAAGTTGAAAGAAGAATTAAGAACTATTTTCAACGACTATGGCTTGAAATATGTCTTCGATACCAATAGCCAGGAGATTAAAGTAATGAAAGAAAAGAAACCGGGAGAGATATTTTTAATTCCATTTCATTCCATAGCCGATACCCTGCAGCGTATGATTTTCTACAAAGCGGCTATTGAAAGTAACAGTGAGTCCGCATTAGTTTTTGAAGAACCGGAAGCCCACTCATACCCTCCTTTCATATCAAAGGTAACGCAGGATATTATCCAATCGGACAGAAACCAGTTTTTTATAACGACACACAGTCCTTATGTGGTTAACGACTTTCTGGAATTACCGAGTGACAAACTTGCCATTTACCTAGTTGACTTCAGGAATGGGGAAACTTTCGTGAAAAGAGCCAGTGACACAGAAGTACAAGAAATGTACGAATATGGCATCGACCTATTTTTCAACACCGAAACCTTCTTAAGATAATGGCAGAACTCTACATAATTCCGGAATGCTACGTCGATACAAACCTAATCGAGACGTTGGTTCCCACCGCTAAAGGATATAATCATCAGAAAGGCTGTAACAACGTCGTAAAAGTGATGAAAGAAAAGTTATCGGATAAATTCGCGGTTGGAATAGTGGATAAAGACAAACGACAGGTCAGTTACGTCAACGAATTTGCGGAAATAGGACATACGGACTCCCTATATTTTTACAAACACCCGGACAAGGCTCATTTCTTAATAATGATCGATCCTGCCGTAGACCGCTTTATCCTAAAATGCGCTAAGGAAGAGAAAGTTGAGATGAAACAATTCGATCTTTCAGATGAATTGAGATCTTTTACAGCGCAGACAAAGCAAGTATCGAGCAAAGAGGATACGAACTTCAAAAAGTTATTTCACGAAATTAAGAGCGCAGAAGAAATAACAATCCTAAGGAATGCCATTAAATATTTGAAAGAAAAGCAATATAGTTCTAATAGCGCAGAAATGAAAGCTCTTATTGATGGGCAAACATCAAAACTGTAGCAAGCTTCTTGGGATATTGTGGACTGAAACATAGCGAAAGATACAGAACACATTGCAGGCACAAGCCCATACCCAAGTCTACCGCCTACGCTTATTCGACAGTACTTGCAAGATAACGGAATGCGTTAAAAACTATTTTACGGAATGTCCAAATGTTCTGTCAATACGTTTACGAATGTTCGTAATGGCGCACCTTCATAATTATCCAACTCCCCAACCAAGATCAGAGCGGCGTTCTTCATCCATGGGTGGTATGGAATCGATAGTTCATAGGGGATTTCCCGGATCAGTTCCGGGGTGTTCTTGATTACCGTATAAGTGTCGCCATCGGCGGCTTTCTTGCCTTCGAAAACTAAGGTACGGTCGTACATTTTTTGCTTGTTTGCCCCGTTTAGTACTACCGGGGCCATGACTACGGAATCTCTGTCGCTACGCAACATCGGCATCAAGGACAGGGTTTGATATCGTCCCACGGAGAGTCCGCAGACACTGATCGTTAGGTCTAGACGCAAGGAGTTGCCCTCCCGCTCGATGCGGTTTTGCTTCACGGAGACTTGCCCCCGGTAAGATTGTATAGGTACCTGCGCTCCTGCCGGAAGAACAAGGCCGATCACAAGCAAGCATATATAAATGAATGTCTTCATAGATTTATCTCTTTATTTGATGATGTAAACGATACTGATACCCGCCTTTGTTAATCCCCAATACTCGTTGCGGAACTTGCCGATAGGCGCATCTCCTCTAGGAAAAGCGTACTTATCATATTCGAAATGCAAGTATCCGAAACCCGCCGTGAACTCCACGTTCCAACGGGGCGACACGTATAACTGATAACCATAAGAGATACCGCCGCCATAAGCGTTACCGTTATAACTATTCTTTTTCTCCATCCCATACAGGAGCTTCAAACCGGCGAAATCGTAATCCATATACTGGGCATGAACCCCGAAGAAATGTCCGTTGAAACGCTCGTGTATCCAGTAGCGTGCCTCTGGTTGTATCATCCAATGCTTAAAGGACTTATCGCTCGAGAATGTCCAACCGTTATAATACCCCGATGCCTCAACCGACCAATGCTTGTTGAACGCGACCTCCGCCCCTACGTTCGGCGTAGTGATCGCGTCATAAAGCACATTAGTCTTCACGGCCACGACCTGTCCTAGAATATCCATAAAGGTTGACAAAAGAAATACTAACAGTAAATATAGTTTATTCATATCTCCCGGTTCATTAGGTTTGTTTATTTAAGAGACAAAACCGTACAAATATAAATATTATTTATCAGTTCATTTGTACGTTAACTTATATAATATCCATGATTTCAAATGAAAAACGTTATCTTTGTAAAATAAATCCAGAATATGACTCATGAAGGCTAAATATATCGTGATTTTTTTCCTGTCACTCCTTTCGTTTGTCGCTTGCGATAAAGAGGAGGTCGTTATCCCTACTACCGCCCCTCGTACGGTTCTTATCTATTTCGCGGGGGATAATAGCTTGAATGGATACGTGAGCCAAAACCTGAGGGCGATAAAGGAAGGGATTGAGCGAGATGGATTGAACAACGGCAATTTGTTGATCTATACGGATAAGCAGAACGAGGCTCCCCAGCTTTTTCAATTAAAGCTGGAAGCGGATACCATCCGGCAGATCGTGCTCGAGACCTACGACTCGAACCAGAACTCGGCCTCTACCGAGACGCTGACGCAAATAATCGACAAGGTACAAAAGGAATATCCGGCGGATAGTTACGGGTTGGTGCTGTGGAGTCACGGAACGGGATGGCTACCTTCGGATATCTATAGCTATCTGCGTTCTTTCGGGCAGGATGGGAAGAATAATTTCATGGAGATCAATGATTTGGCCTCCGCTTTATCGAAGTATCATTTTGATTTTATTTTGTTCGACGCTTGTTATATGTCGTGTGCCGAGGTAGCTTACGCTTTCCGGGGATGCGCGGATTATATTATCGGCTCGCCAACGGAGATATTGGCGAACGGCTTCCCTTATCAATCGATAATGGGGGATATGTTCAAGAAAGATGCGGACGTGGTGGGGATAGCCACCCAATTTTATGAACATTATAAGAATGGCATATATCCATACGCCACAATCTCCGTCATAAAAAGCTCAGCGTTAGATGAACTTGCCACTATCAGTCGTGCGATATTCAAAGATAAGACGGAAACGGATCTTTTCGCCGTGCCCGTGAAAGACTTGCAGATAATGGAATATTTAACCCATAATTATCATGCCTTATATGATTTTGACGATTATGTAAGTCGGCTGGCTACGGCAGAACAATATGCCAAATTCAAGCAAGCCCTAGATAAGGCTATTACGTATAAAGCGGCCACTCCAAAGAGTTTTTACTCCTACCCTTATCCGTCAGGAACTCCTTTACCAATCAACAAATTCAGCGGCCTATCCATTTACGTCCCCCAAGAAGCCTTGCCCAAACTAAATGAGTGGTACAAGTATCTTGAGTGGTATAAAGATGTATATCAATGATTAAAACTCATCTCTTAGCCAGCGTTTACCACGAGGGGTATACAGGAATATCAAGAAACCTGCCGCCATTATAGAAATAACCGTAAAGAATACTGCTAATAACATATTTCTCTATTTTAATAATTTATACCCAATCAAAGCAAATACTGTAGCGATAAACGTTCCAGTAAATAAAGAATACCAGAATATAGGAGGCCACAACATGATATCTCTCGTATCCTCCCAGCGGTTTAATAATGCGCTTCCTACTCCCAATACAAGAGCGGCAAAAGTTAATTTTGACAAATCGAAGAAATACTTTGAAGTATTTTCTCTTCTGTTCTTCATTAAATCCTGAGCCGCTTTTCTTTTTTCAATGTTACCGTTATAGTTACTCATAGCAAAAATACTAATATTATTTCACAAATGAACTTATTTCACTAAAAACACTTCCTTATATCGTTTTACCTGTCCTTGAGGATGAACAAGTTCCGCATAGAAAATATAAACGCCGGTTCTCACCTTGGAACCATTCACCGCAAGGCCGTTCCAAGCCAATTCACCTTCTATCCCTAATAAGTCATGATTTACCACCTCACTGATACGCCTTCCGGAGATATCAAATATCCAGGCCCTACAGGTATAGCCGGATTCATCAAGATGGTAGGAGATCGTATATTCCTTCGTTGCCTCAGAATAAACGGGAGACTCTATGCCCGTGACCTCGCCTTCATCTTGCTTTCCATATTGGGAATTCCGATAGCCGGGCGTACCGTATCCCGCCGTGGCCGAAGCCGAAGTCCAATTCATCTCATCCTGCGTATCGCTATCAGGATTAATCCGCTCCAAGGCAATCCCCTTCTCATTTTTCACGGATGGGGCATGCCATTTAGAGGAATAACGAATCTCATCGATCATAACCTCATCTTCTGTACGAAACAGGACTAGCGTAGCGGAGGTATTTGCCAAGACCGGAAGTTTTAATTCATGCAAAGCATCCGGCGAAGATATCAGATAAAAATCGCTCACTCCTCCCATACTTTTAGTCAGCAACGCATAATCTTGTGGTTCTACCGGAGAGACTATAGAAGATAAAGGATAATGCGAACTCAATGTACCATCGGATTTGCGGGTAGCAACAGACAGTCCAGCCAAAGACAATGTCCGGTCCGAACGATTATAAAGCTCGATATACTCACTCCCTTCCGGATAAGGATTCGGCAACAACTCATTAAAAACGATCTCATTGGGTAAGACTATAATGTCCGTGGGGATACCCGGTTTATGGGGAGTGTCCGGACGATCCGGATCTTCTGGTTCATCGTCAGGAGAAGAGTTTGCGGAACCCGGCGTGCCTCCTCGTTCATCCGTTGATAAATAAAAACCGGTTTCAGAACGTTCCCAAGCGATACCGGCTTTCGCTTTCTCATAGGCAATCCGGTCGATCTCCTTACCGGAAGGATCGAATAACGCAAGCTCCTTCCTCGTGTTCGCCAAAGACGCCGGGAATTTATCCAAGGGCATATCTTGTCCCGAATCGTCAATATGTATATCCCTACCAGACCGATAAAGCACGATATATCCATCCGCTTCCAAAAGCAAAGCTGTCAATACCGTTGGCTTACTACCATATAAGAATGACCAACCATTTAACTCTATAGCCTTATCCGTCGTATTATAAAGTTCCACATACTCCGTTTCCGGAAAAGCCTTTTGCCCTTTCGGATCAGCCATCACCTCATTAATACGGATACTACCGGCGGGGAAAGAAGGAGTATCCGGCACTTCCGGTTCCTCCGGAACGTCGGGCTCTTCTTCATATTCTAACCGAATCTCGGTAGAACTCTCCGGAATCTTATTTCCCTCAAGATCCATTAACCCCGAGCACAACAAATCATAACCCATACCAACCTCCAACTCCTTATCAAAGCTGATATTCACATAGATCCGCATATCATCCGCATAGGTCATACGAGAGGCATTACCGATACCCGATATAGAGAATATCGCCTCACGGATATTCACCGGAAGATTATATTGTAATTGGAAAACAGACTCGGTGATCGGTTGGATAGCAAGAAGCCGCGGAAGAACCAACGGCTCATCGGGCTCATTGGGTTCTTCTGGCTCTTCGGGAGTATCCGGCTTCTCTGGTTCGATCGAGATATTATCGGATATAATGATGTAGTTACACGCAAAATCATTTACTCGAGTTTTAGAATAGCGGCATTCAAAACGTAGTTGTCCCCCTTTACATGAAGAAGAAACTTCAGACTCACAACTCCCTATCAAGACAAACCTACCCTTCTCTAGCACATATAAGTTCCATATCTTATGATTTTCTAAAGTAAGTTTCACTTTCAAATCCACGGCTCCCAACAAGACATCGAGCGCTTTCTCTATTAAGATCTTTGGATTCTTCTCCGTTGCGGTATGTTTCCGAAAAGTTATCGTCTTCTTATTACTGCCGATTTGGACATAATAATCGTTTTTTAATCCAAGCATCCTCTGATCATCTAAATAAACATGTAGCCGGATATGGTTTTGATCGCTTGGTTTGAAATCCATCCGAATCTCAAATTCCCATTCCATTGTAGCAGAATAAACGAGAGGAGTTTCTATGGAAACACTTTTCCGGGTAGGATCCGCACGTGAGACCAGCCATCCGTTCTCAATCACAAAGCAATCTAAATCACCCGTCCAAGGGTTATCCGATGTAATCTCCGGTCCATTAAACGGTTCTTTTAACTGGGGATAAGCGCAAAGCGGAAGTAAAAACGCAAGAATTAATAATAATTGTTTCATAGCTATATCGTTTTAGTTATAAATTTCTCTATCTTTGCACCCTAATAAGTTACAACTGTAAATAATAGGGCGCAAAAGGCAAAAATATGAAAGCCCTTTACAGACAGCAAAGTTATAACTATTTTACATTATTCAAATTAAATCAGTGCTCAAAATGAAAGTAGCAATTGTTGGTGTAAGTGGAGCCGTAGGACAGGAGTTCCTGCGTGTACTCGACCAGAGAAACTTCCCGATGGATGAGCTGGTACTTTTTGGCTCATCTCGTAGTGCCGGACGTGTTTATACCTTCCGTGGTAAACAGTATACCGTTAAGGAACTGAAGCATAACGACGACTTTAAGGGAATCGATGTTGCTTTTGTTTCAGCCGGAGGTGGTACTTCCAAGGAATTTGAGAAGACGATCACGAAACATGGTACGGTGATGATCGATAACTCCAGCGCGTTCCGTATGGACGAGGATGTTCCATTGGTCGTACCGGAAGTAAACCCGGAGGATGCCTTGAATCGTCCTCGTGGTGTGATCGCTAACCCGAATTGTACCACGATCCAGATGGTTGTAGCGTTGAAGGCGATCGAGAACTTATCTCATATCAAGCGTGTTCACGTATCTACTTATCAAGCTGCCAGTGGAGCAGGCGCTACCGCTATGGCTGAGTTGGTAAAACAATATGAGCAATTATTAAAGGGCGAGGAGCCTACAGTAGAGAAATTCGCTTATCAATTGGCATATAACGTAATCCCTCACGTAGACGTATTCACGGAAAATGGCTATACGAAAGAGGAGATGAAGATGTATAACGAGACCCGTAAGATCATGCACTCGGATATCGAGGTGAGCGCTACTTGTGTTCGCGTACCGGTTATGCGCGCGCATAGCGAATCTACTTGGGTAGAGACAGAGCGTCCGATCAGCGTGGAAGAGGCTCGCAAGGCTTTCGCCGAGGCTGAGGGTGTGGTATTGCAGGATGAACCGGCAAACAAGGATTATCCGATGCCGTTGTTCGTAGCGGATCACGATCCGGTTTACGTAGGCCGTATCCGTAAGGATATCAGCAACCCGAATGGTTTGACATTCTGGACCGTGAGCGACCAGATCAAGAAAGGCGCCGCTTTGAACGCCGTACAAATCGCCGAGTACTTGCTAAAGGTGGGTAATATCAAATAACAGACAACTTTGTAAATTCTATATACGTGGAAGCGGGATCAAGAGAATACTCTTATCCCGCTTTTTTATGCTTAGCGTAATTCCTCCATGCCTTCTCAAAACGTATAAATCAATACGCCCAATACCCGATGGTTGGTTATCGAATGTGTGTCATGAATCCGTCCGCCATCTTGCAAATCCACATTGCCATACCATGCGATGGAAGGGCTATATTCAACACCTAATTTCCAGTGCGGAAGATTATACGAAAGTTGCAGGTTGGTCGTAAATACCTGATCTACGTCCAGACCTACGCCATAGGTTTTGCCTACCAGTGCCTCATTCGCTCCCAAGTTCTTCAAATAGCCTAAGAACAAACCCGGTTTCCATTTCTTTCCGTACACGATATTCAACCAAGAAGTAGAGAAAAGATACGGTGAATATTCCTGTTCGCCGGTACGTGGGTCGATAGAGGTGACGCCGTAACCACCCAACATACAAGTCTGCGTCAAGTTAGAAGCCAGCAATGTTTCCGCCATCACCAACCAATTCGCGTCCTGATATTTCACGTGCGCCTCGCCAGATACGGAAGTAACCCGCTCGCTGACTTTATAAATCTTGCCATCCACCTCGTTCTGCGTTCTCGGCACTAACGACAAGATTTCCATACCGGCTCCTACCTGCCAACCGGGTTTCTTATAATCCACCCCGAGATAGACTTCCGGTACGCAACTGTTCTTGATATATTCCTCACTCTTTCCATTCGGTCCGGCCGATAGATATTGCAACTGCCATAGGACCGACCCGGTCAATTGCCACCCATTGTCCGTATAACGATAACGAATTTGCGGGCTGCGGTTAAACGGTTGGAACGGAGCGCCGGTAGAAAGATTCAACATCTGTGGAAAGACCTCGCCAAATAGCGGATGCCACGTCTGTCCGATCAAGACAGCGGACTTGCCCCAATCCAGATTCACATAGGCATGACGGATACGAAGCACCGCCCAATTGCTACCCGAACCCCGGAAATCGGCCTCCAGTTTCAAGGAAGTCTTGGCCGAACCAACCTTCGGTCCTTGTACATCGATTCCCAAACGGGAGTAAAGCAGGTAAAAACTACCGTTCGGACTAGCGTTCAAGTCCTTGCCATCCGCATCCAACGCCACGTCCTTCGGATATAGGTGGAACAAACCATCCACGATCTCGGCGTTCGCACGGGAATTATAGAACAAGTCTCCACGTACCTGTCCGTAAAATTTGTAAGAGAAGTTTTTCTTTTGCGCCTGTACGCATACCGCCATACATAGGCCGATCAAAAGAAGCAAGTTGCGTTTCATTTCCATTCCGGTCAATCTATCTTTAAAAATAATACATCATCAAACCTAATATACGATGATTCGTTATCGCATGTGTTTGCTCGATACGTCCGCTCTCTAAGTCGGTCGTGCCATAATAAGCTGTCGCCGGACAATACTCGAAACCGAACTTCCAATGCGGTAAATTATACGATACGTTTAAGCTGACGGTTATTAATTGATCGATATCCAATCCCATACCATAGACCTTATCCGCTGAGACCAAGGACTTCCCGGTTCCCAAATTCTTCGTATATCCGACGAAAACTCCCGGTCTCCATTTCGTTCCGTAGGCGAAATTCACCCATGTCGTAGAATGGCGAAAAGGCGTATATCCCTGCTCGCCCGTACGGGAGTCCACCGAGCTCACCCCGTAACCGCCCAATAAAGCGGTATGATCCAAGGCTGAGGCCATCAAGGTTTTCGCCGCAAAGGTATAGTTTCTTC
Source organism: Parabacteroides sp. KHUB-02 (assembly GCF_056640955.1). Lineage (NCBI taxonomy): Bacteria > Pseudomonadati > Bacteroidota > Bacteroidia > Bacteroidales > Tannerellaceae > Parabacteroides > Parabacteroides sp. KHUB-02. The sequence goes on along the minus strand of NZ_JBWQEV010000001.1, from coordinate 4,064,741 downwards.
CGCTATACTTCAAATGTGCCTCGTAAGAGAATGCGGTCATCCGCTCGTTCACCTTAAAAGTTTGCTCCTTCCATTCCGTGGAAGTACGGGGTTTCAAGGAGATCATATGAGCGCCGAGCCCCATCAACCAACCATCCGCAGGGGTAAAATCCGCCCCCACGAACATCTCCGGAATGCAACTATTCTTGATATAATCCTCGCTCATGCCTTTCGGTCCGCTGGAAAGGTATTGTAATTGCCACAACACGGAAGCCGTCAATTGTACCCGGCTATTCGCCTTATACTGGTAACGGATCTGAGGGCTACGGTTGAAAGGCTGGAACGGCGCTCCGGTGGAAAGATTCAAGACATCTGGCATCACGGCGCCAAACAAGGGATGCCACGTGATTCCTACTAATACCGCCGATTTTCCCCAATCCAAGTTTACGTATGCCTGCCGGATACGTAACATCGTATTACTACCGGAAAAACCGCCGAAGTCCGTCTCTATCTTAGCGGAGGAACGAGCCTTACCAATATCGGGTCCCGTCACGTCCAAGCCCAAGCGGGAAGTGAACGTATAGAAACTGCCATTCGGCGTAGCGTTCAAATCCTTGCCATCCGCATCAAAACTCTTATCCAAAGGATAGAGATAAAAGTTCCCATCGATCGGAGCCATATTAGCCCGGGAATTGTAGAAAAGATCTCCACGGACGAAGCCGTAGAATTTGTAAGTGAAGTTTTTTCTTTGCGCTGTCGTAGAAAATAAGGCTAGCATCCCCACGAGCAACAGGGTAATCCGTCTCATTATAATTCAGTTTGTTATTTTTCTTACCTTATAAGCCGCGAATGTATATATTTTTATGGATTCAATTTGAAGAAACGAAATATTATTTGTTCCTTTGCTTCCAAGTTGTAAGCCTTAAAGGTCAAATTAGATTAATATTGTAAACACCAGATAAAGAAAATGAGTACTAAAAAGTTTTTGCTAGAAGAAAAAGATATACCTACGGCATGGTATAATATCGTAGCGGATATGAAGAATAAACCGCTGCCGATCTTAAATCCACAAACTAAACAGCCCTTAAAGGAGGAAGATTTATATCCTCTATTCTCGAAAGGCGTCTCTCATCAAGAAATGAACACGACAGACGCATGGATCGAGATCCCCGATGAAGTACGCGAGCTTTATAAGGTATGGCGACCGACTCCGTTGGTTCGTGCTACCGGATTAGAAAAAGCGCTGGATACGCCCGCTCATATCTATTTCAAGAACGAGAGTGTAAGCCCGATCGGTTCACATAAGTTGAATTCGGCCTTGGCTCAGGCTTATTATTGTAAACAAGAGGGTACGACTAATATCACGACCGAGACAGGCGCCGGACAATGGGGTGCCGCTCTTTCTTACGCAGCAAAAGCTTTCGGCTTGGAACTTGCCGTTTATATGGTAAAGGTTAGTTACCACCAGAAACCCTACCGTCGTTCGATCATGCAGACTTTCGGAGCACAAGTTGTTGCCTCCCCGAGTATGAGTACGAAAGCCGGACGTAAGATATTGACAGACCATCCTAATTATCAAGGTAGCCTAGGTACCGCTATTTCCGAGGCGGTAGAGTTGGCCATGCAAACACCGAACTGTAAATATACATTAGGTAGCGTATTAAACCACGTTATGCTGCATCAGACCGTTATCGGACTGGAAGCTGAGAAACAAATGGAAATGGCTGGCGAGTACCCCGATGTCGTTATCGGTTGTTTCGGTGGTGGTTCCAACTTCTCCGGTATCACATTCCCATTCCTGCGCCATAAACTAACGGAAGGTAAGGATATCCGGGTTATAGCGGCGGAACCGGCATCTTGCCCGAAACTTACAAGAGGGCAATTCCAATATGACTTCGGAGATGAGGCTGGCTATACCCCATTAATCCCGATGTTCACGTTGGGACATAATTTCTCTCCAGCGAATATCCATGCGGGAGGTTTGCGTTATCATGGCGCCGGCTCCATCGTCAGCCAGTTAATGAAAGACGAATTGATGAGCGCCGTGGATATCAAGCAATTGGATACCTTCAAGGCCGCTACTCTATTCGCGCAAGCGGAAGGTATTATCCCGGCCCCAGAATCATCCCACGCTATCGCCGCGGCTATCCATGAGGCAGAGCAAGCCAAAATCGAAGGTAAACCTCGTACGATCTTGTTCAACTTATCGGGCCACGGCTTGATCGATATGGCCGCTTACGACCAATATCTATCCGGTGATCTAACAAACTATGAGGTAACGGATGAGGAAGTAGCTAACAATTTGAAAGATTTGGAGAAAATCATCTGATAAAAACAAGAAAAGGGGCGATACCAAATCGCCCCTTTCCCTTATTTGTCTATGAAAGTCTTAATTTAAAGTATGTATTATGAGAAAATTTCTTCGTAATTAGTACTCGGGATAATCATGTTCTGGACATTTAAGCTAAAGTTTTTCTTTTTCTTATCCCACATACCGTAATTTGTCTTTATCTCTCCACTTTGATCATCATATTGATAAGTGATCTGATAGAATGGAACCCATTCATCGTTTGTCCGATCCCAACGAAACGCTTTCTTCTCGGAAACCTTGCCGTTCTCGTTGTACTGGAACTCATATCTTACCTGTTTGTTCAACAGTCCGTTTTCCTGTAAGAATACCACTTTAGAGATAATCTTACCATTCTCCTCTTTTGTATCATATAGATAATCTTTAGGAGACGCTGCGCTTATCGCTAAACTACACATGAAAGTAAAAACTAGCGCAAGAATACTTTTACCCCAAACTGATGTCTTCATACTATTTTAATTTATAAGGTTACTATCATTTTGTACCGCGAAGTAAGGAAGTTTCCCGACAATCACCAAAAGCAAAGTGACAAATCGTTAGCAATATCACAATATTTAACACATTCAAGACCTTCATTCCCTTCGATTCCCCTATGTTTACCGACATATTGTAAACCAAATCGTAAGTTCCCCCGATTTTTAAATATCTATTATTTACCACCAGCCGGATGTAACTTTCAAAAGAAAACTTTAGACACCGCTTTTTTAATAAATTAAAAATCTATTGATTAATAAATATATTCTTACCTTTGCGAAGGCAGAATGCAAATTGATTTCTTGACATGCGACAAATAATGAAACTATTTATCACATCCTTTCTTTTTATCCTATTCTCAGGATGTACAAAGGATGTATATGATCCTTCCGATAAAATTCCGGGAGAAGGTACTAATCCATTCTCAAAGGTAACAATTTCCTCTAATTTCGATTGGTCGATGATACAAATATCCCACCTTACCGTACAATCTTTCGACCCCTATGATGGCACCTATAATTATCTGGTAGAAGTATTTGATAAAAGTCCGGAAGATCAAGATGCGAATCTTCTCGCTACCGGGGTTTGCTCAAAGAAAACGCTTTTCGATAAGAAAATTATCTATCCAAAGGGAGAGTCGGATCAAGTTTACATACAATTGACGACCCCTACCGGATATCAAGTTACCGCTCCTGTCACCTTAACACCGGGTAATGATAATGTCTGTGCTTTCGATTCGTTAGCCGTATCGCAGGAAACAACCGCTACTCCGGTTAGCCGTACCCCGACCCGAAGCGTGTCTTCCACCTATACATTTATAATAGAAGACTCTTTCCCTAATTATGGAGATTATGATTTTAATGATGCCGTGATAAAAGTCCAGATGGAAACTTCCATGAAAGACGATTATGTACAATTCGCCAATATAAAACTGACTTTCCGTGCATTAGGTGGAACTAAGCGGGCCGGAGCTTTCATCCATCTCCCCGGCATAAAGTCCAAAGACATCCAAAAAGCCGAGTTAAATGGCTGGACCACGACTCCAGAATCGGAAACCGAGACTCCGGTTTATGCCCTATCGGATGATATACATGGATTATTCTCTTTTCATGAAATGATTAATACAGATAATGACCTTCCATATAGGGGAAAGCAAGAACGTTTGATCACCTTTTCGTTCGCAGCCGGTGCCTTAAAAGATTTGACCATTGATGACATCGATCTTTTCACGACCGTATTAAAGCGGGAAGGAGAGGTCTTACGCACGGAAATCCACCAACGTAATTATAGCTATACCCCCAAAGGGGTCAGATACCGTTATTACTCAAATGATAATTGCATATGGGCCTTAATGATACCGGATGATTTCAAATACCCTGTGGAACATGCTTTTATTGGTGATGCCTATCCGGATCTATTGAAATGGGTAAGTGGAGATAGCAAACATGTACAATGGTATAAAAGTAAGAATACGGTTGATAAGTGGATTTATACCCGAGAACAATAACAACCTAAAATCCTCCGTAAAATGAAAACGACCGCCATCTTATTTCTTGCCTATCTGGCTTTATGCGTTCAGTGCTCAGTGCCGGAAAACAAGAGCACGAAAAAAGAGATTAGTACTCAACCGATAAAGGTGGGTGTATTCGATGGGCATGGAGGAGCACAGACCTGTATTTGGGAAACTGTCGCCGCTATCCGGCTGGACCCGGAAATGGAGGTATGTACCATTACTACAGCAGATATAGCTAATAATGTGCTCGATTCGATCGACGCTATTATTATCCCGGGAGGAAGTGGCAAAAGTCAGTACTTAAACCTAGGGACCTTAAATCAACAACGTATCAAGGACTTCATCGCTAAAGGTAAAGGGGCTGTCGGGATCTGTGCCGGAGCCTATCTATTCTCGAATACTCCTGATTACACCTGTATACAGCTAAATGGACAGCAAGCGATCGACATCGAGCATGACAACCGAGGGCATGGATTAGCGAAATTCACCTTATGCGAGGAGGGTAAGAAGATATTCCCCGAATTAGCCGACCGCGATACGAGTTTCGTCATTTACTATGAGGGACCGGTATTTATAAACAATCCGGCTGATACGATCCAAAGCAACACGCTTGCCATCATGGAAAGCGATGTGCATGAGGAAGGAAACGCCCCGGCTAATATGACAAACGGTAAGCCATTCTTCGTAGCCAATAACTACGGGAAAGGGCGTGTTTTTAGTTCCATCGCCCACCCCGAAGGTACTCCCGGCATGATGTGGATGATCCCCCGGATGGTACGTTGGACCTTGAATAAGCCTTTTATCCCTTATCAATCCTCCGCCGTACGTCCAGACCTGTTCAATCATGAATCATTAATGGCTACCGATGATTTAAAGCAGGAAGAAAAAGCCTTTCAAATCCTTTTAAGCGGAGAAAGCGAGCAAAAGGTTGCCGCCTTGGATTGGCTGGAAGCACATCATTCATGGGATGCCAAACGATGGGTACAAGGATTGCTTTATGACGCTTCACCCGCCGTCCGTATCCGGGCAGCCCGGTATATAGCGGATACCCATTACTTACCTTTCTTACCCAACTTACAGGCGGCCTACCGGACAGAAACCGATAAGGCGACCCAAGAAGAGTTAAAGACGCAGCTGGAGAAACTAACAGCCCTACTTCCTTAGGCTAGGGAGATTTAAACTCTCCCTAGATATTCATCTACCGTATAGTTTAAGAAACGATTGAATGGTAATAACAATTTAAAGTCATCCACCGCCTTATCCATCCAATCCGTAGCGTAAAAGAAATTATCCGGCTTATAAGACACCACGCTGAAATCCTTATGCTTCATGATATAACCATAAGGGGAATCCATTGGATAGCCGGCAGGCATGCGTTTCAGCATCTCCCCCTCTAACACCGGGAATGTTTTCTTAAATGTAGGTTCCTCGATAATAGCCGTAAATTCCTCGATATGATCGTATATATCCTGACGAAGTTTCTTTAATAGCGCAGGTGGCGGGCACCATACACCACCGGAAAGCAAGCAACCTCCCGGCTCCAGATGGATATAATAACCACCCCGTTCGCTGGCACGACCACCTTGGGAGATGTAAGCGGCGAAATGACATTTATAAGGAGTCTTATCCGGAGAGAAACGGATATCCCGGTATATCCGGAACAAACAATCTTTCGCCTCCAACCCGGCTACCTCGGGATCGAATAAGGAGATACGACCTATTAAATCTTGTACCTCATCGATAAACCCCTTACGTAGCGCATCGTAACGATTTTTATTGTCTTGGAACCATTCCCGATTGTTATGGCTCCTCAACTCTGTCAAGAACTCTATGATCTGTTCATTCATAACTTTCTATTTTTAATCCTTACAAATGTAAGAAATATTAGAAACTGTAACCCAGATTCAGATAAAATTGCAGGTTATTATTCCGGTTCGACAATCCGAAGTTCGTATTCATCGGACCGAACATACTATTATAGGCATAACCGATGCTGCCTCCCCATACACTTTCTCCCTTGAGCAGGTCGAAGAAATTATCCTCATGGATCGCATAGTTGGCTATCAATGAGATATAGTGCCGCTGCCCGATACGCTGACGTAAGTTCAAACGGACGATCGCCACGGAATTATCGAATATCTCCATCCGATTGATCCCCGCGAACGGTAACTGCTGGGGAAGGTACCTTTCCGGCATATCGCCTCCCACCACATTCAAAAAGGGATAAGCCGGATCTTTCCCGATCAACACGCGACCATCGATAGACGGCAACAGACTCAAATGGGAAGTCAGCGGCAATACTGAAAGGAAACTGAGTTTCAAAGCGGAGAAGAAGGTATGTCCCTTATAAGTCACGAAGTTATCCGTATAAATGGAATAATCCGCTTGCAGAGAAACGCCTTTACTCGGGAAGTAACGGCGGTCCAAGGTTTCCAGATGGGCCTGAGCGAAGTAACTGATAAAGCCTTCCGGTTTTACTTGATACTTTTGGTTTTCCGCCGTATAAAGGAATGAGTTATAATCAAAATACTCATAACGGGCTCCTAGCTTCAACTTGAAATTCAGCCAGTTCATGTCCGAATATCCAAGTTCCACGAAATGGTGGCGATACGTCGTATTTACGATTTTATCCCCCCGGTTATAGACGTCGAGATCATGGTACGTGAACATGTAAGACAGATTGATGTTACGCAAGGAATTACGCTCTATCGCATAGTCCACTCGCCCATACATACGTTTCCCGATCCTTCCCGTTACGGAGAACTTCGAATGGTAACGAGCCCGATTGTCAAAAGTAGCATTCAGCAACAGGGCGACGATATCCTCACTATTAAAATTCAAGCCCACATTAATCGCACTATTTGATTTTTCCTGTACCGTAAGCACCAAATCCTCCTGCCTCTCACCGACCAATTTATAGCTCACATTCGAGTAAAGATTTGTACCGATCACGATAGACATGGCTTCCTGCAATTTCTTCACGGTAAGCAAGCTATTCTCTTTCAAGCCGCTGATTTGCGTCAACCATTTCTCATCACGAGGATCTATACCTTCAAACAAGACACGCCGGATATGAAACGTATCGGTAGGGGCTACCGGATAGGAATGTACTAATCTCTTTCGGTGCATATCCGAACTATCGGATAAACCAATCTTCTTCTTTAAGGCAAGAATCTCATCCCATTGCTTGCGGGCGACTTGCTCACCCCGGTCAATCAAGGTATCCAGGGCCGTCTCCCCAAAACTAGCGGAATTATAAGGGTCTGTATTCGGGCGGAACAACAGATCGGTTTGTTCCTTATTCGGTCCGTATTTCTCATAACCATGCAAGGCGATGATCTGCCCTACGATATCCCAAGGGGTATTTATCCGCTCCAACTGTTTCAAGTCGCTAGTACCCAGATCTACGCCAATAATGATATCCGCCCCCATATCCCGTGCGACATCCGCCGGATAGTTATTCTTGATCCCACCATCTACCAACACCATGCTATCCAAACGTACCGGCGCAAACACGGCAGGAATCGCCATACTGGCACGCATAGCCAACGGAAGACTTCCATGATGGAAAACATATTCTTGCCCGTCCACCACATTCAACGCCACACAAGCGAAAGGTATATTCAATTGATTGAAGTCCACGGAATCATGATAACCGATCGTTAAATCAGAGAAAAGGTTCTGGAGATTTTGACCTTTTATCATCCCTTGGATCGTTATCTCTTTTTTACTCCGGCCAAAAGGAAGGGAAAAGACATATCGCTCGGAATTCTCTTTCTCCGGAAAAGTAAGGTTACTACGTTTCACACGGTCACTTAGCAACATGCTCCAATCCTGCCAACGTACCATGCTATCGATCTCAGCGGCAGTATAGCCAACGGAATACAAGCCACCAACGATAGCTCCCATACTGGTTCCGGCAATATAATCAATCGGGATACCGGCCTCCTCCAATACCTTCAACACCCCGATATGAGCGACACCTTTCGCCCCACCGCCTCCCAGCACCAAGCCAACCTTTTTCCGCTCAGCCATCACAGAAGGCACCAACATCAACCCAACCAACCACAATAAAAGGAACTTCCTCATCTAGATATTCTTTCCGGCAAATGTAGCTGGTTTACTCGAAAACGCAAACGGATTCATCTAGAATAAAACGTATGTTTACCTATATATAAAGTTTATCGCTATCTCATCTATTCTATAAACCATGCCGTGAACTGTATAAACCAAGGCGTGGTCTGCACATTCCACGGCGTGGTTTATACAGTTCACGGCGCTGATTTAAGAATAAATACTTATTCGCTATGGAATGTATAGGTTATCGGAGAACTATTTCAACAGGAGAGGAACATTTTATTTCCGGAACATAAGTGGGCAATAGATAGTATTTGATACAGTCTCCCTAGAATTAATAGGCATTTCTCTCTAAAATCGATTTACGTATTATGAATCAGGTATGTACGTGTTTATCAAAAAATAATATAGCCATCAACTTACTTTTTTCCAGCAAGGTAGCAGCCGGAGCAATATATTACTTTTTCTTTTTCAGCAGCATGACCACAGGATTCGACTCTTCATCCAAGTTTGCGGCGATCTCCTTCAACTTTCCTTTTAGCTGGCCTTTCTCGTAAGCCTCAACTAAGTCCGGGGCATCTAGAGTTTGGCAGATAGCTATTTCGGGGTTTCTTGGCTCTGATGTTAGAGAGACTTCTTCCTTATTGATGAAATCATCATTGTATAGAATATAGCTGAATAAGGCATTTTCTTGTTTATCATACACCAGATCTTCACCAAGGAAACCTTTAAACGTCGTAAAGTCAACCTCTTTTCTCATGGTTCTCATGAAACAGTAGCGATCGGTGATGACGGTTGGAAAAAGAAATACTTTAGTATCCATGGAGGATATGGAAGGGCTTCTTACGATAAAAGGACTCAGATTACCATCCGGCAAGTAATGGAATATAGTATCAGACGATGTATTGACAAGTATCCATTTATCCCCATCCGGGAACGTAAGATAAAATTCCGGCGTAATAATAAACTCCCCTTCTGTCACAACCGGAGTCTCAATACCCTTAGAGGGAATCTGGATCTCATGGGTGATACGGCCATCTTGTTTGGAAATAATCAAATGACACTCCCGCTTGCCTTTTTCCGATGGATAACTCTTATAGCAAATCAAATGATCACGATCATAATTAAATATATAATTATAATAACTGGTATCCGTGAACTTAAAACTCCTTTTATAGTTTCCTAATAAGTCATAGACACCTATTTTTCTCGCTGGATTATCCTTGACGAATATCTCATCGTTACCCTCATCCAAGACAAGCCCTGTAAGCTGCGTGTATTCCTCACCGCTTTGCCCTAAACGGTTTATCTTCCTTAGTCCCTTTCCGTTTCTATCGAAAACAAGAATATCCCCATCACTGCCCCGATTCGTCACCAGCATGATATCCTTTCCGATCGCTTTCACGGCACCTTTAGTTATAAAATCATCCGTGGTTTCCAACGCGATGTATTCCACGTCCATAAGATCTTGAAGTATCAGTTCCTTTTCCGGATAATCGGCCATGACATCAACCCTTATAAGGTTATCGACAGAGGAAGCGGACCGATTGCCACATCCCATACATCCGACTAAAGCGAGTAGCATAGCCACTGCGTTCGTAGTTAATTTTCTCATTTTTTATGATGTTTAAAGTCTTTCGTTCGATGTCATTTCTTGCTCTTTAGCGCTTTCTCTTTGTTCATCATCCGTATCATCTCTTTTACCTCATCGGATGTCTCCGGCAGTTGTTGGATCAGAGATTGGAGTTCATTTATAGAAAGCTGGCTTTTCCGGTTATCTGGAGCCAGCATGGTTTGCTCCGTGATACCCCGTTTGGACATATCCGAATTTAATGACTCCAAGAAAGGCCGGGTAAAAGTCAAGTTACTCAGATCCGACTCGTTTTTCAACAGTTCCTTCGCGTAAGTCACTTGAGCGAATACACCTCTCTGTAGCTCCTCCGCATTCTTGAATCCAGAGATATCCGGATGGCTATATAGGTTCGCGATCTCACGAAGCAATTCTACACGAGTACCCTTCACCTTCCACGCCCGATAAAGCAGACGGGCCGCCTCCTCTATCTTACCCGAGCTTCTGGCGCTCATGGCACGAATCTCCATGACCTTCTCCGATTCCTCCGGCAATTGATTGATCAGGTTACGCAAATCCACGACAGAAATCTTGCTCTTTTTTCCATCCGGGTCTATCATAGTCTCCTCCGCCACATTACGGAAGAACATATCCTCATAGAAGGATTGCAGAAGCGCCCGGCTAAACACCATCGTCCTCTCGTCCGCTTTTTTCTTTAAGCTCTCATTCATATAAAGTACCAAGATAAAAAGCCCTCGCTGGCGATCCTCCTCGCTCTGGAATTTAGACACGTCAATCTCACTATACATATGCGAGATCGCCGCCAGGAAATCCAGTCGTTCCGGATTCTTCTTCCATGCCTCATAGTAGAGACGGGACGCTTCCTTGTATCTCCCATCCTTTTGGTAAGTCTCCGCACGGAAGGCCAATAATTGATTTACCAAGAAACGATTGGGTTCCAATCCCTTTTCCGCCCGGTCAAATAAGTCGTAAGCCCGCTTCCGGTCATACGTCTTACCCAAGGCGGAACCCAATAAGAGGCATACCTCGACCGAGGTCGTATCCTGCTCATATGCCATATCCAAGATATCTACCGAGGGCATATACAGACCGGCATAATACTTCGAGGCTCCCCCATATTTCAAGGTAAGGTAAGTAGAATCACCATCAGCCAACAAACCAGAGTAAATGGAATCAGCCTGAGCGAATTGTTTTGCCATATACAAACCCAAAGCTTTACTGCGTAATAACTGGCGATTCCCCGGATTGTAGATCAAGGCGGTATCGCAAATCGCTACCCCTTCTAATATATAGTCCGGACTACCGACACCCATACGATATAATGTATTTACCAAAGCACCCGCCAGTCCCGCATTCTCCCGGTTCAAGTTATACGCTTGAAAATAGGCGATCGTCGCGGACGGGTATTGCTCCAGCCGGGAATAACAATCGCCGATCGCACGGTATAAGGCCGTATTGTCCTCATTCCGGGCTTGTAGTTTCTCATACGTATCAACCGCCCTCTCATATTCGCCCAACTGGAAATACAACCGGGCCAATTGATAATTAGCATAGAAGTTTAGGCTATCGGCCGCTAATACCTTGTGGAAATACCGCTCAGCGTCTTTCGCCTTGCCCAAGTTCGTAGCCGTTCGGGCCAACGTATTTAAAATATCCAGATTAGTCGTGTCTATGGAGAGGCAAAGACGATAATAGTCGTAGGCTTGCCGGTAACGAAGCATCCCCTCGTAGGCTTGCCCGATAGCATTCATCACCTCATAATCGGAAGAATCAGCCGGGGTAAGGCTATCGGCACGGGCGATCACAGCCGCATATTGCTTACGGTTCACCAAGTCTTGCCAATTAAACTCTTGAGCATTCCCGGGAAAAATAAGGCAACAAAGTAACAGAACTGTAACTAAATTACACTTCGCATTCATATCTGTATATTTTTAAGATTACTGATTAAGCGACTAACATAGCCTCTATTCTTATTTCACTGTAACCGGAAAGTAATAGGCACCGTATATAAGACACGGACCGCCTTTCCGTCCTGACGACCGGGAGTCCACCGCGGCATCATTCCGATGACTCGCAAAGCTTCCGCATCCAAGGAGGGATCTATCCCCCGTATGATTTTAGGTTCCACGATATTTCCTTTCTTATCTACCACAAACGAACAGATCACACGACCTTGCACTCCCGCTTCCTGCGCATCCGTCGGATACTTTATGCTTTGAGCGATAAACTTTAATAATTCATGATCCCCTCCGGGATATTGCGGCATCACGTCCACTACCGTCAAAGTCTCTTCCTTCGTTTCTACTACCGGACTTTTCAAACGGAACGTAATCGGGACCGTATATTTCACGGCGACCGCCTTTCCACGTTGCATTCCCGGATTCCAGCGAGGCATAGTGTTTATTACCCTTACGGCCTCCTCATTCAATAAAGGAGTCACTCCCCGAAGCACCTCCGGATTATTGACGGAACCATCACGCCCGACGATAAACGAGCAGATTACACGCCCTTGCTCCCCGTTATCCTGACTCTCTTTCGGATACTTTATATTCGTGGCTATGTATTTCAACAACTCCGCATCCCCACCCGGAAAACTAGGCATCTTCTCTACCACGGTAAATACTTGCTCGTTCATCTCACGGGATTTGGAAGATAAGGACAAATGGGTATTATTTGTCATATCAGCAGCCAAGACCTCTTGGGACTCCCTTCCTTGATAGCTGCATCGCAAAATCGCATTCGCAGGAACCTCCAAAGAGAAAGCCCCTTTCCTATCCGTGATAGTCCCCTCTTTACCGCCCTTCACCACAACTGATGCCCCGATCAAAGGCTGCCCGGTCTCATCAACCAGAATGCCCGTAGCCGTCACCATAGCGTTCGAGACCGTAGCCTCATTCGCCAGACGGACAGTCAAACGCGCTACCGCCTCGATATTACTTAACAGCATCAAGATCCCTACCAATGGAATAAATATCAGATATTTCGTACGTACGATACCCGGGCTCCGCTTCTTGTTCATCATCATAATCCGGTTCTTCAGATGCAGCACATTGAAACTATTATACAAAGTAGTAACGGACTGATGATGAGCCAATCCCAATAAATGGTATTGATAGCTCTTACTATCGTAACCGGACTGGATCACCGTGTTATCCGCCAGATACTCCAGATTATGCCTAACCTCACGCTTCAATAACCATACAAAAGGATTGAACCAGCAAGCCATACACATCATCTCGCTCAAGATCACGTCAATCGAGTGCCATTGGGATACGTGCGTACATTCATGTGTCAATATCTCATCCGTTTCCTTATCCGAATGACTCTCCGGATGCAAGAAGACCATACGGAAAAAGGAGAATGGCCCGGCGGCCTTCCGCAACGCATAAACCGGAGTTTCATGAATAACAACACGCTCACTGGTATGAGCCAACCATAAGATACTGCTTAATTGCACGAGAAAACGTCCGCATAAGAACGCTACGATCCCCCAATAAATAAACCCCAAAGATCCCAGCAACCATCTATACCAATCCACGGACGCCGCGGCATCCGCTTTCGCCGTCGCCTCAGGCAACATAGCGGAATACATATAAATCACGTCCGCTATAGGCTCTTGTTGCCTTACCCAATCTTGGATGTTCAGCAAAGGATAAAACAGAGCCAAGCCAAAGAACGCCAGCAAGATCGCACGACGTAGCTTGAAGAACGTGTCCTTATAGAAGAACAACCGGTAGAAGGCGTAAAAGAGTACAAAGGCTACATTTACCTTCAATAAGTAGGCAAATTCCGGTGTCATGGTATGTGGGATTTAGGTTATTCTTTTCCTTTCTCAATCAAATCGATGATATCCTTTAGATCATCCGTAGAGATTTTCTGATCTTTCGCAAAGAAAGAAACCATTTCTTTATACGAGTTAGCGAAATAATTCGTTACCACGCCGCCAAGGAACGTACGTTTATATTCCGTTTCCTCTATCAAAGGACGGTATTCATACGTATTTCCATAACGTTTCGCCTTCACGTACTTCTTTCGCTCCAGATTCTTGATCACGGAAGCGAGCGTCGTATAAGGAGGTTTCGGGTCCTCGTATTTGGCCAGCACATCTTTCACAAAACAAGGACCGATCCGCCAAATCCAGCGCATCGCCTCTTCTTCCTGCATCGTTAGCTTCTCCATAAATCTTATCCTTTTATTTAATGTATATCCACAAAGCTACGAAATAGTCGTAAACGGCCTACGGAAAGTACGTTAATTAACATTAAACAAGAATCACAAGACCTGCAATCGTGAATTATTGCAACTTAAATGTGATCGGCACCGTATATTTCACGGCTACCGGCTCGCCTTTTTGGGTGCCCGGTGTCCAACGAGGCATCATTTGCAAGACCCGAACCGCCTCTTGGTCTAATGCTGGGGAGATTCCTCTAAGGACCTTGTAATTCGTAAGCGTTCCATCCTTCGTTACCACAAACGAACAAATCACACGGCCTTGCTCTCCTTTGTCTTGGCTCTCTTGTGGATACTTTACATTCTTGGCTATAAATTTCAAAAGCTCCGCATCACCGCCGGGAAACTTCGGCATCACCTCTACTACCCTAAATACCTGCTCTCCATTTTCCAGCGTATCTTCGTCCTCCGCTTCCACCTGTACTTGCTCTTGTTTTTCTGCCTTTGTTACATCTGTCGGAACACTTTCTTCTTTTTGTTCCGAAGACTGTCCGCATCCTACGCACATCGCCAAAGCGAACAGGATGATCATTGTGTTCATAATCGCCTTTTTCATTTTCAATCAGTTTTAATGTTATTTATACCGTTATTACACATACTTACCAACCTCTAAGCATATCCGGATATTACGTTGGTTTCGCAAATATACGAAATACTCGTAATATAAATATAAACAACACGTTAATTAACACTAATAGCCATCAAAGGCATAGAAAAGATAAAAGAACACGATTATTTACCGAACAGTTAAAATACACAATATGCCCACTTTGCACGTAAATATTAGTATATGGCTGATATCTACGCAGTTATACATACACGCCTATTACCGATCCAATTACTATCTATAATAAATCAGATTACTATCAATAGTAAATCAGATTTTCTATAGATAGTAACCATGAATACTATAGCTTCTATCGCTAGATTATTACAAGAAGTACAACCGAGCGATACATATCGAAGTCAGATAAGCGAATAAAACACAAAAACCGGATTGCCCTCCTCTCCTTTTAAGTTCAACTCCTGCGGAATCGTGATCGAGCGAAGCGATTTATATAAGTTTAGCTCATACGGGGTCACTACTTGTACCAGCTCATCTTTTATGACCCTCCCCCAGACCGGGAAATTCCGATAACTTCTCGTACCCTGCATGCCATGTTGAAGGTTCGCATCCGCCAGTTCATAGATAGAACCCGGCATCTCACATTTTTCCACAAGTGTCTTTCCCGTCTTTTTATCTACAGAGGCTATATAATAGCCTTGGTTATACAATAAGCGGAAATAATAATGTTCCGGAAACTCAATCATATCTTGCACAAAGATATCCTTGGGGTCCTTTTTTTCAATTCGCAAATTACTCATGTCCGTAACATCCAACGAACGAATCACTTCCGCATCCGAGTTTTTCAGATCAAGGACACAAGCCGCACTTATTCGATCCGCCGAGATACAGAAGACCGTATCATTACTACCGGTCTTAAACAACACGGAGTTTTGCGCATCAGAATAAGCGGGGGCGATACTTGTCGTGAACCCGCTCTTCTCATGAGGTAATAAAAAGGAATAAAAATCATTCTTGATCGCTATCGTATCCCCTTTCCTCGAAAATAGGCCTAATCCGAATCCTCCTCCGTTGAAAGGCTGAAAAGGGAATGATATGGCGGCGAAACGATCCTTTCCGATATGACGCATATAGATTACCGAATACTCATGGGTGGATTGTCCGATAAATTCACCTTCCAACGTATATTCCCAAACTCGATTATTACTAAATAAAAAAAAGCGGTCATTACGTTCGTCCACTTGGATACATGG
Organism: Parabacteroides sp. KHUB-02; assembly: GCF_056640955.1. Lineage (NCBI taxonomy): Bacteria > Pseudomonadati > Bacteroidota > Bacteroidia > Bacteroidales > Tannerellaceae > Parabacteroides > Parabacteroides sp. KHUB-02. Next base: position 4,048,691 of record NZ_JBWQEV010000001.1, on the reverse strand, counting down.
CAGAATACCGCTAAATTCACCCGGCCCCTGCCCTTCTTTTACCAACGTCCGGATAAAACGCCCTTGCCGATCGAACAGGACGATACGGGGCTCTTTTACGGGAAGCACATAGATATATCGATCTGTCACGGCATAATCATAAACTCCGTCTATCAACGAGGCATCATCCGTGGTCACCTCTAAAGGGACAAAAGTAACCCCCTTGATCTCATCGCCTAATCCCAATAGCCCCGGTTTATCCATCCCCCCTCTTATATCCGCAGTTAAAAGAGAGGACGCTTCCGTTGGCGAAGAACCGCATGACACGAAACAAGAAACGACAAAAACACTATTTAAATAAAACAAGATAGAGGCTAACTTTACACTTTTCATAACCATGCTTTTTTGCCTCCAAAAATATCCCGCATATCTCACAAATCACATGATAAATGAGAACAAAAATGAGAACAAACCTGCCAAGACCGCTATAAATACATAATAATCAAAAACTTGAGATAAACTCCACAAATGCCTCCGTAGAACCTTCTTTCTTAAAAATCTTCCGGAACAGACGAGGACGAAGTACCGAACTATTATATTTCAATACCCGTGTGATCTGGTTGGCGGGAACGCCGATCTTCGTAAGCATACAGACCTTCAACTCCGTATCGGAAATAGCAGGATATAGTTTTTTCAGCCGTAAGGTAAAGTCATCATAAGCCTTATTCAACAGCACCTCCAAAAGCTCCCAATCCTCAGAGACAATCTTGCCGGCATCCCGATCGTGGAACTTCTCATAGACCTCCGATTTCCGCAAGATCGCGACAGATAATAAATGCTTACTCTCCTTATTATGAATCGACTCGTTACAAATCTCCAGCCGTTGTTTTTCCAATTGTAAGGAAACCAACATCAACTCTTGATCCTTTTCTTCCTTTATTTTCGTAATTCTTTTTTCCAAAAGGGTGATTTGTCGTTCATTCTCTTCTTTTTCTTCTCGCATACGTTGTTGCTGGCTAGCAATCGAACGTCGCAAGGCTTCTTCCCTTCGAAGAGCGTTTTCCTGCGTATTTCTCCATCGCCGATAAAGGAGGAAGCAAATAAATAGAATTATGCCGATAATAAACGCGTACAGATAACGCTCCTGTCCCCTTTGCGATAGCATCAATTCTTTCCTATATAAGTCCTCACGAACCGGCCTTACATCATACCGGGAAGTGATCTGATAAATCGATTCTCTCGCTGACAGCGATCCGATAGAATCCCGTAACGCCTCGTATTTCTTGACTTCCTCCAGTATCCGGCCTTGTCCGGCCGTATCATTCAAGAGCTGATATTGGGCACTCGCTTTTCTCAAAAAAGACATGGCCTTGCCATATAATTCCTGCTCGGCGTACAGCCTTCCTATCTGGTTATATAACCGTCCCCAAAATTCGTAATCCCAATTCCCTCCCTCATATTCCAACGCACGTAAATAGCATTCCAAAGCTAGGGACGGTTGATCCATATCCTCATAGACTTTCCCCCGGTAAAACCACGCTTTGGGAGGCCAGTAACAGCCTCGTGTCGTCCTATAATAATCCGTAGCGATAGAGATTATGGAATCCGATGTATGCCTCAATCCCGCCTCATCCCGTGATTCGGTCCATAACAGACAATAACGGGCTTTCTCTCGAAGCGATAATCCATTGATATCCGTCACTTTCTCTAATAACACCAAAGCGCTGTCCGGATGATGCGGAATCAATTTCTCTACCTGCCAGAACAGGTTGCCATGCTTGTCGCTCCTATACGAAAAAAGCACAAGAACCAAGATCGCGATCGTAAACAATAAGATCGTAAACTTGATCCCTATAGAAAAATGCCGTGCCCCATTCAAATCCTTACGCATATAGGCAAATGTATATAAATTATTCATAAGGAAAGCCTTTTCCTTCCGCATTATTTCATGTGTCGGGGCACATGCCCTGACCTCTCCCATTAATGCAGAAATATTTCTTTAATCGTTTGCGCGATATATGGATTTAGCATACCTTTGCGTGATAATTACATAGTTTAAGTAGAAATTTCTAAATACAATTAAATAACTTAAATTATTATCTTATGTGGTTACTTAATTCTTCTATCGGGAAGAAGCTGATAATGAGTATATCAGGCCTCTTTCTTGTTCTGTTCTTATTGTTCCACCTGTCGATGAACGTGGCGGCCGTTTTCTCCGGAGAGGCTTATAACATGGTTTGTTCGCTGTTGGGCTCTAATTGGTACGCTGTGGCAGCTACTCTCGTATTGGCCGCAGGCGTTGTGATCCACTTCGTGTACGCTATCATTCTTACCTTGCAAAACCGTAAGGCACGTGGTAACGACCGTTACGCTATCAACGCTCGTCCGAAAGGCGTGGAATGGGCATCTCAGAACATGTTCGTTTTGGGTTTGATCGTTATCTTGTTCATGCTGTTGCACTTCAGCCAATTCTGGTATAAGATGATGTTCGCCGAGCTGATAGGTCATCATGAGGTAGCGCTGGGAACGGCTATGGTATCTCCGCAAGATGGTGCGGCGTTTATCAACTACTATTTCCATGAATGCTCGCTGGCCGCATTATGGACCGTGTTGTATATCGTATGGTACGTGGCTTTGTGGTTCCACTTGACTCACGGTTTCTGGAGCGCTATCCAAACAATCGGTTGGAATAACACGATCTGGATGAACCGTTGGGAATGTATCTCTAAGATCGTAGCTACGGTTATTTGCGGACTTTTCGCGATCATTACTATCATCTTCTTCCTAAACGGAGTAGGTGCTTAATTGCAAGCTACAGGTTTTATAATTAAGAACTTTTGAAATTAAATCATTATGTCTGAAATAAATTCTAAAATACCTCAAGGCCCGTTGGCTGAGAAGTGGACTAATTATAAAAATCACCAGAAATTGGTGAACCCCGCTAACAAGCGTCGTTTGGATGTTATCGTAGTCGGTACAGGTTTGGCTGGAGCTTCCGCTGCCGCATCTTTGGCAGAGATGGGATTCAACGTATTGAACTTCTGTATCCAAGATTCTCCCCGCCGTGCGCACTCTATCGCCGCTCAAGGAGGTATCAACGCCGCTAAGAACTACCAGAATGATGGTGACTCTGTTTACCGTTTGTTCTACGATACGATCAAAGGTGGTGACTACCGTGCTCGTGAGGCTAACGTTTATCGTTTGGCTGAGGTTTCTAACTCAATCATCGACCAGTGCGTGGCTCAAGGCGTTCCTTTCGCTCGCGAATATGGTGGTTTGTTGGATAACCGTTCATTCGGTGGCGCTCAGGTATCGCGTACGTTTTACGCCCGTGGCCAGACGGGTCAGCAGCTTTTGTTAGGCGCTTATTCAGCGTTGAGCCGTCAGATCGGTTTGGGTAAGGTTAAGATGTACACTCGTCATGAGATGTTGGATGTAGTTAAGGTAGACGGTCGTGCTCGTGGTATCATCGCCCGCAACTTGATTACAGGTAAGATCGAGCGTTACGCCGCTCACGCTGTAGTTGTAGCTACGGGTGGTTACGTTAATACGTTCTTCTTGTCAACCAACGCTATGGCATCTAACGGTTCCGCCGCATGGCAATGCTACAAGAAAGGCGCTTACTTCGCTAATCCTTGTATGGTTCAGATCCACCCGACTTGCGTACCGGTGAAAGGTGACTTCCAATCTAAATTGACTTTGATGTCCGAATCCTTGCGTAACGACGGCCGTATCTGGGTTCCGAAGAAACTGGAAGACGCTAAAGCTCTACAGGCCGGAACGAAGAAAGGTAAAGATATTCCCGAGGCAGACCGTGATTATTATTTGGAGCGTCGTTATCCGGCATTCGGAAACTTGGTTCCTCGCGACGTGGCTTCTCGTGCCGCTAAAGAGCGTTGCGACGCAGGTTTCGGCGTGAACAGCACGGGCTTGGCCGTATTCTTGGATTTCTCCGACGCGATCAATCGCTTGGGTAAAGAGGTCGTTAAGCAGAAATACGGTAACTTGTTCGATATGTACGAAGAGATCACGAACGATAATCCATACGAGACTCCGATGATGATCTACCCGGCATTGCACTACTCAATGGGTGGATTGTGGGTTGACTATGAGTTGATGACCTCCATTCCGGGTCTGTTCGCTATCGGTGAGGCAAACTTCTCCGATCACGGAGCGAACCGTTTAGGTGCTTCCGCTTTGATGCAGGGATTGGCCGATGGTTATTTCGTATTACCATACACGATCCAGAACTATTTGTCCGACCAAATCCAAGTTCCTCGCTTCAGCACGGATCTGCCGGAGTTCGTCGAGGCAGAAAAGGCCATCAAGGATCGTATCCAAAAATTGATGAACGTCAAGGGTAAAGAAACCGTAGACACTATCCACCGCAAACTAGGTCATATCATGTGGGAACATATCGGTATGGCACGCGACGCAAAAGGTTTGCAAGAAGCTATCCAGATGCTGAAAGACTTGAAGAAAGAGTTCTGGAGCAACGTATTCATCCCAGGCAACGCAGACAACTTGAATACCGAGTTAGAGAAAGCATTACGTGTAGCCGACTTTATCGAGATCGGTACATTGATGGCACACGATGCTTTGGACCGCGCTGAGTCTTGTGGTGGTCACTTCCGTACGGAGCACCAGACAGAAGAAGGTGAGGCCTTGCGTCATGACGATAAGTTCATGTACGTATCTTGCTGGGAGTACCAAGGCGAGGACAAAGATCCTGTCATGTTGAAAGAGGATTTGAACTATGAGTTCGTTGTTCCTCAAACACGTAACTACAAGAAGTAATAATCATCAATCTCAGAAAAAATTAGAATCATGGATAAAGATATAAGTGTAACACTTAAGGTTTGGCGTCAGAGAGGTCCGAAGGAGAAAGGACAGTTCGAGACATACAAAATTGAGAAGATCAATCAGAGTGTCTCTTTCTTGGAAATGTTGGATATCTTGAACGAGCAGTTGGTCAACGAGGGTAAGGAACCGATCGTATTCGATCACGACTGCCGCGAGGGTATCTGTGGCATGTGTTCATTGTATGTAAACGGACACCCGCACGGACCGGCAACTGGAGCTACGACTTGCCAGTTATATATGCGTCGTTTCCACGATGGAGAGACGATCACGATCGAACCGTGGCGTTCCGCAGGTTTCCCTGTTATCCGCGACTTGATGGTAGACCGCTACGCTTACGACAAAATCATCCAAGCGGGTGGTTTCACATCTGTCAACACAGGTGGTGTACCCGACGCTAATGCGATACCTATCCCAAAGAAGGACGCAGACTTAGCCATGGACGCTGCCGCTTGTATCGGTTGTGGCGCTTGTGCCGCCGCTTGTAAGAACGGTTCAGCTATGTTGTTCGTATCCGCTAAGGTTAGCCAGTTGGCTTTGTTACCTCAAGGTAAAGTCGAGGCTGCTCGTCGTGCGAAAGCAATGGTCGCTAAAATGGATGAACTTGGCTTCGGTAACTGTACGAACACACGTGCTTGCGAGATGGAATGTCCGAAGAATATCTCCGTTAGCAACATCGCTCGTTTGAACCGTGAGTTCATTTGCGCTAAATTACAAGACTAATATTTGATTAGTATATCATGGAAAAGGCGTCTTTCTCTAAAAGAAAGGCGCCTTTTTATTTTTGTTATATGTTGAAAAACATAATTTAGCACTACAGATCTTGACAGGAATTGAAAAGTCCGTATATTTGCATCGTGGTTTTTTCATAATAGTATTAGATTTAAGGTTAACAAAGTTTGGTTAGGGCTTGTCGTGAGACAGGCTTTAATTGTTTATAGACCTACCTTTTAAACATGGACCACAAAATACTGCAAATAGAGATTGTTTAGCGTCATTTTATCGTCGATCTTTGCCTTTAAAGATCATATAGTATATGCTAATAAGTATTTTATTTGGCTTCTTATGTTATTTTCTCCGGGTGTTGATCAAACACAAGGAAAAAATCATGCGCCAGATAAGACAAATGGTAAAACAAAAATAAAATGGACAAAAAACGAACCACCAGTTCTTTCAGGGCAATGAGCACGGAAAGAAAACTCGAGTCGATCTTCCTTTTCGTAACAGGCCGATGCAACGCCAAATGCGCGATGTGCTTCTATGCCCAAGAAATGGATAAGAAGCAACCCGACCTCACTTTCGATGAAATCAAGAAAATATCAGAAACCGCCGGGCAATTCAACCGATTATGGATATCCGGGGGTGAGCCTACCCTGCGTGAGGATCTACCGGAAATATTGGAGTTATTCTACAAAAACAACCATATCAAAGATGTGAACATCCCTACGAACGGCTTAAAACCAGACCGGATCGTCGAATGGGTAAAACGGTTCCGCCAGAACTGCCCGGATTGTAATATTAACGTAAGCCTTTCCTTGGATGGTTTCGGTACGACCCACGATACACAGAGAGGCGTACAGGGAAACTTCTATAAGGCACTGGAAACCCTGCGTAAGATACAGGAGAATTTCGGAGACGACGGCAAGGTCCTGAAAAATATAGCAACCGTTATCACGAAATACAATATAGACCAGGTAGAAGACTTCATGACTTGGGTATACGGACGTTTCCGTACCTCCACACATACGATTGAGGCCGCCAGAGGCATGACCCGTGACGATGGCGTGAAAATCCTAACCGAGTCAACGCTACGCAAAATACAAGATGACATATCCCCTATCTATTCAGCTTATGCGGATCGGATGGTAGCGGATACCACCGGCTTAAGGAAACCGATCACACGCTTCTTCTATCTCGGCCTTATACGTACCTTATATAATGTACGTGCCAGCAACATAGATCACCCGACCCCTTGGGGGATGGATTGTACGGCCGGAGAGACTACCTTGGTAATCGACTACGACGGACGTTTTCGTGCCTGCGAGCTACGGGAACCGCTCGGAAATATAAAAGAATATGGTTGCGATATAAGTAAAGTGATGAATAGCGAAGCGATGAAACAGGAAATAGCCGCTATCGGACATGGGTATAAAGCCAACTGTTGGTGTACGCACGGCTGCTGGATCACCTCATCTGTCATTTTCAATCCATGTAAAATGATTCGCTCCGTATATAAAGGATACCGGGAAACGAAACGATTGAATCATCCCTTAGCCATCAATGAGCAGAAACTACAAACGATGGAAGCCAAATACCATCTGGACATCGAGCGTTTGCGTCAACTGAATATCCGGTAAACAAGACCCTCATAGCCCATAAATAAACGTAGCATGAAAATACTATTAGTAACCAGAGGCTCACAAGGCGACGTCCTTCCTTATTTGGCCATAGCGGCCGAATTGGAAAGACGTGGCCATAAGGTGACCATCAATCTCCCTCAAATATTCGAGGAGACCGTTAAACCCTACGGATTTAAATACGTATTGCAGCAGTTTGACGATATCGGCGGCATGATCGATAGCGCAGCGCAAAACTCACATAAATTCCGGCCATTCCTTAAATGGATGAGGAACGTGATCGATAAACAGTTCGATCAATTGATTCCCCTACTAAAAGAGCATGATATTTTAGTATCGACCAACTCGGAATTTGCTGTCGCAAGTATCGCCGAGTATTGCAAGAAGCCCTTGATACGTACCGCCTACGCCCCGTTCTTGCCGGGTAAGAAGATTCCCCCGGCCGTATTGCCATTTCCCAAACCCAACCCGATCATCACCCCTGCCATCCTATGGAAGTTGATGAACCAGATGACCAATTTCATGGTCAAAGACACGATCAACAAGAACCGGGCTAAATACGGACTCGCTCCGATCCGCAATTTTGGCTATCACGCGGGAGAGCGTTCATATAATTACTTGCTTTTCAGCCAGCACCTAGGAAACATAGATCCGGACTGGACGTTCGAATGGTCGATCGGAGGCTATTGCTTCAATGACACTTTTCAATATGATGAGAAGGCTTACGAGGAAATGATATCATTCGTCGACAGCGCTCAAAGCCCTATTATCTTTTTTACCCTCGGGAGTTGTAGTTCCAAGGATGGTAACCGTTTCAGCAAAGCCTTGGTCGATATTTGCAAGAAACATGATTATCGGCTCATCATCGGTTCCGGTTGGGCAAAGACAGGAATCACCTTACAAGCGGATAAACATTTATTCTTAATGAAGCAGCCGGTTCCGCATAATTTGATATTCCCGCACTGCGACGGCGTTATCCATCATGGAGGTTGCGGCACGACCCATAGCGTAGGAAGGGCGGGAAAGCCCCAATTAATCACTCCGTTGATTATCGATCAACCCTATTGGTCCTATCGAATCCACCAATTAGGGTTAGGGCCGGAAGGGGTTAAGATAGCGAAAGCGAGCGAGCAGGAGATCGAACGCAAGGTTTGTGATCTGGTCACCAATCCGCTTTATAAGAAAAATGCCGCTCATATAGGCGAGATGATCCAAAAAGAGGGAGGTATAAAGAATATATGCGACTCTATCGAAAGATTTCAATGAGGCATAAGTTCCTATTAGATTTTATTACATGTTACAAAACACAATTTAGCACTTAATCTATTGACAAATAGCGGTAACTCCGTATATTTGCATCGTGGTTTTTTCATAATAGTATTAGATTTAAGGTTAACAAAGTTTGGTTAGGGCTTGTCGTGAGACAGGCTTTAATTGTTTTATGAGGTCTGCTTCCCGCAAAGCCCTTCGATTACATCAGAATAATCCGATGCGTCAATAAAGTCGATATCTTGTCCTTTAAGACCTTCCCATTAATCGGTTTCGCCGTATAGGCATCAAATCCACTTTTAATAATCCGCTGCTCATCTTGGGCGAAAGCGTAAGCCGTCACCGCAATTATAGGTACGTTGGAAGAAACCTTACGAATCTCTGCGGTAGCCTCGTATCCATCCATGACCGGCATCTTTATATCCATCAAGATCAACTGCGGTTTGTGCTGATGAAATAGCTCCACAGCCTCCTTTCCATTCCATGCATGAATCAATTTATATTCAGGCTTCAATATAGACTCAAACAGGCGATAATTACTGGAATTGTCCTCAGCGATCAAGATCGTAACCTCACTTCGGGCGATCTTCTCCAAAGTAACAGGCTTCTGCTCTTCACTAGGAAATAATTCTTTCTTCGGCTGAAAAGGCAATGTAAACCAGAACTTAGAGCCTTTCCCTTCCATAGAATCAACCCCGATCGTTCCTTTCATCTGGGTAACAATCATCTCACAGATGCTTAAACCCAGTCCTGTTCCTTGAGCGAAAGTATTCAGTTTTACAAAACGTCCGAAAATATCTTTCCGCTTATTCTCCGGGATTCCGCAGCCGGTATCCTCTACATAGAACCACAACGTATTATCATCCTTCAACTTATAGCCAAATAAGATCGATCCTGCCTGCGTAAATTTCATGGCATTGTTCAACAGATTGATCATCAGTTGAGACAGACGATTTCGATCCGTATAAATCACGCAAGGCTCCAGATAATCCTTAAATAAGATCTGTACATCCGGATTCTTATTCTTCAAATGAGCCGATTGCTCCAAATCCCTCAATACAGCGTTAATATCCACATAGTCATAAGTAAACTCCAAGGTACCCGCCTCAATCTTTGACAAATCCAAGATATCGTTTATCAACTGCAACAATAGGGAATTATTATTCTCGATAATATCAGCGAATTCCTTCTTATCCTCAAGGTCATCGGTCGAGGCAAGGATATTAGAGAAACCTACTATCGCATTTAACGGTGTACGTATCTCATGGCTCATATTTGCTAAAAACGCTGATTTCAATTTATTCGACTCTTCCGCCTTATCCCTAGCCATTCGAAGGTCATGTTCCAATTGCTTACGCTCGGTAATAGATATCGTAGACCCGATCAACGCTTTCGGTTTACCGGAAGCATCATATTCGACCATTACCTGTATCTCCTCCCACTCATGGCGATCTTCTCCCGGAATCAACCGCTCCAGACAATATTCTTTTCGTACTTTCTTTATTTTCCCATTACACAAATCATCGAAAGCCTTTTCCACGCAAGCCCTGAAAGACGGGTGTATCTTGCTGAAATATTCCTTCAACGAAACCTCATGGGTATGCACCTCCGCTGTCTCTATATTATCTCCCGGATGTACTTTCGACTCATAGATAATCTTCCCTTCAGCCAGATTATATCGCCACGGTAAAAGATCTGCCGCCTCTAACGCCATAGCCAGCTTATGATTCATGGCTTTCAAATGCGTCTGGAATTTATGGATATCCGTAATATCAATAAAAAACGCGTCAACTACATTCTCTTCCGAGGTAGGCATGATGATAATCGTATAGTAAAGCCCTGTCGGCTCAAAATAATACTCATAAGTGAAGGATTTTCCACTCTCTAAAACCGTAGGCACTGCCGATAGGAGCAAAGGATAACTCCCGCCAATCAAATTTGCGATCTCTTTTCCACGCTTATTTACCACAAAATCTTTAGGAGCGATTTTCTCCTCGAAAGCATGGTTCACATCTAAAACCTGCACATCGATTTGCGTACCTTCCCGAATCAGTCGCTGCCGTATATAAGGTAATGGCATATTATTAAATAAATCACGGTAACGGGACAATAACCTCAACTCTACTTCCTTCATCTTTTGCTTAGAACGATACACGTAATGCCACGCTAAAAACACTACTACCAGAAAGAATATCAGAAAGCCTAACAGTTGCATCCAATATTTTTCCAAGAAAGAGGGAGGTGCATTCAAGTAGATCGCATCACGCGGGAAATTATCTTCATTAGATATCACACTTATCAACGAAGCATAATTCAAATATTTATGAGGATCATTTACCGTCGAAACCGGAATCTTGCCCATATCTTCACCGTTATAAACTTGTTGTAGCAAGGGGATTAGAGCAGTCTCAATCGTTTTAGCGCTATTATAATATCCACCAATCGTATATCCTTCTTCCACGCCCATATCATATAAAGAAAAAACAGGATGCCTAGAAATGCCGTTTATACCTTGATACAAAGTACTATATAATAACGAGTGATTCAAGAAAGGTTTCTCGGTAATCCACGAGTAATACATCACGGCCGTCGCTCGATGTGGGTCTTTCTCCGACAGAACCGCCATTAAACTATCCATGGAGCAAGAACCCTCCGTATAAAAATCCACTTTCCCCTCAGGGAAAGAAGTTTCCATATGTTTCTCCATCTCATCCCGGAGCCATGTGGAAACATAACGTCTGTCGGATATGAAAATCAGACGTCTCAAACCCGGGATTAATTCCTTAACCAAGTCGATCGAACCTTTAACATAATAAGGGATAACCAAGCCCGTAGCGTTATACCCCTTAACCGCCTCTTGTAAAGGGATCACCCTATCAGAGGAATGCCGCTGATTAAAATAACATTCATCTTCTGCCATTTCACCCGTTTCCGAACAGACCAGAGTGGGAATATCCCCCCATTTCTCCCGGATCTTATCCCGCATAAAAGCCCATCCATTTACGCCTAAGTAGATAATTCCATCCGGCTTCTTCTTATTAACTTCAAAGAAGGCCTCTTGCTTCTCTTTTAATTTCTCTGGCTTATCAACCAACATCACGCTCATATGATCTATCCGGAGGGTGTACTCCTCCGGGGTAGCGAACTTCGAGATCATGTTTAATAAATTGCCAGACCAGCGTTCGCCATCCACATATGAATTTATTACCAATACATACGATTCATCCTTGACCGGATATGAAAAACTCCCATAAGCCGGAGTCGGCATACCGGCTATCAAGCATAAAATCAATCCAAAATAAAGTATTATTGCCTTTAAATTTATAATATTTCGTATCATTCCCTACATTCCTCTATTGCAGTTGTAAAGACAAAGATATTCCTTAATTATCAACTAATCTTATCAAACTAGTTTTTTTATCAAGTTTTGGTGTCAAATTCACGTTTCTTACAAACTAAAGGCTTTTTTAATCGGGATTATTCGGTTATTTACCGATACTCGTATAGAAATCAGCGGTATTTACTTGTGTATAGAATGACGAACCCGTACATTTGATAAAAAACAAAAAAATGGAACTTATGGATATGAAAGATTATGACATCGATTTTAAAGAGAAGAGGACAAACGGGTATCTGATCGCTACCTTATTTATCATTGTCGGTATATTATTTTTACTGCGGAATCTAGGAATGATAGATCCATCCTTATTTGACTTGCTTGTATCTTGGCCGATGCTGCTTGTCGTGTCGGGCATCTTTATGATTTTCCACCGTAATCCGGTAGGAGGTATGCTCCTCGTGGGCGTGGGAGTCTATTTCCTTTTCCCGCAGTTAAATTGGATCACGAACGATTTCTTACGTGTATATTGGCCGTTAGGATTAATCCTGTTAGGATTGGTCATCATGCTGAAGCGGAAAGATTCTATCCGCACGAAAAAGCATAAACGTCCCTTTAACCATCCCCCTTTCGGGCACCGAAAGCCTAACGATGAGATCAACTACGAGACAGATAACGGTTTCGTATCGGTTGACACCACTTTCAACTCGGTAAGGCACATCGTACTGGACCCCGTATTCAAGGGGGCGGACATAGACGTATCTTTCGGCAACGTGATCCTCGATCTTAAAAAAACAACATTAGAGGCTGATGAAACCATCATAAACATAGATAGCTCCTTCAGCGGCGTAGTAATATATGTCCCTAAAGGATGGCTGGTTCGTCTAAAGGTTGGTTCTTTCTTGGCTGGATGCCAAGATATGAGGGAACTGACAGAAGCAACCGACATGACGCACACGTTGTATATATGTGGAGACTTGTCGTTCAGCGGCCTTGAACTAAGAGACTAAACTCATCATGCAAGAACATCCTATTACAACATCCATATTACATAAAGGGCTGGGAAGCCTATTATTATTTTTAGCCATAGCGATCCAATGCGCATTATTAACTCTTTATGGCGATCTTCCGTTGAGCATCACTTTGGTCGATAGCTTACTTTCCATCGCATTGTTCGCCGTAGCGGGATATTATCTTTGGTATGTACAATGTACGTTACATATCATGCAAGCACGAGTGGCTTTCGCCGTACTCGTACAAATCGCTTGCATAGCCGGATGCTCGATCTTGCTACAAATATTCGGATTGGAAGATTGGGAGGAATTCTCGATCACGATTCCTTTTCGATTCCTGTTCGGCCTAATGGCATGGATCATTCTATCCCAATGGTATGCCAGTCGGGAAAGAAAGAGTGAGGCGGAACCTATCGTGAGACAAATGGAGGAAAAGACGGCACCTCCTCCGGCTACCGTTCCGGAGGAGATTCTAGATCGTATATCCGTAAAAGACGGGACACGTATTCATATCATCCCGATAAAAGAGATATTCTATTTGCAAGCATGTGGCGACTATGTGACCTTATTCACCACTTCCGGTCAGCACGTAAAGGAGCAAACCATGAAGTATTTCGAGCGAAGCCTTCCTTCTCCGGAGTTCGTTCGTATACATCGCTCTTATATCGTTAATACGGAACAGATATTGCGAGTAGAACTATTCGGAAAAGAAACCTATCAAGTACGATTAAAGGATGGAACCTATCTTCGTGCCAGTAGCGCTGGCTATAAGCTACTCAAAGAACGTCTTTCCCTTTAGCAGTCCTATAAAAGGGACCTAATCATCGTTAAAATTAGAAGATTTTGATTGTAATATATAGAGTTTTGTGCTGTGTAACACTTTTTGGCAAGCATCGATATGTTACTTAACATATATTAGTCACTAAAGACTTGACAAATGGTCTTGACGAACGTATCTTTGCATTGTGGTTTTTTCATAATAGTATTAGATTTAAGGTTAACAAAGTTTGGTTAGGGCTTGTCGTGAGACAGGCTTTAATTGTTTATAGGGGTTTGCTTCCCTAGATTTACATATAACTATAAAAAAACGGCCACCCCTAAAAAGAGGCGGCCGTAATTATTCTTAATGAAAGAACCTACTCTTTGACAATCCTTGTAACTTCCAAATCAAAGATCAAAGTCGTATAAGGCTTTATTATGACACTTCCCGAAGCACTCCTTCCAGCCGAACCGTATCCCATCTGTTGAGGAATCCAAATCTCCCAACGATCTCCTGGGTGCATATTCTGTAACGCTGTAGCAAAACCATCTACCATATCAGAGACAGTAAGCTCGGCAGGGGCACCTGCCTCAAACGATTTATCATCAAAAACCGTTCCATCAATAAACGTCCCTTTATAATAACATTCCACCTTGCTCGTATAATAAATCGGCTCCTTACTCTCCCCAGTCTTCAAGACCTTATAAAGAATAAATCCGGCATTACTTTGAGAACTCAATTGCTCGAAACCCGGAACCAGCATCTGGGCTTGAAAAGCCTCCTCATTCTGGACCTTCCAAACCTCATCCACCTCTAGTGCCTCATCATCATCCCCACAAGAGGTGATCATGAGCACGCAAAACAACATCAACGCGATATGCCAGTACTTCTTCATTCGTTTACTCTATTACCTTTTTCAATAAATTCTTCATGCTCACCTTCTCCGTGATAATATCGTGAAGCTTATCGATGCTTACGCGCTCTTGCTCCATCGTGTCACGGAAACGGATCGTTACGCAATTATCCTTCAAGGTGTCATGGTCTACCGTAATACAATACGGGGTACCGATCGCATCTTGACGGCGATAACGCTTACCAATAGAATCCTTCTCGTCGTATTGGCAACGGAAGTCGAAACGCAACATATTTATAATCTCCTCAGCTTTCTCGGGCAGGCCATCTTTCTTCACCAATGGCAATACGGCCAATTTGATCGGAGCCAAGGCTGCGGGCAACTTCAATACCACACGGCTCTCGCCATTCGCCAACGTCTCCTCGCAGTAAGAACCCGCCATGATGCTCAAGAACACACGGTCTACACCGATCGAGGTCTCGATTACATACGGCGTATAGCTCTGGTTCAATTCCGGATCGAAATACTGTATCTTCTTGCCGGAGAATTTCTCATGCTGGCTTAAGTCGAAGTTCGTACGGCTGTGAATACCTTCCACTTCCTTAAATCCGAACGGCATCTCGAACTCGATATCCGTAGCCGCGTTAGCGTAGTGAGCCAATTTCTCATGATCGTGATAGCGATACTTCTCATCGCCCAAACCTAGGGCTTGATGCCATTTCAAGCGAGTAGACTTCCATTTCTTGAACCACTCGATCTCCTCACCCGGACGAACGAAGAATTGCATCTCCATTTGCTCGAACTCACGCATACGGAAGATAAACTGACGAGCCACGATCTCATTACGGAACGCCTTACCGATCTGGGCGATACCGAACGGGATCTTCATACGGCCAGTCTTCTGCACATTCAAGAAGTTCACGAAAATACCTTGGGCCGTCTCCGGACGAAGATAAATCTTAGTCGCTCCATCAGCGGTAGAACCCATATCCGTAGAGAACATCAAGTTAAACTGGCGAACCTCCGTCCAGTTACGAGTTCCGGAAATCGGGCAAACGATCTCGCAATCCAAGATCAATTGGCGAAGATCCTCGAAGTTAGACTCGTTCATCGCCTTGCTATAACGCTCATGGATCTCATTCCATTTCGCTTGATGCTCCAATACACGAGGATTCGTCTCACGGAATTTAGCCTCATCGAAAGCGTCACCGAATTTCTTTGCGGCTTTCGCCACTTCCTTATTCATTTTCTCCTCGATCTTGCCCAAATGGTCTTCGATCAAAACGTCCGCACGGTAACGTTTCTTCGAGTCCTTGTTATCGATCAACGGATCATTAAAAGCGTCAACATGGCCGGAAGCTTTCCAGATAGTAGGGTGCATAAAAATAGCGGAATCAATACCCACCACATTCTCATGCAGCAAAGTCATGCTATCCCACCAATATTTCTTTATATTGTTCTTTAACTCAACACCATACTGGCCATAATCGTATACCGCTCCCAAACCGTCATAAATCTCTGAGGAGGGAAATACGAAACCATACTCCTTACAGTGTGAAACTAATTTCTTAAATACATCTTCTTGTGCCATAATCTAATAATTTGCCAATTTTGTTAATATGCCAATGTGCCAATGATAAGTCCATCGGAGACCCGCCTGAGTGGCACATTAGCACATGGTCTCCTTTATGAGGTTACAAAGTAAATGATTTTTTCCGTAACTATAGAAAGTTTTGTATATTTACGACGTAAATCATTAGTGTTTGCGCAAACAGTATAATTTAAACAAGATAATACCATGAAATCAGAAGAAATCTCACGCCGCTCGTTCCTTAAGCGAGCGCTAGCCTTATCGGCAGTATCGGCCATCCCGTCGTTCTGGACACCCGCCCACGGACGTGTTCTACCTACTTCCCCGCTAATCAGCGCTAATGACCGGGTAAATATAGCGTTCATCGGCATCGGGCAACGAGGGGGCGAGATCGCCAAGGAATTGTATAACACAGGTCTGTGTAACGTGGTAGCTCTCTGCGACGTGGACATGGGAGCCCCTCACACGCAAGAGATTATCAACATGTTCCCGAAAGCGGCCCGTTTTCAGGACTTCCGCACGATGTTCGACCGGATGGCGGACAAGATCGATGCCGTAAGCGTAGGCGTGCCGGATCATTCCCACTTCCCGATCACGATCGAGGCGATGGCGCACGGCAAACATGTATATGTAGAGAAACCGATGGCCCGCACGTTCCAAGAAATAGAGATCATGATGCGTGGAGCGAAGAAATACGGCGTTGTCACCCAAATGGGTAACCAAGGACATTCCGAGGCGAACTATTTCCAATTCAAGGCATGGAAAGAGGCCGGTATTATCAAGGATGTTACCGCCATTACCGCCCATATGAATAATCCGCGTCGCTGGCACGGATGGAACCCGAATATTAGGCATATGCCTATGGGAGAACCGGTTCCCGAGACGATGGATTGGGACACATGGATCGGCGTAGCTCAATATCATGATTACAACCATGACTACCATTTGGGACAATGGCGTTGTTGGTACGACTTCGGAATGGGTGTCTTAGGAGACTGGGGAGCGCATATTTTGGATACGGCACATGAATTCCTAGATTTAGGATTGCCTACAGAAATAAATCCGCTTTATTTGAAAGACCATAACCCGTTCTTCTTCCCGATGTCGTCCACCCTTCTGTTTAAATTCCCGGAAAGAGGGAATATGCCAGCCGTGGATATCACTTGGTACGATGGACTGGACAATATCCCCTCTGTCCCGGAAGGTTACGGTGTTTCCGAACTCGACCCGAATATCCCGACCGTAGCCGGCGGCAAGATACAACCGGCGAAGTTGAACCCGGGCAAGGAAATCTATTCGAAAGAATTAACCTTCAAGGGTGGTTCTCATGGAAGTACCTTATCTATCATCCCGGATGAGAAAGCGAAAGAGATGGAATCCCGCTTACCGGAAGTGCCGAAAAGCCCGTCTAACCATTTCGCGAACTTCCTGCTAAGTTGTATGGGTAAGGAGGAAACCCGTTCACCGTTCTCTATCGCAGGCCCATTAAGTCAGGTATTCTGTCTCGGCGTATTAAGCCAGCGCTTGAACCGCAAGCTCGTCTTCGATCGTGACACGAAACAGATCACGAACGATCCGGAAGCGAATAAGATGCTGTGTGGTTTACCGCCTCGCAAAGGATGGGAACAATATTATACCATTTAATTGTAAAATGGAGAATTGAAAGTCATTTGTTTATCGCTTTGACTTTCAATTCTCCCATATAATTTACAAGCCCATTTGCTACAACATCTACAACTATCCCTGCAATCATCTGGTCTTAGGATACTTAATCCATGGTGGTAGATAAAAAACATCTACAATTATCTAGCTCTATCTACCACTATTTACCGCTATTTACCACTTTTCCATCACCTAACACAACGATCCTCTACACTCACATATAGCATTATCCGATCTCCTTTCAACACGGATAAAATATTAACATCTAGTCATTTATAGTTTTTTTGTCTTATGCTGATATAGGTAGACACATTCAATAACAATAAAATGTGTAATTATTATGCGCAAAAAACATGAGCATTACAGCGAAGAAGAGAAATTGCATCTTCTTCATTCTTATTATCAATCCGGCATGAGCAAAACCAGTTTTTGCAAACAACATGGTATTAGTGGGATAACTTTGTTAAATAAATGGCTGGCGAAGTATGAATCAGTGGTAAAAGAGGTATCTTTGGCTCCGTGTCAAGCCCCTACGGATATGAGCGATCGAAGCAAAGAGGATTACCATGATGAAAACGCGCGACTCAAGAAGCGTGTTAAGGAGTTGGAGAAGGCCCTTGCCTTCTCCCGGTTGGAAACCGAGGCCCGTGATTTAATGATCACGCGTGCGGAAGAGTATTTTAACATTCCCATCAGAAAAAAACCTGGGGCCAAATAGTAACGGAACTGGTCAGGCTTCGCAAGATGAAAGTAGCGCCAGCCTGCCGTCTGTTTGGCCATTGTCGTCAAGCCTATTACCAGTCCAAGGCTGACATAGGGAGCCATGTGAAGAATGAACGTCTCATGCTGGATACCGTACGTGAGATACGTGGCGAGGATCCCGGTATCGGTGGTTACAAGCTGTGGATCATGCTCACCGCCCTCTTCGGAGAGAGGTTCATGCCCGGTCGCGACAGCTTCTACACGCTGCTTCGTCGACACCGCCTGATGCTTCCTCCGCGCAAAGCCAGGGGCACAACCAATTCCAACCATCGTTACCATAAGTGGAAGAACTTGATAAAGGGCTTTGTCCCAACCTCTCCCAATCAACTGTGGGTTAGCGATATTACCTATATACCGCTTGCCGGCGGAGACGTCTGTTACCTGCATCTGGTCACGGATGCTTATTCCCATAAGATAGTGGGATGGGTACTGGCTGATAGCTTGCGTGCCTCAGCCACGCTTGAGGCGTTGCGGCAGGCCATAGACCAGGCCGTTGAGATGACAGGGAGTGAAAATCTGGAGGGCCTGATACACCACTCTGACCGTGGCGTGCAGTATTGTTGCGACGCGTACGTGGAGCGCCTTCGGCGGCATGGCATTGCCATCAGCATGACGGAAGACTACAAGCCCACGGACAATGCCGTGGCGGAACGTATCAATGGGATAATTAAAGTGGAACGCCTCTATAGGCAAGGGCTGTTCGAGACCATCGAGCGTGCCGCGAGCGTGATAGAGCGCTACATCTACTTCTACAACTACCGCCGACCGCACATGAGTGTCGGTTATAAAACCCCGGGCATAGTGCACGGGGAGAAGGAAACGCAAATAAAAATGTGGCGGAATAAAAGAAAACCCGTGAAAAGTAACGAGAAAGAGATGGATACGATAGCTTTGCAAAGCCGAACAACTAATCTCTCAGAAGGGCTCTGTTCGGCCCAGAGGTAATGTGTCTATGTTATCAGTATGAAGTTAAAAGAAGTGACTACTATATCAGTATTACTTTATAACTACTGTCTACTGATTACGTTTATAAACAAAAAAAGTGTCTAGATAAATCAGGAAAAGACATTTAGCCTAAAAAACAAAAGTTTTTCCATATGAAAACAAAAGTTTAATAAGCGGAAAACTTTTGTTTCTCTATAGGGAAACTAAAGTTTCCTCAGTATGAAACTTTTGTTACCTCTAAGAGAAACCCACTTTTGCTTTTAATCCCGACGCTACGCTCTGCATTTTTTGTTATATTTATGGCAAATATAGAAAACCATAAGAACTAAAAGAATTTTCAAATTACCGGAGAAAAAGTACAAGGAGTGAGAACAACTACGGAAGGGGTCTTATTGTATAAGGGTATTTCATGAAGACCGGAAATCCGAACGAACAAGGATTGGACGAATAGGCACCCTATACGAAGGAAAAAACATTCGTGATGACATTCCATATCGAATAAAGTCATCACGAACGCCTTCAAATATACTCATAGGACTCCGAGAAACTCGACTGGGAGCTAGAAGAAGCCAATTCTTCAGAGACTAATTGAAGCAGATTGCCATTCTGATCATAGGACTTCGTGATCCGACGAAGCTCTATGGATTCTTTTTCTGTCGGAAGGTCGGCATAAACCATGATCTCCATGTTCAATCCGTTCTCATTGCGATACTCGCTATATCGGAGAACCTCGGACGTTTCGGGATCACGAATCGTTTCTTTTGTCAACAACCCTGTCTCATCGTACTCATAGTCCGTATAAGTAAGCTTCCGGCCGAGTTCGTCGTACTCAACTTTCCGTTCCAGAAGATTATTCTTATAAGAAAAGACTGTCACCTTGCTCTTGCCAATAACCGGATATTCAGTAATCTCCTTTATTTTCCGACCTTGCTCATCATACTTATAATGAAGCGTAGACAAATTATGATACGTCTGATCTAGGTTTCTGTTGAAGTAAACTTCTTTAGACAAAAAACCCCACTCGTCATAAACATATTCAACGTAGCCAATCAAGTATCCTTCTCCATCCTCCGTATTCAATGGATGTAATACCTTGGAGATACGTCCCGACTCATCGTACACATATTCCTTCGCTAGACTCTGAGGAGAGGAAATACCCGCACCGTACCAAACTCGCGCCAATCTAGCTCCCTCCGGATAAACAACACTAGGACAAATCACCGGCTTAGCCTCATCTTGAAATGAGTCCTCGCTACACCCCAGAGTGCCCAGCAAGACAAAAAGCAGGATGATCCCACCTATCGGATTGATGATTCTCATAATATCTTATTTATTTAAGTTTCTATAAGTTATAGATGATCAAACAATCTCAAAAGCTGCATATCTATTAAAAAAAGACACCGAATATTCGTCAGATTCGTATCCTATGAGTGATTTGCCGTTAAAGCTTGAACTTATACCCAACCGTCAGACTCATCGTATTGTAATTGGCACCGACACTTCTTACCTCATACAGAGAGAAATTATCGCCATCGATCTTATAGTTACCGCCCTCATCACCTAGAGAGAGATCATACCCCAGATTCATCACCCAGTTATTCACCTCTATACCAAAAGAAGTTGTCAATCCCCAATCAAAAGAATTCACGTCTCGAAATGGATGATCGGCGTTTTCAGCCTCATCATATCCCGAATGGCCATAACCATAACTATACCCTAGGCCAGTAGATTTGACATATTTACCAAGCGCCTGCGGCTCCTTCGAATACCCCATCGTAAACGAAGATCCCCAATTCGTATCATTCTTGACAGATACACCGGCATACATACCGACCGCTAAATGCATACGTACCTCTTTCGACACTTTCCATGAGAAATCAGCCATCACGGGCAATTGCAAAAAATGTTGCGTGATACCACCGGTCATCATCTCTTTCAAGACATACGTGGCAGACTCCGTCGTTCTCGGATAATCTCCCAACGAATACCCTCTATTCGCATAATATAAACCGGATTTCAATCCAATCCATCCCGGTTCAAACTGGTAAGATACACCAACGCCTACCTTAACCCCCGCACGCCAGCTAGAGCCCATTCCAACACGATTAACCGCGGCAAATCCACCCTCCGGAGTAATCCCCCAGCGTGATTGAGCGCTCACCATCAAGCCACTCAAAGCGCATAACACAAATAAAATCAGCTTCTTCATATCATATTCTTTTATATGTAAATATCAATTGTTATTGATAAGACAAAAGATTCTGAAAAACCCCTACCACCTAAATATTTATTTTATAAAATCTCTTTATTTAACGCAAACTCACTCTCGTAAAAGCCTCATTCTTATAAAAACTGCCGAATATTTGCTATATTTACACCCTGTTAGCAATTTGGCGTAATAGCGTTGTGTAGAAAGAACTGGATTTTATGAGACCGGAAGATAAAGAAGACGATTATATCGAGGATAAGGAAAACGAGGAAATTGAGGATATAAATAGTGATACCCAAGATAACGAGACTACGGAGGAAGAGGCGAATACCCATTCCGACTATAAAGTCCCGGGGAAAGGGGATACACGTGTCACGACCTATCATTTGTCTGGGATGTACCAAAACTGGTTCCTAGACTACGCTTCTTATGTGATCTTGGAACGGGCCGTTCCGCATATCAACGATGGACTGAAACCCGTACAACGACGTATCCTGCACTCCATGAGAAGGTTGGATGACGGGCGGTATAACAAGGTCGCGAATATCGTAGGTCATACGATGCAGTTCCACCCTCACGGAGATGCCTCTATCGGAGATGCCTTGGTGCAATTGGGACAAAAAGATCTGTTGATCGATTGCCAAGGAAACTGGGGTAATATCCTGACGGGAGACGGAGCCGCCGCTCCTCGTTATATAGAGGCTCGCCTTTCCAAGTTTGCCTTGGAGACCGTATTCAATCCCAAGACAACCCTTTGGCAGCTTTCTTACGACGGGCGTAATAAGGAACCGGTTACCTTACCGGTAAAATTCCCTTTATTGCTGGCACAGGGCGTGGAAGGTATCGCCGTAGGCCTGTCTTCCAAGATACTCCCTCATAATTTCAATGAGTTATTAGATGCTTCCATCGCCTATCTACGGGGAGAGGAATTCGCGTTATATCCGGATTTCCAGACAGGAGGCTCTATCGACATAGCCAAATATAATGATGGAGAACGGGGTGGATCGGTGAAAGTCCGTGCAAAAATCGGCAAGCTCGATAATAAGACATTGGTGATCTCGGAGATCCCGTATGGAAAAACAACCTCTACCGTGATCGAGTCCATCCTAAAAGCGAACGATAAAGGAAAGATCAAGATCAAGAAGGTAGACGATAATACCGCCAAGGATGTAGAGATCTTGGTGCATCTCGCTCCGGGGGTCTCTTCAGACAAGACCATCGATGCTTTATACGCCTTTACGGATTGTGAGATCAGTATCTCCCCGAACTGTTGCGTGATCAAGGAGGACAAGCCGCATTTCCTTACGGTCAGCGATGTGCTTCGCCACTCTACGGATCGTACGCTGGAGCTTTTACGGGAAGAGCTCAAGATCCAGAAACAAGAGCAAGAGGAGGCCCTGTTCTTCGCCTCCCTTGAAAAGATATTTATCGAGGAACGTATTTATAAAGATCCGGAATTCGAGAACGCCAAGAACATGGACGAGGCGATATCCCATATCGACCTTCGTTTAGAGCCGTTCAAGCCCCGATTTATCCGTGAGGTTACCCGGGACGATATACTGAAACTCATGGAGATCAAGATGGGACGTATCTTAAAGTTCAACTCCGACAAGAGTAACGAGTTCATTGCCCAGACCTTGGAACAAATCGCCAAGATCAACGATAAGCTGGAACATATCGTCGACTATACCATCGATTGGTTTACCATGCTGAAAGAGAAATACGGCAAGGCTTACCCTCGCCATACCGTGATACGCAATTTCGACACGATCGAGGCGACCAAGGTCGTAGAGGCGAACGAGAAATTGTATATCAACCGTCAAGAAGGTTTCATCGGCATGGGACTGAAAAAGGACGAGTTCATATGTAACTGCTCGGATATAGACGATGTCATTATCTTCTATCGCAACGGTACTTATAAGATCGTCAAGGTAGCGGATAAGATCTTTATCGGTAAGGATATTCTATATGTCAACGTATTTAAGCGTAACGACAACCGGACGATTTACAACGTCATATACCGGGACGGTAAGTTCGGATATAATTACATCAAACGCTTCGCCGTCACAGGCGCTACACGCGATCGGGAATACGACCTGACCAAAGGTACGGAAAACTCCCGTGTCCTTTACTTCAGCGCAAACCCGAACGGAGAGGCGGAGACCGTCAAGGTAATCCTGAAACCCAAACCCCGGCAGAAACTACTCGTCTTCGAAAAGAACTTCAGCGAGATAGCCATTAAGGGACGGGGTTCTCAAGGTAATATCCTGACGAAAGCGGAAGTGCACAAGATCAGCCTCAAGCAGAAAGGCTCTTCCACCTTGGGAGGCCGGGAAGTATGGTTCGACTGGGACGTACTCCGGTTAAATTACGATGGGCGGGGAGAAGAGCTAGGCGAGTTCCATAGCAACGATCAGATATTGGTGATCCTGCCGAACGGCGATTTCTACGTCACGAATTTTGACCTTAGCAATCACTACGAGTCCAATATCATGGTCATCGAGAAATACCAGCCGAGCAAGATATGGACTGCCGTATTATACGATGCGGATCAGAAATATTATTATATCAAACGATTCCTGCTGGAGGTAAACACCCGGAAGCAGAATTTCCTAGGAGAGAATCCGAAGAACCGCTTGATGTTGCTTACGGATGAGGTCTATCCTCGTATCGAGGTGATCTTCGGAGGCCATGACGCCTTCCGGGAGGCTCTCGTCCTCGATGCCGACGAATTTATCGCGGTGAAAGGCTTCAAAGCCAAAGGTAAACGAATCTCTACATTTGAGGTCGAGACAATCAATGAGCTGGAACCGAATCGCTTCGTCCCTTCCGAAAACGCATCGGAATCAGACGATACCGAAGGCAATGAGGAGGGAAACGACACTGACGACGGGCAGAGTACCACGGATATTATCGATGAAATTACGGGACAGATGAAATTGTTTGACGAATAACCTATGAAAGCTATCACCTGTTTGATTGGTTTGTTCCTGCTGTTTCTCGCGTCATTGGCCAAGGCCCAGTCCGATGGAGACGAGATCCCTTGGTCTATCAACAGCGGGACCATGGTCGGTATAGGAAGCTACAACCTAATGGACACCTATTTATCTCCCAGCATGGAAGATAAGAAATATACAGGCCCCGGATTACGGGTAATGAATGAACGGATGAAGAGGGTCCAGCTGGCAAACTATCGGGTATCCAGACAGCAAATCATAAGCGTCGATCTGGCTAGCACGGATAATGCTGCCTCTACCGCTACGGATTTCGCGGGCTTTATCGATTATACGTTGGGTTACCATTATCATTTGCCCACGGTATTGCCGGATTTAAAGCTTCTGGCGGGTGGTGCCGTGCATGGCATGGGTGGTTTTATATACAATACCCGCAACGGAAATAACCCGGCCTCGGCGAAAGCGGATATCGATTTGAACATCTCCGCCATGGCGATCTATAAGTTACGCGTCAAAGAATATCCCATGACGCTACGCTACCAGTTCACGATCCCCTTCGCCGGTGTTTTATTCTCCCCCCATTACGGGCAATCGTATTACGAGATCTTCAACCTAGGGAATGCCTCGGGAGTGGTGCAATTCAATTCCTTCCATAATAAATTAGCCATGAAGAACTTTTTCACGGTAGATTTCCCGGTTTGTAATTTTACGATACGGGCAGGTTACCTAAACAGCTCTTACCGTACAGATGTCAATGGGATACAGTCTCATATAATCTCTCACTCTTTTATGATCGGCCTCGTGAAAGAATTCATCTCTTTCGGAGGAAAACGCCTAAAGAATACCCAGCGGTTCAGAAGCGCTTATTATTAAAAGGAAATCAAATGAAACGATACCTTATATATATATGTATATCTCTCGGATTCCTGTTTACCGGATGTGAGAAATCGGACGAATACGTGGCCTCCCCACAGGAGAACTTTGAGGCGCTTTGGAAAATATTGGATGAGAATTACTGCTTCTTCGAATACAAGGACATTGATTGGAACGAGGTTCACGACCGTTATAAGACGCAGATAAGCGATACGATGAACCAATACGTCCTATTTGACGTATTAGGCGATATGCTAAACGAGCTGAAAGACGGGCATACCAATTTGATATCCACCTTCAATATGTCCCGCTATTGGGATTGGTACCTCGATTATCCGGATAATTTCGACTCAGACGTACAAGAGAATTATCTCGGAAGGAACTACTCGATCGCCGGAGGGCTTAAATACACGACATTGAGTGACGGTCAGATCGGGTATATTTATTACGGTAGCTTTTCCAGTTCGGCCGGCGAAAGCGGTTTGGATCACATATTCTATCAATTCAAGGATTGCAAAGGTTTGATCTTCGATATCCGGGATAATGGCGGTGGCATGTTATCAAACGCCGATCGCATCGCTTCTCGTTTCTTGGAGGAAAAGATACTGACCGGCTATATCCAACATAAGACGGGTAAAGGGCACGATGACTTTTCCGAACCTTATCCCCTTTATCTCTCACCTTCCGAGCGTATCCGCTGGTTACGCCCTGTCGTGGTCTTAACGAATCGTCATTGCTACAGCGCCGCCAACGATTTCGTGCAGAAAGTACGCATGATGCCTTATGTAACGACGATGGGAGATCGCACCGGAGGCGGTAGTGGCTTCCCCTTCAACTCCGAGTTGCCCAACGGCTGGGGTGTCCGTTTCTCTGCGTCTCCCATGCTAGATGTAAACAAACAGCATACGGAATTCGGTATCGATCCTACATATAAGGTTTCTATGACCCAAGAAGATATCGAGAAAGGTAAAGATACGATTATCGAGGCGGCGATCACCCACCTCTTGTCCGAGACCGAGAAGAAATAAGGTTTCGCTAAAAAAACAACGCAAATATTTGCAA
The DNA here is from genome assembly GCF_056640955.1 of Parabacteroides sp. KHUB-02. Classification (NCBI taxonomy): domain Bacteria; kingdom Pseudomonadati; phylum Bacteroidota; class Bacteroidia; order Bacteroidales; family Tannerellaceae; genus Parabacteroides; species Parabacteroides sp. KHUB-02. Next base: position 4,022,205 of record NZ_JBWQEV010000001.1, on the reverse strand, counting down.
GTTTATAAAAAAGCATTACCTTTGCACACGATTCCAATGCGGCTGTGGTGTAATTGGTAGCCACGTCAGACTTAGGATCTGATGCTTCACGGCGTGGGGGTTCGAGTCCCTTCAGCCGCACAAATCCAGAAATCCTTGTAAGTTCGCTTACAAGGATTTTTTAGTATGGATAAACCTCCTCCATATATACAAGCACTGTGCAGATCAAGGATTACAAACAACATCCAAATTGTTAATTTTAGAAGATTTTGTGCCTATTCCGTATAGTTTCAAATTCAAAAACATTTTTTATACCGGGCAGGCATGTTGTTTAACACAAGTTATACTCAAAACCCTTGACAAAGGGGCTTTACAAGCTTATCTTTGCATTGTGGTTTTTTCATAATAGTATTAGATTTAAGGTTAACAAAGTTTGGTTAGGGCTTGTCGTGAGACAGGCTTTAATTATTTATAGGGGTTTCATTCGTTTATAGATGCTTCCCGGCATCGATTTTATCTTTCCATCCAATTCCAACTCAAAGAGCAGAGAAGATAATTGATGTACCGGAAGATTCAAGGCTACGGACAATTCATTGATATGAGATTCCTTTCGCATTTCCAAGAACGACAAGATCCGTTCACTCTCCTCGTTCTCCGGAAACAATAATTGGGTTTGGACCGGTAACGCGTCTGTCTTTTGAGCGACATCCCAACGCATCGCCATGATTAAATCGTCAGCGCAAGTGATCAAGCCTCCTTTATTCTGCCGGATTAAGCCATTACATCCCTTAGAGTTGATATCCGTTACCCGACCCGGAAAGGCATAGACATCCCGGCCATACGAGAAAGCGATATCCGCCGTGATCAAAGAGCCTCCTTTCTCCGCCGATTCAATAACGATCGTGGTATCCGCCAAACCGGCTACGATCCGGTTTCGCCGGATAAAATTCTGCCGATCCGGATTCGTCCCGCTAGGAAAGTCGGTCAATAAACCTCCCCGCTCCAACATCTCGACCGCCGTAGAGCGATGCACGGGAGGATAGATACGATCCAAACCATGCGCCAATACGCCCACCGTGGGCAATTGGTTCTTCAGCGCATTCCGATGAGCGCAAATATCGATGCCATACGCAAGTCCGCTAACGACCAATAGATCCGGGAAACTCACGGACAAATCCCGCAATAAACGCTCGGTCACTTCCTGCCCATAAGCGGAGGCCCTACGAGTACCCACAACGCTGATGATATGGGCGGCGTTTAAATCTGCGTTCCCCTTGAAATAAAATAAAACCGGAGCGTCCGGGCATTCCCGCAGACGTTCCGGATAATTCATATCTTTCAAGAAATAGATAGAGATACCGTTCTTTTGGGCAAAAGCCAATTCTTTCTCTGCCCGTAAGAGCACATCCGCCCGCTTAATCTCGGCGATAATCGAATCGCCGATACCCGGTATCTTCTCTAGCGACTGGCGCTTTTCCGTAAACACGGCCTCCGCATCCCCCAACGCTTCCAGAAGATGGCGGGCTAGGATATCTCCCACCCCATTAATCATAGTAAGGCCAATTTGGTAAATCTGTTTGTCTGTCATTTATGCTTGTTTTGATTCTATTCGCTTTAGCATCTCATCGAAATATTCTCCTCTGGTTAATTTGCCATTCTCTACGACAACGGATTCCACGACTCCTTTAGTAGCCAGCGCCCCATCGGATTCCCGGTAAATATCTTGCTCGAACACCAGTTTCACCCCTTTCTTATATACATTCAGGCAAGAAGTATACCGATCGCCGCTCCGCAAGGAGTTCTTGAACTGGATATCCACACGGGCCACAAAAGCATCGATGCCCTTCTCATGCATGGCGCCGAAGTTCTCACCCAACGACTCCAGAAACTCATGCCGGGTATGCTCCATATAATGTTGGTAATTGGAGTTATTCACCACGCCTTGCAAATCGCACTCATAATCGCGAACCTTGTCTGTCAGTTTAAAAATATATTCCTTCATTATCGTAGTTCTTTTTCGATTTGTACTTTCTCCATTTTATAAAGACGATCGGACGGGCGGATCTTCTCGGACATCTTTATCGAGAAGCGTTCCCCTTTCACGGTCTCCTCCACCGGTTTCAGGTCTACCCGGATCTCATCGACGGTCTGCATAACGGCTCCGGTCGTGGGACCTGTTACCAAGATCTCATCGCCTACTCTCAAGGAACCGGACTCCATCTCAAACTCGGCGACACCGATTCCGCTGAAGTATTTGATACCCCGTGCCACGTACACTTTCTTACGGGTAGCACCGGAGCCATATTTACTGCTCCATTCACCCAATCGTTGTCCCAGATAGTAGCCATCCCAGAAACCGCGATTAAAGACCCTGCGCAGACGCTCGTCCCAAACCGCTACCTTCTCCTCATCGAAGGTACCTTCGCAATAGGCCTTGACCGCCTCTTTATAACATTCGGTCACGAGACGCACATACTCCGGCCCGCGGGCACGCCCCTCCAGCTTGAACACACGTACGCCGGCATCCATCATCTTATTCATGAAATGAATCGTCTTCAAGTCCTTTGGCGACATGATATACTGATTCTCCACATCCAGCTCGATCTGGCTATCCTTATCATGCACCGTATAGGCACGACGACAAATTTGCATGCAAGCCCCCCGGTTGGCGGAAGCGTTCATCTCATGCAAACTCAAATAGCATTTACCGGACACGGCCATGCACAAAGCCCCGTGAGCGAACATCTCTATGCGGATCAATTCCCCTTTCGGGCCTTTGATCTGCTGCTTCACGATCTCCTGATAAATCTCATGCACCTGCTTTAAGTTCAATTCGCGAGCCAATACGACCACATCGGCGAAGCGGGCGTAAAACTTCAACGCCTCCACGTTCGAGATATTCAATTGCGTGGATAAGTGCACCTCTTGCCCGATGCTATTCGCGTAATTCATAGCGGCCACATCGGCGGCGATAATGGCGGAGACACCCGCATCCTTAGCGGCGTCTATGATCTCCCTCATCAACGGAAGATCCTCACCATAAATAACCGTATTAACCGTGAGATAACTCTTGATACCATGTTCCCCGCAAATAGCGACGATCTTACGCAAATCCTCCGTCGTGAAATTATTCGACGAGCGAGAACGCATATTCAATCCTTCGATACCGAAATAAATGGAGTCGGCCCCTCCTTGTATAGCAGCCATCAACGATTCATAGGAACCGACAGGCGCCATTATTTCAAAATCCTTCTCTTTCAAGGTTATATATTTTAATATTACGGTAGCAAAGGTACGAATAATATTTGAGAAGATTTCTTATAAGCACAAACCCTCCATCCCATCATGAAAGAATAGTTCCAGTTGGAGAAGCACAAGATCCTAAATAAAGCGGGGCAATCCGAGCTCTATCAATATATCATAAATGATCCGGATTATTAAAAACGCCTGTTCCATCCACCGATCATCTTACGAGATGTAAAAATTATTCCCCAAAAAGAAGTACTTTTGTAATCTCTATTTAGTTAGCAAACAGAAGGTATGAAGATTGGTTCAATAGATTTAGGGGAGCGTCCGGTATTCTTGGCGCCTATGGAGGACGTGACGGATATCTCGTTTCGTTTGATGTGCAAACGCTTCGGGGCGGACATGGTATATACGGAGTTCGTATCAAGCGACGCGTTGATCCGCAGTGTGAACAAAACACAGCAAAAACTAAATGTCTCCGATGATGAGCGTCCGGTCGCTATCCAGATTTACGGTAAGGACGTAGCCTCGATGGTAGAGGCCGCACGTATTTGCGAGGAAGCTCGTCCGGATATTTTAGATATAAACTTTGGTTGCCCCGTAAAGAAAGTAGCGGGCAAGGGAGCCGGGGCCGGCATGCTACGCAATATCCCGTTGATGCTGGAAATCACGAGAGAAGTGGTGAAAGCCGTGAACATCCCCGTCACCGTGAAAACCCGTTTGGGATGGGATGCCGACAACCGCGTTATCGTGGATCTGGCCGAGCAACTACAGGATTGCGGTATCGCCGCCCTCTCCATCCACGGACGTACACGGGCGCAAATGTACACGGGCGAGGCGGATTGGACCTTGATCGGTGCCGTAAAAAATAACCCTCGCATGCAAATCCCTATCATCGGGAATGGCGACGTGACTTCCGCCGAGATATGCAAACAGCGTTTCGAGGACTATGGCGTAGACGCCGTAATGATCGGTAGGGCTAGCATAGGCCGCCCTTGGATCTTCCGGGAGGTAAAACACTATCTTACGACCGGGGAATTATTGCCGCAAGAGCCTTTCTCTTGGTATCTGGATATCCTAAAAAAACAAGTGGAGCAAAGCGTGGAACGATTGGACGAACGTAGGGGAATCTTACATATTCGTCGTCATCTGGCAGCTACTCCGCTCTTCAAAGGTATTACCGATTTCAAGCAAACACGGATCGCCATGCTACGTGCGGAGACTGTTAACGAATTATTCGAAATTATGAATAATATTCCTAAAAAGTACGGAATTCTAGAATAACAAGCTTGATATATATCAAATTGAAACCTATTTGCGATATTTTTACAATAAAATGTTACAAATACTATTGACGCATATTATAAAACCCCTTATATTTGCATCGAGTTTTTTTCATAGTATTTTAGATCTAAGGTTAACAAGTCTTTGCAAGGGGGGAATCGTGAGATTGTTTCATTGAGGAGCAAAAAAAGCCGCATCCATATTGGGACTAGCGGCTTTTTTGTTTTTCCGGACTCTATATCCTAAATCAAGAAACTTATCGTATCTTTGTCAATAGGTCACATTAAATACTTGGCACTATGAACCAGACTATTTATCCCATCGGTATACAGAACTTCGAGAAGATTCGTAAGGACGGCTATCTCTACGTCGACAAGACCGCTTTGGTTTATCAATTGGCGAATACCGGAAGTTACTACTTCCTCAGCCGTCCCCGACGCTTCGGGAAAAGCCTGTTACTCTCTACTCTGGAAGCCTATTTCCAAGGGAAGAAAGAGCTATTCGAAGGATTGGCGATCGCGAATCTGGAGAAAGAGTGGATGGAGTATCCCATCCTGCATCTGGATTTGAATGCCGAGAAATACTCAGACGCAGGCGCCTTGGAAAGCATACTACGGCGTTTCTTGAATCTTTGGGAAGACCGGTGGGGGAAGGATGACAGGGAGACCACACCTTCCGATCGTTTCACCGGTGTGATACGCCGAGCTTATGAGAAAACAGGACGAAGAGTTGTCGTGCTGGTAGACGAGTACGACAAGCCTTTACTCCAAGCCCTAGAGAACGCAGAGCTTCAAGAGGCATATCGTGCGATATTAAAGGCGTTCTACGGTGTGTTGAAAACCATGGACGGATATATCCGGCTGGCATTTCTAACTGGTGTCACGAAGTTCGGGAAAGTGAGCGTATTCAGCGACCTAAATAACTTGGACGATATATCTATGCGAGAGCCATACGCCGCGATTTGCGGGATTACGGAAGCAGAGTTACTAACTTATTTCGACGGAGATATCCATAAACTGGCCTCCTCCCTCGAACTGACCTATGATGAAACACGCTCCTTGCTGAAAAAGCGTTACGACGGCTATCATTTCGTAGCCAACGTACCGGGTATCTATAACCCTTTCAGCCTGCTGAATACCTTTAAATATATGCGGCCTGAGGATTATTGGTTCGAGACCGGAACACCTTCTTATTTAGTAGAGTTACTCAAGCACACCCATTACGACCTCTATGAGCTGGCAAATACCGAAACCGATGCCGATGTGCTGAATAGTATCGACTCAACCTCTAGCAATCCTGTCCCTGTCATTTACCAAAGCGGCTACCTTACGATCAAGGATTATGATTCTCGCTTTGGTATCTATAAACTAGGATTTCCCAATTTAGAGGTAGAAGAAGGCTTTGTCAAATACCTGCTTCCTTTCTACACCAGTGTTAGCGCCCCAAAGACTCCTTTCGAAATCGGGCGTTTTGTCCGGGAGGTGGAGAATGGTGATTACGACGCTTTCTTCCGTCGCTTGCAAAGCTTCTTCGCCGACACCCCTTACGAGGTGATCGCCGGCCAAAAGCCGGAACGAGACACGGAGTTGCATTACCAAAATGTACTTTTCATTGTCTTCCGACTGATCGGGCTTTACGCCAAGGTGGAATACCACACCTCAAACGGTCGTATCGACCTCGTCGTACAGACCGATCGTTACATATACATCATGGAGTTTAAGTTGAATGGCTCCGCGGAAGATGCCCTGCGGCAAATCGACGAGAAACGATACGCCCTGCCTTTCGCCAACGATGGACGCAAGGTTTTCAAGATCGGTGTAAACTTTTCTTCCGAGACACGAAACATTGAGCGGTGGGTGGTGGAATAAAAAAGCCTATGTTTTCGCACACACGCTATACATTATTCGAAATAAACCCTTACATTTGCGAAAAACATAATACTATACCACCATGAGTAAGAAAGTCATAACTTTCGGAGAGATCATGCTTAGGCTGGCTACTCCGGACTATTTACGCTTTTGCCAAGCCAATCAGTTCAACGCTACTTTTGGCGGAGGGGAAGCGAATGTCGCTGCCTCACTCGCCAACTATGGCATAGAGACTGAGTTTGTAACCCGTTTACCCAAAAATGACATCGCCCGTGCCTGCGTTATGGAATTACGCAAACAGGGTATCGGAACTTCCAAGATCATTTACGGAGGGGAACGGTTAGGCATTTATTTTCTGGAGACCGGAGCGGTCGCTCGTGCCAGCAAGGTGGTATATGATCGGGTTCATTCTTCCATCGCCGAGATCCAACCGGGGATGATCGATTGGGACGAGGTATTCAAGGATGCCTCTTGGTTTCACTGGACAGGTATCACGCCAGCCATATCCGAAGGTGCCGCCAACGTATGCTTGGAAGCGATACAGGCGGCAAACCGATTGGGCATCACGGTATCCTGCGACCTCAACTACCGGAAAAATCTCTGGAAATACGGTAAGACAGCCCATGAGGTCATGCCGGAACTAGTAGCCGGATGCGATATCATTCTAGGAAACGAGGAAGATGCCGAGAAGGTTTTCGGTATCAAGCCCGAAGGTTTCGACGCCGCCGCCACGGAAGGTGAGGTACACGCCGTCTCTTTCCAGTCGGTATGTACCCAATTAATGGCTCACTTCCCACGTGCCCGGAAAGTTATCATCACGCTAAGAGGCTCCATCAATGCCAATCATAACACATGGGGCGGAGTGCTATACGCCGACAACCGATTGTACGAATCCCGCCGGTACGACATCACCCATATCGTCGATCGTGTAGGTGGAGGCGATTCTTTTATGGGAGGCCTTATTTACGGTTTGCTCTCCTACCCCGGTGACGACCAGAAAGCCTTGGACTTCGCAGTAGCGGCTTCTTGCCTAAAGCACACAATTTACGGAGACTTCAACCAAGTAACCGTAGAGGAAGTAGAAAAACTCATGTCCGGCGACACCTCCGGCCGTGTCTCCCGCTAATTTTCAATTCTCAACTTTCAATTTTTAATTCCCAATATGGCTCGATTCAATAAAATACAAACATTACAGGCTATCATCCAAACCGGAATGGTGCCCGTCTATTATAATAAAGAGGTAGAGATCGCAAAACAAGTTGTAAAAGCCTGTTACGAGGGAGGCGTCAGAGCCTTCGAGTTTACTAACCGGGGAGATTTCGCCCACGAGGTATTTGGCGAGCTGGTAAAATACGCCGCCAAGGAATGTCCGGAATTAGTATTGGGCGTAGGTTCTATCGTAGACCCGGCCACAGCCGCCTTATTCATACAGCTAGGGGCAAACTTCGTAGTCGGTCCGCTGTTTAACCCGGAGATAGCGAAGATATGTAACCGTCGCCTCATCCCTTATACGCCCGGCTGCGGTTCCGTATCCGAGATCGGCTTTGCCCAAGAAACAGGTTGCGACCTTTGCAAGATATTCCCCGCCGGAAATGTAGGAGGTCCCTCATTTGTCAAGAACATAAAGGCACCCATGCCATGGACCCTAATCATGGCGACCGGTGCCGTGGAGCCGACAGAGGAGAATCTATCCGCTTGGTTCAAGGCCGGCGTGACCTGCGTAGGAATGGGATCCAAACTCTTTCCCAAAGAAGCGATAGCGGGAAACGATTGGCAATCCATTACCGATTTATGCCGCGACGCCTTATCTATCATTCAAAAGTATCGCCAAGTATGAAAAGCTTTTTAGATCAAGATTTCTTGCTCCAGACCGACACGGCCCGTGAGTTATATCACGAGCATGCGGCGAAGATGCCCATCATTGATTACCATTGCCATCTGGATCCCCGGCAAATAGCGGAGAATCACCAATTCGAGGATCTTACGGAGATATGGCTGGGCGGAGACCATTACAAATGGCGGGCGATGAGAGCGAACGGTATTCCCGAGGAATATATCACCGGAGATAAATCTCCTTACGAGAAATTCCTTAAATGGGCCGAGACGATGCCTTACACGATGCGAAATCCGCTTTATCATTGGACGCATCTGGAGCTTAGCCGTATATTCGGAATCCATAAAGTCTTGAATCCGGCTTCCGCCAAGGAAATCTACACAACTTGTACGGATAAACTACGTACCCCCGAGTATCGTGCGCAAGCCATCATGAAACGGATGAACGTAGAGATCGTTTGTACGACCGACGATCCTATAGATTCCTTGGAATACCATCAAAAAATACGTTCAAACGGATGCCACACTCGTGTATATCCGGCATGGCGACCGGACAAGGTACTCGCTATCGATAATTTCAAGGCGCTTAATGACTATTTGTCCAAGCTGGAGGAGGCTGCCGATAAGACCATCCTCACCTACAAGCATTTATTGGAGGCTTTACAAAAACGACATGATTTCTTCGCCGCCCAAGGGTGCCGGTTATCGGACCACGGGTTGGATACATTCTATGCCGAACCTTATACCGAGCAGGAGATTGAGGTGATCTTCCTCAAGGCTCGTATGGGTAAATCGCTCACGGAGCAGGAAGTTCGCAAATACCGTTCGGCATTGCTATACGAATTGGCGGTGATGGATGCCCGGAGTGGATGGGTACAACAATTCCATATCGGCGCTAACCGAAATAATAACAAACGGATGTTCAAGTTATTAGGACCGGACACGGGTTTCGACGCTATCGACGATCAGCCGATCTCCGTATCCATGAACCGCTTTTTCAGCCGTTTAGATCAAGAAGGGCTGTTAGCGAAAACGATCGTTTACAACCTGAACCCCCGCGACACCGAGTTGATGGTAGCCAATGCCTACAATTTCAACGACGGCAGTGTACCCGGGAAGATGCAATATGGAGCGGCTTGGTGGTTCCTCGATCAGATCAAAGGTATGGAAGATCAATTAAATGCGCTTTCCAGCCTCGGGCTTTTAAGCCGTTTCGTCGGTATGCTGACAGATTCCCGTAGCTTCCTGTCATATCCCCGTCATGAGTATTTCCGCCGGATCCTTTGTAATATGCTAGGCAATGAGATAGAGAAAGGCTTATTGCCCGCCTCCGAGTTTTCCTTCATTGGACAGATGGTGGAGGACATCAGTTACAACAACGCTAAACGATACTTTGATTTCTGATTACTGCAACCCACATTGCAATGTTACTGCACGCCTGTCGCAGTAACACTGCACGTGCGTTGCAGTAAGGCTGCAACAGCTTTGCAACATTTTATTCACAAACACTTCATAAGACCTTCCACTATACTCGCACATATTACGCCTACTTTTGCGGCAGATTTAGATAAACACTAAAATACGCAAACATGAAACAACGGCTTTATGATTTCATCCCTGTCAAGCATCTATGCGTAGGGATGTCTTTATGTGGCATAGTGGCAGGTACCCAAACCGCTCAAGCTTCTCCCGTCTTCGGGCACTCATCGGGCTTAGAACTTCCGAGTCCCAGCATCTACCAACAAAGTACGAAACAGATTTCCGGTATCGTCAAAGACCAGGCGGGGATTCCTGTAATTGGCGCGAACGTGATCGTAAAAGGGACGACAAACGGAGTAATCACCGGGCTCGATGGAGATTTCCTACTGGAAGTTCCGGAAAACGCTACCTTAGAGATCAGTTATATCGGTTATATGACGCAAAGTATCCCGATAAACGGGAAAACGACCTTCAACATCATCCTAGAAGAAGATACGCAGAAATTGGATGAGGTAGTCGTACTCGGTTATGGAGCGGGGCAACGCAAACAAGATCTCTCCGCTTCCGTGGGCGTGCTGAACAACACGGAAGACTTGGTGGCCCGTCCGGTTACCTCTACCGAAAGTATGTTGCAAGGGCAGTTAGCGGGTGTTACCGTACAAGCGAACGGTGGAGACCCGACGGCTACACCCTCGATCGTGATTCGTGGACAGGGCTCACAGAATGGCGATAACGTATTATGGGTTGTTGACGGTGTTCCCGGCGCACCCATCGCCTCTATGAATGATATCGAGACGATTGTCGTCTTAAAAGATGCTGCCTCTGCCGCTATCTATGGAGCGCAATCCGGAGCCGGCGGTGTTATCTTGGTAACCACCAAGAAGGCGAAAGAGGGCAAGACCTCGTTGAGCTATGACGCAACTTTCGGTGTTCGTAAAGCTAGAAACGTAATCGAGCCGTTAAATGCGGAAGAGCAACTCGAGATGCGAAAACTGTCTTACGCAAACGCGGGGTTTACATTGCCGACCGGTTGGGATTTGACCAAGAACCCATGGGTAGGTACCACACGTACCAACTGGATGGACGAGATCTTCCGCACCGCTTTCTACCAACGCCATAACGTAGCCTTGAATGTTGGTTCCGAGAATGCCTCCAACCGTGTTTCATTTGCTTACGATAACGATGAAGGTGTATTGATCAATACTTTCAACAAGAACCTTTCACTTCGTTACAACGGTAAATTCAAATTGAATAAATGGGTGACCATCACCGAAGACGTGGTTTGGAAAAACAACGAAAGCCGTTCAAAAGATACCGACAGTGGTTATACGGGAGTTGTCGCGGCGGCTATGTATATGCCTGCCAGCGCTACGGTTTACAATCCGCTGGATGGTACTTACGGTGGAACAACGACCGAAGACCCGGATTACATCGCCAAATATGGCTCCAACTTTGCGGATATCCACGGAGACGCTGTCAATCCGGTTCGCTTGCTGGAAGCGGAAAACCGCTATGACCGAACCAGCGACATCTGGAGTACGACCAGTCTGGAACTAGCGAATATCGTTACCGGCTTAAAGTTCACGAGCCGTTTCACTTACAACCTGAAGAATAATCTATATAAGAACTTCAGTCCGATCCGTGACGAGGTGGGAAAACCCTCCTTGACAAATAATCTGGATGAAACGACTTACCGTGCAGACGCATGGAAAACGGAAAACACATTGACTTACGACAATACGTTTAATGACATGCACACCCTGGGTGTCTTACTATCCACTACGGCCGATCATTACAGCAAGCGAGGGCTAGAGGTTAATGGAAAAGATTTATCTGACGAATCCGATTATTTACAATATCTATCCTATGCGAATTCTGTTTCCGCTACCGATTATTTGACCGGTCCTGACGCAAACGTATCCTTGATCGCCCGTCTGGCTTATTCCTTCAACGATCGTTACTTCGTTACAGCCTCTTGGCGTCGTGATTACGCAGGCCGTCTACCTAAAGATAATAACTATGGCGACTTCCCTGCCGTAACAGCCGGATGGAAAATCTCTAATGAATCTTTCTTCCCGAAAAGCGAGACACTGAATTTATTGAAGATCCGTGCTTCTTGGGGACGTGTCGGTAATCTAGGATCTATCGGTTACAATTACAAATCAGCTTTATTAGGTAAGAATTATTGGTCGGAGCAGGCACAGTACGGCGTAGAATCGAACAAGATTTGGGGAAACTTCGTCTATAACTCTACCGCATTAAATCCCAACTTAACATGGGAAACTTCCGAGCAATGGGACTTAGGCCTAGATGTGAACATGTTCGACAATCGCTTGAGCATGGCATTCGACTATTTCGACAAACGCACGTTCAACTTGATCCAGTCGCAAACGATGAACTGGCCGGGAACGATCGGTATCGATGCCATGTTAGTCAATCAAGGTGAAGTCCGCAACCGAGGTTTCGAGGCACAAATCAATTGGAACCAACAAGTAAATAAAGATTGGTCGTACTTCGTTTCCGGAAACTTCTCTTATCTAAAGAACTGGGTTTCTGATATTGGGGTAAAGAACGCAGACGGAACCCCGGGCGTTTGGACAGGTATCACCAAAAATGATGCATATTTCGATGGAAGTTATCGTAACCTTCCATATATGTATCAAACAGCCGAAGGAGAACCGCTGGCCTCTTTCTATCTGATCAAGACTGACGGCATTTTTCAAAGCGACGCAGAGGCAGCCGCTTATGTAAACAAAGACGGAAAACGAATCCAACCGGACGCTGTAGCCGGCGATTTGAAATTCGTCGATGCCAATGGTGATGGAGTTATCAATGATGAAGACCGTCAATACTGCGGTAGCGCTACACCTAAAACTACATTCTCATTCTCCGGAGGATTCACTTGGAAGAAGCTTTCCGTAAGCGCTATGTTCCAAGGCGTAGGTGGAGCACAAGCTTTATATGTAGGTAAATATATGGCCTTAAGCGATGTAGAAGGAAACTTCAACCGCTCAAAAGAGATCATGAATGCTTGGAGTCCGTCGAATACAGGGTCGAATATTCCACGCTTATCGAAAAACGACCCAAATAGCAACTTTAGCACACCGTCTGATTGGTATCTGGAGAATGCTTCTTACTTACGTTTGAAGAACTTCACCGTATCCTATGACTTGAGTGATGTTATCAGGAAATGCGCTCACCTGCAAGAACGCAACAGCATGATGTCTGTTTACCTTAGCGGTGAGAACCTCTTCACGATCACGAACTACTCAGGAATGGACCCGGAAACCGGCGGTTGGGATGCCTTGAAGTATCCGGTTTCACGCGTATTCTCTGTCGGAGTCAAATTGACATACTAATCGGGTATTTTAAAAGATATTCATATTAACAAAGGATCAAAATGAAAAGATATATTACAGTATTAGCATTATCCGCATTGGTTTGTAGTTCTTGTAGCGACTTCCTCGACGTTCAGCCGGAAGGAAACGCAACTACAACCTCCTATTTCTTGAATGATCAACAGGCCATTGATGCCATTGACGGATTATATGAAAGATTCCATCAAGAGGGTTGTTACGGCCGTGAATTATTCTGGGAACAGGGAGCCGCATGCGACATTGTTTGGGGACGTACACGCGGTTATAACTCTTTGGCGACCTTAGCCTATACCGGTGATGAATCTCCTCTAAGAGATGTATTCAGCCGTATGTATTCTACTATGTCCCGTGCGAATTGGATCATCCAAGAATTAGTGAAGAAAGAAAAGGGAACGACGCTGACCGCCGTCGAGAAACGCAGCTTGGGCGAAGCTTACTTCAGTCGCGGTTGGGCACATTATCTGATCGCTTATCGGTACGGTACGGATAAACAAGGAGTACCTTTCGTACGTTACGAGGACTTCCCCGACGATTACGACAACTCCATACCGCCTCAGCAAGCTACCGTTATGGACAATTATAAACTGATCATCGAAGATATGGACAAGGCAATCGCCTACCTTCCAAACTTCGAATCCTATGACGCCGACAACCGGGGCCGGGCACATCAGGCTGCTGCCGTGGCGTTCAAAGCGAAAACTTATGCTTACTGGGCTACTTGGGATGCTACCCAATGGAACAACGTCATCGAGATGGTCAATCAATTGGAGAACAACTACAATCGAGATCTAGCTCCTACATTCGCGGAACTATTCTCGTCTGACTTGAAAGATTATTGGAATGCCGAATATCTCTGGACTATTCCGAGTATCGGCGGCGCACTACCGGGCGGTACCGAATTCCCGGGCATTATCCTTGAGAACAAAGGATGGGGCAAATATAATGGTTGGGGGCAGATGAAGCCCTCTTACGACATCTACGAAGAAATGGCGAAAGATGGTAAAGGTAATGACCGTTTAGTACGCTCAATCTTGGAATACAACCAAGAGTTCCCGTTCTTCGGCGAGACACGCAAATTCTGGTCTACCTCCGACCTTGAAGCTGGTTTCATGATCAATAAATACATGGACGCGTTCAAATACTCAGACCCTGTAGGTGAAGGAGCCGTGAGTGCTAACGGAGACTGGCCTACGGTCCGTGTCAATTTCCCGATCATCCGTTTCGCAGAAATGTTATTGTTCCGTGCCGAGGCATATTTAATGACAGGTCAAGCCGATAAAGCAACCGCAGACATCAACCGTATCCGCCTACGCTCCAACTTGACACCGCTTGCCGGCACCGCCACGATGAAGGATCTATATCACGAACGCCGTTGTGAATTGGCTTTTGAGTTTACAGATCATCTATTCGACTTAAAGCGTTGGAACCGTTCTTCCAATACCGACATAAAGACATTGGCCGATAAAGAGTTGAACGCACATCCACGTATCCGCAGATATGAAGACCGGGCGAATCCGGAATCCGCGTTCACGATTATTGGTTACGAAGATTACACCAACAAAAACGCCTATCAAGCGCATATGATGGTATTCCCGTATCCAAGTGAAGAGATTACTAAATCGAATGGTCAATTGAAGCAGAACGAGGGATATTAACCGGCTCCTTTAAACCGATCAAGGTACGAATAAGATTCATTACGGGCTGTCTCAGAAAATGAAACAGCCCATGTTATTTTCTACCGGGTAAAAACGCATATCTCAAATAGGTAGCTTACCTTTGCCTATTGTATACTATATATTAAACAAAAAATATACCATGAGATTAATTCAAACGCTTTCTTCTTGCTTGTGTACAGGAATAATAGCCTTATTCACGGCCTGTAGCCAAGCTCCACAATCCCCCATCGATTCCGTGGATCCGTTTATCGGCACGGGATTTCACGGACACACGTATCCCGGGGCCACGGCTCCCTACGGAGCGGTCCAACTAAGCCCGGACACCCGGAAAGGTAATTGGGACGCTTGTTCTGGCTATCATTACAGCGATTCTACCTTAATGGGTTTTTCCCATACCCATTTAAGCGGTACGGGATGTATCGACCTAGGCGATATCCTATTCCGCCCGTCTCTCCAGACACCTTTAGCGTTCTCACACTCAGACGAGAAGGCTTCCCCGGGCTACTACTCGGTGAATCTCAAGGAGGCAGGTGTATTAGCGGAACTTACCACGACCCCGCATGTCGGGATACACCGATATACCTATAAAAAAGAGACAGAGGCTACGTTGGTGGTCGATATGGACCATTTATTGGATAACGAATATATATACGAAGGCTGGGTTAAGCAAACCGGGGAGAATGAGCTTACCGGTATGCGGCGTACCCGGGGCTGGGTAGACAATCAATATGTCTTCTTTGTAGCGCAGTTCTCGCAACCGTTCTCTTCCATGGAACAGCCTTCCGAACGGCAAGCCGTACTTACCTTCGATACGACTACCGGAAAGCCCATCGTCTGCAAAGTCGGGGTATCGATCGTAAATGAGGAGAACGCCCGTCTGAACCTTGAGCAAGAGACGGATTCCTATGGCTTTGATTTCGATGCCATCCATCAAGCGACACGCTCCGATTGGGAAAAAGAGCTGGACGTTATCACGGTAGAAGGAGGCACCGAAGCCGAGCGCACGAACTTCTATACGGCACTATACCATAGCAAGATCATCCCGAATATAGCGAGCGACGTGAACGGACAATACCGCCGTCACGACATGAGCGTAGCGACGATCCCGGCAGGTCGCCGCCAATTCTCCACCTTCTCCACTTGGGACACCTTCCGGGCCTGGCATCCGATGATGACTCTGTTGGATACTACCTTGGTGAATGATATGGTACAGTCTCTCTTGGATATGTACGACGCCAGCGGCGAGCTTCCGTTATGGCCCTTATCGGCGGGCGAGACCGGAACCATGATCGGTTATCACTCCACATCGATTATAGCGGACGCTTATTTGAAAGGTATTCGCGGATATGACGCAGAACACGCTCTCGAAGCGATGAAAATCTCAGCGGAGAAGAATAAGAAAGGAGCGGATTATTATATAAAGGAAGGCTTCATCCCGACGAATATCAAGAAAGAATCGGTTTCCTGCCTATTGGAATTCGCCTACGATGATTGGTGTATCGCACAAATGGCGAAAGCTTTAGGACATATGGATGATTATGAGACGTTCATCAAGCGCTCCCAGAATTTTATCAACGTATTCGACGGTAGTACCCGGTTCTTCCGGGGCAAACGGCAGGATGGGAATTGGGAGACTCCTTTCGATCCATTCGCCATCGGACGTTCCTATACGGAGGCTACGGCCTGGCAATATCGTTTCTTTACCCCGCATGACGTATATGGATTGACCCAGTTGTTCGGAGGCCGGGAGGCGTTCATCGCTGATCTGGATAGCTTATTTATGGTTACCTCCGAGGTAGTCGGCGATCTGGTAGACGTTACAGGATTGGTCGGTCAATATGCGCATGGCAACGAGCCTAGCCACCACATGGCTTACCTATATAGCTATGTGGGCCAGCCCTGGAAGACACAGGAATGGACCCGTCGCTTGCTGGACGAGATGTACCAGCCGACTCCCGAGGGGATTATCGGCAACGAGGATTGCGGGCAGATGTCCGCTTGGTACCTGTTGAGCAGCCTTGGTTTCTACTCCGTTTGTCCGGGTAGCAACCAGTTTATCCTGACTACGCCGCTTTTTGACAAAGCGACCGTGAAACTCGGAAACGGAAAGATACTTACGATCACGGCAAACCAACCGGAAAAGAATAAATACATCACGAGCGTATCGCTGAATGGAAAAGAGATTAAGCATTGCTATATCACATACGACCAGTTGATGCAAGGAGGTACACTGGACTTTACGCTCTCGGCGACACCGGACAAGCGTTGGGGAACCGCTCCCGAGTACGCTCCCTATTCCTATACGGAGCAACCTACCGTCTCTATCCCTTACATAGCGAATGATCTGGATTTATTTGAAGGTGAGATTACGGCGGAACTAAAATCCACGACACCCGAGGCGGTTATCCATTACACGCTTGACGGATCGGAACCGGATGAGAACGCTCCGGTATACAGCGAGCCATTCGTCTTAAAAGAGACCACGATTATCAAGGCCAAAGGATATAAAAAGGGATTCGTTCCCTGCCGTACGTACTCGATCCAAGCGACAAAAGCCGTATTACGCCCCGCATTATCCATACAGCCTACGAAGCATGGGGTAGCTTATACCTATTACGAAGGAGAGTTCCAATGGGTAGCCGATCTGCAAAAAGCGAAGGCGGTCGAGACCGGAACAATGCCTGAGCCTTCCATCCTAAACGCCAAGCTGCCGGATCATTTCGGTTATATCTTCACCGGATATATATACGCCCCGGAAGATGGAGTCTATGAGTTCAGTACCCGCTCGGATGACGGTAGCGTCCTCTATATCGGCAAAGAAAAGGTAGTGGACAATGATGCCTCCCACGCCGCCATCGATGCGACGGGACGCATCCCCTTACAAAAAGGCTACCACCCCTTCGCCTTGCATTATTTCGAGGATTACGAGGGTGAGTACCTAGGCTGGAGCTGGCGTACGCCAAGCATGTCCAAACTAGACGCGATCCCAACAGAGAACCTTTATATAAATTGATAATATTAAATACTGAATCATATGAGAAGAACAACTCTATCCGTGCTATCCTCCTTAGCCATCCTGCTATCCGGCATGATCGTTCCGGAGGCCGCGGCACAAAGTCGCCGAGACAAAGAACAAACGTATGTACTAGAGAAACCTTACGAGGTCAAGAAACTAGTCCCCCCTACCGGAAAGAAAATAAAGAACGTGATCCTCATGATCGGCGACGGCATGAGCCTTATGCACATGTATTCCGCTTGGACCGCCAACCGGGGCAAGCTCTGGCTGGACAACTCCCAATACACCGGCCTCTCGAAAACCTATTGCGCCAACCGCCTCATCACCGACTCCGGAGCCGGAGGTACCGCACTGGCCACCGGCCATAAAACGAACTACCATATGGTAGGCGTAGACCCGGCAGGCAAACCCTTGGAATCTCTGGCTACCTTGGCGAACAAGAAAGGCCTGTCAAGCGGCATCGCCGTTACCTGTCGCCTATGGGACGCTACGCCCGCCGACTTCTGCTGCCACAATACGGATCGCGACGCCGAGGCCGAGATCGTAGCGGATTACGTGAACTGTGGCGTCGATTACGTATTCGGCGGCGGCTCCAAGCTATTCGAGAACCGTGCAGACGGACGTGATTTGTTCAAGGAATTAAGGGAGAAAGGTTACCAGACTCCCCGTAGCTGGGAGGAACTGGCGAAAATTCAAAAAGGCAAGGTATTCTGCGTTACCGATACCGTAGATACCCCGCTTCCCGCCGAGCGAGGCGATCTCTTGGCTCGTGCCTCGATGAAAGCGATCGATCTGCTGGGACAAAACCCGGAAGGTTTCTTCCTGATGGTAGAGGGCTCCCAATTGGATGATTACGGACATTTCAACGATATCGACCTGTTGATGCAAGAGACACATGATTTCGACCGTACGATCGGACGTATCTTCGAATGGGCCGCCCAAGACGGTGAGACATTGGTTGTCGTAACTGCCGATCACGAGACCGGTGGCCTTACCTTGGTGGACGGGGATCTGAACGAGGGCCGTATCGTCTGTAAATTCTCCACCGGTAGCCACAGCGGTGTCATGGTTCCCGTTTACGCTTTCGGCCCGGGCGCCGAGAACTTCACGGGTATCTTCGAGAATACGGATATCTTCTGGAAGATCAAAAAGCTCCTGAATCTATAATCAAACAGTATTCATCCGATGGAGAGTATAACAGGCCGCTATCCCGCTAGTCAAGTACCGCAATCCTCCCGGTCGGGTACCGCAGTACCCCTGCCCAAGTACCGCAGTACTTTGGCTGAGAGGACAGCAGTACTTGACTAGCAGTACTACGGTACCCGACCGGGAGGACCGTGTTCACCGACTGAGGCGCACCTTCTCCCTCTCTCCCCCAATAAAAATATCATAAGGAATGACAACAAGACGAAACTTCTTAAAGCAATCCCTTCTCGCAGCAGGTGCGGCCTCCGTTCCCGCCGGGAACCTTTTAGCGCAAGAGAAAATGGAAGAGAAACGACCCAAGTACAATCTTCCTTACAAGAACACCTACCTGAAGGAACCCTTCGTGACCGAGAATGAGTTCCGGACAGCGAGACCGGAGACCATCACGCCCGGAACCTTCGAGGAGGCCAAGCAAATCCTCCCGGACCCGACTTGGAGCGGACACGAGAAGGAAATCGAGATGTACTGGAAGGCTTGGCAAATCGGCATCGGCAACATCAAGGCCCCTGAACCAGATTCCGGTTTCGTATGCAGTTACCTCGATGTCGCCTACAACGGCAATATCTTCATGTGGGACTCCGCCTTCATGATGATGTTCGCCCGTTTCGGTACCCGCTTCTTCCCCTTCCAACGTACGTTAGATAATTTTTACGCCAAACAACATCCGGACGGTTTCATCTGCCGGGAGATCAAGGCGGACGGAGCGGACTGTTTCGAGCGTTACGATCCGACCAGCACCGGACCGAATATCCTCCCTTGGAGCGAGATCGTCTATTATAAGCAGTTCGGCGATATGGACCGCCTACACAAGATATTCCCCGCCCTTTGCGCTTATTATAAATGGTTGAAGCTAAACCATACGTGGCGCAACGGTACGTATTGGACCAGCGGTTGGGGTACCGGCATGGACAACATGCCCCGGGTGGAACCGAAATACAATCCGATATACAGCCACGGCCATATGATCTGGCTGGACGTTTGCTTGCAACAATACTTCACCGCCGGGCATCTGCTTGAGATGGGTTTCTATCTGGAGCGTTGGCAGGAGATCGAGGAGTTCGAGGACGAGCAGAAGATGCTAAAGAAGTATATCAACGAGAACCTATGGGACGAGAAGGAGCATTTCCTTTTCGATCAATACGCCGACGGAAGTCTTTCCTCCACCAAGGGAATCTACGCATACTGGGCCTTATTGACCGATGTCCTATCCAAGGAACGCATGGACGCTTTCGTGGCCGAGCTGGATAACAAGGAGACATTCAACCGCCTGCACCGCGTCCCTTCCCTTGCCGCCAACCATCCTAAATACAAGGATAACGGCCGCTACTGGCAGGGTGGCGTATGGCCGGGAGCGAATTATATGGTGATTACCGGCCTATTGCAACAAGGCTACCGTAAATTGGCTTACGAGATCGCACGCAACCATTACGATAACGTCCTAAAGGTGTATAAGAATACCGGTACGTTCTGGGAATACTACGCTCCGGAGCATGAGGAGCCGGGCTTCATGGCTCGCCCGAATTTCGTGGGCTGGGGCGGACTGGCACCGATCTCCGGCTTGATCGAGCAAATCTTCGGCATCCGCTCCAATGTGTACGAGAAGAAATTGACCGTAGACGTGAACTTGACGGAGGCTTATGGTATCGACCGTTATCCTTTCGGCCTCGACGGTCTGGTAGCGATCAAAGTCAAGGCCCGTTCTTCCGCTACCCAAGAGCCGCAGGTAGAAATTACCAGCGACGTCCCCTTGGAACTAACCGTCCTTTGGGGCGACAAACAGAAGACGGCTAACGTAAAACCCGGCACGCGAACCGTATAAGACAGCAAATCCATAAACATCCAGTTGTAGAGACGGGGCGTGCCCCGTCTCTACAACTGGACTCAAAAAACAATTAGTATATGAAACAGATTCTATCCTTATTTATCACCTCCCTCGCCCTCTGTACGGCTTGCTCCTCCCCGAAGGGATCGGACACAGTTCAAGTGGCGGAGACAACCACGGAGCAGACGATTCAGAAAGCCTCCTCCGCAATTCATTACAACGCCTTCTCGCACAATGATTATTGGCGGGAGAGACCTCTGCTGGACGCCTTGTCCTTCCGCTTCAACTGCGTGGAGGCCGATCTGTGGCTGATCGATGGCGAGCTATACGTTTCCCATGATCGCCCGGAACCCAACCCGGCCATTACCTTCGAGAACCTATACCTCAAGCCGCTCGTGGCCCGCATACAAGCGAATGGAGGTAAGGTCTATCCCGATAGCGATCGTCCTTTCTACCTGATGGTGGATTGCAAGGCACAAGGCGAAGAGATGTACAAGCTATTAAAGAAACAGATGGAACCTTACGAGGAATATTTCTGTTCCGTCGATAACGGCGAATATAAAGAAGGTGCCGTCCTCTTCTTCCTTTCCGGTGACCGTCCGAAAAACAGCCTGCCGAAAGAGAACAGCCGCTTCACCTTCCTCGACGGACAAATAAAGGATCTGGGACAGGGCATCCCTGCTTCCCTCGCTCCGGTCATAAGCGATAATTACTCCGATTTCTTCACTTGGAAAGGTGAAGGCGAGATGCCCGCCGACCAACTACAGAAGATGCGTGAGATCATCCGGAAAGTCCACGATGAGGGAAAACTATTCCGTTGGTGGGGCGCCCCGGATACCGAGCAGTTCAAACGCTTCTTCATCAAGGAAGGTGTAGACTTGGTAGGTGCCGACGATCTGAATGGATTATACAACGTATTGAACGAGCGTTAAACGAGAAAATTACAATAGGCATTATAAGGTTGTTACAATGGGCATTCTAGCATCCTTACAACAGGCATCGTAACAGCCTTATAATGCCCATCATAGTTTTAACATATCACAACCGCTTTTATTCCAACCAAGGCTGCGGATTCAGCTTCGTCTTTTCCTTCCACAATTGGAAATGGAGGATCGTGGAATTACCGTCCTCCGGATCCGAATAGATCCTTCCGATCGCTTGACGGGTAGAGACCCGGTCGCCTGCTTTTACATATACCTGACTCAAATTGCTATAAACCGTCAAGTAGTTACCATGACGAACGATTACGGAATTATTATACCCCGGCACCACGAACACACGCGTTACCTCCCCATTGAATACCGCACGGGCATCCGCCCCGGGTGAGGTCTGGATATCGATACCACTATTACTGGTACGAACATATTTCAACTCCTGATGCTGTTGCTCGCCGAATGTAGAGACGATCGTATGTCTTCCGGCCACCGGATACGGCAAACGTCCCCGGTTATTGGCGAAGTTATCGGACAATTGCTTCTCCGCCTTTGTCATCGCATAGCCCCCTTTCGTATCTGCCACACGTTCCTCACGGATCGGCTCGTTTTTACTCTCCGGTACGGGTTTACCCTTAGCGGCAGCTTGTTCACGGGCACGACGCTCACGTTCCGCACGTTCACGGGCGGCTTTCGCCTCGGCCTCGGCACGGGCGATCTCCTCGGCGATCTGCTTCTCTATCTGTCGGTTTAAAGCCTCGGCTTGACGACGCTTCTTTTGGAGATCCGCCTTCAAATCCTTTTGTCTCTTATTCAATAGCTGGACTTCCTCTTTCTGAGAAGCTTCCTCACTTTCTAGCTTCTTACTCTCTTCTTGACGAGTTCCTAAAAGGACACGCTTCTCGGCACGGGTCTTCTCCATCTCAGCTTGCTTGCGGCTGATCTCGGCCTGCTTTTCAACGATGTCATTCGCTTGCCGCTTCTGCCAATCCGCATATTCCCGCAAATACCGCATACGCCGCATGGATTGAGAGAAACTCTCGGCGGATAGGATAAACAACAATTTATCTTGCGAGCTATGGCGTTTATAAAGCCCTCGCATCGATTTACCGTAATTCGTCTGCTTATCGCCCAGTTCCCGTTTTAAGGTGCGCAACTGGCCTTGGATATTCAAGATATCTTTCTCGATCTCATCCAGCTCTTGGTTCAATAAACTGATGACTTTCTTACGCGAAAGAATTTGTTTGGAAAGTAGATTCAAACGGTTCAGGGAAGTTTTAGCAGTCTGGGCCGTCTCTTGTAATAATTTATTCGTCTCCTCGATATCGGCCAACGCCTCCTTGCGCTGCTGCTCCAACTGACGGACAGCAGCGGATTTCTGACCGTAAACCACGGTAGATAAAGACAATGCCAATAGAACGATCCAGACGTACCTCATGATAGATTATTGATTCAGATTCGTAATCGTTTTCAATACTTGCGCAAAGGTAATACGCTTATATTTAGAAGGAACCGAAAAATCCAACTTGAGCGGCTCGTCCAGTTGGATACGGGAGTAATGGATCTTCACCCCACCCTCGGGATTCCCGTTCTTCAACACCTGCACATCCATCAACATCGGGAACGGCTGCCGATCCACCAAGCGAAAATCCTCGTACAGCCATTGCAAGGCATAACGATCGGAAGGGTCCGCTACATAGGTAGAGAGAAGTTTCTCCTCGCCGTCCGCCTTAAAGGTATAAAATAACCCCATGGCATCCTTGGTCTTGATCTCGGCTACCGGACCTTCTTGATTCAGCTTAAAACGATTATAGTGCTTGCGGGAAACACCCTGCTCCCCCGGGATAAACAGATGATTCGTGAAAAGAGCCTGCAAATTATAGAAGTTGAACTCGATCGGAGTCTGCCCTTGTAAATTGGAATAATTCTCGATCATATAGCGTTTATTCATGCGGTCTACCACCTTGATCGTATCCCGGCTCAACTCGATACGGAAGATCTCGATCCCGAGAAATGGCTGTACCGACAGTTGGAAAGCGCTATCCTTGACCATCTTCATATCCACCCGAGAGCTCATTTGCTTACCGGGGATATCCAGATCCACGTTCAGCCGGGCCGTCAAGGTACGGAACTGGAAGGATTGATCCTCCACCGACTGGAAGAACTCATTATGAGCCTTCACGCTAGCGGATTCCACCGTCCCGACTTTCTTGGACGATTTACAGCCTGTCAACATCGAAAGTAAAAGACCTCCACATAACAGGAAGGTCAAGAAATAGTCTCTTTTCATTTCGCGTTCTCGTCTTCTATATATTGTTGCTCGGCGATCTTACGGTTCAAGATCTCGGAATCCTTCCCCATCTCTTTCGCCTTTTTCCATTGCTCCACCGCTTTTTCCTTATCACCGTTCATGAAAAGGATGTCCCCATAATGATCCACGAGTTCGGCGCTCTTTGTCTTATCTTTCTCCAAAGCGCTCTCGATATAGATTTTCGCCAAGGTATAGTTTCCTTGTACGAAGAAGATCCAAGCGTAGGTATCCAGATACGTGGCGTTGTCCGGTTCCAGCTTGATACATTGGGCGCTCATACGCTCCGCCTTCTTCAAGTCTTTCTTCTCCAAGGAAAGGAAGTAACTGTAGTTGTTCAGTACGACCACGTTCTTGTCATTGTACTTCAATGCCTCATCGTACGCTTTATACGCTTGATCCAATTGCCCCATCTGGTAATAAATATCACCGATCTGGCCGTAGAAATCCGATTTCAGCGGCAGGTTCTCCTTCGGAATGATATTCAAGCCCGCATAATAGGTATTCAAGGCTTCTTGATATTTCTGTTGTTGGTAGTAAGCGATACCCAGATAGAAGTAATATTCCGGCGACTCGGGAAAAAGCTCCATACAAGCCGTACAGATACGGATGACCTCCGGGATATCCTCCCCTTTCAAAGCCAGATTCAGCAATTGCTGCCAAGCCCCGGCGTTACTCGGTTCCATCTCGGTTACCAACTGGAACTGGAATTTCGCCTCCTCTGTCTTTCCTTGGGCCATCAAGAGACCGCCATACATCAGTTTTAAATCGATATCCTCCGGATGTTGCTCCAAAAGGGTTTGGAATAAATGATTCGCGTTCTCAGTTCCCTGCTTCGTTTGTTGCAGTTTCAAGATATACCGGGAAAGGATGTTCACTTTCGTCTCCACGTCCAGCTTCTCGTTTACCAAAGCGCTACGGATTTGTTGCTCGGCGGCCTCCTTATCCCCTTTCGCCTCGTAGTAATTGGCCATAGAGACGATATAATAAGGGTCAGTCGGATCAATCTCATTCGCTTTTTGATAGCAAGCCAAAGCCTTGTCCATCTCCCCGTTTTCCAAATGAAGATCACCCAATACGATCTGGTAACGGGCCTCCATAGGATATTTAGCCGCTAGCTTCTCGATCTCCTTGAAAGCCTCTTCCGGTTTCTCCAACTGGACGTACAGTTTGTATTTCTGCATGGAGATCGCCTCGTTCATACCCATAACCGACTCCAAGGCGTCATAAGCCTCGATCGCCTTCCCGATCTCGCCGGCTTGCGTCAAGGCATCGGCCAGATAATAATTCAGCTCCTCCTTCTCCGGATAATCACGAACCAGTTCCTCGTACTCCTCGGCGGCTTCGCCATACATACCCAGATTCCGGGTGATAGACGCCAATGCCATTTTATACGTGAAATTATCCTTGCTGTTGGCTACGGCTCTTTTCAACATCTCGACCGCTTTCTCCGGACGGTTCAGCTGCACATAAAAAGAAGAAAGCTCATACAAGACCGGAGCCGCCGTCGAGTCAATCGCCAAGCAATGGTTGAAGGCATCATAAGCGGCGTCGAATTTCCCGGCGTTCTTCAAGTTCAAGCCCTCATAAAAGAAGTAATCGAATTTACGTTGATCCTTCTCCGTTTCTGTAGCACCAGCCGGGAGCACAGCGACCAACGAGAGGAAAGAGATGAGATATATCAGTTGCTTAAACATCCTATTATTCTTGTTAACCTTATTATTCTTATTCTTTTCCGGTATGACCGAATCCCCCGGCTCCCCGCTCCGTATCATCCAACGTCTCCACGGGTTCCCAATCCACATGGCTATGAGCGGCTATAACCATTTGGCAGATACGCTCACCATCATTCACCGTAAAAGGCTCGGAAGATAGATTCACGAGAATGATACCGATCTCCCCCCGATAATCGGCATCGATCGTACCCGGCGTATTCAGCAGGGTTATCCCATGCTTTAAAGCCAGCCCGCTACGAGGACGCATCTGGGCCTCATAGCCTTCCGGCAGCGAGATATAAAGTCCGGTCGGGATTAATTTACGTTCCAACGGTTTCAACACAACCGATTCCGACAAATTCGCCCGGATATCCATCCCGGCAGATAAAGGAGTCGCATAACCCGGCAGCGGGTGATGCGATTTATTGATAATTCTTACTTTCATATATTATCTTATTTTCTTTATTCCCGAACGGAGACTATTCGGATTACACCGAGTGCTCCAAAACGAAGCGATAAAGACCATATCATCATCTATATAATAAATAACCTTATAATTCTTATGAACAACCAAACTGCGATACTCTCGTTCAAGCCCTCTCAAAGCAGGTTCAATCTTACCTAAACGAGGGAAAACAGACAGCCGCTCATTTGTTCTCTGCACTTCGTCCACAAAACGAATCACGGCCTTTTCCCCAAAAGCAAGAAAACCAAACGATATCGCTTCCTTAAACAACACCTTAGCCTCATCAAGCCAAACTACTTGCATAAGAACGGATATTCATTTCTTAGCTCTTGAAAGACTTTCTCGCTCGGGGTAAAACGTCCAGCGACACGATCCTCTTCAGCCCTCCCTAGACTTTCTTTCAATTGAGCGATCGAATGAGGTAATGCCGGTACATCTCCAAACAAACTATCAGAAACCTCTTGTCTTTCTTGATACTTTACTTTTACTTTTCTTACAGCATCAAGAATCGCTTCCATAAGCTCCTCATTACCTAAGGCACTCATGGTTTCCTCTATATATACATATTTCAATTCATTTACTGTCATACTTCTTAATAGGTTCTAATCCTTGATCTCCACAAAGGTAATGAATTAACTAATTAACCCAATCCCCGTTCTCTTTTATTAACTGAACTAAACGTTCTACAGCGTCTTCCTCGGGGATATTCTTGAGGACACATTCCTTACCTTTATACAGGCTGATTTGTCCACGTCCGGCACCCACATAACCATAGTCGGCATCGGCCATCTCGCCGGGGCCGTTTACGATACAGCCCATGATACCGATCTTCAAGCCTTTTAAATGGGAAGTAGCCTCCTTGATACGGGCGATCGTTGTTTGCAGGTCGTACAAGGTACGTCCGCAACTCGGACAAGAGATATATTCCGTCTTACTGATACGGGTTCTTGTAGCCTGCAAGATCCCGAACATACAGCGATCCGAGACAACCGCCTCGCATCCCTCATTGTGCAGCATCAAGCCATCCCCGAAACCATCCAGCAAAAGCGTACCGAAATCGGCGGCGGATTTCAGTTGCAACAACTCCACATCCGTCTCCCGGAAATCACGATGCAAGACAACCGGCACGTCACAACCCGCCATCAGCAATTTATGCATAGCCGCACGTTGCGAGCCAACCCCATTCCGATGATGTGTACTTAATAAAACCACCACGGTCTTATCCGCTTTCAAGATCTCCAACATACGATCCGTAAGATCCATATACGTCAGACGGATAAACTTAAGCGGACAATCGTAATCCTTTAACTCCTCCGCTTCCGAGGCGATGAAGCAAGGAAAAGCATTCGGACGCTCTTTCCAAAAATGAGCGTCTACCAATAAACGGAAATTATCCGGCAAATTATCCGGATCTTCCTTTCCTATATATATATAGTCCGGCAAGGACAAATGATCAAACTCAAAATCCCCGTTACTACGATCGGAGATCACGACTGGCGGGAAAGTACCTCCGATACCCTCCACCACACGGCTTATACGACGGCATGTCGCCACCGTATCGAAACCGGGAGCCATCGAAGCCTCGATAGGACGATGATTTTCCCGTTCCCTAATATAATCCACCAATTTACGCGCTACCGGCATTTCCGCCTCGGGGTCCTCACTCAAGGAAACCCGGATCGTATCACCGATACCGTCACATAGAAGCGTACCGATTCCGACAGCGCTCTTGATACGCCCGTCCTCACCGTCACCCGCCTCCGTTACCCCAAGGTGCAAGGGGTAATGCATATTCTCGGCCTCCATCGTACGAACCAACAACCGCACGGTCCTTACCATGACAACGGTATTGGAAGCCTTAATCGAAATAACCACATCCGGGAAATTCTCCTCCCGGCAAATGCGAAGAAACTCCATACAACTCGCTACCATCCCCTCGGGCGTATCACCATAACGGCTCATGATACGATCGGAGAGCGAGCCATGATTCACACCGATACGAATAGCGGTGCCATGTGCCTTACAAATATTCAAGAAAGGGACGAACCGCTCACGGATCTTCTCGATCTCGGCGGCATATTCCTCATCCGTATATTCAAGATGGCTGAATGTCTTTACCTTATCTACATAGTTTCCCGGATTGATACGTACCTTTTCCACCTCACCGGCGGCGGCATCAGCCGCTCTAGGATTAAAATGGATATCAGCGACCAAAGGAGTCGTATACCCTTGCTCATTCAATTGTTTACGAATCTCGCCCAAGTTTCGGGCTTCCCGTTCCCCCTGTGCCGTAAAACGCACATACTCAGCTCCCGCCTCGATCATACGGATCGCTTGAGCTACCGCCGCCTCCGTATCCATCGTTGATACATTAGCCATGGATTGAATACGGATAGGATTCTCACCTCCCATGGGTGTGTCACCGATTTGGGCAACGGATGATTTACGGCGGTTGTAATTAAAGTAAGCCATTGTTAATTGAAAATTGAGAATTGAAAATTGAGAATGAGTGTTGAGAACTGAAAACCTAAAGAGAGACTTTCTCCTTAATTTTCAATTCTCAACTTTCAACTTTCAATTAATTAGTTTTGTATTTAAAAGAAACCTTAGCCAACTCCTCGTTAGCCTTCACGATTTTCTTCTTCAAATCCTCCTTATAAGCGGATAGCTTCTCCTGAAGTTGCTCGTCACCGACGGCAAGCATCTGCACCGCAAGGATACCAGCGTTCAAAGCGCCATTGATGCCGACAGTAGCCACAGGGATTCCCGGAGGCATCTGTACGATAGCCAACAAGGCATCCATACCGTCCAGCGTAGAGTTAATAGGCACGCCGATCACGGGAACCGTCGTCATGGAAGCGATCACACCGCAAAGATGAGCGGCCATTCCGGCAGCGGCGATGATAACCTTGATTCCACGTCCTTTAGCTCCTTTGGCGAAAGCCTCCACCTCAGCGGGAGTACGGTGTGCGGATAGAGCATGCATCTCGAACGGGATCTCCATCTCATCCAATAACTTAGCCGCCTTCTCCATAACGGGTAGATCCGAGGTACTACCCATGATAATACTTACAACAGGTGTCATTCTTATTTAGCGATTAATTTTTGATAGTCTTCAGCGGATAATAGTTCCTCCAACTCAGAAGCGTCCGTAAGAGAAATCTTGATTAACCAACCTTTACCATAAGCGTCTTCATTAACCAATTCAGGAGCGTCTTCCAATTCAGCGTTTACTTCCAAAACCTCTCCGCTAACCGGCATGAAAAGATCGGAAACAGTCTTAACAGCTTCAATCGTACCGAACACCTCTTCTTGAGCGACGGTCTCCCCCTCTGTCGTAATGTCTACATAAACGATCTCACCTAGCTCGCCTTGAGCGTAATCAGTAATACCAACATAAGCTACGTCACCTTCTACACGAATCCACTCATGGTCTTTTGTGTACTTTAAATCTGCAGGAAAATTCATAATTTTAGTGTTTTTATTAGATGAATAAATAGATATAACTCATTAATGAGGCTACAAAGGTACATATAAATCCCAGACAAAACCCCGCATATACCTGCATTGGTGTATGCCTTTTTAAAAAGATACGCGAGGTACCTAATAAACCGGCCACGATCAACACGACTATAAAAGCCCAGTAGGGATTTATCATATGGATACGCGCCACTCCCATAACACCGCCCAGTAACCCGCCGATACCAATGGCATGCGCGCTAATCTTCCAAGCAAAATTGATGCATAAGGCGATTACCAAGGCTACGCAAGCCCCGATCAGCATCGCTAACAACCAAAACGGCATCAGCATCTTATACAGGAAAAAGATACATACCAAGATGGAAGTGATAAAAATCAGATAAGGAACCACCCGCTCCTTCCGGTCGGAAAGCTCTATATCGCCGGCCGCGCCATTTTTCACCAATAAGAAGATGAAAAGCCCGGGAACTATCGCTGTCGAAATAAAGGTACCTCCGGCAATCAGCAGCTTCACAGGTAACGGGTAAATGGCGAGAAATGTAAACATCAACGCCAACACGATCCCATAGGTCACCATAAGCAACGGATGGAACACGAAGGATATTATATTCGAGAATAGTTTCATACGCTTTTATATTTCTTTTCTCAGACGAGCTACCGGAATCCCCAGTTGCTCCCTGTATTTCGCTACCGTACGCCGGGCGATGACATACCCTTTTTCTTTCAGGATCGTAGCCAACTCCTCATCGGTCAACGGTTTTCGTTTGTCTTCGGCATCTACATGTTCTTTCATGATCTTTTTCACCTCACGGGTCGAGATCTCCTCGCCGGTATCGGTCTGCATAGACTCGGAGAAAAAGTATTTCAACGGATAAATACCGAAATTCGTTTGCACATATTTACTGTTACTTACCCGGGAAATAGTGGAGATATCATATCTCGCACGCTCCGCTACGTCTTTCAAGATCATGGGATGGAGGGTAGCCTCATCGCCTGTCAGGAAAAAGTCCCGTTGTAAATAGATAATCGCCTCCATGGTACGCTGCAAGGTCTCATTACGTTGCTTGATAGCGTCGATGAACCACTGGGCGGAATCCAACTTTTGTTTCACGAACTGTACGGCATCCCGCCTCTCAGCGGTTTGGTTCGCCTTATTCGCCGTATAATCCTGAAACATCTCGGCATACTCCCGGTTGATACGCATATCCGGTACCCCCCGGTTATTCATGCTCAAGATAAGCTCTCCATTATGCGCTTCCACCACGAAATCCGGGATGATCTGGCTCATCGCCACTTCCATAGAACCACCCCAACTACTTCCGGGTTTCGGATTTAACATAGTAATCTCGTGAATGACCTTCTTTAACGTTTCCTCATCGATATCGAGACCTCGTAAGATCTTATCGTAATGTTTGCGGGTGAACTCCTCGAAATATTCGGTCAAAACACGAATCGCCAAATTTGTAACCGGAGTATTCTCCTTCTTATCCAGCTGGATCAACAGACATTCTTTCAAGTCACGGGCACCTACCCCGGCAGGCTCAAAATCTTGGATGATATTCAAGATAGACTCGATCTCCTTCTCATCTACCTCTTGTCCGGCTTGGAAGATCAAATCGTCCGCTATCGCCGAAAGGTCCCGGCGCAAATAACCGTCATCATCGATATTTCCAATGATATACTCCGCTATTTTCATTTGCTTATCCGGTAAATCCCTTAACCCGAGCTGCTGTAACAGAAACTCATTCAAGGATTGGCTTACGGAGAAGGGGACATCCTCTTTCCGTTCCGCACGCTCGGTCATTTCCCGTAGCTTATAATCAGGTATATCGTCTTCCGTTAAATAATCTCCCAAAGAAAGGTCGGTCTCAGTATCAACAGAAGGGATCTCTTCTCCCCCCTCCTCGCTTTCAGTTCGTTCAAAATCATCAACAGGCTCTTTTCCTTCCTCCAAGGCTGGGTTATCTTCCAGCTCATGCTTCACACGTTCTTCCAACTCGATCGCGGGAAGCTCCAGAAGCCGTATCAACTGTATCTGCTGAGGGGATAGCTTTTGCTGTAACTTTTGTTGTAACTGTTGCTTTAACATAATCTAAATCATTGCACTGTAAGGGAAGGACAATCACCCGCCCTCTTATTTATCAACATGCAAATATAAGTTTTTAGTTTTAACAGTACAGCTATTAAACTATAATAGTTCTAAACAAGGTGCATGATGGAACCTAGCGACTTTAAAATCCTTCCTTCACGATCCGTTTGATCGGGAGGAAGAATCGTTCGATCAGACGTAATTCTTCCGTTACGATCTCCGCGGAGGCTTGCGTCTCGGGCGAGACGGGCAGGTCGATACCGTAATTGGTTCTCAGGCCCTCTGGAAAATCGATATCCGCCGTATAGTACTCGTCGGTGGGGACCAATGAGATATTCGATACCACGCCATTTACCACTCCAAACTCCTGATCCGGGAAATTGGAGAAACGGACGATCGCCCGCTGGCCTCTCCGGACTTTTCCCGAGCGTGCTATCGGTATGCGCACCTTCCCCACCAGCCGGCCCTCGCCTTGCGGCACGACGGTGAAAGCCACCTCTCCGGATGGGATATACTGGTTCTCATTCCAGTACTTAGTGAAAGTTACGACACCCCCTACCGGGGCGATGAGGCAATAACGTAACCTCCACTCGTTCATGCTGTTCAGCAATTGTTCCCGGGCGGTCTGTAATTCCTGCCGTAGCGTAAATTCTTTCTCGCTCCGCTCCAGCGTCAGATCCAGCAAGGATTGCTCTTGCTCCCCGATCTGTATCCGGAGATTCTCGGCCGAGGCTGCCGCCCCTTCCAGCGAATAACGGCTTTGCAGCAGGGAAGCCCGTGCGGTCTCATGCTCGTAGGAGGAAATCACGGACCGGCTATACAATAATGAATCCCGGGCGTATTGCCGCCTTGTCAAGGCGAATTGCTCCGAGAGGGTCTTCCGCTGCCGTTCGGTCTCGTTATAGTAAGCCTTATACAACGCTATCTGTTTGCGGATGGAGGTCATTTTTTGCGGATAATAATCGATCTCCCTGTAATTGATGCAGGCATGGAGCGCCGAGAGTAGTCCCGAGTAAGCCGCTTGCATATCACCCAGCGATAGCTCCTTGTACTTTGATAATGCCTTGTCCAGGCTATCCACGTCGCTTCCGGATCGTTCCAACGCCTTATCCAGATAGATGGCATCGTCCGTGTCGGCGTGATTCTCTATGACCGCCAGCCAATCCCCCTGCCTTACCGGGCGATTATCCCTCACGAGCAGCTCCTGTATCTTTCCCGCTGCCCGTGTCACTACCGCCGTCGCGGGATGTTGCCCCGTCAATGTCATGTCAGCCGTGATCACGTCAGGATACTTGAAGAAACAACTCCCCACCAGCAACGCCACGACCACGAGGAACAACAGCGTTAACCCCCACCGTACGATCCAGGCCGGCACTTGCCCCATCACCTCCTGCACCTCCTCGCTCCTCAGCTCTATATCTTTCCCTTCATTTTCCATCTCGAATACTATCTTTTCCCCTCTCAGAGAGGGGGTAGGGGGTGTGTTACCCTTAGCTTCCCAACTCCAACTGATTCTTCACCAACTTATAATAAGTCCCCCGCAAGGCCGTGAGCTCCTGATGCGTCCCCTCCTCCACGACGTGTCCCTTGTCCAGCACCACGATCTTGTCTGCGTCACGTACCGTGCTTAGCCGATGCGCCACGACCACCACCGTCCGTCCTTTATAGAAGGCGTGCAACTGCTCCATGATCTCCCGCTCGTTGTTTGCGTCCAAGGCGTTCGTGGCCTCGTCTAGGAAGATGAAGTCGGGATTCTTGTACACCGCCCGGGCGATCAGGATCCGTTGCCTCTGCCCTTGGCTCACTCCGTTTCCCTCCATGCCGATCTTCGTATTATAGCCCAGCGGGAGCGAGTCGATGAAATCCCGGATATTCGCCACCGTCACGGCATGCAGCAGGCGTTCCTTGTCCACCACCTCTTCGCCGGGGGCGATGTTGTTGGCGATCGTATCCGAGAAGATAAAACCATCCTGCATGACCGAACCGGTCTTGCTACGCCATACGTGCGGGTTCAGGTTCCTGAGGGAGGTATCGCCGATCCTCACGTCCCCCTTGTTGGGGTTGTAAAAACCGAGCAGGAGTTTCACGATCGTCGTCTTCCCGCTCCCGCTGGCCCCTACGATGGCGGTCACCCTGTTATGGGGTATCGTCAGGTTGATATCCTCCAGCACGTAATCCCTGTCCGCCCCGTCATAGCTGAAGCTGAGATTTTCCAGCCGTAGCGTCCTGTCATCGGGGAGAACATTCAGTCTTATCCCGCCTACCTGTTCCTCGTCCTCCTTCCCGTGTATCTCGCTGAGCCGCTCCAAACTGATCTTCGCGTCCTGTAAGGACCGTGAGAAATCGATCAATTGCTCGATAGGTGAGGAGAGCTGCCCCACGATGTAGGTCGCCGACATCATCATACCCAGCGTCATATCCCCTTGCACGACGGCCCGTGCCGCGATGAAGGAGATGAGTATGTTCGTGGTCTGGTTGAAAAAGACCGCCCCGAGTTGCTGATATTGTTGTAACGCCAACCCCTTGATCCCTATCTTGAAAAGTTTTACCTGTATCCGTTCCCATTTCCATCGCATCTTGGTCTCGCAATTATTGAGCTTGATCTCCTGCATTCCGGTGATGAGCTGGAATAGGTTGCTTTGCTCCCCGGCCGCCTGCGAGAAACGCTTTACGTCCAGCTCCCTCCTCCATCTCATGAAGGCGAGTACCCACGCCACGTATAACCCGTTACCTACCAAGAAGAGTCCCAGTATCGTCCAGTCGTAATAGGCCAGCACGAACCCGAACACGATGAAGTTGACGAAAGAGAAGAGCGTATTGATGGATGTCCCCGTCATGAAAGCCTCGACGCGGTCATGGTCTCCGATGCGCTGCATGATATCGCCCACCATCTTGGTATCGAAGAAATGCAAGGGCAGGCGCATCAGCTTGGTGAGGAAATCGGAGATCAAGGCGATATTGATCCTCGTGTTTACGTGCAGCAATATCCAGCTCCGTATGAAGTCCACGGATAGCTTGGCGATAAAGATCACTAATTGCGATATAAGGATCAAGGTTATGAAACCTAGGCTGTTGTCCCGTATACCGGTATCCACCAGGCTCTGCGTGAGGAAAGGTAGGATGAGTTGCAGTACGCTGGCTGTCACCATGCCCAGCACGAGCTGTGCCATCTCCCGTCTGTAGGGCGATATATATCGGAAAAAGAATCCGAGGTTACGTTTCCTGTCTCTCCCCTCGTCCTCCATCCCGTAGAACTCCGGCCCCGGTTCCAGCAAGAGCGCCGTCCCGGTATCCTGTCCGTCCACCTTGGTACTGACCCAGCACCGCTTGAATTCCTCCTTAGTATAGGTGATAAGTCCCGCCGCCGGGTCCGCTATGTAGAACTTCCCTTTCCTTATCTTGTAGCAAACCACGAAATGCCATTGGTTCCAGTGCAGTATGCAGGGTAGGGGACATTCCTTTTCCAATTCCTCCACCGTGATCCGCACGCCCTGTGTTCGGAACCCGATCGCTTCCGCCGCCTCGCTGATACCGAGCATGGAGACCCCTTCTCGTGTGATGAAGGCTTTCTCCCGTAAGTTCTGGATGGAGTAGGCACGCCCGTAATGCCTAGCGATCATACGGAGGCAGGTAGGACCGCAGTCCATGGAGTCCAGTTGGCGATATGTAGGGAAAGGTTTGAACATTAAGAACCGATCAGCTTATTTATACAGTCCTCAAATGTACTAAATGGTATTGAGGCATCAAACAATTCCATCACTTCCGGATCATTGAGTGATACATCTTCCTGTTCATTTTCCAAATACCAATTCACCCAAACCTGTCCTTCCGGTTTATCCAGATCCTCCTCTAGCTCTTCATGCAATGAGGGAAGATGGAAAACGACTTTATCCGCTTGTCGAAGATACCTCCGGTCGGTAGTAACCACCCAATCTGCGGGAACCTTCTTTATATCCAACCGCGGTTCTTCCCCGTTTATCGTGTTGAATAGCAGCATCACCTTCTTTCCTCGTCTTATTTGGCAATCCACGGACGCTACCCAATCCGATATACGCCAATCCGTATATTTCCTCAATCCGGCTTCCGCCTTACGGTAATAGTCCCGGCATCTTTGTATAGACTCCGGGATCATTTGCCCGCAATCCCGCCAGAAACGATCCAAATGATGGGCGGGAACCTCGATTGAGCTGTCTTGCGCCTCGGCAAGATAGGCGAACGCCCAGTGATAGAGGCGAAACAGGTTCACATACCACCAGCTTTTCAATGCCCGCTCCTTCCCGTCAAACGACCAGCGATCGGCAAACCGGGCCAACCCGTCCGTCACCCGGAAGAGAGAGAGCAGCCGTCGGCTTCGCTTGGTCATATGCATGACCGAAGACTCGTCTTGGCGGTATCTATAAAACTCCGTGCAGGTAATCGCCAGCCTCTCCGCCTGGCAGAGAACGATGGGAGTCCAAAGCTCATCCTCATGCATGATCCCCTCCTCAAAACGCACCCCTATCGTGCGCAAGAAATCCCGTCGGCAAACAAAACGGACAGGAGTAGGAAGATAAGAGCCATCCCTCATCAGTCCGACGAAGCCTTCCCTACCCGGCAAGACTTCCGGCAGCATCCCCTTGACCGGATTGAAAAGTGCCCCCGGATTCCCCTCTTGATCGCAGAACCGGATTTCTCCCATCACGACATCCGCCCGACTCTCTACCCCCGCGTGAAACAAAGACACCAACGCATCGCTCAGCACCCAGTCATCGCTATCCACGAATAATATATACTCCCCCCGAGCCACCTCCAGCCCCGTATTACGTGCCGCTGACGCACCTCCATTCGCCCGGTGGATCACCCGGATACGGCTGTCTTTCTGTGCATAGGCATCCGCTATCATCCCGGATCCATCCGTCGATCCGTCATTGACAAGCACGATCTCCACGCACGGCCCGTCTATCCCCAACAACGAGTCGAGACAGACCGGCAAATACGTCTCCGTGTTATATATAGGAACGATCACCGACAAATCTATATGTTTCTCCTTTTCCATAGCTTATTCCGTAGGGTTCTCTTCCGCGAATAAGGATTCATAAAACGCCGACATATTCCTGCCAAACACCTCCGAGGAATATCTCTCCACAAATCGCCCGCGTCCGTTCCGCCCAAGCCGCCTCGCCTCCTCCGGGTTCCGCAGCAAAAAGAGGATCTTCTCCGCCAGCTGGTCGGCATCGATCTCTACCCGATCGGCGGATACGGCAAGCGGCACTTTCAGCCCGCATGAATCATCTACCACCTCGTCCAGACCGGAAGTGGCGGTGGCCACGACCGGCAAGCCGTGCATCATCATCTCTACCGGCACATACCCGAAAGGCTCAAACAGCGAGGGAACCACGCCGACATCGGCCACACGATACAACTCCAGCAGCGAGGCCCGATCTAGAAAACCCGTGAAAGTAACCTGCGAGAAAATAGGATTCGCCTCCTCGAAACAATCCTTATAATCACCATCGCCTACGATCCACAACCGGCTGTCCGGATACTGGCGGGATACCTTCCGGAACGCCCGGATCAAGAAACGGACTCCCTTGATACTATCCAGCCGCCCGACAAAAAGGATGATCCGCCCCTCCGGGCGCAGCTGCCATTTCTCCCGGATCAGCACCGGATCCCGGTCCGTATCTGCCACATCGGCCATCCCGTTCGGGATAACCGCCACCCGATCGGGAAGCACCCCGTAGTCCTCGCATAGCAAGGCACGCATATAATCGGAAAGACCGATTACCCGGTCTGTCGCAGCGTAAAACGCCTGCTCCTCCCCGAACGACTCCCGGATCAAATCGTCCAAAGGCTGCGTACACTCCTTCCGCAAGATCGCTCGAAGACGCTCCGGGTTGTCGTAAATAACCGAGCTCCAATCCGAGAAATGCGCCGCCGTAACCACCCGGCAACGAAACGCCGCCTTCAACTCCCGCGCCAATGCCTCGTCCTTATAACAATTCAAATGAAACACCAGCTTCTCCGTATCCCGGATAAAGCGGCGAAGCAGATAAACGATATTCCGGAAATAAGCCGCCCGCTGCCGCACCTCCAAGGCGACCCAATCCTCGGCTACCGGCTCCGGAAAAGAGAGATACGAGACCTCCCCCTCCTCCCATCGCTCGATTTGAGCCTTCTCGCCGAACAGATAGACCACATAAATACGGATACCGCTCCCCCGCAACGAGGCTACCAATTCCCGGACGTAGCTGCCCACGCCATAAAACGCCCCCCGGTTTTTATTATTGAACAGATACAGATTTATCATCTTTTCCCACAGATTGAGATCAAACAAATTTATAAAAGAAGCCGCCAAGAGGTATCCACAGTCCCAAGCAAACTTAGCGACTCCAAGCCGGCTCCCGCATATCCACCCGCCAAGCCCGCGCCCGCCAATCGCTCCCAATCCGTCTCCACCAAGGTGTCAACCGGATCCGGATGCCCGGCATAAGCGCGCAGAAAACGAGCTGCATCCCGTATCTCTCCGGGAGAGAAACCGACCTGATCTTGCTCGATCCGGGCGGCGATCCGCAACAAGCAATCCGCGGCCCCCGCATTCGCCCGGCGACAAAGCCAATACCATCCGTAGCCGGTCAGCCCCTCATCCCGGCTATAATCGGGATAAGGGTCATACATCACCGCCCGATACATCCGCTCATCCAAATCCTCGAAGAAATCCTCGTCCACCTCTATTAATCCACTACGGATCAAGTAGTCGATCCCCACACCGATACCCGCTATCCCCCATTCGTAATCCGGACGGTAATTGGCATGGAGCTGTTCTTGCATCGCCACCACCAAATCCCAAGCGTACTCATCGAACAGTTCCTCGCCTGTAAAGCGGGCATAGTGGAAAAAAAAGATGGCGATTCCTAACTTCCCATGCAACAAGCCGGGGCAAGCGGTCAATGTGCCGTTCAGCAGCAGCCAATCGGCGATCCGGGAATGGTCCGGATGGTCTGTATGACAAATCGATACGCTCATTCGTTCTTATATCGGGCGATCATGATAACCGGATTCGACTCTTCCTCCAAATCGGCGGCGATCTCTTTCAAGGGGCCTTGCAGTTTGCCGTCTTCGTAGGCCTCCACCAAACCGGGGGCTTCCATCCGGGAAAGGAAAGCGATCCCATTACGATTGTTGAGATATGGCAAAGGCGGGAATTGCCATACAAGGTTCAAAGGCTCATCCTTTGTCACATCTTGGTTATAGACCTCATATCTATATACCTTATCCTCCTGCTTATCGTAAACCAATTCCGCAGGGGGGAAGCCTGTACCTTTAGAGAAATTAAACTCAAACTTCAAGCTTTGAAGAAAATAATAGCGATCAGTCATAACACCGGGAAACAAATAAACTGGAGGACTCATCTCTTTCCCCGAAGGCGTACGCACTAAGAAAGGCTTCAACGCCCGTTTATCCGTCTCATACAAATAGATCGTATCCGTGGAGATTTCCGTCAATAACCAATTATCGAAATAAGGGATTAAAGGACTATTTTGGATAGCGGCATATATTTTTTGCCCTGAGTTTTCCGAGATAATCGTTCCAGGCACATAGACATCGAAAGGGATCGCTATTCGCTGAACACTCCCGTCTTGCTTAGACACCAACATGAACCCGCTATTGGGTATGGCCTCCTCATATCCACTGTCCGTGGGATCAGCAGAAGGTTCTGCATAGCAAATCAAATAATCTTGATTGAAATTATCCAACCTGAAATAAGTAGCCCCCATAAGATGCTTGATACTTCGCTTGAAATTACCAAACAGATCATAAACCTGAATCCGACCGGTCATCGTATCGTTTACGTATAATTCTTGATTCTTTTCATCATAAATTACGGTATTGATGTATACATACTCCTCTCCGCTTTGGCCTTTACGGTTGATCGTTCGTAGGTATTTGCCTTTTCCGTCCGTGACATGGATATCTCCACCATTCTTACTATCCGTAAAAAGCATCAAATTCTCGCCAATCGACCGCACCTTTCCTGATGTCAAGAACTTTTCATTTGTCTCTAATCGCACATACTCTATATCGAACAAATCCTGTAGGATAAATTCCTTTTTGGAATAACTCTTGTCCACGTCCACCGTGATGAAGGTTTGCTCGTCGGAGGATTTGTCTCCACATCCGTTTAGAACCAAAAGAAGTAATAGAAATATTGGGGTATAAATAGATAGTTTCATAATATGATTGTTTTTGTTATTTTCAATAATACTTATACATAAAATGATATTTAATGATGTTTACTTATCCAACAGAGATTTGGATAACCTATCTCCAATTCATGGTCCGAAGGAGAAGGGCACAAATCCCTGTACAGGCATGTATTACAAGGAGATTGATTTCGAATCCGGAGCCATGATTTCCCTTCCTTTATCTCTTTTTGAATAATCTCATAAATGGAATAAGTCGTGATATTCCCTAAAACCGGATGATGTAAATTGGCACGAATATCACCATTCGGCAAAATATGGAGCTTGCCGAAATCATTCTGATTGATCGTTCGTTTTCTAAACAATTCCTTCATAGACAAGGACGAAGCCAAAATATCCTCATGCGTCAAGAATATATTTTCTTGGAAAAAATCAAGATTTTGTCCGGTATAGACCGGATCTAATTGATAATTCCCAATCGGGTAAGTTTCGATCAGTTGTTCCGCTACCTGATAATCGGCCTCTGATGTAATCTTAAAGAAATAGTTAAATGAATGACCTAACGCTTACTCCTTACGCACGACTGCCTCCCAAGCGGAATGATCAATCGGAAAAGCTACAGATACCCGATAAATAAAATCCGAAGCGTAGGTCCGTTCAATTACGGGAATACATTGATAAGAGCTATCGATTGTAATCGAGACAGACCTATCTTTCAAGCTCTCCAATAATAAATCGATGTTCAAGTTTTCTCTCCAATCCGCTTTCAAGATAAAAGCTACATTTCCCGGTATAGTCCGAAGATAGTTTACCAATAAATCCATATTCACGGTTTGATCGATATGGACTGTCACTTCAGATAAGATTTGAGACCAATCTTCCAAGAAATTGAGGTCACAACCCTTTTCCTCCCAAACGGGGTAATTAATAAAAGGCAATATCTGTACCGGCTTCCGGTTAGACAAAGCTTGATCCACGATGTCTCCCATAAATTTCTCTCGGACTTCCTCAACAAAAGACTTAATAGGTACAGATCGCTCCATATACGAAGCGTCAAGACTTACAACACCTACATTCTCTTCCCGCAGTAACTCCCGCATTAAACCAACAACTTCCATTCGACTCGACTCTATACTCGCATAATCTAACGTATTATACAATATAACCTGGTTTTCTGTCAAATGAATATATACATAAGGTTCTATCATGAACCAATATTTTTGTTCGTTCTCCATCTATTTTATCTTTTATTCAACATCCAGTCATTAATTATATACCTAAACTCCATTGGGTTCTTCTCTATGGACGAGAAAATCTTTCCCAACTTTTCCCCAAAAGCATCCTTATCTAAGAAATTAGGACAAGTAAAGCCATCTGTTCCCAAATCCGCCAAATTATCCAATGTCAATAGACAAATTGAGCAAATCCGCCGATTATAACAACGCTGACAGATTTTCTGTATGTTTTTATAATAAGCACTATATCTTCTTGAGGCCTCCTCCATATCAATCTTTACGGAATCGTCTTCCACCTTACCAATAAAGTAAGTATAACTGACCTTTTCACAAGGCAAGATTTGACTGTTCGTATTAAAAAACATCTTTCTTTGGAAAGGCGAACAGGTTTTAGTAGGTATTAAACTTACATGATCATACAATAAGTCCAACAAATTGGTCATATAGAAATTAACGGAATTATTCGCAAAGAAATCGTTCAGTTCCTTGAACTGGATCAGTTCATCATGCACAACCGGCAACAGATCGGAATTCGTCTTTTGAAAGTCGCTCTCACTCACCCTCCGATCAACAAACATTTGCTCCATTAACTCTTTCTTTTCTTTATTTACATGATCTTTATTCATCTGAGCAATTGAAGGAATCTTATGGTATCTGTTATAAATGAACTCATAAATCTCCTGCACAGAATTCCGATCGTGCAACACCGCATTAAAATCAACCCTTTCTCCGAAAAAATCCGGATATTCGCACTGCAAACGATCGATATTCCGGATCGCTTGCCAGAAAGAGTTTGTACCATCTTTCATAAATGTTCGATAGCCTTGCCCTTTCTCATCGCCATCTAGGCTAATCAACATCTTAAACTGATTATCCACCAATAAGTCAAGGTATCGATCTATCAATGTCGCATTGGTAGTTATAGTGAACTCCAATTTTAATTTCTTTTTCTCATTTAAACGTTTGGCTTCCTCAACGATCATCTCTACAAATCGACCATTCACCAAAGGTTCCCCTCCGAAAAAAACGATCGCAAATTCCGATCCTTCCAGTTTCACGTCAAAAAGAAACCGCAATAAACGCAACGCTTTTTGAGGATCAATGTTTTTTCGTTCCTTTTTACTAAAGGTATATAAATCGCCCAATGAACAATAACGGCAATTTAAATTACAGTGATCTGTGGTTTCAAAAGATACTTGCGGAACTTGAGCGATATTATTCTCAATTACAGATTTCTCTAAGGTTGTAGCAAACTCAACCGGCAAGACCTCCCCAAAGAAACCTTTATCTTTTAGATAAGCGTATTTTCGAACATAGTAAGGATCTACCCCCGATTGTCGCCCGCACACCTTCGCCAACTCAGGATGTATGAACATCGAAAAAGAGATATCTGAGTGGAATAAATAATGATTATTATCTACCGTGACATATTCTATCGTATTTTTCATGATCTATATGAAGTATTCTTGCTAATAATAAAACGAGAGAACTAAGGGCCTAATTAGGCCTTTAGCT
Source organism: Parabacteroides sp. KHUB-02 (assembly GCF_056640955.1). Lineage (NCBI taxonomy): Bacteria > Pseudomonadati > Bacteroidota > Bacteroidia > Bacteroidales > Tannerellaceae > Parabacteroides > Parabacteroides sp. KHUB-02. The sequence goes on along the minus strand of NZ_JBWQEV010000001.1, from coordinate 3,979,496 downwards.
GAAAAGATAAAAGGGAATATTAATAGCCGACTTTATCGCCATTAACATAACAGTTACACCCTCCCTTTAGGACTTTCATCTCGCGCTTAGCCAGCGCATTCTCACTCAGCTTGTTCAGCTTAAGCTTGCCTTGAAGCTTCTTCTCTGATTTGGAATTCATAATGTTTGAAGTATTTAATTGATTAATAATTTACTCTCCGCCGCATTCTGCGGCAGGAGAATAGTTTGCTAAATTTCATCGAACCTCATCCGGGCTCTCGCTGTCGCCGCCCTCATTGACGATCAATCGTAGCCACCGTGCTCTTGCGGGTAAGCCGTCTAGCCAATCTGAGTATCTACTTTTTTTGCGTATAGCCTTATTTTTTCAAAGATCCTTTCGAAATCTAACTTCGAATTGTGCTTTCGGGTCTTCCTGTCGCAAGTGAAATTGATCAGATGCTTTGTTTTTCGCCCAATAAGGCTTGTATATCTTTCAATTTTTATTGAAAGTGAAATTTCTTGTTGAACAACAACTCTCCTCTCTATCTCTTTCCTGAGGAGATTGCAAAATATGTAGATAAGAGATCCAATCGGTCGCTTCCCGGAGGTCTTGAACTTTTAACTTCCGCTTAATGGAGGAGACGTGGCTTCGTATCGTATAATAACTCAGGCAAAGTTTCTCAGCGATGAAATGCAAGTCCTGCTCTCCTGTGGCGATCGCCAAGATCTCCAGCTCTCGTCTGCTGAGTAGAGGAATTTGTTGTATATGCCAACCTCGTTTCTTAGGGTTATAGGCTTGGTATATGAAACGACTCGCGCCATTCCGATAACATCCTATCTTTTTGCATTTCGAATCGGAGACGATCCCTATCAAATAATAATGTCCCGACTCTTTACGAACCGGAATCAGCCGATGGTAACTGTACCGCTCCAATGATTTTGTGATAAAGGGATATTTCGGCAGCAAACGGAATAGGCCGAAATAATCACTCCATTCGTCCGAGTTTTCTTGTAACGTCCGTGATAGATTCCCTAAAAAGCTTTTCCATAACGGCAAGTCTTCTGGATGAATGATCTTGGAAAAGAAATCATATCCTAACGTCATCGCCTCTTCCATGGAATGGCCGCACAGAAAAAGATTGTCCGGCTTGATATAGCAAAATCGCTTTTGAACCATATCCAATACAAATAAGCTGCTGGGAATCATAGCTGCAAGTACCTTACAATATTGAACAATAGCAGGTTCTTCTTCAATGCCGCTATCCGTTATTTTTTGAGTAAAATTTTCGAGGTAATTCATATTAGAATATTTTTAAGGTCAATTCTCCGGACTTGATCCTACATGAATAATCAATTTGCGGGATCAAGATACATTAAAATTCCATCGTGCCATCCCAATCCTAATCACGAAGACACGATGAGAATTTAAAGATTGTCATACGCTTTATCGGATCTCAAATTCACCAGTTAACCACCCTAACTTATGGCTTAAGATTACTTGATATGCTCCTGTCTGCATTCCGTCTATCGGAATGTCGATTATATCGCCCATCGCACCGGAAAGTATATTCTCATATATTATATTACCATTCTCATCCGTAATATGAATTGTCAGGTTGTCCAGAGCATCCTTGAACTCTATGCTCAGTACATTGTTATTTATGGACAATGTGGGTGGCAACGCCGTGATGGAACGATAATCCTCATCATCCCATCTTCCTTGTGTAGGAATATCATCCCCGTACGCCAATGAAATGGAGAAAAAAGAACCTAAAAAGATACAGAAGGTCAACAAATTTGTTTTCATGCTCTAATATTGTTTAATTACTGGTTGTGTTTTAATCGTTTGTGAATATCAGTAAAAAAACAATAAGCGAATGAACAAATATGAACAATGCGAAAAAATATTTTTTCGTCCTATTCTCGCTTTTGTTCATTTTTGTTCGTTTTTATTAATTTTAAATCCTGCATAAATTATTATATATCAGATATATATTTATCAAAATCCTTCGCTGTTCCTTCCTTCTTGGTGAGCTTCTCATACAATCTTTTTCGATAAACGGATACATTTCCCTTACTCAACAAGATTTCGATCGCCCCGGGTTTTACTCCTATTTTACTTAGATAACAGATTTTCCTCTCCGATTCGTTTAAGGAGGTGGATTTTTGCAAGGTGGTCACCATCTTTGGGTAAAGTTTGTCCACCGAGATGAAAAGTTTATGCCAATCCGTATCCGTGGGTTCCCAGCCAGCGGGGGAACGGAATTTATCATATAGGCGTTCGTTTTGCAGTCGCTCTGATTCCTCTATTTTTTTCCGCTCTTCTTCTCTTGCTTGTTCCCGTTTCTTTAAGTTTGAGTTCTCGCTCCGAAGGGTGAGCAAATTTTTCTCTAATTCATCTTTGGTATGAGACAATTTCTCTAATTGCATGATTTTTTGCCTGATCTCCTCGTTTGTCCGCTTTAGTTGCTCATCTTTTTCCTTGGAAAGTTGTCGCTCTTTCGTTTTGTAAATTTGGATTTCGTTCTGTAGGCTATCCTTTACGTCAGATATATTTTTCAGGGTCTGCTCATTTCTTTGAATTTGTTCTTCATTGGCTTTTAACCGTTGTAACAGGCTTTTTCGTTCTCGCCTGTAATGGATGAAACGCAGTAGGGCTACTGTTAATAAAAACAGGCAAGCCGTTATGAGTAAAGAATAAAAGGACTTCTGTTTAGAAGCGTAAAGCCGTGCCTCCCATAAATCCTGTTCGATTTCGTTATATGAATAGAACGCTTGTACGTTCCGGATGGATTCAGCATTCTTTCCTTGCTCTATAGAATCTTTTAATAATTCGTATTGCTTAGATAATAACGCCGCTTGTTCCCATTGCCCTTTCTCCAAGGCTATTTCTTTCAAATGGAAAAGTCCTCCGGCGCGTGTCTCGGGTAAAGGTGCAGAATTTATGCAGGCTTGTAAGTAAAAGCAAGCCGAGTCGATTTGACCGCTTTTCTTATAAAGTTCCCCAAGCACTAGATATACGGGATATTTGGCTTGTGGTTTTGCTACGTTTTGTAAAGATGTCCGCAATAATCCATGTGCTTCCTCCAGGCGTTGTCTGTCTATATAGAAACCTGCTAATTCCGTATAAACCGAAGGAATAATTCTCTTCCTCATTAAAGCGATCGCTTTTTGGTTGCAAATAATAGCGCTGTCTTGATGGCCCAGCATCAAGAAGGTACGCCCTAAATCCCGCAACACGAACACCTGTCCTGTACTATCACTTAATAAATGAAAATTTTCCACCGCTTTTTTCTGGAAAGGCAATGCCTTCTCATAAACCTTCTGGTAGGCATAGAGCATACCTATATGATTATGGATCCTACCAAGCAAGGCATGATCCTCTATCTTTTCCTCATCCCGAAGAGCCTTGAGGTAATATTCCTGCGCTTTTAGCGGGTGCCCCAAGTCTTGATTGATTCTTCCTTTATAATACCAAGCTTTCGCTTTTCTTCCCAAGTCGTCTGTTTTCTCGTAATAATCCGCAGCGATCGAGATCAGGGAGTCGGTGGTATGCGTAACGTACGTCTTGTCTTCCGCTTCCGTCAGCAGCAAATAATAATGTGCCTTATCTTTTCGGGATAGGTTTTCTTTGTTCTCTATTTGTTCAAGGAGCATTAAGGCGCTATCCGGATGTTGGGGCATAAGGTTCTCTATTTTTCGGAAGTCTATGGTTTGATGGCCCATTCCATCGCAAGAGATCCATATAATAGGTATTAGAATTAACAGGAAAACAATGTTTTTCTTCATTTGTGTGTTATTTGTTGAGGGTAAAAATAATACAAAAAGACGAGAATATCTTGGCTGGAAATCCCGACTTTTTGGATCTATTTTTATTTCCATTACAAATATCTTGAATAACAGATGGTTACGCTAGAAGCAAGTCATCCGCTTATGGCTTGACAAGTGAATAACTAACGGCTTGTCAAGTGAATAACTAACGAGTAGGGGTAGCCGTCAGTTAACGGCTTGGGAAGTGATCAGTTATTCACTTGAGAAGCCTTTTCCCAGAGAAGATATACTTACTTTGCCGATGAAGTATATCTTCTCCGGGCATAGGATATATACTTCATCCGCAAAGTAAGTATATATGGATAAAACAGGCTTTTTTATCCTACCAGCCATCGTTCTATATTCCGGGTCTCTGAGGAGAAGTTCGCGCCGATCTTGATCACTTGCCGTTTATCAGCGGCGAAGGGTAGGGCATAACCTTTCTCCTCGATCTGCCGCAGAGCCTCCTCTGCGGTTCCGTTCAGCTTGAACTCCATGATATAGACGTAGCGGTCGGTTTGTAGGACGAGGTCGATGCGTCCGTTCGAGGTGTGGTATTCCACTTGCGTGTACAGTCCGACCAGCTTGAAGACGATGAAGAGCACGTTGCGGTAATGCAGCTCCGTGTCCCGTTCCGGGTTCCGGCCAATAATCGCCTCGTAAGAGGTATCGGCGAAGAAGCTTTGTAGGCGGTGGAAGAAGGCGTCGTAGTCTCCTGCCCGTACCTCTCTCACAAAGCGGCCTATCTCGAAAGGAGACTTCGAGGCTTGAATGTTCGTATAGAACGGCAGTAAGTATTTCATGAAACCCTCCTCTACCTCTTGGTTCGGGAAACCTAAGCGATAGATCTTGAATTCCGGCTCGTAATCCTTGATCGTGAGGTATCCGCTTTGGTAGATGACGGGGATGGGATTGTTCGAAGCGGAGTCGATGCTGTTCAACACATCGGCGTCGGTCTCGGTGTTGGCCATGTCGTACAGGTCGTAGTTCGTTCGTTTCAGCAACTCCACCAAGTAAGTGGGCGTGCCCGTCTCGAACCAATAATCGCTGAGCCGCATATACTTGAAGGTATTCAGCAGGCTGAAAGGGTTATAAATGCCCGGTCCCCCGGCCACGAAATGATAGCCGTCGTACCGTTTCCGTAGCAAGGATCGGGCCTCCTCGTATGTCCGCTCAAGGGCAGAGGCCAACGTATGGATGCCCTCATCGAAATGCGTACGCAGCTCCGTTTCCGTGATGCCGCAAATGGCGGCGTAAGGCTCCCGCATGGATATATCGTCCAGATTGTTGAGGTCGCTGAAGACGCTTACCTTCCCGAACTTGGTCACGCCGGTCAGCAGGGCGAAGCGTATGGCCCTGTCCATGGTCTTCAACACACCGTAGAAGGGTTTGAGCATGTTCCGGAATCGGTTTTGCGTCTCCTCGTCGTGCAAGTTCTGTAGCAAGGGCTTGTCGTACTCGTCGATCAGGATCACGGCCCGCTGTCCGGTTTTGCGGTAGGCCCGGTCGATGATTCCGGCGAAGCGGAGGGGCAGGGTCTCCTCGGTAGGCCGTGTCCCATACTCCTCCTCATATCTGGACAAGGTATCATTTAATATCTTATACAAGCTGTCAGGGGCGTCGTAGTGGGAGATATTCAAGTCGAAATGCAAGATCGGATGCTTGGTCCACTCTTTCTCCAGCTTCTCCATGGCCAGTCCCTCGAACAGCTCCTTTTTCCCTTGGAAATAGGCCTCCAGCGTGGATAGCAGCAGACTCTTCCCGAATCGACGCGGGCGGCTGAGGAAATAGTAGCTTCCTGTTTTCACCAATTGATAGATCAAAGCGGTCTTATCAATGTAGAGATAGCCGTCCTTGCGGATTTTCTCGAAGTTCTGTATGCCGATGGGGTAAATAGTCTGGTTCATATCGTCTTGTGTTTAATGTGACTCATGGACAAAGATACAAAAAAAACACGTACGTGTTTTCAAAAAAAGACGTACATGTTTTCGGAAAAACACGTACGTCTTTTTTTAAAGGCTTTATAGAGTATGATTCTACCTAGTACTTGAAGCTTCCTCCCCCCAAGAATTCACGGAGCAAGGAAGTTCCGGGAAGTTCCTCCGTCGGGATGTAATTAAAGTAGCGGAGGAAACGGAGCAAACGATACGCCTCCGCATTCGCCTTACTACTCTCCGGCACTTGTGCGAGGATCGGTTCCGCGAATTTGCGCAAGGCGGCCAGCTCATACAACATGGCGCTGTTAAACATAGCGTCCGCATTCTCCTGATAGGGAAAGATCCATTTGTCCTCACCCCGGCGAACACTCGGCCAACGGTTGATCGTATCTTCCGCCGAATATCCCCTAAAGCGATAATCCCGGATGATACGGCGCAGCAGGCGATTGTCCGTCGTGGGTATCCAGTTGTGGTTATCCAAGGAGATAGAGGTCAAGACCGAGACATACACCCGATACTTATATTTATCGTCGATAAACTCCGTCAGCTCCGGATTCAAGGCATGGATACCTTCTATCACCAAAATAGAGTTCTCACGAAGTTTAAGCTTCTTCCCTTTGAAAACCCGTTGGCCGGTCTCGAAATTAAAAGTCGGCAGCTCGATCTCTTCCCCGGATAACAACTTCTTCAAATCCTTATTAAAATAAGGTAAATCCAGCGCATACAAAGATTCAAAATCATACTCGCCATGCTCATCTTTCGGTGTATCTTCCCGATTCAAGAAATAATCATCCAAGGAAATTCCTACCGGATGAAGCAGGTTAGTCGTCAATTGTACTTGCAAACGCTTGCAAAACGTAGTCTTTCCCGAAGAAGAAGGGCCGGAGATCAAGACGATACGGATGCCCTCTTTATATCCATCGGCGATCTTTTCGGCGATCTTGGCAACCTGTTTTTCCTGCATCGCCTCAGAGACAAGGATTATATCCTGAGAGCGGCCTTTCTCTATCGCTAAATTCAAATCCCCCACATTATCTAAGCCGACAGTCCGCTGCAATGTAAGGTGTTCCTTATAAGCCTCGAACATCTTATCCTGCTTGATGACAGGCTGCAATTCCATCGGATCGGTCTGCTTCGGGATACGGAGCAAAACGCCATCCATATACGGTTCCAAGTCAAACAATTGGATATAGCCGGTCGAAGGGGTTAAACAGCCATAAAAGAAGTTGATATAACCTTCCAACTCATAATAAGAGGTATAAGGCAATCCCGCCGTCTCTATTAAGCGAGCCTTATCATTCATACCCCGCTCCCTGAACAATACGGCGGCATCCACCGTACGGACACTCTTATGGAGGAAAGGAAGATCCGCGTCAATCAACTCCCACATACGTTTCTTGATCTTCTCGATCGTCTCCAGATCGATGTTCTTGCCGTTATGGATCACGCAATAGTAACCTTTCGACACCGGATGTTCCAGATTTAAGGTCGCCGTCGGCCAAATATCATACACCGCCTTGGAAAATATATGGCAAAGCGAGCGGACATAGGTTCTCAATCCGGATAATTGAGTATAGTCGATAAATTCGATATCCTTCGGTTGCCAGCAACGGAAGTTCAAGCTTTCCGTCTTATTATTCACTTGCGCGTTCATCGGCCTGTACCGAAGCGGAGCGCCAACCGCCGTATAAATGTCCAACAACGAAGAACCAATGGGTACATCCTTGTAGGTATTATTATTTTTGCAGTAAATTGTTATTGTCTCAGACATACTATCTCAGTTATTATTTGTAAATTCGCCCCCTAAAGTTAGGAATATTAATCGGATATACAATCCACTTAAACGTAATTTAAATGGACTATTCTTTTTTTGATTTTCTCCGGCTGATCGGCTCCTTGGCGCTGTTCTTGTACGGAATGAAGATCATGAGTGAAGGGTTACAAAAATTTGCGGGTGACAGTTTACGACGAATACTAACCGCGATGACCACGAACAGAGTAACCGGTATGCTCACCGGGGTGTTAATAACGGCTCTTATCCAATCATCATCGGCTACGACAGTTATGGTCGTGAGTTTCGTGAATGCCGGACTCTTGACATTGACCCAATCCATCGGAGTCATTATGGGTGCTAACATCGGAACCACGGTAACGGCATGGCTTATCTCCGCCCTCGGTTTCAAGGTCGATATCGCCGCATTCGCCCTTCCCCTTTTAGCTTTCGCTCTCCCACTCTTCTTCTCAGGAAAAAGTTCTCGTAAATCAATTGGTGAATTTGTTTTTGGTTTCGCATTCCTGTTCATGGGGCTTCAAAGTTTAAAGGCAAACGCCCCGGACCTCGGAGCGAATCCGGAAATGCTGGCTTTCGTGCAGAATTATACGGATATGGGATTTTTCTCCATCATCTTGTTCTTATTCATCGGAGCGATCTTAACCATGATCGTACAAGCCTCCGCCGCCACGATGGCTATTACATTGATTATGTGCGCCAACGGCTGGATCGATTACCATTTGGGAGTCGCTTTGGTATTAGGCGAGAATATCGGAACCACGATTACGGCCAACTTAGCCGCATTAACCGGAAACACACAAGCACGACGAGCCGCGTTAGCGCACCTTGTTTTCAACGTTTTCGGTGTCATGTGGGTTTTGGTGCTCTTCTACCCTTTCACGAATGCCGTCTCATGGTTTGTTACCCATGTAATGAAGGTCAGTGATCCGGCTGTGGCGGTATCCTTTAAACTGGCAGCGTTCCACACTGCATTCAATATCAGTAATACTTTCATTATGATCTGGTTCGTAAGCTTGATCGAAAAGACCGTATGTACGCTTATCAAGCCCAAGGTGGAAGACGAGGAATACCGCCTTCGCTATATCACGGGAGGTATGTTATCCACCGCCGAGCTTTCCATCCTACAAGCTCATAAAGAAATCTCATTATTCGCCGAGCGTACGGCTAGGATGTTTAATATGGTGAAAGAATTATTCTACGAGAAGAATGAGGAGACCTTCCTCAAGACTTATAGCCGCGTCGAGAAATACGAGAATATCAGCGACCGCATGGAGATCGAGATCGCGAATTACTTGACTGAAGTATCGGAAGGCCGTTTGAGTTCTGAAAGTAAGGAAGAAATCCGTATCATGCTACGTGCCGTCTCGGAAATCGAGAGTATAGCGGATTCTTGTAATAACCTTGCCCGAAGTATCAAACGCAGAAACGAGTTCAAATCCGAATTCACGGAGGAGCAAAACAAGCACTTGGATCATATGTTCGAGCTGGTATCCGGGGCGTTAAATCGCATGAACCTAATTTTGCATAAACCGGAACTCGTACATGATGATATCAATCCTTCTTATAATATAGAGAACGAGATCAACAACTATCGTAACCAGTTGAAGAGCCGGAATATCGAAGATATCAACAATAAGCTGTACCAATATCAAGATGGCGTTTATTACATGGACATGGTTAGTGAAAGTGAAAAGCTGGGCGATTATGTATTAAATGTTGTTCAAGCGGTTATCGAGAAGAAAATATAGCGTATATTTGTCCTTAACAATATCAACAGCCCTTTTCCGTTATTGAGAGAAGGGCTGTTTTTAATATATATCCACTATGAATTATAAATATTATACGATCGTTATCCTTGGCCTTTTAGCATTCTCCGCTTGCGAGAAAGATGATATTGACATTCCGGCAACCGACAATGAAGTGAATCAATGGATCAAGCAAACGATGCGAGAGAATTATCTTTGGTATTCCGAGTTACCGGATAAAAGTTCCTTGGACATTAGTCTTGATCCGGAGGCCTTCTTCAAGGGCCTGTTATCCGATAAAGACGGGAAAGATCTTCCTGAAGGTCATCATTACTTTTCCCAATTAGAGAAAGCGACCGTAACAAAGAGCATTTACGACGCGAACAACTCATATGGATTCGATTTCGCGACTTCCAACCTTAAAGACGGAGGCAGTACCTATAAAATAGCCATTGTCCTTTATGTATTAAAGGATTCACCCGCCGAAGAAGCCGGATTGAAACGGGGAGACTGGATACTTGGCGTAAACGGTTCTTGGGGTACTATCCAAGATTATGACATATTGAGGAACGGAGGCAGCGTATCCCTCCAACTAGGAGAAGTCCAAGGAAATGGCAAAGGAATAGTCCCGACACGGATAGTCACCCTAAACGCATCCCGAACGGTAGAAGACACCCCATTCCTAAAAGATTCCGTATACACATATGGCAATAAGCGAATCGGCTATTTGATGTACAACCATTTCGCCTCCGGACCGGATGAATACGATTATAGCGACACTAGTTATAATCTTTATTTGCAACAACTCTTCGAAAAATTCAAAAGCCGCAACGTCAATGAGTTCGTACTTGATTTACGCTATAATGGGGGTGGGCTTGTCAATTGCGCCCAATTACTGGCTTCGCTATTAGTCCGTGAAAACGTTTTAGGAGAACCTTTATGTATCATGGAGTATAACGATAAAAACTCCAATAAAAATGAGACCTTGCCTTTACTCAAAACGACCGAGGTCATGGCGGGAAACTTAAACCTACAACGGCTATTTGTTTTGACAGGTTCAACTACGGCTTCTGCCTCCGAACTTATCATTAACTCGCTACGATCCTATATAGACGTTCGGGTTATCGGTAAGCAGACTTTTGGCAAGACCGTCGGTATGACGATCTACAATGAATCTAAAAAATATGGCTGGATACTTTCTCCCGTCACTTTCCATATTTATAATAAGGATCGGGAAGCTGATTATGAAGACGGATTTCATCCCGATGTAGCTATTGATGAATTCAAGAGTGATCTAGCTGAATTCGGAGATTTGAAGGATCCTTTATTAGGACAAGCTATTTACGAGATAACCGGCCAGTCACCACTCTTACGATCCGCTACCCCGAGGGGCAACCGGGAAATCCAATATAATCCCCCGTTGTCCTATAAGGATAACTTATTACTGATTCCAAAAGACTAAAAACAAAATATATGGAAAGCGCATTTCTTAAAATCATAAACGCAAAAGTATTAACTCCTTCGGGCCTCCTACCAAACGGGCAAATCATCATCTCGGATGGGAAAATAGTGGAGATCACCGGGCAAAACCGGGAGATTCCTCATGCGGAGATCATCGACGCAAAAGGATATTATGTGGCTCCCGGCTGTATCGACACGCATGTACACGGCGGCAACGGACATGATTTCACGGAAGCTACCCCGAAAGCGTTCTATGCGATCACAAGAGCACATGCTTTACAGGGAACAACGGCTTTATATCCTACATTGGCAGCGGCCCCTATCGAGACCTTCCGGGAAGCGATCAAGACCTGCGAGCACATCATGAACCACCCGGAACAGGGGGCCCGTATCATGGGATTACATCTTGAAGGCAACTATTTGAATATGGCTATGAAAGGCGGACAAGACCCTAATTATATTTACCCGCCCGATCCCCAAGAATATAAGGAATTACTAAACAGTACCCAATGTATTAAACGCTGGAGCGCCGCCCCCGAGCTTGACGGAGCTTTGGAATTCGGTAAATATGCGTCAGCTCATGGTGTGTTGGTTTCACTAGCCCACACCACAGCCGATTATCTCCAAGTGAAAAAAGCATACGAAGCCGGATTCACCCATGCTACCCACTTCTACAATGCCATGACTTCCGTCCATAAAGACCGTGAGTATAAACATGAAGGAACGGTAGAAGGTATTTATCTCATGAAAGATATGACCGTTGAAGTTGTAGCCGATGGTATCCACGTACCGCCAGCAATCTTAAAGTTGGTATATCAAATCAAAGGGGTAGAACGTACCTCCTTAATCACGGACGCAATGGCCGCCGCCGCTTGCGATAACGGTACGGAACATTTTCCGGACTCCCGGGTAATTATTGAGGAAGGCGTATGTAAATTAGCCGATCGCTCAGCTATCGCGGGAAGTATAGCTACCGGAATCCGTTTGATCCGTACCCTAGTCGAGAAAGCGGAAATTCCATTGCACGACGCTGTTCGTATGGCTTCCGAAAGCCCGGCCCGCCTAATGGGTATTTTAGACCGTAAAGGAACATTGGAGAAAGGAAAGGATGCCGATATCATCATTTTCAACAACGATATAGAGATTCAAGAGACCTTCATCGAAGGTAAACGGCTCTCCAAAGAATAAGAAATCCAATAAACAATGACTTCTCCTATCTTGTTTTTAGATAAATAAGGGCATGAATGTATATGGAAAACGTAAAAGAACATTACTGGAGATACTCATTGATCACCATTATATTAGGACTAGGGGTAATTCTATTTTTTAAGATTACCCCGTTTCTTGGAGGTATACTTGGAGCATTCACCATCTATATATTGCTGCGTGGACAGATGTTCCATCTGACAGAAAAGCTAAATATGAGACCGGCTTTTGCAGCTTTACTGTTACTGGGGGAAACAATCTTATGTTTCTTAATCCCAATCACATTGGCGATCTGGTTGGTAATCAACAAAACTCAAAATATTAATTTAGACCCGACTGTACTGCTAAATACAGGCCAACATATAGCGGATCTAGTTCAGGAAAAGACCGGGTTTGATGTACTGGATAGAGGAAACTTATTAAAAGCGGCCTCTATACTCCCACAAATCGGACAGTTTTTAGTGGGTAGCATAAGCAGTTTCGCCGTAAATGTCGTCGTCTTGATTTTCATTCTGTACTTCATGCTGATAGGCGGAAGAAAAATGGAAAACTATCTATACACCTTATTCCCCTTCAGTGATCAAAACAAGGATGAGGTACTCAACGAGATCAATATGATCGTAAAATCAAACGCCATAGGTATCCCTCTTTTGGCGGTTATACAAGGTATCGTAGCGGTGATCGGTTACTTTATCTTTCAGACTCCCGATCCGCTGTTATTTGGGTTTCTCACTTGTATCGCTACGATCATTCCCATTGTAGGGACCGCATTGGTCTGGGTTCCGTTGGCGGCTTATATGGCTTTAAACGGAGATTGGGTACATGCCTTGGGATTGACTATTTATGCCTTGCTTGTCATTACGAACGTCGATAATCTGATTCGTTTTATCCTACAAAAGAAGTTGGCGGATATACATCCGTTAATCACCGTCTTCGGAGTCGTAATCGGGTTGTCCTTATTCGGATTTATGGGGATCATCTTCGGGCCGTTGTTATTATCCTTATTCCTTCTTTGTATAGATATCTTCAAGAAGAGCTATTTGGATAAATAAAGAGTATCTACAGCAATTAACGCTTCCGGGCCTTTTCCCGGGCGGCCTTTTCCTTTTCCCGCAAGGCTTCCTTGCGGGCTTTTTCTTTCTCTTTCAATTTTTGCTTGTATAAGCGTTCCTTCTCCTTACGTTCTTTTTCTTTCTCTTTCAAGCGTTGCTTATAAGCACGTTCCTTTTCCTTACGAAGGTCCTCACGAGCTTTCAGTTTCGCCTTACGGTCGGCTTCCGCTTGTTTCAGCTTGGCCTTGCGATCAGCTTCCAACTGTTTCTCTCGATCAGCCTTCGCTTTCAACAGGGCACGTTCTTCCTCCGCTTGCTTCTTGAGAAGTTCTTCCTGTTCTTTCGCTTTCTGCTCACGTAATTCCTTATCCGCCTTTTGCTGGGCCTCGAAAGCCTTACGAGCCTCTTCCTTGCGGGCTTCTTCTTCGGCAGCTTCCCGTTTACGGATCTCTTGGATTTCTTTCAAGGTCATGCCTTGATCCTCAACCGCCGGCTGAACAACAGGAACCGTATCCTTACGAAGGGTATCGACAGGCTGGATCTCCGGTTTGTCAAACGCAGGGACCTCAATCGTATCCGGGACGACTGGTATAGCGGGCTGTCGAACAGGTTCTTGAACAGGCCGTTGTTCCTCCTCCGGCTCTGTAACAGGTTGTTTTTCCGGTTCAACTTCTGGTTTCAATTCATCTGCCTCTTCCGGCACTTCGGCTTCTTCCTCCGTGATCATTTCATCTTCAGTCGCCTCCTCCTCCTTAGCGGCTTCCATACGGGCTTTCCAACGACCTGCCAGATCCGGTAATTCCTCACCGAAGCTCTCATCGAAGAAGGTGATATATTCATCCAAGGTCTTGCCGCGCATCAAGGTCTCATAATTATCATCAGAGATCGGTAACACGGCAACCGCTTTATTCAAGGCCGTAGCATAGCCATCCTTACCGTATATCATCTTATAATATTGGATAATCTCGTCAAAACTAATAAATCCTTTAATCGCCAGCATACTGATCGGGCCGGCCTGCTCCAAAGCCAAATCAAACTCTTTTACCATGAAGTTCGCGAAGTTATAAGCGGCGACAGCGAATAGCAACTGGTTCTGATCTACGCTACCCGTAGGATATACCAAAAGCATCTGATAAGGCGTGTTCCGTTCCGGATTAAATACACGGGCCGAATCCTCGGCAGATAACATACCATCCTCGCCCAAACCGAATCGTAAGTTCCAACTCAGACCTTTCACACCCCCCTGCACCAAGGCACGTCCCCGAAGAACACCTTTCAACATCTCCCCGGCCAGTTCCGTGACATCCGCGTTCGGATACTTCTCGACCAGCGCTTTCAAGGCATTCTTAAACCCTTCCGCATCCCCGGCCTGCACATATGATAACGCATCCAAGAACATGAATTTAGGCATCAACGTAGCCAATGGATATTTCTCGCTTACGTACCGGAAACTCTTACGTACATACGCTGTATCGCTCTCCAGATAGCGGTCGTAAGTAGCTTGATAGATCGAGTCTTGTACCACATCCATCATGCGGATATTATACTCGTAATTCGGATCAGCCACAGCTACCGCATAATCGCTTTCCGGGAAGGCATTCATTAGTTTATTCTTATACTCGGTAGCCAACGCTGTATTTCCGGTTTTCAAGGCCATCAAATATACTTGATAATAGCTCTCCAAACGGTGCTCATTATCCGGGAAACGGCGTTCCAAATTCTCGAACGCCTCGACAGATAAGGGGATATCCTCCAACTTATCCTTATAGATCATCGCCATATTGTAAAGACCGTCTATAATAATAATGTTAGAAGCGTCTATATCCTCTTGCGTGAAAGGTAGCTGCTGTAGATAATACTCACGGGTATGCGGATCATCGGCGGCAACAGCCGGCAGATCACCGCCTATCGAATCGGTCGGCAACGGCTCACCGTCCGGCCCTACCATTTGGGTGGAATCTCCCTCGGCCAGCATCTCCTCATCCAGATTCTCATTAAAGGTAGAGAGTTCCTTCTTACGGCGGCGCCAGTGATCTTCCAACGGACGACGTCCCCATTTACGCTGGAACTGTGTCTTTCCTTGCGCTACGGTCTGAGGGTTATAGAAATAGAAAGACGCTCCACCGGACGCGTTCGGCAAGACAACAACGTTGGTTTCCGTACCGGGACGGTCGATTCCGGTGCCTTTCGCTTCCTGCTCGGCCAGATAAGCCTCCTTCTCAGCCAAGGCTTTCGCCTCTTCCTCTTCTTTCTTTACCTCCTCAATCTTCTTATCGATAATCGCTAACCGCTCCGCTTCCGGTAATTTAGCCAAGGCTTGCAAACTGTCTTGAAGATGGACCGCTTCTACATGCACGACCAATTCATCCAGAATCGCCGACAATTTAGAAACCCGTTCATAATCCCTGTATTCCTTTTGAATTCCGGCTAAGGCTCCGCTAAAGCAAGGTTGCGCTTTCACGTAATCCCGCATCGTAAAATAGATATCTCCCAGCTTTATCTGGCAGATCGCCTTATCCATTCCATTCAATGTACTCTTATCGATACCGAGTTGATAGTTCTTTATGGCATTCACCGTATCTTCCCGGCTGAGGTATACATTTCCTAAAGCATAGTATACTTGATCCAGATAATCCTTATTCTTCTGGCTTTTCGCCATTTTCTCGAGCATCTTCACCACTTTCAAGTAATTCGTACCCGAGAATACTTCTGTCTGACGGATACGTGAGGCAAATTCCAACTCATACGGAGGATTCGAACGGGCTACCTCACCAAAGGTCTTATAAGCCAAGCCATCTAATTCTTGATCCGCATAGATTTGTCCCAAAAGATACTTCATCCGGGTACGTTGCTTCCGGTTTTTCTCCGCCTTGATAGCGGTCTTCAGATAAGGGATGGCATCCTCGAACTGCCCGTTCTTGATCAAATAATCGGCATACACCGCCGCATATTGCTTCAAAGCGGAAGCAGGAATACCGTTCTTGTTCATCTTATCCAAGATATCCTCGGATTCATAGAACCAACCCATCTCGGAATAACAACGGGCTTGCCACAAACGGGCCTCGGCCACGACCTCCTCGTCCTTCGCGTAATGACGGGCTATATAGGAGAAGGTAGCGGAGGCTTGCAGGAAATCGGCATTGTAGAATTGCGCCTGTCCCATGATCAGCCAACTATTCTTTAAGAAAGGGTTATATTCCTCTTGTTCTTGGATAGCACGTAGTTTGGGATTATTCCGCCAGCCCGGTTTCTTGGCCGGTTTCGCTTTTATGGAGTGTAGTTTAATAGCTTTATTACTTTTCTCGATCGTCCGGTCGAAAGG
The DNA here is from genome assembly GCF_056640955.1 of Parabacteroides sp. KHUB-02. Taxonomy (NCBI): domain Bacteria; kingdom Pseudomonadati; phylum Bacteroidota; class Bacteroidia; order Bacteroidales; family Tannerellaceae; genus Parabacteroides; species Parabacteroides sp. KHUB-02. Next base: position 3,963,192 of record NZ_JBWQEV010000001.1, on the reverse strand, counting down.
GCCGCCCGGCTCGGCTTTGTCTTTAGGCTGGGCGCTAATCGGATACATATAGATCCTGTCGGAATAGTTCTCTTTATATCCGTCCTGTTGGCTTTTCAGTGCCTCGTCAAACGCTTGTTTTCCATTGAAATAAATATTATAACGGGTCGTAAAGGCATGATAAAAACGGCTCGCTTTCGTGTTCTTCTTCGTGCTGCACGACCAAAGCAAGAGTACCGTTAATAACGCCACTATGTAGTAAAACCCTTTTTTCATTCTTTAATTAACGCCGTAACAACGGTTTTATTGCTTTCAAGGCCAAAAAGAGGACCACCAAAAACAAGATGATAAACGCACCGGAAGGCACGTTCAGGAAATAAGAAAGAACCAGTCCGGACACGCAACCCAGAAAGCCGATCGCGATACTTCCCCATATGATCTTCTTGAAGTCGGAAGTAAACAGGTTCACCGTTATTTGAGGCAGGGTCAGCAAACTCATCAATAGCATAATCCCTACCAACCGGATCGAAAGAACAATTGTCATGGCGATAAAGCACATCATCGTATACTCGATCCATTTTACCGGTAGGCCTTGCGTGACAGCGAAGTCACGATCGAACGCCACGTAAACAATCTCACGGAGGAAAAGGGAGAATATGAGTATCAACAATACCACCAACCCTAAAATCCATAAGATATCGGCCGTAGAGATCGTTAATATATTACCAAATAGATAGGCGGATAGATTCGGGGCGTACCCCGGGGTAAGGAAGATGAAGATCACTCCCAAAGCCATACCCAGCGACCATACGCCCGCTATAGCGGAATCCTCCCTTACGTTTTGCGTCTTGCTCGCCCACTCCACGCCAAAAGCGGAGAGGATGGAGAACAGCATCGCCATCAAGATCGGATTTGTTCCCAGATAAAAACCCAAGCCCAAACCACCGAACGAAGCATGCGTGATCCCTCCGCTGATAAATACCAACCGGCGGGATACGATGTAAGTCCCGACAATCCCACAAGCGATAGCGGTTAGCAAGCTCCCGATCAAGGCGTTCTGAAAAAAGGCATATTGCAATAAATCCATATGATTCGTTTCCTAAATTAATGAGTACGGCGTTCGCCAATGATCAAGAATGCCTCATCCTTCAAGGCATCTGGCAAATTGATCCCTCGCAATTGCAGGCTACGGAGCCAACCGGCCACCTCCACTTCCCGGAGGGTATAAAGCACTTCACTAAACTCCTCAACGGCTTCCTCATCGTAAGCGTCCGCTTCCACTCCTTGGAACCGATCCAGTTCCTCATCGTTATAATATTCGATTTTCTTGCTGACGGCAGCTAATAAACTATCCCGCTCGCAAGTCTCATGTTGTCCGCAGCAAACCTCCGGGATCTCCTGTGCCTCGGGGATCTCCGAGATCTCCCCCCGTTCCAGCATCTTCTGAAGTTTCTTATTCCGGAAATACCCGGCGATAGCGGCTACGACACCCAGGCCTATAAGACTTATGACAATGTACCACATAATTCAATTGAAAGTTGAGAATTGAAAACTGAAAATTAAAGGGCTGATTCCCTAATAGAGAAACCAGCGGCCTTAAGATCTTCCCAATAATGGGGATAACTCTTGCTGACCACTTGCGGGTGGGCGATCTCTATCCCCTCGGGACGTACCAAAGCGGCGGGAGCGAATGACAAAGCCATCCGATGATCCTCGTAAGTGGCGATTACCGGATACGACTCCGGTTCCCTGCGTTCACCGTTCCACTCCAAGATGCTATCATTGCGATCCGTCAACACATAACCTAATTTACGAAGCTCTGTCTTCAATGCCTCGATCCGATCCGTCTCCTTGATCTTCAAGGATTGAAGTCCCGTAAAGCGGAAAGGGATATTTAATAACACGCAAGTCACCACAAAGGTTTGAGCCAAATCCGGTTCATTCACGAAGTTATAAACCAACTTCTCACAGATATTTCCAGTATGCTTTAACACGACTCCACGTTTCGTATAAGTAGTGCCCACTCCCAATTGAGCGAACAACTTCGCTCCGGCGGCATCTCCCTGCAAGCTATTCTTGAATAAACCTAACAATTCGATCTCAGCATTTTTCGATAACGCCATGATCTCATACCAATAAGAAGCGGCACTCCAATCGGATTCCACCGTAAAACGAATCGGCTTATACTCTTGGGGAAGTACTTTGATCGTATTCTCCGTCCAAGAGGCTCTCACTCCATATTGCTCCATCAATTGCAAGGTGATATGGATATAGGGCCTAGAGATAATAGCGCCCTCCAAATGCAACGTAACCCCATTTTCTGTTAACGGGGCGATCATCAAGATAGCGGATATATATTGAGAGCTAACATTTCCCGGTAGCGAGATCTCTCCGCCTTGCAAGGCGCTTCCGAAAATACGCAAAGGGGGATAACCCTCCTTCTCCATGTACTCGATCCGGGCGCCTAAAGCGTTCAGCGCATCCACCAACACCTTGATCGGACGGTTCTTCATGCGTTCGGTTCCCGTAATCGTCCATTCGCCCACCACCTTCGAGAGGAAAGCAGTAAGGAAACGCATCGTCGTACCCGCCGCACCCACATTAAAATCCCGATCGTTCGAGTTCAATGCCTTTACCATCAAATTTGTATCATCGCAATCGGATAAGTTCTCCACATCGTATGCGCTATAACTTAGCGCATTCAAGATCAATGCCCTGTTACTGATACTTTTAGAAGCGGGAAGCTTTACGGTAGTCCGGATAGCGGAACCCGGAGCATCTATCTGATAATTCATCGCTTTCGTATATTCAAGATTCAAGAGGCAAAAGTACGAAAATTAGCGTACATATGGAGTATAACAGCGGGAAACTTTCTTTATGCTTCTTTTCGAATGCGAATCGTGACAAGGCATTCGTTTGAATCGCCCCAACCAGTAGACGTGAGGGGCTATAAAACGCCCTTTTAAGTGAGAGTATTCCCGTTTTTAAGCACGAAAGGCGACAAAAGCCTACACGTATAGTCGCGTTGGGCGACGCCAATACTGCCGTTAGGCATTATAAACAGTCACGAATAGGGTTGTCAATAGTCGTGAATAGGCATCGTAACCCGGTTAGAACCCAGTCGTAACCCTATCGGATAGCCCGAAGAAGTCAATGGATATGAATTAGGATGAATTCTTTTCGCTAGAATGAAAGGCGGTTTTTCGGTATTGTATTATCAATGAACGAATTATTGTTTTTTCTTGCGTATTTGGCAACGAGTCGTACATAGTCCCGGAAAAATCGGTTCTCCGGGACTTCAGTTTACAAAATGTCAGAATGTCAAATCGCCAAACGGTCTTATCACAAGGCCTTCATCTTCAAGAAATGCTTCCAGAAAAAGAGGATCTGGTAATCAATAGAATTATTCCAGTATTGTGAATCATGATTACCCGGGCGAGTGATAAAGTCGTGGTCGATGTCTTGTTTTAATAACGCTTCGTGGTAGTTTTTATTCACCTCCAAAAAGAAATCGCTGTCACCGCAATCGAAGATCAAAGCGATCTGGTCTTTCCTCAAGGTTGGAACCAAATTGATAACCGTGTACTTCTCCCAGTTTTCCGGATATTTCGCCTTCTCACCTATTTGCACGCTCATCTCCCAGTTTTTCGGGAAAGGGCGGATATCCACGCCACCGCTGGTACTTCCCGCAGCGGAGAAAACATCGCTATGATGAAGGCCATTCCACATAGCGCCATGTCCACCCATGCTCAAGCCGGTAATAGCACGTCCCTTACGATCGGCCACGGTCTTATAATGGGAATCCACGTATTTCACCAACTCATCCGAGATGAAAGTCTCATACCGTACATCAGCGTTCAAAGGGCTATCCCAATACCACGTATTCTTACCATCCGGGCATACGAAAAAGATACCCTTCTCATCAGCGATCTTAGGTAGATCCGGCTTGATACCGACCCATGTACGAGCGTTACCGCCATAGCCATGTAACAAATAGATCACCGGACACGCTTTCGTCACGGCCACATCCGGACTTACCACGACTACCTCTATACTTTTATTCATCGAAGGACTTTTCACTTGCAAAGTATCTACCTTCGCTGCCTGTAAACCGAGCGGAAGCAAACAAACCAACGCTACCGCTACCTTTTTCATCCAATTCATATCAGTGAACATTAATGATTAATTCCCCGTAGCCTTGTTTTCAAGGAACTACGGGGGACAAATATACAGATTTCTACTCGATGCCCCAAGTCTTGTCCGGTGTAGGCCCCATCTCCAATTCTAGTACGCCACCTTTCATAATATCCTTATAATCAAGATAGCATCTCGTATAATCCATCCCGTTTAATTTAGCGGATTGGATATAGGTGTTTTCCGGGGTATTTCGGTTGGCTCGTATGATAAATGTATTCCCTTCGCCAACCTGAATCTCGGTCTTCTCAAAAACCGGGCTGGATATCTCATAGCGAGTATCTCCCGGACAAACCGGATACAAACCACATGCCGCCAATACATACCAAGCGGACATCTGACCGACATCCTCGTTTCCAACCAAGCCTTCTACCTTATTCTTATACGCCTTATCGCAAATGAAACGAGACCATTTCTGGGTTTTCCACGGCTGTCCCAAATGATTGTACAAGAAAGGCACATGATGAACCGGCTCGTTCGCATGATTGTAATAAGCGTTCCACAGGAAATCCGTAGGCGTCTTGTCGAACATCGTATCCAGATCGGCGATCACCCGTTCCGTTCCTCCCATCAGTTCCACCATACCCGGAATATCATGAGGCACGAACCACCCCTGTTGCAACTCATTGCATTCCATACAGCCGTACCATTCCTTCAGCTTACCCTCTTCCGGCCAAGCCTCAAACCGGCCATTCGCTTCTCTCGGGCGGAAGCTATGTTTCTCCGCATCATATAAATTCCGGTAAGACTGAGCCAACTTCGCATAATAAGCCACATCCTCCTGTTTTCCTAATGATTTCGCCAACTGAGACATACACCATTCCGTATACGCATACTCCAAGGTTTTGGAGATACTCTGCGGATTCGGGGTATAGCCCAACTCCGCATTCCCGAACATTCTCGAGGTTTTATCCGCATACCGATAAGCCTTTTCCATATCCAAGCTACAAATACCTTTCGCATAGGCATCCGCCAAGACCGATATAGCCGGATTTCCTAACATACAACCGCTATAGGCGTTCAACAACTCCCAGCGCTCATAGTACTCACGGCCACTCTCCTCTGCCATCGTTGTCAATGACTTCAACAAATCATTCACCAATACCGGATTAATAATCGTTTGCAAAGGCATCTGACTACGGAACACGTCCCAACCGCTAAAGATCGTACGTTTCGTGAACGTATCCGACTTATGCGCTTTTCCGTCCGCGCCCATATACTGACCATCCACATCCGTGTAAATCCTCGGATCGATCATCGTATGATACAAGGAGGTATAGAAGATCACCTTTTGCTCATCCGTTCCACCGCTGACATCCATCTTAGCCAAAGCCGTATCCCACAACGAGCGGGCACGAGAACGTACCGCGTCAAAATCCCAATCCTTGATCTCCGCTTTCAAGTTCTTTTCCGCACCCTCCAAGCTTACAAAGGAAATACCGGCCTTGAAAAGAACCTCCTCATTCGCTTCGGTCTCAAACTCCGTAAAGAACCCGAGGTGCTCACCCTCATATGCCTTTGGTCTCTCCGAAATCTTTGCGTTCGCTGTCAATGTCTGGAAAGCCGAGCTCTCCACGAATTCCCGATGCCGATCCTGCCCAGCCGGGATATCCACGCTCCATACACCATAATCTTTCAACGGTTTGGAGAACTGCGCATAAAAATACACGGTATACCGGGAAGAACCCTCACCATTCCCCCAGCCTCCGCCTTCCGGCGTACATTCCATTCGTCCGGCGATCGTATGGTCATCTATCACTTGAACCGCCTGATACGTAGAAGTACCTCCTACACGACGGGCTAAGTCCAACTGGATGCGAGACTGCTTATTCTCGGGGAAAACGAATCTCAGCATACCGCTATGAGGAGCCGCTGTCGCTTCCGCTTGTATCTGGTAATCGCTAAGCAATACCTTATAATATCCAGCCTTGGCCTCCTCGGATGATTTATCATACCGGGAACGATACCCGGCTACGCCCCCCTCTTTTCCTGAGTTCGTACGCAGATCGCCCACGGTAGGCATTACCAATAAATTACCCAGATCACCGTACCAGCCGATACCACTCATCTGCGTAAAGGCGAATCCCTCGATTGTCTCATGCTCGTAGCTATATCCGGAACCATTGTCGCCCCCTGTAATCGTATTCGGACTTACCTGTACCATACCGAAAGGGGTGGTCGCACCGGGGAAGGTCTTCCCCAAGCCATGGTAAGCACCGGCCGCCTCCGTATTCGTACTCGCCCCGATAAAGGGATTTACATAATCTGTTCCCGCCATCAGATCTTTCTTTTGAGAGCCGCAAGCTACGGTAACCAATCCCAATAAGCCGAAAGCAGAGGCTAATAATGTTTCTTTAATCATGTTATATTCGTAGTATTAAGTTATATTTATTTCCAAAAGAAGGGAATCATATGATTCCTATTCCGCAGGCAGCGATAGCGTGTGTTTTCCACTTTCCAACAGAATCGAACCCGCCGATATTTCTACATTATTCCCATCTAACACACAATTCGATACGTTAAATGGAGCGATAAAGGTCGCCGTACTATTCGCTGGTATCTCCAGATCAAGGGAAAGCGATCGGTTCTCCATAGTCCAAGACACACGTGCCGTACCGTAAGGGGTCTCTCTCGCCACCCTCGCCCACGTCACGCCATCCGGCACTTGCGGTTTGATAAAGAAATGTTTATAGCCCGGCCTATCCTCATCCGGCAAGATCCCTCCGATCGCCTGACAGAACCAAGCGCCAATGCCATTGAAACAATTATGAACCTTACTACGTTCTCCCGACCAGTATTCCCAAGTCGTAGAAGCCCCTTGATCGATCATATATAGATATCCCGGTAGCTCTCTCTTTTTCAGCATGGAATAGAGAAAATCAGCCTCTCCGTTCTTTATCGCCCAATCGGTCAAGATCGTAACACCCACCAAACCGGAACCGATATGGCCCTTACAATTCTCCAAAGTCTCTCGATATAAACCTTCCTTTACCTCGGGCATATGCTGTTCATCTGTCACGCCGACCAACATCGGATAAATCCGATCGATCTGGGAGCCTGTAGCGTACTGTTTCTTCTCCGGATCATAGAAAGTCTTCTGGATAAGCTCGTTCAATCGTTGGCGACGCTCTTTATACTTAGCGGCATCCTCCGCTTTCCCCAATACCTTCGCGATCTTCTCCATCGTAGTGAGGCAATCGCTTATAAAGCAGTTGCTAACCAGATCTACCGATGACTGCGCCGTATAATCGACACCCGCCGGAGCCAACCAATCCCCTAAATACCATGCCCGATAATCCGTATCCGGCCAACGTTTCAGCAACCCATCGACCGTATACGCATCCACATAACGCAACCAATGTCGCATAACCGGATAATATCGCTCGATCAGACGGCTATCCCCATAATTCAAATAAGTCTGCCACGATCCCGTGATAATAAAGCCACACCAATACGGACCACCTCCCGCCGGGTATGGATTCGGTACGCAATGCGGCATACCCCCATCCTCACGGATGCAATCCTGCCACATCTGCATCCAGTTCATATACACGGAAGAGCCCTCATACAATGTCTGGAAACTCTTACAAGAGGCATTTCCATCCCCACCGTATCCCATACGCTCATAATGCGGGCAGTCTACGATATAACCACTGAAAGCTAGGTTCTTGAAAGTATATTTGATCATCGCATAGATAGCATTCAAGTCCGGATCCGAGCACTCGAAAGACGAGGCATCCTTATAATCCGTATGAATCAGATAGCCAGTTACCTCCTCGGGAGCTTTCGCCAAACCGGATATCCTTATATATTGAAACGCATGGTGGTTAAATTTATTTCGGAATACCTCTTTGCCTTGTCCGGAACCGATATACCAATCCTCATACTGTCCGTTCTCCTCTTGTGGCTTGAAATCTTCGTTTTCATTTAACCAATCCGTATATTCCATACGGACCCGGTGGCCTTCCGGCAATTTCGGGAAACTCAGCTCAACCCAACCATTCAACGCCTTTCCCATATCTACGAGCCAAATACTGTCCCCTATCTGCTTGATTTCCTTGGGACGGATAATCTCTTGTATTCGATTAGGCTCACACATTTGGGGACTTACCTCCATCCCGGGTACCTCCACCTCCAATACCGGCGTCCAATCCAGTTTGTCAAGCGTAGCGGTTGTCAAATCTGGCAACGCCTTTCGCCCATCCACACATTCACCCCCGAATTGATGGGGATACCAAGTACCGGTACCGGTCTCACCATACATACTTCCCCGGCCTTCCCAAGAGCTATCTGTAACGAGTAACGTACTTGTAGCGCCATTTCTTTGAATCTCGTCCAATTGCAGTTTAACCAACGGCCCATCATGAACGGCATTAAAAGTAGCTTTTCTGTACCAGCCACGGCCCAACCAGAGCAATAAGTCGTTTATTCCCTGCTTTGCGTACGGCGTAAGATCGTACGTCACCGATAATGATCTTTTGTTTAATTGAGATACCGCAGGCGAGAGAACATCTTCTGATACCTTCCTCCCATTTAAATAGATCTCATGATACCCTAAGGAGTTTACATGAAGGAGTAATGTGGCATCACGGTCTTGAAGCTCGAACTTCTTCCTTAACATCGGATTCTTCTCATCCGGCATCCCTATATATTTCCCTTGCCATTCCGCTTTATCCAAAAGCCCGATCCCAAAGCGATTGATTGGACTCCAATCCGAGGATTCCCCCTTATCGCCCCATACCCGAACTTTCCAATAGGCCAGCACACTAGATCGCAACTCTTTTCCTCGATAAGGGACCATCACGGAAGCGGACGATTCCACCTTACCTGAATTCCATAGATCGGCTTTGCCTTGAGCCAGCAAGGAACTATCCGTGGCTACTTGTATCTCAAAATACGCTTGCCGCATAGTTTGCCCGTCTGTCTCGATTTTCCAGCTAAAATGGGGATGGGTATTGTCGATTGCGACCGGATTCTCCAAGTTCTCACAACGAAGATCTTTTAAGATGATCCTCCGCCCGGATTCACAGCCCGACATCAGTAACAATAGGGTCACAAAGTAGATAGATATACATTTCATGATAAATAGATTGAGATTACGCATGAATATACTTTCTAATGGCTTACGATACTTATATCCCCGGTAAATATTAAGATTTATTAAACAAGAAAGGCGAGCCACTCGCAAATGACTCGCCTTCCTATGATTCCTCAAGAATGGCTAGAAGCGGATCTTGTAGGATTGGTTGCCAATATAAATTATATAAGACCCTTGTGGAATACTCGTGATAGTCTCGCCTACAGGCAAAGATAAGTTCCTATACAAACGCCCTTCGAATGTAACGATACAAGCTGTGTCCATAACAGGAGTCTGGATATGCAATCGTCCATTCTCTCCCCATACTCGCAAGCCATTGGGATCTACCTCTGCGTTATCAGTAGGATTATCTTTCACGATGCCTGTTACGGTAACAACGATATTACTCGTTACTTTCTCAATCACATAACGGCCGCTTGATACCGGACCAAGTACTGAGCCATTCGCTTTCACTGTCAGTTGAGGCGCACTGTAGCCGTCCTTCAAAGTCAGTGTGAACGCAAAACTCTTGCCGGATTCTACATTCGTGGAAGACTCCGCAATCAAGGTAGCGCCCTCTACAACCGGCAATGTCACCATGTAGGTGGTCGGGGTTGGCTCCGGTTCTGGTTCCGGATCCGGAATCCTATTACCTGCCGCCGTAATCACCAAGGTAGCCGTGATCTTCTCCAATGCGAAAGCACCCGTGCCAGAATTGTATGTATAATCCGTAGACGCTAGCGTATTCTCTCCCATCTTCACAGTAATGGATGTCGGAAGCGTATAGCCGGAGGCTGCTTTCAGCGTAAGTTCCACTTTGGAATCCTTAGCCAAAGGCTCGAAAGAAGCCGGATCGGAAGTGAGGTTAACAAGATTCGGGATTACCTCAAAGAAGCCCTCTTGTACACCTTTCGCCTCAATAACGATCTCGCCATCCACATTCTCAATCTCGATTATTCCCGTCGTATTGTCATACGTATAGTACTCAGAACCTGATGCCCTAAGCAAGTTCTTTTGCTTCAACAAACGACCATTCATCATCACCTTTATGACATAAGGGAATTTGTATCCCGTAGCTGGTGCTAATTCACATTTGAATGGCTCTCCTTCTTTCACAGTCTCTCCGGAAGTCTTAATCTCTATGTTCTCGGTCTGTTCTTTCACTTGGAAGATCTCCGCACCAGAAGCTTTAATGGAAACCTCAGCGGTTACGTTCTTTATTTCTATCTCCCCGGTCTTCGGATCATAGGAATAACCGGAACCAGCAGCCAGCACTTTACCACCCATCATCACCTCGATCGTGGAAGGAAGCCCGTACTGTGGGGTCACTACAGACAACTTACCGGTCAGGGTCTCACCATGTTTAATCTTCTTGCCTTGCGAGATATCAGAAGTCAAGTCTTTTAACGTAAGGGCTACCGCATAGCTCTTCTGTACGCCTTGCGCCGTGATCGCTAACTCACCGGTTACTTTCTTCAAAGAGATTTTTCCCGTAGCGGCATCATAGGTATAATCAGTTACGTCTACCAATGTTTTACCACCCATCGTTACCGTGATCTCAGTTGGAAGTGTATAACCCTCATTTGCGGAAAGTACACAAGCGAAGGCTTCACCAAATTGAACTTTAGTGTCCGACTTGATATCGGAAGTTATATTTGCCAATGTAGCGGTAACTGAATAGCTCTTTTTCACACCTTGTGCGGTAATGGAGAGCTTCCCTGTAATCTTCGCCAAAGAGAAAGCTCCTGTGGAAGTGTTATAGGTATAATCCGTACCGGCAACCAAGGTCTTATCACCCATCTTCACCGTGATCGTGGTTGGAAGTATATGACCTTCAGCCGCCTTCAAGGTCAATTCAACTTTGCCATTAACTAATACCGGATCAAAAGAAGCAGGTTCGGAAGTAACTCCAGCCAAATTGAGTATCACCTCATAATGGCGATCATCAATACCGGAAGCTTTCACGGTCAAGTCACCGGAAACTGCCTTGATCACGACTTTACCCGTTTTAGCGTCGTAGGTGAACTCTTCCGCTGTCAATGCGTCATTGCCCTTCAAGATACTGATCGCATCCGGAAGCTTGTAGTTCGTAGCGGCTTTCAAGGTGAAAGTGAACGATTCGCCTTCCTTCACGGTCGTAGCCGAGGTAATGGCCGGCGTGGAGGTTAGGTTCTTCAATTCTGCCGTTATCTTATAAACGGATGGTTCAGACACTCCTTCAGCGGTAATGGCTACCTCACCTCTCACATTCAATATCTCTACTTTGCCTGTCTTGGCATCGTAGGTATATCCCTTTCCTGCCTCTAAAGTGGAACCGGACATCTTTATCGTAATCGTTGACGGAAGCATGTAACCGCTATTCGCTGATAAGGTAAAAGAGAATGCCTCTCCTTCTTTCACGGTCGTAGCGTCTACGATGGCAGGGGAAGAAGACAGATTCGACAAATTAGCCTTAACGGGATATGTGGCGGCTTGGATCGGATCGGCTTTAGCAGTGATGACGATATCGCCGGTCACGCTATTGATATATACATATCCATTCGCTGGATTATAACTATAGATTTCCGGATCTAGGGTATTCCCGTCCATCGTAATCGTAACTGAAGATGGAAGTTGATATCCCATACTCGGAAGTAATACAAGCACCAAGGACTTCTGGTCTATGACAGTTGTCACCTCGTCTTGGACAGTCAAATCTTGCAAATTCACTTGGACCTTATGGGTTGTTATCGGAGTTTCCGATATGATAAGACTTGCGTTCTTATTATCGGTGGGAACACTCTTTCCTCCCACAGTCCCAACAGAAACAGACACATTTGCGTATTCATCTTCTGTAATTGGCCGCCCCGAACTTAGCAAGAACCGATAACTAGCCCCCTCCGCAAGATTACCGACAGCTAATGGCTCTTTTGTATAATGATAATTCTTATCAATCGTCTCTAGTTTAAGTTCTGTCTTCTGTTCGCCATCTACATAATATAACTTAATTTGGTCTATTGACTCTGCAACTAAAGATGTAGATAGTTTAACCTCTTTTCCCACAAGACAAGGATCTGCCTTATCAAAAGTATAAGTGAAAGGTATTTCCGTATTCACGGTTCCAATGACAGGGTCTGGAGTAATCTTTCCTTCGATGCGATTCAAAAATACCATCGATTTATCTTTTACCCCACCCTTAGAATTAACCATATCGGATTCGATATATATTTGAATATCGTAAACCAACTCGCCAGCCTTGGCAGACAGCACCTTGAGATAATTTATATATGACCCATTAGTGATTTGCTCCAGGCTCACCGGCACGTCGAAAGAGCCATCTGTACCGATCTCGGCCTTTGTCCCTTGATTTGCTTTATAAATATCGCGATCACCATAATAAACATTCAATTGTCCTTTCCATGCGGCATAATCTTTCAAGGTATAACGCAAAATGACATTTTCCGCCACATTGGCGAGACCGTAAGAAATCCTATCTGTATTGTAATCGTTATATTCAGAGTTATCCAAACCCGTTATTGCCAAATACTTGTCATCAAAACCATTCCAACGAATGCTCACATTTATAGGTCTTACATTCGGATCGTCCGGATCATCATTTGAATTTCGCACTCCATTCATATCAATATATAAAGGAGCCTCAGCCGTACCTGTCATGACTACCCAATTCTCTCCATCCCTTGAATAAACCGGAAGAATTTTCTCTCCCTCTGCTAGAGCCTCGGTCAGCTGGCATTTGAAATCCCAATATGTAGACTTTTGCATCCAAATTGAAACCTCTGGTGATGGCGTACTGATACGCTTCTTGATTTTTCCATCCGCTCCGATCACGGCCATATCCACTGAACCGTAGAACTCTGCATTCCCTATATTTTTCGCACCTACGTTAATCGTAAAATCTGTATTTACCGCTAGTTGACCTGAAAGCTCAAGAGACAAATACTTCAACATATATATTTTCGTATCACCAGCCTTTGGAGGACGTATACCTATTCCCATCCCATATAAAACGTAAGGATCATCCCCGCCGTCGGAATCCAATGCGGAAAGTAAAAAATATCCATTGCTGATACCTCCCCACCCCCAGTTAATATGAAAAGCCTCATCTTCCTTATAGCCATCACAAATGAAAGCATGGCCACCTTCGCTATTATTCCCACTGTAAATAACAGGTCGATTACTTTCCAATTCATCTCTTACCAACTTTTTCCATTCTGTCCAACGATAATCCGATTTATTAACGTATCGCAAGCCATCACTATAACCGTATACAGAGTTAAGCCTCTCTATCGCATTCTTTGTATTAGCTCCACTTACATCAACAGAATACCCCATATCAACATTGGCCCCAATCTGCCACATCAAGGACGCTACAGTATTTGCCTCTTCCTCCGTAAATTCTCCATCTTTATAAATAAGAGGCATCTTGTCCCACTCATACGGCCCGTAGGAAACAGGAAGTCCACTCCAATATTCATTTACTCTATTACTGCTAGTAACAGTCTCTACCGGATACTCATGATATCTCATGACAATGGCAAGTGCCGTAGCTACACATCCGGTTACAGCATGGTATCCATCAATGATGGGTGTCTGCCGATTGTACGGATCTCCTTGATCCCACCTTGCGGTCGTAAGCAGTACCTCGGTAGAAGCCGCCCTCAAATTACCAGCTAGGTATCGCCCCCACTCGGATTGGATATTCACCGAGGCTTCCAAGTCTTTACGTTCGGCATAAGTGATCTGGCTTTGATAGAAAGCTAACATCGCACGCAAGTTGTCCGGCAAATTATTCGGATCAAAATTACCCTCGTCCGATTGTCCCAGAACCGGATAAGCACGATCATCACCGGAGACGATCACGAATCCCTTGTTTCCCGGTACATTAAACACGAAATAGTCCACAGCACCATCAACCGTCCCGCTTCGTAACGCAGAACTTGATTTTCCCGGTGCCGCCGCATAAACCAACGATAAGTCTCCAGCCGAGCGCAAGCCCGAACCCGTATTAGCCACGTTCTCCGCCACCTTGCGGGCCGTGGACACATCTATCCTTTCCGCCCAGACCATCGTGGCCGACAGGCAAAGGATCAGCATTAGTAAAAGTTGTTTTCTCATGAATTATAAATTTATAATGAATAAATGATTTAACATTCGTTAGTAAGGGGGATGGGAACAACGGTGTTCCCATGGGTGGGAAAGCCCCGGTTGATAGGCATGGGAAAGCCTCGGTTCCCATGGCTGGGAGCAACAGTGTTCCCTACCCTAGGTATAGAGGCTCTCCCATCCCGCTATGCGCCTAGATCTCGTCCGGGCTTTCACTGTCGCCTCCTCCTCCTACGCCAACGGTCAGGAGTATGGGAAATTTGTAGGTGCGTGGGTCTTTTACGAGAGAATAGCCCGCACCTGCCTGCGTAGTGACACTCAGCCAGTACTGCCCCTCGGCGAGTGGAGGGATCTGGATGATGATCTCGCTCTTGGTGTTACGTACGATAAGGGAGACCTTCACGGGCGTGGCGCCCTCCTCGTCCTTGGTGAAGTAGACGCCTACAGATGGATCATCCCCCTTGATAAGCAGCGTGCTGCCGAAGATGATGGCCGGGGCGTTCGGAGTGATATGGAGGTTCTTCTCCTTCGTGGTAGAATCCGTGAGGCTCTCGATCATCGGGCCCACAGTGGCTACGTCGGCGTTCACGTAGATGTTTTCTAGCGCCTTCAGGAGGGTGGCGCTGGGGGTGAACATTACGGTGATCTTATTCTCCGTAGAGCGGAAGTCTGATTTCTTTCCGTCGAACGAGCCGTTGATAGTGAGCAGCCATTGCCCGAACTTGTTCACCACGCAACGGCCTTGGGCGAGGGCCTCGATCATCTCGTCGTAGGAGAGGTCGAGGATGTTGGTGATCGTCTCCGGACGATACTCGGTACGTTTCTTCACGATGCGGTTCGAGATGTCTGAGGTCCGCGTGGTTCCGGTGATGCGGATCTTTCCGGTGTAATCACCGGCTTTCTCGGTTAACACGTTGTCGTACAGATCTACGGTCAAGATGGTCTTTTCTTCTGCCATGATGTTTTTTGTCTTTAATGCCCCGTGGTAGTGAGGCGTTACCTTTTAATAATGTTTATCACCCTTATTCGCGAAATAAGGGGAGGAGATATCGCACGTCCAACATAAACTAAAAAAACACGCATAACCACTATTTTTAACCGCATATCCACGATATATGCGCAATAAGCATAAATTTGGATTAATTAGAGGATACGATATCTGTATCCCCTTCAATTCCTATTTCTTAATAAATAGATAAAAGTGATTGTTTATCAATAATATTTTTTACATTTGCCAAGCCTTCCGTTGAAAATAGCCTATTATAGGTAATTTTTATGCAGAATAGGCTCCTCCCCTTATTTCGCGAATAAGGGTATCATCCAGCCGCCAAAAGCAAATCCACCTCTTCCGTCACCCTAGCGTTCGCACGATTCAATTCTGACTGTTCCAAAGAGGCCAGATAAAAACGTGTTGTTTTTTCCGAGGTATGCCCCAACGCTTGGCTAATGATCGATAAAGGGACTTGTTTCCGCAAGGCGTTCGTTGCCCATGTATGGCGGAAAACATACGAGGTCAGATGAATGGGACGAGATAGCGCACGACCGATCTTCTTCAACGAGTTATTATACGAACGCAGTATCGCCTTGTATTCCTCATGCCCTACCTCTCTACCCGGAGATAAAATAGGGAAAAGGTACGGGGAAGAAGCGTCCGCATACTTATTAATCAACCGCCGCATCCCCGCTGTTATCCCGACACGGATTAAGGTCCCCGTCTTCTTACGCCGATATACGATCTCCTCGCCATACAGGTTCGCCGTAGTCAAGCGAGCCATATCCGCGAAAGGCATGCCGCAAGATAAATAGGCGAACGTACAATAGTCGATCACGCACGCCAAATCCGGCTCCTCAGACTTCAAGGTCACGATCTCCCGGAGCGACTCGTTTCCCAACGCCCTAGATCCGGCTCTTTCCCGCTTCAAGTTCAAGTATGCGAAAGGCGATACGACGCAAGCCGGCAACAGACCATCCCGGCAAGCTTGGTTATAAATCGAGCGAAAGTTGCTGAGGTATGTATTCACGGTATTCACTCGCAAACCGGCGGATTGCAGATAAGCGACAAAACGGCTTATTAAGCCCGGGGTTATCTCCGGGAAAAAAAGGTTTCTCCTACCCAGAAAGGCGCAGATCCAATTACGGGTCGTCCTATATAAATCGGCAGTGTTATGTTTCCCCGCTAAACGTTTCTCCCGGATGCGTTCGGTGGCATAGGTATAAAATGTGATGCCCGCCTTGCCCAAGCGGTTATTCTTTCTCTTGCTCATATCTCCTTTTTTGATGATTAAACGTATTATTATCTACCATCAAAAATAGCATAAAAACAAAATCAAGCCAAGTCCATCTCGCAAACAGCAAGCTTCCAACCCTTAAAGACCAAGGTGACAAGACGAAGCTCCGTATCCCCCTTAGTAGCGTGAACCTTCGGGTCTGCGGCGTAACGGCGTAACTGGATGGCGGCCTCGGCTCTCAACGCCTCGATTTCCGTTTCGGAAGCGTCCCGACGGGCGTATTTCACCTCCACGATATAGCTAAAGCCTATCTCGGGCTGGTGGATCAAGTCGGGCATCATGTAGAAATCGGCGTACCCCTTGTTGGCCTCATACTCCGGATAAATTATATAGGTACGGGTCAAGCCTAGATAAGCCAGTAGGAAACCTTTCACGTGCGCCTCCCCCTCTATGAACTCGCGGATAGCGCTCTGCCGCTCCAGCTCGGAGGAAAAATACTCGAACACAGGCTTCCAGTCTCCGTCGTAAGCCATGTCCTTTACCAGATCATGAAGCTTGTATAGCTCTATTGAGAAGACATCCGCTTCCCGGTAAGCCTCGATCAGATAGGTATATAATTGCTCACGTACCGTCAGGTTGGGAACGCCCAGAAGGGTATCTCCACGCTTGGTACCCTTGATGGAGAGCAACCCGAAATAGTAAAGCAGGCTCTTGAAGTTGTCCGGCTTGGCGATATCCTCGGCAGGAAAAGCATCCTTGATTACTGCGGTGGTCTCGCCGTTGTTCACGATCTCCTGGATGATCGAAGCGTTCGTGCCGAACCGCTTGTCGAGACGGATCAAATGGCGGAGCTTGTTGTAGTCTGTGCGGATGTTGTTGTCGATCATCTTATCCGGGGCCGATCTCAAGGGCAGGTAATTGCTGATGAAATACAGTACCATATCCGAGTTGTACATAGGCTCGTCCAGACTCTTCGTAGAGAAACGGTAGTTATCGTACCACGGCTTCATCAAGTTGATCAGATCGTCCACACTATCCTCAAAACCTGTCTCGCTCTTGTAATAGGCCAGCATCTCCCGTACCTCTCCCTCGCTAAAACCTATGATTCCATTAAAGCGGTAATCTGTCGTCATGTTGGCTCCGATATTGAAACCGCTGGTCACGTCGTCCATCGTCACTGGAGATACCCCAGTGATAAACATGCGCTTGATAGGGCCATCGCCCGTAGCCCCTTCTTTCAGTTTGTTGAAGAAATAACGGAAGAAGCCCGTACCGTGTGTCAATGCCTTGTAATGCTTCTCACCCATATTGGCGAGGATAGCGTTGGTGAAGTTATCATACTCGTCAATGAAGAGATAGATAGAGAGATTCAAGCGTTTAGCCTCACTGATCGTGTAGGTCAACTTCTCGTCAGCATTTGGCAGACTCTCCATTTTCTCCCGGAAGCCCGGATTGAAGAAACGTTCGTAGTAGTAGGCAAACTCCCGGAAACGAGCGGCACAGTGATCATTAAAAGAGCGGATCAACTCGTCAGGATCTGGGTTCACGCCTGCGAAATTGAAATCCAGTACAAGATATTGTCCCTGCTCCGGGGTCGGATGGGAGCCGATATATAAGTCGCCGAAGAGTTCCTCAAAAGAATCCTTACGGTTCACGTCATAATACCATCTGAGGACATTCAAGAATAGCGACTTCCCGAAACGGCGCGGGCGGATAAGGAAAAAGAAACTTGCGTTCCGCTCCACCTCCGCAATATAGCGAGTCTTATCAACATAATAATAATTGGCGGTACGGATTCGCTCGAAATCCGTCAGGCCATATGGAATTTGCTTCGTTGCCATAATATATCTCCTCCTGTTTATTTGTCACTTACGAATAAATCACTTGTTCGTAACTTACTTACGCAAAGATAACATCTACAAAATGATTTCACGAATCTTTGACCGTAGAATCATGCCGTCAAACCAAATCAATCGACAAACTCACCAGAAGGAGGATTCGCACCTTCTCCCACTCCCCACTTCTTATTAGGGCGGTCTCCCATAAACAATTCTAATGTTCCTCCCTTCATGACATCCTCATGAGTAAACCACGTCTTATTATACTCGGCGCCATTCAACTTAGCGGATTGAATGTATTTATTTTCCCACGAAACCCCATGAGCGATCATGGTAAACACTTTCCCGTTCGCCAACTGAATCTCCGATTTATCAAATAAAGGACTACCTATCGTATAAACAGGCACTCCCGGAGAAACCGGATAGAAACCTAAAGCGGAGAATACATAGAAAGCCGACATTCCACCACCATCCTCATCACCACAAACACCCATCAGATCATTCCTGAACCAACTTTCCATAAGCATACGAATCCGTTTTTGCGTCTTCCACGGTTGACCGGCGTAGTTATACAGATAAGGAATATGGAAACTAGGCTCATTTCCCATCACGAATTGCCCGACATTGCCCGTAGCGTCCGGATGAAGAGCGTAATATTGCCATTTTGACATTTTCATATCCTCAACAAATAACTGATCCAATCTCTCAATAAAAGGAGTGTTGCCTCCAAAAAGATCTATTAAATCCTGAATATGATGGCGTACATCCCAATTATAGGTCCAAGCATTATTCTCATCAAAATAAGCCCTAGCCCCGATACCTCCGGAAAAAATATAGTCGAACGGTTCTATAAACTTCCCATCTTTATCCTTCGGATGGAAGAAATGAGTCTCTTTGTTAAAGACATTCCGGTAATTATAAGAACGATCCTGAAAGAATCGATAATCCTCATCTTTTCCCAAATGTTTAGCTAATTGGGCGATACACCAATCGTCATAGGATGCGGCTGTAGTTACGGCTGCCGCTTGTCGCTGTTCAAATGGTCCTACCTCCGTAAACTCTTCTTTTTCTCCCGGATGCAAAGCGGGGAACCAGCCATTCTCATGATAAAAATCATCCAAGGCCGTTTTAGGTCCCCGGTACCAAGGGATCATGGACTCAGTCATCACCGTATGCTTCATACCCTCGAAAGCCTTTTCCACGTCAAACCGCAAGCCTTTATTCAAGGCATCCGCAAAGACACCTGCCGCATGGTTACCGTTCATGCAATGCGCATCCCCAAATACACAAGGGAAAGTAGGTATCCACCCGGATTGCTCATACATCCGGATATAAGACGCCAGTTTTTGTTCTTGAGCCTCCGGATTCAATAACACTTGCAACGGGTGAAGGGCCAGATAGGTATCCCATACCCAATCATCCACCCAAAAATCCACCCCATTATCTTCATGTACCTTTCCGTCATACGCACTAAAATATTTACCATCTTCAGAAATATTGATCATTCTTTCGTGCGCCCGATACAAGGCGGTATAAAATGTGGTCTTTTGATCCTCCGTGCCTCCTTCAATCTTTATTTTGCCTAACACGTCGTTCCATTTATCACGAGCTTGCGAGGCCAATTTCTCCAGATTGAAATCATTGATTTCATTATATAAATTCCGCTTGGCCTGCTCTACTCCAATATAAGAAATTCCATAACGAACATTTACCACATCCTTCGATTCCGGAAATTCAGCAAATACCAAAGAATGAGAGAGGCTATCAACTTGAATGGGCTGGGCATCAAACTCCAAATAAAAATAATGTTTTATCCCGGCGAAATTATCATATCCACACAAAGCTCCATCCTTTATATCGATCTCTCCTTTTCCATTGGCTTTCAACAAAATCAACCGTCGATCCGAATCCTCAAACCGAAAACGATAGATCGCCGATTTAGCAGCAGGCGCAAAATCCACCCCTACGGAGAAATCATCCAAATACACCGAATAATTATAAGGCGTAGATTTCTCATGATCATATCGATATTTTAAATTCCCACCGAACTCCTTAACGTCCCCCCTATAAGGCAACAGCAACAATGAATGGCCTTGCCTATGGGAAGGACTATTTAGGGCCAGTCCCTCCATACGATCCGTCGTAAACTCATTATGAGTCGGAATCATTCGCAACATGCTGTTAGGCAGGTGGGTAGTGGGATAGGTAGGCACAAGTAAATGACTGATATTCCCAATCCGGTTATTCACATAATCTACTGGTGTTTTTTCTATTTTACTTATGCAACTACATAATAATAGAAACAAGGTTGTCTGAAATAATAGTTTCTTCATGAGATTGTAATTAATAATAACGATTCTCTAGCATCTGTCTCCCTACAAAGATGAAAATTAAAATTGATGAAGCAAAACTATCGTAAACTATTCAAAGCAAAACTCTCTAGAGAATTACATGCCGTGTTCCCGTATTATAACTAGAAAAGAGGCTACCTTCCTTTTGAAGTGAACCTCTTTTCTATCTAGAATAAAGTTTATCAAAAGGATACGGGTTGAATATGCATAGCGGCACCACCATCTGAAGCGAGCGGTACTGTTATTTTATCCTTTGCGGTAACAGTTAAAGTATCTTTGATAAGATGATTAGGATTGGTATCTGTGTCTCTCACATCTTTATAAAGAGTTACTTTATAATCTCTTTTACCGAGGGCTAGCATATGGCAGCGAGTACTAGTGACATAAGGGTTACTTTGTTGTATCTTAAACTTGTCTTTCGGAAGAGCCCGAAACCCGCCTAAATGATAATCGGCAGCTCCAGCCAATAAACGGGTAAAAGGAAATGATGTTTAGCTGCCTTTGCCAAGAACTCTTCCTAAATACGTATCATATCTTGATCGCCATTACGTAATTTTTGCACTATTAAGCGCTCCCGAACATCCATCTCATCGCAAAGATTAGGTTTTAAAATGAAAATTAAAACTGTTATTTCTAATAATACAATCTTCCATCCACAGCTTTTTCATTTACCGCTCCGTTTAAATGAAGCTTCTTGTAAATTTTTATATGTGCTCTGGTTTTCTGTGGAAGGATTCGGGACAAACACGTACGACTTTCATCCAAAACACGTACATGTTTTTTCAAAAAGTCGTACGTGTTTTGGATGAAAGATCATCGTGCTTTTTTGACTCTGATTTTTAGCATTTTATACACTAGACTCATCAGTGGTCTTATTGTACGGAATTTGTATTGAGAACAAAGCTTTCCGGCTTAACCCAAACGGATGGGTTGCCATCTCATATACGTGCCTGTCCGCCATAACCACTCCATCGGGCCGTAGCGCAAGCCGGACAGCCAATATTGGCTAAAGGCAATCTGTATGGCCGTAAATCCAAGGCAGACCAATACACTCAAGAAAACACCCAAATGGCTCCAATCCAAGCCAAAACCGGAGAAGATAAAGACACCGGTCACGGACTGTACGATATAGTTTGTCAATCCCATACGCCCATAACTAACCAATGGCTTCATGGCATTTTGAACTTTTACCGAGCGGTAAGCCTCTAAGACCAACACCACCCACAGATAAGCCGTCATCAGATTAATCAAGTTAGTTGTCGTAGCACTCATCCACGCATTGATAGAGACCTCACGCCAAGATGCGGCAGGTATATAAGGTTTTAGCAGATACAACAAGCCGATTAAAACCAACGCGACCAACGCCCCGTAATTCAAACGGCTACGGAACTCATCCATGCGTTGGAACAAGCGGATTCGGCCTACGATAAATCCGAGGATAAACAATCCCAAGGTCAGATAGATACGACCGCTGGCAAACTGGAAATTCATTTTTCCTACCAATCCGTCCCAAGCGTTGTTCTCAATGGTCTCGGCTAATGTCGGGACTCGCCGGGGAGCCTCAGCACGAGCGATAGGTGCGGCAGCCGGTCTCTCCACCACTTGCTCGACGGCAGGAGCCGTTACAGCCTTATACGCTACGGGAATTAGCGAGGCACCGCCCAAGAAAAGGAAAAGGGTGATTCCCACCAATAATTTAGTAGGCCATTTATACATCAATACCAATACAAAACCAAGCAACGCATACACCAACAAAATATCTACACGGACCAATAAACCATGAACAAAACCAATCACAAGCAACAATACCAATCGCCATAAAAAACGAGGACGGAAATCAACACCTTTTTGAGCTGCCCGATCCATCTGGATAAAGAAGCTCAAACCAAACAGGCAAGAAAATATAATGAAGAACTTGCCGAACACCAAGTAATTAATAAACCACCGAAAAATCTCATCCAGCGTCCCTTCCCAAGGGAACATGGCTTGGGGAGCCATCGTCCCCATAGCGCCAAAATGCTGCATCGCATGAATCAAGCAAATACCAATCAAGGAGAAGCCGCGCAGAGCGTCGATTACCGTAATACGTCCACCGGACGAAGCAAGTGTCTTATTCATTTCCATATCCGTAATAATTTTTATTCTTATTCGTTTTTTCAAGTTTGATAACGCGAAAGTAAATGGTGGCACTAAACGCCGCAATACTTTCAAACTCCAAAACGAAAAGAATAAGCCTCATCACGAAAAGAACTAATTTACGGTAAGATAAGCTATTATAGTCCCAATGGCCAAAATAGCGCCGATTGCGGTCTCATAAGGAATCAGCCTCAACCGCTCACGAATGCTTATATCCGCTACCCCACCGGTAGCGTGGAAGAACGATCCATGCGGTAAATGATCAAGCACGGTAGCACCAGAATGACACTAATAATCCGATAAAAGCTCCCCATGCACTCATTATACCCATGTGTTAGTGATTCATATAGTATTGGATTACACGCAATTGTTGTTCCAAGGCACGCCCAATATTCCAGCAAGTGAAATCCTTATCCATCGCCTGCTCCAAGGAAACCGGATAAGGAAGAAGTGGCAAGACCGCCAGAAACCCGGATTTATTAAGCGCCTCTACCTCCTCTACGGAACCACCCATTACGATAACCGGGATACCCTGTCTCATGCCTGCCTGCAATACTCCGAATGGGGTCTTTCCCATGCAAGTCTGTTTATCCAGTTTACCTTCTCCCGTAATAATTAGATCCGCCCCCCGTATACATTCATCAAAACGCAAGGCATCCAGAACCATCTGGATACCGGGTTTAAGTTCAGCCTTTAGGAAAGCGACAAATCCTCCACCTAAACCACCTGCGGCTCCCGCACCCGGAATGTCGTCTATCTCTATTCGTCCCGTTCTTTTTATGACTTCCGCAAAATTTCGCAAGCCCTCATCCAGCAAACGGACCATAGCGTCGTCCGCTCCCTTTTGGCGGGCAAAGACATACGCCGCCCCTTTCTCACCATAAAAAGGGTTATTCACATCGCAGGCTATGGTAAATGAAGTTTCCCGCAATTGCGATAATGCCCTTGAGCAATCTATCTCATAAATCTGATTAAGGATCTGCCCACCCAATCCCAGCTCATTCCCTTTTCTATCAAGAAAACGAAAACCCAAGGCCTGCAACATACCGGTTCCTCCGTCATTCGTTGCGCTTCCCCCTATTCCTATCAAGAAATCCCGGCAACCACGATCCATAGCGTCTTTTATCAACTCACCGGTTCCATACGTCGTTGTTCTCAAGGGATTACGTTCCGACACAGGCACTAACGTAAGACCACTCGCCGTCGCCATCTCGATAACCGCCGTACGATTATCTCCCAGTATCCCATAAGTGGCCTCGACCGATCTCATCAACGGATCATGTACGACACAAGATACGGCTTCTCCACCCATCGCCGTAATCAAAGTCTCCACGGTACCTTCTCCCCCATCCCCAACCGGGATTTTCACGACCTCGCAATCCGGAAAAACCTTATGGATCGCCAACTCGGCACATTCAGCCACTTCAATCGAAGATACTGAGCCTTTAAATGAATCGGAAGCAACAACGATTTTTTTCATTTACCAACCTTTTTATAACATGAAAAATAAGATGCCCAAATATATAAAAAAGGAGTGTCCTTTTCCGAGGACACTCCCATAAACTTAACTAGGTATTCTTTATTTTGCCCGTGTACATTTGATTACCTCTTGATTGATGTATTTAACCTTCTCCAGATCCATCTTTTCCACCTTTCGGTCATAAGTGACCAAGCCGTTTATCTCATGTTCCACATCTGTAGTCTGCGTATAGATGGCCGTGCTTAGTCCGAAATAGTTTATCATCTGCTCTAGCTCGGTAAGCATTAATACATAGGTATCGGTCAAGATTTCTCTATTCAACATCATCTCATAAGCGTCATTGCGTACAGGCCACATATGCCCACGCACAAATAGACCTTTTCCTCCGAATTCGCCAAGGGACGCAGCACGTTTATCATCGGGACGGGGGATCGCCTTAGGCTCGATCTTGCCATAATGATGCATATCCACGAAATCTCCATTTCCGGGATCTCCATAAGCTTTCCGATAGCCCGGAGCGTAATTATATCCCGACATACCGTTTACCCAACGATTCGGATCGTACTTTTTCACCCAAGCTGTGATGTCTGTCGCTTCAAAGGCTCCCCAATTCTCATTAAACGGGACCCACATCACGATAGAAGGCGAGCTGACGTGTTGGTCGATCATCACTTTCAATTCGTCACGGAACTGTTTACGAACCGCCACGGAATCCTCACCATCCGGCTCCCAAAGATTCGGCATATCTTGCCAAACCATCAAGCCAAGCCTATCACAATGATAATACCAACGTTGAGGCTCTACTTTGATATGCTTGCGTATTACATTAAAACCCGCACGTTTCGCCAGTTCTATATCATATAACAAAGCCTTGTCGGTAGGGGCGGTAAACGCACCATCGGGCCAATAGCCTTGATCTAAAAGACCGATATGGAAAACAAACTCCCCGTTCAATAAAGGCCGAAGCACACCATCTACCTTTCCCATACTAACAGAACGCATACCAAAATAAGAAGATACCTCATCTATTATCTCACCCTTTCGATCTTTCAACTGTAATTTCAAACCATACAAGAAAGGATCATCCGGACTCCATAGACGGGGTTCCCGGATAGGCAAGTAAAAACTCATATTGGAATTTCCTTCGGTTCTTGCCACCTCTGAAGTACCATTATCCGCGATAGCCGTTACCTTTAACTCCTTATCCTCCGTATAAGCAATTACTTCCAACCGATTATTTTTTAAATCGGGAACAAGCTTAATCTGAGAAATATATTGTTTCTCTATCGGTTCAAGCCAAACGGTTTGCCAGATACCGGAGGTAAAAATATAATCTCCACGTGAGCCGTTCTTGCCCGAAGCGGCCCGGCCGTCGTTAGGATCATAAGCACCTACCACAAGGACATTTTCACCGGATTTCAAATAATCAGTAATATTTAAACTAAAAGCATCGTACCCTCCCGTATGGGTACCCACCTTCTTACCGTTGACAAACACAGACGAGATCCGATCTACAGCCCCAAAATTCAACAATACATGCCTGCCCTTCCATGCTTGAGGAACAGAGAAGCTACGCTTATACCACAGACAAGTATCACCCCCACGAGCTATACCGGATAATTCCGATTCCGGAGGATACGGCACACGTATCTTTTCTACTTTCGCGGGAAAGGCTGGAGGAGTGGTCGCCGTAACAGGATCGAGCAGGTCTTTTCCTCCCATATAATCCCATATACCATTCAGATTCAACCATTCCGAACGCACCATCTGTGGACGCGGATATTCCGGTAAAGGAATCTCAGCCTTCAATGCCTCCTCTGTCCATGGAGTAGGCAATGTGAACTTCTCTAGGATTTGCGCCTTTACGGAGAAGAGATCTCCCCCAAAAAGAAAGGAGCAAAGAGCTAAACAAACAACGGTAATCTTTTTCATAAACCAACTATTTAAATAATTCCGGATAATATTTCCGAATCAAATCTTGATCTTCTTTCTCCAACTTATCGATCAAGACCGGCTTATCTTGCGGGCGGAGACCTTTTTGGTTGATTTTGTTGATCAAGCTCCAATCCTTAGCCGGTTTTGTCGGGGTCGGATCGGCAGGTTCATGAGCCGGCAAATCATAGCGGGTAAAGTCGATGACGTAAGCCGGGGAATTTTTCGTATGCCAATCACGTAATAAGGCCAAGCGGAATTCCTTATTCATAAACCATTTTATCTCCAAATTATTATAAGAGTCTCCCAAACCAGAGCCACGTTCTACGAAGCGATAGTTCCAGTCGTCGTTCGATTTATATTGTTTTCTCCAAAGTTCGCCAAATTCTCCGAACGTAACGAAATGAGTATCCGGCCAGCGTTCCTTGGTACCCGTTACCCACATCTTCATGGCATCACAGATGAGATCCTTCCCGAACTCATGTACCATCTGCGCCTCCCAGATATTGGCGACCCAGCCAAAGCCATTCAACTCAAGACCTTTATCAAAGTGAATCGCTTCCGTGTGCATCACCTCACGATGCCCCAAGTCAAGCCCCCAACCTTTGTACGTCTCGATCGGGCCGACACCTCTACGGCTGTTGTATCCATCGATACCATGTCCGGTCTGTCCGCTACGGCGGGCACAGATAAAGTCCATCGTCCAGCCATCCAGATTCACGCAATCGATGAAATCGCTTTTTCCCTGCGCCGGCTTGCAGAAGTGTTCCGTCGAGGGATAGAAAGGATAAGAAGGAGAACCGTCAGCACCACCACCGTCTATATTATGCTGGCTCCAGATCACGGCGTGCGCCACATGGATATTCTCTTTCTCCGCCAAATATCTCAAATTATCGGCCGATAAGAAACCTCCCATAATTGACTGCGGACGATAACCATTTCCTACCATTTTAGAAATGATCTCTATCGCCTCCGACATCTCACGGTTTACCCGCTCACGGGGTAGATACATCGCAGGAAAATAACCGGGGAAATAAGTAACCTCATCCCCATATTTCTTTTGGCACTCCACTACATAATCACGGATCTCCCGGTAATTCTTCCGTCCGTCCTCCAAGGCATTCATCGTGAATCCCCATGTAAGACGACCGTTCGGGTTATTCGTGGCGAAAGCCTCCCGCAAGGCCCGCACTCCCGCAAGCGTATGCCAATCCACCTCATCGCGGGGATGTAACTTGACATCCCGGGAGACTTCCCAAGGCGTCGTACGTATCATGATACATAAGGTGACAAAACGATTTCCTTCTATCGTCAGCGGTTCCGTATTCGCCGGGACGACCACAGGATCCGCCGCCCTTAATTGAAAACCACTGAGCACAGAGACCATCCATACGATCGCCCATTTTCTCCCAACTGATATATTCATATTACTTTCTCGCATTTGTACAATCTATTACTATTTCCTGATCCGACGGAAACATCCTAAAGACATAATCCGAACCAGATTCAGGTTTCCTTATATGGCCTTTTTCGCAAGTGATCACGTAGTTAAAACCATCGAAGCTAGCGTTGACCGCCTTATCCTCTATAACGGTGAAAGGTAGCTCCTTCCCTGCTGCGGCCTTTAGCTCTAAAGCCCATGAGAAATCCGCCTCCTTTGACAGAGCGGCTACCTCGAAGCGGGTCTCATAGAAGGTGATCTTGAAAGCATGGCCTTTTGAGTCTTCGGCGGAAACTACCAAGGTATCCTTGCCTATCTCCGTCACTACCGGATGGTCCAAGGTAAGTTCCTCCTTATCTCCATCCTTGTCTAATCGGACGATCCGAAGCCCGGCACGATCGAGTCCCTCGCTCCACATGAATCCGTCCACGACGGGCAACGTATAGAATAGGAACTGGTTCCCGTCTCCGGGCTTTTCCAGATAAGCCGACTTATAGCTCTCGTCGAAAAGATGGATATCCCTAAAGCGGAACGTTCCCTTCTCCCACAATAAGTTCGCCCGATAATAACGGCTGTTAAACCAGACCGTCTTATTTCCTTCTCCACGGACATCCGTCAACGTGGTGACAGCCGTCGGCGGCGTAACCTTGAAGCATTCCTTGAACCACGCACCGGATTCGCCCAGCGTCTCCACCCGGATCTTATTTTCCTTCCTCAAGGAGTCCAAGATAGGGATCTGCATCTCCAGTCCCTTGCTCATATTACTCCACGTGAAAGAGTTCTCCTGTCCCGCTTGCGCGTAATTGAAGGCCAGACAAGGCTGATCCACGATCGATTCCAAGAAATAATCCACCCAGCGGCGATCCATGCCCGCCTTCTCATACACGGGTTCCAAGGAGATCACCCCTTGACGCTCTTGTCCCAGACCATCATCATACTGATAAATAGGATCACTGCCCAGCATACGGAAAATAGGAACGGGGATTTGCCCCTCCTCGGTCTGCGCCGGCATATAGGCGTTTACCCGGCTCGGGTAATAGGCTTGGTTCCAGTAACCACCCCATAGGGTATAACCATCCGTCCCCACTTGGTCCTTGCAGTTGCACGACGCCACGATCTTATATTTATCGTACATATACCCCAAGGTATGCGCGTCGATAAACCAAGAGCCGACCGATTTCGGGTACGTGCCGAATATCTCCTTGAACTTCGCCATATAGACATCCACCAGTCGCTCCCGTTCTTCTTTCGTATATCCGGTGCTGAAAGCGATATTCGCGTGCGAGACCCAAGAATGCTCGCCACGCCACTTGATCCCGGCGGCCTCGATCTGCGGTTGCGTAAGTTCCCACCAAGCGCCGATCTCGGAATGATCATTGAGTTTACTTTTCAACAGATCTTGGTACAATGGGTTGATCAACGCATCGTACTGCAATAAGAAGGTTGCCGGTAAATCATATTTATTCACCAATTTCACTTGCTCACAAACCGTCTCGTACAATAAACTATCAGCGTTCTCCACCCGGTAATCTGTCTGGCGGATGAAATTGATGATGTTGATAATACGGGGAGCAGCCGCACTCTCAACCGGTTTCTCTCCCGCGCTACGGCATCCCGCACAGCAGAAGACGATAAAGCATACAAGACCTATCTTCTTTATGAATGACATTCGATTCAATTTTAAATTCATTTACTCTCATAAAATATTCTAGAAATGGCATTTCACCGGTGTAAAATCATTTTTAGAGATCTAAAAAGCATTTCGCAAGGGTGCAAAGCCATTTCTTAAACCTAAAAATGGCATTTCACAAGCGCAAAGTCGTTTTTAGAAATCTAAAAGGTACTTCGCGAGGGTGAAAAGCCATTTCTTAGATCTAAAAAGGCATTTTACACCAGTGCAAGGCCATTTTTACCGGAATATAAGGCATTACCCTACCACCCCGGGTTGTTCGGAGCCAAGTTCGGGTTCAGATACAACTCATCCAACGGAAGGGAATAATAGTAATGCTTCGGGGTCACAAAGTTACGATTCTCCGCCGGTTCCACAATCAAGAATCCATTTTCGTCTGTCAAACCGGGATTTCCCTCGTTCAAGACATCCAAGTTCTCGTATTCCGAACCTTTCAGCTTAATGCCTTTTATGGCACCTATCAATTCCGTCTCAGCCGTCTTCCAACGTCTCAAATCATCCCTGCGGAAGCCTTCGAACGCTAACTCGATCGTACGTTCCCGACGGATCTCCGTCCGCATATCCAACCCATTGCTCTTCACGAAAGCGTTGGTCAGAGGAGGCATCTCCACGCCTTTCCGGGAACGGATCACATTGATCGTCTTGTTCAAGATGTCATCGCTGATCGCCCCGTCTTTCTCGTAAGTGGCCTCAGCCAATATCAGCAATACCTCCGGATAACGGATGATGTGATAATCATATACATCCTTGTCAGAAGGAACGGAAGTCTCCGCCATATATTTCCACAACTTATAACCCGTACGTGTCTCGGGACGTATGGTAAATTGCGGCGGGCAGGTCAAGGCGCCGTCTTGCGGACTGATATAGTCGGTTCCGGGCATCAAGAAGGTCTGTTTCATACGAGGGTCACGATTCTCATATTCGCTCTTGATCGTGGCATATCCCTCAAATCCGGAATTAGCGTTCTCAATCGGCAATCCCGTACTCTTACACAAATACATATCGGCCAGCTTACGGGTAGGCGTCCCTCGCCATCCCCAATATACAGGGCACGCGTCGCTATGGTGGCGGATATCCGTCTCGTACCGACTGTCGAAGATACCCTCTTTTGAATTATCGCCCGCATTGATAAACAAGTAGCGGTAGCTCTCCTCACCAGAGCCTTCATATAAAGCATACTCACCACTATCGATCACTTTTGCAGCGGCATCGATCGCTTGTTGCAACAACTGCTGATAGTCCGAACGGTGCTGGTGATACTTCGCCCAAGTCCCGGCAAACAAGGCAACCCTCGCTTTCAACGCCAAGGCAGCGCCTTGGGTTACACGTCCCGCCTCATCCGAGTTTAACTCACTCTGCAAGGGTAGTTTAGCATACACCTCGTTGAGTTCCGACAAGATGAAGTCTTCCACCTCCTGTTGCTTATTCCTAGAACCATACAACTCCGGGGAATCTACGGTAAGCACCTTCGTCAAGATAGGGATATCGTTGTATTTCGCCATCAACCGAAAATGCGAGTAAGCACGGAAGAAACGGGCCTCAGCCACATACCGCTCGATCTCCGAGGGATCGCCCTCGTACGTCTGGCTCTTCTCGATAATCATATTGCTCTGACGCAGGTCTATGAAAGTAGAGTCCCATAGGGCATCCGTATTCGGTGCGATCAACGTACCGTTGCTCGTCGTATTCTCGTTCAACTCATAGGCGATATCGCTATCCGTATCCTTCGTGCCGAACGTCTCGGTACGTGTGTAGAGCCAATTGACCTCTTTCTCGAAATCATCCGGGGTTTTCCAGAATAGCTCGTCCGGCATATTATCTTTTGGCAACAGGTCTATATCT
Organism: Parabacteroides sp. KHUB-02; assembly: GCF_056640955.1. Classification (NCBI taxonomy): domain Bacteria; kingdom Pseudomonadati; phylum Bacteroidota; class Bacteroidia; order Bacteroidales; family Tannerellaceae; genus Parabacteroides; species Parabacteroides sp. KHUB-02. Next base: position 3,931,901 of record NZ_JBWQEV010000001.1, on the reverse strand, counting down.
TGGCAACTTGACAAGAACAAAGCGGAAACAATAAAGCTTCCCAATATTATCCGATAGTTTTTCATGACTTTTCGCTTTAATTTTTAAAATACGACATTTATACCAAATGAATAATTACGGGTAAACGGATAGGAAGTAATGCTACCGCTGTTCTCCTCCGGGTCCCAACCATTTGGCGTGTTATGTACCTCGAATAAATCCTCGCCGGAAAAATACACCCGCACCTTCTGCAAACCGGCCTTCGAGGTCAAAGTCTGCGGGATCGTATAACCGAACTGCAAGTTTTTCAAACGAGCATACGCAACGTTAAACTTCGTGTTCGTAGATACATAATAATTGTAGTTTCGTTTATCCTTCAACGTGATCGCCGGATACTGGGCGTCCGTTCTTTCCGGGGTCCAAGTCTTTCCATACCAATACTCGGCGGATTGATACCATGCCTCTGGCATCGGGCACCGGCTCTCCCCTTCCAAGAACATCGTCCTACGGCCGACTCCTTGTATGAAAGCGCTCAAATCGAATCCCTTCCAAGCCATACTCAGGTTAAAGCCGAAATTATAACGCGGGTTCTTGTCGCCCAAGTATTTCACGTCACCGGAGCCTTCTTTACCATCACCTAATACGGATAGCTTCCCGTCTCCATCCAAGTCTTTGTACATAGCGTCACCTACGCTCAAGTCACCCGGGATACCCCCTTCCGAGAAACGAGATTTATACGCCTCCAATTCTTGCTCATTCTGGATGATTCCATCAAATTCATATCCGAAATAGGAATTCAACGGATATCCGGTCGGAGTCTCGTTATTACCTAATTTGATCAGGTTACTTCCAACCCGATCCACGACTTTGTTTTTCGCGTCACTGATATTAAAGCGAACCGAGTAGCTGAAATCCTTGATCTGATCCCTCCAGCCTAGAGAGATTTCCCATCCATGAATACTTAAATGGCCGCTGTTCGTGCTCGGAGCGTCCGCACCTAACATAGAAGGATATGTCTTCGGGATAAGCATGTTTTTATTCTCTTTCCAGAAGTAGTCGAACGATCCATATAAACGGTTATTGAGCGTCGAGAAATCAAATCCCACATTGGTTGTCTGGATCGTCTCCCATGTACGAGAGGTAGAAATAATATTTCCAGACGTAGCCATTTGTCCTTTTACGCCAGCCCCGAAAGGATAATAATCGTTCGATAAAGAGATCAATTGAATATAATCATACAATCCGATACCAGACTGATTACCCATCTCTCCATAAGAAGCCCTTACCTTCAAGTCCTCGAACCAACCCAATCTTTTCATGAAGCCTTCTTCCCCGACACGCCAAGCCGCGTTTACACCCGGGAACCATCCCCAACGGTGATCCGGATCAAAACGGGAACTACCATCCGCACGGATCGTTCCTTCGATGACATATTTATTGGCAAACGTATAATTCACTCTGGAGAAGAAAGAATTAATCGTCCACTGATTTCCCTCGCTCCAAGCGTTTTGATCTTGGGCGCTACCCAATTGCAAAGACATATTTTCTTGTTGGTCGAAGTTAATACGCTTCGCCGTGAACCTATCATAGTTCTCAGACTCATGGGAAGTACCGACCATCACGCTTAAATCATGCCGGTCATTGAAGTTCTTTTTATAATCAGCATAGAGCGTGAAGTTCTTGGATAAAGTTTTCTGGTAACGACGCTCCGCGCTATTCGGCGTACGTTTCTCCCGGACCTCGTTATTATCCCAATCGTAATTGGTGATTTTCTTGTTCGTCACGTTCTCATCCTGATCATACTTACGGATCACGGCTTGCCCCACCAATTGTAATCCGTCGATCACTTTCCAGCGTAATTGGTTGTTGACCGTTATATTACCTGTAGTCTTATTCACCATACCCCCGTCTTCCAATACTTGAGCCGGATTATCGAAACCCTCGAATGTATAGAAAGTTCCCGACGGATTGTACATCGGAGTCCAAGAGCGAGTCTTATAAATCAGTTCCCATATATTCTGTCCTTCCGTCAAACCCGAGGAATAGTCCCTGTTGCTTGCCTCATAAGCTAAATTAAGATCGTAAGTCAAGTTCTTGAAGATCTCGACGCTCGATTTAGCACGTACGAAGTAACGCTTGTTCACATCCTCACCAAATTTAGGGATACCTTCCTCCCGCTGATGGCCTAAAGACAACATATACGAGTATCTCTCTCCACCGCCGGAGATATTGACATTGTAATTCTGCATATTACCATTGCCAATAAGCATATCATTCCAGTCTTGATCCTTGAAGAATTGCGGATAACCGGTCCAACGCCCCCATTCCGCATCAGTCAACACCAGATCACTATTCTGCCGGATCAGGTCCAATTGATCTCTCGTGTATTCTGGAGTGAATGATCCATCGGTGATCTCCAAGGCCATCTCCGCATGTTGTAATAGATTCGCCGGTTTCCTTAACAACGCAGGAGTCTTAATAGAGTAATATGCATCAAAAGCAACAGATGTCTTCTGATTGCGCTTACCACTTTTCGTTGTCACCAGAATAACACCATCCGAGGCACGAGCACCGTAAATAGCGGCCGTACCATCTTTCAATACGGAAATATTCTCGATATCGGAAGGATTGATCATATTAATGTTTCCCTCCGCTCCATCAATCAAAACAAGGGGAGTACCACCGTTGATAGAAGAGACATCACGAACCTTCATGGTCATGTCCGAACCCGGAGCGCCTCCGGCACGTGTAATCGTCAAACCGGGTACCTCTCCCTGCAAAGCCTGAGCCGCATTCTGAATCGGACGAGATTCAAACGCTTTCGCGTCGGCCGTAGATACGGCACCACCCAAGTTCGCTCTTTTTACCGTACCATAACCGACAACTACAACCTCATCCATTTGCAAAGCATCTTCCCGTAACTTCACGTTCAAATTCGCTTCCTTGCCGGGACGCAATTCCGTCATGGCATATCCGATGTAAGAGATTTGAAGGACACCGTTTTCCGATACCTCCATCGTAAATTTTCCATCAAGGTCCGTAACCGTTCCGTTGGTAGTACCTTTCTCAACTACGTTCGCACCGATAATAGGTTCTCCATTCTCGTCGGTCACTACACCTTGCACTAAATTCTTCTTTTGCAAAACGGCTTGTGAGGAAGGGGCGGCTTTCTCGTTTTTTGTAGAGGGATTAATCAAGATGAAATTATTCTCCGTAATCTCATACTTTACGCCTTCCCCTGCGAAAAGACGCTTTAAAATGGTTTCCACCGTCTGCTCTTTCACATGTACAGATACTTTCTTATTCAGGTTAACCTTCTCGCTCTCGTAGATAAAACGGAAGCCAGACTGTTTCTCTATCTTGAAAAGAACCTCCTTTATTGTCTGGTTATTAACGTCCAAAGACAACTTTGTCTCTTGCGAATAGACAGAGGCCGAGATCTGAAGTGAACATGCGATAGAGAATAATGTCGTCAATCTCATAATAGACAAAGTTTTTTTAAGGACCGGAGACTCTTCCGGCCTTGCTATATTCCAAAAATTCATATATTTGTAATTCGATTGTTTGTTAACACTAGTGTTACGAGCACTAATTTTAATGATCAAAAAGATGACGGGGAATGTTCCAGCATTTCCCGTTTTTTCATGTGTATTCATGCGATTCCTGTTCTTTACTTCATAGGCAGACTTTATTTAGAGGTTATACTTATATTTTTTCCTTTCACGTTATAACTTATATCACTCAATCGGGATAGTACGCCCAATATATCCGTTATGGTTTCCTCCTGTATGACTCCATCGTAATGTATACTATTCCCCAAATCCTTTTGAAGATGGATAGTCACATCGTACCTCCTCTCCAAATATTTACAGACGGAAGCTAGCGGCATATGATCCATATAGAGTTTATCTTCCAGCCAACTGTACGAATGAGATAACACGCCCGATGTCGGTCTCATCTTGTTGGTTTGCTTATCGAAAATCGCCATGTCACCGGCGTTCATTAGCAACTTATCATTCCCATGATCCAACTCGATACAGCCTTCCACCAACGAGGCTTCAACTGTTTTTTCATCCGTATACGCTTGCAAATTAAAAGAAGTACCATGTACCTTTAAGCGTAATCCATTGCTCATCTTGATCACGAACGGTATCTTGTTCTTCGAGACATCGAAGAAGCCCTCTCCTTGGAAATTCACTTCCCTGATATTCTCCTTCGCGTTATAAGAATACGTAATATCAGATCCAGAATTCAGCTTAACAACGGAACCATCCGGCAAGACCACCTCCGATCGGCTTCCGTAATCAGCGGTCATTCGAACCAGCATTTCCGGCTGTTTATCAAATACTCCCATTTTCGAAAACCCGAGGACAAGCAATAAAGTAGCCGCCACTCCTGAAATGATATATCCGATATTCACCAAGCGTTTCCGCTTATTATCTCTCTCCTTATTGATACGATAGATCTTATCCCATGCGTATTGAGCATTAAAAGTTTCTTGCTCCAGATAAGAGCCTGTTTCTTTCCAGATCTCTTTATACCGTTTAAAATCTTCTTGATTAGACTCATCCTCAGCCAACCATTCATCCAGAACCGGATCCACGATCTCTTCATTCATCCTCTCCGATAAATGGTCAACGATGTGTTCTCCTATTTGCTTTTTCTTCTCCATGAGTCTAGTCTTTATTTAAATGACACCACAAATAAAAAAAGGTCCTATACGAACCTTGAAAATTTTCTCATTATTTTATACCTCCTTCATCTCCAGACATTCCTTCAACTTCTGTAAAGACATCCATATTAGATTTTTAATTGTTTTCACGGATATAGATAGTTTCTCCGATATTTCTTTCTGCTTCAATCCTTTTACCCTGTGAAGAAGTAACACTTCTCTGCTCCGATCCGGCAAATGGTCTATACAATCATAAAGAGCGATCCTAAACTCTTCTGTTTCCAGTTGATTATCTTCATAGGATAGAAGTAATAAGTCTTGATTCTCTGATAAACTTCCCGTCTGCACCTTTGATCGGATAAAGTTCAAGGCCAGATGTTTAGCCATCCGATATAAATATCCTGATACATTTTCCTTTATCTCTATTCTCCCCCTATTTTTCCATAAATTCAAGAAAAGCTCTTGAACAACATCCTCCGCATCATTTCTATCCATCAATAGACTATACACATACTGACAAAGACGCCCGTAATAACGATCAAACAGTTTATTATAACTGATATAATCATTATTTCCGATCGCTATCATTAAAACCTTATCGGCATGAATTTCCTGCATACAATCTTTATTATCATGAATATTCGCAATCGTCTTTACAGGTAAATGAGTTTCGGCAAGACTATGGCTAACAAAAAGAAGAACGAAGATATAAAGCGAACAGAATCAGTTTGTAATCGAGGTTTAAAAAGATGCTTAGTTGATAGATCTGAGATTTCATAAAAAGGAGGAATAGATTATAAATATATATGGTTGAGTGATTTACGGTTTATCAACAAAACCATAGTCTTGCCGAGACTCAGTTGTAATAGATCTCAGAAATATATTTTACAAGGGATCAATCGTGTCTTTCCTCAAATCTCCTGTAACGCAAATGTAGAAAAATTATTATTCGATTGGTTATTTTAATATTTATTTTCCTGCAAAATTATTATTTTTGGAAAAAAACAGAACGCAATCTCCGATTTTATCTACGAATAGTTTAAAATCTAAGTTGTCATGAAAACATATTCTGAAAGAAAACAGAGAACACCGCATACCCTTGTTGGTCATGTTGGTAATTCCAAGCAAGCATCTTTGTGTGAAATATTACAGTCTTCTCATGATAAGTTGCTTGAGAGGAAGGCTATTCAATGTCAAATAAATAATAACAGTCCAGGAACTAAAATAAAAGACGAGCTAAAAATACCATCAGTCAATAATTTTGTACCCATTCAACGATATGCTACCTTCACGGAAGGTGGGAAAATTTATAATATTTCCAATTCCGGCCAAGCTATTTGCGGCTTGGAATATCCAAATCACGAATTGTATGTATTAGATTTTAATACTATTATGCAAAAGGAAGGTGCTATGATTGAGTTTGTGCCAAAGGAAAAAAGACAATTTACAAGACTCAATTCAACATACCGTACAAAAGAGTATATCCGGGTAGAACCGAAATGGAAAAAGGAACATGATTTTTCGAGTAAAAAGTTAATTTCAAGTTTTTCAAATCTTAATGATGTTACAGGTGGATATAATGAAGAATTTAATTCGCTCTATCAAGAGGTGAACGAGATAAGAAAAAGCAGTGAGAATTTAAGGAAGTTCTTTGTTCAGTTGCAATTTAAATGGCCGGCCGAACAGAGTCAATTTACTTCTGTCTATGAAATGTATAAAGAAATTCACATTAAACTTTCCTCTTGGCTCTACCCAGAAAGAGGTAAAAAGCCTGTAACTGGAAGTTATGATACCTTGATCGAAAATTTAACCACATTGAAGTCTGATCTGGAAGTAGCCTTGTCGCCCTCTTCCTATATACCTACCGTCTTTGATAATAATAGTGAAAGGGATGATGTCCACGAGATGTATGGTCCGATTGTAAATAATATAGATTCCCTTATATCGAAATTACGACAAATAAAGAGTCGTATCTCAATTGATACCTTAGGTCTATGTACCAGAGAGGCATTTCTTTACGAACAAACCCACTCTGAAGAGGTTAAAATGCCCAGAGGGTGCGATATGGTTGCCTCTCTGTTTGGCCGATACGAAAGTCAAAGTAAATCTAGCATGTTGAATTTTACAGTGAAAGATAGTACCGCTCATCATTACGCTACCATTATCTCCCAAGACAATTCGGATTATATAACGATAGAAGGGTTTGCCAAAAAGAATTATGCGGGTGTAGACGATACTTGGGAATTTTTTATGCATGGACATTTTAATACCTCTCCCGAACAAGCATTTACGGATTATACGAAAATAAGATATACTTATTTCGATCAGTTTAAGGGAGGAATCGATCCAACAAGACCCCATACATCCAAAGAAACAGGTAATTGTTATTCTGATACAATTAATTCTTTTATGGGTAATTATTATAAAAAGAATGAGTAAATAGAACCTCTATAATATTTCTACAGAATAGGAGGCGACCTCTAGCGATCGCCTCTATTTTTCTTAAAGTTTTTCTATTCTACTTCTACCACAACCATTACAGGAAAATGATCAGATGGCGTACGAGCGACATACTTCTGCATGGAAACTTCTTTAGGGAAGTTCGCATCCTGTTCCTTTTGAGCGCTTTCTTTTGCTTCCGAACGATACGTATCCGTCAAGACTCCGTACTTTTTCACATCAAACTCTTTCGTAAGGAATAAATGATCGATACGACTGTCTGTTTTGCGATCCGCATGGAAGGCATTAAACGTGCCGTTGGGTACATACCGGAAATCCGCTATCTGATAAGAATCCCGCATAATACCGGAATTGTCCAGTAATAAGTAGGATTCATTATGTTGATCCACATTAAAATCACCTGTCAGAATCGCCGGTAGCTTCTCCGGAAATTCTTTCAACTTCTTAAGGATAAGTTTCGCGCTTTCCGCACGGGCCTGTACGCCAATATGATCCATATGTAAGTTAAAGAACAAGAAAGTAAAGCCGGTTTGTTTATCCCGAAATTTACCCCATGTGCAAATACGGGGAAGAACGGCATCCCATCCCTTATTGGGGCGATCGGTTATCGTAGACAACCAAAAGTCCCCATGATCCAGTACCTCAAACTTCTCCTTACGATAAAATATGGCAGAGTGTTCCCCGGCTTGTTTACCATCATCACGCCCTACCCCGATATAATCATAACCGGGCATCGCATTTTTAAGGTCTTGCAATTGCTGGTACTTGCCTTCTTGAGTTCCGAAAATATCAAAACCGTGAAACTGAATCAACTGGGCGATATACGGATACCGTTGCCCCCAGCCATTACCATTCGTCGAGTCACCCGCATTCGCGTTACGCAAATTATAAGTGGCAACTACCATAGACTCCGCCTGCAACGCAAACACGGAGCAAAGGAGAAATAAGAAAGAATAAATTAGCTTCTTCATACCTTTATAATTATTTTTAACATCCTAATCCTTAAACTCAAAATTCAGCCTCAATCATAATCGGGAAATGGTCTGAAGGGTAATGACCGTATTGGAACTCATTCAACGTACCATATTTATTCACGTGAATATTCTTGGTAACGAAAATGTAGTCAATTCGATTCTTCATCGGAGCATTCAAATTAAATTGATTTGTCGTTCCTACCGTTCCATAGGGTGGTGTTTTTGAGATTTCCCGTGAATCCAACAGTAAACCATCGGATTTCAATATTTGTATAGGCTCAGAATCCGGCGTACCATTGAAATCACCTACACAGATAGCAGGGGAATCCCCCGCTATCTTTTTAATATTAGCCAACATAATCAAAGCAGACTCATGACGGGCCACTTTACCGATATGATCGAAATGCACACTAAAGAAATAAAATTCCTTTCCCGAAACCTTATCCTTCAACTTCGCCCAAGAACAAACCCTCCGGCATTGCGCATCCCAGCCAAAAGAAGGCTTATCCTGTGTCTCCGACAACCAGTAATTTCCCGAGTCCAATAATTTAAACCGATCTTTCTTAAATAAGACCGCGGCATGTTCCCCTGCCTCTTTTCCGTCATCCCGACCTACACCAACAAACGTATACGTACCATCTTTCACCAAATCCTTCACTTGGTGAATCAGTCCTTCCTGGATTCCAAAGACATCAAAGTCATGGAAATGAACCAAAGATACCGCCATGTCTTTGCGGTGTGCCCATGAATCATCCTTATCCCCCTCATTATCATACCGCAGATTAAAACTACCCACGTTCAGTTTACACTTCTGTTGTCCGGATATCCCTATGCAGAAAGTAAATAAAGAGATAAACACTATAATTAAGTTTCTCATGATACCCCCTTGATTACCAACCCGGATTCTGGCTTAGATTCGTATTGAACTGGATTACAACCTCCGGTATCGGATACAAGTACTGACGAGTCGGCCAGCTCCGTCCAGCATAATTATACTCCATCAAATAACCACCTTGAACCGGCTTCACGTTTAGCACATTACTCTTATTTGTACCTACATAGACACCAATCGCAGCATATTTCTCATCAGCGATTTTGTCCGTATCATAGAAATAGGCGTCATAATTACCATCGCCATTCACATCCAGCGGTTGGTTAAGTGACGGGATAAAGATACCTTCCCAAGGATCGTTCACCCAAAGATCGCAACAATTCCAACGTTTCAAATCATTTAGGCGCAAGCCTTCCAGACAAAGTTCAATACCACGTTCGCGACGGATCTCCAACAAGGAAGGATCAGAGATCGTCGGGTAATAAGAAGCGATATAAGGTTCCGCAGATGACGGACGGGTTGTCAATGTACCTGTCTGTGGTGTGCCTCCCGTAATTCCCGCACGAGAACGAAGCGCACCTATCGTAGCCGCCCAATCCGCATCAGTCAGTTCGCCTAATTCAGCCTTAGCCTCAGCATAGTTCAACAAAACCTCAGCATAGCGCATGATAGGAATGTCATTATCATTCGTAGCCGCATCATCGTAAGCCACGTCATCCATGGCAAACTTCGTAAACTGATATCCCGTCAATGTATGTCCCGTGAAATTAGCTGCCGTCGGCTCATAAACACCAGAAGCATTCTTACGGGTATAATCCGCTCCCCGGATCGTCTGGTTCAAGCGGGTATCACGTCCTGTTGTCTCCTCCACGAAATTCTTATAGCTTCCATCCGCTTTTTTCTCGACATAAGGCGTACCATCCGCATTCAAGTATGACAGCATAAATTTACGGCTCATGCATAAGTGTGGTCCGTAAGTAGAGGAATTATACCACCAATTCTGCTCACCCAGTCCTAACACCTTGTCAGTCTCGATAGCCATCATTACCTCCGTGGTAACGGCCTTATCGGCAATGAAAAGTTCGCGATACGCTCCACGGCCATCGCTATAAGCACCTGAAGTATAAAGTTTGTACGGTCCGTTATCCATAACTTCCTTAGCCGCCTCAGCCGCTAGTTTATATAAATCTTTGGCCGAATATTCCGTACATCCCGTACGAGCGATATCCAATTGGTCAGCGGCATGGTATTTACGCCAAGCAGCCTCAAACAAGCAAACACGAGATTTGAAAGCGGCAGCTGTCCATTTATTTACGATCGTTGAATTATGCGTGACATCCTCTTCCAATATATTCGTATACGCATAATCCAAATCCTCCAAGATATGCCCGATAATCACATCACGTGTATCACGCGGGTTATAAAGATCCGGGTCTTCAGCCTCGTTAAATACCTTATCAATCCAAGGTACCTCGCCATATTGTACCAATTTATCAAAATAGAAGCGAGCACGGAACAAGCGTGCGATACCATTATAATTGTCACGGATAGTCGTGCTTAGTGACTCATTCACGTTATTCTCCAAAAAGAAATTTATATTACGAAGAGCGGACCATGACCAACTCGTCGCGCTATTCGTAGTATAAGCGCCAACCTCCATACCACCCAAGGAATTTTTCACCCCATAATCTGCCGTAGCATCACGCCGGAAAGCGCTTCCTCGGGAAGGCAAGACATTGTAAAATGAGTACGTATACGTCTTCAAACCATTCTCGGAGCTAAACACCATATCCACAGAAGCCTCCGACTTTGGTTCCTCATTCATCTCGCACCCCGAAAATATAGCCAAAAGTGCCACCAGACCGCTTAATAATATATTCTTTTTCATTTCGTATAATCTCCTATTCTTTAAAATGTAACATTCAGGCCGATGCTGAACGACTTCATCATCGGGTAATTATATCCATCACCACTGTTGCTGGAAGTCAAGTCCTTATCCGATTCACCGATATTCGATACATTGACATCCTTGGAATACTTGTAAAGCGGAGACCATGTAAAGAGATTTTCCCCGGAAAGATAAATTCCTACATTTGTCAAATGCAACTTCTTAATCCATTCTGATGGCAAATTATAGCCAACCTGTATGTTCTTCAAGCGTAGATAGGCCGCATTCATCAAATAGCGCGTGTTGGCGTTCTTATGACCTCCATAGAAAGGCGCATAGTAACCCGTGTAACGAGGCAAGAAAGCATCCGGATTCTCTGGAGTCCAATAGTTGTCCACATGCCAAGAGGGCATCTGGTTATACGGACGATTGTACTGCCCCCAGAACGTAGAGGCTTCATTAGACGGATACCAATCTTGCTTACCCACCCCTTGGAAGAAAGCACTTACCCAGATATTGTTCCAATCGGCAGAGAGCGTAAAACTATAAATATAACGAGGCTCCTCGTTACCAATGATCTTACGGTCGCCCGGATCATCTACCGTATTCTGTCCGCGGTCAATATAGCCGTTGCCATTCAAGTCTTCGAACTTAATATCGCCCGGATACAACTTATAGGTTTTCGATGTTTGCATAAGTGGGTTATAATAGGATTGCCCCGCAGCTTTCGCAGCGGCCTCAGCCGCATCGATGCCAGCTTGATCCTGCCACAAGCCATTGGATACAAACCCCCAAATCTCACCGATACGCATTCCCTCGTAATAATTCTTGTCGAGCGACTGATTTGCGTACTCGCTCAATGACATATTCGCGTTATTAAACTTGTCGATCACTGAATAGTAATCCGCCAATGTTCCCTTGATACTATAATTAAACCGCTTACCAGCTAAATCAAATCCATCTTTCCATTCCAAAGACAACTCATAACCATAGGTAGACATATCCGCATAATTACCTTTCGGCGAGGAAGCACCGAACACATCCGGTACGGTCGGGCCATTCACGATCATGTCGGTTGTTTTACGGATATAATAATCTCCGCTCACGGTCAAACGATTGTCGAAGAATCCCAAATCCACTCCGATATCATACGTCGTGGCGGTTTCCCACGTCAAGTTGCCGGGAAGAGCCGCCGGAGATGACATATAATTCTGCCGCAAACCGTCAAGAATATAATCAGACTTGCTGATACCCAATGTCTGGATATACTGATAATTACTCAATCCGGCCGCATTGCCCAAAGAGCCCCAAGAAAACCGGACCTTAGCGTTAGAGATATGTTCGGACTTAACATTCCACCAAGGTTCTTGCGAGATTCGCCAACCCACGGAAGCCGAGGGGAAGAAAGCCCAACGCTCATCACTCGGGAAGCGGGAGGAACCATCGTAACGTCCGTTTACCTCCAATAGGTAGCGATCGTCAAAGGCATAATTCAAACGGAAGAAAGCGCCACCAAACTGATAAGCCTTCCATTGTGAGGTAATGCTCCGGTTATCAGTACCCATCACCAGATTCATGTTGTCCACGTCATCCGTCAACAGGTCATCATTATAAGCATAGATACGTTTGAAGCTAGATTTCTCGTAATTCCATCCAGCCATAGCCTTAAAATAATGTTTCTCGGCAAAGGTTTCCTCAAACTCCGCAAAAAGGTTCGTTGCTAGATAGTTCGTATGATCAGTTGTCTCCGCCAAGTTGGAGTAAGTACCCGTGATATATTCGATCTTACTTTCGCCATTCGCATCGGCCGACCGCGCATATGGCGAACGCACCTGTTTCTTAGTCTTCTCTTGCGTCTTCTGTTGATAAGTAAAATCACCATTCACACGCAAACGGTCACCCAAGAACTTCGCATTGAATGTCGTAGTATTCTTCAAGTTGGAGTTCTTTGTCGTAATACCGCTACGTCCATAAAGCAAATCGCCTACGGTATAGACGGCAGAATAAGTCATCGTACCATCAGGGTTGAACAGTGGCGATGACGGGTGTCCCTCGTCCGCGATATTTCTCCATACCACACCAGAACCTTCCGAATAGGTAATCGGATTGTAGTATTTATTATGGGAAAACTCAAAGTTATTGTTGATCTTCAACCAAGGAGTCAACTGATAACCTCCTTTGAAGCGCATATTATAGGTCTTGAACTTATCCGTTTGCTCATCGCTATCGAAAAGTCCATCGTAACTATAGAAACGTCCTGACAAATAATAATCAAACTTCCCGTCGGAACCCGAGATGGAAAGATTTTGATTCTGCGCAAAGACACTCTTCTTATACATCAGATCATAATAGTCGGTTCCTTCCGGATAATATACATAACGGCCTTTTGTACCGATAGAGCCATCAGAGATCACCGTCCCGAAATCGCCCGTCTCATGACGGCGCTTATACTCGTCCAGCCAAGCCACGGAAAATTGCTGTGTCTTGTTGATACCAGAAGGATTCGCTTGATTGTAATTAAAATAAGCGTCATAAAAATGCTTTGCCCAAATATAACCATCGGAAACTACATCCGGCACATTCTGTGGTGATTGTAATGAATAGCTAGAAGACCATGTCACCTTCGGCTTACCTTCCGTAGCGTTCTTCGTCGTGATCAAAACCACGCCAAATGGAGCACGTGCGCCATAAATAGCGGAAGCGGCAGCATCCTTCAATACGGAAATACTCTCAATATCATTCGGATTTAACATAGAAGGGTCTCCTTCCACACCATCAATCAACACCAAAGCACTACCCCCATTGATAGAACCGGCACCACGTACGTTAAAATCCGCCGTACGCCCCGGTTTACCATCAGACAAGGAAATATTCAAGTTCGGGACAACTCCTTCTAACATCTGAGTAGCGTTAGCCGTAGGACGCCCCTCGAATACATCACTAGTCACTTGCTCTACCGCACCAGTCAAATTCACTTTTTTCTGGGAACCATAACCCACCACGACTACCTCATCCAGCTTCTGCGTGTCCTCATGAATAGATATAACCAAATTATCTTTATTGCCTACCGGAACATCTTGAGCCACATAACCAATATAAGAAACCTGAAGTATCGCATTCGGAGTTACCTCAATAGAGAAATGACCATCTATATCCGTGATGGTACCATTGGTAGATCCTTTCACGACCACATTCGCCCCGATGATTGGTTCCCCTTTCGGGTCTGTAATCGTACCGGTAACTTTCTTATTACCTTGTTGCTGAACAGTTTTTACCGATGATAAAACGATCTGATGACCCGATTTCAATACATAAGCCACATTCGCTTGCTTTGCTATCGCATCCATTACAGCATTAATATCCGCATCTTCCACGTCAACAGAGATCGGAGAATTCAGACCTTTGATCCCATCATTATAGAAAAAACGATATTCAGTCGTTTCCTCTAATTCTTTAATAACCTCCCGCATCGGTCTATCCTTTACCGACAACGATATCTGGGCGGCAATCGCAACTCCGGAAAAGCCCGACAATAATTGGGCATACAAAAGTGTCCGGAAAAAAGAGTGCTTGAAATTACTCATTTTTAAAAATTTTTTAATAATACATAGATTTTAAACAGGTAACTTTACAAGCAAATCATTTACATATTCTATCTTATTTATAACCGGCTAGTTATTTCCTTGAAGATATTATATACAAGTGATTTTGCTTAAGAGGAAGAAGGGCCTTGCCTTTCTTCTTTTTTTACTACAATCATCTAGCTCATCTCATAGGCTTCTTCTTTATTAGGTTAACACTCAACTTTCTATTTCTCATTTAAATAAATAGTATCACCTACCGACACATACGTAATCGGAGCCGTAAGGCTTATTATTTCAAATACATTATCCAGACTATTATTCCGGATCACCCCCGAGAAACTGTAGCCTTTAATCTTATTGGACAAAAAACGAACTTCAACATTATACATTCGATTCAACAATACCACGATCTCCTCCAACGACTCGCCAGAGAAGGCCAGTTCATTCGTACGCCAAAGACGGGCATAAGAAGCATTTGTCGGGTGATTAACAGATAATATATGACTAGACTTATTAAAAACCGCACTCTCATCCGGAGACAGAATCACAAACTCTTTTCCAACCGCTGTTCGTACACTGCCTTCAAACAAGGTCGTAACCACCTCGTCATCTTCCTCATACGCCTTCACATTAAAAGCTGTGCCTAGCGCCTCGACTTCCATATCCCCCGCATTTACCAAGAAACGGCGCAATGTATCTTTCGAAACTTCAAAATAAGCCTCACCAGATAAAGAAACTGATCTTTCTTTCACGCCATAATCACTCTTATAATTAAGTTTAGTATGCGAATTTAACCATACTTTCGTCCCATCAGGAAGAACCACGCTAGCACGTTGCCCATTATCTGCCAACACCACATAATCCAATGGATCAGGTGGTGGGACCTGTCTCATATTATACCAATGGGAGCCAATTCCAAGGCCTATACATATTAAAGCCACCGCCGCATAAGAAAGCCACTTCCATAAGGTATGCGGTTTCTTCTTTATCTCCAGAGTTTTTTTCTCTTGTCTCATCCGCTTTTTAATCTCACAAAACATCTGTCCTTGTAGCTTAGGAGGAAGCTTTTTCCCGGAAGATTCTTCCCATCTAGACTTATAAAAAGCCATGATCTCTTCCTTATGATCGGGATCTCTAAACCACGCCAAAAGAGTTCGCTCTTCTTCCGGTGAAGTCTTACCACTCATGAAGCGATCCAATAATTCGATATGTGTATGCATTTTTCTCATCGTGTAATAAGTATATCCCGAAAAAGAACTTTACCCTTACACGGAAAAATCAAGAAAGCCTTGATTTAACACAAATTAATACCACACTTGTTTTCCGCCTTCATAAGTAAACGGGCGATGTTCTTTTCCTCGTGTATGGTTATGAATACGAAAAATAGATTCCCGTGGAATATTTTGATAAATTAATTTATTGTCTTCGGCATACTGTTTACCTAATGATATCCACTTTTTGTCCCAATAGAAGAGTTCATATAATTCTCCCGTTACGATCTTATTATCATCATTCCTCGGATAAAATTCCACCTTCGCTATCTGTTTAGGTTCGCCTAGATCTAGAACAACAAATTGATCTTTTTGAAATTGATCTGGTTGATAATAAGACACTCGGTCCTGATCTGTCACCAAATCGAGACCATGTCCTTTAGTCCCTTCATTTCCACCCCACTCTCCGGAAAACTGCTGGCCATCGCCTCCAAATACTTTTATTTCCGCTATAGCGTAAAAATAGCCCAATGGCTGTGTTTCTTGAAAATCACAGATCAAATAACGATATTTTTGGGAAACAGATATACGGAAACTATCCACATAAAAGGGAGGATTTTCAATAGAATATATCAAAGAACGATCCGAAAGATCTTTCTTGTTACAAACATAAAAGCGGGTTCCTATCGTTCCTGCGGCTTGAAGCGCCGTATTCATTCTATATGGAACTTTTGAATAGAATGTAGCAGAACTTTCCGCTTTTTCAAAATCTGGTAATAACTTACGTAATTTACCTTCACGAGTCAGAATAAACGCATCTCCAGCAGGTCGTATCTCTCCATCATTATAATAAGCGGGAAGATAGAGCATGTTAACCCCCATTTTAGGAAAACGTACCTTGGAACCTTCCGGTCGCCCCCAACACACTGGATTCCAACCAATAATATCATAGCAACATAAATAGACATATTCTTTGGGATGTTTCTCATTCCAAAGTGGTACCTCTATATCTTCGCATACGACATACTGGTCCGTGATATCTTGAATCCCCGGATTTTTGAATAAAGGAGGTATTTCTTCTTTAGACAAGATAGCGAGCGAGTGGGGTTGTATCCGATAGTTATACCTATAGACTTTAGGAGCAGTCCTACAATATTGAATAGTAATAGTCGACGGAAACATATCAATTTTAGATTGATAGACATCTCTCCAAAACATCCCGTCTATCTTAATGTCATCCTTAGTAAGGAAAGGTCTTTGTGTATTATCATATATCATGCCGAATTGCTTACTCCCTATAATCTCGACCCATGAATGAGGATATTGTGAATTTCCCCAACAGGGAACCATATTTAATGCAGCAGGTATACCATTCGCCCTCAATGCAGCAATTTTATATGTAGACTTTTCTAAACAAGTTCCCATTTGAGTGGCTACTATATTTTGGAAAGTCATAGGGCGCAATCCTTGATATTTACCGGTAAAGATTATCCATTCATTGAGAAAGCCCTGCTCTACCTCATCCGATATAGCTTTACCAATTTCTTCATACGAACACATATACATAGAATCTCGTAGTGAAGCATATTTTCGATCAAAATAACTCCCAGCATGTTCCCAATGACAATTATCTGTAGTGTAAGGGAGTACATAATCAAAGAAAATATCCCAGTCCATATTCTTACACCAAGGATATCGCTCTTTATTTTGAAAACACTGATCTATATGATGTATAAGATAATCAGAAGACAATTCTTTCAAATCAGATAAAAAGCGAGGATTTACTTTTGTATAAGAATACAATTTGTTTATACTATCATATATAGCGTATTGGATATCATATAAAAAGGAACCGTATGTCTCTCTATAATTAGCGAAAGCATCGAAATACACATGGTTTCCTTTCACCGAGTTACTATCTAATACTTGCTTCCCTATCATATTACTTATTAGAAAGCGGGCAGCTTCCTGTTTCTTCTGATTATCCTTATAATGATCTAGAACAGCTTCTAACTCCGATCTATTTTCTCCGGAGTTATCCAACGCTAATTCCAATAGAACATTTTCATTCGAAGAACAAGCATAAAAAGTTAAAATAATAAAGAAAAAAAAGTATCTTACTATCATAGCTAAAATGCTTTTTTACTACCATGTAAATGTAACCTTTGATAGATCAAAAGAATACAGATGATAATCATCATCCCAGCCCAAGGCTATTAGTTCTTTATCATCGTTTGTCACACAAATATTGAATAGTTTTATATCAGTAACTAATCGACAAATACATTTTCCACTCCAATCATATACTAAAATGTCATTACTTAACATAGTATCTAACATTCTTGTATTAGTATGCTGATTCAACTTTTTCCCTGAATATAAAGTATAAATATAACGATCAGTCGCATATATATCCGTATAACCGATTACATTCTCTTTGCCATGCTTTATGCCGTTCCTGCCAGATCTACTATCATCAATGTATATAGGATAAATATCGTGATAACGTTTTATGAGCATTGGAATCGTATCTATCTGATATAGTTCAAAGATAGCGCCAGAGGCCGCAACCGTAGCCAATCTATCTAATACTGAATTATAAACCATATAGCCTTGATAGGCAAATGTTTTACTTTTACCTCTACTATCGTTCCCATCATTTGGAAAATCGCCAAAAGACTTCACATATTTACCTGCACAATCAAACAAAGCATATCTCTTAGTATTTGTTTCCTCTTTATCAAGGAGTCCAGAAACGACATACCCATGCTTTGTTTGAATAGCAGAGAGAAACATATATTCCAAATTCACAATAGAAGAAATACTTTTAGATAAACTTTTGGTTATAATTTGTTTCTTTTGTATATCCAATATAATCACATTTGATTTATCTTTCTTTTGCATCAAACGAGGTATGATGTTTTCATCTGGGCCTTCTCCTGTTTGGGAAAAAGATAGAATACTGTCTTTTGTATAATATATTTTATCCAAAAGAGAATCACCTAAATAATTCTCTTTGATTAGACATTTCTCACTCTCAAATAGCATCATCCTCCCAAACGAACTTAACTTATAAGTATCCGCATTGAGTTGATTTGCTTTTATATTAACGACTTGTAGAAAGTACTCTTTGGGATCTATTTCGTTCTGTTGACAAGAGGCAAAGTGTATAAAAATAAAAATTATAATTAATATATATTTCTTCATATTATTCTTTTCAAACAGCTGAATCATTATACTTCTCTTTGCTTTTACATAGCCTAAATAGTCTAAATATCAGTTTATCATCATCATAATTTGGATTTTTATAATGATTTTCAGAAATATACAATCCTTTTTCATCAATATACATCAGATTTGGATTATATGTATATTCAGGAAAAACAGTCTCACCTATTATATTAAAGTTTTTATCTAGAATTATAATAGAAAATATCTTTCTTCCAAAATCCCACAATTCCATATAGTTTTCTCTATTATCTATCTCTGTTTTCAAATAGCAAACTCTATAATACACATCACGGTATTTATCATATAATAAGTTACCATAATTTGGATTTTCACACATAGATTTTAATGTTCCATTATAATCATTCGGCATCACAACCCTATCAATATAATTACTTTTTACATTCACTCTTTCAACAATATTGTGATCTATAGAAGTTATAAATATATCTTCTTCATAGAAAAAAGAATAGATAAATTTATCACCATTAAAACATCTACTAAAATACAATTCTACACCAGCATTCTTTTTTTTATTATCTGCACCACTAAATCGGGGATATTCAAATGGAAGTTCTTGTACATTCCCTGTATTTAGATCAATCATTGCAGATACAGGGTTGGGATATTTCCATCGATTACACTCCGACAATACAAAAAGATTATTATTAAATTTAAGTATAGGGTGATAACTAAACGACAAAGAGTTACATGCGTTTAAAACATTTCCATCTTTTGATTTTCCATAATAAATTTTTTTATTTATTTTCCCCTCTTTATTTACACTATATATTTCCGGGAGCTGTAAACTCGTCAGATAAATACTATCTAGACTGTCAATATAATACCCTAAGAAAAAACCAACTCCATTATCTCCCTCTATATCAAGATCTATTTTGAAGGCCATTTCTTTTGTCTGTATATCATAAAAAACAATCTGATTTTTGAAACCATTTTGAAAACTAATATATTGATGTCCATCTTTATCTGTATAAGGAAATAGAGCTTTAATATATGGTTCTACATCATAATTCAAATCAAATGTCATATTACTATCCTTTTCCAAGTAATACATATAATTTATTTTTTCACAAGACAAAAGAGCAATTAAGCTTGATAATATTATTAGTAAATAATATCTTTTCATTTTATAAGTATTTGAGATAAGTTTCAATCGTAATAATTAGGTTCTACAACGAATTATATAGATAAAAACAAAGTTATTTTATTACATATTTCACTACAAAAACGTTATAGAACCATAAAATTAATCACATGGAGCACAACCGATAGACCCACTATTACAACAAGCTCTTGTATCTAAGTTCAACCAGCAACTCCAATGAGTAGTACATTCTTCACCCGCAAGAGCTTCTATATTGCTTAACGCTAATCCAGACAAAGAAGGATCAATATTATTTTTTAGAATATTAATCATCACCAAACAGAAAACAATAACAATAAGAATAATTCTTAATTTCTTCATAACGCTCATAATATAATTATTTATAAGATCTTTATATTTTGCCTAATCCTCTTTAGTTAGAATAAGATATCCTCTGTATCTTTTTTTACATTTAAATAAATTTTAGACTTTCGCATCACCTCCTTTCTGATAATATTTTGGAGCGAATAACTTGCTGTGATAGCTTCTAATATATCAGGCAAGTTTCCCTTTTATAATTTGACTTTATCAAATCGTATTTCCCCGTATATTGAGTTTAATTAATTGATTTGTATTACATTTTACCGTGATTGTCTCATCAAAGAGTCCCTTATTTTCAGGTGTCACTCCCACTTTAATATGAAGAGATTCACCGGGCTGAACTGGATGTTTATCAAACAAAGTTTGAGCACATCCACAAGTGGTAGTTACATCTATAATAACTAAAGGTTGGTCTCCTGTATTGACAAGCGTAAACAAAGTGTCTTTACTCTTCCCTAAAGGAATAGTTTCTAGTAAGAGTGATTCCTTTTCCACTTTTACGGTTGTCTGAATTGGTGCAACAGGTTGTTTCCTACTTATTTCTTCCAAATATAATTCTTTTACGTTCGGGTTATGGACAGGATTACCTATCACTACCACTTTATTATTCTTGTCTAATAAAAATACTTGAAACCGAATATCTTTTGGAAAATGATTGAGCTGATTTAGACTGTCTGATCGATCCAAGCAAATCGGCTTGTCAAAATTCTCTCTTATTAATAAAGAATGTATCTCCCACTGATCATCAAACTGAAAAAAAAATAAGAAAGGGATATTCTTCTGACTGATAGAATCTGTATATCGGATAAATTCTTTCCAACGGGATAATTGCAATTTACAACTCGTACAACCAATTGAGTCTACAAAAACCAAGACTTTGTAATCCGAAGTCGGGATTACGAAATTAGTTGTATCAGATGCAAATCTGGTAAAGACCATATTTTCCGGAAATAGAATCTGCTTACCCTGCCATTCTTTAACCAACAATGTTATTATTTCCTTTTGCTTATCTTGACAAGCTGATAGGAAAATTGTTAATAGTAATATGATTAGATCTAAAGGTTTCATTTTATGTAAATGTATATACGTTTGTTCATCATATAATATAATACGTATATCCGATAAAAACTATCTACCCCTACAAACCACAAGATATTTAATGCTTATTAACTATAAAAAGAGTGTTATAAGGCAAAGAAAGCCATCAGAAGAAAGTCGATCTCGCAAAAAACGCAAAGCCCTACTCAACTGTGTCTCCACAGTCTTTTCTGAGATAGAGAGGCGTTCCGCTATTTCTCTATATGATAAATGTTCATGACGGCTCAAACGGAATATCTCCCGACGTGATGGCGGTAATTCTTCTATCAAGCTATTAATATATTCCCGTAAAGACTCTGCGTCGATTCGTTCTTCCATAAGCGAATCGACATCTGATAGCTGTCGTTGTAGGCTTTCCGTCAGTTTTTCAGAGAGTAACCGGTTTTCTGTCTCTTTATAAACCAAGTTACGGGCTATGGTGAATAGATAGGCATCAAAGTTTTGTTCCGGATCTATAGTCTCATGCTTCTCCCAGATTTTAAGAAAAACGTTTTGGGTCAAATCCACCGCCATAGATTTATCATATAGCAACGAATAAACAAAATGATATACATGCTGATTATATTCCCAAAATAGAGTTTCAAAAGCCTTTTCATCTCCATTCTTCAGATCTATAAGCAAATTTCCATCCATTTTCATATCACATATATATTATATATCCCCGCCATACCAACTTATCTCCATTCTGCTTATTCGCAGTTCATATACTTTAGTTCTGATGAAACTACGTTGATTTGAATAGAGGATAAAGGTGATAAGAGATAGAAAATCAGTGAGTAACTAAATGGTAGAATAACCAATAGCAGTATAGATCTAAATAAAAATAGATATAGATGATTGTTATTTAGGGACTTACATTAGATAAAAGACGTAGTTTCATCAGAACCTAGAACAAGGTTACAAGTGAAGATTCAAATATAAACAAACATCATTACATATCGCAAATATACAAAAAAATGTAAATACAGTATGAGTATCCTTGAAATCTAGTTAAATTCTACTTGAGGACAAAGAATGTCCTCACTAATTATCCGCTTCGCAAATGATATATTGATAAAGGTCGGAATGCCCGGTTTTATCGATTATCTTATGCTTTTCGAGTTGGAATTTCAGTTGGGCCAAACCAAGAGCGCCAAAGCCGGGAAGGTCTAATAAAGAGTCGAGTCCGTTTTTGAGGGCGTAACGTAGAATATCTTCTATGGTTTCTATTTTCAAGGTTGTAAGGCATTTACGGATATAGGGCGCTAAGGTGAGACGGGTAATGGGTTGGCATATCCGTTTCGCGGCATTTAAGGGAACGGGGGTAAGTGATCGGGGAGATTCGATACATAGACCGTTTTGGAGCGCCTTTTTATATAATCTTCTCAATTCGTATTCCATGTTCCTGTTCTCTATCCACAGACGTTCTATCTCAAGGTCTTGGTTCGTGATTGTTTTCTTGTATTCGGTCAGGAAGCCCATGTTTTCTTGCAAGCGGAGCGATATGACCTTATATCGGCGACAGATTCCGTCGTAGGATATACCACAACGTTTGGCTACGTCTTCTATCTTGGCTCCGGAAGTTATTTCCGTAAAGATAAGTCGGTCTTTCTTGTCGTGTATGAATGTTGATAGTTCGGCGATAATGAGTTTAAGTAGGGGAGAGATGTTTTTAAGGGATCGCAGGCAGAAAAGGTAATCATCGAATTGGGAGATGATCTCGTTTATCTCTTCTTCCTTGTCTTGGATGATAAGTTGCAGGTATAGCTTTTGTATTCCCATACGCTCGATATGGGAAATGAATTCACGCAAATTGGTCAGATCGACTAGGCGAACACCTTGCTTCACGACGTAAGATGCTATTTTTTTAGATATCGCCCATTGCTGGATTTCTTCAGATGGAAAGCCGGTGATACGAGCGGCTTCTTCAATAGTAATAAACTCAGGCATAACTATTTGATTAAAGTAAAACTTATACTATTTATCTTTAAAAAGGGCGTTATTTGGCGTTATATTGAAGAGCTGGCCTTTCATTATAAAATAAAGAAAGGGCGATTGGCTGAACATTACGTTGACAAAGGTTCCGCTAAAAACCCACATTAGAGTAAAGTCAGCCGCACGCCCCCTTTATCTATATACAATAATCTTATCCATACTTTAACAGCATAGATAACACGTATATTCGGTAAAGGGTTGCGGGGCCTTCTTTGCGCTTCTCTAAAGTTGAAAAATTTAGCGGATTCTGTCAACTCGCACAAATATCGCACGCAACACAAGGCTTCTAACTTAAAAGCCTTTTATTGTCGCAAATATACGTATTTAAAAATATTTTAGTCTATAATAATCCATACGTTTTCTATTTTATCATTGTTTTACTACCAACAAAGAAAGAATAAGTAGATAAAAACCTACGCTTTTACCTTTTGCTTTTCTGTCTTAATTACTAGCTAGGCAAATATATGATATATTCTTTAATTATAATTGATTATTAAGAAAAAAATCAAGATGGCAATCCATTAAACAGTACGAAGACTACTACCCTAAAGTCTACGGAATGACCTTACAAAACTCTTTTAACTCTTCCTTTATACTACTAAGCTCTCTTTCCATAGATTGTTTGCTGCTTTTCACCTCATCTTTTACAATGTTCAAGACACGCTTAAAACCATAATAAGGCATAAGAAACGGGAACAACAGACCGCTGATCAAGACAAACAAAATCACAGTGATTTTAAGCGCAACAAAATCCTCATAGGTAAAACAAACAGAAGATACATCATCTGATAGCGCACACCCACCGGTCGTTACCACAGCAAAAAGAAATGATATAAGAAACAATCCCCCAAAGTGTTTGAAAACATATTCATAAGTATAGAAGCCAAACTCATAATGGCTCTTAGCTTTTAACCATGCCATTACACATATAGGTATTCCTATAGTGAATGATATTAAACATTTAGCCCAGATAATAGGGATAAAAGTTGACAAGAACAAACAAGTCGCATAAAACATAGGAAATGCGAAACACATCCATTTCCACCTTATCCACCTAGAAACAAACACTTTCGTTTTTTGAGAAGAACCTTCTTCAGTCTCTATCCGTATATCTCTAAAGAAAATCTTCCACATCATCAACCAGAAAATACCCGAGAAAACCACAAAGATAGTCAAAAAGGAAACAACAAAATCGCTCGTTCCCGCAACTCCCACAACAATCTCATCACAAATAAAAACTGTTAAGCAGAACAAAAGCGCATATAACGGAGCTATAACCTGTTCTTTTGACCTTTGAATTTTCTCTATCAAGTCATGAGCTGGCTTCAAGAATTTAGAGGAATATCCGGATTTAAGTTGATCGAACGTAGCTTGAAGTTTCATATCCATAGCCATAGCACTAATTAGCAACTGCTTGCATTCTGGTCTTGTTTTCGCCTCTACACGCAATTCATTTATATAGCGCTGCAATAGTTTATAATCAGAGTTTGCCGGCACATCGTTGATCACATCGAACCCCACTGCTTTATCCAAAGATTTGATCTCTTCATCAATACGTTTTCCTATCTCATCAAGAATACTATGTATAAAATTACTTTTGTCCAAAATGACACATAATACAATCAATGATGCCAATATACCAATAAATGTCTGGCTTCCTCCAAGAAACAGCATACCAACCTTCTACTAATTCAACTTGATCTCCTCACCTACCAACGACATCGACTTAAAAGTAGCTTTTACCTTGCTCAAAATCTCTTCAGGTGGATTTATCGCACATGTAGCTTCGTGCGTCTGCGGATTTCTTTCCATTCTAACAATGTTGGTATCCGTATATGAGACATGCGCCATATCGCTTTTCAAGAATAAATTATCTTCCAATTTAAAAAGACGTATCTTCTCGGAACTTACTCCATCACTAAAAACACGAAGATCGATTAAATCTCTCAAGAACTTACGATCAAACCTTTCAAAATAAATATTCAAGGATACATTGGGACGGTTTATGAACTCTCTCAAAGACTTAATAACCTTTTTCTTGATCTCATCTCCTAATGCAGTCTCTCCTTCCTTGAGATCATAATTACTATCTTGATTGATATGATTGTAGAATCCCTCACGGAAAACAGACATTTCGCCACAATACATATTAATCACATTTGATTTATTAAGTATAAAGCATTCAATAACAGCATTATGAGCACGGTCATGGTTCATAACAAAATCCATCTCTCCACGGTCAAAAGTATCGCAGAGATTATCATAATATTCATTTAGATCTTCTAATCTCATCAAAAAGCACAGTATTTAACTATATGGGAAACATCGTTTTATCCTTAAACATCTGGCAAAGATACTAAAAAACACAAACAAAATACTTTTATAGCGCAAAAAAGATTAGGTACATTGCCAAATGGCTTTTTTAGGTAGAAAGTTACCAGTTAACTAACATTTCAAATGTAAGTTAGCTTCAACGGCAAAGTAAGTTAACTTCATTGGCAAAGTAAGCTAACTTAAATGACCAAGTAAGTTAACTTCATAAATCCGGGTTGAAATCCGCAAACGACATACAACACGCGTCTACACTCCCAACACTATATAACCGCTATGGATATTTAAAGTATTGATAATAGGAGGTTTACTTCTGTTATCCGTAACTCCAATCTTATCAGTCAACAAGCCTTTCATTAAAAGATAAGCACATCATAATGGCACGACTGTGCCATCTCAATGGCACACCATTGCCATAAGGAAGGCACAGCTATGCCACGCTGATGGCACAGCCGTGCCACGATATGGAAAATGATTGGCACTGCGGAAGTCTGTTAACTAGACAGTTAAGGATGGATAAATAATTATTCCCCTAACTTATCAAGCAACTCATACGACGGAACGAAGAAAAGAGTTCCCGTTATCGGCGTGCTGAAGTCCAGCAGACGATCCGTATTGCCTACAGGATCACCGACGAACATATTCTCCAGCATTCGTCGGGTGGTGCTGAACGTGCTGGCATAGGCGATAAAATAGGTACCGTATTCACCTTTGGAGGTATGGGCGAATGGCATGTTAGCACGGACTATTTTCAGATCGTCTCCGATGTTCGTCACGGCGTTATGGGCGTTCTTCGGTTTTTCCTCATCTGATAGCTCAACATCGTTGAATTTACGGCGACCGATGACTTTCTCTTGCTCTTCCACTGGAAGCGCATTCCATGCCACCATATCATGAATGTATTTTTGCACAAATACATAACTTCCGCCCATAAACTCGGGGTCCTCATCGCCTATTACCGCGAAACGATAGGGGTCTTCATCCACGGCAGGATTCTCCGTACCGTCCACGAAACCGATAATCGCCTTACCGTCTCTATACCGAAAACCGTGGGTCTCATCGATCGATTCCACGACACCTCGCAGTTTCTGGTCTATAATGGAGGCGAACTCAAAGCACAGTCCCATCTGCTTACAGCGGATGTGGAATAGTAAATCCCCGGGGGTAGAAACAGCCGTAAGCTTAACTCCTTTGATCTCTTCAAACGGTTGCAATTCTTTGGGGTTTCCTTGCTCCGGAAAGAAACGTTTCCAAGCATCCGCCCCGAATCCTATCGTACAACTGAATTGCATATCAGGATAGCGATTGCGCATACTACGTATCAAAGCGGAGAAATTAGCGCACACATCCTTTACCTTATCAATCGTGTCGGGGAGATCTTTTAGAGCATAGACAATGAAAACCGCATTCTCGCCCGGTTTTTGGGTAACATCTTGCGGATAGTTAGCGTTCAATGGATTTTGTAGAGAGTTCATAGCACATCTTTAATTATATTGTTATTATATGGATATAACTCTATAGATGCGCTCTTGTTCAAGGAAATGTAACGAAAAATGTCCTAGCGGTTATTTTTCAATATCTATTTGTAGAGACGGGGCACGCCCCGTCTCTACAACTGGGTAGTTATTTCACCTCCACGCTGATTCTCTGCTTGATATCTGAGGCGGAGGCTCCTAGTTGGAGGATGAACTCGCCGGGTTCTACGACGAATTGGCTTTGTGCCTCACTATAGAAAGCTAAAGAGGATACGGGGATGTCCAACGTGATTCGCCGACTCTCACCGGGTTTAAGGAATACCTTCTTGAAGCCTTTTAACTCCTTGACCGGACGCATCACGGAGCAAACCGGATCGCTTACATACAATTGGGCCACCTCAGCTCCTTCACGGTCTCCGGTATTGGTTAGGGTGAAAGTCGCTTGGATCGTGTCCGCTTGATCATACGTCTTTTTATCCGTATTCAGATTGGAATAGTTGAATGTCGTATAGGATAAGCCGTAACCAAACGGATAAACGACCGGAAGCCCCTTCGTATCGAACCAGCGGTAACCGACCAAGATATCTTCCTCATAATTCACTTTCAGATCCCTGCCGGGGAAGTTGCCCAACGCATGCGCCGGAGATTGATCCAAGCTCACGGGAGTGGTGAACGGCATCTTTCCGCTTGGATTCACCTTGCCGGATAATACGTCTACCAAGGCATTTCCTCCTTCCATGCCGTTGAACCAAGCCCAAACGATAGCCGGGGAACAAATATCTACGGCAGCCATATTCAACGGCGATCCGGCGATCATGACCACGATCGTACGAGGATTCGCCTTTACCACCTCTTGAATCAACTCAACCTGCCCGTATGGGATATCCATATTCAGACGGTCGAACGACTCGGTATCATAATCATGGTTCAAACCACAAACCAAAAGGGCCACGTCACTCGTGCGGGCAACCTCTACCGCCTCTTTCAATAATGCGTCGCTTTCCTGTGTCTTGGAAGAGAAAGTACCAGAGCTTTGCCCATTATTGCTTCCCTCCACGAAAGTAGATAACTTCTCATAGCCTTGGGCAAAACGGATATCCACCTTATCGCCCCATTTCGCACGAAGCGCCTCTAATGGAGTTACCTCGTAAACCGCCTTGATCTCGGAACTCAAGCCACCATTGGAATGTTTGCGGGTAGCGTTATCGCCAATTACCGCCAAACTCTTGATCGAGGAGAAATCCAACGGGAGAAGATTATTCTGGTTCTTCAATAAGACAATGGCTTCGGCAGCCGCGTCGTAAGTGGCTTGCTGATGCTCTTTCGTATTCATGGAGCCGGGACCGAAACGCTTTTTCGGGTCCAAGACATTCGTCTTGATCATCACACGTAAGACATCGCCCACCTTCTCGTCCACCAAGCTCATAGGAATCTTACCAGATTTAACAGCCTCGATCAAGGGGTTGGCATAATACCAATCCTCATATTTATCGATCAGCGTGCCCATCTCCAGATCCAAGCCGGCCTCCATAGAAGGAACCGTGCTATGGGCGGCTCCCCAGTCGGTTACATATACGCCATCGAATCCCCATTCATTCCGAAGGATCTTGCGAACCAAGTAGTTATTCTCCGCGCAGAACTCCCCACAGAATTTATTATAAGCGGCCATTACCGTCAAGGCGCCTCCCTCCTGTACGGCCGCCTTGAAAGCGGGTAAATAAATCTCACGCAAGGCACGCTCGCTACATTCCACATCGACAGTCGTACGGTTTGTCTCTTGGTTATTCACGGCGAAATGCTTTACGCTGCAAGCCACGTCACGGCTCTGCAAGCCTTTGATATAAGCGACCGCCAATACGGAGTTCATATAAGGATCCTCGCTCATATACTCGAAGTTACGGCCACAAAGCGGGGAGCGAATGATATTCACACCCGGGCCCAGCAACACATCCTTCTTACGCCAGCGAGCCTCCTCGCCCAGCACCTCGCCCCGACGGTAAGCCAACTCCGGATTCCAAGCGGCGGCGAAAGCCGTGCCGGTCGGGAAATAAGAGGCGGAATCATTTGTCCAACCCGCATATGCCCAGTCGTGGCGATTGATCTCCGCACGTACCCCGTGAGGCCCGTCGCTCAAGCTCCACTCGGGAATCCCCAGACGCTCTACTCCGGCAACATAGAATTTTGAGTTACCATGCAATAATCCGACCTTTTCCTCCAAGGTCATCTTCTTAATCAGTTTCTCGATACGTTTCTCCATTTGTACCTTCTCTTTATCCGTGACCTGCGAGCTTGCGGCAGCCGCGTTCAAGAATAGCCCGCAAGCGATCACGCCTATTATCTTTTTCATTTCCTTTTTATTTATAGGTTTATTATTGCGCTTGAATCGTTACCGTCGCCTCGGGTAAGCCCTCGGCTATGGCTTTTAAGTGGATGTCGCCTTGTCCGCCCTTGTTCCGGATCACGACCAAGGCTTTTCCATAGTAAGCTTGCCGTTTCGGTTTACGGAGGCTGTTCGGATCGTTCGGATCTCCGTTATCCGTTCCGGCGATCTCACCCGGGCCCTCCACGAAGAAACGGATCAATGGAGTAGCGTCGGGAACCCGGTTACCATCGATATCGCATACATCTACGGTTACAAACGATAGGTCCGAGCCATCCGCTTGGATGACGCTACGATCCGGTGTCAAGACCAAACGGGCCGGCTCTCCTGCCGTATGGATCTCTTTCACCAAGACCTCCTTACCCCCTAAGCGGGAGACGGCTCTCAAGGTTCCGGGCGTAAAAGGCATACGCCAAGAGACATGATAGGTACTGTCCGTTTTTTGTCGTACGCCTAGGCTCTTTCCGTTTAGGTATAGTTCCACCTCATCGGCATTGTTATAATAGGCCCAGATATCCACCGGTTCGCCTTCTTTCCAGTTCCAATGCGGGAAAATGTGCAATACGGGTTCATCCGTCCACTCGCTTTTATACATATAATATACATCCTTCGGGAAACCCGCCAGATCCACGATACCGAAGAAGCTGCTCCGGCTGGGCCACCAATAGGGGGTAGGCTCTCCCAAGTAATCGAAACCCGTCCAGACGAACAGGCCGGATACATGCGGAAGCGTCTTCACCAGATGCCAAGTCTTCTCGTGCGTAGAGCCCCAAGGTACATGGCAATTATCATAAGAGGAGCAAACATGCTCGGGAGCCTCGAAAGGCTTGTCCCACGATTCCGGACGGATATAAATATGATCAGACGGCATCTCATAATAGCCACGGGTCATCAAGGCCGAGGTAGATTCGCTCACGATCAGTTTCTTTCCGGGGAAATTCCGGAGGAACGGCTCGAAATATCGCTCATGGTAGTTGAAGCCCAGCACATCCAAGGCATCCGAGCGGAACAGATGATTCGCAGGGTTTACCTCGTTACAGCCGGCGGTAACGACCCGGGAGGTATCTAGCCGTTTCACGATAGCCGCCAGATGACGGGTGATCAAGGATTGACGGCTAAGGGTCGTATCCTTCAGCAAAGCGGGATCGATGGCATGGCCGGCATTCAAGATCAGGTTCGCCGCTTGCAGATCCAGCTCGGTAGCGTCGGCATGACTCCATTGCTCAAGTACCTCATTGCCTATACTCCACATGAAAACAGAGGCGTGATTCCGGTCACGCAAGATCTCGTCCGTCAAATCCCGCTCGTGCCACTCCGCGAAATACCGGGCGTAATCGTATGGGGACTTACGGCGTTCCCACATATCGAAAGACTCATCCTGTACCAGAAGGCCCATACGATCGCAAAGATCCAGCAACTCGGGTGCCGGGGCGTTATGGCTGGTACGGATCGCGTTCACACCCATCTCCTTCATGATCTGTAGCTGGCGCTCGATAGCCCGTGTATTCACGGCGGCACCCAGACAGCCTAAATCATGATGCAGGCAAACCCCTTTTATCTTCAAAGGCTTATCATTCAAATAAAAGCCGGTAGCGGAATCCCAACGGAACGAGCGAAGGCCGAATACCGTCTCGTAACGATCTACCACCTTACCAGCCACTTTCACTTCCGTGACGGCCGTGTAGAGCGAGGGAGAATCGGGACTCCAAAGCTTGGGATTTGGGATCGAGAACTGATGATCGACAGATGCCTCCCGCATACGGGCGTCGTAACAGGGCGTATACGGTACCCGTAATAGAGTTGTTACGGGTGCCGTAACAACTCTGTTACGGTCATCGTAAATAGAGGTAGAGATTTCGGCATCCCTATCCGCCTCCGAGCTATTCCTTATTCTCACCTCCAACGAGAAGGTAGCCTCCTCCGGCGAGATCCTCATGTCATGCACGAAAGTACCCCAGTTGTCCACATGTACCGGATTCACCTTTACTAACCATACGTTACGGTAGAT
Organism: Parabacteroides sp. KHUB-02; assembly: GCF_056640955.1. Classification (NCBI taxonomy): domain Bacteria; kingdom Pseudomonadati; phylum Bacteroidota; class Bacteroidia; order Bacteroidales; family Tannerellaceae; genus Parabacteroides; species Parabacteroides sp. KHUB-02. The sequence continues at coordinate 3,900,321 of NZ_JBWQEV010000001.1, read as the reverse complement.
ACCGGAGCCTGAATACCAGCGGGAATTCGGTTGCTCGCTATTATCCGCCTTCACGACAATCACGTTCGGTTGGCTTCCATACCTCAAATAAGGCGTCAAGTCATAACGAAACGATACATAACCATTCGGACGGAATCCCAGCGAATGACCATTGATCCAGACCTCGCTATTCCGGTAAACCCCGTCGAAATCAACATAAACAACCTTACCCCGATCCGTCTCCGGAAGGGTAAATGTCTTTCGATACCAACCAATCCCGCCCGGTAGCGCGCCGCCGCCCGGGGTAGACGGGTTATCGAGGGAGAAATCCCCCTCGATACTCCAATCATGCGGTAAAGATAAGATACGCCAAGTGGAATCATCGCTGTCCGGGGATGAATAATCCTGAACGCTATCCGACAAGGCAAATTTCCAATCGTCATTCCATGGGCTACGTTCACGCACCTGCTCCCCGGTGGGGGAACAGGCGGTGAGCAATAGGCCCAGAAGCCACGCAAGTGGCCGATTCATCAGTGGTATCATTAGTGATTATATAGTTTAATTGATACTACCCAGTTGTAGAGACGGGGCGTGCCCCGTCTTAGCACAGACTGATGGGTATTATTTAAAGTTACCATTTAGAGGGGTTGAGACGGGGCACGCCCCGTCTCTACAACTAGAGGTTTACCTTGGTAAGATATTGTCACGTCCTTGCCAGCGGGGTTCTCCGGCGTGATGAGACGTACCGTGATCTGACGCTCGCGGATCATGCCCGGATAGTCGCCCTCCCGTGCGCCGATCGTGAGCGTTCGCCTCGCATCATCATAAACAAACGGGATGGTAGCGTAATTTCCTTTCTCGTAATCGTAGGTCACGCCATTATCCTCATATAAGGTGAAGGAACCGTCGGCACCGGCGTAAACAGAGACGATTAAGTCTTTCTGTTCCTCTTTCGTAGACTGGATTACCTTTCCGGTCGGTACGATAGAGCCGGCTCTCACGAACAAAGGCATATGCTCGTAAGGAGCATCCACGTCCATTGTCGTTCCGCCTTGTATACGCTTGCCGTTGTAGAAATCGTACCAAATGCCGGCCGGGAAGTACACCTCACGGTCGCGAGCCTTATACTCATACACCGGGCATGCCATGAAGGCCGGGCCAAACATAAACTGGTCGTCTATATCGTAAGTCTTCTCATCGTCCGAATAATCCATCACCAAGGCACGCATGATCGTATAATCCTCAAAATGCGTCTTGGAGGCCAAGCTATAGATATACGGCATCAATTGATAGCGCAACTCGGTATAATACTTCATCGATTGGTACGTAGGCGATCCTTCCGGAGCGATATTATAGATCTCGCGGCAAGGATATTGCCCGTGGCTACGGAACAACGGACAGAAAGCTCCGAACTGATACCAACGGTTGTTCAACTCCCTCCATTCCCTCAAATCCTCGCTACCTTCCTTAGCGGCCATATAACGGTTCTCCACGCTGAAGCCACCGATATCCATCGTCCAGTAAGGGATACCGGACATGGCGAAGTTCAAGCCGGCGCTGATCTGCGCTTTCATATCCTCCCAGCGAGTACCGATATCGCCACTCCATGTAGCGGTAGAATAACGTTGCTGGCCGGCGAAACCGGAACGGGTCAATAGGAATACACGGTCATCCGGGTTTACGCTACGTTGTCCGTCGTAGATCGCCTCGGCGTTAGCCAAAGCGTAAGCGTTGAAGTATTTCGTGGACGGGCCCAGATAAGTCGGTCCGCAAAGCGCCTTGCGATACTCGATATCCGTATTATCCTGTACGTTCGGCTCGGAAGCGTCCATCCACCAAGCGTCGATGCCCAAGGAATACAGATGCTCGTTCATCTGTTCCCAGAAAAGCTTGCGGGCTTCCGGGTTGTACGCGTCATAGAAAGAACCGATATAACCCGGATAAATCCAGTCGCGGATACTATCCTTAATCGCCTGCTGATACATAGCACCCAGTGCGTCCAACTCTTTATAATGCTCTGTCGTATAATAGAACTTCGGCCATACGGAGATCATGATACGGGCATCCTTATCGTGGATTTCCTGAATCATGCCTTTCGGGTCCGGGAAGCGTTCCTTATCAAACTCGTGGCTACCCCATGCGTCTACCGGCCAATAGCTCCAATCCTGTACGATCACATCCAAGGGAACCTGCCGCCGGCGGTATTCGTTCAAGGCGGTCAATAGCTCCTCTTGCGTCTTATAACGCTCACGGCTCAACCAGAATCCCATCGCCCATTTCGGCATGATCTGGCTCTTGCCCGTAACCGTGCGGTAACCGCTGATCACCTTATCCATGGAAGACTCTCCGTTGATGAAGTAGTAATCGATATCATCCCCCATTTCCGACCAGAAAGCCAACCGCTCCCGCTCCTCCTCCGGTAGCGGAGATAATACCTTCAAGCCGATATAAGATACATCTCCATCCGGCAACCATTCGATACGGATCGGATAACGTTTGCCCTTTTCCAGATCGGCCGTAGCCTTGTAATCATTCGGGTTCCATGCCGCACGCCAACGTTCCGGGATGATCTCCTCGTTATTCACAAATACCTTGGTATAACCGGCGTAATGTAGTTTGAAATGATAAGTACCCGTCTCTTTCGCCTCGATCTCACCCTCCCAAGTAGCGGAAGCGCTCGGCTTCGGGAAGTCTGCCGGCAGGTTCTTGATGGTTTTCAGATTCTCATAATCTACCTTATCTTCATCCCGCTGGATTAAAACGGAATTCTTCGCCTTATCCGTATAGTAGGTAGCGGTCAACGCCCCTGCCCTCCCGTCTTTTCCGTATAGACCAAAGACATCGCCCAAATCGGCGTATGGACGCTTGTCGCCGAAACGGCTCAAGGAATAGTTATGCCAAAGTACACCATACCCTTTTGAGGAAACGATAAACGGCACGCTCACCTTCGTGTTATATTGGAAAAGCTCCTCGTTCTTGCCTTTATAGTTGAACTCATCGCTCTGATGCTGTCCTAGGCCGTAAAGCCCTTCCTCGTCCTCACTCTCAAATACCTGACGTAAGGTATAGCCTTTGGTTCCTTCCACCTCGATCGGCGTAAATTCCTTGCCTCCGTTTGTCTTCTCACGAAGGATCGTGTGTCCGTTGGCGTCGGTAAAGCGAACCTCTCCGGTCTCCCGTGAAAGACGGGCCTGTGTGGTTTGCGTACTTACGATGATCGTATCCCCCGAGGTCGTTATCTGAAACGATGGGGCGGGCAACGATTTCGTGTCCTTGATCAAGTTCACTTGGTTGGAAAACTTACCATCCGGAGAGGCGATTACCCGGATAATATCATCAGAGATTACTTCCAATTTAACAGCCTTCGCCTGTCCGGAACGGATATCGGCGACCAAGCCATTCTCGACCTTCCGGTAAGCGGAATCAGTCATGCAGGAAGTCAGCAGGGAAAGCCCTAACGTGAATACCGCGATGTGTTGTTTCATATTCTATAGATTCTTTAATTATTTCCGATCAGCAATGAGTCCGAACAGGTTTTTCCATACAAGAAAAATGGTTCTTCATTCGTTGGCAAAATTAAAGGGTTTGCGGCGGACAGGAAGCCATAAATGTTTTGGGTTACGGGGAGAACCGTAAAAAGGTAGGGGAAGAATGTTTATTTTAAGGGGATATTTTGTTATATCCCCTAATTACGTGGCATTTATTTAGAAGAAGTTTATTTATGATAGTCAGAGGGAAGCCTTCCGAACTCATCCTTAAAATACTTCCGGAATAACTTCACATCATTGAAACCGCACTCCAGCGCGACCTCATTGACCCGCATCTGGCTCTTCTCCAATAACTGCGCCGCACGCTTCAAGCGCACCGTACGGATCAACTCCACCGGAGTCTTACCCGTGATGGAAAGGCATTTCTTGTAGAAGTTCACACGACTCATGCCCATCTCCCGGCTCAACCGTTCTACAGACAACTCCGGATTGGCGATCTGCTCCTCGATATAGGCGATGGCCTTACGCATCAACTCCTCATCCATGGAGCTAGCTTGTACCTCCGTCAAGGCGATGCCCATGGTAGAGGACTGCATAAAGGCCTTTTGCATCTTCTTCTTCATCTCGATCAAATGCCGCACCTTCAAGAGAAGCATCTCCATATTGAATGGCTTGCTGATATAATCATCCGCACCGGCTTCCAGACCGACCAGTTGGCTATCTTTAGCGGACTTTGCCGTCAGTAGGATCACCGGGATGTGGGAAGTCCGGATGTCTCCCTTGATCCGGCGGCATAAGGTGATACCGTCGGTGATAGGCATCATCACGTCGCTGATCACCATATCCGGCAGCTCCTCCGGAATGAGTTTCCACGCATCTTCTCCATCCGCCGCCGTGAGTACCGAATAAACGCCACTCAAGCTTAACTTCATAAATTCCCGGAAATCCGTGTTATCGTCTACGACCAGCAACGTAGGTCTTCCCGCCGGAGACGCATCCTTATCGGCGATCTCCGCATGCTCCTCAACCGGAGGCAAGATATCCCCTTCGGCAATTCCTTCCGGAGCCGAGATAATATCTTGGTTATCCAAGGGGATCACCGGCAGCGTAACCGTAAACGTACTACCCGCTCCCGGCTCGCTTTTCACGGTTATCGTCCCATGATGCATCCGCACGAATTCCCGGCATAGGTGCAGGCCGATACCCGTACCTACCACGGGATTTCCCTTATCCGGGGAAGACACCTGATAAAAGCGATCGAAGATAGCTCCTTGTTTATCCGCAGGAATACCGATACCGCTATCCGACACCTCGATAACCAGTTTGTTCTCTCCCTCCTTCTCCAACCGCAAGCTAAGCGTCACCGAGATAGTACCTCCCTCCGGCGTAAACTTAAAAGCGTTACTCAGTAGATTAGAGACGATCTTGAAGACCTTATCCGTGTCAAACTTCATCGGGAGAGACGTGAAGACCGAGGAGAAAGAGAAATGAATCCGCTTTTGCTCCGAAAGCTCCTTGAAGGAATAAGCCACGTCACGCACGAACGGGACAATATCGCCGGTAGACAAGACCAAGCTATCCCCTTGCATATCGATCTTGCGGAAATCCAATAACTGGTTCACCAATTTAAGCAACCGGTCGGCGTTCCGGTAGATCAACTTCAATATTTGCTGGGATTCCAAGTCTTTCTCCGTTTTCATCAACTTCTCCAAAGGAGTCATGATCAATGTTAGCGGCGTACGGAACTCATGGCTTACGTTCGTAAAGAAACGAAGCTTCATCTCGTCCACCTCATGCTGCTGACGCACAGTAGCCCGTTCTTGCTCCTCCTCCAACTTCTTTTGCTGGATACGGAAAATAAAACGTATCACGCCATACGCCAATAATATACCAGCTATGATATACAACGCTATTGCCCATCCGGTAGCCCAGAACGGAGGCAAGATCGTGATCTGCAAGCTCGTGATCTCCTTGCTCCAAATCCGGTCGTTATTCATCGCCTTTACCTTGAAAGTGTAAGTTCCCGGGTTCAAGTTCGTATAGGTAATACGACGTTCCAAGGCGCTTACGGTAGTCCATTCCGAGTCGAAGCCCTCCATCTTAAAAGCATATTTATTCTTCAAAGGAAGGAAATAGCAACAAGAAGAGATGGTAAAGGAGAAATTACGTTCCGTATAATTCAGTTTCAATTGCTTGGTACAGGTGATATCTTTATCCAAAATCACATGCCCGTCATACGCCTCTCTCGCCGTTATCGGGACATTATTCACCATAAGTCCGGTTATCACCGCCGGTGGAGCATAGCTATTATAACGTATCCGGGCAGGATCAACGAAGGTAAGACCGTTTGTCCCGCCAAACGCCAACTCACCCGTTTCCAGTCCGCAAGCGCTATTCACGTTAAACACACGTCCTTGAACGCCCTCATTCTCATCATAGCTATTCCAATCGAACGTATAATTATTATCCGTATCCCGATTCGGAACGATATTCAATAAGCCGTTCTTCGTTCCCACCCAAACCGTATGATATTTATCCTCCAGAATAGACATGATGCTGTTATCCGGTAATCCGGAAGAATGGTTCAACCGATACATCTTATCATTCAACCTATCATATATATGTAGCCCATGATTACTCCCGATCCATACCCATTGACGGCTATCACAAAATACGACATTGATGATTTGATCCTCAAACACGGAACGTCCATCCTTCGTGCCGTTAAAAGAAGTAACAGCCCCCGTCTCCGGGTTGATCCAGTTCACTCCTAAAGAAGTTCCAACGACAATATTCCCCTTCTCATCCCCGGAAAGGCTATATACGATATCCGAGTTAATCGCATTCTCCTTATCCCCCATGCGATAATACGTCCATTTCCCGGTAGATTGATCCAAGCAATCCAGGCCGCCTTCCAACGTACCGATCCACAAACGATTCTTGGCATCGACATACAAACTATACACGCTATTATTGGATAAGCCGTCCTTACTGCCCGGGATATCCCGATAATGCTTGAAACGTTTCCCGTCAAAACCGGTCAACCCCTCCATATAAGTACCCAGCCATAACTTGCCATCCAAATCTTTCGCCATACTAATCACGACATCGCCGGAGATAGCGTTCTCGCTTTCCCGCCCCGCCCGGTAGCGGACATACTCCCCGGTTTCCCGATCGTAACGTAATAGGCCGTTTCCGCTAGTACCGATCCACAGATCCCCTTCTTTATCTTCTACGATACAATTAAAGTCATTGTTAAAGATATCCCGCATCAACTCCAAAGGGTACCGGATAGTCTGGAATTTAAAAATGCTCTCATGATAATAGTTGATGCCGTTTTTATAAGTGCCGGCCCACATAATCCCCGTATCATCCCGATACAAGCAGATCACGCTATTCTGGCTCAAACTCGTTTGGTTAAACGGGTTATTTCGTATATAACGCATCCGGTCCAGACGTTTATCCAAGATATTGATACCGCCATGATCGGTAGCGATCCAGATATTACCGTTCATATCCTCCGCCACGTCACGCACCATTATAGAGGATAAAGCGACCGGGGTTTCGGTCGTATAATGTTTCCACTCCTTGCTTTTGGGATTTAGGCGAAAGAGACCTCTACTATATCCGGGATTTAAGAAAAACCACAGATCCCCGTCACTATCGGCGAACACATAGAATAACTGGGCATTCGCATATTGAGTCAGATACTCATCCCGATAGACAGGTTCTCCGGATGCCTTATCGATCCCCTCTACCACTCCCGAGGTATGGACTACATATAGACGATCGCCCACGTCACTCATATCACAAACCCGGCCATCCTCTTTATTTAGCGGATACGAATAAATCTTTCCCCTCGCTTGATCATAACGGCAAAATTCATTCGTATAGGTAGCGAAATAGAGTTGTTTATCATTGTCGACAAATATCTTAGCGGGAGGATTCTCTAGACGTAAGCTATCTAATATTTCCTTCTCCGGAATAAAACGGTCATTACCGGGCTCATATACGCAAAGTTGGTCCGTATTATAGGTAATCCAAATACGCCCATCGGCGGTTTCTTGAAGCTCGGAGACATGCTCCTCCCTAAAAGGCAACCCGCTTTCCTTGTATTTATAATGCTTAAACTCATACCCATCAAAACGGTTCACCCCAGAAGTGGTACCCAACCACATAAACCCCTTCCGGTCTTTCAGGATACAAGTGATCTCATTGGAAGACAGACCGTCCTGTACTCCCAGACGGTTGAAAAGAATATCTTCCGCCGCTAGTCCGGATCCCAACATTCCCCAAGACAGGATCATTATAATACAGAGTAGAGTTTTCGTTTTCATACTTAGCAAATATAGATATTTCCCGAGAACGAACCAAACCAACCTGTATCTAATTCTGCTGCAACGCGGGTTGCAGTAAACATACACGTAAAGTATCTATATATAAGAACATGATTATTAAAAATTATCCCGTACATTTGTCTTTCGATTGGAATAGAAATGAATAAGGCGCAATGATTGTTGTAAGAGATTTTGACAGACTGAAAGGAAAGGAACTGGTAGCTACGATCGGATTTTTCGATGGTGTGCATCTAGGACACCGTTTTTTAATCGACGAGATGAAAGAGATAGCCAAAGCACGTAACCTGCCATCGGCCGTAATCACCTTCCCGGAACATCCCCGGGCCGTATTGCATGCGGATTACCAACCGAAGCTATTAAATTCTTTCGAGGAAAAGTTACAGCAATTAGAGACTACCGGAGTAGATTATTGCATCGTATTGGATTTTACGATCGAGCTATCCCGGCTCTCGGCCAAGGAATTCATTACCTCTATTTTAGCGAAGAGCCTGCATGTAAAGACCTTATTGATCGGATATGACCATCGTTTCGGGCACGATCGGACGGATGGCTTCGAGCAATATGTCGTTTATGGCACCGAATGTGGTATCGAGGTGCTGAAGGCATCTCCCTATGACGAAGGGAATACGGCCGTCAGCTCTTCCGAGATCCGGAAATTACTTCAAGCCGGAAATGTAGCGGAAGCCGCTTATTTACTGACCTATCCCTATCAATTGCTGGGCCATATCGTCAGCGGCTATAAAGTAGGACGCACGCTAGGATTTCCCACGGCGAATATACGGGTAGATGAGCCTTTTAAAGTCATTCCGGGTATTGGCGTATATGCCGTATGGGTGGAGGTGGAAGGCGAACGATATAAGGGAATGCTTTATATCGGTGACCGTCCGACACTCAATAATGGGAAGGACATATCCATGGAGGTCAATATTCTGGATTTCTCCGGAGATATCTACAATGATAGCATTCGTGTCTCATTCGTTCAATACGTACGCGGAGACATCAAATTCGATTCCTTAGAAGAATTGAAAGCCCAACTGGAGAAAGACAGATGCACCGTAAATAATTTATTATAATATGGAAAGATATTACGAAGCGATTGATTTATTAAAAGGCATGATCTCCCGTCCGTCTTTCAGCCGGGACGAGACCGCCGTAGCGGATTTCCTGCAAGCAGAATGGCAAAAGGCCGGACAAAAGGTGTTCCGCAAAGGCAACAACCTGTGGATCATCGCCCCGGATTTCGATTTCGGTAAACCGACCCTTTTACTCAACTCCCATATAGACACCGTCAAGCCCGCTTCCGGTTGGACCAAAGACCCGTTCACTCCCGAAGAGACCGAGGATGATCAATTATATGGACTGGGCAGTAACGATGCCGGGGCGAGCGTAGTCTCCCTCTATGAAGCCTTCTGCATCTTAAGCGAGAAAGAGCAACCTTATAATCTAATCTTCCTCGCGTCTTGTGAGGAAGAGGTATCCGGGAAGAATGGCATTGAAAGCGCATTGGCCGAGCTTCCTCCTATCTCCTTCGCTGTCGTAGGTGAACCCACGGGTATGCAACCCGCCGTAGCCGAGAAAGGGTTAATGGTACTGGATTGCACCGCTATCGGAAAGGCCGGACATGCCGCACGTAATGAGGGCATCAATGCCATCACTTTAGCGATGAAGGATATAGAATGGTTCAGCACCTATCAATTCCCGGAGAAAAGCGACTTCCTCGGACCGGTGAAAATGACTGTCACCATCATCCATGCCGGTACGCAACACAATGTCGTTCCCGATAAATGCGAATTCACAGTAGATATTCGCACCAACGAATTTTATACGAACGAACAGTTATTCGAGCTAATCAAGGAAAAGGTTCATTGTGAGATCAAGGCCCGCAGCTTCCGCCTTAGCTCCACCCGCACGGATCTGGATCATCCTTTTGTGCGACGGGCGATCTTGATGGGAAAAGAGCCTTTCGGCTCTCCTACGCTTAGCGACCAAGCCTTGATGCGTTTCCCCTCCGTAAAGATAGGGCCGGGAAACTCGGCACGTTCCCATTCCGCGGACGAATACATCAAGGGACCGGAGATCCGGGAAGCGATCGATACCTATGTAAGGTTACTGAATGGATTACAACTATAGCTTATGTTAAAAAAGATACTGGGGACAATAGGCTCGCGTTATCTGATAGCCTTCCTTAACCTAGCGCTGATCTTCATCAACGCAAAGGTACTGGGAATCGAGGGCGTGGGGATGATCGGGTTGATCGTGGCCTCGGTAAATATAGCGGTAATCGTCAACGGGATTTTATGCGGGAATACGATTGTCTATTTCATGAACCGTTACTCCATGCGGACAATTTTCCTTCCCGCATATCTGTGGACACCTATCGGCTCTTCCCTAGCTTGCGGCTTCATGTATCTTACCGGGCTTTTACCCACCGGCTATCGGCTGGATATCTTCTTGTTGGCGATCTTGAGCTCTACGGTAAACGCCAATGCCCGCTTCTTGTTGGGTAAAGACAATATCAAAGGGTTTAATCTCACGTTTATATTGCAAGGAGGACTGCTATTTTTCGTCTTACTCTATTTCTATTATATATTGAAGCGCCCGGACGTACGGTCGTATGTCTGGGGATTATATGTCACGAACGGCATAGCCTTTATTGCCAGCCTATCGATGCTTGTTCCTTATTTCTTAAAGGAAACATCCCGGTCTTCCGGCAAATCACTCTACGGTCTATTAAAAGAAATGTTTGCCTACGGCCTGTGGGCCGGTGCGGACGGGTTGGCGGAAACCTGTACTACCCGACTCAATTATTTCTTGATACAACGTTTCGCCGGGTTGGGAAGCGTAGGCTTGCTAGATGCTGGGACCAAGATCTCCGAGAGTGTATGGAATATTAGTCGCAGCGTAAGTTTCATCGAATACAGTAGCGTGGCCAAGACCTCAGAGGCAACGGAACAAAAACGTATTACCTTACAGCTTTTCAAATTGACCTTTTGCGCTTTAGCCCTCGTGATGGGATGTATCCTATTGGTACCGGAATGGATATATACGGATTATCTTTTCAGCGCCGAGTTCAAAGGCATACGTAAAGTGATAGGCGGATTATCGATCGGAATCGTAGCGTTAGGCTGCAACAGCATCATCAGCCATTATTTCATCGGCAGCGGAAAGATCCGGTACAGTACGGCAAGCTCGTGCGTAGGGCTTATTGCCTTATTAATCTCCGGCTTTTTACTCATCCCGTCTTACGGGGTCGTAGGTTCCGCTATCACGACCAGTATCGCCTTTACCTCTATGCTGGTTTTCTCATTGACGGTCTTCTCCCGGCAAACACTTACACGCTGGAATGAGTTCCTTCCGAACAAAAAAGACTTCCAAGCTTGCAGAATTCATATACAAAAATCCTTGTAATTCTATCACGAATTTTATCGATAACGCCATCAAGTTCACGGAAAAGGGGACAATTACGCTTGAAATGATTTCGTGCAAGATACAGGTCTCGGGTTATCAAAACATGGACTGTACCTTATAAACAAACTCCATCCAAACCCAATAACGGATCGCTTTTCCTAAGAACATGGAGATCGCCACGACCCATATATTAGCCCGCAAGAAACCTAGAGCGACAGCGATAAAATCACCGATACCGGGAAGAAAAACAAAGAAGCCCATCCAAGAGCCTTTTCCCTTGATCCAATCCTGCACCTTCTGTAGTTTTACCGGATCGAGTTTGAGGTATTTCTCGATCCACTCTACCTTTCCCAGCATCCCCAGCCAATAGCAGCTCATTCCACCTAAGAAATTACCAAGCGTAGCAGCGATCATGCAAGGCCAATATGCCGAACCCGCCAATAATACACCCGTCAATACGACCTCACTGCTAAACGGCAAGATCGTAGCCGCTAAGAAAGAAGCGATAAACACCCCGATATACCCGTAGGCTATAAGAAATTCCATATACGTATCATTAATAATGCGATAAACATAACTACCGAGAAATGGAACAGCCAAAAGATATATTTCCCCCGGTTCACCGTAAAAAAATGGGCGATCAAGATAGACGCCGGGACACAGGCCATTTCCAGAAATTCCTCGGACGACTGCTCATAGATAAAGAACAATCCAAACGACCAAATGGCCATGACAATCAGAAAAGAAAGAAACTGACGAGTACGCAAATTATCCTCATACTCATGTGTAATGATGTTTAATGAGGCAATGATCGTTAATCCCGCCACTAAAACAATCTGTATCCAATCTATAATTCCCGTCCCTAGTACCGCAAGGAAACGGATCTTGAATAAGGAGGTGAAAGGTATGGTAAATGCCGTGAAATCCCATTCCCGGACACACCATCCGAAAACAAACCAATAAACCGTCAAGATTCCGAACAAGGAAGCGACAAATGTCCGGATATTCAATGTCCTGAAATTATACATCCCCAACCAAAACAGCGGCAAGAACCAAAGGATGTGTATCCACAACAGACTTCCGATACTGATAATCAAGGATGCGTTATAAGCCTTATCCGTAGCGTCCGGGTCATGATAAGAGGTAAATAACTGATAAAGGGCCAATATCAAACAAAACACCCCGACAGATGTTGATTTCAAGGGAAAGAAATCCGGGTTTGTACTTGTCAACAAGGCATAGAAGAGAAAGGGAAGCAATGTCTTCTCACGAATCAACATCAACGCATAGTTTACCCGATGCACCAGAAACGCACCACCGGCCATCAGCAAAAAACCGATCAAATAGGTAAACAACTTACCCGGAAGAACCAGACAAAGGGCATTCCATAAAGGAGGAGCCGTCACCTCTCCATACACGGGATAGCCTACCGAATCCACATACCCCACGATCCAACAAAAAATACAAGCGCAAAGCATGTACAAATGGGTCATAGGTGTCGCTATAGTATATCTACGTCCGTAATATGAAGTTGTTCCTCTTGCCATATACCTTATTCTTTCATATTCACATCCTAAAGGAATGAAATAAGTGGCAAAGGTATGAAAATATAACAAGTAAACTGCATCGGCCAACAAAGTTTACTAACCTTGTCATTTCAATTAACTGATTTGGCCGATGCAGCTAACAGACTTGGTCAATGCAGCCAACTGCAAATTAGCTATGTCTTTTTACCATATCACTTAAATATTATATTTACATTTGAAAAATATTCTCACAGAGCGTTGCATTGTTCAAAAAGAAACGTATATTTGTGTTGTCTGGCTAAAGAGCGGTCAGAAAAATAAAAAGAAAGCGTTTTTTGCTTTATCCTTGGTTCGAAGTCTGGAAAATTTCAAGCAAGGAGGATGAAGACAATGTAGCGCTCATTCTGTTAGTGCATGTACACGGCAAGCATTCGCTATGCCAATACATAACTTTACAGCGTGGGAATATTGTTTACTTATTCATCCTTGCAAGGTATTTCCAGACACCCGAATCAGATGAATAGAAAACAAGTCTCACGCTTACTTTGTTTTAAACCTAAAAATTTATATTACCCATAGGAGACAGAGGGAACTTTATTCAGGAAAGGACTTATGGGTACACAACGTCGGTGTTATGAGATCCAAGCCAACGTATCCCACTTGTAATTCAGGATCAAGAGGTACTCCCTCTAACAATTCATGTAAACAATTGCTCAAAGCCCTCACGGCTACTTTGTTAACGTTAAGAATAAGCCCTTAAACGTATGTTAAATTGATTATTTATGAGCAAGATTTAATATAGAGAAAACCATATAAAAGCGCTTAGATTCAAAATCTTTCTTACTATGCAACTCTAATGTAATCTACTTGTCACATGAATAGTCGTACTTTGTAATAGCTAAAAATTAAAACGATTTATGAAAAATTGCAAACATGTAGTCCCTATTCTGGGAGCCTTTTGCTTGATGGCATCTTTATCCTTTATGCCAAAGGAAGCTTGGGCAGAGTCTTCATTAGCACCTATCAGCCAGCAACAAGGCAGTTATCAGTTAACCGGTACCATCCTCGATGGAATGGGTGAACCTGTAATTGGAGCCAATGTATTGGTAAAAGGAACAACGAATGGAGTAGTAACAGACTTAAATGGAAAGTTCAGTTTACAAGTAAAGCCAAACGACATTCTACAAATCAGTTATATCGGTTATAATTCACAAGAAGTGGCAGTCAAAGGCCAACATACACTTAATATTACCCTGAAAGAAGATGTGGAATCTTTAGATGAGGTAGTGGTAGTTGGTTATGGGACAATGAAGAAGAAAGACCTAACCGGCTCTGTGAGTAGCGTGAAGGCAGATGAGCTGACAGCCTTTACCGTAGCCAACCCAGTACAGGCTTTACAAGGAAGAGTTCCCGGCGTAGTACTCTCCCAAAATACAGGTGATCCTTCCGGAGACTATTCTATTAGGATACGTGGAGTAAACTCTATCAAAGGTGACAACTCACCCCTATACATTATCGATGGTATTCCTGCCAGCACAGCCTCTATCAATACCTATGATATTGAATCTATGGAAATTTTGAAAGACGCATCCGCTACTGCCATCTATGGTTCACGTGGTGCTAATGGTGTCGTGATGATCACGACCAAGAAAGGGAAAAGTGGAAAAGCGAAAGTCTCATACGATTTTGAATATGGATTCCAAAAGCAAATCAAGAAACTGGATTTGATGGATGCCCAAGAGTGGGCCCGTTTTTATAACGAATACCTTGTAAACGCAGAGATACTGGAAACCGCTCCCTTTAGTGAAGCTGACATAACCGCCATGGGGAAAGGTATGGACTGGCAAAAAGAGTTCTTTCAAAATGCTCCCATTATGAATCATAACATCAATGTATCTGGAGGTACCGATGACCTAAAATATTTTGTCAGTGGCTCTGCCATGACTAAAGATGGTTTGATCCCGAACAGTTATTATAACAAGTACAATTTGCGTAGTAGTTTGGATATGACTATGAGCAAGATGATAACCGCTTCCGTCAGTATGGGCTATAGTATGATTAACCAGATGAACCAGTCTGATGGAGGTGGTAATGGCGGTTCATCTATGATTGGTGCTGCTTACTCCGCCTCACCAAACTTTTATCCTTATGATGAGAATGGAGATTATAAAGATCTACGCTCTTGGTACAGCTGGTCTAGCCATGAGATCAAGAACCCTTTATGTATGGCTTATGAGTCCACTTATAAAACCGTGACAAATCTGACCAACATCAACGCCGCCTTGAACTTCAATCCGATTAAAGGCTTAAGCATACGGACCAGTTTCGGATTGGAAGGATCTGATGCCCGCTACGATGGTTACACCACCAAAAAGTATATTTACAAAAATAATACTGCCGATGTCAACCACAAGCGTAGTACGAACATCATTAACGAAGATATCGTGACCTACGATTTTTCGTTAAACAACATCCACAGTTTTAACGTAATGGGCGGCTTTACTTACCAACAAAATGTTTACAAATCGATCGCAGCCTCAGGCAACACTTTCTTGAGTGACGTTCAAGAAACGAACAACCTGTCATCAGCAGGAACAGCCAACACACCAAGTACAAACTACAGCAAATGGGTCTTGATGTCTTATCTTGGGCGTATCAACTATAGTTTATTAGGACGTTACCTCGTAACAGCCAGTTTCCGTGCTGATGGATCAAGCCGCTATTCGGAAGGATCAAGATGGGGATATTTCCCTTCTGGTGCTGTGGCATGGCGTGTGTCTGAAGAGCCTTTCATGAAAGAATTTGAAAGTATTTCAAACATGAAGTTGCGTGTTGGCTATGGAAAGACAGGCTCAACAGCTATTGATCCCTACATGACACAAAATCTACTAACCACAGGCAAGACTGCTACTGGAAGCGAGAACGTACCTTACTACTCACCCAGCAGTACCTATCCAGAAGATCTGAAATGGGAGACGACCTCGCAATGGGATGCCGGCGTGGATTTGGGATTCTTTAAACAACGTCTACGTATTACCGCAGACTACTATTATAAGAAAACCACGGATCTACTGAATACAGTATCACTTCCTTCATCATCCGGTTACAAGTCCACCGTACGTAACATCGGTAGTATAAGCAATCAAGGCGTCGAATTATTGATCGAGGGTGATGTGGTACAAAACAAGGACTTTGGCTTAACCTTACAGTTCAATATAGCTCATAATAAGAATCGCGTCGAAGAATTAGCTGATGGTAAAGATATCCTTGGCACAACTTATAGCAACTATGGATCTGGTTCCATCACAATTATCCGTGAAGGTGAGCCATTAGGAGCTTTCTATGTCTACAAAGACACTGGTTTAGACGAGAACGGTTCTTTATCTTATGAGGATATGAACGGAGATGGCCAGTACACCGATACGGAAGACCGTTACATCGCAGGTTCTCCTTTCCCTGATTTTACATATGGTTTGAACTGTGGTATCCGCTATAAGAACTGGGACTTCAACTTCTTTTTACAAGGCAGTCAAGGTAACGACGTGTTTAACTTGAGTGAGATGCGAAACTACAGCTATGGCCAAGGCATGAATATTGAGCGTAAAGTATACTACGAGAGTTGGCGAGAAGGTCAAGACAACAGTCATGCTGCCTATCCCAAGATCAATGCCGTTGGTTCACTGAAATACTCTGACCGCTTTATCGAGAATGGTTCCTATCTGCGTCTAAAAAACATCAGTTTAGCTTACAATCTGCCATGTGACAAGTGGGCTACCAAAAATTGGCTAAACGGTATTCGTATCTTCGTTAGCGCACAGAACTGGTTGACATTAACGAAGTATAAAGGTGTAGATCCTGAAGTTAGCTCAAAAGGCAGCGACGTGAATGCAGGTATAGACCATTTGACTTATCCAAACAGTAAAACCCTTTCCATGGGTGTGAGTGTTAAATTTTAAAATAAGCGAAAACAATGAGACATCTAATAATAATAAGCGCAATGGCCGGAGTTACTCTACTAACAGCTTGTGACAACGCCTTAAATGAGACCGATTATACTTATTCGATCTCAAGCGAGACATTTTATAATACTGTAGAAGAAGCAAATGCTGCGGTATTAGCACCGTTAGACGCAATGCGGTCAGCCTATAATTCAAACTTCTTCGCCACATTAGAGATCAATACAGAATATTGTTATCCAAAAGGAGTTTATCAAACATACAAACAATACAATGGCTTTGTGAACGCAACACATATGAACCGGAGTGATTCAAACTGGCAGAGCCTCTATAAGGCTATTATGTTCTGTAACACCGCTATCGAGCGGATACCTAACGCTACAAAGATGACCGAAGAGGAAAAGTTGGCCTATCTGGGAGAGTTACGCTTTTTACGAGGCTTCAACTACTTTAATCTCGTGAAATACTGGGGTGGTGTACCTTTGAAAACAGATAAAAATATCACAGAGTGGAATATTCCCAAGAGTAGCAAAGAAGAAGTATACAACTTCATAATCGAAGATTTAAAATATGCTTTAGATAATTGTCCTGACAAAAAACGTTATTTGGCTACTCCAGATAAAAATACCGTACGGGTCTGCCTAGCAGATGTATATATGCATACAGGAGATTACATCGAGGCAAAAAAGCTAAGTGGAGAAGTGGTGAACAGTGGTACATACCAATTAGTACAAGTTGCGGAACCACGTGACTTTGACAAGGTATTTGGCGCAGACTTGACCACCTCTACAGAGGAGATATTCTACATCAAGACTTCACGTATTGATGGTAAGACATGGGACTACCTATCCTATACCTCACATCCAAAGTATGAGTTCGTTCCCGGTAAAACCATGTTAAATGGTAACGGCTATTACACGCACTATACAGACCTGCGTAACCATATCATCAAGAGCTGGGACACGAATGACCTACGTTACGGTATGAACATAGGTTTTTATGTATTCGGCAAAGACGCTTACGGTGAATATACTTGTCTACTCACAAAATATACGGATCCGAACGCACAAGGTAATGGCGCAAATGTATCTATTCCTTTGATCCGCTATACAGATGCTATGCTGATCTACAGTGAGGCTTGTGCCCGTGTTGCCAATACCCCAACTATGGAATCCATTGAAATGTTAAACCAATTGCGCCGACGTGCCTATGGCAAAGATCCTAAAGTACCTAATGCTGAACTGGACTATAAGTTGAGTGATTACGCCAGTATGACCGCTTATATGGATTTACTATTAAAAGAAGAGACTTATGAACACTTCAATGAGGCAAAGCACTGGGACTTCATAGTCCGTCAAGGTCGTGCTCAAGAACTGGTAGGTAAGTACTTTAATGTGGAGACCGGTGAATATACACAGATTCAAGAACGTCATTATTTATGGAAAATACCAGACAGCGAATTCAATTATAACAAAGCAATGGATCAAGTTAAAGATCAGAATCCGGGTTATACCAGCTCCAATTAAAAAAGAAAAAGATAAATTTGTAACAAACCAGTCCCGGGTTACTTACGCCCGGGACAAAACAAATCAGATATATTATGAACAGAAACAAATTTTTAAAGACATTATCCGCAGTCTGCATCTCCACTCTCTTAATCTCTTGCGGACAAAAAAAAGAACAGAAACCATTACGTCTACTCTACTGGAATATACAAAACGGTATGTGGTGTGGACAAGATGATAATTACGAGAAATTCACGACTTGGGTAAAACAACAAGATCCTGATATTTGCGTATGGTGTGAGGCTCAAAGCATCTATAAAAATGGTACCGCGGATCCTTTGGATTCCCAAGAACGTTTTCTGGTAGATAATTGGGGAGTATTAGCCAAACGGTACGGACACCCTTACTGGTACATAGGCGGACATCGGGATAATTACCCGCAGGTCATCACCTCTAAGTATCCGATCGAAAATATAAAAAAAATAATAGGTGAGGAGCCAAACCAAGTAGTAACCCACGGTGCCGGTTGGGCAAAGATCATTGTAGACGAAAAGGTTTTAAATATAGTAACACTACACACATGGCCACAACAATGGGCTTTTCGCACTGAAGACCAAGAAGCAAGTAAAGCTGAAAACGGTGGTGATAAATACCGTCGCATGGAAATAGAGTATATTTGTAAGCACACCATTGGTACTAGCACGAATGCTACCAACGAATATTGGATGATGATGGGTGACTTCAACAGCCGCAATCGCACAGACAACGCCATCTATCGATATCCGGAAGATAGTCCTAAGTTTTTGACGCAAGACTATATCGCTCAAGAAACACCTTATGTAGATGTCATCGCTAAGAAGTATCCAAATGAATTTAAGACAACAACCGGTAAAGAAGCCCGCATTGATTACGTATATTGTACACAGCCTTTGTTTGACATAATCCAGTATGCAGACGTAATTACAGATGAGTACACGAAGCCTGTACGTGACCCGAAAGAGCTATCTAATTTCTGGTGGCCATCCGATCATCGTCCGATTATTATTGATTTTGATCTGAGTAAATTAAAATAATACTATCAATAATCTTACCCAAGCTTACAAACTTCAATGTAAACTTGGGTAAGTATAAGCTACTTATTTAACGATCTGATACGAACCCGCACGATACTCGTGAGCTTGGCTTTCGCCCGGAAGTGTCACGAGAGCGACCGCTCCTTCGGGAATGGTGAAATCCCAAATCCACTGGTCTCCCTCATACTTCCAAGAGCTCTTGATAATCCCTGCCGCCGAATTGTACTCCGCGTTTACGAACTCCAGACGCTTATCGGGAATCGGCTTCATGATAATGCGCTTGAATCCTGGCTCCGACGTATCCGCAGAGATACCAGCCATGGTCTCCCACATCCATTCACATACACATCCATAGGCATAGTGATTAAAGCTGTTCATGCCTTGCGGTCCCATGCCTTTATCAAGCATATAGCTATTCCAACGCTCCCAAATCGTTGTCGCCCCATTATCTACCGAATACAGCCAACTCGGATTCTTGCGCTGGAAAAGAAGCTCGTAAGCGATATCGCTCATTCCATTCTCCGTAAGCGTAGGCATCAGGATAGAAGTACCCAAGAAACCTGTCTGAAGGCAATTGCCATGCTCGGCGAAGTTGTCACGCAGTCGTTTCATCATGTTCTCCTTGGCTACCCCTTCGACCAGCTTGTTCTTCAAGGCGAATAGGGCAGGCGTCTGCATGGTATTGAATATCGCCGTCTTAAATTCTCCGTCAACATTCAGGAATTTATCCAATATATACTGTTTCGCTAGAGCAGCCATCGCTTCGTATTTCTCGGCATCCCGTCCCGTCGCACGAGCCATATCGCTCATCATTCCGGCATCTATAAGCCAGTAATTCGCACTTAGATAATTCCAATAATCATAGGCTTCCGGAAGCGTTCCGGATCCATCCTTCGCTGTATGTCTGCCGCTGCAACTCTCAAGCGGCTCGTAACTGAGCCAGTCGGCCCACTGGTAATTGCCATTCTCCGCGCTGAGGGCATGATGGTCATACTTGGTCTCGTTGATATGATTGAGATATTTCTCCATCGCCGCCCAATTCTCATCGATAATCTGAGTGTCACCAAATTGTTTCCAGACAACCCAAGGCACGATAACTCCCGCGTCCGACCAGCCCAAGCGGTTCATATCAGTAGGAGACGCACCGTATTGAGCCAATGGAGCGACACCGGGATACGCACCGGTTGGTGATTGTGTGTCACGCATATCACGCATCCATTTATGGAAGAAATCAGCGGTATTGGCAAAGAAAGTACCAGTCTCAGCAAATACCTGCGTGTCGGCGGTCCATCCCAGCCGTTCGTTGCGCTGCGGACAGTCGGTAGGAACCGAAAGGTAGTTGGAACGTTGTCCCCATAGGGTATTTGAAATCAACTGATTGACTAGTTTGTTGCCGGTCGTTATTGATCCGGTCTCCATCTGTTGGGTAATCGAGGAGACAGGAATCGACTGGATCGACCGGATACGTACCTCCTGATCGGCCGTGATCGATACGAAGCGATAACCATAGAACGTGCGAAGAGGGCGATAGGTCGTATAGTCCTTATGATCCGCAAAGGTATAGTCGAGTAACATCCCGGTATCCGGAGTGCGTAGATTCAAGCGATGGCAACTACCTTCAGGCCCATCCATTCCTCGGCTCTTCGCACCATTTCCATCGTTCAATATCTCAGAAGGACGACAATTTAGTTGGGTACCCTCCTTTGCCATGAACTCGAAAGCAGGAACCGCCGCGCAATTCTGGCCAAAGTCCACGACAAGTGTCTCGCCCGGATGAACCACCATTTCCTCGCCAGCCGCATATTCTTTCGTTATAACAACCTTTCCATAAGCATCTTCACTCTCTCCGGTGACCCCTTTCCATAGATAGGCCTTTTGAGGAGAAAGCGCCAAATCTTCACGAAAATAGACCTCACCTCCATTTGAAGGAAGTATCTCTCCCTCAAATTCCGTATTCTTTTCCGGTGTCGAAAGCTTATCGAGCGTATCGTATCCCGGTAACTCACGGGCATCATATTCCTCACCATCAAAGATAGCGGCATGTTTGACCGGTCCGGCGATCCCGGCTTTCCAATCGCTCGTATTGGAACCTAAGTACGCCTTGCTACCATCCGCATAGGTAAGCTCAAGCACTCCACGGAAAGCGACCTTGGTACCCACCATTCCTTGCTGGCCGCTGTATGTGATGATCTTATCGGCCCACCATCCCGGTGTCACCTGCACAGCGAAAACATTCTCCGCTCCCGCTTGTTTCGACAGGGCATTGCTTACCTCATACGTAAACGAACGCTTCGTCTTGTAGGGATGCGTAAAACCCGGTTTGAGAATCTCTTCTCCGATCAACTTCCCATTCACGTATAACTCGTACACACCCAAGCCCGTGGTCATCCAGCGTGCCGAGGTTATCTCTTTTTCATTCCTTACGACACTCACGAACCAAGCGGCACCATCGGCCGCACGCTCATTCGATCCGTTGATCTCACCCGTTATAACAGGAGCATTTGCCACGGATATCCATTCGGAATGGTTCCAAGCGGCATCATCCAATGCGGAGACACGCTTCCCCGATTCGTTCGTCTGATCAGTCGAACATGCATAGAGAGCCGCACAAACAACCCCTAAAAGCAATAGTTTTCGTTTTTTCATACGTATATTCTCTCTAATTGTCATTTACAGATCAAACCCGATATCCCGACGGAAATACTTCTTATCGAAATCGATCTGCTTAGCTCCGGCGAAAGATTGGGCCAAAGCCTCTTCCTTAGTAGCCCCATACGAACTGACCGCAATCACACGACCGCCATTCGTCAGGATCTGGCCGTCTACCAGCTTCGTTCCGGCATGGAACACTATATTGTTCGAGGATACGCCATCCAATCCCGTGATTACCTTATTCTTCTCGTAAGCCTCCGGGTAACCGCCGCTTACCAACATAACCGTAACCGCCGCACGAGGGTCCTGTACCAATGTACGAGCCGCTAAATCGCCTTCCGCTACCCCTTCCAGCAAATCAACCAAATCGCTTTGGATACGAAGCATGACTACCTCTGTCTCCGGATCGCCCATACGACAATTGTATTCTATCACCATCGGCTCATTCTTCACGTTGATCAGACCCAAGAAGATGAAACCTTTATAATCGATATGCTCCGCTTTCAATCCCTCTACGGTAGGACGGATAATACGCTCGTCCACCTTCGCCATAAAGACCTCATCAGCGAAAGGAACCGGGGAAACGGCTCCCATGCCACCGGTATTCAATCCCGTATTGCCCTCGCCGATACGCTTATAATCTTTCGCTACCGGAAGCACCTTGTAATCGTTGCCATCCGTCAAGACGAATACGGAGCATTCGATACCATCCAAGAACTCCTCGATCACGACCGTCTTGCTCGCGTCACCAAACATTCCGCCCAGCATATCTCCCAACTCTTTCTTGGCTTCCTCCAAGTTATCGATAATCAGTACCCCTTTACCGGCAGCCAATCCATCCGCTTTCAAAACATAAGGAGCGGAAAGAGATTCCAAGAACGCATAACCTTCCTCTAAGTTTTCAGCGGAAATACTCTTATAACGAGCGGTCGGGATATTATGACGCATCATGAACGCCTTGGCGAAATCCTTGCTACCTTCCAATTGGGCACCTTCCCCACTCGGGCCGATCACGGGGATGGAGCTTAATGCCTCATCCTTCTTGAAATAATCATAAACACCCTTCACCAATGGATCCTCGGGACCTACCACGACCATATTCACTTGGTTCGCCAACGCAAAATCCTTGATAGCGGCAAAATCATCCGCTTTAATATCCACGTTGGTTCCTACCAACGCTGTTCCCGCGTTACCGGGAGCGATAAATAACTTATCAACTTTCGGGCTTTGAGCGATCTTCCAAGCGATCGCATGCTCACGCCCACCAGAGCCTAATAACAATATATTCATATCTCTTCTAATTTTCAATTCTCAATTCTCCATTTTCAATTCCCAAGGTAGTCATCAAAATACCTCGTAATCTTCTCATGCAAATGCGGACGGTCCTTACCGGTCACATTATGCTCATGGCGAGGATACACAAAGTAATCCGGATACGTATCAGCCTCTACGCAAGCCTTTAAGAAACCAAGGCTGTGTTGCCACACTACCACCGGATCGATATCCCCATGTATCATCAACAGATGGCCTTTCAGATTACCGGCCTTCAGTTTCAGGTTCGCGTTCTTATAACCTTCCGGATTATCCTGCGGGCGATCCATATAACGCTCGCCATACATAATCTCGTAATTGCTCCAGTCGATAACCGGCCCTCCGGCCACGCCCACCTTAAAGATCTCCGGATAAGTCAGCATCAAGTTCGTTGTCATAAAACCGCCATAACTCCAGCCATGTACCCCGATACGGTCGGCATCCACATAAGACAAAGATTTCAGGAACTCGACACCCTTCACTTGGTCCGCCATCTCATTGATACCCAAATTACGATGAATCACGCTCTCAAAAGCATGTCCACGATTTGCCGAGCCGCGGCTATCCACGGTAAACATCACATAACCTCTCTGTGCCATATAAAGATCCCAACCACGAGCCCCGTTTTGCCAGTCGCCCGTAACAAGCTGTACTTTAGGACCTCCATATACATAGACAATCGTAGGATACTTCTTCGTCTCATCCAAATCCGGCGGTAAAGTCAACCGGTAATTCAAGCGAGTCTTACCATCGGCAGCAAGGATATGTCCAACCTTGATCCGCGGCATCCGATACGATTTAAAGGGATCCGGAGCGGAAAGTAAGGTAGAAATCACCTTAGCGTCCTTTACACGGATTAAATCGATATCCCTCGGGGTAGAAGGAGAACTTACATAATCAATCGCATATTCGCCGGAGGGACTCAGCAACCAACGGTGCACGCCCACTTTCCAACTCAAGCAATTCATGATATCACCCGTTCTCAAATCCGTCTCCCAAATATAACGTTGCATCCCCGTTCCTTGCATATTCGGAGATACGGGATGAGGTGCCGTTCCCTCGAAAATCACCTTATTTCCGTCTTTGCTAAAGCCTAGCACCTTGGTAACCACCCATTCCCCACCGGTTAGCTTCCTTAATTCCTTTCCAGTCGTATCATACAGATATAGATGGTTATAGCCATCCGCCTCACTCTGCCAGATAAACTTATCCGGATCGTTCGGCAAGAAAAGCACGGGATGCTGCGGCTCCACATAACAACGATCCGTCTCGGTAAACAGATCAGCCTCTTTCTTTCCCGTCAAGGCAGAGTACCGCACCAAATGCATCTCGTTCTGCTCACGATTCAACTCAGCGATATAAATACTCTTCTCATCCGGACTCCAAGCGATATTTGTTAAATATTTCTCTTTCGGCAAGCCTGTCTCCAACCAAACCGTCTGCCCGGTAGCTACCTGATAGACACCCACCGTAACCTCATGGCTCTTCATTCCAGCCATCGGATATTTATGAGGAACCGGCGTAGCGCAACGAGTATCGATATTCACCAGCGGGTAAGCGGTCACCATACGCTCATCCATACGATAAAACGCTAGAGCCGAGCCTTTAGGAGACCAAAACATACCTTTCGTAATCCCGAACTCCCGTTGATGGACAGCCTGTCCGCATACGATTCCATCCTGTGTTTCACGTGTAACAATCGTATTTCGTCCATCCGGGGATAAAATATGCACATTGTTTCCCTCCGTAAAAGCTAAGTTATTCGTAGCCGGACAAAAGTCATAATTCGCCCAGTTATTCTTCAAAGCA
The DNA here is from genome assembly GCF_056640955.1 of Parabacteroides sp. KHUB-02. NCBI lineage: Bacteria > Pseudomonadati > Bacteroidota > Bacteroidia > Bacteroidales > Tannerellaceae > Parabacteroides > Parabacteroides sp. KHUB-02. The sequence goes on along the minus strand of NZ_JBWQEV010000001.1, from coordinate 3,875,256 downwards.
TAATCAGCGACTACCTTATTCTTCTTATAGTCATAATGAATCCGGTGCTGTTTGCTAGTAAAAGCCAAGACCGAACCTCTTTCATAGGGTACCGAAAAGCTAGGCAAGGAACCAACCGTCTGTAGGTTTGCCGCCGTCAAGGCCCCATTCAGTCTTTCCAACGAAAAAAGGACCTCTTCTTTTTTCCCCGGCTTAGCTCCTAACACGCTATCTCCCTTAACATATAAGTACTCGTCCCCGCACCATCGTAACTGTTTCAAGTCACGAGGTACGAAGCGGCTATACGTCTTCCCTCCAGGAATCAAGTCGTGCAAGGAGAGTTGCTTATCTTGGGCGGTAATCGACATCGTTAATAAAATCAGACATAGGCTTATGAATAAAGATGATTTAATCCTCATAATCATCATACCCTCTCCGTTTTATAGGCTTTATAGGTTTGCTAAATGGGCGCTTTCCATCCCGCTTATGATCGCCAAACCCTTTCTTACGGTCATCCTCATCCCGATAACGCATTTTCACAGGACGTTCTCCTTTTGGCTTGATCGGCTTACGAACCGGGGCATCCACGAATTTCTTGCGGACCGGACGGTCCTCTCCCCGATCCTCTCCAAAGATACGTTTCCCCGGAATGGAAGCGAAACGCTCCTCATCATCCTCGCTATGGGCAGCGGCGAAACGACGCTCCGGACGATCCACACGACCCGTACGGAAGTTTGGACGATCATTGCCTCTACGCTCGAAAGAGCCTTCCGATCTGTGCGGACGCTCCTCTCCATCCTCATTCAATGCCTTTTTGAAGTCCTTATTGGTTCCCTCAAATAACTCATAGCAACGGTATTCGCACTCCAAGGAACCGTTCATCAATTTGATCTTCTCGCTCGGGCGCAAGCCGATCTTATCGAAACATTCATCTTTATAGCTCAAAATCCAAGCCTTATATCCCATGAACACATGTTTCAAACGCTCGCCGATCATATTATACAATCCCAATAGATCACGAGATGATATACGCTCTCCATAAGGTGGGTTCGTCACCAATATACCTGGCTTCGGAGCCTCTGTATATTGTTGGAACGGTTTCACCTTCAGATCGATATATTTCATCAAGCCAGCGCTACGGATATTCTCCAAGGCGATATCGATAGCGGCTTGGGAAATATCGGAGCCATAGCAATGGAAAGCGAACTCACGCTCCCCGCTCTCATCATTATAAATACGATCGAACAATTCCTCATCATAGTCCACCCATTTCTGGAAAGCGAACTCTTTCCGATGGATACCCGGAGCGATATTCAAGGCGATCATGGCAGCCTCGATCAACAATGTACCGGAACCACACATCGGATCTACGAAATTAGATTCTCCTTTCCAACCGGTTTTTAGGATCATGCCGGCAGCCAACACCTCATTCAACGGAGCTTCCGTTTGATCCACCCGATAACCACGCTTGTGCAAAGACTCGCCGGAGCTATCGATAGATAAGGTACAATCGTTATGCGAAATATGGATATTGATATATAAGTCCGGGTTATTGACACGAACGGACGGACGCTTCTTGAACTTCTCGATGAAATAATCCACGATAGCGTCTTTCGTACGGTAAGCGACAAACTTCGAGTGATTGAAATCCTCGGAATAGATCACCGAGTCGATCGCGAACGTCTTGTCCAGCGACAAATACTTCTCCCACTCTACCTTTTTCACCTCTTTATAAACGGTATCAGCATCTTTGGCCTTGAAATGATAAATCGGTTTCAGAATGCGCAGGGCAGTACGGCAGTGGAAATTCGCTTTATAAAGCAATTCCTTATCACCCGTAAAGGAAACCATACGACGACCGATCTGCAAGTCGTTGGCACCTAAAGCTAATAACTCCTCGGCCAAGATCTCTTCCAACCCGTATAGGGTTTTGGCCACCATTTCAAATGTCTCGCTCATTTTAATTGAAAATTGAGAATTGAGAATTGAAAATTATTCCCAATTGCGTATTACGTTGTTTATTATTAATTATTCTCATTTCGCTCTCTGACATGCTTCGATCTCCTTCCAGCTACCCTCTTGATAATTTTCAATTCTCAATTTTCAATTGTGTAACCGTACTCCCTGCCGGTACATCCTCCGCTATCCAGACGTTACCACATATCGTAGCCCCTCTGCCAATCCGGATTTTACCGATTAAGGTGGAATTAGAATATACTGTCACATGATCTTCCAAGATAGGATGACGGGCTACGCCACGGATAGCGTTACCGTTCTCATCGGGGGGAAGTTTCTCTCCCGCCAAGCTGACGCCCTGAAAGATTCGGACGTAATTGCCGATCACGCTCGTCTCGCCGATCACCGTACCCGTCCCGTGGTCTATCGAGAAATGATGACCGATCTTCGCGCCCGGATGGATATCGATACCGGTCTCGGAATGTGCCATCTCCGTAATCATACGAGGAATATAAGGAACCCCGAGCTTATACAATTGATGGGCGATCCGGTAATTACCGATCGCCCGGAAACCGGGATAACAAAATATGACCTCACCTAGATTTTGAGCGGCGGGATCGCCATTGAAAGTCGCCTCCACATCCGTAGCCAGCAGACCGCGAATCTCCGGAAGCGTAGAGATGAAAGCCTCCGAAATAGCCTCTGCCTCAGCGGAGATCTTTTCTTCCGGGCAAGTCACGCAAGATGTATCCGCGAAACAAAGTCCCGCATAAACCTGCTTGGATAATAAAGAATGAAGAGTCTCAACATTTACGCCCGTATGAAAACGGATCGTCTGTTTACTGATACGGGCATTCCCATAATAACCGGGGAACAGGATCGCACGGCATAGATCGATGATCTCTTTCAGCACCTCGCCCGAGGGCAGCGCCTCCTCATCCCTGTACGCATGGAACAATTGTTTATACGATGCCTCATCCGATAGCTTCTCCACCGTATCGCCCAATACGCTACTATGCCTCTGTATATCCATTATTTGCGGAATATTCTTTATAATGCGCAAAAATAGTATTTTATTTGAGAACACCTTCACGAAGAGGCATCAAAAATACAGCCAACGACTAATATTACGTTCTATAGCGCTAAATTCCACGCCAACCTTTATCAACTTACGCCCATCCGCCTGATAGGGAACCAAATAACCTTTCTCATCGATTTGCCATATGGCTTCCTCGGCGGTTCCGTTCAACTTGAACTCAAAGACGTAAATGTATTTTGGTGTTTTAACCACCGCATCCGCACGTCCTCTGGCACTTCGCACCTCCGCCTCAGTAAATTGCCCCATCAACTTAAAGACCAAATAGAAAACCACTTGATAATGACGTTCGGTCTTATCATTCAACTCATACGGGAAATCAGCGAAGAAAGCTTGGAGACGGGAAAGGAAAGCATCTATATCCTTTGTCCGTAATTCTTGTACAAATTTACCAATATAAAAACTCTGCTCTTCCTTGGAAATGGAGGTATAGTAAGGGACTAAGAAATTAATAAAACCATATTTTACTTCTTCGTTCGGAAATTCCAATAAATAATTACGAAATTCCCGATCATAATCCTTTATCGTCAAATATCCACTCTGATAAATCAACGGAATCGGATTATTGGTGTTTACTCGATATTCAGTGAATGAAGCAGCAGGCGCCTCGATACCATCTATCAAAAGCCGTAAATCATAATTACTTTTACGGAGGAGGCTCACCAAAAAGGTCGGCGTACCCGTCTGAAACCAATAACTCTCCAACTCCAGCTTATTGAACGCATTCAGTACACTGAACGGATTAAACACTCCCACTCCATCTTGATGAAAATGATACCCATCATAATTACGTTCCATCCGCTCTACCACCTCAACAAACGACCAATTATTCTTTTTCCCGAAGGCTTCTATCTCCGGTACAAAATTCGTCGCTAACTCTTCCCGTGTTATGCCACAAAGCGTTGCGAATTGCCAGTCCATGCTAATATCGTTCAACTGGTTCAAGTCACTAAACACGCTAACTTGAGAGAACTTTGTCACCCCGGTTAGGAATACAAAGCGCAAATAGCGATCCGCACTTTTCAACACCCCATAGAACGCTTTCAACATTAGGCGATACTCCTCTTGCAATTTCTCATTATCAAATGATTGCAAAAGAGGCTTATCATACTCATCCACTAAAACGACCACCCGTTTTCCTGTCTGTTCACAAATCAAGCGTAACAAGGTAAACAAACGGTCATCAATCGTCTCATCCGCATCACTAGAACCATATATAGCCTCGTAAACAAGCAACTGCCTATCCACAAGACGAATCAGATCCTCCCCTGTATCAAATTTCTTGGCATTCAAATCCAAATGGATCACCGGATACTCAATCCAATCCTGTTCCAACCGTTCGATAGCCAATCCCTTAAACAGATCTTTTCTTCCTTTAAAATAAGCCTCAAAAGTAGAAAGCAAAAGGCTCTTTCCAAACCTACGGGGACGACTTAGGAAAAACGGTGTCTCCAACGAGGCCATCCGCCACACCCATTCCGTCTTATCCACATATACATAATTCCCTTCCCTTATCTTCTCGAAGGTCTGTATACCTATCGGCAGTTTGCGTACGATACTGTTTGTCATTATCTTTTCACTTTTGTTCCAAAGATAATTACTATCTTTGGAAGAATCACATAATCCGCTAAGAATAAAAAGTTTATGCGGATCATCAAAAAACGAGGTAACGAGTTGGCAACCGTTCTGGTTTCTACATACTTGCATCAATTGCGTTGATGTGCAACTCACTTTATGCAAATGTACGATTTTTTACGGAACATGCAAAACACCTTTGATTTTTCTTTTCAGCAACCGTCAAAAACAATTTCCCGGTTTCATATCCCGGTCACAAAGGCGGTACAGTCTCTTTACTATTAAGTAAACAAAGGTCAGGCAGGATTGGGACAGACTGTTACGGTCGTGTCCGCTGCGATTCAAGATAGCCCGTACTTTCCGACAGGAGGCAAGGTCAGGCGGCATAGCCGTTGCGTGGCAAATCTTCCACGGCTTCGCCGAGCGTATTTGCCACGCAAACCCTTGCCCCCGTCGAAAGTCCGGGCAAGATAACGTGTACAGCGGAAACGACCGATCCGACGGGAACAGTCAGAAAAGGATTGCATACAGGAATTACAGTCTGATACCGGGCAGGGGACGACTTTGTGCCAAAGTCCCAAAAGAGGTTCTTTTTTCCAGACGGCAAACTCCCTCACCTCAAAGAAACAGTCTGTGGCCGGCGCACGAAAATGTCCGGCCTTATGCGGACAGTCTTAATGCCCGCAGCCTGCACAAGTGCGTAAAAAAACAGGTAAATGGAATCTTCATCCGCTTCCCCGCGCCTTGCCCACACACCTGTATTCCCGTTCCAACACCTGCTCGATCTCGCTCCTCTTGTACAAGACCTTGCCGCCGAGGACGTAGTAAGGCAGCGTGCCGTTGCTCCGGTACTCTCCCAGTGTTCTGCGGCTGACTTTCAGCATACTCGCCACCTCCTTGTCGCACAGATACTCATCCTTTTGGGGCAAAACCATTCCGTCGGAAATGCCGTCAATCATCACCGACAGCCGGTCGATACGCTCGTGGACGGACTGCATCCACGCGTCATCTTTCGTCTTCAATTCATTATACATACTCATTGTCTTTAGTTGATACCTCTGTTCAATCCCTTCAAATGGTGCGCCCCCTGTAGCGTGCATCCTTGCGTCTGTCCTCCACTTTCGTGACGACACGCTCCACGTCTTCCGGCAGGTAGTAGGTACGGTTGCCTATCTTGGTATAGGCGAGCGTGCCGTTATCACGCAAGGTCTGCAAGGTGCGCTTGCTGATTCTCAGCTTCAGGCAGACATCCTGGTGGTCGAGCCAGCCGCCCGTCCCCTTCACGCCTTTCAGATTCAGATGGGGGATTTCCTCCACCCTCTGTATGAACCGTTCGATCTTCATGGCAAATTCCTCGAACGCCTTCCTTTCAAAACATACGATTTCCATAACAATCCGATTTTATGTTGATACTCCAAATTCATACCATCCGGAGAAACGTTCGCTTGTGTGCCGGTATCACCATATCAGGCAGTCCCGCACCGTCCCCAACCGTTTCCCCGTTGCAAATAAAAGCAGGAAGAACCGTATTACAATGGACCTGTCCGCACATGTCATGTCCTGGCGTGATGTTTCATGACGGATGACATGACGGCATATCAAAATCTTCATTCTGGAGATGCAACGGGGGCAGATGATTTTTTCAGAAGGAAACGACACCCCCGTTTCTTTGAAGCAAAGGTAGCCGCCCCCCACCGGAGCGCAAGGCCAAGCCCTTCGGGTCGGCGGGGAAAAAATCATCCTCACGCTCCGCGCTCCGGTATTTTTTCCTGCCGAGCCTTGACGCCGTTCCGGCGGGAGAACGGCTGTAAGGCATACAAAGAAACAGGAGTGCCTGCACAACAGGCCGGATGTATAACCGATAAAATGAAAGAGATATGGCAACAAAAGACATGAAAGACTTCAACGAATGGTTCAACCGTTCATACGCGAGACTGAAGGAGAGAATCTCCATCTACCACGGGAAAACAGACGAGGACGTGTTCCACGACGCCTACCTGGTAGTCAGGAAGCAGGTGATGTTCTCAAGGGAAGGGATAGAGAACTGGGAATCCTATTTTTTCGGCTGTTACCGGAAAATGGTGCAGGCCGGAACGAGGGACAACAGCCGTTACTCCTGCCCCGGTGACGAGTATTTCATCACGCTGGGAGAAACGGACGACAGGGAAGAGACGGAGGAACGGGAAGAGATGCTTACCGGGTGCGACATGCTGGTAAGGGACATACAGAAGTTCCTCAGGCGGCATTTCTCCTACGAAGACTACCGGATGTTCATGCTGCGCTTCTACGAGACGGGCAGCTCGTTCCGTACCATCGCCAAACACATGGGCGAGAAGACATCGGTGATAACCCGCCGGGCACAGGTCATGCTGGAATCCGTCCGAGCCAACCGGACGTTCACAGCCCGGAGGAGGATGATTGCAGCCGGAGACGCGGCATGATGATGACTATATAATAATGTATAACAAACCAATAAAAAAAAGTTCCTATGAAACTGACAGTTTACAACAAGAGCAATTCCCACCCGGCACTGACCTACAAGGGCAAGCGGGTGATCACGGTATGCCGCGACGGCAGCATGTACCTCAGCAGGATATTGAGCAACGAGCTCAGCCTTCATGCCGGCAACCGGCTGTGCATCGCCCATGACGAGGACAGGCCGAAGGATTGGTACATGTTCGTATCCGATGACGAGAACGGCTTCACGATCTGGAACGACCCGCGTTGCGCCCGTTTCTCCAACAGCTTCATCGCCGGGATGATACTCGACGCTGCGAAAGTGGAGAAATGCGCGGGATTCATGGTGGCGAGAGACCCGGTAAGGGTGGACGGCAAACTCTGCTACAGGATCATCCTCGACAACCCGATACCGAAGGGATTAAGGGCCATCGGCGCGAGATAGGCACCGGACCACGACAAAAAAAGCGGAAGGGGCATCCGGCAGCAGGTAGAAATACCCGTTGTCGGATGTCCCTTTTCTCGTGCACCTGAAAAAACATAATAACATAATAAAATATGAGGCTGTCCTTATAACGAACTAACCAACCAACATTACAACCAACTAACCAACCAATGTTACAACCAACTAACCAACCAACATTATAACGACCTTATAACTGCCCGTTCAACCTGGGCAGAACCGGGAAGCCGTCACCGTTCCTGAACCTGTCTATAAAGCAACGCCTCACATAATAGCCAGCCTAAGCCCAATAATTTGTACCTGAGCATGATATGCGTTTCTTTTGCAGCCGACAATAGTCATGTTGTGTTGGCAACATCGACCTCTTTATTAACCATTCAAAAATCAAAGGATAATGAAAAAGAGACAAGAAGCAGAAGCAAGTGGCGGGCAGCGCAGGCTTCCGCCGGAGGAGTACCACAACACCTTCATGCGGCCCTACAGGATTGAAGACCGCAAGCTGGTTCTCATCAACCGTAAATTACGTGACACGCTCGACCGTTTCGCCTGCAAGATTGGCGGAAACCGCATGAGCCTTTCAGGTTTATTGGAGAATACCGTCCGGCATCACATCAGGTTCTATACCGGGGATTTTGAGTTTTGTAAGAAGCTGCAAGTCCTTATTTCCATTCAATTAAAAGGCCTTCCGGCGGGATTCCTTTTTCGGGGGCCTAAAAATGGAAACTTTCATTTTTTGGGCAATAGCGAGGTTATCTTTCGGGCATCCCGAAAACCCCGCTCCACTCCCGGAGTCGTGGAGGCAATCAGCTCCCAACGGTCGCAGATTGTAAGACGCATCATTACAGTAAAATGACTAATCACAATAAACCGGGTAGTATGAGTAACAAAGATAAAATCAAACCGAGAGGGAGACCGAAAGCAAGCGGTATCCGCAAGCTTTCCAAATCCGTAACGGTAAAGTTCTCCAGGATTGATTACGAGCGGTTGCTGCATCGTAGCAGACAGGCGAACAGAAGCCTTGCGGAGTTTCTCCGGGAATCGGCTTTCAACGCACAGATAGTGGCGAGGCATTCGACGGAGGAAGTAACCGTCATGCGTAATCTTGTGGGAATGGCGAACAACTTGAACCAGCTGACCAAGTTGTCGCATCAGATAGGGTTCTACCGAACAAAGAATGTCGTAATGGAATTACTCGAAAAATTGAAAGTGATCATGAACGAATATAAAATCGTGGAAAGGAGGAAAACATGATAGGTAAGATAAGGAAAGGCACATCCTTTGGCGGCTGTGTCCGCTATGTGATGGGAAAGGACAATGCGGAAATCATCGCATCCGACGGTGTCCTGTTGGGCAATAACCGCGAAATAACGGACAGTTTCAACTACCAATGTCTGCTTAACCCGAAGATAAAACAGCCCGTCGGGCATATCGCATTAAGCTTCAAACCGGAAGACAAGCCGGTATTGAGCAATGAATTTATGGCTAAAATAGCATTGGAGTATATGGACTTGATGGGGATAAAGAATACCCAGTTCATATTGGTAAGGCATCACAATACGGACAATCCGCATTGCCATCTGGTCTATAACCGCATCGGATACGACGGAAAGGTAATCTCCTCGCAAGGTGACTACAAACGGAATGAGATTGCCACAAAGAGACTTAAAGACAAGTACGGATTGACCTACGCCGATGACAAGGGCAAGACCAACGTGGAGAAACTGCGCGACTCGGAACGTGTTAAATACGAGATTCATAATGCCGTGAAGAAAGCGTTGAAACACTCCAAGACATGGGAAGAGCTTGTGGCCGGTTTAGCCTTGCAGGGTGTAAAGCTGGAATTTGTCGGAAGAAGCGGTAAAATGAAAACCGCCGGTGACATTCAAGGCATCCGCTTTACCAAAGACGGCCTGACATTCAAAGGCTCGCAAATCAGCAGGGAGTTCAGTTTCGCCAAATTGAATGCCATTTTGGGCGGAAACAATCCGGAAACCGGACAGGATTTTGAGGTTAAAAAGCAAAAACAAGAGCCGATGGAATATGGCAGACAAGTACAAAGTCCGCTAAACAACGCTCTTATTGAAAGCAACGGATTGGGACTGTTTTCCTCTTTTGGCGAGTCTGTTCCGGAAGAACGGATTCCGTATGACGAACTGTTGCGCAAGCGCAAGAGGAAAAAAAAACGGAAAGGGCTGGGATTATAAGTCCCCAAAAAAATCAATTATTAAAGTGTAAAACATTAAAATCAATGAAATTATGAAACAGGACGAGCTCATGGAAAGCATCTACGGATGCCTGGAGAGAATCGAAAATAAGATAGACGGTCTGTCCATACCCCAATCGGCGGACGGTAGTTTCGAAACGGATAACAGCGTAAACGGGGTTGCACTGCAAGAAATTACACAAGAACTGAATACCTTAAAGACTGGGTTCAGACGTGTCCTGGAGGCCCTTGTCATGATCAAGGGCGATACCGCGAATTTGCTGAAAAGGAACTCCATGCCGGACAAGTTCATGGAAACCCTGTCCGTATTGAAGGGCGAACAGCAAGAGAACCACAAGAGGCAGGGCGAGTTTCTGGAACAATTTACCAATACGGAGGCGGAAACCCTGCGACAGATATCGGAGAGGATGGAGTCGCTTTCCGCCTCCGTTAGGAACAGGATGGACAATCCCGATATTGTCAGTCACAGACATAGCATCAGCATAGATACGCCCTATGTATTCTGGACCATAATCATATTGGCAGCATACTCGATAGTCGCATCGGTTGCTCTCTATCTCGAAAAGCGGCCCGATTACGACCGCATGGACAACGATTTGAAATACCGCTACATCAAGATGAAGGGTGAAGCCACCCCGAATGAGATATCAGAGTTGGAAAATATCTTTGAACCTGACCGTGACAACGCCAGGATTGAGATGGTACGTGAGGATGTGGAGGCATACGAGGACGCCGTCCGGAAGCAGGCCGCCCTTGCCGAGCAGGCACGCCTGAAAGAACAAGCCGCAAAGGAGCTGGACGACAAGGCAAGGTCCATCAAGGGCAAGCCCATTCAGACGGACAAACTTGAAAAGTAAACCTATGGCAACAGTAAAAATCAAGTTCAGATCCTCCTCGGTGGGCGGCAAGGAGGGTACGGTTTATTACCAGGTGATTCACGCACGTGTGGCAAGACAGATCAGCACCTCATACAGGCTGTTCCCCGCCGAGTGGGACAGGAGGCGGTCCCGTATCGTCGTCACTCCGTCCGATGGGGGAAGACGGCAATACCTGTCGCTGCTGGAGGGAAAGATAATGGAGGATACCGACAGGCTGGAGGGTATCATCACAACCCTGGAACGGAAAAGGGAGGCTTTTACGGCCGACGACGTGGTTTCCGCTTTCAACGGCGGAGATTGCGGCTTGTCTTTCCCTGTCTTCATGCGGGAGGTCATAAACGGTCTGAAACGCCTAGGCAAGATACGGACCAGTGAGACCTACACCTCCACCCTCAACAGCTTCATGCGGTTCATGGAAGGGAGGGATGTGTTACCCGACGATATGGATTCCGACCTGATGGTCGCGTACGAGGCATGGCTGGAATCGGGCGGGGTTTCCATGAACACCGTTTCCTTTTACATGCGCAACCTGCGGGCGGTATATAACCGTGCCGTGGAGAAGGGGCTTACCGTCCAGCGGTTCCCTTTCAGGCATGTCTATACCGGAGTCGAGAAGACTACGAAACGGGCGGTACCCCTGCATGTGATAAAACGGCTCAAGTCATTGGACCTGTCACTTGAGCCCGCAAAAGCCTACGCGAGGGACATGCTGCTCTTCAGCTTCTATACAAGGGGGATGTCCATGGTCGATATGGCGTTCCTGAAAAAGAAGGATCTTGACAACGGCATCCTCTCATACCGACGGAAGAAAACCGGCCAGCAGCTCCTTATAAAATGGGAACCGTGCATGCAGGAAATCGTGGACCGTTACGACATCCCCGGATCCCCGTACCTTCTTCCCGTTATCGGCAGACCGGGCGCAGACGAGAGGAAACAATATATCAACGCCTCCCACCGTATCAACAGGCATTTGAAAGCCATAGGGAAAGAACTGGGGATGTCCGTCCCCCTGACTCATTACGTGGCCCGCCATTCCTGGGCCAGCGCGGCCCGGAGCAAGAACATTCCGATCTCGGTGATCAGCGAGGGTATGGGACACGATTCGGAGACTACAACGAGGATCTATCTGGCCTCATTGGATACCGCCACTATTGATAAGGCGAACAGGTTGATCCTGAAATCCTTGCAGGAAGGATAGGATACCAGGCAGAAAGGTATTCTCTTCCCAAGAGATGAACAACCGGATGCAAAATTACTAAAAATCCGGAGATAGCCTTTTATGAACGGCAAAAAAGATGCTCCTTTTCCGAAAAATGCCCGGCAGAGGAGAGTCTTTTGTTGAGCAAGAAAGGCTTTCCATCAGATATCACACGATGTAAATGGTTGATAGCCAGCATATATGAATCAGACACCTTTAAATATTCATCTCTTGGGAAGAGAGTATCGGAAAACGAGCCTCCTTTTGGTGAGGATTTGTCGGAAAAAATCCGGAGATATGTGTAGGAGTGTCACGAGGATGTAGCAGTGTTGAGTAAAAATCATCGTCTCTCCGTAAGAGATGAATAATCGGGTGCAAAGTTATGCAAAATATTGAGAATGACCACAAAAATGAGTAAAAAATGACAATAAGACACGGGCCGATTCTTGAAATCGCCAAACAGATTGTTGAGCGAACAGTTTTTTGGAAAAAGGCAAAGTGTTTATTATCAGATTGTTTTATTCATATATGTCGCATTATTCATCTCTTACGGAGAGAAGTGCATGAAGACAGGCACGAAAGCGCCTTGAAAAACCGTCCGACAGAAGGGCGGGCAGACGCTGGTTGACTATGAGAACCGGGCAAGGAAACGAAAACGGGGAGAAATCCCCAACTTTTATGAGGAACGTCGATAACTGCTTGATTGGTAGAGAGATTTACGATCGTGCAGGATTGATAAATATGTCCTGAAGCGAAAAGATGGCCTCCCAAGGGAATGATGAAAAGAAACAGTGGTACGTGATGCGCGACCTGAAAAGGACTAACGCCAGACGGCCCGCCTACCAGCTGCTAAAGGAAAAGAAGATGGAGGTCTTCGTCCCGATGAAGTGGCATCTGGTGACACGGGGGGGCGTGCGTGTCCGTGAGGAAGTGCCGTTCATACAGGACCTGCTCTTCGTTCATGAAGCACAGGCAAACCTTGATGCCGTCGTGGGAAAGACACCAACCCTCCAGTACCGTTGGCTGCGCAATACCTGGCGAGAGCCGATGACCGTGGCCGATGCGGAGATGGAGCGTTTCATCCATGCCGTCAACATTTCTGAGTCCCCCAAGTATTACCTACCGGAAGAAATAACCCCTGCCATGTATGGACGCAAGATCCGTATCATGGGTGGACCTCTCAACGGATATGAGGGCGGTCTGATAACCGTCCGTGGTTCCAAGGTAAAGCGTCTGTTGGTCGAACTGAAAGGGTTTCTTGCCGTGGGCGTGGAAGTCGAACCTGAGTACATACAATTTGTAGAGAAACTATAGTTTTTACCCGATACAATGAAATTTTGTAATATTATCATCGTGGCGGCATCTGTCTTGGCCTTAGCCTCATGCTCCACACCCAAACAGATTTCCTATTTCCAGGACATGCGTCCCGGGGAGAGCGAGCTGGCACTTGCCGTCCCGACGGAAATCAAAATCCAACCCAAAGACAAGTTATCAATACTGATTAACAGTCAGGATTTAAGACTGACAAATTTGTTCAATCTTCCGATTGTCAGTCAACAAGTGGGACAAGAAAATGCAACGAGCCAGAACAGGGGACTTTCCGGCTACACGGTCAATTCCAAGGGCGACATCGATTTCCCCGTATTGGGTGCGCTCCACGTGCAGGGCATGACTCGTGAGGAGATGGCCGCCTATATAAAAAAGGAGTTGCAGTCGCACGACCTCATCAAAGATCCGGTGGTGACAGTGGAGTTCATGAACCTGAGCGTTGATGTCATGGGTGAGGTGAACCGCCCCGGGCGTTACAACATTGACAAGGATCACCTCACCATCCTTGATGCATTGAGCCAGGCCGGAGATCTGACCATCCACGGCAAGCGCGAGAAAGTATTGGTGTTGCGCACGGAAGAGGGAAAACAGCGTGTTTACGGCATCAACCTCTGTTCCGCAGATCACCTATATTCATCGCCGGTCTATTACCTGCAGCAAAACGACGTGGTGTATGTAGAGCCGAACGACACCAAGGCACGGCAGTCCACGGTGAACGGTAACAACATCCGCAGCACCTCGTTCTGGATTTCCTTGGCCTCGTTGTTGACATCCATTGGCATATTGATATTTAATTAAAACGCATCAATTATGGCTGTTATACAGAAAAAGAAACCCATACAAAATCAGCAAGAGTCAATCAGTTTACAGGATTTGTTTTACCTCTGCCTCGGCAAATGGCACTGGTTCATAATATCATTGGCGGTGTGCCTTGGCACCGCCGTCTGGTACCTGCTCACCACACCTCCCGTGTACACCCGCTCCGCGTCCATCCTCATCAAGGACGATTCCAAAGGGAAGTCCGCATCCGGTGACATGGAAACGTTCGCCGACTTCGGGCTGTTCACCTCCAATACCAACGTGAACAACGAGATGGGCACCTTGCAGTCACCCGACCTGATGCGCGAGGTGGTGTCCCGTCTGCATCTGGACATGGATTACAAAGTACCCGGACATTTCCACCGCCAGACAGTCTATGGACGGCAGCTTCCCGTCAACGTCAGCATCAGCGACCTGCCCGAGAACGAATCCGCCACGTTCACCTTACAACTGTCGGAAGGTGGCAAGGTCACTTTATCCAACATTGAGCGGAACGGTGAGAGCATCGGCGAAACGGACTTGAGAGGAAATTTGAACGATACCCTCCCAAGCGACATCGGGAAGATTGTCATCACCCCGACCTCCTACTACACGGATGGCACGGATATCCAATTGTATGTGTCACGCCTGCCCTTTGGTAGTGCCACTTCCGCTTACAGTGCCGACCTGGTCGTGTCGCAGACCGACGAGAAATCCAACATCATCAGCCTCTCGTTCAAGGATGTTTCCACCCAACGGGCGGAAGATGTGCTGAACACCCTGATAGCAGTCTATAACGAGAACTGGGTGCGGGATAAGAACCAGATAGCCATCAGCACGTCGAAGTTCATCGACGGACGGTTGGGGGTCATCGAGGGCGAATTGGGCAATGTGGACGATGACATCTCCTCCTACAAGAGCGAGCACTTGCTGCCCGATGTACAGGCCGCCGCCGGCATGTACATGGCGGCGGCGAGTGAGGCCAATGCCGCCATCAAGGAACTGGACAACCAGGTCTACATGGCACGTTATATACGCAACTACCTGACAAACAAGAGTAACGACTCCCAGTTGCTACCCGCCAATTCCGGCATAGACAATCCGGGCATCGCCACGCAGATCAGCGAGTACAACAGCAAACTGCTGGAGCGCAACAGCCTCGTGTCGCACAGCAGCGAGAAGAACCCGTTGGTGGTGGAGATGGACGCTTCCCTCTCCGCCATGCGGAGCGCGTTGCTCACCTCCATCGACAACCAGTTGGTTACCCTGAACGCCCAGATAAGGAGCCAGCGGAGTTACAGCGGACAGGCCACCTCGCAGATTGCCTCCAACCCGCAGCAGGCCAAGTACCTGCTCTCGGTAGAACGACAGCAGAAGGTGAAGGAGTCGCTTTACCTTTACCTTCTGCAGAAACGTGAGGAGAACGAACTGTCGCAGGCGTTCACCGCTTATAACACCCGTATCATCACCATGCCGGGCGGAAGCATGATACCCACCGCACCGGTAAAGAAAAATATCCTTTTGGTGGCTTTCGCCTTGGGACTGCTCATTCCCGTGGCCATCATCTTCATCCGTGAGAACATGAACACCGTTGTCCGTGGTCGTAAGGATCTGGAGAATATGACCATTCCCTTCGTGGGCGAGATACCGCTTGCCTTCCGCAAGAAGGGCAGATGGTATGATCGTAAAACAAAGACAAAAGAGAATAAGTGTGCAATCGTGGTCAAGGAGAAGAGTCGCAATGTCATCAACGAGGCATTCCGTGTGGTGCGCACTAATCTGGAGTTTGTCGTGGGGAAGGAACGGGAGTCGAATGTCATCATGCTTACCTCGGCCAATCCGGGCAGTGGCAAGACATTCATCACGTTCAACCTCGCCACCAGCCTCGCCATCAAGGGAAAGAAGGTAATTACCATTGACCTCGACCTACGAAAAGGCTCGCTCAGCGAATATGTGGGCAGCCCCAAAGAAGGCGTCTCCAATTACCTTATCGGAGAGATGAGGACCTGGAAAGAAATCGTCCGCAAGCCGGAGAACGGCCAATTGGACATCATTCCCGTAGGCATGATACCACCCAACCCCACCGAACTGCTGTTCGCAGAACGGTTGGAGCAACTGGTAAACGACCTGCGCAAGGAGTATGACTATATCTTCATCGACTGCCCGCCGGTGGAAATCGTGGCCGATGCCGCCATCATCAACATGCTGGCGGATATCACCCTCTTCATCGTCCGTGCCGGTCTGCTCGACCGGGGCATGTTGCCGGAGATTGAGAAGTTCTACACCGACAAGAAATACAGGAACATGTCTATCGTTCTGAACGGTACGGATGGTGGTAGCGGACGCTACGGCTACAAGTACGGATATCACTACGGGTATGCCGGCTATACCAAAGAAGAATAACAAAATATAAGGATGTGGCTTTTCAGAAAACGTATCAGCCTTGCCGACAGCGGAATCTTCCGGGGATTTACCGACTGGCATTGCCATCTGCTCCCCGGAGTGGATGACGGCGTGCAGACAATGGAAGAGAGCCTGCAAATCCTATCCCTTTATGAACAGTTGGGTGTAAAAGAGGTCTGGCTGACTCCGCATATCATGGAGGATATGCCAAATACGACATCCGCTCTGAAAGCCCGTTTCGAGGAATTGAAAACCGCTTATCAAGGAAACATCGCACTGCATCTCGCTTCCGAGAATATGCTCGACAATCTTTTTGAGGAACGATTAAATAAGAACGATCTCTTGCCGTTGGGCAAGAACGGGAAACACCTATTGGTGGAAACATCCTACTTCACCCCCCCGATGGGACTGAGCAACATCCTGCTCCGCATCAAGTCGAAAGGATATACACCCGTCTTGGCGCATCCGGAACGGTACAGCTACATGGACGAAAGCAACTACCGGCAACTGAAAGAGATGAACGTGGAGTTCCAACTCAACTTGCCTTCGCTTATTGGGGGTTACGGGAAAAGTGTCCGAAAGAAATCCCATACGCTATTAGGACAAGGTTGGTATGACATCGGAGGTATGGATATTCATTCAAAGACCAATTTGGATACCTTCTTGAATGGCAGGTTGACACATGAAGAAACAAGCGTAATAAAAAATATTTTAATCAGAAAATGAAAGAAGAACTTTTGAAAAAAATTGCGGACAAGGAAATTGTCGCGGGAGTTGTCGGACTCGGTTATGTAGGTCTGCCGTTGGCCGTAGAGAAAGCGAAAGCAGGATTCAGAACCATCGGCTTTGACGTACAAGAAGAGAAAGTAAACCTTGTGAACCAAGGGCATAATTACATCGGGGATATCGTTGATTCAGACCTCGCACAACTTGTAAAGACCGGTAAACTTTCTGCCACGACAGATTTCAGCATTATAAGAAACGTGGATTTCGTCGCCATCTGTGTGCCGACCCCACTTGACGCCCACCAACAGCCGGACATCAGCTACGTGGAGTCATCCGCCAAGTCCATTGCCAAGTATCTGCACAAGGGCATGATGGTGGTATTGGAATCCACCACCTATCCCGGAACAACGGAAGAGCTGATTAAGCCCATCCTCGAATCGTCCGGCTTGAAATGCGGAGAGGACTTCTATCTCGGCTTTTCGCCGGAACGTGTCGATCCGGGCAATGCCATCTACAAGACAAAGAACACTCCGAAAGTGGTTGGAGGATTGGGCAAAGATGCCAGCGAGGTGATTTCAGCCATGTACGAGGCCGTGCTGCAGAACAAGGTTTTCCGCGCCTCCTCTCCTGCCGTGGCGGAAATGACAAAAATCCTTGAGAACACCTACCGCAATATCAACATAGGTCTGATAAATGAGCTTGCCATCCTTTGCAACCGCATGAACATCAACCTGTGGGAAGTCATCGAAGCCGCCAAGACTAAGCCGTTCGGCTTCACAGCGTTCTATCCCGGTCCCGGCCTCGGTGGTCATTGCATCCCGCTCGACCCCTATTACCTCAGTTGGAAAGCACGCGAATACGGATTCCATACTTCCATGATCGAAGCCTCGATGATGGTCAACGACCGTATGCCGGAATACTGCGTGTCCCGTGCAGGGGATATGCTGAACCGCCGTTTCAAAAAGTCGCTCAACGGCTCCAAGATATTGGTACTCGGTGTCGCCTACAAACAGGACATCGACGATTACCGCGAGTCGCCCGCCATCCGTGTCATCGAGAATCTGCAAAAAGAGGGTGCCGATACGGTATTCTACGACCCGTACATACCCAAATTCCGCGAACACGGAAAAGTCTATGAGGGAGAGAAAGAACTGACCACAGAATTGGTTGAGAGCACGGATCTTGTGATTATCACCGCCTCCCACTCCAATGTGGATTACGAGTTCGTGCAACGCCACGCAAAGGCCATCTTCGACACCAAGAACGTGACAAAGAACCTTCAAGACAAGAGCAACATCGAAGTTTTATAGGAAGATGACCGACAAGGACTATTTCGTACACCCCTCCAGCTATGTGGATGAGGGCGTGACCATCGGAGCCGGCACCAAGATCTGGCATTTTTGCCACATCCAAAGCGGTGCTTCCTTGGGTGGCAAATGTTCGTTGGGGCAGAATGTCAACATCGGAAACAATGTGAAAATAGGCAACGGTGTCCGCATCCAGAACAACGTATCCGTTTATGAGGGCGTGGAGATCGAGGACAACGTATTCTGCGGCCCTTCGTGCGTGTTTACCAATGTCACCACGCCCCGCGCTCATTTCCCCGTCCATGGAGTCTATGCCAAGACCCTAATCAAGGAGGGGGCTTCCTTAGGTGCCAACTGTACGGTGGTGTGCGGGCATACCGTAGGCCGCAACGCATTGATTGCCGCCGGTGCCGTGGTCACCAAAGATGTGAAAGACTATGCGCTGATGGCAGGTGTTCCTGCCCGACAAATCGGCTGGGTATGTGAATGCGGAAAACGACTGGAAGAAAAAACGCTTTCCTGCGGATGTGGCCGCCGCTACCGGATGACGGAAGAAAATGAACTTGAACAAATTTGACTCATCATGCAATTCAGAGATTTAAAGCAACAATACCAAGTCTTGAAAAAAGACATAGACCGGGCACTTCTTGACGTGGCAGCATCGAGTGCCTATATCATGGGGCCGCAAGTGAAGGAACTGGAACGGCAACTGGCCGCATACGTGGGAGTGAAGCACTGCATCACCTGCGCCAACGGCACGGATGCCCTTACGCTTGCCTTGAAAGTATGGGGAATCGGACCGGGCGATGCCGTATTCGTTCCCGATTTCACCTTCTTCTCGTCGGCAGAGGTCGTCTCGTTCGAGGGTGCCACACCGGTATTCGTGGATGTGGACAAGGACACTTTCAATATAGATGTCTTCGATTTGGAAAAGAACATCCGGCAGGTACTGGCTGACGGGAAACTGACTCCCAAGATCATCATTGCCGTGGATCTGTTCGGCCTGCCCGCAAACTATCCAGAAATACGCCGAATGGCGGAACAATATGGACTGCTGGTATTGGAGGATGGCGCACAAGGCTTCGGTGGTGCCATCAACGGGAAACGCAATTGCAGTTTCGGTGACATCAGCACCACCAGTTTCTTCCCGGCCAAGCCGCTCGGATGCTATGGGGATGGCGGAGCCGTATTTACTGATAACGATGAATGGGCTGCGCTCGCCGATTCGCTGCGTGTCCACGGCAAAGGCTCTTTCAAGTACGACAACGTGCGCATTGGCATGAACTCACGCCTCGATACGATGCAGGCCGCTATCCTGCAAGTCAAGCTGAAAACGTTTGCCGATTACGAGCTTGATGCCGTGAACGAGGCGGCAAGGAAATATGACGAACGGCTCGCCGGAAAGGTAAAGACACCGGTCGTTCCTGATGGCTTCCTTTCCAGTTGGGCACAATATACCATCCAGTTGGGTAGTCGGGAAGAAAGGGACAGGATGCAGGCCGCATTGAAAGGAGCAGGAATCCCTTCGATGGTCTATTATCCGACTCCTATGCATAGCCAAACGGCTTATCGCGAATTGGGCTATCCTGAAAACAGTTGCCCTGTTGCACGTCAACTGTGCGACACGGTATTGTCACTTCCCATGCATCCCTATTTGAACACGGAGGATATTGACACGGTTTGCAACGCCATCCAATCCAACCTGTGACATGACAGCAATAAGCCCCCACCGTCGTTCACGCATCCCATTTTATTATGAGCCGGAGATTCCCACCGACTATACGGAGCGCGGAGTTGAGAAAGGCGCGAAGATTGAGGATGCGGAAGTGGAGAACAAGGACATCCTCCGCATCTTCACGGCCACCAAGCGGATGGATCTGGACGAATCGCTTGCGTGGATAGACGCTCATAAATCTGAGTTTGCCCAAAGTACGGTTATCATAGACACCGATGATGGCAATTCCCTGTCGCAATACAGAGAACGCCATCCACAGGTGTTCATTTCCAAACGGCATCTGAACCGTATACGCCATCTGAACACCCTGCTCAACCGGGCCAATGAGGAACTGGCACAAGGAGGCTACTTGTGGTGCCACTGCCGCACGGCGGTTCTGAAAAAGGAACTCATATTGAAAACCTACCCTGCCGGTTTGAACTGGGCGATATACCTTCTTCACTACCTGTGGCACCGTTTCTGTGCGAAGATGCCGGGGCTGAAAAAAATCTATTTCGCCGTGACCAAAGGGAAGAACCGCACGTACAACCGGGTGGAAATCCTCGGACGGATGTATCGCGCAGGCTTCGAGGTGATAGATGAAGAGTTTCGCCACGGCGAGTTCTTCGTCCTTGCCCGTAAAATCAAGACACCTATTTGGAACGACCAGCCGACAGGCGCACCGCTCATCAAGTTGAGACGTGTGGGAAAAGACGGCAAGCTGATTGGGGTTTACAAGTTCCGCACCATGTATTCCTATTCCGAATATCTCCAGCCTTACATATACGAGCATAACGCCTTGCAGGAAGGAGGAAAATTTGCTGATGACTATCGAGTGAACATCTGGGGCAAGCTGTTCCGCAAGATGTGGCTTGACGAACTGCCGATGATTTTCAACGTGCTGAAGGGCGATATGAAGCTGGTTGGGGTACGACCGTTGTCGCAACACTATTTCTCGCTCTACACCCCGGAGATGCAGGCACTGCGCACAAAGGCAAAGCCCGGTCTGTTGCCACCGTTCTACTATGACAAGCAGACTCCCCGCACCATCGAAGAGGTGCAGGAGTCGGAACGCCGCTACACGGAAGCCTACTTGAAGCATCCATTCCGCACGGATTGGCGGTACTTTTGGGGGGCAGTCGCCAACATACTGTTCCGGGGGAAAAGGAGCCATTAATCTTATGTGCAGATTTTTTATAGTTCTATATTGAAATATCGTGAACCAATTTTTCAAGAACATATCCATATACGGTATTCTGCCGTTAATCGGCAAATTTATAGGATTTTTCCTTGTACCGATATATGCCAGAGTGTTCCAATCTTCCGAATTCGGACAGATAGAATTAGTAACTACTTTGGTTAATTTCATCGTCTATCTTATTAATTTGGAGTTCCATACATCCATAGGAAGATACTTCTATGAGAAAGAAAATTTGTACCAACAAAAAGCACTTATTTCTACAGGATTATGGATGACCGCCATTTCTACTATAATCGTTATTTCATTATGTTTAGTTTCCCAAGATTATATTCTTAGATTCTATCTCAATGATATGAATCTACGGAAAGTTCTACGTGTTGGTATTTTATGGCTTTCACTTGATGGCATCGCTTCTTACTTGAACGTCATTCCGCGTTATATAAAAAAAGCAAAAGCATACGTAGTGATTAATGCCATTGCAATATTACTCAGGGTAATATCGACAATCATTTATATTTTAGTGTGCAAAACGGGAATTGTGGGAATATTATATGGACATATAACAGGAACAGTTGTTGGAATGTGTCTGAATGCACATCTGTCAAAACAATTCTTATCGCTCTCATTTGATAGACATGACGCAAAAAAGATATTTAATTATGCCATACCGCTAATTCCTGGAATGATTATAACGGCAATATGGTTACCGACACTTAGAAAAGTTACCGAGATACTATTTACCGTTTCTGTTGTAGGTCTATATTCTTTTGCCACTCGAATAACTTCGCTAACAACAATGTTTAAGAGCGCATTAATGAATGCGTGGCGTCCTTTAATGTACGAGAACATACATAAACCTTCATTCTTTATTGAAATAAGGAAGAACAGCAGTACAATTTCTTTTGTGATTCTTAGCGTAGGATGTTTTGTATCATTATTCTCGTATGAAATATGCCTCGTATTGGGCACAGAAGCATATCTTCAAAGTTTTTACCTTATACCTTTCTTATGTTTTTCAGGCTATTTACAATCAGCTACCCAACTTCGTGGATTTTGGCCATTGATAAACAATAAGACCTATCTACATTCCTTGATAATGATTCTTTCTTTTTTTGTAGCAATCGGGTGGCTGTTTACTGTTCAAAACCATTTAGGACTGCTTGGATTAGGTTGTGCTATCGTATTGTATGATATGTTCCAGTATCTAATCCTTTATAACTATACAAAAAGGCACATACATACTTTTTGTACGTCACTCGTTGTCAACGCAGAATATATCATTATCATCTTATTTATATTAATGACAACGGCCTCATTTCTTATGCTTAGCTTAAAAGTCCGATTATTCATTGGCTTAATGGCTTTTGTTATTATTACATACATCGATTCAAAGCATTATCATTTGCAGTTTTTTAGAAAACGTAAAATATAGAAACAACATGGATTCCAACAATAAGCTCTATGTAGTCATTGTTACATATAACGGAGAAAAATGGATTAGACATTGTTTGCAAAGCGTATTTGCATCTTCAATACTCCCCTATGTAATCATTGTGGACAATCATTCTTCGGATAATACACAACAAATTGTAAAGCAAGAGTTTCCGCAAGTAGAATTAATCTGTTCCAATGAAAATATAGGCTTTGGGAAAGCGAATAATATAGGCATACGGAAAGCCTTGGGAATGAAAGACGCAAGACATATATACCTTCTTAATCAAGACGCTTGGGTATATCCCAATACATTTGAAATCCTCATTGAAATCATGAATAGAAATCTTCAATTTGGTATATGTTCTCCCATACAATTAAATGGTAAGGGAAATGCTCTTGATAAGAATTTCTTGTTAAATTCCTCTTCTCCTAAATTCAGTCCGAAATTTCTGAATGATTTAGCCATGAAATCATCTCTTGATGAAATATACGAGACCTCCTTTGTAATGGCAGCCCATTGGCTTATACGATGTTCGGCATTATTGGACGTTGGCTTATTTTCTCCCGCATTCCCCCATTATGGTGAAGATACCAATCTGATACAGAGATTTTTATATCACGGATACAAAATAGGAATATGTCCTACTTGCTATGCTTGTCATGATCGTGAAGACCGTATTCTCACACCTAATGGAAAGATATACAAACTATATATCAATCATTTGGTATTTTATCACAACGTATTAAGATTAGAACAAATGCGGGCTTATTACACGTTCAAATTTATGTTTCAGATCTGTACATATCGCAATGTTAGCATATTTCAACGTTTTAAGACTATCAAGCGTATGTTTAAAGATATAGCAGAAAGTCACTCTTTCAGAAAAATATATATGCAGAAAGGCTGCTTTATTGAAAAATAGAATGGTATCATTTATAGTAATTGGGAAAAACGAAGGATGGCGACTGGACAAATGCCTTTCTGCCATTCATTATTTTGCGAGACAAGAGGAATTGGCAAACTATGAAATAATATATGTTGATAGCAAGTCAACAGATGATAGTTTGTCAATAGCAAAAAAGAATGCCGCCAACAGGATACTTTTAATCACGGGTGAATGTAATGCAGCCATTGGACGTAATGTCGGTGCAAAAGAGGCTAAAGGTGACATATTGTTTTTTTTGGATGGGGATATGGAACTTTTCCCAGGATTTTACAAAGACATTGTGGATAAAGACGAGAAACTTATCTATCCCTTTGTTTCCGGTATAGAGATTGATATATTGCACGACAAGTCATGGAATTATGTCGAATCCAAAGTCCGTAGGAAATTCAAAGAAGGAATAGACCAATTCGAGCAGACCACAGGTGGCTTGTTCGTTATCAGTAAGGAACTTTGGGAAAAAACAGGAGGAATGGATAATTGCCAAAAGAAAAGCCAAGATCTTGATTTGGGACTCAGACTGACTTCATTGGGGGTTCCTCTTTGCAGAAAAGGGAAAATATGGGTTAACCATTATACACAGTATTATGCAATTCGTACGACAAGTCTGAAAACTGTACGATATTCCGCACGTCTTGCAAGAAAACATTTCTTCAATATCAAAGCTCAAATGTTATTGTTATCTTCTAATTATTCCTATTGGATATTGCATCTCTGTTTGATAAATTCCGTTGTATATCTGTCATTGATCCCAATGCTCATTTATTTGCCGGTTCCCATCTACAGAACATATAAAATAATTCACAGAACCCAAAGTGCATTAAATATTCCTGATGAATTCATCAAAAGGATAAAAAAAGATTTTTTATTTCTATATTATTTCTTTTGCTTTTGGCCTTGCCCTACAAAAGAGGAATATGTTGAAGTTGAAATATAACTCTAATGGGACAGATTTTCTATACGAACGTTGCTTCATGGCAATACTATGCTTATAATGGGTTATGCCTTGTTGCTTTGGTTGGGTTATTGTGGAAGTATCGCGGAAACATGATACCGATGTTAATTATCATGTTGTTTTTGGGTGGAGTCATAGATGATCTCATGGGAGCAACAGGACGTAATGCTTATCGGATTGGATTGTTGGGTGTTTGCGTATGGCAGTCAGCCAAAGGAGCTTTAAATCATTTCTTCCAAGTGTTCCCTAAAGTTTTCTGTTTCATTTGTCTATATATATTTTATTATGTAATAACTTCCATCTTTATTAATCATGACAACTTCCTGCTGGTTTTCTCGCTGTTATCCAAGCTATTAATACCTTTTCTTATTCTCATGCTGATGCTCAAGGCAAATTCGGAGGATGAACAAAACGCAAATGCTTGGTTTTGGCTTTTTGAAGATTTGATACTTATACAGATTGTTTTATCAATAGCCAAAATGGTAATTCTTGGAGGCTTCTTAGAAGGATGGGTAGGTTCAATGAGCGGTATTCGAGGTGGAGGTTCTGGCACATCGTTTCCTCTATTGGGATTGATGTGGCTTGCATTGAAGACAGACATGGATTTTTCACGAAAGGACTGGCTATTAGCTTTCGGATTACTCATATTGGGATTTGCGGCAGGCAAAAGAGCAGTTTGGATTATGTTTCCAGTATTGTTCTGTGTCCTGTCCATGTACGTCTATCGTAAAAGCCTTGTAAAAAAAATAATCGTAGTGCTTGCAGCCGCTCCCCTATTGTTTTATTTGGCAGTCCGAATCTCTCCCACTTTCAATCCGGACAATAAAGTTTGGGGTACATTTGATCCTGAATATGCAATCAATTATGGCTTAAAATATACAGCCGGAATTGATGAAAGCCATGCAGGTGTTCAAACCGGGGTTGGCAGACTTGGTGCGTTAACGTGGATGTTGGAACAATTTTCACAAGATGGAAAAAATGTTATGTTTGGCCGGGGAAATGAATACATGACATATGCGAGCAAGGATATTTATTCGAATGCCACCTATTACGGGGGAATACAAAGCCGAGGAAATATTACAGGCATAGTAAGTACATTTTTCACATTAGGAATTGTCGGTATTACCTTTTATATCCTGTCCTTTCTCTGTACATTCTTGTCAAACAGGAGCAGATTCAACTATGTCCTTTTTGGGGTAGTATTTGTTGATTATCTATTCTATAATGGACAAACATTGAATTTGATGCCACTTACTATGCTGGCATTGTTCCTTTCTTTTTTTTCTACGGAGTTACAAGAAGAATATTAATCAAAGCTTGGAGATTCGTCCAATTATATAATCGGATTATTATGGATATACGCGAATTACCACTTTCCCGGTTGGATAGCGTGCTAATCAACCTTGCTGTTGATAAGAGCATGAGCAAACTAAACGCCTTTACCGAGAAAGTTAGGAGGCTTGAGTTACAGAAGTATGTGCAAAACAATGAGCTTTCTTTTGAGGAAATACGTGGGTGCATGTATGATTACACTTTCAAGTTGTTCATCTATTATCTTGGCGAGGCAGAGTATAAGAACCACAAAAACGCTGTTTCAAAATTGCTGAAAGGAATTGGCGCAAAACTGATGGGAGGCTCTTTCCTCGATACGATTGGTGAAGAGTATTACAAACTATATCGGACAGCGACTGCCAAACTTAACATATACATTCAGAAGACTATACTCTTGCTTTTGGATGAAGGCTCTATCTCGCAAGAAGAAAGCCTGGCATTGTGCGATACTTTTCTTTAGGAAACGCACGTAGGGTATTCGATAATGCCCTTACCATTTGGTCCCAACGGTGAACTATGCACGTTTGCCCATGCACTAACGTCAGTGGACAAAAAACAGGTAAACCAGCGTTTTGATAAGAAATACACAGGTATGCCTCTTCTTCAACATCCGTGTAAAGGTGATTATTACCGCATACTCATGGACACCATAAAGGATGACAGCAATATCATGTTCATGAAAAACATCTATAGTACGCCCTAAGAATGGGTAAGGATAGTTCTTAGCGCATAACAACAAATATGTAACGAATTTATGAGAATTCTTATTGTTGCCAATTATAATGATAAGAACGGGGGAATCTCCGGACAGGTGACGCTCTTAGCCAAGCATTTGAGGGAAGATGGTTTTGATGTCGAAATTTTCTCTACTAAGGCCAGTCCTATAAAACGCATCAGCTTCTTTTCCTCGTTGGAAAAGACGGCTCGGGATTATGATGTAATTCATGTGCATTGCTGTTCCTACCTTGGTTTCTATCCGGCTATTTTAGCATGTCATGTCGCCAAGAAACTAAACAAGCGACTGGTCTTGACTTATCATGGCGGAGGCGGTGAAAAGTTCTTCAAGAAATGGGATTGGGCGGTGCGTCGATACATGAATGCGACAGATGAAAATATAGTTCTGTCAGGCTTCCTCGCTGAAATATTTAAGAAGTTTGGATATAAATATAGAATTATTCCAAATATCTTAGGACAAAAAGATGAAATCCGGTTTAGGCGTTCTGACGTTAACCCCAAGTTTATCAGCGTTCGTTCTCACGAGCCAATCTACAATATAGAGTGCATACTGAGAGCATTCAAAATTGTGAAGGATTCGTTGCCTGAAGCAACCCTTGATGTGCTGGCAGATGGCAGCTTAAGAAAAAAACTGGAACAGTATGTGATTGACGAGAATATTAAGGACGTAAAATTCGTTGGGAAAGTTCCTAACTCAGAAATCGGAGAATATCTTCAACGGAACGATATTTTTATCTCAATGCCTCGGATTGACAATCAGCCGATGTCAGTACTGGAAGCCTGGAGATATGGTCTCTTGGTCATTTCAAGTAATGTCGGCGGCGTACCATATCTTGTAGATGATAACAAAACCGGCATTCTTGTTCCAAGCGATGATAGCGAGTCTTTGGCAAAAGCGATGATTCAAGCAGTAGAGGAAAGTGATAAATCTCTATCTATCATGAGAAATGGAACGGAAAATTTGAAGGAATACTCGTGGTCTAATATTCGAAATAAGATTATGAGCGTATATAGCTAAAACATATGAGTAAGTTAAAAGAATCTATAATTTTGAATTTTGTAATGCCAGTCGCCGACATGAAATTCGGGACTGCCATAAGTCGTTACTACAGGCTGGTAAAGGAGATGTCTTGTTGGACACCTGAGCGTGTGCTCCAATGGCAAACATCTCTTATGCAAGCGAGGCTAAAACATGCTTATGAGCAAATACCATATTACACGAACTTGTTCCATGAGTTAAGACTGAAGCCAGGCGATTTCCAAAACCTAAAAGACCTAACTTTCCTCCCTATACTCACCAAGGATATAATCAGAACTCACTATGATGACCTTGTGCCACGCGATTTGAGTCGCCACCCTCATCATAAAGGGGCGACAGGTGGGAGTACCGGAACCCCTATGAGATATTTATGCGACAACAAATCATGGAGCATGACTAACGCATTCAATATCTTTGAAAGACAATCAGCCGATTACCATTATGGCGACCAGTTTATTGCTATGGGCGGCTCTTCAATCAGTGCTGCGGCTACCCATTCTTTTATGCACAAAGTCTATTATCGGGTAATAGGGAAGAATGCCATGGGATCGACTGGAATAAACGAAGAGGAGATGCACCGCTATTTTGAATTCATACGCTCGCATAATATCAAATACATCTACGGCTATGCCTCGGTCATCTACCTCTTTGCAAAGTATGTGAAAGAGAATAATCTGCAGGATGAGCTTGATATTAAGGCTATATTCCCCACAAGCGACGTATTGGCAAATGCCTATGCATCGCTTATTCAAGAAACGCTGAAGTGTAAGATCCTTGATTCTTATGGAGCTTTTGACGGGTGCGTAAGCGGCTACCGGAGTTTGTGGGACGACAATGGTTTTAAATGTGGCTATGGCACATATGTTGAAACCGACGAAATGATATCTCCAACAAGCGGCAAAATATTGGTTACTGATTTGGTGGGACGGGCTTTCCCGTTTATTCGGTACGAGCTTGGAGACGTTGTTGACCTTGACTTGGAAAAATCATATTCATCCATTCATAACGGCCAAGTAATTAGAAGTCTGCAGGGACGTGAATCAAATATGGTTAAACTCAAAAACGGGTTTTATATTTCCGAAGTCAGTCTGCACAACGCATTCAAAGACATTCACATCGACGGATATAAAGTTGAAGTGGAGGATTCTAAGCTCATTGTTACCGTAATTCCTACTGGTGATTATACACTTCAGGAGGAGAATGCAATGAAGCAGATTCTTATTGGACGCACCGGTGGAGAGTATGATATAGAAATACGCCATAAAGACAAACTCGAACGCCGAAAAAATGGAAAAAGTCTATATATTATGACTGATAATAAAATAATTACCCAATAATCACTTGGTATAAAGGGATTTACAAATTGTCAGACTGCTCTTTGGCAACTTAATAAAACAGTTGCCGAAGATGAAAGTACTGATAGTCGCCAATTTTAATATGGGGCATTTTTCTCCATTTGTAGTTGAGCAAGTGAACTCCATACGCAAACTCGGTGTAGAGTTTGAATATTTCGGTGTTGTTGGAAAAGGGCCGTTAGGTTATTTGAGAAACCTACCTGCACTAAAAAGAATGATAAAGGAGTTTCGTCCGGATATTGTTCATGCCCATTATGGCCTATCCGGTTTGTTTGCTACATTGCAGAAAAAAATACCTGCGATTGTGACTTATCATGGAAGTGATATTCATAAAGGAGGATTGATTCTATTCCTGTCAAGAATAGCTATGTACAAAGCCGTTTGGAACATCATCGTTAGCAACCCTCTGTGCAAGATAGCTAACATCAAACGCAATGTGTCTGTCATTCCTTGTGGTGCGTATGAGAAGATGTTTGTGCCAATGAACAAAGAGGTTGTAAGAGCAAAACTTGGTTGGGGAAAAAGTGAGAAGGTCGTGGCCTTTGCCGGTGCATTCGATCGTGAAGTGAAGAATCCTCAATTAGCTAAGGATGCTATACATGTAATATCTGATGCGAGAATTCTTGAATTAAAAGGTTATTCGCGGAAAGAGGTCAATTTCATTTTTAATGCTGTGGACTGTCTGCTGATGACTTCTCATAACGAAGGTTCACCTCAAGTAATAAAAGAGGCCATGTTGTGTGGTACACCCATTGTTTCCGTTGATGTTGGCGATGTGAAAGATGTTTGTGGATTGACCGAAGGAACATATATATGTAAGGCTACCCCGCAAGATATTGCAGCCAGTCTCAATAAAGCATTTACATTTGGCAAACGTACCGATGGGCGTAAACGTATCATCCAACTCGGACTTACAAATGAATTAGTAGCTAAAAAGATATTGGCTATTTACACAAATATTTTGGATAATCTTAGAATAAAATAGACATGCAAGTAAAATATGACTCAAACAATGGGAGTACGATTGTCGGCAACATTTTTCCCGATATGGAAAGAGTGTCATTCAGCAAGGAGTTTATCCGCTATCATGCCAGTGTCATATTCAATGTAATGGAAGAGATGCATCGAAAAGAAACCGATAAAGAGTTTTCTGTGGCAGAAAAATATATAGTAACAAAAAGAAGTATTGAGGAAAGTGCGAAACAACTCCAAAATATGATAACAGATAATCCTGTTTCTTCCTCTTTCATTGAATTGTTGACAAAGGATTTAAAGAAGAAAGAGCAAATACGACTACTCAAAGGTGCTAAACTTACGATTGAGCAGTTAAGCAATTTGTTCTACAACGCAGAAGAACAAGGATATAGTTTCAGCCATTTTCGGTTCGAGGGTACGCCTAAAAATTATTCATTGGAAGAGCTTCCAAAATTTGCTTATCTTAATGATGATGGCTCTGTTGAGAAGATTGGAGGGGAAAAACTCACAGATGGTGAAGTGAAAGCTATGATTGAACAAGCCAATGTGCTAATAGTACGTATTTTGGAAAAAGACGGACATTGGCACTGCTTTTTACAAACATTTAAAGGATTAAAAGGGAAAGAAGCCGGAAAGGAAGGTGGACGTTCTCACATCCATTACATTTCAGATAAGTTTTGCAACTTGACTTTTGATGATTTAAAAGGAATGGTTAAGAAGGGTAATTATCCATCAACACCAGTTCATATACCGATTGTAGACAAATAAGATGAATCATGTAATAAAAGAAATTCTAAAGGCTACATTTCTAAAGAAATATAGGAGTATAGCTTTATTGTGCGTAAATGTCTTGACTGCAATATGCACATTGACTGGACGCACTCTTACGACTATCGAACCTCTATGGTTATGGATTATAATCTTGGGTACTTTCATAATTAGTAGTCTGATACTTTGGCGGATGTTTCTTAATCAAGTAAGTAAAGAATTCGACAACAAGGAAAAATTTGTTAGCCAACAAGAAACGAAGATTAATGAACTAAAAAACACAATATCAGGATTCAGAGACTACCTATCATTTATTTATTGTTTGATAGAACCTTTTTCGGCTATAAACAAAATCAACAGAAAAGACAACATAAATGAGGAAACTCTACAAAAAGAAATGCTGTTGTTTTGTACAAGGCTAAAGGAGGCGTTTGAACATTTGGATAACACTTCTTCCGGGAGGGTCTATAGTGTGTCTATTAAAGTTGCTACAAAAGAAGCTGATATTTACAATCGACAGGTTCTCGATGACTTGGAACTCAGAAATTCATTTAGAGATACGAACAGTTTTTGGGATGCAAACAGAAATGAGGATTTATATCAAAGAACACGACATTTGGTTTCACAAAATACTGCATATAGGGCTATCATCAATTACATAATCGATAATGCAAATCGGATATATTATGTAAATAACGATGTTTTAAACGATAAAAACTATAAATCTTCAAGTCAAATGTGCTATGCACAATCTCATCTTCCGTATGCCAGTGAACTTGTAATCCCTATAATTCCATTGATTAGGACTCAAGAAACAATAAAATTGTTGGGATTTATGTGTATTACATCCAACTTATCCAATGGATTTGTTTTAAAAGAGAAAGAATTCAGAATCATGCTGTTTATAGCAGATAGCTTATACAATTTATTTTCAAAATGGCAAAAAAAAGCACAAAACCCGCAAGGTTAAGAACAAGTGACACTACCCCCCAAAGATATGCAGTAACAGACAAGGGAGGAACAATGATTAGTATAAAAAAAACAACCACGGGATTGCGAAATCTCATAAACTCTAAAAAAAGTGAGATTCTTGTTGGATGTTTCAGCAATAGCTACATGGATCGATTCAACTCTTCCCTTGCTGCTGTTGCCGCAAGCATGGTTGGGAGTGTGGCTGCCGAATTGAACATGACAGATTCTGATATTGATGTTGCACCAGAATCTCAAACAGATATGAATGTAAAGTAAAAAAAATCATAATGAATATTTCAATTTTTGGATTAGGTTATGTGGGTTGCGTTGGCATGGGATGTCTTGCCAAGCAAGGAAGCCATGCTTTGTGGGTTGCCTATTGTGTCTGTCAGCGTAGGCGACGTCGAAACCGTTTTAGGCAATCTCTCAGGGCATTATATCTGCTCATTCGCCCAAAAAGATGTTGCCGAGAAATTAGAACTTGCATTGAATTTAAACCAATGTACAGACGGGCGGAAGCGTATAGTAGAGTTACAATTGACAAATAATCTTGTTGCCAAACGGGTATTGGATGTTTATAATGCAGTATTTCGATGCAAAAAAATATAATATGGATAAATATGGTTCAAGAATTTGATTTTAGAGATGAAGATTTTACAGGATTCCTGCAAGAATTCATTGATATTGGCATACTCGATGAATCCGATGACAACGATAAAATAGCTATCGGCATTTCCAAAAGGCTGATTGCAGAAGGCTATGATTGTCTCTCGACAAGACAACAAAAGGTAATAGACATTATGGCAAACAAGCATTTCTGTAAATCGTGTGCTCATTGTGGCGCATACCTTGGTGTGAGATGATGTCTGTGATTGAAAATGATGGTATGTGTCCATATTGTGTATACATTTGGGATGATATAAAAGAAGAATAAATGAAAGTTCTGTCAGACATAAGACAATTTAATGAAAGCCAATGGCATAAGTTATTGGAAGAATCCAATTGCGCATCGTTCTTCCAGTCTTTGGAATGTTACAAATTTTACGCAACACAGGAATGCTTTGAACCATTCGTATTTGGAGTTGAGAAACAGGGCGTTCTAAAGGGAGTGATAGTCGGTTATATCCAGAAAGAAAAAGGTGCATTAAAAGGCTATTTATCAAGGAGAGCTATTATAAATGCCGGTCCCTTGTTAGCCAATGATATTGATGTGACATCTATTACCTTGCTTTTAAAGTCTTTGAAAAATAATCTTAGCAGTAAAGCTATTTACATCGAGATTCGCAATTTCTTTAACTATTCAAGATTTAATTCGATTTTTGAGCAATCAGGATTTCAAGTGATTCCACATCTTAATTTCCAAATTGATACAAAATCTGAGGACATCGTCAACTCAAATCTTGGGAAAAGCCGTAAACGAGATATCAAAGTAACATTGCGAGACGGAGCTTCATTGGTAACAGAGCCAAAAGAGTTTCAAATAATAGAATATTACCGTATTCTTGATAATCTATACAAAACAAAGGTCAAGACCCCATTATTTCCTCTATCTTTTTTCATGAGTCTAAACAAGATGAAGGAGGGGCATATAATACTTGTTGAGTACGATAATAAAATTGTCGGGGGAACTGTATGTGTCGGAATTCCTGGACAACCATTATATGAATGGTTTGCCTGTGGAGAAGACGGATTATATAAAAATATTCACGCTTCTACCCTTGCCACATATGGTGGAATTCAATTCGCAGCACAAAACGGATACCCAGTTTTTGATATGATGGGAGCAGGCAAACCCGATGAGGGTTATGGCGTTCGTGATTTTAAGAAAAAATTCGGAGGCATGCTGGTGGAGGACGGTCGCTATTTGGCTGTTCTTAATCCTGTACTTTATAATGTGGGAAAAATAGGCATAAAAATATTAAAATCAATCAAATGAACATATTGATTGACATAGGACATCCAGCGCATGTACATTTGTTTCGTAACTATGCTTCCGAGATGATAAGGCGCGGGCATAATGTATTATTCACCTGTAGGGACAAGGAATTTGAAATTGATTTGCTAAAAGCGAATAACTTTCAGTACAAATCTTTTGGGAAGAAATATAAAACGACAATTTCAAAATTGTGGGGGTTGTTGAAATTTGACTATTTAGAATGGATAACCGCTTTAAAGTTCAAACCGGATCTATTTCTCAGTCATGGTTCACCTTATGCTGCTCATGCTTCAAAACTTGTCGGAAAGTCGCACATTGCATTTGAAGATACTTATAATTTTGAACAGGTAAGACTTTACGAACCGTTTACCGATATAATTTTTACCGGTAAATATGAGCACCCTTCTGTTTCTAAGAAAGAAATACAACTACCTACCTATCATGAGTTGGGATACCTTGTACCATCCCGATTCACACCGAATGTGTCGGTTTTAGATGTTTTGGGCATTGACCGGGATGAAATTTACACAATCGTTAGATTTGTGTCATGGGATGCGAGCCATGACATCGGTCATAAAGGCATCCCATATGAGATGAAAATAAAAGCCGTCAAAAAGTTTGCCAAATATGGTAAAGTTTTCATTTCCTCAGAGGGAGATCTGCCGCAGGAATTAGAGCAATATCGACTACGGACAGATCCAGATGCAATATTCGATGTTCTTGCATTTGCCAAACTTATATGGGGAGAAAGTAGCACAATGTCTGAAGAGGCGGCTATGCTCGGTGTACCATCGGTATATTTTAATAACAATAGTACCTTTTATACAAGACATCTTGAAAGAGACTATTCTCTTATGTACAATTTATCTGAGTCAAAAACAGATTTGGAATTAGGTATTAATATTGGGGTTAGAATTCTTTCCGGGCAACAATCTCAACAAGAGTATATTCACAGAAGAGATAAAATGCTTAAGGAACGAATTGATTTGACCGACTTCCTTGTATGGTTCACGGAGAATTATCCTAAGAGTATGTCTGAAATGAAAGAGGATTCCTCGTTACTTAAACAATTCAGAATCAAAAAATGATTGATTTCACAATAACAGCTTACCGACAATTATTAGAGTCTTTGCTACAACGTAGTTATAGTTTTATTCGGTTTGACGATTTCATACGAAATGGATGTCACGGCAAAACCATAGTTCTTCGGCACGACGTGGATTTATTACCAGTGAATTCACTTCACACAGCTGAATTAGAGGCATCGTTGGATATTCATGGCGTGTATTATTTTAGGGCTGTACCTGAAGGTTGGGACGAGACTGTGATATTAAGGATTGCTGCTTTAGGACATGAAGTCGGCTATCATTATGAAAGCCTAACAACATGTAAAGGAAATATAGATTCTGCCTATATGGATTTTTGCAGGAATCTGAACAAGCTTAGAAATATTGTGGAAGTTAAAACAATATGTATGCATGGTAGTCCTCGTTCTCCATACGACAGCAAAGACATTTGGAAGAAGTATTCTTATAGAGACCTTGGAATTATCGGCGAGCCTTATTTTGATGTTGATTTTGGCAACACATTTTATCTGACTGATACCGGCCGCCGTTGGGATGGCTACAAGGTGAGTGTGCGTGACAGGATTGAAGGTTATCAGGAGCAATGGATAAAAGAAGGGCTGATATTTCATTCCACATCGGACATTATGCGAGCGGCAAATGAAAATCGATTACCGAACAAAATCATGATAACAGTACATCCTCAACGATGGAATCCTTTTGGATATCAATGGACTAAAGAACTGTTCTTGCAAAATGCCAAGAACATCGTAAAAGGTCTATTATTAATGAGCAAAACCCGATTTTAACTGTTTCTATTATTGCGTTAATGGCACAATTATTAAGTGGATTATGCTTCATGCGGTATCATTTTGTGCAAAATAAGAAGCAACCTGCATCTTCGGCAATTCGGGTGAAATAACTCGGTATCATGTTACCTTGCAAAGTCTAATCAGCAATAAAAAAGAAGAAAACAATCTGATATGCAAATCGAAATATATACAGATGCCCTGCATCGGATAGCATACAGTACCGATGCCAGTGCCTACCGTGAAGTGCCTTTAGGTGTGGCCTATCCCAAGGATGAAGCCGACATCAAGCATCTTGTAAAGGTTGCACGGGAAGAGAAAACACATCTTATCCCAAGGACCGGAGGCACGTCCATTGCCGGACAGGTGGTGGGAAATGGTATTGTAGTAGATGTAAGCCGACATCTCAACCGGATATTGGAGATAAACGGCAGCGGAAGGTGGGCAAGGGTGCAGCCGGGCGTGGTTCTTGATGAACTCAATATCGCCTGCAAACCATACGGGCTTTTCTTCAGTCCGGAAACATCCACCAGTAACCGATGCTGCATAGGCGGTATGTTCGGCAACAACTCCTGCGGCTCACATTCATTGATATATGGCAGTACACGCCATCATATATTAGAAGCAGACGGAATACTCGCTGACGGGACAAAGGAACATTTCAAAGAATATACCGTAGCCGAACTGGAGCAACGTTTCGGCAAAGCGTTCTGGACAGCGGATAAAGAGGATATTCCACTCATACAAAAGATATATACCCAATTAGTCAACTTCGTCTTGAACAGGCACGTTGTCGGGTTGATTGAGGACAATTATCCTGACAAGGCCTTGCGCCGCAGGAGTTGTGGGTACGCCATAGACGAGGTGATAGAAGATCTGACAGATGAATCCAAACCATTGGAAGCGCGCGGCATCAACCTGTGCAAGTTGCTTTGCGGCAGTGAAGGGACATTGGCATTCATCACAGAAATAAAAGTCAGTCTTGACGTGCTTCCCCAAACGGAAAAAATGGCGTTGTGCATCCACTGCGACACGCTCGAAAAGAGTTACCTTGCCAACCTTGTCTGCCTGCGGCATTCTCCGGATGCGGTGGAACTGATAGACGGGCACATACTTGACCTCAGCCGACAGAACGTGGCACAACAATCCAACAGGTTCTTTGTGGTAGGTGAGCCTGCCGGACTTCTCGTCGCAGAACTTTCTGCAAACACCACAAATGAATTGGAAGAGAAAGCCCTTTCTCTTGAAAAAGAGTTGATGGATGGATGCAACGCTCTGGCTTATTGCTGTACAAGAGTACAAGGAAAGGATATATCCAAAGTCTGGAGCTTGCGAAAAGCCGGCCTTGGACTGTTAAGCGGAATGAAAGGCGATGCAAAACCAATCGGAGTGATTGAGGACACTGCCGTAGCACCGGAACGCTTGCCCGCTTACCTGCACGAGTTCAATGAAATGTTGCACAGGCTCGGATTGGAATGTGTCTTTTACGGACACATATCCACGGGGGAACTGCACCTGCGCCCTATCCTCAACATCAAGACGGAAGAGGGACGGAAACTGTTCCGGAAAGTGGCATCTGAGACGGCTCTTTTGGTAAAGAAACACAGGGGAAGCCTGAGCGGGGAACATGGGGACGGACGACTGCGCGGCGAGTTCATTCCCTTGCTCTATGGAAATGAGACCTTCCGGCTGATGTGTGATGTGAAGTTATGTTGGGATCCATTCGACGTATTCAATATGGGGAAAATAGTGAACACGCCCCCGATGGATCAATCCTTACGCTTCGATGTGAACCAGCCATACGGGATAGAACGTGAACTGCCATTTGACAGGACATATTTCAACTGGAAAGCGGTCTTTGACGAATGCAAGGTGAAACATGCAAGCGGCGTACCAACCCAGATCCACGCCCTGATGTGCTCGATAGAACAATGCAACGGTGCCGGAGACTGCCGGAAGTCCAATCTGATGGGCGGCACACTCTGCCCGGCATATAAGGTATCGCATGACGAGACAAGAACAACAAGAGCGAGGGCCAACGTACTCCGTGAAATATTAACACGAGGTTGGCAAAGCGAGTTTTTTGTAGGAACAGCCAAACAGAGGAAAAGCGTCTTTGAGATTCCAGAATTGAAAAAAGTGTTGGATTCATGCTTGGCTTGTAAAGGTTGCAAGAACGAATGCCCGTCAAACGTGGACATGACACGCCTCCGTGCGGAACTGCTGCAACATCTGCATGATGCGAAAGGAATGCCGTTCCGTTCGTTCATGGTTGCAAGGATGGCTGTGGTTGAACGCTTAGGCTCAACTGTAGCACCCGTTTATAATTTCTTTGCAAGCCGGGAATTGTCCGCTTGTATAATCAAAAGGTTGCTAAAATTCTCAGCTCTACGGAATATCCCCACACTCAGTCGCCACACCATGAGACAACTTGTCAAATGCGAGAACGCTAAAGCCGGGAAAAGGCAAACCGGGCGCAAGGTATATCTTTTTGCGGACGAATTTACCAATTACCAGGAGGCGGAGCTTGGGCTGACATTTGCCCGTCTGCTGCTTTTATTGGGATATGAAGTGGAGATACCCCGGCATGTGGAAAGCGGCAGGGCTGCCATATCGAAAGGCGACCTGAAGTATGCTAAAAAATGTGCATGTAAGAATGTCTCACTCTTGAAAAGCGTAATTACCGAAGAGAGTCCGCTCGTGGGAATAGAGCCGTCATGTATCTTGTCTTTCCGTGATGAATATCCTGATTTGGTGTCGCCGAATGAACGGGATGAAGCCCAAACTCTCGCGAAGAACTGTCTGCTTTATGATGAATTTATCCTGTCAGAAATGCATAAGGGGCATATCTCACCGGACAAATTCCAGTCTGCCGGATTGGAAATCTGGCTACACGGGCATTGCCATCAAAAAGCTCTTGTAGGAATCGAAAAAACGGCAGAAGTATTGCATCTTATCCCTAATGCAAAAGTCCATGTGATTCCAAGCGGATGCTGTGGCATGGCCGGTTCGTTCGGTTATGAAAAGGAGCATTACAAGACATCGTTGGCGATAGGAGAAATGATTTTGTTCCCGGCTGTGAGGAAAGCCGTCTCACAGACATCGACAGGGATACCGGTCATCGTTTCCGCTCCCGGCACATCGTGCAGGCAACAGATAAAGGACGGGACGGAAGTAACGGCCGTACATCCGATAGAAATCTTATACAAACATATAAAATCAGAATCATAATGGAAAATTTCGCTCTTATTGGCGCGGCCGGCTATATAGCGCCGCGCCACATCAAGGCTATTGCCGACACGGGCAACAACCTGTTGGTCGCATACGACCGTTTTGACAGTGTGGGAAGATTGGACAGCTCATTCCCGGAATGTTCCTTCTTTACGGAAAACGAACAGTTCGACCGTTTCTGTTCCAAACAGATGAAAACGGACAATCCCCTGAGTTGGACTGCCATCTGCACACCCAATTACACACATGACGCTTTCATCCGTTATGGCTTGCGTCTTGGTACGGATGTCATCTGTGAGAAGCCGTTGGTGCTTAATCCGTACAACATAGACAATTTATTGGATGTGGAGAAAGAAACAGGCCACAAGGCTTATACAATCCTCCAGCTCCGTTTGCACGACTCCATCATCGCCTTGAAGAAGAAAGTGGATGAAGGCCCCAAGGACAAAATCTACGACGTGGATCTGACCTACATTACCTCACGTGGCAAATGGTATTACGCCTCATGGAAAGGCGACGTGCACAAGAGCGGGGGCATTGCCACCAACATAGGCGTACATTTCTATGATATGTTACAGTGGATTTTCGGTCCGGTAAAGCAAAACATCGTCCATGTAATGAGTTTTGACCGGGTGGCCGGATATTTGGAATTGGAGAAAGCCCGTGTGCGCTACTTCCTCAGCATCAATGCCGAATGCCTGCCGGAGAATGCGGTGCAAGGAGAGAAGAAAACCTACAGGACAATCAATATAGACGGTAGCGAATTCGAGTTCAGTGTCGGTTTCACGGAACTCCATACGAAAAGTTACCAAAAGATATTGGCGGGAGAGGGATTCCGTATCAGCGAGGCCCGGAACTGCATACAGATTGTAAGTGAAATACGCCATTCCAATCCGATCGGATTGAAGGGTGATTATCATCCGTTGGCGAAATTACCTTTAAGCAAACATCCGTTCGGTTGGGATGAAAAGAGATAAAGGATGGAGGCGAGTGGTGGCTCGCTGTATATTAGCCATAGGGCTTTTAGCGATGTCACCTCTTGCCGTCAACGCACAGCCGCCCTCGTCTGCCGGACAGGTGGATATCTTCATGGGAGTGGATTTCAACTACCGTGATATCTGGTGGAGAAGGTTGTATGACCTTCTGATAAACCTGACTCCTGGCGTGAAATGGAATATGGGCAAGGGGTGGCAGGCATCCGCCCAGGCTCTTGTACCTGTATATAACGACTACGGCGACCGCTACAAGAACGTGCGTCTCAACCTCGCCGTCTTGTCCAAAGAGTTTGACTTGAGCAAGGACTTGTGCCTGAAAGTGAGCGGAGGCTGGTTCTCCGATGAACGTTATGGCATAGACTTCAAAGGGATGTGGGCTGTCAACCGTTGGCTGGCACTTGAGATGCAGACCGGACTTACCGGGTTCTGCTCGATGGCTGACGGATGGGAAGCGAGTACTCCCAAAAGGTGGACGGGACTGTTGGGTGCGGACGTGTACCTGCATCCCTACGATACGGAATTCCGTATTCGTGGAGGACGGTACATCTACACGGATTATGGCGGTGTCGTGGAAGGAATGCGGCATTTCAAACATTGCACTGTAGGCGTATATGGACAATACAGCAGTGAGGGTAGCACGAATGTTGGTTTCAAGGTGATTGTCATGTTGCCGCCTTACAAAAGGACAAGGCATAAGGTCAATTTCCGTCCCGCATCCAATTTCCGCCTGACTTACAACAAGGAAGCGGACGGATACTCCAACCGTATGTACAACACAGACCCGGAAGAGAACGAACGAGAGGGTTGGTTCAACCCGGACAGCTTCCAATGGGGACGCAACGTCACTCAGCGCGACTTCTCCGATAAGCCGAGAAAGGAGGGTGCGAAATGAGAAAGCTCTGTCTGATTTTCTGTTTTATACACCTGTCGGTGTGCGCATTCTCCCAACAATATACGGGTATGAACGGACTTATTCATGTGCCATCGGCCGACATGGATGAAGCAGGCGATTTCCGCATCGGCACGCACTATCTGAACAAACATTTCCTGCCGGATGAAGCGTTCGATTATAATGGGAAATAC
The DNA here is from genome assembly GCF_056640955.1 of Parabacteroides sp. KHUB-02. Classification (NCBI taxonomy): domain Bacteria; kingdom Pseudomonadati; phylum Bacteroidota; class Bacteroidia; order Bacteroidales; family Tannerellaceae; genus Parabacteroides; species Parabacteroides sp. KHUB-02. The sequence continues at coordinate 3,834,325 of NZ_JBWQEV010000001.1, read as the reverse complement.
CACTCATGGGACTTCTATGCCAGCATAACCCCATTCTCTTGGATTGAAATCGGCTATACGTTCACATTGAGAAAAGGAAACAGGGGTGACTGGGCACCGGATGACATCGGCTACCATCGCAAGGACCAGTACTTCTCCCTGAAGTTGCGCCCATTAAAAGAGAAAAAAGGCAAATGGTGGCCAAGTATTGCCATCGGCACGAATGACCCGTACACAGGCGGTGACAAGGGACAGAAACAGGAGAAAAACCGCAACCAGATATTCGGAAACTACTATGCAGCCATGACCAAACATATATGGTTCGAACAGCATGTCTTTGGGGCGCACTTGACGTACAGGAGATACCGAAGGAGTTATAACGACAAATGGAACGGCATAGTGGGCGGCATTACCTATCAGCCCGGCTTCGCTCCAAACCTGCGTGGCATCGTGGAATATACCGGTGATGACATAAACATTGGAGCAGATTGCCTGCTTTGGAAGCATCTGCGTATGCAGGTTTCCCTGCAAAGGGGTAAATACTTCACAGGTGGTATCTGCTACCAAGCCAACCTTTTTTAGAGTGTAACTAATTTTTATTCATTAAATTATAATTTATTATGAAGTTATCTTTTCGTGCAGGGGCATACATGCTCCTCGGCGTGGCTTTGACCACAGGATTTGTTTCTTGCAGTGACGATGACCCTGATTACAGTAATGTAACCCCGCCTACTGTAGAAATCGCACCCAACACCATCTCAGGTGTCATCTCGTCCATCAACGGAAACCCTATTTCCGGAGCAACCGTTTCCCTTGACAATACGACTGTTACCACCGATGCGAACGGCGTCTATCTCTTCTCGGAGGTTGCCGCAGGAAGTCATTCCATAAGTGCTGCCGCCAATGGGAAAATATCCCGGAACGGAACAGTGGTAGTGGAGTCATCCTCTCAAACCCAAAACGTGATATGGAACACCAGTTTGCCGGAAGACCGCTCCACGGAGATAAATGTCACGGTCAATGAGGGTGGAGAAGGTACAGTCAGTGCCGAGTCACTTGAAAACAATGAGAAGGCACAAGTTCAGATAACAGCCTCCGTTCCGGAAGATGTAGTCTCTTCCGATACGAAAATAGAGATTACTCCTATTTATGCGGAGAATGAGGCCAACGTTGTACGAACCAAAGCTATTTCCCGTGCCGATGGTGGGACGTTGCTTGTCGGAGCCTCCATATCATGTGGTGCCAATGTGACTCTATCAAAGGCCATTAATCTGGGTTTTGAAATAGATGAGAGCATGACGGCCAACGTGGAGACAAAGAAATATGAAAACGGTGCATGGCAATCGGTTGATAGCCGTGTTGAAGGTGGGAAAGTGATTATTTCAGCGACCGAGTTCACCTCTTATGGTTTGTTCCTTAATGTCGGCGTATCCGTGTCTAAGGGTTCGGAGTCCATTAGTTTTGCACAAAATAAATGGGATAATCTTTATGGCTCCAATGATATGCAAGTGGGTAATGTATCCTATACGTATAAAGTGGGTACGGAAATCACATCACGTGGCACAACTGTATTGGAAGCATTGCTGATTGAACATCTCGCCCGTCTCTACGGAGCGACGGTAAAGAACGTTGAAGGCTCATATCCTGTAAACGTAACTTTGCCTATTGGTACTATCCTGCAAATGGTAGGAACCCAGGAGAGAAACAATGTCACAGTCAGAGTTTCCGGTACATCCGTAAGCGGCACCAATTATGGTTCAGTAACGGTATCTGCCGTAACTGCCAACCGTAACCATACAGGAAGCAGCAATTGATAGGATAAAAAGAAAGATAGATAGTATATCCGGCATCGCTTTTTTACCGCTGTCGGATATACTTTTTATGGGAACATTAACATGTGCGGAATAGTAGGATATATTGGGAAAGAACGGGCGTATGATATTCTCATTCACGGGCTTCACCGTTTGGAGTATAGGGGATATGACAGCGCCGGGGTTGCCATCGGCAAAAAGGACGGTACACTGAACGTGTACAAATCGAGAGGAAAGGCCGCCGACTCAGAGGCGGGTGTGGAGGGCAAGGACATCGAAGGAAACATCCTATATCCATGCGGAAGGCTATCCTGTGGCAGAGATGAAGCACAGGCTGATAGCCCTCATGACAACGAGATGCCGACGGCCATCATCGCCCCGAGTGATTCGCTGTACGACAAAATCATCAGCAACGTGCAACGGGTGAAGTTAAGGGGTGGCTTGGTCATCGTCAGCAAGGGCAACCGTCGATGGAATATATCGTCGACTACTGCCTGGAGATACCCGAAGTGCTTGAATGCCTGACCCCCATCGTGTCGGCCGTACCGCTGCAGCTTTTGGCCTATTATATTGCCGTCAACAAGGGAAAGAACGTTGACCGGCCGAGAAAACTCGCCAAGTCCGTCACCGTGGAATAACCGGAAAGTCTATTCATCACACCATACGGAAGCCCCTGCCAAAATCCGTTTTTCGGAGGACGGCAGGGGCCTTTTCTGTGTCTATACGGAAACCTCCTCGCTGCCGTCCCTCTCCAACGTTTACAGCCGTGTTTCATCAATAATTCTCAGCTATTTTAGTCTTATCCGGATATTTTCTGGTATTGGATGAATTTATGTATGTTTGCAACAGTAAAAAATAGATAAGATTATGACTAAATTAGAAATTGTGAATGAGATTTCCCTAAAAACGGGAGTAGGCCGAAAAGAAGTACTTCAGATAGTGGAAGGATTCATGGATGGTGTTAAAAAATCACTTATGAACGGTGAGAATGTATATTTGAGAGGATTCGGTTCTTTTACACTGAAACACCGTGCAGAGAAAGTGGCCCGGAATATCAGCAGAAATATTACCATGATTGTTCCGGCTCATAATATTCCCCACTTCAAACCGTCCGGAGATTTCACATTAGATGAAAAATAAGCGAATGTTCCTTGATTTGGAAGAAGAGGCTGTCTCAAAATAGAATTGCAAAAGTAAAAATCTTATAGATTGAAACTTTGAAATAAAAAATCTCCTGCTTTAGCCCTTAATTACTTCAATTATAGGACTAAAAACAGGAGATTTTTATGTTGTAACTTATAGATTATAAGTAAGACTATCTCTGTTTTTCATTTTGAGACAGCCTCTTCTCTTGTCCTATCGCAAATGAATGGCTATCTGAATGAATGTATAGTATCCGTTATAATCAGGAATGGCTATATTATTGAAACGTTATCCAACAAGCTGGGAATGAGCCATGACAAATTGGTGAGAATACTTGAATCCCCTTCTTTCCGTATGCAGGAGAAGATAGCAGATGCTCCGGGAGTTGAACTATGGGAGTTATAGGGAATATATATCACTTTGATGGTGGCATGGAGCCTCGGGACAATGATCCCGAACAACTCCACAAGTTCTCTCCTTGACATCCGCACTTTACCACTTGAAATATTCACACACTTTCGCTGATGGTCATAACCGCCCTTTCCATCACATCGCTATTGAAACTTCATGGAACGACTGATTAAGACGGTCACCGAACATTGTCAGATCCTTGTCGATTTTCTCTGTGGTTACCTTACAATACTTCTGCGTAGTGACGATGTTCGTGTGCCCCAATACCCGACTTACACTTTCGATGGGGACACCCTTGCTCAAAGCCAACGTTGCGAATCCATGGCGGGATGAATGAAATGAGATTTCTTTCGTGATACCGCACTCTTTTATCATCTGTTTCAAGGGTTTGCAGATAGACCAGTAGTTCAGGTTGGGGAATACGAAATGGTCCTCCTGAAACCTCTCGTAACGCCTGATTATCTGCAAGGGAATATCGAGCAGTTTTACTTGGAAGGGCACTTTCGTCTTGTGCCGTTTGGACAATATCCATTTCTCCCCGTTCACCTCTACAATGTCATCGGTAGTCAGTCCCTTTATATCCACGAAGGACAGGGCGGTGAAGCTGGCGAAGACAAACAGATCACGGATATAAGCCAGCTTCCTGTTTATAAACTCGTGCGTCATCACCGTCTTAATCTCGTCTTCGGTCAGGTATTCCCGTTCCTTGACGTTCTGGTTGACAGGGTATTGTGCAAACGGGTTCCTCGGTGTCTGCCCGTTGTAATGGGCCTTCGCCACGATTGTTTTCAGCCACATGCAGTTTGACCACACACTGGCGTTATGAAGTCCGGCATCAGTGGAAAGGTAGATTTCGTACTCCTTGATGAAGTCGGGAGTAAGTTCGAGCATGGAAATGTCACTCCGCCTGTAGCATTTCTTTATGAACGCCGCCAGATGGTTTCTTGATCTTACACGCACTTGATACGAGCCTTCTGCCCGGTCTATGCCGATACGCTTCCTGAAACTCTCGTTGTCCTTGTCGAACGCACCGAGCAGCGTCTCGTATTCCGTACCGAGTCCCTGAAAGGCGTTGCGTACCATTTCAGCGGTAACAAACGCTTCCCTGTCCGAAAGGCGTTGATAGTGCTTGATGATTTGGGCCTTGATGTTGTCCAGGGCGAGATTGATGTCCCGCGCCTCCTTGCTTTTCCCTTTCGCCCGGTTGCCCTTGGCGTCCCAAAGCCCTTTGGAAATGGTCTGCTTGCAACTGAACTGGGCTACGGAACCGTTGATTGTCACTCGTCCCATAACCGGGACAACACCGTTTTTCTCCTTGCTGCCGTTCACGTAAAACAGCACTTTGAATGTACTTCTCATAATCCAATTTTATTTTTGCTACAAAATTAGTTATCAGCGAGTTATACATCGCTACGCAAAATGAGGCAGGTAGTGGAAACAATCTCCGACTCTCCATAAATTAATCCGGTTACCGGGTAATGATTTGAAAACCGTTCGCCTTCGTTACCTTTCATTTCCCTGCACTTTGGCATCGGCGAGGCTTTCATCGGGTTTCCTCATAAGTCTTTGAACACCAGTTGCGTCATCATCATTTATTCGTTTCTGATTGATTTTTCCAGAGATAATCTCTATTCTTGTCTTCCACAAGTTATTTACATCTCCAATCAGAAACTCGCTTTCGAGAAAACGGAGTTTCAGCCTGTCAAGAATATCATTTACAACAGGTATTTTACCACATCCAATGCTCCACTTTCATCAAGAGCCAAGGCGACCAGAAAACCATCGGAAGGGTCTACGGCAATCCTCTTTATTGAACGATCAAAATTCAATCGTTTCTTTAATTGGCCATCCCAAGAAAGAACCAGCAATGTGGATAAATTAGAAAAATCCACAGAACCATCGTACAAGCAATATACATACTGATCCGTACCGCATATATCGATAAAGCATTTCGTCGTTCCAAGAACATCCACTTGGGTGTCATTTTTCTTCAATAAAGGCACGATAGGCTCCTTCCCATACGTAAAGCTCCTTTGATAAGTTCCCTTCAAATCGTAAAAATCAATTCGATTAAAGAAGCGCAAGGCAGCAACCACACTGTTTTGCCGCTCATTCACACAAAGATTAGGCAAATAAGCGACGTGCTTACAAGAACGATACGTTCTTGCTACTTTTGGTGGCTCCACCCAATAAATTCCCTCTTCCCGATTCGCATAACAGAAAGGACCATAAACATTTTTCTCTACGATCGGAACCGCATAAACTTCTTTCGTGGTGACATTATAATGCGTAGAGGGAACAAGTTCGGGTATTAGTATATATTTCCGATCAAAACGCAAAGAATCCGCCAGCACCTGCATCTTATTAAATGTAAGTTGGTTATCCACGATCCAGAACTCATCCTTTCCGGCGGGTTCTTTTGTATTTGACTTCATAAACTCCGGATTAGAGAAATAAGTGGCACCATATCCTTTCAACGCAAACGCATGCAGGTGCGACAAATCATCTTTGTCGAATACTTGAATGATCGTATCACACCCACGAGCCAACAACACCAAATAAGACTCGGTAAGACCAATCCCATCATAGCATACACCAGAATCCCCTTTCATTAACAAATTTCCCTCCAGCCGTTTTTCTTCTCTTTCTGCATCGGAACAAGCGAGAAGAAACAAAGCGAAGAATACAATAATCCCATACAATACTCTCATGACCTTTCTATTTTAAATAAACATAAGATCGGATTATCGTCCTGTGTACGATTCTCCGCTATCCGTCTCAAATCCTCATAATGTATCTGATTACGCAACAGCACCGTCGAACTGATCTTCCCGATAAAATAATCTTTATACACTCCGCAAATACCGTAAAAGCCTGTCAACCCCGTAGCCCTTATGAAGTTGGGGAACGCATACGAGAATGCCTCTTTCCTATCCTTGTCATAAAATCCGAAGTAAGTTACCTTATCGCACATATAGGTCGCATGCAGGATCCGTTCGGTCTCCAGCAGCCCAAAAGAATTTACATAGCCGGAGCGAAACAGATCGCCAGAGAAATCTCTCCCGCCTCTCCCTTTCTCCTTGACATACTCGATAGGAGGCATACTTTTATCTCCGAAGCGAACTTTATAAGCAGGCTCCAACATCCCGTCCTTCACTTTCCATACTTCGGGGGTAAAGGGGAAATGCGCATACCAATTCCCAGCAAAGGCATGCAACGTCTTGCTCCCATTGATCGTATGGCCGGACGTGAAATAAGCCGGTCCCAACAATGCGTCTTGCTCTCCTTTCCTGTCCGTGGCTTTCAGATAGAAGTTTTCCCTTTGCGGTGTCGCAAATTCCAAAGGATAATACCAAATCCAATTCTCCTTATCTAAAGGGGCGCAGTCCACAAAATAATCAGCTACATCTTGCGTGGATATATATTGATAGGTATCCAGATCATAACGCAATAAGGCCGTCCCACCAAAATCCACCAATGTCAAGATTCGCTCTTTCTCATCCACGAAAAAGTGAGTTAGATAAAGATACTCTTTCGGCCCTTGTCCCCGCAAGCCTACACGAGTAATAAAATTTCCTTGATCACTGAATACAAAAAGCGCATTTATCTCATCACTTCTATCGAATACAAAAATACGATCGTCCACCCAGCAAACCCGGTAGAGATCTTTTAACAGCACGCTATCCTTCGTCTCCAAAGGAATGAATCTGCATTCCAAATGTTCCTGCAAGCCAACCGTACAATCGTTTCCGAAATCCACCACGTCCCACTCTTCCGATCGATTCTCGCATGCGGTCAAAATGGAAGCCAGACTTATCATCACTAAATAATATAGTTTTCTCATGTTTTTCATATTAGATTCAGACCGCTAATATACGTAACTTTTTGAAATACGCCAACTGCACAAGTTTTCCTAAGCGCACAATCGGAATTCACGAGAAGTACTACTTCCTTGGCCTATGAAGTATATCTCCTAGAGCAGTTGAAGTATATATTCTACAAAGGAAGGAGTAGTACTGAGAAAAAGGCCTGTTGGGATATAACCCTAAAAACTTTCGATAATTAGAAGGGGATACAGTGTTTATTTCCCACATAGTTATTGTACATTTTTCCAAATGCATTTAAAACCTCATTATCTGTTTCCCAAAACACGTACGTGTTTTCACAAATTCTCGTACGTGTTTCCGGAAAAACACGTACATATTTTTCCGGAAACATCATCAACTTTTTATAAGTCTGATTATAAAGACATTATCAATACGTATATTTTAAATACTTACTGTATTTTTCACTATCAACAAAATACCTTATGGTTATGATTTTTGAAGCCCCAAGAAGGCTTTATTTACGAGCTTATCGACTTCCTTATACAGCCGTTGTATTTCCTTTGTATCCAATCCATTTTGCTCCCACTCCGTCTTATGAGCGTCGAATAAATCGAAAATCCGGTTCTCTACCGCACGAAGCTGTTGGATATAACCAGATTGGTCATCATTCCATAACAGTTGCCAATGCAAATACTTTTGGCCGTTACCACGATGTATGGAGTAGACATTCTTCTGTAATTGAACAGAATACCAATCTAATAGGGCTGTTTTATAGGATGCGTCGTAAGTAACTAAAGCGCTTTGCTCCTTTCCCATTTTCACCCAAAGAGGAATAGCGACAGAGGTAGGAGGATATCCCAAGGCAGTCCACATCGTTGTCAATTCCGGATTCATGCCGGATCTCACGCCTTGGATTACGATAGAGGCCGTACTTTCCAGACGAGGGATGAAATCCTGCTCCACAAACCAACCCGTACGATTGTTCGGACTTTGTCCCTTGTCCATCAAATCGATATCCAGCAAGCTATTATAAAAAGAGCGGGAAGCCTGTTGAAAGATACGCTGAGGAGTAAATCCTCCGTCCCGCATTTCCTTAAAGATCTTTTTCGCATTCTCATAACGTACATATCCTTTGCCTTCATCCGTACGCCCCTCGAAAGAGAAATTCGTATAAATCAAGTAACCTTCCGGCGCCAGATTCGGATCATTCGCGTCTTTCTTATAATATCGCTCATTATTCGTCTCATAATAAGCCGCGCCACCATAAGCATCGATCACTCCGAAATTAGCCTCCACACGCATCGGGCGAGGCAAGGTATCCAAGAAATGCTCGAAATCCTGCACCGTCTTACAGACTCTCAAGGCTTTTCGCATCAAGTTTCCCTCTTGATCCATCTCCTTTATATCATCGTCTTTCAAGTTATAAGAAGCCGTATTCATGATAGAGAAGCCCGTCTCATTGCTTCCGGTCCACACGGCTCCCTCCGGATCATCGCTATTTACCAGCCCCAGAAAACGATAGCCACCTTCGTCAAAATAACCGATATGGTTATACGGAGCGCCGGTATCCCGGTGTTTCCACATCAACGGACACCCGTCGGGAGTAGCCTTTCCAGTGATTATAATGGAGGTACAAGCCTTGTCAACCACCGGAAAACAAAGACATAGAACGAATAAAAGAAGTAGTTTTTTCATATCATTTATTGATTTAATAAGATTTCTTATGAGGAGCGCCAAATTCCTTACAGCTGACCTCGTCTATATCTACCGTCCAAATCTTCACGTTACGGACCGCCGGATCGCTATAACGGAAAGTCTTATCGGAATATTGCTTCATGATAATATCCAAGGCTTCCACCTTCTTGTCGAAATCCTCTTCGTAAGCGACCTTTCCCCAAGCGATCACGCTCTTCGAACGCATACGGTAGCTACAAGCTACCTCCGGGTGCTGGAAAACCAAGGCATGGTCAATACTAAACGTAATACAGACTTTCGGATTACGTTCCAATATAGAGATGCTTCGTCCATCCTGCGCCGAGTGTAAATAAATCACGCCATCCTTATAACCGAAATTCATCGGTAATACATAAGGCGTTCCATCTGTATCCGCCATGCCCACAAAGCAAACATCGCTCTGGCGGATAATCGATTCGATCTGTTCCTTGTCCGTGTGTATAAGTGTCTTCATATTCCTTTGTTTGATTCTTATCAAACACAAAATTATAAAAAAAATCCTCTTATATTTGTAACAGCTTCTCTACTTTCACCGTCTAAACTAAAAAATCAAATTAGAATGACAAAAAACACAATCTTCTCCTTTTTACAGGCTTGCGAAGCCACCGTGATCAAGACCGCCCAAAAATCATGGAAAGGAGCAACTATAGGAGCATTGGCTACTTTTACCTTATACCTCGTAATTATCAGCCTATCTTATCTGAAAATCGGAATATCGCCTATAGCGGATCTTAGTATCGCATTGATAACCGTGGGCATTCTATCAAGCCTGCTCGCCTTACTAAGCACATGGGGCTTTAAGATCATAAGATTATTCAATCCTTGGTTTGTCGGAATCTGTTTATCTACTTATATATTAGTCGGATTTCTTCCTTATCCGGATACTAGCCGGATGTTTATCGGATTCGAACTGCTTTGTGGTGCTTTAATAGGATACTCTGTTTACATCGGTATCAAGAAGAAAGTATCAATCACATTGATATTGATCGTATTAGGGCTAAACACATGCGTTGTTTACTTCTTGGCTAATGAAGGATTTGATCATACGACCCCGGTCTCGGAAAATTATTGGAACCAAAAAGCCCCTACATTTAACGCTCCTGATCCTACCATCGAAGGAACCTATACAGTAAAAACATTGCTATATGGAAATGGGGATGATAAAAACAGGGATGAATACGCAAACTCATGCGATATAAAAACCTCCTCTGTAGATGCCACTCCCTTTTTCGACCAGACTTCCGGATTCGATAATTGGATAAGAGAAATCTTTTGGGGATTCGACGCCTCCAATTACCCGATCAACGGACGAGTATGGTATCCTGAGGGCCAAGGCCCTTTCCCGCTGGTTATATTCGTACACGGTAACCATCTTATGCAAGAATATTCAGACCCCGGCTACGAATATATCGCTACCTTATTAGCAAGCAAAGGGTACATCGCCGCCTCGATAGACGAGAATTTCCTAAACAGCAATTGGAGTGGGGATTATAGCCATAATGAGATATTCACGAGAGCTTGGCTAATCCTAAAGCATCTGGAATGCTGGAGAGAATGGAACCAACAAGAAGACACCCCCTTTTACCAAACGGTTGATATGGATAATATAGCGCTTGTCGGACATTCCAGAGGAGGGCAAGCCGCTCCTCTAGCGACCGTGATCAACAAGCAAAAAAGATATTACAAGGATGCCAATCAGGATTTCAACTTCAATTTCTCCATCAAAGGAATCGTAGAGATCGCTCCAACCGCATTTTATAGCATGCACAAAGATAAGCCTTTGGAGCTGGAGAATATCGATTATCTACTTTTACAGGGAGGGTATGATCAAGATGTGTTTTCCATGGCAGGAAGCCGAAAATATAACAACCTTCACTTCACGGATACGAATTTCCATTTCAAGTCCGTATTATATATCTATGCGGCCAATCATGGACAATTCAACACCGTATGGGGGCGGAAAGATATGCCCTTCCCTTATTCGGCACTCCTCAATCTGACCCCTTTAATGGACGGTGAGGGTCAACGCAAGATCGCCCAAACCTATATATCCGCATTTCTCGACGCCTCATTAAAAGGCAAGAAAGAAAATCTATCGATCTTAAAAGATTACCGCCTAGCGAAAGCTATCATTCCCAAAGGATATTATTTCAACCAATACGAAGACTCCGGTTTTAAATATATAGCCGATTACGAAGAAGATCTGGATGTAACTACAGCTACATTGAAAGACTGTAGCATTCATGGGCAAAACTTAAAAACGTGGAAAGAAGAAGCCTTAATACTGAAAGACGATGAGAGCACATCCCAATTAACCTCCGCTGTTTATCTGGGATGGGAGAAAAAGGATACGAATTCCCTCCAACAGGCCGAATATACGCTTCAAATAGATTCAGCGGCCTTAGCCTCTTTGGATATCAACACGGTAAAGAATCTGTTCTTCTTTATCGGGAATAACTCGGATACAATCGATGCGGTAGATTTCACGTTTGAATTAACGTTTGGCGAAACAAGCGTAAAAAAAGATTTCTCTTCATTCTATGTGCTTCCTCCGTTATTAAAACCAGAGCTAACGAAATGTAGTACTTTACTCTCGCTGGGAAAAGAGAAGGTTTCTGAGAAAGTACTACAGTATGTAGAGATTCCGTTATCCTCCTTCAATCAAGGAGATAGCCTATCCATCGACCAACTGAAGGAAATCCGTTTTATCTTCAATAAAAAGGATAAAGGGGAAATCATTTTAGATAGAATCGGAATAAATTGATCCTTATTCGAAAAAAGTCCCTTATTTCTGCAACCCTTACAGATACTCGCTCGTCTATTAAGAAAAGAACCTAAAAAATTAAAGACGATGAAGACGAGAGTATCACTTTTTATATTCTGCATACAGATGATCGCGGTTTGCGGATTCGCCGCCGACCGACGTATCGATGGAAATGGAAATCCGGAAACCCGGGAGATAAAGATTAGCGATTACGACGAGATTACGTTCGTCGGCTCCGCTGATTTCGAGTATGAACAGTCGGATAAAGCGCCTTATCTATCCGTAACGATCGATGAGAACTTATTTGATTACCTCGTGACCGAAGTAGAAGGCGGTACGTTAAAGATCTATCCGAAATCTATCAAGAAAGGTTTTAATAATAACTCCTACGACTTGAGGCCGACCGTCTACAAGATAAAATCCAACTCCAAGGAACTAAAAGAGTTGAATACGGTAGGTTCCGGCAGTTTCATTATCAGCAAACCGACGAAAGTAAACCGGATGGAGATCAATATGGCCGGTAGTGGAAACGTTGAGTTGAGAGGCCCCGTAAAAGGTTACAAGCTTGAATGTAACATGGCCGGTAGCGGAAATATCATCGCCAAGGATATACAGCTGGACAACCTATCTTGCAGCCTCGCCAGCAGCGGGGAAATCGAGGTAATAGGAACCGTAGATCGTGCCTCATTCAATGTAGCGGGAAGTGGTGAGATTAAAGCCTTTGACTGCCAAGCACGTAAAGCAGAGTGTAATATCGCCAGCAGCGGCGAGATCAGCGTATATGCCACGCAAATCTTGGATGCTAATATCGTAGGTAGTGGCGAGATCCATTATAAAGGAGATCCGGAGATCAGTAAGTCTATCATGGGTTCTGGCTCGATCAGCAAAGTCAAATAAACATTTAATACATACGAACGATGAAAACAAAATTAGTAGCTGTAATAGCCCTCATCTTTTGTGCCTTCATGGCAGAGGCTAGTAAAGTAGAAGGAAATGGGAATATAATTACGAAAGAGATATCGGTAGATAACTATAGCGAGATCGAACTGGGTGGAAATATCGAATATTCCGGCAATAATTTTTGGGGAAATAGAAGCAACAAGAAATTCCCGGTATTCAAATATACGCATGGACGAAGCGCTTCATTGAAAATTACGATCGACGAGAATCTATTCCCACTCCTCTCGATCAAATCCAATAACGGACGGTTAGCTATCCGCATACAAGACGGGACCCGTATCAAACCGACCCAGTATGTAATCGAAGGAAGCTCGAAGACTCTGAAATACTTAAAGACTTCCGGCCCGATGGATTTTGAGGCGCAGAACGCTTTTTCCGAGGATCAACTGGAAATCAAGATTTCCGGCTCCAGCGACGTAAAGTTCCCACATAACGTGAAATTAAGATTAGGTGAGTTCTCGGTATCCGGCTCCGGCGATCTGGTTTTTGAAGATTTGGACTGCAAGAATCTTACCAGCAAGGTTTCAGGCTCCGGAGACATCACCTTGAAAGGTAAGGCGGACGAGGCCCGCTATTCCGTATCGGGCAGTGGAGATATAAAAGCATACGACTTATCTGTCAATGATTTGAGTTGCTCGGTAAGCGGTAGCGGAGATGCCCGTGTTTATGCCAAAGATAACATGAACCTATCGGTTTCGGGCAGTGGAGACATCCGCTATAAAGGCCCGGCGAACGTGAATAAATCAAAGTCCGGCTCTGGATCCATTCAAGGCGCAAATTGATCGAACACACACATTTTTTTCAATACACACATTATCAAATTTAAAAAAGCTACTAGATGTGATATCCGGTAGCTTTTTCTTGCTATTTTTGTAACCAACTCTTTATTTATAGAGTCTAAATTAAAAAGTAGAATCACAAAAACGATACTTATGAAAACAAAGGCTATCTTATTAATGGTATTTTTCCTAGGATGGGTCACTACCGGTTGGGCCGCAGATCATGTAAAAGGCGATGGTAAATTGACCTCGAAAAAGATTTCTGTCGCCGATTATAACGAGATTAAGGTGGATGGCGTAATTGATTTCAATTACGAGCAATCCGATGATCCTTCCACCGTGGAGGTTACCGTAGACCAGAATCTTCATCCCTATGTCAATATCGAGGTGAAGGATCGTGTCTTAACCATCGCTTTCAAAGGAGCGAAGGTAGATCATTTCACGAAGTTTATCGTAAAGACGAATTCTAAATGGCTTGCCGCCGCAAAAGTTTCCGGGAATGCCAACTTCATGGTAAACAGTCCGCTTACCGGAGACGAGACCGTTATTAAGGCGAACGCCAATAGCTTGGTGCAACTGAAAGAGACAGTTACGGTCGGTAAACTGGATTTGAATGTATCCGGTAGCGCAAATATGGTTGTCAATCATCTGGAAGCCGACAAGATCGAATGTGATATCGATGGCTCCGGCTCTATAACGATCAAGAAAGGTAACGCGAAAGAAGGAGACTACAGTATCGTCAGCAGTGGTGATATACACGCTTTTGGGTTAGCGGTTCCTCAGCTAAGTTGCAAAGTAACAGGCAATGGCTTAGCGGAAGTACATGCTACCGATAATTTAAAGGCCAACGTAATCGGTAAAGGAAATATCCGTTATAAAGGCCCGACAGCAGTTCAACAGAGAATAATCGGTAAAGGTACCGTAGAAGAAGTAAAAGAATGAAAACAAGAATTATATACCTATGTCTGCTGGTGATCCTCTCTACGACAGGCTGTATCCCTACGCAAACCATAAAAGGAGACGGCAATATCACCACGGAAAACATCCCGGTTTCCGAGTATGATTGTCTTGAGTTAGAGGGAGGAGGCATGGTCGTGAATTACACGCAATCCGACGCTCCTGAAGGTTTGGAAATAAAGACAGACCGGAATATCTTCGAGAAATATGAGTTTAATGTAGAGAACCATAAGCTTAAGATCCGTCCGAAAAAAGAATTCAGGAAACATACGAATTTCCGTCCGACCGAATTCATGGTTACGGCCAACTCCCGCAATCTAAAGAAACTAGCGGCGGCAGGCAGTACCCATGTAAATATAAATTCCCCTCTACAAGCCGAGGAGTTCGAGGCAGGATTAGCCGGTAGCGGAATTATCCAATTCCACGATACGGCCTCTTTTACAAACCTGAAGATAGAGATTGCCGGTAGCGGAGATTTCGTTGGCCATAAAGTGTATTGTGAGGAATTAAACGGGGATATGGCCGGGTCTAACACGATCGTTCTAGGGGGAACCGTAGGCATAGCTGAATTCTCGATCGCCGGTAGCGGTACAGTACGTGCTTTCGATTGTACCATGGATGAGCTTGAGTGCAAGATTGCCGGTAGTGGAGACATAGAAGCCTCTGTCGTAAACAAAATCAAGGCAGAGATAGCCGGTAGCGGTTCCGTAAAATACAAAGGAGATCCCCAAGATATCCAAAAAAAGGTAATGGGCTCCGGTAAGATCGAGAAGGTGGAGTGATTCTTACAACCACCCCTCCTTTTTATACCATTCGATACTTTCTTCCAAGCCTTTACGTAAAGGATAGGCCGGGATAAAACCTAAATCATCTTGAAGAGGCGTGACATCGCAAATCCAGTTACGCTGCTTCAAGATGATGTATTTATCACTATTTAGCGTCATACTTTTCTTCAACAACTTACCGATCCATTCTGAACAGTGGCAAGCGATACGCACCAATCCCAGCGGTATACGGGCATGCAATACCCGCTTCTTTCCTAAGATATCTTGTATCATACGGGCAAAAGACTCATCCGTGTAGACATCTCCGTCGGCTACAAAATAATGCCGGTTCTTTATCTCCTCTTTCTCAAGGGAAAGGAAGGCCACGGTCGCTAAATCTTTTACATAGATAAACGTGATTCGCTGGGGAATAGCGCCTACGGCGAAATCGAGTCCCGACTTTACGCTTTGTATTTCCATGAAATAATCCTTCTCACCCGGCCCGTATACTCCTGTAGGCCGCAAGATCACGTAAGGAAAATAGGTTTGTTTACGGATGTAGTTCTCCGCCTCTAGCTTACTTTGGCCATAAGCCGTGTCCGGCCGCTGCGGATCGTCCAAGCGTATCGGGCGGAAAGTCTTCTCGTCGCCTCGCCCATAGCTGCTTAGGCTGCTCATCAAGAGGAATTTCTTCGGTTTGCAGCCGGCGGCGGCTAAAGCCTCGATAAATCGATGCGTATTCTCGGCGTTCACACGGAAAAAGTTTCGCTTATCCAATGTCTTCGTCAACCCGGCGTTATGGATCACATAATCCCATGCCCCATGCTCACGGGCAAAGTCTGAGAGTTGAGCCGTAAGCGCTTCCTGATCGCCATATTTCAAGTCGATGAAATGAATCCGCTTATCTTGCAGATGCGCTTTACTGCTACCCGCACGGATACCCGCCCACGTCTCATAGCCACGGCGAAGCGCTTCCTCTACCAAGAAACCGCCGATAAAACCACTCGCTCCGGTTATCAATATCTTTCTGTCCTTCATTTTTCTTTCATATAAAATGTATAATAATACCACAACAACCCGATCCAATTCAAGAACAGGATCGTCAGCATCCAAAGAATCTTTTGTTTCTTACTGATGAAAGGGTTTTGCGATACGGCCTTACATCCAAACAGGATTACGGCAATACCTACGATATAACCGATCTCCGGCAAGCTTATCCAGCAAATGATTTGTGGTATCATAAAAATAGAGTTATTCGTGAAAAAGAATTATTCGTGTTGGTGTTTCTTCAAGACTCGGTGCGGCAAGTCACCATGCCCCACCAACTCGATCGGACAAGCGTATTTCTCGCCCAACCATTCCTCGGAGACATTCGCTCCCGGGTGATAATGCAAAGTCTCGTTTACGCAAGCGATATTTTTCACCATCGTCAAAACCGTACCGATATCATGGGAAACCAAGATGATAGCGCTCTCTTTATTGATCTCTTCCAAGAGCTGATAAAAACGAGACTCGAATCGTTTATCCACATACGAATTAGGCTCATCCAAGATCAACACCTGCGGACGGGAGACAATAGAACGCCCCAATAAGACCCGCTGCAACTGGCCACCGGAAAGCTCACCGATGGCCCTGCCCGCCAACTCCTCCAATCCCATCTGTACGATCACCTCGTCTACACGCTCTCTCTGGGATCTATTGAATGGACGGAACAAAGGTTTCTCCGCGGATAAACCGGAAGAGATCACTTCCCGTACGGAGATCGGAAACTTCTTATCGATCTGGCTCATTTGGGGTAGATAACCGATCTTCAAGGAAGGAACCTCTACATTTTCATCGTAAAAACGAATCGTTCCGGAAATAGGAGGCAATAAACCTAGTATCACCTTTAAAAGCGTCGTTTTCCCGCCGCCATTCGGTCCGATAATTCCCAAGAAATCATTTTTCCACACATCCAGCGTTACGTTACGTAAGGCGATCTTATTACCGTATCCGGCGGTAACCTCTCTCAACTCAATCAGCTTGTCCATCGGCTAACGATTTTGCGATATGAATCATTTCCTTACTCCAATCGTAATCCAGCGGATTGATCGGGATCAGACGGCAACCTGTTTCTTTAGCGATCAACTCGGCGTTCTTCTGGTCAAACTCCCGTTGGATAAACACGACTTTCGCATTATGTTCCCGTGCGGTCTCGACCAGTTCCTTTAATTGTGCGGGAGACGGTTCTTTTCCGTCCATCTCGATGCAAAGCTGGGTCAAGCCATATTCGTTGGCCAAATAGGTCAGGGCCGGATGGTAAATAATAAATGTCTTATTGTCAAGAGAATGTAACAAACTGGAAACGGTCTTTTCCGTTTCTCCGATTTCTTTCGTCAGTTGTTCATAATTCGCTTGGTAATATTCCTTATTCTCCGGGTCCAAAGACACAAAGGCATCCAAAGTGTTCTTGGCGATCACCTTCGCTCCAGAGATAGAGCTCCACGTATGCGGATCGACGCCTCCGGGATGATGATGGTGGTGGTGATCATGTTCCTCTTCTTCCTCGGGGCTTTTAAGTAAATCAATTCCTTCGGACAGGTCAAAAACCTTGAGTCCCGGATTATTATTCCGGATATTATCCATCCAAGCCTGTTCGAACCCGATCGATCCGATCCTTAAATAACCTTGGCTTTTACCCACCTGCACCATTTGCTGGGGCGTAGGATCATACGTCTCCGGACTTTGCCCCGCCGGAACCACACAATTAATCTTAAATTTATCTCCGGCTATCTTCTCCGCAAAATACCGTTGCGGCTCAATCGTCACGCTGACGATCCTCTCATCTGTCCGCTTATCGCCGCAGGCCATAAGTATCAAGACGAAAAGAGCCGATATCAATACCTTAAATTCTTTCATACCACATATATATTTTCGCAAAGGTAACGAATATCGGGTAATAAGGCAGCAAGGAGACGATTCAAAGTTATCAGGAACTAGCTTGACAACTTCCCCGGACAAGGCATTTGCGTAAACTATGTTTTACGAACATATAGCCATCGGTAAATGAATAGGAACAGTTAAACCGGTCCAGAAAAGCCGGGATTTGGACGACATCAGTTTCTTTATGATACGTACAGATCGCGAAATCCAAGTGATCCGCTTTCGCGAATAATTCCATACAGCCCTGTAAAGCCATACATTCCGCACCTTCTATATCCATTTTTAAGAAGATATCTTTTCGAGACTTGTCTTTCAAGAAATTATCCAAAGCAGCATTAACGTCATCGTCATGATCGCTGATATATTTCTTTACGATCATCGTTTTCTCTTTCCACGGCTCAAAAGTAGCCTGAAGCGCCTCGATCCATTTATCCTCATATTCAAAAAGATAAACAAAACGAGTAACCTCGATGGTATCCAGAGCGGTAAATCCCTCAGCGGAACCAATATCCAAGAGTGTCTTTCCCCTAAACTCCTCCACGGAATCCGCATAATGATGGGGATGCCTCACGTCTTGCTCGATCAACAAAGCCCGATAGCATTTCTCGATCTTAGATGTGCTATACTCTCTCGGAAAATATAATCGTTTACTTCCCCGGTGCATCACATAAGGCAATTCTTTCTCCTTATCCCACAGAACGGCAATCGACATCTCCAGATATTCCGCAGCGAAATCATAAGGATAACGTGTATATCCTCTTTTTCGAAAATAATCATAATACGCTAATTTAGGAGAAGAGGGCTCAAACACCTTGGTATAGTAAAAAGGTAACGTCCCATATAATATGCTTTTCAACTTCATCATCGAACCGGTAAACATTTCATCTAGTTTTTAATAGGGCGTAATATACGAGAAATATCTTAATATACATAACAAATCCCCGTATTACAACCGATAAGTAATAATACGGGGATTTATAGGGAAAAAATAGGCTACTCTATTTTTACTCGGCCAGCCATTTATTCATCTGTGTAAGGATCCGCTCCTTCATATCCTCCGGCATATTGCCGATACGGGCACGATGGCTACCTCGGGGCTGGATATAGATTTGCTCGTTCTTCTTGCCTTTGAAAGCGGGAACCATGGCTGCGCTCCACGGGTCGATCTCGCCATAGATGAAGATCATTTTCGGATCGTTGTCTTTCAAGAAGTTATAGATCTTATGGTACAGAGCCGGACGGAAGTCTACTTTATCGACCAGCTCCCCGGGAAGCATGATACGGTTCAAGTATCCGTGGGCACTATCGATCGTAAGGTATTTCTTGAAAGGTTTTACGTCATAGCCATAATAACCGAGCTCACGGGCGGCTTGTACGAAGAAAGAGATATTCGGCTGGTTCTCGGCGAAGTAATCAGGACCGCTGATTTCCATCAAATGATCGAAGAGCGCCTGATCGTCGGCAGACTTGGAAGGGATCGTACTTACCGAAGTTCCCCACTGCCAAAGAGCGAATGAATATTCCAGTACGCAATAATCCAATACCTCGGGCATCGGGATACGGAATGTCAAGTTCTTATTCTTACAATAGCTCTCCAATAAAGGGAGCATATCGGACTTACGTTTCAAGACTTCCAATTGAAAATCCTGTATCCTCTTGCGTTCCGCTTTCGTACCTACCTTACGTAAGAAAGGTTCGTGGCGGCCATCCTCTACGCCTTTACATAACGGACCGACATAAGGAACGGAGAAATCCACGTCGTCCGGGAAAAAGGCACGGTAAAGCATTGTAGTCTGCCCCCCCTTACTGATACCGGTACTGATCCATTTTTCCGGATAGATCTGCTTGAATGTATTGCGGACGTTATGTAAATCGTACGCAAAGTTCTCGGCGGTCAGATAATCCCAGTTTTTAGGTTCCGGCGTCGACTCCAAGAAATAACGGTACTCCACGAATACTAAGTTCGCGTTCAATAGTTTAGATAGTTCTTCTTGATATTTCGGATTGAGCGCATAAGCCGCTCCATATCCTTCGGTCACGATAATGGTAGGACGATCATAACCTACATGGCCTACGATAACCCGTTGCGTAAATGTTCCGGCGGCGGGGTCTTTCGGATCGACCTGCTGTGTAATACGTACTACATATTTCTCCGGATAATGATCGGATTGAAGTTTTTCAATACCACTAATTCCTTTTAGGGCGGCAAGCTTCTCTTGTAAATCTCCGGGAGCGGCCATTACCGTCATCACCGACAGGAAGAAAAGAAGCAAGAAGTTAAATGTTCTTCTCATGGTAATTTAGTCTTTTAGATATTGTATTGTTCGTAATAATCCCTCATATTTGGCGCGTTTCACCGCCGAATGCGCAAAGATACGATTATAATCCTCACGGCTCAATGCCTTGAAGTCGTCTTTTTTAAGAGAGAGCAAAGAAGGGGTGGGATGAAAGGCTGCTACTGCCGTAGGCATAGCGAAGCGGTTCCAAGGACAAACGGCTTGGCAGGTGTCGCATCCATAGACGCGGTTACCTAAAAGGACGGCTTGCTCAACAGGGATTTCTCCACGATGCTCGATCGTAAGATAAGAGATACATTTACGGGCATTCAAACGTTTCGGCCCTTCCAAGGCTCCGGTAGGACAAGCGTTCAAACAGCGGATGCAGGAACCGCAGTGATTCTTTTTGGGGGAATCATAGGTATCGACTACCAAAGTTGTCACGATCTCCCCAAGGAAAAAGAAAGAGCCTTTGCCCGGGATGATTAGATTCGTATTCTTTCCGATCCATCCTAAACCGGCTTTCCAAGCCCAATAACGTTCTAACAGAGGGGCGGAGTCCGTGAATACACGGGCCTCATTGTTGGAGGGATGATGCTCGGTTATCGCTTTCCATAATTGGCGAAGTTTATCCTTTACGACCCCGTGATAATCTTCTCCATACGCATAATACGAGATATAAGGTTCCGCCGGATTCCGGAGAACTTTCGGATAATAATTCAAGGCTACTGAGATAACTGATTTGGCACCTTCCACCAAGCCATCCGGATTGAGACGAATTTCCCGATGATTCTCCATGTATTTCATTCCAGCATGGTAGCCTTCCGCGATCCATTGGTCAAAATAAGCCTCCTCGCTCCCGGCCTTCGCTACTTCAGCGATACCGCAAGCGGAAAAGCCTAATTCCATAGCTTTATCTTTTATAAACTGGGAGATACCCATTATTCAAAAACTTTAAACTCGTAGCCTTCCTTTAAGAGCCATTCGACAGCCCGGGGCATTGCCTCACGCATATTGCGCTCGGCTTTCAAGGAATCGTGGAAGACGATAACGGAACCATTACGGGTATAGTTCTTTACCACGTTAAAGACACCATTCGGAGTCATATGCGGGCTATAATCGCGGGTGACCACATCCCACATCACGATATGATAATGGCGGCGAAGCCATACTACCTGCGGAAAACGCATATGCCCATGAGGAGGCCGAAATAAATTGCTGGGAATATATTCGGCTGCCTTCTCCACATTCGCCAAATAATTCTTCGTCCAGAACTTGATACCTTGGATATGGTTGAACGTATGGTTACCGACACGGTGCCCACGATCTATCACCATCTGGAAGACCTCGGGATGCTTACGTACATTATCCCCTACCATAAAAAAGGTAGCCTTGATCCCATACGTATCCAATATATCTAAAACCCAAGGGGTAACCTCGGGAATCGGGCCGTCGTCGAAGGTGAGATACACACACTTCTTCTCTGCCGGTATTCGCCAAGTTACCCCCGGGAACAGTGCCCTGTAAAACCAAGGCGGTTGTTCTATAAACATACTTTGTTAGTCTTTTGCCACTGATCCGTACGCCATACGGTAATTATCAAATTCCTCTTGATAAGGCTTAGCGAACTCCGGATTGTATTGTTTGCTTACACGCAATACCTCTTGGAGAACCGCCAAGTTATGACCTAAATCACTCTCGACAGATGATAATTGCCCCGGACGCAAACGGAAATACCAGTTTATACTGCGCAACGCATTGTCCGCTATACCTTTATAAACCATCTCCGCCTTCTCCTTCTGGCCCAACTCGTAATACAGCTCACCTAAAGAAAGAGCGCTATAATCCAACGGAACATTCTCGGGAGGCAATACTTCCATCGCCTTATCCAATACGTCCAGTGCTTTCTCATTCTTGCCCTCAGCGACCAAAGCGGCAGCCAACTTACTGAACAACGCGATACGATAGCTCTTGCACATCCGCATCACAGTCTCATCCAAGTACACACCCGGCGTATTGACACCACCCCATTTGAACTTATTCATCACGTTGTCATACATCTTCTCCGTATTGATCGAACGAACAGTTCCCTGTGTCTCCATCGGAACAATCTGATAAGCCATACCGGTCTGCTGGAAGTACGGATCCAATTTCACGAATTGATCCGGGCTTACGGTAATCGCGTAATAGATCGGACGGTTCCAATCATTCGTCTGCAACATATCCAAGATAATCAACTCTTGCTTACCCAAGACATCCTTGCCTTTCAAGTCAATCTTCATCTCTTTCTGCAAATACGGCAAGTTAGCGGTATCGATCACGCCGGCAGCCATAACTGCGGCGGAATCTACCCCCATCGTCAATGTCTGAGCAGGGATATAATCTAATTCTTGATTGATACCCGGGATCTTCTTAAACTTCGGATCGTTACTACGAACAAAATCAAGAGCGGTCTTCAGATCAATCGATTTATCCGTCATCGGGAATACATAAGCGGCATCACGAGTACCTTGCACATAATCCTCCGGTTGCCAAGAGATTGGAAGCGGATCGGATTCGTATGCTTGCTTCTTCATTTGGTTGATATACCAGTCGGTTTGCAAATAGCTCGTATTACATACACGTACATCCGTACGGATACCTTCCACCTCCTGCGCGTACCACAACGGGAACGTGTCATTATCACCATTCGTAAATATGACAGCGTTCGGCTCGCAAGATTCCAAATAGTTCGCACCAAAATCACGGCAAACATAACGGTTCGAGCGATCATGGTCGTCCCAGTTCTGCGCACCCATCTGGATAGGAACCAACAAGCAGAGTACCGTAGCGACAGAACCCGCTATCACCGGAGATAACTTGCCATACTTCTGCAATCCTTTCGCCAAGGCCGCCACACCGAAACCGATCCATATACAGAACGCATAGAATGATCCGGCATACGCATAGTCTCGCTCACGAGGTTGATACGGCGTCTGGTTCAAGTAAAGCACGATCGCGATACCCGTCATAAAGAACAAGAAGAACGTGATCCAGAATCCCTGAATGCCCTTCTTTCCGGCATAAGCTTGGAATAGAAGCCCCAAGATACCCAATAGAAGCGGTAACATATAATATACGTTATGCCCCTTATTGTTGATAATATCGAACGGCATATCCTCTTGCGGGCCCACTAAAGCCTCATCAATAAACGGAATACCGGTTATCCAGTTACCATTCGAGACCTCACCGTTACCTTGTATATCGTTCTGCCGTCCGGAGAAGTTCCACATGAAATAACGCCAGTACATGAAATTCAGCTGATAAGCGAAGAAATAACGCAAATTCTCGGCAAATGTAGGTTTCATCACCGTCACCATCTCACCGCAACGGTTGAACTTCACCGGTGTACCTTTCACTTGTGCCCACTCCTTATAAGCAGCCACATGACGTCCGTCGCTACTATACATACGGGGGAAAAGCATACTCAACTCATCCACGTATTCGTATTCCGTATCGTAACGAGAGATATAATAATGATCCTTCTCGTTTTTATCTTTCTTAATGACACGGCTCCAAGTCGGCTCACCCTCTTTCGATACAGGTACGCAAGTACCGCCTTGGTTCTCACGCTTCACCTCAGAGACATAGGTCTGGCCGTAGATCAACGGAGTCTTACCGTATTGCTCGCGAGCCAAATAAGTACGCAAGGTAAAGATATCTTGCGGAGCGTTTTGGTTCATAGGCGTATCGGCTGTCGCACGGATCAATGTCAAGGCATAGGATGAATAACCCACTACGATTACCATCAAGCAGACCAAGATCGTATTCAGCATCTTGATATTTACCTTCTTGCTCATGAACAAATAAGCCGTCAAGGCCGCCGTAAGGATCACGGCGATCACATAACCGCTACCGATAAACGGAATACCCAACAATACGATCGAGAGGATAAAGGATATCTTCATCCGCACCGGATGGATCTCGTCTTGCATCGTCTCCCAGATCGCCCAGATCAAGGAAGCCGCCAAGATAATCACGAACGCATATACACCCGAGTTATACGGCATACCGAACGTATTGACAAACAACAGCTCGAAATAACCGCAAACCTCAACCAAGCCTTGTACGACACCATACATCATCAAGCCCACGATAGCGAACGACACCAATAAAGCGATCAGCGTACCCTTCATCGTAGGATTCGGGAATTTCTTATAATAATATACCAGCACGATAGCCGGGATACACAATAAATTCAGCAAATGGACACCGATACTCAGACCCATCAAATAAGCGATCAGCACGATCCAACGATCGGCATGCGGACGATCGGCGGCTTCTTCCCATTTCAGGATCAACCAGAATACCAAGGCGGTAAACAAGGAAGAATAAGCATATACCTCGCCCTCCACGGCGCTAAACCAGAATGTATCGCTAAACGTATAAGCCAAAGAACCTACCAAACCGCAACCCATGATCGTAATCATCTGTCCCAGACACATCATCTTATCGTCTTCCACGATAATCTTACGAGCTAAATGGGTAATACTCCAGAAAAGGAATAAGATCGTCAGGCCGCTAAAAAGGGCGGACATCGTATTGACCATTACCGCCACCTTGGAAGGGTCCGAGGCGAACTGCGTAAATAAATTGGCTGTTAACATGAAGAAAGGAGCTCCGGGCGGATGGCCTACTTCCAATTTGTATGCCGAAGAGATAAACTCACCACAATCCCAGAAACTGGCGGTGGGTTCCATTGTCATCAGATAAACGGTAGAAGCGATCAAAAAAACGACCCACCCCAACACGTTGTTGATTAGTTTGTACTTTCCCATACTTTGTATAAGTGTGATAATTAATTGTTTCTACTTGCATACCCACACGGGCAGTCGGCCGCAAAGGTAATCATTTACGTTTAATACCTAACGTTCCATTCCCCTATAAATTATATAGAATAGATTAGAATTATATTAAACAAACCTTATCACTCAAGTGTTAATAGAATAGTTGAGTATTAAAATTATAGGGAGATGAAAGAAAATTATGAACTAATTGATAATGAAGAACGCCACCAATATGAATTTCATATAGAGCGATACGTTCCCAGAATAGAGTATATAAAAAATAAGGATGGGGTAATTTATCTCACCCACACTGAGGTTCCCATGGAGCTTGGAGGTAAAGGAATTGGTAGCCAATTGGTGGAGAAAGTGCTCTTGGATATCGAGAAGAAAGACTTACGTCTCGTTCCGTTATGTCCGTTCGTAGCTGGATATATCCAGAAGCATCCGGATTGGAAACGCATCGTAATGAGTGGTATACATGTTTAATATTTATAACAAAATTATATGGGCAAGAAGATCGAATATACGAATGGTGAACTCACCATTATCTGGCAACCGGAGTTATGTCAACATGCCGGTATCTGTGTAAAGACTCTTCCCTGTGTCTATAAGCCGAAGGAGAGGCCCTGGATACAGATAGAGAATGCGACAACCGCAGAATTAATTGCCCAAATCAATCAATGTCCGTCTGGCGCGTTGACATACCGAATGAATAAAGAGGTGAAATGAGGCCCCCCCGCCTGTCTCATCTTGATAGAAAGGAGTATTCCGTATCGGATACTCCTTTTTTCGCCATAAGGACCTCTTTCTATGATTTTTTGCTAGTTTTGTGATCTAGATTCACTATCAATGAAACAAATATGATAAAAAGACATTCTATCTTAACGGCAATCCTGCTTTGTTTCGTCGCTTTCACACAAGTGATGGCACAAGAGATGCAGGAACCCGAACCGCTTCCGATCGACCCAAAGGTTCGATACGGGAAATTGAGTAACGGATTGACCTACTACATCCGTCACAACGATCAGCCCAAAGACCGGGCAGACTTTTACATCGCCCAAAACGTAGGATCCATCTTAGAGGAAGACAATCAACGAGGTTTGGCTCACTTCTTGGAACATATGGCTTTCGACGGCAGTAGGAACTTCCCGAATAACGGGATGGACGAATATATCGAGAGTGTAGGTATGCGCAGCGGGGAAAACTTCAACGCCTATACCTCCTTTGATGAGACCGTCTACATGATTACCAACGCCCCTGTCAACAAAAGCGGCGTGGTTGATTCTTGCTTATTGATCCTTCACGATTGGTCCGGGTTCCTAGCCTTGACCGACTCGGCTATCCAGAAAGAACGTGGGGTCATCCGTGAAGAATGGCGTACCCGACAGGATGCCCAGACTCGTCTATGGGAGCAGCAACTACCCAAGATGTACCCGGGAAGCCGTTACGCGAACCGGATGCCGATCGGTTCGATCGACGTGATCGAGAACTTCAAGCCGGACGAGTTGCGGGCTTACTACAAAAAATGGTATCGTCCGGACTTGCAAGCGATTATCATCGTGGGAGACGTAAATGTAGATCAAGTGGAGGCAACGATCAAAAAGATGTTCGCCGATGTCCCTGCCCCGGTCAACCCGGCAAAACGGGAACAAGTATCGGTTCCCGACAATGATCTACCTCTGATCTCGATCGCCAAAGACAAGGAGGCATCCAATACGATCCTTTATATCTTCTATAAACACGATAAATTGCCCAACGACTTGAATCGTACGATTGCCGGATTGGTAAAGGACTATATCCAGCAAATATGCGCATCGATCATGGACGAGCGTTTCGATGATATCTTACATCAAGCGAATCCTCCGTTTATCTATGCCCAAGCCTACGACGATGATAATTTCATGATCGCGAAAAGCAAGGGAGCATGGACCGTAGCCGCTCTTGCCAAGGAAGGCGAGATCGATTCCACACTGACCACGCTTGTCAAAGAGACCCAACGGGTAAAACAATATGGCTTTACGCCATCCGAGTATGAGCGGGCACGCATCAACGTGTTGAAACAATACGAGTCCGCTTACAACGAGCGGAATAACCAAAAAAACGACGCTTATGTTCGTGAATATGTGAATCATTTCACCAACGGCGGTTATATCCCGGGCATTGAGATGGAATACACGCTATTGAACCAGATCGCCCAGAATATCCCGGTAGAGCAAGTCAACCAATATATCCAAGATATGATCGGAGAGGATAATATCGTGATCGGGTTAACCGGACCGGATAAAGAAGGTATAAAATATCCGACCGAGGAGAACCTGCTCCGTACATTCCTCAAAGCACGACAGATGCCGGTAGAGCCTTATAAGGAAACTGTCTCCAACGAGCCTTTAGTCCCGACCTTGCCGACCCCGGGCCAGATCACGGAGACAAAGACCGGCCAGCCCTTCGGAGCGACAGTATTTACCTTAAGCAATGGTATCAAGGTGGTATTAAAGCCTACCGAATTCAAGAAGGACGAGATCATCATGACCGCTACCAGCCCGGGAGGAAGTACCTTATTTGGCACGAAGGATATTGATAACTTAAAAGTTTTCAATGACGTGATCGAGATAGGTGGATTGGGCAATTTCTCCGCCACGGATCTAAGTAAGCGTCTGGCCGGAAAGAAGGTATCTTGCGCCCTATCGCTC
Organism: Parabacteroides sp. KHUB-02; assembly: GCF_056640955.1. NCBI lineage: Bacteria > Pseudomonadati > Bacteroidota > Bacteroidia > Bacteroidales > Tannerellaceae > Parabacteroides > Parabacteroides sp. KHUB-02. Next base: position 3,806,482 of record NZ_JBWQEV010000001.1, on the reverse strand, counting down.
AGTCAAGATAGTGAGAACGTGAACGGAATGGCCGCTCCTTCCGATTTGCGAACCTTATTCGAGTTAATTTACCTTAGCTTCACGGCTCCCCGCATGGACGAGGAGGCCTACGCATCTTTCGAGACACGGACAAAAGCGCAATTGCAGAATATGGAGTTAAATCCGATGGTCGCTTTCAGCGACTCTTTGTCTAAAGCGGTTTACGGAGATAATCCTCGTGCGTCACGTCTTCGTCCACAAGATTTCGAACATATCAGTTATCCTCGTATCATGGAGATGCGCAAGGAACGCTTCTCGGATGCTTCCGGTTTCGTATTCACGTTTGTAGGTAATATCCAGATTGATAGTATCCGTCCGTATATAGAGCAGTATTTAGCGACATTGCCATCTCAAGGAAAAATTGAGAAGGGAAATCCGGCGGAGGTTCCATCGACGCGTAAGGGAGACTATATGAATCGATTCAACCGCTCCATGGAAATCCCGAAAGTAACGGTAGCCAACCTCTATACCGGGCAGATGGAGTACAATCTGGAGAATATCATCACCGCTACCGCATTGAAACAAGTTATGGACTTGGTATATTACGAGAAGGTACGCGAGAAAGAAGGAGGAACGTATGGTGTCGGTGTATCCGCTAGAATCTCACCTTTCCCGGAAGGAAGAACGACATTACAGATATTCTTCGATACGGACCCGGCTAAGTGGGAGCAGATGAACACAATTGTCCGCAATGAGTTGAAACGGCTTTCCGAGGTAGGCCCTCGTCAAGAAGATTTCAAGAAAACACAGGATAACCTGCTGAAACGTCATGCGGAAGTCTTGCAGGAGAACAGCTATTGGTTGAACGTATTGGATGATTATTATTATAAAGGATTTGATACCGATACGGATTATGAGTCGATTGTTAAGGCGCTGACTCCCGAGAAGATAAAGGCATTCGCCCAAAAGCTTTTGGGACAGGGTAACCGGGTAGAAGTTATCATGCAACCCTAGTTACTATTTTGAGAGGATGAGACGGGGCGTGCCCCGTCTCTACTTTGATTTCTTTAGTTTAAAATGATCGAATCCTTCCCCATAAACCCCGATTACGGCGCTTTGGGATACAAAGGCGGTCGGATCAATATCATTAATGATACGGAAAATCGTAGTGGATTGCCGTTTTTTAGCGAGCACGAACATCATCTTCTGTTCTTGCCCCGTATATAACCCGGTAGCATCGATCACCGTAACCCCTCGGTGCAACGCATTAATCTCCTTACCAATCTCTTGATACTTCTTCGAGATGATAAAGAATTGCACGGACTGGCGGGCACTGTTCACGATCTGATCCAGCACGAAACTACAAACATATAACGTTACGAAACCATATACCACTTTCTCCCAATCCTTTAGCACGAAATAACTGGAGGTGATAATAATCATATCGCAGATCATCATGACCCGTCCCAGCGTTATATCCCGGTATTTATTGATGATAGCGGCAATAATATCCGTTCCACCCGTACTACCGTTCGAGGAGAAAGCGATACCGATACCACTTCCGCAGAAAGAGGCTCCCAGCACACATGCCATAAACGGTTGGTCTTGTAATAAATGCATATCGGCCGTCAACTTCTGGATCAGCGACAGGAAGAAAGTAAGCGTAAACACGGCGAAGATCGTCTTGATACTGAACTTAAAACCTAATATTTTCAAGGCAAGCATCAGCAAGACGGCATTAATGAGGAAGTAAGTGTACTGAACAGGAAATCCCGTAGCCCAGAAAACAATGGAAGCGATACCCGGCACTCCACCTGTCGTAATGTCATTCGGCAAAAGGAAAACGGTCCATCCGATACCGTAAAGGATCATCCCCAACGCAATCATCAAGTAATCCTTCATCTCTCTGAACATTACTTGTCTGGAAGTCACTAATAAAGTAGGTTTCATCTTATTTGTATATTTTTGCGGGCGCAAAGGTAGTGAAAGTTATCGGACGTAGGTTATTTCCTTTTCCATATTCCCCATAAATATTCTCCCTAGTATCATCCCTTCAATAATATCTCTTTGGCAGCGAAATAAACGATAAAAAACCTTTTTGATCAACATGAGGCAAATATCATGACAAGTACTTCTGGCGAAAGTAGCGAAATAGCGGGAAGGAGAAGGCTATAAACGGCGTTTTTTGTTAAAAAGGACCACTTTTCACGCATGAATAGCCACGAAAGCCTATGCAATAGGCCGCATTAGGCGACGCATATACTCACGTCAGGCATCATGAGTAGTCAAGAATAGCGTCGCAAGTACTCGTGAATAGGCATTCGTACCCTATTATAACCCTATCATTACCCTATTATTTCCCTTTTTTGGCCTCCAGATATGAGTTATGATGAATAAATTCCGCTAGAATAAAAGGCCGTTTTCAAGCATCTATCTACCAACCAAGCAATTGCTGATTTTTCCTTGCGTATTTAGGGACAAGCCGTACTCTTGTACGGAAAAAACGATTCTCCGGGACTTTAGTCTACAAAGTGTCAGATTGATATATGAGCTTGTTTCGAGATGATATAGAGAACGTATTCGCTTCGCTGAATGGTTACGACACCGGATAAAGTGTCCTGAACATTCTTAATGTACCCTTATTTGGATTCGGATATTCGCAAGCCGAGAAACAACACTTATCATAAAAACCTACAGCATTGTATTCTTGTGTATTCAAGGCCTCTACTGTAATAAATTGGCAACCCGCCAAATCCTGCTTTTGTGCTTTTTGGACAATAGCCTCCACAATGATCTTCCCTAAACCAGACTTATGGTAATTCTTGTCTACCGCTAAATAAGCAATTTCCAATGCGGGATAACGGGGTTTAGTCAAAAATATATCTTTGTAATTAACAGTAAATTCTGGAATATTTGTATTAGAGACCCCTGTTATAATTTCATTTCGATCATCAATATCTAAATCCAAGGAATCAAAACTCAAAGCAAACAATGCTAAGACTGTCGATTCTTTTAAACTCTCCTTAACGATATAAGCACTACAATAATGATTTGCGATACTAAGATCAAAACCATCTTGGATAAAACAATCCATAGGAATAACACCACAACAAAAGTCATGTAAACAAGATGTATCTGTTAAGCGCTCAAAAATATATTCCATGATCAAATATTATTTCCATAGAATGGAAACCTCTTTGGTAATCCGACGGTTTCTTTGGATCTCCTTTTTATCTCGTTCGTCCAAATCTCCAGTCTGAATACGAAGAGCTTTCTCTTTGATCTCTTTGGCGAATTTACCAGAGACAAGCGTCCTCTTTGAATTCATTCCTAACATAAAAAACTCCTATACTTTAGATGTATGGAACAAAGGTATAAATTTTTCAAATCTGTTCCTAATTAACGAGTAAGAAATTTCCTAGAATGGTATGAGACGTAACATAACGCTACGTCTCTACAAAATATTTCACTCTGTACCTAAAAAACTCACATTATCGATCTCCTCTCCTCTTTCATTTCGCAGACATTGAATATCCTTGATCTGGCGGTCGAAAAACATGAGCAAGTCATTGATGAGCCTTCCGTTCTGGGATAAAAGCAAAACCCCATCCATCAATTGCGTTGACAGGTAGCGAACTTTCATATTACTTACATGCTGATCGGGACGCTGCAGATAAACGGCCATACATCTGTACAAAATTGGTGCTATTTGTATCCACGGCAGTTTTAGACCTACCAACAGATTTTTAACGCTTTGCAACTGATGGTTCAGATAATCAAGGTCATCCGCATCTCTCTCAAAACAGAAAGCTTCTTTCAAGCGTCGTACCTCTTCCTTAAAAAATACATCACTCAACATTTCCATGTTCGAAACCGGAGCGTCTTGCTCTGAACCGACAGGTTCAGTTACGGAATAGATCTTTTCCTCTTCCATAATATATTAGTTGTAAGCAGGCGGAAAAAAGAACGGTCCCGCCTGACCCGTTGATCAACACTTTACCAGAAAGCTGGAGGCACATTAATGCACTCCACGGGGGTACGGAACCGTCATATCGGATCGGTTACAGGCAAAAAAATGCCTGCAACCGAATAGAAGCAGGTATTCTACTCTGCTTTCTGGTTTTAAAATGTTGATCACAGCAAATATACTTCTTTTTCCGGATATCCAACCTATAGAGGATAAATAATCAAGGCAACCGTACCAATTATCTATTTATCTATCGGAAAGATTTAAATATATGTTGAGACTATAAATAGAGCCCCCTCACGCTATACTATCATGGAAATTGCGGAGGAGGCCGTTTCAGTCTAAAGAATCTTATAACTTGACAGAAATTTGTTCACCTTTGTACTCAATTACCTTTGCAGGCTTACCCTTATTATCCCATCCCGCAGGAGCATTCGGGCTTACGTAAATAATATTGAAAGTTCTCTCTGATAACATCCCGGGATAAGAGCCTTCACGACTACCGATTGTCAAAGTATTCGTCGCATCGCTATAATTAAAATCGATCTTCGAATAAGTTCCTTTCTGGTAATTATTGTTCGTACCTTCATCTTCATATAGATAGAAGGAGCCATCCTTTCCGGCATAAACATAGACATCTATCACTTCCGGTTTTTTCTCATTTACATAAGTGATCTCCGGACCATATAATAAGATACCACCTGACGGAGCAAATATCGGCATACGTTCGAATGGAGCCTCAACCTCCTGCTTTTGGCCACCTTTATAACGTTTACCCGTATATAGATCATACCAATCCGTTCCTTTCGGGAAATACACCTCACGGGAAGTCGCTTTATAGGTATATACCGGGGCGATCATCATAGAGGGGCCGAACATATATTGGGTAGAATTATCCCGGACAGCCAAGTCGGAGGCATAATCCATCACCAATGGACGCATAATCGTATAATCATCAAAATACGTCTTACCTGCCAACGAATAAATATAAGGCATCAAGCGGTAACGCAATTGATTATAATACAAGATCGTCTGATAGGCCGGATGATCTTCTGGGGCGATATTATAAATCTCACGCAATGGAAACTGTCCATGCGCACGGTACAAAGGGGTAAATGTGCCAAACTGATACCAACGGGCATTCAGTTCCCGCCATTCCTTCAAGTCGTCATTCTCAACACCGGTCTTGTCATAAATAAGCTGTCCTGTACGATAACGGTTCTCCACGCAGAAGCCACCGATATCCATTGTCCAATAAGGTATACCGGAGATTGAGAAGTTCAACCCCGCAGAAATCTGAGCTTTCAATTCCTCCCAACGAGTACCGATATCTCCGCTCCAAGAAGCGGTGGAATACCTTTGTAGGCCAGCGAATCCGGAACGAGTCAACAAAAATACGCGATCATCCGGATTTTCCTTCAATTGCCCCTCATAAATAGCCTGCGCATTCACCAACGCATACGTATTATAATATTGAGCTGAAGGGCCTAAAGCTGTCGGGCCGGTCAACGCCTTTTGGTAAGACATCGGTGTACAATCCTTAATATTCGGTTCGGAAGCGTCCATCCACCAAGCGTCCACTCCCAAACGATATAGGTTATCATTCATTTGTTTCCAGAATAACTTACGGGCACCGGGGGCATAAGCATCATAAAATGTAGCCACGAATCCAGGTGGAACAAAATCAAGGATGCTATCCTTAACCGCTTGCAGGTAAACCCATCCGTTAGCCGCCAATTCTTTATAATTCTTTGTGGTAGGATAAAATTTCGGCCAAACAGAGATCATGAAACGGGCATTCAAATCATGAATCGCATCAACCATACCTTTCGGATCAGAGAAACGTGCCGGGTCAAACTCATGGCTTCCCCATGAATCAGTTTTCCAGTACTGCCAGTCCATGACAATATTATCCACACCCATTTTACGTTTTCGGAGCTCACGCAAGGCCGTCAATATCTCATCTTGCGTTTTATACCGCTCACGGCTTTGCCAAAAGCCCATCGCCCAAGCAGGCATGATCGGCGATTTACCGGTGACATACCGATAGCCTGAGATTACCTCGTCCATCGAATCACCATGAATAAAATAATAATCTATATCATTTCCCATCTCCGACCACATAGACAATCGCCCTACTTCTTCTTCCGGACGAGGAGACAATACTTTCAACCCGATATAAGAGCCGGCTCCCTCACGCCATTCGATACGCACCGGGACTTTCTTTCCCGCTTGCAAATCGGCCGTGAATTTCAAGCTATTAGGATTCCAAGAGGGCCGCCAACGTTCTTCTACCACCAGTTTATTATCCAAGAAGACTTTCGTATACGCTCCATAGAATAACTTAAAATGATAAACACCACTTTCTTTCGGTTCGATCTCACCTTCCCAAACGACCAAGCTGTTCCTGAAACGGAATCCTTCCGGGAATTTATCAAACGTCTCTCCCTTAAAATCAAACGTCTTCGGAAGAGGTTGGTGCGTAAACAGGGTCTCGTAATCAATTCTGGACTCTTGACGTTCCGCAAAGACCTCCAATCCATTATTTTTATAATAAGTAGCGGTCAAACCTCCCTCTTTCCCATTCTTATCGTACAACTTAAAGATATCCAAGTTCGAATAAGGGCGTGGATCACCGTACCGGGAATAAGAATAGTTATCGAATAAGACACCATAATTCTTGGAAGAAACCACGAAAGGCACCGATATCTTGGTATTATACTGATACAACTCCTCATTTTTCGATTTATAATTAAATTCATCCGACTGGTGCTGCCCCAATCCATAGAAAGCCTCGTCTTCCGGTGAATTAAATTGCTGGCGAGTCGTATAGCCTTTGCGACCTTCTACCTCTATCGGCGTAAACTGCCGTCCACCGTTACTTTCTCGCAATATTAGCTTACCCGACATATCATAGAATGTCACTTCTCCCGTAACAAGACTGACGGCCGCACGTAATTTGCCGGTATTCAGAAATACGGAATCCGAAGTCGATTCGACATTCCATTTTACCGGGGCCTTTACCGGAGCGACACGGACTAAGCTCTGCTTATCCTGAATCTTAGCCTCCGGGCTTGCCGTCACTTGAATAACCTCATCATTCACAACCAACAAACGAACCGTTTTCGATTGGTTCAGCTCGCCTTCCAGCAAGCTGACCAATATACCATTCGCTATCTTTTTATATCCGGCCTGCGCCGAGAATGGTAAGACAGCCAATAGCCCATATAACAATAAATACTTACATCTCATATCCTCTAAATTTAAAGAATTAATAACCCGGATTTTGTGTTAATTTTGTATTTAGCTCAAGCACAGAAGTAGGGATCGGGAAAACGGTTGTAAAACCGGTATTATCCACTACGTAATCGCCAGTGGCGACATTATGATGCACTCCCGCATAACGATCAGTCGTAGGTTCCGTATAAGTCCCGAAACGTATTTGATCCTGACGGCGCATCCCCTCATAAGAGAATTCCAACATACGTTCATCCAAGATATCTTGCAAAGTCACGTTACTTTTCTGTCCGGCTTGTACACGGTCACGAATCTCATTCACTTCCGCATCACCGCTTTGTCCCATACGAACTTTCGCCTCAGCCGCCAATAACAAGGCATCTGCATACCTCCAGAACACCTTATCATTATTATGATTCAAATAAGAAGAAGTCGTATTATCCACCTCATATTTAGACATACGGGCTCCCGCAAATTTTAATATCTGGTTCGGTACATCCTCCTTAAAATCAACAACCACATCCATTGGGTTATAGCATAACTGAGCTCCATCGCCTAAACCCGCATCTATCGGCTTGCCATCCACGAACACCGGTCCATAAAAGAACGTCATATCCATACGGGGATCTTGTTCATCCGTACCGTACTTGAAAACTTTCATCTGTTCTACGGTAGCGCAGGCACCATTCCAACCTTGCAAGCCATAAGCGGATGCGTGGGCCGCATGTAATGTACGAGTCGGATTATAATCGCTCACTTTATAGGTAGTACCATCACTCGGTTGGGTCCAGATATTTTCTACCGAACTATCGTTTGTCTTGGAAAAATTCTGGGAGAAGTTGGGTTGTAGACTATATCCCTCCTTTTCTATCTGTTTCTGACAATAAAGAACCGTCTCCCAAGCGTCACGAGTCGTACCATCCAACGCAATCTTAATGTTTTTACCGGCTTGGTTTACATACGGCGCCACTTTAGCGATACCACCCACCAAAGAACCATCATTCCAATCATCTTTTGACAAGATAGGACTATTAATAGCGACTTTCGCCATCGCCATATACCCCACAGCCTTGGTCACCCGGCCATAATACTTGCCCATATTCTGGCATTTTCCACTGGGCAAATGGGGAATGCAATCCGTCAACTCATCCACAATAAACTGATAGACCTCACTTCTCGAAGATTGATTCACATCCGCCATCACAGTCTTCGAAGAAGTAACCAGAGGTACACGACCGAATAAATCGACCAAATGATAATACAGAATCGCACGCACGGCACGAGCCTCATATTGATAATCTTGCAGATAGCTCTCCCCACCCGCTTGAATGAAGGTCTCCAGATTATCGATCGAGGTATTACAGTTACCGATAATCGTATATAGCGCATTCCAAGTACTCTTTATCGTAGCGTTACCCGGACCATAATTATGCAAAAACAAGGATTGCCATTTACCTCCATCTACCCAGTCGCCTTGTCTTCCCGGCAATATCCAAGCATCGGAAGAAAACTCTTGTAAAGTATGCACATTATCCGTACTTCCATATAACCGATTCCCAAATGAGGTATAAATCGTAGCGATCGTATTTACATACACCAATTTCTCACTTTTATAAGCTTCTTCTTCCGGTATCTTACTCTTGGGATCCTCATCCAAAAATCCGGAACAAGCGGAGAATAAACCACCTAAAATCAGCATGGAGCTCACCAATACTTTTTTCATGACAATACGTATTAAAAGATTAACAATTAGAATTTAACACCCAGTGAGAGTGAATAAGTACGGCTCAACGGATAAATCAATTTATCATCCACACCCAACGTACCCGAAACAGAAGATTTAGACGCCACATTCGCCGAGTTGATAAGCGGCGTCATACCAGAATAACCTGTGATGGTCGCGACATTGTTAACAGAGAACGCCAAACGCAAGGATTTTAAATACTTCTCAATCTTCAGTTTCTTGACGGGAATATTATAACCTAACGTAATATACTCGATATTAACATAGTTACCATTTTCCAGATAATAATCAGAAATCTTGATGTCGTATATCCGCTTATCCAACGCCCCATCCAATATATTATAGGTTGGATACAATGATAAATTATTAAACGTCAAACTTGTACCATTATAGATTTTATGCCCGAACGCCCCATTTAATTGAACCGCCAGATCAAAATCTTTATATCGCATATTAACAAAGCCACCCATATATACCTTTGGTAACGCTTGACCCGCTATATAACGGTCACCGCTATCCGATAAGTCCACTTTGCCATCGCCATCCAGATCCGCGATATCATAAACAAACTTACCATCTTCCTTCTCTACCAATCCGTTGCAATGAGGAATATAGAATACGCCTAAGGGTTGTCCCTCCGTCAAGTAAGTAACACCCGCATACTGGGTTAAGCTAGGAGCGTTCACCGCCGATACTTGGATATATTTACTAGTCGTAAACTCTGACCCCATATATGTACCACTTAATGATTTAAGCTTATTCTTCTGGAAAGACAGATTCGTACCCACGGTTAATGAGAAATCTTTTTTCTTGATGATATCGCCGCTGATCGCTACCTCAAAGCCGTTATTGGTCATTTCTCCTAAGTTCGCAAGCATAGACGTATATACGAACGGAGGAACCGGAACGGTATAAGTGTACAACATATCTTTCGTAGTAGACGCATAATAATCCATTGTCAAGCGAAGACGGGATTGGAACATCGCTAAATCCACGCCCACATCAAACGTATACTTCTTTTCCCAACGCAAATCCGGATTTGGATTTGAATCGATATAGAAAGTAGTCGTAGCCGATCCATCCACCAAGGTCGTTCCATTCGGAGCCATCAAGGAGAGGGATTGATACGGATCGATCGCATCTTGATTACCGGTCACGCCATATCCGGCTCTCACTTTCAAGTTATCGATAAAAGTCAAGGACTTCATAAAAGCCTCGTTCGAGGCGATCCAAGCGACAGAAGCCGACGGGAAGAATCCCCATTTATTACCATAACCTAATTTAGAAGAACCGTCGCGACGGACATTCGCCGTAACTACGTAACGGCTATCATACATATAATTAAAGCGTGCCATATAAGATAATAAAGCGAAACGGGTAGCATTAGAGGTAGCGTCACCCCAACTTATGTTAGCACCGGCTTTCAAGTTATTATAGGTAAAATAATTCGTCTCGTAACCGCTGGTTTTCGTGGAAGACTCGAACAAAGACTGTGTCTGCGCCTCCAATAAAGCCAAAGCGTTAATGCTATGCCGTCCGAATTCCCTTGCGTAATTCAATTGGAGATTTCCCATCAAGTCATTTCGTTCCGCATATTTCAAATAGGCCTGTCCATTCCCGTTCATCGAACCCTGTTGGATATCATTCGGGATATAACGCCGGTCATTCAAGCTATAGTAAGTATACGAACCGAATCCCGTCAAGTTCAATCCCTTGATGATCTCCACGTTTACACGTCCGTTCACGTTCACATGAGAGGCTATTTTCTTATTTGTGATCTCCAACATACCTAAGGGGTTATATACCTCGATCGCGGTCTTATCCTCATCCCAGATACCCGTTTCCGGATTCTTATAGTTCGGATACGTAGGATTGTAAGCTGCCGCCGAATAAATCGTACGGTACATATCAAATTGATGATCGCCTTCCCTACGTGATCCAAACATGCCTAAATCAAACTTCACCCGTTTCTGGAAAGCATACTGGCTTGCGTCCACTTTGGCCGTATAACTATTGGAAGAAGAATTCTTCAACAAACCCGGACGGCGGATCACACCGAGAGAGGCCCTTAGATTGGAATTATCATTACCGCTCGTAAATGAGAGATTATGGGTCTGGGTAAGACTGGCAGAACGTTCCACCTCCTCAAACCAATTCGTACTCGCTCCCATATCATTCGTACTCAATCCCATAGCCACCGCACCGGCACGCCATTCATCGGCCGTTAACATTCCCAAATTCTTATAAACCTTATTAACACCGAATAAACCATTATATTCAATTTGAGCGAAACCGGCTCTACCCTTGGCAGTCGTAACGACAATTACCCCGGACGCACCCCGTGAACCATACTGAGCCGTCTCCGAAGCATCTTTCAAGATAGTCAAAGACTCTATATCGGAAGGAGAGATGGCGTTCAACATACTTAAATCTCCAAATACCCCATCGATGATAACCAACGGATCATTGCCTCCGGATAGAGAGGTAGTACCCCGGATACGGATATTCATATCACTCGTAGGGTCTCCACCTACATTACTGATAACAACACCAGCGACCTTACCCTTTACCGCATCCAAAGGCTCCGTAACGACACCCGAGTTCATATCCTCTTTCTTTACTTTCTCCACAGCACCAGATACGGAACGCTTGTTTCCTATGGCGTAACCCACAACAACAACATCATCCAGCCTTTGAACGTCTTCATCCAATGCAACATTAACCACCGAAAGATTCCCTATACTCACCTTCTTACTTACATAGCCAATATAAGAGAAGACTAATGCCGCTTTTCCATTTTGTACTTCCAGCACATAATTCCCGTTAAAGTCGGTTACCGTCCCGTTTTGGGTACCTTCCTCCAGCACGCTGACACCGATCATCGGTTCTCCTTGGGCATCTTTTACAACCCCGCTAATTTTCTTATTTTGTTGCTTTATTACCGCATGGATCTCTTTGTTCGCCTTCGCTTTGTAGATTATAATATGCTCATCTTTTATCTCATACGTCAATCCCTGTTTTCTCAGAACCTTATTCAAGACATTCTCGAGTGGCTCTTTGCTGACATCAACAGACAAAACCTCTTTCAAATTGACTTCACTACTTTTATAGATAATAGAATAACCAGATCGTTTTTCCAACTCACGGAACACTTGTTCTAAAGTAGTCTGATTCAGAGATAAATCAAGAACAACCGGAGACTCTGTGGCAGCTAATATATTACTCGTATTTAGTATTAAAAATAACATGCCGATTGCCATAACACGAACTATAAAGTATGGTGTTCCATACTTTACACGAATTCCTGTGTCTTTCTTCATGATAGATAAATTTAAATATTAACAATAACTAGAGGTCATTTCAAATAGCTTGGCTCCTACACTCTTTTCCAGATTTCACTTCATAGGCAAATTAATTTAAGTATTAAACGTTCTTGACTAGCTTGATTTTTCCATCCTTCTGAATATATGTCCATGAACGTTGGTAAGATAACTTTTTGAGAATATCATCCAAACTCACGTGTTTCCGGAAACTTGCGACATATTTATCATACTTTATCGACTCGGAGTCTATCTCGATCCTCACGTTGAACCGCCTTTCCAATATGGTAGAGATTTCTGCCAACGTCTGATCCTTAAACACCAGAATACCGTCCTTCCAGCACGTATAATCTTCCGCATCCACCTCATGGCAATAGAGTTTACCTGTATGGCTATCTTTAATTACCTGCTGATTAGGAGATAATATCATATTGTCCTTACCATGATCCGTCAATACTTGCACGGAACCTCTTTCCAAGGTCAACACGGCTTGGCGATCAGTATCATAAGCCTTGAAACTAAAACGGGTACCCAATACTTTCGCCGAGAATTGCTTTGTATGTACGATGAACGGGCTCTCCATCTTCTTCCTGACATCAAAGAAACCTTCACCCTGTAAGCACACTTCACGGTTATCGGAAAATTCGGCCGGATATGTCAAGCTAGATCCTCCATTCAACGTAACTTGAGTACCATCAGAAAGGGTGAGATGCGTGATAGCACCCTCCGGAACTTCCACGACAATAGGCGCTTGAGCCGTTAAGAGCTGCCGACTATTGATGATTCCGATAGAAACGATTACAGAAGAAAGAATCAAGATTGCGATAGAAGCGGCCACCGGCCAATAACGGAATAGACGGGTTCTTCTAGTTGCCATCAGATTATAACGACGTCCCAACTTCTCTTCCACCCGTTTGAAAACAGCCTCTTTTCCCTCCTCCGCTTCTTGAACGGATAAAGTGTGTTTCGCTTTTATCGCATTTAAAAGCTGTAAAATCAGCTTTATCTCTTTTTCTTGATTCTTTTGATTATCCACAATCATACACTTTTTACTTGTAGGAGCCACCTACATTTGATTAATGATTCTATAAATAAAGAGTATGGAAGTCTTTTTTACCTATAAAGGGTATCACGAGTTTAACATTCATTAAAACAACAGATGAATTCTCCTTTTAACGACATTGTAATATCGGCTCACCGCATCCAACATTTTCCGGATTGCGATATTCATTTGTTGCTCCACGGTTCCTTCCGTTATTGACAAGGCTTGAGCGATCTCTTTATGCTTCATTCGCTCTTCACGAGCCAATAAGAAGATTAATTTGCAGCGTTCGGGGAGTTCGGAAAGGGCTTTATTATATACCTCTGTCATCTCGGCGTCAAGCAGATCACTATCTACCTCATTCGTATCTATATACAAATCTATCGGTAGCTCATCAATGGATATGTTTTGGCGTTGATGCTCTTTCTGTTTCAAGTAATGGAAAGATTCGTTTCTACTGATGATAAATAACCAAGCGTTCAGGTCTTCTATATCAATCAATTCTTCCCTTCTTTTCCATAGGATACAGAATACCTCGGATACGACTTCCTCACGATCTTCCTTATTTGGCAGAAAATATCCCACAAAACGATTGACCGTGGCATATTGTATGTCAAACAACTCACGAAAAGAGGCATAATCTCCTTTCGCGACACGAGACAGTAGAGTTTTTAATATGAATTCGTTTTTCATTACGATTAGTCAAATCCATTGTCTTTCATAACAGATGGACTCATCTCTCTCCTTTTGTGGCAAAAGTAATAAAAAACTTATAAACAAAAAGCCTTATCAAATATTTAGCTTCTTCTTAATAAGAGGGAAGCACTTATATATGATAAGGCCTATAAAAGATACAAGACTTACTAACTATAAGCTATGCTGGAACATCCAAGCCAGATAATCCGGTTCGGCGAAAGCGTTATCCCAACTGTTATGGTCTACACCGGGAAATTCCTTATAACGGACATCAGCTCCTGCTTTCTTCAATGCCTCATTAGCGTCACGGGAGAATTGTACATCGACTACGCTATCGGAGCCGCCATGATAAATACTGAAAGCCGTCTTGCCCTTAAAGTTTGCCAAACGTTGCAAATTCGCTCCACCACAGATCGGGGCGGCAGCGGCAAACAGGTTCGGGTAACGCATCACGATATCGAACGTGCCCATACCTCCCATTGATAGGCCGGTTACGTAAATGCGTTTCGTATCGACCTTACCTTCCGCTATATAACTATCCAATAATTCCTTGACGGCGGCCATCGATTGTGTGGCCGGAGCATTCAACGGATAGAAACGCTTTCCTTCTTTTCCGGCGTTCAATCCCTTATATTCAGACCAAGTCTTCTCGGCCGGGCATTGAGGCGCTATAATGATAGCCGGATATTTGGTTTGATTCTCGAAAGAAGCGAACATATCGCCACCATGTATTAATTGGGCCTCATTATCCGACCCTCGTTCGCCCGCTCCGTGCAGGAACAGGATTACCGGGTATTTCTGCGCCGGATTATAATCTCGGGGATACAGAACCCGATAATTCAATTGATAACCATCACGAGCCGTAAACTGCTTTTTCAAAAAACTAGCCTTATCACCAGCATATCCAGCAATGGAGAGAAGAAGGCAAAGAGACAGAAAAAAAATACTTCTAAGTGTTTTCATAATCATATATTCAAATGTAAATACTATCTACCTAGATCGATAACTTCCGCAAATATAATTAAATAGTCTGTTAAGGCGTTGTATAATATCAAGATTAAACCAACTATTAGGACGTGAGCGGATTCGTTGGGATGCTTTAGATGTAGATTTGAGCTTGTCTATCATAGCAAATCCAGATAAATACCCGTTAGTAAGTAAATAATCGAATATTGTATGTATTTTGTAGAGACAGATTGTCCTATCTCTACAAAATACATTTGAAAATGATACCGAAAGATTATTGGGCTTCCTGTATTTTTGTCGCTTCTGATACACCGTTCTCGTTGAATGCCTCGATGGTGAAATAATAAGGCTGGTCGGTGGACAGACTCTTTAATAGTAATTCATTCTTTCCGTATAGGAGCCATGAATTGTATAGTTTATCGGGAGCGATACCCCAACGGATGTTGTAGCCTTGGCTGTTCTTGGCTGCGTCCCAAGTAATCATCGCATCACGGCGGTCCGCTTGGCGAACGACCTTGAAGTTCTTCACCGTCGCAGGTTTCTTGCCCTCACCGATACCGAACACACGCAAGTCCGAGATCGCCAGATGAGGCGTCGGGACCTCTATGTTCTTATAACGGACATAACGGACACGAGCCGGATTATCCACTTGTACGTAGTCATTCGGGACATCCTTATAATTATTCCGGCGATCCACCAACGTTACCCAATCCTGCCCGTCCAAAGAGCCTTCCACCGCATAACGGTGGCGTAAACCGGGAATACGTCCATACATATTCGATTGATGATCGTGATAATTCACTTGCACAGCATACACCGTAGCGGGAACCTCCAGATCGATCTCTACCCATTCGGTATCTCCATTCGTGCGAGCCATCCAGAATGTCTTACATTCCTCATCCGTCAAGTTGGCCGGAAGGAAATTGGCGGAAGTCTTGGGACGGTTCGATTCCGTGAATCCTTGCGCGGCGGGAGCGGAACCCTCCGCATACGAGGAAGCTTTCACCGGCTTTTTATAAGAAAGCAACATCCACCCCGTAAACTCTCCTTTCTTTCCCGGCTCGGCGGGAGCGTAATGCGGATAATCACCGAAGTTATTATCACAATACATAATGCCCTCCTTATCGAAGAAAGTAGGATACATGCAGAGGCGACGCTCCCAATTCACCGTAGCCGAGAGAGACATAGAGGCGAAATGCCAATAGTTGCCACCCGGCCCCACCAAGGTACTTCCGTGTCCGGCACCATTCATGAAACCACCGGGCTTATAGCTTACCGGGTTATGCGATTGGTACTTATACGGACCTAATGGGGAGTCCGCCACATAAACACCATCGGCATATACGTTGAATTCCGTACCGGGGGCGGCATACTGCATATAATATTTACCGTCGTGCTTGGTCAGCCAAGCACCTTCCATATAGCCCCCCAATACCGTATCGGTATGGTTCTCGCCAAAACGTTCCCAGCCATGCTTCGGCATATCCAAGCCGAAAAGCTCGACCGTCTCACCCTCGATCAAGAAACGGTCATCCTTATTCAGTTTCTTGCCCCGAAGCGGATAAACATTGGAAGAGCCCCAGAATAAATAAGCTTGCCCGTCATCATCGATGAATAAATCCGGGTCTTGTAGGTCGTGGAGTATAGCAGGAGTAGCGTTCCAATTACCCGATTTCGGATCATCGGTATAAAGAACGCTCATGGAGCCGGAAGGATCACCCATCACATAAAGCACGGAATCCTTATAATTATGAGCGGCGGGAGCGTTGGAACCCTGAGGATACCAGTTTTTACCGGGAGTGATAAAATCCCAGTTCAACAAATCTTTCGAATGCCAGTAGCCATGCGAACGGGTTACGAACATATAATACTCGCCCCGGAATTCTACGACAGCGGGGTCCGCACCCGAACGGTAAGACAGATTGTTCGATGAGTTATAAATCATATACGTATAATCCACATTAAGCGGATTACAATACGTATTCGCCCGCATGGATTGAGCGGTGGCGGAACCTCCGGAAGCAGCCAAGAACAGAGCCGAAAAGATATATTTTGATAATAGTTTCATGTTGATATGTATTAATTTTTACCGCAGAGAGAAAGAAGACTGATTCGTCTCGTCGGCAGAATTCAAGCCTACCCAAACCGTGAAATCACCCGGCTCGGCTTTCTTCTGCATATCGATACCATAGAAAGCCAGCAAAGCTTCGTCAATCGTGAAAGAGACTTGCTTCTTCTCGCCCGCTTTCAAAGTCACCTTCTCGAAACCTTTCAGCTCTTTAACCGGACGGGTCACGCTACCCGCCAAGTCGCGGATATACATCTGGACGACCGTCTCGCCATCCACCTTACCCGTATTCTCAACCTCAGCCGTTACCGTGATCTTGCCCCCTTTCGTGAAAGAGTTCTGATCCAGCTTCATAGAGTTCACGGCGAAAGTCGTATAGCTCAAGCCATAACCGAACGGATACAACGGTGTGTTAGGCACATCCATATATCTGGATTTATAATCCGTATCCGGAGCTTCCGGAGGAATCGGGCGGCCTGTCGGTTTCTGATTGTAATACAGAGGCAATTGACCTACCGTACGAGGGAAAGACATCGTCAGGCGAGCGGACGGATTATAATCGCCACTGATCACATCAGCCATACCATGACCCGCCATCGTACCCAGATACCAAGCCTCCAAGATACCGTCGACATGCTGATCCTCCCAAGAAAGATCCAAAGGACGTCCGTTCACCAAGATCAAACCAAGAGGTTTACCCGTCTTTTTCAATTCTTTCAACAAGGCTTGTTGAGCGCCCGGCAATTTCAAGTCCGTACGGCAAGCCGCCTCACCACTCCAGTTGAAATCCTCGCCCATAGCCGCCAATACGATATCCGCACGGCGAGCCGTAGCGATCGCCTCAGCGAATTTAGATGAATCATCAGTCAAGAGATCACATCCCTCGGCATAAATGAACTTCACGTTCGTACCGGCATATTTCTCGGTCAGACCCTCGAACAAAGAGATACTCTCCTCACGCTCACCCCGGCCGGCCCACTCGCCATTCTGGTTGATCTTATCTTTTACCATCGGGCCGATCAAGGCTACCGTAATATGCTTATCCTTCGAGATCGGGAAGAAGTTATTATCATTCTTCAAAAGGACGATCGAGCGAGCGGAAGTCTCACGAGCCTCTTGCAAGAACTCCGGCTTCATGATCGTATTCTTCTCACGCTCATTGTCCAAGTAACGATACGGATCATCGAACAAGCCCAAGAGGAACTTCATCTCCAAGATGCTCGCCACGGCACGGTTGATATTCTCTTCCGAGACTTTACCCTCTTTCACGGATTGTACAAGATATTGGCTGTAGATGCCACCCGTCATATCCATATCGATACCGGCGTTCGCAGCCAGTTCCCCAGCCTCCTTGTCATTTCGCACGATACTATGGGCTACCATCTCATTGATACCGGTATAATCGGTAACCACGAAACCATTGAAGCCCCAGTCCTTACGTAACAAATCGGTCATCAACCATTTATTACCCGTGCTGGGTACTCCGTTGATCTCATTGAAGGAGGCCATGAACGTAGCGACTCCCGCTTCCTTTGCCGCTAAATAAGGCGGCATATAATAATTCATCAATGTATTTTGCGACAACTCGGACGTATTATAATCACGTCCGGCCTCAGCGGCCCCATAAGCGGCAAAGTGCTTGCAACAAGCCAAGACCGTATTCACGTCGGCCAACGAACGCCAATCGTTTCCTCCTTGGAAACCCTCGACACGGGCCTTCGCGATCAAGCTTCCCAAATACGGGTCCTCACCGGCACCTTCCATTACACGTCCCCAACGGGCATCCCGGGAGATATCCACCATCGGGGCGAACGTCCAAGCGATACCGGAAGCGCTCGCCTCATCCGCCGCGATCGCCGCGCTTTTACGCATCCGCTCCAAATCCCAAGAGCAGGATTCCGCCAACGGCATCGGGAAAATCGTACGATAGCCGTGCACGACATCATAACCAAACAATACGGGTATCTTCAAACGGCTCTCGGACAGAGCCATCTCTTGCATTTTACGTACGCCATCTACCGTATATACATTAAACAAGCTTCCTACAAGACCTTGTTTCAGCAAAGTCTCATAATCCCCCGTCATAACCGGGCCGGTCACATCCCAGTTACAGGAGTATTGGGCCATCTGCCCCACCTTTTCCTCCAAAGTCATCAAAGAGAGCACAGAATCTACACGGCGTTCAATATTTTTGTCGCCGCTGAAGCTTTTCCAACCGCTTACAGCGGGCTGCTGGCATCCCCCCAAGGTAGCGGCAACGGCCGCACCAGCGATAAAAGTCGTTAACCTTTTCATTATTCGTATATGTATTATTTGTTCCAAGTCACCTGCGCTGATTTCACGTCTCGGGAGTTCGTACCTACGTAGATATTGAATAAGCCCGGTTCCCAGATGTATTCCAATGCGCTGTTATAAAATTTCAAGTCTTCCGGCGTAATCGTAAAAGAGACTTTTCGGCTCTCACCCGGTTTCAAGGAGATCTTCTGGAAGTTCTTCAACTCTTTCATCGGACGGGAGATGCTGGCAGCCGGATCGCCGATATATAACTGTACGACTTCCTCGCCCTCTAGCTTGCCTGTATTCGTCACCTGTACGCTGGCGGTCAATACACCGTTCTCTCCTTGCACACTCGTCTTATCCAATTGAAGATCACCGTAAGAGAAAGTCGTATAACTCAAGCCATAGCCGAACGGATACAAAGGATCGTTCGTGATATCCAGATATTTAGAAGTGAAATGATCATCCGGATTCATTGGGCGGCCTGTTTTCTTAGCATTGTAATACAAAGGAATCTGGCCTACGCTACGAGGGAATGTAGTCGTCAATTTACCGGAAGGATTCACGTCGCCGAACAATACGTCCACCAATCCGCGAGCCGCGGCGGAACCTCCATGCCAAGCCTCAACGATCGCGGAGAATTGGCTATCCTCCCACTCTAAGGTCAACGGACGGCCATTCGCCAAGACCAACACCACCGGTTTACCGGTCTCCAACAAAGCTCTTAACAGCTCTTTCTGGCTCTCCGGCAAACTAATATCCGCACGGCTGCAAGCCTCTCCGGACCAGTTATTCGGCTCACCCATCACGGCGATGATACGATCCGCATCTTTCACTTGCTCAACCGCTTCCTTCACCAAACGGGTATTCTCCACCGGATCAACCTTCAAGCCACTGGCTTTCGCCAACATCGGCTCGTTCGTCAAATTACATCCCTTGGCGAAAATCACACGGGCCTTATTGCCAACCATTTCCTGCACGGCCTGCACTACGGAAGCTGACTTCGCCGTATCGATACCACACCATGTCCCGAACAACTCAACCTTCTTATCCGCCAACGGGCCTACCACGGCGATCGTCCCTGTCTTTCGCAAAGGCAACAAACCCTTGTCATTCTTCAACAAGACAATGGATTTGCCGGCGATATGGCGAGCCGTATTCATATGCTCATCCGTGAATGTATTCTTTTTCGCACGATCCGCGTCCAAGTAGCGATAAGGGTCCTCGAACAAGCCTAATTTATATTTCGCCTCCAATACACGGCGGCAAGCCTGATCGATATCCGCTTGAGACACACGGCCCTCTTCCAACGACTTCTTCAAGGTCGTGATATAACCATTTGTCATCATATCCATATCCAAGCCGGCATGCAAAGCCAAGGCCGATACGGTCTGCGTATCACCCAAACCATGATTGGTCATCTCGCCGATCGAATTATAATCGGAAACGACAAACCCATTGAATCCCCATTGATCACGAAGCAAATCGGTCAATAACCAACGGTTACCCGTAGCCGGAATCGCCTCCACCAAATTAAAGGAAGACATGGCCGTGGCACAACCAGCCTCTACAGCCGCTTTATAAGGAGGGAAATACTCATTAAACATCTTGATACGGCTCATATCCACCGTATTATAATCACGACCGGCCTCGGAAGCGCCATACAAGGCAAAGTGCTTCAAGCAAGACAAGATCGTGTTCTCTTTCGTCAAGTCATCTCCTTGATAACCTCTCACCATGGCGGCGGCGATCTTTCCACCCCACCAAGGGTCCTCTCCACTACCCTCGGCGATACGTCCCCAACGAGCGTCACGGGCGATATCCACCATCGGGGAATACGTCCATGTCACACCGTTTGAGCTGGCCTCGATAGCGGCGATACGGGCACTTTGCTCGATCAACGTCGTATCCCAGCTACAAGACAAAGCCAATGGGATCGGGAAGATCGTATGATATCCATGAATTACATCCAGTCCGAACAAAAGCGGAATTCCTAAGCGAGATTCCTTAACCGCTATCTCCTGCAATTTACGGAACGTCTCCAGCTCCGAGCCTCCCGTAGCACCCAGCCAGCCCCGACGAATCGTCTCGTCCGCACCTTCCGAGCCACTCAAGATGCCGGGAACACCACCACCGGACAAGTTCAGCTGTCCGATCTTCTCATCCAAAGTCATTTTACCCATCAACTGATCGATAAACGTATCCATCGCTCTCGTATCTTGAACGGGCTTTTGTCCGTATGCCGCAAGTGCCAAACAAGCGGCGAATGATAATATAATCTTTCTCATGTTATTTAAATATTAAGATTCTCTCGCATTATGGATCGTGAAACCCAATTTCTTCAAACCGTCCTGGATTTCCGGACAGCTCATAAACAAACGCCACAGAAGGCCCGTACGGTAATTCTCGATCATCGGGGTGATCGTACATTGGTCTATCGCCAGATAACGATGCGGATACCAATTCTCGCCTTCACTGAAAGCGTCGTAAAAACCATACTTACCCCAGATGCTATCTCCCAGATTGAAATAGAAATGTTTCAATGCCTTCGAGGATTCCTCCGGTGTATACGGATAACTGCTCAAGGCGGCTGTCGGCGTAATTACCCCATGATCGTTGGAGGGCATATGCGCGTTATAGCCTTTCACGGAATAGCTGGCGGTCAATCCCCAGCAAGCGTCGCTATATCCCTTGAAGCCCTTCGGATTCTCCGCGCAATAACGGTAATCGATCAATACGTGATTCCGGTTCAAGTCCCAGTAGTTAGCGTATCGATCCGATAAGCCGACCGGACATAGGCCGATATAAGAATAATGTGCCCAGAACAACGGACCGCCGTACTCCTCGGCATAATTATGTTTCAAGATCAAAGGTAAATCGTAAGCGACCGCATCGCTCTTGATCCCTCCTTTACGAGCCCATCCGTTATGATAAGCGGAAGCCGGGATCGGATACGTAGGCGAAGACGCCGCCAAAATATAAGTAATCAGACATTCATTGTAACCTTCCAAAGGAAAATTCATCTCCCATGCGTAATTCGGGCTCCAATGCCAATACAATACATCCTGCCCGTTCAAATACCATGTCCATTCCATCTCACGCCATAGCTGGTCAATCTTCGCGGCCAACGCTTTCTCGCTCGCATTACCGTCCTTGAAATATTGGCGTACGCATAAGAGACCTTGCATTAAGAAAGCGCTCTCTACCAAATCGCCTCCGTTATCCTTCTGGCCGAAAGGCTTTACCTTACCCGTAGGTCCATGCATCCAGTGAGGCCAGACCCCATGGAAACGATCGGCCTTCGCCAAGTAATCAGCGATTTGATGAAAACGGGCCACACCTTCCTCACGGGTGATAAAGCCACGCTCAATACCTACCAACAGCCCGGCGATGCCAAAACCACTACCTCCGGTGGTCACGATATCAGCGTCGTTCTCAGGATACACGCCATCCGTATGGATACGCTCACAGGCCAGTCCGGAGGTAGGCTCCGCACCTTCCCACATATAATTAAAGTGAGCCTTTTGTATATAGGTCAAGAATTCATCATCCGACTGAAAATCCAACTTACGCTCATTGGGCGTAGACTCTGCGGATGTGTCACTTTTCTTGGCCTCATGACAAGCGGTCAACGAAAAGCCAAGCAACAGGGTAACAACGCCTGTACGGAAATAGGTATTCATAGATATATACATTTAAAATAGTTATCGTCTCAATACTTTACTCATCGGTGAACGGCCGCTCTCTCCCAATGCCTCGATCGAGAAATAATAGTCCGTATCCTTATCCAAGCCCCTGAAATCGTACATCGTATCTCCCAGTACCGTGATACTGTTGTACAATTTATCCGGCGCTATACCATAATAGATATTGTAAGCGTACGCCTCTTTTACCGGCTCCCAAGTGATCATCGCATTCCGCTTATCCGCTTTTGAGCGTTCCACCTTTAAGTTCTTAACGGCGGCGGGAGCTTCTCCCAAACCATTTCCAAAAATACGAAATCCAGACATAGCGAAGTTGCCCGAAGGCACATGTTCGTTCACTATTTTCAAATAACGGGTTTTCAAAGGCTCACGCAACTCGATATAGTCGTGCGGAACGTCCTTGTCGTTATCGCTCTTATCGACTACCAATTCCCAATTTTGTCCATCTATAGAATGATAAATACGATATTGATGATACAAGTCCATCGCCTTATTATGCTGTACGGCTCTATGCTCGTAATAGTTCAACTGGATCGCACGTACCTCTTTCAATCCCTCTAAAGAGATCTGGAGCCATTCACCCGGCTCTCCCGAGCGGGCGGACCAGAAAGTACGCATGCTCTCATCCGTTACATTCTCTGGTACTAACGTACTATCCATGGAAGAGGCCATCACCGGTTTTCCATACGATAGCAACATCCAACCGGAAAACGTATTCGCGATATCATCGACCTTCCCTTTCGGCGTAAGCAAAGGATAGTCCCCGAAAGCGGTGTTCGAATACATCACGCCATCCTTATCGAATGCCGTAGGGTACAAACCAATACGACGCTCAAACTTATATTTCAAAGAAAGCATGCAAGTAGCCACATGCCAGTAATTGCCATACGCATCCTCGAAAGTACCACCATGACCGGCACCTTGTACGAAACCTCCCGGCTTATAGCTCATCGGGTTATGTTTCTGGTAGGTGAACGGGCCCATCGGCTTGTCGGATACATAGACACCATCCGCATAGACCTTGAACTCCGTTCCCGGCGCACCGTATTGGAAATAATATTTACCGTTATGCTTGGTCACGAAAGCTCCTTCCGTAAAAGGCGCTAAAGTCGTACTATCGTCATTGTTCATCCCGAAACGTTCCCATCCGTGTTCTTCCGGGCGCAGCATCATGATCTCTTGGATCTTGCTGATCGGGTGGAAATCACGGCGATCCAGTTCCACTCCCTTCAAAGCGAACTCATTACTTGAACCATAGTACATATACAAACGTCCGTCATCATCCAGCAAAAATGCCGGGTCCCAGCTAGGAAGAGCCGTTTTCTCCACATACCGCTTGAACTTTCCGCTTTTCGGGTTCGTACTATACCAAATAGGCAATCCCGCATAGGTAGAACCGGTATAGAACAAGGTATCTCCACTTACGAAAGCCGCCGGAGCGCACAAGTCGTCATCTTCCGGATAACGTTGGAAACCGGTGAATACGAACTCCCAATTACTCAAGTCCTTGGAATAATAGAATCCGGCTTGATTCGTGGCGAAAAGGAAATATTCCCCTTTATACATGACCATCATCGGATCGGCCGTAGAGCGGAAAGAGCCATTCTTCACCAAATCCGGCAGATTCGCCCGGAAGCAGTAGCTCAAATTCATCGGGTTGCAATAGGTAGAGGGATGATCGGCCGTAGCGTCGAACCAGCGGGTGGCTTGCTGAGGAGCTTTTACCCGTACATCACGAGGATCCGCCTCCATCCGGATATCTATTTTCGTATCGTTATCGCCAAAGGCGCGATAAGCGTACTTCATCCCCGGATAATACACGAATAACTCATGATCGTAGCGGCTTGCTTGTATCTTATAATAGCCTGTCGCATCGGTGGTATAATGAACCGGGCTAGCCGTGAACATCACCGTAGCGCCTTCCAAGGGCTTGCCGTCCGGTCCGGTAATCGTACCTTCCAGAAAATGTTTTTGGGATACGGTAATATAGTAATCGCTTACCTGCCCCTTGATCACGATCACGGAATCTCCCCGCTCGTTTACTTGAGCGTTTACGGTAGAGACCGCAAAGAAAGAGGCAAGAAGTGATACGAGCATACACTTATTGTAGGCTTTTAAGGAAGCGCTAGAAACTCCTACGTCTTTCCGGAAAAACATGTACGTGTTTTCCGAAAAAGACGTACATGTTTCCGAGAAAACACGTACATGTTTTTTCCAAGAAGCGATAGCCCTATTTATTCTATTACATGCCAGCATATTATGTTCAAGATAAGTTATTGTTGTTTTTTGTCGCATTATTATTTTATGGATTGAATCTTTTGGATACCTTTCTGGACATCCGGATGGCTCATGAAAAGGTTCCACAACAGATTCGTACGGTAATTCTCGATCATAACCGTTACAGGCGCTTGATTCAATCCCATAAATAAGGGAGATACCCAATTTACAGTCAAGTTGAAAGCATCCCGGAAACCGTACTCACCCCATAAGAAGCTGCCGTAGTTACGATAATAATTCCGCAAGGCTTTCATGGAAGCGCCCGGCGTGTAAGGGAAAGAAGCCAGAGCGCCCGTAGGTGCCATCGTTCCGTTATCCCGGTGCGGCATCGGCTCCTGAGCTTGATAGTTCCAAGCGAAATCGCTGGCGGTCAATCCCCAACAATCTTCTCCATAACCTACATACCCCCCTTGGTTCTCGATACAATACCGTTGATTGATCTTTGCCATTTTCTGGTTGTTCTCGAAATAATTCGTGTACTTATCCGTGAACTTATGCGGATCCAACCCAAGATAGGAGTAATGGATAAAGAAAAGAGGACCGCCCTTGGAGACACCGACTTTTAAGTTCTCCCCATAATAGGTATTACCATTCGTATACATCTTACCATCTTCTACACACCCCCAACCGGCACGGTATTCCTGCGCATACTCCTCTTGGCTGGCCCAGCCGCTATAATACATCTCCGGAGAGATTCCGTATTTCGGCCCCATGATAGCCAACATATAGGTAATCATGGTCTCATTCCAGCCGATCAATTTATGATTGATCACCCACGCCTGATCTGGAGACCAGTGCCAATATAGATATGGGCTGTCCTTAAATTGCTTATACCAGCTCCATTCCACGTTTTTCCATAGATTATCGATGCTCTTACGGATTTGTTTCTCCTTGTCATTCTCTTGGTTGAAATATTGACGAGCCGTTAACAGCCCTTGGAATAAGAAAGAGGTCTCCACCAAATCACCTCCATTATCTTTCGGGCCGAAGAAAGCGACCGTCTTCCCGGTTGTCCCATCAATAAAGTGAGAGACCGCCCCATGGAATTTATCCGCTTTCTCCAAGAAAGAAGTGATTTTCAAGAAACGCTGTACGCCCTCTTCCCGGGTGATAAATCCCCGTTCGATACCCGCCACGATCGCCATGATACCGAAGCCGGAAGCCCCGGTAGCGATCATATCATTCCGTCCGGGAATATTCTCACGGGCAAGACCGCTGTTTGGCTCCGCTCCCTC
Organism: Parabacteroides sp. KHUB-02; assembly: GCF_056640955.1. Lineage (NCBI taxonomy): Bacteria > Pseudomonadati > Bacteroidota > Bacteroidia > Bacteroidales > Tannerellaceae > Parabacteroides > Parabacteroides sp. KHUB-02. The sequence goes on along the minus strand of NZ_JBWQEV010000001.1, from coordinate 3,779,970 downwards.
CCAATAGTAACGGAAGTTCGCTTCCTGTACCATATCCAGCAATTGCTCGTCCGTCATTGGATAGGTAGTGGCCGAGACTGTCTGGGAATCATTGGATTCATTCAGCGCATAATCCACGGCTGTCACCTTATAATAAGCCTTTTTACCAACCTCTCCCAAGAAATCGGTATAACGATTCATCCAAGGGCGGCGGATAGCGACCGGTTGGTAAGTAACCCCGTCGAAAGAACGGTAAATGCGATAGTATTTTATATCCTCCTTCGATTGAGGAATCCATTTGATATCGATATGACGCTCATACGCCTTGGCTTCCTGCAAGACCGGAGCGTTTAAGGCACTTACCGACGGGAGGGAAGCCGGCAAAAGCTCTATATCGTCCAGATAAATCGTATATTCGTTTCCATCGGCCGTACCGGGACGAAGGGCTACGGCCGCTAATTTCTTGATGTTCGTATCGTTCACGGCGTTTAATCCGAAATCCTTCAAAGGAATGGATACGGAATGCCATACGCCGGGACGTGTATCTTTCAGATAATTTCTCAGGTTTAGGTATTGGGTATACGTGCTGTCCGCATAACGAATAGCGATATTGGGAAGAGCGGCAGCATTCATGCTCTCTCTCAACCGCACTTGCATAGAGAGCGTAGAGGGCTCACGAAAGAAGTCATTGCCACGGACCGGGCAATATTGTATCTCGCTATACCAATCTCCACCGGGAGCGGATACATAGGTAAGCTCCAAGGAATTACCGGGCGTAAAAGCGACAGAGCCGGCAACCGGAAGATGATGTCTCGCATTTTTAATCCAAGAGGGTGAGGTATATTTCGCTTGAGAATAAAAGTAATCCCCTTTCATCAAGCTATTCTCGAAGAAAACATAGTCGTAAGGTTTCTCCACCGCTTGCAAGCTGGCGGATAATAAGAGAGTAGTTAGTAATGCGATGTGTTTCATGATGCTGATATTTATATAAATAAAGATATGATTTGAGATAAAATAGGCGGTGCCAAACGGGTTGACACCGCCTTGCCAAACTACAAAGGTCTAGTAAATAATGAGAATCTTATTATTCTGCTGTCGTTCCAGCCTCAAGTTCCAAGTTCGGATTCAAGTCGATCTGATCTTGAGGTATCGGATAATATTCGCTTTCTCCCTTCACAAAACCCGGAAGTTCTTGAGCAGCCTTATCGGTACGAACCAAGTCATAGAAACGTGATCCCCATTCCAAAGCCAATTCCACTTGACGCTCTTCCAATATCTGGTCTACCGTAGCATTCTTGATCGGAGCCAAACCGGCACGTTCACGAACCAAGTTCAGAGGAGCGTCACCATTCTGACCCTTACGAACCTTAGCCTCAGCATTCATCAACAGGACGTCCGCATAACGAAATACGCGTATATTATTGCCTGCGCCATATTGCGTACGGCCCGGGGTCATCTGGTTCTTCGGGGTATAGGCCTTACCGTTATAGGCGCTTTGACTACCTGCCGGTATATAATCACCATCACGGGTCGTAGCATCTGTCATTAAGAAAGTCGTCTCGGCACGAACCGTTTCGCCTCTCTTGGCAAACAATTTCTGTATTTTCTCAGTCGGTTCGATAAATGCCCATCCTGATATCGGAGCCTCGCCACGAGGACCTTGGAACGCAAACCATTGGTCTGATTCTACGATCTCACCACTACCATTACCGAAATCAGTAAACTGATATTCTAATAACGATTCGTTACACAACTTTCCCGGAATTTTAAACAACTCATAAAAATCAGGATATAGCTCAAACTTACCACTATTGATGATGTCCTCTGTCAATGTCAAAACATCGTCCCACTCATTATTATACATTTTCACGCGAGCTTTCAATACCTCCGCCGTGTACTTCGTTACGGCACCCGGATGTTCAGACTCGTTCGGACGGATAGCCGGAAGATTCTGGATACAGAAATCCAACTCATCATAAATGTATTTCAAGACATCCTCTTTTTTGCTTTTCGAAATGTTCAATGCCTGATTGTCAAGCAACAATGGAACATCCCCCCACAAATTAACCAATTGATGATAAGCTAATGCCCGAAAAAAACGAACCTCCGCACAATATTTAGTATTTAATGCTTTATCTGAATCATTTTTCAAATGCTCAGCATATTTAGCCAATGACTCTAAAGCGGAATTCGAGAGAGAGATTGTATTATAGTAACTACCCCATGTTCCATTTAATGCCCAGAAAGTTTTTAACTTCTCATATTCGAAATTACTACAATAATTATACTCAACTTGGTCGGTAGGAGACCCACCTTTATTCACGTCATCACCACGCACGATAATACATCCCCAACCAGACCAACCGGCTAAGTTACTACGAACTTTAGCATATATGCCAGAAACCGGCATATACATCTCAGAGGTCTTTGAATAATCCACGGACTCCGCCTCTACAGAATTTTCCGGAAGCTTATCCAAGAAATCGCTACAACCAGAAAGCGTAAAAGCCAATGGTATCGCAATAAGAAGCTGTTTCTTAAATATATTTTTCATATACTCTATTAGCATTAAAGATTAATAATTAATAAATGATACGGAGGCCTAATGTGTAAGAGGAAGACAGCGGATATACTTGCTCATCAAATCCATAGGATGAAGAAGGCATCGTTCCGTCATCGTTCTTTACGCTTGATAACTCCGGACTGAAGCTATTGGCCTTGAAGATTGTCAATGGACGATCTGCGGTCAAGCTCAAACGTACGCTCGGCATCTTGAATTTACCGAAATCCTTTTTCGGGAACGTATAGGCTACCTGTACATTCTGGATACGGAAATAAGATCCATCCTCTACATAGAAGGAGTTGAATTTAGCGATATTCCAAGGATTTATAGATCCTGCGGCAGACGGGTAGCTATTGGTTGAACCTTCACCTGTCCAGCGATTCTCAACTTGATCGGCATCATAATTCAACTCAGAGTGCCAACGACGGTCACCACGCTTACGGTTCACGATCTCATTACCGGTTACACCTTGCATTACCATAGAGAAATCAAAATTCTTATAAGAGAATCCAAGGTTAATACCGTAGGTAAAGTTCGGGACATATGATCCTAAAGTAACACGGTCCTTATCATCGATATTGCCATCCTTATTCTGGTCAACATATTTGAAATCACCCGGTTTCAAACCATTCGCTACAGCGATGGGATCTGCGGCAATCTCAGCGTCATTCTGGTAAACACCAGCGATCTCATGTCCATAATAAGCGTTCAACTCTCCACCTACTTTTGAGATCGTACGGAACTCTGCGGAACCACCATATAAGTAAGATAGACCGTTCAAGTCTTTTACCTCATTATGCAATGTCGTTAAATTAGCGCCAATAAAATAAGAGAAATCTTTTCCAATTTTATCAGACCAATTCAATGATAACTCAACACCCGTATTTAAGATCTCTCCCTGATTACCTAATAAGTCACCGGCACCCATTGGCAGCGGAGCGTTAATCACGGCATTCTGTGTCAGACGATAGTACCAATCAGCCTCCAAGCTTAAACGGCTGTTCAATGTGCGGAAATCCAAACCAACGTTCGTCTCGTTTACGACTTCCCAACCTAACCAACTAAAATATACTAAGTTCGTATATCCGGGAACAGCGCTACCAGCAAAAATACCGGAAGTTGTCATATCCTGTGTAATAGAAGCGAAACCATCGCTAGCCTTGATCTTATCGTTACCTAACTTACCCCAGCTAGCACGAATTTTCATGTAATCAACCCATTTTTGATCTTTCATGAAGTCTTCCTCCGATAGATTCCAAGCGGCACCTACAGATGGGAAATACCCCCATTTCTCTTGATATTTAGAAGAACCATCGGCACGCATTGTTGCGGACAGTAAATATTTGCCTTTATAATCATAGGAAACACGACCGAACCAAGATACTCCACGATACGTAGTGCCGTTATCCCCAGTAGTGCGTCCATCCGCATTTCCCTGATCCAAATAATAATACTCATCATGTCCACCCGGAACACCGGTAGCCTCACCCCATAACTGGCGCCAGTTCTCCTCACGAACAGAATTACCAAGCATCACTGTCAATCCATGGTCACCGAAAGTATCGGAATAAGTCAGTGTATTATCCCAAATCCAACTGTGGTAGGTATCATCTTGTTTTTTCAACTTTGAAGTTGAGTTAACCTGTGTTCCACCTACTAAATACTCCGGAGTATAGGTACGGGCCTGTACGATATTAATATCTTGGCTATAAGCAGTCTTGAAAAATAACTTATTCTCTGGCAAGAAATCAAACTGCGCATAGAAAGAAGGCATTACACGTAATGTCTTGTTCTTAGAATCATAATAATCGGCTGTAGCGAGAGGATTACCAAAGAACTCACTTAAGTCAATACGTGCAGGAGACGCATAATTAACAGGATACGCACCTAATTTATTCTCTTCATCATAAACAGGGAGGATAGAAGGGGTCCTAAAAGCACTTAACCATACAGCGCCATTCGGTAATTTTTGCGTAGAGTTACTTAATACGATATTAGCTCCAACTTTCAACCAATCAAAAGCCTTATAATCAGCTTTTGTACGTAAGTTAAAACGAGAATAATCATTATCCGCATTTAAGATACCATCTTGATATAAATAAGAAGCACCCACAGAATAAGAAGCTTTCTCGGTACCACCCGAAACATCAAGAGAATGATTATGAGTCAAAGCCGTATGAAGAATCTCATCATACCAGTTCGTATTGGCATTTCCCCAATATTTCAAACCTTTATCCACTTTAGCTTGCATGTCAGCATCTCCGATTTCCTTAACCATCGTACGATATTGATCCGCGCTAGCCATCTTCAACACGTTCGTAGCTTTCTGGAAACCTACGTAACCATCATAAGTAACCGTAGCCGGACGGTTCAACGCGCCTTTCTTTGTCGTAACCAAAACAACACCGTTTGCGGCGCGCACACCATATATAGAAGCGGCGGAAGCATCCTTTAATATTGACAAGTCCTGAATGTCACTGTTATTCAAGAAGTCGATATTATCAAAGAACATACCATCCACTACATACAGGGGCTGGCTATTGTCATTCATAGATCCGATACCACGGATACGAACGGAAGGACCGGAACCCGGCTGACCATTATTTGTGATCTGCACACCGGCAACTTTACCCTGCAGGGCACCCATCGGAGACGAGGTAGCATGCTTCGTAATCTCATCAGCCTTGATCACGGCAATAGGAGCGGTTAAGTCTTTCGCCTTACTCGTACCATAACCGATTACAACAACTTCGTCCAGGTTCTGTGTATCCTCTTCCATTAGAACATTAACTACAGATTGTCCGTTTACCGGAACTTCTTTTGTAGACATACCCACATAACTATATACCAAAGTGGCGTTCTTAGGTACATCGTTTAATGTGTAATCTCCATCCATAGAGGTTATGGTACCGTTAGTCGTACCCTTAACCAAAACACTCACCCCGATAGCTGGGTATCCTGTGGCCTTTTCAGTTACCACACCAGTAACTGTCAGATTCTGCGCAAACATAGTAGTCGCAGCAAGTAACAGGCATAAACAAAGCATTAATTTAGCTTTCATTCATTCTAGTTTTAAAGTTGAACATTTGTTTTTACACTCATTATTAAATTTGAAGCAAATGAACACCCAAACCTAAAAAAGGGCAAATTTTTGTATACTTCAACACTACTGCAAGCCTTGCGCAAGCAGAAAATTACTACTTTTATACTACTGCAATACATATTAATTATCTTATTTTCAGTTATAATACATTTGTTAATTCAAAAGGAGAACATTATATGTTACTAAACACATTTCACTAAATATGGGAACACAAAAATGACAAGGAAAACTCATAGTTATGATTTTCTTATTTCATAGTTATGATATTTTTCATTCATAACTATGAAATTTCTTAGTGGAACTGGATCATGAAATCTACCAAGCTTTGGCCCTCCGGTAGATTTAGTTTTTTACGCAATCGATAGCGCGCCGCCTCGATACCACGTACGGAAAGATTTTGCATACGAGCCATATCCTTAGTTGGCATATTCAAACGTAATAAAGCGCATAATCGTAAATCGCCCGGAGTCAAATCGGGATACCGCTCTTTTAGATTCGTAAAGAACTTTTCATGGATACGATCGAAATTAGTCTGGAAAATGGCCCATTCATCCTCGCCTGATATATTCTCTTCGATCATGCGGATAAGTTTATCGAAGAATCGTTTCGTATAACTTCCTGATAATTGTTGAGCTTGTATTTCCTTTTTTAGACCTTCAAGGAAATCATTATGAGAGATAACAGACAAAGTAGCGCTGGCTAATTCCTTACTCTTATAAGTAAGGTCATTTTCTAATTTTTCATTCTCTAGCTTAACAATTAATTGCTCTTGCGCCCTCAATTGCTCTTCTTGCAATCTCTTTTGCTCCTCGTTAGCTTTCTTCTCACGCATGACAATCCACATCGTATACATTCTCACTAATACAACCAGTATACATAAAAACAAAGCAAAATAGATGATCAGAGCCCACCAAGAGCTATAAAACGGACGTTCGATCTTGAATGGATAAGACAGAGAAGATAGCTCTTTTCCTCGATCGTCTTTCACAACCGCATGTAACACAAAATTACCATAGGGTAAATTAGAATAAGTCCGTTGAAAATTACTGGTGCCTTCTATCCATTCATTATCAAATCCGTCCAATTTATAATAGATCAGGAAACGGCGCCCCGTAAAATCCGGATACGAAAACTTGAAAAGGATTGTATTATAACTATAACTCAATGCGGACGCACCAGCTTCCGGTGCGTCCGCTCCCTTGCAAGGGAGCGGAGCGAACTCATTTTCGTGCCGATTATAAGCTCTTACTTGCGACAAACTCAATGGAACTCGAGTCGTATCCACATAATTCCGGTATCTGTCATAACGAGCGATCCCCCCGTTTAGACAAAAATAAGACGTCCCGTCGGAAGCCACATAAATATTTCCCCTATCCTCTATGGTCGGATTATCAAACAAAGTAAAAGGAATACGCTGTTTTAACTGGAATCGCCCGGACTCATATCCTAACAATACATATTCCGAATTCCGGATAAACCAATATAAATCATTATTCAAGGAAACAACTCGATAGGTATCGCTTAACTCGGGAAAATCCTCATTCAACAAATCATAAGGAACGATCTTTCCAGTCAAATCCTCATAAGTATAAAACTTACTCCCATCCGAGAAAACAATACGTCCGCGTAATTTCATTACATTAATCGTACCACTCTCATTACCTTCCTCCAGTTTTCCGATATACTCCATCTCTTTCACACTCCTCAAATCCTCATTCAAGCGAAGACGATAGATACCTTTATACATATGGCTAGCCCATATATTGCCGGTAGGGTCAACCTCAAACGATTTGATCAAATTAGAGAATCCTTCTACATTATGGCTAAATTTCCAACGATTAGTAACCATATCCCGGGTGAAAACACTGAGTGGACGGTAAGACATCTGGAGTAAAACTTCCTTTCCATGGATAATTGTCTTACGTAATGCGGTACCCCCTCCATTGGGCCCCGGTATCTGAGTAGCTTTTCGGCCCTCTAGCTGTAAGGTACCTGTATTATGTCCGGCAATCAGTTGATTTCCGACATCGGAGATATACCATGTCTGTTCTTGAGTACCGGGAATCAAGGTTGGATAACTATCATTCTCAGATAACGCATAAAGACCTTGGTTCGTAGCTAAATAAACAATACCCTTCTCTATCACCATATCATGCACCATACCAATCTGGGCCTCAAGCGGTTCATAAAAATAGATCGGAGAATTCACATGTATCTGCGCGATACCATTATCCAATGTAACCCATAAATTATCCGAATTATCAGCAAATACTCTCAATACCGTATTATTAATCAAGCCATTCTCCCGGTTGATATGCCACAAAGTTTCCCCCTGCTTATTAATCGCTACAACCCCATTAGAAATCGTACCCACAATAAAAGTAGAATCTTTCATCATGACTCCCCGGTTTGCGATCCCTTCCTTTAATATCTCATTGGCTGGTGTATTCCACACAGACAATTTTTTACGCACCTCATCATAGATAAAACATCCACTACGAGCCGAGACCAATAATAGCTGATGATCAAATGGCAAGACCGAAACCACATCATCCTCCAAAACCTTTTTCGATAGTAACTCTGTAAACTGGCCATCATCCATTCGACAAAAGCTTCCTCCCTCCATGAACTGAACGTATAGATGATCGTCTAATGTGAAAATATACAATGGAGACAGGTCGGATACACCTTTTCTTACTTTTTCCCCGTCATAAATAAAAAAGCTCCGGAATGATTGAAAATAAATCTCACCCTTATATTCATTAATCGTCCAGAACTCATCATTATTCAGATAGACGTTCATCTCAGACGAACTGAGTGAATGATAAATCAGATCATTCTCATCATCCATCTCAAAATACCCGAACTCCTCGAAAGAGCCGACATAAATACGTCCGTCCTTCGATATATACAAAGCACGGACACCTAGATTATTCGGTAATTTCACAAGATCCCAGTGAATACCGTCAAAAACCAAAAGCCCCCGGTTATTACCAATATACATCTTTCCTCCCGGACCTTGGGAGACGGCCCAATTCTGGTTTCCCGCTTTGTAATCGCTTACGGAATAATTGATGATTTTAGGAATATAGGGTACCTTCGCATTCCCCGTTATACAAAACAACAAGGCAATAACGCAACAAATCAACATACGAACCAACGTCCTCTTAAGTATCTCCTTCACTATATAGTACAGAATGTTATGTACCACAAAAGTAAATAAAAAAACATCACGTTACACCCTACTTCTTATAAACTCTCACATAATCAATCTCAAACACATGTGGAAAAAGAGAATCATCAATACCCTTTTGGCCTCCCCAATTCCCCGATCGCCAGATTCAGCAAGATATGAAAGCGTTTATCGTAAGGCCAAACCTCATAGCCTGTCCCCTCGTTCTTAAATGTAAAGTATAATTGATCATCTACATAAAGCCGGTACTCATCTTCCTCCCATTCCAAGGCGTACACGTGAAACGCTTTATAACAATCCGGACACGCAATTTTAGCATTTTTTTGAGTTCCGATCGCATGATTATATTTTTCCGTATGCGAAGAACCTACGATCGTGTCGGGATCATAGCCCACATTTTCCATAATATCTATTTCCCCGCTTTTTGGCCAATCCCCGTATTCCCAATCCGTTGGAAGCATCCAGATGGCCGGCCATGTCCCTCGTCCAGTCGGGAGTTTCGCCCGAATCTCAAAACGTCCGTACAACCAATCCCCTTTTCCTTTCGTAATCAGGCGAGCCGATGTATATGAACGACCTTCCATCGGTTCTTTCAAGGCCGTAATCCTCAACACCCCATCCGATACCCAGGCGTTCTCCTTTCTGCCGGATGTATAATATTGAGCCTCGTTATTTCCCCATTGATATACATTACCTTCCGTATCATAAGACCATTTCGTAGAATCAGGAAATCCCGTATAGTCAAACTCCTCACTCCATATCAATTTCCACCCGCCTTTATCCATGGGTGCAGACAAATCGATATCACTAGCATTCGCCAGACTGCTCAAGAAAACACGATATAGGATAAAACTAAACAAAAGAAATGAACGTGACATAACAATATAGATTTAAATCAGAATTTCCACAAATGTATAAAAAATAAATAAAAGTGTAGATAAAAAACACATCGCAAGGTTATCCCCGCAATTATACTGCGAATACCACAGGAGATATACTTCAAGTGGCAGAGAAGATATACTTCATTGCCAAAGTAAGTACTACCTCATTTTCCCTAGGGATTTATCGGATAAGCTATCTATACGGGAAAATGCCACAAAATAAAAAAGGGATGCCAAAATTGACATCCCTCTCTCTGGATTGTTAAGTTGTCTCACGAGGATTCGAACCTCGACAGACAGAACCAAAAACTGTAGTGCTACCATTACACCATGAGACAATCCGATTGCTTTACTAAAGCGATGCAAAGGTAAGAATAAAATCTTACCTTGCAAATTTTTTGATTATTTTTTTACTTTGCGATCAACAAATAATAATTTTTCTTACCTCTTTGAACCAATAAATACTTATCGTCAAGCAGTGAAGAACAGTCGATTACAGTATCAACCTCCGCTAATTTCTCTTTGTTAAAACTTACGCCACCACTTTGTACCAATTTACGCATCTCACCTTTTGAAGGGAAGATAGCGGCTTTTTCAGTACACAAATCAACAGCCTTGATTCCTGCGGCCAATTCATCACGGGAGATATCGAAATGAGGAACACCCTCGAATACGGCTAGTAATGTGTCCTCATCCAATTTCAACAAAGCCTCGTGCGTGGAGTTACCAAACAAGATATTGGAAGCCTCGACAGCGGCCTCATAATCTTCCAAAGAGTGAACCATAACAGTCACCTCTTTCGCCAAACGTTTCTGCAACGGACGCAAATGAGGAGCGGCCTCTTGCTCCGCCTCCAAAGCGGCGATCTCTTCTTGGCTCAAGTCCGTGAAGATCTTGATATACTTGGCGGCGTCAGCATCGCTTACGTTCAACCAGAATTGATAGAATTTATACGGAGAAGTATAGCGACGATCCAACCAGATATTACCGGATTCCGTCTTTCCGAACTTACCACCGTCAGCCTTCGTGATTAACGGGCAAGTCAAGGCATAAGCCTCCCCTCCCAACGTACGGCGGATCAATTCCGTACCAGTCGTGATATTACCCCATTGATCAGTACCACCCATCTGTAGGCGGCAACCCTCATGCTCATACAAATACAAATAATCGTAACCTTGTAGCAATTGATAAGAAAACTCGGTGAAAGACATACCTACACTAGATTCGCGGCTCAAACGTTTCTTCACTGAATCCTTAGCCATCATGTAGTTCACGGTAATATGCTTACCAATATCACGGATAAAATTCAAGAAAGAATAACCCTTCATCCAGTCATAGTTGTTCACCAACTTAGCGGCATTAGGAGCGTCGGAGTCAAAATCAAGGAACTTAGCCAATTGTTTCTTGATGCAATCCTGATTGTGACGAAGAGTAGCCTCGTCCAGCAAATTACGCTCGGCAGACTTCATAGACGGGTCACCAATCATACCGGTAGCGCCACCCACTAAAGCGATAGGACGATGACCGGCACGTTGGAAATGCTTCAGCATCATCACACTTACTAAGTGTCCGATATGCAAAGAGTCTGCCGTTGGGTCGATCCCCACATAGGCCGATGTCAACTCTTTCTGCAATTGCTCTTCCGTCCCGGGCATCATATCAGCGATCATGCCCCTCCATCTTAATTCTTCTACAAAATTCATCGTATTAATTTATATCGTATTACATTAATATATTTGTCACTTTATCTCATACGAGGCAAAGGTACGACTTTTTAATTAAGAATCGAAAATTGATAATTGATAATTATCCGTTTAGGTGGAAGATAGAAACGTTTTTAGCGATTTGAATCCGCAGCTTTTCTTCCGGAATATCCAACGCTTCCGCTACATTTTGGTAGACCCCGCGGATATCAATCGATTTATCATCGGTCTCCAAGAAAAGGAAATCAGGCCATGTGGCACGCAAAGCCGATGGATTAAAACGATCTCCAAAGGAGAGATAAAACCCCAAGCAAACCAATTGGGAGGCAAGTTCACCATTACCTCGAAAGCCATGGATAATCCAAGGCATCTCCGGTTTCACGGCCTTTTTACAGGCAATGAGATCCGCCCACGCTTTTACGCAATGGATGATTAATGGCTTATGTGTTTCCTCCGCTAAATTGGCTTGTGCCAGAAACACCTCTTTTTGCAAATCCATTGGAGATTCGGCCAGTGTATCAAGTCCAGCCTCTCCGATCGCCACGACTCCCGAACCAGACACCAATACCCTAAGTAGGTCCATCTGCTCCTTTACATTATATATATACCACGGATGGATACCATATGAGCGAATAACCGTATCAAGAAGTGGACCCGGCTGCATATCACCCATTGGACTCACGATCCTATTTATAATCGCGATATCCTCCTTATGGAAAGGCATCTGATGCGTATGTATATCATAATAACCCATGGCGTTACGGAACCGGATCATAACCGCTCCCACCCCAAGGATGGCAACGAAGTATTCGTTTAACCGCAAGATACAATCCTTTCACAGGACCATATTTCTTCAAGGCTTGCACCGCATATTCGGAACAAGTGGGCGTATACCTGCACGAAGCCGGTGTCATAGGAGAGATACAATATTTGTAGAAATAAACCGGCAATAAGAGTAATGTGGTAAAAAAGCGTCTCATTATTCTTTATCCCGAAGGATATGGATCGCTTTCTTCATTGCCTTTTCCATCACAGCGTACGGATGGATCTCTTTATCGAGGTACAGGAAAGCGATTAACATGCCCTTATTCTTCGCTTCCAACGGTTCCAGTAAATCATATTTACGAACCCGGTAAGCCTCACGTACCTGTCGTTTGATCAAGTTACGCTTTACGGCTCTCTTAAATTTTTTCTTCGGTACACTCACTAAGAAGGAAGCACGGGCAGGCATCTCTTCCTCCATCGGTAAATAAACGACCCGCAGTGGAAACGCCACGAACGATTGTCCTTTTTCGAATAATAGGTCAATGTAACGTTTCCACGACAGGCGTTCTTCTTTTGAAAGGGTATACCTTTTTGTCGTCATTATTTTTTACCGTCTTGCTGTTTTTTCAGATATAAATCCAAAGCAGCAGTCATAGAAGGGGCTTCCACCGTGGGAGCCTCAACGTCCAAACGCAGACCCGCATCTTTAACAGCCTTTGCCGTAGTAGGGCCAAAGCAGCCGATCTTTATATCGTCTTGCTTGAAATCCGGGAAGTTCTTCAATAAGGAAGAGATACCCGACGGACTAAAGAAAACCAACATATCATAATCGAATTTCTCGTCCTTCGCGAAATCATTGCTCACCGTACGGAACATCACCGCTTTCGTATAGTTGATTTTCTTCGCGTCTAACAAAGCGAATAGATCATCTTTATGTACATCGGAAACAGGTACTAGGTATTTCTCCTTCGCATGTTTGGCGATAACAGTCACCAAATCATCTGCCTTACCGGTCTGACCATAAAAAATCTTACGTTTTCTATAAACGATATACTTCTGGAGATAAACAGCGATCGCCTCTGTCATACAGAAATACTTCATCGTTTCCGGGATAGCCACACGCAATTCCTCGCATAAATGAAAGAAATGATCGATAGCCGTACGAGCCGTAAAAATAACGGCGGTATGATCCAAAACCGAGATTCGTTGCTGCCTGAACTCCTTGGAAGATAAAGGTTCAACCTTGATGAACGGGCGGAAATCTATTTCCACACCGTATTTTTCTGCAATATCGAAATATGGTGATTTCTCCGATGCAGGCTTCGGTTGTGATACCAATAATTTTTTAATATTCAATGCCATAGAGTACTTGACTCGATAAAGTTATACAAATAAATAATGCCTTCATACAGAAAAACTAAAGGCAATATTTCTTGGCCGCAAAGGTACAAACTAATATATAAAAAACTGCTATTTTTCCTGTGAAATATCCGTATGGTCTTATAAATTATCACAAAACGACACAGAATATAGAAAAATACAAACAACAAAACAGGAATCTGTATACTGCTCCCCACGAATACCAACCAAAGTGCCGGAATGTATAAACAAATCCCCCACGCTCCTATAATAGCGTTATAATTAGTCTTCCAAAACTTGTATTTCGGAGCGTCCGTAAAAACAACCCCCAATAAATAATAGAAACAGCGCTTACACCAATAAAACAGTATCAATACCATCATTATCAACCCAATAGATATCAACACCGTATTTTCTAGCAAATGGTTGAAATACCCATATGCCCTAGCGATAGCAAAAAGGCAAACGCTACAAAGAAACAAGGCTTGAAACGTCATGAAATTCCGGAAGAGCCATTCGCTCCCCCTCGTTACCTCAAATAAATTTTGACGTTCTTTCACATATACCACATCACGCATCATCTTCAGGAATAAACGATAATTGGTACGGAACACCAACGCAAAACACATAAATAAGACGAACAAAAGGCTAAAGACCACATCGTCCACCAATTGTCCGTCCCACAAACGAATCCCTACATATCCTTCAAATGTACCCATGTGCCGCTATTATCGGCACAAAGGTACATAATTATTTCAATAAAGCGCTTCCTTAATAATCTCTCCTACCGTAGGATGCGGGAACACAAACGACTTTAACTCATCCGATTTCATCCCCTCCTCAATAGCGATTCCGGCGATCACGATCAACTCCGAGGCCGGATTACCCAACATATGGGCACCGATCAACGTCTCATCCTCCGACAAGATCAACTTACAAACACCATTCCCCATCTCATTCTCCGCGACAAAACGCCCAGAGAATGCCATCGGTATTTTTTTCACGGTATACGAAATACCTTCTGCCTGCAACTCCTCCTCTGTCTTCCCGACACCGGCGATCTCCGGATTCGTATAAACGACACCCGGAATAGCCTTATAACTCATCGGGCGCGATTTGCCCAAGAGATGATCCACGGCCACCTCCGCCTCGCTAACTGCCGTATGCGCCAGTAAGGAAAAAGCGGTAATATCACCACAAGCATATACATTTGGCAGGGAAGTCTGCATGTACTCATTCACCTTCACCCCATTACGAAAAGTCTCCGGAGCCAGTGTCTCCAAGCCAAAACCTTTCGTAACCGGACGACGCCCTACACTCAAAAGGACCTTATCGCCATGTAACGTGAATGTCTCCCCGTCTTTCTCTACAGAAACCTCGGTTCCATGCACCCCGGTCACTTTATGACTTAGATAGAACTTAATCCCCCGTTTAGCGTATTCCGCTTGCAACATTTCGGACAGCTCACGATCCATCGGGCCTAATATCTTATCCAACATCTCCACGACATGTACCTCTACCCCAAGGCTATTGAAGAAAGAAGCGAACTCCATACCGATCACGCCTCCACCGATTATCACCAAAGAGGCCGGAAGCTCCTTCGATTGCAACGCCTCCCGGCTCGTCCAATATTCCGTCTCCGCCAATCCGGGTATAGGAGGAATTACCGTTTCCGATCCCGTACAGATCAAAAGGTTCGCAGCCTCGTATAGCTCTTCTCCGGCGGCGATCGTAATCGTCCCGTCGGCCGCACGTCCTTGGATACAAGCTTCCGCCGTAACCATCACCACGCCATGCTCCGTCATTTTCATACGGATACCGGCTGTCAGCTTTTTCACGACCTTATTCTTACGGGCGATGATTTTCGGGAGATCAAAAGAAGGATTCTCCGCTTTCACCGCATACTTGGAAGCATGCTTGATATTATCATACGTCTTAGCGGAATAAAGAAGCGTCTTTGTCGGCACGCATCCCTCATTCAAACAAACCCCGCCCAATGCGTTTTTCTCAAAAAGAATCGTGGAAAGCCCACCCTGCGCCGCTCTCTCCGCGGCAGTATAACCGGCAGGACCTCCACCGATTATAGCGACATCGTATTTCATACTATTAGATCTATTTAAGTTGTATATTAGGATTAATCTTTCTCAATTGTTTGATAAAATCAGCCCGGTTGGTCGGAGATATGAGCATCCAAGGTTTCCCATTGCTCCATATGATCAGCCGATCCAACGAAAGGGCGTAGCTTGACACCGGCATCACGGTAGATTCCAACGCCTCTATATCAGCGATAGCGATCTTCTTCTCCGGGAAAATACTACAATGCGCTATCAACATATCATCTTCCGTTATCCGGTAATACGTATTAAAGAAAACATGAAGCACCCCCAACGCAGCGACCATCATACCCACTATAGCCGATATATTGGTACGCAAAAATGCAGCCACGCAACCGATTACCACCATGATAATCACCAGATGATACCACCATCCCACTTTTGATTTATATTCTCTTTCCATTTTCCGAAATTTGCCGCAAGTTAACGAAAAACGTCAAACAAAAAGAAAATTGCCCAATCTTTCCCATAAAAGAAAATACGCTGTCACTTCTCAGCAACAGCGTATCCACTTAAACCGGTTAATACAAATCATAAGATTGTAGTCGCCTTTTTTATTTTAATTCTTCCAATACCGTATAGGATTGTAATACGTTATTCTTATCATATTGTTCCGTACGCACTAAGCCTACATTCGGGCTGTACCACTCATACCCATACCCAGTGATTGTCTCCTTTGATTTAGGGGAACGTGTAGCGATATTATATTTTACCTTAGCGCAATCGAACGTACCGGCAGGAGTTGTTATGCTTTCCGTTTTAATAAACTCACGGTCCTTAATGGCCATATCCTTACGATTCTTCCGATTCTTCTTATCGTAGATCTTTACGGAAGCCTCGTCGAAATACACGTTATTCTTATCGAAATTAGCCGCATACGGATTTGGGTAATTTATAAAGTTCTCCGTGATATCCACATTCGTATTCATTTCCGATACCACTCCCGGATAAGAGAGTGTCTCTTTCGAGTCGAGGAAAAATTCTCCATTCTGGCAGTATGCCTTGATATCTCCTTTGTTCACGATCGTACCGGAGGGATTAGTATATACGTAGTCCGCTTCCACCTCTTGGCCGGAAGGCAATGTTTCCACCTCATCCACTTGATAACTCATAACAGATTGTAAGTTTCCCTTTGCGTCATATCCTTTACGGACCCATACCGTTCCCTCTGTTTGCGGAAAGAAGAACGTACAATCTTGCGCCATCGCTCCTCCCGCGATCAATGAGATTAAAGCCGTGTATAATATTTTCACCTTCATAATTTTGACGTTTAATTAATTCACTACTAAATACATGCCGGATATCCAATGCTTTGTTAGAACAGAGTGAACCCCTAAATGTTCAGAAGGTAAAAATTAAAAATAGCCAAAATATCTTTCTTGACAATACATTTAACCATAACTATGAAGTAATCTATTACATATTTACATGAAATATACCAGTTTATAAAGGATATGTTGTAATTTTGTAATTAATATAGACATTAAACAAGCATAATGGAACTGGAAGAAAACAAGATATCAATCTCAACAATCAAACAATACCTACAATTAATAATACATGATTTGGGTAAATTTACTCATCTAGAGTTTCTGACCTTGAAAGGATGGTTACTATATTCACTTTCTTTAGTGACTATCTTTTGTATACCTTGTATGGCTATTCTAATTATTACAGGTCTCATATCCGGAAATATTCCATTGGACCTACTGATCGCAATCTCATTGATTCCCTTCATATTTATTTTACCTCTGACATTGACATTGACTTTTATCAACAATTATAAGAGACCAAAGACATTAAGAAAATACATACTTCAAGGATTGGGACTCTATCTTTGGGATAGTCCACCCAAAAAGGTCAGCCAAACAGCATTCGAATGCATAAAAGAGGGAAAACTTTTCAGAATTGAGGTTTGCCTTTTAAAGAATGAAGGAAAAGAAGATTGGTTCACTTGCATGATTATTCCTTATTATATACCTAAATCAATAAAAGACAAAGAACAGCATATCGAAAATGTGAATCGCTATC
The DNA here is from genome assembly GCF_056640955.1 of Parabacteroides sp. KHUB-02. Lineage (NCBI taxonomy): Bacteria > Pseudomonadati > Bacteroidota > Bacteroidia > Bacteroidales > Tannerellaceae > Parabacteroides > Parabacteroides sp. KHUB-02. Next base: position 3,762,279 of record NZ_JBWQEV010000001.1, on the reverse strand, counting down.
TGAGCGAGAAATGTATTTTTGAGATAAAGCAAGATATGGCCTTTTTCACCATACCAGTCAAAGTCTTTCCGAAGTTAGACCTAAATAAAAGTATTGAAGAACTTTTGTACGCTATGAGACGTTTTGATTTGCGTACATCCACATTCTATAATCCCACCGCAATATTAAATAAAGTACCAAACACCCTCGAGATACTTGCCATGACAGTATTTGATATGGAAATTGATGAAAAATGGATAACCTGGTCTAAAAATATGATAAAAGCAGACTTTGTCAACAAGAACATGCAAGACTTCGCTTCTCAGATACCTTGTATAGATAATCAAAAGGATCTAAGGAAAAGAATGGATATTCTTATATGTGAGTTCAATTTAGATATTAACAAAGAATACATACTTTTGAACTATCTTCGATTTCTCTTATTTGAAAATTATCACAAAAGAAGAACTGTCTTAGAAGTAATCCAATGCTTAAGTCAACTATATATACATTCCAAAATATCTTTACTGCGTGACTTCGATTTATTGTATAGGGCTAAAAAAGAAATTGATGAAACAGGAAAGCAAGTTTCTTGGACAAGGGATACCCTAGAACCTAAAAACATTGATAGTTATATAATAAACTATTTGGATACATTGTCAAAAACAGGGATTCTATCCATGTAAGCATTTGTATACGACTTACCAATCCAACCCGCCTTTGGATATCTCCTAATTATAAAGGAAATTCATATATCTTTTTACCATCCAAACTATAGATGAAAAACTTTTCACCTACCCTAAACATCTTGGATGAAGTATATAAATAAGCTTTCTTCTCACCCTTTGAATTAACCCACAATGTTTTGTCTCCCAAGAATATCAAATTATCCCCATTTGGTAAAGCCTTAAACGTACGCAACTTAGACAAAGGATAAGTTTGTAAAACATTCAGTTGCTGGTCTAGCTCAACCATTTCATTCTTATCAGTAATCAAACAATAAATCGAATCCGGGCGTTTATATCGCTGATAAGATGTACTATCCCCAAAATCCTGCAAGAAATAAGAAGAATTGGTAAGATATAATAATTTCCCGTTTACTTCGGTATCCCATGATACCTCACTCAACAAGGAATCCCCAGATAACGAGTACTTCCGGATATGATCGGAAAACAAGACCATCAGAGCATCCTCTTCCCAATTTATATCAAACTCCTCCACCATCTCTTTCTTATCCGAGAGCTGGCGGAACCAAACCTTCTCACCCTTTCGTTTATCGAAACAGGCGATAAACGGCCAGCCAACCTTCAGTCTTAAGTATTCGTGAGCATAAGCCTCAGAAGTATCAAAAATAGTATTTCGATACCCAGTTCCCATATTAATCATATAAAGGCTATCTCCTCTCGCAAACAAATGAGAGCGAGATCCCATTCCATCAGGTATCGGATACCCCCATTTAGGTTGCAACTGCCGATCCAGGCAAAACAAATTCTCCCGGCTTGCCACGTAAAAAACTGTGTCGTCCGATAAAACATTCGATACCAGTTCCATCACCTTCTTCGGCCCGGTAGGCACTGCCGCAAAACCGGTTAAGACACCCGTCACCACACCGAGCGCACCAAGGGCGACGGCCTCTTTATAATCACTTGCCCCAGTCGGCATGGCATAACTCGGCCCTTCCCCATTTCCCATGTGAACCAGATGAATCCCATCCGAGACAATCAATCGAGTAGAGTCATCCAGTAAACCACTCTCATTCCATCCATATACATGGCTCATTTTCCGGCTCCACATCTTTTCTCCCGTCGCAAGGCTATGGCCTTCCAACTCGTTAGACACCCCGTTCATATAACTGCCTTTATAAGCCAAAAACATCCGGTTCTTAGCGTCCACCCAATAAGGAATCATTTTCTTTTTCTTCCAAACCTCATTACCTGTTTTCAAATCCAGCAACGATGTAGCCTTCCCCATTGTCACGAACAAAACTCCCTCTGAAGTCAACTTTGGATCTTGATTAAAATAATTGACAGGACGTTGCCATAGCATCCTCTGATCAGCCAAGGAGTAAACGGAAATTCCCCCCCTATTTTTCAAGGAAGTCTCATTTTTCGACAAATTCCGATACCGGATAAAAAGCAAATTATCCGTCGAATCCACATCCACTCCAAGAATCCAGCCGGGTAAAGCCAAACTTTTAGCAATGATAACAGAGCCATCCTCATTGATACCCAATGTGTCCGACAAAAATGTTTGAGATTGTACATCTAATGAAATACAACAAACAAACAGCAAGAAAATTTTGATGACCCTCATATCTCCACAATAATTATTTGATACAATTTCACTTTTGATATTTTTCTAACGAAATACAAGTCACATTATTATAATTAGATTCCTCTTCATGGAAAGTTCATAATACTTCTAAGGAACCCTGTACCATATCCCAATAATTGCGTAAAAGAGGCTATTACGGATAGCGATCCTACACGTAAATCACATTTATTGCGGAACATTGCGTCTACAAACAATAAAAGGGCATAAATAATAAGAGGCACCAGAAACAAGCGGCAAAAGAATGAACTGATAACCAATAGACAGACTGAAAACGTGAATAATGCCGGTAAGCAATGTACCAGCTTCTTTTTCTCGTTGCGGGTACCACCGGTCGTCAAGAACGAGGTCATGGCGTAATTGATCGCCTTCTGGATCGGGAAAAACGAGACATACGCCTTATCCGGACCACCGAACACATCCACCAAATAATGATTCAACGAGTCATGTACATGACAAAAGACTGTTTAACTTCAGATTGTCAAACAGTCTTTTTAGCGATTTTTCAATGCTCATCTTCTTCCGGCGGGTAATTAGAATATCCATATCCTTTCTCTTGACGTGATATTTGAGTTTTCCATCTCTCCCACTTCGGAGATTTAAATACCTCATCTGGAATGGTTCCAGATAGCCTATTTCCCCACAAATGAGGTACCAAACAATCATCATCATCTGTGAAAAAAGACCATGGAAACGATGTAAAGCAGTTATAGCTCAGATCGATGCCACTAATACCGCTTGATTCATCACTATTTTCATAAAACCGCAACGTCTCCGGTACCTCACCCGCAAACTTATTGTGTTGCATCATATAGACACCCGATTTGGGAAGATTGCCGAACTCTTTTGGTATTTCAGTAAATTCATTGAAATAAATTTGCATCACTTCTATATTCTTTAAATTGCCAATTTCTTTAGGCAATGCGCCACTTAAAGAGGTAGAAGAAATGACAAGACTTTCCAAATTAACTAAATTTCCAATCGTCTTTGGAAGCTCTCCATACAAACCTTTCCCATAAAGACTCAAACTTCTCAACTCCACTAAATCTCCAATCTTATCTGATAAAATACCATTTGAACCATCCTGCATCACAAAACCAACTACCCGATATTCATTCATAACAGTGTCTAGGGCAGCAGTCACACCACCCCATGTCTGTATGTTTTCCAGATCCCAATCAACCAGTGTCCAACCCTCTCCATGCGCCTGTTTATAGATGTCCACCAAAGCCAGACTGTCTTTCACGTTCAAATAAGGTTTTGCAGGTGTAGGTATTTCCTTTCGTTCATCATCAGAACAACTGCAAACCAGCATTAATAATGCGATTATACTCAACCAGCATTTTTGTTGTCTTCTTCTAAAAATCATATCTATATTTCATTTTTAATACTTTGAACTTCTACATCTAGAGAGTAAGGAAATACATCTTTATAATTATTATACCAATCTGGATGCCATTCCAATCGAGGTACAAATGTCTTTGTTGAAACAAAAGTATGACTTACTCCACCAAGATTAACATTAAAGCTATGGGTCATTTTACAAACATGATCCGATTTAAACTTTATACTGTTTCCCCTATCATCCTTTGTATAAGGAAGAAAGATACTACGATGGATAGTTGTTGTCGGTTTTACATATCTTACAGTAATAGGAAAACTAAAATTCTGCATATATATAGCTACATCATCATTATCTTTATATAACAAATATGAATCATTCAAGGGACCTCCCCATATTCCTTTACCCAAAGAACCACAATCATATTTATCTGAATTAACCCCTTTAGGAAAAGAAGAATATCGGACAAGAGAATAAGATGTACCCTCAGACGAAATTTCAGATTTAATTGTAGGATTAATTACGGTTTCATATTTAACTCCACCCGTGCCTCTTAATTTATATGTTGCTTGAACATAAGAATCACCCGGATTATCAACATGTTCCGCCAGAGGATCCAAATAAATAATAGGAGTTTCTTTTAATCCCCACACCCCTAAAGTGCCTACATTTTGTTTGGATATATTAATACGGATAGGATAAACTAAACCCGTTTGTACCGAAGTTATAGTACCACTAATATCAACAGATCCTAGTGTAGATATTTGTAGTTTTTGATTATTAGGCTTAGCAGGAGAGAAAATACCCAGAAATGAACCTACAAGAGAATTAAGGCCTAAATTAACAATCTGTTTTACACCTTCAGTTAATATAGGAACGGTAACTTTTTTAAATTTATCATTAGCTAATTGCTTATTAAACCACTTCTCTGCCTCATCACCGGCGCCATTAACTATACCATCAGTAACTTTATTCGTTGATTTTGAATTAGCAAGCGAAGCAATAAATCCTTCTGATTTTGATTGAAAACTACCACTCAAATTAATGGATGAAGTAGTCACCATTTGAGGAGTTACATACAAATAACCACTTGTAAAATTAGGATCATAAGCCAATTCTTGTTGAAAACAATTCCATCCCGGAAGAAATCCTTTAGAACTTTCTTTTGTAATATTCGTAATCCCTACCGAGTTGTTTTTCACATTGCTATTAACCGCTGTTGCAAATTTATCTGCGAAATCTAAAAGGGATTGATTAGGTTCAATAGAGATATTCCAGATTGCTGTATTATTAGGGGTAGTACTTCCTTCTAAATAATAAAAGCCTTTCAACAATCCTGAATATTTATTATAAAATATAATATAATTCAATCCTTTATCACTTGTTGAAAACATTGTGTGAGCAATTATATTCCAACCGTCCTGCTTTTTTATATCAAAACAGAAATCTTTTGGAACAGAAAGTGATACAGCTCCACTTTCATTCCATGGTGTGGCAACACTACTACCAGAAGCTAATGTTACATTCAAATAACTTTCCCAATTTGAACCAAAATCTCCACCAGCCTTTGTTTGAATACCATTTTGTTGATAATTACTTGAAAGTGGATATATGACATTATCCAACTCTCCCATTTCTGTACTAATATTCAACTGTTGTATATCTGTCTCCAGCTCGTTTGTTGTACATCCTAGCAATGTTAGGCCAACGATAAAATAAGATAATAAGTGTTTCATAACAATAGATTTAATAAATTCAACATATTCACTACATATTTTCTCAATTAATACATATTTTTAATAGGTCTTCTCTTCATAGGATAATAGCCATTTCATCCTTATATTTTGATTTCTTATTCTAATGCAAATTCACCATAAAGATGATCTCCCCACTGATTTGTCAGATTCAAAGTATAAACTCCACTCTTGTTATCTTTCAAATCAATCAATATATACCCCGTTTTTTCCGCTAAAACGGTCTCTTCATAAACCATGGTGGAAGAATCCATTATTCGGATTGTTATATCCGATCGCAGAGAGCTACTTTGAATGATCAATTCATCATTATCTAAAATTACAATTATTGGTATATCTGGAGAAACTGAACGCTTCTCCTCATCCCAACTTCCATGCACTCTAACTCTCTTCTCACCCATTGTCTTTGCATACACATTTGTAAACGCAAAACCACTTATTAAACAAATGAATAATAAGCCTACTAATCTACTTGTTATTTGTTTCATAAATTCAAAAAAATTACAATACAAATGTAGACTCATTTTCATACATAGTCAAGGAACACACATGGACAAATCAAGACCAGATAGCACTGATAATCAATAAATTAAAAACACACATATGGACATCCCCTGTTTTTAGTACTCTTTGAGATATTGATCTAGTAAGAAACTTACGTCGGAAGGTATTTGTTTGCTTTTTTTGATACGCTGTTTGATACGCTGTTTCTGTTTGGATACAGACTCGGGGAGAGAGTTCGCAAAAACAGCTATTTGGGAAGAACTGAACCCCATCTTGATTAAACAGCAATATCGCTTATCTAATTCGGAGAAATCAGGGAAATCTTTCTCTAACCGTGTATAGAACTGATGGTATTGCAAGTTTGTCCAGTTTATGATTAATGACCAATCTGCATCCTTCAGATATCTAGGATGCTCTTTTAGGTCTTTCAATTTATCGAAATAAGGCAATTGCTCATCTAGTTTCTTATATGAGGATTTCAGTAGCTCTTCATATTTCTCTATCTCTTTATGGGACTCCGCATTTTGATCCAATAAACTTTTATTCTCTGAAACAATCTCATCGATTTCCTGCTGTTTATTATTTAACGTGGCGATCAATTGCTCATTTTCCTTTATACGATTCTCATTCTCTTTTATCGATTCCTTGTAAATTCGTATTTGCTCTCTAGCATGCGCTAAAGATTTTTCCTTCCGCAATACACGATATTGATAGACGATTATAAGAATCAACAGAACCGCAGTGACAAACAAGCCGATTATCTCTTGATTCGTTTTTTCTAGTTTTAGCTGGTTATTTATGTTCAACAATCTCTCATGATCATACCGAGCCTGAATTTCAGCCAATTCTCCAACATGATTTATTACCTGTAGCGAATCTGAGTAAATAAGATATTGGTTATTATATTCTATGGCCTCCTTGTAAAGTTTTTGTTCTACACATATATAATATAACACCTCATAGGCTTCATTTAGCGTATATAAATTGTCTGTTTCTAACGATTTCTGAAAGTAAACCTTTGCAGAGTCTAGTTGCCCCAAACTCCAAAAAGCACTACCTATCTTGTAATATACTTGAGGAAGCTTATGTAAGGAAGATATTTGTAAACATAAGTCAAGCTCTTTTCTAGTGTAATGTAAAGCTTTTTCTCCTTGACTTAATTTATTATAAACAACGCCTAGCTCTCCCATAGCCATAGCTTCGAGCTCTATATTACCTAACCTTTGAGCATTATCTAATGATTTACCAAAATAGAACAAGGCACTATCCATTTCATTTTTATGCACATAAGTTCTTCCTAGTTCTGATAGAGCATAAGATATCCGTTCTCCATTTCCTGATCGTAATGCGTATTGATAGGCATCTTTCAATTGTACCAACGATTCTTCATAAAGATCTTGATAACGATACGTATTTCCTAATGATTGGCAAATCAGATAAGTAAAAAGCGGCTCATCCAACTTTGTCATCATTTCTTTAGATTTTAGAAAGAAAGGCATCGCTTCCGTTATTTTTTTCTGATCCTTCAATAACTGTCCCTTATAATAATACGTTTGCGCCATTCTTTTCAAATTTCCCTCCTTCTCGAAATAATCCATCGCATCTTGAACCAACTTATCCGAAAAAGGGATATTCAACGAATCCGGAAGGCGTTTACCATATACCTTATCCCGGGCTTGTGCCAACAATAGTGCCCAAGTAGCATAGTTCTTTCCGCTTGAAAGTGATGATTGAGGCATAGAACGTAATATAGATAGAGCGCTATCCGGATGCTCCCACATAACAGATTCCGCACGAGATAATTCCGCAGGTAATGGTTTTTCTTGGCGCATACAAGAAAAAAGGGTAGCGAAAAGTAGCAAAGTCAGTCCTAGTGTTCTCTTCATTTAGATTACGGTTTACAACTTAAACGCAAGTTATAAAATTTATTTTATAAATACCACTAAAATATTTGTTTTTCAATAGTGATTTTGAGATACAATCAGCCAGTAGGGAGATGCGGCACACTACGTATCTACTAGTTGTATTATGTATTTAAAATATTTGTCTTATGCTGATATAGGTAGACACATTCAATAACAATAAAATGTGTAATTATTATGCGCAAAAAACATGAGCATTACAGCGAAGAAGAGAAATTGCATCTTCTTCATTCTTATTATCAATCCGGCATGAGCAAAACCAGTTTTTGCAAACAACATGGTATTAGTGGGATAACTTTGTTAAATAAATGGCTGGCGAAGTATGAATCAGTGGTAAAAGAGGTATCTTTGGCTCCGTGTCAAGCCCCTACGGATATGAGCGATCGAAGCAAAGAGGATTACCATGATGAAAACGCGCGACTCAAGAAGCGTGTTAAGGAGTTGGAGAAGGCCCTTGCCTTCTCCCGGTTGGAAACCGAGGCCCGTGATTTAATGATCACGCGTGCGGAAGAGTATTTTAACATTCCCATCAGAAAAAAACCTGGGGCCAAATAGTAACGGAACTGGTCAGGCTTCGCAAGATGAAAGTAGCGCCAGCCTGCCGTCTGTTTGGCCATTGTCGTCAAGCCTATTACCAGTCCAAGGCTGACATAGGGAGCCATGTGAAGAATGAACGTCTCATGCTGGATACCGTACGTGAGATACGTGGCGAGGATCCCGGTATCGGTGGTTACAAGCTGTGGATCATGCTCACCGCCCTCTTCGGAGAGAGGTTCATGCCCGGTCGCGACAGCTTCTACACGCTGCTTCGTCGACACCGCCTGATGCTTCCTCCGCGCAAAGCCAGGGGCACAACCAATTCCAACCATCGTTACCATAAGTGGAAGAACTTGATAAAGGGCTTTGTCCCAACCTCTCCCAATCAACTGTGGGTTAGCGATATTACCTATATACCGCTTGCCGGCGGAGACGTCTGTTACCTGCATCTGGTCACGGATGCTTATTCCCATAAGATAGTGGGATGGGTACTGGCTGATAGCTTGCGTGCCTCAGCCACGCTTGAGGCGTTGCGGCAGGCCATAGACCAGGCCGTTGAGATGACAGGGAGTGAAAATCTGGAGGGCCTGATACACCACTCTGACCGTGGCGTGCAGTATTGTTGCGACGCGTACGTGGAGCGCCTTCGGCGGCATGGCATTGCCATCAGCATGACGGAAGACTACAAGCCCACGGACAATGCCGTGGCGGAACGTATCAATGGGATAATTAAAGTGGAACGCCTCTATAGGCAAGGGCTGTTCGAGACCATCGAGCGTGCCGCGAGCGTGATAGAGCGCTACATCTACTTCTACAACTACCGCCGACCGCACATGAGTGTCGGTTATAAAACCCCGGGCATAGTGCACGGGGAGAAGGAAACGCAAATAAAAATGTGGCGGAATAAAAGAAAACCCGTGAAAAGTAACGAGAAAGAGATGGATACGATAGCTTTGCAAAGCCGAACAACTAATCTCTCAGAAGGGCTCTGTTCGGCCCAGAGGTAATGTGTCTATGTTATCAGTATGAAGTTAAAAGAAGTGACTACTATATCAGTATTACTTTATAACTACTGTCTACTGATTACGTTTATAAACAAAAAAAGTGTCTAGATAAATCAGGAAAAGACAATTAGCATATAAGCATTTGCAGTTTTTATGGTAAAAAACAAAAGTTTATCAAGCAGAAAACTTTTGTTTCCCTATATAGAAACTAAAGTTTCTTCAGCACGAAACTTTTGTTTTCCCTAATAGAAACTACTTTTACATATATAGGCACTACGACACACGAACCTAAACGATAATTTGGTTTCTTGCGTTTTCTATCAAAACATGGTAGATAAAGAATGATAATTGTAGATATTTTCTATCTACAACCACTATATAAGATGTTTATTTATAAGGCATATAAGAAGGAATTGTAGATGTGGTAGATATTAAGTGTTTTTTATTAACTGGTAATTTATGGAACTCGATTATATAATCCAACAAGTTCTTGTAACTTTGCAGCCATTTTAATTGAAATCCCGATTGAATATGAAGAACAAATACGAGGCTAGGCTAGGTACGGAACGTATGCTACCGCTGGTTTTCAAAATGGCGCTTCCGGCGGTAGCGGCCCAATTTGTCAACTTACTTTATAATATCGTAGATCGTATCTATATCGGGCATATTCCCGAGATCGGGACAAACGCTTTGGCCGGTATAGGGGTGACCACCTCCATCGTGATCTTGATCTCCTCTTTCTCCGCTATCGTGGGAGCGGGAGGTTCACCGTTAGCGGCCATCGCTCTCGGACAGGGCGACCGGGAACGGGCCGGAAAAATAGTGGGAAATGGATTTATATTGCTTATCCTATTTACTATATTCACTTCCCTCATCACCTATACCTTCATGGAACCGATCCTGCTTTTTACAGGAGCATCAAAATATACGTTAGGATATGCGGTGGATTATCTCTCTATTTATTTACTGGGCACTCTGTTTGTCGAGATATCCACGGGCTTGAATGCCTTTATCAACGCACAAGGGCGTCCGTCTATCGCTATGTGCTCGGTTTTGATCGGGGCTTTATTGAATATCGTATTAGACCCTATCTTCATTTTCTGGTTGGATATGGGGGTAAAAGGCGCCGCGCTCGCCACGATCCTATCGCAAGCTTGCAGTGCCATATGGGTATTGAGCTTCCTTTTCTCAAGACGTGCCTCCTTGTCTTTGGAAAGGCGGTATATGAGACTGGACCGAAGAATCGTACTCTCGATGTTCGCTTTGGGAATTTCTCCGTTCATCATGGCCAGCACGGAGAGTCTGGTCGGTTTCGTCTTGAATAGTAGTTTGAAAAATTTTGGCGATATCTATGTGAGCGCATTGGCTATCTTACAGAGTGCCATGCAATTCGCTAGCGTACCGCTGACCGGTTTCGCCCAAGGATTCGTACCGATCATAAGCTATAATTACGGACATGGAGACAAACAGCGGGTGAAAGATTGTTTTCGTATCGTGCTAATCGTTATGTTCTCTTTCAACTTGATACTCATGCTATTCATGATCTTATTCCCCTCAACCGTAGCCTCCGCTTTTACAAGCGACGAGGAGTTGATCGATACCGTCCGTTGGGTCATGCCCATCTTCTTGGCGGGTATGACGATTTTTGGCTTACAACGAGCTTGCCAGAATATGTTCGTAGCGTTGGGACAAGCTAAGATATCTATCTTTATCGCCTTGCTTCGTAAAGTAATCCTCTTGATTCCTTTGGCATTACTATTGCCTCATTTTATGGGGGTAACCGGCGTATACGCAGCAGAAGCCGTATCGGATGCCACGGCCGCTATTTGCTGTACGTTGTTATTTATATGGAAATTCCCGAAGATACTAGGGAAAATCAAGCAAAAAGAAGAAAGGGCTGCCCAATAACGGACAGCCCCCTGATAAAGCCTTAAAGATTAAAATGAATCGTATTAATATCCCGGATTTTGTGTCAAGTTAGGATTCAGGCTAAGGATATCGGCATAGATGGAGAATACCGTTGTATATCCCGTCTTATCCTCTTGATAATCCAGTGAGCTGGCGGAATGTTTCACGCCTACATAACGGTCTACCGTAGCCTCGGTAAACTTGCCGAAACGGATCAAATCCTGCCGGCGTACGCCTTCCCACGCTAATTCAAGCATACGCTCGTCTAATAGCGTATCCAGCGTTACGTTTTGTAGCGGTTTGGCGCCTACACGGTTGCGAACTTGGTTCACCTCATCGTCTCCATTCTGTCCCAAACGAATCTTGGCTTCCGCCTTCATCAGCAACGCGTCGGCGAAACGGAAGATCACGCAGTCATTTCCATGCAAGTTTCCACCATCCTGAGCATTCTGGTCGAACTCATATTTAGCCATACGAGCTCCGGCGGTCTTCACCAACAAACCATCGGAGGCATCCATATATACCTTCGGGGCGTTCGGCTCATATTTCAAAGGAACTTTCTGTCCGTCCCATTCCGTATAGATCGTCTTTCCGTCCGGACCGGTTACCTCGCCCGTAAAATAAGTAAGCTTACAACGAGGATCCTCATCCGCCGTACCGAACTTAAACACGTTCATCGCCTTCACCGTAGCGCAAGAGCCATTCCATCCGGATTGGCCGTAAGCGGTTGCATGATCATAATGGCGGGTACGTACCAAATTGTAGTCCTTAGCGTCCGGATAAGCAACCGGGTCCATAGGAACCGTGAAAATATTCTCAACCGAGGTCTCGTTCGCTACGGCAAAATTCTCCGAGAAGTTTCCCTGCAATTTATAGCCCAAAGCCTCCAACTTATCCACATAAGCGATCGTAGCTTCCCAAGCGTTCATCTCTTTACCGTCAACGGTAAACTTGATGTTCTTTCCAGCTGGACGATTGCCGTCCGTCCAATTGTCGTCCGCATAAACCTCCGCATTCAACGCCAACTTAGCCAAGATCATATAAGCCACCGGCTTGGTAATACGTCCGTAATACTCACCTTTTTGGTTACTGCGGTTATCTGAAAGATAAGGCAACGCCTCCTCCAACTCCGAACGGACAAAGTTAAATACAACGCTACGCTCAGATTGCTTTACCTCAGACATCGGTGTCGTAGAGGAAGTTACCAACGGAACACGAGCGAACAAATCCAACAACTCATAATAGAAAAACGCACGGACCGCACGGACCTCTTCCAGATAAACCTTGAAATATTCCACGTCCGGTTGTTCCTCGGCAAAGGCTTGCAACTTATCAACACTCTGGTTGCATTTTCCGATCTGCTCATACAAGAAATCCCAAGAGTTCTTGGTCAAATCATTCATCGTGCCCCAACGGTGTAAGAAAATATTCTGCCATAAACCGCCATCTTCCCAGTCGCCAATACGGCAAGGAAGCATAGCCTCATCGCTGGAGAAGGTATTCAAGTCATATACATGACGGTCGTTACCCATGATCTTAAACATATTATTGTACAAGCTCGCAACCGTGTTTACATAGACCAACGTAGGGCTTTGGAACGCGGTCTCCTCATCAAACGCGTCTGTAGGACGCTCTTCCAAAAAATTAGAACAGGAAGAAAATGCCGCGGCGGCAGCGGCTATCATAAAGCTATATATAAATTTCTTTTTCATGACTCTTTAAATGGATTTAGAAGTTAACACTCAAACCTAATGAATACGTACGGGATAACGGATAGAAACGTTTGTTATCCATACCTAGGTCATTATTATCTTTATCGACCGTCGTACTGTTAATCATCGGAGACAAACCGGAGTAACCCGTGATCGTAGCTACGTTGTTCACCGAGAATGTCACACGGATATTCTTCACGTATTTCTCGATCTTCTTGCAATCGATGTTGTAACCCAACGTAATATAATCGATATTCAAATAATTGCCCTTTTCCAACCAATAATCAGAGATCGACTGGTCGTAGATCTTGCTTTCCGGAGCCTTAGCCAACGCGTTGTATGTAGGGAACTGGCTCAAGTTCATATAAGCTAGCGATGTACCGTTGAAGATCTTATGACCGAAAGCGCCGTTCATCTGCGTCATCAAGTCAAAGCGTTTGTAGCGGAAGCTGAAGTTCATTCCCAGATAATATTTCGGCATGGCTTGGCCGGCGATATAACGGTCGCCACCATCATTGGTATCCAAACCCTCTTTTCCATCGATCGTCTGATCCAAGTTGTAGATATAGCGGCCTTCGATAGCGTTTCCATTCTCATCCAAAGCCGGAGTCAAGCCCAAGCAACGAGGAATGTAGAACACTCCGACAGGCTGGCCTACCATCTGATAAACCACACGGTTGTTTCCTACGAAACCGGCACCACTCATACTGGACAGATCCATATATTGTTTCGCCTGCAACTCTTGTCCCATATAAGAACCGCTCAAGGAGTTCAATTTATTCTTCTGGTAAGAGAAATTCACGCCCATGTTGAAATCGAAATCCTTTGTCTTCACGATACCACCGCTTACAGCCAATTCCACGCCGGAGTTGGTCATCTCTCCCAAGTTCGCCAATAATTCCGGATATACGAACGGAGGAACCGGAACCGCGTATTTATACAACAGATCCGTAGTCTTGGAAGTATACCAATCGGCGGTCAACGTAAAGCGGCCATCGAGGATACCAGCGTCCACACCCACATCGAATGTCTTTTTCACCTCCCAACGCAAGTCCGGGTTCGAGTTACGTGTAAAGCCATAGGTAGCGGTAGAATTTCCATTGACGGAAGTCACACCGTTCGGGCTCATCAAAGCCAACGAGTTATAAGCCTCGATAGCATCTTGGTTACCGGTCAGACCATAACCCGCACGTAGTTTCAACTGGCTCAGCCAATCCACGTCTTTCAAGAAAGCCTCCTCATTCAACACCCAAGCGGCGGAAGCGGAAGGGAAGAAGCCCCATTTATTATTCATACCCAATTTAGAGGAACCGTCCGCACGTAAGTTCACGGTGGCGATAAAACGGTTGTCATACATATAATTGAAACGACCCATGAATGAGGCCAGACGATTCTCGTTTTGGAAAGAAGTCACGTCTCCGTATTTCACCGTACCACCCGCTTTCAGGTTGTTATAACCGAAGTAATCCGTCTCAAAGCCACGGGCACCGGCGCTAAATCCCGTATAATGATATTTTTGTCCCTCTACCAAGGCCAAAGCGTCGATATGATGTTTCTCATTCAAATCCTTATTATAGGATAACTGGATATTACCCATCAAGATATTCTGCTTATTATCCGCACGGTAACCATGAGCGTCGGAAGTTTGCGTAATCGCCTTCAAATCTTTCGGGATATACTTCATGTTCTCCTTCACGTTATACGTATAAGAGCCGAATGCGCTCAGTTTCAACCCGTCCAGAATCGTCCAAGTCAATTTACCGTGTACGTTCACGTAAGCGTTCTTCTCACGATCCTGTATCTCAAGGCGTCCCAGCGGGTTCTGGATCTCGTTCGCGTAGGGATCCTCATCCCATTTGCCATCCTCATTCTTATGCGTAGGGAAGGTTGGGTTGTAAGTAGCGGCCGAATAGAAAGTTTTCTCATAATCGTTCGTATAATCCACTTGCTTCAAGGAACCGAACATACCGAACTCGATTTTCAACTTATTGTTGAACATATTCTGGGAAGCGTCCAATTTAGCCGTATAATTCTTCATACCGCTATTCTTGATAATACCCTGTTGATCGATCACGCCTACAGAAGCACGATAATTCGAATCGTCGTTACCCGCGCCGAAAGAGATGTTATGGTTCTGCGTATAACCCAACTGCTCGATCTCGTCGAAGAAATTCGTATTACCTCCCATATCCAGCGGAGTCATGCCTAACGCCTTCGCCGTAGAGCGGAACTCATCGGCGGATAACATCTTCAAGTTCTTATAAACATTACTGATACCGAAGTTGCCGTTATAACTCAACGTCTTCATACCGTTCTTACCTTTCACCGTAGTCACTACGATTACACCGGCGGCACCACGTGAGCCGTACTGAGCGGTCTCGGAAGCGTCCTTCAAGATCGTGAACGTCTCGATGTCGGCGGGAGCGATTGCGTCCAACATGCTCAAATCACCGAATACGCCATCGATAATCACCAAGGGATCATTACCACCGGACAAAGAGGTCGTACCACGTACACGGATAGAAGGCTTAGAGGCAGGGTCGCCACCCGTCTTGGAGATTACCACACCGGCAACCTTACCTTTCAAGGATTCCAACGGCGTATTCACCACACCTTGGTTCATATCCTCTTTCTTGATACGCTCTACCGCACCGGAGATCGTACGCTTGCTACCGGTAGCGTAACCTACTACTACCACCTCGTCCAACGCCTCTACATCCTCGTCCAGAATGATATTCAGGTTCTGCTGTCCATTTACCGGGATCTCTTGTGATTTATAACCGATATAAGAGATGGTCAGAGTCCCGTCTTTCGGAGCTGCCAACGTGAAATTTCCGTCCATATCGGAAATCGTACCATTCGTTGTTCCTTTCACAAGGACACTAGCTCCAATAATCGGATCGCCGAATTTAGAGTCTTTCACTACACCTTTTACGGTAATGTCTTGAGCATAACTGCTAAAGGAAAGAAAAAGTCCCAAAAGAAGTAGGAACAAACCTCTTTCCCGCAAAGAGAAGAAATGCTTTTTCATGCTTTACAATTTAAGATTACTAAATTAATTTTATTTATTTCGTTTGCTTGATAAAACAACCAAGAGGGGGAATCCCCCCCTTCTCGGACATAAAATAATCTTACAGGAATAAAGGGCGGGTAAAAGCGGGCCTAGTTGTTATATAATAAATTGATTTGATCATAAAATAGAATACTTTTGTTACATTTGCCTCAATCTTTTATCTAAAGTGGTATGTGTGAGCAATTGTATCTAACGGATGATCGTCTTCTTTTCGATAAGATCAGAGGGGGCAACGCAAAGGCGTTCGAATACGCTTTTCGCAAGTTCTCTCCCCGTTTAGAGGCATTTGCCCAGAAATACACCAACGATACAAACGAGGCGGAGGATATCGTACAGGATGTATTCTTGAAATTATGGGAAAGAAGGGAGTTGCTGGATAACATCTCGCTGACCTCTTTTCTTTTCATGATGGTAAGGAATAGTTGTCTAAACTATTTAAAACACCGTCAGATAGCCGATTCGGTACAGCAACGGATACCGGATACCGAGACTGCCGAGCGATTATACGCGGCGGATTTCGTACCCGACCCTTCCTCCTTGCTGATCCAAAAGGAACTGTCCGACTCGATCGATCAGATTATGGAGGAACTACCGCCCAAATGCAAGGAAGCGTTCGTTCTCAGCCGTCTGAACGGCTTGAAAAACCGGGAGATAGCGGAACATATGGCTATTACGGAGAAAGTGGTGGAGAAACACATTACCCGTGCCTTGAAACGATTCCGGGATGGATTAAGGCGTTATGCCTTATTACTGGGAACGCTCCTTAGTCTTTGGAAATGGTAATAAAGATTTAGTAAAACAGGAAAATGGAGAATAAACGATTCGAACATATAATTACACGGTATCTGAAAGGCAAGGCGACCCCGGAGGAAGAAGCGGAGTTGCTTCAAGCCATCCATGTCTCAAAGGAATGGGAGGCCGCTTTCCGGAAGCGAACCGCCGAATGGAATCCTTTGGAAGAGACTGAAGCCGATCCGGAAACGGACCGGAAATGGAATCGGATCGCTTCGATCATCACGCCCTCGGAATCTCAATCGCAAACAGAAGAGGCACCGGTTATTTCTTTGGTCTCAACTTCTTCCCGAAGAATATGGTTCTCGATAGCAGCGGTGGTCTTACTATTGCTTGTATCCGGAGTTACCGTCTATTTCTTGAATCAAGGCGGAAAAGCGGGAACAGGAAATGCCGAATGGCAAACGATTATAGCTGAGCAAGAGGATCGTTCGATCCTTTTACCCGATGGTAGTTCCGTTTATTTGAGAGAGAATTCCGAGCTAAGCTATCCGGAGGTATTCGCCTCTTCCGTACGAGAAGTGAAAATCAGAGGAGAAGCCTTCTTTGAGGTCACTCCCAATAGCGAGCAGCCTTTTATAGTTGATGCTTCCGGCTTATCGGTCAAGGTACTGGGAACCTCTTTCAGCGTACAGACCTCCGATCAAGGAAACGAGATCTCCGTGATCTTGGTAGAAGGAAAGGTGAGCCTGAATAACGCGCATGAGAAAGAATTGGTACAGTTGCATCCGAACCAAAAAGCCGATTATTTCGTGAATGACGAACATTATACGGTAACGGAAGTTGATAGTGAACGGCTTACCTCGTGGAGAAAAGGGATCATCTTTTATGATAACGCTTCCCTAGATGAAATCGTACGCTTGATCGAACAAACCTATAAGGTCTCACTCATGTACACACGTCCGGAAAACGATGATCAACGTTTCTCCGGCGCTTTTCTAAAGACACAAAAATTAGAAACCGTATTACAACAAACCAATAAACTCACGGGTACGAACTTGATTCTTATTCAATGAAGAGATACGCGCCACTGCTGTTAACCTTTCTTTTTCTCCCGCTGCTCTTCTCCTGCTTCGATCTGGAAGAAGACCTATACGACCAGCTGGAGAAAGAGGATTATTATACGGATTATGAATCTCTAATGGCTTCCGTACTCCGCCCTTATGAGCACGCGAAATGGGCGGAGACTAATTTCTCTTTCTGGCTGCAAGAGTTATCGGCGGATCAACTCGTGATCACCCAAAAACGAGAGCATTGGGAAGACGGGGGCGTATGGCGTATGATCCACCAACATACATGGGACACGTACGAGAAAAACAGCGAGCAAATGTGGAACGCTTGCTACGGAGGTATCGGATATTGTAATAATACATTGGCGGATATCCAAGAGTTATCATATGATAACTTCGGACTCGCAGAGTCCGACAAGCGGCAGCATATCGCCGAGCTTACCGCTTTACGGGCTTATTTCCAACTTTTACTTCTGGATGCGTTCCGCATCCCCGCAATTTCCCTCACGACAGAGGAAGAGGTTGGTTCAGCCACCCCACAAGAAAATTTCCACTTTATAGAAGAGAGCTTATTAAACGCCATCCCCGATTTACCCAAGGCACCCTCTAAGAATTACGAAGGACGTATCACACAAGGAGCGGCGGCCGTATTATTGATGAGGCTCTATTTTAACGCGTCTTGGTATATCAATATACCGATGTGGGAACAGACCGGAGCGCTTTGCGAACGGATTATCAACGGAGAGTTCGGCACTTACTCTCTCACCTCGGAATGGACCGATTTATGGAATGCGGGCAATCAAGATTGTCCGGAACTAATCTGGTCTTATCCCCAGTCCCGGCAAGTAGGGTATGATGATTTTTACTATCTGTTTTTTATGCACTACCAAGCGCCCGAACGATTCGGCTGTGGCAAGGATTTGCCGGCGGCCTATAATGGTTGTCACCTCAGTCCCTCTTACGATCCATCCGGCAAGCCCTACCCTTATACGTTAGGACGCACGTTTTCCAAATTTCCTGATACGGATCTCCGGAAGAAGAACTTCAAGGTACTCTCACAAGGCATTTACGAGGGATTATTCCTCTTCGGAGCCCAACAGATATACAATAGCGACCAGCTTCAGTATGGTGCCGAGGAATGGGGAAACTACCCCCTCATTTTCATAGATCAAGTAGCACGTTATTCCGACCATCTATCCGATACGGAAAAGAAAGCGCTCACAGATAAACAATTATCTTCCGATACGCCGTGGATCATACAAGATAAAAGATTCACCTCCCTCGCATCCAATATCAAGACCGGCGAGGAGAATACAGGTATCCGTATCGTGAAATATCCGCTTTATCCATCCGGAGACGTGGGGCTGATGGCGAATAATCTGGTAGTGTTACGGCTAACAGAGGTTTATTATACGCTGGCGGAAGTTTCCTTTCGTCTGGGTAATCCAGCCAAGGCCGAGGCGATCTTGAACCAGATACGCAAACGATACTATGCGCCGGAAGACTGGGAACAAGTACGCTATCCGGAAGATGGCTCCGTCCTTACCGCACAGGAATTATTGGATGAATGGGGACGTGAATTTCTAGCGGAGAAACGAAGACGTACCGATTTAAACCGGTTCGGCCTATTCACGACCGGTATCTGGTGGGATAAGCAACCCTCCGATAGTTATCGCCGGTTCTATCCGATACCTGCCCGGGCGATATCGGCCAATCCCTTATTGAAACGCTCGGAAGGATATATCTATTAACCGTTTAATTCACCCTATGCAAATCAAGATATACATATCATTCTTAATAACGGCTCTGTTCCTTTGCGTCCCGCATACACGGGCCCAAGAGATCGAGGTTCCCATCACCTTGAATGAACATGGGACTCAATTAAGGGATGTATTGCGGAAAATAGAGCAACAATCCCCTTATCTTTTCCTATACAACGAGACTCAGTTGGATATGAAACAGAAAATCAATGAGAAAATAACCTCGCCGGATATCCGTAAAATACTAGACCGGCTATGCGGACCGATCGGGATACGCTATGAGATCATGGACGTACAAATCTTGTTGATGCCTAAGATCGATACAGGGAAGCCCAAGCCCTATCCAGTCCCGGTTACGGGTTATATCACGGATGAGAAAGGGTCTCCCATGGAATTTGTCTCGGTAATCGACCTTCTTTCCGGTAAAGGAGGACTAACGAATGAGGAAGGGTATTTCCGCTTCTTTACGGATAAGGATTCGTGCCGGCTACAAATCTCCCATCTGGCCTATAAACCGGAGCTAAGGACGGTGGGGCCCGATAACCGTCATTTACAGATCCAATTGATACCGGCTGTCTTTAATTTGGACGAGGTGGTAGCGATCGGCTACGGAACCTTGGCACGCAAGGAACTGACATCAGCCGTGGGTTATGTATCCTCGGAACGGTTCTTATCCGGGAAGGTCAACAATCCCATCCAAGGCATCAAAGGATTGATCGCCGGAATGAGTATCTCGGGATCTTCCTTGTCCGATATAAACTCGATACCGGATATACAGATACGGGGCGCCGGGTCTATTTTGGCCGGAAACAATCCGCTAGTCGTGGTAGATGGGGTACCCGGAGTATCCTTGAATAGTTTATCGCTAGCCGAAATCGCCTCCATATCGGTATTAAAAGACGGGTCTTCCGCCGCCATTTACGGATCGAACGGGGCTAACGGAGTGATCTTGATAACGACCAAAAGCGGTAAAAGCTCGGATAAGTTGCAGGCTAATTACCAAACCTACCTAGCGGCCGCTCACGAATATAATAGACCTCGTATCCTTTCGCCCGAAGCCTTTGTAGCAGCCGGGAGAGACGCTGATCTAGGGTACCATACCGATTGGCAAGCCGCTTTGATACGTTCCTGCCCCTTGGAACAAAATCATGATTTATCCATTCAAAACGGATGGAAAAGCGGGGCGTTCCGTATCTCCATGAATTACAGGGACGGACAAGGGCTAGACATTGTATCCTCCCGCCGGGAATACGCCTTACGTACCCATATCAGCCAAAACCTCCTCTCCGGCTATCTGGAACTAACCGTATCGCTCGCTTACAAAAAACAACATTTGCGCCTAGGTAACCATACAGCTTTCCAACAGGCGATGCTAGCCAATCCTACCGCCCCGATCTATACCGATGAGGAGGAGACGGAGTATCTCTATCCTTCCGGTTTCGAGCGGGATAATCCCGTAGCCTCACTAAAAGAGGAAAACCGGCAACAAGAGAACCAGTTTATGACCGGCTCGCTAACCGCACGGATCAACTGGAGCAAACCTTTTTACTCCACCATTATGCTCGCCGAGAACCGGGAAGAGAGTGAGGAAAATGTCTATTGGACCTCACGGGCCAAAGAATCCGTAGACAATAACCGGAAAGGGCGAGCGGATCGTACCTCTTCCAAATATGTAAACCGGACGCTAGACTGGACGAATCATTACGATAAAGCGTGGGACCAGCACACGGTCAAAGCGATGATAGGCTATTCATTCCAACGTTGGGATCATTCGGGAATGAACGCCGGAAATGCCGACTTTCCTACCG
Organism: Parabacteroides sp. KHUB-02; assembly: GCF_056640955.1. Lineage (NCBI taxonomy): Bacteria > Pseudomonadati > Bacteroidota > Bacteroidia > Bacteroidales > Tannerellaceae > Parabacteroides > Parabacteroides sp. KHUB-02. Next base: position 3,740,843 of record NZ_JBWQEV010000001.1, on the reverse strand, counting down.
ACTTCTTCACATGGAACAACATAGGCACCGGTTCTTATCTAACCGATGGAAAAGCGACTTTAAGCTCGTTCAAGAATTCCAGCAAGTTGATTAGTGTCTTTGCCCGGTTTAATTATTCCTACCGGGACTTATTGATGCTTTCCGCTTCGTTTCGCAGGGAAGGTTCCAGTAAATTCGGGGCGAATCATAAATGGGGCAACTTCCCTGCCCTTTCGGGTGGTATACGCTTGAGCGAGTTACCCGCCTTCCAAACGGAATGGTTGGACGATCTTAAATTCAGGGTTGGTTACGGGGTATCGGGCCGCCATAATTTCTCCCCTTACCAATCGCTAGAGACGTACGCCGGAGCGGGTAAAGTCATGGTAGATGGCAAATGGATACAAGTATTCGGACCTAGCAATAACCCTAATCCGGATTTACGCTGGGAAAAAAGTCTGCATACCAACATAGGCGCCGAGGCGATCTTATTCAACTCCCGCCTCATGCTCTCCTTGAATCTATTCAAACGTACGACAAAAGATCTCCTGTTTGTCTACAACGCGATCAAGCCTCCCATGATCCATGATAATATCACGACAAACGTAGGCACTATCGACTCCAAAGGATTGGAATGGGAAATGAATTGGCTACCTGTGCGTACAAAGAATTTTCAATATTCGGCAAGCCTCACGGGTAGCCTATTGAGCAGTACGCTGAAAAGTCTTTCCAACAATCAGTTCAAACTAGGCTATACCTATCTGTATGATCTTCCCACCCCCGGATTACCCGGCCCGGCTATCCGCTTGGAGGAGGGAAAGCCAATCGGCTCCTTTTTCGGTTGGCGCTATGCCGGAACCGACGCCGAGGGTAATATCTTGGTATGGAGCAAAGACGGGAGAAAGATCCCGACCACGGAACGAACCGAGGAAGACAAGAATTTTATCGGCAACGGCGTACCGAAAGTGCAGCTCTCTTTCAGCCATACGTTTACTTGGAAGAATTTTGATTTACGATTGTTTTTCACCTCTTGGCTGGGGTACGACCTGTTGAATCTGAAACAAATGTACTACGGGCTACAAAACGTACCGGTTACCAATCTTTTAGAAGACGCTTATACCCGTAACGACGCCATCAAGGGAGACAAGATCTATTGCGATTATTTTCTTGAGAACGGTAATTTCCTGAAATTAGAAGAATTGACCTTGGGATATAAAATTCCTCTCCCAGACAATAAATGGATTCAATCGTTACGCTGCTATTTCTCGGTAAATAATGTATTTACACTTACCGGATATACCGGAGGCGATCCCGCTAATATCAACGTGAATGGCGTAGAACCCGGTATCGAGACCACTTCCATCTATCCTGTAGCCCGTACCTTCACGCTGGGATTATCCGTCCAATTCTAAAGGCCTCCACTGCAAGCCGGGTTGCAGTAACACAACCCGCAAGGCTCTATCCGGGAAACCTGTAGTCAATATTTATTTTGTACGAAAAGCAAGCGCAAAAGGAACAACCTAATCAGTTAATCCCTAACTTTGTGAGCCTAAACAGTAGAAAACATGGTACAAAGATTCGATTACTTAGTGATAGGCTCAGGAATCGCCGGTATGAGTTTCGCTCTGAAAGTAGCCAATGAAGGCAAGAGCGTAGCACTTATCTGTAAAGCCGGACAAGAAGAAGCCAACACATATTTCGCACAAGGAGGTATCGCTTCCGTAACCAACTTGAAAGTAGATAATTTCGAGAAGCACATAGAAGACACGATGATCGCCGGCGACTGGATCAGTGACCGGGCGGCCGTGGAGAAAGTCGTGCGCGAGGCCCCTGCCCAGATCGAGGCGCTTATCCGATGGGGAGTTAATTTCGATAAGAAAGAAAGCGGAGAATTCGATCTGCATAAAGAAGGAGGACACTCCGAGTTTCGTATCCTGCACCATGCCGACAATACGGGAGCCGAGATACAGACGAGCTTGATAGAAACGGTAAACAACCATCCCAACATCACCGTATTCACGAACCATTATGCGGTAGAGATTATCACCCAGCACCATATGGGCATTATCGTCACCCGCCATACCCCCGGTATCAAATGTTTCGGTGCCTATGTATTGAACGAGGATACGGGCGAGGTACATACTTTCTTGTCAAAGATAACCGTTATGGCGACAGGCGGTTGCGAGGCCGTTTACCGGAATACGACAAACCCGCTGGTAGCTACCGGAGACGGTATCGCCATGGTTTACCGCGCGAAAGGCTCCGTAAAAGATATGGAGTTTATCCAGTTCCACCCGACCGCCTTGTATCATCCGGGCGACCGTCCCTCTTTCCTCATCACCGAGGCAATGCGCGGATATGGAGCTGTATTGAGAAACCTTGGCGGCGAGGAGTTCATGCATAAATATGATCCCCGTCTTTCCTTGGCTCCCCGTGATATCGTAGCCCGTGCGATCGATAGCGAGATGAAACAACGGGGTGAAGACCATGTCTATTTGGACGTGACGCACAAAGATCCGGAAGAGACGAAGAAACATTTCCCCAATATCTATAAGAAATGCCTCAGCTTAGGGATCGATATCACGAAAGATTACATCCCGGTAGCCCCTGCGGCCCATTATTTATGTGGAGGTATCAAGGTAGACTTAAACGGGCAATCCAGCATCCGTCGCCTATATGCGATCGGAGAATGTTCTTGTACCGGCCTGCACGGTGGTAACCGCTTAGCTTCAAACTCATTGATCGAGGCAGTTGTATATGCCGACGCTGCGGCGAAACACTCATTAAGCGTCATGGATCGCTATGAGTTTAACCAAGATGTACCGGAATGGAACGATGAGGGAACGATCACCAATGAAGAGCGTGTATTGATCACCCAAAGCATGAAAGAGGTAAACCAGATCATGGAAGCGTATGTAGGTATCGTTCGTAGTAACACACGTTTGATCCGTGCGTGGAACCGTCTGGATATTTTATATGAGGAGACAGAGAGCCTTTTCAAACGTTGTAAGGCATCCCGTGAATTATGTGAGTTGCGTAATATGATCAATGTAGGTTATTTGATCACTCGTCAAGCGATGGAACGGAAAGAGAGCCGGGGATTACATTATACGATTGATTATCCGCCGGTTAAATAATTGAAAATTGAGAATTGAAAATTGAGAATTAACATAGTTAGTAATTCTCAATTTTCAATTCTCAACTTTTAATTATCAATAGTTCTGTTTCATCGGTTCGAAATAAGCTTGCGGATGAGCGCATGCCGGACAGTTAACCGGAGCTTTCTTGCCCTCGAATACGAAACCACAGTTGCGACATTGCCACAAGATAGCCTCAGCTTTCTCAAATACCGTACCTGTTTCTACATTATTCAATAACTTACGGTAACGATTCTCATGCTCTGCCTCTACCTTAGCGATCATCTTGAAAGCTACAGCGATAGCGGGGAAACCTTCTTCCTCTGCGATCTTAGCGAACTCAGGATACAATTCAGCCCACTCCTCATTCTCACCAGCTGCCGCGGCGGCCAAGTTCTCAGCGGTTGTTCCGATTACGCCTGCAGGATAAGAAGCGGTAATCTCAACCATTCCACCTTCCAAGAATTTAAAGAAACGTTTAGCGTGTTCCTTCTCTTGCTCGGCTGTTTCCATGAAAACACCTGCGATTTGCTCGTAACCTTCTTTTTTAGCTACGCTAGCGAAAAATGTGTAACGACTTCTTGCCTGAGATTCTCCGGCGAATGATTTCAATAAATTCTGCTCGGTACGTGTACCTTTAATACTTTTTTCCATAATGCTAATTTTATGTAGTAAATTAATGAGTCTGTTTTTTATATCGTTTTTCTTATGACCGATCAAAAGTAAGAATTTGTTTCCAAACATCGATTACGCAAACATTAAATAATATCTATCTCTCAATAGATATCACTTATTTATCAAGGAAAAACTTCTCCTCCTTTATACAATGAAACAACAAATCCTCCTAAATTGTTTACACAAAACCGGAATGCGTCTTTAGATTTTTTGCATCTTCTTTATTTTATTAACTTTGCATCCTCAAATCAAACAGGCAAGAAGAAAAATGAAGAACAAATTTGATTTTCAGCCCAAACTCTTTACGGCGCTGAGAAATTATTCCAAAGAGAGGTTCATGACGGATCTCATGGCGGGTATAATTGTCGGCATAGTTGCCCTACCACTCGCCATCGCTTTTGGTATCGCCTCCGGGGTAAGTCCGGAGAAAGGGTTGATCACGGCTATTATCGGTGGATTCATCGTCTCCCTTTTAGGAGGCTGCAACGTACAGATCGGCGGACCTACCGGAGCGTTTATCGTGATCGTTTATGGCATTATACAGAACTTCGGTATCGAAGGGCTTGCCATCGCTACCGTCATAGCGGGTATTATTCTGGTATTGATGGGCGTGTTGAAGCTCGGTACCGTGATTAAGTTTATCCCCTACCCGATTGTCGTAGGTTTCACGAGTGGTATCGCTATCACTATCTTCACGACACAAATGAAAGACTTATTTGGATTGACTATGGATAAAGTCCCCGCCGATTTCATCTCTAAATGGATCGCATATTTCGGGGCGTTCGATACGGTTAACCCTTGGGCATTCGTTATCGGTATCATTAGTATCCTGATCATTACGTTAAGCCCGAGGCTAACGAAGAAAATTCCGGGTTCCTTGATCGCTATCGTCATCATGACGATCGTTGTTTACATTATGCGTAATCATTTGGGTATTACAGGTATCGAGACGATTGGAGACCGGTTTACTATTAACGCTTCCTTGCCAGCCCCGGCTCCGATCACGTTTAATATGGAAACTATCAACTTATTGCTTCCCTCCGCCTTTACGATCGCTATCCTCGGGGCTATCGAGTCTTTATTATCCGCTACGGTAGCGGATGGTGTGACAGGCGACAAGCATAATTCGAATACGGAACTAATCGCCCAAGGCGCGGCGAATATCATCGTTCCTATTTTTGGCGGTATTCCCGTGACCGGCGCCATCGCCCGCACAATGACCAATATAAATAATGGTGGACGAACTCCGGTTGCCGGTATTATTCACGCCATCGTATTATTATTGATCTTGCTTTTCCTCGGACCGCTTACCAAACACATTCCAATGGCTTGTCTGGCTGGCGTATTGATCATCGTATCCTATAATATGAGTGAGTGGCGTACGTTCCGTTCCTTGATGAAAAACCCGAAAAGCGACGTATCCGTCTTGTTGGTGACTTTCTTCCTGACGGTTATCTTTGATCTTACGATCGCTATCGAGATCGGTCTTTTGATCGCCATGTTATTCTTTATGCGCCGTGTGGCCGAGACCACGCATGTATCCGTCACCACGGATGAGATCGATCTTTCCGACGAGGGCGAGATTCATCATGACGAGGAAGTCCTCTCCCTGCCTAAAGGTGTAGAGGTATACGAGATCGATGGTCCGTTCTTTTTCGGCGTAGCGAATAAGTTCGACGGCATCATGAAAAGTATGGGAGATAAACCGAAAGTCCGCATCATCCGTATGCGTAAGGTTTCGTTTATAGATTCTACCGGTCTGCATAACTTGGAAAGTCTTTTCCGTCTTTCCGAGGCAGAGCATATCCATATGATACTTTCCGGGGTCAATGAACATGTACATCGTGTATTGACAAAATCCGGATTCGATAAGAAGATTGGCGCAGAAAATATTTGCAGTAATATCAATGAGGCAGTAGAGAAAGCGAAAGCTGCCGTACAAGACTAAGATACTATCAGACAGTGGGAGACGCAGCATGCTGCGTCTCTACAACTGGATATTTATTCCGGTAAATAATACCAGTCCTCTGGTAAGACAGCTTCCTTTATTTTACGGCTGGAAACCCCGACCTCCAAGGCCTCGCCCATATAATCCTCGAAATACAAAACACGTAATTCGTGGAAACCAGCGTCTAACGCTACCTTTCCTTTCGCTATACGAGCATTATGAGAGCCATCATTATCAACAATAGCTTTACCGTCTATAAATAGTTTGGAACCATCATCCGAATACGTATAAAAGCGATATACACCTTTTTCAGGGATATTTATCAACGTACGGAACTCATAAGCGAAATGATCCTTGGCCGGAGCCTCCTGAATAGAGATATTTTTCATCGTACCCTCTTTCACTTTTGTCCCGGAAGCGATCTGATCCGTATGTTTAAATTTACCTTCATAATAGGTATAAGCTACCCCGTGCTTTTTAGGTTTTACCGTTTTGGCGGGTAAGAATTCCATCGTTTCCTCATCCTTAGAGGTCAGGCCAGATGGATAATAATACGTATATTCCTTTCCGGACGGGGTACGAATCCATGAATCAAACTCAAACTTGCCTTCACGCAATTCAATGATACGGCCACCCCGCTCGAAATCTCCATAAGCGTCCCATCCGGATACACGCCCGAAAGCTAGCCCCACATTATATAACATTCCTATATAATCGTTATCATGATCGTGCCCGGCGAAAGTAGCCATCACATCCTTCATTTCCACCAAGGAAGCGAAGAAGCCCGTGTTGATCTTGGGAGAGGCGATTCCCTCTTCTTTCTGTCCTAATGTAGTCTCCGCCCCAACGATCTCATTATATTCCAGCAGAGGAATATGAAAAAAAGCCAAGGCTGGCAACGGTTTGCCGCCATTTTCCTTGGTATAGCGCATACTTTGCTCACGATACCAATGGATCTGGTCGAAATGAATCCAATCATACGTGCCATAATCCTTCAGCGTAGGATAATCATTGGAGTCGATACAATACAATAAGGCCGCCGGTTTCTTTCCATCCGAACTGTAGACCGGTATCACATAGTTTCCGGCTCCATGGATATCACCCGGTCCCTTCTCGCCCATAAAATAAGGTGATTTACTAAGCATGGCATAAATCTCGTCCTTGGGGACGATCTCCGCGTCATGATTTCCCATCATGACCGTAAACGGTATCTTGGCCTCCTCAAAGATCCCGATCACTGACTTCCATCCTTCCAAACCGGGGCTTGCTGTCACCACGTCGCCCGTCAGCATTGCCACATCCGGATTCTCCGCCTTTAATACGGATTGTATCGTAGCGACTGTCTTAGCGCATTTAGATGATTTCTGATCCCAATGAATGTCTGTAAATTGGACGATCTTGAATTTCCCATCCTTGAAAGCAAGCTGTTTTTGTGCGAATAAGCTCATCGGAACGCAAAAGCACAACAAGGCGATCGCTAATAAAAAAGTCTTTTTCATGTTCTTCGATTTAGTAATTGGGGGCTAAGTTATAAAAAAAAGAGAGCGATGTATAAAAACAGGCTCTCTTCCTTATGTTAAATGCCACAATGAAACCCTTGCTGTCAAACAAAAGCTATATACATATCCGCAAGCCGGGTTTTCCTGTCAAAATGCGGGATCTCTTTTACTATTTTCTCACAATCCTCAAGGCTCATTCCTCCTTTAGGTTCCCCCCAGTACCAAAGTTTAGGGGTATTCTGTTTTTTACTTGTTGACTCCATAATTCTCGTTGTTTTTATCGTAAGACAGGAAACGCTCAAATACCCCTATCCTCAAAATATATAAAAGATTAAAATAATGTGAATTTATATCCAACCGACAACCCCAATTTCAAATCCCGGTCATTGACACAATTCTGGAAATAGTTCACTCCCACATAAAATCTTTTTACCTCTATACCGGCCGCCGCCGTAGCTCCCAGATTCCAATATTCACCACTACCGGTGTAAGCACCCGCATTTAATCGGAGATTCACTTTATCGCTCAACGGAATATGAAAAGAAGCATACACGGGTACAAAAAAATCAATATTCCAATCATCTCCATATGAAAACGAATTCCCCGCGGTATGCAACAACAATCCCGTTTGTATAGAAAACAACCGTGATTGCGGAAAGTTTATATACGCCCCGGTTTGAAGTCCCCATCCATCTCCTCCTAATATACCGGTACGAGCCTCTATATCAGTTGCCTGCGATCGGCCAAAAAATAAAAGCAATATCAACAGAACAAATAACTTCTTCATTACTTACAAGGTATTAATATTAATATTTAGATTGAATAAAAGTTCGACATATCATGATATAGAACTCCCATTCAATCTAAATATTGCTTCTATATCATTATTCGGCTCCAAGTTAGTGTATTCCGAATATAGCGTCTTTTATGACGATCGAATCTTCCGAATTCTCTATATTATATAAAATACCTTCCATCTTCCCTTCAATATAAGGGGTACCACTTCCCTCATGAAAACGAATACTATCCACTTGTATCCGAAATGAAGATTTCAGTGGATGATACACTATTTTAGCGTCATCTTTCGTGATCCTAACAGTAGATTCTATCTCTTCATTCAATAATTTACCCTTATCGATCAGATATTCTCCTTCTCTCAATGGAATCAATGAGATCCTCAGCATAGGATAAGGATAGTCAGAGATATGCACTCCTAATGGTATCTCCCAATAGAAACCGCTTAAATCGGTATTTACCTCCTGCCAAAAATTTCCATGATCAATGAAAGAATGAGAGTTCGACTGATTAGCTATAGAAATATCTTGACTATTCACCTTTCCTCCAAAGTACCCCAAATAGTAAGGAGTTTCTTCAAAAGAAGTATCCTCATCCTTGTCACAAGAAACGAATGAGAATAGTAAAAGAATGAATAAAGAAAAGATGAAACCTGCCATCATTCCTTTTTTAGCTTCATCCCAGTAAAGCATAGAGATATTCCGTTTTTCAGTTGTTGATTCCATAATGACTATTGTTTTCTTATAAGACAGGAAACCATCAAATACCCCTATCCTCAATGTATATAAAAGATCACAATAAAGTAAACCGTATTTTATTATTTCTATTTTACACAAAAAGACATTAATTATATTTTTACATATAGCCTATTACAATATATTCACTACATTTGAAATATTAATCAACATAAAATATAAGCCATGCAAAAATCATCATTTAATAAACTTAGCATTTTACTATTTATTATAGTAATTCTATCTTCTTGTAATAAAGATAATGGCATAGAAGAGATTAGTGAATCATATATTGAAATAAAAGTGCTTAGAATTAGCAAAGATAACACAAAAACACCTATTTATAATGCAATAGCATACATTTATTATGATATAGCACCTATTGATCTCGCAAATTACACAGATAAAGGGAATGGTATATACTCTAATGGTAAAAATACAATTATACCTAATCAAGTAAAAAGAACAAATATAGATGGCTATCTAGAAATAAAACCAGAAGAAACTATTCATTCTATTACAGTTTTCATCCATGACACTAATAGTAATATGATTTCTCACTCATATTGGTCAAACCGTCAAAATCAAATAAAAGAAACTATTACATTTTATTACTAATTATATTTAAGATATGAAGTAAATAGTTATTTATAAACTATTTACTTCATATTTAGCTTATTCATATAAGCATATCCATTAATACATTTTCAAAGGAGCCAACTCTATTTTATAATAACCATTATAATATTTACTATTTAATGGAATTGAATATGCCGTATCTCTACGTCCTGCATATTCAATCCAATCACCAGAAAGAACAACAGGATCATAAAAATTAACAATAACATCCCCCAATTCATCATTACCCAATGTAAATGTTTTTTCAAATGTAGTCGTAATTGTCTTTTTCGCACTTGCACCAAATTTCAATCCTACTTTTTCAAAAACTCCTTTTACAGGATTAAGTTCAAAATTTCCTGCAAATTCAGCAGTAGTTTGGCTAAGCGTCCTTTGAGTTTCTGTACCATCAATTTCTTCTATAGAAATTTTTATTACACAACTAAAATTTTCTATATTCCATTCAAACAGAGGTAAATCAAGAGGAACAACTAGGCATTCTTTTACACCATCAACTTTAGAATTACCTCCTCCTATATCTTTGTAAGATACTCTAAATAGATCTTCTGGTTTTACGCCAAAAGAAAAAGTTTGTTCTGTCCCTATAGGACTTTTTGTTCCAACATATACTTTAACTAAAAAATCAAATTTACCATCAGTCCAAGGAGTAGCTTTATAAGATTGCCTAGGATTAAATATTTGATCATAATCTAACTGTGCATCTCCTGTTTGATCTGATATCTTTTGGAAAGCTATATTTGGATCCCCTTTCATTTGGAAAGAATATAGTGTTTCTTTATAATCATAAACAAATACACCTTTATCTGAACCTGGAACCATATCATAATATATATAGTCCCTATGCCATCCATCCTTATTTTTATAAATATTATATGCATCAACTGATTTTTGTAATCTATCTTTCATACTTTTATTTACATTTCGAGATCTTAAAATGTTTTTTTGTTTCATATTATTAAAAGATTCTCCAAGAAAAGAATAAGTTATTCCCGATTTAGAAGAAAAAGTAAAATTAGTACTACTAAAATTACTTCTAGACAAATTACTATATTCATTCGCTACGATTCTTTCATTATCCTTTAATACAACAATAGGATACATAGGAATGAGATCTGATTTTATAATTTTTTCTTCCCCATCCTTATCATATATAGGAACATCGTTACTGATACAAGTTCTAACAGCAACAACTGGTATTTCTTTATCAGTATTCCAAAGAGCAGCAGAGAACGAATTCTTAGGTAATTCTGGAACAAAAATTGTTAGAGTAGGAAACTTTTCATTAATAGATAATAATTTATCCATTTCAATATATTTCCCTATATACTGTTCAAATGTAATATTATCTTCCAGCATCTCATCTTTTACTAATTGATAAAGAACATCATAATCATTATCAATCATTTTTAAAGCCTCGTTTTTAATCAAATTTCTAGCCATTAGGCTTTCATTAAAAACTTTTGATAATGCTTTAGCAAAATCTTTTTTCAAAACTAAGTCTTTATTCATTAGAAGAGAATCATGAATAGAAATTTCTATATTATTTGTAGATAATATATCATTTCTTTCCATCACTAAATCATCATTACAAGATGATATAAAAACTAAGCAAATAAATAATAAATACACCTTTTTCATAATACTACTTTTTAAAAGGTAAAACAATAGAAAATTATATTTTTACTCCTATATCATTTACAAATACAAAAGTTTAAATTTAAAAATCCCCAAATACATGATTATAATCATTCATTATATGTAATACTCCTTTTTCTTGATCTCTTACTTTTAGAGGTATTACTAAATATGGCATAGTACTCGTTTGTACCTTTTCATTATAGATCACTTCTCCCGTAGAACTAGTGACGATAACACATACATCACCAAGATCCTCGTGAAAGTTTACTATCAGTTCTCTATTAGCCTCCTCAATCGATGCATCCATTGGCAAACCTATTGGAATGGATTTTTTCTTATGTTCCCATTTACCATGTAGATCTATAGGCTTACCCCAGCATGGCATAGCCCATAATAAAGCTATTGCCGCTAATAACAATTTAAGCTGTCTCATTTCGTTTTTATTTTTTCAACGTAAAGATCAAGCCTATAGAAGAAACAAGCAAATATAACGCTAAATAATAAGCGACAAACGAAATTCATAATCAACTAATATTTAATTGATTATAAATCAACTAGCAGGACAAAGGGTAAAGCCAATATTAATAGAAGCTATTGTTTATCAATCTATTGTACACTATTAATAAGATAAGCACATAAATCAAGCTCTTTCGCTATGATTCCCAGCCTTTGGCGTACACGCTGCCGACGCTTGTTTACCGAATCCGGCTGGATATGTAACAGGATAGATTCACCTATCGAATCCAAACCCAACAAGCTCAAATAACAATAACGCAATTCGGCGGCAGATAAATTAAACGCAGCGAGTCGATCCGCTAAAAAAGGATAAACCTCATTCACTTGCGTAATAATATTTTGCCAGTCTTTTTCTGATAGTGGAGATTTGGTAGCTCCCGGTACTACTTTTTGGGATAGCTTGATTACTTTCTTGGCTATAGCGGATGATAAGAATAGATCCTTACGCCGTTCCGCTATCCGAAGGACGAGGGTTTCCTCTTCTTTTTTTATTTGTTCATATTCTTTCTCCAGTTTCTCTCTTGAATCAAGTTCATTCAGTTTTTCATTTTTTTCAGACAATTGAATAGATAAAGCCTCTAATCTATCTTGTTTGTTACGTAAATTATCCCGTAGTCTGAATAATTCATTACTCTTATTCGACAAATCGATTTCCTGCTTAAGAAGTCTTTTATTTTTTCTATCAATTCGTATTTGAAAGACCCATAATAATATTAAAAGAATAGATACAGATATTACCCAATAGATAAAATACTTTTGTTTATCCGATTTTAATCGCATATTTTCCAATGATATTTTTAAATGCTCATATTCCTTTTCTATTTTTATTATGTTTTCCCTATTTCGTATCGTCAAGATCGAATCTGAGGCACTGTTATATTCATCCAAGTAAAACCAAGCCTTTTCCCAATTACCCTCCGCTTTCTCTAACAAAGAATAACCATAAAGTACCGAAAAACGGGTCATATCATTAAAACTAGGTACACTTGCTTTCTCCAAACAAATACGTGCATTCTTAAAATCGCCTTCTTCTATATATATACCAGCCAATGTCCTGTAACTTGGTGCGTCATCAAAATCTGACATATTGACATTTTTCCACAAATACAATTTAGCTAACTCTTTATTACCTAACATATTATAAATATTTCCTATTCCATTATATATAGTCCCTATATCAGAAGAGTCACCTACTTCAACTATAATAGTATCCGCTTTCAACAAAAAAGTTAACGCTATATCTAATGAATCTGAAAATGCGTACATTCTTCCTATATCCTGCAAGGCGAAAGCTGAGCTTCTCATATTCCCCGCTTTTCGAAAATAAGATTCCGCTTCCTTATATTTGTCCTTTCCTAACAGATAATCACCCTCGAAATCATACAGATCTCCCATATAGCTACAAATATATCCGGCTTGATTATAGTCTTCACAACGTAAAGCGATATCCAAAGCCTGCAAATAAACTTTCATAGCCTTCTCATTCTCCTTATCTTCCACATACGAACGCCCTAGGTACAAACCTATTTTCGCTTGTTCTTGCTTCGTCCCATGATCCTCATAATAGGCTTGCGCACGTAGCAATTGTTGTATATAGGGCAGATCCGTGTACAGCGTATCCGCTACTCTGCCATACAACATACACCAACGAGCCAATAATTTATCGCTCAAATTATCGGGCACGGCTATGCTATCCAATAGGATAAGGGAACTATCCGGATCAGATTTCAACAAGGATTCCGCACGATCGATTAGGTATGTGGCATCGCTTTCATCTCGACAACCTATAAATGAGAGTGTGTATAATAGCGATATCAAAATAAGTAAATGCCTCATTGGTTCCTATCTTTAGATTCTATGCGCAAGATAGGCATATTTTTCATCAAACCTTAAAGAATAATTGATTATTAGGCTTATTGTATAAAATTCTTATCGCTTGGATATCTCCATCATCTTTTTGGAAAAACACGTACGTGTTTTCATAAATTCTCGTACGTGTTTCCGAAAAAAGACGTACGTGTTTTTCCTAAAACATGTATATGTTTTTATACATCTGATTTTCAATATACTAAAAACAGTATTCCCGAAGGCAGGGATATTGTAGGAAATTCCATTATCTTTGGACTTTCATTGGTAACTTTTTAATCTACTATCAATATGGCACAACAATCCGGAAGATTGCTATCCCTCGACGTGATGAGGGGAATTACGATTGCGGGGATGATTTTGGTAAACAACCCCGGGTCATGGAAGTATGTATATACGCCTTTAGAGCATGCACGTTGGAACGGCCTCACTCCCACCGATTTGGTATTTCCGTTCTTTATGTTCATCATGGGGGTCTCCATGTTTTTCTCGCTTCGGAAATATAACTTCAAGCTGTCGAAAGAAAGCGTGACGAAAGTATTGAGACGCACGGTATTGATATTCCTCGTGGGATTAGGGCTGAATCTGTTCGGGCATGTTTGCTACAATGGATTTACCGATTTCCAGAATTTACGTATCCTTGGGGTGATGCAAAGGTTGGCGCTGGCATACGGCTTCGGGTCGTTGATAGGATTAGCGATTAATCATAAGTATATTTTGCAGGTAGCCGCTGGTATATTGATATTTTACTGGGCATTACTAGGTTTCACGCATAGTATGGAAATGTCGGAGGATAGCATTATAGCGATCGTGGACAGAACTTTATTCGGTACATCGCATATGTATCACGATGATATGGCAGATGGTACACGGATCGCCTTTGATCCGGAAGGGCTCTTGAGCTGCATCGGTAGCATAGCGCATGTATTACTCGGTTTCTACGTAGGAAAGGTAATACAGGATTGTAAAAAGAACAATGAGTTGATTATCCGTAATATCTTCATTTTCGGTACGATTATTCTTTTTGCCGGTTTCTTACTAAGTTACGGCTGCCCGATCAATAAGAAGATATGGAGTAGCACGTTCGTCTTGGTAACTTGCGGATTCGCCTCCTTATTCCTCGCTTTATTAATCTGGATCATCGATATAAACGGGAAGAAGAAATGGACGTTATTCTTTGAGTCGTTCGGTATCAACCCGTTGTATCTGTATGTACAAGGGGATATATTGGCCGTATTGCTGGGAATGAGCGGTATCTCCGCCTTTATGTATATGGATCTGTTCAGGTCGGTATTCGGCGATTTCGGAGGATCGCTGGCTTGGGCTATCTTCTTCGTGGTGTTAAACTGGATACCGGGATATTTCTTGTATAAGAAGAAGATTTATATAAAGCTATAAAAGCAATATTCATATAGTAGCCTCGTAGTGATCGAGGCTACTATATAAATGAGAAATACCCCATAGAGACGGGTTTCTTAGAGCCTTCTTATTTCCTCCTCAGCGGCTCCTTTTCCCTTATACTTATTTTTGGTCGTATTAAACTTATAGCGAACGGTCAGTCGTACCTCACGGCTATCGGTTACATTATTCACCGTCAGATCCATGTGTTTGTTATAAATCACGTTGCCATCTTTACGCCCATGCGTAAGATCAATACCTTGTAGATTAAAGGAAAGACGGTCATCAAAGAAAGACTTAGTGAGCGAGGCATCCATCATAAACACGTTCTTGTTGATATAAATATTTTGGAAATCACCTTTACCCTGAAAAAACAAATCTACATGTAGTGTCCATCCATAAGGAAATTGAATTCCATTGTTAAACCGGCCGATAAACAACGGTCTATCCATAGAAAGCATCCTACTATTATGCTCAATATCCATCCATTGTTTCTGTAAACCTATCGTGAGTTGAGGATGCCACTTCTTTATAATAGGAGACGCTATCAAAAACACCGATACGTTATCAATCCGGTCATAATTACGATGCGTAATGATCGTTATAGCAGGATTTTTCTCATATTGATCCGTCATATAAAGAATAACGTCTTTTTCTCTCTGGTAGCTCAACATAAATTGAAACCAATCATAACTGCCTGATAAAGTGATATCGTGTAGGTTTGTAGGTTTTAACGCCGGATTACCGTTCATATAGGTAAACCGATTGATATAGTTCATATTACTTGACAATTGAGCGTAAGTAGGGCGTTTCGTTTTCGTCGTATAACCAAGTTGGGTTTGTAGTTTTCCTATTTGCGTGGATAACGAGACATTTGGAAAAAAATTATCATAGGAACGTTCTGTTGAAACATGTTCATAACGCAAACCCATATTTAGGTAGGCGATACGGATAAACTTACTATATTCAGCGAAAGCTCCCGCACGATCTTCCCGGATATGGCTATCGGTTGTAGGAAGGATTTCCTGTGGATTAGTAAATAAGTCTGTACGGCGGGTACTGGTAAACTCCGAGCCTAGGCTCAAATTACCACCTGCTAATGGATAGGAAGCAATCAATTTAGCGGCGTATAACTTATTGTCCACATTATTAGTGGAGGTCACGATACGACTTTCTCGCTCTTGACTGTTTTCTATTACCTCATTTCCTGTCCTCGCTTCGCTCCTTAGCATATCCGCATTGAAATCCAAAGAAAGCTTCCCTACGGCTCCCGAATAATAAACGTTGATTTGGTGAGCTGGATGTTTCACGGTCGTACTATAACTCTCACTCAATAAATAGTCATAGAAATCATCATTGGCATCAATCCGACTTTCTGTTTGTCCCCTTATTTTATTTTCTGGAGAGGCAGACATTATATAACGGACAGCCAAAGAATGGTTATCGTTAACTTGATAATTCACTCCCAGCTCTCCCCGGTAATCATTATCCAATGAATGCTGCTCCATCCGATTCTCTTGCCGCCAAAGCGTATCGACATATACTTGCTGACTTACATTATTGATGAGCAAATAGTTGTTATGCACATATTGAAACATAGCAAATACATCCAGATTATTATGACGGTAGTTTAAATTCAATTGTTCCGTAAAATCCGTGTTTTGCGACTGTCCCCAAGTAGAGCGAGCCTCAAAGCTCATCCCTTCACCTTCACGCTTTATAGTCTTAATACGGATAACTGATTTCACTTCCGCCCCATAACGTGATCCCGGATTAGTAATCACCTCTATTTGACGAATCTCAGAAGAGCTAAGACGATCCAGTTCGGAGAGATCCCTTACTTCACGTCCATTGATATATATAACAGGAATACCTTTACCGAACACCTGAAACTCCCCCTCTTTGCCTTGTATGCCGGGAATATACTTCAATACGTCGTTCGCTGTCCCGGATTTGCTTAGCAGGCTGTTTTCTATGCGGGTTGTCAAGGTACCGTCTTTGATCTGGAAATCCGGTCGTTTCCCTATGACAACGGCCTCATCCAACAAGATCGCCTCATCCGACAAAACGATATTTTCCATATTACCGGCTCGTGTATCTCGGTAGATGGTTTGATAACCGATCGAAGATATTTTGATCACATAAGTTCGTATAGATATAGAATCTCCTGTTTGAATGCGAAAACTACCACTCTCATCACTAACCGTACCTTGAAGGAAAGAAGAATCCGGAACAGATAACAATACTATATTAGCAAATTCCACAGGTAAACCCTGACGATCCGTAATTGAGCCGGTGATAAATTGCGCCGATCCATTGACAGCCACAAATAATAACAACATAACATTAATAAGAATCTTTTTTACTACTGACTTTTCCATATCGCTGATTATTTTTGCAATTGATTTTTCAGCAAATATAAAGTGGGTAAAAAAGCCAGTCAAACAATAGGGATAGATGTCAAGATTTGGTGATAAAACATGGAAATCTGTGCCTTATCACAAGTTTTAGGGATAAAATACAACCTAGTTTTCCTTATTAAGAAAACTCTTAAAGTCTTTTAGATAGGTACGTGAGACAGGAATCTCTTGTTGTGTATCCTCCAAATTCAAACGGTAGCCTTGCGCATTACCGTTTATGTTCATGATTTTATTCACGTTTACGATATAAGCCCGGTGACAACGGACAAAACAACCATATTTCTCCATCATCTCATCCATTTGCTTGATCGTGGAACGGAGAAGTTTATGCTTCATATTCCCTTCCTCTCTATAACAGACATCTACATAATTACCAGAAGATTCCATATACATAATATTATCCGGAAGTACGCAAATCGATTCTTTTGTATCGCCGGACAGGGTTATGGCATCACCCCCTTTCTCTTCTTGTATATTTCGTTCGGATAATAGTTTATTCATCCTTTTCGCTTCTTGCAAATTACGTTTCAAAGCATTATTCTCTATAATGAAAAATCCGAAAATAAGGGGAATAATAACAATCGTGATCGCCGCTGACACATCTATAAGCAACATTTTATAAAAAATAGTCGTATCTAAATCACTCCAAAAGTCCATTCGCATCAAGAAGTAATAGTCATAAATGAAACAAGCGAGTCCCAAAAATAACAAAAAGCAGGAACAATGTAGTAAGTTTTTACCAATAGTCCATCGTTCAGGATCATAAAAACGTTTGAATAATTTAGGAAACAAGACAAAAGCGACAACAGAAAATATAAATGTCAAGCCTACGAAACACCATAATACCCAAAACTGTATCACGCTATTTAGCCGATAGTGAAAAGGCTCGAAAATAGCGAGTATTAACGCCACTACCATCGAGTTTAACAGAACGATCACCCATGGTCTATCTATAGCGTACGTAGGTTTATTAAGATATTCCTTCAAATTCATATTCAATTCTCACATGTAGTTAAAGATAAAATTTTCACAAAGGTATGCATTTGGATATAAAAAATCCCCTAGATCAAAATCTTTTGACCTAGAGGATTAATCTATCTATTACTCTACATTATAACCGGAGATAACCACCTTCGGGGTCTCGCCTCTCGTATCTACATCTTTCCAATGGATGTTGATCTCTTTCTTCTCGCCCGGAAGCAAGGAGAAATAGTTGTCGCTATAGAACATCGGGAGGAATTGCTCGCCATCCTTCTCGCCCACTACATTCACACGGATCATCAGAGCCGGGGTGGATGAAGTATTCTCTAAGGTAGCGGTAGCGGTCCAAGTACCGTCATTACCCTTATTGGTTGCCACGTTGGATCGTAAAGTAACCTTTGGCATCTCACGCAAAGCTTGGTAGTTGCCTTCCTCTACGCCACGCAGATAGAAGTTATCCGATACGATCTTGCCATTCTCGGTCAATGTAAGCTTCACGAAATGAGTATTGGACACACTAGCGGGAAAATCTAATTTCATACATCTATTTGTCGTATCCTCCTTGCTGTCCACGGATACCTCGTTTTCCCACGAGATAGAACCGTCCATATTGATGATTTGAGCCTTCGCCGTCAAGCCATCACGTACGCCGGCGCTATAGTTCACCACCTCGATCTCGTCCGTCACCGGATTCCATTGGATATGCAAAGGCTCGGAAGCTTTCTTACAGCCAAAATAAGCGGCGGTAGGCTCGAAATAATAGTCATAGGTCTGCCATACCATAGAAGGCCATGCCGGATGCGTCATCCACAGCAATAATCCCTTACGGTTCAAGCTTCTCGATTCGAACATACCCCGGTAACCATCATAGTTTACCCACTGAGCCAGATCGGCGAATTCCTTGGCGTTGTTCGGCTTACCGAAGCCCTTTTCGATGATAGCGTTGAAAGAAGCGCAAGACTGGGCGCCTTCCATCGTATAATCATGTTGCCCCCATTGAGCGTTTTGCGGCCAAAGCGCTTCCGGAGAGAAAGTACGAACCAAGCTCTCGTAATTCATCACGTTGGGCATACCCCGCTCACTATGGAACTTATCACTACCATTCTTCAAGCTAAAGTATTCTTTAACAGGAAGCGCACGGTACGGGCCATGGCCACTTACCACCTCATCCGCCGAGCTGGAGATATAATGTAAGCCCGGATGATCCTCTTTCACGATACGGCGTAAAGCCTTGTCGATCTGCTCCGGCGGGAAGCCCTCGTTGCGCCCGCAATAAATACCGATAGAGGCATGGTTACGGAAACGTTTCACATAATCCTCAGCATTAGCGATAAACATCTCCGGATCATAAGGATCGGGTCCGTCGGAAGGATTCGCCAACCAGAAATCTTGCCAAATCATGATACCATGACGGTCGCAAGCCTCATATAATTCTTTATCGCCAATCTGTCCTACCCAGTTACGCATCATCGTAAAGTTCATATCGGCATGGTAAGCCACGGCGATATCGTACTCACGACCCCGGTAATTCAGATTAGACTCACCAAATCCCCAGTTACCGCCACGGCCTATAAAACGACGACCATTGATAAAGAGACTCAAGATACTATTATTCTCATTGAAGGTCATTTGTCGGATACCTACCTTGAAATCCTCAGAGTCGGATACCTTATCACCTACCTTAAAGGTGAAATTAGCGTCGTATAAATAAGGAGATCCGTACCCTTTAGGCCACCACAAACGTGGATTCTGAACCTTCAATTGGCTAAAGGTATTCGGGTCGAAAGCAACGCTCTTCTCCTCGTTGGCGGCCAATTCCACCGGTTGCTCGAAAGTGATATCACCGATCTTTCCTGTCAATATACCCTTCACGGGAGCGGCATCATGGTTCTTCACGATCACTTCCGGAGTCAAGGTAGCGGAAGTCGTATCCGGCAACGGTAATACAACCTGTACGAACGGGTCTTGAATCGTTACCTTGCCTGTAGAAGTCAAGTACACATCATCCCAAATACCGATATTACGACCACGGATCGTCGAGATCCAATCCCAACCGATCGAAGCGTGGAAGGTCGGGTTATCAGCGCCTAAGATACCACCGTTGAAATCCGTATTCTTCTCACATTTCTCCTTGATAGCTCCGATATGCTCATTCTTGATGATCTCCACCGCGACAACGTTCTTACCCGGTACGACCCTGTCTGTAACGTCAAATACACCCCGGATAAACGCTCCCTCGATACGGCCGATCTTGTTACCGTTTAAATATACATTCGCTTTCCAGTTGATACCATCGAAATTCAAGAACAAACGATCTTGCTTGAATCCTTCGGGTACCTCAAACTCATCCCTATACCAGAAATTAGAGTTGAAGAATGACTCGGATATCTGCATCAAGTTATCCGCGTAATTCGGATTCGGGATAGCTCCGATATTCTTATAACTGCTCAATACCGTTCCCGGTACGGTCGCCACGATCCAATTTTCCGGAGAGAAAGAAGGTTTCGATATTTCCTCACCAGAAGCGGTTACCTCGGAAGCTCGTTGTACTTTCCAGTTTCCGCCCGACAAACGGATCTCGTCTTTTGTAGAAGCCGGAGCAGCAGCCGGTTGGGCAAGCAAGCCACCTTTACCCATCACCTCTATCTCGCTTAAGATATAGCGTCCGTCATTAGCCGGTTGCTCCATCCATACCCGTACGTAGCGGCCCTTTCCTTTTAGCTTGATCTCATCCAGATTAGCATCTCCACCCGGAAGATTCGCTATGTCAACCCATTGTTTCGCATCGTCAGAAACTTGAATCTTACCCTTGATCGCTTTATTGATCCAATGTAATTTTACTTTGTCGAATTCGGATTGGCTACCCAAGTCCACATAGACCCACTCCTCTCCTGTCGTGGCACTCATCCAAGCGCTATTAAAGAATTTGGAAGGAAGCAAATCTATCAACTTATCTTGGTTATAGAAATTCATCTCGAAGAATGCCCAATAAGCGGCACCTTCCATTTTCAATCGTATCCGATAATAAGCATATTCACCCGGTTGATCGAATGTCAAAGTCTCATTCAACATACGGGTGGGCAACGTACCCGGATCCCAGCTATTCTTATTCGGGTCCGAATGGGCCTTATACTTGCTGGCCTTACCCGGCATACCTTTACCCTTTAAGGCAGCCAATTCCGTCCAAGTATTTCCATCATTCGATCCCTCGCAAACAATCTCATATCCATCCTTAATCTTATTCTCGTCATAAGCCACGCTGCCACGAAATTGTACCTTGTCGGCTTTCTCTTTCCAGTTATTCAGCGTGAACAGGAAATAGGCATCCTCGCCTGTAACCGCATTACGAGAATAAGGACCTTGATCGATCATCCACTCACGCTCACGACGAGCAATCTCCCCATTTTGTGTGGAAAGATCCAGATACTGAGGCTGTTTATCGCTAATAACACCATCCGTCACCAGTTGAGCCGTTAGATTGTAATCATAACTGGAGGAGTTGTAAGCGCTACGCAAAAGAGCTATGTTACGATACGTGGAATAATCCGGACGTAATGAAGGAGAAAAATCCTCCCCCGGATCTCCCGGATACGAACCGATACCTCTGGTATAATAATCCGACCGATCGAAAGATTCCGCCGGAACACCGCTCTGCCCACATCCCCCTAGCAATGCTGAGACCGCTACCGCTCCACAAAGCGTCAAGAGTCGAGGCAATTTTTTCTTTTTACTGAATGTTCTCATACTACTTATTGTGTTTCTCTAAATTAGTTAGTTTAATAAGATACCGTCACGTCAAAACCCTCCTTCCGGGCCCGTTCCGCAATCGCATCTAATTCTTCTTTAGTAGCTTTTTTCAAAGCTTTAACCGGGGTCTCCCTATCTATCGTATAAATCATGACTTGTTTCGGACGGATTTGTTTTAAGGCGGAAATCCAGCCCGCTATCTCCTCTTCTGTCATATTATTAACCGATTCCCCGTTTAATTCCCCCTTCAAGAACATGGTCTGTATAATCAAGTTTCCGTTAAAACGACATAATTGTTTTAATAAAGACTCGAAATTAAACGCCGGAGAATTAGGTACGTCTATCTGCCGAATCCGACTGTCTAATACAGAATCCAGTTTCAATATGTTATCCTCTATTTTATTCAAGGCTTGAAAGACCTCCTCTTTCTGGAGCATCGTAGAATTAGAAAGTACGGCGATTTTAGCATCAGGGAAAAATCGATCCCGGGTAGCGATCGTATCATCAATGATTCCACCGAATTCCGGGTGTATCGTAGGCTCTCCGTTTCCGGCGAATGTAATTACATCCGGAGCGATCCCTTCCGCTTTCATGGAACTTAGTTTTTGCTCTAAGGCTTCCCTCACTTCCGTACGAGTAGGCAGTTTACTATGGGTCCTATGATTCTCATTCAATCCACATTCGCAATAAATGCAATTAAAAGAGCATAATTTCCCGTCTGTAGGAAGTAAATTCATCCCTAAAGAGACACCTAGACGCCGACTATGTATCGGGCCAAATACTATTTTATCAAAAAGAATTGTAGACATAGCGCTGTTTGTTTTTACCCACGCAAATCTACTCTAAAATTTCCAGCGAAGCAAAGCATAAAGATCTGTTTTATCAGAACCGCTTATCTCCTCCGTATCAGTACCTATCAAATCCCTGTCCCAATAATGGGTGTAAGCCAGTTTCGCAGATAAGGATAAACGTTTCCAAATATCCAGACGAAAGGTAAGGGCAAACCGCATCCCATCCCCATAAAAAGAGGGCATATTAAAGGCATACAATATATTCTTCTCATACGAACTGACCCGGCTATTGTAATCATCCGTATGAAACCACGCTAGATAACCATCCATTTGAAGAGGTAGGGTAGTGGGCTTCCAGCCTATACTTTGGGAGATCATAATTCCTTTATTAAGTTTCTTTATAGGATCATCGAATAGAATACCATCTAAGGAAGTCTTAAAAATAAAAGGAGAAGAAAAGTTATAAACCTGTTGAAAACGAATACGATGTTGTTTATAAGAATTGATTCTCAATAAATTATCATTTTCAAAAGTTCTATTCTTTTCTTTTTGCCGGTATTTATAACGAAGATAAGCTGAATAGTTTCTACTAGGGGTATAATCTATCTGAGCCATATATTCCTGTCCTCCGGAAGGAGCGTCTATCCCGTATTTCAACCAAGGAAAACGGAATAAGTCCGCATAAATGGATAATTTCCAGCGGGCGATCGGGGTTAATTGCAATCCCATATAAACCCCTTGCTCATTCTGAACCGTAGAGCCTTGCGAGAAAGCGTTCCCAAACAAAGCTTGATAACGGCGATCGTAATAGCGGTATAATACCAAGAAAGATATATAAGAAGCGGGTGTTAACTGCAAGGCATTCAAGGTAGAAATAGCTCCGTTTTTCGAAAGAGCGGTCTCGCCATAAAACTTGATACGGTTACTTTTCAACATATAGTCAACACCGATGTTGAAATTGTTGGAACCTCTGAAATAGAACAAATTATAAGGTTTTGGATCGGGGTCCATCTTAAACTTACCGAATGAATAGGAGAGAGCCGTTAAACCTACATGAAAATGAGATGTAGCATAGCGGATATTTCCTCCATATACCTGCATCGTTATCATTTTCCTCTTTTCCCAATCCCGTTGTAAACGATGAAGTCCATCCGTTTTTAATGAGGTGAATGTCAAGCGATCTACGGCCGCATCCATTTTTCGGTACGAATAGAAAACACTTATATCCAAGTTTTTAATCGTGATCGTACTAGCCACCCCTCGGAAGAAATCCTGTTCATTGGTTGAGAAGTGCCTACGGAAGCCATTTGTCCTTCGCTCCGCTTGAGCGACTACTGCCGTACGACTAGGAGAAAAGTCATTGCTAATCACCAGACCTTGTCCGAAAGACATCTTGTAATCCCCTATAGCCAAGCTTTTTAACCAGTTGATATCTTTTAGGAATAGATGTGCGGAATAAAAGTCATATCCTTTATGATATGCGTTCCAAAAAGGTTCGCCCGCATCTTTCTCGGCTACGAAGCCTGCTTGTAAACGATCCTCGAAAGTATAGGAATAACGTAAGGAGTGATAGAAGGGTTCTCCTCTATATTTACGATTCGGATGTAGCGAAAGTATGCTGTCCGTTTGTTCACCATATCCCTTTTTCTGTTGAAAACATTGATCATACCTGATTTGTAATTCATTACGACCATATTTCAACAGGTTCTTAACCGTAAGTAACCGTTTTTCAACAAGATTATTACCTATATAAACAAAGGGAAGGAGAAGAGATATCGTCTGAAAATCGATATCCTCTATATTCTTCAACTCATAGATGCTAACCATATTTCCGTATCGTTTCCGGTAGGAAAGTAGCTGCTCGATTTGGCGATCGGATAGAAAAGGTAATCGCTTCAGTTGTTCTTCCGTCACGGCATTCAAATCAAAAGGATGCTCAGTTAAATAAGATAAATCGGCATACAAACTTTCGATACGCTCCGTATCCTCGGTTTCCAAGGCTAGTTCCTCTACATACTCCATCCACTTATCAACAGAATATTCTATTTGAGAATTAGCGTAATAACTATTTATCAACAGGATTATCGACAAGATTATAAACAATCGTTTCATAGCTAAGTATCATTTAAAAAGAGAATGATAAACCAAGACTGGTACTCATCCCTAAAATCGGATGGTAAATAGAGGCTACATCTATCGTAAAGCAAGAAAAGTTATAACCAATTCCTAAAGAGGGCAGGAGAGGAGCGGTCTGTATTCCGGTACGAATAAAAAAAGAATCGAAAGCGGTGTATTCAAGACCTAAGTTTCCAACAACTAGGTTTTCATTTTCCGTTCCTACACTTCCTGTAATTAACAGACTGTTTATAATCTCCCATTGAAAACTTATTTGAATTAAATAATAATTAAAATCTTCTATTTCAATATCTTTATCTCCTATAGAAACAGAAGGAAAATTCATTATTAACATTCCTATTAACAACTTATCAATAGGAGAGAAAGTGATTCCAATATCTGTTGACAGTCTGGATCTTGTATTTTCCAATAGATCAGTTTGCAAGAAACTATAGTGAACTCCAAGCCCTAACGCCCATTGATCCCCCAAGCGTTTTCCTCCCAGCACACGAACCATCATCTCCCTGTACTTATCAAACCCGAAAACAGAGATATCAACACCTGCGGATAATAGTTGATTCGGATAATAAAAACTACCGGACATCGTACCCAGTTCTTTCAACATGTACCGATTAAAGTATTCTAAATGAATGGATTTTTTATCTTTATCGACAATAAGGGCCGGATTGAATAAAATAGATTGCGTCGCCACATTCCCTCCCATTCCCACGCTACGAACATCCGGTAAACGTAAGTTATCAACACCATGTACATACAATGAAAATACCCCCGCAAACAGGGATAGCAATAGATATTTCATAGTTAAGATTTTGTATGGTTTCTATTTATTCTTCAAGTTTTGCTTATTATCCTTATTTATCCTACGCTGTACCTTTTTAATATCCTCATTAGGAGAAAGTTGTTCAGGCTTAATCCCCCTTTGCAATAACATATCACGTACAGCAGTATTGTTATCAATATGTTCTTTTTCAATAGGAGATTGTCCATATAGATCCTTCGCTTGCACATTTACGTTTGTCATTTCAGTCGCTAGGTCTTTAGCTTTTATACTTATAGTCGGTAAAAAATCAGCGATAGGTCTATTCGTGGGGACGTTCATTCTCTTTTTCAACATCTGTGTACTTAAATTGAATAAAGCTTGATCTCCCTTAGAACGAATAATCGCAAATCCTTTATTATCAATACCTCTTTCGTATAAGATTCCAGATAATTGTTTTTCAGTCTGACTCAATTTTTCCCTGGCCTTTAAGCGTTCACAATCCAATAGACGTTGTTCAATCACCTCGGCCTTACGGGTTTGTACCGCAAAATAAGTCTGTGCGAAAGCGACTTGTGGTTTACGGCTATCACCATTTTGTGCGATTAAATAGCATGCGTAGCGTGTTAATAAAATGTCATCTATTTGTTTTTCAACACCATAACCTATTGAAACCATTTTCCCGACGTCGGGAAAATGGTTTTGTACATCTTCTCCCGCATTCAGGCACGCTTCTTTGGCTTTCACCACTACATTATTGATAAAGTTATCCCATTTGGCATATCCTAATAGAGGTTGTAACTCTCTGGCACTCCAGCATTCTATGCCTTCTACCTCACATGAAATGGATTCGAATTTTCCGAATAGGGCGGTAATTTCTTCTTTCTTCATAGTTAATATATTCTTAAGTTGTTGTCAATTGCGCAAATGTAATGTTTTATATTCATTTAGCAAGTTATTAACAGATAAATGATGCTGAGAGTCACGCAGTATTTATATTTTCGCGGTATATGATACGAAAAGGGATATATTGTATTTTGGCTCTACTCGCTCTCTGTAGCTTTAAAGGGATGGCGCAGGCGGTAAAGACAAATATTGTTCCGGAAGGTTATCAGAAAGCTCAACTGTATGAAGGTGATACAATGGCTGTCGTCAACCTTCGGGAAGTTTTCATATATCCTCAAGTTAAGTTTAAGAATAAGCGTGAACAAGCGAAGTACAATAAGTTAGTACGAGACGTAAAGCGTACTTTGCCCTATGCCAAGATGGTGTATGATACGTTGATAGAGACCTACGAATACATGGAAACCTTACCGAATGACAAGGCCCGCCAAGCCCACTTGAAACGGATGGAGAAAGAGTTGTTCGCCCAATATAAACCGGAACTAAAAAAATTATCCTTCTCGCAAGGTAAGCTACTTATCAAACTGATCGATAGGGAATGTAATCAATCCAGTTACAATTTATTGAAAGCCTATCTAGGAAGTTTCCGTGCGGGCTTTTGGAATTTCTTCGCCGGAATGTTCGGAGCCAGTCTGAAATCGGAATACGACCCGAAAGGTAAAGATGCCATGACCGAACGGGTCGTCGTATTGGTTGAGAATGGTTTAATCTGATAGTTGCTTGAAGAAATCCCAGATCACGATACCGGTAGTAACCGATACGTTCAAGGAATGCTTTGTACCGTATTGAGGTATTTCAATACATATATCACAGTTATCAACCACATTTTGTTGAACGCCTTTTACCTCGTTACCCATGACGATAGCGTATTTCTTTGTTTTGTCTAACTGCAAGTTATCTAACATGACACTACCTTCCGCTTGCTCTACGGCACATACCGTATACCCCTCTTGGCGCAGTTTATCAACAGCCTCCGGGGTATCCTTGAAATATTCCCAATCTACGGTTTCTTCCGCTCCTAAAGCGGTCTTATGGATCTCCGCATTCGGAGGGCAAGCCGTAATACCACAAAGATAAATAGCCTCTACCCGGAAAGCATCGGAGGTACGAAACACGGAACCCACGTTGTTTAGACTTCTAACATGGTCTAAAACAACGATTAAAGGTATCTTCTTACTTTCCTTAAAAGCCTCGGGAGTCAGGCGGTTCAATTCGGTTACTTTTAATTTTCGCATAACAAATATCTTTGACCGCAAAAGTAGCGAATATCCGTGGATATGCCGTTGAAAAGCTATTAATAAGTAGTGGACATAAAATGAAAAATATTTCTTGCTTTATTCAAATACTTGTCCATACACCCCCCTTTCTCAAATTAGCAAATGAATAAGCCACTTATTTATTACGCGCTATCAACAGCCCTTATACACCTATTGACAGCCTTGCTGGAGGATCTATTTTTTCACAATCAAGGTTATCAACAATAAACAGCTAAATATTCATAAAGTCTATAACTATAAGAATTACAATCTATAGATAGACATCCATGCTGTTGGTATCCTTTTGATAAACCGTTCACAGACTTTAATAAGTCAATAACCAAAGATTGTAACAAAAATGTATTAACCATTTCAACAGCCTATCATATTCATCATATTTATTTTTAAAATTAAAGATTAATAAGAATATAATATAATGATTGTGGATAACTCTTGATGGTTCACGACAGCTCATCCATCGACAGCAAAGATAAGAATCTTTCTTGTTATTTCTATAAATGAAGAAAGTTTATACCTTTGTGCTTTGTGAACAATAGGTTGATAAACTAGATAAGATGAAGATTATCAGTAATACTTTCTGTGGATAATATTGTTTATATATAGTGAAAAGCCTATTGGGAGCAGTAGAAACAGGAATCATTAATATATAAGGCTATGTTGACAAACCAATCAATCGGGTACATGGATGCGCCCGTTCCTAAGGATTTAGACCTTAAGGAAGCGATCGACAAGTTACGTAAAGAGAAGAATGCGATTATTTTGGCGCATTACTATCAAACAGGCGATATACAAGATATAGCGGACTATGTGGGAGACAGTCTGGCCTTGGCACAATGGGCGGCTAAGACGAAGGCGGATATCATCGTGCTTTGTGGGGTTCACTTTATGGGAGAGACGGCGAAGATCCTCTGTCCGGATAAGAAAGTGCTGGTACCGGACTTGAATGCCGGTTGCT
This sequence comes from Parabacteroides sp. KHUB-02, assembly GCF_056640955.1. Lineage (NCBI taxonomy): Bacteria > Pseudomonadati > Bacteroidota > Bacteroidia > Bacteroidales > Tannerellaceae > Parabacteroides > Parabacteroides sp. KHUB-02. The sequence continues at coordinate 3,712,055 of NZ_JBWQEV010000001.1, read as the reverse complement.
CCTTGGCGGATAGTTGTCCGGCTACGGAGTTCGCCGAGTTCGTCAAGCAACATCCCGGTCATACGGTAATCTCTTACGTGAATACGACCGCCGCCGTGAAAGCGGTCACGGATGTGGTGGTTACTTCCACGAACGCCCGCCAGATCGTGGAGAGCTTCCCGGAAGGTACACCGATGATTTTCGGTCCGGATCGTAACTTAGGTAATTATATCAATAGCATCACGGGACGTAATATGTTGCTTTGGGATGGCGCTTGCCACGTGCATGAGCAATTCTCATTGGAGAAGATCTTATCTTTGAAGAAACAGTACCCGAACGCGGAAGTGATCACCCATCCGGAATGCAAGCAGCCGGTTATACAGGTCTCAGACTTCGTAGGATCGACCGCGGCTTTGCTGAAGCATACCATTAAGTCCGACGCGAAACAATTCATTGTAGCGACGGAAAGTGGCGTTATTCACGAGATGCGCAAGCAGAGTCCGGATAAGGAATTCATCCCGGCTCCTCCGAACGACAGTACTTGCGCTTGCAACGAATGTAATTTCATGCGCTTGAACACGATGGAGAAGCTATATAATTGCTTGAAGTTCGAGATGCCGGAGATATTCGTGGACGAGGAGGTACAGAAGAAGGCCATCAAACCGATCAAGAAGATGTTGGAGATCTCTGAGAAGCTGGGACTCTGATCCAAACAAATGCGGGATAGATCTCAACCGATAGGCCGGACTTGAGTGATATAAAAGCTAAGCCCGGTCTATTATATGTAAATAATCAAAATTATGTACAATATCTACAACTATCCTTATAATCATTTGAATTTAAAATATTTATCCTATTGTTGTAGATAGGAAAACATCTACAATAGTAAGTCTTTATCTACCATCATTTCCCGCTTTTAGTAAGTGTCTTTGCCATGCCATCAAAGGAATTTTCTACACTCTACGTATATAATCAGTCCGTTTTTCTTCCTTTCTTTATATAGATAAAATATTAATATATAAGTATTTGTGGTTTTTTATGGTATAAAACAAAAGTTTTACACATAGGAAACATTTGTTTTCATAGAAGAAAACTAAAGTTTTGTACTGAAGAATGTCTTTTCCTGATTTATCTAGACACTTTTTTTGTTTATAAACGTAATCAGTAGACAGTAGTTATAAAGTAATACTGATATAGTAGTCACTTCTTTTAACTTCATACTGATAACATAGACACATTACCTCTGGGCCGAACAGAGCCCTTCTGAGAGATTAGTTGTTCGGCTTTGCAAAGCTATCGTATCCATCTCTTTCTCGTTACTTTTCACGGGTTTTCTTTTATTCCGCCACATTTTTATTTGCGTTTCCTTCTCCCCGTGCACTATGCCCGGGGTTTTATAACCGACACTCATGTGCGGTCGGCGGTAGTTGTAGAAGTAGATGTAGCGCTCTATCACGCTCGCGGCACGCTCGATGGTCTCGAACAGCCCTTGCCTATAGAGGCGTTCCACTTTAATTATCCCATTGATACGTTCCGCCACGGCATTGTCCGTGGGCTTGTAGTCTTCCGTCATGCTGATGGCAATGCCATGCCGCCGAAGGCGCTCCACGTACGCGTCGCAACAATACTGCACGCCACGGTCAGAGTGGTGTATCAGGCCCTCCAGATTTTCACTCCCTGTCATCTCAACGGCCTGGTCTATGGCCTGCCGCAACGCCTCAAGCGTGGCTGAGGCACGCAAGCTATCAGCCAGTACCCATCCCACTATCTTATGGGAATAAGCATCCGTGACCAGATGCAGGTAACAGACGTCTCCGCCGGCAAGCGGTATATAGGTAATATCGCTAACCCACAGTTGATTGGGAGAGGTTGGGACAAAGCCCTTTATCAAGTTCTTCCACTTATGGTAACGATGGTTGGAATTGGTTGTGCCCCTGGCTTTGCGCGGAGGAAGCATCAGGCGGTGTCGACGAAGCAGCGTGTAGAAGCTGTCGCGACCGGGCATGAACCTCTCTCCGAAGAGGGCGGTGAGCATGATCCACAGCTTGTAACCACCGATACCGGGATCCTCGCCACGTATCTCACGTACGGTATCCAGCATGAGACGTTCATTCTTCACATGGCTCCCTATGTCAGCCTTGGACTGGTAATAGGCTTGACGACAATGGCCAAACAGACGGCAGGCTGGCGCTACTTTCATCTTGCGAAGCCTGACCAGTTCCGTTACTATTTGGCCCCAGGTTTTTTTCTGATGGGAATGTTAAAATACTCTTCCGCACGCGTGATCATTAAATCACGGGCCTCGGTTTCCAACCGGGAGAAGGCAAGGGCCTTCTCCAACTCCTTAACACGCTTCTTGAGTCGCGCGTTTTCATCATGGTAATCCTCTTTGCTTCGATCGCTCATATCCGTAGGGGCTTGACACGGAGCCAAAGATACCTCTTTTACCACTGATTCATACTTCGCCAGCCATTTATTTAACAAAGTTATCCCACTAATACCATGTTGTTTGCAAAAACTGGTTTTGCTCATGCCGGATTGATAATAAGAATGAAGAAGATGCAATTTCTCTTCTTCGCTGTAATGCTCATGTTTTTTGCGCATAATAATTACACATTTTATTGTTATTGAATGTGTCTACCTATATCAGCATAAGACAGAAACTTCTGTTTTCCCATATAGAAACTTTTGTTTCCTTAGGAAGAAACCATTTGCTTCGCTACTCGAACTCGGACGATCCCGGGAAAGAATATATCAAGAATGATCGCTATTAATTACCGTAACATTCTGAATTTAGTTACTTTTGCGTAGAAATCTAATTGTAATTCTCAATATCATGAAAAAGATAGGACTAATGTTGGCCTTATTATGGGTGATTTGTGCGCTCTCGTGGGCTTCTTCTCCGGATGCCCGTATTAAGGGGCAGTTAATAGATGCCTCTACGAATCAAGTGATTAATTATGCGGATATCTTTCTGTTTGCGATGGGAAGTGAAAAACCTTTGCAACAGACTTTTCCGGACGATCAAGGACGTTTCTCGTTTACTAAGGTGGCTCCGGGTAATTATGTGGTCATGGTCCGTCTGATGGGATATGATGTGTTTACAAAGAATGATATCATCTTGGATGCCTCGTCTCCGGTGGATTTAGGTAAGTTGATGATGAGTCCCTTGGAGGTAGGTATCGCCGAAGTGGAGGTAGTGGCTGAGAAACGCCAATTGGTTTATAAGTTGGATAAGAAAGTGGTCGAGGCTTCCTCCAATATGATGGGAGGAGGCGGTTCCGCCGTGGATATATTAGAGAATACGCCTTCCATACGGGTAGACGCGGAAGGCGATGTTACTTTTCGTGGAAGCAGCGGCTTTTTGGTTTACATAGATGGTAAGCCGAGTGTCTTCTCGGGTACACAGGCTTTGGAGCAAGTCCCGGCCGGGCATATAGAGAATATAGAGATTATCACGACGCCCTCCGCCAAGCATGATACGGAAGGCGACGTGGGCATTATCAATATTATCACGAAGAAGCATTCCCAGCGAGGATTGAGCGGGATGGTGAATCTCTCGGGAAGTACGTGGCTTTCCCGCCATGTCGATTTCTTGTTGGCACAGCAACATCAGCGTTCCCGTTGGTACATCGGCGGACAGTGGACGGATCGTATGCGTAAGAGTGATTTCGATCAAGAGAAGAAGACGGTGGTTGGCGATCAAACAACGACTTCGCATTCCGTCGGGCCTCGTACGGGAGACAGTTACCATTATACGCTGAAAGGCGGTTGGAGCCTGAATCTTCCCAAGACAACCATCGCGTTGGATCTGGAGGGCGGCTATGGCGGAAATAAGCGTAAGGGAGAGATGAACTATAAGGAAACCCGTTCGGTAGCGGGCGGCTCTCCGGTGACGGAAGATTATCGAAGCATAGATGATTATGATAATGATGAGAATATAGGTTTGGGAAGTCTGGCGGTACAGCATAAGTTCAACGATAAGGGGCACGAGCTTTCCGGTAGCGCCTATTACAAATATGGCGGTCATGCGTTGGAATATTTCTTTAATGACTTGATGTCTTTGGAAGGGCAACGCCAACAGGGGCACCGTGCTTATGAGGCCGAGCATCGGGAAACGATGCGTATCAATCTGGATTACGCCTTGCCTTTCGGGAAAGGAGGTAAGCTAGAGGCGGGTTACCAATATTATTCTTATCTGGAAGACGGCGATTACAATATGGAATGGTGGGACCCCAAGGGACAAACGTTCTTTTGGCGTGACGATATCTACAACACGTTTTATTTTCAAGAAGGGGTGAATTCTATCTATACGATTCTTTCCCATACGTGGAAGAATTTAGAGGCGCAAGCCGGCGTTCGGGGAGAGCATACGCATACGGTCTTGCGAAGTTCCGTGGAGGGAGCGGATCGTACGAAGAATCGTTTTGAGTTTTTCCCATCGGTGCATTTGGGCTATACGTTCCCGAATGAGCATCGCTTGTTGGCTTCCTATTCTCGTCGTACCACACGTCCGCAGCTTTTCTATATGGAGCCTTATATTACGTATCGCGACTTTTATACGGCCGAGATCGGTAATCCGGATATACGTCCGGAGTACATCAACTCCTTTGAATTGAACTACCGGAAGAATTTCGGGGAAAATACGGTATCCGCTACCGCCTTTCATCGGTATCGGAAAGATAAGATCGAGCGGTTGCGCGTACCTTATTCAGCCGGTGTAACCTTAGACTCGATGTCAAACGTAGGACATGATTATTCAACAGGTATCGAGCTAAGCGTCAGCCTGCATCCGGTACGTTGGTGGAATACCACGGTCAACGGAAACGTTTATCACTATAAGGTGAAGAACGAACAGGCCGCCGGTGGAAATACGACCTCAAGCACCAATTACGATATCCTATGGAATAACCTGTTTAATCTGGGGAAATACACCCGTATCCAATTGGATGGTAGTTTTGTAGGCCCTTCCGTAACGACGCAGGGCCGTACGGACGCTTATTGGTATGCGAACGTAGCCGTTCGCCAGCAACTATGTAACCGAAAACTAACCGCTACCTTAGCTTTCCGGGATATTTTCCGTTCTGCCAAATATATCAGCGATATCCAAACAGCGGATTTACGCTCCCTGACACGTATCAAACCCAAATATCCACAAATCACGTTGACGTTGAGTTGGACATTTAATAGTTTCAAGGCCAAATCCACCCAAGCGAAAGAAGATCGCTCGGAGATGTTCGAGGGTATAAAGCATTAGTATATATCTTCGCGGTTATTATGCTATTTAATTCGATTGAATATTTGATTTATTTGCCAATCGTATTTTTATTGTATTGGCTTGTCTTCGGAAAGCGACTACGACTACAGAATTTATTTGTAGTCGTAGTTAGTTATCTTTTTTACGGGTGGTGGGATTACCGGTTCTTGGCATTGATAGCCCTTACCTCTTTCTGTAGTTGGCTGAGTGGGATAGGAATAGAGGAAGTACGTGCGAGGGCCGGGAAGATACCTCGCTGGTTCGATAAAGGTATCGTGGCTGCGAATGTCATATTTAACTTACTGATACTCTCTTTCTTCAAGTATTACGACTTTTTTGTGGATAGTTTGATAGATGCTTTCTCTTATATAGGGATTTCATTGCACATCTCTACGCTTTCTCTCTTATTACCGGTCGGGATTAGTTTTTATACATTCCAAGCCTTAAGTTATACGATTGACGTGTATAGAGGTAAATTACCGGTAACAAGAGATATCGTTTCCTTTTTCGCATTTGTTAGTTTTTTCCCTCAGTTGGTGGCCGGTCCTATCGAACGGGCTACTAACCTGTTGATACAATTTGAGAGACCTCGCAGCTTCGAGTATAACGACGCTGTAGATGGGATACGACAAATGATGTGGGGGTTTTTCAAAAAAATCCTGATAGCCGATAATTGTGCCTTGGTCGTAGATGACATATTCGGGAACTATGGAAATTACCCGGCTAGTACTTTGCTATTGGGAGCCGTTTTGTTCTCATTCCAGATTTATGGAGATTTTTCCGGATATTCAGATATCGCTATAGGTACAGCCAAGTTGTTTGGGATACAGTTGAGGCAAAATTTCCGGTATCCCTATTTTTCTTTAGATATAGCCGAATTTTGGAGACGTTGGCATATCTCGTTGAATACTTGGTTCGTAGATTATGTATATATTCCCTTGGGAGGTAGCCATAATGGTTTCTTTAGACATATTCGGAATATCTTGATCATATTTTTCTTGAGCGGTCTTTGGCATGGAGCGAACTGGACATTTGTGGCTTGGGGTGTTTATCATGGTTTGCTATGTATAGCATTGTTGATACTAAAGAAATATGTAAAGATAAGGTTGATACCATCAAACGTTGTGTCTATGTTGGTTACATTTGGCTTCGTGGTGATCGGATGGATTCTATTTAGGGCTGAGAATATATCAATGGCATTCGATTATATATATGATCTGTTCTCCTCTTCTTTATTCCGTGTGCCTAAGGTAAGTGGGGCCAATAATGTTTCTGCTTTATTATCGCTTATTTTTATTGCTTGTATGCTGGTGGTCGAATGGATGAACCGGGAACGACCGTTTGGATTTGATATTAAGAAAATACGAAGTATATATATACGATATACTTTATATGCGATCCTCTTATTTTGTATATATTTCTTCGGAAATAACGCTTCTAGCTTTATTTATTTTCAATTCTAGCAAGTATGAAACCAACGCATAAACAAATAAAGAGTATGATAAGATTCCTGTTGTTTCTGGGGATCTTGTTGTTTTTGTTCAATCAGATCACTCCCTATCTCTATCGATTATTGCCTAACGACTACGTACGAACACGACTTATATGGAGTACGTTAAATAATCCGGAAGAGCGTCCGGATCTTGTCATTTTAGGTAATAGCCGCGGTATGAGTGGTGTGAACGGATACAAGTTAGAAGCAGAGTTGCGAGGAAATCCCTGTGTATATAATCTTACCTCTACCGGTCAGAGATTGAGTGAGAGTGCCTTGTATTATTCCTATTTACCATCTTCTGTTCAAGTAGTTGTACAGTGTGTGGATTTAGATCAATTACGTGGCCCGATCGAATTGGATGATCCCAACCGGGTAGCTCTACATATGTATGGATATAAAATGGATGGTTTTACCCGTGAATTACTTCCTGCTTTAGAGAAACCTCTAAGTGAACCGAATTTATACTATAATTATGTGGCTCGAAATTGTTTATTCTCCGGCTTGACTACTTATCTGCGTAATAAGTTGGATGATGATGTTATCCCCGGAATTATAACCTCTGATTTACGTTATCCAAACTCTACGATGTCTGATAGAAATGAATCTGTCTATAAACGGAAAGTAGAAGAACAGAATGAAGAAAATAAATTCGAGGCATATCAAATCACTCCTGAATGGAAAAGGTTAATAGAGCGTTCTTCCGTTTATTTTAGGGATAGGGGTATTATTTATTGTCTGGTTGTCATGCCGTATAACCCGGATATAACAGCTTTTACAGTAGCGGAGAAACAACGAGCTTTGCGAATGTTTACTCAAATGTTTGATTCTATCCTTATCGTCGACTGTATGGATCTATTGGATACGTCGGATTTTTATGACGCTATCCATCCGAACCGGAAAGGAGCGGAGAAGATAACAGATCAGATCATCCGGTCATTGCGTTCTTCTAGGCTTTCTTTTTAGGATGATATAAACAGGGTTTCTCTATGTATTTCCAGGATAACATACCCAATCCGGTGCTAAGGATAGTGGTAAGAGCCAATGTCAATATCAAGCTATACCGATCAAGTCCGTAATGAATGAATATTTGGATGATCGGGAAATGAATCAAGAAAATACCATACGAGAAATTTCCCATCCGGTTGAATACATGTAACCACTTGAATCCGTAAGCTACCGTGATAATGATAGAGGCTAGAGCGATAGGCTCGAAAATACTCAGCAACATATACTCTCTACCCAATAAAAGAAATAGGCTGACAGGGAACAAATATCTCATATATTTTCGAAAAACAGGGAAATAGGCAAGTATGATAATACCGGAACAAAAGTACATCATTTGTCCGGGGAATTGTCTTTTCATGAATTCATAAATAGGGTTGTGTGTCATATCATCTAAATAATTACACGTTGTCGAGTAGATGAAAGATAAGATATAAATAAGAAGTAGGCATACCAATTTATTGTATCTTTTCAGTAACCAATAGATAATGGGTATGGTGATATATAGCATGAATTCAACCTTGATAGTCCATAAAGACCCATTCATCGCTTGTAAAGGATTGGTATCGAATACGCCGGGTAAATCCGGCGATAAAAAGTTAAATGTAAGTAAATTACAGATAAGATAGGTGTATAAGCTAGAAGAGGTGAGGTATTCCCTGCAGGATAAAGAGGTAAGGAATAATCCGATTAAGGCACATAATAAAATAGTCAAGCTGTAGGCGGGCATAATACGTTGAATACGTTTACGGAAAAAAATCCGGGTATTAGGCGTACGTAAGAAGCTAAACATAACAAGAAATCCACTAATAATAAAGAAACCTTTCACTCGAAATCCTCCGCTAACAAACCAAAAAGGATCTGTCTCTGTCAGTGTGCTGAAATGGTTGAACATGACAGAATACGCAAGAAAGAAGCGAATAAAATCAAAATTATTCGCTTCTTTTACTTGATTTATTAATCTGGAGTTGAGTAAAACTTTCTCTGATTGATTCATTGTTCTATTTGACTACAATGATTTTTGTTACGACGCTCTCTGAGGCTTCCTCTGTGGAAGCTAGTACAAGATATACGCCTGTCGCTACACGTGATCCGTTTGCGCTCCGGCAATTCCAGATAGCTTGTCCCCCCAAGGATTTAGTTTGATAAATAATATTTCCGTTTAAATCCGTGATTTTTACATTCGAATTATCCATTAATCCTACAATCGTTACTTTATCCATATGTTCGGGACGTACCGGATTAGGATATGCATAGATCTCCGAGTAATCAGATTTACCTTCCGAAGCTTCTCCTTGATAGGAATTTAGTCCTTTATCGGTACCGATAAAAACCTCACCGGTCTTATCGTTTATCTCTATATCGTATATGTTATCGGAAAGGAGCGGGCTATTGGTCGTATTAAATTGATAAACGATTGTCTCATTATCATTATCTAGAACATAAACGCCATTTCCTTTGGTTCCAATCCATTTTCGATTACCTGCGTCTACTTTTAGGGTCGTGACGACAACGTTATCTAAGAAATAAGCGAGATTGCCAGTTTCCTCATTGGTATATTTTACCCTTGTACAACGTGTAGCGGCTTTATCCTCAGCGGAAGAGATCCTAGGTTTAGTGAAATATACGGCCCCCCGATTCGTACCAACCCAGATATATCCATCCTTATCCTCGGCTACGCATGTATAATTACTAGGAGTCAATTCTTTTCCGTCGGTATCAATAAGTGTAGTAAACTCATACGAGGAAACTTCGTCTAAAGACTCGCTATTCGGTATCATTACAAGTTTAGGGGTGTTACGAGGCACATAAATCCATTTATCGTTCGTGGAGGTTATAAGTATATCGTTTATTGTATAGACTCCTCTAAGTTGCTCGATATCCAAACGATGCCATGCTCCTGCTTTGTCAAGAACAAGTACCGCATGGTTAACCTCTGAGCTTGTCATCCACAAATTTCCATTTTTATCAAAGGCCAGTCCATCTATATAACAATAACCGGACCCATAGCCTCCTGCGGTTTCTTTAAAGGCATTCTTTTCATTGTATGACTGGATGGGAGTTCCATTCTTATATTGGATAACGCCATCACCCATGGAAGAGGCGTATACGATCTCATCATTAGAATCATCGGTCGTTACGGCTATACTTGTATAGTCTCGTGGATTTCTTGGTAAATTGAGTTTCTTTTGGGCTTCTTTAGGATCGATAAAAGACCATTTATCATAATCGTATGTAAGAATATAACCTCCTTTGTCGAAGCGCTTACCATTTAGGAGGTCTTTACCTCCTATGATCATATATACTTTATCATTTTTACAAACAATATCGAATGCGCTATTGCTGTAAGGTCCGTCTAAAATGATAGGTTCATTAAGAGCCTCAAAACTATTTGATCCTTTCCGTTGGATAGAACGTAGCCCTTTGCTTCCTTCCGCTATCCAATATTTGTCTGTTTGATAGGTACTGATATCATTGATACTTAAGTTTATTTGGTCAAACTTTTGCGTATCGGATACGATGAAAACCCTTGAGTTATCTATACATGCTAATTTTTCGCCTATTACTTTCATGTATTTTAGGGTTGAGCTATTTATTATTCGGGAAAGCTCTCCATTGTTTTCATAGAAGATACCTTGCTGACTGACCAAGTAGAACAAGGTATTCTTGAATGAAGCGATAGCTGAGATCGTATGACTATCGGAAAGGTTTGATAATCCATAGGGCTTCCAGTTTGCCTTATCCAGTAGGTTTTCTTTTAATGAGGCGTATATAATCCCCGAAGATACTTCTGCCTTATTGGTTGTAGAGGCATATATATTGCCATTCTGTATGGCACACGATGTTATATTTAAGGAAAGCTTGTAGGTATCCTTTATTTCCTTTTTGGCCATATTGATCACGACGATACCGAATGCTGTCGATAAATAGGCATATTCATCATGTACCAATACTGAATTGATTTGTTTGTCTCTTATGGACGTACTGGTCGACAGATAAGGTAGATTTGTCGCCACTCCTCCCTCAAGTATATCTATATTTGAATTATCATAGATAATAAGGAGTGATTTTGTTTGTTTATTATAGCGGATCAAAGAAATCGTATTATCATTTAATCCGTTTCCTTTATAATATTGCTTAATACTATTATCTTCTTTTCCATACGTATAAAGAGATCCTTCCGCTACCACAAATACTTGGTCGTTCGATTCCTCTACGCTGTTTGTGTTATTGTAAGAAAGATACGTTTTCCATCCGGTTGTATTAAAATTCGCGGCTAATACAGTGAATGAAAAGAATGAAAATAGAATGATAGTAAGTATATGTCTCATATTAACAATTGTAATCAGATAAAAATGATGTTAACTTCATGACGGCTTTCGCACGATGGCTGATCTGGTTTTTTGTATCGTTACCCATCTCGGCGAAAGTTTGTGTATAGGTATCAGGCATGAATATAGGATCGTATCCAAATCCGCTATTTCCGCGTTTTTCGGTAGTGATAGAGCCATTCACGATACCGTCGAAGGTATATTCTTTTCCGTCAAGGACTAGAGCTATGACCGTGCGGAAACGTGCTTTTCTGTTTTCTTTATGATTCATTTCGGACAACAGCTTGTTCATATTAGCTTCCGAGTCGTGCCCTGTTCCTGCGTAACGAGCCGAATAGACTCCCGGAGCATTATTCAATACCTCGACTTCTAATCCCGTGTCGTCAGCGAAACAATCATATCCGAATTTCTCCTTGATATAGCGGGCTTTTAGCAAAGCATTTCCCTCTAAGGTATTTGCCGTCTCGGGGATATCGTCATGGCAATCTATATCGGATAAACTTATGATTTCCGCGTATCCGGCGGTTATCTTGCGGACCTCGTCCAGTTTGTGTTGATTATTTGTCGCGAATACAAGTTTCATATTTCGTAATCTATTAAATAAGAAAGCATTTCTATACGGTAGATATATAACGTATGGAAATGCTTTAAATTGTTTGTATATTCTTTTTTAAGTCTTTATCTGATCGAACCCCTCACCATATACCCCTCGGACAATGCTTTGGGAGATGAACGCTTGGTGGTCTATCCGTTTCACGATCCGGAAGATGGAGACGGATTCGGATTTCTTGGCGAGTAGTACGACTACCTTGACGGGTTTGCGGGAATAACCGCCCTCGCCGTCCAGTATCGTGCAGCCACGGCCTAAGTCATGGATGATGCGATCCGCTATCTCGTCGTACTTCTGGGAGAAGATGAGGAATTGTACGGATTGGCGGTTACCGTTCAATACCATGTCGAGAACGTAATTGCTTATGACCATCTCCACGAAACCGAAAACGATCTTGTCCACGTTATGGAACAGGAAGAAAGAGGAACTGATGATGAAGAAATCGCAAAACAGAAGGATACGTCCGATCGATATATTCTTATATTTATTGATTACCGCACCGATAATATCCGTACCTCCGGTACTACCGTTCGCCGAGAATACCAATCCTAGTCCGGCACCACACATAAACGCTCCGATTATGATAGCCATAAACGGCTGGTCGTGCAGTATAGGTTGTCCTTTCAGCAGCCACTCGAAGAGAGAGAGAGAAGCCGAGAGTGAGAAAACTCCGAAAATAGTTTTTATCAAGAATTTTAGACCAAGGATCTTTAAGGCTACCACCAACAAGGCTACGTTGATGACAAAATAAGATACGGATACCGGGATCAATCCATTGGAGGCAAAGAAGATCAACGCACAGATACCACTTACCCCACCTGTCACGATCTCGTTGGAAAGGATAAAGGCGTTGAATCCGAATCCGTATAATAGAGTTCCGAACAGGATCATTAGATAATCCTGTACGGAAAAATAGATTTTTGTGAGTTTTAAGTTCATCCCACTACGATATTAACGATTTTGCCGGGAACGACAATAACCTTCTTAACGGCCTTGCCTTCCATCCACTTCGCTGAGTTCTCATGGATCAAGGCCGCCTTCTCAGCGTCTTCACGGGAGATATCTGCCGGAAGTTCGAGGTTGAAACGGGCTTTACCATTGAATGAGATGACGTAGGTAACTGATTTTTCTACCAGATACTCTTCGTTATGTTCCGGCCACTGGGCATCGCAGATGGTCGTATCATGTCCTAATTGATGCCATAGCTCTTCCGTGATGTGGGGAGCGAACGGAGCCAATAAGGTGATCAGCGGCTCCAAGATGGCGCGCTTGCTGCATTTTAAGCTCGTTAACTCGTTCACGCAAATCATGAAGGCGCTAATGGACGTGTTGTATGAGAAATGCTCGATGTCGAACGTTACTTTCTTGATCAACTTATGCAAGGATTTCAATTCGTCGGCCGTAGGCTCGGCATCGGTAACTTGCAGGGTATCCGTATTGCCGAAGAACAAGCCCCAAAGCTTCTTTAAGAAACGGTGTACGCCGTCGATACCGTTCGTATCCCAAGGCTTGGATTGTTCCAGCGGGCCTAGGAACATCTCGTACAAACGTAGGGTATCGGCACCATATTTCTCAACGATCATATCCGGGTTCACTACGTTGAACATGGATTTGGACATCTTCTCGACCGCCCATCCGCAGATATATTTACCATCTTCCAATACGAACTCCGCGTCGTTGTATTCTGGACGCCAGTTCTTGAAAGCCTCTATATCCAACAGATCGTTAGATACGATATTTACGTCTACATGGATAGGGGTGACCTCGTATTGGTCTTTCAAGTTCAAGGAAACGAATTTATTGGTTCCGTTGATGCGGTACACGAAGTTCGAGCGTCCTTGGATCATACCTTGGTTGATCAATTTCTTGAACGGCTCTTCCTCGCAAACGATACCCAAGTCGAACAAGAACTTATTCCAGAAACGGCTGTAAATCAAGTGGCCGGTAGCGTGTTCCGTACCACCGATATATAAATCCACGTTTCTCCAATATTCATCCACGTCTTTAGCTACCAAGGCTTTATCATTATGCGGGTCCATATAGCGCAAATAATAAGCGGAAGAACCGGCGAAGCCCGGCATCGTACAAAGCTCCAGCGGGAAGATCGTCTGGTTATCGATCTTTGATACCTCGGTGACTTTTTGGTTTACCGTGTCCCAAGCCCATTTAACGGCGTGTCCTAATGGAGGCTCGCCCGTCTCGGTAGGCAAGAATTTATCTACTTCCGGCAGCAACAAGGGCAGACATTCTTCCGGCAACATCTGAGGCATGCCATCGGCATCGTAATATACCGGGAACGGTTCGCCCCAATAACGCTGGCGGCTGAAAATAGCGTCGCGCAAGCGGTAGTTTATCTTCACACGTCCCAGATCGTGATCTTTTACGTATTTCTTGGTAGCGGCTATCGCTTCCTTGATCGTCAGTCCGTTCAAGGAAAGATCGCAATAAGGAGTAACGCCGGCTCTCGGAGAATTGCATACGATACCTTCCTTGGCATCGAAACTTTCCTCGCTTACGTCGCAACCTTCCACCAACGGACGGATTTCCAGTCCGAAATGCTTCGCGAAAGCGTAGTCGCGGCTATCGTGCGCCGGAACCGCCATGATCGCTCCCGTACCGTAGCCGGCCAATACATAGTCGCTGATCCAGATGGGAACCGCCTCGCCCGTAAACGGGTTAATAGCGTAGGAACCACTGAATACACCGGTTACCTGACGGTCGGCGATGCGCTCGCGCTCGGTACGTTTCTTGGTGCGATCTAGGTAAGCGTCTACTTCCGCTTTTTGGTCTGCCGTAGTTAATTGTTGAACCAATTCGCTTTCCGGAGCTAATACCATGAAGGTAACACCAAACATCGTATCGGCACGGGTCGTAAAGATCGTGAATTCCCTGTCGCTGTCTTTTACCTTGAAGCGAACCTCGGCACCTTCGCTGCGTCCGATCCAGTTCTTTTGGGTCTCTTTCAAGGAATCCGTCCAGTCGATCGTATCCAATCCGTCCAACAGGCGTTGCGCGTAAGCGGATACACGTAAGCACCATTGGCGCATGATCTTTTGTTCCACCGGATAGCCTCCACGCTCGGAAACACCGTTCACGACCTCATCATTCGCTAATACGGTACCCAAGGCGGCACACCAGTTTACCATGGTCTCGCCACGATAAGCGATCCGGTAGTTGAGTAATATCTCTTGTTTTTCTTTATCGCTCTTGGCTTTCCATTCCTCGGCGGTGAAACTAAGTTCCTCTCCGCAAGCTACGTTCAGACCTTCCGTACCACTGGTCTCGAAAGCCTGTATCAACTCGCTGATCGGGCGGGCTTGCTTCTCGTCGTTGCAGTAGTAGCTGTTGAACATCCGGATGAAGGCCCATTGCGTCCATTTGTAATATTCGGGATCGCAGGTACGGATCTCACGGCTCCAATCGTAGCAGAAACCGATCTTTTCCAATTGCTCCCGATAACGGGCTATATTATTCTTTGTCGTGATCTCCGGATGTTGTCCGGTCTGGATGGCGTATTGCTCCGCGGGCAATCCGTAAGCGTCGTAACCCATCGGGTGCAATACGTTAAAACCTTGCAAACGTTTGAAACGCGAATAAATATCAGAAGCTATATAACCGAGCGGGTGGCCAACGTGCAATCCCGCACCGGAAGGATAGGGGAACATGTCCAATACATAGTATTTAGGCTTATTCGTGTCCTTTTCGACTTTATAAACCTTTTCGGCAATCCAGTAGTCGTGCCACTTCTTCTCAATCTCTCTGAAATTGTACTCCATGATCGTTTATCGTTTTTGTATCGTTTTCTATTTAAGGCCACAAAGTTAGTGAATTTATTTATTTTATATGAGTTATTTACATGAACTGTTTATTTCACGTAACCAATCCGGGGGCGAGATTGATTCTTGGTTCTTCTCGCTTGTAACTCAGCGAGTGACAGATTGATTAGCTCAAGTTGCGTACGGGTATCTTCGTTGATGTCGTTGTAATCGGCAAATGCTTCTTCGATATACGCTTTGAGTTCCCAATTTGTGATTTCCAATTATCTACTTCCTCATTTGTTAGTTGAAACATGAAATCATCGGTTATTTTGTGTAGGCGATTAATAACATGGTTATACAAACAAGAAACATATAGAAAGAATAAAAAGCATACCTAACAACAGAATTAAATATATCGGTATATAAATAGCCTCAAAGACCAAAATTATCCATATCTTTTATTATATTTGTACAAAGAGAAAGCCCATCCTTGATGAATGGGCTTATATCTCAAACTTGATTACGTAGCTTTGATAGCTAGAGGCTTGATCAAGCGTTACGATGCAAATATACAAACTAAAAATGGAATTGGCTAATGAAGTTTAATCTATTTATGAAATATTACTCTTATTCAAGAGCTTCTAAATACTATAAGGCGACTTCCCATAATAAAGTCAAGACAATGATACTTTATAATGGGAATCTCAAAATTTCACAGGTATTTTATCCATTACTGGGAGTATTGGAAGTAATCCTTAGAAATCGTATTCATCGTGAGATGGCATTCATGTATAGCGATAAGAATTGGATTATCAATCAAAAGACCGGTTTCATGTCCGATAAGTCTCTTACGAAAAAAGATAAGCGTACCGGCAAATCAATCACTAACGATTACTTGCTAAAAGAGGTGGTGAGTGCTGAGAAAAAATTAAAAAAGAAAGGTGTAACTTCCATTTTGGCCGGGCAAATAATCGCAGAACAAACATTAGGGTTCTGGACATCTTTTTTTGATGTTCCTTATTATAGGATTTTAAAGGGTGCGCCTACTAAAGCCTTTAAGTACTTACCTGCGGGATACGGTCGCAAAGATATAAGTAATACTCTATTTGAGATACGTGAATTTAGGAATCGCATATTCCATAATGAGCCGGTTTGTTTTGTCAACAACAAAATTGATTTCTCATACGCTAGGAGCATTTATGCATCAATAATCAATATCCTAGTATGGATTGACCCTAAAATTAAGACTTCTTTACTCGAAATTGACAGGGTTTTAAAAGTGATTGATGATGAGGAAAGAAAACAGAATAATCCTTAATGTATAGTGTTTACACTTTATAACTAGCAGCTATCTGGATAGTCCCTCAAAATTTAAAGGAATGGCTAATCAATATCCGTGAGTTGCGTATCTCAGCACAGCGAGTTGAGCAACTCAACAAACTGAGTCAGGCAACTCAGAACTTTGAGTTGGGCGACTTGACAATTCGAGTTGCCCAACTTGCTTCCTGCACATGTATACGCCGTAGGCTTTTAAGGAACGGAAAAGCCATAGTTTATTAGGGCATTTTCTTCACGCAGTGCCGTGCACCGCTAAAAACGCTCCAATAAGCCAACAGGGTTGTACCCCTTTGGACATCCCCACTTGCTTCCGATAGAAGCAGCAAGTTGTCCTTTAAGTTA
Organism: Parabacteroides sp. KHUB-02; assembly: GCF_056640955.1. Taxonomy (NCBI): domain Bacteria; kingdom Pseudomonadati; phylum Bacteroidota; class Bacteroidia; order Bacteroidales; family Tannerellaceae; genus Parabacteroides; species Parabacteroides sp. KHUB-02. Next base: position 3,694,942 of record NZ_JBWQEV010000001.1, on the reverse strand, counting down.
CCCAAAGGCTTATGAGCTACTCCAAAGCCGGAACTCTTCTTTTCGGGTAGTAGCAAGTTTGTGTTTCGGTCTACCCGAAACTTGCTTGTTGCCCCTCCCGTTGGTCATGAAAAGATTTATTGCGCCAATCCGATTGTTCTGAAACAGCCAAGTATTTTTTGTTTGCATTCAAGACTTCGCATATAGTTTTCCATATATACCCAATCTGGATCTCCTTTCGCATTGATTGGGAGCTTGATAATTTCCTTTTTGAGTAATTCCGGGAACAAGCCATTATTATAGGAATACCTGCCTACTATGGTTTGGAGACAAGTTATGAGAAAAAGACATGATTTTATTGGAATGCCCCGCGTGTCTATGTAATAAATATCTCTGCCCGAACACCATTCTTCCGCTTGGTAAAAAAACGAGGCATTCTCAGAGCCAAAGGAAATAACCCCACCGGGAGAAGCTACAATGCCAAAGTTCTTATGAACTCTGCACTTTATGCCATTGTTGAATTTCGAGCGGACGACATACGGGATGCCATTGAAATCTTCTTTTACCTCGTATGTATGATAGACTTGAGGCTTATGGATTTTGAATAATTTGCCTACTCTAAATTCACCCCAAGTAGATATATTCAAGGACCTTTTACCCTCCCCTATAACTTTTATTAACTTATCGAGGGATGTCTGCGTTCGTTTCTCTACAGATTTCATGTACTGCTCTATATACTCCCAGTTTGGTTGATTATTTTCCTTAACTGGCAAGTAGATAACACTGGCTTTCATGTCTTCTATCTTCCATTTGTCCGTATAAGCATAATTTCTCCCAACAGACCTTATCAATGGGGTAATAAACAATGCCGTATATTTACTCATTGGAAACTTGGGGTATAGCACATTTACATCGTCTGTTGCCCAAAATTCCTTGTCCTGATAATAAGTCTGACCAATTGAACCATTGTAACATACAGTCAATGTCCCCGCTGGATGGGTTTCTTCATTGTTGCCAATGTGATTGGTTATCCCGTTGTTGAAAGCTGTAGCTCCGATATACCGTATATCGCCCTCTTTCATATCTTTTTTTGTCAATCGGCTTCCTTTGACAATATCAAATAGGGTTTCTAACTTGAACGGCTTCCAGTTATGTATATCTATCCTGCTCATTCTTCTGCTTATTTTGGAAATTCTATCACCACTGCGTCATCATTTTCTTTTATGGTACTGCTGTATAATACGGATTTCATTACCTTTTCATTAAAGTCTTTCACGTCTATCCTGCGTTGGAACATTTCGTAATCCATCATCGTTTTGATGAAATCTTCCTCGAATATCTCAAAAGGAGCGGTGGGCATTTGGTACGAAAGATGTTCCAACGGATTGATTATCTGGCGTGTGCCATACAAGGCATCCTCACCATCTCTGATAGCCGCAATCCAATAATCCTCTTTTTCCTGCCAGCGGTCTTTGATGTCTTGCCTTCCTTGGTTTTTCACCGTTTCCAAGCCGTCTTCTTCGATATAATAACCGATAATGTTGCGCCCGTTTTGTGGTTTGCCTGCCTCGAATACAAAGATTGAGGTAGTTACACCCACGCCGAAGAACAGATTTTCGGGCAGCTTTATAATGGTAGTCAATGTATTGCTTTTCAGTATTTTGTTGCCATATTTCTTGTCAGCACCATCTTTCTCCAATTTCTTGTCTGGCAAAATAAACGCACATTTTGTTCCAGCAGGAACGGATTTCAAGACGTTCTCAACAATATTCAAACAGCCGTATTTTCGTTCATAAGGAGGGTTCATCAAGACTTTTGTTATATTCTTACCCTTAATCCATTTGCAGGCCTCATCGGTACGAGTGTCCAACTGTTCGAGATTAGTCTTTCCGTCTTTGTGAATGAGCATGTTGGCGCAGGCAAGGGCAAAGATTTCCCTGTCGAACTCAATGCCAAACAGTTGGCTTGATTTGATGGCCATTGCTTCCGAAGTATTCACCCCTCCAACTTCTTTTACCATATTACACATGGCTTTCACAAGGAATGCGCCCGAACCGCACGTGGCATCAAGCACACGGTCATGCTGGTTCACCTCTATCAGCCTATACATGAAAGAAGTGATATGGTCTGGAGTGAACACTTGCCCGCTTTCCGATTTCTTTTTATAACGGTTGAACTCATTGAAAAATATTCCCATCACATCCTCTCCGTTCCAGTAGTCGGAATTAACGCAATCGGAAATCTCAGAAACCCAAGTGATAAAGTTGTCTATGGCCTCTTGGTTGTTGGTCATATTCATCTTTATCTCCGAATAGACTTCTACAAGAAGGTCTAATTTCAGGTTTTGTTTTCGGTCTTTTGCAAGAGATTTCGACAGCGTGTTCAGGATGGAGGATGTCATAAGCGAGTATTCCATGCCCTTTTCCAGCATAGCCCCATATCTTTTGGCCACCAATGCACAGGCCGTGATAATCATCCGGTGGTATAGGTTTTTAATGCCGAACTGGACGTGCAGGCAGTCGTTTATCTTCTTTGTCAGGGAGTAGATCAACTGCTTGTTGATTTTGTTCTCCTTAAAAAGCGCTATGTAATAACGCTTGTTTTGGAGCGTTTTTGCCACATCGCCAACTTCCTCATATTGTTTTCCGTCTTTGGTGTACTTGATTACACGAACATCCACGCCATTGTAAAGGATGCCAACGATGCGCTTATACTGCCGGGATGCGATTTCTACATTTTTGACCAATTCGGCAAAATGCTTATCGGAAAAGACATCCTCTTTCTCTGATTTAGTTTCGAGAATGATGGCTATGTCTTGTTTGTCATCGGGCAAATACCAGCCATCGGGTTTATCCGAGATACCCTTAAATCCCAATTGGTTAAACGTTGTTATTTGCCCTGTTCCTTGTTTTATTTCAGGATCTTTCTCGTCAAAACCGAGTATTGCTTTTGCATAATCTCTTATCTCGTCTTCCGTCCGAACCATAAGCATATCAAGATTGGGCAGTTCTACTATTAGGTAACAACAAATCCCTTACATCCACTTCCAAAATGTCTGCAATTCGATATAGAACGGAGATAGGTGGCTGCACCTTATTCGTAGCGTACAAATTGACCATGTTGAATGTCTTTCCGAGCTTGTTTGCCAACTCGGTTTGGCTGATACCCTTTGTATCCAAAACTTCCCTTATCTTGTTCATGCAAAACATTTTTGAGTTTAACAAACACAAAGGTACATAATTTTATTTGGTGTAGAGAAAGACTTCCCAAGAAATGTATTACCTTTGTTCTCGTAAAAGAGTTACCCGAACAAGCAAAGCGATGCAGACCGCAGCAATTAGAACGATTGCCAAGTCATTACCCCAAAACGAGGTAATTCTTCTAACTCTCTTGAGTTCAGGGAGGTTTATTTCTTATACTACCTCTTCCTTTATTCAAGATACCAAATTGGCATCTTGAAAGTTCCTCCTTGGTTAACTCAAACATGAAATCATCTCCTTCAAAGCGTTCTATATTACGTCTGACCGCACGTTTCAATTGGGCAGTTTCCGTTCCATACATTTCCGCCAGATCAAAATCCAGCATGACTTTCATACCTCTGATCTCGTGAATCTTGTTTTGTATCGTTTGTAATTCCATAGTAAAGTTTTTAGTTTAATATTATGGTCGCAAAGGTTTGTAAAATAATTGAGATAAGCAATAAGCTAGTTGGATATTTATGATTGGTTGCATTTGTAAGTTGTACAATGAGTTATTGCTGATCCGGCTTATTGTCTATTTTTTATGTGTTCTTATTTTCCTTATAAGATTTCCGGGAAAAACACGTACGTGATTTATGAAAAACACGTACGACTTTTCGGAAAAACATGTACGTGTTTTACGGAAAACATGATGATGTTTTTATATCACTGATATTCATGTATATATAACTTGATACCTTTGCATGGACTTATTGTGTGTTTTTTCTTCTTGTATTTGTTATTTTGTTGTTCTATCGTTTGTTTATGAATTAAAAATATTTAATTTTGCTTATCTATAATAAAGGATGAAGTCATTTATATATATACTATTAACTTCCTTGACTTTCCTTGTGGTAGGATGCCAAAATGAATCTGAGGAAATCCGTTTGATCAATCAGGCGGAACGCCTGTTTGATGCCTATCCGGATAGCGTAATCACTACATTGGATTCCATTCCGCTCCCGGAAGAGATGAGTCCCCGTCTGGTAGCCCGTTGGTGTATGTTATACGCACGTGCCGCCGATAAAATAGAGGACGAGATGCCTTATACGAACCAGCTTGAGATCGCCTTGAAATACTATCAAAAGAAAAAGATGCGGGAAGAGGAGGCTGAGATCGGCCTTTATCTGGGGCGTTCGTACGTGGAGGATAAAGAGTACGAGAAGGCAATGAGGGCTTACTCCGATGCGCTGGAGGTAGCGTTGGCAATTAAGGATTATAATCGTGCCGGGTATATTTGTAGTTATATGGGAGATTTGTATGAGGTAGATCTTCGTTATATACTAGCCGCTGAGAAGTATAAAGAAAGCGGAAAGTATTTCCATTTAGCTAATAATACTACGAGCTATGTACGTGCGTTCGTGAATGAGGCCCATAGTTACTCAATAGCTGATTCGTCTTATCTAGCCCTAGCTTCATTGAAACAAGCCGAAATGGTTATGGATTCATTAAATGTTGAAGAAGTAAGGTCTTATGTATATAATGGTTTAGGTAATATATATAATGACTTGGGAGATTATGATTTAGCGGAATATTATATTTTACGATGTATAGAACTAGATCTAGAAGACGTAGCTTCAGATTATTTGGTGTTGGTTGATATCGAGGAAAAACGTGGTAACATAGAGAAGGCTGAGCAGTATTTAAGAAAGGCTAGTGAGGTATCTACTGATAATGAGTTGGTTCTGATTACTATAACTTATTATAATTATGTAATGAATAAGAAACAAGATAACTTGAAAAATGCTTTAAACTTTTATGAAAAATATGTAGCAACAGAGGATTCTCTTATAAATGTAAGTAAATCTGTAGATATATATGATGCAGAGCAAAAATATGAACGTTTGAAATTACACAATAAAAATGTAGAATTGGTTTTAGAAAATCAAAAGATCTATCTGTTTATATTGCTTTTATTATTTGCTATTGCTTTACTTGTCATTTTCTATTTAATGACATTGAGACGAAAAAATAGATCACTATTGAAACAACAAGAGGAAATAAATGATTTAAATCAAAATATATATCATTTGTCTATAGAATTGCGTGAGAAAGAAGAGCAATTGAAGTTGCAAGAAAATTCATTACATCTAGCAAAGGAGGAATTAGTATCCTATGAAAGTACAAAAAAAGAAGTAGAGGATTTGAGATATAGATTAATCAATTTAAGAGAAATAAAGATTCAAAATTCTAGTTTAACTCAAAAAATAAAGAGGATGTCTCAAACGGTTTGGTCGAAAGCCTCACAAGCAGTAATCGATGAGAAGATGTGGATTGATATAGAAGTGTTGATGGTAGAGGTATATCCTGATATTGTAAAGGCATTGAGAGACGCAGACCTATCTTTTTCGGAAATGCACCTTTGTTTTCTTACCTTATTCAAATTAGATACGAAAGCCATGTCTACCCTTTTAAATATAATACCAACTTCCGTAGACAAAACACGCTTGCGGGTACGGAAAAAGTTACATTGGGAAGGCAAGCAAGATTTCTATGAGTCGCTTATCCATATTTAACCTGTTTAGCCTGTTATAGACTCTGTTTAGATACAATTTTAGAGTTTTGTCCATATATGTGTTGGTTTACTTATTTGATTATTAAATAATTATCTATTTTTGCTTGTCCATACCTTCTTGAGGTTTTCGTACTCTCTATGTCATATAAACTCTCTATTTTTACAGTCATAAACAATAACGAAAAAAGAGAGTGCATATGAAAAATTTAAAATGGCTGTTATTAGCTCTATTTATTATCTCTACTTGTACAGCTTCATTATTAGCGCAGCGTATATCTATACGTGGGCACGGAGGTTGGCATAAAAAACAGCGGTCTATTAATTTAGATGTACCTATAATAGCTGATATCGATGAAACCTCGAAAGTTTTGTCTTTGGAATTTTTGGAATATATAGGAGAGGTACGAGTATCTGTTGCGGATGCGAATGGAAATATCGTTTATGGGGAAGTTGTGAATACACAAAATACTTCTTTTCATATTATTCCTTTGGATGATGTTGCATCAGGATCATACGAACTTTCCATATCGGATTCAGAAAATTATGCAGAAGGATTTTTTAATTTATAATATAGTATTGTTATGAGAAAAATATTTTTGTTTTTTATGATTTTAATATCATTTGTTTCTTGTTCATCAGAAATATTGAATGATAATTTGAGTGGGAGTGTAAATAAAACTACTCTTTCTATTGAAAATGACACAATAAAAAGTCATGAGTTATTAGAAGATTTTAGTAAAGCGTTATCTAGTGCTCTAAATTCTTCTGTTGAACTAAGGAGACTTATAAAAGATGAAGCTCTAAAAATGTTTGACTATGATTATGATGTTTTGTATTTATCTATAAATACATATAAATTATCTTCTGGAAAAACAGTTGATGAACTTATGGAATTATATATAGATACTAGTAAATTAGAGCTTGTTAAACAAAAATATCCTACTTTGACTATATTTGTACCTGTGTTACCTGATAATAGCTTTTCGGCAGAAAGTTGGAATCCGGAAGATGAAATTCCATATACTGCATTAAGAATTGAAAATAGTAATGATATAATGGGGTATGGTGTAGAAAAAGAGTTTTTAATACTGTCGAATGAGATTCCTAAATATCCTATTCTTGTAATAAAATTAAATGAAAGAGTTATATCTGTAAATAAAGTTCAAAAGAAATTATATATGTCTGATCATAATGTAAATAGTGATACAGATATTATTTTTATAAGTGATGTTTTTGATAATACAAACAACAATAGGATAAATAGTTCTATATTAAATACTCGTAGTAGTGAAAGAGATCGTGCAGGATCAATACCAGATAATATGAAAAAAGTTTATGAAGCTTATGATATTTATAACCCATCAGATACAAACGGTTGGTTAAGAGATTATATATATTTTGATTTGACTCCTCAGAAAAATAAAGGACCTTTTAACTTGGATTTTAAAGAGAGTTTAGTTCATTTTAAGTTGATAGGAGATCCACGAACTGTTATGAATAAAATATGTGATCAAACAAATGATCCTAGAATAGATGGAAATAGTCATGAACATGAAATAGATTATGGTGATAGTCATTATGGTCGACCGGGTACAACAATTGTTACTCCATGGACAGATGGTTTCCTTGAGTTTAAGGTAAAAGTGTATGTGGCAAATCAAGTAGGTATAAGCAATGAACTAACAACTTTTTTTACAGTTGAGCCTAGTGCTTTATTTAAAACAACACCTAAAGATCCTCTAAGCAAAAAGTATGAGGTTAAATCTATAGAGCTAACAGATGGAATAGAGCTTCAATTACCTCTTTTTGAATGGAATATAGAAAATTATGGTACCGTGATGAAGATTTCAATAGAAGAAGTGGATGCTACAGAAACAGTTCAAAGCACAGAGTCTTCAACTGTTACGTTTGCGACTAATTTTGGGTTTGATCCATCATTTGGAGAAAAAGTGAAAATAGGTTTAAAATTTGGTGCAACAAATACTATATCGAAAAATATTTCATATACAGTAACTAAGACATTAGGAAATGATGAATTGGGAGAGGTTATTGTTAATTTTGCAGATAAAATTCTGAAATCTAAAAATAATGTATCTACCAGCAGAAATTGGAAACCGGATTATATCGATAAATATAAAACTGGCTGGTATCAATTAGCTGTGAGTCCATTAAAATATAACTAATATTAATAGTAAAATAAAGTAGTACATATATAATATGTATGGATTAGCCTAGATAATTTTAGTTTATTCTCCTTACTTATACTATATGTGTACTATTTTGTTATAATATTATCTAAAATGAATACAAAAAGTATATATTTATTTTTTTTATTAAGTCTGTTTATTTGTGTATCATGTAATGATAAAGAGCCTTCTATAGTAGATAAGTATCCTTATTACTTTGCTTACTTTGAGGGAGAAGTAAATGGCCAATATATTTCTTTATTAAATCAATCTAGTTATCAGTGTTCAATTGAAAGGGGAAATTTTTGGATACATGATATAGAAAAAGAATTATATGGATTTTATTGGAAAGTACCTTTAAAATTAGTAAATTTTACTTATCCTTATCCTGAACTTCATATCTCATTGATTCCTTTACTTAAGCAAGAATATCATATAAAAAAAGGATATTTATCTACAGAGGAAAAAGAGTCTACTGTCAGAATAATTAGAGAGGGAAGTGAAATAACCTACCATCCTCTGAAAACTCCTTTTTGTTTGCGAGTAGATACTGTTTTTTTTCAAGAGGATAGCGAGATTCCTTATATAGAAGGATATATGGATGGAATTTTATATAACACAGAAAATAGTGTTGATTCTATCGTAATAAGGAATGTATATTTCGGTATTCATTGAATGGCATAGGAATTTATGTTTTTTCGTATTTTTTGTTTGCGATATTGTCTCTTTCGTGATTAAGAACTATCTTTGACAGACCATCCAATAGTGGATACCGAATCAAAATCAAATTGACTATGAAAACAAAAAAGGAACAAGAGTTTATGAAAGAGATGCAAGACAGGTATATCCGTTTCGATTGGGCTATTAAACGTCTGCTTCGTCAGAAAGCTAATTTCGATGTGCTTGAGGGATTTCTCACCGTATTCCTCGAGGAGAAAATCACGATCGTGGAGCTATTGGAAAGTAAGGGAAACCAACTATCAGCCGATGATAAGTTCAACCGTGTGGACATCAAGGCGCTGAACAGCAAGGGAGAGATCATTATCATAGAGATACAGAACACACGCGAGCTTTATTATCTCGAACGTATCCTTTACGGGGTGGCGAAAGCGATCACCGAACATATCCATTTGGGCGACGCTTACTATAAGGTGAAAAAGATCTATTCGATCAGCGTTCTTTATTTCGATATAGGCATAGGTCTGGATTATCTGTATCATGGGCAAAATCAGTTCATCGGCGTGCACTCGAAGGACCAGTTATTCATAAATACCAAGGAGCGGGACGCTATTGTCTCCCGTTTGCCTTCTGAGATCTTCCCTGAATATATACTTATACGTGTGAATGAGTTCAATAAGGTGGCCGTCACGCCCTTGGAGGAATGGATGGATTACTTGAAGGATGGTACGATCCGTCCCGACACCACGGCTCCCGGACTGGGTGAGGCGCGTGAGAAATTGAGATACTATTCCATGACTCCCTCTGAGCGTAATGCCTATGATGAACACTTGAGCGCTATCATGATCCAAAATGACGTGCTTGACTCTGCGAAACTGGAAGGACGCATCGAGGGATTGGCTGAGGGCCGAGAAGAGAATAATAAAGCGAATGCCCTAAAAATGAACGCTTTAGGTATCGAGCCTGAAATAATCCGGCAAGTTACAGGTCTTGCGCCGGGGGAATATGATTGAAATTCTTCGTAAATTTGTGGTTCTTTAAGCATATCTTATAGTAAGGATCGAATATGAAAATGAGTGAAAAGGAGGTTGATACATCAAATGAACTACGGGTCTTGTCCCTGTTCTCTGGATGTGGGGGCATGGATTTAGGATTCGAGGGGGATTTTATATGTCATCGTAAGTCTATATCTCCTCAAAGTACGTGGGTTCAAGAGGTTATCGATAAACATTGGGTCCGTTTACAGAGGAATCGTTTTCGAACGGTCTTTGCGAATGATATATTGAAAGAGGCACAAACCGCTTGGCTTCAATATATGGATCGATTCGGATATGATAAAAACGTTTATAATACAAAGAGTATCGTAGACTTGGTAAAAGAGCATCGAGCGGGGAAAAAAGTCTTCCCTAAAAATATAGATGTCGTCACGGGAGGTTTTCCTTGTCAGGATTTCAGTGTCTCCGGTAAACGTTTGGGATTTGAGTCGAATAAGGATCATACCGGGAAATTGCGTGAGGACGATGAGGCCTCGGAAGAGACGAGAGGTAAACTTTACTATTGGATGAAGCAGGTGATCGATATTACGAGACCCAAGCTGTTTATCGCGGAGAACGTGAAGGGACTGGTGAATCTGGGAGACGTGAAAAGTATTATTCAGAGAGACTTCGCCCATGCGGCTGGGGATGGATATATTGTTTTAGATCCTCAAGTTTTACATGCGGGCAATTATGGGGTTCCGGAGTCTAGGGAGCGTGTGATTTTTATCGGGATACGTAAGTCCGCGTTAAAGGTTAAGGCTTTAAGAGCGCTTCAAGAGGAGAAGGTACCCAAAGCTTACGATCCTTATCCGAGTCCGACACATGCTTGCACCGTGGAAGATAAGAGACTATTGCCGCCGGTAGTTTGTCGGGATGTATTTGTAGGATTGGAGGAACCGGATAGGACAGACGATCTGTCCCAGCGGTATTATTCACAGGCGAAATATATGGGAGCTCATTGTCAAGGTCAAAAGGAGATCGCGTTGGATAATATTGGCCCGACGATTCGTTCCGAGCATCATGGAAATATAGAATACCGTCGTTTATCCCGGGAGCATGGGGGCGTTATTACGGAAGAATTAGACGCCGGTTTACAAGAACGTCGCTTAACTCCTCGAGAATGTGCTTTGATACAGACGTTTCCGCCGGATTATACGTTTGTCTCCCATAAAAAGAACAGTACACGTTTTGAGTTAAGTGCCTCAGGCGCTTATAAAGTGATCGGTAACGCGGTTCCTCCAGTATTAGCGTATCATATAGCGAATCGCATACAGACTTTATGGCCGTTGTATTTTAAAAAGAGATAATTATATCGGAATTCCGTCCAGAACTTATGTTGCCTAACCGATATGAGGTCTGGCTTAATGATATTTGGAAACTTATATCTCCGCAAACGGTTTAACGACTTGTATATGGAATTAGTAGGGGATTGAGACGGTTGATTTAGAACTAATAGCGAATCAAAAGGGTTATACAAATACGTAACATTAAAGTTTAAAGCTATGAAGTTTTTTATTGACACGGCGAATCTGGACCAGATCCGGGAAGCGAATGAATTGGGAGTATTGGATGGCGTGACGACTAATCCGTCCTTAATGGCGAAAGAGGGAATCCGGGGGGTGGAAAATCAACGGAAACACTATTTGGAAATTTGCGAGATCGTGGGCGGGGATGTAAGCGCCGAGGTAATCGCTACCGACTTAGAAGGCATGATAAAAGAAGGGGAGGAGTTGGCCGCTTTACATCCCAATATAGTCGTTAAAGTACCTTGTATCGAAGCGGGGATTAAAGCGATAAAATATTTCACCAGAAAAGGCATCCGTACGAATTGTACGCTGGTTTTCTCTGTCGGTCAGGCGTTATTGGCGGCTAAGGCCGGGGCTACGTATGTATCGCCGTTCGTCGGGCGTTTGGATGATATTGCCAGCGACGGGATAGAGCTGGTACGTAAGATCGTGGAAATGTATGATTATTATGATTATGATACCCAAGTATTGGCGGCTTCTATCCGTAGCACCCAGCATATCATCCAATGCGTGGAGGCGGGGGCGGATGTGGCTACCTGTCCTTTGTCCGCCATTAAAGGCTTATTGAAACACCCGTTAACGGATAGTGGGCTGGCTACTTTTCTAGCGGATTATAAGAAAGTAAACGGATAGAAAAAAAATAGTACCTTTGTGCGGATAAATTGTAAACGCATTTAAAAGATTACTATCGTGGCAAAAGTTGTGGAAACCCCTTTGATGAAGCAGTATTTCGATATAAAAGCGAAACATCCGGACGCTATCCTTTTATTCCGGGTTGGAGACTTTTACGAGATGTATGGCGAGGACGCCGTGATTGGCGCGGAAATACTGGGTATCGTACAGACCAAACGTGCGAATGGCGTGGCGCAGCATGTCGAGATGGCGGGATTTCCACATCATGCCTTGGATTCTTATCTGCCGAAGTTGGTGCGGGCCGGAAAGCGTGTGGCTATTTGCGACCAGCTGGAAGACCCTAAGTTGACGAAGAAACTGGTGAAGCGGGGTATTACGGAATTGGTGACTCCCGGTGTTTCCATCAATGATAATATACTGAATCATAAAGAGAATAATTTCTTGGCCTCTATCCATTTCGCCAAGGAGGTATGTGGTATCTCTTTCTTGGATATCTCTACCGGCGAGTTTATGACGGCGGAGGGTTCTATAGACTATATCGACAAATTACTCAATAACTTTTCCCCGAAGGAAGTCTTGATCGAACGAGGAAACAAGAAACGTTTCGAGGAGGCTTTCGGTCCTCGTTTCTTTATCTTTGAGCTGGATGACTGGATCTTTACGACCTCGGCTGCCGAGGATCGCCTGTTGAAGCATTTCGAGACGAAGAACTTGAAGGGTTTTGGCGTACAACATCTGAAATTAGGTATTATCGCTTCCGGGGCGATTCTGTATTATCTGGACCAGACCCAGCACACGCATATTTCCCATATCACCGCTTTATCTCGTATCGAGGAAGATCGATACGTCCGCTTGGATAAGTTTACGGTACGCAGCTTGGAACTGGTGGGTACGATGAACGATGAGGGAACAAGCTTGTTGGACGTGATCGATAAGACGATCTCGCCGATGGGCTCTCGTATGCTTCGCCGGTGGATACTATTCCCGCTAAAGGATGTAAAACCGATCCAAGAACGCCAAGAGGTCGTGGATTATTTCTTCCGTGAACCGGAGACAAAGGAGTTGCTGGATACGCAGTTGGAGCAGATCGGCGACTTGGAACGTATTATCTCCAAGGTGGCTGTCGGCCGTGTATCTCCTCGTGAGGTGGTTCAGCTAAAGGTCGCGCTTCGTGCGATCGAGCCGATCAAGGAGGCATGTATGGCGAGTGAGGAGCCTAGTTTATGCCGTATCGGGGAGCAATTAAACGCTTGCGCTTTGATCCGCGACCGAATTGAGAAAGAGATTAATAACGATCCCCCTTCTTTGGTCAATAAGGGAGGAATTATAGCGAAGGGTGTCAACGAGGAATTGGATGACTTGCGTGCCATCGCTTATTCCGGCAAGGATTATTTGTTGAAGGTACAGCAGCGTGAGATCGAATTGACGGGTATCCCAAGCTTGAAGATCGCTTTCAACAACGTCTTCGGCTATTATATAGAGGTACGTAATACCCATAAGGATAAAGTCCCGGCGAATTGGATCCGTAAACAGACCTTGGTGAACGCCGAGCGCTATATTACCGAGGAGTTGAAGGAATACGAGGAGAAGATATTAGGGGCGGAAGAAAAGATCCTTGCTCTGGAGACCCGCCTTTTCAATGAGCTGGTATTGGCCTTGACGGAATATATTCCGCCTATCCAGATGAACGCGAACTTGATCGGGCGTATCGATTGCCTTTTATCTTTCGCCAAGGCTGCGGAGGCGAATAAGTATATCCGTCCGGTCGTGAGTGATTCCGACAAGATCGACATAAAGGGAGGTCGCCACCCGGTAATCGAGAAACAACTGCCCTTGGGAGAACCTTATATCGCCAATGATGTCTATCTGGATGACGAGAAACAACAGATCATCATTATCACGGGTCCGAATATGGCCGGTAAGTCCGCCTTATTGCGTCAGACAGCCTTGATTACGCTCATGGCGCAAATCGGTTGCTTTGTTCCGGCCGAGAGCGCCCATATCGGTATCGTGGATAAGATATTTACCCGTGTAGGCGCCTCGGATAATATCTCGGTGGGTGAGTCTACTTTTATGGTCGAGATGAATGAGGCTTCCGATATATTAAATAATATGACTTCCCGGAGCTTGGTGCTTTTCGACGAGTTAGGGCGGGGTACCAGTACCTACGATGGCATATCGATCGCTTGGGCGATCGTGGAATATATTCATGAGCACCCGAATGCGAAGGCGAAAACGCTGTTCGCTACCCATTACCACGAGCTGAACGAGATGGAGCGTGCCTTTAAGCGGATCAAGAACTATAACGTATCGGTCAAGGAAGTAGGGAATAAGGTGATATTCTTGCGTAAGTTGATACCGGGAGGAAGCGAGCATAGCTTTGGTATCCACGTGGCGAAAATGGCCGGTATGCCCAAGAGCATCGTGAAGCGTTCGAATGAAATCTTGAAGCAGTTGGAGTCCGAGAATCGTCAGGAAGGCATCGGGGGTAAGCCTGTAAAAGCGATCGCCTCTGCCGCCGAGGGGTATCAGCTGAGTTTCTTCCAGTTGGATGATCCGGTGTTGAGCCAAGTACGGGATGAGATCAAGAACTTGGACGTGAATAATCTTACCCCCTTGGAAGCTTTAAATAAACTGAGTGAGATTAAGCGGATTATTACTGGGAAATAGCTCTAAGCTAGAACCCTTCTCTAATGATCCGCTTGATCGGCAGAGGTACTACCTATGATTGGTTTTTATGCGTCATCATTTCTATGGCAACGTAACCGCATTGTTCGTGAAACGATGGCATTTACTTTTTAGGTCTCACCAACACTACCACCCGGTTGTCATCCTCTTCCAATGTCGCGGCTACCTCTTTTAGTTTGCCTTTCAGCTTTCCCCTTTTATAGTCCTGGCAAAGATCGGAAGCATTGATGGTAGAACACAATTCGCCTTTTGAATTGATGGGAGGAAATGTCACCATATAGATTTCTTTCTTATAAGAATAATCATCGTTGTATGTGATATAGTTGAAAAATTTCTTTTCTTGCGTATCGTATGCGAAGTACTTTCTCGGGAAACCTTCTCCTGTGTTAAAATCATATATATTCGTTACGCTTTCCATGAAATAATAACGATCGGAAATCAATCTTAAGACGACGAAAACGCCCGGATCCATGGTGTGGATAGGGGGTGTTCGTGCGATAAGCGGGCGCAAACTGTAATCAGGCATTAAGGTGTAGACCGTATCTGCAGAGGCCTCAAATAGAATCCAATTACCCTTAAAAGGAATTATACTGTTATACGGACCTGGTCCAGCTGCTCTTGTTTCTCCTTTATCATAAAGTCTTTCAACGATATGGAATAATTGCTTCTCTTTATATGGAACCGTGATTTCTTTCGTTATACTTCCATCTTGCTTCGACACAAGCAAGAACGGTACCTCAAAATTAAACTTATCATAGCAAATCAAGTTGTCCTTGTCATAATCAAGCATTTCCACGTAAAACGAACTTTTCTCGCTTCTTTGATTCAGACTTCGTTTGAAATTTCCTTCCAAATCATAAACCCTTATCTTTTTCGCATGAAAATCATTTACGAAAATCTCTTCGTTTTCTTCATCTAACGAAACCGATCTCATAGACACGTATTCTTCTCCACCTTGTCCCTTGCGATTTATTTTGCGAATAGCTTTTCCGTTCCGGCCATATACGAAAATATTGCCATCATCGTAAAAGTTTGTCACGATTATGTATTTCTCGCCAACCGCCTGCACGCATGCCCGATTGATAAACTCATCGTTTGTTTCCAGCGGAATATACTCCACATCCATGAAGTCTTGAAGGACCAACTCTTTTTTGGTTGAATAACTATCGTTTACATCCACGGTTATAAGACCATCGGTCGATGAATGGTCGCCTCCACATCCAGCCATAACAAACAGGATGATTATCCCTGTAAAAATGAATCTTTTCATACGCGTATGATTTTTGTTTAACTTATGGTGGTGAAGATACTATAAAAAGCCGATGGTTTTCACGAAATTATCCTAATTATTTGTTGATCTCACTGGTAATTTCCTGCACATCTTGGAGCGTAAAACGCCCTAACAATTGCATGACGCTGAAACCCCCATCGTCCATGTCGGCTATCATGATCAACTCCTGTATCAGTTCTCCTTGTTGCTTGACGTAGAAATTGGCTTTGGTCTTTCCGTCTTTTACTCGCATGAGTTCCTCATGGTCCTTTCCGATCAAGGCTTTGAGCTCCCCTCGCATTCGTTCCCTCAAATCCGCTTTTTGGGTGGTGAGTATTTGCAGGGATTCTATTTTCCCTTTCAGATTGGCAAGGTTGAGTCCGGCGGTTTCCATGACCGGCATCATCTGAAACATCTTCTTGGAGATATATACGGAAGTAACATCGTCCATATCCGCATATTTGTCGAAAAGCTTGTTCTGGGCAAAACAGATATTCACGCAGCAGAGAAGCAGTATTGTATATAGTTGTTTGAGTCTCATTGTATTAATCATTTAAATGTTTATTTACGATCTTGTTTATTTTTGTGATCTCTTGACCGGCTTCATTGACCTGCCCGAGACCTTTGTTTAAATTCCTAGACATGAACGCCAAGGCATTTTGGGCTACGACAGCTGCCTCTTCAGGATCGGTAAAGGTATCGGCCATAGTGGGAGCCGGACGATTTGTCTCCGTGAAGATGAGGAATAGGGCGCCAAGAATAGCGGCGGCGATTCCGCTTATCCAATAGAAGGAACGTCTTCGTGAGACTCGGGGAGATACCTCTTCTTGGGCTAGGAAGTCGATTCGTCGTTCCAGCCTTTCGGAAAGTCCCTCCGGTAAGGCTAAATCCTCTTGGAGTGCCTTGTTTATTAGTTCATCTATCTTTTTATCATCCATGACAACTTGCTTTTTCTAGTTTCTCCCGGATCAATTTGCGTGCCCGGGAAAGTAATGTTCTTATATTAGAGGAGCTAAGCCCTGTAATCTGTTCAATGTCCTCATAGGAACAATCCTCAATACCACGCAGGCGGATTACCTGCCTCTGGTTCTCGGGGAGCTGCTCGATCAGTTCCTGTATATGCCGGATATCCTCCTTTTCTTCCAGTTCCTTTTCCGGCGAGGAGTCGGTCGTTAATAGAACGGTCTCCAATGCCTCTTCGTTGTCTCTTCGGCTTGCTTTAGGCGAGCGCAGGAAATCCAGACAAAGATTCTTGACCAATGTTATGGAAAATGCTTCCGGATTCTGGATGTCTCCCAGCTCATCCCTTTTATTCCATAATTTGCAATAGGCATCTTGAAGTATGTCTTCCGCATCCGCTTTATTGTCTAATAAGGCATAAGCGATTCGATAGAGTTTAGGATGAAATGGAAGGAACCGTTGTTTAAAAACATCAACGTCCATCGGTATCGCCCTTAATGATTTCCAGTTTTGTGCTCATTGATTACCCGGTCTAGATCGGACGGGCTGATCTTTCCTTTGATACGGATTAACGCATTGTCGTTTCCTGTCGTGAATATGACCAGTTCACGGATCATATCCTCTTTTATTTTGACAAGAACTTTCGTGCGACTGTCCCTTTCATTTGCCGTGACCATCGTCTCGTAATCAGGATCTCTCAGGTTCCGTATGGCGGTAGACAGTCGGTCTTTCACCTCTTGGGCACAATTATCAAATTCAAGGATCTCTATACCGTTTACTCCCATTGTCTCGGTGAACAGGCTGGCTAGCTTCATCGTTATGTTTCCGATATTTACGGAAGTAACATCGCTTTCACCCCGGAAAGCATTGAATAATTGATCCATCTTCTGCTGCCCGTATCCTACTTGGCTGATAAGGAGGATGGCCAGTAACGCTAGTAATCTTTTCATTGTAATTGACTTTTTCGTTAATACTATGTTTTTGGATAGCCCTTCGTCCGTGCGCCTTAGAGTGGGGCTTTCACAAAGAAGACGGGATAAGGGATTTGTTTGTTACAAAAATAGGCAAAAAAAGAATTATTTTTTATTCAACTTAGGTATCCAAATGCAGGCAACTAAGTCGTGAAACTTAATCTCCTTACCATCGAAGTAGAATTTGTATGAGTATTTATATCCTTTATTCCAACAGGTGCCTTCCGGAATGATGTATTTGTAAGTCTTCCCATTGATCGTAAAGATCGCCTCAACTTCTTTTTCCCGGATAGGAGAGTAGGTAGGGACTATACGGATATTTTGCTCCTCCGCTTTCGCGTGTCGTAAAGTTACGGATGGATCTATTGTAAGTAAAGTGGCCTTGTGTGCCCCGGGAGTTCCTTTGATATTTCCGGTTACGATATCCATTGTGCCGGTATACTGCAAGGTATTACCTCCCGCACGGTTACCGATCTGTATGGAGGTTAGCTTGAATAGCCCGTTAATGTTCGAATCTTGATATATTTCGAAAGAGAGAAGTGATAACGCGTAATTCATGGAGAGTTTCGCGAGCGGAGATTTACGGTTAACCTCTTTTTGACCTTGCGAGAGCCTCCCATATTTATAAAAGGGGGTTTCCGCCGCGATTGGGGATATTTTGATCGGTATGGAAGTGGGATCTAACGGTATTTGTACTTTATAAGGTGAGTAAGCGTAGATCATGACTGGTCGATTAGATCTGAGGAATACCTGCGGTGTTTGTTTCCATTTTAAAGAACCTTTTGATGAGCCTACAGCCTTTGATTTTACGTTTTTATAAAGAGATGCGCCTTTATATAAACTGTCTTGATTACCATAGGTTATAAATAATCCTATTTCGGACCCTTCGGGCAGAATTTCGGTGAATACTGAAGAACCTGCCGTATAGGACCGGGTGGTCATTTCAAGAACTGACTTTCGTGTGGTTGATTTCTCTTTGGACATCCACTGCTGATTTTCATGACATCCGGTAAAGATGATTAACAAGATCGTAATTAATAATAATTTGTTCATTTTGTCTAATGTTTTAATGGAACCTTTCAAACAATAAACATTTGAGCCAATATAGTTTATTATTCTATTACTATTAATTATCATTCCTGTTATAAAATGATATTTTTATATATTATATAGTAACGATTGTTTTATCCTCTTAATACGCAAAGTAACCTGCTTTATTGTATACTATAATAATCAATATATCCAAGAGATATAAAGATATTATTAAACGGGTCTCGTTCTTGTAATAGTCAAATAGAAGAGTGTTTTTGGCGATAAGTTGAGAGGGAATGATAGCCCTTGAATGTAAAAGGGTATTTGGACGAGACCCGTTGTTTCTCTTATTGAGAGAATATATAGAGTCGGCTGAGTGAAAAACACATCGTACGGGTAGTGACGCCGATGGTCTAATTCGCCGGAATGATAGAGCCAATTGTTATTTTCAGTGTAGTTGCCGGTGGCAAACGGATCAAAGCTTGCCACGGCATTACACCTTAATAACCACAACATAAAAAACTTACATGATATTGCCAATCAATCCTTCGTCGTTACCCGGTAACCAGTCTGTGATAGAGACGTCTCGCAATTGTAACGACCTTCCGTTAAAGCTTAGCTTATATAAATATTTTTTCCCTTTTTCCCATTGGGTGTTAGCGGGTATGTCAAATTTGTAGGTTTCTCCGTTGATCGTGAATAAGGTCTCCACGTCTCCGGTTCCGATCGTGCCGGAAGGTGGAATTACCATGAGCCGCATAGGATCACAATATTTCTCGTTGATGAGGGTAACTGGATTCGTCAAGGATAATACCGTGGATGCGGACGTGCTACGGGCGGTAGAACCGATGATATCGCCTGTCGTGATATCGAGGGTTCCTTCGCTGACTAAAGTTGTTCCACCGGGCTTATTTCCTACTTGAACGGAACTTATAATAAAGGCACCTGTCTTGCCTTTGCTTAGGTTCAGCTGGAAAGATATAAGCGATAGGGCATGATTCATGCTGAGTAATACAAGTGGCGAGGTACTGTTGACTGCTTTTTGTCCGATCGCATGGGTTCCATACATATAATCATCGGTCTCCAATGCGTTCGGGGCCAGTTTAACAGGTATCTGCCGGGCGTTAAAATTTATATCTTCTTGATATGGATAATATGCGTATATCGTAGCTTCATTAGAGTCGAGGATCACTTCCGGACTCTGTTGCCACCGGATTTTTCCATTCACTCTATAAGCTTTTACGCTTACGTTTTTATAAGTGGATATGCCATTGTATAAATCGTCGACTGTACCGGACGTGATTTGTAGTCCGAGCATAGAGCCTTCTTTAAATTCTTGTATAAAATTGGTGGATTTTGTAGTTAGGATACGAGTCGTTATTTGGAGTGGTTTTTCATTCCAGCCGATATTCTCAAGACCTCCGAAGTCTTTGTCGTTGGAGCAACCCCAAAAGCTTAAAATCATACTGGTAAAGAGTACTAAATTTCTCATTATTTTACTTATTTTTGTGTGAAACTTCTGGATGCAAATATCGGGTGGTTAAGGGGAAAGGGAGGTGCATACGGTCTAAAACGTCGGTGAAATCGTATAAAATTAGATCGTTCAAATTGTCTAAGGCGTTCATATTGTTAACTGAGGGGTCAAAAAGAACATTCGGGGGGCGTATTGTTTAATAGATAGGAGGTAGTGTTATTATGTTGGATAAAATTCAGTTTCTACTAAGCTTACAGATATTAGGCTTTTGTGTTTTTGGTGGTATTACCCTGCTACTACGGGCCCGTGAGAATAGGGCAAAACAGATTTTGGGGTGGAGTATGTTATTATGGGCGTTTTTAGCGGCGGTACGAGTATCGGTTAACCTGTATTTAGAGGATTCAAAAGAGATATTTCATCCGGATGTGCTGATTATGGGATGTATTGTGGTAGCTACATTGGCTTGTTACGTGATAGAAGTGTTACGACCTTGCTATATGACCGTTCGCCGTTTCTTTATTTTTACCAGTCCGATATGGGTATTGGGTATTTCTTTTTTGATTTACCGGCTATCCGGTGGAAATATTCATCGTTATAACTCTTTTGGCGAGGTATTCGATACCTTGAATCTGGATGTGGTTATAAGGCTTTTGATTTTATTTTTCACGCTTCTGTATATGATCGTTCCTATTTATCTGATCTTGCGCTATAGTGAGGGATTTAAGGTGTATTTAAGGGAAAATGTATCGGACCCGGAAGATTATGATCTGGACTGGTTGAAAAAGACCATGCTGATCCTTTCTTCTATGTATATTTTTTATTTGGTATTGTTGTTTACGGATCGGGTTAGCCTATATGTAATCGACAAAACGTTTTTATTGGTTTTATGGTACTATTTCTTTTATAAGGCCTTGTTCCTAAAGGTTATCCATTTGGATCACACATTCGAGAGCGGATGGGGATTACCCGATTTGGAGGAGGATACGGATGATGATCAAGGTAGTGAGGAACAGAAAGGCATCATACGCCAAAGGTATGTTGAGGAAGTACAGGCGTGGTTTGAACGTGAAAAGCCCTATCTACGGGAAGATTTGCGCTTAACGGATTTACAGCGGATCTTCCCGATGAGCCGTTCTTATCTATCCCAATTGTTTAATAAAGAACTAGGTTGTTCCTTCTCGGATTACGTAAACCATTTCAGGGTAGAGGAAAGTAAACGTCTATTGGAAGCCGAACCTCTGGCCAGTATACAAGAGATAGCCGAACGTTCGGGCTTCCATTCTATCAGTACGTTCCGTCGTGCGTTTATTAAGCAGACGGGGGTTATTCCTTCCGAATACAGGAGAGACGGGAACGAGTCAATTTAACCGGTAGCTGACGAAAGCGAATCGTTTGCTATCGGGTGCCCAAGAGTTTACGTTTATGGTACCTTGGCCGCCGAATAGTTTGACTAAAGTCTTAGGTTCTCCGCCCTCGGCCGGCATAAGGCGTAACTCTACGTTTTTATTGGCGAGGTGCTGTCCGGGTTCCAGATCTCCTTTTGTATAGGTGATGAAAACGATTTGTTTTCCATCCGGAGAGATGTGGGGAAACCAAGAATTACGGGTCTCATCGAATGTCATTTGGGTTTGTTCGGAACCATCCGCTTTCATGCGCCAGACTTGCATAAGCCCGGTACGTACGGAGTTGAACCAGATATATTGTCCGCAAGGTGAGTATTCGGGGCCATCGTCCAAACCTTCGGCTGTCGTAAGACGTTTTTCTTCTCCGCCTAGGGAAGGAATGACGTAAACATCAAAATTACCGTTTCTTTCAGCGCAATAAGCGAGTTGTTTTCCGTCGGGGCTCCACCCGTGTAGGTAGCTAGGACCGAGTGGGGTAATCAACCGGGGAACACCTCCTTCGAAAGGCAGGGTATAGACACGCGATTTACCATCTTCTTTTGTTCCGTTACTGATCGCTATTTGTTTGCCATCCGCAGAGATCACATGGTCGTTGTTGCAACGGGTCGCATAGTCGCTATTGATTAATTGCGGCTCGCCCGGAGATTCCGGAGAGAGCTTATATAATTTTCCTCCACTATTATATACAAGCCAATTACCATCCGGAGTCCAGTTAGGTGCCTCGATTAAAAAAGGGAATTCCTTGACAACGGAACGTTGCCCGGTCGTAATGTCCATCACTTCCAGCACACTAGTCACATTCTTTTTTTGGGCATGCGTACAAAAAACGGCGATACACATACAAAGTACAGAATTGAGAAAACGTTTCATATACATATAGATTTAAAGGATATAAGAAAACCGGGTAAAATTAGCTTTACGCTATTTTACCCGGTTTCAAAGATATAATTTATTTCGATTACTCTTTATACATTGAAACGGAAATGCATGATATCTCCATCTTGCACAACATATTCCTTACCTTCAACGCTCATCTTTCCGGCCTCTTTAACAGCAGCCTCGGAGCCATAAGCGATATAATCCTCGTACTTGATCACCTCGGCACGGATAAATCCTTTTTCGAAGTCCGTATGGATAACACCGGCGCATTGAGGAGCTTTCCAGCCTTTATGGAACGTCCACGCACGACATTCGTCCGGTCCGGCGGTCAAGAAGGTTTGCAGATTCAATAATTTATAAGCCGATTTAATCAAACGGCTTACGCCAGACTCTTCCAATCCGATCTCTTGTAAGAACATCTGGCGTTCCTCATAGGTATCGAACTCAGCGATCTCGCTCTCGATCTTAGCGGCGACTACTAAAATCTGGGCATCTTCGTCTTTAACCGCCTCACGTACGGCATCTACATATTTATTGCCATTTACGGCGCTAGCCTCATCCACGTTACAAACATACATGACAGGTTTATCCGTCAGCAAGAATAAATCGTGGGCAATGCGCTCCTCGTCTTTCGTATCAAAAGAAACGGTACGTGCGCTTTTTCCTTGTTCTAAAGCCTCTTTGTATTTACAAAGTACCTCGTAAGCGATCTTGGCTTGCTTATCACCTCCGGTTTGCGCTTGTTTTTGCACCTTGGCGATACGGCTGTCTATCGTTTCCAAATCCTTGATCTGAAGCTCATAGTCAATGATCTCCTTATCACGGACCGGGTCTACACGTCCGTCCACGTGCACGATATTATCGTCGTCGAAGCAACGCAATACGTGCAAGATAGCGTCTGTCTCACGGATATTAGCCAAGAACTTATTGCCCAGTCCCTCGCCTTTACTCGCTCCTTTCACCAATCCGGCGATATCCACGATCTCTACGGTGGTGGGGATCACTCGTTGCGGATGTTCGATTTCCGCTAGTTTATTCAGTCGCTCGTCGGGTACGGTGATCACGCCTACATTCGGTTCGATCGTACAGAACGGAAAGTTCGCTGATTGTGCCTTCGCGTTGGATAGGCAATTGAAAAGGGTAGACTTTCCTACGTTCGGAAGTCCCACAATGCCACATTGTAATGCCATATTATTATCGTATTTTTTATTATCAATCTGTTATATAGTCGCTCCAAGCGACTTGTTTTGAGTTCGCAAAGATAATCAATTTTAGGCTGATACGGTTATTTTCTTAGGCTTTCTCTTCATGCTTAACCGGTTGCCTCATCGATTGTTTGTTTAATAATGTTTTAACGAGTTTGTTCATAGGCTTCTCGAAATGGTAGTAAGAAAACAGGCTCAACAGGATTATGACACAAAATAGAAGCGGGATCGAGATGTACCAGTCTATATGAAAGTCGCTTTCTTTTTGCCATTTAGCATAAGAGAGCAGTACAAAAAGATGAATCAAATAGAAACTGTAACTGATTTCTCCGCCAATCACTAAGAGGCGGTTCGATAGGAGTCGTGAGACCATACCTTTTTGCAGGGAAAAACTTATTAGGATAAACGCGATGGGAATCCAGTAGTAGCAGGAGTATCGGTATACTTTGGGGATTTCAGCGGCATACAGATAGAAACTTAAGAATAATGCTATTGACGCGATCTCTATGATACTTCCTTGGCTGGAGGTGATGTTTTTAGTTTTCAAATGGTCGTATAATTGAAATAATAGCATCCCGGCTATAAAATCCGGAAGTCGGGTGATTGGATTAACATACCAATATCCTTTTATACTTTCCAAAGGCGTAAAATACATACCGACAACGCTCAATATCGCGCAAATCAAGAAAGTGCTAAGTAATTTTCTGTAGTCTTTCGTGAATGCTATAAGGAAAGGAAAACAAATATAGAAAAGCTGTTCACAACATAAACTCCACGAAGGGCTGTTGAATGAAAAAAAGTAATTGTCTTTTGGTATATAGGCGTTTGTCAATGTGAGTGAGGCGAGGAAATGCTTGCACCAATCTATAGTTCCCGATGCTATTACATAGTTTCCTAAAGCGACGGCAATCAATAAGGTCAGCGAGTGTAAGGGATAAATACGGGCGATGCGTGCTACCCAAAAAGTGCGTTTGGTTATCTTATTCTCACTAAATTTCTTTTGATAATTGTACGCTATAATAAAACCGCTTAGCATGAAAAAGAAACTAACCCCTACAAATCCCTCCTTGAAAAAATGGATATCGAAGTGATTATCTATTACATAACAGTGCGCCCCAAAAACCATCATGGCGAATATAAATCGCAAAGATGTTAAAGTGTTAATCATAATTTCGTTACATTAAGTCTGTAAATGTAGGAAATCAATATGGAAATTTAGACAAGATTCTCATCATACTATTAGATTTACTGATCCTTTGGCTAATTTGTCATAATTTTCTTGCATGAATTAGCGTAGAGACTTGCCTATGTATAGAAAGAATTTGAAAGCTTTTGATAACTTTGTATGTATTAGTATTTAATATTCATTCAAAACTTTATGTCAATGAAACACGTCTACTTGGCTTTGTTAGCTTGTGCTACGCTATGTGTACAAACACTTTCAGCTGATCCGATAGGTTCGGCCGAAGCGCTCCGGATTGCCCAGCAACAGTATTCAATGGAGAATACCTCGGTGTTGAGGGCCGGTTCTTTTCCTGAGTTTAAGTTGGCCTACGTAGGGACGGAGGAAGGCATCGAGGCTCCTTCTAAATTACGTTCCTCGAGTGTGGAGAATGCCTTACTTTACCTGTATAACGTAGGGGATAACCAAGGTTTTGTAATCGTATCCGGAGAAGATCGTGGAAAGCAGTTATTGGGTATATCCGATAAGGGGTCTTTGCCGGAGAAAGGTCTGTCCGCTACGATGGAGAATTTTATGCGTATGTATATCCATTATGTAAAGGCGTTACGGTCCGGGATGCCTCTAGCGGTGGATAGTGTTGAGGCTTCTTCACGGTTTCCGGAGGCGGTGATCCCTTTGATTAAAACGGAATGGAAGGATGATGCTCCCTACAATGAGATGTGCCCGGTTGTCAATGATGTTCTAACTTTTGCGGGTGGGGAAGGTGTCGCTATGGCGCAGATCATGAATTATTATCAATATCCGAAAAGCGGTATGGGTAACGTAAATTATAAGAATCCGGGAAGTACGTTGCTTGTTTCCGCTGATTTTGGGCATACAACGTATGATTGGGAAAATATGCCTGCTACTCTTGATGAGTCTTCCTCTTGGGATGAGATAGAGGCTGTTTCCACGCTGATTTTTCATTGTGGAGCGGCTGCCTATATGAATTATGAATGGGATATGGGGGCTAATAAAGAAGATGTACGGAAGGCTTTCATTAATAATTTTGGATATGATAAGAATATACAATTGTATGATAGGACCTTCTTTTCCGGAAAAGAATGGACGGATCTGCTGAAAACGGAACTAGCCGCTCAACGTCCGGTTTATTATGAAGGAGGTAGCGGAGAAAATAATCAGGCCTATAAATGGGCATTTGTTTGCGATGGCTATAATCGGAGCGGACTTTTCCATTTAAATACGGGCTGGTTTGGTAGTGGATATTTTGAGTTAGGTGCGATTGACGATAATTTACGTACTTACAATGAACGCCAAGCCATGATCACGGGTATCCGCAAACCGTCTGATGACTCGAAGCCTGTGAAGTTGTTAACGATCAGTTCTTTGGGTACTAAAGATATTGAAAGTATCAAGTTTGGTGAGAAGTTTCCGATTACTTATAACCTATTTAACTTGGGGCAAGATGGGAGCTATGTCCATACATTAGCCTTTTTCGAGGAGAATGAGGCGGTGGAGTTGCCTGTTAGCGAAGCGGCATTTTTAGATACGATCGCGGACTTTCAGCTAGGTAATTATATAACGAAAGATTTCCTTTGTGAGTCCCTAGGTATCCCGGATACTACGGCTACTCTGTATATGTACGTACTGGGAGGAATGGAAGGAGATAGCATCTTACGTCCGATCCGTTCGGTAAATCATCCGTATGATTATATCTTGTTGGATGTGAAGGATAGCGTTATTTCTTTCTCACAGGCACGGAATAGCTTGACCGCTGATCCTGTAAAGGTCGAGTATGATGCGGAAAGTGGGACCGCTACCTTTGAGGTGACTTTCTATAACAAGCAAAAAACGAATTTCCAAGGTACGGCCGGCCTTTACGTGCGAGATCCTAATCTCTCGATAGACGATTACAGTTGGGTGGTGAATAATTGGCTGGAGATTCCGGCAGGGAAGAGCCAGACGGTATCTTATAGTGGCTCGTTTGATTGGGGTATTGGTGATATGCTTGCCGTAATGGCTACTTACCAAGGTGACTTGAGTGAGCTGTGGGAAACCAAGTATACGGATATCCGTGAAAGCTATCGTACGTTCTGCCTAAAGATCGATGGTTCGCTAGTGGTTTCTAATGAGGTTACCGAGTCGTCTGTCTCGGATTTGGAATATGCGTTTGATTCCGCTTCCGGCCTATTATCGGTTCAATCGGATGTGGCGATAGAAAATATGATGCTTTATACTTACGACGGCGCGTCTGTCTGGGGAACTACCATAGATAGCCGGAAACAATATACGACTACCTTGCCGATACTTCCCGGGCATTATATCTTACGTATAAAGACGGCGGATGGAATAATCTCTAAGAAGATTTATAAGCAATAAGAGTTCCTCTTAATCACTAATAAATAGGGTGTCCTAAAAAGCTTCCGGCGATTTAGGACACCCTGTTGTTTTTACTTAGGCTGTTATGGTCTTAAAAAAACACGTACGTGTTTTTGGAAAAAGTCGTACATGTTTTTCGGAAAACACGTACATGTTTTTTTAAGGGGAATTCCGGCATTATTTTAATGCGCCTCCAACCAGTTCTCTCCCTCGCCGCAATCGGCGATTAAGGGGACTTGTAGTTTCATGACGTTTTCCATTTCCTCCAGCACGATTTTCTTTACCTCCTCGGCTTCCTCTTTGTAGACATTGAAGTTTAACTCATCGTGTACTTGGAGGATCATCTTGCTTTTCAATCCCTCTTCCTCAAAGCGTTCGTAAATGCGTACCATCGCTAGTTTGATGATATCGGCGGCGCTCCCTTGGATAGGGGCATTGATCGCGTTTCGCTCGGCATAGCCGCGTACGACGGCGTTGTGTGAGTTGATATCCGGAAGGAAACGCTTGCGCTTGAAAATGGTCTCTACGTATCCTTTTTCCTTGGCTACCTTGATGCTCTCCTCCATGTATTCCTTGATGCGGGGGTAGGTGCTGAAATAACCGTCTATCAGTTCCTTGGACTCAGAACGAGGGATGCCCAGACGCTCGGCGAGCCCGAAGACGGAGATACCGTAGATGATACCGAAGTTGGCGGTTTTCGCCTTCCGGCGCATATCGCTGGTTACTTCTTCTACCGGGATTCCGTAGATCTTGGCGGCTGTGGCGGCGTGGATATCCGCTCCGCTTTGGAAAGCCTCGATCATATGCGGGTCACCGCTCAGGTGGGCCATGATACGAAGCTCGATCTGGGAGTAGTCGGCCGAGAAGAAGAGGCAATCCGTATTGTCCGGGATAAATGCCTTACGGATCTCACGACCCAGATCGTCCCGTACCGGAATGTTTTGCAGGTTCGGATTGGTAGAGCTGAGGCGTCCGGTAGATGTTACCGCTTGGTTGAAAGAGGTATGTATCTTTCCGGTCTGCGGATTGATCAACTCGGGTAGAGCGTCGATATAGGTACTTAATAACTTTTTAAGTCCGCGGTATTCAAGGAGCTTGCCGATGATGGGATGTTTGCTGCGAAGTTTCTCCAATACATCCTCGCTGGTGCTGTAACCGCCGGTTTTGGTCTTCTTCGCTTTCTCGTCCAGCTTCAAGCGGTCGAAAAGGATCTCGCCGACCTGTTTCGTGGAGTTGATGTTGAATTCCGTGCCGGCCAGCTCGTAAACCTCTTGCTCCAGTTTGTTCATGGATGTGGTCAATTCTCCGGAGGATTGCTTGAGCGCTACCGTGTCTAGCGTGACGCCGGTGGCCTCCATTTCCACTAATACATATATTAATGGCATCTCGATCGTGGTGAAGAGGGATTCCAGTCCTTCTTTCTTCAACTCGGGCGCGAAATAATTCTTTAGCTTGAGCGTGATGTCCGCGTCCTCGGCGGCGTATTCGGCGATTTGCTCCGCGGGTACGTTTCGCATCGATAACTGGTTCTTTCCTTTTGGGCCGATCAGTTCCTCGATGTGGACGGTCTGGTACTTGAGGTAGGTCTCCGCTAGGTAATCCATTCCGTGCCGCAATTCCGGATTCAGCAGGTAATGGGCGATCATCGTATCGAACAGAGGACCGGCTACCTTCACGTTGTATTTACGAAGTACCAAAATATCGAATTTGATGTTTTGCCCGATCTTTAATGATTTCGGATTTTGCAGGGCAGGGGAGAAGCGTTCCACTACTTTCGCCGCCTCTACTGAGTTGGCGGGAACAGGGACATACCAAGCCTCGTTTTCTTTCACGGCAAACGACATTCCGACCAATCCGGCTTTCAAGGGATCGATACCGTCGGTTTCCGTGTCAAAGGCGAAAAATTCTTGACCCAATAAAAAGCGGGCTAAATCGGCTTGTTTTTCCTCTGTATCAGTTAAATAATAGTTATGGGGGGTGGACTTTAAGTCCGTGAGAATCGATTTTTTGGGCTCTTCCGTACTCTCGGGCGTAAAAATTGCGAACAAATCGCCTTGAACGGGACCTTTCGGAGCGGCTTTGACCGGCTCAGAACTTAGTTTGTTAATAAATGTTCTAAATTCCAATTCTGTGTAAATCTCAGTCAGCCGCTCTTCGTTTGGCTTTTCACGAATGCAACGGGCGGCATCGAACTTGATAGGGACATCCGTCTTGATCGTCGCCAAGAATTTGGAGAAACGGATTTGCTCGGCGTTCTCCTCTACCTTCTTCTTTTGCGCGCCTTTCAACTTATCAGTGTTCGCTAACAGGTTCTCGATACTTCCGAATTCGGTCAGTAGTTTTTGAGCGGTCTTCTCGCCGACACCCGGACAGCCGGGGATATTATCGGAAGCGTCGCCCATCAGTCCCAGCAAGTCGATCACTTGCTCCGTACTCGTGAGGCCGTACTTGTTTAAGACCTCGGGCACGCCCATGATCTCGTAATCGCCTCCGAATTTCGGACGATACATAAATATATGTTCGGACACCAATTGGCCGTAATCTTTATCCGGCGTCATCATGTACACCTCGAAGCCTTCCTTCTCCGCCTGTTTGGACACGGTGCCGATCACATCGTCCGCCTCGTAGCGGGGTACTTCCAGAATCGGAATATTGTAAGCCTCTATGATTTCTTTAATGATAGGGACGGATTGACGGATCACTTCCGGCGTCTCTTCCCGTTGTGCCTTGTATTGCTCGAAGGCCTCATGGCGGAAGGTCGGTCCCTTCGGGTCAAAGGCCACCGCTATATGAGTCGGGTTCTCACGTTTTAATACATCCTCCAGACTGTTGATAAAACCGAAAATGGCGGAGGTATTCACACCCTTGGAGTTGATACGCGGATTCTTGATGAAGGCGTAATAGGAGCGATAAATTAACGCATACGCATCTATAAGGAATAACTTCATTACTTTTAACACGTTTTAGTGGGACAAAATCTGGGTAAATGTACGAAAAAACTCGCTTACTCGATAGTTTTTGTTACTTTTGCGAATCTTTGCATGGAATTATGGATGAAAGAAGGAAAATAGAAGAACCGGTTTCCGCTGAATTTGAACGTTTCAATAAGGATTTCGAGGCATCTCTACGCAGCGAGACGACCCGGTTACAATCGGCTATCGACGTTATACTGAATTCTACCGGGAAGCATGTGCGTCCGTTATTGGTGCTCCTTACCGCCAAGGTCTGTGGACAGGTTACGGATAACACGATCAATTCCGCTGTTTTGCTGGAGCTTTTGCATACCGCTACATTGATTCACGATGACGTGATCGATGAGACGAAGCAACGTCGTGGCGTTCCCTCATTGAACGCTATCTTCGATAACCGTATTTCCGTGTTGGTAGGTGATTATGTGCTTTCTACCGCTTTGATCCGTTCCATACAAACCGGCGATTTGCGGATTGTCGGGATTATCTCTAATTTAGGCAGAGACTTGTCCGAAGGTGAGATCAAGCAATTGGAGACCGCCGAGGAGAGTATCTTAGACGAGAATTGTTATCTGCAAGTTATCAAGAAGAAGACGGCTACCTTGCTTTCCGCTTGCACGGAGATTGGGGCCATTTCATCGGGCGCCTCTGCGGAGGTGATCGCTCTTTGCCGTGAGTTTGGCGAGTATCTGGGGTATTGCTTCCAGATCAAGGATGATATCTTTGATTATTTCAAGGAGGCGAATATCGGTAAGCCGACGGGAAATGACATTCGTGAGGGTAAGGTTACGCTTCCATTATTATATGCCTTGCGGCAGGGTAGGGAAGAGGAGGCCGCCCGTTATTTGGATATGATTTTACGGAAGGATTTCGCGGCGGAGAATGTCGATTCTTTGATTGAGTTTGCCAAGGCGAACGGTGGAATCGAATATGCCGAGGCCCGCATGAAGGAATATCATGATAAGGCGGTCGATGTTCTTTTGAGATTACCCGAATCCGAGGCCCGGACATCCTTGATCTGTTTGGCGGATTATATTATGACTCGCTCCAAATAGAAATTCCTTTATCTATTAGTTGTAGAGAGATGGCTCTTGTTAGTAAAAAAGTAAGTATGCTTCAATAGCCAATGAAGTTAACTTACTTGACGAAGTAAGTTAACTTCGATGCCAAGGTAAGTTAACTGACTTTGAGAGTGCTTACCGGACACAGGATTCTAAGTCATCTGCGCCCGGTTTATTAGAATGGACTATTTCCCGAGTCGTTTTTCTATATCACCGACCAGACTGCTCGCTCCTATACGGAACAAATCCTTGTTCAGCCATTCGTTGCCCAGTATTTCCTTTACGATCGTATAATATCGAACTGCGTCTTCCGCCGTGCGTACGCCTCCGGAGATCTTGATGCCAACCTTGTTTCCGGTGATGGAATGGTAGGTTTTGATGGCTTTGCACATGGTATAGGCGGCCTCGAAAGTGGCTCCCGGGTATCCTTTACCCGTGGAGGTCTTGATGAAGTCCGCACCGGAATACATGGCTAGGATGGATGCCTTTTGGATGTTCTCCGCTGTGACTAAAGCTCCGGTCTCTAAGATTACCTTTAAATGGGCGTGGCGACAGCTCTCTTTGATCTCTTGTAATTCTTCCGTCAGTTCCTCGAAATTGTCTTCCATGAAATAGCCTAGGTTCATGACAACGTCGATTTCATCGGCTCCTTGCA
The DNA here is from genome assembly GCF_056640955.1 of Parabacteroides sp. KHUB-02. Taxonomy (NCBI): domain Bacteria; kingdom Pseudomonadati; phylum Bacteroidota; class Bacteroidia; order Bacteroidales; family Tannerellaceae; genus Parabacteroides; species Parabacteroides sp. KHUB-02. The sequence goes on along the minus strand of NZ_JBWQEV010000001.1, from coordinate 3,663,020 downwards.
TGACTGCCATGGCCGTTTCGGCGATCTTGACTTCCGTAAATGTCTGTGAGGAAGGAAAACCTCCGGCAACCGACGCGATCTTAATCTCTTGTGCGGTAAGTGCCTGCTTAACCGTTTCCACGAATAGGGGATAGACGCAAATAGCGGCTACGTTCGGGACATCCGGACGAGTTCCCTCGAAATCATTTACCGTGTCTACCATCTTCCAGATACTTTCTTTGGTATCCAGGCTGGTTAATGAGGTCAAGTCGATGCAACCATGAATCGTTTTCAATACTTCCGGTGTAAAGTTTTCTTGGAAATGTTTCTCTAAAAGAGCGTTTACAGCCTCGGTGGTCTGGGTATCCGGCAGGGCCGGCTCAAACTTATTGAAAGCTTCATGATAACGGTCTATCTGTACGGAATTTGATTCGTGTTCATGTTCATGATGATGATCATGTCCACATTCGCAATCGTGATGATGTGCCATATGCTTATAGTTTTTGATTGTTTATATGTCGTTCTTTATCTCGGTCTGTTTTCTTTTGGAGATTCTTCTCGAAAGCGGCGGTAAGATCTACTCCGGTCTGGTTGGCGAGGCAAAGCAGTACCCATAAGACATCTGCCATTTCATCGCCTAAATCCCGGTGTTTGTCACTTTCCTTGAAAGACTGCTCACCGTAGGTACGTGCCATGATCCGGGCTAGCTCGCCCACTTCCTCGGTGAGGATGGTCATATTGGTAAGCTCATTGAAATAACGGACCCCATAGGTCTTGATCCAAGAGTCTACCATTTGCTGGGCTTGTTGTAAGGTTATATCTGCCATACTTATTCTTTATTTTGAGAGTCGATAATAATAGTAACCGGCCCGTCGTTTAAAAGTTCAATTTTCATATCAGCTCCGAATGTTCCGGTTTGTACAGGTTTTCCGAGTTGAAGCCCTACCTCTTCGCAAAAAGCTTTATACATCGGAATGGCGATATCCGGTTTAGACGCTTTTAAGTAGGAGGGGCGGTTCCCTTTTTTCGTAGAGGCGTGTAAGGTAAATTGGCTGACAACCATGATCTCGCCTCCCGCTTCGATAACCGAGCGGTTCATGACCCCGTTTTCATCGTCAAATATGCGTAGGTTGGTGATCTTTTTTGCCAACCATTCAATGTCTTCTTGCGTATCCTTGTCCTCGATACCGACTAATACCAATAGCCCCTTTCCAATTTTGGACTTAAGCTGTCCGTCTATCGTGACGGAAGCGTGCTGCACACGTTGTGTAACTGTTCTCATCTTGTTCGCTTTTTGTTCGCTTTTGTTCTATTTTTGTTCGCTTTCTGTTCGCTTTCCATCCAGTCCCTCTTGTAGTGCCTTGGCTTTCGCCTCGCCAATCACGGATTTCAGTTCCTCGAAGCTTGCTTCCTTGATTCGTTTTACGCTTTTAAAGTGACGTAAAAGTAATACTTTTGTCTTTTCACCGATACCCTTAATGGTGTCTAATTCGGATTTTGTCTGGGTCTTACTTCGTTTATCCTTGTGGAAAGTGATGGCGAAACGGTGTACCTCGTCTTGTATCCGGGTAAGCAGATGGAATAGCGGACTGTCCAAACGCATGCCAACGGTTACGGGTGGGAACCCGAATAATAACTCCGAGGTTCGGTGCTTACCATCTTTCGCTAGTCCGGCGATTGGAATGGACAAGCCTAATTCATCTTCTACCACCGAGCGAACCACTTCCATTTGCCCCTTTCCACCGTCTGTTATAATCAAGTCGGGTAGGGGAGATTGCTCCTCGATCGCTCGCCCGTAACGCCTACGGACGACTTCTTTCATAGAGGCGTAATCATCCGGACCGACTACGGTCTTTATATTGTATTTACGATACTCCTGCTTGGACGGTTTCCCCATCTTGAATACCACGCAAGCCGCTACCGCATCGCTTCCCTGTATGTTTGAATTATCGAAACATTCGATATGAGCGGGCAGTTTTTCCAGATGCAAGGCCTCTTGGATCTCTTTCAAGATACGGGTATTCCGTTGTTCCGGATTCAACTTTTCCGCTTGCTTCAAGCGGTCTACCTTAAACTGCTTGACGTTCATCTCGGATAAATCGAGCAGTTTCTTTTTATCCCCTCTTTGGGGAATGGTGAAAGTGACATTCTCTAGCTGCATGTCCAGCTTGAAGGGTACGATAATCTCCCGGGCGGTGCTTTTAAAACGATTCCGCATCTCGATAATACCGAGGCTTAACAATTCCTCCTTGGTCTCGTCCAATCGTTTTTTATACTCGAATGTATAGGCTTGTACGATCGCCCCGTTTCCGATATGCATAAAGTTCACATAAGCGGAATGGTCATTCTCTATGATCGTGAATACATCTATATTATGTAGCATCGGGGTTACGACCGTAGATTTAGAACGGTAGTTCTCGATGACTTCGTATTTTTCCTTGATCTTTTGCGCTTCCTCGAACTTGAGCTCGGCAGCGAGCGATTGCATCTCCTCATAGAGGTGTTTGCTAATTTGCGAGATGTTGCCTCGCAGAATCTCTTTGATCTCGGAAATATTTTGCTGGTATTCTTCCAATGATTGCAAGCCTTCACAAGGCCCTTTACAACGCTTGATATGGTATTCCAGACAAACCTTATAGCGTCCTTGTGCGATGGATTCGGGAGTGAGGGGATATTTGCAAGTGCGTAAAGGGTAAAGTTCCTTTAGCATCTGTAGCATCACTTTCGCCGTGAACAAAGAGGGATAAGGACCGTAATATTGCGATCCGTCCCGAACGATGTTCCGGGTTTGGAAAACCCGGGGAAAGTACTCGTTCTTTACCACGATGGAAGGGTAGGTTTTGTCGTCCTTCAATAAAACGTTATAGCGGGGACGATACTGTTTGATGAGGTTGTTTTCCAGTAGTAACGCGTCTTCTTCCGTATCGACGACTATATATTTGATATCCCGGATTTGCTTGACTAACACACGGGTCTTATTGCTGTCATGTACCTTGTTGAAATAAGAGGATACCCGTCGTTTTAGGTTCTTCGCCTTGCCGACGTATATAATCGTTCCGTTTTCATCGAAATACTGGTAGCATCCCGGCTTTTCCGGAATGACCGATAGGATCGTCTTGATATGTTCGTTTTTATCGGCTATCATACGAATAGGGAAGTAAATTGGAATGTCTCGCTATTGAACAAACCTTTGTTGCTAAGTTTCAAGGATGGGATCACCAGCAATCCCATAAAAGAAAGCGTCATTTGTAATAAATCCATCGGTGTCTTTAACCGTTTGATCTTTTCCTCGATCTCTTCGTAACGGCGGCTCGTCTCTTCCAATGATTCGTCGCTCATCAATCCCGCTACCGGCAAGGGCAGGAGAGTGACTTCGTCCATACTGCTTACTGCGATTCCACCTTTAGCCTTTATTACCGCATTGATCGCTTGCATAAGCTCGAAATCGGTAACACCTATAGCGATGATGTTATGACTATCGTGGGAAATACTTTGAGCGATGGCACCGAGCTTGAGCCCTGTTCCTTTTATAAAGGCAATAGCGGGAGGAGCCGTTTGATAGCGATTTAGAATGACGAGTTTTAAAATGTCTCGTTCTGTATCTGATTCTACAAATCCATCGAATGTATGTACAGGATATAGTTCTTCTTTCGTGATTAATTCGCGGTCTTCGCAAACAATGACACGCATCTGTTTTCCTTTCGCTTTTACCGTTAGCTTTTCTAATGGGATCGGTTTCGTGTGGAAATTATTGCGGAGTATAGGTTTGTGGAAAGGAAGCGTGCATTTCTCTCCATCGTATACACAGGTTCCTTGTATATAGGTTGCCTGTATGGTTAGATTCTTTAAATTGTTTACTTGGATAAAATCGGCGGAGTCTCCCTCTCGTAAGAAACCTGCGGGAATTTTATAGTGCATGGCCGGATTATAGGAAGCGGCCCGTAATACATCATATAGATCATATCCTAAATCCAGCGATTTTTTTACCATCCTATTTATGTGTCCTTTGTTTAAAAACGAAGGATGTGCGTCATCCGTACAGAACATGATTTGTTCGGGATACTCTTTCAATAGCGGATGAAGTGCGTCAAAGTTTTTCGCTGCGCTTCCTTCCCGAATAAGGACATGCATCCCAAGCTCACATTTTTCACGGCCTTTTTCTAGATAGATGGTTTCATGATCGGTGGAAATGCCAGACTCGATATATGCCTTTAGCTTGGGGCCTGTTGCTAGGGGATAATGTCCGTCGATGGGTTTCCCTGCGTTTTTCGTGGCTTCTATTTTGCGCATAACTTCCGGATCTTTATTTAAGACTCCGGGGTAATTCATCATCTCTGCCAAGAAGTGTAGATCCTCTCGTTCCAACAAACGAGCGGTTTCGTTTGCGTCTATGATCGCACCGGAGGTTTCCATAATCGTAGCCGGTACGCAAGATGGGACACCGAACCATGTGTAGAAAGGAATCCCTTTCGCGTTGTCGAGCATATATTCGACTCCTTCACTACCCATTACATTCGCTATCTCATGAGGGTCCGCCACGGCACCGATACTGCCATGGCGTACGGCTGCGTGAATGAATGCCGCAGGGGTTACCATGCTACTCTCTATATGGACATGCGCGTCAATAAAGCCGGGGAGGAGGTAAGATCCCTCATCTTGTCCGGTAGGGATTACCTTTTTGATGCGCCCGTTTTGAATTGAAATCTCTGCCCCAAAGGTGCGCCTGTTGATTATATCTACCAGATTTCCTCGTATAACCAGTGTTTTAGCTTCATTCATTTGAATATCTCCTTTAATATGTTTCACGTGGAACATTTCGTGTTTTATCTTCCGAGCAGTACCAAAAGGATGTTGATGTCGCTAGGGGAAATACCCGGGATGCGGCTCGCTTGAGCGATCGTGTCGGGGTCTATCCGGGTCAATTTCTGGCGGGCTTCCGTAGATAAAGACTGGATAGAATTGTAATCGAATTTACCCTTGATCCGGATATTCTCTAAGCGGTTTATCTTGTCCGCTATGATTTGCTCTCGCTTGATGTAGCCGCTATACTTAATCAATATCTCGGCGGCCTCGATGATCTCTTCCTTACGAGAGGCCGGGACTTTGTCCAGCTCCGCACGAAGGGCCGGAACTAGATCCGCAAGGTTCTCCAAGGTAGTCTGCGGACGGAGTACGACATCGAATAATTTGCAACCATGGGATAGGGGGGCTGTGCCCAGTTTCTCCAAACCGCTATTTATATATTGAGGCTTTACGGAGTAGGTCTCCGCAAAACGGATGATAGCGTCACGGCTCTCTTTTTTCTCTCGCAGTAAATCGTAGCGGTCTTGTTTGGCCAATCCCATTTGGTAGGATTTCTCGGTGAGTCGCATATCCGCGTCGTCTTGGCGCAGTAAGATGCGGTACTCCGCACGAGAGGTAAACATACGGTAAGGCTCGTCTACGCCTTTTGTTACCAAATCATCGATAAGGACACCGATATAAGCCTCATCCCTTCCGAGGATAAAAGGTTGTCCGCCGTGGCAATTGATGTGGGCGTTGATACCCGCTACCAAACCTTGTCCGCCGGCTTCCTCGTATCCGGTAGTCCCGTTGATCTGTCCGGCGAAGAAAAGATTTCGGATTTGTTTGGTCTCCAAATTGTGTCTTAGCTGAGTCGGGTCGAAGAAATCATACTCGATCGCATATCCGGGACGATAGATTTGCACGTCACGGAAAGCGGGGATCGCTTGGAGCGCACGAAGCTGGATATCCAAGGGTAGGGAAGAGGAGAAGCCATTCAGGTAGTATTCCTGCGTGGTCTCGCCTTCCGGCTCTAGGAATAGTTGATGCTGCGTCTTGTCAGCGAAGGTCACGATTTTCGTTTCGATACTAGGACAATAACGGGGACCGATACTTTTGATCTGTCCATTATAAAGAGGAGAGTCGGGGAGACCTTCCCGTAATATATCATGGCAAGTCTCGTTCGTAAAGGTAGTCCAGCAACTCAATTGTTTTAATTTACGATGACTGGTATCCATGTAAGAGAACTTATGGAAATCGTTTTCCCCCGGTTGTTTCTCCATTTCATCGAAGTGAACGCTCCGGCCATCGATACGGACCGGTGTTCCGGTTTTCATGCGATCTGTTTGGATACCTAAAGAGATAAGTTGCTCGGTAAGTCCGGTCGCCGCAGGCTCGGCGATACGTCCGCCCCGTATCTGGGTTCTTCCGATATGAAGCAGGCCGTTTAGGAAGGTCCCGTTCGTAAGCACCACCGCTCCGGCACGGAATACGACATTCATTCCCGTACGAACGCCGCAGACTTGTCCATGCTCGATAATCAGTTCTTGAACCATATCCTGCCAGATGGATAGATTCGGCATATTCTCCAGTATGCCCCGCCAGCAATCGATAAAACGGGCACGGTCGCTTTGGGCACGCGGGCTCCACATGGCCGGTCCTTTGCTACGGTTTAACATACGGAATTGGATAGCGGTCTGGTCGGTCACGATTCCCATATATCCGCCTAGCGCGTCGATCTCTCGTACGATCTGTCCTTTGGCGATTCCCCCGACTGCCGGGTTACAACTCATCTGGGCGATCTTGTTCATGTCCATCGTGATCAAAAGTGTCTTTGATCCTAGATTCGCCGCGGCGGCGGCGGCTTCACAGCCGGCATGTCCTGCGCCTACTACTATTACGTCGTAATTGAAAGTCATTTTTATTCCCTTTTATTTTACGCGAAGATAGTGAGTGTTCGTGAAAGAATTCGTTTATATTTGTATAATAAATACATACATTGTTTTCAGGTTTAACGAACTAAAGATTTAAGCTGCTATGAATTCTATTCAATGCCGTATCCTTGTTTTCCTTGTTTTCCTGACCTCTTGCTTCAGTCCGGTTTATGGGAAAGATAAGAAACCTCGTCAAGCGATCGAGAAGTTATCGATCGATGGTCCCTATCTATTGAAAGCGGATGATGGTAGTATGCGTGCGATATCTGTAGACGGGAAAGGCCGGTTATTGGATAAGCATTATAAAAGTATACCTACCACCTTTTCATTCGAGGTGTTTTCTGATAACGGGGAGAGATTGTTTCCGGTAACCATACACTCCGTCTCTCGTCCGGAATGGAAAGATGTGCAACCTGAGAAGACGTTTGTTCTTTCAGATCCACATGCGAACTGGTCTTGTTTCGCCTCCTTGTTAAAGGCGGGAAAAGTGATCGATGCGGACTATAATTGGATTTTCGGGGCCAACCAATTGGTGATAATCGGTGACGTCTTTGACCGGGGCGTCGACGTACTCCCTATCTATTGGTTGATCTACAAGTTGGAGAAAGAAGCGGAAGATGCCGGTGGAAAAGTGACTTTCTTAATCGGAAATCATGAGACCATGGTTTTGGGAAATGATTTGCGATACGTGAAGAAGAAATATACTCAATTGGCGGATACTTTAGGAATGACCTATCCGGAGCTTTGGCAGAAAAGCGAGTTGGGACACTGGTTGAAAACTCGTAACTCGATACAAGTGGTCGGAGATAATCTGTTTGTCCATGCCGGGTTGAGCAAGGAATTTTTAGACAGGAATTACGATATCCCTACCGTGAATGAGATCGTGAGCGATGGCCTCTTCTTAACGAAAAAAGAACGTAATGCAGATAAAGGCTCCGATCTTTCTTTTATGTTCGCTACGTATGGACCGATCTGGTATCGGGGTATGGTACGTAGCGCGGATAAGTATCATCCGCTAGACCGGGATGATTTGCGGAAAATATTAGAGAAATATAATGTGAACCGCATCTTTGTAGGTCATACCATTTTCGATGATATCACGACTTTCTATCATTATAAAGTGATTGCCGTGAATGTCGATAATCAAGAAAACAAGGAGAAGGAACGAGGCCGTGGCGTTATGATCGAGAAAGACGGTTCTATGTTTGTCGTATATGATTCCGGAAAACAAGAGCCGTTATTAATCGAGTAATATTTGGTGCTTGAGCTGTCAAGGCTGCTACCATCATGGTGGAGGAAGAAGTGCCTCCCCTAATGTGAAGTAATGAGATAGGGAGTGCAACTTTTATGTATCTTAAATCATCTATAAATATAGATATGTTTTAAATGTAGGAGTTATGAGAAAAGTTGTATTACTGTTTATCTTGTTTGTTTTTTCTTTGTCGCGAGCCGATGCTCAAGAGTTCCATTTTATTCCTAGGATTGGCTTGAATTTGGCAAATACTTATCCCGAAAGTTTTGCGGACATGCGTCCGGGGTTAAATATTGGTGTGGCGGAGGAAATACGTTTTAGTAAACTGTTTGCTTTAGAACCGGGTGTTTATTATTCTATGCAAGGTTACCAAAAAGAAAACGCTAAAGGCGAGACAGCCCGGCTAAAGGCGGATTATTTAAATATTCCTATTTACGCTAAATTTTATTTGTATCGGGGATTCCATCTTTTCGCGGGCCCACAAGTTGGCTTTAATGTAAGGGCGAAAGCTTCGAATTATATTTTCGTCTCGGGTCCTACTCCGGTGCACCAGAGCGAGTACGATTTCTCCGGTGATAAAAAAGAAGAGATCCGGAATTGCGATTTCTCTGTTTCAATGGGGCTTGGCTATACCTTTGATATGGGATTAGTTATCTCCGCCAATTATAATTTAGGATGTACTCATTTCTTTAAGGAGCCGGAATACTCATTAGGTGGAAGCAATCATTTTAGGGGAAAAGATCATAATGGGGTTATTCAATTCAATCTAGGATGGCGTTTCTGATCTCCAGTAAATCGTGAATTAAGAGAGATCGCTTGTTCCTCGTTCAGCCTTGCGGCATGGCTACGTAGGCAATGAACTGCTTTCGGGCATTGCTCGTCCGTGGCGTAGCAATACGTGTAATCGTAAGGTATGTCTTCTGTTTTCATATTTGTGTTTTTGGGATTGATCGATGTTTTATCCCCGACATTCCTCCGGCAAGATCGCTAACGCTCTGTTCTCGTTCTCCTCCATGATCTCCCGCTCGCCGGGACCTTTGTCGTTGATACCGCAAAGGTGCAGGATGCCGTGGATGATGGTACGGTGGAGTTCCTCGTTATAATCCGTGTGGAAAGTCTCCGCATTTGTCCTGACCGTATCGAGGCTGATAAACAGGTCACCCGAGATCTTATTTCCTTCCGTATAATCGAAGGTGATGATATCCGTGTAATAATCGTGTTGGAGATATTGGCGGTTTACCTCCAATATCTTCTCGTCGGAACAGAAGATATAGCTGATATCTCCCGTTTTCTTTCCGTATGTCTCGGCTACTGCCTTGACCCAGCCGCTAACCGCTCTTTTCTTGATTGCCGGAAGCTCGATATCTTCGGCGTAATATGCTATTGCCATAAGGTCTATTTATCGTATTGAAATTTCGTTACAAATGTAATCATTCGATTTTAAATAGATTCATTTCAAATCTATTGATTGCATAGAATGTTAAAAGAACAGATAAGCCATCGCTATCGCCGCTATCGCCCCGGCCAGATCCGCTAACAAGGCGCATTGTACTGTATAGCGGGTATTACGGATACCTACGCTACCGTAGTAAAGAGCAACTACATAGAATGTCGTATCGCAAGAGCCCTGAACGATGGATGACAGGCGACCGACGAAAGAGTCCGCTCCATACGTGTTCATGGCGTCCAGCATCATGCCCCTAGCCCCGCTCCCGCTTAACGGTTTCATCAACATGGTAGGCAGCGCTTCCACGAAATCCGTGTTGAGCCCTATCGAAGCAATGCCGAAACGAACGCCTTGTATGATGAAATCCATCGCTCCGGAAGCCCGGAAGACACCGATACCTACTAGGATAGCTACCAGATAAGGAATAATCGTTATAGCAGTCTGGAAACCTTCTTTCGCCCCTTCTATAAAAGCATCATATACATTGATCTTTTTACGCATGCCGCTGATGATAAATCCGCAGATAATGGTAAAAAGAAGCGTGTTGGCGAATAAAGTCGAATACAAGGAAACTTGCTCCTGTTCCATCGAGTTGAATAACCATACCAGGCCTCCGATAAATAACCCCAGTCCCCCGAAAAACAGGATTAGGTTCCGTTGGAGGATATTGATCTTCTGCCGTACGCAAACCGCTAAAATAGCGACTAGGGTTGATGTGAATGTAGCAAGCATGATCGGCAGGAATACGTCTGATGGATTCGCCGCTCCTAACTGCGCCCGGTACATCATGATGGTGATCGGGATCAAGGTCAGTCCCGAGGCATTGATGCATAAGAACATCACCATGGAGTTGCTGGCGGATTCTTTATTCGGGTTTAATTCCTGTAACTGTTGCATGGCTTTCAATCCCATTGGCGTGGCGGCATTATCCAGTCCCAGTAAATTTGCCGATAGGTTCATGAAGATAGAACCGGTCACGGGATGGTCTCTTGGGATATCCGGGAAAAGCTTGCTGAATACGGGAGCCGCCAATCGTGCGAACGCTTGTATCACCCCCCCCTTCTCTCCGATCTTCATGATACCCAGCCAAAGCGACAAGATCCCCGTTAATCCTAACGAAATCTCGAAACCCGTCTTGGCCGAGGCGAAAGAAGCGTTGATAATCTCGGTAAAAACAGCGGTATCCCCACCTATGACCAATTTACCGATAGCCACTACAAAAGCGATTAAGAAAAAAGCGATCCAAATATAGTTTAGTACCATAATAAATATATATTGGTCACAAATTTAGGAATTAATTGCCAATTGATTTGTATTTTTGCTTTTTGAATAACAAATAGATCCAAGATGAAGATATTAGTGACATACGACATGTTCCGCGAGGGATTTACCGAGTTGGAAAGTAAGTACGAGGTAACCTTTCCCAAAGGAAGAGATTTTACGTATGAGGAGGTTTTCGATATGATACCGGAGTACGATGTGCTCTGCTCCATGTTCGATTTCCCGGTAAACAAAGAGTTGATCGACCATGCGTCGAAATTGCGGCTGATCGCTAACTACGCCGTTGGTTATAATAATATCGATGTGGCCTACGCCCTCGAGAAAGGCTTGACGGTGGCGAATACGCCTGATCCTGTCACGGCCCCTACCGCCAATATCGCTTTAGGCTTGATGCTGGATACCGCCCGGCGTATCACGGAATGTGATCGTAAGCTGCGTACGCTTGGTAAGGACATGAAGGTCGGTGTACTGGAGAACCTCGGTATGCCGGTTACCGGACAGACCTTGGGTATTATCGGTATGGGACGTATCGGCAAGGCTTTAGCGAAACGGGCGAATGCTTTGGGCATGGATGTGATCTACCACAATCGCCGTCAGCTTTGCATCGAGGACGAGACCAAATTGAATGTTACCTACGTCTCCAAGGAAGAGCTTCTGGCGAAAGCCGATTTCGTATCCTTGAACGCCCCTTACACCCCCGATACCTATCATATCCTCGGCGAGGAAGAGTTCAAGCAGATGAAACCTTCCGCTATCTTGATCAACACGGCCCGCGGTCCGTTGGTAGACGAGCATGCCTTGGTAAAAGCCTTGCGGGAAGGTACGATTCATGGTGCCGGTCTGGATGTATTCGAGTTTGGAGACTATCCTCTCCCCGAGTTATTGGAAATGGACAACGTGGTATTAACCCCTCATATCGGCACCCAGACGACGGAAACCCGTATCATCATGGCTCGCACGGTATGCAACAACGTGATCGGGTTCTTGGAAGGCGACCGTCCCGTATCACGGGTACTCCGGCCATGACGGCGGCGTTTATCCTATCCGAGCTACAGTCGGTCGGTACACCCGAGAAGGCGGTTCATTTGAGCCGCTTTTTCAAGACTGGTCCCGGTCAATATGGCGAGGGCGATCAGTTTCTCGGGGTGGTTGTCCCGCAAACCCGTAGCATAGCGAAGGCTAATAAGGCGACTCCTTTCGATGAGCTGCAGCTGTTGCTGGATAGTCCGTGGCATGAGGCACGTCTATGTGCCTTGCTGATTTTGGTCTATCGTTTCCAGGATCGGAAAGTGATGCCGGAAGAGCGGGAAGCCATCTTCCGATTCTATCTGAAGAATATGCGGCGTTGCAATAACTGGGATTTGGTAGACTTAACCTGTCGGGATATCGTCGGCGAGTATTTGGTGGACAAAGATCGTTCCCTCCTCTACCGTTTGGCGGAAAGCGAGAATTTATGGGAACAACGGATCTCGATCGTCTCTACGTGGGCATTTATCCGTCGGAATGATTTTGGGGATACCTTGGAGTTATCCGAACGGTTGATCGGTCATAAACACGATTTGATGCATAAGGCGGTTGGGTGGATGCTGCGTGAGGTCGGCAAAAAGGAGCGGCAGACGCTTACCGATTTCTTGGAACGCAACGCTACTCGTCTTCCTCGTACGGCGCTTCGTTATGCTATCGAGCATTATCCGGAACCCGAGCGGCAATATTTTCTAAAGAAGAAATAACATGGATACAAAGACCATCTCTTTACTTCGTGAATGGGCGAAAACGTACAATACGGAATCGTTTATCAAGGATGATCCGGTGCGATTCCCCCATCGGTTTACGGAGAAACGGGATATTGAGATATCGGCTTTCCTGACGGCGTGGATCTCTTACGGTCGCAGGGCGCATATTCTCCAAAAAGCGGAAGAGCTACACCGGCTGATGGGCGAAAGTCCTTACGAGTTTATCCGTACCGGAGAGACTTCTTTCGCTCCCCTACGGAACCGCCCGGTTTGCGGGCGGGATACCTTTTACCGTTTTTATACCTATCATGATCTGCATCTCCTTTGTTGTCGCCTAAAGGATATATACGATACCTACGACTGTATGGAAGACGCTATGGCCGCCGCCGGTCCTTGCGAAGATCCTATCTTGCGGTTGCGACAACTTTTTGCAGATCTCAATGGCATTCCGGTCTTGCACGGAACTTCCGCTTGTAAGCGTCTGGCGATGTTCTTGCGTTGGATGGTGCGTACGGATGGTATCGTCGATCTCGGTATCTGGAGAACAGCCGTGCATCCCCGCCAATTAATCATCCCGTTGGATACGCATGTGCACCAGATCTCCTTGCGCTTGGGCTTGACAGGCCAAAAAACCGCTACCCTTCGTACGGCCCGTGAGATAACGGACGCATTGGCGAAAGTCTTCCCCGATGATCCTTGTCTGGGGGATTTCGCCTTATTTGGCTACGATATAAATCAAGAATAAAAAGATATGGAAGAAAAGAAGATAAATAACATCTCGTCTGTTTGCGTGTATTGCGCGTCCAGCACGAAGATTCCCTTGGTTTATTTTGACGCCGCCAAGGAATTGGGGCGTCTTTTGGGGGAGCGAAAACTACGGGTAGTCAATGGTGCCGGGAATATCGGTTTGATGTGCGCTGTCTCCGACGCTGCGTTAGCGGCTGGTGGAACGGTAACGGGCGTTATCCCCCATTTTATGGTGGAGCAGGATTGGTATCATAAAGGCTTGACTGAGTTGATTGAGGTCGAGACGATGCACGAGCGTAAACAGCTCATGGCAAATCTCTCGGATGCGGTGATCGCCCTTCCCGGTGGATGCGGTACATTAGAGGAACTTCTGGAGATCATCACTTGGAAACAACTCGGTCTCTACCTCAATCCGATCGTAATCCTCAATATTAATCATTACTATGATCCCTTGTTGGAACTTTTGAGGAACGCCATGAACGAGAATTTCATGCGTCCCCAGCACGCCAAGATGTGGGCGGTAGCCGACACGCCGGAAGAAGCTATCCGTCTCATCCACGCCGAGCCGAAATGGGACGCAAGCCTTCGGAAGATCGCGGCGATTTAATACTATTAGGCGAAAGGAGACGCAGCACGCTACGTCTCTACAATTAAAAATGAATATGATAATGAAAAAACTAGGTTTATTAATGATGTTGTTGCTCCTGTCAAGGATCGCTTTATTCTGCCAGCCACAGACGGCAGGCATCGAGGAGAAAGAAGTGCTTAAGAATGAAGATGTGATTTTCCATCAGATTGATGAGCATACATGGTTTGGAACAGGTCATTTAATGGCGAACGAGAGCCTGTATCTGGTCGAGGGAGAAACGAAAGCGATCTTGATTGATGCCGGAACAAAGATCAAGGATTTGGATAAGCTCGTGGCTTCCATCACGGATAAGCCGGTTACGCTGGTCGCCACGCATGTGCATCCGGACCATACAGGCTCGGCTATCGATTATTTCCCGGAGATTTATATCAATCCGGCTGATACAATATGTATACCGGAATTTATGCCGAATTATAAAGGCAAAGTTTGTTTCCTTGAAGACGGTGAAATCCTAGATTTAGGTGGGCGTATCCTAGAGATAGTCTTTACTCCCGGGCATACTCCCGGCTCAACCACTTTTGTGGATAAGGATGCCGCTTATGGTTTTAGCGGCGATTCGTTCGGCTCCGGTAATCTATTGCTGGGAGTTGACTTCTCTACGCTCATATCTACTTGTAAGAAGATGAGTGCGGTGATCGAGAAATATGATATCAAATACCTCTACCCCGGACATTATTTCGGAATGAACAAGGAAACCCCTCAACGGGTAAAAGACATGATCACGATGAGCGAGGATATCCTGTCCGGAAAAGTGCAAGGCGAACCTAATCCGAGTGGGATGTTGGGGTTAGACCGGGTGTATACGAATTATGGTGTCCGTATAAATTATAAAGAAGAAAGTATGAAATGAGGGGACCTTTAGATTCTGAACCCGATTTCACTGATAATCTTCAATTCAAGCAATTTCTCCAATATTAATCTATCCATATGAGAGTGAGCGGTTTTTCCGTGTGCTAACTTATATACACGGAAGCCGCTGACATTGAATTCTTTCCCTAATTGATCATACAAGCTTTTCTTGTTTGTCTTAAACCAGTAATTAAATAAGTTCTTCATAATCCGACTTTTGTAATTATCTTTCATTGTACGTTGTTAAAGAGCGTATTTTTACCTACCAGAATTGTAAGCGATGAAAACGAATAGCTAAAACGATGGTTTAAGCTAGTCGTTTTAAAGAAGCACTTAGGAATGAAGATGTGCTTTTCCATCAGATTGATGAGCGTACATGATTTGGAACAGGAAATTTAATAGCAAACGAGAGCCCGTATCTAGCCGAGGGAGAAACGAAAACGATCTTGATTGATGCAGGATAAAGAAAAATGTAAACTTAATGTAAATAAAGTATTGGTTTCTGGGAGAAATGAAACAGAGGCGAGTCCATTATGTTTCTTTTAAATTCTTGAATATTTTCCATAGTAGAATCTTCTAGTAATATTAATATAACATTGTTTTCTATATTAATTTCAAAATTACTTGTTTTTAGATTTTCCTTTAATAAGTACTTATTGCGATTAAAGACTGTATTTAATTGGTTTAGTGTATCTCCGAGCATTTTTAGAGAATACGAACATTTCTTTATTTTGAAATCTTTATTACCTATTCTGTTTATAATATCACTTTTTGTATATATGTTGTCTAGTGAATCTACTATATTCACGAATAATAGGTTATTCTTATTTATATAGCTTCCTCCATAATATAGAGGAAAATCAAAATTTCCAGTTTTCCTGTAAAAACTATGATCAAGACGGATTTTCCTTTCTTCTAATATCTTGAATATAGAGTCTTTTCTGAATATAGAATCTTTTTCTATGAGAAATTGTAAGTTCTTATTTTCAATAGTTGTTTCTTTATTTGTGTCTATTATATATGCTAAATTCTTCTTGTCTTGATTATTTGTTTGTTGAATATCATTTTCTTGTTGTTGATGATTACCTGAACAACTTATCAATAGTAAAATGAATATTTCGAAATATATTTTCATATACAAAATTATATTACACAAAGGTATGTAATTAATGGCAATTATGTACCTTTGTGTAATTGAAATCTTCTTTTCCCATCATGGCCAATAATGTGCTGCAATTTGAGGCGTATCCGGATGTGTAGGTTATCGCATACTTATTTTTAAGGTAGGCTTATTGTATATTTCCATATACGCTCTTGTTTCCTGTCGTGTGATTCAGTAAAAACATGTACGTGTTTCCCGAAAAACATGTACGACTTTTTCCAAAAACACGTACGTGTTTTGCGGAAAGTATAATCGTCTTTTTAAGATGTTTATGTTCAATGATTTATATAAGAACATTATTTACGTGCTTATTGTCTAGGATTTACCTTGGGATACGTATGCTCTAAATAGACTCCGGATACTTAAAATCGGGTGGAAAAAGTAAACAGGGATCGTTGGCAAACTTACCAGCGATCCCACTAAATCCCTATTATAATTTCGCTTGATTCACTTGCGGCGTGCGGATACCCGGTTTCAATTCTCCGTTGATGATGGTTAATCGGCCATCTTGGATAACCGCTCCCGCTCCGGCACGGGCCAACTGCTCATATTCGCCCAGATCGCTCCATGCTTTCGTGGATAGGTCGTATTGAAGTAAGGTGGTATTGAATCGGTACCATTCTACCGGATGGTGCATATAGGCCTTGGCTTCGGCTTGCAGGCGGGTAATGGCCGCTGAATCTCGCGCCGCCTCCGCTTTCGCTAAATGGATCGGTCGGGCGATGGCGGCTAAGAAACAATCGTAGTTCACACCTCCCATAAATAAGATTTTATCCGTTTGGAAAGTCACGGCACAGCCTCCTGTTAGGGTACGGTTCGTTCCGTCCTTAAACGGGGGAAGAACGGTCTCTTGTTGCCAGGTAAAAGTTGCCGGGTCGAATACCAATACATCCGTCGGGACGATCGGTTCCTCTTCGTTTAGGATGGGCTGGAAGCCTCCGGCTAGATAGATACGTGTGCCGTTGGGACTTTCTCCGGTCGCTAATACCGGCTGTACACGGGCTGCTCCCGGGAAGTCCGGTAGTTGTTCCCATCCCTTTTCGATATTCGCTAGGTTGAGGCGTAAGAAGGTATGGCAGGGCTGTCCGTTCTCATTTCCCCCTGCTACGTAAATCTCCTGTCCGGTAAATGCGGCCGAGAGATTATCCATTGGAGACGGTAAGGAGGGTAAGGCACAAACCGCTACCTCTCCTTTCGTGGGGTTATAGGAGATGCGGGAGACCTCTACCAAGGAAGAATCACTGTTGTTTCCTCCGATGCAAACGATACCTTCCGGGGTGGAAACCGTAGCGCCGTAGGCGACGGGACGAGGCAGTCGGTCGATCTCTTTCCAGCCTTCGGGAAGAAGGACGAATATCTCGCTATAATATCGCTTGGCTCCTCCCTCGGTGACGGGTTTGTCCGGAAAGTTGCAACCTCCGGCAACGATCAATACGCCGTTATGGATGCCGGCGAACGGGGCGGAAACGCCAAGGGAAGCCGTATCGGCTGCTCCCGGTAGATCCGGTAATTTTGTCCAGTTTATCATGGTGTTCTGTTTTTTAGATACAGGCTGGCCGCATCCCGCTACGCAGAGTAGCAGGAGGAACAGCCAACCGGTGATTTGTTGTTTATTATGCATAGCTTATTCTTTTATAGCCCGGAATGTAGAGGCCGGCATGCCCGCCTCGTTTACAAGATTCGCTCTCGTGAAGGGTTGCCAGCCGTAGCGTACCAGCTTCGGGTGAGTCACTTGATCGTTCCACACCTTTACTTTCCCGTTCTCTACCACGGCTTGCGCCGGATAGTAAAGTCCTTCCTGCTCGGCGATCTCGAATGTACGGATGGGGTCCCCATCGGAAGTTCTCAAGCCCTTTGCGTAATCGAAAGTGATATAGGCGGCGTTATCGGTAAACGTTGCGCTGCGGAACAAAGGGCCGGATGGGATTACGTTATGTCCGTAGGTCTTGTTCAAGGCCCAATGTGCCAGTCGTTCGCCAATCTCTTTTTTTCGGGTAGGGTGAACGTTTAAAGAATCCCCGCGATCGCTACTAACGGCCATACCCGTATTCGATACGGTTTGCGCCAGGCGGCGTTGGCTGTCCCTGAACCAAGTCCAACTCGGGCGGTCTATGCTGGATAGTTGGACATAGTAGAAAGGCAGGTCTGCGTTCCAATTCTGGCGCCAGCTGTTCACCAATAGCGGGAATAATCGTTCGTGTACTTCCATATTATGGGCGTTCGATTCTCCTTGGTACCAAATAATCCCTTTGATGGGATATCGATGAAGGGGTTGGATACCCGCCTCGAACAGATAACAAGGCTCATACGGATGGCGTTGGAGCGGGTTGGACGCTTGCTTGATGTTTAAGGCCGCCCGTTCACGTACCCAATCTTGGATAAAGTCGTTCTTCGTCCAATCCTGTAAGATATCCGGAAACTCGAATTCCAGTGTTTTCCGGTCGATCCATGCCTCCGTAGGCGAGCCGCCAACAGCGTTCAATATCAATCCTACGGGTACTTGTAAGCTATCGGCCAGCATACGCCCGAAGGCAAATCCTATGGCCGAGAAGCGTGCGGTATTCCGCGTGTCGCATACTTCCCATTGGGCGTCGTGGTAATATTGCAGGCGGTTCAATGAATCCAGTACGGAAGCGTCCCATTCCACGGCGTAGGTCTCCCAGCGGGGCTTTAGGTCGAATAAACGGATTTGCGAGTGTTGTTTCACGTAATCCAATTGTTGCTGTTGTTCTTCCTTTACGCTCTCGTTTACCCGGAACGCCATGTTGGATTGTCCGGAGCATAGCCAGACTTCCCCGGCTACTACATCCCGATAGTTCAGCGTGCGGCTGGGGGTAGAAACCGTTAAGGTATAGGATTTCCCGCTTACCCGTAAGGGATCGAGCGTGACAGTCCATTTCCCGTTCGTACCGGCTACGGTCTCCTTCCTTTGTCCGGCGAGGGTAACGGTTACTTTCTCCCCTTGGTTGGCGATGCCAGATATAGGAAGCGGTTGATCCCGTTGCAAGACCATCCGGTCCGAATAGATGGCAGGAAGCTGTAATCCTCCGTAATCGCCGGTTAGCGCCCCATAAACGGTGCGGGCCAAGATACCGGCACCTTCAGCGTTTGGATGCAATGCGTCGGGCAATAGATCCGGACGGTCATATAATCCTTCCTGCAAATCGACCAAGGTCGCGCCGGCTATCCGGGCGATTTCTTCGATAAGCGCTTGCTCCATCCAGTACCAGTCTCTTGTACCGGATTTAAAACGAGGATGGCGGTGAGATATCGGAGTCATACGGCAAACCCATACCTTGCATTTCGGATTGGCTTTCCGGAAAGATTCGATCAAGGAAAGATAATCCCGAACGAAATCGTCCCGGTAATTCGGCCATGCCCGAGGGTCCGTATCGTTCAATCCCAGATGGATGATCACGTAATCCCCGGCAAACCTCAGTGCCTTTTGATACGCCTCTTGTTGGGTATAAGGACGATATCCCTTGTTTAATAAAGTAGCCCCGCTATGCCCGAAGTTCTCCACTTCGTAGGCATCTCCAAGCATCTGTTGCAATTGGGCCGGGTAGCAGTTTGTTTCCCTGTTCTCGATTCCGTAGCCGTAGGTCACGCTATTACCTACGCAAGCCACCTTGATTCTTTGCGCTTGCCCCATGAGAGCGAAAGCGAGGAAGATGGATAAGATTCCTATTATTTTTCTCATTTCATTCAACCGAATTAGACGTTATTTAAGTTGTTTATCCGGAGAGTAAACCAGTCCTTCCACCGCTTTCTCTCCATCCGGGGTGACGCAAACGAACGTAAACATCCATTTCACCAGACGGACCTCGGGGGTATTGAACGTACCGACCGGAAGCTTCATGAACACCTTGTTCCAGCCTTTTTCCAGATGGACCGGGGTTGGTTTACGGCTTACGCAGTTCTCGTTCCCCAGTGGGATCTCATTGGACTTCTCCCGGTGGGTAGCGGTCCATACGGGGGGCGTTATCTCTTGATCATTTACCCAGATACGGCTTTCTTTATAATCCCATTTCCCTTGTGAGGGAGGAAGATCCATCTCCGAGCGCCCGTAATTCTGGAATTCGATCCACGCCCCTACGTCTTGCGTCTTGGGCGAATAGATCCAAGTCCATGCGTAAGCGGTATGATTCGGCTGCGGGTCCTTATAGACACCGGGAACCAGCGGTCCCCAGACATGGCGCAGGTAGATTCCGGCACCGATGGCGTCGTGCGTGCCGTAGCTTTTCCCTTCATAGGTATATTGCGTCTGAAGCGCCTTTTCCGGAGGGAAAGAGCGGGTCAGTTCCCCATCATTCGGGAAAGGGTCGGTGATACGCCATCTCACGTTGGTTTGCTTGACGTAGGCGAACGGGTATCCTTGGAAATGATGTTCTTTATGCCATAACATCCGCCGCTCAAAATCGACAAATGCCTTATGCTCCTCGTTATCGGGATCGATAGGCAGCATCGTTCCGTTCTTATCGAAATATTGATAGCCGCCGCCCAACCAAGAACGTTCGGCGATCGCTAATAGATTCGGATACAAATTATTCTCCCGGATCAATTTGTCCTCCGGCTGTACGACCCGGTCGTGCCATACGGCAAGGATCGTACCCGCCAAATCATGGCTTCCTTGCGGTTCATTGTAAATACGGCTGGTGTACAAGGCGATTAAGTCGGCGAACGTATCAAAATGGTTGATATAATGGAAACGGGAGTCGATCGCGGGAATGCCCGGTCGCGCTTTTCCCCGGTAACTCCACATTTGCTCCATGTCGATCTCACCCGGCTTGTACTTCCATCCCGGGTTCCAAGAGATCACTTGTTTCCCTTTCGCACGGATATAAGCGACCATCTCGGGTACGAACTTCGGATTGGTAAACTTTACCTCGTCCGTACCGATATGTAAGTAAGGAACCTCCTCGAATACCTCGCAAACCTCGTCCATCAATAGTTTTAAGATCGCCATACCCTCCTTGCCCTGCATATCATGACGGAACGCCCGGATGAAAGCGTCGCTATGCCCCGGCATATCGATCTCCGGGATCAATAGTACGTTATGCTCCTTGCAAAAGCGAACCAGCTCCTTTGCCTCCTCGATCGTGTAATATTTTCCGGGCATACGGCTCATATTGCAGCTGTCGTTCAGCATCGGAAAGATCTTGCTCTCCAGACGCCAAGCTTGGTTCTCCGTGAGATGCCAATGAAATACGTTCATCTTGTAGCGGGAAAGTACCTCGATCTCCCGTTTCAGTTCTTCCATGGAGATATAGCTCCGCCCTACGTCTTGCATGAATCCTCGTATGCGGAAAGCAGGCCAGTCGGTGATCTCGCAACCTTGGATGGAATATTGGTTTCCTCGTCGCTCGGTCAGTTGGCGTAAGGTCTGTATCGCCCAATAAGCCCCTTGCTCGGACACTGCCCGGATGGTTATGCCCCGGGAAGAGACGCTTAGTTGATAAGCCTCCTCGGAGTTGAGGGGGATTCCGTCCAATTTGTCAACCAAGGAAACCTCTATCTTGTATCGGCTGTCCGGTTGGACGCTTACCGGCAGCTCCTCCAAGAATTCCATTAGGATGGAACGGAGTTTCCCTTCGGAAGAAACCGCGATTTCCTTCGGATGGAACGAAGCGTTTGTCCGGACGTATTTTTGGGGCAAGGGCAATAAAACAGGATTCCGGGCCTGTAAAGACCCGGAAATGCCTATATATACAATAAGAATAAGATTCAGTATTGATCTCATAGATTGTTTCTCTAAGGAATAAGATCTGTTAGCTTAATGGCTTGGAAGGTCATATGCGCCACGCTTGACTCGTAGAAGATTCCAACCGTTTCCTTATCGATCATGGAGAGACAGGAATATCCCCAGCCCTCGGCCTCGTCTAATAAGACTTGATGCTCCGTAGGCCAAGTAAGTCCGCCGTCCAGACTCGCCTTGATCGTGATATGATTACGCCCTTTTGTCGTATTCGGGTTGGAGAAGAGTAAAAGGTCTTTGCCGGTGATGTTGTCTTTGGCGTTTACCTTGATCAAGCTGGCCATACAAACGGGTTCCTGCAAGGCACTGCGGCTGGAAGGATGCTCTGTCCATGTCTTGCCTAAATCTTTTGTCGTGGCTACGGCACGGCTACCGCCCCGGTTATCGCGCATATTTAGCATCAATACGCCCGGCTCTACCTCGGCAACTTGCGCCTCCGTGGTATTCGTGCGGGCTAAGTTATGCAGGTGCCATGTTTTCCCGCGGTCTTTGCTATACATAATGCCGGCGTTGGGCACACGGGTAGCGTCGATAAACTGGATCGGGAAGACCAAGGTACCGTCTTGCATCGTGATGCCTCGTCCCGGGCCTTGCAATAGGAAATACCAAGACGGGTCTTTTACTTGAGACGTGATGTTGATCGGTTCGCTCCACGTCTTACCATCGTCCTCACTTTTCACGAGCATAAGTTGGGCGGTCTCGTCCGGTGTCATTCCCGGCATGGAGTTCCACCAAGCCCGTTCGTTACCCATACCATGCGTCCATGCGGCTACTACCCAGATCGTATTGGTCTTTTCGTCTACCAAGATCGATGGGTCTCCCACGCCGTTTTGTCCGTGGGGCAGGCCATCCGTTTGTTTGAAAGTCATGGCTACTCGCATCGGTTCCCAAGTTTGTCCCTTATCGGTACTGCGGCTTACTCCGATATCGATTTTCTCTTGCAGGTCCACGCTGCTATTATAGCGAATATCGTAGACTCCGAGTAATGTTCCGTTATTCGTCGTCACTAATCCCGGGATGCGGAAGGCCGCCGATCCGTCATCCCCGGCTTGGCGTACGCCGATACCTACATGGCGTTCGTCCACCTTTCCTTTCCAAGTGATGTCGATCGGTTTGTTGTTGATCTGGGCGTTAGGTATCGTAGTCGCTACTTTTGCCAATAAGGAAGTCTCAGGCTTCATCTGGATACTTACCCAGAAATAGTTGATGCCTTTAAGCATCGGTTGCTTAGAGGTTAGTTTTACCGTGCGCGACAAGGGGGCGGTAACCTCATCTTGCCGTACGGAATAAGATTCAAGAGCCTTACGGGTATTTCCCGGTATATGGCTGGATATGTACGTAACGGGACTGAAATGTTCCCCTTTGCGGGAAGGAGCTTCCACTCCGCTATAAAATAGACGTATCGCTTGGATGTCCGACAGGTTGACATTGTCTCCGATCTGTATCGTGATCTCGTTTAATACATCCCCTTTTTGGGCCGGTATCCGCATCTCGTAAAGTACATTGTCGATCCGGTCTATCAAGATGGGGATTTGTTGCTCTCGCACATAAAGACTGTCTGCCGCAAAAGCCGTTTGTACGATGAAAAGAAGGCAGAAATACAGGAAAGTTTTTTTCATGATGTTTTTTGTTTGTAGGTTGAAATTAATAGATATGTGAATTCCAAAGGTAGCGATATTCATTCATATGAACAAAGCCCCTTTGGAATTCGTGCCAAAAACCTAGTTATATCCAATCGCCTTAAACCTATGTACGATTAGTATCCGGGAGTCTGTTTCAATGCTGGATTGTTTGTTAATGCATCCTCGTTGATCGGCCACAAAAGACGGGACTCTTGTGCGGTCGTGTATTTCAAGACATATTGATTACCGAAACGTCTCAAGTCATACCAACGCTTGCCCTCGAAGAAGAACTCGCGCAGCCGTTCTTTCAATATAGCTTCCATCACGTTCTCATCGCCCCCCTCAAATGGGTTATCGTTATAGAAACTTCCCTTGTCATTCGGATAAGCGACCTCGTTTTTATGTGCGTTGAAATATTCAGAACCGTAAGCACGCTCGCGTACGGCATTGATCTCCGTGGAAGGATCTTCTCCTAAGAGAGCTTTAGCCTCGGCTAGTAGTAACAGGGCATCGGCATAACGGTAAATAGGATAATCATCCAGCCAGTTACGTTCGTTGCTACCCTCCAATGTTGTTCCTTGGAATTTGTATGCGAATGGAGCGATGTACTTTATGCTTCCGTCTTCCTGTTTTTGATAAACAGCTTTCAAGGTTCCTGTCAGACGGGAATCATTTTCGCGGAAAGTCTTCCAGTAATGATCTTTCTTAACTTGGTAACGCATTAAACCGTGGAAATTATAACCCGGAATTTCCATGAATGGGGTTCCTGATTCATCGCAATAGTTTGCCATGTATTCACGTTGCGGAACCATGTTGTTTCGCCAATTATAATCTTTCCACATGGTGAATTCATCTTTGATACTCTTGAAAGCGAAGATGATCTCGCTATTCTCCTTATTCCCATAGGCGAATACATCAGTAAACTTATCCTGTAGCTTTAGGTTGCCGTTTTGTTGAAGATCTTGCAAAGCAGCCTTGGCGGTAGAATAATCTCCTGTACCTCCACCCATTTGGCGACCACTCCATAAATAAACTTCACCTTTTAGTATCAATGTGGCTGATTTAGACCAGTAGCCTTTTCCATATTTGTAAGAATAATCACTACCGAAAGCATTGACGGAAGCGTCAATGTCTTTCTTGATCTGGTCCATGACCTCACTTGCTGGAGACGCCGCTTTTTCCAAATGAGAGATATCCAGTTCGTTACCTAGAGTAGGTTCGGTTACCAAAATTACATCTCCCCATGAACGTAATAGATGGAAATAAATATACGCACGCATACCATATGCTTCACCTAAGAAGTAGTTCTTCTCATTTTCATCTAATAAGGTAGTCTCGTTGGTCTTACGGATCATGAGGTTTAATTGGTTGATTGTCTCATAGAAATCTCCAAAATTGCTGATGCCCGTAAATTCAGCGTTGATCGTATTATACGGATATCGTTCTACGCCTTGAGTGGCTTCACCTCCGAAAGGCTGGTCGCCATAAATATCGGCACGTGGTTCACCCAGTACGAATATATTATAGCTACGTAAGCGAAGCAAGGAATGCAGACCTGTATTGAATGCCTTGAATTGGTCCGATGATTTCCAATAGTTAGCATCGGAAATACTGCTGACTGGCTCCATGTCCAACGAGGTGCATCGATTGAATGTCAACAAGGACACAGCCACCATAAAGGTTATAAATATCTTTTTCATATGATGTTTAATTTTTATGCGTTAATTAGAAAGTTACAGATACACCCATAAGGACAGTCTTAGGAGTCGGATATCTACCATTGTCGATGCCTTGACCATAATAGGTATCTACGGCTGGTTCTGGTGATACTCCGGAATAACCGGTAAAGTAGCACAGATTTTGTCCGGTGACATAAACAGAGGCGTTTGACATAAACGCTTTATTGATCCATCTTTTCGGTAAGTTCCATGTCAATGTGATCTCGCGAAGTGCCAAGTAATCACCCTTTTCATAGAATCGTGAGCTGTTGTTATCTACAGCCGTAAGTCCGTTGTTGGAGCGGGTGATATTCTTTTTGCTCAATTGATCCGCATAGTAGAATTTCGGGATATCCGTATTCGTGTTCTCTTCAGACCAGCTTTGTTTAACCATGTCGATGATGTTAAATGAACCTTGGTATTGTCCGATAGAGCGTGCGGCCAAGTCGTTATACAATGTATGGCCTAATGCGTAGTCGAAACGGGCGTATAAAGAGAAATCCTTGTAAGAAACGGTGGTAGAGAAACCTCCTGTTACGTTCGGGAAGATATTGCCTACCTTCACACGGTCTAGATTGTTGATGACACCGTCACCATTCAAATCGGCCCAACATACGTCACCCGGCTCGATTTGTTGTTTTCCGGTTTTGTCTTTCAGGGCTTCCCATGCCGCTGGACCATATAATTCACCAATGGCGTCATAACGATTATTTGCGTTTGCTTTTACGTCATCCCAATCTTTGAAAATGTGATCTTGCTTGAATGCGAACAAGTCACCCAGCTTTCCTCCTTCTTGTTTTCCGCCAACCCAAACGACTTCGCCTTTTTTCGGATCCCATACTTGGTATCCACCTTGGCGGTTGTTCTCGTTTCCGTTTGCCGGAAGCTTGATGATCTTGTTGGCTACCGTAGATAAGTTAGCTGTTACGTCCCAACTGAAACCTCCTACATTATTTAAGATGTTAGCTTTTACCTCCATCTCAAAACCTTGGTTACGCAGTGTTCCTAAGTTGGTTTTGATACTTTTGAATCCCGTGTAATTAGGCAAATCCAGATCAGTCAACAAATCGGAAGTCGTACGGTTATAATAGTCTAAGATAATGCTTAAGCGGTTATTGAAGAAACCTATATCCAGACCTACTTCGAAAGACTTACTTTGCTCCCAACGTAAACCGCTATTAACCAATTGGTCATTGTAAAAACCAACGGAATTATTGTAGTTTGTTATGATATTTCCGTCTTTGTCTTTTTGTCCGTAACTACCGTATACGTCATAATAGCCTAATCCGTTTACATTACCGTTTACACCATAGCTGACACGTGGTTTCAGGTTCGAGATAATATCCGCTAATTTGGAGTCCTTGAAGAAATCTTCCTCCATGATGTTCCAACCTGCGGAGACACCCGGGAAGAACCCCCAACGGTGGTCGCTCAGTTTGGAGATACCATCATAACGAGCTACAACAGACAACAGATATTTGAGGTTGTAGTTATAGTTTACACGAGCGAAGCCGGAAAGGATACGATAGCCTTGTTTGTAACTGTATGAATACGTACGGTTACTTCCTGCGTTCAAGGTTGGGATATCATCCGAAGGTGAATTTTGAGTCTTGGCGTTTAACGTATATTGATGCCAATTGAAATACTCACCGCCGACCATGGCTTCCAAATTGTGCTTGTCCTTGAAACTATCAGAATATGTCAAGGTCACACTATGTTGCTGTTGATTTTCCTTTACATATTTCGCTTCAGCCTGGCGCGTTAGGTTCGGTGTGCTAGAGTTCTGTTGTTGATAGGCTTTATCAAATTTATCCGTTTGATTATCTACGTGATACAAAGCGCTATTAGCCTTTAATACTAATTTCTCGGGAATGATTTGCAAATCGAAACCTATGTTGTATGTTGAACGACGGATTCCTTTTGTATTCGTTAGCTTGTCCTTGTAGTAAAGAGGATTACCATCACCGGTACCGAAACCGGAAGCGGGAGATCCATCTTCCATATAGGGGTTCCAAGTTGGGCGTTGGCTCATCGTACGATAGAAGAACTCGTATTGACCGATCCATAATCCCGGCGTACGAGACCAAGTGTAAGTCGCCCCGCCGTTTACAGTTAAGATCGGGAATATTTTATAGGAACCGTTTAACGTTCCGGAGAAGCGTTCGTAACTAGTACCTTTGATCAAACCATCTTCTTTGTAATAACCTAAACTAGCAGCGAAAGTACCCTTATCGTTACCGCCTGTAATGTTCAAATAATGATCTTGCGTGAATGAGGGGTCTTTGAAAGCTGCATCTTTCAATTGGCCTGAATAATCCTTAAATAAAAGTTGCTTTGTAGGATCATTGGGATCTGTCATTTGTTGCCAACCTTCGTTTAACAGACCTTTCGTCGTGTCATCTAGATAGCGAATGTCGAATAAATCGTTACCAACTCCATAGCCCATTTGGTTATCGATACCCGAACGTCCGGTTCGCTTGTATCCTAAGCGATTATAATAGATATAGTCCTCTGCGTTCAAGTAATCATATCCTGTACGGGCGAAGTTTGCTCCTCCTTTAAATTTATAGGAAACGGAAGCTACGCCTTCTTTTCCCCGTTTGGTCGTGACAAGGATTACACCGCCATTCGCACGTGCTCCATAAATGGCCGTTGAGGCAGCATCTTTTAATACTTGGATGGACTCGATATCTGAAGGGTTGATATCTGCCAAAGAGTTACGAACGATACCGTCTACCACTACCAAAGCTCCATTGTCTTTTCCGGTCATGGTAGCTCCACCACGAAGTACGATATTGGGGTCTTTACCCGGCTGGCCACTTATGTTTACTACGCGTAAACCGGAAACCGTACCTTGTAAAGATTGTCCGGCATTGGCCATAGCTGCATTTTCCAGTACGGCGTTATCCAATTTAGAGATAGAGGTTGTCAAGGTCGCTCTCTTTTGTGAGCCACCGTAACCGGTTACCACTACTTCGTCTAGCTGTTCGGCGTTTTCTTGTAGGATCACGTCTACTTTGGCCTTTCCGGCTACTGGAACTTCTTGTGTCTTGTACCCAATGAAAGAAAATACTAATGTGGCGTTCTTGTTGGATACGGTGAGAGTGTAATTACCGTCGAAATCGGTAATCGTTCCATTTGTCGTGCCTTTTTCAACGATAGACGCACCGGGGACACCCATGTTGTAGGTATCCAGCACTGTTCCGGAGACTGTCTGCTCTTGTCCGTACATAAATGCCGGAAGTAGGAGCGCAAGCATTAAGAGCAGTAGATTCTTCTTCATAATGAATTACTTTTTTGTTGTTTATTTAGTTTATTGGATGAGATTAATTAGCATTCGTCGGTCATATTAGCGACTTTCGGACGTAAGAAGATCACTTGGATTAAAAGTGCGATGAGTACCAATCCGGCTAGCATGGCGAAGTCATGGCCAAGATTACCAGCGTCGGTAGATTTTCCTAGTATATCCGTGATGGCGGCTCCGGCAAATACACCGGTCATATTCATAATTCCATAGGCTGTAGCCCGATAACGGGGGGAGATGAATTGGCAAAGGATAGGCATATTATTGGCGTCGAATATACCATAACCGATACCGAAGCAAAGACCACCGCCGATAATCATCGGGAAGTTGTGCCCAAATCCTAGTAATAGGAGAGAGGGTATCGTTAATGCCAAACCAATGGCGCCTGTGTATACACGTCCCCGGACATTCCGCTGGATCCATTTATCGGATAAAATACCTCCGGCGATTACCCCTATAAAGGAAGAGATAGCGATCGTGAATGTAGATAACGGACCGGCCTCGGACATATCCAACGAGAGATTTTCAGCGAATAGGGTAGGGAGCCAGTTCTTTGTCGCCCAACCCGGTAAGCTCGGCGTGGCGAAATAAAGAAGAATGATCCAAAAAGCGATGTTCGTGAATAACATCCCTAATCCTTTAAACGCACCGGAAATCGGATTCTCTTTCGGATAATTTTCCAGTTTTACGGCTTGTTCGACATGATCTTTCTTATCGTGTAAGAAGATGATCAAGACCACGCTATAAGCGATGCCGATGATACCAAACCAATGGAAAGTCGTTTCCCACGTATAAGCGCTGGCCACCGTAGCTCCGAATCCTCCCAAGGCTTGGCCTACGTATAGACCTGTCATATGGATACCTACGGCTAATGACCGTGTTTTCTCTTGGTGATAATCTGTGATAAGCGATAATCCGGCAGGAATATACAGGGCCTCACTGACCCCCATCAAGGCACGTAGGTAATAGATCTGATTGAAATCCGTGCAATACCCCATCATCAAAGTCACGAAGGACCAGACAAATAAGCTACCCACGATTAGCCACTTCCTGTTTACCCTGTCTGCCACCATACCGGCTACAGGGCTCATGAATCCGTAGATCCAGAGGAAGACTGCCATCAAACGTCCGAAGTTCGCCGCAGACTCTAGTTCCACGATATCCACCATCATAGCTGATTTCATGGTTGATAGCATCTGGCGATCCATATAGTTCAGTAAGGCGACAACCCATAGTAAACCGACTACGATCCAAGGATATAATTTCTTATTTTTCATTTGATTGAGGAAAATAAAAAGGAAAACAAAGCCTTAGAAACATTAGGAGCCACGGTTGTGACCCCTGATGTCAATTGACCAATTTTCAGTATTTTAGATAAAGTTATTTAGAAAGAATTTCGTCGCAGAGTAAACTACATTTGAGAAGCATTCTAGGAATGTGGAACGGACCTTTGAATAGATTGCCTTTGGCAGATTGAGAGACACTACCATCGAAGTGTAGGTAGCCATACCATTCCCCATATTCTTTGTCGGGGAGATGATTAAATGTGTAATCGTTTATTAGTTTGTGCATTTCGAGATATTTGGCGTCGCCAGTCGCTTGGTAGGCGTAAAGCGTAGCGATAACCGCCTCGCATTGTGGCCACCAAAACTTCATGTCGTGCCAATACTCTTGGGGAGGGAAGTTTTTGCAATCCTTGAAATAGTTGATTCCGCCGTACGTCTTATCCCAGCCCCAGTCCCAAGACCAGTTGAGGATTTGTAAACCCATCTCTTTCAGTTGGGGGTCCCATCCTCGGTATTTGGCCTCTTCCAAGATAAACCATGCGGTCTCGATGGAGTGGCCGGGATTGATGGTACGCCCGGCGATAGAGTCGATAAACTCACCGTTGGGTCCTACTGTCTCCAAGATAGCCTTGAATTCGGGATGCATGAAATCACGGCGTAACTCGGCTATGGAATCATCGATTTGTTGTGTAAGTATGGGATCGTTTATGGCCTCACGGATGCGTGCCGCCGTATCGATCAGTATCATGCAGAAAGAATGGCCTTTCGCCACGAGACCTTCACGAAATTTAGGCTCCAATAATCCCGGGGTATTCTTATAGTGCAATACTTGCTTGAATAAGTTCACGGCCTTCTCGGCATAGCCTTTGTCACCTGATGCCAATGCATAGTGGGCCATGGCGATCGCTGCGAAAGTCTCGGAGAATACGTAACGGCGTTTACGTACAGGGATGCCTGCCGCTGTTACCTCGAAGAACATACGTCCGTCCGTATCAAAACAATGTTTCTCGATGAAATCGATACCGTTTTTACAGGCTCTCAGCCATTCTTCGTTCTTCTCAATGTGATTATAGGCATATGCCAAGATAAAGGCGAATCGTCCTTGGAACCAAACGGATTTAGTAGAGTCCATCAGAGTACCATCCCGGTCTACGCAAGTAAAGTAACCGCCGTTCTCTTTGTCCAGTCCGTATTTCATCCAAAAAGGAAGAATATTGGAAAGAAGCTCATTCCGATAGGTCTTGCCCCAATAAGCTAGATATTCCGATGGATTAGATAAATTGTCAAACGCTGCCATACCTTAGAATTTATTACATCTTTCAAAGAAATTGATAGCCTCTAATTCCGCTTTCATCGCGGCCTCTTCTTCGTCCGTCATATTCCGGAACGGGGTACGGTTCTTGCCGAGATCTAATCCGATCAATTTCATGATGCGTTTTCCTCCGACGATATTACCACGGTAATTGCAGATAACGTTAATAACCTCCTGAGAGAAGTTTTGTCTCTCGCGAGCTGTCTCTAAGTCACCGGCTGCCCAAGCCTCTAGGATACCGGTTAATTCTTTTCCGTTATAGTTTGTGGTACCACCGATACCTCCTTGCGCTCCACCCATCGCAAGGCAAGGAAGAATCGTTTCATCCTGTCCGTGCAACATGTCGAATTTACCATCCTTGTATAAACGACATTGATTGTATTCGTATAAGCTCTCGTATGTATATTTGATACCGGCGAAATTAGGGATACGCCCGTCTACTGCTTTTAAGAAATCCAGCATAGGGAGGAAAGCGTTGTTAAACGCAGGGATATGATAGTAGTAAAACGGTAAGGCAGGAGCGCCGCAAGCGATCTCCTCGCAGTACTTTACCAATTCCTCAATTCGACCGATACGAGGGAAAGGGGTAGCCATAGCGCCAATACCCCAAGCGCCGATCTTTTGAGCATGTTCCGCTAAATTACGGCTAGACTTAACGCATGTGCTACCTACGTGCACGATTACCTTAAAGCCTTCCGGAGCTGCTTCCATCCATTTCTCGGCCAATTTCATGCGTTCTTCCTCTGTCAGCATATAACCTTCTCCGGAAGAACCATTGATGAACACGCCTTTCAGTCCGTTTTTCACAAGAAGTTTCGCATAAGCTTCAATTGGCTCGTAATTAACTTCCCCGTTCTCATGGAACGGAGTGAAGGGAGCATCGATCAGTCCTTTAATTTTATCCATACCTGCGTTATTTTTATGAGTTTTAACCTCTAATTTTAATTATGATGCAAATATAAATAAAATAATTTAATAATACAGTAGTGTTTTATCGAGAAAATGAAATAATTATTTATTTTTTATTTAATTCCTTTGAAATACATATTAAATCATACCTAGAATTTTAGATCGAGATAGCAGGCAGGCTCCTAATATACCCGCTCTTTCACCTAATTTGGATACTTTGATCTGTGTATCACGGGTTACCAAGTTCAAAGAGTACTTCCTGACGGCACTTTTAATAGGTAGGCTTAAATATTCTCCCGTCTGCGACAAGGGGCCGCCCAGTACGACCAGTTCCGGATTGAAAATGTTCATCAATCCGGCTATTCCTTTACCTAGATTAAAACCGATCTCCTCCAGTATCTCAATGGATAGCATATCCTCTTTGTGAATGGCGTCGATCAAGTCAGAGAGCCCGATGTATTCCCCGGCATCGATTTTACTGGCCAATATGGTGTTGCTACCCTCTTTATACCGCTCAAGGAGGGTACGGTATAGGGCAGAACCGGAAGCTCCAGTCTCGAGGCATCCTTTTTTACCGCAATGGCAAAGAATCTCATTCTCGAAGAAGCTGAAGTGCCCAAATTCTCCGGAGAAGCCTGATTTCCCGAAATAAACCTTGCCGTCTATGATGATACCGATACCTAATCCCCAAGATATATTGATGAATAGGATATTTTTTTCTCCTTTTACGACTCCTTGAAGATATTCGCCGTAAGCCATGGAACGGGTGTCATTCTCTATATAGATCTTTATATGTAGTTTTTCCTCAAGGATTTGAGACAAGGGCTTCTCCTCAAAGTAAAAAATGCTATAGCTATATCCGGCGAAAGGATTTACCCGTCCGGATATATTAATGCCAATGCTTAATATCTTTTCCCTTGGGATCGGCAACGAGTTTATAAATTCATTGATACATTCGCAAAGATGGTCTAAAGCGGCTGGTGTGTTTTCGAGTGTATAAGGGATATTCTGCTCAATGCGGATCTTATCTCCCTTAAAATCTAATATGGCTAGATTCAGTTGATCTTTCAGTATATCTACGCCCACAAAATAGCCGGATACGGGATTGAGCCCGTAAATACTAGGTTTACGCCCTCCGCTAGTCTCTTGTTTTCCAAAGTCGAGTATATAACCGTCCTCTTGTAATTCGCTAATTAGCTTAGTGACGGTGGGGATACTGAGATTCATTTCTTTACATACCTCCGCTATAGTAGCGTCTCCATTGGCCATATAATAATGTATGATCTTCTTTTTCAGAAGGCCACTGCGAGTATTGTCATCGGACGAGAGCAAGAACTTAGTTGTCATGGTTATACCTTTATTGAGTGATTAGGGCAAAGGTACAATAAGTTTTTTCAAAAACTAAGCGTAATAAAATAAAATTTTTTCATAAGGAGCTATCTTAATTGTAAGAATTTGTAATAGAAGTTGAATGACATAGTCTGCGGCGAACTCTGTCACTCGTGACATCTGTGATAAACGCATAGGAAAGAAAGGATAATATTACACTAAAATCCTTCTTTCACGATCCGTTTGATCGGGAGGAAGAATCGTTCGATCAGGCGTAATTCTTCCGTTACGATCTCTGCGGAGGCTTGCGTCTCGGGCGAGACGGGCAGGTCGATACCGTAATTGGTTCTCAGACCCTCTGGAAAATCGATATCCGCCGTATAGTACTCGTCGGTGGGGACCAATGAGATATTCGATACCACGCCATTTACCACTCCAAACTCCTGATCCGGGAAATTGGAGAAACGGACGATCGCCCGCTGGCCTCTCCGGACTTTTCCCGAGCGTGCTATCGGTATGCGCACCTTCCCCACCAGCCGGCCCTCGCCTTGCGGCACGACGGTGAAAGCCACCTCTCCGGATGGGATATACTGGTTCTCATTCCAGTACTTAGTGAAAGTTACGACACCCCCTACCGGGGCGATGAGGCAATAACGTAACCTCCACTCGTTCATGCTGTTCAGCAATTGTTCCCGGGCGGTCTGTAATTCCTGCCGTAGCGTAAATTCTTTCTCGCTCCGCTCCAGCGTCAGATCCAGCAAGGATTGCTCTTGCTCCCCGATCTGTATCCGGAGATTCTCGGCCGAGGCTGCCGCCCCTTCCAGCGAATAACGGCTTTGCAGCAGGGAAGCCCGTGCGGTCTCATGCTCGTAGGAGGAAATCACGGACCGGCTATACAATAATGAATCCCGGGCGTATTGCCGCCTTGTCAAGGCGAATTGCTCCGAGAGGGTCTTCCGCTGCCGTTCGGTCTCGTTATAGTAAGCCTTATACAACGCTATCTGTTTGCGGATGGAGGTCATTTTTTGCGGATAATAATCGATCTCCCTGTAATTGATGCAGGCATGGAGCGCCGAGAGTAGTCCCGAGTAAGCCGCTTGCATATCACCCAGCGATAGCTCCTTGTACTTTGATAATGCCTTGTCCAGGCTATCCACGTCGCTTCCGGATCGTTCCAACGCCTTATCCAGATAGATGGCATCGTCCGTGTCGGCGTGATTCTCTATGACCGCCAGCCAATCCCCCTGCCTTACCGGGCGATTATCCCTCACGAGCAGCTCCTGTATCTTTCCCGCTGCCCGTGTCACTACCGCCGTCGCGGGATGTTGCCCCGTCAATGTCATGTCTGCCGTGATCACGTCAGGATATTTGAAGAAACAGCTTCCCACCAGCAATGTCACGACCACGAGGAATAACAGCGTTATCCCCCACCGTACGATCCAGGCCGGCACTTGCCCCATCACCTCCTGTACCTCCTCGCTCCTCAGTTCTATGTCCTTATTTCTCTTCTCCAACTAATTTTCAATTCTCAATTCCCAAGCTCCAACTGATTCTTCACCAACTTATAATAAGTCCCCCGCAAGGCCGTGAGTTCCTGATGCGTCCCTTCCTCCACGATGCGTCCCTTGTCCAGCACCACGATCTTGTCCGCGTCACGTACCGTGCTTAGTCGATGCGCCACGACCACCACCGTCCGTCCTTTGTAGAAGGCGTGCAACTGCTCCATGATCTCCCGCTCGTTGTTTGCGTCCAAGGCGTTCGTGGCCTCGTCCAGGAAGATGAAGTCGGGATTCTTGTACACCGCCCGGGCGATCAGGATCCGTTGCCTCTGCCCTTGGCTTACTCCATTGCCCTCCATGCCGATCTTCGTATTATAGCCCAGCGGGAGCGAATCGATGAAATCCCGGATATTCGCCACCGTCACGGCATGAAGCAGGCGTTCCTTGTCCACCACCTCTTCGCCGGGGGCGATGTTGTTGGCGATCGTATCCGAGAAGATAAAACCATCCTGCATGACCGAACCGGTCTTGCTACGCCATACGTGCGGGTTCAGGTTCCTGAGGGAGGTATCGCCGATCCTCACGTCCCCCTTGTTGGGGTTGTAAAAACCGAGCAGGAGTTTCACGATCGTCGTCTTCCCGCTCCCGCTGGCCCCTACGATGGCGGTCACCCTGTTATGGGGTATCGTCAGGTTGATATCCTCCAGCACGTAATCCCTGTCCGCCCCGTCATAGCTGAAGCTGAGATTTTCCAGCCGTAGCGTCCTGTCATCGGGGAGAACATTCAGCCTTATCCCGCCTACCTGTTCCTCGTCCTCCTTCCCGTGTATCTCGCCGAGCCGCTCCAAACTGATCTTCGCGTCCTGTAAGGACCGTGAGAAATCGATCAATTGCTCGATAGGTGAGGAGAGCTGCCCCACGATGTAGGTCGCCGACATCATCATACCCAGCGTCATATCCCCTTGCACGACGGCCCGTGCCGCGATGAAGGAGATGAGTATGTTCGTGGTCTGGTTGAAAAAGACCGCCCCGAGTTGCTGATATTGTTGTAACGCCAACCCCTTGATCCCTATCTTGAAAAGTTTTACCTGTATCCGTTCCCATTTCCATCGCATCTTGGTCTCGCAATTATTGAGCTTGATCTCCTGCATTCCGGTGATGAGCTGGAATAGGTTGCTTTGCTCCCCGGCCGCCTGCGAGAAACGCTTTACGTCCAGCTCCCTCCTCCATCTCATGAAGGCGAGTACCCACGCCACGTATAACCCGTTACCTACCAAGAAGAGTCCCAGTATCGTCCAGTCGTAATAGGCCAGCACGAACCCGAACACGATGAAGTTGACGAAAGAGAAGAGCGTATTGATGGATGTCCCCGTCATGAAAGCCTCGACGCGGTCATGGTCTCCGATGCGCTGCATGATATCGCCCACCATCTTGGTATCGAAGAAATGCAAGGGCAGGCGCATCAGCTTGGCGAGGAAATCGGAGATCAAGGCGATATTGATCCTCGTGTTTACGTGCAGCAATATCCAGCTCCGTATGAAGTCCACGGATAGCTTGGCGATAAAGATCACCAATTGAGATATAAGGATCAAGGTTATGAAACTTAGGTTGTTGTCCCGTATTCCGGTATCCACCAGGCTCTGCGTGAGGAAAGGCAGGATGAGTTGCAGTACGCTGGCTGTCACCATGCCCAGCACGAGCTGTGCCATCTCCCTTCTGTAGGGCGATATATATCGGAAAAAGAATCCGAGGTTACGTTTCCTGTCTCTCCTCTCGTCCTCCATCCCGTAGAACTCCGGCCCCGGTTCCAGCAAGAGCGCCGTCCCGGTATCCTGTCCGTCCACCTTGGTGCTGACCCAGCACCGCTTGAACTCCTCCCTCGTATAGGTGATAAGTCCCGCCGCCGGGTCCGCTATGTAGAACTTCCCTTTCTTTATCTTGTAGCAAACCACGAAATGCCATTGGTTCCAGTGCAGTATGCAGGGTAGGGGACATTCCTTTTCCAATTCCTCCACCGTGATCCGCACGCCCTGTGTTCGGAACCCGATCGCTTCCGCCGCCTCGCTGATACCCAGCATGGAGACTCCTTCCCGGGTGATGAAGGCTTTCTCCCGTAAGTTCTGGATCGAGTACACACGGCCATAGAACTTGGCGATCATACGGAGGCAGCTAGGACCACAGTCCATAGAATCCAATTGCTGATAATGTGGAAACGATCTTAGCATAAATTAAAACATTAGGATATAGACATGATTTAGTTCTTATTTCTTATACTTGATCAGCATTATGACGGGATTGGAATCCTCATTTAATTTCGCCGCGATTTCGTTTAGCCTGCCTTTGAGCTTCCCTTCTTTATAAGCCTCAATCAATTCAGGCGCATCAAAGGGATACCAGTTCGCAATATCTTGATTAATAGATGAAATCCAATAGATCGGTCTTTGATATAAAAAATCAGTATTATATATTTGATATTTGAATATAGAATCTTCCTGTTTGTCGTATACCAACCTACTCACCGGTATTTTTCTCGTTTTAATATCGAGTTTTTTTTCTACGGTTCTCATAAAATAATAACGGCTTGTCACCCCCTCTACAAAAAGAAATATTTCTGTATCCATGGAATATATAGAGGGTGTCCTCACGATAAAAGGCTTAATATGACCGTTTGGCGAATAGGAATATAGGGTATCGGATGAGAGATTCATAAGTATCCAATTATCGGAAGTGGCGGTTGTAGCAAAAAAAGTAGGAATTACTTTTTGATCATTATCTCCGAATATAACCAGTGTTTTCTGTTCTTTAGAAGGAATTGTAATTTTCTGGATAATACTTCCGTCATACTTTGAGATAATCAAATGATAAGGCTGTTGGTCTGCCACCATTCCATAGCCTTTGTTATCATAAGTGATCAGATTATCCTTGTCATAATTAAAAACCTTAAGGTAGTCACTCTCGGGGTCTAGGAAATTAAAGCTTCTTTTAAAGTCCCCGTTTAAATCATATACTGATATTTTCCCTGTATGTGTAACAAATAGCTCATTGTTTTCCTCATCTAGTGTAATTCCTGCAATCCCCGGATATTCCTCGACACCTTGTCCTAAACGGTTTATTTTCCGTATAGCTTTCCCCGTTTTCCGGTCAAAAATGAATATGTTCCCGTCGTTTGTGTTGTTTTTTACTATTATAAATTTTTCGCCGATATCCATGACATTACCATGTGTGATAAATTCGTCAGTTGTTTCCAGCGCAATATATTCTACATCCATAATATCCTGAAGGATTAGCTCCTTTTCTGGGTAATCTTTGCTAACATTGATCGTGACAAGCTCGTCTGTCGATTGCTTATCTTTTCCACATCCCGCTAAGGCAAAGAGGAGGACTGCTGAAATTAAATTTACTTTCATGCTAGTATTTATTTTTCTTGTGTTTTATCAGCATAATCACCGGATTGGACTCTTCATCCAATTTAGCCGCAATCTCTTTCAGTTTGCCCTTCAGTACTCCTCTCCCGTAAGCCTCGGCAAGTTCGTGGGCTTGCAATGACTGTCCGATTACGAATTCCGGATCTAAAGGTCTCGACGTCATATCCACTTCTCTTTTGCTGGTATAATCACCATTGTATATTTTAGGTATGAATAAAGAATTTTCCAGTCTATCGTACATCAAACCGGAAATTGGAAACCCTCTCCCTGTTTCAAAATTAAATTCCGCTTTCAACAGGCTCATGAAATAATAACGGTCGGTAAAAACGGTTGGTATAAGAAATACTTCAGGAGGATCCATGGAGTGTATGGAGGGGGTTCTTACGATAAGGGGGATTGTCGTATTAGCATCCGGCAAATAGTGGTATATGGTATCGGATGATGTCTCCATAAGTACCCAATTGGTATGATCTGGAACTATTTGATACATGGCGGTTGGAACTGGAGCGGCCCAGTTCTCCCAGTTTTCCCCGTCTCTTGCGACCGGGCTTTTAACTTCATCAAAAGGAATTGATATTTTCCGGGTGATACTTCCATCCTGTTTGGAAAAGATTAAATAATATGGAGGTATGGCGTTTGACGGGTTTTCCAGACTATTATCCGGTACATAAGAGATCAAATTTTCCCGGTCGTAATTAAATGTATTTACATGAGATTCCGTACCTGCGGCTTTGAAACTCCTTTTAAAATTTCCGTCTAGATCATATACTGAGATTTTACTTCCGGTATAGGCTATGACAAATATTTCCTTGTTTGCTTCATCCAGAACAATCTCCGTAATACCTATATATTCCTCGCCACCTTGCCCTTTCCTGTTTATCTTCTTCAAGGCTTTGCCGGTTTTTCTGTCAAAAACAAACAAATTCCCGTCGTTGGCCCAGTTGGTTATTAATATAACTTCTGCACCAATGGCCATTACTTTGCCTTGGGTAACAAACTCATCATTTGTTTCCAATGGGATGTATTCCACATCCATGAAATCCTGTAGTGTCAATTCCTTTTCAGGATAATTCTTTGTAACATCAACTGTGATGAGTTCATTTGTTGATTGTTTATCTTTTCCACATCCCGCTAACGCAAAGAGGAGGATCGCTGAAATTGTGATTATCCATTTCATTATTCTTACGATTTAAGGTTAAACACTTAGGGCGATACGTTCGCTCAATTATGCCTAGTCACAAAAATAGGTTATTTTTTCTCGTGATCCCTTCTTTTTGTTCAAAACTTATAGCGATGAATGGAATTCTATCCGTTATTTACATAATTTCGGCACAGGCTTAGCAATGGATGTTGTTTCTCCTCGCTATCTTGTGGGTCACTTATCAAAAGGTCAAATAGTTCGTTTATTTCCGGGTCGTTGATTCCCAGATCATCCTTTTCGGACTCCAGATACCAGCTGCCCCATGTTGTTATAATACAAATCTACAAGTGTACTTCTGTTGATGCTTACCCTGCATAACCTTCTCGAAATAATCTTTACTTTCCATAATCTTACTTTTTTAAGTGTGGAGGCAAAGGTACTGAATCGGATTAACAATATCTTACGCTCTATCGGTGGCTTACTTTTTCAAACTGTTAAGTTTTAGCGGACAGTAATAATATTGAAACATAATTACAGAAACCTGTGCTTGGATAGATTTTAAATAAACCATTTTATGCAAATTATGACATTTCCGACAGATTCCAACCTGCACGATAAGTATGTTTGATCAATTCGGCAGCAAATTCTTTCGCATGAACCGGATCTGACATTTTTGCATTGAATGAAGGATGCCCCGCTTTGATTGTAAAACCATTTACGATCATCTGTCGGATTTTTTCATCGTCGCTGATATTTGTAAATTGCATGTTCGTCCCGTCCCATTCCAATATTTTATTCAATGATTGCAGACGGACAGCCAATATTCCCATCAAGATCATTTCGTTAAATACTGCTGCTTCTGAAAAATCCGACTTTGTTTTCACCCTGTTCTCCGGACTTTCCTTGCAGGCGCGTACCCAATCCTGTTCATGACCACCATCCATCGCCCGGTCTACACGGCGAATTGTCTTGGGGACATCTGGCACACGCCCAGATAACAACCATGGCTGAAGACCATAAGAACCACAAATCAACGTATCTTTCGTGCCATGGAAAATCGTCAATCCACCGGCTATCCCCATGAGCGGACGTTCCTGTGGAAACCCTTCCGGGCGTTGGGGCATAAATCCACCATCATACCAATGTACCTCGACTTCCGGAAAATCCACTTTCGCCATCCTCTTTCGTGCTGGATACACGAATTTCACATATTCTGACTGCGGGGCACAATCGATGAACAAAGGGGAGGATGCCGCCTCCACAGATACAGGATACCCCAATTTAAGCGCTTTAAAAGCGGGATGCAAAACATGGCAACCCATGTCTCCCAAAGCACCGGTTCCGAAATCCCACCAACCACGCCAGTTCCAAGGATGGTATATCTTGTTAAACGGCCTCATTCGAGCTGGCCCGATAAACAAATCCCAATCCAATGTCGCCGGAATCTTGTGCGCTTTGGTTGGCGTTTCCAATCCTTGCGGCCACATTGGGCGATTGGTCGCCACTTCCACTTTCTTCACTTCACCGATCTCACCGTTCCATATCCATTCACATACCCAATCGACATCCTCGCCGGAAGCTCCCTGGTTTCCCATCTGCGTGGCAATCCTGTATTCGGAAGCCAATCGGGAAAGCAATCTTGACTCATAAATCGAATGTGCCAACGGTTTCTGGACATACACATGTTTGCCCAATGTCATAGCGGTAGCAGCGATAATGGCATGCGTATGATCGGGAGTCGCCACTATAACCGCTTCGATATCCCTATCCATCTCATCAAACATCCGGCGAAAATCTTTATATTTCCCAGCTCTCGGAAAACAGTCCAAGACCGGCTTTGCATATTTCCAGTCCACATCACAAAGAGCAACGATGTTTTCTGTCTCAAAAACATGCTGGATATTGGTGATTCCCATACCGCCAATACCAACGACAGCTATATTCAGTTTGTCCGATGGAGCTGTATGCCCGTGGCTTTTACCTAAAATAGAGTTCGGTGCGATCTGCATGTTATATATTTTACTTATAGTTCTTACGTAAAGATATGGTTGTCTCGGTTGGAAAATTATCCGGAACTGGTTGTGTCACTTGTCCGGTAGCAGCCCACTCGGCACCGCGAAGCAATGTAACCTGAAAGCCGGCACATTGCATGGCTATATTATCGTCAAGCGAATTTCCGGCGTGCCCCAAAGTCGTATGGAAGATACGTGTTTTTCCGTAATCGACCGTAAACATTACTAATTCATCTCGTCCGGATCCTTTCGTTGTAGGATCGGAATATCCCCAAAACAAGACATCTTTGATAATACCCGTCCCACGCATCCGGTCATACAATTCATCTTGTGCATGCAACCATGCAGCAGGAAGGCCTTTTGTCACTGGATGCTCCGGATTGCCACAATGAAGTACAAACTCATGTCGGCAACCATGTGAACCGGCACATCCGGAAGATTTATCATCATACTTCAAGTAACCGTCTTGCCGATAGATATAGGGACCAGCCGTCTCTTCACGTCCACCCCAGCCCCCAAAGCCGATGATCCGATTATATTCTTCCCAATCTTTGAAAGCATTGTTTGCGGCATGGTAAACCACCACGCCACCTCCATTTTTCACAAACTCTAAAAAAGATTTTTCCATTTTTTCTGGCCATCTGTCACCGTTATAATCAAGTATCACCAACTGATAGGAAGAAAAATCAGGGTCGAAATTCGACATGATCTTTCCTGTTTTAGGCGATATGGCGACATTGACCGTAAAAAGTCCGGAGTTCTCAAGAATCTGCTTAATCGCAAGGTGGCTGACTTCCCAATTATGATTGCTCTGGCCGGTTACGATCAAAACTTTAATCTTACCTTCATCACGATTCCAACATGACTCATACATTTTCAACATATTCTTGCGAAATATATCTATAAAATAGTTGTTGAGATACTTTCTACGCCCGTTTTGCCCCATTTGCTTGGTTTCAATCGGATGTTGGAGTAGGTATAACATCTTTTCAGCCAATAGTGAACTATCAATTTCTGTTTTATCTGCATATTCCATCACAGGAATGTGTAAGCCGGTAATATTATTCTCTATCATTTCATATAAACCGGTAGAAGTACTACCTATGATTGGTAATCCATGCATCATCATTTCTATGGCAACGTAACTACATTGTTCGTGAAACGATGGCATAATCCCCATATCAGCTATTGTATATAGTTCGTAAAGTTTCTCTTTGTTTATCAACCCTGTCCAGATGACATTCATATAAATATCATCACATTCGATCAAGTGGACATCGAACTCTCCATTTCCGGCAATGATAAAACGACATTCCGGATGCGTCTTTAATACTATTTTGAATGCCCTTAAAGCATATTTTAATCCTTTTATATAGTCTAATCTTCCGGCAAATAGAAAAATTGGAGCATCGGATATACCATATTTTTTCCTTAACGCTGATTTTTCAACACTGATTTTACTATCGGTAAGCCCATTATATACGACTGTGATTTTATCCGGCTTTATTTTGTAATCATCTTGCAATACAGACATTGTCTTTTTCGAAAGACAAATAATATGATCCACTACGTCAAAAGTTTCCTTTTCTTTTTGGAACTCCTCTTTCAAATATTCTATATCCTCACGGTTCTGAACCGTTTCCTGCGTTTTACATAATTGCCTAAAATGAGTCAAATTGCCTAACAGTTTGAAACACCAATCGAAATAATGTATAGTCAATACAATCTTGCAATCAAACGCCTTTTTTAATTCTTTTGCAAATTTACTGCTATGGTTGGCATTCAAATGAAATATCAGATTGCTTTTATCCTCAATGTATAATTGTAGCAGGTATACAATATTTTTATAATACAAATCATTTAGGAGATCAGTCGCCATTTGTTCTATAGGCTCCGGAAAATACCATCGCTTTATGCCATCGCTTGTCTCCTCCATTTGCATTTGAGGTACGTGCGCCCTTAAATTTACCACGCATACCTTAATCTTGCTATGACGAAGTGCGGTGGTTAGTTCGCGAATATAGGTGCCAATCCCATATACCGCTGCTTCGCTCGATGTGTGAAAAATATATAGGTTCATTATTGAAATAAAGAATTATATGTTTTTACCATATTGATACGGAATATTTCCGAAGCATAATTGTCAAGATACCTTTTCCGTCCGTTTTGTCCCATTAGTTTGGCTTCGATTGGGTGTTGCAACAAGTATATAATCTTTTCCGACAATAACATAACGTCTATTTCCACACTTTCAGATAGTATGGTAAGAGGTATTTTTAACCCACAAGCATTATTAACCACCTCATTTAATCCCGATGTAGTTGTGGCTACCACAGGCAATTCGTGCATCATCATTTCAATAGCCACATAGCCGAATGGTTCGAATAAGGATGGTACAATCCCAATGTCTGCTATTTGATAGATTTCATTCAGGTCTTTTTTATTCAATAATCCGGTAAATGTTATTTTCGTGCAAATATCTTTAGCCTCTTGGAAGCATATATCATAATTACCGCTACCAGCCATTATGAGACGGCAATTCGAATAAATTTTTAAGACGTTTCGAAAGGCTTTGATCAAAAAAAGTATTCCCTTGATTTCATCAAAGCGACCGGCAAAAAGTATTATTTTTTCTTCTGCCGATAAATTCCATTTCTTACGAAGAGCTATGCAGTCTAACCTATCGGACATATCCTGTAAGCCATTTGGAATTACAGATATTTTAGCGATATCAATGCCATAATTCTTACACAAAATATCTTTCATATAGCGTGTCATGCAAATGATGTGGTCTACTGTCGAATAATAGGTTCTTTCCACCTCAAACATCGTTTGCAGCCTTTTCTCCAACGCATCCGGATGCTTTTGTTTCAAAATACGGGATAACCGTTCGGGATTGTCATAAATGGTAAAGCCCCAATCGAAAAAGTGAGAGACTGCTACAAGTTGGCAATCAAACGCATTTTTCAGTTCTTCTGCCAATTTCCCGCTTTCAAAAAAATTCAGATGAAATATCAAGTTATCTTTGTCTTTGATATGTAGTCGAAGCAAATAAACGACATTCCGATAATACAAATCCCATTGTTCTTGGTCGTTTGTCGTTCGTTGATCCGATATGGCTAAAGGGAAGTGCCAATATTGAATTCCATCTATCCATTCTGTTTGTATTTGAGGCTTTTCGGATATTAGATTTACGACACAAATATTTATATCACGGCCTTTCAAGGCGGTAACCAATTCATGGATATAAGTGCCTACGCCAAATACCGCTCCACGCCGGGTTTGATTGAAAATATATAAATTCATATTCAATGCGAGTTACAATAGATTCACCCATGATATATTTGCTCGATCCAATGCGGCCAACCGTATCATGCCCTCACCTGCATATCCATTAAGAAGTCCTGTAGCAACGGGAGCTTTTCCCATTTCCAAATCCGGAATTTGTTTCAAAGTAATATCAACGTTGTCGTGTATCGGTTCGTGCAAATAACGATGATGTAGATAAACGCGCGCAATATTACCAACGACCGACTCCTTTAATCGTGGAATAGCTTGGATTAAATCCGGTGATTGTACTCCCCATATCCTCCGACATTGTTCCAAAAGCCCAGTGTAACGATCAGAACCGGATATTTCTTGCAAATCATATAAAAAGCAATACACATCAATTTGCTCTTCTGCAGATATATCC
Source organism: Parabacteroides sp. KHUB-02 (assembly GCF_056640955.1). Classification (NCBI taxonomy): domain Bacteria; kingdom Pseudomonadati; phylum Bacteroidota; class Bacteroidia; order Bacteroidales; family Tannerellaceae; genus Parabacteroides; species Parabacteroides sp. KHUB-02. The sequence continues at coordinate 3,618,199 of NZ_JBWQEV010000001.1, read as the reverse complement.
GGTAAATGTTCTTCGATCAATTTAACAATAGATGTTAGACATTCACGTGCCTGCATTGCGGGCGTAGGGAAATTCAGACGTGTCATCCAATACCGCCCATAGCCAGTTAATCCGTTGTATTGGCTGAAATCCTGCCAGGGATCATATTTCACAGCCCGATACATTCTTCCATCAAAATCCTCACAAATATCATCTTCAATGTCCAGAAAATTATTTCGGATCATATAATCGAATCCGACACCGATACCAGCTATCCCTTTTTTATAATTTGCTGGACTGTTGACATGTAATTGATTCAATATTTGATCAATCAAGTCCATAGCATAATCAGCAAACAACATATTATTTGTATATTGTGCATAATGAAAAAAGAAAATAGCGATTCCCATCTTACCATGTACCAACCCAGGACATTCGGTTAATGTACCGTTAAGCAAGAGCATATCGGTAATTTGTTGCAGATCCTTTTTTATTTGAATAGTATTGTTTTCCGACATTGCGATATTTTTTTACTTTTTAGATTTCACCAACATTACCACCCGATTGTCATCCTCTTCCAATGTCGCGGCCACTTCTTTTAGTTTGCCTTTCAACTTTCCCTTTTGATAGTCCCGGCAAAGATCGAAAGCGTTCAGGGTAGCCCATGATTCACCTTGGGCATTGATAGGGGTCAGCATAACCATATAGAATTCATTTTTAGAAGTATAATCTCCATTGTATATAATATACCTAGAAAACTCCTTTTCTTGGGTATCATACACAAAGTAGGTTTTAGGGAATCCTTCTTCTTTCCTGAAATCATATACGTTTTTTATACCTTCCATGAAATAATAGCGATTGGATATCAACCTCGGAATCAAGAACACTTCCGGATCCATGGTATGGATAGGTGGCGTTCGTGCGATAAACGGACGTAAACTGCAATCGGGCATCAATGTGTAGATCGTATCTGATGAGGGTTCTAATAGCATCCAATTACCATTAAACGGAGTGATTCTGCTGTAAGATCCCGGTCCGGCAGCTCTTGTACTATTTTCCATCCGTAAGACTTGAAAAAAGTACTTCTTCTCTTTAAAGGAAGGTCTTATTTCCTTGGTTATGCTCCCGTCCTGCTTCGATACGAGCAGGAAGGGTATCTCAGCATTGATTTCATCGTAACAAATCAGATTTTCTTTGTCATAATTGAATATTTCCCAATAGAACTGAGAGTCACCTTCTGTTTTCTGCTTCAAACTGCGTTTAAAATTTCCCTCTAAATCATAAACCTTTATTCTTTTCTTATAGTGATCATTTATAAATATTTCATTGTTTTCTTCGTCCAACGTAACACATCTAAAATTTATATATTCTTCCCCTCCTTGTCCTTTACGGTTTATCTTACGGATGGCCTTTCCGCTCCGGTCATATACGAATATATTCCCATCATTATTATAATTTGCCACTATTATGTATTTTTCACCAACCGCTTGTACATATCCCTGATTAATAAACTCATCGTTTGTTTCCAGAGGAATGTATTCCACATCCATGAAGTCTTGCAGGACCAGTTCTTTTTTAGTTGAATAACCTTCATCTACATCCACGGTTATAAACTCATCGGTCGAAGAATGACCGCCTCTGCACCCTGTCATTGCAAACAGGGTGGTTATTCCTATAAAAATGAATGTTTTCATTTGCATATTATTTTGTTTACTCTGTTATTCTTTTACATGACAAAGATTGGAACGTCCAATAGCTATCTCATAATTGGATGGAGACGGGCAAATCCATTGATAAACACAATCCGTGCAGGGGGCTTGATTACGAACACGAAACCACGATTTGCCCTCTTCAACTTCTTTGTGTAAGATTTCTTGGATATTGTTGACATGGATATTTCCCAACGAAGGGTGGTTAAGATTGGCATACACATCCCCATTAGGCAGAATGGTGATTTTTCCAAAGTCATACAAATTCATGGCCTGGCGAGCGAAAAAATCTTTCATGGTCATAGGAGAGGATAAAATATCCTCTTTCGAAAGAAAAACTTCGTTTTCAAAAAAGCGAATATTATTTCCGGTATAATTGGGCTTTAATCTGTATTTATCTATCTGATATTGTTCAATGAGTCGCTCCGACTGCTGAACATCCTCTTCGGATGATACCTCAAACACAAATTCCACCGGCAAAGCTTGACTAAGCAAGACTTTCATTGCGTGATTCCACCGTTCCACATCTATCGGAAAACTAACAGAAATCTGGTATGAAAAATTATGCGCAAAAATCGGTTGAAGAGCAATTATATTTTTGTAGGAACACAAAAGATTTTTCGGTGAAGAACAGTGATCCAGATAAGAAAATAATTCACCATAATTGGGAACCTCCTCCATATTACCAACAATATTAAATGTCAGATTTTTCGGAAGCGTTATCAAGAAATGAATTAACTTTGTTATATTAGTTGTCGCATCTATATGTAAAGATATTTCAAATAGTTTTTCCAGTATATTTTTATACGAAGAAAAATTATTTTTTTTGTATAGTTCCTGTTCCTTTGAATAATTGTAAAAGGGCAATATCTGAACCGGTTTGCCATCCGATAAAGAAACATTTATTACATCTCCCATGAATTTTTCACGAAGTTCATCAACAAAACAACAAATCTCTTCCTGCCGATATCGTTCGTGAGTCAATAAAGCGACACCGCAATTTTTTTCTTGAAGAGTTTCTTGCAATAGCTCTACAATTTTCTCATTCGTTGACTCGATTGTAACTCCATCAAGTGTATTATATAATAAAATATGTTTACTTTTTATATCAACAAACACATAAGGTTCAATAGTAAACCAATAATCGGATACGTTCTTCATAATCTTTATTCTATTACTACATTTTTTACTATTTCAGCATAATCTTGCGGATACTTTTCAAGGAAAGTGAAAATATTTCTCAAACTATTCTCAAAATCCTTCTGATTTTGATGGTATTGACAAACAAACCCCTCTTCATTTGCTTTATCTATATTTTCAATATGAAACAGACAAGAACCACAATACTTATAAGCATAACAGGTTTGGCAAAACTTTTGGATATGTTTATAATAAAAATTGTATTGCTGCGTAATTTCTGGTATATTGAATTCTATATCTTCATCCACTTTTCCCATCGAATACCGATAGTCTATTCTTTCACAAGGCAACAGCTTGTTTCGATTGGTCAATAAAACCTTTTTTGAGAATGGCGTACAAGTACTTGTAGGCAACTGCTTTTCAATACTATACAATAATTCTCTTATATTGGATATGTAATAATTTATCGAAATATATTTCAGATAATTTGTTAACTCTATGTATGACAGCGAATTTTTGTGTGTTAAACGAGCCAACTCAGAATTCACCTTACGGAATTCGGAATCGCTGTCTGCCACACTGTGATACATACTGTTAAATCTATCTTTATTACACGGCCTAATATGCCTTGTGTTTAATTCTGATACTCTTGGTATTTTATTATATCGTGTATAAATAAATTCATAAATTTCCTTTATTGTATTTCTGTCATGTAGAACAGCATTAAACGATATATTTTTTAGAAAATAGTCTGGATAGTCTTTTTGAAGTCGATCCAAATTTTCAATTACTTTTTGAAAGGAATTTTCGTTGTCTTTTTTAAATGTTCGATAGCTATGGCATTTCTCATTACCATCCAAACTGATTAACAAACGGAAATTATTGGCAACTAAAAAATCCATATACTTATGAAGCAACCTAGTGTTAGTTGTCATAGTATATTCAAGATCAAATTGCTTGGTAAGATTCAATTCTTTAGAAAGTTCTACAATTTGTTCGATAAACGTCATATTCAAGAGTGGCTCGCCGCCATAAAAACTAATGGACAATTTATCATTTTTCTTTTTAGGCTTATGGTTAAAAATAAATTTCAATAAATGAATGGCCTTATGAGTATCTATTTTCTTACTGATTCTTTCATCATATCCATCATACAATTCCCCAAACGCACAATACGTACAACTTAGGTTACAAGAATCAGTCACTTCAAATACGACTTGCTTGATATTCTTTATATTGTCTTCAACTATTGATTCTTCCAATACCGCAAATTCGGTTGGTTTTGACTTTGTAAAGAATCCATGCGCTTTCAAATAGGCATATTTTTTTACATAATACGAATTAACATCCGTCAATTTTTCAGATGTTTTCTTTAATTCCGGATGTGCCAACATAGACAATCTGCTCTGATCATCGTATATGTATAGATTTTTATTCTCTGATGTATAAAAAAATGATTGTATCATATTAGACCTAATTAGTTATTGTAAAATGCAACCAATATAATATCTATTGGTTGCATTTTTTATAACCAAAATTCATATTCATGACAGAAAAGAATTCTGGCTTTAGAATAAAAAAACGATTAATAGTGATAAGATGTATTACTACCTCCAAAATTGTTGTAGTAACTCCAGTCAGAACTTCCTCCACAACCACAACCACCACTGGTGCATCCACACCCGCCTTTTAAGGCATTTAGCTTACGTCGATCCAATTCTTCTTGACCGAATTGATTCAACTTGATTTTACCAACTTTTTTCATAATATTTACTATTTAAAATTCACATACCAATGTTAGCCACTTTTTTTTATACCGTCAAACTAACTTAAGCCATTATTACTAAATGCGTATTTTTCGCTACTGAACGTGCACTTTATTAAACCTTATTCGGATTAGCATACAAAAGGAAAGCCTCTCGGACTGCTTTTTTTCTACGTTCGCTAATTTTATACTCCAAACCTCTTTTCAAATGAATCCAATACGAACCATCTTTGAATATAAATTCAGATACATGGTTCATATTGACAATAACTTGCCGATTTATTCTTGTAAAATTATTTTGCAACACGGATTCTATTTGGAGCATACTTACATGAACTAAAACCTCTTCATCTTTAAATATCAGCCAAATGTTGGGTTTATTGTACACAAGTGCAACCAAATCACTATGTAAAGAAGTTTTTAGACCATTCCTATAGGAATAAATGATCATATTGTCTTTCACTTTCAGTATATCCATATTATTTGTTTTTTCTGTTTTCATCTTACCAAAACTCAATTTTTATATTTGAATCCTTTGCAAAGCCTAGTAATAATTCTTTTTGATAAGTTTTGCTTGATGCCAAACAAACAACCTTACTTGGGCTTAAGATTCGTAAAATCGTCTCAAACGTATTTGCGTATGAGAAGAGTCTAGGGAAATTTTGTTCGATACTATCATTCTCAAATACCTTTTGTTCGGAAAATTCAACTTGTACAGCTGTAACTGTCTCTGATAGTTCTGTGTCATCCGGAATCTCATATTCGGATAATAATAGAATAGGAATCTCTTTTCCTTGTAAAAAAGTCGATACATGAGCCAGTTCTTCCTCGTCTGTTAGGTAAACCAAACAACATCTTTTATATGGAGATAAAAGCCTTGTCCAAGGATGGCTGTCTATATTAAAGTTATTTGTGGTATTCCTTTTCTTTTCTATCCACTCAAAATGATTCAAGAAATTAGAGATATTGCGAATAGACTCCTCGATGGATTTTCCAGCGATACGAGAACGTGTATAATCCATTTGTTCTTTCGAAATGAAAGACAATATATATACGAACAATGCGTTTTTTATGGAATGGTTGCCAAGCATGAGTCTTAGGGTATCCCTAGCCTCATATTCTTGAATAGCTTTTCTTATATATTCTTGTATGATTGTATCAAATTCAATTTTGTATTTTTCCAAATCGAGTGGACTCACCTTTCCCTGAAACTTCTCTTGCCTCCAATTTACCAATGTGCGCCAAGGAATTGAATGACGTTGCGCAGAATAGAAATAAGAAAACATGGGTTCAAAGCGTGAACATATGAATAAATTTTTTCTTCTTTTCAGCTTTGAATAATTACATTTCTTGAATTTCTCTAGAGAAATGAACCGATCCTTCGCTTTTTCATACCAATATTGATAAGTTTCAGTGTGCTTTTGAAGACATGGACGTAAATGAAACCATATCAGCCCACCATCAAATAGCTTTTTATTGTGAAACATTACTTCCAGAACTTGATTGTAGCCGGGAGCTTTTGGCAAATAACAAGCTTGGTAGGTCATTTCTTCAGAGACCTCGAAAAAGAAAAGATCTCGCACTCCGTTGAATGGGCATAGAATGTCCCGGTAGGTTGTGTCTATCTTTTCGTCTCCTAAAAAAGTAAGCCATTCTCCGTTTTTTTGTAACACATTGATACCAGAGAGGGATACCAATATTTTATCTTGTTTGATTCTTTTTTTCAAATAGGAGAAATAGAAAGGAGCCATCTTTATCGCTAACCAGTCTTGCCATTTTCTTTTTGGACTTTTGCCCTTTTTAGAATTATGCAGGTAAGATATATATAGCTTATAAGCTAGTTGTTCCAAAGGGTTGATCCGGACTTTTTGCTCGGTGCGGTAGGCATCACAATATTTTTTGAATGATTCGGAAAAAAATAGCTGATCTGAATCTATCTTGATCGCATAGCGATAGGTTACTTTTGAAATCGCGTAATTCGTGTATCCGGAAAGGAGATGAATCGAATCCTTTGGCAGATTCATGATCTCTTGAAATTGTTCATCCGCTAAATCTATAGGATAGATATAGGGGTGGTATTCAAAGATTTTGATTTTATCGGGGTATTTGCTCTGTTTTCTTTTAAGTATATTAGCTGTCTCATCTGTACAATTGTGATATACCGCAATCAGCTCATCTAATCCTTCAATACAGGACTCTATGCAAGCATCTAGGAAATCCGCGCTGTTTTGGCAGCGCAATATACCCGTTACCCCTAAAGGGCGTTCTTTTGTCAATTGTGATAAATCGACAGCGTATTCGGTATAGTCCTGTTGCTTAGAGTTCATCGTAATTAAATTATTGATTCATTTCTAATTGATTTTGAGAAAAACAAGTTTCCCAAATTTTTTTCTGTATATAGCTCTCTCTATAAGGACTATATGGCAAATCTCTTTGTGCATCTTCTCCTATGTACTCTTTTCTAAACATTAAATATGTATGATAATCCTTTAGTGTATCGTCATTCAAAATTTCTGTTTCTTGTATCTTTATATCTATATCCGATAATACATCTTTGATCTCACCGGTAATAAAACGTTCTCTTAATAGATAGGTGATTCCCCATCCAATGCCACATAATCCATCTGACAAATCAAGAGATAAATTATCCGGAAGCTCCATTATAGATTCTAATATCTCGTCCGCGAATTGTTCATATAAAGCATCTCCACTATAACGACTGTATTCATAAAATAGAATAGTCATGCCTAGCTTACCGTTATACAATCCGGGATGCTCTAGAGCCTCTGTTTTCAGTACCCCGTAACGGAGTAGGTCTTTTAGTATGCCTTTGTATTGAATGAATAACTCTTTCATATCGTTCATTAATTGTAAAATGAAAAATTCGTATCCCAGCTACCAAAAAAATAATGAGAACAATATGCTTCCTTTATTTTTTCATGGAATGAGGCGGTCTCTCCCTGATAGATATATGAACCCATGTCATCTTTCGTCACAGGCGTTACTTTTGAATAAGGGAAAAGAGTAACCTTGTATCTTTTCTTCAAGGTATTAAATATCCGTGATATCATCAATGGGCCTGTTGTATGCATCACCTTTTGTGCTGGATAGTCCCGTAACATTGCATCAGTAATTTCTTTTAAAATGTCTATCCATCCTCCGCATCTTGGCTCAGAAACCATAAATGCGTTTCCTATTAGGGTGGGCATACTTGAGTTGAAATTATGCTGTGGAGGCTCCTCTCCGAACCCTATCGCCACATCTTCTAATAATGGCTCGATAGGCTTAAAACATTCCGTATCCAAATCCGTATAGACTCCCCCATATACATATAATATCATATAGCGAATCGTGTCCCAACGTTGTACATTGTATGGAAAACTTCTATACAAGGAAAGATACTCCGGAAAATGTTTTTCTACCAACTCATCCATTTCCTCTCCGTTCCAAAGGTGATATTCCCAATCTGGATTCTGCTCTCGCCAAGTTCTTGCCAAGATTTGTAAGCGGGTGGGCATACATGGTTCTGTGCGCCCCTCCCAGACTTGATGTATGATTTTAGGGATTGCCATATGCTTTATTTAATCTCGAATTTTCCTACTAGCCATCCTAACTTATGGGTCAAGACTACTAGGTCTGTGTTTGTTTCTATTCCGTCCAATGGAATGTTGATAATATCGCCTGTTCCTCCGGAGAGTACATTCTCATACATTATATTACCTGTATTATCCATAATATGGATAGCTAGATCATCTAATGCATCTATGAAATGGACACTCAAGATATTTCCTTCTATAGATTATGTATTAGTTCTTGATTAATGACAAACTTAGTATTTCTGTAAGGTTATACTTAGAGTTCCTAATAACATAATTCAATGCAAGCATCCAGGAAAAACGTATCATTGGGGGCACTGTACAGTGATTATCACGTTTAACGATCTTTTTTGGTTAATAGTGATAGATCAACTATATGATACTGTTTAATCCTGAAGCTTGCATATGATAAAGAATAATACCTAATTATTTTGTATGATGAATTCTCCCATAAGCTGCCCTAGGCGATGTTCTAACACTACATAAAAGCATCCTGTGCCAGCCTGATCTAAAGAGATGGATACACATTCACCTGCTTCGCCGGAGACTACTTCGTTATATAGGATAGCTCCTTGTTCATTTACAACTTGAACAGTCAAATCATCTAGAGCATCGATAAAATGTATGCTCAATAGATTTCCGTCGATGGATACTGTTGGAGGAGCAGGAGTGACAGAGCGATAATAATCGTCATGCCATTTGCCTTTAGTTGGTACATTATCTCCATAAACAGACAGTGGCGAAAAGAGGCCAAATAGCATCAATAAGGTTAATAATTTTGTTTTCATAATATTTTGTTTTTCTTTTTGCAAAAGAAAAGCTTTATTCTCTAATAACAATGAACATGGATGAACAATTGGCATTTTCGTTTTTGTTCATTTTCTAACACTGACTATAGGTCATTGATATATAGATCGAAATCGGAGGCTTTTCCTGTTTTGCCGCTCATCTTCAGATAAAGTCTTTTCCGTAAGACTGATATATTACTATGGTTTAATAACATAGAAAGACGTGAGGGTTTCACATGGATTCTCACTAAATAGCATAACCGTTCCATTTGTATCGGTATTTTAGGGTAAGCTTCTTGAAGTTTTTGTGCAAAAGACGGATAAATAGCGTTTATAAGCTGAAACAGCTCTTCCCAATCCTCGGTAGACGGTTTCCATTCCTCGTTTTCATGAAAGTTTTTATAAACAGATGAATTTTTTAGGTTCTGTAATAATTCAATCTGATGTTCTTTTTGGGCATACAATGCTTGGTTCTTTTGTTCGAAGTCCTGTCGCAGCTTCTTCTTGAGCTCTTGCTGTTCCTGATCTTTCTCTTGTAAAGATCTGTTTAATACCTCTATGATTTGTTTATTATGCTCTATCTGCTCTTTATATTTTAAGACGGTCTTATCGCAAGAGAAAATCTTTTCCCGATCTTTTTCTTGAATTTTCAATAGGTCTTTTTGTCTTTTCTTATATTTAAACAAAAGATAAGTGGTTGGTAGAACTATCAAAAGGCAAATAAGACTGGTTACAACCATCCGTAGGTTTGCATTGGCCGTTTTTACTCGTTCTTCCGCTAGGGCTTTTTGTTTATCCTGTTCATCATAAAGAACTTGTCTGCCTCTAATCGTATTCGTGACTTCTATCTGGTCGAGTGTATCACGCATCATTTCATATCGTTGACTCAACTCCGCATAAAGGATCCATTGTTTTGTCGATAGGGCTATTTGGGATAGATGATAAACAGCCCCCGCTCTCGTGTCCAATCGCACCGCTTTTTCCAAGCATTGTTCTAAATAGATCTTTGCTGAATCTAATTGACCGCATTGATAATAATATTCGCCTAGTGTCAAATAGAACGGATAAATATCATTTCCCAATGCCTGCTTGTTTGCCATGATCTCACGGAGTAGACGTTCCGCTTCCGGGTATGTCTTTGTTTGTACATATAGACTCGATAATTCGGAATAAACAGAGAGCACCTTCCTGCTCACCATCAAATCGAGAGTTTTAGAATAACAGGCGATAGCGCTGTCTTTTTGGTGGATTATCTCATAAATGCGTCCCAGATCTCGAAGTGCATAGACTTGACCGATAGAATCCGATATTGCCTTGAAATGCATGACCGCCTTTTGCTGATAAAGCAAGGCTCGTTCATATACATCTTGTTGGGTATAAAGCATTCCTATACCGTTATTAATCCTCCCCAGTAATGCGTGGTCTTCAATCTGCTCCTCATTCTGTAAGGCATTTAAGAAACACTCTTGCGCTTTCAATGGATGATTTAGGTTTTGATTGATCCGTCCCTTATAGAACCAAGCTTTCGCTTTTCGTTCCAGATCGTCTGTTTCCTCATAATAATCCGTTGCGATCGTGATCAGCGAGTCGGTTTCATACTTAACAAAAGTCTTGTCTTGTGCTTCTGTTAACAGCAAATAATAATGTGCCTTATCTTTTCGGGATAGGTTTTCTTTGTTCTCTATTTGTTCAAGGAGCATTAAGGCGCTATCCGGATGTTGGGGCATAAGGTTCTCTATTTTTCGGAAGTCTATGGTTTGATGGCCCATTCCGTCGCAAGAGATCCATATAATAGGTATTAGAATTAACAGGAAAACAATGTTTTTCTTCATCTGCGTATTATTTGTTGGCGATAAAGATAATACAAAAAGGCGAGGATATTCCGGCTGGAGAGTCCGACTTTTTTGAACGGTTTTTATCTCTGTCGTAAATGTGTTGAATAACAGATTGTTGCACTAGATACAAACCATCCGCTTATGGCTTGTCAAATGAATAGCTTACGGCTTGTCAAGTGAATAACTTACGAGTAGGGGTAGCCGTAAGCTTACGAGTTGGGAAATGATTAGTTATTCACTTGAGAAGCCTTTTTGGGGAGAAGATATACTTCGATGCCACTTGAAGTATATCTTCTCCGGGCATAGGATATATACTGTATCGGCAAAGTAAGTATATCTGGATAAAAACATGACTTTTTCACCCAACCAGCCACTTCTCGATATTGCGGGTCTCGGCAGAGAAGTTCACGCCGATCTTGAAGACCTCCCGATTGTCTCCGGCGAAGGGTAGGGCGTAGCCTTTCTCCTCGATTTGCCGCAGGGCCTCCTCGGCGGTTCCGTTGAGCTTGAACTCCATGATATATACATAGCGATCGGTTTGCAATACGAGGTCGATACGCCCGTTCGAGGTACGGTACTCCACTTGCGTGTATAGGCCGACCAGCTTGAAGACGATGAAGAGGACGTTCCGGTAATGCAGCTCCGTGTCTCGTTCCGGCTTTTGCCCGGCGATCACCTCGTAGGGTGTGTCGGCGAAGAAGCTTTGGAGGCGGTGGAAGAAGGCGTCGTAATTGCCAGACCGTATCTCCCGAACGAACTGTCCGATCTCGAAGGGGGTCTTAGAGGCTTGTATGCTCGTATAGAAAGGAAGTAGGTATTTGACGAAACCTTCTTCCACCTCCTTGTTCGGGAAACCCAGTCGATAAATGCCAAACTCAGGATCATAGCCCTTGATGGTAAGATACCCGCTTTGGTAGATGACGGGTATGGGATTGTTCGAGGCGGAGTCGATGCTGTTGAGCACGTCGGCGTCAGTCTCCGTATTGGCCATCTCGTAGAGGTCGTAATGGGTGTGCTTGAGCAGCTCCACGAGGTAGGAGGGTGTTCCGGTCTCGAACCAGTAGTCTCCGAATTCCATCTTAGCGAAGGTATTCAATAGGCTGAATGGATTGTATATACCCTCGGACTTGGCGGTGAAATGGTATCCGTCATAGCGTTGCTTGAGTTTTAGACAGGTTTCCTCGTAGGTCGTCATTTGGGTATCAGCCAGTTCCTTCACTTCGTCTTCCAGATAGGCATGTATCTCTTTCTCTGTGATGCCGCATATCTCGACGTACCGATTATCCATCGACAGGTCCATGAGGTTGTTGAGGTCGCTGAACACGCTTATCTTGCCGAACTTGGTCACACCTGTGAGCAGGGCGAAGCGGATGGCCCTATCCATGGTCTTCAATACGCCGTAGAAGGGTTTGAGCATGTTCCGGAGCCGGTTTTGCATCTCCTCGTCGTGCAAGTTCTGTAGCAAGGGCTTGTCGTACTCGTCTATCAGGATCACGGCCCTTTGTCCGGTTTTGCGGTAGGCCCGGTCGATGATTCCGGCGAAACGGAGGGGCAGGGTCACTTCCGAGGGACGTGTCCCATATTCGTCTTCGTACCGGGACAGGATGTCGTTTAATATCTTGTATAAGCTATCCGGAGAGTCATATTGGGAGATATTCAGGTCAAAATGGAGGATTGGGTATTCTTTCCAGTCCTTTTCCAGTTTCTCCATGGCCAGTCCTTCGAACAACTCCTTTTTCCCTTGGAAGTAGGCCTCCAGCGTGGACAGCAACAGGCTTTTCCCGAAGCGTCGGGGGCGGCTGAGGAAGTAATACTGTCCGGTAGTAACCAATTGATAGACCAAGGCTGTCTTGTCAATATAGAGATAGCCGTCCTTGCGAATTTTCTCGAAGTTCTGTATGCCGATGGGATAAATTGTCTGGTTCATATCGTCCTATATTTTATGCGACTTATAAGCAAAGTTACATAAAATATAGGAGAGGAACCGTATCTTTAGAAGTAAATTTTCAACAATAATATCTTACTATGAAGTCGATTCATAACTAGCTGATAATAAGATAGATAAATATGCTTGTCGGATTTCCGTAAAAACACGTACATGTTTTCACGGATTCACGTACGTGTTTTTGGAAATTCACGTACGTGTTTTCCGAAAAACATGTACGAATAAAAAACAAGTCTGGAAAAATAGACAATAAGTAAGAAGTTTTTTACTCCTTATACTTAGCCACCATAATCACGGGGTTGGATTCCTCATTCAATCCCGCTGCGATCTCATTCAAGCGGCCTTTCAGCTTACCTTTCCTGTAGGCTTCCACCAACTCATTGGCTTCTAGTTTCTTTATGAAAGCGATCCCATCGTTATTGATGATCTTTAGTATTCCGTGTTCGTACCACATATCAACGGGTGTCTGATCTACGAAATCGTTATTATATACGACACACTCAAAGATAGCGTCCTCTTGTTTATCATATACCAAGTCGGTTCTGGGGAATCCGGTTTCTTTCTCAAAATCCCATTGTTTCTTTGTTGTTTGCATGAAATAATACCGGTCGGTAAGAATACTTGGATAAAGAAATACTTCCGGGGCCATAGAGCGGATAGGTGGAGTCCTTACGATAAAGGGTTTGATAGAGTGATCTTGGGAATAACTATAAATCGTATCTGTAGATGGCTCTATTAAGACCCAACTTCCATTTTGGGAAATTAATTCGGTATTACGAGGTCCTGCGGACCAAATTCCTTTTGATAAAAACGGTGATATCTTATGCTCATAAGGGAGTTCGATTTCCTTGACAATGCTCCCGTCTTGTTTGGACAGGAGCCAAAATGCGCTTTTTCTCAGATTTTTATAATTGCCAATCTCATCGTAGCAGATTAAGTTGTCTTGATCGAAATTGTATATCTTCCCGCTATTGAAATTAAAATCTTTATCGTACTTTAAAGTTCGCTTAAAGTTTCCGGACAGGTCGTATACGATAAACTGGCTCGAATAGTAGTTGTTGATAAACAGCTCACCTTTCTCCTCATCGAGGGCAATAGACCCGATATTCGTGTATTCTTGGCTACCTTGGCCGCTGCGGTTGATTTTTCTCTGGCCTTTTCCGGTCCGGTCGAAGATAAATATATCTCCGTCTTGTCCATTCTTGTTTCTAAGGATTATGAGATTTTTGCCGATGGCTTGCATGCTGGCTGAGGTTATGAATTCCTCATTCGTTTCTAATGGGATGTATTCCACATCCAAAAAGTCTTGAAGAATCAGTTCCTTCTTCGGATAATTTGCCGTGATATCCACGGTTAAAAAGTCGTTAGCCGGTTGCTTGCCACTTTCGCATCCCGTTATCAGGAACAGGATCATCGCAGAGATTGTGAGTATAAGTTTCATGGTAGTATGTTTTTAAAGGTGTCCCTTTAGCAAACATATGCTTTTCTCACTGTCAGAAAAATATTTTATACATCTATTTTCGTGAATGTGTTGTTTAACATTATCTTTGCAAGTCAATGAACGTGAATATGGAAGATGATTTTGATATAAGGGATGCCCGGATGCCGGAAAACGAGCGAGAGTACGAGAACGTGCTTCGGCCGCTTTCGCTCCGTGACTTCAGCGGGCAGGCGAAGGTGGTGGAGAACCTGAAGGTGTTCGTCATGGCTGCCCGCATGCGTAAGGAGGCGCTGGATCATGTGCTTTTGCATGGACCTCCCGGGTTGGGAAAGACGACGTTGTCGAATATTATAGCGAACGAGTTGGGGGTTGGTTTCAAGGTCACGTCGGGGCCGGTGCTGGATAAACCGGGAGATCTGGCCGGGGTATTGACCTCGCTGGAGAAGAACGACGTGCTTTTTATCGATGAGATTCACCGGTTGAGCCCGATCGTGGAGGAATACCTGTATTCCGCTATGGAGGATTACCGGATCGATATTGTGATCGATAAAGGACCAAGCGCTCGCTCGATACAGATCGATTTGGCTCCGTTTACATTGATTGGCGCTACGACCCGTAGCGGCTTGCTGACTAGTCCGCTGCGTGCCCGTTTCGGTATCAATATGCACTTGGAGTATTATGATATGGAGACGCTGACGAAGATCGTGCTCCGTAGTGCTAATATCTTGAATGTAAAATGTGAGTTGAACGCCGCTAGGGAGATCGCTTCCCGTAGCCGGGGTACGCCTCGTATCGCCAACGCTTTATTGCGCCGTGTGCGTGATTTCGCTCAGGTGAAGGGGAACGGGGATATCGATAAGGCGATCGCTTGCTTCTCTTTGGAGGCGTTGAATATAGACCGGTATGGCTTGGATCAGATCGATAATAAGTTGCTAACGACGATCATTGATAAATTCCAGGGAGGCCCGGTCGGATTAACGACGATCGCCACGGCTTTGGGCGAGGACCCCGGAACGCTAGAAGAAGTGTACGAGCCTTTCTTGATCAAAGAGGGCTTTATCAAACGCACGCCCCGTGGCCGTGAGGTCACCGATTTAGCTTATACCCATCTGGGACGTAGCCGGGTGGGGGAACAAGGTTCTTTATTTGATTAGACAGATACGATATGGCAGGAGGAATGAAGCGGCTCGCTAAAGAGACAGCCGTTTATGGATTGAGTAGTATAGTGGGGCGTTTCCTGAATTGGATGTTGGTGCCGATGTACACACGTGTGTTGGCCGGGACAGGGGATTATGGGATCGTGACGAATTTATATGGTTGGACAGCCCTGTTGCTGGTCTTGCTTACTTATGGCATGGAGACGGGTTTTTTCCGCTTCATCAACAAAAAAGAGGAGCAAGAGCCGATGCGGGTGTACGCTTCCGTGCTGTATTGCCTGCTGGGAAGTTCGGCGCTGTTTAGCGTAGCGGTTTTCGCCTTGTTACCATCTATTAGTGCCGGCTTGGGATATGGTGACCATCCGGAGTATATCGGGATGATGGCGGGTATCGTGGCGGTAGACGCTTTTTGTTGCATTCCGTTCGCTTATCTTCGGTATAAGGGAAAAGCATGGCGTTTCGCCGGGATTAAGTTGCTGAGTATTTTCTTGAATATTATCTTGAATATATTCTTCTTGATCACTTGTCCGTGGTTGCATACGCACTATCCGGAGGCGATAAGCTGGTTCTATCGTCCGGATTATGGGGTAGGCTATGTATTCGTGGCGAACGTGTTTACGACACTGATAACCTTATTGCTTTTGATCCCGGATATCTTGCCGGGCATACGGGCGAAAGTAGACGGAACGGTATTGAAACAAATCTTGCGTTATTCCTTCCCGATCCTCATTCTAGGTATTGCCGGTATCTTTAACCAGACGGCAGATAAGATCCTGTTTCCATTCTTGTTTGATGATAAGGAGTACGCGAACGAGCAATTGGGTATATACGGCGCATGCTTCAAGATCGCCGTGGTGATGGTGATGTTCACGCAGGCTTTCCGGTATGCCTATGAGCCGTTTATTTTCGCTAAAAACAAGAGCGATGATAATAAGAAAGCCTACTCGGAAGCGATGAAATATTTCATCATATTCGCC
The DNA here is from genome assembly GCF_056640955.1 of Parabacteroides sp. KHUB-02. Lineage (NCBI taxonomy): Bacteria > Pseudomonadati > Bacteroidota > Bacteroidia > Bacteroidales > Tannerellaceae > Parabacteroides > Parabacteroides sp. KHUB-02. The sequence continues at coordinate 3,601,867 of NZ_JBWQEV010000001.1, read as the reverse complement.
TTGTTTATCTTCCTCGGGGTAATGTTCTATATCGATATCTTGAAGTACTTTGTCGGGCCGGCTTATTATCCCGGATTACGGGTAGTGCCGATCGTGATGCTGGGCGAGTTGTTCTTCGGTATTTATTTCAACCTCTCCTTATGGTATAAGCTGATCGACCAGACACGATGGGGCGCCTATTTCTCCACGATCGGATGTGTGGCCACGGTCTCTATTATCTTGCTGTTCGGTCCCTCGTACGGTTATATGGCTTGTGCGTGGGCATCGTTCTTTTGTAATTTATTGATGATGCTTTTATCCTATTTTGTAGGACAAAAGAAATTCCCGATCGAGTACGACTTGAAATCCGCATTTCTTTATTTCGGAGTGGCGACGGTGTTATACGTGGCAGGCATGGCACTGCCGATACAGTCTGAATGGCTCCGGTTGGGATACCGCACGATCTTATTAGGCGTATTCATCGCATTTATGGTTAAAAGGGATTTACCTTTACGAGAACTCCCGTACGTAGGACGTTTCTTCCGTTAATCGGTAGGTTCGGAGGGCTTGGACGGCGTGGCGATTGGCATCGTGATAACGAAGCGTGAGCCTTTCGTATAAGACGGATCTGTCTTTATCTTACCGTTTAGCCGGTTAACGATCAAGCGACATAGGTAAAGCCCCAGGCCAGAGCCGGGAATGAAATCATTGGTCTTCGTGAAACGCTCGAATATCCATTCCTGTTTGTCTTGAGGGATGCCGCAACCCGTATCTGTTACCGACAGGGTCACTAAATTGGCTCCGCTATCCAGATGGTATGAAAGCGTGATGCTTCCTTTCTCCGTGAATTTATTCGCGTTTGCCAGCAGATGCGAGATGATCAAACTGAAATAAGCACGGTTGGTCAAGATCATATCATTCTCCTTATCGCCTTCCACCACATAGTTGATCTCCGGCTTCTCTTGATATTTCTTTACCTGTTGCATCTCATGTAAACAAAGCTCATGGATACGTGTGGGAACAAGAGGAAGGGAATCATTGCCGCTATCGAGCTGGGCGATCTCAAGGAGATTGTTCAGCATGGAAGTCAAGTGGTAACAGTTTTCATAGATAATACGGCTGAAAGCCTGTTTCTCGTCCATGGAGATATCGTCGTTGGTGATGAGTTCCGAGAAACCGTTGATTGCGTTTAAGGGAGTCCGTATCTCATGCGACATATTCCGGATGAAGGCGGTCTTCATCTCCTCGCTCTCTTGTGCTTTCTGGTTCGCTATCAAGACCTGCTCATTGGATTTTTGTAGTGCTTGATAAAGAGATCTCATTTTGCCTAGCCGGAAAAAGATATAGAATACGGTGCATAAAGCTAGAAGCAATAAGGACATATACAGGTAATTCTCTTTCTTGCTTTCCTGTAATTCCAGTTCCAATGATTTCTTTTCGATCACCAACTCGTTCGCCCCTTTCTCGATCTCCAGATTTTCCATTTTCTTCCTGAGTTCTTGCATACGCAAGGTATCTAGCAATACTGCGTACTCCTTGGATGTCTCATAGGCCTCCTTGTACATCCGGAGGCTGTCGTAGGCGGCAGCTTTGGCGGATACATAAGCGATTACATGTTCCTTGTAAAGCGGTATCTGTTTGGAGAAATTGATCAAAGAGTCGCTGAACTCAATGAATTTCTTATAGTCCTTAATACCTAGGTAATAATTCGATGAGGTGTAGTAGAGCTCATACTCCGGGGCGGCGCTAGCTGATTCCGGATAAGTTTTCAACAGATTCATGAACTCACGGTAATAGGAGGTCGCCAAATCTTTTCCGATAGCCTCGGCGCTAATGGCAAGGTTTGAATAAGCGCTTAATAAATGGCGTTTGTTGATCGCGTAAGGACGTTTCCTCATCTCCGGGATATTAGAGTAGCCCAAGATCGTGTTTAGGTAACGGGTAGCATATTGTCCTCGTTCTTGAGGGTCACTCGCATAAGCGCATAGCATGAAATAGGTGTTAGGCAAGAAATTGTACGCATATCGTAGGGGCAGTTTTTCCGCCTCGGCCAGAACATTATCGAAATATTCTTTCCCTTGCTTGAAGTCCTCCTGAAGCATGTTCTCTTCCATGACGCTGTTGCTGACAGCCATACCAAGTACATAATTACAGGCTATTTTCTCATAGGGAGACAATTTGTCGGGTTCCTCCAGCTTGAATAGGCAATTCATGAGGACTTTCCTTCTCGGTTCACCGGATGTGTAGAATATGACGCGCGTATCTTGGATCATTTTCATGAACGATACGAGGCTGGTTCTGGCTTCTCCTTTTAGCTCCTGCTCGGCTTTGGCGATATAGACATTTGCGCTATCGGTTTGGTCCGTGTTGATATAATGCCGGAGAATCTCGGTCAATGCCGCTTCCTTATAGTAATTGTCATTCGCTTTTAAGGCTTCCTGATAGAGTTGTTTAGCGTTTACTAATATGTCATCGTTTCGTGAGATGTCCATTAAATTGGTAAGGATTTCCAATCTTGAGCGTTCGGAGGTTGCTTTTTGCAAGGCGTTTTTGAGTGAGTCTGGTGTGGTCGTTTGAGATGAAACGACAAAGGACATAAACAATAAGCATAAAAGCATTAGATATCGTTTCATACAAATAGGATCTCTTGTTGTTGTATTGTAAATGCAAATATACGTAATCTCACCATAAAAAAGCTATTAAATAGTTAGAAAAACAAACAATTGAAATATCTTTGCATAAATATGGGACAAGATTAATACCGCATGGAAAAAGGATTGCTACATAAACAGATTATGGATTTTTTTGTCCGTAATTTCGACGTCAGGCAGGAAAAGGAAGATGAGCTGGAGACGATAGAATCCATTAAAAAGGGGATAGAGTTTAAGGGGACGAACTTATGGGTACTTATTTTCGCTACGTTTGTCGCTTCTCTCGGGTTAAATACCAACTCTACGGCAGTGATCATTGGCGCGATGTTGATCTCGCCGCTGATGGGACCGATCATGGGATTCGGCTTGGGATTGGGTATCTCTGATTTCGAGTTGATCAAGCGGTCGTTCCGTAATTTTGCCACGGCTACGGTCTTCAGCGTAATAACGTCTACCTTGTATTTTCTCATATCACCGATCAGTGAGGCCCAAAGCGAGTTGCTTGCCCGTACGCAGCCCACGGTATACGACGTGTTGATCGCTTTCTTTGGCGGTCTGGCGGGAATCGTGGCGAGCTCTACGAAAAGCAAGGGAAACGTGATCCCGGGTGTGGCTATCGCTACGGCGTTGATGCCTCCGCTTTGTACGGCGGGATTCGGTTTGGCGAGTGGTAATTTATATTACTTTTTCGGCGCTTTCTATCTGTATTTTATCAATACGGTATTTATTAGCTTGGCTACTTATGTGGTGGTACGTTTATTGAAGTATCCGAAGAAAGTATTCCTGGATAAACAACGGGAAAAGATCGTGACCCGCTATGTCGGTATTATCGTATTCTTTACGATCGTACCCAGTCTTTTCTTGAGTTATAACTTAATCCGTAGCAGTTATTTTAATGAGAGGGTACGAACGTTTGTCACCGAAGAACTGAGTTTCCCGAATACGCAAATATTGAGTAAGGTGATTACGGATACAAGCGAGAAGAAAGAGGTAAAAGTGGTGTTGATCGGACAAACCGTACCAGACGAGATGATCGCGAACGCAAAAGCCAAAATGCCAAAATACGGATTGAAAAATGTCCATTTGATCGTACAGCAGGGCTTTGGCCAGGAAGCGACGGATATCAACGAGCTGAAGAGCCTGTTGATGCAGGATTTGTATAAGAATAGCGAAGAGGTGCTGCGTGTGCAAACCATCCAGATCGATTCTTTAAAACGGCAGGTTGACAAATACCAGAGTTATGGGCGCCTGACATCCGAGTTGATCCCGGAAATGAAAGTGTTGTTCCCCTTTGTGGTAGAGGCTTCTTGCTCGCATACCTATATCGTGAATACGGAGACGGCGAAACCGGATACGGTCATGCTGGTTTATCTGAAGAGTAAGACGAAGGTGAAAGAGGTTGAGCGTAAAAAGATTACAGAATGGTTGTCGGCCCGTGTCGAGGTAAAAAACATTAAGTTACTAATCGAATAATTTAGACTAATAAGAGAAGAATGAAGTTGATGAAAAGAGTGTGGGCGGCTTTGTTGCTTTTAGCCGCTTCCGGCCAGTTATATGCCGATGAGGGCATGTGGGTGCTGAAGGAATTGAATAAGCAGAATTTGGCGAGAATGGCCGAGTTGGGTTTTACCCCATCCTATGATCAGTTGTATAGTGAGACGGATCCTTGCGTGGCGAACGCCGTGGTAATCTTCGGTGGCGGATGCACGGGTATTACGGTTTCGGACGAGGGCTTGATCTTTACGAACCACCATTGTGGTTTCGGTTCTATCCAGCAATTGAGCAGCGTGGAACATGATTATTTGAAGGATGGTTTTGTATCCCAAAGCAAGCAAGAGGAGTTGCCGGTCCCGGGTTTGTCGGTACGTTATTTGAAAGAGACGGTAGACGTGAGCGATCGTATTAACAGCCAGATCGCCGGTATAGAGGACGAGTTCCAGCGTTTATCCGCCGCCGATTCTATCGGTCGTGTGATTTGTGACTCTGTGGGTAATAGTGAGTTCCAGGCAGCCGACGTGGTTCCTTTCTATAACAATAACAAGTATTTCTTGGTCGTATATGACGTATTTCGTGACGTGCGCATGGTGTTCGCTCCGCCTAGCTCTATCGGTAAGTTCGGTGGGGATACGGACAACTGGATGTGGCCCCGCCATACCGGTGATTTTTCCGTGTTCCGTGTGTACGCCAACGCGGATAATAAACCGGCGGAATACAACGCGGATAATAAGCCTTATACCCCGAGATATGTAGCGGAGGTGTCTATGCAAGGTTATCAAGATAAGGATTATGCCATGACAATCGGTTTTCCGGGAAGCACGGATCGTTATTTGTGTTCTTGGGGCGTGCAACAGCGTATCGAGAATAGTAATAAGCCCCGTATCGAGGTGCGTGGCATCAAGCAGGGCATCTGGAAAGAGGCTATGTCGGCTAGCGACGCCGTACGTATCAAATATGCCTCCAAATATGCGGGAAGCTCCAATTATTGGAAGAACTCGATCGGTATGAATAAAGGATTGGCGAATCTAAACGTGATCGAACGTAAACGTGCGGAGGAGACGGCCTTCGCTGATTGGGTAGCGAAAGATCAGGCCCGGGGCGCTAAATATGGCGAGGTCTTGAATTTGCTGGAAAAAGGATATACCTCGACCAATAAGTATAGGGAGGCGTTGACCTATTTGAATGAGGCGTTTTCCAGTGGAGCGGAGATTATTCGTTTGGCTCGTATGGTGCAATCGGTGGATATAAACGGAGCTACTCCGGAAGAGATTACTGTCTTTTTAGAGGATCGTATCCAACCGTTCTTCAAGGATTACGAGCCGTCTTTGGATCAGAAGGTATTGGCCGCGATGATGAAGATCGCGAAAGAACGTGTATCTTCGGAGTTCTTGCCGGATATTTATACGAGCGTTGATAAGAAGTATAAAGGAAATTATGAGAAATATGCGGCGGATGTATTTAAGAAGACTTCCTTATTGTCGTACGACAAGATCGCCGAGATGTTGAGAAATCCGAAGCAATATGAGAAATTGAGAAAAGATCCGGCGGCGGAACTGAGCTTGTCCGTATTGGTGTCTATCTTCCAGTTACAGCAGTTGATGGGTGATGCGGAGTATGATATCGCTAAGGGAGAACGTTTGTATTTCGCGGGCTTGAAGGAGATGTATCCGGAGAAAGCTTTGTCTTCCGACGCTAATTTCACGATGCGTTTAAGCTATGGTTCTATCGGAGGGTATCGTCCTTATGATGCCGCATGGTACAATTATTACTCAACGGATAAAGGTATCCTAGAGAAAGAGGACCCGACGAGCGATGAGTTCTGGGTACAACCGGAGATACTGGATCTGGTTCGTAGCCGTGATTTCGGACCTTACGCAAATGAAAAAGGGGAATTGCAGCTGTGCTTCCTCTCGAACAATGATATCACTGGTGGTAATTCCGGTAGCCCGGTATTCGATAAAAACGCCCGTTTGATCGGACTTGCTTTCGACGGTAACTGGGAGGCGATGAGTGGTGATATCGCTTTTGAACCGGATTTGCAACGTTGCATCGGCGTAGATATCCGCTATGTCCTTTTCATGATCGATAAATGGGGTAAATGCCCAAGGTTGATTGAGGAGTTGAAGCTGGTTCGATGAGAGAAAAAAGAGATGGGCATCCATGATTTCCGCAGATGCCCATTCTAAGGAGCTAATAATGCCCATTGTAAGGTGCTTTGAATGCCTATTCTAACAACCTTACGATGGGCATTGTAATATCCTATACGATAGGAAAGTTCTAAATGCCTAATTTAGACTTGATTGCCTTTGGTATCGCATCCTTATGTACCATGATATAGATCGTCTTGGCACGGACAAAACTATCGGACATGTTCAAGTAACCTCCGAAAGTATTACGCTCGGTTCCCCAAGAGTTCTTCGTGATATAATATTTCGTACCGTTTTGATCCTTGGCGATGCCGGTAAGGTGCATCAAATGATCGTCGGTCGTGACGAATGTCTCGAAGCCTTCTTGACGGACTTCCGGAGTAACGTTTACTTCCGGGAAAGGTTTCTCGAATTTGTAGACTTCTTCCAGACGTTCCTTCTCGTCCATTTTCTCAAAGCGGGCACGGTCGGTAGTAGAGTAATCATCTACTTTCTTCACCTCCGGGTTGATAGCTACACCGTTCTTGAAAGAGAAACCTTTCTCGCTCACGTCGCCATCCCAACATACCGTGTAACCATTATTTAAAGCATAATCCGCGACTTGCATCATCTCATCCAACGGGAGGTTATACATTTGCGCATGTTCCCAGTTATCGGGAACCTCTACCTCGAATTTCTGGTAATACGGATGATGCGTGAAGCTTGTCAGCTCGATATAATCGTCCATATTCAACCCTAGGGAGGCGGCGAATGTCTTCGGGGTATATTCCTTGCCTTGATAAGTGAATTTCTCCGGAAGCTTGCCTAGGTAGGTATCGAATAGGTTATCGATTAGTTTGTAATATTCCGGGCTGCGTTTCTTCATGTCCACAGCTGTCGTTGCGATCGCCTTGATGTATTTTACCATCTCGGCATGATTGTGCCGGTCGGAATCGTAGTTGATACCCGAGTACACCTCTTCCGGAACGATACCTACTTGGTTGAAAGCGTTCATGAAGGTGTGGGAGAGACTTCCTTGACCGATATTACCTCTACCTTGGCGGACATAATTATCCTGCAACTGGTTCATGTATTTCTGGCGGACGATAAACATCTCGGAGAGATCGTACGTCCCTTTTCCCATACGGAGTAATTCCGACTCCATGAAAGAGGTCGTGGCGAAGCACCAACAGGTTCCCGTGGATGCTTGATTCTTGACTGGCGTGGCGGGTACCTTTACTACATCCGTAAATTGGTAGCCTTGAGCGAATGTGCTCAAGGAACCTAACGCTAAGGCGCATGATAGAATGAATGTTCTCATTGTATATGAATTTAAGTTTATATTATTATTGTAGAGACGGGGTGTGCCTCGTCTCTACTATCGGATGTGGTGATTAGAAGCCTCTTTCGAATTGGGTCCAGAATGAGTCTCCCATTTCTCTCCAGCGTAGCATCGTGGCTCCGGCGAAATCGGCGGTATATCCGGTTAGGTATTCTTTTGCGGCCTCCTCACCTTGTTGGGTAAGAATCTCTTTGTAACGGCTCTCTACGAAAGGAAGTTCTGTCTGCCCTTTCTCCGTAAAATGGGCGATAGATGCTTTCATACGATCTTTAGTCGCTCCCCAACGTACGGTAGCGAGTTTATTGGCACGACGGAAAGCCCATACGGCGGCATCTTCCCGGTAACGGTGCTGTCCGCAAACCTTGAAGCAAGCCGGGAGATCTTTCGTCCCACAGAAGATGGGGATGCGGGGGCTTTGTCCGGGATTATCATAGGCCATCCAAACCACGCCGCCTACCGCATTGGGTAACCAGTCACGTAACTGGATCACGGTAGAGTAGGAGCATTGTGGTACGGCAACCAAACGGTAGCTTTTTACGGCGTCCGGTTTTAACCCATTCAACATGTTCACCATATCCCGAGTCATCCAAGGATTGGCTACCGGACTGATAACCGTATCGGTCTCGTTACTATCTTTTTTCTTTACGGCTACTTTCAAGTTCTGGGTCATATCGTATTCCGTACCCTCGTACGTTTCGGAGAGGAGAGCCATCACATCCGTTACGGATACTTGCCGGTCCGGCTTTACGCTGATGGGAAGTTCTTCTGCGTCATACGATAAACGCAAGGAAGGCGCTAATTTATTCAATATAAAGAATTCACGGATACTGAATGATTTCAGTTCACCGGCATAGTTCCCACCGGCATATGCTTCCCAGAAGCGGAACGGTTTCTTTCCGTCCCAGAAGCCCATGCGCTTGGCTACCTCGAATACGTTGGCGGAAGCCATGCAATTGTCCGTATCTTTCGGATCGACCTTAGAGATACGCGGGATATTCGCCGATACGCCTACATGATCGTCGGGGATACGGATCGCCGCCCATACGCCACCGATCTTATCCGGACCCTCGCCGAAGACCTCGAAATGCCATACCTCTTTCGGATCCGCTATCGTAAGGCACTCGCCCCAGTCGCCATATCCGTATTTCTCGATCAACTCGCCCATCACACGGATGGCATCACGGGCGGTCGTGCAACGTTGTAAGACGATTCGCTGAAGTTCCTCGATCATGAACATACCTTTCTTGTTGACAAGGGCTTTCCGGCCGGTGATTGTTGTTTCCCCGATGCCTAGTTGCTTCTCGTTCAGGCAAGGATAGGCCGTGTTGAGGAATTGATACGTAGACTGCGCTTCGGGCAGTGTTCCTTTCGTTATCATCCCCCGGGTTCCCTCGGCATATTCGGTATGCATACGTCCGGTATAGACCGTGGTTGTCGTATCGTGATCGTACGAGGCGGAAGGTACGATATCCATCCAAGTGCGGTAATTGCTATCGCAGGTGTGGCTAGTCATCACGGAGCCATCCGCCGAGGCTTTTTTACCGACCATGATACTCGTACAACTCTCCGGGTTCAAGATCGGCTCCGGATACTGGATTTGTTGCGCTACCGAAACGGATAGGCTGGCGCAAAGCATAAGAACATAGGTAAAAAGTTTCTTCATCTTTCTTGTGTTATTTAGATGTTTGTATCAATTAAATTTGTAGGCCGCTTTTCGTACGTCTTTTACGGATTTGAATGGCTTATTGGGTTTTAGATGCTTGGCGAGGAACTGGTAGATGCCGAGTCGTATCTCGGAAGCTTGTTTCGTGTCGGTCCGGTCGAAGCTATGGGCACCGGGAGCACGGTCGAATATTTTGTAGTCGAACTTCTTTCCTTCGGCCTTGAGAGCGCGTATCATATGCTCTACTTCCACTACGTTCACGTCATCGTCGCTAGTATTGGTATGGATGAGCAGGGGATCTTGTAGTTTTTCCGCGTGCCAGACCGGTGAGCGGCGTTTGTATTCCGCCATATCCTCCCGGGGAGTCTTCCCGATATGGCCTTCGTCGGAGAAGATTTTCCGATAATCATCGGTGGAATATCCCATGCGCATGATCACGTCGCTTACCGGTACTCCGGCGAAACCGCATTTATATTTACCGGGGTAGGTGAAGAGGTTCATCAGTGTGATCATTCCCCCGTGGCTCCATCCCATGATACCGATACGATTGGCATCTACGATATCGAAATTCTCTACCATATAATTACGACTAACGTAGACATCCTCGTTTTCCAATCCTCCGTAATCGATATTATCGTAAGTAGCCTTGCCATACCCCGTGCTACCCCGGTATTCAGCGGAGACCACGATGTATTCCTGGGCGATCAGTTCCCGGACGATATGGGCGTAATACGTGTTGAAATCCGCATGTACACCACTATGCGGGAGAACGATCAAAGGATATTTCTTGTCGGGATCCACACTTTTAGGGATGAAGATATAAGTCCAGAATTTCAGTTCGTTTCCGGCGCTCATCCCGGTAGGATTCGTTTCTTTCCAGCGGGCGGGGCCGCAAAGGTAGACTTTGTCGATATGGGCGATGTCGCCCACTTTCTCGTACCATAGGAGGTCATCTACCTTCTTTACGACTTGGTCAAAATCATGTTGGTAGTTTTGCGCTATGGCATAGTTTGCTCCGAATATAAAGAAGAGGCAAAAGCAGGAAAGATGTTTAAGCAGTGTCTTCATGTGACTTATCTTTGAATTTGTGATTGACTGTGATTTTCCGGCTGTAAATATACAATAAAAGAAGCGTGATCCGTAATAAACGAACCACGCTTCTTTGATAAATTATGTATAAGTTGTATGTTACTTGCGTTTCTTCCTGCTACGAGGAGTGTCCTCATAGAATTTGCGCTTCGGTTTGTCGTCACTACGGCTGGAACGTCTGCCGCCACGGTCTCCACGGTCACTTTCCCGGCGGCTGTCTCTGCCTCCTCTACCGCTATCCCGTCTGTCTCGGAAGCCATTGCCTCCACGACTGCCTCCACGAGGACTACGTCCACCTTTTCCTCCCTCGCCTTTCGCTTGCGCCGGTTCCACGGAGATACGTCGTCCGTCTACCTCGAAGCCGTTCATCGAGTCCATGACACGGTTGGCTTCTCCCTCTTCTACCTCAAAGAATGAGAAATTATCACGTAAGTCGATACGACCGATACGAACCTTGCCTGGTACGCACTTGTTGACTAACTCGATAAGTTGAGGAGGCGTAAGCTCGTCTGTCTTTCCGAAGTTGATAAAGAAACGGGTGTAACCTTCTTCCGCTTCGCCTCTGCCACCCCGTTTACCTCTCTCTCGGGGAGCGTTCTCGTCTACAACCTCGATATCATCGTTATCTTTATAATAGTCGATCATCCGGTTGAACTCCAAGGATACGACACGTTTGATGATATCTTCCTTATCCAGCCATTCCAATTTACGGTAGATAGAAGGCATCAAACTGGCGATTTCCTCCTCGTTCACTTTCACTTTCTCGATTTGGTCTACCAAGTTGAACAATTGCTTCTCACAGATTTGCTCACCGGTAGGCATCTCGCCCCTGTCGAATTTCTTGTTGATGATCCGTTCGATCTCGCGAATCTTGCCTTTTTCCCTTACGTGGCAGATAGAGATAGCGATACCCGTTTTTCCCGCACGGCCCGTACGTCCGCGGCGGTGGGTATAAGATTCTACCTCATCCGGCAGACCGTAATTGATTACATGGGTTAAGTCATCCACGTCCAAACCACGTGCGGCTACGTCCGTAGCGACCAATAACTGGATATTCTTGATACGGAACTTCTGCATCACGTAGTCACGTTGCGCTTGGCTCAGCTCGCCGTGCAAGGAGTCGGCGTTATAACCGTCTTGAATCAATTTATCGGCGATCTCCTGTGTCTCCTTACGGGTACGGCAGAAGATGATACCGTAGATGTTCGGGTAATAATCGGCTAGACGTTTCAAGGCGAGATATTTATCCTGCGCACGAACCATATAATAAATGTCGCGGATATTCTTGTTTCCCTCGTTCTTCCTGCCAATGACGATCTCTTTCGGATCCTTCATGTATTTCTTGGTGATAGAGGCGATCTCTTTCGGCATGGTAGCGGAGAAGAGCAGCATATTTCGGTTTTCCGGTATAGCCGCCAAGATCTCGTTGATACTGTCGGTGAAACCCATGTTCAACATCTCGTCCGCCTCATCGAGGATGACGTTCTTTACGTTGCTTAAGTCAACCGTCTTGCGGTTCATCAAGTCGATCAAACGTCCCGGGGTAGCCACTACCACGTGTACACCTCTCTTCAGTGTCTTGATCTGGCTCTCTATACTGGAACCTCCGTATACAGGGAGAACCTTCAGGTTATCGATGTATTTAGAATAATCGTTCAAATCATCCGCTATCTGTAGGCAAAGCTCGCGTGTCGGACAAAGGATAAGCGCTTGGGGCTGATATTGAGAGACATTGATCTTTTGCAGGATCGGCAGGCCGTAAGCGGCTGTCTTGCCGGTTCCTGTTTGTGCCAATGCGATTACGTCGTTATCTTCTCCCAGTAAGAAAGGAATCACTTCTTCCTGTACGGGCATGGGCGATTCGTAGCCCATCTCTTGAATTGCCTTTAATATCGGTGCGGCAACTCCTAATTCTTCAAATGTTTTCAAAATGCGATTGTGTATATATGATAATATTCAGTGGCCGCAAAGGTACGTAAATAATTCGGATTCATATCAATAAAGTAATATATCTTTTAGCCTTTCACGTTTCTTATCAGTAAGACGTAATCCTTTCGACAAATATTTCTCGGTGGAACCGTACTCTTTCTTGATTTTATGGAAAGCTAGGTCCATGAGTCCCTCGTTGGCCGTAAGGAATACCGTAATGCTTTCTTGGGCGTCTGTGGAGAGATGTTTCACGATATCAGCTAAATGACTCGTATCGATATATTGATTGGAAGTCAAGTAGTCCTCCATGATGGCATCCCGGGGAATATCCAAGGCGGCGAGTAACATGGCGGTGAGAAACCCGGTACGATCCTTTCCGTAGGAACAACTGATGAGAATGGGGTAATTATCCTCGTTCTGGAACTGTTCCAGTACCTTGGCGAACTGATCGGTATTATCTGTCACGAATTGCAGGTACTCGTCTTCCATATATACCCCGGCGTCTCCTTTCCGCATTCGTCCCTCGATAACACGTTGGGGGGCATCGGCGATCTTGCCGACCGAGATAGGGATTTGCAGGATATTTGCTTTCGTATATTTGATAGGGGCGGTGAGGGTTTCTTGGTTCGTACGGAGGTCGATGATGGTCTTGATCCCTAGATTATCCAATCGGATGGAGTCCCATTCGCTCAAGCTGCTTAACTCGCCGGAGCGAAATACCTTGCCCCATTTCACCGTCTTCCCGTTTGTAGAGGTATAACCGCCTAGATCCCGGAAATTCTGTACGCTATCCATAACCGCCGAGCGTGCCCCGATGATCCGTGCGTATTTATCATTAAAAGAAAGGCGGAAATACTTACGTGATATATTATCGTTCGTGATGTAAGTAGCCACGCCATCCTTGATGTTGGCGTAAATGATCGGGGACTCGTTGGTGAAAAGATCCGGGTTGTCGGACACGGTCATCTTGACAATCCCCTCCATTACCGGATCGGTTTCCCATTTTATCACGTAATTTCCGATGTCATCACGTAGGCAAATCGCTCGTATGTCGGGCGCGTTAGAGGAACAACCCACTAACAGGATCACACTGGCGAATAGAGAGAGAATCTTTCCTAACATTGTCTTCTATTATAATAAGCTTTCCTTACAAAGATAGTAAAACAAGTTTTTCCCGCTTCTTCATTAATGATATTTAAGACTGACTAACATACTTCGCCGCGAACTCCTTGGATATATAATTATCATAGCTTTGGCAAACCTCGGAGGCGAGGTCCATTCCGCAGCGGATGATTTTTCCCCAAGTATCCTGATCCAGAGAGGGAAGGTCGGCATGGCGTACGTCATACTTTAGAAGTCCGTAGATAATACCCGCGTTAAAATTGTCGCCGGCGCCGATGGTACTAAGCGGCTGGATTTGCGGGGAATCGAAATGTCGTGTGAAATTACGGGTGTGGAGATTGACTCCGTTTGCCCCGTGAGTTGTTAAGAAACGATCACAATAAAACTGAATATGCTCTTTGTAAACCTCCTGCGCGTCGCTCTTGCCATAAAGGTTCTGGAAGTCCTCGTCCGAGCCCCGGACGATGTCGGCGAATTCCAGATTTTCCAGTACGGTAGGCATGAGGCGGATCGCCTCATGAGCGTGTGCCTTGCGGAAATTGGGATCGTAATAGATGATCGCTTTCCGTTCTTGGGCGTATTGCAGAAATTCTACCATACGAGTCCGCAAGACCGGGTTCAGGGAATAATAAGAGCCAAACACGAAAATATCGTCTTTCTCGATCTTAGGCAGGGGCACCTCCAGCCGTTGCGCCGGGTAATCCTTGTAGAAGATATAATTAGCGTTCTTATCGTCGTCCAGAAAAGCGAGTGATATAGGACTTTTCCCATCGGGGAAACGGTCTACGAACTCGGTCGTGATGTGGTTATCTTCCATGAAATCCCGAATCATGTCGCCAACCCGGTCGTTGCCCAGCTCGCTGATAAAGGATACGGGGACATTCAATCGACCTAATGATATCAATCCGTTGAAAACGGAACCACCGGGAACGGCCTTCTGTGGCTGGTCGTTCCTAAAAATGATATCGAGGATGGTTTCTCCTATACCAAAGACTTTTCTCATGATCTATATACTGGTTTGTTATTCGTTCTTGCTTAGCTCACGGCTCTTGGAGCCTAAGTAGCCCCCGTGATGGCGCTTGGCGTAATCCTTGTTGGTGAAATGGATACGCTTCATGGTTCCGACCACGAGGATATCGCCTATTACCGTCATGACGGTCGTGGAGGTAGTCGGCGTAAGGCCTAACGGGCAAACTTCCTTGGGAGCGCCGGTCAACAGGCATACGTTCGCCTCGGCGGCTAGAGGACTATCCGGGTTACTGGTGATAACGATAAATTTCATGTCTGGCACCAAACCCCTCGTGAGATCTACCAATTCCACCAGTTCACGTGTCTTTCCTGAATTGGAGATCAATAACATGATATCGTTCTTGCATACGATTCCCAGATCTCCGTGTTGTGCCTCGCTGGGATGTAAGAAAAAAGCAGGTGTACCGGTCGAGCTAAAGGTGGTAGCGATATTCAAGGCGATTTGCCCGGCTTTACCCATTCCACTCATGATCAGTTTTCCACCTAGGTCGTGTACATGTTTCACTATAAGCGATACCGCTTCCTCATATCCGGGCGTAACGGGTATGTTGCGAACCGCTTCCGCTTCCTGCTCCAATAAAGAGGTGATATTTTCGTTTACCATATTGTTGATTGATTGTTTTACGGCATTCCTGCCTGAATAACGATCGCGAAAGTATTTATATTTACTGATATTGGCATCATCTATTTCAGACAATTTATCTTTTTAAGACGTTTGCGAATTCGGACTTCGGCTTCCATTTCGGGTATCCGGTATCTTGCGCCAGTTTATAACCGAGGTCGAAGAATAATTGTACTTCTTGTAACAGACCACTGTAATCATCCGTGTCGGGATGGGTCTGGTCGGTCGGTTTGTGGTAAGTTTCCGCCCAATAATGTGCGATATGCTCTTTGGCCCACTCCTTACCCTGTTTGCGGTTGTCGTTCCAACCTTTGGCGAACATGGCCGGGATGCCTTTTTGTACGAAAGGGAAATGGTCGGAGCGATAGAACATCCCGTTATAAGCGTCGGGGTCGGGCATGATGTAACGGTTGTATTTCTTCGCTAGCTCGGCTAGGGTATCATCCAGCTCGGAGTTGCCGTATCCGGTGATCGTGACATCGTTGTTCTCGCCCCATAGCGGGAAGACATCCAGATTGATTACGGCGGCTATCTTATCGATCGGGAACAACGGGTGCTCCACATAGTATTTCGTACCGAGGAATCCGGTCTCCTCGCAAGTAGGGGAGAGGAAGACGATATTCCGGCGGGGTTTCTCTTTCAAGGCATTGAGACAACGTGCCATCTCGAGCATCCATGCGATGGCTACGGCGTTATCGGTAGCGCCGTTGATGATACTGTCGCCGTTGATCGGTGCTCCATAGCCTAGATGGTCCCAATGGCCTAGATAAATAACACTCTCATCCGTGTTCCCGCTACCGGGAATATAACCGATTACGTTGGGGCTTTGCTGGCGGTCGAAGGTGTTCCTCATCGAGACGGTTACCGTAGATTTCAAGGAGATGGGCTTGAAGTCCGGCGATTTAGATTGCTCGATTAGTTGGTCAATGTCGTAGCCATTATCGGCTAGCAATTGCTTGGCGGCATTGAATTGGATCCAGCCGTTTAGCGGGCAATGATAAGCATCGCTATCGCTGTCCACATACATCTTAGATTGGGCGGAAGCTCGTACGACCGACCAAGGGTAGCCTGCTCCCCGGTCTTCATGGATGATCAAGACTCCTTTTAATCCCTGTCGGGCGCCCTCCTCGAATTTATACATCCAACGGCCGTAATAGGTCATGATATCACCGTTAAAATAATCCGTGTTGTCGCTTCCGAGTCCCGGGTCATTTACGATAACGACCGCTACTTTATCCCGCGGGTTCTCGATTCCCTCGAAATCATTTTTCCCATACTCGGGGGCTACGATCCCATAGCCGGCGAATACCAGTTCCGCGTTGTCTATATCGATCTCCGGCTCGATCCGTGCGGAGAAAGCGGTATAGCCCTCTAGCCAATCCAATGAGATCTTTCCTTCCGGGGTACTCAAGACCATCGGCTTCGGGCATTGCGTACGTGAGGATATGATATTAACCTGTTGGAGATAAGAATCTCCGTTGATGGGTTTCAGGCCGACTTCCTTCATTTGGCGGGCGATATAGTTCACCGCACGGTCGGCCCCTTCCGAGAATGGTTTACGGCCTTGGCAGGAGTCATGCGAGATGGCCTCGGTGTATCGCTTTAGATGTTCCGTGGTCGCAAGGCTTTTCGCCTTCTCTATATCGTTGTCTCCTCCTCCACAGGCGGAAAGAACCAAGGAGGTGATCGTTAGTAAACAGGTTGCTATTTTCATGTTTCTCATAGAATTATAATGTATTTTCAATCAGCCATTCACCTAAGTTGCGAGTGGCTGCGTCGAAAGCGACCCCCACTTTGACTACTTCCCGTTCGTCGGCCGTATAAGGAATCAGATCGCCTCGATCGTCGATTTGCCGGATCGCCTCTTCCGCCGTACCTCTCAGCTTGAACTCGAATACGTAGATGTAGCGAGGAGTTTTTACGATGGCATCGGCACGTCCTTGGGCCGAACGTACCTCGGCCTCGGTGAATTGCCCTAGTAGCTTGAATACGATGTAGAAGACCACTTGGTAATGACGCTCGGTCCGGTCGTTCAACTCGTAAGGGATATCGGCGAAGAAAGCCTTTAGGCGGGTGAGGAAAGCCTCGGCGTTTCCGTTCTCCAGCTCTTGGATGAACTTCCCGATATAAAAAGGAGTCTCGGTTTCTGGTAAATGCGCATAAATGGAGGCGACAAAATTCAAAAATCCATATTTAACTTCCTCATTCGGGTATCCTAACGTATATAACCGGAAACGTTCATCGTAACTTTTAATCGTCAAATATCCACTTTGATAAATCAGGGGAACCGGGTTATTGATGTTCGCCCGATCGTCCGAAAGGGATACCTCGGATACCTCGATCCCGTCCAGCTCCCGTATATCGTAATTCGTTTTCCGTAACATCTCCGCCAAGAATGTCGGGGTACCGGAAGCAAACCAATAGTCGTAAAAGACCTGTTTACTCAACACGTTCAATATGCTAAACGGGTTATAAAGGGCGATACCGCTGCGGAAATCAAAATGGTAGCCGTCGTACCGGCGTGTAATTTTCTCGATGGTACCTTCGTATGAAAGCTTATTCGCTTCGGTCAAGGCATGAAGCTCCGGCTGGAAAGTCGCCTCGATCTCGGGCAATGTCATGCCACAAAGGGCCGCGTATTGCGGGGCTAGGCTGATGTCGTTCAAATGATTCAGGTTGCTAAAAATACCGACTTGCGCGAACTTGGTGACACCGGTTATGAATACGAAGCGCAGCCAAGGATCGGCATCTTTGAGGACCGTATAGAAGGCGGTCAATAATTCCCGGAACTCGTTCTGTAGCTCTTCGTTGTGCAGGTTCCTAAGTAATGGCTTATCGTACTCGTCGATCAGTACGACCACCTTCCTTCCGGTTATCTCCGCCGCCCTTCGTATGATGGTCATGAACCGTCCGGAATAGGTGATACCCTCTCCTCCGGTATCATATATTTTTTCCCATTCCCTCAACTGGCGTTCCAGCATATTCTCCAATGCCTTGCGGCTATCGTACAACTCGGCGTTGAGGCTGAAATGAAGTACCGGATGCTCTTTCCACTCGGTCTCTAGTTTCTCTATGGCTAATCCCCGGAACAATTCTTTCTTCCCCTCGAAATAAGCCTTGAATGTCGATAGCAGCAAGCTTTTCCCGAATCGCCGGGGGCGGCTTAGGAAATAAGGGACACCTTGGTATGCCATTTGATAAATGAACTTGGTCTTGTCAACATACAAATAGTTCTCTGTACGTAGTTTGTCAAAACTCTGTATGCCTATCGGTAATTTTCGGACGATATTTCCCATAGCCTTATCTGTTTAATTTACACAAATGTAGGTATTTTTTCCAAGGAGGCAAATAGATCGAAAAAAACACGTACGTCTTTTTCCGGAAACACGTACATGTTTTTTGAAAAAGACGTACATGTTTTTCCGGAAAGTCTTTCGTACCTTTGCGGGCTGATACAAACAAGAAGGAAAATGGATTATATCGCTCATACATTGCCGAATGGACTTCGCATGGTACATCTCCCGGTTAATTCCCCGGTCTCTTACTGCGGTTTCGCCGTGAACGCCGGTACACGGGATGAGAACGAGGATGAGTTTGGCTTGGCGCATTTCGTTGAACACATGATCTTCAAAGGTACGGAGAAACGGAAAGCGTGGCATATCCTGAACCGTATGGAGAACGTAGGAGGGGAGTTGAATGCCTATACTACGAAGGAAGAGACCTTTGTTTATTCCATTTTTATGGAGGAGGATTTCGGCCGGGCGTTTGAGCTATTGACCGATCTGGTTTTCCATTCCCAATTCCCCAAACAGGAGATCGAGAAGGAGGTAGATGTCATCTTGGATGAGATCAATTCGTATGAGGATAGTCCTTCGGAACTTATATTCGACGAGTTTGAGAACTTGCTTTATAAGGGTCATGCCCTCGGGCATAATATCTTAGGGGATGAGGAATCTCTTCTTCGCTTTGACTCCGAGTCCGGTCGTTCTTTCATGCGTCGTTTCTACGCCCCGGAGAATATGGTGTTCTTCTCGATGGGACGAAAAGACTTCAAGAAGATCTTGAAATCAGCGGAATCCGCTTTAAGCGATATCTCTTTCCCGATGGCTGAACGGATCCGGAAAGCTCCGGACCCCATCGAGGCTTGCGTACGCCAGATCCATAAAGATACCCATCAAGCCCATGTACTGATCGGTGGCCGGGCTTTCAGTATGCACGATAAAAAGCGCATTCCTTTATTTTTGTTGAATAATATTTTGGGTGGTCCGGGCATGAATAACCGCTTGAATGTCTCCTTGCGGGAAAAGCATGGCTTGGTCTATAACGTAGAATCCAATATAACCTCTTATACCGATACCGGACTAGCCAGTATCTATTTCGGGACAGACCCGAAGAACCGTGAGAAAGCGATGCGTTTGGTGCATAAGGAATTAGCCCGTTTACGTGACGTAAAACTGTCCGCCACTCAATTAGCCGCCGCCAAGAAGCAGGTAATCGGTCAACTGGGTGTGTCGGGCGATAACCGGGAGGGCCTTTTCCTTGGCTTAGGAAAAAGCTACCTCCATTACAACCGTTACGATACTCTCCCCGAGGTATTCGCCCAGATCGAGAAAATAACCGCCGGGCAAATCCTTGAGGTGGCTAATGAGGTACTTGTGCCGGAACGGTTGTTTTGCTTGATTTATGAGTGAGGCTAATTATGGAACCTATACCCAACCCCCAACATCAAGTTATTCGGATTATGGAACTTGTGCAGTTGGTATCCGACATGCAGGAATAAATTTTGTGTAACCGATACCTTGAGGGCTAGGATCTGGTATAATCCTTTCAGATCGCCTTTGTTGTAAAATAAATTATGTCCGACTCCTATATTGATCGAGAAGAATGGCATCGTGAACTCGCCACGGGCGGAGAGGCCGATACCGATTTGCTCGTGTAGGGGCGGGCGGTAGAATCGGGGTTCTTCGCCGACTTGGATGATCTCGTCGGAATAAATATTTGCGCTTTCGTCATATTGGCCGTCTAGGGAGATACCTGCTTTTAGGAACCGGTTGAATTTGTACATCGGGTTGAGGTTGAATCCGAGGATACCGAAATGACCGGGAAAGATATGAGCCTCGTCACCAAGCATAACCCCCTTAGCACGGGTCGCGCCGTATAGGATGACATCGTAACTGACACGTTGCCAAAAGCTGGAGAGGTACAACTGATTTTCAGGTAAGGAACGTGCAGTACCTATCTCATGATGGCTTTCCTCGATAGGATTGAGCGTGTAGACGAGTCCGATCCGGCCACCAATCGTATTCAATCCCGCATTCGGAAGATGAGTATTTCCGTTTGAGTAGTGCGTTAAATCCGCCCCGACGAGCAGGTTGCAATAACGGGATAGTTTCGCGTTGAGGAAAAATCCCAGATTGATATAGGCATTGATCTTAGAACCGATGATCTTATTACGGTAATTATTGTTATCATCATACGGATGCCACCCGAATGAGGCTCCGAAATTCCATTCATAATCGAAGGATAGCCGGGAAGAGATCTTGGCGATGCGGGAACTTTGGAAAACATACGCCGCCCAAGGATTACCTACTTCCTGCCGATTGCCAAAGGTATTATAAGAGATGCCTATTCCTTGGTAAGTGTGCGGATAGAGCTGGCCCTCCTTAGAGTTCGGATTCAGTTGGAACCCGTATTTCAAATGGAATGAAGCCGCCTTACGTAAAGTAAGCCCGTTTCCATAGCCATCATCTTTCAGGAATTTGCTAGTCGGGGCGACATACGAGGGACGTACGTCGAATCCAATTTTGTGGATTAGGGATTTATTATCATCTTGAGCTTTTACCGTACAGGTCCATATCATCATGACCGCTATGTAAAAGCTTATCATCTTGCTTTTTATCATACTTCAATACGTTTGTCTGATCACCAACACTGCGCTTTGTCTTTCAACTCGGGTATCTTGTTCTTATCGAATACAGGGCTTTTAATACCCGCTTTCTTTTGGGCTACGTAATCCTGTAATAAGAGGAATGCTTGACGGCTCAACAATGAGATCGCGATCAAATTGCAGATCGTCATCAGTCCCATGGTCACGTCCGCTAGGCTCCAAGCCAAGTCTAAACTAGCCAACGCACCGAACATGACCATTCCACCGACTAATATACGATAAATAAATAAGACATTTCTCTTGGACGTGATAAAACGAATATTCGCTTCTCCGTAATAGTAATTACCGATAATACTACTGAACGCAAATAAAAGGATCGCTAAAGCGACAAACGTACTGCCGATGCTACCCACCTCGTTGCTCAAGGCTTGTTGCGTGAGCTGGACTCCATTGATGGAGCCGTCTAATGGCGCTCCGCTAAACAAGATGATGAACGCCGTGCAGGTACAGATAATCAGCGTGTCGGTAAATACGCCTAATGCTTGGATCAATCCTTGTTTGACTGGATGGGAGACATGCGCCGTAGCCGCTACGTTCGGTGCCGATCCCATACCGGCCTCATTACTGAATAGACCTCGTTTAATCCCTTGCATCAACGCCGCTCCGACACTGCCGCCTATCGCCTGTTCCCAACCAAAAGCGTTTGACAGAATGGTTTCTATAACAGCGGGTAGGCGGGTAATATTAAACAGTACGATTCCCAACGCCAATGCTATATATCCTAATGCCATGACCGGTACGACAATACTGCTTACTCTCGCGATGCGCTGAATACCTCCGAATATGACGATTAACGTAAGTACCGTAAGAATCGCTCCGATCCAAGCATGATCGATGCCAAAAGCGCCTTCCCAAGCTGCGCAGATCGTATTGCTTTGTACGGAATTAAAGGCAAAGCCAAAGGTTATCGAAATCAATACGGCAAATAATACCCCCATCCATCGTAACCCCAAACCATGTAGCATATAGTAAGCGGGACCGCCAATGAACGAGTCTTTCCCTTTTTCTTTATATAATTGAGCTAACGTAGACTCCACGAATGCGCTGGAAGAACCAAGCAAAGCGATCAGCCACATCCAGAATACGGATCCGGGTCCGCCGATCGCTACGGCTGTCGCTACACCGGCTAGGTTTCCGGTCCCTACACGGCTGGCTAAAGATACGGCGAAGGCTTGGAAAGAGGAGATATGCTTTTCCCCTTTTTCTCCTTTCCCGGCAGAATCGCCTAATAATCGGATCATCTCGCCAATCATGCGGAATTGCACGAACCTACTTTTTATCGTAAACCATACGGCGCATCCCAATAACATGATAATAAGGATGTATGACCATAATATATCGTTGACTCCGTTGATCCAATTATTCAATAGCTCCATGATTTATAATCTGTTGTTTGGTTACAAAGATACGTATCTACGAAGCAAATTCATCGAAATATTATTTTTTTATCATTTTCTTGTAACGTTTTCCAAACGGCTGTCGTCTTATAGTTAGAAACAAATGATAAGCGGGAAAGGCCACCCTGCTATATTCGGAAAAAATACGATAAAAATGAAACGGATGATGATTTGGATCATACTGCTAGGCGGTATGGTACAGGGAGCTTTTGCTCAGAACTTGGAGATAAAGGGAATGGTGCGGGACGCTCGCAACAAAGAAATCTTGGAATTTGCGAATGTAGTATTGCAAACAATGGACTCTTCTTTTGTGGCGGGTACGACTACGGATATGAAGGGGCATTTTTTATTAAATAAGATTAAAAAAGGGAGTTATATTCTATCTGTCTCTAGTCTAGGCTTTAAGACGGAGTATATTTCCTTGGAAGGCTTGTCCAAGAATACTTCTTTGGGAGAAATATCCTTAAATGATGATGCGGTATCCTTAGACGGGGTGACGGTTAGCGCCTCTGCCCAGACGAGCCATGCCGATAAAAAAGTGGTCTTCCCATCGGATCGCCAGATGAAGGCTTCGGGAAACGGTATGGATTTGTTGCAGCAGATGATGCTACCGAGAGTGCAGGTGGATTTGTTGAACAGTGAGATCAAGGCCACGGGAAATGGGGTAGTCCAAGTGCGTATCAATGGCGTGAAGGTGGAACAGGATGAGATCAAGGCCTTGAATCCCTCGGACATCATTCGTATAGAATATCATGATAACCCGGGCTTGCGTTATGGCAATGCCGATATCGTGCTGGATTATATCGTTCGCCGGCCGGATACGGGAGGTAGTTTCGGTCTGGACATGGCGCAAGGTATCAATTCCATGTGGGGTGAACATAATGCTTGGGGAAAGATCAATCATAAGAACTCGGAATGGGGCGCTTCTTATCGGATCGGTCCTCGTGATTTCTATGGAATGAAACGGAATAACGAGGAAGAGTTCCATTTAGCGAATGGAACGACCTTGAACCGTGTGGAAATAGGCGAACCTTCGCGCGCTCGTTTGTTCATGCATAACCTGAATGTGAACTATAGCTATCAAAAGCCGGATAAGTATATGTTTAACGCCACGTTCCGCTACCGGAATAATCATCAACCGCATTGGGATTATCAAGGAGTCTTGATGAATAAGGCGAATCCGGAGGATAAAGTGGATATGATCGATCTATCGGGATCAGCCTATCAAGCTCCTGCGCTGGATTTGTATTACCAACGGGATTTGAAGCATAACCAGACCTTGGTATTTAACGTGGTAGGGACTTATAACCAAACGAAATCGACCCGTATCTATCAAGAGAGTAAACATGAACAATTGTTGACTGATGTGAATAATGTGGTGGATGGTGATAAATACTCGATTATCGGCGAGGCTATCTATGAGAAGAAATTAACGAATGGTAATCGGTTGAGCGGCGGTTTACGCCATAACCAATCTTTCTCGGATAACAGTTATATCAATGGGCATAACTATAAGACACATATGGAACAGATGGAGAGTTCCGTATATGCGGAATTCAAGGGAAAGGTGAAAAAACTGGATTACTCATTGGGTGTGACCGTGAATCGATCGTCTTATAGCCAACGGGGTGAGGATGCGGATTATGAACGTTATACGGTGAGTCCCCGGTTGACCTTGTTTTATGCTTTGCCCGGGGAATCTTCCATCCGTTTGAAATCAACGATGGGGAATGTGACTCCTTCTTTGGGTGAGCTGAGCGCTATCGACCAAGTGATCGATTCCTTGCAAATACAGCGGGGTAATCCTAACTTGAAGTCTTATATGAGTTATTATACGGAATTGAATTACGAGTTTCGCAAAGGTCTGTTTTACGTGAATGCCTTGGGCGCTTATGAGTATCAGCCGGACGCTATCATGGACGAGAAATATCTGGAAGGGAATAAGATCATCCAGACTTGGGATAATCAGAAAAACTGGCAACGGGTTGTCGCTTCCGTCAACTTGCGGGTCGGTCCGATCAAGGACATCTTGCAATTTTCAGTCAATGGTGGTATGAACCATTATATGAGTAACGGTAATACCTACACGCATCGATATACGAACTGGTGGTGCGACGCGAATGTTTCCGTTACTTGGAAGAATTGGTCACTCATGTATATGTTGATGACGAATTGGAACTGGTTTAAGGGCGAGACGATGAGTGGGGGTGAGAATATCCAAGGAATCCAGCTCGGTTATAGGCATAAAGACTTGATGGTTGGCTTGCGTGTCTTTAATCCGTTTACGGATAACTATAAGCAGGAGACCGAGAACTGGAACCAATACGCCTCTTTCCACCGTTCGAATTACATCAAGGAAAGTTCCCGTTTGTTTGTGGCGACGATTTCCTATAACTTCTCTTTCGGCCGTAAATTTAGCGCTGGTCAGAAGAAAGTGAATAATGCCGATAATGACTCGGGGGTAATGAGTACCGGTAAATAAGGGAATATTTTATATCTTTGAGGGAAAATAAAATGAGATATGAAAGCGATTAATCCGAATGAGATCAAAGACAACTTTATCGAGTTGATTGGTAAGGAGTGGATGCTGGTAAGCGCCGGTGATAAGGAGAAGTTTAATATGATGACTGCCAGTTGGGGCGGCGTGGGAGTGTTATGGAACCGTCCGGTGGTGTTTGCTTTTATTCGTCCGGAGCGTTATACCCGTGAGTTTATCGACGCTAAAAATGAGTTCACGATTACTTTCCTAGGACCGGAGCACCGGAAAGCCCATAGCATTTGTGGCTCTAAATCCGGCCGGGAGATTGATAAAGTGGCCGCTACGGGGTTGACACCGTTCTTTACGGAGGCTGGTAATCCTGTATTCGAGGAAGCTCGCCTTACGTTGGAATGTAAAGTGGTCTATAAGTCCGAGATCGAGGAGGCTAAGTTTTTAGATCCTAGCGTTTTCCCTCGTTGGTATGATGAGAAGAACGGCAATGCGCATATCGTTTACATTGCCGAGATCGTAAATGCTTGGGAGAAGTAATCTCACCCAAGCAGTTCTTTCATCATTTGCTCCGTATGCGTGAGGAAATATTTAGTGAGCTGGTAATGCTCTGTTTCCTCATACGGGGTGATGTGCGCTCCGGTATCATCGATGGCATAAATGTCCGCGTTCGGATAAGCCATCAAGATCGGGGAGTGCGTGGAGATAATCAGTTGGCAACCGTTATTCACCAGTTCATGGATACGCACCAAAAGGGCCAGCTGCCGTTGTGGAGAGAGTGCGGCTTCCGGCTCGTCTAATATAAATAATGTATTGCGGCTGGCATAATTCAGGAAAGCGCTGAGAAAGCTCTCGCCGTGCGATTGCTCCAATAAACTCCTGCCACCGTAAGCTTTATAGGCGTAGATCTTGCTGTACTTACGTAATTCCAGTTGGGCTTGCCTATCCAATTCGGCCGCATGGTTAAAAAAGGATTCTGCCCGGAAGAAGAAATGCTTTTCCGGTTTTCGGGTCTCGATCAGCTTAATATGCTCGGGTAAGACATTGGCGTAAATCTTGTAGGCCTCGGTTCCGTCATAGAGCATACCCGGTTCTTCCTCATCCCTCTCCTCATATTTACTCATCATCGCTTCCAGCAGGGTGGATTTTCCCGCCCCGTTCTCTCCCACGAGGAAAGTAACCGGCTTGCGGAAAATGAATGATTCCGTAAAACGTACCGCCGGAGCTTTATAGGGATACTTTAGCTCCTCGGGATTGCCGGCTACCAAGTCCGGGTCCAGTAATTTTACTTGCTTCAGATAGATCATACAGAATATGTTTTGTTACAAACATAGTGAAAATATCAATGGAATGAAAGATAATATCGTAATCGTTGTTGTTCGTGCTCCGGAAACTCTTCCAATAGGGATAAATCCTCCCAACCTTGTAATTTCCCTTTTTTCCGGATCATTTTTTCGATGATCCTAGCTTGTTTATAACTGACATATGGGTGACTGGCCAGTTCTTTAGCTGACAGTTGGTTGACAAATAGATGACTAATAACTGACGGGTCCACGGAAAACCACGATTTCATCGCTTCATAGCGTTCCTCGTCAATACCATATACTTCTCCTAATTGTTCCACGGAATAAAAGCCTCCTAGTAAGTCCCTGTATTTAATGATCCGCTTGGCAAAAACGCTACCAATTCCCGGAACCATTTTAAGGGCGGTGGTATCAGCCGAGTTTAATTCGACAATCGTTCCTTGCGGCCATTTTTTTGCTTTGGGATAAGAGGGAAAATGGGGCTTTGATTCCTTTCGGATGCGTTTGGATTTCCATTCGGAAGGGATTTTAGTTTCGTTCGAATGGGATTCTTTTTCTTTCCGAATGGAATTTGAAGGTGTTTTATTCGAATAGATCCGTGAGGAATCTTGTTTGATTCCGGTGTTTACCAATGGAACTGTTTGAAATTGGGAACGGTAGAAATCCGTCCCGATAATTGCGATCCATGCCATCGCTATTAAGGAAAGGAGTAGGGTAAGAGCCTGCCTTTCCCCCTTGGAGAAATAAAGTAAATCACGCCATTTCATAGTCTTATGTTTTGATTTGTGGAACTTCCACCGACAAAGGTAGAAGTTCCGTTTCTATTGACAAGGAATTCTCGGTATTATTTACCGGTAATCCATCTCAAGATCCCTAATTCGTTCAAGAATACGATACCGATGGCGATTGGGGCCACATATTTCATAAAGAATACGTAAGCGCCGAAAAGACGGAACTTAAGAGTCCCCTCATTGGTCAACTCGGCTTTCAATACTTTTTTATCGACACGTGTACCTACGAAAATACAAGTGAGCATACCTCCCAGCGGTAGCATGATCTTGGCGGTCAGGTAATCCAGTGCGTCGAAAAAGGCCAAGCCTCCAATCGTGAATCCTTTCATCACCCCGAATGAGAGAGAACTGAAAATTCCTAAGAAAAATACCCCTAAGGAAACGATTAAAGCCGCTTTCTTGCGTGTCATGTGGAACTCCTCAAGAACGTAGGCCGTAGCTACCTCATGTAAAGAGATCGTGGAAGTCAGTGCCGCCATCGCTAGCAAGATATAAAAAATACAGGACCACAAGCCACTCAGCGGTAATTGTCCAAATACGTTCGGCAACGTGATAAACACGAGTTCCGCACCAGCGGAAGGGGTGATGCCGAAACTGAATACCGCCGGGAATATCATGATACCGGCCAATACGGCGACAAGCGTATTAATGATTGTCACCTGCCAAGCGGTGGCCTGCATATTCGTATCTTTCCCGAAGTAAGAGGAGTAAGTGATCAAGCAGCCCATACCCAAACTCAAAGAGAAGAAAGCCTGTCCTAGTGCGCTCAAGACCACTGAGGAAGTCAATTTGCTAAAGTCTGGCTTGAAAAGGAAAAGCAATCCGGCCTCAGCGTTCGGTAAGGTCACGGAACGTACGCACATGATCAGCAAGATCAAGAATAAAAGCGGCATCATGATCTTAGAGGCCCGTTCGATACCTTTTTCTACACCCGAGACAATCACGAAGTGAGTCAACCCGATAAAAGCGCCCATCCAAAAGATCGGACGGAAGACATTGGAAGCGAAATCCTGAAAATCGGCCGTATAGTCTATATCCGGCTGTCCATACAAACGGCCACTTAGCGTTTGCCAAACATATTCAAGCGTCCAACCGGAGACGACCGAGTAATAACTTAAGATCAAAAATGCGGCCAAGATACCGTTGTACCCAATCCAGCACCATTTTGTACCGGGAGCCATTTTCTTGAAAGAACCCACCGTATTGCTGCGGGAATGCCGGCCGATGAAAAACTCGGTTATCATTACCGGAATGCCCAAGAATATCATGAAAAGTATGTAGACCAGTAGGAAGGCCGCACCTCCGTTCGCTCCCAGCATATACGGGAAGCGCCATACGCTTCCCAATCCGACGGCGCATCCTACGGTAGCTAGTACTACGCCCAATTTACTACCGAATGTGACTCGATTGTTTGCCATATTATTTATTGTTGCTTTTATGCTTTTAATTGTTACCTATTTTCTTATTTTCGGGAGCAAAAGTAATAATTTGAATTAATTTGTTCGTGTAAAGTATAAATAATTTAGTGAAAGGAGTATGAAACGAGGACGTAAGAAAAAGTTAGCAATCTCATTGATGGATTATATGGGAAAACGAAGAGACATGAAACGGCAGTTAAAGAAAGAAGGGACAGCTGAGTTGTATGAGGTGGCCGTAAGGCATTTTTTAAGATTCGTGAAGAACCCGGGGTTCTGTTTGGCCGATTTGAATCGTGCGTTGGTGATAGATTTCATCACGTATCTTCAGGGAAAAGGATTAGCTACTAATACGGTAAATACGTATATCAGTAGTTTGCGGGCGCTTTATAATATGGCTTGCCAAGAGGCGTTGATTCCTGCGTCATATTATCCGTTTGAGAATTTGAAACTCCGGCGTGCGATGACGGCGAGGCGTGCGATTCCCGCATCTTTGTTCCAGCAAATCGCTCAGATCAAGGTGGTGGATGACCCGCAAGTGGAATTATCGATAGATCTTTCCTTATTCAGTTTTATGGCTTGCGGGATGCCTTTTGTGGATATAGCGTACTTGACGAGGCAGAATATCCGGGGGAATGAGTTGGTATATCACCGTCATAAGACAGGACGTATGATCCGGTTGGAGATAACCAGTAGTATGTTGCAATTGATCCGGAAATACGCGGATCGGCAGCGAGCGACCGGATCGTCGTATTTGTTCCCGATTCTTCCGCCCGGGAATCCGGACCATTTGAGGTATAAGCGTAGCTTGGCTCGGCATAATGCCCGGCTGAAACGGATTGGGCAAACTTTACGGTTACCGAATCCGTTTACGTCGTATGTTGTTCGCCATAGCTGGGCATCAGAAGCTTTACGTTGCGATATGCCGATGGCCTTGATCAGCCAGGCGTTGGGGCACTCGTCGGAGAAAACGACTCGTTTTTATCTGGAAGAATTGGATATATCACGTTTGGCTCATGCGAACATGAAGGTGATAGGCTCTGTAAATCGGATTTTAGAGAAAAGGATGGATGGTTTGTGAACTTATTTATGGAATAAGGAGTTTTAGCGTTAAAATAGTAACTTCCTCCCTATTAGTTCACAAAAATACATAATAAATATTTTATTATCACAACTTTTCTGCATTAAAATTGTCAAGTTCTTTTCACCAAATAAGGAATTTAGGGGAAGCTATGTCTTTAAAATGAACCATATTCACCTTTATTGATTCACTCTCTCAACTAAAGAGGAATTTCTATACTCTACAAATTCCTCCTGAATATCAAAAACAAATAATACAATAAGCTCGTTTGGATAGGCCTATACGTAAGCCATTGATTGGTAGCTGTATAGAAACACCATAATATTTATTGGATTTCATGTACGTGTTTTCCAAAAAACATGTACGTCTTTTCAGGAAAACATGTACATGTTTTTCTGAAACGTTCCGTGTGGTCTATTGATATACTATATAAACGACAATAAAATGTTGTTTAACGTTTATTCTCCGCTGACGTTTTTGAAACGCTAAACCTTATTCCATAAATAAGTCCACGGGCCATTCTTGCCGTTAGTTGATTTTAGGAAGTTGGGTCTTGAGGGGCAGAAGGGTGAGAAGATATAAGATTAACAACCATAATGAATAAGAAAGAATGAAGAAGACGATTTTCATGCTATTCTTGTTGGCAGTCCCGTTTCTTTCGAGAGCGCAGGGGGTGCCGGTCGAAGGGAAAGGCTCCATGATTGGGATCAAGAGCAATATTCCTTATTGGGCTACTGCCACGTTTAATTTGGGGGCTGAAGTTTATCTCGCCCGTCATTGGACACTTGAGTTGGAGGCAGGCTTGAATCCGTTCAGCGGCAAGAACGATGATGGGAGTTATGGCCGCTCACTGAAGCATTTGCGTCTGCACCCGGAGTTGAGGTATTGGTTTTGCGAGACGTTTAACGGCCATTTCCTCGGCGTGCATACTCCGTACCTATTATATAATGTAACCGATATCAAATGGCTGGGTACAGAGGGCGAGCGTCACCAGGGATGGGGCGCGGGAGCCGGTATCAGTTATGGATACTCGTGGCTGCTGTCTCGCCATTGGAACTTGGAGGCCACGGTGGGCGTGGGCTATCTGTACTTGAAGTCGGACAAGTATCCCTGCGCAAATTGCGGCCGCAAGCAAGAAGGGATCAAGAAGCATTACTTCGGGCCTACGCAGGCGGCGATCAATCTCATTTACCAATTTTAAATCGATGGAGGACTGAAAAATGAAGAATCTACAAGGATGGATGATACTTGGGATCGCATGTTTGGCCGGTTGTGTGGGTACTACGATTCCCGTACAGGCGCAGCAGACGGCTACCGCCATCGTCGTGAAGGAGCGGTTGGTGGAGCATGTGGGCGATCGCTTGATAATTGATATGAAACTAGCGTTGGACGAGTTGTCGCTATCGGCCAACCGGAGTTTGGTCTGTACGCCGCTGATCGAGCGGGGCGATAGCGTAAGGGCTTTGCCTCCCGTGATTGTGAACGGGCGTAACCGCCAGATCCAGTACGACCGGTCCGGGCGCGACGCGGCGGCGAACGGGGAGTTTGTCTTACGCCGTTACAATGGGAAGGAGCAGACGTTCGATTACCATGCCTCTATTCCTTTCGCCAAGTGGATGGAGCGTTCGGAGGTGTCGCTGGTAGCCGATTTTTGCGGTTGCGGCTGGGAGGCGTTGAGCAATGACAAGTCGCCGCTTTTCCCGATCCGGATCGCGGAGCCTGTGGTATTGCGGCCGCTTTTGGCCTACGTCACGCCGGAGGCGGAGCGTGTGAAAGAGCGTGTGAAGGAAGGAAGCGCCTTCCTCGACTTCCCGGTAAACCGCACGGAGATATATCCCGAGTATCGCGATAATCCCTCAGAGCTGCGCAAGATCCTTGAGACCGTGTCGTCGGTGAAGGAGGATCCTTACGCTACCATCACGGAGGTATATATCAAGGGTTTCGCGTCGCCGGAAGGTACCTATAAGCATGACACTTATTTGGCCGAGCATCGCGCCAAGGCGTTGATCGAATATGTGAAGGGTCTTTACCACTTCGAGCAGGCCCGTTTCACGGTGGATTTCGAGCCGGAGGACTGGGCCGGATTGGAGAAACGGGTGGAGAACTCCTCGCTTGCGGACAAGGAGGAGTTGCTGGCCATCATCCGTGCGGACGAGCCGAAGGATTACGACCGCCGCGAGGCGAAGCTGAAGGCGTTGAACGGGGGGGCCTCGTATCGGGTACTCTTGCGTGATATTTATCCCGCCTTGCGCCATTCGGATTACGCGGTGCGCTACACGATCCGTTCGTTTACGGTAGAGGAGGCCCGTGAGCTGATCTATTCGGACCCTAGGCAGTTGAGTCTAAACGAGATGTTCCGGGTGGCGCAGACGATGGAACCGGGTAGCGACGCTTACCGCGAGGTGTTCGAGATTGCCGTGCGCATGTATCCGGACGATCCGGTATCGAACCTGAACGCCGCCCTTACGGCGATCGACGCGGGTCGCTTGGAATCGGCTCGTCGTTATCTGACGAAGACTTCCGATTCCGCGGAGCGTACCTTGGCGGAGGCGGCCATCGCTATGCTGGAGAACCGGTTGGACGAGGCGGAGGCTCTACTGGGTAAGTTGTCCGACGATCCTTCCGTAGCCTCGCAGGTGGAGGAGAACTTGAGGCAGATCGCCGCGAAGCGGGAGGAACTGGCTGATTGATGGCGAGAGTCGTGATCGTAGGATGATAATAATGAGTGTCAAATATAAAAACGGATGAGAAACATGAAAAAGAATTATTTATTAAGTGCGGCTGCCGCTTTCTTGCTGGCGGTTACGGGTTGCTCCGATGATATCGAAAACGGAGGCAATTCCGGTGGTGAGGGCGATAGCGGCAAAGTCTATATGACAGTGAACGTCTCCACGGTGTCGAAGGGGGCATTGACGAAGGCGGGAGGAACTCCTTCTAATCCTAATAACGATGGTGCCGGCTGGGGCGAGGACGGCAACGGTTTCTTGGAAGAGTTCGATGGCGCTAATGAGGGTAAGGTGTATGATGTTAATATCTTCTTGGTGAAATATGACGGTAATACATTTGACTCTAACCCCTTGGACTTCTTTAATGATGACGTAAATAAAAGTTTAGAGATTGCCGGACAGGGTTGGTATGAATCTAAGACCGGTGTTGATCCGAGTGGAGGTGGCGAGCCTAATCATGACAGTGCCGGAAAAGTGACGATGAAGGTGACGATGAATGAGGAGCTGACAACAGAAGGACATACGTATCAAGTCTTTACAGTAGTTAATGCCGGAAATAGAATAGAGGGTATTACTACTTTGGGTGACTTACGAGACAGAGTAACTTTAAAGGATTTATGGACTGGCACTAATCAGGTTTCGAAAGCGGATCACTTCATTATGTCTACGCACAAGATGAAAGGCGTAGATGGCATAGGGAATTCGCTTGTTCGCATTTCCGTGGAAAATACAGATGAGACGAAACCGGCGACAACAACCGTATTCGTGGAGCGTATGGCCGCACGTATCGACTTGGGATATGCTGCTGTATTAGAGATAGATAAAATACTCGAAAGCTCTCCGGTAAAAAATAAAGGCTCATTCAAATTGACGGGTTACAAGGTCGTGAACCAATGGAAGGGTAACAGCTACGTGTTTAAGCAGGTCTCTCCTAAAGCGACTAAGAACTTTGGCGAAGGGTCAAGTTTAGCGGATGCGATGGCTGGAAATTATACTGAAAGTGGTAATGACTTTAAATATTTGGGTGATGAAGTATGGTCTATGATGACGCTAAATGAGGCGAATGGCTCTTATAATTATGTGCTGGATCCGTCGATCAGCCAAAAGAAGGTACCTATGAATGATGGCGATGATCCTTGGACTCAATTCAAGGACTCTTATATCAACTATTTTAATCCGGAAAACAAAGACTTAAATAGGGTTGAGAATATGTCTAAGATTCCTGAGGCTGAGACTGAACCTTATTATGGAGTGAATGATAGAATATATTACCCCGTCGTGTACACCAAGGAGAACACGTTGGATCGTGAGGCGCAAGTAAATGGTTATTCTACCGGCGTTATTTTCGAGTCTGAGTTTATGCCAGATGGTGATAATTTTAAAGTCAGTTTCTATAATAAAGATGCGGGTTCTATTGAGTCTGTTCCTTTAGATAACAATAAAACATTCCTTTTGGCAGTCCATAAGAACGGTGTGGGTGCGACTGTCCGTTCTGTCTATAAAGATCTTCCGTCTGTTGCCGCTTGCGCATTTAATTTGGAAGAGGGTTCGAATCCTAATTTATTGAAAGGCTTAATGAATGGCTGGGATGGGATGACAACATTACCGGATTTTGCTGATGTACAAAAGGCGATTAATTCCATGTCTGATCAGAACGGATTTGAGATCGCATTTAAGAAATATCTTAGTGACATGATTAAGGGCGAAACAAACTGGAGTGAAGGGCTAAAAATGCGCCTATGCTATACTGAATTTAGAAAGAAACAAAATGAGAATGACGGTGGTCATCTCCCTGATACCTACACTGATCCGAATAATTTCACCCCGGATCAGATCGGTAATTTGTACCAATTCTACAACGTTTCCTTATACAAAGGCGGAAAGAGCTATTACAAGTTCTGGATCCGTCATAACGATAACGGGAACGATGGTATGATGGGCGTGATGGAGTTCTGTATCGTGCGTAACAACGTGTACCAATTGTACGTGACGGGTGTGCGTGGCTTAGGTGACCCGCTGCCTTACACGCCGGGTAAGGATACGCCGGACAAACCGGATGAGACGGATGATGTTACCATCGA
The DNA here is from genome assembly GCF_056640955.1 of Parabacteroides sp. KHUB-02. NCBI lineage: Bacteria > Pseudomonadati > Bacteroidota > Bacteroidia > Bacteroidales > Tannerellaceae > Parabacteroides > Parabacteroides sp. KHUB-02. The sequence continues at coordinate 3,567,588 of NZ_JBWQEV010000001.1, read as the reverse complement.
CGTCACCATCTACGTGAAAGATTGGGTGAAACGCACGAACAAAGACATCATTATTTAACCCTACCCCTCCGGGGGATTCCTACGATGGGCATTGTAAGCTCCTTACGATGCCCATCCAAGCCACCTTACGATGCCCATCATAAGAACCTTATAATGGGCATCATGGTTTACCTCCATCCCCGGTAGTACGGGCGGAGGATTACTGTGTATCTTAATAAAATGATTATGAACCGTTTATTTCATACCTGCAAACAGTTGATTGGCGTAGCTGCCTTGTCCGTGGGGCTATACGCTTGCGATTGGATACACGACGACTCGCTGCCGCTTTGCGAGTTCCGGCTGTATTTCAAGTACGACTATAATATGAAATTCGCCGACGCTTTCCAGCATGAGGTAGACTTCGTTACGCTCTTCTTCTGCGACCAAGAAGGGAACTTCCTCTTCCAGCGGCGGATCGAGAAGAGCGAGCTGGACGAGCGGAACTCCATCGCCCTCGACATGGAGCCGGGTACCTATCAGGTAGTCTCTTGGGCCGGGCTGGACAAGGGCAGTTACGCATGGAACGATCCCGCCGAGGCGTCGCGGGTTGTCGAGAGGGCGCAAGACGTCAAGGTACGTACCTTGCGCGAGGACGATACGACACAACCCAACGAGCTGCACCCGCTTTGGCATAGCCTCGATACCTTCACCGTGACGCGCGACATGCCCGAGGAGAAGGTGATCAGCCTCGCCAAGAATACCAACAAGCTACGTGTCGTGCTGCAAAACGTGATGGGGGAGGACATGGACGTGAATAACTTCTCCTTCCGGATCGTGGCCGACAACGGGTATATGGATTACGACAATTCCCTGCTGCAAGATCCCACCATCCACTACCTGCCTTATTATACGGAGAACGTGGAGCTGGGAGCCGACCCGACTCCCGGCGCTACCGTGGGCGGGCAATACGTGGCCGTGGCCGAGATGAACACCATGCGCCTGATGGCGGGTCGCAACTACCGCCTCATCATCCGTCACCACGGATGGGAGAAGGATGTGCTGAACGTGAACCTCAACGATTACCTCCTTCTCACCAAGATGGAGGGGCACCGTATCTCCCCGCAGGAGTATCTGGACCGGCAGGATGAGTACTCGATCATCTTCTTCCTTACGCCGAAGGTATGCCCCGATTGCCCGGATAAGCCTACGCCTCCGGATCCGCCGGGACCGGACAATCCTGACAACCCGGATAATCCCGATGGGCCTGATCCGGAAGACCCTACGATCGTGGGGTACGCCTGCTTCAAGATACAGGTGAAAGACTGGGTGATCCGTATCAACGATGGTATATTGTAAACTGAGATTTATTAAATAGCGCGAATGATGAGACGTTATACCCTATATAACCAATTGATGGCGGTCGCCGCCGGTCTTTGCTTCTGCTGGCTCTGCGTAGCCTGCGGCGAAGACCGGGGGGGCGATTTCCCCGACGACGACCCGAACAGTTGTGTCGTGACCATCACCCTGCGGACTTCCCGCTCGGCACGACCGCCGCAAACGAAAGCCGGCGAGATGATGACGAAGGCGGATTCTTGGGAAGAGGAAGAGGATCAATACGAGCTAGACATCACGAACTGGCTGGTGGTGGCGTATGATGAGAACGCTGAATTGGCCGGATATACATCTAGCAATGGTACGTGGACGCCGGATATCGCTGATTCTGATTCTCGTACGGAGGTAGAGATGAAGTTGCCTCTCGGCAAATACTCTTTTTATGCGTTCGCCAATTTGCAGTCGCTGGAAGATGGTACATCGTTGTATCAAAAAATTACCGGGGCACATTCCTTGGCGGAACTGTCGGAGGTGAAGATATTGGACTCGGGAACGAGTATCGATACAAGGAATGAGGAGAAAAAGGGTAAATTCGGAGGCGAGGAAGCGTCTCGAAAGCGCATCCCCATGAGCAGCTACGCCCAGGAGTATACGCTGAAACCCGCTCCGGCAGAGAACAAATTCGAGATTCCCTTGATCCGCATGATCGGCAAGGTACAAGTGAAGATAACTAACAACTTAGACAAACCTATAACCGTAAAACAATTGGACATCATGAACCTCCGCAAGGGAAGCCTGCCGATCTGGCTCTTGCCTTGGGGAAATAACAAGTATTTGGAGACTGCCGGAGAAGGTGGTGCGGAGCGACTGGCCCCGAATCTTCCGACTGGAGAGACGGTAGAGGAAACGGATTTATTTAAAGAGGAGATCATCCCTTCCGAAGCGAATCAAGAGGTACCTGCGAAGATCAAGGACGGTGCGGAAGGCCACAACATAAAGACTTATACCCGCTACATCCCCGAAGGCAACGCGGGGGCGAAAGAGATCCTGCTGGGTGTCGATATCGAAGGCCGTCCTCGCACGGAGCATACCACGAGCTTCGGTTTCGTGCGCCGCAACGACCTGCTGATTATCCCGGTCTTGATAACCAACATCACGACAAAATTGGAAGTAGCCGAGCAACGCCTCCCCATCGGAGTCTACCCGACCGCCTTGGTCTATGGTGAGAAGACGGGCGTGCAGATCCTGACACCTGTAGAACACACCCTGCAAGCCGCCGGCGACTTGTCGATCCGTTTCGAGATATCCAACATAGATGGCGTGACAGGAGATTTCTCCATCAAGGGCTATGAGGTAAATGAGGGGGGAAATGTTGCGACAGAGAAGTACAGTTCCGTCAGCTGGGAGAATGCCAGTGCGGATAAACCGCTAATCACGGCCATAAACGTAGACGGAACGAGCTTTGAGACGGATGCGGAATTGGATATTCCCGAAGCCGCGCTTACGGGACAAGGCGGTCTGAAGAAAGCCGGCTCTTTCACGATCCGTACCCAAGAACTGGGCGGAGAAGCGGATGCCACGGTCGTCCTCACACTCGTGATAAAATACGGCGAGAACATGGAGCAAGAGATGCAAATCCCTTACACCATTCAAATAAGAAACTACGAAAAACAACAACAACCATAATATAACAACAACAAACTAAGAAAGGAGGACCTGACGGATGAAACCATCAATCAACCTACGATATAAATCCCTGTTATTAACTTGCTTGCTGATCCTGTCCGCCGGTGCGGTTGCGCCGGCGTGGGGGCAGACGTACACAATCAATTATAAGAATGGTTCACCCCAAACCGATATTACAGAACGTGTGGATACGGTGTATGTGGCGGACGGGGTGCCGAGGGAGTTGTTTATTCCAGAGTTGAGGTATAATACGGATCCCCGTTATTACTGGTATGTCCGTTGGTATATGGTAAATGAACAAGCCGATACATTGGTTATTACAAATAATAATTTAGAGAACATAAAAGTTGAGTTTAATAATTTAAATCCGCCACAGAAAGGAGGCTCTGTTGGGGCTGGTACTAACTGGAATGCTTGTTTGAGAAAAACTTCAGATGGTAAATCTCTTTTTATGTATTTCCCTTTGTATGATGGTAAGGGAACAGGTAATAGTAGTGTGGGAGCTTCTACTGTTAGGTATACGGCTACTAAAGTGGAACCGGGCATTACGGTGGTTTGTGATTTGAGTTTGAATGTGGATTATCTGCCGGGAGGAACCGAAGCTCCAACGGGAACTAACATAACAATAACAGAGCCAAGCTTATCCGTACGCTATAAGTTTGTAGTCCGTCCGGCAAGTGAGATTGCGGATCGCATTAAAATTTCAAGAGCAGATGATCATACGCCCTTTGTCGAACAAAATATAGAGACTTCATATAATAAACAGATAGATAGTCTCTTCGTGAATGTGCAAGTTGGAGCGACTGCTAATAATTACGCATGGTATCAAAACTATAGCTCAGGACCGATCATAGTGGGTAAAAACTTCCGGTATAGCGTTAATGGAAGAGATCATAGCATCGATGGAAGAGTAAAGAATACTTTGTTCCCTTTTGTGCAAGTGATAGATTCCTTACTGGTTACGGAAACCACCACGGTAGATGTTTGGGCTGTTGGTTCTGTAGATATTGATGGTGAAAAGGTTGAATATCGAAGCCCCCTATTGGCACGATATATAATAACTCCGATAGAAGGTTCGGGTTTTATGTTGGAAGATGATGCTATGATGGAAGCACGGATGCGTGGAACATTGGATCCGAAGCGAGATCCAGATAACCATCCGGAGTTGTATGAAAGGATTGGTTATATCAACTTTGACAGGAATGATACGATAGATATAGGCGATTTGAATTCCGTTAATAATATAGCGGAAATAGGTTTTCCAACCAAGGATGATTATAAAGGTAAATGGTTGGAAAATGGAGTTACAGGATATGCGCCTTTTGATTATCAAAATAGTATAAATAAGCAAGTTAATTTGTGGGGTGGGGGATATCGTTTGCAGACCCTGCAAAACCAATATGGATTGTTTCGTACGGCAGAGGTGAAGAATGTATCAACAAAGACTGAGGGATGGGGGAATATGCAATACAAATGGTTTTTTAACGATCAGAACCCCAATCCACAGGCAATCTATGACCGGACTTATTATAATACTGGAAAAAAATCATTAGGATATTTCTTTTATGTGGATGCGGCAAACATGCCGGGGCGTTTGGTGAAAATTAAGCTGGATGGTGAAGTATGTCAGCATACCAGCCTTTTGGTAAACTTTTGGATAAATGATATGACAACGTGCGAGTATAAAGGTACCGATGGCCCTCTTCCTCCTAATATCAATCTTCTTTTTATTGGAGAGAAGAAAGATGGGACGGAAGTTGTCTTACACCGTTTTACATCGGGGGATGTATTGACTAGTTATACCGGTGAATCTTCTATGAAAAATCCAGCTAATGTAAACATCGGTAAATGGCAGCAATTAATGTACACATTTTCGGTATCTCAATCGCTTGCAGGTTATGGAAACTATTATTTGGAAGTACAAAACAACACGATCCATGCTAGCGGTGCGGACTACGCCATCGATGGTCTGCGTATCTACCGCACCAAGCCCAAGATCGACGTGAAACGAGTAGATGTATGTTCCTCTGCCAACCTGACCATTTCTACGGAATATGAGCTTTTGCTTAATAATATGGGGTGGAGCATTGAACCGAATTCGTTAGCTACTATTGAAGATAAAATGAAAGACGGTGTTACGGAAGACTCAAAGCATATATGGAAATACCGCTATGGTTTGATGGGGGGTGATCCAAGGCAAAGGGAAAATAATCTCAATAAAACGATCGGAAACGTTTATATCGGAGCTACCGATAAAAGAGAAACCGGGAAGATAGACAAGCCTGAAGACTGGATTACATTGAATACGGATTTGAAGGACTATGCGAATGAGAACTATAACAATCGAAGCAAAGTGTATCGTATCATCGTTCCGACAGAGAAAGGGTTAAATCATGATGGATTTCAAGGTCTGACAAGTTATGAGACCGCAATGCATCGGCAGATTGTTGTCAACCTACGTATGATCAATGATTTCTTATACGATGCCAAGACCAACGTTTGGAATGCGGATATAGACACACTCGTCACAAAAAAATATGGTGGACCATACGAGGATAAGGCAGCCTATATCAACTATTTGACAGAGGGTTTGGAAACACTTTGTCAAAAACAAAATTGGGACTATATCGTACCGGATCCGCAAAATATTAATATAGATGCGGTCATGAACGGTTATGAGATATATGAACAATTGATACGAGCCGTATGTTCGGTGATGGGTATCTCTCGTCCTCGTGTGCCTTGGTGGGATGCGGAAAATACAAATATCATCCAGTTGGGTGCCATTGATGTGAATAAGACGGAGCTGAAATATAAAGGTGAGAAACCATACGGAAGCGGGACGCAGGTAGAGCCTGCTTCCGGCAAGTATGATGTGGTGATATTTAGTGCGGCCGCAACAGTGACTAGTGATGAAGTGGTGAATTTCCCGAATGCCTATGCGGGATATGGCTTCGACGATCCTTGCCTTCTGACGACTCCTTTCACCGTACTCCCATCCGTTACGATCGTGGCAAATACCAAGACCCAGTTTCCGGAGGGTGCGATCGCTTGTGAGGGACGGATCAGCGTGATTGAAAAGGCTATCGTGTTGGTGGAAGAAGTAGATGAAGACAATAATTCACTTGGGGTAACAGATGAGTTTGAAAAAGTTTTCCCTGATGTGCCATATACATTCGATTGGTTCTTGGGAGATTCGTTGACTTTCGAGGACTTTAACACAAATGTGTTGCCTTTAACGGATATATTGAGCTCTTATAGAAAACAACTTGGTAATACCGACGCTTCTGCGAATGGTTTGATTCAGTATTGCGAAGAGAATTACAAGGAGGTAATCCAACAATTGAAGGAATTGCTTTTAGGTGATGTAGACAACGAGCCACGATTAGTGATTGGTGGTGAGTATGGAAAAGCAGAGTTCCGCTGGACAGAAAAGGTGGTGGCGATTCCTTACTTGCCTGATGATCATGAGGATGAAAAGGGACGTATATGGCTCTTTTGTAATGAGCCTCACGAATTAACAATGGAAGCCGCTCCCGCTCCGACACTACTTGCCGGTTTCCCGGATGTGGAGTACCCGGAAGGAATGGAGTATTATCCCTATGTACCCCTGCGTATCGGCTTGCCGAATATCATGGAGGGAAGCATAACGGATATTCCCATTCAAGGAGAAGGCCTGACAATGGGTATGAAAGAATCTAACCAATTAGGTATGCCGTATGGTGACAAGGATGATGAGGCTACGACTATATTCTTGCGACAAGGGCAGACGTATACTGCGGTAGGTAAGTTGACGAATTTGTCTGCGAAAGCTAAAGGTGGAAGTGATAATGGCGGCGGATTATTCTCGATGACCTTTAATGAGGATGCTTATAAAGACTTCGCCGAAGGCCAAATCTATTCACTCTATATTCCATTCGGTGAATATAAGGACGGAATTTTCGTAAAAGGCTCTTGCGAGGGATATGCTACCTTGCTTGTCAAGATCGTACCGGAGTATCTGACTTGGCAGGGTACAAACACCGGCGAGGCATGGTATAATGACGCTAACTGGCATCAGTCTACGAAAGGGGAATTGTATATAGATCCAAAGGGAACAGACGGTACGGATGCCAACGGTAATGATCTTGTGACTGCCGCCTTCGCCCCGCTTCATTTCACCCGTATCACGATCCCGGGAGGGCAGACGCTGGAATTGGAAGACTTGAAAGAGGATAAGAATTTACTGCAAGGAATTGATACGACATCTAAAACAAAGGCTACCCAATATATCCAATATGATATGGCGGTAAATAAGAATGATAAAGGACTTATCGTAGCTCCGTACTATATAAATAAGGTAAAGGCTATCTATTTCAAACCCGAGGCGCAGTTACGCCGTCAGCAACTCCTGACGTACGACACCGCCCGCGTGGAATTCGAGATGACACCTAATGCGAAATATTGGATGGCATCGCCCCTGCAAAGCGTATTCGCCGGCGATATGTACACCGTGAAGAACACGGGCCGTCAGAACACCAATGCTTTCGCCGATATCACCTACAGCACGGCTGACAACGACCGCCAAGCTCCTGCCTTCTACCAGAAAGCTTGGGACAAGGCGATCACGATGTACGTGCCGAAGAGCGAAGCAGATCAAATAGCTTCTTTTCCGGAGAATGGTTTGGATACAACTCATTACGAGGTAGTCCAATCCAACTGGAGCCGTGAATACAACGATGTGAACGTCCCTTACGCATTAGGAAAGGGATTCTATGCCAGCGTAGAAAAGAAGAATGCGGATGCTTTGAATGGAAATGTCTTGGTACGCCTGCCGAAAGCGGATGACTCTTACGACTATGAACCGTGGAAACCGGAGACGAAAAACGCTACATTGAGAGCCGCCATGACCAAAGCCCCGACTTTAGCGGAACGGATCAATGCCGGCAAGCTGGCGGATAACGAGCCTATCGAGGTGGTATTGACAGATGCGAATGGAACGGAAGAATGGTGGAATACGGATAATGGAACCGTCCGTGCCATCGCCGATGGTGACGGTAAGCACTTCCTGCTGGGTAATCCGTATATGTATCCGTTGGATATCGCTCGTTTCTTGAAAGGGAATGAGGCTATCTTAGCGCAAAAATATTGGACATTGGATACGAAGATTGGAGAGGGGCTTGTTGTCGGTACGCTTGATGTGGCATGGGAAAATGGAGATACTGATACTACTTCCGGAGCCGTTATCGCCCCCATGCAGGCCTTCTTTGTAGAGCTGAAAGATGCGGCCAAAACGAAAGCGGAAGGTACGACAACCGGTGCCGATCTGAAGGTCGTTCGTTTCGATCCCTCCATGATGCAAGGAGAGCCGGAGAAGGTCTCTTCTTCCTTGCGTACCGCTATGGCCAAGAACCCGGTATTGAGGCTGACAGCGGAGCGGGATGCATATCGCAGCACGGCCTTGCTGACGCGGCAGGATGATGCTACGAACAGCTATGAGGCAGATAAGGATGCCGTAATCTTGCTGGATACGGAACTGGAGGAGATCCCGCAGGTGTACACTATCGCCGGGACTCGTGCCGTGGGCGTGAACGTAGCACGACGGATCGACCAAGTGCCCCTTGGCGTATATGCCGGCGAGGGTAAGGGCGAGGTTACACTGACGATAGAGGGTATCGGCGATTGGGCGGAGACGCTTTACCTGTACGATGCCGTGACCCGCAAGAGTACGGAGTTGTCGGACGATACGTATACCTTGCGTTTGGACGGCAGCAGCCATGGACGTTACTTCCTAAGCGCGGGCTCGCCTACCGGTAATGAGGGGGTAGACAATGCGGAATCTATCTCTGTCTATTCCGCCGTATCGGGTAGGGTCGTGGCCAGCGCGAGCGAGGCGTTGAAGCGGATACAAGTGTTTACACCGATGGGTCGTTTGGTACGTACCTTATATCCCGCTCGCCCGACTTATACGTTCGATCTCCCGGCAGGCATCTACATCATCCGTGCGGAGATCGCACACGATCAGAAGACGGTGAAGCTGCGGGTTCAATAAGCAGCTTCTACCACTCCATCTCTAATATGGATTACACGGTCTGTATTTGTAGCCAGTTGTTCGTCATGCGTCACGATGACGAACGTCTGGTTCATCTGGTCTCTTAACTCGAAAAAGAGGGCGTGCAATTCTTCCTTGTTCTTGGTATCGAGACTTCCGGAAGGTTCGTCGGCTAGGATAACCGCCGGATTGTTGATAAGCGCACGGGCTACCGCTACCCGTTGCTTCTCTCCGCCGGATAGCTCGGCAGGCTTGTGTGCCATGCGATCGGAGAGTTTCAGGAAGTCCAGCATCTCTTTCGCTCGCTTCTCGGCCACGGCCGATTTCTCCTTGGCGATCAGTGCCGGGATCATCACGTTCTCCAAGGCCGTGAACTCCGGCAATAATTGATGGAACTGGAAGACGAAGCCGATATTCCGGTTGCGGAAAGCCGCCAATTCCTTATCGCCCAATCGTCTTGTCTCCGTGCCATTGATAACCAGTCGCCCACTATCCGGTGCGTCGAGCGTGCCGATGATTTGCAACAAAGTTGTCTTACCCGCCCCGCTGGGGCCTACGATAGCGACAACCTCGCCCTTGTTTATCGTGAGGTCGATACCTTTTAGCACTTGTAAGGCACCGAAACTTTTCGTTATTCCTTCGGTTTGTATCATATCAAGTTTCTTAGGACGTGCGAGGCAAGGAAACAGCCGAACGTAGCCGGCATATAAGAGACCGTTCCCGTGGTCGTACGTTTACATGTTTCGTTTTCAACTTCGATCACGGCGTCCGGATCGGCGAACTCGGTGGAAAATACGACGGGAATCCCCTTGCTTACGCCTAGAGGACGCAACCGTTTCCGCACCGCTTTCGCAAGGGCGCAATTGATTGTCTTGGAGATATCCGCAATCCGTACCAAGGACGGGTCTACCTTAGCGCCCGCCCCCATGGAGGACACGATGGGTATCTTATGGATATAAGCCTGGTACATGAGGAATACTTTGGGACTTAGGGAATCGATGGCATCTACCACGAAATCGAGAGGGGCCGATAGGAGTACCTCCTCCGTCCGCTCGTCTCGCAGGAATTCATTCAGGACGGTTAGTTGCAACTGGGGATTGATATCGAGCAAACGCTTGGCTACGACCTCGGCTTTCGGCATCCCTAGGGTGGAATGAAGGGCGGGCAATTGGCGGTTGATATTACTCTCGTTTACCGTATCGGCGTCTATGATTGTCATCTTTCCTACTCCGGCCCGGCAAATCTGCTCGGCGGCATAAGCTCCCACACCTCCTAACCCAACTACTAATACATGGCTACGGGATAAGCGCTCCATACGCTCGGCTCCAAACAAAAGTTCCGTCCGTGTATTCCAATTGTAACTCATTTATATACTTTTGAGGACAAAAGTAATCAATTGTTCCGGTTCCTCCAATACTTGCTTTTATCCGAAAGCTTTGTGTCTTGTTACTGCACGGGCGTTGCAGCGTTACTGTATGGGCGTTGCAGTATTACTGCATCAGCCTTGCAGTACCACTGCAACCCGGGTTGCAGTGGGTGGATTGCGTCAGATGGGTTGAATATGAAAGACCGATCCTCCGTCGGAGGCCAGCGGAAGGGTGATTTTATCCCTGTAGGTGATCTCCTTAACCTCTTTTACGAGTTTGTTCGAGTCTATATTCGTATCTTCAGCATCTTTATAGATCGTTATCTTATATTTCTTGTCCTTATCCAAGAACTTGAGGTCTACATCGATACTGCGTGCTTGGCTGTTATTGATCGTACCGACAAACCAATCCTCTCCCTTTTTGCGGGCGATCGTTACGTATTCATTGACGGAAGCGTTCGGAACGACTGTTTGGTCCCAAGTCGTAGGCACGGCTTTTAGGAACTCGAATCCCGGTTGTCCCTCGTAAGCCTCCGGCGTATCGCAAATCATGCCGAGATAGCTCTCTAATACCACGTACATCGCTAACATATGGCAACGGGTACTCATTACATAAGGGTTACGTTCTTGGTTCTTGAACTTATCCCTTGGCAAAGAGCGGAAACCACCTAAATGATAATCTGTCGCTCCCGCTAACAAACGGGTAAAAGGCATATGGATGTCATGATCCGCATCGGTATCCTTGTCCCATTTACAATGCTCATAATTAAGCGTACCCTCGCGGGTGAACTCATTGGGATAGGTACGGTTCAATCCAGACGGCTTGCAAGCTCCGTGGAACTGAACGAATAGATGATGCTTGGCCGCCTTCGCCAAGAACTCTTCTTGGATGCGGATCATCTCTTGATCGTCTCGATCCATGAAATCGATCATCATGCCGGCGATTCCCCATTTCTCGAATTGGGCGAAAGCCTCGTCTATCTTCGCGTACAGAGGTTTCCAGTTGGTCCATAAATGGATACGTACGCCTTGGCTCTTGGCGTAATCGCAAATCTCCTGCATATTGAGGCTCGGAACGACTTTCAAGATGTCCGCTTTCGGGCCCGGAGAACCGAATCCGGCTCCATCCTCGTCATACCAAGCTTGCTCGGCGTTCCCGTAGATCGAGTGATAATCCAATCCGTTACGGGCTACGAAATCAATGTAATATTTATTCGTGGGGAAATTGTTTCCGCCAAGGAAAGTCGTATCCGGAACGACATTTCCGTTCCACCACGTAAAAGTAGTCTTACCCGGCTTAATCCAAGATGTATCCTCTATCTTACAAGGCTCATTGAGATTCGTGAGGATATTGGACGCTATCAAGGAACCGATTTGATCGCTGATCATCAAGACCCGCCAAGGAGATTGATGGGGTAGGGATGCCTCTACCTTGATACGTTCTTGTCCCAGTTTAGGTGATAGTTTCCCGAGAAGAGCCCCGTTTTCTTTCCATAGGTACATACCGGCGTAATCACGAACCGCCGCCTCGGTAATCGCCATATAAACATGGTTCGGGAAAGAGAACAGGGCGGGCATATCCATCAATCGTTTATTATCCATGTCGGTATAATCCGTGACCGTATATTTACCTTCGTGGGAACTTTGGTAGTTGGGGAGGAATAAAGTGGTTACGTTCGGGTTACTTTGTAGGTTGAAGGTGGTTCCCTCGTCATACATGATATACGAATCCCATCCTTTTTGCTTCGGAAACTCATAGCGGAAGGCGATACCGTCATCGAAAGCCCTTACGACCAGATTAATCTTGCGAAAAGGCTGAACGGTTTCCTCTAGCGGGATGATTACCTCTTTGGAAAGGCTATGTATATGTTTCGCCTTACCGACGATCAATTCGTAGGTCTCTTCCTTCGTGCTGAACACGGGTTTGTTGATCTTTACATTTTCCCCGAACGCCCCATTATCGAAAGTCAGCGTCAATGGGGAGTCTTGGATCAAGGTCTGCTTATTAAATGTTACGCTGTATACCGGGCTATTCTTATCCAAAGCCAAGGAAAACTTGATCTTTCCGTTTGGAGAAGACAACCGTACGCTTTTATTTGCGTATAAAGAGTGAGCGCAAAGTATAAAAAATGCCAGAATGAGGTAGATTGATTCTTTTTTCATGGATGATAATTTTATAGGCCAAAGATATACATATTTATTTTGTACGGTTTAACTGCTTCAACAATTCCTTAAGACTGACGGTCTCATTCTTGACCAATGGTTTTGCCCAATAGGAAATACTCAAGATATAGCCCAGCGTGATAAATAGGAAAAACATGGAATAGCGCAACCCGATCAGATCTCCAAGTCCACCAATGATGAACGGAATCAATGCCCCACCGAAAATACCCGTACACAAGATACCGGAAAAAGCCCCATGATGCTTATCCACGGAGTTAAGGGCTAAGGCGAATATCACCGAAAACATGATCGAGATCGAGAAGCCGCAACAAGCGAAAGCGATAATCGCTACTTGCGTAGGACCGAAGAGCGCTATCGCTAAATTAAAGATCGCTATCATCGAGAAGATACGTAACATCAGCTTTGAGTCGATTAACTTAACGATCACCAATCCCAACAAGCAGCCGATGGACATCAATCCCCAGAACCAAGCAACCGTAGTAGCCCCGGCTCCTTCCGGGCTGACCCCATGATACATATTCAAGAAAAGGCTCATCCAATTCGCCAATCCTTGCTCGGTTCCCACATAAGCGATAATCCCTAAGAAATAGAATATAACTTGTTTTTGCCTGAGCAATTCCTTATAATTCTGTACCGTTCCCGCCTTCTCATCTTCCTTTAATTCTACTTTCGGGAATTTGACATAAGAGATAACCACTAACATGATGACAAAAACAATCGTAAAGATAAAATAGAGCGAGCTCCAAGGTAAGCTCTCCGGCGTTATCCCTTTGAGGAAACGGATGAAGAAGTCGTTTGCCGAATCCTCACCGGTTAATTTTCGCATAAGTCCGGCCAAGACGAACGGGCTCATGAAAGAAGCGGCTCCGAATACGATCTGGGCCAATACCTGATTAAAGGCATATTTTTTCTCTCCGCCCGCCTCACGCATCAAAGGCAATATGATCACCTGTAGCATCGCCATGCCCAGACCGATAGCGAAAAGGGAAGTTAATACGATAGGGTAGGTCGGGAACATGACGAAAAGCCCCGCACCCAAAAACGCCAGACTGAAAGCGATCAATAAGGAAATCTTTCCCCCGAAACGCTCGATGATCATTCCTGCCGGGATCGACATGATGCCATATGCCAAGAAAAACGAGAACGGCAAGAATGCGGCCAATGTCAGGCTCAGCCCAAAACTATCGATAATCATCGGTAGCATAGGGCCTAATATATTGGTAACAAAAGAAATGACAAACCAAATACACAAGATGAGGAGTACGATCCAATTATTCTTATTCATGATAGATAGATTCAATGATTAAACACCAATGCCGCCGCCCCGAGGCATCCGGCCTTATTTCCTAATCGGGCAAGCTCGATAGTCGTGAAGTACGAGGTTTCCTTCATCACGTATTTCCCGACCTGCTCCCGTATATTGTCAATGTAGAAATCTCCGGATTCCGAAATGCCTCCGCCGATAATCACCTTTTGCGGAGCGAAAATGTTGATAAGGCTCGCTACGCCTAGGGACAGATTCCGGAAATGATCCTCCATAGCGAGTACGGCCTCTTTCTCCTGAGCTTTATAGCGCTCTACTATATATTTTCCATCGATACGGGAAGGTATCTCTCGTCCGTTCTTCTCCAATAATTGCCGGTATAAGGCGATCAACGCACTTACGGAAGCGTGTGCCTCTAGGCAACCGGACGCTCCGCAAGTACATTGATTCCCATTCAGACCATGAATAATTAAGTGCCCAAGTTCGGTGCCCCGGTTCCGGTAGCCGCCATAAAGCCGGCCGTTCAAGAACAAGGCGCCCCCTATGCCGGTACCCACCGTCAGGAAAACGATATCGGAGAGACCTTTAGCCGCCCCATATATCACCTCGCCCAACCCCATAAGGTTTGCGTCGTTGTCGATGAATACCGGTAGATTAAATTCCGCTAACGCAAGATCCAATTGTTGGTTATCTAGTTCAGGAAGATTATTGGCAAAGAGAACCACCCCATTATCTACTACGGAAGGTACACCTATGCCAATTCCGTAAATCCCCCAATCCCGGGAACGGGCGTAGTCTGTCATTTTCCGTACGATACTTTTTATGGTATCGGATAATGGGCGTGGATTCTCTTTTGATTGTGTGGTTTCCGACGATTCGTAAAGAATGTCGCCATTCTGGTTCACAAGAGTATATTTTATGCTTGTTCCTCCAATGTCTAATGCGATAGCGTATTTCATGATAATTGTAAAAGCTTAATTAGAACTATGCGCCGCTTCCCTGTCGATCAGGCAAATCACGTTCGGGTGCAGCCACAATAAGGAGGCCGGCAACTCCGTCGAGATCTTCTGTTCAAGGAAAGCTTGAGTAATCTCCCTTTTCTTTATCCCGTTGATAAGAAGGATAATCAGGCGTGACTGAAAGATATTCGCCATGCCCAATGTCAGTCCGTATCCCGGTTTCTCCGTATCCCCGGCGATCATGGGATGTTGCAATGATTTCTGGGACAGATGAGCCACATGGCAATTCGTATGTAAGGAAGGAGCCGGCTCGTTCAAGGCGATATGGCCGTTCATCCCTATTCCTAATATACAAATGTCGATAGGGCCTTTTTGATCCAGTATCTGTTGGATCCGCTCACATTCCGCCTCAGGGTTCTCCGGATCGCTTTGGAACGCTATATACCGGTCTTCCGGGATTTGAAGCGGACCTACGAAATAGTTCCGTAGATACGACTCGCACGTACCCGGGTGGTCCATCGGGATTCCTCCCCATTCATCAAGCTTTAGTACCGTGAATTGGGAGAATAATTCCGGTTGGCGACCGGCTTCCTCTACCAGCAACTCATACATCCGGGTAGGAGAGCCCCCAGTGGCGGCACAAAGCGTAAGTGCCTTGTGCTGCCCTAACTCTGAGGTAACAATCTCTTTTGCCTTAAGGCTTAATGCCTCATAAGATTGACAAATCTCTATTCTCATACGATTTTAGAGCTCTTTGATTCGGATATTGCGGAAGCAAACACCATAACCGTGGTCTTGCATACCGATGTAACCCGGTTGTTTTCCGCATTGTAGCATCAAGTCGTAAGCTTCCGGGCATTTCTCCGGACTCGTGCTGAACTTGCTGAACTTACTATGATCCACTAATGTGCGCCATACCGGTGTACCGAACTGGAATTCCAGCACTTTCACGTCGTTCATGTAATGGATCACGCGTTGGTTATAGACAACGATTCTCGTCTTGTTCCAGTTTCCGTACGGTTTTACGGGTTGTGGATCCGGCATAATCATGTCATATACGGCACCGGCCTGACGGTTACCGTCGCAACCTTCCCATGCGTCCGGCATATTCTCGTTGTCGAGTAACTGATATTCTGGGCTGGAGTAATAAATAGGTGTACCCTCAATTTCTTGCGCTGTATAGAAGATACCGCTATTACCGGCCTTGTCGATCTTCCATTCGATCTCGAAAACGAAATTTTTGAACTTCTTGTCGTAGATCAAGTCGCCGAAGCCCGTGTCTGCCTTATTGTCGCTACCTTTATAGGTGATCGATCCGTCTTCAACCACCCAACCTTGGGGTACATCCTGACGGCAATAGCCGCGCCATCCGTTCAAGGTCTTGCCGTCGAACATGGTGATCCACTCGCCTCCCGTAGGGATACCGTCGCTATCGAGGGCTTGGGCTTGGGCGGTTTGCGTTCCGGCATCGTTGGTATTACCGCCGGAGGTACATGACAGGGCCGACGCGAATAAGGCTACGGCCATAATACTGCTATAAATCTTTTTCATCGCTATTATGAATGTTTGTTGTTTGTTAGAAACTTGTTAGATAATTATTAGGAATTTGTTAGGTTCCTGTTAGGTTACCGTTAGATTCCTGTTAGCTTTTATAACTTCAGGTCTTCCCATCCATCGCGGTATTTCCGCTTGATGAATTGGTTCGCCCGCTCGAAATTGGTGATACGCATATTCGCTCCATCCCATAGGAAAGTCTTGTTTCTTCCCGGATAGATGAAGCCTTCACGCTCTCCGTAGATCGAGTCGTTATGTTTCACTTGTTCCCGGATATTATGGCTCCGTAAGATCAAGTTACCCATCAATACGGTCTCAGTCAACGGACCGGCGTATCCTTCGAACGGAGATTCTACGTTTGCCTTATCGTACCCTGCGATACAAGAGTCGATCCATGCCCAATAGTGGCCATTCGTACCCCCTTCGATACGTTTATATTTATGAGGAATGTTCACGTCTTTGTCGAATAAAGGTTTCTTGTTCGCCTTTACCCCCTTCGGCCAGAATCTTGGATCGGAACCACCCCAGCCACAAGAAGCCATACCTTTCGTACCTACGAATACGGTTGCGCCTTCTACGTCCATCATATCCAAGTCTCCCATCGTGCAGGTCATATCGGCATCTGGGTCGATCTCCTCGAAACGTTCCGGCATGATACCGCCGTCCATCCAATACAGACTCAAGTCGCTTCCGTCTTTCTTCTTGAATTTATAACGGATCGAGCTGGCTACCGGGCAACTTTCAGGATAATAGGCTTCTTCGAAGATACCGGAGTAAACATTGGTCGTACTGCAAGAAACCTCGGTCGGATAACCTAATTGAAGCAATTTGAATGGAGGGCCGATGATGTGGCAACCCATATCTCCAAGAGCGCCTGTACCGAAACGCCACCAACCACGCCAGTTGAACGGAACCAAATTATCCACATAGTCTACATACTCCGCTGTTCCTAACCATAAATCCCAATTCAAGCCTTTAGGAACAGGCGGTTTCTGGTTCGGCCAAGGAATACCTTGCGGCCATACGGGGCGGTTGGTCCAGCAATATACTTTCTGGATGTCACCCAACAGATCTGCCTCGAGCCATTCACGAAGGGTACGCATACCGTCGCAAGAGTTACCTTGGTCACCCATCTGGGTCACGACCTTATATTTCTTGGCAGCCTCGGTAAGGATACGTGCCTCGTAAATATCGTGCGCGATCGGTTTTTGCAGATATACGTGCTTACCCATCCGCATAGCGCCGAAAGCTTGGATCGCATGGTTATGATCCGGGGTGGAGATACATACGGCATCGAAGTTCTTGCCTTCCTTCTCGTACATCTCACGGAAGTCGTTAAAATACTTAGCTTTTGGATAGGTCTTGCGAGCGTCGACAGACTGACGGTCATCCACGTCGCACAGACAGGTGATCGCCGCGTTCTTATGCGGCGTATTCATTAAGCTACCCAAATCGGCGGCTCCCATACCGCCGCAGCCTATTTTCGCGATATAAAGCTTATCGCTGGGAGCTACATGTCCTAATCCCGCTACGGTAAAGCTGGGCAGGATCGTAAGGGCGGCAGCGCCTGTGGCTGCCATCCCAAGGAATTCCCTTCTAGAGATTCCAGTCGGACTGGATTGTTTATTTACCTCTTTCATAAATTTGTTCATATTATGATTAATAATTGAATTGGGGTCTAAAGAATTGAGATTAAAAACAGACTGATATGATTAGAATGCCGGATATCCCGGGTTCTGAACCAAATTATTATTCTTCTGCCAAGCCTTGAACGGGATCGGGAAGATCTTACGATATTCCGGAGTCTGTTTCGGCTTCATATATCTCGGTTTCAGATAAGTCCCGAAGCGGATCATATCTTGGCGGCGGACAAATTCGAATGCCAACTCATAACCACGCTCGTTATAAATATCATCTAATGTCACGCTCGTGTAATTATGATCGGAATTACCATAAGCCCTTTCCCGGATAGCGTTTACCAGACGAGTAGCTTCACCGAGATCCCCGCCCATGCGAACCAAGGCTTCCGCTTTCATTAGGTATACATCAGCCAGACGGAAAATAGCGATATCGTTCTCCATATTGGTATTTTGCATGCCTTTCTCATATACCCACTTATTGATACGTGCGCCGTCTTCTTGGTGAACTTCGCCCCACGGAGTTAAGTTACCGTCCGCATCGGTTTTCTCTGTTCCCGGTACCACATTTAAGTCGATCGTATGGATCAAGTCATGTCCTAGGGTCGTTTTCAAAATCTCTCCCGTGCTAGGGTCGATCATCGGGCCGATCAAGAACGAACCTTCGTAACGAGGATCTTCCGTATCAAATGTGCGGACAAAATCCGGCTGGGCGTTGATACCGTTCCACATACCGCCGGTGAAACCTAATACATCGGGATCCAGATAATGCAATGTCCAAAGATGGATGGAGTTGCCCCACTCATCGGATGCCTTGTAGCAGATCGGGAGAATGATCTCTCGTGATACCTCGTTATGAACCTCGAAATTGGTTTTCCAATTCGGTTCGATGATATATTCGAGTTTCATGATCTCGTCGCATTGCTCCACAACACCTTTCCAGTTCGGTTCACCGATCCATTCCTCGGCGTTGAGGTACATCTTCGCCAATACCATGCGGGCAGCACCTTGCGTAAACTTACCGTAGCTGGCATCTGATACATCGGAGCGCAAGTTCGGGATGATCTCGGTTAATTCCTTAACCACATATTTATAAATGTCCGCACGGCTTGTGCTGGAGGGCAAGGAGGTATCCTCAAAATCTGTCACTAGTGGGGCGTTACCGAAGATATCTACGATTACATAATACCAGAAAGCGCGTAATCCTCTTAACTCGGACAAGTATTGAAGCTTAAGCTCATCGCTCATGGCTTCGCTTTTCTCTATAATATTATATACGGAGTTAACCGTAGTTAGGCCTCCCGTACAATAATCCCAGCAATTTTCTACAGAGTAAGAGTTCGGTTTCCAGCTATGCATACATTGTTCCATATACTGTCCACCGTCCCACCAGTCACCACCTACACGTGTCGGTGCCATCAAGATATCGGCTGTCATATCGGCCGCCCCCCAAGGACCGTCGTAGGCTAGCATATTTTTCAAAGATTGATATGCCGGAGCCATGATTGCGTTGATCTGCTTTTCCGTTGTCCCGAATTCGTCGGTAGGAAGTTTGTCGTATACGTTCTCGTCCAAATCCATGCAAGAGACAAGCGCTACCGGAGCGAGTACGGCACATATTATATTTTTGAATAATCTTTTCATGATCGTTACTGTTTATGTATTAGAAATTCAAGTTTAATCCAACAGAGAATGTGCGTGCCTTCGGATAAAATTCACGAGGTTCTACACCCGGGGTTAAACCGTCTCCTGAATCCATAGGGACTTCGGGATCAAGACCTTTATATTTCGTGATAACGAATAGGTTTTGTGCCGTGAAATAAACACGGATACCGTTCAAAGCTTTGATCTTATAACCTAAAGTCAAGTTGTCGAGACGCATAAAAGATCCTTTCTCTAAATAATAGTTGGAGAATCTAGGAGTTTCGCTTAACGTATAGGTCAATGGATCGTCCAGCGCATTCGTGCCCGGCAGGAATCCGGATTGAGCGTATGCCATGCGGGTCGCGTTCAATATATCATTACCGATCGTTCCACGCAAGAAAAATGATAAGTCAAAATTCTTGTAACGGAAAGAGTTGGTGATACCGTAAGTCAATTTCGGCTGTGCGGAACCGATGTAGTCGTAATCCGCCGGATCGGAAATCTCGCCGTCGCCGTCTTTATCTACCAAGATATATCTACCGTTCTCGTCAATACCGTTACAAACCAAACCGTAGAATTGTCCGATAGGGCGTCCTTCTTCCAATACGTGCGTACCACTGGAGCTTCCACCCCGGATGAATACGTCACCTAATAAGATCTTATCCATCGTGAATACATCGTTGGATAAACGAGTTACCTCATTTTCATTGTGAGCCAAGTTCAAGGAAATGTTCCAGTCGAAATCCTTTGTGCGGATAGCGTCTGCGTTCAAACTCAGCTCTATACCCGTATTACGCATATCACCTACGTTTGCCATGATCTTATTATATAAATAAGGAGGGGTTGGTACCGGATAGGTATAAAGCATGTCAGAGGTCTTTTTGTTATACCATTCGATACGACCTCCTAGGCGGCTATCCAATACGGAGAAATCAAGTCCGATGTTCAACATCGCTGTTTGTTCCCATTTTAGGTCCGGATTGGCGTTCTGGCTGATCTTATAAGAAGGCAACCAAGAACCGGTATCATAATATACACCATCTGTGCCGTAAAGCTCGAGGGTTTTGTAGGGGTCCAATCCTGTTTGATTACCAGTGATACCATAACCGACACTTAACTTTAAGTCGTTAAGCCAGTTTACTTTTTGCATAAATGATTCTTGGGTGATATTCCAACCCACGGAAACGGAAGGGAAGGTACCCCATTTGTTATTCGTTCCAAATTTGGAAGAACCATCCCGGCGTACGGTAGCTGTCAACATATATTTCTCATTGAAGCTATAATTGGCTCTTGCGTATAAAGAGATCAGGCGACTTTGCCATTTCTCAGACTCTGCGTCTCCGGGGTTCAGGTTTTGTCCTGCGGCCAAATTGTTAGCGCCTAATAAATCAGTGACGAAACCACGGGTCTGTACGTGAGTCTCCTCATAATTCTCTTCTTCCCAAGAGTAACCGATCAAGGCATTGATCTTATGCTTATTGAACTCAGCTGAATAATTGGCGGTCCATTCCATCAAGTCTTTATCACGTAGTCTGGACCAACGTTCGGCCTTACCGCCATCGTTGTAACCGGCTTGAGACTCGATACTGTTGTATTTGCTCTCATCTTCCGTGTTCCGGCTTTTAGCTAAAAGAACTTTAGCCTCTAAGCCATCGATAATCGTATAACCGACATCAGCGGTTCCATAGAAATTATTGATGCGGTTCTTATGTGTATTCTCTTTCTGGTTACGTACCGGGTTTCCTTGGTCGTATTCACGTGTGTCGAACCAAGATCCATCCTCTAGCTTAACCGGACGTACGGGAATCATATTGTAGGCAAGCAAGAAGTTTGTCGTATTTGTCGGTGCGTTATCCGTAACGGTAGCCACGCCGGTGATGCTTACTTTCAAACGATCCTCCAGCGCACGTTGGGAGAATTGGAAACGGGCGTTGTAACGGTTCATGGAGTTATCGCGTGCGATACCTTCACGTTGCATATAAGAAAGGGAACCTCTATAGTTATGGTGTGAACCACCTCCTGATAAAGACACGGCATGATCCTGTTGGAAACCGATTCTCGTGATCTCGTCGAACCAATCCGTGTTCGCTCCCATGTCAAAATCCTTACCATCCTTACCCGGGGTAGAGGAAGTATAGCTACGCCATTGGTCCGCCGTCAGCAGATTCGGCTTGTTGGCCAAGGTAGATACACCGAACGCTCCATTATAAGCGATGGTCGGTTTGCTGGCGTAACCTTTCTTCGTAGTGATAAGGATAACACCACCCGCTGAACGGGAACCATAGATAGCGGCTGAAGACGCATCTTTCAAGATAGAGATAGATTCGATATCCTGCGGATTAACCGTAGACATGTCCATGCCCGGTACATTATCGATAACAACCAACGGACCTTGGTCCTTTTGCAAGGTTGACATACCTCTTAATTGAATCGTCGAGTTGCCCGTTACGTCGCCGGAACCCGTATTGATCGTTAAACCTGCCACCTTACCTTGTAACAAATCCGCTGCGTTACGAGTCAGACCTTGGTTGAAATCCTCAGCGGTCACATTGGTGATAGAACCGGTAATCTCACGTTTTGTCTGTGTACCGTAACCTACTACGACTACCTCGTCCAGTTTTTGAGTGTCCTCTTTCAGGTTTACATTGATCTCGTTTTTGCCGCCTACCGGTTGCAACTGTGTCATGTAACCGATATAGGAAAACTCAAGGGTCGCGTTTGAGGATACTTCCATCATGTATTTACCGTCCAGATCCGTAATCGTACCGTTGGTCGTGCCTTTCTCGACAACGTTAGCGCCGATAATAGCGTTTCCTTCCGCATCTTTAACGACACCGGTAATACGTTTTTTAGTTTGCTGGGCGACAATGTTTTTATTAAATACATTGATATTCCGTCCTTCGATCGAATATTTCAAACTCGTGTTGCGTAGTGCTTGCGATAAGATATTTTCTATGGACTTATCGGTTGCGTTCACGCTCACTTTTACGTTCTTTACGTCAGAATCCACATAGAAGAATAAGAAATCGCTTTGTTTTTCTATAATAGCGAATAGATCGGTTAGCGGGGCCTGATCTGTCTTCACGGAAATCGTTACAGATTGTGAATAGGAATTAGTCGCTACCGCTTGGAACAGTGTCAAGAAAAGTAAAATAAAGGACATTTTTAGGACCGAGAGCATTTTTTTTAAGTCTTTGGACCTAAAAGACCTATAATACGAAACATTTTCCATATTTTTGTACTGATAAAAGGTTGATAATATGCGTCTGCCACAAAATTTGGTCGTGGAGTAGCAGAAGCAGGAATTAATTCTTTTTAATGGGGCCGGCTGTATTTTTGCAGCCGGTTTTGTTTTTTTGAAAGATATGATCCGTGTTATCTCATAGGCATTGCTTGTTTTTTTAAGATGTGTTGATATTTTTATTTTATTGAATATAGTAAGTTCCATCTCTTTGTGACCATTTGATCGGCAAACTGCGAGATATTACTTGTAAAATCTCCTTTAAAGATTGATCCTCGCTGAATGTTCCGGATACAGTGACATTCGGGTCCAGCAATCTCTTGTTTTCTATATGGATCGGGATCTCGTATCTTTTCTCAAGCTCATTCAGCAAGGTACAAAGCGCTATTGATTTATACTTTAGCAAGCCGTCTTTCCATGCCAGATTTTCTTTTGCGTTGACGGATTGGATATCAATCTTGTTCGTTGAACGGATGAATGTAAGTTGCTGGTCGGGAGCGAGTAAGACTTGTTGTGTCGGGCTTTCGAAACGGATAGACCCTTCCAGCAGGACGGCTGTGATCTGATCCTTCCCTTTATCGGCTTTTACACTAAAGGTCGTTCCTAATACCCGTATGGAGGCATTTCCCATATCGACGATGAAAGGTCTTTCCGGATTTTTCGCCACCTCGAAATAGGCTTCTCCTTCCAAATTAACCTTTCGCTGATCCGTACCGTATGCGTCAGAGTAGGTAAAGCGACTATTCCGGTTCAAAATGATCTTCGTACCATCATCCAATGTAAAATGAGATTTATTTTTATCGGTTATATAGGTATAGAATTGCTGAACCTTCCCTTCCCGGGTATTTAAGTGCGTCGTAGCGAAAAACAGAACAAGAAAGGCGATTGCTGCCGCAATGGGAGTAGCGATGAAACGGATCAGCCTCAATCTCTTTTGCCTGCTTTGATCGTCGATCTTCTTTCTCAAATTATCGAGGGACACATTAGGCATTAAGGAATGGCTGAACGAGACTTCCGCATCCCAATAACTCTTTAGCAACCGAAATTCTTTTTTGTTCTTTTCGTCTGCGTTCAGCCATTCGCTCAGCGAAAGAAAATCTTCCGAGGAGCTGTTGCCACTTAATATCCTTGTGATAATATGATCTATGCTGTTCTCCATTTTAAGTTGTTTCTATACTAATAGTCGCAACCAAATTTGAAAACCCTTAGTGGGAGCATGGATTTTTTACTTATTTTTTTCGTAGCTCATACACGAGTTCTTTGTATTCGGGTATCGCGTTGAATGAGGGGCATTGTTTGATCCATTCATCCGGCGAGATCGTCCCGTCTCCGTTTAAGTCCTCCGAGAGATCCCGGTGCCCACAGATCCATGAGCCGGGAAAGCAGATTAAGAGATGCCGGATCAAACGTAACAACGAGGTCTTTTGAGCCTGTGTGCGGGTATCCCGTGGCTGTCCGGTGATGTCCAGTCCACCCTCGTAGCAAATCCCGATGCTGTGTTTGTTGTGTCCTCTCGCATGAGCCGGAATTTGCTCTAGCGGGCGCAGGTTCACCACTTCTCCCGATTTACGGATGTAGAAGTTGTAACCGGCACGGAGGAATCCCCGTGCCTTGTGGTCACTCTCCAGTTGCTTCGGGCTATAGTCCGTATTCTCACGGGTTGCCGAGCAATGAATCACGATCAGGTCAATTTTTCTCATATCTCGTCCGGGCTTTCGCTATCAGAACCTGCGCTCTTTTTCGTAACCTCCAGAGGCTCGAAATTCACCTCATTGCGGGTAGTCCGCAGGGCCGAGCCCGGGAAAAAGATAATACGTGCCCCCTTTATCTTGGTGGCGTCGAAGTCCTCGGGCGTATTCGTTCCTTCGGAGTTAATAGACATACGGAAGTTTCCAAATTCTCCCAATTGCACCACGTTGCCGGAGGAAAGTTCCAGATCCATCGCCCAGTTTAATGAATCGAGCACCGCTTTCACGTCCGCCGACGAAAGCGTGGAGCGAGAGCAAATCAGTTTACATAATTTGTTGAGGTCCGAAGTCCCCGACGTTTTAGCGATCGCGTAGTTCTTTACTGAGTCTTTCTCTGCGCCGTTCAATACCTTACGCTTTACTACTTTAAATTTCACTGCCATAATTTTGAATTTTAAAAGGTTAATTACTAATGACAATGCAAAGATAGAGCCTCTGAAAAACGGGAATCGGCGAGTGTCGGTGAGTGTCGGGATATGTAAGTAGTAGTCGGTTTACTTGTTATTCTGGTTTTTTATTACGTAATTTGCGTTGCGTGAATTGCGTAATGCAAATAAGATGCTGAATATGAATAATCCTTTTTTAATAGTTGGTTATCAAGGTCCAGAATATTTTTGTGATCGGGAGAAAGAGACAGAAGTGATTTTATCCGCTCTTCATAATGGGAGAAATATCACGTTGGTAAGCCCTCGCCGTATGGGAAAGACCGGTTTGATCAAGAATGTTTTTTATACGCTACAAGAAAAGGAGAAGAATGCCAAGTGCTTCTACTTAGATATTTTCTCTACTCAAAATTTGCGTGAGTTTGTCGCTTTGTTGGGAAGGGAGATCTTAGGTAAGCTGGATAGTCTCTCTCAATCTACGCTGAAGACCTTGCTTTCTTTTTTTAAGAGTTGCCGTCCCGTGATAACAATGGATGAGTTATCGGGCATTCCGTCTGTATCCTTGGATATCGTCCCTTCGAAAGAGGAGGAGACGCTGAAGGAGATTTTCGACTACTTGCGGCAGTCTGGAAGAGAATGTTATCTGGCTATTGACGAGTTCCAGCAAATCATGGAATATCCGGAGAAAGGGGTGGAAGGCCTATTGCGTTCTTATATTCAATTTTTGCCGAATGTTCATTTTATCTTTTCGGGGAGTAAAAAGCACTTGATGGAATATATATTCTTCTCAATCAAGCGCCCCTTCTATCAATCCACCCAAAAATTATTTTTAGACAAGATCAGCAAGGAGGTGTATTTTTCCTTTGCCCATTCTTTCTTCGAGAAGGAAGGGAAGGAGCTTCCGGAAGAAATATTTGATAAGGTGTACACATGGGTAGATGGGCATACTTGGTATGTGCAATATCTTTTGAACCGTCTCTTCGCTTTACCGGAAAAAACACTTTCTCCGGAGCTTCTTGATTCTCTCATGATGGAGATCTTACGGGAAGAAGAATATACCTACCAGACTTATTTCCAATTGTTGACATTTAATCAAATCCAGCTATTGAAAGCGATCGCCAAGGAAGGGATTGTCCGGGAGGTCAATGCTGCCGCCTTCATCAAAAAGTATGATTTGAAGGCGGTGAGTAGCGTGAATACTTCCTTAAGGATCTTAATAGATAAGGAGTTTATATTGAGGCAACCGGATGGGTATATCGTGTATGATAGGTTCATGTCTATTTGGCTCAGCCGGATATGACAACGGATGAAAAATATTTAGTTGACACAGTTTGCTCGTACTACCAAAAATTATTCCATTAATATTATGATGGGATTATCTTCTTTGCCCAAATGCCAATATATTTGTTCTGAAGGAAGTAAGCAGTTCTGACGCCCATCCTTGAAAGTCATATAGATAGCGCCATATCCCGTGTCCGGGTGTTTGTATCCATTTATATATACTATATTTGTAATGTGATCTTTTTATTGGATATCACTTCTTTTTTCTACACAACACGATCAGTTGATTTGTGTCCTCTCCCCAACTTTCGAACTGTTTTTGCAAGGTAGGGGATAGGGTGCGTTTCTTATCCTTTATCCATTGCGCTAGGTCGAACCATTCCATGGTCGTAATGTATAGGTCGTTAGTACTCCAACGAGGCCAGAAATTGGGGCCACCTAAAATATCGTCGGTGATTTTCATCCCGTCCTCATTTTTCACAACAAAACCCTCCCTCTCTTTTTTATCGTAAATCACGAATTTGTAATCATTCTCATTCTCTCCCCGTTGAGTCTGCTTTTGCCTGACTGCGGTGAAAAAGAAGTAACGATCGTCTTCCTCCAATCTTGGTATATTCCAATAATTAATCGCATTTTTGTTATATGCGTCCTCGGAATACCAAGCCTCGTACTCTATGGGCATCTGGTATTTACCCATATCTAGATAGAGATAAGGTCTCCATTTTGTTCCCGATAACAGATATACGGTATCTCTTGACGAGCGGGTTTTCATATAAACATTCTCTTTATATTTCGAGAATTCTCTCAATTCAGAGGAGGAGACAAAAGAAAATCCCTCGTTGAGACTCTCTATCCCATAATTCGGATTGGGCATGACAGTAACGGTATCACCCGCTAAACTCAATGCGCAAGCCATATATTTATCTATATGCATACAAAGATTACAAGTCCATAATACAGAATCCACAAAGACTATATTAAAAAAGTAATCATTAATTTTCTCCTTCCGAAGAAAATTTCCATCGTAATCATAATATAAGATCTGTTGCGTATCCGCATGGATGATCTCTTTTCGAGTAGGATTTATATCTATGCCTAGAATATAGAGATATTCGTCGGGTCCTTGTCCTTGACGGCCTATTTGTTTAACGAATTCACCGGTTCTCGTAAATTTGTAAATTCCTTGCCTTGTGTGAATCAACCAGAAATTATCACCGCAGACAATGTTTAAGATGCGGGAGATTACGATATCATGTGGAGTCTTCAACTCTAAATACTCAATGGTATCGGCTATCTCGGAGATTTTCATCTTTTGCTCTGTCTCTATGCATCGCTCGAAAAGTATGGTTCGCAACTTATCCGGATTCTCTGGGTTTCGATTGCATCCTACCGTTAAAAGTATGCATATCGCTGAGATTGTGATTATGGCTTTCATGTTTCTTTTATTTTGTTTTCAATTTTCCTATAAAGACGATACAATTATCATCATCGGTAATTCGATTATTCAACTCTTTTACTTTTCTCAACACCTCCGGAGATAGTTTTTGATTGGAAATCAAAACTTTTTCCAATTGCTCTTTTAATGCGTAAGGTTCCATGATCGCAGTGAAATAACCTCGATTGAAGGACGGATTGGTAGGCCCATCTATATTCCCTAGCATATTCCATTTCAAATTCACGAAACAACCTTTAAGGCTTTGTTTGTCTACTAGGATTTTCGGGAAACGGGGTAACTCATTATTCCATGAGGTCTGTGTATACCAAGTGACTAGAAAGTGATTGGGCAGCTCCGTGAAATAATGGCAGATCGGCTCATGACCCGTATGCATCGTAAAAACAGGGTGTAGCGTATTCGAGTCTATGTCATAATGATAAAGTGTGTCTTGCGAGGCTATACAATTATGAAGATAGAAGTTGGAAGCGTTGGTATTCAATGACTCCCGTACCTCATAATCGTAAGTGCTTGGGATCAACATGAATTGGTCGGAGACCGGATATTCTTGGATGATATTGCCTTCGAAATCCTGTGTCCAGATCAATGCGGTGGGAGTTCCTTGAAAAGGTATGCACATGACGGTTACTGTTTTTTTCTCGTCATTGATAACAAATCGTCCTTTATGGGTTATATAGGCCAGAGGAATGTGTTTTTGTGGCTGCCCGTCGAGGTCAAACACTAATATCTTAGAGGCACGAATCTCCATTAGATAGATTTTATTATTATTTTCATCTAAATACTGATCATAAATAGATAAGTTATATTCATCCGGCCCTTGTCCTTGGGAGGAGATCTTTCTGATGAAATCCCCATTACGGTTATAGAGCTTACAGGAAGAGCCTGCCCTAAAAGATTTCACTAAAATATAATGGTCACTCACGGCTATATGGGTATCTTGTCCTGCGGCGGTCAGTGCGTCTTCCGAATTTTCTAGGCGAATAACTTGAAAGGAAGATAGCAAGGAGCTTAATGGTAAATTGAATGTATCCTTTACGGAAGAAAAGTCTAAATTAGTCACCGGATCTCCTTGCAGATTAATAACCTGTGCTATGACCGGGCAATTATCCAAGGTCAACTTCTTAGATACATTTTTTTCTTTATTTCCGCAAGAGAAAATAATCGTTAGTAATGTAATCGATACGCAATATATGATTTTATTATTTAAATAATGAATATTACACAAGTTGAATCGTTTCATGATAATAGAATGATATTTAATAATGATAATATATATAAATTATTTAAGTATAGCGATAATCAAAATAGGATTATCACCAGATTTTCTGTCTGCCAATTCTTTTTGATTCAAACTTACCTTCTTGAATTGTTCCATTTGTTTCTCCTTTTTTTCTTCTGTCAATAGAGAAATTAATACGTTTTGGTTGGAGGAAGCCATCCAATAGGGTACAAAATCGGGGCCTTGTTTTAGATCTTCCACAAAACCATACTGCTCATTTTGTAAGTTAGAGCAAGAGCTATCGGATTTATTGACAAGTAGGTTGTGAAAAATATTCTGATATGCATAAGTAATTAATAGAATATTATCGGTCTCCACGATGTTGCGAACGGAGACTTGTTGCGCTAAATTTTGAGGGTTCTTGAGGTCGTTCTTGCTTCGTACCATCGGGCCTGTATATATTGTATATGCAGGTTCCAACTGAAGAGGGGCGTGTACCAGATATACTTGGTCCAACAGCGGATTCTTATAGTAAATATTTCCTTTGTATTGATAGAAGAAGGGCATTTCAAACAGCAGCATGTCCATTTGGTTGTCGGTAATCGTGGTAGGTAAGGACTGAACGATTTTGCCATCGCTATCCGCAAGGAAAAGCTCTTTCACGTCGCTCTTGTTTTCTATTCTGTTGAACCGATTGTTGTAAAAGAGAAAATCGCCTCCTATCTTTTGTATTGTCCAAGGAGATTCCTCGAAAGAGATTTTCCGTTGGAACTTTCCCTCGTATGTATATTGATACAGCGATTTTGTTTGCGGACTTATCACATACACGCAATTGCCGGATTCATCCACATAAAAATAGACAGCCGAGGGATACTCTTCCGGTCCATCACCTTTATTGCCTATTTTATTCAAGAACTTGCCGGACTTATCGAATCGGAAAAGAGACCCGGTCTGCAAATCTCCCACAAAGATCGCGTCTTTTCCATAATGGATTTGTAACTCTTCGCTTAGTAAAGATTCATTGGTCGTTTCTAAAGGAACATATACAACTTCTTTCGCTACTTTGCTAAGATTTACTTTTTGGTAACTAGCTTTATTCCCATAAAGATCTATTCTTTGTTGAGCATTTGATAAAGCTGTAATTAAAAACATGGTAATAATTAGTATAGCTTTCATAAGAGACAAATTTGCAATTTAATATTTTCTATATTTACAAGAAGCGATCACTCTCAATGACAGATGTGGCTCCCCAATAAATACTTGCGTGTTTCCCGTAGTCTATATTTGGATACCAAACTTCACGTTGTAATGAAAATTTGTATTTACAGAGCTCTCACGACAAACATATACTTCTTCCTGTATATAAGCAAATAATATCTCCGGTATTTTCGTAATAGTGTTGTTTAGCATTTCGAAATTCTATTTTTTCTTAATAGTTCCTTTTCTCCTTATATTTATAATCCACCCCGAATAGGGCGCCGGCGAAAGTGGAGACTTCACCGAAGCCGATTAATACGGAATTATGGATCTCTCCCGTGGGGCTACACCAGAATCCCATGAACAGCAGCGAGAGGCCGGCTAGGCATAACATCACGGCTACTGTTAATTGTATATTTATTCTTTTCTGATACTTATTTCTTTTATGGTTCATAGGATGAGTTTTTATTTTGTCGAGGTCGTTTTTTTGAGAATCACGATGAGGGCAAGGCCCGGCGCTAGCCATAGCCACCAAGGAACCGCCTGTCTTTTTCGCTCCTTGCTCTCCTGCGATACGTGCGTGGCGGTACTGGTTTGCGTGGATCGTTGGGCGCTGGACCGGGAAGAGGTATCCGTAGCCGATCGCCGGGATCGCTGCCGCAGGGTGGCGGTAGTCACGGACAGTGGGTATTGCCGTCCGGAACTGTCGGGGATGGAGAGGGTCACTTGGCGCAAGGTTGCCGATAGGTGATTCTGGCTGTCGCTTCCGGCTTTATGAAAGAGATGGTCGATACGGATTGCCGAGAGGGAGTCTTTCTCGTGTTTATACAGCCTTTGCTTGTTATCTCGTGAAACCGAGCAAGACAATGCGGATAGGGTAATTAGCCCGATACATACAAGTTTATTCATCATTTCTTTTTTCCGCAAAGGTAAGAGACTGAAAAAAGGGCAGTCGGTCAGTGTCGGTCAATGTCGGGATTTGTACCCGAAAAAAAGACGTACGTGTTTTCGGAAAAAGTCGTACGTGTTTTTCGAAAAACATGTACGTGTTTTTTTGAGAACATCTACGGCCGTGATTCGCTCGAGAAAAAGAGTTGGATTACGGGAGAAATCACCGTTATGCCGTTAATACTGGAAAATTGATAATTGAGGCTTGGAAATTAAAGGTTCCAATTCTCGGGGTCGCCCATATGATCGACGATGGTCCGCACTTGCAAGGGCGTGTAGAGGCGGAGGCCTTTACGATAGCCGATGGCTTCGAGGGCAGACAGTAGCTCCGGGTCTCGGCGGATGAAACGGGTCAATTGCGTGGAGGCCGAGGAGGGAAGTACGTTCGGGAAATATAAAAGGGCCAACTCTTGATGGCCGTAGATTCTATTCGTGTTCATGGTGTTGCTTTTTTTGTTCTTTTAATTTTAAATACTCTTCATACGTGATA
The DNA here is from genome assembly GCF_056640955.1 of Parabacteroides sp. KHUB-02. NCBI lineage: Bacteria > Pseudomonadati > Bacteroidota > Bacteroidia > Bacteroidales > Tannerellaceae > Parabacteroides > Parabacteroides sp. KHUB-02. The sequence goes on along the minus strand of NZ_JBWQEV010000001.1, from coordinate 3,535,992 downwards.
CCACTCGAGGATGGGGTGGTCGTGGCGGGAGCTGCCGTGTCCGGTTGCCGGTAGCGGACGCTCTCTTTCCGTCGCTCGTCCATGAATTGCAGGAGCGAGGTGGTGATGGTCAAGGCATCCACCGATCCGTAGAAGCGTCCGTACCGCCCGCATTTCAGCCGGTGGAAGAACAGGAGCATCTCGGAGGCTTTTAAAAATGGATACTCGGTGAGAATCAAGGCCGACAGCTCTTTTTGGCGGCTGACGGGCATTTTTTCTTTTACCCCTGCGAACAGGTTCACGTTCTCCAGTTGGATGCAGATCCATACGATCGCTACCGGCTCGCCGTAGCCGACGGCTATCGTGGCCAGCGTAGGGGCCGTGCCCGTATAGGTCCGCTCCGGGTGACGGGCAGCGGCGATCTGTAGATCGGGGGTGAATATCGATAGGAAACTTTGGGCGTCGCCGTAGCGTTTACGCATGTCGGCTAGCGCTTGTGGCGTTGGCTGCCATTTGGAGTAGCTCGGCTCTGCGGCCTGCCTCTCCGTTATCATTTGAGGTCGAATGTTCATTTCTAGCTTGAATTTTTGTTACCGTGTTTGTTTTATTTTCTTTTCCTTTTCCTTTTGGGGAGGTTTCTGGCGCGAAAACCGGGGTTTCCGTAACAGGAACCGATATTTCTACCGTAGGAATAGGGGTGGTCTCTTCCCGGAGTTCCCATTCGGGGGAGATGCGGGATAGGCTCCGCTTGTTGATTACCCGATAGCGGGATTGGATTCCGAAAGAGGTGAGGATTCCTTGCCGGGCGAATAGATCCCGGTTAAATAATCGGATCTCAACGCAAAATCCGATGATCTCGCGAACTCGCTCTTCCTTCAGGTTAAGCGTAAATCCGATGTCAAAGCAGAAATCGTCCGTGTATCGGACGTAATAGCCCGTGGTTCCATACGCTTCGCACAGGATCGCCATGTAGGTGGAGAAACCTTCGCATCCATAATTTTGAAATAAACGACGTGTTTTTCGGTCGGACAGTATATCGGTATCCAGCGGAAAATAGCTTAATCCCTTTTTGATTGGTCTCGACATAATTTTTTTAATTTTATTGGCATTCCGGTTCGTTCTCCCGTACGAGGGATGAAGAAGTAGGTTTAAGGTTCGGCTAACAAACTCGAAAACGAAATTCGACTCTCTCTTCCATCTCTATTTGGATGCGAACTTAATTATTTTAGATGAATTTGAACGCTAAATAGGGTATCCTATAATATAATGTACCCGATCCCCTCGTTGAGAAAAAACTTGCAAAATAATGCCCGATAAATTTGGATTGTATGTTTTATAGCATTACTTTTGCACCCGCATTCGAGAGAGAACGGCGCTTCAGAAATGATGGAAACGTGGAGGTATCCTTGGGTAGGGGATGAGGTTGGCTGGGCCAAGCGATAATTTCCAACCGCCCGGAGATCGACGAGAGAAAATAAATCGAGAATTTTTCACCGAAAAATTTGGAGATTAAAAAAAAGTCCTTACCTTTGCAGCCGCAATCGAGAAACGATAGCGACAAGAGTTCTTTGAGAGATTTACATAATTCAACAAGTAGTACAAGTATAGGAAAATTAATTTTCCGGATTGATACCGTCAAGAAGTATGACTTTGGACTACAATAACGGATTCCGGAGCGAGGATAATAAAACAATTTAAACAACGAAGAGTTTGATCCTGGCTCAGGATGAACGCTAGCGACAGGCTTAACACATGCAAGTCGAGGGGCAGCGGGGGTAGCGATACCCGCCGGCGACCGGCGCACGGGTGAGTAACGCGTATGCAACTTGCCTATCAGAGGGGGATAACCCGGCGAAAGTCGGACTAATACCGCATAAAGCAGGGGCCCCGCATGGGGATATTTGCTAAAGATTCATCGCTGATAGATAGGCATGCGTTCCATTAGGCAGTTGGCGGGGTAACGGCCCACCAAACCGACGATGGATAGGGGTTCTGAGAGGAAGGTCCCCCACATTGGTACTGAGACACGGACCAAACTCCTACGGGAGGCAGCAGTGAGGAATATTGGTCAATGGGCGCGAGCCTGAACCAGCCAAGTCGCGTGAGGGATGAAGGTTCTATGGATCGTAAACCTCTTTTATAAGGGAATAAAGTGCGGGACGTGTCCTGTTTTGTATGTACCTTATGAATAAGGATCGGCTAACTCCGTGCCAGCAGCCGCGGTAATACGGAGGATCCGAGCGTTATCCGGATTTATTGGGTTTAAAGGGTGCGTAGGCGGCCTTTTAAGTCAGCGGTGAAAGTCTGTGGCTCAACCATAGAATTGCCGTTGAAACTGGGGGGCTTGAGTATGTTTGAGGCAGGCGGAATGCGTGGTGTAGCGGTGAAATGCTTAGATATCACGCAGAACCCCGATTGCGAAGGCAGCCTGCCAAGCCATGACTGACGCTGATGCACGAAAGCGTGGGGATCAAACAGGATTAGATACCCTGGTAGTCCACGCAGTAAACGATGATCACTAGCTGTTTGCGATACACTGTAAGCGGCACAGCGAAAGCGTTAAGTGATCCACCTGGGGAGTACGCCGGCAACGGTGAAACTCAAAGGAATTGACGGGGGCCCGCACAAGCGGAGGAACATGTGGTTTAATTCGATGATACGCGAGGAACCTTACCCGGGTTTGAACGCATTTCGACCGCTCTGGAAACAGAGCCTCTAGCAATAGCGATTTGCGAGGTGCTGCATGGTTGTCGTCAGCTCGTGCCGTGAGGTGTCGGCTTAAGTGCCATAACGAGCGCAACCCTTGCCACTAGTTACTAACAGGTTAGGCTGAGGACTCTGGTGGGACTGCCAGCGTAAGCTGCGAGGAAGGCGGGGATGACGTCAAATCAGCACGGCCCTTACATCCGGGGCGACACACGTGTTACAATGGCGTGGACAAAGGGAAGCCACCTGGCGACAGGGAGCGAATCCCCAAACCACGTCTCAGTTCGGATCGGAGTCTGCAACCCGACTCCGTGAAGCTGGATTCGCTAGTAATCGCGCATCAGCCATGGCGCGGTGAATACGTTCCCGGGCCTTGTACACACCGCCCGTCAAGCCATGGGAGCCGGGGGTACCTGAAGTCCGTAACCGAAAGGATCGGCCTAGGGTAAAACTGGTGACTGGGGCTAAGTCGTAACAAGGTAGCCGTACCGGAAGGTGCGGCTGGAACACCTCCTTTCTGGAGCTTTAGGATTCCGTACCGAGGTCATACGAGGTATCGATCGCCTTGTGCTGCTGTTGAGATTATGTTTATTATATAGATCAATGACCGGAAGGCCGGTCGGAGAGAGAAAGATGACGCTGGGACGTAAGTCTTGGCAAAGTTGACAGTCCTATAGCTCAGTTGGTTAGAGCGCTACACTGATAATGTAGAGGTCGGCAGTTCAACTCTGCCTGGGACTACTCCGAATGAGGGGGATTAGCTCAGCTGGCTAGAGCATCTGCCTTGCACGCAGAGGGTCAACGGTTCGAATCCGTTATTCTCCACGCATCCCGCGAGGGAAAGAGGATCTTTGACATATTGGACATCAAAAAGAAGAAACAAGTAGAGCGAGCTTAAGATATATCAACCCGTACGTATGTACGAGGTGAGAGAAAGTAAGCAAGGGCAGACGGTGGATGCCTTGGCTCTCGGAGGCGACGAAGGACGTGATAAGCTGCGAAAAGCCCGGGGGAGGCGCAAATAGCCCTTGATCCCGGGATATCCGAATGGGGCAACCCGGCAGGCTGAAGGCCTGCCATCCCGTAAGGGAGGCGAACGTGGGGAACTGAAACATCTAAGTACCCATAGGAGGAGAAAATAAACAATGATTCCGTAAGTAGTGGCGAGCGAACACGGAAGAGCCCAAACCCATGTCGTCTAGGCGACACGGGGGTTGTAGGACCACGACGTGGCAAGATAGAGTCAAGTGGAACGCCTTGGAAAAGGCGGTCATAGAGGGTGAAAACCCCGTACACGACTGACGATTGAAGCCTAGTGGCATCCTGAGTAGCGCGGGGCACGAGAAATCTTGCGTGAAACAGCGGGGCCCATCCCGTAAGGCTAAATACTCCCGAGAGACCGATAGCGAACCAGTACCGTGAGGGAAAGGTGAAAAGAACCCCGAGCAGGGGAGTGAAATAGACCCTGAACCCGTCTGCCTACAAGCGGTCGGAGCATAGCAATATGTGACGGCGTGCCTTTTGCATAATGAACCTACGAGTTACCTTCCCCGGCAAGGTTAAGTACCTAAGGTACGGAGCCGAAGCGAAAGCGAGTCTGAAGAGGGCGGCCAGTCGGGGGGGGTAGACGCGAAACCGAGTGATCTACCCTTGGCCAGGTTGAAGGTTGGGTAACACCAACTGGAGGACCGGATGGGTAAGCGTTGAAAAGCTTTCCAATGAGCTGAGGGTAGGGGTGAAAGGCTAATCAAACTCGGAGATAGCTCGTACTCCCCGAAATGCATTTAGGTGCAGCCTCTTTATAGTATATCGTGAGGTAGAGCGACTGATTGGATGCGAGGGCTTCACCGCCTATCAAGTCCAGATAAACTCCGAATGCGCGATATATATTTACAGGGAGTGAGGGCGCGGGTGCTAAGGTCCGTGTCCGAGAGGAGAAGAATCCAGACCACCGGCTAAGGCCCCCAAATGATCGTTGAGTTGAACTAACGAGGTCGGATCGCAGAGACAGCTAGGATGTTGGCTTGGAAGCAGCCATTCATTTAAAGAGTGCGTAACAGCTCACTAGTCGAGCGATCTGGCGTGGATAATAATCGGGCATAAACGATCTGCCGAAGCCGTGGATGTCGTAAGACATGGTAGGGGAGCATTCCATGCGGCGTCGAAGATGAGGGATGACCCTTGTTGGAGCGCATGGAAAAGCAAATGTAGGTATGAGTAACGATAAGGGGGGCGAGAAACCCCCCCGCCGAAAGACCAAGGTTTCCTGATCAACGCTAATCGGATCAGGGTGAGTCGGGACCTAAGGCAAAGCCGAACGGCGACGCCGATGGAAGAATGGGTTAATATTCCCATACTGCCTCATGGAGTGACGTGGAGACGGAGAAGTGACAGTCCTGCCGGCTGACGGAATAGCCGGTTGAAGGGTGTAGATATTGATTCCCGTAGGCAAATCCGCGGGGAGAGTCGAACCTGAGAGTATACGGAGCGCTTGCGCAACGTAATATGGACGTAACCATGCTCCCAAGAAAATCCGCTAAACTTATCCATGCGGCACCCGTACCGTAAACGGACACACGTGGTCGGGTTGAGAATACTGAGGCGCTCGAGTGACTCACGGTTAAGGAACTAGGCAAATTGACCCTGTAACTTCGGGATAAAGGGTCCTCGTCGTAAGGCGAGGCGCAGAGAATAGGTCCAGGCAACTGTTTAACAAAAACACATGGCTGTGCTAAATGGAAACATGACGTATACAGCCTGACACCTGCCCGGTGCTGGAAGGTTAAGAGGAGATGTCATCGCGAGAGAAGCGTTGAATTGAAGCCCCAGTAAACGGCGGCCGTAACTATAACGGTCCTAAGGTAGCGAAATTCCTTGTCGGGTAAGTTCCGACCTGCACGAATGGTGTAATGATCTGGACACTGTCTCAACCGTGAGCTCGGTGAAATTGTAGTATCGGTGAAGATGCCGATTACCCGCGATGGGACGAAAAGACCCCGTGAACCTTTACTATAGCTTTACATTGAATTTGGGCAGACGATGTGTAGGATAGGCCGGAGGCTTTGAAGGGGGTACGCCAGTATCCTTGGAGCCGCCGTTGAAATACGGCCCTTCGGTTGTTTGAGTTCTAACTCCTAGGCAGGAGGACACTGTATGGTGGGTAGTTTGACTGGGGTGGTCGCCTCCAAAAGCGTAACGGAGGCTTCTAAAGGTGCCCTCAGACCGATTGGTAACCGGTCGCAGAGTGTAATGGCATAAGGGCGCTTGACTGGGAGAGATACAACTCGATCAGGTAGGAAACTAGAGCATAGTGATCCGGTGGTTCCGCATGGAAGGGCCATCGCTCAAAGGATAAAAGGTACTCCGGGGATAACAGGCTGATCATTCCCAAGAGCTCATATCGACGGAATGGTTTGGCACCTCGATGTCGGCTCGTCACATCCTGGGGCTGGAGAAGGTCCCAAGGGTTGGGCTGTTCGCCCATTAAAGTGGCACGCGAGCTGGGTTCAGAACGTCGTGAGACAGTTCGGTCTCTATCTATCGTGGGCGCAGGAGATTTGAGGGGCTCTGACACTAGTACGAGAGGACCGTGTCGGACGTACCACTGGTTTACCGGTTGTCCCGCCAGGGGCACCGCCGGGTATCTAAGTACGGATCGGATAAGTGCTGAAAGCATCTAAGTACGAAGCCGGCCTCAAGATTAGATCTCCCTGAAGGGTGGTTATAGACGATGACCTTGATAGGCCACAGGTGTAAGGGCGGCGACGTCCGAGCCGAGTGGTACTAATAGCCCGGGACTTTCCTCACGTGAGGGTTGATATATTTTAAGACGATAAGGCGAAGCTGGTCTCTTCGGGTTGATGTCCGGTCAAAATCTTGATAATGAAATTAAGGTGGCTATAGCACGAGGGATCCACCTCTTCCCATTCCGAACAGAGAAGTTAAGCCTCGTCACGCCGATGGTACTGCGTAACAGTGGAAGAGTAGGTAGCCGCCGTCTTAGGTGAAAGGAGTCAGTCGAAAGATTGGCTCCTTTTTTTGGTATATACACCAGCCGTTGTAGAGATGTGGCACGCTACGTCTTTACAAAGAGGGAACGTGGATAGATTAGTCGTTTATTTCTTTAGCTAGAGATTCCCGTAGTTTCCGGACTGCCGTGGCGATGTGGGCTTCTAATGTCTTTACTGATATTTCTAGGATATTTGCCGCATCCTTATATTTCATCTTATCTTCACGGATCAGTTTAAAAGCCATCTTGCATTTATCCGGGAGTGTATTGATCGCCTCATTTAAATGATCGATGCATTCTTTGGAAATAAGTTCTTCCTCGGGCGTAGTATCAGTATGCGCAAATAAATCGATCGTATTCTCATCGATCTGGACTTTCTCCATATGCTGTGTCCGGTATAGGCTGATGGCTTTGTGGCGGGCTATGCCATAGATATAAGAATCGAAGTTAGAGATCTTCGGTAATGACTTTCTATTATTCCAAAGACTTAGAAATGTATCAGAGACAATTTCCTCAGCTTCTACAGAGGAAGGCACATAAAGGGATGTAAACCGCATTAGCCTCTGAAAATAGGCTAAATAAAGCGATTTAAAAGCAGTTTGAGAATCGGATAGCGCGATTTCACAGACCCATTGCATTATTTCTTTGGAGTGTTTTTCCAAGTAACTAGAATCTTGTTAACTTATTTCCCTTCTAAATATATAGTCGCAAATGTATATAAAAACCCTTAGTGGATCTCTCTCTTAAAAGAGAAATACTTGATGTTAATTTCAACCTAATTTCATATCTGGTTGTTTTTGAATCTAATCCGCAGGTTGTAACATCATTGTAATATGTATGTAACGGATGCGAAATAATTGTTTCAGAACTTTGCGCAAGAATTATAACAATCAGTATGGAAACATTTTATTTGTTCTTGGTCATATTTTTGTTTGTATTGGCCATCGTAGATTTATCGGTCGGTGTTAGTAATGATGCCGTGAATTTCTTGAATTCAGCTATCGGCGCGAGAGCCGCATCCTTTAAAGTTATTATCGCTATCGCTGCTGTGGGAGTCTTTGTCGGAGCGGCGTTATCCAATGGTATGATGGATATCGCCCGGCATGGTATTTATCAACCCCAGCATTTTTATTTCTCGGAGATCATGTGTATCCTTGCGGCCGTTATGCTTACGGATGTGGTGTTACTGGATATTTTTAACTCGTTAGGTATGCCGACCTCGACAACGGTTTCCATGGTGTTTGAGTTGGTGGGTGGAACGGTAGCGATTGCCTTGGTAAAGATCGCTAGTTCTTCAGGCGCTTTGCAATTGGGGGATCTGCTGAATACAGAGAAGGCTTTTACCGTGATTCTGGGTATCTTTCTTTCTGTGGCGATCGCTTTTTTCTTTGGTGTGATCGTGCAGTATCTGTCCCGGATCTTGTTCTCATTTAATTATAAGAAAAGTTCTAAATATTTTATTGGTCTGTTCGGAGGTTTAGCGGCCACTTCCATCATTTACTTTATGCTGATAAAGGGACTGAAGACAAGTTCTTTTATGACGGGTGAGTTCAAGGATATGGTGTATGCCAATACGGGGATGATCGTTTTGGGATGTATGGTATTTTTTACGATCTTGATGCAGGTATTGCATTGGTTGAAGGTGAATGTATTCAAGGTGGTCATTTTGATGGGTACGTTTGCCTTGGCGTTGGCTTTTGCCGGGAATGACTTGGTGAACTTTATCGGAGTCCCCTTGGCTGGCTATTCCTCTTATATGGACTTGATGGCGCAGGGAGGGACCACTACCACGGATACATTTTTGATGACCTCCTTGTTGGGACCGGCCCAGACACCTTGGTATTTCTTGGTGGGTTCCGGGGTCGTGATGGTAATCGCCTTGGCTACCTCCAAAAAGGCTCAGAACGTGGTGAAGACTTCCTTGGATCTGTCTCGTCAATCGGATGGAGAGGAGTCTTTCGGTACATCGCCTGTCGCACGGGTATTGGTACGGAATTGCAGTAATATATCCGCTACGATATTAAGTATCGTGCCCACTCCGGTTAAGAACTGGATTGATAGCCGTTTCAACCAAAGCGAGATGATCATGGATGACAAGGCTAGCTTCGACTTGGTACGTGCCTCGGTGAACGTGGTTTTGTCCGGATTGCTGATCGCTTTGGGAACCTCCTTGAAATTGCCTTTATCTACGACGTATGTGGCTTTCATGGTCGCTATGGGTACTTCGTTGGCAGACCGTGCTTGGGGGCGTGAGAGCGCCGTATATCGCATCACAGGCGTATTGTCCGTGATAGGTGGTTGGTTCATTACGGCAGGGGCTGCTTTTACGATCTGTTTCATCGTCGCTCTTTTGATTTATTGGGGAGGTATTCCAGCTTTGGTCGCTATGATTGGTTTGGCGATCTATTCGTTGGTTCGTAGCCACTTCGCTTATAAGGCTAAATTGCGGAAAGAGGCATTGAAGGAGGAGGTGAATTCTACGGTGTCTAAACTTCGTAAGGCTACGGATACCCGTGAGGCTTTGGCCCTGTTCCGCGAGCATAGCCGTGAGGAATTACAATCCGATCTGGATTTTACGGCGGAAGTATTCGGTAAGGCGGTAAATGGATTCATGAATGAGAACCTCCGTGAGTTGCGCAAGGTCTTGACTGCCGTGGAGGAGAAGAAGATTCACTTGAAGCAAGTGAAACGTGTCGGTACGCTTGGCGTTACCCAATTGGATCACGATATCGCCGTGGAGAAGGGGCTTTATTATTATCAAGGAAATGACTTCGCCAGCGAGATCATATTCAGTATCCGTCGCTTAGCAGAACCGATGAAAGATCATATCGATAATAATTTCAGCCCGTTGAGTCCGGTACAGAAAGATGATTTTGGTAAGGTATCTGAACAAATCATCTCCTTCTTGAGAAATTGCGCTACTATGATCCGTAAAAACGATTATATTGGTTTTGAGGAGCTGATCGCTGAGTCGATTACCTTGATGAACCAACTTACCGCCTTGAAGAAAGGGGAGTTGAAGCGTATCCAAGGGCAGTCCGGCAGCACGAAGGTGAGCATGGTTTATTTGAACATGGTACAAGAAGCCCAGAACGTGGTTTCTTTTACGGCGAACCTCTTGAAGGTGAGCAGGAAGTTCCAGAAGGAATAATCAGTCTCTATTATATTAGGATGGTGGGAGACGGGGCATGCCCCGTCTCTACTGGTTTATAGGGTTAGCATCTTCTTTTCTTTGACTAAATCACTCTCGTCCATCCGCAGGGATGGGACTGTACACATCTTGATAAAATCTCCTGTCTGGCAAGTATAATCATAGTAGACCTGTTGTTCCGGGGTAAAATCTTCTTTATCGATCAGTCCGCTTTTCCGGCTCATGAATTCATCGATCTCCGTGCTTTCTGATTCCTTGATAAGAAGGATTCGGCGGGCAATCGGGTTACGATTATAATCCTGACCGATGTATAATCCTCGTAATTGGCGGGGATTCTTGAAAAATGGTATTTGCAGGTATATCGTTACCATCGTGAATTGGGGCGCTTGGTTCTCGTTCAGCATGCAATGGAAATTCTGAGGATCGGGCATGATCCCGAATCCCCATTGAGCCTCTCCATAAGCGCAGATCCGCCCTACACGGACTTGATTATCCGAGGGGGAGAGTAGGAAGGGTTCCATCTTGAGGCAGTCCGAGGAGGAAGAAAGGCTGTAACTGGTATAGATTCCTTTGAAAGCCTCTATTTTAGAGGCGGAGAGCCGTGTCTCCTCCATCAATTGCTTGGCGAAAGGATTATCTTTTAGGCTATCCGGTTCGGCGAGCTCCATCTGGTCTAGGCGAAGGATCATCTCCTCTATATGGGAAAGCAAACGTTTTTTCGACACGTTATTCACTGGGGCGAGCGCCGAGTCCAGCGCTTCTTCCGGCGGGTAACTCTTGATGCCCTCGAAATAATTCGGCAATACGGTCGTATATAGGGAGGACAATATGCTGGGAGCCATATCGATCCAGTCGGCTATCTCTTTCATCTTAACCCCATTGCTTCGTAGATATTCGATCTTTCGGTAGAATTCTTGAAGATTGTTCATGTGTTTATATTCTTGATTTACCTTACAAAATAAGAGGACATATGTTGCGTTTCCGTTTCATGAATGTTACATAAATATTTCTTTATAATTTATTGATTCCTAGTTGGGTATTAATAATATACATTCATGGGTTCAGTAATATGTCTGTAACATGGCGGCTGTACTTTTGCCTTCGAAAATAAAACGACAGAAGATTATGGACACTGCGATACAGACAAATAAAACATCCCGGAGGCGGGTTTCCGATCTCTTCTTCATCCTATGGGCCGGAGGGGCCGCTTTGCTTTCTTATTCCTTGGTATATATGTTGCGTAAGCCTTATACGGCTGCCGCTTTCGAGGATCTGGAGGTATTCAATATGGACTATAAGGTGGCGGTTACGATCGTGCAGATCTTGGGGTACGTGGTGTCGAAGTTCATGGGAATTAAGTTGATATCGGAGTTGCGGCGGGAAGAGCGCTTGCGGTTCATCTTGATGTCCGTGGTGATGGCGGAACTTTCGTTGGTATTCTTCGGGTTGCTCTCGGCTCCTTATAATATAGCGGCGATGTTCTTGAACGAGCTTTCGCTGGGATGTATGTGGGGGATTATTTTCAGCTTTATAGAAGGACGTAGGATGACGGATGTCCTCGCTAGTTTGTTGGGCGTAAGTATGGTGATCAGTTCCGGTACGGCAAAGTCTGTCGGCTTGTACGTAATGGATACGTGGCAGGTCAGCGAGTTCTGGATGCCGGCTTTGATCGGGGCGGTGGTGTTGCCTTTGCTAGCCTTGTTGGGATATGCGCTAAACCGGCTTCCACAGCCTACGGAGGAGGATATCGCCTTGAAGTCGGAGCGGGAGACCTTGAACGGGCGGCAGCGTTGGGAGCTTTTCAAGAACTTCATGCCTTTCTTGACGATGCTTTTCGTGGCGAATATAGCGATCGTGGTGTTGCGGGATATCAAGGAGGACTTCTTGGTGAATATCATCGATATGTCTGATTACTCGCCTTGGTTGTTCACGCAAATAGATAGCGTGGTGACCTTGACTATCTTGGCGATCTTTGGTTTGATGGTGCTCGTGAAAGATAATTTTAAGGCGCTTTCAGTCCTGTACGGTTTGATTATTACGGGCATGATGGTCATGGTGTTCGTGTCGTTCGGGCAGGAGCGGATGGGATTGAGCCCGGTGACATGGCTTTTCTTGCAGAGCCTTTGCCTGTATATGGCTTACTTAACCTTCCAGACGATTTTCTTCGATCGCTTCATCGCTTGTTTCAAGATACGGGGAAACGTCGGTTTCTTTATTGTCTTAACAGATTTTCTGGGGTACACGGGTACAATACTGGTATTGGTGCTAAAGGAATTCGTGGGTACGAGATTGGACTGGGCGGTATTTTATAACCAACTTGCCGGATATGTAGGGATCTTTTGCTGCGCCACTTTTGTCGCTTCCTTCGTATATTTGCGGCAACGCTATCGCAAGGAGACCGCTTTATGTGGCTGCGAGGAAATAGCAACTCTTGAGCCTACCGAAAACAATGTCCTTACGATCGCTTAAACAGGAAAATTATTAAATACGATACATACAGAATATGAAGAAGATTTCAGGTGTCATTATGGATTGGGCCGGTACGGCCGTGGATTATGGATGCTTCGCTCCGCTGAACGCTTTCCTCAAGGTATTCTCGGAAGAGAAAGGGATTGATATCACTTACCGGCAGGCCCGTGAGCCGATGGGTCTCTTGAAGATTGATCATATCAAGGCGATTTTGAGCATGCCGGAGGTGAACGAGAAGTTCCGTGCCCTGTATAAGAGGGACTGGAACAAGGGGGACGTGGAGGAGATGTACGCTAGTTTCGAGAAACATTTGTTCGCTTCCTTGAAGGATTTCACCACTCCAATACCGGGAGTCTTGGAGACGATGGCGATGCTTCGCGAGCAAGGTATAAAGATCGGCTCTACGACCGGGTACACGGCGAAGATGATGGAGATTGTCCGTCCCGGAGCCGAGGCCAAAGGATATAGGGTAGATAATCTGGTGACACCGAACGAGGTCCCGGCCGGTCGCCCCGCCCCGTATATGATCTATAAGAATATGATAGATTTGGCGATTCCTTCCGTAGATCAAGTGGTGAAGGTAGGAGATACGATCGCTGATATTAAGGAGGGCGTAAACGCCAAGGTATGGAGCGTCGGTATAGTGACCGGTAGCAACGAGATGGGCGTGAGCGAGGAGGAATATAACAGCCGTCCGGCGGAAGAATGGGAATCTCTGAAGAAAGAGGTGCGTGAGCGTATGTTGGCGGCGGGGGCTCATTTCGTCTTGGATACGATCGCCGAGCTGCCTGCTTGCATTGAGAAGATTAACAACAGGGATCAAGCCTGATAACCGAATAAAATAAAACAATCATATGAGAAACTATTTATTATTGACACCGGGTCCGTTGAGTACGTCGCAGACGGTACGTGAGGCCATGCTTCAGGATTGGTGTACGTGGGATAAGGATTATAACGAGGGTATCGTTACCCCGATCCGTAAAGGCTTGCTGGCGATAGCGGGACTGGACGGGGATGCGTACACCAGTGTCCTGCTGCAAGGTAGCGGAACGTATTGTGTGGAGGCTACGATCGGGGCCACCGTGCGTCCGGAGGATAAATTGTTGATCCTCGCTAATGGCGCTTATGGCAAACGTATGGCGCAGATCGCCGATTATTATCATATCAATTACGTACTGGTCTCTTTGCATGAGACGGAACTGGTAACCGGCGAGGTAGCCCGACGTGCCTTGGAGGAGCATCCCGGTATCACGCATCTCTCAATGGTACATAGCGAGACCACGACCGGTTTGTTGAATCCGATTGAGGAGGTAGCCGAGGTGATCAAGGGCCGGGGGATTACCTTTATCGTGGATGCGATGAGCAGCTTTGGCGGTGTCCCTATCGACGTGAAAGGTTTAGGTATCGACTTCTTGGTCAGTAGCGCGAACAAATGTATTCAAGGAGTTCCCGGCTTCGGCTTTATCCTCGCCCAAAAAGATAAATTGATGGTGACGAAGGGGAATGCCCGCTCGCTTTCCTTAGATATCTATGCCCAGTGGGAAGCGATGGAGAAAGGGGGAGGCAAATGGCGTTTCACGTCTCCGACGCACGTGGTTCACGCTTTCTACCAAGCCATGAAGGAATTGAACGAGGAAGGCGGTATCACGGCTCGTTATAAGAGATATCAAGAGAATCACCGAGTATTGGTGGAAGGTATGCGTGGATTGGGCTTTAAGACGTTACTGTCCGATAACGCGCAAGGACCTATTATCACTTCGTTCTTATATCCCTCTGCGGATTTCGATTTCGCCTCGTTCTACGTGCGGCTAAAGGAGAAAGGCTTCGTGATCTATCCGGGTAAGATCTCGGATGCGGATACATTCCGTATCGGTAATATCGGAGATATCTTCCCGAAAGATATGGAAGCCTTGATACAAGCGATTAAAGAGATCCGGTAATCGATGCCCGTAACGTAACGAGTCCTTCCGGCCCCATATTGAACAGCAAATCCGCTATACTCAGATTGGGGAGGAATCCGAATTTCTCCCGGAATACTTGATAATAAGGTTCCGGGCAGAAGGCGGGATCTTCCCCTTCGTGTTTCGGGCGGATCGTTTCCCGGAAATCGTTGGCTACCTCCGGTTCATAATGGTCGGTGTAGACGACTGCGGGTTGCATATCCAACAGGTCACAGACCAGACAGCGCAATTCCTCGTTGAAGTCGAGGAGGAACTCGTATTTCTTCTCGTAGAAAGGAGCGAAGTCTTCGGCATAATACTCGAAAAACGGACTCATATTGTAGGCCGATACCAAAGCGTTCCAGTGTAGGTGCCGCCAGTTTCCATGGTCGGAGATACGGATGTCCTTGGTCTGGCATTTCAAGGTATCCGGCTTGACGATGGGGATGGATAGGGAGAGTGGGCCGTTCGCGGCGGCGATGGAACAGCGGTTACGATAGGTTTGCTTCACGTAATTCTCGGCGGTCTCGATACGGACCTCCGGGTATTGGAGCATCTTACAATATTGTTGTATGGGGCCTAGATAGGCGGTCGCTATATATACAGGTCGCATGTTAATGAACGGGTTTAAAGATTCGTTGTTTGTCGGGGCTGTACCAGCAGAGCCAAGCGTTGCCGACGATATGGTCGGCCGGTATGAAACCGAGATGGCGGGAATCTACCGCCTCGTTGGTATTATCGGACAGTACCCAATAGTAGTCTTGTTGGAAAAAGAAGAAATTAGTCTCCCGCCCGTCCAGATATAACTTTCCGTCACGGAAGGAAGCTTTACCATCCGTCTCCCGCATGATGATCTCCTTGCAGGCGGTGAGCGAGGCGGCGTCCAGCGGGTAAGCCCGGTCTTTCCGGGGGACGATCAACATGTATTCTTGCATTTGTTCCCCGATAAAATGACGGTTTATGGCGTCGGGCAATTCCTCCCTCAATTGATATTCCTCGAAAGCCGTGAGGCTGAGCATACAGCCGAAACTTTCCTGCCTGAAATCCCTAAGTGGGATGTCCAACTTCTCTAACGTCTCCAAGAACGTCTCCTTGGCGCTCAGTGTTATGAAATAGGAACAGAGGGAGCGAGGAGAGCGGGGGATTTTATGCCCGTTTATCGTATATCCGTCCATGCTGACCCGGATCGTATCGCCCGGCATACCGATGCAGCGGCTGATGAATAAGGGAGCATCCGCTGAATCCCGCGAGAGCGGGCTGGTAAAAAGCACGACCTTGCCCCGGACGGGCTTATTCTTCCCCGGTATTTTATTGACTAGGATATAATCCCCTTTATGCAAAGCCTCTTCCATAGAGTCCGTGGAGATGCGATAGGACTCTATGCAGAAAAGGCGTATGAGCATGACGATCCCCGCGGCTAGCGCGAAAGCTGCCAGCCATTTCATGAGAACTATCAGGAATCGTTGGATTGTCATAATACGAAGTTTTCACCTCTTAATCCGGATGCACCCAACGGAACAGGCGGTTCCAACGGATACCACCGTCGAACAGACTGCGATCCTTGTCCAAGGATAGCCAAACCAAGATCGGCTTGCCGACAATGTGATCCTCGGGTACGAAACCCCATGAGCGGCTATCCGCGCTATTATGGCGGTTATCGCCCATCATCCAGTAATAATCGTATTTAAACGTATAGGAAGTCTCGGGCTTGCCGTTGATGTAGACCTTGCCGTCCTTCACTTCCAAGGTGTTGTTCTCGTAATTCTTGATACAACGGCTGTACAACGCCAGATTACGTTCGTCCAACGGGATGGTAGCCCCTTTCTTCGGGATCCAAAGCGGCCCGAAGTTATCACGGGTCCAGCCAGTATTGTATCCGACCGGATAGGTAGGGCCGCCCAACGTCTCCGGCTCGATGATAACCTTCTTCACGGTAGGTAACTTCTCCGCTATCGCCAAGGCCTTTTTCGTGAGTGGCAGGCGATATACCGGGTTGTACTGTCCGTTCGCGTTAGGCGTAAAGCCTAGGTATGACAATAGGTTTTGGTAATAACCGCCGCTGGAGGCCAGCATACGGTCATCCTTGCTTACGTCCATTAGGCGGAATTGCTCCTCTGTGATCGGGGAACCGTCCGTCTCGATGAAGTAGTTGAACTGCATATCTTTCGGGTTCTCGGCGGGTTTACCGTCTATGTACACTTGGTTGTCTATGAGTTGGAGCGTATCACCCGGCATACCGATACAACGCTTCACGTAATTCTCCCGTTTGTCGACCGGGCGGTACATTACCTCGCCGAACATGGCCTTATCCAATAAGATACGTTCCCGTCCGTACTCCTCGACCAAGGAGTAGTAATCCGGGTTTTGCACTTTCACGGCGATCGTGTCGCCCGCGGGGAAGTTGAACACTACGATATCATTACGTTTCACGTGGCCCAAACCTTTCACCCGTTTGTAGCCCCATTCCGGCCAATCCAGATACGATTTGCAGTTTAAGATAGGCAACGTATTTTGTACCAACGGGAAGGAGATCGGAGTGTTCGGAACGCGAGGGCCGTAACTTAATTTGCTGACGAACAGGTAATCTCCTACCAGCAAGGATTTCTCTAGGGAAGAACTCGGTATCTGATAGTTCTGGAAGACGAACAAATTGATGAAATAAACGGCTACCAGCGCGAATACGATATCGTCCACCCATTCCAATACGTTGCGTACCGTCGGGTTCTTAGACCGTTTCCAAGCTCCCCAAGGGATGTAGTGCGTCAAGAATATATCGACTAGGACGATTAATCCCAGCAGTAACCATACGTTTTCCATCCAGATAGCGAACAACGTGTATAATACGGCCGCTATACTAAACTTGATCCATTGTTTTTTCGTGAACTTCTTCATCTTTTAGCTAATACGTTTAGAATTTGAATAAGTCATTCATGCCTAGGAAACCTTTCTTTCCGGCGGTAAACTCTGCCGCTATTACGGCGCCTAGCGCAAATCCGGCACGGCTCTTGGCATCATGCTTGATACTGATCGTATCTACGTCCGACTCATACGTGATCTCGTGGATACCCGGAACCTCACCCTCACGGATGGCGTGGATTGGTAGGTCGGTCGCGCTCTCGGCGTTCTCTAAGGTCCAGCGGTCTTTACGATCGATGTTTTCCAAGATTCCTTCGGCCAACGTGATAGCCGTTCCACTGGGTGCGTCCAGCTTGTGGATATGGTGGACTTCCGTCATCTTAACGTCGTAGGAGGGGAAGTTGTTCATGATTTTCGCCAGATACTTGTTCATGGCGAAGAAGATATTTACGCCGATGCTGAAGTTGGAGGCGTAGAAGAAGGTTTTGCCCTCTTTCTCGCATTTCTCCTTGATCTCGCCGATACGGTCCAGCCATCCGGTAGTACCCGATACGACCGGCACGCCTACCTCGAAACATTTCATATAGTTATTGAAAGCGGTAGCCGGGGTAGTAAACTCAATCGCCGCGTCGGCGCTCTTGAACGCTTCTGAATATATATCCTCAGCGTTATTGATATCTATGATGGAAACAATTTGATGTCCTCTCTGGATGGCGATCTGCTCGATCGTTTTGCCCATTTTCCCGTAACCTATAAGTGCAATTTTCATACTTTAATTCAATTAATGTCGCAAATATACAGAAAATGAATTACATTTGAATCCAAAATCTTAACTCTGAAAGAATATGGAACGTTTATTACACTATGTTTGGAAATACAAACTCTACGCGAGTACTTCATTGACTACCACCGAGGGGCTTCCTATCGCTGTTATCGATCCCGGAATACAAAACACCGACGCCGGTCCCGACTTCTTCAACGCCAAGATAAAGATTGACGGCACGGTATGGGCCGGAAGCGTGGAGATCCACGAAAAAGCTTCCGATTGGTTGCTGCATCATCATGATTCAGATAAGGCATATGACTCCGTTATCTTGCATGTAACGGGTGTGAATGACGCATCCATCTGCCGGATGAACGGTGAGCCTATTCCTCAATTGATATTACCCGTTCCGGAACCTGCCCGGAAAAATATCGATTGGTTATTGGCAAGAGAGGTGCCCGTCCCCTGTCTTGAGCGGATTCAAGATGTGGACTCCGTGCATCTGGCCTCATGGATGGATACCTTGCTCAGTGAGCGGCTGGAACGAAAGACAGAGGATATATACCGTCTGCTGGATCAGTACCAAGAGGATTGGAACGAGGTATTCTATATCCTATTGACCCGTAGTTTCGGCTTTGGCGTGAATAGCGACGCTTTCGAGTGGTTGGCGAAAAGCCTCCCCCTGCGATATATCCAAAAGCAAAGGGCTAGCGAGTCGCAAGTAGAGGCGATGCTTTTCGGACAAGCGGGTATGCTCTCGGAAGAGGGCTCCTGCCATTACTACCGTCTGCTGAGGCGGGAATATGAGTTTCTCCGCCATAAGTTCGGCCTCAAGCCTTTGGATGACTCCTTGTTCAAAAGCCTTCGCATCCGTCCGACCAACTTCCCGCATGTGAAGTTGGCGCAACTGTCCGCTATCTGGCATCGGTACGATACGTTGTTCTCGATGATCCTGTCCGCTTCTTCTCCTAAAGAGATCAAGGATTATTTCCGTATCCAACCCTCGGATTATTGGAAGAATCATTATCACTTCCAATACGCCTCGGTGCAAAAAGATAAAATGATCGGGGAGAATGCCTTGAATATCCTGTTAATAAATACGGTAGTCCCTCTGCTATTCGCTTACGGCGGTCGAAATAAACTTCCTGAGTATTGCCTGCGTGCGACCCGCCTCTTGGAGAGTATCCCGCCGGAACGCAATCATATCGTAACCGCTTTCGCTCGATCCGGTATCGAAGTCCATAACGCTGGTGATACGCAATCACTCATCCAGTTAAAACGAGAATATTGCGAGAAGCGAAAGTGTTTGTATTGCCGGATTGGGTTCAGGTTGCTAAAACGAAGTGTTAATCCTCCTCGGTAAAAGGAGCTCTTATATACTTGCCGTCTTTATGATTATTGGTGATATAACGTATAATATATCGATCACCTTTCCGGTTGAAAAAAACATACCATGTGGTATGTTTACTGCTTTTTCGTTTGAAAAAGGCGTATTGCAAATCTTTCCCGTATCGGTTGAACCTCATTTCAGCTGTATGGGAGAGGTTATAATGTGGCGCATGAGGTAAAGTGTGGATGAAGTCGAGGATATCATCGATAAGTATGTTTGCGTACTCAATGTATGAATAATAATCTTTCTCAAATAAGGTGTCGGCTAAATCCATCAGATAAGTGATTATTTCTTTAGGGATAATAACTTTTGTGTTATTTTCTTTGTGCGTTTTTTTCATAGAAATGTTTTCTTAGTTCTTGTTTTGCGTATTGTCTGAATTCCTCGATGCTCAATCCTTTGTTCCAATCTCGTTCAAATTCATCAAGGTTACTATCCGATAGGTTTACTCCCAATCGTTGCAATATAGGATTGATCATATCCCCATATTTCTTTAAGTCGATGCGAACGTAGCTGTTGTTCCCTGCCGCATCTTTCTCCAATTCGATACCTGATACTTCTGACATAGTTGCTCTATTTATTTGGTTATACTTCCATCTATCGCGAAGATACTGTTTTTAATTAGGTATCTGCCTTATTTCGGGTGTTTTATTTTACAATAAGTTCGATGTGAATTACCGTTTTGTAAGAGATTGATAACCAGACTCGAAAAAACACGTACATGTTTTTTGGAAAAGTCGTACGTGTTTTCCGAAAAACATGTACGTGTTTTCGGGAAAACAAGCTGATGTTTTTTTCCGGATGAGCCGCGATGATATTCTTTAGGAGAGAAAAATGACAATAAGGTGAAGATAATTTATGATAACTCAATTAATTTAGGTGGCCTGTATAGATTAATTAGCGTATATATCCTTATCGTTCACGGGATTTTTCCCTATTTTTGTCCCTCAATTGAAATATGAAGATTGAATGGAAGATAAATACGTAAGAAATAGTTTACGGTTCTTTATAGGGGTACTTCTGCTGGCCGTGCTGTACTCGTGCGCGAATATAGCCTCGCCAAACGGGGGGCCTTATGATGAGGCTCCGCCTAAGTTCGTAAGCAGTACGCCGTTGCCTAACCAGATAAACTATAAGGGAAAGAAGGTGGAGATTATTTTTGATGAGTTGATCCAGATCGATAAGCCTACCGAGAACGTGATCATCACTCCACCCCAAATGGAGCAACCCGTTATCCGGGCGAACGGCCGGAAGGCGGTCATCGAGCTGATGGATACGTTGAAGGAGAATACGACCTATACGATAGACTTTACCAATTCGATCTCCGATAATAATGAGAAGAATGTATTGGAGAATTATTCCTTCGCGTTCTCTACCGGCGAATCCATCGACAGTATGGAGGTGTCCGGAGTCTTGCTGAACGCCGAGAATCTGGAGCCTATGCCGGGTATTACGATCGGCGTGCATACGAATCTGGAGGATTCCGCCTTTACGACGATCCCATTTGTCCGTACTTCCCGTACGAACGACAAGGGAGAGTTTACGATTCGTAATATGGCCCCCGGAACCTATCGGATCTATGCCTTGGAGGATGTGATGCGCTCCTATAAGTACAGTCAGCCCGGGCAGCAGATCGCTTTTTACGATTCTTTGATCGTCCCCGCGTTCGAGTTGACGACCCGTCAGGATACGATTTGGAAAGATAGCTTGACGATCGATACGGTGATGACAGTCGGTTATACCCATTTTATGCCGGACAATATCGAGTTACGCCTGTTTAAGGAGAAAGTAGAGCGTCAATATATGTTGAAGCCGGAGCGTACGGATGAGAAAATACTAACCTTGCGTTTCAATACCTCCTTGGATACTATTCCGGTACCGGTTCCTTTGAATTTCACCCCGGCGGATAGCAATTGGTATTTCTTGCAGACAGCGGAGGAAGGAAAAGCCGTGCATTACTGGTTGACCGATTCTTTGATCTGGAAGCAAGATACGCTGCAAGTGGAGGTGAATTACCTGAAAAGCGATTCCATGAATATACTTCGTCCGCAGACCGATACGGTACAATTTACCGTGCGTCGCCGTCCTGTGGAGAAGAAGAAAAAGAAAAAAGACGATGAGCCGGAACCCATCGAGTTTCTGGGAATGAACGTAAACGCTTCCGGTTCGATCAACCTGTATGATACGGTCGCTGTTACGTTTAGCGAACCGGTAGCGGGGTTAACGAAAGATCATTTTTATCTGGATCAGAAAGTGGATACGCTTTGGGAAGCCGTTGACTTCGATTTCTTTCCGGATACGACGAATTCCTTGAATTTCTTTATCAAGCGCCCGTGGAAGTATGGAGAGGAATACCGTTTGGAAGTAGATTCCGCCACGATATTCAGTGCCTATGGTAAATGGAACGATGTGTATAGCGGGGAATTCAAGATCAAGAAGGAAGATGAGTACGGGCATTTATATATCAATATCGAGGGAGCGGATACCACCGCTTTCGTGGAATTATTGAATAGCAGCGACCAGCCGATCCGTAAGGTGAAGGTAAAAGATGGCGGCGTGCTTTTCATGGACTTGAAACCGGATAAATATTATGCCCGTTTAGTATTAGACGTGAATGATAACGGTGTCTGGGATACCGGTAATTACGCCGATAAACGGCAGCCGGAACTTGTCTTCTATTGCCCGAAGATATTCAATATCATGCAGAACTGGCAAGTGGAGGAGACTTGGAATATCAAGGCTACACCGATGAAACGGCAGAAACCGATCGATATCACGAAGAATAAACCGAAAGAGCTAACGAAAAAGAAAAGAGATTACAAAAATGAGGGAACACAGTCTTCGTCCAATAGGAACAGCGGTGTGGGCGGCTTGCGCTTCTAAACTGTATATATGCGTTTTCTTTTTGTGTGTAGCGAGTCTTACGTCTTTGCGGGCACAAACGTTGCCGTTATCCCATGGGGAACGGGTGGATTACGATCTTTATTTCAAATGGGGGCTGATCATGTCGAAGGCCGGATTGGCTACCCTTTCCGTGAAAGAATCGGAATACCAAGGAGCGCCGTCATGGCATTATAACCTGTTGTTCCGCTCTGCCGGCGTGATCGAGAAAGTCTTCAGGATGCGTGATACGATGGATTGCCATTACTCAAAGGAGCCTCGGCTCTTGTTCAGCTCGAAGCGCACGAACGAGGGAGACTACTATCTGGTGGATAATCTCCAGTTTGAGTATCAAGGAAGCGGTAGGATCGATATCCACTCGCATCGCCATACATTAAAGGAGACGAAGATCGACACGATGCTAATGGCGAAAGGACGTGTATTCGATATGCTGGGAGCTACGATGTATCTCCGTTCGCTGGATTGGCGGACGATGAGTTATGGTGCGGAGTTCCCTTTCATGATCGCTATCGGCCGGGAGCTCGTGAACGCTCGTTTCCGCTATACGGGACAACAGATCGTCGAGCATAAGGAGGCGAAATTCCGTACCCGCCATTTCTATATCGATATCTACGATGAGGCATTTACCCAAGCCAAGGAAGCGGCGGAGGTTTGGATCGGTGATGACGAGAACCATATCCCGGTAAAGATCCGGGCGAAACTGAAGATCGGGGCGGCGGAGGTCTATTATAAAGACTCCTATAACCTGCGTGCCCCACTTACTTGCCGTATCGTGGTGCAGAAGAAATGAAAGCTTTTTAGATAGGCTTGTGTTTCTCGCACCCAGCTCATCACGGAGCTGGGGCGAGAGCTTTTTATATTGATAGGGTAGTTATCGTGATCGTGTAGCATTGATGTAGACAAATATAAAAGATGTTTTATAATAAAGGGGGCTCATAAAGGCAGAGGTTATGACATGTGAATAATTTGTTTATGACATATTGTTTATTTAGATTGATTTATAATGTGTTGCGTATAAGCATAAAAAAGCGAAAGCCTTTGGGAACAAACCCCAAAGGCTTTCGCTTTTTATAGAATTTCTTTTTTAAACCAACGGAGTGAAGGGTAATTCCGTGTCTTTGCGGTAACCTGTACCATTAAAAGTCGCGATTAATTCTCCGGCTTCATTGGTGATACGGACTTCGCAATTCGCCAGTCTCTTATGGCTGAACGCTTCTTTCGCTTCCGCATATAAATATCCCTTACTCTCCGCCTTAAAGAAATTGATGTTTGAGGTAATGGATAATGTCAGGCGTGCGTGGCTATTAGTCGCCGCGGCGAAAGCCAGATCCGCCAACGTGAAGATCGCCCCACCTTGACATACGCCTCCACCATTTAAATGTTCGGGCTTGATGAGCATACGCGCCTTGGCGTAACCGTTGCCCGTTTCTAATAATTCAACGCCCGCAAGCAAGGCGAATTTATCGCCTTGAAGAAATTCATGGATTGTCATAACCTCTTACTATTCGCTTGGTGGATTATTTGCTTAGTTTCCATTCCGCACCATCCTTGGTATCCTTTATCTCGAATCCCATCGCGATTAATTCGTTACGGATCTTGTCGGAGGTGGCCCAGTCTTTATTCGCCTTGGCTTGCTGGCGGATGGATAATAATAAGTCTACGGCCTTGCCAAAAGTCTCATAGCTGTTACCACTGGCGGAAGCCTCGTCTTTCATACCTAGGATGTCGAACAAGAACAAGTGGAATACCTCTTGTAATTCTTTCAGGTCCTCCTCGGTTATGGTAGCCTTACCGTCTTTTATCGAATTGATCGCACGGGCGGCATCGAATAGATGAGAAATCACGATCGGTGAGTTCAAATCGTCATTCATGGCCTCGAAACATTTCTCACGAAGACCTTTCGTGTCTACGGTAGAGGTAGCGGACGGCTGCAACTTCATCAAATGTCCGTATGCCTCCATCAAGCGTGACAAGCCCTTCTCGGCAGCTTGCAAAGCCTCATTGCTGAAATCAACCGTGCTGCGGTAATGCGCTTGCAGGATGAAGAAACGGATGGTCATGGCGGAATACGCTTGTTGCAAGGAGGGATGATCACCCGTGAAGAATTGCTCCAGTGTGATGAAATTACCTAATGATTTACCCATCTTCTGCCCGTTGATGGTGATCATATTGTTGTGCATCCAATAATGAACCATGTCATCCCCTTGGGAAGCCACGGCTTGCGCGATCTCGCATTCATGGTGCGGGAAGATCAAGTCCATGCCACCCCCGTGGATGTCGAAATGCTCCCCGAGGTATTTCTTGCCCATAGCGGTACATTCGCAGTGCCAACCGGGGAAGCCGTCGCTCCACGGAGACGGCCAACGCATGATATGCTCCGGCTGGGCGCATTTCCAAAGGGCGAAGTCGATGGCGTTATGCTTCTCGTCCTGCCCGTCCAACGCACGGGTCGTATTCAACATATCCTCGATATTGCGACCCGAGAGGATGCCGTATTTATGATCTTTATTATATTTCTCAACGTCGAAATAGACGGAGCCTTGGCTTTCGTAAGCGTAGCCGTTATCCAGAATCTTCTTGACTAACTCGATTTGTTCGATAATATGTCCGGAAGCGTGCGGCTCGATGCTGGGAGGAAGTACGTTCAGCGCATCCATCGCTTGATGATAACGATTGAGGTAATATTGAACCACTTCCATCGGCTCCAACTGTTCTAGCCGTGCCTTCTTGGCGATCTTATCCTCCCCATCATCGGCGTCGTGCTCCAGATGCCCTACATCCGTTATATTACGTACATAACGCACTTTATATCCTAGGTGGGTAAGGTAACGGAATAGCAAGTCGAACGTGATCGCCGGACGTGCGTGTCCCAAGTGGGCGTCACCATAAACCGTGGGGCCACATACGTACATACCTACATGCGGCTCGTGCAGGGGTATGAATTGCTCCTTCTTTCTCGTAAGCGTGTTGTAAATATTCAATGGATGTTCCATATTCTATTATATATTTAGGAATCGCGAACTTACATAAAATCCTTGGTATTATCAAGCTGATCGTGAATAGTCTGTAGTTTTCATAGGCATTCATTGACTCTTGATGACTTCCGACGGATTCTCATTGGCTGCCTTACATACCTGTTCACGTATCGTACCTAGAACCATGCTGGTAATGGTGATGAATATTCCCACCAACCACCAGATCTGGATTTGGATGCGATAGGCGTAGCCTTGCAACCAGTAGTTCATGACGAGATAGCTGATCGGGAAAGCGATGATTCCGGCGATGACAATTAATCGCATGTATTCCTTGAAGAACAAGAAAATGATCTCGGAGGCTTTCGAGCCTACTACTTTCCGGATAGCGATCTCTTTACGCCGCCGTTTCGTGGAGGCTGTAGCGACGGCGTAAATGCCGAACAAGGAGATTAGCAAACAGGCGAAAGCGAGGAACGAGAATATTTTCAGCCCGATGATCTCGGATTGGTTCAGTTGATCGTAAAGCGTTCCGATCGGGGTGATCCGGGTATCCGCTAATGTCGGGTCTATCTTGGGCAGTAGCTCCGTGATATGGTGGGCGATGTTTCCTTCCTCGCCGGGTATGACCCGGATATACAGATTATTCACCAGTCCACCCGAAGGAATGAATAGCATCGGATGAATACTTTCCCGGAAAGATAGCGCATGGAAATCGTTGACGACACCGACGATCTCGTATTCTTTGATCACGCTGAAATCTGACCACCACGGCATACGGATGATGCTGCCGACTGGGTCTTGTAAGCCCATGGCACGAACCGCCGACTCGTTGAGCACGACACTAAGTTCGTTGCCTTCTGTCCACCACCGGCCCATTAACATCTTTAGGTCGAAGGTCTCACCAAATCGGTGATCGGTTCCATAGAGGTGGAAGTCCACCTTTGTGTCCAGCGGTTTTCCCTCCCATTCCACATTCGTGAAGATCGCCATGGGATCGACATGATGTTGAGGCTTAAAGTTCGTGTCGGTGAAACTTTTGACCTGCGGCAGGGCACTTAACTCTTGCATCAACGTGGATTCTATTTTCCCGGATACGTCTACGAAGCCGGATAGTTGGATAAGGCCTTTTGGATCGAAACCTAAATCTTTTTGATTTACGAATCGCATTTGCTCCATGACAACCAGCGATGCTACGATGAACAGGATACTGATCATCAATTGTAAGGTCACGGCCATGCGGCGTAACAAAAGGGGTTTGACTGTCTCTTTGGGAACGAGCGAGGTGGTTGCCGTATGGCTGAACTGTCCGAAGAATACTAATCCTGCACATTGGAGGATGAGGAATGTACCTATACCTACCCCTGCGAAAAGAAACAGGAACCGGCCCATCTCCAAATCAATCTCCAGCCATCGGGCGAAAAGCGGCTTGACTTGGACTATGAATATCAAGGCTACCAACAAGGATGCAAGTACGGAACAGCCTAGTTCGACAGACATTTGTTCGATCAATTGTTTTCTCGTTGCGCCGTTGACCGTCCGTAAACGCCATTCCCGCACACGTTGCCGAAAGAGATCCATATAGGAATTCAAGAAATTGAAGAGGGCGGCAAACAATAATAAGGCACCGGATACGACGAACAAGCCGATGAAATTTAAGGTAAAGGGTGCATCTTCATTCAGATGATGCCGGATCTCACGGATGGGGAGTGTTCGCAACTCGATCTCCATGTTCACCCCGATACGTTCAGGTAGCTCTTTTAGTTGATTGGCGAAGGCTTTTGGGTCTGAGCTTGGATGGAGTTTCACGTATAAGTCCATCACGAAGAAGCTCCATTGTGCCTCTGGAGGTAACTGGGAGAAATGCTGTATCATGTTATGGTTGATGATCGCGTCGAACGGTAGATTGGTATGGGGTGATGGGTCTTTCACCACAGCCGTGACGATGTAGGGAGGTAAGGAGGCTCTCATCAAGGTGTGTATCGGTTGCCCGATCGCCTTTTCCGCGTCGCCAAATAGACGGACCGCCGTACGTTCGCTCAAGATCATGTTGTTTACGATTTGTAGCGGATGATTCATTTCTCCACAAACGAAAGATTGCGGGAATACCTCTAGGAACGTGCTGTCTGTATAAAGCATATTCATTTGGATATAAGGAGTCGCTTGGGTTCGGCAGTTTTCGGTTGAAAGCATAAGCGTGGTGGAGGCTTCGATAGCTGGGACTTGCTCTCGTAAGCTATTCTCGATACCTTTCGAGGCTCCTTTGTTCACTTTCCCGGATTGTTTCTCGGCGCTATAGACACGGTAGATGGATTCGGAATCCTTGTAGAAAGAATCGTAAGTGGTCTCATGATCCATCCAATAGAGTATGGGCACGAAACAGACGAGGGCGAAAGCCAGCCCTAGGATACTGATGGAGGCGCTGACTTTATACTTCCAGATGTTTTTGAAGGCAATGACACAGTAATGTATTAACATGGCAATTCCGTTTTTTGATGATATCGCTGATGACTCAATTTCGCTGAATCCGATTCAAATATCATGCCATAAATGTAACGTATTAGAAAATAGAATCATAGAAAAATCTGTATTTCTTCATGTAGTGCGATAGCGTACATTTTTTGTGCGATAATGCACGTACAAGCTGTCTTTATTCCCTTTATCTTTGTCCGTATGGAAGAAAAAGGAAAGATATTGATCATCGACGATAATAAGGATGTGTTGTTCGCATTGAACTTACTGTTGGAGCCGTACATGCAAAAGGTGAAGGTAACGACACAACCGGCACGCATTGAGTATTTCATGCGAACGTTCCAACCGGACGTGGTCTTGCTGGATATGAATTTCCATCGGGATGCCGTGAGCGGGCAGGAGGGTTTTGAGTATTTGGGACAAATCTTGGAGATCGATCCGCAAGCGGTCGTGATCTTCATGACGGCCTATTCGGATATAGAGAAGGCGGTCAAGGCCATTAAGGTAGGAGCTACCGATTTCATCTCCAAGCCGTGGGAAACGGAGAAGTTGCTGGCTACCCTCTCGTCGGGCATTCGATTGAGCCATTCCCGTAAGGAGGTCGGACGTTTGCGGGAGCAGATGAAAGCCATGAAGGCGGACGACACATTGCCGGAATTGATCGGTGAGTCGCCAGCGATGCTGAAGGTAAAGGATACGATCTACAAACTCGTGGAGACTGACGCGAATATATTAATTACCGGCGAGAGCGGTACGGGAAAAGATTTGGTGGCTCGTTTGTTGAGGCATTACTCGCCCCGGCGTGACGATGCTTTCGTGACGATCGATTTGGGAAGCATCCCGGAACAATTATTTGAGAGTGAGTTGTTCGGTTACGAGAAAGGAGCCTTCACGGATGCCCGACGGTCTAAGTCGGGACGGATGGAGATGGCCTCCGGTGGTACGCTCTTTCTGGACGAGATCGGTAACCTGTCCTTGCCGATGCAGTCTAAATTGTTGACGGCTATAGAGAAACGTCATATCACCCGTTTGGGAGCGGTGGAACCGATCTCGATCGATGTTCGTTTGATCTGCGCCACCAACGCCAATCTGCGTCAGCTGGTGGGCGAGGGGAGTTTCCGGCAAGACTTGCTCTATCGGATCAATACCATAGAGATAGCCATACCACCGCTGCGTGAGCGGGGAGAGGATATCTTGATGCTGGCCGATCATTTCCAGAGGCTGTATAGCCGGAAATACAAGAAAACGATCAAAGGGTTGAGCCGGGAGGCGGGGAGTAAGCTGATGAAATACCCTTGGCCCGGTAATGTCCGGGAGTTGCAGCATGTTTTGGAGCGAGCCGTGATCTTGAACGAGGGTACGGTGCTGAGACCGGATGATTTCCCTCTCTATACAGCCTCTTACGAGCGGAAGAAGGAGCTGGACCCTGATTTGAATCTGGAACAAGCCGAGCGGAAAATCATTGAGCGAGCCTTGCGGCAAAGCAACGGTAATATGAGCTATGCCGCCGAGCTATTGGGTATCACCCGTTTTTCCTTGTATCGCAAAATAGAGAAGTTCGGCTTATGAGATCGTATGCGTTCACGGTCATCTCGCACATCCTAGGCATCGTATTGTCTACGGGACTCCTGTTCTATTGCGTGCATGAGGAGATTATTTTTTGTCCTACTTTTTGCGGGATCGCGATCTTGTATTTCTCGATTCATCTTTATTTCATACAGATGCGGCAGGTGAAGTATTGGCGTTATGTGGTGGATTGCTTGCGGCAGCAAGACTTGATCCAGATCGTTCGTTCACCTTATGAGGATAAGGTGATGCGGGAGTTGGCGGACGATTTGTCCGAGGCCCTGCGATCCTTGCGTGGCCGATTGATGGACGAGGAGGTGAGGCGGCAGTATTTTGAGAGTCTGTTGAATAAGGTGGACACTGCCGTACTCGTTACTGACAGGGAAGGGGCTATTGAGTGGAAGAACCGGGCCGCCGACGCGTTGCTGGATACGAGGTGTCGGTTACCCAATGAGTTCTTGGAGGCTATCAAGGCGGGGAAGACGGTGGTGCGTTACGGAAAACCATCCGTTCCGCAAGATTGGGCGATCGATGCCACTCGTATCGACTTGCGAGGTTGCGAGCGTTGGATCGTCAGCTTGAAGAACATCCATTCTACCTTGGAGCGGAATGAGATGGAGGCTTGGCAGAAATTGATCCGTGTCTTGACGCACGAGATCATGAACTCCATCACACCCGTTATCTCGTTGTCCGAGACCTTGAGCAAACGTTGTAAAGCAGATCCGGATGATGTCCGGAATCGTTCGTATATCCAGCATGGGGTGAATGTCATCCATCGCCGGAGTAAAGGGTTGCTGGATTTCGTTGAGAATTACCGGAGATTGACCCGGATCGCCTCTCCGGTAAAGACCCGTATCTTAGTGAAAGATTTCTTTTCGGATTTAAGGCGTTTGTGCCCTGAGCCTTCTATCCGTTTCCGCTTGCCGGACGAGCCTCTGGAATGGTTCGCGGATCGGGCGCAGATGGAGCAGGTCTTCTTGAACTTACTGAAGAATGCTTGTGAGGCTTGTGCGGAAAAGCCAAACCCCGAGATTATCGTGGCGGCTCAGCGGGAGGGAAACGAACTCGTCTTTACCGTGCGAGACAACGGTATCGGTGTCTTACCCGAGGTTATCGACCGGGTTTTTGTACCTTTCTTTACCACCAAGCCCTCCGGCTCGGGTATCGGTTTAAGCATCTGTAAGCAAATAATCACCTTGCATGGCGGCCATATCTCGGTAGAATCCGAGAATGGAAAGGGTAGCTGTTTCTTTTTGTACTTTAATTGATTATCAGCCTATTGCAGTTTTTCTAAATTTCTTATACGGAAAACTTTAGTTTCTTCAAGGAAAAACTTTCGTTTCTATATAGGGAAACAAAAGTTTCTTACTGAGGAAACTTTTGTTTTATTAGGAGAAAACTCAGGCTGCTATTATAGGAGATTCGTGATAGGATTCATGAGACGGAAAGTTATTGTCTGTTTTTAGTGCGCTTACCCTGTAAAATACATACCTTCGCGGATATATTTAATTGATTTTCTATGAAATGGTATCTATGGGGGGCAGTTGTCCTGCTTTATTCCCTGTTTGGAAGCGCTTGTTCTACGGAACGGAGGTATGATTTGTCGGCTTATGGTTTATCCCCGGTCGAGAATGTGGATAATGCGCCCGCTATGGCGAGGGCATTGGAGCAGATACGGGAGAAATGCGAGGAAAACCAGACAATTGTGGTGACCTTGCCTAAGGGCCGCTATGAGTTTTATCCCGATAGCGCGGCGGAGCGTGTCTATTTCATCTCGAATCATGATCAAATGAATCCGAAGAAAGTAGGTTTGCCTTTCGAGGGGATGAAGAATATGGTGTTCGACGGGCAAGGCTCGGAGTTAATCTTCCACGGCAGGATGTTGCCGGTCTCTTTGCTGGATTCGAGGAATTGTGTCTTGAAGAATTTCAGTATAGACTTCAAGCATCCTCAGATTTCACAGGTAAAAGTGGTGGAGAACGATACGCTGAAAGGCGGGATCACCTTCGAGGTGGCTCCATGGGTACGCTATGAGATACGGGATAGCGTGTTTGTAGCGAAGGGAGAAGGCTGGGAGTTGACTCCCGGTTCCGGTATCGCCTTCGAGGGAGATACACGTCATTTGGTGTATAATACAAGCGATATCCCGGTAGGCGTGCGGGGCTTGATCGAGGTTTCTCCAAGGCTGATAAAGTCTCCCCGTTGGAAAGACAGCCGTTTGGTGCCCGGTACGGTGATCGCCATGCGTTCTTGGGAACGTCCGGCTCCCGGTGTCTTCCTGTATCATGACGTGAATACGACTCTGGAGAATATCAAGGTTCATTATGCCGAGGGAATGGGTCTCTTGGCGCAAGTGAGCGAGAATATCACGCTGGATGGTTTCTCCGTTTGCTTGAAAGGGGCGGACGATCCGCGGTATTTCACGACACAGGCGGACGCTACCCATTTCTCGGCCTGCAAGGGAGCGATCCTCTCCAAGAATGGCTTGTACGAAGGGATGATGGACGACGCTATCAATGTGCATGGAACTTACCTGAAAGTGGTGAGACGAGTGAATGACTCGACCTTGGTAGGCCGGTATATGCACCCGCAATCGTATGGTTTCGAATGGGGAAGGGTAGGGGATTCCGTGCAGTTCATCCATTCGAGCACCATGGAATTGATAGGGGCGAGAAACCGGATTACCGCTATCAAGGCAGTTGATCAACCGGATTACCGAGGGGCGAAGGAGTTCGAGATCCGGTTTGAGAATACGGTGAATCCTTCGATCCATGAGGGAAGCGGCTTCGGCATAGAGAATCTGGAGTGGACGCCGACGGTCCTATTCTCGGATAACGTGATCCGGAATAACCGTGCCCGTGGTTCCTTGTTCAGCACGCCTCGGCAAACGGTCGTAGAGAATAATGTTTTCGATCATACCTCGGGGACGGCGATCCTGCTGTGCGGTGATTGCAACGGCTGGTTCGAGACCGGCGCTTGCCGGAACGTGTTGATCCGTAAGAATAAGTTTATCAACTCCTTGACGAATATGTTCCAATTTACGAACGCTATTATCTCTATTTATCCCGAAATCCCGGATTTAGCGTCGCAAAGGAAATATTTCCATAGTGATATCGTGATCGACGCGAACGAGTTTATTACGTTCGATAGGCCATTGGTATACGCCAAGTCCGTGGACGGGTTGGTCTTCACGAATAATATTGTCAAACAAAATAAGGAATACCCAGCCTTCCATTGGAATAACCATCGTTTCTATTTCCAGCGGGTGATCCATTCGAAAATAGAGAACAACTATTTTGATGAAGGGTTTATCCGGGAGAGGGATGTCTTAGAGGAAAATAACGGATATGATATATAGGAAATTAATCGTCTTGGCAAGCCTTTTGATAGGCTTCGTAAACATTGCGTTCGCCGGCGTTGGTGATCTCGATACGTTAAACGTACGTTCTCAAGCCCCTGTCAAGGAGAGAATGCCTGTCGTCGCCTATAAGTTTAACCCGAAAAGCTTGATTCTTCCGGCCTCATTGATAACGGTGGGAGCCGTAGGCACGGCGATCGACGGGATGAATGACTTTCACCTGTTTTCCCGGAAAGATTCCGTGAAGCAAATCCATATCGACAATTACTTGGAGTGGGGAATGCTGGGTTGGGTATTTGTCTGCGACCTTATGGGAACAGAGAAGCATAACTGGGTGGACCAACTTTGCTTGGTCGCTTTAGCGGAAGGGATGAACGGATTGATGGTGCATGGGCTGAAGAACTGGGTAAACGAGCCTCGCCCGGACGGGGCGCCTTATTCGTTTCCTTCCGGACATACCTCGAATGCTTTCTTAGGGGCGCATATGGCTTATAAGGAATTTAAGGATAGCTCACCTATACTCGCTTACTCGGGTTATGCGATAGCGGCGTTCGTGGCGGGTTCCCGCTTATACAATAACAGGCATTGGGTGGCGGATGTAGTAGCCGGCGCAGGTTTCGGGATCTTGTCGGTAGAGTTATCGTATCTGATCTATTTCCCGATTCGTAACGCTATCGCCCGGCGGATCAATCGAAATGTGAAGAACTGCCCGATCGTGGCCGCTCCGGTATTCAGTTCGAATATGGCGGGATTCTATCTGACTTATCAATTTTAATGCGTCTTATGAATAAAGAGCATACCGGCTTATAGAGACTGGTTAATGCGCAAAAGCTCCTCTATATGCGTGCGGTCGTTGCTGAGGCGTGGGATCTTGTGCTGCCCGCCTAATTTGCCTTTCTGCTTGAGCCATTCATAGAAAGCACCGTCGTGGGCGATAACGATTTCCAGCGGTTGAAGGGAGATCTCTTTATACCGCTTCGCCTCATAGTCCGAGTTCAGCTTTTGTAAGTTCTGATCTAATAAAGTGGCGAATTCATCGAGAGATTCCGGTTTCTTGTCAAACTCGATAAACCATTGGTGCCGTCCTTTCGCCTTATCCAGCATAAAAAGTGGGGCGGCGGTATATTCTTTTACTTTCGCCCCGGTTCGTAGGCAAGTCATGGCGATCGCCTTATCGGCGTTATCCACCATTAGCTCCTCGCCGAAGGCGTTGATAAAGTGCTTGGTACGTCCGGAGATAACGAATTTATGAGGGAATAACGAGGTGAAACGTACCGTATCCCCGATCTGATAGCGCCATAATCCTCCCGAGGTCGTGATCACCATCGCATAGTTTTTCCCGGTCTCTACCGATTCCAGCGGTAACACGGTCGGATGGGCGCTACCCACCTCGTTCATCGGGATGAACTCATAGAAAATACCGTAATCCGGCATCATAAGCAAACTGGGGTCTGTCGGATCGTCTTGCAGCCCGAAGAAGCCCTCGGATGCGTTATAGGTCTCCATATAATGCATCTTATTCGATGGAATCAAGGTTTTATATTGCTCCCGGTAAGGCTCGAAACTGATTCCCCCATGGAAGAAGACCTCCAGATTAGGCCATACGTCCGTAAGATATTCCCTACCCGTTTTTTTCAATACGGCCTTGATCAAGACCAACATCCAAGAAGGAACACCGGATAGGCTGTTTACATCCTTATTCCAAGTGTTCTCCACGATCGCCTTGATCTTGCTTTCCCATTCATCCATTAGGATAATGGGTTTCTTGGGGACGCGTATTAAATTGACGAGCGGATTGAGATTTTGAAGTAATACGGCGGATAAGTCGCCTTGATGAGCCTCGGAGTTTAGCGGGGAAGGGCTATGGCTGCCGCCTAATATCAAGCCTTTCTTGGAGAAGAAACGGCTTTCCGGGTTGTTCCGCAGATAAATGGCCACGCAATCGAAGCCTCCTTTATAGTGGCAACCCTTTAATATCTCGGGGGTGACGGGCAGGAATTTACTTTTGTCGTTCGTGGTCCCGCTACTCTTAGCGTACCACCGCACCACCGAAGGCCAGAGAATATTCCTTTCTCCGTTTATCATTCGGGTGACATACGGCTTTATCTCGTCATAAGTCTGTAAGGGAAGACGTTGGCAGAAGTCAGAATAAGAGCGAATGCTTTTATAATCATATTTGAGTCCCCATTCCGTCTTGCGTGCCGTCGAAAGCAGAGCATGCAGCTGTTTGCGCTGGATATGGTCTATATCCTGCCCAAATCGTCCGATCTCCGTTTGTCGATGGCGGAAAAGGAGCGAAATCGTCTGTGTTAAAATATCCATGCTCTTTTTATTTGTTCGAGTGCAAATGTAGGCATTCTCTTTTTATTTATATCTTTGCTAGGTACTAAATTAACGTTACGATGAAAATAGGGATTCTCTCATCGGGTGGCGATTGCCCCGGTATCAACGCTACGATCCGTGGTGTTGGCAAGACCGCTATCATGCATTACGGCATGGAAGTGATAGGTATTCATAGCGGTTTTATAGGTCTTTTGAATAAAGACGTCCAAGTTTTCGATGAACGGAGCTTATCCGGCATATTAAATTTAGGGGGAACCATTTTAGGAACGTCCAGAGAGAAGCCTTTCCGTAAGCTCTTGGCCTCGGGAGATTCGGAAAAGCCGGAGATCATTAAGAAAAATTATGAGGAGCTGGGGCTGGACTGCTTGGTTTGTATCGGAGGAAACGGTACGCAGAAGACGGCCAATCTGTTATCTCAGATCGGATTGAACGTGATAGGCGTTCCCAAGACAATCGATAATGACATATGGGGTACGGATATTACGTTCGGTTTTAATACCGCCGTGAATATCGCCACGGAATCTATAGACCGTCTTCATTCTACGGCTAGTTCACATAAGCGGGTGATGGTCGTGGAGGTGATGGGCCATCATGCCGGATGGATCGCCTTGTATGCCGGGATGGCTGGAGGTGCCGACGTGATCTTACTTCCGGAATTGGGATACGATATCGATAAGGTGAACGAGGCGATCTTGGATCGGGCTCGCAGGGGCAAACCTTATTCCATCGTTGTAGTAGCCGAGGGTATCGAGACTCCGGATAAAAAGCGTCCTTCTGATTATATTACCCGGGCTATCGAGGCGGGAACGGGTATCGAGACCCGGGATACCGTATTGGGATACACCCAACGGGGTGGAAACCCCTCTCCGTTCGACCGTAACCTTGCGACTCGCTTGGGAGGCCATGCCACGGAACTGATCGCTAATGGTGAATTCGGACGTATGGTTTGTATGAAAGGAGATAGGGTAGAATCCATTCCCTTGTTAGAAGTAGCGGGAAAACTAAAATTAGTGACACCGGATCATGATTTGATCGTACAAGGAAAACGGATGGGGGTAACATTCGGGAAATAAAATAAAAAAGGTTGTGCGTTCTCTGACACACAACCTTTTTTACTTTATACTAGTAGGCGGCCGTTTATTTCTTAATACCTTGAACGGTTTGGCTTCCCTTTTCGGTAGTCAAGCGGAAGATATACATTCCAGTGGCAAAATCACCCGTGCTGAGACTGCTTCCCGGTTGCGGGACGCTACGTATCAACTTTCCATCGGCCCTGTAGATCTCAAGCGATTTCAGTTGTTGATAATTCTGGATCTGTACTTCATTCGAGAAGATACGTGGTTGAATATCTACTTCTTCGCCTGTTGGCTTCAGTTCGTTACCTACGCTCGTTTCCGGAATTACCGTAACCGGGGCGCTCTCATCGGTACCATAAAGTGCCGTTACTTGGAGCAGAGGGGTACTTGTTGTCAGATTTTTCACCGTATAATTCCGTTGAGAAACAGGTAATGTCGTCAGTTCTCGGGTATCTTGATATACCTTATAACCGGTCAGCTCCGGAAAAGCCGTGATCAACTCTGCTTCTTGCGCATCAGAGGCGATAGCCAGTTTCCGGAATGATAATCGGCCCGTTCTCATGGGTTGCGGTTTCTCCGAGAAAGTGCTCGTGGAGAATACGGAACTTGAGGGGAGCTCACCTTCTTCCGCGCTTATTACGATCGATAACACAACATTGGCATCTAGCTCATCATCTGAGAATGTTTCCCATTTTTTTCCGTCCAAAGAGTATAAATTCCCTTTTCCGTCGACTGCGGGGCCTTCATCGGAGCATGCCGGGTATGTGTTATTGGCATAGCTTATCACATGAATGGCTACCAGTAAATCCAGCTTCGCGTCGATTACGAATGGTGTTTTAAGTGTGACCGAATTTATTTTACCTGATTTCAGTTGAGTGAAACTCTCTTCATACTCCCGGTTTCCCTGTTTGATATAGACTCCATAAGTGACTCCTTCCTGCGGATAGAAATTAACCTTCCGGATCGTTTTTTTATGCACCGGTTGTAGATCTTTCGTATCCCATTTCTGAGCGAAATAGAATGGATCTCCTCCGAGACCGAACTGTTGATAACGATCTTGTGATCCCCAACCAGCTATTTTTTCGAGGACTGGGGCATTCCATGTCAGTTGAATCTCATCCGTGGAGATCTGTTTGTATTTCAAATCAGTCGGACCTTCATACTCGTTTCCGAGCGTTTTCCCATCCTGCGTCATTCCCTGCAACGAGGTGACGCCCGTTCCGAGTGGATCTAGCCAGACATCCATCCGGGCTGTATCATTATCACTGTATTTATTCCAGTGATAATACAATTTACCGTATAAATTCAATCCTTCGGGCAGTTCGCAACTGGAGCTTCCACCGCTCAGCGTACCTATAATCAAGCCTTTGCTATTAAATAAAGGCGAGCCGGAAGATCCTCCCTCGGTCACCCCGTGTCCGTTTAGCGTGGCATCGAAAGTCGCGTTCCAATGAGCGTTCGTGGCCCCGGTTTTCCCAACATCACTATTACGCCATGTAATCGATTCTGTCGGATAATTTCCATAGGTGGAGATTTTCATATAATCGCCGGAAGGATGATGGATGCCTACGCCCGAGAGTGAAAGCATATTTGAACGATCCCATCCGTTAAAGAATACATTATAATCGTCGGGGATCTCGTCGTTAAGCAACAGCAACAGTCCGTCGGAACCGTTTTCGACAGGGGTGGAGGCTTTCCGTGTACATCCTACCATGGTTTTTATCGGATAAATGGGTGACTCATTATCGCAGCCCACATGTTCTTGGTGGAAATAAAACAACCAGACCGCTAATTCCTCGGGAGTAACCGTCTGTTCGCCCAGTATATCTTGCGAACAATGGAAGGCGGATAATACATAAGGCTTTTTGTCACGGGCCGTATTATTTACCAGAGAAGCCGTACAAATATAGCTTCCTCCTTCTCCCTCTTTATTACGGATGTATTGAATCATTTGTATCACCCCCTTCTTTTGCTCCTGCCAATCGGCTCCCTCCTCGCAATTGATATTCACTTCGCAAGCTTCTGAATAGCCGGCTCCCGGCGCTTCCTGTACTTCTGGCATGATCGCTTCAAGATGATTATACCCGTAACCGACCTCCCGGATGCGTAGTCGAGGTGTCTCGCCGGATGGTGCAGGTACATATTCGAGGATCACTTCATCGCCTGCTACGGCTTGGGTTGCGAACGGTCCGTTTTTAGGATGCGTACGATGCGTATAGGCACCCAATACTTGGGTTTTCGCTGCGTTATACAGGTATAACCGGGCACCTTTGGGTATATAAAAATCGGAGTAATACAGGATCAAGGCGATCGCTCCTTTCGCTTGAAGGTGAAGTTGCCATACTTGGCTACCGTCAGGTAGTGAAATCCAATCGCCGCTATTGGCGATGTCGAAGCTGGTTGGAATCGACTTGGCTACACGCAACGGAGCGCCTTGGCTGACCCTCCACGCATCGACCGCCTTGAGGTCTTCCACACTGAAATTCACTGGAACTTGTTCTGCTAGCTTTTCACTTCGAAGTGAACCTGCGAATTGAAAGCTGGGGGGGAGTCCTCCTTCGCTGATCTGCGCCAACGAACTTGAAATCGAGAAATAACCGATATATAATATGCCGGTTATTAATATTCGGAGAAGTTTACTGTACTGGTTTTTCATACATACAACTTTATATGAGCTTATTCTTATATAACTAAGAACTTGGGTATATCAAACGATATACCCAAGTTCTGCTATTTATCATACAGTTTCTTCCTCTGGGAGGTCAGAAAACTCTTTTTCATCGGTTAGTTCACCCGTCTTCTTTTTCTTTGTGGCAGAGATACGTTGCTGGAGTTCTTTGTCTGTCCGCAATCTTTTGAACGCCATTTTAGAAGCCGCTTGCTGGGATTCTTTTTTGGAGTAACCGATACCTATGCCAATTTGCTCGCCGAGCAATTTAATCGCGCTTTGGAATACAGGATTCCCATCATGATCCGTAAAAGACTCTATTAGATCGAACGAGATCGATATTTTGTTCTTTTGGCTCCATTCAATCAAGTTTGACTTGAAATTTATCTCTTTCCGGACGAGCGTATCTACATCGATATACTTTTCTATCATCACGTCACGGATAAACTTATAACAAACGTCATAACCTTGATCCAGATAAATAGCGCCGATCAAAGCCTCGAGCGCATTACCATACATATGATTGTTATGAGAGTTTATCTTGGTTGAATAGACTACCATTTGATCGAGGCCGAGTTGTACGGCGACCTTATTCATCGTTTCCCGTTGTACGATCTTGGAGCGTGTGTTTGTCAAAAAGCCTTCCCGCTTATTCGGGTAGCGCTTATAGACAATATCGGCGACCGCCGCATCCAAAATGCCATCTCCTAAAAATTCAAGACGCTCATTGTTAAGCCATTTACCATCATCCGTCTCTACCGATGATGATTTATGCAACAAGGCCTGCTCGTAAATCTGGAGATTATCCGGATAAAAACCTAGAATCTTTGATAAAGACAAATAAGGCTCCCTACCTTTATTATGCAGGAGCCTTATTCTTTTATGTAGCTGTTTGTATAGCTTTCTAAACACGTTATTTCACGAATTTTTTAACAATGGCGCAAGCGTTGTGTCCACCGAAACCAAACGTATTCGATAAAGCGGCTTTCACTTCTCTCTTTTGAGCCTTATTGAATGTGAAATTCAGTTTATAATCTATTTCAGGATCATCGTCGCCTTCCGCATGGTTAATGGTCGGCGGGATAATACCATCGTTTATAGCCATAATACACAGGATCGCCTCTACCGCTCCGGCAGCACCAAGCAAGTGACCGGTCATTGACTTTGTAGAACTGATATTCAGTTGATAAGCATGTTCTCCGAACACATCTTTGATCGCCTTAACCTCTGAGATATCGCCTACGGGAGTCGATGTTCCATGAACATTGATGTAATCAATATCTTCCGGAGTCATTCCCGCGTCTTCCAATGCGTTGCGCATAACCAGCTTCGCTCCTAAACCATCCGGATGAGAAGCGGTCAAGTGATAAGCATCGGCAGACATTCCGGTTCCAGCGATCTCGCAATATATTTTAGCGCCACGAGCCAATGCGTGCTCCATTTCTTCCAATACCAAGCAAGCTCCACCTTCACCCATCACGAATCCGTCACGGCTAGCGCTGAACGGGCGAGATGCGGTCTCGGGAGAATCATTACGTGTCGATAACGCATTCATGGAGTTGAATCCACCTACACCCGATTCAGAAACAGCAGCTTCCGCTCCACCGGTGATGATGACGTTAGCCTTGCCTAAACGGATATAATTGAATGCGTCACTGATAGCGTTTGTAGAAGATGCACAAGCTGAGACGGTCGCAAAGTTCGGGCCGTGGAATCCATAAAGCATGGAAATATGTCCAGCCGCGATATCCGAGATCATTTTCGGGATGAAGAACGGGTTAAACTTCGGACCGATCGTATCCTTGATCTTCGCATAACTCAATACTTCCTCGTCGAATGTCTTGATACCACCGATACCTGAAGCGAAAATAACGCCGATACGGTTCTTATCTTCGTTATCCAAGTCCATTGCCGCGTCCTCGATCGCTTGTTTCGCCGCGTCGATTGCGAATAAGCTATAACGATCACACTTGCGGGCTTCCTTACGATCCATAACTTTCAACGGATCGAAGCCTTTAACTTCGCATGCAAATTGTGTCTTGAATTTGGATGCATCAAACTGAGTAATAGGTCCAGCGCCACTTTTTCCATTGATAATACCTTCCCATGTTTCGGGGAGGGTATTACCAAGAGGAGTAATAGCTCCAAGACCTGTTACTACAACTCTTTTTAATTCCATACCTTTAGTTAAAAGGATTGATTACTTCGCGTTAGCCTCGATGTAAGCGATAGCGTCACCTACAGTTGTAATCTTTTCTGCTTGATCGTCAGGAATTGAGATACCGAATTCTTTTTCGAACTCCATAATCAATTCTACAGTGTCAAGAGAGTCTGCTCCTAAATCGTTAGTAAAGCTTGCTTCGTTTGTAACTTCTGTTTCTTCAACACTTAACTTGTCAACGATGATAGCTTTTACTCTTTCAGCAACTTCAGACATAACTTTTTCAATTTAGATTAATAAATACGAATATACTTTTTAAATTTGCAGTGCAAAGAAAAGAATTTTTTATGTTACAAAGCAAATTTAATAAGCTAAAAATGCGGAAAACTGCACATTTTTTCTTTTCTTGTGCATTTAAACATCTAAAAATATGAAAAACATAGCGATTTTTGCTTCCGGATCTGGTACGAATGCCGAGAACATCGCCCGATATTTTGCTAACAGTGAAAACGTTAATGTTGCGGTTGTTTTATCAAATAATCGTAATGTTGGCGTGCATGGGCGGGTAAATAAGTTGGGCGTACCTTCTTTCGTGTTTTCACGGGAGGAATTTATTGCCGGTGTGCCGATCTTGGAAAAGTTGGCGGAATATGATGTCTGCCTTATCGTGTTGGCCGGTTTTATGAATAAGATCTCAGACGTGATTCTTCAGGCTTTTCCCGGTAAGATCGTGAACATCCATCCCGCATTACTCCCTAAATATGGCGGCAAGGGGATGTATGGCATGCATGTGCATGAGGCGGTCGTGAAGGCTGGTGAGCGGGAGTCGGGTATTACTATACATTATATTAATGAGCATTATGATGAGGGCGCTATCATCTTCCAGGCTTCTTGTCCGGTATTACCTTCGGATACGCCGGAGGAGGTAGCCTCGAAAGTGCATGCCCTGGAGTATGCGCATTATCCTCATGTGATCGAAAGTTTACTGTAAGGCTTTTTTGTCATTAGCCTACTTGAAAACCTAGTTTCTGGAGTACGGCGAATTCTTCCGGGTCAGCTTTGATCGCTTGGTAAGCATGGAACTCACGGGGATGATCATACGTTGCCCTAAATCGCTCGAAATGATGAGGATTCCCTCTTAGTGCTTGGTCGATTACTTCTGGGTTGAAACTTCTCAAGATGGCTTCTTCCACCCGGTGCTCCTTGAATTGTCCCAAGTCGATGAACGGGTTGGTTGGGGCAGGCGGAATGACTTCCTTGATCTTTTCGATACGGATACCGAAAAAGCATCCTATATTCTCTAGGCACATTCGTGTCCCGTTCGCCTTCCCGTCGGCGGAGAAACCGGCTATATGAGGAGTGGCGATCGTGGCTTCCGACAGTAATTTCCGGTCGATATCCGGTTCGTTCTCCCAGCAATCGATGATCAGTTCGCTGACCTTGCCGGTTCGTTTGGCCTGCAATAAGGCCTGCGTATCATGTACGGCACCCCGGCAACTGTTGATAAACCATGGTTTTCGTTCCAATCTGTCGAAAAAAGCATGATCGGCGAGATGGCGGGTGGCGAAACGTCCCTCTTTGGTCAACGGCACATGCAAGGTTATGATATCCGCCTCTTTCGCGATCGTGTCCAAGGATACGAATCCATCCTCACCTTCCTGCTCGGCACGGGGCGGGTCATTGCGAAGCACACGCATCCCCATGGCCTCGCATAGCATCTCCACGATACTCCCTACATGGCCTACGCCAACGATACCGATAGTCTTCCCTGCTAGTCTCTCTCCTTTGTGGAGGGCGACGGCTACCAAAGAGGATAATACATATTGCCCCACGGAAGCGGCGTTGCAACCCGGGGCGTTCTTCCACGTGATCCCTGCCTTCTCGCAATAATGGATATCGATATGGTCGTACCCGATCGTGGCTGTCGTGATGAGGCGAACCCGGCTACCTTCCAATAGCTCGCGTGTACATTTATCTATGCTACGTACGATCAAGGCATCCGCGTCTTTTATGTTCGTGGGCG
Source organism: Parabacteroides sp. KHUB-02 (assembly GCF_056640955.1). Taxonomy (NCBI): domain Bacteria; kingdom Pseudomonadati; phylum Bacteroidota; class Bacteroidia; order Bacteroidales; family Tannerellaceae; genus Parabacteroides; species Parabacteroides sp. KHUB-02. The sequence continues at coordinate 3,493,189 of NZ_JBWQEV010000001.1, read as the reverse complement.
TAAACTCTTTGGAGTCAAGGTAGGATACGTCCGCTATCGGCTCCAAGATCCCTTTTAGGTAAGGAACCGTGTTATCTGCTATTATTTTCATCTTATCAGCTTGATTATCGTTACGCGATATTAAGTAAAAAACAGGGGATATACAAGTGATGATGGCTTCTTGTCGATTTCTATATGTGCTTTTGTTCTCAGCCGAAAGATTCGGGAAAACACGTACGAGTTTCATCCAAAACACGTACGACTTTTTGAAAAAACATGTACGTGTTTTGACGGAAAGATTCTCGTGTTTTTTTGCGCTGATTCTTAGTTTCTTACGTGCGCAGCTCATGAGTAGGCTTATTGTATGGAATTAAAGCTTCTCGGCTTAACTAAAACGGATAGATTAATGGAAGAGCCGTGCAGTACTTATCTTAGCTTGTGCCGATTGAAATGAGGCCCTGCCTTGAACAGGAAGAAAAACGTAGACAATACCGTAAGGCAAGCGCCAGACAAGTAGGCGTAGTTGAAGCCACCCAGCTCTTGTGCGATGCTGCCCCCGGCCATCAACCCGATACCGATACCTACATCCCAACTAGTTAGATATGTAGAAGTGGCTGTACCCCGCTGGTTATTGGGTGCCAGATTCACGAAAAGCGTGTTGAAAGCAGGGAACATGGTTCCGAACGCCACGCCTTGCGAGAGGGCTATACCTATGTAGAGATAAGAGGAAAATACCGGATTCCAATGCATCAACTCCTTGAGTGCCGCGAGAAGAAAGAATGTGGCCGCCGCCAAATACATCCCGAGGGAGATAACAAGCGTGATCCGTCCTTTATCCACTTGCCGTCCGGAGAACAGGCGGGAGACGGCTAGTCCCAGGGCCATAAAGGTGAAATAAAGTCCGGAGTTTACGCTGATCCCGATCTCAGCGGCGTACATCGCTACATAAGTGGTAGTCATACCATAAGGAATGGAGAGTAATAATAGGGAGATACCCGCCCAAGTTCCCTTCACCAAGAAAAAGCGGTCTAGGGAGATCGGTTCTCGTTTGACCGGTTGCTTATAAGGAGTCTTGACCATATAGGCCATGATAAAACCAAGGCTTCCGGATAGCAACGAGCAGGAAAAGATCACGTCGTATGTGAAGTTCCCTTGCATGAACAGACCGATCATCGGCCCAAAACTCATGGCGATGTTATTGGCTAGGCCGTAATAGCCAATACCTTCCCCACGGCGGGAGGAGGGCAAGATATCGATCAGTATCGTATTTCCGGCCACCGTCACCATGCCGAAGGCGAAACCGTGTACGATGCGTAAGGCGATAAAGAGGGTAAGCGCCGTGGCTACCATGTATCCGCCAAATATGGCGGTGAAAATGAAATAAGCCACCAGATATAAGGGACGGCGGGCGAAAGTATCCAGCAAATATCCGGCGAACGGACGGATACAGAGCGCCGCTAGCGTATAGCACGACAAGATAAACCCGATCATAGACTTCCCGATCATGAATTCTTCCTTCAGATAAAAAGGCAAGATCGGCAGGATTAGATAGAAAGCGAAAAAAAGCAGGAAATTCGCCGCTAGTATATAGCAAAAGCTGGGTGTGACGATCTTATCATTATTCATAAAGCCGCTTATTTATCAAGACGCAAAATTAGTTGATTTTTCACAATAGTATCCCCTAAACGACCTAATAATTATAAACGGTAGCGGATCGCTACCAGAAACTCCCGGAGACGGATACGTACCCATGAGGTATAGCTTTCCAACGATGCGTATCGTGTGTATCCGTAGGTACGTTTGTCGAACAGGTTTGTCGCCGTGGCGGTGATTTGCCAACGCCGGGATTTCCATAAGACCGAGAAGTCCGCGAAAACGGCGTTGACGGATTGGTCTTCATTCACGTCATTGTGATAATGATCTACGGAAAGGCTTGCCTCTATGGGTGAGAAAATGTAGGAGAGCTGTACTTGTTGGGTGACGTTCCATAAGGGCGCCAAACGGGTACGTTCTCCTATTTTACTTCCTCCGTACCGGATATCGGTTTGGTAACTGGTCTCCCAATGGCGGTTGGGAGTCCAGATCACTTTGGGTTCTAGGCGCATGAGACGATATTGATAGGGAAGCCTTTGTCCCCCGCTGATTTGCTCGGCCTTGCTGATATTGAGGAGCGCCATGAGTGAGGTCTTTAGCCCTAGATCGTAAAAGCCTTTGGATAGCGTGCTTTTGACGGTATATCCGGAACCGTGGTTGGACAGTGGTAAGGAGACTCGTTGTACCTGTCCGTTCTCTATACGTTGCTCATATATACGATTGTACCACTCCCGGTTGTGTGTCAGGTTTACCGTGGCGAAGAATTCCCGTGCCGTATTCTTGTACTCCCCATAAACGGAATAAAGCTGTTGTCTGTAAACCGGGAGGATTCCGCAATTCCAGACGCTATTCCGGTAATCCGTTTGATAAGGCCGGTCGTATAAGTCGGTCATCTCTCCGTATCTTTCCTTATAGGAGGCGTGTACCGTGAAACGCCATGCGTAATTCAGTTTGTAGATAATGGACAGGGACGGATTAACCGAGATGCGGGAGAAACCGACCCCTGTATATCCGGTCCATCTGAGAGGGGCGCTGAGGGATAGGGTCCATTTATAGGTATTCCATTGGTAATCGGGTGAGAGATAAGTTTGCAGGCTTTTCTCGATATTGCTGATCTCCCCGTTTATGCCCACCGTATATCGCTGGGTGAGGGAACCGCTCTTTTTCAGGAATGAGAAGGAATTATCGGTATAAAAGTCGCGTAAGTTCATCGGATAAGGGTGGTTATCCAAGCGAAGATCGGCCGCGTTGCTGTGGTAACGGAGCAAAGACTGGACTTCCAACGTGTATTTGTCCAAGCTCCACAGGCTCCGTAAATTATTACGCAAGTCGAGGTTCGGGGTTTTGATGCGTTGGTTCAATGCTGTACGATCGGTGGAAGCCATATTTCCGGTTATATGGGAAAGGCTGGATTGCCAATCTCCGGTGGCTGAGAACTGGTTCTTGAGATACCTTTCCTGCGAGTTGTTTTCCACTCCGATATTTAGGTTGGCTTGATCCGAGCGAATGCGGCTATCGCTTTGCTCCGTTAGATGAATCGTATCCTCGGATTGGTAATAAGTCGTCTCACTCCCCCTTTCCTGTGTTTGCCGGTCGTGGATATAACCGGCGTTTATACGGAGTTGGGTGTTCTCGTTCAGTTTATATAGGCGATTTGCGGATAGGCTGTGTATATGGTTGAACAGCCAGCGCTCTTTCTTTAGCGGGGCGGAGAATGAGGGCTGTAGCAGAAATTGGGGAACCTTGGGCTCGGATAAACGGGATTCGGGTGATTCGGTAAGCGTATTTTGCTCGCCCGATACATCCTGCCCGGTATTATTCCCTTTATATAGATAAGCGGATTGGCTGCTGCGGCTGATCTGCAAGGCGTCAGCGGCTCCTTTCCATAAGAACGGGGATGCGCCGAGACCGCCTTCGGCATTGATCAGCCAGCGATCCCGGAATTCCGGTCTCAGCTTGAGGTTCAACGCTACGTCTTCGGTCTTGATCTTTCTCTGTAACACACGGATCGGTTGGTGGTTCTCCATCACTTGTACGTTCTGCACGGCGTCGGCTCGCAGGTTCTCGCTGATTTGCTTGTATTTCCCGTTGGTGAGATCCAGTCCCTCCACATAGAAATTACGGATCTCTTTCCCGTTGTAAGAGATCTTCCCCAGATCATCGATATCGATACCTGGAAGTTTCCGTAATACGTCCTTGATGGATTGATCCTTTGGGGAGAGAAAGCGGGTGACATCATAATTGATCGTATCTTGCCGCCCCCAGACACGTCCCGGACGGATTTCCACCTCCTTTAGGCTGAATACCTGCGGCTCCATCTCAAAACGAAGCGTTTGTCCGGCATGTACGGCTTGTTGTTGGGTTTGGTACCCTAAGAGCGAGACGGAGACGAGAAGTGAGTCCGTCCGCTTCGGTTGGGTGAGGGTAAAGGTCCCTTCATTATTACTTAACGTATAGTTGATAGGAAGGGAGGCGTTGCCTCTGGTTAATTGCACGGTGGCCGCTTCTACCGGCAGTTGGCTTTCCTTGTCGATCACGATCCCTCGGATGACGGATTGGGTGGCCAATCCTGCCGGGCAGAGTAGCGTAAGTAAACAAAAAGTGTGTATATGTAGTATGATCCGTTTCATCTTTCTTCCCTTTCTATAGGGTTATACGGCATGTTCTTGGGTTGGTAAGGTTTTCCGTTATCGTCGGTGACGGTCACTTTTACCTGTGGCGAGGTCAAGGCGATATATCCGATAGGATCGGCGGCATATCGTTCGTAAGCCTTTTGCAGGTTCTTGCGGTTGATCGGCTCGAAATCGTTTCCCCCGAAAAGGATCGGGTTCTTACCCCGGCTCAGTTCGATACCCGTGCAGATGAAAGTGTAATGTCCTTGGCTGTCTTGGGCTTTTAGGATCAGGCCCGGTAATCCGCATAATTTCCAAGGACCCTCGCTTCTCGGTATCTCCGGCGTGTACCAAGCCTCATAATGCCTGCCCTTGAAATGACTGGTCGCTTTCCGGCAAGGATAGGACAGGATGGTCATCGTATCGGGCAGTAAGGTCCATTCCGAGCGTTCCTCCTTTTCCTCGCAGCGAAAGCGACTGGCGGCAAGGGCATCCAAGGTCGTGGTCTTTCCCGCCGGATAGTTCTTGTAGACCTGTGCATTGGTCTTGGAGGAATATTGTTGCAGGTGTTCATTGATGACTTCTTGCGAGGCTCCGGCGGCTTTGTCGGCCTCTAGTACGGAATCGGTGAGGAATTTGGCGTAACTATAGTAAACGGAGCATTTATCCCCGACCTTCAGCATGAGGGTCTCTTCCTCTTTCTTGTCGGGTTGGAGCGTGTCCGGCATGGACGTGGTCTGGTATTGTACCGTGAAACGTGTCTCGTCGATGGGCTTGGCTCTTAGTACGTCGTTTAGGTTGAAGATGTTGATTGTCACTTGGGCGTTCGTCTCGTGTCCCGCCCCTGACAGACCTACGCAAAGCAGGCCGATTGTCGCTATGATTCGTTTCATGATCTGTTGGTTTTAGAAGTTATTTGTCGCAAATGTAAGAGAGGAACGTTTGCCGTAAGGAAGATTTTTATTACTGAAATATTACTCCGCTTATAAAAATGGCTACATGTACGTTGTAATCATGGAGTAGCTATCTATCTTTGCCGGAAAGGAATGAGACATGGGAAAGAGGATTCGATGGATATGGGTAATCTCGTTGTCGGCGGCTTTGGCGGCGATCGGGGTACAAGGCTATTGGCTGTTCAATCAGTTCCGGTACGAGATGTGTACTTATGCGGATGAGATCGCCGGTGAGGTATTTCATGCCGGGCAGGAGGAATTTCGTATACGGAAGGAAGAGGCGGAGATGACGAAAGGTACTTATATCATAGAACGCCAGTCGAAATACCAGTCTGGTGATAGCGTGTTAAACGGGTTGAAAAACTCGTTCGGTTTCCAGCTTTATCCCAAGGATACGACAAAGATCCATAGTTTTCGGCTTCATCTGGACCCGAATATGCCGGAAGATAGCTTATTGGTTGGGGTAGATCGTTCGGTCGTGGAGTTCTTTGTGCCTTTCTCCGCGGAGCGTTTGGACTCCATCTTGTCTGCCGGTCTGCCCGGTCTGGATTATCGGGTACGTCCGTTCGTAGCGGGCGATACCTTGTCCGGGCAGTCGTCGGCCTTATGGTTGCCGTTATCGAAAAACCTGCTTTCAACCTCTATCTCGATATGCTATTTGTTCGCCCCGATCGAGCGAAAGGCGGTGTGGGTGGATGTGGATCTTCCCATGAATCCGTTATTGGGCCGGATGGGATGGCAGCTTTTCCTAAGTATTTTCCTTATCTTGTTATTGCTGGCTTGTTTGGGTTTCCAGATCCGTACGATCTCGGAGCAAATGCGCTTGAACGAGTTGCGTGAGGGATTCGTACATACGATGATCCATGAGCTGAGGCGACCGGTACAAACCTTGAAGGTATTCGTCTCTTTCTTGAATGACCGGGAGATGCGGATGGATGAGGCCACGACGGAACGGGTCCTTCAAGACTCCATGTTCGAGTTGGATAATCTTTCCGCCTATCTGGGAAAATTGAAAGATATGGTTTGTGCGGACGAGCGGGAGACGCTCTTGAGACCTTCCGCTTTTAATCTCCGTGAGTTGGTGGAGAAGGTGGTACGCCTAACCAATATCCCTGCCGGGAAAAAAGTCTCTTTCTCGACGGCCTTTCCCCCGGATATGCCGGATCTGACAGCTGATCTGGTACATGTGGCGAATGTCTTGTCTAACTTGATAGAGAACGCTATCAAATATTCGGGAGAGGAAGTGAATATCGATATCGTAGTGCTTTGGAATCAGCAAAGGGTGGAATTGACCGTTTCGGATAATGGCTTCGGTATCGCTCCGGATGAGCGGCGAAAGGTGTTCGATAAATTTTACCGTTCGTCTCATCTGCCGGATAAGCAAATTCCGGGTATTGGGTTGGGATTGAGCTACGTTCGCCAAATAGTAGAGGCGCATCATGGCTCTGTATCCCTGCGAAGTGAATTAGGTGAAGGCACTCGAATTACTATAAATCTACCGACTACAGCCTTATGAAATCGACATTGAAAATACTTTTCGCTGACGATGACTTTAAGTATTCCCTCGTCTTGAAGCGATTCTTGGAACGGGAGGGGTATGAGGTGACTTATACCGGCAATGGTACCATGGCTTTGGAGCAATTCCCGGTCGTGAAACCGGATCTGGTCTTGCTGGATATCAACATGCCCGGCCTAAACGGTTTCGAGGTAGCGGAAAAGATCCGTGAGCAAGACCGCCATGTCTTGATCTTTTTCCTTTCCGACCGTTCCGATAAGAACGACCGTTTGAAAGGTTTTAGCTTGCGCGGAAATGATTACTTGGCGAAACCCTTCTATCCGGAAGAGCTGATCGCCCGTATCAAGGACCGTTTTGAGATCGGTGTCCATGAAAGCGTGCAGGAGGAGAGCTTCCATTTCGGAAACACGACCTTCAACTACACCACGAACGAGATCCGTACGGGCAATAACAAGGTATTGATCACTTCCCGCCAAGCGGATCTTCTGCGAATCCTGGCTACAAACCTGAATCTGGCGGTGGATCGTGACCTTCTGCTGGAAACCGTCTGGGGAACTAGCTCATACGCCAACTCCCTGGCCTTGAATGTGCAGGTCACCTATCTCCGTAAAGCGCTTCATAACGATCCGTCTACCGGCATCGTATCCTTGCCGAAGAAAGGATATATGCTAAGAGGATAGAATTTATCCGGTAGAATTGGGTTTCTGATCTGTAAGCATTATCTTTGTCCCACAAAGTATTCACAGAAAGAAAATGAATCATATATGAACTTCAGCGAACAATGTTTCCGCATTTTTGAGCAAGCTACGGAGGCTTATCATGTAACTGACAATGTAGATGCTACAGTGCATAATCCCTATGCGGTAAAGAGCATCGAGTTTTATCTTTATCTTAAGAACTGGATCGATGCCGTACAATGGCATTTGGAGGACATTATCCGGAATCCGGAGATCGACCCGGTAGAAGCGCTGGCTATCAAACGCCGCATCGACAAGTCGAATCAAGATCGTACGGATTTGGTAGAGTTGATCGATAGTTTCTTTCTGGATAAATACAAGAACGTGAAAGTCTTGCCGGACGCTACGATCAATACGGAAAGCCCGGCTTGGGCGATCGATCGTCTCTCTATCCTTACGCTAAAGATCTATCATATGCGTGAGGAGGCAAACCGTCCGGACGCTACTGCCGAGCATAAGGCTCGTTGTGAGCAGAAACTGGCGGTGCTGATGGAGCAGAAGAAGGATTTGTCGATGGCTTTGGATCAATTGCTATCCGATATCCGTGACGGTAAGAAGTATATGAAGGTCTACAAGCAAATGAAGATGTACAATGACCCGGCCTTGAATCCTGTGTTGTACGGTAAGAAATAATGGCAAATATATTAGTAATACGACTTTCGGCTATTGGGGATGTGGCGATGACCGTTCCCGTTATCTATTCCGCCGCCAAGGCGAATCCTACGGACTCGTTTACCGTGTTGACGCAAGCGTTCTTGATCCCGGTCTTTATCAACCGCCCGAAGAACGTGAACGTGATCGGCATCAATACGAAGAGCACGGAGAAAACGTTGGCGGGATTGCTTCGTTTTGCCTCTGCCTTGGTAAAATATGATTTCGACGTGGTTTTGGATTTGCATGACGTATTGCGGACCATGATCATCCGTACGCTGTTCCGCTTGAACGGCAGACGGGTGTTTGTCGTGGATAAGGCCCGGAAAGATCGTGCCCGGTTGACCGACGCGAAGCATAAACGATTTAAACAACTTCGCCCGGTGATCGAACGTTATGCGGATGTTTTCCGTAACGCCGGACTTCATTATACGGAATCGTTCACCTCGCTTTATGAGACCTCGACCCCTGATTTATCCGCCTTGGAACCCCTTGTGGGAACGAAGACGGGCAAATGGATCGGTATCGCCCCCTTCGCCAAGCACCGGGGAAAGATTTATCCGACCGGGGAGATGGAGCTGGTCATGGCTGAGCTTTCCGATCGAGAGGATTTTACCATCTTCCTGTTCGGTGGTCGTGGCTACGAGGAGGCGCTCTTGGATCAATGGGCTTTTGAGTATCCCCGGGTAAAAAGCGTGGCGGGCAAGTATTCCTTGGATCAGGAACTGGCCTTGATCAGCCGGTTGGATCTGTTGATTTGCATGGATTCCGCCAATATGCATTTCGCTTCCTTGGTCGGTACACGGGTGCTTTCCGTTTGGGGCGCTACCCATCCCTATGCCGGATTTTACGGATATCATCAGGATCCGGAAGATTGTATCCAGTTGGACTTACCTTGTCGTCCTTGTTCCGTATTCGGCCAAAAGCCCTGCCTGCGGAAGGATTGGGCGTGTATGAAACAGCTCAATCCGGATCTAATCATAAACAAGGTATTAACCTCTTTAAATGAAATGGTTTCGGATGAAGGAGGTCATTAACCCGGCGTACGGGCGATTCGAGGATTTTGTAAGGCGTGTACCTCGTATATTTTCAGAAGAGGGAAAAACGATTTATAAGGCGAGGAATGAGATCAAGGTTTTTGAGGTAGATGGTGTGGAACTGAATGTCAAGCGATATAGAGTCCCCCACTTGATAAACCGTGTTATTTATCGTTTTTTCCGTCAGCCTAAGGCCGTGCGAGCCTATGAGTACGCTCTGCGTTTAGTCGCCAAGGGTTTTGAGACTCCTGCCCCGATCGCTTATATCCTTTTTAGGAAGAAAGGGTTTTTGGAATATAGTTATTTTATCAGTCTGCAATCCAGCTATAAGACATTGTATAAAGTCGGACAGCGTCCGGTAGAGGAGAACGAGGATATTTTCCGTGCGTTAGGTACTTATATGGCAAAGTTGCATGAGGCGGAGGTTTATCATGCCGATTTCTCTCCCGGAAATGTATTGTACGATCGTACGGAGGAAGGGGTTAAGTTCTCCTTGATCGATATAAACCGGATGCACTTCGGGCCTGTCTCGCTAAAACGAGGATGCGCGAATTTCTCCCGCTTGTGGGGACGGGAAGCCGCTTTTCATTTAATGGCGGAGACCTATGCCGAGAGCCGGCATTTTGATGAAGCGGAATGCCTTCGTTGGATATTATATTATCGAAATCGTTTCTGGAAGAAATATGCGTTGAAGCATGAGATTGAATTTGAATTATAGACTTTTATGAAAATACAAATACTCCGGTTCTGCTTAGTTGTTAGTTGTCTTTTGACCTATGTATCTCCGGTTAAGGCGTTAGAATGGTGGGAAAAGGTAGAGTATCTGACTTACTCGCCCCGTTATTTCGGGCCAAATGCCTTTCCGATTCCCGAGTTGGTAGGAGGAAGCCTGTCCAGCCGTTGGGAAGTGGAGCTTCGGGGGGAATATCATAAGACGCGAGGCGATCAGACGAAAGATATCTTTGCCCGTTTGTACATTCCTGTCGTAAAGGGACGTGTAGGGGTGAATGTCAGTTGGGTATTCCAAGAATGGTATGAGATGTCGCCGGAAGTGCGGGATGAGCGTTATGCGGTAGAACTGAAATCCCCGATTGTTTGCCGGGGCGACGTGATCTTTAATTTTTATTTCCAAGCTCTCCGGAGCGAGAAGTGGATGGATATCGTGGTAAGCGCCAACCTGAAAACCGCCAGTGGCGGACGCTTGTGCGACGCTCGTTATACGGATGCGGCCTCTTATTGGTTCGACGCCAATCTGGGACGTACGTTGTGGAAGCGGAAAGATGTAAACGCTTCGATCCGTGTGCAAGCTTTAGCGGGTTTTTATTGTTGGATGACGAACGATGTCGTGAATCGTCAGAACGACGCTTTCTGTTATGGGGCAGGTGTGTTAGGAACCTATCGGGGGTTCTCGTTGGATTGTAATTATGCCGGTTTCCGGGGATATCGGGATAATGGGGATAAGCCGATGATCCTACGGACAAAGCTAAATTATGAGCTTAAGAAAAATATCCTGTCCTTCCAATATAAACATGGAATGAAGGACCATCTTTATGATAGCTATTCATTAGCTTATATCCGTTGTTTCTGAATCTGTAAATAATCTATGCTTTCTTGATCGACCTGAATAACGTGGCGAAGCCATCTGTATAAGCCTTTACGCTGAAATCTTGGATGATATGCTCACGTGAGGCCTTGGCGAACGCTTCCAATCGCTCCGGGTTATCGATAAGCGAGCGGATAGACGCCGCCATTTGTTGAGGAAAAGAAGGCGGCACTAACAATCCGGTGACTCCGTCTATGATTAAGTCTCTTGCTCCCGGTATATCTGTTACGATACAAGGAACGGAACAAGCCATAGCCTCCCGCACGACTCTTGGGGAGGCATCCCGGTGCGAGGGAAGTATAAACAACTGGGACGTGACCAGAAAAGAGATGGCGTCGGAACGCTGTCCCAGAAAATGAATTTGTGCGCTTACCTTCGACTGTTGGGCTAATTGGAAATCATTTTCCCCATATTCTCCCACGATTGTAAGATGTACCCGTGGATCATCCAATAAGATAAACGCATGAATCAAATCGGTTAAGCCTTTGAACGGCCTGTTCTTCGTCGCTCCGATATAGATGCAACGAAAGGCGTCGTCCGGAATATCGTCTGCTTGTTTGGGCGTACGGACTGCCTCCTTGATCCAATCGATATCAAATGGCTTTGTGCTGGTTGTTAGTCTTTTTCGTGCGATGAATCGGGAGAGATATTCCTCAATATCTTTGGTCTCGCATACGACATGCTCTACGGCGGGATTTAATATGCCTAGATAATAGGTCGGATCGAACCGCTTCAATTTAGCCTGCGTGCCTCGGTATGCGATATTTTTCGCCCGTGTGCCTATGGAGGCGAATAAAGCGTTTGATAAACCGGAACTACTTGGTGAGTAGATAAGGTCGATCCGATAAGTCTTGATGATTTCGCGCAGGGCACGAATAACGTTCCAGTTGAACTTCGAGGTAATGACCGGCAGATCCAAGGGTGTACAATTCCCATAGATCTTTTTGTCGGTATACGATTGGGGGGAAGCGATATAGATGTTGAAGTCCTCAAGCTTGGACAATCCTTCCAGCATTTTGTAGGTCGCTATGTCGGCTTCTTTATAGACTAAAAGTATATTCATTGTGTATGGATAAAATGGATTTGCTAAGATCGTGAGATATTCTCGTATACTCGCATGAAATGAGCCGCTAATACGTCGGGCATGAATCGCCGTATATTCTCTCGTCCGCCGGAACGCATGGATTCGGCCAGCTTCGGCTCGTTCAATACGGACTCTATCAAGCCGCGCAGCTCTTGCTCATTTCTCGGATCGGTATATAGAGCGGACGATCCGCCCGCCTCTTCCAGACAAGAACCGGTAGCCGCTATCACCGGAATACCGGCAAGTTGGGCTTCTAAGATCGGGATACCGAATCCTTCGAAAAACGAGGGATAGACAAATAAGGTCGCCATCTGATAGAAAGCGGCTAATTCGTTAAAAGGTATATGGGTCAAGATACGGATGCGACCGGACAGGTTGTTTTCCCGGATATAGGTCTCTACCGTATCCGTATAAGGCGTATGCTTACCGATAGCGATCACGGAGATATCTTCTTTCAGCTCTTTCAGGGCTTTTACCAGAAGCAATAAATTTTTCCGTTCCTCGATGCTCCCTACATATAATATATAAGGCCCGTTTATCTGATATTTCTCGCGTACGGACGATTTCACGTCTTCTTGAACCGCTTGTCCGAATATCGGGTCACAACCTTGGTAAACAACCTCGATCTTGCTTTCCGGAATGTGGAAGAAGTCCCGGATGTCTCGCATCGTCTGTCGGCTGATCGCTATGATCTTGTCCGACCGTAAACAAGCTTGCTTGAATTTGTAGGTATAGATGGAACGATCGATCGGTTTATAAAGCTGCGGGTAACGCAAGAAGATCAAGTCATGTATCGTTACGACCGCTGGGATTCCGTTCTGTTTTAGATTCATAGGAATCTCATTACTCAAGCCATGGAACAGATCTACGTGCTCTTTTCGAAGCGTAGCCGTTAGGCCCGAGGTACGCCATAAAGACGGAAATAGTTTATCGAACCTGCCTTCCGGATAATGGAATGAGACACTTGGACGCTCCTCGATCCGTTTCCGTAACGCTTCTTTGCCTTTGCCCGGCGTATAGAGTTGATAGGTATGCTCCGGGAAAGAAGCGGACAAACTATTCACTACGAACCGGCTATAATTACCCAGTCCGGTAGCGTTATGCGTAATCCGTTTTGCGTCGAAAGCGATCTTCATAGGCTTGAATTCGATATATTGGGCAAATATACGATATAATTTTAATTACCTTTACCTCATTTCCTTCCGAAATCCGCCGGGATCTCCCCCCATACGGATGTTTCCCATTTGAGGATCTGGGTGGTATAGGTATGGGTGTTCAACCATTTCTCGGCCCGCTCGATGAGGTCGAAGATCGGCTCGTTGGCCGGTTTGCGTTCTAACAGGGTTTTGCATTTCTTTTTCTTGACCCAGCTGATGGCGTTGCGGCTATCCGAATAGATCGGCAGGTCGCTTCCCTTTTGCTGTAGCAAGGCGAGGCCGTGTACTAAGGCGAGGAATTCCCCGACATTGTTCGTGCCCTCCTTCAGCGGGCCGATATGGAAGATCTCTTGCCCGGTAGCGGTATAAACGCCTCTGTACTCCATATCCCCGGGATTACCGCTACAGGCGGCGTCTACGGCAAGACTCTCATTGATGGGGTTCCCGATCGGGGCTTCCGGCGCGAGACGGGCAACGGCTTTCGGGGAAGAGACGGTCTTTAGGTAATGGGTATAGCCGGCCTCGAAGGCTTTGGCGGCTTCCTCCCGGTTCTCGAAGGATTTATATTTGGCTCCCTCTTGTCCGTCTACCTGTGCCTTGCATTCCGCCCAGTTATCATAGATTCCCGGGTTCAAACCTTTCCATACGACATAAAACTTATTCTTGGCCATGGCTCTTACTCAAGATTTCTTGTGAGAATTGCGTATAGGTACCGAACGGCGCTCTTTTATCCTTGAAGAAACGGATCAAGGCATCCAGCCTTCTTTCCATGCCGCAACCGGAATGGTTGGTCATGATAAACGGTAACTTTAGCTCTTTCCGATCACTTAAGGAGGTGAACTCCCACGGATGGAAATAGGTTAGGAAATAACCGTCCTCTTTCCACGTCCAAAGCGCCAGCTTACGGTACAAGGAGGCCGGAAGGTTATGGTAAGCCAGCCAAAACAAGGGGAAACGGACGATCGGGGTCACCGAGGCGGGCAGTTGCAATACGCCATCTTTCATGAAATAGGTGCGGGGTTGTCCCAGATGGTTATAACGGCCGGGAATACAAGTCGGGTTCAAGGACGAGTTGTATAAGTAACCGGCCTTATGTATCTCTTCTTCTTCGACGGGCATCATGCGGGCCATACGGAAACCGTTCACCGGTTGTCCGGTCAGTTCCTCCAATGCCTCTTTGGACTTGCGTAGATCGGCGGTCTCGAACGACGAGTGATAAAAACCATGCGAAGCGATCTCATGTCCACCCTTTTGGATGTCCAAGATCAAATCCTTTGCGTGAAGGGCGAAGTTCGCCGTGCAAAAGAAAGTCGCTTTTACCCGGTGACGGGCCAGACATGCCAGTATCTTCCGGGTTCCTTCTACGGAAGTACGCATTTGTTCCTCGAACGGCAATTCCACGCCGTGTTCCAATGGAGCGTCAAACTCCTCGATATCAAAACTAAGTAATATCATGTATGTCAATTAATCTCTATGAAATAAGATGGATAAGAAGTTCAACGCTTCCCGCCGCAGGACCTTGAATCCCATATCGGATACCGCCAGTCCTTCTTTGATGTTCGCGTTGATCGTCCGTAAGTTTATCTCTTTCCGGCGACTTGCCTTATAGATAAATTCCGTATCGAATAGGAAGCTATTGATACGGGTCGTCAGGAATATCGCCTGTCCCGCTTGGCTGAATCCCTTCATGCCCCCTTGCGTATCCTTGATCTTGATCCGCAAGACCCATGTATTGCATATGTGGGACAGTTTGGATAACATTTGCCGGAAAGGAGGTAGATTATCCTGATAACTTTTGCTGCGGGTAGCCACGACTACGTCCGCTCCTCCTAGCAACGCCTCGACCATCCTGCCGAATGAGTCGTTTGTATATGGAAAATCGTAGTCTGTATAAATAATGTAAGGAGAGGTACATCGCTTTACCGCCTCTCGCAAGGCATATCCTTTTCCTCGGTTGGGCTTATAGTCCACGACGCAGACATCCGGTATCAATTGCCGGAGGCGGTCGATCGTCTCCGGCTCGTATCCCCGTCTCGAACCATCACTGACAATAAAAAGGTGGAAACGTACCGGGCTGAATAATCGCTCCACTTCGCGGAAATGGGTGGCTACTTGTTCCTCCCAGCCCGAAGGCGGGTTGTAACAAGGTAATACCAAATCTATGTCTGCTCGTGCGTTCATTCCATTTATACCTTTACCGGATTATAACTCCTCGTACACATCTCAAATGTCAGCTTTAGCCAGATCAGCATACAAGGCAACGCTTTTAACGCATACGGGTATACATAATGCACTCGTATGTATTTCGGGAAAAGATCGGACGGAGACATGCTGGTCAATATAAAGGCGAAGACCATCAAGACAATATCCAATGTCGAACGTTTCCACGGTACAGCCGTATACCAAATAGCGACTCCGATAAACGCTATGATATAGGTACTGGACTCGCTACCCGTGCTGAACAGTACGACAAACATCAACACCGAGGCCAATAACGTTTTCCGGAAAGCCTCATATTTATATTGACTGATGCGTAGATAAGGCAGGCCGAATAATATTAATCCCCCTATTATCAGATAAATGTCCGAGTAACTGACCGATCCCGATATCTTACGAACCATTCCCAAGAAGGAAATGTTCTGCATGAGCGCGAATAAGTTCTCCGAATTTTTTCCGGATAAGTCCTCGAACCAACCGGTATATTGGGACATTATATAATCCGGCCCGGACAATATCATCGGGGCTACGACCATGACGACCGCCCATCCTACGCAAGATAGGCTGAACTTCATCTTATGGCGAGAGAAAAAGAAGAACGCCAATCCCGTGATCCCATACAATTTAGTAAAGGTACCCAACATGATCACGAAAGCGGCCCATACGTCTTTCTCTTTCTCTATCAATACGTAAGCGAGGACAATGATAGCGGCGATACTGATATTGAATTGCGACATGAAAAGCGAGGTAAGCAACTCGTGGGCACAGAACCAATAGATAAAGATACGTTCCCGCTTGATCCCCGGCAGCATCTTGATCGCCCAGAATAAGAAAAGGCTCTGTGCCACCGACCAAGTAAGCAATCCCAACCATAAGGGTGTAATGGCGAACGGAGCCACTACCAAGCTAAATACCGGCCCGTAGTGAAAAATATCGTTGTATTCTTCCGGATAGGCGGCATAGAGCGGCAATTCATTCAACGTATGCCAAAAGGATTGCCTGAAGATCGAGAAGTTGTTATATTTCCCGGGGAAATACTTGGTAATCCATGCGATAACTCCCAGCAATGCCCATAGCCCCATTAAGGTACTATATTTGCTGAAAAATGGCTTATGGATAATTGTATTGAACTTATCTATAAATTTCATCATCGAATCTACATCTGTCTACGGGGCAAAATTACATAAAAACGGTGACTTTTATGCGAGTTAAATAAAAATACTATTTTTGCGCCCAAAACTGGTAAGAGATTATTTATGAATGAAATGTTGAGATACACGATCATTCGTGTCATTCTGTTTGTAATGGGAGGCTTTCTTGTTCTCGGATGTTCGGATGAAGATAATGTGGGTAATAGTGGAGGAACGAGTAAATATGGTTTGATACGGATGGCGGAGGAGGATTATGATTCGTCGAATACTTCTTATATCCTTCAGGATGAGGAACCGGACGAGGTTCTTTTCGATTCGTCAAAGCGAAAATTCAAGGTGAATGAGCCTTTGCAGGTGTCGGTTACCGAGCAGAATGAGCTGATGCTTCGTTTCTATTCACCCAGGGCTATACATAACGTGATCGTATGGGCGACGATTGAAGGCTATGAGGACGAGGTACGGTTTGCGGAGTTTACTACGGTTTTACCTTTTCAGGAGTTTAAAATGAAGTTGCCTTTTCTGGAACAGGCGAAGGTTTATTATACGCGTTCCGGCGAGGAGGTTACCATAGAAGCCTATCCGGATATGGCGGCCGAGAATATAAGTTTGCGGATTGAATGTGGAGATCCGGTATATCAAGGAATGATTAACGTGAAACCAAAGTGGAATATTTGGTTTGGTAAGTATTCTGGTTCAAACTGGGGTAACTTCAGGCCACATCTGGCTCGTGAGGCGGTTGCCCTTTCCTTGAATATGGCGGCGATGTTTTCTTCCTCGCTTTTTGACGAGGAACTGGAGAAGTGGCGTGGTAAGCTGATAAATAACGAGCAAATCGTGGATATAGATGTATTGAAGAAAAAGATCTTGAATCATGGCGGATTGTGTTATGGGCGTGTGGTGAATGTTGTCGGCCTGGGCGGGGGAAATACCTTTGGATTAGGTGAATATGTCTATCTTACCCATTATGCGGATGATGCCAACGGGACTGATGTGCCGTATCATGAGCTGGCGCACTGCTTGGGATATGGGCATAGTGGGAATATGACGTATTATCCGGCGGAAGGAGGCTTCCCTACGATTTGTATGAAGGTTTACTCACAGCTTTCCGTGAGTAAGAAATTGCCGATTTATTCCCGCCGTTTCTTGCATACCCGGAGGAATAAGAACTTGGTAGAGAACAAAAGCGTGTATACCTCCTCGAAATACATTATCGATGATCCGGAATTGGATGCCATAGATGGCGGGCTTGGGCTTGCTCCGATGGAGACGGATAGGGCTGGCGATGAGGGTTCTCCTCTCTCATTTACACTTTCAGTCTTGGATATTCCCGGTGCCACTGTGGAAACTTTTCATCCGAAAGCGGTCCATCTTTATGGGAATACGCTATATGTAGCAAATGACGCTCCGGGACATTATAGTTTGGAGGTCTTTGATGTATCTTCCGGTAATGTGCGTCATGTGAAAAGTATGGTTGAGTGGATGAACGGAGATAAGAAAGAGACCTTTGCGGGGGAGCCAAACGGCGTGACTCGCTCGTATGGGAAAATATATGTCACGAATACGGGAAGCCGTACGGATGTGTTCGATGCGGAAACGTATGAGTTCATTACTTGTATCGGTACGGGTACTTGGGGTGAGGGTGGTTATCAGACCGTTCATGCGTTTGATGTGACGGCTAGTCAAGGGGCTGTCTTTATTCGGGATAAACGGAAACTGGTAGTTGTCTTGGAGCAAGATGTACAGCCCGGTTCCGCTGCTCGGGTACCTATATATAGCCGTAGCGTAAATTTACAAGAGGCAATGGGTACTTATGCGGTAGCGGCACGAAATGATGGCTTTTTGTATGTGACGGCCCAGAATAAAAATATGATCTATTTATTCGATCCTGCGGACATTCGGGCAGGGGACACGGGCTTTGCGCCGTATCTGGTGACATTGGGATTTGAAAAGTCTCCCCAGTCGATAGTGTTTGTAGGGGATCGTTTGTTTGTTACGCTTCGTGTCGATGATAAACGGTCGGAACTATGGGAGATCAGCCCTAAGAACGGCAAATTATTGCAGGACTTTACAGATTCGATGGTCTATCCCGAGAAAATAGCCGGTGCTCGTCATACTTTATTGGTAGTGGATCGTGCGACCCAAACCGTAAAAGCCATTGGCCTATGATTTTTTTATTGATTCTTAGGAATAAAGAAGATAGAGTTCCCGGAAAAAGTTTACATTTGCGAAAACTATTATAATAACGTATGAAACGTGTTTTTTTGGTCGGATATATGGGAGCGGGCAAGACAACGGTGGGAAAGGAGCTTGCCAAGCTCGCCGGTCTTTCGTTCATAGATCTTGATTACTATATCGAAGGGCGTTATCATAAGGCCGTTTCGCAGATATTCGCCGAGAGAGGGGAGGAGGCTTTCCGAGAGATAGAACGGAATATGCTTCACGAGGTCGCTGAGTTTGAGGACGTGCTGATCTCCACGGGAGGAGGCGCTCCTTGTTTTTTCGATAACATGGAGTTTATGAACGCTTCTGGCACGACGGTTTACTTGAAGGTGTCAGTCGAGGAGCTGGCGAAGCGTCTGGAGTTGTGCAAACATACCCGTCCGGTGTTGAAAGGACGTTCCGGGGAGGAACTGAGGGCGTTTATCGCCGAGAGTCTGGAGAAAAGGAATCCGTTTTATACGAAGGCGTCCATAACGTTTGATGCCGAGAAGATGTTAACAGAATCTGATGTACATGACATATCGAACGCGTTAATGAAAATCCTATAGCATATGGAAGCGAACGACGGCCGGCAGGCACAGGGGGCCTATATCCCGCAGGAATTATTGAAAGAGATCAGCAAGGTGAATAACCGTTTGCTTATCGGTATTCCTCGTGAACGATGCGAGGCGGAAAAACGTTTGCCGTTGACTCCGGAGGCAGTGGATATGCTGACCGATTGCGGTCACCGGGTGCTGGTGGAAAGTGGCGCCGGATTAGGCATCAACTATTCCGATAATCATTTCTCGGAGGCGGGGGCGGAGATTGTCGATACGTCCGCGGAAGTTTTCCAAGCGGATCTGATCTTGAAGATATTGCCTCCGTTGCCGGTGGAAATCGCGCTTATGAGACCTCGCACGACCGTTTTCTCATTGGTGCAGTTTAATTTATTCGCTCAAGAGGCTTTCGAGTTGATGATGGCGAAACGGATTACCGCTATCTCTTATGAGTTGATGGCGGATGAATATAATCGTTTCCCGGTGCTGAATGTCACTTCCGAGATCGAGGGGGCGGCTTCCATAACGATCGCTTCCGAGCTGTTGAGCAATACCCAAGGAGGTAAAGGGATCTTATTAGGCGGTATCCCGGGCGTATCCCCTACGGAAGTGGTGATCATCGGGGCCGGAAACGCCGGGACCGTGGCCGCGCGTGCCGCATTGGCCTTGGGAGCATCCGTGAAAGTATTCGATGATGATATCAATAAATTGCGTATAATACAACAGGTCTTGGGGCAAGGGCTTTTTACTTCCACGTTCCATCCGAATGTGCTGCATAACGCGTTTCGTAGCGCTGACGTGGTGATCGGGGCGATGCGTTATATTAATACGAGACATCGCTATATTATCGCTACGGACTTGGTGCGTACGATGAAAAAGGGAGCTTTGGTGATCGATCTGAGGGTAAGCCAAGGCGGTTGCTTTGAGACGACATGCTGCTTGTCGAGGGAAGATCCCGCGGTGTTCGAGCAATATGGGGTATTACATTATTGTAAACTGAATATCAGCAACCGGGTGGCTCGTACTACCTCGATGGCTTATAGTAATATATTCGTGCCTTTATTATTGTCGTTGGGCGACGCCGGTTCCGTGCAAGGAATGATCAAATCGGATAAGGGCTTTAGGGCGGGAGTATATATGTATTACGGGAAGACAGTGAATAGTTATGTGTCTAATCATTTTAATCTATCATCTAATAATCTTGATCTATACCTCTCTGCTTTTTGATGCGGAAAAGTTTTGAACTCGCAAAGTTTATGCTTTACTTTGCGGACGATCTAAATACCAATAAGCGATAAAGCTAATAAAGTATATTATGGCAGAACAGACAAAAGTTAAGACGCTGGAGAAGGTTGTAATTCGTTTCTCGGGAGACTCGGGAGATGGTATGCAGTTAACCGGTACAATCTTTTCAAACCTGTCCGCGGTTTTCGGGAACGAGATTTCTACATTCCCAGACTATCCGGCAGAAGTACGTGCTCCACAAGGAACACTAAGTGGTGTATCTGGATTCCAAGTGCACTTGGGATCGCGCAAGATCTTCACACCCGGTGATAAGGCCGACGTATTGGTGGCCATGAATCCCGCCGCGCTAAAGGTGAACGTAAAACACCTAAAACCCAATGCGATTGTTTTAATCGACACGGACTCTTTCAAGAAAAGTGATTTGGATAAGGCCTTGTTTACGACCGATGATCCGTTTACTGAGCTGGGATTGACTGGCGTGCAGGTTGTTGCCGCTCCGATCTCTACGATGGTAAAAGACGGATTGGTTGAGTTTGGCTTGGACAATAAATCGGCTCTTCGCTGTAAGAATATGTTCGCCTTAGGACTTGTTTGCTGGTTGTTCGAGCGTCCGCTGGAGGAGGCTATGCACATGTTGCAGAATAAGTTCGCTAAGAAACCGGTTATCGCCCAAGCTAATATCAAGGCTTTGACGGACGGTTATAATTATGGTAATAATATCCATGCCTCGGTTTCTACGTATCGTATCGAGAGTAAGAAAGCCGAGCCCGGATTCTATACGGACGTGAATGGTAATAAGGCTACTTCCTATGGTTTGATAGCCGCTGCCGAGAAAGCTGGTTTGCAGTTGTTCTTGGGTAGTTACCCGATCACTCCGGCTACTGATATTTTACATGAATTATCTAAACGTAAGGATTTAGGCGTTATCACGGTTCAGGCCGAGGATGAGATCGCCGGTATCTGTACTTCTATCGGAGCTAGTTTCGCCGGTTGCTTGGCGGCTACGTCTACTTCCGGACCGGGTCTTGCCTTGAAGAGCGAGGCGATCGGTTTGGCTGTAATCGCTGAGTTGCCTTTGGTGATTATCGATGTTCAGCGTGGCGGTCCTTCTACGGGCTTGCCGACGAAGAGCGAGCAAACGGACTTGATGCAAGCGCTGTATGGCCGTAATGGTGAGAGCCCAGCTGTGGTAATAGCGGCCTCTACGCCGACTGATTGTTTTGATGCCGCATTTTGGGCGGGTAAGTTGGCCGTGGAGCATATGACTCCGGTTATCTTGTTGACCGATGCCTTTATCGCTAACGGTTCTTCCGCTTGGAGAATTCCGGAAATGGATAAATATCCGGAGATTAAGCCGAATTACGTAGCTAATTATCAAGACGAGAAAGTTTGGAAGGCGTATCGCCGTAACAAGGAAAGCTTGGTTCGTTACTGGGCGATTCCGGGAACGGAAGGTTTTGCTCATCGTCTGGGTGGTCTGGAGAAAGACTACGAGACGAGCGCAATCTCTACCGATCCGGCTAACCACCAGAAGATGGTGACGACCCGTCAGGCTAAGATCGATAAGATCGCCGACTATATCCCCGAACTGGAAGTGATCGGAGATGAGGACGCTGATTTATTGATCGTTGGTTGGGGTGGAACCTACGGACACCTTTACGAGACGATGGAGACGATGCAGGAGAATGGCAAGAAGGTGGCTTTCGCTCACTTCAAGTTTATCAACCCGCTGCCTAAGAATACGGCTGAGGTTCTTTCTAAGTATAAGAAAGTGGTGGTGGCTGAGCAAAATAACGGCCAGTTCGCTAACTATTTACGTGGAAAGGTACCCGGATTTAACCCGTATCGCTTCAATCGTGTAAAGGGACAACCTTTTGTCGTTGCGAGATTAGTTGAGGAATTCACTAAAATATTGGAGGCTTAAAAGATGACAACAGAAGAAACTAAATTTCAACCGAAAGATTATAAAAGCGACCAGTACGTACGTTGGTGCCCGGGTTGTGGCGACCATGCGGTACTGAATTGCCTGCATAAGGCTATGGCCGAGGTAGGAGTGGCTCCTCACAATATGGCAGTTATCTCAGGTATCGGCTGTTCTTCCCGCTTACCTTATTATATGAATACGTATGGCTTCCATACGATCCATGGTCGTGGAGCGGCTATCGCTACCGGCGTAAAGACGGCTCGCCCGGACTTGAGCGTATGGTTGATTACGGGTGATGGCGACTGCTTGGCTATCGGCGGTAATCATTTTATCCACGCTGTCCGTCGTAATATCGATTTGAATATCGTTCTTTTCAACAATAAGATCTATGGTTTGACGAAGGGGCAGTATTCCCCGACATCCGACCGTGGTTTCGTATCCAAGAGCTCTCCGTATGGAACGGTGGAAGATCCGTTTGTGCCGGCTGAGTTGGCATTGGGTGCCCGTGGTAATTTCTTCGCCCGCTCGATCGATGTGGATTTGAAGAATACGACCGAGGTATTGACGGCTTCCGCTCGTCATAAAGGCGCTTCCGTTACGGAAGTGTTGGTAAACTGCGTGATCTTTAATGATGGTATCCATAAGGGGATCGTTGATAAGGCATACCGTGCGGATCGTACGATTTTCCTTCGCCATGGCGAGAAAATGGTTTACGGCGCTAACATGGATAAAGGCCTTGTGCTAGACGGCCTAAAACTGAAATCCGTAACGATCGGACAAGATGGTTATACGATGGATGACGTATTGGTACACGACGCCCATGAGAAGGATAACACCTTGCATATGATGCTTGCCATGATGAGCGGTGATATGCCAATTGCGTTAGGCGTAATACGAGATGTGGAGGGACCGACCTATGATGAGGCTGTCCACCAGCAAATCGAGGAGGTACAAGCGAAGAATCCTACACGTAAATTACACGACCTTTTGATGAAAGGTGAGATTTGGGAGGTAAAGTAATATATTTCTGATCGGATATAAGAGAAGGCGCAAGATATTTATCCCGCGCCTTTCTTATGATGACGACTTCGGAAATAGTTGAGACGCTAGCTAAAAGTATATGATTTGTAAACTCCATATTACAAATAGACTAAGGGTTTTGTTAATTGCATGGAAAAGAGTAATTATTACTGAAAAATTTCCTTAATAAGCTGTGTACGATAAAAAAAAATATTACTTTTGTACCGCGGTTAACAAGGTGGAGTCGCAGCAAGCTCCAAAAGGTCGGAAAGCCTCACCGTATCGAACTAGAGTAGAGAGAAAAGTTATATAAAGTCAATCATTTAAATTAAATTCAAGATGGCTAATTTAGATTTAAGCAAGTACGGAATTGTTGATGTGAAAGAAATCGTTCACAATCCGTCTTATGATGTTCTGTTCGCAGAAGAAACTAAACCGAGTTTGGAAGGCTTCGAGAAAGGCCAAGTAACTGAGCTAGGTGCTGTAAACGTGATGACTGGTATTTATACAGGTCGTTCTCCTAAAGATAAATTTTTCGTAAAGAATGAAGCCAGCGAAGATTCTGTATGGTGGACTTCTGATGAATATAAGAATGATAACAAGCCTTGTTCTGAGGCTGCTTGGGCAGACTTGAAGGCTAAAGCTGTAAAAGAATTGTCTGGCAAACGTTTGTTCGTTGTCGATACATTCTGTGGCGCTAACGAGGCTACTCGTTTGAAAGTACGTTTCATCATGGAGGTTGCTTGGCAAGCTCACTTCGTAACTAATATGTTCATCCGTCCGACAGCTGAGGAATTGGCTAACTACGGCGAACCTGATTTCGTTTCTTTCAACGCTGCTAAGGCTAAAGTTGACAACTACAAAGAATTAGGCTTGAACTCTGAGACTGCTACTGTTTTCAACTTGAAGACTAAAGAGCAAGTTATCTTGAATACTTGGTACGGTGGTGAGATGAAGAAGGGTATCTTCTCTATCATGAACTACTTGAACCCGTTGCGTGGGATCGCTTCTATGCACTGCTCCGCTAACACGGATAAAGAGGGCAAGAGCTCAGCTATCTTCTTCGGTTTGTCTGGTACTGGTAAGACTACTTTGTCTACGGACCCGAAACGTTTGTTGATCGGTGACGATGAGCACGGATGGGATAACGAAGGTGTATTCAACTACGAGGGTGGTTGCTACGCTAAGGTTATCAACTTGGATAAAGAGAGCGAGCCGGATATCTACAACGCTATCAAACGTGACGCTCTTCTTGAGAACGTAACAGTTGCCGCTGATGGTAAGATCGATTTCGCTGATAAGTCAGTTACAGAGAACACTCGTGTTTCTTATCCGATCTATCACATCGAGAACATCGTTAAGCCGGTTTCTAAAGGCCCGCACGCAAAACAAGTTATCTTCTTGTCTGCTGACGCATTCGGTGTATTGCCTCCAGTATCTATCTTGACTCCGGAGCAAACTCAATACTACTTCTTGTCTGGATTTACCGCTAAATTAGCAGGTACAGAGCGTGGTATCACGGAACCGACTCCTACATTCTCCGCTTGTTTCGGTGCTGCTTTCTTGTCATTGCACCCGACAAAATACGGCGAAGAGTTGGTTAAGAAGATGGAAATGACTGGCGCTAAGGCTTACTTGGTGAACACAGGTTGGAACGGTAGCGGCAAACGTATCTCTATCAAAGATACAAGAGGTATCATCGACGCTATCCTTGATGGTTCTATCAACGAGGCTCCGACAAAGAAGATCCCGTATTTCGATTTCGAGGTTCCGACTGCATTACCGGGCGTAGATCCGAAGATCTTAGATCCTCGCGATACCTATGCTGATCCTGCTCAATGGGATGAGAAAGCGAAGGATTTGGCTGCTCGTTTCCAGAAGAACTTCGCTAAGTTCACGGGCAACGAAGCTGGTAAGGCATTGGTTGCTGCTGGTCCTCAGTTATAATTGCTTAAAAAACCTTGCTCAAAAAAGGTCAAGGTTTAAAAATATCTTTATAAAAAAGCGTGGAATTACTAATTCTGCGCTTTTTTTATGATAACTACGTTAATTTTATTATAAATGTAAAGTAGTTTTAAAAAATATTCCTACCTTTAGACCGGATTATCTGTTATAAGAAGAGCTTAAAAAGGAGTAATGATAAAAAAACTGGCACTTATTATTGGCTTTATAATTTGTTTGTCATCTTGTGGCAAGGATTATGTCTATCGGATTGAAGGGGAACTTTCTAATCTGGAAGATCAAACCGTATATGCTGTATTTGAGAAGGATAATTATAAAGTGGTTGATACCGTGGCTTGTACGAAACCCGGGCAGTTCCAGATCGATCAAAATGAAGCGGGTTTCCATTGTGTGACTATCTTCTTTGCAGATAAAGAGCATTGGGTTACGGCTTATCTGGAACCGGGAAAAACCGTAAAAATCACGGGCGACGCTAACTCTCCATTGCTATTGCAGGTAAAGGGGGGACGGACAAATGATAAGTTGACCGCTTTTAAGAAAAGAATCGCTCCTTTATTGACGGAATTGACAAATTTATCAAATTCTTTAAATAGCAAGGATTTGAACGATACGATCGAGGAGACGGATATCGCCGCTCGTCTGGCGAATGTTAATATGCAATTGAGCGAGGAAGCGATCCGGTACGTGAAAGAGAACCCGGATGAAGAGGCATCCGTTGTCTTGATTCAATCTTTTTTCTCAGATCCCGATGATACTCGTAAAATTGATGAGTTGTTGGCGTTATTGAATCCAAGGTTGAAAGACTTTTATCTGGTGAAGGAGCTGGAGCAATATAGCGCCCGTGCGAAACGTACGGCTTTGGGTGCGGAAGCCCCAGATTTCTCCGTAAGGAATATTTATGGGAATACGGTAAGTTTGGATTCTTTCCCGCAGAAATATTTATTGCTGACATTTACCGCTCCTTGGTGTGATATGTGCCAGACAGAGGATCTATATCTGGATAAGGTAGCGATGAAATATCCGAAAGATCAGTTGGACATTCTTTTGGTTAGCTTGGACGATAATTCGGATAATGTCCGGGATGTACTGAAGAAGGATAGTATAGCGTGGAACCTGGTAACAGATTCGGCCGGACAAGCGGCTATGTTGATAGATCTGTATAACGTAAGCGTATTGCCACGCTGTTTCTTGATAGATGAGGATCATAAGATCTTGATGAAAACAGAGAATGGAATCGAGATCAAGCAAACACTGGAGAACTTGTTCGAAGACTGAGCGATTGAAAACAGGAGGTTCCGGTTTTAATTTGTAATTAGTAACTCAAAATTCTTAACTATGTTAGTAAAATCTTATGCCGCTGCCGTGCAGGGGATTTCCGCTACGGTCGTTACCGTAGAAGTGAACTGTTCCAAAGGTATCCAATTCTTTTTAGTCGGTCTTCCGGACGTGGCCGTTCGTGAGAGCCATGAACGCATTATCTCGGCTCTTCAAGTATGTGGTTATAAATTCCCCCGCAATCGTATCGTTATTAATATGGCCCCCGCAGATATCCGTAAGGAAGGGTCTTCTTATGATCTGCCTTTGGCGATCGGTATTCTGGCGGCGGCAGAGCAGATAGATTCATCCAACTTATCCAAATTCGTATTGATGGGCGAGCTTTCTATGGATGGGAGCCTCCAACCGATAAAAGGGGCATTGCCTATCGCTATTAAGGCTAGGGAAGAAGGCTTTAAGGGCTTTATCTTACCCAAGCAAAACGCTTGTGAGGCTGCGGTGGTGAACGATCTGGAAGTGTATGGAGCTTCGAATATCAAAGAGGTGCTGGAGTTTATGGAGGGGAAACCTACATTGCGGCCTACGGTTATTGATACCCGTAAGGAGTTTTACGACCGCCAGCAATTGTTTGATTGCGATTTCTCCGATGTCCGGGGACAAGAGAACGTGAAGCGTGCGATGGAGGTGGCCGCAGCCGGCGGATATAATCTGATCATGGTAGGTCCTCCCGGAAGTGGCAAGTCCATGTTGGCGAAACGTCTCCCTACGATCTTGCCTCCCTTTACCTTGCATGAGTCCTTGGAAACAACTAAAATCCATTCCGTAGCCGGTAAGATAGGAGGTGGCACCTCCTTGATGGTACAACGTCCTTTTCGCTCTCCCCATCATACGATCTCTAATGTCGCTATGGTAGGAGGTGGCACTTTCCCGCAGCCGGGAGAGATCAGCTTGGCTCATAATGGTGTCCTTTTTTTGGATGAGTTGCCGGAATTTAACAGGAGTGTCTTGGAAGTCATGCGGCAGCCATTGGAAGATCGAGTGATCAATATCTCCCGTGCCCGTTTCACGGTGGAATATCCGGCCGGCTTTATGCTTGTGGCCTCCATGAATCCTTGTCCCTGCGGCTACTACAACCATCCGGACCGTCCTTGCCTCTGTTCTCCCGGAGCCGTCCAGAAATATATGAACCGCATTTCCGGCCCTTTATTGGACCGTATCGATATCCAGATAGAGATTGTCCCTGTCCCTTTCGAGAAGATTTCCGAGCAACAGCCCTCAGAGCCTAGTATCGCTATCCGTGAGCGGGTCATAAAAGCCCGTGCGATCCAGGAAAGGCGTTTTGCCGCTTATGAGGGTATTTATTGCAACGCCCAGATGAACTCCAAGCTACTCCATCAGTACGCCGTTCCCGACGCTTCCGGCCTCTCCATCCTCAAAACCGCCATGCAACGTCTCTGCCTCTCCGCCCGTGCCTATGACCGTATCCTGAAAGTCTCCCGCACGATAGCGGACTTGGATAATTCGGAACGTATTGAGGTGCGGCATTTGGCGGAAGCGATACAGTATAGGAGCTTGGATCGGGAGAATTGGGGGATGTGAGATTGCACTTAGCTTCATCGGCAAAGTATCTTAACTTCAAGGCCGAAGTAAGTTAAGATACTTTGCCGATGAAGCTAAGATACTTTTTTAGGGTTGTTTAGGAATTGCGGTATTCTTGCGGCCCCATGCCAACATATCGTTTAAAATACTTGCCAAAGAAGGATACATTGCTGAAATTCAACGAATCGGCTATTTGGTAAATAGGAATATCGGTGGATCTTAATTGGTTCTTGGCATCCATGATAACCATTGCCGATATAATTTCCGTACAGGTTCTACCGGTCGTTTCTTTGATTGTCGTACTAAGATGAGCGGCGGTGATACTCAGTTTGTCGGCATAGAAAGAAACGTTACGTTCTTTCATATAATTGTGCATGACTAACTCTGAAAATTCTTTCGTGATCTTTTTACTTTTAATCAAAGTGTTATCATTAGGCGTTATTTTCTTATAAGTCTCCTTTAGGCACAGGAGAAGGAGCTGCAATATGGATTTGATGATATCATCATTTGCCGGCAAATATTCATTTTCTTGGGCTTTTAGCAAGAGCTGATAATAGTGGTGATAAATAGATACATCATTATCCTCCAGTCGGATAACCGGAATTTCCCGGATCTTATAATAATAGTCGGATACGATTTTATACATATTATTGTTTTCAAGAAAATGGGAGGAGAACCCGATGAAGTAAATTCTCAAGTTCCCATTCGCTTTATGTATTTGTAGAATGCTTTGTGGCAAGATTGTGATGAAACTCATGGGCTGGATCTTATATCGAACCAAATTGATCGATGCCTCTATATCTCCATCCAGTAATAATACGAATATCCCAGCCTTTAGCCGGCAAGGTGAATCGGTGTAAAGGTTTAATAATTCTTTCGTAATGTCTGTTCCTGCGACACAGTCGACCGGAATGTCTATTTTAGGTAATTCATTCTGCATAGATAATGAAATTTAGGCGATACAAATATAGCGATATTCTTTGGTACTACCTCCGTATTTATTATGAAAGTACATGTAGTCAATGATTTGTCGTATTGTTGTAAAAAATGGTCACAGGTTGAATTATGTGTTTAAATTATGATAAATGGAACACTCTTTCCTTAAAATAGACCTTGTGGGATTTTTTGAATTGTCGTTATTTTGTATCCAAATTTGGGAATAATCTCTTTTTAAGGTAAACAGATTAATAAGTAAACAATTATTGTATGGGAAATTTGAGGGTGCTACTGTATGGGATGGCTTATCTCCTTTCGGGGTGCATGTTGATGACATCTTGTCAAGTAGAGGATTTAACTTCTTTTTCAAAAGGAAAAGGGACGATCGCTTTGGACTTGTCTGCTACCGCAAGTTTTAATACGGAGACAAAAGCGGTGAATGAGGGCGATTATAAAAATCTGGATAATTATACGGTGCAATTTTTGAAAGTAGGGGAGAGCGATCCCGTCAAAACATTCAAATATGCGGAAATACCTGCTTCCGTTGAATTGGATAACGGTGCTTATACCGTGAAGGCTTTTTATGGGACGAATACAGATGCCGCTTCTCGGACAGGATTCTATGTAGAAGGTTCCAATTCTTTTAATTTAAATGGTGAAACAGATAAATCTATTTCTCTTACTTGTACACCAACCTATGGAAAGGTGAAAGTGGAATTTACGGAAATGGATACTTATTTTAGTGATTATTATGTTACTTATTCGACTTCAGCCTTGGGGAGTAGTTCTACGGCTAAGTGGTCTAAAGCGGATACGGAACCTTGGTATTTGAAACTCAACAATGGCGGAGAAACTGTAACGGCTACAATCTATTTAACACCGAAATCTCAATATCAAACAAAAGCGGCTACTGTTGTCCGGACTTATGATTTGGCACCGAATAAAGCGTGGACATTGCAGGTAGCCCCTAGCTATAACGATAAAACCGGACAATTGGGAGTCTCTATCAAGATTGATGAAGGAACAAATGATATACCTGTAGATATCGTGATCCCTTCTGAATGGGTTTAGTCATTAAGGTCTAATAAAAAAAAGAGAAGAAAAAAATCATGAGATTATTAAATTATATTGCTTTAAGTCTGTTCGCTTTGGTCGGTTTTATCTCTTGCGAGATGAGGGAAGAAATAAAGAGTGGCAAAGAGGGTGTGGATATGGGACTTTTGGAGTTGAGTGTACAAGCTAAATCTCCGGCGGTGACGAAGGCTGCATCTGTTAGTACGGACGATTTCCCGGTTTCTATTGTCGGGAAAAGTGTAGATGGGGAAGAGGTTGAAAGAAATTATGATGCGGTGGCGGATTTACCGGAATCTATTTTATTGCCGGTAGGTACTTATTCCGTAGTTTCTCATACAAAAGGCGTACTGGAAAAGAAATTGGAAGCTCCTTATTATAAGGGAAGTTCCGATATGGAAATTAAGAAGGATATTACGAGTAGCGCGAAGGTGACTTGCAAGATGCAGAATAGTAGGATTCAATTGAATTATAGTTCGGAGTTTTTGGCGAAGTTTACAGAATGGACGATCATGTTGGATGATGGCTCCGAGACTGCGTTGTCAGTTCAGGAAACAAGCGCAAATGCCTCCGCGAGTCCTGCTCCTATTTATTGGTATTTTGGTGAGGGAGGAGCGGAAACCGTAACACTGAATATTCGGGCAAAAACCATAGAGGGGAATACGGTCACGATGGCTCCTTATGTATTCAAAAAAGAGGATGCCAAGGAAAAATATGATGATGTTGATAACCCCAATTTCACGGGTGGAGAAGCGCTTATCATCGATCTGAAACCGGGAAATGAGGAAGACCCTACTACGGGTACGGTTAAGAGTATCTCTGTTACGATCAGTGTTATCTTTGAGAATCATAATGAGGCTGTAGATATTCCCGTAGAGGATAAAGAGGAGACGAAACCGGATCCGGATCCAGACCCTACGCCTGAAGATAAAGCGCCTTCGTTGTCATGTGATGCATTTGAGAACGGTGTAAAATATTCAATGACGAAACAGGATTGGCCAGCAACAACTGATGTGGTTATTTCGGCTTCGGAAGGGATTGCTAGTATGAAAGTTATAATAGAGGGTGGAAATCCTGGTTTTTCCTCTTCAGTCAAGGATTTGAACTTTACGGGAGAAGGACGTGAATTGATCGGTGATGCAGACCTTTCTGAAAGCCTCGGAATGGCTATGCCTGCAGAAGGTGATACAGAATATACTTTTCCTATTGCTGGATTTTATACTATGATGAATATCTATGGTCCAACGATAGATACTGATGCTACGACTGGAATCGGAAATGCTCCAGATGGTAAAGAAAGTCATGTTTTTAAAATAACAATTACGGATAAAAAAGGACAAACTGCGTCTGCGGAGTTACGTGTGACGATTAGTAAATGATAAACCTTATGAGAAGAATATATTTTGTTTCAATATTGCTTTCACTGTTGGTCCTAGTTGCTTGCCAACAAGAAGATTATACAAGTGATAAGGTTGGATATCTTAATGTAAATGTTTCACCGGTTTTTGGCGTAGTTACAAAAGGTTTAGTTCCAGATAATTACAAACCAAAGCAACTTTGTGTGGAAATTAAAAATGAGGCTGGTATAGTCGTGGAAAGTACAGAAGATTATGCGGAATGGGAAGGTAAACAGTTGAAGTTAAAGTCCGGCACTTATATGATTACAGCTTCATCGAATGGGTTTGATGGGAATGCCTCAGGAGTAGATATACCTTATTATAAGGGCTCTACTCAAGTAACAGTTGTGGCAGGAAAGGAAGTCACAGCCTCTATCACTTGCACATTGGCGAATGTTAAGGTCACGGTGAATTTTGAAGATTCCTTTACAAACTCTTTTAAAAGTGCGGTTGTTTTAATAGAATCTAAGGTTCCGGGAATATCAGGTCAGAATCTTATGATGGGTGCGCAAAATAAGTCCATTTATTTTCCTGAAGGAGATTTAAAGGCGACGATCACAGTTATAAATAAAGCGAACCAAACTCATACACTGAGCCAAGATATTACAAAGGTGAAGGCTAGGGATCATTATGTATTGAATTATAGAGTCTCTGATTCGGGCTCTGTCGGGGATATAACTGTAGATGTGGATGATTCTGAAAAAAAATATACATATGAGATTACGGTACCAGTTACCTCATCAACGCAATTAGAAGTGGCTTCGGCGAATGCGTGGAGTAACTTTGCTCTTTTGGAAGGTAAAATATCTTCAATCAAAGAAGGTGTGGAATTAGATCCAACTTGTATGAAGTTTGAATATAAAACAGAGCGTGCCGCAGAGTGGTCGGAATGTAGTGCTACCAAAGAAGGTGATTTATTTAAAGCGACATTGAAAGGATTAA
The DNA here is from genome assembly GCF_056640955.1 of Parabacteroides sp. KHUB-02. NCBI lineage: Bacteria > Pseudomonadati > Bacteroidota > Bacteroidia > Bacteroidales > Tannerellaceae > Parabacteroides > Parabacteroides sp. KHUB-02. Next base: position 3,460,772 of record NZ_JBWQEV010000001.1, on the reverse strand, counting down.
CTCCTGCCACTTCTTATTTTTATCGTTTATCTTACGATAAAGCAGGAGACAATTATGCGAGTGATGTGAAAACATTTACAACTGAAACTGTTACGGCTTTACCCAATGGAAACCTAGATAGCTGGTATAAGTCAGGCAAGACATGGTATGCTGCATCTAAAGAATATTTTGATGCAAATGGTTCATTTTGGGATTCTAGTAATCCGGGAACAACAACGGGTGTTGGTGGACTTGTGAATATAAATCCAACAATGGGTAATGCATCTATTGTACATACTCAAGGTGGACAGTCTGCAGAATTGAAAACTCAAACAGCAATGGGAGTTTTGGCTGCGGCAAGTTTATATACAGGCAAGTATGGAGCTACAAAATCTGATTTTTCTGGGGCTACATTAGAATTTGGTAGACCATTCACTTCTAGGCCTACCGCATTCCATGGTTGGTTCCGGTATTCAACAAAGGCAATTGATGTTGTAGGATCGAATCTGCCCTCATCTGCGAATGTGATAAAAGGTCAGACTCAGGATCTCTGCTCTATATATATAGTATTAGCAACTAAATCTTATCAAATAGATAATACGAATCCTAGTACGTTTATTAATTTTGAAAATGATGATGCCATAGTGGCTCATGGGGAGTTACCTATGGCCGATTGTGTGGCAACGAATGGATCTTGGAAGGAATTTAGTATTGATTTAAAATATCATAAGTTGGACGTTAAGCCGACTCATATAATTATAGTCTGTTCCGCAAGTAAATATGGGGATTATTTTACGGGAAGTACTTCGAGCGTTTTATACTTGGATGATTTTGAGTTGATATATGGAGATGAACCTAAAACAAAATAGGGATTTGAATTGATGAAACATAAACTATTAATAGTAACCTTGCTGGTGGTCATGGGTATTGGCTCTGTGATAGCTCAATCTTCCCGTAGAATTCAGAGAATTGACCGGGAGATCCAGAAGACTGTCTTTATCCCGAAAGGGACTTGGATGGCCGGAGGTACGGTCTCTTATTCTGAGCATAATGAGAGTAACTTAAATTTTCTCGTATTGAAAGATATCGAAGGGAAGGGGTATGATTTTAGTGTCAGCCCTTATTTCGGTTATTTTTTCCGGGATAATATTTCTATGGGTGCCCGCTTCTCTTACAAACGGAATTATTTGGATCTGGGTAATTTCGATTTGAATTTGGGAGAAGATTTTAAAATCAGCTTGAAGGATCTTTATTATCTGGAGCATAAGTATGAGGCTTCTTGTTTTATACGGACATATATGCCGATCGGAAAAAGTAAGATTTTTGGGTTGTTTAATGAGGCTCGGTTGACTTATGGATATGGAACAGGTAAAAACTCTACCGGATCGGGTACGGAATATGATGGCTCTTATCAAACCGTGCAGAATATGCAGATTGGTTTCGCACCGGGAATGACTGCCTTTATTACGGATTGGTCTGCTGTAGAGGTTTCGGTTGGCGTGATGGGTTTTGACTTTAAGTGGATTGATCAAGAGACAAACCAAGTGGAGGAAGGACGGCAACGGGTTTCTTCGGGTAATTTTAAGATAAATCTATTCTCTATAAATATAGGTATGACGTTTTATCTGTAAATATTAGGAGATGATGATAAAATTAGGTTGTTATATAAGCTTATTCTTCACGTTGGCCAGTTGTGTTATAGAGGATGATATTCCTTATCCTGTAGTGGATGGAGCGATCCTTTCCATGGAGGTAGAGGGGCAACGGGCTGGAGAGGACGGACAAAGTGCCGAGGCTACGATCAATAATACGGATCGTACGGTAACTTTATTTGTGAATGATTCCGTGGATATCTCTAACTTAAAGATTAAGCGCTTGAAAATAACGGATGGAGCGGTGTTAGTGGGTGATTCTACGGCTTGTGTGGATATTAAGAATTTCCCTACGACAGGCTTTGCCTCGTTGGATAGCATCTCTTCTACCGCTAATACACGAGTAGATTTCACGTCACCGGTTTCTTTTACGATAAGTACGTATCAAGATTATAAATGGAAGGTGACTGTAAAACAAATCATCAATCGGGAAATTGATGTGACCAATCAAGTGGGAAACGCAGTCATCGATGCGTACAACCGGAACGTGATTATTTATGTATCTCCGGAACAATCTTTAAGGGATTTACAAGTGAATAAGATGAATCTTGGTGGTGAATATGGTACGGTAGAGCCGGATCCAACCGCTTCTACCGAGAAAGATTATTCAAGTGGTTCCCGACAATTCTTTGTTGGAAACGCATGGGAAGACGTGATGCAGAAATGGACGGTTTATGTGTATCATAAATCAGGGGAATCGTCAGCTTCCTCGGAGGCTTTCGCTATGGTGACCAAGGCTTCGTTAAGTGGAAAGATACAGAGTGGAAAGACCCCGGTCATTGAGTATAAAAAACAAGGTGACGCCGCTTGGAATACGTTGGCGGCTTCGGCTGTAAAGGTATCCGGAACTTCTTTTACCGCTACGGTGACCGGCTTGAAGGCGCAAACTACGTATCAATACCGCATATCGGTTGATGGAACAGTCGGTGAGGAGAATTCTTTTACGACAGCGGAAGAGATTGCCTTGACCAACGGAAGCTTCGATAACTGGTCGCAAAGTGAGAAAAACGCAAAGCTGTGGCAGCCTTGGGGTAGTGGTGAAAACTCTTTTTGGGATACGGGAAACCAAGGAGCGACAACGGTTGGCGATAGTAACTCGACTCCGGTTACGGAAACGAGCAATGGCTCCGGTATGGCAGCTTCATTGGAATCTAAATATATCGTGATAAAATTCGCCGCGGGTAATATTTTTACGGGTACGTATAAGAAGACAGATGGAACAAATGGGGTCTTGGATTTTGGCCGTCCTTTTACTTCCTTCCCGAGTAAGTTGCGGATTCATTATAAATATAATTGTGCGACGATCGATAAAGTTGGTGATGATACGATGGCGAGTTTGAAGGGGCGCCCGGATTCTTGTCAGATTTATATTGCGTTGACAGATTGGGATGCTCCATTGGAGATACGAACTCGTCCATCCGAGCGTCAATTGTTCGATCCCAACGATTCGCATGTGATTGCCTATGGCGAGTTGACCAAGGGAGAATCCGTAACATCGTACACGCAAGAGGATATTGTTTTGAATTATCGTTATACGAACCGTACACCCAAATATATCGTGATAGTGGCCTCGTCTAGCAAATATGGTGACTACTTCACGGGAGGTGTAGGTAGTAAACTATGGTTGGATGAGTGTGAATTGATCTATGATTAAGGATATGAAGATAAAAAAGATATATACGATGCTGCTGGCATCAATCGCTTTGACCGCCTGTCAGCAAGAAAACTTGTCGGACCCGGTGAAAGGTGCTTTTAGTATATCTTTGACCGAGGCTACTGCCGAGGTGGAGACGAAGGCGACACCCGCTGATTTGGATAAGCCGGTCGCAGAGAAGTTCAATCTACTAATAACCAATAAGACAACCGGAAAGGAACTTTATAAGGGTGCTTTCACGGATCAGACAATTCCTGCGTCTGTTGGAACTTATACGGTAAAGGCTACTTGTAGCCCGAACACATCGTATGAGGAGAATCCAGTGCTTGCTTTAGATGCTCCTTACTACGAGGGAACGGAGGAGGCTACCTTGACGGCAGACAAAACGGTTTCGGTAACGATTCCTTGTCAAGTTGAGAATGCGCTGGCATCTATCCGTTTTGGGAATAATAAGGACAAATTCGAGGATCTATTCTCTAGCTATAGCGTGGAAGTAAAGGTAGGCAATAGTTCTGTGTCTTTACAAGATACTTTACGAAGCGCTTACTATCGGGCAGGTTCAGATGTGAAGTTTTTCTTTAAAGGTAAGTTGAAAGGAAATGGCCAAGATGTCACCAAGGAGCTGACGCATAGTGAGTTCAGTAAAGCAGAGACATTCGTGGCTGGTGCGCATTGCGTTATTAATTTGTCTGTCGAGAAAACTACCTCTGGTGTAATCCTTACGGTAGCTGCCGCCGAGGTGAAGAAGGAGACTATTAACGCTACGATTCCGATGGAGTGGTTGCCTAAGCCTAAAATTGCGGGTTTTGCAAATGGAGAAACCTCTTTGTCTTATGTAGAGACAGCGGATGCTATTCCTGCTAAAATTACTTTTAACGCATCGAGTAAGATTCAAGATGTAGAATTCTCTTTTAATTTTCAAGATGAGCAGTATCTTTCTTTTAACGATAAGACTTATACATTGACAACTCTTTCAGATGAGGATAAAGCCGCATTTACCAAAGCGTCCATAATTATTCCAGTATTAGATGGAAGTGCGGAAGGAAGTATGGACTTTACATCTATGACAGCCAACTTGCAAACAAATGCGGGTGCGGAAACTGTGAACACGATTAAAATGCGCGTTAAAGCTAATAACCGCTGGAGTGATCAAGGTACTTATGAGATACGTACGCAAAAGCCTATATTCCGGGTAAGTGCTTATCCTGGTAATATTTGGACAAAAGAGTTTACGATGAATGCCTTGATGGAGGATCAAGTTGAGACCGGCAATTTTGATAAGTTGAAGGAGTCAATGACTTATCAATATAAATCAACTCAAACTGATTGGGAGACGTTAGGGACTGATCTAAGAAAGACTGGCTTGAAATCAGGTACTACTTATTATATCCGTGGGGTATATAGGGGAGAGGTGCTTGGAGAGGTAGAAAATATTGAGACTTACCCAGAGACACCATTGGACAATGGAGAATTGGAAGGTGCTACAATTACAAGAGGAACTGATAGCCCTGGTTTCTTTGGTGCAGAATATGGTGCTTTATATGAATGGAAAGGTTGGGGTACGACTAATAGAATATCAGCAGGTTCTTGCCCAGCAACGGCTTATTCTTATAACTCGCGTTCTGGAGTACGTCCTACAACGGAGATACCCCAAACTTCTGTTGGCGAAAATGCAGTCCGGATTATAACATTGGCATATGGTTATGGTGGGACAGATGCTAAGCCTTCAAAATTTACTCATAGTGAATTATATTTAGGAACTAGTGCTGATGATTCCGGAAGTAAGACTTATGGAATAAACTATGATTCACATCCTTCTAGTGTGCTTTTCTGGTATAAGTGTATATCCAATGTTGGGAATGATAAATCATATGTGAAAGTTCAAATATGTCATGATGATATGGTATTAGGTGAAAATGAACTAGAGATGGAGGCTGTAACTTCCTATCAAGAGTGTAATTTGCCTATTATTTATGATCAAACAGTTGATAAGACTCCTTTAGTGCCTAATAAACTGATCTTGACTTTTAAGTCAGGAGTAAAAGAAAGTCTTTCTAAGAGTGATTTTAAACAGTTTGGATCTGGACTTTTTGATAAACAAGCAGATGCGATGTGGCGTGGCAATGAACTTTATGTAGATGATGTCAAATTGGTTTATGATAAATAATATGAAATACTTATTATCTATATTACTAATATTGTTTTTTTTCTCTTCTTGCCAGCAAGAGGACTTGCTTCCATCCCAATCCCCCGGTTTCCTTTCCTTGGAGAACGTGACCGTGGCGGCGAGTGATGTCAATGCTGTCCATACGAAAGCCGAGGTTGATGCTCGGTTCATGATAGAGATATGGAAAGGGGGTGCCCTTTATGATAATTGCAAGTATGAGCCGGGAGAAATTCCAAGTAAAATAGAGCTACCTGCAGGTTCTTATCTATTGAAAGCATATACACCTAATTATGCCTCGATGGAAACTGTCTTTGCGGAGGGAAATTTAGGTGAGGCCGTTTATTATAAGGAACAGGCATTTGTGATAGAGGCGGAGAAGGTGACTTACCCGGCTGTATCCGTGCCGATGATAAACTTCGGTATATGTTTGAAGGATGATCTGCCTAGTAGCTTTAATGATTATACGCTGGATGCAACTATCGGTGATCGTACAATCACGCTTAAACCTGCCGAGATTGGGTATTTTCCCATATCTGCAATAGGTAGTACCTTGACGTTTTCCTTGAATGCTATAAATGCGGATGGAGAATCGCTGGATACGAAGGAAACCGCCTCAAATCTTCAAGCGGGTACGATTTACGAGGTCGTCTACTCGATGGCTACGAAAAGTTTGGATTGCGAAACGTTGAATATGTATTAGTTATAGCGAACAGGATGTTTGGGAGAAAATGGAGATATTACGTTGGGTTGCTGGGGCTATTGCTCGGGCTGAATGCTTGTGTGACGGAAGATCTGCGTAATCCCATTGCTGAAGGACAAGGTTACTTACGTTTGGAACTAGCCTCTGTAACTACAGAGCTTTCGTCTTCTTCGCAGACGAAAGCGTCAACGGCATCTATACCTAGCGAAGATATACCGGATGCTTCCGATTTTACGATAGATATCCAAAAAGGGGGAACTAGCGTTGACGGTTTCCCGAAGCTGTATAGCGAAATAAGTAGTAGCTCATTAGTTCTGGCTACGGGTGATTATACGGTTTCGGCTTATTCTGGCGAGAATACCTTGATTCAAGCAACTCCTTATTTCTTCGGTTCCACGGATGTCACAGTCCTTCCAAATCAACAGGTAAAAGCTTCTATCGAAGCCTCCTTAGCGAACGCTTTATTGGTTCCTGTCGTGGATGAGAGTCTGCAAAAGCATTATTCCGCATGGGAATTGACGGTAAAAGTCGGAGAAGAATCTATGCGGTTGGCTTCAAAAGAGAATTCAAATAACCATTTATATGTAAAAGCCGGACAGTCGGTAACGGGCCTATTCAATGGTACGAATCTGGTTGGAAAGGAAACTTCGACAGAATGGACGATGATTTCTGAGACAGCCTCCCGCACGCAATATACCATTCAATGTAATCCGGATTTGTCTGTATTCTCAAACATTCAATTGATGGCAACGGCTACTCATATATACGATAATGGCTCTTTGACTGGGACAGAGGTTATATTGAGTCTTGCGGCTAATGGCGCTCCGGTAGAAGCGGTCGCATCATGGGATATAAAGGTCTTATACAATGGAGAAACGATCCGGACGTATTCAAATACCCCCACTAACGCAACCATGAATGTCTCTGACGGCTGGCCATATGTACCGCAAGGCAGTACGCTATCTGCTTCTATCTCCCTGAAGTCCGGAGATATAGTAGATCTCCCATCCGTCTCTATGGCAACCATCCCCTTACCTACGTTTACGGCAACGGTTTCCGGTAGTACTAGTTACTCTGTTTATAAATCCTCCGGTGCTACTGCCGCAAATGAAAGGGATGGATCGAGTATTTTCGATATATCTTCATCAGTGAATATCTCTTCGAATATATTGGATAACACAAACTACTCAAACTTGCTGAAGGTTACTTATACAACGGATGGAGGAGGTAATTCGGGTGAATTGCCATACGGTTCTGTTGGAACATTATCTGGCCTCGCTTGGCAAAAGCATGCTTTGACGGCTACGGTTATTTTTGATGGTGTAACAGATAAGTCAGTACCTGTAGATTGCCACATTACTGGGTTACCATGTAAAGCGGCGCCACCGACAAATGGAGAGTGGCGTAAAGAAGAAGGAACTGTTGTGTGGAATAGCGATCATGTAAGATTGGGTAATGCAAGTATATCACAACCTCATGCAATAGTCTCAAACGGTTTTCATGTTCCTGAAAATATTGATGTAAAGGTTGAGACGAAATATCAAGTATCAGGGGCTACAGTAGGAACTACTTTTACATTATATTTAGGAACGAATACCTTGTTCGAAACTAAAGTTGGATTTTGGGGTAATCAAACCAAAGAGAGTTCTATTGAATCAACCGTGACATCTTCTAATAATTATATAAAGTGTAATAATAGCTATGGGTCGGGTTCTACTCATTCAAAAGTTTATTATGTGAATGTTATTTATAGATAAAATAATAAATAAAGCAATATGAGAAAGAGTTTATTACTAGGCATAGTCGCCTTAGCATTCGGAGGCTTAACCTCCTGTAGCAATATAATGGAAGAAAGCGGTATAAATCCAACTGCTAAAGCGAAAACAGGTGAACTTGGCATCGCTCTTGAAGCTGATGCCTCTGTTAGTGTTACTACGAAAGCGGGAGCTTCTGATGAAGTTACTTTGTCAGATGAGGAGAAAAAGAAATTTGTAATTACGGGAACGAAAGCAGGAGGTTCCTCCTCCATCCCTTTAGGTACATTCGCGGATTATGCGAATGGAGCCGTTAAAACAGTTGAAGTAGGAACTTATTCGATCACGGCTGCTTATGGCACGATGACGGGTGAGTTGGACTTTGACAAGCCTACTTTTGAAGGGACGGAAAATGATGTGGTGGTTGAGGCCAATAAGACAACTGAGAATGTTAATGTTACAGCAAGCTTGACAAATTCTATTATCTCAATTGATAATACAACATTTACAGATCTCAAAAAATCAGCTACTATTACAGATTTGTTCGCCTACTCGGGTACGGTAGAACCTACGGACACAAATGAGAAATACTCGTTGATATCGGCTACGAATACATTGGATTCTTCTAAGAAGCTATATGTGAAAAAAGGAGCTTCGAATGTTAACATTGTGATAAAAGGAACTCTGAAGGACGACCCTACAAAGTCGTTCACAAATACAAAAAAGATTAAGACATTGATAGGGGAAGGCCAGAATATTGAGGAGGCTAAAAACTATAACATTAAATATACTCTTTCCGGAGATAAGGGCTCTTTAACGTTGACTATTACGGTAAATGGAACCGTTACAAACGTGGATCTTCCTGTGACGGTTAATCCTTACGAATAGTCTATATGTTATATATTTGATTCCATACGTGACATGTCTGTATCTTTTATTTCGCACGTTTCACAGGAATATACTATCTTTGTCTGTGTACATCAAAAAGAAAGGAAGATCTTATGATACCTCAGATAACCATTCCCTATGCCGTGGCTGATTTTGCGGAGATGCGCGAACGTGGCTTTTATTATGTGGATAAAACTCGGTTTATCCCTTATTTGGAGCGTTATAAGGCTCCGGTGTTTCTGCGTCCACGGCGTTTTGGTAAGAGCTTGTTGGTCTCTATGCTCGCCCATTACTACGATCGGAGTAAGTCTCATCGCTTTGAGGAACTTTTTGGGGGAACGTGGGTCGGGACCAATCCTACGCCGGAGCATAACCAATACATGATTATCCGCTACGACTTCTCGAAGATGGTGCTGGAAGAGACAATAGATGGGCTGGAGCGTAACTTTAATATATTGAACTGTTCTCCCGTGGAGATTATGGTGGAGCATAATCGCGATCTCTTTGGCGACTTCGAGTTCTCTACCAAAGGCAATGCCACGCAAATGCTAGAGGAGGCATTGGCTTATGCCCGGGCGCACGATTTGCCCAAGGCATATATCCTTATCGATGAGTACGATAATTTCACAAACCAATTACTTACGGCCTATAAGGATCCGCTTTACGAGTCTGTCACCACTGGCGAGAGCTTTTTGCGTACTTTCTTCAAGGCTATCAAGGCAGGTATCGGCGAGGGAAGTATCCGTACTTGCTTTTGTACGGGTGTGCTGCCTGTTACAATGGATGACTTGACGAGCGGCTATAATATCGCCGAGATTCTTACCTTGAAGCCTGACTTCACGGAGATGTTGGGTTTTAATCATGAGGAGGCTGCCGAGTATCTGCGCTATGTTATTCGTAAATATGGCAATAATGAGGATCGTTTCGACGAGCTGTGGACGCTTATCGTAAACAACTATGATGGCTATCGCTTCCTGCCCAACGCCCGTCCGTTATTTAATTCCACTATATTGACTTATTTTTTCAAGAACTTCGCCGAGCTGTCCGGTGGTGTCCCCGATGAGATGGTGGACGAGAACCTTCGAACGGATGTGAATTGGATCCGCCGCCTTACCATCACCTTGGAGAATGCGAAGGAGATGCTGGATGCCTTGGTGATCGATGGCGAGTTGATCTACTCTCAACCGGATCTGAGGAGTAAGTTCGACAAGCAGAAGTTCTTCGATCCGGAGTTTTATCCCGTCAGTTTATATTACTTGGGCATGACAACGTTGAAAAACCAATTCAAGATGGTGTTGCCTAATTTGACAGCGCATAGTATTTACATGAATTATTACAACGAGTTGAACCGTATAAGTGACGATGCTCGCCGTTTTGTGCCTGCTTATGAGTCTTTCATGGATCATCGGAAGCTGGAGCCGCTGGTGGAAAATTATTTCAAGGAGTACCTTGGCCAGTTCCCGGCGCAAGTATTCGACAAGATCAACGAGAACTTTATTCGTTGCTCTTTCTTCGAAGTGCTGAGTCGTTACTTGAGCAACTGCTATACCTTCGCCGTGGAGCAGAACTTGCCAAGCGGCCGTGCGGATCTGGTATTGACGGGCATACCGGGCACCGCCTTCCACAACGATTGCCGGGTGGTGGAGTTTAAGTATTTCAAGGCGAAAGACGCTACCCGGGTAGATGTCTTGGAGAGTGCTCGTCCGGAGGATGCCGATCAGGTAAGAAGATATGCCGCTGATATTAACCGGCAATTCCCCGCTTACCGTATGCGGGCGTATGTGGTGTATATAGCGGCTGGAAAAGTTTGTAAGACATGGGAAATTATTAATCTCTAACGTAAAAAGGACAAGACATGAGACATTCGTTGATTATTCTATTTTGTTTTTCTTTTCTCTCAATCTTTGTGGCTCAAGGGCAGTCGGAGAATGAGAAATCCAAGGGCGATTCATTCTTGTTCTCCTTTATACCCGGAGAGGCCGATATACAGGCTACCTACGGGAATAATTCCATAGAGATGGAGCGACTGAACCGGAAAATCTGGCCGGTGATGAATCCTTTGATGGATGGGGAGTTTCATGTGTTGGTTGTCTCACATATCTATACAGAGACAGGGGCTGTATCCAAAACCGCCGTCAATACTGCTATGTGGAGAGGAAACACCGTAAGGAAATATCTGAAAAACAAATATGAGCTTGATAATAAACAGATCTCTTTTTATGTGGACCGTAGTGGGGAGTGGGGGAATAGCGTACATGTGTACCTGCTTTATTTCGCTATGCCAGAGTTCGCTAATAAACAGATCTTTTATTCCACGGATCAGTCTATACCCGCTATTTCGTCAAGCCTGAAAAGATATGCGGAGGTTCCTTATATTTATGTGCTCAACGATCCGGATCTTTGCGTGGATGATGAGGTCTTCGCTTATGTTGTCATTGATGGTAAGGCCGATCTTCCCTATGAGGAAGGGGCAATGATTCCCGTAACTCCTCCCGTACAAGAGAAGGTGAGTAAAGCACCGGTAGTCTCTCAACCGGCTCGTACAGAGCCTGAGATTGCTCGGCAGGCAACAGTGTCCGTAACGCTTGAGCCGCAAGTCTCGGAACGGCAGTCTACTGGGTACCAGCCTCGACAAGAGGCGACTCGTTTGGTGCCGAAAGTCTATCCTACTTTCCAGATGACAAACTTGACTGTTAGAACTAACTTACTTCCTTGGTTTACGGTCTCTCCGGGTTTGAGTGTTGGAAAGAATGGAGCGGAACTGAAGACTGGATCGATCATGCCAAACTTGGAATTGGAGTATATGTTTGGAGGTTGGGGGTCTGTTATTCTAGGGGGTACGTATTCGAGGTTTGGCTATAAAGGGAACCCTAATAATTTATGGGGAGTGTCGGCATTATCCTTGGAGCCTCGCTTATGGTTTAACGATGATGGTACTTATCGGGGATTCAATGTAGGCTTGCAATTGAAATATGGTAACTTCAACGTGCGTGATAATGATCCGCTAGGGCATGGTCAGACGGGGCAGTTCTTTGGTATCGGAGTGATGTTGAATTATTCGCAACCTATCTCCGGAAATTTCGCTTTTGAGGCGGGGCTTGGCTTTGGTTCACGGATGATATTTGACGCTTCCACCTATATGCGGGATTATGAAACGCAAGTGAGCGAGACTACGGATAATTTCTCAGCGACCCATTTCATGCTTAATTTCCGGTTGGCGCTGGTGTATAGGTTTGGATTTAAATAAAAGTGAGAGTGAATATTTGTATCTTATACAAAAAATATTAATCCCTATAAATGGCTGAAGTACATACTTTTATAGGTGCTGATATGTCCTTCGCTTACGGCTTATGAAGTGAATAACTAACGGCTTCCCAAGCCGTAAGCTTACCACTAGGGGTAGCCGCTAGTTATTCACTCGACAAGCCGTAAGTTATTCACTTCACAAGCTATAAACAAGGGGGGGTGTCGTTCTTTACATATAATATAAACGTACGTGCGTACATTAAAATATACAGTCTCTCTCTTTAAAGACAAATCCAAAAACATATCCAGTTACTTTTATTCGCAAATTATTCCTTACCTTTTCTTGATAAAAGAAGATTTCTCAGCGAACAGGTGTAAGAATTGGAGATTTTTATCTAAGTTTGTCAGTATACATCAAAAAGAAAGGAAGATCCTATGATACCTCAGATAACCATCCCCTACGCCGTGGCTGATTTTGCGGAGATGCGCGAACGTGGCTTTTATTATGTGGATAAAACTCAGTTTATCCCTTATTTGGAGCGTTATAAGGCTCCGGTATTCTTGCGTCCGCGGCGTTTTGGTAAGAGCTTGTTGGTCTCTATGCTCGCCCATTACTACGATCGCAGTAAGTCTCATCGCTTTGAGGAACTTTTTGGAGGGACTTGGATCGGGACCAATCCTACGCCGGAGCATAACCAATACATGATTATCCGCTACGACTTCTCGAAGATGGTGATGGATAGCACGATGGACGGGTTAGAGCAGAATTTTAATGATCTGAATTGTTCCCCCGTGGAGATCATGGTAGAGCATAACCGTGATCTTTTCGGTGATTTTAAGTTCTCGGTGAGAGGTAATGCCACCAAGATGCTGGAGGAGGCGTTGGCTTATGTCCGTATGCGCGGCTTGCCCAAGGTTTATATCCTTATTGATGAGTACGATAATTTCACCAACCAATTGCTCACGGCCTATAAGGACCCGCTTTACGAGTCTGTCACCACTGGCGAGAGCTTCTTGCGTACCTTCTTCAAGGCTATCAAGGCGGGTATCGGCGAGGGAAGTATCCGTACTTGCTTTTGTACGGGTGTGCTGCCTGTTACGATGGATGACTTGACGAGCGGCTATAATATCGCCGAAATTCTTACCTTGAAGCCTGACTTCACGGAGATGTTGGGTTTCAATCATGAGGAGGCTGCCGAATACCTGCGCTATGTTATTCGTAAATATGGCAATAATGAGGATCGTTTCGACGAGCTGTGGACGCTTATCGTAAACAACTATGATGGCTATCGCTTCCTGCCCAACGCGCGTCCGTTATTTAATTCCACTATATTGACTTATTTTTTCAAGAACTTCGCCGAGCTGTCCGGTGGTGTCCCCGATGAGATGGTGGACGAGAACCTTCGAACGGACGTGAATTGGATCCGCCGCCTTACCATCACCTTGGAGAATGCGAAGGAGATGTTGGATGCCTTGGTGATTGATGGCGAGTTGATCTACTCTCAACCGGATCTGAGGAGTAAGTTCGACAAGCAGAAGTTCTTCGATCCGGATTTTTACCCCGTCAGTCTATATTACTTGGGCATGACAACGTTGAAAGATAATTATGTGATGGTGCTTCCCAACTTGACCGCTCAGAGCATCTACATGAATTATTACAACGAGTTGAATCAGATTAGCGATGACGCTCGCTGTTTTGTTCCCGCTTATCGCCTGTTTATGGATCATCGGAAGCTGGAGCCGCTTGTGGAAAATTATTTCAAGGAGTATCTCGGCCAGTTCCCGGCGCAAGTATTCGACAAGATCAACGAGAACTTTATTCGTTGCTCTTTCTACGAGGTGCTGAGTCGTTACTTGAGCAACTGCTATACCTTCGCCGTGGAGCAGAACTTGCCAAGCGGCCGTGCGGATCTGGTATTGACGGGCATATCGGGCACCGCCTTCCACAACGATTGCCGGGTGGTGGAGTTCAAGTATTTCAAGGCGAAAGACGCTACCATGGTAGAGGCCTTGAAGGTCATTCGTCCCGAAGATGCCGATCAGGTGAGAAGATATGCCGCTGATATCAATCGGCAATTCCCCGCTTACCGCATGCGAGCGTATGTGGTGTATATAGCGGCAGGAAAAGTTTGTAAGACATGGGAAGTTTTAATCTCTAATGTAAAGGACAAGACATGAGAGCTCTCTATGCCAAGGATCGTTATAATACAGATGCAATCTATACGTGGCATGTTTTGTGAGAAATATGTCGTCTATAAGTGGCATATTTTACGGGAAATATGCCACGTATAGAATTTGTTCGTATCTTTACCCTATAGAACCAAAAGGAGGGCTTTGTCATGGAGAAGGACGTTATTAAACAAATTATCTTACGGCAACAGGATTTCATCAGTCAGGTGCGGCTGTTGCCCCGGGAGTTGGAGATAGAAGCGAACGGGAATTATGTGTTCATTGGTATTCGTCGTGCGGGCAAAACTTATTTGCTTTATCAATACATACAAGAGTTGCTTCGTGACGGACATATCAAGCAAGAGATCTTGTTCATTAACTTTGAGGATGAGCGTATCGCTGATATTCGAAAAGATGAGTTGTACCTTCTACTTGAGTGCTATAAGGAGCTCTTCGCCTATGACCCCATTATTTTTTTGGATGAGATACAGAACGTGGAGGGTTGGGAGCATTTCGCCCGTCGGCTGGCTGATGAGAAACGGCGTGTGTTTATCACGGGAAGCAACGCTCGTATGTTAAGCCGCGAGATCGCCTCTACCTTGGGAGGGCGTTATTTGATGAAGGAGGTTTATCCTTTTGATTTTAGCGAATATCTTCGGTATCATCAAGTGCGATTGGAGGAGCATTGGGAGCTATCGCCGACGAGGGCGGATGTGGTGCGCCTCTTTGAGGATTATTTCTATAATGGAGGGTTGCCGGAGAGTTTCGATTATTTGGATAAGCGTACGTGGCTGACCTCGCTTTACCAAAAGATATTGTATTCGGATATCGTAGTCCGCAATAACATCCGTAATGAGCGGAGTCTTCGGTTATTGGTGCGGAAACTGGCGGACTGTGTTTTACAGCCTATGGCGGTGAAGCGTTTGCAAAATATCCTGCAAGGGGATGGATCTCGTATCTCTCGCGAGACGGTCGCGGCCTTTTTGGATTATCTGCATGACGCTTATCTGACTTTTGGAATCAGCAATTTCACGGAAACCGTCTCGCAACGGGAGACTACGAAAAAAACTTATTTCTATGATAATGGCTTGTTGAACTTATTCCTTTTCCGTCCTGAGACAAAATTGCTTGAGAACTTGGTGGCTATCACTCTTTATAAACGGTATGGCGAGGAGCTTTATTATTATAACAAAAGTGTGGAAGTGGATTTCTTCGTGCCGGCGCAAGGCTTGGCCGTGCAAGTCTCCTATGCCTTGCAGGATGAGCAGACAAGACGGCGAGAAGTGGGTGCTTTGATCGCCTTGTCTCGCTTTATGCCATTGAGACGGATACTTATCATCTGCAAGGATCAAGAGGAGGTGCTAGAAGAGGGAAACCTGCGTATTGAGGTAGTACCTGTATGGAAGTGGCTTTTAAAAACCAATCTTTTTCAATAAACCAAATTATTCCGTATCTTTGCCCCTCAAAAAGAGAACACAAGGTATGGAAAAACATTTTAAGAGAACGCTGATTACTACGGCGTTGCCGTATGCGAACGGACCGGTGCATATCGGACACTTGGCCGGGGTGTATGTGCCTGCTGATATTTATGCCCGTTACCTTCGTTTGAAGGGAGAGGAAGTGTTGATGATTGGTGGTTCGGACGAGCATGGGGTACCCATTACGTTGAGAGCGAAGAAAGAGGGGATCACACCGCAGGATGTGGTGGATCGTTACCACGGTATTATCAAGAAATCGTTCGAGGAGTTCGGCATCACGTTTGATATCTATTCACGTACTACTTCCGCTACGCATCATCAGATGGCCTCGGATTTTTTCCGTACATTGTATGATAAAGGCGAATTCATCGAGAAAACAAGCGAGCAATACTACGATGAGGAGGCGAAGCAATTCTTGGCCGACCGTTATATCACGGGTACTTGTCCGCATTGTGGAAACGAGAAGGCATATGGCGACCAGTGCGAGGCTTGCGGTACTTCCCTTAGCCCGACGGATTTGAAAGATCCGAAATCCGCTATCAGTGGCAGCAAGCCGGTGATGCGTGAGACGAAGCATTGG
Source organism: Parabacteroides sp. KHUB-02 (assembly GCF_056640955.1). Taxonomy (NCBI): domain Bacteria; kingdom Pseudomonadati; phylum Bacteroidota; class Bacteroidia; order Bacteroidales; family Tannerellaceae; genus Parabacteroides; species Parabacteroides sp. KHUB-02. Next base: position 3,444,505 of record NZ_JBWQEV010000001.1, on the reverse strand, counting down.
TATCTGCCTTTGGATAAGTGGGAGCCATTCTTGCGTAAATGGATCTTGGAGGATCATAAGGAATGGAAGCCGAACGTCTACGGGCAGTGTAAGAGTTGGCTGGATATGGGTCTGCAACCCCGTGCGGTGAGTCGCGATTTGGATTGGGGTATCCCTGTTCCCGTAGAAGGGGCGGAAGGAAAGGTGCTGTATGTATGGTTCGACGCTCCGATCGGTTATATCTCTAATACGAAGGAGTTGCTGCCGGATAGCTGGGAGACTTGGTGGAAGGATCCGGAGACTAAAATGGTCCATTTCATCGGTAAAGATAATATCGTGTTCCATTGTATCGTGTTCCCTTCCATGCTGAAAGCGGAAGGTTCTTATAACTTGCCGGAGAATGTCCCCGCTAACGAGTTCTTGAACTTGGAGGGCGACAAGATCTCTACTTCCCGCAACTGGGCGGTTTGGTTGAACGAGTATCTGGTGGATATGCCGGGCAAGCAAGACGTGTTGCGCTATGTCTTGACGGCCAATGCGCCAGAGACAAAGGATAATGATTTCACATGGAAAGATTTTCAGGCTCGTAATAATAACGAGTTGGTCGCTATCTTAGGGAACTTCGTGAATCGTGCGTTAGTCCTTACGGATAAGTATTTCGAGGGTAAGGTGCCGGCGGCTGGCGAGTTGACGGATTACGATCGTCAGACCTTGAAGGATTTCGCGGATGTGAAAGAGAACGTGGAACGTCTGTTGGATACCTACCACTTCCGTGACGCTCAGAAAGAGGCGATGAACCTAGCCCGTATCGGAAATAAGTATCTCGCTGATATGGAGCCTTGGAAGTTGGCAAAGACGGATATGCCTCGTGTCGCTACGATCATGAACATCGCTTTGCAGATTACGGCTAATCTGGCGATCGCTTTTGAGCCGTTCTTGCCGTTTAGCATGGAGAAACTGAATAAGATGCTGAATGTAGAGCCGTTGGGATGGAATCGCCTAGGTGCTACGGATCTATTGGAGGCCGGTCATCAATTGGGCAAGGCAGAGTTGTTGTTCGAGAAGATAGAGGATAGCGTGATCGAGGCCCAAGTGCAGAAATTATTGGATACGAAGAAAGCGAATGAGGAAGCGAATTATAAGGCGAAACCGATCCGTGAGAATATTGAGTTCGATGATTTCATGAAACTGGATATCCGTGTGGGTACGGTGCTGGAATGCGTGAAGGTTCCGAAAGCGGATAAGCTGCTTCAGTTCCGTATAGACGATGGCCTGGAGAAACGCACGATCGTATCGGGCATCGCCCAGCATTATAAACCCGAGGAATTGGTAGGCAAGCAAGTTTGCTTTATCGCTAACTTAGCTCCCCGTAAGCTGAAAGGTATTGTTTCCGAGGGCATGATTCTCTCCGCCGAGAATTTCGATGGAAAGCTGGCCGTTATCACCCCGGAGAAAGAGGTGAAACCGGGTAGCGAGGTGAAATAATAAGATAAACGCAATAATGAGGGGGCTATTCCGTTTTAACGACGGGATAGCCCTATTTTTTGAATGGATAAGATGCTTGAGAAACAGATACAGATGGTAGATCTGCGGAAGCAGTATGAACGTTTGCGTAGTGAGATCGATCCTGCCATGCAAACGGTGATAAATGCTTGTGCCTTTATCAATGGCCCTCAGGTGAAGGGATTTTGTAACCATTTATCAGATTATTTAGGTGTTCCTTATGTGATCCCGTGCGGCAACGGTACGGATGCCTTGCAAATCTCCTTGATGGCATTAGACTTACATTCGGGCGATGAGGTGATCGTTCCTGCTTTTACATATATCGCTGCGGCTGAGGTTGCTTTGGCTCTTGGCCTAGTGCCGGTATTAGTGGATGTAGATCCCGGTACATTCAATATAGACCCGGAAAAGATAGAAGATGCCCTGTCTGAAAAGACGAGAGCTATTATCGCGGTTCATCTTTTTGGCCAGTGTTGTGATATGGAATCGATCTTGAGTATCGCTGGCCGCCATAATTTATATGTGATCGAGGATAATGCCCAATCCATCGGTGCTAATTATACCTTCTCGGATGGAACGGTAAAGAAAGCCGGTACGATCGCCTCTATAGGTACGACCTCTTTCTTCCCCTCGAAACCGTTGGCTTGTTATGGAGATGGTGGGGCGATGTTTACTTCCGACGTGCGATTGGCCGAACGCCTGCGAATGATCGCCAATCATGGGCAAAAGATGAAATATCATCATTCTTTGGTGGGCTGCAACTCCCGTTTGGATACCTTGCAGGCCGCTGTCTTAGATGTTAAGCTTCGGTATTTGGATGAATTTGCCGCCGCTCGTTGTAAAGTGGCTGCTAGATACGATGCTGCCTTTTCCGGATTGGATGCTGTACGCAAACCACTAAAATCAGCCTTTTCATCGCATGTTTATCATCAATATACGGTACAGCTAGCTGTAGAAAAGAGGGATCAAGTACAAGCGGCGTTAAAAGAACGAGGCATTCCTTCTATGATTTATTATCCATTGCCTTTGCAGGAGCAAGAGGTGATGAGGGGTCGATGCCGGATTTCCGGGGATTTGAATGTCGCTTCTCGCTTGAGCCGATCCGTATTATCCTTGCCGATTCATACGGAGATGACAGAAGAGGAGCAGGCTTATATTATAGAATCTATAAAGAGTGTTTTATGAATAAGAAGATACGTTTCGCCGTGATCGGCTGTGGTCATATAGGTAAGCGTCATGCCGAGATGATTACCCGGGATGAAGGGGCGGAGTTGGTCGCTTTGTGTGATATCCGTCCGAAAGAGGAGCTGGGGATCGAGGCTTATGCGGTCCCTTTCGCCCGGAATATAGATGAACTATTCCGTTTGGGATTGGATATAGATGTGGTGAATATTTGTACACCCAACGGTTTACATGCCGAGATGGCGATCCAAGCAATAGAAAGCGGACATCATGTGGTCATAGAAAAGCCGATGGCCTTGACCTTGGCGGATGCAGAGAAAGTGGTTTATACCTCGTTGAGATTCCGCAAGCAGGTATTTTGCGTGATGCAAAACCGATATTCCCCGCCTTCGGTCTGGATCAAGGAGATGGTTGAGTCCGGAAAATTAGGCCAGATTTATATGGTGCAGCTGAATTGCTACTGGAACCGTGACGAACGCTACTATAAACCCGGAGGATGGCATGGCGACGCTGCCTTGGATGGTGGTACCTTATTCACCCAATTTTCCCATTTCATCGACATTATGTACTGGCTATTCGGAGATATCTGTAATATCCAGACCCGTTTCGCCGACTTCAACCACGAGAAACTGACCGCCTTTGAGGATTCCGGTTTCGTGAATTTTAATTTCGTGAACGGTGGAATGGGCAGTTTGAGCTACTCTACGGCGGTATGGGACAAGAATCTGGAAAGCAGCATGCTGATCGTGGCCGAGAATGGCAGCGTGAAAATCGGCGGTCAATATATGAATGAGGTAGAATATTGCCATATTAAGGATTATGAGATGCCGGAATTGGCCCCTACCAACCCCGGCAATGATTATGGCCCTTACAAAGGCTCCGCCCAAAACCACAACTTCGTGATCCGTAACGTGGTCAATGTCCTTTCCGGCGCCCCCGGCGAGATCATAACGACCAACGTCTTGGAAGGTATGAAGGTGGTGGATATTATACGGAGGATTTATGCGGGGAAAAGTGTGAAATAGCAGTGAGTAGATATGTGAAATCATTACAATAAGGTGATGATTTTGTGTGTCGCTATAATTATTTGATAATCAGAGCTCCAAAAAGACGTGCATGTTTCTCGGAAAACATGTACGTCTTTTTTTGAAAAGTTGCTCATGTTTTTAAGAAAACACGTACGTGTTTTTCTATGGAAGATAAAGAGGGTTCGAAGGATAAAAAGAATTTTTACAATAACTCTTTGTTCCCACATCATCTGCGGAAGATCGTAAATATACATAAAGCAAAGAAAAGCTTTCATTTTTTTAGTGTTAGCCAAAGGTAAATGCTTATCTTTGCCGCACTTTACCATACGTATCAAATGGCGGAACAATCATTAAAAGATAAGACAGCGAAAGGGCTCTTCTGGGGAGGGGTAAGTAATGGTGTGCAACAGTTGTTGGGGATGTTGTTTGGTATTTATCTGGCACGTACACTTAATGCCGAGGATTATGGATTGGTTGGGATGTTGGCGATATTTAGTGGTATTGCAGGTACGATTATAAATAGCGGATTTACAGTGGCACTAACTAATAAACAAGAAGTTACGCATAAGGAATATAATGCGGTCTTTTGGTTTATGGTTTTTACAGGTTTGCTTTTGTATGTAATTTTATTTTTTAGTGCGCCTTTGATTGCTGGGTTTTATAAACGTCCTGAATTAATAGCATTATCTCGTGTGTTATTTATTAGTTTCTTTTTAGCTGGTATAGCAGGGGTTCCATATACGGTAATGTTTAGAAAACTGATGGTAAAGGAACAAGCTAAAATTGATATTGTTTCTTTATTATTATCAGGAATAGTGGGTGTGTCGTTAGCGGTGAGTGGCTTTGCTTATTGGGCTTTAGCGATTCAGAGTTTGGTATATGTCGGAATGAGCTCTTTGTTGAAATGTTATATATCTCCTTGGAGACCAACTTTTGAGCTAGACTTTAGGCCTCTAAAAGGAATGTTCTCTTTTAGCGTGAAATTGTTTTTGACCAATGTGTTTACTCAAATTAATAATAATATTTTCTCTGTTTTGCTAGGACGATTTTACAGTGCAAATCAAGTGGGATATTATTCTCAAGGTAATAAGTGGATGACGATGGGTGGCTCTGTTATATGCGGTATGATTAATAGTGTTGCACAACCTATTTTTGCTCGATCATCTACAGATAAAGATTACCAAGTTAAAATTTTTAGAAAGATGTTGCGCTTTACGGCATTTGTATCATTCCCTTTGATGTTGGGGTTGGCTTTTATCTCAAAAGAGTTTGTTCTTCTGATACTTGGTGAAAAATGGTCTAATAGTATTTCTATATTGCAGTTATTATGTATTTGGGGAGCTATATCTCCTATTCAAGTCTTATATTCACAAATTGTTATTAGTTGTGGACGTTCTGATTTCTACTTAAATAATCATGTTGTAATAGGATTAATTCAATTTTTCTTGGCTTTTTATATGACAAGGTACGGAATTTTAGCGATGACAGCAGGTTACGTAGGTGTGTATTCTATTATTTGGATGTTAATGTGGCATGTTTATTTGAGTAAATTAGTTCCTATTCGTTTGTCAAGTGTATTATGTGACATTATGCCATATTTAGTATTGACTTTATCCTCAATAAGTATCGTTTTCTTTATCACAAAAAATATGGAGAATCTGTTGCTTCTATTGATCTTAAAGATTATCTTAGTCGCAATATTGTATATATTATTTGTTTGGTTAACAGGTTCTAAGATATTTAAGGAGAGTATTGTTTTTATTAAAGGACTTAAATCGTAACAAGATGGCAAGATATGATGTAGTAATAGTTGGTGCGGGGTTGTTTGGCTCTTTGTCTGCATATAAATATAAAAGCCTCGGTAGAAAGGTTCTTGTAATAGATAAACGCTCTCATGTTGGGGGAAATTTATACTGTGAAAGTATAGAAGGAATCAATGTACATAAGTATGGGGCTCACATATTCCATACTTCTAACAAGAAAGTATGGGATTTTGTAAATTCATTCGTTGAATTCAACAGATTCACAAATTCTCCATTGGCTAATTATAAGAATGTCTTATACAATCTGCCTTTTAATATGAATACTTTTTATCAGCTTTGGGGTACCAAAACTCCTGCGGAAGCAAAAGCTGAAATTGAACGTCAACGCACAGAAGTGCAGATTGATGACCCTAAGAATCTGGAAGAACAAGCACTATCTCTTGTGGGAAAGGATATTTATGAGAAATTGATCAAAGGATATACGGAGAAGCAATGGGGAAAAAGCCCTCGTGATTTACCCGCTTTCATAATAAAACGTATACCTCCTCGATATACTTTTGATAATAATTATTTCTCTGATATTTATCAGGGTATTCCTGCAGGAGGATATAATGGTCTTATATCAAAGCTATTGGAAGGGTGTGAGGTGCTTTGTAATGCTGATTTTTTTAAGGATCGTCCATATTTTGAGGCGTTAGCAAATCAAATAGTGTATACTGGTAGAATTGATGAATATTTTACCTTTAGTGAAGGACATTTGGATTTTCGAAGTTTATATTTTGAACAAGAATTATTAGATATTGATAACTATCAAGGTAATGCAGTCATAAATTATACAGATGCTGATATTCCTTATACAAGGATTATCGAGCATAAACATTTTGAATTTGGGACGCAGCCTAAGACTGTTATTACACGTGAATACCCTATCTCTTGGCAAGAAGGTGCAGATCCTTATTATCCTATTAATGATGAAAGGAATACAACTTTGTTTGAAAAATATAAATATTTGGCAGATCGTGAAAAACATGTTTGTTTTGGGGGACGTTTAGCTGAATACAAATATTATGATATGAACCAGATAGTAGAAAAAGTTGTCATTGTATGATACAGGCTAGAATTTTAAAACATCAGATTTATATTTATTGTCCTGCAAATTTTGTAACAGGTGGGACGGAGTTATTGCATCAATTGGTAGATGTGTTGAGGAATAATGGTGCGGAGGCTTATATCTATTATATAGGTGAACCAGATGCGGCAATCCCGGATGCTTTTAAGAGATATAATATTCAACAGAGTTTGGAAATTGTCGATAGAGAAGACAATATTGTCGTATTGCCAGAAACATTGTTTAAACATCATATAGACATCAAATATGCTCGCATTTACTTATGGTGGTTGAGTGTGGACAATTTTTATAATGGTTGTATGTTTAATTTACCATTAAAAGAGTTGTTTGACTTGAGTAAACGAATGTTTGTAGATCGTTTCATTCTGAATTTTAAGGGATATGCAAGTCCAGAGGATAAGAGAGGTCGGATTTCTTTAAATAGCCTTTCTTCAGAACGGTATGTGTCCCTGTATCAGTCGGAATATGCTCATCATTTTCTTTATACGAAAGGGTTTAAATATGTATTGCCTTTAAAAGATTATATCAATACGGAATTTTATGAGATACCTAAAGTTTCAGGACGTGAGAATATCGTGTTATATAATCCAGCAAAAGGTATGGAATATACTAGGCAATTAATACGTTTGTCTCCTGACTTAGAATGGCGTCCTATACAAGGTCTTAAACGTAAACAGTTAGTAGAGCTTCTAAGGAAAAGTAAATTGTATATAGATTTTGGTAATCATCCGGGGAAAGACCGTTTGCCTCGTGAGGCAGCATTGAATGGTTGTTGTCTTATTACAGGAATTAGGGGAGCTGCTTATTTTTACGAAGATATTCCAATTCCGGATATTTATAAGCTTGATGAGAAGAAAGTTTCTAAGGAAGATGTCATTTCTTTGATAAGAAATGTATTGGCAGATTACGAGAAATGTTTCTCTGACTTTAATTATTATAGGAGTCGGATTTTGATGGAAAAGGCTGAATTTGAGGAAGATGTTAAAAAGCTTTTCTTGGGGGAGTCGGTATGATTAGTATTGTATATGTAAATTATAAAACAGCTTCGTTGGTAATAGATAGTATTAAGTCTGTTAAGGAAAATACAACAGGGGTAGACTATGAAATTATAGTTGTGGATAATGCTTCTGGTGACTATTCCTTGGATTTGATAAGGAAACAATATCCAGAGGTTATTTGTATTCAAGCAGATGATAACTTGGGTTTTGGAAAAGCTAATAATTTGGCTCTTGATCAAGCGAAAGGTGATTGTATCTTGTTTTTGAATCCTGATACACTATTGTTGAATAATGCTCTTTTCGAATTATATTCATTTTTAAGATCCTCGGATAAAATAGGAGCTTGTGGGGGGAATTTGTATGATGAGGATAATAAGCCGACAACCTCGTTTAGCCGTAAATATCCGTCTTTCTTTTGGGAGCTACTATCTATTATGTACATATCGCCAATCTCTTTATCTCATCCTCGATCTATATTTTTCAATGTTTCAAATAAACCCATACGGGTTGCTTCTATTGTTGGTGCAGACCTGATGGTGAGGAAATCTGTTTTATCTCAGGTAGGTGCTTTTGCTCCTGAGTTCTTTATGAACTATGAAGAAACAGAGTTGTGTCATCGGATCCATAAAGCTAAATTTGATATTTATTCTGTCCCCTTAGCAAAGATCACACATTTGGAGGGTCGTGCTTCTTATATAAAGCAATCTCGTCTTTATTTTTTATATGAGGGACAATATATTTATTTTCGGAAGGTTTATGGTATCTTTGGCTGCCGATTGATCTTTGCTATTACTCAGTTGAAAAGTTATATTCGTATTCTTCAATTCTTATTGTTGGGAAATCCGGAAAGACGTTCTTATTGGAAAATGAAGTTGGAGACAAATAGGAAAGTATGGAACTCCGAAAAGATAAAACGCATTTTGAAATGAAAAAGAAACTTGTGGTTTTTCATCCGGCGATAGCTCCTTATCGAATAGATTTTTTTAATTCTTTGAATAAGGAGTTTGATGCTAGTTTTTATTTTGAATTTGAGGATCCGTTGGAGCAGTCTTTTAATAAGGAGAAGATGAGGCGGCGATTGGCTTTTATGCCGATGTTTTTGCAACCGGGTTTTTGTGGTGTGAAAAACTTAAGGTTGGATGTGTGGAAGATATTGAGTCTTAGTCGATTTGATGTTGTGTTGATTTCGGAATATAATCTATTAGGATTATTGGTGCTGTTGCATAAATGGCTGTTTCGAAGACAAGTGAAGATCTATACAATTTGTGATGATAATGTGGATATGGCAAAGTCGGTTGGGATAATCAAGAAGTTGACTAGATTTATACTGCTTAATTTTATTGATGGGATTATTTTGGCAGACAGAAAAGCCTTTGACTGGTATCGGGAACATTTATTTTATAAGGCTAAATATTTATATTTCCCTATTATCCAGTCGGATGAGAATTTCAGGAAGAGTTTAGAGAGAGCTTTGCCTCGTTCTCGCCAGATTTTAAAAGAAAGCTTGCTACAAGATAAAAAGGTAATTCTATTTGTGGGTCGTTTAGTTAAAGTGAAAAATATTTCTTTACTGTTAGACTGTTATGCGCAAATCAGTTTAAAAATGAAGAATGTGGTTTTAATAGTTGTAGGGGAGGGGAACTTGGAAGATGAATTAAGGAGGCAAGCTAAGGAGCTACATATTAGTGACTCTGTTTTTTTTGTTGGAAAAAAAGAAGGAGAAGAATTAATGGCTTTTTATAATTTAGGTGCTATCTTTGTTTTACCGAGTATTTATGAGCCATTTGGCGCAGTTGTGAACGAGGCTTTGCTTGCGGGATGTTATACGTTATGTTCTTCATGTGCCGGAGCTTCTAGCCTCATCCAAGAATATGAAAATGGAAATTGTTTTAGTGTTGACAATCCAGAGGATTTAGTTGCAAGGTTACAGTATGCTCTTTCTGTAGTAGAACCGTTGACTGAGGAACTGATGTTAAAAGAGAATAGCATGGTGTTAAGTTATGAGGAGCAATATCGTCGATTGACATATGAATTATTGAAAGATTAATATGCTATAAGGAAGTAAAGGAAAAATTATGAAATTGTTGGGTGTAGTAGTTTTGTATTATCCCGATGAGGTAGTATGGAAAAATATATTAACATATTTGCCTTACTTGGATGAATTGGTTATTTGGAATAATACTCCTGATAGTAATATATCTATTAATAGTTGTATTGATTTATTGGGGAATAAGAATGTCTTATTGTTGGGCGAGAATAAAAATGTAGGTATAGGAAAAGCTTTGAATGAAGTTGTTAAATATGCGCTTGAGAATGAATATACTCATTTGTTAACTATGGATCAAGACAGTTCTTTCTCTGAAAATATGTTCTTTGAATATAAAAAGCGTGTTGTTGAATATAAGGATCAAGCTTGTTTTGCATATTGTGTAGGGGATGGTGGTGATGGTGCGGTCTATTCAATAGTAACTGGCTTTATAACGTCTGGTACAATTCATCCTCTTTCTGCATTTAAGGAAATAGGATTGTTTCGTGAAGATTTTTTTATTGATGCGGTAGATTGTGAGTTTGCGTGTCGGATTAGAAAAAGAGGGTATAAGATCGTTAAAGTAAACTCCATTAAGATGAATCATCAACTTGGCTATCCTCTTGCCTATAGGCTCTTTGGTAAAGAAAAGGTTACACCCAACTATCCAGCGACTCGTACATATTATTTGACAAGAAATTATTTCCTTCTGTATAGATTGTACTCAAGGGAAGAATATGAAGGTTACATATGGTTCTTGAAGATTTATTGTTTTTGGAGACCTATAGGCATATTAATGGCAGAAACGGATAAGATGAGAAAAATGAAATCATTTATTCTTGGAGTTGTCCATGGTATAATAGGCAGATCTGGGGAATATGTTATTAAATAGATCTGATTCTGGATATAAATATTAACTTTGCCTAAAAATCTTATGAGCTTTACAGCTCAAAATATAGAGATTAAGGGAAGTTGGTGTGTGTTTGGTTGAGGCTTCTAAGATTGTCTAAACATTGTCTTAGTGGGAATAGCTCGGGAAAATTGATTAATTTAGACGTGGTGTATGCAAGAGCATGAAACAGTATCTATCGTGATGTGTACTTATAATGGAGAGAAGTTCTTGATTGAGCAAATAGATTCCATTATAAATCAAACATATCCTATATATGAATTTATTATACAGGATGATCATTCTATTGACAACACATGGGACATCTTGAAAAGTTATCAGCAACGGTATCATTTTGTGAAAATATTCCAGAATAAGCGATCTATTGGCGTGAATGAGAATTTTTTCTCGGCGATAAAACGTGCGACAGGAGATTATATAGCGTTATCCGATCAAGATGATATTTGGGAGCCATATAAGATTGAACGGCAAATCGGAATGATTGGAAATAAGATGTTATCCTCGGGTTTCTCCAAACCCTTTGCTAATGGTGAAGGAATCAAAATTCATTTTGACCAACGTATCCCTAACTTTAATTTGGAAAGGGTTGTTTATGTGAGTTCTTTAGCTGGACATACGATGCTATTTAAGAAAGATTTTATAGCGATGATACCGGATATAAATATCTGGTCTCCTCATTTTATGTATGACCATCTTTTTCAGATCATAGCGGCTGCTTATGATAGCATATCGTTCTGTGATTGTGTTTTAGTTCATCAGCGACGGCATATCTCGGCGGCCACTTATGGAGAGCCTTCCAATTATAGTAAGACATTACTGAATATATTAAGGATGGTCAAGCAAACATATTTTCAATATCGTAGTCTACGCCCCTTCATTCGGTCTTATTTTTCTCAAGTTTATGAATTATTATCGTCTCTTCCTAAAGAAGCGATAGCGAAAGATGATGCCTGCTTGATGGCTTTATATCAGTCTGGCCGGTCTTTTATGTCATTTTTGAGATTAGAATGTATTTGTGTGAGGTTGAGAAATAAAATTGTTTATTCCAAAGAACATAACATGGTGTTCTCATTCTTGCGTGCTCTTTACTTTCCGGTCTCTTGTAGTGAGTATTTTCGTTATATGTTAAATAATGATTGATGTATGGAATTAGGTTTATTTATCGATAGAGTTTATTGGTCGTTGGTGAAGAAAACGAATATTAAAAACAATAAAAAAACATATGATGGTTGGCTGAGTAAGGGTTATAATAATACTCCAAATGTGACTTTTATCATACAGTCTCATAATAAAAGTCGCCAAGTAATACATATTGTGAAGAAGCTGAGAGAGTGGCCCTCCTCTGAGATCATTGTTATAGACGACGGTTCCGACTTTAAACATATGAACGCTTTATCTTTGTTTATGCAGCGGGCTAACGAATTTGTGATTAGGGCAAATGATTTGTACGAAAATGTCATGTATGATAAAGCGATTCGTTTTGCGAATGGGAAATATATTGCGCTTTTGCAAGATGATGATGATTTTGAAGATCTTCATTGGGTAGAAGAAGCGTTATCCTATTTCTCGAAATATCCACGACTTGCTATTTTGGGAGGGAATAATGGTTCTGATTTTGTGATAGATGAGGAGAATAAATTCGGTTTAGGTGCTGTTGTGGAGCGAAAGGATAAAGAATCTTTTTTATTTGTTTCTCATGTGGACAGGGCGCCGATGTGGTTGGATAAGAACTTGTTCATGGAAAAATTGATGCACATTGACTTTTCGTTTGCTCCATTCCAATTTGATGATTGCGAACTTTGTTTGAGGGCTTGGTTGCAAGGTCTTCAAGTTGGGTGGTATGATGCTCGTTTTAAATCATTATCCGCAGGAGGAATGCGTATATGGAATAGTTCTTTTACAGGAGAGCAATGTCGAAGAAACGCAGCTAAACTATACCTTATGTATAAAGATAAGAAGGAGTTATTGGATCAGTTGTTACTTGAGGCGAGAAAGACTAATCTAGTTCCTTGATAGAACGGCTTCAGCTTTTTTATATGAATGGTAATATGTAAAGAGCTTGATTCTCTGGATATAAATATTAACTTTGCCTAAAAATCATATGAATACTGAGTCTCAAAACATAGAGCTTGGGGAAAGTTGGAGTGACGAGTATTCTTATGCGACTAAAAAGAACTTTGTGAAAACATAGCAAACGCAGCGTTAGGTGGAATAAGACATAATCTTGCTCGCTTGCAAGAACTGGAAATCTTAAAACGGATCGGCGGGCGTAAATTAGAACATTGGGAGATCATATGAAAGAAAACCAACATATCGAATTCAAAGAGTCATGGCATGACGAATATACCCGTTATATATCAGCTTTCTGTAATACGGAGGGTGGTGTATTATATATCGGTATCGATGATAAAGGAGAAGTTGTAGGGATAGAGCAGCCAAAGAAGTTGATTGAGAAACTGCCGAACTTTATTGCTCAGAAAACGGGTATTATGCCTCTTATCCATTTGAGGGAGAAGGCCGGTAAAGAATATTTGGAAATAGAAGTCCAACCTTCTGCCATGCCGATTTCCGTGCATGGACGGTATTATACCCGGAGTGGAAGCGTTACTTCCGAGCTACAAGGGAATCAGCTAAATATGTTTTTGGCTGCGAAAATGGGTTTGACATGGGAAAGTGTGATCGAGGAGGATTTCTCATTGGAGGACATAGATGCCGATACGGTAGAACGTTTTAAGCTATTGGCTAAAGACCGGGTTCCTTCCATCGAGCAGGAAACGGATCTGCTGGCTTTGATGGAGCGGTTGAATTTGGTTGTAGGAGGCCGTTTCAAGAGAGCCGCTGTAGTCTTGTTTGGAAAGAATGTGCAGAGATATGTGTTACAAGCTCGTATTAAAATAGGAAAGTTCCTTACCGATACGGAGGTACTGACAACCGATATTATCGAGGGGAATCTGATTCAGCAGGTGGATCGGGCTTTGGATATATTGCGAACGAAATATTTATTAAGTTATATATCGTATGAGGGGATTCATAGGCGTGAGAAACTGGTTTATCCCTACGAGGCTCTGCGGGAAGCCTTATTGAATTCGATTATCCATCGAGAATATTTTGTTTCTTCCGAAATTCAGGTACGTGTTTACGAGGACAAGCTGGTGATAGGGAATGAAGCTCGTTTGCACGATATTACGGTTGAGGACTTGTCTCGTCCTCACCCCTCTAGACCTCATAATAAGTTGATAGCGGATGTTTTTTACAAAGCTGGCTTTATTGAGAGTTGGGGACGGGGAACACAACGTATTATTGACAACTGCTTGGCAGAAGGATTATCCGCTCCTGTATATGAGCATAAGATGGGTTTTTTATACTTGACTTTTTCTCATGAGCGGATAAATGAGCGGATAAATGAGCGGATAAATGAGCGGATAAATGAGCGGATAAATGAATTGTCGGATATGGAACGGGAGGTATATCAGATCTTGCGAGAGGAGCCTACTATCCGTCAAATAGATTTAGCAAATCGTTTGGATTTGACAGAGCAGTATATCCGGAAGCTTATAAAAAAGTTGAAAGAGCATGGTTGGATTGAACGCATTGGAGCTAGGAAAAATGGTTATTGGAAAATAATAGAGAAGTCATGAAGATATTGATATTAAATACCTCTGAATTAACCGGTGGAGCGGCAGTCGCTGCGAACCGACTAGCGAAAGCATTGGGTAAATCTGGTGTAGAGGTTTCTATGTTAGTACGGGATCGGAAAACAGACCATGTAAAAGTTTTCTCTGTAAATAATTCATGGACTTCACATAGGCTTAATTCTTTTCGCTTCATTTGGGAACGACTGATAATCTTTATCTGTAACTTCTTTAGCAAGAAGAACCTCTTTCAAGTTTCCATAGCCAATACAGGCACGGACTTATCGAAGCACCCATTAGTGCAACAGGCGGATGTGATTCATCTGCATTGGGTGAATCAAGGATTTTTGTCTCTTTCTGATATTAAGAAATTAGTAAATACCGGAAAACCTATTGTGTGGACTATGCATGATTTGTGGCCAGCTACGGCTATTTGTCATTATCCGGGAGGATGTGAGAAGTATATATCGAATTGTTATCAGTGCCCGATGCTGAAACGAAATCCGTTTTTTGATTTAGCGGCTTCTGTTTTTAAGGAGAAAGGGAAAATAGGGTTATCTAAGATTACATTTGTCGGTTGTAGCCGATGGATAATGGAAGAGGCCCAAAAAGGCAATTGGTTGAGAACAGCCTGTTTTACCTCGATTCCTAACCCGATTGACGTGACAGCCTTTAAGCGTATGGAAAAGCAGGTGGCCCGTAAACGATTCGGCCTGCCGGAAGATAAGTTCCTTCTTCTTTTTGCCGCCGCTAAGCTTTCAGATACCCGGAAAGGAGCGATTTTTTTGATCGAGGCTTGCGAAAAACTAAAAGAGAAATACCAAGATCGCATAGAAATCGTGTTGATGGGAAATAGCTCGGAAGAATTGATTAGCCAGTTTCCTTTTAAGGTGAATACGCTGGGATATATATCGGATCAAGACTCTATGATTTCCGTTTATGCCTGTGCCGATATGTTCGTTATTCCTTCGTTGGAGGATAACTTACCCAATACGATTATGGAGTCGATGGCATGCGGTACGCCTTGTGTGGGATTTGAGACAGGAGGGATTCCGGAGATGATAGATCATTTGAAGAATGGGTATGTAGCTAAATATAAGGATACAAATGATTTGGCTGTAGGGATTAAGTGGATAATTGACAACCAAGAGACTTTTCGATTTAGTGAGGCTTGCGTCCGCAAGGTGCATGATTGTTATAGGGAATCGGTTATTGCCGAAAAATATATAGCTTTGTATCAGAGCCTGTGTAATAAGAGAAAATAGCGTGAAAGAAGATCAGCATATCGAAGTAAGAATGAATGCTTGTTGGTAGGTGATTGAAAGCAAATGAAAATTGCTACATTTGTGGAAAAATGGAATAAATGGACGATCAGCATAAGCCTGAATGGATTAAGGTGGACGAGTGGGATTTTGTAGAATATGTGGATAGCTTGTTACGTAGTCAAGAGGCTGTCGATTTAGAGTTTAAGACCGCTCGTGCCGGATTCCCAAATAGTGTGTGGGAAACGTATTCTTCATTTGCGAATACAGATGGAGGAACTATCGTTCTGGGAATAAAGGAGAAAAATGGGGCACTATTTGTGGAGGGACTTCTTCCAGAGCAAATTGTGTCTTATCGGCAAATCATTTGTAACCAATTGAATAATCCGGATTGCGTTAATGTTAATTTACTTACTGACAAGAATATTCAAGAGGTAGACTATAGAGGAAAATCTCTTTTGCTGATTTATGTTCCGAGAGCATCTCGTTCACAACGTCCTGTATATTTAACAAGAAATCCCTTGAATGGACATACTTATAAACGAAATAATGAGGGAGATTATAAATGTACGGATACGGAAGTTCGCAGAATGATTGCCGATGCGGATGAGGAACATCCGAGAGATTCTCGTATTTTATGTAATTATTCAATGGAAGATATTGATTTGGACTCACTTAAACAATATCGACTGCTACTTTCTAGTCGTCAGCCAGATCACCCTTGGTTGACACTTGATGATATGGCTTTTTTGAGAAAATTGGGAGGATATCGACAAGATAGGCAAACAGGTCAAGAAGGGTTTACTTTAGCGGGTATATTAATGTTTGGAAGGACAGAAAGTATAACGGATAATGAATGTGCTCCATCTTATTTTCCGGATTATCAGGAAAAAATGTCGGTAGATGAGAATGTTAGATGGACAGATCGCATTTGTATGGATGGAACTTGGGAAGCGAATCTTTTTCAATTTTATCGGCGTGTGTATCCTAAATTATCATCTGTACTGCCTAAGCCATTCCGTTTGGAGAATGGTGTGAGATTGGAAGATACTACCACACATGTCGCTTTACGTGAGGCATTTGTAAATACATTGGTGCATTGTGATTATATGGAGGAAGGAAATATAACGATAGAACAATGGAAAGATCGTTATGTATTTAAAAATCCCGGAACACTGCTAGTGAGTAAGGCCCAGTATTATGCCGGAGGTGAAAGTATATGCCGTAATAAGAGCTTGCAAAAGATGTTTATGCTGATTGGCTTCTCTGAGAAAGCAGGAAGTGGGGTGAATAAGATTTTTATGGGTTGGAAAAATGCGAATTGGAGACCTCCATTTGTAGAGGAGCAAAGTCACCCGGATCGGGTGGTGTTGAATTTACCGATGGAAAGTTTGTATCCAGAGGAAGTCTTAGAAGAACTTAAGCGTCTGTTTGGACGGGAAATTGAAAGAATTCCATATGATCAATTCACGGTTTTGGCTCTTTGTTACTCTGAAAAACAAGTATCTAATGAAAGACTTCAATATATTTTGAACCAACATAGCTCAAATATTACAAAGCTACTGAAAAGTATGTGCAATGCTGGTTTTTTGGAGTCTATAGGAAATGGCCGGGGAACTAGGTACCGTTTGCTGTTTTTGGAGAAGGATGAAAGCAAGCCTCAAAAGGATGAAAGCAAACTGAAGAAGGATGAAAGCAAGCCTCAAAAAGATGAAAGCAAACTGGAGAAGGATGAAAGTAAGAAATATATGCGTTATGAGGATTTGTCGAGGTTAATACTATCTGTTTGTGAGGATTATGTAGCTCTGGAAATAATAGCGGAAGCTGTTCATAGAGAGGCTTCTTATTTAATTAATCGGGTTATACCAAGAATGTTAGAGGATGGGCTACTAGAGAGATTATATCCGTCTTCTCCTAAGCATCCTTTACAAAAATATCGTGTGAGACAAGTCGGAAATTTATAAGAGATAATGGAAATGAATCAGCAACCTACATTTTCGATCATAACGATCACCTATAATGCGGAGCGATGGCTGGAGCGTACGATATTGAGCGTACTTAGCCAGTCGTATCCGAATATTGAGTATATATTGATTGACGGAGCGTCGAAGGATAAGACCGTGGAGATCATCAAGCAATATGAGTCCGGTATCGCTTCTTGGATAAGCGAGCCTGATAAAGGCTTGTATGATGCTATGAATAAGGGATTGAAGCTGGCTACGGGGGACTATGTGTGGTTCTTGAATGCGGGTGATACACTTTATACCGCAGATACCGTGCAAAGAATTGTGGCGTCTTTGAAAAAGAAAGTATCTTTGCCTGACGTGATTTACGGAGAGACCCGGATCGTTGATGCGGAGGGTAGATCGTTAGGGATGCGCAGGTTGAAAGCTCCGGAGAAACTGACTTGGAAGAGTTTCCGGATGGGAATGTTGGTTTGTCACCAGTCGTTTATATCAAAACGGGAGATCGCTCCGTTATATAATATGGAATACCGTTTGACGGCGGATTATGATTGGTGTATCCAATGTCTGAGACGATCGAAAAGAATACATAATACACGTTTGATCCTGTCTAATTTTTTGGAGGAAGGGTTAAGTAGTGTGAACCGGAAAGCTTCCTTAAAGGAGCGATATGAGGTCATGTGTAAGTATTATGGCAAGGTGTCGACGATTCTGTTGCATGGTTGGTTCGCCGTGAGATTCTATTTTGCCAAATGGTTTAAAGGTAGAGTATAAACAATAAATTATAGATAAGTTTTATGCGGAGTATAATGAGTAAATGGGGAAAACATATCGCTGCGATAGCCGTATTCTTGGTATTGACGGTGATTTATTTTTCTCCGGCCGTATTTGAAGGTAAGGTAGTCCGGCAAGGGGATACGGAAAAGGCTATCGGTATGGGGAATAGCCAGATGGATGAATATGAGAAGACGGCCCAACCGGGAGAATTCAGCGCATGGTCCGATGCCATGTTTGGCGGAATGCCTTATGTGTCGGGATATGGCAATCCGGCTCCACGGTTTCCCGGATATCTTTTAGTGGAGAAGCCTTTAAAAGCGTTGGGATATATGGATGCGGGGATGGTGTTTACCGGATTCGTCTGTTTTTATATCTTGATGTGTGTCATGGGCGTAAATTGGTGGTTGGCGATCGCTGGTGCCATCGCTTTCGCTTTAGCGTCTTATAATCTGATCATTATAGAGGCCGGCCATGTCACGAAAGCGTATGTAATCGCTTATATGCCATTAACGTTGGCGGGTATGGCCCTGTTGTTCAAGCGTAAGTATTTATGGGGGGCGGTCGTGTTCTTGTTGGGTGTCGCTTTCTCTATCGCGAATACGCACCTGCAAATCACTTATTATTTATTATTACTTTGCTTCTTCGTTTATTTGGGATATTTGTTCAATAAACTGAAGGAAAAAGCTTATAAAGAACTGGGTACGGTAACCGCTATTATGGCTGGATGCGTGATATTGGCGGTGTTGCCGAATGCCCAGAATATGTATGCTCAATGGGATTTAGGACAGAACTCTATCCGTGGGGCTACGGAATTAACGACAACGACCCCTTCGGGCGAGAAGATCTCTTCCGGCTTGGACAAGGATTATGCGTTCGCTTGGAGCTATGGAAAAGGGGAGTTGTTGACCTTGTTGGTACCGAATGCCTATGGTGGAAGTTCGGGTGGAATGCTAGGCCCGGATTCTGAGTTATATAAGGAATTAAGGGCGAAAGGCGCTCAAGTCGGAAAAGAGGTACAGGCTCCTACCTATTGGGGAGAGAAGACATTTACTTCCGGGCCGGTTTATTTCGGGGCATTGGTCTGCTTCTTGTTTGTTCTGGGAATGTTCGTGATCCGGAATCCGATGAAATGGTGGTTATTCGGAGGTTCTGTCTTTTTGATATTGCTGGCATTGGGACGTAATTTTGATAGCTTCAATGACTTTATGTTCCATTACTTGCCGATGTATAATAAGTTCCGTACCGTAGAGATGGCATTGGTTATTCCGGGTATGGTATTTCCTATTATCGCTATATGGGGATTGAAAGAGGTGTTATCCGAGGCCGTGAGCGATGCCTTGTTGAAGAGAGGATTGATCGCTGCTTTGGCTATCACGGGGGGGCTTTCTTTAATCCTTTGGTTGATGCCGAGTATGCTGTTGGATTTCCGTTCTTCTTTCGACGCTCAATATCAGTTGCCGGATTGGTATTACAACGCCTTGTTAATGGATCGTGCTTCCTTGGCTTCGGCGGATGCGTTGCGCTCTTTGGTCTTTATCTTATTAGGGGCGGCTTTGTTGTTCTGGTTCTATACCTCGAAAGATCGGAAAAAGGTGGCGACATTCGTAGGGATCGGCGTTGCGGTCTTGATGTTGGTTGATTTATGGACGGTGGATAAACGATATTTGAACGATAGTAACTTTATCCGCCAGAAACCTACAGAGGTATATAAAGAGACGGTAGCCGATCAAGAAATCATGAAGGATAAGGACCTTTCTTATCGTGTCTTGAATTTGAATAATCCTTTCTTGGAGACAACGACCTCGTACTATCACCATTCCGTCGGTGGTTATTACGCCGCGAAGCTGAGACGGTACCAAGAACTGATCGACCACCGTCTGCAAGGAGAGCTTAACTCGGTTATCGGGGCTTTCCAGAAAGCGCAGACTGCGGAGGATTTGATGGGGGCGTTCGCTGCTTGCCCGTCCTTGAATATGCTAAATACACGTTATATTATCTATAATCCGGAGCAACCGCCTTTGAGAAATCCGTTCGCTTTCGGCAACGCTTGGTTTGTGGATAAAGTGGAGGTCGTGGAGAATGCGGATGCGGAAATAGCGGCGTTGAATACGATTAATCCGTTAACGACGGCGGTTGTCGATAAACGTTTCGCCAATGAGGTGAAAGGTTTCACGCCTCAATTGGACTCTACCGCTACGATAACATTGGATAGTTATCGTCCCAATAAATTAGTTTATACGACGAAGGCTAATTCTGAGCAATTAGCGGTATTCTCTGAGATCTATTATCAACCGGGATGGGAGGCTACGATTGATGGGAAGCCCGCTCCGCATTTCCGGGCGGATTGGATATTAAGGGCTATGTTAGTTCCTGCGGGAGAGCATCAGATCGTATTTGAGTTTAGACCGCAAGGTTATATTACGGCGGCTTATATTACTTCTTTTAGTTCGTTGATTATCTTGTTGTTATTGATTGGTGCGGTAGGATATTCGGTTTGGAAAGCTAGAAAGCAAAAAGAGATATAAATTCCGGTTGGTTGTAGAGACGGGGTGTGCCCCGTCTCTACAACTAGATGAAACCGCTATTGATAAAATCGAGCAGTTTTCTCGTTAGGGTTTCCCACGAGAGGGCTGCTTTTTCTTTGGATATGTTCGCAGGGATGGTGGCTTGCTGTGAGGGGGTGAAAAGTTCCTCGATACCTTGGGCGAGGGCCGTTGCGGATATCTCAGGCACTACGATGCCTGTACCCGGCTTTTCGATGCTGTTCTTGAAATCGCCTACGGGAGTACTTAACATAGGTAAATCGTAATTGTAGGCTACGGATACGACACCGCTTTGAGTGGCGGAGCGATAGGGGAGTACCAAGGCATCCGCC
The DNA here is from genome assembly GCF_056640955.1 of Parabacteroides sp. KHUB-02. Classification (NCBI taxonomy): domain Bacteria; kingdom Pseudomonadati; phylum Bacteroidota; class Bacteroidia; order Bacteroidales; family Tannerellaceae; genus Parabacteroides; species Parabacteroides sp. KHUB-02. The sequence continues at coordinate 3,423,477 of NZ_JBWQEV010000001.1, read as the reverse complement.
GCTGAGAAATAAATGGGGATTTCCTCGTCGCTGATATATTCACAGTGGACGAATATACGTTTTTTTGCCGGAGATGCATCGATCAAGGTCTGATACTTCTCGAAACTACCGTAACATTCGCCGGCTATAATGAGATGGTAATCCTCGTTAAGCTGTCCCATCGCTTCTATCAGCAGGTCTAATCCTTTATAATCCCGTATCAGTCCAAAGAATAGAAGATTCTTTTTGGACGGATGGATTCCTAATTTCCGGCACGCCTCGTTCTTGTTGATCTTACTCCCGAAATGATTGTAAAGCGGGTGTGGGTTCTGGATATATTTAGCGCCCGGGTAAAGTTTCCGCAAATCATACCGCACGTTATCGCTCATCACGATAAAGCCATGGCATTGCTTGAAAAGTAACGAAGCTAAAGGCTTGTCGAAGAAACGCGGCTCATGGGGAATCGCATTGTGGATAAGGGTGATTACCTTACAATGCTTTTTCATCCGATTCGCTACGTGGGCGTATCCGGGAACGAAAAAGGACATCCAGTAAGAGATAATCAGTACGTCCGGCGCATAGGAACGAATGGCGTTTACGGTACTGAAATAACTAACCGGGTTGACGCTATCTAATACTCGCACGCTCTCGATTTCGATCGCACGGTCTCCCGCTTCTACGTATTGAGTCTTGCCGGGAAATAAGATATCCGGATAAAGACGTTTGAAGTTGAAAGCCTTTACTTCATGACCTTCTTTTACTAATTCCGTATAGAGCATCCCGCTGAATTGGGCGATACCGCCACGATAGGGATAAATGGGGGAGAGAATAGCGAAACGCATGGTAATTGAAAATTAAGAATTGAAAATTGAAAATTAAGAATCGAGAACTACAGGAGCTCTCCTCCCTTCATTTTCAATTCTCAACTTTCAATTTTCAATTAATTAGTATCTGTAATGATCGGCCTTGTACGGTCCTTCTACCGGTACGCCGATATAATCAGCTTGTTTTTGTGATAATGTAGATAATTTCACGCCGATACGTTCCAAGTGTAGGCGGGCAACTTCCTCATCCAAGCGTTTCGGTAAGCGGTATACACCTACCTCATAAGCCATTTGCCATAAGTCCATTTGGGCAAGCACTTGGTTCGTGAACGAGTTACTCATTACGAATGACGGGTGTCCCGTAGCGCAACCTAAGTTTACCAAGCGTCCCTCTGCCAATAAGAAGATGGAGTTTCCGTTCGGGAACGTATATTTGTCCACTTGAGGTTTGATATTCGTGTGCTTGATATTCGGATAGTTGACAAGCTTGTCCACTTGGATCTCGTTGTCGAAATGACCGATATTACATACGATCGATTGATCTTTCATCTGTGTCATATGCTCGATCGTGATGATATCGCAGTTTCCGGTGGTTGTAACGAAGATGTTACCCTCTTTCACGGCCTCTTCCATGGTCGTGACCTCGAAACCTTCCATAGCGGCTTGCAAGGCGCAGATCGGATCGATCTCAGTCACGAGTACACGGGCCCCGTAAGAGCGCATGGAGTGAGAGCAGCCTTTACCTACGTCACCGTATCCGGCTACGACTACCACCTTGCCGGCGATCATCACGTCCGTAGCCCGCTTGATGCCGTCCGCCAAAGACTCACGGCATCCGTATAAGTTATCGAACTTGGATTTCGTCACGGAGTCATTAACATTGATAGCCGGAACCAGCAACTCACCTTTCTCCATCATCTGATACAGACGGTGAACGCCGGTGGTCGTCTCTTCCGACACACCTTTCATCTCGGCTACCGTACGGTGCCAACGGCTGTTATCTTCTTGAAGGATACGATTTAATGTATCTAGAATTACCTGTTCCTCATGATTCCCGCCTTTGCGGTTGATGGTCTCCGCATCGTTCTCCGCACGATAGCCCATGTGAATCAGCAAGGAAGCGTCACCTCCATCGTCAACAATCATGTGAGGGCCTTTACCTTCCGGGAAACGAAGCGCCATGTCCGTACACCACCAATACTCCTCCAGCGTCTCGCCTTTCCAAGCGAATACCGGTACGCCGTCCGCCGCGATAGCGGCTGCCGCATGGTCCTGTGTGGAGAAGATGTTACAGCTAGCCCAGCGAACGTCCGCTCCCAACGCAACTAATGTTTCGATTAACACTGCCGTCTGAATAGTCATATGCAGTGAGCCGGTGATACGTGCGCCTTTCAAGGGTTTCTGATCGGCGTATTTCTGGCGTAGCGCCATTAATCCCGGCATTTCGTGTTCGGCGATCTCGATCTCTTTGCGACCGAATTCAGCCAAACTCATATCTGCCACTTTATAAGGCAGATTAGTTGGAAATAATTGTGACATAAATTAATACTATAAATGGTTGAGACGCGAAGGTACGAAAAAGCGTTGATAGTAGGTGTTCTTTATCTATGAATTTCCATCTAGGGCAGAGGCTTGCTGAGGGGTACGGTGGGTTCGTTACTGCAACCCGCATTGCAGTAACACTGCAACGCCGTTGCAGTATTGGGTTCTCTGTAGTTTTGCGATTTAATGAATACTGAAGGCTCCATCTACCAATAGCGCATGGCCATCTACGAAGCTCGCTTGCGGGCTGCATAGCCAAAGTACGGCGTTGGCGATCTCTTCCGGTTTACCGAGCCGCCCTGCGGGAATGTCGCGCACCAGCTCCTTCTCCAAGGAAGGGTCACGCCGCATTAAGTCTTCCGCCATCGGCGTACGGATAACGCCCGGACATACGGCATTGATGCGGATGTTCTTTGCCGCATAGTCGATAGCGGCGGTACGTGTCAGTCCGATAACGGCATGCTTACAGGCTATGTAGGCCGCTTGCCCCGGAAATCCCGTGACTCCGCCTTGCGATGAGGTGTTGACGATGGCGCCGCCGCCTTGTTTCAGCATTTGCAGGATCTCATAACGCATGCAGTTCCAGACACCTTTCAAATCCACAGCCACGGTACGGTCGAATTCATCGTCGGTGATTTCCGCCATCGGGCGTTGCGGTGTTTGTATGCCTGCGTTGTTAAGAGCTGCGTCCAGTCTTCCGTAGGTAACTACGATCCAGTCGATCATCTCCTTTACGGCTTGCGTGTTTGATACGTCGCACCGATACGCTACGGCCTTATGTCCCTCGGCTACTAATTTCTCTACCTGTTCTCCCGGCTCACGGATGTCTGCCAATACGGTTATGTATCCAGCCTTGGCGAAGGCTTCAGCGCAAGCGAGTCCGATACCCATCGCTGAACCGGTTACTAAAGCTACTTTCTCTTCCATTGTCTTTGTCATGATCATTTGATTTACATTTTGTTATTATTTATGTCGCGAAGATAAGGAGGGAGTGGTATAGAGGCTTTGTTATGTGGTTCAAATAGCTTTGTTGTGTGGGCCATTATAAATATTATATATCCTCGGTTGGCGGTACGCCATACGCTATCTTATAGATTTTCGAGAAATGGGAAAGGTTCTTGAAGCCTACCTCGAAACAAATCTCCGAGACCTTACGCCCTCCTTTACGTATCAGCCCATGTGCGGCTTCAAGGCGGCGTCGGATGAGCCATTCCCGGGGCGAGAGAGCGCTACATTTCTTGAAATCACGTTTAAATGTGGAGAGACTGCGTCCCGTATAGTTGGCGATTTCTTCCATGGAAATATCGTTCATGTAATTCCGCTCCATAAATTCCAGTATGTCTATCTTCCATGGATCGGTAAAATCGAAGATAGAGGCATATAGATTCTTGTCGGTATTGAGCAACACATAAACGCCCTCGACCATTTTTAGTTGCAGCAATTGCTCTGTCGGTTGGATCTTGGAATTGAAATAAGGGGTCATCGACTCAAACAAGCTTACGATATCGGGACGGTTGGACGGTAGCTTGTAAAGGCTTATCTGATCTCGCTTGGCGTCTTTAGGGAGAGTATTTCGATCTAATTTGCTGTAAAAGTCGCGTAGGAACTTCATGGTGAACATCAAGAAGATCGCCTTGAACTGCTCGCCATTCCATGCTTGTTTCGTCATCTGCACGCTGAAGTCCTTGCGGATGAAAGCGCATTCTCCTTTATGTAACCGGGTGATTTGGCCTTTCTCGTCGATTACCATCTCTCCGGAATATACATACACCAACACATGCGAATGATTCCGGTGCAGGCAGCTCTTTCCGCCATCGAAATACATCGCTAAAAATAAATCCGAGTAACGCAGTGTGTTGATTCCGTCCATCGTTCTTTAGGAAAATGGGCAACACGGGAAGATCGTGCCGCCCATTATGAAGATTTTAAAGTAACTGTCAACTGTTAGCTGTCCACTAAATCGTCAGGCCGGCGTGATACCTTGCTCTTGCAATAGTTTCAGCCCGAGGTCTTTCAACTTGAACTTCTGTATCTTTCCGCTTCCGGTCATCGGGAAGGTATCGACGAAGAAGATGTATTTCGGGATCTTATGCCGGGCGATCTTTCCGCGGCAGAAGTCTTTCACCTCTTCCTCCGTAGCCGTCACACCATCGTGAAGGATGATAAAGGCACCCACTTCCTCTCCATATTTCTTGGAAGGAACAGCGGCTACTTGCACGTCTTTCACGCCGGGGAAATGATAGAGGAACTCCTCCAGCTCACGTGGATAGATATTCTCGCCTCCACGGATAATCATATCCTTGATACGGCCGGTGATACGGAAGTTTCCATTCTCATCACGAACGCCCAAGTCGCCGGAATGCAGGAAGCCATCCTTGTCGATCGCTTCATTGGTAGCGGCTTCGTTTTTATAGTAACCTTTCATGTTATTATAACCGCGGTTACACATCTCGCCTTGTACGCCAACAGGACATTCCTCGCCGGTCTCCGGATCGATAACCCGTACCTCGGTAAATTCGAACTCATGGCCTACGGTATTATAACGCACCTCGGCCGGATCTTCGATACGGGAGTGGGTCATACCCGGTGAGGTCTCTGTCAATCCATACACGCTGGTTACACGCATATGCATCTTCTCGTCCACGGTTTTCATGAGTTCAACCGGGCAAAGAGAACCTGCCATAATACCGGTACGTAACGACGTGAGGTCGAACATCTCGAACATCGGGTGGTTCAGCTCGGCAATGAACATGGTAGGCACGCCGTACACGGCCGTGCAACGCTCTTTATGTATAGAAGCTAATACCAATAGCGGATCGAATTTCTCGACCATCACTTGCGTACATCCATGCGTCAATACGTTCATGGAAGCTAATACCACGCCAAAGCAATGAAAGAGAGGTACACAGCAACAAAGCTTATCGTCGGCGGTGAATTTCATATGCTCACCCGTCAAGAAACCGTTGTTGGCGATGTTGTAGTGAGTCAACATGACCCCTTTCGGGAAGCCGGTCGTACCGGAAGTATATTGCATATTGACAACGTCGTGGCAATTTACTCTCGCTTTGGCAGCCTCTAAGGTCTCATCCTTTATATTTTGTCCGAGGAGCAACATCTCGGGCGTATTGTACATACCCCTGTATTTCTCCTGTCCGATATAGACTACATTTCTCAAGCGTGGGAAACGCTCGCTTTTCAAATACCCCCGTTGAGAGGTCTTCAATTCCGGCAACATGGTATAGACCATGTCTACGTAACTTCCATCAAACACGCCGTCAGTGATACACATCGTATGGATATCGGCGTTCTCTACTAGGTATTCCAGCTCGCTTTGTTTATAGTTCGTATTGATCGTGACCAATACGGCACCGATCTTCGCGCCTGCATATAGGAATGTCAACCAATCCGGTACGTTCGTCGCCCATACGCCGACATGTGTGCCATGGGTGATACCGATCGCCAGCATGCCTTTCGCCATGTCGTCCACACGCTTGTTGAATTCGCTCCAAGTGAAACGTAAGTCACGGTCCGAATAAACGATATACTCCTTATCCGGTGTATTCTCGGCCCAATGTTCCAGCCATTGGCCAAGGGTTCTGTTATGTAATTCCATAAAACGCCGGATTTAATAAGGTGTATAGACAACTCCTAAGATTCGAGCCCTGTTGTCGTCTGCCGCATGTACATGATGCGCCACGATAGAATCATAATAGATGCTATCGCCTTCCTCTAGGATATAGGTGTTTTTTCCGTAATTAATCTCTACGACGCCACTCAATACGTAGATAAACTCTTCTCCCTCATGCGTGGACAGAATGAAATCCTCGCCTTCCTCGGAGGGAGCGATCTCGATCAAGAAGGGCTCCATATGGCGGCCGGACTTATCTTGCGAGAGCGAGTGGTAATCCATATGCTTGTGCCCTTGTGTCGCATTGTTCGTGAACCCGATACCATCGGCCTCGCTATCCTTTTTGCGGCATACGACCGGGCCTAGCTCCGCTTGGTCATCCAAGAATGTACCCAAACGTACCCCTAATACCCGTGCTATTTTGATAAGAGGGGCCAAAGATGGAAAATCCAAGTTACCCTCGATACGTTCTATCTGTTCGATACCTAACCCGGAGCGTTCGGCTACCTCCTCGATAGAGAGTTGTTTCGATTCCCGGATATTTTTAATTTTCGCGCCTATAATTTTGTTGTTTCCCATGTATATGATTTGTTATTTATAATCCTATAATGTTTGATAAATTGATACTAAACGGCGCAAATTTACATTAATATTTTATTATATCTAGGATTAAGGCAAATAAAAAGGGCAATTCCCGATTGGGATTGCCCTTTTTAATATTCTCGCATAAGCTTTTTCTTACTTTCTGATACCAAGTTCTTTGATGATAGCGCGGTATCTCTCGATGTCAGTCTTGATCAGATAGTCCAATAAACGACGACGTTTACCTACCAACATCTTCAATGATCTTTCCGTAGCGTAATCTTTGTGATTCACTTTCAAGTGCTCTGTCAAGTGAGAGATACGGAATGTGAACAATGCGATTTGGCTCTCAGCAGAACCTGTGTTAGTTGCTGATTTGCCATACTTTTCAAATAATTCTTTTTTCTTCGCTGAATCTAAATACATGATTCTTTTTACTTTAATAAATTAATACTATGTTATCTAAGCGGTCGCAAAGGTAGACATTCCTTTTTGATTTGCAATAGATTCTACTATCTTTTTTGTGTTTTGAAGCATGAATGTCATATATATATCGTAAAAATATCGTATTTTTGCAGCCAATAAATTAGTCTTCAATGCAAAAGATCAGAAACATTGCGATTATCGCGCACGTAGACCACGGCAAAACGACGCTCGTGGATAAGATGTTATTAGCCGGTAAGCTTTTCCGTGAAGGACAGGCAGAACCGGATCAGTTCATGGATAACAATGATCTGGAACGGGAACGAGGTATCACGATTCTTGCCAAGAACGTGTCTATCAATTATAAGGGATATAAGATCAATATTATTGACACTCCGGGCCACGCCGACTTTGGTGGCGAGGTGGAGCGTGTCTTGAATATGGCGGATGGTTGTTTGCTATTGGTAGACGCCTTTGAGGGGCCTATGCCGCAGACTCGTTTTGTTTTGCAAAAAGCGATTCAATTGGGTTTGAAGCCGATCGTGGTAATTAATAAGGTGGATAAGCCGAATTGCCGCCCGTCGGAAGTGCAGGAAATGGTATTCGACTTGATGTTTAGTCTGGATGCTACCGAGGAGCAGCTTGACTTCCCTACTATTTATGGTTCCGCCAAGCAGGGCTGGATGTCCGAGGATTGGAAGGAGCCGAAAGAGGATATCACGGCTGTGCTTGATGCGATCATCAAGTATATCCCCGAACCAAAGATGTTGGAGGGTACTCCGCAGATGTTGATTACTTCTTTGGATTATTCTAAGTATGTAGGTCGTATCGCCGTAGGACGTGTACACCGTGGCGAGTTGAAAGAGGGCCAAGATGTCATGCTTTGTAAGCGTGATGGTAGTATGGTGAAATCGAGGATCAAGGAAGTGGATGTATTTGAGGGCTTGGGACGTACGAAAGTTGATTCCGTGCAGTCCGGGGATATTTGCGCTATTATCGGTATCGATGGTTTCGAGATCGGTGAGACAATCGCCGACGTGAACGAGCCGGAGCCATTGCCAACGATCGCTATCGACGAGCCTACGATGTCTATGCTTTTCACGATCAACAATTCTCCGTTCTTTGGTAAGGATGGTAAGTTTGTTACTTCCCGTCATATTTTTGACCGTTTGCAGAAAGAATTGGATAAGAACTTGGCTTTACGCGTAGTTCCTACTGATTCCGCTGATTCTTGGTTGGTATATGGTCGTGGTGTGCTTCACTTGTCTGTATTGATCGAGACGATGCGTCGTGAGGGATACGAGTTGCAGGTAGGTCAGCCTCAGGTTATCATCAAGGAGATCGATGGTGAGAAATGTGAGCCGGTAGAGCAATTGACGGTGAATCTTCCGGAGGAATGCTCTAGCCGTATTATCGATATGGTAACGAAGCGTAAGGGCGAGATGACCATGATGGAAAGCAAGAATGGTCGTATGCACTTAGAGTTCACGATTCCTTCCCGTGGTATTATCGGTTTGAACAACGCCGTATTGACCGCCTCTGCCGGTGAGGCTATCATGGCACACCGTTTCTTGGAATATCAACCGTGGAAGGGTGATATCGAACGACGTATGAATGGTTCGATTATCGCTATGGAGACAGGTCAGGCTTTCGCTTATGCCCTGAATAACTTGCAATCCCGCGGACGTTTCTTCATCGCCCCGGGCGAGGAGGTTTACGCTGGACAGGTGGTCGGAGAGCATACCAAAGACAATGACTTGGTGGTAAATGTCACCAAATCCAAGAAGTTGACGAATATGCGTGCCTCTGGTTCGGACGACAAGGTTTCCTTGGCTCCTCCTATCGTATTCAGCCTAGAGGATGCGCTTGAGTACATCAAGGGCGATGAGTACGTAGAGATCACCCCGAATAATATGCGTATGCGTAAGATCATCTTGGATGAGACAGAGCGCAAGCGCCAAGGTAGATAAATTCTTCTATTGAATAAATATAAAAAACGGCGACCTTTTAAAAAGGCCGCCGTTTTTATGTGTTATAGGATTTTAGAGATCCTTCAATGGGTTCGCGTAACTTCATTCTTTATTTTCCGGATCTTTCTTCTCTTCATCCGAAGTCGTGAATTTTATTACAAGCGATTCATCTTTAGGAGTCTCATACCAATCTCCGTGCGCTTTGCGGTAATCCTGATCAAAATTATAGGCATCGTCAATACTCTTATTCTCTATACACCAATGGAAAGGTTTATTTTCCGAATAAGGGATATCCAACACATATGGGTATAGATCCGTATTCTTTACGTTTTTACTTATCGGTCCCTTCCCGTTATCTATGTAAGGCATGATCAGTTGAGTTGAGCTATATGTTAATGTCTTTGTAATCCCACTTTCCGGTTCCTTGTCGAATTTTCTCACATTGACATATCCATTGACATCGGAGAAAAAGGGAGTTAGTCCATTGGCGTCCTTAAATCCAAATTGGTTGTGGAATGTACAGCCTTTAGCCAGTAACTGAGCATAAACATCTGCGGTACTCTTATCGGTATATGCTGTGATGCTATAATATATGACAGCGTCATTGAAATCGAAATCGCCTTGGTTTGGATAATTATCTTCGAACAAGAGGAATCCTTTCTTGTTCGTTTGCGATTCTATGACGGGAGGGGTTACCGGCTCTGCCGGCTCGATGGCAACGGGATTACTTTCGATTAGACAAAGCATATCGTTGTAGTCTCCATCATAGGCCCTATAGTTTGGGCAGCGATTTTCCATTCCCAGTACATTTCCTTCAAAATCACCTTCTTGAATGTGGTGAATGAAGCCGTTTGCTACGTTTTTCTCTATTTTGAAAGAGGAATTACCATATTTTAAGGTATGGCCTACGTAATTATGGGAGAATGTCCCATTATCTGGTACTTTATTGTTATCCGGCCCATTTAATGCCGGAGTGGAGAACTGTGGACGGTCTGTGCCTCGATATACGAAGCCGACGTTGAGCCCCTTGTCGAATCTTCCTAGGGGGATTCGGGTATATTCTCCTGTCTTAGCCTTTGGCTGTTCCTCTTTGGAGTAAAAGATATAATTCTCGCCTTGGTTGATCATATTGAAGTCAATGACTTGGATGCTGCCATTAGTCTTTCCATAGAAGGTGCAGTCGTCTAAAGTGAGATTCTCCATCTTCTCGAAGGGATATGTATAGAACCAAATTTTACCATACATATTGTCTTTGGACATTCCTCCATCGCTTATATAGGTCAGCCAAATATCCGCTTTCTCAAAGCTACTGGTAAAAACGGTTTCCGTGATTTTTAGATCAGAGCATCTATATAAATCCTCGCTTTTTACATTGTATGCCTTTTCTGGAAAGTATTTGTTATTGATCAAATGAAGGACTTCATCACTGATCGCACTTGTAGCCCGTAAACTACTTTTGGTATCGCTGCCGATCGTGATGTCCTTTACATCGCTCTCAATAAGTTCCCCATCCCCTCTTAGGATATAGAGTTTCTTTACGTGTGTAGGTACTTCCAGAGCCATATGGATCGGAGTTTTACCAATTAAATAAGGATCTTTGACTAAAGAGCCTTCCTCATAAGGATATTCATAATAAATAGAATATAGGGTTCCTTCATGCTGAGAAGATATGTTAACCTGTATGTTCTCGAAATTCTCGAACTGGGCTATGTAATCTTCTTCTTCTTTGGTAGGTTCTTTCGGATCTACCGTGGGGTCTTCTCCTTGAAAAATGTCATGTTTAACGCATGACCCCATTAGAAAGAGCAGACAAAATACCCACACCATTTGTTTCCAGATTTGTGATCTCATAATTTCTTTACCCTATTTGATTAATATTTACAACAACTTTGTTAGATTTTGCAAATCTACGAATTTATTTCATGAAAAATCATTGATAATCAATATTTATTTCAAGCTGTTACGCTTTTATCAAATGTAGGATTGGATGGTGGGATATAAAAAAAGACCCCATCCAAAAGGATGAGGTCTTTTTCTTATTTAGAAAGAATATTTTCTAATTATTTTACTAAAGCTGCGAAGTCAGAGTTAGTCGCGTATTTAGCGAACTCTAAGTCGATAGCAGCTTCCTTAGCCATGTTCTTATCAGCGGCGATAGCAGCCTTCAAGTTGTTGATAACACCGTTAGCGTCGTTCGTACGAGCGGCAACAACAGCCTTCAAATAAGAAGTTACAGCGTCAGGATTAGCGACACCGTTCAAAGTCTGAGAAGCCTTGCTGTAATCCTTAACCAAGATCTGAGCCAAAGCAGCGTTGTTAGTCTTAACAGAACCGAAAGAGTTAACAGCCTTAGCATATTCACCTTGCTCTAAATAAAGAACACCAAGAGCCTCGCTCAATTCGTTTACGCCGGCAGCGTTACCGAACAATTGTTGAGCCTTAGCTTGGTCACCCTTCGTTAATGCGATCAAACCTAAGTTCATGTTAGCGGAAGCGTTATTCTTAACAGAGTTAGACTTGTTGAACATTTGCTCAGCCTTAGCCAAATCACCAGCCTTGAATGCCATCATACCGATGTTGTTCCAAGTACGGTAGCAGTTAGGATACAACTCAGAAGCTTTTGTATAGATAGCCATCTTCTCACCGTCGTTGTTAGTCAATGTAGCGGCGTAAAGGATTTCCTCGATATTCAACTCAGAAGGATTGCTCTTCGCCAAAGCGCTGATCTCGTCGTCAGACTTACCGATGATCTCGATGTTAGCAGTCAAACGAGAACGACGTAATTGCGGAAGGATAGTCTCAGCCAAGTCAGAGTAAACAGCGGAGATATTCTTGATTTCTTTCTCTCTTGTCTCAGGATCTTGGTACATAGAGATCACACGCAATACTAAGTCTTTATCTTGCAAGTTAGAAGCAGAAACTAATTCCTTGAAGCCTTCCCAGTCTTGAGCTGTGTAACGAGCGTCAACCGGAGCGTCAACCTTCATCTTCTTCAATTCCTTGTTCAAATATTTCGTAGTGTTTCCTTCACGATTCTCAGCCAACGTGTTGTTCAATTTGAAACCACCATCAGGAGAAGCGTAAGCGCTGATCTCGATAGCTACATTCTGGTTCGGAGCCTCGTCAGCGTTCTTAACAAGATCTTTCCATTCTTTGATAGCGTCAGAATTCAATTCTTGAGCGCGAAGGTTAGCTTGTTGGATCAAGAACATGATGTTAGCGTCATGAGCCTCTTTGATAATACGTTGGAATTTATCAGCTGCGATAGCTGCTGTAGCAGTAGCTGCGTCTGCCAATTCGGAAGTAGCGATAACGCCTTCACCGATCTTTACGTCCGGCAATTTAACAGTCTTGTTTTTGATCTTCGCGTCGAAAGTCAAATACAATTCTGATTTTTTCATCTCGGGTTTGTAAGTGAAAGAAGACTTCATAGTTACGTTAGCGCCTTCTTTTTGAGGGATTACTTGGTTGTTACCTTTTACTTTCTCACCTTGGTAAGTGTAAGAAGTGCCCCAAGCTTCGCCACCCTGGTAACGCAATACCGGAGTTACAGTTACAACAGCTTTCTTGTTGAACCATTTAGCGGGGAAAGTCGCATTGATCGTTACAGGAACTTTGCCTCCGATAGCCTCTAGCGGCTGCGGCTCTGCTTTAATGTACTGTTCTGCCAACGGTTTCAACTTGTTTGAACAAGAAGAAAGAGTTAAAATGGCTGCCAATACGAAGAATGGCAATAAAAACTTTTTGTTCATAATCTTGATGTAAGTTTAAAATGTTACTATGTTAATATATTCACTTCCAAATTATCCCTTAGCCATTATCGTGCAAAACTAAAGTATTTTTTTGTTATGGATAGCAAAGAAGCGATAAAATCTTTTTAATTAATACTTATTAATGAATCCTAGGCTTGTTTTATACATAAAATATGGGTAGAATTATTGAAAAAATATGGCTGTGTACCTCTTGCCATTCTTTTCAATGGATGGTTTCCCAGAACTCTTATTGTATATTTTTTGATTAAAATATAATCTTTTGTGTATAATGCTCCTCGCCATAGTGCACGGTTAGAAAGTAGACTCCAGATGTTAATTTTAGGAAATGGAGTGTAGCTTGCCTGTCCGTGATCTCTCCGTTTTCCGACACTTTTCCTTGTGCCGAGTGCAATGTATAAGTCGCTTTCTCTATTCCATCCGGCAAAACAAGGTGTACCATGCCTTTCTCCGGACCGAGATGAATGAGTACCTGCTCGTTCGCCTCGAGCTTTTCGTTGCTGACGGGGTTACCGTATTGAATGACGGGATCGATAAACAAGGAGGTGCTAAAACCTGCTTGCGTATATTCGGTAGCTTGTCTCCAGCCGTTTTTATCATGAACCCAAGCCGTATTCCGGGTCGTTTTGCCTTTGGGCAAATTGTAAGCGGAGAAATACGTGTTCTCCGGGACGCTCTTGAGCTTATAGCCGATGTAGAACTTTCCGCTAACGTTTATGGGCTTGGAGAAATGGATATAACTTTCCTGTGACCGATTTAGGGATTTAGCGGTCTCAATAAACGTATCGTCCAATATCGATTTATTGCTGTAGGTGGGTTGGAATGTTTCCGTATATAATAATGTAGAGGGCTTAGAGTCACCGCTGTAAACGGTAACTTCCACTTCCATTTGTTTGTAATTCGCTCCGGCAGGCGGTGTTACAAAATAAGTTCCGTATAAGGTACCCGCTTCGGCTACTTGGTAAGCTTCCGCGTATTCAGTGATATTGGCGGGGTTGTTTCCGAACAAATACGCTTTTTCAGACCCGGGATAGAGCGTACATTCGGCGTTTTCTTGATTACCGGAGTCATAGATGTTGCTCAACCGGAAACAAGGGGTTGATTTATACGGATCAAGTCCCTCGCAAACCTTGGTCTCGTCATCGGACGGGTTTAGCCAATATTTGAGCTGTCTCTCGGGGGTATCGATCGCGTCCCAGGGTTTCTTCAAAGAGAAGAAGTAATCATTCTTCGGGCTATTCTCACTGGACTGCCCGCCGGATAACGCTCCGATAATCTCTCCGTTGGCATTGAATAAAGGAGATCCGGAGGAACCGCTGGCCGTATAACCTACTTCCCAAGTCTTGACATGTAAATGAGCGTTCTCGTAAAAAATCATGTTTGGATCTGTCAAGGTAAAGGGAGCCAGATCCTCATCGGATATACTGATTCGCTTTACCGAGTATTGGGGATGTTGGATGCACGTATAGGGGGCAGGTCCTACCTCTTGTGCGTTCCAGCCCGCGTAATAAGGCCTGTAATAAACCGGAGGTGTGGCGGTAAGTTCCAACAAGGCCATGTCTGCCATTTCATTAACCGCCTTGAAGTAAGAGGATGCGGTAGACATCTCTTCCGTTCCCCTTAGGATCGGGTCGCAGAAAGGGCTGTTGAAGTTGAAAAAGCAGACGATACTTCCGGCTATTTTCTCATAATCGGGGTTTTTCATCGTGAATTGCTTGTTCAGGCAATGGGAGGCGGTGAGTAGATAAGGCTTTCCGTCATTGTCCGTATTATTTATCAGTGTGCCCGTGCACCCTACACTTCCGTCTATGATCAGGAGAACGACGCTTTGCCCCCATTGGGCGTAATCGTTTGTCCCATCTTGATAGCAAGCTAACGGTGGAATTTTACCGATCAGTGAGGTGTTGTCTCCCGGTTCTAACCCCCGCAAGCTCCGGTAGCCATGGTTGACTTCCCCGACGGTCAGTCTTCCTTGAAAAGAGGCGTTGGCCGGTTCTTGATATTCTATGATCAGGCGATCCCCTTGGATAGGAGAGACCGGCAATAGGTTTAACTCCGAGTTGTTTAGGTGATTGAACGAGCCTAATATCTGTGTCTGGTCCTCATTATATAGGAAGAGCTGGGCGCCTTCGGGCAGTTCATATTCCGAGAAGAGCACGTTGATGGAAAGGGCCCCGGGCGAGTAGATCCCGAGTCTCCATACACGTGTCCCATCCGGCCCGGTGAAAGTTACGCCCGAGTTGTACCGATTGTAATCCGTTATGAATTTATAGGCAAAACGGAAACCGCTTCTTAGGTCGCTCTCATTCAGCGAGTCGATACGCAATTCCTCTTGGACGTCGAACGGAGGCATTTCTTTAAACATCTGTCCGTTTGTACTTCGCATGAGCGATAGCGGAAGCGGGCGGCCTCCGTGGCTAACCTGCGCTTTCAGATTTCCTTGAAAACCTAGCATCGTTAGCAGGAATACAATGTATAAAGAGGTCAACTTTTTCATATCGGGCAAATATAGCTATATTTCTTTACCCCATGATCTATATATCAAGTTTTTTCGCTAAGTTTGCCAATCGAAAAGTACGGACAAACTTAAATAAAACCAATATATAATTAAATTCTAAAGATATGGCAACACCTCCGTTTCACTACGAGCCGATGTTCCAAAAGGGACCGGACACAACAGAGTATTATTTGCTTACAAAAGATTATGTTTCCGTTTCTGAGTTTGAAGGAAAACCGATCTTGAAAGTCGCTAAAGAAGGTTTGACCGCTATGGCTAACGCCGCTTTCCGCGACGTATCATTCATGCTTCGCCGTTCTCACAACGAGCAGGTCGCTAAGATCCTAAGCGATCCGGAAGCTACGGACAACGATAAGTACGTGGCCTTGACATTCCTTCGCAACGCCGAGGTAGCGGCTAAAGGCGTACTTCCTTTCTGCCAAGATACCGGTACGGCTATTATCCACGGCGAGAAGGGCCAGCAGGTCTGGACCGGTTACTGCGATGAGGAAGCGCTTTCTTTAGGTGTTTACAAGACCTACACGGAAGAGAACCTTCGTTACTCCCAGAACGCTCCGCTGAATATGTACGATGAGGTAAATACGAAATGTAACTTGCCGGCCCAGATCGATATCGAGGCTACGGAAGGCATGGAGTATGAGTTCCTTTGCGTGACAAAGGGAGGTGGTTCCGCCAATAAGACTTATTTATACCAAGAGACAAAAGCGATCTTGAATCCGGGTACATTGGTTCCCTTCCTCGTAGAGAAGATCAAGACGTTGGGTACGGCCGCTTGTCCTCCGTATCATATCGCGATCGTGATTGGCGGTACTTCCGCTGAGAAGAATTTATTGACGGTGAAGTTGGCTTCTACTCGTTTCTACGATAGCTTGCCTACGACCGGTAGCGAGGGTGGCCGTGCTTTCCGCGACGTGGAGTTGGAGAAAGAGGTATTGGCCGCCGCTCAGAATATTGGCTTGGGCGCTCAATTCGGCGGTAAATATTTGGCTCACGATGTCCGTATCATCCGTTTGCCTCGCCACGGCGCTTCTTGCCCGGTAGGTTTGGGTGTAAGCTGCTCCGCGGACCGTAATATTAAATGTAAGATCAATAAGGAAGGTATCTGGATCGAGAAGTTGGATAGCCATCCCGGCGAATTGATTCCGGAGGAACTTCGTCAAGCGGGTGAGGGCGACGCTGTCAAGATCAACTTGAACCAACCGATGGCAGATATCTTGAAGGAATTGGATAAATATCCGGTATCTACTCGTTTGTCATTGAACGGAACGATCATCGTGGGCCGTGATATCGCTCACGCTAAGTTGAAGGAGCGTCTGGATCGTGGCGAGGATCTTCCCCAATACATCAAGGATCATCCTATTTATTACGCGGGCCCGGCTAAGACTCCGGCAGGTATGGCTTGTGGCTCGATGGGCCCGACGACGGCGGGTCGTATGGACTCATACGTTGACTTGTTCCAGAGCCATGGCGGTAGCATGATCATGTTGGCGAAGGGTAACCGTAGCCAGCAAGTTACGGACGCTTGTAAGAATCACGGCGGTTTCTACCTAGGATCTATCGGTGGCCCTGCGGCTATCTTGGCTCAGAACAATATCAAGAGCATCGAGTGCGTGGAATATCCGGAATTGGGTATGGAAGCGATCTGGAAGATCGAGGTAGAGAACTTCCCCGCGTTTATCTTGGTAGATAACAAGGGTAATGACTTCTTCAAGCAGATCAAGCCTCGTTGCTGATTCTTTGATCGGTAAAGATAAATGAAAAGCGGTATCCGGCGGCAAGCTGGATACCGCTTTTTTTTTAAAAAAAAAGTCGTACGTGTTTTTTTAATAGGTTAATCCCACGATCCACAACGGTAGTTTCTTGCCAGAGGCGAACTCCATATTGTCAGCCAAGATGAAGGAATCGGGGAGATCCGCTATTCTTATGATACGGGTGCTCGTTTGTGCCAGTAATCGTTCTTGTTTAATAAATAGGCTATCCATACGCTGATTGATTGAATGAGAAATATACGATTTGTTTAAGATAGATAGCAAAAAGTACCCAGATCTGTTAAGAGTAGAAAGCAAAACCTGTAAGTATCCGGTCGTAGCGTACTTTGCGTATTGGTTTTCAAAAGTTTGTATAAATATCAATGAAACTATTACACTTTAATTTTTTACCTTTGTTGCGTTTAAGTGATAAAACAGATTTCCAATGCCTCGTATATACATCCTCTTGATGTCGGTCTTGATCTCGGCTTTTTATGCTTGCGATCATCGGGGGAAGCCTTATCCCGCTACCCTGTTGCAGATCGAATCCCTTGCGGATACAAATCCGGAGGAAGCCCCCCCTTTGTTGGATCGATTGCGGGATAGCCTTTCGTCCTTTGATGAGGAACAGCGTATGTATTATGACTTGCTCGACTTGAAGGTCAATGATAAGATGTATGTCCGGCATACTTCCGATTCCCTGATCAAGCGAATCACCGCTTTTTATGAGGTATATGGCGATCGGGATAAATTACTGGAGTCTTATTACTATATGGGACGTGTCTACCGGGATCTGAACGATGCTCCGGAAGCGTTGAAGTATTTCCAAAAGGCATTGGATGTGGCGGGAGATACGAGAAAGTACCGATTATTGTCCAATGTCTATTCGCAGATGGGGATGCTTTATGATTATCAGAATGTATATGAAGAGGCGATCCGTATGTATGAGAAAGCGGCTGAGTATAAATTACTGAAAGGAGATAGTACTAGTTTGTCTCTTGTGCTGAGAGATATTGCCCGGGTATATGATATGGTCGATAAGAATGACAGTGCGCTTCTCTATTTTCAAAAAGCGGCAATTATAGCGAATGAAACAGGAAATAGACATCGATATTCCGGTATATTGACTGAGCAGGGTGATCTTTACCGGGAATTGGGAATGTATGATAAGGCATTGGAATGTTTGTTTGAATCATTAAAAGATTCCGTAGGCCGGAATATGTACCCCACTTATTCTACATTGGGACATATTTATTTAGAGGTGGGAAGATTGGACTCTGCCGACTACTATTTAAGGAGATGCTTGGATAGTCCTGATTTATATGTTAGAGACGCTATTTATGAGTACTTGTCGTTTTTGTATGAGCGTCGGTTGAATTATCGGGAGGCTATTCGCTATGTCCGTCTTGGCCAGCAAGTGCAAGATTCCATCCGCAAGATAACCGATTCGGAGGAAATCCGTAAAATGACCTCTTTATATAATTATCAAAAGCGGGAAACTGAGAATTTACGGCTAAAGGGCGAGAATGACCGGATGCAGATTCGTATTTACCGGATATTATCCTTGTTCGGATTGGGGCTTTCGATAACCTTATTGTTTATATATAGACTGAAACGGCAGAAAGAGCGGTTGGCTAGGCAGTTTGAGGCGCTTCAGCGGGAAAAGCAAGAACAATATGAGAGAAGTTTTCAATATGTAGAAGCGAATAACGTGAAATTGAATGAATTGGGAACCTTACTATCTAAAGACCATGAAGATACAAATTCATTGCTTCATGTGCGAAAAGAACTTTTGCAAGTGACCAATGAACAAATACAGTTGCGGCGTACCGAGCGTGATTTGTTAGAGTCGGATTTAAGGCATTCGGATATCTATATGAAATTCCATTCCACGAATGAGGCAGATCAGATAATCAGGGAAGAAGATTGGAATGCTTTACGGAAGGAGTTAGATAAGACATACAATAATTTTACGAATCGTCTATATCAGTTATATTCGGGAATGTCATTGATAGAACTCCGGATTTGTTACTTGATAAAGATATCAGTCAAGGTAACTGATATGGCAAAAATCTTGGGTCGCTCCAAACCCTCCGTATCCTCATCCCGTAAACGGCTTTATAAAAAAATAAAGGGAGAGGATGGAACCCCGAATGAACTGGATGAATTAATCGCTGGTCTTTAGCCTTATACAACTCTGCGAACAAAAAGCGAACAAAAAGCGAACAGTGTTTTAGCCCCGAATCCAACCTTATCGGATACTTTTGCAGTCAAAAAATGAATGGGATGAAAAGATTTTTATTTTTGACTTTATTGAGTTGTGTATGCTTATGGACACATACGGTGGCTGGAAGAGAGCATAAGAATGAGCGTGATGAGGAAGAGGAGCGCTCTATTTCTCCTAATCCGGTAGAAGTGAAGATTGTAAATGATGGAATCATGTTCTATTTTATGAAGCCATTAGACAATGTGTTTATACAAATTGTTGATGATAGTGGGATGCTCGTATATGAAGAGTCTGTACCTCTTTCTACTTCTCAGAGCTATTGTATTTCCATGCAAGGTCTTTTATTTAAACCTTATTTAATAAGAGTAGAAGGAGACAACATCTATGAAGAGTTTTTTATTCTTTTCTAAAATTGAATGTGAGGATGATTTGTAATATTTAATTTCTTTGATTATTCAATGTTTAATTTATAAATAGTTTTTTGTATGAAAAAGATTCTAATTTTATCATGTTTGTTTTTGTTTTTTGTGTCTTCTTGTTCTAACCAAGAAGAGGTTATCGTAGGAGATGGTCTTGACTATGATAACATGAGTGAAGAAGATTTGAGGAAATGTGCGGAAGCTAATGGTGCAATTACGTGGAATCAGTTTATTGAACTTATGGGTGAATTTATGGAATCAGAACAATCCCCATTAATTGAGACTAAGGCTACGAGTGAGACTTTTAGTGTGACAGGATATGATAACACATTCTTAGTGGAAGAAAATAAAAAAGTTCTTATCAACAAATCACCTACAAATATTCCTACTGGTTATTACTTTTGTGATATCTATATTGTTAGAAAAATGGTGACCCTTCCGGACGGAACCCTGGGAGTAACTAAAGAGTCTCCAAAATGTGGATTTGATCCGAACTCAATTGGTGGGGGACTGCGAGGTTGTGCGGTAGATGGTCAAACAGGTAATAGATTCTATATGAAAACGGCTGCATATCAAGTTAAATATGATATGCTGGGGCGTCAGTGGAATCGATGGGATCCCAGTTTGAATGCTTTGGTTTGGAATTACGCTTATATTTATTAAACGTTACTGTTTGTGCAGGCTAAACGATGATCATGGCCTGGATATAAGGTTTATGGTCGTTTGTTTAGTCTGTACTAGGTTTGCTATCCGGTAATTTTAGTAATAACATAAAAATTAGTGATGAGGATGTTGAGAATTTCTTTGTTTTGTATTGTTATATACTGATTGATATGTCTCTCACTCATGGATTGATTTACAATGTCTGTATATTTGCCTCCTTTTTCAAGGTAACCAATGGAACTTGATAAATAGAAATGTTTTGTTTGTAAATACTCGATATCTAATGATATTTGATAAGTCGTTAACTTATGGGGGTATAAATCTATATTTGCACCTTTGACTCCTTTTGTTTGTAATTTCGAAAAAGCTAAGCCGTTTTCTAATTTAAATACTTGTGCGTTCAGATTAGAGATACATGATAATAGATTAACATACAAGAGCAAACAGTTTCTCCTAGGGAAAACTAAAGTTTCGTAAGCACAAAACTAAGGTTTCCTCATGAGGAAACAAATGTTTCCATAGCGGAAAACTTTTGTTTTATACTAAGAAATGTCTTTTCCTGATTTATCTAGACACTTTTTTTGTTTATAAACGTAATCAGTAGACAGTAGTTATAAAGTAATACTGATATAGTAGTCACTTCTTTTAACTTCATACTGATAACATAGACACATTACCTCTGGGCCGAACAGAGCCCTTCTGAGAGATTAGTTGTTCGGCTTTGCAAAGCTATCGTATCCATCTCTTTCTCGTTACTTTTCACGGGTTTTCTTTTATTCCGCCACATTTTTATTTGCGTTTCCTTCTCCCCGTGCACTATGCCCGGGGTTTTATAACCGACACTCATGTGCGGTCGGCGGTAGTTGTAGAAGTAGATGTAGCGCTCTATCACGCTCGCGGCACGCTCGATGGTCTCGAACAGCCCTTGCCTATAGAGGCGTTCCACTTTAATTATCCCATTGATACGTTCCGCCACGGCATTGTCCGTGGGCTTGTAGTCTTCCGTCATGCTGATGGCAATGCCATGCCGCCGAAGGCGCTCCACGTACGCGTCGCAACAATACTGCACGCCACGGTCAGAGTGGTGTATCAGGCCCTCCAGATTTTCACTCCCTGTCATCTCAACGGCCTGGTCTATGGCCTGCCGCAACGCCTCAAGCGTGGCTGAGGCACGCAAGCTATCAGCCAGTACCCATCCCACTATCTTATGGGAATAAGCATCCGTGACCAGATGCAGGTAACAGACGTCTCCGCCGGCAAGCGGTATATAGGTAATATCGCTAACCCACAGTTGATTGGGAGAGGTTGGGACAAAGCCCTTTATCAAGTTCTTCCACTTATGGTAACGATGGTTGGAATTGGTTGTGCCCCTGGCTTTGCGCGGAGGAAGCATCAGGCGGTGTCGACGAAGCAGCGTGTAGAAGCTGTCGCGACCGGGCATGAACCTCTCTCCGAAGAGGGCGGTGAGCATGATCCACAGCTTGTAACCACCGATACCGGGATCCTCGCCACGTATCTCACGTACGGTATCCAGCATGAGACGTTCATTCTTCACATGGCTCCCTATGTCAGCCTTGGACTGGTAATAGGCTTGACGACAATGGCCAAACAGACGGCAGGCTGGCGCTACTTTCATCTTGCGAAGCCTGACCAGTTCCGTTACTATTTGGCCCCAGGTTTTTTTCTGATGGGAATGTTAAAATACTCTTCCGCACGCGTGATCATTAAATCACGGGCCTCGGTTTCCAACCGGGAGAAGGCAAGGGCCTTCTCCAACTCCTTAACACGCTTCTTGAGTCGCGCGTTTTCATCATGGTAATCCTCTTTGCTTCGATCGCTCATATCCGTAGGGGCTTGACACGGAGCCAAAGATACCTCTTTTACCACTGATTCATACTTCGCCAGCCATTTATTTAACAAAGTTATCCCACTAATACCATGTTGTTTGCAAAAACTGGTTTTGCTCATGCCGGATTGATAATAAGAATGAAGAAGATGCAATTTCTCTTCTTCGCTGTAATGCTCATGTTTTTTGCGCATAATAATTACACATTTTATTGTTATTGAATGTGTCTACCTATATCAGCATAAGACAAAAAACTATAAATATCAATTAATCAGTTTTTTAGATGATATATGAAGCATGATCAAATAGATAGCTTGCCGGCTAAGCAATGTCTCCGTCTTCTGCCGCTTCTTGAAAAAGATAGGACTAATAATGCGGTTGGCGAGTAGGGGACGATGGTGTTTTGTGATTGAAAAGTAGTAAATGGTGGTAGATACGAGCCAATAGTGGTAGATGCTATTTATCTACCACCACTCGATAAATAACTTATGACCAATTGCTTATAGCTATAGTTGTAGGTGTGGTAGATGATTTGATAAAAAAATCCCGGATAGCGTTTAATCTACCCGGGATTATATATAATGTATAAGACCTTATCTTAGTCTCTGTACTCCCTGCGAGGTCCGCGATCACCACGATCTTGACGAGGACCACGGTCTCCACGGTCTGGACGAGGTCCACGCTCACCTCTTTCTGGTCTTGGTGGACGTTCCTCGTAACCTTCCGGTTTCGGAAGCAATACCTTGCGGGAAAGTTTGAACTTGCCTGTCTTCGGATCGATATCAACCAACTTGACAGAAACCGTATCGCCTTCCTTCAAGCCGGCTTGCTCAACGGTCTCCAGACGTTTCCAGTCGATCTCGGAAATGTGAAGCAAACCATCCTTGCCCGGCATGAACTCAACGAACGCACCATAAGGCATGATAGAGGAAATCTTTCCTTCATAAACCTCTCCGATCTCAGGAACAGCCACGATACCTTTGATCGCCTTGACAGCCGCGTCGATCGTAGCCTTATTCGTGCCGGAGATCTCGATCTTTCCTACGCCGTCTACCTCATCGATAGATACCGTAGCTCCCGTCTTCTCTTGGATACCTTGGATGATCTTACCGCCCGGGCCGATTACCGCACCGATGAATTCTTTACCGATAATCATCGTCTCGATACGAGGTGCATGAGGTTTCAAATCCTCGCGAGCTTCCGGTTGAGCCTCCAATATCTTGCCCAAGATATGCATACGACCCTCTTTCGCTTGAGCCAAAGCATTCTCAAGGATCTCGTAAGACAAACCGTCTACCTTGATATCCATCTGGGTAGCCGTGATACCGTCTTTCGTACCCGTTACCTTGAAGTCCATATCACCCAAGTGATCCTCGTCGCCTAAGATATCAGACAAGATGGCGTAGTTCGTACCCTTGTTCTCGGAGATCAATCCCATAGCGATACCGGATACCGGTTTCTTCATCGGAACACCTGCGTCTCTCAACGCCAAGGTACCGGCGCAAACCGTAGCCATAGAAGAAGAACCGTTAGACTCCAAGATATCGGAGATTACACGTACTACATACGGATAGTTGTCCGGGATCATACGTTTCAGCGCACGGTGAGCCAAGTTACCGTGTCCGATCTCACGACGGCCTACACCACGTGTTGCTTTGGCCTCGCCTGTGGAGAACGGGGGGAAGTTATAATGTAAAAGGAAACGCTCGTATCCATGGTTCAATACGTCGTCTATCATTTTCTCATCAGACTTCGTACCTAAAGTTACCGTAGATAAAGACTGAGTCTCTCCACGTGTAAAGATAGCGGAACCGTGAGGACCCGGCAGGCAATCTGTCTCGATCCAGATCGGACGG
This sequence comes from Parabacteroides sp. KHUB-02, assembly GCF_056640955.1. Lineage (NCBI taxonomy): Bacteria > Pseudomonadati > Bacteroidota > Bacteroidia > Bacteroidales > Tannerellaceae > Parabacteroides > Parabacteroides sp. KHUB-02. The sequence goes on along the minus strand of NZ_JBWQEV010000001.1, from coordinate 3,399,482 downwards.
ATCTCGGTAGTCTTACGACCGTCCAAACGCTTGCCCTCATCAAGGATGGCACGGCGCATAGCCTCTTTCTCTACATCGTGATAGTAGCGACCGATCATTTCCAGTTTCTCGTCCGTCAACTCCTCCTCGGAGAATTGAGCCTTGTATTCCTCTACGATTTTCTCGAATGCCTCGCTGCGTTCGTGCTTGCCGCTACCGGATGTGGCTACGGCGTAAGCCTTGGCGTAACATTTGTCGTGTACGTCCTTGCGCAACTCGTCATCGTTTACCTCGTGGCAATATTCGCGTTTTACCAATTTGCCGCAAGCCTCGGATAATTCCAATTGAGCCTTGCATTGTACCTTGATAGCCTCGTGAGCGACCTTGATAGCCTCAAGCATCTCAGATTCCTGAACCTCGTTCATCTCACCCTCAACCATCATGATGTTGTCTATGGTAGCGGCAACCATGATGTCGATATCAGCTTTCTCCAATTCCGCGGAAGTTGGGTTGACGATGTATTTTCCATCCGTACGAGCTACACGAACCTCAGAGATCGGTCCGTTAAAAGGAATATCAGAGACAGCCAAAGCGGCGGAAGCGGCCAAACCTGCTAATGCGTCCGGCAAATCTTCGCCATCCGCGGAGAACAATATAATATTTACATATACCTCAGCGTGGTAGTTGTCCGGGAAAAGAGGACGCAACGCACGGTCTACTAAACGAGATGTGAGGATTTCATAATCAGAAGCTTTTCCTTCTCTTTTTGTAAAACCTCCGGGGAAACGTCCAAAAGCGGAGTATTTCTCTTTGTATTCTACTTGCAACGGCATGAAGTCAACACCCGGGTTCGCATCTTTAGCGGCACAAACAGTGGCGAGCAACACGGTGTTGTTCATACGAACGGTAACCGCTCCGTCCGCCTGTTTGGCCAATTTCCCGGTTTCGATGGTAATGGTTCTTCCATCACCTAACTCGATCGTCTTGTTAATTGGATTAAGCATAATCTTTTTTCTTATTTTTCTATCTGTCAAAAATTGGTGCAAATGTAATGAAAGTTTACCTGTAATTGCATGAAAATGAAAAGAAATAACAGTCTTGAAATACTTTTTTTGAAAAAAGCCTTGAAGAAATACGGAATAATAGTGCCACAATTGTAAAATAATGTATATTTGCACCAGATTAGTAATATAGACAAACTGGAATAATGAAACAAATATCTACGAATTTACTAGCTGTGCTGTGTGTTATGTTGCTTTTGTTCACGGCTTGTAAGAAGAATTCTGATTTTACGGTGGAAGGTGTAGTGTCCGGCGCTGATGGCCAGATGATGTATCTGGAGAATGTAGGTGTGTCGACGGTAGAGTTGATGGACTCCGTAAAACTGACGGCGGCGGGTAAATTCAGCTTTACGAAGCCTCGTCCGGCATTCCCGGATTTTTATCGCTTGCGTCTGAATAACCAATTGATCAACTTCTCGGTAGATTCTACGGAGACGATCTCGTTCGTGGCCGATGCCGGGACTTTCGCTACTTCTTATAGCGTGGAGGGCTCAGAGAATTGCAAGGCGATCAAGAATATTACCTTGGCTCAATTAGACGCGAACCAAGCGATCCATCGTTTACGGAAAGAATCTGAGTCCGGTCTGTTGGCGGATTCCGTATATTCCCGCCAGGTGCTCGAGGCCGCCGAGGCTTATAAAGACGTGGCTCGTAAGTATATTTATTCCGCCCCGATGTCCGCTGCCGCTTACTTTGCCTTGTTCCAGCAAATCGACGGCTTGCTGTTCTTCGATTTGTATGACAAGAACGACTCGAAGGCTTATGGCGCCGTAGCCACCAGCTTCGATCATTATTATCCGGAAAGCCCTCGTGCTAAGCATCTGTATAACTTGGCTCTTCAATCGATAAAGGTGATTCGTAGCCAGCGCCCGATGGACTTGGATAAGGTGGAGAAGAAAGAGGTTAGTTTCTTGGATATCGAGTTGCCGGATGTACATGGGGAAAACACGAAATTGTCTTCTGTCGCTACAGGTAAGGTGGTGTTGATCAACTTCACGGCCTATATGTCCGAATGGTCTCCTGCCTTGAATATGGAATTTGGCGATTTATATACGAGGTACCACGATAAGGGCTTGGAGATTTACCAGATCTCTTTGGATAATGATGTCCACTTCTGGAAGAACGCCGCTTCTAATTTACCTTGGACTTGCGTGCGTGATCCACAGTCTGTTTACTCTCAGACCGCGGCGTTGTATAACGTGAAACAGCTTCCGGCGATCTTTATCTTGGATCGCAAGGGAAACTTGGTTAAACGGGTGGATGACGTGAAGAAACTTGAGGCTGACATCAAGTCCGTATTGTAAATTGTTCATGGTTTAATCATCAGATTTATATGTTATAAAGCACTTTCGTAAACTTGTTCATCTTAGAAAGATAACCTAACTTTGCGGAGTCTTGAAATGATAAAAAAGGGGAGTTCCGGCCATATGACTTGGTCGGGATTCTTTTTTATTATGCGATAATCAATCAATATTAATATAAAGAATAAGGAGGATTTAATATGGCTGTTAGTTATATGACAAAGGACGGCTACGATAAGATTTTAGCTGAAATCAACTATTTGGAGACCGTGAAGCGCCCTGAAATATCAGCCCAGATCGCTGAGGCGAGGGATAAGGGTGACTTATCTGAGAACGCTGAGTACGATGCCGCCAAAGAGGCTCAAGGTATCATGGAGGCTAAGCTTGCGCAGTTAAAAGGTTTGATCTCAAACGCCCGTCTGATCGATGAGAGTCGTGTGAAAACAGATGAGGTTCAGATTTTGAACAAGGTGAAAATTAAGAATACGAAGAATAACGCTGTCATGACCTACACGTTGGTATCGGATTCGGAGGCTAACCTAAAAGAAGGAAAGATCTCCGTAAGCACGCCGATCGCCCAAGGTTTGATGGGAAAGAAGGTAGGGGATGTCGTTGAGATCCGTGTACCTTCCGGCTTGATGACGTTTGAGATTATGGATATTTCAATTTAAAAACAGAAAGACGTATGGCAACTATTTTCAGTAGAATCGTGGCGGGTGAGATCCCTAGCCACAAGGTTGCGGAAGACGATGAGTTTTTTGCTTTCCTCGATATCAATCCGATAGCCTTGGGGCATACCTTGGTAATTCCCAAGAAGGAGGTCGATTATATCTTTGATATCGATGATCCGATGCTGGGACGGATGGTCGCTTTCGCTAAACGGGTAGCTCGTGCCCAAGAGACCGCTATCGAGTGTAAGCGTGTAGGATTGGCTGTCATGGGTTTGGAAGTGCCCCATGCGCATATCCATTTGATTCCTATCACGAAGGAGTCCGATATGTATTTCGGCGGGAAGAAATTGGCTGTAAGTCAAGAAGAATTGGCCGAGATCGCCGCTAAGATTAGAAAAGAATTCAAATAATTGAATATAATTTTTTAATTATAAAAAATTGGTTATATTTGTACCCGCTGTTTTATGCGTGACAATATCATGCAAAGGGGACAGCAAATCATTAATATGATTCATTAGTGGTTTTTACTCATAAATTTGTTAACCTTAGAAGAAAGGCCCCTCTGTGACAGAGCGGCCTTCTTTTTTTAAACACACAATAAACATTATAAACTACTAAATTGATATCTTCATCTTACATCTTCGAATAGGATTAGGGGAGCCAAACGGCATGCCTGTTCCAACCGTGTACACCGTTCCAGTAATCATGCCAGTCATATAGCATACCGGATTGATGGATATATACGCCACATAATACAAGGGAGATAAGCCATAAGGCTAATAATATCCATCTTGCTTGCGTCGGTAAGGGACGTACCTTGAACAATTGGCAGCAAATCGCGTATATCAGGGAGAATATGGGGATGCCGATGAATAAGATCGTCCCTATGCATCCCATGATTGCCATTGACAGCGGTGCTCCGTTTATCAAGTCCGCTCCGAACGGAGAGAGATTATAGATGAATCCGGCTCCACCCATGAGCAAAGCGAATGTTACGACTACCAGAATGAATACGACTAGTACTAGCGGCGGCAACAAGAAGATTCCGGCTAATATGATGAAAAACTTCAAGATGAACCCGATGACCAGAACGAAAACATCCGCCAGCTTTTGGAAGAAGTTCCTCGGCTTATCCGAGCTGATAAAGTCGTTCACGTTATTGCTGACTTTCTCGAATCCATCTGTCACGGTCTTTCCGATATTCTCCACCGTCACGCTTTGTCCGCGCATCTCGAGTTTCTCGGTCGCCGTACGTGCCATCGGTACGATGATCCACAACAAAAAGTAAAGCGGAACCGTGATTCCATAGAAGAACATCAGAAGGAAAAGCACGATACGTACGGCAGTCGGGTCCCAATCCATGTAGGCGGCGAAACCTCCGGCGACACCTCCCAGAATACGGTTATCCGGGTCACGCATCAAGCGTTTCTTGGTCGTCTGGGTATGAGTCTCCTGTTGTTGTGCCCGGTAATTATCCTCGTGGTCGGTGCTTTTCTCTTCCTCCTCGAAAATCTCTTCCGGCTTACCCATCCGTTTGATCACTTCCTCTACCTGCTCGATCGTGATGACCTCGTAGCCTAAGCGGACACGCTCGTTAAGAAGTTCCGAGATACGCATCTCGAAATCATCCATGATCTCATCCGAACCCTCTTCTTTGCGGAAGTGGATGCGCAGGTTAGACAGATATTTGTCTAATAATTGGTATGCGTCTTCGTCAATGTGGAAAACTGTGCCTCCCAGATTAACAGTAAGTGTCTTCTTCATCACTCTTTCGTTTTAATTGTTTCTGATGTGGTTTATTGTATCATTTAGTTCCTGCCATGAAGCCTCCAGCTCGCCGAGGAATAGTTCTCCTTTCTCGGTCAGTTGGTAATACTTGCGTGGCGGTCCTTGCGTAGATTCTATCCACTGATAACTTAATAGCTCGCTATTTTTTAGTCGGGTTAAAAGAGGATATAAAGTGCCTTCCACAACGATCAACTTCGCTTCTTGTAACTTCTGAATGATATCAGAGGTGTAAGCGGGTTCCTTTTTGAGAAGCAGGAGGATGCAATATTCCAGCGTCCCTTTCCTCATTTGTGATTTTACGTTCTCTGCATTCATCTCTTTTAATTTTATGCTACAAATGTATGTATTACATATGTACTATGCAATACATGCTACTATGAATTATTATTATTTAACCGAATACTTGCACAAAAAGAGCAATTATGTGTAAAAAAAGGACTGATGTCGTGTCTTTTAGAAGAGAAAAGCGTACTTTCGCGGTATCAATTCAAAATAAGGAATTATGATTTATTATCATTTCGCCGAGTTAATACACCGTCAGGCAGAGAAATATGGGAACCGTACAGCGTTGAAACATAGAGATAACGCTACGGGGAAATGGTTGAAGATTTCTTGGAGGGAGTTTTCCGATAAAGTTATGCTTACGGCCAAGGCGATGGCTGAGTTCGGGATAAAGGTACAAGAGAATATCGGGGTTTATTCCCAGAATATGCCTCAGTGTTTATATACGGACTTCGGTGCGTATGGTAACCGGGTGGTTTCCATCCCGATGTACGCGACGAATTCTCCGGGACAAATCGAGTACATCATCAATGACGCTAAGATCCGCACGTTGTTCGTGGGTGAGCAATTGCAGTATAATAACGCTTTCAAGGTACAGAAGGACTCTAAGTATCTGGAGCGTCTGGTTGTCTTTGATCCGGCGGTCAAGATGAATCCGGAAGATAAGACGTCCATTTATTTTGATGATTTCTTGCGCTTGGGGGATAACGCGCATGCGGAGAGCACGGTGAAAATACGTATGACGGAAGCCGTTCCGGAGGATCTGGCTACCATTATATATACGTCCGGTACGACAGGTGAGTCGAAAGGCGTAATGCTTCCTCATTCTTGCTATCTGGAGGCGATGCGGATACATGATGTCCGTCTGCCTCTGGTAACCGACAAGGATCTATCCATGAGTTTCTTGCCAATGACTCATATCTTCGAGAAAGCTTGGTGCTATTATTGTCTCCATAAAGGGGTTACGATCGCTATCAACCAAGACCCGAAAATGATCCAGAAGACATTGCCGGAGGTTCATCCTACTTTGATGTGCAATGTGCCTCGTTTCTGGGAGAAGGTGTATGCGGGCGTACACGAGAAGATCAACTCCGCCTCTCCGGCCATGAAGAAGATTTTCTTGGATGCTATCGAGACCGGGCGAAAGTATAATCTGGAGTATAAGAATAAAGGTATTCCGGCCCCGTGTAGTCTGAAGTTGAAGTTCCAATTTTACAATAAAACGGTTTTTACCTTATTGAAGAAGGTATTGGGTATTGAGCGTGGACGGTTTTTCCCGGTGGCGGGCGCTCCGTTATCGGACACGATTAATGAGTTCTTGCAGTCCGTGAATATCCCGATCGCTTATGGTTATGGACTGAGCGAGACGACGGCTACGGTTTGTTTCTACCCGGAGATCGGATTCCAGTTTGGTTCTATTGGTGAGGTAATGCCGGGAGTTCAAGTGAAAATAGATCCGGGGAATAACGAGATCTTGGTGAAAGGCAAGACCGTGATGTCCGGGTATTATAATAAACCGGAGGAAACGAGGAAGGCTTTCACCGAGGATGGTTTCTTCCGTACCGGCGACGCTGGTCGTTTGGAGGGTAATACGTTATTCTTTACGGAACGAATCAAGGATTTGTATAAGACTTCAAACGGAAAATATATCGCCCCGCAAGCGATCGAGATGGTGATGAGCGGTGATAATTATATCGAGCAAATCGCTGTTATCGGCGATCAACGTAAGTTCGTGAGCGCCTTGATCGTGCCGGCTTATCCATTGTTGGAGAAGTATGCCGGGGAAAAAGGCATCTCGTTCGAGAGCCGGGAGGAGTTGGTGAAGAACAAGGATATCATTCGTTTCATCGAGGCTAGGGTAGAGGAGCACCAGAAGAACTTGGCTTCTTACGAGAAGATCAAGCGCTTTACCTTGTTGCCGGAACCCTTCATGATGGGATGCGAGCTGACGGATACGCTAAAGTTGCGCCGTCCGGTCGTATTGCAGAAGTACGCTACCGAGATAGAGGCGATGTACGAGGAATAACGAGTTTGTCGGCTATCAACTATTTCTTATCTTCGCGGTAAATTTAAAAAAGAAAAGAACATATGATCACATCAGACCAACTACATGACGTGTTGGAGCGCGATAAGGCGCTGAGGGGGTATCTTTGACATCGATAGCAAGACCATTCAGTTAGAAGAGGAGGAGCTACGTACGCAAGACCCCGGTTTCTGGGAAGACGCCAAACGCGCGGAAGTCCAGATGAAGAAAGTAAAGGAGCTAAAGAAATGGATCGAGCTTTACGGTGAGGTACATGCGGCGGCTGAGGAGCTAGAGTTGGCTTACGAATATGTAAAGGAAGAGATTATCACCGAGGAAGAGGTGGACGCGGCTTATAAGAAGGCCCTTCATTTACTGGAAGACTTGGAGTTCCGCAATATGCTTCGTGACGAGGCCGATCAAATGAGCTGCGTGCTCAAGATCAACTCGGGTGCCGGTGGTACCGAGAGCCAAGATTGGGCTTCCATGTTGATGCGTATGTATCAGCGTTGGGCTGAGAATAACGGTTATAAGATCTCTATCGCCAACTATCAGGAAGGGGATGAGGCCGGTATCAAGACGGTTACGATCGATATCGAGGGCGATTACGCCTATGGCTATCTAAAGAGCGAGAATGGCGTGCATCGTTTGGTACGTGTATCTCCTTACAACGCCCAAGGTAAACGAATGACCTCTTTCGCCTCCGTATTCGTCACCCCGTTGGTGGATGATACGATCGAGGTAAAGGTAGAGGCGGCGGCTATCTCTTGGGATACGTTCCGTTCGGGCGGCGCCGGAGGACAGAACGTGAACAAGGTGGAATCCGGAGTTCGCTTGCGTTATCAGTTCAAGGACCCGTATACAGGCGAGGAAGAAGAGATCTTGATCGAGAATACCGAGACTCGCGACCAACCCAAGAACCGTGAGAACGCTATGCGTCAATTGCGTTCCATCCTTTACGATAAGGAGTTGCAGCATCGTATGGCCGAGCAGGCCAAGGTGGAGGCCGGAAAGAAAAAGATCGAGTGGGGTTCGCAGATCCGTAGTTACGTATTCGATGACCGTCGCGTAAAAGACCATCGTACGAACTACCAGACTTCCGACGTGAACGGTGTGATGGATGGAAAGATCGACGATTTCATCAAAGCATACTTGATGGAGTTCGCCGGAGAAGAAAGCGCGGAAAAATAAGTTTTTCCCTTTAGCATTTGCATATCTCGATAATAAATCGTAATATTGCACCCGATTTCAGAGCCTAGCTCTGAACAGGTCCTATAGCTCAGTTGGTTAGAGCACCTGACTCATAATCAGGGAGTCCTTGGTTCAAGCCCAAGTGGGACCACGATGGATGATCGCTAAACAACGTAATATCAGCTGTTTAGCGATTTTTATTTTGCTTGATATGTGCGAAATGTGCCCACATTGTGCCCACCTTTTATTGTCCCTTCTAAAGAGCTTATTGTATTTTCCTTCGCTAAAACTCGTGCGAGAGAAGAAATAAGTTAAAAAAAAATTGTTTTGTTTTAGCGGCACCATCGACACCATCGACACCCGAAAGAATGAGTATAGCGACACCATCGGCACCATCGACACTGGGAATATAAAATAAGACATAAAAAAAACCGAATGCTTAAAGCATCCGGTAAAAACAGATCTATGTAAAAAGCAACAACATTTGATTCTTTATTCTAGTTTCTCCATTGAGATCCCCAAAAGTTGCCTAGCCGTGTTGCTCACGCTGGATCGATATTTATTTGCGATTGTTTTAAGGCGTGTATAATCGCTTTCCGATACACGGAAGACAATTATACGCCTTTTACCGCTGCCGTCTTGAATGATTTTTCTACCCATGTCCAATCCGTATAAAAGTTAACGATAAAAGTTGCTTGTCCGTTAATGGCTTGCGTGTATGGATTATATATAATCTCTAACGCACCCCATGAAGCTAGAATGAAATCAGACCAACGACCGTAAATAATGCCGTCGCCTGTCTTCTCCGCTGAACCTTCTCCCGTGGTTATCCTTGGGATCATGTCGGACACAAAATAAGGGCGGTCGCTGCAAAGTCCCCCGGTCACGATCGAAGACCCGTTGCGTTGCGTTGTTTTTAATCGCCTCTCGCAATCTCCATTCATGGCCCAATTCATAGGCATGCCGTTATTCCTTACGGCACCCTCTATAGAAAGAATGTTAGTGTAGGTAGCCTCCATCTGCGTTATATCCTTCCCCGTAAAGAAACCGTCCGGCTTGTTGTCCGAATGAGCCTCGTCCCCGAATACCGCATATTCTATAGCTTCTGCTACGCCTTGCGCTAGGTCGTCGGCCAAGAAAGAGGCGATACCAATGTTTTGCGCCAACTCTAATCGGCTAACGTTAAGATATGCGGTTAACCTGTGCGGGGTAAGCTCAACCTTATTGAACGTTCCTTTCCCGTTTTGCGCACTGTCCGTGTCTCCTGCCCATTTAGCCGTAGATCCTGAATATTCGCATACCCGGCTTGCCCCTACTAAATTCGGTAATTGAGTAATGCCTAACTTGGATAATATGAGGTGATCGTTTAACGCCCGATTGAAAGAGGCTATGAATGTTCCAAGCGGTGCGTTTTGTGCGGTTATCGCTCTAGTCTCATCCGACAGAGGTAGGAAAAATCCGGCCGCAGATGTGGGTACACCGGAACGTACCAATATTTGTTCCGCATCGTTTGATATAAACCGGGTGTTAGGGTCGCTAAACCCCTCGCAACGGGTAAGATCCGCTAGGATAGCGCAAAAACTTTGCGGAGTATATTTAAAACTTGACCTTTTCGAAGGTTCTTTTCGCTCATTTTTATCCTCTTTTTGTTCGATTCTATTCATAAAATCTTGTTCGAACGATCGTTTTTCCAGCTCTAAAAGCCGTCTTCCGGATTCCGATCGCATCATGATTTCCTTTATATCCCTTTTTGGATCATTCCATTTTTCTATCTTTCCCATATTAAATGCCTTTCTCTATGTTTTGATAATGATTCACTAGACGGCCTATCGCTTTATTAAAAGCCATGGCCGGATTTTCGCCTTTATAATCCCGTTCCATCAAGTCAATTGCTTGTTGTAACAATTGATCCCCTTTTACCAAGAATATCCGATTCTCGCTTACCGCTTCCTTTGCTAGCATCGCCAGTTTAAGGTAATTTCTACAAATGTAATCTCTTGCGTTCATAAATTCTATGTTTAAAAGTTTTCTATATATATACCGAATCGGTGTATTACATTTTGTGTAGATATATACGTTTTGCTGTCAATTTGCTTGTTGTCAATGATTTAAAATACCCTCTTCTTTGAAGTATTGTTCTATCGGGGACAATTCTCTTTCTAGGTCTTTCGGTGATTCCTTCCTTGTTATTCTAAAGCTTTTGCAGATCGTTACGACAAGATCGCTGGACTGCTTTAGAACTGCCGTTGCCGGATGTCTTACCGTCTTGTCTCCGCACTTTATACAAACGCCTTCTCTCGCTATCGTGTCACGAGCTTGCAGCATGGTGTCGTAGTTGGCGCAAAGACTCATCAAAAGCCCCTCATCTTCCGGTCGTGGGGTTATGCTCTTAATCACCGCCTTTATAAAGTTTTTGGTACCCGGCTGTACCCAGTCCGGAATCTTGAATATATATTTCTTTGCCATTATCTTATTTTTTTATTACCATTTTGAAAATCTGAAAATCACTGTGCGTGTGAAGTTGTTTGGGACGTGGTTTCAACACTTCCCGCCTCTAAAAAATCATAAGGGGGGGGTATCATTGAATCGATCCCATATCTCCTTGTTGATCTTCCCGGTCTCCTCGTCTTGCAATAGCCGCCGTGCGATCATTAAGGCCGCTCTTATAACCTCTCCTTTGCTTATCTTAAAAGCCTCGCTCATTTCTTCCAAGAATAAAGTCTCGTCCGGTCTTATCCTTGCCGAAATCATATCCAATCTTCCTATCTCTCTGTCTTTTCTCATAATCCATAATTTTTAGCGTAATAAAATAAAGTGCCAATCCCTATATTCCCCCCGGCTCTTAAACAGTCAGAATATTTACTGTCACATTGCCGGTAATTGTAGCTAACCCCTTGTTCGCTGATAGCGTGGAACAAGTTCCTTCCACTCTCCCCGAACTCGGTAGCCAACGCACATCCGATACGGAACCATTGGTCATACCCCCCTGTTATATCCGTGCCGGTTCGCTTGATAGCTTCCACTAAATCCGATACATCCTTGCTTCTCCCGGTTCCGGATAGTTGTTGGATCTTTGGCATAGGTTGTTGTCTCTCATTCGTTAATCGTTTATAGATTAGTGCGCATTCGTTTACGTATGGCGATGAGTCGAAGGAAACGAACCTCTTGCGGCTTACGTCCTTGCATGCCTTATCGATCACCAACCCGCACCGGGCGAAATCCTCTTTAAGCGAATTGAAGTGTCGTTGGTGCTGAGAGGGATCGGATATTCTTATAAGGGCGAAATAACCATGTCCACCGACTGAGCGTCCGCAATAGGCTATGTAAGGCACTTGCGATATAAGCTCCTTCACCTCGTCGAAATCGTCAAGATCGGGATTGTCCTTGCCGTCTATATCGATACAGATGAAACCGCTATGTCGTATAAGGCTATCCGCCTTTGAGCTGGAGAACATCCCGGATGGGGTGAAAAGTGGCAATCGCATCTTGGCCGCTTTATAAGCCTCGTCTCCCTTGTTCGCTTTTAGTAGCCTCGCGTATAAGACATTCTCCCTATATTCGTTGCCGAACAACATATCCCGTAGAACGACATCCGTAGGATTTACGCATGTCACGCCGGAATAAAAGCTAACCTTAATATCGAATATCCCGCTCATATCATTCCCTCCTGTTTCCTGTCTACATACACATATCTCGATCCATGGGATCTTATTAACGTGATCCCGTTGTTTTCGACTCGTTTACTGAATACACGGTTGGAGCATGGCTTATACCCGTTATCCATGCAGAACGATCGATAATCATTGTAGAATGTCTTTAGCTCCGTGCGGTAATCAAGGCTGGATATATATCCCTCTTCCTTGATGAAGCATGTCACACTGTCGCTCTCTATCTTATACGCCTCCAACGCCTCGTTAGCGGTAACGCAATTGGAGAATCTCCGGTTTGTTATTATCCTGTCCAACCCCTCCAGTACCCAGTTGAATATCCCCGATAACTCATTGCGTATGATCCTGTTTGGTAAATCGGGGTCTCGTTCTTCCTGTGGTATTGTCTTGCTGAATGGAACAATAAGGAAACGCCTAAAGTAAGCCTCGTTTTGTTCCTGTGGCACCGGTAGTGAGTTCGCGTTTAGGATCAACTTGGCGTAATCCGTTATCTCGAACGGCTCGCCGTATGGTAATCGTGCCGGTACCGGCTCACCGCTGCAAAGCGACTTGAATATCTCGCCTCCAAAGTCCGTTCCTTTCTCGGGGCTGTAATTCACGATCTTGTTACATAGCTTCGCCCGGTAATAACCGTTATCATCGCATAAGAGGTTCAAGAAATAATTGCTAACGTTCTTATTCCCCAATAAGGCGCATACGATCTCGAAGAATACCCCCTTCCCGTTACCTCCGGAGCCGTACAATACCAGCACCTTCTCCAGCTTTAGCCCCCTCGTGAAGCAATAGCCTAGATATTCAGCCATAACATCTTGCGCCGTCTTGTCCGGTAATACGGTATTTAGGTATTTATGAAATAACGGGCAAACGGCCATAGGATCGTATTTGAACGGTAGTTGGTATTTCAAGAAGTCTTCCCGCCTGTGCTCTCTCAACTCTATTTTCTCCCCGATAACGTAAGTGCCGTTCATTAGGTTTATCTTTATTCCATCCCCCGGATCCGGTAATGACTGAAAACTGCTGCAAAGGAACTGTTTCATCAGGTTCTCTTTCACTTGGAACTGCCGGGCGTCATATCTTTTCACTCCCATCCGCTCGGCTATCTCACCAAGGTAATCGGTCAATAGGTCTTTTTCGATCTCTTCCCAATAGCGCCCATTATAAAGGTAGACGAACGCACCGTTCTTGGCCAGCCCGTAGTTGTTGGCCTCGGCCAGTCGTAGAAGCTCATCGACGATAACGACATATTTCTGCCGCTCCGTGACTTTCAGCTTTGCGAGCCTCTTTTTTAATGTGTCCCTTTCCGCATCGTCCGTTACGGATCCCATACGCTCTTTTATGCTCCCGGCCTCCGGATGTACTAAAGAGACAAAATCTACCCTTAGTACTAGATCCCGTAATTCGGCCATGATCGCTCGTGCGTCCTTCGGCCTTTCTTCCGGCTTGTCGAATTTAGAAAAGTCGGTTCTCATGGTTTTCCTCCTTGTTTCCTTTTAGCTTTTATCAACCTCGGTTTATCGCATAAGGCTTTCTCCACCTCCTCACTAAGGAATAGGGTACGCCCCCCGATTTTGCGGGGGACGATGGTCCCTGTCTTCGCCCATCTATGAACCGTTTGCTTGGAAACATGATATTCCCTACAAATGTCCGTGACCGTACAGAACTTCGGATTACATAATTCGATCATCTCTTTCAACTTCTCTTCCAGCCTCAGATTTACACGAGCGTCAATCATCGCATTTAACTCTGTCCTTGTGAAAAGAATATGTTCCTCTATTTTCATAAATAAAACATTTTATACAAATGGCTTCATTGCCATTTATGTATATACCGAATTGATGTAATACATGAATGTATTAAATTGTTTGTCAGTGTATTATGCGGTTATTGTTGTATATGTCGATGCCCTCTTTCTCGATACTCCTCAAAAAGTCCCTGATACAAAACATCGCTCTTATTTTGTTTAGCGTGTCTTTTGCGTCATCATCATTCTCGAAACTATTAAGTATCAAGTGATCCATCATGTTGTTTATATCACATGAGTACTTATATTGAGACACGATTTTTAACTCCTCGATCATTTCCGGCGTCATGGTAAAGCTGCCGATCTTTAAAGCGGAAACATCGTTTATCTTTATCTCTTTATCGCCGGATTTAACGACGATCTCTTCTATCGAATCTTTCATTTTGCTTGTAGTTATTAAAATATGGATTTATTAAGTAATTTGAAAACACTCTTTCTCTGGAAAAATATGCGACTCTTTACTGTATCATTTCTCACCTCCTTCCGTCTCTATAGGCTTGATAGACGCAAGCATGTCGAAAACAAACCTTAATGTTGATATGTCCGCTATAAATTCATGGATATTTTTATCCTCTATCAATTTGGCATAATTTAAGAGAAGATAGAATAAGCCCTCTTTCAATTCACTCAAAGACTTGTTATGTAACATATTGTCTACCTCCTTGAAATCGTAGGATAGCCCTATATTGCTCATAGCGCACCTCCTTCCAGCCCGGCCAAAACGAATGCGGACATCAATAAGATTAGCACCTTGACGTAACCGATAACGTCGTTCCTGTTATCGCACTCGAGCAAGCCGAATGACAATACGGTTAATAACTTGGCGATAGTGCGCCACGAGAAGATCTTTCCGGCTCTTACGGACACGGGTACGGGTGTACCGGTGGCTTGGATTGATTGTTTCATCTGGAATGTCGCTGTTAGATGAATTAAACAAAAAAGCAGTCCTATATAATCCAAAGTTGCGACACTCCATATACATCATAGATATATATAACGGATTATGATAGAACTGCAAATGCTTTCTACTATCTATTGGCCTACTCGCTTGTAGTACCTGTATATGAAATGTCGCACCGCAAAGATAGGCATATTTCAGACATAGCGAATAGAAAAAAGTGATTTGTTTGGTAATCGTAAATTACATGATGGTTAATTGGTTGTATATTATGTTGTTATGTATAAATGCGTAATCAGTTAAATAATGCTAATTGGTTATTTTTGCGGAAATGGTATTGTGTAATAAGCTGATAATTATGTATTTAATGCGGAATTGTAAAAAGAACTAAAAATAAAAAAGTCATGCCTAACCTACTAGACACGACCTTTTTTATAAAGAATCCCATCGTATCAATGAGACACCTTCGTTTCATTATGAAGCTGCACCATACCCCATACCCCTATACACAAGGCTATGATCCCGACTATTGACAAAAATATGATTAGTCCCATGCTTTTATTTTTTTGATAGCGTTAATAATATAAGTCCTGATACGAAACAGATAACGACAGCCATACCACCGATACCATACAACAATGTTGAGTTCACGCTCTCATACTTCATGATGCCCGCGAGAATGACCCCACCAAACACCAGCTTGGCTATATCGACAAGGAATTTCCCCGTCTCGGATAATATCGTCTTTTTCCGTTCTTCTCTCATGTTCACAAATATAGATGAATATATTTCCTTGTACAACTTTTATCCGAAAAATTTAGACGTAGACACCAATAGTGCGTTCTCCTCCTCGCCGACACGAATATATTTCTTGAACTCTTTTTCCGTCTTGTGGCCGGTTATCTTCATCACGCTTAACGTGTCCATTCCTTCCAGGTACATGAGCGTAGCTCCCGTGCGCCGTGCGGTGTGAGTGGTAATGAGCTTGTGTTTCTCGATCCGCTCGGTAATGATCCTCGCTCCCCTTGCGCTAGTGTGTTCTACCTTTTGTGTTATTCCGGCAATCCGACAAATGACCTTTATACTCTCGTTCATGATCTGAGAGTATGTCTTCGGTAGGTTGTACTTGTATTTTTTTAGTAGTGTGTCCAGTTTCCCGGTTAATGGGATAACCACTTTCGCCCCTGTTTTTTGTTGGGTGAGCTTTATCGCATTGATACCATTCCCTAGCGTTATTATGTTCGTCTTGTTTATACGGTGGTAATCGCTATATCTTTGCGCCGTGTAAACCCCGACAAGAAAGACATCCCTGCACAATGATAGCTCCTTGTGCTTGTCTCCCGATAGATCCAGATTCTCGATCGCCGTGATCTCTTGCCGGGTTAGGTAAACCGTATCAGCATCGGCCGATAGTATCTTGAATGATCTCATGGAGCTTTGCGTATTCTCGTGTAATCCTTCTGTGAACGCCGCCGCCATGATCTCCTTTAGGCTCTTGATATGTTTCCCGGTGGTATTTGGGCTATACTCCTTATCATTGAAGAAATCTATGAAATCATTGTAGAAATCCATGGTTATATCATCATAGTTATATCTATGGCCGGTATATTCTTGGAACTTATTGAACTCGCTTTGGAACGATACCTTGTTCTTTATCGTACCCGGTGAATATAACATTCCCTTGTTGTTTTTCCTTGTCCCGTTTCGCATTTCATCTATGTATTTTTGTATGTAGGCGTTAAGATCCATCATTCGTGCGGCTTTTTCCTCCTCTGCTCTTATCCGTTCTTTTTCCGTCTCTTCCGCTATTTCCTCGGCATATACAATTTCGTTGATCCGCTCTGAGGCTATATCATTGTTGATCGTCCCGTTTTCTAATAATAGATTCAACGTTCGTTCTATTTTGTCCAACTTGTCAAATGTGGCCTTCTCCCTTATACGGAATCTTTTTAATGACTCTATATCACGATGTCCTTTCTCCCATGCGGAAGCGTCAATATACAAGCGGGTCGTGATTCTTATATCCATTCCGTATTTCCTGCTGCGGATCCTTGCGAATATAGCGCAAAGACCGCTCTTCCCTCGAAGAAAAAAATTCACTGCCATATACCTATACTCATTCTTTCGGGTGTCGATGGTGTCGATGGTGCCGCTAAAACAAAACAATTTTTTTTTAACTTATTTCTTCTCTCGCACGAGTTTTAGCGAAGGAAAGAAAAGATCGACAAATGTAACCGCTTCCCGTTATTGTTATTTTCGCAAAGGTATTATTTCTCATGAAATGTGCCCACATTGTGCCCACCTTTTTGTTACCTATTGATACTCCTTGATACATGCTGTAATTTATAAACTATTGAAAATCAGCAAATGATGAAATAAAGGGAGTATCAATAGGTATCAATAAGTAACATAAAATAGGTACAAGTGGGACCACGATGGATGATCGCTAAATAACGTAATATTAGTTATTTAGCGATTTTTTATTGTACCTGCATGAACTAAAAAAGAATATGAGTGTTTGAGGTCACAATTTGTGATCTCTTTAGAGAAACGCCGCCGCCCTCGTGAATATGGAATGAAAGGCTTGGTTGATCAGGCCCGGATCGATACGGGAGTGTGTCGGGAAGGGGATTTGATGGGAGTAAGCGAACGGGAAATCCAGCTCTTCCAATATCTTGCCGGACGCTTTTCCTAAAGCCTTGATCACCCCGCCAGTAGGCATAACGATATCTTTTTTCAATGAGATCGCCCGAATACGATCGCAAGCCCGTTGGAAGAACGACTCCCGGTAATCTCGTAACACATCCTCACGTACCATGGCCTTAAAGGCTTGCTCCAGAAAATCATTCTTGAACGAGGTGGGAAGCGTACGGTTCTCCAAGAAATCATGCCGGAAGTAATGGCGTACCTTGGCGAACGCCTCCTTGTCCATGATATCACGGGCGTTGCCATCCATCTCACTGAAGATGGAGCCACCGCAAAACATGAATAAACGGGTGTCCGTAAACATCTTGTCCGGATTCGCTAATAACAAGACCTGCGAGAGTAACGCGCCGATGGAATAAGCGAATAAGTTGATGGACGTATCTTCCTTGAACAAAGGATGCTCGCCGTTCTTGATCTCATGAACCAATTGCCACATATTATAAACGGATTCTCTGCCCGAGGCGTAAAAGCGTAACGGGTTTTGGGATAGCCGGCTGCTGAGGGCTACGTTGGCGAAGGTGGAGTTCGTCACGTTCGCTATCTCCTCCTTGCGTTTGCTTACCCAAGGGAGGATCGCACGGGGATTGGCCCATAATCCCGGGGTACGGTTCATATGGAAAGCGATCGGGAACAGGATGACCGGTTTACCGGTCGTATGGGTGAGGTATTCCGCCCATGTGAGGTATTTTTCCCAAGTTCGCTCGTTCAGGCCATGCAACAGGATAATCGCCTCATTATTCTTTTTACGTCCCGAGGGCGTGAATATGGCATACGAGAAAGATTTGTTCTCTTGGATACGATCGTCTGTCATCGGACAGAATCCGGTGGGGGTAAGTCCCTTCTGGAACTCGTCGATCTCGCTGGCGCCACGGGTCTGGGTGAAGCGAAACGGGATGATCTCCAGATGGCTCTCTTCCAATTCAGTCTTTTTGTCATAAGAGAAAAGACTGTTCAGTTGCTTAGTACGAAGTGAAATATCCATAATCCTCTGATTTTTTACTGCAAACAAACAATAGAAAAACATCTCTTCAAAATAAATGGTTTAAACGGGCTTTGTTGGGGACATAAAGTGTTATTTAGGGGTGAAATCTTTTATAGAGGGGTGAATTTCGTCTGGGAAAATGATTACATTTGTTCCAAAATAGAGGCAAAAAGATGGGAATGTGGGATCAAAAAATACCAAGTTACATATACGGTAAGCAGAATATCGTGAGGCTGATCCTGTGGACGGCCTTGTTCGCGTTGGTGTTTATCAACATCTACAAGCCGTTTAGCTCCACCTCTTGGTACAAGGTCTCGGAGTTTAAGTTCTTCGTATTCTCTAGCTTGATTATCTTGACGGGAGTATTGGTGGTTGTCTTGAGCCGTATTATTCTGTTCCATTGGGGGAAGCGGCATGCTATCACGGTCCGGACCTATGCGATCTGGATCGTGCTGGAGATATTCTTCATGTCGCTTTTCTATACGATTTATACGTTGGTACTGAATCCGGAACGAGAATATATGGAAGTTTTTAACGATTCGGCGGTGAATACCAGTCTGGTTTTATTGCTCCCTTATTCCGTGCTGCACCTGTATTTCTCTTATAAAGAGAAAGAGCGGCAATTGCGATTGTTGGAGGAGAACCAGACAGAAGCGGCGGTTCGGCAAAGCGTTTTCTCTTTCTATGACGAGAAGAACGAGTTGCGCCTTTCCGTGAAGCGAAGTAACCTGCTGTATCTTGAATCGGCGGATAATTACGTTTGTATCTGGTATCTGAATAAGGGGCAGCTCACGAAGTTTATGCTTCGCAACTCCTTGAAGGCGATCGAAGAGAACCTCGCTGATACGAATGTACTCCGTTGCCATCGTTCTTTCATGGTAAATTTCGACCAAGTGAAGGTGATCCGCAGGGAGAAGGAGGGCGTTTATCTGGAGCTGGGGATCGAGAAAGTACCCGATATCCCGATCTCCAAGACGTATAGCGAGAAGGTAACCCGCTGGTTCCAGACCTATTCTTCCTAGCGGGCTATTTCAATTCGATATTATTTTCTTTCGCGTATTGCGAGGGGCTCATGTTGAATTGCTTGGAGAAGGCCCGGCTGAAATAGGATTGCGAGTTGAAACCAACCGCCTCGGCGATCTCGTAAATTCTCATATCGCCTTGAAGGATCAACTCGGCGGCTTTCTTTAGCCGGCTGATCTTGATCAACTCGTTGGGCGTTACGTTCGATAGGCCGTTGATTTTACGGTAAAGGGTCGGACGGCTTAGATTCATCAAGTCCGCTATCATGTCCACGTCTAGGTTCACGTCGTTTATATGGCTGTCGATGATATCGTTCAGTTTCTTCAAGAACTTCTCGTCCGCCTTCGTGTAAGCCATGGATTTGATATTGGCAATCGGCGAGTTGAAATAATAGGCACGCATATTGCTCCGGTTGTTCAGCAGGTTCGTCACTTGGGTAAGCAATAGATCCATGGAGAAAGGTTTGTCGATGTAAGCGTCCGCCCCCAGCTCAAGCCCTTCCATGCGAGATTGTAAGGTGTTCTTAGCCGTCAGGAGGATGATCGGGATATGGCTGAACTCCAGATTAGTCTTTATCTTTTTCAATAAGGTGAAACCATCCATGACAGGCATCATGATATCGCTGATGATTAATTGGATGCCATATTCCTGAAGACGGGCAATCGCCTCCTCGCCATTACCGGAGGTGACAACATTGTAATGGACATTGATCTCTTGACCGATGAAATGGAGCATTTCGGTGTTATCTTCCACCACGAGAACCGTCGGGCGGGATTCTTGGGTGACATATTTCCGCTCGCTGGCAGGGTTGGTCAGGACCTCTGCTTTCTCTTCCTCTAGTTTTAATGAGTTCGGTTGGTTCACCGGCAAACGTAATCTAAAGATGATAAGCCCGGCCGGAGATTCCTCCAACGTCAACGATCCCTCGTGCATCTCCGCTAAAGAACGGGCCAAGGGTAGTCCGAGCCCGGTCCCGGATTTATGGATAGAGGAGTCATCCCGGTAGAAAGGCTCGAAGATCTTTTCTTTTATCTCCTCCGAGATGGGCTTTCCGTCGTTCATGATATCGATCGTGAATCGCTCGCCATCTTGCGCCTCGAACCGGACGATGATCTTGCTTCTTGCGTATTTAATAGCGTTCGATAGGAGGTTGCTGAGTATCTTCGTGCAAGCCTCCTTATCGATAAAGGCGTAGAAAGATTTCACGTTACACTCGATAATCATTTGCAATGCCTCCTGCTCCGCCGTGTCGTGGAAACGCTCAAAGGTCTCTTGCATCAATGCGATGATGTCCGTATGTATGAAGTTCAGTTTATATCCCTCGATTTCCGTCTTCCTGAAATCCAGTAGTTGATTCACCAGATCCAGTAGCCGGTTCGCGTTTTTATCCACAATTGTCAGATAATTCTTTGCGCTGGGAGATAGCTTGATGTCCCGTGTTACTTTCTCCAGAGGACTTTTAATTAAAGTCAGGGGCGTACGTATCTCATGAGCGATATTGATGAAGAAATCAATCTTAGCTTGATAAAGCTCCTTCTCCTTTTCATTCTCGAACTCCTGTATTTTCTGCTGTATATTGGCCTTATTATGCCGGGAAATGATAAAGATCAGCAACACTACGCATCCGATAGCGATAATCTCATATAGGATTAACGCCTTGGTAGAGAGCCACCATGGGGGAAGGATCGTAATCTGGAACATCGCCGGCTCATCATTCCAAATACCGGACAGGTTCGCCGCCTTCACCTTGAACGTATAATTACCGGGCGGTAGTTTCGTGAAATAAACCCGGTTCTCGCCCACCACATGATACCATTTGGAACTTAACCCTTCCATGCAATAGGCGTATTGGGTGAGGTTGGGAGCTTGGTAGCTTAATGATGTGTAGTCGATGTAGAATGTGGACTGATTATGTTCTAAGGTGATCCCTTTTTTAAAAGTGATGTCTTTTTGCCTCAATAGATTATGGTCGGGGTCCGAATAATTGATTTGTGTCATATAAATCTTCGGTTGGATAGAGAACTGTTGGATATTATCGGGGTGGAACCGGACCAAGCCTTTCAAGGTTCCGAAATATAATTTGCCGTCTTTAGCTTTTAAAGAAGAGTTATAGTTGAATTGATTGGACAGGAGCCCATGTTCTTTTTTGAACACCTTGATCTCTTGATTGACCGGGTTAAGTACGGCTAGGCCATTTGTGGTACTGATCCACATGTGGCCTTTAGGGTCTTCCTCGATCCGGTAAATGACGTTACTGGGTAGGCCGTCTTGAGTCGTGTATTTTGTCGTACTCTTTAAATTCCGGTCGTACATTTTCACTCCGTTTCCGGTAGCGAACCATAGATTGTTTTTAGTATCCTCATGGATGTGATTGATCGTCCGGTTGGCGTTCGTGTTTATGGAATCCAATTTAAATTCGCCGTGTTTTTGCCGGATTGGGTCGAAATAATATAATCCGGTATTGAATGTTCCTGCCCATATAACCCCTTCGTGATCCTCGAAGATCGTTTGTATCCTGCAATTACCGGGGAATTGATCGAGAGGCTCGAAAATATCTTTCTCCGGATTATATTGATACATGCCGGATGCCGTAGCTATGAGCAAGTTATTTTTCCGGGTTTTATAGAGATATACGATGATATCGTTTTGGGAGGCGTAAGGATTCGGGGCGATCGTATAATGCTTGATGATTTTCTCCGTACGGATATCCATCACGTCTACCCCGTTAGCGTGTGTCCCGATCCATAGATAGTCTCCAATCACGGTAAGCCCGTGGATACAGCTTTGGGAAAGACCGTCTTTATCTTGGAAGTTCTTATAGGTTTGCGTACGGATGTCGAGTTTATTGAGACCAGCATCTTCGGTTCCTATCCATATATTATGGTTAGCGTCTTGGCAAATATCATGGATAATATCACCGTTAATTGTTTTTTGCCCGGGTATATTGTAGTCTTTCTTGAATTTGAGATAAGGGGGAAGGTAATTAATGCCCCCATTATCCGTACAGATCCATAAGCCACCTTCCCGGTCCTTGCAAAACTGTTTGATAGCGTTATTAGATAGTGAATATGGATCGCATTTGTCTTGTTCTATGTGAAAGGTCTTGTTTGAGGGGATTTGGTAGATATAGATACCGTTGTAGGTGGCGATCCATACCTCGTCGTTTGTCACTTGGAAAATATCCCGGGTATAGAGGGGGCTGTTCTTTTGCTGGGTAAGAACATTTCGGCAAACACCTGTTTGTATATTGACTTGTTTGACTCCGTTATCGCTTGTACCTATCAGTAATGTATTATCGGACGGGGATGCCCATAGAGTCGTCATATTATCTATATGTAAGGTGTCGTTACCGTTATGGATATTTAGAGGGATGAATTTGTTATCGGTCGGGTCTAAGAGGACGACATTGCCGTTTAACGTGGTGGCCCAGATCTGATCTTGGGGGGTGATATAGAAAGAGGTGATCGGATCACTATCCTTATACAGGTAGTTTTGGTGTAGCTCGGATTGCTCATTATATTTAATAAGGGAAAAGCCGGATAACAGCATCCACAGATTCCCTTGGTGATCAAATTCCAGATAGGTACAGCCGATTCCTTTCGTGAACTTTATCAAGGAAAAAGTATCGGTTTGGTAATCGTATTTTTGTACTCCCATATTAGTACCCACCCAGAGTTCACCGGAAGGGCTTATCGCCAAGTCGGTAATCCAGCTACTTATTAAAGTTCCTCTCTGTTTGGTTTGATTTTTTATGATATGGAATTTGTTCCCGTCAAATCGATTGAGCCCGTCCCGTGTTCCAAACCACATAAAGCCATAATGATCTTGGACACAACATGTCACGTTATTATTGCTTAATCCATCTTCTACCTCATAGGATTTAAAGTAGTATGACCGGGCGTTGAGCTCTATTGCGGTTACTACAAATAATAGGACGTATAAATAATTCATCAAGTTTTTTTTCATAGATCTCCCTTGTATTTCATGCGCAATATAAAGCCTTTTCCTAGACTTTCCATAGCAGTATCGTATCATTGTTTTTCATTTTGTTTCAATGTCCAGACTTCGGTTTTTGGCTTTAAAAGCCGTTCCTTGTAAGACTGTTTGTTGAGACGATAGGTAATAATTTTGAGAGAAAAGTGCAATACTGTTTGACTCAAGGGGCTTTAATTTTGGCAAAAACAGTGTGAATCTTTAAAAGATAGAATATGAATCAAAAAGTAAAAGTAGGTATAATAGGCTTTGGTCGCATGGGTGGATTTTATTTGGAGGAGATGCGGAAGAGCGATCAATGGGAGGTACTTTACATCTGCGATACGGACCCAGAGGCACGAGATTTGGCAAGGAGGAAGTCGCCGACATCCCGAATCGTAGCGGATGAGCAAGTTGTATTCGAGGACCCGGAAGTACAAGTGGTCGGTTTATTTACATTGGCGGATTCCCGGTTGAGGCAAATTAAGAAGGCAATGGCATTTGGCAAACATGTCATCTCAGAGAAACCGGTCGCAGATACGATCGAGCATGAATGGGAGGTCGTGAAATGCGTGGAAAACTCAAGTTTGTTCTCGACCGTTAATTTGTATTTGCGTAATTCTTGGTACCATAATACGATTAAAGAATTTATCCGGAGAGGAGAGATCGGAGATTTGGCGATCATTCGCATTTGCCATATGACTCCGGGGTTGGCTCCGGGTGAAGGTCATGAATATGAAGGTCCGTCTTTTCATGATTGCGGAATGCATTATGTGGACATTTCCCGGTGGTATGCCGGATGCGAGTATAAGACATGGCATGCGCAGGCGATCCGGATGTGGGATTATCCCGAACCTTGGTGGTTGCAATGTCACGGGACATTTGAGAACGGGGTGGTATTTGATATAACACAAGGGCATGTGTATGGACAATTATCGAAAGACCAAACGCATAACTCTTACGTAGATGTAATAGGAACGAAAGGAATCGCCCGGATGAGTCATGATTTTAAGACTGCGGTCGTGGAGTTGAGAGGTGTTAATGAAACACACCGGATCGAGAAGCCCTATGGAGGGAAAAATATAAGTACGCTATGTGATTTGTTCGCAGATTCCGTACGGACCGGAGTTTTTCATTCCCGCCTACCACTGATGCGTGATTCCGCTATCGCTTCCGAGTATGCGTGGAAATTCTTGGATAACGCTAGACGAAATGAGATGCCTTCTATCGGGAATTTACAAACCTTGGAAGAAATCCGGGAGAGAAGACGGAATATGACGGAAGGGTATGGCTTACTTCGCCATGTAAAATTGTCTCATTCTTGATACGATTTTCTCAATGACCGGGGGGGACAGGCTGGAACTTGTATTATGCGACAATCGGAAACGATTTTGATAAAATAGAAAAAGAGGATTCTTCATATCCGTGATACATTTGCTACTGCTTGTTCATAGAGCGAAAACAGAAACATTAATTTAATACTATGTAGCATGAAAAAAATGATTGTTCTTATCAGTCTTTTATGTGGAGCGTTTTTTATGAGTGCCCAACAAAGTAATCAACAACAAAGACCACCGGAAAGATGGAAACCTGAGAGTACTGAATGGTATTATCCGGTTCCTCCTAAGGTAAAGCCGGGTGTCGGAACTGGTGCTCCTTCCGATGCGATCATCCTGTTTGATGGAAAAGATCTTTCTATGTGGGAATCTGCGGGAAAAGATGGAGGTCCCGCTAAATGGACCGTAAAGGATGGGGCGATGATTGTGGCTTCCGGGACCGGATCGATCCGGACAAAAGATTATTTTGGAGATTGCCAGTTACATATCGAGTTCAAGACCCCTACACCGGGAAAGGATAATACATTACAGATGAAAGGAAATAGTGGCATTATGTTACAAAGCCGTTATGAGGTGCAGGTTTTGGATTGTGAGGATAATCCTACGTATGTGAATGGCTGGGTCGGCAGTATTTATAAGCAAAGCGCACCGTTGGTAAATGCTTTCACGAAGACAAATGAGTGGCAGGTTTATGATATTTATTGGAAAGCTCCCCGTTTCGGGACAAACGATGAATTGGAATCTCCCGCTATGATTACTGTGGTATTGAACGGTATCGTAGTACAGAATAATTATGTACTGAAAGGAACGACCCCATATACCGGTTTACCTAAATATGTAGCGCATGGCCGTCTGCCATTAAGCTTACAGGATCATGGAGTGGAAGTGGCTTTCCGTAATATATGGATTCGTAATTTATAAATTGTATAACCTTAAAATAATGATTTATGACTACACGTAGGAATTTTTTAAAGAACTCGACGATGTTGGCCGCCGGCTTAGGTATCTCACCTCTTTTGGCATCGGCAGCTCCTACCGTCTCTCATAAGGAAGAGACTATAAATGGGCGGGTGAATATCGCAGTAATAGGTGTCGGTATGGGATGCCGTGATTTGCAAGGGGCTTTGACTGATAATCCGTGGGTACATTGTGTGGGCATGTGCGACGTGAACAAAGTGAGACTTGATGAGCAGATCGCACGTTTCAAAAAAGACTTTCCAAACCAAACGACTTCGATCAAGGCATATAGTGACTTCCGGGAAGTCTTGGCAAATAAGGATATCGACGGGGTCATTATCGCAACACCGGATCATTGGCATCCTTACATCTTCGCTGAGGCTTTAAAAGCGGGCAAGGCGATTTATGTGGAAAAGCCGGTTGGTAATTCGATTCCGGAGTGCCATTCGATGATGGATTTCCAAAAGAAATATAAAGGGGTGGTAACAACTGGCTTATGGCAGACTAGTCAACGATATTTCTTGGCGGCTAATGAGATATTGAAATCCGGTGTGTTGGGGGATGTTTATAAAGTTCAGCTATGGCTTTGCCAATCGACGGACCCACGTCCGGCCGTAGCGGATTCTCCGGTTCCTTCTACATTAGATTACAATATGTGGTTGGGCCCGGCTCCCGAGCGTCCATTTAATAATTACCGTTTTCGTGGATGGCGTGGTTTTTGGGATTATGGAGGCGGCCAGCAAACCGACTGGGGAGTGCATTGGATAGACTCTGCGTTCGATGGATTGAAAGCGTTAGGATTGTGTGACCGTGAATATCCGGAGGCGGTATTCTCTACGGCTTATAAAGATCCTACCTCTTTTAATGAGACTCCCAGTTGCCAGACAACGATCTTCCAATATAAGAATTTCCATATAGAATGGGCACAACAAGTCGCTCACCTGTATAATCGGAATCAAGGGGTAGCTTGGGTAGGAAGTAAAGCTACCTTAGTATGTAATCGTGAAGGTTATGAATTGATTCCAGAGAAGAACCGGGAGGGTGAGTTATTAACCGACCGTTCCCAGCTTGTCGGGAAGTTCGAGGATGGCGGTATTGAGGCCCATGCGACGAATTGGTGTAAGTGTATATTAAATAAATCTATTGAGACGAACAGCCCGATCGAGAAAGGGGCTTTCGCGACGATCCTAGCCCATATGGCTAATATCTCATATTTGACGGGAACTCGTGTTGTGTATGATCCGCAAGCTCGTAAGTTTGTGGATAATCCGAAAGCGGACGCGTATTTGAAGCGGAGCTATAGAAGCCCGTGGCAATTCCCGAAAGTTTAATGCGATTGAATGCTTAAAAACAACGACCGGTGGATTTTAATACTCTATTATATATAACCATTACCATACGAATTGAATTACAGCACATTGAGATCTCCGGTCGTTTTTTGTAAAAACAATGTCAACTTTAAATGAATGAGTTATGGAAAATCAAAAAAAGAAAGTATGGCTTCGAAAGGCCCTGTTTTTGATCGTTAGTTTGGCGTTATTCTTTCCCATGATGGCGCAAACGATTACAGTAAAAGGAGTTGTAAAGGAATCTATGACAGGCGAACCGATCATTGGTGCTAATGTAGCGGTGAAAGGAACGACTAACGGTACGATTTCTGATATAAGCGGTATGTATCAGATCTCGAATGTATCATCAAATGCCGTATTGATTGTTTCTTATATTGGATATAAGACCGCAGAGATTCCGGTAAATGGAAAGAACACGATAAATGTGAGCTTGGAGGAAGAAAGTATTGGACTTCAAGAAGTGGTAGCCGTGGGATATGGCTCTCAGAAAAAGAAAGAATTGACCGGCTCTGTTGCAGGCTTGAAGGAGGGAGACTTGATTAAGGGCGTACAGTCTGACCCAATGGGTATGTTGCAAGGTAAAGTGGCAGGTTTGAATATATCCAAACCAAATGCCGGCGACCCGAATGGAGAGTATAAGTTCCAATTACGTGGAACTTCATCCTTAACCGGTAATACTTCTCCGTTGATCGTCATTGATGGTATTCCTCAAGGGGATTTATCCGCTATTCCACAAGATGATATTGAAAGTATCGATGTATTGAAGGATGGTTCAGCGGCGGCGATATATGGAACCCGTGGAACGAATGGCGTTATCTTGGTTACGACAAAACGAGGTTCTGCCGGGAAGATGAGCGTTACCTACAATGGATATATGTCTATCTCTTCCATAGCCAATCAATTGGAAGTCATGGATCGTGACCAGTTTTTGGCAAATGGGGGAAACGACCGGGGATATGATACGAATTGGATGGATGAGATTACCCGAACTCCGTTCTCCCATTCGCATAACTTGGCATTGACAGGAGGTACGACCGATTTTAATTACCGGGCTTCTGTATCTTATCGAAATAATCAAGGTATCGCTCTTAAGTCAGGGTTCAATGAGATGATCGCTCGTTTTTCCGCTAATCAGAATTTATTCGATAAAAAGATTCAAATAGCATACGACGCTACTTATCGTCGTTTTGACCGGGAAGGTGAGAATTCCAGCTATGATGATTATTCCGCTTTTAAGCATGCGTATTATTATAATCCTACGGCACCCGTATACGACGAGACGGGAACGATAGATGCCGGAGGGTATTATGCGCTGGATATTCAGGGATATTCAAATCCGGTGGCTTATATTATGCAGCGTGACCGTCGTACAAAAGGCGGACTTTTCCAAGGGTCTGCTCGTGTAACTTGGAACATTTTGGAAGGACTTCGTGCGCAAGCTTTTGGCTCATTGAAATACTCTGATATAAATAAGGGTACTTATACCTCACGAGAGGTATTTAACACTTCTAGTTTCGGGTCAGCGTCTCGGAGTTTTAATACTCGTTTTAATAAAACACTGGAGACGACGATCGACTATGTAAAATCTTTTGGAGAACATCATTTAGTGGTATTAGGTGGATATACCTATGAGCATAATTATCGGGAGTCATTTGGCATGAACAACTCGAATTTTGATTCGGATGTATATTCTTACTATAATTTGGGTGCGGGTAGTAACTTGATTAATAACCCTAGCCAAAGCATGATGGATGGTTCGGTTTCTCAAGATAATTTGGTTTCGTTCTTCGGCCGTGTAAATTATAACTGGGGAAATCGTTACTTGTTATCAGCGTCTGTACGACGTGAGGGCTCTACTCGTTTAGGTGCGGATTATAAATGGGGAACTTTCCCTGCGGTAAGTGTCGGTTGGTCTATCGGTAATGAGGCTTTTATGGAAAGCGCTAGCTGGATTAACGATTTGAAATTGCGCTTGGGATATGGCGTGACAGGAAATATGCCTTCAGATAATTATTTGTCTTTGTCAATGATGGGAGTGGTAGGCCGTTTTTATGATCATACTTCTAAACAATGGATCAATGCTTATGGGCCGACACAGAACCAGAATCCGGATTTGAAATGGGAGCGGAAAGGCGAATGGAATCTAGGTGTTGATTTTGCAGCGTTGAATAACCGCTTGAACGTGACCGTTGATTTGTATACCCGTAAGGTTTCAGATTTGTTGTATAAATATAAGGTTCCGACTCCTCCTTATCAATATTCTTCTATGTTGGCGAATGTTGGCGACGCTACAAGTAAAGGTCTGGAATTCTCTGTTTCCGGAACCCCGGTGCAGAATAAGAACTTCTCATGGACTAGTTCTATTAACTTCTCATTTAACACGAATAAATTGGACAAATTAAGTAATGAGACTTTCCAGACTGACTGGATTGAGACCGGTTATTTGTCGGATGGTGATTTAGGAGGTATGAACTCGACTCCATTGATTCGTTTGGTCCCGGGTGGCAAGGTCGGTGATTTTTATTTGCCGGTATTCGAGGGATTTACGGAAGATGGTAAATGGAAATTCAAGGATGTCGATGGTAGTGGTGACTTTACATATAATGAGGATCGTGAGATCGTAGGTAATGCGCAACCTGATTTTATTGCAGGATGGACTAACGAGTTTAAATATCGTGACTTCGATTTATCGTTTACATTCCGTGCTGTCGTAGGCAATGATGTATATAATGTAAGCCGTATGGCATTGGAGAATCGGAATGTGGCTGGAAAGGAGAAGAATATGTTGGCTTCGGTAATGGATATCCCTTTGCAAGATGCGGCTCAAGCCTCTAGTTATTATTTGGAGGATGGTTCTTTTGTGAAGTTGGACAATATCACATTGGGTTATAATGTGCCGGTGAAGAAATTAGGTTTCATGCAAAACTTACGTTTGTACTTGACTGGTCAGAACTTGTTTACGATCACAGGCTATAAGGGTATCGACCCGGAGGTTGATATGGTAGGATTAGATAATATGGGTATTGAGAGGACTCGTTATTATCCGGCTAGTCGTTCTTTTATTCTTGGTTTGAATGTTACGTTTTAATGGATACTCTAAATATCGAAGGTTATGAAAAAATATAGTTTAATATATATAGTGTCAATGATTTGTTTCTTGGTTATCGCTCCTTCTTGTACGGATATGGATGAAGATACGACGGGACAAATGGTCTCAAATGACTTTTATGCGGATCCTTCTTTGATTCCGCAAGCGGTAGGTGCTGCCTATGCGGAATTGCAGGCTTATCAGAATCACTGGGGAGTATGGGGGTTGCAGACTGTTTCCTCGGATGAATGTGTTGTTCCGACTCGTGCGCCGGGTAATGACTGGTATGACGGAGGGGTATGGCAGGATTTCCATCGTCATCAATGGCAATACAATCTGGATGCATTGAATAATGTGTGGATTTCCGTATTTTCTGGAATAACGACATGTAACCGTGTGGTTTACGACTTGGATACATATAAAGAGGAGATGGATGTCGATATCTATAATAAATATCGTGCGGAGACTGTCATCTTGAGATGTTTCTATTATTCTATCTTACTGGATTTATTCGGGAATGTTCCTTATATCGATACATATGAGAGTGAAATCACGGCTTCTCCTCAGACAAGCCGTCCTGAGCTTTATCAGAAAGTCGTAGATTGTATCTTAGATAATATGGAATATTTGGATGACGCTCCGTCTGCCGAGAATTATGGAAGATGTACGAAATCGATGGCTTATACGATGTTGGCAAAACTATATTTGAACGCAAAGGTGTTCAAAGGGGCCTCTTCTTACGATAAGGACGATATGAATAAAGTGATAGAGTATTGCGATAAAGTGATTAACTCTGGATATTATGAGGTCGTATCTGATTTCTCCGCTCCATTTAAAGTGGCGAATGAGTCTTGTAAAGAAAATATTTTCGTGGTACCGATGCAAAATGGTATCAATTCAAATGGAGACTACGAGTTTCATTTCCATAAATTCTCCGGACATCCCAAGTCTCGCCAGATGTGGGGTATAAATGTGGGCGGTTGGAATGGAGGTTGCGCTACTCCGGACTTCCTTGCTTTATATAAAGATGACGATACCCGGAAAAAGGCGACTTTTATTTACGGTTTGATTTATGATAAGGTCACGGGAGAGCCTGTTGAGGATGGTGATAATCCGGGAAAACAATTGGAATTGACTATTGATGTATCTTCTATTAATGCCGCTTATCGTTGGGAAGGTGCTCGTATTCAGAAGTATGAATATGAGTTGGGTATGACTGGTAATATGAACAATGATTTTGTTTTATATCGTTTAGCCGATATCTATTATATGAAGGCTGAAGCTATTTTGAGAGGTGGTAATGCCGCTACTTTATCAGCTTTGTGTGCGGAACCTGCATTCCAGTTAATACGTGAAAGGGCAAATCAGCCCGTGTATACTCCGGAAACATTAACGTTGGATGAGTTGATCAATGAACGTGGCCGTGAATTTGCGTGGGAAGGTTGGCGTCGTCAAGACTTGGTTCGTTGGGATAAGTTCGCTAAAGGTAGCTGGACATTTAAGGAAGCCTTGAATAATAATTCGCGTGATTTATTCCCGATACCATACGATCAGATTACGAAAAACCAATCTTGGAAACAGAATCCGGGATATTAATAGTTGTGTTTTTATGCATATGGATAGACGAGAATTCGTGAAAAACCTAGGACTGGGCACAGCCTCTTTAAGCATGGGAAGCTTGGTAACGGCTTCCTCATGTGCCCCGTCCGGGGATTCCTCCCTTAAACAAAACGTCAAGGAAGGAGAGGATGGACAGTTTTTATTTATCGGTGACGATATCGCCATTGCCCAGACAGAGTATGGGAAGGTGCAGGGATATCTGCTGAATCATGTATATACGTTCTTGGGAGTTCCTTATGGGGCTGATACGTCGGGAAAAAATCGCTTTATGCCTCCCCAAAAGCCAGAGCCGTGGACAGATGTGAGACCAGCGGTTTTTTATGGGAATACGGCGCCGCAACGTATGGAGAACCGGTGGCCCAATAATTACGGAACTTTTGCCGATCATTGGAACTACTGGGATGTGAGTGAGGATTGCTTATATTTAAATGTATGGACACCGGGTATCGCGGATGGAAAGAGACGTCCCGTATTGGTGTGGCTGCATGGCGGCGGTTTTACAAATGGTAGTGGGATCGAGCAGGATGGATATCATGGAGAGAATATAAGCCGGGAAGGAGATATCGTATTCTGTTCCATTAATCATCGGTTGGGGCCGATTGGCTTCTCTGACTTATCTGGTGTTGGTGGAGAAGCGTATAAGGATTCCGGAAACGTGGGGATGTTAGATATTATTGCCGCCTTGCGATGGGTACATGATAATATCGCCAATTTCGGTGGAGATCCCGGGAACGTAACGGTTATGGGACAATCCGGAGGAGGTTCTAAGGTCTGTACGGTAGCCGCTATGCCGGCGGCAAAAGGTTTGATCCATAGAGCCGTGGCTTTAAGTGGATCTACGGTAGGAGCTTCCGATCAGGTGATGACCCGGAAGGTGGGAGAATATATTTTGAGAGAAGCGGGGCTGACCGCTTCCCAACTGGATAAATTGCAAAGAATACCTTGGCGGGAATATTTGGATATAGCGGATAGGGCTTGTAAAAAGTGCTGGGAAGATCAAGGGATTAGCATGAGACGGACTTTTGGCCCTGTTGCTGATGACCGGAATATTCCGGCCGGTGTATTCTACTCCGGTGAGAGCCATTTGGAGTCTCCTGTCGTCCCGATGATATTCTGTACGACTTTCCATGAATGGAACCCGAACAGGGTGGATGCGGCCTTGGAAAAAATCACTCAAGACGGTGTGATCGAGAAACTGAGAAGTCAATATGGTGATAAAGCGGAATCGATCGTGAAGGCTTTCGCCAAGAATTTCCCGGATAAGACTCCGATGGAGCTTTGGGCGATGATTTTGTCTTCCCGTCAACGAGTGGTTGAGGCGGCTAACGCAAAATTAAAGCAAGGCCAGCCTGTGTATGTAGCTTGGTTTGGCTGGTGTCCGCCCTTGTTTAATAACCGTATGCGTGCGTTCCATTGCTCGGATATCTGTTTCTGGTTTAAAAATACGGATCGGATGTTTACCCATACGGGTGGAGGTAAGGTACCTCGTGCGTTGTCAGATAAGATGTCTGGCGCTTTGTTGAATTTCATGCGGACAGGAGATCCGAACGGAGGAGAGTTACCCGCTTGGCCGAAATACACGGAAGAAAATGGAGAGGTGATGATCTTGAATAATACGTGTGAGGCTCGGAATGATCCGGACCGGGAGGCCCGTAAATCTTTGGAGGTTTAATTTAAAACGAGAGTGTTATGCTTGAGAAAAAGATTTCAAGACGTAATATGCTTCGGACTACCGGTCTGGCGGTTTTGGGCAGTACGTTCGCAGGCTTGGCTTCTTGCGCTCCGAAGAAAAAAGAGGAGCCATCACCCGAAGCATCCTCTTCGAAACGTCCTTTCCGTGTCTGTCTCAATGTCTCTACGATAGCGGGTTATAAACTTCCTGTTCAAAAACAGATTGATTTATGTGCCGAGGCTGGTTTTGAGGGAATTGAGTTATGGACCCGTGATGTGGATGCGTTCATAAAGCAAGGGGGAACTTATGAGACACTCAGGCGTCAGCTGGAAGGCTCCGGACTTTTATTGGAGAATATGATCGGTTTTGCCTCGTGGTTTGCCGATGATCCTTCGAAACGGAAGGAAGGGCTAAACCAAATGCGGCATGATATGGAGATGGTAGCGGGATTGGGCGGTAAATTTATCGCCGCTCCTGCTCAAGGAGTTACTCAATTGGATCGTACACGGTTGCCGGAGTATTCCGAACGCTATCGGGCGATACTGGATTTAGGGGATGAGATGGGTGTCACTCCGATATTGGAACTATGGGGAGCCGGGGTTCTGAATCAATTATCGGATACCATGGCGATAGCGATCGCCTCCGGGCATTCGCGGGCTTCTGTCTTATTGGATTTCTACCATTTGTACAGAGGAGGAAATAGTTTTGATAGTTTACGCTTGATAAATGGGAAGATCCTTCCGGTTTTTCATATCAACGATTATCCGGAGTTGCCTCCTCGTACGGAGTTGAGAGATTCGGATCGGGTGTTTCCGGGAGATGGTATTTGCCCGTTTAATAAGGTACTTCCTTTGCTATACGACTCCGGTTTCCGGGGTGGGTTATCCGTAGAGCTTTTTAATAAGGGATATTGGGAAACCATGGATGTAAAGGAGGTCTTAAAGAAGAGTTTTGAGAAAACCACGCAGGTAATCAATAGTTCGATGGGATAAAAGTTTGTTGGGATTTAGGAAAGGGACTGCTTCGAGGTGTTTTACCTTCGAGGCGGTCCCTTCTGTTTTTATAGTATCTTCTCTTAAAAATCAATTATTTTATAATCCGCTGTGATATAAAATGTAGTATATTTGCGTACTCTGTTTTGGGGTACGCAAAAGCTTTGTTCACAAGAATGAATAGGCATTATCCTAAATAAATCGTTGTTTTGCGGAGAGGTCTAGGGGTTGTTATCATCGGGAAAGCCGATAATAAAAGATATACATTATAATGAACTTACTTCTGAGATATGTGGGTCATGGTATAACTATAAGTTTGTTAGTATTTATAATGCTGGCGTTTCATTTGTCTGCGTTAGCACGGACAAGTGAAAAACGTGTGCTCCGGGTTGCCTTTCCGCAGGTGGTAGGCATGAGTTGGACGGCGGAGGACGGTAGTCATCATGGTATGCTCGTGGACTATCTCAATGAGATTGCCAAATATACCGGTTGGGAATACGAGTACATTGATACGAATAGGCAAACCGTGTTGAATGAATTTGTCGCAGGTCAGTATGAATTGATGGGTGGAAACTATTATATACCCGGTTTAGAGAAATATTATGCTTATCCGGATTACAATATGGGATATAGCCGTTCTTTGTTGCTTGCTCGTTCTGACGATCGTACTATCCATAGCTATAATTTGGAGAGTATGAACGGGAAAATCATCGGTGTATATGAGAATGCGAAAGAAAATATTCGCCGCCTCAAGGAGTTTTTGGCTATCAACGGATTAGACTGTAAGTTCCAATATTACAGCTTGAAAGATATGCAGAAGAACGACGAGGGATTATATTTTTATTTAATGAATGGAGAGATAGACTTGCTGTTGAGTGGCATTATTTACAATCACGATTCTGTACGGGTGATCGCTACATATAATTCTCAACCCTATTATATCGTAACCAATCCGGGTAATAAGGAAGTATTGGATGGTTTGAATATGGCTTTGGAACGGATCTTGGATGCCAATCCAAATTTCGCGGCAGAGCGTTATGCCGCTAACTTTCCTGCCCGACTTGTAAATATCCAATTTAGTGACCGGGATCTGGAATATGTCAAGAAAAGGAAAACGATCACGGTAGCCGTTCCGGAGAATTGGTATCCTTTTTATTGTAAAGAAACCTCCCAGAAGAACCATGTCGGTATCATGGTGGATGTATTGGATGAGATCAAGGACTTTACGGGTTTGGATTTTTCGTATGTGTATGCGAAGAATTATAGTGATGCGGTCCATCTGGTACAACGAGGGAAAGCTGATATCTTAGGCTTTTTCTTGGGAGATGAGAACGATGCGGCCCAGCTAGGGCTTGCGCTTTCAGCCTCTTATGTGAGTGCGAACAATATCATAGTACGCAATAAAGCCTGTAGTTATCCCGCTCCGGGTTTGGTTGGTGCTTTGGTGGAAAGTCAGCGATTTCCAAGTGGCATATCTGCGGAGAAGATTCGGTCCTATCCGGGCATTAAGGAGGCATTAGCCGCTGTCAATAGCGGAGAGGCTGATTTTATCTATGGATTGTCCTCTAAAATGGAACAGGATATTTCGCGTTATCATTTCACCAATCTTGCTCCTGTGACATTGGTCAATGATCAGAGTGCGATAAGTTTTGCGTTACCTACCCCGGTTGACCCGGATTTATTAACCGTACTCAACAAGGCGATCAATAATCTTTCTGAGTCCGAGAGGACTGTTATACGCAATCGGAATCTGGAATCTATCGGCGTCAATGAATTCTCTCTTACGGACTTTATATATGCGAATCCCTTACAATTTATGTTTATCGTGATGTTTGTCCTGTCGGTGCTATTTACGGCATTACTGCTGGCTATAGGGGCCCGGATGAAAGCGACCGTGATACAGGGCAACCTGAAACGGGCTGAGGCGGCTAACTTGGCGAAGAGCGAGTTTCTTTCCCGGATGAGTCATGAGATCCGTACGCCGATGAACGGAATTGTAGGTATGAGTACTATCGCCATGCAAAATATAGATAATACCGATAAGATAAAGGACTGTCTTGAGAAAGTAATCATGTCTTCCAAGCATCTTCTCGCTCTCATTAACGACGTGCTGGATATGTCGAAGATAGAAAGCGGAAAAGTGGAACTTCGACATGAGAGCTTTAATTTCCGGGCATTCTTGCAGGACTTTGAAAATCTGTATGGCGAGCAGGCCAAGAGTAAAGGGATCAGCTATGAGACGATATTGGCTAGTGATCTGGAAGTACAGATTATAGGAGACTCCTTGCGCTTGAATCAAGTTCTCTCCAACCTGTTATCGAATGCGCTGAAATTTACGCCGGCCAAGGGAATGATTAAACTTCGGGTATCTAAAACAGGTGAGGATCAAGAGAATGTTTACCTTCGTTTCGAGGTAATCGATACGGGATGTGGTATAGCCGAGGAGAATTATGATAAAATCTTCGAATCGTTCGAACAGGAAAATGTGGATGTTACTTATAAATATGGAGGTACAGGATTAGGGCTTTCTATCGTTAAGCGTTTCACAGGGTTGATGGGTGGTGGCATACATGTGACGAGCGTGCAGGGGAGTGGCAGTACATTCACCGTTGATCTGCCTTTCGGCAAAATAAAGGAATCGGGTAAGCCCACTCGTTTTTCCGATATTAATGGGAGGAATGACCTTGCGAAGGATTGTTATGCTGTTGATTATGACTTCAAAGGTAAACGGATCTTATTGGTTGAGGACAATGAGCTTAACCGGGAGATAGCGGAGGAATTGATCGGAGTTACCGGTGCGTCGGTGGAGAGTGCTGAGGACGGGGTACAGGCCGTAGAGATGTTTAAGGAGTCTGCCGAAGGGTATTATGATTTGATATTGATGGATGTGCAGATGCCTCATATGGATGGCTATGAGGCTACCCGATGTATTCGTGCATTAGGGCGTTCTGATGCTCAAAAGGTTCCTATCTTCGCTATGACAGCCAACGCATTCGCTGAGGATGTGCAGAAAAGTAGGGAGGCCGGTATGAACGCTCATATATCTAAACCATTAAATATACGTGCCGTGTATAAGCAAATGAACCGGTACCTTCAAGGATAAATAAAAGATTGATAAATAATTAAAAGGGGCCGCCTCTGGAAATTAAACTTTCGAGGCGGTCCCTTCTGCTTTTATTAGATATTCTTTATTTTTCCGTAATTACCGAGAATTCACCGATACCCGCTTGCTTTTTATTATCTACGATACGGGTTGCGACCAAACGGATTTGGTTACCTTTCGTTATCGGGAAATGTACGACTTGCTCGATCGGGTTAGCCTTGATATTGGAGAATTCGCCTTCGGCCACCTTCTTTCCATTAATATATAATTGATAGTTGGAGATATGACCGCTTGCGTCACGTCCTTGGTTCGGGGTGTAGCGGAATCCGGATATAGGCATTTCTTTCGCTAATTGTACGACTAACTCTTGTTTCCCTTGTGGCAAATAGTAGGTTGTGTAGCCGTTTCCGTCTAGGATCAGGCTGGTTTTCTCATCTTTCGGTGATACGATCGTGTAATCACAAGCAGGAATATCGAACGTTTGCGCGGAAACCGGACTGACTGTATCGAAAGTCGGATCATAGGCAATCGCCTTGACAGTTCCTTTTTGAGCGAAAGCGAATGGCGCCTGATAAAGCGGTGAGTCCTTGGTCGGATCTGAACCGTCGGTGGTATAATGAACCTCGGAGCCTTTATCCCCGGCCTGTATGGTTACCTCGTCATTGATATTACGGGCAATCGTTGGCTCGGTCACCAAGGCGGGGGCAAGGTATGCCTCCACGTTATTGATACAAAGCGGCCCGCGGGCGTCCGTGAAGTTGATGCGTATCTTCTCCGCTTTCTCGGTCAGGAAACGGACAATTCGTTTATAGCCGACAGTTGTCGTAGAATCCACGGTCTGTGCCGGAATCCATTTACCCCCTTGCTCGAGTTCGATATTGAACGAGCGTACTCGTTGTCCTAATGGGATATATTCTTGTATTACCAAGCGGTTTACATCGGTAGGATGGGTTAACGTGAAAGTCAATGAACCACTGGTTACTCCATCGTCCGTAGCCCAATAGGTATCCCAATCCCCATCTACTGCCTTATTGGGACTAAAATTACGTCCTCTTTTATTGCTCGCTTGTACGTAACACCCTTTCAAAAGATTCTCCTTAAAGTCATTTTGGATGGTTTGATACCATTGTACGGCACGGGCGGAGTCTACCGGACTTATTTTTCCGTTCAACGCTACGGGGAAGTTCAATAGAAAATTGGCGTTATGCCCGACGCTTCGGTAATAAAGATCGACTAATTTTGCCAGAGATTTGACTTGGTGATCTTCCCGGGAGTGATAGAACCATCCCGGACGGATAGATACATCGCATTCTCCACCTAGCCACATCGGTCCGTTCTCATCTCCCCATACACTCTGTTGGAAAGTAGGCATGGAGGGTTCCGGGGCGAAGATGCTCCATTGGGTATCACCGGCCCAACCTTCCTCGTTACCGATCCAGCGGATATCGGGTACTGTCCCTCCGAAAACCATGATGTCCGGGTGGTGCGCCTTGATCGTGTCTCGTGCCCGCTCATATTGATAATAGGTCTTGGCGTCTATAGCACGGGTTTCATTCGTGCCGCCATACCAGCCATTGCCACCGTTTGCCCCATCAAACCAGTATTCGAACAACGGGCCATAGTTGGAGACTAATTCATGTAATTGGGCATGGAATTTCTCTACATATCCCGGTTGTCCGTAATTCTCACTGTTTCTGTCCCAAGGGGAGAGATAGACACCGAATTTCAGCCCGTGTTTCTTACAAGCGTCGGATAGTTCTTTTACCATATCCCCTTTGCCATCTTTCCAAGGAGAATTCTTTACGCTATATTCGGTTGTGGCGGTAGGCCATAGACAGAAACCGTCGTGATGCTTGGTGGTTAAGATTACGCCTTTCAATCCGGCGGCTTTGATTGTTTGCGCCCATTGATCGCAATCCAGATCCGTTGGATTGAATGTGGAGGCGGGAGTATTTCCGTAACCCCATTCCAGATCATTGAACGTATTTAATCCGAAATGGACAAAGGCGTATGTTTCCATCTTATGCCATTCAACTTGTGCCGGCGTGGGAACGGGCAGGATAGGGGCGGGCGCTGTCGCTTCTTTACAGGAGAAGAAGGAAAACAACCCAAGCCCCAATAAAATAGAGGAACTCAAGTGCTTCATTATTTGTTTATATTTAGATGAGACCTCAAATATATGAAAAAAAACGGCAGATTTTTATTCTGTCTTTAGATATCTAGATAAAAGATAAAGTCCCCTGTCTTTTAGATGTCTCCTCTGGGGAAATTTTTATGCTAGCATATGATTGTTTATCAATTGTTTGCAGTGCCAGTTTATTTATCGCCTTTGGCACGGTCGTGCCATCACAGTGGCAACGCTGTGCCATCCGTGTGGCAGGGCCGTGCCATCGTAGTGGCACAGTATTGCCGCTATGATGGCAAGGGTACCGGCTATATCGTTTCCGTGAGCAGTCGGTATTTTTGCGTGTGCTATATTATAATGTACCCGATCCCCTCGTTGAGAAAAAACTTGCAAAATAATGCCCGATAAATTTGGATTGTATGTTTTATAGCATTACTTTTGCACCCGCATTCGAGAGAGAACGGCGCTTCAGAAATGATGGAAACGTGGAGGTATCCTTGGGTAGGGGATGAGGTTGGCTGGGCCAAGCGATAATTTCCAACCGCCCGGAGATCGACGAGAGAAAATAAATCGAGAATTTTTCACCGAAAAATTTGGAGATTAAAAAAAGTCCTTACCTTTGCAGCCGCAATCGAGAAACGATAGCGACAAGAGTTCTTTGAGAGATTTACATAATTCAACAAGTAGTACAAGTATAGGAAAATTAATTTTCCGGATTGATACCGTCAAGAAGTATGACTTTGGACTACAATAACGGATTCCGGAGCGAGGATAATAAAACAATTTAAACAACGAAGAGTTTGATCCTGGCTCAGGATGAACGCTAGCGACAGGCTTAACACATGCAAGTCGAGGGGCAGCGGGGGTAGCGATACCCGCCGGCGACCGGCGCACGGGTGAGTAACGCGTATGCAACTTGCCTATCAGAGGGGGATAACCCGGCGAAAGTCGGACTAATACCGCATAAAGCAGGGGCCCCGCATGGGGATATTTGCTAAAGATTCATCGCTGATAGATAGGCATGCGTTCCATTAGGCAGTTGGCGGGGTAACGGCCCACCAAACCGACGATGGATAGGGGTTCTGAGAGGAAGGTCCCCCACATTGGTACTGAGACACGGACCAAACTCCTACGGGAGGCAGCAGTGAGGAATATTGGTCAATGGGCGCGAGCCTGAACCAGCCAAGTCGCGTGAGGGATGAAGGTTCTATGGATCGTAAACCTCTTTTATAAGGGAATAAAGTGCGGGACGTGTCCTGTTTTGTATGTACCTTATGAATAAGGATCGGCTAACTCCGTGCCAGCAGCCGCGGTAATACGGAGGATCCGAGCGTTATCCGGATTTATTGGGTTTAAAGGGTGCGTAGGCGGCCTTTTAAGTCAGCGGTGAAAGTCTGTGGCTCAACCATAGAATTGCCGTTGAAACTGGGGGGCTTGAGTATGTTTGAGGCAGGCGGAATGCGTGGTGTAGCGGTGAAATGCTTAGATATCACGCAGAACCCCGATTGCGAAGGCAGCCTGCCAAGCCATGACTGACGCTGATGCACGAAAGCGTGGGGATCAAACAGGATTAGATACCCTGGTAGTCCACGCAGTAAACGATGATCACTAGCTGTTTGCGATACACTGTAAGCGGCACAGCGAAAGCGTTAAGTGATCCACCTGGGGAGTACGCCGGCAACGGTGAAACTCAAAGGAATTGACGGGGGCCCGCACAAGCGGAGGAACATGTGGTTTAATTCGATGATACGCGAGGAACCTTACCCGGGTTTGAACGCATTTCGACCGCTCTGGAAACAGAGCCTCTAGCAATAGCGATTTGCGAGGTGCTGCATGGTTGTCGTCAGCTCGTGCCGTGAGGTGTCGGCTTAAGTGCCATAACGAGCGCAACCCTTGCCACTAGTTACTAACAGGTTAGGCTGAGGACTCTGGTGGGACTGCCAGCGTAAGCTGCGAGGAAGGCGGGGATGACGTCAAATCAGCACGGCCCTTACATCCGGGGCGACACACGTGTTACAATGGCGTGGACAAAGGGAAGCCACCTGGCGACAGGGAGCGAATCCCCAAACCACGTCTCAGTTCGGATCGGAGTCTGCAACCCGACTCCGTGAAGCTGGATTCGCTAGTAATCGCGCATCAGCCATGGCGCGGTGAATACGTTCCCGGGCCTTGTACACACCGCCCGTCAAGCCATGGGAGCCGGGGGTACCTGAAGTCCGTAACCGAAAGGATCGGCCTAGGGTAAAACTGGTGACTGGGGCTAAGTCGTAACAAGGTAGCCGTACCGGAAGGTGCGGCTGGAACACCTCCTTTCTGGAGCTTTAGGATTCCGTACCGAGGTCATACGAGGTATCGATCGCCTTGTGCTGCTGTTGAGATTATGTTTATTATATAGATCAATGACCGGAAGGCCGGTCGGAGAGAGAAAGATGACGCTGGGACGTAAGTCTTGGCAAAGTTGACAGTCCTATAGCTCAGTTGGTTAGAGCGCTACACTGATAATGTAGAGGTCGGCAGTTCAACTCTGCCTGGGACTACTCCGAATGAGGGGGATTAGCTCAGCTGGCTAGAGCATCTGCCTTGCACGCAGAGGGTCAACGGTTCGAATCCGTTATTCTCCACGCATCCCGCGAGGGAAAGAGGATCTTTGACATATTGGACATCAAAAAGAAGAAACAAGTAGAGCGAGCTTAAGATATATCAACCCGTACGTATGTACGAGGTGAGAGAAAGTAAGCAAGGGCAGACGGTGGATGCCTTGGCTCTCGGAGGCGACGAAGGACGTGATAAGCTGCGAAAAGCCCGGGGGAGGCGCAAATAGCCCTTGATCCCGGGATATCCGAATGGGGCAACCCGGCAGGCTGAAGGCCTGCCATCCCGTAAGGGAGGCGAACGTGGGGAACTGAAACATCTAAGTACCCATAGGAGGAGAAAATAAACAATGATTCCGTAAGTAGTGGCGAGCGAACACGGAAGAGCCCAAACCCATGTCGTCTAGGCGACACGGGGGTTGTAGGACCACGACGTGGCAAGATAGAGTCAAGTGGAACGCCTTGGAAAAGGCGGTCATAGAGGGTGAAAACCCCGTACACGACTGACGATTGAAGCCTAGTGGCATCCTGAGTAGCGCGGGGCACGAGAAATCTTGCGTGAAACAGCGGGGCCCATCCCGTAAGGCTAAATACTCCCGAGAGACCGATAGCGAACCAGTACCGTGAGGGAAAGGTGAAAAGAACCCCGAGCAGGGGAGTGAAATAGACCCTGAACCCGTCTGCCTACAAGCGGTCGGAGCATAGCAATATGTGACGGCGTGCCTTTTGCATAATGAACCTACGAGTTACCTTCCCCGGCAAGGTTAAGTACCTAAGGTACGGAGCCGAAGCGAAAGCGAGTCTGAAGAGGGCGGCCAGTCGGGGGGGGTAGACGCGAAACCGAGTGATCTACCCTTGGCCAGGTTGAAGGTTGGGTAACACCAACTGGAGGACCGGATGGGTAAGCGTTGAAAAGCTTTCCAATGAGCTGAGGGTAGGGGTGAAAGGCTAATCAAACTCGGAGATAGCTCGTACTCCCCGAAATGCATTTAGGTGCAGCCTCTTTATAGTATATCGTGAGGTAGAGCGACTGATTGGATGCGAGGGCTTCACCGCCTATCAAGTCCAGATAAACTCCGAATGCGCGATATATATTTACAGGGAGTGAGGGCGCGGGTGCTAAGGTCCGTGTCCGAGAGGAGAAGAATCCAGACCACCGGCTAAGGCCCCCAAATGATCGTTGAGTTGAACTAACGAGGTCGGATCGCAGAGACAGCTAGGATGTTGGCTTGGAAGCAGCCATTCATTTAAAGAGTGCGTAACAGCTCACTAGTCGAGCGATCTGGCGTGGATAATAATCGGGCATAAACGATCTGCCGAAGCCGTGGATGTCGTAAGACATGGTAGGGGAGCATTCCATGCGGCGTCGAAGATGAGGGATGACCCTTGTTGGAGCGCATGGAAAAGCAAATGTAGGTATGAGTAACGATAAGGGGGGCGAGAAACCCCCCCGCCGAAAGACCAAGGTTTCCTGATCAACGCTAATCGGATCAGGGTGAGTCGGGACCTAAGGCAAAGCCGAACGGCGACGCCGATGGAAGAATGGGTTAATATTCCCATACTGCCTCATGGAGTGACGTGGAGACGGAGAAGTGACAGTCCTGCCGGCTGACGGAATAGCCGGTTGAAGGGTGTAGATATTGATTCCCGTAGGCAAATCCGCGGGGAGAGTCGAACCTGAGAGTATACGGAGCGCTTGCGCAACGTAATATGGACGTAACCATGCTCCCAAGAAAATCCGCTAAACTTATCCATGCGGCACCCGTACCGTAAACGGACACACGTGGTCGGGTTGAGAATACTGAGGCGCTCGAGTGACTCACGGTTAAGGAACTAGGCAAATTGACCCTGTAACTTCGGGATAAAGGGTCCTCGTCGTAAGGCGAGGCGCAGAGAATAGGTCCAGGCAACTGTTTAACAAAAACACATGGCTGTGCTAAATGGAAACATGACGTATACAGCCTGACACCTGCCCGGTGCTGGAAGGTTAAGAGGAGATGTCATCGCGAGAGAAGCGTTGAATTGAAGCCCCAGTAAACGGCGGCCGTAACTATAACGGTCCTAAGGTAGCGAAATTCCTTGTCGGGTAAGTTCCGACCTGCACGAATGGTGTAATGATCTGGACACTGTCTCAACCGTGAGCTCGGTGAAATTGTAGTATCGGTGAAGATGCCGATTACCCGCGATGGGACGAAAAGACCCCGTGAACCTTTACTATAGCTTTACATTGAATTTGGGCAGACGATGTGTAGGATAGGCCGGAGGCTTTGAAGGGGGTACGCCAGTATCCTTGGAGCCGCCGTTGAAATACGGCCCTTCGGTTGTTTGAGTTCTAACTCCTAGGCAGGAGGACACTGTATGGTGGGTAGTTTGACTGGGGTGGTCGCCTCCAAAAGCGTAACGGAGGCTTCTAAAGGTGCCCTCAGACCGATTGGTAACCGGTCGCAGAGTGTAATGGCATAAGGGCGCTTGACTGGGAGAGATACAACTCGATCAGGTAGGAAACTAGAGCATAGTGATCCGGTGGTTCCGCATGGAAGGGCCATCGCTCAAAGGATAAAAGGTACTCCGGGGATAACAGGCTGATCATTCCCAAGAGCTCATATCGACGGAATGGTTTGGCACCTCGATGTCGGCTCGTCACATCCTGGGGCTGGAGAAGGTCCCAAGGGTTGGGCTGTTCGCCCATTAAAGTGGCACGCGAGCTGGGTTCAGAACGTCGTGAGACAGTTCGGTCTCTATCTATCGTGGGCGCAGGAGATTTGAGGGGCTCTGACACTAGTACGAGAGGACCGTGTCGGACGTACC
The DNA here is from genome assembly GCF_056640955.1 of Parabacteroides sp. KHUB-02. Classification (NCBI taxonomy): domain Bacteria; kingdom Pseudomonadati; phylum Bacteroidota; class Bacteroidia; order Bacteroidales; family Tannerellaceae; genus Parabacteroides; species Parabacteroides sp. KHUB-02. The sequence goes on along the minus strand of NZ_JBWQEV010000001.1, from coordinate 3,354,494 downwards.
ACTGGTTTACCGGTTGTCCCGCCAGGGGCACCGCCGGGTATCTAAGTACGGATCGGATAAGTGCTGAAAGCATCTAAGTACGAAGCCGGCCTCAAGATTAGATCTCCCTGAAGGGTGGTTATAGACGATGACCTTGATAGGCCACAGGTGTAAGGGCGGCGACGTCCGAGCCGAGTGGTACTAATAGCCCGGGACTTTCCTCACGTGAGGGTTGATATATTTTAAGACGATAAGGCGAAGCTGGTCTCTTCGGATTGATGTCCGGTCAAAATCTTGATAATGAAATTAAGGTGGCTATAGCACGAGGGATCCACCTCTTCCCATTCCGAACAGAGAAGTTAAGCCTCGTCACGCCGATGGTACTGCGTAACAGTGGAAGAGTAGGTAGCCGCCGTCTTGAGAAAGGCGAAAGCCGGAAGAGAGAGGAGTCAGTCCGAAAGGGTTGACTCCTTTTTTTGTTATATACACCAGCCGTTTAATTTTCAATGATGTCTGCCTCTTATTGCTAGCTTCCATTTACAACAGTCATTTAGATGTAACATGACATGTCTGGTAGGAGGCATTAATAAAATACCAGCTATATCTTTTTTAGCCCAGAAATCAAGCAACCAAATCGAATCTTCATGATTTGTGATACCACCTTCTTCTAATATCCGGCTTATCCTTTGAGTTGGGATTTTGCGACGTATATCATCGGGAGATAAGGTTCGGATGATTTCTCTGCTTTTTCGTCCTACTTCATTCCTGTATTCTAAGAGTTCTTGAATACGTAGACTTTTGCTTAGCTGAATAATCTGGTTATCAGATAAGGCATTTCCTGTGTCTCTGATAGGGGAATTCATTCGGGTTTGCCAGTCTTCATTGAAGATCTGCTTTTCCCCGTTAACTAATATATTCATGGTCAGATCCTCAATTCTGCTGATATGCCATAATACCCAAGCGATGGTTTCATCTTTCGCTGTAGGCATAATGGCATATTCATCCTCTCTTAAATCTCCGACTAGCTCATCGACCTCGTTTCTCTCATTACCAGACACCACAGAGAGGTGTAATTTTCCATGAATCTCAAGAAAGAGCTCCTTGGTTTGCTCTATTAATTCCGGTTTACGGATAATGCGGTTTAGTTCTTTATGTGATTCGCTTAATCCGGCTCCAAAGTATTTCATTTTGGGGATTATTGGTAGCGTACGGCTGTCCCGGCGGCGGTAACCATCAGCATGCTTCCGCTTCCTCCTACGGTCTCATAATCTAGATCTACGGCGATTACAGCGTTTGCGCCCATTCGTGCCGCATGATCGCTCATTTCTTTCAAGGCCGTTTCTTTCGCTTCGCGTAAGACACTCTCGTAAGAACCTGCACGTCCTCCGACAATATCCCGGATGCCTGCGAAGAAATCTTTGAATACATTCGCTCCGATGATCGTTTCACCGGATACGATTCCGAAGTACTGGGTAATTTCTTTTCCTTCGATCGTGTTAGTTGTTGTGAGTAACATAGCTTTTCAATTTAATCGTTTGAGGGCAAATATAAGATAAAGGGCGAACCTGTGTACTGATTCGCCCTTTGTTTTTATGTTTCTTTATATGAATTTATTTTACCGGTTGATCGGTCATGATAAACTCAAGCTTACCTCCATTTATGATATCGGAGTGGCTGATGAAAGGAGTCTCTAGGACTTTACCGTTTAGCTTGACTTCTTTAACGTATTTATTGGCGGGACTATTGTTGGTCGCCACGATCTCGAAAATACCGCCTTTTACGTGCATAGAAGCCTTATTTACCATCGGACGGCCCAATGTGTAAACCGGAATACCCGGACTTACCTGATAGAAACCTAGGGCGCTCATGACATACCAAGCAGACATCTGTCCGCAATCCTCATTACCGATGATACCATCCGGTTCATTCGTGTAGAAATTCTGCATGATATAATCTAAATACCCTTGCCCTTTCCATGGAGAATCTGTCCAGTTATAAAGATAGGCCATATGGTGGCTCGGCTCGTTTCCATGAGCGTATTGGCCGATCAATCCGGTAATATCTCCGGAGGCTTCCGCCCCGTCAATCTGGGAAGAGGTGGTGAACAGGGTGTCTAAACGTATTTCCAGCTCTTTCTTGCCACCGATAGCGGCGATGAAGTTATCCATATCATGTGGTGCGAAGAAACTCCATTGAAAGGCATTCCCTTCGGTATAGTCGCTTTTCATATGCGAAGAATAGCGAGGGTTGAATGGAGTACGGAAAGAACCGTCGCCCATTACCGGACGCATCATTTTCGTCTCGGGATCTAAATAGCGTTTGTAGTATTCGGCTTTCTTGGCATACTCATTCGCCAACTCTATATTACCTGCCTTCTTGGCGATTTGGGAGATACACCAATCCTCGTATGCCATCTCCAATCCCCACGATACGGATTCAGGAACAGAGTCGGCGGGGACGAAACCATATTTCTCCTTATAGTAAGGATGCATCGTGATCAGATCCAGCTCACGGGTTCCTTTGAACTTCTCGGCAAGATCCTCACGGTAAACGGAAGAACGTACGCCGGCTTCCGTCCACGTGCTCATATCACCTTCCGCTAAATCTTTCGCTACAAGGTCGGCGAGGACCGAGACGGCCGGATATCCTACCATACAACCTGTATAACTAGAGGCTAAAGGCCATTTGGGTAATATTCCACCTTCTTTATAACCTTGCACGAGTACCTTACCCCAATCAGTCGCTAAGTCCGGATTAATGATTGTCATTAACGGATGAAGCGCACGGAACGTATCCCATAAGGAGAATACGGAATAATTTACGTAACCCGGTTCGGCGGTATGCACTTTCTTGTCCATGCCCAGATAACGCCCGTCCACGTCTTGATAAGCGAAGGGGGCGATCATGGTATGGTAGAGCGCCGTATAGAAATTGACCATGACTTTCGGATCTGCCTCGATCTGGATCAAGTTTAACGCCTCGTTCCAAATATGCGTTGATTCCTCACGGGTCTTATCGAAATCCCATCCGGGCAATTCTGCCTCGAGATTCTTCTCGGCGCCTTCCGGATCGACTACGGATAAGGCTACTTTTACATAAAGCGGTTGTGCCTTTTCTGCGAATTTGTAATGGAACTTCAAATCTTCTGCCGTATTTAGGCGTAAGAACAAGGAGTCTTTACGTAATTTCCCTCCGATGTATTGGTATACGGTCTCGATCGGTTCCGAGAAAGTAATCCGATATGACATAGAATGGAAATGCGCCCAACCTTGTGTCTTCACGGTTCCTTCCACCGTGGAGTCGTTTACAAGTAAATATTGGTTACCGATCAGCTTATGTCCCCAGTTCGGTTGAAGGATATGCCCTAAGTCAAGCAGGACACGACGTTCTTTGGGATTGTCGTATGTATATTTGTGGAAACCTACACGATCCGTAGAAGTCAATTCCACGTTGATGCCAAAGTTATCCAAGCGTACGGCATAATACCCCGGTGTCGCTTTCTCAGTGTCTTTCTTGAAGGTAGCTACCGGTTTGATGGAATCTCCACCGGAGAAAGGTAATAAAGCTACGTCACCCAGATCACCGATACCCGTACCAGAAAGATGCGTGTGGCTGAACCCGTAGATATGGTCATCATCATAATGGTAACCGCTGCTCGCGTCCCATCCCAAGATATGGGTATCCGGGCTTAGTTGTACCATCGCGTACGGACGGGTAGCTCCGGGGAATGTGTGTCCATGGAACCCGGTTCCGATGAATGGGTCTACATACCTCACCTCATCTTGTAGTCGCGGCGACTCCGGCGCTTGCTTGCATCCTACCAGCAGGCAGGCAAGAGCGGCCTGAAAAAATAAGATCGTTCTTTTCACTGTTATTATTGATTTAGTTTGTAATAAGCGAATTATCAATCATCTGTCACAAAGATAATGGCTTTGGGGGAATATTGGAAATTTCCTTTTAAAATCTGCAACCTTTTTCGGGCTTGGCTCGTCTTATAGATAAAAAAGTATGGGAACAAACGAATTTACGACAAAGATATTGCCGCTGAAGAATAACCTTTTCCGGGTTGTTTTCCGGATTACCGGAGACGTGGAGAAGTCTGAGCAGATCGTTCAGGAAGCCCTGCTTAAGGTTTGGGAAGACCGGGATAGCTGGATTGTCATTGAGAACTTACCTTCCTATTGCATGATGGTAGCGCGTAATCTGGCATTGAGGGAAACGTATTCCGGAAATAAGGAAAGGATGGAGCGGTATGCGGTAAGGTAATCTGTTTATGGATCGTGTATGGACTATCAACGAATAAATAAGTTGCTGGATAAATATTGGGAATGCGCCACATCCGTGGAGGAAGAGCGGGAATTACGCCAGTTTTTCTCCTCAGCGGTGGTACCTCCCGACTTATTACCCTATAAGGCTTGGTTCGTATCTCATGAGGCCGAGGCATTACCCCCTTTGGGGAAAGAATTTGATGCTCGTATATTAGAACATATCTCGGAAGATCGAAAATTAATCACTACATTTGGAACGTTATTTAAATCTATTACTCATTTAATTCATAAGATTATGGGAACGAACATGAAGAAAGCCTTTACCACCCTTTTATGCCTTTTGTTTTGTATCACGATCTCGGCACAGGATAAAGCCGCAGATCTCAGTAAGCTCGTAGGCGATTGGTCCTTCTCTGCCCCCGACGCTCCGTATGGATATCAAGATGGAAGTTTTCAGATAAAGCAAGAGAACGGCAAGTTGACCGCTAAAGTGAATATACAAGGTAGTACCTTGGAGATAAATGATATCAAGGCGAAAGGAGATACCTATACCAGCTCTTTTTATGTGGATGGAACGCCTGTAGACTTAACTATGACCCAGAAAGGAAATAAGTTAGAGGGAATGGCCGACGCCGGAGGTATGCAGATTCCCGTGAAATTCAAGAAAACGAAGAAGTAACCGCTTTGTGGTACTGTGAGTTTCTGTTAACTTCGCGGCAAAAACTACAAAAGGATGTTTACAGTAATCGGAATCATGTTCTGCGGCATTGCCGTCGGGTATTTCTTTCGTAAAGTAGAATTGCTGCAAAAGATCGGTAAGCCTATTTCTTATACGATTCTTCTTCTTTTGTTCCTGCTGGGAATTTCGGTAGGGGCTAATGAGTCTATCGTGAATAATCTTACGACGTTGGGCGGGCAAGCCTTGTTGATTGCTTCGGCCGGTACGTTGGGTAGCGTCTTGGCGGCGTGGGGAGTTTATCATTTCTTTTTTAAGGAAAGGAGCCGGGGATGAAAGGGAGTTTGATCGTCGTGGGCTTCTTTGCCTTGGGGTGCTTGCTGGGATGGAGCGGTTATCTGCCCGGGGTCATTATCGAGAATGATATAACGGTTTATGTACTTTACCTCTTGATGTTTCAAGTAGGGATTAGCATAGGAAGCGATAAGAAACTGAAAGATATTTTATCGAGTATACGGCCGAAACTCTTATTGGTGCCTCTGGCTACTATTATCGGGACGTTGAGCTTCTCGGCCCTGATCAGCCTTGCTCTTACCAAATGGAGTGTGTTCGATTGTTTGGCGGTCGGAAGCGGTTTCGCCTATTATTCATTATCCTCCATCTTGATAACAGAGCTAAAAGAACCGACGCTGGGGGCGCAATTGGCGGCGGAGTTAGGAACGATCGCCTTGATCGCTAATATTATCCGTGAGATATTCGCCTTGCTGGGCGCTCCGTTGTTCGTTAGATATTTCGGAAGGCTATCTCCGATCTGCGCGGGAGGAGCTACTACGATGGATACGACATTGCCGATCATCACCCGTTATTGCGGAAAGGATTTGGTCTTTGTCTCTATCTTTCACGGGATCTTGGTGGACTTCACGGTTCCGTTTTTCGTATCTTTCTTCTGTTCGATGTGAGTGAAAGAGGCTTCCGAGATCTCGGAAACCACCTTGCAAGGTTGAAAAGTCATTTCCGAGGCCTCGGAAGGCATTTTACAAGGTTGAAAAGTCGTTTCTGAGGCCTCGGAAGGCATTTTACAAGGTTGAAAGGTCATTTCTAGGCCTCGGAAAGCATTTTACAAGGTTGAAAAGTCATTTCCGAGGCCTCGGAAGGCATTTTACAAGGTTGAAAAGTCATTTCCGAGGCCTAGAAAAGCTATTTTACAGTTTGCAGCATCACTTCTACCGCTCTTTTTAATTGCGTGTCCTCGCCGGAGAGCTGCGCCTCGGGAGTATTGTACACCTCGACATCCGGTTGCAATTGTTGGTTTTCCAGATAATTGCCTTGCATATCTTTCACGCCTACTTGCGGGATACCGAACACCAAGGTCGGATCGATTTGCGTTTCCCACCATACGGCTGTCATGGTTCCCGGAACCGGGGCGCCGATCAGCTTGCCGATACCTAAGGTCTTATAAACCCAAGGGAAACCATGAGCGTTCGAATAATTATCCTCGCACATCAAGACACAGGACGGTTTGGTCCACTTATTGTAAGGATCGCTACCGATGTATTGTCCGCGAGGCTCGAAGCGCTGATACTCCTTGCCGCTCAATAAGGTAGCCAGATCATCATGCAACCAGCCACCTCCGTTATGGCGGGTATCCACGATCACGGCTTTCTTATTCCGGCAACGGCCTAATAAGGCGGAATAGACCTCGCGGAAACTCTCGCTGTTCATACCTCTTACATGTACATATCCGATTTGCCCGTTCGATAATTTATCTACGGTTTCTTGGCAATTCTCGATCCATCTTTTATAAAGGAGGTTCGATTGCTCTCCGTTACTGATCGCTTTTACCTGTTCCTCGAAACGCTGTTTGCTGGTAGGATCATAGACAGAAAGCATTACTTTCTTACCGACTTTACCGCTTAGCAGTGGATAATAATCGGCGTCTTTCTTTATCGGTGTTCCGTCTATCTTCTCGATGATACAGCCTTTCTTTATCTGGCTGTCGGCCAATGTCAGCGGGCCCTTGGCGATGATTTCCTCGATCTTCAATCCGTCGCCCGTGTATGCGTTATCGAAGAAAGCGCCTAGGCTGGCGGTTTCCGGCCCGGTTAGTCCCGGATTGTAACGAGCGCCCGTATGGGAGCCGTTCAACTCGCCCAATAGCTCGGAAAGCATCTCTTGGAAATCAAAATTGTTGTTGATATGCGGAAGGAAACGGGCGTAAGCGGTCTCATACCCTTTCCAATCCATGCCCCGGAGTGTCGGATCATAGAACTTATCCAAGACTTGACGCCAAGCGTGGTGGAAGATATAAGCACGCTCCTCTGCCGGACGATAAGCGAACTCGGCCTTGAAAGCGATCGGTTTTTCCTTGCTATCCTTCAACTCTATCTTTTTCAGTTTACCGCCGGCGGTAAGATAAAGGTTCTCTACTTTCTTATCGGCGAATAGAGTGCCTCGACCGACATTCTTGAGCAGTAATTTAGTGGACTTTTCCTTCAAGTCGTGTTCCCATAAATCAAAGCCTTTCTCGAAAGCGGCGCAATAATATAGTTTATCTCCTTTCGGGGCGAGTACGGCGTCTCCCAATGAGGATGAATTAGCGGTCAGGCGAATAATCCGGTCCTTGCGGTTCTCCAAATCAAACTTCAAGGGGACTACAGGCTTATCCTTATCCTCTTTTTTCTTATCGGAATCTTTATCGGATGTCTTATCCTCGTCCTTATCTTTGTTTTCATCCGCTTCTACCAAGGCCAGTTCTTCTTTACTGAGGCGGAATTTATCGTAAGCCTCACCGTCGAAGAACATGATGTACACATCCCGCTCAGCACCCCAGCTACCGTGGCTGCGGAAACCGGCACGGTCGGAGGACCAGATCATGGCCTTACCGTCTAATACCCATTTCGCGTCGCCATCCGAATAACCGCTTTCCGTCAGGTTCGTTACCTCGCCGCTACCGTCCGCTTTCACGAGGGCGATATCCGTGTTGTTCCATCCTCCGACGGAGATGTAATCTACCAAGAACCATTTGCTGTCTGGCGACCATTGAAAATGCTGGTCTCCATCGCTATACGAATAGAGGTATTTCCCGTCCAATACGGTGCGGACCTGCTTGGTCTTTCGGTTGATAACACGTAAGGTGGTGCGGTTCTCAAGGAAAGCCACCTCGTTACCATCCGGAGAGTATAAGGGTTGGAACGAGGTTTGTCCGGAGACGACAAGAGGCTCCTCTTTCAATTCCGGGGCGTACGTGAATTGCTTATCTTCGTCACGTGTAAGTTTACTTTCGTAGATCCCCCATGTTCCTTCCCGTTCGGCGGAATATACCAATGAACGTCCGTCGGGGCTGAAATCTATATTGCGCTCTTGTTGCGGCGTGTTCGTGATTTGACGAGTCGTCTCGTATTCAATAGAAGTTACGTAAACATCGCCACGAGTGATAAACGCTACCTCTTTTCCATTCGGGGAGACGGCGATATCCGTAGCTCCATCGGTCAGAAGACGATGGATCACGTCGTTCTCGATCTTATCCGCGACGATCTGGATATTCACCTTGGCAGGTTTCTGGCCTTCCTTAACGGTATAGATCTCGCCGTCGTAACTATAGCATAGAGTCCCGGAATTATCGGAGGTAAGGAAACGCACGGGGTGGGTGGTATGCGTCGTGATTTGTTTCTCGTTGTTGCCTGCCAAATCCTTCTTGAAGATGTTAAAGCTTCCTTTCTCCTCGCTTAGGTAATAGAAAGACGCCCCATCCGCGGCCCATACAGGATTACGATCCTCACCGCCAAAAGTGGTTACTTTCTGGAAAGAGCGATCTTTTCCAAGCGTACATAACCAGATATCACGGGTGATAGAAGATTGATGATGCTTGCGCCAAGGGTCCTCGTAACCTTTGTAGTCATTGTATAATAATTTACTGCCATCTTTGCTGAGGGCTATATTTTCCATGTATAACGAAGAATATAAATCCGGCCTTCCTCCGTCCGTGCTTATCTCATAGACTTGCATAAAGCGGGTGCCGGGGAATTGGATATCCTTGGCGTCTTGCAATACGTTGGCCAGATACAAGATGTGTCCGTTATCTTTAAAGGTAGTGGGATATTCGTTTGTGGAGTGGGTGCTGAGCCGCTTGGGTTCCCCTCCCTCCTTGTTCATGAGAAATACATCGAAGTTGCCGCTACGGTTGGAGGCGAAGGCTATTCTCTGTCCGTCGGGCGACCAGACCGGACGGGTATCATGCGCCGGATGTGTTGTCAACTGCCGGGCTTTTCCTCCGGAAGAAGGGACCGTGTAGATATCCCCTTGGTAAGAAAACGCGATCGTCTGCCCGTCCGGGGAGATCGCACAGTAACGCATCCATAACGGACTGTCGTCTGCTTGCGCCGCCGCCGATAAAAATAACGCCAGCGCAGGAATCATCAAGTTTTTCATGTGTACTCTATTTTAGATTTACAAATGTAATCGATTTTCGATATTTATTAGGAGAAATAATTGCGTAGATTAAATTTTTAAATATTTTTGCATATGAACTTTAAAACCGCCAAGATGATGACGAAATATAGGGTGTGTATGACTTTTATGTCCATTTTATTATTGCTATTTCATTTTGTGTTTCTGTTTTCTTGTGGAAAGCTACCGGAAAAAACATTTGCTTTTTCTGATAACCTGCGGATTGACTCTTTGGAACATATGGCTATGGATTCGATTTACCGGAATCCTCGATATGCTCATTCCGCATTGGATGAAGCTTTAAGTCTAACTAAAGATAGCGATAAATATTATAAATTACTTGCGGTTAAAAGCCAGATTTATTTTGCAAATAGTGTATATGATTCCGGGTTTGTTTTACATCGGTCAATTATAGATTATTGCGACCGTGTACCGATGTCTCCCAAGATACATGGACTCTTAGGGACGTTGAAAAATACGGTTGGCAATTATTATTCATTTTTGGATAAAACGGATTCGGCCCTCCTTTGCTATTCCGAGGCGTATCAAGAGATCCGGCAGAGTGAGATGGAGCATAAAATCCCGGATATTTATATCAATATAGCGGATATATATACCCGGAAAGGAGCTTACGATCAGCGAGCCCGCTACTTTCGCCAAGCTCTTTTCGTGAGTGATTCATTGGGTATTATGGATCGGATGTCCTTTCCTATTTATTTTGGTTTGGGCGAGACGTATATGGAATTGAGGGACTTTGACTTATCCGATCACTTTTACCGTTTGGCGGAGAAAGAACTGGATTCTCGTAACTTGAGCGAGAAATTCACCTTTTGCAATAGCCGGGGAAATTACTATTATTACAAGGAAGAGTATGCGAAGGCGCTTCCTTGGTTCTTGAAAGCCCGTGAGGTGGTACGTCCTACTCATATGGATTTCTATACTAACGTATGCGAGATCAATTTAGGGGAGATCTATCTATGTCTGGATCAGTTGGATTCCGCTCGTTTTTATCTGGAAAAAGGGTTTAGGTACTTCCATACCTATAATAATAAGACAGCCTTGTACCATTTGACGACCTTGAAGGCTTCGCTAGCCTTAAAAGAGGGGAACTCCGGGCTGGCTTATCAATTGTTGAGGAGTTACACGGATACGGTAGGCATAGATCCCAAGATGGTAGCGATCCGTAATAAGAACTTGCAGAATTATTTCGCTACCACGGGCGATTTTAGGCGTGCCTATGAGTACCAAATGAAGAATAGCGTCATTGAGAACAATATTCGTAGCGAACGGACCCAGATGCGTGTCACCGAGATCGATATGCGTTATAGCCAAGATACGACTTTACTCAAGCGGGAGGCTATTATTAAACAACAGGCCGGCCGGATGGAATACTTGGAAATGAGCCGTTGGGTTTGGATCTTGCTTTTTGCGATCTTGTCGATCGTCAGCGGCATGGCTTATTACTTTATGAAACGTAAACGGCATGCCCAATGGTTAAGCCATATCGATCAGGTGACGAAGTTAAAGATGGAGAGTATTCGCAACCGTGTATCCCCTCATTTTATATTCAATATATTGAACCGGGAGATTAGCTCGGAGGAAGAAGGAAGTTCCCGCCGTACGCAACTTTCCGGATTGGTGGAGTTGTTACGTAGTAGTTTGGAGATCACGGAAAAGCTTAGTATCACGTTGGAGGAAGAATTACGCTTTGTCCGGACTTACTTGAATTTGCAGGCGCAAGGATTAGGGCCGGACTTCCGTCTGGAATGGAATCTCGATCCCTCCCTTGACACGGACGCAATCTATCTCCCGGCCATGCTGATCCAGATACCCGTAGAGAATGCCGTGAAACATGGCTTGTGTGCGATCGAGGGCGAGAAGCGATTATCTGTTTTCGTGGAGCGCGACGGGAAAGGCATCCATATCCGTATAGAGGATAATGGACCCGGGTATCGTCTGTTTACGAATGCGGGACATAACGGTACGGGGATGGGAACGAAAGTCCTTTACCGTACGATCCTATTGTTGAATAGGAGAAATAAAGAGAAGATCACATATTCGGTCCAAAGCAAGGAGAAGGGGATGGGGAGCGGAACAATCGTCAGTTTCTTTATTCCGTTGGATTTTAATTACGCTTTCTAGGTATCGTGAATGTACGAAAGTAATCCGGGCCGTTTCCTCCGGATAGTGGATGGAAGCGGCCCGGATCGAATTGAATCGAATCGGTTGATTCGGGTTATAGTCGCTCAATGTCTTCAACAGAAAGTCCGGAGCATTGGGCGATAAGTTCGGAGTCAAGTCCTTGCTCCTTCATCTTTTGGGCTATCTGGAGTTTTTCCTCTTGACGGCCTTTCTCGATTCCTTTCTCGATTCCTTTCTGCATTCCTTTTTGCATCCCTTCCTGCATGCCTTTTTCAATCCCTTCCGTTTGTGCGTAATCGATGGTCGCATACCAATCCCGATAATTCTTTAGGTTTTCCTCGTAGATCGCACGTTCTTTTTCGCTGAGTGAGTTGACGTTCGCCACGTCCAGCAAGCGAAGGAAGGTCTCCTGTTCCTCCTTGAAGGGAGATTGTTCAAATAGGTTCATATTCTTCAATGTATAAATCCAACGTTCGAAGGAGCTCTTGCACTCCTCCTTGCTTAAACTGAATAACGGGAACGATATGTAGATCTGCTTCATCTTGATCTCATTGAACACCTTTCCCGTCCTCTCGTTAGCGAGGACAACATCCGTACGGAAGTCTGTGAACTCCGGCAACTTGAAATTCAAGAAATAGACTCCGTAGATGGGTAGCAACCGATATTGCCATTGCTTGCCGATTTGTCCTTGCCGGGCCACCATGCGACAAAGATAATAAAAACCTCTGTTAAAGAAATAGTACTGGGGACAATTCTGCATCTCTAGGATGAACTTGGCCCCGGACACGTCCTCGCAGAGCAGGTCGAATATGATGGTACGGTTCTCGACAATCTCGGGCTTGATCTCCTTGTCGAGGTAGGTGATGTCCTTGATCTGTCGTTCGCCGGCTAGGGCGGCGTTAAGGAACTTGATGGTAACTTGCTTGTCTTGGAAGACAGCCTTAAATCCAGCATCAGTCATGATGTCTACGTATTGTGCCATAGTTAAATGGTTTTAGGTGATTACTGCTCCAAAGGTAAGGTTTATTTTCGTATCGCACATCCTGTTTATTGTATATTTCTTAAAAAGCAGATTCATGGTAGTCAGCTTTACTATTTATAGAAAGTACGATTAGTATTAATAGTAGTGCAAAATACTATGGATAGTAATCGGCTCCCATTTTGATCAATTCTTATTATACGCTGATTATCAGAAATATAAATAACAATCTTTAAATATTAGGCTTATTGTACTTTTTAAGAGATCAAATTTGGTATGGTTGACTTATTCTTTTCACGTATAAAGATAACATTAAATAATAGACTAAGCCGCTAGCATAAAGTTCTCCAAGTGAATAACTAATCACTTCTCAACTCGTAAGCTTATGGCTTGACAAGCCTTGGATTATACGTTTGTAGTATTTGCAATGATTGCATGTGAATGTTTGTATTTTGTATTTATTATGCGGTTATGGATGGATACCATATATAATGTACATGCGTACATTATATAATAGATAGAAACGGCTAGTCTAAACGATCGATTCTTTTAGTCATTTGCAAAGGTACGCGTTTCTTCGATACTTGCAACCCTTCCGAGCTATTTTTTTTTCACTTATCCTCTTTCTTATCAATAGGATAGGTTATCATTTACCAAACAAGCGATTCCTTCAACGAACCTCCCGCTCAAGCGTCTAAAAAACGCAAGATCTAAACGATCGTTTAGACTAGTCGTTTTCGAGAAAAACAAGGGTGCTAAACGGTGGGATGGACTTTAATTAACACTATTATTAATATTAAATTTTTGATTTATGAACAAAAAGATTACTACGCTTTTAGCTAGTGCTATGTTGGCGACTGCATTCTCTGCGGGAGCTAGCATAAACGCTAAGAAGGGCGAGGCTACTTTGTTGGGTGCATCATCAAATTACTTATCTGTAAATACAGAGAATAATTATGGTGCATTGAGCTTTGATCCTACAACTCTTTCTGATTTAAAAGAGTTGAATCCAGCAACATGGACTGTCTCTAACGTGAAGACTTCTTTAGGAAGAACTCTTTATTCTTTCGTAAATAAGGCTACCGGTTTAACATTGTCTGTAGATCCTGCTACAGCTATCGCTGTGGATGACAATAACAAGTCTCAAAAGATCGCTAGTGCTGCTCCATTGGCTTTAGGAGGAAGTGCTTCTGAGTGGGTTGTTGAGACAGTGGGTGGAAAGGATATCTTGGTTTCTTATATTGATGGTGAGAATGTTGTTTATATAGCTCAGTCAGGTAGCAAACTTTATTTGGAGAAAGCAAAGAAAAGTGCAATCTCTACTGCTGCTATAGCTTTGTCTTCTGACCAAGCAAATATTCCTGCAAGTATTTCTTTGGATAGTGACGCATTGAATACTTTATTACATTCAGTAAAGGGCAATAATGCAGCTATCGCTAAAATGTTCTTTGGCTTAACGATGAATCCGGAGACTTCAGGGAATAATAAGAATGTTTTAACTGCTACAGCTTTACATGCAGGGGATCAGGAATTTGATACTCAAAATGGAGGCTATTGGGTAACATTGCAAGCTAAAGACCAAAAGATTGGTGACAAGAAAGCATATGTTGTAGTTGATACCGCTTATTATGACGGAACAGAGACTAGCAAGTTCTTGAAGTTTGCTTGTGATGAACTAAACGCTGATGGCCGTAATGAGGGTTCTTATAAATTTAAGTTCACTTATAACGCTCAGAGAGATGAGCTGTATGCTCAAGTTCAGAAGGCTGTTTATAAGATTACTAAAAACGGCGGTGTATCTGATGAGGATTTCGCTAAATGGGTGAAAGAGGAGAACAACAACTCTAATTGGGTACTTTCTGATAACACAGCTTCTGCTAAGGGAACTCAAACAGCAGCTATTGATAAATACATTTACATGGCTCGTTTGGCCGGTACGAATGTATTGACTGTTAATACAGATGAAACAGATGGTACTACTGCTGGTGCTCTTGTTGCTGTTAAGGATGTTCAGAAAACAGTTATCAAACTTGGTACAAACTTCACGGGTTTGACTCAAACAACTTTGGCAGACGGTGTTTATATGATTCAATATAAATCTACTGGCGGTAATAAACCGGAACAAAACAACGCTTATGCATTGGCTAACTTGGCTGGTAATTTTGGTTGGGCAAAACAAGCAGATCGCCAAGATTTCAACCATATTCCGGCAGCTCAGTGGGTTATTACAAAGAATGGTACAGCTTCTACTGCTTCTATTACGATCCAGAACCGTGAGTTCAACGATTTGTCTGATAATGCTGTAGGTCTGAATAAGAAAACTGTTCAGCTGTATGCTGTAAAAGATAGCAAAGATGTATTCTTCTATAATAACGGTGTTGCTGATACTTTGAGTTTTATCCCTGTTAAAGACGCTAATAACTTAAAGGTTGGTTACAGATACTTGACAGAGGATTCCGCTAAGGTTCAGACATATGTATTCAATTATTTACATGGTTTGGCATTAGATAAATATTTGTATACTCCGGCTGGTAAGGATTCTATCGTTCGTGTAAACGAGAACGGTGATAAGACTAACTTCCGTTTGGAGATCGTGGTTAAGAATGATAACTATGGTGTTGGCGATAGCTTGGTAAGAAATGTTTACTATGTTAAGAATGGCGAGAGCTATTTGTCTTACGATGATGTTGCTAAAAAGTATATGATGAAGAAGGATACTAAAACTCCGTTCTTCTTAAAAGAAAACAACTGTGTGGACGGTAAGCACTATTATGCGTTAGTTGAAGCTGAAATAGTAAAAGTTTATGATAAAGATAATAAAGAATTCTTCATCGTAAAAGATAATTCAGAAGTAAAGGCTCGTGCTTCTGTTGGTGCGGCAGAATCTATAATTACTTATTCATCTGATGAATATACGAATGGTGTAAAAGTTTCTGTTGATGATAATACTCTGGACTTATTACAAGGTTCTACAGATGATAAGTTCAATCAAGGCAATAATCGTGAACTTCGTACATCCGCTTTCGCTGTGGTAACAGATGACTCTCCATTATACCGTCGTTTCAACAACGTAGCATTGGGTGAGAGCGCTACAGACGCTTGCGATAGCTTGGCATTCGTAGAGAGCGTACGTGGTGAGTACTTGATGGATGAGTGGAACAAGAACTTGCAAGACAAGGTGGTTAACTACGCTGGTATCTGGAATAAGGATAAAGCTAATGGTAAATTGTTCTTCCATATCGATACGGCTTGGGTAAATCGTGGCGCAGGTAATATCAAACCTCAATATTTGATCTCTGCGGCTCACGTAGATGTACCGGGAACTCCGGGTGTACCTTGTACTTATGCGCATAATCACTATGATAATGCTGGTAATAAGGTTGATGCTGCTCACTGCTCACACGCTACTCCTGCTCACGCTGGCTACCACTATGGTAAATATTTGGTAAACTTCTCTGATTCAGCGAAGGTCTATGATGAAAGAAAGGTTGCTAATCCGTATAAATTAAGTACTAACTCAAGTGTTAATAGCAGCTATACTCGCGTTGGTTTCGTTGAGGCTATTCACATGGGTGACAGCTTGTATGTATTGACAAATGGTTTCGAGAAGATGGCTCCGGCTGATTTGGATACGGCTGAAATCATCGCTAACTATAAAAAAGCAAAAATTGAACATTTCATTGTGAACTTGACAGGTGATAAACATAAGAACGTAACTTGGTCTTTCCGTTATGTAAATCCTGACAAGGCTGGAAATGTAACAGAAGAAGGTGCAGATAACTCTTTCTTGTTTGAGTCTAATGTTTATGGTTCAGCGAAAGTTAATGGACAAACGGTTTATGATGATCAGTATACAACTGTTTATGGCAATAAAGATGAAGCAATTGCTCCGAAAGAGAATGTTGCTTGGTTGAAGATGCATAATGGTTGCTTGGTAATCACAGATGAGAACGCTAAGTTTGATAATGCTAAGACTAGCGGTGACGGTGCCTTGGTATTCAATGTACAACGCATGACAGAAGATGATGAATTCGTTACTTCTAACGATGAGATCGCTACTGAAGGTGTATCCGTAATCGCAGGTAACGGTACCGTAACCGTTCAAGGCGCAGCTGGTAAGTCTGTAGTTATCACGAATATCTTGGGTAAGGTAATCGCTGAGACCGTTCTTACTTCCGATAACGCTACAATCTCCGTGCCTGCCGGTATCGTAGCAGTGGCTGTTGATGGTGAGGAAGCTGTTAAGGCTATCGTTAAATAAGAATTTAACAAAATAAGATAATCATACAATTCCCGTGCGGGTATCGATCCAAGTAATCCGTGACGGATGAACAGGCGGGAGTTGGATTAATATTAATACTAAAGTAATAAATTAAGAGGTCCGTAAGTACCTCCGTGAGGAGGAAGTACGGATAAAGGAACAAGAGGATGCGTCGATATAATGTACGCATCCTCTTTTGTGTCTATAGCGCGGGTATCGAGGATAAATCCTGCTTCTACTTGCAAAAGAGCGAGATAAGCAACGGCACGCTGATCTCGAGGATAATCCCGTGAATAATAGCCACAGGTACGATATTCTTTCCGGAATACCGGCTGATAACCGGAAGGCAGACATCCATGGAATTAATCCCCGCCACGGATACCGGAGCGAATTTACCAAAGAAAGAGGCATACAGCGGTGCCCCGAATAAAGCTAACATTTCCCGGATGATATTAGCCAATAACGCGATAGCCCCAAGTTGCGAAGCGATCTCTATCCCTGCCGACGCCTCTTTCAGTTGTACGATAAGCAAGGAGGATAAGGAATAATAGGCGAATCCGCTTCCTACAGCCATACAATCATATATATTCCACGAGGTCAATAACAAACTTGCCGCCGCAGAGAATACTAACGTGCCGATGATCGTAAAGAACGGCAGTAACAAACTGGAAAACCGGATATCCTTTACCATCTTTCCTAATTCGGCGTTTGCTCCCAGATTCAATCCTACTTGGATAACGAGGGCGTATAGCAAGAATTGCGGTAGTTTTTCGCAATACGTGGAGATAGTCGTGTTGGCGAAGGTTCCGCAAAAGATTCCCGCTGTGAAACATAAGATAACGATTAGGTTATTTTTCATTGAGACCTCCTTTCTTGATAAATAATTTATAAGCGATAAAAGATGCTACCAGACTTCCCAATACTCCGCAAATAGCAAGTATGGCTGCTTGTATTCCAAACTCACCAATATTATTCAGCAAAGATTGGTTGGCTCCTATGGTAATACCAAATATGAACAACATTGCGAAAATCGTATAAGAGATGGAATGTTCCAATCCCTTGAAAGCGGGGACGTGTCGGCATAAATAACCGACGCTTATCCCCAGACCTAATAGACCTAGAATGATAAACATAAGCATATTGTATTTTGAGATGCGCAAGACATCTTTTCTCCGGAAACGAAGCATACGAATACTTCCTCTTTTCCGCAGAAGTTAAACTTGAGTGCAATTAAGACCTAGATGTAGGTGTAAGAAGAGAACTATAAAAAGAAGTCCTCTCAAGAAGAGTATGGATGGATTTAGACAAAACCGCTGAACCAATGAACATGCACGATCGTATTGCCCGAGAAAGCCCGGGTATACCATCTTTTTGAGTTGTTCAGAAGCTTCTTGTTCATCTTATTTGTATCATTATTTGATTTCCGGCGCAAAGGTAGTAATAAATTAGAGATTCTAAAACTTTTTCTAGGATCGGATATATAAGGGACTTGACTTGGATTTTGGATCTTTTTATGTACATTTGAGGTCCTACCCGCTATTGGCCCAACTAAAAACGGATAGAACAGATATGATTAAAAGATAAGATTGGTTATGAGGAAAAGAATGATTTTAACAGCATTGGCGGCTGTCGCTATCCCTACGTTGTTGATGGCGGCGGATGAGGCGAGATTAATGCGCTTTCCGGCTACAAATGGTTCAGAGATTGTATTCTCGTATGCTGGCGATTTATATAAGGTCCCGGCTACAGGTGGTGAGGCACAGCGATTGACATCGTATGTGGGGTATGAGATGTTTCCCCGTTTCTCCCCGGATGGTAAGACGATCGCTTTTACGGGACAGTACGACGGTAACACGGAAGTGTACACGATGCCCTCTTCCGGCGGTGAGCCATTGCGTATCACTTACACGGCTACGAATAGCCGTGACGATCTGGGCGATCGCATGGGCCCGAATAATATCGTGATGACTTGGACACCGGACGGTAATGGTATTGTTTACCGCAACCGCATCAGCGATGGGTTCTCCGGTAAGTTATATACGGTAAATAAAGAAGGTGGCCTTTCCGAGGTGGTTCCCTTGCCCGAGGGCGGCTTTTGTAGCTATTCGCCCGACGGAAAACAATTGGCTTACAACCGGGTAATGCGTGAGTTCCGTACATGGAAATACTATAAGGGCGGTATGGCCGATGATATCTGGGTGTATAATCCGGAGAAGAAAAGTGTAGAGAATATCACGAACAATGAGGCGCAAGATATCTTTCCGATGTGGATTGGTGATGAGATCTATTTCCTTTCGGATCGGGATTACACGATGAACTTGTTCGTTTACAATACGAAGACAAAACAAACAAGTAAGGTGACGAACTTCACCGAGTACGACGTGAAATTCCCTAGCAGCTTCGGCAATACGATCGTTTTCGAGAATGGAGGCTATATCTATAAGATGGATGCGGCGTCGAAGAAACCGGAGAAAGTGAACGTAACCCTGGCCTCCGATAATGTCTACGCACGTAGCGAGATCAAGGATGGATCCAAATATATCACGAGTGCCAGCCTCTCCCCAAAAGGTGAGCGTATGGTGGTGACGGCTCGTGGCGAGGTCTTCAATATCCCGGTAGATAAAGGGGTTACGAAAAATATCACCCGTACTCCGGGAGCGCACGAACGTGACGCTCAATGGTCGCCGGACGGAAAACATATAGCCTATATCTCCGACGCTACCGGCGAGACCGAGCTGTATCTCCAAGATTCCGAGGGGGGCGAGCCTACCCAGTTGACCAAGAATAACGATACGTATATTCGTACTTTCCAGTGGAGTCCGGATTCCAAGAAGATTGTCTATACGGATCGTAAAAATCGTATCAATCTTTTGGACGTATCTAACAAACAGCTAACAAATATCTCACAAAGTCTGTTAGGTGAAGCCCGCAACGTAAGTTTCTCTCCGGATAATAATTGGTTGACTTATTCCCGTGTGTCCGATAATAATTTCTCAATCGTCTATGTCTACGATATCGCGGGTAAGAAAGAATATCCCGTGACCGATAAATGGTACGAGTCTTATTCTCCGGTATTCAGTACGGATGGCAAATATCTGGTATTCACTTCCGCCCGTGATTTCAATCCTACGTATAGCCAAACGGAATGGAATCATGTGTATAATAATATGGGTGGCGTATATCTGGCGTTATTGTCTAAGGATACCGCTTCCCCGTTTATGGAAACGGATGCGGAGGTAGCCATTGAATCTACCCCGGCGAAAGCGGATGCCTCTAAAAAGGACGAGACAAAGAATGAGGCTTCTACTCCGGTCGTAAAGATTGATATAGAGGGCATTACGGATCGAATCGTTAAGCTCCCCTTGCCGGGATCGAATTACTACGATCTTTATTCCGATGGAACGAACGTGTATTATTTCACGAAAGGCGGCATGAAGATGTTTGACTTGAAGAAACAGAAAGAGGAAACCGTTAGCGATGCCGCTATGATGGTTGATCCGGCTGGCAAGAAAGCTGTTTTCTTTAAGGACGATCAACTATTCGTAACCGATATACCGAAGGGTAAAGCGGATTTAAGCAAGCCGGTTAATCTGGCGAATATGAAGATCATGGTAGACTATACGAAGGAATGGGCGCAAATCTTCGATGAGGCTTGGCGTGCTTTCCGGGATGGTTTCTATCTGGAGAATATGCATGGCAAGGATTGGAAGGCGATCAAGGAGAAATACGCCGCCCTTCTTCCTTACGTGAAAACACGTTTGGACTTGAATTATATTATTGGCGAGATGATCGGCGAGCTGGGAGTAGGGCATGCTTATGTGAATCCCGGTGAGGTGGAAAGCCCTAAACGGGTATCGATGGGTCTGCTAGGTGCTGAGGTTTCTCGGGATAAGAGTGGTTTCTTCCGCTTGGAAAAGATCCTGCCGGGGGCTTCTTGGAGTAAGGAATTACGTTCTCCATTGACAGAGCCGGGTGTTGAGGCGAAGGCCGGAGAGTATATCGTCGCTATAGACGGAGTACCTACGAATAGCGTGAACGATATGTATAAGTTGTTGATCGGGAAGGCGAACGTTCCGACCGAGTTGTCTTTGAATAGCAAGCCTCAGTTGGCGGGCGCTCGTAAGATCGTGGTCAGTCCGTTGGCGGAAGAATATTCTTTGTATCACTATAATTGGATCCAAGATAATATCAAGAAGGTGGATAAGGCGACGAACGGTAAGGTCGGTTATATCTATATCCCGGATATGGGGCCGGAAGGCTTGAATGAGTTCTCCCGCTATTTCTATCCGCAATTGGATAAGGAGGGTTTGATTATCGATGATCGTGCGAATGGCGGTGGAAATGTCTCCCCGATGATTTTGGAACGTCTGTCTCGTGAGCCGTATCGTTTGACGATGCGCCGGGGTTCTTCTTTGATCGGGACCGTGCCGGATGCCGTACAGGTCGGCCCGAAAGTTTGCTTGATCAATAAGTATTCCGCTTCCGATGGCGATTTGTTCCCGTGGGGCTTCCGTGCGCTTGGCTTAGGTAAATTGATTGGAACCCGTACTTGGGGCGGTATCATCGGTATTAGCGGCCCGCTTCCTTATATGGACGGTACGGATATCCGTGTGCCTTTCTTCACGAGCTATGATCCGAAGACGGGTAACTGGATTATCGAGAACCATGGTGTGGATCCGGATATCTTGATCGATAACGACCCCATCAAGGAATGGAACGGTGAGGATCAACAATTAGACCGTGCTATCGAGGAAGTCATGAAACAATTAAAAGAACGCAAACCGCTAGCCCCTGTCCCCGCACCAAGGGACTGGAGCCATAAATAATGATAGGCTATTTGTAGAGACGGGGCGTGCCCCGTCTCATCCCGACAAAATAGTAATTAAAATACTATCAGATAGTGGTGAGACGGGGCACGCCCCGTCTCTACAAATAAATAAATAGTAAACGGATTAAAAACTAGTAATCTATCTATGGAACGATTCGCAGCCATTGACTTTGAGACCGCTAATGGAAAGCGGAGCAGTATTTGCAGTATAGGTATCGCCATATTGGAGGATGACTGGGTAGTAGATAGCATTTATACCTTGGTACGTCCTACCCCTAATTTCTATACCCGTTGGACTACGGCCATACATGGATTGACTGCTGAGGATACGAATGACGCGTTATGTTTCGAGGAGGCTTGGGAAAGCATCGCCCCGAAACTAAAGGATCTCCCCCTTGTTGCCCATAACAGTCCGTTTGATGAGGGATGCCTGAAAGCCGCCCACGAGGTATATGACTTAGCCTATCCGAAATATCCCTTCTATTGCACTTGCCGTCTATCCCGGAAGATGTACCCATTTCTGGTAAATCATCAGTTGCAGACAGTAGCCGCCCACTGCGGTTACGACCTTACCCGACATCATAACGCCATGGCCGACGCTTACGCCTGTGCCCATATCGCCCTTACGATGATGCGGGAAAAAGAGGTCGATACCTTGGAGGCGCTTATGGCTTCCTGCTACTCTAGGTAACTATGGGGTGTTTTTCCCGGCTATTTTATCCACCACGACAGCGATAGCGCCATCTCCCGTCACGTTGCAAGCGGTGCCAAAACTATCCATGGCAATATAAAGGGCGATCATCAACGCTTGCAGTGTCTCATTGAATCCCAGCATACTTTGCAAGATACCCAAAGCGGCCATAATAGCCCCTCCCGGAACCCCCGGAGCCGCTACCATCGTAATTCCCAGCATCATGATAAATCCGCTGAAGTTGGAGAAGGTAACCGGTTCTCCCGCCATGATCATGATAGCCATAGCGCAAGCTACGATTTTCATGGTGCTACCTGCCAGATGGATCGTGGCGCAAAGCGGAACGGTAAAGATCGCTATATTCTCCCGTACGCCATTCTTGACAGCCTGCGCCAGTGTCACGGGAATCGTGGCGGCGGAGGATTGGGTCCCCAGAGCTGTAGCGTAGGCCGGTAACATATTCTTCAAGAGGCGGAGCGGATTCTTCCCGGCTATGGCTCCGGCTATCGTGAATTGAATCAATAACAATAATACATGTAAGACAAAGATGACTATGATAACCTTGAGGAACATCGTGATAATACTCATGACTTGTCCGCTCACGGTCATGTTCAGGAAGATACCGAAAATATGGAGCGGTAATAACGGGATGATAACCACCTCGATCAGCTTAATGATAATTTCCTTGAAATCCGTGAAAGAGTCACGCAGGGTGGTTCCCGCTATATTAGAAAGCCCTAGGCCAATCGTAAAGGATAGCAGCAAGGCTGTCATGACATCCATTAAAGGCGGCATATTTACCACGAAGTAAGGTGTCAGCATGAAATCTTCCGGATTCTCCATCGCCGTCAATTCCGTGTTGGTCGGTAGTATGTGCGGGAATATAGCCGATCCGCTCAGGAACGTGAAGAAACCCGAGAAGACTGTTGAACCGTAAGCGATCAAGGCGGTTATCAATAATAGCTTTCCGGCTCCTTTGCCCAGATCTCCGATAGCGGGAGTCACCAGCCCCAATATGATTAGAGGGATGGAGAACGATAGGAAGTTGCCGAACAATGAATTGAAGGTTACAAAGATACGTGCGATTCCTCCCGGTAAAAACTGGCCGAACAATACGCCGGCGGCGATAGCGATAACGACTTTAGTTAACAATGATACTCTGATCTTTTTCATGGTGTTGCTTTATTTTGAAGCCAATGGCGGCCATCGTAATACTCATCAACGGACTGATCAGGTTAAAGAAGCAATAAGGAAGATACGTCAGGGTCGCTACGCCTAATATCGTGGCTTGCGTCATGCCGCAGGTGTTCCACGGTACCAGCACGGACGTTACGGTTACGGAATCTTCCGTCGTACGGCTTAACAGGCGACTCTCATATCCTTTTTTCTTGTAGATATCCTTGAACATATTTCCGGTAAGGATAATGGATATGTATTGGTCGGCCGTAACGATATTCAAGAATAAGCCGGAACATACGGTAGATGCCACCATGCCGACCCTCCGTTTCATAAAGCGAAGGAATACAGACGTAAGGCTTTCCAGCATACCGCTGGCCGTCATGGAGCCGCCGAAGCACATGGCGCAGATGATCAGCCAGATCGTATTCATCATACCCGCCATACCCCGGGTGGCGACCAAGCTGTTCAAGGCCTCGTTGCCCGTATCGATCTGGGTACTCCCGTAAAATGTCATGAATAATCCCTTAAACAGGGAGGAGGCATCCGCTACCGACGCTCCCGCTACCTCTTGCAATAAATGAGGCTGGAAAAAGATTGCGAACACCCCGGCCATCGCCGTCGAGATAAACAAGGTGATCAAAGACGGTACTTTTTTGGCGATTAATATACCCGTTACCACCGGTACGATCAGTAGCCAGAGCGAGATATTAAAACTTTCGTTCAACGAGGCGGCAAACTCGGCTATTTGCCCGGATGCGTTCGAGGTATGCGTAAAACCCGCTATGGTAAAGATAATCAACGTGATCACCATAGACGGTATTGTCGTAAGCATCATATACCGGATATGGGAGAACAAAGGGGTATGCGTTACGGAAGAAGCTAATACCGTCGTGTCCGAGAGCGGTGAGATCTTATCCCCGAAATAAGCGCCCGAGATGATCGCTCCGGCTACCCATCCCGTAGCGAAGCCCTGTGCCTCGCCGATACCCATCAAGGCGATACCGATCGTGGCGATGGTAGTCCACGAGCTACCGGTCATAACGGATACGACAGCGCAGATCACGCAACAAGAGGCAAGGAAGAAACTTGGATGAATGATTTGCATCCCGTAATAAATCAAGGTCGGGACGATACCGCTGATCATCCAGCTACCGGATAAAGCGCCAATCAACAATAGGATAATTATAGCTGTGGCCACTCCCAATATGTTTTTACATATCGCCTCTTCTATATCACGCCATTTGACTTTGCAGAAGATCATGGCCAAAAGGGAGGCGACCGCCGTGGTGGTAAGTAATACGACTTGGCTTCCGCCGCTCAACGCGTCGCTGCCAAAAGTGCGTATGGTTACAAACAAAAGAGCTACCAGCACGAGGATAGGCACTAGTGAAAGTAGAGGGGAGGGCATCTTCTTAAGATGATTTTCCATTGTTCATTCAGTCGCTTAAATAATGATGGTGCGAAAATACTAAAAATACCTTGAATAACGCTATGAATTATAGATTGATTTCCTTATTTCACAGTCTTTTGGACGATCTTATAACCGGTTGCCGCTATAAGAATGCTCATAAACGGGCTGACGATATTAAAGATGCAATAAGGGAAATAAGTCCAAGTAGATACGCCAAGGATTGTAGATTGTGTCATACCGCAAGTCGTCCACGGGATCAGCACGGAGGTGACAGTGACGGAGTCTTCCGTTGTCCGGCTAAGCAGGCGGCTCTCGAATCCCCGTTGCTTATATACTTCTTTAAACATTTCGCTGTTCAGGATGATGGCGATAAACTGGTCCGCCGTGCAGATGTTCAAGGATAATCCGGACACGACGGTAGAGGCGACCATGCTGGTACGGCCTCGCATGAAATGCAAGAAGATACGTGTGATGCTTTCCAGCATGCCGCTAGCGGACATGGCCCCGCCGAAACACATGGCGCAAATGATCAGCCAAATCGTGTTCATCATCCCGGCCATTCCCCGGGTAGAGACTAGAGAGTTCAGGGCCTCGTTGCCGGTCTGTATCTGCGTGCTGTCATAGAAAGTCATCAGCAGGCCTTTGATATAGGCGATAATTCCGCTATCCGTGATCCCGGAAATCTCCAATAAGGCGTTTGGCTGGAAGATCAAGGCGAATATTCCGGCGAGTATGGAAGAGGCGAAAAGCACTACGATCGAAGGTGTCTTCTTGGCGATCATGATTCCGGTAACGATCGGTACGATCATAAGCCAAGGCGTGATATGGAACGAGCCTTTCAAGGCTTCGGAGAAAGCGGCTATCTGGGATGCGTCCGCTGCCTCCCTCGAGAATCCGGCGATGCTGAATACGATCAGTGTGACGATCATAGAGGGAACGGTCGTATAAAGCATATACCGGATATGCGTGAAAAGGGGCGTGTCCGTTACGGAGGCCGCCAATACCGTAGTGTCTGATAACGGCGACATCTTATCCCCGAAATAAGCGCCCGATATAATC
Source organism: Parabacteroides sp. KHUB-02 (assembly GCF_056640955.1). Taxonomy (NCBI): domain Bacteria; kingdom Pseudomonadati; phylum Bacteroidota; class Bacteroidia; order Bacteroidales; family Tannerellaceae; genus Parabacteroides; species Parabacteroides sp. KHUB-02. Next base: position 3,328,575 of record NZ_JBWQEV010000001.1, on the reverse strand, counting down.
GCTCCGGCTACCCACCCCGTACTGAAGCCTTGCGCCTCGCCAATCCCGATCAAGGCGATCCCGATGGTGGCGATGGTAGTCCACGAGCTACCCGTCATAACCGATACGATACTGCATAGCAGGCAACAGGCCACGAGGAAGAAATCCGTTTGCATGACTTGCAACCCATAATAGATCAAGGACGGCACGATCCCGCTTACCATCCAACTGCCCGATAGGGTTCCGATCAATAAAAGGATGATGACAGACGGTGCGATCCCATAGATGTTACGGGCGATTTGCCCCTCGATATCTTCCCACTTGATCTTGCAATGAAAGACGGCGATCAAAGAGCAGATCGAGGTGGCTATCAATAATACGATTTGGCTGGCTCCTCCAAGGGAATCGCCCCGGAAAATATAGATGGCTACGGCCAGCATGATGACTAATGTCACTACGGGTAGTAAAGAGATCGCGATGGAGGGTGTCCGGGGCTTTTCTGCCATGGGTTTATTCACGTCGTTTGTTATTTATCATGGATAATCCGAATAAATTCTTTATACGGACTTGCCTTGTGTTATCGATTCTAATTAATTTCGCTGCAAAAATAAAAAAGGATTTGGATAGGAGGGTAACTTATGGTAGTAAATAATCGGTTAGGCTATTTATTTGTCTTTTTGGGGATGAGTATGGCGCTATATGCCCAGCGAAAGACGGAAGCGATCCGTTATGGCGATCTGGATCAGTGGGTGGTACGTAAGATCACGGAATCGGCTATTATCGGGAAGGAGACGAAGACACTTTACTGCGTTGGCCCTACGGATACGATTATCGGAAATAGACCTTTTGAGTCGAAAGCTTCGCCTTGGGGCAGTTCTAACGTGATGGCTAGGGTGAGCGGGATTACGAAAGCTAGCGTCAGTGTCTACCCCGAAAGACGGGATGAGGGGTATTGCGCACGGCTGGAAACGGGTATAGAATCGATCTCGGCGATGGGTATCATGAACGTGAAGGTGCTGGTCGGTGGATGCCTCTATCTCGGCCATTTTCTGGAACCGGCGAAGAATTCTTCGGAGACGTGGGGACAGATCGTTTGCGGTATCCCGTTTCACCAAAAACCTACGTCCTTGTTATTCGATTATAAGGTGAAACTCTCCGGTGATCCCAATCGTATTAAATTGAGCGGTTTTAGCAAGAGATCGGAGGTAAATGGCATTGATATGCCTTTGGTGAATCTCTTTCTTCAGAAGCGTTGGGAAGATAAGGACGGGAACATATATGCTAAGCGTATCGGTACGCTGGTAATCCGAATGGATAAAAATACGGATTGGGTAAACGATGCCAGTTTCACGATCTTATACGGCGATATCACGAAACGTAGCGATTATGAAGAATATATGGGGTTTCAACTCGGTGAGTCCGCCCGTTATAGCTTGAACAGCAAAGGCAAGAATGTGCCCATCCAAGAAATCGGCTGGGGAACGGAGGACGATGAGGTAACCCATATGATCTTAGAGTTCTGTTCCAGTCACGGAGGCTCATACATAGGGTCTCCGGGAAATACCTTTTGGGTAGATAATATCCGGTTGGGATATTGAGCCTATTATCGTTGAAACCCTATGGTATTTGTCTCCGGTCTTGATACAGAAGCCAACAAATGAAGCGTAGCTTGTTTTATTCTATGGTTTCGTGATCAGAATATAATAGTCTGATATTAGCCTCTAATATTCTGAATCCACTCCCATGATCGTGCGGCATACCATATTTGGGGCCAGATTTATAGCTCCCGATTCTTATATCATACATTATCTTCCCATCGGTTAAGAGTGATATAAAACGCTCAAATGATGGCTCTGTATATATATCGGCTTTATTGAAGTAGAAGAGTTCCTTACCTCCTTCTTTTTTCGTTTGGGCAGTTACATATAATAAGTTCTTTAGCTTCTTTGTTAGTGCTTTTTGAATGTCTTGATAGGTGTAACCTACGCTACAATCTAACAGCTCTTTTGTATTTAAGTCAAATACTCCTATTAATATTGTCTTGGCGACAGGGTTGTTTAGGAGTTTAAAAGAATATTTCTTCATATATGTGTTATAGCTATTTGCAAACATAGACGTATGCAAGCTATTTATAGATGGTGCATCTTCATAAGGTGTTCCAAATTTATCTTTTAAATAAGCATTCGCACGTTTGGGAAATGAGGGGCTTTTAGTGAATAGGGTAACGTAAGAGCATGAAGCGCCGCGATGAGATTTTATTTCGAATCCAGCTAAATCGGGCTCGTCTAAATTGTTCTCGACAACTCCGATGTAATCTTCAAATGTTTTTCCAATCCCAGTATTGTTGGCTCTATTGCTTGGAACATATTCCAAGGATTTAACCTCTTTGAACTTTGAAATAATAAAATCCTTATTCTCCATAACGTATTATATTAAATATGAGTAAGTCAATAATATCTCTATCTTTGGAAAAATCTTCCTCTGATATGAATAGCTGTTCTATGGTAATGTTGAAATAGTGGCATATTTTATAGATCTGACTAAGGGTGTACTTATGTGGAAATTTAGGGCTTTCTATACTCCCTATTAAGCCCGGAGCCACTTCGAGGAGATTCGACAACTCTTTTTGGCTAACATTGTTGGCCTCTCTTAGCTCCTTTATCTTAAGGATGATTTCAAGTTGATACTCGGTCTTTCTAATCATTATTGTTATTTTTGCCCAAAAATATAGTTTTATATATGCTTATGTACTCACAATATGTGAGCAATTGAGTATATTTGCACTCACATAATATAAGTAAGGAAGGTATGTACAAAAGAACGATTGATAATAGGTGGAGCTTTAAGGATGCCGATACCAAAGAATTTACTCATTGCTATCATGCGTATCCTGCGATGATGATTCCCCAAGTAGCAAGAGCTCTAATAGAGGAATATAAGCCAGAGGATGGAGTTGAGCTACTTTTTGATCCATATATGGGAAGCGGTACATCGTTAGTTGAGGCTTCTATAAAAGGTATAAATGCGATAGGAACAGACCTTAATCCATTGGCTAGATTGATGAGCCATGTAAAAACAACCCATTATGATTTATCTTGTATCAGAGATACTTTTTCAATGATGCAAGCCTTGTTCTTTGAGTATTCTGAAGATAAGGTCAAGAATAAGAATTTCGATAATATTTCTAATTATACTTATTGGTATTCCAGAGATAGCCTTTTGCGCCTTTCTTATATTTATCAAGTAATTAATGAATGTGTGGCTTTAGATTTCGCTGATTTCTTTAAAGTTCCTCTTTCCGAGACTGTTAGAGAGGTGTCGTTTACGAGGAATGGAGAATTTAAGCGGTTTAGGATGAAGGAAGAGAAAATTAAAGACTTCAAACCGGATGTCTTTCGATTGTTTGAAGAAAAGGTTATAAGAAATATAAATGGACTTGAGGAGTTTAATAGTATAAAATATCCATGTAATATAGGTATCTATGACTTTAATAGTACTATAGAAATCCCTTCCGATATAATACAGCCGAATAGTGTTGATATGGTTGTAACCTCTCCGCCTTATGGCGATAGTAGAACAACCGTTGCTTATGGACAATTTTCAAGGTGGGCAAATGAATGGTTCAATTTTGAAAATGCTAAAACACTAGATAATCTCCTAATGGGGGGACGAGTTCAGAAAGAGGAACTTTTTGAGACTAAAAGCATTAAATCTGAACTGGACGAAATAAAGAGCATTGACCCAAAGAGAAATTTGGAAGTGGTCTCGTTTCTTAATGATTATAGTTGTTCTATAAAGAATGTCGCGTCTGTAATAAAGAGTGGTGGAGTCGTTTGTTATGTCGTAGGGAACAGAACGGTTAAGGGGGTTCAAATTCCATTAGATTACTTTACTGCTGAAATGTTTGAGAAGAATGGTTTTACACATATCGATACTATTGTTAGAGAAATACCTAACAAAAGGATGCCTTCCAAAACAAGTCCTACTAATGTGGCAGGGAAGAAGGTTAGTACGATGTGCAATGAATATATAGTCATATTGGAGAAGAAATAAGGAAAGAGGCTGTTTTATTTGACTGAATTGATAGCCAATGGCTCCTAGTGTCGAGTTCTTTCTTTTTGACAGTTTGTAATCTTAACGCCCGTAGAATCGATTATTGCGGGGGAATGTACAGTCTACTCTTAAATTTGAGTTAAAATATATTTAATCGCTTGTTGGATAGTTGGATATCAAAAGATGCTCTTTTGTTCTAGCGAAACTAGCTCATCCTAATTCCTATTTTATGGGATGAAAAACCTATCTCAATGGGTTACGATAGGGAAGTGACAGGGTTATGATGGTTATTCTTGATAGTTCACGACCCTATTCTTGACTATTCACGATGCCTAACGGCACTATTGGCGTTGCCAAACACGACCGATAGTGTAGGCTTTTGTCGATACTCGTGTGTAAAAAGTAGTACTTTGCCGCATAAAACGCCGCTTACAACCTCCTTTTTCTCATTATCTTGCCTCTTTTACGAATAGCCTATGTCACGATATGCGCTTTATTTCAGTCAAAAGGATTGTATGAATGCTGTTTTACTGACAGGGAGATTCGCGGGAAATAGTCTGTATTGGAAGTAAAATATAAATAGATAATTGAAAGTAGAAATGAATTGTTCTTTTAATGTACGCTCGTACATTAATGTATAGTTAAATACGTTGATATTTGAGAATTTTTTATGGGATAGAAACGACTAGTTTAAACGATCGATTCTTTTAGTCATTTGCAAAGGTACGCATTTCTTCGATACTTGCAACCCTTCCGAGCTATTTTTTTATCACTTATTCTCTTTCTTATCAATAGGATAGGTTATCCTTCACGAAACAAGCGGTTCCTTCAACAAACCTCCCGTTTCGACGCTCAAAAAACGCAAGATTTAGACGATCGTTTAGACTAGTCGTTTTTAAATAGCGACGATTTGTTAAGGTCTTGAATGATATTTAATTAACACTATTATTAATATTAAATTTTCGATTTATGAACAAGAAATTTACAACGTTTTTGGCTAGCGCCATGCTTGTATCTGCTTTCTCTGTAGGTACGGTAGCGGCGTATGTCGGAACTCCAGTTGCTCCGCAAGCTACAATGGCTGCGGAAGAAACTCCGGATCCTAATGCGACGATAACGCCTAAAAAAGGGGAGGCCGTTTTGTTTCAAAACGGTTCTGAGGCGAAGTTCTTAGGTATCACAAAAGGAACGACCTTCGGTTATATTACAAAGGAGACTGGGACTTCTCAGTTTACATTGGAGAACTTAAACAAGGCTACTTGGACAGTTTCGGAGAAGAAGACCGTTTTAGGTCAAACGGTTTATTCTTTTGTGAACAAGAATACAGGCTTGACTTTCGCTGTAGATCCTTCTTTGGCGGCAGAGGCTGTTATGCAAGAAGACGGTGAAACGGTAGATGCGGCTAAAACCGCTAAGAAAGTTGAGGAGGCGGCCGTAGCCACTTTAGGGGGTAGCGCTACGGAGTGGGTAGTGAAAGATCTTGACGGCAGCGGCAAAACTTTGGTTTCTTATGTGGATGGTAATAAATATGTTTATCTGGCGACCAGATCGTCTGATGGCAAGATGATCTTGGTTAAGGGATCAAGTACTTCTTTAACGGGAACATCTGTATTATCTATCGGATTGAACCAAGGTAATATTCCGCAGGAGTTAGAATTAGGAGCAAAGGATTTAAATACCTTGTTGCAATCGGCAGTTGAAAACTCTTTCCGTTTGAATATGACTCCGGAGGTTACTTCTGGAAAGAAAAATCATTTGACGGCGACCGACCTTGTTGCGGAAGACGCTACTGAAGGCTATGTACTTTTACAGGCTAAAGACCAGAAAAAAGATGATGCGCAGTTGTATGTTGTTGTTGATACCACTTATTATGGCGGTACGGAAACAGATGGTTCCTTGCTTACTTATACGTATGATGCCTATGGGCCTAAAAACGACGATGGCTCTTTAAAGGATACGAAATCTATTACGGGTACCGTGGAGGGTGAATCAGTTACATATACAACTCTAAAGAACGGACGTTTGCAAGGCTCTTATAAGTATAAGTTTACTTATAATGCAGTAGATGACAAGCTTTATGTCCAAGTGAAGGACGCTATGCACCAAGTGCCTCGCAGAGAGGATGAGACAGATGCCGCTTATGCTAAAAGAATAAAGGACAGCTTTGATAATGCGAAATGGCAATCCGCTGAAAACGTAGTAAACGACAAGTATATTTATATGGCTAGTCTAGCCAGTGTAAATGTATTGTCATTGAATACGGATGAGACGGAAAAAGAAAAAACAGGTGTGGTAACTCAAAACGTAAAGATTACTATCGGTACGAGTTTCACAGGTTTGAAACCGACTACAATCCCCGATGGTGTTTATACGGTCCAGTTTAAGGCTAAGGCAGGAAATCCGAAGTTCGCCCAAAACGGTACTTATGCGTTGGCTAACCTTGCTGGTGATTTCGGCTGGGCTGATCAGGCTAAGAGACAAGATTTCAATCATATGCCGGCTGCTCAATGGGTGGTTAAAAAGAATGGAGTTTCTACTACGTCTGCGGTCACGATCAAGAACCGAGAGTTCAATGATTGGGGAGCTGATGCGTCTGCTGAAAGTGTTTTGCCTAAGACTTCAACCCAATTCTATGCGGTGGAAGGTAGCGGTGATGTCTTTTATTTCAATGGAACAATGCCCGATACATTGACCTTCACGAAGGTAGCGGACGAATTAGTCAAGGATACGAAGTTGGGTTATAAGTACGTAACCGCTAACGAGGCTATGGTGCAGACCTATACATTTAATTACTTGCATGGCTTGTCATTAGACAAATATTTATACACCCCGGCAGGCAAGGACTCTATCGTACGTGTAGACGAGAATGATGGCAAGTCCAATTTCCGTTTGATCTTGAAAGTCAAGGATGACAAATATGGCTATGAGAATGGCTTGGTAAGAAACGCTTACTATGTATCTGATGGCAAGGGACATTATATCTCTTATGACTCTGACGCTAAAAAGTATATGATGAAATCCGAGCCTACTTTGTTCTTCTTGAAAGAGAACAATTGCGATAATGGCAAGCATTACTATGCGTTAGTGAAGGCTGTGGAGCGTACGCATGCAGTTGGTGAGGGCTCATTCTTCACTTCTGATTATTTAGGTAAAGAGGTTAAGGAAGGTAAGATCGATGGTAAGGAGCTTGCTAAAGTGAAAGACGAAGAAAATACGCTTCTTTACGACAAGGATGGCTATCGTTTAATTAAGGACAACAGCGAGATCAAGAAGGCTTATGTGTATACGTTGAATGAAGATGAAAGTAAAGTCATATTTGACGAGATTGAATTAACTTCAGTTGCTGAACAAAAACACAAATCAACGGATTATGCTACTGTCAAGGTTTCTGTGGATGATAACACGTTGGATTTGACGGAAGGAAAGTTGAATGATAAGTTCGATGATGGCACTGACAATGAGATCCGTACTTCCGCTTTTGCGGTAGAGGTTGACAACTCTCCATTGTATCGTCGTTTCGACAACGCCGAGTTGGAAGAGAGCGAGACAGCTGACAGCTTATTCTTCGTAGAAAAGATCCGTAAGGAATACTTGATGGATGAGTGGAATAAGAACTTGACAGATAAGAAGGTTGATTACGCTGGTATCTGGAATAAGGAGAAAGCTGATGGTAAATTGGCGTTCATCGTTGATACCGCTTGGGTAAACCGTGGCGCTGGCAATATCAAGCCTCAATATTTGGTGTCTGTAGCTCGTCAGGATCAAGCCGGTACTCCGGGTGTTCCTTGTACATATGCTCATAATCATTTCGACAACGCCGGAAATCCTGTAGAGGCAGATAAATGCTCACATGCTACTCCTGCTAGCCAAGGCTTCAACTACGGTAAGTATTTGGTAAGTTTCGGTGACTCTGCCCTTATTAAAGGCAAGGAATACAAGACTCCGTATATGGATATTGACGGTGGTTATACTCGCGTTGGTTTCGTAAAGGCTATCCACGCAGGCGACAGTTTGTTCATCTTGGTGAATGATTTCGCTAACATGAAACCGGAAGAGTTGAATGTTGAGACAATTATCAAAGCTTATGAGAAAGCTAAGATCAACGAGACATATATTGTAAACTTGCGAGGCGACAACCATAAGAACGTAACTTGGTCATTCCGTTACGTAAATCCGGATAAGGCCGCTCAAGCTTACGAGGATGGTAAAGAGGGTGAGAACAATGAGTTCATGTTCGAGTCTAACATTTATTCCGAGACTGCTGACGCTGCTGTTACGGGTAATAAAGGTAAGGCTACTGCAGGTTACAAGGAAGTTAAGGCCGGTTCCATAGCTCCTCAATATGCCGCATGGTTGAAGATGCAGAACGGTTGCTTGGTATTAACTCGTGGTGATTCAGAGTTCAGCGCAGCTAAGACTGGTTCTGACGGTGCCTTGATCTTCAACGCATATCAGAAGACTGATGCTGAGGATATGGTAACATCTATCGAAGGCGCTAACGCTGAAGGCGTATCTATCGTAGCCGGCAACGGTACTGTAACCGTTCAAGGCGCAGCCGGTAAGTCTATCGTTATCACGAATATCTTAGGTAAGGTTGTCGCTGAGACTGTTCTTACCTCCGATAACGCTACAATCGCTGTACCTGCCGGTATCGTAACCGTAGCTGTTGATGGTGAGGAGGCTGTAAAGGCAATCGTGAAATAAGAAATAAACGAAATAAGATAATCATACGATTCCCGTGCGGGTATCGATCCAAGTAATCCGTGACGGATGAACAGGCGGGAATTGGATTAATATTAATACTAAAGTAATAAATTAAAGTTCATCCGTAAGTACTTCCGTGAGGATGGAAGCGGATAAAAAGACAAGTCCTTGGCAATGTGTTCGCATGCCAAGGACTTCGTGTTTATACTTGCCTTCGTCAGACCTAATGAGTGTATGAGTTGTTTAATTCTGCGTAAGCAACTCCGTCAGCCTCTTGACCCCTTCCGAGGCCCCGGCCTGTATATGCTCGATATCGTCGCGATAAGTACGTACATCTTTCGGGTCGATCAAGTAGATCGGTTGGCCCCGGCGCACGTAGTTTAGCAATCCGGCAGCAGGGTAGACGTTTAAGGAGGTACCGATAATCACGAAAATATCACAATCTTCCACCAGCTTGATGGAAGGCTCTATCATGGGTACCGCCTCTCCAAACCATACGACGAAAGGACGTAGCTGATTTCCGTGAGGGTCCTTGTCACCCAGATGAATATCCGGGTTCTCCGGCGATAGATCGTAGGTCGTGTCCAGATCCCTTACGGAGCATGCCTTCATCAACTCTCCATGCAGATGGATCACGTGGCTGCTACCCGCGCGTTCATGTAAGTTATCGATATTCTGGGTAATGATCCGTACGTCGAAATCTTTCTCCAAGGCGGCAAGGCCGAGGTGACCGGCGTTAGGTTTCGTATTCAATAACTCTCTTCTGCGCTGGTTGTAGAAGTCGAGAACCAATTTAGGGTTGGCGGCGAAGCCTTCCGGCGTGGCGACATCTTCCACCCGGTATTTCTCCCATAACCCGTCCGAGTCACGGAAAGTGGAGATACCGCTCTCTGCGCTCATTCCCGCTCCGGTAAGTATGACTAACTTTTTCATCTGTTACTTGTTTAATGTATAGATGTATATATTAATAGTTACGAAGTTACGACTTTATTTCGTAAAAAGCTTTGAATGAAATAAAAAGTTCTTACAAAATGCTGTTATACGATTAAAAGCATTACTTTTGTGGCTTATAATTAGTTGAACAAGAAAAAAGAATGGATAAAGTAAGTTATGCGCTTGGCTTAAGTATCGGAAATAATTTCCAGAACTCAGGCATCAAGGATCTTCAAGTGGAAGATTTTGTACAGGGATTGAATGACGTCTTAACAGAGGCAAAACCTGCTCTTAGTTATGATGAGGCAAAACAAGTGATCAATGATTACTTCATGAAGCTTCAACAAGAGAAACTGGAGATCAATAAGAAAGCCGGTGAGGAGTTCCTTTCTATCAATAAGCATAAGGCTGGTGTGGTAGAGTTGCCTAGCGGTTTGCAATACGAGGTGCTGAAGAATGGTACGGGCGCTAAACCTACGGCGAACGATAAGGTAAAATGCCACTATCACGGTACGTTAATCAACGGTCAGGTGTTTGATAGCTCCGTACAGAGAGGCGAGCCCGCCGTATTCGGTGTTTCACAGGTAATCCCGGGATGGGTAGAGGCCTTGCAGTTGATGCCGGTCGGTTCTAAATGGAGATTGTTTATCCCGTCTAACCTTGCTTATGGCGAGCGTGGGGCAGGTGAGGCTATCGAGCCGAATAGTACGTTGATCTTCGACGTTGAGTTATTAGATATCGAAAAATAATATATAAGAGTTAAAGAAAAATGAAAAAGTTAAGTGTATTAGTCGCTACAGTGATTGTAGCAATGGGCGCATCTTTCACCTCTTGCGGTGATTCTCACAAAAGCGCGAGCTTGAAGACTTCTATCGATAGCGCAAGCTACGCTATTGGTATCAGCACAGGTGCCGGTTATAAGGAAAACTTAAAGACTTTGCCGGGTGGTGAGGCTAACGTAGATGATTTGATCGCTGGTTTTATCCAAGCTATCAAAGGGGATTCTTCTGCGATGAAGATGAATCCGCAACAGGCTCAACAATATTTGCAGACTTACTTCGTAGAGGCTCAGGCTCGCGAGGCTAAGAAGACAAAAGAAGAGGGCGATAAGTTCTTGGCGGAGAATAAGACAAAAGAAGGCGTTATCACGACTGAGAGCGGCTTGCAATATAAGGTAGAGAAAGAAGGTACAGGCGCGAAGCCGACCGCTACCGATAAGGTAAAAGTTCATTATACCGGAACTCTATTGGACGGTACTAAGTTTGATAGCTCCGTGGATCGTGGCGAGCCGGCTGAGTTCGGTGTTGGCCAAGTAATCAAGGGCTGGACTGAGGGCTTGCAGATCATGCCGGTCGGTTCTAAATATATCTTCTGGATCCCGGCTGAGTTGGCTTATGGCGAACGTGGCGCAGGACAAGATATCAAACCGAACAGCGTATTGAAGTTCGAGGTTGAGTTGCTTGACATCGTAAAAGAATAAGTAGCGAAGAAATAGAAACGGAACGTTTGTAAGATAATAGGCGGGCAAATTATGCTAAAAAGCATTTTTTGCCCGCTTTTATTATTTATTGATTACTTTTTTCTTTCAGAATGATATATGATTCAAATTTATTATATACTTTTGATACATTAAATCTGAATGCATATAATAAAGCGAATTTAAAATGGAGAAGATAGACAAACTGGACCGGCAGATATTGAACATTATTTCAAAGAATGCTAGGATTCCTTTTAAAGATGTTGCCGAGGAGTGCGGTGTATCTCGTGCAGCTATTCATCAACGGGTTCAACGCATGATTGATATGAATGTGATCGTTGGCTCAGGGTATCACATCAATCCTAAAATATTGGGGTATAATACATGTACCTATATCGGCGTGAAATTGGAGCGTGGATCTATGTACAAGGATGTTGTCCCGGAATTCGAGAAAATACCCGAAGTGGTAGAATGCCATTTCACTACGGGTCCGTATACGATGCTGATCAAGCTGTATGCCCGTGATAACGAGCACTTGATGGAACTTTTGAACTCCAAGATTCAAGAGATACCGGGTGTTACGGCTACAGAGACCTTGATTTCTTTACGCCAAAGTGTTAAACGTGAGATCCCTATCTGTAATATCAATGAATAAGACGAAGAATTATACATGAGCCCGGCCTATTCCAGTGCCGGGCTTTTTTGTTTATTCGGCGGTATCATCTATCTTTGTAATTCGTAATTGTGTGAGGTTCTATGAGTAAATATATAGGAATATTCGTTTTCGTATTCAGTTTGTTTTCTTTGGGAGTACATGCGGGGGAAAGTTTTCGTTTTCGGGTGTATTTGAAAGATAAAGGGGATTCCGGTTATACGCTGGATAACCCGGAGGAATATCTTTCCAAGGAGTCTGTTGAGCGACGGAACCGGCAAGGTATATCGGTGTCGGAATCGGATTTGCCGATCGCTCAAGCTTATCTGGATACCTTGTCCGCCAATGGAGGAAAACCGGTGCTGGAGAGCAAATGGTTCTCTACGGTCGTGGTGTCCAGTCCGGATAGCTTGGTCGCTGAGCGTCTCTTGCGCCTCCCGATCGTGGATTCCGTGAAATGGGTCTGGAAAGGTGACGAGGAAATCGATATTCCTAGGGAGGAGAATGATACGACACGGTTTATGCCAATAGATAAACCGGAGAAATCGCCTTACGGTTATGCCGAGGAGCAGATCAAGATGCTGAACGGTATCAAATTGCATGAGGCGGGCTTTAAGGGTAAGGGTATGCGTGTGGCCGTGGTCGATGCCGGTTTCATGAACGTGGATCGGATCAGCGTATTTGATTCCTTGCGGTTATTAGGAACGCATAACGTGGTTTTCCCCGGCCGAAGCGTTTTCATCGGGGATGATCATGGGACGAAGGTCTTATCTTGCTTGGCCGCTGATGCGCCGGGCTTGATGGTCGGTACGGCTCCCCAAGCCGAATATTGGCTGATAAAGAGCGAGGATAGCCGTTCGGAGTTTCCCATCGAGGAGGATTATTGGACGGCAGCTATGGAATTTGCCGATAGCGTGGGAGTGGATGTGGTCTCTTCTTCGTTGGGGTATTTCTCTTTTGATGTAGAGGCCCTGAACTATCATCAAGATCAATTGGACGGGAGGACTTCCTTGATCAGTCGTGCCGCTAAGATGGCTTCATCAAAAGGGATCTTGTTGTTTAGTAGCGCCGGCAACGAGGGGGGCGGTAGCTGGGGAAAGATAACCTTTCCAGCGGATGCCCCGGATATATTGACAGTGGGCGCTATCACGGATCGTAAGAAGAAAAGTAATTTCAGTTCTGTTGGCTTTACGGCGGATTACCGGGTGAAGCCGGATGTGGTTGCCTTGGGTACGGGCTGTTGCGTGATAGATCCTACGGGGAATATCCGTTACGCGAACGGTACCTCTTTCGCTACGCCGATCTTAGCGGGGTTGGGTGTTTGTCTATGGCAAGCGTTTCCCAGTCTGACGAATAAGGATATAATCTCTCTTTTGCAGCGTTTCGGCAGTAAGTTTGAGCAACCGGACGCTGAGTTGGGATATGGCATCCCGGATGTGTACAAAGCTTATAAACAAGAGCGTAAATATGCGGCCGAATCTAAATAACTTATCGGGTGAGAAAGAGGCTCTATCTTTGTTAGAGCTGAATACTCGTATACGGGGTGCGTTGTCGAGGGCTTTCCCGGAGACTTGCTGGGTGCGTGCGGAGATGAGCGATGTGCGGGTGAATACTTCTTCCGGACATTGTTATCTGGAGTTTGTGGAGAAGAATGTGCAGACCGGGCAATTGGTGGCCAAGGTACGAGGGTCTATCTGGGCGAAGACGTTTCGTATGTTGAAACCTTATTTCGAGATGGAGACCGGTCAGATGTTCGCTTCCGGCTTGAAAGTGTTGGTGAAGGTGTCTGTTGAGTTCCACGAGTTGTATGGATTGAGTCTTACGGTGCTTGATATAGATCCGGCTTATACGTTAGGTGATATGGTGCGTAAGCGTATGGAGATTATCCGCCAATTGCAGGAGGAAGGGGTCTTTACACTGAATAAGGAATTGCCTTTTCCGCTACTTCCTAGGAGAATCGCTATCATTACTTCTCCGACGGCTGCCGGCTACGAGGATTTTATGAATCAGTTGACACGGAATAAAGGAGGTTATCCGTTCTATACCAAATTATTCCCCGCCTTGATGCAGGGAGAACGGACGGAGGCTTCTGTAATAGCGGCTTTAGACCGGATTTATCAACATCAAGATCTTTTTGATGTGGTCGTGATTATCCGTGGGGGTGGGGCTACCTCGGACTTGAATAGCTTCGATTCTTATCTGTTGGCGGCGAATTGCGCTCAATTCCCTTTACCGATTATCACGGGTATCGGGCACGAACGGGATGATACGGTTGTAGATTTGGTAGCGCATACCCGGATGAAGACACCGACCGCTGTCGCCGAGTTCCTTATTTCCCGAATGGATAGCGTTGGTGAGGAGTTGGAGAGTTTGCGTCAAGACGTGAGTTTATTGGCTATGGATATTCTATCCCGACAGAAAAACTATTTACAATTGGTAGCGACCCGTTTCCCTTCTATCGTGACAAGCCGGATCGAGCGGAATCGTTCGGGACTGCAAACGATAGCGAGCCGTTTACCTGCGATGGCATCGGGTTTGTTATCACGCCGCCAGTCGGTGCTTGAGAATACGGAACTTCGCTTGCGGAACGGTATTACCTCTAAACTTTCCGAGAGTGGGCGTTTTATCCAGCTTACGGAGCAGTTTATCAAGATGGCTTCTCCTGATTATATATTGAAGAGGGGATATAGCTTAGCCTTGAAAGATGGCAAGATTATCAAACATGCCTCTGATTTGCGAGCCGGCGAAGAACTGACGACTCGCTTCATCGATGGTGAAATAAAAAGTATTATCAAACCATAGAGGGTGGTTTTATAACCGTCCGATAAATACATAATTAATATGGCGAAGAAAGAAGAAACATATAACGAGGCGATCGAGAAACTTCGTAAGATCGTGGCTGAGATCGAGAATGGAGACTTGGATGTCGATATCCTGTCCGAGAAGGTAAAAGAAGCTACCCGTCTGATCAAGCTCTGCAAGGAGAAGCTGTATAAAGTGGATGAGGAAGTTAAAAAAGTTTTGGAGGAATTGGATTGATGAATAAGTACGTCTTGATCGTTGCCGGGGGTAAAGGGCTTCGTATGGGTGGAGATCTGCCGAAGCAGTTTATTCCTATGCGGGGGAAACCTCTTTTGATGCATACGTTAGAGGCTTTTCATCGTTGGGATGCTTCCGCACGTATAATCCTTGTGCTTCCGGAGGATCATCAGCCGTATTGGAATATGCTTTGCAAGGAAATCGGCTGCAAGGTCCCGCATGCGATCGTGAAAGGGGGAGATACTCGCTTCTTCTCGGTTAAGAATGGGTTGGATTGGCTTTTGGCGGAGAGGCGTCGGAAGGGGGAGGAGGATAGCGGTCTGAGTTTGGTCGCTGTGCACGATGGCGTTCGTCCTTTCGTCTCTCCGGAGGTTGTTGAGGCCTGCTTTGATAAAGCGGCTGTCACGGGAGCCGTTATCCCGGTTGTTCCGATGATTGATTCCCTGCGTGAGACAGATGAAAAAGGGAGCCATCCGGTGGACCGTTCCCGCTATATGGCTGTACAAACCCCGCAAGTCTTCCATCTGGAATTATTGACAAAAGCCTATGAGCAACCTTATTCGTCTTTATTTACGGACGACGCTTCCGTGGTGGAGGCGATGGGGCATGCGATTGATACGGTTCCCGGTGATCGTGAGAATATCAAGATTACCACGCCCTTTGATTTGTTAATAGCGGAAGCGATGTTTGCCCGGTAAACCCTAAAAACTCATAGACGTTATGCTGGACCTTGATAAGCGATCGATTACGTATTTGCCGGGAGTAGGACCCAAGAAGGCGGATATCCTGCAAAAGGAAGCGGGGATATCGTCGTATGAGGACTTGCTCTTTTATTTTCCTTATAAATATATAGATCGCAGCCGGTTTTATAAAGTAGCTGAGATCAGTGGGAATATGCCTTATATCCAGTTGAAAGGCCAGATTCTCTATTTCGATACGCTAGGCGAGGGACGGAGTAAACGGCTGGTCGGTAAGTTCTCGGATGGTACGGGCACGATCGATTTGATCTGGTTCAAGGGTTTGAATTATGTGACAGATAAGTATCGTCCCAATACCGAGTATATAGTTTTCGGAAAGCCTACGGAGTTTGGGCATACCTATAACATACCGCATCCGGATATTGATTTATTGGACCAAGCGGATCAAGTGGCGAGAGGCTTGACCCCGTTCTACAATACCTCGGAGAAGATGAAAAAGTCGTTTCTGAATTCCAGGGCGATCCAGAACCTGCAATATACGTTGTTAAGCTGGCTGAACTGGGAACTTCCGGAGACGCTTTCCCCCGACGTATTGAAACGGATCCATATGATGTCTATGACAGAGGCGATGCGGAATATCCATTTCCCGGAATCTGCCGCTAAGTTGCGTAACGCCCAGTTACGTTTGAAGTTTGACGAGCTTTTCTTCATACAATTAAATATATTACGTACTGCTAGTGTTCGGAAACTGAAGCTAAAAGGGATCATATTCCCGACGGTCGGCCATTATTTCAATACGTTCTATAAAGAGTATCTTCCTTTTGAGTTGACGAACGCCCAGAAGCGGGTAGTCCGTGAGATCCGGATCGATATGGGTAGCGGGCGGCAAATGAATCGCCTGCTGCAAGGTGATGTGGGGAGTGGCAAGACTTTGGTAGGCTTATTGTCTATGCTATTGGCGATAGATAATCATTGCCAAGCTTGTATGATGGCTCCTACCGAGATATTGGCAACCCAGCATTATGCGACGATCATGGGATTCCTGAAAGATATGGACGTTAAGGTCGCTCTTTTGACCGGATCTACCAAGAAGAAAGAGCGGGATAAGATATTACCGGCTATTGCCAGCGGTGAGATCCAGATCGTGATCGGGACGCATGCGTTGATTGAGGAGACAGTGGTTTTCTCTTCGTTGGGATTAGCGATTATCGATGAGCAGCACCGTTTTGGTGTGGAGCAACGCTCACGCCTTTGGACGAAGAATGCGATCGTGCCGCATGTGTTGGTGATGACGGCTACCCCGATTCCCCGTACTTTGGCGATGACTTTGTATGGGGATCTGGATGTATCGGTGATCGATGAGTTACCTCCGGGACGTAAACCGATACAAACGCTTCATCGCTATGATAATAAAAAGGCACAATTGTATGAGTTCCTTCGGAAAGAGATACAAAAGGGGCGTCAGGTTTATGTGGTATATCCCTTGATTGAAGGAAATGAGAAACTGGATTATAAAGACTTGGAGGCCGGTTTTGAGACGTTCAAGGAGGTCTTCCCAGAATATAAGGTATGTATGGTACATGGCCGTATGAAAGCGGCGGATAAGGATACCGAGATGCAGAAGTTTATCTCCGGCGAGGCGCAAATCTTGATGGCTACTACGGTTATAGAGGTTGGCGTGAACGTGCCGAACGCATCCGTCATGGTGATCGAGAGTGCTGAACGTTTCGGCCTCTCTCAACTTCATCAGCTTCGTGGCCGGGTAGGACGTGGTGCTGAACAATCTTATTGTATCTTGGTCTCTTCCTATAAACTAAGTAATGACACTCGTAAGCGACTGGAGATTATGGTGAACAGTACGAATGGCTTTGAGATAGCTGAGGCGGATCTCCGTCTCCGGGGACATGGAGATTTGGAAGGTACCCGGCAAAGTGGCGAGGGGATAGACCTTAAAATAGCGGACTTGGCGGCCGATGGACAAATACTTCAGTATGCGCGGGATATCGCTCAAGGAGTTCTTGACGAAGACCCCGAATTATTGTCCGAACAGCACCGGATATTGAGCGAAAGGCTCAAAACTCTGTTCACAAGGAAGATAAATTGGGGAATGATTAGCTAATATGTTGTGAAACATATTATTCTGTAAGTCTTTGATATTTAGCTTGTTTATTCGCTTGTTTTGCTTTTATTCAAAGTCATTGCAGAAATTTTTCGTTAATCAATTTTGTCGGCTTATTCAAATTTCCGAACTTTGACAAGTTGACAATCAGGCAGAGATGTCGGGTATTGCCGTTTTATCCTGAATTATAAGAATGAAAGTTATCAAAAAATGAGTATAAGGACATTTCTATTCATTTGTTGTGCCGCTGTGATGGTATCGACTGCTAATGCGGAGAACCCGGTGAAACCGGAAACTCCGGAGACTCCCAATCATCCAACCCACAAACTTATGGACAAGCGTGTATCTGAGTTAATGGCTGACCGTGTTGGCTTTAAGAAAGATATGGCTTTGAAGGAGCTTGCGGAGATTAATGAGAAAGCGGAGTTGGAGGCGAGAGAGAACTTGATGTTCCCTGCCGATGAATTATATGGCGAATGGACAAATGAATGGGTGAATCCTTTCCGGGGTAAAAAGGTAGATATGCCGGATTCTTGCGTGATTGATTGTTCTACTTTTGTCTTGCCTATGGACTCTATGACAAGGGTCACTTCAAAGTATGGTCCTCGCCGTAGACGGATGCATAAGGGGATAGACTTGAAAGTGCAAATTGGAGATACGATCCGTGCGGCGTTTGACGGCAAGGTGCGTATCAAGAATTTCGAGCGTAGGGGATATGGCTATTATCTTGTGATTCGCCATCCGAATGGTTTAGAGACTGTATATGGTCATTTATCTAAATTCTTAGTAGGTGTGAACGATATCGTACGGGCTGGAGATCCGATCGCTTTAGGGGGAAATACAGGACGCTCTACGGGATCTCATTTGCATTTTGAGACTCGTTTTCTTGGACAGGCTATTAACCCGGCTGATATTATTGACTTCGAGAACTCAATACCTCATCAGGATCAATATGTGTTTCGTAACGTCAAGATTAACGGACGTAAGAGCAATATCTATACATCTTCCAATAGTCAGATGGTGTACCATCGTGTAAAATCCGGTGATACCTTAGGTAAAATCGCACGTATATATGGTACGACAGTGAATGAGCTTTGTCGTTTAAATGGATTGAAATCTACTTCTATGTTACGTATCGGCCAGTCCATTCGTTGTAGTGCCGGTGTGGAAACCGCAGCTAAAGCGACTCCAAAAGCTCAAACTCAAAAGAAATCGACTGCTTCCGTATCTTCTAAGAAAATCACGGTACAGGCAAGTTCTTCCGCTACCGCTTCTTTAGGAGAAGACACGAATACAATGAATGATGTGGAGGCTACTTCGGTTTATCATCGTATTAAATCCGGTGATACGCTTGGCGCTATCGCTAAAAGATACGGTACTTCTGTTAGTAAACTCTGCGAATTGAACGGTATCACAAAGACTACCGTGTTGCGTTTAGGACGCTCATTACGCTGTTCATAACGATATATAAGATGTAAGGAAACGAAAAGGAGCCGCTTATAAAGTGGCTCCTTTTTGTTGTAACCTCTTTTCATTTATCTTATTAGCTTTTGTTGTCTTGAATTTTCGAGAACATCTACGTCTTTTTTCCTATATTCGCGGGTATAATCTAGGATAGTATGCCAAATACAAAGGAACAATTCGAGCAAGTGATCTCCCTGTGCCGGGAGTTGTTCGAGAAGAAGTTGAAAGATTACGGGCCGTCGTGGAGGATCATGCGCCCCCAGTCGGTTACCGATCAGATATTTATCAAGGCGAACCGTATCCGTAGCTTGGAGATCAAGGGGACGAGCATGGTGGACGAGGGAATCCGTCCGGAGTTTATCGCTATCGTTAATTATGGTGTGATCGGCTTGATCCAATTGGCGTTGGGATTCGCGGATACGACCGATATCACGATAGAGAAAGCCTTGGAATTATACGATAAATACATTGCGGAGACGAAGGAACTGATGTACGCCAAGAATCATGATTATGATGAGGCGTGGCGCAGCATGCGTATCAGCTCGTACACGGATCTTATTTTGATGAAGATTTATCGGACTAAGCAAATCGAGAGTCATGGAGGCAAGACGCTCGTTTCTGAGGGAGTGGAAGCCAACTACATGGATATGATTAATTATGCCCTCTTCGGTTTGATCAAGCTGGAGTTTGGTGAGGAGTGAGCTACATGGAATATAAGGAAACCGTAAAGAAAGTGATCGCAGAGGTCTGCCGCCTGTTACTGGGAGTAGTCTTTATCTTCTCCGGGACGGTGAAGGCTGTCGATCCCATGGGAGGAGCCATTAAGATTGGCGACTATCTGACTTCCTTTGGGCTGGATAAGCTGCAACCTTTTACGGTATTGATCTCCTTCAACTTGTCCGCTCTGGAATTCATGCTGGGTGTCTGTATGCTATTAGGGGTGTACCGGCGGTATACGACCTTCTTGACCTTGCTGATGATGTCTTTCATGACGCCGCTGACGCTGTATCTGGCGATCTTCAATCCCGTATCGGATTGCGGTTGCTTCGGGGACGCCTTGGTGATCAGTAATTGGCAGACCTTCTATAAGAATGTCGTACTTTTGGCCGCCGCTATTTACGTGTTCATCCATAATCAGCGGCTTTTACAAGGCTATACCTACCATGTCTACTGGTTCGTGGCCTTGTGGGCATATGTCTTCGCTATCGGTTTCGCTTACCGGAATTATAATCATTTGCCGATCTTGGATTTCCGTCCCTATAAGTTGGGTGCGAATATCCCTGCCTTGATGTCGATACCGGAAGGTGCGCCCGAGGATGAATATGCGTATTCTTTTATTTACGAGAAGGATGGCGTACAGAAAGAATTTTCTTTGGAGAACGCCCCGGCCGATGATAGCACGTGGACTTTCGTGGATTCAAAGACCAAGCTGATCAAACAAGGATACGTTCCCCCCGTTACCACATTTCATATCTATAATGAGAATGACGCAGACGTGACTGATGAGTTGCTGAACGACCCGAAAGGTCTTTTCCTTTTGATCGCTCCCCGTCTGGAGAATGCGGATGATGAGCGTATCGACGAGATTAATAACGTATACGATTACGCCTTGGAGAACGGCTTGGGCTTCTATTGCGTGACGGGTTCTTCCGCTGATGCTATCGCTACATGGAGCGATAATACCGGTGCCGAGTATCCGTTTCTTATGGCCGATGATGTCCTTTTGAAAACGATCATCCGCTCCAATCCGGGATTGGTCTTGCTGAAGAAAGGTACGATCTTGATGAAGTGGCATTACAACGATATCCCACAGGAAGAAGACCTGAAAACGATCGTAAACGGCTATCTGGAAGGAAATACCGACTGGAAAGCGAAAGAAGATGCCCGGCTAATAACCAACCTATTAAGTTTTACCGTACCTTTGTTGCTGGTTTGGGGATACGATGCCTTGCGCAATCGCCGTCGCCGGAAAGGAAAAGAATCTGAATAGAGATTTATTTGTATTACATATTTAAATTATTAAGTTATGAGAAAGAATATTGTTGCAGGAAACTGGAAAATGAACACTACTCTTGCTGAAGGTCTTGCTTTGGCTAAAGGTTTGGACGAGGCTTTGAAGGGTAAGACTCCGAATTGCGATGTGATCATCGGTACTCCGTTCACTCACTTGGCAAGCGTTGCTGCCGCTATCGATACAAACAAGATCGGTGTTGCCGCTGAGAACTGCGCTGACAAGGAAAAAGGTGCTTATACAGGTGAGGTTTCTGCCGCTATGGTAGCTTCTACTGGCGCGAAATATGTGATCTTAGGCCACTCTGAGAGACGTGCTTATTATCATGAGACTCCGGAGATCTTGAAGACGAAGGTTGAGTTGGCTTTGGCTAACGGTTTGACTCCGATCTTCTGTATCGGTGAGGTTTTGGAGGAGAGAGAAGCTGGCAAGCACTTCGAGGTAGTAGACGCTCAGATCGCTGGTTCTTTGTTCGATCTTTCCGCTGAGGATTTCGGCAAGATCGTCTTGGCTTACGAGCCGGTATGGGCTATCGGTACAGGTAAGACTGCTTCCGCTGAGCAAGCTGAGGAGATCCATGCTCACATCCGCGCTACTTTGGCCGCTAAATATGGCAATGAGGTAGCTGATAACTGCACGATCCTTTACGGTGGTAGCTGTAACGCCGGTAACGCTAAGGAATTGTTCGCTAAACCGAACGTAGACGGTGGTTTGATCGGTGGCGCTTCTTTGGCCGTTGACAAATTCATGCCGATTATCGAGGCTTTTTAATTAATTCATAATAAGAAGGTATCTTTCCCCTCAATGAATGGGGAAAGATACTCTTTTTAATATTCTATCTATGAAAAGAATTCCTTGTATCTTATTGCTATTTGCCTTTATGATGGCCGGTACTTCATCTTTATTCGCTCAGACGGCGTTGGAAGGTGAGCGTTCGACCATATTCGATGCGTTGCAGAGATCCGGTTTGGGAAAAGGCGAGGTCGTTATCAATCAATCCGCCGCTATCCGCGAGATGGTGGGTGAGCGTATGCGTGGAGCGAACGTGGAGACGACAGATAGCCTTACCTTCTTGAAGGTACAAGGGTATCGTACGCAGGTATTTTCCGGTAATAACCAACGGGTCTCGAAAGACGAGGCTTTTCGTAAGGAGAAGGAAATCAAGGAGCTTTTTCCAGAGATCCCGACGTATGTCACTTACAACGCCCCGTTTTGGAAGTTGCGTGTGGGAGATTTCCGCTCGCATGAGGAGGCCTATCATATGATGCGCCTGTTGATGGGTGCTTTCCCGAAATACGGGAAGGAAATGTATATCGTACGAGAAGAGATAAAAATTCCCCTAAATTAAAGAGAATGTCAGAAGTAAACGAAGAGACGCTACGTGCCCGGGAAGCTTTGGCCGGCCATTATAAGGAAGTATTGGGTTTGCTGGGTGAGGACGTGGAGCGTGAGGGTCTGCTTAAAACGCCGGAACGTGTGGCGAAAGCGATGCAGTTTTTAACCAAGGGATATCATGAGGACCCGGAGGCGGTGCTCCGTTCCGCCATGTTTCAGGAAGAGGATTACAAACAGATGGTTATCGTGAAAGATATCGATTTCTTCTCCCTTTGTGAGCATCATATGTTGCCTTTCTTCGGCAAGGCCCACGTGGCTTATATCCCCAAGAAATATATTACGGGCTTAAGCAAGATCCCTAGGGTAGTGGATATCTTCGCCCGCCGTCTCCAGATACAGGAGCGTATGACGATGCAGATCAAGGATTGTATCCAGAGGACCTTGGACCCGTTGGGCGTGATGGTCGTGATCGAGGCGCAGCATATGTGCATGCAGATGCGTGGCGTGGAGAAACAAAATTCCTTGACGACTACCTCTGATTTCACCGGCTTTTTCCAACAAGCCAAGACGCGCGAGGAGTTCATGAACTTGATCAAGCATAATCGCTGATCATCATCTCCCGTCATAGCTTACTCCAGTTTAGCCGTATAACTGATCCGCAGTGATACGGCTTTTATTATATCCCTACATTTCCATTCGTTGGGGCACAGTCGTGAAATATATAGGCGGGATGCAACTTTTACGGAGACCTATTCATCAATTAGATATAAGGACATTAAAAATATCAAGTTATGAAGACCAACAATTACCAATTCCTGTCGCTCTGTCTCTGCATACCTTTGTTTGCGTTGACGGGGTGCGACAATGATTCTTTCGGAGAACCTTTCGGAACCGATACTGAGCGATATGATATACCTTTGGATACTAAATCGATAGAGGTAAACGCTAGAGGGCAGAAGTTCGCTTTTAATTTTTATAAGGAAATGGCTGGCAAGGAGGAGTCGAATTTTTGTATCTCTCCTTTAAGCGCCTCCTTTTGTTTGGGTATGGTATTGAATGGGGCGAATGGTAATACGTATACAGAGCTACAAGAAGCCTTAGGTTATGAGGGCTTAACCAACGAGGAGATAAACGCTTATGCCCAAATGATGCAGACGGAGCTTCCCAAGTTGGATGGTCGTACTGTTTTCATGAATGCGAATAGTATGTGGATCAAGGATGATTTCCAAATGCTGGAACCATTTGTAAAGACCAATCAAACGTATTATAATGCCGAGGTTTATAACGAGCCGTTCAATATGGAGACGGTGGACAAGATCAACCATTAGTGCGCCAATAAAACGAATGATTTGATCCCTAAGATGCTGGAGACAATCAGTCCCAATACATTGGCATGCCTGATCAACGCCATTTATTTCAAGGGAGTGTGGAAAATGGAGTTCGATAAGGGAGATACAAAGGACAAGCCGTTCCATCTAAAGGACGGATCAGAGATCAAAGTTCCTACCATGAAACAACAAGCGACAAATTATTATTATGGTGATGAGCAGGTATCTGTCGTGGAACTACCTTATGGAAACGGAGCGTTTAGTCTGGTTCTTTTCATGCCGTCCGATAAGAAGAAAACCTCGCTGGATGAGTTGATTGCGGACTTGGATGCGGATCGTTGGAACCAGTGGATGAGTAACCTGAGTTCTTATTCGTTCGACCTCTATTTGCCTCGCTTTACGATGGAATCAAGTATGGATTTAACAGATGTGATGAGGACATTGGGAGTCAAGGATGCCTTTAAGTCGGAGGCAGACTTCACGAATATATCAACCGAACAGCCTTTATTTATAGGCTTGATAAAACAAAATACCTTTATTAAGGTCGATGAGTCCGGCACGGAAGCCGCCGCTGTTACGATAGTAGATATGGATACAAGTGCGCTTCCTCCCGCTACCACTTTAAAGGAACTTCGTTTTGATCATCCCTTCGGCTATGTCTTAAAGGAGAATAGTACGGGTGCCATTTTATTCGCAGGGCGAGTGGATCATC
Organism: Parabacteroides sp. KHUB-02; assembly: GCF_056640955.1. NCBI lineage: Bacteria > Pseudomonadati > Bacteroidota > Bacteroidia > Bacteroidales > Tannerellaceae > Parabacteroides > Parabacteroides sp. KHUB-02. The sequence goes on along the minus strand of NZ_JBWQEV010000001.1, from coordinate 3,304,071 downwards.
CCAAGTCTTAAAATAAATCAGTGTGTGTACCGGTATCGGTCATGATCAAGACCAGTTCGGTATCGTTTTGTTGCCATATTAAGAGCCAGTCGCTTTTAATATGGCATTCCCATAAGCCCTCAAATTTACCGCTTAGTTTATGGGGGTGATATTGCATTGGGAGGGAACCGGTTTCTTGAAGAATGCCGATAACTCCCATAGGAGTTCTGGATTGCAATTCCTTTTCAAGCATTTCTTGAAACTCTTATCAAATTGCTTGGTAGTCTGTACGTCGTACATGGTTTATTGATTTAGCAAATGCTTTTTTAGATCTTCCATATCTTTGGCCTTATAAACCCTTCCTGCCTTGATATCCTCCAGCCCCTTCTCTATACCGGACTTCTTCCTGCCGATATTCCAACCGAATTTCTTGGCCAGTTCTTTGAGCAAGGCCATGTCTACCTCCGGTAAGGTAATTTCTACTTTCTTGACTGTCACTTCCATATCTTGGGTTGTTTATAGATTGTATGTGACAAAAATACGTTTTTTTATTGAATTGATAATCATCTTTGAGAGATTTCGAGAAAGACGATCGAAGGATATGACAATCTGTTAGGATTGACAATTTGTAATCGGAAGTCCCGGAGAATCGATTTTTCCGGGCTAAGGTACGTCTTGTGCTTGAATTTGAAAAAATAAATCAGCAATCGGTTCATTGATAGAGCAATGCTGAAAAATGGCCTTTTGTTCTAGCGAAAATAATTCATCGTAATTCATATCCGATGGAGCAAAAGGAGGGAAAAACGGTGTTACGATAGGGCTATAAGGAGGTAAGAATGCCCATTCACGACTACTTACAACCCTATTTGCGACTGCTTATAATGCCCAATGGCACTACTGGCGTTGCTTAATGCGACCGTATGTGTAGGCTTTTGTCGCCTAATGTGTATCGAAAACGGTCTTTTTCATTGGAAAAGCACTGTTTATTGTTATCTTCCCTCCTTTATCTTGTGATTCCTGTGGAAATGAGATGTTATGGAAAAACTCTAATACTACTCAAAAAGACAGAAAAGCCTCTTCGTGGATGACTTTATGGAAATGAGAATTTTGCTTGATCAACAGCTGGAAAAAGCGTTTAGAAGTGAATAACTAATCACTTCTAAAGCCGTTAGTTATTCACTGGGTATACTCGTTAGTTATTCACTCGACAAGCCGCAAGTTATTCATTTCAGAAGGCAAAAGTAGGAGATTTCATACTGGAAGCATTGCTTGTTTGTTGATGGAGATATTTTGATACGGTATTAATGTACGTGCGTACATTAAATTTATTTAAGTATAAAACGGCGAGTGAAAACAATCTAATGTCTTTAAATAAGATAGATAAAATGCAACATTATGTGTATCTTGCGCATCTATATTATATATAGGAACATTTAAATCATTGTATTATGAAAAGCACTTACTACCTATTCTTATGCCTGTGCATCCCGTTATTTGCATTGACAAGCTGCGAAAATGATTTGGAGGGAGATAATTTCGGTCAGGATACGGAACGATATGACATTCCCTTGACCTCTAAATCCGCCGAGGTAAATGCGAAAGTACAAAAATTCTCTTTCGATTTTTATAGAGAGATGGCTCGTAGGCAAAAGGCTGACTTTTGTATATCTCCTTTGAGTGTGAACCTTTGTTTGGGCATGGTCCTGAATGGTGCGGATGGAAATACCTATAAGGAGATCCAAGAGACTTTGGGCTATGAGAACTTTACCTACGAAGAGATAAACGCCTATGCGCAAATGATGCAAACGGAGCTGCCTAAATTGGATGGACGTACGATTTTTACCAATGCCAATAGCGTGTGGGTTAGGGACGACTTTAAGGTGTTGGAATCTTTTGTTAAGACCAATAAGATGTATTATAACGCAGAGGTTTACAATGAGCCGTTTAATGATGGGACGAAGGATAAAGTAAACCGTTGGTGTGCCGATAAGACGAATAATTTAATACAAAAGATCCTTGATGATTCTTCTTCCGATGCCGTCTCTCTTTTGATTAACGCTATTTATTTTAAGGGGGTATGGACTTCGGAGTTTAAGGAAAAGGATACGAAAGACGAACCTTTTTATTTGAATAGTGGGGAGGAGATAAAAGTACCCACCATGCGGCAGGAGAATACTACTGATTGCTATGTAGACGATAAGGTTTCTGTCGTGGAGTTACCTTATGGCAATGGTGCGTTTAGCCTTGTCGTATTCATGCCTAGCGCAGACGATGAAGTTGCGTTGAGTCGCCTTATCGAAGGGCTGGATGATACGGAGTGGAATCATTGGATTGATAAGATGAAACGGCAGAATCTGAAACTATATCTTCCGCGGTTCAAGTTTGAGTCTCCTTCGATGGATTTGAAAGAGATCATGCGAGTGATGGGGATCTCAGACGCATTTGATCCGGTTTTGGCTGATTTCTCAATGATGTGTGATGCCTCTGTATATGTAAATGAGGTAAAACAGAAAACCTTTATTGAGGTAAACGAGTCCGGAACAGAGGCGGCTGCCGTGACTATGGCTGATATGAATCTATTTATGGATTCTCCTGCCCCTACTATTTCCGAACTTCGTTTTGACCATCCCTTCGGCTATGTCCTAAAGGAGAAGAGTACGGGTGCTATCTTATTTGCCGGACGGGTGGATAAACCGACTATATAAAAGGTTTTCTTACCTTTCATCCCCCGGATACTTCCGTTGGTCAAAATAATTTGATTGGATACTCCTGCTGATGTAATTTTGATATAAAAACGACATGAGCAGGAATCTTTTTATAATAGTTCTATTGATAATTACCCCTTTTTGTGGTTGGGGACAGGTCGATACGATAGCGGACCAGAAGTTACAGGAGGTGGTGATCATGGCTAAGCTCCCTACGGTAGAAATGAAACCGGGGAAGATGACTTATAGGCTGGATGCCTCTATCACCCAAAGCCAAGGGAATGTCTACGACGTGTTGACCAGTTTGCCGGGAGTCGTGATACAAAATGATGGCACTATTTTCTTGAATGGTCAAAACGGGGCGAATATCTTGATGGATGGTAAGCCTACCTATTTATCGGGGCAAGATCTTGTCAATCTCTTAAAATCGACTCCTGCCTCCATTACGGATAAAATCGATTTGATTACGCATCCCTCGGCACGTTACGACGCTAGCGGAAACTCCGGTATTATCGATATACGTACGAAGAAGATATTGCGAAGGGGAATGAACCTTTCGGTAAATGGTAGTTATGACCAAGGTAAATATGGGGAAGGTTTCGCTTCTACTACCTTGAATCTGCGGACGAATAAGTTCAACTTCTATCTCTCTTATTCCTATTCCCGGAAGAATGATTACGATGATTTGTATGTGGAGAGAAGCTATCTGGAAGGTTGGCGGCCGGAAGGGGAGACCGGGCAGATGACGCAATCTTCCTATCGAACTTGGAAGAATAAGTCAAACTATTATCGTTTCGGGATCGATTATCAAATGTCGGAAAAGACTACGATAGGGCTTTCCACGGATGGAAATCTGGCGGGTAGCAAGGTTGAGGGAGACATGAACTCATCCATTCCTAAGCGATCTCCGCAAACCGGAGGTTTGCTTCGTACCTTGAACGACCAGAATCGTTCGCAGGATAATTTTACGGCTGTTTTAAGTTTAACACATACCTTTAACTCCGATGGCGGGGTCTTGGATGCCTCTATGGACTACTTGCGTTATCGATACGAGGAAGACCAATATTTGAATAGCCAAGATACCTTGTTTGGGGATATGGATGGAGGAATCCATTTATACTCCGGACAAGCGAATCTGGTGTGGCCTTTCTCGAAATCCTTCACGTTCCATGCAGGCGCCAAGACCTCTTTTGTCTCTATTGATAATAACGCTGATTATAATCGGTTACAAGGTGATTCTTGGCAACCGGACCATGACTTGAGTTGTGATTTTCAGTATGACGAGAATATAAACGCAGGCTATGTACAGCTTGACGCCAAATTCTCTTCTATAAGTCTGGAGGCAGGTCTTCGTCTGGAAAATACCCGCATAGAGGGCGAACAATCGGGTAACGCTTATCAAAGAGACTCCTCGTTTACCAATCATTATACGCACTTGTTCCCAACGCTTTCTGTTCAGTATGCCTTGAGGAATGGGAATAGTCTGTCGCTTACTTATGGTAAACGGATTGTCCGTCCGAATTACCGGGACCTGAATCCGTTTGTATATATCCACGATGAGTATACGTATGATAAAGGTAACACCTTATTACGCCCGGAATTATCCGATAATCTGGAACTGGCCTATATACATGGCGATTTATTCCGGGTGGGGCTTGCTTTCAATTATACGAAGGATGTAATTATCAAGAGCTATTTGGATCAAGGGAACTATGTCGTTTATGTCTCACCGGAAAATCTCTCTTCCCGCGTCAGCGTAGGTCCCCGGCTCAGTACCTCCCAATTACCGCTAACCTCATTTTGGAACGTGAACGTCAGCGCATCCTTGATCTATAACCGGTATCGTTTACCGGAGAATTATCAAGTAAAGGTGAATAAGAGATGGACACCGAATATCGGGATCTCGAATCAGTTTAGCTTTGCCCGGACTTGGAGCGCTGAACTTATCGGTTTCTATAATGGGAAAATGGCGGCGGGACAAGCTGCGATCTATCCGTTATGGCAAATAAATGCCGGTATCCAGAAGAAGATATGGAAAGGTCGGGGAACGATCCAGTTATTCGCACGGGATATTTTCCATTCGAATGTATCGAGAATGAGCGTGATGACTCCTACCCAGCACGCTTTTATAAAAGAGCGGATGAACCGGACGGTAGTCGGTATTTCTTTGACCTATCGTATAAATCGTGGTTTGGAGGTGAAAGAATCTCGCCGGAAGCATAGCGTAGATGAAAGTAAAAGAATAAATTTGTGAAACCTCTAGACAAATGGTTTATGAAAAAGATATATAAGTGGATATATGCCTTGATTTTTGCGGTCTCTTTGTATTCTTGTATCCGCTGGGTAACGGATTATACGAAAGAAGGACACTACTGGACACAGTCCTTGGGGAATAGTATCCTAGAGATCGTGATTCTAATCTTTGTCTCTTATTTGTTTTTTATTTACTTTGGAAGCCAGATCGAGAAGAGCCGAAGAGCGAAAGAACCGAATAGGTGGAAATTTGTTTGGAGATCGTATGGAATGCCTTTCTTATTTATTATATTGGGTGTGAATGCTACGTTGGCAATAACCCGTATATTTATCGGTGATACTTTCCATATGGACGATATAATAATCGCGAACGTGATAGGGAGCTTGTTTGCGTTTATGGTCTATAATGTTCAGCGAGCTCAAGTATTGGATAAAGATTACGCTGAGCAGCGTATCCAACTGGAAAAGATCAAGAATGATCAATTACAGACGGAATTGAAGTTCTTGAAATCCCAATATCATCCTCACTTCTTGTTTAATGCGCTCAATACCGTTTATTTCCAGATTGATGAAAGTAACAAGGCGCCTCGTCGCACGTTAGAGATGATATCCGAACTCTTGCGTTACCAACTGTATGGCGGTAATCAGAAGGTCAGTATCCTACAAGAAATTGATTATTTGAAAACTTATATAGCTTTGCGTAAGCTTCGTATGAGTGAACGCCTGCGGTTGCGTGTAGAGTTTCCGCCCGAATTGAATGAACTGAATATTTATCCGTTACTCTTCCTCCCGTTGGTAGAGAACGCTTTTAAATACGTAGGTGGCGATTATCAATTGGATATTATCATGAAATGGGAAAATAACCGGATCAGTTTGTTTATACGAAACTCCATCCCCGAGCTTTCAGCGGAGGACGAAGCGTTGCGTAAATCGGTGGATGAACGGCAACGTAAAGGCATCGGTCTGGTAAATTTACGCCGCCGATTATCTTTATTGTATCCCAATAAGCACCGTTTGGAAACCCGGAAAGAAGAGACTGAGTTCGTAGCGGAATTAATGATTGAAATAGAAGATATATGACAATAACCTGCGTGATAACAGATGATGAGCCGATGGCCCGTAAAGGATTGCAATCGTATGTGGAGCGAGTGGATTTTCTCTCCTTGACCGGTGTATGTGAGGACGCTATCCAATTAAATACTCTGTTGAAAACTCAGCAGCCGGATTTACTTTTGTTAGATATCGAGATGCCTTATCTTTCCGGTTTGGATTTATTGGCGACCTTAAACCAGCCTCCCAAAGTGATCGTTACTTCCGCTTATGAGCAATATGCCTTGAAAGGGTATGAACTGGATGTCGTGGATTATTTGCTGAAGCCTATTTCCTTTGAGCGTTTCTTAAAAGGCGTGAATAAGGTGCACGACCTGTTGGCTCGGGAGAATACGCCGGATGCGGATGCCTCGTTCTTCGTGAAAAGCGAGAAGCAAATGCGTAAGATCTACCTAAGAGATATCTTATTTGTAGAGGCGTTGGAAAATTATGTTAGTATCTATACTACTTCCGGTAGAGTATTGACCCATTCAACCTTGAAGCGGATCGGGGAATCCCTACCCGATGATCAATTTCTCCAAACGCATAAATCGTATATAATTAATGCGGATCGTGTCGATCTGGTAGAAGGGAATAGATTACGTATCGAATCCTATCAAATCCCGATCGCCCGTAATCTCAGAGATGTTGTATTTAAGCGTATCCTTAAGAATACGTTGTAATTATATGACTGTAGCTAGGTCATAGAGACGCGGCACATGCCGCGTCTCTACAACTGGGTATTTTGCTATTTGAATAACATTGGGGCGAATTTTGTGAGGTAGATGCGCCAGTTCTTCCAGATATGGCCGCCGTCGCTCTCGTAGTATTCGTATTTGTAGCCGCTATCGTCTAGTTTCTTGCGATAGTCTACGTTGTTCTTGTATAAGAAGTCGGTTTTACCGATAGCGATCCAGTATAATTTCGGGTGCTTGCCGAATTGTACTTTCAGCTTCTCATCCATATTCTGGTAGATGGGAGATTCGGAGCCTTCGCGGGGGAGGATAGCGGCAGAGAATAATCCCACGTAATCGAACATATCCGGATATTGCTTAGATATATGCAAAGAATGGAAACCACCCATGGAAAGTCCGGCTATCGCACGGCAGGATTTCTTCTTTTCCACACGGTAATTGCTCTCGATAAACTTAATGACATCCGGGAAGCTGCTTTCCATGCTACCCTCCATGGTTTTAGGTAGTTGCATATTCGGCTTAACTAAACCTAGGCTGGATTCTCCCGGAGCGGCCTCTTGATCCGCGTTTCCGTTTGTCATAACCACGATCATCGGTTTTGCCTTACCTTGGGCGATCAAATTGTCTAAGATCTGGGCCGTACGTCCTAAGGCGATCCAAGCTTCCTCGTCGCCACCCATGCCGTGTAAGAGGTAGAATACCGGATATTTTTTGCCACTTGTCTCATAGCCAGCCGGCGTATAAACGGTAATACGGCGGGTCTTTCCCAATGTCGGGCTCTCATACCAACGGCGAGCGACCGTTCCGTGAGGAACATCATTAACGCTGTATAAATCGCCCTGTCCACCCTTGATGATAAAGATATTCGTAACGGATGCCACGTCACGGTTCAGATAGACATTATTAGGATCTGTAGTCTTTAATCCATCGACAATGAAGGAATAGCTATATAATTCGGAGGGAAGAGGTTCCGGTGTGGTATATTCCCAAACGCCTTCTTTACCTTCCTTTAAATCAACGGTACCGGGTACATCCACTAAACCGAACTGAGTCTCCATCTTCTGTGTGGGAAGGAAATCTCCTGTTACCTGCACCTTGATCGCTTTGGGTGCCATGAACCGGAAGGTTACGGTGTTATCCGGATGAATCTCCGGAGAGATGATGTTCTGACTACCCCAAAGGGCTTGTTGGGCGAACGTGATCACGCTGATCAGCATGAATACGGCCAAGATTGATAATCTTTTCATAATGATAAATTTATTAATGGTATTACTGAGGTCTAAAGATTTTTACAAATGTAATGAATAATCTGTTATATGAGCAATAAATAGGCTCGATAATGTGTGTCTTTCGTGACGGGGCATAATGAGAGGTAGCCTTCTTGAATCCTTCCATTCGCAAAGCGAAGTGGATAAGTCTCAGACATGAGGCGGTGTTTCTCGAGAGCTTCTCCGGCTTCCTTCTCGTAAGAAACCCGGTAATCGCCAACAGCCCTAGGCGCTACATAATGCTGGAATAGACGTAAAGCGACCATTCCCATCGTGTACCGCATATTGATCTCAATGCAGGGATGAATAGCGAAAGATCCATCCTTTTGTCTATAGACCAGCATATCCACACCTATACAGCCCGCGTAAGTAGATCCGTACACTTCTTGTAATACAGAGCGTACCGCCTCTTGGATGCGGGAATAGGTTTCTTCGCCCGTGAATCGGGTGATGCGAGAGAGCATGGTGGATTGTTCCTCTAGGATGTTGCCTGTATAGGAGCCTCGCTCCTCGGTATTGAAAACGGATAATCCCTCGTAACGGACAGTACCTTGCCCGTCGGAATAAAATTCCATGGCGAAATCCTGTACTTTGTCTAATCCGCTTTCGATGCTGATCATTCCTTGTTTGTTGAATGCGCCCTCTATCCAGTTTTTCGTTTTTGTATCCGGTTTTCGTTTCTCTACCCATAGCAATCCCCGTCCGGAAGAGGAATAGGGTGTTTTTAATACGAAGGGAGCGTTGCATAAGAGCATGTATCTCTCCACCTCCCGGATTTTCGTGCAGAAACGAGGCGCTACCGGAATAGGGAGATCGGGTAGGAGGGCCTGTATCTTTTCCAGACATTCCGCCGCCGTTTGCCTACCGGTAAGGCGAAAATAATCCTCTTTCCAAGTCGGGACGGATAGCCGGACTTTTGCCTTGTCCCTCAACTGCTCGAATAAATGAAGACTATGCGGGGAAAGTCCCCACGGGGCCGCGTCCATAGGAGAGAGGTAGGGAGCGTTTTTCACCAGCATCGCTTTTGTTACAGGTATAGGAGCCGGGTGTAGGTCTTTGGGCAAATGGGCGAAAAACGGAGGGGTTGCCTTACTATCTTCCAGATAGACAAAATCATCCTCTTCCGCATACCAAACCGGCAGCAGCGCCAAGTCTTTTTGCATTTTACGGACATTTGTCGGTGCTGTGTAGTTCTGTGTCCCTAAAAGTACGGCCGTCTCGTGGCCGGGATTGAAATAATGTATCCGTGACATAAAAGCGTAAAAACAACAAAGCCGTCTTTTTAAAGGACGGCTTTGCTCGGGTTTATGAGATTGTTATTCCAGATTCTCGTCGATGGCATCGATCTTCTTGACTGTTAAAGCCATATCCTCTTTCAGTTTTTCGATCTTGCGTTCCATTTCTTTCAGTAAACCGCCGCCGCCCTTGGAGGAAATGCTTAGGAAGCCGATGTTGTTCTCGTAAGTCTGAAGCTCGTTCTTCATGCGCTCGTACATACGCATCAACTTATCACGCTCGCTGAACAAACGGCCTTTACCTCTTTCGCCGCTGGTCATCTCGTTTAGGTTGTTGCGGAACGACTGCATCTTGCGATCGTTCTGGTCTACCTTCAAGCGATCGAATTGTTGGTCAACCGCCTCGTGATATTCCTTGTAGATCTTATCTTTCTCCTTGAACGGTACGAAACCGATAGTGTTCCATTCCGCCATATAAGACTTCAAGGTCGTGATAGCCTCATCATGTCCAAGGCTCTCGTCCATGCCCTTAATCTTAGCGATCAACTCTTTCTTAGCGGCCAAGTTGGTCTGCTCTATGCTCTTTTGGGAAACAACGTTCTTATTCTTTTGCTCGAAGAAATAATCACAAGCCGAGATAAAACGTTTCCAGACAGCGTCGGAATGCTTACGGGCTACCGGTCCGATCGTCTTCCATTCTTTCTGCAAAGCGATCATCTTATCCGTCGTATCCTTCCAGTCCGTACTATCCTTCAAAGCCTCGGCTTTCTCGCATAACGCACGTTTAGCGTCGAGGTTTTTCTCCATATCGCTCTTGATCGCCTTGTAGAACTCGCTCTTCTTCTCGAAGTAGACATCGCAAGCGGCACGGAAACGTTCGAATATCTTTACGTTATATTTTTTCGGAGCGAAACCAATCGTCTTCCATTTCTCTTGCAAGCCGATTACCTCCTTATTCTTTTCTTCCCAATCCTTAAACGATTTCAACGCGTTGAAATCAATCGCCTCGATTTGTTCGCAAATCACGGTCTTCGCATCCAGATTCTCCTGCTCTTTCGCTTTCAGTTTCTCGAAGTGCTCTTGGTGACGCTTATTGATCACGGTTGAGGCAGCTTTGAAGCGAGCCCATAAGTCCTCACGTAACTCTTTCGCTACCGGCCCGATCTCACGCCATTGCTGGTGCAGCTTCTGAAGCTGGTGGAAAGCGGAGATAACATCCGGCTCGTTACCTAGTTTCTCTACGGTTTCGCACAAGGCGGTCTTCAATTCCAGATTCTTCTTGAAGTCGTAATCACGGAACTGATTGTTTATCTTGATAATATCATAGAATTTCTCGGTGTAGATCTGATAGTTCTTCCAAAGCTCGTTCACGTGCTCTTGGGGAACGGCCTTCACCTCTTTCCATCTTTGTTGGATGTCCTTGAAAGAGTTGTATAATTTATTGAAATCATCTTGGCTTTCGCAAAGCTCTTTCAACTGGTCGATCAACTGCAATTTCAAAGCGTAGTTAGCGGCCTTTACACGCTCTTCCTCGGCGAGGATAGCGGCTCTTTTCTCTTTATAAGAGGTGAGCAAATCCTTGATCTTGTTCTCGGTTTCGTCAGCGGGGGCTGTAAAATCCTTTTCTTCGCCACCATCAGCGATGAATACTTTCTTAAGCTCTTCCACCTCGTTACGACGGATCTTGTAGTAAGCCTGTTTCAAAGCCTCTACTTCTCCACGGGAAGTCTCTACGGAAGTCTCAACAAGTTCGGTTAACTTAGCGAGAATTTCTTCTTTGGTTAATTTACCTGCGGCAATAGCAGCGTCCGCCTCCGCTGTATCGTTGGCTTCAACGTCTGCGGTAGCATCGATTTCCGGCGTCTCAACCGGTTTTTTAGTTTCTTCCAATTTCCCGGCTTCTTCCGGCAAATTAGTCTCAAGAGTGTCCTTCATATACAATCGCTTTTAAGAAAAGGATAAATACATTCCTATATCAAGTCACAAATTAAACTAAATATTTTTGGATTACAGCATTTCGGGGAAATTATTTATCTAAAAAGTCATTTTGGATACTAATAGATGTTAAGGCCGGGCTATTTCTCTTGATTCCGGTTGTAGAGACGGGGCATGCCCCGTCTCTACACCGTCTACTTATACTATTTAATCTCATTTATCCCAAGAAGGAAATCAATACGCCGGCAGCTACCGCCGAGCCGATCACTCCCGAGATATTACTAGCCATGCAATATTGCAAGACATGGTTCTTCGGATCATATTGCAACGCGATCTCATTCGCCACACGAGAGGCCATGGGTACAGCACTTAAACCCGTGGCTCCGATAAGCGGATTGATTTTCTTCTTAGTGAACAAATTGAAAATCTTAACGAAGAAGATACCTCCGGCGATAGACAAGGCGAATGCCAAGAAACCGCCGATTACGATGCCGATCGTTGTCAGGTTCAAAAACGCCTCTGATGTCATGGTAGCTCCGACAGATAATCCAAGGAAGATCGTTGCAGCGTTCATGATGCTGTTGGAAGCCGCATCGAACAGGCGGAACGTATTTGTCCCGATCTCTTTTATTAAGTTACCGAACATCAGCATACCGATCAATGGAACTGAGCTAGGGACGAATAAGGCGACTACCGTGGTTACCACGATCGGGAATATGATCTTCAATACACGCAAGTTCTTGATCTCCGTGTCGGAAGGAAATTTCTTCTCTTGCTCTTTCATGTTGATCCGTAACTCATCCTTCGTACACAATAGTTTAACTACCAAAGGAATGATAACTGGAACTAAAGCCATGTAAGAATAAGCCGCGATAGCGATCGGGCCTAATAAATGAGGCGCCAACTTAATGGTCGTGAAGATAGCCGTCGGGCCATCGGCACCTCCGATGATTCCAAGAGATCCGGCTTCTTTCGGTGTGAATCCCATCAAGATCGCTACCAAAAGCACCGTGAAGATTCCCAATTGGGCCGCGGCGCCGAAAATGGATAGGCGAAGGTTGCGGAGCATCGGGCCGAAGTCGGTCAACGCACCGACACCCATGAAGATAATCGGCGGCAAGAAGCCCGTCTTGATCAACATATAATAGATGAAGTTCATCAAGCCAAGTTCGTGGGCGATATCATGCAACGGCATTTCCCAGATGTTTCTCATCACGCCGTGTACATTAATCAACCCATTCTCATCCGCTTGAATCACTCCCATATCGCCTCCGGGGAAATTGGCGAGCAATACGCCGAACGCGATAGGCACGAGCAATAGCGGCTCGTATTGTTTCTTGATACCGAGGTAGAGCAATACGAACGCTATGGCATACATGATCAAGAACTGCGGTTCAGCAATGATATTGCTGAACGCAGTCATCTCATATAAGTTTTGAAATATCTCGTTCATTATTGAATCGTCATTAATACATCATCCTCAGATACGGCATCACCGGAAGACAGGCAGATCGCCGTGATCGTTCCCCCGAACTCGGCACGTACGGCATTGTATGTTTTCATGGCCTCCACGTAGCAAAGGACATCACCTTCTTTCACTACGTCGCCTACCTTCACCGGTGTATCGGAAGCGTTCTTTATAAGGAAGAATTTACCTTCCAGCGGAGAAAGCACCTCTTTTCCAGCGCCTGCGGGAGCATTTGTTGTCTCCGGGGCTGTCGGGGCGGGAGCCGCTGTCGGTTTAACTTCCGGAGTCGCGCTGTTGGTATCACCAAAAGCGACGGTCACACGGTAAGCTTGCCCGTTTACATCTACGGTCATGACTTGCGGAGTAGTCGGCATCGTTAATGCAGCGGCAGGTGCCGGAGCCGGTGCGGCTGGAGTGGCGGGTACCGTCGGTTTACCGGCGTTCGCTTTCTCTGCCTTACGTTTTGCCACGTCTGCCTTAAACTCGACCTTGGCCTTTCCGGAGCGATATGCCTCGTATTGAGCGGGGTGCATGGCGTATTCGAAGAGTTCTTCCTCATCCTCGCCAACTTCCCATTGCTTCTCGTTCATCAACTTTCGATACTTATCCAATGCGTCCGGATAATTGTCTTGAGGATTGCCCTCGAAGAACTGGCGGCCTTCGGCCTTCGCCTTCTCGACGATCTCGGGAGCCAACGGGCCCGGAAGACGTCCGGCCTTTCCGAGGATCATATCCCAGATATCGTCGGCGATCATGCTCCAGCGGGCTTTCCCCTTCTCCATCTGCATGACGTTCATCAAAGCTAGGTTCTTCACGTATTGGCTGAATGGAGTTACCAATGGAGGATAACCGACACGTGGCCATACGTAAGCTACCTCGTCGAACAACTTGATCAATAACTGGTCTTGAGACATCAGCGGTTTGTTGTTCTTTATATTGCTCTTGTTGATCGTCTCTAGGTTCTTCTCAAGGTCCGCCATCAAGCTACCCATCATACCGCCCGGAAGTCCCGGTCCGATCAGCAAGGAATTCATCAACCGGTTCTTCGGGCTGATATACAATCCCAAGAAATCATCCATGAATTCTTGAACCAAGGCACGAACCTTCATATAAGCCTCCATATTGATCTCGGGCACCTTATAACCGGCGTCCTTCAACATCGCCTGTACGGTCAGCAAGTCCGCATGTCCTGTACCCCAAGAAAGCGGCTCCATACCTACGTCGATATAGTCGCAACCTGCGTTACAAACCTCCATGATGGAAGCTACGTTAAAGCCGGGACCGGCATGGCTATGATATTGGATCGGGATCTCTGGATATTTTTCCTTGATATTGGCTACGATACGGCCTAATGTGTACGGACGTCCGATACCGGCCATATCCTTGATACAAATCTCATCCGCTCCGAGCTCGATCAACTCGAATGCCATCTTGGTATAATACTCAACCGTATGTACCGGAGAATGCGTGATACACAAGGAGCATTGTGAGATCATACCGGCCTCTTTCGCGTATTTAATAGATGGGGCGATATTCCGTACGTCGTTCAAACCGCAGAACGTGCGGGCGATATCCGTTCCCTGCGCTTTCTTTACCTTATAAAATAGCTGACGTACATCGTCGGGTACCGGGCTCATGCGAAGGCCGTTCAACGCGCGGTCCAACATATGCGTCTGGATACCTGCCGCATGGAAAGGTTTTGTCCATTCACGGACCGCTTTATTAGGATTCTCGCCGAATAATAAGTTGACTTGTTCAAATCCTCCGCCATTCGTTTCCACCCGGGCGAAACAGCCCATCTCGATAATTGCCGGAGCGACTCTGGTTAGTTGGTCTACGGTCGGGACATACTTTCCGGCAGATTGCCACATGTCTCTGAAGACCAAACTGAATTTGATTTCTCTTTTCATGATATTAATATGTATTATTTATACTTTCTCAATTTTGATAACTTTCCCCTGTCCACGGGTCACGGCGCTGATTGCCGATACGATGGCGGCTGTCTCCTGTCCGGAAAGACTGCCGATTGCGGTGGTTTGCGTTGGAGTGGCCGTTTGTACCCGAACGGCTGCCGCTACTGGTTTCTTCGCTATGATCTCTTCCGGTGCGTATTTATTCACCAAGACGATAAGTCCTTTTCCCAGATTGATAACGATCAAAAGGATAGCAAATACGGTGGTCATTCCAACTACCATTAACAAAAGTCCTGTCTCTATATTCTCCATATTCTATATTTGTGGCTAGCTTAAAAGGTTTCTACAAAGGATTGAGCAACTTTCAGCCAAATTAAAAACAATCGCAAAATTATAAAATACTGGAAAACGATCTGTTACATTTTAATTAAAAAAATGAAAATAAATAAGCGAAACGGCCTTTTCGGTGAATGATTGTCAGCTTGAAAAAACATGTACGTGTTTTCCGAAAAACATGTACGACTTTTTCCAAAAACACGTACGTGTTTTTTCCGGCGCTTGTACGGCTGAAAATTCAAATATATTACCGTAACTTTGCGGTGGAATTCTAATAATGTAAAACTATAATAATTAAGGAATAAGACCATGGGAAATTTCTTTACATCTTTATTCTCTTCTTCCAAACCGGCCGAGGCGACGGAGGATAAGGCGAAGAACGAGCAGAAGAACTTTGATATCTTGAAATACGACGGCGTACGTGCCCAGAAGATGGGAAAACTTGTTTATGCGATCAAATGCTTTACGGAGGCACTGAATATACAGGAGGATTTTGAGACGATGAGCTATCTCGTTTCCGCTTATACGATGGCGAACGATCTAGGGAAAGCCGAGGATGTGTTGAACCGGATGGTTGAGATGGAGCCGGATCATATCGCTACCCGCTTGACTCGCGTTAACTTATTGTTTATGTTGGATAAGGATGTGGAGGTCATAACCGATTGTTTGCACGTGATCGAGCTAGAGCCTTCTAATCATGTCGCTTATTTCATGATGGCAAAAGCGAAGAAAGCGACGAATGACGTATTTGGCGCTATCGCCGACCTGACGAGATCGATCTCCTTGAAGGAGGATTTCGCCGATTCTTATTTATTGCGTGCGGAGATTCTTTTAGGACTGGGACAAGCTAAAGAGGCGCTGCCCGATGTGGAGAAAGCGATCGAGATCGTGCCGGAGGAGGAAAGTTCTTATTTATTGAGAGGACGTATTCATATGGCTTTAGGGGATATCGAGGCCGCGAATTCTGATTTCCAGCAGGTCCTAGATCTAAATCCGTTTAATGAGGACGCTTGTATCTTATCTGGTCAGTTACTGATCGAGCAAAAGAAATATGACGAGGCGATCGCTTTCTTCGACGAGGCGATCGAGACGAATCCGTCTTTTGCCAAGGCTTATAGTGAGCGTGGGCGAGCCAAGAATCTGAAAGGTGATAAGACCGGTGCGTTCGAGGACTTGAAGAAATCTTTGGAACTGAATCCAGAAAGCGAGGAGGCCCAGAAGATGAACGGACAGCATTCGAATTTCGATGATATGTATAAAGGGGGAATCTTTTGATTCCCCCTTTATATAAATAGGTATTAGCAATTCGCTATTTCTTCCGGAGAAAGCCCTGTGCAATTCGCTATGATCTCTATGGAAAGCCCTTGCTTTTTCAAGTTGGCGGCAATTTGACGTTTCTCTAGGTTCTGTCCTTCTGCAATACCCTCCGCTCTACCTTCTGCTCAGCCTTCCGCTTTACCCTCTGCGATGCCTTCTGCTCTGCCTTCCGCTCGTCCATCCGCATGCCCTTCTATCCATCCGGTCTCGATGACGCTCTTTTGATATCGAAGGGCTTCCATGTGGGCGTAGTATTGGCCCTTCTCGGAAGGGCTGAGTTTATCGATCCGTAACTTCTCCCGTGCTTCCGGCAATCCTTTGGCGGTGGCATGTTCATCTATTTCTCCTGTTTTTAGGAAATAGATCCATTCGTCGAGGGGTGTTTTCGCCAGTTCGTCAAACTCGTTGACACGTAATACGTAATATTCAGGAAAAATATCGCCGGCTTCTTGTTTGACGAATTGTTCCCGTTGGCGGGTGGATAGTTTCAATATATCGTCAAAATGAATACCTTTGAATTGGGTCTTCCCGTGATATACGTAATCTTTTCCCTGCCCAAGATCGAAATAGATAATGTTTACGGAGTAGATTTTCTTGATAGTACCGTATTTCTCTCCCTCATGAATATACTCGGTGACTGCCTTGGATGTGCCATATAGCATACGGTGAAAATAATCTAGCTCCCGGTTGTTTTGTACCTCGATGATTACCAGCTCGCCTTTACTGTTTTCTGCCAATACGTCTACGCGGTTGAACTTGTCCTCGCTATCCTCTTTGTTACCTTCGCTTTCTAGGATGCGGACAATAATCACGTTTTCCCCGAGAAGGGTGGATAAAAGACCTTCGAGGACTACAAAATTGGACTTTTGGCGAAGTAAACGTTTGATCGCCCAATCGAAACGTACTAACGATGATTTATTTTTCATAGTTATCTTGTTTATTTGTTTATACTTCCACAAAGATAATGAATTAAACGATTATCTTTGTTCCTATTCATAAAAAAGCAACCATGACCTATAATGTTTCTCTGGCAGCATGGGTATCTCTATCGAAATGATAGGATTCTCTATCGTTTATTTCAACAAACCTTAAATTGCTAGTTTTACCCCTTAAAGTTGAAAGTTCCGCCTATTCCATTCATTAATGTATCCATTTAATTTTGTCAGTGTAAAAAAATCCGCTAGCCTGTCCTTGGGAACTTCGTTCCGATAGGACTATATAACCTATCCTAATATTAAATCCTTATATTATAGTCTCTTATGCAAATCAATCCACTTTGGAGAAGAACTTATGAAAATTATCTTTACCTATTCTCAACAAGGTAAAGAGTTGATTCAGTCTTGTATGTCTTCTTTACTCAAGCCTGCCTAGACCTTCGTCCTATCGGAACTAAAACGATCCTTATATTCTAGACAATAAGGAATAAGTTAAACGAATAAAATATAGGGGTATGAAAATAAGGATAATAATCTCAAGTATTTGCTTGATGCTACTAGCGATCTCTTGCTCGATGGGGGATGAGGTGCTGGATGAGGTAGGCAAAGTTGTTACAGAGGAAGAATCGAGGATGGATATATATGCGGAATTCGACTTGGCTTTAACAGGTGGCACTCTACAAACTAAATCAGTAGGTACAGAAGCTCCGGATAATAATAAAACAACAGAAGGAGTTATCAATAGCTGTTATATAGCGGCATTCTTAGGGGGTGAAGATGCGTTAACAAACGGAAGTGAAATAATAGCCTCTGCTTTCTATAATACCTATCAAGGAGGTGATGCGATAGGCTCTGCACCTACGAAAGATAATCCTAATATTTATGCGTTGGGAAACCATATGATTATTAAGATTCCTGTAAGAAACGCGGATGCGACAGATAAACCTAAAGTGACGTTTGTGGCGGTCGCTAATATATTATCGGCCGATGCAAAAAAAGATCTGGATGGATTTGTGGCAAACTGCAAGACTTACGGTGATATATTGGGACGAAGAATTACTAAGACAGATCCTAATATCTTCGTGAAGTTCGGTTCAGCAACTATATCTGATTATAAAGTGCGGGAGAAGGTATTGGATGAATGTGTTGAGGGAGAGAATTGTACCAAGGTTGAAATACCGGTATATCAACTTACGTCGGCTATTCAGTTGGAGGAGTTTAAGGTAAATAAGAAGGTACAAACTGGAACAGATTCGAAAGGGGAACCTGTTTTCAAGGAAGAGACGGTACCCGATGCTAACGTTGTAAGCGTTTCATTATTAAACGCCGTTACTAGCACATATGTTAAAAAGGCTGATCCTAATGTGATTCTGAGATCTTCTCCTGTAGGTCCGCTTTCTGTAGGTGATGATAATCCTTTTCATCCGGATTATAATGATTCGAGTGTATCCCCAAAACCAACGTATGAGAATATTAGCGATATTCGTTTTTATACATATGCGAATGAAAGCAATGACGTGAATAAACAAACGGCATTGAAAGTCGTATATACGGTGAATGGAGTGGAATCTACAAGTACATTTAAGATAAAGACGGACGGCGCAGCCTGCGTACAGCCGGGGAATATATATAAACTGTATGTGACCATTACGAATGGCACGGCAGAAGGAACCTGCACGGTAAACGACTTTATATCGAATACGGTAACAGGAACTTGGGAAGAAGTAATAAAATAAACGGGTAAAATTAATAAGTTATGAGATTAAAGAATATACTATTTACGATAGCTGCCACGACATGGCTATTCTCTTCTTGCTCAGAGGAGACATTGGTTGACGGACCTGTTATAAGTGGAGGAGAGGAGGCTACGATATCGGCTACTTTGTCCATAAATAGTGTGGAGACAAAGGCTGCTGCGAATGAAGAGAATCTTGGTTATGAGACTCCGGTTAGTGACGACGAGAAGCTAATCAATAACTATGTGATAGCCGTGTTTGATGCCGCGGGAACCAATGTGGTAGGTTTAAAAGCCGAAACGTTGAGTGAGCCGGCGACGGAGTTCACGGTAGAGGTGTTGGCCAAGTGCGATGGAATATCTGCGCAAAAGATATTGACGATCGCTAACTTAACAAGCGCTCAACTTGACGCATGTAAGGCTTATACTACGTATGCGAGGTTTGAAGAATTGGTCGCACGGCAAACAGAGGCTTTCCGTTCTGGAAATTTGATGAAAGTGGCTCTGCAAACGCAAAAATTAAACAAAGGTAAAGTGAATAGCTTTGATATTAAGCTGGATCAATTGGTGGCTCGTGTGGATGTATCTTTTAACTTTTCTGATGAAGGAACAGGGGCCTCTTTCGAGATTACTTCTTTTGATGTATCGAAGTTGAACAATCAATCAACTGTATTACTTGTAGAGAAAGGTATAACACCAACAAATACCGAAAATATCCAGTCATCCATTTCATGGACAAAAGGCGATAATGGCACTTCATTGAAATCATTCGCTTTTTATACTTATGAGAAAGTGACCTCAAATGATTCTGTTATAATAAAAATGACCGGTCTATTAAAAATAAGCTCGGATGATAAGGGTTCGGTGAAGACTTATCAATTTAGGCTTGATCCTGTAAAAGAGGATGACTGCAATACGACAGGCATTGTGCATGGCAATAGCTATGACGTGGTTGGTACGATCAGCTTATCATCAAAGACCGTTACGTTTGGGGTTACGGCTGCGGGATGGATAAATAAGTCAATCAATGCGGAGATTGGCAATGTGAATTATTTATTCGTATCTGAGCGTTTGATTTATATGCCTAATATTAATGAATATACATTCTCTTATGCTTCCAATCAGAAGGTCTCTTTCTCTATCGAATCGGTTAAATATACAGGTTATGATACGAGTGGGAATAAGGTTGATGGTCGTTATGCGGAATCTGCGAATCAATATCCTCAGATTGAAATTACACCGAATGGTACGGATAAAGGATCTGTTAAGGTATCGATGAAATCTGTCCCTATAAATTATGTACCTACCTACATAACATTAAAGATAAAGACAACTGATAATAAATTGTCGGAAACTGTTACGATTATTCACTATCCGACTCCTTATGTAGAGGCGTTTCAGAACAATGGGGGGAATGATTATGGTGGAGTTCCTTCGTCTTTGCCCGGAGGACGGCACACTGATCTCAGCCAAAATAATTACAATGTCTTTAGTGTTACGTCGATCGCCTCTGGTAAGTTTATGATTGGAGATCCTACGGCAACTGGGGATATAGCAAAATATGGTACTTTTTCTACTGTTACGGGTGTGAGGATAACAGGGCGTGACGCAAAATCCAACAATCTGGTATCTCCTAAGTTTATAATTGCGTCTCAACGAGGTATCACCAATCAAATTAGCCAAAGTGGGGCGGAAATGCGTTGTCATTTATATAAGGAATATTATGACAAAGATGGTGATGGTGTAAAAGAGTTAATGACAGATTGGCGTGTCCCTACTCTGGCCGAGTTGAGATATATCGCAACGCTGCAAAAAGACGGAAATAGTGCGGTGAAGTCTTTATTGGAAGGTAGTTATTATTGGTCTGCTTTAACCAATTATGAGGTACAAATGTCGAATGCGAATGCGCATGAGAATAAGAAAGAGCAATATGTGCGCTGCGTACATGATATTTATTAATTAACCTATTAAATATAAGAGCTATGTCTAAATATATATATAACATTTTGGTATCTCTTTTGTTCTTTTCGGCTTGCTCCGTGGAAGATACATTAGGAGATTATACGATAAATGGAGGCGATGAGTCTTCGGTGGCGGTGGTTTTCTCCGTAGACGTACCTTCGGTGTCTGTGTCAACGAAAGCTTCGGTTCCAATTGCGGATGATGGGATTTCTAGTTTGAAATTAGCCACATTTGATGGTTCGGGAAATTTATTGGAGGTTGTTGCCGCTAAGTCTGCTGGAACGACAGGGAGATACATGGCATCTATCTCTAAAGAAACCCGTAAAATACATTTTGTCGCTAATTATGATGCTGATTTAAGCGGAGCGGCTGGTGATTATTTTTATACGGCGGCTACGCAAGAGTATTTATTCTGGAGAGAAATGTCTTTCAATGGTGAACCGGCGTCCGATCTTGGATTAGGAACGAGTAGTCTTGAGTTGTATCGTAATTGGTCTAAAGTGGTTGTGGATTTGGATGAGAAGGCAAAATCGTCATTAAAAGAAGTCTCTTTTTACCTGTATAATAAATCCACATATGCTACATTGGGTACGGAAGCGATAGGAACGATTAATGTTCCGGCGAGTAACGGCCATGTAAGCCCAAAAGAAGAGCCAACCTCTTCTTTTGTCGGAGTCGGGGAGGCCGATTATGCGTTTGAGAATAGTAACCAAGGGGATAATCCTACTTTTGTTATAGTGAAGGGTAAATTTAATAATTCTCAATCGTTCTCTTATTATAAAGTAGATTTAAGTGTTACGGAAACAACGGGAGAATCGAGCGTGTATGACATTATTCGAAATTATCAATATAATATTACAATAAAGGATGTTACAAGAGTCGGGGTGTCGTGGGATGAGATTATTGTTCCGGGTAGGGTTGCGGACTATAATATCATAACCTCCATGGAGTTGATTAAATATCCATCCATCTCTTTTGAGGATGCAGCTCTTTCCGTATCGAAGACAACCTATATTTTTGTGAATAAAGGGGGTAGCCAATTAAAAGCGACAGCTACTTATCGTGAAATCAGTGGCTCAACATCGACGGTGAAAAATAGTGAGTTGAAGCTAGGTACATCGGATGAGAAGCTCTATGATATAGTGAATGGTTCTATTTCTTTGAATAAATCAAATGGTGTTATCACGGCTAGTATCAAGGGGGCTGGGAATGCGGAGCAAAGAGCCGCTTTTTATGTCATGGCTGGTAAATTGCAGCGTAAGATTGATTTAATATTACGTCCTGCTTATAAATTCACTCGCTTTGAGGCAAATCCTTCAATAATAGAAGGAGGGATTGGTTCTTCCACTGTTTTAACTTTTGCGACGGAAGAAGTGGATGAATCTGCTTATCCGTTTGAGGTTAAAATTAAAACTAATTATTTGTATGCTGTAGATGATGGTGTTCGGATTGAGACGACAGGAAATGGTGAATATTATTATGTTTATGTCGTAAAGAGTTACCAAGAGTCTTATAGTTTGAATTTTAAGACAAATGCAGATGTGTTCGAGGAAACTCCGGAAATTTCCGCTGATTTGTTTGATTCAAAAACGTGTACGGTGAAGGCGGTAGCTCCAAAGGAGACTAAGGTTTCGGGTGTAATGACATGGAATATCGGTAATAATTCTTCTGTTAAAACATTTAATATCGATAATGTATATATTTCTTGGAAGACTGAGCATGCGAATGGAGCGGTTCAGTTGGAAGGTGGTACATACGAGTTTGTCGTGGATGGAGAGTTGAATAGCGACGATGAAATTACTTTCTCCTATAATACGGGAACAGTTTATGATAATGGATCAGTAACATTTGAGTATAAGGGGAAACTGTCGAATGTTCAAGGAAAAACAATTCATTTGATGCCGATACGTATTGTGGGTACATTGAAGTATAATAATAATAATGTTCCCAAAGATACAAAAGTTGAAGCACTAAATGATAATAAGAGTTATGGATCTGTGATTGTGGATGAGAATGGACATTATCAGTATGATTTACCTGCAAGTGTTACTTTGGGTAAGAAGGTTAAATTTAAAGCTGCGAATATAGGAGGTAAGTCTTATATTTCCGATGAAGTACCTTTGATCCGATGGATTAATGGTGGTAAGGATGGATTGAATATGACTATGAGTAGATAATAACGGGTTCCCATCCATCATGTGAATGACGGATGCGGGGAGCGTGCAGCACACAATGGATTGAATTTGTTTTACACATAGGCTGCACCTCCTCCCCGGCCCTTTACCTCATATAGCATTCGTGCTTTATCGATGCCATTCATTCCGTAAGGAGATGAGCGGCATCGCTTTCTTCATTTGCCGATGACGTTAACTTACTTGCCCCATGCAGTTAACTTGCTTTGGTCTGATATCAAAGGTTCTTGTGTAAAAAATTGCGCAACCCTTTGTTTATTAAAAAAAAGGCTCTATCTTTGCAGCCCGAATAAGTATGCGAATAATAATAAATAATATAGAAAGATGAAAAGAACATTCCAACCTTCCAACAGAAAAAGAAAGAACAAGCATGGCTTCCGTTCTAGAATGGCTACCGCTAATGGCCGTAGAGTATTAGCTTCTCGTCGTGCTAAAGGCAGAGCTAAATTAACGGTATCTGACGAATACAACGGATAATTAGTCACGTTCTAAAGATTTATAAAGAAAGTAGAGGTTTTTTCCTAAAAAGCCTTTACTTTCTTTGTTTTTGTAGTATTGCTCTGGTGGATATTGGTCTATATGCCGTTTTTTTTCTACTTTTGAACCGCCTACAAATACATACGTGAAATGAGTAACTTTTTTGTAAAACTGATAAAGAATCCGTTTGTCATCAATCTCTTGTTGGTGATAGTCGTGTCGTGCGGCGTTGTTTATGGCGTACTGGCGTGGCTGGATTCTTATACCCGCCATAATCAAGCGGTGGTCGTTCCGGACGTGAAAGGAATGAAGCTAGAGGACGCCGCCGAGTTTTTCGGGAATAATAAGCTACGCTATAACGTGATCGATTCCGTATTCTCGAAAGATGTGGCTCCGGGCTCCATCGTGGAGTTGGTTCCCGGTGTCGGATCGAAGGTGAAAGAGGGGCGGATCGTCTTTGTTACGATTAACGCGTTGACCTCCCAGATGGCCGTGATACCGGAGGTGGAAGACTTATCTTTCCGTCAGGCGTATGCCTTGCTGCGGGCCCGTGGCTTCTCGTCGGTCGAGATAGAGTATGTGCCGGGCGATTATAAAGATTTGGCGATGGGGGTGGAGTTAAACGGGCGTACCTTGCTCAAAGGGGAACATGTACCGTTGACCGCTCATCTGGTATTGAAAGTAAGCAGTGGCGATCCGAATATGCTTCCCGACTCATTGGCTTTGGATAGTATTCCGGTAGAACCATTGGATAGTGATATAGAAAACTGGTTTTAAGGGAATGGACGAGTTTTTGGACGATATGGATGATGAACAGGTAGACGACCTGTTGATGCCGGAAGAAGACGAAACATCGTCGAGCCAGATGTATGAGCATTTCCGTTTCGTAGCGGACAAGGGGCAATCCCTGCTCCGGGTGGATAAGTTCTTGGTAGACCGTATGATGGGCGCTACCCGTAACCGCATCCAATTGGCGGCTGAGGCGGGTTGTATCTTGGTGAACGATAAGCCGGTGAAAAGTAATTACCGGGTGAAACCTTTGGATGTGGTTTCTATCGTGATGGATCGCCCACGCCGGGAACTGGAGATTATCCCCGAAGATATCCCTTTGAATATAGTATATGAGGACGATGATTTGCTGGTGGTGAATAAGCCGGCAGGCTTGGTCGTACATCCCGGTCACGGTAATTATACCGGTACGTTGGTGAATGCCTTGGCTTATTATTTGAAGGATGATCCCTATTATGATCCTTCCGATCCTCGTTTAGGCTTGGTACACCGTATCGATAAGGATACGTCGGGCTTATTGGTGGTGGCTAAACGCCCGGAGGCCAAGAGTAACCTAAGCCTGCAGTTCTTCAACAAGACAACCAAACGTAAATACCGTGCCTTGGTATGGGGCATCGTTCAAGAGGATGAGGGGCGTATCGAGGGAAATATCGGTCGTGATCCTCGTGACCGTATGCAAATGACCGTCTTCCCGGAAGGCGATCAAGGCAAGACTGCCGTCACCCATTACACCGTGTTGGAACGTTTGGGCTACGTGAGCTTGGTGGAGTGTCGTCTGGAGACGGGGCGCACGCACCAGATCCGTGTACATATGAAATATATCGGTCATACGCTTTTCAACGATGAGCGGTATGGCGGACATGATATCTTGAAAGGAACAACTTTTACTAAATATAAACAGTTCGTGCAAAACTGTTTCGCTATTTGTCCACGTCAGGCCTTGCATGCTAAGACGTTGGGGTTCGTTCATCCTACTACGGGAGAGGAGATGTTTTTCGATTCCGAGATTCCTTCCGATATGCAGCAGCTGATCGACAGATGGCGTGTATACGCGAACACTAAAGAACTATAAAAATGAAAAAGAACATCGCTATCGTAGCAGGGGGAGATTCCTCCGAGATCGTTATTTCATTAAAAAGTGCGGACGGAATCTACTCTTTTATTGATAAAGACAAATATAATTTATATATTGCCATCGTTAAGAGGGATGAGTGGGCGGTTATACTTCCTAGCGGGGAACATACACCAATTGATAAGAATGATTTTAGCTTCAAGGAGAATGGCGTGACGAGGCATTTTGACTTCGCTTATATAACGATACACGGTACTCCGGGCGAGGACGGACGTTTACAAGGATATTTCGATATGATCGGTATGCCTTACTCGTCTTGCGGGATGCTGGTGAGCGCTTTGACATTCAATAAATACGTATGTAATCATTACTTGAAAGACTTTGGTGTAAAAATTGCCGCATCCATTCATTTATTCAAGGGAGAGACTATTACGGACGAAGAAGTCGTGACTCGTTTGGGTTTGCCTATTTTCGTGAAACCAAACGATGGGGGTAGTAGTTTTGGCGTGACGAAGGTGAAAGAGGTCTCCGCTATCCAGCCCGCTATCGCTAAGGCGTTTGGGGAAGGACGTGAGGTGATTCTTGAGAGCTTTATCGATGGAACGGAAGTGACATGCGGTTGCTATAAGGTGGAGGGTAAAGAGGTTGTCTTTCCTTTGACCGAGGTGGTTACGGATAACGAATTCTTCGATTTCGACGCAAAGTATAACGGGCAGGTGGACGAGATCACTCCGGCCCGTATCTCCGCCGAGTTGACGGAGTTGATACAGCGCAAGACATCAAGGATCTACGATATATTGGGCGCCAAAGGACTGATTCGTGTGGATTATATTATTCCGGCAGACGGGGAGCCTGTCTTACTGGAAATAAACACGACACCGGGAATGACGGCTACCAGCTTTATCCCACAGCAAGTACGTGCGGCGGGATTGGATATAAAGGATGTCATGACAGACATTATTGAAGACGAACTCAAAAACAGAAAAACAAAATGAATAGATATGGATACAGAAACAGTTTCCCCTAATTTCGACGACATCCGTCCGCTGAACAACAGTGAGGTGAAGGACGCGATTGAAAAATTGGTCGCCAATGAGGATTTCGAGCGGGCTTTACGTTACATAAAGCCGAATTTGAATTGGGAGGAATTCTCAGTTGCCATGCGTGCTTGCAAGACGAAGGAGGAGTTTAAATCTACTCTGGCCTATGACGCTGTAATGACGGTGGCGAAAAATACTACTTTCTCGCTTACTATCTCAGGGCGTAGCCGTCTGCCGAAAGATAAGGCGGCCTGTACGTTTATCTCGAACCATAGGGATATCGTATTGGATGCCTCCTTCTTGAATGTCATGTTATATGATGTGGGGTATGGTATGACGCAGGTCGCTATCGGCGACAATCTTTTAATCCGTCCGTGGATCGAGACATTGGTACGCTTGAACAATAGTTTTATTGTGAAGCGTGGTGTTTCTGTTCGTCAGATGTTGGAGGTCAGCAAGACGCTTTCCGCCTATATCCATCATGCGATCAAGAATGTGAACGAGTCTGTATGGATCGCCCAGCGTGAGGGACGTGCTAAGGATTCGGACGATCGTACGCAGGGTAGCGTATTGAAGATGTTGAGTATCGGCGGCGATAAGGATAATCTGTTGTTGAATTTGATGGACTTGAATATCGTACCGGTCGCTATCTCCTACGAGTTTGATCCTTGCGATTTCTTGAAGGCGAAAGAATTCCAGATGAAGCGGGATGATCCGGATTACGTGAAATGTCAGCGGGATGATTTGTTGAGCATGGAAACGGGTATCCTGAATAATAAGGGTCGTGTCCACTTCACGATCACTTCCCCGATCAATGATTCCTTGGCTAAACTGGACAAGGATATGGAGAAGAATGAGCTGGTAAGCGCTATCGCGTCCGTTATCGACCGGGAGATCTATAAGAACTATCGTTTCTATCCGTGCAATTACGTGGCGTATGACTTACTGAACGGCACTCGTCGTTTCCAAGAACATTATGGTCCGAAGGATAAGAAGCAATTCGAGGAATACTTGCAAGGACAATTGGATAAGATCGTCCTTCCGAACAAGGATGAGGCGTTCTTACGTAAGAAGATCTTAGAGATGTACTCCAATCCGCTGAAAAATTATCTGACAACTTTATAAGCGGCCTTTATCGGCTATGCGTAGCGGTTCGTACTTGATCCGCCCTTGATCCCCTCTTTCCGGCAAGCATGCCACCTTCGGGTGGCAGCCGCCGGAAAGGAGGGATTATCTTTTTTGCAGGAATTCGTCCAAGGATTCCTCTTTCTGCAATCCAAGTTTCTTGCGGATACGGCTGCGTCCGGAGTTGACGCTGGGACGGGAGATGCCCAAGGCCAACGAGATCTCGTCCGTGCTCTGCTTCAGGTAGATCAGCATGCAGAGCAGTTCGTCGGATTTGGTCAGTTCCGGGAAGTCCTTACGCAAGCCGGGCAGGAAGCGAGGGTACAGGGCAGCGAAGGATTGGCGGAACCGCAACTCGTCCTCGCCGCTCAGCAAGGAGGGGTTGAGCTTCTGGCGTACGCTGTCGATCACCTCGTTATGGGCGGCTTGCTCCAGCTCGGCGCTCAGTCGCTCATTGCGGCGGTTCAGTTCTTGTTGGGTAGCGAGGAGATTATCCAGTCGTTGACGCTGGATCTCCCGCTCACGTTGGTGAAGCCGGCGACGTTGGAGTGCGTAGACAATGATCCCGGTCAGCAGGCAAATGGCTAGGATCAGGATGACGCGCGTATAAACGAGCGAACGTTCCTTCAAGGCCACTTCGGCGGATAAGGCCCGATTCTCCTGCTCCTTCCGTCCGGTCTCGTAGCGTACGTTGGCACCAATGGCGTACCGCTGTTTCTCCGCCAGTTGCAACGAGTCGTGTATCTCCTTGTATTCCGGGTAGATCTCGGCCATCTTGTCTCCCTTCTTTTGTTGGGCGTAAAGGTTGAGCAAATGCCGTCCGGTCCAATCCATCATATCGTTCGCCTCGTATTTCTTGTAGAGAGCGTAGGCCTCTTCCATCAGGGGGAAGCCTTTTTCCGGCTTTCCGTCGCGTACGAGGCAGGCCCCCAGCATGAATTTGAAAAGATCTTGATACCCCGCGGAGATCGCTTCTTCCTCTTCTATCAATTCCTTGTACCCTTCGAGGGCGGCAGGGATAGAGTCGGGCACATATTCGTAGTAATAATTGTAAAGTATGTTTTTGGCGGCGAGGACATAGGCGTTCTCTTTCAGCTCCTCCCCTCTCTTTAAGGCCTGCCGTGCGTAATATAAGGTAGAGTCGTGCTGTTCCAGCTCCCAGAATATCCCGGCTTTCATCCGGTAGAGGTCGCTGATGGTAAAACTATCCAACTGGAGGGAGTAGTCGATGGAGCGTGAGATGGCCTCCATAGCCTTGTCGTACAATCCGAGGTCGCTATAGGTGGAGGAGAGGTCGGCGAAGGTGTAGACGAAACCCCGGTTGAGCTTCTCGGGGTGGGCTACGCACCAGTCCATGGCTTCCTGTATGACTTCCACCTCTTTTTCCCGCATTCCCTTGCGGCGGTAATAATGGCCGAGGGTAGAGAGCAGGTCGGCCGGATCGTCGGCGGCATCGGGGTGGAGGCGATAGACGGCGAGGGCCCTTTCTTGCACACGGATCGCATCCGAAGGGTCGCGGCGGAATTTATAGAGCGTGTTGGCTACCGCTTGGGCGATACGGATCTCTAGCCACGGGTCGTCGGAAGGGGGAAGAGCGGCGAGGCTGTCGGCGAGGCGCAAGGCCTCCTCCCGGTTGTCGCGGTCGTTGAGCTGCCGGAGTATCTCCTTGGTATCGGGCGGAAGCTGCCGGGAGAGGGAGCCGTCCGCGGGAGGCGTGTCGTGCCGGCAAGCGAGGGTGGCTAGCGAGAGGAGGGTGGCTAGCAGGAAATGCGTGATGTCTCTCATCTGCGTAGGATTTTATGGTTTATCGCGAATATACGCCGTTTTTCATGGAAAATAGCGTGTCCCGGGGGATAAATCGATTGAATCATCTATTGGTTTTTTATCCGTCCGAAGGCCCGGCGGCGTACCTTTGACTTGTCCGTACCACCGGTGCCCCGAGCGGCGTGTCAATTAAATTGATGATCGCATTTCGTGCGGATAAGGCCGTTGTTGAGGACTTGTTGAGCGGATTGCTCAAAAAAGAATTCGTCGTATAAGGATAGGAATGGTTTCCTTTGAGAAACAAAAACGAAGTAGTAATGGAAGGGTCATACTTACGGATTTTGATGATGTGCGGGATGCTGGCGCTCCTCCTCTGCGGGGGCTGCTGGGTGTTCGCATGGAAGCATCTGCGCCGGCGGATCGACGAGCGGTTCGACGTACTGTCGGAACACTTGGAGCGTCACGCCGCCGAGTGCCCGATACGGAAGGAGCACCTGCTGGCCTCGTGCCTTCCCGCCGATCCGGAGCGAAAAGGGAACGGATCGTTCCACCGATCGTTCCGGGCATCGTATCCGGGTTTCCTGCCGACGCTTAGGGAGCGGGTGCCGGGGATCACGCCGGCGGAGGAAACGCTTTGCATGCTGATCAAGATGAACCTGAGCAACCGGGAGATCGCCGACAAGATGTCTATCTCCATCGGAAGCTTGCACACCACCCGCTACCGGCTGAAACAGAAGATGCCGCCGGAGGCCGCCAAGGGCATGGACGAATGGGTACGGGCGATCGAATAGGGTCATGGGGAGGCGAACTCCCTACATTATAATATAGAGTATACACCTTTATCTAAGAAGAATCAGTATGAGAAGAGAATCTTTATTTTTCGGTATTTTGACGCTGGTGGTGTCGGCCTTCCTCACGGGATGTTCCGACGACGACACGGAAGTGTACGTCCCCCAGCGTGTGGCGGAGTTCAACCTCTCCGACGAGTCGGACGGCAACCGGCTGTTCATCATCCATCCGTGGGAGGGCGAGATCGCCATCCCGGTGCACGATGATCGTATCCGCGACTTCGAGTTCAGCGGCAAGTATTTCGATTGGGAGATGAGGCAGGGGGCCGAGAGCCGCTTCCTCGTGCTCAACCTCAAGAAGGAGGTGGAGCGTAAGCCTTTCCTCGAGAAGATCGCCCTGCGGGGGATCGCCAGCAAGTCGGGGGAGGCGGCGACGGACACGCTCTTCCTCGTGTCGCAACCCAAGCTGGAAAGCTCAGCGTCGGATAACGCCCCGAGCTATATGCACAACGTGGGCAAGACGGTGAACACGGCGGGCGATATCTTCGCCGCCCCTAGCGAGCCTTTCCTAGATTTCGACCTGATGTACGGCACGGAGGCTTTCGTGAAGACCCCCCACGCCGAGTCGTGGGGACGGGAACGCTCCGGCGTGGACTACGAGGAGATGGTGGACAACATGTGGCAGGAGCTCGGCATCTCGGTGAGCAGCCTCGGCTTCACGAACCAAGGCGCTCCTACGCCTACGAGGTCGAAACTCTTCTCCGGCTCCTTCGACCAGCGGTTCCAGCATAACCAGACCTCGTCCAACCGCTTCGAGTATCACGTGGACGTGCATGTCAAGCCGATGGTGGAGCTGCATATGGCCACCGCCATCTATACCTTCGCCAGCAATCCCGACGTCTTCCTGCCGTTCCTCACCACGACCGCCTCGCGCTTGCTGAACGAAACCAATAGCGACCTCTACAAGCGATACGGCAACACGCAGAAGGGCATCTACGATCTATACGACACCTACGGCACCCACGTGCTGGTGGGCGGTGTCTTCGGCGGGAGCTATACCTATATCTACAGCCGGAAGGAGAACCTCTATTACGACGAGACGGTGTTCGCCGCCGAGGCGGAGCTTTCCGCCAAGTCGTCGTCGCCGGCGGGAGAGAACGAGAACTGGCTCCAGACCTACTATCGCGTGATGGGTACCCACGGCGGCAAGATCGGCGCCGGGGGCGGCTATACGAAGTCGGAGCTGAACGAGCATATGTCCGAGGAGAGCATCATGATCATCACCGGCGGCAACGCCTCCGTGGACTTCGAGAGCTGGGACAAGTCCATCGCCGACGAGAACAGCAACCTCCACCTCGTAAGCTACGGCCCGAGGGGCGATACCACCCGTTGCTTCCTGGTCCCCCTGTATTACCTGACGAAGAACTATGCGCGGCAAGATGCGCTGAAGAAATATCTGGACTCCTACGTGGAGGCGCGTTCGAAGCTGGCCAAGAAACCGCAGCTGATCCTGGCCGACTTCATGATGCGTACCGGGAAGGACAATCACGGGGATCCCGCCGGACAACGTGTCTTCACCGGGCCGGACGGCAAGGAACGCATCTACAGTCCGTTGGTGCTGAATACCAAGGGACCGAACGACTCGCGGATCGGCAAGATGCTCGATACCTCGGCCCACGAGTACCTCGACGTGGGGGATAACGCCGACCAGCTCTGGTGGGTAGCCCTCGACTTCAAGGACGAGTGCCGCCCCATCTACCACATGCGCTTCATGAAGGAGGACGACGCCCGCAAGCACGGCTTCGAACCGCGGGGGCAGGACGCCGAATCGGGAATGATGTGGGACGCGATCGATAACCATTACGTTTGCTTGAAGTTCTCGCCCGACGACAGCCATAAGGAACCGGTCTCCGGCGTGGGCATCGCCCGCAAGGGGAAGAGCGATGACCTATACTACGTGATCGCCACCTCGCCCGGTACCGACATGACGCTTCCTTACTCCATCGACGAGCAATTCCCGGCCTATTGGGGAAGCAAGGAGTATAAATTGAAGAGCGAGAACCCGCCGTACCGCTTCGGGGTGGACCAAGAGAACGACCTCAACGAGGGCGACAGCTGGTTCGGCCGGAACAAGGCGACCAACCATAAGCAATGGATCTTCCCGGTCTACACCACCAAGGCATTGGACTGGCCGATCCGGTTTACGAAAGCGACGGACTAGCGAAATACCTCGGAAACGATCCCTACGACCGTAGCCATCCCTCTCGAGGCCTCCGGAACGATCCCCACGACCGTAACGGCCCCTCCCGAAGCCTCTGGAGTGATCCCTATGGTCGTAGTGGCCTCTCCCGAGGCGTCCGGAGCGATCCTTACGACCATAGCGGTCCTTTCCGGGGCCTCGGGAGAGATTTCGACACCCGTAGGCATTGTTTGATAGAAAAATATATGATTATCAAAGGGATTATCCTGCATTTGTAGGAAACCTTACGTCTGCGGACAAGAGGAAAGTATTAACGAAAAAACAACAAACAGTATGAGTTTAGCGAAACAAATCGGATCGGTATCGAAGACCGCGTTGACCAACGCCGGCCACATGAACATGAACAACGAGATCTACGCCCGTATCTTGGATACGACCGTGGCCGCCCTCCATCTGGAGGCCCTCGCCCCGGGTTACAAGGAATGCATCGACCGGGAGGCGGAGTGCGTGAACCGCGTCACCAAGAGCGCCTCCACCGCCCAGCTGGAGGCGAAAGACAAGGAGCGTGACAAGACCCTCCAGTTCATCTACTCCATGAACGGCTCCTATAAGGTATGCCCCGACGAGACCCTGCGTACCCCCGCCCTGCTGGTAGACAGCGTGCTGCGGGCCTACGACAAGATCTACGCCAAGGCCTACGCCGAGGAGACCGCCCTGATCGACGGCCTGCTGCTCGACCTCGCCAAGGCTGACGTATCGGAAGCCCTCAAGACCCTCCGCCTCGACACCTACG
Organism: Parabacteroides sp. KHUB-02; assembly: GCF_056640955.1. Taxonomy (NCBI): domain Bacteria; kingdom Pseudomonadati; phylum Bacteroidota; class Bacteroidia; order Bacteroidales; family Tannerellaceae; genus Parabacteroides; species Parabacteroides sp. KHUB-02. The sequence goes on along the minus strand of NZ_JBWQEV010000001.1, from coordinate 3,271,006 downwards.
TGGCCCAGTTGAAAACCTTGAACGATGCCTACAAGGCTCTCGACATCACCCGCACCGACGAGTACTCCGCCCGTGTGAAGACCGATACCACCAAGGCCCGCAAGGCGACCGACGAGACCCTCGACCTCATCATCCAGCGTGTCAACGCCTACGCCGTACTTGAGCCTACCGAGGCCATCAACGCCTTCATCGACACCGTGAACCAGATCTTCCGCAAGTATAAGAACCTCATCGCCGCCAAGGGAGGCCCCACCAGCCCCTCCAAGTCCGACGACAAGCCTTATCCCACACCCGACCCTGCGCCCGACCCCGAGAACCCCGGCGGCGATAGCGAGAGCCCGGACGAGATCTGAGCCTAGCAAATTGTCAAACACTTAAAATCGAATCCATATGAACGAATTTTATCTTTCTAGAAAGATATCCGCGCGGCTCTCCCTCCGGGCCGCCGTGCGGATGTTCTGTATCCTGACGCTGGCCCTCTGGGGGCCGGCAATGGCAGGAGCGCAAGCGCAGACACAGCCGCTTGACGTGGCTAGTACTAGTATTACTGATAAACTAACTCTCACCTATAAACTGAAACCCAACAGCTCGACCGATTACGCTTGGTTTTACAAGGTCGGGACTAATGGCACCGAGACCGAGTTCTCCGGTACGCTGACGGGCACGAACGCAAACTGGCAGCAGGGCGCGATCGATATCAAAAGCGAGAAAGCGATAGCCGACGCGAATAATCTTGACAGCTACCCGATCCTAAAATTGGATGGGCTAAACCTGACCTCCACTACTGCCGACGGCTCATTATTTTATCTGGAGGGCAGTAAACCGTTCTGTATCCAAGCGACAGGCAACTCTGCCAGTAACCTGAAAGCGAAAAAGGATGTGATTAATAACTACCAAGGATGCATCCTGCTTCTGGATGGTGGCACCGCCGGATTGAATATCGCCGCGGAAGGAACTGGATCATATGGAATATATCTGTACTCTACTAGTTCTGCTATAAATACCACCATCAAAGGCAAGATAACTGTCACGGCGGAAGCTGTTGCTGTGTTTCTAGACAATTGGGGTGCTTTCTCGGCTACCGAAGACGCGAAAGTAACGGTTTCTTCGGAAGATAAAGATGGAGACGCAATTTATGGAAGCTCTAGAGTGAAATCCCCCTTCCTCCAATGGCAGTTCGCCACCGCCCCAACGAGTGGCCAGACGCTCGAGGTGAAAAACGCCAGCGGCCAATCGTTCGATCCCGTTATCCAATTCACCACCGACGGTAAAAAGAAGGGTTTCGCCATCAACGTCACAAAGAACACCGGCTACACCCTTTGGCTGGGCAACGAACAACTGATGGATTCGAAAGGAACAACCGTCTTTACGGCAACGGAAGATAAATTAGTCTCCTTCTCAGGCATGACGACTCTCCCCGCCGACTGGCCCGAGTACGCCAAATTAGCCAATGTCGGCCCGACTGGCACCGATGTCGCCGTCTCCGGCACTACCTACACCGTCAAGACCGCCTGCGGCCTCGCGTGGATCGCTTGGGTGACGAATAACGGGAAGACAATCGCCGATGCCGATAAAACCTATACCGATTCCTATCCCGCCTCCGAGGGCTTCAAAGACTGTACGGTTACGCTTGCGGACGATATCTCGCTGGCGAAACCTGCCCAAGGCGTGGCGAGCGGCTTCGAGGCTAATTGGATACCGATAGGGACTTATAAAGGCTTCGATGCACGTTACTACTTTCAAGGCACCTTCGATGGTGGCGGCCATACGATTACCGGAATGACGATCTCCTCGGCCTCGTTTTACTATATCGGCCTTTTCGGTTATCTGTATGGAGCGACCGTGCGGAATCTGACGATGGCAGGATCTGACAATATTAATTTGACAACTATTGCTAATGCTCAAGACACCGCTTACTATCTTGGCTGCGTGGCAGGTTATGTAAAGAATGGAAAAATCATCAATTGCCATAATCAATGCAAGGTTAGTTTTTCTGTGACCGGCAATTCTGGGTCTCTCGGTGGAATTGCCGGTTACTCTGAAGGTTCGGTGATTAGCGCTTGTTCAAACAGGGGAGCTGTCACTATGACCGGAAAGATGGGTCGTGGTGGTGGAATCGTAGCGACTAATAATGGCTCTTCTATCGTTTCCTGCTTCAATACGGAGGATATCCGTGTTACTGCTACCGGTTCTGGTTCTAGCGATGCCGCGTATGCGGGCGGTATCGGAGCCTATAGTAGCGGTAATTGTAGCATATCGCACTGCTATTCGACAGGGTGGATAATCGCTAAATCTTCCGCTGCTAATGCTTATTCTGGCGGCATTGCCGGACTATCTGAGAAAACGACGATTGAATCTTGTTTTGCCACAGGCGCTGTTTCTGCAGGATCAAACAGCGACAGCCGGATAGCTGCCGCAGGTGGTATTGTGGGGCAAGCTTTTGCTGGAAACATTAATATAACGATAAAGAATTGCCTCGCCTTAACTACCGCCGGCGTGAAAGCCTTAGGAAATACGTCGGATAAACAGGCCGGTCGGATTGTCGGATCTGATCCACCTACTAATAAAGTTACCCTTCTCGACAACTACGCCAGTACCATGATCCAACTGACGATAGGAGATAATACGCTAGCCGTCCCTACCGATAACATAGGTAGCGATAAGGCAAACGGTGCCGACACTTACCTCGATGATGTCGCCGCCGAGATCGCCGCTTGGGCAGGCCCCGAAAATACACAAGCCTTCACCGCCATCGGTACCGCCGAGAACGGCCTGCTCCCGCAACTGAAAGCTATTGCCGGCTATGGCGCTGACGGTCTGCCTACAGCTTACGCGAGTACTATTATCCCCGGCCAGTCCGGCTTGTCGTCTGCCTCCTATCTGAGGTCCTTGTTGTCACTGCCCTTGTCTTCTAGCGATACGATGACCTTCATGCTCTTCTACTCCAACAACAAATGGAGTTATAAAAAGGGAGCCGGAACGGAGACCCGTTTCAACGGCAAAATATCGTCACCCCCAGGCCCTTCCGCCAACAAGCTCATCGTCGCCACCGCTACCGGCAACCCGACGCTGACGTTGAATTACGTAACGATACGCCCGACCGACGGTGCTGCCTTGACCGTCAACGAAGGTTGCGATCTGACAATTGCGCAGACCGGTTCGATCCTCGGCTCGTCCGGTGCCTCTACCTTGATCAATAAAGGCACCTTGAGGCTGTCGGGCAGCAGCTTCCGCATTGAAAACAGCAGCTCGTCCGATATGCATTACTGCCTCGATAACTCTGGCACCTTCAGCGTGCTTGATCCGGTAAATGGCTATACCACTTTCCATTGTGCCCACACCGCTATCCATAACACCGGTACCCTTACCAATGCTTGGATGGAATGTCTGTTCACGGATGAGGCGGGAGATGCTGGCGCTACGATAAGGTTTCTGCCTCGCTCATCCCAGCCCATCGAAGTAAAACGCTACAACAAGACCTTAGCCACTACCGTTACGGCGGGCGAGGAGTATAAGCTCTGGGAGATGAAAGCTAGTACGTTTATCCCGCAGAAAGGCCTCGATAGCGAAGGCACGGCAATCGATCGCTTCCCTGCTCCCGAGGCGGATGGTAGGGTAACGACCTTTACGGAGGTGAGTGATTGGAAAGAGGTCGAGATCTCCGGCAATCAGAATCTCTCCGAGGCCGGCCTGTCACAGAGTGTCATCGTTAAATCCGATGGCGTGCTTACCGTCGATAGCGAGAATGCGTCCGTCTTTGAGTTGACATTGGAGGAGGGTGCGCAGGTCGTGACAACGAATGCGCTGAAGGTGTCCAAGACTTTCAAAACCAACCGTTCGCTGAATAACAAATGGACGACCTTCGGTAGCCCTATCGAATTGACAGCCTCTGCGGAATATGGTAGTGGGCTAATCCTTTATGCCGCCACCGGCTACACCGCTAAGGAGGCCGTTGCCCAAGGTTGGGAAGAGGTCTCTGTCCTTTACGGGAAAAGGGTCGATCTCACCGCCGGTAGCCCCTATCTGTTGGCCGCCGACGCAGCCTTGACTCGGGTAACCTTTAGCCAAACAGCCTCCGACGCGCCGATCGAGATACCGGCTACGGCTACGGTCGCTTCCGGCGATGCCCTCGAGAACGGCGTGTTCCTCTTCCGGACGAACCCGAATCTCGCCAACCTTACGCTCCGTGGTATCTACGTGCTCAATGCCGAGGGTACCCGCTTCGACCTTCAGGAGGCGGATTATGTGCTGAAGCCTTTCGAGGCATACATCACCGCCAATGCCGTCACCCGCTCGCTGGTTCGTAGCGTGGGTGTGTGCGATGGCTCCGTGGTGACCGCCAACGAGATCGCTACCGCTACCGCCGCTGTCCGTATCTGGGCCGCCGACGGTGCGCTGCATGTCTATTCCGGGGAGGCCGCCGCGCTTACCGTGGTACGCTCCGACGGACGTACCGTCTACGCCGCCTCTATCGTCCCCGGCGATACCCGCTTGGCTTTGCCTTCCGGTATTTACATGGTTCGAATCAATAACATCACTTATAAAATAGCGCTTTGATATGAAACAATATACTAGTTTATGGCTCGTATGCCTGCTGGCGGTCTTCTCGATGACCGCCCGGGCGCAGGAAGGGATCGAGACGAAGGCCCGTCCCGACTACCCCGCTCTTCCTTTCATGTTGACTTTCGAGGCTCCCGCGGAAGGATCTGCCTCCTTATCGATCTCGGCGGACGGTGAGACCCTCACATCCCCTACGACCTTGCATTCCGGCACCGAGGTGACGATTACCGTCACCCCCGCCGACGGCTACCGAATGGCTTCCGGTTACCCGAAGGTTTACCGCACGGGTACGCCCTCCGAAACGGTACCGGCTACGTTTAAGCCCGATGCCAGTAGCGGTATCGCCTACCTCTACACCTTCACCATGCCGGACTTCCCGGTCACGGTAGAGGTGGAGTACGAGAAGATCCAGTCCACCGTCACCTTCGCCAACCCGGCGAACGGTACGCTTACCTTGAGTACCGCCGATGCTCCGGGTAGTTCGATTGTTTCCGGCGGCGAGGTCGCCTCCGGTACGAAGGTGACGATTGCCGCCACCCCCAACAAAGGCTACCAAATGGTGTTCGGCTCCTTGAAGGTATCCGGGAAGGTCGGGGATAAAACCAATACTGTTCCGTTGCAGAAAGAGAAAGATGGTACGACCTACTTCTTGATGCCGGCCTATACGGTGGAGGCTGAGGTGAAATTTGAGCCTATCCTCGTGGCTCTGTCCTCGGAAGCCCGTTTGAGTTCCCTATCGTATAAGGAAGGAAGTGGGGAGGTTACCCCGCTTCCCGGTTTTCTTGCCTCTACGATGAAATATGAGGTGCTGCTCCCAAATTCCACGCAGAAATCGGCTACCCTCACCTTATCCGGCCAGCTGGTCGATGCGAAGGCTGAGCTGCTCGTGAATGGATCGCCTGTTTCCGTAGAACCGACAGGATCGTTCACGGCTACCGTATCGCTCGAGAGTGGATCGGCCAAGGCTACCTTGGTCGTTACCGCCGAGGATGGACAGACCAAGCGTACGTATGAGGTAAACTTCACGGTACTTCTCGAGTCGGAATATTACGTCAAGATCCTGCAGCCGGAAGGCGGTACGATCTCCGTTTCTTATACAAAAGAGGGTAAGGAAGTGAGCGTGAAATCCGGCGATGCCGTACCCGTTGGTACTGAGTTGAGCTTGGCACATACGGCCTTGCCAAAGTACGAATTCGTGAGTTACAAAGTGAATGATGACCCGCTAGCATCTGGGAATATTACCGTCTCCGGTACCGACGACTTGACGATAACCGCTGCCTTTACGCAGGAATCTTCCGTGACTCCGGAAGAGATCGCTACGATCGGTACGCCGGCCGTTCCCAAGGAAAAGGAAGGGCAGGAGGGAACGAATGTTCCAACGGATGATAACCCGATCGTGATCATCCCCGATGCCGTATCCCTGCCATCGGATACGGAACTCTCCAGCCTCCGCTTGGTGAAGGAAGATATAGAAGACCCAGCGAAAAAGGCTGAGATTGAAGAGAAAGCGAAAGCTGCCGCCCAAGATGCGGGTATCGCTCCTGATGCCCCGAAGATCGTGATGGAAGTGACCTTGGTTAAGGTGACGACCACGATTTCCGCTACCGACGCATCCACCACTACCGCCGTAACTCCCGTGCAGCCCTCCGATATCGTGACGGTACGTATCCCGTATCCGGAAGGCGTAAATAAAACCCAACATGATATCGTGATTATCCACCTCCGCTCGGACGGCGTGGTAGACGTGTATTCCGAGGGTAATAACAATTTGACATTAGAGGATGATTATATGGAGATCTCCGTTGCCAGCTTCAGCCCGTTCGTGGTAAGCTATACGCCCAAATCTGGGCCGGTGGATCCCGATTATCCTGACACACCCGACACCCCGGATACCCCGGATGTCCCGACATCGAATGCCTCGGTAGAGGGAGGCATAGCGGTTTGGACCTCTGCCAACGCCCTCCATATCCGTGCGGATCGTCCGGCTGAGGCATGGGTTGTCGGCCTGTCGGGTGCTAGTCGTGCCCGGTTTGCGGTCGTTCCCGGCGAGACAAGACACGCTCTTCCCGCGGGAGTCTATCTTGTCCGGATAGCCGACCAGACCTATAAGGTACGGATACGGAACTAAGCGTTGTTTGTTTGACGTGAGAGGGATGCCCTTGTTTCTCCTTGGGGAGAGCGGGGCATCCCTTCTTTTTTGTGGATATGTTTCTTAACATACATACCCGTAATCAATTGGTTAGCCGCAAATGCTTATCTTTGAGCTATCCCGATGTAAACGCTTACAATATGCTAGTCATTTAAACTCAATTATAGTATGAAACCGGAAGATTACATTACCAGAGAGGAGAAGTATGGTGCCCACAACTACCATCCTCTGCCGGTCGTTCTCAGAAGAGGCGAAGGCGTGTTCGTGTGGGACGTGGAAGGAAAACGTTATTTTGATTTCTTGTCTGGCTATTCTGCCTTGAGCCAAGGACATTGCCATCCTAAGATCGTGAAGGCCCTGATGGAGCAGGCGGAGAAGCTTACGCTCGTATCCCGTGCTTTTCATGCGGATATACTGGGTGAGTACATGGAATTTACCTGTAAGTTTTTCGGATATGATAAGCTCTTGCCGATGAATACGGGGGCCGAGGCGGTAGAGACGGCTTTGAAGCTTTGCCGCCGTTGGGGATACCGTCGGAAAGGGGTCGCTCCGGAGCGTGCGAAGATCGTGGTTTGTAGCGAGAATTTCCACGGACGTACGATCACGATTATCTCCATGAGCACCGATCCTAGTTCCTACGCCGATTTCGGCCCTTATACGCCCGGATTTATAAAGATACCCTATAATAAGGTGGATGCCTTGGCCGAGGCCTTGAAAGATCCCGATGTAGTAGGCTTCTTGGTGGAACCGATCCAAGGTGAGGCCGGGGTCGTGGTGCCCGGCGATGGTTATCTGCGGGCTTGCTATGATCTTTGCCATCAGCATAATGTGTTGTTTATCGCGGATGAGATACAGACAGGTATCGGTCGTACCGGTAAGTTATTGGCTTGTGATTACGAGGGGATTCGTCCGGACATCTTGATCTTGGGAAAGGCGTTGTCCGGTGGGGTCAGTCCGGTCTCGGCGGTATTGGCGGACGATGAGATCATGCTTACGATCGCTCCGGGAGAGCACGGTTCTACGTATGGTGGAAATCCGTTGGCGGCGAAAGTCGCTATCGCCGCCTTGGAGGTGGTACGTGACGAGCATTTGTCGGAGAATGCGTTTAAGATGGGTGAGCTGTTCCGTGGTGAGATGGAGCGGATTAATAATCCTATGATAAAGAAAGTACGGGGTAAGGGCTTGTTGAACGCTGTCGTGACGGAACCTAAAGATGGGAAGACGGCATGGGACATCTGTTTGGCGTTGAAGGAAAACGGCTTGATAGCCAAGCCTACCCACGATCATATCATCCGCTTCACGCCTCCTTTGGTGATTACTGAGGAGCAAATGATGGAAGCGATTGGCATTATACGAGATACGTTCGCTAAATTCTAGTGTATGAAGATAAATGTAATAGGTGTTCCCTTGAATCTGGGATGTGACCGGGCTGGCGTAGAGCGTGCCCCGAACCACCTTCGGGAACGGGGATTGATGGGGGTGATCCGGAAGAACGGGCATAAAGCCTTTGACTTGGGTAATTTGTATGTACCCCCTGTTAGCGAGGCGGATAAGTTCGTACGGGGTAACAGCATGAAATATCTGGATGCGATCGTGGAGGTGAATACGAATCTGGCGGAGTTGGTTTATGATACATTGCGTGGAGGAGCGTTCCCCTTGGTGATTGGCGGGGATCATTCGCTGGGTTTAGGTAGCGCCTCGGGCGTGGGTAAATGTTATGATGATTTCGGTATTATCTGGCTGGACGCTCATGGGGATATCAATACCAGCGAGACTTCTCCCAGTGGTAATATCCACGGGATGCCTCTGAGTGCGTTGATGGGGATGGGAAGCGAGGAACTGGTGAATATCTACGCTCCCGGGAATAAGGTGAATCCGCAGAACGTATTCTTGGTCGGGACCCGCAGTCTGGATGAGGGCGAGTGGGATTTGATCGAGCGGGAGAAGCTGAGTGTCTATACGATGGAGACGATCCATCTGAAAGGCATCGGCTTCGTAGCTGAGGACATCAAGCGGAAATTGAAGGAACGGAAGATCCGCAACGTGCATTTCAGCATAGACGTGGATAGCATAGACCCCCGTTTCGCTCCGGGCACGGGAACTCGTGTGTGTGAGGGACTGATGCCGGATGAGTTTAATAACTTCGTGGATCATATGTTGTCTACGAATCTGGTTAAGTCGATGGATTTGGTAGAGCTGAATCCGGAGCTGGACGTGAACGAGCAGACCACAAACCTTTGTCTGCAGATCATCGATTATATTACCGCCCGTCTATAAGGAATCTAAATTCCATGGTTTATGATAAGAGTGTGAAAAGGAAGTCCCCTTGTTCCGGTTAAGACCGGATACGAGGGGACTTGAAAATACGATATGTCTATTGGTTTATTTCATTCTTCGGATATTGGCGTAATTGAAGCTATCGCTCAAGAAATCGTCCTCGCTGAATTTATAGCCTTGCGGTCCCCAGTTGCCCATAGCGAGCATGGCGATCATCTTCATCGGGTTGAAACCGCTCATATCGCCGCCGGCGGCCGCTAGAGGAACGGACTCCATCAACTTGCGCATGGAATGTGGATAATTCTCGTTGATCACCATGTTGCGGTATAAGGCAAGGATTCCATCTCCTTGCTCCTTACGGTTCCAAGTCAGTATATATGTACCGTCGTTGGCTTCCGCCTTCGCTTGGAGATCGGGCAGTTTGGCGGAGTTGGCGTCCGCTATGATAAAGGTTACGAAACCTTCCTTGTCCACTTTAGGCATTTCTTTGTCGTAAATAGAGGCATACGAGTAGGTCTCGGCTGACCCAAGGCATATGGACCAGTATCGTACATCGGCGGTGGCGTATTCGCTTACGCTTTTAGGAGCCGTAGGAGGGATGAAACGGAAAGTTGCTACCTCCCCTTCGTTCAGTTTGATGCGGGCGAATAGGTATTCTGCCGGGCTGTTCGGGTACATTAGGCTCAGCGGGGCACGCATGAACGGGAGTTGCGGCAGGTCGGCGGAGAAATCCATCGGCGGCAAGTTCAACGATTCGTGGATGTTGCAGACCTCACGCTTCGGGAAATCTACTTCCTCACCTGTAGTCACATCGAAAGCTTGGATAGCAGGCATGTCCACGCCGCCATACTCATCGCCGCTATATTGTTTCGCCAAGTAAAGACGCATGAAAATGGAGACCATATTGACATCTTCCGGAAACTCGCATATGTTCTTCATCGAGGCACGTGCGCTGGCGGGGGTGTTAGCGGGAATGATGTAAATCGTATAGCCATTTGCTCCGTAGTCGTCTGTTTCCTTTACATAGGGGTTGATGGAGCTGTCATCGGGTTGGATATTTACGTCTTCAATGCTGGATACGTCTATTTGGGTCTCGTCGTTATAAACCGTGAAATTGAAGAAGCGTGACTTCGGGAACTTTCCAGTCAGACGAAGGCCGATGTTTGGATTATCTTTGTAAGAATAGGTGTATTCCCAATAATCGGCATAAATATCAGGAAAGGCCAGTAGGGTTTGATTGTCGCCCCGGAGCGTCTTGCCCCATTGTTCCTTGGGTTCCGGGTTGTTGATTTGAGGGGTATTCTCATCATCGTCGTCGCAAGCGGTGAACATACCCATAGTAAGGGCTACCAACATTAAGTAAAAAATCTTCTTCATGATTCTGTTCGTTAATTAATCTGTTTGTTATTAAAATGAGAGCGCAAAAGTATCTCATTTCCAATTAGGGTTGACCTATTGAAAATGAAATACCTTGGATAAGACCACAGAATCCTAGGAATGGAACAGCTAGAAGGGGTATCCGATAGCGAAATGGTAACCCATGCCGTCCTTGAATTTTGGGATATTGTAATAGCCTTTCTTTCCGGTATCGTAAGGGAGGTGCAGACCGATACCCACGTCGAAACGGATGACGATAAAGGTGAGGTCGTAACGCAGGCCGAAGCCGGTTCCTAAGGCTAGATCCTTGAGGAAGCTACCCCATTTCAGTTGTCCGCCGGGACGATCCGGATCGTTTCGGATCAACCAGATGTTGCCGCTGTCGAGGAAGGTAGCCCCGTGGAGGTCGCCAAGGATCGGGAAGCGGTATTCGAGGTTGGCCTCGAATTTAAGATCACCCGTACGGTCGATGTAAGCGTATTTATTGTTGTCGCTGTTCTGGTAGTAGCGTCCGGGACCGATGCTGCGGATCGTAAAGGCACGGATGCTATTCGCTCCGCCGATGTAGAATTGCTCGTTATAAGGGGAGGTACGGGCGTTGCCGTAGCTATAAATAGCGCCGGCCATTAATCGGCCTACGAGATATTGCTTATGCCCGAGGGCGTAATTATAACGTATCTCGGCGGTTCCCTTGATGAATTGGGCGAAGGGGTTGCCGAGTAATTCCTTATCCTCTTTATTGAATTTCTTCCCGGCTAACGCATAAATCCCATCCAAGACAAGGCCCGCTTGGGTAACGGATGCCTGCCACCAAAGATGGTTCCGGCGACTGGTAATCGGGGAATCATCATAGGTATAGGTATAGTTCATGGCCGGGATGAATTGATTTTGCAAACTCTTTTTTAGAGCCTTATTCACGTTGGTAATGCTGTCGAACTCGTGCGTGGTATGCTGGAGCAAGTTGAACGTCAGCTTGAAAGGGGTGATGGAATGATGAGACGTGGCGGTAGGCTGGAACTCATACGAGGCGTCACCACCGAATGCCAGCAACTTGAAGAAACGGGCCCGGTTCATCTGGTCCGCATAGAGGCGGAAGGTGGTGCTGGCCGGGAAATTCATGTCCCGTTTGCTGAATGTAGGGAACAATACCCGTGGGAAAGTCAGCGTGGTAGTCAAGCCTAACTCATAACTGTTGATCTTGGAGTTGCTACCATCCAGCTTGTTGCCGGTCTGCCATTCGTAAGAGCCGCGGAGTTTCACGCCGAAGGTCTCGCCCCCTCCGAAGACATTCCGTTTGGTCACGCTGAAAATGGCGCCCGGACCCACTTGGTCGTTGCTCTTGGCGGTAACGTTCAACTCGAGCTCGCCGTCCAATGGAAGATCGTAGACCGTATTGATCCGCAGATCCAGCGTATCTTGACGGCGCATGGTATCACGGGGGGAATATTGCAACTCGGCATAACGGAAGATACCCAAGCGGGACAGGGCCGTTTGCGTCCGTTCCTGCGCCCGCTGGTTATAAAGTTCCCCCGGCTTGAAATATAAACGGTTGTAAATGACCGAGGGGCGAACCCTTAGCTTACCCTCATAATGGATCGTAAGGTCCTTATAGCGGATCGAGTCCGTGGGAGTCTCATTCTGATAGCCGTTTAGCCAGACGGATATATCCCCGAGTTTCCAAGGACGGAGGGCCGAGGGGGGCAGGCTTTCCTTCGGGGCCACCCGTAAGGCCACTTTCCCGGGGTTCAACAAGGTATCCGCTTGATAGGTGATGAAATCGGGACGGAAATAGTAATATCCGTTGTTACGGAGCAAGGACGAGATGCGTTCCCGCTCGGCTTGCAATTGGACGACATTGAAATTCTCTCCTTTGTGGAGGATACGATCGCCGATCGTGGCATCGATCAATGAGTCGGCACGGTGACGGATATGGACGTATTGGATGCTGTCCAGCGTATACGGATCGTTCATGGTGACACTGTATTCCAGCTTCGCCTTCCGGGGATTCTTGGGATCGGGTATGACCTCGAAAGAAGTCTCTCCGTTGAAATAACCGTACTCGTTCAATAGGTTCCGGGCTACCTTGACGCGGACATCCGGGTTCACGGTGGTGATCAGCACCGGTTTCGACGCCAGTTTGTTGAAGATCCACTTGCCGACCTTCCCTTTCTTGTTCACGAAAGCGTTGTAGACCCACAGGCCGAAAGGAAAAGGCACCCGGATCGAGGAGCTTCCCAGCAAGGCGTTGTTGGGGGGATAGGCTAGGGCGGCCTCGACCTCTTCCAAGGCGGCTTCGCCGGGTTTGGTCTTATCCTCGTTCTTCACCTCTATTTTCTTGATACCGGTATATAGGACCGCTCCCTCGGGAAGGTTCTTCGTGGTGGAGCAAGAGGAGAGAAGAAGTACGGATAGGAGGATGCTCCCGGTGGCGACGTGCCATCCCCCGCTCGGGTTAGACGCTCTCCCTCGCCCGAGGGAGACATCCTCCCCTGCCCGAGGGAGACACTCTCCCCTGCCCGAGGGAGACATCCTCCCCCGCCCGAGGGAGTCGTCCCGCCTAAAATATATTAAAATGCTTTTCATTCCTTTTCATCATTTATGGGTTTCACTTTCGTTTTCTTGAAGTTGAATAACTCCCTGAGGTGCATCATTTTCTTGCGGAGCACGATACCGGCCCCGGTCTCCGTGATCTCGCCTTCCAGCAGGCTTTCGTAGTTCTTGTCGTGGAAGAGCTTGACGTATCGGGAACCGCTGCTGTCCAGCCGGTATTCTACGGATACGTTGTCGATGAACGGCTGCGCCTGCCCGTTGTTAATGTTCTCGCCGGTAGAGATACGGCCGCCTAGAACCACACGGATACGGTCATTATAGAATCGCTTGGCGAAGCGGAAGGAGTAGTCGGTACGGGTACCGCCTCCGGCGTCGCCATTATCGTCGTATGTCTCCATGCCGAAACTGATATCCACGGACTTCAAGGCGCTTCCGGCGATGTTGTTGATCTCGCTTTGCAAGAAGCTGGTCAAGGCGTCTCCCATATTCATGTTCACCTTGCCGCCACCACCGCCACCGCCGAGGTACATACCGGTCACGAGCATGCTGACAGCCAGCTTCGCCCGTTCCTCCGGACCTTTCGAGGTTAGTTCCTCTTGCATCGCCATGTCTTCCGGGGCGGTGAGGGTAAATTGCAACCCTAGGTTCTCCAGTTGTTGGGTCAGTTCGATGCCTACGTCGAAATTTACCAAGCGGGGCGATGATTGCCCGGTTAGGGTGACGGACGTACGGACTCGCTCGGTAGCCGTAAGGTTCAAGGTCGGGTCCATGGGGTTGCCCGTCCATTGCACGTAGCTACCCTCCTGTACGTTGAACTCCTTCAGCGGGATGACCGGGATGGAGTACTTGATGGTTCCGCCCGTCAGCGTGTAGCGTCCGTTCAAGAACATATCGCCTTGCGGGGTATACTGGAAGGAAAGGTCGCCGCCACCCTCCAAATTGATATGGTTGGACTGGTCGGGACTTAAATCCACGTTCGCTTGTACGGCGGGATCGATGTGGATCGTCATCAACATGTCCATGCCTCCCATCGGCAACGGGGGCTTACGAGGCATGCGCCGACGTAAGGTATCCGTGAAAGAGGTGAAGGTTACCATATCCGACATACGGTCTTGCACGGTCAGCGGGGAGTCTTTCAGCACGTAGGTGATATTCGTGCCGCCCAATAATTGCAAGTCCCCTCGCATGGTCAAGGCATCCAACGGCCCGCGTACGGTAGAATTCAGGTTGACGAACAGCTTTCCGTAGACAAGGCTTTCCTCGTTTTTCTTAACGTTCAGCAGTTGCAAGTTATTCGCCGTTAGTTTAAGATTGGCGGTCATGCGGGATAAATCGTTGAAATCCACTTCTCCGTTGATGATAAACGGATTCTTGTTGTATGCGTAAATACCATATTGGTTGAACAAGATTCGGTTGTTCTTTATCTCTATCTTCTTATCGTCGAAACGGAAGGTAGAACCTGCGGCGCCTACATAAACGGAGGCGGTATCGAGAATCAGATATCCCTCGGCCATGGGTTTATCGCTTTGTCCGCTGATAGCGAGCGTACCATCGAGGTCTCCGCCCATTTTCGCCATATCATCCGGGATGAACGGGTTGGCGATATCCAAGGGGAAGTGCATGAACTCGATATTACCGCTGATATGGTCTGTCTCGCCCATCTGGTATAAGGCGGTAATGGCACTCACCTCTTTCCGGTCCCGGAAAAGGTGCATATCCACTTGATGGTTCCCCTGCTCTAAAGGTAGATAGACAGCGTTGAACATGAGTTCGCCGACCCGCTCGTTCTCATAATACAGATCATCAATGTTCATATCCGCTACGACCATGAAGGCCGAGTCGGAAGGAGCGTACTGGAAATCGGCGTTCAATATACCTTTCATCGGCGGGATATAACTGAATGCGTTGGAGATAACCCCAAGGTCGATCTGGTTCAACTCGGCGTGGACTTCCTCCATCTCGTCACTTTCCGCTTGGGAGTGTATCCAGAGGGCGGCGTTATTATCTCCGCTGAGTCGTAGGTTCGCCTCGATATCCTTCATGCTGCGTACCACGACGTAATTATCCGGATTCAGCTTGAAAGGGCGGAACGCTATGATCGGGTCATCGGGGAAGAGATGGAACTTGACCCCGTTCTGTATCTTATCGGCCCGGATTCCGAGCAACAAGCCGGTCTCGCCTTTCCCGTCCTTGAAATAAAGGCGGGCGTCGCCGAAGCCATAACGTATTTGCCCGTCCAGCCCGGCGCTGAAAGGTTGTTGCTGCCTGTATTTATTCTTGATCACTTGGGCGCTATAGAGTAGTCCGAGCGAATCTTGGTGCATCTCCGCCCGGATGGTATCGATCTGCATCGTATCCCGTGCCAGATCGTAAATGGAGGCATCCATGCGTATACCCGTTTCCGGTGAGGTATAGGCGTTCATGGCGATGCTCTTGAAATCTACGTAATAGGTTTGGAGATAGTTGTAGATCGGATTGTCCTGTCCTGCCCGTACCTCGAGGTACATATCGGGGAGGAGCGGGCGAAGGATCTCCAGATTGACTGTCGAGTCCCGTTCCAATTGGAGGGTGATATCGTTCGATACCTTAGTCAACTTATCCGTGATGTGGTGTATGCAATCATTACCCGTGAGGATGATCCCTAAATCCCCGGCGTGGAAAGACACACGGGTGGTATCGATATCCGTCCGGGCATGCAAGGTCAGCGTTTTCGGCTTGAAACTTTGTTTTGGGGTGACGACCTCCCAGTTTCCTAACGTAACGTCGATCGTGTTATCTTCATCCAGATTACTTTCTGCCTCGGCGAAGAGCTGGAAAGAGGTGGCGAAGGGATTTGCCATTAAGTGCATACCCTGTAAATCCATGTTCTCTACATCCGCTATCAACATCGCTTTCACCTCGTGCTTGTGGAGGGTTGCGTTTAAGGAGACATCCATTTTCGCCAACGGGTATTTGCTAAGCAAGTCCACTTTCAGTAAGTTCTTTTCCAGAGAGCCATCGATGGATACGTCTGATACCGATGAGGCGCCATAGCGTATATCCGATATCTTACCGTCCAGTTTGGCCCATGTACGTTCAGAGAAAGGGTCTGTGCCCCGGCCTTCTGCTTTAACAGAGGCGGTCAGCCAAAATAGAGAGTCTTTGGGCATGAAATGAGTAGGTTCCAGACTGTCTATCCGTAAATTAGCCTCATAAGCCAGTTTTACCGGATTATAGCGGGCGGTCAGACCTACTTTGCCTTTATCTTGGGTAAGAACAAGCTCGGTGCGGTATTCTTGATTTGCGACTGTAGCTTCCCCCTTCAACTGAATTCCTGCCGGAATGGCAAATTGATCCCGTTGGGAGGCGGGAAGCATCGCCAGCAAAAAGTCCAGATTACCGGATCGAGCCTTTAACTGAATCTCACCGGTTCGCCGGATGCTATCCGTCACGGACTCCATGCTACCCGTGACGTTCATCTGAAACGCTCCCGGCAGCATGATATCGCCTTGTATGATACGTATACTGGAGAGGTTGCCTTCTACGCCAGCCGTAATAGCGAGAGGCTTGTCCGGGTAGGCTTTCTTGAAATCCTCCGGAAGAGAACCTGCCGCTATCAATAAATCCTCTTTCCCCAACGAGGCGTTTAACAGGGCTTTCATGCTACCTTGCGGATGGTCCTCGAGGGAGCTCCAAGGGATAGTCGCTGTCAATCTCACTTCGGAATTTGGTGTCTGGAGAAGTAGGTCCGGTACGTCTATCTGTTCATGGTCACTCCGGACATTTCCTGCTAATGCCGAAACCTTAAGGCCGGAACGTTCTTCCACGAAGAATTCCTTGATGTGGGCGTTTATTTCTTTTCCTTGATATAAGATGGAATCGATAGAGGTGTTCAGGTTCGTTAAACTGATATGGGAGAAATCGAGTCCTTGCTCGGGTGCCGCGTAATTCCCGTCATAAGCGAATGTAGAATTCGTTATGTCAAAGTTTCTCGCCTTATATTGTTCCGCTCCAAGATCTACGAGGCCGTTATTTAGCCCGGCTTTATTTACGAAAGCCGTAAGGCGTAAGGAATCCGAGGGCATTTGTAGGGCGAAGGCTACCCGGTCCAAACTAATTTTATCCAGCTTGAGTACCCAGTTCAGAGGTGTGGAAGTCGTGTCTTCTTTCGAGGTTGAATCATTTAATAGAAGGGTAATGGCGGTATCGGATAAATCTACGGTATTAAATGTAGCTTTTTCCTCGGACAGGTCTATACGATCGGCGTGCAGGTAAAGCTTTCCCAAGAATCCTTTGATTTCTATACCTTCAATCATAGTCCCGGTGTTAACCTTTACGTTCCGGAGGTCGATCGCCTCTACCAATACTTGCTTCCGTAAAAGAGGAAGGGCACGAACCCGTACCGTCAAGCTCTGTAAACTCAACAAGGTATCGGCGGGAGGATTTACGACCTCGACACCCTTAACCGTAAGGTCTAACGGGAAAGATAGCCTAATCTGCTCGATCCCGATTTGCATACCAGTCGCTTTTCCCGCATATTCGGTCGCTTTCCGTACCGCGAAGTTTTGGAAAGGAGGTATATATAGTAATATAGAGAGTAACAATACCAATGCGATCGGTATTAGGCATATCACTCCTATCCGTTTAATCCATACTCTCATGTTGATACGTTTCTCTTTTTCTTATTTGTTTATTTGCCTGTTTTTATGACGATCGCTCCGTTTGCGCCTCTTACCCCGTATTCACCGGCGTCTTTCAATACTTTTAATTCCGAGACATCTTCGACGGGAATCGTGTTTAGAACAGATAGGTCCATCGGTATACCGTCTACCACTACTAGCGGGTCACTAGGACTGTTTAGGGAAACGCTCGCACGGATACGTACGGAACCATCGGCGAATGTTATGCCACTCATCCTTCGTAGCAAGCAATAGAGATCCCGGCATCCGGTTTTCTGTATCTCTTCTTTATTCATAACGCTTGAGCTTACTATTTTGTTTCGTTCCCTTTCCATAATTTCTTTCAGGGCCTCATCCGGTTCAAAACTACGCTTTGCGTTGAATGTGCTATTCTCTAAAGTAATGGTTATATAATTGTATCCGTTGACCGGGACTTTGACTACATTTCTTGTTTTCTTAATAGTGACGAACAAGGTATCATTCAGGTTAGCCCCCGGGATGGTGAATACGCCATGTTTGTTCGTTTTCACGGTGATCGGATTCTGACTGCCTAGCGTGACCGGATAGCGTTTGATTATTTTATCGCTGATGTCACGCAATACACCGACTAAAGTATCATTCTGTGCCAAAAGTATTTGACTGCTGAATGATAAGATGATGATTGAAAGATAATGTATTGTTTTCATAGCTCAATCTTTTTAGCTGAACATAACACAAAGATAATATAATATTTCTTAAAGGCAGAGTTTTAGGGCAAATTCGTAATAGGTATTATTTTTACATTTCTATGTGGTCTCATTTGTCGCTAAAATGAGATTACTATAAATGGAAATCATTACATTTGCCAAAATAAAATGAACGGTATGGAATTAGATTTAGCCTATTTGTGTAAGGAGGTTCGAGAAATAGCTCGTGCTTCTGCGACATTCTTAAAAGAAGAACGCCGAAAGTTTGACCGGAACTTAGTGGAGGAAAAAAGTGCTCATAACTATGTATCTTATGTGGATAAAGAATCGGAACGACAGATCATAGAGGCTTTGTCTACTTTGCTACCCGAGGCTGGTTTTATCGCGGAGGAAGGCTCTGGAAGTTTGACCGATGAGGAATATTGTTGGGTAATTGATCCATTGGACGGTACTTCAAACTATATTCATGATATCGCGCCTTATTGCGTGAGTATCGCTTTAAGAAATCGGAAGGAGTTATTGTTAGGAGTAGTCTATGAGGTGTGTAGGGACGAGTGTTTCTATGCCGTGAAAGGCGGTAAGGCTTACTTGGATGGGAATGAGATACATGTATCGGATGTCTCAGTACTGGATAACGCTTTCATTGCGTTGGGTTTCCCTTATAACTCTGATGATTATCGTCCGGTAGCCGCTCATTTGGTTGATAGGTTGTATGGTTTTGCGGGAGGTACCCGTTTGATGGGATCTGCCGCCGCTGAACTGTGTTATGTGGCAGCAGGACGTTTTGATGCCCGTATAGAAGCCTATTTAGGCCCTTGGGACGTAGCCGCTGGTGCCTTGATTCTATTGCAGGCCGGAGGAAAAATATCGGATTTCAATGGAGGAGAGAACTGGGCTTCGGGTGAACAGGTAGTTGCCAGCAATGGCAAGGTTCACTCTCTTGTGTTGTCTTTGTTGCCCTAATACTAGAGTAATCCTGCGTATTCTAGTGCTTCTGTGTGTATTTAAAAGGTAAAAGAGTTTAAACTTACTTCTTATTTGCGGGGTGTTTGATCCGTTTTGATTTTCAAAATAGATGGAGGAATACAAATACCCGTAAATCCTCGTGTGTGTCTAATTCAGTAAAAATCAAGACTTTTAGGATTAGAGATTTTACTTACATTTGTGGGAAATAAAAATGTTACAGAGTATGAAAAACAATCTATACGTCTTTTTTCTGTTCTTTATTACTGGACTAATGTCATGTAGCCATCACTCAGGTCTATATGAACATGCGGAAAAGATAATGTCCCAACATCCCGATAGCGTTTTAACATTGCTATCAACAATACAAGATGTAAATGATCTTTCAGAAAAGGACCGTGCTATGTACTACCTACTTTTGACAGAAGCTGAAAATAAGACTTATGTCAAGCCTACTTCAGATTCATTGATTACAATAGCAGTCGAATACTTTGATAAAACCGAAGATTGGGAAAGAAAAGCAAAAGCTTGGTATTATCGAGGGAGAATAAACCAAGATCTAGGTGATGCACTTCATGCGCAAGATTATTATTTGAAAGCGTTACGAGAGGAAGATAAGATAGATGATTATGCTCTATTAGGGCGCTTGTGCAATAGTATTAGTATGCTATATACTGATCAACAGGTTTACGAGAAATCTTTAGTTTTTCAAAAAAAGGCTTTAAAATATTTTGAAACTCTACGTGATACAGTAGGGCAGTCTTTTGTTTTGAGAGGATTAGGAAGAGTCTTTTCTGTAATACATAAAAAGGATAGTGCAGTTTTTTATTACGAAAAAGCACTAAGCTTTGGGAACGAAGTTACAAAACGTTCTATATATAATGAGTTAGGTGGAGTCTATTTAGATTTAGGTTTATATTCGAAAGCTTTTGATAATATCCAAATGGCCTTGAGCTATCCTGCGAGTCAAGAACAATTATATCCAATTTATTTAACGCTAGGAGAATTGTATTTGAAAACGTCTCATTTAGATTCAGCGGATTGTTATTTGAAAAAAGGTTTAGTTAGTACAAGGCTGTCTACTAGAGCTGGTGCTTATTATCATTTATCTCAATTGTCTAAAGGTTGTAAGCGATGGGAAGAGTATGTGCTAAGACAATCCAAATATGAAGAATTACGTGATTCTTTAATGCTAATAAGACAAACAGAATCATTTAGAAGAGAGCAAGACTTATTCAATTATCATCAAACAGAGTCAAAACTTTTTCAAACTACGATAGCATTTAATAGAGCTAAAATTAATTTCCTAATAGTAAGCATAGTTGCAATAATACTTGCTATTGTTTTTGGATTGTTTGCCATTTTTGTTTATACTAAGTTTAAGAGGAAGAAAATGAGTATATTGGAACAACGTGAGAAGTTAGCAGAATTGTTGAGAAAACAACATGAAGATAAAATTCTTATAGAAAAGAATGAAGGACTCATCGCCGATTTAGAAAAGAGATTGCATGTATCTTCTATTGCTTATGATGAGAAAGAGAAAGAACTCATTACTTTGAGGAAGCAACGGCTAGAAATTGAAAATCAGAATTTATTGTTTGCTAAAACAGAAAATAAACTTTTAGTGGAGCGTTTTGTGGTTTCTGATATTTATTATCGTTTCCATATAAAAGAAGAGTGGAGACCTAGAGATTGTGATTGGGCTGAATTATTTGATGCTCTAGATAAGACCTATAATAATTTTACTCATAGATTGATGGGGCTTGTTTCAAAATTAACCCCTATAGAGCTAAAAGTTAGTTGTTTAGTGAAGTCAAATGTTCCTCCTGCTACTATTGCAATGTTAATAGTAACGACACCTACTAATGTGTCAATGATACGTAAGCGGCTTTATGAAAAAATATATACAACGGATAAAGGTTCTTCTGAGAAATTTGATAAATTTATTCGAGATTTTTAAGGATGTGCATAATTTGTGCAATAAAGTAATGCAGATTTGTGAAAAATGAATCATATGTTTGCTTCACAATTTATAAACATCAGATTATGAAAATTAAGAGACTTACTTTAATTGCATTATTATTTGCATTGTGTTTGATTCATCCTTTATTCGGTGACACTATCCCTACAGAAGGTCGTTGGGATGATGAGTATTATCGTTCCGTTGATACAAATCGTCCTCCAGTAGTATCAATCGAAGGAGACATCCTTTCTTTGAGCTTTGAAGATGCTTTATCAAACTTGACCGTATGTGTTATGAATGATAAAGGAGTGAAAGTCTATGAAGATGTTGTTTCTTCAGAGGCAGGTGGAACTTATTTTTTCTCTTTAGCGGGAGAAGCAAATGGCCAGTATCAGGTTGTGTTGTTACATCGGTTGGGACACTTGACCGGTAGCTTTACCTTGGAATAAAAAATTAAGAGGTTTTGTAAGAAGAAAGAGCTGTTAAGCTTCTCGGTAAAATGGGAAGCACAGCTCTTTTTTATTTGGACAACTGTACCAAATACGAATCTTTACTTGAAAACGTATCTATGTATATGTTTTACCGCTAAACGTATCATTAATCAGCCGGGAGTCATTCTGTTTATTGTATATTTCTTGAAAATAGGCTCCATTGTAGCCTGCTTTACTATCCATAGAAATAGCGATTAGTATTAATAGAAATTCAAAATACTATGGATACTAATCGGAGCTTGGATAGATACGATTTTATTGTATGTTGATTATTAGGTGTATAGGTAATAGTTTGGAAATATTAGACTTATTGTGCTTTTTAAGAGATCAAATTTGGTGTGGTTGGGCTATTTTTATTTCCAAATGGTGTTATTTCATGACTATATTATAACTTGAAAAATTCATAGTTATGAAATTCACAACTCATAACTATGTTTTGAAAAAAACATAACTATGAAATTTTATAGGATTTAGCTGTTAAAATCAATATGGATTTCCCCCTTGTCTAAGAAATGACAGAACAATACTATTATATATGCCGTTTATTCTGTATTTTTGCCAGAAAAATTAGCAGACATGGCTGAAAGCAAAGTTGAACACCTATTGGATAGCATTCATTTTCCGGAAGACCTGAGACATTTGTCACAGGATAAGTTGGAGCAGGTATGTGCCGATTTGCGTCAATATATTATCGATGTTTTGTCTGAGAATCCCGGTCACCTAGGTGCAAGCCTTGGTACGGTAGAGCTGACAGTCGCCCTTCATTATGTATTCAATACCCCCTATGACCGTATTGTCTGGGATGTCGGGCATCAAGCTTACGGACATAAAATACTTACAGGAAGGAAAGATATTTTCCATACGCTCCGTAAGTTTAAAGGAATTAGCGGATTCCCTAATCCTGCGGAAAGTGAGTATGACGCTTTTATCGCCGGACACGCCTCAAATTCAATCTCTGCGGCGATGGGTATGTCGGTAGCCTCGGCCTTGAAGAAGGAACTGGATCGCCATGTGATCGCCGTGATCGGGGATGGCGCTATGACCGGAGGACTCGCCTTCGAGGGGTTGAATAATGCGTCTGCCAACCCTAATAATTTGTTGATTATCCTGAATGATAACGATATGGCGATAGATCATAGCGTAGGTGGTCTTAGCCAGTATTTAGTGGATATAACGACGAGTCAAGCCTATAATAAAATGAGATACGATGTGTATCGAGGCTTAAAGAAGATCAAGCTCATCAATAACGATCGCCGGGAAAACATCTTACGTTTTAACAATAGCCTTAAAGCATTGCTTACCCAGCAACATAATTTATTTGAAGGCTTCAGCATCCGTTACTTCGGTCCGGTGGATGGGCATGATGTAAATTATCTGGTGAAGGTATTGAATGATATAAAAGATATGCAAGGCCCTAAGCTGTTGCATATCAAAACGAAAAAAGGAAAAGGCTTTAAACCTGCGGAAGAGTCCGCTACGGAATGGCATGCTCCCGGAAAGTTCAATAAGGAAACTGGCCAGCGTATTATCGTTCGTAAATTAGATGAACCTCAATTATATCAAGACGTATTCGGTCATACATTGGTAGAGCTTGCGGAGAAAGATGAGCGTATTGTAGGCGTAACTCCGGCTATGCCTTCCGGTTGCTCGATGACTTATATGATGAAAGCCTTCCCGGATCGTGCGTTTGATGTGGGAATTGCGGAAGGACATTCCGTAACTTTCTCTGCCGGATTAGCTAAGGAGGGAATGATACCTTTCTGCAACGTGTATTCTTCGTTTATGCAGCGTGCGTATGATATGGTTATCCATGATGTAGCTTTGCAAAAACTACATATGGTGATCTGTCTGGATCGTGCGGGATTAGTGGGAGAGGATGGAGCTACACATCATGGCGTGTTTGATTTAGCATATCTTCGTCCGATACCGAATTTGGTAATCGCTTCCCCATTGAATGAGTTGGATTTACGGAATTTGATGTATACAGGCTATGCCGCTTTTAATGGCCCGTTCGTAATCCGTTACCCTAGAGGTAAGGGGGAGATGAAAGATTGGCGTAACGAGATGCAAGTATTGCCTATAGGAAAAGGGAAAAAGTTGCGTGACGGGGATGATATCGCCGTACTTTCTATCGGACCGATCGGAAACGAGGTGATCAAAGCCATCGAGATGGTGAAAGAAGAGGGGGTATCGATAGCCCATTACGATATGATCTACTTGAAACCGTTGGATGAGGAGCTGTTGCATGAGATCGGGCGGAAATATAACCGTATTATTACGGTAGAGAATGGAGTGATAAAAGGTGGTTTTGGTAGCGCTGTCCTTGAGTTTATGGCAGACAATGGTTATACGCCTCATGTAAAGCGTATCGGAGTGCCGGATGCGTTTATCGAGCATGGTTCTATACCGGAACTGTATCAATTATGTGGTATGGATGCCGAGAGCATTGCGAAACAGTTGAAAAAGGAGAATTGATTATTGTCAATTAATAAAATATGAAAATTGTCATAGCCGGTGCGGGAGAAGTAGGTACACATTTAGCGAAAATGTTATCTCAAGAGAATCAGGACATCATTTTGATGGATCCGAATGAGGAACGGCTGAATTTCTCAAAATCTAGCATGGAGATTCTCCCTATGGTCGGGAATCCGACCTCGCTTAGAGATTTGGAGGAAGCGGGGATCAAGAAAGCGGACTTGTTCGTAAGTGTTACTCCCGAGGAGACTACCAATGTGACGGCTTGTATGTTGGCTCATAATCTAGGAGCGCATCGTACGTTGGCCCGAATCAATAATTACGAATATTTATTACCCAAAAATAAAGAGCTGTTCGAGAAATTAGGAATCAACTCGATGATTTATCCTGAGATGTTGGCGGCTAAGGAGATCGTGACAGCTGTACGCCGTCCGTGGACACGCCAATATTGGGAGCTGTTTGGTGGAGCCTTAATTCTGATAGGTGTTAAAGTTCGGGATAATTCCCGTTTGGTGAACCGGGTATTGGCCGAATTGCTAAATGAGCAGAAGCTATATCATATCGTCGCTATTAAGCGAAAGAACGAGACGATAATCCCCCGTGGTACGGACCGGATAGAGTCTGGTGACATCGTGTTCTTTACGACGACCCGATCTCATATAGAGGATGTGCGCTTACTGGCCGGGAAGAAAGATCCGGAAGTAAAGAAGGTTATTATTATGGGAGGAAGCCGTATCGCTATCCGTGCTTGCCAATATTTACCTAATAACATCCGGGTAAAAGTAATTGAGGCTAATAAAGAGAAAAGTCATCGAATCGCTGAGGTAGTGCCTAGTAATGTCTTGATTATAAACGGAGACGGCCGTGATACTGATTTGTTGATGCAAGAAGGCATCAAGGATGCGCAGACTTTTATAGCTTTGACGGAAAATTCCAGCACGAATATATTGGCATGTCTGGCCGCTAAGCGTTTAGGTGTGTTTAAGACAATCGCTAAGATTGAGAATATCGATTATATCCAATTGGCGGAAAGTATGGACATCGGTTCGGTTATCAACAAAAAGCTGATAGCGGCCAGCCATATCTATCAATTTCTTTTGGATGCGGATGTCTCTAACGTGAAATGTTTGACCTTTGCGAATGCGGATGTGGCGGAGTTAGTGGCTCGCCCGGATTCAAAGATTACCAAGAAACAAGTCAAGGATCTCCGTCTGCCGAAAGATATGACTCTCGGTGGGTTGATTCGTGACGGTGAACCTATGATGATCAAGGGTGATACTCAGATACAGGCATACGATCATGTTGTCGTATTCTGCTTGGATACGGCTATGCGTAAGCTGGAGGACTACTTTAACTAGTTGATAGTTATGTTGAACGTACGTTTTATAGTGAAGATGCTAGGGGTGATGTTCATCCTTGAGACTTTTTTTATGCTGGCCGCTACCGTCGTAGCCTTCCTTTATCGGGGGAGTGATGTATATCCGCTTCTTATTTCAAGCGGAATCTTATTCGGGACCGGTTTTTTGTTCTACTCTATGGGCTTTAAGGCGAATGAACACTCGGCCGGTCGGCGGGAAGGAATGTTGATCGTGACATTGACTTGGATTTTATTCTCTTTATTTGGAATGTTACCATTCTATATTGGAGGATATATAGATAATGTGACCGATGCCTTTTTCGAGACCATGTCTGGATTTACGACTACCGGCTCTACTATTTTAACGAATATAGAGGCGTTGCCTAAAGGTATCTTATTCTGGCGGAGTCTTACACAGTGGCAGGGAGGTATCGGTATGGTCGTATTCACCGTGGCTTTGATGCCTATTTTCGGAGGTGGTGCCTCGCAGATGTTTGATGCCGAAACGCCCGGTATAACCCATGAACGTTTTCGTCCTCGTATTACGCAAGTCGCTAAACGCCTGTGGGGGGTGTATGTTTTTCTGACACTTTTTTTAGTCGGCCTTTTATGGGCTGGTCCGATGAATTTGTATGATGCGGTAAATCATGCGTTCACGGCTATATCTACTGGTGGATATTCAACCAAAAACGCAAGTATCGCTTATTGGAATTCCTCTTATATAGAGTATGTAATAACTATTTTCATGTTTATCGGAGCTACCAATATGACATTGGTTTATTTCTGTTTTAATGGAAATGTGAAGAAATTGATTAAAGATGAGGAGTTCCGCTGGTTTTTCTTTTTTGTTTTAAGCGCTATTATCGTTGTCATGGTGTGGATCTTGTACCTTGGATTCGCCTCGGATGTAGAGAATGCGTTCCGTAAGGCGGCTTTCCAAGTGGTGACCTTGGTTTCTACCTGTGGATTCGCTACGGATGACTATATTCCTTGGGGACCGTTTTTCTGGTTTATCGCATTGATCTTGATGTTTATTTGTGGATGCGCCGGATCTACTTGCGGTGGCTTGAAGATGGGACGCTTCGTTATTTTAACGAAGAATCTCTCCAATGAATTTAAGAAACAGACACATCCCCATGCGGTGATTCCAGTACGAATGAACGGACATGTCGTATCTGGTGATATCGTACACCGTGTGTTAGCTTTTGTGTTCGCTTATATTACGTTAATCGTGGTGAGCTGTTTGGCTTTATCTTTGGATGGGATGGGATTTTCGGAGGCGATTGGTGCCGCTGTTTCTGCTATAAGTAACGTAGGGCCCGGCTTGGGAACGCTTGGTCCGGTAAGTAATTTTGCGGATGTCCCCACGGTGTCGAAATGGTTTCTGTCTTTTTTGATGTTAACAGGACGTCTGGAGATATTTACGGTATTAACGATATTAGTCCCCGGTTTTTGGAAACAGTAAAATTATTGAAAATGAAAAGTATACAGGTCATTGCTAGTCTGCTGTGTGGTATTCTGTATTGTGGGATTTCTTTAAATGCCCAGAATGTATTGAAAGCAACGGGTTGGATGCCAGAGCACACATTTACTTCCGGAATAGAAGGTCCGGCTGTAGATAGCGAAGGAAATTTATATGCCGTAAATTATAAGAAAGAAGGGACGATCGGTATTGTACGCCCAGATGGTAGCCATGGCTGTTTTCTCACTTTGCCGGAAGGATCTACCGGGAATAGTATCCGCTTCGGGAAAGACGGAAATATGTACGTGGCGGATTATACAGGGCATAATATCTTAAAAGTGGATATGAAATCTAAGAAGATCAGCGTATTCGCTCATGAGCCAAAGATGAATCAACCAAACGATATCGTATTCGCGTCAAATGGAAATATCTATGCGAGTGACCCGGATTGGCCGAATCAAAAAGGCCAACTTTGGTTGATTACCCCGGATGCGAAAGTCTCCTTATTGGAGACGAATATGGGAACGACTAATGGCATCGCTGTGAGTGAGGATGGTAAACGCTTGTACGTTAATGAATCTGCCCAATTAAAAGTCTGGGTATATGATATATGCCCGGATGGTACTTTAAGGAATAAACGTCTATTTCATACTTTTGAGGGGTACGGTATGGATGGTATGAAGTGTGACGAGAAAGGAAATCTTTATATTTGCCGTTATGATAAGGGCACTATAGCTTTGTTAAATCCGCAAGGAGATTTAGTTGAAGAGATTCAATTGACAGGAAAACAGCCGTCTAACTTAACATTTGGAAGACCTGATCATCGTCAATGTTATGTGACATTGCAGGATCGGGGTTGTTTTGAAACCTTTAAGGCTCCTTATCCGGGAAAAGAATGGTAACCCGATATACGTTTTTGATTAATTTTGCGTTATAATAGGTACGGAATATTAAAAAGATATATAGATGATAGAATATATAAAGGGTGAAATCGTGGAACTTACACCTACACGTATGATTTTGGAGTGTGGTGGTATAGGCTACGAGCTGAATATATCCTTGAATACATATAGTGCGTTTGGGAACAAGACTACCGGAAAAATATATATATATGAGGTAATCCGGGAAGATGCTCATTTACTATTTGGCTTTGCCGAGAAAATCGAAAGGGAGTTGTTCCTTTTGCTTACTTCCGTTTCTGGAGTGGGACCGAATACCGCACGCATGATCCTTTCTTCTCTACCGCCATCCGAATTGGTTCAAGTGATCGGTTCGAAGAATGAGGCCGCATTGACTGCCGTGAAAGGGATTGGTTTGAAGACGGCCCAGCGTATCTTGGTAGATTTGAAAAATAAGGTGAAACCTATGGAGAGTATGGCCGGAAACTTGCCGGAGGCATCAGTCTCTAATGGAGCGGTAACCGAGGAGGCCGTAGCCGCATTGGTTATGTTGGGTTTCCAGAAAGCGGCTTCGCAAAAAGCGGTATCCGCTATTTTGAAAGGCTCGCCCACTTTAGCTGTGGAACAAGTAATTAAAACTGCGCTTAGAATGCTTTGATAATTGACAATTGAGGATTAACGATTAACAATTGACAATTAAATGAGAAAATGAGAAAACGAATACTGAAATATTCCATATGGATCGTTGTATTATTGTTTGGTGTCGGCTTGTATTCGCTGAATGCTGATTACCTTGCGTATACATCATCTTTGCCGGAATTGGAGTTGCTGGAAGCTCCGGAGGATACGATTCCTCCCCGTTATCCGGTAGCTAAAACTACACCGGAGGAATATCAAGATATCGTGAAACAATCACCTGCCGATTTGCGTGATCCGGAGAATGTCAAGACTACGATTGAGTATGATTTAAAGACGAATACGTATATTGTCCGTACGAAATTAGGCGATATGGAGATTGGTACGCCGATGAGTTTAACCCCAGCGGAATACCAAGATTATTCTATGCAACAATCACTTCGTTCCTATTTCCGCCAAAAGAACGAGGAAGAATTCCAAAAAGCTACGAATAAACAGTTCAACTTAACCGATATGCAGTTTAATATCGGTGCGGCGGAACGTATTTTCGGCCCCGGTGGAGTACGTGTAAGAACACAAGGTTCGGCCGAGATCACGATGGGATTGAAGACGAATAAGAATAATGATCCTTCTCTTCCGGAGCGTTCCCGTAAACGTACTTTCTTCAATTTTGACGAGAGTGTGCAGTTGAATGTACAAGCCTCGGTGGGTAGCAAGGTGAATTTCGGAATGAATTACAATACCGAGACCTCTTTTGATTTCGATTCCAAAAAATTGAAGTTGGCGTATACAGGCGAGGAGGATGAGATTATCAAGTCGTTAGAAGCCGGTAACGTGAGCATGAATACCAGCAATTCCTTGATTAATGGAGGTGCGGCTTTATTTGGTATGAAAGCGGATTTACAATTTGGTAAGTTGCGAGTGAACGCCTTGTTTGCCCAGCAGGAATCTGAATCCAAGACGGTTAGCTCAAAAGGGGGCGTGCAGACGAAGCCCTTTGAGATCAAGGTGGATGAATACGACGAGAACCGTCACTTCTTCTTGGGCCATTATTTCTATGATAACTACGATAAGTTTATGGAGTCTTTGCCTACCGTCACCTCCGGTATCGAGATCTCCAAGATAGAAGTATGGGTAACCAATAAACGCGGTAATTATGACCAGTCCCGCAATATCGTAGCTTTCACCGATTTGGGAGAAAATGAATCTCGTAATATCGGTAATACTGCGTTGGTGATGCCTTCCGGAACGGACAGACGTCCGAATAATTCCGCAAACAATTTATATACGACTTTAACCACTCAATTTACGGATGCCCGTAAGATAAGTATGGTTAATGATGCGTTGAAAGGCTCCATGGAGGGAGGACGGGATTTTGAAAAAATCGAGAGTGCCCGTTTGCTAGAGTCATCTGAGTATACATTAAACAAGAAATTGGGTTATATTTCTTTGAGGACTCAGTTACAGGCTGATGAGGTATTGGGTGTCGCTTTTAGTTTTATCTATAATGGCAAGACCTATCAAGTCGGTGAGTTCTCTACGGATAATAAAGAGAATACGAGCGACTGTATTTATGTGAAGTTGCTAAAGGGCATCACGATGTCGCCTGATATGATGTTCTGGGACTTGATGATGAAGAACGTATACTCATTGGGTGCTTATTCGGTGCAGAAAGAGAAGTTTAAGTTAAACGTTACCTACCAGAGCGATTCTACCGGTACGTATGTAAACTATCTTCCGGAAGGTAATTGTGCGAATCAAATCTTGATTCGGGTATTAGGGCTGGATCGCTTGGATACCTATGACAATCCGAATCCGGATGGTTTCTTTGATTTTATTGACGGTTATACGATACAGGCGGAGACCGGTAAGATTATATTCCCTTGTGTACAACCTTTCGGCTCGAAATTACGGGAAAAGGTAGGTAATGCCTATGCCAGTAAATATGTATTCCAAGAGTTGTATGACTCGACATTAACTGTTGCTCGCCAGATCGCCGAGAAAAATAAATTTCTTTTAAGTGGTGAGTATAAAGCCTCGTCGGGTTCGGAGATCGACTTGGGAGCTACTAACGTGGCCCGTGGATCCGTACGTGTCACGGCAGGAGGAGCTACACTGACCGAGAATGTGGATTATACGGTAGATTACAGTTTAGGACGTGTGACGATCTTGAATGAGAGCATCATATCAAGTGGGACACCCGTTAGCGTATCTCTGGAGAACCAGTCTACTTTTAATATGCAGCGAAAGACGATGATCGGGTTAGACTTGAATTACCAGTTCAATAAGGACTTCATGGTCGGTGCCACGGTTATGCATATGTCGGAAATGCCTCTTACGGTAAAAACCACTTTGGGAGATGAGTCTATAAAGAATACTTTATGGGGCTTGAATACCTCTTATAAAGCCGAGAGCCAGTGGTTGACAAATGTATTTGATAAGTTACCCTTGTTGACATTGACCAAACCTAGCCAAATCTCATTCAATGCGGAATTCGCTCATTTAATAGCGGGACATTATGAGAATCAATATACGGGTGGTTACTCTTATTTGGATGACTTCGAGTCTACACAAAGTGGTATGGATCTTTTGAACCCGTATGCTTGGAACTTGGCGAGTACCCCCTATGAAGATTCGAATCCTAAATTTCCGGAAGCGGAGAAGGTGAACGATATCGCTTATGGTAAAAACAGAGCTTTGTTGGCTTGGTATACGGTAGACGGAATCTTCACACGGAAGAGTTCCTCTTCCCGCCCTCGACATCTTACGAATGATGATTTATCGAATCATTACACCCGTGGAGTCAGTTATAAAGAGATCTTCCCGAATAAAGAGTTGGGAACCAATGATAATACGACTTTGCCTGTATTAAACCTCGCTTTTTACCCGAATGAGCGTGGTCCGTATAACCTGGATGCGGAAAATGTAAACTCGGACGGTACGTTGGGTAATCCGGAAAAACGTTGGGGTGGTGTAATGCGCAAGATCGAGCCTAGCGATTTGGAATCTGCCAATTATGAATATATCGAATTCTGGCTTTTAGACCCGTATCTTGAGGACGAGACAGCCGAGGGTGGTGACCTATACTTTAACTTGGGTGAGATTTCCGAGGATATCTTGAAAGATGAGCGGAAATTCTTTGAGAATGGTATGCCCGTGGACGGTGATATGTCGAAAGTTGATACGACTGTTTGGGGTAAGGTGCCTCGCACGCAAAGTACGGGATATGCGTTTGATGCCCAAAATCGTGAGCTGCAAGATGTCGGTTTGAACGGTCTTTCTACGGAGGAAGAGCAAATTTTCCCTACGTATGCGGATTATTTGAATAAATTGAGGGCGAAACTATCCGGTGAGACAATCTCTAAGATGATGGATGATCCGTTTTCTCCTTTTAACGATCCTGCCGGGGATAATTATCACTATTTCCGTGGGGATGATTACGATGCTAAGGAGTTGGATATCTTATCTCGCTATAAACGATATAACGGTACAGAGGGAAACTCACAAGAATCCGATCAAAGATATGCTACAGCCGGAAAGAGTACACCGGATGTGGAAGATATCAATGGCGATAATACGTTGAATGAGACAGAGAAATATTTTGAGTACAAGATCTCTCTCCGTCCAAAAGATTTGCAGGTCGGTGTAAACAACATCGTCGATGAGCGTACTCCGGAAGTAACCTTAATGAATGGTGATAAGGAGAAAGTAAAATGGTATCTATTTAAGATTCCTATTAAAGATTATGAGAAGAGGGTTGGAGCGATCCGGGATTTCAAGACAGTCCGTTTCATGCGTATGTATATGACAGGATTCCGTAAGTCTACGGTTCTGCGTTTCGGTACCTTGGAATTGGTTCGTGGTGATTGGCGTACTTATACGCAGGATTTGTCAAATCCTCTTATTCCGCCAAAGTCTGATGGACAGATCGTCGTATCTTCTGTAAATATAGAGGAGAACGGGCAGCGTCAGCCGGTCAACTATGTGTTGCCTCCGGGTATCAGCCGTATGTTCGATTCCAGCCAGCCTCAGTTGCTTCAACAGAACGAGCAGGCATTGTCTATGAAAATAACGGATTTATCTCCTGCGGATGCACGTGCGGTTTATAAATCTACCGCTTATGACCTTCGCCGGTATAAACGATTACAAATGTTCGCTCATGCGGAAGCGCCGATTGATGAGAGCAAGACTTTGTCGAATGGTGATTTCTCTGTATTTATTCGTTTAGGTTCTGACTATAAGAATAATTATTATGAGTATGAGGTACCTTTGGATCTGACTCCCCATAGTACTATTCTTTATAATACGAACAATAGCGCGGATCAAGAAAAAGTATGGCCTTTAAATAATACCTTGAATTTTAAATTGGAGACGCTGACCGACTTGAAGTTGGAGCGAAATAAATTGAAACGTCAGGGACAGGGAAATATAAGCTACCAAAAGGTTTATTCGAAAAATGATCCGGATAATACGCGTAATAAAATCAGTATCATCGGTAACCCTAGCTTAGCGGAGGTGAAAGTGATCATGATCGGCGTACGTAATAATACGGGTGATATCAAGAGCGGTGAGGTTTGGGTAAACGAACTTCGTATGACCGATTTCGACGAGAAAGGCGGTTGGGCCGCTAATGCGAATCTGAACGTCGCTTTATCCGATTTGGGTACGGTCAATGTAAGTGGACGAATGGAAACCGCTGGTTTCGGTGCGTTGGATCAGTCGCTGGCCGAACGTCGGATGGATGATTATTCGCAATATAGTGTGGCGACCTCGATTGAGTTGGGTAAGTTGTTCCCTGAGAAAGCAAAGGTTAGCATACCTTTTTACTATGCTTATTCGAAAGAGACTACAACTCCTGAGTATGATCCGTTGAATGAGGATATTAAGCTTTCGGACGCTTTGGATGCGGTAGAGACCCAAGCCGAGAAAGACTCCATCAAGAGTTATTCTTTGAATCAGACCACTATTAAGAGCGTCTCTTTCAATAACGTAAAGGTAGATATCCGTAGCAAGAACCCGATGCCGTATGATCCGGCGAACTTCTCGTTAGGTTACTCTTATAGCCAGAACAGTAAGAAGAACCCGGAGACCGAATATGAGACAACCAAGGATTACCGGGGTAATTTCGCTTATAATTATACGCCTTACGTGAAACCGTTCCGACCCTTCGAGAAGCTGAAGAAGAATAATGGATATACGAAATATATCAAGCAATTCGGACTGAATTACGTTCCGTCGAATATTAGTTTCCAGACGGCGATGATGCGGAATTACTATGAGATTAAGCTAAGGGATTTGACAAGTTCTACGGATGGAGGTAACCAGTTGCTCTCATTCAGTCACAATTTCTTGTGGGACCGTGCCTTCAGTTTGCGTTGGGACTTTACGAATAATCTGAGCATGACGTTTACTTCCGGTACGAATGCCCGTATCGAGGAACCGAATGTTCAAGTGAATAAGAAATTGAATCCGGATGATTATCAGGTATGGAAGGATTCCGTGAAGCAAAGTATCCGTGATTTGGGTACTCCTTTGAAATATGACCAAACGTTTAATGTCACTTGGAATATGCCATTGCAATTCATACCGGCATTAGACTGGGTAAATAGTTCATTGACTTATAATGCCACGTACAACTGGGATCGTGGAGCCAATGTCGCTAGTATTGAGTTGGAACAGGGTAATATAATAAAGAACCAACGTCAATTTGACTGGCAGGGTAGTTTCAATTTGCAGTCATTGTACAATAAGAATAAATATCTGAAGAAGATCAACCAGAAATTTATGGCCTCTTCCCGGGTAAGCGCTCGTCAACCGGAGAAAAAGAAGAAAGAGGTGAAACTAGAGAAAGAGATTCAATTGAGCCCGGATAGTGGAACGATCGTGCAGCATGGAATGTTTACGAAGAAGGTTCGTATCACGGCACGTGGAGCGGATGGGAAGGTCTATTCAATTAAATATAAGCCGATCAATTATGCCCAAGTCATGATCTTGAATAAAGATACGGCTCATTTGAAGCTGACAATTGTGCCTGGTCCTCAGCCTTTGGAGGGAACTTTAACAAAAGTAGCTGAATATAGTAGCCGTTTCTTGATGATGGTACGTCGGGTAAACATACAATATTCGTTGGTAGACGGTATGATGTTGAGTGGTTACGCTCCGGAGGTTGGTGATATGTTCGGGCAACGGCGTACAGGAACTTTGGCTCCGGGACTCGGTTTTGCCTTTGGAGCGGTAAGAAGGAGCTTTATCGACGAGGCGGACGAGCGGGGCTGGCTGGTAAAGAATGAGAATATGACGACTCCCGCCATGATCAATAGCGCGAAGAATCTTACGATTCGTGCGAATCTAGAACCTATAGCCGGCTTGAAGATTGATTTGAACGCAAACCGGGTAGATACCCGTAGTACCGATATCTATTATATGCAAGACGGTATGCCCGAGCAGATGGGAGGTAGCTTTACGATGACGACGATTGCCTTGGGTAGCGCTTTCGGCGGTAGCGGAAACGCTAATAACGGTTATTCCTCGAAAGCGTTCGATAAATTTATCGCTCACCGTAGCGTGATCGCCCAGCGCTTAGCGGATACATATTCCGGTACGGTTTATCCGAGTTCCGGTTTTATGGCGGGGCATGCTTTAGCCGGAAAACCTTATGATCCAGCCGTAGGGGGAGGTGTAAGTCTGAATTCCATGGAGGTATTGGTGCCTGCTTTCTTGGCGGCTTATACAGGCAAGGACCCAAATAAGGTAGGTCTGTCAGCTTTCCCGTCCATTAAGAGTCTGCTACCGAACTGGCGTGTTACGTATGATGGCTTGATCCGTATACCGGTTATCCGCAAATACTTTAAGAGCATGATGTTGAGTCATCAATATCGTTGTTCCTATAGTGTAGGTGCGTTTTCCTCCTTCTTGGATTGGGTAGATGCCGGGCAGGATGGTTTGGGATATATCCGTGATATCCAAACCGGTAATCCTACGCCATCGTCTCCTTATGATATAGCGGCTGTGAGTATCACGGAAGGATTCAGCCCGTTGTTTGGTGTAGACGCTACTTTATTGAATAATATAACCGGTAAGTTTGAGTTGCGCAAGACTCGTAACTTAAGCCTGAATATTTCCTCTTACCAATTGGTGGAAGCGCTTTCCAACGAATTCGTGATAGGAGTAGGATATAAGTTGACTGAGTTTAACAAGGCGTTGAAAATGAAAAAGACACGGGACTTCAGTAATGATCTTACGATCCGCTTAGATTTCTCTTACCGTAAAATGCAATCGTTGATCCGTAAGATAGAGGATCAGTTTACGCAGGCTACCAGCGGGAATATCGCCAAGACCATCCAGTTCTCTGCGGATTACGGGTTAAGTCGTGCCTTGACATTGAGAGCGTTCTATGATTTACAGATCAATGAGCCGATCGTGTCCACATCTTCTTACCCGACATCGAACTCGAACTATGGTATTAGTTTACGGTTCTCCTTAGCGCAATAAAAAGAGTATAGTCTATTTACAGGACTTCTTGGTCTGTTTTTAAATACCTGTCTAGCGGTATGGAATAAACCTTTATATTTGTGCGAAATATAATTTGGATATGAAGAATACTTACAAATTGATATTATTTCTTCTCTTGATAACCCAAGCCTCTTTCGGCCAAGACGTGAAAGGGTATATTAAGGATGCGGAGAGCAAGGAAGCTTTAGCCGGGGTAAACGTTTTTTATAAGGACAAAGGGGGTACGAGAGGAACTGTGTCTGATATAAACGGTTATTATGAGCTGAAAGTGACGGATGGCGACGCTGTATTGACTTTTAGCTATCTGGGATATGAAACGTTGAGCGTTCCCGTGAAAGTAGATCCGGGAGAGTTCTTGACACGTGACGTATCCTTACGAACAAGCTCAAACATGATGGACGAGGTCGTCGTGAGCGTCGGGCGTTATGAGCAAAAGCTAAGCGATATTACCGTCTCTATGGAATTATTGAAAGCGAAAGATATCACTCGTCAGTCTCCGAAAGATTTAACGGATGTACTGAAGAATATCTCCGGAGTGGACGTA
The DNA here is from genome assembly GCF_056640955.1 of Parabacteroides sp. KHUB-02. Lineage (NCBI taxonomy): Bacteria > Pseudomonadati > Bacteroidota > Bacteroidia > Bacteroidales > Tannerellaceae > Parabacteroides > Parabacteroides sp. KHUB-02. Next base: position 3,234,447 of record NZ_JBWQEV010000001.1, on the reverse strand, counting down.
ACGGACCGGCAACCTTCCGTACGCGGTGGTACGGGATGGACCTATGGCGTGGGTAGCCGTTGCTTGATTCTGGTGGACGGAATGTCGGTGCTAACTCCGGGTTCCGGCGAGATAAACTGGAATATGATCCCGATGGAGAACGTCGATCAAGTAGAGGTACTGAAAGGGGCCTCTTCCGTATTATATGGCTCTTCTGCGTTGAATGGTCTGATCCATGTGAAAACGAAACGCCCCGGATTAGATCCGGTAACACAGGTGAACGTACAAGGAGGATTGTATGGGAAGCCACGCCAAGACGGGACGCCTTTATATGGAGGGTTGGATCTCTCTCATTCCCGTAGGATCAAGAATTTTGATTTGACAGTGGGGGCTAATACATTCTTGGACGACGGGTATCGGCAGGATAATTACAATCGCCGTGTCCGGGTCGGTGGGAATCTTACGTATCACGATCCCCGGGTACAAGGGTTGAACTATGGCGTGAACGTGAATTACTTGTATAACGATTATACCGGTTTCTTTATCTGGCGTTCTCCGGAGGAACCCTATATTCAATCTCCGCTGGCGAATATGGGACGCCGTGAGAATACATTTTATATAGATCCTTTCTTGAATTATACAAATTCGGAAAAAGGAACGACTCATCGTTTCAAGGGGCGTTTCTTCCATCGGGGAAGCCGTATCATCACGCATACCACGGATAAGTCTCTTTTTGACATAACGAATAATATGGGTTTTGATATCTCATCCGTTCCGGAGATTATCAATATGGCGCAAAACTGGCAAACTGAGTTATTGCCGACCTTCTTACCGTATTTGCCGGAGGTGATGAACGGGAAGGTGAGCGGATTGATGGCTGAATTGGGCAAGCTGGGAAATCATTTTTTCCCGACAGCTACCTCGGCGGATTATATGGACTTGATTTCTTGGGTGATGGGACGTACTCCGCTACCCGATAAGAATAACGTAGGGGCTTGGTTGGTAGATGCCATGAAACCGATGGAGAAAAAAGCGCCGGAGGCTACGGATCATACCTATTCCTATAATCTGGACTATCAATTCAGCAAGAAATTTGATAACTCACAGCTCACCGTAGGCGGTACTTACGAGCGTATCCATGCGGATTCGAAGGTGACCGGACAGCATAGTAGCGATAATGTGGCTACTTTCCTGCAATATGACCATAAGTTTATCGATCGTTTGAACGTCTCGGTCGGTGTTCGTCTGGAATATTACCGGGTGGATGATTTCTACCGGGAAGCGGAGACGAAGATTTTCGGGGCGAAGGTTCCGGTAAAACCTGTTTTCCGTGGAGGCTTGAATTATGAATTGGGTGAGTATAGTTTTATCCGGGCATCTTTCGGACAGGGATACCGTTATCCGTCCGTTACGGAGAAGTTTATCCTGAAGGATATCGGAGGTGTGGGAGCTTTCCCGAACGCTGAATTGAAAGCGGAGCAAGGTTATAATGCCGAACTTGGTTTCAAGCAAGGCTATAAGTTGGGCAATTTGAAGGGCTTTATCGATGTGGCCGGCTTTTATACCCGTTACAAGGATATGATCGAGTTCCGTTTCGGCCTGTTTAATAATAAGACCTTCGATTATATCGATGGGCTTTCCAAGTTGTTCAATGCGTTCTCTAGCGGCGACGGCTTAGGAATCGGCGCTCAGTTCACGAACGTAGGCCGGGCGGAGATTTATGGGGTAGACTTGTCTACCTCGGGTGTGTATGAGTTTAACCGTGATACTCGTCTGGCATATACTTTGGGGTATGTTTATACGAATCCGATCGATATGGACGTGGATTCACGGAACGCGGAGGAGGAAGCGAATGATGACTTAATGGCGATGCGTTCGAAATCGAATGACAGCAAGTATTTAAAATATCGCCAGAAACATTCCGTAAAGGGGGTATTTGATCTGGAATGGAAACGGTTTAATATCGGAACGAATATGTCATGGAAAAGCAAGACATTGGCGGTCGATTATTTTATGGTCGATGAGCGTGCGAAAGCGGAGCCTAACCTGATGGATTATATGCGTTCGATGCTATTCGGGAACTTGCATGATTATTGGGGAGAGAACAATAAAGGATATTTCGTTATGGATATGCGTGTCGGAATGAAGGTGACAAAAAATATCCATGTACAAGGGTTGGTGAACAATATCCTGAACAAGCGCTATAGCGCCCGTCCGATGGATGTCGGTGCGCCCCGGACTTTCATCCTGCAAGTGGGAGCCAATTTCTGACAATTCACCCAGTTGTAGAGACGGAGCATGCTCCGTCTCTACAACTGTAACCTATGATGTTTTTTTAATTCATATCACAACATATGATAACTTTTCAACTCATTTCGTAAACGGATCGCTTGATTGTCCGTCACCTTATCCATCAATATCCAGAACCTTTCGCTATGGTTCATTTCTATCGTATGGCAAAGTTCATGCAATAATACATAATCCACCAAATGCCAAGGAAGCAGCATCAATGAAAGAGACAAATTAATACTTTTCTTCATCGTACAACTTCCCCAATGTGTTTTGCTATTATTGATTTTCACCCCGGTCAGCCTAAATCCATGCTGCCGTGCCAATAGCGTGATACGTTCCGGCAACAACCGTTTCGCCTCGTGGCGGAGCGCTTTCTCCAGCATAGATTTCAGTAAGGATTGTACCTCCTCCTCCTCGAAACGAGTCTCATTCGGACAAGCGATATGCAGTACTCCACCCTCCAGTCTCATATAGAAATTACTTCGCTCGGTGCGGAAGATACGCAAGCGGAATGTCGTAGCCTGTAATTCCGATCTTTCGTCGAGCAGGGGCCGGGCCGGATGCTTCTGGAGCGCTTTTACCAGCCGGGCCTTGTTCTCCATGATAAAAGCGATCATACGTTTCTCGTCTCCCCCGGGTGGCATCGTGGCGGTTATTTTTCCTTTTGATATCTTGAGCGTGTATCGAGTGGCCCGGGGAGTGGTACGGAGCGTTATGACTCCCAAATCCTTGTCTTGTATATTCTTTTCCATTCCTGCCACAAAAGTAATACATTGAGAGAAACAATAATACGATGGAATTGATTATCTTCGCGATCGTAAAGGTTAAAAACATAATCAATATAATAAATTAGCAATCATGAGCAAAAAAGCACTTTTAATTATCTGTGATGGTTGGGGAATTGGTGACAAAGGTAAAGACGACGTGATCTTTAACACGCCGACTCCATATTGGGACGAGTTATTGAAAACTTATCCAGCCTCACAGTTACAGGCTTCTGGCGAGAACGTTGGTTTGCCTGACGGACAAATGGGTAACTCTGAGGTGGGCCACTTGAACATCGGTGCTGGCCGTATCGTTTACCAAGATTTGGTGAAGATCAACATCGCTTGCCGCGAGAATACGATCATGGAGAACCCGGAGATCAAACGTGCTTATAGCTATGCGAAAGAGAATAATAAGCAGATCCACTTCATGGGCTTGGTTTCCGATGGTGGTGTACATAGCTCTTTGGAGCATCTTTTGAAGTTGACGGATATCGCCAAGGAATACGGAATCAGCAAGGCTTATGTTCATTGCTTCATGGATGGTCGTGATACGGACCCGAAGAGTGGTAAAGGTTTTATCGAGGAGTTGGAGAATCATCTGAAGACTACCGGCGGTAAGATCGCTTCTATCATCGGACGTTATTACGCTATGGACCGCGACAAACGTTGGGAACGTGTGAAAGAGGCTTACGACTTATTGGTCGAAGGTAAGGGTAAGCAAGCCGAGTGCATGGTAAAAGCGATGGAAGAGTCGTACGCCGAGGGTGTAACGGACGAGTTCATCAAGCCGATCGTTCACGTTGAGAACGGAAAGCCGGTTGCTGTTATCGAGGAAGGCGATGTCGTGATCTTCTTCAACTATCGTAACGACCGTGCGAAAGAGCTTACGGTTGTATTGACTCAGCAAGACATGCCGGAGGCCGGTATGCATACGATCCCGGGCTTGCAATATTTCTGTATGACTCCGTATGACGCTAGCTTCAAGGGTGTTCATATCTTGTTCGACAAAGAGAACGTAAATAATACGCTGGGTGAGTTCTTGGCAAACGTAGGCAAGACTCAGTTGCATATCGCCGAGACAGAGAAATACGCTCACGTGACTTTCTTCTTCAACGGTGGCCGCGAGACTCCGTTCGATAGCGAGGAGCGTATCTTGGTCCCTTCTCCTAAAGTGGCTACTTACGACTTAAAACCGGAAATGAGCGCTTTCGAGGTGAAAGATAAATTGGTGGACGCTATCAATACGAAGAAATTCGATTTCATCGTAGTGAACTACGCCAACGGTGATATGGTAGGCCATACGGGTATCTACAAAGCGATCGAGAAAGCGGTCGTAACGATCGACGCTTGCTTGCACGATACGGTTGAGGCCGCTAAAGCCAACGACTATGAGGTAATTATCATTGCTGACCATGGTAATGCGGATCACGCCTTGAACGAGGATGGCACTCCGAATACGGCTCATTCCTTGAACCCTGTTCCATTCGTTTATGTTACAGCCAACAAGGACGCTAAAGTAGAGGATGGTATCTTGGCCGATGTGGCTCCTTCAATCCTTCACATCTTGGGCTTGAAACAGCCGAAGGAGATGACTGGTAAGTCATTGATTAAATAAGAGCTAGGCGCATCTTATGATCCAGATAGATGACACTTTAGTAAGTCTTGACGTTATCGAGCGTTATTTTTTATGTGATCTTTCCAAATGTAAGGGGGAATGCTGCGTGGAAGGAGATTCCGGCGCTCCATTAGAGGATTCGGAGTTGGCGAAGCTCCAGAAAGTATTGCCCATTATCTGGGATGATTTATCCCCGAAAGCTCAAGAGGTCATTCATAAGCAAGGCGTAGCTTATATCGATGAGGAAGGCGATACGGTTACCTCTATCGTGAACGGCAAGGATTGTGTCTTTACCTGTTACGACGCCGATGGTACTTGTAAATGCGCTATCGAGAAAGCATACCGGGAAGGTAAGACGGATTTCTATAAGCCTGTTTCTTGCCATCTTTACCCGATACGTGTCACTCAGTATCGGGATTTCAAGGCCGTGAACTATCATCGCTGGAGCGTTTGTAAGGCAGCGGAGATCTTAGGAAAGAAAGAGCAATTGCCGGTTTATAAGTTCCTCAAGGAGCCCTTGATCCGTAAGTTCGGCCAGGCTTGGTATAAGGCCTTGGAAGAGTGTGCGGAGGAATGGAAGAAGCAGCGTGAGGAGTAGCTTTTAGATCGTTTATAAATATAAAAAATCCCTTCAGTCTCTTCCTTTGATAACTATACGTTAAAAACGGATGGAGGCTGAAGGGATTTTGTTTTATAGTCGCTCTATTTCCTCAAGGGAAAGGCCGGTGCATTTTTGGATGATAAGAGGGGTTATTCCCTCGGCTTTCATATTACGTGCCGTAGATTCTTTTCCTTTTTGCAATCCTTCTTGCAATCCTTCTTCCATTCCTTTTTTCATGCCTTTCTCAACGGCGAAATCCAAGGTGTTATAATAATCATTATACATCTTCCACTCCGCCTCGTACTGCGCCCGTTGTTTGGGGGTGAGGTTCGCCATGGATCCGATGCGTTCCAACCGTTCGAATATGGCCTTGCGTGCCTTGAAAGGCATTCTGTCTAATGTATCCATATGCTTTAGTACATAAATCCAACGTTCAAAATCTGTCTCGCATTCTTCCTCCTCTTTGCTGAATCGAGGAAGCTCAATATAGATTTGGCGGAACTTGGGGTTGAATACCTGTCCGTTCTCCCGGTCCGCCAATATGATGTCCCTTCGGAATTTTCCCTCCTTCCCGTTTTTGTCTGACCCGTTCTCTTCGTCGAGCGTGAAGTTCAGGAAGAATACTCCGTACACGGCCGCCAGCTCATAGTCCCATGTTCCCTTTATACCCTGTTCCACCACCGAGTGCGAGAGGTAGTATAAGGCCCTGTCCTTGAAGTGGGGCTGTTCCCTGTTCTGCATCTCGATTATGATCCGTTCGCCCTTGTCGGTCTCGCAATGGATATCGAAGATGACTTTCCTTCCTTGCTCTGTCTCGGGCAATCGCTCATTGTTCATGATCCTCAGGTCCATGATCGTATGCTCCCCTTCGAGGAGGTCATTCAGGAACTCGATTAGTATGTCCTTGTCCATTTCCCTACCGAATATGTGCTTGAAGCCGAAATCGGTGAAGGGGTTGATAAATTTTCCCATAGTGTTTATAGGTTTTAGTGATTAATAGGATATAGATGGCTCTTTTCCATCTTTGGCGATAAAGATACGATTTTTATTATATGGGGCATTCATTTAGGCTTTAAAAAAACACGAACGTCTTTTTTCGGAAACACCTTGTGTAGTTTGAGTGAAGACGAGATATAGTGAACGCATAAAGGATACAGCCTTAAAGCTAAAGGTGGGTTAATGAGGCTTTCCGCGTCAAATGTAAGCCAGAGCTTATTTTAAATGCGGGAAACATGTGCCTGTACAGGCCTTGATAACCAATAAACGGGCCCTCTCATTGGCTGTTGAAGTGAATAACTAACGGCTTGGGAAGTGAATAACTAATCACTTGGAAAGCCTCTTTATACCGGAATCAACAATGTCTTCTCAGTGGCTTTGGGATGCGGTTCAGTTATCCTGCGGGGCTTTTCTATGTCGATTATTCTGTTATAGCCCTTGCGGATGGATGGTAAGCGAAGCGGCGATAATCATGACAGTTTGTGCGAAACAAGGCTGTTTGTTTGACATACCTCTTCTTTGGAGAAGTCTAACCAGAGAGAAGAAATAGGTGAAAAGGGCCTTTTTGTCTCTTATTTATAGGTAAAAGGTCGCTTTTCCGGTGAGAAAGGTGGTGTTTGCCCACGCGAATATATGCGTTAGCCGACGCAACCGTATGTTTTAGCCGACATAACCGTATGTATTAGGTGATACATACGGTAGTAATCCCTATCGCATACGATAGAAATAGCCTTCACATACGGATGAATTATAGGTTTTAGCCTTAAGAATATGAATTAGGATGAATAATTTTCGCCAGAATGAAAGGGCGTATTCCGTTATCTTATTATGGAATAACTACTTGCGAATATTTTTTCTCGTTTTACGGAACTATATGTATAATCTCCCGGAAAATTCGATTCTCAAGGGCTTTAATTTACAAAGTGTCATAATGACAATCCGTAAATTCCGGATGACTTGTTTAATATAATATTAATGTACGCCTGTACATTATTAATGCTATACTATAAAAGTTGATGAATAATAGATTGAAATGATATCTGGAGTATGGAAACGACTAGTTTAAACGAACGATTCTTTTAGTCATTTGCAAAGGTACGCGTTTCTTCGATACTTGCAACCCTTCCGGGCTATTTTTTTACAGCTTATTCTCTTTCTTATCAATAGGATAGGTTATCCTTTACGAAACAAGCGATTCCTTCAACAAACCTTTCTATTTACCCCTTATAAAACGCAAGATTAAAACCTTCGTTTAAACTAGTCGTTTTTGAATGACAAAGCAATCGATACGATAACGTAATGAGCTGATTATCTTAATAAACACTAGTATTAATATTAATTTTAGAATTATGAACAAAAAGTTTTCTACTCTTTTGGCTGGTGCTGCGCTTCTGGGTGCGGTGACGGCTAATGCGGGAGGACCCGTGAAGACTGTCGCTGCTGATGGTTTATATCAGTTGGCGGTTGATGTCACTGGGGCAACTACTGGCACAGACAAGGTCCTTACAATGGACAAGGACGGCAAGCTTCTTCCGTTGACGTATAATCAGATTGCTGCAAATCCCGACACTCTTGCGTATTCCTTGTGGTGTGTTGAGGTAACTGCTGAGGGTTATGGAAAAGCTCCTGTCTACAACTTCACGAATAAGGCTACAGGTCAGCGTTTGGATGTTGCGTATGCCGGTACAGCGCTGAATGGTGCGGCTAAACCTGCTTCGGGTGCTACATATGCTGCAACTGGTGCTGTCGTAGGTGGTGAGATGCAAGATTGGGCTTTCTCTGCGACTTATAAGGATGCGATGAACCCTGCTACTTTGTATTCTTATTTCCACGCAGATTCAGTGGTTGGTCTTAAGCTTAATACATCAAATGTATTCGTGTTAGGAAAAGCGACTGCTACAACTGCTCAAGCAGATGCTCAAACTGGTTCTGTATTTACTAAATTCACTTTGGTAGAACCGGATTCAATCGTAATGAACGCGAATGCTGTTAATACAATCTTCGGAACTCAAACCGCTGATAAGGGTGTTAAGCTGACATTCGTTGACGACAAGAATAACACTACTTTGAAGAATTATTTCACGGACGACGCTAAGTTCTTCGCTGTAGATGCAGAGGATAACGGTACGGTAGACCCTTCTTGGTTGCGTATCATTACAGGTAAGAAAGCTGATTCTACTTTCGTTTATGTAGATACTGCTTATGTAAATGAGAATGGTGCTCGTTTCTTAGGTTTCAACACAAAACAACTTACTTATGCTAAATTGAACGCAGCTGGAACGACGAAGCATACAGTAGCTGATACATTGGGCACAGCTTTGAAAGATCAATCTAAGTTCCGTTTCGTTTACTTCCCTGCAAAAGATAGCTTGGTTATTCAGGTTAAGCAAGTTACTTATACGAAGGATGGCAAGAACGGTAAGTTTGGTGCGGCTATTGCAGCTAATACTGCGGAAATCATTAAGTTAAAAGCCGATGGTACGTTTGACGGTACTAATTCTGTTAATGCTACCAATGCGGATGTTGATCAATATGGAAAAGCAAACTACGTAACTGTTCAAGACTTGGTTAAGGCTGACCAAATCCGTATCGCTACGATCTATTTCAAGAAAGAGGTTGAGATCGCTTTGAACTATAAGGGCTGTGGCACTTATACGACAACGAAGACTTCTATCGCTGATGGCGTATATTTGATCAAGAGCGCTAAGACTGGTAAGTATTTGTCAGTCCCTATCCATAACGATACTACTTGGGTTAATAACGTAGAGCAAACGAATACAGCAGAATGGGTGACTTTGGACTTACAGGATGCTAATCATATGCCGGCTTATCAATGGGTTGTATTGAAGGTGAACGCTACGGATAAGAATAATGTTTCTCCGATCAATGCTTGGAACCGTGAGTATTCTCCAGCAGTTACTTATTCTGGTATTCAGTTGAATAAGAATGTAGGTGCTAAATATTACTATGCTTCAAACTTCGCTGGAGATTCTTTGGAATTTGTACCGGTAGATAAGAAGTACTATAGCGATAAATATCTTGGTTACAAGAATCTGTCTGAAGAAGAGTTGATGATCAACAAGTATACATTCAACTACTGGCATCCATATGCGACAGACAAATACATCGCTGTCGTGAAAGATTCTACGATGACTGTAAAGGATGGTATGACTGCGTTCAAGATCCAGACTAAAGGCAAAGAACATGCTTATGGTTATAATCCTTCCGCTATCAATGGTGACAAGGGCAGAATCCCGGGCTTGGCTCAGTTGGTTAGAAAGATGTACCAGATTTCTTATGATGGAGCGATCTTCGGTAACTACGATGAGGCTAAAGAGAACAAATACACTGTAAGTAAGTTGAATGCATCTTCGGATTCGGTTTACTTCAAGGAGAACAACTGTATTGAGTTGGCGGAAGGTGCTGGCTATAATCATTACTATGCGATCTTGGAGGCTAGTACAAATGGTATCATCCGTAACTATAAGGCTGGTGTTTCTGACTATGACGCTAACGCTTCCTTGAAGGCTCAGACCTTGAAAGAGACAAGAACTTCTGCTTTCTATATCGCTCCGGATCAGACTCCGTTGTATCGTCAGTTCGATAATAAGCTTGTAGGTGAGAATGCTGATAACTCAACAGATAGCTTGTATTTCGTTGAGTCTATTCGTCAGGAATACTTGATGGATGAGTGGAACCCGAACTTGACTACGGAGACTGTTGATTACGCTGGTATCTGGAATAAAGATAAAGCAAATGGTAAATTGGCCTTCCGTATCGATACCGCTTGGTTGACTCGTGGCGCAGGTAAGGTTAAACCTCAATACTTGGTTTCTGCTTATCGTGAGTTGATCGAGGGTGAGAAGATCATTCCTTGTACGGAGACTACAAATAATCACATCACTGCTGACGGTAAAGTTACAGATGATCCATATCAATGTGTACATGCCGTTCATGTGAAGACTCCGGCTTTCATCTATGGTAAGTATTTGGTTAACTTCTCTGACTCAGCTAAAGCAAACATCGCTGCTTCTGTTAACCCGTATTTGTTCAATACCAAGGCTGTTTCTAACAGTAGCTATACTCGCGTAGGTTTCGTTCCTGCCGTTCAATACGGTGATACTTTGTTTGTTTTGACTGGCAAATACAAAGGTATGACTGCTGAGCAATTGAAGAACGAGGGTATCGAGGCGATCAGCGCAGACTACCACAAGAACTACGCTAGCTTCATCAACGTATTGACAGGTGACAAGCATAAGAATGTAACTTGGTCATTCCGTTATGTAAATCCTGATTTGGCTGCTATCGCTTATGTAGATGGTAAAGAGGGTGAGAACAACTCATTCTTGATCGAGTCTAACGTATATGGCGCAACTGATACTCAATATCAGACCGTAGCTGGTGACGCTTCTCGTGCAATCGCTCCTAAAAATGCTGCCGCTTGGTTGAAGATGCATAATGGATGTTTAGTATTGACCGACAAGGCCGCTACATTCGAGGCTGCTAAGACTGGTGGTGACGGTGCATTGGTATTCAACGCATACCAGAAGACAGACGCTGAGGATATGGTAACTTCTAACGATGAAGTTTCTGTAGAAGGCGTATCTGTAGTAGCTGGTAACGGTACTGTAACTGTTCAAGGTGCCGCTGGCAAGTCTGTAGTTATCACTAACATCTTAGGTAAGGTTGTCGCTGAGACAGTTCTTACTTCTGATAACGCTACAATCTCCGTACCTGCTGGTATCGTAGCAGTAGCTGTTGATGGTGAAGAGGCTGTTAAGACAGTCGTTAAATAAGATAAGCCGTATAGCTTAAAATAATAGAGGCGGGGAGACCCGCCTTTATGTAATATATATAATTAAATAACTATGCCACAATAAAAAAGTATCCCGTGACGGGTGAACACGTGGCATATTAATACTAAAGTAATTAAAAGTTCTTCCGCAGGTATCCTCGTGAGAAGAGAGAGCGGATCAAAAAACAAGCCCCGTGGGATTTATCCTATGGGGCTTTTATTTATCGTATCGCCACCTTGCGTACCGTATCGCCAATGCGGATGATATAATATCCCTTTGCGATATCTACGACATATTCGGCGGTGGACTGCTTGACTTCGATTTCTTTCACCTTGATGCCTACGACACTGTAGATTTCCAAGATACTCCCGACAGGAGCGTTCTCTACCTTGATGCGATTCTCGTAGGCCGTGATTTCGATAGGAGAGGGATCTTCTTGCCTAGAAGTAAATGTCTTGACTCCCGATTTATTAGCTTGCGCGTAAACCGGATAACTTGCGGAGAATGCAAGTGCCAAAGCGATGATATGTATAAGCTTCATTTACTTGTCCCTAAATTCGTACAAATGTAGAAAGTTTTCCGCATATTAGAAAGTAATTAGCTTTATTTCGTAAAACGGATGTATGATTATACGCTAAGCCTCATACCTTCCTCTCCTAAGATCGTGCCGGGAAATATCTTGTCTGCTTCTTTCTTTAACGGTGCCATATTCTCGTAACGAGCCGAGTAATGACCGATAACCAATCGCTTCACTTGGGCTTTATAAGCAATCTCGGCCGCTTGGCGAGCGGTAGAGTGGAAGGTCTCTTTCGCACGTGCGGCGTCACATTCAGCGAAAGTCGCCTCGTGGTATAATAAATCCACCCCTTCAATGATGGGGATTATAGATGGGTGAAAAGCTGTATCCGAGCAATAAGCATACCGTTTGGGAGCGACGGCAGGACGGGTTAAGCGGGCATTCGGGATTACCTCTCCTTCCGGGGTGACGAAATCAGCGCCCCTTTTGATCTCTTGCATCATACGGACGGGAACTTGATAGAAATCTGTCATCTCCCGGATGATATGCGCTTCTTTGGCTTTCTCGGCGAATAAATAGCCACAACAGGGTATACGGTGCTTTAACGGAATGGAATAAACGCTTAAGGAGCGATCTTCCATAACCAACGAATGAGTTGTCGGGTCGATTAAGTTAAAACGGATCTCATAAGGCAACCCTTTGCAAAAGATATCAAGTACCGGACGCATATAGCTCTCGATCTCTTTCGGCCCATGAATAACAAGTTCTCCATTACGTCCCAGCATACCTAATGTAGAGATCAATCCCGGTAGCCCGAAGCAATGATCTCCGTGTAGGTGGGAGATGAAGATATGATTTAAACGGCTGAATTTTATACGCATACGACGCATTTGCACTTGCGTGCCTTCCCCGCAGTCGATCATGTATAGTTTATCTCGTAAATCTACTATTTGAGAAGTCGCCAGATGGCGTGTCGTGGGCAATGCGGAACCGCATCCCAATATGTTTATATCAAAATCAGCCATTTGTTGTCTATGGGAATAATTGAGTGCAAAGATAATACAAAAGCATTTCTGTTCTGTGAAAAATAACAAAAAAACAAAGTGTAATGTATGCAGGATGAGGTGGATTCCATATATTTGTTTGCTGTCCTTCGGGAAAGCGAATATACAGTCGGTAAATAGACTTAAGATATTTTTTTCTAAGCCTTAACTAACTTTTTCTTTTTGTTTAAAACGGTTAAATGTAGAAACGGCCAAGCGTGAGCTTCGCCGTTTCCTTTTTTTATTGTTATTTTGAAATCTAAATACCTATATCTAATAAATTATGTCATTTAACAATCTACGATTATGAACAAGAATTTTATCTCTGTTTTCTTCCTGATGCTCGCTATGGGCGTATCTGTTATGGCCCAGAGTTATGAGGAAGATTTGGCTTTTTTTAAGGAACGAGTAAAGACTTTAGGCTCGGATGAGTTCGGAGGGCGTAAGCCTTTGACCGAGTATGAGACGAAAACAATCCATTACATCGCTGATGAATTTAAGAAACTAGGTCTTCAGCCTGCTAATGGCGATAGTTATTTCCAGCCGGTGAAGGAAATATCTACTTTTACCCGTCCGGTAAAGGATAAGATCACGGTGAAATGCGCGAAAGACTCTATGGATTTGAAGTTCTCGGATGATATTGTCGTTTGGACGAACCGGGGGACTGAAAAGGTAGTTATCCCTACTACGGATTATGTGTTCTGTGGGTTTGGTATTAATGCGCCGGAATATGGTTGGAACGATTATGCGAATGTAGACGTGAAGGGGAAAATCGTTATCGCTATGGTGAATGATCCCGGTTTTTATGACGCGTCTTTGTTTCGCGGAAAGAACATGACCTATTATGGTCGTTGGACTTATAAGTTCGAGGAGGCGCAACGCCAAGGTGCCGCAGGTTTATTGGTTCTTCATAACGAGGCGGCCGCTTCGTATGGTTGGAAGGTCTGTCAGGCTTCTCACGTGCAGACAAATATCGCTCTTTGCTCGGAGACAATGAATGCGGAAGCTTTGGGCATGAAGGGATGGCTCTCGGAGGAGGCTTGCAAGAAAATGTTCGCCCTTAGCGGATTGAATTTTGATGAGACGATTGCCGCGGCGAAGAAACCGGGTTTCAAGAGTTTTACGATGAAGGCGAAGAGTAAGGTTATATTAAATGTAAAGATGACCGTAGGCGAGTCTCATAATGTGGCGGCTGTTTTACCGGGCACGGACTTGAAAGATGAATACTTGGTTTTTACCGCTCATTGGGATCATTTTGGGATCGGTACTCCGATAGATGGGGATAGTATCTATAATGGCGCTAGTGATAATGCTTCGGGTGTGGCTACCTTAATACTATTAGCTAAGAAATATCAATCATTGCCTGTTCGTCCTCGTCGCTCTATCGTATTCGTGGCGGTGACTTCCGAGGAATGTGGCTTATTAGGTTCTCAGTACTATTGTGAGCATCCTTTGTTCCCGTTATCTAAAACAGCTATTAACTTGAATTTTGACGGCACGGCCCCACGTGAGCGAACCCATGATGTTTCTCTCCGGGCAGCGGGCAAGACGGATACAGATGCCTTGGTGATCGCTATGGCCTCGGCACAAGGACGGACCGTGAAGGTTATTACCGAAGATCCTGCGGGTGGTTATTTCCGTTCCGATCATTTTAATTTCGTGAAAAAAGGCGTACCTACGATTTTAGTTGGTGGCGGTAAGGATTACGTGGATAAAGCACGCCATGAGGCTAAACCGAAAGTTTACCGGTATCACCAACCGAATGATGAGTATGATGAATCTTGGTGGGATTTTGATGGGGCTATGGAAGATATGAACTTAATGTTTAGTATCGGTTTAGTTATCGCCAACAATGATGAGATGCCTAAGTGGACAAAAGAGGCGGACTTCCAAAGGCAATAAATTAATGTGCCAATGTAGCAATATGCCAATATGCTAATGTGTCAATTAAGATACTATCACTTGCATTCTCACTGGCACATTGACATATTGGCACATTGGCATATTATTTAATTGGCACATTATTTAATAGGTATGACCTCCTTCTTGCATTTCCTTACTATTGATCTTATGTAGATCAAGCGCTCTCCAAGCATAGAAAATGTAGGCTAATACGAATGGGACGAGAATAGATACATAGCTCATTACTTTCAACGTGAATGGGCTTGAGCAACTATTCTGGATCGTCAATGAACTTTGTAGATCCGCCAAAGATGGGTAGTAAGCCGTATTATTCCATCCTGCGCAAAGTAATAAAGCTAATACGGTCAAGACAGTCCCTGCTCCCGCGAACCAGATGCCTTTTCTCCAAGTCTTCGAGAATATCGTTTTCCCTATGCCGAATAACACGCCAACCACGCCAATCAATAATACAGCTAACACGATTGGCATCTCGATCAGGTTCATAAAATACTTATACGGTTGCATAAATACTTCTCCGGTATCCGGGTTTACAGCGAAACCGTCCACCAACAATAAACGGATCAAGAATGTCAAGAAAAAGACGAGGAACAAGATTGTCTCCGGTATCAATTGTTTCCGGCTTTTAGCGACAATCTCTGGATCATCGATATTGTTGATAAAATAGAGTAGGGCCAGAGCTCGTGCCAAGAAGAAAACTGCCAGTCCTAGGCACAAATTCCAAAATACCAAAGCCGCCTCTAATCCATGCCAAGGATTGGCCCACGTGGAAATGACGGGCATGGCTACATCAGTCAACTGTTCTTTGTTAACAATAAATTCGGCGCCGTTAAAGAAGGTCGCTACAGCGGTTCCGAGTAAGATCGGACCTGCTATACCATTGATCATAAGAAATACTTGATACGTCTTTTTCCCGAGTAAGTTGCCTTTTTTCGCTTGATACTCGTAAGATACAGCTTGTATCACGAAGCAAAGTAAGATCAGCATCCATACCCAATAGGCTCCGCCGAAGCTTGTGGAATAAAATAAAGGGAAAGAGGCGAAGAAAGCACCTCCGAAAGTGACCAACGTAGTGAAAGTAAACTCCCACTTACGCCCGGTCGAGTTCAATAACATTTTTTGCTGTATCTCCGTCTTGCCGATAGTGAAGAGTAGAGATTGGCCTCCTTGTACAAAAAGAAGGAATACTAATAGCGCTCCCAGTAGAGATACCAGAAACCACCAGTAATGTTGTAACAATATATATGTACTATCCATAGGACTTTCTAATTAAGAATTGATATTTGAAAATTGAAAATTAGTGGGCGGCAGCTTCCGGCCCTTTCTTGATGGCCTTAACCATGATTCCAATCTCTGCGATCAGCAGGATCGTAAATAAGATAAGGAACAGGTAGAAAGTGGTCTGTACCGAGGACGGGTTTAACTTGGATATCGAAGCGCTGGTCGGCAAGATATCCTGTATAGCCCAAGGCTGACGTCCTATCTCCGCTACGATCCAACCGGCTTGTCCCGCTATATATCCTAAAGGTATAGACCATAGGCCCACGTATTGCAACCAACGTGTATTAGCGATTTTCCCTTTTTTATCCCATATCAACGTAATAATGAATAGTAAGATGAAGAAACAACCAAGGATCACCATCACACGGAAAGAATAGAATGTCAATCCTACATGCGGGATTAACTCTGCCGGATCCTTAATATAACCATATCCGAAATAGGGGAAATTCTCTTCCAAAGTTACCCTGTATTGCCCGGCGGCTGCGGTATCTTTATCTTTGACCGCTTTACGATAATCAGCTAACGCTTTGATAGCGGCTTTACCTTTCTCAATTTTTTCTTTGGCGGAGAGCGCTACCGTTCCCTTATTGGTCGTATAGCCTCCCTCTATCAAGTTTACGATACCCGGAACGTATGCGTTGATGTCACGTTCTGCTAAGAAGGAGAGGAGCTTGGGGAACTTAATGTCAAAAATAAATGCGTTCTGGTTATCCAGATAACTCGTCTTTGCCGGATTTAAGATGCCGATACCTACGAGTCCTACTCCGTTGCCACCCTCATAAAGACCTTCCATGGCGGCTAGTTTCATCGGCTGCTTTTGAGCGACTTGGTAAGCGGAGCCATCACCCGTCCAGATAATAAGGATGGAGGCTACCAACCCGAATATAGCGCTGACCTTGATACTTGACAAAGCGAATTCGGTATTCCGTTTCTTTAATAAATACCAGCAGCTGATTCCTAGTACGAACAAGGCGCCTACGATCCAACCGGACAATACCGTATGGAAAAACTTATTAATGGCGACAGGCGATAAGGCTACGGCCCAGAAATCGAACATCTCGTTACG
This sequence comes from Parabacteroides sp. KHUB-02, assembly GCF_056640955.1. Classification (NCBI taxonomy): domain Bacteria; kingdom Pseudomonadati; phylum Bacteroidota; class Bacteroidia; order Bacteroidales; family Tannerellaceae; genus Parabacteroides; species Parabacteroides sp. KHUB-02. The sequence continues at coordinate 3,217,574 of NZ_JBWQEV010000001.1, read as the reverse complement.
GACCGTATCCGGATTGAAATGCATACCGACCGGATATTGCATCCATGCGTTAGCGATCAAGATCCAGAGAGCGGAAAGAGTAGCACCGATAATCGTCAGCCAAGTGGAGGCGAGATGAAAGCGTTTGCTAACCTTGTCCCAACCAAAAAACATAACAGCGATAAAGGTAGCTTCCATAAAGAAGGCGAGAATTCCCTCGATAGCCAAAGGTGCCCCGAAGATATCCCCGACAAACCAACTATAGTTAGACCAGTTGGTTCCGAACTCGAACTCGAGGATCAATCCCGTAGCGACACCGATAGCGAAATTGATACCGAATAATTTCATCCAAAATTGGGCGGTCTTTTTCCATGCCTCATTACCTGTCCGATAATAAATCGTCTCCATAATAGCTTGGATAACGCCAAGTCCTAGTGTTAGTGGCACGAAGAGCCAATGATACATGGCAGTAAGGGCAAATTGAGCCCTCGACCAATCGATCAATGAAGTGTCAATGTTTTCAATCATATTTATTAATGTTTTAAGGATTTATTGCCCGTTGTATGAGTTCGTTCGATACGTGGTTCTCCTTCTCACTATCGCTATCGAATTGCCCGAGATAATTAGGAAAGAAGAATAATCTCAGGATAAAAAACATGATAAACAATTTGACTAGAATGATTAGCCAAAGAGTCTTGCCCAGCTTCATCTCCCGGAATCCTTCCAGATAAAAGCGATATATTCGTATGAATGCAGATTCTTTTTTCATATAGTTGTTCTCATTTAAGATAACAGTTGTTAATATGAATATGTTTTCATGTTTTTACAAATATATCCAAACTGCGTTAATAAAATACCCCCAATCCTATAGATAATATTTATGAAATTATAAATAAGATCTATCCTGTCTGTTAAAAAAAACTATTTTAAATAAGAAAGCGGTCTTTTGATCTTGTCAATAATACAGCATTGGCTATATTTGCGACAATTTGTTGCCTGTAAAGGTGTAAAGACACATGAAATATCATTGTTAAGTGCTAATCTATAAAAAATTATTACTATGTCAAACATTACTAGAAGATCTTTTCTTCAAAAAGGTACGGCTGCCGCAGCAGCTTTGACTATTGTTCCGAGTGCGGTCCTAGGTAAAACCCATGGTCATATCGCTCCAACTGATAAATTGAATATTGCCGGTGTAGGTATCGGAGGTATGGGTAACGCTAACTTAAAGAACATGGAGACTACCGAGAATATCGTAGCTCTTTGTGATATTGACTGGAAGTATGCGAAACCGGTATTCGACCGTCATCCTCAAGCTAAGAAATACTGGGATTATCGTAAGATGTATGATGAGATGGGTAAATCTATCGACGCTGTGTTGGTAGCTACCGCCGACCATACTCATGCCATGATCACGGCTGACGCTATGACGCTTGGCAAACACGTATACACTCAGAAACCGTTGACTCACTCTGTTTATGAGTCCCGTTTGCTTACGAACTTGGCTAAGAAGTATGACGTAGCTACTCAGATGGGTAACCAAGGTTCTTCATTGGCTGAAGGTGTAGATTTGATCTGCGAATGGATTTGGAATGGTGAGATTGGTGAGGTTACTAAAGTAGAATGCGCTACCAACCGTCCTATTTGGCCGCAAGGTTTGAACGCTCCTGAGAAAGTAGATAAGATTCCTTCTACATTGAATTGGGATTTGTTTACGGGTCCTGCTAAATTGAGACCGTTTAATAAGACATATCATCCTTGGAACTGGCGCGGATGGTGGGATTATGGTACAGGTGCGTTGGGTGATATGGCTTGCCACATCTTGCATCCGGTATTCAAAGGCTTGAATTTAGGCTATCCGACAAGAGTACAAGGTTCTTCTACATTGTTATTACAAGACTGTGCTCCTAACGCTCAGCATGTTAAGTTGGTATTCCCGGCTCGTGATAATATGCCGAAGGTAGCTATGCCGGAGGTTGAAGTTCACTGGTATGATGGTGGTATGATGCCGGATCGTCCAGAAGGATTCCCTCAAGGTAAGGAATTGATGGGTGAAGGTGGTGGATTGTGTATCTTCCACGGTACGAAAGATACATTGATCTGCGGTTGCTACGGTGTTAACCCATGGTTGTTATCTGGTCGTAAACCGAACGTTCCTCAAACATTGCGCCGTGTGAAAGATGCTATGAAGGGTGGTCACGAACAAGACTGGATCCGTGCTTGTAAGGAAAGCGCTGGTAGCCGTGTTCAGACGAAGTCTAACTTCTTGGAGGCTGGTCCGTTCAATGAAATGGTTGTAATGGGTGTATTGGCTGTTCGTTTACAAAGATTGAATAAAGAATTGTTGTGGGATGGTCCTAACATGAGATTTACGAATATCGATCCGAATGATACGATCAAGATTATCCAGAAAGATACCTTCGAGGTTATCGATGGCGACCCGAAATTTAAGACAGTGTGGACGGATCCTATCAACGCTCAAGAATTTGCTGCAGGTTTGATTAAGCACAATTATCGTGACGGTTGGAAGCTGGTAGATATGCCGAGATAATAGTTTTAACTCAATAAATAAAATGAAAAAGTCAGTATTATTAGCAAGTGCTGCTATCATGATGTGTTATTTTACATCTTGTGGTGGTGGAAAGAAAACAGAAGAAGCTCCTGCAGCTGCTGAGACTACAACAGAAGCCGCAGCTCCTGAGTACAAGCTCATGACAGATCTTCCTACTGTAGATATCACGACTTTCCCGAAAGATAAAGAGGGTAGATATGTGATCTTCGATGGTAAGACATTCAATGGCTGGAGAGGTTATGACCGTGCTGACGTTCCGGGTGCTTGGACAATCGAGGACGGAGCGATCAAAATCAATGGCTCTGGTGCTGGTGAGGCTGGTGCTTCCAACGGTGGGGACTTGATCTTCGCTCATAAGTTGGGTAACTTCGAGCTTGAGTTCGAATGGAAAGTAGGTAAAGGATCTAACTCTGGTGTATTCATCATGATTCAAGAGGTAGAAGGACAACCTTCTTACATCTCTGCTCCTGAGTACCAAGTATTGGATAACGAGAACCATCCGGACGCTAAGTTAGGTAAGGATGGCAACCGTAAATCTTCTTCTTTGTATGACATGATTCCTGCTAAACCGCAGAACGCAAAACCGTTCGGTGAGTGGAACAAGGGTAAGATCATGTGCTATAAGGGTACAGTTGTTCACTATTTGAATAGCGATGAACCTGTTGTTGAGTATCACTTGTGGACTCCGCAATGGAAAGAAATGTTGGATAACAGCAAATTTAGCAAAGACAAATGGCCGTTGGCTTATGAGTTGTTGTTGAATTGCGGTGGCGCTAACAAAGAAGGTTTCATCGGATTTCAAGACCACGGGGATGATGTTTGGTTCCGTAACATTACTGTTAAAGTTTTGGATTAATCGTATCAAGCACATTTTAGCATAAATAACGCCCGAGGCCTAAATCTATGATTTTAGCTTCGGGTGTTGTGTTTTTAATAATCGACTTTTTCTAAACCAATTTTTTAGGACCAAGAAATGAAAATAGAACAAGGTTACACGAAAGCGCAGATGACTTGGCTGATGATGCTGCGTCTTTTTATAGGTTGGCACTTTATGTATGAAGGCCTAGTAAAAATCATGAACCCAAAATGGACATCTCTACCCTATCTACTCGATTCAAAGGGTCCCGCTGCTTCATTTTTTATCAAATTGACTCAAGACGACAGTTTGATGACAACTATCAACCTCTTGAATGAGTGGGCTCTGTTATTGATCGGCCTAGGCTTGACTTTAGGCTGTTTGTATCGTTTATCTTCTGTTGGAGGTATGATTCTTCTCGCTATGTACACGTTATCCCACCCCTCTTTTGTGGGAGCGAGCTATATGATGCCGTTTGAAGGCTCTTATTTATGGATTGACAAGAACCTTGTGGAGTTCGCCGCTTTAGGCTTGATGTGCGTATTCCCTACATCACAAATCATAGGATTCGATCGTGTGTTAGGACGTGTGTGTCCGATATTGCATAAACTTAAATTTATTTGATACCCATGGCAACAGAAGATGCAAAGAATACTCCTTCTCAGGAGCAAATGCCCGATAAAGGACGTCGGGACACATTGAAGACATTGGCTACAGTGCCTATCTTAGGTGCTTTGGCATATGGCGTTTACCAAAAAAGGAAAGACGCTTTAAGAGGCCGTAACATATCAGATGTATTTCAGGTAAGTAACAGACAGGCCTCCTATTTGGAGCCGCAAGGCGATGGCAAGAAGATCCGTATCGGTTTGGTCGGCTTCGGTATTCGTGGAAAGCAATTGATGCGTGCCGCAGGTTTCGCTGAGCCTTCTTGGATCGATAAGATGAAAGAAGCTAATAAGTTGAATAAGAAAGACACGCGTTATCAGCAATATATGGAGCAAGATGATCTGAATATTGAGATAACCGCGGTTTGTGATATATTTGATGTATATGGTGAGGCCGCTGTATTGACCGGTTCCAATATCCATCGTGAGGGTAGCGGCGGTAAGTTCGGGCCTGCTCCGAAACGTTACCGGACTTATCAAGAGTTGGTAACGGCTCCGGATGTGGATGCCGTTATTATCGCTGGTCCGGACCACTGGCATAGCACGATCGCTATGGCTGCGGCACGTGCCGGAAAGCATGTATATTGCGAGAAACCGTTATCATGGACGGTTCCTGAGACGTATATGGTTCGCCAAGTGATCAAAGAGACCGGCGTTGTATTTCAGTTAGGTCACCAAGGGCGTCAGACCGACTGTTATCAGAAGGCCGAGGAGATTATCGGTAACGGATTATTAGGTCCTGTTAACTTGATCGAGGTTTGTACGAACCGTAACTCTCCAAATGGTGCTTGGGTATATGATATTATCGAAGGCTCTAATCCTAATACGATTGATTGGAAGCAGTTCGAGGGTGATCCTGAGCGTATTAAGGAATATATGGATTATATGACATCCAACAAGCTTGAAAGATATATCGGTCCGGACGAGCGTAGCAAGTTCAGTCTGGAACGTTTCTTCCGCTGGCGTTGCTGGTGGGATTATAGTACAGGCCTTTCCGGTGACTTGTTGACACATGAGTATGACGCTGTCAACCAGATCATGCATGTGGGTATACCTCATTCCGCTACTTCATCCGGCGGTGTTTATTTCTTCAAGGACGGACGTACGGTACCTGATGTATTGCAGACTACTTTCGAGTGGCCGGATCGTGACTTGACGATGTTGTATAGCGCTACATTGGCAAGTAGCCGTAACCGTGGCAAGGTGTTCATGGGGCATGATGCTTCTATGGAGGTTTCCAATATCTTGGCTATTACGGTTGACCAAGATTCCACTCGTTATGCGGATAAGATCAAGGAAGGTATTATTCCTACAGATACCCCGTTCTATACCTATGTACCGGGACAAAATAGCTCGGATTCCGTTACATCTCCTACGGAGTTGTATTTCGCTAAACGTGGTTTGCTGTATACGTATGTAAATGGTAAACGTTATGATACGACTCACTTGCATATCCGTGAGTGGCTAGAATGTATCCGTCAAGGCAAGACTCCTAGCTGTAATATCGACGCCGCTTTTCAAGAGGCTATGACCGCTCATATGGGTACTCGCGCTTATCTGGAAGGACGTACGATGTACTGGGATAAGGACAAAGAAGAGATCGTAAGAGGTGAACTTGCGTAAGTATCTAAAAAGACGATAAATAACTTTCCCAAGAAGCGAACTTCATAAATGGATGGAGTTCGCTTCTTTTATTTGTGCATGTATAAAATTTCTTCTCTTTTTTGTAACCGATTTGTGATTGCTCATGTCTTATTGATAAAAGCGAATAATTTATTAAACCTTTAAAGAATAAAAGATATGAACGAGTTGTGGATTCCTATTTTAGGTGTTATTTGTGCGGTAGGTATGCCGGTATTGTTAGGTATTATCGCTAGTTACATGACCATTAAAAGTAAGCATGAGGAAAAGATGGCGATGATTGAGAAAGGAATTGTGTTGGAAGAGGCTATGCGGCCCGAGAGAAGGCCTAATCGTTATAATACCCTGCGTAACGGTATTTTTATGATCGGTTTGTCATTGGGTGTGATTGTCGGTATGATGGTCGACTCTGCTTTCACTTACGATAGCGATTGGTTCTTTTTGTTAGTTCCGGCTATTACGATTATGTTCGGTGGAGTAGCTTTTATAATTTATTTCTTTCTTTCCCGTTCTTTAATGGAGAAGGAGAGATTGGAAGACGAGAAGAAAATGCGTCTGGAAGAATAAACGATACCGGATGGATGAGCGAAAGTGGATAGAACGTATTTTGGCAGGGGACACGCAAAGTTTCTCCTGCCTTGTCGCGAAGTATGAGAAGATGGCTTATACCATCGCTCTTCGTATCTTGGAAAATCGCGAGGAGGCAGAAGAGGCTGTACAGGATGCGTTCGTGAAGATGTATCGTGCTCTTTCCGATTTTCATTTCGATAGTAAGTTCTCAACATGGTTTTATAGGATCGTGTATCGTACGGCGTTGACGGCCTTGAGACAACAGCGTATGTTCGTGAGTTATGAGGAGGCGGGCCCTGTAGACCTTTCGAATGACGAAGTTGAATCGGCTACGGCTTTATTAGAGCGTGAGGACCGGAAAGAGATGATCGCACGTACGCTGAAAAAGCTTCCGGTTGATGAGGCCTTGTTGCTTACTCTTTATTATTTGGAGGAATGCTCGGTGGAAGAGATCTGTCAGATCACTGAATTGAGCGCTTCTAATGTGAAAGTAAAACTATTCCGTGGGCGGAAACGGTTTTATGAAGTGTTGCAAGATAAAATGAAATTAGAGACAGCTGATTTGTTATGAATATGAATGAGAAAGATATTGATCATTTGACACGTAAGTTGATGCGAGGGACGGCGGAACAACCTTCGGCCTCATTAAACTCCCGTATTATGGCATTGATTATACAAGAGAAGAAGCGGGTATATAAGTACTATATCAAGAAACGGTTTACACCTGTAGGCATTTTTAGCATGTTTGTCGCTTATATGCTTGTGTTAGTAGGCATCTTGTATTTGGTTAAGCTTTCTCCGGGCGGGGCGGAAACGGTTTTAGGTTCTTTGCGAGCCTATTTCCCGATTGTTTTAACGATTGCTTCCGGGATCTCTTGTTTCTTCCTGTTTACACAACTCGATAACTGGTTGAAGAGAAAATAGATACGCCGGCAAAACACCTCAAAATAAAAATATCCGGTTGTAGAGACGGGGCACGCCCCGTCTCTACAACTGATTAATTGGTCTTGACTTTTAGATTTCCGTAACGATTTCCTTCGAAGTGAATCGTCGGTTGCTTTCCACCATTAATCTCATAGGTGTAATTCTTGTCACGATCCTCATCGTCAAAATGCTTGCGGGTGATATTGAAACCGTTCACGTCGCAGCTTGAATACTTCATGTTCTCCGCTACTATCCGGAAAGAAGTTTTTGCGGGAAGCGCTACCTCTAAATTCCCATAATGGGATTCTACGTTCACCTTCGAGAAAGAGGGAGACAAGTTCCGTATCTTTAAGTTACTATAGCTAAGGCTACTTACATTCAATGCATCCTTAAGGGTCCCGATTTTAGCGTCGCTGTACTTAATCTCCATGTCTAGTCTGCTTACGCTTTCAATGGTGAGATTACCATATTTAATCTCCATGCGTAAAGATTGTATATCCTGTATATCCAGATTGGAATATTTGCTGTCTATCGTTAAATCTTTAGCGTTGCGAATCTTGGCGGTTCCTACGTAGCCCAGATCCAGTTGGGCGTCCTGCAGATTTCCTACCTCGATGTTACCATATTTGGCCTCTATCATTGCGTTGGCTGTGAAATTACCCGCATTCAGGTTGCCGTATTTTACATGGATATCCATGTTGCCGTTATTATCGCTTGGCAAGTTGATGTTTCCGTATTTCTGGTTCAAGTCTGCGGCGAGCTTAGGAGGCATCTGGATATAATAATTGATCGTCATGGACTCATTATTCGAATTGCTATTCATCTCCTTCTTTATCGTAGTGACCGCTGAGACAATACCACCTATCTTCTTGGTCTCGATTTGGATACGGTCCAAGTTCTCTTGAGCACGTTCCTCGCTGCGAGCCTTACATTCTACCTCAACCCGTATAGCTACCGTATTCTGATTCCAGTGGGTAACGGTGATGTTTCCATAACGGTTTTCTACTTGGAGACGATCACCGGCGCTTACGCTGTAGGATTGGGATATCTCTTTTTTCTTGATCTTCTCTTGTGGCCTAGCTATTGCCGATAGATTGCATAGCAGCAATACGAAAGTCAGCAATACGGCGGGACTCAATTTTACGTGTGTCGTGTTCATGATTGATATGTATTAATTGTTATTACTATTTCTGGTTATCCGTGACTTGTTCCATTTGTTTAAGCATCAGCGTGAGGCCCTCCAAGCTATTGCTGTAATGTTGGGTCATGGCGAAAAGACCGTCGTTGGAACAAGGCAAGGTAGGGAGTATCGTTTCCTCGAACATATAATTATCCGTGAGGATCCGTTTGCTCTCTTGCAATAACTCCTCCGCTCCCGGTGTCCGGTCCTGTTTATACAACTTCTTCATTTGCGCCAATACGTCGTTCATTTGCATATTGTAATATAGGCGTAGTTCCTCGATCTCCTCTTGGGTCTCGCAGGTCTGGGCCGTGGTCTTTTGCGCGGGTTCCGGCAGACCGGTCCCTCCCGGCAAGCGGAATAAGAGCAACAAAGCGATAGAGGCAGCTATGGCAAAGACCGAAAGGCTGTATAAGGCCGCACGGTTCTTCCGTGGCTTCGGCAGCTTTTGCTCGAAACGTTCGAAGTGGCCTTCGGGAAGTATCTCATCTTCCTCGAATGCGTCACGGTTCGCGTCTATGAAATTCTTTAGTTTATCCATGTTTAATTGGCTGCTATAATGTCTAACAATTTCCGCTTGGCGCGTAGGTACTGGCTACGGACGCTTGGCGGTTGAATTTTCAGGATAGAGGCGATCTCTTCCATATCATATCCCTCAAAGAGGTAAAGCGAGAGGATTATGCGGTAGCCTGCCGGCAACTTCTTGGTAGCTTCCTTTATCTGTGCCACGGAATATTGGATTTCTTCCTCGTCCGGTCCGTCCGTTTCCGGTTCGGCCAGATTGTCGGAAAGCTCCTCTTGGTCCGGTGCTTGGCGGCGTACATAATCGATGGCCGTATGGATGGCGATGCGATGCATCCATGCCTCAAAGCATTGCCCGTCATGATATTGGTCCAAGCGTGTGAAGATCTTGAGGAACGAGTCCTGCATGGCTTCTTCCGCCTCGGATGAGTTGCCTACGATACGCAAGCAGGCTATATACAATCGCTGTGCGTATTGTTTGTACAACTTCAGTTGCGAGCTCCGGTCTCCCCGGCGGCAACCCTCGATCAGATGTTCGGTTACTTTGTCCATTTGTTTATATAAACGAGAGTGATGCCTTGACCGTTGCATCTTGTAGCGTAAAAATACAAAAAAAAGAAAGGCATCATCTCGACGCCTCTCCTCCTGAACTAAATGATAAAAATAAAAGTTATGTGGGAAGGTTTATTTCATGTCTGTTATATTGGAGATACTATCGTTCGTATAGCCTTGCGAAGTATCCTCCATTTTGGTCTTATCCGAATTATATTTTAATTTATAAGCCTGTTTTCCTTCGGAAGTCCAATAGTTTACGACAAGATCGACCGTCTCTCCTTTGGTATCCGGCAAGGAAGACAAGTTGAACGCCACACGTCCGGCCCCGATCGTATATTGGGGATCATCGTAAGCGTTATGCCTAAACTCCAGCGTATAAGGATCATTCTCGGCATCCGGTTGGATCAGGTTGATAAAGTGGGCGGTCTTGCCTCCCCAGAGTGTCTCGAAATAGATATTCAAATATCCGTCTCCGATCCACATATTATTCTCATAAATACTTACCGGGTCCGTACCATAGATAGAATCATTAGCCGCTCCCTCGTTCTTAGCGATGGATTTCGTAAGGATGTTATGGATCGCGTTAACCTTGACATAATGGGAGAAACCTCCTAGATTACTTTGGGTGGAATCCGCCAATATCGTGAAGTTCACCAAGGCACGTTGGTTAGGCTTCGGCTGATAGTTCGGATAGTTCGTGGCGGCGGGCCATAGCTTATCTCCGTCGTCCAGCCGTAAGTAATATACGTTATTACCTTCCGGTACTACGGTAGCGACCGCTATCCAGATATCACCTAAAGAATAGGAGTCATCGTCATCTAAGCAAGAGGGTAGGGTGAGGGATACTAAAGCGATCCCGATAACCAATAAAAAAGCTCTCAACGTCTTCATTCCTTTTGTTTCTTAAAAAGTTCACATTTCATCGTTCTATGAGGAAAGATGTAAGTTCGGGGTGAAATGCTGCAAAAGACGTTAATAAAAGATGTTAAGAACCAAGGGATTCAACGATTAGCCGTGCCGTACGCTTTGAAGCCCCGGGCATTCCTAGCGTATGGATAATCTCGTCGTATCCGTCTAGCATTCGTTTTCGATAGGCTGGATCTTGTAGGATACGTCCTAGCTCGTCTTGTATTTGCGATTCGGAGAAGCGGGCTCCGAATAGTTCTTGTACGATCTCCCGTCCCCCGATCAGGTTCACGAGGGATATGTATTTCGTATGGAAGAAATGCTTGAAAATAAAGCTGGCCAACTGTCCGGCCACGACATAGTAGCAAACGACTTGCGGAACCCGGAACAGGGCGGTTTCCAAGGTTGCCGTGCCGGAGGTTACCAAGGCGGCGGCGCTATGTTGTAGCAAGGGATAGGTTTTACCGAACACGATCTTGGCGGGATAAGAGCCTATGTATTCTTGATAGTAGGCGGGATCGATGCCCGGCGCTCCGGCTATTACCGGCTGGTAGTCGGGATATGCGGAGGCTACTTTCAGCATGGTCGGTAAATTATCCTTGATCTCTTGTTTGCGGCTACCGGATAGCAAGGCGAGGATAGGCTTGTCGGCCAATCCTTCCTCTTTGATAAATGCATCTTTGGGAATCGCTTGATGCTCCTTGTAATAGGCGACGGAGTCTACAGAAGGATTTCCTACGTAATCTACCGAATAATTAAGCTTCCGGAAAAACTCGGTCTCAAACGGCAGGATGCAGAACATACGATCTACATAACGCCGGAAGTCCTTGATGCGGTATTGTTTCCAGGCCCATATCTTGGGGGATATATAGTAATATACCGGGAGACCCAATTGGGTTTTCACATATTTGGCGATCTTCAGGTTGAATCCCGGGTAGTCAATTAAGATGACGACATCTGGCTGATAGCGGCGGATATCCTCTTGGCACGTCCTCATGTTATTTAAGATGGTGCGCAAGTTCAGCAATACCGGGATAAAGCCCATGAACGCCATCTCCCGGTAATGTTTGACAAGAGTTCCTCCGACGGCTCTCATCAGATCGCCGCCCAGAAAGCGGAACTCGGCCTTCGGGTCATTCTCTTTCAAGGCTGCCATCAAATTCGAGGCGTGCAGGTCTCCGGAGGCTTCTCCGGCTATCAGGTAATACTTCATGAATTGAAAATTGAGAATTGAAAATTAAAGGATCCAGTTGTTTAGGGTGGTCATGAAGTCGTAGTCCGTAACGTCAATCTTGCAGGGGGCTAGGGAGGCGTATCCGCTGTCCAGCGCAAGCATATCATTGTCCGGGTGGATGGGTTTGGCGCTTTCGAAAGCTCCTGTCAACCAGAATACGGGCTCTCCGCTGGCGTTCTCGGAACGCTTGAATTCACGTACCCAACGACCATCCGCTTGGCGACAAACTTTCAACCCTTTCACTTGCGGTAGCTTCGGCACGTTGAGGTTTAAGTAGGTTCCGTGCGGTAAGCCTTCTTTTAATACCCGGCGTGCCAGCATACGTCCAAGACGGCAGCATTCGGAGAAGTCGGCATCAGCCGCATGGTCCAGTAAGGATACACCCATGGAAGGGACATTGAAAATACAGCCCTCGGCGGCGGCACCCATCGTTCCGGAATAATTTACGCAGATAGCCATATTCCCCCCGTGGTTGATACCGGAGACTAACAGATCGGGCTTGCGCTCCAAAACCTCATTAATCGCTAATTTAACGCAATCAACCGGTGTCCCGGTGCAACTATAGATGGTAAGTCCTTCCTCCTTTTTCAACAAGGTATACTTGATAGGAACTAAAGATGTAATGGCACTACCCATCCCGGAACGAGGTCCATCGGGAGCGAATACCACCAAATCGCCTAGATCTTTCAGGCACTCAATCAATTCGTTAATACCTTTGGCCCATACGCCATCATCATTCGTGATCAGAATCAACGGTCTCTCGTTTGTCATATCGTTTTATCCTTATAGTTGTCGTACAAAGGTAACAATAATTTGCGAACAATGGTTGGGGTGTGAGGGATGGGAGTTGTCCTTTCGCCTAATCAGTTGTTGATCAGGCGAAAGGTCTCAGATTATTATAGTTTCTCTATTTCTTCTATGGAGAGGCCGGTGGCAAAGGCGATTTGCTCTATACTAACTCCTAATTTCTTAAGATTAAGTGCTATGGAGTGTTTCTCTTCCTGTCGTCCTTCTGCTTTTCCTTTTTGCAAACCTTCTTGCAAACCTTCCTGCAATCCTTTTTCCATCCCTTTTTTCATGCCTTTCTCGACGGCGAAGTCCAAGGTGTTGTAATAATCATTATACATCTTCCACTCCGCCTCGTACTGCGCCCGTTGTTTGGGGGTGAGGTTCGCCATGGATCCGATGCGTTCCAACCGCTCGAATATGGCCTTGCGTGCCTTGAAAGGCATTCTGTCTAATGTATCCATATACTTTAGTACATAAATCCAACGTTCAAAATCGGTCTCGCATTCTTCCTCCTCTTTGTTGAATCGGGGAAGCTCAATATAGATTTGGCGGAACTTGGGGTTGAATACCTGTCCGGTCTCCCGGTCCGCCAATATGATGTCCCTTCGGAATTTTCCCTCCTTCCCGTTTTTGTCTGACCCGTTCTCTTCGTCCAGCGTGAAGTTCAAGAAGAATACTCCGTACACGGCCGCCAGCTCATAGTCCCTGTTCCCTTTATACCCTGTTCCACCACCGAGTGCGAGAGGTAATACAAGGCCCTGTCCTTGAAGTGGGGCTGTTCCCTGTTCTGCATCTCGATTATGATCCGTTCGCCCTTGTCGGTCTCGCAATGGATATCGAAGATGACTTTCCTTCCTTGCTCTGTCTCGGGCAATCGCTTATTGTTCATGATTCTCAAGTCCATGATCGTATGCTCCCCTTCGAGGAGGTCGTTCAGGAACTCGATTAGTATGTCCTTGTCCATTTCCCTACCGAATATGTGCTTGAAGCCGAAATCGGTGAAGGGATTGATAAATTTTCCCATAGTGTTTATAGGTTTCAGTGATTAATAATGAATAATAGTATAATAAGACGGGGCACCCTGTCTTCCGGTTGTAAAGATACTACTTTTTTAATAGGATAGGCATCGTTTTAGCTTTTAAGAAAACACGTACGAGTTTTTCGGAAACACGTACATGTTTTTCGAAAAACTCGTACGTGTTTTTTGAGAGGCATAATGTAACTACTTCAAATACCGGATCAGCCGATAAATCGTGGGGATAATTTTCCTGAATGTATATTCCACCAAGGGATAGTATGGCCAGGCACTACATGATCTGATCATTTCACATTCGTGAAGAGATCTTTTCACCTACGTGATACAATCGTTTCGCATAGGTGAAAAGATTGTATCACAACCGTGAAACGATTTCATGGGCAGATAGAGCAAGCTACTGCCGATAATGTTTGTATTAAATAGAAAGGCTCAACGGTAACAACTCTTCGTAGGCATCTCTGCGCTCCCTTTCACATCCTTTACAACATATCACTGACATAAAGCAAGTTGGCCGACGTGAAACGTGTGATAAACAAATTGAAGTGTAGATAAAAGTACATTGCGAGATTATCCTCACTATTTATCGGGTGAGCCTGAAAAAGTCGATTCTCCGGGAGTTAAGAATACAAAATGTCAAAGTGTTATATTTTGATATAGATATAAAATGTACGTGCGTACATTAGTATAGAAGAGTAAAGTTTGTATGATTAGTAAATATTTTTCATTAGATGAAACGACTAGTTTAAACGATCGATTCTTTTAGTCATTTGCAAAGGTACGCGTTTCTTCGATACTTGCAACCCTTCCAGACGATTTTTTTATCGCTTATTCTCTTTCTTATCAATAGGATAGGTTATCCTTCACGAAACAAGCGATTCCTTCAACGAACCTCCCGTTTCGACGCTCAAAAAACGCAAGATTTAGACGATCGTTTAGACTAGTCGTTTTTAATAGCAAACGACGATTTTCAATTAGTCTAACAGGTTGATTATCTTAATAAACACTAGTATTAATATTAATTTATTTATTATGAACAAAAAGATTTCTACGCTTCTTGCCGGTGTAATGCTGGCATCTGCGTTCTCTGTCAATGCTGCGATGGAGAATGGCAAATCTTATTTGCTGAAGAGCGGAAGCAATTATTTGTCCGCTGAGACAGATAAGACTTCTGCTGATTATGGCAAACTTGTGTACGGCTCACTTAGCACTAACGATTTGAGTGAAGTTGTTGCCGGTACTTGGAAAGTTTCAACAAAGACTACTTCTGGAGCTGTTGTCTACACCTTCGTAAATAAGGTGACAGGAATGACATTGGCTGTTGATCCTACTTTGGCGAAAACGGCGACCAACGGTCTTTCTGGTGATGTGACATTAGGCAGTGGTACGGTTTCTGAATGGGTATTCGATGCTAGTAACCACATGTATTCTTACTTCAAATCGGACTCAATCGTTTTCTTTGATAATACGGGTGCCCTGAACAAAGGTAAGATTGCGGATTTGTCAGCTGCTTTGGCTGTTACAGAAGATGTAATAAGCACTCCTATTCCAATAAGTGCAGATGATTTAAATACATTGATGTGGTCTGTTGATTCTAAAGATAATTATTTTGCGTTGAATATGGACCCTGAAGTGTCAAAAGGCAAGGCGAATCATTTGACGGCGACAGGACTTCAAGCGGTTAGTGCTGGTAGTGGTTATGTTCAATTGAAAGCTAAGGACAAAAAGGCGGATGACAAACAATTGTATGTAGTTGTCGATACGGCTTATTATGAAGGAACTGAGACTAGCGGTCAGTTGTTGAAATATACCTATGACGTATTAAACGCAGACAATCGCTTGACTGGTTCTTATAAGTTCAAGTTCACTTATAATGTGAAAGAAGACAAACTCTATGTTCAAGTAGCGGAAGTTGCGGATAAATTAGTGAAAGCATCGGGTCAAACTGACGAGCAGTTTGCGAAGGATATCAAAGACAATAATAATAATTCTTATTGGTCTAATCAAGGAAAAACTGTAACGACAAGATCTGACAAGTACATCTACATGGCTAAATTGGACGGTACGAATGTGTTGACACTGAATACGAATGAGACGGATGGTGGTACTCCTACCGCTGCTTCACAGAATATTACGGTTAAGACTTCTGCTGACTATAGTAGCCTTACATTAACTACGATTCCTTCTGGTGTATACTTGATCCAGTATAAGGCTGGTGGTTCTTACAATACAGAAAAGGTAGGTTCTTATGTATTCGCTAATTTGGCTGGTTATTTCGGTTGGGCTGCTCAAGCTCGTAACCAAGAGTTCAAGCATATGCCGGCTGCTCAATGGGTAGTAGAGAAGAAAGGTACATCTTCTATTGCGCCGATCTCAATTACGAACCGTGAGTTCTCTGATGATAGCTATAAGACTTCTTATCAAATTCCTTCTGATATGCAATTATTCGCAGTAGAGGGTAGTGCTAATGAGGTATTCTATTTTAATGGAAACCAAAAGGATACGGTTAGCTTTATTAAAGTTGACGAGGATCTTGTAAAGGATGCTAAACTGGGATATAAGTATGTATCAGAAAATGAAGCTAAGGTTCAAACTTATCTGTTTAACTATTTGCATGGATTGGCATTAGATAAATATCTTAATGTTCCGTCAGGGAAGGATTCTATTGTACGTGTAGATGAGACTGGAGCTAAAGCAAGTTTCCGCTTACAAGTGGTTGTTAAAGACGATAAGTATGGTTATGGCGATGGTTTGGTAAGAAATGTTTACCGTATCACGGACGGAAAAGGTCGTTATTTGACTTATGACGGGACAACGAAGAAGTATATGATGAAGACTTATCCTACTGATTATTTCTTGAAAGAGAATAATGATATCGAAGGAAAAGAATATTATACTTTGGTTGAGGCTAATTTGCGTAATACATCTATGACACAGGCGCAAGCACAGGCATGGTATCCAGAATGGTGTAAGGGTATGGCTGTCGCAGATGCAATGACTATCGAGGAGCAATATACTCCGGAGGGAGGATCTGCTACTTATGTGACGGTTGGTGGAACCTCTTATTTGGCTTATCCGGGTTCTTCTGATATTGTTGCTGTAGCGATGTATGATAAAGACGGCCAACGATTGGTAGATGATAATAGTAAGGTAGACTACTATACTTATCAGAATGTTAATGGTAAGATTGCGTTGAAGAAAGTAGGAGCTGCTCAATATGCCTCTAGAAATTACGCTTCAGTGAAGGTCTCTGTTGACGACAACACGTTGGATTTGACTCGTGGTTCTTTGGATGATAAATTCTATAGCAATCAAGAGATTCGTACATCTGCTTTCGCCGTAGCAATGGATGATTCTCCTTTGTACCGTCGCTTCAACAACGCCGCTCTTGGTGAGAATGTAAATGACGGTCCTGATAGCTTGACATTCGTTGAGAGCGTTCGTAATGAGTACTTAATGGATGAGTGGAACCCGAACTTGACTACGGAAACTGTTGATTACGCTGGTATCTGGAATAAGGATAAGGCTGAGGGTAAATTAGCGTTCCGTATTGATACGGCTTGGTTGAATCGTGGTCTTGGAAATATCAAACCTCAATATTTGATCTCCGTGGCTCGTGACGACCAAGAGGGTGTTGAGACAGTTCCTTGTACAGAGGCTGGTCCTCACGTTGACGCTAACGGTAACATTACAACAGATCCTTCTAAGTGTGTTCATGCTCAACATGGTCGTGCTGGCTTCGCTTATGGCAAATACTTGGTTAACTTCTCAGACTCTGCCCAAGCGTTCATCGATAGAGAGGCTAAGGTTAATCCTTATATGTTCACAACGAATTCTAGTGCTAATAGCAGCTATACCCGTGTAGGTTTTGTTAAGGCTATCCATGCTGGTGACAGCTTGTTCGTATTGACAAATGGTTTCGAGAATGTAGAACCGGCTAAGTTAGATACGGCGACAATCATCGCTAACTATAAGAAAGCTAAGCTGGAAAACTTCATCGTAGACTTGGTTGGTGACAAACATAAGAATGTAACTTGGTCATTCCGTTATATTAACCCGGATAAGGCTGGTGCCGTAACAGAAGAAGGTGCAGAGAACGCATTCTTGTTCGAGTCTAATGTTTATGGCGAGAAAGATCAAAATTATAGAACCGTAAATGGTGACGCTGATCGTGCTATCGCTCCGACATATGCTGCCGCATGGTTGAAAATGCATAATGGTTGTTTGGTACTGACAGATATCAATTCACAGTTCTCTTCCGCAAAGACCAATGGTGATGGCGCATTAATCTTTAATGTCGCTCAGAAGGATGAAGAAGATATGGTTACATCTAATGATAACATCAACAATGTTGAAGGTGTATCTGTAGTAGCTGGTAATGGTACTGTAACTATCCAAGGTGCTGTTGGTAAATCAGTAGTTATCTCTAACATCTTAGGTAAGGTAGTCGCTGAGACAGTTCTTACATCTGATAACGCAACAATTGCCGTACCTGCCGGTATCGTAGCTGTAGCTGTTGATGGTGAGGAAGCTGTTAAAGTGGTTGTTAAATAATTAAACAAATAGATAGGTCAAGAGATGGGGGAATCCCCCATCTCTTCCTTTAAGAAGATATTTATAATTCTGAAATTCCCGTGTGGAGATAGATTCTTCAAGTACACCGCGATGGTAGAACATGCGGGGGTATTAATACTAAAGTAATAAATTAAAAGCTCAGGTCACGAGAACTTCTGTGAAGAAATGTCGTGACCTTTTTTTGTACTCTTAAATCTCTTGCTATGATTATATCTACTCAAGAAACATTGATCTATAAATCAATTAGTCCGGAAGACATTTATTGTTATACTCCCGGAATCACCGTGACTTCGACGGGACGCTTGGTCGTGACTTTCGACTTGGGCGGCAAGGGGGTAAAAGAAATCTATGCTTCTTCGCAGCTGTACACGGAAAGGACAAGACGGTTAGGTATCGGTAAGATTTTTGTATCGGACGACCAAGGCGCTAGTTGGTGTTTTATCTCGGATTTTAATTTTTGGCAAGCCCGCCCTTTTTGTATAGGGGAAAAGATATATATCATAGGAAATGCGGGCGATTTATGTATTATATGCTCGGAAGATGATGGGAATACGTGGAGCGTTCCCTCGTTTCTCTCCCAAGGTGAGAAATGGCATTCTTCTGCCTGTAATGTTCTTTTCGCTAACGAGCGGGTTTACTTGGCGATGGAACAGCGTTTTTATAACTCGGAGATAGAAGGCTGGAATGTGGCGGGTTTGAGCCCTACCTTGCTATCTTGCTCTATTCACGATGATTTACTGGATGCGTCTTCTTGGCGACGTTCCGATCCTTTTGTTTTCAGGGATAAGGTACATTTCCCGGAAGGGGTTGGCATTCCTTTTTACGAGTCATTGACCAATAAGCCGCTGGAATTGGCTCCCGGTCGTTTTAATGCGCCCACTGGATGGCTGGAGGCTCAAGTGGTTCAAATAAAGGATAAACATCATATTTGGTATGATCCAGAGGGGAAAACGTTCCATATGTTTCTTCGTGCGCATACCGGAGGGATTGGATACGCTTGTTTATTAAAAGTGAGGGAAGATGAGAACGCCCAGATGGTAACCGGTTTTCAAGAGGCTCCTTCCGGACAGATCTTGCTTTTCTTGCCCTTTCCCGGTGGCCATTTGAAATTTTTTATAGTGTATGATGAGATATCCCGGCTGTATTGGATGGCATCCAATCAATCCTTCGATGCTATGCGGACGATAAGTTCATTACCTGAGACTTCCCGGTATGGACTCCCGAATAATGAGAGGCATCGTTTACAATTGTTATTCTCAAAGAATTGTGTGGACTGGTGTATGGCTGGGATGATCGCTTGCCAAGAGAATGAATTGTATTCAAGAAATTATCCTTCGTTATGTATCGTAGGTGAGGATATGCACGTGGTTTGCCGTGCGGCGGATGATCATACAAAGGACCCTCAATACTCTGATTGTATTACATATTATAAAATTAAACGGTTTAGAATGTTAATCTATTAAATGAAGTGATTATGGAAAAAGTACTGATTGTAATACCGGCTCGATATGGTTCAAGCGGGTTGCCGGGTAAGCCTTTGGTTAAGATTAAAGGTATAGAGATGATAAAACGGGTCTCGGATATAGCGGATTTTGTATGTCGCAAAAATGAGTCTTGTTCTTATTTGGTAGCTACGGATGATGAGCGCATCGTCTCGTTTTGCGAATCCCGGGAGATTCCGGTGATGATGACTTCCACGAATTGTAAAAGTGGTACGGAACGTTGCTATGAGGCGGTAAGGAAACAGGACACCAATCCCGGACTGATAATAAATCTGCAAGGCGATAATCCCACGTGTCCTCCTTGGATCTTGCAAGATCTGATTGATACATGGAGAAAGGAGAAGGCGGATGTCCTTACCGCCTCGGTCTTGTTGGGATGGAGCGAATACGATCAATTACTGGCGATGAAAAAGGAAACCCCTTATTCCGGCACGACGGTATTGGTGGATCGGCTGGGATATGCCTTAGCTTTTTCGAAACAAACCATACCCGCTATCCGTAAGGAGGATCAGGCTAGGGATCTTTTGCCTAAAAGCCCTGTCAGGCGGCATGTGGGTTTATATGCGTATAGCGGTCGAGCCCTCGAGTCTTATTTCTCATTACCTCCGTCTGTGTATGAACGCTCTTATATAGAAGGATTGGAACAGATGCGCTTCTTAGAGAATGGCATCAAAATGAGGGTCGTAGACGTCGATTATCGGGGACGTGAGACAACAAGCGGGGTTGATTCCCCGGAAGATGTCAAACGGGTTGAGGAAATACTTGAGAAGTATGGAGAGTTCGATCTTTCGTGACTTAGATGGAATCGTAGATTCTATTTTATCTCCCTACCATACTTTGGAGGAGGTTCTACCTTCTGGCTGTGATGCTGGTCCGGTATGGATGGATTTTGACTGTTGGGTAGACAGCCAAAAGGTGGATATGCGGACATCGGAATCACCCTTACTCTTGAATATATGTGGTATACCCGCATCCGGTAAATCGTATTGGGCGGAGGAATGGCTATTAGAGAATGGACCTTGTTTGCATATCGCTTTCGACGCTATTATGGAGGCATTATCCGGGTATCAAGCGGATTGCTCGCTAGATAGGGAGAAAGCGTTCTTACGTTGGGAACTTCCTGCTCGTTTTTTAGGTTACCGTCTTCTTTTGTTGGGATTGAGGAATGGGTGGCCTATTTTATTTGAACATAGTAATGCGTTGAGAGAACATGTGGATTTGTATAAGAAGATAAAGAGTCTTGGATATCGGATTCATATGGTGTGCATCGATGCGACACCAGAAATGGTTATCAAAAGATTGGCTCGGAGGAATCGTTTTTTCCCGGAGGAGCAAGTGAAAAAACGTTGGGATTGCTTGATAGATTTGTTACCTGAATATCAAAAAATAGTAGATGACTTTAAATTAATACAACCATGGAAAAATGTAGAAAACTTGTGATCGTACGGCATGGTAATACGTTTCGTGCGGGAGAGACTCCGACTCGGGTTGGAGCTAGAACTGATTTGCCTCTGGTAGAGGAGGAACGAGCTAGATCTGCGGGACGTTATTTACGTGAGAAGGGGATTGTGATCGACAAGGTGATTTCGGCCCCCTTAAAACGCACATTGGAGACCGCTAATTATATCTTGGAGGAAATGAATGTGGATTTGCCTATCATTCAAGACTTACGTCTTAAAGAGATTGATTATGGGCCGGATGAGAATATGGTAGAAGATCATGTAATAAAACGTTTGGGATCTCTCTATTTAGAAAAGGAGGGAATGGGCCGGAAAGACCTAACGGAAGATCGGATCGTGGAGAGGGGACTTTCCGTGATCGCCCAATGGAATGAGAAGGCCGTGGTACCGTTAGGATGGAACGTAGATGTAGAGAAACTGATAAGCGGTTGGCAGGATTTGGCGGCTAGTATCCCTGATGGTGAGACTTGGTTACTAGTCTCTTCCAATGGAGTGATGCGTTTCTCCCCCTATATTCTGGGGAATTATGAGGATTTCTGTGCGACACATGATATTAAGGTCCCGACAGGCGGGGTTTGTATATTTGATTGCGAGGGTGATCATTGGAGGTGTACGGATTGGGGAATAAAGGCTTATAAACTCTTTAAATGATAAATCATGGAAGATATATGGAATATAACAGCTTTGGTGGTTAGTGTATTAAGTGTGCTTTTGTCTCTTTATGCTTTAAGACAGGCTACCACTAAAAATACCTCGGATATGTATCTGTTCTTTATCTCGCAATACGCGAAGGAGGATATGAAATTGGCTTTACGTAAATTGAAAGATATAAAGCGGGGGGTATATCGGTTGGAACAATGGGAGAGTGATATGAAAAATAATTTGCCGAAAGCCTTTGAGTATGACGAGGCGAGACGTTTGGTGAAATATTTTTATGATACTTTAGCCTATATGAAGTTAGAGAAACTGATAGAGGCACGTTTCGTAAGATTGATTTGCTTGAAGAAAGGAGCATGGCTTTATCTGGATACAGTCGAAGCCATGGAAAAGTTTTTTGACAGTGGCTATGATAAAAAGCCATATGCGGTTATTCGGGATGTATGCGAAAATTTACGAAAAGAAGGGTGTTGTCCTCCTTAGTTCCTGTTTCCGGCTTCTGGTGATATTAAATAAAGTCCTGATCGAAGAAACGATCGGGGCTTTGATATTTATATCTTAATTTGCCATGACGATATTCCGCAAGTCGGAACAGAATTGGATATACTCATCTTCAGTAATTGGCCTCTCTGTTGTCAGGATGATTAACGCATGTCCTTGATAGGCGTTTCTATAAGGAGGATGGAGGTGGTCGTAACTGTTTTCAAAGAAACCACATTTCTTGTAGAACTTTAACCGGTTAGCTGATACCTCGTCCATGATAGGATCGATCTCTAATAAAATGATCTTATTCAGGCGTTTATTAAAATCCTCCAGTAATAAGCTGCCATAGCCTTGTCCTCTGAAGTTCTCATGAATGGCGAAATGTTCGATATATACATAGGTGCTAAAATCCCAGTATGAGATAAAGCCAATAAAGAGGTTATCTTTCAGATAAACCTCTAGATGATAGTTGGGAGATTGGAAGGCCTGTTCTTGTTGTTCTTCTGTTCGCTGCTCAAATAGAGGGAAACTTGCCGTATATATTTGCTCAAAGGTAGGATAGAGAGGATCTTGCTTTCGCGTTATTTCTAGTATGTCCATATGACTTCGCTTTATTTTGATGCGAAGATAATAATCTAAAAACATTGTCATGTCATATTAAAGCCTTATTTTTGGATGATCTTATAATTAAGATATTGTATACGATGATAGCGTGGATTCGTTATATATGTTTAATTGTTAGCCTAATAATCACCCTGCCGGAATTACTTTCGGCACAACGTCTGGTTTCTCAACGTCAAGAGGATGTAGAGGCTGGTCTTTTATATAACGAGAGCGTCTATATCCTATCTAATTATTCTTGTCTATCCTCCAATTCCCCGGAAAAACTTTCTTTGGACGAGTTGCTGCGGAAACAGATCGAAGGCTTTTATTTCTATTTGAAGCGGGATACGGAGACAAATGTATTGCTACTAAGGAAACCCGATGGTACGTTTACTCCTTTTAGTGAATCGTTGAAAGCCATAAAGGTGGCCTTGGATGCGGACCCGGATAAGGTTATGACGCTTTTCCTTGATTTCTATGTAGAGACGGAGCTGGAATCCTCTTTTAAGGAAATAGGCTTGATGGAGTATGTGCTTGAATATGATACGAAAAACGGATGGCCATCCCTGAAAAATATGTTGAGTTCCGGAAAGCGACTGGTCGTTTTCGAGGTTCAGAAACATTTGAACAGTCCTTCATGGTTGCATAATATGAGGGATTTCGTGGAGCATACGGACGCTGATTGGGGAAACCAACCGGAAGGGGTTGAGAGTTTTGATGAGCGGCTGAAAAAGAATTTGTCTTTATTTACCGGATATAAGTTCTTGGAGACTTCCCGGGGAAATAGTAATGATATCTCGGCTTTAGCCCGGCAGACACCTTATTTAATAGAATCGTTTAAAAGAGCGTGGATCCGGGATGGAAGGGTTCCTAATTTTGTCTTGGTAGATAAGTATTACGCATGGTTGGATGTCTCGTTGGTTACTTTCCGGAATTTCGATATCATTTACGGCGCGGTTACGAATAACAATGAGCTGCTTAACTACGTGAATTGGGATGGGATGTCTAATTATACGACGGGTAAATATTGCTTTCCGCTAGAGCCCGGAGCCGAGTTGATGCTTTCCCCGATCTCTCCGGGCTATCGGATAGAGCCGGCTACGGTTTATGTCTCCGGTACCCAAAGGAAGGCTTTCGCCGGCGATTTTAAGGCTAGACCTTTGCGGATTGACGAGGATATAGAGATTTATTTACCGTTTGAGGGCGATGAGAAAGATGGTTCGTCCAATCATAATCTCACGGTATCTAGGAATGTCGAGTTTATTCAGGACCCTATACGGGGGCAGGTCGCTTCCTTGGAGAATCAGGCCCGTGTGGATTTACCGACCGCTTCGGAACTTTATATGCGGGATCATGATTTCACTGTCGGCGTTTGGTTGAAAATACCTAAGTACCTGCCGGAGAAGGAGGATTATTGTATTCTGGGAGCTAAGAACAGTACTTATCAACAAGCGTTGCATCTGTTGATACGGAATCGGAAACCGTATATGGGATTCTTTAACAACGATCTGGTTGGTAACACGGAGATCGAGCCGGGCAAATGGTATAATGTCGTATGGCGGTATAATAAGCGGAATGGGGAGCAGGCTATATTCGTAAATGGAAAACTGGACGCGATCTCTTTTGATCGTCCGGCTTATCTGGGTAGTGATAGCTTATATGTCGGTTTCGTGAATTTCAGCCAGTCCTCGAACTTCGTGGGTGTGCTGGATAATCTTTGTATTTGGTCTCGTGTGTTGAGCGATAAGGAGATATTGGGATTGAGCAACCAGTTATTAGATTTACATATATCGAATGCGATTACTTGGTTGGATGTCCTTGGAATTGGGTTGATTTTGATGGTTCTGGTCTCGATAGCTTATCTAGGCTATCGGAAGGTGAAAGAAAAGCCAAGGCAGGATGAGGCTGATGCGGGAACGGTTGCGGAGGAGGGAATCGAGGACGGAATCGAGGAGCCGGATCGTTCTTCGCGAGAGATGCCGGAGGAGATCGAGAAGGTTCCGGTTCTGCGCAATTATATCCGATTGTTTGGAGAGTTCTATGTGTTGGACCGGGATGGAAATGATATAACCTCTCTATTTACCCCCAAATTAAAACAGCTGTTTATCTTGATTATGCTTCACTCTTCCCGTGGAGGTTTCGGAATATCGAGCAAGGACTTGACACGGATGATTTGGGGGAATGACAACCCCTCGAAAAGTACGAAGAGCCTTCGAAGCGTATCTATATTGAAACTCCGGAAGATATTGGAACGTATCGATACGGTCGAGGTCCTATTTAATGCGAATCGATATATTCTCCAGCTTTCGGAAGATGTCTATTGCGATTATTTGGCTTGTTTGGATTGGCTGAAAGATAAACGGGTACGGACTCAGCCGGACTTTGAATATTTCTATGATATTATCAGCAAAGGAGAAGTGTTCAAAGGGGAATCGTTTGATTGGATGGATGATTTTAAAAGTTATATCTGTAATAGTACGGTGGATGTCTTGTCTCGCTTTATCGACACTTACTCGATCGAGGATGAGGCGGATCGGGTGATCCAGATAGCAGACCAGATCCTTCTGAACGATCCTTGCAACGAGGAGGCTTTGCTCTATAAGATCAAAGCCTTGATTTACCAGAACAACTTCAAATTGGCCCGTTATGTGTACGACCGCTTTTGCGCTTTATACCAAGAGATGTATGGCGAGGCTTTCCCCTCTTCTTTTGAGCAGGTCGTACCGTCTTCGCTGATGAGTCAGCAATCTCCCCAGTAATATTATAGTGTGCCTGCTCATTGGCAGGACTGTGCCATCGCTATTGTCACACCTGTGCCATCGTTGTGGCAAGACCGTGCCACCGTTATGGCATGCCTGTGCCATCCGTGTGGCACTCCTCTGGCATTACAGTGACAAATGTATGCGCCCCACTGATAGCGATCCTTTCGAATAGGGAGGCAGGTGCTATGCCTCTGACTTATCGAAGATTTTTATAAATATTTCTTGATTTATTTATATTGCTGTTATTATGTGAATTATGCTTTGTGCTGATATGAAATTAGCCTTAAATTAGCCCTAGGTTAATGTCTTGTTTAGCGTTCGTTAACTCATGGTTTACTGCTCATCCCTATATTCGCTCTCGTTGTTTCGCACGAGGAAGCGAGGAAGCGAAGTTGTGTTTTACTATATATTTTTTCTTACGATGAATATCGTAAAGGTTGAAGTCTGTAAGGGCCTTTCTTCTAAGAGTTGATATTTATGTATAAACTGAATAGTTATGAGTAAAGATGTGAACAATGGTCAGTCCAGACGTGAGTTTCTAGGAAGATCGGTCGCTGCTTTGGCGGCCGCATCTTTCCTTCCGAGTGCTTTCTCTTGTACGGGGAAGAGTGTGGCGGCTCCCGCTCCGGTTGATACGGCGGCGGAGGCAGGCAAGGTTAACTCGAAGTTCGGTGGCGTGCAAATCGGCACGATCACTTATAGTTGGCGTTCCATGCCGGGTGGATTGGAGAATATCATCAAGTATTGCCAAGAGGCGAATATCAGTTCCATTGAGTTGATGGGAGGTGACCTGGAAGCTTATTTAGGAGCTCCGGAGAATCCGATGATGAAATTCTTCCGTCAGCAAGCTCCTCAACCCGCAGCGAAACCGGGTGAGAAACCTGCGGCTCCTCGTCGGATGGGTCCCCCGAAGTTTACTCCGGAGCAGCAGGCTGAGATCGATAAATATAAGGAAGCGGTGAAAGCGTGGCGTCTCGGGTTGGATCTATCAAAGGTAGAAGGTGCCCGTAAGTTATTGAACGAAGCAGGAATATCGGCGCATATCGTGAAGATGGAACCTTCCCGTATGGGTTCGGACGAGGAAATCGATTATGCGTTCAAGGTAGCCAAGGTCATGGGCGCTAAAGCCGTGACGGACGAGATTAATTTGGAGACGGCGAAAAGAGTCGCTCCATTTGCCGAGAAGCATGGGATGTATATGGCTTTCCATAATCATATGCAATATGCCGAAGAAGGGTTTAGTTGCGATCCGATCTTAGCGGTCTCTCCTTCTATTATGTTGAATTTTGACGCAGGCCACTTCTTTGGCTCTACAGGTATCCACCCGAATGAGATGATCAAGAAATATCATGATCGGATCTATAGTATCCACTTGAAAGACAAGACGGGGCCTACGACAGGGAACCAGCCGAATACGAATCAAGTATGGGGACAAGGGGAGATGCCGTTGGAAGACGTGCTCTTGTTGATCAAACAAGAGAAATGGCCTATCTATTGCGATATAGAACTGGAATATGATATCAAGCCTTGGTCTGACTCCGTGAAAGAGGTAGGCACTTGCGTGAAATATGCTCGACAAATATTGATGTAGATTATAGAATGTTGTCTTTGGTATGTCATTAATAGGTATAACGAAAGGGCCGGTTCCTGATGGAGCCGACCCTTTATTTTTCATTTATTGATCTCTTTTACCAAATTGGGCGCACACTTAAAATGGACAATGGTTCTGGGGATCAACATTAAAGTCTCTCCGCTTTTCGGGTTTCTAGCCAACCTGCTTGTCTGCAAGCGGGGAGTATAAACACCGAAACCCTGTATACATACCTTTTCTCCGGCTCTCGTTTTCTCTAAGATGATGTTATTCAGTTCTTCCAATATGTACCGGATTTCTTCTTTGTCATTACCGACTCTTTTCGATAATTCCTCGATTAGCTGACTTTTATTCATATCGTATTATTTTTTGAGAAGTTTGTTCTTTGCTCTGTTGTTAAATATTTTTTCCTGTATTGCAAAGGCGATAAGCCCGTGTGCCTCCGAAAGAAGCGTCCCAACGAGGATTGGTTCGAGAACTGCGTCTTCTCAACAATCTCTTGGATATTCAAGGTAGAGTTGGTGAGTAATCCTTTTAATTCTAGGATCATATATTCCGTAATCCAATCTTTGGCGGATTTGCCGCTTACCTCCTTAACAACCATGGTCAAGTATTTAGGGGTGATGCATAGAGAGTTCGCGTAGAACGTCACGCTTCTGTTCACTTTGTAATTACTCATGACCAATTGAAAGAATTTGTGGGTCAGTTCTTTCTTGTGTACATCTATCGTTGCCGTACTGTCTAAAGAATTGACTTTATAATGGTTATATATATCAAGGAATAATATGCGAAGTAAGAGTATAACCGACTCTCTTCGATACTGGTTTTCCGGATCGACGGCTTTTCTTATAAGTAATTCAAAGAAGTCTACAAAGGAAAGAGTTTCCACGTCTTCCATCTTGAAATAGTAATGTTGCCTCATATAGAAAAAGAAATGTGGCGAGAAACGACTGATACCGCTTAATATATCAGTATAAAAGGATTCCGTGATCGTGAAATATCTGATTTGGAAATCTACGCTAACGTCCGTTAATGCGACCAATTGCCCCGGCAAGATGATGATGAGCTCTTTAGGGGTTATAATGTGCTTGTTGGAATAGATATCAATTTTAGCGTTTCCTTTTACACAATAGATGACAATCCCTAATCTTATATAAGAAGGGTAAGTGGTAATAGGGAGTTCTTTGGAAAGTGTAAAGATCTTGAAGTCCTTCTCCAAAGAATAATCAATACCACTATTCGGCTCAACTATTTTTTTAATATTTCCCGACATTCTTTTTGTCTATGTTTCTTATGTAAAATTATAACTTCGTCTTTTACTATATTTATCTAGTGGTTGTTTGGTATAATATTACAGAAATATAGGTCTCGTTTTGGCGTTTTTTAAAGTTTGGTTTAAATGATACCTTGAAAAATAACCGCTATTGGATGTTTTTGTTTGTAGGTCTAATACTTTTTTGTAAATACGGTTGAGGTGATGTTAGGGATAACTTGTATTCTAAGGGCTGTGAGAGCTGGATGGAATATGTGTTAGGAAATATTAGTAATTCAGGTTAAGGACAAGCGTGCGAGACAAGAACGGGAAGGATTGCCTCGCACGGCAGGCTTAGGTCGTCTTTTAGATAAACTTGAGTATATCTTCTGCCTTTTCCGCTATATGATCGGGTGCGTATTTCTCTAATTCCGTACGAGGGCGAAACCCCCATGTTACCCCACAGGAGGTCACTTCGCTGTTGATGGCGGTTTGCATGTCTACGTCCGAGTCACCGACATAAAGAGCGTTCTCTTTGGATATGCTCGCTCGTTCTACGATCTCATTGACGATACTGGGATCTGGCTTCGCCTTTACTCCTTCACGCTGTCCGAGAACCTCCGTAAATTGTATGGAAGGAAAGAAATGGGCGATGAGCTTACGGGTAGCGGCTTGATATTTATTAGAAGCGACCGCCAGTTTTATCCCTCTTTCCTGCAACAAGGCTAATAACTCAGGGATACCGGGGTAGGGAACGCTGCGATCTGTGTTATGCAGATCGTAATGCTTCAAGAACTCTTCCCTTACCTTTAGTATATTCTCTTCCGTCTTTTCACCTTCGGGTAACGCACGTTCGAATAATTTGTTGATGCCGTTTCCTACGAAGAAGTTATACTCCTTTACGTCATGTGTCGGAAAGCCGTTTTGCCGCAACGCATGGTTCGTGCTATGGGCTAAATCCGCGATCGTATTTAATAATGTTCCGTCAAGATCGAATATTACTAACTTTTTCATTTTAGTTTTCTGGCAAAATTAATGGAATGTAGAGATATACTTTCTCTTTCGACTGATAAAATAGATGAACCGATTTAAAAATAGATAAAAGTATTAGGTCATATATAAGATATTTGTATCTTTAGGACAGGAATAGAAATCCTTTGTAATATATTGTATAACCTAAAATTGGAACATCATGGGAAAGAATCAATTAATTCACGGGAATGAATTTCATTTGCTGAAACAAGCTGAGATTCATAAAGCTACAGGTAAATTAGTCGAGTCACTAAACTTGGCAGCCGGTTCTACGGGAGGTTTTGATATTTATAAAGTTGTAGAGGCTTATTTTACGGATTTAGAGAAAAGAAAGGAGATCAATGATTTGTTGGGTATTTCCGAGCCATGTGAGACACGTGTCACGGAAGAATGCTTTTCTTAAATAAGCCGCAGTAGGAATAACATAGAAAAAGGAGATACCTGAATCAGATATCTCCTTTTATTATATCTCAAAGAAGAATCAATTACTTACCAGAAAGTTTTTCTTTCAAAGCAGCCAATTCCTCGATGTCACCTAATGTAGTCTTTTCAACCGGACCGGTTACCATTCCAGATTCCTCTTCTTTTTTACCACCACGTTTTGAGGATGCCTTCTTTTCAGAAGTTGCCTTAGCGCCTTTTTGCTCATCTTCAAAGATGCGGCTGTGAGAAAGGATGATACGTTTAGCTTCCTTGTTGAACTCGATTACCTTGAATGAAAGTTTCTCATCTACTTGAGCTTGAGAACCATCTTCTTTTACAAGATGCTTCGGAGTAGCGAAACCTTCTACGCCGTAAGGCAAAGAGATAACGGCACCCTTATCCAATACTTCGATGATTGTACCTTCGTGGATAGAACCAACCGTGAAGATTGTCTCGAATACATCCCAAGGATTCTCTTCCAATTGCTTGTGGCCTAAGCTTAAGCGACGGTTTTCCTTATCGATTTCCAATACTTGAACCTCGATCTCTGCTCCGATCTGAGTGAATTCAGACGGATGCTTGATCTTCTTCGTCCAAGACAAGTCAGAGATGTGGATCAAGCCGTCAACACCTTCCTCGATTTCTACGAATACACCGAAGTTTGTGAAGTTACGAACCTTAGCCGCATGACGAGAACCTACCGGGAAGCGCTCCTCGATGTTTTCCCAAGGATCAGCCTTCAATTGCTTGATACCAAGAGACATCTTACGCTCGTCACGATCCAAAGTCAAGATTACGGCCTCAATCTCGTCACCAACCTTCATGAAGTCTTGAGCGGAACGCAAGTGCTGTGTCCAAGACATCTCTGAAACGTGGATCAAACCTTCTACGCCCGGAGCGATCTCGATGAACGCGCCATAGTCAGCCATAACGACAACTTTACCCTTAACCTTGTCACCAACCTTTAAGTTCGTATCCAAAGCATCCCATGGGTGCGGAGTCAATTGCTTCAAGCCAAGAGCGATACGTTTCTTCTCGTCGTCGAAGTCCAAGATAACAACATTGATCTTCTGGTCAAGCTGAACGATTTCTTCCGGATGAGAAACACGTCCCCAAGAAAGGTCTGTGATGTGGATCAAACCGTCTACGCCACCCAAGTCGATGAATACACCGTAAGAAGTGATGTTCTTGACAGTTCCTTCCAATACCTGTCCTTTCTCCAATTTGGAGATGATATCTTTCTTCTGTTGTTCCAACTCAGCCTCGATAAGAGCCTTGTGAGATACAACAACATTCTTGAATTCTTGATTGATCTTAACAATCTTGAATTCCATAGTCTTACCTACAAATACATCGTAGTCGCGGATCGGCTTCACATCGATCTGAGAACCCGGCAAGAACGCTTCGATACCGAATACGTCAACGATCATACCGCCCTTCGTACGACATTTGATGTAACCTTTGATAATTTCGTCTTTTTCAAGAGCCTCGTTAACACGATCCCAAGAACGTGTAGCGCGTGCTTTCTTGTGTGAAAGGATCAATTGTCCTTTTTTGTCTTCTTGGCTCTCGATGTAAACCTCTACCTCGTCACCAATCTTTAAATCCGGGTTATAACGGAACTCGGACATAGGAACAACACCGTCAGATTTGAAACCGATGTTTACAACAACCTCACGTTTGTTCATAGAAGTAACGGTACCCATAACCACTTCTTTGTCTTTTACCGTGTTCAGGGTCTCGTCATACGTTTTTACAAGATCGTCCTTGCTTACTTCGGTGTAAGTCTCGCCTTGCTCGAAAGCGTCCCAGTTGAAATCTTCAACCGGCTGGATGTTTTTTAAATTTTCCATTCTTTAATTGTTAATACTAAGTTTGTTTTAATTAGTAAGTTAGACTTTATGTTGTCATCTCTCAAAAATCGGGGCAAAGGTAATGCTTTTTTTCTGATTGACAAGAGTTTTGAGGGGTAAAAACATTCAATTGGGCCGTGTTGGCTGTAATTACGGAAAACTGTTGATTTTTATTGATATTTATTTTGTAAGTTTGCGAATTGTAAGCGATAAATCAATGAGTAGAGGATTTTTAAGAAAGTCCAGCGTCAATACTTTTATAGGAATAGTGTGGATTTTGTTTGCGGTGAGCGCAAGTGCGCAGAATGCCGTGAGTAAATTTCGTGCGGATAGCATACGCCAATCTTTATCGTGTATCCAAAAACCTCAGGATAAGATACCCCTTCTTAAAGAATTAATCGGCTTGTACTGGCAATTGCCGGAGGAGGTACCGGCGTTGAAAGAGATAATCGATATCGCGATGCCTTTGGATTCCATCGGGATCGTGTACGATGCGATGGCTGGCTTGAGTCGTTATTATTATAATGTGGAAAATAGAGATAGCCTATTATATTGGGTGGGGCAATTGGATTCGTTGGCCTCAAAAAGGCATGAGAGTCCCAGAGGGTTGTTTTTATCCGGTAGCTTGGTTTGTCAGGATTATCTATGGTCCGGCAATTATGAGTTGGCTATGGATAGGGCCATGCGATATATGGATCTGGCCCGGGATAGTAAGAGCGATTATGGTTTACTGCGGGCCTATCGTGATTTAGGAATGGTTTACCAACGTATCCGTAGGGATAGCGATGCCGTAGTCTCTTTTCAGGAAGGTTTGGATTTATTGAAGGATATAAAAGATGTTCCCGATATCATGGATACTAAAATCCGGTTAACTTCTTATCAATTGGAAAGTAGTGTCCGAACGAAACAATATACGTTGACGGAACGAATCTTGGAACAATATAAAGCCCTGCTGGATGAGCAATATGAGATTAACCTATCGTTCCAACTTGCGCCGGATCGGGAAAAGGTATACATAGCCGTTACGGATACGGGTGCCGGTATTCCCCTTGAAAAACAAGCTGCGGTATTCAATCGCTTTGAGAAGCTGGATGATTACAAACCCGGTGCGGGTTTAGGACTTTCTATCTGTCTTTTGATCGCCGAGCGGCTGAATGGTTCCTTGTCCATAGATTCCTCGTATACGGACGGAGCTCGCTTCGTGCTTATCCTTTCTTGTGAAATAGATTCCTCAATTTATAATCCGCCAATAGAAGTATGAGCGTGATGGCCCCTATGTATAAATAGAAAGCCAAGGCCGATGTGCTTATTGTGGGGACGGCTATCTTGGGTATCTCCATATATACGAAAGATACGATCGCAAGGGAAATCATGATAAGCGAGGCCACGATCGCCGCTAACAGGCTGAACCGTTCGTCACGTTTCTTCGCCTTTGCGGACTCAAGCATGATTTGTCGCATTACGTTCGAACGGAACGAGGCGGGAAGCTCCTCCTCCGGTATGCGTTTGAATAAATCCCCCAATAAATCGGGTTGTTCCTTATTTGTGTTTATCTTACTCATGATCCATTTCATTTAATAATACAAACAATTTTTTTCGGATGCGATGTAGCTTGACTTTAATATTCGAGGCGGTCAAGCCGGTGATAGAGACCAGTTCTTCTATTGTTTTTTCTTTCCAATAAAAGAGCAAGATCAAGGCCCGTTCGTCCGGTAGAAGTTGTTCAAGGGCGACTTCCAATCTTTGAACCTGTTCCGTGGATTCGGTTTGTCCGAACAGGTTCGTAACCTCCTCCTCCGATACGTTTTCAAGTGTAGTCTCCTCAATCGGTAGAAACTCATATCTCTTCTTCCTGACCGACGAGATCGCCGTGTTGTAAGCGATCCGGTAAATCCATGTGGAGAAACTACAATCCCCTTTGAATGAGGCGAGGTTTTTGAATACCTTCATAAACGTATCTTGCGCCAACTCCTCAGCCTCCTCTTGGCTTCGTACCACTTTGAGGATCAACGAGTGAATCGGACGGCTATACTTGTCCAAAAGGCAAGCGAAACATGCCACGTCCCCCGCTTGTATCCTTTGTATGTAATATGTATCGGTATACAATTCCATTGTACTTAATGGACGCAAGCCGGGTAAATAGGTTACAACTTGCGGTAACAAAAATAAAAAATATTTTTCAGCCCGGAGGTGTAACCTATGGGAAACTGTTGCGTCAAATTAGCAAACAATATGAATGAATCAATTAAAATTATACAGTTATGATGGATTTTATTTCTGTTCCGCTAGTTGTCGGAATCGTTTGTGCAGGTATTTACGGATTATTTGAGTTGTTTGTTCGTAGGAGAGAACGTTTGGCGATTATCGAGAAGATCGGTGATAAACTGGATGCCTCTGCTTTCGATGGCAAATTGGGACTGCCTAACTACATGCGAAACTTCTCGTTCAGTAGCTTAAAGGCCGGGTGTCTTTTGGCGGGAATCGGATTAGGTTTGTTGGTAGGCTTTATTATTAATATGTGTATGGCGACAAATTCTTATTATGATGATGGTTGGTACAGGCATGAGGTAGCGGGTACGGCTTATGGGGCTTCGGTTCTTTTGTTCGGGGGAATCGGCTTGATAATAGCGTTCGTCATTGAGTTGAAACTAGGTAAGAATAATAAATAGCCATAGGCTTGCCTGTATAGACGTAGCGTGCTGCATGCAGCACGCTACGTCTACAGGTAGATCTCCCCGAAGAATTCAGGACAATGGAAATTAGGCTCGGGAAGGTCGATCGGACTCCAACTTACGAAATGCGGATTCATTGTCTCATCGGCGCATTTATAGAAGTTCCCTAGTATTTTCTCCGGCAGATTACTAGGATCTAACCCCATCAACTTGAGTGGTATGACTACGATCAAGTTCCATGTATGAATACCTTTAATCTCCTCGAATGCCCTTCTTCTCACGGATGGGAGTCTTATGATGCTTTTATACTCTTCTTGCGAAAGCGACGTCTTGATATCCCGTGAGGTACGGCGGGCGGCATCGCAAGTCCCGATACAATTAAACTCGAAATTCATATAATGCGAGTCACCTTCCTTTTTCATGAAGAATTCCACGCAACTATCCTTATGGACCGAGGAATTGTCCATCTCATAAGACGCCTTTAGCGAATTACCCTGCACGCTATATCGTATATATAGATTTTTCTCTGTCCGGGCTATATTAAAAGCGGTGATCGGCTTATATGGATACTCATGCCAATTGGCATGGGTGAGGAACTCACGTTGGGATTGCACCTCAAGAATCGGTTCTATGGATGTTATATCGAGTACATCCAGAACAGGGATAACAGGAACTTTCAGTCTTTTCATTTTAACTATAGATTTGAAGTAAAGGCCATTGTAAGTAGGAGGTCAATAAAACCGATAGGGCACCGATAATAGACAATACGATAATGACAGAGCCCACGATCCGGTTCAGTAACCAAATACCTCTAACGTTGAACCATTTTCTCAGTTTTCCAATAATATATGTTATGCCGAACCACCAAAGAACGGCCCCTAACCCTATGCAAACAATGCCCAATACCAGCAGCCAAAACGAATGTTCAGGCAGCACGAAACCAAACCGGGCGAATAATCCGATATAGAGCAAGACGATTAAAACGTTGCTAAAGGTAAGTAGAAAAGCTGTAATAAAGTCTTGGGTGAACGATAATTTTTTTTCTCGGTGTTTCTTTAGGTTCCTAGTCGGGTTGCTTTGGAAGATATAATACCCGAAAATGCCGAGAACGATACTTCCGATCAATTGCAGGGGCGCTTGGTTCGCCTCCACGAAGTTGACCACAACTCCCATGCCCAGACAAGTCAGTGCCGCATAAATCACGTCGGATAGAGCGGCCCCTAATCCGGTGACGAACCCGTGCCAACGTCCTTTATTTAGTGTTCTTTGTATACAGAGCATACCGATGGGGCCCATGGGGGCCGAAACCAATACACCTATAATGATTCCTTTACTAACGATTCCTAGCATTAAGTTGAGTCTCTTCTAGTTTCTTGGGCAAAGATACATCCATTCCGCGATAAAAAAAAGGTAAAAAACGTAAGATACTGTAGGGACGAGGCTCGCTCGTCCCTTATTTCGGGAAATTGGGACTGTACAATAGGGTCGTATCGAGAGTCATCAATTTACCGTCTTTCACGAATGAGTCTCCTCGCTCGGACAGATGCTCTACCATCATCTTGCGTAATTCGGACAACTTATTCTGATAGGCTGCGTCCTCACTAAGGTTATGTGTCTCTCCCGGGTCTTCCCGTAAATCGAACAACTGCTCGCTTCCGTTGTGGAAATTCCAGATATACTTAATCTTCCCATCGGTAAGGGCTGCCCAGTAATTATCGTCGCTATAGCAAGTGGCATGCTCCATGTCTATATAGGGGCGCCATTGTTCCTGCTGGCCTTGGATCAGCTTAAGTAAAGACCGCCCGTCCATATCGGGAGGAACCGACCCGCCGGCGATATCGATAAAGGTAGGCAAGAAGTCTCTCAGTTCTACAGGTTGTTCTATGCTGCTTCCGTCCGGTATGGATTTGGATATACCGGCGGGCCATTTTACGATATAAGGAATATGGGCCGAACCCTCGTACGGATAGGTTTTCCGCCAATGATAATGATCGCCCAACATATCGCCATGATCCGCCGTGAAACAAATCAGGGCATTGTCGTACATACCTTTGTCTTTTAGGGTCTGGATGATTTGCCCTACTTGATCGTCGATAAAGGTGATATTGGCGTAATAATGGCGACGGGAGTTTATGGCATACGCATCCCCGAAATTACCGAATGGGGCATCTGATGCTCCTTGGCGAGGATCTTTCGGCTCGGCGTATTGTCCGCACCAATCTCCTATATGGGGTTTTGGGATATCCGCGTCCTTATACATATCCAGATAACGTTGAGGCGGATCATAAGGACTATGCGGGCGGGCGAATGATACCTTGAGGAATAAGGGCTTGTCGTTGTCGTAGTTCCGGATCAACTCGCAAGCGGTCTGTCCGGTCCAAGCCGTAGGATGAAGCCGTTCGTCTAACTTATAGACACCGGCGGCATGGTCGTTCCAGCCGATACCCGTAAGATCCGGGTCTTTGCCGGGTGCCTGCAATTGAAACCATTCCCGGTAATCGCTGATGAAATCGGGACTTTCCACCCGGCCACTCTCGTCGATCAAGGTCGCGTGGAATCCGTGAAGTGCTTTCTGCGGAAACCAATGCATCTTACCGATCCCGAAGGTATAATACCCCAGATTCCGCATCATCTGAGGCATCTCGTAACGATACTTCAAGGCCATGCGTCCGTATCCCAGCATACCATGATGCCAAGGAGACATCCCGGTCAATAAACCGGCCCGTCCCGGAGTACTACTTGGAGCGGAGGAATATCCGCTCACGAACAACGAGCCTTCTTGCGCCAGCCGGTCGATATTCGGTGAGATCACCGCCTTGTTTCCCATGCAGCCGAGGGTGTCGCCCCGTTGTTGATCGGTCATGATCAGGATGATATGCGGCTTACCGCTCTTTACGGGCATGGCGGGAGAGACGACGGTCTCTGCCTCTTTCCCGCTTTTGCTATGCGTCATCCCCGGAAGTGTCGCACCCAGACCGATTCCGAGGGATGATTTAATGAAGTTTCTTCTTTCCATTATTTAGCCTTGATTGTGTGATCCCGAACTCCTTTTAAGATTCCCTGCAATTGGAAAACGATCTCCGGATGTTGCAAGGCCTTGTTTCCTTCCTCGTAGACCTTCGTCATGTCGTATAACTGAGGCTCGGGGGAATATCCGGTCTCAATCTTCTCATATTCCATGATAGCGGAACCTACGCTCGGCTCGATATATTTCCAATCTTTCGTACGGACGGAAAGTGCCTTATTAAGCGCTTGCTCAATTACCCACGGGCGGTCTTCCTTGCTTTTCCCGATCCAAGTATCCAGATAATCATAGCTATCCGGCGCGCTTCCTTCCGGAAGACGGGAATTCGTCAGTGAGGCAAGGGAGGCGAACCAGTCGATCTGGCTCACTAGCGCATCTGATACGGCGGCTTGCTTGATCTCCTTTGGCCAATGTACGATAGCCGGGATACGGGTTCCCCCTTCGAAGGCACTGTATTTATTACCTCTAAGCGGTCCGGCGGGTTTATGATCGCCTAGTAGCTCCACGGCCCGGTCCGCGTAACCATCGTCTACGACAGGTCCGTTGTCGCTTGACAAGATGATCAAGGTGTTTTCCGTCAATCCCATCTCATCCAATGTTTTCATCAATTGGCCTACGCTCCAGTCGAATTGCTCGATAGCGTCGCCCCTCACGCCCATCGGGTTCTTTCCCCGGAAACGGTCGTGCGGGAAGCGGGGTACATGCACGTCGTTCGTGGCGAAATACATGAAGAAAGGCTTCTCTTTATTCTCCTTGATAAAATCGATGGCGTGTGTCACGATAGAATCGGCGATATTCTCGTCTTTCCAAAGCGCCTTGCCGCCACCTTTCATGTAACCGATACGGCTGATTCCGTTTACGATGGATTGGTCGTGCCCGAAACTAGGCTTCTGGTTGTATAATAATTCCGGATTATCTTTTCCGGTCGGCTCTCCGGGAAAGTTCTTCTGGTAACTGACATAGATCGGGGCGTCCGGATCGTAGTTCGCCACCTGCCCGTTCTCGATGAATACGCAGGGGACGCGGTCTGCCGTCGCCGCCATGATATAGGAATAATCAAATCCCAGATCGCCAAGGGCGGTGGGGAGTGGGGCGTTCCAGTCTTGCTCTCCCGCTTTGTCTCCTAGGCCAAGATGCCATTTGCCGATAGCGGCCGTGGCGTATCCCGCGTTCTTGAACATATCGGCTATCGTATAACGCTCCGGTCGTATGATCATTCCGGCGTTTCCCGCGGCGATGTCCGTTCCCGGGCGGCGCCATGCGTACTCTCCGGTTAGCATGGAATATCGGGAGGGCGTACTGGTAGAGGCGGTCGCGTGAGCGTTGGTGAAGCGGATACCGTTCTTGGCGAGCCGGTTGATATTCGGGGTTTTCACTTGCGTGCCGTCGTAGCATTCCAAGTCTCCATATCCCAAGTCATCCGCATAGATGAACAATACGTTTGGCGTTCTAGGTGTAATGTCTTGTCTCTGTTGGGCTTTTGCGATACCGGCTGTAAGAAGCGAGGCACCGATCCCTACGATAAGTGTTGATTTCATGTTGTTTATTATTTAGATGTTCTTGTTGTGTATCTGCGATTTCTTATTCATGGCATGTTCTATGGACATTAATTGAATTATATACAAAAATAACCAAATTATTTCAGAATAAGGGTAACCACACCAAAATATCTATGAGATGGAGCTTAGGAAGAAATGCTTTTTGGCTCTGGTTAAAAGGGGGGCTTATCGTATATTTTCATGTACGCTCTTGCTCCTTATCGAATGATGCTGTAAAAAGTCGTACGTGTTTCCCGAAAAACATGTACGACTTTTTACAGAAACACGTACGTGTTTTTCAAAAATCACAATCGTGTTTTTAAGGTGTTGATATTAAACAATTTATATATTTGTGCCATTTGTATACCTTATTGTATATTATATTACCAAGACGGAACACGCACTGCCTATACAAGAGTGGGTAATGAAAGTGTAGAATGTAATTCTCAACAACTTCTTTCATTGATATTGAAGGGTATGCACATGACATGGGATTCACTTCCTACCCAAGTGGATGCCAGCAAACATTCTTGTAAATGAAGAAAAGTTCGGAGAGTGAGTTCGGAGACACTGCGGATAAGCCTAAAAATATAGGTAGAACAGCACAGAAGATCATCGACCTTGTCATTTCCGACCTTTCTATGTCAGCCGAAGCTATGGCTTATAAAATTAGGTATAAGTTCCCGTGCTGTAGAAAAACAAATCGCAAAATTGCGTTCTATGGGTATATTGTCTCGTGAAGGCGCAGACTTTGGTGGTTATTGGCGTATTATTTTAAGTTACCATTTTGAGGGGATGAGACGCAGCACGCTGCGTCTCTACAACTGGAGACAAAATTGGGCGAAAAAAGTAAGTTAACTTCGTTGGCAAAGTAAGTTAACTTACTTCGGTATTTTAATTAACTTACTTTGCCAACGAAGTTAGCTTGCTTTGGAAGTGAGGTATTGGAGTTTGAAAATCAAATAAAATATTATACATTTGCATGACTGGATAAGTCAAAGCAAATAATAGGTATCAAACAATGATAAACTAAAAAACATATGGATTATCTTAGGTTGAAATATTATTAATACGTATATTTGCGACAAGAAAAGGCTTTTTAATTAAGAGCCTCGTGTTGCGTGTGATATTTGTGCTGTAGGACGAAAATCGGCTAATTTTCTTAAATCTCCCTATGCACGAAGAAGGCCCCGCAACCCTTTACTGGATATACGTGTTATCTATGCTAATATAGTATGGATATATTTTGTATACAGATAAAGGGGGCGTGTGGCTGACTTTATTGGGAGTTGGGTCTTAGCCGAACCTTCGTCTACATAAATGTTCAGTCCTCGCCCTTCCTTTATTTTATAAGAAAGGACCACTACTTAACAAAAGCCATATAGCGCTCGTCTTTACGAAGGACATCTTTTCTAAAACATGTCCGGATCTTGTAAATCTAATAATTAATTATGTAAAGTGAATGGCTTATGGACGCTTGTAATATTGATGAGATCCAGAATCTCTTTATTTACTACTCCGCTTGTTTCAGCAAGTATTTTCCAGAGTTAGGGTTTTATTGTAATGAGAGGGAATTCCAGATACATGGTATCGTGCGGAGATATAGTGACGTCACGGGAGTGTCCCATGATGGCTCTTATTTCTTAATTGAGATGCGAAAAGAATACCTGATCTACTTACCGTTATTGGTTGGTTCCAAATTCCGCATTTTAATTAAACAAAAACAACTTTATTCGTAATACGATCTTATGCCAGAACTCATATCCATAGAAGAAGCCGCCCGTATTACCGGTTTCCCGTACGAGGAGATTGAAGATTGGGTAAAATCCCGAAAGATAACCTCTTTCCATACGAGAACCGGTACACGTATGGTAGATCCTGAGAACCTACGTGATTTCATTGCCCATATCGAACATCTAGGGATTCAAAAACTATACTTGCAACTGGTCATTCAAGACAAGGAGGAGGAAGCCGACGAGATTATCGCCCAGTACGACGATTACCTTTTCTGCCTACGATCCTTAAAAAACATCTCTCCCCTACTTAAACAAATCATCGCCGAACTATCCACATTTATAGATGATAAGCAAGATCGGTATATATTCACG
Source organism: Parabacteroides sp. KHUB-02 (assembly GCF_056640955.1). Classification (NCBI taxonomy): domain Bacteria; kingdom Pseudomonadati; phylum Bacteroidota; class Bacteroidia; order Bacteroidales; family Tannerellaceae; genus Parabacteroides; species Parabacteroides sp. KHUB-02. Next base: position 3,176,612 of record NZ_JBWQEV010000001.1, on the reverse strand, counting down.
GAAATAACCTCTGGGGCAAAAATACTGGACGTAGCCAAACGGATCTCCCTACCGGTCACAAGCCTAACCCTGTCTCCCTACATCCGTAAATGCCTCCAAAAATTGGAACTGGAGACTATGGAGGACCTATTGCGCTACGCTAGGAAGAAAGGGCTCGATTCTTTGTTGAAGATTCCGGGATTCGGCCCTCTCGGTTTAGACCAGTTAAAATTTCAGCTGGAAAAGCATAAGATCATGAATAAGGCCGGAGACTCGGATCTCTATCAATACATCATCAATGAGCCGGATAGCTGAACACAAAAAGAGCCTCTCTTCACAGGGAGGCCCTTTTTATGTGATGCCGGAAATAACCAATAAAAACTTCCCGACACTACGGTGTTAATCATCTTATATGCTTACATAAAATTAGCAGAAGGCTTTGGTTTGCGATATACTAATAGTGTTACATTCTTTTTGACATTGCAAAGATACGTCGGCCTATAAGGGTGCGCAATACCTATATGTATGTAAAAAAGGAGAGTTCGTACCTATTAATTGTTATATTCTTCTTCATGGCCAGTGCAATATGGCGTAAAAAAGGCGTGAAACCAAGTGGAATCACGCCTAAATCTATCTATGCCTTTATTTTTAATGGGCAAGCTTCAACTGATTCTCCAAAGCCTGTTTTATATACCCGTTAATCGTAGTTCCCGCCTCTTGCGCCAATGCTGCGATTCGGCTATGTATTTCTGGTGAAATACGGATATTTAACGTGCCACTATAAGGTTTACGAGGTTCCACGCCATCAGCCAAACAGCCGGCAAGATAGCTTTCTACTCCGGCTTCAAAATCCGCACGAAGTTCATCGATAGTATTACCTTCATAAAGAATTAAATCTTTACTCATACCAAGTACCTTTCCGCAAAGACAGTTATCAGCCTTACTGTACTCAACAGAACCTTTATAACCTTTGTATTCCAAATAGTCCATATTGAATCATTTCATTTAATTAAACCATTACTTTTTAAATGCTGATATATCGCTTTCATCATCCACTCCTTCATAATACTACCCGGATGCGGTTTATGAATATCAATATATTGTCCCGTCTGTTCATTTTTAAATCTCACGCGAGAACCTGACGTTGCACCTTTATTATGCTCGTTATAGCCATAAGAAGAAAGCAATTTTAAAGTTTCCTCGTAGGTGAAATCTTTAGGTAGTTTACAAAAATGCTCGATCAACTTTTCTTTAGAACCCATATCCTTGTTCTTTCTGCAAATGTAACTAATATTAGTTGCAAAACAAAAGAATATGGAGGAAAACTTCCCGACACTACAGTGTTAATCATTTAATGATCTTCTCGCTTGTAATAACTAACGCTTACCTCTGAAATAATACAAAACCGTATTTTCCAAAATTAACTATCAAGTTGTCTTGCGGGTCAATAATGGGGCCTATTGGGTGTGACGTCCTGAAAATATTCTTCCGGGATACCTATGAGTAGGTAATTAGGGTCTTATTTTACCTACTTCGGGCGATTGTAGCAAATTCTCAGCCCCTGTAATTTTGCCAAAAATTATAAAACGCAATGAGAACGTTAACAAATTTATTAGCGATTGGATTACTTTCCTTTACCGCTCTACATGCTCAAGAGAGTAATATGAGCTCTACCGTAAAGGCATCGGAGATGTATGCCGACGGTTTTTCTAAATTCCGTTTTGGAGGATATGGTGAGATGGCTGCCAGTTATATGGATTATGATTGGAATTGGGTGACACCTCAAGGTACATCACATATGAATCGGGCTACTGTCTCTATCCCTCGTTTTATTTTAGCTTTTGATTATAAGTTCTCTCCCAAATGGGTACTGAGTTCCGAGATTGAGTTTGAGTATGGAGGAACAGGCGCCGCACGGGAAGTGGAGTGGTACGAGGAGAATGGAGAATATGAGACCGAGATCGAGAAAGGTGGCGAGGTCGCCTTGGAGCAGTTCCATATCTCTTATCTGATGAACAAGCATTTAAACTTCCGTTTTGGACATATGATCGTACCGGTAGGCTTGACCAACGCACATCATGAACCCTTGAACTTTTTCGGTGTATATCGTCCGGAAGGAGAGACTACCATATTACCTTCTACTTGGCATGAGACGGGTGTGGCTCTATTTGGTGATTTAGGAAATTTCGATTACGAGTTACAAGTCGTTTCCGGTCTGGACCCACAAGGTTTCCGTATGGAGAACTGGGTTGGCAAAGGTACGCAAGGCGCTTTCGAGGAAACTCAATTTACGCATCCTGCCTTTGTGGCTCGTGTCAACTATAATGGAGTGAAGAAATTTAAAGGCTTACGTGTGGGCGCTTCTTTTTATTATAACCAACCCTCTAAGAATAGTAGCAAACCGCTGCGTAACCAAGGTGAGAAATATCCGCTTACCATCGTGACGGCGGACGCTCAATATAAAAGTCCGAACAATAATTTGATCGCCAGAGGTAATATCGTTTACGGCCATCTGGGCAACAGCAACGCTTTGACAAAGGTAAACAATAACTCATCTTCAGCTTCCGGATATCCTAATTCAACCGTGGCGGAGACCGCTGTCAGTTATGCGGCTGAGGTTGGCTATAATGTAGGTTCCTTCTTTAGTCGGAAAGCCCCTAGAATTTATCCTTTCGTTCGCTACGAATATTATAATCCGATGCAATCCGTGGAGAAAGGCAGTAATAAACTGGCGGATAGACGTCTTCAAAAGAGCGTGATTACGGCTGGCCTTAACTATTACGCATTGCCTAATCTGGTCGTAAAGGCGGATTATGCGCACCGTATTGTAGGTAAGGGTGATTATAATAGCCAGAATATGGTTTCTGTCGGTATCGCTTATATCGGCTGGTTCTTATCAAGATAATAGACTATTAACAAATATATATGTAAGAATATGAAAAAAGTACTTTTATTACCCATGATGTTGATGGGTGTGGCTTTGAGCTTCACTTCTTGTGGAGACAACAATGATCCGGGCAAGGACCCCGATGTTGTAACTTATGACTTTAAGAATCTTCCTGCGGATTCGGGTGCAAAACCAACAGAAGATCAGATGAGTGCGGTTGTCGCTACTTTCGTTGATGAGGTAGCTTTGCCTACCTATAAGGACATGTTGACAAAGATGACCGCCTATAAAAATGCGGTAGACAAGTTCATCGCGTCTGGTTCTAAGAATGATTTAGCGGATGCCTGCGACGCTTGGCGTGCGGTTCGTGTACCTTGGGAACAAAGTGAGGCATTCTTGTTCGGTGTGGCGGATTTGGCACAGCTCGACCCGAGCTTGGATAGCTGGCCTTTGGATAAGAACGGTATAGAGGAGATTATAGCTACAGGAGAATTCAGCAAGATTTCAGGAGCTGTAGACGAAGATGCGGAAGATGGTCCTCAAAATTTACGTGGATTCCATACGGCGGAAAAGATGTTATTCTTAGACGGCGAGCCTCGTGATCTGGAAACAAGCCCGTTCGCAAAGAATGAATTGGAGTATTTGAAGTTAGTGTCCGAACGTATGTTATCTGATACTCAAGACTTATACAATGGTTGGTTGAAAGGCTTAGGAACTTCGGATGTTCCTTCTTCTTATGCGGAGGCTATGAAGAAACATGACGGTTCTGCCTATTCCATTGGTAATGTGTATCAGGCGATTGAGCTTATGCTGAATGGAAATAATGGTATGGCTGGAATCTCCAATGAAGTAGGTTCCGCTAAGATAACTGACCCGGTGACCGCATGGAATGGAAGTAATAAAGACGCTACTGACCCGAATAACCCCGGTGTCTTGGCTGTAGAGTCTTGGTATAGCTGGAATTCCTTGGACGACTATAAGAACAATATCGTAAGTATCAAGAACGCTTATTTCGGCGGTCGTGATTTGGATGAGGAATCCGCTTCCGAGAGTAGCTTGCATGCGTTGACTAAAATGATTAATCCTACGTTGGATAGTTTGATGGTAGTTCAAATTGATAAGACAATCGACGCTATCAATGCGATCGGCTATCCTTTCCGTAACAATCTAGGGGATACGGAGCATATCAATACAGCTACAGAAGCTTGCGCTGATTTAACGACAGGTTTGGGCGTTGTTAAGTCTAAGTTCACGAACTAATCGGACAAGCCGATACGATGAAACGAAGATTACTTCTATTATTCGCTTTATCCGGTAGTCTGCTGTGTAGTTGCGAATCCGAGGACTTGGAAAATTGGCAGGTTAAGAAACCCAATGGGCAGGTAGCTTCCGAGAAGGAATTGTCCGCGGGTATCTCAACCATTTTCTCCAATGCCCCGGATGCGTACGATACGCAGGCAAACTGGGTTACGGGCGAATTAGAGACGCGATTTAATCGTGGTGATGGATTGTACGACGATGCTCGCGGTGTTGAGAATGTGGATGGTGGAGGACTAGGGCCGCTTTATGCCGGATATTCTTGCGGTTCCTGTCATAAAAGTACCGGGCGGACCCGTCCGGCTATAGCCGATGGAGGTTCCGGCCCCGGCTTCTCATCCATGCTTATTTATATATCACGTAAAAGTGGCGGCTATTTTCAAGATTACGGCCGGGTACTACATGATCAAGCGATATACGGAACGAAACCGGAGGGAAGGGTTAAGATTACTACTACTTCCCAAAAATATACGTTCCCCGATGGGGAGGAATATGAGTTGGTCACCCCTCATTATGAGATAAAGGAATGGTATGCTGATAGTATCCCGATGTCGGATTTACGGATTTCCGTACGTCAACCCTTACGGCATGTCGGAATGGGGCAGATGATGGCGCTCGACTTGGATATGCTAAAGCAGATCGCTGCTAAAAGCAATTATCCGGAATATGGTATTAGTGGACGTATAAACTATGTGACGGAAAAGGGAAAGAAGCAGATCGGTATCTCTGGTAATAAGGCGAATCATGCCGACTTAACGGTGGAATTGGGATTCTCTTCCGACCTCGGTGTAACGAACGATCGTTTCCCGCATGAGGTAGGAGAAGGACAGAGTAATATGATGGGTTTTGCCATGACCGGGGCGCAGGTCTCTACGGAAGATATGGAAGATGTGGATTTATACCTCCAGACCTTGGGGGTACCCGCCCGTCGGAATGTGGATGATCCTACGGTTCTTCAAGGAGAGCAACTTTTCTATCAAGCGAAATGTCATTTATGCCATGTGACTTCCTTGAAGACACGCCCTCGCGGATCTGTCCTTTTGAATAATACGGAATTGCCTCAATTAGGTAATCAGGTGATCCATCCTTATTCGGACTTTTTATTGCATGATATGGGGGTTGAGCTAGGGGATGATTATCCCAGTGGCTTGGCCAACGGTAATGAATGGAGGACTACCCCGTTATGGGGATTGGGATTACAAGAGGTCGTAAACGGCCATACCTATTATTTACATGATGGCCGTGCCCGGAACCTGACGGAGGCTATTATGTGGCATGGTGGGGAAGGGGCTGCGTCGCGTACCCTATTCTCTCGCATGACAAAAGACGAGCGGGCCGCTTTGATTAAATTCCTACAAAGTTTATGAATAAATAACGCATAGAATCGAAATGAAAAAAATATATAGGACGTTGCTTGTGGTGCTTCTATCAGCGGGTGTTTTCTCTGTGAAAGCTCAAGATACAAAGAAAGAGATGGATGATAAATATGTAGAGAACGATGTGGTTTCACTAGCGGGAAAGAAGGGCTTTTCCTTTTCTACCAAGGCTGGTGACTTTTTGTTTAAGCCCTATGCGTTGGTACAGGCAAGCGTTTGCTACAACCGGTATGACGACCAAGGGCTGGAAAGCCATTATGCCAAGAGCGTAGCGAACTCTGGTTTCGCGATCCCTAACGCTATTCTCGGTTTTACGGGTAAGGCTTTTGGACGGGTTACTTTCAATTTATCGCTGAATGCCGCTAAGAGTGGAGGGGCCTTATTGCAACAGGCTTGGTTCGACGTAGCGATCAAGGAGTCGTTTCGTATCCGTGTCGGTAAGTTCAAGACACCGTTTATGCATGGCTATTTAAGTACTTTGGGGGAGACGTTGTTTCCGGTACTGCCTTATTCCGCTTCCCAATCCGTATTGCTTCCTTACGACGTGAATTATGTCATACCGAATATGTCCACGGGATTCGACTTGGGTGTACAGGTTCATGGTTTGATCAATGATAAATGGAATTATCAAGTCGGTATTTTTAATGGTACGGGTATCGACGTGAATTTGGCGACTAAGACAAACTGCGATGATCATAAATGGTTGCCTTCGCTGTTATATGCGGGTCGTCTGGCCTTTATGCCGAAGGGGGAGATGCCAACGTCTCAAGGCTCGCCGGAGAATCTGAACGACGATAAGATGTCTATCGCCGTATCTGCCTCTTATAATGCGGAGGCTGAGTTCTTGACCAGTAGCGACACCCGTGTGGGCGTTGAGTTCGCATGGATCAAGAACCGCTGGTATGTAGCAGCCGAAGGTTATTATATGAATATGCATTTTACCAAGATCATGCAAAAGCCGGATAAGAATTTCTGGGGAGCTTACGCTCAATTGGGCTATTTCATCACTCCGAAATTACAGGGTGCTTTGCGATATGATTTCTATGATCGAAACGCTACGGATGAGGGTGGTTTGTTAAATATGCCCGCCGCTGGTTTGAATTATTATTTCTTTAATAATAATTTGAAACTACAGGTTATGTATCAATATTTAGGTCGTAGCGGTCATGCTACGCAGAATGACCGGGATGAGGACGCTATTGGATTGGCTCGTCACTCCGCTACGGCTATGTTGCAGTTCACGTTCTAATCTTTGGGTATGAAACGATATAGTCTATATATAATGTATGCCGTATTCCTGTTATTCGGGCTGGGTTGTGATGAGGGTAAGATTTATCCGGATGAGACGGTTGATTCCGGGCGAACCGCTACCGTGTCACTTTCTTTCACTGGCCTGAAAGCTTGGCCGAAGGAGAATATGCTCTCGTTATGCGCTTTTGGCGAGGATAAGTCGAAACCTTTGCAAACCCAGCGTATCAGTAAGCCGGCGGAAGACGGCAAAAGACTAAAACTCCGATTGAATAATGTCACTCCGGATACGAGGAGTATAGAGGTCGCTGTGATTAGTAGGGGATTGCGGTTGGTTTACTCCTATTATACGTCTCCGGTGGATGATTCGGACGAACCGCTTGATTTGTCTGTGGGCGAATTGGATTTAGCGAGCTTCAAACGTGTACAAGCGCAGGTGTTCTACTTGAATTGCTTGTCTTGTCATGGCGGGGGATCGGGATTGGCCGGTCAGCTGGATCTTAGGGACGATGTTGCCTATAAATCCTTAGTGAATGTCAAGGCGCCCCTTTCGGAAGAGGGTAAGAACTACGTGACCCCGGGTGATATAAACGATAGTTTCTTGCTGGATATATTGGAGGATAATCCGGTACATAAGGATATGTTCAATAGTTCTGGGAAACAGGAGGTCCTTGCTTTGATCCAAGGTTGGATCTTAGGAGGGGCATTGGATAATTGATAAGAAAGAAAATGATGAATTATACGAGAAAAATAGATACGGATAAAGCGGTAGAGGTTCAGATCTCTTCATTCACGGGCAAAGGTGGAACAACGGAATATCAGGTGATGGTATCGATTACAGACCCTTGTTTGTCTTTCGTGGAGCAATTGCAAAACCTTTTGCGGGTTTATGTGACTGTCGTGAAGGAAGAGCTATCGAATGACGCTACCGCCGTTTTCCGCCGTTATTTTTTAAGTGACGCGGCTAATCAGACGGATAGCGTGATGGAGTGGGAGTGCGAGAGCGCCTTTTGTCCGCTCTCTATCGTGCAGCAACCGCCTTTGAATGGAACAAAGATCGCTATGTGGACTTATTTGCAAACGGGCATGTCGGTACAAACGTACGATTCCGGTTTACTGGAAGCGTCGCATAACGGTTATAGGCACCTCTGGGGGGGAGGTGCCTTCAATAAGGCGGCCAATTCGGAATACCAGATCCGGCTTTTATTGAATGACTATGTGATGCAATTGATGGGGCAGCGTTGTACGTTGGCCTCTCATTGTGTCCGTACTTGGTTCTTTGTGCAAAACGTAGACGTGAATTACGCCGGTGTGGTGAAAGCCCGGAAAGAAGTTTTTATCACGCAGAATCTTACGGAGAAGACGCATTATATCGCTAGTACGGGTATCGAGGGACGTCATGCCGATCCCTCGGTGTTGGTACAGATGGACAGTTATGCGGTGGATGGGTTGGAGCCGGGACAGATTCAGTTCCTTTACGCTCCCACGCACTTGAATCCTACTTATGAATATGGAGTAACCTTCGAGCGGGGTACGGCTGTTACGTATGGGGATCGTAAACAGGTCTTCATCTCGGGTACGGCGAGTATAGATAACCGGGGAGAGATTGTCTATCCGGGCGATATCGTAAAACAAACCGAGCGGATGATGGAAAATATCAGCGTGTTGCTGAAAGAGGCGGACGCTACTACTCGTGATATTACGCAGGCGATCACCTATTTGAGAGATATGGCTGATTATGCGGTGGTTAAGAAGTATTTTGAGGCGCATTACCCGGATTTGCCACATTTGATAGTCTTGGCCCCCGTTTGCCGTCCCGGATGGTTGATAGAGACTGAGTGTATAGCGGTCGTGCCGACGGAGTCGTCCTTTAAGCCTTTGTGAAATAATAATAAATGTACGAGATATGGAAGAAAAAGGAGTATATTTGGCTATTCAAACACCAAGACAAGTTAGAAAGAAGCCTATGTATAAAAATGGAATGTACCGGGAAACCGATAAAATGAGTGATCTGATCTGCGAGAACTATCCGATGGTTTTAGTCATGAGCCGTTTTGGTATAGCGCTCGGGTTCGGAGAGAAGAATATCGGGGAGGTTTGCCGGCAGAATGGGGTGGATGCTTGTACTTTCCTGACGGTCGTGAATTTCTTGGTCGAGGAAGTGAATACGCCTGTCGAGAATATCAGCAAATGCCTGTCGATCGAGAACTTGATCCGCTATTTGCATAATGCCCATGATTACTTCTTGAACTTCCGCTTGCCACATATCCGTCGTAAATTGGTAGACGCTATATCCGGGTGCCCGGAGGATGTCGCTTTTGTGATCACGAAGTTTTTCGATGAGTATGCGGAGGAGGTAAATAAACATATGTCTTATGAGGAACGTGCTGTTTTCCCTTATGTCCGTAATTTGTTGGAAGGAAAGAGAGATCCGAAATACAATATTACGATCTTCCGCAAGCGTCATGATCAGATCGAGATGAAGATCACGGAGTTGAAAAATATCCTGATCAAATACTATCCGGGAGCGGGTACGAATATGCTGAATAGTGTCTTGTTCGATATTTTTGCCACGGAGGAAGACTTGGCTTCACATACCCGTGTGGAGGATTATTTGTTTGTACCGGCCATATTGGCTTTGGAAAAACAATTATAAGCATGAATCGATGAGTACAAATCTAAAGATTGCGATAGCCGAACCTTCTGTTATCATAAGGAGCGGACTGGAGAACCTGTTGAAACGGTTACCGGGTTTCCGTATCCAGATGGTGGAGATTCATTCGGTGGAATCTCTTTTCGACTCGCTTCGTATGCACAAACCGGATGTGTTGATCGTGAACCCGGCTTTGCCCGGCTATTTCACGTTGCAGCATTTGAAGGAGGAAAGCGGCTGTGCCGAGATGAAATGTATCGCTTTATTATATTCTGTCTCAGACAGTGTGTTATTGCGTTCTTATGATGAACAAATTAACATATACGATAGCGCTGATGAGATCAAGCACAAATTGGAACGGTTGAACGCCGAGGTACTTCCGGATGACGAGCCGGAAGGGGATGACGAGCAACAATCGTTAAGCTCGAGGGAAAAAGAGATCGTAGTCTGCGTCGTGAAGGGAATGACAAACCGGGAGATAGCGGATCGTTTGTTTCTTTCTACGCATACGGTCATCACCCACCGTCGTAATATCGCTCGGAAACTTCAAATTCATAGTGCCAGCGGTCTTACGATCTATGCGATTGTCAATAAGCTGGTCGAATTAGGCGACATCAAGCAGTAATCGTATATTTATAAGTAAGTTAAAGGGAATGTGGATAAGCGATAAAAGCGCCTTCCGCATTCCCTTTACTATTAATATAATTAAATTTAATGATCATATCTTATTAACGCTTATCGAAAACTAAAACCCGTTTATTCCTGTTTCTTCTTCAAATCATTAAGCTTATAAGAAATGAAGAAAGCATTTTTACTTGGATTAGCATTGTTATTTTCCTTATCTATGAGCGCACAACATTTCGCGTTGAAGAACAATCTTCTCTACGACGCGACTACGACTCCGAACTTAGGATTCGAGGTGGGCTTAAGCAAAAAGGTTACATTGGATGTCTCGGCGGGATATAATCCTTTCAAGTTCAATGACGGTAAGAAACTGAAGCACTGGCTTGTCATGCCGGAAGTGCGTTATTGGACTTGCGAGAAATTCAACGGTACGTTTATTGGCGTGCATGCGTTGGGCGGACAGTATAATATCGCTGGGATTAAATTACCCTTTGGCATATTCCCTAATTTGAAGGACCATCGTTATGATGGTTATTTGTACGGTGGCGGACTTACGTTGGGACATCAATGGATACTGAATAAGCGTTGGAGTATAGAAGCCGCTATCGGCGCCGGTTATGCCCGTGTACATTATGATAAGTATAATTGCGGGGAATGTGGCACCAAGATCGAGACCAAGAACTCGAACTATTGGGGTGTAACGAAAGCGGCCCTTTCTATCATTTATTTTATCCACTAAAAAACGATCTAGAGAGATATGAGACATTTATTGAGTATATGTATCGCTTTATTGTTCCTCGGAGGTGTGAGCCTACAGGCACAGAACGGTGTGCGAGGAACTGTTAGTTTCGAGAATGTAAGCGCAAAGAAGGACGGAAGCCGGCTTATGATGAATTTTACGACCAATCTGAGCAATCTGCGTTTGAAATCCCAAGAGATGGTCATCCTGACACCGGTATTGCAATCGGTGGATAAATCGCAGTCTTACCAGTTTAACCCGATCGTGATTACCGGGCGGGCACGTATGAAGGCGTTGAACCGTGAGTTGGGTTTCAATAGTTATGAATTTCCCCAAACTCCTAGCTTGATTATCCGTCAGACGAAGAAGGGGCCGGAATTGATTCCGGTGGAATTGTCCGTACCCTATGCGGGATGGATGCGAAACGCTACCTTGATGGTGGATGAGAATACCACGGGATGCGCTTCTTGTGAGGTCTCAAATGACATCTATGGGGTGATGAGCCGTGTATTGCCTCCGTTAGCTCCTCCCGTTTATGAGCTTAGCTATGTTACTCCTCCGGTAGAGCCTGTGAAACAACGGAGCGAGACGCATTCCGCTTATTTAAACTTTGAGGTAGGCAAGTCCGTATTGTTACGTGATTTCAAGGATAACGCTACCGTGCTGAATGAGGTGAATAAGATTGTAACGGAAGTCCGTAACGATAAGAATCTTAGCTTTACCGAATTTAAGGTTACCGGATACGCTTCCCCGGAAGGTGGCTACGATTATAATATGAGATTGTCCGAGAGTCGTGCCAAGGCTTTTGTCGCTTACATGAAAGATAAGGAGAAGATAGATCCTTCCTTGATGAAAGTGAATTGGATGGGTGAGGATTGGATCGGATTGCGTCAAGAGGTTACGAAATCGGATTTGGCGAATAAGAAGGAGATTCTGGAGATCTTGGATATTCAAGATATAAACAAGCGCAAGGCTAAACTACATGCCTTGAACGGAGGTCGGACTTATAAGATATTATTGGATAAATACTATCCTCCTTTAAGACGTATTGATTATACCTTGGCTTATATCGCACGTCCGTTCGACGTGAACGAGGCCAAGCAAGTGATCAAGACGAAACCTCAATATTTAAGTTTGAATGAGATGTTCTTGGTAGCCAATTCTTATGATAAAGGTAGCGATCAGTTCAAGGAGGTATTCGATATCGCCGTTCGTCTTTATCCGACCGACCCGATCGCTCAATTAAATACGGCGGCCCTTGAGATTGAGACTGGTGCTTACGATCCGGCCATCAGTCGTTTGCAAGGTATTAATTTGCCGGAAGCATGGAATAACCTAGGTGTCGCTTATGCGATGAAGAAGGATTATACGACCGCTATGCAATATTTCGATCAAGCTGCCCAAGCCGGCGTGCAAGATGCCGCTGCGAACCGGGATGAGCTGGCTGCTTGGTTAGCCGAGCAATAATGGAGATACTTACCTTCGAATATAAAAAAAAGCCCCCGTTTCCGGAGGCTTTTTTTGTGCTTATAATTTCGCTTTCCATTCATTCATCAACTCGGTAATGGTTTCCCGTACCGAAGTGATCTTATTCGCTCGCCAAGCGTTACTGCCGGCGAAAGCGTATCCATTCTCGAAATTCCCTTTGAAGGCGTTGTATAAGGCGGTGACGATACAATACGGGCTGCGTGATATATCGCACGTCTTGATACAGTTGAAGGGACAAGCTTTCGGTTGCTTGATTCCCGCCTTTACTTTCTCAAGGAAACTGCAATGGATGGCTCGTCCGGGCATGCCGACGGGACTTTTGATGATCTCTATGTCCTTCTCCTCGGCCTGTATATAGGTCTGTTTGAAGGCTTCCGAGGCATCGCATTCCGTGGTGGTAACGAACCGGGTTCCTAACTGAACGCCTGATGCTCCAAGGTCTATCATGCGTTTGATATCTTCACCCGTATAAATGCCTCCTGCCGCGATTACCGGGATCTTTTTGTCGTATTTCTGCTCGAAATGAGAGACTTCCTCTACGACTTGAGGTAATAATTCTTCCAATGAGAAATGCTGGTCTTCCAACTGGTTTTCCTTATATCCCAGATGTCCACCCGCTTTCGGGCCTTCTAGTACCACCGCATCCGGAAGATAATCATAGTTATTCTTCCATTTCTCGCAGATGATACGTACGGCACGTGCGCTGGAAACGATGGGAACCAGCTTGGTGACGCTATCTTTCTTGAGGAAAGAAGGCAAGTCCAAAGGCAGTCCAGCACCGCTGAAAATGATGTCTACCTTTTCCGCTATACTGGTCTTTACCAGTTCAGCGAAGTCGGAAAGAGCTACCATTACGTTTACGCCGATGATACCTTTCGCTTTTTCCCGGGCCTTGCGGATCTCTTCCGCTAACCCGAGATTCCCAGCTTCTGTATAATTGCTGGGTGACAATTTCTTATATAAAAGTCCGAGACCGGCTGCGGAGATAACGCCGATCCCACCTTCATTTGCGACGGCCGAGGCTAAGCCGGAAAGAGAGATGCCTACGCCCATTCCACCTTGGATGATTGGAATACGAGCCTTTAGGTCTCCGATTGTTAATGTCTTCATTAAAAAAATAAATATAGTGTTTCAATAATCGAGGCAAAGGTAGCACAATATCCCAATAAATGTGCGAAATGGACCAGAATTATCGCGCAAATATTCTAGTCATGTGCAATGTATGGAACGAACCGATTATTTTATGTAAATTCGTCCCTGAATAATTAGGCAAGACGTCTGTAACAGGATTGTAATGTATGTGAAACGGGTGTGAAACAGGAGCGTTGTAACTTTGCGACGCAAATATAGTTTTTATAGTTAGGAATGAAATTTGGAAAAGTTATAGCGCTCATGTTAGTGCTGCTTCCATTCAGTATGGGAGCGCAGGAGGTGGATCAGTCGGTGGAAAAACGTATCGATTCCTTGGCTACGGAAGTGACTACCTTGGATAAGGTAGTCCAGAAGCTAAGCAATTTCAAGGTTTCCGCTTATATCCAAGGACAATACCAATATGGACAGGAGGACGCTACCTTGAAGGTGGGCGATAAGAACGAGAACTTGGATAAAGGGTTTAACCGGATCGGTATCCGCCGGGGCCGTATGAAGTTCGAGTACAATGATGGGATCGGAACAGGTGCTGTCCAGATCGAGGTGAATGATAAGGGAGTAAGTTTCCGTGATCTGTATATCGGTATCAAGGACCCTTGGACGAAGCGTAGCCAGTTGATGGCTGGTGTGTTCAACCGTCCTTTCGGTTATGAGGTCTGTTATTCCACGAGTTCTCTCGAATCTCCGGAGAGAGCGACTATTATCCAGTATTTCTTCCCGGATGAGCGTGACTTGGGAGCGATGCTTACCTTACGTACCAAGACTACCAGCCCATTGAGTTTCTTGCGATTGGATGCCGGTCTGTTTGCCGGAAACAGTATCAACCGGGAGACGGATAGCCGGAAAGATTTCATCGGGCGTCTGGGTGCCGAGAAGGCGATAGGCGACTGGGGAAAATGGGGAGCCGGTTTCTCCTATTACCATGGTTTTGTCTACAACCCGACTACCGAGGCATATGAGATGCGTGGCAATCATTTCGTTAAGAGGGATATGGGAGAGACGGGTACTTATATGAAGCGCCAGTATTTAGGTTTGGATGGACAGTTTAGTTTTCTTTCATCTTTAGGAAAGACCACTCTCCGTGCGGAAGGTTTGATCGGTACCCAACCCGGTATCGCCGGGAGCAGTAAAAGCCCGAACTACAGTACCCGACCGGAGAATTTGCCGGAAAATTCTTTGTTTAAGCGCCCTTTCCTTGGTTACTTCTTTTATTTGGTACAGGATATAGGCGCCTCTCCTTTCTCCGCCGTATTGAAATATGACGTTTACGATCCGAATACGAAGGTGAGTGGAAATGAGGTAGGGGCGGAAAATAGCTTCACCTCAAAAACCGACTTGGCTCAAAGCACGATAGGTATCGGCGGTATCTATAATTTCAATAAACATATCCGTCTACAAGCTTACTACGAGTTTAACTTCAATGAGAAAAGTAACCTCGTGAAGGGCTACGAGAACGACCGGAAGGATAATGTATTGACAGTCCGTCTTCAATATAAGTTTTAATTCATAGGATTGTAATATCTGTTTCATCCCATTGAAATACCGAAGTATTTATTTTGTATCGTAAATAAAAGATAAATACAAAGTAATGAAGAAGACGATTTTATTAGCTGCCATGGCAGCGTGTTTGTTTGCTACGAATGTGTTTGCCCAGAAGATAAAGGGTAGCGATACTTGTTTGCCTCTTACCCAGACTGAAGCCGAGAATTTCATGAATAAGAACAAAGCTGCTAAGATAACGGTGACGGGTGGTGGCTCCGGCGTGGGGATCTCCGCTTTGATGGAAGGCACTACGGATATAGCGATGGCTTCCCGTAAGATGAAATTCGACGAGCGCATGAAGTTGCAAGAAGCCGGGAAGAAAACGAAAGAGGAGGTGATCGCCTACGACGCTCTGGCTGTTGTCGTGCATCCTTCCAACAAGGTATCCAATCTGACCCGGGAGCAATTGGAAGGCATTTTTACCGGCAAGATCAAGAATTGGAAAGAAGTGGGTGGTGCGGATATGAAGATCGTGGCCTATTCCCGCGAGACTTCTTCCGGAACCTACGAGTTCTTCAAGGAGAGCGTGTTGAAAAATAAGAACTATATGAACGGTATCTTGAGCATGCCGGCTACAGGTGCCATTATCCAAAGCGTAAGCCAGACGAAAGGAGCCATTGGCTATGTAGGTCTTGCTTATTTGAATAAAGAAGTGAAGCCGATCCATGTATCGTATGATGCCGGAAAATCCTACGTGGAGCCTTCGTTGGAGAACGCAAGGAATAAGACCTATCCGGTTGTCCGTCCGTTGTTCTACTACTATGAGACGAAGAATGCCTCAAAGGTGCGACCGTTCATCGATTATGTGATGTCTGCCGAAGGACAAGCGACGGTGAAGAAGGTTGGTTATATCCCGGTAAAGTAAGCGGAGAATCCGGACAGCGTTGTATGAGCACATCATACAACGCTGTCTTATGTGTTGGGATAAGATTGTCCGTCCGTCTCTTCCAGAAACTGATCCATATACAGATTCTCGCCATCCCATACGATATAAGAGAAGAATTGCATCCAATCCCCGGCTATGAGAATACGGGAGGTACGGCTTAACATCAAGTCCAACATGATGTGGCGATGGCCGAAAATGAAGAAGTTTATATCGGGATGCGTCTTTAGATATTCCTTGGCGAAAACAACCATATATTCAGCGTCTTCCCCTTGATACTTTTTAGCCTCTTGCTTTTCCAGTCCACTCTTCCGGCTGTTGAGCGACCAACCTAAAGCGAACCCGAACGTCCAGCGGGGATGTATTCCTGCATATAACCATTGGCAGAACTTATTCCGGAAAATAGCCCTGATCAGACGGAATGCCTTACTCCGGAAATCTACCTCATCGCCATGCCCGAGGAAGAAACGTTTCCCTAATAAATCGACTGTCAAGGTATCCCGATGGATGATGGCGCCTATCTCTTTCGGCAAGTAGTCGAACATCCAGATGTCATGGTTACCGATAAAGATATGTATTTCTATGCCTCTGTCCGCTAACTCGGCCAATTTCCCCAGAAAACGTACATGGCCTTTCGGCACGACGTATTTGTATTCGTACCAATAGTCGAATAGATCTCCCAGAAACCAAATGGCGGAAGCGTCTTCCTTGATGCTATCCAGCCAACGTACCAGTTTCTTCTCGATGGCTAAAGGGTCCTTGTGGAAACGGGCTCCCAGATGTGCGTCTGAGGCGAAATATATTTTCATAGAAAACCTAATTCCAGTTTAGCCTCCTCCGTCATCATGTCCTTGTCCCATTCCGGCTCGAAGACGAGGTTTACCTCTACATTGTTCACCCCATCGACCGCTTCTACCTTCATACGGACATCTTCCAATATGAAATCGGCCGCCGGACAGTTCGGGGCGGTGAGGGTCATATCGATGCGTACATTTTTTTCCTCATCGATATCTACCTTATATATAAGCCCAAGATCGTATACGTTTACGGGTATTTCCGGGTCGTATACCGTCTTCAGCATAGCGACGATCGCTTCTTCTGTTTGGAGAAATTCGTTGTTCATCTTCTTTTGTTTTATACGCGAATATACATTAATACTTCTATATACTAAACCGGGGGAAAAGAGAATTTGTTTCACCGGACCAGCCTTCCTTCATCCGCATAGCTATAATAACCGCTATCGGACAGGATGATATGGTCCAGTATCCTAATATCCATCAGCTTCGCCGCCTTTTGGATACGCTCGGTCAAGGCATCGTCGTGCGTACTGGGGCGGAGGCTACCGGATGGATGATTATGGCATAGGATTATACCGGAGGCCAAGGCGTTGATCGCCGCTTTTAATACCAAACGGATATCCACGGAAGTCTGGTTTACTCCGCCCTGACTGATTTTTACCTTTTGTATCACCTTATTTAATGGATTGGTTAGAGCGATCCAGAGTTCCTCATAAGGTAAATCGCATAGTTGGGTACGGAATAGGAGATAGGAGTCTTTGCTGCTTCGGATAGCATCTTGAGGAGACGCCTCTGAGGTTTCCCGCCGTTTCCCTAGTTCCATAGCGGCGCAGATCGTGACCGCCTTCGCCTCTCCGATACCTTTAAAGCCGGAAGTTAATTCTTTGATGGAACGTTTACCCAATGTATTCAGATTGTTGTTTACGGAGTGAAGTATCCGTTGAGAGAGTTGTACGGCCGTCTCCTCATTGTTGCCGGATCCGATCAGTATGGCGATCAATTCGGCATCGCTTAATACGGAAGCGCCTTTTTGAAGCATTTTCTCACGGGGCCTGTCTTCTTCGGCCCATTCCTTGATGGAAAGTTTTCCTGTCTTTTCTTTCATAGTCGGGAAAGGTTTATGATTTGGTTAAAAAAATAGTTCCCGCCTGCTTATCAAGCGGGAACCGTATATTTTGACAAGACCCGGATTACTCGCGGATACGGCCTACGTAAGAACCATCAGTCGTATTGATCTCGATAATCTCGCCCTCGTTGATGAACAACGGAACGCGAACTTCCGCACCAGTCTCTACGGTTGCCGGTTTCAAGGTGTTAGTAGCAGTGTCACCTTTAATACCCGGTTCTGTATAAGTAACTTTTAATTGAACTTTTGTAGGCATGTCGGCGAAAAGAACCGTATCGGTAGATGCATCAGAAACAACGTCTACAATTTCTCCCTCTTTCATGAAATCAACGCCGTTGATCAAGTTTTTGTCGATGATCACGTCATCGAATGTCTCTTGGTTCATGAAATGATAATGCTCGCCTTCCGTATAAGTGAACTGATACGGGCGACGCTCTACACGTACATCTTCCAACTTCTCACCGATGTTGAAGCGACGCTCGATCTGACCGCCTTTTACAACATCTTTCAATGTGGTACGCATGATGGTATTACCTTTACCCGGTTTTACGTGAAGGAAATCGACGCAGAAATAGAGTTTTCCGTCCAAACGGATACAAGTTCCTTTCTTAATGTCTTGTGAATTGATCATATTTATTTTCTTTATTTATATATGTTATAGAGTAATCCTTAACGATTTTCGGGTGCAAAAGTAGTACATTCCTGCTAAAGTAGCAAAAAGTTTTGCGTATTTATATGGAAAAATAGTTGCAAATCAATCGAATAACCGGAACCAAGACCGCTGTCATGATACCCATCAAGCCAATCGCCAGTCCGCTTAATGCTCCTTCGATGGCCCCGATTTGAATGGCCGCTGCTGTTCCTACTCCATGGGAGGAAGCCCCTAACGCCAGTCCTTTAGCGATATGGCTATCTATTCCCAGTACCCTCATCACGATAGGGCCCACTATACTGCCAAAGATTCCTACCGCTACGACGATGACGGCGGTAAGTGAAGGTATGCCGCCCGCTTTCTCCGCTATCCCCATAGCGATCGGGGTGGTGACGGATTTCGGTTGGAGCGTGGCGATCAACGCTTGGTCGGCTCCCATCAATTTACCGATGATGATTACGCTTACGATTCCGACAATGGCCCCGACAAATACGGAAGTCAAGATCGAAACGACATTTCCCTTTAGATATTGGATTTGCTCATATAACACATAGCCAAGGGCCACTACGGAAGGCCCCAGCATAAAATGGATCAAATGACTGCTTTGCTGGAACGACTCATATTGAATGCCTAGGACTTCCAGTACCACGATAATCACGAAGATGGTCGTAAGCAAAGGATGCAAAAGACTGATATGGACTTTCTTGTAAAGAGCCAAGGAAGTCAGGTAGGTACCAATTACCAAGGTAAGAGCGAAAATCTCGGAATGCGCCAGATTATCCATGGTCTATTTTCCCTTTTCCAGTTTTTGTTGCACCAACGCTACGCTGGCGATGACTAAAATTGTACTTACTACGGAAGCGATCAGCAGGACTGCCCAATACTCGGAGATGATCCCGAAGGAATTCATAAGCCCTACACCGGCAGGAACGAAGAATAATCCCATGTTTTGGGTAAGAACCGTGGAAAGGCGTTTCACCTTTTCAGGTTTTACTTTCTTGAACGCGAGGGCTAAGAACAATAGCACCA
Source organism: Parabacteroides sp. KHUB-02 (assembly GCF_056640955.1). Lineage (NCBI taxonomy): Bacteria > Pseudomonadati > Bacteroidota > Bacteroidia > Bacteroidales > Tannerellaceae > Parabacteroides > Parabacteroides sp. KHUB-02. The sequence continues at coordinate 3,157,123 of NZ_JBWQEV010000001.1, read as the reverse complement.
TCCCAATTACGCTACCCGGTATGAAACCGTCGATAAAGTAGCTGATAAACTCTCCCGTGAAATAGAAGAAGAGAATGTAAAAAGCTTCTGTTAGCATAGTTTTTCTACCTTTTTTGATAACCGCTACAAAGATAACAGCTATTTCGTAGATATGTTCTATAACATATTATTTTAACATAATAGGGGCGGGGTTCGCCCACCCGTGGCATCAAGCTAACGCAGAAGTAATGAACATATAAATCATCATACCGATAATATCGTTGGTAATGGTGATAAACGGTCCGGTCGCCAAGGCCGGATCTATCTTCATCTTATCTAAGGTCATGGGAACTAACGTGCCGAATATACTGGCGAACATTACGACGGCGAATAGGCTTAAAGATACGGAGGCCGTAATCCCCCGGTCTCCCAGCATGAAGAAGTTGTAAATGAACACGACCAGACTGATAATGCTGGCATTGATTAACGAGACTACGGACTCTTTTAGGATTTGCGGTACGATATTCCCTTCCTTCAAGGTATTGTTTGCCAAGCCTTGTACCACGATAGCGGAAGATTGTATGCCTACGTTTCCACCGGTACCACCGATCAGCGGGATAAATAGCGCCATCTTCGGGTTAGTGGCGAAACTGCTCTCGAAACCACCGAGGATAACGGAGTTTCCCAATCCTCCGATCATGCCGATCAGCAGCCAAGGTAGGCGGGCGGCGGTTTGGGTGAATACATTATCCGAGGTTTCCACGTCTTGCGAGATACCGGATGCCAACTGGTAATCACGCTCGTGTTGCTCGCGTACCTCATCCATAACGTCGTCGATCGTGATACGTCCTACCAGACGTCCGATACTATCGACTACGGGCAAGGCTACCAAGTCGTATTTCTCGATCGTCTCCGTAACCTCCTCGATACTGTCGCTGTCGCGAACGGAGATCGGGTCTTTTTTCATGACGTGCTTGATCTTGGAGACAGATGGGTGGGTGATCAGTTTCTGCAAGGGGAGCACACCTTTCAAGCGCTCGTCGTCATCCACTACATATACATAATAGATCTCGCTCATCTCCTCCGCTTGCTTGCGCATCTCGTCGATACATTTGGGCATACTCCAATTCTCGTTCACCACGATCATCTCGGTACCCATCAAACCGCCGGCGGTGTCCTCGTCGTATTTCAACAAGTCCACGATATCACCGGCCTGCTCTACGTCCTCGATATGCGAAAGGATCTCCTCTTGGGTATCCTCGTCCAACTCACGCATCAAGTCAACGGCATCATCCGTTTCCATGTTATCGACGAAACGCTTGGCGATAAGCTCATTGGGAAGTTCCTTCAATAATTTATGACGGTCTTCCTCATCCAGCTCCATCAAGACATCCGCCGCTTTGTCGCCATCCATCAATAGATAGAGATAAATGGCCTCTTGCAAGTTCAGTTCTTGATAAAGCTCGGCTATATCGGCAGGATATAGTTCATGAAGTACCTCCTGTGCCTTCGCGTCATCTTTGGCCTCGATGATGCTTTTCAGGTTCTCGATGTAATCTTTCGTCAGTTCGATCATTGGACTCTTATATTATTATAGGACATCACCAGCCTGCTTCTCCAGATGCTTTTGGCTGATCAAGGTCAGTTCCACGAATTGCTCCACGGATAACTGTTCCGGGCGCTTGTCGAATATCGGCAAGGCGTAATCCGGGCAATCTTTACCCAATAGGGGTTTCATGGAATTACGAAGCGTTTTCCTTCGTTGGTTGAATGAGGTCTTTACTACGGTCTTGAATAACTTCTCGTCGCATCCCAGCTCCTTGCGGTCGTTACGAGTCATTTTCAATACGGCGCTTTTCACTTTTGGAGGCGGATCGAATACTTTCTCACTGACGGTAAAGAGGTATTCCACGTCGTACCAAGCTTGGAGCAATACGCTCAAGATTCCGTACGTCTTGCTACCGGGACCCGCCGCTAGGCGTTCCGCTACCTCTTTTTGTAACATCCCCGAGCAGCAGGGAATCTGGTCCTTATAATCGAGGACCTTGAAGAATATCTGGCTGGAGATATTATAGGGATAATTACCGGTCACACAAAACTGCCCCGGAAATAGCTTCGAGAGATCCAATTTCAGGAAATCCTCGGCGATGATACGTCCTTTCAGATCGGGGAAATTCTGGTTCAGGTAATTTACGGATTCCATGTCCAACTCGACAACGGTTAAATCATGTCCCGCCTCCAGCAAGAACTGGGTAAGGACTCCCATTCCCGGTCCGATTTCCAAGACCGGCAAGGATTTGAAAGTATCGAGTGTGTCCGCAATGCGCTGTGCTATTTGCAGATCCTTTAGGAAATGTTGCCCTAATGCTTTTTTTGGCTTAACTAATCTCATCCACTTTTCGGTGTAATGTGTTTGTTTTTAAATATTATGCTTATCTTTGCGGATGCACAAAAGTACAATAAATAATTTAAAGTTCCCTATACCTAATGGATTTTAAGAGCATTCTACGTACGTTTCTGAAGATAATTCTACCTTTAGCCTTCGGCTGTTTACTCCTTTGGTTTTTGTATCGGAAAATGGATATCACTGAGATTTGGCGAGTAGTCAAGGAGGGGGTTCGTTATGATATTATTCTGGTTTCTTTACTGTTCGGCTTGTTCGCCAATATCGTCCGTGGCTTACGGTGGGGATTGCTGATCAGTTCCTTGGGCGAGCGCTTCAAGATGAGTAACGTGATTTACGCCGTGCTGGGTAATTATGCGGTGAATCTGGTATTGCCCCGTGTCGGCGAGGTATGGCGTTGCGGCATGATCACGAAATACGATAAGATCTCGTTTACCAAGCTTTTAGGTACCTTATTGATCGACCGTGTGAGCGATACGATCATGGTCGGTTTGATAACCTTGATGATATTCATATTTAATATAAGCTTCTTTACGAGTTTCTTCGCTAAGAACCCGGCTTTGCTCGAAGGGTTCCAATCCATGTTTAATTCGATATGGATTTACGTGGCGGTGATAATTTTTGTCGCTGTAATTTGGTTTGTATTCACTTATATGAGTAACTTTACGCTGGTACAGAAAGCCAAAGGCATGTTGAAGAATGTATGGACCGGTATGAAGAGTATCTGGTACATGGAGCATAAGATGCGTTTCGTGATAGAGACGTTATTGATTTGGGGAGGTTATTTCTGTTACTTTTATATTACGTTCTATGCTTTCGACTTTACCAAGGACTTGGGTATCGTGGTCGGGCTGATCACGTTTACGATGAGTAGTATCGGCGTGGCGGTGCCTGTTCAAGGTGGTATCGGACCATGGCATTTCATGGTGATCGCTACCTTGGTTTGTTTTGGCGTGAACGAGAATGACGCGGCGGCGTTCGCCTTGGTCGTTCATACGGTACAGACGGTATGGACTGGATTGTGCGGATTATTCGGCGTGGTGGCTTTACCGCTCACCAACCGGGAGAACAAAAAGGCTCCGGTCGCTGTTTCGTGATGAATACAAGATATGTATTAAATATGAACTGAACTAAATTATTAACATCTATGTCAGCAGAAATCAAAGATCTATCTCCGAAGCATGTATGGGGTTATTTTTATGACCTTACGCAAATCCCCCGTCCGACCGGACATATGGAGGCAGTAACCCGTTTTATGATATCCTTTGGTAAAGGATTGGGATTGGAAACCCTGCAAGATGAGGTGGGTAACGTATTGATCCGTAAGCCGGCTACGCCCGGAATGGAAGGTCGTAAGACCGTGACATTGCAGTCTCATCTGGATATGGTTCCCCAAAAAAACTCTTCCGTAAAGCATGATTTCGAGAAAGATCCGATCGACGCTTACATAGACGGTGATTGGGTGACGGCCCGTGAGACGACTTTGGGGGCGGACAATGGCATGGGCGCCGCTCTGGCGATGGCCGTGTTGGCGGACAATAGCTTGCGTCACGGACCGATCGAGGCCCTGTTTACGATTGATGAGGAACAGGGAATGGACGGCGCTTTCGGCTTGAAGCCGCATTTCTTAAAGGGTGATATTTTATTGAATTGTGATTCCGAGAAGGAAGGGGAGTTGTTCGTAGGTTGCGCAGGTGGCGCTAACGTGAATGTCTCTTTCCAATTTAAGGAGGATACTTATATTCCGGAAGGTGACGTGGCTGTCAAGGTTAGCTTGGCTGGCTTGAAAGGTGGTCATTCCGGTGTGGATATTCATTTAGGGCGTGCGAACGCGAATAAGTTGATCTTCCGTTTCTTGAAAGAGGCGGTATGCGATTATGGCGCTCGTTTGTCTTCTGTGGCGGGTGGTTCCTTGCCTAACGCTATCCCTCGTGAGGCTTTTGCCGTGATAACGATTCCGGGTGATAACGTGGAGTCTCTTTGGGAGCTAGTGGCTGATTACCAAGATATGTTCCGTACGGAGTATATGGGTGTGGAGGGTCAGATCGATTTCGTCGCGGAGATGGTTGAATTGCCGTCTACGTTGATTCCGGAGGAGATACAGGATGATTTGATCAATGCGATCGAAGGTTGCCAGAATGGTGTGATTAGCATGTTGCATGATTTCCCGGGTACGGTTGAGTCTTCCTCTAACTTGGCGATCGTGAAGACATCTGATGAGTTGATCGAGGTGAAGATCTTGGTGCGTAGCTCATCCGAGTCTCGCAGGGATTCTGTTTGCTCAAGTCTGGAAAGTGTATTCGCTTTGGCAGGGGCTAAGGTGGAGGAGTCCGGTCATTATAATGGCTGGCAGCCTAATATCAATTCCCCGATATTGAACTTGATGAAATCTACCTATCTGGATTTATTTGGTAAGGAACCTGAGGTGAAGGTGATGCATGCCGGATTGGAATGCGGTATCATCCAAGGTGCTTATCCGGATATGGATATGGTTTCTATCGGACCGGATTTGGAATATCCGCACTCACCGGACGAGCGAGTGAATATTCATTCCGTACAGAAGATATGGGAGTTTATTACAGCTACATTGGAGAGAATCTAAGGATCTCTTTCCTTATAGATATTAAACAAGCCCTCCAGCCTTGTTCTTCTAACCATTCGGTTAGCGAAAATAGGGCTGGAGGGTTTATTTTTATAGTTTCTCTATATCCTCAAGGGAGAGCCCTGTACATTTTTGGATGATGAGAGGTGCGATTCCCTCGGCTTTCATGTTACGGGCCGTAGATTCTTTCCCTTTCAATATCCCTTTCTCCTCTGCGTAATCGATCGTATTCTTATAATCCCTGTATCGTTTCAGGGCCTCGTCGTATTGTATGCGTTCTTCCTTGCTGAGGTTTGCCACGTCGGCTACTTCTAGCAACTTATCGAAGACCGCCTTTTTTGCCTTGAACGGCATTCTCTCTAAAGTGTCCATATGCTTCAATAAATAAATCCAACGTTCAAAATCATTCTCGCACTCGTCCGGTTCTTTTTGGAAGTAAGGCAGCTCGAGATAGACTTGCCGTATCCTGTCGCTGAACATCCTTCCGGTTTCCCGGTCCGCCAATATAACATCGGTCCGGAACTTTGAGTTCACGTCCATCTTGTAATTAAGTAGGAATACCCCGTATACGGGTTGTAATGCGAATTTCCAGTCCTTCCCTTTTTGTCCTTGGTTACTGATGGCCCTCGCTAGATAGTACAGTCCCCTGTCGTGGAAATAGGGTTGTGCGCCGGTTTGCATCTCAACCACGAACAGGTTTCCGTTGCTATCCTTGCAATGCACGTCAAAAACGATTCCCCTGTCGTCCAGCGTCTCGGGGGTCTGAATCGGGTTAAGGAACGTGATGTCCTCGATGTCGTGCTCTCCGAAGAACAATTGGTTCAGGAAATCGATTAGTAACTCCTTGTGTACCTCCTGTCCGAATATCCGGTGAAAGCCGAAATCGGTGAAGGGATTGATAAATTTTCCCATAGTGCTTATAGGTTTTAGTGATTAATATGAAAGGGATGGTTCTTTTTCCATCTCTTGCGGTAAAGATACGCTTTTAAAAATAAATACGTACGTCTTTTTGAAAAAACATGTACATGTTTCCGGAAAAAGACGTACGTGTTTTTTGAAGGTCATAATATTACCGTTATATCAAGTATCTTGAAGGAATCTCATGTCGTGAAAACGGTTGTTGTCTTGACTTTTTGCTTGATATAAGGCTTGAATCGTGACAATCCCTTTTTGCTGGCATCGTGAAATAGGGGGAAGGGGAAGACGATAATCGGGGTTTTTCATGGAAAAGTATGGCTTTTTACGCACGATATGCGGCAAAAGCTTGCGCCTATAGTCGCGTTGGGTAACGCCTATACTGTTGTTGGGCATTATAAACAGTCACGAATAGGGTTGTTAGTAGTCGTGAATAGGCATCGTAACCCTGTTAGAACCCAGTCGTAACCCTATGAGATAGCCCGAAGAAGTCAATAGATATGAATTACGATGAATGAATTTCGCTAGAACGGAAGGCGATTTTTAGACATTGTTCTGTCAATGAGTGGATTGCTGATTTTTTCTTGCGTATTTGGCGATGAGTTGTACGTTGGCCTAGAAAAATCGATTCTTGGGAGGTTCAGTTTACAATTTGTCAGAATGTCAAAAGGGAAAGCTTTTGATAGATGTTAGACTGAGTGGGGAATATTATTAACATATGTACGTGCGTACATTAATATTTATAAGGTATAAAACGATTAGTTTAAACCTTCGTTTAAATCTTGCATTTGCAAAGGTACGCGTTTCTTTGACACTTGCAACCCTTACTCATTATTTTTTTATCTCCTTATCCGCTTTCTTATCAATACGATAGCCTATTATTGACAAACCCGCCGCTTCTTCATACAAACGCCCTTCCGAAGAGCTAAAAAACGCAAGATTTAAACGAAGGTTTAAGCTAGCCGTTTTTACGGCGAATTGAATGTCTTCGAATGATGTAATAGCTTGATTATCTTAATAAACACTAGTATTAATATTAATTTCAGTATTATGAACAAAAAGTTTTCTACTCTTGTAGCTGCGTTTTTGTCACTGGGAACATTCGCAACCATGAATGCTGCGAATGTAGACGTGAATCCTACCGCGGTAACAGACGTAAAAGGTACGAAGTACTATTTCTTAGGCACTTCCACAACGGAAGCTTTGCAAATGACAAAGCATGACGGAAAGGATAGTGTTAAAGTTGCGTCTCTTTCTAATTTGGACTTCGCTCATGCGGATTCTATGTTATGGCAGATCAAGAAAGTTAGCCAAGAAGTTTCTGGTTCTGCTGTTTACACTTTCGTTAATAAGGCTACTGGCTCAACATTGAAATTCGCAAAGAAAGATGGTGCTACATCTATTATTGCGTCTGGTTTGGATCAATGGGCATGGACTCCGGGGCAAGCCTTGTATAACAAACAGGGAAATGATACTTACACTGTAGCTTTAGTTGGTGGCCAAGTAAAGGTGAAAAAGGCAGGTCAGTCTGCCGGGCAGGCGTTGACTGTTTATTCGCCGAAGGCTTCCGCTATGTCTGCCGCTGATTTGAATGATTATAGCGGAGCTTATTTCGAATTATCTTTTGCCAGTGATGTAAAGGATAATCCTTTTACAGGTAAGAAATTGGTAGCAGAGGGAAACGGTGAGTTTTATAAGTTGGCTTATTACGGAGTAAAGGCCGGTTATAAAAAAGATAAACCTGTTTATATCTACGTGGATAATGCTTACTACTCTTATCAATCTGTTTCAGATAATGGTAAGACTGGTGCTGGTTATAAATTCACGACGGATACAACCGTAGTAATAGCTCCTGCCGATAAAGAACAAAAAGACTTCGGTAAATTGTATGTAGAGGGAGCTAATATGTTTAAGGTGATCAAGCATATTGATGATGTAACTGGTGACAGATTCGATATTCAGATCCAAAATGTACCTTATACAACAGATAATAAGGTATTCTCTAGCTACAAGGTTCAGAATGCGAATGCTACTCCGTATGTAGCGTGGGCGTCTTTTGCTGGTGGTCCTAAGGTGTTGTCTACAGGTATCTATGAAGCTAATGTACGAGTTCCTGAGTATCCTGTTATCACTTTGAAAGAGGGTACTAAGGCTAACTTGAATACGAAGGTTGCTTATATCGTAACGGATGCCCGTGAGACTATCAAGAGTATTTCTCGTGATGACAATGAAAAGTTGATTGCTAATCCGTTTAAGGGACAAGCGTTTGGTGCTAATTGCGAGGAAAATATTAGAGAATATGTTTATACGAGCGCAAATTGGTATACGCAAAATTTGAGTCAAGGTGAACGAAATTATCTATTGCCGGTCTTGACAGACGGTAATGAAACAGTTGCTACTAATCATTGGGTCGTTTCTGGCGAGAATGGCGTATATACGATCGCAAACCGTGTTACTGAAGACAAGTTGATCGTAGGTAATGAAACTACTAATGCAACGATTGTGAATAAAAAAATGTATGTTGTAGGTGAGAATACGTACGCTATTGCCGGTACTTCTGATACGATCAAGATGGTTCCTGTAACGAATGCAAGCAAATATGTAGGTTACAAGCACTTTGATGTATTGAGTACATTCCGTGTAGCTCTGAACGTTGTATCTGAAGGCTTAGGAGATGATATATTCGTAGTAGAAGGTAAGGATGATGCTACGGCTGTTAAGTCTGGTATCACGGCTGATGAGTCTGTTAAGTTCTATCCTGAAGCTGTTAAACTTGTAGGGTTTGGTAAATATGGTACAGACTCTTTGACTTATTCTGCTTATAATTTGAAAGCTGATAATGGTAAGTATTTCAATACAGAGTATTTAAGTACTTATCCTTCGTACGCTTATTTATTCCAGGAAACAGGTGTGGAAGGTCAATATAAGATGATCGTGGCACATCGTTATGGTATGTATTCTGACGAGAAAACCTACTATAACTATAGTGGATCAGTTTTGAGTACATCTGAGTTTGTGATTGTTGATGATGAGACAGGTGAGTTATTAGGAGATTCTGAAGAAAACGCAATTACTCTTGAGTTGAATCGTACTACAGGTCGTTTTGAGATTGCTGATGAAGATGCGAAAATGCATGTTTCTTATGAGCCGTATTATGTAAAAGACGAAAATAAGGTAGCTGTAAATGTTACAACTTCTACGTTAGGTACAACATATCTATGTAATACAACTCGTGACATCTTCTCTTTGGTAGAGGGCAAGAAGGATGCTTATGCCGAGATGTCGATGGGACATAAGATCATCTCTACAATAGCCGATGATGGCAAGGCTGTGACGATGGATGGCGAAGGCTTCGCTAGCACATTGCGTGAAGGTCAATCTTTGGGTGATACTTCCGCTGTAGTTCCGGAGAATTTGAGCATGTGGTTGGATACGGCTTGCTTAGCCAATCCGGTAATGCCGTTGTATTATATCGCTACTTCTCGTGGTTTGTCAGATGAGGACAAGGCTGCCAATAAGATGAACTATTTGGTTTCCTTGACGGATTCTGTAGCCGATAAGAAATATACGGTTGTAAGTGGAGTTAAGAAAGTTCGTTTAGGATTTGTTAAGGGCGAGATTTTCGCTACGGATACATTGGTATTTGGTCCGGAGAAAGCTGATACTGTAGATGTTGAGGCTAGCCCGGCTGCTGTAGCGTTTGTATTGACAGACAACGAGGGTGAGTACATGATCGAACTTCCGAACTTGACTCGTACGCAACAGAAAGTTTACACTGGAGAGGATGGACAATATCGTGATCCTAATAATTATAATTATGCGGTTGACGAGTGGAACAACCCGATCATGGAGACTGTTGCCGAGAACGATAGATACTTCGCTGTCAACAATGACGTAATGTACTTGACGAATCGTGCGGGTGCTTACAAGTTTACGGTTGAGGCTGTAGAGGCTCCGACATCTAACGAAGGTATCGAGGCTGAGTCTTCTGTTAAGGTTATCGCTGGTAACGGTACTGTAACCGTACAAGGTGCGGCTGGCCAGACTGTAACAATCGCTACAGTTCTTGGTAAGGCTGTCGCTAACGAGGTAGTCGCTTCCGATAACGCTACGATCGCTGCTCCGGCAGGTGTAGTATTCGTAACCGTTAACGGTGAGACTACGAAGGTGGTTGTTAAATAAGCACTTTTGATATAAAATGCGAAAAGCATTTGAAGAAGATATATAATTCTAAGATTCCCGTGCGGAGATTCGTCTTCAAGTAAACCGTGAGGTTGAACATGCGGGGATATTAATACTAAAGTAAAAAATTAAAGCTCTCCGTCAGTATTTCCGTGAGGCAAGAAAGCGGAAAAAGAATAAGCCCCGGTCGGTTTCTCGATCGGGGCTTTTTGTCTATTCTTTGTCGTTTTTATCTTTAAGTCTCAATCCGGTTCTAGCGTTGAGGGGAGAGATTACCGAGTGGCCTAAATCGCTTTCAAGTTGTTTGCGGGCGGCCTCTGCTGCTTTTCCTCCTTGTTTGGCGATAACTTGGTCCTCTTCGAAATGTTGCGGATTCTTTTCTTTGGAAGTTTTACCGGCCCACGTTTGATAGATGATATCTGTAAGGGTAGCGAACTGAATACCCTCTTGTAGTCCGTGCCGTTTCCATTCGTCGGTTAGGTCTTTACGTATCTCGATGCTTTTAAGGCGTTGATTAATCCAGTTATCCGAGTAGCCCAACGCTTTATATTCCCTCATGGCTCGATCTATCGTTAACTCGGGGTCTTGCATTTCATCCAATCGCTCTTTTGCCACTTGAGCCATCCATAGTTTGAAAGGTTCAGCTTTAGGGGACGGGATGGATTGGATAAGCCGGAACAGCTGTTCTGTCGTAGCCACGTCGGTTTTGTAGTATTTCCCGTCGGTAGAAGGTAATTTCAGTTGGTGACAATTTGTCACCAACTCACTACCTTCAGCTTTTAGCCTTTGTTTGAGTTTATTCCAATATTTCCTTCCATCCACACTTTCGGTGAGGATACTTACAACGTCTACTATAGAGAAAAACCATTCCTCTGTTTCATCGTCCCAGACTGTACGTACTTTTTTTTCTTCGAAAATCTTGATAGCTTCTTTCTTTGTCATAATTGAAGTTTTTGTGTGAACACTTTAGTTAAAAGTGGATGATATCTAAATCTCAGCTATGGTTTTGGATATCTCGAAACTTTTGTGTAAAAATACAAAAGATTCGAATGTCTCCTAGGCTTATACGGGAAAAAGGATCGTAGAGACAGTTATTACTTCCGATAACGGTAGAATCGCAGTATCTGCAGGTAGCGTAGTTGTAGAAGGTGAGAATGTGATTAAGACAGTTGTTAAATAATCCGTGTAAATAGATTATGATATTATAATTCTAAAATTCCCGTGCATAGATTCGTCTCCAAGTAAGCCGTGAGGCAGAACAGACTAAGGTAATAATTAAAGCTCTCCGTCAGTACTTCCGTGAGGATGGAACCCGGAAGAAAAGACAAGCTCCGGTCGGATTTTCCACCGGAGCTTTTTTATGTTGTCAATTATTCGTAATTTTGGCAAGAACATGATCGTTTATATGAAAAATCCTTTGTCAAGATGAAAGCTAGCTGCATTATCTCTTTGCTGTTTATCTGTGTGTCGGTAGACCTTTTCGCCCAACCTAAGACGGTGGAGACAACGTATGATTTATCCTATTTCTTGCCGGAAGGCAATTACCAGTACGATTCGAATATCCCTGAACCTGCAACGGTTTTAGGTTTTCAATTGGGACGTCAACATGCCGATTGGGGACAAGTCGTTGAATATATGAAGGCTTTGGCTGAAGCCTCGGATCGGGTGACCTTGCAGGAAGTAGGGCGTACTTATCAATATCGTCCTTTTATAGAGGTGGTAATTACCTCTTCGGAAAACCAACGAAATATAGAAAAGATTAGAGAGGAACATTTGGCCTTGACCGATGTAGATCGTTCCACGGATCTGGATATACGGAAAATGCCGGTTGTTGTCAACTTGGTATATAGTATCCACGGAAATGAGCCTTCCGGCGTGAACGCTTCATTGGCTGTCGCTTACTTCTTGGCGGCGGCGCAAAGTAATGAGATCGATGACCTGTTGAGAAATACGGTGATCGTTCTATATCCGGGAGCTAATCCTGATGGCATAAACCGGTTCGCTAATTGGGTGAATACGACCCGTAGCCAAACGGACGTAAGTGACCTTAATTCCCGGGAATTCCAAGAGCCATGGCCTTCTAGCCGTACGAATCATTATTGGGCGGATTGCAACCGGGATTGGCTGATGGCGCAACACCCGGAAGGGATTACAGGAGTGAATACCTATTTTAAATGGATGCCGAATGTATTGGCCGACCAACATGAGCAAGGCGCTGATCGACCTTACTATTTCAGTCCGGGGCATCCGAAGCGTACGCATCAGTTGACTCCTCGGCAAAATCAAGAGCTTACGGCGGAAGTATCGGCTTATTGCGCAAAGGAGTTGGATAAGATCGGTACGTTGTATTACTCAAAGGAGGGATACGATGATTATTACTACGGCAAAGGAGCCGCCTATGGTGATATTCACGGATCGGTTTGCTTGCTTTATGAGCAGGGTACGTCCCGGGGGCATTTGCGGGAGACTCGTAATGGGGTGCGCTCGTTTGCGTGGACGATTCGTAACCAAGCATTCGGTTCGTATGGTACGATCCTTGCCGGCTATCGGCTAAAAGATAAATTACTGGCTTACCAACGGGATTATTATAAGAATGTCAAGGCGGATATCGCTAAGCAGCCGGTAAAAGGATATGTCTTCGATACCCGTGGCTCTCGCTCTGTGGGCTATCATTTTATCGAGAATATGGGGCATCACCGGATTAACGTATATCATTTGGCGAAAGACTTCTCGGTGGATGGGAAGACGTTTAAGGCGGATGAGGCCTTTATCATCCCGGTGGATCAGAAAAATAACACGATGATCCGTGCGATTATGGAAGATTGCCTAAGCTATGAGGATAGTACTTTCTATGATATCTCTACTTGGTCCTTCCCTTATGCGTTTAATTTGGAATTCGCGCAAGTGAAGAATACGAATGGCTTTATCGGTAAGCAGGTTGTGGAGAATCGGTTTGTACCCGGTCAAATGATTGGCGGTAAAAGTGATTATGGATACCTTTTTACGAATGTAGAGTTCTATACCCCGAAAGTGATGTATGAGTTATTGCGGAAAGGTATTCATGTACAAGCAAGTAATCGCCCGTTCCATTTCCGTTCGGGAGATATAGAGAAAGAGATGGGGTACGGTACAATCTTGGTATCTGCGTGGAATCAACCGGTATCTTCCGATGAGCTTTATGAGCTATTGTCTAAACTGGCGAAAGAATCGGGTGTGGATATCTATGCGGCTACAACCGGATTGATGCAAGACGTGGATTTGGGTAGCCCGGCTTATACGGCGTTGAAATTACCGAAGGTAGCCATTCTTGTGGGACGTACGATGGGAGTTCCGGATTCCGGCGAGGCGTGGTTTTTATTAGATCGACGTTTCCAGATGAGACCGACATTGATTGAGGCTACCGCTACGCTGACATCCCGGAAGTTGAGCCGTTATAATGTGATTATTCTGGCGAATGGAATTCCGGATCTCACGAAAGAGTCGGAAAAGGCATTGAAGGATTGGGTAGCGAATGGCGGTACGTTGATCGCCTCGGGAAAGGCCTACTCTTGGGTTGATAAATCCGGGATTCTTCCGATCTTGGTGAAAGACGCTTCATTTAAAGAGGATTCTACCCGTTATCGGGCTTACTCGGAGAAGAAAGAGGCGGCGGCAGAAAATAGCATCAGCGGTGTTATCTTGAGTTGCTCTCTGGATAGCTCTCATCCGTTGGCTTGGGGATTAGAACAACCGGAGATAGCGGTTCTAAAAAAAGGAAACTTGATTTTTGAGAAAGATAGCGATCCTTACGTCTCTCCTCTGCATTATACGGAAAAACCGTTGTTGTCCGGATTTCTTTCGGAGAAAAATGAGAGTTTATTGCGGAATACGCCGGCTGTGTTCGCTAAGAAATATAAGAGTGGGGCGGTATTTGTCTTTGCTGATGATCTGAATTTCCGCTCTTATTATTTTGGGACGAGTAAATTATTCATGAATGCGGTCTTTTTTGGTGAATGTCTTTAATTTTGTACTTTTGCAAGCTTGCACGAATGTTATACATGAATAGGAGAATTAGACAATGGCCAGCGATGATATAAAACAGGCATGGAAAGTGCCGGAACCTACGTTAAGGAGGTTGCCGTGGTATCTTGCGTTTGTAAAGTTGATGAAAGGAAAAGGGGAAACGTTTATCTCATCCACCCAGATCGCTAAGGAGATAAATGTAGATCCTAGTCAGGTCGCTAAAGATCTCTCTTTTGTGAATATCTCCGGGAAGACGAGAGTGGGATACGATATTAACGCATTGGTTGACGTACTGGAGGATTTCCTCGGTTTTACATCCCAGCATAAGGCATTTCTGTTTGGGGTAGGGAGTCTGGGCGCTTCTTTGTTGCATGACACCGGACTAAGTCAATATGGATTGGAGATCGTGGCGGGCTTTGATGTTCGTGAGGATTTGGACGGGAACATGATTAATGGCATTCCCGTTTTTCATATGGATGATTTTCCTGCCAAGCAGAAAGAATATGGCGCGACGATCGGGGTGATCACCGTGCCGGTGGAGAAAGCGCAGGAGGTGACAGACCGGATTATCGAGGGAGGAATCAAGGCTCTTTGGAATTTTACCCCCTTCCGTATACGGGTGCCGGAACATATCGTAGTCCAGAATACTTCTATGTATGCGCATTTAGCTGTTATGTTTAATCGATTGAACTCAATGAATCACTAAAATATGAAGATTATCGCCGTTGGAATGAACTATGCCGCTCACAATAAAGAGCTGCATCATTCGTTAGAATTATCAGAGCCTACTATTTTTATGAAGTCGGACTCCTCTTTGTTGAAAGATGGGAAACCGTTTTTTATTCCGGATTTCTCATCGGAAGTTCATTATGAGACGGAGATCGTGGTACGGATAGACCGTTTGGGGAAAAATATAGCCGAGCGTTTCGCTCATCGTTATTACAATGAGGTTACGGTCGGTATTGATTTCACGGCACGGGATTTGCAGAATAAATTGCGTGCGCAAGGGCTACCGTGGGAGATTAGTAAGGCGTTTGATAATTCGGCTGTGATCGGGACCTTTATTCCGCTGGAGCAAGCGGGGGATGTAAACCGGCTTCCGTTCCATCTGGATATCAATGGCTCGAAGGTACAGGAAGGCAATACCTCGAATATGCTGTTTTCGGTAGATAAGATTATCGCGTACGTAAGTCGCTTCTTTACGCTGAAAATAGGCGATTTGATTTATACCGGAACACCTGCTGGCGTAGGTCCCGTGAAGATCGACGATCATCTGGAGGGATATCTTGGCGAGCGGAAGCTTCTGGATTTTTATGTGAGATGAGAAGATTAATATATATATTCATTATAGGTTTATTACTTTGCTCATATACATGGGCGGATGGTAGCCGTTATGCTTCTAAATCCCTGTTATCGGAGGGGAAATGGGTGAAGATCCGGGTGGATAAGACCGGAATCTACAAATTATCCTATGCGGATTTGAAGAATATGGGTTTCTCGGACCCATCGAAAGTCTCTGTCCATGGCTATGGAGGATGGCCCTTGGATGAGGATTTCAGTAAGGAATATATCGATGATGTCCCTTCTACACCGGTTTGGCGTGGGAGTGATTACCTGTTATTCTACGGGAAAGGGCCGGTTAAATGGGAGTATGACTCGTCGAGCCAGACATTCGTGCATACGAATAATCCTTATTCATTGTATGGCTATTATTTTGTGACCGATGCCACTCCGACGAATGATATGACTTCCGTGGCTCAAGCGAGTGGCGCTTCCACTCGGATTACGACTTATGATGATTATCTATTGCATGAGCAAGAGTTAGTCTCCGTAAACCAATCCGGCCGGGAGTTTTTTGGAGAGGACTTTAGTGGGGCACGCCCTCGTACAATTTCTACCTTTTCTTCTATCCCCGGGATTACGGATGCGGATGGTAAGGTGACCATGCGTTTTATCTCAAGAATTAACTCTGGCTCCGGTACGGCTTCTTTAAGTATCAATGACTCCGAATTGTTGGATATAACCATACCTTCTATCCAAACAGTAAGCTCGAATGTCAGATCGTATACAAAGGCGATTCCCGGGACAACCACCGCGTTATGGAAGGGATCAAAAAGTGAGAAAAATAACGTAGTGGTTTCCTATAGTTCAAGTGGACATACGAATGTACGTTTGGACTATATCCGTATGCAATTTGTCCGTACGTTGCGCCCTTATGGGGCTTGTACTTTTTTCAGAAGCTTGACTTCTGTAGGAAATTCGTCTCGCTTTGTTATTAGCGAGGCGAATTCGAATACCTTGGTGTTTGATGTGACCGATGCGTTGAATGTGAAGAGAGTGGAAGCCGATCTGAATGGTTCTGAGCTTTCATTTACAATACCAGCGGGTAGATTGAGGGAGTTTGTGTTGGTTCAAACCAATCAAACATTTCCTTCTCCGGAAGTCGTGGGAGAAGTCGCTTCCTCGAATCTGCATGGTTTGGAACAGAGGGATATGATTATTATATCGGCCCCGTCTTTGGTTCAGCAGGCGGAGCGTTTGGCGGTTGCGCACCGTGAGAAAGATGGCTTGACTGTTGAAGTCGTAACTCCAGAGGCGATTTATAATGAGTTCTCTAGTGGAACTCCAGATGCGACGGCATATCGTCGTTTGATGAAGATGTTTTACGATCGTAGTTCTTCTTTGGGTAATCCTCCAAAATATTTATTGCTTTTCGGAGACGGGATCTATGATAATCGGGGAATAAGCGGTGAGGTTCAAGGTGTTTCGCGGAGTAATATGCTCCTGACTTTCCAGTCTCAAGAGTCATTGAATGTCTACTCTTATGCGACAGATGATTATTTTGCGTTTTTAGAGGATAATTCCGGCAGTAATTTTAGCCGAGATAAGATGTGTCTGGGTGTCGGGCGCTTTCCAATCCGTACAGTAACGGAGGCGACTCAGATGGTGGATAAGACGATTTCTTATATGGAGAACAAGGATTCGGGTAGTTGGAAGAATAACGTGACATTCGTGGCGGATGATGGAAATAATGAGGATAGCTTCACAACGAATCATATGAAGCAGGCAGATCAGCTTGCTGAGGCCATTGAAGAGATGCAACCCGGTTTTCTAGTTAATAAAGTGTATTTCGATGCTTATAAGCGTAGCAGCCTCGGGACTTATCCGGATGTGCATAATGAGATTGAGAAACTATTAAAAAGTGGTCAGTTGTTGATTAATTATACGGGGCATGGTAGTACGACCCATTGGGCGGACGAAAGCGTATGGACACAAACCGATATCAATAATTCCAGCTATAAGCATCTGCCGGTGTGGGTGACGGCTACCTGCGATTTTACCCGTTTTGACGATGTGAAAACTTCTGCGGGTGAATCTGTTTTCTTGAATCCTACCAGTGGGGGTATCGCTTTGTTTACGACGACCCGTGTCGTGTTCTCCGGTAATAATGCGAACTTAAATAAGGCGCTCATTGATAACCTGTTCCAAGAAGACGCGAATAGCCGTTATACGCTTGGAGAGGCGATGATGTATACGAAACGTCAACTCAATGACTCAAATAAATTGAACTTTATCTTAATCGGAGACCCGGCGTTAAAGTTTGCGTATCCAGAGTATAAGGCTCGGGTGACGGCTGTGAATGGAGAAGCTGTTTCTGATGAGCCTTTTGAGTTTAAGGCGTTATCCCGGATTACGGTAGAGGGTGAAATCTTGAATCCGTCAGGTTCTTTTGCCGCGGATTTCACGGGCGTATTAAGCTCGACCATATTTGATAGCCAAAGTTCCATTACGACTTTAGGGAATAGCTCTGAGAAATTCACTTATCTCGATTATCCGAATACGATTTATATAGGTAGAGACTCGGTTCGAAATGGAAAGTTCAGCTTTACTTTTATGGTCCCGAAGGATATCTCTTATTCCAATAAGAAAGGTAAATTAAACCTATATGCGTCTTCCGAGACAAAAGAGGCGCAGGGTTCTTTCTTTGATTTTATCGTGTGGGGGACTTCGGATACGGCGGAGACTGATACGATCGGTCCCGAAATCCGGCAGATCTATTTGAATGATTCCAGTTTTGTTTCGGGCGATAAGGTAAACACGACTCCTTATTTTGTAGCGAAGCTGTGGGATAAGAGCGGCGTGAATATAACCGGCAGTAGCGTAGGGCATGATATGATATTGACGATTGATAGTATGCCCTCTATGAGCTATAACTTAAATAGTTATTATGCGTTGCTACCAGATAGTGAGAACGAAGGACTTGTCCAGTTCTCCATCCCCGAGCTGGAGCCGGGAATGCATACGGCCGAGTTTAAGGTGTGGGATATCTTAAATAACTCCACGACCTATACCTTTACTTTTGAGGTGGCGGAAGGGTTGAAACCTAATCTGATCGAGATGTATGCCACCCCGAATCCGGCACGGGATCAAGTGGAATTCTTTCTGCATCACAATCGTCCGGAGTCGAACTTAAAGGTGACGGTTATGGTTTATGATATGACCGGTAAGTTCCTATGGAGTACCGAGAAGAGCGGTTCCTCCGAGTTGTTTAAGGCTTATATCGTAACTTGGAACTTGACGGATAACGGTGGCAGGCGGTTGCGCCCGGGAGTTTATCTGTATCGGGCGGCGATTAGTACGAATAACTCGAAAGAGGCGACGAAAGCGAATAAATTAATCATTCTCGCACAATAAAGTATCGGGTAATTAGTTTATAATAAGCATGGGGGTATGTTTATTACCCTCTAGGAATGATAAATGTAAATGTATTTTTAGAATAGAATATATGGTAAGAGTTTCAAGATTCAGTCTGTTACTAGCGGTTTTCAGCTTTTTGACGGCATTTACGGCTTTATTATATGCCCAAGGAGGCGCAGACGATGTTAAACATAAATTCGCCCCGATTAATACGGCGATACCGTCTTTGTCTATCGCGCCCGACGCTCGCGGAGGTGCTATGGGTGATAACGGTGTGGCTACTACGCCGGATGTGAATTCCCAATACTGGAACCCGGCTAAGTATGCTTTTAGCTATAGTAAGGCCGGAGTCGCTTTATCCTATACGCCTTGGTTACGTAAATTGGTGAATGATGTGGCTTTAGCGTATCTGGCCGGTTATTATAAATTAGGCGATAGCGATATGCAGGCGATCGGAGCTTCTTTGCGTTATTTCTCTTTAGGAGAAGTACAGGAAAGCCGGGATGGAGGAATGGGTAATCAGCTCATATTGAATCCTTATGAGATGGCTTTTGATGTAAGTTATAGCCGTAAATTATCGGATGTGTTTTCTATGGCAGTCGCCTTGCGCTATATTCGTTCGGACATGGGTGCCTCGTCGGATGCGGATATGGTTCCGGATAACGCTTTTGCCGCCGATATCGCCGGTTATCTCGAGAAATACGTGATCTTAGGGAATAGCGAGTGCTTGTGGAGCTTTGGTTTTAATGTCTCCAATATCGGTACGAAGGTCTCTTACGATGGTGGAAATACGAACCAGTTCTTGCCTACGACGCTGAAGGTAGGTACCGGCTTGCTCTACCCGATCGATGATTATAACCAGATCGGTATCTACGTGGATTTGAGTAAGTACTTGGTTCCTGTCGAGCCTCGGCAGGATAGCGGGGAGGATGAGGCCGATTTCAATAAGAGGAAAGAGGATTACAACAACATGTCGCCCATCACCGGTATCTTCAAATCATTCGGTGACTCGCCGAATGGCTTCAAGGGCGAGCTGGAGGAGATTATGGCCTCTATCGGTCTGGAGTATAATTACAATCAGCAGTTCTTTGTTCGTGGCGGTTATTACTATGAGAATAAATATCAGGGAAACCGTCAGTATTTCTCGGTCGGTGCCGGTTTCCGCATGAGTGTTTTCCAGTTGGATGCCGCTTATCTGATCAGTACGGTACAGAGTAACCCGTTGGACCAGACATTGCGCTTCTCCTTGTCGTTCGATATGGATGGAATCAAGAACCTTTTCAGATAAATGGGTATGAAGATACGTGTAGGTTTTGGTTATGACGTCCACGCCTTGGTGCCGGACCGGGAATTATGGCTGGGCGGGATTAAGATCGAGCATACGTTGGGCCTATTGGGACATAGCGATGCGGACGTGCTGATCCATGCGGTCTGTGACGCTTTACTGGGAGCGGCCAATATGCGGGATATCGGTTATCATTTCCCGGATACGGCAGGTGAATATAAGAACATTGATAGCAAGATATTGCTTCGTGACACCATGAAGCTTTTGAGAGACGCGGGCTATGAGTTGGGTAATATCGATGCCACCGTAGCCGCCGAACGCCCTAAATTGAATCCCCATATCCCTCTGATGAAGAAAACGCTGGCCGAGGTCATGAACGTGGACGAGGAGGATATCTCTATCAAGGCTACGACCACGGAGAAGCTGGGCTTTACCGGACGGCAGGAAGGGATCTCGGCTTACGCTACGGTCTTGATACAGCGCATGGGATCGTAAACCAGAAAGTACTCCCTTTTCCTTCTTCCGACTCTACGCCGATCTTCCCGTGAAGATTCTCTAGGATCGTTTGGCAAATGGATAGCCCGAGTCCGGTTCCTTGGATAAAGGAATCGAATTTGGCGAAACGCTCGAATACGTGCGGGAGGTTCTTTCGCTCAATACCTTTTCCGGTATCTTTTACGTAAAAGTATAATCCATCTTCCCTCTCCTTGTATCCCATGCGGATAGACCCTTGGAACGTGAATTTACAGGCGTTCGTGAGGAAGTTGGTGATCACTTGGGTCAAGCGATTCTTCTCGGAATAGATAACACAATCCTGTTCGGGTATCTCGCAATAGAGAGTGACTCCGCCTTTCACCCGGCTTTGGAGGGTCTGGTATAAGCTCCGGAATAGCGTGGATACGTTGAACTCGGAATAGATGAAATCCATTTGCCCGGCCTCGATCTTCGATAGATCCAGAATATCGTTCACGAGTTGAAGGAGAAGTTCGTTGTTCGTCTCGATGATCTCGCAAAATTCTTTTGTCTCCTCGGAGGGGTTTGTTTGGGCGAGCAGGTTCGAGAACCCTACGATAGCGTTCAGCGGGGTACGTATCTCGTGGCTCATGTTCGCTAGGAAGGCTGATTTCAGCCGGTTGGATTCCTCTACCTTCGCTTTGTCCCTCAATTCCTGCTCCATCAGCTTGCGTTGGTGGATCAGGGCAGTTCCCCCGATCAGGTAGATAGGTTTACCGACGGGATCGGTCTTGCCGGTGATGGCGTAAATTTCTATCCATATATAGTTTTCCCCCGTATCGTCTAGGTAGCGGATTTCCTCATCTACTGGTTGGCCCTCGCCGGAGGCAAGTGCTTCCATCTTATCACGGAGCCGGTCTAGGTCATCCGGGTACACGCCGCTATAGAACTCATCGGGCGACATCTTGAATATCCCGTTTACGCCTTTGTCACGGGCGGATCTTTGGGTGAGGTAGACATTATTGCACTCTATGATCTCGGCTCTTACGTCCCACGTCCATGTCATCATGTTGCTGGCTTTCAAGACGAGTTGATATTTCTGGTTTAAGTCCTGCGCTTGGCGTGCGATTCGTAGTTCCTTGTCTTTGCCCTTTTGCTTTTGGATAAAGAGGTGTACCCGTAATATCCCTATCGTTATCAATAACACCAGAATGACGAGTAGGCTTATGATATGGACCTTGTATTTCTGAAAGAAACCGGGAGGCTCTTGGAAATAAGTGGCGTTTGGGGGATATAAGCCGGGATCGATTTGGTGAAGCAATAGGTGTTGGTAATTCAGGTAAGTCTTCGGGGTTCCCGAAGTCAGGGTAGAGATTTCTTTGCTATCTTTTCCCGAGAGGATCATTTCGATCGTGTTGGCCGTCACCTGCGCGTAATCCTCCGGAGAAACATAATATCCCCCGGCGAAATTCCCGTTTTTTGTTTGTACGTCTTGCAAGGTAAAGACGGGGGGAACTGAGAAGCTGTTAATCATTTTCTGGACGTTATCGACTAGATAACGATTCTCGTTGTCCTTCTGGGTCCTGTACCATGAGTAATAAAGGACGCCGGTCTTATTGTCGAAAGAGGCCAACCTGTCCAATAAGTTCTCGGTGGAAATGGAAGTCGTAGACAGCGGCTCGAATTGGATGCCCGGGAAATCTTTCCGTAGCACGGCCTCCACATCCGCTTTCGTTTGCTGACTTATATAACGATGGTCGAAAATAAAGGCCAGCTTGGTTAATCCCAGTTGTAGCTTTTTGATTAGCTCGATCGTCTGCTTGATATAGACTGAGTATTTTATAAAAGTGGCGTTATAGCCTTTTACTACGTCCGTGATGGGGGTTAAGGTCTCGAGCGCGTTGGTATCCAGATCTATCAGATATTCTTCTTTCGGGTACATATTATCTCTGGCATAGCAGATGATAGAGGGAACATCTTTCCATTCCTTGTCAAACAACGGGCGGGTGATAAGCCAAGAGGGATCTCCTATGCATACGACTAAGGTGGGTGGCACAGGTACTCTCTCTAGGATCATTTTTCTCTTCTCTTGAAAACCTTCCATCGTGCGGATTCCGGGGATCTGTAAGGGAATCGCCTTTACGGTAAACCCTTCCTTCCCGAATTTATTTTCTATATCAAGATAGGTCTGTTTCGTCCAGCTTTCCTCGAAGTTGATGGAGTGCAGTACGACGATCGACTTGCCTTCTGAGGGTCGTGCGCCCACGCCCAAATGGATACAAAATAAAAGTAATATGAGAGGAATTGTATTTTTCATGGTCGATGATTCTAAGCGATATAAGCATCAATAGAAAATTTTGTAGCAAATGTAGTGAATCCGCTTTTATAAAGCAAAGGCTTTGTCTGTCATCTTCATAAAATAATGGTTTTGATACGGATACGTGTGCGACTCCTCGTTGAGACATATGATGTTTGGTGGCGTATAATATTTTTGCGCTGGACAATCGTACTGAATTTTATTTCGAAAAAATATACAATAAGTCTGTTTTTTACCTGTTATAATTGCATAATATTGATATTTAACTATTTATGTAAACGAGACTTGGTCTCTTCGAATTTCTATCCATAGTATTTTGAATTACTATGTATAGTAGATCGGGTTTACTATAGATAGTAATCATGATTATTAGGGTATCTATTCTAAGGAAACATATAATGTGTACAATAACAAAAGATATTCCATATCTCTGGATAGCGGCATATGGTGTTCTAGTGTGTTAGATATTAAAGGTTCATTCGATAAATCTTTATGATGAGTTTTGAAAATGGAAATTATTCTTGAATATGATTGATTTATTTTGCTGTATTAATATTTTTTTCACGAACTTGCAACCGTACTTTTTCTAAGTCTATTTCCGCTGAATTGTGAGCATAATCTTATTATATCAATCTAAAAACACAAGAAAATGAAAAAATGTGTATCTATTCTAATTATCTTGTTGGGGGGATTGGATTGTACATGCGGATGATGGAGACTTGAATTTTAAGTATAAAAGAAAAATGATTATTGATTTCGCTAAGAGATAATTGAATTTGAGGTTTACTCTGCCAGATCGAGTGTTTGAGGCGCTGATCCGGCAGAGTTTTTTTGTGGGTGGAAGGAAGAAGTATTCTGGTTACTCTTCATTTTTGAAAACATATTTTACTAAGATTGGATTCTCTTCTTCCGAGTGCGATTGAATAATTCTTTGCTGATCCTCATTTCTTAGCTTCTCGGGAAATAGATCATTTAGTGGAAGCCCTCCTTCCGGGGTACAAAGGATGAAGTCTTCTCCGAAGTAGATCGGGTAAAGTTGCAAGCCTTCCTTGGTTCGCTCGAATTGAAGCAAATCATGTTTTTCCCTATTATAGAACAAGTGGATGTATTTGTTTTTACGGACAACCATGGCATATCGGTATCTGCTGTTTTGCCCTTGTGAATCTATTACATAATTTACGCTCTTGGAGGAATAGGCGTCCTTTACGTATTGGATTTGTTCTTGCTTGCTCATATTGGGACGAAACTTTAAATTCTCAATGTCATTGTTTAAATCTCCGAAATCCCAGCGATAAAGCTCAGTCAAGGTCGCTCCTGAAAGTGAATAAATCGTGTTAGTCAAAGATCTGCGGAGAGCGTGTGGGAATGGAAATACACCCCTGCAAAATATATCTTTTCTCTCTTCCGGGAAATATTCATCGATTATCTCATTTCTTGATAGGGAATAGAACTTCAGGCGATTGTCATTATCATAGGTGAAGAAAGCGATCGTATCCTTGTTTTGGAACTGGAAAGAATTGTAGGCTCCAGTAATATCCGGAAGTCTCTTTTTCTCGATGAATTTACCCCCTAGGTCATAGAAAAAGAGAGCGTTGCTGACGGCGCAGAGTACTACAAGATTCCTGCGGGCTGTATCGATCGCGAAATCAGACAGATTTAGGTACTGCCCCGGGCCGTCTCCTTTTTCGTTAAGCGCGAATTGGAAACGTCCCTCCCGGTCGAAAACGAAGATTTGGGATCTTCGATAATCATGGATATAATATCGGTCCTCAAAAAACTTGATTTGGGTTATATCACGGATCAGCGATTCCGGCGTTGTCTCCAGTGGGATGACTTGGATATCGGAGAATAGGTCTTTTGTGGAGATCTTGTCTCGTCTTTCCAGATTCACGGTGATGATATCTGATTCCATATTTCTCTTTTCTTTAGATCCCGTACAAGAAAGAAAGAAAAATATGGATATCGCTGAATAGTAAACCAAACTACTCTTCATCTTATTGCTAGATTTAAGTGAAACCAAAATTAGAATATGTAAACGTAAGAAATAAATTATAATATTGGGTCACAAAAAGACGTGTTTTATTTCCCCGAAAAACATCATTGGGAGAAAAGAAATGCTTGTTTGCCTATTTCGGGATAAATCCGTAGCTTTGAACCATTAAAAACAATAGTATATATGAAGGATAACGACTGGAAAGATCGATTAGGCGTGATGTACTCCACGAATCCCGATTTTCAATATAATACGGGAGATACGGAGGAGGAAGATACGTTGCCGAAGGAGAAACAAGCTTTGCGTATTTCCTTGGACAAACGGAACCGGGGAGGGAAGATGGTTACCTTGATCACCGGGTTCCGGGGCACTTCCGAGGATCTGACCGCCTTGGGGAAACTCTTGAAAGTGAAATGCGGCGTAGGCGGCTCTGCGAAGGACGGGGAGATAATCATCCAAGGGGACCTGCGTGCCAAGGTATTGGATATCCTCCGGAAAGAGGGCTATTCGAAAAGCCGTACGATCTAATCCCCGATCGCTATGCTAACAATCTATAGGGCTTCCGCCGGGGCGGGCAAGACGCATAAATTGACAGGGGAGTACCTGATGTTACTCTTCTCCCAGCCGGGCGCTTACCGCCGGATCTTGGCCGTGACGTTTACGAATAAGGCGACGGATGAGATGAAAACCCGTATCGTCCAAGAACTTTATCACCTTGCTTCCGGCCGCACGTCCGATTATATCCAGCTACTCTCTTCCGCCTATTCCTTAACGGAGCGGCAGGTGAGGGAGCAGGCCCGGAAGATTCTGGTCGCTATCCTGCACGATTACTCCGCCTTTAATATCAGTACGATCGACCGCTTTTTCCAGCAAACGATGCGTGCCTTTACCCGCGAGATCGGTTTGCAAGGCGGCTATGGCATCGAGATGGACCAAGAACTGGTCTTGACCGAGGCGATCGATAACCTGCTGGCCGATCTGGAGAAGCCGGAGAGCAAGGATTTGCTAGGTTGGTTGCTGCGTTTCGCCGAGGACAAGATCGAGGATGGTGGCGGCTGGAGCTTGCGGAAGGATATCATGTCGCTCAGCCGGGAGGTCTTTAAGGAGAGTTATAAGGCATTTAGCGAGGAGGTCGGTAAAGATATTGCGGATAAGCAGGCCCTAGATGCCTATAAGAATGAGCTATACGCCATTATCCGCTCCGTAGAGGCGGAGACGAAACGTTTAGGAGAGGAGGGAGTGGCGTTGCTGAAACAGTTCGCGTTACAACCCTCGGATTTTAAGGGGGGAAGTCGTTCCCCCTTTTTCTATTTCGAGAAGCTGGCGAGAGGTGAGATGAAAGAGCCGACAGCCACGTTCCAAGCTTTGCCGGATAATCCGGAGGCCTATACGACCAAGACTACTCCACCGGGTCTCCGGCAGATCATCGGGTGTGTATATGAGGAAGGGTTGAATGCCTGCGTAAAGAATATCGTATCCCTGTTCGCCAACCTGACGGCCTATAACACGGCTCGGGAGATCGTGCGTTATTATTATACGTTAGGGATCTTAACCGATATCTCCCGGCAAATCGCCTCTTACCGGGAAGAAAAGAATGTGATGCTGATCGCCGATACGACCGAGTTGCTGAATAAGGTCATCAGTGGCAGCGACGCCCCCTTTATCTACGAGAAGACGGGTACGCACGTAGATCATTATATGATCGATGAGTTCCAAGATACCAGCGGCATGCAGTGGAATAATTTCCGGCCCTTGGTGGAGGAGAGTCTGGCGAATGGTAGGGCGAACTTGATCGTTGGCGATGTGAAGCAAAGTATTTATCGTTTCCGTAACTCGGATTGGAAGCTATTGGACGAGCAAGTCCGCAGGGATTTCGAGGAGGAACAGGTCCGTGAGGAAACCCTGATGGATAATTGGCGAAGCTGCCGCCATATCGTGGAGTTTAATAACGCGTTCTTCTCCGCCGCTCCGGCGATCCTGCAAGATCTATATAATGAAGCGTTGAAAACCTCCTCATTAAGCGAGGAGGAACGCACGGCCTTTTTCACGAAGATCATGACCGCTTATGATAAGAGCATTCAGCGTGTCCCTCCCCCTTTCCAGAAGAAGGACGGACATGTACGGATCGATTTCTTGTCCGGCGATGAGGAGAAGAAGTGGGAGCAAGAGGCGATGGAGCGCTTGCCGGCTACCTTGGAGCGCTTGCAGGATAACGGTTACGCGCTAAAAGACATCGCCATACTCGTGCGTACCAATCAAGAAGGCGCTTTAGTGGCTGATACGTTGCTAGCCTATAAGGAAGAGCATCCGTCCGACCGGTACAATTACGATATCATCTCCGATGATGCCCTGTTCGTGGGTAGTTCTCCGGTGGTCCGTTTCCTGATCGCCGTATTGCGCTATTTGCGAAATCCGGAGGACCGGACGAACAGGAAATTGGCGATGTATGCCTATCAAGTATTAACCGGAAAATTTGGGGAGAGCGAGGCGGACGAGTCTGTTTTTCAAAACCTTCAGTCTATCTCCCGGCAATCCTTGTACGAGGTAACCGAAGGGCTCTTCCGTAACTTCTCCGCTTACTTCCCGGAAACGGAACAGGTATTCGTGCAAGCCTTTTTGGATATGGTTTCCGAGTACGCCCAAAAAGAAAGCGCGGATTTGAACTGTTTCTTGAGATGGTGGGACGAGACCGGTTATCGAAAGACGATCGCTACCCCGGATGGGCAAAACGCTATCCGCATCTTGACCGTACATAAATCCAAGGGCTTAGGTTTTAAGGTCGTTATCATTCCTTTCGGGGACTGGGAGATCGACCATAAGCTGACAAAGCCCGTTATCCTTTGGTGCCACCCGGAGAAGAAGCCGTTTGACCGCCTGCACTTAGTTCCTGTCCGTTACGGACAGATCCTGAGTAGCACGATTTTCGCCAAGGATTATTTCAAGGAGCGCTTGCATGCTTTCATCGATAACTTGAACACCTTATACGTCGCTTTTACCCGTTCGAAAGAAGAACTGATCGTATTCTCCCCCCGTCCGAGGAAGATCAACAAGGAAGGTAAGGTTGAGAAGATAACTTCCATCGCCGATCTATTGTGGGCGGGGGTGGAGACGGATATCGAGGATGATACCTTTGAAAGGGGCGAATGGTGGCATCCAGCTTCGAGTAGAACGGCAGAAGATACCCTGGAGGAAATCCCCATGAGCCGCCTGTATTCCGTTTCCCCGGATGATCGTTTACAATTACGCCTGCATGGGAAAGGATTCTTTTTCGATAATGCCAGGCGGAAGCACGGTACCTTGATGCATGAGGTATTGAGCCGGATACGTACGCCGAAAGATATTCCCGCTTCGGTCGAAAGTTATCAGTTAGCCGGGGTGATTAACCGGGAGGAAGCGGCGGAGTTGATCAGCCGTCTGGAAGAATTATTGCAAGCGGAGGAGGTAAAGGCTTGGTATGATGGTTCCGCCCGTGTCTTGAATGAAGTGGATATCCTGTTCGGTAAAGGCTTGTCTAAACGCCCGGACCGGGTGATGATAAAAGATAACAAGGTAATTGTCGTGGATTATAAATTTGGCGAACGGCAAGATAAGCGCCATCCTAATCAGGTAAGAAATTACCTGCAATTAATTCGTAAAATGGGTTTCGAGCGGGTCGATGGATACCTTTGGTACGTAGAGTTAGGCAAAATAGAGGCAGTGAATAAGTGATATATTTTTGATATTCGGTAAAAATGAATATTTTTGCAGATTCTTAGTATAAAACGATACAGTCAAAGAAGAATGAAAGTACATAAAGAAGGAACCGGTTTACTGCTTACGTTGTTTACAATATTATTTATTGTGAATATAACTTTGTACCATACGGTAGGTAAGGGTATGCTGTTTTATTCTGTCGCTTTTGTTTCTACCGTATTGTTCCTATTGGTATTAAACTTCTTCCGTAGTCCTTTCCGTCGGTTTCCTTATGATTCGGAAGGCTTGGTGATCGCTCCCGCCGACGGTACGATCGTTGCCATCGAGGAAGTGATGGAGAACGAGATCCTTCATAAGAAGTGCCTACAGATATCTATCTTTATGTCTATCTTCAACGTACATGCCAATTGGTTTCCCGTAAACGGTACCGTTAAGCATGTTTCCCACCAGAACGGGCGTTTTATGGCGGCTTATCTGCCGAAGAGTAGTACGGAGAACGAACGTTCGGCGGTCGTGATTACCACGAGGAACGGGGTGGATGTCTTGGCTCGTCAGATTGCCGGGGCGATGGCACGCCGCATCGTTACGTATGCCAGGCCGGGAGAGAAATGTCATGTGGACGAGCAAATGGGGTTTATTAAATTCGGTTCTCGCGTGGATGTCTACCTGCCGGTAGGAACAGAGGTGTTAATAGAGATGGATCAAAAAGTAACAGGCAATCAAACGCCTATAGCCCGTTTGTCAAAATGAGTATAAGAAAACATATTCCTAATACAATTACGTGTCTGAGCCTTCTGTCCGGGTGTGTCGCCAGTGTTATGGCCTTGCACGGAAATCTTTTATCTGCGTTGATTTGGATTATTATAGCCGCGGTCTTTGATTTCTGCGATGGCTTTGCCGCTCGTTTATTGAAGGCTTACTCGCCGATGGGAAAGGAATTGGATTCCTTGTCGGATATGGTAAGTTTCGGCTTCGCTCCGGGCATGGTGGTCTATTGGTTGTTGGGAGAGGCTTCTACGGCTTTGCCTTTTGGCTCTTTGAATACGTATATCCCTTATCTGGCGTTCGTGATCCCTACGTTTTCAGGTTTGCGTTTGGCTAAGTTCAATATTGATGAACGGCAAACTACCTCGTTTATCGGCTTGCCGGTTCCGGCGCATGCTTTATTTTGGGCTTCGGCGGGGTATTCTGTTTTACCGGTTGTTCATGCGAATGAAGGCTTGTTCGTGTTGGTGACTGTTATCTTGGCGTTTATTACCTCCTTGCTGTTGGTGTCTGAGATACCGATGTTCTCGCTGAAGGTGAAATCCTTAGCGTGGAAGGGTAATGAGCTTCGCTATATATTGATCGCTTGTGCCATTATTTTCGTGGCGTTATGGGGATTCTTGGGAATCTCTGGAACCATCCTGTTATATATAGTCTTGTCTATTTTTAACAAAAAGGGATAAACAAGAATTCTTATCTTTGTGTTTGTGATAGTAAAGAATCATTTAAGTATCGGATTATGTTTAAGTTTTTGTTTGTAATATTCTTTTTCTTTATCCTGTTGGTGTTTCTGATGGGTTTCTCCATCTTGCGTACCTTTAAGAACATCTTTTTTGGTAGCGGAAACAGCACTCGTAAGGGAGAACAACGTCGTCAAACAAATAGCAATACTTCCGGACATCGTTCTACGACTACTACCGCCCGGGACGATGATGATGATCGTACACCTTATGTGCACCGTAAGAAGATATTCGCCAAGGATGAAGGGGAGTATGTGGATTACGAGGAAGTTAAATAGAGCTTAGCGTCTTTGCTTAAAGAAACGCTGCATTTCTTCCGCGCACTCTTTTTCAAGGATACCTTTTTTGATAATCGCTTTCGGATGGAAGGCTTGAGGGGCGAATTTGGAGAAACCTCTTTTATCATCGGATGCCCCGTATACGATCGTGCTTAATTGTGCCCATCCGATCGCGCCGGCACACATTATGCAGGGTTCCACGGTTACGTATAGACTACAATTTGTTAGGTATTTCGCTCCTAAGACTCCGGCGGCGGCCGTAATCGCCAACATCTCGGCATGTGCGGTCACGTCGTTCAAGCATTCGGTTTGATTATGCGCCCTCGCTATGATCTGGTTGTTGCAGACGATAACAGCTCCTACGGGAACCTCACCCTCGGACGCTGCCGCACGAGCTTCCACCAACGCTTGCTTCATGAAATATTCGTCATTGAAAGGATTCATCTTCTCATCTCATTTTCGTTGAAAAGAGTCGGATAATCCTCCTCCAAGGTCTTGAGGATGTGAGAAAGGATCGTCTCTCGGTACCAACGGGACTTGTTCTCGATCTTGTAGCGTGAAAGGTAACGTTTTACCGCTTTATGCTCTTCGTCATTCAGCATAAAGGTCACTTTGTGTACCCTCGGATGATTGGGGTGAGCCGATGAATATTTACGTTCTTCTTTCATACATTTGCAAATGTACGAGTGAATAGCCGAATAACAAAGAAAATGGCTATATTTGTGCAAATTAAAGCGATGGCAAGACAGAACGATATGGGTCGGGAAGGTGAGTCTGAGGCTCGTGCCTATCTGGTAAAACATGGATATAACGTGTTGCATACCAATTGGCATTGGCATCATTATGAACTGGATATTATCGCTGTCAAGGAAGATGAGTTAATCGTGGTGGAGGTAAAGACACGCTCTGAGGATTTTTTGCTTTCACCGGAAGATGCGGTAGACACCAAGAAGATTCGGAGGATTGTCGCCGCTGCGGATGCCTATGTCCGTTATTTTAATATAGACTTACCAGTCCGTTTTGATATCGTGACATTGATCAAGAAAGAGACGGGTTTCCTGATCGACCATATCGAAGATGCTTTCTATGCTCCTTGCCGTTAAAAGATAAAAGTTATGAATATAGAAGAAGTACGTGAATACTGCCTTTCCTTGAAGAATACCATCGAGTGTTTCCCGTTCGATGAGGTATCGCTGGTCTTTAAGGTAGAGAATAAGATGTTCCTGCTGCTTCCTTTGGATGCGGAGGAGCCTCATGTCTCCTTGAAATGCAGTACGGACTATGTGGAAGAGTTACGGGAACGGTATACGGCGGTTGAGCCGGCTTATCATTTTAATAAGAAATACTGGAATAGCATTTATCTGGATCGGGATATGGAGGACGAGGAGGTTAAACGTTGGATCTTCCACTCTTACCGGGAGGTGATCGCTAAACTACCAAAAAATATAAGGGAGATTTATAATGATGAGCACTGATAATGAATCTCCCCGCATCTTGCGTGTGGTGGAAACCACTTCTACGAATAGCCTGCTTCGTGAGTTGATCATCAAAGAATCTCTTCCGGAAGGAAGTGTAGTTGTCGCTGATTTCCAGACAGCCGGACGTGGGCAGATAGGGAATGTCTGGGAGTCTGAGGCGGGAAAGAACTTGATGTTTAGTACAGTCCTGTACCCTACGTGCATCCCTGCAAATCGCCAATTCTTGATTTCTCAAATAGCGGCCTTGAGCGTGAAAGAGACGTTAGAGTCATATACGGATCATGTCACAGTGAAATGGCCGAATGATATTTATTGGAAAGATAAGAAGATTTGCGGAATGTTGATCGAGAACGATCTATCAGGGCATAATCTATATTGCTCCATCATCGGGATCGGCATAAACTTGAATCAAGCGGTGTTTCGGGGAGATGCTCCGAATCCTGTTTCTTTATTTCAGATAATCGGCAAGGAAGTAGATCGAGAAGAGGTTTTGGACCGTTTCCTCTCGGTATTCTATCGCTATTATTTATCTCTCCTCCAAGAGGAATACGAGGATATTCGTATCCGCTATCAATCCGCATTGTATAGGAGGGAGGGCTATCATGCCTATAGGGATGAGGCGGGAGAATTCGAGGCCTGTATCCATGATATTGAATCAACCGGGCATCTTTTGCTAGCGTTACGGGATGGAAGCATCCGCCGCTATGCTTTTAAGGAGGTGTCTTATTGTTAGTGACCTCTCTTGGCGCAAATCTGGGATTTTTGCGAGGGCTTTCTCCTATGTTCTTCTTTCCATCTAAGTAGCTCGTTTATAGAATCTCTTTTCATGTTAGTCGTTTGAGTGATCACAAAAAATGAACGAATTTGAAGGATGAGGCTTTTGACGTAGGTCTGATTGGGATGATGTGTATTGGGATTGGGTGTGTGAGGAAGGTTCAGTAACGGGCGAGGATTTTGGGAGCAGTTATACTTACTTGGTTGGGGAAGTATATATCCTTTGGCACTTGCAGTATATATCCTATGAGGAGGTAAATAGTACTTTGTATCCTTTTAAGATACGGTAATTTCAGTGGAAGTAATCTTTATAACATAAATAACTAATGTACGTGTACATTAGTTATGTTGAATTTATGTTGATCGGTGGTTGAGGGATTATTATGCTTGGCCTTGGTTAGAGAATGGCTTTTATGGAGTGGGGGATATAGGTAAGGGATGGGTAGTTCGTGGTTATAATCCGCTATTTCGTAATGAATAGCCTATTTGATTGATAAGAAAGCGTGTAGGATGACAAAAAAATAATAGGGAAGATTTGCGCGAATCGAAGAAACGCGTACCTTTGCAAATGATAGATAAAGTCGGCTGCCAGTATTATGGTTTTGTGAAGGCAGCCCAATGAACGAGCTTATTACACTTTAGTATTAATATTAAATTATTTAATTATGAACAAAAAGTTTTCTACTCTTTTGGCTGGTGCTGCACTGTTAGGTGCGGTCTCGGCTAATGGTGCCATTAAACTGAATGAAGGAGCGAACAGCGGCCTTTATCAACTTAAGGCCGGTACGCAATTCTTGAGCATTACAGAGACTACGACGGGTGCTGATGAAATCAAAATGGTTGATCACACTTCAGCAAACTTAGGTGGTACAATGTGGTGCGTAACAGTTAACTCTGAGAATCAAGGACAGAATCCAAAGTTTGACTTTACGAACAAAATCGGAAAATTCTTAGGTCTTGACATTAACAAGATCGCTGGTAAGGCTGAATCTCCGTTAGTTTCTGTTCCAGCTGTTGTAGGTGGTGACCTTTCTGGTTGGAAATTCTCTCCGGTATTTAAGAATGGTGTTGAGAAATCAGTAATCTATTCTTATTTCACGAATGACTCTGTAATCGGTTTGAAAGTGAACGGGTCAGCGATAGAGATGGTTAAAACTATTGCTACCTCTGCTGGAATCACTGCTGCTAATTTTACTGAGTTTGAATTGGTTGAAGCTGATAAATTACCTATTTTAGGTGTCGATGAGTTAAACACTATCTTCGGTACTCAAGATAAGAAAGCTGGAATCACCTTGAAGTTTACTCCAGATGTATTAGGTGATGGTGCTGTGAATCCATTTGTTGAAAAGAAGTTTACTGTTGAGGCAACAGCTGATGCTGCCGACATTTCTACTACTAAGGCTTATTTCCATGTGTTGAGATCAGACTCTTCTTATTTGTATGTGGATACTGCTTATACGAATGCGGTAGGTGGAGCTAAGTTCTTAGCATACAACTGGAGCAAATTGAAAGATACGTATAAGACTGGCACGAAGACTCATGCTACTCCGAAGGATTCAATTGAAGCTTCTGATTTGAAAGACCAATATAAGTTTATGTTTACTTATTGGCCTTCAAACGATAGCTTAGAGATCCAAGTTAAGCAAGTCACATTGAAGGAAACATCTGCTGGTGTTGCTGTTGATTACTGGAATGATGCTACTGCTGCCAAAGAGACAGATCAGCATATCTCTTTGCAAGAGTTGCTTAAAGATAAGGTTCGCATCTTGACTGTCGATAAAGATCAAAATACTAAGATCGAATTAGGTTTCTCTGGTTGCAAGGCTATGCCGACAACTAAGACAACTGTTGCTGATGGCGTTTATTTGATCAAAAACAATAAGACGGGTAAGTTCTTGGCATCTCCGATCCATAATAACGGTGGTTCTGCAGAATGGGTAACTTTGGATTTGCAGGATGCTAATCATATGCCAGCTTATCAATGGGTTGTATTGAAGAATAATGTAACCGATAAGAATAATATCTCTCCGGTTAAGGCTATCAACCGTGAGTTCGATAATACTGCTGTTAATATCGCTTCTATGCAATTGAACAAGGCTGAGGGTGCTTCTTATATGTATGTTTCTGCAGCTGCTGGCGCGATAGTAACAACTGACTCATTGGAATTCATTCCTGTTGCTAAGGAGATTTATACTAACAAGTATATTGGTTACAAGCACTTGACTGAAGATGAGTTGATCACTAACAAGTATACATTCAACTACTGGCATCCGTATGCAGATGATAAGTTCATTGGTGTTAAGGACTCTACAATGAATGTATTGGAAGGTAAGAAGGCCTTCACTATCAAGTCTTCTTATAAAGAACATGCTTATGGTTATGCTCCGACTGATGAGGTTGCTGGTAACGCAGATAAGAAGATTACAGGTCGTATCCCGGGCTTGGTACAGCCGGTAAGAACAATGTATATCATCATGGACGGTGATAAGACATTCCGTAATCACGGTAGAGCTGTTGAGAACAAGTATATCTTGAGCAAGCACTATGCTGATACAAAGACTGACTCTGTTTACTTCAAGGAGAATAATGATATTAAGGGTATTCACTATTATGCTATTGTTGAGGCTGCTGAAGATGGTAAGATTAATTCTGCTAGCCAAGAAAAGGCTGGTGTATCTGACTACGATGCTACCGCTACTTTGAAAGCTCAAGTATTGGGTGAGACTCGTACCTCTGCATTTGCTATCGCTCCGGACAACACTCCGTTGTATCGTCATTTCAACAACGCCGCTTTAGGTGAGAATACTGATGACTCAACTGATAGCTTGATCTTCGTTGAAAAGATCCGTAAGGAATACTTGATGGATGAGTGGAACAAGAACTTGACAGCTGAGACTGTTGATTACGCAGGTATCTGGGCTAAGGATAAAGCAAATGGTAAGTTAGCGTTTACTGTAGATACAGCTTGGGTTAAACGTGGTTCAGGTTTGGTTAAACCTCAATATTTGATCTCTGTCGCTCGCGATGATCAAGACGCTATTCCGGGTGTTCCTTGTACATATGAGCATAATCACTATGATAACGCAGGTAACAAAGTTGATGCCGCACATTGTTCTCACGCAACTCAAGGCCGTGAAGGCTTCATCTACGGTAAGTACTTGGTAAGCTTCGCTGACTCAGTGATTGCTAAGAAATTCAAGACTCCGTACATGGATATCGATGGTGGTTACACTCGCGTAGGTTTCGTGAAAGCTATTAAGGTTGGTGATAGCTTGGTTGTTTTGACAAATGGTTTCGAGAAGATGGAACCTGCTAAATTAGATACTGCTACTATCTTCAAGAACTATCGTGACAATAAGTTGACTAACTTTATCGTTGACTTGACTGGTGACAATCACAAGAATGTAACTTGGTCATTCCGTTATGTAAATCCTGATAAGGCTGGTTCTGTGGATAAAGAAGGCGAAGCTAATGAATTCTTGTTCGAGTCTAATATTTACTCTGAGGCTGCTAATGCTGCTGTTACAGGTAATGCTGGTAAGGCTGCTGCTGGTTATGACAAGGTAGTTTCTGGTTCAATCGCTCCTGAGTTTGCTGCATGGTTAAAGATGCAGAATGGTTGCTTGGTATTAACTCGTGGTGATTCTCAGTTCTCTGCTGCTAAGACTGGTAGCGACGGTGCATTGGTATTCAACGCATACCAGAAAGATGAAGCTGACGATATGGTAACTTCTAACGACGAAGTAGCTGTAGAAGGTGTATCTGTAGTAGCTGGTAACGGTACTGTAACTGTTCAAGGCGCTGCTGGTAAGTCAGTAGTTATCACTAACATCTTAGGTAAGGTTGTTGCTGAGACAGTTCTTACTTCAGACAACGCAACTATCGCTGTACCTGCTGGTATCGTAGCTGTAGCTGTTGATGGTGAAGAGGCTGTTAAGACAATCGTTAAATAAGTAGAAAACTGACCGGATTTCCGTAAGGAAAGACACAGTTATAAGATAGAGCCCCGTCGATGTATTTCGGCGGGGCTTTTGTGGTTTTGCCTATTTGCCTGACTGTAAGCGAAACCGCAGTTATCCGAACTTTTTGATGGATAAATGGGGATATGCGTGATAAAGCCCTCTTGTAAAGACGCAGAAATAGAGGGAAAGCGGTGGCTTCAACGGGCGTTTTTGACAGGAAAAGTCCCCTTTTTGCACACGATAGGCGGTTAAAGCATATGCGATAGGTCGCGTTGGGCAACGCCAGTAGTGCCGTTGGGCATCGTAAGTAGTCAAGAATAGGGTTGTCAATACTCTAGAATGGGCATCGTAACCCTGTTACTTCCCGGTCGTAACCCTATGGAATCGCCCGAAGAACTCAATGGATATGAATTACGATGAATAAATCTCGCTAGAATGAAAGGTTATTTTTCGATAAAGGATTGTTATGCAGATGATTGCCGATTTTTTTTCTCGTATTTGCGCATGAACTGTCCGTATGCCCGGAAAAATCGATTCTCCGGGAGTTGATATTACAAATTGTCAGAATGATAATTGCGAAAATCCTCAAAGGGGAAGGCTAAGAATAAATAAATAAACATTGCTGATGTATTTTGATGAGCCCTTTTGTTTTTCGATATGAAAATATATTCTAACTTTGCATTAGTCACTAGGCTTGCCTGTGATTAGAGAATTTTCTCGAAAGAATATATAAAAGAAAGGAGTGCGGCTATGGATACGGATGGTTAGTTGTGTGAGATGATTGATTTGAATAGATTTGAAATTTTAACTATATGACCTACTTGAAGAAATACGTTTATCCTTGGTTTGTCGATATGGCATCTTTTGCTTCGATTATAGGGGTGATCATTGCCTTTGTATCAGATGACAGGGCTGTTTTTATAGCCTTGGTTACCTTTTGTCTTGTTTTGCTTATTCTTTTGTTTGCTAGTTTATTTGCGGTCAATCGGGTTATTCTTCGTAATTATCCGGTAGAGTATAAGAAGATCTCCTCTTTTTTTATTTTCCAGTGTGATGATGGAGTGCATTCCACCTTTGAGACTTATCGCTTGATTTAATGTAAAAGACCTCTGCTTACGGAACTAGAGTATAACTATAGGTGGTCTGGAAGTATTTCGCCAAAGATCAGTTCGGAAAATCAACGTATAGAGGAACTAGCCTGTAGGACGGACGATAATTACCATACCGCTATTATTAAGTTCAAGAAGCCTCTCACTTTTAAAGAAAGCGCTGTTCTCCATATAAAAACAAGCAATGATGACGCAAAAGGAGATGCTCTCTCGTCCGGACGCAGGGTATTATTATCGTATTGATTGGGAGAAATAAGATGTGAGAGGAGCCTCTGTTTGTTTAAAACTTCGTTATCATTTCCAAAAAAACACCTATATACCAGCCTTATAACCCTCTATTTGATTTATTCTGCTTATATTTGCGAGTTATCAACAGTTAGGGCGATTTATCAACAAAACAAGCATTGTTTTGATTGAACCCTGTTTGGTTCAGTTTTTAATGTTTAGTTTTGCCCTCGAATTAATTAGGTATAGTATGGGAAAGATTATCGCTTTAGCAAATCAGAAAGGTGGAGTCGGGAAGACAACCACCACGATTAATCTGGCTGCGTCATTGGCCGCTCTTGAGAAAAAGGTGCTGGTCGTAGACGCTGATCCGCAGGCGAATGCCTCATCCGGTCTGGGTGTGGACATACGTAATGTAGAGCTTTCTATCTATGAATGTCTGGTGAACGGTGAGGACGCAAGTGGCGCTATCACACAGACTGAAGTGGAAGGACTGGATATCATCCCCTCTCATATCGATTTGGTGGGAGCGGAGATCGAGATGCTAAACTTGGAGAATCGTGAACGGATATTGAAGCAGATATTGACACCGCTGAAAGAGAAGTACGATTTTATCCTGATCGACTGCTCTCCTTCTTTGGGATTGATAACCGTGAATGCCTTGACAGCCGCCGATTCGGTGATTATCCCGGTACAATGCGAGTATTTCGCCTTGGAAGGTATCAGTAAGCTGTTGAACACGATCAAGATTATCAAATCAAAGCTGAACCCGGCGCTGGAGATAGAGGGATTCCTCTTGACTATGTATGATTCCCGCCTGCGTTTGGCGAACCAGATTTATGAGGAAGTGAAACGTCCGTTCCGCGATTTGGTATTTACTACCGTGATCCAACGAAACGTGAAGTTGAGCGAGGCTTCCAGTTACGGTAAACCTGTCTTATTGTATGACGCGGATTCGAAAGGATCTATCAACCATATGCAGTTGGCACAGGAGATTGTTGAAAAAAATAAAGGATTATGGCAGCATTAAAAAGATCGGCGTTAGGCCGTGGATTAGACGCGTTAATTACGATGGATGACTTGAAGACAGGTGGTTCATCGTCTATTAGTGAGATCGAGTTAAGCAAGATCCAGCCTAATCCGGAACAACCTCGATCTGTCTTTGAGGAAGAGACCTTGGAGGAGTTGGCTACCTCTATCCGCTCGTTAGGCGTGATACAGCCGATTACGTTGAAGGAAATCGGCCCCGAGCAATATATGATCATCTCTGGCGAACGCCGTTATCGTGCGTCGCTTAAAGCAGGTTTGGAGCGTATTCCCGCTTATATTAAGACGGCGGCCGACGAGAACGTGGTGGAGATGGCTTTGATAGAGAATATCCAACGAGAGGACTTGAACTCTATCGAAATCGCGTTAGCTTATCAAAAATTAATCGATAATTACGGCTTGACCCAAGAGGGGTTGAGCGAAAGGGTTGGAAAGAAGCGTGCTACGATCGCCAATTACCTTCGTTTATTGAAACTTCCGGCCGAGATCCAAGTAGGATTGAAGGATAAGAAGATCGATATGGGACATGCCCGGGCATTGATCCCGGTGGATGATCCGGAGGTTCAATTAGCTTTATATGAGCAGATATTGGCTCAAGGACTCTCCGTTCGTAACGTGGAGGAGATGGTGCGTAATATAGCCGAGGGAATACAACCGGAATTGCCGGAAAAGAAAAAATCGGATCGTAAGCCGATACTTCCGGAAGAGTTTAAATTGCTGAAAGATCATTTGTCCCGTTACTTCAATACGAAAGTCCAGTTGACTTGCAATGAGAAGGGAAAAGGTAAAATTACGATTCCTTTCGCCACGGAAGAAGAGTTGGAGCAATTGATCGGGTTACTGGATAAATTGAAATGAGAAATCGAATCATACTCCTTTTGATCGGATTCATGTGCTATGCCGGGATGGGTAACGCACAGGAGGATAAGACGGAGAAAGCCGTTCCTGCTATAGTTTCCGATTCCGTGGAGGTAGCTGCCCCGGATTCTACCGTGCAAGCCGTCTTGATGGCGGCCGATTCGGTGGGCGTACCGGAAGTGAAGATGAAGCTGGCTTTTAAGCCGAATCCGACAAAAGCGGTCTTGTTCGCCTTGGTTCCGGGTCTGGGACAGATCTATAACCGGAAATATTGGAAATTACCGATCGTTTACGGTGGCTTGATGGGATGTATGTATGCCGTGACTTGGAATAATAAGAATTATAAGGATTATTCGACGGCTTATAAGGATATCATGTATGATGCCGCTAAGAATCTGGAAAATCCGGATGCTTGGAGTAAAAGTTGGCAAGACTTGACTTCCATGGCTCCTGAGGATGCGATTAATAATTCCAATTTCAAGGATCAATTGAAAAGACAGAAGGATTATTTTCGTCGATATAGAGACTTGAGTATAATTATTACGGTCGGGGTGTATGCGTTGAGTATCGTGGATGCTTACGTGGATGCCCAGTTATTCGATTTTGATATATCACCGGATTTATCCTTGCATTTGGAGCCGGTTGTTAGTCCGAAGACGAGTGTCACGCCTCGTACTTACGGATTGAATTGCAGTCTAAAATTCTGATATACATGAAAAGATACCTGCTAGCACTCATTTGTTTAAATTGTTTGGTCTCATTGGTCTATGCGCAGGAAGAGACCCGAATTGAGGAAAAAGATACCTTAAGCTCGCTGGAGTCTGAGGTCGGATTGATTCCGGAAAGCTTGGATGCGAACGTGGATAGTTTGCTCCGTACTTGGCATGTGCAATATTTCTCAAAAAGAGAGGACTTTTGCCATGATGACGACGAGAATGTCTATTTCCCGGATTCGGTCTATATCGACCGCCTGTCTAGGCTTCCCAGCGTGATCGCTTTGCCCTATAATAATATAGTGCGTGATTGTATTGACTTATATGCGGAGCGTAAACGAAATTTAGTGCGTTATATGCTGGGGATGGCGGACTTTTATTTTCCGATAATCGAGCAGGTGTTGGATGAGCATGGCCTGCCTATTGAATTGAAATATCTCGCCGTCGTGGAAAGTGCCTTGAATCCGGTAGCCCTCTCTCGTGTGGGCGCTTGTGGTTTATGGCAATTCATGCTTCCTACGGGTAAGAGCTATGGCTTGGAGATTAATAGCTTGGTGGACGAGCGCCGGGACCCCTTGAAAGCGACCGAGGCCGCTTGTAAGTATTTCAAGGATATGTACGCTATCTATGGGGATTGGAATTTAGTGTTGGCATCTTATAACTGCGGGCCGGGCAACGTGAATAAAGCGATCCGTCGTTCGGGGGGCAAGACGGACTTCTGGGATATCTTCCCTTATTTACCGAAAGAGACTCGTTCATACGTCCCCTTATTTATCGCCGCCAATTACGTCATGAATTATTATTGCGAGCATAACATCTGTCCGATGCAAACCAGCTTGCCGCTAGCCACGGATACGGTCATGGTGAATAATGCCCTACATTTGCAGCAAGTATCGGATCTATTGCAAGTAGATATTGAGACGTTGCGTGCGTTAAATCCACAATATAAAAGAGACATCGTTCCGGGTAATACCCGCCCTTCGGTTTTGAAACTACCTGCGGCGGAAACCTATGCTTTCATTGATAAAGAAGATACGGTCTATACGCATCGGATCGAGGAACTGTTGGCGAATTGCATTTCCGCGAATAACTCTAATGGCTCTTTACCAAGTGGTGCGACCCGGGAAAAAATCACCCACGTGGTATTGAGTGGTGAGAATCTTTATACGATCGCTAATCGCTATGGAGTGACAGCGAAAGATATCCGTAAATGGAACGGGCTAGGCTCCAACCGGGTAGCGAAAGGAAAACGGTTAAGATTATATGTAGATAATGGGGGTGTCGCTTTTGCCTCGGCTGCCAAGACTCCGGTGAAATCAACTGCGACAACAACGAAAAAGTCGGCTTCCGTCGCTACAAAACAGATCGCTTCCGCCAATAAAGATTTTGTCTCTTATAAGGTTAAATCGGGAGATTCACTTTATTCGATTTCCAAGAAATACCCTGGGGTTACCGCTTCTTCTTTACAAAAGGTGAATGGGCTGTCAAGTCCGGATATCCGTCCGGGCCAAGTACTGAAGATACCGGTAGGATGATCATTCGGGGATAAATTCGTCTTTAACTCTTTTTTTTCGCTTTCTTCGTGCACTGGAGAAGGATGTGAATGATTTTTTATTCCTTTGTATACGAAAAAAGATACAATCGTATGGGTTCATTGGATGAAAAGATATCAGTGGTCAAGGCTAAACCTTGGTTGGTCAGTTTGGTTTGCGCAGTGTTTATCGCCTATCCGAATTTGGCATGGATCTTTTGTGACATGAGCTATCTAGCTCCGAACGATCATCAAGGGTTTTTGCTCTTCTTTGGGTTTCGTTTTCTTTACTTCTGGGGACTTATTTGGTTTTTGCTGAAAAGTAACTTGAGGCACGAGGATTGTACCTCCTTCTTCGAGCGGTTGCTCTGGAATGCCCTGTACGTTTCCGGAGGCTTTGTTGTCTATAAATTGATCTCCTTCCTGACTATTAGTTATGATCGTTTTTTGAGTATCATTATCTTCCAGTTTATCGTGTTGGCGTTGTTATGTACCTTGATCGGCTATATACAAATGCTATATCACAATCAACGGGAAAAGGATCAATTGATCGAGAATCTGCGTGTCGAGAATTTGCAGAGCCGCTGCGATGCATTGGTGAACCAGATCAATCCGCATTTCTTTTTCAATTCATTGAATGGAATCTCCTCCTTGATACGGAAGAAAAACGATGAGAATACCTTGTTGTATGTTACGAAATTGTCCGATATATTCCGTTATATCCTTCAGAGTGATAAAAAGAATTTGGTACCACTGTCGGAGGAGCTTGCGTTTATAGAGGCTTTTCAGCATGTAATGGTAGTCCGTTTCGCCAATAAGCTTACTTTTACGATCGAAGTTCCCGAAGATAAGCAGAACTTGCGAATTCCCGTATTATCTTTGCTTCCGTTGGTGGAGAACGTGACGGTACATAATATTATAGACAGCGAGCACCGGATGGATATCT
The DNA here is from genome assembly GCF_056640955.1 of Parabacteroides sp. KHUB-02. Taxonomy (NCBI): domain Bacteria; kingdom Pseudomonadati; phylum Bacteroidota; class Bacteroidia; order Bacteroidales; family Tannerellaceae; genus Parabacteroides; species Parabacteroides sp. KHUB-02. The sequence continues at coordinate 3,114,174 of NZ_JBWQEV010000001.1, read as the reverse complement.
TGATCCGGCTGAACGAGCGAATGGAACTGGTTGTTTCTAATCCAATCTATCCGAAATTGACCTTACCGGATACGAATGGAACCGGGCTTAAGAATCTGGAGAATCGTTTCTTTCTATTAATGAATAAACAAATACGGGTAGAATCTGATGAGGATGAGTTTCAGGTATACCTACCCCTAAAATGATGCTATATGAGAATACTGATCGTAGAGGACGAGACCGCCGCCTATGAGAACTTAGCGGATATGTTGGTTACAATAGATCCCACGATTGAGATCATGGGAAATACGGAGAGTGTCCGGCAAACGGTACGTTGGCTGCAAGCCAATCCGAGGCCGGATTTGATTTTTATGGATATTCATTTATCGGACGGTTCCGCTTTCGCTATTTTTGACCAGATAGAGGTGGAGGCACCGATCATCTTTACTACGGCGTACGATCAATATGCGATCGACGCTTTCAAAGTAAACAGCATAGACTATATCTTGAAGCCGATTAAGCCGGAAGAATTGAAACGGGCCTTAGATAAGTTTAGCCGATGGAATCATCAAGATATCATCCATTATTTATCCCAATTAACACAGTTGTCTACTACTCCTAAATACAAGGATAAACTACTGATTCCTATTAAGGATAAATTGTTGCCTATTAGCTTGAAAGATGTGTCTTGTTTCTATACGGCTGATAAGAATACATATGTTTATTTAAAGACTGGTAATTCGTATCCATATGCTAAAACATTGGAACAGATAATTTCTTCTTTAAGTCCTGCTGATTTTATCCGTGCGAATAAACAATTCATCATTTCTCGTGATAGCGTGAAGGACATAACAATTTGGTTTGATAGCCGTTTGCTCGTTACTTTGGATATAGAAGTGCCTGAGCGTATATATATTAGTAAAAATAAAGCATCCGAGTTTAAGTCTTGGATAGTAAGTCTGGAATGATAATTAAATAGAAATGCCGGTTCTCTTAAAGCCGGTATTTTTTTGCCCTTTTCGTGTTCAATCCCCATTTTTTCCTTTTCGTCAACAATCGGAAACTGCCTATCCGATAATTCTTCATCTTTGCAATACAAACAAGGAGATACATCAATAAGATGTAAGTTGAAATTTTGATGTTAATCCGAGTTTTATCATACACATTAGATAGGTTAATAGGTTTGTAAAAAAGGATTAGTCCGAAACAAAAGAATGTTTAGGCTATCTTCTCTAAAATGAGTGTTTGTTTTGTGAATGGTTTTGTAATAGGTAAATTGTAGGTATTATGAGAAAGTTAATTATGGCGGTAGCGGTTTTGGGAATGAGTGCTACAATGAATTTTGCGAAAGCGCAATGTGTGAATGAATATGGGAATAAAGAACCGTTTGCGGTAGAGTTTAGCCGATTGAGTTCTTATCTAGGATTGGCTCCTTACCAAATGGAGGAGGTACTTAACATTAATGATTATTTTGTACAAGAGCAAAGAAAGAGTTTGAGCAAAGACCTGAAGCGTCAGGATGAACGATTGCAAAAAGCCGTGTATGGCAATTTGAAGCTGATGAAAGAGGCGTTGACTGCCGATCAGTATCGCAAGTATGTCATATTGTTAAATGTAACTAACAACAATAACCGATTAACCGGAGCTGTGACATTTACGGATATCTATTTGGCTGAGAATAAATGAGTGTAACCTTGGCTCGATGTGATGTTGATTAGAAAGGCGATCCTTGTGTCGAACAGGGATCGTCTTCTTTGCTTCTGTCCTTTTCCTTTTGGAAGTGCGCTATCAGATTTTAGCGAAAGCTTGATCCAGATCATCTATAATATCATCTATATATTCGGTTCCGATGCTCAAACGTACGGTGGATGGTGTTATGTGCTGTTGGGCAAGTTCTTCCGGACTCATCTGGGAATGAGTGGTCGTGTATGGATGAATGACAAGGCTCTTTACATCGGCGACATTCGCTAGTAGGGAAAAGATCTCCAGTGAGTCGATGAATTTCCAAGCGGCTTCCTGCCCGCCTTTGATCTCGAAGGTGAAGATACTGCCGGCACCATTTGGGAAATATTTATTGTAAAGTTCGTGGTCCGGATGGGTAGGAAGTGATGGATGATTCACCTTTTCTACTTTCGGATGTTTTGATAAATAATCCACGACTTTCAATGCGTTTGCTACATGGCGTTCCACGCGTAGGGATAAGGTCTCTAATCCTTGCAACAAGATAAAAGCATTGAAAGGAGAGATCGTTGCCCCGGTATCGCGAAGAATGACCGCACGGATACGGGTGACAAAGGCGGCGGAACCTGCTACGTCCGCAAATATGGCTCCATGATAACTTGGGTCTGGTTTGGCTAATGTAGGAAACTTATCGGCATTCGCCTTCCAGTCGAAAGTACCTCCATCTACAATTACGCCTCCTAGACTACTGCCATGTCCCCCTATGAACTTTGTGGCGGAATGGATGACGATGTCAGCTCCATGTTCGATCGGACGAATCAAGTAGGGGGTTCCGAACGTATTGTCTACGATTAATGGAATATGGTGTCGGTGGGCGACTTCCGCTACCGCATCCAGATTCGTTACGTCAGAGTTAGGATTCCCGAATGTCTCTACATAAATAGCTTTCGTATTTTCCCGGATGGCTGCTTCTAATGCGTTTAGGTCATTTACATTGATAATCGTATTAGTAATGTCTTGGGAGGCCAGTGTATGGGTGATGAGGTTGAAGGAACCGCCATACAAATTATCGGCCGCGATAATATGATCTCCTGCCCTCACTATGTTCTGTAACGCATAGGTGACAGCCGCTGCTCCTGAAGCCACGGCCAAACCTGCCACGCCTCCTTCTAAGGCAGCTACACGTGCCTCGAAAACGCCTTGCGTGGAGTTTGTCAAACGTCCGTAAATATTCCCCGCGTCACGTAGGCCGAAACGGTCTGCCGCATGTTGTGCGTTATGGAATACATAGGAAGTTGTTTGATAAATGGGTACCGCACGTGCGTCGGTTGCGGAATCCGGTTGTTCTTGTCCTACATGAAGTTGTAATGTCTCGAAATGTAACTTCTTTGTTGCCATAGTCATCTTGTTTATTTAGTTCTTATTCTGTTGGCAAATGTATGATGTGTGTGCTTTTTGAACAAGATTCGTTGAGAATATAGAAAATAATACTATTTTTAGGGCTATAAATAGAATACATCTTCGGCGAAGGACGCTGGGGAATCAATCCGATAGAATTTTTTTCTTATGAATGTTTCAGAAAAGTTAGACAAGGTGGATCTGCAAATCCTCCGAACGTTACAAGATAATGCCCGGTTGACTACGAAAGAGTTGGCGGCAAGGGTCAGTCTCTCGTCAACCCCGGTGTTCGAGCGTTTAAAACGTCTTGAGAATAGTGGATATATAAAGAAGTATATAGCGGTACTAGATGCGGAGAAGCTGAATCAAGGCTTTGTTGTCTTTTGTAGCGTGAAATTGGTTCGGCTGAATAAGGATATAGCTTTTGAGTTTACCCGGATTATCCAAGAAATCCCCGAGGTAACGGAGTGCTATAATATTTCAGGCGATTATGATTACTTATTGAAGATACACGCTCCCAATATGAAATATTATCAAGAGTTTATTTTAAATGTGTTAGGAACGATCGATAGTTTGGGCTCGTTGAGAAGTACTTTTGTCATGGACGAGGTTAAACACGACTATGGGATCCATATTTAAGCAGTAGATATTCTATTTTTGTCTTTTGTTAGGGTTTCCTTCCAAATATTTGTATATATTTGTGGCTATACAGTATAAAAATGGGAGGTGTAAAACCATGGACGATACAAAGGACACAAAAGATATAAAAGAAACGGGCGAGGCTGCGTCCGTTCTCTCTGCGGACGAACAGATGATACAAGATGGGTTCAATGCGTTGTTGAACGATTATTTGAAGTCAAACCACCGCCGTAAGGTCGAACGAATCACGAAAGCTTTTAATTTCGCTAATCAAGCGCACGCCGGAGTGAAACGGCGTTCCGGCGAACCTTATATAATGCATCCTATCGCCGTGGCTCGTATCGTATGCCGGGAGATGGGTTTGGGCTCTACCTCTATTTGCTCTGCGTTATTGCATGATGTCGTGGAAGATACCGAGTATACGGTGGAGGATATCCGGGATATGTTCGGAGACAAGATCGCCCAGATCGTGGATGGCTTGACAAAGATATCCGGTGGCATTTTTGGGGAACAGGCCTCGGCTCAAGCCGAGAACTTCCGTAAGTTGCTGCTGACTATGAGCGATGATATACGGGTGATTCTAATCAAGATCGCAGACCGTCTTCATAATATGAGGACTTTGGGTTCCATGCTTCCCGCCAAGCAATTTAAGATCGCGGGTGAGACTCTTTATTTGTATGCTCCTCTGGCGCATCGTCTGGGGCTCTTCTCGATCAAGACGGAACTGGAGGATTTGAGTTTTAAATATGAGCATCCGCAAGAATATGACTTTATCAGCGCTAAGTTGAAAGCGACAGAAGAGAGCCGTAATAAATTATTCGAGCGTTTCGCTGCCCCTGTGGACGAGAAGCTGAAATCGATGGGACTTCAGTATGAGATGCGTGCCCGTGTGAAATCGGTCTATTCCATTTGGAATAAGATGGAAAGCAAGGGTGTCGCTTTCGAGGATATTTATGATATTTATGCGGTCCGCATTATTTTTGACCCGCTTCCCGGTGTGGACGAGAAAAACCAATGTTGGGATATCTACTCGGCTATTACGGATATTTACCGGATTCGTCCCGACCGTATCCGTGATTGGGTGAGCCGTCCGAAAGCGAACGGTTATCAAGCGCTTCATCTGACCGTTATGGGACCGGATGGACAATGGGTAGAGATCCAGATCCGTAGCCGCCGTATGGATGATATCGCAGAGAAAGGCTTCGCTGCCCATTGGAAATACAAGGAATCCAACGTGGAGGAGGATACGGAATTGGATAAATGGATACAAACCATTACCGAGATATTGGAGAGTCCGGACCCGAATGCGCTGGATTTCTTGGATACGATCAAACTGAACTTATTTACTTCCGAGATATTTGTTTTCACTCCGAAAGGAGATATAAAGACATTGCCCCAAGGGGCTACCGCCTTGGATTTCGCTTATGCGCTTCACTCCGATATCGGTAATAAATGTATTGGCGCTAAGGTAAACCATCGTTTGGTGCCATTGAGTCATCCGCTGTCCAGTGGAGATCAGGTGGAGGTCTTGACTTCCCGTTCTCAGGAGCCGCAACCGGAGTGGTTGAACTTCGTGACTACCGCTAAGGCTCGTGCGAAGATCGATGCCGTATTAAAGCGTGTCCGTAAAGAGGTCGCTAAGTATGGAGAGATAAAAGTTCTTGATGCCTTCAAGCGTTCGGAGCTTGAGGCGAGTACATCCAATCTGGATAAATTAGGCATGTACTTTGGATTCTCGAAACGCGAGGAATTCTTTTATGCGGTAGAGAAGGGGGATGTGGTTTTGCCCGAGAATTTAAAGAAGCTGTTGAAGGAGAAGACGGATAATGTCTTGTTTAAGTATGTGAAACAGGCGTTGGGTGTCGCTTCCAAGAAGGTGAAACAACCCGAAGAGGAGGAAGCCAAGAAAGAGAAGCCTAAATATGATAAGAAAAAGCCTTATTTATTGAAAGAGGAGGCTTTTGAGCGTAATTATGTAATTGCCGAATGTTGTAAGCCGATTCCGGGAGATGACTCTTTAGGTTTTATCAATGACGATGGTAACGTAGTGGTTCATAAACGTTCCTGCCCGATCGCCATGCGCTTGAAAAGTAGCTTTGGCGAACGTATCTTGAATACGGTTTGGAGCAGCCATATGAACGCTTCTTTTGAGGCCACGCTAGAGGTGAAAGGTATAGACTCGATAGGCGTACTGAATACGATCACGAAAACGATTTCCGAGGATTTCAACGTGAACATCATGCGCTTGCTGATCGAGGCGAAAGACGGCGTGTTCGAAGGTAAGATAAAGATGAAAGTTCATGACGTAGAAGATATCCAGAAAATGTGCGTGACTTTGTCGAAGATACAGAATATTAAGTCTGTCGGACGTGTAGCGGATTAAGTGTAGCGAAGTGCTTCGCTACACTTTTGTTTTATAAAAGCTTTATCAGCCGACAATCAAATAAGTTATATAAGCTATATAACAAGCGATCAATAGGATTCCCTCCGGCCTAGTGATGGTCCGTTTCTTGAAGAAAAGGCCAAAAATATAAAGCAATACGCATGAACCGATCATGACGCCCAAATCCAGATTGGTAATGCCTTGTATGTTCATCGGCGTGATTGTCGCGCTACAACCTAATACGAAGAATATATTGAAGAGGTTGGAACCGATAACATTTCCGATCGCCATCTCCGGGTTCTTCTTTAATGCGGCCACGACGGAAGTCGCTAACTCAGGAAGAGAGGTTCCTCCGGCCACTAAAGTCAAACCGATAATAGATTCGCTGACACCCAGTCCACGGGCGATACCAGAAGCTCCATCCACGAAAAATTGTCCTCCGTAAATCAAACCAGCCAATCCACCAATGATGAATAAACTCGCTTTCCAAATGGGCATTATTTTAATCGTGCTCTCTCCATTTTCCTCTCCATTATGTGCGATCGCGAATGTATAGCCAAGGAAAATGGCGAAGAAGCATAATAGTAACATTCCATCGCTACTACTGATACTATTGTGCGATGCGCCGTTGATCAAAACGTCATTCGCACAAATAAATAATACGATTGAGGCAAGCACGCAAAGAGGGATCTCTTTGCTCAACGTACCTTTCGTGACGCTGATCGGTACGATAGCGGCCGTACAGCCGACAATCATCAAGGCGTTAAATATATTGCTTCCTACTACATTACCAATAGCGATATCCGAGCTTCCTTTCAAGGCGGATACGACACTGACCGTTAATTCCGGTGCGGAAGTCCCAAACGCCACAATAGTTAGCCCGATTACTAAGCTGGAAATATTGAAGCGTTTGGCTACCGAGGCGGCACCATCTGTCAAGGCGTTAGCCCCGACTAAAATTAGTAGTAAACCGCCAATTAGTAATACGATATCCATTAGTCTTTAGAATGGCAAATCATCGATTGGATTGGCCGGTCCGAAATCAGGAGCGGATGAGGCTGGAGCCGTAGGAGCGGAAGCCGGAGCGAAATTATCCGGAGTTACTCCCATCGGAGCGGCTTGAGGAGCTACCGCCATCGGACGGTCTACTTTCCATGCGTTGATACTGGTGAACCAGCGGCCTTGGTACTCACGGCTGTCAATGTCGAAAGAGACTGTCAATTCCTCGCCCGGCTGAATGGCCGCTTGAGCGATCTTATCCGCTCCGAATATCTGGAAGCATACTTTCTTGGGATATTGATCGTGTGTCTCTAATACGTACTCTTGTTTTTTCCATTCGTTTCCGGCTTTGCTGACACCGCCTACTTCCGGTAGGACTTGAATAATTTTTCCTGTAATTTCCATGTCTTGTATTTTATTTGCTTATGTTTTATTTAATTGGGGACGAAGGTACGGTTTTGTTCTGGTTTTATCAACAGAATAATCACACTTTCGGGGCAAAAGCATCGAATGCGTCTTTCATAGCTAACAGCTCTTCTTTGATCTGTTTCAGGCGGTTTACGATCTCTTCTTGCCGGATCGTCGTCTCTTTATTGTCCTTCAGTTTTTGCCGTGCGCCGGCCAAGGTCATCCCTCTCTCTTTAACCAGATGGTAGATGAGGCGTACCGCGTCGATATCCTCCTGCTTATAAAAACGGGTACCTTTGCTCGTCTTCCTTGGATTGATGATATCGAACTCCTTCTCCCAAAAGCGAAGGGTGGACTCGTTCACGTCGAACATCTGCGCCACCTCGCTGATGGAAAAATAGAGTTTGAGATCTTTATTCTTTTTTAGACTCATACTGCTAATGAAGTTTAATCCATAACCTGACCATGATTCTCGGCAATCTGGATCATACGGTCGTATTCCTCAGGTGAGAGATCCATGTAATAGTATTTAGATGGGTTATCATACTTCCCTCGTACGATTACCTCATAATGCAAGTGAGGACCGGTAGATTTCCCGGTATTTCCAACCTCGCCAATCACCTCTCCACGAGTAACCTTTTGTCCGACACGTTTCTTGAACTTACTCATATGACCGTATAAAGTCTGATAGCCGTAGCCATGATCGATAATCAAACAATTTCCGTATCCCTGTTTCCAAGCGGCGAAAGTGACAACGCCATTACCTGTCGCATAGATCTCCGTTCCCACTTTAGCCGAGAAATCCATTCCGGAATGGAAACGAGGTGTACGGTAAATCGGGTCGATACGTACGCCATAGCCGGAAGCGGTACGACGCAGATCCTTATTGGAAATCGGCTGGATCGCCGGGATACATTTACTTCTCTCTTCTTGGTTCTTTCCTAGGGAGATCAGTTCTTCCAAGGAATTGGATTGGATATATAATTGCTTACGTAGCATATCCATCTTTTGGGTCGTGGAGACAACAAGCTCCGGATTGGACAGGCTCATCAAATGCTCGTAACGGTTTGTCCCTCCAAACCCGGCTTTCCGAACGGACTCGGGGATGGACTCGGCTTGGAAGATCGCCCGGTACAGATTCTCATCACGCTGTTGGATATCATCCAATACGTCCAACGCGTTATTTAAGCGAAGGGAAAGTACCTCGTATTGAGTTTGCAATAGGCGGTTCTCTTTACGTAACTGAGATTCCATCGGAGAGTCCACCAAATGCATCATGACGAAAAAAGTGGCTACGCCGAACGCTATTCCGGTGCTTAAATGGCGGAGAACGGTGAACAGCCGGTCTTTGCTAGATGGGTATACACGCTCATAATTGAGAGTGTTCGGATTGTATAAATAGTATGTTTTGCGACTTTTAAAGAGTTTCATCTACATTTTTTGTTATCTGAATGCACGCAAAAATAATAATTTGCAGTACTTTTGCAAATTGTTTTTCAGAATATTAACGAGAACTATATAAATAGATTATGTTGACAGCAAAAGAAATCCGTGAATCCTTCAAGCAATTCTTCGCTTCTAAGGAACACCAGATCGTGCCTTCCGCTCCAATGGTGGTGAAGGGTGACCCCACGTTGATGTTTACGAACGCGGGAATGAATCAGTTTAAAGATATTATCTTGGGCAACGTGCCCCGTAAGTATCCTCGTGTCGCGGACTCTCAGAAATGTCTTCGTGTTAGCGGTAAGCATAACGATTTAGAGGAGGTAGGGCATGATACCTATCATCATACGATGTTTGAGATGCTCGGAAACTGGTCGTTCGGAGATTATTTTAAGAAAGAGGCGATCAACTGGGCTTGGGAATACTTGGTAGAGGTATTGAAGCTGAATCCGGAGCGTTTATATGCCACCGTATTCGAGGGAAGCCCTGCCGAAGGCTTAGATCGTGATAACGAAGCTGCTGGTTATTGGGAGCAATATTTACCGAAAGATCATATTCTGAACGGTAACAAACATGATAACTTCTGGGAAATGGGGGACACGGGTCCTTGCGGTCCCTGTTCCGAGATCCATATCGACCTTCGTTCGGACGAGGAGCGTGCGGCGGTCAGCGGCGCCGATATGGTAAATAAGGATCATCCGCAGGTAATCGAGATCTGGAACCTTGTGTTCATGCAATTCAACCGCAAGGCCGACGGCTCTTTGGAACCGCTGCCGGCTAAGGTGATCGATACCGGTATGGGATTCGAGCGTCTGTGTATGGCATTGCAGGGTAAGACCTCAAATTATGATACGGACGTATTCCAACCGATTATTAAGGTAATCGCGGGAATGGCGGGTACGACTTACGGTACGGATAAACAGCAAGATATCGCCATGCGTGTGATCGCCGATCACATCCGTACGATCGCTTTCGCTATCACGGACGGACAGTTGCCTTCCAACGCTAAGGCCGGTTATGTAATCCGTCGTATTTTGCGGCGTGCCGTTCGTTACGGTTATACGTTCTTGGATCGCAAGGAAGCGTTTATGTATAAGCTTTTGCCCGTATTGATCGAGACGATGGGCGACGCTTATCCGGAATTGATCGCTCAGAAAACCTTGATTGAGAAGGTTATCAAGGAGGAGGAAGAATCTTTCCTTCGTACCTTGGAAACCGGTATCCGTTTGCTGGATAAGAAAATGGAGGAGACGAAGGCTGCGGGCAAGACGGTCTTGAATGGCGTAGATGCCTTTACATTATATGATACCTACGGATTCCCGTTGGACTTGACGGAATTGATTCTTCGTGAGAACGGCATGGAAGCCGATATCGAGGAGTTCAATAAGGCTATGCAGAAGCAGAAAGAGCGTGCCCGTAACGCCGCCGCTATCGAGACAGGCGACTGGATCACGCTGAAAGAGGGTGAATGTAAGTTCGTGGGTTATGATTTGTTCGAATGCGAGGCAGAGATCTTGCGTTATCGCCAGATCAAACAAAAGAATAAAGTATTATATCAGATCGTTCTGGATCAAACCCCGTTCTATGCGGAAATGGGTGGACAGGTCGGTGATACGGGTTGGTTGATCGCCGATGACGAGAAGATCGACGTGATCGATACGAAACGTGAGAATAATTTGCCGGTTCATTTGGTAGCGAAACTACCGAAAGATGTGACAGCTACTTTTACTGCGAAGATCAACGAGAAAAAACGTATCCAGTGTGAGTGTAACCACTCCGCTACGCACCTTTTGCATGAGGCGTTGCGTGAGGTATTAGGTACGCACGTAGAGCAGAAAGGTTCTTATGTCTCTCCGGATTCTCTTCGTTTCGACTTCTCTCATTTCCAGAAAGTAACGGAGGAGGAGATTCGTAAAGTGGAAATCTTGGTCGGCCAGAAGATCCGTGCGAACTTCCCGTTGGAAGAGCATCGTAATATGCCGATAGCGGAAGCTAAGGCGTTAGGTGCTATGGCTCTGTTTGGCGAGAAGTATGGAGACGAGGTTCGCGTCGTGAAATATGGAAGTTCCGTGGAGTTATGTGGTGGTACACATATCCCGGCTACCGGAATGATCGGTTCTTTACATATCGTGGGCGAGAGTTCTATCGCTGCCGGTGTCCGTCGTATAGAGGCGGTTACGGCCGAGGGAGCGGAGGATTTCGTTTATGCTCAGCAAGATTTGATCCGTGAGTTGCGTTCATTGATGAACAATATGCCGAATTTGGCGCAAGCGATGAAAAAGTCTATCGAGGAAAACGCGGAGATGAAGAAACAGATCGAGGATTATATCCGTGAGAAGTCTATGCGTTTGAAGGAGGAGATCGTGGCGAAAGCTTCGGAGAGCAACGGTATCAAGGTTATGCAGTTCGTTGGTAAGGCAAATGCGGACGCTATGAAGAACGTGGCTTTCCAGATCAAGGCGGAGACAACCGATAGCTTTGTCTTTGTTGCCGGTATCATAGACGATAACAAATGCACGCTCATGCTTATGTTAAGCGATGATTTGGTGAAAGAGGGCTTGCATGCCGGTAAGATCGTAAAAGAGGCCGCTAAGCATATCCAAGGCGGTGGTGGTGGACAACCCCATTTCGCTACGGCCGGCGGTAAGAACATGGAGGGCCTTTCTATTGCGGTTGGCGCTGTGAAAGAGGCTGTTGGAGTACAATAAAATCGGTTCGGAAGAAATTGACTTTTCTTTCGGACGCAATGATAGATTCCTTCGGATCGAATAAGAATTCCATCCGAAGGAATTTTTTTATGTCGTTTTGATAATCGGAATACATGTTTTACCTTTGTGGTCTAAGGTTTTAAATAAAAAAGATATGTCAGAGCAAAAAGTGGTTATTTGCAAGGACCTGAAATCGGAACTGCAAGATTTTCTCTTCTCTCTAAAATACGATAAGTTGTTCATCCTTATGGATACGAATACCAAAGAGAAATGTTTTCCCTTGGTAGAGGATATACCGGCCTTTCAAAAGGCGCCGATTCTCGTGATGGAAGCGGGTGATATGAATAAGGGTTTTGTCTCTTTAGCCCAGATATGGACAGCTTTGTCGAATGAGGGGGCTTCCCGTAACTCCTTGCTGGTGAATTTGGGTGGCGGTATGATTACGGATATGGGTGGTTTTGCCGGCGCTACTTTCAAGCGGGGCATCCGTACGATCAATATCCCTACGACCTTGATGGCGTCCGTCGATGCTGCGGTTGGCGGTAAGACGGGTATAAACTTCAATGGGTTGAAGAACGAGGTCGGTTCTTTTTATCCCCCCTTGTGTGTATTCATCGATTGCGATTTCTTGCGCACGTTGGATCGCGATAATATCCTTTCCGGTTATGCGGAGATGATCAAGCACGGGTTGATTAGTTCGATGGAGAATTATGCGTCTGTCATGCTTTTTGATATCGACACCATGAATTATTCGTATTTGAATAGTTTGGTAGGCCAGTCGGTCGCCGTGAAAGAGCGGATCGTAGAGGAAGATCCCAAGGAACAAGGTATTCGTAAGGCATTGAATTTCGGTCATACGATCGGCCACGCTTTCGAGAGCTTGTCTTTCCTGAAAATGCGTCCGATCTTGCATGGTCATGCGGTAGCGGCGGGTATCGTGAGCGAGCTTTACCTCTCGCATAAGCTGTGTGGCTTCCCGATGGAGAAATTGAGTCAAGTCGTTTGTTATATAAAAGAGTATTATCCGGCGCTCTTCTTTGACTGCACGGACTACGATACCTTATATGAGTTAATGACACATGATAAAAAGAATGAGGGCGGTATCATCAACTTCACTTTACTGAAAAATGTAGGAGATGTCCGTATCAACCAATCGGTCACCAAGGAAAAAATCTTGGAGTCTCTTGATTTTTATCGTGAAAGTTTTGGCATTTAACGGAAAAAAACTACCTTTGCACCCGTAAAATAAAAGCGGGATGTAGCTCAGCCCGGTTAGAGTACGCGTCTGGGGGGCGTGTGGTCGCTGGTTCGAATCCAGTCATCCCGACTAAAGCTGAGATAAAAGGAGTTAAGTCTATGGCTTAACTCCTTTTTTTGCTCTCTACCACTTTCCTAAAACAATGAGGCAGTAGAAATTCCGACTCATCCGATATTCATGGGGGATAGCCTTAAATCATGACAACAGATTAAAATTGATATATTTCCGTTTGAATTTAGTGCGGTCATTCCAGCCTGTTTTAGCCATTATATCTGTTAATGGTTGCTTAGTGCCGACTTATCGGTGCATGCTCTGTGAGTTCAAAGTCTTTTGGGGCACGATTGTTTATCGGAGTAGGGAGGCCTAGCTGTTTGATAGAGTGCCATTGGCTGCTGAAGTGAATAACTAACGGCTTGTCGAATGAATAACTAGCGGCTATATATAGCCGCTAACTAACGGCTCGGGAAGTGAATAACTGATCACTTGGAAAGCCTTCTACGGCCTGCGAAATCAAGTATGCGCTAACCTAGAGGAGGATTTTTGGAAATTATATTATATATGTACACGTACATTAAAGAATATGATATATGTGAATAGGTTTTAGTAATACATACCAATAATATCAAGGACTGATTTATCTAATAAAACGGCTAGTATAAACGATCGTTTTAATCAGTCATTTGCAAAGGTACGCGTTTCTTTGACTTCTGCAACCCTTCCGAGCTATTTTTTTCATCCCTTATTCTCTTTCTTATCAATAGGATAGCCTATCCTTTACGAAACAACCGATTCCTTCAACGAACTTCTCTTTTTACTCCTCGAAAAACGCAAGATTTAGACGATGGTCTAGACTAGTCGTTTTGGTATGGCGAAGGATAATTAAAGAGTTGAGAGATATTTAATTAACACTATTATTAATATTTAAATTAGAGATTATGAACAAGAGAATTTCTACTATGTTTGCGTCGTTCTTGCTTATGGCAGGTGTGGCGTTTGCTGCGGATGGAACTACTTATTCTCAGAAAGAAGCTAAGCCAACAGAAGGTCTGAAAGTCTATTTGGGAAATGAAGAGGGTACATCTTTCTTGAAATCTGCGAAAGTGACGGACGCTGCTTATAAGTTTGCGAATACCGTTACAGAAGGCGAAGCTGGTGTCTTCACGGTTACAGGCGTAAAGACCGAGAATGGTAAATTGATGTTTAAACTGGTAGACGCTGCTGGAAAGGTGGTTTATGGTAAGGAAGGATCCACGGTTGTTGAGGCCGCTGGCGAGGATGATGTGAAGAAAGGTTATTGTTGGTTTACTTATGATGACAATAATACCTCTGATAACTATAATGATGATAAAATTACATTAGGAGGTAAAACTTTGGCTTATGATATGGCTACTGCCGCAAATGTAGCAAAAATGCTTATCGCTAAAAAAGGAACAACCTCTAATGATTTAAACAGCAATCTTTCCGGTAAAGGTTTCTCTTTTAAATTCCCGAACGCCGCTTCCGAGGCTGACGTGAATCCGTTTGGAGAGCAGATGTTCGCTATCGACGCTTCTACTGTTAATTCTACATTGGAGTTTGGTGAGACTGAGGTTTCCGGCGAGTGCTTCGTTGTAGCTAACGCCGCCGGTTTGAAGTTGGCTAAAGAGGGTGGTGTAACCGCGGATAACTTGAAAGCCGCTACTTTCATCGTATTGAACCCGAACGCTACATTCGGTATCACGAGCTTGGATGCTGCTAAAGGTGAGGGTTTCGGTTTCACTACCGTAAAGGGCGAGAAACTGAACGCTACCAATGTTAAGAAAGACGGTAAGATCGCTTTCATGAACGCTATCTATAGTGTTTCTGAAGATGACTTGGCAAACAAGGCTGGTCAATATACGATCAAGATGACAGGTGTGAAGGTAACGAAGGGCGCAGATGAGAACTTTGGTTCAGAGTTAGTTGTTTATGTAGGAGCTTATTCCTTGACCACTGGTGGTTTGAAGACTTATATCACTACGAAGGGTTCCACTGATAAGCTTTCCTTGGCCCAGACTACAGGAAATACATGGGCAAAGGCTTCTGATCTGTTGAAGACTGACGGTGCCGCTATCTATAATATCTACTTCACAGGAACTAAACCTGCCGATGGTGAAGAAGGTGAGTCTTTGTATGGTAAATATTTGGTTTCTACGTATGCGAAGACTGAAGAGCCTCGTGCTACCGCTTCTTTCTCTAAGGAGGCTTTGGCTCCTGCTAAGGTTGACTTGAAGGCTCCTGTTGCACAATGGGTAATTGTAGATATGCAGGGGTCCGGTGCTGTTACGTTTAATAATCTTGAGACGAATGAAACGTTTAATGCTAATTTGTATAAGACAGACAAGGCTGGAATTTATCAAGCCGTAAAGACTTCGGTTGGTGATATTCCTGCCGAGAATATCAAATTAGTTGCCGTAAGCGCTAATGATGGCTTCTTGGCTCTTTCTGACGCTCAATTGAAGCAAAAGGCTCAGTTGGTATTTAATGGCGAATCCTCTGTTGCCGTAGAGAAAGTGTATATGAACTATAATACCAATGATTCTAAATTTGAGCCGGTAAGTGATGCCGCTAAGAGCTACGCTTGGAGCTTGGAGAAGGCAGAGGCTGTTAAAAATAATGTTGAGTACATCTATTTGAAGGATGACGAGGTGGCTAAGAAGAAAGCGGATATGTTGACTATTCAAGCTTACTATTTGGTTGACGATAAGAAGGGTTTGAAGCATGAGAATTCTGATTATAAGTTGGTTGATCACAACG
Source organism: Parabacteroides sp. KHUB-02 (assembly GCF_056640955.1). Taxonomy (NCBI): domain Bacteria; kingdom Pseudomonadati; phylum Bacteroidota; class Bacteroidia; order Bacteroidales; family Tannerellaceae; genus Parabacteroides; species Parabacteroides sp. KHUB-02. Next base: position 3,098,504 of record NZ_JBWQEV010000001.1, on the reverse strand, counting down.
ATAAGAAAGCAGACAATCTTTCTCGCTTGGTATTCAAGAAGAACGTTGACGGCACTTATTCCGTAATTTGCTTGGATGATGCTCTTAACGCTGACGAGGCTGCCGATAATTATAATGATGTTGTCAAGGCTGACGCTAAAATGTTGAAAGTGGATGTGAATACTCCTAGCTTCGATGAAGTTCTAGTTGGTGCGGAAAAGGCGGATTATGCGAAAGTAGTGGTAGATTTCTTCCAGATGGGTGCTAGCTTGGATGCTGTTCCGAGACATGCGACATTGGATAGTGAGGAAGGTTCAATCTCCTTGAAGGAAAATAAGAATGGTATCCTTGAGGGTATCATTGGCGCAGAAGGTCTGACTTTCTGGTTGGATACGGCAGATAGTAAGGCAGAGCTTCCTTCTTTCTATATCTCTAAAGGTATCGCTGAAGGTGACTCCGTTGCTCCGGTAAGAAATTTCTTGTATTTCGCTCAAGACTCATTACGTTATTGGAATGAGGCTCATGCTGAGTTTACTTATGATGAGAACTATGGTTTGGAAGGTACTTATGGAGCTGAAGCTGATGAGAATACAGATGTTAAAGCCATTTTCCGTCCGGCCACTTTAGCAGGTGTCGATACGATCAATACAACTGTAAACGGAAAGAATGTGGTTGTTGCGGCAGAAGCTAAGGAAGATGTTTGCCTTGGAGGTATAAATAACTTCAAATTTTATATCACGAAGTTGGATGGTGCTTACTCGGTGAGACCGGTAGATCAACCTACAAAATATTTGTATGCGTTGAACGGTAAGTTAGGCTTTACTACTGATACTTCTAAAGCGTTGCCGGTAACAGTAGGTGAGGGTAATCCTACATCTAATGAGTCTATCGATAACTCTGCGTCTTCTTCTATCGTAGTAACAGGCAACGCCGGTTCCGTAACGATCCAAGGCGCTCAAGGCGAGACTGCTTATGTTCGCAACTTGTTGAGTATGCCGTTGGCAGAGACAGTTGTCACTTCCGATAACGCTACGATCGCTGTTCCTGCTGGAATCGTTCTTGTAACGGTTGGCGACGAGACTGTAAAGGTGGTCGTTAAATAAGACATGTAAAGGAATAATGAAAAGATAAATCGAAAATCATTCCCGTGCGGATTATCCAAGTACCCCGAGAGGGCGAACAAGCGGGAATGGATTAATATTAATACTAAAGTAATAAATTAAAGTTCATCCGTAAGTACTTCCGTGAGGATGGAAACGGATCAAAGACAAGGGGAGACAGTATTGCGCTGTTTCCCCTTATTTGTTGATAAGGGTAGATAAGGGCTTTGTTGGTGAAATGGACGGTATTCGATCTTTTTGATTGATATAAGGGGGATATCGTGACATACCCTTTTTGAGAGAGGTATGAAGTAGGGGAGATCGGAGGGGTATAAATAGCCTTTTTCATGCAAAAGGACCACTTTTTACACACGATAGGTGGTAAAAGGCAGTGCGACTAGTCGTGTTTGGCAACGACAGTAGTGCCGTTGGGCATCGTAAACAGTCATGAATAGGGTTGTTAGTACTCATGAATGGGCATCGTAACCCTGTTATATCCCTGTCGTAACTCAATGAGATAGCCCGGATAAGCTATAGGATATGAATTAGGATGAATTAAATTCGCTAGGATAAAAGGCTGTTTTTAATTAATGCGGTATAAGACAAATGATTGCTAATATTTTTTCTCGTATTTGGGGATAAGCTGTACGTTTGCCCGAAAAAAGTGATTCTCCGGCAGTTGAGTTTACAAATTGACAAAATGCCAAGGTGCTTTTTTTGTGAGCTTATAGGAAGGGCTAGATCCGAAAACAAACCTTGATTTTAGAGAATGGCATGGGATAAATTCCATGCTTGTACGTGCTTTATTCCTTCTTTGGAAGGAAGCGGCAAATCATCGAGCGAGACAACGATCTTCTCGTAATTATCCTCAATGGCCTCTAACGAGGCATATTCCCGTTCGATGGTTTCTTTGTCGATTAGTAAATAAGTGGATTGGAGATAGATAACCCTCTCTCCTTTGATAGCGACGAAATCCACCTCTTTGTTCTTTATGCTGCCTACGTATATTTGATAGCCGGCCCTTAATAAATCTAGATAAATGAGGTTTTCTAGTTTATACCCAATGCCGTAGCCAAAGCCTTGATATAAATAATTGTTGAAACCTAGGTCATTGATGTAATACTTACAATTCCCGGCGATGGTCTCCTTTCCCTTGATTTGGTATTTCTCGACTTTATGTACCAAAAAAGTGTCCTCTATGTAACTAATGTAGGAGGCGATCGTATCATAGCTGGTCTTCCTTCCCGAGCTCTTGAAATAATTGGTGATATTCCGAATTGATATTAAATTAGATGCGTTATTTACCAGATAGACAAAAATGTCCTCAAGCAACTTAGCGTCTTTTATGTTTTGTCTTTGTATGATATCACGTAGTAATACGGTGTCTTTTAATGCGGATATATAATTTCTTTGTACTTCTGGTTGAGATAGATGGTATAATTCAGGCATACCACTACTTTGCATATATTCTAGGTAGTGTACCTTGTTGTTTTCTTTTTGGGTGATTCCAAGAAACTCTGTGTATGAAAAAGGATAGATGGCAAATTCCACATAACGTCCGGCTAATAACGTGGCGAGTTCTCCAGATAGCATTTTAGAGTTGGAGCCACTAATGAATAACTCATATTCGGCGGTATAGTCTTGTGAGTATGAGTTGGCGAAGCGTTCCCATCCCTCTACATTTTGGATTTCGTCAATGAACAGATAGATACGACCTTGAGGATTTATTTGTTTTAAGTAGAGATTAAACAGGGAATCAAGATCTTCATTGGTTTTCAAAAAATAGAAGGCGGATAGCTCACAGTTAATGAAGAATATATTTCGGGGATTTACTCCACTATTGGCGAGATGGCTAGCTAACTGACGAAGGAGATAGCTTTTCCCTACACGTCGCTGTCCTACCAAGACTTTGATTAATCTGTTTCCGGTGTAGGATAATATCCTATCTAAATAATCTTGCCGTTTATAGCCTGTTGGAAAATCGTTTCCACCCCATAGGTTATACTTCTCTAATGTCTTAAATCTATCGTCCATACTCGAAACTTTTGCGTAAAAGTACAAAAGTTTCGAATGAACTCGAAACTTTTCCCGTTAAGAATGGGATATACCCTCAAAAAAATAACGGCAACCGCCTTCCGCCGAAAGCCGAGTTGCCGTTCAAAGTTAGGAATAAGGTTTGGTTTGTTCCTTTGTAATGATTTTAACATTAATATGTAATGAGAGTTTTCTACATTTTATCGATACAAAAGTAAATGCCACTTGTTACGATTTGATTACGGGAGTGTTACATTTTTAGTAAAGGTCTCGCCAAATCGGTTGATAACCTTGATCTGTACGTCTTTGACTCCGGCTGAAGGGTGGCAACGGAATAAGTGCGATGTATGATATCCGGAAGGTTTTCCGTGCATGTCGATATAGTCTTGGTCTTCATCATCGAATTGCTCCATGCAACCTTTCTCTATGCCGTTTTCGCTCCATGTAACTTGGTAGGTCGGGTCCCAATCCCATACGTTCACCACTAGGTAATCCGCTTGCGATTTGAACTCATTCGGCCTATAAACCCTGAATTGATAATCCGAATCATGGCCGGTTGCCTTATAATACCAAGTAGCGGCATTCCCTTTCACCTCAACGACCAGATAACCGTTCGGGGCGCCGCACCGATTTACATGGCCGGCCCACCAAGCTCCGCAAGCGGCTCCGATATTATGCTCGTACAGATTCGGTGTGACTTGGTTGTTCTCGAAGAAATGCGTATGCCCGGCGAAGATATGGACATTATAAGGGCTGACGATCTCTTTCAGGCTCTCAGCGTCCTCGGCGTTTCCTCCCCCTTTATCCGTCTGGTTGAATACCGGGGCATGTACGTTGATAAATACAAGTGTTCCGGGTTTAACGTAACTCAGGTCGTTTTTCAGCCATTCCAGTTGTTCCTTTCCGAAGCGTTCGTCATATTTCTTGTCTTTATAATAATCAATATCTTTTAAGGTGATGATATGTGCATCCCCGACATTGAACGAATAATTGTAAGGGCCGAAATGATCCTCGTAGATACGCTCCGCATAGCTCTCCTCGGTTACCTTTTGATTGGATAAGGCCGGGTAACGTAAGTCGTGGTCGTGATTGCCGATCACGGAGAACATCGGGATGCCTAAGACCGAGACCGCTTCCTTATAAGGAGTGAATAAATCCATGCGATCCCAAGTAATGTCTCCCAGCGCCATACCGTAGACCTCTTTTCCTTGGTAGCGCTCTATAGTCTGCTTCAAGTCGGGGATGGTCTCTTCACGGAAACGTTTCATCTGCCGTTCGTCGATGGTCTGAGGATCGGAGATTGCCAAGTAGACAAACCCGTCGATTGGCTGTTTCCTAGGGGTGAGCGTAAAATCATGTTCATTGATCTCCTTACTTTTATCAAGTTGCTGATAGAAAAGATCCGGTATACCTTTTGTTTGCTCGATCTCATAGTCACCCGGTACGGAGAGGTAGACAAAGCGGCTTTTGTCCAGATTCGAATCTAGGCTATATTCTCCCCGCTCATTTGTTTGCGTGAAATTATAACCATCCGTAACGACTACGCCTTGTAGCGGTTTGCCTGCCGTATCGGATACAGTGCCTCTTACGGTAGCGGCTTGCGCTATCCAAGTGGATAACGCAAGTAAAAGCGTGAATGATAAGAATTGTCTCTTCATCGTAATTTTTTTATGATTTGAATATAGAATATGTTAGTTAGAATTTATAACGTACGCCGATTTGAATCTGCCAAGGGTTTCCGTTCATATTGGATACACCCGTGTTTTTGTTTACGTTATATACGTATTGCTTCTTCTCCGCGTCAAAGCTCTTGATGGAGTAGATATTCTGCTTGCCTAGATTATGTCCGGCACCCCAGTCCTTGTTCAGCATATTCAGGAAATTGAAAAAGTCTATCGAGGCCTCGATGGAATGAGTCTTATAGATCTTGAAGTTCTTGTTCAAGCGCAAATCGAAAGTACCGTAGAAGCCATTTACGCCACCGTTACGCTCGGCAACCTTCCCATAGTTTTTACGGATATAATCTTTTACGCTCTTCTCCGCTTTCGGGTTGTCCAAGATCGCTTGGATACCCTCACGAAGATATTGAGGCGTATTACTATCGTTCGGGTCATAGATATAAGCCAAGTCGTTGGATGATACGAAATCACCGTTCATATTACCACTAACCGCTAAAGAGTAGCGGGTCCCACCGATCCCGGAGAAACGCAAGCCTACGCTGATTCCCCAGAAAGAAGGAGCCGTACCGTAGAATACGACCTTATGGCGGAATTGCTTGTCCGAGTAAGTCATGGTACTCAAATCACGAGGATCATCTTTTACCATCAAGGCTAGGGTCGCTGTATTCGCTACGTTTCCGTTGTAAGAGGTGTTATCCTTGGAATCGTTCCACGTATAGCTGAAAGAAAGTTCGCCATCCTTGAAATAACGCCAAGTTCCATCTACGACGAACGCGTATTGGTTGATTTTTCCATCGCTGATTAATTCCAGCACACGGCCTACCTTATCACTTTTACGTCCTTGCATCCAGTCGGTAGCTCCGTTCTTGGTATTGATACTCTCGGCGGGGACGAACACGCCACGATTCCCCTCGGCGGCGATACGGAAGTAAGGCTCATCCACCATATTACGGTCTACGTACATATAATTATGGCGTGCCCAGTTGGCGTAAGCACTGATACCTACCCGCAAGCGATCGGAGAAGAAATGCGTGTAGCTGGCGTTCAACTTATATACTACCGGTACACGGGCATCCTTACTATTCATATTGATCGTGCTGATCTTTTGGATATTCGGGTTGTTGAATAAATCAACGCCCGGAGCGGTAGAAGGATCTTTGCGGTATGCCGGGAAATTCGGTGTCGGAACCAAATTGCCTTGTATATCCACGGACGCTACCTTCGTACCGTCGAACAGCATATTGTTGATCATGGAATAGTTGTTTAAATCCGAACCGAAGATACCGGCGCCAAGGCGGATAATATCTTGATGTTTATCATTCACGTCCCACGTGAATTGAACGCGGGGTTGCAACTGGAAGGTGGAGATTACGTTGTCCGTACGTAAGCCTAGTTCGTCATAAACAGTCTGGTTAAAGTTCGCATGGTTGAAATAGCGGGTATAATCCGCACGGATACCGGCCATGACCTCGAATCCGGTGAAAAGCTTCGTTTGTAATTGTCCGTAGATAGCGGAGTTCAAGGTATTCATCTTTACGGTAGGATCATCTACCAAGGCGATTTCCCGGGCATAGCGGTAAGGAGTCATATGCTCGAAATTATCCAGTCCCGTGAAATAAAACCGTCCGTTCATCTCACTACCGTAGAGTGATTTCATATTGGTGTACATGAAGTCCGCTCCGAGTGTATAGTTGATGCGGTCCGTATTATAATACATATTGTCTACCAATTGAAGTACATTATCCTTGAAATGTTCGGGAGCGTAGCGTTGACCTCCAAGTTGGATGGAAGTGTACATGCTCTTGTCACCAGAAATAGATTCCACGTTCTCTACGATTGCTCTCGGAATATTAGAACTAGGCAATTGCTTGTTCGGGGTCGTAGCCTCGTAAACCAAGAAATGTTGAAGCTTCAACTCGTTGGTCAGCTTTGGGCTTAATACCGAGCGTAAGGTAGCGAGTAAGCTGTTGTTATGCGATTTGCGATCGATCCAAACCTCGTAGAGATTGATACTGGAGTTATCGCTCTCGCTCTGTTTATTATCCTCGTTGATGAAATTATTGCGAATGGTTAACAAGTTGGTTGCGTTCAACTGCCAGTCGATACGGGCGAAGACCGCGTTCGTCTGCTTCTTCTTACCGAACTCCCCGAATTGAGGCTCATTCGAAACTCCGTATTTAGTACGGGCGATATCCAGATAACGGTCTAGCGTAGATTGAGTGACATTATAGCGAGACTCGTCCGCCGCCGTCTTGATATCCGCTATATAAATCGGACGGGAATCCTGTTGGTGATCCCATACGACATAGAAGTGCGCACGGTCTTTCACGATCGGACCTCCCAAAGAGAAACCATATTGATAGGTAGAGAAGTCGGAAGTCGATTTATTCCCCCGTATATCATAGGAGCTGGATAACCAATCGGCACGACCGAACCCGAATACACTTCCGGTGAAAGTATTGGTTCCTGATTTCGTGACAGCGCTCACGGTGCCGCCCCCGGAACGTCCGTTGGTCACGTCATATTGATTGGTTACCACCTCAAACTCGCGGACGGCTTCCATGGATATCGTATAAGCGCCGGAAGTCGTTCCGCTCGCTACGGTTCCTTTAGCCGTCATACCGTCGATGGTGTAATTCGTTGAGGATGATAATTGCCCGGCGATATTTCCTCCGCTACTCAATGGCGAGAGATCCATCAGGGATGTGAAGTTACGGCCGTTTACCGGAAGCTTCGTGATATTTTGAGCGGAGATAGATGTTGCCGCGCCGATCTTCGGAACCATGTTCTTCAAGGAATTAGCGACTACCTCGACAGCTTGGATCTCCACCGATTCCTCCGCTAGCTTGAAATCCACTCGAAGCATATCCCCTTGGTTCAATGCGTATCCTGTCTTTTTCTGTTCCCCATAACCGATATAAGAAGCTGTAACGGTATAAGGAGAACCTAGCGGAAGCTGCTTGATGGTGTATTCTCCTTTATCGTTCGTGATAGAGCCCGTGAAGAATCCGGTAGATTCATTCTTGACTTGGATCGTGGCCCCGATCACTGATTCCCCTTTATTATCCACGACCGTACCGGTGATAATGGCTTGCGTTCCTTGCGCGAATAGGAGAGCCGGTAAGCAATTAAAAAATAACAAACAGGCAAGTAACCTGCAAGTAATGCGTTTGTTAAACATCCTCATAACAATCTTTTTAAAATTAAACCTAAATATCTTTTACGGCGCAAAAGTAAGTGTCCCGTTTTGCAAAGAGATTACATCCGTGTGTAGGTTTAAATAAAGAAAAAAGCCTAATGAAGGATATCCATTAGGCTCAACGAGAAAATTATAAATGTGTCTATAAAGAAGAAGGTTAGTCCTCATCCAACGTTTTGATAATGCTAGATGCTATCTTGGATGAACTCTTGCGGCTGCTCTTTCTGAGTTTATCCGGATTCTCAAGATTCATACAGGTAAAGAAGTTATTCCCCCGATATACCTCGTTTTTATCTTTATCGAATAGGGTATAGCTGACGATATGGAAAAGTGTGCGCAACGGTTGGTCTTGCCATTTAAGATAATGCTGGTTTAATACCAGCAGATAATCAGCGTCGGCATTATCCAATACTTTTTGTAACTCTTCGGTCGGCACGGCTGAAAGATCGGAATAGCAATCCTCGCTCTCCCCGTTCACCTTGATCTCATTCAGTACCTGTCCGGTCACTTGTGTAGCGTTTGCCGGAATAAACTTACAATCTCCGTTCTTTACGGATGCGGCGATATTCTCGGCGATGATCGTATTATATGTTTGGTCGATACTATCCGCTTTCATACCGGTCTCTTCGGCGATCATCCCATTGTAGAAATAGTTTGATTTCACGTTATCGTGCAAACCTACGATGAGAATTTGCTTCGCATGATAATTGTCACCTTCCTTCTTACTTTCTTTAGCGTTCGCTGCTATAGAAGCTACGGCTAAAAAGAACATAACCGTAAAGATTCTGATTTTAAATAACCTTTCCATGATTCTTCTATTAAATTCTGTGTCTATTAATTTCGAAGGCAAAGATATTAGCGGGGTGTTGCAGGGATATTACGGTTGTATAAAGTAATGGTTACCGATAATCCCCCTGTACCGGCTTGGATATTAAAATCGTGGATTCGTTGTAAAGTCTATTCTGCCGTGTGGATGAGTTCAATCAAAAGGCGGTTACCAAGAAACTTTAAGGAGATATAGAAACAAGGGTTGTTTTTAAGGTTCAAAGAACGCTAAAAACAACCCCCGTTATTTTTACTTATTATTCTCGATCCACTTGCGAGCGTTCACGAACGCCTCGATCCATGGAGTGACCTCGTCGTTCTCCTTACGGTCGGCGGGGTAATAACCGCACTGCCAAGGGAAGATCGCACGTTCGGGGTGAGGCATCATAGCTAAATGGCGGCCGTCCTTTGAGCAAACACCGGCAACGGACCAAGGAGAACCGTTCGGGTTGGCGGGATAGCCATCGTAGTTGTATTTAGCGATGATGTTGTACTCCTTCTCCTCGTAGGGGAACTCGAACTTACCTTCACCATGAGCTACCCATACACCCAACTTCGTGCCGCTCAAGGAGCCGAACATTACGGAGTTGTTTTTCGGGATCTCCAAGCTAACGAAGTTAGACTCGAACTTATGGGAATCATTGTGAACCATCTTATGCTTTTTCTCGTGCTCCGGATAAACCAAGCCTAACTCGGCCATCAACTGGCAACCGTTACAGATACCCATGCTCAACGTATCTTTACGTGCGTAATAGTTGTCGATCGCTTTCTTGGCTTTCTCGTTATACAAGAAACCGCCGGCCCAGCCCTTGGCGGAACCTAATACGTCGGAGTTGGAGAAACCACCGCAGAATACGATGAAGTTTACATCCTCCAAAGTCTCGCGTCCGCTAGCCAAGTCCGTCATATGGACATCCTTCACGTCGAAACCAGCCAGATACAAGGCGTAAGCGGTCTCACGCTCGCACTGCGTACCCTTCTCGCGGATAACGGCGGCCTTGATACCGTTCGGCGTACGGCGATCGGCGGATATTCCATAAGAAGAAAGCTTTCCGGTGAAGTCCTTATGGAACTTGTACTGTACGGGCTGCATCTTATAGTTCTCGAAACGGTTTCCGGCACAAACGCTTCCGCTCTGCTTTACATCCAGCTTATAAGAAGATTCGTACCATACGTCACGCATATAGTCGATACCGAAGTGATATTGGATGCCTTCTTTCGATACCAATACATGGCGCTCGTCGGTCGGTTTGGCGATGATGGCGAAACCTACGCCAGCTTCTTCCATCAACTTTTCGAATGCCTTCTTGTCCTTTACCTGAACCAAGATACCCGGATTCTCGGCAAACAGGATCTTCACGATATCACTCTCGGAGATCTTATCCAAGTTGACATCCAAACCACCCTCTACGTTGGCGAAGCACATCTCTAACAGGGCGGTGATCATACCTCCCGCTGAGATATCGTGTCCGGCAAGGATGAGTCTCTTCTCGATCGCATCTTGTACGGCGTTGAAAGCGTCACGGAAGTATTCCGGATCTTTCACGGTAGGAACCTCGTTACCCAGCTTGTTCAAGGCTTGGGCGAAGGCGGAACCACCCAACTTCAAGGTATCGAAAGAGAAGTCTATATAATAAATGTATGTATTCTTGTCTTGAGCTACTACCGGAGAGACGATTTTCTTGATATCGCTAACCTCGGCGCCAGCGGAGATAATCACCGTACCCGGGGCGATCACCTTATCGTCGCCATATTTCTGCGTCATGGATAAGGAGTCCTTACCGGTCGGGATATTAATACCTAAGCTGCAAGCGAAGTCGGAAGCGGCTTGTACGGCCGTGTACAGACGGGCGTCCTCACCTTCGTTGCGGCACGGCCACATCCAGTTGGCACTTAAGGACACGCTCTCCAACTTATCTGTCAGCGGAGCGAATACGATATTGGTCAATGACTCGGCGATTGCCATAACGGAACCGGCGGCCGGATCAACCATGGCTACCTGGGGAGCGTGACCGATAGAAGTAGCGATACCAGCTTTCCCGCGGTAATCCAACGCTACGGCACCTAAGTCGCTCAACGGCAATTGTAATTCTCCTTGACATTGCTGGCGGGCGATCTTACCGGTTACGGAACGGTCTACTTTGTTTGTTAACCAATCCTTGCAGGCTACGGCCTCTAATTGAAGTACGTTCTCCAAATAATGGTGAAGTTCGGATTCTTTGTAAACAACCGGTTGATAAGATTCAGTGACCGTATGGTCTGTCATAACCGTTCTAGGCGGTTTACCGAACATATATTCCAGCTTGATATCGATAGGTTTTACGCCGTCCGCTTGTTCGAAGACAAACTTCATGTCGTTAGTAGTCTCGCCTACCACATACATCGGGGCACGTTCACGATCCGCGATACGTTTTACGCGGGCTACATCTTCTTCTTTCATCAATAAGCCCATGCGCTCTTGGCTCTCGTTTCCTACGATCTCCTTCGCTGAAAGAGTCGGGTCGCCAATCGGCAATTTGCTCATATCGATGTGTCCGCCGGTAGCCTCAACCAACTCAGACAAGCAGTTGAGGTGTCCACCCGCACCATGGTCATGGATAGAGACGATCGGGTTCTCGTCAGACTCGGCGATCGCACGGATCACGTTAGCCGCACGTTTCTGCATTTCTGGGTTGGCACGCTGTACGGCGTTCAACTCGATACCGCTTGTATATTGTCCCGTGTTTACGGAAGATACGGCTCCACCACCCATACCGATACGGTAGTTATCGCCACCGATCACAACCACTTTCTCGCCTGGTTCCGGATCGCCCTTCAAGGCATCACGCATATTTGCGAAACCTACACCGCCGGCAAGCATGATTACTTTGTCGTAAGCGTATTTCTTATCGTTCTCCGTGTGCTCGAAAGTCAATAAAGAACCACAGATAAGCGGCTGGCCGAAATGGTTACCGAATGTAGAGGCACCATTGGAAGCCTTGATCAAGATCTGCTCCGGAGTCTGGTATAACCAAGGGCGGGGGTCTAGGATCTTCTCCCATTCGCGAGCGCCTTCTGTACGCGGGTAAGAAGTCATGTAGACAGCTGTTCCCGCTATCGGCAAGGATGCCTTACCACCGCCCAGACGGTCACGGATCTCACCACCTGTTCCGGTAGCGGCACCGTTGAACGGTTCAACGGTTGTCGGGAAGTTATGCGTCTCGGCTTTCAAGGAGATAACCGTCTTGATATCTTTTACGGCGAAGAAATCAGGTTTGTCACCGGATAGGGGAGCGAATTGCTCTACCGTCGGTCCTTCATTGAACGCTACGTTATCTTTATAAGCGGAAACCAGTTTATTAGGGTTCTCGGCGGAAGTCTTCTTGATCAAGTTGAACAAGGAACTTTCTTTTTCCTCGCCGTCGATGATGAATACACCTCCGAATATTTTATGGCGGCAGTGTTCCGAGTTTACTTGGGAGAAACCGAACACCTCGCTATCGGTCAACTTACGTCCCAACTTCTGGCTTACCTCGTTCAAGTAAGCGATCTCCTCTTGGCTTAGAGCCAAGCCCTCTTGTTGGTTGTACACTTCCAAATCCTCAATATAGACAATAGGATCCGGTTTTTTACTGATCGTGAAGATCTCCTGATTCAAGCCATTGTAGATACGTTGTAACATCGGATCGTGATCCGCGTCGCCAGAAGAAACAGGAAAATATTCCTCAATACGGGAAATACCGGTCAGGCCCATATTCTGGGTAATTTCAACGGCGTTCGTACTCCACGGGGTAATCATTTCCCGGCGTGGCCCTACGTACCAGCCTTCCAATGTTTCTGATTGAACAGGAGTTGCCTCGCTAAACAACCAAACCAGTTTTTGAGTGTCTTCAGGAGAGAAAGCGTGCGCGGCCTCTACAGCCAGCACCGTCTTTGTTGAAGATTGAAAGAATAGAATCATATCGTTGATTTATTAGTATTTATCACGAAATAACGAATAAGCCTCTTTTAGAGAGTGCAAAGATAATGATTTCCCGTGAATTATTATGTCAATACGTTTTAAAAGAAAAGAGGACGAAACCTCCCGGCCTCGCCCTCTCATGTCCCCTGCATAGTGAAAAAATAAGAGTGTGTCTATGTTTACCAGCCTGCGTTCTGTTGTGCGGCTAGTGTGGGGTTACGTAATAAGTCGTTTTGCGGGATCGGCCAAATGAAACGTTTGTCCGTGTATGGAATGAACGCCTTGTTACTGCCGAACCACTCGGATTTCACCTCACCACCTACCACGAAGGCACCTTGCCCTTTCGTGTTGTTGTACTCTATCTTAGCGGGGATACCTCCGGAAGGACAGAGGTCGTCCGCTGCTAAACGGTGAATGTCTTCCCAACGACGTCCCTCTCCGTGGAACTCGATACGTCGTTCCCAAAGGATCGCTTCCGTCAAGGCCTTCGTGTCGGCGAAGTCATTTGCCTTATACGTTTGGCTGGCAGGATCCGCCAAGGAGCGATCGCGTACTTCATTCAGTTTCTTCAAGGCCAAGTCCTTGTCTCCTTGACGTGCGGCAGCCTCAGCCTCATTCAGCAATACCTCCGCATAACGAATGATCGGGGCATATTCCTCACGTGTAGTCGGATTCTGATACTTGTCGCAGAAATAGTATTGGTCAGACTCCCGATAGAGTAATAGATTGCGTCGTTTGTCATCACCTCTCCAAAACTTGGAATTGTAAAGAATCGGAGAAGACGGACACATCGCACGCCCACCGTCGCGTGCCGACATCATGGAAGACATTGCGCCGTTCACGCTGGCATTGTCATCCGAGCTATTGGCGATCGAGAAGATAGACTCCATGTTATTTGAATAGGCGGTAAATGGAGTGGCGGGATCCGACTCCAGTTTGAAGCGACTATTTTCCAGCTTCTTCGCATCTTCGATTACGCCTGCCCAATCACGCATGTGCAGGTGTACGCGGCTTTTCAGTGCGATAGCCGCGCCTTTGCTCGCACGGGCGATCTTGTTGACTTCGATCACATCTGGAAGCAGGCTCTCCGCTTCGTCGAGGTCTTTCAATATCTGCGCATATGTATCTTTTACGGAAGAACGTCCGATTTGCAATTGGGTTTCCACTTGCGCAGGGTCGCTTACTGCGTTCAGATAGATTGGCATACCATAATTATTGTTGCCCTCCACGTTGTAAGGTAGCGCGAAATGGATCATCAAGTTGTGATACGTCAGCGCACGCAAGAACAGTAACTCTCCTTTGTACTGGTTTCCTAATTCTTGGGAGATTATTCCGTTGGCAACAGCTCCCTCGATGCCGTCCCTTACGATGTTGTAGCGATTGATCGCCTCGAACGAGGTCTCCCACATCGCCACGTTATTGGCGGTAGACACGTTATAGGTCGCGGAATAAGTATAATCATAGAACACGGCGGTCAGGTTCATGTCCTCCCCGCGCATCTCGCCTTGTAAAATACTGGCAGCCCCAAAAGGGTAACCACGTGTACGGCCGTTGCCTGTGTTGATATACAGACCGCATTGTGCGGCATCATAAGCACCGATTACGGATAGCTCACAACGATCAGGCGTGCTGTAAGCTGTCAAATCCGAGAACTTGTCGATAGGTTGCAGATCCACCACATCACTTTCGCAGGCGGTGAATAGCGGTAGCGAGAAAAGGGCTGTGCCCAACGCTACGGTTAAAATCTTTTTATATATTTTATTCGATATCATAATTGTATTGTTTTCAACAGTTGTTATTTATGCGAATTTCTCGAAGTGATTAGAATGTAACGTTAGCACCGAACGTGAACGAGCGTTGTTGTGGCATACCATTCCAATCCACACCATTACGAGACTGTGTCTCCGGATCCAAACCGCTATAGCCGGTGATCGTGAATAAGTTCTGTCCTTGCAGATAGAGGCGGATCTTAGACATACCCAATTTGGACACGATCGTCTTCGGGATCGTGTAGCCTAAGGTTAGTGTAGCCAGTTTCAGGTAGCTGGCGTTCTCCACGAAGTGAGAATCACTGAACCCGTCATTGAAAAGCGCGGCCCCGTCACCGTAACCGATCTTCGGGGTCATACCATCACCCGGTTGCTCGGGAGATACCCAACGGCCTAAGAGCTCCGTTCCGTTGTTTGCGAAATCCATGTTCAGCAATGAGCTTTGACGTGATGCGTTCATCAACTTGTTGCCACCGGAGAAACGGAAAAATACATTCAAGTCGAAATCTCTGAAAGTAACCGTGTTGTTCCATCCTCCGTACCAAGTCGGCATGGATTTACCCAATATCTTACGATCGTCGTTGGTCAATGACGATGGTTTGGATACATCTTCGGGGTTGGAAGGATCGTATTCGGCATAATCATATGCTCCGAAAGTATCGAACTGTACCAAAGAGCCGTCCGCCTTTCTCCAAATCGGATTACCGTTGGCGGCATTCACACCGTAATAATCATAACCGTAAAGTGATTGGTAAGATTCACCTTCCCGAATGATCGTATAGTTGTCGATGATATCCGTTCCACCATACAGCTCTTTCACCGTGTTCTTCACGGTAGAGAAGTTGATGTCCGAATGCCAATTCCAGTCCTTCGTATTGATAATCGTACCCCCTACTGTCAACTCGAAACCGGAGTTCTTGATCTTTCCGATATTGTCATAGTAGTAGTTGTTGGGGATACCCATCGTCGGAGGAGTCGGTACTCGCAATACTAGGTCTTTGGAGTTCTTCTGCCAATAAGCGATCTCGAAAGTCATACGGTTATTGAAGAGAGCACCATCCAAACCGATATCGAAAGTCTCGGTTGTCTCCCATTTCAAGTTATTGTTACCCATTACGTTCCAAGCGATACCTGCCATCGGTCCTACCAATTTGGCACCATACGTTCCCAAATAGGGATAATCGCTGCCTAAAGCAGAGTTACCGATTGTCGCATAGCTGGCACGCAAGCGGAGGTCGTTGAACCATTCGTTGACAGGTGCTTCTGTCCAGAATTTCTCGCGAGACAAGCGCCAAGCGGCGGAAGCCCCCCAGAATGTACCCCAGCGAGTATCCTTCGGCAATTTAGAGAGGCCATCGTAACGAATGGAAGCGCCGATATAATACTTGCTATCATAATTATAGTTCACACGGAACATATAAGAAGCCAAGCCATTCTCCGATTTCCATCCACCTACGTCCTTCTGTCCGAACGTATTGCTGATGATATGCTCGGAAAAGAACGGATCAGACAACTCATAGACACTTCCGTCCATATATTCTGTCTCGCTGTGTGTATATTCTTGTACAGCCGTAGCAGTCAGATTATGTACCGAGTTAAACGTGCGTGTGAAGTTCAATACGTTCTGCCAGTTCCAAGTGGCGTATGTGGAGTTTACCTCCTCGATTAAACCGCCATATCCGTATCCATCACCGGATTCTGTATCCCAATACATATAGTCGCGTACGTTAGCGATGTCTAGGCCAGCTTGTGTCTTAAACGTAAGACCATCCATAAAGGTGATCTCACCCCAGCCACCTCCGATTACACGGGTGTTTGTCGTACGATTCACGTTGTTGTCTAATGCCCATACGATGTTCTGCACACCGTTATCGATATAACTCAAGTTGCCACCACGTCCCAAGGCTTTGCGGTTTTCCGCATCGATATTGTAGCCGGTAGGATCGTCTGGGTTGTACACATCCACGTTCGGCAACATACGGGTTCCGGCGAAACCTACACCGCCTAAGGAGTTTTCTCCATTCATGACACCATTCATGATCGTGCGTGTCATTTGTCCGTTCAATCCGATTCGGAACCATTTCGTAGCCTGCTGCGTCAAGTCTGCTTTCAAGCTCAGGCGGTTCAAGTCGTTGGCACGTACGATACCTTCCTGCTCCGTGAAACCGAGCGATACGTAATATTGGCTCTTATCGGTACCGCCGCTGGCAGACAAACTGTGATTGTGCTGGAAGCCCGTACGGAAGATATAGTCGTTCCAGTTGGTATCCGGGCCGTTCGGGTCGTATACGGCTTGTCCCTTCATACCCCAGTTCTCGTATTTCTCGTTAGCGATAGTGACGAAATCCTTCGCTCCTAACAGGTCATGCAATTTAGCCGGGCTGGCCGCTGTGATATAACCATCGTAGTTTACGCTGGTGCGTCCCTTGGAGCCCTTTTTCGTTGTGATCAAGATAACGCCGTTTGCCGCACGGGAACCATAAATAGCCGTAGCGGCACCGTCTTTTAAGATCTCGATCGACTCGATATCGTTCGGATTGATATCCGACATGGCGTTATATTCAGCATACAACATACCCATACCGGTGGATCCGGAACTGTTGTCTCCTACCGCCAATGGCATACCATCGATGATGAATAAAGGTTGTGAGCTTGCGGAGATGGTGCTCATACCACGTACTTTAAACTGAGGGCCGGAACCCAACACGCCGCTGGGTGTCGTTACTTGTACACCGGCGGCACGGCCTGCTAATTGGGTATCAAATGAAGGTGCCGCTAAGTTAGCTAGGTCTTCACCCCCAACTTTCGAGATGGCGCTTGTTACATCCTTTTTTCTTTGTGTACCATAGCCAACTACTACAATTTCATCCAGATTCTGCGAGTCTGATTCCATGCTAACTTTAATAATCGGTTTTACTGTTACTTCTACAGATTTCATACCGATGTAAGAGATGATTAGCTTTTGGGCATTGGAAGGAACATCTAGTGTGAACGCTCCATTGTAATCGGTTACCGTGCCGATAGTAGTTCCTGCTACTACGATAGAGGCTCCGATGATAGGTCCATCGTCTTCCGCCGAGATAACCGTACCGGTCACCTTCGTGGTCTGAGCTGTTGCGAACGCTATACTTGCAAACAAGCATAGTAAAAGATAAGTCAACCTTTTCATAGATACATACTTTTTTGTTTAATTTGTTAATAAATAGATCGTTATAATCAATTTCTGCCATTTAGTAGATCGACGTAGTTTCCGGAGAACTAAATCAATCCATCTCTTGGTATTTATTAATTATTACAAATATCTTAATAAATTATAAAGTATACAGTCTATATAAACACCTACTGTATCTGATTGTATTATTTACATTAAGTGCTTTATTTTGATCTTTATGCTGTAAATATAAAGATATATTTGCAATAAACAAGCATATTAGTGGTAAAAATGAGTTTATGTAGCAATTTACAAATATTGCTTTCCTTGGGATATGTGTTAAATTAGTGCATTATAATACTAATATATGGCATTAATATACAAATTGTTTTTAACTCAATCCCGCATCAATGCTAAAAAGTAACACCAAAAACACCTTGCTCTCATGAAGTTCTCCGGAAACTAAGTTCTTTCATGAATACTATCTAATGTATTTAAATAAAAAAGAGTATCTAACTAAAGATACTCTTTAAATATGTGTGAATAAAGTGAACTATTCTAACTCCTATAGGCTTTTGGGAGGATATAATGCGTCCCACCACTCGGGTTGGTCTTTCAGCCATTTAGCGAACCATGCGTAAATCGTGTTATTCCACAATATTCGTTTGTCATAATCCAATATATGGTGATTTTCTCCTTCTACCTGGACAAACGCTGTAGGCTTACCCAATAATTTTAATGCGGTAAACATCTGGATGCTCTCTCCAATCGGAACATTCGTGTCTGCGGTTCCATGTAAGAACAAGATCGGGGTATTGATCTTGTCTGCGTTAAACAGCGGACTTTGTAAAGTGTACATATCCCGGGCATTCCATGGATAACTGTTAGCGCTAGCCAACGAGCTGTATGAATATCCCCAGTAACCTTCTCCCCAATAGCTGGTGATGTCGCTGATTCCCGCATGAGACATGGCCGCCGCGAATATATCTGTTTTTGTTTGTAGGTATTGAGTCATGAAACCTCCGTATGAAGCCCCCATGCAACCGATTTTCTTCGTGTTGACAAAAGGATGCTCCTCACAGAACTTTTTCGTGCCTTCGATGATCTCGTCAGCGGTAAGTTTACCCCATGCGTTGACATGGCGTGCGGAGAACTCTTGGCCGAACCCTGTCGCTCCACTGGGCTGTATGATGTAGACGATGTACCCTAAGCCGGCGTATATATGCGAAGGATAACGGCTTTCCATCACCCGGGCCGTAGGAGTTGTTCCTCCGTAATAATTCACGATCATCGGATATTTCTTGGTCGCGTCAAAATGAGGAGGAAGATAGAAACGGCCGTAAATCGTATCCCCTTGGGCGGAGACGAAATTCCAATCTTGCACTTCTCCTAAAGTGACGTCTTTCAAGATCTCTTTGGAGAGATCGATCAAGCAGGAAGAGGCGTCGTTTTTCAAATTATAGGTATAAAGTCTTTGGGAATTGGAAGCGCTTAATCCGAAATAAACCATTTCGAAAGCTTGATTGGCGATGGAGTAATCGGAGATGACATCTTCCTTGGCTTGAAGTTGCTTAATCTTTCCGTTGGACGGGTTTAGACTATACATGCGAACACGGTCCTTATCTTTCGCCGTGATATAGACTTGTTTATCGAGGGCGTTCCACTCGTAGGAATCGACAGAGGGGTCAAAATCTTTCGTAAGCGGCTTTATACTTTTATCTGCTATATTGTATAGGAATAATTGCCCGTCGCTCGTATTCGATGTCTGTCCTTCTTTGATCTTTAATCCGATACCATCGAAAGCCTCTCCAGACGCGTCAATGAGTAATTGGGTGGCATCCGGGGAGAAAACGGCACGGCTTACGAATTTCTCACCTTTTATAAGGGTATCCACATGCATGGTTCGTAGATCCATCTTATATATATATGTACGTGAGAAAGGACGCTCCGTTAAATTCGGTTCCCTGCGACTGAATAGCAGATAGTGGCCGTCTTGAGATATATCGTTGATGTAAGTAGAAGTATGTCCATAGGTGAGCCGTTGGAACAATCCGGTTCGCAGGTCATATTTATGGATAAACATACGGTTTCTCCATCCCGGTTGGCGATCATCCGGCACCAGTATCTCTTGGATCTCTTTTCGTTCTTGCGGTCCTTTCTCCCGTATGGAGAATAATAGATAGTCCTCGGTAGGTCCGAAACTGAAAGAACCCTCGGGCAATTGGCTGGCAAGGATGTTCTCCTTTTTACTGGTAGGGTCTAAGGTCACCAATTCCGTGCCTTTCATCCCTTTCCGGGTGTAATAGGCCAGATTGCTTTTAGGCATCCAGCGTAAGCACTGTCCGTTCTCAACCAATACGGAACCGGTAGCCTTGTCTAGTATCTGGGTAAATGAGGACTGCTTTCCACCGGGATAGGTTTCTTGATAGGAGACGATAATGAGTTTTCCATTCGGGGACAGGCTGGCGGATTGGATACGTTTACCATCAAATACATCACTTAATGTATAACGTTTCTCCGGATTGACGGTCGCGGTTACCACCGCGTCTTTTTCCGGGTTGAATGAGGCTTTTAAGGCATTCTCTTTGTGGCTCTCAGATAAATATTTAATTACGATTTCATAGCGTCGCGGCTCCAAGGTCAACGAGGCTTCTCCTTGGGTTAGTTTTGTGAGTTGTCCATCCACGTAGACTTCTGAAATCTCAGGGCCATTGATCCTTAAGGTACCTTTTGTATAGCGGTCACTATTCAGGTAGAAGGAAACCAAATGTAGCGCGTAGGAAGAGGCCGAGGTTGGTAAGGTCAGCTCTCCGGAAGACGCCGCGTCAAGGGTTTGTCCGCTTTGGGAAAGGTTGCAGAAAGGAACGGTCGTGTTCAATAGTTCCTTGTCAGAGAATCTCTTACTGTTTACATCCAGGCTATCTGCCAAGAAGGGTTTCTTCACCTCGTAAGGGCCGGCGTAATTATAATGTCGCACGACAACCTCATCCGCCCATAGTGAGCAACAGGAGCATAGGGCTGAAAGAATTAAGATGTTTTTGTTTATCATGATATTTGTTATTTAGTTTAAAATAAGAAAGCGAGATGGCGGGTATCTCTCAGCCATCTCGCTGTATCATTATCTTATAAGATTTCTATCTCATCTACGAACAAGAATGCGGGGCTTCCGGCACCACCGTGCCATTTTGGTAGTTTGCTGCTGTTGATGATAACCTCGACATGGCGAGCCTTTACCGGGGCGAAGGATATCTCTTGGGGATATAATCCGTCCTTGTCGTTTTGGGTCAGCCCCGGGATTTTCTTGGATGCTACTTCCTTGAAATTCTTGCCATCGTCGGATACCTTTACGGTTACGGCGGAGGCTCCCATGATCCAATCGCCTTTTACCACATTCGTATTGAAAGATACCTTTTGGATTTCGGTTGATTCCTTTAGATCGATCGTGGCGTCAAGGTCTTTTCCTTGGAAACCCAGCCAATGGCCGGTCTTGTAATTGCTTCCTCCACGTAAGCCGTCTACCAATACCTGTGCCCCGTTGAAAACGTATCCTTTGCTGGGTTGCTCTTTCAAGGTGATGGGCTTCATCGTCGCTTTATTGAAGAAGATATCTTCTGAGAAGATGCGGCTCGTACCGTTCGGACGGACAACGATCGCCTTGAATTCGCAATCTTGGTTGATCTGTACCGGGCCTTCATACTTGACGCTGGCGATCGTAGGATCGCTACCATCTACCGTATAATAGATATCTCCTTCACCCAACTTCGTCAAGGCTATGTCGAGTGTTCCGTTCTCCGTATTGGTGGTCAGGGAGGCGTTAATATCGAAGATATGCTTTCCGTAATTATATCCCAAGCGATCGTAAAGTTGTGTCATGCGGGCCGCACGGGGCAGGAACGTCTGATAATCTTTCTTGGACGGATCGCTCCACTGGATATCGGCTACGGCGTCGATACGGGGCATGATCATGTATTCTACCTGTGAGAAGGTCGGGATATATTCCGTCCAGAGGTTGGCTTGCGCCCCGATCACGTACTTCTGGTCTTCAGGAGAGATACCGGCTGTCGGCTCAAAAGAATATACTTTCTCTAACGGCAAGTAACCACCGATAGCATCGGGCTCAAGATCCGTATCCGCTGATTGATAGTAATCCATATATACATATGTATTCGGTGTCATGACCACGTTATGCTTTTGCTTGGCGGCCTCGATACCTCCATCCATGCCTCTCCAGCTCATTACCGTGGCATTCGGGGCCAAGCCTCCTTCTAGGATCTCGTCCCAGCCGATGATATGGCGTCCTTTGCTCTCCACGAATTTCTCCATGCGGGAGATCACGTAGCTTTGCAAATATTCCTCGGCGGAATGCTTCTTATCTCCCTTGATACCTTCCGCCTTGATGCGAGCTTGGCATTTCGGGCATTTCTCCCAACGTACCTTCGGGCACTCATCACCACCTACATGGATATATTCGGACGGGAAAAGATCGATGACCTCGCTCAATACGTCTTCTAGGAATTGCATGGATTTCTCGTTTCCGGCGCAGATCACGTCGTCGGCTACTCCCCATTGACCCCATACGTCATAAGGGCCCCCGGTGCATCCCAGTTCCGGGTAAGTAGCCAAGGCTGCCAATTGATGTCCCGGCATATCGATTTCCGGGATGATCGTGATATGGCGTTCGGCGGCGTAGTTGATGACATCGCGGATCTGGTCTTGCGTGTAGAAGCCCCCGTATTCCTTTCCGTCGTACGTACCGGAGTTATGCCCGATCACGGTCTCCTTGCGTTTTGATCCTACCTGTGTCAATTCCGGATATTTCTTGATCTCGATACGCCAACCTTGGTCGTCGGACAGATGCCAGTGGAACGTATTTTGGTTGTGCAAGGCAAGGATATCGAGATACGTCTTTACCGAATCCACCGGGAAGAAATGGCGGCTGACGTCCAGCATCATGCCCCTATAGGCAAAACGGGGGTAATCGTTGATGGTTGCCGCGGGTAATTCCACGTTCATCCCCTGGGCCGTGGCCGGGATCGATTTGCGTAATGTCTGGATACCATAGAATACGCCGGCATCCGTGCTTCCCGCGATCCGTATCCCGTTATCGCTGACGCTCAGTTGGTATCCTTCCGGATTTTGGATGCTTTGGTCGATGACGAGGCTGATCCCCTTACCGGGCTGGCCGGTAGCGGTCGCTAATTCATAGCCCGTGATTTCCTGGATATAAGAAGCGAGGAACCGGGCGTTCCTCTTCATCTTGTCATTGCCCTCCGGATAAGATATCTTCGTGGATGGACTCAGGACGAAGGGGGCTCCGTTCGTCAATGTTACTTCTTGTGGCAAAGGCACTACTCCGTAATCTCCTTTTACGGCCTTACCACCGGAGCAAGCGATCATTCCCGCGCAAAATGCCAGGACGAGCGCTAGTTTGCTTAGGCTGTTCATGTGTTTAGAGTTTAGAATGTAAAACAATAATTGATTCAGTATCACCGCCCAAAGATAAAAAGAATTAGCCGTTTTATCTAATGCTTTTACATTTTTGTCTTCTTAAGGGGTATTTCCTTGTCTTTTTTGTAATAGGTATTCACGCGTTTTACGGTCGTGCAGCGGATGTAAGCGTCGTGGCAATAAATGATCGCTTGCCCTTCCCTGGCGGCTTCCTCCAGCATGCGCAGTTTCTCGTTATAAGAAGTGACCGGATAGGTGTCGTAAGCCGAGATCCATTCCGGAGATACGCTGGCCACAAGGGGGATAACATCCCCGGCAAAGACAAAGGTCCGGTCCTCCGTATGGATATAGGGAACAATTTGTCCCGGAGTATGCCCATCGTACAGGCGTAGCTCTATAGTGGGGCAAATCGATGTGTCGGAATCTAGCAGCCGTAAGGAATTAGCATCCGCGACGGCTTGCATATTCTCGATGAAATAGGAATCTCTCTCCAAAGCGTTCGGATGAAGGAAATTCTCCCATTGCTTGCGGCTAACCCAGTGGTTCGCGTTTGGGAATGAGAGAAATAAATGTCCGGTAGATTCATCCTTTTGCGTGGTATAACCGCAATGATCGAAATGGAGATGGGTGAGGACAACATCCGTGATTTCCTCCGGTTGAATTCCCCGGTTTCGTAGTTCCGTGCCGAGGTCTACCAAGTTGAAGAAGCGGTAATAACTTAGTTGTTTTAAGTGTTTATTTCCCGCTCCGTTATCTACTAGGACGATGCGTCCGTCATCTGTTTTTATGACAAGGCTACGCATGGCGAGCACGCAACCATTTGTCTCGTCGCTCGGATAGCGACGGCTCCAAGCGCTTTTAGGAATGGCCCCGAACATGGCGCCTCCGTCGGCGTAGAAGTAGCCGGTATCGATGATTTGTAGTTTCATGGTTTCTGCATTCTTTCTTTGGGGGAGTAAAGGTATGTTTTTTATCATACTCAATAGTATAATAAATGTAAAAACGGCTGGTCTAAACGATGGTTTAAGCTAGTCATTTTCAGTGAAAACACTAAGAATATTATATAAAGGAGAAATATCACGTGTTTGATTTTTTTTGTTAATCTCAATTAATAATAAACCATTAAGAAAATGGAGAAAAGTAGTAAGACATGCAAGCAATTATGCTTAGGCTTGCTCAAGCCAAGCGTTATGTTGCTTACCACGGGATTCCTGTCTATGGCTTTTAGCCCGGCCTTGGCCTCGGTTGAGCCGACGGTCGGCCACGGGCTGAAGATGGAATCGGTAACCCAGAAAGGTAAGACAGTCACGGTTAAGGTTTCAGATTCTATGGGTGAGTTGATCGGCGCGAACGTGCTGGTCAAGGGAACGACCATTGGTAACGTTACGGACATGAGCGGAGTAGTCGTATTGCAAGACGTGCCCGTAGGAGCCATCCTCGAGGTGTCTTATATCGGCTACCTCACGAAAGAGGTGCCGGTAGGCAGCGGCAGCCTTATCAACGTGACCCTGGAGGAAGACTCGCAGAAGCTGGACGAGGTAGTCGTAGTGGGTTACGGTACGATGGAGAAGAAACAGGTGACGAGTGCCGTTACCTCTATCAAGGCGGACGACTTGATGGTCGGTGTGAGTGGTTCGGATATCTCTACCGCCTTGCAAGGTAAGATCGGCGGTTTGGTGATGAACAACTTGGGTAGTGCCAACGCTACCACCACCTTCCAGCTGCGCGGTATGACATCCATCAACTCCGGTAAGTCTCCGCTGATCGTCATCGACGGTTTCCCCGGCGGCGATATCCGCTCGCTTACGCAAGAGGATATCAAGTCTATCGACGTGCTGAAGGACGGTTCCGCCGGAGCTATCTACGGTACACGCGCCGCTTCCGGCGTGATCTTGATCACCACGAAGAGCGGCTCCAACACCGACGGCAAGGTGAAGCTAACCTATAGCACCGAGTTTTCCAAGAAGCAGAACTACAACGCCCCCGAGATGCTGAGCGGACGGGAGTACGCGCAGCACAATATCGGTACCGATTACGGCTCGGACGTGGACTGGTGGGACGAGATGATCAATCACGACAACTTCTCGCAGAAGCACCACCTGGCCCTCGAGCTGGGTACGGAGAAGGCGCAGGTATATACCTCTTTCTTCTACGAGAAAAACGAGGGTATCGCCATCAACGATAGCCGTCAGGACTACGGTGGACGTATCAACGCCAACTTCAAGCTCTTCGACGACTGGTTGGAGGTGCGCCCCTCCGTGGATTACCGCCAGGCTGCCCGCAACAATAACTTCCCGAACTTCCAGCAGGCCATGCGTAACAACCCCACGCGCTCGCCGTACGACGCGGACAGCGAGACGGGATACAACGTCTGGACCAACGAGTCGCTGGATTACAACGTGGTGGCCGACTCTTACTTGCGCGACTATTACGGCCTCGACAAGTGGTTCAAGCCGGAGGTTACCTTGAAGCTGAACGTGAAGCCCGTGTCCGGCCTCTCCTTCCAACAGGTGTTGGGCTATGAGAACCGCCAGTGGGAGAACCATACGTATAACCCGAGCACGCACCGCGACGAGATCGAGAACTCCCGCAAGGGAACCGCTTACCTGGGCTTCAGCAAGACGGAGAACATCACCTCCGAGGGCTATTTCACTTACCTGAAAGAGTTCAAGGGCGGTCATAACATCAACGCGACGGCCGGTTACTCCTATTTCGAGCGGAACGGCGAGGGCTTCAACATGACCAACTATAACTTCTCCGTAGACGGTATCAAGTATTGGGACATGAACCAGGGCTCTTACCTGCGCGACGGAAAGGCGGCCATGAGCTCCAGCAAGGACATCTCCGAGAAGCTCTTCTCCGTGTTCGGTCGTGTGAACTACTCTTACAATGACAAGTACATGGCCTCGGCATCCATCCGCCACGAGGGATCCTCGAAGTTCGCCGCCGATAACCGCTGGGCTAACTTCTGGTCTGTGACAGCCGGTTGGCGTATCTCCAACGAGGAGTTCATGAAGGAGATCGACTGGATCCAGGACTTGAAGGTACGTTTCGGTTATGGTGTGACGGGTAACAATGATTTCGACGCTTCCTATATGGCCAACCTGCTGGGTTCCGACACAAACTGGATGTTGCCCAACGGCGTATGGGCCTATTCCTACGGAAAGACACAGAACGTGAACGCCAACCTCGGTTGGGAGCAGAAGAAAGAATGGGACTTGGGTGTGGACTACTCCTTCTTCGACGGACGGCTGTACGGTAAGTTCGACTACTATCGCCGTAAGATCGATAACCTGCTCTATAGCGTGAAGGTGCCGCAGCCGCCTTACACGATCGGCTCGCAATACCAGAACATCGGCTCGATGGAGAGCAAGGGATGGGAGTTCGAGGTAGGCGGCGATATCATCCGCACGAAGGACTTCACTTGGACCTCCAGCATCAACATGAGCCATAACACAGGCAAGATCCTTACGTTGTGGGGCAACAATACCTACTACAACGGCAACGGTTTCGTGGCTCCGGGTACGCCGGGCGACGCCGCCCGCATGGAAGAGGGATCCACGATCGGCTCCTTCTACCTGTGGAAGTTCGCCGGATTCGACGACGACGGCAACTTCTTGCTCTACAACAAGGACGGCGAGGTGATCCCCGCGTCCGACAAGAGCGAGAACGACAAGCAGTATATGGGCAACTACACGCCTAAATTGATCTTGGCATGGAACAATACCTTGTCTTACAAGAACTTCGACCTGGGTATCAACATGCGTAGCTGGATCGACTTCGATGTGTACAACACGATCAACATGTATTACGGCATCCAAGGCCGCGGTAATACGAACGTGCTGAAAGACGCTTACGGCAAGTTCAGCCATATCAAGGGCGAGAAGCAGATCTGCGACTACTACCTGGAGGACGGTACCTTCTTGAAGATCGACGCGATCACGCTGGGATATACGCTCCCTATGAAGAAGTACACGAAGAACTTGGTGGATCGTATCCGTATCTACGCCACGGTGGGTAACGTATGCACGATCACCGGTTATAGCGGTATGAATCCGGAGGTAGATATCGCCGGTTGGGATAAGGGTACGGAGAAGTTTTGGGATACGGACTATTTCTATCCGTTGACGCGTACATATACGCTAGGCTTGCAGTTTAATTTCTAAATCAGTTGTCTAAAAATGAAAAATATATTTAAATCACTATTGATGGGTGTGGCTTGCCTCGCGGCGGCTACCTCTTGTAACGTGGATCCCGAGTTCTACTCGCAGGTCGTACCGGAAACGTTCTATAGTTCGCAGGACGCTGTCTGGCAACGTTTCAATCGTTCTTTCACGCACTGGCGTTGGTATGTGGGACAAGATGATCCCCGCTGGGCCTTGCAGGAGTTGGGCACGGACGAGTATGTGCTGCCGACACGCGGAAGCGACTGGTTCGACGGTGCTAACTACCAGAAGTTCCATCACCATGAGTATACGGAGGATATGACGCGTATCGAGACTGGATGGACTAACTTCGCCATGGGCGTGGCATTGGCCTGGGACGCGGTGGAAGACCTGAACGAGGTGGATTTCGACAAGCTGGGCTTCGAGCCGGGTACGAAGGAATCCATGATCGCCCAGCAGACTGCCCTGGCGGCTTCCCTTTACCTGGATGGCTTGGACTTCTTCGGAGGCGTGGCCTTGTACACGACGACCAAGAGCGAGGTGAGAGGACGCTCTACCGACGTGGAGACGTTCCACTTCATCGACTCCTTGCTGGACGTGGCTATCCCTAACCTGCCGATCAAGACGGAGATGGGCAAGATGGAGACCGGCTCTATCAACCGCGCGGCTGCCGCTATGACGAAGGCCCGCCTGTATTTCAACGCGAAGTCTTATATCGGCAAGGAGATGTACGCCGAGGCGGCACAGATCTGCCAGGATATTCTGGATGGCAAGTATGGCGCGTACGAGCTGGATGCCGACTGGACTACCACGTTCGGCTTCAGCAACGAGTTCAGCCATGAGATCATCTGGTCCGTTCCTTCCCAGAACTCCCAGACGGAGACGGATGGCGGCTATTGGACATGGCAGGTGCCTTACAACTATAAGAACTACTTGGGTGGATTGGAAGGTTCCGGATCTAATAACGGTATCGGTCTGACCCCGGGCCTGGATCCGACCGGCAAGCCTTATACGTATAAGTTGGGTAGCCCTTACCGGAAGTTCCACGACAAGGATATCCGTAAGCAACCGTATGTGTACGAGGGTAACGGTAAGTATCGCGGTATGTTTATCGTGGGCAAGTTGGTGAATCCGTTGAATCCGGACTGGGTTTGTACGGGTAGCCGCGAGTATGCCGACCAGCCGCTTACGGTGGTAGACCAGGTGGCCTACTTCGCGAAGGTAGGTACGGAATATGCCTCCGTGGCCGATCTGCCTTCTACGATCGCTACGGCCGAGGAGAACTCTTGCGTGCGCTTGATGAAGCGTTGCCCGCGCCCGAACCAGGAGGAGTATAAGCTGAAGGGTAATCCGGACGTGCCGGTGATCCGTTTGGCGGAGGTGTATTATACCTTGGCGGAGTGTAAGATGCGTGCGGGTGATAAGCAGGGTGCGGCTAACTTGATCAATACGGTGCGCAAGCGTTACTTCCCCGAGGGAGACCCGGATCCGGTGACCGCTTCCAACTTGGACAAGTATCGTATGCTGGACGAGTGGATGATGGAGTTCTTGGGCGAGGGCCGTCGCCGTACGGACTTGGTACGTTGGGATGCTTACGTCACCGAGGACTGGTGGGATCATAAGGCCACCAACAATAAGAACCTGAACCGTTTCCCGATCCACTACAGCTTGATCGGAGCCAATAACTTATTGGAGCAGAACCCGGGATATTAATTGTTCGTAGGGTTTGATACTACGGTAAGCCCTTGGTGAGCCGTGGTCTGATAATAGGAAATCAGTCCTGACTTGGTGCGATGATTCTCTCATCGTGTCCGAGTCGGGACTGGTTGTTTTATGCCCCCTTGAAAAAGTGTCTTAAGTTCGAGTATTGAAATCATACAGACTTATTTTGTACAGGTAAAAAGGAATATCTATCTTTGTTCATGGTAAGTATATCTAAACGATCGTTATGAGTCAGACAATTTATCCTATCGGCATACAGAACTTCGAGAAGATCCGTAAAGACGGTTATCTCTATATTGATAAGACAGCTTTGATTTATCAGTTGGCTAAGACCGGAAGTTACTATTTCTTGAGTCGTCCGCGGCGTTTCGGCAAGAGTCTCTTGCTATCTACGTTGGAGGCCTATTTCCAAGGGAAGAGGGAGCTGTTCGAGGGGTTGGCGATGGAACGGTTGGAGAAAGACTGGGAGGTATATCCGATCTTGCATTTGGACTTGAATGCTCGTCATTATAAAGATACTGCCGCTCTGACTAGTATCTTGAATGAGTTCTTGGAGAAATGGGAGGCTTTATATGGAACGGAGAAACAGGATCGTGCCTTGGAGGAACGTTTCAGTTATGTGATAGAACAGGCTTACCGCCAGACCGGGCATCGCGTGGTGATATTGATTGACGAGTACGACAAGCCTTTGCTGCAAAACCTGCACGATGAAAAGACGCAAACGCAATTGCGGAATATGTTGAAGCCTTTCTACGGCGTGTTAAAGACGATGGATAGAGCCATTCGTTTCGCTTTGTTGACAGGGGTGACGAAGTTTGGTAAGGTAAGCGTGTTCAGCGATTTGAATAACCTTATGGATATCTCGATGGACAATCGCTACGTCGAGATATGTGGCATCACGGAGAAAGAGATACATGCCTACCTAGAAGAGGAGTTGAAGGAGCTGGCTGAGACACAGGAACTGGATTATGAGGAAACCAGCCAGAAACTCAAGGAGCGCTATGACGGATACCATTTTACCGCCAAGTCTGCGGGAATATACAATCCCTTTAGCCTATTGAATACCTTCGCCAAGATGGAGTTCGGAGATTATTGGTTCGAGACCGGTACGCCCTCTTACCTCGTTGAATTACTCAAGCATACCCATTACGACCTTTACGAGATGGCGAACACGGAGACTGATGCGGATGTGTTGAACAGTATCGATGCTGCCTCGAAAAATCCCGTTCCCGTAATCTACCAGAGTGGTTACTTGACGATCAAGGATTACGATCCTGAATTTGGTATCTACCGGCTAGGTTTCCCGAACCGGGAAGTGGAAGAGGGTTTCGTGAAATATCTCCTTCCATTTTACACGAGTGTTAGTGCCCCCAAGACCCCTTTCGAGATCGGGCAATTCGTACGAGAGATACGCTCCGGTGATTACGATGCGTTCTTCCGCCGTTTACAAAGCTTCTTCGCTGATACACCCTATGAGGTGATCGCCGGCCAGAAGCCGGAGCGTGATACGGAGTTGCATTACCGGAACGTGCTTTTTATCGTATTTAAGTTGGTTGGACTTTATACGCAGGTGGAATATCATACCTCACAAGGGCGTATTGATCTCGTTCTGAAGACCGATCGCTATATCTACGTGATGGAATTCAAGCTGAACGGCACCGCCGAGGAGGCGTTGCGCCAGATAGAGGAGAGACAGTATGCGCTTCCCTTTGCGAGTGATCCACGGCAAGTTTTTAAGATCGGCGTGAACTTCTCCTCTGTGACCCGTAACATCGAGCGATGGTTGGTGGAATAATAATCTATTAAGTATATGAACTGGAAACAAACGCTTTTCTGGTCTTTTTCGACAGCTGCTATTTTTTATTATTTCCTGCTTTTTGGCGTGTTTGTGTTTGTCGGTCAGGAGGAGATGCAATTGTTTATACCTGAGTGGTGGTATATCCGGGAGTTCCTTTTTCAGCCGGGAGGATTTTGCGCTGTCGCCGGGCAATGGATCATTCAATACTACCGGCAGCCTATGTCGGCGGTGGTTCTCCATACGGTTTTACTCGTTGGTTGCGGGTTTATGGTCTATAGGATCTTGCGTTGTTTTTCTGACAAGACCTACCTGCTGTTCCTTTCTTTATTGCCGGTCCTGTATCTGGTTAAGATGAGTATTCATGGGGAGTATTTGGTGGACGGGACGGTTGGCGTGGTTTTGATGCTTTTAGCTTTGTCGGTCTCGCTAAAGGTGCGGCGGGCGGGTTCTATTGCCGGATACGGAATTGCCTCTACACTTTTTTTATGTGGGCTGACCGGGCTTCTTTCGGTCTGTTACGCTTTCTTATATACGCTGTTAGCCTTACTCCGCTACAAAACGTCGCGGCAAAGATTGGCCGCCGCTGCCTGCTTGATCCCAGCGCTTTTTATCTATTTGTTTAGCGGATGGTTAGGGATTCCTGTACCTTTGTCTGATGGATGGATGCCGGAAGCCTATCTGGAGATACAGCGATTACCTCATTATTATATGTATCGTGTATGGACTTTCTTTACCCTTTCGATTGTCGGTGTTGCTTTATTTGCTCGCTTTGTTCCGGTGATTGGCGAGAAGAGTAAATGGATGGATCGGGTAGCCCTTGTTGTTTGTCTGATCACGGCGCTGGTATCCATCCGGTTTTGCCTGCCGGAACCTTGGCATGCGCAACGCATGATGCTTGACGAGCTCTCTTTCTTAGCCCGGGAGAGGCAATGGGACGCCATTATTGATAAGTACCGGGGAAAGCAGATCTATAATTATGTTAGCTTAAACTATTTGAATATGTCGTTGGCCCATAAGGGAGAATTGGCCGACCGGATGTTTACTTTCGATCAGAAAGGAACGAAAAGCTTATGTGCCGATTGGAATCAGACCTTTTACATGGATCGTTTATTGAGCGATGTTCATTTTCTTGTTGGCGATGTCTCTTTGTCTGAAAGCTTTGCGATGGACGGATTTACGCAAGCCAAACGTAAAGGGAGTGCCCGCATGATGCAACGTTTCGTGCAAGTTTGTCTGATTAGGGGTGAGGTGGCGCTGGCCAAGAAATATTTGGACTTGCTTGCCGCTATGCCATTCTATAAAGATTGGGCTTGCCGTTATGCTATCTATCTGGTACATCCGGAATTAATGGATAAAGATCCGGAGTTGAGTGACAAATATATGCCTGTTGAGAAAAGAGATCGACTGAGTTTGTCCGTACCTGTCGATTCCTTATGGAGTGGATACAATCTTCCGGATCATCGGATCGGTTGGGAATACCGGGGATGTTATTATTTGTTGGGTAAGAAGCTGGATGCATTTGGCCGATTCTTGGAAGAGACACCTTTCATGAAGGGGGAACCGATACCCCGGCATTTCCAAGAAGCCGGATTGTTGTTGGCGGACAAAGACAGTATATCGCTTTCCTCCTATTCCATACAGCCGGAGATCGTAGATCGATACCGGGAATTCAAGCAGGTTTTGGGACGATCTGCCAACCAAGTGGATGTGTCCTCGATGTATCGACAATTTGGAGATACCTATTGGTATTATTACTATTTCAAGATCTTTAAAGGAGAAGAATAATGAAGCGATTATCTATCTGTTGGATTATAGGTTGTCTTTTGGGACTTGTGGCTTGTAGACCGGAAGTTCCTGCGCAAGCGGAACAAGGAGAAACTGACGTGTTTCCGGATTACAGGGAAGTTACTGTACCGGTCAATATGGCCCCTCCCAATTTCAAGTTGGTTAATCAACAGCTACAGGGGATAACTCGGTTGAAAACTATGAATAGGGAGTTGATAATCGCAGCCGATCATGGTGTTTTCAACCTGCCGGAAACGGATTGGAAGGTCTTATCGCAGGACGCACAAGGAAAACAAATAGATGTGACGGTTTATTTTCGAGAACCTCAAAGTGATTGGAAACAAATGAGTTTCCCTATCTATGTGTCAAGAGATTCCGTTGACGCTTATTTGGTGTATCGCCGTATTTTTCCCGGATATCGGATGTGGAACGAGATGGGGATTTATAAACGATGTGTTGAAAACTATGTTGAAAAGTCTATTCTTGATAACCAATCGACAAATAATAGTTGTATGAACTGCCATGCCTTTTGTGAGCGACAAGGGGAACAAATGCTTTTTCATCAGCGGGGTTCTCATAATGGGACTTACTTGATTGATCATCGGCAGGTAAAGAAGATTGCGTTGGAACGGGACGGTAAGCCGGCTTCGTTCGTTTATCCGTATTGGCATCCATCCGGCCGGTATGTCGCTTTTTCTACCAATGAGACCCACCAAGACTTCCATCTTTCCGATGAGAATCGGATTGAGGTATATGACGTGGAATCGGACGTGCTGATCTATGACACGGAGAAGGAGAGGGTATTCAGTTCGCCATTATTGGCTTCCATGGCGTGTTATGAGACTTTTCCCACTTTTACTCCGGATGGTAACTATCTGCTGTTCTGTTCGGCGGATTCTGTCTGTATGCCGGAAAATTATCGGGATGTCCGGTATAACCTGCTACGAGTCGCTTTTGATCCGGAAGACGGTTCGATTGGAACCCAAGTGGATACCTTATATAATGCGAGGGAAGCGGGCCGGAGTGTTAAGTTCCCGAGAGTCTCCCCGGATGGGAAGCGGCTACTTTATACGGTGTCCGATTATGGCAATTTCTCTATTTGGCATAAGGATGCGGATTTGTATATGCTGGATCTGTCTACCGGGGCAATCGATTCTTTGCCGGAAGTGAATAGCCCGGATGTAGAGAGCTATCATTCTTGGAGCGGCAATAGTCGTTGGTTTGTCTTTTCCAGCCGCCGGGACGATGGGCTTTTCACACGCCCGTATTTGGTACATGTGAATGAGCGGGGGCAGTGCGGTAAACCTTTCTTGTTACCGCAAGCGTCTCCGGATTATTATGAATGCTCCCTGTTCTCGTTTAATGTTCCGGAATTTATACATACTCCGGTTATAATCTCGAAGGAAAGGCTGGTCGAGGCTTCACGAAAAGAAGACACTACGACCATTAAACATATCGAGGGCATCTAATTTTTCACTTCTTTGTGCCGAAGGTATTTATAAAAGTCGTACTTTTGCGCTAAAATCAAAACGATGCGAAAAGTTCATTTGATCTCCGTAACCGAACCTTTGGTTTTAGATCTAGCCCTAGCACTTCGAGAAAAAGGATATGAGGTAAGCGCTTCCGGTTGTGGTCTGACTGAAGAGATGATAGGAAGACTTCATAACGCGGGCTGTACCTGTTATGGGGATGGGTGGTTTCCGGAGAAATTAATAAAAGATATTCACTCGGTGGTTTTGGGTGCTAAAGTAAAGCAAGATAACCCGGAATTATTGCGTGCGAAGGAATTGGGGATGTTAATCCAATCCATTCCGGAATTTATATTTCAACGGACTCGGTCGAAAACTCGGGTTGTTGTGGCGGGTAGTCGTGGAAAGAAGACAATTATTTCCATGATGGTCTGTGCGTTGCGTCGGCAAAAGTTGGCGTTCGACTATGCGTTGACTAGCAAGGTGGACTCGCTTCCGAATCGGGTACATTTGAGTTATGAGGCACGTATCGCTTTGATCGAAGGAGATGAGCATATCACCTCTGCCTTGGACAAGCGTTTCCAATTGGAATTCTATCGTCCGCATATCGCCATCCTGACGAATTTATCTTGGTCTACCGAGACGGATCATGCGACTCCGGAGGCCTATTTATCCACTTATCAGTCTTTCTCCGTTTCTATTGAGCGGGAAGGGAAATTGATTTATTTTGGAGGTGATGATACTGTCAGTCAGTTGGCAGGGGACGTCCGGAGCGATATCACCGCTATCCCTTTTGAGGAACATCCGGTCGTGGAGAAAGACGGGCAGACTTTTTTGCATACTCGCTACGGAGACTATCCGGTACGGATTCCCAATCGCTATTTCTTGATCAATCTGAATGCTGCACGTTTGGCTTGCCGGCAGTTAGGCGTTAAAGACGCGGATTTTTATCAAGCGTTATCGGAATATAGTTTATCTTTGCCGATATGATAATAGCTAGACAAAAAAGAAAAGAGAATATCGCTGAATATCTGCTTTATATGTGGCAGGTTGAGGACTTGATCCGGGCGAATAAGTTCGATATGGATTCGATCAACCGCACGGTGATCGCCCATTACGACCAGCCCGAGGAGGTGAAGAAGGAAATCGCTCAATGGTACGAGGAATTGATCGAGATGATGCGTAGCGAAGGGGTGATGGAGAAAGGTCATATCCAATTGAACAAGAATGTGATTATTACTTTGACCGATTTGCATCTCCGTCTTTTGAAATCTCCGAAAGAGATGGTTTATAGCGCGGCTTATTATAAGACGCTTCCTTATATCGTACAGCTCCGGGCTAAATCGGGTGGAGAGGATCTGCCGGAGTTGGAAACTTGTTTCGCCGCCGTATATGGCTATCTGCTTTTGCGTATGCAAGGGAAAGAGGTGAGTGCGGAGACGTTAGAGGGTATTAAACAAATCAGCTCCTTCTTGGCGTTGCTCGCCGAGAAATATCGGGAAGATATGAAAGGGGAACTTAAACTAGAGGATTAATAATAGATATAGACATGAAGACAGTTTTGGTAACCGGAGCGAACGGTCAATTGGGAAGTTCTATCCACGCTCGTATCAGCCAGTATCCCGGCTATAATTTTCTTTTTACGGATATAGATACGTTGGATATTTGCGACAAGGAGGCCGTCCGGAAATATGTCTTGGAAAATGATGTTCAATATGTCATGAATTGCGCCGCTTATACGGCGGTGGATAAAGCGGAGGAGCATGAGGATTTGTGTATGCGCATCAACCGGGATGCGGTACGGAACTTAGGTGAGGCCGCTCATGCCGTAGGTGCGAAGGTGATTCATGTATCTACCGATTATGTGTTCGATGGAACGAGTTGCCGTCCTTATCTGGAAAGCGATGCGACTTGTCCTGTTTCCGTATATGGACATACGAAACTGGCGGGAGAGCAGGCCTTGATGGAGGTGTGTCCGGATTCCGTGATTATCCGTACGGCTTGGTTGTATTCCGAGTATGGAAACAATTTTATGAAGACGGTATTGCGTTTGGGAAAGGAGCGGGATGAGTTGCGTTTCATATTCGATCAAGTGGGTACGCCTACTTATGCCGGAGATTTAGCGGTCGCTATGCTTACCGTGCTGGAACGTGCCGAGGCGGGTAAATTTATACCGGGTATCTATCATTTCTCGGACGAGGGGGTGTGTAGCTGGTATGATTTTACGGTAAAGATCTTGCAAATAGCAGGTATGAATAACCGGGTGATACCCATAGAGACCAAGGATTATCCGACACCGGCCAGCCGGCCGCATTATAGCGTATTGAATAAAGGTAAGATAAAAAGCTCGTACGGACTGACGATTCCCCATTGGGAGACTAGCTTGGCCTACTGCATGAATAACAAAGTGTAACTGATAACAATATATACATATAAAATAGAATGAGCCAGTATTCAGAAGAGATTGAAAGAAGAAGAACGTTTGCCATAATCAGCCACCCGGATGCCGGTAAGACTACGCTTACCGAGAAATTATTGTTATTTGGTGGCGCTATCCATGTAGCGGGAGCGGTGAAGTCTAATAAAATCAAGAAGACTGCCACGTCCGACTGGATGGAGATTGAGAAGCAACGCGGTATCTCCGTAGCTACCTCCGTAATGGCTTTTGATTATTCCGATCATAAGATTAATATCTTGGATACACCGGGCCACCAAGATTTCGCCGAGGATACGTTCCGTACCTTGACGGCGGTGGATAGCGTTATTATCGTAATCGATATCGCCAAGGGAGTAGAGGCGCAGACTCGTAAGTTGATGGAGGTTTGCCGTATGCGTAAGACTCCGGTGATCGTTTTTGTCAACAAGATGGACCGTGATGGTAAAGATCCTTTTGATTTGCTGGATGAGATAGAAGAAGAATTACAGATAAAGGTACGCCCATTGAGCTGGCCGATCGATATGGGACAACGTTTCCGGGGCGTATACAATATTTTTGAGCAGAAACTGAACCTATATACCCCGAGTAAGCAATATGTGACGGAGAATGTGGAATTCAAGGATATCACTAGTCCGGATCTCGAGACTTATATTGATCCTACGCAAGCTGCGAAGCTTCGTGAGGATATAGAGTTGATAGAGGGGGTTTATCCCGAATTTGATGTGAATACGTATTTGGATGGGGATATCGCTCCGGTATTCTTTGGCTCCGCTCTGAATAACTTCGGTGTGAAAGAGCTATTGGATTGCTTTATTCGTATCGCTCCCTCGCCACGTCCGATCCATGCGGTAGAGCGTGTGGTAGACCCGAATGAGGATAATTTCACCGGCTTCATTTTCAAGATCCATGCGAATATGGACCCGAACCATCGCAGTTGTATCGCTTTTGTGAAGATTTGTTCCGGTCGTTTTGAGCGTAACGCGAACTATAAGCATGTACGCTTCGGTAAGATGATGCGTTTCAGTAGCCCGACGGCTTTCATGGCTCAGAAGAAAGAAGTGGTGGATGAGGCGTTCGCGGGTGATATTATCGGTTTGCCGGATACCGGGAACTTTAAGATCGGGGATACGTTGACTTCCGGAGAGGAATTGCATTTCAAGGGATTGCCGAGCTTCTCGCCCGAGATGTTCAAATATATAGAGAACGCCGATCCGATGAAGGCAAAGCAATTGAACAAAGGTATCGAGCAATTGATGGACGAGGGTGTCGCCCAGTTGTTTACCAATCAATTCAATGGCCGGAAGATTATCGGTACCGTGGGACAATTGCAGTTTGAGGTTATTCAATACCGCCTGTTGCATGAGTATGCCGCTCAATGTAAATGGGAGCCGATCAGCCTATATAAGGCTTGCTGGATCGAGAGTGATAACCAAGAGGCATTGGAGAATTTCAAGAAACGTAAGGCGCAATATATGGCGTTGGATAAGGAAGGCCGTGATGTTTATTTAGCGGATTCCAGCTATGTATTGATGATGGCCCAACAGGATTTTCCGGATATTAAGTTCCATTTTACATCAGAGTTCTAATATGAAAAGTCAATTCTCCATTCTTTGTTTACTTGTTAATATCTTGTTGATAAGTTGTGAACAGGCTCCCCAATACTATGAGGTATCCGGAAGGCTTCATACACCTTATCATATTAAGTTTGAGCATACTAAACCATTGGATAAGGAGATTGACGAGCAGTTGAAATATTTCTACCACCTGTTTAATGCTTTTGATTCTACTTCGGTAATCAGTCAGGTGAACCAGAACCGTGACATACGAGTAGATACGCTCTTCCAAAAAGTCTTTAAGAAGGCACTGGAAGTATCTGCCGAGACAAATGGGGCCTACGACGTGACTTGCGCCCCGTTGATCAACCTTTGGGGGTTTGGCTTCAGTCGGAAGGATAGCGTAACGCCTGCCCATATCGACAGTGTCCGTCAGTTTATCGGTTCTCAGAAAGTTCGTTTAGAAGGGGATCGCATCGTGAAGGACGATCCTCGCTTGATGATGAACTTTTCTTCTTTGGCGGATGGAACGGTTTGCGATATGATAGCCCAAATGCTGGAGAAGAAAGGGGTCCGTAATTATTTGGTGGAGTTTGGTGGCGAGATGCGTGTGAAAGGCGTGAATCCCTCGGGCATGGATTGGCGCTTAGGGATCACGAAGCCTACGGATGACGCTGCCGGCATGAATCAAGAACTCGAGCAGATCGTTAGCTTCCCTAAACCGTTAGGAATGGCTACATCAGGTAATTACCGTAATTTTTATATAAAGGATGGACGTAAATACGCCCATACGATCGACCCTCGTGAAGGTTGCCCTGTACAGCGGGATATCCTTAGCGCTACGATCGTCGCTCCGGATGCCATGACCGCTGATGCGTATGCTACCGCGTTTATGGTCTTAGGTTCGGAGGAGGCTAAGTCCTTATGCGCTAAAGTGCCGGGTCTTGAATATTTTATTATTTGTTCCGATTCGATAGGAGACGGGTATCATCCGGAATACTCTGAGGGCTTTCGTCAATATCTGGTGACTGCCGATAAGTAATCGATTTATTTATAAGCTGTTAAGATGTTGTTCTTAGAATAGGCATTGTAAGATCTTTATGATGCCCATTCTAAGGAGCTTATAATGCCCATCGTAAGCATGCTATAATGGGCATTGTAAGAAAGGTCTGTTTATAGGATGGATTTGATCTCTTCCAGAGAGCGGACTGTATGGGTCGGGGTGAATCCATCGGCAGGTAATCCTTCCGGATTCAACCATATCTGGTCGATCTTGGATTGGTAAGCCCCAATGATATCAGCTTCCCAGCTATCCCCGATCATTAAGCTCTCGGATCGGCGTGAGTTCGTGTTCTTTAAGGCGAAGTCGAAAATACCTTTATGGGGTTTTTGTATATTAGCGTCCTCGGACAGGATCATCCGTTCGAAATAAGGAGCCAAGCCTGCGTTGCTAAGTTTCTTGAATTGTACCTCACGGAATCCATTGGATAAAATAAATAACCGATAGGAAGGGCGGAGATATTCCAGTAATTCAATGGCTCCAGGCACTAATCGGGTTTTGGTGGTCGTGCGTTGCAAGAAATCATTATTTACCGATAAGACGGTTTTCTTATCCTCTATTCCTAACGGACGAAGTACGTAGAGAAATCGATCCAAGATTAAGGTTTGCCGGTCTATTTCCCCCGAACGGTACTTGGCCCATAAGTCTAGATTATGAGGCATATAAATATCGAAGAAAGCCTCGAAGGAGGCATAATACCGATTAAAGTGGTAATCGGTATATAGCTCTTCAAGGCATTCTTTATTGTTATGGTACGTATCCCAAAGGGTATCGTCCAAATCGATAAATATACTTTTATAAATCATTATCCAACTTCGATCACTAAATACTTGCCTAGGCTCCAGAAAGCCTTCTCGTCATTTATTTTCAAGGTCAAGTTTCCGTCTTCATCCTCTACGAACTCATAAGATCCTTCCGGATGATTGGATTTTAGTTTAGCCTTGCTTGCGAACAAAGGAATTTCTTTTACCTCACGGATATCGATAGAGATGAAATAATCCTTGTTGAAACCACTCTGCAATACTTTAGATTTAGAGAACAGGCCACCACCGGATAAGATCTTCTGTTCCTTCAATTCCTTGGAAGTACCGAAACAGTAGTAAGCCGTATGAAGGGCTTTATCTTGAGCGTTCAATTTCTCGGATTGAGCGGCTGCGGTAGTAGCCAGACTTTCCACATCCTCATTCAAGGAACTTACCATCTCGTCCAATTCTTGGATACGTACGTTCTTCTTTGCCAAATCCTCTTGCAAAGCGACAATCATCGTTGCCTTTTGATCCAGCTCGGAGGAAAGACGATCGATCGTCTTTCGTAATGCGGAAGATTGAATACCGCTTTTCTTCAATTTCTCCTCCAACTGGCTGATTTGCTCCTTGTTCTTCTTCAAGGTCTCGCTGATCAATTGCATGTTCTGCTTGATTTGATCTCTGCGTGACTGATTTAGCTCACCGCCGGTTTGTTGTTGGATTGTCAAATAATTCTCGGCATCACGTATAGATTGAAAATCAGATTCAATATCATTTAGGGTGGAGAGCATATCATTAAGCTCATCCGTGTTCTTCGTATTCTCGATACGTAGAGAATCGTTCTCAGCCTTTAGTTTCTTGTAATCCGCTGAATTTTGGCCACAAGAGGCCAGCATGGCTGTGCAGACACATACTAATAATACTTTCTTCATGTTCTTTTTGCTTGTTAAGTTAAACATCTTTTTCTGTCTCTTTGTCCTTTTTATCTTTTAAGCCTGCTAATACAATAACAATCTCACCCCTTGGTTCGTTCACGGTAAAATGCTGAATTACTTCTTCTAAGGAGCCTCGTACGGTTTCCTCGTGTAATTTGGAGATTTCCCGGGATACTGATACTTGGCGGTCCGTACCGAAAAACTCGGCGAATTGCGTCAAGGTCTTGAGCAGACGGAAAGGTGATTCATAAAAAATAATAGTCCGGTATTCCAAAGCCAATTCTTTTAGCCGGGTCTGCCTTCCTTTCTTTTGAGGGAGAAACCCCTCGAAACAGAACTTCTCATTGGGTAATCCGGACGCTACCAAGGCGGGCACGAAAGCCGTAGCTCCGGGCAGGCACTCTACGTCTACCCCTTGGCGAACACATTCCCTCACCAACATGAATCCCGGATCGGAGATGGCCGGCGTACCGGCATCGGAAACAAGGGCGATATTTTCGCCTCCCTTGATACGGGCCGCGATTTGCTCCACCGTCTTATGTTCATTGAACTTGTGGTGGGACTGCATCTTGTTCTGTATCTCGAAATGTTTCAGCAAGATGCCGGTCGTACGGGTATCCTCCGCTAAAATAAGATCTGCTTCTTTTAGCACACGGATCGCCCGGAATGTCATATCTTCCAAGTTACCAACAGGGGTTGGGACTACAGTCAATTTTGCCATATCGTATATTTATGAGAAGCGTTTTTCCAATAGCTTGATGAAATCGGCTACGGAAGCGTCTTCTATATTCCAGTTCAACACCTTGTTCAGATAAGTGACCGATTCCTCGTACGAGCAAAGATCGTTCAGGTCTGAGATCGCCTTATTCATTTTCTCCTCATTTCCTCCGAATAATTCCCTTCTGAAGCGGAAACGATCATTTAAACTGAATGCCTTACGGAAATCAGAAAGATTCTTTTTCTCCAATATATCATTCAGTGAAATACTGGATTTATCCGCTAATATAGTTTTATGTGGAATCTCTATCTCTTTCAAGGGGATTGTCTCTTGTACGATCTTTTCTTCTGGGATCACTTTTTCGACAATTGGTTCTACTACGATAGGTTCCTCAACGACCGGTTCTTGTACCTGTACGACCTCGATCGTAGGGGATACTTCCGGAGCCGGTTGCACCTCCGGCATCTGTAAAGGTTTACTTACGGGAATAGAATCGATAAGTCGTTGATGTT
Organism: Parabacteroides sp. KHUB-02; assembly: GCF_056640955.1. NCBI lineage: Bacteria > Pseudomonadati > Bacteroidota > Bacteroidia > Bacteroidales > Tannerellaceae > Parabacteroides > Parabacteroides sp. KHUB-02. The sequence goes on along the minus strand of NZ_JBWQEV010000001.1, from coordinate 3,056,479 downwards.
CTTCCATTTGTTTACGCAAAGCCTCTAACTGAAACTCCTCCAGCGTATGAAGCTCCTTCAATACCTTGTGGGTCAACTGGAAGGTCTGGTTGAAGAAAGAGGCGGGATAAATTTCCGCGTCCCTCATTCCGGCTACCAACTTCTCCAGCTCCCTGATATCGATCAATAGATAATCTATTTTTTCCTTGTTTGCCATTTCTATATGTTTTTCAGATGCTATAAATCATCCGGACATACGTATGTTTTGCAACAAAAATAAGTATTTCTTGTCAATGTTGCCAGTTTCGATCTTAAAATATTGTAAATCATTCGACGAACTCGTCCGGTAAATTCACCAGATATAGGTGATGGGTCGCCCGGGTAAAAGCCGTGTAGAGCCACCTATAGAAATCCTCACCAAGCATTTCCTCCGTGATGTAACCGATATCGAGAAAGACGTTCATCCATTGGCCGCCTTGGGCTTTATGGCAGGTTACCGCATAAGCGTATTTTACTTGGACGACGTTGTAATGAGGATCTACCTTCATCTTTTTCATTTTTCCCGCCTTGGTAGGAATGTCCTCGTAATCTTCCAATATGGTGTAAAAGAGCTTGTCGTTTAGCTCCTTAGGGAGGGCGGGGGAGTCGGTCTGTAAAGTATCCAATAGGATTTTCAAATCGATTTCCAGATCATAATCTTGAAAACGAGCCGTGATGTCGGCAAAGCGGAAGCCATACATCTCCGTGACACGGCGTACCCGCATGACTTGAATGATCTCTCCGTTCGCTATAAAGTCCATCTCCTTACAATTCGCTGTCCAATAATAATTGTTCTTCGCTACCATTAAACGATCGCCGGACGATAGCTCTTCTTCCCTGTATAGGATACGGTTACGTATGCCGTTATTATAAATCGTTGCTCGTTTATTCGAGCGGGAGATAATCATTGTCTCTTCCATACCGTCGCGGCTATAGGCGGAAGATATTTCCTCAATTAGCTCATCTCCATTGACTTTCGTGAAATCGGAGAAGCCTTTTAATTGTAATTTCGGAAAGATCTCGACCGTGTGGTTTCGTAGTGCGTCTCGTAGCCGGGTAGCGTTGAACAGGATTCCCGAGTCCTCGCTTTGGCGTACGACTTGAGTTAACGCTATCTCCCAAACCTGTAGGTTGTAACCCCGTAATATCTCAGGATTCAAGGCGGGACTCTCCGTTTGCATTACTGGAGGAAGCTGTGCGACATCTCCCATTAGGATAAGACGGCAGTTTTCCCCGGAATAGACATACTGGATTAAATCGTCCAATAGGCGTCCGGAACCAAAAACAAATGAATCCAACCCCTCGTTGGCGATCATAGAAGCCTCGTCGACGATAAAAAGTGTATCTTTATGTAAATTATCTGCCGGCATGAAGCCCGTCGGCTCATTGGAAAACGCCCGTTGACGATATATTTTTTTATGAATTGTATACGCTTTTTGGCCAGCGTAGCCCGAGAAAACTTTGGCTGCTCGTCCGGTTGGAGCCAACAAAAACGTTTTTTGCTTTAGTTCGTTAAGCGTTTTCACCAAAGCCCCGACCAGAGAGGTTTTTCCGGTTCCTGCGTAGCCTTTCATCAGTAGAAGGCTGTCCGGTTCCTCAGACAAGAGAAATTCGGTAAGCGTATGAAGCGCTAAAAACTGATCATCCGTCGGTTTATAGGGGAAATTTCGTTCGATTTGCTGGCTTATGTAACTATTTATCATTTTGATCGCAATAATTTTCGCGATAAAGGTAGTGTATTAAATATTCTTTTTTAAATTTGCCGAACGAAATAAATTCAAAAAACAATACAAACCATGAAAGTTACATTAAAGATTTTATTAGCTGCCGCAGTTGTACTGCTAGTTTACATGTGCTACAAGAGCGTCACTGGTCCGATTGAGTATGATGATCAGAAGACTATTCGTGACAATGCGATTATCGCCCGTTTGATTGAAATCCGTAAGGCTCAGATCGAATACAAGAACATGTATAAGACTCATGCCGGAAGTTTCGACGATTTGGAGAAATTCTTGAATACGGATAAGTTGCCGTTCTTGATCAAGGAAGGTGTATTGACGGATGAGCAGTTGGAGAAAGGTATGACAGAAGCAGAGGCTGTTAAGAAAGGTTTAATCAGACGTGATACCATGTGGGTATTGGCGAAAGATACTTTGCTGGGTAAGAACTATGATGTAGCGGCTATGCGTTATGTTCCGGCCGTTCCGGGTGAAAAGATTACTTTCAAGATGGATACGGCTACGTTGAAATCAGGTTCTGGTTATGAGATCAAAGTATTCGCTTGTGAGGTTCCTTACAAAGAATATTTGCGTGACATGGATGCTCAGTTGACTTATAACTTGATCGACAAGGCAGAGAAACAAGGTAAGTTCCCGGGATTGCGCGTAGGTTCTTTGGAAGAAATTAATAACAACGCAGGTAACTGGGAATAATCAGCAGCTCATATGACTATCAGCATTCCTGATACGTTAACTACTGATAATTCGGAAAAGTATATAGTGTCCATCCGGCTTCGGTCGGGTGGACTTTCTTTTTCCGGGTATGATCCCTCGGCTGGAGGAAGTTTCTTTTATCGGGAAACGGAATTCGATCGGGCGGTCTCTTTCATTTCTTCCCTTAAGGAGTTTTTCTTCGCTCATGAGTTTCTTACGTGGACTTATAAACGGATTAACGTGATCTGTGTATCTCCGGAATATAGCTTGGTCCCTGATAATTATTGGGGGGACGGTAAGGAAGGGCGTTTATTGGATTTCAGCTTTTCTACACTGGAATTGCATTGCTTAACCGATACTTTAAAGGAACAACAGGCTAAGTTGGTGTTTGGTGTAGACGAGGAGGTTTACGAATTTTGCTCCCGTTCTCTTTTGCATCCTTTTTTCTCCCACTACATGACTTCTCCGCTAACGCTATGGACAAAAGAAAGTAGTGCTAGCTTACCCCGGCAAATGTATGTCGTGATAGAACGAAAGCGGATGGATGTGGCCTGCTATGCTCAAGGGAAACTCTTATTTGTGAACTCTTACCCGATCGACCAATCGGACGATATAGTATACTATATATTATATGTATGGAAACAGGCGGGATTGAACCAAGAAAAGGACCAGTTGCTTTTAGCGGGGGAATCTTCCTCGCGAATGCGGGTTCTGGAGCGATTGCGAGCCTATTTACGCCATGTTAAGCCGGTGGAGATCCCTTCGGAAGCCTATTTGTTGGGAACGGATGTAACGAAAGCCCCTATGGATTTAATATCTTTATTAATATGCGAATAATAAGCGGTATATACGGTCGTCGGCGTTTTGACGTGCCCTCTTCGTTTAGCGCACGTCCTACGACGGATTTTGCGAAAGAGAATATTTTTAACGTAGTAAATAATTTGGTGGATCTGGAAGGCATGGATGCGTTGGATCTTTTTGCCGGAACCGGAAGTATCTCTTTTGAGTTGATCTCACGAGGATGCCGGAATGTAACCGCCATAGAGAAAAATAACGCTCATGCCTCTTTTATAGCCAAGGTAGCGAAAGAGCTGAAGACGGATGCGTTGGCTCTGATTCGTGGGGATGTTTTCCGTTATTTGAATTCAGCCCCTAAGCAAAGTTTCGATTTCATCTTTGCCGATCCCCCGTATGCCTTGCCGGAGTTGCCGGAAATACCCGCCTTGGTTTTCGAGCGTGATTTACTAAGGGATGGAGGGATATTCATCATGGAACATCCTAAGACCAATGACTTCTCATCTTTGCCTTATTTTTATCAGCACCGGGTGTATGGCTCCGTGAACTTTAGCATCTTCCTTAAAGAAGGGGAGAAAACAGACGCATAAATGATTCCGCCATGCGTTGCTTGAGGGGGCGCTTTAACCAGCGGGAAGGGATCAAACGCTCACAGTGATGCATGTCGTGTGTAAAGATGCGTTTCATTTGCAGGGCGAATTCCTTTTGATATACGAAAGCGTTAATCTCGAAGTTATGCTCAAAGCTACGGAAGTCCATATTGGCGGACCCGATGCTTGTCAATGCGTCGTCGGACACGACTAGCTTGGAATGCAAGAAGCCCGGTTTGTAGAGGTATACTTTTACGCCGGCCTTTACCATCTCGTCGATAAAGGAATGACTGGCCATATTCGCTGAACGTGTATCGGAACGCTTAGGCAGCATCAAACGAACATCCACTCCCCCTAAGGCGGCGGTTTGCAACGCTTGGTTCAATCCTTCGGTAGGCAGGAAATAAGGGGTTTGTATAAAGATATACTTCTTGGCGTTGGCGATCATGAAAATGGTCGCTTGCAACAAAGTTCTCCATTGACCTACCGGACCGCTAGTGGCGATTTGCATAATATTATCGCTATAGATTTGGGCGGCCGGATAGTAAATCCGATCGTTCAAGAGCTTTTTACTAACCACGTACCAATCGATGAGGAATACGGATTGAAGCCCGTGCACTCCTTTCCCTACGAATTTGAAATGCGTATCCCTCCATGTGCCCCAAGAGGTTCCCTTATCGTATCGGTCGGCTATATTCATGCCTCCCATAAACCCGACTTTACCGTCTATCACGATAATCTTGCGGTGGTTCCGGTAATTCACCTTACTGGTGAAAACGGGGAACGCTACCCTCAAGAACGCATATACCTCGATACCCGCTTCCTTCATTTCCTTAAAGAAGCCGTCTTTTACATTCCAGCAACCCACATCATCATAAAGTACACGTACCTTCACACCTTCTTTTACTTTCTTGATAAGGAGTTGTTGCACCTGTTTTCCTATCTCGTCATCACAGAATATATAATATTGTATATGGATATGGTGGGTCGCTTTCTGGATCTCTTCCAGCAAGTCTTTGAACTTATCGGTACCATTCGTATAAATCGTGATTTGTGTTCCGTATAGGAGGGAGGATTGGTTGGTGTTAGTCAACAAGGTCGATAAAGGTTTATAGGGGTCCGGAACTACGCAGGCGTCTTGAGGTAATTTACCCTCTTGCGGCCTTTTCATGATGCGTTTATAGGTACGCCTCGATATGATCCGTTGTTTCCGGTTATCTTGTCCAAAGAAGAAATAGAAAAGCAGTCCGATACCGGGTGCTAATAATAAGACGATTACCCAAGGAATTGTCTTTAACGGATTCCTATTCTCTGTAATGATAACTAATACCAGTCCTAATATAGTGACGCTATACAATATGATAAATATCGTACCAACGATTAACTGTATATGAATGGCTGCTAACATGAAACTCTCTCTTTGCTATAATCTGCTATAATTTGCTAAGATAAGAATGCTTTCCGAGAATAGCAAATTTCCGTATTCTTTTTGGGCTGTATAGAAGGGCCAAAAAGTAAGTTAACTTAAATGGCAAAGTAAGCTAACTTAAATGCCCGAGTAAGTTAACTTACTTTGCCAGCGAAGCTAGCTGACTTTGGAAGCGGGGTTATGTACATTTTAAAATAATGAGGTCGTTTTCTAAATATGAAGTGTCATTTGTTGATTTTGGCGCAGGCTATTATGAGAAGTATCTATGATAACAATAAAAATATTTAGATTGAAAACGACTGTAAAAAACGATCGTTTCAATTAGTCGTTTGCAAAGGTAGACATTTCTCCGAGACCGGCAACCTTTTCCGATTAAATTTTATCCTGCTATATATCTTCTTCTCAACAGGATAGATTAATCAAAGTGTCACGAATATGACAAAAGAGCATCATCTTTTTGCTTTCTAAAAAAATGCAAGATCTAAACGATCGTTTTCACTAGTCGTTTTTTATGTGGAAGGGTAAGAATAAGAAAAACAGTAAACCAATGATAACTTGGAATCAAACTCTAGAGATATGAATAGAAAGTCTTCTATACGAGCCATTTTACTCCGTAAGGAATGCCTTTTATTTTTTTTGCTACTATTGCCTATGTTTACAAAGGCCCAATATAATAAGGTATATGCGGATATCACCGCGAATATGCTGGTCGATATGGGTTTTGAGAATGTTGTCTGGTCGGAGGACGAGAAGGAGAGAGTGTATGTCTTGGAGAATACCCCTTGGCGTTTGCAGGGTGTGGGACTGGCCCATGCCATAGACCGCATCCAGAAAACAGGCTTGCCGGAGAAGGGCAAATCCTGCCGTATCGTCGTATTGGATAATAATATACCGCAGATCTCATTGATCTATACGGCAAATCCGGACAGCTTGAAGGCGGCTCCCGGCTCCTATGCGGCCCGTTCCGCCTGGGATGCTACTTACGATCTGGGCGATAGCTGGGATAAGGTGAAAAAAGAGTACCGTATGAATAGCTCCTTATTTAAAGTAGACGTGGTGGTTTATCCGGAGTTGTATCTGAAGAACCTCATTATCACACAAATATACCAAGTGTTATTCAACCTCTCGCCTGCGATCGAGGTCTCTTTCTGGAATGGGATGAAGCTGACGGCGCAAATGGTGTTTCCTATATATAATGATGGATATGGTCCTTGGGCGGGTAAGATTCACCCGGGCATGGTTACCCTTTCCCAATCTTTTCGTTTACCTTATCGTACGTTTGCTAGAGCCAGTATCGGTTTGTTCAATGCGGATCGTTATGGCGTGGATTTAGCGGTAACCCATCATTTGAAGGATGAACGTTTTTCTTTGGAAGGACGTATTGGTTGTACGGGTACGGGATCTTGGCATAAGTTCGAATATCATTATGGGACTCATCAGCGGGTCACTTGGTCGTTGGGAGGTAGTTTTTACTGGTCCAAATACAATACACAGGTCTCTTTGAAAGCCGAGCAGTACTTGCTGGGAGAGGTCGGTGGACGGATTGACTTGATCCGTCATTTCCGCCATTGCTCTATCGGTTTTTATGCGATGAAGGCGCAAGGTGCTTTGAAAAACGGAGGTTTCCGGTTTCAAGTGGCTCTTCCTCCTTATAAATATAAACGTAAGAATGTGCGGGTGCTTCCTTCTGACAACTGGGGTATGTCTTACAACGCCGGTAATGAACGCTATTATTATAAGGGGTATAAAGCCTCACCGAATGATAACATCATGCAACAGAATCAATTCAACCCGTACTTTATAAAGTCGGAATTACTCAATTTTTAAATAGTTTTATTATGAGAACAATTACAAAGTTACAGACCTTATTGGTCTTGTTCCTTACGACAGCCATGATTGGCTTCGTTGGTTGTAAGGATGACGATGATGATGTGCCTACTCCGGATGGTGGTGGCACTGTTGCCACCTATGCGATTGGTGGTACGGTTATGGATGCCAGCAACAACCCAATGGCTGGCGTTAGCGTAGCTCTTTCTGGAGCTCAATCTCTTAGTGCTACGACGGGTTCTGATGGAACGTACTCTTTCGACTTGAAAAGTACACCAGGCTCTTACAAAATCGCCTTTAAGTCGGAAGGCTATGCAGACAGAAGCTATGATGTGGATGTGAAGAAGATCGAATCGGGTGTTGGACAGTATGTAGTAAACGCCGTCATGGTAAAGGGCACGACTCCCGATACTCCGAAAGAGTATAAGAAGGCGAAGTACAATCTTTCCGTATCGATCGAGGATGTTGTGGGAAAAGCTATCTCTACTTCCAGCCTTTCTGTTGTCGTAAAATACGGGGATAAAGAGATCGCTAAAGAGAATAAACCTAATTTTAAGGTCTCTGATGTGACTCCCGGTATCTACGACGTAGTAGCTACAGCTTCCGGATATACTAAAGCCGTGGCTAAGGTTGTCGTTTCAGCCGTTCCGGATCAAGAAAAGAAAGAGGGCGAAGGTGATACATTCGACGTTGAGTATCCAGCTATTATCGTGATGAATGTCGCTCCTTCTATTCCAGTAGACCCGGATGATCCTTCTAAGCCGACAGATCCTTCTGACCCGTCTGATCCTTCCAAGCCAACAGACCCGTCTGATCCTTCCGATCCTTCCAAACCGACAGATCCGTCAAAAGCGACTTATATCGTATCTGGTATAATAACAGACCTATCTACGGGCGCAGACATCAAGACAGCGGAAGTCACATTGATGTTAGGAAGTGAAGAGTTATTTATTTCTAAGAATGAGAGTGAGTTCTCTTTCAATATCGCATCATCAAAGGTTACGGAGGATGCTCAATTTATCTTGAGTGTTAAAGCCGCAGGTTATACGAGCTACTCTCGTACGATCATCTTTAAGGTCGGTCAGAGTATGAACTATGTATTTCCTATCACATTGAACCCTATAGGTACAGGTGGAAATACGGAGATTGATTTTTCTAAATATGGTGTTCAGGTTCCGGAAAAAGAAGCGGAAAAAGTAGCGGATGAGATTAAGAATGCGATTAACGCAGGCGGAACCGAAGAGGTTAAGGTGTCTGGTGTCACTTATGTGGATGAGAATAATGTTGAGCAAAAAGTAGACGTTGTCATTCCTGCTAATGTCTTAGATAACTATAAAGGTGCGGATAATGAGGTTCAAGCTCCAGTTATTAAGGTTTTGAATCAAAGTGATGCTGAGAAATTGACAGAATCGATAGGAGTGATTGAAAGTACGACCGCTGATGGTATAAAAGAGAAAGATGAGGTAAGTTTGGTCGCGGAAAGTGGTAAGCCTGTCGTTATCGTTATGCCGGCAAGTAGTAATCAAACATTGGTGATTGAACGTGATATGTCTGCGGAAGCTCTGCAATCCAATAATGTGACTTCTGATGCTGGTGCGGTAGCCAGTGTAAGCCGTGTATATAAAGGCGAGCCTAGCGGTACGGTATTCTCTCCGGCTTTGAAGATCTCGTTCGACGCTCCGAAGGATTTGGTTTCTTCTACACAGCCTATGGCATTGTTATATGCGACCACAGGCATAGATAATAAGGAGATCATGAAGATTGATCCTACGGCGGACCCTGTTTATATCAATGGTACTGGTGCGGAAATGTCTGTCGCTCACTTCTCTAAGTTTGCCGCAGGTTTTGAGTTGGCATTAGCGGAAACTGAAGATATCAGTACTGATACTACAATCGTAGAAAAGGTTGTTGACTACTGCTCTGATGGTAAGGCAGGAAACATTCCTGTAGTTGTTACAACTACAAATGCTTATGTTGGAGAAAACTTGCAGGATCTAGTCGGAAAATCTAACGTAGATGGTCAAGTCGCTAAGAATGCGGTTTATAACCGAATCTCTAATCGTTTGCAAGCTGATGGTTATCAGATAGGTATCCAAACATCATTGACAACATCCGTTCCTACGGAAGCTGATCGTACGGTCGCTTCTATGAGCTTGAAGAAGACATATACTACAAATACGTATGTATTTAAGTTTATGACAAAGGGTAAAAAGGTGGAAGAGATTCAGGTTGTAGCTAAAAAACTTATCAAGATAGAAGGTACTCCTGTTTACAAGCAATCCCACGGTCACGGACATGGTGATGGCAATAACGCCGGTGGCGGTATCATCATCCCGGATTAATGCTTGATATTTGAAGCTTGATTAAATAATGTTGAGCCGGAAGTTTATAAGTAAACAAAGAAAAATGAAGAAATTACTCTTATTGATCATATTCTTAAGTTGCTGGACGATACTTCCGGCTCAATTATCTTATGGCACGACAGGGCTATTGCATGCCCCGTCCGCCGATATGCAAAAGGACAAGACCGTGATGCTTGGCGGAAACTTCTTGCATCAAGAGCTTACGCCTCCCAAGTTTAATTTTAATACGTGGAATTATTATTTGAACGTGACGATCTTCCCGTTTCTGGAAGTAGCGTATACTTGTACGCTGTTTACGGCCGAGAGCCTTGGATTGGATAAGCATGGCTATTCCGGATTCACGAACCAAGATCGTTATTTCTCCGCCCGCTTACGTGTGTTGAAAGAAAGCAAATACATCCCCGCTGTCGTGCTGGGGACTTCGGACCCTTTTACGTCATCCGGGCATAAATTCGCTTCAGCCATAGGGAACGGCTATTTCTGCCGTTATTATCTGGCCGCTACCAAACATTTTCAGCTGGGAAGGGGAACCTTAGGCGTTCATTTATCCTATCTGTATAATCGCCGTGAGGATTATCCCTTGAACGGTGTGGCGGGAGGTATCACCTACAATCCTTCATTCGCCCCGCATTTGAACGTCATAGCCGAATACGATTCGAAAGACTTCGCTATGGGAGCCACTTACCTGCTATTCAATCATATACATTTTCAATTCGAATTGCAGCGAATGAAGTATTTCTCCGGTGGACTATGCTATAAGATTTATTTGAGATAAAAAGAGGTTCAGCCTTTGTCCGTTTTTAATCCGCTTGGAGGCGAACGGTTAGGCTGAACCTTTTTATATCTTGTTACGCTGTCGCGCTAGCCATATCTACGGCTTTATTCCCCGATGAAATTCTTTCGTATCAACTCGGCGGACTTGTACTCCTCTTCCAGATACGTCTCAATATGCCGTTTCTTCTTATCCTCTAATATCTCGTTAATAGCGATTAGGATACCCGTTTCTTCCACCTCTCCAAACTCATGGTTGATCGCTGTGCCGAATACACGCATCTTAGGCGACAAGCTCATGTAAGCATTTACCAAAGGAGGCACGTTGATGCCAAATTTACGAACCTCTTGGTTCAATACCTTGTAGTTATCCTTGAAATTATCGTGAGGGAAAAGAGATCTCATCTTCTCTACATCCATATTAGTCTCCAAAGGATATACCGGAGTGATCAGTTGGTCTGCGTCCGGGAAATGCAATCCGAGGAAGTATAAGATCATATTACGGGCCTCTTGGTTGTACGTATTGTACATAGTCACCTTCCCGAAATAATACCTCAAGCTCGGATCAACCACGGATAAAGCCCCCAATCCATCCCACAGGTTATCCAACACGAATAAGCCTTTCGCCCCGGAACGGGTGGATTGATACTCCAGAGCCACGAACGAGCGTCCCAACTCTACCGTATAAGGAAGGATCTCCTTGATAAATTTCTCTGAGAAATTAAACAAGTGCGAGGTCGCCAAGATCGGTTTACCATTCTCGTCGAACTTAACGTCCGAACCGCAAAGGAAACGGTATCCCCCCAAGATCTGCTCATCTTCCGGGCTCCAGACAATCAGCTGGCGGTAAGCGTCTTCCATCGTGTCATACTCATCGATATCCACAGGGAATCCCGTGCCACCCCCGTAATAACGGAAAGCGACCTCCCGCAGACGCCCTATCTCTTGCATGACATTGGGTGAGTCGTGCGCCGTGACGATATAAATCTCATTCTTCGATTTATTGGTACTTCTCAACCTCTTCTCTTTGGTCAATTCAGCCTTCAGTAGTGCCCTGTCTATGGGATTGATAATGTCTTGCATATGTTTCGTCTGTTAATCCTTGAGTTTGTAAACCTTGTTTTTTATCCACTCTGCCCATTCGGCGGGTTTCTTGCCGTTGTCGAATGTCTGCCAAGGGATAGGCTTCCCGAAATAAATCCGGAAGGTCTTATGTTTGCTCCGGAACATCTCGTCCGGTAAATAAATCATCTCATAATTCATCTTTATACCCAGCGCCTTGCGTATCCGGGCGAGGTTGTAGAAGAAATTGGAATTCTTCCCGTCGAAATAGACCGGTACGATATCCCGCTTGTATTGCACCGCCTTCTGGATGAACGATTTCTTCCACTCCAAGTCTTGTATCTTGCCACCAATCTTGCGAGAGCATAATCCAGCGGGGAAAGTGATGATCTGGTCGTCCGAGGCAAAAGCCTCCTCCAGCATCCGTGCGTTGTCCTTTCCTTGGGTGCCGTGTTTGTTGATCGGTACAAAGATGGATTTTAGATTGGAGAGATAAAGTAATAAATCATTGACCGGATACTTGATGCGGCCTTCGAACCGGGAACCGATAACGGCGGAGAGACAGATACCGTCCAATCCTCCGAGCGGATGGTTGGAGGCGAAGATATAGCGCCCTTCGGTCGGGATGTTTTCCTCATGTACCAGATCGAGGGTAAGGTCAAAATAGCCGATAAGCTCACGCATGAAATCTACCCCTTCCTTATCGTGGTAACGGGTTAATATATCATTCAGTTCCTCTTGATGAACCGTGCGAATCAAGTAGTCCACGATAAATCCCGGAATCTTGCGTGACGCCTTGGGCGCCTTTTGTGCCAATACTTGCTTAATATCTATCTTTGTCACACCTTGTTTTGCCATCTATATAAGCTTGTCAAGGGGCAAAGATAAAGTTAATAATTAAAACGAGAGAGGTTTGAGTGAAGTTTTTGCTTTTTCGCCAGCTATCTTGGCCTTTTCCCCTTGATCTTTTAGCCGCTACCATTAGGGAGGTTAGTCCCCGGGCGCTTGACTATCGGTTATCTAACGGCTGTTGGACGATCATGCACCAACTGTTAGAAGATCATCTACCAACTGTTGCATGATCATCCAACGGCCGTTAGAAGATGAAGGTGAAAGGAAGAATTGGTTAACGAATACCGGTGAAAAGCGTAAGAGATAAGGACGAAAAGACGAAGGGTTAACGACCTGTTGATAACTTTTTCCTACTTTTCTTATATAAATGTTGGCGGGTAATTTTGGAAATGTGTACTTTTACCCACCGATAAGGCATGTGCGTGCGTATCAAAGGAGTACGGCGCTTGATTTTAAGAGGAAGTTTAACGTAAGAACGACGAATGGAAGAAAAAGATAGTTGCTATCATGTACCGGTAATGCTGCGGGAAAGTCTGGAGGGATTGGATATCCGTCCCGACGGGATTTACGTGGATGTTACGTTTGGCGGTGGAGGACATTCCCGCGAGATCTTGAAACGGTTGGGTAGCGGGGGCGAACTTTACGGCTTTGACCAAGACGCGGACGCGGAGCATAATATCCCGGCAGATCCACGATTCACTTTCGTGCGCAGTAATTTCCGTTATTTGTATAATTTTATGCGTTACTATGGAGAAAGCGGGGAGGTAGACGGTCTGTTGGCGGATTTAGGTGTCTCTTCCCATCATTTCGACGATAAGGATCGCGGTTTCTCTTTCCGTTTCGACGGGGCGTTGGATATGCGGATGAATACGCGTGCGGGGCAGACCGCCGCCGATATCGTGAATAATTATACGGCGGAGGCGTTGGCCGATGTGTTTTATCTATATGGCGAGCTGAAGGTGTCACGGAAATTAGCCTCTGTGCTGGTGAAAGCCCGTGAGACAAAGAAGATAGAGACGATCGGGGACTTCTTGGAGGTGATCAAGCCGTTTACGGGGAAGGACAAGGAGAAGAAATTCTTGGCGCAAGTCTTTCAAGCGCTTCGTATCGAGGTGAACGATGAGATGAGGGCGCTGAAAGAGATGCTGCGGAGTACCTTGCGGGTGTTGAGGCCGGGAGGACGTTTGGTGGTTATTACGTATCACTCCTTGGAAGATCGTCTGGTAAAGAACTTTTTGAAGACCGGAAACTTCGAGGGGAAATGCGAGCAGGATTTCTTCGGGAACGTACGATCGCCTTTCCGCTTGGTCAATAATAAGGTGATCGTCCCGACCGACGAGGAGGTGGAGCGGAATCCCCGTTCCCGGAGCGCCAAGTTGAGAATCGCTGAGAAGGTATAAGGAGAAATAGATATGGAAGAAAACGGACAACATAAGAAAACGAGGAAGAAGGAGAAGCGTCTTTCGTTCTGGTATATACTCGGTGGCGGCGTGCTGAAAGAGGATTTTATCTTGAGGCATACGCGCATGATCGTGTTACTTGTCGTGTTGGCGTTTTTCTTTATCGGTAACCGGTATACTTGTATGCAAAAGCTGCGTGAGATCGACCGGTTGCAACAGCAATTGAGGGATGTGCGTTTCGAGGCGTTGTCGATCTCATCCGAGTTGACCGGCAATAGCCGCCAATCGCAAATCGAGTTGCTGATCGAGGAGCAAGGTATTGATCTGGAGGGTGCGAAAACCCCTCCTTATGAGTTATATAAGTGAGATAAGGTGTAAATGGGTATGTCTGAAGAAAACGAACCGAAAGAAATAGAGCCTAAAAGTAGCCGGATTTTATTCTGTTACTTCGTGGTCGTGCTGTTGCTGGGGCTTGTGGCCGTAGGAATTCTGTTCCGTGCCTTTGATACGGCCTTCGTGGAGAGGGATAAATGGATGAAGGTGGCCGAGAGCCAGAAACGACCGAACCGTTTGGTGTTGCCCGGACGTGGCAATATCTATTCGTCGGACGGTAAGTTGATGGCTACCAGCGTGCCTCGTTATTATATGTATATCGACTTTAAGGCGGATGCGTATACTCCGGCTAAGGATGCCAAGTATAATTGGCTGGATACGTTCAAGACGTCCAAGAAGGATGGGGTGGACTCGTTGGCGTTTTATCTTTCCCGTAAATTGAAGGATCGTACGCCGGCGGGCTATAAGGCTTATCTGCTGAAAGGGCTGAGCGGTAAGAGTCGCCAGTTCCCGATTTACGCGGGGAAGGTCTCGTATTCGGATTTGAAGGAGATCCGTAAGTTCCCGTTCCTTCGTCTGGGACGTTATAAGAGCGGTTTTTATACGAAGGAGATGGTGCAGCGCCAGAAACCTTTCGGGACCTTGGCGTCTCGTACGATCGGTGATATCTACGGAGAGATCGAGGAGGGTGGAACTACGAAGGGGAAGAATGGATTGGAGTTGCAATACGATTCGCTCCTGCGGGGGCAGGCCGGGTTGAGTTCCGTTCGTCGTGTCGGTGGAGGCTGGACGAACGTGATTGAGGTGGATCCGGTGGATGGCATGGATATTCGCACCACGATCGATATCAATATACAGGATATAACCGAGAAATCGCTGGTCGATAAATTGAAGGCGATCGATGCCGAGTCTGGTACGGCTGTCGTGATGGAGGTCGAGACCGGAGAGATCAAGGCGATCACGAATATGGGGCGTATCCGTGAGGGCGTATATGGCGAGACGAAGAATCATGCCGTGGCGGACGAGATCGAGCCGGGCTCTACTTTCAAGGTGGCCTCTATCATGGTGGCCTTGGAGGATGGTTTATGCAATCCGGGAGATACGGTCGATGTAGGCAATGGTATATATATGTATAAGGGTGCCCGCATGACGGACCATAATATGAATAAAGGCGGATACGGTCGGATCTCGGTGGAGCAGGCGATTTGGTATTCCTCCAATATCGGTGTGGCCAAGACGATCCTGAAAGGTTATTCGGATAACCCGACAAAGTTCGTGGAGGGACTGTACCGTATCGGTATGAACGCGGATCTTCGTTTGGAGATACCGGGGGCGGGACGTGCCAAGATACGTCGTCCGGATGATACGACCCGTTATTGGTCCAAGACCACTTTGCCTTGGATGTCGTTCGGCTACGAGACGCAGGTACCGCCGATCAATACGCTGGCGTTCTTTAACGCGATCGCGAATAACGGAAAGATGGTTCGCCCGATGTTTACGAAAGAGATCTTACATAACGGCAAGACCGTGCAGAGTTTTTCCACGGAGGTGATCAACTCTTCGATCTGCTCGGATCATACGCTGGCGTTGATAAAAGATATGTTGCTGGGAGTCGTGGAGAAAGGGACCGGTAAGGCGGTTCATTCGGATATTGTCCGGATCGCCGGAAAGACCGGTACGGCGCAGATCGCTACGGGCGGTGTCTACCGTACGAGCGGGCACCAAGTCTCTTTCTGTGGCTATTTCCCGGCCGATCATCCGAAGTATTCTTGTATCGTGGTGATCCGCCGTCCTCGTATCGGTTATCCTTCGGGTGGTACGATGTCGGGAGGCGTGGTGCGTGCGATCGCCGAGAAGATATACGCCAGC
Organism: Parabacteroides sp. KHUB-02; assembly: GCF_056640955.1. Taxonomy (NCBI): domain Bacteria; kingdom Pseudomonadati; phylum Bacteroidota; class Bacteroidia; order Bacteroidales; family Tannerellaceae; genus Parabacteroides; species Parabacteroides sp. KHUB-02. The sequence goes on along the minus strand of NZ_JBWQEV010000001.1, from coordinate 3,040,738 downwards.
CATATGTCGTTCGATGTCCGGGATATGGAACGGGATTCGATGGCCGTGATGGTACCTCGTGTGAAAGGCGGCGACCTGAGGGCGGTAGAGGAAGTATTAGATGAATTGGATATTAAGGCGGATACGGACAGTTTGGAGACAAAGTGGGTCGTAGCCTCCGCCGAGCAAGAAGAGAATAAGGTAAAATTAAGCGATCTGACGATTCGTGAGGGACTGGTACCCCGGGTAGTCGGCATGGGTGCTAAAGATGCGGTTTTCTTGTTGGAGCAAGCCGGTCTGCGTGTCTCTTTGTCGGGTGTCGGACGGGTCGTTTCGCAGAGTATTCAACCCGGACAGCGAGTGTCTAAGGGGCAGACCGTATTATTAACATTGAAATAGGTATGGAACTAAGGGATTTAATCGGTGCGTTGGAAGCTCCTATGTTGATGGGGGCGGATAATGTGGATATCACGAATATTCAATCAGACTCTCGTCGGGTGACGAAAGGGTCTTTGTTTGTCGCTGTGAGAGGTACGGCCGTGGATGGCCATGCCTATATGGACAGCGCCATAGAGAAGGGGGCTGTCGCTATCGTATGCGAGGAGGCTCCGTCCTATTTGGAGGGGAGATGCTCGTTTATCGTGGTGAAGGATTCGGCGGAGGCGCTGGGTCTTTTGGTTTCCCGCTGGTATGGTGATCCTTCCGGGAAATTGGTGTTGGTAGGCGTGACGGGTACGAACGGGAAGACTACGATCGCTACCTTATTATATGAGATGTTCCGGAAGATGGGGCATAAGGTGGGATTGCTTTCCACGGTATGTAATTATATAGATGGCGAGGCGGTACCGACGGATCATACGACACCGGACCCGCTTACGCTTCATTCCTTGATGGCCCGGATGGTAGAGGCCGGATGTGAGTATGCTTTTATGGAGGTTAGCTCTCATTCGATCGATCAGCGGCGCATCAGCGGCTTGTCTTTCGACGGGGGGATTTTCACGAACCTGACCCGCGATCATTTGGATTACCATAAGACCGTGGAGAATTACTTGAAAGCGAAGAAGAAATTCTTCGATGACCTGCCTGCCGGGACTTTCGCCTTGACGAATGCCGATGATAAATCCGGCTTGGTGATGTTGCAGAATACGAAGGCGAAAAAGCTGACCTATTCCTTGCGTACCTTGGCCGATTTCAAGGGAAAGATATTGGAATCTCATTTCGAGGGTACAGACTTGATCATTAACGGTCGGGAGGTTATGGTGCATTTCGTGGGACGTTTCAACGCTTATAACTTGCTGGCCGTGTACGGAGCCGCGGTTTCTTTAGGGAAAGATCCCGAGGAGGTGTTGATCGTGCTGAGCACGCTTCGCTCCGTATCCGGTCGCTTCGAGACGATCCAGTCTCCGCTCGGTTATACGGCGATCGTGGATTACGCTCACACGCCGGATGCCTTGACGAATGTACTGAATGGCATTCATGAGGTATTGGACGGGAAAGGACGTATCATTACCGTCGTGGGTGCCGGGGGAAACCGGGACAAGGGGAAACGCCCGTTGATGGCGAAAGAGGCTGCCAAGCTGAGCGATCAGGTAATTCTGACTTCCGATAACCCGCGCTTTGAGGAACCGGATGATATTATTAACGATATGGTAGCCGGATTGACGAAAATGGATATGGAACGTGCCTTATGTATCACGGACCGTACGCAAGCGATCAAGACCGCTACGATGTTGGCGAAGAAAGGGGATGTGATCCTTGTTGCCGGAAAAGGCCACGAAGACTATCAGGAGATCAAGGGGGTGAAACATCACTTTGACGACCGTGAGAAGTTACGCGAGATTTTTTCGACACAACAATCATAATATTTAAGACGACATGCTTTATTATCTTTTTAATTATTTGGATCAGTTGGATTTCCCGGGAGCGGGTATGTTTAAGTACGTATCTTTCCGCTCGGGGTTGGCCTTGATCTTGTCCTTGTTTATCTCTACGGCGATCGGCCGGCGTATCATCGATAAGTTGCAAATGTTGCAGATCGGCGAGACGGTGAGAAATCTTGGGCTGGAGGGCCAGATGAGCAAGAAGGGAACGCCAACGATGGGAGGTATTATCATTATTATCGCTATATTGATCCCGACTTTACTGTGTGCCAAGCTGAATAATATCTATGTGATATTGATGTTGGTGACTACGGTTTGGCTGGGAGCCTTGGGATTCGCGGATGATTATATCAAGGTGTTCAAGAAGAATAAGGAGGGCATGCACGGACGTTTCAAGATCGTCGGGCAGGTAGGACTGGGCCTGATCGTTGGCTTGGTATTGTTCATGAGCCCGGACGTGGTGATCAAGGAGAATATGGAGGTGCGCCATGATAACGTGATCGAGGAGGTGCGTTATCATACGGTGGAGACCAAGTCGACAAAGACGACCATCCCGTTCTTGAAAAACAATAATTTCGATTACGCCAACTTGGTGAACTGGGCGGGCGATTATAAGGAGGAGGCCGCATGGCTGGTGTTCGTGCTGATGGTGATCTTTGTGGTGACTGCCGTGTCGAACGGAGCCAATATGACGGATGGATTGGACGGCTTGGCTGCCGGGACATCGGCGATCATCGGGGTGGCGCTCGGTATTTTGGCCTATATGTCATCCCACTTTGAGTTCGCCTCGTTCTTGAATATCATGTTTATACCCGGCGCGGAGGAGTTGGTGGTTTATGCCGCTGCCTTTATCGGTGCCACGGTCGGTTTCTTATGGTACAACTCGTATCCGGCCCAAGTATTTATGGGAGATACGGGTAGCTTGACCTTGGGAGGTATTATCGCCGTTTTCGCGATCATCATCCGTAAGGAGTTGTTGATTCCGATCCTTTGCGGTATTTTCTTGGTGGAGAATATATCGGTCATGTTGCAAGTGGCCTACTTTAAATATACGAAGAAGAAGTATGGGGAAGGTAGCCGTATCTTCAAGATGGCTCCTTTACACCATCATTTCCAGAAACCGGGAAACGCGGGTATACAGGCGTTGATCCAAAAGCCGTTCAATGTCGTGCCTGAATCGAAGATCGTGGTCCGTTTCTGGTTGATCGGTATTATTTTGGCTGTTATGACGATAGTTACGTTAAAGATGAGATAAAAGATGAGTAAGAGAATGGTTATATTAGGGGCCGGGGAGAGTGGCGCGGGAGCCGCTGTCTTGGCGAAGGCGAAAGGATTCGACGTGTTCGTGTCCGATAAATCGTCTATCAAACCTAAGTATAAGGAGATGCTGGACAACCACGGGATTCGTTGGGAAGAGGGACAGCATACCGAAGCCGACATCTTGAGTGCCGACGAAATTGTCAAGAGCCCGGGTATTCCCGACAAGGCTCCTATCATACAGTTATTGAAGAAGCAAGGTACGCCGATCATCTCCGAGATCGAGTTTGCCGGAAGGTATACGGACTCGAAGATGATTTGCATCACGGGTAGCAACGGCAAGACGACAACGACGATGCTTACGTATCATATACTGAAAGAAGCGGGCGTGGACGTGGGCTTGGCCGGAAATGTCGGAAACAGCTTGGCGCTTCAGGTTGCGGAAGATCCACATGCGGTCTACGTGATCGAGTTGAGCAGTTTCCAACTGGATAATATGTACGACTTTAGAGCGGATATCGCTATTATATTGAATATAACACCGGATCATCTGGACCGTTATAACTATGAGATGCAGAATTATGTAGACGCTAAGTTCCGCATCTTGCAAAATCAGACGAAGGACGACGCCTTCATTTTCTGGAACGATGACCCGATCATAGCCCGTGAGATCGCCAAACGGCATCCTGAGGCTACTCTTTACCCATTCGCTGAGACACATGAGAACGGCGTGAAGGGATATACGGAAAATAATCAAGTAGTTATTGAAACGGCAAACGGAACATTTACGATGGAACAAGACCTATTGGCATTGACTGGTACGCATAACCTGTATAACTCTTTGGCTTCGGGGATAGCGTCCAAGATCGTGGACATTCATGATGAGAAAATACGTGCCTCACTCAGTGATTTCACGGGTGTTGAGCACCGTTTGGAAAAGGTGCTTCGCGTGCGTGGTGTTGATTATATCAATGACTCGAAAGCTACGAACGTAAACTCTTGTTGGTATGCCTTGCAGAGCATGACGACTCCGGTCGTTTTGATCTTAGGGGGCACGGATAAAGGGAATGATTACTCGGAGATCGAGGAATTAGTGAATAAGAAGGTACATTCATTGATTTTCATGGGTGTGGATAATACGAAACTGCATGCGTTCTTCGACGGGAAAGTGGCGAATATTGAAGACGCCCGCTCGATGGAGGAGGCTGTGGCGAAAGCTTATAAGATGGCTCATAAGGGAGATACGGTATTGCTCTCTCCTTGTTGCGCCAGCTTCGACCTGTTCAAGAGCTATGAGGATCGGGGCGATCAGTTCAAGGCTTGCGTACGTAATTTGTAATAAAGGATAAAATGGATCTGGCGAGTAAACTGTTTAAGGGCGACCGGGTGATATGGATCATCTTCATGTTCCTGTGTCTTATATCGGTGGTGGAGGTGTTCAGCGCGACCAGTACGATCGCTTATAAGAACGCGAATCACTGGGCGCCTATCGTACGGCACGCCACCTTTTTATTGGGGGGTTTCGTCATGGTATTGCTGTTACATAATATACCGTGTCGTTTCTTCTCTGCGTTTATTATATTATTGCCGGTCTCGATGTTGATGTTGATCGTGACGCCCTTTATCGGCGTGGACGCTAATGATGCGCATCGATGGCTGGAAATCATGGGAATACAGTTCCAGCCTTCGGAGTTCGGGAAGCTGGCTTGTGTCGTGTTTGTCGCTTTCTTGCTCAGCAAGCGGGGGAAATTAACGGAGAACCAGATCTTTAAGTATATACTGATTGGAGTAGGACTCACCTGTGTCTTGATTCTGCCAGAGAACTTCTCTACGGCGTTTATGCTATTCGGGGTTTGTTTCCTGATGATGTTTATCGGTCAGTTGCCATTTGGTAAGTTGGCGAAGCTGGCGGGCATCTTGATGTTGGCGTTGGTATTGTTCTTGGTGTTGCTTAAGTTTACGCCAGCCGCTATTACTCAGTATTTGCCGGATCGATTCGTTACTTGGCAGGGGCGTTTGGAGCGTTTCTTCGACGGGCATAAGGATAATTTGGATGAGAGTGGTACGTATAAGATAACCGATGATAATTATCAGGTAACCCATGCGAAGATAGCTATTGCCAGGGGAGGCGTATTAGGACAGATGCCCGGACATGGCCAACAGCGTGACTTCCTGCCACAGGCGTATTCAGATTTTATCTATGCGATTATCATAGAGGAACTGGGTATCGTTGGGGGGATCTTTGTACTGTTGCTTTATATAATGCTGCTAGTGCGGGTCGGGATGATCGCCCGGAAATGTGATAAATCATTCCCGAAATTCCTAGTGTTGGGATGTGGGTTGCTGGTGGTAGTCCAAGCCTTGGCGAATATGGCGGTAGCCGTGAATTTAGTGCCCGTTACCGGGCAACCGATGCCGTTGGTGAGCCGGGGGGGTACGTCTACGCTTATATCTTGTATCTATTTCGGGATCATATTGAGCGTAAGTCGTTTTGGAGCCAATATCGGAAATGAGGATGAGGAAGAGGAGGATACGGAGAATCCAGAGAATCCTTCCGACGAGCCATCCGGAGAGACAATAAATCAGGCGGTCGAGGGAGAGAAAGAAGATAATCCGCTATCGGCTGTCGAAACGATAACTGTAGAGTCAAAAGTATGAGAAAGTACCGGATCATAATAAGTGGTGGTGGTACGGGAGGCCATATCTTCCCGGCCATATCTATCGCTAATACTTTCAAGAAACGTTTTCCGGATGCGGAAATCTTATTTGTGGGGGCGGAAGACCGCATGGAAATGGATAAGGTTCCGGCAGCTGGTTATAAAATCGTAGGTTTACCAGTGAGTGGGTTTGATCGTGCCCACTTGATGAACAACGTGAAGGTCATGGCTCGTTTAGCGAAAAGCTTGCGCTTGGCGAGGAAGACGATCCGTGAGTTCAAGCCGGATATAGCGGTCGGCGTGGGCGGTTATGCCAGTGGACCGACTTTATGGATGGCGGCTTCGCAAGGTGTTCCTGCGTTGATACAGGAACAAAACTCATATGCCGGTGTGACCAATAAGTTGTTGGCGAAGAAAGCGAGCAAGATTTGTGTCGCTTACGAGGGCATGGAGAAGTTCTTTCCGGCGGATAAGATCGTGATTACGGGAAATCCGGTGCGACAGGATTTGGAAGAGGCGCTGAGTAAGAAAGAGGAGGCGTTGGCGTTCTTCGGGCTTTCTCCGGAGAAAAAAACGATCCTTGTGGTAGGTGGTAGCCTTGGCGCACGGACGATTAACCGGAGTATTCAAGGGGATCTGGATAAGTTCTTCGCCTCGGATGTACAGGTTATTTGGCAAACCGGTAGGTATTATTACAGCGACGCTTCCAAGCATTTGAAGGCGTACCGGGGAATGCCGGTTTGGTGCTCAGACTTTATTACCTGTATGGATTATGCTTATTCAGCGGCCGATTTGGTGATATCCCGTGCGGGGGCTAGTTCTATCTCGGAGCTTTGCTTATTAGGAAAACCGGTGGTCTTGGTGCCTTCGCCGAATGTGGCGGAAGATCATCAGACCAAGAATGCCTTGGCCTTGGTCCATAAGGATGCCGCCGTTATGATCGCCGATAAAGACGCGGAAAAGGATTTGGTGCCTACTGCCTTGAAGATAGTTCATGACGATGAACGTTTGCGTACGTTGAGCCGTAATATCGAGACCTTGGCGCAACGCCATAGCGCAGACCGTATCGTGGATGAGATTGTTAAGATTATAGATAAGAAATAAGGAATATGGATATAAATAAAGTGACAGCGGTGTATTTCGTAGGTGCCGGGGGCATTGGGATGAGTGCCTTGATCCGTTATTTCCTCGCTAAGGGAAAACGAGTGGGCGGATACGATAAGACCCCTTCCGATTTAACCGAGGAGTTGAAAAAGGAGGGAGCCGATATTCACTATGAGGATAATGTAGCTTTGATCGGGGAGGCGTTCAAGTCGCCCGATGATACGCTGGTGGTTTATACGCCGGCGGTCCCGGAGTCGCATACGGAATTGACCTATTTCCGGGCGCACGGTTTTGAGGTGATGAAGCGGGCACGTGTCTTGGGAGAGATTACGAAAAGCAGCCGGGGTTTATGCGTGGCGGGAACGCACGGCAAGACAACGACCTCTTCTATGCTGGCTCATTTGCTGAAACAATCGCCAGTGGATTGCAATGCTTTCCTCGGAGGAATCCTAAAGAACTACGAGAGTAATTTGATGTTGTCTGATACGAGCGACTTTACCGTGATCGAGGCGGATGAGTTCGATCGTTCTTTTCATTGGCTTACTCCTTATATGGCAGTGATTACTTCCGCAGATCCAGATCATCTGGATATTTACGGTACGGCGGAGGCTTACCGGGAGAGTTTCGAGAAATTTACCTCCTTAATTCGTCCCGATGGTTGTCTACTGATCAAGAAAGGAATCAACGTAACGCCCCGTTTACAGGAGGGTGTCAAGAAATATACCTATTCCGTTACGGAAATAGCGGACTTTTACGCTGAAAATATTCGTATTTGCGACGGAAATATTACCTTTGACTTCGTTGGTCCGGAAATCCGTATTCCTGATGTGGAATTAGGTGTTCCCGTAAAGGTTAATATAGAGAACGGGGTAGCGGCTATGGCGATCGCTTGGTTGAACGGAGTGAAACCGGAGGATTTGAAAAAGGGTATGGCTACATTTGCCGGACCTCGCCGCCGTTTCGATTTCCATTTGAAGACTGATCAAGTGGTATTGATCGATGATTATGCCCATCATCCGGCCGAATTGCGACAGAGTATCTTGTCGGTGAAGGAATTATATGCGGGTCGTAAGGTGACAGGTATTTTCCAGCCGCATCTATATACCCGTACCCGGGATTTCGCTGGTGATTTCGCCGCGAGTCTCTCTTTATTGGATGAGTTGATCTTGCTGGATATCTATCCGGCTCGTGAGGAACCGATTCCGGGGGTGAGCTCTCGGATCATTTTTGATAAGGTGACGATCCCTTCCAAGACGCTGTGTAAGAAGGAAGAGCTTTTGGACGTGGTTGCCGCCGGGAAATATGAGGTAGTATTAATGGTAGGCGCCGGTAATATCGACCGTTTGGTGGAGCCTGTAAAAGAGATTTTATGTAAACAAATAAGGAAACCGTGATCCGAATAATTTCCATAGTAGTAGCCACGTTGTTGTTCTGTTACATCGTGTTTGTGTCGTTTTTCTTTCGGGAAATACGTCAGGACTCTATTTGCCAAGATCTGCAAGTCGTGGTGAAAGACAGTCTGGATAAACACTTCGTGAGCGAGAGTGACCTTGTGTCTATACTGAAGAAAGCTGGGCTAGATCCGATCAAGCGGTCAATGGCCGACGTGAATACGGATCGGATAGAGACGGAATTGCTTAAGAATGAGATGATCGCTCAAGTGGAGGCGTATAAGACTCCTTCGGGTATTATCAAGCTAGAGGTCATGCAAAAGATGCCTATCCTCCGGATTATGGGCGTAAGAGGTAGTTATTACGTGGATAATCTGGGAACCACCATGCCGATCAGTCGTCGGTATGCCGCGCATGTGCCAATTGTGAGTGGATATGTGGAAAAAGAGCTTGCGGTGACCGACTTATACAAATTTGCATTATTTTTGCAAGAGAATGAGTTCTGGAATGACCAGATTGAACAAATCTATGTCTATCCGGATAATGATATAGAACTTATTCCAAGAGTGGGTAACCACCGGATCATGTTGGGTACTTTGGATGAATTCGAAGAAAAGCTTGCGAATTTAAAGCTTTTCTATGAACAAGCGATCCCTAAAGTGGGTTGGGAAAAGTACAGTATGATTAATTTAAAATATAAGAATCAGATTGTTTGTACTAAAAAATAGATGATATGGCATACACAGACTTTATAGCAGCTATTGACCTAGGTACCTCCCATATGGTAGGAATGGTGGGGACTAAGAATGCGACGGGCGCTCTTTCAATCATCGCCTACGAAGTTGAGAACTCTGGCACCTGCATACGAAGAGGATGTGTATATAACGTGAAGGAGACGGCGAGTAAGATAAAACGCTTGATCCTCAAGTTGGAGAATAAACTGGGGGGGACCAAGATCGGGCAGGTATATGTGGGACTGGGTGGCCAGTCACTCCGTTCTATCGAGCATACGGTTTGCAAGGTATTGGGAACGGAAGGAGTGGTCACGGAGGAGATCATAGACTCTCTTTATCAAGAGTGTAAGGATTATCGTCCGGATATGTTGACCGTTCTTGACGTGGTTTCTCCTTCCTATTTTTTAGATGATAAACCAGAGTCCAACCCGGTGGGTGTGCCTTGTAGCCGTATCGAGGCTCGTTACAAGTTGATTGTTGGACGTCCTTCGTTGAAATTAAATATTGTCAATAGCATCTCGGAACAAGCGAAAATCGAGATCGCCGGTATTCTGGTGTCACCCCTCGCGTTGGGAGATGTTGTCTTGAGCGACAATGAGAAGGACTTGGGTTGCGCCTTGATCGGTTTCGGTGCCGGCGTGACGACGATATCTGTCTATAAGGGTGGTAAGTTGGCCAGCCTTTCCGTTGTTCCCTTTGGAGGTAATTTGATAACAAAAGATATAACCAATCTCAGGGTCGTAGAGTCTGAGGCGGAACGCTTGAAGATCACTTATGGTAGCGCGAAAGCGGACCGGGATAATGATATGACCATCCAAGTGAGTTTAGCAGATGGAATGGGCTTGCGTGAGATTAAGCTGGCCGAGTTGAACGGTGTGATCGAGGCCCGTATGGATGAGATCTTAGAGAATGTATATGCTCGTCTGGAGGCTACAGGCTTGATGAGCGTTCTCGGTGCCGGCATCGTGATTACGGGTGGAGGCGCCGCTTTGAAGAATTTACCGGCTGTTATGAGCGAACGCTTGAAGATGGAGGTTCGCTATTCAGCGGTTCGCAAGGGGGTTGTCGCTAGTGGTGATTTAGTGGTCGCCAGCAATCCCGAATATGCGGTAGCCGTCGGCCTCTTGGCGAAAGGAACTAAGAATTGCGCGTTATATATTCCTCCTAAACCGGAGCCTAAGATTGAGCCGGTGGTTGAGCCTGAACCGACAGTGGAACCGACTCCGGAACCGGAACCCGTCAAGGAGAAGCCGAAGAAAGAGAAGAAAAAAGGTCCCGGCTTGTTCGGGCGGTTGACAAAAGGAATCGATACCTTTGGTAAAACCCTCTTCGATGACGATGATAACGAGAGTAAATAACGTGATCTACGAATGTAATAAAACCGGAAGACAATGGACGATACAATATTAAATTTTAATTATCCTACGGATACTCCCAAAATCATTAAGGTGATTGGTGTTGGAGGCGGTGGCGGAAACGCTGTTACTCATATGTATAAGGAGGGCATACACGATGTTACATTCGTGTTATGTAATACGGATAATCAAGCCTTGAACCGTTCGGATGTTCCTATCAAGTTATTGCTGGGACGTGAGATCACGCAGGGATTGGGCGCGGGAAATAAGCCGGAACGTGCGATGATGGCGGCCGAGGAGAGTCTGGACGATCTTCGAGGTATGTTGAACGACGGTACGAAGATGGTATTTATTACCGCCGGTATGGGTGGTGGTACCGGTACGGGTGCCGCTCCGGTTATCGCTCGTATCGCGAAGGATATGGGAATATTGACGGTAGGTATCGTAACCATTCCTTTCTTGTTCGAGGGTGAGCGTAAGATTATACAGGCCTTGAATGGTGTGGAGGAGATCGCGAAGAACGTGGATGCCTTATTGGTAATCAATAACGAGCGTTTGCGTGAGATTTATTCGGACCTTTCCGTGATGAACGCTTTCGGCAAGGCCGATGATACCTTGACGATCGCCGCCAAGAGTATCGCGGAGATCATTACGCTTCCGGGTATTATCAACCTCGACTTCGCCGATGTTAACACCACGATGAAAGATGGTGGTGTCGCTTTGATGAGTAATGGTTTTGGTGAAGGAGAAGGACGTGTTCGCCAAGCGGTGGAAGACGCTCTGAATTCTCCGCTATTAAGCAACAACGACGTAAAGAACGCCAAGAAAATCCTGTTCAACGTATATTTCAGCGAGGAAGCCGAGTTGCGCATGGAGGAGATGAACGACGTGCATAACTTTATGTCCGAGTTCAACCGTGATATAGAGGTTATCTGGGGTACTGCCGTGGATAATACATTAGGTAATAAAGTGAAAATGACGATCCTCGCTACTGGATTTACGATGGATGATATTCCATTGATCGCTGATAAACGCAGGAATGAAGCCGCTCAGATGACGGAAGAAGAATTGCGCTTAGAAGAAGAGCGAATCGAGAAAGAGCGTAAGGAGCGTGATTTGATTGGTAAATATTATGGTGCTTCCGCACAAAAGGCGGGTCGTTTTACCTCTCGTGCGAAAGCGGTAGTTTTGACTCAGGAAGAGTTGGACGATGATGCCTTGATCGCTTTGATAGAGGATAATCCGACTTATAACCGGGATCCGAAGATCGTGGCCCGTGCCCGTTCCAAAGTAGCGGGAGAGGATATTCAAGTATCGGCTCCGACAACGGCGAAGCAACCGGCTAACCAACCTCGCCAAGATTCTCAGCGGGGGGGTAAACAAGTGATCAGTTTCCGATAGTTAATAATATAATAAGGATATGGATTTATTTGAACAAGTCAGTGAAGACATTAAAAACGCGATGAAGGCGAAAGATAAAGTCGCCTTGGAGACATTGAGAAATGTAAAGAAATTTTTCTTGGAAGCGAAAACCGCTCCGGGAGCCAATGATACGCTGACGGATGCGGATGCCTTGAAGATCATGCAGAAGTTGGTGAAACAAGGGAAAGATTCTGCTACGATTTATGTGCAACAGGGCCGTCAAGACCTAGCGGATGTTGAGTTGGAGCAAGTAAAAGTGATTGAGAAATATTTACCTCAACAAATGTCTGCCGAGGAATTGGAGAAAGAATTGAAAGCTATTATCGCTCAAGTCGGTGCCGCTGGCCCGAAAGATATGGGTAAGGTAATGGGTGTAGCCTCAAAAGCATTGGCAGGAAGAGCCGAAGGACGGATGATTTCCGAGACGGTTAAGCGTTTACTTAATTAATTGATTCATACGAAGACCGCACTAAGGGCATTCTGACAATTACTCGTTAGAATGCCCTTGGTACGGTTTTCTCGTATATACCTTTTCCTTTGACAATTTAATTCTTTAGAAAACCATGATTACTTTTACATGTTGTCTGATAGCCCTTATCGTTGGATATTTTACGTATGGTAAATTTGTCGAGCGGGTGTTTGGCGTAGATCCCTCCCGGGTTACTCCCGCTTTCACAAAACAAGATGGTGTTGATTATATACCCTTGCCTACTTGGAAGATTTTCATGATCCAATTTTTGAATATAGCGGGTCTGGGACCTATTTTCGGCGCTATCATGGGGGCTAAATTTGGGGTAGCTTCTTTCCTTTGGATCGTATTGGGAAGTATATTTGCGGGCGCTACCCATGATTTCCTATCGGGAATGCTTTCGTTGCGGCATGATGGAGAAAGTCTTCCTGAATTGATCGGACGGTATCTGGGGAACAACTTTAAGCAATTTATGCGGGGCTTTACGGTTATCTTGATGATCTTGGTGGGTGCTGTTTTCGTAGCTGGGCCTGCAGGGTTGCTGGCTAAACTGACTCCGGAATATCTAGATGCTACGTTCTGGATTATCGTCGTGTTCATTTATTATATACTGGCTACTCTATTACCTGTTGATAAGATTATCGGAAAGATCTATCCATTATTCGCCATCGCTTTGCTATTTATGGCCGTAGGTATCTTGGTTATGTTATTTATTAACCAGCCGCCGTTACCTGAGATTACGGATGGACTTAGTAATACGCATCCGGGAGGCTTGCCTATTTTTCCGATCATGTTTGTTAGTATCGCTTGTGGCGCTATCTCTGGCTTTCATGCTACCCAAAGTCCATTGATGGCCCGTTGCATGAAAAGTGAGAAATACGCCCGTCCCGTATTTTACGGAGCGATGATTACCGAAGGTATCGTAGCCTTGATCTGGGCCGCCGCCGCTACGTATTTCTTCCATAATAACGGAATGGAGGAGAACAATGCCGCTGTCGTAGTAGACAGTATCACGAAAGAGTGGCTGGGCGCTGTCGGAGGTGTATTAGCGATACTGGGTGTGATAGCAGCTCCGATTACTTCTGGCGATACGGCTTTCCGCTCGGCTCGTCTGATTGTCGCAGACTTCCTGCATATGGAGCAAAAAACGGTGGTCAAACGTCTGATGATCTGTATTCCCATGTTTATCGTTGCGATAGGAATCTTATTATATAGTCAAAAAGATAAGGACGGCTTCGATATGATCTGGCGTTATTTCGCATGGAGTAACCAGACGTTAGCGGTATTTACCCTATGGGCCTTAACCGTATATTTGGTACAAGCAAAGAAATTATATGTGATAACCTTGATTCCCGCCTTATTCATGACGGCGGTATGTTCTACCTATATTTTTGTAGCTCCGGAAGGGTTTGGTCTTTCCTCCGGTTTTTCTCAACTTTTGGGGCTACTAGTTACACTGAACGTTTTCGGGATCTTCTTAGTCTGGAAAAGAAAGAAAGTATAAAAAAGGCTGGCTTACATTTAGCCAGCCTTTTCTGTCGTTATTGTTCAAGTGAATTAAAGCACTTGTATGCCTTCCTCACGGGCTTGTTCCTCCCCGGAAGGAGTGATTAATTTATAACCCTTGCCGTGGATGTTGATGATCTCGATACCCGGATCGTCTTTCAACAATTTACGTAATTTCGTGATATAAACGTCCATGCTACGAGCGTTGAAATAGTTATCGTCTACCCAGATTGTCTTCAAGGCGTAGTTACGCTCAAGGATCTCATTTGCGTGGGCGCACAACAAACTTAATAATTCGCATTCCTTCGTAGTAAGTTTCGTAACCTTGTCGCCGATAGCCAACGTTTGTTTTTGGGTATCGAACAAGAAGTTTCCTAACTTGTAGAAAGGAATATCTTTCATCTTCTTACCTTTCACACGGCGAAGGATAGCCTCGATACGAAGCAATAGCTCTTCCATGCTAAACGGTTTTGTCAAGTAGTCATCCGCACCGATCTTGAATCCTTCCAAGATGTCTTCCTTCATAGTCTTGGCTGTAAGGAAGATAATAGGGATATCAGGATTGATAGAGCGAATTTCTTGTGCCAAGGTGAAACCATCTTTCTTTGGCATCATGACATCCAACACACAAAGATCGTATTTACCTTTGGTAAAACCTTTGTATCCGGCTTCTCCGTCAGAGAATAGGTCCGTTACATACCCTTTAGCTTGTAAGTATTCTCTTAAAAGCATTCCTAAATTCTCATCGTCTTCACAAAAGAAGATCTTTAGTTTTTCTTCCATAACTAACTTTTTATAAGAGGTAAAGTAATAATAAATTTTGTTCCAATGTTTCCGGCACCACTTTCAGCACGGATCGTACCTTTGTGGTCCTCAATAATTTTGCGTACGTAAGCGAGTCCGAGACCGAACCCTTTCACGTCATGTACGTTGCCTGTCGGTACGCGGAAGAAACGGTCGAATACCTTTTTCAGATATTCTTTCTTGATACCGATACCATTATCTTCCACGGAGATCAACAGCTTTCCGTTCTCGTTCCAAGTGCGTGCCATCAATGTAAGCGGAACTTCCGGGCGGCGGTATTTAACCGCATTGTCCATCAAGTTGAACAATACATTGGTGATATGCATTTCATCCACATATATATCCGATTCTGTAGCTTGCAGGTCTATATCCATTGTACCGCCGTACTTCTCAACCTTTAAAACGAAGGTGTTAGCCACGTTCGCTACCAAATCATTCGCGTCAATTTCTTTCAATTTAAGCGCTGCTTTCTGTCGTTCGAACAAAGACATCTGTAGCACTTTCTCGACCAAGAAGCTCAATCGCTTCGTCTCGTCGTTGATTACGCCGGATATATGCTTGAATACGTCCGGACTCTTCGTTATATCCGAATCCTTCAACATCTGGGCGGCGAGCGAGATCGTGGATACCGGTGTCTTCAACTCGTGCGTCATGTTGTTGATAAAGTCGTTTTTCATCTCGGATAACTTCTTCTGACGGAATACGATGTAAATCGTGAAGACGAAGGTTATCAACAGGATCAATGAGAATATAACCGATGGAACGATGAAAGTAATAGAGCTTGAGATATAATCCCCTTTCGTCGGAAAATAAACTCTCAGGTAGTTTAGTTTCGATGGGGGATCGTTCGGGAAAAGCACTTGGGTGATCACGTCAGAGGCGATCGGTTGCTTTTGGAATTCTCCGCTCTGGTATACTACATTTCCATCTTTGTTAATAACAGAAAACACAAACGGCAAGTTCAAACCGTTGTTAATAAATTCTGTTTTTAAGTAATTGTTCAGCTTTTTAAAATCTATACGTTCCTCGATCGGCTTTAGATTCGCGGTGTATAAGATGTTGTAAATCACCTCCTCTATCAGTCCACCTTGGTACTGGTAACGTCTTTTTAGTGTCTTCTGTAAATCTTTAGATGTGTTTACGATGCTGTTGGCAGACTGCCGTTTTGACAAGGAAGAGAGCGGCTCGAACTTATGGGCGCTAAAACTTTGCATCTCTATTTGTTGAACGGTTCCATTAGAATCCTTGATCTGTAATTGGTATTTCTCATGGTTGATCACTTGTCCTAGGCTTTGGGCATCCGGGGCATTTTGATACATGAAATTTGTCTCATCCCGGTTGATATCATCCTCGAGGTATTTACGGGTCTCATCCAATTCCAGATTCTTAGATACTTGGCGCAGGCTTCTTTTGACAGTCTCATTGAACTGTTCGCTGCGTGTCTTAAGTATAATGCTCACATAGTTTACCTGTAGGTATAATAACCCGGCGAAGGCAAAAGCCATAACTACCGCAAGCAACCAAATTGTCGACTTCCTCATATCAATATCTTTCTCTTAATATTGCAACAAATAACGTATGTTTTAGTTTAATATTTACACAAAAAAGGTAAAAATAATCCGTTTAAAATGTTAATAATACTTTGTGGGCATAGAGGATGTATGCTAGCTAAGCATTGAAACTCCGCTGTTAATGCGCTAGTTAGCGTTATTTTATCCTAAGTTTTTTATATATTATCCTAAGTAAAAACAAGTCCGGTGCGTTTTTTGTTGCGTACGGACTTTATAAAGTCTCCACTTAGGGGATTAAAATCGATGTCCCGGAGGAGCGCCCATCGGACCTCTTCCCCGTCCGCCTCTACCCGGCGTTTTCACGTCGCTGGTAGTGGCTCCGCCTTTGAAGATGCTGAACCGATAGATGAAGTGTACCATGAAATAACTGCCTAGCGTGTTATATTCTGAGTCTTGTATATAGCTAGCGGTAACGGAACGGGAGATATTGCTTCGTTGTTGCAGGATGTCGTAGATCTTGAAACGGAGCGTCCCTTGGTTATTCTTTAAGAAAGACTTGGAGGCTGAGGCATTCCATAGGACTTCGTTCTGTTTGAATCCGTCCCCGTAGCCAGAGTTGGTAGACCAGTTCACGTCACTCTCTATCTTGAAATTGAGGGGCAGATAGATTGTCGTGTAACCGCCGGCTCCGTAATTGAAGGTGTTTTGGTTATTTTCCTTTTGCAGGGAGTTGCTGGTGGCATTGTAACGAATATTCCCGTTTACGCCCAGATCCAGATAAGAGGAGCGGAAGTCGATACCACCACGTTCGGACAATATGAGATTCCGGTTCGTATTCTTCTCCTCGTTGATATATCCGTTGCTATTAGCGAACGAGGCCATTGTCATGGAGTTGATGGAGAATTTCTTATTCTTCAAGGGGGTATTCAACATCATACGGACGTTGCCACTATAGTTGCCATTTACGTTTTTGTAAGTGGTGGTCTTTACACCTGTCTCTTGGTTATAAGAGGTATAACTTACGATATCGTTGATGATATAACTACCGTTTGCCATGATCATGAAGGCCCGTTGTTTCTCCGGCGTGAACTGTTGGAAACGAATAAATACGTTGTTCGTATAGCGGGGATTCAAATCCGGGTTACCGATCGTGATATTCGTCGGGTCCGAGATATCCGCTACCGGTTGTAATTGAGTCATGCTCGGTTGGCTGGTACGGCCATTATACATGATACGAAGATTCGTACGCTTATCGAACATATAGTTGAATTGAGCCATCGGGGAGAGGTTGACCACCTTACGGGTTATCTTGGATAAGGTCGTGTCGCCAACGAAATTCTCGCTGCTGGAATAGGATGGGTCCAGATTCAAGCCGATCGTGTAGTTGAACTTTTCCCGTTGAGACTTGAAGCTCAAGCTGGCCCGCTGGCTGATAAAGTTATTGCGATAGCTTTGGCTGTAGGCGGAATCTAATACATTATATATACCATCAGCGTCTTGGTTGTAAACATTCTTCAAGGCTTCTTGTTTCCGTTGGCTGATGCTATAAGTGGCTTGGATGAAATTATTATGCCCGATCGGTTCTACCCACGATACGTAGGCCCGGTAATTGAAACCTTTGTTGTCGTAACGTGAGCGCTGGTCGATAATGCTATTCTTCAAGGCATCAGTCTGGTTGAAATAAACGATGTCGGAACGGTTCATGCCGTCACTGTACGAATCGCTATTGCCTCCGGAAAGGGTGGCGCTGAACACACGCCCTTTGTTATTCAGCTTACGGCTGAAATCGATGCTGGCATTTAGGTTGTACCCGTTACTTTCCGAGTAATTGCTGGATTTGTTGGTATTGACCGTATCCCGTTCGTTATCCAAGGTGGTAGCATCACTGAAATTGTCGTTCATGCTGTGGCTGAAGCTGAAACTCGGGCGGAAGATAAGTTGAGTCATCGTATCCGGTTTCCATTCCAAGCGAAAGTCTACGCCAAAGTTATCGCTCTTCGTACGGCTCATCGCCTCGCTATTATCATAGGAGGAACTATCTCCGGGAAGGATATTCTGCCGATCACTCTTGCTGCGAGCGTCATTGTCGGAATGGGAATAACGAGTATTTCCCCCAAGAGTTAGTTTATCCGGCTTGAATTCCTTGCTGAAGTTCAAACCTGCGTTTCCGGAAGAGGTGATACCGCTACCCGCTCCGAAACCTCCTCGTCGGCCTCCACCGCCTCCCATACCGGAGAACATTGTTGAGGCTAGATCGGAAAAGCCCATATTATTCGTGTTATTCGCTCCCCCCATGAACGTGATCTGGTCATTATTCACGAAACGATTGACCATGGCGTTGCCTTCATACCGATCTTTACTTCCGTATCCACCATATGCGTTGCCAAACCAACCTTGCTTCATGCCGGGTTTCACGGTTAGGTTGATGACGGTCTCTTCCTCTCCATCGTCGAAGCCGGTCATTTGGGCCATATCGCTTTTCTTATCAAGTACCTGTAATTTATCGATCATCTTGGCTGGAAGATTCTTGGAGGCCACTTTCGGGTCATCGGAGAAGAACTCCTTTCCGTCCACCATTACCTTTTTCACCTCTTTTCCATTGACGGTGATCTTGCCTTCGCTATCTACCTCCACACCGGGCATCTTTTTCAATAAATCCTCCAAAACGGAGCCTTCGGTTACTTTATAAGAATCCGCATTGTATTCCACAGTGTCGTTGCGAACGGTAACCTCGGGTGCCTTACCTATAACTACGGCTTCTCCCAACTCGATCGCTCCGTCGCTTAATTCAAGTTTACCTACGTTTACGGGGTTTTTCTTTCCGGTGATTTGCAAGGGTTGGTACAATGGATCGTATCCGATGAATGTGATGTGTAGTAAATAACTTCCTTTCTTTACGTTTTTCAAGGTAAAACTACCATTACGGGCGCTCACCACACCTCGTACCATGGCACTGTCTTTTACGTTCAGCAATCGTACCGTTGCTTGCTCGATGGGGGTATCACTACCTTGCTCAACGACAGATCCGGTAACATTAACACCGCTTTGCTGTGCGAAAGCCATCGGTGAAAAAAGGATCATCAACAACATCAAAAGGCACTTTCCCGATTTCATAACTATATGGATTACATTGTTTACAATTACGAAAAGATAGACATGGTTCATTCAAAATAGTTTAATATAGCTTTTATGGATTTGATATTATTAACAATCGTGCAGGCCTTTGGATTTATGGAGAGTATTCTTAGAACAAGAACATTATAAAAGGTAAATAGTCCTTCAACTTAACTCGCAATATTTTCAAGGATTGTGTAATCCGGTATTCCACGGTTTTTATAGAAACCCCTAAGGCCTCTGCGATTTGGAGATTAGATTGTTCTCCGAATCGGCTAAGTTTAAATGTCTCCCGATAATTCTCAGGCAATTCTTCGATTGCTTTCGTGATATTCTCTGTAAGCTCGTTTACGAAATAGGTATCAGGATTCTCAAATTGATCTTTAATCTTATCATAAATCAGGCTATGTACTCGCTCATGATACAATTGCCTTTTGATCGCATTGAGGCAACGATGCTTAACAGCCATAAAAAGATAGGATTTCAAGGATATCTCTACAAATAAGGAATTTCGGTTTTCCCATATAAATAACATTAGCTCCTGAATAAGTTCTTCGGCATCCTCATCAGAAACATATTGGGAAGCATATTCGCATAGTGGCGAATAAAATTTGATAAACATCTGTTTAAAAGCGTCTTTACTTCCTAATTGTATTTGTTCAATTAAAGTAGAATCATCCATAGCACCTTCTTCATCCTTTCTTTTCTGTAAGCAAAGATATATTTTATCTTGGATATTCAAGGTTAAAATTAGGGTAACCACATCGAAATATCACTTTTAGGACATCCTTATCGCAAGATATACTTACTTTACCGATGAAGTACTACTTACTTTACTGATAAAGTATATATCCTATGGGAAAGTAAGTAGTAAAAGTCTAACGGTCTTCCGTAAAAAAAATTGATGCGGTTACCTTGGACTAAAAATGAGAAAGTTGAAAAAAATTGCTTTTTAGTTAAGGGTGTGTTCTTTCAGGATTGTCTTAGTTATAGAAACAGATAAGAATGAAAACTGAAAATAGACATATTAATTTCCAAGAGCCGGAAGGTATGATGCTTTTACGGTATATAAAGGACACAGCTTCCAATGAGGAAAAATCTTATATTGAAGCTTGGCTGGAAGCGGATGAAAATAATAAGAGGATCTTATTACAGACCGCCCGTATATATTATGCGAACAATGCGATGGAACGGATCGCTAGCCGAAATCCATTGATTGCCTACGAAAAGCTGGAACAACGATTAGCAAAACGGACCCGTTTATATTGGTTGAAGAGGTTCTCTGTCGCTGCGGCTTGTATAATTGCTATCATTGGACTATCAACCTTATTTTCCCATAGAAAGGTTGATTCTGAATTTGGAGATCCTCAAATTATAACACTTCAGGCAAATGCGGGAGTCCGTACACGCTTTAATTTACCGGATGGTACTGTTGTTTATCTAAATTCGGGTAGTGTTTTATCCTATCCGATGTCTTATGACCAAAAAGAAAGAAAAGTATATTTATCAGGAGAAGCCTATTTTAAAGTCACTCACAACGAAAAACAACCTTTTATTGTCAGTACTTCAGGAGATCAGCATAGGGTTAGAGTTTTAGGCACGGAGTTTAATATACAAGCTTATGGGGATGAGAATATAATTTCGACTACTTTAGTGACGGGCTCCGTAAATCTCGAGGTGAAGAATAAATCAGGGAATGTGAGTCATAGGACGTTACTACCATCCGAAAAAGCGATTTGCAACTTGGATAAAGAAGAAATTTCTGTGATGAAAATAAACACGATGTATGAAACCGCATGGATGGATGGCAAACTGATGTTCAAGGATACGCCTTTACCTGAGGCTTTGAAAAAATTGTCATATTACTATAATGTTGAATTTGTGATTCAGGATGCGGAGATTAAAAGCTATTGTTTAACCGGTATTTTAGATAATAGGTTGCTATCTCAGACACTAGACTATTTGAGAATATCTTCAAATATTGATTATCGTATAGAAGATATGAAGACAGATGACAGCAAAGGTACTAACCGTACTCGAGTTATACTTTGGAAAGGAAAATAAAGAAAAATGTATAACAATTAAATAATATGGGCCTATGGAATAAAAGAACAAGAAAGTAGACTTGGTCTATCTAAAAAACATACGGGAAAATGTTACCAGCATCTTCCCATATGAAACAATTTGATAGAAGGTCTTTAAACCGACTAAGAAATTTATTTTTTAATCTTAAATCAATTACAAAAATATGATGAATAATTTATATTTCCAACTTGATGGAGATAAATCAGCGTTTGTCAGGTTGGTATCTAAAATATCAAGAATTATGAAGTTGACCTTATTTCTTGTATGTTTATCAATTAGTATGTCATTTGCTATGACAACAAATGCTCAAAGCACCTCACTTTCTTTTAAAGCGACAGATCAATCTATAAAAGAAGTTTTGGAACTGATTGAAAGTCAAACTGATTTCCACTTCTTTTATAATAGTAAATTAGTTGATATCAATCAAGTAATATCTGTTGATATAAAGGATAAAGATGTGTTCACTACATTAGATCATATATTTGAGAATTCGAATATACGATATAAAATAGTAGGAAAAGATGTGATTCTATCAGTAAAAGGCAGTAAGTCTGATCAAGATGAAAAGACAGTAACAGGTACTGTTGTTGATGAGACGGGGGAGCCTATTATTGGTGCAAATATTGTAGAGAAGGGTAAAGCAAATGGAACTATGTCTGATTTGAATGGTCATTTCTCTATTGTAGTGTCTTCCGATGCGGTACTCCAGATTTCTTATATTGGATTTTCTCTTCATGAAGAAGCCGTGAAAAATAAAAATGTACTTCAGGTCATTATGAAAGAGGATACACAAAAATTAGATGAGGTAGTCGTTGTTGGTTATGGCTCAGTTGACAAAAAAGAGTTGACTTCTGCTGTAACCGCTGTTTCTAGTAAAGACTTTTTACAAGGAGCATTTACAAGTCCGCTGTCAATGATCGATGGAAAAGTATCAGGCGTTAATGTCTCGAATGCGGCGGCGGCAGATCCTAACTCTTCTCCTAATATCCAGATGCGAGGTGCTTCTTCCATAGAGGCAGGGAATTCGCCATTGGTTATTATAGACGGAATGCCGGGTGCAGATTTAAGAAGTGTCGCTAACCAAGATATTGAATCAATTACAATATTGAAAGATGGTTCGGCTGCAGCGATTTATGGTTCACGTGCAGCGAATGGAGTTATTTTGGTGCAAACAAAAAAAGGAAAGGCTGGAAAAGTTTCTATATCTTATGATGGCTATATCGATCATGATATGGTAGCTAATCAACCAGAAGTACTTTCTGTGGATGAGTTTCTTGCGCATGAAAGAGATGTAGATTTTGGTCATCGGGTGGATTGGTATGACAAATTGTTGAATAAGAGTAATCTGGGTCAAAGTCATTATTTAGCTGTTTCAGGAGGAGGTGAAAATTTGACCTTTAGAGCTTCAGCCAATTATAAGAAGAAAGATGGCTTGGATATAGCGTCTTCTAGAAAAGAGTATGGAGTTAGAATGGGATTCACCGCAAAGACATTAGAAGGTCTGCTAGAGATTCAAGGAAACTTGTCCACGCGAGTTATCAATGAGGAATATGTGGATTATGGCGTATTTCAGCAAGCGGTAAAATTGAATCCGACTCATCCATTGATGGATGAAAAAGATCCTTCTAAATATAGTACTCTGTATGGGTTTGATACCTATAATCCTGTAGGATGGTTGAAAGATAAGGAGGATGGAGGTGATAGACAGTTTTCCCTTGCTGATTTTAAAGTGAAACTAAATATTTTACCGACGCTAAATACTGAATTATCTCTAGCTAGACAGAGTCAAGAGTATTTTAAACGTATATATGTTAATTCAAATCATAAGGAATCTATAGATAATATGCGTTCCGGACGAGGAACTCTGCAGGAAGAAAATTATACGGATTATACATTGGAATGGATCGGTAATTATTTTACGACAATTGACAAGCATACAATTAAATTAATGGCTGGATATTCGTATCAAGAGTTTAATCATCGTAGTTTTTCTTCAGAGAATGCAAATTTTCCTTCGGATGCGATGTCCTATAACAATCTGGAAGCTGGAGATTGGAATATGGCAGCAGGTCGTTTAGGGGTATCTTCGTTGAAAGAAAAAGAAAAGACAATAGGTTTTCCTGCGCGATTGATTTATAACTATGATGATACTTACTATTTGACGGCTTCTGTTAGATATGAAGGAAATAGTAAATTTGGGGCAAATCATAAATGGGGATGGTTCCCTGCAGCCTCTGCGGCATGGCGAATGTCAAGTTTGCCTGCTATTAAAAATATTGAGGCCATCAATGATTTAAAACTCCGTTTTTCATATGGAGTTACAGGGCGCTCTGGTTTCCCAAAGTATTCAGCGTTGGCTCGTTATGAGCAAGGTGGGTATTGGCTAGACGATAATGGACAATGGACCCAAGCGTGGGGACCTACGAATAATCCTAATCCTGATTTACATTGGGAAAAGCAGATATCTTATAACTTGGGTGTGGATTTTTCTCTTTTAAAGAATAAGTTATCAGGTAGTTTGGATGCCTATGTAAAACAAGGTAAAGAAGTAATTTCTAATTATGACGCTCCACTACCCCCTTTTATGTTTGATCAGATATTTACAAATGTAGCTTCTACTAGTTCAAAAGGTTTGGAACTGACTTTAAATTGGGATGTTGTAAACATGAAAGATTTTAGTTATTCGACTAATCTAGTTGCTTCTTTTACGAAATCTAAACTGGATAAATTCTCGAATGGTACATATCAGAAAGGATATATGGATCGATATTTACTGCCAGCTCCCGGAAATCCCGGCTATGCCCAACGCTTACAAGACGGAGTGGAAATTGGTTCTTTTTATGGCTTAAGATATGCGGGAGTTGATGATAATGGCAATATGTTGGTTTGGAAAGACGCTAAAATTGGAGGAGAAAAAATACTCGCTAATGGTGAAGCTAGTGATACAGACAAAGATTATATTGGCCATGGAACACCTAGATATTCTTTGTCTTGGGGGAATACATTTCGATATAAAGGATTTGATTTAAGTCTATATTTCCAAGGGCGCTTTGACTATCAAATATTGAATATGTATCAAATGTATTATGGATTAGTTGCTGAACCGGGTATGAATTTATTAGAAGATGCTTATGGAAAGAATGGGCATATTAAGTCAGGAAAAGTGATGTGTGATTATTTTTTGGAGGATGGAGATTATTTTAGGTTGGATAACATAACTTTAGGATGGACTCCAAAATTAGATACAAAGTGGATTAGCAATTTACGGGTATATGCGACAGTTAAAAATGCGTTTACTATTACGAAATATTCAGTAATGGACCCGACATCTGTGGATATAAATGGTCTAGAACCAGGTATTAGCGGTCTAAATGTGTATCCTATTGCCAGATCATTCACATTTGGAATTCAAATTTCATATTAATCTTAATTTCATTTATTATGAAGAAGTTTAAATATATAATAGTTCTTTTCGTAATGGGATTAATCTCATTTTCTTGTACAGATTTAGATGAAGAGATTTTTAGTGAGATTACAACGGATAACTATTATCAAAATAGCAATAATATTTATGCGGCGTTGGTGAATAACTATGCTAAGGCTTTTAGTACGGGTTGGTCTGATGCTCGATACTTTTTACAGGAAGTTACTGCCGACCAGTTAATGATTCCGACAAGAGGAAAACATGGTTATAATGGTGGGGAGTATGTTCGTTTGCATGAGCATAAATGGACTGTGGAGGAGAATTTCGTATATAATGGTTGGGCTGCTCCTTTTCAAGGTATAGCATTATGTAATAATACATTGTCTGATTTTGAAAATCTAGATTTCTCTACGTTTAAATTGACGGAAGAAACGAAAAATGAATATATAGCCGAATTAAGAGCTCTTCGGGTTTGGAATTATATGTTTTTAATAGATTTCTTTAGGCATGTACCAATTGTTACAGATATAGAAGAAGTGAAGGCTCAATCTACACCCCTAGAAGTATTTAACTTTATGGAGTCAGAGCTTTTAGCTATATTACCGGACTTACCTAAAAATAGGGGGGTATCTAGGTTTGATCAAGCAGGAGTAGCTTCTATACTTGTCCGTTTATACTTGAATGCGGAAAAATGGATAGGAATCTCAAAATATGATGAATGTGAGCAAATGGCTCAGGCTATATTAGATGGAAAATATGGAGAATATAGTATTGACCCTGATTATAGAGGCCCGTTCCGCTCGGGGATAAACGGTTATAGATCTAAAGAGAATATTATGGAATTTGCGATTAAGAAAAATTATTTTGAGGCATCTTGGCTATATAATATGTGGATGCACTATCAAGATCGTTATTCCTTGGATAATGACTGGCAAGGTTGGAATGGAGGTAATTTAGCACCGTCTCGGGACTTATATGGAAATTTATACCAAGATAAATTAGGTATGCCGTTTGAAAAATTCCCGGATGGAGATATCCGAAAGAAAGCTTTTAGAGTTATTTCAAATGATGGAGATTATGAGGGCTTTTTCTTGATGGGAACTCAATATAAATTTGATTATGAAAAAGGGTATGGATTTACAGATGAAGTAATAACTGGTACGGAAGAATATAATGGTAAACCTCTAGTTTATGTGGATCAAGTTGGACGTTTTTCGGAGGGAGAGACTGGTTTAGCCAAAGGATCTCATGTAATTTACGGAGAAGAGAATACAGGATATCGTTTGATAAAATTCCCTTGGTTACCTCAATCGAAAGATTTGTTCCAAATGAACTCTATTCCAGAGATCAGATTGGCAGAGATTTATTATTCGTTAGCTGAATGTAAATATAGATCAGGGGATAAGATAGGGGCTGCTCGGTTGCTGGATGTGGTTAGGAAACGTTATTATAAAGCGGAAGATTGGTCTAAATTTAGTTACGAATCTAATATCTCGAAATTAACCGATGATGAATTTGTCGATGAATTAGGTCGTGAGTTCATAGGAGAACGTCATCGTCGTATTGATTTAATACGATGGAATCGTTTTAGTGAAGGTGCGTGGTGGGATAAAACTCCGGATGCGACGAATCAAGACGTATTTCCGATTCCTTATCGTGCATTGAATGCGAATCCTTTGTTAAAACAAACAACAGCTGGCTTTTAATAAATAGAATCGATATATGAAACAGTTTATAAATGTAAAAAGAGTATTTACCGTATTGATTATACTTTTGTTATTAATATCGTGTAGGGTCGAAACTGATTATAGACCATTATTTGACAAAGATTTATCAAATGCTGATTATGATAGTTCGGTTTGGACCTTTAAAAATGGCATACTTACTGCCACAGCCGATCAATCTATTTGGACAAAGGTGCAGTATGAAAATTTTATCTTGGATTTAGAATTCAAGACAGATGTGAATACAAATAGTGGGGTTGTGATTTATTGTACGGATAAGGGTAATTGGATCCCATCTTCCATTGAGATTCAAATAGCCGATGATCATCATCCTGAATGGCAATCATATCCAGAATATTGGCGTTGTGGTTCTATTTATGGACATAAAGGAGCAAATGAACAATTGGTCGTGAAGAAACCGGGAGAATGGAACCGAATGATTATCACTGCTAAAGGTCAGCAGATAGATATCGAATTGAATGGAAAACATATTGTTTCGGCTAATTTAGCAGATTGGACTTCTGGAACAACAAATCCAGATGGAACAGAGATTCCGGAATGGCTACCAATCCCGTATGCGAATATGCCAACAAAAGGTTATATTGGTTTGCAAGGGAAACATGGAGAATCTAATATTTGGTTTAGGAATATTCAACTGAAACAACTTTAAAATCATCATTATTATGAGACATATATCAAGAAGAGATTTTTTGAAGACAGGAGCTTTAGCAGCAGGTTTAACGATCGTACCAAATTCTGTTTTAGGTAAAACGCATGGGTTTACTTCACCAAGTGATAAATTGAATATTGCTGGAGTTGGTGTCGGTGGAATGGGCCGTGGTAATTTACGGAATATGAGTACAGAGAATATTGTGGCTTTATGTGATGTAGATTGGAGATATGCAGAGAAGACTTTCAATGATTATCCAAAAGCAAAAAAATTTAAAGATTGGCGTGTTATGTTCGATGAGTTCGGAAAATCAATTGATGCGATATTGGTTGCTACTCCAGACCATACACATGCAGGAGTTACTGCTCATGCTATTACATTAGGGAAGCATTGTTATACTCAAAAACCTTTAACTCATTCTGTTTATGAATCTCGTTTACTAGCAAAACTCGCTAAAAAATATAAAGTAGCGACGCAAATGGGTAATCAAGGAAATTCTTTTGATTGGTGTCGTCAAATAGCAGAGTGGATTCAATCCGGTGTTATTGGGGAAGTATATGAAGTTCATTGTTGGACAGATCGTCCGATTTGGCCTCAAGGATTAATGCGGCCTAGCGATAATCCGAAATGCCCGAAGACTCTTGATTGGGATTTGTTTATTGGACCGGCGCAAAAAAGACCATATAATCCAGTTTATACACCTTGGAATTGGCGGGGATGGTGGGACTTTGGAACGGGTGCTTTAGGAGATATGGCTTGCCATATTATGGACCCACTTTATTGGGCACTTGATTTGAAGTATCCGATAAGTGTGATAGGTAGTTCAACCTTGAGTAATTTATATTCGCCACCTCATGCACAAATTGTAACTTATACGTTCCCGGCTCGTCCCCCAAAAGGAAACACAAAAATGCCTGAGGTTAAGGTATATTGGTATGATGGAGGTTTAATGCCTCCTCGTCCGGAGGAATTAAAAGATGGACAAATGATGGGAGATGAAAATGGTGGTATTATTTTTATTGGGACAAAAGGGAAAATCATGACTGGCTGTTATGGAATGAATCCAACTTTATTGCCCGTATCTGATATGGAACATTTTAACCAGCCTAAGCCTTCAATACCAAGAGTTAAAGGAGGTAATGGCAATATTTGGTCTACGAATGCCCATGAGCAAGATTGGATTCGTGCTTGTAAAGAATCTCCAGAAAACCGAGTAGAATCATCTTCAAATTTCCAATTCTCCGGACCTTTTAATGAAATGGTAGTAATGGGAGTTCTTGCGGTACGTCTTTCTGGTCTTCATGGGCTACATAGAGAATTGTTATGGGATGGAGAGAATATGAAATTTACCAATATATCTCCTACTGACACAATTAAGATTGTAACAGTTGATGATTTTAAAGTTGTTGATGGTGATCCTCGTTTTGATCGTCGTTTTGCGGACTTTAATGCTCTTGATGTTGCGAATGAGTGGATTAAGCATACTTATAATAATGGGTTTAGTTTACCCAGTATGCCATTCTGAGAACATAGAAAGGTCGTGAACTTCTGTTGGATGTCATTTAGTTAAAGAGTATCTGTAGTAGATAGAGGTTATTTCTTTTCAAGAGGAAATAACCTCTTCTTATTTTTTTATTTTATATTTGTTCGGTCAATATGTGCTAGAGGAGATGGATGTAGAACGGATATACCTAGAACGATTACGAAGCGGTTCATACAGAGACTTTACGAAACTGTATGAATCATACGCTTCACGCCTATATGCGTTCGCATTGCACTTGACTCATTCTGATGCTCTTGCAAAAGATATTGTACAAGAGACATTTATCAAAGTGTGGGTGCGGAGAGAACAAATTGATTTAGATATGTCTTTCAGTGCTTTCCTATTTACGATGGCCAAGAACCAATTATTGAATGAGTTTCGTAGGCAGGCAAATAGTCCGCTTTTTTTGGAAGATGTTGTACTGAATGAGTCTGGAGATGGAGAGGAAACAGCGATTGAACGTAAATTATCTTTTGAGGAATTTAACCATAGACTGGAAATAGCGAAACAAAAGTTGACACCTCGCCAACGAGAACTGTTTGAGTTAAATAAGGAACAAGGTATAACTATAACAGAAATAGCGGCTAAAGCCTTAATTTCAGAACAATCTGTGCGTAACCAGTTATCGCAAGCCTTACATGTTTTAAGAAAGGAGCTCGGTAAGTATGCTTTGCTGTTCTCTCTTTTCTTTATCGGATAAATAAAATTGAAAAATAATATTCTTATGTTTTATAACATCTAAAAAGGCATGTTATAAATTAACGGCTCATGTGTATACCTTATAAAAAGGATATTATGCAGGAATCACATACATATTATTTGCTCTCAAAGTACATGGATCATACGATCTCTACGGAAGAGTTGAAAACACTACGGCTTTTGGTTAATTTGTCTGATGATGATGAATTATCGCTGTCATTGTCTCATTTATGGGAAAATGGGCGACCCTTTGAAGAGGTTGATGAGAGAATCATACGAGATATGTTCAGTGAGATTCAAAATCGAACGAGAAAAGAACGATTCGTTATGGTGTTTAGGAAACTGGCTCGTATCGCCGCAATACTATTAATACCTTTATTAAGTATATTGTCTGGTTATTTATATTTCAATCCAGTCGATCAGAAGGGTAGCATTGGCAATTTAGTGGTTCATGCCGATAGAGGGGAAAGATCGGGGGTGACTTTACCGGATGGAACACAAGTAAAACTAAATGCGGAATCGAGCTTAAGTTACACTCACGATTTCGGTCGAGAGCTTCGACAGGTCAATTTAGAGGGAGAGGCCTATTTTGAGGTGACTCGGAATGAGGATAAACCTTTCGTGGTACATACTGAATATCTGGATATAGAAGTGTTGGGCACAAGTTTTAATGTGTATTCGTATGAGCGGGAGAATGTCATGGAAATGGCCTTGATATCGGGACGGATCAAGATACAGACTTGTTCAGACCCTTCTCGTGTCGTTTATCTAAAACCAAATGAAAAAGCATTGTTCAATAAAGAATCGGGTATTATAACCGTGGAGAAAACAGATAATCGATTTGAAACGGCGTGGTTAAGAGGAGACCTCGTTTTTCGATCAACGAAATTAAGTGATGTCTTGGCCAAACTAGAGCGTAGATATGGCGTGAATATCCATTTGAATGATTTTTCTTTAGCGAATGACTTATTTACCGGAAATTTTGATAGTGAATATATCGTAGATGTAATGGACCTTTTAGAGAGGCATTATGACTTTACATATGATATACGAGGAGATGATATCTTTATACATCCTTGAGCGAGTGAAAATAAAATGTATAACCTTAAATCAGTTCTTATGCGACAAGATTCTTCATAATAAAAACGGAACCGAAAAATGGTCGAGATTTTCCGGTTCCCCAATTAATACTCCATTTACGAGAATGGCGATCAAGCCATAAAACGGATTGTATCAATTTTAAAAAATAATATATGTTCAAAAGTAGAAAAAATCAATGTAGCTATATAATTTTTTTGGCTCTATTTCTGTTTTTTAATCCTATTTTGGTATTAGCTCAGACAGGAAGTGTCACTCTTTCCATGAAGAATGCTACATTAAAGCAATTTTTTGAGGCTGTAGAGAAACAAACCACATATATATTCTCTTATCGGGATGCTATAGTGGAAGGAAAGAAAGAGGTAACTTTAAACGTGACGAATCAGCCGATTCGGCGTTTGTTAGATGATGTACTGCATCAAAGAGACTTGCAATATACGATGACAGGGCATTCAATTGTCGTAACTTTAAAGACTGCCGGTAATGTAAAGCTGGTATCTGGTACTGTCGTGGATAGTAACGGTGAACCGATTATCGGAGCGAATGTTGTTGAGAAAGGAACTACGAATGGAACGGTAACGGATATTTCGGGAAATTTCTCATTAAATATAAATGATAGCGGTATTTTACAGATCTCGTATATTGGGTTTAATACTCAAGATGTAGCTGTGAACGGAAAATCAAGTTTAATGATAAACTTGAAGGAAGATACTCAAAAACTGGATGAGGTAGTCGTTGTTGGTTATGGCGTGCAGAAGAAGTCGAATGTAACGGGATCTGTGGCTTCTATTAAGACGGATGATTTTAATGATTTAAATATGGATGTGTCGCATGTTATTCAAGGCCGTGTGGCAGGTGTCAATGTTTCCAATGGGAATATTATCATTCGTGGAGCGGCTTCTATCAATGGCGCAGATCCGTTGTGGATCGTGGATGGAGTGCCGGGTAGCGCTCCTAATTTTAATGATATAGAATCTATCGAGATCTTGAAGGATGCGGCTTCGACTGCTATTTACGGTGCTCGGGGAGCAGGAGGTGTGATCCTTGTTACCACTAAAAAGGGAAAGATAGGGAAACTTTCTATTAATGCGAGAGTAAACTTTGGAATAGAGACTCCGATCGATTTGCCGGATATGCTGCATACCGCGGACTTTATTGACCGGAAATTGGCGGTAGGCTTCCCTAATAATCCCAATTCCGGCTGGGATAATCCCGCTTCGCTACCAGATACAGACTGGGAAGATCTGGTTTGGCGTAATGCTTTTAGGCAAAACTATTTTTTACAGATGACGGGTGGTAATGAGAAAACTACATTTAATATGTCTGCGGAGTTCTACAAGAATCAGTTTATCGAACGTTATTCATTTGAGGATGCGGGTAATTTCCGTGTGGCTAGCCAGACAAATATAAGTAAACGCGTGAAATTTTCCGAGATCCTGACTGTTGGTTTTAATAATACGGATCCCCATTTGTATGGGCAGACGAATAATGATTATGTTTATTACCGCCAAGTTCCTACGATGGTGCCTTATGATAATACCAACGAAGCTGGTGGAGGTTGGGGAAAACATCCGGCAGGTGGTTACTACGAGGGACCTAATCATGTGGCTACACTAATGTCTCATCATGAGAATGAACGTAGGTTTTGGGCCCGGGCAAATGCGATTTTGGATTGGGAGATTATCAATGATTTAAAATTCCAAGCGAATTTCTCTGCCAATTTTGACTCCCATGCGAATAATTTGTTTTTAGAGTCATGGAATTTGGGATCTTTATCTCAACAGGATTATTACTCGAAAGATTATGGCTCCGGTTATGATTTACGTATGTTATATACATTGACCTATGACCATACTTTTGGGGAGAAACACTATGTAAAAGGTATGGTTGGCTACGAGGCTTATCGGGCGACGGCTTCTTCGGCAGGTGGTTGGAAAAATGGCTTTTTGGTTCAGCCTTCGGATGATATTAGTTTAGGTACGGGAGATAAAGATGTATCCGGAACGAAAACGGAAGGTCGTAGTTTATCCCAGTTCGCTCGTGTAAACTATGCTTATGATGACAGGTATTTGCTAGAGGCTAGTATTCGTCGGGATGGTTATGATAACTTTGGTCCAGAGAATCGGTTTGGTGTGTTTCCTTCTGCTTCTGTCGGTTGGAATGTGGGAAAAGAGAGCTTCGTAAAGGATAATATAACATGGATGTCTCAATTGAAATTGAGAGGAAGTTATGGTAAAATTGGTAACAATACAATTCCTCAATTCTTGTATGAACCTTCTTTTACGAATAATTATCTATATTATTCATATGATGGGCAAAATACGCAGAGAGGATTCTGGTATTCAAATGTTGCGAATGCTACGATTAAATGGGAAGACGTGGCCCAATGGAATATAGGTGTTGACGCAAGTTTTCTGGATAATCGCTTGAATACGACAATCGAGTATTATGATAAGAAAACTTCCGATATGTTATATTCAGTAGGTGTGCCACCTTCTGCCGGACCTTCTTCGGAACCATTTAGCGAGACTTCTTCTTATCGGGCTAATATCGGAAAGATAAGCAATAGAGGTTTCGAATGGATGGTTCAATGGAGGGATTCCTATAAAGATTTTAGGTATGACGTGGCTTTTACGTTGTCTACCAACAAGAACAAAGTGGTAAAGTTAAGTGACCAAGTGAATCCGATCATTTGGGCTGGAAGCGATGCGGCTTTGAATAGTTCTATTTATCGTACGGAAAATGGACAACCGATGGGACAGATGTATGGATATGTCGTGGATGGTATTATTCAAGACCAAGCGGAAATCGATGCCTTAAACGCTCAATCTCCGGATGGATTGTACCAACAAGCAGGTACGGCTCCGGGTGATTTGAAATATAAGGATTTAAATGGAGACGGAAAGGTGACGAATGAGGATAAGACATATATCGGTAATCCTTGGCCGGATTTGATGTATGGATTGAATATAAATTTGTCATGGAAAGGCTTTGATTTAAGTATGGGCTGGTTAGGAAACGCAGGTGTTGATGTCTTTAATAGCGCTAAGCTTTATGAAAGAAGTTTCTATGGCGACTATAATACGACTTATAAGGTATATGAGGCGTGGAGTCCGACGAACCGGGCAACTTCACATCCTCGAGTAACGAAAGAGGACCCGAATGGAAACTTCAAGAATGTCTCCTCTTATTTTGTGGAGGATGGTTCTTTCTTTAAATTGAAGAATTTACATTTCGGCTATAATTTACCGAAATCAATACTTTCTCATTTGAAGATAGAAGGTTTGAAGTTTTATATTAATTGCGATAATTTATTTATTATCACAAAGTTTCAAGGAGATCCTGAATTGGGTGGTGGATATTTGGAACGAAATATGTATTCTGTGAAACGGGCTCTATCCACCCGCACCATTATGGGCGGTTTAAGTTTAACCCTCTAAATTAATAGGAAGATGAAGAAATTAGTTATATTATTAGCTGCTGCGTTAACTTTTAATAGTTGTTCGGATAGTTTTCTGGATTTATCAAATCCCAGTGCGTTATCTCCAAGTGTCTACCCTAAATCTATGGCGGATATGGAGACTATCGTAACATCAGTTTATGCGAATATGGTCGCTGTGCCTTTGTATGGAAAGAGGGTTATGGCGAAAGGGACATTCTGTGTGGATCATACGGTAGATATGGCTTGGACTGGTGACGCCAACTGGAACCAGTTGGCGACCAATCAAGTGACTTCTGATAATGCTTACATTGGGACGTTATGGATTGGTTATTATAAAATGATTTCTTGTGCGAATACCGTATTGGAGCAATTGGAAAGAATCGACAAGGAGAAGTTTACAGATGCGGATTTAGTAAGGCTTTCGCAGATGAAGGGAGAAGCTTTGTTTTGGAGAGGTTGGGCACACCAACAGTTAGTAGCGTTTTTTGGAGAGGGATATCCTTGCAACGGGGAGGGCGATAGAAAAGGTGTACCTGTTCGTTTACAGGTAGCATCGACTCCGGATATGCTAAATATAGAACGTAGCACGGTGGCCGAGGTTTACGATCAGATCTTGAAAGATTATGAGGCAGCCAAACTTTTGCTACCTGCTGTATGGGAAGAGAGGGCGGACTATCCACGTCCAACCTCTGTTGCCGTTGCTAGTTACATCGGGCAAGCGAATTTGTATATGGGTAATTATGATGCGGCAAAGAAAGCGTTGAAAGAGGTTATTGATTCTTCCGGAAAAGAATTGCTCCCTTTCAATGAATATGCGAAGATGTTTAATGAGGATCAGGAGAAATTTAATAGAGAATCGATCTTAGAGATTAATTTCCGTAATGGGGATACTTCCGGATATTTTTGGTATGGAGAAGGTTCTCAATATGGATTGATCGCTGCCTTATGTTTCCAGAACGCAAGTGGAGATGTTGAGGCGGCCGGTTGGGGTAATATTTTCTTTCATGATGCGAATATTAAACGTTTTAATGGAGATCCTCGTTTGGATATCGCCGCTTTGCGTCCGGGAACTCCTGTTATTATGAATGGACAGCAGACGCAGGTTCTGAAATATAAGGATACGGAGGCTGACATTCAAGGTTGGAGCATGCGAAAATACAATCCGTTGAAAAGTACGGTGAATGAGTTGAATTTAGGGGTTGGTATTAATATGTATTTGATGCGTTTGGCGGATGTATATTTGATGTATGCGGAAGCTTGTCAGGCTACGGGAGATGAGGTAAATGCCCGGAACTATATGAATCTGGTAAGAAGAAGAGCTTATAATGGAGATAGTTCCCATGATATAACGGCTAGTGGAGAAGCTTTGAGAGATGCGATTCGGGAGGAACGTTTCATGGAGTTCTGCGGTGAGGGCGTACAACATTGGCAAGATGTTTGCCGCTGGAAGGTCTTGGATGAGGAGATTAGCCGTTGGTATGGAAAGACACGTGTTGGTAATCCGCATTATGATGCGAAAGATTTGTATTTCCCGATACCCAAGGTTGAAATGGAGAATAATCCGAATATGACACAAAGCATAGGTTACGAGAACGAGTAGATATAACTTGTTGAAAAGTTCATCAAAGAAAAGGAATAGGATGGTTCTCTTGGGATCGCTAATCCTATTCTTTTTTTATTCCTTTATGATCATATTAAATCTTATTGAATAATGAAGATGATAGATGTGTCGAAAGTAAGAGTCTTTCGGGGGAGTCTCTTTGTATTGTTTATGCTCTTTATGCGGATAGGTTGGGCCTCAAATGATGATAGCACCTATAATATCGTGGATTTTGGAGCTAAAGGAGATGGAATAACAGACAATACCCAGTTCATCAACAGGACAATAGAAGCTTGTACCTTGAGAGGGGGAGGAACGGTTATCATTCCGGAGGGAACGTTTTTGACAGGAAGTATTCTGCTGAGAAGTAAAGTAAACTTATTTTTAGAAAGTAATGCCGTAGTGAAAGGCATAAATAATCTGGAAAAGTACCGTTCTATATCCGATCTTAATCAAGATGAGACTTATTATAAAGTAAAACCCCGGAATTGGAACAAGGCATTGCTTTTAGGAGATCAAGTTGAAGATGTGTCAATTACAGGAGAGGGGGTAATCGATGGTGCCCATATTCAAGATAAAAAAGGTGAAGAAGGGATGAGAGGCCCTCATATTCTCTTTTTGTCGAGATCGAAAGGGATTAAGATATCGGGAGTTAAACTACGAAGAGCATCGAACTATGCTTTTATGAGTTATGATATTGAAAGGGCTTCTTTCGATAATCTTTTAGTGGAGGAAGGATGGGATGGGATTCATATTCGTGGCGGAAAAGATATCCGTATCCGAAATTGCCGTTTTAATACGGGTGATGATGCTGTTGCGGGTGGGCTATGGAAGAATGTGGTAATAGAGAATTGTTATATGAACTCATCGTGCAATGGGATAAGGTTGATAATGCCGGCTACTGGTTTAAAGATCGTTGATTGTGAATTTAGAGGTCCGGGAAAATATCCACATCGGACTTCCGGTGAGCAAAAACGTAGGAATATGCTTTCTGGGATATTGCTCCAACCGGGCGCATGGTTCCCTGCGTTTGGGGAAATAAAGGATATATTGATATCTAGCTGTTCTTTTGATCAATTGGATAATCCGTTTCTAGTCACATTGAATGAGGGGAACCGGGGAGAGCGGATCTGTCTGGAGCATATAAGAGGTACACGTTTAATGAAAGCGGCCGCCTCGGTAGAGAGTTGGGGAGATAGTAGTTTGAAAGATGTCCGGCTTTCGGATGTTTCCTTATCGTATATTGGGAATAAAGATCAAGAAATAGTAGGACGTACTCCCTCGAAGCCATTGACAGATTATCGTGCGCTCCCTTGCTGGGGGCTTTACCTTCATAATTTAGATCGAGTGATTTTACGGAATGTTCGATTAGTTTGTGAGAGTGGGAAAGTTAGCCCAGCCTCATGCTTCGATAATGTGGGGTCCGTGGAGATTTATAATGTAAGTTTTTAATCTTAAAAAGAATTAGTATGCGAAAATATCTTTTGTTTTGTCTAGCTTTTTGTGTATTGGGTTGTTTGGCTCAAGATTTGATCGTCCGTCCGAACGATCCTATTATTTATAAGAAAGAGGGCGGTGCCTTTTTATGGCTGGGGGATACGGCTTGGGAGTTATTTCATGTATTGGATAAGGAGGAGATCGTTCATTATCTGGATAACCGGCAAAAAAAGGGCTTTACGGTAATACAGGCTGTTATCTTATCTGAACTGGATGGTTTGGATAAACCGAATGCGTACGGATATTTGCCCTTGATTGATAAGAATCCTACCCAAATCACGGAAGGATACTTTGAGTTGGTGGATTTCGTGATTCGAGAGGCTGGAAAACGAGGACTGTATATTGGGCTTTTACCTACTTGGGCGAGTAATGTGGTAGAGAAAGACGGAAATCCGGCTTTGTTTAACCCAGATAATGCGTATACGTACGGGAAAATACTGGGAACCCGGTATAAAAACGAAGCTGTAATATGGATTCTTGGTGGCGATAGAAATGTAGTTACGGATAAGGAGTTTGAAATCTGGCAGTCTATGGCGAAAGGAATTCAAGAAGGAAATGGAGGAACACAACTAATGTCCTATCATCCGACAGGAGAGATTTCCTCGCATTATTGGTTTCACAATGAGTCTTGGCTATCATTCAATATTCTCCAAAGCGGACATTACCGCCGGATGGATCCGGTATATCGTTTTTCGGGTATGTATGCTCAATTGAGTCCGATTAAACCGTTTGTAAATGCGGAACCTTCATACGAGGACATACCGGTTCGTTTCTGGGAATATTTTGATTATGCTAAATTCGGGAAGAAAAAGGAGGACATAATAGGTGATAACGGGTTGATTAAGGATACGACTTATTTTACGGATGGAATTTACGATGACTATGATATTCGTATGCAGGCTTATTGGACTTATTTGTCTGGAGCTGCCGGATATACATATGGGAATAACGCTATTTGGCAAATGTATAAGCCCGGAGGTAAATATCATGTACCATGCCTCACGTTTTGGGATGGTGCGTTGGATAGGCCGGGAGCCGAATGTATGCGCTATGTAAAGTCTTTGTTTACGATGTATCCGTTAGAGCGTTTCCGTCCGGATCTATCCGTTTTGTTTGGAGTTAATTACAATGACGCAAGTTATATCACTCCAGTTTTAGCAAAAGATAAGACTTTTATTTTAGTTTATTTGAGTCAAGGGCAGGATGTAAGAATACAAATGAGTAAATTGCGATCTTTTGGTAAAGCTTATTGGTTCAATCCGAGGAATGGGGCGAGAACTTTGATCGGAGCGGTCGAGAATAAGGGAATTCGTACATTCAATGCGCCCGGAGAAGCGGGAGAGAGGGGAAATGATTGGATCTTAATTTTGGAGGCGGATGATAGGTAGACGATGTATAAATTTTAAATAATAAAAGTCATTATGAAGAAGATCAATGTTTTGCTGTTAGCCTTTTTGCTGTTAAGTTTTTGGGCGAATGCCCAGCAGTATCCTTTTAACGGGTTGGATATGAATATGGGAAACCTTTCTCGTTTGTCGAATGCGCAGAGTCGTTCGATCAGTCCGGAGAATTTTACGGGGGAGAAAGGGAAAGGAGCGATGGCTGATCCCGTGAGAGATAAGGATGTCCGGAATAAGGCGAATGCAGCTGGCCCAGCGAAAGATTTGGGGAAAGGCTGGAAAGTAAATCCTTTTATTATCGTGAAACCGGGGGAGACAGTTACTATCGCGGAGATTGATGGCCCGGGGGCTATCCAGCAGATATGGATGACTCCCACTGGCAACTGGCGATTCTCGATACTCCGTATGTATTGGGACGACGAGAAAGAGCCTTCGGTTGAATGTCCGGTCGGGGATTTCTTCGCCAGTGCTTTTAATGAGTATGCCCAACTTTCCTCGTTGGCGGTCTGTGTAAATCCCGGGAGCTCTTTCAATTGCTACTGGAAGATGCCGTTCCGTAAGAAAGCACGCATAACGTTGGAGAATATTAATAATGCGGAAGAGATGCGTTTGTATTACCAGATTAATTATACCTTGACGGAAGTGCCGGAGGATGAGGGATATTTCCATGCGCAGTTCCGCCGTTCCAACCCGACACAAGGCTCTATCCATACGTTGGTGGATGGAATCAAGGGAAAGGGACAATATGTCGGAACTTATTTAGCTTGGCGTGTCAATGATAACTGTTGGTGGGGTGAAGGAGAGATCAAGTTCTATA
Organism: Parabacteroides sp. KHUB-02; assembly: GCF_056640955.1. Lineage (NCBI taxonomy): Bacteria > Pseudomonadati > Bacteroidota > Bacteroidia > Bacteroidales > Tannerellaceae > Parabacteroides > Parabacteroides sp. KHUB-02. The sequence continues at coordinate 3,001,556 of NZ_JBWQEV010000001.1, read as the reverse complement.
TGGATGGCGACAAGGAATACCCGACCATCTGTGGAACAGGTACGGAGGATTATTTCTGCGGTTCGTATAACTTCGAGAATCAGAAAACACATCAATACCAAGAATTCACCACTCCTTATGCGGGAATGCACCAAGTGATCCGTCCGGATGGCCTATATCGGGCTGTTACGGCGTTCGGCTTGTATCGCTGGCATATCTTGGACCCGGTTCGTTTTGAAAAGGATCTGAAGGTTACGATTCAAGATTTGGGTTGGCGGCACGATGGTAGGTATAATAATCAAAAGTCGGATATCTCATCGACTACTTTCTGGTATCAGGCGGAACCACACGCTAAATTCCCGGCATTGCCCAGTAAGGATGATTTGGAGATTCCGAGATGGTAAATGGCCTGTGGTAAAATGTTAAATGTTATTTGTGATTAAACCTTTCCTTTTTATCGATGTCTATTTTTTCGAAGCGCTTCATAAACAGGTAATTTATAATAAAAGTAATAAGTAGTAGTTTATGAAAAAGGTAATAGGATTGTGTTTGGTTGTATTGTTGAGTTCAACTTCTGTGTTCGCTCGTGAGAACAGGCGTATGGACAAGCGTAAGATGGATCCGTCCGCACGTTGCGAGAAGATGATCGCCGACTTGAAGTTAGATGAGAAACAAGCGGTGGAGTTCCGTAAACTTCAAAAAGAGTATATGGAAAAGGCTCAGAAAGAACGTGAGGCGATGAAGGCTGAGCGTGAGAAGCAACGGGAAAAGATGTTGGCCATGCGTGAGGATAAGAACGCCCAGATGAAAAAGATATTGACGGAGGAACAATACAAACAATATCTGGAGAAACAGCAGCCTAAAGGGAATAAACATGGCAGAAAACATCTAGGTAACGGACGTAGATAAAGAAGTCTATAGATAGATAAAATGGCCGGGGTAGCGATTATCCCGGCCATTTTAGTTCTAATCGGCTGCTTCAACCACATACCAAGTATATCCGTTGGCAGGGATTTTAACCGTAAGCTCCACTGTATAGTCCCGGTTCAGTTTGTAGGTGACAGGCTTTTGCTCTTTTTCCCGGATGCGGGCTGTTTGTGTCAGGCCGGTATAATAGAGTGGGATATGGATCGTACGGGTGATCTCTTGATGGGTCGGATTGAAGAACATGGCTAGACCTTTCTCCTTCTTGTGAGGATTGACGTGTATGAACCCGTCCCAGTCTCGTGCGTCCGGTCGGCGTAAATGGATCATATCGCTGTTGAGTATATCGCGGTATTTCTTATACCATTGAATAACCTCGGTTACGGCCGCTTGGGTCTCCGGGGTATCATACAGACGTGGGCCTCGATAGCAAGCTTGGACACCAGCTCCGTAATTTTGCATCATATGTGTTTTGTATTCGAACAAGTGTTCGTGGAGGGGCTCCAAGGTAGCGGCCTCTCCTCCTCCTTGATACTCCACGAGAGGAACAAAGCTCCAGCATGCCGAAGCCATCCGATCCCATGTACCATCATAATTCAATTGGCGGGCATGGATGATCTGTCGATCCCGGGGAAGCGACCAGTTGGCTTCACGGTAACCAATGCCTGTCTTGGTAGACCCGTTCAAGAAATAGAAATCGGGAACATTGATATAAATGCCATTCTCGCACATCCAACGATAGAGATCGGTTATCTTATGGAACTGATTCCATTGGGAATCTTCCAGCCCTTTATGATAGGTATGGTGGGTAGATGCACATACGTCGCCGGGATAGGAGCCGTCGTGCTCGAAGCAACGCATGCCCGTATGCTCGAAGAAGGTTCGTATATGATGGAAATACTCATATCCCCAATCGCTGCAAAGGCAGGGAGCGCTACCGAAGCGCATCCCCCCTCGTTTACCTGTCTTGGGATTGATAACATCTACCTCGTCGCTGATCCAACGGCTTGATAAGAGGGAGTAACACCCTAACTCTACACCTTTGTTGCGGGCGTAATCCACCAAAGATTTATATTTGGCGATATTTTCTTCTGAGATATCCTCGGCGTTCAATCCGGATCCAAAGCTGATGATAACCATCTCGTATCCAACGGTAGCGCATTGATCGATAGCGGTACGAATAACATCCGGATCGGAAGAGGTAAGGTGCATGAAGATCGGATTCTCCGTAGCCCATGGAGCTACCGTATAATGTAAGCGTCGTTTAAACAAACCCTTTCGTTCCCGATCATCGCTGTCGAACGGCATCTCGTATACGCTAAAAGATTTGAATTTCTGGCCCGCCGCTAGGGTATAATCAGGACCTATCTTGGGCGATATATCTAATATACAAGGTGTTAGCAAAGGATAATTGCGTTGGGAGGTATATTCCGGATCGGCCACCCATTTCTCCGTGATATCGGTTTCCCGCTCGGTAAACTCTCCGCCACAAGCATAATCGCTTTCTACATGTATGTTCGGGAGCCTGAATTTAGAGGGATCTCCACCGCCGGGCGACTCCGGTTCGGCGAATGCCAGATATTCCAATTGAAAGGCATCGATATCTATGGACTGCGGGGTATTGTTGGTAACCTCCATACTTTTCCGGATAACCGGGATGTGATCGTATAAGTCGTAATGGAGTTCTACGGTGACACCTTCTGTTTCTTTCTCTCCTTTCAATACGAAAGTCAGTCTTTTCCCTGTAGGTACGTTCTTATTCAGTGCCCAGCGGCTTCTGGCCCATTTGATATCTTCCTGCAGCTCTTCTATGCGGAAATCCTCAATGAGAAAAGAACCGGGGCGAGTAGTCATCTGGTCGACCCATTCCATTTGGAAGTATCCGCGCTCGGGCTGGCCGGCCAGCCCGCCAAGTTCCCAACGTTTCCCGTCAATCGTCAAACTACCTTCGCTACTTACGGCACGAAGCATACTTTCTCCGGTCATCCGGTTAAAGATATCGAGAGTGGAAAGATTGGGTAAGACACGGAACATACGTGCTACCATTCCGTTTGACAATAAGATGCTTTTGCCATCGGGAGTCGCATATATGCCGGCTTTTGATCGTGAGGGTTGTAAAAGCCAGTCGAAAGAGGTGTTTTCCAAAGGAAGCCCTTGTTGGGGTAATTGCTTGATTTTATCAAGTAATTTCTTCTCCGTACCGGATGATACTTCCGGCCCTTTCCCTTGATAGCTCGTGGAGACGATCGAGGGGATGATCTCCATATACTCTATTTGGGGCGTGATCCATAAGGCATGATCTCCGCTAGGTCCATCGTCGGTAGGCTCTACAATAAGATCCAATATCTTTATGCCATTTAGGGGGATATCGATTGTTTTCGGGGCATCGCCAAGTTTGACGATACCGCTGTTATAAAGCTCCTTGTCATCTCCTTTCAAGATAAATAAGGCCGAGCCCGGATGTACTTTTCCGTCTTTACCTTCTAGACCAACAAATGTCTTGGCGTTTTTTCGGGTATCGAAATACATTTTCGTTCCGTCAACAAAAGGGATAACCGTGAGGCTTTTATCCGTATAATCGATATGTGAGTCGGCGATCCCGACCTGCGCTTGAAAGCGTGACGCATTCTTGTGTAAATCGATCTTGATATGACTTTTGGCTTGTACCCCGATCACGTCATCATACGTTTTTCCTTGTATAGAGGCGGGCTCGTTGGTAACTGATTTCCCTTTGACGGCGCCACCGTAAGTTTGGTAGGATTTATTTAGGTCCATGTCCATAAGCCGGATCTCGTTCTGGCCCATGGCGTAGAGGCCGGCAAATCCCGAAAGGATAGCTGTAAAGATAAGTTTATTCATAAAATCCAGTGATAAAAGAGGGTGTTATCAATGATAAAAATAAGGTGCTTCAAAAAGACTTCTTTTGAAACACCTTATTTGGTTTATAATCTAGCTTCGTTCTATTATAATGTCGTAAGTTTTAAATTTCGCCAAAGAACCTTGATGCCTCCACCGTCGTGAATCTGAAGGGCGATGCGGCCTTTACCCGCTCCGATCTTCTCATCATTCAAGTTTACCATTTCCTGTCCGTTCAGCCAAGTCTGTACGTTATCGCCTTGTACTTTGATACGCATCGTGTTCCAATCGCCTTCTTTCAAGATATTCTCTTTCTCATCCGGAATCTGAACCAACCAGCCACGTCCGTACGACTCATAGATACCACCTGTATCGTGACCCTTCGGAGCTACTTCTACCTGCCAGCCGTTTACTTTCACGCCTTCCTCAACGAAAGAGCGGATGAATACGCCGGAGTTTCCGTCAGCCTCTTGCTTAAACTCTACGGTCAGATCAAAATCATCATAATAATCACGGGTAGCGAGATAACCGTATTGCTTATCGGGACCACTTTCGCAAACCAATAAACCGTCTTTTACGTACCATTTCTCCGTACCGTATGGTTCCCATCCCGTCAAATCCACGCCGTTGAACAAGTTCACTTCCTTACCGGCCTTACGAGGAAGTTCTTTGATCTTCAAGTTACGGAAAGATGCGGGATAACCATGATCTTGCAAGCAAAGCACACCTTTTTTCGCCAATCCGTATTCCGGCGCGTTGGCCCATTTGCCGCTATTTTTCTTAGCGTGCCAATCGTCTGTCCATGCCTCGAACTCTAGGATCTTTTGTCCGTTCAACCAATGTTCCACATGTCCATTATCGAATACGATCTTGGAGTTGTTCCATTCGCCTTGCGGATTCACCTTCATCTTGGATTTATCCGGCAAATGCATTGCGTAATCCACACCTAATTTCTGCCACTCTTCCAATGGGTCCGGGAAGTTCGGCTCGTCGATCAATTGATACTCCGGCCCCGTTACGTAAGGAACAGCGAATTGGGGACGCTCTACCACATGGTACAACATACCGCTATTGCCACCCTTGGACAATTTCCAGTCCCAAGAAAGCTCGAAGTTCTCATACTCTTTATCGGTTACGATGTAGCCACTAGCGTCGCTACCATCTCCTTTGGCTTGTATACAACCATCCACTACATGCCAAGGCTGTGTCAATGTAGTCCCGTTGTAATCTTTCCAACCATCCAATGTCTTTCCATCAAAAAGCAGAACCCATCCGTCAGCGATTTCCTCGGGAGTAAGTGTGTTTTGTTCTTGACTGGCACAAGAGGAAAACAAGGCCAGCGATACCGCACAAGAGGCTAACAAGCTTGTGGCGGCTGTTTTTTTCATTACAGATTCCATGTAAATAAAGAATTTAGGTTGATAAATTGTAACTGAATGGCAAATTTACGTAAATATCTTTGATATCTCTCTCTGTTGGAGGAAAAACGCTTCTCTCCCTACGAAATACTTCTCCAAGAGCCTATATATTCTTTGTCGAATAAGCTCTATTTCTTAATTTGGCGGCGCTGAATTTATATTCACAGCCGCTGAATATACAAATGCCGCCGCTGATTGTAAAATCAGTGGCGATAATTTAAGAATAGAATAGGTACCGATCAGGCTTACCTATAGGTACGCATAAGTTTTATTCTGGCACAATCAACTTTTATATGTTTTTGTGGAAAAGAATCTGGATAATACTTGTTTAATCGAAGAATAATATAGATATTGCATGCATCTAATAAAGACTGAAATACCCTGCAAACCATATGATAACAATAGGCACCTTAAAACTAGATTTAGTTGCGGATCGGGAACCTTTCGTTCATGATTTATATGGTCGTTGGGATACCTTTAACCGAACCTCTTTAGAAGGGATCGTGGATGAGATTTTAAGCCGTTATGATACGGAAGATGAGTTGATCCGGATCGAGAGTTTAGACTTGGATCTAGGTGAGCTAGAAGAAGATGAATTCTATGAGCAATTCCCCCGTAGACTGGCAGAGAGACTGGACGAGACTTTCGCTTCTTATTTGCGAAGTAAGGAAGAGCATCCCGACCGAATCGCAGTTGTTCCCATCAGGCAATCTTGGCTGGAAGTATTTACCTATTATATGTCGCACGGATATTGGCCTTGGCTGGAAGAGGAGAGGCTCACCTTACCGGAACTTCTAGATAAATTAGTACGAATATCCCCGATAGAATTAAGTCATTTCCTGCGTGAGAAGGGAAAGGCGCTTACCATTCGTAAACGTCTGGTCTTTCAATTGGATGATATCTATCAAGAACGTTTGGTACATGTGGTGGCACCCTCGGAAAGCTCGTTTATAAACGCTTATGCCCGTTTCTTGCAAGACTCTTATCCCGAGATAAAGCGTCCGGAGATAGGGAAGAATGATTACAGAAACGCCATCTGGATAATCCTATGGGGATATTTATTATCTCAGGATCAAGGCTATTTCAACCGGAAACAAATGGTGACGTACACGCTGCGGGAATTATCCGGCTATTATTCCATTTCTTTTGTGGATTTACTGGGGATGCTGACGTATGATTTAGATAAGTTCGCCTCTACCCGCTTGTTCATGCCCGAGTTATTGTCGCTCTTGAAGGATATCCGGCTAGAGACATTATCGGAAAAGGAATTCACTAAAAATCTCTCTCTTTTTTCTCTGGAAGAATTGAAGGCTTTGCTCGTGCGGCGGGAGAAGAGCTTGACTTTCTTATCCGGGTATAATGAGGAACAGATTTACCAGATCGTGGAACAGGTGATCCCTGCGGAGAGTCCGTTTGTCATCGACTATGCGAGAGCGTTGGATAAGGAGAAGGAATTGGGTATGCTCGAAGGGAAAGCCGGGAATGATTTCAGGATACTGAAATGGGTGTTTATCTTCGAGGTTATTTTCGGTAGGGGGGGAAGCGTATTTTCCCGCCATCAGTTTGCCTTCTCCGTGTTAAAGGAATTGGCGGCGCATTACAATCTGACGGTAATGGAGTTATTGGGATATTTTTACCGTACCTTGGCAAGTGGGCTGCTAACGGCTTATCCAGCCGTTCGGGAATTGATCATTGCTTTGTACTTGAATGCTCTCGATGATTCTCCCGCCGATATATCCGTTTATTACCCGGAAGATTTGAAAGATCGGTTGTCTAATTCCGGTTTGTGCCGTCGCTTTATCCGTTCCTTGCGCGAGGAGCAAATCTATTCGGTGGTTAGGCAAATCGTTCCGGTGGAAAGCCATTTCATTATCCGGTATGCGCAGACGCTGGATAAGGGGAAAGAGCAAGGGCGTTTGGAAGGAAGGGTGGGCGGCGAGTTCCGGCTGTTGAAATGGGAGTTTATTTTTCTGGTACTGTTTAGCGGGCCATTAACCGCTTTTAGCCGGAAACAATTCGTATGTTCGGTGTTGGGACAGTTCTCTGCTCATTATAATATCACGGTGCGGGAGTTGATCTCCTATTTTCATGAGGGAACACATGGGGAATATCCGTGGGTTCCGGAAGAGTTACGTGAGATAATAGACCTGCTGTACGAGGATATGGATAAGGAATCTCCCGAGCTTTTATTCTCTGTTTGGTTGAATGAGGAGAGGAAAGCGTATCGGTTGGGACAATTTATAATCACGGGCCGTTCCGATGAACCGCTGGGCGATCTATTCGAGTACGTGAGTGGTTTGGAGAAGACGAACTCGAAAATATTACTGGACCAATTACGGCAATTGAAGGATATTCCTTCATCTGGAATAAGGGTGGAAGAACCGATAGAGGCCGCTCGTATCTTCGCTTCCTTATTACTGCTTGTCATCCGTGAATACGGTCTGGCTTTTCCGAATCAGGTATCCTTGATCCAATACCTTACGAATGTAAAAGAGAATCGTACATTTGGAGATGCTGCTCGGCTGCGCTTGTTATTGCATGAGTGTATGTTGGAGAATATGGATGCGTTTACACGTACCATGGATGCTTTACTGGGCACGAAACCGGGGAAAGCGCCCGAGCTTCCCATCCGTACTGCTTTTCCCGCTATCTATCCGTCCAATTCCCAAAAGATGGAATTATTGGAGGAATTATATACAGGGGCAACTCCCGCTTTGCGCTTACTTGTCGAGGAGGTAATCCGCTTGTTTCGTCTCAATAGCTTCGGGTTGGAAGAGAACCTTTGGTTGGGGTGGTTACAGGCTCTTTCCGGCAACGTTTACCGGAATTACTCCAAAGATGGATTGTTGTTCCTCTTTTGGCAGCATTTGAGGGAGTCTGTGCCCGAGGAGAAATTACATAAGATAGAGACTTTTATATGTCGACATACAACTAATTTATCTGAATTGTCAGTTTTTATATATCAACTTAAAAATAATATGGATATGGATGTTTTGAATGGCCAGTTAGAAGATCATGGCGTGTCTATTAACAATGCGGGCTTGACGATCATAGCCGTCTATCTGCCAATACTTTTTCATAGGTTAGGCTACTTGAGTGATGACAGACGTGGCTTTAAATCGAGAGAATGCCAAGTGAAGGCCATTTTTGCGTCTCAACGTTTTGTAACGGATGAGAAGGAAATCCCGGAGCCAGAATTATTCTTAAGCAAAGTCTTGACGGGCTATGATAGTCCGGAACCGCTTCCTCGCTCGTGTGATTTAGCTGAGAATGAATTAGAGATGATAGAGCAATTGAAGAAAGCGGTACTTATGAATTGGGATAAGATGAGGAATACGAGCTGGGAAGGTCTTCAAAGTACTTTTATCCGGAGAAAGGGAGTGTTAAAGATGGAGAAGAATAATTGGACGCTAACGGTCGAGGAGAGAGCTTTTGACGTCTTGTTAGATTCGATTGCTTGGAACTTCAGGTTCATTAAAACTCCATGGATGGAAAAAATACTTAGAGTAAAGTGGCGGTAAATAACATTAAAAGATAACATTATGAATGCGGATCGGATACAGATTCAAGAAGGACCTTCGCGGGTATTTCAAAACCGTAAAGGTGAATCAACACAATTGATGGAAGATAACCGGGTACAATCTGCCTTGCAGGCTAAAATGGTGGAAACTATGCAACGTGACGCAATGGATGAGGATGATTTGCTGCAAGGTAAGTTCGCCGTTCAGCGGGATGTGGAAGATGAGGATGAGCTTCTTCAAGGAAAATTTGTGGCCCAACGGCAAACTAAGAACCAGACAGGGATTCCGGATCATGTAATCCAAGGCATGGAGTCTTCCTTCGGGACGGATTTCTCATCGGTACGTGTACACCCGGATTCATCGAAAGCGCCGGAGGTTGGGGCTTTGGCATATACGCAAGGTACGGATATCCATTTCGCCCCGGGACAATTCAAACCGGATACGTCTGCCGGACAGCAGCTATTGGGACATGAGTTGACACACGTCATCCAGCAAGCCGAGGGACGTGTGCAGCCTACTACCGAGGTAGGTGGAATGGCCGTTAACGATGATTTATCCTTGGAACACGAGGCGGATGTGATGGGTGCTAAAGCTGCTTCTGTCTTATGAACGAGTGGATCGATTGGTTCCAGCGGGTATTGGATGTCTCCATTCGTTTGTATTTCCGGCAGGAGTGCGATTTATCTTCCGTCTATGATATCCCACTCCCGAAGGCAGGACCGCTTTGGAAGGCGTTGTTGCCGGAACAGGTCGATCCTACTTTCGACGAGTGGATGGTGTTGATGTTGGCCTTAATGCCTCATCTTTCTCCGCAGATGTTGGATATTTTTTTTGTGCATAATAAGAATTTTGACCGTCCTTATACGGAATTTGGCGGTTGGAAAGGACTATCGCACGGAGGATTCTTGCCAACGGGCGAGACGGTCGTTTTCCTGTTGGCGGGCGATCGTGTGGAACGCCGTCTGGAAGTGGTTCGTCTATTTCGTGAGGAGCATTGGTTCCATATGTATCACGTCGTTGGCTTGGAAGGAGCCGGGAATGGTGAACCGTTCTTGAGCGGACAACTGCGTATATCGGAGGATTTCTTGTACCGTTTATCTTTTGAGGGAGAATATAAGCCGGACTATAATATGGGTTTTCCGGCCAAACGGATTAGTACGGCTTTGAATTGGGAAGATGCCGTATTGCCTTATTATGTGCGTGAGGAGTTGGAGGAGATAAATAATTGGATTACGGGGCATCGGGTCATCCTTTCGGACTGGGGATTGAGTCGTTTTTTGAAGGCCGGTTACCGCACTTTGTTTTATGGCCCGCCGGGAACGGGTAAGACGCTTTGCGCAACCTTGATTGGCAAGAAGAACGGGATGGATGTATATCGTATCGATCTTTCCATGATTGTCTCCAAATATATCGGCGAGACTGAAAAGAACCTTGCGAATGTATTCGACCAAGCGGAAAACCGAAATTGGATTCTCTTTTTCGATGAGGCGGATGCCTTATTCGGTAAACGAACCTCGACGAACACTTCTAATGATCGCCATTCGAATCAAGAGATCGCTTATTTGCTGCAACGGATCGAGGATTTCCCGGGAACCGTTGTTTTAGCCACAAACTTAAAGAGTAATATTGATGAAGCTTTCTCCCGTCGTTTCCAGTCTATTATCTATTTCCCGATGCCGGATCAAGACTTACGTGAGGAATTATGGCGTAGAATGCTTCCCTCTTCTTGGCTACCTGCGGATGCGGACAAAATGATCCGTATGGCAGCTACTTATGAGTTATCGGGTGGCACCATCTCGAATGTGATCCGGCGTTGTGCCCTTCGGTTGCTAAAGCAAGACACTCCCCGGCTAGATTCCGATATCTTATCTATGGCGATCCGCCGGGAATTGAATAAAGAGGGCCGGTGGTGATTTAAGGCAACGGCTCTCTTTCCCGGTGCCCGATCGGTACGATGATTAAGAGAAAAAAGAAGAGTGGGAGCGCCAACAGTATCATTTGAGTCCATATGTCGAAAGTTTCCCGTGAGGATACGATATTGGTGATTAGGTATAATACCAATACGATCTCGGATATGAATACCAGTAATAGAGGCAAGACATATCGCTTATAATGTTGTGCCAACATGTAGAACTTACTGGATGTCATATACAGGGTGATTAGGATTAATAGTATGAGAAATAAGAATATATCACCCAATACGAAATAAATAAGCATCGGGTTGGAGAATTCCGTATTTGCCAGTTGCGCCAGATCATCGGAGCAACTGGTGAGTTGCTCGCCTTGCGGAAAAGGATTTAGCAAATAGAATAAAGAGTTGAAAAGATTATCTAGTAAGGATACCTCGCATTCTTCCTCATACATGACCATCTTGAGTACTGGTTCTTGCTTATTCTCTCGATTTTCGCAAGTAGTTACGGGAACGCCCATTTCATCGTAATCGACGAAACAAAGGCGGTCTACCAATTGGTATTTCAATAGAATGGATAGATAACCGATATGCTTTTTCTCCTTGATAGGGAATATGACATTTAGATCGTAGTTTTTATATATTTTATTACCATCCACGCAAAAAGAATCGATTACGAAACTAGTGGACTTCACGAATTGTACAAGTTCTCTCCGGTTCTCCAGTTTAAAATCGAAATCAGGGAAGTAAAGAGTCAATCCGTTGAGTTTCCGGAGAGACGGGTTTCGGTTGATCGTACCGGTACCCTTTGTGAATAAGTTATTTAAAAGAGCCATCTGGGATTCTTTCGATCTTAAGAAATCATTCGTCGCTTTTGAGTTTCGGAATAGGACTAGTAAATCGACGGGTGTATCCGAATAAACGGGCATATCTATCAAGCACTCCTGTTGTTGCCAGTCGCTTACTTGGCTAGGTTGCCTGCTTTCTGTATCCACTACATACCCTAGATATTCCATTCGGCTGAATTTCCGGATAAGGTTTGCCGGTAATTGCTCATATACGGATTGCAGCCAATACGGTACGATCGGAAAAGCTCGTTGGTTGTATTGACTTAGGCGTTCGGATAGGCGTTTGGTTTCTGATGATGCGCCATCTACCTTGAATACGGGAATACTGCAATTTCCCTTTTTCTTTTGTGCGGCGATCTCTTCTTTGCTACGTTTATCGAAATAACAGAAGAACGTACGAATCGTGGAGGGACGCAGCTCACGCACGGATAGCAACCAGTTCTTTACGGCTTGCGTGTAAGTGGTGTCGTAAACGAATGGGATGAAATCGGTTTCTCGGTATCCAATGGCGTCTTCTTCCCAAGGCGTGATGTTGAGGGCGATGGAAAGGGGAGCTTCCTTGATGAAAAACTCAATCGTTCCGCTTCCTCTGATAGAAGGATTCTCGTCCGGGTTGTCCAGAACACCTGTAACATCTTCTGTCCATACGGGACAAATGATATAGCCTTGTTTATCGGAGTTGAGCAACGATTGCATATTATCCAGATCTCCGGTTTTACCTTTGAAGAAATACATATTCTCGACGGTAGGGGGAGGCAAGATCTTTTCCGGTTCTCTTTTATTGAAATAATACCACAAAGCTTGCGTTACTTTGACTGGGCCAAGCTTTTCATCGAAGAAGCGGCAGAGAGGATCCGCATTGGCTTTATTCTTGGATGCGGTTAATAACTCGTTTCCGAACAGCCAAGGTGTATATGCGCATTGCTCTACATGATCGGGTAATAAAGAACTTGGGGACTGTAAATAACCCAAACGTGAGATCGCTTGGTTTGCGTCCGGGTTTGTTACGAAAGTGAAAGCATTCCCCAATTCAGCGGGATAAACGATATAACCGCATTGTTCCGTTAAGATACGCTGGGTGATCGAGTCCATAAGAGTCTGGTAAGAGACGATCGGGGTACGAATCTCTTCCAGTTCCAACTCGGTCCGCTCTCCTAAACTCCGGAAATAATCCAATCGCTCCGAGAGACTTCTTTGGGCGTTAACGGCTTGTGCCATGATTACATGAAGTAATAAGCCCAATAAAATGCCGTGGTAGGTAGTTCGATATCTGGTTGACATAAGGGTAAATTTAAAGTTCGATATTTATTCGTATCAGATTATTCTTTAAGATTTCTCCGGTGCGGCCAATCTCTTTGTTGTCATTATCGGCCCAAGCTTTTCTCCATGCCTTATAGTCCTTGACAAATAGGGCTAGCTCTTTCGGAGGAAGCCAATGAACCGTGAATCGTAGATGTGCCGGTATCTTCTCTCGCAAGAATTCTTCAAGACGAAGCTGAAAATCCGGCCGTTGCTGCGTACGTTCTGTTTGCGAGAGGATTGCCGTTAAGGTAAATTCCCGGGAGGGGACTGAATGATCAGTCGCCTCCGGTGAATGCAGGAGTATGTTTTCCAGAATGAAAATTTGCTCTTCCGCATCTTCCCATCCGAGTATGGAATAGAGATATCTTTCCAATCCGGAAAGGGAGTCTGCGTCGAATAGATTACAGCCCAGATACCGGTCCCGGATAAGTTCCGGTAGTTGTCGCAGGAACCGGACTCTTCGTTGACGGTTTATCTCTTTATGGGAGTAGCGGAGAAAAGGCTGGTTGCTATTTTCTCCGTAGATTTTATCCAACGTATCCAATAGCAGATCTTTGTTTTGTTCCATAGAAGCGGAACCGGGTGTTTCCATATTTAAGGCCATCCAATCTTTTAGATGATTCATTTCTTCATGTCCCTCCGAAAAGAGATGGTCGAATATAGAAAGATATGCCTTGAATGAATCGGTAAACGAGTCCTTGTAGCAAATTGGGAAATCATTTGTGACGCTATAATCATTCAGATGAATATGGCGACTGTCCATGAGGATCGATTTGGCTTGTTTTTTCTGTTCTCGTATTGCATGGTTGATATTATTCCGCGAATGCAAACGATTCAATACTTTTGTGGCATTAATCTCTACCGCTTGTTGGTTTTGGTAAAGTCGTATCTTGATTTGCTCAGGGGAAGATAATGCCAATGTATAGGCGTATTCACCCTCTTCAAAACCTTGAAATTCCAAAGAGTGTATCGATAGAACCCCTTGTATCTGCTTGATCCCTTTGAAAAGCTTGTATATGGGAAGTGCGCTACCTGTATAATGACTTCCCGGTGCGAATAATTGAATCGCCTCCGTATAAATGGCGATCAAGGTTTTTTCCGGAGAGATGCTACCGTCTATATCGATATTTCCAATGAGTAATAAAGGTTTCCTTCTTACGAAATGGATTGCGTGTAGGTGTTCACCTAAATTCCGGTTTGCGTGATATAGTTTCTTAATCTTTTCCTTGATTTTCTTTTCTTCCTGTTTGTGTTGATCTTCTGAGATAAAGGACGAGAGTTCTATAAATATGTCGAACCATCCGTGACAGATCTGATCATTGGATCTATAGGGATGGATTTGTATGTCCGATAAGTTAACTAAGAAGTCAGTGTTATCTAATTGATCTAAAAAATGGTCTCGGTAATCTTTGGGTGTCACAGGGGCCATCCCGGAAACCCGTTCAGGACTGAACAAGCCGTAATCCTCCGGATTGAAACGATTATCCGATCCGGTGAGATATTGTTCTAATGGGAAACTCATTTGGTAATCCAATTCGCTTAAGGCGTAATTTAAGATGTCCAGAGTCGTGATTCCCGGGTCGTGTGGGGCATGGTCTGTCCACAGTTGCCCTGAAAGCTCCCGGATTGTTTCCAAGGCATTCTTTTGGAGGCTATCGAATATGGATTCCTCCTTTTTTAGCTCTTGCAGGTTGGGCAGATCATCCATGGCTATTCTTGATTAAAGGTGTTTCTCCGGTCGGAGGCGTCCATCCGGTAATCTTTCCATAAATCGGTTATCTGGAAACAAACAAAGATGTTGTCTCCATAATCCCGTCCGCTACGTATTTGCAACTTGCATTTTTGTCCGGGGCCGTACCAACGGAATTTGATCTTGTTAAAAAAGGAACCGAACCAGGATTGATTCGTACGGATTTTTCGATGTTTTCCGTAACAATGGATAGCCGTGGCTTCCACTAATGCGTATTGTCCGCTTTTTAACTTACCGCATCCAGCCATGATGCGGTAGGCACGACATCCTTCCGTTGGTATTTGCAGGGTATGCCATTCGCCATCTGCGGGAAATTTACCCCGTATCGCACCGTCGAAGCGGGTTGCGGAAAGACTGCCGTTGATACGTATATCCATACCGGGTTGGTTCATCTCGATGCGACCGTTTGGATGAAGCGATAGTATCGGTTCATCTTGCCCTTGACGTATGATATGGAGTTGGCTATTGTTACCTAGGTATATTTTCCACTCTGGAATATTGTCTTGTATGTTCGTGAATAAGCTGATGACGGGACTGTTTTCCTTGGAAGGAGCTAACCGTAAGCCATCATCCGGATTTTTATCGATCCCGTCGTCGGAAATATTGACCATGGAATCGATTAATTCGTAGAAATGCTTTTGGTTGGGCATACTTCCGCGCTTAAAGTATTCTTTTAGTGTATTTCTGTTTGTACGAGGCATATCCGGTTTGTTTTATTTGTTAATAATAAAATTACTTCCAACTCCTAAATATCCGAGTCCGAGTTGTTCCAGTAGTTCGTCTTTTTGGTCAATATATAGCAAATGCCTATCAGAAGGAACTAATATGCACCAAGGTTGGGAAGGGCTAACGTTGAAATTTTGCCTTGCCTCTTCCGGGTAGCGGTTTAGATAATAGCTCTTTTGTTGGTCTTTTGCCGTATATACGACATGCGCTACGCTTAATATATCAATGTCCACGATGGCTTCACACTCTCGTATGGAGTTATAAAGATCTGTCGATGAGAACGAAAGCCCAAATACCGGGATCTCTTCCTTATCTCGCCAAGGCGCGATACAATTATTAATGCGTGCCTCTGTCTGGCGGAGTATATCTCCTACGGGATATCCGGGCTTTATCCGGAGGTTACAGCAAACGGTTACTTCCTCGTAGACCGGAGTGATAGCGTCAACGGTAATGAACGGACTTGTTTTGTCACCTATATAATCTTCGATTCGCATGAGTAGCCTATGTTCGCATAAAGGCAAGATCTTTTTATCTTTCTCCTTTTGCATCACGACCAATGTTACGATCGGGCTCCTGTTTTGAGCTTTACTGTCTATTCCGGGCAAGCAAAGTACTTTTTCGACTTCGGGGAACTGAGCCAATGTTATTTGCTCGTAATCCCTAGGCAATACAGCCCGGTTCCGATGGGACATCTCTTGGGTGATCCGGAGCCGCATATCCTCTGGCGTTTCCGGCGAACGTCCTCCTTTAGCGGGTATGATCTGGTAAATATCCGTAAGTCCCGGCATACTTTTCTCGAAAGAAACGAGTCCCGTGAAGCTTTCGAGTTCCTCACTGATCAGGGCTTCCATTTCTTCGGGGATTTCTAACCGGGCTTTCACTGGGTTTAGATAGACATTTCGTATGGATGAACAATTTTGCGTGTGGCAAGATACTTTTGCCGAAAGCCAGAAATCTCCATTTATGTCTAGCATTTCCTCGCTAATAGGTGAGGGAAGCAGGACGTCTACCAAACCTGTATTCAACAGATTCCCGGTTGTATCGGAAAGTAAATTACCCGGTTTGATAAACTCCCATTGCTTGCCGTTGAAGAAAGACCATTGTACGCAAGGAAGATATTCTTTTCCGATTTCCCGTTTCAAGGCAGCCATCTCGAAGAATAAACGGATCTGGTCGTTACCGATCGAGTTACCAATACCGAATAGAATAATCCCATCTTCTGTGGGAACTTCCACCATTGGGAACGGATGACGTAGATCGATTTCATGTAATTCCTTTTGCCTCAATGGATGGATATGATAGATACGGCATCTATCTCTTGGGGTATCGCCATTGAAAAAGTATTCTTCCTCGGCGCTATAACCGATACCTATACTTTCAATCATAGGGTTGTAAGGAGGTTTGGGCACCGGGGTCTGTTTACGGGTATGGCTGTTTCTTATCATGATATCCGCAAAGAGCATCCGGTACTCCGTCTGCCCAAATCCGCCGTTCGGATCTGTGAGTCTAATCCTGAAGAAGCCTTGCTGGGTTTTCGTATATTGATATTGCTCTTCTTCCGTGGAGACCGTAATGTTTTTGAACGGTTTGTCGTAAACGATCTCGCTGTACTCCGAGAGCTTTCCCCTAGGGGAAGTATGCTTGTTTTTCGTATTGAAAAGACAAGATGTACTTCCCGGTAATTTTACCCATTTCTGGTCTGTTAGTTTTTCCCATTCAATTTTGAAGGTGGTATTATCGATAGGTGTCTTATATGCTTGATACAAATCATAGAAACCTCCTTCCGAATAAGGTAGATCCGCCCATTGCAAAGTAATACCCATGGATTGGATAGGCTTGATCGCTATCTCATAATTACCGAATGCGAACCATGAGCCTTTTTGAGCTTCTAACCCGAATAAAGGGAAATGTACGCTTGCGTCTACTTCTCCCAGAGGATTATAGATTTTCAAGGATGACATGCCGGATACATGTACCTTTATCTTTAAGCTAGTAATAAAAATACGGTGTACCCAAGAGTAGGGGAATAACCAAGCATCCGTGTTCATCAATATACGGAGCGCTGGGTTCCGTGTTTGGCAACCATGAGCTTCAGAGCAAGGTGTTGTAGGGTCGAATTTCTCATTAAGGACGAATTTCAGATAAAAGGAGTTTTCGTTGATGAATGTCAAGGTGTAGGCGTATATCGGGGCCCAACCTTTCTCTGTGCTTAACTCCAATAGGAAAGCGTCGTTTAATACACGCCCGGTTTCGTGGGAAGATTGTTCCGTGGTAGCGATTAATTCTTTGAAATATGATATGGAGTCTTCTTCTAATCCGAATGTGATATGTATATCCCGATGTCCTTCCCGAAGTAATAACATGGGAGATTCGATCATCAGTCCGGCTTGTATAGAGGATTGGTTCTCAAAGATTAGCTCTGAGTCCAGATTGGGCTTCTTAGAAGGAACGTTTCCGATCCTGTCATTCAACTGTTTTTGCCAGATGGACGTAACGAAGCCTAATCGGCTCGCTGGATATTTTTTCGGATCTTTTTCCAATAGTAACGAATGTATACTCGTTATTTTCATGTCATTGACCGAATAATCTTCGTCCGTACGATAACAAAATTGGATATCTTGCGCAGGAAATGGTACCTGTGTTATAATACCTGTACCTTTGGGTAACTGGGCTTGCTGTGCGGTATTATTCTTCACGGCGATAAACCAAGCGGAAGGAATAATCGCTTTTTGGGGAGATTCCTTCAATATTTGGTTGACATAAAATAACGGATAAGCTTCCCAGCGTTTATTGAACTGATCTACCAGATATTGATAGTTTTTCAAGAAAGCGATTAAAACAGCTAATGAGGGATCGGTCTCTCCGCTTTTAGCGATTTCTTGGATGTAAATCTCTCGTTTGTTTTGTAAATTACGGAGGATACGTAATAATAGGTAGAGACTTCTACGAACCGTTTTAGGATTGGATAGGGTTATTAGCTGAAGTCTCTGGTTATATTTCTCCATATCCAGAAATAAATCGGACATGGAATCTCTAAAGATCCGATGATTCAATCTTTGATACCAATCAGAGAACTTATGGTATAGAGCGTTTCTTAGATAGGTGATTTCTCTGTTACTTTCCGGTGAGTTCTCATTTTGCCACAAAATGAAACTCTGTTCGATCCCGATTGTATCTGTTTGCTTGATCTCATTGAGTATGGCTAAGGATTGGTAATGATATAAAAAGGATGATTTCGAAAAGGCACGAGCCAATAAATTGGAGAGATTTTTCTCGAGTACTTGAAAAGGCTCATGTATCCGGAAATCATTCTCCAATTTTTTTCTTGTCAATCCATCTTTATTCCATTGTTTATTCATCGGTTAGAATCAAAATAGATAGGATAGGTCAATTCTTGTTGGACATTATTCATACGTATCGTATAATAAAGTTCGATAATCAGAATGCCATCTTGAATCGAAGCCTTATTAATTTCTATGCGATCAAGCGAGACTCTAGGCTCGTATAAGAGAACAGCTTTCTCGATAGCGCTTTTAATCATGGTCTCCATGGTAAGATCTAATTGTTCAAACTGATAACGATATAGTTCCGTACCGTAATCCGGACGATGTATTCGCTCCCCTGTGCGAGTGGAGAGAAGGATGATCAAGCTTTGCCGGATGTCTTCTTCATAATTAGACATGCGGGTGGGATTATCATTATGGCTGAATTCTGGGGGGAATGCCCATCCTTTACCTAAAAAACTATTTTTGTTCTGCATAAATCATTCGATTTAATTAATCATTACAACGCCTCCTTTTACAACGGTTTGGCCGGATGCGGATATTTCGGCGGTGGCAGACCCTTTTACTTTAACTCCCATTTGTGCGGAAACCTCGATATTCAAGCCATTTATCTTGGTATCTTGCTTAGACTTGGATTCGATACCCATTCCTTCTGTCTTGACATTCCCTCTTGCCTTAAATATGAGATCTTTGCCGGATTCTACCATAATTCCGTTTTTATCCATACAGACCTTGTTCTTATTAGCATCGGATAACAGAATTTGCTTTTTGTCATCATCCAATATGAGCGTGTTCTCTCCGGGAGTCCCTATTGTGATAATCTTTTTATCATCGTCCAAAGTAATTTTCAACTGGTTTTTTGTAACAATTGTCTTTAAATTATTTTTTGGATCTAAAGAAACCGGCGTTTTTCGTTTGCGACTGTACAAACTTCCGATAATCACAGGGTGGCAGGGGTCCTCATTGATGAATTGCAGGACTACCTCATCATCGACTTCCGGTAGAAATAACATGCCGACCCCATTGCTTGCGTACGGACTGACCGGCCGAGCCCATATCTCCGTCTTCTCACATTGTAACAAGGGTATATCGACTAATATAAAATTCTCGAAATCTTTATTATCTCCGATCTTTTTAACGATCCCTATTTGTAATCCTCGTATGCCGGGCAAGAAACCACTAGCTGCGGGAGCCACTACATCGGGCTCTTCGGTAATGACTACCGGATTGAAACCCATATAGACTTGTGTCTTCCATTCGCCTCCTTGTAGTGTATGTTCTACTGATTGAACAAATGCGTTTCCACTATAATGTTTGCTTAATCCTTCTAATTTGATAATACAGCCCGGAATAATAGACGCATTCCCGTAAATTGTGATGGAGCCTTGAAAACGTGCCAGACCGCTCCATAAAGCTTGCGCATCGGCCCAAGCATGTAAAGAAGCGTCGCCGATGGGAGCGTTGGTTTGATAAAGCATCACTTCATTTGCCAGACCGGATAGATCCTTTGCGGCGATATCGCCTTGGGCATTGAGAGAAGGTTTGCTGGCGGTGGCTTTGATAATTTGTTGACGGCTCACGTCCCAAGCGCAGGCTTTTGTATCTGTGTATTGCTCGGAAGCGGATATAGAACCATCGAAAGCGATTAAATTATCTCCATAGGTGATGGTTAAGACCGGGGAGGCAGATACATTCGGTTTACATACCTTGACTTGTTTACCGTCAGTGATAACGACTAATCCGTTATTTTGTGCTCGTGTGAGTACAAAATCCCAATCTGTACAATAATATTGTACCAGTTGTGGAATTTCTATACCGGTACTATCTACTTTGGCAGAAAGCCCGTATTGTCCCAGAATCTTCTTGATAACGGCATCATCTTTACTATTTTCATATACATTATTTTTACGTCCAAAGGTTGCAGGATATGCGAACCCCCTACATTCTAAAACAAATAGAGTTTGTTGTTCGCTATTGATTTTTAACTGATGGGTTGTAACGCATCCCTCAAATAAGGTGCTGACCTTATCTGTTGGACCCGCTTGAAACTTAAGCTCCGTACCCGGATTGAATATTTTGTTGTCTGGTATTTCAAATTGGCTGTTGTCGATAATATCAGCGCTGATGGAGATCGTTGCTTTATCGATCTTATTACATGCTCTGTATATTTTTGCATTGATTACGGAGTATTGCTCCGTTACATCTTTACCATTTAGGAATAGTTTGATTATAAATGAATTATCCATATTCATTATATTTTAGGGAACCATAATTGAGTTCCGGGTTTTATATCTCTAAAGCTGATTAGGTTATTAATGGAGGCAATCATTGGAGCGTAACCAGAATTTTTATATTCTTTTGCGCATAACCCGATTAGACTGTCTCCTTGTTTAAAAGTAACGAATTTACCCTCAGCTTTTTGATTTTTCTTTTTTGCTTGTGTCTCTCTACTACTAATCGCCTCTGTTAGTGACAAGGAGCCTTTAGCTCGTAAAGGATTGCCATTGGGCGAGAATAAGGTGTAATCCCAATTTAGGCTGGTTAATCTCCCCTTGAAAATGAGACTCCCCCAAATTACTTTAAGGAAGCAAGGGCTGGGTGGATCGATCTCTGCGCTAGGTAGAAAAATGATATTCTCCAAATCCTTGATCCTTTCTGTCACGGTTTTTTTCCCCGTCGGGATAATACCGGTACCATCGAAGTGTATATCAAAAGAGAGAGTGGAGGGGTTGGTGTGTTTATACTCCGGTAGTTGCTTATCCTCTTTTATGCTTTCGTCTTTCTTATAGGAGGTAGATTTGCTTAACTTATAGCTATCCGGATTGATTTGGACGGTGATATTACCCAATTTCTCGCCACCTTTGTATTCAATTGATTTATATGCCTCGATGATCAACTTTTGGTTCATGTTTTACCGCTCCTTTCTACAAGAAAAAAGGTTAGACAAATCTTTCTTGGCCTCACGAATTATCTCCTCTTTGATTTGTTGTATCAAATCACGGGAGAGAGGGAGGTCGGGTTCCTTTTTCTGTTGTGTCACTTTTGCGGACACTTGGATTTCTTTTATAGTTATAGCCATTGCTTAAATTGTTCTTTTTTCGTATCTTCTGTATCTCTTATCGACATACGGATCAAATTAGTATAAGCCATCTCCAATGTTTCAATCACCAACTCATTCTTTTGGGAATTCAATGCGCTAATGTCCCATTTTACAGGGTAAGCATTGAGCACAGACCAATTATTTAGGGGAAAATGCCCGGCATCCAGCAATGATATAGTTAAATTGACGGGAACGATCTGGGCACTTCCATTATTTTCCAATACTTTAACCACATATGTCTCTAGCACATGAGGCAAAGGCATTAAAGAACGTTTCAACACAAGGTTACCGTGCTTTCGTCGGGTAGGCACCTGATAGCTGAAACTGTTTTCTCCCCCTTCTTTAATCGTTTCCGTCTCCATTTCAAGTTGTAGTCCCGAGACCTCTTGGAAAGAGGTCTCGATCAATCCTTCGAAAGTCACGTTGAAATAAAACGCTACCGGAGGAGGGACAATATGATCAAACCTTAGCATTAAGCGTTTTCTATGGTCAATCCTTCATGCGCTAAATCTAAGGTTTCGATGGCGGCCTCGTTTCCATCGGATTTTAAGCTGACACCGGTAACCTTAGTCGGCCATGCGTTCGATAATTTCCAAACCATCGTAGGGCTTCCTGCTTCATCCAGTAAGCTGATTGTTACATCTTCTCGCTGTATTGTGTTCATTTTTATCTTGTTAAACCAATCGAATAATTTGTTATCCGCTTTGAAAACCCCTTTCTTTAGACTGACATTGCTCGTCTTCTTCAGTCCCGGCATCTTGATATTTGAGAAAACCGGGCTATTACCATGTCGGTACTCAATTACTTGGGCTTCCATATCCAGACCAGATACCTCTTTAAAAGCGATTTCCCCGAGGCTACCTAATTCTACCTTAAAATAAAAACTGGGTAACGGTCATACATTATCTTGTGCTTCTCCTGCCATATTCGTATTTCTTTAATAGGTTTTAATTCTTAAATTATCAGCTTTTTTGCATTTGTTGTTGGAATGTGATCTCGATAAATTCCGCAGGTCTGGTAATAGCCACGAATACAGATATCCTGAGGATACCTTCCAGAATATCCTCGGGAGTCATCGTGTCTCCCAATCCGATATGAATGCTATATGCGTCTTCGGGGGAAGTTCCTGCTAATCCACCTCGTTTCCATACGCCCCGTAAGAATCCGTCTATCATACTACGCATATTTACCCATGTATTTGCTACATTCGGTTCGAATACATAGGCACGGGCGGCGTTCTTGATTGATTCCTCTAGGAAGATCATCGTACGTCTTACGTTAATATAACGCCAGTCTAACGAGTTACCATCCATCGTGCGGGCACCCCAAACCTTGATTCCTTCACCGGGGAAGCTACGGATTGCGTTTACGGCTTTTCCGTTCATCGGTACGTTCAGATCTTCTTGCTCGGCATTTGTGATCGAGAGTGCGGGTGTGACTACGTTATTGATGGAAATATTCGCAGGGGCTTTCCATACTCCCCGGGTGTTATCTACCATAGTATAAAGACCGGCCATCGAAGCTGAAGGCGGAAGTAAATTGATCCTCAAGCGAATCTCTCTCAAAATGGAGCGGTATACGGAACTGACTTGGTATAATAAGGTATGGAAACGTTCCGCCTCGTCCTCTTTCATGGTAAGCAAAAGCTTGAACTTGTCCATAAGTTCATTGACAGCCTCATTCGTTACACCGGACTTCTTTGAGAATTCGTTCAAGATCAGTTCCTCCAATTTCTCTAAACTATCCTTTTCTATATTATAAAAAGTGATATCTTTCTCGGTGACGATAGATGTATTTATCCATGGATAATAGGAGGCACAGTACGCAAGGAAATTGCTACCTATATTTTCCCGGAAACTTTTGATAACCGCACCGTTTTCATCTTTGTATCCGTTGAAAACATCTAATATGGCAAAGCGATTTTTCATATCGTTACCACAGTGCATCAAAGCGGCAGTTTGAACTTTGTAACAATCGCCTTCCTCCATATATACGGCTTCCGGAACGACGACCAACGTGGGCTCCTGTTCTTTTTTTAAGGCTAAGAGCGCATTTGTAAAGTCTATGCTTTTAAAGTCATGCTCATAATCTCCTACGGAGACGATATAGCACGGTCCTCCACCGTTAGCGTAGAACAACAACATATTATAATATAAAGCATAGAACGTTTTTGGCAAAGTAAGCTGGCAACTTCCGTCGGGGAATAATACGTTTATGTCATTGGTGGTGTCCTCACTCTCGGAATCTTCCGGACGAATTCCGAATCGCAAGGTGGGAGCGAAACCGAAGAACGAATGGAACTCAGCCATAGAAGATATACGGAAAGGGATACCGGTCAAATCCTTGTTACCGTCCCGTGCGAATTGGGTATGCCCGATAAAGGCAGGGATGGCGGTAGCGACTTCTACGACTGAATTAGGAAAAGCGTTTTTCTCTATGATATAAACGCCAGGGGTTTTCATTTGTGCCATACGTTATTTTTTTAAGGATTTAGATATAAAGAATTTGTATAATAGAATTCTCGGTAGATTGTAATTCCTTTATAAGAAAACGTCCCAAAGAGGGAACAGGAACATGCCTTAATAGCATTCTTTTAGCATATTCTCTTTTCTCGTAAATCGTGATATCTGATCTTCTTTGGTAATAAGACTCTTCCTTAATCTTTATCGGATATTCTGTGCTGATACGAAAAACGTCCTTATCCATGAAACGGATTTGCTCGGGATTCTTGAAGCTAATATTTTCCGGTCCATTATCCTCCATAAAAATATCCATTGACGCATTTTCTGGATTACGAGGTATCAAGATAAAATCCCAATAGGCTTCTTTTGTGTGATAATGGATTTCTTTCTGTATTGGGCATTTCGTTTTTAATAATTCTTTGGTAACATGAATGATCACATTGAGCCGATTCAGTCGGTTATCGATAACACTTAATTGTATATCTGAATCATTTAGCTCTTCCGGTAGCAGGGATTGTGTATACAGTAAAAAATTCGGATCTTTTGAATGTGCTTGAAACTCAAGGTTGAGACCATCCGGGGAGGTTGAAAGGTGATCAAGAAGCTCTTCTCGATCTCCAATTAGTGCATATTGATTTCGACCCGTTTGCCTAAAAGGATATTTAGGTCCTCCTAATACGACTCTATTCGTTCTCCTGGGTTCTATTTCGAAGATTTCAGAAGGAATACATTCATTATAATATTCATGGCTAAATATAATGTTAATTAAAAAGTCAAATTTCATCATTGGTTTGTTTTATCGTTATAATATTCCAAAAGTAGATAAAAAGAATATGGCATGATATTAAATGCTATATGTTTGATAACATTATTTCTAATTTATTTTTTGACTTGATATTCGTTGTTTTATATCCTTGATTTCTGTTCCGTCAAAAGATATGATTCGTGCTTTACATAGGATTGATGGATAATAATGCCCTCCTAATATACTCCATATATTGCTGAGCTCTTGTATACTAATTGTTACGGGCTCGAGCGTTATGGTACCTTGGTCTGGTAATTTAAGAATGGAATTTTGTTGTAAGAAGGAGATTGAATCCGATAATATTTGTATAGATTCTAAGTATCTTTTAGATGAAAAAACAGCGGCAACCATAATATATATATTCAAGTACCATGGTGGAGATGTTTGTTGGAATGTGTTATTTTTTGTGTTCCTATAGGGGGCAGAGATTCCCATTGCTGTCTCTCGCTCTATATTCACGATAGAAAGTATGATTTTATCCGATTGATCCTCATTTGGAGTCGCATCAATACTTCCGGCTTCCACTATAATTTCTGCCCGTTCATAATAGCTGGAAAGAAATTCGTTCATTTTCTCTGCGAGTGTGTTTATTAATACGTGTATCATGGTCTTTTGCTTTATTTGTGCTAAAGGTAAGGAATAAATTTGTTTTTCTGCTTTATAATTTCATTGTCTGAATTCTTTCTAGCAAATTACCTTCGTTTCGATTCGTGATAAGAATTAAAATCGTTTTTTGATTATCATAGATAATTACGTCTTGGCGGTTTCCTGAAAAAGATTGAAAGAAAAGTTAATCCTGAGATTGGGCTATGCTTATTGTGTATTTTTTATCTACTCTTATTTTCTATTATGTGACTTCGGAAAAACACGTACGACTTTTTTCGAAAACACGTACGACTTTTCTCATAAACATGTACGACTTTCCGGTAAAACATAATCGTGTTTTTAAACTGTTAATGTTCAGTGATTTATATTTTTGTATCATTCACGCACTTATTGTATGGAAAATTATCACATCGCCACTCAATAAATCATAATATACCTCCATGTAGAAGTGCGGCATGCTATGTCTCTATAACAGGATGTCTCCAATAGGGTGAGAATCGAGTAGTATGGCTTTATCACACGTACATTATATAACTTGTTAAGTCTTGAAAAAAAACTTGAAAAATAATACTGAAAATGTTTGGTAGTTATGTTTTATAGCACTACTTTTGCACCCGCATTCGAGAGAGAACGCCGGTCCAAAATGATGAAACAAACTTTTAGAAAAAAAGTTCCGAAATAATTTGGAGGTTTAAAATAAAAGTCCTTATCTTTGCAGCCACGTTCGCAAAACGAAAGCGACAAAAGAGTTCTTTGAGAGATTTACATAATTCAACAAGTAGTACAAGTATTAGGAAAATTAATTTTCCGGATTGATACCGTCAAAGAAGTATGACTTTGGACTACAATAACGGATTCCGGAGCGAGGACATAAAACAATTTAAACAACGAAGAGTTTGATCCTGGCTCAGGATGAACGCTAGCGACAGGCTTAACACATGCAAGTCGAGGGGCAGCACAGGTAGCAATACCGGGTGGCGACCGGCGCACGGGTGAGTAACGCGTATGCAACTTACCTATCAGAGGGGGATAACCCGGCGAAAGTCGGACTAATACCGCATGAAGCAGGGGCCCCGCATGGGGATATTTGCTAAAGATTCATCGCTGATAGATAGGCATGCGTTCCATTAGGCAGTTGGCGGGGTAACGGCCCACCAAACCGACGATGGATAGGGGTTCTGAGAGGAAGGTCCCCCACATTGGTACTGAGACACGGACCAAACTCCTACGGGAGGCAGCAGTGAGGAATATTGGTCAATGGGCGTAAGCCTGAACCAGCCAAGTCGCGTGAGGGATGAAGGTTCTATGGATCGTAAACCTCTTTTATAAGGGAATAAAGTGCGGGACGTGTCCTGTTTTGTATGTACCTTATGAATAAGGATCGGCTAACTCCGTGCCAGCAGCCGCGGTAATACGGAGGATCCGAGCGTTATCCGGATTTATTGGGTTTAAAGGGTGCGTAGGCGGCCTTTTAAGTCAGCGGTGAAAGTCTGTGGCTCAACCATAGAATTGCCGTTGAAACTGGGAGGCTTGAGTATGTTTGAGGCAGGCGGAATGCGTGGTGTAGCGGTGAAATGCTTAGATATCACGCAGAACCCCGATTGCGAAGGCAGCCTGCCAAGCCATGACTGACGCTGATGCACGAAAGCGTGGGGATCAAACAGGATTAGATACCCTGGTAGTCCACGCAGTAAACGATGATCACTAGCTGTTTGCGATACACTGTAAGCGGCACAGCGAAAGCGTTAAGTGATCCACCTGGGGAGTACGCCGGCAACGGTGAAACTCAAAGGAATTGACGGGGGCCCGCACAAGCGGAGGAACATGTGGTTTAATTCGATGATACGCGAGGAACCTTACCCGGGTTTGAACGCATTTCGACCGCTCTGGAAACAGAGCCTCTAGCAATAGCGATTTGCGAGGTGCTGCATGGTTGTCGTCAGCTCGTGCCGTGAGGTGTCGGCTTAAGTGCCATAACGAGCGCAACCCTTGCCACTAGTTACTAACAGGTTAGGCTGAGGACTCTGGTGGGACTGCCAGCGTAAGCTGCGAGGAAGGCGGGGATGACGTCAAATCAGCACGGCCCTTACATCCGGGGCGACACACGTGTTACAATGGCGTGGACAAAGGGAAGCCACCTGGCGACAGGGAGCGAATCCCCAAACCACGTCTCAGTTCGGATCGGAGTCTGCAACCCGACTCCGTGAAGCTGGATTCGCTAGTAATCGCGCATCAGCCATGGCGCGGTGAATACGTTCCCGGGCCTTGTACACACCGCCCGTCAAGCCATGGGAGCCGGGGGTACCTGAAGTCCGTAACCGAAAGGATCGGCCTAGGGTAAAACTGGTGACTGGGGCTAAGTCGTAACAAGGTAGCCGTACCGGAAGGTGCGGCTGGAACACCTCCTTTCTGGAGCTTTAGGATTCCGTACCGAGGTCATACGAGGTATCGATCGCCTTGTGCTGCTGTTGAGATTATGTTTATTATATAGATCAATGACCGGAAGGCCGGTCGGAGAGAGAAAGATGACGCTGGGACGTAAGTCTTGGCAAAGTTGACAGTCCTATAGCTCAGTTGGTTAGAGCGCTACACTGATAATGTAGAGGTCGGCAGTTCAACTCTGCCTGGGACTACTCCGAATGAGGGGGATTAGCTCAGCTGGCTAGAGCATCTGCCTTGCACGCAGAGGGTCAACGGTTCGAATCCGTTATTCTCCACGCATCCCGCGAGGGAAAGAGGATCTTTGACATATTGGACATCAAAAAGAAGAAACAAGTAGAGCGAGCTTAAGATATATCAACCCGTACGTATGTACGAGGTGAGAGAAAGTAAGCAAGGGCAGACGGTGGATGCCTTGGCTCTCGGAGGCGACGAAGGACGTGATAAGCTGCGAAAAGCCCGGGGGAGGCGCAAATAGCCCTTGATCCCGGGATATCCGAATGGGGCAACCCGGCAGGCTGAAGGCCTGCCATCCCGTAAGGGAGGCGAACGTGGGGAACTGAAACATCTAAGTACCCATAGGAGGAGAAAATAAACAATGATTCCGTAAGTAGTGGCGAGCGAACACGGAAGAGCCCAAACCCATGTCGTCTAGGCGACACGGGGGTTGTAGGACCACGACGTGGCAAGATAGAGTCAAGTGGAACGCCTTGGAAAAGGCGGTCATAGAGGGTGAAAACCCCGTACACGACTGACGATTGAAGCCTAGTGGCATCCTGAGTAGCGCGGGGCACGAGAAATCTTGCGTGAAACAGCGGGGCCCATCCCGTAAGGCTAAATACTCCCGAGAGACCGATAGCGAACCAGTACCGTGAGGGAAAGGTGAAAAGAACCCCGAGCAGGGGAGTGAAATAGACCCTGAACCCGTCTGCCTACAAGCGGTCGGAGCATAGCAATATGTGACGGCGTGCCTTTTGCATAATGAACCTACGAGTTACCTTCCCCGGCAAGGTTAAGTACCTAAGGTACGGAGCCGAAGCGAAAGCGAGTCTGAAGAGGGCGGCCAGTCGGGGGGGGTAGACGCGAAACCGAGTGATCTACCCTTGGCCAGGTTGAAGGTTGGGTAACACCAACTGGAGGACCGGATGGGTAAGCGTTGAAAAGCTTTCCAATGAGCTGAGGGTAGGGGTGAAAGGCTAATCAAACTCGGAGATAGCTCGTACTCCCCGAAATGCATTTAGGTGCAGCCTCTTTATAGTATATCGTGAGGTAGAGCGACTGATTGGATGCGAGGGCTTCACCGCCTATCAAGTCCAGATAAACTCCGAATGCGCGATATATATTTACAGGGAGTGAGGGCGCGGGTGCTAAGGTCCGTGTCCGAGAGGAGAAGAATCCAGACCACCGGCTAAGGCCCCCAAATGATCGTTGAGTTGAACTAACGAGGTCGGATCGCAGAGACAGCTAGGATGTTGGCTTGGAAGCAGCCATTCATTTAAAGAGTGCGTAACAGCTCACTAGTCGAGCGATCTGGCGTGGATAATAATCGGGCATAAACGATCTGCCGAAGCCGTGGATGTCGTAAGACATGGTAGGGGAGCATTCCATGCGGCGTCGAAGATGAGGGATGACCCTTGTTGGAGCGCATGGAAAAGCAAATGTAGGTATGAGTAACGATAAGGGGGGCGAGAAACCCCCCCGCCGAAAGACCAAGGTTTCCTGATCAACGCTAATCGGATCAGGGTGAGTCGGGACCTAAGGCAAAGCCGAACGGCGACGCCGATGGAAGAATGGGTTAATATTCCCATACTGCCTCATGGAGTGACGTGGAGACGGAGAAGTGACAGTCCTGCCGGCTGACGGAATAGCCGGTTGAAGGGTGTAGATATTGATTCCCGTAGGCAAATCCGCGGGGAGAGTCGAACCTGAGAGTATACGGAGCGCTTGCGCAACGTAATATGGACGTAACCATGCTCCCAAGAAAATCCGCTAAACTTATCCATGCGGCACCCGTACCGTAAACGGACACACGTGGTCGGGTTGAGAATACTGAGGCGCTCGAGTGA
The DNA here is from genome assembly GCF_056640955.1 of Parabacteroides sp. KHUB-02. NCBI lineage: Bacteria > Pseudomonadati > Bacteroidota > Bacteroidia > Bacteroidales > Tannerellaceae > Parabacteroides > Parabacteroides sp. KHUB-02. The sequence goes on along the minus strand of NZ_JBWQEV010000001.1, from coordinate 2,971,561 downwards.
CTCACGGTTAAGGAACTAGGCAAATTGACCCTGTAACTTCGGGATAAAGGGTCCTCGTCGTAAGGCGAGGCGCAGAGAATAGGTCCAGGCAACTGTTTAACAAAAACACATGGCTGTGCTAAATGGAAACATGACGTATACAGCCTGACACCTGCCCGGTGCTGGAAGGTTAAGAGGAGATGTCATCGCGAGAGAAGCGTTGAATTGAAGCCCCAGTAAACGGCGGCCGTAACTATAACGGTCCTAAGGTAGCGAAATTCCTTGTCGGGTAAGTTCCGACCTGCACGAATGGTGTAATGATCTGGACACTGTCTCAACCGTGAGCTCGGTGAAATTGTAGTATCGGTGAAGATGCCGATTACCCGCGATGGGACGAAAAGACCCCGTGAACCTTTACTATAGCTTTACATTGAATTTGGGCAGACGATGTGTAGGATAGGCCGGAGGCTTTGAAGGGGGTACGCCAGTATCCTTGGAGCCGCCGTTGAAATACGGCCCTTCGGTTGTTTGAGTTCTAACTCCCGGACGGGAGGACACTGTATGGTGGGTAGTTTGACTGGGGTGGTCGCCTCCAAAAGCGTAACGGAGGCTTCTAAAGGTGCCCTCAGACCGATTGGTAACCGGTCGTAGAGTGTAATGGCATAAGGGCGCTTGACTGGGAGAGATACAACTCGATCAGGTAGGAAACTAGAGCATAGTGATCCGGTGGTTCCGCATGGAAGGGCCATCGCTCAAAGGATAAAAGGTACTCCGGGGATAACAGGCTGATCATTCCCAAGAGCTCATATCGACGGAATGGTTTGGCACCTCGATGTCGGCTCGTCACATCCTGGGGCTGGAGAAGGTCCCAAGGGTTGGGCTGTTCGCCCATTAAAGTGGCACGCGAGCTGGGTTCAGAACGTCGTGAGACAGTTCGGTCTCTATCTATCGTGGGCGCAGGAGATTTGAGGGGCTCTGACACTAGTACGAGAGGACCGTGTCGGACGTACCACTGGTTTACCGGTTGTCCCGCCAGGGGCACCGCCGGGTATCTAAGTACGGATCGGATAAGTGCTGAAAGCATCTAAGTACGAAGCCGGCCTCAAGATTAGATCTCCCTGAAGGGTGGTTATAGACGATGACCTTGATAGGCCACAGGTGTAAGGGCGGCGACGTCCGAGCCGAGTGGTACTAATAGCCCGGGACTTTCCTCACGTGAGGGTTGATATATTTTAAGACGATAAGGCGAAGCTGGTCTCTTCGGATTGATGTCCGGTCAAAATCTTGATAATGAAATTAAGGTGGCTATAGCACGAGGGATCCACCTCTTCCCATTCCGAACAGAGAAGTTAAGCCTCGTCACGCCGATGGTACTGCGTAACAGTGGAAGAGTAGGTAGCCGCCGTCTTAGGTGAAAGGAGTCAGTCGAAAGATTGGCTCCTTTTTTTGGTATATACACCAGCCGTTGTAGAGACCTAGCGTGCCGCGTCTCGTATCGTCTGACGGTATTCTAAGTTACCATTTGAAGGGATGAGACGCTGTGCGCTACGTCTCAACAATTGGGTGAGATTTCATTGTTTGCTGAATCGGGAACAATAAAGTTCGTATCTTGCCGTTATATTAAGAATTCACCGAATGATTCTGATTTATGAGCAGCATATATGATTCTCGTCAAAGATGGAAATTAGGCTTTATTTTTGCCGCTGTATTGATCGCTATGGCTTCTGTGGTAGTCTCGGATCTCTTGATTAAAGATCTGGCCCGAGAAGAGCGTCAGAAGATCGAGGTTTGGAGTGAGGCAACCCGGGTCATGACCAGTGAGAATCCAAGCCTTAATATGAATCTTATCCTAAAAATCATCCAAGGGAATACTTCTATTCCTGTTATATTATGCAGCGAGACGGATAGCGTGGTTTCTTACAATAATATAGAGATTCCGGAAAAGAATGTAGCGCAGTTCATGACGAATAAGGTTAAGGAACTGAGAACCAAAAATCCTCCGATCGTAATTGACATGGAGGATGGTACTTACCAATATTTATATTACGATGATTCGATTATCTTAAAGCGACTGCTTGTTTATCCCTATGCGCAATTATCAGTTGTATTTGTTTTTATATTAATCGCTTTTTTAGCCTTGGCTAGTACAAAGAAGGCAGAACAGAATAAAGTGTGGGTGGGGTTATCGAAAGAGACGGCTCACCAATTAGGAACGCCTATATCCTCGCTAATCGCTTGGGTTGAATATTTGCGAACGAAAGATATAGATCCTTCTCTATTGACAGAGATGGATAAGGATGTGAAACGCTTACAAACGATAGCGGAGCGTTTCTCTAAAATCGGTTCAGATCCAGATCCGGTTCCGACAAATATCGTGGAGTCCATCCGTGCGGCTTTGGGATATATGGAGACCCGTATTTCCTCGAAGGTGAAAATTAATACGTATTTGCCGGAGCGGCCGATATTGGTCTTAATGAATGATTCCCTGTTCGCTTGGGTAATCGAGAACCTGACGAAAAATGCGGTGGACGCCATGGAGGGGCAGGGTGAGATTTCGCTAAAAGTAGAGGAAAGAGAGAAGGTCGTGCTGATCGATTTGGCAGATACCGGAAAAGGTATCCCAAAATCAAAATTCAAGACGGTTTTCAATCCGGGGTATACGACCAAGAAACGTGGCTGGGGACTAGGCTTGTCCTTGGTAAAGCGTATTATCGAGTCCTTCCAAGGAGGAAAGATTTTCGTGAAGAGTTCGGAGCTGGGGAAAGGGACGACTTTTCGTATAAAATTGAAGAAATATAAGGGTTAAATCGTATTATAGGAAAAAATAAGCATAAAGGTATTGTTTTTGTATTTAGTTTTTTCGTACCTTTGCAAGGTTTTTACACTAAAAGGCTTTGGGGAAATTTAAATTATATAATGTAGATTTGAAAAATCTCTCTCCGGGAGTACACGAATTCGAGTATCTTTTGGAGAACAAGTTTTTTGTGGACATTGACGGAACCGAGGTCCAGAAGGGCAAAGTGAAGGTTCATCTTACCGTAAAACGGTCGTCAATGATGTTTGAGATGAACTTTCAGATAGAAGGGGTTGTTGTTGTTCCATGCGATAGATGCTTGGACGATATGGAAATTCCTATTGATACCCACAATCGTCTGGTGGTAAAATTCGGCAAGGAATATGCCGAGGAGAGTGATGAGGTTGTCGTGATACCGGAAGAGGAGGGCGCTATTAATTTGGCGTGGTTCCTGTATGAGTTTATCGCTTTGGCGGTTCCCATGAAGCATGTACATGCGCCGGGTAAATGTAATAAGGCAATGTCGTCTAAATTGAAGAAACATACCGCCAGAAGTTCGGATGAGACCGAAGACGATTTTGAGGATGACATGGGAGGTGATGATTTGGCGTTGGAAGATGACGGAAACGCTAGTCCTGCCGATCCTCGTTGGGATGCTCTGAAAGGTTTGCTAGAGAATGATAACAATTAAATAAATAAAACAATGGCACATCCTAAAAGAAGACAAGGTAAGACAAGAACAGCCAAGAGAAGAACTCATGACAAGGCTGTAGCTCCAACAATGGCAATTTGCCCGAACTGTGGCGCATGGCACATCTATCACACTGTATGTGGTGAGTGCGGTTATTACAGAGGTAAATTAGCGATTGAAAAAGAAGCTGCTGTGTAAGTTTGTCAACTTATATGGTTTGATGAACAAAAGAAATAGCCCTAAAAGTTTTTTTAGGGCTTTTTTTTAATTGGGATAAGTAGTCCTTTTATTTTTAAAGTTATGGATAAGATAAATGCGGTTATCACAGGAGTGGGTGGATACGTTCCTGAAGATGTATTGACGAATGAGGATATTTCCAAGATGGTCGATACGACGGATGAGTGGATCATGACTCGTGTGGGTATTAAGGAGCGCAGGATATTGAAAGGGGAGGGCGTAGGACTCTCTTACATGGGTATACGGGCCGTGAAGCAATTGCTCGAGAAAACGAACCTGAATCCGGAAGAAGTAGAGGTTATCTTGACAGCTACGACTACCCCGGATCATCATTTCCCGACAACTTCTTCTATCATCGCTTATCATACAGGTTGTAAGAATGCGATGACTTTTGATATGCAAGGTGCGTGCGCAGGCTTCTTGTATGCTTTGGAGACGGGCGCTAATTATATTCGCTCGGGGCGTTATAAGAAGGTGGTTGTCGTATCGGGTGATAAGATGACATCTATTACAGATTATCAAGATCGTTCTACTTGTCCTTTGTTCGGGGATGCTTGCGGAGCGGTCTTGTTGGAGCCAACTACCGAGGAGTTCGGTGTCTTGGATACTATTTTACGGACAGACGGCGTAGGCTATCCGCATCTGATCATGAAATCGGGCGGCTCGGCTTATCCTCCTTCTCACGAGACGGTGGACAACCGTGAGCATTTCGTTTATCAAGATGGACGTGTGGTGTTCAAGTACGCGGTTTCTTATATGGCGGACGTGGCCGCTGAGATCGCGGAGAAGAATGGCTTGACGCATGATGATATCGCGTGGATCGTTCCTCATCAAGCGAACCTGCGGATTATCGACGCTACGGCGAAACGCTTGGGCGTAGATATGGATAAGGTGATGATCAATATCCAGAAATATGGCAACACAAGCGCCGGTACGATTCCTATTTGTCTATGGGAATGGGAGAATCAATTGAAAAAAGGAGATAACCTGATCCTTGCCGCTTTTGGAGCGGGCTTTACGTGGGGAGCGGTTTATCTGAAATGGGGGTATGATGGAAAAAAAGCATAAATCGGGTTTTGTCAATATCGTTGGAAACCCAAACGTAGGTAAGTCTACGTTGATGAATCGTTTGGTCGGGGAGCGGATCTCTATTATCACCTCGAAGGCGCAAACGACAAGGCATCGTATTATGGGTATCGTGAATACCGACGATATGCAAATCGTGTATTCTGACACGCCGGGAGTCTTGCGGCCGAATTATAAGTTGCAGGAATCCATGCTTAATTTCTCTCAATCCGCCTTAGGCGACGCCGACGTGCTGTTGTACGTGACGGATGTCGTCGAGACGATTGATAAAAATAACGAGTTCCTAGCACGGGTACAGAGCATAGAGTGTCCGGTTCTCTTGTTGATCAATAAGATCGACCAGACCAATCAGCCGGAGCTGGAGAAGCTCGTGGCCCAGTGGAAGGAATTGCTTCCGAAGGCCGAGATCATCCCGATCTCCGCGCTTTCGAATTTCAATATAGATTACGTGAAGCGTCGGGTGGAGGAGTTGATGCCTGATTCCCCGCCTTATTTCGAGAAAGACGCCTTGACCGATAAACCGGCCCGTTTCTTCGTGACAGAGATCATTCGTGAGAAAATCTTGTTATATTATCAGAAGGAAATACCTTATGCGGTAGAAGTGGTCGTCGAGTTGTTCAAGGAGGATGATGAGCTGATCCATATCAAGGCGCTGATCATCGTGGAGCGTGATACCCAGAAAGGGATTATCATCGGGCATCAAGGGCAAGCATTGAAGAAAGTAGGTGCTATGGCCCGGAAGGATATCGAACGTTTCTTCGGAAAAAAGGTGTTTTTGGAAATGTTTGTCAAAGTGGAAAAAGACTGGCGTAATCGTGACAACATATTGAAGAACTTCGGTTATCAGCTGGACTAATAATAGCATACGAAAGGAGAATTTATGGGAAATATAGTAGCGATAGTGGGGAGACCCAATGTAGGTAAGTCCACCCTTTTCAACCGGTTGACGGGTACCCGTCAGGCGATCGTGAACGAGGAGGCTGGTACTACCCGCGACCGTCAATACGGCAAGGTGGAGTGGACCGGCAAGGAGTTTTCGCTGATTGACACAGGCGGATGGGTGGTTAACTCGGAGGATGTTTTCGAAGAGGAGATCAACAAGCAGGTAAAAGTGGCTATCGAGGAGGCGGACGTGATCTTGTTCGTCGTCGATGTATTGAATGGCATCACGGATCTGGACATGGAGGTGGCGCAGATCTTGCGCCGTTGCAAGCGGCCGGTGATCGTGGTGGCGAACAAGGCGGATAATTACGAATTGCATCCGGCCTCGGCGGAGTTTTACTCGTTTGGCTTGGGAGATCCTTTCTGCATCTCGGCCATCAATGGTTCTTATACCGGGGATTTGCTGGATAAGATCGTGGCGACGTTGCCCGAGGAGAAGGTGGAGATACTGGAGGAGGAGTTGCCCCGTATCGCGATTATAGGACGCCCGAACGCGGGAAAGTCTTCTCTTATCAATGCTTTTATTGGCGAGGATCGGCATATCGTTACCGATATCGCTGGAACGACCCGTGATTCCATCTACACGAAATATAATAAATTCGGCTTGAACTTCTATTTGGTGGATACGGCGGGTATCCGTAAGAAGGGGAAGGTGAATGAGGACTTGGAGTATTACTCGGTGATCCGTTCGATCCGCGCGATCGAGAACTCGGATGTCTGCGTGCTGATGTTGGACGCTACGAGGGGTATCGAGAGTCAGGATATGAATATCTTCTCGCTGGTGCAGAAGAATAAGAAGGGATTGGTGGTTTGCGTGAATAAGTGGGACTTGGTCGAGGATAAGAGCCAGAAGGTGATCGACTCGTACACGACCGCTATCCGCGAGCGTCTGGCTCCGTTTACCGACTTCCCGATCTTGTTTATCTCGGCCATGACGAAGCAGCGTATCCTGAAGGTGCTGGAGACCGCCAAGGAGGTTTACGAGAATCGCTCCAAGCGTGTCCCTACGGCCAAGCTGAACGAGGTGATGCTCCCGATCATCGAGAATTATCCTCCCCCAGCCTGGAAGGGTAAATATATCAAGATCAAATATATCACCCAGCTTCCGGCGGGCAGCGTGCCTTCTTTCGTGTTCTTCTGTAACTTGCCGCAATGGATCAAGGACCCGTACAAACGTTTCCTTGAGAACAAGATCCGCGAGAACTGGGATTTTACCGGTACGCCGATTAATATATTTATCCGGGAAAAGTAAATACTAGATACAAAAAAGCCGCTTCCTGTAATGGGGAGGCGGCTTTTTCTATTTAGAATAGGTCGGAATGCGTTCCGGTATCGGTGAAAAGCAAGATTAGCTCCGTGTCGTCTTGGCTCCATATCAGCAGCCAGTCTCCTTGGATATGACATTCCCACAATCCCGCGTATTTCCCGGATAGCTTATGCGGGTGGTATTGGGAGGGAAGGGAACCGGTTGTTTCAAGCAAGTTGGATACTTGCTCGAATAAGTTCATATCATATCCTCTTTTTTGGCATAGCCTCAAGTTCTTCTTGAACTTTTTGGTATAGTTGATGGAATATTTCATCAGCCTAGGATTTGTTTCATCAAATCCTTTGTGCTTTCCGCATGATAAATCCTTCCTGCCTTCACGTCCTCCAAGGCCTCGTCCAATCCGGATTTCTTCTGTGCCTTTACCTTGCCTTCCAGCGAGGTGATGAATTTCTTCAAGATGTCGGCGTATTTCTCGGGGATGGTTACCTCGAATGTCTTTAAGGATGTCGTTGTCTCCATATCGTTCTGTTTTAGGAATTTCCTTCGCGAATATACGGAATAAAAAGAGAAGGGGAATTGTTTTCCTTCTCTTTTTATTTCCCGCTTCCGCGTCGGGAGGGAGGGACGTGACGGTTAGATCTCGTCCGGGCTCTCGGAGTCTCCGCCGGGCGTAGGCTCGGGTGTAGGCTCGGGAGCGGGCGCCGGTTTCTTGGCGGAGGCCATGCGCTGGTTGTAGGCGGCGGTGGTCTCGGCGATCAGCTGGTTGAGGGCGGCGATGAAGGCGGTCGCTTTCTCGGACGGCTTCGCTACGCCATAGGACTGGGCCAGCAGGGTGAGATCGTCATAATACACGTCGATCCGCTTGCGCAGGTTGGCGCCGCTTTCCTTTTTGGAGGTGGTCCGGTTTTGGACGCGTTGCTGCGACAGGCGGTCGTAGGCGTTATTCTCTTTCTCCAGTTCGGCGAGGTAAGCGTCGAGGCCGAGCGTGGTGACGTACGGCTTGTTCTCGTCCTTGCGCAAATCCAGCAAGAGGCCCTTTATCTTGGCGGTCTCCTGCGCCATGGGGAGGCGGGCGATGCCGTTATAAGGCTTGATGACCTTGTATAGGAACTTTCCTGCGTCACGCTCGGCCTCCAACGGGAGGGTACCGGCCCGTGAGATGCGGGTGATGATATAGATGGCGAGGTTGTCGCGGTTGGTATCGTGCAAGGCCATTTGCTCGGTCTCCTGCGAGGTGCGGCTCTCGTCCACCACGTCGGCCATGGCGAGGAGGTCTGCCTCGTAGGTATCGAGGAATTCTTTGGTGAGGCCCAGCTCGGGGATGCCGTCGCTGCCGGTCAGCAGGGAGATCTCGTCGGGGGACTCGGAATCGCCGCCACCGCTGTTTCCGTTGGCTAGGTCGAGGACGTGGTTCATGAAGGAGAGGTACTCGGCGTTGTTGAAAAGAGAGAGCGGAAGTGTCTTGATTTTTGTGTAAGTACTCATGGTAAATTTGATTTAGAGTTTAAAAACTTCTCTAAGTTAGGGATATTTACTGAATAAGGGCTTCTTAGGCCTAAAAAATGGGGATTGAATGGCGCGAATAATCATCTTAGGCCTAAGAAATGGCTTTTCAAGGGTGAAAATAGGCTTTTTAGGCCTAAGAAATGGTTTCGCGGCCTTGAAAGTCCCTTCCTAGGCCAAGGAAATCACTTTTCACGGTTGAAAAACTATCTTTTAGCCCTAAGAAGTCATTTTTCACCCTTCGAGGGCATTTCTTAGGGCTAAGAGACATTAAGAATCTGATTGTTTTGCGAATGTTTTAAAAAAACACGATCTTTGCGATGTATTGGAAAAATAACGTAGAAGCGTTTCGATATTATCTTGTACTGGAATCTGGACAATTTCATTACCCAAGATAATAGGAAAATGGCTCCTGCGCTTTATCTGTTATATACCTACCCATTCATGGATAGATTATATACCTGCATAAGGCGTGGGATCATTGTCTTATTATTGGGTAAGGGCAGTCCAGAGCCTCAGTACAGTGATAGACAATGGTCTCCACGCTTCTTTTATTTGTTAACCGACGACCGGAGGAGGCACGGGAGGGGATAATTTTTTATTATAATGGTGAAATATTTGTGGGTGTTTTTCTTTTTTGTGTTTTGTGTTTCTTGTGGAGAGCAAGAGGATATAGTAGAAAATGAGGAGCCATTATTACCTTCCGCAGGAACTCCGTGGGATTACCAGTTTGAGAAGATTCTCCCTTTCTTAAAGGATACGGCGGGATTTGATAAGGAGTCTTTCTGTAAAGAGGGGACATGGCTAGCTTATGTTAAAAACGAGAAGCTGTGGATGGGGCTGTTTGGCAATGATTTCACGGGGTTAATCGGGGAATGGAATTCTTCTTTTGAATTGCCAAAGGAAACCAAAGGACTTAAGATTTGTCATATTGTCAAGGTGAATACAGGATATATTTTCTTTGTTCATGTTTATAATACGAGGGAAGTATCTCAAACATCAGGCATAACAAGTTTTTTGCTCTATTTAATAGATGGTTCTATTGAATTGATCCATCATTTTAAAGATGACTTTGATAAAGCTAGTGTTTTTGATTTTAGATGGGAAACTTATGGAGATAAACTTTTATTTACATTCTATGATAATCCGGGAGGAAAGCAATATGGCTATTTGTACTTCAATGGGGGAGTAAAGGCATCGCAGGCTACGGTCGTAAAAGATAAAAACTCTTATTTCTTTACTGGATTGAAAGATAAAAAACTGAAAATATATGTATGTGATGAGGAGAGTGGGATAACTGATTCTTGGAGTGGTGATACTTCGATCGACTTGAACCTTACGATCCATGAAGGCTATGGAGAATATAAGACGTATGAGGTTGACCTTGTTCGTTTGGAGGATATATTGACTATGCGTTGGGGCTATGTAGCCAATTTAGCTTTTCTATCAAGAAATCAAGAGATAAAAAAAGATGTGTTGATATTGAACGATCAAAATGGCATAAATAGATATGAGGAGACGGACTCTGATCCATACTCAGATATTCGTTTTTATAAGTGGTATGATGAGTCAATTCTATTTTATAATATGTATACGGACTCTTGTTTGGTAGTTTCTTCGACAGGAAAGGATATAAAGGAATTTTATAGTTCACGCTTATATGAAAAATTGGCTTCGGTAAATTATGAATCGATCTCCTATGAGGAAGCAATTTTTCTTAGCCGCGATTGGGATTTATCTCGTTTTGATTTAAGCAGATCGGAGTCTAAGTGGATTTCTCCTATTCGGATTTTGAAGGAAAATATGCAAAGGAATGCACAATTGACGGTTTCTATAGAAAATAAAAGCGGAAATCTTTGGGAATATAAATGTGATATACTTTATTATGAAGGCAATAAGAAACAGGTGAGGTTTTCCGTTGATATAGAAACAGGCGAAGTCTTTCCTTGAATGCCCTATATAGTCCGAAAACCTTTTCCATTGAATCTTATCGTATGAAATGGAGAAGGTTTTATAGTTCCATATATTTTATTTTTCCAATATCCCTATCATGCCCCCCTTCAGCACCGGGATATGGTTCATGATAAGCGTCCAAAGAAAATCGGGAGTCACGCTATCTCTCTTTTAAATGGGTCTTAGGGGATTTTCATCACGAATATATGGAATAAAAAAGATAAGGGTACGAGTTCGCCTCTCTTTTTTGTCTTTCTTTCATCCACATTTCCTTGAAACCCTTGGAATCCCCATTTATAATCGTACCTTTATGTCTCTTTACCTTAAAAATTAAAAATAATCATGTTTACGCCATCAATGACAAACGAGGAAATAGAGGCAGTGGCCTATAAGGACTTTCTGGAAATCCGGGGAAGAGTGGAAATCGCGAAGGATAAATTCGTACAAAGGGTGAGATGCACGCCCCCGGGATTTTGGACCTTGCATTCCTTGCAGGAGACACATACCCTTCAAACCCGCTCCAAGAATACATGGACTGTATATTTCTATTATTTGTACACGACACCGGCCGGTGCCGTGAAAGTCTCATCTATGATCTACACCTCCCTGCCGGGAGATGAAGGCACGGATTACCTGTTTATGAATAATCTCGACCGCTTCCGGCTGGAAAGGGTGAGTTCGCATTTCTCGCGACAATACGAGGAACGCTATATCGATCCGAACCAGATCCAACTGAACGGCCTTCTGCCCGCTATCTATTTCATGAGGACTGCTGGCGACCGGAAGATCGCTCCCTACACTCCCGATACATGGACCGAGGAGGAGAAAAAGGACAAATATCTTTTCGTGTCGGAGCAAGGGACCATGGAGGCGAAGCTGGAGGGGCGTGTGGAGACCTACCTTACTTTCTTAGAGCCGGAACAGCCGGGTGATTAATAAGTAGAGGGCGAGGTTGATACCCCGCCCTCCCGATAACTAGGTAGATACCTCCGGGCTTATCTTTTCAGAAGATCGATCCTCTCGCCGGGCAACAGTACCGCATGAACCTTCTCCGTTACCCGCCCCTTCACGTTGAAGGAATCCCTTAGGCGGATGTCGTCGGCGGAGGAGCCAATCTGCGCCTCATATTTACCGGACTCTACGACCCAATGACTGGCGCTCTCGTCGAAGGAGGCCAGATCCGTATCTTTCACCTTGAAGATGATCTCACGGCTCTCCCCCGGCTGGAGGAGTTGGGTCTTGACGAAACCTCTCAACTCTTTCGCCGGTTTATCCATGCTCTTGCCGGGGGCGGAGATATATAGCTGGACCACTTCCTTCCCGGCTACCGGGCCATTGTTCGTGATCGTGCAACTGATGCTGTAGTCCGTATCGCCCATGAACACTTTCAAGCTCGAATAATTGAAAGTAGTATACGACTGTCCGTAGCCAAACGGATAGGAGACGGGCACGCCGAACGTATCGAAGTAACGGTAGCCCACGTAGATACCCTCCTCGTAGTTGGTATAGTCAATATTCTTACGATCCGTATGCTCTGGGCCTCCTCCCATGAAGCCGGCTAACATTTCTTTCAGGTCGATACCCGAAGCGTCCGGGAAATTCTTCGTGGAGGCTACGTCGGCGATGCTCACGGGGAAAGTCATCGGGAGCTTACCGGAAGGATTCACCTTTCCGGACAGGATATCGGCTACCGTGTTACCCCCTTCCTGCCCGGCTTGCCAAGCCAATAGGATGGCGTCCGGTTCCGATTTCCAGCTGGCGGTCTCGATCACGCCTCCGATATTCAAGATTACGACCACCTTCTTCCCTTCCTTATGGAAAGCGTCGGAAACCGATTGGATCAACGCTCGCTCATTCTCCGTCAGGTTGAAATCTCCCTCGATCTTCCGGTCTTGGAACTCTCCCGAGCTACGGCCTATCGTAACGAAGGCGATATCCGCCTCTTTCGCCTTAGCGGCCAGCCCTGCGGCATCCGGTACGAACTCCGGGATACGAGGGTGGTTGAAGAAAGCGGCGGCGGGACTCGTGTCTTTCGGCTGTTTCGCCTTTTCCTCGGTACTGTATTTCTCGTATAAGGCTTTCACTTCGGCGTCCATGGTATAACCGGCGTTCTCCAGACCTTCCACGAGGGATACGGTATAAGCCTCGTTCACGTCGCCACTGCCGGTGCCTCCGGCGATAAAATCGTACGAGGTGGTACCGTAAGCCGCTATCTTCTTGATACCCGGGGCCAGCGGCAAGGCATTATTCGTATTCTTTAATAAAACCATACCTTCGGAAGCGGACGCACGGGTTACCTCGGCGTGAGCTTTTAGGTCCGGTTTGTCGGAATAGGCGTATTGGGCAAAGCGGGGGGCTTGAAGGATCAGTCGTAATACACGGGTTACGTCCGTATCCACGTCGTCGATAGAGAGAGAACCGTCCTCAAGCGCTTTTAGGAGGGCCTCTTTCTGGTCCGTCCGTCCGGGCATCAGCAGATCGTTTCCGGCGTGGATCTGGGCGGGGGCGTTCTTGCCGCCAAACCAGTCGGTCATGACAAGGCCGCTAAAGCCCCATTCGTCACGGAGGATGGTCGTTAATAAATCACGGCTTTCGGAGGCATACTCACCATTTATCTTATTGTAGGAAGACATGACCGTCCACGGGCTTGCCTCTTTTACGACCATCTCGAAACCTCTTAGGTAAATCTCCCGCAAGGCACGAGGGGTGAGGCGGGCATCCGTTCCTGTCCGGTTGGTCTCTTGATTATTGACGGCGAAATGCTTGATGGAGGTTCCCACGCCATTGCTTTGGATACCGTTTACCATCGCTGTCGCTATCCGGCCCGTCAAGTAGGGATCTTCGGAATAATACTCGAAGTTACGTCCGCAGAGAGGGCTTCGGTGGATATTCAGCGCGGGGGCCAAGAGTACGTCGCAACCGTATTCTTTCACCTCGTCGCCCATGGCGTTGCCTACGTTTTTGACCAATGCGGTGTTCCATGTGGAGGCTAGCAAGGTAGCGACCGGGAATGCCGTGCAATAATAGGTCGCCTCGTTCCCCTTGCGAGTCGGGGAGATACGTAATCCGGCGGGACCGTCGGCCACTACGATAGCGGGGATTCCCAGACGTTCGATCGGGAAGGTCGTTCCGGCGGCTCCCGGCACTATATTTTGCGTGCTGCCGACTACGGCTGATTGGCCGCCGAACCCGGGCATTCCGGTTCCGACTAACAGGGATACTTTCTCTTCGGCAGTCATGGCGGCTACGATTTTCTCGATAGGATCTTTACCCAATTGCGGCAAGGTTTGGGAGTGCCCTACTTGCATGGCCATCGTAAGGCATACGCCCATTAATAGTTTGTTCATATAGAATGGTTTTTGTGTTTTTCAGTGCCCCAAAAGTAGGCGAAGGAATCGAGGCGGACAAAGAAAAAGAAAGGTATCGGAGGTAAGGATTTCGTTTTTTGATGAATATCAAACATTGTAGGGGTTTGATGATATATTTAGGGGACGCCGACTGCGCAGTCGGCGTCCGGTACTATTTATAATGTATTCAGAAGTTTATGAATCTCATTAACCATCTGCGTAGCGGATTCTTGTGTCTCGGATAAACCTTCCGGAGTGATCTTGGCAACCGTCTTGTTCAACTTCTCGAGTTTGCCTTTAGCTCCTTTCGTTGTCAGCTCTTCCCGGAGGATGCGGATCTTCTCGCAATCTTGTATACCCTCGACCAAACGTTCGAAGCGAATGCTACTGCGTGGACCGGGATAAATACTGTATGTATCGCCTGCCGCCCAAGTGCGGAAACGCGAGTCACGCAGAGGATCGGTGGTCCAGCTATTAACTGCCCAACGTAGATAACCGTCGTAACCACCGGCTACGGCGTGCAAGACCGTCCATGCCGCTTCCGCCGGGTCGGAGAAGGTGAAGGTATTCGGGAACGCTTCCGCGCAACAGGTATAAACGGTACTGATCTGTCCCGCTTTATCACGGGCAGCCTTTACGTCTTCTGGGAATTTATGCCCATAGGGAATACTTAAATAGTATAAGTCCGATTGAATTTCCGGATGATAATTTCCGGCCAGCGTGATCTTGAACTCCGGATCGGCTTGCTTGATAACCTTGATCGCCTCACGCATCGCCTCCATCGGACGCTCGTCCATAGAGATAGCGGTTTTCTCGAACCAACCTTTCTCGCGAAGGTGGCGGGAGAAATCTTTTAGGAAAGTACCCCAATAGTCTGCGTAAGCGGCGTCACCCGGTTTCGTGTTGAGGAATTGTACACGATTTGTCGCCTCGTCGTAATAATCGAAAGATAAAGCCCAAGGGATCATGGTGTAGCAACTGATCATATCATCGATACCGATCTCGTTCATCATGAATTCCACCCATTTGTCGAAGACGGCGTAATCATATGCCCAAGTGCCGTCTATCTTCTTGATCTGGGTGATCATGCTGTCGAAATGATCCTCGGTCTGTCCGGCCCAAGGTTTATGCATGATACTGGTGGTGATAGCGCGCTGTCCGGCGTTCGCCAACATCTTCATGATCGGGCGCATAGCGTCGAAATGCTCTTTACTCCAAAGAGGAACTTGGTAGTAACGGGCCACGGAATACGGGTTCTGCCATAAGTCCAGATGGAAAGCCCAGTCCTTCGGGGCGGGAAGTGTGCGGTTCAATACGTCCACTTCTATTTGTAATTCCATGGGGGAGGCATTTTTTCCCGTGACGGTCAATGTCCCTTTATATTTACCGGCTTTCGCGGATTGAGGTACCCAGATATTCATCCAGATCGGCTGGGTGGTGCGTGCCTTGATATCACGGATCTTTACGATATCCAATACATCGGCTACGACGGAGGAATCCCATTCCGCCTTATTCTCTCGGTGGCCGCAACCGCCTTTACGGTCTTTATTCAACTCATCGGTCATGACGTATCGGACAAAGTTCGTCGTGATCGCGGAGGATGGGATGATGGAAGAACCGCTCTTTAAGTCGCTCACGGTGATAGAGGCATCCTCGAGTCCCACCTTGGTCCATAACACGGCTTGTGCGTTTACCCGTTCCCCTTTCCATGCTTTCGTCTGCCAGCGATTGCTTTTCTTGACATCGGGAATACTGAGTTTCGGATATCGTATATCGGTCGTGCCCCAGCTTAATTGGGTTGGGGCCGATAACTTGTCCCAGATCTCGTCGCTGTCATGCGGTTTCGTGTCGGTCAATTCCGTATAGTCGCCTAGCGGGTATTTCTCGGATTGCTGGGCTACGGTAAAAGAACTTAGTGCCAGAAAGGCACAAAGGATGAAAGTGTTTTTCATACGATTGCTTATTTTAGAATATTAACTAGGGCAAAGATAGGAATTAGTTGACAGTTGTCAACTGTCAACTAGCCTTTTATAGTGGCATACGAGTAGATTCCCCTCATCATCGTATAAGTGCATCCCGTTGCCCTCGCAATAACGGAACATCTTACAATCCGCGCATTCCCCTTTTTTAGCCCACTGGCGGTTACGATAAGGTTTAAACTCATTATTCCAGATATCGATGAAATTGTCTTTATAGATGTTCCCTTGGTGGAAGTTGGCCCGGATACTGGGACAACCGGAGATAGCGCCATCAGCGAGGACAGAGGCTGTATTGATACCGGCGTTGCATTGGAAAATCGAGTCTCTCACCTTAGCCTCATAATTCCCGAGGAAGCCCTCACAGCCGTAGCTAACGTGTATTTTACCCTCTTTCCGGCAGAAGCGGATGAAGTTCATGACCCATGTAAACTGCTCGTTCGTCAGTTGCAAATCGGTCTCAGTCGCGGCACGTCCAACTGGGAAGATCGTAAAGATACGCCACCGTTTTACGCCCATCTCGATCAAGAAATCCTTGAAGAGCATCAAATCCTTGAAGTTGCGTTGGTTTACGCAAGTCACCACATCCCAGATGATCTCCTTTTCCTCGGCCAACATACAGATGGCATTCAGTGCCTTCTCGAAACTTTTAGGATTACGGCGAAGCCAGTTATGCGCTTCCTCGAAACCATCCAAGCTGATAGTTGCCGAGTGCAATCCGGAAGCCAAGAGCGAGTCGAGCCGTTCCCGGGTCATCAGATAACCATTGGAGACGATCCCCCAAGGATATCCCCTGCGATACAGTTCCAACCCGCATTTCTCGATATCCTTACGAACCAGCGCCTCGCCTCCGGTAAAGATGACGAGCACTTTGTTCGGCTCGACGTAAGGCGTGATATCGTCTATGACTTTCAGGAAGTCTTCGACAGGCATATCTGGGACAGAGGCCGAGACATGGCAATCGCTCCCGCAATGACGGCAGGATACATTACAACGAAGCGTACACTCCCAAAAGAGTGTACGCAATTCATGTAATTTAGCCCTGTTCTTCTTGATACTTCGAAAAAGCTCTAGGGCGATACGTTTTTTGATGTTTGGGCGTTTGTCCATATTTTATTCTTTTTTCTCTTTAAGTTTGATGTCGGGGATGTTAACCTCCGCTTTCCCATGGAACCAAGATTTACCTCCCTTAAATCCTTCGATCTTGACATCTATCGAATCCGTCTCGAATGATCCGTTTTCAGGCCCGTCAATATCTTTAGCGATAATGCGTACGATACCCATTGGGGAATCCTCGAATTTTATATCGTAACTTCCGTCTTTTTGGGTTTGGGGTGATTTATATATTTCGCTTATATATGAGGGAGATAATACGTTATTATATATGCCCCCATAGTTGATCTCTATTCCTTGGATGGGATCTCCGTTCATATCTGTAACTTTTCCTTTCAACTCGTATTCTGCGTAGGGGCTACCATACTCATCTGTAGCGCCACAGGAAGTAACGCTGAAGCCTAGTAGAGAAAGGAGCCCCGCTAAAATCCAGTTAAAACCTTTTAATATGAAATGAAAAACTGTTTCCATTTTCTAGTTTTTGCGTGTTAGTTGGAAGTTAATTTCTTTTGATCCTTTACCCATTAACATCCCTTTCCCTTGTGATAATTCAATTTCGGCGAAATTTACGATAATAGAATCAGTTTTGCAAGCGTTTGGGTCATTCCAATACGAAGATAATTTTGTGTAGATGGTATGTTCGATAGCCGTAGCCTTATCGTAGGTGAATTGATATCGTCCGGTCTCATCCGTGATAGCCGGAAAGCTGGAAAGGTCGTCCTCTTGAGTAGGGGTATATGCCGGTGAGGTTAAGATTGCGACTCCGGCCAGCGGATAGCCTTGATCATCAGTTACTTTTCCGTAGATCGTGTACAATGCGTAAGGTTCCGTATGTGTATCTACATATTCCTTAAGTGTGATCTTGATTTCCTTAGAGGCACTACCTTCGTACCATCCATCACCTCCAGTAAGTTCCTCGCTGTCGAAGATTACTTGAGTCGTATCGGATGCGAATTGTCCTCCGTTCATTTCTTCATCTATGTCTTCCGTGATGAATCGGTATTTTAGGATTGGAAAATCAGTTTTCTTCCAATCAAACTCTCCGTTAGCGTTGGTCCTTACGGTATCGGTATGCAGCCATCCGTAAGGATAAATTCTTGCGTCATTTCGATTGATACGTATTTGGGCGTTAGGTATCGGATTATCGTTTGTATCCACGACTTTTCCTTTTATCTGAAAATTGGCGTAAGGAGTGCCATATTCACAAATTATGGGACCTTCTCCCTCGTCGTCAGTGCAGGAGAAACCTAAAAGCATTAATAAACTCGCCAATACGCAGTTGGCTTTTTTCAACAATTGCAAGTGCATCCTTTTCATGGTGTAAATTATTTTTATTTACGATTCTATTTATTTGATGAATGGGGCAGCAAAATAGTTGCATGCGAATGCGTAAGAAAATGTGATGACTTTTTGTATCTTTGCAGACAGAAGTTACGAAAAGAGTGTAATTTATTGGAAATGAGCGTAGGTTAGTCGCTCTTGATAGTAATAGGTTACGAATTAGTTAGTTATCTACTGCATTATTCCTCTGTGCGTTGCGTAACCTTCAAAGAACTCTTCGTATGCAAAAGTAGCTATTTAATCCGAGATTTTGAAATAAACTCCCGGATTTTTTATTCTCTCATTCATAAGGTTTTCCGTAAAAGCGGTTTTATCCGTCGTTACATAATCGCAGCGGACAAGTCCTAACGAATATGTGCCGACTATCGCATAGCCGGAGAAAAGGGCATTGCCTCACGCCTAAACGAAGTTTAGACTGATGATGCAATGCCCCTTTCTTTTGTGGCTATGCCAAGAGGTGCTTTTACGAGTTTTCAGATGATTTTCTTTTTAGCTGTCCATTTGTGCCGGAAGCGGAAAGGATGCCGAGTGTGTCAGCTTGCCCCATGAATGAAGCAAGCGGCCACACACAGCCGGACAAACCGGGAAGAAAGACTGTTTCCACCCGACTGGACAAGTACAGTCGGATCGGAAACTGTCATACTTCCTTGTTGATGGTTTGCCCTTTTCACGCTTCCGGTGATGTCTTTTTCTTTCAGTCGGTTCTTCTTTTTTACGGATTTTCCCTGAAGTTTTTGTATTCCAATCTGCCTCTGTTTTCGTTTACCTCCATCTTGCGCCTTTCAGTAGAATCGCATCAGGCAGTCATTTTCGTTCTGGGCGCAAAGGTAATTCCGGGATTGGACGGGAAAGCAAGGTCAGGCCTCCTGTTTTCGGCAAAAATCTCCAGCCCTTCGGGTAGTATTTTGGCCGAAAAACCTTGCATTCCCTAATCCCTACATTCAAAAAGCACCCGAAACGAAAACGACCGACGCGAAAGAAAGACGCATAAAAAAAATGTCGGATAAACGAGAGGCAGATAAGATAGTTAGAAACCAACTCCCTCAGCTCTTGAATCCGCATAAAAAACAAAAAATCAAAAACAGCGAAGATATGACAGCAACGGCAGATTTCAAACAAACGGCGCAATACATCGGGCTTGCTATATGCGGTTTGATAATGCGCACCGCCTTCGGGGTGTCCGGCATCCTTTGGGGCATCATAAGAGAGATTGTAAACGGAGTGTTCCGAGTGGCGATAGGTGTAATCGTGGCTATCCTTTCCACCATTGCCTTCTTCGGCTTCATCCTTTGGTTATTCACCCTTTAACCCTTACCGATATGGCAAAGAGAAACAGCAAGACGGCAGCGCAGCAGTGCAGATATTACGAGGTGGACAACATCTTCGAGTATATGGTGGAAACGTACATCAACGGCAATTTCAGCACATTCCGTGAACTATACCACGAACTGAACAAGGACGCACGGAGGGACTTTATAGATTTCCTTCTCAGCGAGGTAGAGCCGACCTATTGGAGAGAGATACTGAAACAGACAATCTAAAAACAACAGCGATATGAAAGGGACAGACCATTTCAAGAGAACGATAAAGATGTATTTGGAACAGCGTGCGGAGGAAGATACGCTCTTTGCGAAGAAGTACCGCAACCCTGCCAAGAACATGGACGATTGCGTGACCCACATTCTGAACTATGTGCAGAAAAGCGGTTGCAACGGCTTCACTGACGGAGAGATTTTCGGGCAAGCCATCCACTACTATGAGGAAAACGAGATAGAGGTGGGCAAACCGATGAACTGCCAAGTGGTAGTGAACCACGTTGTAGAACTCACGGCAGAGGAAAAGGCGGAGGCACGGCAGAACGCAGTCCGCAGATACCAAGAGGAGGAACTCCGCAAATTGCAGAACCGCAACAGACCGTCAGTGAGAAAAGAAAACCAACCACAACCCTCATTATTTGATTTAGGCTTATGAAACCCAAGACCAAGATACAGAAAGAGGTGGCAAGACTTTCCGCCAACCTCCGCCCCATATCCGCGACACAAATAGATTGGGCATACCGCCATTGCGTTGAGCATATCGGCTACCGCACCAAAAAAGGGAACATAACCTGCTCCGACTGCGGTCACGAGTGGCACAGCAGGAGCGAACTATGCGACACCCTTGTAGGTTGCACCTGCCCAAGATGCCATACCGAACTCAAAGTGCAGGACACCCGAAAGCGCACCTACAAGGAAACGCAGTATTTCAGCGTGATAACCACCTGCAAAGGCTATCAGGTTATCCGTGTGGCGCAGGTCAGATGCGAAAGCAGGAAAGGCGAACCGATGCACTTCTATTGCCACGAGGTTGTGCAGCGTTGGATTGCACCCAACGGCAAGGTTACGGATATGGCGTTGCTCCGAGGCTTCCTTTTCAGCTATTGCGATGTGTGGGCATTGGGCAGCGATATGGAGGTAAGACCGCACAACAGCCTATACGATGATGTGGTGGCAAGGAGCTATCCATATCCCAAGATGAGGATATTGCCACAACTCAAACGCAACGGCTTCAAGGGCGATTTCCACGGCATTTCCCCCGTGCGTCTTTTCACGGCTCTCCTTACCAATCCAAGAATTGAAACCCTTATGAAAGGCGGTGAGATTGAGGTAATGAAGCATTTTCTTTTCAATGTCCGCAATGCCGATGAATGTTGGGCGTCATATCTGATTGCCAAGCGTCACAAATACCAGATATACAACTTCCCAATGTGGTGCGACTATCTGTATATGCTCAAAAAACTCGGTCAAGACCTCCGTAACCCCAAGAACATCTGCCCCGAAGATTTCATAGTGGCGCACGACAAGGCAAGCCGAAAGATTGATGCCATACACGAGAAGGAACGAGCCGAGCAACACCGCCGTTGGGAGATTGAAAGGCGTGAGCGTGAGCAAAAGCGGTTGCTCCAAGAGAAGAAGAACGAGGAAGATTTCATCAACCTTAAATCCAAATTCTTCGGCTTGGTAATCACGGACGAGGAACTAATCGTCAAGGTGCTTGAAAGCATAGACGAATATTACAACGAGGGCAAGGCGCAGCACATCTGCGTGTTCGGCAGTGAATACTACAAGAAACCCGACACCCTCATACTCTCGGCAAGGATTGGCGATGAGATTATTGAAACCGTTGAGGTGGACTTGCGAACCCTCGAAGTGGTGCAGTGTCACGGCAAGCACAACCAAGACACCGAATACCACGAGCGCATCATAGACCTTGTGAACCGCAACGCCAACCTTATCCGTGAGCGGATGAAAGTGGCATAGCATAAACCCTAAAACGATATTGATATGGAAGTAAGAATTGAAAGTATGATTTGTGTGTGGGACGATGCAATCCCCACGATGTTCCTTGAATTTGTAAACCTCCTCACTCTTGCAACGAGTGAGGAGGGATTGAGAAAAGGCGTAAAGGAGTTTGCCGAGAAACACGAACTTGACAAGTTTTTCCATTACGGCTTCGGTTCACACCATTTCTACCTGCACCAACGCTACACGAGCAATCCCGAAATGGTGATGAAGAACAGACTTTTATCAGTACATTTTTAACATCTAAAAGAGCGATGATTATGGCAACACGAATGACCATCAATGGAGTAAGTACCTGTACGGAAGTAGGTACGGAGAAATACGAGCGTTTCCAATCGGGTATCGGCAGACGCAGGCGGACACTTGTGCAATACGACTACCGCCACACGGACGGAGAATTGTTCGCTTGTGTAAAATCCACATTGGACGAGTGTCGGGAAGCAAGGGACAAGTGGCTGAACGAAAAAGCAGGAAAGGAGGACAGACGATGAACGCAACCTATCAAACGCTGATTGTCAAGTTCAAAGAGCCGATTACGGCATTGGACGGCATATTTGACGATGCCCAAATGTGGGGAACTGACACCCTCAAAGGGTGGATAGATGATTACGAAAGCACACGCTTCACCGCTACCGACAGCCATACGGCAGTCATCACGAGCGAGTATAATATGGAGTGCGTGAAGGAGTGGCTAAAACGGCAGACACCCATTGCCGAGATGATAGAATTTTGAACGGGTTGGCGGTGTACGCACCGCCAACACTTAAAACCCTAAGAACAACGGATATGATAGCAAAGACTATATTACAGCAGATAGGCGGAAAACGCTTCGCCACTATGACAGGAAGCCGTAATTTTATAGATATGGGCAACGGCTTACGGATGAGCCTTGCGAGGAACAAGACAAGCGCAAACCGCCTTGACATCATCTATGACGGAGGGGCAGACCTCTACAATATGCGTTTCTATCGCAGGACGTTCAGCAAGAAGACATTTGACTGCAAGGAAAAGGACATTGCCGTACACGAGGGTATCTATTTTGATATGCTGGAGGAAATGTTCACGATGGTGACAGGACTTTACACACGCTTTTGAGTGGTGGGCGGCGAAAGCCGCCCTACTTTCTTTCAGTGAGCAGGATGGCGGACAAAGAAAGTAGCAAAGAAACCTTTGTTTTTTCGCTAATGAGCGAATTTTTGTGTACTTTTGTATTCAATTAAGATTGAACGTAGGAGTATGTTTAATATCTGTTCATTTCTTCGGGTGTCTGCCGCCCTCTTTTTACCAGTTTGCGGTTGGATGTATTAGCACGTTTAATTTCATTAAATCTCTGAAGAATATGATTACATTAGGTAACTTTTTTGTATGGTGGGCATTTGGCGTACTGGGCGGTTTGCGCTGCAAGGAATGAATGTACAGTGAAGACATACTCTGAACTCAATAGTTTCGCCATGAGGGTTCGACTCCCTCTCCGTCCACAAATTAGAAGAAAGAGGATATTCTATTAAGTATAGATTTATCCTCTTTCTTATTTTTTACTTGATATACAGTAGCTCAAACTCCGCCTTTCTCCGTTTGAGCAGCATGGCGTGGCGTTTCCCTTTGTAGTTGCAGAAGGCTATATACTCACGGTAGATGTTCCTGTCGCCAGCCTCCAACTTCTTGATTAGGGTACTTTTGGGAATTGTCTTGCTGCCTAAAAGCCTATATGGTCCGACATTGTAGGCAAGCGTGGCGAGCAGAAGTTATCCAAACCAAAATATTATCCCAACTTGACTTTTTATTGTATTGAATATCAGTAAATTGTTATATTTTAGTAGCAGATAATAAAGAGTGATTGTTCCATTATTCAAGAACAGTCACTCATTTATTACTAAGTATTATCTCAATCCAAGAACTGTTGCTAATGAATCTTTATTTCTGATTTTCTTATATTTCTTTTCAACGCCTAAAGTCAGATTGTCTTCCATAGAGCATAAAGCTTGTACCATTTGTTCTGATGAAACTCCTACGTATTTCATTGTCGTTTCGATGCTCTCATGCCCCAATAGTTTTTGTATCTGCGCCAAGTTTACACCGTCTTCCAACCAATGGGTAGCCCGTGCATGCCGAAAACTATGGCAATGAAAATCCGCAGGAATTTCAAGTAGCCCCTGAGACGCAATTCTAACATACATTTTCAACCGCTTGCTAATCGCTTCTGAAGTGATTTTTTTGTTTGCATGGCCATATATGGGGAAAAATACAAAATCAGAAGGTAACGGATTGGCCGGATGGAACAACTTCACATAATGTTTCAGTATTTTTACCATGCTGTTCAACAAATAAATGGTACGTTGTTTATTCCCTTTACCCAAAACAAGAATGTAACTTTTCGTTTCATCCAGGTGCAGTGCCGACAGCCTTAATGATAATATTTCATCTATTCTTGTTCCGGTACTATATAAAAGATTGAACAAGGCAAAATCCCTCTTACCTATCAATGTCCGTGTATTGATGCTTGCAAAAATCCGTTTGATTGTATCTTTTGTGATTACTTCCACTTGTTTTTTAGGTTGCTGCATTCTTTTTATTTCAGCGGCATCACAATCATATTTTATGAATTGGATTTTCTTGTGCGCAAGGAAACGGAGGAAATTTTTCAATATGGAGAGACGATGATTGCATGTTTGCGGGCTGCATTTTCTTACTTCTTTCAGCCATGCAATCCATTCTTCAATCCAGTCCTTACGGAAGCATTCCCCACAAATGGTATTTGATGTGACTCCCTTCGAGGATTCAAGGAAATCTATATAGATTCCCATTCCCTCTCCGTATGATTTTAAAGCGTTATGGCTCAGATTCCTTATACACGGAAGATAAACCGTATGCCACTCATGGATGGCATCGGCGATAATTGAATGTTCTGCTTTAGTCTTCATATTCAAAATAGTCGTTTAAATCAGGTAAAAGTTCTTCATA
The DNA here is from genome assembly GCF_056640955.1 of Parabacteroides sp. KHUB-02. Taxonomy (NCBI): domain Bacteria; kingdom Pseudomonadati; phylum Bacteroidota; class Bacteroidia; order Bacteroidales; family Tannerellaceae; genus Parabacteroides; species Parabacteroides sp. KHUB-02. The sequence goes on along the minus strand of NZ_JBWQEV010000001.1, from coordinate 2,947,030 downwards.
CCCACCTCCTGTCAGATTTTCCAACTGGTGTGCAAACAGCGGTACAAGCCTGTAATAATATAATGTGTTTTGAATGTAACGGTGTCCCATGGAACGGCTGAGATATAAGAGTTTGTCCATCCATTCAATGCCGCAGTGATCCCAACCGTTTATGTTCACGACCGCATAGTGACTGCGAAAATCATATGCTCTTGCGTGTGCCGTACTGACTTTCTTCCATACTTTCTTAAAACTTGCCGTTACCCATTCTCCGGAATATGGTTTGTCGTACTCGTTAGGAAAGAATATCTTTCTTCCGGGCATGAGATTTTCCATTTTGACATTATACATCTGCAATAGCGACCACATGGATTCGTGCAAGGCAGCCCGATGTTCATCTATGCTCTTTGTGTATCTTATATTTATAACACCGGATTGCAAGTCCACGTCTTCTACTCTGAGCAGACGGGCTTCTGTTGTACGCATCCCTGTACTGTACAAAAGTCGGAAAAAGACCGGAACTTCCACTTTCATAAGCGCAGCCCTCATGTCACGGCAATTTATTGGAGGTTCGAGATTGTCCGCTTCATTAAAGAATCTTGCAAGCTCTTCTGGAGTAAACGGATGTGGTTCGAATGATGTGACATTGACTCTTGGAATGGTGGATGGAAGAGGAATATTTACGAAACCACGGCTATTCGCATATTTCAGAAATCCTCTGACACCTACAATTCTGTTATTGCATGACTTTGCGGATTCCGTTTTTTTCTTCTTGCAATAATCAAGGACAATTTCTTCTGTAAGAGCTTCGGCTGACGGATAATTTTGGGCGCAGAAGTCATTGAAACGGCGAATCTTGTCCATTGTCCGCCTACTGAATTTTCCAGAGGCTCTTTTGTAAAGTTCATATTTCTTGACTATATGGGATATTGCGGAATAAGAGTATGGCTGTTCTGAAACAAGAGTACGCTTTGGCTTAGGTGTGTATTTTATGTCCGGAGGATATGATGGCAATTTGAACGGTGCCCCATATTTCGACCGGATATAACGGATGAAGCGCCTCAAAATAATGCATCGGTTACGGTTTGTATAATAGCTTTCCTTATCTGTCCTTGATGCCCATCCGGAGATAATATCATCCGACAGCACTCCGCCATGATTCATACAGTACTTGGCGAAAGAGTTCAGGTATATGCGGGTTATATAGTCACATTTTCCGATACCAGAGATGAAATTGACATATTCAGACATCAAATCTGCAAATTGGGGTAGATGTGAATCTGTTTTCATTCGAACAACTCCTTTCTTATTGGATAACATTCAATATTGATTCCGCATTCTCTCAGATGAGGGATGTCAGCATCTATATATGGGACTATAGATGAAGAACAGATATGTCCTAAAATATGGCTGATGACCCTAATCTCGGTACCTTTACCAAGTAATTTAGAGGCGAGGTTGTGCCGAAATACGCTGACTCCACGCCCGGATTCACCTTTTCTAAGGTTTAGTTTCTCAAAGACTGTATTGACAATGGTGCCGATACTTTTGTTCTCCAACCTTTCTGTCGCATTCTTCTTGTTGGGAAACAGATACACGGATCCGGCCTCATTGTCCCGTTCATTACGTATGTAATCAAACAATGAGTTTCCAACATGAGGAAGAAGGGGCAACACTATCGGATTACCAGTCTTTTCCTGGACGAAGCTGACTCGTTCCTTCTTCCAATCTATGTCTGTCAATTTCAAGTTGGCAATGTCGCATCCTCTTATGCCAGTATATAAGGCCAATGAAACTATAGCTTTTTCCCTGAAAGTCAAAATATTGTTAGAGTCTGACAAAGCATTTTTTATCACATTGATTTCATCATCCTTAAGATAGTTGAAGTTTTTCCTTTCATATTTCAAATCAGGGAAATAACCTAATACTTTTTTCATGTCGTATAAATCCCCCAACTCTTTAAGGGCTGACGCTATGTGACCGCAATATGTCCTTGAACGCTTTTGCTGTTCTTCTTTAAGGAAAAAGGACAAAACATGTTCTTCTTTGATTTCATCCAATGAAGAGACGTGGAACTTTTGCATCTCAAAAAGGAACATTGTAACGGCATCGGTTTCCATTTTTACTGTGGACTTCTTTTTATGTTCTGCGGCACGTTTCCGGTAAATGTCTATAACTTTCTGAAAACTGGGGTTAAGCATATTATACCTGGAAGGATAGCATAACGGAACAAAGGACTTCTTGTCCGGGTAGTGCCCAAATTCATCATATGCTTGGATAGTACGTAAATGCATCATCCTAAGATCCAATGTCGCTTTTGTATATCCCCTTGTACGGATAAACTTTTCTGCAAATTGTTCATACGAATGAAAACATCCTTCATGTTCAAAAAGAAGTCTTAAAACAAATTTTACTCCTTTGATGTACTGAATGTCATAACCACGGGAAACGAGGTTGTCCAGTAACTTCTTCTGGCTTAATTTTAACTGTGCTATATTCATATTCTTCCTATTGGCTTTAGTGCCATTAGCAAAGATATAGGAATGTATTATCCAAACCTATTCATCCTATAACAGAATGATTTACAGAATAAAAAACTGTATTTTTAGGATAATGCTGGGGTTTGGATAATTGCCGTTTGCAGTGACGCCGTACATCTTCACCTCACGCACCTTTTTCATTTCGGATGCGATGAACAGGTTGAGTTCCGAGCGGTTGGCACTTCCGGTAATTTCATGGGCGAGGTCGTAAATCCCTCCATAGGTCTTATCGGGTTTCTCCTTGTCATACCAGCAGTTTATGCCGGTATCCACGATGATATTGCCTTTTGTCGAATACGGCGACTCGTATATCAGCAGGTTGGCGTTTCTATCGACAGGCTCATAGCCCATAGCCCTCATAAAATCTTCAAGGGAAAGATTTTTGATGTCAAGGTCAATCACAGTCAGTCCCATAGGCTCATCCGATTATGAATTTTACACCGAACCCTAACTGCGTGTGGAACTTCCTCGTGTCGCCACCCCACAGGCAACGCTCACGCAGGTTGGCAAGCAAGGATATACGGTCTGCCACATAGCACTCCACATCGAGCGTCAGCGCACCGCCGTAGATGAAGGCGTCCCGGTCGTGCAGCGTGGAGCCGTCATGCAGCACTTTTTTACCCCAATTCACCGATTCATATCCGGCGAGAGCCGAAGCCCCGGCATAGACAAACACGATTTTTCGGGCATCCGACAGTATCTTGAAGTAATAGCCGCCCTCCGCCGTGAACTGCGCCACGGGTATCTTGGTGTCCTTGTAGGGGTTGTTCTTCAGTAGGTATTCGCCACCGAACACCCACTTGTTCCCTTTCTTTGTGTAGGTGGAGAGTGCCGCCCCGAAGCTGTACCCGCCGTTCTTGCCACCGGGATTGAAGCCGTCCGCCATGTTCGCCCTTACCTCGATGCCCTGCATCTTCGGCAGGCATCGCTGGGCGTGCGCCTGCCCCGTGAAAAGGGCAAGCGACGCGATGATTGTTGCGATGTACTTTCTCATGGTCAGCGCACTTGAAGTTCGTTGATGGTATTGGCGCGTACCAAATCCTCGTTCTCAATCACGAAGGATTGGTGACGGCCGCCGTTCTTCTCGTTCAACTCCACCACGAGGCACTTGTCGTCGGGGATGGTGAACTTCGCCATCGTGAAGACCGTGCGCTCACTCTTCTTGCCCGGCACGAGTGTGGCGTAGTTCTGCGCACGGAGCGGCAGGATGATCTGCTCCTGCACGGCGATACGCTTCGCCACCTTCTTGTCCACGATTTTCCAAGTGATGTAGTCCACATCGAAAGGCACGTTACTCTGGTTCTTTATCTCCGTGTGGAAGTAGAGCAAGTCGTTGTGCGTGTAGATGCCTTTCAAAAGGTACTGGATGCCGAAACGCTTGCAGCCGATATGCTTCACCTCGCGCTTGTTCTGCTTGTGGATGGACTTCATGATAAGGCGTACCAGCATCGGGCTTTCGCTGCCTAATTCTTTCAGATAGATTTCCTGCGCGTTGTTCGGACGGTTCACCGTGCTGCCGTCATGGATGAAGTCGCACATCTCCACGTTGAGCAACAGCGGTTCGGCGGCATACTTCACGTTGAAGGTGTAGAAACTTCCGTCCTCGGTGATTACGGACATATTGGTTTCGTTGGGGAAATTCCGCACGGTAGCCTTCACGCGAATGATGTTCTCGGCTCCATCGGCTTTTCCGGCAATCAGGTCGGGCGAGCCTAAATCGACGTAGCGCACCTCCGCCGGAAAAATGACGTGGACGGTCTTGTCGTAGGTCACTTCCAGACCGTGCGGCGGTATCATGCGGTCGAAGGTCAGCTTGCGCGACAGACCGTGATACAGGTCGCCGTCCGCCTCCTTCTGCGGATAGACCTCTTTTGTCAAGGTCGGCTGTTCATTACTTCCGTTGTTCTGTTCAACGGTTACATTCTCCTGCGCGTTGGCAGATGCGATGCCCATAGCGAGGGCAAACATGATGATTACTTTTCTCATTACTTTTGGATTTTAGTGGTAAATATTTTTTGATTGATTGTTGTTTTCAGTCCTTTTCCTGATAGAGCATGACCCTGTATCCGGCTTTCAGATGCACCTTGACGGTTCGCATCTTCTTGGCGATATACTGGCTCGTGCCTTGTATCAGCCCCTTGCCCAAGTCGGAGGCGAGTTGCGCCCCGGCGTTGGTGGAGATGTTGATGCTGCTCCCTAACGAGCCGCCCATGTTGGCGGCGACCTCCCTGACGGCGTTCATCTCCATCGAGTTCGGGATGAAGATGCCGGACTGTCCGTCTGTGTCATAGACCGCAAGTTCCACGGGGATAATCGTGCCGTCGTATTCCAGCGAGGTGATCCCGATGTCGAGCCGCTCTCCCTGTATCTTTCCCGTGCCGACCACCACCGCATTGCGGGGGATTGTCCTGCCCGCCACCGCCATCGGTTCCAGCAGGCGGAGCCTTACCGTCTGCCCGTCCGTCACGCTCTGCGCTCCATGCACACACGCCGGGATGGTGTTCCTGTCCGATACCTCCGCCGTGCCGACAGCCGTGTTGAAATTCCGGTTGCGCTCCTGCGAGAAGGTGGCGACAAACTCCGCGTTGCTCATGGGCTGTGATAGTGAGGAAACCACTTGATGCTCCACCTTTTTGATAGGCATTGCCGTGTTCTTCTTTCCTTTCTGTACGGTGGCAGGCTCTGCCGACTGTTCCGCTGATGGTTGTCTGCCGTTCTGACCGCCCATATACTTTGCAGCCAGTTCGTAGGACTTTTCCATAAGTGCCACTTGGTCGTCCACGGCATTTGCCTTGCCTTTCTCGCTCTCAAGTTCCGATTCCAGCGAGGTGATGCGCTCCAACAGTTCTTCCATCTCGAAGTTGTCCTCCTTCGGCTGTTCATAGAAGTTGCCGAGTGTGGCGTTCAGGTCACGGTAGGCGGCAGCGGAGGATCGGATGGTCTGCGGCGTGGCTGGCTGTGCCGTTTCCTCCTTGCCGCCCGGATTGGCGAGGTCGAAGTCCTTTCCGTCCTCCATCTGCGCCACCTCACGGTCGAACATATCGCCCAACTGCCCGATGGCACGGTTGCGGCTCTCCAACCGCTCTTCCATCTCCCCATGCTCGTAGGCTTTCAGCTTGTCGCCGATAATCAGCCTGTTCTCCTTGTCAGCATCGGGCATCTCGGTGTTGTAGCCGTCCGTTCCCGGTTTCTGTTCCTTACCGGTGGACGGGGCGAATATCAGCCACATCGCCCCGATGAACACCAGCACCATAGCAGGCAGGACTATCATCTTCTGCCGTTTCAGCCGTTGCGCCTCGGTCAGCGGTTCGCGCTCCTTTTTCGGTTTTCCAGCATCGGGAGCGGCTTTGTTCTCTTTCGTCGGTTCATTCTTCTTCTGTTCCATATAAATAAGGTATTAAGTGATTGTCTGTTTCTGCCGGGGTCGGCAGTTCCACCTGTCCGGCGTGTCCCGTTTCCATGCGTGAGCCGTCGTTTCTGCCGATGTCATAGACGGCTCTGCCGAAGGTGTAGAGGGCAAGCACCGCGAAGGCGGCAAGCATCCCCAGCACGATGCGGCGGCGTGTTTCCGGCGGCAAACCGTCAAGATAGCCTTTGACTTTTGCCACGATTTGTTTTCTCTTGTCTTGAAGTTTCCGTTTCATAATCCGTTACCTTTTGATTGTCTGTAAATCTTTGTTCTCGATGATGGTGAACCCCTCGATGGTGAAGCCGTTGGGGTTGTCGTCCGACCGTGAGGCGTTCAGCAGGCGACAGGTGGTCACGAGGCTGCGCTCGGTGACGTTGCTCTGCCGGATGATTTTCTGCGTGGCGTAGGTCACGGCGCGGTAGGGATAGGCGTTGAAGTCGCACACCACGCTGTCCACCTTCAGCACTTGGTTGATGTTCCCGGCGATGACGCGGTTGTAGTACCCCTTCTCGGCGAAGTCCGAATAATAGTGGTACACGCTCTTGTCCGCCAGCAGCAACGCACGCTTCACGTTGTGTTCAATCGCGCTCTTTTCGGGCGAGAGCGTGAAGAACAGCTCGTGGAAGCGGCGTATATGCTCCCGTGCCTCCGCCGGACGGTTCTGCGACAGGTCCTGCGACAGCGCGAGCATCAGCGACTTGCCGTTGTCCAGCACATAGATCTTCTCCCGTTGCTTCTCGGCGAAGCGGTAGGAACTCCATACGCTCCACACCGTCACCACGGCGCACAACGAGAGGAAGACGATACCAAACAGGCGTATCTGCCTGAACGACGATTCGATGTTTCTGAGTGATTTGAATTCCATTTTACTTTTTCCGTTTTATGATTACACATTGGTTATTTCAGCAGCTTGCCGATGCGACCGACCGCGTTTCCTGCCGTTGCCCCGGCGACTCCGCCCGCCATGCCCCCGGCGCGTCCCGCCATCTGGTTCATGGTGCGGTTGTAGCTGCCCATGCCTCCGGCTTGGATGATCCAGCCCGCCACGGTGGGGATGGTGAAGTAGCCGATGATGCCGATGCAGAGGAACACGATATACACCCCGTCGCTCGAATCCAGCGAGAAGTTCGGGTCAGCCTGCATCCGCTCAATGTCGCTTTGCAGCATCAGCACCTGTATCTTAGCCAGTATGGTGCTGAACATATCCGATACCGGAAGCCACAGATAGACCTGTATGTAGCGGCATATCCACTGCGTGAGCGTGCTTTGGAAGCCGTCCCACACCGATATGGCGAAGGCTATCGGACCGAGTATCGCCAGCACCACGAGGAAGAAGGTGCGGACGGTGTCTATCACGAGGGCGGCGGCTTGGAACAGCAGCTCCAGTATCTCGCGGAAGAAGTCGCGGATGCCCTTCTTCATGCTGTACATACCACGGTCGATATACATCCCCGCCATCGTCACCATGTCGGCGGGCGACCAGCCGAGTTCCTCCAGCTGTTTGTCAAACTCCTCGTTGGACACAAGGTAGGCGGTTTCGGGGTTGCGCATCATCGCCTCGTATTCCAGTTTGTCCTTCTGCTGCCGGTAGGTGTTCATGTCGAGCGTTTCCGCCTCCAGCATCTTCGCCGTGCCTTGCACCACGGGCGAGAGGATGCTGTTTATCGTGCCAAGCACCACCGTGGGGAAGAACATGATGCAAAGACCTATTGCAAAAGGACGGAGCATCGGGAACACGTCTATCGGTTCGGCTCTCGCCAGCGACTGCCATACACGGTAGGCGACGTAGAACAACGCGCCCAGCCCGGCGATGCCTTTCGCCACGCCCGCCATGTCCTCGCACAGCGGCATCATCTGCTCATAGAGCGAGCGGAGTATCTGGTGAAGGTTGTCGAACTCCATAGGCTACCAGTATCTTTCGTTCATGTTCCCGTACAGCCCCATGATGCGGTCGAGGTCGTTTTTCTTCTTCGCGCGGAGGTAGCTCACCGATATGTTCTTGTTGGTGTAGTACGATACCAAGTTTCGGTATCGCCGCATCTTCGAGTGGCAGCGTTCCACCACGTCCATGCGCTCCTTGTCGGTCATGGAGAGCGTGGTGATGTTCACCACGTTTTTCAGTTCGGTCAGCACATCGTTACTCTCTTCCAACAGCTTCGTGTAGCCGAAGGCGATGGCTCCTAATTCCTCCACCGTGAAGTTGTCGTCACGCATCATCCGCTGGAAGTTGGTCACATAGATGTCGGTGATGTCGCCCACCATCAGGATGGTCTGCTGCACCTTGCGGGCATCCCGGACAAGGTTGTTCACCGATTTCAGAGCGTCGTAATACTTCTTGCCCTGCTCATAAATCTTTACGGTTTCCTGAAAGTTCTTCACCATGTTCTGAGCCGTCGTAGAGGTATGCACCACGTTCTTGGAGGTGTTCACGATGCTCTGCGCGATGTTGGACGGGTCTATCACCGCCCACTGTGCGCTTGCCCTGCCTGCGAGAAGCAGGCACAGGAAGACAATCATTGTTGTTCTTGTTCTCATGTTACTTTGGATTTTAGTGGTTGTTGTTATTCTTCAATCGGGTTTTCCGGCTGTGGCTTCACCCGTACATAGTCCCCGTTGGGCGAGAAGGTCAGCACGTCGGTAGCCTCGTTGTAGGATACGTCGATGCGGAAGCCTGTGTTCATGAACAGGTTGCCGTTCTCTTCCTGCAAGAGATAGGTTTCCGGTTTCAGCTTGCGGCGCAGACCGCTCCGGCGGAACACCGTCACCTTGTAGGCTTCGCCCTCCTTGTAGATAAGCACGTCGGGCTTCCCCTCCACGCTCTCCCAGTTCCCGCACAACATATCGCGGCGGTTTTCCTCCACGTCACAGGATTGCAGCATCACGACCGCCAATCCGATCAGACATTTGCTGACTTGCAGCATTTTCACTTTTGATAAACTCATACGCATTTTTGTTTTTAGTTGGTGATTAATGATTAACTGTTGTTTCTCCGCCTTTCGGCAAGCTGCCGGATGGCGGCTTCGATGTCGCCGCCCAACTTCTCCGCCAGACGGTAAACCTCCACTTTCTCCGTTTCCTCGGTGGTGTACGCCAGATACTCTTCAGCACTGACCTCTGTGGCATAGACCGCCGACTGTGTGCCGCCCAAGCCTATCCACACCTCCTTGTAGAGCCGTGAAGGGTTGTTCGCCATGTTGATGGAGAGTATCTGCCCCTTCTCCTTTTCCGTCAGTCCGAGCAACGCCTGTATCTGGTCAAACTTGTTCATGTACTTGCGCTGGTCGAGAAGTATCTTGCAGTCGGAGTTGTTGATGATGCTCTCCTTGACCACGGGAGAGGAAATGATGTCGTCCACCTCCTGCGTCACCACGATCGCCTCGCCGTAATACTTCCTGACGGTCTTATACATATAGCGCAGATACTCAGCCATGTTCGCTGAAGAGAGAGCCTTCCAAGCCTCTTCCACGATGAGCTGTTTCCGCACCCCTTTCAGCCGTCGCATCTTGTTGATGAAAGCCTCCATGATGATGATTGTCACGATGGGGAATAACTCCTTGTTATCGCGGATGGAATCAATCTCGAAGACAATGAACCGCTTGTTCAGCAGGTCGATGTTCTCCGTGGAGTTGAGCAGGAAGTCGTAACGTCCGCCCCGGTAATACTGCCGCATGGTGGTAAGCATATTGTCGATGTTGAAGTCGGACTTCTCCACCTTGATGTCACGCTCAGCCAGCTCACGGCGGTAGTCGTCACGCATATACTCGTAGAAGGTGTTGAACGACGGCACGATGCTACGGTCGGTCTTGATGCGCTCGATGTAGGCACTCACGGCACTGCCCAGCTCTCCGCTCTCGGTCTTCGTCACCTTGTCGTCCTCCGACTTCCAGAGCGTCAGCAGCAAGGTCTTGATGCTGTCTTTCTTCTCCACGTCGAAGACGTAATCGTCGGTGTAGAACGGGTTGAAGCTGATGGGCTTTTCTTCCGTGTAGGTGAAATACACCCCGTCCTCGCCGCCCGTCTTGCGCTGTATCATCCCGCACAATCCCTGATAGGAGTTTCCTGTATCGACCAACACGACGTGCGTGCCTTGTTCGTAGTATTGGCGAACTAAGTGATTCATAAAGAAAGATTTGCCGCTGCCTGACGGTCCTAACACGAACTTGTTGCGGTTGGTCGTGATACCCCGCTTCATCGGCAGGTCGCTGATGTCAAGGTGCAGCGGCTTCCCCGTGAGCCTGTCCACCATCTTGATGCCGAAGGGTGATAGCGAACTGCGGTAGTTGGTTTCCTCCGTGAACAGGCACACCGCCTGTTCGATGAAGGTGTGGAAACTCTCTTCCGCCGGAAAGTCAGCCGCGTTGCCGGGTATCGCCGCCCAGTAGAGTGTCGGGCAGTCGATGGTGTTGTGGCGCGGCACGCACTCCATGCTCGCCAGCTGGCTTCCCACGTCGTTCCTTATGTGCTTCAGCTCTTCCGCGTCGTCGCTCCACGCCATGACATTGAAGTGCGCCCGTACTGAGGTCAGCCCGTAGGAATGGGCTTCGTTCAGGTATTGGTCTATCCACTCGCGGTTGATGCTGTTGCTCCTTGAGTAGCGGGACAGCGACTGCATATTGCGGGCGGACTTCTCGAACTTCTGCAAGGCTTCCTCGCTGTTGTCTATCAGCACATACTGGTTGTAGATGTGGTTGCAGGAGAGCAGCAGCCCCACGGGAGAGGCGAATGACAGGCGGCAGTCGCTCCGGTCGGTGGAGAGTTTCTCGTAACGGGTATCGGTTGCCACCTTGCCCGGCAGGTCTTCCGCATCGGAGAGGGTGTGCAGGCACAGGCGGTTGTCGCCGATGCGCATATCCCTTGCCGAAAGTTCGATGTCCTGCAAGGTGGTGTCGCCCTCCGGCATGAGCGAGAAGTAACGCTCAATCAGTCCGACGGACTTTTCCGTTCCCACAATCTCGTCGGTGGATAGGCGGCGCAGGCGGACAAGCCCGCTGTCGTTCATGATGCGCTCGAACTGTTCGCAGGCTTCCAAGAACTTGGTCGTGGTTTCCTTGTCCAGCTCCTTCGGGATGATATGCCCGCGGCACAGCGTGCTGAAGTTACTCTGCATCCGGTTACGCTCCTTCGTCGTCTTGGTCAGATAGAGGTAGCAGGTGTGTTTCAGGTACGGACGCTCGTTGAAGTGACGCTCGAAGGAACGGCTTAAAAAGCTCATGCCGTCCTTTTGCAGTTCCGGCATGTACTTCTCCTTGATGAACCAGTCCTGCTTGTGGACGACGGAGTAGTCCGGCAGCACCTTGATCGCCTTGCACCAGTAGCCGTGGACAGCCTCGTACTCTGCGCCCGTCACGGTGTAAAGCTCCGGCAGTTCCACCTCGAAAGCCACCGTGATGTCGGCGTCCTTTGAGATGATGCAGCCATGCTCCACCGCAAGCAGGGGGAACTTGTTTTCCAGTGTTGTCATTTTCGATGTATTCCTCATTGTCTTTCTTCCTTTCGTTGTCGTTTGAACAGTCGGGTTATCCGCCGCCGGTTGATAAGGTATCGGGGATGGCTCCGTGCCGCTCCCAGTTTCATCAGCCCGTGTTCGCCGTACCGGGCGTTCAGCGCGAAGGTCTGCCACACAAGGAGGGAGGACGATGCCGCGCCGAAGCCGATACATATCCATTGGTCGATACCGACCATATAGAGGATGATGAACAGGACGAAGAGAGCAAGCAGACCTCCGCAGAAGATGAAGAGGTACTGAGCCTTCAAGCCCTTGAACTCTACCGGACGGCCGATACCCTTGTTTACCGGGTATTCAGCCATACGTTGTTTATTAAAGGAAGAATGAGCGCAGGATGGTGGCGGCAACAATCAGGAAGATGCACGCGCCGAACCACGAGGCGGCTGTCTTGCTGGTGTCGGGGTCGCCCGATGAGTCGAGTAGGTCAGCCCCCTTACGGGAGCTTTCCCCTCTAAGAACCGTACGTGCGAGTTTCCCCGCATACGGCTCAAGCAACATGACCGTTACCGACTTTGTTATCGGTAGAGCCATCTCATTTTCGACTTTCATATTCATAATCTACTTTGCATTTTACGTTTACAACTGGTATGTACAAGAGTTCTTACCTTTCGTCCACTGACTATTTGTTCAGTGATACTCCAAGGTCTTTCCCTGTCAATACGCTCTCCACATACAGGACATACTTTATTCTGTCGTTTCCAAATGTTTATTAGAGATTGCCTGCCTTTCAGCGTTTGCTTCATTCGGTAGGTTTCTCTCCATTCGTAGTACGATTTATCTGATGGGTCATACGGATTGGCATAATGCCGAACCTTGACGAATTTCTCATGGTGGATGGTTGGTAGATAGGTCAGTTCGAGATAATCAATCTTATCTTTCTTGCCCATATCTGCCGCAAATCTCCACGAGTGCCCATTTAGTGTTCTGAAATACTTATCCTTTACCCATCCTTTACATTTCTGCGGATGTCTGCGTCTTGCCCATTGCCATATTTTCTTGAAGATTTCCCAATCCATTCGGTGGAATACATTCGCAGAAGTACCATATTTATAATAATTACCCCAACCTTTTATGATTGGATTCAGCATCATAATAAGTGACTTCTGTTTTACACACTTGTTGGCTTCTATCGTCTTGCGGATTTTTTCGCAAAACCTCTTTTGCGCATCTTTGGATGGAGTTGTCAGCAGCGTATTATTGCGGAACTTTCGGATATTGAAACCGAGAAAGTCAAATCCCTCATTTATATGTGTGATTTTTGTCTTTTCTTCTGATAGTGTCAGACCTCTTTCCGCAAGGAACTTACGTACTAATGGAAGTATAACCTGTTCTATCGTTTCCTTATCCTTTGCCGTTACAATGAAATCATCTGCATATCGTACAAGATGTATCTTAGGAACTATCTTTTTGTAGTTCACCTGATATTTCTTGACACTCTTTTCCAACAAATCTTGCAGTCCGTCAAGTGCCATGTTTGCAAGAGTTGGGGATATTATGCCACCTTGTGGGGTTCCCTCTTCCGTAGGAAAGAGTTCTCCATTGAACACATATCCGCATTCGAGCCATTTGCGTAGTATCTCCTTATCCATAGGGATATTGTTGATTAACCACGCATGGCTGATATGGTCGAAGCATCCTTTGATGTCCCCCTCAAGAATCCATTCGGGAGCGACCGAACGAGAAAGAACGATGTAGCATTGCTCGATGGCATCATGTGTACAGCGATGTCTGCGGAATCCGTAGGAATGGCTGTCGCCAGTGGTTTCCGCTATCGGGTCAAGTGCCATTAGGTACAATGCCTGCATCGCACGGTCTTTCATCGTTGGTATTCCGAGTGGGCGTAATTTCCCGTTCTTCTTTTTGATATTTACACGTTTTAAAGGTTGTGGCTTGTAGCCATGTCTTTTCAGAGTGAATATGGCTTTGGCTTTCGCCAATGGAGAAGACCATGTAATCTTGTCAACGCCGGAAGTAGATTTTCCTTTGTTAGTCGTAACTCGTTTTACCGCCAATGCTTTGGCGTAGAACGAGTGGGTAAGCATCCATTGCAGGGCTTTCACCTTGTTATTTCTGCCTTCCCTTTGAGCCTTTACAATACGTGCTTGCAGCTTTTGGACAAAACGCTCACATTTGTCCCAGTCGATTTTCGACCAGAGTTCGTGAATGTCTATGTCTTCGGGCGCACACGCCAATTTCTTTGCGTTCATTTGCTTTCCTTTCTTTAAAAGTTCTGTAAACTATCTTGTAAAGTGTCACCATAGGCGGAAGTCTGCCCACTTTCGTGTCGGATGATGTTACCTTTACCAACCCGTGATATTGGCTCAATCCGTATCCTCCCCATTACAGGGAGGCATTCGCTTTTTCCGCTATCCTATACCCACACCCCATGTAGGCTTGCCTTGCGGCTTGCTTACCAGCTCTGATGAACTGGAGAGATACGGGCTTACCGTGTTTTACATAAGTGATAAATAAGCGGGTTAGGTCCTGTCTATTCCACCGGCAGTGCTAATGTCCGTGTGCCCCCAAAGTTCAAGAGGACAGCCGACTGCTTACCTTTTGGTCCGAGCCTGTCAACAGCCTTTGGCTCGTTATACCTTACGATGTTTATCGGACAGTTCACTTTCGTTGACCATACCGCTAAGCCAAGCTCCTCGTGCTGAATGGTGTTATCAGCCGTTGATTTCCCCTCACGGTTCAATCTTCTCCTTTTGGAAAGGCTACCTTGTCGGGACAGCTCCGTACAAAAGGATTACTCCCAATGCACGTGTCCGTAGGCTACTCCAGACGGAACTGGAGGTGTAATCTTGATGTTACACAATCACTTACGCAACTTCACGTCGCACAAACTTGCCATAGACTTTCACGCCCCCGATAAGCCCGACGACCGCGCCGATGGCGTATATCAGTTTCGTGCCGGGGTCGAAATAGGAACTCACCATAGAGGTGGCTTCGTTGATGCCCGCGATGCCGTTTCCCTGCGCGAAGGCGGAGGCGGTTGCGGCGATGATGAGTGCCGCAGAGAGGATTGCTTTTCTGTTTTTCAAAATGTTCTTGTTCATAAACTGTTCTTTTTTGTGCCGTCGAAAGGGTGGATGGTCCTTTGTCGGGCGGTTGATACTCTGTTACTTTACTTTGGTTTAGTGGTCGCCCGTTTGTTTCCACGGACTTGGGCTGTCCGTTGCAGACCGGATGCGCCTTGCGCTTCCTCGCCGCGTGGGTTGATGTCATTCTTTCATGTCCTTTCCTTTTTCTGTCGTCACACATAGTTGCGGATGTCGAACTCCTCGATGTTGTCCGGCACGACGAACACCTTTTTAGGCTTTTTCATCCGTATTTCGATAAGCCCCCTGATACGGATGCCTATCTCCGAAGAGCCTTCCATCATTTTATCGTACAGTTCCGTGCCTTCCATGTCGGTGAACACCTTTGCCGCCTTTTCACGTTCCGCCTGTGTCGCGTCCGGGTTCTTGGCGGTCTTGCAGGCATCGTCAATCTCGTCAAAGCTGTTGCCCGAAGCCTGTGGTGTATCCGAAGCGTCCTCCTCCGGTTCATCCTCGCCGAACTCCAGTTCCTCCGGCGGTATGCTCGTGAATGTTTCATCGAGTTTTTCCTCCGGGACTTGCGCTGTCGGTGAGGCGGTTTCCGTGTTTCCGTCGTCAAAAGTAGTGTCTTCCGCCGACAACTCAATGCCTTTTTCCGAAGTGGCGGCTTGTTGCGTCGGTATGGCAGCGGTTGTCCGGGTTGAAGCCATCCTGAAACGGCTCTTGCCGATGATGTCCGCATTTTCCGCAGGGGCTTCCTCTTGCGCTGTTTCCTGCTTTATCTCCGTGCTGCCCGACGACCGCCACAATCCGGCGATGCCCTTGAAGAAGCGGACAATCCGCGTGTCCATGATGCGCTCGTAAAGGAGCAGGAACAGGAACCACAGGTTGCAGCCGACCGATACCGTCAGCAGAATGTCTGTTATGCTTATTGTTTCATTCATACGCTTCCTGTCTGGGTTAAAATACCGGGTTGTAATTCTTGGCGTAAAGGCTTCTTATGGCATCCTCGCACTGGTCGAAATGCTGGGTCAGCACATGGTCGATGTAGGCGGACAGGGTGAGCCTGTCATGCCCGATTACGCGGATGATGCGCATGATGCGGTCGTGGTACTCCGGGCGCACATACGCCATCTTTCCCGCTCGCGCCTTCACTTCGGGTTCACGGATGAACAGACGCTCATAGTCTTTCTCACTGCATTTGCAGATTTCCGTGGCAAGCGATATGATTTCCACGCTCGTCTGCATTTGGGCAACCATGCCCTTGCCGTCTTGCTGCGGCACTCTTCTTTTTTTGTTCTTTTCCTTTTTCATGTCAGATTAAATCTTCCCGTTGTTTTTTATACAGTTCGTTAATTCTCTCCTTGTGCTGCTCCAGATGCTGACGCAGCACGGTATCCACATAGCCGCCTACCGAGATTTCACCTCCGGCGATGTCGTTCACGATTCTGAGGATTTTGCCGTGGACATCGCGGCTGATATAGACACACTGGCGGGTCTTTATCTCGTTGCGGCGCAGGAACAGCTCGTTATAGTCCTCGTCCTGCCTTTTCCGGCGGTTGCCTTCCCTCTGCGCTTTTTCCCGTGTGGCGGGTTGCGCAGGAGGCGGTTCCGGTGCGGCGGTGCTTTCTTCGGTCGGTACGGCTGCGGGGACTTCCTGCGTGGGGCGTGCCACCTCCTGAGTGCGTCGCCCGATGGAGGCTAACAACAGTTCCTCGTCGATGCCTTCCGTGTTCACTTTCCTGCTGCCCATGCTCACTGCGGTCTGATGATGTCGCTTATCTCTTCGGAAAACTCACGGATGCCGCTCCCTTTCAACAGTGCCGTGTCCATCGGGAAGATGGTGGAGCGGAACACGCTCCTGCGCTCTTCCGAAAGGTCGCGGCGGAACTTCTTGCTGTCGGGCAGACGGGTGGAAAGCACCGGGAAGCCCATTTCGGCGATCACTTCCTCGTAGATGCCGTACAGGTCGTTCCTCTCCCTGCCGTCCACCATCGTCCAGAACAGATAAAACCCCTTTGTTTTCGCCTGTCCGGTCGTCATCAGCCTGTCGCGGAACATCGTGACGAATTTCAGGGTACTCTCCACGACAAAGCGGTCGGCACTCAGCGGAGTGAAGATGTAGTCCATCTGCGAGAGCGTCTTTATCACGCCGTTGCTTCGGAGTGTGCCGGGCATATCGAAGAACACCACATCGGGTTTCACATCTTCGGTGGCGATCATCCTCTCGGCATCGTCGAGGGCGTCCACCGCGTTGCTCTTGACGATGGTGTAGGCGTTCTTCTTGATTTTGCGGAAATGGTCGCAGGCAAGAGCCTTGAAGTAGGTGCTGCTGTCAATCAGCCCCGTTTCGTGTTCACGCAGCCCGTGGATGCTGTGCTGGGGGTCGTCGCAGTCCACGACGGCGACATTGTAGCCTTTCACGTTGTGCAGGTAGCTGGCGGCAAGTGCCGTGACGGTGGATTTGCCGATACCACCTTTCTGTGTTGCGAATGCAACGAAGATTTCCTTACTCATAGTTCTATACATTTTATTTGTTGATGATTTGTTTTTCTGTTTCCATGCGGATTTGGCTGTCGCACCATCCGCTTCCTTGACTACACGCGCAGGCGGGTCGTCGCGTATCCGGTTCTGTGGTGAAGCGGTGCGGCGGACAAGTGATGAATGACGACATTGCGTCATGAAGTCATTGAATCCATACGTCACCGAATTGTCGGAGAACCGGGTTTCCGACGGTTCGGACATCCGCTTCGGCAAGTATCCGCAGAAGCGGGTTTCCGGGTATTTTAAGGTTCCTTTTCTCATATCTTCAAATCGTTCGTTTCTTGAATCATGCTGCAAATAAACAAGTATATTCTGGAACTTGTATCACTTCTCCGGCAAGTGGCAGCACGTTGCGCTGGTTGGCAGTCATTGACCGAGTCAAGCATCTGTCCGATACCGCGTTAAGGGTGTAACTTTGCCCCCGGACAGCAGGGTTCGCCGATAGTGGCGCAGCCGGAGTCCTGAAAGGTATCTTTTCCATCCGTCCCCTGACGGATTTTTATGTTCACCTGAACATAGCAAGATGTCTTTTCAGCCGCTCAAAATATTTTGAGCAGCCACGAAAAGCACTTGCCCTTGCAGGGGGCGGGCTTTCCCTCCGAAGTCGGGAAGCCTTTCAGAACTGCGGTGCTGTAATCCGAAGCGGCGGCTTATGCCGTCAATCCGCTAAATCCAAAGTAATATGAAAGAGAAAAGGAAAAGCAAATCAGGGAGAAATCCCAAACTTGATCCGGCGGTGTACCGGTACACCGTCCGTTTCAACGAGGAGGAACACAACCGTTTCCTCGCCATGTTCGGAAAATCGGGTGTCTATGCACGGTCTGTTTTCCTCAAAGCGCACTTCTTCGGGCAACCGTTCAAGGTGCTGAAGGTGGACAAGACGTTGGTGGACTATTACACCAAACTGTCGGATTTTCATGCACAATTCCGTGCCGTGGGTACGAATTACAACCAAGTCGTGAAGGAACTGAGGCTGCATTTTTCAGAGAAAAAGGCGATGGCGTTGCTCTACAAATTAGAGCAACACACCGTCGAACTCGTGAAACTGAGCCGCCGGATTGTGGAACTTTCAAGGGAAATGGAGGCAAAATGGTCGCAAAAATCAGTGTAGGAAGTTCGTTGTACGGCGCGATTGCCTACAACGGGGAGAAGATTAACGAGGCGCAGGGGCGGCTTCTCACCACCAACCGCATCTACAATGACGGTTCGGGAACGGTGGACATAGGCAAGGCGATGGAGGGTTTTCTCACCTTCCTGCCACCGCAGATGAAGATCGAGAAGCCGGTGGTGCATATCTCTCTCAACCCGCACCCGGAGGATGTGCTGACCGATATTGAGTTGCAGAATATCGCCCGCGAGTATCTGGAAAAACTCGGTTTCGGAAACCAGCCTTATCTTGTATTCAAGCACGAGGACATCGACCGCCACCACCTGCACATCGTGACGGTCAACGTGGACGAGAACGGGAAAAGGCTCAACCGGGATTTTCTCTACCGCCGCAGCGACCGTATCCGCAGGGAACTGGAACAGAAGTACGGATTGCATCCGGCAGAACGTAAAAATCAGAGATTGGATAATCCGTTGCGCAAGGTGGCCGCATCGGCAGGTGATGTGAAGAAGCAGGTAGGCAACACCGTGAAGGCTCTGAATGGGCAGTACCGTTTCCAGACGATGGGCGAATACCGTGCGCTCCTTTCCTTATATAATATGACGGTGGAGGAAGCGAGGGGCAACGTGCGCGGACGGGAGTATCACGGGCTGGTCTATTCCGTCACGGACGACAAGGGTAACAAGGTGGGCAACCCGTTCAAATCCTCGCTTTTCGGGAAGTCCGCAGGCTATGAAGCCGTACAGAAGAAGTTTGTCCGTTCCAAATCGGAAATCAAGGATAGGAAACTGGCAGACATGACGAAACGCACCGTCCTTTCCGTGCTGCAAGGCACTTATGACAAGGACAAATTTGTATCCCAACTCAAAGAGAAGGGCATCGACACCGTACTGCGCTACACAGAGGAAGGGCGCATCTATGGGGCTACCTTCATCGACCACCGCACGGGATGCGTGCTGAACGGTTCGCGCATGGGTAAGGAGCTTTCGGCGAATGCCTTGCAGGAACACTTCACCCTGCCATACGCCGGACAACCGCCGATACCGCTATCCATCCCTGTGGATGCTGCGGACAAGGCACACGGGCAGACCGCCTACGACAGTGAAGATATATCGGGCGGTATGGGCTTGCTCACTCCCGAAGGTCCGGCGGTAGATGCCGAGGAAGAGGCTTTCATCCGGGCGATGAAGCGCAAAAAGAAGAAAAAACGCAAGGGCTTGGGTATGTAATCAGAGTATCAACAATTAAAAAATCAATGTATGTCACAACAAGAAGACGATTTGAGGGCATTGGCGAAAATCATGGATTTTCTGCGTGCCGTGAGTATCATTTTAGTGGTCATGAACGTGTACTGGTTCTGCTACGAAGCCATCCGGCTGTGGGGCGTGAACATCGGCGTGGTGGACAAAATCCTTCTGAACTTCGACCGCACGGCGGGGCTGTTCCATTCCATTCTCTACACGAAGCTGTTTTCCGTCCTTTTGCTTGCCTTGTCCTGTCTGGGTACGAAGGGTGTCAAGGGTGAGAAAATCACTTGGGGGAGAATCTGGACAGCATTTGCCGTCGGGTTCGTGCTGTTTTTCCTGAACTGGTGGTTGCTGCCCCTGCCGCTGCCGCTTGAAGCGGTGACGGGACTGTATGTCCTTACCATTGGAACGGGCTATGTCTGCCTGTTGATGGGTGGTCTGTGGATGAGCCGCCTGTTGAAACACAATTTGATGGAGGATGTTTTCAACAACGAGAACGAGAGTTTCATGCAGGAAACGAGGCTTATCGAAAGCGAGTATTCGGTCAATCTGCCGACACGTTTCTATTACAGGAAACGCTGGAACAACGGTTGGATCAATGTAGTTAATCCCTTCCGTGCGTCCATCGTGTTGGGTACGCCGGGCAGCGGCAAGTCCTATGCCGTGGTAAACAATTTTATCAAGCAACAGATTGAAAAGGGCTTTAGTCAATACATCTACGATTTCAAGTATGTGTGACGTGGAAAGTTACGCCAGTAGCTGTCTGTCAATCGTTCATCGATAGAGCAGACCTATTGTTTCACCAATAGTAGCCTACGAGCAGGTGCGCTTATACAAGGGTATCAAGCTGCTCGGACAAGGTAGCCCTCCCGAAAGGGTAAGAATGAACCGTGAGGGAAATTCAAAGGTCGCAAGCATTATGCGGTTGGGGAGCTTGGCTCGGAAGGTATGGTCAACGTAAGTGAATTGCTAATAAACGTCGTTAAGTCGAACAAGCCTACTAATGCTATCAGGCTTGAACCAAAAGGTAAAGTGGCTGGTTGTCCCTGTGAATTTTGGGGGCACGTGAACAATAGAGCCATCGGCGAAGAGGCAAGACCTAACCCATTCCCGGTACTGGTGTAAAACACGGTAAGCCCATATATCTCCCGTAAGGGTAGGAGAACCGCAAGGTAATCTGACGGATATGTGGGTAAAGGAGAACCGGAGAAAGCGAATGCCATCCCGTAATCGGGTGGATAGGGATTGAGCCGAAACCATGAATTGTTTTTGACAACATTATCCTACGTGAAAGCGGGCAGACTTCCGGTATGGTGACGTTTTACAAGATAACTTTTAGAACTTATGAAAGAAGAAAAGCAAATGTACGAAAACAAAAAATCGTGTGCGTCTTCTGACTGCAATGGTCGGACTTGGGAAAGCATAGACTGGAACAAGTGCGAGCAGGCAGTCAATAAGCTACAAGCGCGTATTGTAAAAGCTCAGAAAGCAGGTAAGTTCGGCAAGGTAAAAGCCTTGCAATGGACACTTACCCACTCGTTTTATGCCAAAGCATTGGCGGTCAAGCGAGTTACTTCCAATAATGGAAAGAAGACTTCAGGGGTTGATAAAATTCTTTGGTCAACTCCGCAATCGAAGTTCAAAGCCATTGTGACACTAAGAAGAAGAGGCTACAAGCCCCAACCGTTAAAAAGAGTAAATATCAAGAAAAGTAACGGCAAACTTCGCCCGTTGGGAATACCGACAATGAAAGACAGAGCCATGCAAGCACTTTATCTGATGGCATTGGAACCAGTGTCTGAAACTACAGCAGACAACTATTCCTTTGGTTTCAGGAAAGACCGCAGCACGGCAGACGCTATGGCTCGATGCCATTCGCTTCTGTCCAAGAAAACATCCGCCCAATGGATATTGGAGGGAGATATTAAAGGTTGTTTCGACCATATAAGCCATGAATGGTTGATGAAGAATATCCCTATGGATAAATCCATATTACAAAAATGGCTAAAATGTGGGTACGTATATAACAGAGAACTTTTCCCGACAGAAGAAGGTACACCGCAAGGAGGTATCATATCACCGACACTTGCCAATATGACGCTTGACGGTTTACAGAACCTATTGGAAACCCATTTCCCGTGGGAACGGGTATCAGGAAAATCAGGATGGTACTGCCCGAAAGTCAGATTGGTGCGTTATGCAGACGACTTCATTATAACAGGTGATACTAAAGAAATATTGGAACATAGTGTAAAACCTTTGGTAGCTGATTTCCTCGCAGAAAGAGGACTGACACTGTCAGAAGAGAAAACTAAGATTACACATATAACGGATGGTTTCGATTTTCTTGGTTTCAATGTACGGAAATTTGGAGATACCCTGCTGACACAACCCTCTAAAGATAGGACAAAACGAATGTTGAGCAAAGTCAAAGATGAAATCAAACGATTCCGTGGCGATGCTCAACATGAGCTGATTATGCGATTGAACCCGATACTTAACGGATGGGCAAACTATTACAAACATAGTGCAGCCTCAAATGTCTTTCGTAAGACAGATTATCAAATCTATAAGAAGTTATGGCGGTGGGCACTCCGCAGGCATGGTAACAAATGCAAAGGGTGGGTTAAGAACCGCTATTTCCATAGAATTGATGGTCGTGACTGGGTATTTGCAGTTAAAAGGAAGAACGAAAAGCATGAGGAATATTTTATTCCAATCACTATTCTGTTCAATACGAAGATTGAAAGATACCCCCAACTGAAATGTGATGTCAATCCTTTTGACCCTGAATGGAAGCAATACCTTGAAAAAAGGAGAACTGCCAAAATGAAAATGAGTTTGAAAGGTAAGAGGTCACTTATCTCAATGTGGGAAAGACAAAATCGAAACTGCGTGTTATGCGGACAGCCGATAACAGCAGAAACCTCATGGCACACCATGAGCCAGCAGAAGAATGGCAGAAACCACCTCTGTTTAGTTCATGATGGTTGTTATCAAAGTGTTACACATAAAAAGAAGAAGTAAATATGAGCGTATTTCTATTTGAAAAGGAATATTGTTTGCTTGAGCCGTGTGAGGGGAAACTTTCACGCACGGTTCTTAGGGGGGAAAGCACCCGTAAGGGTGCTGACCTACCCGACCCCGACCTATCTACTATTGCCTACAACCATTTGCTGAACCACCCGGACGGCTACAAGGTAAAGCCGAAGTTCTATGTGATCAACTTCGACGACCCGCGACGCTCTCATCGGTGCAATCCCATTCACCCGGATTTTATGGAAGATATTACGGATGCCTATGAGAGTGCCTACACAATAATGCTCAACCTCAATAAAACGTGGGTGCAAAAGCAGGGCGACTTCTTCGTGGAGTCACCTATCATTCTGTTTGCCAGTATTATCTGGTATCTCAAAATCTATCAGAACGGGAAGTTTTGCACGTTTCCCCATGCTATCGAGTTTCTGAACCGCCGTTACGAGGATATATTTCCGATACTGACCTCTTATCCGGAGCTGGAGAACTACCTTTCGCCGTTCATGGATGCGTGGCTTGGAGGGGCTGCGGAGCAGCTCATGGGTCAGATAGCGTCGGCAAAAATCCCGCTTTCGAGGATGATTTCACCGCAGCTCTACTGGGTGATGTCAGACAGCGAGTTTACGCTGGACATCAACAATCCCGAAGAGCCGAAAATCCTCTGCGTGGGTAACAATCCCGACCGTCAGAATATCTACGGTGCGGCACTCGGTCTGTATAATTCCCGTATCGTGAAGCTCATCAACAAGAAGGGGATGCTGAAGTCATCGGTCATCATCGACGAGTTGCCCACAATATACTTCAAAGGGTTGGACAATCTTATAGCTACCGCCCGAAGCAACAAGGTTGCCGTGTGTCTGGGCTTTCAGGATTTCAGCCAGTTAGTGCGTGACTACGGGGACAAAGAGGCGAAAGTGGTGATGAACACTGTCGGCAATATTTTCTCCGGTCAGGTGGTGGGGGAAACAGCCAAGACGCTCTCCGAGCGGTTCGGTAAGGTGTTGCAGAAACGGCAGTCCATCTCCATCAACCGGCAGGATGTTTCCACCTCCATCAACACGCAGATGGACGCGCTCATTCCACCGAGTAAGATTTCCGGGCTTACGCAGGGAATGTTTGTCGGTTCTGTATCCGACAACTTCAACGAGCGTATCGAGCAGAAGATTTTTCATTGCGAGATTGTGGTGGATGCCGAAAAGGTGAAACGGGAAGAAAGTGCCTACAAGAAAATTCCCGTCATTACAAACTTCACGGACGAGGACGGCAACGACCGCATGAAGGAAACGGTGCAGGCGAACTACCGGCGCATCAAGGAAGAGGTGAAGCAGATTGTGCAGGAGGAACTGGAGCGTATCAAAAACGATCCGGTGCTGTGTAAACTGCTACCAGATAATGAGACTGTCTAACAAGTCCCCAAAATTGAAAATTATCCCTATCGAAGTTTGAAGTGACCCCCAAAAGTTGGATACAATTTTTTTGGGGGGCACTTCAGTTCTGACGGGTAAAATCGTAAAATTCGGACTTGTTAGACAAATACTTACGCGGTTTCAACCTCAGGTACTGAATCTATCGAATTGACAAATTTAACCAATTGCGGATCTGAATCTTTTTGTATGAGGTTTCGGAGACTCTTTTTCAATTCATAAGCATCATCCCCTGCTGTATTTATTAAATCCATATAAAAATCTTTGTTTTGCAGAATCAATGAACGGCATGCCCCATCGGAAATTACAGGTTTCACTATTTTATCAATAACGTCTCCAGCTTGACTTTTCAAATTACCATGCGATCTAAGCCATGTTTCGAAAAATTGAAACTTTATTGCATTGATAGTCTTTTTACCGATGCAGAAATCATTTCTTATATCGGTAACTGTCGATTTAATTTTTCGTTTATCCAATCTTTCAACTATATTCTTGAAACAATTAGGGAAAGGATTCAAACTTTGAGTTCCAGAAGCAATATCCATCAGAATCTTTTTGCCAAATTCAGTCAAGTTATCTGGCAAGGATTTGATTTTAGCCAGTAAATGTTTTATTGCGACAAACCAATAATATGATGTATGTGCTGTTCTTTGGGCGTATAATGTATCAACACTTATTTCAGACAACGCTTCGAACGCTATTTTATTGATATGATCGGTCAGGACATTGCTTATTTTAGTGGTCAAATCGTAAAAAGATGCGTCAGGAATTACATCTTTAATATTGTTCTTAGTGATATACTTATCCAAATCGGTATTCCACTCTGCTAAATGCTCGATAAATACCTCATCCGTTACACCTATTCTGTTCTTAATATCTTCAAATTGGGGCAATATGTCTGAGAGCAATAATTTATAGCCAAGTTTATGATTTACCATGTATTGTAGTGTTTCATTTAATAGCGGTATATTCCATCCCACACTATTTACTAATAAGTCTCCATGATCCACATAATAGTCCATGAGTTCTGCAACATATTTTATATCTCCACCCTCTATTAAGGAAACGGAATGACCATGTGCCAATTGCATGGCGACTAAATCGTAATATCCAGACTCTTTAATGTTTCGGCCATCAGTTTCTAATTCAGAATGCAACTGATTTATGTAGGTTGAATCTAACGTTACAGGTAAAGGTCTTTCTTCGTCAGATGCCAATAAACGATAGGTTGTAAATATAGCCCCTATATTATCTTTATTTACATTCTGTTCATCAATGCAATTCGTGATCGCTTGCAAAAGCGTTGGAAACGTATAGGTAGAATTATCTTTTAACGTTTTTACAATATCTGCATGGTCGAAATTATCGGGTAGTAAGTTTGCCAAATAATTATCGAGCGCCTCCGAATTTGTTGCTACTTGATAATATTTATATGCTTTAGTTGTCGCGTTATCCCGATAGGCAGCATCTGTTGCATTTGCAGCTTGAATATAATCGATAAATGTATTTGGCTTGACTGTTTTTGCTTCAATCAATGACGTAAAATCGCACGCCAACTTATTTTGCGCAATAAACCTGTCTATTGCATCTAACGTTTTGAAATAGTCGCCGCCATTGAAGTCATTGAACCGAACTATCTTCTTATATAATTGAGCAATCACATGGTTTTGGCTTTCCGTGTCTAAATGCAACAGCAGTTCTTGGTATTCGACAGGGAACACCTGCTTCTCTATGGATTCTTTTAATTTCAATTGTGCTATTCTTTGCCATACACGCAGAATAACATCGCTCTTTCGAGTTAATTTATGCAAACAATGTATAATCTTATCGATAAGCGCATTGTCCATACATTGTATAACTTCTTCTAATACAGTGTCAAATTGTTTATTAGTCTCTGCATATTGATTTATGTCGTGGTCTTCTTCTCCGTTGATGCAGCCTTCAATATATTTTTTCAATGGAATTTGTCGAGCATCTTCAACATCGACACCATATACCAAAGCTGCAATTTCGCGT
The DNA here is from genome assembly GCF_056640955.1 of Parabacteroides sp. KHUB-02. Classification (NCBI taxonomy): domain Bacteria; kingdom Pseudomonadati; phylum Bacteroidota; class Bacteroidia; order Bacteroidales; family Tannerellaceae; genus Parabacteroides; species Parabacteroides sp. KHUB-02. Next base: position 2,921,180 of record NZ_JBWQEV010000001.1, on the reverse strand, counting down.
TGTGTTTGCAGATCATTGTTAATTATTGTTTGAATGCCATTCAGATAGTCGCCGGACAATATTTGTTCTACTGGATTTGCCAGAATATCCGTCTTCTTCAAACAGAACAATGCTATGTTTATCATCAAAATTTCGTTACACCACTCTTGTTTAAGAGCGACCATCTCATTGATATATGATATAATTTCCCTAACATTGGCATTAGGATTTACCAATCTGAATATCCGATTTATAGTTTCTTTCGCTTCATTTTCTGTTTCTCCAAATGCTTCAACAAACAGTTTGTTGAATATACTTCGATAGTCGGTAATAACAGGAGGAGCAACACGATAAACAATAGGGAAAGTTTTATTGATAAAATACTTGGTCAGTTGTTTCGTTTGTTCGTCGGTCTCATCTCCGAATGCACAAGCTAAATGTGTTTCATCGAAAGGAATAACAGCCCAAACATTTTCAAAACCGCTATCGGCGAAGAACGTATGGATAGAAGACCATAATTCTTTTACTTTTTCAGCGGGGAGACGATCCATGTTGTCAAAAACAAGGACTAATTTACGTTGTCCTTTTTCCTTGATAAAATCAGAAATGTCTTGCATCCATGTTTTGAACTCGTAAACCGTTGGTTCGTCTTCGCTCAAAGTCTCATAGCAAACGTCCTTTTCGACTTTATCTTGATAAATAGCTAACATATAACTCCATCCATATTTATGATCTTTGCTATATGCCCATTTCCAAACGCACAATGCAATAAGAACTGGCAGTGCAGCTATGATAATAGACAATAAAGAAAACCACCATGTTGTGGGTGTAGGTTTTACTGCATACGCAATAAATGTAAATATCGGAGTTAAAACTGCAACCAAAAATGCCGCAACCATACCATTACTGATAAGGGGATATTTTTCGGTTACGGTCTCCGTTTTACGGGCTAATAAATATTTCAGCTTTTCAGACCATGATACGGTTTTCGTACCTCCACCTTTGACTTTTATTGTTGCATTTCCAGATAGGATACCATCATCAATAAGTTTGCTTGTAAGCAATTCCAATATAGAGCGGCGTTGCAAGTCCTCTTGATGTCCCCATGCGTCATACTCAAAAAAGTAATAGTCGTCTGATAATTCACGTTCCAACATTTTAACCACGTTGGATTTTCCAGATCCCCAAATACCTTCGATGCCGATAATTCGAGGTAAAGTACATTCCTCATCCAATGAATCATTCTGACAAAAATGGCGAGCAATAGTTTTTGCCAACCTTTCTTGCGAACCTCCATCGAATTTGTCAATACCACACGGTTTATTTTGGATAAACCGCGGATATTGCTGTTTGGATTGTAGTTTTGTTTCCATATACGTAATTTATTGATTATACGAACTCCAAATAATTCTCCCGATTTACCACATGAAACTCGGCATAGGGATAGGCTTCTTGGAAGGCTTTCGGTGCGGCCGGCATTTTATTTCCCCACTTGAACTCCAAGGCGGTAAGACTGTCGGCACTCTCCTCAATCAGGTCGATTTCCTGTTTGTCGTAGGTGCGCCAGAAATAGAACTCCCTGTGCAGTCCCTCATTGAAGTTCGCTTTGCGCCGCTCTCCGATGATGTAGTTCTCCCACAGCGCACCGACATCCTGCCGAATGGCCAGCGGTGAGAAAGCCCCGATAATGGCATTGCGAATGCCGTTGTCGTAGAAGTACCACTTGCCAGCTTTTGTAACCTCCTTGCGTAGGTTACGCGAATAAGCCCCCAGACGATAGATAACGAAGACCTTTTCCAATAGGTCGAGGTATTTTTCAACGGTCGTCTTGCTCATGCCGAGTTGTTTACCTAACTCTTCGTAAGAAACTTCGCTGCCCAACTGAAAAGCTATCAATCGCAGTAGATCGCGCATCTTGCTCGAATTTTTTAAGCCGTCAATTGCTAAGATATCTTTAAGCAGGTATGCACCGACAATATCACGTAGGTAGTCTGTTTTACGTTCATAGTTCTCCATCATTACTACTTCGGGATAGGAACCGTAAATCAAGCGCGCTTCGAGGTTCTGGCGGGTTTCAAGTGCCGTTTCCGTCTGTGCGATTTCCCGTTGCGAGAATGGTGTAAGGAGAAATTGCGTACTGCGGCCGACCAACGGTTCACCAGTCTTATTCAGCAAATCGAATGACGAAGAACCACTTGCCAAGACACTTATTCCCGGTATTTCATCAACTATCAACTTCAGAATACTACCGATTTGTGGTATGTTCTGTGCCTCATCAATAGCCAGCAAATCAATACCATCCAATAAATGCCGATAATTGGCTATTGAGCGATTCTCCAATAGTGCTAATGTGTCGTAGTCTTCGCCGTTGAGCATCATCGTCCTACCTGAATAGTTGTCCACAATTTTACGCATCATTACCGTTTTACCAACACGGCGAGCACCAAAAATCAGTACTGCTTTATTGGGCGCGATTCGTGCTGTAATCTTCTCTTGAAGTATTCTATTTACTGTTTCCATACCTTATAAAATATAATGCAAAGATAATCATATTTTTTTAATTGGCGAATTTTACAAAAAAAAACGGGCTATTAAATGGCGATTTTTACAACCACAATCTTATGGAAGTTGTTTCATTGTTTTTAGTAATGATATATGTTCATACTATGATGACTCAATAATTTACCAGACATACGTTTCTGAAATTTGTCCTTATAGGAATGAAAAACTCACATATATTGTGCTAATTAATATATAATTAAATGAAAATAAAAAGACAGGATACGAGTATTCCTGTCTTCTCATATGTAATGGATATTTTTTTATTTTCTCATCCGCTCCAACTCCTCATCACGCAACATTCTCTCGTTCAGTTTTTCCTGCATCCTGTCAATGAAATAGGTGCGGCTTTCGTTCTTCCGGCGTTTGATATCAGTGTAGAAGCGGTAGCAGTCTTTAGAATCAACCCCGAATATCTTATAGAGAAGTGGGGCGAGCTGTTTGAGCGGCATATTGCCGTTGTTGATGCAGCCCATCACGTCTATGCCGTAGATAAGTTCCACGAGGTCGATGGCATTGCCCGTCCATTGAAGAAGGCTGGCGGTGGTTTCTGTTGCGTTGTTGGCGGATATTAGTGGTGGCACTTGGGGCGTGGCAAGGAATTTCTGCATCTTTCTTACGAAAGACAGAGCCTTGCTGACGTAGGCGGCAATCTCTCTTTTTTCTTCTGACAGATTACGTACGGGATGGTGCTGCAACTCGATTTCGATGTAGGCAAGCGCGATGACGGTAAGGTTCATGTCCATGCCGCCGTTGCACAGTTCGATCACTTGGGTGGCGAAAGCCGTGTATGCCGTTTCCATATTGCAGTCGCCGGCTTCGTTTATCAGGCGGAAAAAGTCGGTTTCCGCCAGCAAGAAATAATTCATGGTTCTGTCAATTTTGAAAATTACACTTTGTTTTCTGCGTGCGCACATGAATATAATTGGCAAAAAACGCGGCAGAAAATAAAAAATCCAACACTCAATTTTACAAAGTGCTGGATTTCAGAGGTATAAAATTCAGTATTTTTTCACAAGGACAAATTATCTCCGACTTAAATTGTTTGTAATCGGAACATTTATTCTATTCCTGAAAATAGAAATGTATGCTTGCCGCACATTTTGGCTATCTTGCTTTTTTATCAAGGATATAGATAATGCGACATACACCGTTGGGATAGCTTTTCAAAGAGGAAAGCGTCCAGTGTTGCTCTGGCAGAGCCGACTTAAAAAAATGTCGTCCGCTTCCGGATATGAAAGGAACGGTGTATAGTATGATTTCATCCACAGCGTGCATCCGCAGCAGTCCGTTTATATAGTCTGCCGTGTCCGGTGTGGCTTCCGCGAGGTAACGGATGTTTGTGCAGTCTTTTCTCCATTCGTGCAGCATTGAAATGGAATAGTCCGGTGTCACACGGTAAAAGGCTTTCTTCCTGATTTCATCAAGACCGCAACGGTCAAGGCACAAATCCTGATGTGCTTTATCATATAACTCTGAAGAAAGACATCCGTCCATCGTCAGTACGGCGAGAATCTGAACTTTACCCATAATCGTTTCCTTTCGTTAGGCAAGGGTAAAAAAGTAGCGTGCAATTCACACTACCTTCAAGCGATGGCTCTGGTAAAGCCTTTACGGAGAGTACGTGAATGCACGCTATGCGTAAGCATAGCATAAGCATCACGCAATCGTCTCCGTAGTTCCAATTTACCAGATTTTCGCTTGAAACGCCTTGCGGTCTTATCCTATATGTTGGCGGCGAAAAGCTCCTGCCAATCGCCGTTTTTCTCAAATGTTATGCAAAGATAGCCAAATTCAGTGAATTACGGGCTATGATTGCTTGAATTTATATTTAAGTCCATACTCTTCAAGTTTGCTGTATAGTGTTGTCCTGCCTATGCCGAGCAGTTCTGCGGCGACACTCCGGTTGCCGTTTGCCTGTTTCAACGCACGCAATATCCGCTCCTTATCCTCCGCGTCATTGCGCAAGGCGAAGCTGACAGTAGAGGTCGGTTTCGTCACGGCAAGTTCCAGATGCTCTTTCATGACAACACCTTCCTGCGCCTGCAATACAGCACCCATAACTTTCTGCCGAAGTTCCCGCACGTTGCCCGGCCATGCGTGTGTCAGCAACGCTTTACGTGCTTCGGAACTGAACCCGCTCACGCTACACTCCAGCTCTCTGTTTGCCATATCACGGAAGAACTCTGCCAGCGGCATAATGTCTTCTTGACAGTCACGCAACGGAGGAACGGTTATCCCGAAGTCGTGCAGGCGGTACAGAAGATCCTGCCGAAAACGCTTTTCATTCACCGATACCTCCAAATCTTCATTGGTAGCAGCGATGATGCGGACATTGAAATTCCGGTCTGCCTTGTCTCCGACCGGGCGATACCGCCTCTCCTGTATGGCACGGAGCAACATCTGTTGGGTTTCCAACGCGAGGTTTCCTACCTCGTCCAGAAACAACGTGCCGCCTTCCGCCTCATGGAAATATCCTTTCTTGGCATTGTCCGCACCTGTAAATGCACCTTTGACGTGTCCGAAGAAAGCCGACGGTGCAAGCTCTTTGGAGAGTGAACCGCAGTCCACCGCCACAAATGGCTTGCCTGCACGTTTGCTCTTGTCATGCAACAGGTGGGCAATATGCTCCTTGCCCGTGCCGTTCTCACCAAATATCATCACGCTCATATCGGTGGCGGCTACCAGCCTTATGCGGTGCATGATTTTCTGAAAGGCGGAACCTTCACGGGCGAATATAGGCATACGGCGTTGTCCTGCCTGACGTTCTTTCAGTATGGAACGGATCAGGGGGACAAGTTTATCCTCCACAAGCTGTTTGGGAATATAGTCTATCGAGCCGAGTTTCATGCTTTCCACGGCGGTATTAACTTCGGCGTAGTCGGTCATAATGATGAAGGGCTGCATCTTTCCCTCCTTTCGCATCCAGCACAAAAGGTCTATGCCACTGCCGTCAGGCAGACGCAGGTCGGCAACCACGATATCATTATCTGTTGCCTGTTGCAGATGTTTCTTCGCGGTTGAGAGGTGGTAAGCCTTCATATTGCGGTAGCCCTCCCGTGACAGCATATTGCAGACATATTCGCAATACACGATGTTGTCTTCCACCACAATTATTTTTGTCTTATTCATCTTCGTATTTTCTCCTTTCCTCTTCTGCCAACCGTATTATTTCCACTCCCTTATCCAGCACGGCAGTCACGGCATGGCTTAACGCTTCACCATCCGGGAGAGCATCGCCACGAAGCAATCCGTAAAGTACATTCAGCGGTTGGTCGGCACGGAGCACCTCCCACGAACTGCGCAGGTGGTGGATCAGGGAATCCAGCTTTTGCAGGTCTTTTTCTTTTGCTGCATCCCGTACCGCCTGCATTTCCTTTTCTGTTTCAGTTATCAACTTTTCCAGCATGACGGCTTCATTGCCATAGGACAATAAGGCGGAAAAGTCCGGTTTCCCGTCCGGTGTCGCTTTTATGGCACACCTGTCGGAAACCTCCATCAGTTCCGATATGGAGAACGGTTTGAACAGGCATCCGGCAAAGCCTTTTGCCAATAGTTCCCCTTTGTTACAACTGCCCGAAGCGGTTGCCACAACCACCGGGATTGTTGGTGAATTGCCCACGTTGGACGAACGCAACAGTTCCAGCAATTCGAAACCGTTTATATCGGGCATATTCAAGTCTGTCAGCAACAGGCTGTATTCTTTCTGGCGTATCATTTCCATCAGTGCCGCAGCATCGGTGCAAGTGTCGCAGTGTATTCCTTCTTGGGAATACATCTCTTTCAGCATCAGAAGTAATACCTCATCATTGTCAATGGCGACAACATCATGGAATTTATTGTTATGATAAACAGGTGTATTGCTTGTATATCCAAGCTGTTCTTCAGCTTCCTGCATAGAAATTTCAACTGTGAAACGACTGCCTTTCCCTTTCTTGCTGTCTAAACGGATTGTTCCGCCAAGCATCGACACAATATTACGCATTATGGCAAGCCCAAGCCCGAAACCCTCCTTTGCGGCGGCATTTGATAGACGTTCAAACGCACCGAACGCTTGTTTCTGTTCCTCTTCTGTCATGCCTGTACCTGTATCTTCAACGACCAGTGTCAGAACTCCATTATCATATTCAGTAATCAAAGAAACACCGCCTTCTTCTGTGAACTTGACAGCGTTTGACAGCAGGTTATTCCCGATTTGTATTATTCGCTCTTTGTCGGTCAATACAATGGCATCGTGTCCAGTCTTCACGGACAAGGACAGCCCTTTGTTCACGGCAACAGGCATGAACTCCGTTTCAAGTGTGTGCGTGATTGCTGAAATCCGGCAGGGTGACAGACGGGGCTGTTCCTTGCCGTTGTCCAGGCGGAAGAAGTCAAGCAAAGTGTTAAGCATATCCCGCATACGGTCGGAGGATTGCAGTATGTTTTGGATATACTGCCCGGACTTATCCTCACACTGTTCTTTCCGTATCAGTCCGGCATAGCCTGTTATTGCTGTCAGCGGTGTGCGCAGTTCATGGGTGATAGTATGTACCGCCTTCTTCCTTGACGTTATCAGTGCCTCGTTCCGTTGTACGGATTGTTCCAGTTGCCTTATCAAATCAGTTGTCTTGTGCTTGTATTGTTTAATGCTTTTTGCATCACGATGTATGATGATGTAGGAAATTAACAACAATAGAAGAACGAATCCCATTAAACCGCCTACTTGCATAAATGACTTTTCACGCATGGCAACTATTTCGTTTTCCCGGCTTTGCAGTTCGGTTTGTACCTTTTCTTCTATTTGGCAAATCAATTCTTGCAGTTGTCTGTTAAGTTCTGCATTACGAGCTGCAAGGCTGTCGGCTTGTTCCGACAATTGGCGATCCTGCACTTTCTGTTCGCTGATTACGTTTCTATTGACCGAATGAAGGATAGTGGTTGATACTGCTGGAGTTACTTCCTTTTTTTTGCCGAATATGCCTAAGAAACCTTTTCGTTTTGGCTTTTTGGACTGTTCCTGCACACTTTTCTGTACAATAACCGGAATTTGATTGGCTATCTTCTTGTTAATAGATTGTTGTTCATCCATTAACCGGACTATCTGGAACATCTGTCGTTCCTTATCCTCTAAAAGACTGCGCACACTATCGATGCGCTCTGCTGGATAGGTGGCCTTGAAACGGCAGAGCATACTGTCCATTGCCATACGCCGTGCATGGTAATGCTCGATATCTTTATCGTTCCATTCCAGTATTGTTTCACCCAATAGAGAAAATTTTATCATTTGAATATTGATATTGTTTATTTCTTTTCGGAGCTCGTCTATTTTTTTATTGCCAAGTTCTAATGCTTCTATCTCCTGCCATTCATAGAGGCTATTATATGCCATACATCCGATAAGAATGGAGATAAGTATATATCCCAACCGTATTGCCTTATAGAAATTTCCTGACCGCTCCATTATTTTAATGACATTGATTTTTGGAACATGAATAAAAGTTTATCTTTTTCGTTCATGCGGATATTATCAGAATAACCGTCTTTTGTTATTTGATACCCACATGGCTTAACCATAAAAATGCCTAAGCCCTTAGTGTACGAACTTACTTCTGAGGCATAGTCTTTACTTGTATTTAATGGAACTTTCCCTTTAATATGACACCACTCATTATTACAACTGATGTCTTCAATCTCAGACATCAGTTTTTGCAAATCTGTAATAGCTTTGGAACTCGCTACTTGGGGTATCTGCAACTCAAAACAGAGCATCGGTTCGAGAATGTCCACACCTGACTGTTGCAAAGCCAGCCTGAAGACATAAGGGGTCAGCTGTCTGAAATCAGCAGGTGTACTTACCGGGCTATAATACTCGGCTTGAGTAAAAGTTACTTTCAGATCTGTCACTTCCCATCCATGTAAACCAGATTGGCAAGACATACGAATCCCTTCAAAAACGGCATTTTGAAAAGAATGGTTCAGATAACCATAGGAGATGTCACTTTCGATTTGCAACCCTGCCCCTAACGGTAAGGGTTCAAGAGTCAGCCCTATTGTGGCCCAGTAAGGGTTGGGTGGTACTTCGATCTGAATAATCTTATTGACCTTTTTTATAGGTCGTTCTTTGTAGATAGTCTTGATCTCATCAAAATGGACCTTTACGGAAAATCGTTCTTCCAGCAATGTCTGTATGATTTCCTTTTGGGTCAAACCATATAACGAGATTTCCAATTCATCACTATATGAGTTTATGGAAAAGGACAAAGACGGGTCTTCAATCCACAATGTATTCAGAGCGGATATCACCTTGCTTCTCTCTTCGGGCTTATTTGGCCGGACGGAGGATTTGAGAGCGGGATGCTGATGAGATAATCCTTGAATCAAACAAGGTTTAGCACCTAAATAATCTCCGATTCGAAAATCTTCTATATCTTCTACAATCGCGATATCATTGGCACCCACTTCATCAACATTTATCTCTCTGCCCTGATAAATAGTCTTTAGATTTTTAATCTTGATGAATTTTTCCGAATCGTTGATTCTTACAACGTCTCGAAGTCTCAGACTTCCGTCAATTATTTTAAGAAAACTTCTTTTATGCCCTTTGGGGTCATGCTCTATCTTATAGAGATAAGCTGAAAGTCTGTTTGAGACTGATGCCGGAGGAAGTATAAAAGAAGAAATGGCGTCCAACAACTCATTGATACCGATATTGAACATTGCTGATCCATGTAGCACCGGATAGACTTTGGCTTTTGCCACAAGAGCGATTATCGTATTCCAATAATCAGCCGGTGAAATTTCGCTATCCGCCAAATATCGTTCTAATATATCGTCGTCATGGTTGCATACAAATTCTTTGTATTCTTCCTTTATATATGTTTGGGAGCAAACCGGATAAACCGATCCATCGACAACAGTTTGCATAAACAGGACATCTTGCGACAGATTTGTTTTTATATCCATATACAAACGCTCCAAATTCACACCGGCACGGTCAATCTTATTGATAAATATAATTGTCGGGATTTGCAGCTTTTGTAAAGTACTGAACAGCAACTTTGTCTGCGCTTGTATGCCTTCCTTTGCGGATAAGATGAGGACTGCTCCATCAAGCATTTTGAATGTCCGCTCCACTTCCGCAATAAAATCCATGTGTCCCGGAGTGTCAATGATATTGCATTTCACTCCATTCCAGATAATAGATGTCGTAGAAGCCCGGACAGTAATTCCTCTACGTTTCTCTATATCCATAGAGTCCGTTATGGTGTCACCATTATCCACACGGCCGCACTTTTCCGTTGCTCCACTGGCAAACAGCAGATTCTCGGTTACGGAAGTTTTTCCTGCATCAATGTGAGCAAGAATTCCTAAATTTATAATATTCATTTGGATTAAGCAATAATATACTACAGTAGATGCATTGTCGAAACGCACCTTTTAATACCTCCTCGTAGCATATGAGAACTACAGGATTACTAACTCGTATTAATATGTATATTATTACTGCCGCATAACGATTACAAAATTACACAAAAAAATATATCTAACAAAAGTGGGAGGATTTTTTAACTTTTTACCATAGACATTTTATTAGGGAAGCGTAGGTTCAACTGGCAAGTACAAATAAGTAGAAATGTTTGAACAACACCGTTTTAGGAAGTTGAAAAATCAAGTTTCTCTCTCGGTATAGCGTTTATTTTGGCCAATATCTTCTTTAGTTTAGCATTTGTGTATTTCCCATTCGTGTTCTATTTAGCTCCTTATTATGAGTATGTAGCAAGTTACTTATCAAATTCAGCCTCTTTGAGGGTCAAATATGGTTTTGCAAATGGTGACTGACAAGACATAAACAAGGTCAGCAGGAATTTTTTACATAAATGGACATGAATGTATATAACCTAAAATAAGAATAAATTTTAATAAGGGCTGCCCAAAAAGAAAAAAATGCAGTTGCCATCCTATAGATACTTGCAGAAAGGATAAAATTTACTTTTAGACCTTTTGGGATAGCCCTTATTAATACTTCAGATAAAATTCCTTAGGTTATATTTTCAATCCTTTGGACCGGGTTTCCTCCTTGGCATACAGTCCCGGACGCCCGATTATGACATGGTTGGCAACGATACTATCCGCCGGACTGCGTATCTGCGGCGGTGCATTTTCGGGATATTGCGCCTGCCTGTTCCTCACATCTTCCGCTTCCGGCTTGAGCTGTTGCCCTTCATTCTCCTTTTCTGCGACTTCGGGCGTGGGTGGCGCAAGCTCCAGCTGAATTTTTCGGTCAAGGGCGGCAAGTTCGGACTTCAACTGCTTCAGCTCGTCCTCCTTCTTCCACACCTTACCCGCTATCTCCTGTAACTGCGGTATCTCCATCTCCAGCACCTCGTTCTTCGCCTTGTACTGGTCGATGATGGAGGGTATCCTCTCCATCGCGTTGAGGAAGTTGCGGGCGGCGGCCAACGGGTCAGCCATCGCCAGATGCCCGTTGTTGTAGGTGTACTTGTAGTTCCCCTCGACCACGAAGCGGTTGTCGGTGAACTCCAATCCCTCTTTGAGTATCCTTTCGCTCACCACCTTTATCGGAAAACCGTAAAGTTCACCGACCTGCGTGTACAACCCTCCGGTCGTGGCATTCTTGGCTATCTCCTGCAAACGCTTTCCGATGACCTTCTCATCGGCGGAATCCACTCCGTCCACCTTTATTATATTAAGGCGGTTGCCCTCCTTGTCGGTCTGCACCACCGACAGGAAGCGGTTCCAGTCCTCCGTCATGGCATCTATGAAAGCCGTGTTGTTGCGCAACTCGCCGGTCTTTGACTCCAGCTTGAACTCCGAATCACGCTTGCCCTTGTTGAACGACTTGCGTTCCCCTTCGAGCGATGCGATCCGCTTTTCCAGTTTCGCCTTGTCCAACAGGTCGGTATTGCCGGAGAGCAACGCCATGTATTCCGAGAAATTCATGCCCGATTTTTCGTCCATTGCCCCCTCGTCGATGGTACGCGCACCCATCGCACCGCTTTTGAGCTGGCTTATGAAAGTCTGCTTGCAGTGCAGGAGGTTGAACTTGTAGCTGTCCAGTGACTTCTCCACCGCGTAGATGATTACATCCACGTTGTTCCCGGCGAAATGTTTGGCAATCTCATTACCTGCCCTAACTCCGCGTCCGTCACGCTGTTGCAAGTCGGACGGTCGCCACGGCGTATCGAGATGATGGATAGCCACACACCGTTTCTGGGCGTTCACACCCGTTCCGAGCATAGAGGTAGAGCCGAACAGCACACGCACCGTCCCGGCGTTCATGGCGTCTATCACCGCCTTCCGCGCCTTGTCGGTCTTGCACTCCTGAATGAAGCGCACCTCGCTTGGCGGTATACCGTAGTCCTCCGTCAGTTTGCGCTTGATTTCCGAATAGACGTTCCACCCGTCGCCCGGCTGGTATGTCCCCAAATCAGAGAAAACGAACTGCGTGCCTTTCTGGGCGTCGTATTTTTGATAATACTCCGCGATCATCTTGGCACAGTGACTCGCTTTGTTGTCGGGATGATCTTCGTAATTCGGGTCTATCATGCGCATGTCGAGTGCCATTTTCCGGGCATAGTCCGTGGCGATGAGCATCTTCGCCTTTTCTTCCGTTTCCGAAAGCGGCAGCCTGCCCAACAAGGTGGCATCGCCCGTCTTGGCGAACTGCATCAGTTTCTGTATGAAGTCCTCCTGTTCCGGCGTGGGCGGTATATGGTGCAGTATCTCGTTCTTGGCAGGACGGTCAACGCCCACATCCTCCGCCGTGCGGTAGTCCGTGATTTCATTATAGAAGGCGGCAAGCTCCGGCACTTTGATGAAGTAGCGGAAACGCTCCTTCTGGACCACATTGTTCGTCACGTTAAATTCAAAATCCGTCGTCTTCTTGGCAAATATCGCCGCCCAAGCGTCGAAACACCTTATGTCCTGCCGTTCCAGCTCCTTCGGGCGCAGGTACTTGAACAGCAGGTACAATTCAGTCAGTGAGTTGCTGATAGTCGTGCCGGAGAGGAAGGTCGCACCCAAGTCTTTTCCTGTGCGCTCCTGTATGGTGCGTATGGCAAAGAGCATGTTAAGTGCCTTCTGGCTTCCCTCGCTGTTTCCCAATCCCGCCACACGGTCGTGGCGCGTGTTGAAAGTCAGATTCTTGAACTGGTGGCTCTCATCTATGAAGATGTGGTCGATGCCCATCTGCTTGAAATCCACCACGTCGTCCGTGCGTGACTTTATGGCGTGTTCCACCTTCTCCAGCTTCGCTTCAAGGTTGTGCTTGCGCTTCTCCAATCCTTTCAGCATCGCCCGCGACACGTTCTTTCCCTGCTGCCGTAGCACTTCGAGGTTTTCCTCCACCGTGTCAAGCTCTGCTTGCAGGATGCGCTGCTGCAATTCCGGCGACTGCGGTATCTTGCCGAACTGGTCGTGCGACATGATGACGCAATCGTAGTCGTTGTTCTTTATATTATTGAAGAAGCGCACACGGTTGGCGGTCGAAAAGTCCTTCTCCGAAGCGTACAGAATACGTGCGTTGGGATATGCCGCCTGATAGGTGGCTGCAATCTCCGCAACGTTGGCTTTCAGCCCGATAATCATCGGCTTGTGTGCCAAATTCAGACGCTTCATCTCATGCGCGGCGATGCACATTATCAGCGTCTTACCGGTTCCCACCTCGTGGTCGCAAATTCCGCCGCCGTTCTGTTTCAACATCCAGACGCAATCCATCTGTGAGGGATAGACGCTCTTGATACCCCGGCTTGCCAGCCCTTTCAGGTTGAGGTCGGGAAAGGTCTGATGGGAGCCGTCGTAGCGCGGGCGCACGAAACAGTTGAACTTGCGGTTATACATCGTCACAAGCCGCTCCTTGAACTGCGGCGACTGCTCTTCGAGCCATTCGGAGAAGCCGTTTCGTATCTCGTCAATCTTGGCGTTGGCGAGTTGTATTCCCTCGCTGTCGCGCATCTTGATGTCGTTGCCATGCTCGTCCTTGCCGATGGACTTCATCATGTCAGGGCAGGTGTTGTGCAGGGCGTGTTTTAGGAGGTGCATACCGTCATAGTTCCGGTAATACCCCTTCACCAGAAACTCGTCCGTGATTTTCATGGTGCGGTAGCCGCACACCACCGAAAACTCGTCCATGCTTGCGGAATAGGCGATTTTCACCTCCGTGTCGAACAGCCGGCTCATGTAGGCGGCATAGACACCCGTCGGAATCCAGCGTTCCCCGAAATTGAAGTCCAGATCCTCGAAGGCGATGCGCTGCGGCTCGGCATCTTTCAGAGCCTCCAACGCCTGCTTCACCTCCGGCATACGCTCATTTTCGGGATTGTCACCCATCCATGCCTCTATGCGTTCCGCTTTCTCTATGACATTTCCGGCGATGAAACGGTCTTTGATTTCGTAACCGGTCACGAGCGGATTGTAGTAGATGCGCCCTTGCAGGGCAGTGAGCAAATCCTCCGCCGTGCTGTCGGTTATCTCCCGCATATAGTCGAGATTGACCGTACCATATTTGTTGAGCGACGCAGACAGGGCTTCTTCGGGAGAGCCTACGTTGGCATGGCTCTCCACCGCGAAGGAAACAGGATGCTCGAAGATGTCCGCCTTGACGAACTTTCCGTTTTCCATCCGTTCCAGCGAAAGGATGTCGCGCCCGCCCGCATCCATCATCACTAACTTCACGTTCTGCTTGGCGTTGAGGTTGCCGTAGCGCATGACAAACTCATCGTAACAGGTATTCAGATGCTCTCGCCACGGAACATTTGCCTCGCGCCGGAGCGATTCATAACGGTACAGACGCTCGTAGGCGTCACGCAGCGACACATACAACAACGCCTTTTCCTTCTGGTATCCTTTCAGGTCGAGCGGCTGGAATGTCGCCCCGTATGGCGTGATGTCTTTCAGGTAGCCGATGTTATGACGCCCCCGGTCAGCCACCAGCGACCCTTCGCGCAGGTGCATCTCCGGCGTGCGGTGGTAGGCACGCGGAGAAAGGTCCACGACTTCCTCCTTCGGCTTTTCCGCTTCGATGTCGGGGAAAAGGAAAGTCCCCACCGCTTCCGATGGGGTATCTGTAACGGCAGGTGCGGCGACTGCCTCCGGCTGTGTTTCCTCCTGTCGTGGCTGCTCACGGGAAGTTTCCGGCACGGCTTTCACTTCCGTCTTTTCCGCCACTTGTTTCTCGTTATGCTGCCTTGCCAGTTCCCGAAGTTCTTTCCTACGCTCCGGCGTCAAACCCATCATCATTTCATAGAAACCGTTGATGGGAGGATTGGTATCCCAGTCCAGTGTGGCATAGATGTCGTCCGGGTCGGCAGGCTTGGCGGTGTTCTCCGCTTTCACCTCCTTATTCTCCATTGCGGGTTTTGCAGTTGGAGCTGTCGGTGTAACCGTGACTTTCGGTTTGGGCGGAGTGGACTTTGCCGTAACTGCCTTTTTCACCGTCTTTTTCTTTTTGGAGGTTTTCGGTTGGCTGACCTCTTCCGTCATCCCCCAGAGGTCAAGCAGGGTGAGCTGCACGCCTGCGGAATATTGCGGGCGCGGTTCTATCTCCGGCTTTTCATCTGCGGGTTGCGGCTTTTCTGTCGGAGTTTCCACCGTCTGCGCCGAGGATACTGTTTCCAATTTTATGGCAGGACGCTCTACTTTATTTTGAACGGCAACTTTTTCTTCCGTTCCTGCCTGCCGGATTGAACCCGAATACAAGCGCATGGCAAGCCTGTAATGGAAATCCTCGTCGAGCATACGGCGCAAATCCCCGGCGATGCCTGCTGCCTTGCCCTCGTGCAGATAAACCATAGCGGGCTTCCCGTAGGGGTCTGTGTCAAGTTTCGCCATCGTATGCACGATGCGTTCCGGGTGGTGGATGAAATAGGCGTTGTCGGTCAGGGCGGTTTTCGTGTCCGTCTGTATCACGGTCATCAGCCGCTCGTCCTGCGACATTTCCTTCTTGCTGAGGTTCTTTTGCAGGACAATCAGGTCACTGCCCACCTCCGTGCCCGCGTTGTCCGTGAACAGGTTGTTGGGCAGGCGTATCGCGGATACCAGATTGGCCTGACTGAACAGCTCGTTACGCACGGAGGTCTTGGTGCTATTCAATACCCCTTGCGAGGTGATGAACGCCACGATACCGCCGTCACGCACGGCATCCAGTCCTTTGAGAAAGAAATAGTTGTGGATGGTTTTCTGGGCGGAGCGTCTGCCGAAAGAGTCGCTCCGCTGAAACTCCGCGTCGAACACGGCAATGTCACCGAACGGAATGTTGGACACCGCCAAGTCGAAATAATTGTTGAACGGTCTTTCGATTTTCTCAAAACCGCAGGTGCGCATTTTCTGGTCGGGATAGAGATGCCTCAAGATTGTACCCGTGAGCAGATCCTTCTCGAAAGCCATCACATCCGCATTGGGGCTGTGCCGCAGCATGGAATCCACGAACACGCCGACACCTGCCGACGGTTCGAGCATACGGGCGGGGCGGACGCTGTAATCTGCCAGCACGTCCGCGATGGTGTCGGTTATCTCTTTGGGGGTGTAGAAAGCGGTCAGCACGGACGCTTTCAGCGAATCCACAAACCGCTTGTACTCTGTTTCGTCCTTGCTGTTCTCACGGATAAGCCTGTGCAGCTCCACCGTCGGGGCGAACAGTTCGAGGTCGGATTTCGCCCACCGGACGGCATCCGTCAGTTCCTTTGCAGGGTTGAGGATACATTTCAGACCGCCGAAACCGCAGTACCTTTGAAGTATGGCACGCTCTTCGGTTGTCGCTGTCCTATTTTCCCTGTCAAGGATGAATGCCGTCCGTATCGCCTCGATGTTGTCCCGCAGTTTCTGTTTGCGGTTAAACGCCATATTCGTCTAAGTAAAGGACGGTTGCTCCCGTCAGCTCCGTGTAGAGCAGGTCGTAATCGGAAGACAGGGCGAAATTGTCATCCGAGAGGTCATAGACGGAGAACACGTTGCCGACAAGCGGCAGCAGTTTCAGGACAAAGGCTTCACGCTTCTCTTCCGGCACTTCATCGGCAAACTCGTTTTCCACGACTTCGCGGAGGATGGCGTAACGGGAATAATGCAGCCCGCGCAGCAGCGTGTCCATCGCCAGTTCCTGCGCACCATCGGCGGGATAGCCTTCAAGCCGTGCCCTCTCATACGTTTCGGCGGCACGGTCGGCCCGTTCCCGTATGAAAGCGGTGTCGTCAGCCTGTTCAAACTTGTTCGTGCGGAGATAGTCCAGCAGGTACAGACCGTAATAGGAAAAGTCGGTCTGACCCTCGTTTTTCTTCTTGTTGTTCATTACTTTGGATTTAGCGGATTGATAATTAACGGGATAATCGGTTGGAAAAAGGAAGAAAAAGGCACTCGGTATCCCTCCGAGTGCCACCACTAAATCCAAAGTATGAGTGTAATCCGGTATCGAAGAACAATTCATTACTCTGAACAAGTGGCAAAGTTAATACTATTTCTTCCGTCCTGAAAATTTCTTGTCCTTTTTAGCCTCCGGGAACACAAAAGTCGTGTTATATTCCCCGTCAAAGGCGACAACAGCATCGAAACTCTTGCCCTGTTTGCTCTTGAACCCTTTGAGCAGCTTGGTATGCCCTTCGGTGAGCAGGTCTTTGATTTCATCGTCGGACAGGGTGCGTCCCGCTTTCAGCCGGAACACGGGCAGTCCGCACTCCGTGTTGTCGCAGCGTACCACCTTGCCGTAGAACCGCATCCTGCCCGTGCCACACTTGGGACACGCGCAGCCGGAGTCACGGCTGCCGAAGAGCTTGTCGCACGAGATCAGTTCGGAGGTTATCTCACGTGTGTACGCCTCTATCTCCTTGCGGAAGGTGTCGTCGGACAGTTCCCCGCGCTCGATACGCGCCAGCTCCTTTTCCCATTCGCCCGTCATGGCAACATCGGCGATGCGCATCGTCTTGACGACGGAATTGAGGGCAAGTCCTTTTTCGGTGGGAACAAGCGACTTCTTGCAGCGTTCCATGTAACCGCGCTTGAAAAGCGTTTCGATGATGGAGGCGCGTGTGGCGGGAGTACCGATGCCACAGTCCTTCATCGCCTGCCGCAGTGCGTCGTCCTCAATTTCCTTGCCCGCCGTTTCCATTGCCGAGAGCAGGGTGGCTTCGGTATGCAGCGGCTTGGGTTTGGTCTTTCCTTCGGTAATGGACGAGCCTTTCGGTGTCAGCGTGTCGCCTTCCTGCCAGCCGGGGATGGTAATTTCCTCTTTTTCCTCGCCATAGACGGCACGCCATCCGGTTTGCTTCACGACGCTGCCTTTTACGGTAAACTCCACTCCGGCACATTCCGCCGTGACAGTGGTCACATCCTTGACGCATTTCTCAGAGAATGCCTCGACCATGCGCCCGGCAATCATCTGATAGATGGTATTGTCCTCTTTGGAGAGGAAGAGCGGTTTCTCACCCGTGACGAGCAGGGCATGGTGGTCTGTCACCTTGCCGTCGTCCACGCTGCGGCGTGTCGGGGCGGCTTTTGCCCGCACCTTGTCTTTCCATTCGGGCTGTGTGCCGATGAAAGCGAGCAGTTTGGGAATTTCGGCAAACACGTCTTCGGGGATGTAGCGGCTTCCCGTTCTCGGATAGGTTATCAACTTCTTTTCGTAGAGTTTCTGCGCGATTTCAAGCGTCTGTTCCGCCGTGAAGCCGTGCTTGGCGTTGGCTTCTTTCTGGAGCGTGGTCAGGTCGTAGAGCAAGGGAGTTTCCTCCGTCTTCTCCTTGCGCTCGGCTTTCGTGACAGTGGCGCAACCTGCCGCCTTTACCTTATTATATAGTTCCATCGCCGGTTCTTTCTCTTTCCATTTCTCGGAGGATGAGAATTTCACGACTTCGCCGTCGCAACCGTCCGTTGCGATATGGAGCTGCCAGAATGCTTCGGACGTAAAGCGGCGGTTCTCCCAGTAGCGTTCACATACCATAGCCAACGTTGGTGTCTGCACCCGCCCCACGGAATACGTGCCGTGTCCGGCGGCGATGGATAACGCCTGTGTGCCGTTGATGCCCACGAGCCAGTCGGATTCGCTCCGCGCTTTGGCGGCGAGGTAGAGGTTGTCGTATTTGCTGCCGTCTTCGAGTTTCCGCAGTCCCTCGCGGATAGCTTTGTCGGTGAGAGAGCTGATCCACAGGCGCACGAAAGGAGTGGTGCAACCCGTATAGTGGTAGAGGTAGCGGAAGATAAGCTCTCCCTCGCGTCCGGCATCGGTCGCCACGATGATATGTTCGCTTGTGTCGAACAGTCTTTTGATGACTTTTATCTGCGACACCACGCCGCTGTCGGGCTTGTAACCTTTCTCCGTCCTGACCTGACGGGGGACGAGCGTGAATGTGTCGGGAATAATCGGGAGGTTGTCACGGACAAATCCGCGCACGCCGTAGCCGTCGGGCATGGCAAGCTGAACGAGGTGTCCGAATGCCCATGTCACGGCATAACCGCCTCCCTCGAAATATCCTTCCTCTCTCTTTGTCGCGCCCACGATGCGGGCGATTTCACGTGCCACGGAGGGCTTTTCTGCAATGATTGTCTTCATGTCTTCTTCTTTTTTGTTGATACTTTGGATTTTATTTTGGATTCAGTGGCGGACACGGGATTACATTTTCATGCCCTTGCCCGTTTTCTTCTGCGGCTTCTCCTGCTGCTGTTGCTGGCGGGCGTCCTTCGGGTTGGTCTGACCTTTCTGCAACGGCTCTCTCAGATTCTTTGTAGCCTCGTTGGTCTTGCCATCGTTGTTCACCGCCACCTGCGTGCGGCTCTCGTTGGACGGAGCAACCTGCTGTGCATTGTCAGGGTTCGTGTCGTAGCGGTACGGGCGTCCCTTCTCCGGGTTGAACTTGATATACATCGTGGCATGGAAGCCCTGCTTGTCGGTCACGTTCTCCAGCTTCACGGCTTTACCCGCCACATAGTCGGCTTTCTGCTGGTCGGTGAAGCTCACGCCGCTCCATTTGCTGATGGGGCGGATGCTGCCGTCCTCGTTCGTCCACGTGTTGCGGCGTTGCTCCTTCTTGGTCTGTGCGGCATTTTCCCCGCCCTGCGCCTGACTTTTCGATGTGTCGCCTTTGGTTTCCTGTGTCTGTGCGGTACGGGGCGACTTGCCGGTTCCCGGCACGAACTCCACGCCGCGCTGCTCCACGTTCACTTGCAGGGTGGTGACGAACTTTCTGCCGTCGTTGCGCTCGATGAGCTTGTCGCGTACGGGCAGTCCGGCGCGGAGCATGTCCCGCTCCTGCGTGGTGATTTCCGTCTTGCCGATGCGCTCCGGGATGCGCACCCTGCTTGCTGGAATGTCCGTGATTTCATTCGTCTTGCGGTCGATGCTGATGTAGGAGGGGATGATCTCGCCCGTTTCCCTGTCCACAATGTCCACGACCCTACCGAGATTGCCCGTTTCGCGGAGGTTCTTCCGGTCATTGTCGGAGAATTTGTGTTCCTTGTACTCATCCAGCTTCTGCTCCTTGCGGATGAAGTGCGGCACGAGGCTGATGTTTCCCTCACCGTCCTTCTTGAAGGAGAGGCGGGCGTCCAGCTCGAATGATTCGCCGCCGAAGGTCGGTTTGACCTTTACCAAGTCGGACTTGCCATAGTTGAGCATCTTCGTAAGGTCGCCGGACTTTTCAAGGTTGTCCCGCTTTACGCCCCATCTGTCCTCCAGCTCCTGCCAGTTGATTTTACTCTCGTCGATGGGCTGGTAGCCACGTTTGCCCTGCATCTGTTCGGATTTGTCCTGTTGCTGTTCTTTCCGTTGTTCCATGTTCTCCTGTTTTTGAGGTTCTTGTTTCTCTGTCTGTTGTGCTGCCATCTCTTCCTGCACCTTCTTCTCATAGTCGGAGGTGTCCACCTTGTGAGGGGCGAGCAGCTCCTTGTTCGCTTCGGGGTCTTTCAGCAGTTGCTTCATCACCTCTAAGAGATTTTCAGCTTGGTCTGCCGCAATGCGGTAGAAACCGAAGCGGCTGGGTTCCTTGCACTGCCGGAAGAAGTTCTTGAAGAAGTTGTCCAGCACGTCGCCATGTCGGTCGAATTGCAGGAAACTCTGCGCGTTCTCCGCTTTTGCGGGGGTGCGCTTGGGTGTGCCGTCCGCGTTCAGCCCGGCTACCACGCTGATCTCGCCTGTCTTCTCGTCACGGACTACCAGCACGTCCTTTTCGTCTTTTTTCTTTGCCATCTGAAAAATGTTTTAATGGGTTATTTATGAAAGAAATTATGGATACGAGCCTTGTAGAAGGCTATATCTTCCTTTTTGAAGTCCTTGATATGGTTGGAAAGGAATGTCAGCACGTCCTCCTCGCTGTAATAGGTCTTCTTGCCCAGCGTCTTGTAGGGCAATGCGCCTACGCTGCGGTAGCGTTGGAGGGTGCGTTTGCTTATCTGGAGCAACATGCACAAATCCTGATTGTCGAAAAGGCGGATGCTTTCCGTGATAGTGGGCTGTTTCCCCTCAGCCTTCATCGCCAGCAGCAGTTCGTCCTGACGGTCGAGCCGTTCCATCAGCTTCTGCATCCAGCCCTCGAAGTTGTTTCGTGTGAGCAGTTCCATGACCTATGTCCTCCTTCCTTTTGGTTTGCCGCCCGTGCGCAGCGTGTGGTTGTGGAACAGGGTGTCTATTGTCCCTTCCTCGTTCCTTACTGTGTTGTCCTCCAATAGCCGCAGTATCTCGGAAAGGCGGTAGCGGCAGCTTCCGCGTACCACCACATACTCGATACGGTGGTCGGTGCGCATACGCTGCATGGTGCGCTTGCTCACGTTGAGCATCTTCGCCGCCTGTGCCGTGTCAAGCAGCTTGTCTTCGGTTTCCCGCTTCCGTTTCTTCTCGTCCCTTGCCTCGCGGATGTACCCTGCGATGTTCGCAATCTGCGCCATCATCTCCTTGTAGGCGGAACTTTCCATTGTTATCACTTTCATGTTCAGTCCTTTCTTTTTGTTTCTGCGACAAAATTCGGCAATAAACAAAAGGGGCTTTAACAACTCACTACGTGACTCACGTAAGATTTTTGCGGAAGATGGCTCCGTAACCCGGTCAAACGGCGCAACAGGCAGCCTTTCAGCGGAAAACGATACGTCTTGTATGCCGTTTCGTTACCTTTGCGGCAAACTCTAAATGACATGAATATGGAAATAGTATCTATCGAGAAAAAGACTTTCGAGATGATGGTGGCGGCATTCGGCGCACTCTCGGAGAAGGTCGCCGCCCTGAGGCGCAAAAGCGACACGGGGCGCATGGAAAGATGGCTCACGGGCGAGGAGGTCTGCGGGCAGTTGAGAATAAGCCCGCGCACGTTGCAGACGCTGCGTGACAGGCGGCTTATCGGCTACTCGCAGATAAACCGCAGGTTCTATTACAAGCCAGAGGAGGTGAAGCGGCTGATACCGCTTGTCGGCACGCTCTATCCGCACGGCAGATGATTTGATTTATTCACCCACTGAATCCGAAGTTATGATGAACGAGAACAACGATGTTTTTACGATGGAAGACGAGCCGATAGCCTCTGTGGTGCAGGATATGCGCAAAGGCTCGAAATGGCTGTCCGCATTTCTGGAAAGCTACCGTCCTCCGCTGGACGGGGAACGTTACCTGACGGACGGCGAGGTGTCGGAACTGCTCCGTGTGAGCCGGCGCACCTTGCAGGAATACCGCAACAACCGCGTGTTGCCCTTCATACTTTTGGGAGGGAAGGTGCTTTACCCGGAAACGGGGCTGCGCGGGGTACTGGAAGCGAACTACCGCAAGCCGCTGGAGTGAGGCGGTTTCATGAAAAAGTAAACGGGTGACACCTTTTGTGGTGCTACCCGTTTACTTGTCTTATGGGGTATGTGCAATCAGCAATACCCGGCTTTTCCGTTCTGTATGAACATCACGTATGTCTGCCGTTTCTCTTGTGAGAGTGCCTTTCCCACCAGCCATGTGCGGAACAGGTGGGTGTTGTAGGTATTCACCCTGAAAGCGACCGGGATGATGATTTCAAGGGCGTACACGTCCGCGTGCAGCCCGTTTTCAAGCTGCATGTAGCGGCACACCTCGTAGTCGTTCAGCACGTCCGACTTGCGGACGGCTCTGATGGCGGCGTTCACTGCCGGGACGGTCGTATGGAACAATCCGGCTATTTCGGTGGCGGTCATCCACACGTCGTTACCGGTTACGCTGACTGCCTTGTCCTCGATGATGATTGTGTCACGTTTCATGGCTTTTCTTTTTAGATGGTGCAACCTGCAAATTCCTCGACGCCGTTCAATCTTGCGGCAAGGTTCTCCATGTCCTGATTGAGCTTCTCTTTGGTTATCTTTGCGTAAATCTGCGTCGTCTTTATGCTCTTGTGTCCGAGCATGGAGCTGACCGTTTCGATGGGAACACCGTTGGAGAGGAATATCGTCGTGGCTGCCGTGTGGCGGCTCTGATGCCACGTGATATGCTTGGTGATGCCGCAACGCTTGGCGACGGCACGGATACCGGCAAGGCACGTGTTATAATGCGGAACGGGAAATATCCTGCCGTCCCCGCACAGTCCCCGGTATTTGCCGATTATGCGGTTGGCGATGTCGAGCAGGCGGATGTTGGACACCACGCCCGTTTTCTGGCGGTTGATGTTTATCCACTCGTGTTCGTCGAAGTAGGTGCGGATATTCTCTTCCGTAAGGTTGCGCATATCCGCGAACGACAGCCCCGTGAAGGCGCAGAACAGGTAGAGGTCGCGGTACAATTCCTGTTTGGCGTTTTTCAGTTTCCCCTCCATCAGCAGGCGGATCTCATCTTTGGTCAGGAAACTGCGTGTTGTTTCCTCCTTCTTGATTTCATACTCGCGGAACGGGTCGCGCGTCAGCCACTCGTTGTTGATGGCGATGAATACCATCGTCCGTAACGGGCAGACGTACAGCCACACGGTATTGGTGCAGCAGTGCTTGTCCGTGCGCAGGAACATCTCGAAGTCGGAGATGAAAGCCGGGGTAAGCTCTTTTAGGGCGATGTCCTTCACATGGTAGCGGATGTCGAGGAACTCTTGCATGTGCTTGTAAACGGTGCGGTACTTCAGCAGCGTGCCTTTGGCTTTCATGCCTGCCTCCACCTGCTTCTCGTAGTCCTCGTTGTGCTGGCGGAACACCTGCATCAGCGTGTGGTAGCGGTGTTCCAGTCCGAGAAAGGCGTTCTTCACCTTCTCCGCCGTGACGAAGTTGTCACGCTCCATGATTTCCTGATAATGCCTGTTGATGCGTACCCGCATCTTGTCAAGCATACGGTTCGTTTCGAGTGCCGCCGTGCTTCTGCCCGTGACACGTCCACCTTTGGTGTCCCACAGTTTCGGATCGACAGTCAGTTTGCAGCTGAACTGTGTCTGGCTGCCGTCCACCGTGATGCGTCCCATGACGGGAACTGTCCCGTCCTTTTTCACTACCTGACGCTTGAGGTAGTAGATTACTGAAAATGTACTCTTCATTGTCCTTAATTTTTGGGTTTCAAAATTAGTTGGTGAAGAGTCCGGTGTTGGTACGCAAAACGGGGAGGAACGGCGCAATCTTTTTCCGTAACCTGATTTTTCGCATGAGTTATGGATAACTCACTATTCCTTAGAGCCTTGTTTCGCTATTCGTACCCGTTTGTCGCATTTTCGGGCATGGTTACGAACAAGTAACGTAGCGGCGTCAGGATTTGGCTTCGGCAGGGATTGTAATGGCTTCACGGATTATCGCCACTTCAACCAAAACCCTTGTAACTCAATTCTATCACTATATCTTTCCGCATTTCACTTTTTTGTAGTAACTTTGCCACTTCAATGTAACAGATCAATTTATGAGAGATTTCATACGTATTTTAAAGCGTTTCGTTCCCCCTTACAAAAAGTATATGGTTCTGAACATCGTGTTCAATGTACTTTCCGCTATCTTGAACCTGTTTTCTTTCGCCTTGATTATCCCGATCCTTCAGATCTTGTTTAAGATGGATGAGGGGAATTACACCTTTATGGATTGGAATTTTAACGCGGGAAGCTGGGAGTCGTGGAAAGCCTTGCCGGAGTTGATCAAAAATAACTTTTTTTGGTATGTATCCGATCTGATAGAGGTACACGGCGGTTCGTTCGCCTTGATTATGTTGGGAATCTTCCTGATCGTGGCGACTTTCTTGAAAGTGGCGACCATGTATCTGGCTTTTTATACGATGATCCCGATTCGAACCGGAGTCGTTCGTGATATCCGTAATCAGATTAACAAGAAGATTACGCAGTTGCCGTTGAGCTTTTTCTCCGAGGAGCGAAAAGGGGATATTATCGCCCGTGTATCCGGAGACGTGAACGAGATTGAGACATCCATAATGAGTTCATTGGACATGTTATTTAAGAACCCGATCCTGATCGTGATCTATCTGGTGGGTATGATCGCTATCAGTTGGCAACTTACCGTGTTCGTCTTGATCCTGCTGCCGTTGGCGGGTTACGTAATGGGACAAGTCGGCAAGAAGTTGAAACGGAAGTCCTTGGAAGGACAGCAACAGTGGGGATTCCTGATGAGCCAGATTGAGGAGACATTAGGCGGACTCCGTATTATCAAGGCCTTTAACGCCGAGAAGAAGATACAAGACCGCTTTGAGCGAAGCAATGATACTTTCCGCCGGTTGACGAACCGTATCTATCGCCGCCAACAAATGGCGCATCCGATGAGCGAGTTTTTGGGAACCGTTACGATCGCTATCGTACTTTGGTATGGAGGTACGCTGATCTTGAGCGCGAATAGCCCGATCGACGCTCCTACGTTTATTTATTATCTGGTTATTTTCTATAGCATTATCAATCCCGCGAAAGATCTAAGTAAGTCGGTTTATGCGATCCAGAAAGGTCTGGCCTCTATGGAGCGTGTCGATAAGATCTTGAAGGCGGAGACGGATATCCATGATCCGGAACATCCGAAGAAGATCGCCTTGAAAGAGAAAATCAGTTATAAAGATGTTTGGTTTAAATATCAGGAGGCTTGGGTCTTGAAAGGAATCAATCTGGATATCCGGAAAGGAACAACCGTGGCTTTGGTCGGTCAATCCGGTTCGGGTAAAAGTACCTTGGTGGATCTATTGCCTCGCTTTTATGATGTGAATAAAGGGAATATCCGTATTGATGATACGGATATCCGTGAGGCCACCCTTTTCGATCTTAGGGGATTGATGGGAAATGTCAATCAAGAGGCTATCTTGTTTAACGATACCTTCTTCAACAATATCGCTTTTGGAGTGGAAGGGGCTACGATGGAACAGGTGGAGGAAGCCGCCCGCATCGCCAACGCTCACGATTTTATCATAGCGAGTGAGAAAGGTTACGATACCAATATAGGCGACCGGGGTGGAAAACTGTCCGGCGGACAACGCCAGCGAATCAGTATCGCCCGTGCGATCTTAAAGAATCCCCCGATCTTGATTTTGGATGAGGCCACATCCGCCTTGGATACGGAATCCGAGCGTTTGGTACAAGAAGCGTTGGAGAACTTGATGAAGAACCGTACGATCGTAGTGATCGCCCACCGTCTCTCTACGATCCGTAACGCGGATGAGATCTGTGTGATGCATGAGGGTGAGATCGTAGAACGGGGCAAACACGAGGAGTTGTTAGCCTTGGACGGCTATTATAAACGACTATGTGATATGCAAAGCTTTTAGGGTGATACTGCAACCCGGGTTGCAGTGGATCGCCTCTTCGGCTTTTGATGGAAAAACAATAACAAGGAATAATCGTATGAATATGAAAGGACTTTATTTGATTTTGTTATCGTTCCTTTTCGGTTGTAATTTGCCGGATATGCAGACCGGGAAGGAGGTCTCATATTATTTTGACCAACCAGCGCAGATATGGGAAGAGACCTTGCCTTTGGGAAACGGCCGTATCGGTATGATGCCGGATGGTGGTATTGAGCGGGAGAATGTTGTCCTGAATGAGATCTCCCTGTGGTCCGGAAGTAAGCAAGATACGGACAATCCTTATGCGTATTATTCTTTGGCGAATATTCGTCGCCTTTTATTTGAGGGACGGAATGACGAGGCACAGGATTTGATGTATAAAACTTTCGTCTGCAAAGGGACCGGGAGTAATCTGGGTGACGGTGCGAACGCTCCGTATGGGAGTTACCAATTATTCGGAAATCTAGTGCTGAGATATACGTATCCGAATGAATCGGATTCTATCGCTGAGTATCGCAGGCGGTTGAACCTAAGCGAGGCTATCGCTTCCGTCTCTTTTAAAAGGGGGAATGTGAATTATCAACGGGAAATGTTTACCTCTTTTTCCGGGGATCTGGGAGTGATTCATTTGGTAGCGGATGCGGATCGGGCCTTGAATTTCTCATTAGGTATGAATCGTCCGGAACATGCGGCGATCTTTTTGGACGGAAAGGACTTGCTGATGCAGGGACAATTGCCGGACGGGGTGGATACGTTGGAGATGAAAGGGATGCGTTTCGCCTCTCGTGTCCGTATCGTCTTGCCGAAGGGGGGAGATTTGACCGCAACGGATAGTAGTTTATCGGTGCGAAGTGCCTCGGAAGCGATTATCTTGGTAAGTTTAGGTACGGATTATTTCGATAAAGACGGCGTCGGACAATCCTTGGAAAAATACTTATCGCAAGCGGAATCTAAGGATTTCTCCACCTTGCGCCGGGAACATACACTCGCTTATCGCTCCCTGTTTGATCGGGTCTCTTTGGATTTGGGAAAAGGCGAAAGGGATCATCTTCCGATCCATGAGCGTTTGGCCGCTTTCGCTCAAGATAAGAACGATCCGGGATTGGCGGCTTTATATTTCCAGTTCGGTCGATATTTATTGATTTCCTCGACCCGGCAGGGATTACTGCCCCCGAATTTGCAGGGCTTGTGGTGTAATACGATTCATACGCCTTGGAACGGGGATTATCACCTAAATATTAATTTACAGATGAATCATTGGCCAGCGGAGGTCACGAACCTCTCCGAGTTGCACCTTCCGCTGATCGAATGGACGAAACAGCAAGTCCCTAGCGGTGAACGTACGGCCAAAGCTTTTTATAACGCACGGGGATGGGTCACGCATATTTTAGGTAATGTCTGGGAGTTTACCGCCCCGGGCGAACATCCGTCGTGGGGAGCCACGAATACATCCGCCGCATGGCTATGCGAGCATTTGTACACGCATTATCAGTATACATTAGATAAGGCGTATTTGAGGGATGTTTATCCGACGATGAAAGGGGCTGCCCAATTCTTTGTGGATATGCTGGTGCAAGATCCCCGGACTAAATATCTGGTGACGGCACCTACTACCTCTCCGGAGAACGCTTATAAAATGCCAAACGGAAGTGTCGTGAGTATTTGTGCCGGATCGACGATGGACAATCAGATCTTGCGGGAATTATTTACGAATACCATTGAGGCCGCCGGGATTTTAGGTGTGGATAGCGCGTTCGCTGCTGAGTTGGCGGCGAAACGAGATCGCTTGATGCCTACGACGATCGGTAAAGACGGCCGTATTATGGAATGGCTCGAGCCGTATGAGGAGGTAGAGCCTACCCATCGTCATGTCTCTCATTTATATGGGCTTTATCCCGGGAATGAGATATCGATAGAGCATACGCCGGAGTTGGCAGAGGCGGCTCGTAAATCCTTGGAGGTCCGTGGCGATCAAAGCACGGGCTGGTCTATGGCTTGGAAGATTAATTTCTGGGCCCGTTTACAGGATGGCGATCATGCTTATAAATTGCTGGGTGATTTGTTACGTCCCTGTGTAGATGAGCATACGAAGGAGGTGAAGGGAGGAGGCTCTTATCCTAATTTGTTTTGTGCCCATCCTCCTTTCCAGATTGATGGTAATTTTGGAGGAACAGCCGGTATTGCGGAGATGTTGATACAGAGTCAATCCGGATTGATCGAGTTCTTGCCCGCTTTGCCATCTGCTTGGAAAAACGGAAGCTTTAGTGGTTTAAAAGTCCGGAATGGCGGAGAGGTGTCGGCTAAATGGACGGAAGGTCTGTTGACGGAAGCTCGATTGAAAGCGATCGTTCCCGGTTCTTTCCAGATCAAGCTTCCGGCGAATTCCGCGAACATGAGCCTCAAAAAGAACCAAAAGCCGGTTTCCCTACCTGTAGTCGATGGAAAAGTAACAGTGGACTTGTTACAAGGGGAAGAGTTTGTGTTGCAATTCTAAGTTACCATTCTGAGGGGATGAGACGCGGCATGCTGCGTCTCTACAACAAATGAGAAAAATTTAATATAACGGTAATCTATAAATGAAACCGATCGAAAGGCGTGCGGTGTCGTCCAAAGAGGCATCGAGCGCCTTCGCTCGTTCAGAGAGGTTATATTTTTTACCTATGGCGGTCAAGAAGATATGTAGATTATCATCGGCCATCGGATAGAACTCTAGTCCTCCTTGATACCCCCATGCCGTACGGTATTTTCCTTTCTCGTAAGTATCGTAGGCTTTATAGATCGATGCGCTTTCATACATTCCTTTTGCGAATAGTTGCCATTTGGGATGAAAACGATATTGTATTTCTCCCACCAGCGAAAGATAATCGATGTTTTGCATACGAACTGGTGGTTCCGGTTCCTCTTCCTCTTCTCCGGCGACTTCGGGCTGAGTCAATTCGGTCAATAATCCTAACGGATCTAATTTCCCCCGTGAATACATGACATCGAAATAAGCATAGACCGGTCCGGCCTCTATACTTTGACCGGTAAAGACGCTATACATATATTTTCCTTGGGCTTGCTCCGCGGCGGATACGGAGTATCGTAAATGAATCAACTCATCCAGAAAGTTACCGTTCCAGTTCAATGTGTAAAACAAGGGAACTCTCGGTTTCTTAAATCCTTCCGGCAGACGTCCATACTCATCTTCCATCGATCCCATACGACTGTTCGTCACCTGTAAGCGGATCTCTTGTGACTCATTCGGCTGATACCCCAGCCCGATTCCCGTAAGGTAGCAAAGGGAGTATTCATTCATATCGCTATACTCATAAATAAGCAAAGGATTCTCGTCGTACTCAAAACCACCGTAGAACACATCTTGTTTTCCGGCGGTTAAGGTAAAACGCTCATTCAGTTTATAGCCAATATACGCATATTCGATCGACTCATTCAAATTCTCCAAGGCTTGTCCCTCATAACCGCCATTCAGCGTTTGGCGATACCAATAGAATAACCGATCGTTCACTTCTCCGGTAACATCAATTTTGACATCCCTGAAACGAAAGGCGGCTTCATCCAGCTTCCCCGAGAAAAAGTCCGCGTTGAATCCTGCATGCATCTCCAAGTCCAGATTGAAAACCTTGTTGCGTTTCGGAATCTTAGTTGCGTATTCAAAAAGAGATACCGAAGAAGAATCCCGCTCTGGGATCGGAGAATTTGTCTGAGCGTAAGACGTTAACGCAGAACCGATAAATAAGAAGGCCGACAGCCAAGCCACTGTGAGTCGTTTCATTTACTGATGTTAATTATTAAAGTGGCCGCAAAGATACGAATTATTGCTCGGTTTTGCCCATATGCTTCATGACTTTAGCGTCCAGATAGAAAATGAGTTCTTCCGCTATATTCGTACAATGATCTCCGAAACGTTCCATTTTCCGGATAACACCGGCCATATATAACCCTGCCAACGCGCTACCTTTATGCTCCTCTATATATTTGGCGATAATAGCGGTAGAATTATGATTGATCTCATCGATCAAATTATCCTTCAAGAAGATACGGGAAGCGATCTCTGAGCTTTCTTTCTCAAAAGCCTCTTTGGTGAGTGAGATCATGCTTAATAACTCCGACAGCATTTCTTCTACCCGGGTTTCCTTGACCAGTTGCGGGTCAATCGGTTCCCCCTCGGGAAGGTTTCCTGCGAAACGGGCGATGCTTTCTGCGAAATCTCCCAGACGCTCTAGGTTTGTATTAATCTTATACATCGCCAATACGAAACGTAGGTCGATCGCTACCGGTGCGTACAAGGCGATGATATCCTCGCAATCACTGTCGATCTTTAGCTCGAAAGCATTTACCCGGCGTTCCCGGCTGATTACCTTATAAGCGAGTTCCTTATCTCCGGTAAGCATAGCCTCCCCTGCGTTGTATAATTGCTGGTGAACCAATGCCCACATCTCACTGATACTATTTTTTAAAGAATGAATCTCCTGCTCTATAACCTTCATACTCTTCTAATTTTCAATTTTTAATTTTCAATTACCCAAACCGTCCGGTAATGTAATTCTGTGTAGACTCTTTCTCCGGATTGGTGAAAATCTTCCGGGTATTATCATATTCAATCAATTCCCCTAAATAGAAATATCCGGTCTTGTCGCTAACACGAGCCGCTTGTTGCATATTATGGGTAACGATTACGATCGTATAATCATTTTTCAGCTCATGTATCAAATCCTCGATCTTACTGGTTGAAATCGGGTCCAACGCGGAAGTCGGCTCGTCCATCAACAAGATAGAAGGCGAGATCGCCAAGGCACGGGCGATACATAAACGTTGCTGTTGTCCGCCGGAAAGAGCGAATGCCGATTCTTTCAGTTTATCCTTTACCTCGTCCCAAAGGACGACCTGCTTTAAAGTCTTGACCACCGTCTCCTCAATATAATTCTCATCGTTGACACCGTTTACCCGCAGGCCATAAGCGACATTCTCATAAATCGTCTTAGGAAAAGGATTCGGTTTCTGGAAAACCATCCCCACGTTTTTACGTAAGCGATCCACTTTCTCACTTTTCGTATAGATATCTCTTCCATCAATTAGGATCTGACCTTCCATGCGAGTGCCCGGAATCAAATCATTCATGCGGTTGAACAGGCGGAGGAAAGTAGACTTTCCGCAACCGGACGGTCCGATGAAAGCGGTGGACGTATTCGGCTCTATCTCCATGGAAATGTTCTTCAACGCATGGAAATCCCCATAATAAAAGTCTACGTTTTTAGCATCAATCTTTATCATAATTGTCTTATTTTTTTAATTCATTTTTACCTTCTTGGCGAAATAACTACGCAAGGCATTTGCCAAAAGGTTTACTAATAATACGATGACAATCAGTACGAGTGCCGTGCCATAAGCCATTCCCCGGGAAGCCTCGATATCCGTACCGCTTGTAGATATAACATATAAGTGATAGGGTAATGCCATACATTGGTCGAAAATACTTTTCGGTAATTGCGGCAAGAAATAAGCGGCCACCGTAAAAAGGATAGGAGCGGTCTCTCCGGACACACGCCCGATCGAAAGAATCAATCCCGTAATAATATTGGGGAACGCCATCGGTAGCACGACCCTGCGAATGGTCTGCAATTTCGTAGCCCCTAACGCTAGGCTACCGTGGCGGAAAGAATCATCGATACTTTTCAAAGCCTCTTCCGTCGTACGGATGATAAGTGGCAAGGACATTAGCGCCAAGGTAAACGAACCCGCTATAATAGAGTCTCCCCATCCCAAGGTGCTTACGAATAGAGACATACCGAATAACCCGAAAACAACGGAAGGAACACCACTTAGATTATTCGTCATGATACGGATGAAGCGGATGAGTTTCCCGTTCGTGGCGTACTCGTTCATATAAATACCACTCATGATGCCGATAGGAAAACTAATCAAGCTACTTCCGATCACTAAATAGAGTGTACCTACGATAGCCGGAAAAATCCCCCCGGAGGTCATGCCCTCTTGGGGTGCTTGTGTCAGGAAATCCCAACTGATCACGCTCGCTCCCTTTAAGATAATGAATCCCAGTATTACGAATAAGATCACTACTACCAAATAACTCAGGAAAGAAAAGAAACCGAAAGCAACCTGTTGAGAGGCCCGTTTTCTCTTGTCTATATTCCCTAAATGTTGAATAGGTGCCATATCTTTAATTAAATTTTACGTTTGGATGAAATATATTCTACGGCGATGCTCAACCCCAAGGTGATGAGGAACAACACGACTCCCAGCATAAACAAGGCTTGGTAATGTGCTCCACCTGCGGGGGCCTCACCCAATTCCGCCGCTATCGTGGCAGGAATTGTCCGTACCGGTTCGAAGAACGAGGTAGGGATAACGGCGGCGTTTCCGGTTATCATCAATACGGCCATCGTCTCACCGATCGCACGTCCTATACCTAATACGACAGCGGACGTGATACCGGATATGGAGTAGGGGATTATTACTTTATAGATGGTTTGCCATTGCGTGGCTCCCAATGCCAAGCTGGCCTCTTTCATGGCTCGTGGTGTAGTTCGCATGGCATCTTCCGCTACCGTGATGATGGTCGGCAACGCCATGATCGCTAAAACCACGCTTCCGGCGAAAGCGGTCTCGCCTACCGGAAGGTCTAAGGTCTTTTGGATAAGGGGAACGATCACCACCAATCCGAAGAAACCATAAACGACTGAGGGAATACCAGCCAGCAACTCGATAAGCGGTTTTAATAAATTGCGTGTTTTTGTATTGGCGATCTCTGCCATATAGATCGCTACCGCTACTCCGAAGGGGAGGGATAAGGCGATCGCACCTATACTTACCAACAGCGTTCCTAGTAATAGAGGGATCAGCCCAAAGATCGGAGCGGGAGTTGAGGTCGGATACCATTTCGTCCCTCCAAAGAATTCCGAAGGCTTGATCGTGGCTCCCGATATGATTTTTCCCGTAAAGTTTTCCGACTTGTATTGTTCCGGAAAGAATGCGATAATCCCGGGCTCTTTATGGATAAGTTCATTGATTTTCTCGGGAACATATTGAAATTCTTCACCTAGCTCTTCTTCCGTATAATAGTTGGTTAGATCCGAGAACCGGAAGACTAGTATATCTTGATTTTCTCCGTTTAAATCTTCCCAATTGGTGATATTGGCATCGAAGACATCCATGATTTGCTCGGGCGACAAATGTTCGACCGGATTTTCCTGATTCACGGCCAATATATATCCTTCCTCTACCTCCGGGCTGTTAAAAAGACCTGCGGCCTCTTTAAATAAGAAGACAATGATCAACAAGATCGTAAAGCTACTGACGCTTCCACTGATCAAGAATCCTCCTTCCACTAATTTTTCAATAAACTTTCTCACAATCTTTGCCTATTTATTCTGATGCAAAGAAAGGATATCCATATTAAGAAGCTGTTAAGCCTGTTTGAAAGAATTATTACAAACATATTACGAGTTTGTAATATATACAATTGAAATAAAAAAGGCTCCGTTATGCGGAGCCTCAAAATATATTGGAGATTATAGATTTTCTAGCCATTTTTTACCAGGCTTGGTATATAGCCATACGAGGAATCCACCTCCAACAATAGCACTGATCGTGAAAACTAAACTTAGCATATCCATAATAAACCTTATTTAAAAATTTTATTTCCAATCCAGGCGAATATCACTGTTGCTATTCCACCAACGATAGCTCTATATATAAATATTGACTCTTTTAGCTCTGTATCAAAAGTAGCAATACCTCCAATAACCAGACCCGCAAAAGTTAATTTAGCCAAATCATAGAAGAACTTTCCCAGGTTTTCTCTACGGGATTGATCTCTTTCCCTGCTTTCTTTTTTTTCATCCTGTTGTTTCTCCCAGTTTCCCATATAACA
The DNA here is from genome assembly GCF_056640955.1 of Parabacteroides sp. KHUB-02. Classification (NCBI taxonomy): domain Bacteria; kingdom Pseudomonadati; phylum Bacteroidota; class Bacteroidia; order Bacteroidales; family Tannerellaceae; genus Parabacteroides; species Parabacteroides sp. KHUB-02. Next base: position 2,887,101 of record NZ_JBWQEV010000001.1, on the reverse strand, counting down.
AAGATATGAATAGTTTTTAGATAAACAAAAGGCCATCCCGAAATTATTCGGAATGGCCTTGAGATAAGTATGTAATATGTTTGTATTACTTATTATACTTGCTCCAATCCACATTGTGCATATCTCCGCTAGCCGCTAGTTCCTCATGGAAAGCGAAACAGCATTTCAGGTTTTGAGGCGTATGTCCCTTGATACCCATAGCGAGGTACTCTTCCAATAACGGTTTATAATCCGGGTGAACACAATTGTCGATGATACAACGAGCGCGTTGGATCGGAGATTTACCGCGTAAGTCCGCTACACCATATTCCGTGATGATGATCTTCACGGAGTGCTCGCTATGATCCAAGTGAGATACCATCGGTACGAACGCGCTGATCTTTCCATCCTTCGCCGTAGACGGAGTCGTGAAGATCGACAACATAGCCGAACGGGTAAAGTCGCCGGAACCACCGATACCATTCATCATACGAGTACCGGATACGTGTGTAGAGTTGATATTACCGAAGATATCAGCCTCCAAAGCCGTATTGATCGCAACCAAACCTAAACGGCGGGCAACCTCCGGATTGTTTGAGATCTCTTGCGGACGAAGCAAGATCTTATCCTTGAAGAAATCAAGATTAGCGTAGATCTCACGGATCACCTCGTTACTTACGGACAAAGAGCAACCGCTGGCGAATTTAACGCGACCTTGTTTCATCAATTCGATAACCGCATCTTGAATAACCTCAGTATATACATTGAATGCGGGGATAGACTCATTAGCTCCCATGCAGCCCAAGACTGCGTTAGCCACGTTACCTACGCCACTCTGCAATGGAACGAATTCTTTCGGAAGACGGCCGGCCTTGATCTCGCTAACCAAGAAGTCCGCAACGTTTTTACCGATTGCCATCGTAACATCATCCAGCGGAGAGAATTTTCCACCTTCATTCGGCTCATCGGTCCTTACCACACCAACGATCTTAGCCGGGTCTACTTTTACACAATCGTTACCGATCCTGTCAGAAGGAGTGTAGATAGGGATCTCACGGCGTAAAGGAGGATCAGCCGGCTCGTAAATATCATGCATACCGCGGATTTCTTTCGGGTGACGGCAGTTCAACTCAACGATGATACGGTCTGCCATACGACAGATAGTAGGTAAGATACCAACACCTGAAGTCGGAACGATCTCACCATCCTCAGTAACATCGGCAGCCTCTACGATCGCTACATCGATCTTACCCAAGAATCCGTAACGCAAGCTTTGTGCCAATTCAGACAGGTGCAAATCGAAATATTGTGCCTGATGAGCGTTTAATGCGGCACGTAAGTCTTTGTTCGATTGGTACGGTGTACGGAATTTGATGGCGTTAGCGCGAGCCAACTCTCCGTCTAGCTTATCACCGGTAGAAGCACCGGTAAACATACCGATTTGGAAAGGGTTACCTTTAGCGTGTTCTTCCGCTGCCTTCCGGGCGATAGCTCCGGGAACGACTTTCGGGCATCCTGCGGGTGTAAAACCACTGAAACCAACATTGTCATTATGATGCACATAAGATGCGGCTTCTTCAGCTGTAATGAATTTTAATGCCATGATAATTAGTTTTTATGTTTTTAGGTAAATACTTACTGTTCAATATTTCGGGCGCAAACTTACATAAAATTACGCTGAATCGAATATAAGTGTGGCGTAAATTAATACTTCCGGTTTAGAATCTCCGCACAAATGATCGCTTTCTTCAATTCCTCGATGTCTCTGAAGGTATCTTCCGGCATAAGCCCCGGTTCTTCCTCGATAGCACTCATCCTTACGGATGGCCGGGTCGCGATATGATTCGGGATATTCTTCTCGGCGGAAAGGAATGGAGAAGGGGCAGACGATGAGGTTGCGACCTTAGGCTTCTCAACCTTTGGCTTTACCTGCTTTTGTCGGGGAGCGGGCTTAGGTTTTCGCGTTTCCTTTTGCATATCTTCCAGTATCTCCCAGAAGCCTTTTCCTTCCGTAGGCTGGTCATTGGGCACAATTTCCCTGTCGGGTTGTCCTAATATATCGGGACGACTCTTCTTCTTTTTTTTGTCCTTCGAACTGAATAAGCCACTGACCGCGGCGATAATCAGGAAAACAATATATAACCAATCTCCTACGTTATCCATAAACTTTGATTATTTTTGCACCTCCAAATGTAAGAAGAATAATTGAGAAGTGAAAAGATGGGAGTATATAAAACATCAGATAGGTATAAAAGTAAATAAGGGTAACTTCACAGCCACCCTTATTCGATTTAACCAAAACCTTAACTATGAAAAAATTTACGTTTTTCGAATGCAAATATAACAGTGGGATTCGAACTATGCAAGCGTTTGCGTAATTATTTTTAAGAATCTTGCTTATTTAAATTCTATTAACATATAGTATGGTAAATCAAGAAAACGGTGTGGACTTAAAATCCGCTACCCAAAGCGATGAACGAAAGTTGTTTATCGAGACCTACGGCTGTCAGATGAATGTGGCGGACAGCGAAGTTGTAGCTTCTATCATGAAGATGGATGGCTATAGTATGACGGAGAATATCGAGGAGGCGGATGCCATCTTCGTGAATACTTGCTCCGTACGCGACAACGCCGAACAGAAAATCTATGGGCGGCTACAGTATTTCCAGTCTTTAAAGCGGAAAAAGAAGTCATTAATTGTCGGTGTATTGGGATGTATGGCCGAACGAGTGAAGGAAGACCTGATCCATGTGCATCATGCCGACTTGGTGGTAGGACCGGATTCTTATCTGGACTTGCCGAACTTGGTGGGAGCGGTAGAGCACGGAGAGAAAGCGATCAACGTGGAGCTTTCTACCCAAGAGACCTATAAGGATGTTATTCCTTTGAAGTTACCGGGTGTACATATCTCCGGTTTCGTGTCTATTATGCGCGGTTGTAATAATTTCTGTACGTATTGCATCGTACCTTATACAAGAGGACGCGAGCGTAGCCGGGACATCGAGAGTATCTTGAATGAGATACGGGATATGCATGAGAAAGGCTTTAAGGAAGTTACGTTGTTGGGACAAAATGTAAACTCCTATTCTTTCGAGAAAGAAGGTGAGACCATAACCTTCCCGATCTTGTTGGATCGTGTGGCGAAAGAGGTTCCCGATATGCGGATTCGTTTTACGACCTCCCATCCGAAGGACATGAGCGATGATACCTTACGTGTGATTGCCGCGAACGACAATATCTGTAAGTTTATCCATCTGCCTGCCCAATCCGGCAGCAGTCGCATCTTGAAGGTCATGAATCGTAAATATACTCGTGAATGGTATCTGGACCGTATAGCGGCGATCCGTCGTATCGTACCGGATTGCGCTATCTCGACTGATTTATTCTGCGGTTTCCATTCCGAGACCGAGGAGGATTATCAAGAGACTTTATCCTTGATGCGTGAAGTGGGATATGATAGTGCTTTCTTATTTAAATATTCCGAACGTCCGGGTACATATGCCGCTAGCCATTTGGAGGATAATGTACCGGAAGAAGAGAAGGTACGTCGTTTGCAAGGTATGATCGATTTGCAAAATAAGTTGTCCGAGGAAAGTAACTTGCGGGATATAGGCAAGACTTTCGAGGTTCTGATAGAAGGATTCTCGAAACGTTCCCGTGAGCAATTGTTCGGACGAACCAGCCAAAACAAGGTGGTCATCTTTGATAAGAAGAACTATCATGTAGGTCAATTCATAAAAGTCAAGATCCATAAGGCTTCCTCGGCAACCCTGTTCGGGGAACCTGTGGAGGAATAAGAAAAAGAAAACGCCAATACGTTCCATTTCGAGCGATATTGGCGTTTCTCTTATTTAAAAATCTTATTCACAATGTAACATTCTCTATTGTGATTTGCTTCTGACAAGAATAATCACTAAATTTGTGTCATTCTAAAACAGGAAGTTATGTCAAGAGATGTGGTAAAACAAGAACTATTGGCGAAACTGAAGCAAGAACACTGCTTCTGGTCGTACAATGAAAACTCTATCAAGGATATTCCAGATGATATGCTGATAGAGAAAACTTTGTTGCATCTTGACTTGGAAGAAATAAACCAACTGTTTCTAATTTATCCTTTCAAGAAAATCAAGCAGGTGTGGCTGGATTATCTTGTTCCCCAAGCGGAATATCTCTACACGTTGAATCGTTTCTTCGCATGGTATTATTTCAAGGCAAAGAAGCCAGATGCTTATATAAAGTCTATGGCTACTCGCCACCTTAATAAAATGTTTGCATGAAAGGTTTAGCTCCACACACGCTGCAAGTTTTTGAAGCTGTCTCTAAGCTGGACTGCATCAAACCCTATCTCTTGGTAGGTGGCACTGCTTTGTCATTGCAAATGGGAACTCGGCAAAGTGAGGACTTGGACTTTATGAAATGGCGTACTTCTAAAACAGAGAAAATGGAAGTGGCATGGTATCAGATAGAGAAAGAGCTCGCTGCAATAGGTGACACTCAGCATAAGAACATTTTAGATATAGACCATGTGGAATATTTAGTGTCTGGAGTAAAGTTCTCGTTTTATGCCTGCCCCAAATATTCTCCTGTCAGTATGCCTGTGGAATATCTGAATAATCTCAGATTGGCAGATGTAAAGTCTATTGGAGCTATGAAGATGGAGGTGCTGCTGCGCAGGAGTAATTTTCGCGATTATTATGATATTTATTCCATCTTAAAGTCTGGTGTACCTATCAACGATTTGGTATCTTTAGCCCTCACTTACTCTGGACATAAATTGAAATCCAAAAACCTGTTGGCTATGCTCACCAACGGCTCTCGTTTTACAAGAGACTCCCATTTTGAGCAACTTGCACCGACTTATGCTGTAACTGCTCAAGAAATAGAAGATTATATAAAGTCTTGTTTATTATAAACTGCTGCAACATTCTTGCGAATGGGGTTATATATAGAAATGAAAAAACTAAATCATCTACCATATCTGCCATTATCTATATAAGTATCTAATTATAAGAAATTTGTTGAATGGTGGTAGATAATAAACATCTACCACTATCAGCTTGCATCTACCACTATTTACTGCTTTTCAACCACTAAATGCAGCCGTTCACTATTCGCTATCAACATTACTCGTTCTGCGACGGTATTCCAACTGGCTGTCTGCTTGGTTATTTGTATACCTTGTGTATTGATTTAAAATATTGAATAATAGGTATTTATAGTTTTTAAGGCATAAAACAAAAGTTTTCATAGCGGAAAACTTTTGGTTCGTGCTTATGAAACTTTAGTTTTCACAGGAAGAAACTTTAGTTTTCTCTAGGAGAAACTATTTGTTCCCCTAAGGGATGTCTTTTCCTGATTTATCTAGACACTTTTTTTGTTTATAAACGTAATCAGTAGACAGTAGTTATAAAGTAATACTGATATAGTAGTCACTTCTTTTAACTTCATACTGATAACATAGACACATTACCTCTGGGCCGAACAGAGCCCTTCTGAGAGATTAGTTGTTCGGCTTTGCAAAGCTATCGTATCCATCTCTTTCTCGTTACTTTTCACGGGTTTTCTTTTATTCCGCCACATTTTTATTTGCGTTTCCTTCTCCCCGTGCACTATGCCCGGGGTTTTATAACCGACACTCATGTGCGGTCGGCGGTAGTTGTAGAAGTAGATGTAGCGCTCTATCACGCTCGCGGCACGCTCGATGGTCTCGAACAGCCCTTGCCTATAGAGGCGTTCCACTTTAATTATCCCATTGATACGTTCCGCCACGGCATTGTCCGTGGGCTTGTAGTCTTCCGTCATGCTGATGGCAATGCCATGCCGCCGAAGGCGCTCCACGTACGCGTCGCAACAATACTGCACGCCACGGTCAGAGTGGTGTATCAGGCCCTCCAGATTTTCACTCCCTGTCATCTCAACGGCCTGGTCTATGGCCTGCCGCAACGCCTCAAGCGTGGCTGAGGCACGCAAGCTATCAGCCAGTACCCATCCCACTATCTTATGGGAATAAGCATCCGTGACCAGATGCAGGTAACAGACGTCTCCGCCGGCAAGCGGTATATAGGTAATATCGCTAACCCACAGTTGATTGGGAGAGGTTGGGACAAAGCCCTTTATCAAGTTCTTCCACTTATGGTAACGATGGTTGGAATTGGTTGTGCCCCTGGCTTTGCGCGGAGGAAGCATCAGGCGGTGTCGACGAAGCAGCGTGTAGAAGCTGTCGCGACCGGGCATGAACCTCTCTCCGAAGAGGGCGGTGAGCATGATCCACAGCTTGTAACCACCGATACCGGGATCCTCGCCACGTATCTCACGTACGGTATCCAGCATGAGACGTTCATTCTTCACATGGCTCCCTATGTCAGCCTTGGACTGGTAATAGGCTTGACGACAATGGCCAAACAGACGGCAGGCTGGCGCTACTTTCATCTTGCGAAGCCTGACCAGTTCCGTTACTATTTGGCCCCAGGTTTTTTTCTGATGGGAATGTTAAAATACTCTTCCGCACGCGTGATCATTAAATCACGGGCCTCGGTTTCCAACCGGGAGAAGGCAAGGGCCTTCTCCAACTCCTTAACACGCTTCTTGAGTCGCGCGTTTTCATCATGGTAATCCTCTTTGCTTCGATCGCTCATATCCGTAGGGGCTTGACACGGAGCCAAAGATACCTCTTTTACCACTGATTCATACTTCGCCAGCCATTTATTTAACAAAGTTATCCCACTAATACCATGTTGTTTGCAAAAACTGGTTTTGCTCATGCCGGATTGATAATAAGAATGAAGAAGATGCAATTTCTCTTCTTCGCTGTAATGCTCATGTTTTTTGCGCATAATAATTACACATTTTATTGTTATTGAATGTGTCTACCTATATCAGCATAAGACAGGAATTTGTCTTTCAAAAATTGCACGTATTCTTTCCAATGCAAAGAAAAAGTATCAATGTCAAGTATAAGTGGTAGATGTTGAATGATAATTGTAGATGTCAGGCTATCTACAACCTATATGTAATGCTTTGATTTATAAAGCATACATGGCGTAGTGGTAGATATTGTAGATGTTTTCATAAAATCAATATTGTAGAATTCCTTTTATCTCAATTATGTATAGTTGCAGTCTGATATTTGGTTAGTTATGCTATTCCACATGCTTTAAGAAGAGAATCTTATAGCTTGTGATGATATAAAGTTTTTATGGTAGAAAATTTTGTTTACGTAAAAATATTTGATCTATAAGTATTCTGTAATAGATAAAAACGCCTAGTCTAAACGATCGTTTATTCTAGGCGTTAAAGATAGGCTATATTTTTGAATAAAACAAAATCCAGAGAAACTTTTAAAAATTGATTATCAACGCATAAACGTAAATATGGACGCTTATGCGTTGAATTCAATAAAACGCCAGAATAAAATGATCGTTTAGACTAGTCGTTTTATAACCGATGATTTCGCATAACTGCTTGTAAATGATGATTATGAGAAGGCTGATATGCAGAAAACTACAGAGTTTATGAATATAGGGTGAATGTTTTAAATAATTGAATATTACTAACTTATAAAAATTAATCGTATGAAAAGAAGACTACTTTTCTTGTTCGCCGTGTTTATGGTGGCAACGAGTGTGGGGTGGGGACAGACGGATTTGTATGTCAGCACTTCGGGTTCTGATGGTAACGGAGGTGGTGTAGAAGCTCCTTTGGCTACAATTGCGAAAGCGATTGAAAAAGCCGCAGATGGGGCTACCATTCGTGTGGCAGAGGGAATTTATCCCCAAGTTTCACCTATCGTTATTCCAAAGTCTATTACAATTATTGGCAGTGATTCGACAAATTGTATTATAGAAGGGCAGCTAGATATTCAACGGGATGAGGAAGAGAGCGTAATCAATGTCAATTTGCGGAATTTACAGATTACAAAAGGTACAACATTAAGCCAAGGCCTTATTAATGTGATGTCTAAGAATGTGAATTTGAATTTGTCTGGGGTCCATCTTCATCAACTAACAGCAGGTAGTGGTGATGGTTGGGGTAAAAGTTCTATGGGCATTGTTAATCTGGGAAAAAGCTATGATTCTAATAGTATTTGTGATAATGTGAATGTATCTCTTACGAATTCTTGTATTTATTTAGAAGGGTCTTACAATCGAGGGTTCTCTTCGTTTGGAAATACGACTAAGGTGAAAAATACTATTGTATTGGATAATTCTCATATTCTTTCTGCGGTATATCCGAAGAATGGTACTTATAGTAGAGGAATAAGTTTCTCAAATATGAATGGATCGTCCATAGAAATGAAAAATAATAGTACTATCAAAGGATTTTATTATGCAATAAATGTAACAGCGCTAAATGATAATCTTTCGATTTCAATTGTAGATTCAAAAATAGATTCATGGGCGGCACTCAATATTTGGTCATCTAATAATAAGTTTAAGATAGCTAATTCAACATTGGAGTCTCATAACTATCAACTTAAAGGATCAAATGATTTTGCTACGATTGTATTAAATAAAGATGAAGAAGACAATGCGATTAACAATTCCTTTGATATAAAAAATACTAATTTGTTTGCTTTTATGGAAAGTACAGCTCTGCAATATCCTATTTCTGTTCGTAGTACGGGTAATACATTTAATATTGGTGAGGGCTCTGTACTGAAAGTGAATAAAAATAATGTAGGGGTTTTGATACAGGATTATAAAACGAATACTTTTAATTGCGACAATACGGTTAAGTACCAGATCGCAGATGAGAAATCAGCGATTACTGTTTTCAACCAAGATGGTTCATTACGTAATGCGGCTTGCGATATGTCTAGTCTACTTTCTGAGGTAGATTTGACTGATCAAAATCGTATCGTTTTCCCGGAAGGAGAATATACTTTACCAATGACTCTACCATTAGATAAATCTATCACAATTCAAGGAACTGGGCGGGACAAGACTATTATAAAAGGCGCGATCTTGATTAATGGCTCTGCCAATAATACTGCTACCGATGTTAAAATAAAAGGATTGAGTATCGATTATACGCCAACGAAAGTTACTTCTGGAAAATGTACTCCAATTATAGAGGTAACCGGTAATGCGGATTTGTTGATAGATAATTGTATTATGAATAATAATACACAAGGCTATGGTGATCGTAAGAACCCAAATCCTGCAGAAGTATTACAAAATGCGATTCTTCTGGGAGCAACGGCAAAGGGGACTGTACATGTTGAAAATACTACAATAAATTTGGCGGCTAACGCACAAGCAGGAGTTCTTATTGATGGAGAACTGACGGATGTCTCTCTTGTTAACACAAAGATTGATGGACAGGTGAACGGTTCGAATCAATTTGGTGTATATATTCACCATAAAAAAACGCCAGTGACGGTAGATAGTACGACAATCTTGCTAAATAACCATTATTGTATTTATGCTAATAACGCCGGCGATCAAAAATTGACAATAAAGAATAAATCGAACATCGTAGGATACGGTGCTCTCTATTTGTATGAGACCTCAGATATGAACGTTCATGTTTCGGGCGGGAGTACCTTAACTGGTAAGACAAAAAATAAGGGTGTTTCCGATAGTTTTGCGGCTATAGCGATATCAACAAATAATTCTACAGTGGGAGCTTCCAATAACGAGATTGTGATTGAAGATTCTTATATCGGGAATAAGTTTGATGAACAAGAGACAATGGCAATGACTCCGATTAAAATAAATGGTAGTTTTACTCCTACTCCTTGTGATAATAAGATTATATTGAAAGGAAAAACAATTGTCTCAACTACTGATAACATAAAGAACCCAACTATAGTGGGTTATGGTATGAATCCTGATGAATATAATAATGTAATCATGGTGGAAGGCACTGATGTGCAATTTCAAGATCAGAAAGGGAAACCTTGTGTAATCATTAATAAACCGGATGGTTCATTTAGGAATGCGGCGGTCTCTATAGTAACAGCAATCGATTTTGGAGAATTGTATGGGAGTACATATTACCATGAAGGCATTGCCTATGCGGGAGATATAATACTGATTCCTGATACGACTATGGCAGAAACGCTTAATTCTTTAAATGCGGCAAAGCCTAATTTCTTTCCGGATGTGGACACATGGGAGCCTTATACTATCCCGGATGGTGTTATTTTTAATTGCAAGGATGGTCGTTTAGTAATAGAGGAAAATACAGCTAAAGCATATGCTATTGCTAATCCATTTAAAAGGGTTTATTGGTTGAATCAAGGTGCGCAGTCATTTTCTATAAAAGAATGTGTAGTAGCCATTGACATAAAAAGTGATACTACGTGGGCCACATCTTTTCAAGATCGACAGGTGAATATTCTAAATGGAGCGACACTGACTGTCTCGGTGCCTATGGCTTTAGATACAGTGATGATGGAAGAGGATGCACAAGTGGTATTTACCGCTACGGAAGGGAAGTTGACGGCTCGGTCTCTTCGTTTCGCTCCACTTTTGTCTGCTACGGGATGGAAGGCGTTTGGAATGCCATTTACCTCTGCCGTGATCAAGAACTCTATGGAGGAGGAGATCTCGGCTCCAAGTACTCAAAATGTTGATAATGGTATCTGGTTCGCTAGGCTGAAGGATAACAAGACTCCGGAGTTCGTGGTGGATGAGAGTGCTTTTGGCATGGCTGGTCTTTGGGCGGCTAATGGCGATACCTATACGATCTCTTCCGAAGGAGCTTTTGAATTCAAGACCTTGGAAGAACCTGCCGCTCCAACTGAAACAGGTACTTTCTTGATGTGCTCGAATCCGAATACATTTACGATTACCTTGAAACAATCCGCTTATATATTGACAGCGGATGGAACCTCTTTCGAGCAAGAGGCAAACCCGGAGATCAAGCCTTTCCAAAGCTTTGTCTTGACAGACGCCAAGACATTGAGTACGCTTCGCTCTTTACGTATTGGCGATGGCGTGGTTACGGGCAACCAGACGATCGAGCCGGTAGATGGTTATTACGTGACTACCGATCGTGGCGCTATCGTGATCCACACGCCGGAGCCTATGGACGTGGTGATCATCGGAATGAATGGCAAGGTCGCTTATCGTGGCGAGGTTACGGACGGACAGCGGATCATGGTTTCTTCGGGCATCTATGCCGTGAACGGTCAATTAGTAAGGGTTAAATAACGATTAAAACAATGATAAACATGAAAAAGAGTATATTAGCGATATTCCTTGCTGTCATCGCGATGGCACAGGTACATGCGCAAGATTCAGATTTACGTTCCGCCCCGGATCTTCCGACGTTCAAGGTGACGTTGAATTATAGCTCGGCGAATACGGATCAAGGAACCATAACCAGTACGGTAGCCACAGGTTCCAAGGTGGCATATAATAGTAAACCCGTTTTCACGATCACGGCGAAGCCCGGATATGTCCTGTCGGATATAACGATGAATACGGCTACTATTGGCACGTTGCCGAGCGGTACTTTTCAAAATGATAATACGACCACTTATTCCTATACTTCCACCGCTTTAACCGGTAGTACGGAAATCAAGGCGGTGTTCAAGGCGAAAGAGCAGGTGACGGTCACGATCTCTCCTGAGTATGCCACTTTGGATGAGATAAGAGCGAAGGTGAATTTGCCCAAGGTTACTTTTGACCCGGTTATTACGGGGTATAAAGTACAATACAGGGAGGATGGCTCTGCTGCTTTGACGGATGAGCTACCCGAAAAGGCTGGACTTTATTATGTTGTCGTAACCAAGTCGGAGACTGATACGCAAGCCGCCATAAACAAGGCGATTCTATTCAAGGTACAACCGCCCCATACGCTTTCCTACTCGTTTGAGGAGGCGCAAGGATCTGTAACCGCTTCTATGGATGGCTCCACTATCGCTAGTGATGGTGAGATCGTTTATAATAAGCCAGCCGTATTGAATATTACCTCCAAGCCCGGTTATGTGTTGAGCAAACTTACCGTAGATAATAATGAGGTGACTTTGCCGAAAGGAACTTTTAATTCTTCTACGAATGAGACTTCCTATGCGGATTATACGACATCGGCATTGACCGCTTCTACGGTTATTGACGTGCGATTTGCTGCGAAGAAAACCGTATCTGTAACAGCCAATCCATTATCTGCCACGAAGGATGAGGTTTTGGCTGGTAAGAATCTTCCGGTTATCACATTTACCCCCAATACGATAGCGGGGCAGAAGGTTCAATATAAGAACGCTTCCGGAGCTTTATCCGATAAACTTCCTGCGGCGGATGGTGTTTACACGATCGTTGCGACCAGTCCCGAGACTGCGGAATATGCCGCCTTGAAGGATGAGAACATGAAGTTTACGGTATCTAAAGCGAATGTATTAAATTATAACGTGGAAACGGCCGGACAAGGTACGGTTACCGCCAAGATGGGCTCTACGGACATGGCAAGCGGTAGCGAGATCATTAACGGGCAACCTGCCGTATTTACAATTATCGCTAACCCCGGATTTCTATTGAATAAGATTGTTGTGAATGGAACCGCGGTATCAGCCTTGCCAAAAGGTGCGCTTAACAAGGATAACACGATCTCTTATACCTATACGACCGCCTCGTTAACCGCCTCTACGACCTTGTCGGTAGGTTTCGCCGCGAAGAAAACGATTTCCGTGAGTGTAACAGGTTCTTCGGCGACAAAAGACGAGATCGTGGCCGGGAAGAATTTGCCGGTTATTAAGTTTACGCCGGAAATAGCGGGACAAGTGGTTCGATATCGTGCGGCCGATGGTTCGGAGACTTCCACGTTACCGCAGATAGTCGGAGCTTATAAGATCGTCTTATTTAGTCCGGAGACCATGGAGTATGCCGCATTAGAAGATTCCTCTAAAACGTTTACGATCCGTAATGCCAATACCTTGGCTTACGCTGTCGATGGTGGACAGGGTACGGTTACCGCCAAGATGGACAACAAGGACATCATGAGCGGTGGTGAGATCGCTTACGGTAAGCCCGTCATTTTCTCGATCGTATCGAATGCCAACTATAGGCTAGGGGCTATTAAGCAAGGCTCTTCGGACGTGGATATCTCGAAGATCAAGGGAACGTATGCCAATGGAAATACCTCTTACACGTACACGACTCCTAGTCTGACGAGTGGCGATAGCTATATCTTTGCGTTCGTCTCCAAAGATACGGTGAGGTTCGTGGCTAACAACCTTGTCCAGACGGTCGGCTCCATCAAGCCGGTCACGGTAACAAGCGCTGTCGGGGACATCAAGATCGAATATCAATTGAGCGGTACGGCTTGGGTTACGGCATTGCCTTCCACGTTGGCCGTGGGTTCTTATAAGGCCCGTTTGAGCCGTGCGGAGGACTTGACATACCGTAGCCTCTCTGATACGGTTACGTTAGTGGTGGAGAGTAAGAAAGAGGTGGAGAGTTTGGTGTTACCTACTCCGGGTCGTATTGAGGAAGGACAGGCTTTATCGGCGTGTACCTTGATCGATGGTACTTCTTCCGGATCATTTATCTGGAAAGCTCCGAACGAGATCGCTTCTCCGGATAAGAAAAAGTACGACTTGATATTCGAACCGAATGATCCTGTTCACTATGCGGCTAAAGATACGTTTATAACCTTGAACGTAATTCCTGTTTATTCTATGAATGTTACCGCCGGTAATTTCGGTACTGTCATCTTGGAGGGGCGTACCGCAAATGATAAATATGCGAGAGGCTCGGTTTTGAAAGCGACAGCCGTCGCAGATAAGAATTACCGGTTTGCCGGCTGGAGTGATGGGAATACATCGGCTACACGGGAGTTGCAAGCGAATGCGAACTTGGATATCGTAGCCCGTTTTGATCCAGTCCTTTATGGCGTGACGTTTACGGATCCGATGAATGGTTCCTTGAAGGTCTTCGCGAATGGCGTGGAGGTAAAGAATGGTGCTGAGTTTTTGCAGGGAACCTTATTGACTATCACGGCGACTCCGGATGCGGGCTATATGGTTCAGTCCGTGAAGGTGAACGGGGCTTTGGTGAATAACGGTTCTTATACTTTGACACAAGCCGCTGATATATCGGCCGATTTCCTGCAAAAAGAACCGGATAAACATTTGGTCAAGGTTGGGGAGTTGAAGAATGGTAGCGTTAATCTGATCGAGGTGGATACGAAGGCGCCTGTTACTCCCGGTGAGGCTATCTCTGAAGGTGTGAAAGTGAAGGTGATAGGAAATGCGGATTATGGCTATGAGCTGGCATCCGTGAAAGTGGAAGGTGCGAATTATAATGAGGCTGATGGCTCATTTACGGTTGGGACCGGAGATGTTACGGTGAGCGCAAGTTTCCAATTGGTGAAATATCAAATAACCTCGGCATTGAATATCCCTAATGCGGGTAAAGTCGTATTGAAAGATAAGGCCGGTAAAGAGGTGGCTTCCGGTTCTAAGGTTCCTTATATGACTCAATTGACCGCTTCTGTTGAGACGGAAACGGGATATCGTTTTATGAATATGATGGTGAACTCTTCCGAGATCAAGGATGGAGATGTATTCACCGTTTCCGGCCCTATGGTTGTTACCGCTAATTATGTGGAGAAGAAAGATTTGGCCTCGCTGATTGATAAGACGACGCAAACGGTAGTCTATAATAAGCAATACCGGAATTTCGAGGTTAAGATTACGGGCTATTCCGGTTTGGACTTTAAGGTCGCATATTCCCGGAGTGGGGTAGAAATGACAGAGAATCCTAAATCGGCCGGAACTTATAAAGTTCGGATTACCCGTGGCGAGGATGATTTATTTAAAGCCGTGGATATAACTGCCGAGCTGATTATCAAGAAGGCTGGTATGGCATTGCTGGAAGTACCGACTATAGGAGGGGATAATTATGAAAAGGTTGATGCTAAACTTACTCAAGACTTCGAGGATGTGGAATGGAATCCTTCTACACAAAAATCGGCGCTTCGTGCGAATGTGACCGGAATCCCGACAAAGGATCAGGTAAATATTCTGCGCTTTACCCCACTTGACAAGAGTAATTATGAATCGGTAGATTATTCAATGCCGGTTGGTGAAGTAAAAACGTTTTCTTTAAGTACCTCAAATACGGAGGTTACGAATGGAGGCTTGGTTATTAGCGATTATTCGGAAGTTCCGGAGAATACGGTTTTAAAGTTGCGAGCGGTAGCTCCTAGCGAGAATCAGCGTTTTGATTCTTGGAGTGATAATGTCTCAAGCGCCGATAGAAAGAACCCAGAGATAACGGTTACTTTGGCGGCTGATGCGACATACACCCCGAATTTTGTGGATAAACCTAAAATAACGGCGAATCCTTCAGATTTGGAGTTTGTTTATAATGGTTCCGTAAGGCTTGTGGAATTGAAAGACATTTTGAGCGGTAGTTATCCGACAGATGTAAATATTAAATATTCAAATACGGATGGATCGGTTGCTACTCCATTGAACGCGGGTACTTATCTTGTGACTGTAACACGTACCGGGGATGAGAACTGGCGATCTTTCGAGGCAACCAAGAAATTAGTGATAAAGAAAGCGAAGGTCGTAAAGGTAGTGGCTCCTACCGCATCTACGATCACGGAAGGTCAGTCCTTGTCGGAATCCCTATTATCCGGTGGTGTTGCGAAAGGTGCCGATGGGACTACCATATCCGGTAAATTTGAATGGGCTGACGCGTCAGCTATATTGAAACCCGGCAATAGCCAGAAAAAGGAAGTGATCTTCACGTCGTATGATCCGAATTATGAGGATGCGACTACGGAAGCGGAGGTTACGGTGAAAAGTTCGGATGCGTTAGTTGTCACGTTCGCTCAACCGGAAAATGGTTCTTTGAAAGTCTATATGTTGAAGGGTGAGGGTGAGAAGACCGAGATAACGAGTGGAACCGCTGTGGCGAAAGCGACTAAGCTAATCATTGAGGCGGAAGCCAATCCGGATTATGAATTGGCCGTTATTCAAATAGGCGAAGAGAAGTATACGACTTCGCCTGTAGAGATTGAAGTCGATAAGTCATTGGCTATTAGGACGGAGTTCAAGCCGGTTTCTACACCTCCGGGAACAGATGTGGCTGTTACGGGAGTTTCCTTGAATATCACGTCCAAGGCATTGGCCGTAGGTGAATCTTTTGCCTTGCAAGCGAAAGTTACCCCTAATAACGCCACTATGAAAACCGTCTCTTGGAGCAGCAGCGACGAGACGGTGGCTACTGTTGACGCGGATGGTGTCGTTACCGCGCTGAAGATCGGTACCTGCAAGATTACCGTGGCTACCGATGATGGAAACAAGACGGCGTCTTGTGTGGTAACTGTCTCCGGCACGGTAGGTATCGAGCAAATCATCAACGATCATCAAATCTATTGCGAGCGAGGTGCGATAACCGTTCATCCGGCCCGTCCAATCTCGATCCGTATCATCGCGGTGACTGGAGTTAGCCTGTATGGCGATTCAATTATCGGAACTACCCGTATCCCGGTATCTACCGGCATCTATCTGATAGAGATCAACGAGAATGGCAAGCGTATAACAGTGAAAGTAAACGTTCGCTAACAACCTTATTTTAAGAAACTAACCCTTGAGTCTTTAATGTTGGGGAAGGCCGCTAGGAATACTCAGTTCCGGCGGTCTTCTTTTTTATCCTATAAGCTTTACTTTATCTGTTTTTGTTCTGATATAATTAAATAAAACGTTATCTTTGTATCATAGAAAATTAAAACAGAAAGCCTTATGGAAAAAAATGAAGAAAAGAAAAAGGAAGAAAATGCCAAAACTAAAACAACTGTGGCGAAGACTGGAAAAAGAAAGGTAAGTAAGACATGGGAAGCTATGCAGCGGTTAAAGGGAAGTCTGATTGTAAATGACCCTAAATTTTTACTGTAAATGCGATATCTCATTGACACGAATATTTTTGTATATATGGCATCTGATCCCGAATATCTAAATAGGGATATAGATGCTATTATCCAAGAACCGGAAACCCTTCTTTATATAAGTGCCGAGTCCGTACGTGAGCTGATTGTCGCTTATCGAAATAAAGGACTGTGTTCTAAACGATGGAAGTCGGCAGAAGCGATGATCGTCGCCATAGAAAAGGAGTTTTATGTGAAAATATTGCCATTGAAAAAAGAACATATGCAAACGTATGCGCATATGGAGATCAATGAGGCGCAGGGACACAAAGATCCCTCAGACCACGTAATTATTGCGCATGCCATAACGGAACATCTACCGCTTATATCAAGTGATACCCGTTTCGGATTCTATAGAAGTCAAGGGTTGGACTTGGTATTCAATCAGAAATAATCTATATATTGTATATGTACGAATGGCCTTTGTTAGAGTTGTAGAGGTTAAATATTCTAAAACCCTTTCGGCTTACTTATTTTATTCGTTCTTTTGCAAGAAAATTGGGAGGTGTGTTCTCTGTACGCATCTCCTTAATTTATTTAACGTTAATAAGTGAGAGTCTGATGGCTGAAAATAAAAAAGTTAGTTCTGTTTCTTTCTTTAACTCCCGGCTTACGTCTGTTATTAGTATCTCCTTGGTACTATTCTTGCTAGGACTCATTCTATTGATAGGGATGTTGGGTAATAAACTCTCCGTTTATGTGAAAGAGAACTTATCTTTCTCCATCGTGCTGAAAGATAACCAAAAAGAAACTGAGATAAAGAAAATGCAGAAGAGCTTGGATGCTCTTCCTTTTATAAAATCAACCGAGTATATATCGAAAGAGCAAGCCGCGAAAGAGTTGGAAGAAGAACTGGGCGAGAATCCGGAAACCTTCTTAGGCTTTAACCCTTTACAGGCCTCGATTGAGGTGAAACTGCATTCGGAGTACGCCAACCCCGATAGCCTCCAAGTGATAGAGAAGAAGATTAGAAACTATACGTCGGTCTCGGAGCTGCTTTACCGAAAGGATATGATGGAGATGGTCCATAATAATATGAAGCGGTTGGGCTTGATCCTGCTAACCTTGGCTGCGGTACTGATGATTATCTCGTTCGTGTTGATCAGTAATACGATTCGCCTGTTGATTTATTCCAAACGATTCTTAATTCATACGATGAAGCTAGTGGGGGCTACTTCCGGCTTTATACGTAGGCCTTTTGTGAAATATAACATAGTAAGTGGCATTTTCGCCTCTATCTTGGCAATATTGATGCTAACCGGAGCGTTATATTATTTGCAAAATGAATTGAAAGGTTTTATCCAGATATTGGATATGCAAACATTATTATTGGTTTATGTGGCAGTGTTTGCTTTAGGTATTGTCTTGTCCGTGATCGCGACCATTTTTGCCGTGAATAAATATTTGCGGATGGGGGTCGATAAGTTGTATTATATTTAATGTACGAATAATAAAGAGTTGAGAAAGATGGCTAAAAGAGATTTTGCTTTCGGAAAAGAGAATTTTATACTGATTGCGGTAGCGGTTGCCTGCATCGTGCTTGGTTTCATATTGATGAGTGGTGGAGGTTCCGGGGATAATACGTTCAATCCCGATATATTCAGCGCCCGCCGTATCGTGGTAGCTCCGGTGGTTACGGTTATTGGTTTCGTGATGATGATTTTTGGAATCTTGAAGAATAGCAAAGATAAAGAAGTAACAGAATGAGTTGGTTTGAGGCCTTGATACTGGGTATCGTACAGGGATTGACCGAATATCTGCCGGTGAGCAGTAGCGGTCATTTAGCGATTGGCTCAGCTTTGTTTGGTATAGAGGGAGAGGAGAATCTTGCGTTTACGATCGTCGTGCATGTGGCGACCGTATTCAGTACGTTAGTGGTTTTATGGAAGGAAATCGATTGGATATTCCGTGGTTTGTTTAAATTTCAGATGAACGCGGAGACGAAGTATGTGATTAATATCTTGATTTCCATGATTCCGATCGGGATCGTTGGGGTATTCTTTAAAGATACGGTAGAACAAATCTTTGGATCAGGTTTATTGGTCGTTGGTTGTATGCTGCTATTGACGGCGGCTTTGCTGGCATTTTCGTATTATGCCAAACCACGCCAGAAAGAGTCGATCTCGATGAAAGACGCTTTTATTATCGGGCTGGCTCAGGCTTGCGCCGTGATGCCGGGTTTGTCACGTTCCGGATCAACGATCGCTACCGGTTTGTTATTGGGAAATAATAAGGCGAAACTAGCCCAGTTCTCTTTCTTGATGGTAATACCTCCGATCTTGGGAGAGGCGTTGTTGGATGTGATGAAGATGGTGAAAGGTGAAGATGTGGCCGGGAGCATTCCCGCATTATCATTAGCGGTAGGTTTCGTGGCCGCTTTTGTTTCCGGTTGCGTGGCCTGTAAATGGATGATCAACATCGTGAAAAAGGGGAAACTGATTTATTTCGCTATCTATTGCGCGATCGCGGGATTGGTGACAATTGCTTGTACATTACTGAAATAAAGAATGGATTTTATAGCTGGAGAGATTTTATATTTTAATAAACCGCTAACGTGGACTTCTTTTGACCTAGTTAATAAATTTCGCTATAAGCTAAGTCGGAAACTGAAGGTAAAGAAGATTAAAGTTGGACATGCGGGGACACTGGATCCCTTGGCTACAGGTGTGATGATCGTTTGTACCGGAAGGGCTACGAAGCGGATCGATGAGTTTCAATATCAGACGAAGGAATATATCGCTACGTTGAAGTTGGGAGAGACTACCCCGTCTTTCGATTTGGAGAAAGAGATAGACGCCGTGTATCCCACGGAACATATAACCCGTGAGCTCGTGGAGGAGGTTTTAAAGACATTCGTGGGTACGATCCAACAGATTCCCCCGGTGTTCTCCGCTTGCAAAATCGAAGGTAAACGTGCTTATGAGCTAGCCCGGAAAGGAGAGGAGGTTGAACTAAAATCCAAGACATTGGTTATAGACGAACTGGAGTTGCTGGAGTGCGATTTGCCTGTTATAAAGATACGGGTGGTATGTAGCAAAGGTACCTATATTCGTGCGTTGGCTCGTGATATCGGGAAGGCCCTGGATTCTGGCGCTCATTTGATTGGATTGGAACGGACTCGCATCGGAGAGGTAACCTTGGATATGTGTATGTCTCCGGAGGAGATCGATGATTTCTTAGAGAAGAATGTGGTAAAAATAGAAGAAGAAAAATAAATAGAGTGCATTATGAAGCTTTCGAAATTCAAATTTAACTTACCGTCGGAATTAATCGCTTTACATCCGGCGAAGAACAGAGATGAGTCGAGGTTGATGGTCGTTCATCGTGATACAGGTGAGATCGAGCATCGCGAATTCAAGGATATTCTAGACTATTATGGAAAAGGTGACGTGTTTATCTTTAATAACACGAAAGTGTTCCCCGCTCGCTTGTACGGTAACAAGGAGAAAACAGGGGCGCGTATCGAGGTGTTCTTGTTGCGCGAGCTGAACGAGGACTTACGTTTGTGGGACGTATTGGTGGATCCGGCTCGTAAGATCCGTATCGGTAATAAGTTATACTTTGGCGAGGATGATTCCATGGTCGCGGAGGTAATTGATAATACGACTTCGCGTGGTCGTACGCTCCGTTTCTTATATGACGGGAACCACGACGAGTTTAAGAAGGCTTTGTATGCCTTGGGCGAGACTCCGCTGCCTAAGTATATCGAACGTGAGGTGGAACCGGAAGACGAGGATCGTTATCAGAATATTTTCGCTGCGGAAGAAGGTGCGGTTGTGGCTCCTGCCGCGGGATTGCATTTTAGCCGTGAGTTGATGAAACGTTTGGAGATCAAGGATTGCCAGTTCGCTTTCTTGACATTGCATTCGGGCTTGGGTAATTTCCGTGAGATCGACGTGGAAGATTTGACAAAGCATAAGATGGATTCTGAGCAAATGGTCGTAAATGCCGATGTAGTGGATATCGTGAACAAGGGAAAGGATGAGGGGCACAAGGTTTGTGCTGTCGGAACTTCCGTGATGCGTGCGATCGAGACGGCTGTAAGTACGGATGGTCATCTGAAAGAGTTCGAGGGCTGGACGAATAAGTTTATCTTCCCTCCGTATGATTTCAGCGTGGCTACCAGCATGGTGACAAATTTCCACATGCCGTTGTCTACATTATTGATGATGACAGCTTCTTTCGGTGGTTATGAGTTGATCATGGACGCTTACGATATCGCTTTGAAAGAGAAATATCGTTTCGGTGCTTACGGCGACGCTATGCTAATCCTTTAATCCGGTTTCTATGGCGACAGCTTACCTTGGATTAGGTACGAACGTAGGCAATAAACGAGGAAATTTGGTGACAGCGGCGGCGCTGTTGGCTGAAAGGGTGGGAGATGTTCTTGCCCTTTCTGATATGTATGAGACGGAGCCTTGGGGATTTGAATCGGACAACACTTTCTTGAACGCCGTGATCGTTATGACGACGGAACTTTCCCCTATGGAATTATTAGACGCTACCCGTTTGATCGAGATCGAGATGGGACGTATCGAAAAAAGTGACGGTGTGTATCATGACCGTATCATCGATATCGATCTGTTAATGGTGGATGAGCAAATCCTGCATACGGAGCGGCTGACGCTACCGCACCCTCTGATGCACAAACGGTCGTTTGTTATGGAACCGTTGGCAGAAGTAGCTCCGTTGGTGAAACATCCTGTGTTTGGCAAGACGATGCGTGAACTTTTATCCGAATTATAAGTTTTAATTATGAACTACGAGATTTGAGTTATGAATAAAGAAATTAATAAAGCGATGACGCAAGGGATCGTTTTCAAGAAAGCGAAAGGCGAAGCGGAAGATCCGAATGACAAGAAAATCAAGTTCTCTGATTTCCTGAAAGGGACACATGGCTCTGATTCAGCGAAATGGAAGGCCGGTTTTAAATATAAAAAAGCCTTACGTAATTCCAAAAAGAAGAAATAATTTTCAATTTTCAACTTTCAATTCTCAATTATTGCGTATCTTTGCGAATGAATTGACGTGGATAGATTTGTATTGCTTGCAACCACGGGAAAAAATGCTAAAAACATATCCTTTTCGTTGCCGTCCGGCAGAAAAATCCTTCCAAGTTCAATTCAGTTGTAGATTAGTAATCTTTTCAATTTAAAACGATGAGTTATTTATTCACCTCCGAATCGGTGTCTGAAGGGCACCCCGATAAAGTAGCCGATCAAATATCGGATGCTTTGCTGGATGAGTTCTTGGCGTATGACAAGAATTCGAAAGTTGCTTGCGAAACCCTTGTTACAACCGGACAGGTTGTCTTGGCTGGAGAAGTTAAATCAAGTGCGTATGTGGATGTGCAGGAAGTGGCACGTGGCGTGATCGAGAAGATTGGTTACACGAAAAGCGAGTACCAGTTTGAAGCGAAATCATGTGGTGTGTTCTCTTCTATCCATGAGCAGAGTGGCGACATCAACCGTGGCGTAGAGCGTGCGGATCCCTATGAGCAGGGTGCCGGCGACCAAGGTATGATGTTCGGTTATGCTACTAATGAGACTGAGAATTACATGCCTTTGGCGTTGGACTTATCTCATAGTTTATTATGGGAATTGGCGAAGATCCGTAAGGAAGAACCGGATTTGATGCCTTATTTACGTCCGGACGCTAAGAGTCAGGTTACGATTGAATACGATGATAACGGTAAGCCGTTGCGTATCGATACGATTGTGGTATCCACGCAGCATGATGAGTTTATCGGTCCGAAAGGTATTTCACAGAAGGAAGCGGATGAGGCTATGCAAAAGAGGATTGCCTTAGACGTGAAGAAGATATTGATACCTCGTGTGAAGGCTCAATATCCGGCTCATGTACAGGCTTTGTTTAATGATAATATCATTTATCACGTGAACCCGACCGGTAAGTTCGTGATCGGTGGTCCTCACGGTGATACCGGTTTGACCGGCCGTAAGATCATCGTGGATACATACGGTGGCAAAGGTGCTCATGGCGGTGGTGCTTTCTCTGGAAAGGACCCTTCTAAGGTAGACCGTTCGGCTGCTTATGCCGCTCGTCATATCGCTAAGAATATGGTTGCTGCCGGTGTGGCGGATGAGATGCTGGTACAGGTGTCTTATGCGATCGGTGTGGCTAAACCGATGAATATTTTCGTGAATACTTTTGGCCGTGCGAAGGTGAATATGACAGACGGAGAGATCGCCGCTAAGATCTGGGATATCTTCGATATGCGTCCGAAAGCGATCGAGGAGCGTTTGAAATTGCGTAACCCGATTTATTTCGAGACCGCTTCTTATGGTCATATGGGACGCAAACCCCAGACGGTGACGAAGACATTCTCTTCCCGTTATTTGCAGAAGCCGGTTACTTGTGATGTGGAGTTATTCACATGGGAGAAATTGGATTATGCAGATAAGATCAAGGACGTGTTTGGTCTATAAAAAATAAGTGGAAAAAGTAAGCTGGCTTAAATGGCGAAGTATGTTAAGATACTTTGCCATTTAAGTTAAGATACTTAGCCGATGAAGTTAAGATACTTTGCCAAGTATGTTAACTTACCCTTCCTCTTGGAGCATTTCTACTTCTTTTACTTTCCTGAACAGGTCGGACGCAAAGATGAAATCGTTCAATGCTTGGTTATTAGAGGTGATTACCTGCTCTTTTGTTCCTTGCCATTCCTTCACGCCTTCCTTAATAAAGATGATATTATCACCAATATTCATCACGGAGTTCATGTCGTGGGTATTGATAACGGTCGTCATATTGTACTCCACCGTAATGTCGTGAATCAAATCATCGATCAATAGAGAAGTCTTGGGGTCCAGTCCGGAGTTCGGCTCATCGCAGAACAGGTATTTAGGATTTAGGGAGATCGCTCTTGCGATGGCGGCACGTTTCATCATACCTCCACTGATCTCGGAAGGATATAGATGTCCGGCCTCGGACAGGTTTACACGTTCCAAACAGAATTCCGCACGTTTCCTGCGCTCTTTCGTTGAGTCTTTAGAGAACATATCTAAAGGAAACATTACGTTTTCCATTACCGTCATGCTGTCGAATAAAGCGGAACCTTGGAACAACATACCCATTTCCCGACGCAGCATATTTAACTCATGCTTGTTCATCGTGATCAAGTCTCTGCCGTCGTATAATATCTGTCCGGTATCAGGTTTCATTAACCCGATGATATTCTTGATCATTACCGTTTTACCCGAACCGCTTCGTCCGATGATCAGATTCGTCTTACCATCCTCGAACGTCGTACTTATATCTTTCAAGACGACACGTCCATCGAAAGACTTCGTTATATTCTTAACTTCGATCATTTTTAAGTAAGCATTAAATGGGTTAATATTACGTCGGCAAGTAAAATCATGATACTGCTCATGACCACGGCATTCGTACTTGCCTTACCTACCTCTAGGGCGCCTCCCTTTACGTTATAGCCAAAATAGGCGGCGATGGATGAGATGATGAACGCATATACTACGGATTTGATAATAGAATACCAAATGTAAAACTCGTTGAAGTAGAATTGCAAACCGTACTCGAACGAGGAAGGAGTCATTCCCGTACTCGTTGAGTAACTGGCGAATATGCCGCCCATGATACCGGTGAACATACTGAAGATAACCAATACCGGAATAAAGATCATCAAACCGAGCATTTTCGGAAGGATCAAGAAATTGGCGGAATTAACACCCATGATTTCCATGGCGTCTATCTGCTCGGTGACTCGCATGGTTCCGATCTCGGAGGCGATATTACTGCCTACTTTACCCGCTAGGATGAGTGCCATGATAGAGGAAGAGAATTCCAGCAAGATAATCTCACGGGTGGTATAGCCGATCGTAAACTTAGGAATCAAGGGGGAACTGATATTCAAGGAGATCTGGATAGCGATAACCGTACCGATAAAGACCGAGATGATTATGACAATCCAAAGAGAATCCACGCCTAGCTTGTATATCTCTTTGATCAATTGCTTAAAGAACATACTCCACCGGTCTGGAAGTGTTATACTCTTCATCATCAGTAGGGTATACTCACCCATTCTGTGTAATGCTTTATTCATTTTTATCTTGATAAATTTCTGATTTCAATTTGCAAAGATAGCGTAAAATCCACTAATAACCATATAACATCTTAGAAACAAGATTGGTTTTATTTGTAAATCCTATGGTATTAAAGTTTGCCACATCCCTCTTTTTTAACTATGTTTGCTTTCTTAAATACTAAAAAATACTTTTATGAAGCGAATTCTTTTAGGAGTGATCGGCTTGCTGTGTTTATGTGTGGCTTGCCAGCGGAAGGATCTTTCTTTTAAGCCGGGGGAAGTTTGGCCGGATGATAAAGGGGTACATATAAACGCTCATGGTGGCGGTATTCTACGGGTCGGGGATACTTATTATTGGTTTGGTGAGCATAAAACGGAGGGCTCGGCTGGAAATCTGGCTCAAGTAGGCGTTCATTGCTATTCGTCGAAAGATTTATATAATTGGAAAGACGAGGGAATCGCCTTATCGGTCGTGCCGGATGATACGACGAGCCATATTGCTAAGGGATGCGTGTTGGAGCGTCCGAAAGTGATTTATAATAAAAAGAATGATCAATATGTAATGTGGTTTCATTTAGAGCCGAGAGGTGCTGGCTATTCGGGAGCATTGAGTGGAGTGGCTGTCAGTAAAAACGTGGCGGGGCCTTACTCGTTCGTAAACGCTTTCCGTCCGAATGCCGGTTTTTGGCCGGTTAATGTACAGGAACTACATAAGCAACCTTGTACGCTTTCCGCAGATCTACGTTTTAGCGGTGGAGAGTTACCAGCCCATCCGGATAGCTTGAATTTATTGGGGCGTGACCAGATCTCCGGACAAATGGCTAGGGATATGAACCTTTTCGTGGATGACGATGGCATCGCTTATCATATTTATTCCTCGGAAGAGAATAGTACCTTGCATATATCGCAGCTGACCGATGATTATACGAGTTATTCCGGTAAGTACGCCCGTTTCTTCCCGGGGCGTTTCATGGAAGCTCCAGCCTTGTTCAAACAGAAGGGGAAATATTATTTGATTATGTCCGGCTGTACGGGCTGGGCTCCGAATGCGGGACGATCGGCGGTCGCTTCCTCGATTTGGGGACCTTGGAAGGAATTGGAAAATCCGTTTAGGGGAGAGAACTCGGAGGTGTCGTTTTATTCTCAGAGCACGTACGTATTGCCTGTACCCGGCCATGCGGATCGCTTTATTTATATGGGAGATCGTTGGACTCCGGAGAACGCTATAGACGGACGTTATATCTGGCTTCCTATCCGATTCGAGGGGGAGCAACCCGTGATCGAGTGGCAATCTGAGTGGAGTTATTAAATTCTCTTATCGCTTTTTTGCGAATGTATGTGATGTAGATCTGCGGATTATCACGTACATTCGCGTTAAATTTTTAAGTAGCTTATGTCAGACGAACAACGAATGGTGCTCCGTACGGAGGACTTGGTAAAGAAATATAGGACTCGTACGGTCGTGAATCATGTATCGATTAACGTGAAACAAGGGGAGATCGTTGGTTTGCTTGGTCCGAACGGAGCGGGAAAGACGACCACCTTTTATATGACAGTAGGTTTGGTCACTCCTAACGAGGGTAAGATCTTCTTGAATGACATGGAGATTACGAAATTCCCGGTCTATAAGCGGGCTCGCAACGGCATTGGCTATCTGGCGCAAGAGGCTTCGATTTTCCGGAAAATGACGGTGGAAGATAATATCCGCTCGGTCTTGGAGATGACGGGACGTAGCGTTGAGTACCAAAAAGAGAAACTGGAAAGCTTGATTTCAGAGTTCGGTTTGAATAAGGTTCGTAAAAACTTGGGAGACCAGCTTTCGGGTGGAGAGCGGCGTCGTGCGGAGATTGCCCGCTGTCTGGCGATCGATCCGAAGTTCATTATGTTGGATGAGCCTTTTGCCGGTGTAGACCCGATCGCCGTACAAGATATCCAGACAATCGTAGCTCGCTTGAAACATAAGAATATCGGAATCTTGATTACCGACCACAATGTGTACGAGACATTGAGTATTTGTGACCGGGCCTATCTTTTGTTCGAGGGAAAAGTCCTTTTCCAAGGAACCGCCGAACAACTAGCCGAGAACGAGATCGTGCGCGAGAAATATTTGGGAAAAGACTTCGTGCTGCGTAAGAAAGACTTATAGCAGCCGTTTCAATCGCCTGTTTACCAGTATGAACAGCAGGAAAGATAAGGCGGCGATAAGACAAAAGTCCAAAAGATGCTCGGCGGGAATATTGCCTGTGATAAACTCGTTATCCTTGAGACGACTGTCCGACATCCCTATTACGGCGAAAGCATTATTGACAAAGTGGGCGAACACCGGTATCCAGATGCTCTTGCTCCAATAGAGTAGATAGCCGAAATAGGCTCCGAGTATCATCCGGGGCAAGAATCCGTAAAATTGTAAATGGAAGGCGCTAAATAGTATGGCGGCGACCCATATGATCGTATGAGGGTTGGAGGTCCATTTCCCGATCACTCGTTGCAAGGCTCCTCTGAACAGGAACTCCTCGGTTATCCCGGCCGTAACGGCGATAACGATAAGGTTGGCCAGGATTACCCAAACGCTATCGCTGGATAACAGGATCGTCGTCAGTTGTTCGGCGAGGGTTTCTTGCGCCCGCATCCATTCCTCGATAGGAGCCATAAACGCGGGTAACTCCATCTGCTTGTTGAGCAATCCTAGCAAATTGATAACCGGAGAAAATAAGAACATGCAAACTAAGGTGAGAATCCAGATCCTGCCGTCTGTGATTTTCTTGACTGATAGATAATGGCGGGGATTGTCACTACATGTCCAAGCCATGGCGATAGATGGTAGCAAAAAGGTACAGATCGCCGAGATGAACTGAATGAGCCTCATTAAATTAGCGTCTTGGGTTATATCAGTCTGTAAACCGTGGGTCGCGAGTAATAAGCCCGTGGATATAATAGATGATAAAACGGCTCCAGCCAATAAGAATAGCAGGAGGATCAAAAGTTGGATTACCGCCGGACGGGTAGCATATATTCCTTTTATTCTCATAATGATTCATTCAAAGGGTAAATAATTGCCGCCAAATATAAACAAAAGAATAAAAACAGATCAAAATTTGCACGATTAAAAGAATAAGTCTAATTTTGCGACCTAAAATTCGATACGACTATTAATTAAATAAATCATTCAGAATGAACGTTTCGCTTAAAAACAATGATGCCGTAAGCGGTATCGTGAAATTAGAAATAGTGAAAGCTGACTATGCTGATCAGGTAGACAAGAGCCTGCGTAGCCTTCGTCAGAAAGCCAATGTACCGGGTTTCCGTAAGGGCATGGTTCCTATGGGCATGGTTAAAAAAATGTACGGAAAGCACGTGCTGGTAGAGGAGATAAACAAATTAGTTTCTGAGAATCTGTTCAAGTATATCCGTGAGAACGATTTGCATATCTTAGGCGAGCCGATGCCTAACGAGACAGAGCAAAAGCCGTTGGATTTCGATAAGGAAGAGGATTTCGAATTCTGTTTTGACGTGGCTTTGGCTCCGGAGATCAATATCGAGTTGAGCAAGAACGATAAACTTCCGTTCTATCAAGTCGCTATCGATGAAGAAATGCTAAATAACCAAGTAAACGCTTATCGCTCAAACTTCGGTTCTTACGACAAGGTAGACGAGGTTGAGGAAAAAGATATGGTAAAAGGTACGGTAGCCGAGCTTGAGAATGGTGCCCCGAAAGAAGGTGGTATCGTTGTGGAGGACGCTGTCTTGATGCCTATGTATATCAAGGATGAGGAAGAAAAAGCTAAGTTTATCGGTGCTAAAGTAAATGCCGTAGTGGTATTCAACCCGAATAAGGCTTATGAGGGTGCTGAGGCAGAGATCGCTTCTTTCTTGAAGATCGATAAGGAGAAAGTGGCTGAGACTACAGGCGACTTCAGCTTCGAGATCAAGGAGATCACCCGTCATAAAGATGCTGAGATGAACCAAGAGTTGTTCGACAAGGTATTTGGCGAGAACGTGGTTACTAGCGAGGAAGAGTTCAAGAACAAGATCAAGGAAGCTTTGGCTGAGCAATTCGCTCCTCAGAGTGACTTCAAGTTCTTGACAGACACTCGTGATATGTTGGTTGAGAGAGCTGGCGAGTTGAATTTCGCTGACGATTTATTGAAACGCTGGTTGCTTGCCGCTAACGAGAAGAATACGAAAGAGAAGATCGACGAGGACTTCCCTCAGATCCTTCAGGATTTGAAATATCAGTTGATCAAGGAGAACTTGGTTAAGAAGAACGGCTTGAAGGTTGAGGACGCTGACATCGAGAACTTCGCTAAACGTGTGGCTAAGGCTCAGTTCGCTCAATACGGCATGTTGTCTGTACCGGAAGATGTACTTGACAACTACGCTAAAGACATGTTGAAAAATAAGCAAACACTTCAGAACATCATCGACCGTGCGGTTGAGGAGAAATTGGCTGCTTGGTTGAAAGAGCAAGTGGAACTTGATGTTAAGGAGGTAACCGCTGACGAGTTCAACAAACTTTTTGAATAAAAAGATCTTTACTCGGCCTCTTAGGAGGTTGTTTTATATCAAAAAAGGGATTTCTCTCTAAAAATATCTTAGCGGATAGCGAAATAAATTGTTTCTTTCAGAAATTTATTTATAACTTTGTTTTTCCGTTAAGTCACAGAGGGAAATCCCTTTTTACGTCTTCTCGGTAAATAAAAGATAGGAGAAAATATGGAAGATTTTAGAAAGTATGCTACAAAGCATTTAGGTATGAGTGGTACGGCTCTGGATAGTTATATGAACATCTCCAGTAGCTATATCTCCCCGACAATTATAGAGGAACGACAGCTGAATGTCGCTCAAATGGATGTCTTCTCTCGGTTGATGATGGACCGTATTATTTTCTTGGGCACGCAAGTGGATGATTATACCGCTAACGTGATTCAAGCGCAGTTGTTGTATCTGGATTCCAGTGATCCCGGAAAGGACATCTCTATTTATATCAATTCGCCGGGTGGCTCTGTATATGCGGGCTACGGCATTTACGACACGATGCAGTTTATTTCCAGCGACGTATCTACGATTTGTACGGGTATGGCCGCCTCTATGGCGTCTGTCTTATTGGTGGCGGGAACCAAGGGAAAACGTTTCGGCTTGAAGCACTCCCGTGTAATGATCCATCAACCGCTTGGCGGCGTACAAGGACAGGCCTCAGACATCGAGATTACCGCTCGCGAGATCTTGAAGGTTAAGAAAGAACTGTACACCATAATCTCGGATCATTCAGGTAGACCCTATGAGGAGATCGAGCGCGATGGCGACCGTGATTTCTGGATGACTGCGGAGGAAGCGAAAAAGTATGGCATGATCGACGATGTTTTAACACGTAAATAACAAAAACAACAATAAGAAACTATGGCCAAAACAACAGGCGATACATGTACGTTTTGCGGCAGGAGTAGCCGTGATGTTAATTTGCTTATCAATGGGATCTCTGGTTGTATTTGCGATGATTGTGCCCGGCAGGCGTATGAGATCGTAAAGGAGCAGACAGGAGGTAAGAAAACTTCTTTTGGTTTGAAGCAGAAAGATCTGCCTAAACCGGAAGATATCAAGACTTTCTTGGATCAGTACGTGATCGGGCAGGATGACGCGAAGCGTTATCTGTCGGTATCGGTGTACAACCATTACAAGCGTTTACTTCAAAAGGTTACCGCCGATGATGTAGAGATTGAGAAATCTAATATTATCATGGTGGGCGCTACCGGTACGGGCAAGACTTTGTTAGCCCGTACGATCGCTAAGTTATTGCATGTCCCGTTCGCTATCGTGGACGCTACGGTACTTACCGAGGCAGGTTACGTGGGGGAGGATATCGAGAGTATCTTGACCCGGCTATTGCAAGCGGCGGATTATGATGTGGAGGCGGCCCAACGGGGTATTGTCTTCATCGATGAGATCGATAAGATCGCACGTAAGAGCGATAATCCGTCTATCACTCGGGATGTCAGCGGTGAGGGTGTACAGCAAGGTTTGCTGAAACTTCTAGAAGGATCGATCGTGAATGTGCCTCCTCAGGGGGGACGTAAGCATCCGGAGCAAAAGATGATCGCGGTGGATACGAAGAATATCCTGTTCGTTTGCGGTGGTGCTTTCGATGGAATCGAAAAGAAGATCGCTCAACGCTTAAATACCCGTGTGGTCGGTTATTCGGCTAGTTTGGGTACGGCTACCGTAGACCGGAATAATTTACTGAAATACATCACCCCGACTGATTTGAAGTCGTTTGGCTTGATCCCGGAGATTATCGGTCGTTTACCTATCCTCACGTATCTGAATCCGCTGGATCGTGATACGCTTCGTAACATCTTGACCGAGCCGAAGAACTCCATTATCAAGCAATATGTCAAATTGTTCGAGATGGATGGCATTAAGCTGACGTTCGATGAGAAAGTCTATGAGTTTATCGTGGATAAGGCGCTTGAGTTTAAGCTGGGTGCCCGTGGGTTACGTTCAATCGTAGAGGCCGTGATGATGGACGCTATGTACAGTATGCCATCTCAAAAAGTAAAGGAACTCCATGTAACGTTGGAGTATGCGAAAGAGAAATTTGAAAAATCGGACGTGAACCGTTTACAGGTCGCGTAAACGTAGGCGGTTTACTATAAATAATACGAAGTATGGCAAAGAAGGATCATTTAACAGAAGAGCTAAATCGGCACTTTGGCTTCGGTACCTTTAAGGGGAACCAGAAGGCTATTATTGAGAACGTGCTGGCCGGGAAGGATACTTTTGTATTAATGCCGACGGGGGGAGGTAAATCCCTTTGTTATCAATTACCATCCATACTAATGGAAGGAACCGCGATCGTGATATCTCCGTTGATCGCTTTGATGAAGAATCAGGTGGACGCGATGCGGAATTTCAGTGAGGAAGATGGGGTCGCCCA
Organism: Parabacteroides sp. KHUB-02; assembly: GCF_056640955.1. Taxonomy (NCBI): domain Bacteria; kingdom Pseudomonadati; phylum Bacteroidota; class Bacteroidia; order Bacteroidales; family Tannerellaceae; genus Parabacteroides; species Parabacteroides sp. KHUB-02. Next base: position 2,855,245 of record NZ_JBWQEV010000001.1, on the reverse strand, counting down.
TTTTATCAATTCCTCTTTGAATAAGTCGGCTATCGACCAGGTGAAATCGGATATATTATCAGGACGTACCAAGTTGCTGTATGTAGCACCGGAGTCCTTGACCAAGGAAGAGAACGTGGATTTTCTGCGTCAGGTAAAGATCTCTTTCTATGCGGTGGACGAGGCGCATTGTATCTCGGAATGGGGACATGATTTCCGTCCGGAATATCGAAGAATCCGTCCGATTATCAATGAGATCGGTAAACGTCCGTTAATCGCTCTGACCGCTACCGCCACACCTAAGGTGCAGCACGATATCCAGAAGAATCTGGGTATGATAGACGCTACAGTCTTTAAATCATCCTTCAACCGCTCTAATTTGTATTATGAGGTTCGTCCGAAAGGAACGAATATAGACCGCGAGATCATTAAGTATATTAAAGCCAACGAGGGTAAATCGGGTATCGTATATTGTTTGAGCCGTAAAAAGGTGGAGGAATTTGCCGACATCTTGAAAGCCAACGGGATAAAGGCGTTGCCTTACCATGCGGGAATGGATTCGCAAGTACGTTCCGCCAATCAGGATGCCTTCCTGATGGAACAGGCGGATGTGATCGTGGCTACGATCGCTTTCGGTATGGGTATCGACAAGCCGGATGTCCGTTATGTGATTCATTACGATATCCCGAAGAGCCTAGAAGGTTATTACCAGGAAACCGGTCGTGCCGGTAGGGATGGCGGAGAAGGCCAATGTATCGCTTTCTATGCTTATAAGGACTTGCAAAAATTGGAGAAATTCATGCAAGGAAAGCCCGTGGCCGAACAGGAAATCGGCAAACAGTTGCTTTTAGAGACTGCGGCCTATGCCGAGACTTCCGTCTGCCGGAGAAAAGTGCTATTGCATTATTTCGGTGAGGAATACCTGGAAGATAATTGTGGTAATTGTGATAATTGTTTGAACCCAAAGAAGCAGGTGGAAGCGAAGGAATTGTTAAGTGCGGTACTGGAGGTTATCAGTACGTTGAAAGAAAAGTTTAAGGCAGATTATATCGTAAATATTTTGGTAGGTAACGAAACCTCCGAAATCCAAAATTACAAGCACAATGAATTAGAGGTCTTCGGTTCCGGACAGGACGAGGATGATAAAACTTGGAACGCCGTTATTCGCCAGGCTTTAATCGCTGGCTATTTAGCGAAGGATATTGAGAATTATGGTTTGCTGAAAATCACGGAAAAAGGTAAGGAGTTCATGAAGAAGCCGGTATCGTTCAAGATTACCGAGGACAATGAATTCGAGGAAGAGGAAGAGGAAGTTCCGGTTCGTGGGGGAGCCTCTTGTGCGGTAGACCCGGTTCTTTATTCCATGATGAAGGATTTGCGTAAGAAATTATCCAAGCGGTTGGAAGTTCCGCCTTTCGTGATTTTCCAAGATCCCTCTTTGGAGGCTATGGCTACTACTTATCCGATCACGTTGGACGAGTTGCAGAATATCCCGGGAGTGGGCGCTGGTAAGGCGAAACGTTATGGCAAGGAGTTCATTGAGTTGATCAAGAAACATGTAGAGGAGAACGAGATTGAGCGTCCGGAGGATTTGCGCGTACGTACGGTCGCTAATAAGTCCAAGTTGAAGGTCTCAATCATTCAGCGGATCGACCGCAAGGTGGCGCTGGACGAGATCGCGTTGACTAACGGACTTGAGTTCACCGAGCTTTTGGATGAGATCGAGGCGATCGTATATTCCGGTACACGTATCAATATCGATTATTTCTTGAATGATGTGATGGATGAGGATCATATCGAGGATATTTACGAGTATTTCAAGGACTCGGAGACCGACGGTCTGGAAGACGCCATCGAGGAATTAGGCGGTGACTATACGGAAGAGGAGATTCGCTTGGTCCGTATCAAGTTCTTGTCTGAAATGGCAAACTAATGGAAGGGTGGCCCGGTTCCACTCTAAAGAAAAAACAAATAAAGAAGCTTATTGTTCCTTCCGAAAGAGATTTATTTTTCCTTCGGAAGGAATTTTGTTTTCGTTCGGATGAAAGTTTATTTTCTTCTGAATCGAATTTTTAATTTCTCCCGTATCGATTTATTGCGTGAAAAGTCGTATATTTGCACGCAATAATTTTTAAAGCATAAGTTCTATGTCATTTATTGCAGACAGGGTCGTTATGGATGGGTTAACGTTTGACGATGTATTGTTAATCCCAGCTTATTCGGAAGTTCTTCCTCGTAATGTCGATCTCACGACAAAGTTTTCACGTAATATCACATTGAATATACCGATGGTATCGGCCGCTATGGATACGGTTACCGAGGCCAAGTTGGCTATCGCTATCGCCCGTGAGGGAGGTATTGGTGTGATTCATAAAAACATGACGATCGCCGAGCAGGCAAAGCAGGTCCAGACCGTTAAACGTGCGGAGAATGGAATGATCTATGATCCGGTGACTATCACGAAGGGCAAACGTGTGGCGGATGCCTTGGCAATGATGGCTGAATATAAGATTGGCGGTATTCCCGTGGTGGATGAAGGCGGGTATTTGGTTGGTATCGTGACGAACCGTGACTTGCGTTTCGAAAAGGATATGAACCGCTCTATCGATGAGGTGATGACGAAAGAGAATTTGGTCGTAACCGGACAATCTACGGATATGGAGGCCGCCGCTCAGATCCTTCAGGAACATAAGATCGAGAAGTTACCGGTGGTTGATAGCCATAATAAGTTGATCGGCTTGATTACCTATAAAGATATAACGAAAGCGAAAGATAAACCGAAGGCTTGCAAGGATTCGAAAGGTCGTTTGCGTGTAGCTGCCGGTGTAGGCGTTACGTTCAATACCTTCGAGCGTGTAGCCGCTTTGGTGGATGCTGGGGTGGATGCTTTGGTGATCGACACGGCACATGGTCACTCAAAAGGTGTGGTGGATGTCTTGAAACAGATTAAGGCGCAATATCCGCATATTGATTGTGTGGTCGGTAATATCGCTACGGGCGAGGCTGCTAAATATTTAGTGGAAGCCGGGGCGGACGCCGTGAAGGTAGGTATCGGTCCGGGTTCGATTTGTACAACTCGTGTGATCGCTGGTGTGGGTGTTCCCCAGTTGTCGGCTATTTACGATGTGGCGAAGGCGTTGGAAGGAACTGGTGTGCCTTTGATCGCTGACGGTGGCTTGCGTTACTCCGGTGATATCGTGAAGGCGATCGCCGCTGGTGGATCTTCCGTGATGATGGGATCTCTGTTGGCGGGTGTAGAGGAGTCGCCGGGCGATACGATTATCTTCAATGGCCGAAAGTTTAAGTCTTACCGTGGAATGGGGTCGTTGGAAGCTATGCAAAAGGGGTCCAAGGATCGGTATTTCCAAGATGTGGAGGACGACGTGAAGAAGCTGGTTCCGGAGGGAATCGCTGCCCGTGTTCCGTTTAAGGGTTCTTTGTATGAGGTCATTTACCAAATGGTAGGTGGTTTACGTGCGGGAATGGGTTATTGCGGGGCTCATAATATCGAGGAGTTGCATAAAGCTCGTTTTACTCGAATCACCAATGCAGGTGTGCAAGAGAGCCATCCGCATGACGTAGCGATCACGCAAGAGGCTCCGAATTATAGCCGCGGTGAATAGTAATACAAGTTTTACGTTTTATAAAAAACACTAATTTAATGGGATAGCATACTTTTCTTGTCGGCTCTCCGTTAGATTAGTGTTATTTTTGTAATGTATATTCGTGCTATGGTAAAAGAATTTTTGATGAAAAAGTTACTTATTTCATTAGGGGTATTCGCTTGTGTGACAGTTAACGCTCAAACCGCATCCGATTCGGTCGTTATGATGGTCGCTGGAAAACAAGTGCCTTTATCTGAATTTATTTTTATCGCAGAGAAGAATGGAGAGGTGGATTTATCGAATACAAAGTCCGTCAAAAACTATGTCGAGCTATTTAAAAATTTTAAGCTAAAAGTAGCGGAGGCGGAATCTTTAGGGATCGACCAGACATCCTCATTCAAAAGTGAGCTGGATGGATACCGGGCTCAGTTGATCGATAGCTATATGTCGGATAAGGAGGGTGAGAAAGCGGCTGCCCGTGCGGTATATGACCGGGGGGATCACTCGGTAGAGTTGACCCACATCTTATTCCGTTTGCCGGAGAAGACGGTCTCCAAAGATACGGTAGCTGTATATCAAGAAGCCATGCGAGTATACGAACGTCTCCAGAAAGGAGAAGATATGGAAACAGTCGGAAAAGCTTTGGCCGAGAAGGACAAGGAGCATGTCGCTTGCGAATATGTACGTTGCTTGCTCCCGATGCAATCCCTGAAAGTGTTCGAGGATGCCGCCTATTCTTTGCCGATTGGCGTGGTGTCTGAACCTGTTCGCACGAAATTAGGATTTCATTTAATAAAAGTCCATAGCCGCAAACCTAATCCGGGACGGGTACGTGTCGCTCATATCTTGATCGCATTCCCGAAAGATTCCGCTATTCAGGACTCATCGGCTTTTCTGGCAAAAGCGCAAGCTGTCTATAAGCAAGTACAAGAGGGTGCGGATTTCGGTGAGTTGGCGAAAGAGTATTCGGGGGATGCGGCTTCCGCTAAAAAAGGGGGGGTATTACCTTGGTTCGGGATCGGCGAGATGGTCCAGCCTTTTGAGCAAGCCGCTTTTGCGTTGAGCAAGCCGGGTGATTTATCCGGGGTGGTGGAAACTCGTTTTGGTTACCATATCATTAAGTTGATCGATAAGAAGGGACGCCCTTCGTTTGAGGAAGAGGAAAAAGCCTTGTCGAGACGTATGGGGCAGGGTGAACGTAACTTCGAGTTATATAAAGCTTTCGACGATCGTATGAAAAAAGAATACGGATACGTTTTCTATCCGGAAGCCTATGCGGAGCTGCAAGCGTTATGTAATGATTGTTTCCCCACGGACGAGGCGTTTTATGAGAAAGCGAAGGATATGAACAAGACGCTTATGCAATTGGATGGAAAGGATTTCCCGCAAGCGGAGTTCGCTTATTATATCCAACGTTGCCCGTTCTCGACAAAAACGTATGCGGGTGATTTTATGCAAGAGGTCTATGATTTGTTTATCCGCGATATCGTAACGACCGCCGAGCGTAAGAATCTGGAGACAAAACATCCGGAGATCCCTCATTTGATGCAGGAGTACCGGGATGGGATTCTGTTGTTTGAGGTCAGCAACCGGGAGATCTGGAGCAAACCCTCCGCCCAGCAGAAGGTGTTGGAAGCGAAGTGGATTGCGGATTTGAATAAAAAATATCCGGTGACTGTCAACTGGAAATTATTGAAGAAACTAAAGAAATAAAATAAAGATAGATATGAGGATAGTCTTCATGTTCCTAGCGTTCGTTGTGTTGTTGGGTGCCTGTAAAGGTTCTCAGCCAGCTGATACTACGGATGTCTTGGTTAGCGTGAAAGGACGTACCCTAAATCGTTCGGAGGTGAATAAGCTAATACCCCGGGGGATTTCCTCCGCTGATAGTCTGTTGCTGGCCGAGAGCTTTACCAAGAAATGGGTAAAGGATGTATTGGTGTACGATGTGGCTTTGCGTAACTTGGGGGATGAGAAAGAGGAGGTCGATAAATTGGTAGAGGAGTACAGGCGTTCCTTGGTTCGTTACCGTTATCAGGAACGATTGGTGGAGGAGAAGCTGAAAACTGATATCCGGGAAAGTGATAAATTAAACTATTACGAGGAAAACCAGAAAAAGTTTATCTTGGATAAAGGCTTGATCAAGGGATTATTCTTGAAAATCCCGGTTGATGCCCCGGGACTTACCGACGTCAAAAAGTGGTACAAATCCACAGATGTGGCCTCTTTAGAAAAAATTGAGAAATATAGTGTGCAAAATGCCACGATTTATGAGTACTTTTACGACAAATGGGTTGATTTCGATGAGGTAATGGATAATATACCGATCCATGTGTCGAATCCGAATGCGTTTCTGAAGGCGAATAAGTATGTTGAGGTGGCGGATAGCAGTTATTGTTATCTGTTGAATATCAAGGAATATTTACCTTCCGGCAGTGTGGAGCCATATGATTATGCCAGTCCGCACGTCACGGAAATGCTGGTCAACCAACGAAAAGTTGAATTCTTGAAAAAATTTGAAGACGAGTTATATAACGATGCGATCCGGAGCGGTGACGTGGAATTCCATTCCGAGCCGTGATCTCTAATTTTATAAATGGGTAGACATGATGAAAAAGATTTTAAGTGTATTCTTTCTTGCCTGTTGTTCTTGCATTGTAATGGCGCAAGACAATGTGATCGATGAAATTGTGTGGGTGGTAGGAGATGACGCTATTTTACGTTCGGATATTGAGACGCAGCGTTTGTATAATCAAAACGAGGGGGTCCGTTTGGATGGCGACCCGTATTGCGTGATCCCGGAGCAGATGGCGATACAGAAACTATATCTGAATCAAGCAAAGATCGATAGTATCACCGTGAACGAGAACCAAGTGATCCAGAGCGTGGATCAATGGATGAACATGGCTGTGAACCAAATCGGGTCTCGCGAGAAATTGGAGGAATATTTCGGTAAGAAATTTTCCCAGATCAAGGATGAGCGTAAGGAGATGGTGCGGGAGCAGCAGGTAGTGCAACAGATGCAGCATCAATTGATCGGCGAGATCAAGCTGACACCTTCCGAGGTGCGTAAATATTTCAGCCAGTTGTCTCAGGATAGCCTGCCGAACATCCCTACGACAGTAGAGGTGCAAATCGTTACCTTGGAACCGAAGATTCCGTTTGAGGAAACAGACGCTATCAAGGCCCGCTTACGTGATTTCACGGAGCAGGTTAATTCCGGCAAGATGGAATTCTCCACGTTGGCCCGTTTGTACTCGGAAGATCCGGGTTCGGCGTCTCGAGGTGGTGAGCTGGGTTTCATGAGCAAGACACAGCTGTTGCCGGAGTTCGCGAACGTCGCGTTCAACTTGAAAGACCCGAAACGTGTCTCCCAGATCGTACAGACGGAGTATGGTTACCATATCATCCAATTGATCGAGAAGCGTGGAGACCGTATTAACTGCCGCCATATCTTATTGAAACCGAAGGTTTCCGATAAGGAGTTGGCGGATGCTACCACTCGTCTGGATTCATTGTACAATGATTTGCAGGCGAATAAGTTCACGTTTGAGGAAGCCGCTACATTCGTCTCTTACGACAAGGATACACGTAATAATAAGGGTTTGATGGTAAACCAAGATTACGAGAGCAGCAATATGGGAACCCCTAAGTTCGAGATGCAAGAACTTCCACAGGAAATCGGTAAGGTGGTATATGACATGAAAGTCGGAGAGATCTCCAAGCCTTTTACCATGTTGACGAACAAGCAGAAAGAGGTAGTAGCTATTGTTAAGCTGAAAGCTCGGACGGAAGGACATAAGGCGAATTTGGCCGATGACTTCCAAGCTTTGAAAGCGATCGTAGAGGCTAAGAAACGTGAGGAATTATTGAACGACTGGATCACGAAGAAACAAAAATCAACCTATGTGCGTATTAGTGACGGCTGGAGGAATTGTGATTTCAAATATCCGGGTTGGATTAAGGAATGAGACTAATTAACAGGTTATTTCTAGCGCTCTTATCGTGTGCTTTATCGGTTGGCGTATTTGCGCAAACGCAAGATAGCACGGTGGTAGCCGCCAAAGATAGTGTCGCTCCCAAGAAGACGAAGGTCTTTTTGGAGCATGCGAATACGCTTTCGTTCGATAAGGAGAGGAACGCCGAGGCTCAAGTACTGAATGGTGATGTTTGTTTTCGCCATGATAGTTCGTATATGTATTGCGATAGCGCATATTTCTTTGAGCAGACCAATTCCTTGGAAGCGTTTAGTAATGTCCGGATGGAACAAGGGGATACCTTGTTCGTGTATGGAAATTACCTGTTTTACGATGGAAATACCCAGATCGCTTATTTGCGGGAGAATGTCCGCATGGAGAATGGGCAGGTTACCTTGTTTACGGATAGCTTGAACTATGAGCGAATCCCGGATATCGGATATTATTTCGACGGAGGTCTGATTGTCGATTCCTTGAATCAGCTCTCTTCTTTTTACGGGCAATATTCGCCTAGTACGAAATTGGCTATCTTCAATGATAGCGTCCGTCTGGAGAATGAGCAATTCACGTTGTATTCCGATACCTTGCATTATAATACGGATTCGAAGATCGCCACGATACTCGGACCATCCATTATCGTGTCGGATAGCGGCACGATCTATTCTTCTAGGGGTTGGTACGATACCGTGAATAATACCTCTTTGCTATTGGATCGTTCTCAGGTGGTTTCCGGCGACCGTATCTTGACGGGCGACTCTATCGCCTATAACCGGGAACTGGGTTTTGGGGAGGCGTTCGGTAATATGAGTCTGCAAGACACGGCGCAGCATGTCATGCTGGAAGGCCAATATGGCTTTTACAATGAGAAGACCGAGTATGCTTTCGCTACGGATAGCGCCCGTTTCTTGGAATTCAGCCAAGGGGATACATTGTTTCTGCATGGTGATACCTTGAAGATGACTACGGTGGATTCCCTTTATCGGGAGGTGAAAGCTTATTACGGCGTCCGTTTCTATCGGACGGATATGCAAGGTGTTTGTGATTCGATGCAGTTTAATACGAGAGACTCTATATTATATATGTATACGGACCCTATCGTTTGGAATGAACAGTATCAGATCTATGGGGATACGATCTTGATATTTATGAATGATAGCTCGATCGATTTCGCTCACGTGAAGCAATTCGCTTTCGCGATACAGCAAATCGATTCTACCGCGTTCAATCAATTAAAGGGAAATGACTTGAAGGCTTATTTCGAGGGACAGGTCGTGAATCAGATCGATGTGTCGGGCAACGCCGAATCGATTTTCTTCCCATTGGAGAAGGACGGTTCGATGGTCGGCATGAACGAGACCAAGAGCGGTTTCCTTACGATCTGGCTAAAAGACAATAAGTTGGATAAACTGAAGATCTGGCCGACTCCAACAGGTACGATGACCCCTATTCCTGATTTGAAGCCCGACCAGAAATACTTGAAAGACTTTTATTGGTTTGATTATATCCGTCCGAAAGATAAGGATGATATTTATCAGGTCGTGAAAAGAAAAGCTCAAGATGCTCCGAAAAGAAGCAATAAATTCGTACATTAGCGTCGTATTCATAATTAATAGGTAAAGCTATGGCACTTTTCTCGTTTTATAACATGCGTAAACCGCGTCAATATGATCATAAGCCTATTTATTGGGACCCCCATAAGGAAGCCTTGGAGGAACGTATAAGTAAGGTCAAACGTGAAATGGGTGTAGAGGAATCGTTGGAGGAATATAAGCCGCATATCAAGGGAACTTTTATTGAAGGCACCTCACATTTGAAGAGAAGCGTGGGGCGGGGCGAGGATTCCCGGGCTCGTAAGTATAAGAATGTGAAACTGGCGGTAGCCTTGGCTGTCTTGGCTGCTTTCTTTTGGTATTTGTTCTGGTAATGAGCGATATCATTCATTTACTTCCGGACCATATCGCCAATCAAATCGCGGCGGGAGAGGTGATTCAACGTCCGTCCTCTGTCGTTAAAGAGTTGGTCGAGAATGCGGTGGACGCTGGCGCTTCCAATATCCAAGTGAACATTAAGGATGCGGGTAAGACATTGATACAGGTGATCGATGACGGGAAAGGTATGTCCGAGACGGATGCTCGCATGGCTTTTGAGCGGCACGCTACTTCTAAGATTTCTACGGCCGAGGATTTATTCTCTTTGCATACGATGGGTTTCCGAGGTGAGGCATTGGCCTCTATCGCCGCTGTCGCCCATATAGAGTTGCGTACCCGGGCTAGAGGGACCGAGCTTGGCACTTGCCTATCCATCGCGGGTTCCAATTTGGAGAGTATCGAGCCGGAGGCTTGTAACGAGGGAAGTATCTTCTCGGTAAAGAATCTTTTCTTTAATGTTCCCGCCCGCCGGAAATTCTTGAAGTCGAATGAGACGGAATTCCGGAATATCATCAATGAGTTCGAGCGAATCGCCTTGGTGAATCCGCAGGTGGGTATGTCTCTTTATCATAATGACGCAGAGATATTCAATCTGCCCGAGTCGGGGTTACGTCAGCGCATCATTAATATATATGGTAAGAGTTTAAACCAGAAGTTGCTCTCTCTGGATGCCCAAAGTTCCATGGTGACTATTTCCGGTTTCGTGGGGCGTCCGGACTCGGCGAAGAAGCGAGGGGCATTGCAGTTCTTTTTTGTGAATGGTCGTTATATGAAGCATCCTTATTTCCATAAGGCGATCATGCAGGCCTATGAGCAATTGATTCCTGCCGGGGATATGCCGAATTATTTTGTTTATTTCACGTTGGATCCCTCCTCGATCGATGTCAATATCCATCCGACAAAGACGGAGATTAAGTTTGAGAACGAGCAACCGATCTGGCAGATCTTGATGGCCGCTACCCGGGAGGCGTTGGCTAAATCGAGCGCTATCCCTACGATTGATTTCGACGTGGAGGATGCGATCGATATTCCTGTTTACAACCCGGTCAAGAAAAGTGAGCCTAGTACTTATAAGGCCCCGAAAGTGCAAGTGGATTCCAGTTATAATCCGTTTGACACTACTTCCTATAAAAAACCGGAATTCGATTGGTCTAAATTATATCAAGGGTTTGAGAACGATCGAGTGGCTGCCCAACTGGAGTCCGAGAGTTTCGAGGATGCCCCGATCGAGGAATTGCCGGCCGAGGCTTCGAACCCGGAAAACCTGTTTACGGAGGTAAGCAATCCTTGCTATCAATATAAAGGGCGATATATCGTGACATCCTTGAAATCGGGTCTGGCGATTATTGATCAGCATCGTGCGCATGTGCGTATTTTGTTTGACCAATACCTGTCGAATATCCGTCAGCAACAAGGTGTATCCCAACAAGTCTTATTCCCGGAGATCGTAGAGTTTACCGCTGCCGAGGCGGCTGTACTGCCTTCCTTATTGGAGGATTTGCGCTTCGTCGGCTTTGATCTGAGCAATCTGGGAAATGACAATTACGCGATCAATGGCCTGCCCGCCGGTATAGAGAACCTTGATCCGGTGAACTTGGTAAAGGATATCGTGGACCGGGCGATCGAGACCGGATGCGAGGTGCATGAGAAGATCTGCGAAGCCATCGCCTTGTCTTTAGCGAAAGCCGCCGCTATCCGTCCCGGCAAATCCTTATCCTTGGAAGAGATGGATCATCTGATCGCCTCCCTGTTCTCTTGTCCGGACTCGAACCTGACCCCGGATGGAAAAACGATCATCTCCATGTTGACAGATGAGGAGCTGGAGAGAAGATTTAAGTGCTAGGGATGATTTCGATGACATACGTTTCACTGGCCGCATTTGCTTGTGCTACAGCTAAATCCTGTGAAACGTGTGAAGGGTGAGCGGCACTACTTGATAAAGATTGCCGTAGCGGGTGTGTTTACGCTCTATATGGAGGGCGGTCAGTACCTTTCCGAAATTGCTTGCCGTGCTACCGCGCATGGCTGCTGGGTTCTTTTCCTTTAATATCTGGAAAATGGAGGCAGCTGATAGTGGATGTACATTTAGGTCTCCCGGACATGCGGCCCGGAAGCAGGCGTGGAACACATCTTCCTCGATCGGACGTTTATAGAAAGCCTCATTCGATCGCATGATCGCCTCCTCCTCTCCGGAGGTGAACCAATGGCGCTCTCCTTTTTGTAACTCGTCTTTCAGCTGGGCGTAGATTTGATCATGCTCGATACCTTCGCAATTAATCTTGCTTTGCACCTCCACGCATAGGAAACGGCGGCTTCCCGTGGGGTCGCTTAATAGGTTCTTCTGGTTCGTAGTGCCAATAAATGAGGCTAGGCGGGGTAGGGGGTGGAAATGCTTGGCGTGTGCCTTGCGTACGTTCATCCCGGCCATCTGCATCCAATTTTTCAGCAAAGCCATTTTACGGTCGGGCAACCGGTCGAACTCATCGAGGTTGATGAGTCCGAACAATCCAAGCTTCTGCTCCATTTGCGTCGAGGCGCTAAGGTCTACGCTATCCGTGTAATAGCGGACTAGCGAAGATGGCATCAGCGACTTGCAAAAGGTAGACTTCTGACATCCTTGACGCTCGCTGACTAAAATGGGAGCCAAGCTATTTGCGTGCATTCGGTCCGAACCCATCCATTGCGAGGCCAAGGCGAGCATCCAGCGATGAAACCCCTCCACCCATAACGGTTCTGAGGAGACCCGTCGTGCCAGATCGCTTACCCGGTCTTTCCCGTCCCATTCGGGTAACCGCTCCATATATTGCCGGAAAGGATGATACTCTTTTACCTCTTTTGAATATACGAAACGATTCACATCCCGATCCCAGCAATCGATCCCCGTCCGTCTTGCCTCCATGCAAATGCTATTTAGGTCACGTTGCGTCACCGGATAGAAGCGATCCGCTTCTGATCGTTTGTATCGATATTCAGTCTCCTCGCTCAACAAGTTGAAACGGAACTCGATGATTTCTTGGAGGAAAGTCTCCAGACTCTTTTGAAGGATTGAGTTATTGTCGCTAAATCGTTTGGCTTTACCTTCGGTTTGGTGTGGTATGGTGATTGGCCCGTTTGGTTTTAAGAAGCGAAGCCATAGTTGGCCCAAAAAATCCGATACAGTTTTCATGATACTATGTTTTAGAGGTTATTTTTACCGTTTTCTTCTGCGAATATAGGTTGTTAACTTGAAGTTTTCCAAATATTTATATTATCATTTGAAATAAAAGTAATCTGTCCAAAATACTAGGAAGAACTCTTGTTTAGGTGATATGAATGTAGTACCTTTGTTAAGTACCTATAATCTTTTCACCTATGTGAAAAGAACGTATCACAATCATGAAACGATCGTTTCACATAGGTGAAAAGATCATATCACCCTTGTGAAATGACTAATAGCATACGATGTTCCTATGAATAACCTTTTAATCTCATACTAGATATATGGCAGCAAAATATGACTTTTACAAGACTCCGGTATCGAAGGATAGCATGAAACGTCCTCGTTTTCACGCACGTATCGTATCATCTGGCACGATCGATACGGATGATCTGGCCAAACGTATCCATGGTCGATGTACGGTCACGCCGGCAGACGTGGCCGCCGTGCTTATCTCTTTAAGCGAGGTGACAGCGGAATATTTGCGTGAAGGAAAACGTGTACATATCGATGGGTTGGGGTATTTGCAAGTCACGTTGCAATGCCCGGCCGTACAATCCACGCACGAGATACGTGCGGAGTCCATCCGTTTCAAGTCCGTGGCTTTCCGTCCCGAGGTAGAGCTGAAAGATAGCTTGAAGACGATGACGCTGGAACGAGCCAAGTACAAATCCCATTCCCGCCAATTAGGACCTGAGCGCATCGACCAATTGCTCGCAAGCTATTTTGCCGAGCATGAATATATGACCCGTGTCGCTTTCCAGCGGCTTTGCGGACTGACGAGTAGTACGGCCAGCCGCCGTCTGCATCAATTCGTCGAGGCGGGTAAATTGCGTGATATCGGCACCCGTCACCAGTCGCTTTACGTGCTGGTTAGGTAAATCGTCGATCCGATCCCATTGCTTTCACAGGCTTCACAGGAACTCGTTTGATTTAAGGGGATTGAGTTTGTGTGAAGCCCGTGACGCATGAAACTTATCGGTAAATAGAGATAGTAAATGTTAAATATCAATAAATACAACAAGAGCCTACCTTGCCAAACGGGAACAAATATGTACCTTTGCACCGTTTTTAGTGCGGAGTATACGAAAAAAACAGGCACAACTTATTGATTGTCCGAAAATAATGCGTAACTTTGCGGCTCGAAATAGGAAAAGATTAGATAAATAATAATAACACATTCAAAGTTTAAAAAAAGAAAGAAATGCCTACAATTCAGCAATTAGTTAGAAAAGGAAGGGAAACTTTGGTGGAGAAGGGTAAATCACCCGCATTGGACGCTTGTCCTCAAAGACGTGGCGTTTGCGTACGTGTTTACACTACGACTCCGAAGAAACCTAACTCTGCAATGCGTAAAGTAGCGAGAGTACGTTTGACAAATGGTAAGGAAGTTAACTCCTATATTCCGGGAGAAGGACACAACTTGCAAGAGCACTCTATCGTATTGGTACGTGGTGGTCGTGTAAAGGACCTTCCGGGTGTGCGTTATCACATCGTACGTGGTACGTTGGATACAGCGGGTGTTAACGGCCGTACGCAAAGACGTTCCAAATATGGAGCTAAGCGTCCGAAACCGGGTCAAGCAGCAGCTGCCGCAAAAGGTAAGAAGAAGTAATTAATTACATGCCTTCAAACTGAGATTTAAATTTAAGTATTAAAACAGGTTTGAGTTATTTGGATAGGCTATAAGGTTGAGTAAATGGTTCAGCGGAACCGTTGAAGACAAATTAAAGGCAACCAACGACAAGAACAAATTTTTGAAAACAAAATGAGAAAAGCAAAACCAAAGAAAAGACAGATCCTTCCGGATCCTGTTTTCGGTGATGTAAAGGTTACGAGATTCGTTAACCATTTGATGTATGATGGCAAGAAAAATACTGCCTTCGAAATTTTCTATTCCGCTTTGGAAACCGTTAAGGGCAAATTGCCTAACGAGGAAAAGTCCGCTCTCGAAATTTGGAAAGCTGCGCTTGATAACATTACTCCTCAAGTCGAAGTTAAGTCACGCCGTGTAGGTGGTGCTACATTCCAAGTCCCTACTGAAATCCGCCCGGATCGTAAAGAGTCAATTTCTATGAAGAACCTTATTATCTTCGCACGTAAACGTGGAGGTAAGACTATGGCTGACAAGTTGTCTGCAGAGATTGTAGATGCTTTCAATAACCAAGGTGGCGCATTCAAAAGAAAAGAAGATATGCACCGTATGGCTGAGGCTAACCGTGCGTTCGCTCACTTCAGATTTTAATTTTTAAGGCAATAAAAAGAATATGGCAAACAACGATAAGCAATTGATGTTCACTAGGAACATCGGTATCATGGCTCACATTGACGCTGGTAAGACAACGACTTCTGAACGTATCTTGTTTTACACAGGTTTGACACACAAGATCGGTGAGACTCATGATGGTACTGCTACAATGGACTGGATGGCGCAGGAGCAGGAGCGTGGTATCACGATTACTTCCGCTGCTACGACTACATTCTGGAACTATTTGGGCAACCGTTATAAAATCAACTTGATTGACACTCCGGGACACGTAGACTTCACGGTTGAGGTTGAACGTTCTCTTCGTGTATTGGATGGTGCTGTTGCTACATTCTGTGCCGTAGGTGGTGTTGAGCCCCAGTCTGAGACTGTATGGCGTCAGGCTGATAAATATAATGTGCCTCGTATCGGTTACGTTAACAAGATGGACCGCTCGGGTGCTAACTACTATGAGGTAGTACGCCAATTGAAGGACGTATTAGGAGCTAATCCTTGTCCGATCCAGATCCCTATCGGAGCTGAGGAGACTTTCAGGGGTGTTGTCGACTTGATCAAGATGAAGGCTATCTTCTGGCACGACGAGACTATGGGTGCCGAGTATAGCGTAGAGGAGATCCCGGCAGACTTGCAAGCTGAGGCTGAGGAATGGCGCGACAAGATGCTTGAGGCTTTGGCTGAGTGCGACGACGCTATCATGGAGAAATACTTCGATGATCCTTCTACGATCACGGAAGAGGAGATCATGGTTGCTATCCGCAAGGGTACGTTGGCTATGCAGATCAACCCGATGACTTGTGGTTCTTCTTTCAAGAACAAAGGTGTACAGACTTTATTGGATGCAGTTTGCGCGTTTTTGCCTTCTCCTGAAGATACTCCGGCTATCGAGGGTACGGATCCTTCAGATCCTGATAAAATAATCACTCGTAAACCTTTGTTCGAGGAGCCGTTGACGGCGTTGGCATTTAAGATCGCTACCGACCCGTATGTAGGTCGTTTGTGCTTCTTCCGTGTATACGCAGGTTCTATCAACGCTGGTTCTTATGTGTTGAACACTCGTTCCGGAAAGAAAGAGCGTATCTCGCGTTTGTTCCAGATGCACTCTAACAAGCAGAACCCGATGGAGGTGATTGGTTGTGGTGATATCGGAGCAGGTGTTGGTTTCAAGGATATCCGTACAGGTGATACGCTTTGCGACGAAAACCATCCGATCACATTGGAGTCTATGGAATTCCCGGAACCGGTTATCGGTATCGCTGTAGAGCCTAAGACTCAGAAAGACATGGATAAGTTGGGTATGGGCTTGGCTAAGTTGGCCGAGGAGGATCCTACTTTCCGCGTACAGACAAACGAGGAGACAGGTCAGACCGTTATTAGCGGTATGGGTGAGCTTCACTTGGATATCATCATCGACCGTTTGCGTCGTGAGTTCAAGGTTGAATGTAACCAAGGCCGTCCGCAGGTTACTTATAAGGAGGCTATCACGCAGCCGGTTGAGCTTCGCGAGGTTTACAAAAAGCAATCTGGAGGTCGTGGTAAGTTCGCAGATATCATCGTTCGTATGGAGCCGGCAGACGAGAGCTTCGAGGGTACTTTGCAATTCATCGATGAGGTGAAGGGTGGTAACATTCCTAAGGAATTCATCCCGTCCGTACAGAAAGGTTTCGAGAAGGCTATGAAGAACGGTGTGTTGGCTGGTTATCCGCTTGACAAGTTGAAAGTGACTTTGATCGATGGTTCTTTCCACCCGGTAGACTCAGACCAGTTGTCTTTCGAGATCGCTGCTATCCAAGCGTTCAAGAACGCTTCCGCTAAGGCAGGTCCTGTATTGATGGAGCCGATCATGCAGATGGAGGTTGTTACTCCAGAAGAGAGCATGGGTGACGTTATCGGTGACTTGAACAAGCGTCGTGGACAAGTTGAGGGTATGGAGACTAGCCGTACGGGAGCTCGTATCGTGAAGGCTAAGGTTCCATTGGCTGAGACATTCGGTTATGTGACAGCTTTGCGTACGATTACTTCAGGTCGTGCTACATCTTCAATGCAGTTCTCACACTACGCTCAAGTATCCTCTTCTATCGCTAAGCAAGTATTGACAGAGGTGCAAGGTCGCGTTGATTTGATCAAATAATATTTAGAAACATATAATAAATATGAGCCAAAAGATCAGAATTAAATTGAAGTCTTACGATTATTCTCTGGTAGACAAGTCTGCCGAGAAGATCGTAAAGACGGTAAAGGCTACAGGTGCTATCGTTAGCGGTCCTATACCTCTTCCTACGCACAAACGTATCTTTACAGTGAACCGCTCTACTTTCGTTAACAAGAAATCTCGTGAGCAGTTCGAACTCTCTTCTTATAAGAGATTAATCGATATCTATAGCTCAACTGCGAAGACAGTTGACGCTTTGATGAAGCTAGAATTACCTAGCGGTGTAGAAGTAGAAATTAAAGTGTAAGTTTTTAACAATTAGTGAAATGCCAGGATTATTAGGAAAAAAAATCGGAATGACATCCGTTTTCAGTGCCGAGGGAAAAAATCTTCCATGCACTGTTATCGAAGTGGGTCCTTGTGTGGTTACACAGATCAAGACTTTGGAGAAAGATGGCTATGAAGCTGTACAGTTGGGTTTCCAAGAGAAGAAAGAGAAGCACACGACACAGCCTGAGATGGGTCACTTCAAGAAAGCCGGTGTAGCACCTCAAAGACACTTGGCCGAGTTCAAGAATTTCGAAACTGAGTACAAGTTGGGTGACGTGATCACTGTAGACTTCTTGGAAGACGCAGGTTTCGTGGATGTAGTGGGTACATCAAAGGGTAAAGGTTTCCAAGGTGTAGTAAAACGTCATGGTTTTGGTGGTGTAGGTCAGACTACTCACGGTCAGCATAACCGTGCTCGTAAGCCGGGTTCTATCGGTGCTTGTTCTTACCCCGCAAAGGTATTTAAGGGCATGCGAATGGGCGGCCAGATGGGTAACGAACGTGTAACCGTTCAGAATCTTCAAGTGATCAAGGTAATGCCGGAACACAACCTTTTATTGGTAAAGGGATCTGTTCCAGGAGCAAAAGGTTCAATCTTATTAATTGAAAAGTAATGGAACTGAGCGTATTTAATATTAAAGGTGAAGATACCGGAAGAAAGGTAACTTTGAACGATGCGATCTTCGGCATTGAACCCAACGATCATGCTATTTACTTGGACGTAAAGCAGTATTTGGCAAATCAACGTCAGGGAACGCATAAGTCTAAAGAGAGAAGCGAAGTATCTGGTAGTACACGTAAGCTGATCCGTCAGAAAGGTGGTGGTGGCGCACGTCGTGGTGATATCAACTCTCCGGTGTTGGTTGGTGGTGGCCGTGTATTCGGTCCGAAGCCTCGTGATTATGAGTTCAAGCTGAACAAGAAAGTAAAATCTTTGGCTCGTAAGTCAGCATTGAGCTACAAGGCAAAGAACAATGCGATTGTTGTCGTAGAGGATTTCACAATGGAAGCTCCTAAGACTAAAGAATTTATAACAATTGCTAAAAACTTGAAAGTGGCTGATAAAAAGTTACTTATGGTTTTACCGGAGAAGAATAATTTAGTATATTTGTCCGCTCGAAATTTAGAGAAGGCAAGTGTAATAACTGCTTCTGAACTAAATACATACGCTGTGTTAAACGCTGTTAATTTGGTTTTAACGGAAAGTTCAGTCGCTGTTGTTGAACAAAATTTTAAAGCATAAGGAGTAGAATAATGGGAATTATTATTAAGCCTATAGTAACTGAGAAACAAACAGCGATCACAGAGAAATTTCCGAATCGCTATGGTTTTCGTGTTTCTCCTGATGCCAACAAATTGGAGATAAAGAAAGCTGTAGAGGACATGTACAGTGTTACAGTAGTTGATGTTAACACCATCAACTACTCTGGAAAGCGTAAAAGCCGTTATACAAAATCAGGTATCATCAACGGCAAGCAAGCTGCTTTCAAGAAAGCGATCGTAACGTTGAAAGAAGGAGAAACAATTGATTTCTTTAGTAATATCTAAAAAGAGAAATGGGAATACGTAAATTAAAGCCCACGACACCGGGGCAGAGACACAAAGTTATTGGTGCATTTGATAAAATCACTGCAAGTACACCAGAGAAGTCTCTTGTAGTAGGTAAGAAGAGTACAGGTGGACGTAACAACACTGGTAAGATGACAATGCGTTATATCGGTGGCGGTCACAAACAAAAGTACAGAATTATCGATTTCAAGAGAAACAAAGATGGCATTCCTGCGACAGTAAAGTCTATCGAGTATGATCCTAACCGTTCATCTCGTATCGCTTTGTTGTATTACGCTGACGGAGCAAAGAGCTATATCATCGCTCCGAACGGATTGGAAGTTGGCCAAACAGTGGTTTCAGGTAGCGACGCCGCTCCTGAGGTAGGTAATACTTTGCCTATGGCAAATATTCCCGTTGGTACTATTATTCACAATATTGAGCTTCGTCCTGGACAGGGTGCCAAAATGGTACGTTCCGCAGGTGCATTCGCTCAGCTGACTTCAAAGGAAGGCGCTTATGCGATTATTAAGATGCCTTCTGGTGAAACTAGAAAGATTCTTGCGGCTTGTAAGGCTACAATTGGCGCAGTTGGCAACTCAGACCATGCTCTTGAAAAATCAGGTAAGGCCGGTCGCTCTAGATGGTTAGGTCGTCGTCCTCGTAACCGTGGTGTTGTTATGAACCCGGTTGATCACCCAATGGGTGGTGGTGAAGGTCGTTCTTCCGGAGGTCATCCTAGATCCCGTAATGGCTTATATGCTAAGGGCTTGAAGACTAGAGCTCCTAAGAAGCATTCTTCAAAGTATATTATTGAAAGAAGAAAGAAATAATCTGATTAATTAAGTAAACTATGAGTCGTTCGCTAAAAAAAGGCCCGTATATTAATGTAAAGCTTGAGAAGAAAGTTCTGGCAATGAATGAGTCAGGAAAGAAAGCCGTAGTTAAGACATGGGCAAGAGCTTCAATGATTTCGCCTGATTTCGTAGGCCATACTATTGCAGTTCATAATGGAAATAAATTTATTCCTGTTTTCGTAACCGAGAATATGGTAGGTCACAAGTTGGGAGAGTTCTCACCGACACGTACTTTCCGCGGTCACGCCGGTAACAAGAAGAAATAATATCGGTAGTAACAGGAATTCAGGAATCTGAAAATAAAAAGAATCGAATAAAATGGGTGCTAGAAAAAGAATATCAGCTGAAGCAAGAAAAGAAGCCCAAAAGACCATGTATTTCGCGAAGTTGAACAATGTTCCTACCTCTCCTCGTAAGATGCGTTTGGTAGCAGACATGATTCGCGGTATGGAAGTATTCCGTGCGCTTGGTGTTTTGAAGTTTTCTAACAAGGAAGCTGCAGCAAGAGTAGAAAAATTGCTTCGTTCAGCAATCGCAAACTGGGAACAGAAAAATGAACGTAAAGCAGAAGCAGGAGAGTTATGCGTATCTTCAATCAGCGTTGATTGCGCTACTACGTTGAAGAGAATGCGTCCGGCTCCTCAAGGAAGAGGTTACAGAATTCGTAAACGCTCGAACCACGTAACTCTGTTTGTTGATACACTTAGTAAAAACGATAGTCAAAATTAATTTGTAGATGGGACAAAAGGTTAATCCGATTAGTAATCGTTTAGGAATTATCCGTGGTTGGGATTCCAATTGGTATGGCGGTAAGAATTACGGGGATACTTTGCTGGAAGATAGCAAAATCCGTAAATATTTGAATGCCCGTCTTGCAAAAGCTAGTGTATCTCGTATCGTTATTGAACGTACGCTTAAGTTGATCACGATCACTGTTTGTACGTCGCGTCCGGGTATCATCATCGGTAAAGGTGGTCAGGAAGTTGATAAGTTGAAGGAAGAGTTGAAGAAGATCACTGATAAAGAAGTGCAGATCAACATCTTCGAGGTGAAGAGACCTGAATTGGACGCTGTTATCGTAGCAAACAACATCGCACGTCAGCTTGAAGGTAAAATCGCATATCGTCGCGCGGTAAAGATGGCTATCGCCTCTACCATGAGAATGGGCGCCGAGGGTATAAAGATTCAAATCTCTGGTCGTTTGAATGGTGCTGAAATGGCTCGTTCGGAAATGTATAAGGAAGGAAGAACTCCGTTGCACACTCTTAGAGCAGATATCGACTATGCTTTGGCTGAGGCCTTGACAAAAGTTGGTTTGCTGGGTGTTAAGGTTTGGATCTGCCGTGGTGAGGTTTATGGCAAGCGCGATCTTGCTCCTTCTTTCACTGCTGCCAAGGAGACAGGCCGTAGAAACGACAATGCCGGTGGCAACAGAGACAAGAACTTCAAGAGAAAAAGAGCTAATCGTTAAACGTTAGAATTTAAGTAGAGATGTTACAACCAAAGAAAACCAAGTTCAGAAGACAGCAGAAAGGTCGCATGAAGGGCGAAGCTCAACGTGGCAACCAGCTGGCCTTCGGTTCTTTTGGAATAAAGTCATTAGAGAATAAATGGATTACCGGTCGTCAGATCGAGGCTGCCCGTATCGCCGTTACACGTTATATGCAACGTCAGGGTCAGGTTTGGGTTCGTATCTTCCCGGATAAGCCAATCACGAAGAAGCCTGCAGAGGTTCGTATGGGTAAAGGTAAAGGTAATCCCGAGGGATTTGTTGCGCCTGTTACTCCGGGTCGTCTGATTTTCGAGATCGAAGGTGTTCCCTTTGATATCGCTAAGGAAGCGTTGCGCCTTGCCGCACAAAAACTTCCGGTTACAACCAAGTTTGTTGTGAGACGTGATTATGACATGCAAAATCAAAATGCGTAATTGTTATGAAGATTGCAGAAATTAGAGAACTAAGCACGAAAGAGTTGCTAGAGAGAGTAGATGCAGAGGTTGCGGCCTATGATCAGAAGAAGATTAACCATAGCATCTCGCCTATGGATAATCCTTCTCAGATTAAACAGCAACGCAGATTGATTGCGCGCATGAAAACAGAATTGCGCCAGAGAGAACTTAACAACAAATAATTGAGCCTGATGGAAACTAGAAATTTAAGAAAAGAAAGAACGGGCGTGGTAACGAGCAACAAGATGGATAAAAGCATCACGGTTGCCATTAAATGGAAGGAAAAACACCCCATTTATGGAAAGTTCGTTAATAAGACGAAGAAATATCATGCTCACGACGAAAATAACGAATGCAACATTGGCGATACCGTAAAGATTATGGAGACTCGTCCTTTGAGCAAGACTAAAAGATGGAGATTAGTTCAAATAATCGAAAGGGCTAAGTAAGATGATACAACAAGAATCAAGACTAGTAGTAGCAGATAACAGTGGAGCTAAGGAAGCTTTGTGTATCCGTGTTTTGGGCGGTACGAGAAAGCGTTATGCCACTGTAGGTGATGTGATCGTAGTAGCAATCAAAAGCGTAATCCCAGCTAGCGACGTTAAGAAGGGTGCTGTTTCTAAGGCTATCATCGTTCGTACTAAGAAAGAGATCCGCCGTCCGGATGGTTCTTATATCCGTTTCGATGATAACGCTTGCGTATTATTGAATGCCGGTGGCGATATCCGTGGTAGCCGTATCTTCGGTCCGGTTGCCAGAGAGCTTCGTGCAACAAACATGAAAATTGTATCACTTGCACCTGAAGTGCTTTAATCTCGTAAAATTTAAAGTAATGAGTAAATTACATATCAAAAAAGGCGATATAGTATTTGTTAATGCCGGCGAGGACAAAGGTAAGACAGGTCGTGTTTTACAGGTACTTGTAAAAGATAATCGTGCGATTGTCGAAGGTATTAATGTGGTATCAAAGCATACCAAGCCTAATGCGAAGAATCCTCAAGGAGGAATCGAAAAGAAGGAAGCTCCTATTCATCTTTCTAACCTTAACGTGGTTGACCCGAAATCTGGTAAAGCTACACGTATCGGCCGTAAGTTGAATGAGAAGGGTGCTTTAGTGCGTTATTCTAAAAAATCAGGGGAGGAAATTAAGTAATGAGCAATACTGCCAGTCTTAAGAAAGAATACCAAGACAGAATTGTTCCTGCCTTAACGAAGGAGTTCGGTTACAAATCCGTGATGCAGGTACCTGTTTTGAAGAAAATCGTGATTAATCAGGGATTAGGTATGGCTACGGCTGACAAGAAGATCATCGATATCGCTATCAGCGAGTTGTCTACGATCACCGGTCAAAAAGCTGTCGCTACCGTATCTAAAAAGGATATCTCTAACTTTAAGTTGCGTAAGAAGATGCCGATCGGTGTGATGGTGACATTACGTCGTGAGCAGATGTACGAGTTCTTGGAGAGACTTGTTCGTGTCGCTCTTCCTCGTATCCGCGACTTCAAGGGAATTGAGAGTAAGTTAGACGGAAGAGGCAATTATACACTCGGTATTCAGGAACAAATCATTTTTCCTGAAATAAATATCGATAATATTACCAAAATATTGGGAATGAATATTACCTTTGTGACCTCTGCGAAAACAGACGAAGAAGGTTATGCTCTTTTGAGAGAATTTGGATTGCCTTTTAAAAACGGAAAAAAAGACTAAGTAGTTATGGCTAAGGAATCAATGAAGGCCCGTGAGGTTAAAAGAGCAAAGCTTGTTGCTAAGTATGCCGCTAAAAGAGCTCAGCTTAAGGCAGAAGGTAACTATGAGGCTTTGCAGGCTTTACCTAAAAATGCTTCTCCTGTACGTTTGCACAACCGTTGCAAGATTACAGGACGTCCGAAAGGGTATGTACGCCAGTTCGGTATTTCTCGTATCCAATTGCGTGAAATGGCATCTAATGGTTTAATCCCGGGTGTAAAGAAAGCAAGTTGGTAAGAGTTTTTTTAGTTTAAATATTGTCCGGGTGGCCGGATCAATTTAATTAATTATTTATATGACAGATCCTATTGCAGATTATTTGACAAGATTGCGTAACGCAATCAAAGCGAAGCACAGAGTTGTTGAGGTGCCGGCGTCAAATTTAAAGAAAGAGATCACTAAGATCCTTTTCGACAAGGGCTACATTCTTAATTTTAAGTTTGTAGAGGATGGTCCTCAAGGTACGATCAAGATCGCCTTGAAGTATGACCTAGTAAACAAAGTTAATGCGATTAAGAAACTTGAGAGAGTTTCTACGCCCGGTTTGCGTAAGTACACTGGTTACAAAGAAATGCCGAGAGTATTGAATGGTTTAGGTATTGCTGTTCTTTCTACTTCTAAAGGTGTGATGACTGACAAAGAGGCCCGCGATCTGAAGATCGGTGGCGAGGTATTATGTTACGTTTATTAATTAGGAGGGAAGAAGAATGTCAAGAATAGGAAAATTACCAATTCATGTACCGGCTGGTGTTACAGTTACAATTAAGGATAATGTAGTAACAGTTAAAGGCCCTAAAGGTGAACTTGTACAGGAAGTGAATCCTGATATTAACGTTACTTTGGAAGACGGAGTTATCCATTTAACAAGACCTACTGATGATAAGAATCATCGTGCGTTACACGGTTTGTATCGCTCTTTGATCAACAACATGGTTGTTGGCTGCTCAGAGGGATATAAGAAGGAGCTTGAGTTAGTAGGTGTTGGTTACCGTGTTTCAAATACAGGTCAGTTATTGGATCTTTCTTTAGGTTATACTCACAATATCTATTTGCAGTTGCCGAAGGAAGTGAAAGTTGAGACGAAGTCTGAGAGAAATAAGAACCCTCTTATTATCCTTGAATCGGCTGACAAACAATTATTAGGTCAGATTTGCGCGAAGATCCGTTCATTCAGAATGCCTGAACCGTATAAAGGTAAGGGTATTAAGTTCGTGGGTGAAGAGATTCGTAGAAAGTCTGGTAAGTCAGCAGGTAAGTAATCTACGTAAACTGAAATTATCATGACAACGAAGCTAGAAAGAAGATTAAAAATAAAAGCAGGCGTACGCGGCAAAATCTCAGGAACTACTGAGCGTCCGCGCCTGACTGTGTTTAGAAGCAACAAGCAAATCTACGCACAGGTGATAGATGATACTACAGGCAAGACTTTAGCCGCTGCTTCATCTTTGAAATTAGATGTTAAGGCTCCGAAAAAGGAGATCGCTGCTAAGGTTGGTGAATTAATCGCTAAAGGCGCTCAGGAAGCTGGCGTTCAGACAGTGGTTTTCGACCGTAATGGTTACCTGTATCACGGGAGAATTAAAGAATTAGCAGATGCTGCACGTAACGGCGGCCTTAAATTTTAATGAAGATGGCAAATAATAGAGTTAAATCGACCAACGACTTAGAGTTGAAGGACAGACTGGTTGCAATCAACCGTGTAACTAAGGTTACAAAAGGTGGACGTACATTCAGTTTTGCTGCTATCGTTGTAGTAGGAAACGAGGATGGTATCGTTGGCTGGGGATTAGGTAAAGCCGGTGAGGTAACGACAGCTATCGCTAAAGGTGTAGAAGCAGCTAAGAAGAACTTGATCAAGGTTCCGGTACACAAAGGTACGATCCCTCACGAACAATTAGCTAAATTCGGTGGTGCTCAAGTGCTGATTAGACCGGCATCTCACGGTACCGGTGTTAAGGCTGGTGGTGCTATGCGTGCCGTATTGGAGAGCGTAGGTATTACAGACGTTTTGGCAAAATCTAAAGGTTCTTCCAACCCTCATAACTTGGTGAAAGCTACTATCGCTGCGCTAGGTGAGTTGAGAAGCCCGTTCGATGTTGCTCAGAACAGAGGTGTTGCTGTTGAAAAAGTATTTAGAGGTTAATTAGGGAGGATAAGTTTATGGCGACTATTAAAGTAAAGCAAGTTAAAAGTAGAATTAAATGCCCGAAAGACCAAAAGAGAACGCTTGACGCACTAGGGCTGAGAAAGATGAACCAGATTGTAGAGCATGAAGCTAATCCGGCGATCTTAGGTATGGTTGAGAAAGTGAAACATTTGGTTTCTGTAGAAAAGTAATAATTGGTTGAAAAAATAAATTATACGATATGAATTTATCAAATTTAAAACCGGCTGAAGGATCTACCAAGACCAGAAAAAGAATCGGACGTGGTCCGGGTTCAGGATTAGGCGGAACTTCAACAAGAGGTCATAAAGGTGCCAAGTCTAGATCTGGCTACAAGAACAAGATTGGTTTCGAAGGTGGTCAGATGCCTATTCAAAGACGTTTGCCTAAATTCGGTTTCAAGAATATTAACCGTGTAGAATATAAAGCTATTAATATCGATACTTTGCAACAAATGGCAGAGGCTAAGCAATTGACTAAGATTGGTATTAATGAATTGATGGAGGCTGGTTTCATCTCTTCTTCTCAAGTGGTTAAAATTCTTGGTAACGGTAGCTTGACCGCTAAGTTAGAGGTTGAGGCTCACGCTTTCTCTAAGAGCGCAGAGGCAGCTATCCAAGCCGCAGGTGGAACAGTCGTTAAACTCTAAGTCATGAGAGCTGTTGAAACAATCAAGAATATCTGGAAGATTGAGGATCTGAGAAATCGGATCCTCACCACTCTTTTATTGGTGGCTATATACCGTTTTGGTACGTATGTAGTGCTTCCGGGTATCGATCCCAAAGCGTTGACCGCTTTACAGGAGCAGACAAGAGGCGGATTGCTTGCACTGTTGGATATGTTCTCAGGTGGAGCCTTTTCTAACGCATCTATTTTTGCGTTGGGAATCATGCCATATATCTCCGCTTCAATTGTTATGCAGTTGTTAGCCATCGCAGTTCCTTCTTTCCAAAAATTGCAGAGAGAGGGTGAGAGTGGCCGTAGAAAAATCAATCAGTGGACTCGTTACTTGACGATAGCGATCTTGTTATTCCAAGGTCCTACTTACTTGGTGAATTTAAGCGTTCAGCTTAAGGCTGCCGGCGCTGCTTTACCGGGTGGTATTTGGTTCACGATCTCATCTACGATCATCTTGGCTGCGGGAAGTATGTTTATCTTATGGCTAGGTGAAAGAATTACAGATAAAGGTGTTGGAAATGGTATTTCATTTATCATTTTAGTTGGTATTATAGCCCGTCTGCCGCACTCTTTGTTCCAAGAATTCGTTTCTAGAACAAGTGAGAAAACCGGTGGTCTGGTTATGTTCTTATTTGAGATGCTGTTCCTTTTGCTTGTTATCGCTGGTGCGATTTTATTGGTACAAGGTACTCGTAAGGTCCCCGTGCAATACGCAAAAAGGATTATCGGTAATAAACAATATGGTGGCGCACGTCAGTATATCCCTTTGAAGGTGAATGCCGCTAACGTAATGCCTATCATCTTCGCTCAGGCGATCATGTTTATTCCTATCTCAATTGTAGGTTTCTCTAGTACGGGAGAGCAGAGCGGTTTTTGGGCTGCTTTCATGGATAATACGGGATTTTGGTACAACTTCGTGTTTGCGGTGTTGATTATCCTGTTTACGTATTTCTATACGGCTATCACGATCAATCCGACCCAGATGTCAGATGATTTGAAGAGAAACAATGGTTTTATTCCGGGTGTGAAACCGGGTAAGAATACCAAAGACTATCTGGATACCATTATGGACCGTATTACTTTGCCGGGTGCTTTTTTCCTTGCGTTGGTTGCTATCATGCCCGCTTTCGCTAGAATTGCCGGTGTAAGTATGGAGTTCTCCCAATTCTTTGGTGGTACATCTTTGTTGATTTTGGTTGGTGTGGTGTTGGATACATTGCAGCAAGTTGAAAGTCATTTGCTAATGCGTCATTATGACGGTTTGTTGAAGTCAGGAAGAATTAAAGGCCGTACAGGCTCTGTTGCCGCTTATTAATAGAATGATCTATTTAAAGACAGATGAAGAGATTGAGTTGATGCGTGAGGCTAATCAACTGGTGGGTAAGACACTTGGCGAGGTAGCTAAGCATATTGTCCCCGGAGTCTCCACACTTCAACTTGATAAGATTGCGGAAGAGTTCATTAGAGATAATGGTGCTGTTCCGGCTTTTTTGGGATATGGTGGTTTCCCTAATTCAATATGTGCCTCAGTGAATGATCAGGTGGTGCATGGTATTCCTTCTTCTAAGATGATCTTGAAAGAGGGTGACGTGATCTCTGTGGATTGTGGGACGATATTGAATGGTTTTGTCGGTGACTCCGCTTACACTTTCTGTGTAGGTGAGGTTGCGCCGGAAGTGAAGAAATTGTTGAAAGCGACGAAGGATTCACTTTATTTAGGTATCCAATGTGCTGTTGAAGGTCACCGTTTGGGTGATATCAGTAATGCGATTCAGACTTATTGCGAGTCTCAAGGTTACTCTGTCGTAAGAGAGCTGGTGGGACATGGTATAGGTCGGAAAATGCATGAGGAACCGGAAGTGCCTAATTATGGCAGACGTGGATGCGGACCGTTATTGCGTAACGGAATGTGTATCTGCATCGAGCCGATGATCAACATGGGAAGCAAGAACGTTGCATTTGAGAAAGACGGATGGACGGTTCGCACAAAGGACAGAAAGCCTTCTGCTCATTTCGAGCATTGTATCGCTATACGTCCGGATGGTCCCCAGATCTTATCTTCATTTAAGTTTTTAGAGGAAGTTCTAGGAGAAAACGCAATTTAATTGGATTTATATGGCTAAACAATCAGCAATAGAGAAAGATGGAGTAATTGTAGAAGCATTGTCAAACGCGATGTTTCGTGTAGAATTGGAGAACGGACATGAAATTACCGCTCATATCTCAGGAAAGATGCGTATGCATTACATTAAGATCCTTCCGGGGGATAAGGTAAGAGTAGAAATGTCTCCGTATGATCTATCGAAAGGTAGAATTGCTTTTAGATACAAATAAAATTAAACACGATATGAAAGTAAGAGCATCTTTAAAGAAGCGTACACCTGAGTGCAAGATAGTAAGAAGAAAGGGTCGCTTATACGTAATTAACAAGAAAAATCCTAAGTATAAACAACGTCAAGGATAATTTATTATTTTTGCAAAATAATCTAAGTAAGTAATATGGCTATAAGAATAGTTGGTGTAGACTTGCCACAAAATAAAAGAGGAGAAATCGCTTTGACTTATATCTATGGTATTGGTCGTAGCGCTGCAAAATCCGTATTAGATAAGGCTGGGGTTGATCGTGATATCAAAGTTAAGGATTGGACAGACGATCAAGCCGCAAAGGTTCGTGAAGTCATTGGCGCTGAGTACAAGGTTGAAGGTGACCTTCGTTCAGAAGTTCAGTTGAACATCAAGCGTCTGATGGATATTGGTTGCTACAGAGGAGTTCGTCATCGCCTTGGTTTGCCTTTGAGAGGCCAAAGCACGAAGAACAACGCTCGTACTCGTAAGGGTAAGAAGAAAACTGTTGCAAATAAGAAAAAAGCTACTAAATAATAAGAGTTAATATGGCAAAGAAAACAGTCGCAGCAAAGAAGAGAAACGTAAAAGTTGACGCTTACGGTCAAGCTCATATTCATTCTTCTTTTAACAACATTATTGTGTCTTTAGCGAATAGCGAAGGACAAGTAATCAGCTGGTCTTCCGCTGGTAAGATGGGATTCAGAAGCTCTAAGAAGAATACTCCTTATGCAGCTCAGATGGCAGCACAGGATTGCGCTAAAGTAGCTTATGATCTTGGTTTAAGAAAGGTGAAAGTATTCGTTAAGGGTCCGGGTAACGGTCGTGAGTCCGCTATCAGAACGATCCATGGCGCAGGTATCGAGGTAACAGAAATCGTTGATGTTACACCGCTTCCTCATAACGGATGTCGTCCTCCGAAAAAGAGAAGAGTATAATTAATTATAGTTTCTTAAACATTGAATCCGGAATTGTGAATAGATTGCATATTGACCTTATCCTCTCTGTAATCGCGGCTGCACGGTTCCAGATTCAAACAGAACATTTAAAAAAATAAAAAAATGGCAAGATATACTGGACCAAGAACAAGAATTGTCCGTAAGTTTGGTGAGGCAATATTCGGTGCGGATAAAGTTCTTTCTAAGAAGAACTATCCTCCTGGACAACATGGTAACTCCAGAAAAAGAAAGACTTCTGAATACGGTATCCAGCTTCGTGAGAAGCAAAAAGCAAAATACACTTATGGCGTATTGGAGAAGCAATTTAGAAACTTATTCGAAAAAGCTTCACGCTCTAAAGGTATTACCGGTGAGGTGCTTCTTCAATTGTTAGAAGGCCGTCTTGACAATATGGTTTATCGTTTGGGTATGGCCCCGACAAGAGCCGCAGCTCGTCAGTTGGTTTCTCATCGTCACATTACAGTAGACGGAAGTGTTGTAAACATTCCTTCTTACTCTGTAAAACCCGGTCAGGTTATTGGTGTTAGAGAAAAATCTAAATCCATGGAGGTTATTGCCGACGCATTGTCAGGCTTCAACCACAGCAAGTATCCTTGGATTGAGTGGGATCAGTCTTCAATGAGCGGAAAATTACTGCATCTGCCGGAAAGAACTGACATTCCTGAAAACATTAAAGAGCAGTTGATCGTAGAATTGTATTCTAAATAATAATTGATTTCCATGGCGATATTAGCATTTCAAAAACCCGATAAAGTATTAATGTTGGAAGCGGACAATTTCTTCGGAAAGTTTGAATTTCGTCCGTTGGAACCCGGCTATGGTATTACAATAGGTAATGCTTTACGTCGTATTCTCCTGTCGTCACTTGAAGGTTTTGCTATTACATCCATTAAGATCGACGGGGTTGACCATGAATTTGGTACAATCCCGGGTGTTATCGAGGATGTAACAAACATTATCTTGAATCTGAAGCAAGTTCGTTTCAAGCATATCGTAGACGACATCGAGAATGAAAAAGTGAGTATTACTGTTTCGGGTTCGGAAGTGTTCAAAGCCGGTGATATTGGTAAGCAACTGACTGGATTCGAGATATTGAATCCAGATTTGGTTATTTGCCGCTTGGATCCGACCGCAAGTTTCCAGATTGAATTGACTATTAATAAAGGTCGCGGTTATGTACCCGCAGATGAGAACAGAGACCCGAACGCAGATATGCATGTGATCGCTATCGACTCTATCTTCACTCCGATACGTAACGTAAAATATTCAATCGAGAACTTCCGTGTTGAACAGAAGACGGACTACGAGAAGTTGGTTCTTGAAATAGCCACAGATGGTTCTATTCATCCGAAGGAAGCGTTGAAGGAAGCAGCGAAGATTCTGATTCATCATTTCATGTTGTTCTCAGATGAAAAGATTGCGATCGAGACAGCGGATACTGAAGGCAATGAAGAGTTCGATGAAGAAGTACTTCATATGCGTCAGTTGCTTAAGAGCAAGCTGGCTGATATGGACCTTTCCGTTCGTGCATTGAATTGCTTAAAGGCCGCAGATGTTGAAACATTAGGTGAGTTGGTTAAGTTCAATAAGAATGATTTGTTGAAATTCCGTAACTTCGGTAAGAAGTCGCTCACTGAACTTGATGAACTGCTTGAGAGCTTGAACCTTTCATTCGGTATGGATATCACAAAATATAAATTAGATAAAGAGTAAGTAAACGATGAGACATAATAAGAAATTCAATCATTTAGGTCGTACAAATACTCACCGTGACGCAATGCTTTCGAATATGGCTTGTTCTTTGATCAAGCATAAGAGAATCTTTACTACGACAGCAAAGGCAAAAGCGCTACGTAAGTATGTAGAACCACTTATCACGAAGTCTAAGGAGGATACAACTCACTCTAGACGTGTGGTATTTAGCAATTTGCAAGACAAATTTGCTGTAACAGAGTTGTTCAAGGAAATTGCTCAGAAGATCGGTGATCGTCCGGGTGGTTATACCAGAATTATCAAGACTGGTAACCGTTTAGGTGACAACGCAGCTATGTGCTTTATTGAGTTAGTAGACTATAACGAAAATATGTTGAAGGATACAGCCGCTAAGAAAGCTCCTAAAACAAGACGTTCTCGTAAAAAATCAACTGCAGCGGTTACTGAGGCTCCTGCAGCTGAAGCAGCTAGCGAGGAAAAAGCAGCTGAATAAGCAAGTTTTTTATAATCATATAAGAAAAGCGATCCGTATCACACGGATCGCTTTTTTTGTTTATTAGCGAATTGATAAATTTGATGAGTTATAAGGAACATTCCTTGCTTGGCTATTGTTATATTTGTGAAAAAGAAAAGTAAGACATCATTGAACAACTAATAAAACAAATATAGTAATATGGAAATTGTAAAAGTAGTAGGTAGAGAGATCCTTGATTCACGTGGTAACCCGACAGTAGAAGTAGACGTACATTTGGCTTCCGGTGCATTCGGTCGTGCGGCTGTACCTTCTGGCGCTTCTACCGGTGAGAACGAGGCTATCGAGTTACGCGATGGCGATAAGAATCGCTACGGTGGCAAAGGCGTTCTCCGTGCCGTGGATAATGTAAATAAGGTAATCGCTCCCGCCATTTTAGGAATGAGCGCCTTGAATCAAAGAGAGATAGACCATAAGTTGCTGGATTTGGATGGTACAAAGACAAAATCAAATCTAGGAGCTAACGCTATGTTAGGTGTATCGCTTGCCGTAGCGAAGGCAGCGGCTAATTATCTGGATCTGCCTTTATATCGTTATATCGGTGGAACAAATACCTACGTGTTGCCGGTTCCTATGATGAACATTATCAATGGAGGTTCTCACTCCGACGCTCCGATCGCTTTTCAGGAATTCATGATTCGTCCGGTAGGTGCGAAGAGTTTCCGTGAGGGGCTTCGTATGGGCGCAGAGGTTTTCCATGCGTTGAAGAAAGTATTGCACGATCGTGGCTTGAGCACGGCTGTAGGTGATGAGGGCGGTTTCGCTCCGGCATTGGATGGTACGGAAGATGCCTTGAATTCTATTATGGCCGCTATCAAAGCCGCTGGATATGAGCCGGGCAAGGATGTGACGATAGCCATGGATTGCGCTGCTTCCGAGTTTTATCACGATGGTGTGTATGATTATACGAAATTCGAGGGTGAGAAAGGCGCTAAGCGTAACGCCCAGCAACAAGTCGCTTATCTGAGTGAGTTGGTGAACAAATACCCGATTGATTCTATCGAGGATGGTATGGACGAGAATGACTGGGCCGGTTGGCAAATGCTAACCTCCACGCTAGGCGGAAAATGCCAGTTGGTAGGTGATGACTTGTTCGTTACAAACGTAGAGTTCTTGAAGAAAGGTATTGAGAAGGGTTGTGCGAACTCCATCTTGATCAAGGTAAATCAGATCGGTACATTGAGCGAGACATTAGACGCTATCGAGATGGCCCACCGTAATGGCTACACATCCGTGACTTCCCACCGTTCCGGTGAGACAGAGGATGCTACGATCGCCGATATCGCCGTAGCTACCAACAGCGGACAAATCAAGACCGGCTCCTTAAGCCGTTCCGATCGTATGGCGAAATACAACCAGTTGCTTCGTATCGAGGAGGAATTGGGTTCCTTGGCTGTTTATGGTTATAAGACTTATAAGAAGTAATTTTCATTATTTGCTTGAGAAATGGGGGAGTTCACCTATCAAGGTGGACTCCCTTTTTCTTTTTAGTGGAAAAAACGAAGCAAACCTACTAATCAATAGCCAGCCTGCTCCAAACATTTAATGATTATAAATCTATTGCCCTAAATAAGAGAGTGAATGTTGTATCTCTTCTCTAGAGACCGAGAAGTTCCTGTTCCCGGCCAATTTATTTAATACGAGTGTGCCTATGTTTTCTGCGCTTTCCTTATCCGGGAACGCAATTACCGTATCAATAGAGGGAATGGTGGGTTGGTAAATCAACACCTTTCCGTTCATCCTAATCTGGTACCCCCAGCCATCCCCCGATTGAAATGTTTGCAACTCCAGTTGCCGCCCGGGAGAAGACCCCATTTCTTCACCCCGGAAAAAAGATAAATAAAACAGTAATACCGGCAGTACCACTAGGCCCGGTACGAACCAAGCCCGTCCTTTCTTAGTACTCATCATCGTCATATTCATTCGGGTGAAGTTCCCAAATATCATCAAATTGAGTGGTACCACTTTTGCCGGATACTACGAATCCTTTCTCGCCAGAGGAGAAAGATGCTGTCGCCGTACGGGCAGTTCCCTTGAATTTAGCCACGTTTTCCCATAGATCGGTGGCCGGATAATATTTCCAAGTGTCGCTACGTAGGCTTCCGCTCTCACCGCAAGTCAGATAAGCGGCTCCATCAATCACGAAAGCAACCCCGTTCGTACGTGTGATCGTATAATCATCGTCATAATCCTCGTCCGAGGAATCCGATATATCCCTAAGTTGGGTCCATGATTCCGTGCTGGGATCGAATTTCCAGAAATCGTCTACATATTCGCCGTTATTTTGTCCGCAACATACATAAGCGATTCCATTTATCACGAAGCTGGTAGCGCCCTGACGCTTTGTCCCGCCGATACTGATCGTTTGCGTCCAGCTATTTGCCGCCGGATTAAAGGCATAAAAGTCTTTTAGGTAATTCCCGTCGTATCCGCATCCGATATACGCTTTACCGTTTACCCCGAAGGCCACGGCTCCATATCGGCCCGAGCCGGGGAAATCCGCTTTCTGTGCCCACGTATTGGTGGTCGGGTTAAATTCCCAGAAGTCATTCAAGTAATTGGTACCGTCGTATCCGGTTCCCAGATATCCCTTTTCATCTACCGCCATAGCTACGGCCGAATTGCGGGCGGTTCCGGGAAAGTCCGCCTTTTGCGTCCAAGTATCTCGTTCCATATCATATTCCCAACAATCCGATAAACGATTTTTTCCGTCGTTTCCGCAAATCAGATATCCTTTGTTACCGATCGTGAAAGAGGAGGCGTAATTTCGCGCCAATCCGTCCATGTCAGAGACACGGTACCACTTACCGATCAAATCATCGTCATCATCATCACTGCAAGCGCTGATGATGACAGGAAGAAAAGCGATCAAGAATACAAGAATCCTTTTGTGTATCATTCTAACTACGTGTTTTGTTTTTACGGAAGCAAAAGAACGAGGGTTTTACGAGACCCACAAATTAAATCGGTAAACATACGGTTTTTATCGGTGAATAAGCCGGATTTATAGGTTAGGGCCTCGAATGGTTTTGAAATCGGTTTCATCTTCAGTATCGGGCCGTTTACAGAGGAAACCGGTGGGTTCATGGGTTTATCTTGCCGGGTTTTGCGCTAAATACGTTCTTTGCCATCGGATTGATAAAAGATTATTCGCTTATTAAATAAGAAGTATGGTTAGAACATTCTTTGCTTTGGGGTGCTTGATGCTCTGTCTGGGACTGTTTTCCTGTTATGACGAGAACGGTACGTATGGCAGCGATCTGGTGGACTCCGCTTTCCGTAACGTTCGTATAGATACCAGCACGGTCGTAGTGACCTCGGTATTGATCGACTCGTTGGAGACATCCGGTAAGAACGTCGCTTTGGTAGGCCGGTACAAACATTCATTATGGGGAGTCGTCTCGTCGCATAGCTTTATCGCTTATGAGAGACCGAGCTATGGGACTGATCCGGACGAGACAGTCGTACTGGACTCGCTAGTCCTGTCTCTCGCTTTCGATGGTCGCTTTGTAGGGGACACAACCCTCCAACAAACCCTCTCGATTTATCAGCTAACGGAGAAGATCGTCTTAAACGATAACGGGTACTTATATAATAATAGCAGTGTCTCTTACGCTCCCGAGGCTTTGGCGGTCTGCTCATTTAAACCGAAGCCGAAGGGCGGGGAGAAACTGGAAGTCCGTCTTCCCGATGCGCTAGGGCAAGACCTCTTGTCCCGTTTTCATGCGCAGGATCAAGCGGTGTCCGAGGATCGCTTTGAGGACTATTTCAAGGGGGTGGCGATCGTGCCGGACTTGGCGGGAAGTGAGTCTCTGCTGACTTTCACGGTAGCCGATTCCTCCGCCGCTTTAGTCCTGCATTATCATTTATCCGATGAGCTTTCCACGGAGAAGGAATTATGGTTCTTCCCAAATACGGATACCCAGTTCAATCATATCGACCATGACCGTAGTGGAACGGATATGGCAGGATATCCGATGAAAGGAGTGGAGATACCTTCGGCTGAGCTTAGTAACCGGGGCGTATTATTCGGAGGCTTGGGTTGGTATACCCGTCTGGAATTCCCGTATTTGAATAATCTGATGCAACAAGGCACGCAAGTGGAGATCGAGAGCGCTTTACTTAAGATTTATCCCGAGCAAGGTACTTATTCGGATTACAATACCTTGCCGGACAGCCTCTACCTATATATCGCCGATGAGAATAATGTGGTGACGGATGCCGTGACCGATTATCTCGGTTCCGAGGTTCAACGAGGTACGCTATCGGAAGACAATACGTTTAACGAGAACACCTATTATTATTTCGACGTGACTCAATTCATGCAAGAGGAGCTAGGTGCCTTTGGCATGTATAAGCATAATCTTCAGTTGGTTTTTAATAGTGATGATTACACCGGCACGTTCAAGAACTTGACGTTTAACGATCAGGGAGGACGTAACCCGGTCACCCTACAACTCATTTATAAGGTCTATGAAAGTTACTAGATACCTTCTTTACCCTTGCCTCTTGATGGCGGCAAGCGCATCCGCGCAGAATGCGATGACTTCCTCACCTTACTCGATGTTTGGACTGGGTGAGATGGCTTCCGGTTTATATGGTCAAAATACCTCGATGGCGGGTGTCACTGTCGGCATGCGGGAAGGGATGCTGATGAATATAGAGAATCCTGCCGGATTGACGGCGTTGGATAGTTGTAAGTTGTTCGCTGAGGCATCTGCCTTCGTGAAGAATGAGCGATACCGCTCAGACGGGAGCTCTAGCAACGCATTCACCGGAAATTTCTCCGCTTTCTCATTGGGAGGGCGTATCATGCGACGGTGGTATATGTCCGCCGGGGTAACTCCTTATAGTTTCGTTGGGTATTATTTTAAGTCCTCGCAAGAGTTGGAAGGATCTCCCGGAACCTTTGTAACCAGTACGTTTTCGGGGACAGGCGGGCTTTCCAAGGCTTTCCTTTCCCAGGGATTTTTATTGACCAAGCATCTGTCAGTCGGTATGAATCTTAATTTTATCTTCGGAAATATGACGCAGAATGAGATACAAAGTGCGATGACAGTGTCAAGGGAGATGTCCGGTCGCTCTTTTTACGCCGATTTCGGTTTACAATATCATCGTCCGATCGCCCGGGAAACCTTTCTAACGGTCGGCGCCATTTACGGTTATAAGCAACGGATCTCATTGAAAAACACGGTGACGGTGACGGGAAGCAGCACGGAAACCCCCTATAACCAGAAAAGGGTGACACAATATCTACCTCAATATATAGGTATCGGCAGCTCATTGGCGCATAAGAAATGGACGTATGCGTTGGACTATCTGTTCCGGCAATACGGGGTATTGAACTCGGGCGATAGCCGGGTAAAGTTCCGGGATTCGCATGAGCTACGCTTGGGCGTATGCTATTTCCCGAATGGATTTAGCTCCAGCAGTTATTGGAAACGGATGTCTTATAAAGCGGGTGTTTCCGTTTCCACGCCTTACCTGCGGTTGAAAGGGCAATCCGGCGGGGCGTATCGGGTAAGCGTCGGCTTGGGGTTACCCGTCTTGAATGGCCGTATCAATACGGCGTTTTATTACGATCGTCTCCAATTGCAAGGGAATGCGTTGCGAAGGGATATCATGGGCTTTACGGTGACCTATACATTAAGCGAGAAGTTTTATCAAGTGAAACTTTAGTTACTCTTGAAGAGACAGTTTATTCATCAAGGCTGGCAGGTACGAGTCGCTGATAGGGATCAGTTCCTCGCCGATACGTATCCGCTTGCGCTCGATATAATTAATGTGGGAGAGGGATACGATGTAAGAGCGATGTACCCGGCAAAAACGATTCCTGTCCAGAAACTCCTCGAACCGCTTCAAGCTGACTTGCGTGAGCAGGGGCTTGCCATTGATACGGTGTACCTTTACATAATCGCCGTACCCCTCGAGGAAAAGGATCTCTTCCCGGCGGAGGCGGATGATCTTGCTGCCCTCCCGGACGAAGATGGGGCGTTCTGTTTGCTCCTTGCTCAGCGCTTGGTGAACATCGGCCAAAGCCTTGTCCAGTTTCTCGAAATATCCCATGAGCGTGTTCAGGGTCGAGGTGTCTCCGTCGAAAGTGATACATTTCAGCATAGTGTTTTTACCTTTATTTGTTGTACCGCAAAATAACAGGAAAGTTCGGTGAAGAAAGGTTAAGCGCCGATTAGTGGTATAATCGGGTCGGTGAATCGCCTTACGGGAGGGGGTGAAAAGACATTATTCCTCCTCCCTCAGAATCCATTTCTTGAAGATCGGGGTCT
Organism: Parabacteroides sp. KHUB-02; assembly: GCF_056640955.1. NCBI lineage: Bacteria > Pseudomonadati > Bacteroidota > Bacteroidia > Bacteroidales > Tannerellaceae > Parabacteroides > Parabacteroides sp. KHUB-02. The sequence goes on along the minus strand of NZ_JBWQEV010000001.1, from coordinate 2,817,038 downwards.
TGGTTTTGCTAATGATAATACGTTCGGGGACAGGTAAGGTGAGGTTGACGGACAGGCGGCTCCCGAACCAAAGATCTATATCCTTGATGGCGTTGCGTGAAATGATGAATTGACGGTTGGCCCGGAAGAAAAGCCTCTCGTCCAGTTGCTCTCCCAACGCGTCGAGGGTACGGTCTACGGGATGTTGTTTTCCGTCGAAGGTATAGGCGGTAACTTTCTCGTTGGCCGTATAGAAATAAAGGATCTCCTCAACCGGTAACGGATAGAATTTATCGGCCAGCATGATCAATAAGCTCTTGATCGTGTGGCGACTCTGGATTGTACGGTTCGTTTGCCGGATATGTGCCAGCCTTTCCTCGGTATCGAACAGCCGTAATTTATTCAAGGCCCTTTCCAGCGAGGCTAGCGTGACGGGTTTCAGCAAATAATCGATACTGCTCACTTGAAAAGCCTGCAATGCGTACTCATCGTAGGCGGTAGTGAAGACTACCGGGGCATCGATCTCCACCTGCTCGAATATCTTGAACGCCGATCCATCCGCTAAATGGATATCCATGAAGATGATATCCGGATGAGGCGATGTCCGGAAAAACTCCACGCTCTCTTCGATACTCTCCAGCTCGGCGATCACCTCGATCGGGGTAACCGTATTTTGCGCTAGGATTCGCCTTTAAGCTATTAACGGCGGTAGTCTCATCTTCTATAATAACTGCTTTCATGAGTGAATGGGTTTATTAAGTAAAGGAAGCGTGACCTTGAAATATTCCTTGCGGTTGGAGATCTGGATGTCCTTTCCGGTAAGCATCCGGTAGCGCCCCCATAGGTTCTTCAATCCGATACCGCTACCTTTGCTATCTTCCGACTTAGGATGTATTTTATTGGATATGATTAGTTTGTCCTCATGGGTGGTATAGATATCGATCTGTAGCGGGTATTGCTTGCTGATAACGTTGTGCTTTACGGCGTTCTCGATCAAGGGGAGTACGCTCAATATCGGCAGATACCAAAGTAAGTAAGGGGTATCCGCTTGGATGGAGAAGAATAGTTTTCCCTCGTAGCGCACGCTCAGCAGATAGGTATACGCCTTTACGAATTGAAGTTCTTCCGCTAGCGTAACCAGCTCTTTCTTGTTGCTTTGCAAGATATACCGGAAGACGTTGGATAGCTCATCCAGATAAGCCAACGTCTGTTGTTTTTCTCCGCTCTGTATCAAGGCGTTCAATCCATTTAAGGAGTTGAAGAAGAAATGTGGGTTGATTTGTCCCATCAAGGCGTTATAGGAATTCTGTAACTTCTCGGTCTTCAATTGTTCATATTCCAGTTTCATTTGTTGCTTGCTGCTTAACAGGCGGATTAGTACGGAACTTAGCATAACCGTAAGGAAGACGAAAAGATGCTCCGTCATGAAAGAGTTAGGGACCGTGAAAGGCTTGGGAGGTACCGGTATGCCCCGGCGCTCGGCAGACCTGATGGTTTGCGTAGCCATCCTGCCCCGGTCGATGCGGATCATGATATCCTGGGTAGCTGGCTGGGGCCCATCTTCCCCAAGCCATTCTACGAAAATGGCCGTGTACAAAACCGGCGACAGATGAAACATGCCGTAGGCGATGCTGATACAAGTTACGCAAACCAGCAATACCCTTTTATACTCTTTCCTGCGGAAAAGCTTGTCCCCGAGCTTATACATCAAGCTGTTGACAATAAATAAGATGAAGGAGAACACGAAGAACCAGATTAGCAAATAATACATGGTGCGATCCGGAGGCTGGATACCCATGCTCGGGTTTCCGGTCTCGAACTCATATTTACGCATCAGAAGGGCGAAGTTCACGAAAATACTAAGCAAGACGGATATCGTGAAGCCGATCAATAAGTCGTTTCTTTTTAATTGTAACATAGATAAACCCTTTGTCTGCTTACAAAGATAGGGCTTCCTTATCCGAGTGGGAAAAGGAATCGACGAAACGGATAAAAATATCGGTGAATCGCCCGGGCTTCCGAAAATAATGTACCTTTGCCGGAAATTAGGATCTCTGTCGCTATGACGAAATGGTTTGTCTACATATTGCTGGCCAATGTCTGCCTGTTGCTTTCCTGTGGCGGTAAATCCGTACGGGAGAAATTCGCGGAAGCGGACCGATTGGTAAACGAGAATAACTTAGATAGCGCCGCTTGGCTGCTGGAGGAGCAAATAACGCTTTCCGCTCTTTCGGATAGCGATAAGGCAGAGTATGGACGTAGGCTCGCTTGGCTTCATCTCTTGCAGGGGCGCAGCTTGGTGAACGACTCGCTCATCGACTACTCCGTGGATTATTATAAGGAGCATGCCTCGGAGCCTTTACTTTCCGCTTATTTCGTAAAGGCTATTTATATGGGTGATTCCCGGAAGGGGTTGGAACAAAGACGTGCCTTGTACCGAGAGGCGATAGATTCCGCTTATTCCCGTTCGGATTCGACCTACCTTGTACGTTTTTATGACCGATTGACTTCCTTGAGCTTTGGTGAGGGGTTGTATCGGGAAACGATCGCAGACTCGAAGGAATGGGAAGCCTCGCCAAAAGCTGGATTTAAGGAGATGGCCTATTATATGGCCGGGTTGAGTTATAGCCGCTTGCGAATGAGGGACTCGGCGGATTATTATCTTCGTTTGGCTGCGGACTCGGCCTTGGCTAAGAATATCGAATGGTATGCCCATCATTTTGCCCGCAATTACGCGGATTTCTTGTATGACTTTAATCCCAAGGCTTCTATCAGCTATTTACGTTTGTTGGAAGAACGATATCCGGAGCGAGAGACCCCGGGATCCTATGTTATGCCTTGGATCAATCTAGGGGAACTGGATTCTGCCCGGAAGTATATCGAGAAGAATACGTTAGGCTTGGAACTTAGTCACAGTGATGATATAGCCTCGCATGCGCTGAATTATGCCTATCAATTTATATTGGGCGTAAAGGAAAATAAACCGGTGGATATTTCCCGATTAGGGCAATATTGCGATTCTTTGTATACCGTGAAATCCCAAACGGAGAAGGCTGAGCGGGAACGATTGGTCGATCAAAATCGTTTACGCCGAGAAAATCTTCGCTTGGAGATGAGCCGGCAGCGTACGTTCTCTATCTTGGTGATCGTTTCTTTGCTTTCCATATTGGTAGCTGGTGGAGTTTTCTTATATATCCGTAACCGAAGGAACCGTTTGATTGATATGGAGGAGCGTTTGGAAGCCTTGCGTCAGCTCTTGAATGAGTCCAAGCAATCCGTAGCGGAGGAGGAGAAACCCGATAGTGCCTTTTTCCGTAAGGTCTTGTTGCAGCAATTGGGTGTTATCCGCTTGATGGCGACTACTCCCACGCAACAAAATAAGGAATTGCTCCAGCAAATGACTCGTATCACGAATGAGGATGTCCCGGTAGATACGCTTTTGGTATGGGATGACCTGTATCCGATTATCGATGCGGTCTATGATAATTTCCATACGCATCTGGTCCGATTGTCTGATGGGCGTTTGCTGGAAAAAGAAATCCAGCTTTGTTGCTTGCTATGCGCCGGCTTCTCTACCAAGGAAATCAGTGTAGTCACCCAACAAAGCGTCCGTACGATCTATCAGCGCAAGACGGACATCCGCCATAAGCTGGGTATGGACGAGAAAGAGGATATCATCGGCAATATAAGTGCTCAAACGGCAAATATAAACTTTTCTCTCTAAGTCGTTTGCTAATACTTTGTAAATCAGTGTATATGCATAATGCCTTGCACTTTAGTTTCTTGCCTGTATAAATCGATTTTAGCTGTTTCCCTCCTTACATTTGTCTCGAATCAAATTTGAATTTTATGAGAAGACAAGTATTATTTGTGGGATTGATTTGCGTTGCCTTTTTGGTAAACGCACAAGAGGAGAAAACGATCGATTTGGATGAGGTTACCATTCAAGCCTCTTCGATTATAAGGAAGAAAGACCGTCAACTTATATTCCCCTCTAAAGACCAAGTGCAGCGCTCGATGGATGGCTTGGATTTGACAAGGCGGATGTCTTTACCTCGTCTATGGGTAGATCCGAATACGAAAAGTATCTCAATGGCGAATGGAAACGTTCAGTTGCGTATAAATGGCGTGTTGGCTTCTTCCTTAGAAGTCGCAGCCCTCTCGCCGGAGGATATCAAACGGGTGGAATATCACGATAACCCCAGCTTGCGATATGGGGAAGGAGTCGATATCGTCTTGGATTATATAACGATCAAGCGGACTTCCGGAGGAAATCTCGGCGTGGATTTAAGCCATCAATTAAACACGTTTTGGATGGCAGATTATATATACGGTAAGTATAACCGAGGACGTTCGGAATTCTCTTTATCCAGCTTTGCGAACGGACACCGGTATAAAGAGGCATGGCAAGACCGGACGGAAATCTTTCATACCCCAGACGGTACCTTCCAGCGAACACAGGAAGGAATCCCCGGAAGGGATTATGAGATGTATTGGACTACGACGGCGAATTATAACTACACGAAGGATGATGATTATTTCTTGAACGCTAAGTTGAACTTTTATTATTACGACTATCCGCATAACTATAGCGACGCCCTTTTAAGAAATAGCGAGAGTATGGCTACGACCCATCTTATCGATAATAATAAATCCTTGAATACCCGTCCCTCGCTCGACTTGTATTATTTCCGGAAATTACCCCGTAAACAATCATTGGCCGTCAATGTCGTGGGAACTTATTCGAATACCGATAGCCGTCATACCTACCGGGAAGAACTGGAAAGCATCCCTCTGACAGATATTTATACGAAAGTAGATGGAAAGCGCTATTCGGTAATCGGAGAGGGTATCTACGAGAAAGAGCTAGAGACCGGTCGTATTTCCGCCGGTTTGAAACATACGCAGGCTTATACGGACAACGTATATTCCGGTTCCGGTGATTATACGACCCATATGACGGAATCTGAATCGTATATGTATGCGCAATACGTAGGAACTTGGAAGAAGTTGGTTTATAACGTAGGTTTGGGCGCCTCCCGTAATTATCTATCGCAAGAAAACTCGGGCTCTTATAATCGGTGGTATTTCCGCCCGCAGGTAACACTTACTTATACTATCAATGAGGTATTATCCGCTCGTTATCGGTATACCCTGCGCAATGTAAACCCATCCTTGTCTGAGTTGAGTAACGTGGAGCAATGGATTGATTCCTTACAGGTTCGTAGAGGTAATCCGGGTCTATCCCCTTTCTTATATCATAACAACGCCGTGGAATTTCATGTGAATACGGCAAAGGTCAAGGCCGGCTTTACTTTCTCTTACCAATACCAGCCCCGCATGGTCATGGAAGAGACCCTGTATGACGTTAGCCGGGGACTTTTTATCCGTACCTACGATAACCAACGGAGTTTCCATCGTTTTACGCCGGAACTGTATTTGAATTATTCACCCTTCGGCGATTATCTGCGCATGAATATCTCCGGAGGCTTGAACCATTTCCAATCGAATGGAAATAGCTATTCGCATACATACACGGATCCCTTCTATGTGATCTCTTTGAATAGCGATGTGAAGAACTTTAATTTTAACCTGTTGATTTATAAGAGAAGCTATAGTTTTTCGGGTGAGACCAGTCGTGAGGCCGATCGTTTTAATAGGTTGGGTATCGGTTATAGGATCGGGAAGGTTCAGTTAAGCGCTTCTTTCTCTACCCAATTTACCTCATCCGCCCGTTACCGGAGTAAGAACCATTCAGCGATCGCTCCCTATGTGACCGATCAGCGTTTTGGTGATATTTATCCGGGCTTCGAGATTGGATTCTCTTACCACTTAGATTTCGGTCGCAAATACAAATCCGTGGATCGTAAGTTGTATAATTCAGATAATGAATCGGGTATATTGAATAGTCGGAAGTAAGTTACTGTACATTCATACGTGAGGTATTGAAGTATATCTCCTATAGGGAAGGGAGTGTTATATTACGAAAATGACTTTTGATGTCTTTGTATAACTGAAAGTATTTGCTAACTTTGTTATCTATAACCAGAAAAAGGATAGGGTTATGACTATAGAGGAGAAGCAACTGGAATTTATGATTTATTGCATAGAGAGTACCGCGGAACGATTAGGGCGTTATGGTTCGGATGTATATAATAAACTGAAGGAACTAGGAGCGATCAATGGCTATATCCGCTCTTATTACGATACCTTGCATACGCAAGGGAAATCATATATCGTAGACTCCATCCTAGAATATATTTACTATCGTGATCCTCAATGGCTCCCGGACGGATATAAACCCTTCCGTAGTATTGAAGAGAAAGGGAAAACACTATGTTGACGGTTTATCATGGTTCCACTTGCCGCATAGAGGAGCCTTTGGCTGGGGTTTGCCGGCCTAATCTGGATTTTGGAATCGGGTTCTATGTTACAGACTTGAAAGAACAGGCAGTTCGTTGGGCGCTTCGTACAGCAGAGGTACGTCATAAGGATGAGGCTTGGCTGAATGTTTATTCTTTGGATATGGATGTCTGTCGTGTCTTGCCATATCGCTATTTATGTTTCGAAACTTATGATGCTGATTGGTTAGACTTTGTAGTGGCCTGTCGTCAAGGTCGAAATTTGTGGTCAGCTTATGACATGATAGAAGGAGGTATAGCGGATGACCGTGTGATTCGTACGATTGACCTTTATATGCGTGGGGATTATACACGCGAGGAGGCCTTGGCTCGTCTTATCCATCAAGAGCCTAATAACCAGATTTGCATAATTAACCAAGAGATCATAGATCGTTGCCTCTGCTTTACGGAAGCGTTTCTTTTACCTAAAACACCTGCTCCACTTGTTGTCCCTGGTGCGGCTGATACGGTTATGCAGGGTAAATATAGGGGAGTTATCGAACTGCTTGCGTCTCGTTTGCGTATTTCTGCCGATAAAGCATTAGACCTTTTTTATAATAGTGATACTTATAAATGCCTGACATTACGGAACGGAGATTTGCTTTTAAAAAGCGATCTCTACATTCTTGACGAAATCATACGAGAGCTGCAAGATAAGCAGGGCTAGTGTCTTGAATGTTCCAAGGAATGTGGATAGCAGTTGGAAAACTACTTAGTAAGCAGATCTCCATCAGCTTAGTAAGTAGATACCCCCTCTGCTTACTAAGTAGCCCCCCCCTTTACTTAGTAAGTAGATGTCGCTCTACTTAGGGAGATGATGTCGGTCTGCTTAGGGAGTTGTTGTCGATAGTTTTAAGGAGTTACTTGTATTCTTGCTTTATAACTGTTTTATTCTTTGAAAGATAAGTCTGCCTTCTTCGTTCAGCGGCGGCGAACGATCATTCGCTGCCGCCGAATATATATTCACCGCCGCCGAACGAGCGTTCGCTGTCGCTGAATAAAGTATATATTAGGTAGTGAGGAATTTCCTATACGGTTCAAGAGACATTTGTTTCGGTTTGTTTTGGCTTTTGTCCTTATGGATTGGATGAGGAATTCTAAATATTCGCATGGATGTTTGCGGGATTCATGGGAAATTCCGTACTTTGTACCGAGCCGTTAGAGTGGAAGCTCGGCGGGTTCGTTTTCGTGGAAAAGGCGTTAAAAGATATTATACCTATATCAGAAATCCCCAATTTCATATCCCGGTATAATACGACAGACGCCCATGCTTGTTATAGTTACTTCGAGAGGAGCATCCTATAATGAAGCGTGGGGCTGCTGTTCGTTACCGGGATAAAGGTATGGGGATACCATGATATAGGTGACGATGGCATAAGCCTCGCGCTTTTTCTTTGTGTAGATGATAAGGAGGAGTTGATGGTTGCAGGGTAAATCAATTATTAATTCAAATAGAATGAGTATGAAAAAACTTTTCTTTCTTTTTGCTTTTCTCGTAGGACTTGGGATAAGTAGTAGTGTATATGCACAATTGGTGAAGGAGGTAACACTGACCTCTACCAATACGCTGGCATCCGAGCTAGGAGCGGATGTGGGCAAGGTAACGAGCTTGAAAGTAAATGGCCTACTGAGAGCGGAAGACTTTAAGACGATGAAGGAGCAAATGAATATGCTCCAAGTTTTGGATATGAGTGGGGTGACGGAGTTGCCGAAAACTGCCTATTGGAATGAGAGTGTACGTGAAGAACTTCAAAGTATTCCGAGAGAGGCATTCCAAAATAAATTAACTCTTCAAAAAGTGATATTCTCGGAAGCTCTTGAAATGATAGATGAAGGGGCTTTCTCGGGTTGCAATAACCTCACGGAATTTGATTTCTCAAAAGCTACTCAATTGCGATCAATAGAATATAGAGCGTTTTATGAATGTTCCGGCTTACGGGATCTTGATTTATCGGCCTGTACGAGTTTAGTTGGAATAAGGAGTAATGCCTTTTATCGTTGTAGTAATTTACAAACGGTTAATTTATCGGGATGCGGAAAGTTGTCGAATATAGGAACCTATGCGTTTCGATATTGTTCCTCTTTGCGGACAGTAGACTTGTCTAATTGTACTGCATTGGCAATTTTGGATTCTTATGTATTTTCCGATTGTTCGAATCTGAAGAGCGTTAGTTTGGAGGAATGTACGGCATTAACTACGATTGGAGAAAGTGCGTTTAATAGTAATTATTCTATCTCTCAATTATCCGACTTTGATTTTTCTCAATTGACAGCCTTAAAAGATATAGGCGAAAGTGCTTTTAGTAATTCAGCCTTGGCTGGTGATATCGCTTTTGCATCCGGAATCACCCAATTGGGTAGAAACGCCTTTTCTGGTTGTCGTAATATCACTAGCGTCGATTTCAGTAAAAGCACACAGCTCTCAGTTATATCTTCGGGAACGTTTAGTTCTTGTCAAAATCTTAAAAAGGTAGATTTTAGTAATTGTGCCTCCTTGAATACGCTGAATATAGGAGCTTTTGACAACTGCCCAGCTTTGGAAGAAGTCGTAATCGATAACGGCTTTTATACTTCTATCGATGGTGTATTATTCGTGGTAGATAAGGCGAGCTTGTTGCTTTATCCGGCAGGGAAGAAAGCGGAGGCTTATACGATTCCTTCTACGGTGAAAACGCTTGGTGAGCGTTCGTTTCCTTATAACGAATCATTGATGGAACTGACGATCCCGGAATCTGTGTTGACTATAAAAGGAGAGGCTTTTTATAACGGATCTTTCTCGGGAAGAGGAGCGAAAGTAATCATGAAGGCTGAGAAGCCGATCGGCTTGTCGCAATCGATCGGTTTGGAGAATGCGTTGGTATATGTACCGAAAGGCTTTGCTAAGGCTTATCGTGAGGCTGCTTTTTGGAAAGAAAGCAAGATTGTAGAGATTGATGCGGATCCTGTAGTAGTGACCTTGGAGGCGGCTGGTTCGCTGGGTGCGAAATTGACGGAACTGAATATTCCATTGGCTACTATCTTAGAATTGCGTATCACCGGTCCGATGAACGCTAGTGACTTCGAGGTCATTAAGCAAATAGAGCTGTTGCAAAAGGCTGATTTGAGCAAGGCTACGATGGAAGAGGATCGATTACCGAATTATGCGTTTGGAGGGTTGCGTTATTTGGAAGATGTTATTCTTCCGAATACGATAAAGGAGATAGGTAATTCTGCGTTCTCTGGTTTATCCGCATTGCGGAAAGTGAATATGCCCGAGTTTGTAGAAAGGATCGGGGAGTCTGCGTTCTCGGACTGTTCCAGCTTACAAAAGATTGATTTATCGTTATTGTCTCACTTGAAGGCGGTCGGTTACTCTACTTTCTCTTCCAGCTCATGCGTGCCCGTTTCATTGAAACTTCCGGATGGATTGGAGCGGATTGACGGTTACGCTTTTAATAATACTGGTGTTACTTCCGTGGACTTCTTGAATACGTCCTTGTCTTATATAGGCAACAATGCATTCTGTGCATGTCCGATCACCGGCACATTATCTTTCCCCGGTACCTTACGATCCATAGGCAATTCTGCTTTCGCTTCCGCAAAGGTCTCATCTATCAAGTTGAAGTCTACAGAGATGGTACGTTTGGATGGAGCTGATGTTTTTAAATCCGTAGATAAGACCACCTGTAAAGTTTACGTCCCGAAAGGCATGAAGGATACTTATAAAGCAAACACCTATTGGTCTCCATTCGGAAATAACATTGTGGAGTTTGGGCAGTTGATTACGGCAACTTCTAATAATGAAAATTATGGATGGGTAGAAGGTAGCGGTGCCTATGAAGAGGGGGAAATAGTGACTTTGAAGGCGGTTTGTCAGGATGGAAATTGGGAAGATTATTATTGGGCTAAATATGTTAATTTGTTCTTTGGCTGGTATGATGGTGAGACAAAAGTCTCCGATGATACTATATATACTTATAAGGCAGGTAAGGAGGACAAAGCATTTGTCGGTAAATTCGTGCGTATAAGTTTCCCTAATACATCAGACCTTCTTCAAATGGTAAGAAATGATAGTAAATCCATTACGGTGAGGGTGGAGATGCCTGCCGATGATCCTCGATTGTTTGCTGGTTGGTATGAGAATGATCAATGTGTTTCCAAGGAAGAAGAGTTGACGGTGCAAGTTGGTATGGTAGACCGATCCTTGGAGGCTCGTTTCTTCGACGATGGACTTATGGTTGTTAACGGTGGTAATGTCATCGTAAATGATCAGAATAAGGTGGATGGACCTGCTGTAATTTTGCATCACGGTAGCCTCACCGTTGAGGGTAATGAGATTTGGAAACCGAAGAGCTTTGCTTACTATCGGGATGCCTCCTTGCTGGTGGATGCTGAGATACAGACCGAGGCGATCTCCTTCAATTGGAACGCTAGGAGTAACTATTGGCATTTCGTATCCTTCCCCTACGACTTGAAGATGTCCGAGATCAAGCTGACAAGCAGCGACGCTCGCTTTGTCGTACGGGAATACGATGGCAAGTCTCGTGCCGATAAGGGAGTGGGTGAGTCTTGGCGACAGCTTTGCGACTCGGAGACCTTGAAGGCAAATAAGGGATATATTATCCAATTCAATAGCGACGATACGATGGCCGATGGATTTACTACCCAGACCGGTGATATGAAAGCCCTCCTTAATCGGGCGAGCGTGGCGATTCCGTTGAATACCTACGCTTCGGATAATGCCATGAATGCCAATTGGAACTTCGTGGGGAATCCGTATCCCGCCTATTATAGCGTGGAGCGATTGTTCGCTGATGGATTGGACGCTACGGTGACGGTTTGGTCTCCCGATTTGAATAACTACGAGTATTATACGCAGGATGATAAGGATGTCTATCTGGCACCGCTTACGGCCTTCTTCGTACAAAAGAAGACTTCCAACTTAGTATTCAATCCGGAGGGCCGTGTGGCTGCCCTGCCGAGGGAAACGCAAGCAGCTTCAGCGTTACGTAGTGTGGATAACCGTCAAGTTGTCAACCTGCTGTTGGCAGGCGAGAAGGCAAGCGACCGTACCCGTGTGGTATTCAACGAGGCTGCCTCGCTGGAGTATGAGATCGGTCTTGATGCTGCCAAGTTCGGCAGTCCGAATGCGGAGGCCGCCTCTTTCTATAGCTTGGATACGCAAGGGAATCGATTGGCTATCAACGAGCGTCCGGTAGCGGATGGCGTGGTACGCCTTGGATGTGTCCTGCCAGCTAAGGGAAGCTATACGATCTCATTGAAAGAGAGGATTGGCAAAGGTATTCAGTTAGTGGATAAGCAGACGGGTGCCGTATGCGACCTGAACCAAGAGGCTTATACCTTCGAGGCCGAGGCTGGAACCCTCTCTGACCGCTTTGAGCTGAGAAGCGATGTGGTGACTTCTGTTGAGGCAATCGATGCGTCGATTCGCTGGAACGTGCGAGAAGGCTTGTTGATCGTGTCCGGCTTGCGTGATGTGGAAACTTTGAGTGTATGCGATGCGGCGGGTCGTATTCATTTCGCTGGTAAAGTGACGGATGGTGAGGTACGTATGGCCCTACCTCAGTCTGGTATTTATTACATGACATGGACGACAAAAGCGGGCGAGCGTCAGACTTGTTCCATTAAATGGTAATCGCTATGAGAAAACGATTGTTTCGATATATTACGATGGCTTTGTCTCTTTGGATCTTCCTCGGAGGATCCATCGGGCAAGTCTATGCGCAGGATGAGTTCAATCCGACTCCTCCACCGGAGCCGGGGAAACTAACGCTCTTACTCTCCACGGATCCCCACGGATCCGCTTATTTGGAGCAAACGAATCCCTCCGGCATTTATGATACGGGTACGGAAGTAACGGTACGGGCCTATCCGCATACGGATTATGAGTTTGTGGCTTGGCAGTCCGCTGATGGAGAAGAATTGTCCGGCCTCTCGGAATATACCTTCACCCTTACGGAGAAAAACGCTCGCTTGATTGCCAAGCTACGTTTTAACCCGAAGGAGAATCCATCGGAGCCGGGAGATGGTTATTATAATCTGATTACGACCGTCGCTCCTTCCATGGCCGGATGGGTAGAACAGAGTGGCCAAGGTATTTATGAGAATGGCAAAGAGGTGACACTTATCGCCCATGCTTATCCCGATTATGTGTTCGACCATTGGGAGAGCGATGGGAAGAATGTATCGGAAGAGACAACCTATCGCTTCACCATGCCGGGCAAGCATGTGTACCTGCGGGCCGTGTACGACTGGAAGCCGCAAAGTCCTATCGAGCCGGAGATCGGGTATTGCCTTTACGTAAACACTTCCGATCCGGAGGCCGGCTATGTATCGCAAAGCGGAAACGGTATCTATGAGTTAGGGGATGAGGTGACCGTGATCGCCTCGCCTACGAAAGACTATGACTTTATCGGCTGGTATGATGAGGCGGGTATGTGCCTGTCTACCGACATCTCTTATACGTTGACTATTAGTAAGCGAACCACTACGATCGAGGCTCGTTTCAAGACGAGAGAGGCACCGGTGGATGAGGTGGAGATCGTACCCGGGCCGAATCCGGATGATCCTTCATCTACGGAGAAAGGCGGCGAGGTGGAAGTGATAGGCGAAGCCATTCCCGGCCAAACGGTCGAGATCATCGCGATGCCGAAACCGGGTTATGCTTTTGAAGGTTGGTATTTGGATGGCGTGTTTATCCCGGAGGCGGAGATGAGCCATGAGATCTTGATCGGTAAAGATATGGGTAAGCTAGAGGCTAAATTTCGGGAATTACCCGTTGACTTGGAAGTAGAGGGTGGAGAGAACGGTTGGGCGGAAGTGACTCGCTATAGAGGTGATGTCATTAACTTGAAGGCTGAACCGATCGTAGACCATACCTTTATGGGATGGTACTTGCTAGATCAGTTATTGTCGAAAGCGTTGAATTATGATTTTGATGTCAATATTCTACGTGCGGCCTTGCCCGCTATTCGTGCGGTGTATACCAAAGGTACGGTAGCCAATGAGACGATCGTTAGGGAGGAACTAGTCACGATCGCTTTCTCCGGGAACCAACTCTGCGTGACTGCTCGCCAAGCGATCCGTAGATTGATGGTTTATTCGTTCGAGGGGGACTTATTAGGTACTAACGGCCAAATGGAACAAGGTGATATCTATCGCTTATCCATACGTAGCCCCTTACTTCTCGTTATCGAGGCAACGGATGGTACTCGTATCGTCTGTAAATTGTCCTCCGGACGGTAGTCCGTGGCGTGATTTGGATATATGATTCTTTCAATGCCCATTCTAAGGTTCTTATAATGCCCATCGTAAGCTCCTTTGAATGGGCATTGTTAGATGCTTACGATGGGCATTGTAAGAAACGATAAACAAAAAGCCATCCGGCATTCCGCTGGATGGCTTTTTGTATGGCAATAGAATCGGAGAGATTACACTCTCTTTTCTTTGATTCTTGCTTTCTTACCGGTAAGGGCACGCAAGTAGTACAATTTAGCACGACGTACTTTACCGACTTTGTTAACCGTGATGCTTTCGATAAACGGAGATTCGATCGGGAAAATTCTCTCTACACCTACGTTCTCAGACATCTTACGAACTGTGAAACGTTTTTTGTCGCCGTGACCGGAGATACGGATAACAACACCGCGATACTGCTGGATACGCTCTTTGTTACCCTCTTTGATACGGTAAGCTACCGTGATCGTATCACCACTCTTGAATGAAGGAAGTTCCTTCTTCGTAGCGAACGCTTCTTCTGCAATCTTAATTAAATCCATTGTTTATAGCTTTTTAATTGTAATTTATAATGAAACGCAATTTAACGGGCTACATTTCCCGACAGAGATTACGTAAAGCGGGTGCAAAGTAACGAAATAAATATTTGATTCGCAATAGATAGATGCTTTTTTGCTCGCTATTTGATTAAATCTTTTATGTCTACCAAGGATTCAAACCATTGACATCCACCAGCGATTCCCGTTCCTCCTTCCACATTGCTGTAGATTCGGACAGGCTCGGCCAGACCTACATTCGTAAGTCCGCCCATGATACCTTCATTCTTGATGTTTTGTAAAGATAGCAGATATTGGTAATAGGGTTCGGACAGGGAATATAAACGAATATGGCGTTTGGTATAATATTTAGTATCGGACCTAAGTTGTTCTTTTACTTGCAACGTGTATTCCTTCCCGTCGAACAGCTCGTCGGAAAATACCCGTCCCCGCCAATTTACCATCGAGGAGCCGAAAACCTCATCCAAGATACCTTGTTGCTGCGTGAATACGGGATCTACGGAGAAGTCCAACAGGACACCAAGATGGTCGTCATCTCCCCATATCTGTAGAGAATAGTAATTTGATTTACCCGGGGTATCTTGGAAAGTGATTTGATAGATAAGCACATCGTTTTCTTCTATGTAGGAGATATTCCCATCTCCATCGACAAGGGTACCGCCGTTGTCGGTAGCTTCTTTACGGGGAATTATGCGCAGGCCTTTGATTTCGGTCTTGGAAGGAATCTTATCTTCCGCCGAGGCTGTTCCATATTCCGGGGTGGAAGCTACAATCTTTACGGTTTGTCCGGGCTGTGGAACCGTATTCGATATATAAAGCGTATCTGTTACCCATCCACCTCGATCCTCTCCGAGCCAACGAGAAGATTTCCAATAGGAATATTCTTTCCAAGGCATCTCCTCCTTGAAGATCCCGTCTATGTATAATTCCACCTTGGCGTTTCGAATCGTCACGTCCGGCTTGCTCTCTGAGTGAAACCATGTGCGGGATATGCTGGCCATTACGACTGTATCCGGCGAGAAGGCCGAGTTGATCACCATTTTCGGTGTAGTACGATATTCCTCTAGGTCAAACTTCCTGTAGCAGGAGGTTAGGAGCAGGCTGGATAATAAGATTGATAAATAGAATATAGGTTTCATGTTCTTTAGAATTTATAAGTATATGATATAGACGGAATGATCGGTAAGAGCGATAACGTCTCGAAATAATGGCTGTAGTTTATCCAAGACCGCTTATGGATAGTTATCGGGTTCATCTGGCAATAAGCGTTATATACGCTGATATTCCAGATACCGAGATGGCCGTTCTTTTTAGGTCGATAAATATTAATCCCCAGATCTAAGCGGTGGTAAGCGGGGAGACGTACGTTATTACGCTCCGTGAAATAGTCCAAGCCTCCTTCCGGTAAGAGCGGAGGGACAGGAGTGAGGCCCAAATCCTCGTAATTCTCGAATGCCACCGTAACCCGGTTTCCGGTCATGAAAGTCCAGCTTCCTGTTAGTTCCAATTTCTCGTTGATCTTCCAGTTTGCGACGATATTCAGCTTATGGCGGTTATCGTATTTCGCGGGGAAACGTTTGCCATTATTAATCTCGTCGAACTGCCGGTCGCTCCACATTAGTCCGTATCCGATCCATCCTGTTATACGCCCCGTCTCTTTCCGGGCGATAAACTCCGCTCCATAGGCCCACCCCTTACCGGCGGCCAGTTTCTCCTCCCAACCGACGAACGAGGGTAAGAAGTTGTAACCATCTTTATAATCCAGTAAGTGATTCATCCATTTGTAATAACCTTCCACCGAGAAGGAATAGTTCTTGTGCAGATTGTAATAAGCGCCAACGGATACTTGATCACTCACCAATGGTTTTAATTTCTTGCTGACCGGCATCCACATATCGGTAGGGAGACTCATATAACTTTCGCTAATCTGATGTACGTATTGATTCATCCGGGCGTATGAGGCCTTAAGGCTTAGATCCCTCGTGAGCAGGAAGCGTACGGATAAACGAGGGTCTAAGGAGACATATGTCTTCTTTTGTATATTGTACATGTTCAGGCGTAATCCGGCGTTAGCCCGGACAATGGGAGATATCGCCCAGTCATCTTCGGCGAAAACAGCCAACTCATTCGCTGAAAGGCGCTCGTCTCCGGTAGTTCGTTTGGTCGGAGACAAATTCTCGGAGGTCTTTTCCTCGATATATTCCGGGCTGAAACGATGGTAAAGATAGTCGGTACCATAACGGATATGATGTGCCAAGGTAGGAATATAGTCGAAGTTCGCATGGACTCCGAAATCATTGATACCGTTTCGGGTTGAGGTCTCGATAAACCGTGAAGAATAATCTTTGTCACCCTCGGTTCCGTAGTATTGTGAAGTCTCTTGTTTTAGTTTGGATTGATAATGGGAATAAGCCAAGGTGACGGTACCGAACATCTTGTTGTTAAACACATACGACCAGCCGGAAGACAATGCGATGTTACCCCAGCGCATCTTTCCAAAGTCCTTGTTCTCGAAAGGGGTTATATTATCACCTACGGAGAACTCAGAACTTCCTCCTTTTAGGAAATCCTGTCCGAAATAGAAATTAACGTAAGCTTGGCTCCGGTCATTGATATGGTGGTTCACTTTTAGGTTCAGATCGGTAAAAGCATAGCGTGCGCTGAATTTCTCCCCCTTCTTTTTCTGAATTTTATTGTAGATCGCCAAACCCGGTGCGGATAAGGCATCCAGCCAAGAGCGACGGAAGGAGGCGTTGAACGAAGTCCGGTCTTTAATGATCGGCCCTTCGAAATTTAAGTTACCGGAGGTCAATCCTAGCATAGCGCTACCATGGTACTCTTTCATATTGCCATCTTTAGTATGCACATCCACTACGCTGGAAAGCCTTCCCCCATAGCGGGCGGGGAAAGCGGATTTATAAAAATCCACATCTTTCAAAGCCTCGGCGTTGAAAGCGGAGAAAAGTCCTCCGAGATGATTGACCTGATACAGTTGGATTCCGTCTATCATATACAGGTTCTCGTCTCCATTCCCCCCACGGACATACATCCCGGCTAATCCTTCCGTTCCGGCTGATACGCCGGGTTGGGTTTGCAGGGCTTTGATCACATCAGCCTCACCGAATAAGGTCGGGATGGTCTTGATCATCTTCCGGGTTATTTTAATCGTTCCCATCTGAGGGGCTTGTATCGGGTTTTGTGTGTCATTACTACCGGTAACGACAACTTCGGCCAATGCCTCACCGCTTTCCAGCAGAATTTCCATCACGGTATCCCGTTCGAGCGGTTGGAATGTATGTGAGAAACGTCCGTATCCGATGTAGGAAGTCTCCAGACGGACTACCCCGACCGGTAAGGTTAGACTGAAGAAACCGTGGTTATTGGTAGCTGTGCCCCTTTGTGTGCGAGAGTCATAAACGGAGGCCCCGATTAGATATTCTGTAGTCGCTTTATCCCGTACGAATCCGCTGATGGTTACTGAGCGGGGGAGTTTCTTCAAGATGATGTGGGTACCGTTTATCTGATAAGACAGAGGGAGCTTTTGGAATAGCCGGGTAAGGCATTCCGATATGGATTGGTTATCAGATTTGAATGTAATCCGGGAAATACCTTTGAGAATAGAAGGATCGTAGGAGAATGTCATGCCTGTTTGATGCTCTATTTTTTTCATGATTTCTTGGATCGGTTCTTGTTTAGCCTCGATACTGAGAGTCGGCGCCTGTCCCCAAGCGCTTGATTGAAAGCCGAAGATAATCAAGATTATGAGTAGTATTAGCTTCATGAAGTACTTCCTTTTTTATTACGAGACAGGAAAGATAGTAAAAACCCCTATCACAATTTACGTTACTATTGCGATATTTTCTTATTTTTGGAGAGTAATAATGATAATGTTGTGATGAGACAGATTGGTATCTTGCTTTTGTGTTGTATTTCCCTTTTATCGAGTGGGGCGCAAACAGTCCCGAACCTTTATCGTGCGGTGGATCAGGAAAAGATGAATCATTGGGTTGATTCCGTGTTTGACGCTATGAGTTATGATGAACGGATCGGGCAGTTATTTATGGTTATAGCGAATCCTAAATCCGATAACCGGAATATGCAACGGCTTATGCGTTACGTGAACGATATCAAGATCGGGGGCATCTTATTCCATAAAGGGGATCCGGTGACGCAGGCGGAGGTGACCAATCGTTTGCAAAAGGCTTCCCGGATTCCGATGTTGGTCTCTTTGGATGGGGAGTGGGGACTTTCCATGCGATTAAGTGGAACCACCCGTTTCCCGAAAAACATGATGCTAGGCGCTATCGAGGACAATGCCTTGATCGAGGAATATGGAAAAGAGGTGGGACGGCAGTGCCGGGAAATGGGAATTCATATAAATTTCGCTCCGGATATGGACGTGAATAGCAATGTGGATAATCCCGTGATCGGCCTGCGTTCGTTTGGCGAGAATCCGGAGGCTGTGTCGGAGAAAGGTATTGCTTACGCAAGAGGATTGGAAAATACGGGCATCTTGTCTGTCTCCAAACATTTCCCCGGACATGGAGATACTTCCGAGGACTCGCACGAGACATTACCCGTCGTGCGCCATAACCGGGCCCGCTTGGATAGCGTGGAACTTCTTCCTTTTAAACGTTATATATATGATGGGTTCGGCGGGATAATGACGGGACATCTTTACGTTCCAGCTTTGGATAAAAGTCATAAGCCGGCTTCTTTCTCCAAGGCGGTCGTGACGGATCTATTACAGAAAGAACTCGGTTTTCAAGGTCTGTGCTTTACGGATGCTTTAGCGATGAAAGGGGCTTCCACAAAGAAAACGGATAATCCTTCGGTGAAGGCTTTGCTTGCGGGGAATGATATCTTGCTCGCTCCGGCCGCTCCAATCAATGATTTTACGGCCGTGAAAGAGGCTATTGAAGAAGGGGTATTGGATCTGGAAGCGATCGAGGCCAAGTGCTTGAAAATATTAAGGTACAAATATATCGCTGGATTGAATGCCTATAAGCCGGTCGAAACAAAAGGCTTATCGAAACGTTTGAACTCTCCGCATGCGGCATGGATGGCGGCGAAGTTGAATTCGGAGGCTATTACTGTTTTGAAGAATGAGGATACGATCTTACCTCTTAAACAGTTGAATAAGAAAAAGATCGCAGCGCTCTCGATTGGAGACGGGGTTGGTAATGAGTTCCAGAAAATGCTGGGCGAATATGATTCGATCGCTTGCTTTAGTATCGGACGGCGTTCTACGGCTACCCAAGTCCAACAGGTTTATAATAAATTGCAAAAATACGACGTGATCATTTGTGGCGTGCATACGATTCGCATTCCCGAGAGTTTAGCGTTGAGGCAGTTGGCTGCGAAGAAAGAGTTGGTCTATACTTTCTTTACCTTACCATATGCTTGTAAGGAATATAAGAAGTCGATCGAGAAGGCGAAGGCGGTCGTGTTGGCTTACGAGGGCACTCCCTTAGCGCAGGAATATGCGGCCCAAGTGATATTCGGTGGTATTGCGGCGAAAGGGAAACTTCCGGTTTCAATTCCGGGATTGTATTATGCGGGTACTGGTATTTTTACGGAAAAGACTCGTTTGGGGTATCACCAGCCAGAAGAGGTGGGAGCGAATCCGGACCGTTTGGATGTAATTGAGTCGATCGTTAAAGAGGGATTGGATGAGAAGGCTTATCCCGGATGCCAAGTGTTGGTTGCGAAGGACGGCATGATTATCTATAATAAATCGTTTGGTTATTTTGATTACGAAAGTAGGCAGCCGGTCACGGAGGCGTCAGTTTATGACTTGGCTTCGGCATCGAAGGCGGCGGGGACTTTATTGGCAGTCATGAAAGCGTATGATGAGAAGAAATTCACCTTGAACAATAAGATCTCCGATTTTATACCGGAGTTGAAAGAGTCTAATAAAAAGGATTTATCGATAAAAGAGTTACTATATCATCAATCGGGAGTGACTCCAACTATTAATTTCTATCTGGATGCTATTGATAAGGATAGTTATAAAGGCAGTTTATATAGTTCGGCGAAGAACGCCACGCACCCGGTTCGTTTTGACGCTAAAACGTATGTCCGGAATGATTTTAAATATCTTCCGGATATAGTATCAGATACACGGAAACCCGGATTTACGACTGAGGTAGCCCGTAATTTCTATGTGAGTGATTCCTTTAAAGATACGATCCTTCAAGATATCAAGAAATCCCGTTTGGGTACGAGAGGTAGGTACGTATATAGTTGCGTGAATTTCATTATGCTGAAAATGATGGTGGAAAATCTGATGAAATCTCCGATGGACCAGCTTCTTCGGGATGATTTCTACAGCGGGTTAGGGGCTTGGCATACCACTTATAATCCGTTGAAGCGAATGGATACCTTGCAAATTGTACCTACGGAACAAGATGGATTTGTCCGCCGTCAATTGCTTCGCGGATATGTGCATGATGAGGCGGCCGCTTTTCAAGGGGGTGTTTCTGGAAACGCCGGATTATTTTCGAACGCGAATGATCTGGCGAAGGTGCTCCAATTGATGCTAAACCAAGGGACTTATGGCGGCGAGCGCTATCTTTCTTTGGAAACCAGCCGTTTGTTTACACAAAGCAAGAGCCCGACTTGCCGTAGAGGGCTAGGATTTGATAAGCCGGTGATTGGTAATCCGAAAGCCTCGCCTTGTGGGGCTTTGGCTCCCGCCTCGGTCTATGGACATACAGGATTTACGGGTACTTGTTTTTGGATAGATCCGGATAACCAGCTTATTTATATATTTTTGAGTAACCGGGTGAATCCTAGCCGGGCAAATAATAAACTGGGATCGCTTGATATACGTACTCGCATACAGGATGCGATCTATAAGGCGATTGATAGGAAAAGCCAAAAAGATTCGTAATTTTGTGACAGTTTTAACAGATAAGGTATTAATTAAAAAGCAGGTATATGTTATACGGACACGGTGATGATTTTTATAACGCAAAGAACGAGGTAAAGATAAACTTTAGCTCGAATGTGTGGCACGGAGCTAATTTAGATAAACTGAAGGAACATTTGATCGAGCATTTTGATAAGCTGACTCGTTATCCGGAGCCGGATGCCGCTACCTTGAAAAGATTGTTGGCCCGCCGGTATGAGATCAAGGAGGAGAATATCGTAGTGACGAATGGTTCGATCACCGCTTTTTATTTGTTAGCGCAAGCTTGGCGAGGTGCGAAATCCATGATCGCTATTCCTTCTTTCTCTGAATATGAGGACGCTTGCCGTTTGCATGAGCATGAGATCTCTTTCTTCCCGACATCGGACGATTTATCAGAGTTATCCTTGGAGGGACAGGATTTCTGTTGGATTTGTAATCCGAATAATCCGGATGGAAAGCTGATCCATCGTACGGAGCTTCTCCGTTTGATCTCAGCGAATCCGCAGACTACCTTCATTATTGATCAGGCATACGTGGCTTTTACGACGGAAGACATGCTAAAGCCGAGTGACGTGAAAACGCATAAGAACTTAATCCTTGTCCAGTCTATCTCGAAGGCTTATAATATCCCCGGCTTGCGTATCGGTTATCTGGTCGCTTCTCCGGAGATCGCGGAGAAAGTGAACAAGTATATCATACCTTGGTCGGTAAATGCTATCGCTATCGAGGCAAGTAAATATATCTTGATCCATCCGGCGCAATTTACGTTGCCGATCCGTAAATGGCAGCGTGAGACCGCAGATTTTATTTATCAATTAAGTAAATTGGATGGCTTGGAGGTAATCCCGACCTCTACGACTTTCTTCCTTGTCCGTTTGAAGAAGGGTACAGCCGCTGATTTAAAGCAATTCCTTTTAGATAATTACGGAATCTTGATCCGTGACGCTTCGAATTTCCGGGGCTTGGATGAGACTTATCTACGGCTCTCTACCCAGAAGGCTGATGAGAACCAGCTTTTACTTGAGGGGGTAAAGATTTGGTTGGAGCAACAATAAATGAAAAAGGGCTATTTATCGAATAGCCCTTTTTCATTTCCTTTTAAATCTAAGTAGCGTGTATTATTCTACTCGTTTGTTGATTACGATATGACCAAAATAGCCAAGGAGAACCAATCCCAGACCTGTAAGTAGAATACTATTTGTCATACCACCAGTAAAAAACGGTACAGCCAAAACTGCCGCACCAATAATGAGTACGATCACTCCTAGATTTTTAATTAACTCATTCATGGTTATAGATATTTTATAATTATTTTCTTTTCTACCGCAAATAAAGCAATAATAACCCGATCGTGAAAATATTTTCGGAGAAAAATAATGAAACGATTGAAATTAGCTTCTATATTTGTGTTATAATATAGTTACGTATGGGAAGAATACTTTACATAGTTTATTTGTGGCTGTTTTTTGTACCTGTATTTCTGGTACTGACTATACTTACGGCTGTGACGGTTATCATCGGTTGTCTATTGGGGGGAGAGAAAATCTTCGCTTATTATCCGGGTATGATCTGGTCTCGATTGACTTGCTATCTGGCGCTTTGTCCGGTGACGGTAAAAGGACGTGAGCATATTAACCGGAAACAATCGTATGTTTTCGTCGCCAATCATCAAGGTGCGTTTGATATTTTCTTGATATATGGTTTCTTAGGCGTTCCCATTAAATGGGTGATGAAAGCGGGTATCGCTAAGATTCCGTTTGTCGGGGCCGCTTGCCGTGCCGCTGGTTTTATCTTTGTCGATAATTCTACGCCGAAGGCTGCCGCTCGTAGTGTTTTGGAGGCGGAGCGTTGTCTTCGGAACGGGGCTTCCGTGGTTGTTTTCCCGGAAGGTTCGCGTACGTATACCGGGAAAATGATTCGTTTCAAGAAAGGGGCTTACCAAATGGCTCTGGATCAGCATTTGCCTATTATTCCGATCACCTTAAACGGGCCATTTGATGTCTTGCCGATCGGGTCGTTGAATGTCCATCGTCATCGGATGGAGATGGTGATCCATCCGGCGGTTTCTACCGAGAATATAGACACTTCCCACAAAGGAATGCAAGCGTTCGCTGATCAGACTCAAGAAATCATAGCATCTGCCTTGTGGGAAGAATATAAATAATTTAGGTTATTATTTCCAGCTTTTCAAGATGCCACGTTTCGCTACTTTCAGGCTGAATCCGAAGTTATCGCCGAACATGGAACCGGCATCAGCTGCCAAAGACCCTGTAAATTCCCATCCCGATAAACGGGGATGTTGATAAGAGATATCTAAAAGTCCGGAAGCTCCTCTTTTCTTGCTAAGGAAAGGGGTGGCATGTCTACCCCAACTATTCATCACGGTGACTAATACCCGATAAGATACTTGTGAGGAGATAGCGCCTTCCGCACCGAAATGCCAGTCACGAACACGATTGTTCTTGAATCCTAATGAACCGGCCTCGTTATACTCTGGGCTTGTGATCAGAGGAGAACCTATCGCTCGGTTAAAATAAGAGGCTCCGGTAGTGTATTCTCCGTTGTTATAATAATCATCACCACCGCCACCTACGCCGGGATGTAGGTCGTGATCAAAATCGATGAAGTGGAACTGTCCGCTTTGGTCTCTTGTAACCAGATACTCCACGACCACCTTACGCAACCACGGGAATTTTGGTAAATCCAATTGTCCTCCCCATAATCCATCGGTATTGTTTACGAATATCATACCGGATTTATCCTCGAAGAAATGTTGGTAATAGGCGGATACTTGCCAGTTAGGTTGTGTAAAAGCCAATTTGAAATCGTAAGAGCCATAATGATTACCCAGTACGTTGATTTGATCGGAGACTGTTGCGTCGCCACCACCTTCGCTGCCGCAAATAACCCGGATAAGGTCCTTGATGGATTGAGGCTGCTTTCCGATCTTAGGATTGGTTGAGGTTCCTCCCCATTGTGCCCAATGCTGTACTCCGATTACGCCGGATAACGGGAAGTCATTGCGTGTATCCTTAATCTGTACAAATAATGATTTATGATGCCATAAAACGTTATCTACATAAGTCTGCTTATTGTTTGTGAAGTTAGCCAGATAATCCTTGTCGAAAGAACGACCGACGGCAAAGTCTCCTTTGACTTGCATCCAGCCTTTCGTTAAAGGAACGACGGTAAATTCCGGTATACTGATGTTCACTTCCGGAATCGGGCGGGCATTGGCAGATTGTACGATATCGCCCGAGCTAAGCCAACGATCCCAAAGAGAATTATAGCGTTCCTTGCTTCCTACACTCAATAGCAAGCATTTGTAACCTAACTCGGCATATATTTGTTGGATAAAGAAATTGCGATGACGAGGAACTGCGGCCACTACGTCTAATCCGGCTCCCCAGCGAAAACCTTTGCCAAAAGTTTGATTATGGAATACTCCCGCATTCAAATATCCGTTATTCGCTTCCAAAGGAACAATTCCGTATCGATTGCTAACCATCCAGAAAGGGGTATTATCGCCACTAGCTACCGATCCGAATATCTCGGCCTTATAGGTAGTCGCTTCCGGAGTTGTCTCTTTTTCTTGAGCGAAACTAGCCGTTGCCATCCCCAGACAGGTCAGACCTATAAAAATTGATCGCACTGATTTCATGTATATATAAATGTTTTGTCTGGGCGCAAAGGTAAGGATTTATATGTTTGGTGCAACCATTATTGTTTCTTTAACCACTCGAATATAGTTTGATAGGCATCGTTCCGATAGGGCTTTTGAGATAGGATCAGATCGTGGATGCCGTTTGGTATGGTATCTCTCGTGACTTTGTCTCCTAGTTTCTCCCCGTATTTTTGAATGTCTTGAACATCCAAGACGATGTCGGAGGTCATGTATTCCTCATGCCATGTCTCTGTTTCCGGAAAAGATTTGTTGGAAGACATCACTAGTATCGGACAATCCAGTTTTAACCCTTTTTGTACCGTCTGTTGCGCTTCTTGTATGGCTTTGATCCATCCGGCTTTTTTCGGATGCCCGAATATCATTTTCCAGTTCGTGTCAAACTCCCATTCTCCTTTATATTGCTTAAGCAAGCTATAAGCGTAATTCGGGTCACCCAGTCCTTGTACGGTAAGATTCGGGAATAGCCTCCCGACAAACGCAACGGTTGGCAGTACGACTTTCTCCATGAACCATCCGAAATTCCAATCCAGAAAAGGGCTGTTCAAGATAAGCCCTTCTACCGGTAACTCCCCTTTTTTACTATTCAAATAATAAGGTGTGATCAATCCGCCTGTAGAATGCGCCATTAATAATATCCGCTCGTTGCCTTCAGACCGGATGGTGGCTAAAGCGGTATCGATATCAGCGAAATACTCTTTTAGGCTCTTGCAAAAGAACGGGTTTTGATTGGGCAATATCGAACGTCCGTATTTCCGCAAGTCCATCGCATAGAAATTATATCCGTGAGCGTTTACGCTATCCCCTAATTGTTTCTGGAAAAAATAGTCATTATAGCCATGGATATACAGCACGGCCTGTTTTACGCTATCCAGTTGAGGTTTCTTGACCAGTGTGCAAACCACCTTCCCCTCATAGTCATCCGGCATCTGGAAGGTACGGCGTAAATAACCATCTCCCAATACATCGGGTACGTATTGGGCATATACCTCGCATAAAATGAAACAGAGGAATATAATAAGATTTATTTTTCGAGACATAAATATATTGTTTCTATTTTATAACTGTATTTGCAAAGATAGGGTTTATCAATCAATGGTAATTAACCAAGATCATAAAATAAAAAATGACAGATAAGCATGAAAAACGCAAGGATAAACGTAAATATTGCAACTTATACGTAAAAAGCACTATTTATGGTAAGTCGTTAATTTTTTATCTTAACAATAAATATTTTACTTTGTTGGAAAATGGAAGCGTGTATGGAACCGGAAATAACAGTAATAATCATAGATGATGACCTTGGATCGATTCAAAAATTGCAAAACGATCTATTGGCTTTCTCGGAAATAAGGATATTGGATACAGCGACAACGGCTGAATTGGGCAAGAGGCATATTCTTAAGTATCAACCGGATTTGGTGTTTTTGGATGTGGAACTTCCGGACATGTCTGGCTTTGATTTGCTGGATGATATACGGGATGATATTCTTCCGAACTTGAGAGTCGTTTTCTATACGGTATACGATAAATATATATTGGATGCCCTACGTGCCTCTGCGTTTGATTATTTGTTAAAACCTTATTTAATTGATGAGTTAGCGGCACTCATCGAACGTTTTCATACGACAGAACCTGCGGATGTTGCCTGCATGGAGAGATCTTTGCGGAAAATATTGAATCGGGATAGTCGATTTGCGATCCAAACCGTTTCGGGTCTTTTGTTAGTCCGTTGTGAGGAGATATTCCTGTTTCAGTTCTTGGGAGACCAGCGTTGCTGGCAGATTGTCTTGACTTCCCGTACTACTCATAAACTAAAAATGAGCACGACAGCGAAAGATTTGTTGTCTATCAATAATACGTTTGTTCAAATAAGCCAAGATTGCATTGTGAACTTGACTTATTTGATGTTCATCGAGAATAAGACCTTACGATGCGAGTTCTATCCCCCCTTCCAAGAGGAGGAGAGGATCGCCTCGCATCGCTATTTTAAACAACTGAGAGAACGGCTGGATATTATTTGATGGTTACTCTTCTTTTCTCCCTAATTTTATCTGTTTTGCAGGGTGTAATAGGCTTCTGAAGTGAATAACTAACGGCTTGTCGAGTGAATAACTAATCACTTGAGAAGCCTTTTGCAAGCGATTAAGTATGTTGTCTAAATGATTCATTTTCACCGCATAAGGAATTTACATTTCAAGTCGTAAATTATTTACTTCAGTAACGGATAGTGCCTACTAAGATTTGCTTATTTTCTGACATTTACATACAAGAGAGTCAATATATTCTAGCCATCCAATCCGCGAAAAAGTAGTCATATACCCTATAAAAGCCATCTTCCTGTGTTATCAAATCATTTTTCAACAGAGGTTTGACCGCAGATTGTACAGAACTGGCTGAGGGTAGCTTGTATTTTTTGATAAATGCTGATGACGTGAGACCTTCTGCTCTGCCCTCTTTGGCGATAGCTTGTAAAACAAGTTTTTGTTTGGGAGCAAGATTGGCAAGTAGATCCTTGTAACTACTTTCTTGTGTTAGAATCACATTCTTGCGGGCTATTTCTATCTTATCCATACTACAACGCTCACCCTCTTCGGTCAATGCGAAAAGTTCGTTCATTATCATTTGCACAAACCAAGTATAGCCATCGAACATCCGATAAACTTCTTCTATTACGGATTTGTCAATAAGCTTTCCCCTTTGCTCAAAAAGCCGGTTGGCGAACTCCACATAGATATGAATGGGTATTGGCTCAAGTCCTATACTAATAGCGCTTTGATAAAAAGGCTTGGAAGAGGAATTAAACATATTACTCATCAAATGGCGTTTACTGCCGGAGAAGATAAACATAGTCTGCTTGCATTGTTGAATCTTGGTTCGCAACAACGCTTCTACATTTTTCTCCTCATAGCCGCCAATTTGTTGGAACTCATCGATCGCCACGATACATGGTTTATCTGCGGTCTCTAGATAAGCGAAGATCTCATCAAGTGTTGTTTGTGGTGCTTGAATGTCTCCTAGCCCAATATCAAAACAAGGTTCTCCGGTTACCATATCCAGTTTAAAACCCGCACGCAATGAGGTTATGATTTGAAAGAACCGTTCCGTCCAAACCGTTTTCTTTGGCTTCAATTCGTCATAGATGGCTTTTCCTAATAGATATACGAACTCTGTTAATGAAGTAGTGGCATAAATATCCACAAAGAACGCATGATAATTTTTTTCTATCGATTCTTGACGAAAAAGATGTTGGATCAATCCGGTCTTACCCAAACGGCGTGGAGAAATCAATGCGACATTACGTCCGTTCTCAATCTGTTTAATCAAGAAGCTTGTCTCTCCCTCACGGTCACAAAAATATTTGTCTGATACATACCTACCCACGACAAAAGGATTCATCATTGCGATTGTCTCCATAATATAAATACATTTTATTGCAAATATAATAATTATATCCATAATAAAGAAAGGAAACGGTATGTTTCACTTGCACGTGTGGGAGTCCGTGGCAAATAATTTGATATATAGTGATTTAATTCGATTATTTATATATCTTCGCATTGTAGAAACCGTCGTTTCGGAAACAGCGGTTTCGGAACTGTGTATTATTGCCATGCGTAAAGATTAATCTTTAGTATCGAAAGAATGGAAAAACAATCATTTATCGCTCTAGTAAAGCGTTATTATCCTTGGATCTGCAGTATGGAGAAGGCTGCTTTTCGTATACATGATGATGTGAATCAGAAATATGATCATGTGTTGCCTTATGGATTTCATCTGAAAATGACGGTATCGTATGTCTCTCGCTACGGATATCTGGTAGCTGAGACCGAGGCGGATATACTGATATTGTATGCCTCTGCTTTTCTGCATGATACGATAGAAGATGCACGGATGACCTATAATGATGTCGTGAAATTCCTGAAAGAGTTCAAGGGGGGAGGCTTTGTCTTGCCGGAAGGCGTGAGACAGCACTTGGAAGACCAAGTTCCGGAAATCGTATACGCCTTAACGAATGAAAAAGGACGAAACCGGGGAGAACGGGCGAATGACCTGTATTATCAAGGAATACGGCAGACTAAATTCGCTTCTTTTATAAAAATATGTGATCGGCTGGCGAATATCCAATATACGATGATGTTTGTTTTTGCGAACCGGATGTTGGATGTTTATCGTAGAGAGTATCCGGAATTTATCCGATCGATCAGTGAAGGTGCGGTTACACAGGTGCCGGATGCCATGAAGGAGGAAGCGGAACGTCTGTTAAATAGCGAATCGTATATTATATAGTCTTCTCGAATGTCTTTTTTTCAGAAATCCATACGGAGCGATGAAGATCTGCTCACCTCATTGAGGCAGGGGAGCGAGGATGCGTTTACTGTTATTTATGAGCGGTATCATAAATTATTGTATGTGTTGGCCTATAAATATTTGAAAAGTACATATTCTTCGGAAGATGCCGTACAGCAAGTTTTTCTGAAATTGTGGGAGGCACGTTCCCTACTGATGGTGAACGTGAATTTAAGGAACTATCTCTATACAATGCTAAAGAATCACGTATTAAATGAGATCCGGAATAATAATAGCGCCGTAGAGAAAAATTATGAGATCGTACAATCAGCGCCGGAATATGAGGATGAACTGCTTATAAAGATAGAGGAACAAGATATGATGTCTCATTTTTACCAAGCGATCGATCACTTGCCGGAGCAGAAACGCCAAGTCTGTCTGTATAAGCTGAAAGGGAATCTTTCTAATCAAGAAATCGCCGATAAGATGAATATCTCGGTCCCCACGGTAAAAACACATTATGCGCAAGCGATAAAAATACTGCGGGCACATTTCGAGAGACTATTTTTATTTCTTTTATATTTGTGGAACTCATCCTATTGATGGCTTTGCGTGTCAATTGATAAAAGGAAATGCATATGAAAATACCCGATCTATCGATCATAGAGAAAACGCTAAATAATGAGGCTACTTCCGAGGAGTCTTGTGAGGTTGTTCGTTGGTTTAAGACCCCGGAAGGACAGGCATGGCTTGCTGAGCGTATCGATCAGGATGAGAAAACGATTCATATGGGGGAGGAAGAGGCATGGATCGACCATCCGATACCCTCAGCCGTAATGTATCAGAATATTATGCGGCAACTCCGCCGACAAAAAATACGCCGTTTTATAGCGTATGCGGCTGCGGTCTTTATACCGATTGCTTTAATTATAGGACTTTTCATACGCATAAACTCACAAGTGGATTTGTTGGCGGATGGTGGGTATGACGAGGTGTACGTACCTAATGGGGAACGCATGCAGCTGCTTTTTCAAGATGGAAGTAAGGTCCATTTGAATTCGGGAAGCCGTATTCGTTATCCGAAAAAATTCGGTCTCTCCGAACGTAAGGTTTATTTGGAAGGAGAGGCTTGGTTCGAGGTCGCCAAGAACAAGAATCGGCCTTTTATCGTGGATCTTTCTTATATGGATATAAAAGTGTTGGGTACTACCTTTGATGTGAAAGCCTATCCGGAGGAAGAAGCTATATTCGTCGCTTTAGAGACAGGATCTATCGAGTTGAAATCAAGATCCTTCAAATCTTATCAATTACGCCCGGGAGAAAAAGCGGTTTATAACAAGGCTTCCGGACGTTGTGAGGTACTCCGTTCCCACGATGTCAAGATGTATTCGGCATGGAGACGTAATGTGCTCGTATTTAAGAGCGCCCCTTTATCGGACGTAATGAAAACATTGGCTCGAACTTATGATATATCCTTTGACGTGAAGGATTCTGCCGCTTTGCGATATACGTATACGATAACGACCGATAGCGTCAATTTGACCACGGTATTAAAAGAATTGGAAAAAATCACGCCTGTACTATTCGAGGAAAAAGGGGGTAAGATAGAAGTCCGGATGAAAAAATAAAAAAATTAGCTATAACGACTCATCCTTTTTGATTTGTCGTGTGTCTATTTGATAGGAGAGCAGGAAACAGAGTGTTAACCTTAAAATAGATATGCGTATGGATTCCTCATAAATAGATAACATAAGAACAGCCGAAAAGCTCCTACCCTTTTCGGCTGCCGGTCGTATTAAAAATAAATTTCTAATACCAACTATTAAAATCAATACAAATATATGAAAGAAAAGCAAGAAAGCCCTCGGCGTAGGTGCCTTTTAATATTAATTGAGAAAATACCGAATGCCATGAAGTTAACCTTTCTATTTTTAGTCATATCCTTGCTGAGTTTCACGGCTACCGCCTCGGCTCAGCGGGTTTCTATAACATTAGAGAATGCGAAAGTGGAGAAAGTTTTGGCGGCTATTACAGATCAAACGGGTTTTAATGTCGCTTATAGTAAACAAGTTGTGGATGTAGATCGAAGGGTAAGTCTGAATTTTACTAATGCGGAACTTACCCAGGTCTTGGATAAATTGACGGAAGGAACGCTGTTGGGTTATGAGGTGAATGGCGGAAAAATTTATTTGTTTAACCGTATAGAGAATAAGCCGATTAATCAGCAGTCAAAAAAAATAACAGGTCAAGTAACAGATCAGAATGGAGAACCTATTATTGGAGCTAATGTTATAGTAAAAGGTTCTACCACTGGCACCATTACAGATTTAGATGGAAACTATAGTATAGAAGCCTCTTCTTCAGATATACTTTTAATCTCTTATATAGGTTATAATACCAAGGAGATTGCGGTGAAAAATCAATCAACAGTTGATATAAAGCTTGTGGAGGATACCCAGAACTTAGATGAAGTTGTTGTGGTTGGATATGGTGTACAAAAGAAAGTCAATTTGACAGGGGCTGTAGCTCAAGTTACAGCTAAAGAATTAGAAAATAGGCCAGTGTCGAATGCGACTCAGATATTGCAAGGAACCATGCCAAATGTAAATATTACCTTTTCTACGGGAGAACCGGGTGCGGGAGGTTCTATTAATGTTCGTGGACAGGCATCAATTAATGGAGGCGAACCATTGGTCTTGATCGATGGTGTTCCAGGCGATATCAACCGTGTGAACCCGAAAGATATTGAATCTGTGTCTGTGTTGAAAGATGCAGCCGCTTCGGCAGTATATGGTGCTCGCGGTGCGTTTGGTGTGATTTTGGTGACAACGAAGAGTGCGAAGGCTGGTAAGATGAGCGTTTCCTATGGAACTTTCTTTGCGACATCCAAGCCAACGGTTCGTACGGACTTTATGACTTCTGGATATGAGGCGGTTTCATTGTTGGATGAGGCTTTCCGTCGTGCCACGGGTAATACTTATACTCGTTATACGGATGAGGATATGGCTGAATTAGAGGCTCGCCGATATGATAAGACGGAAGACCCTTCCAGACCCTGGACGGTCGTGAAGAACGTGAACGGAAAAGATATCTATAACTATTATGGTAATTATGATTGGTGGAATACAGTGTTCAATTCTCACCAGCCCTCTCAATCTCATAGTATCAATTTATCCGGTGGTACAGAGAAGATCAATTTCTTACTCTCCGGTAATTTCTATACGAAAGATGGTATTATGAAGATTAATACGGATAAGTTTACCTCTTATAATTTCCGTAGTAAGATTAATGCGCAATTGTTCCCATTCTTGAAGGTAACGAACAATACCTCCTATTACGACAAGAATTACACCTATTATGGTCGCGAGGGTGGAGGCAATCCTAACTTTGTGTATGTAACGGTACATGCTTTACCCTGTTATGCACCAGTGAATCCAGATGGTACGGCTACTTATAATACGCTGAAAAATAATTATTCCATTGGTGATGGACTTTATGCGATGTTGTTGGATGGAGGAACAAAAGGAGAGAAAGGTATCCATGAGTTTACGACAACTACCAGTTTGGAATTTGATATTGCGAAACATATCAAATTGAATGCGGATTATACTTATTCGTTTTATATAGCGGACGATTGGTATCGATCTACGGTAGCGACTTACTCTATTGAGCCTGGTGTTGTGCAGGAAGTTCCTAATTATAATACGGATCAATTGAAGAAGACAATGTGGTTTGACCCGATGCATGTGGCGAATGTTTATGCTAATTACAATCAGGTGTTTGGGAAACATACGGTTGGTTTGACTGCGGGTGTAAACTATGAGAATAAGAAACATTCTCGTCTTTTCGCTTCCCGAAAGAATTTAATATCAGAATCGTTGAGTGATTTGGAATTGGCGACTGGAGATATGTTGGTTGGTGGAGGTGCGTACGATTATGCTTTGTTTGGTGCCTTTTTCCGTGCCAACTATGATTTTAATGATCGGTACTTGATAGAGGTGAATGGCCGCTATGACGGAACGTCTCGTTTTAAATCGGGTATGCGTTACGGCTTTTTCCCATCTGTATCCGCTGGATGGAGATTAAGCGAGGAATCTTTCTTTGAAAAGGCAAAAGATGTGGTAAATAACTTGAAGATCAGGGCTTCTTTTGGATCATTGGGTAATCAGGCAGTAAATTCAAGCAAGCCGAATTATTATCCTTATATCGAAACAATGAATACAAGCTTATCCAGTTGGTTGATAGATGGACAGAAGACGCAAAACGTAAGTTCGCCGAACCCGATTATCGACAACTTGACTTGGGAAAAGGCGACGACTGTAAACGTTGGTGTAGATCTTAGTTTCTTGAATAGTCGGTTGAACGTATCAGGTGATGCGTATGTACGTAATACGACAGATATGTTAGTACCAGGAAAGACGTTGCCAGCAGTATATGGAGCGGCTTCTCCACAACAGAATGCAGGAGATCTTCGAACCAAGGGATATGAGTTGGTGGTCAGTTGGAAAGATCAATTCGACTTGAAAGGAAAACCGTTCAATTATGGCGTATCGTTTGTACTAGGTGATGCGGTGTCTGAAATTACTCGTTATGACAATCCTAACAAGTTGTTGGCAAATCATTATGAAGGCAAGCGTTTTGGTGAGATTTGGGGATACCGGATCGATGGTTTCTTTAAGACAGACGAAGAAGCCGCAAACTGGAAGATTGATCAAAAGTTGGTAAATACACAGATTCAAAAGGCTCCGGGTGAATGGGGACATTTGCGTGCGGGTGACTTGAAGTTCCGTGATTTGAATGGTGATGGTGTGATTTCTCCGGGAAAGAAGACCGCTGATGATCCGGGTGATATGGAAATCATAGGAAACTCAGAGCCTCGCTATAATTATGGACTTAATTTGAATGCTAGTTGGAATGGTTTTGATGTCTCGGCTTTCTTCCAAGGCATCGGCCGTAGGGATTGGTATCCAAGCGCAAATGCGGATAAGTTCTGGGGACCCTATTCGCATCCTTATTTCTCGTTTACTCCGAAGAATTTTAATGACTTGGTTTGGACTCCGGAGAATCCGGACGCATATTTCCCATTGTTGAGAGGATATACGGCATTGAATAGTGGTGGATGTTTGAGAGATCCGAATGACAAATATATTCAAAATATTGGTTATTTGCGTTTGAAGAACTTGGTTATTGGCTATACGCTTCCTGATCGTTGGATGAAAAAAGTCTTTGTGCAACATTGCCGTTTATATGTAAGTGGAGAGAATTTGCTTACGTGGACTCCGTTTGTTACAGATTATATTGATCCGGAGCAACCGGTGGCAGATAGTAACGGACGAAGCTATCCGATGTCAAAGACATTCTCTGTAGGTTTAGATATTACATTTTAACTAATAAATTAAAGACTTATTCGAAATGAAGAGATTACTTTATATAATAACGATAGGGCTTAGCTTGACGGCTTGTGATATGGATAAGTATCCGTTAGATGCTGTTTCTCCAGATACCTTTTTTGATACGGAAAACGATTTGCGGCTTTATTCTAATTCTTTTTATGACGCATTGCCCAGTGCTAGTGATATTTATGGTGAGGCAGTAGATAATATTATCAAGATGGATTTGGCAGATGAAATCCGCGGGACTCGGATCGTACCGACTAATGATGGAGGGTGGACATGGGAGGAATTAAGGAATATAAATTTCTATTTGGATAACTCCTCCAAATGTGTAGATGAGGCCGCTAGACTTCGTTATGATGCTTTGGCCCGTTTTTTCAGAGCCTACTTCTATTTTGACAAGGTGAAACGTTTTGGCGATGTACCTTGGTATGAACATGCCCTAAATGATAAAGATGAGGAGAGCTTGATGATGTCGCGTACATCTCGTACGGAGGTACTGGATCATATTTTGGCCGATATTGATAATGCGATTGCCTTTTTGCCTGAGGAGAAAAAGGTTAATGAGGTTACGCATTGGACGGCTTTGGCGTTGAAGGCACGTATCTGTTTGTATGAGGGTACTTTCCGGAAATATCACGATGAGTTTAATTTGCCAGATTACGAGCGTTTTCTGAATGAGGCGGTGAGTGCTGCGGACGAGTTGATGACAAAGAGCGGGTATAAGATTTATAGTATGGGAAAACCGGAAAGCGATTATCTGAACTTTTTTGCTTCGCACGAGGCTATTAAGGATGAGGTGATCCTTGCTCGTGGATATAGCGATGAGTTCCAAGTGTATCATAATCTCAATTATTATACAATGACTGCCTCTTTCGGTCGTCCGGGTTTGGAGAAACGACTCGTAAACAGTTATTTGATGCGTGACGGAAAACGTTTTACGGATCAACCGGGCTATGATACGATGTTTTTTACGGAAGAGATGAAAGGTAGAGATCCTCGTTTAAGCCAGACGGTACGTACGCCGGGATATACCCGAATTGGGGAGAACGAAACTTTGGTGCAGGAGTTTGGATCAACCGTGACTGGATATCAGATGATTAAATTCGTGACGGAACGTAAGTGGGATACGAATAATAAGGATATAAATGATATGCCTTTGTTTCGTTTTGCGGAAGCTTTATTGATTTATGCGGAAGCAAAGGCTGAGCTAGGTACATTGACACAAGCCGATTTGGATAAGTCGGTTAAGCTGCTTAGAGATCGGGTAGATATGCCTTCTATCAATATGGCGGAGGCTAACGCAAACCCGGATCCTTATTTGGAAAAACAATATCCGCATGTAAACGGTGGCAACAAGGGGGTGATCTTGGAGATCCGTCGGGAGCGTAGGATTGAGCTGGTGATGGAGAGCTTCCGTTGGGATGATATGATGCGCTGGAAAGAGGGTGCTACTTTTACGGAGCAGTTTAAGGGTATGTATTTCCCGAATATCGGTCCTTTTGATTTGGATGGAGATGGCAATATTGATGTCTGTATCTATGAAAATGAGAAACCTGATTTAGGAGGAAAAGGAATCCAGTATCTGAAACTGAATAGTGATGTTACGTTGGAACATGGAAATCATGGATGTATTGTGGTGAATCCTCATATCAAGAAGACTTGGGATGAGAAAAAGGATTATCTATATCCGATACCTATCCAGGAACGTTTGCTGAATACGAATTTGACACAGAATCCGGGTTGGAATGATGGTATATGATTGGAGGAATGGAAAGCGGGTTGTATTTTTACAACTCGTTAAAAAAGGATATAATATGAAAAGGTCAGTAGTGTTTGCAGCCTGTTTATGGGTGAGTTGTTTGTTTACGTTAAGCGCGCAGAAAACGACCATTGAGTCAAAGGAGGAGAATTCTCTTCGTGTGATGTCTTATAATGTGCGGAATTGCCGGGGTATGGATGAAGTGGTGGATTATCAGCGTGTGGCGGATATCATGAACCGGGTAGATCCGGATGTGATAGCTGTGCAGGAGTTGGATAGTGCGTCGGTTCGGAGTAATGGTGTTTTCGCACTGAAAGAGTTGGCGGATCGTACTCGTATGTATTATACTTATGGGCCTTCGATCGATTACCAAGGAGGAAAGTATGGTATTGGCATCTTGTCGAAGGAGAAACCTTTGAGCTATTGGATGTTGCCCCTTCCCGGCAGGGAAGAGCGGCGTTTGTTGTTGGTGGCAGAGTTTAAGGAGTATGTGATGTGTTGTTCGCATTTTTCATTGACGAAGGAGGATCAGGTGCTATCGGTTCCGATTATTCTTGATGCGTTGAAAGATATACGTAAACCTTTGTTCTTGGCGGGAGATATGAACTCTATCCAAGGTTCTCCTACTCAAAATGCCTTGCAAGAGAAGTTTATGCCATTGAACAATTACAAGGATAACACGATTCCGGGCCAGAGTCCGAACCGGTGTATCGATTTTATTTATGGATTTGATAATGGAAATCAATATTCTGTCTTACGTCGTCAGGTGCTTTATGACGAACCGATCGCCTCGGATCATTTGCCTCTTTTCGTAGATGTGCGATTGAAAGCGGGTGTGGCTGATATTTTCCGGACAAAACCTTATTTGCAGAATCCGCTGTCGAATGGGATTACGGTCTCTTGGTTTACGAATGTGCCTGTACATAGCTGGGTGGAGTATGGTACGGATCGTAATTTGGGAGAACGTGCGGAGACGATCGTTGACGGACAGGTTATTTGCAACAACAAGCATCATAAGGTTCGCTTGACAGGTCTTAAACCGGGAGAAACTTATTATTATCGGGTATGTTCCCGTGAAATAACACTATATGAGGCTTATAAGAAAGAATTTGGCGAAACCGCTTATTCGGATATTTATTCATTTACGATACCTACTTCGGTGGAGACGGATTTTACGGCTTTGATATTTAATGACTTGCATAAGAAAAACGAGGTGTTAGACCTGTTGGCAGATCAAATAGAAGGGATTGATTACGATTTTGTAATGTTTAATGGGGATTGTATAGATGATCCTAGAAACGAATCGGAAGTAGTTCATTTTCTTTCTTATTTGAATAAGAAGGTCAAGGCGGAAAATGTTCCTGTTTTTTATTTGCGGGGAAATCATGAAATACGAAATGCTTACTCGATTCAGTTAAGAGAGCTTTTTGATTACGTTGGTGATAAAACATATGGAGCTTTCAACTGGGGGGATACTCGTTTCGTTATCTTGGACTGTGGTGAGGATAAACCCGATTCAACTTGGGTATATTATGACTTGAATGATTTTGCGGGTTTACGTATGGAGCAAGTTGGTTTTTTAAAGGCTGAGCTATCAGGAAAAGCCTATAAAAAAGCGGCGAAGAAGGTCTTGATACATCATATCCCTCTTTATGGTATGTCTGAGAAAAGCTATCTTCCTTGTTTGGACTTGTGGGGGGGCTTGCTGGCTAAAGCTCCGTTCGATGTAAGTATAAATGCGCATACACATCGTTTCGCTTATTGGCCAAAAGGTTCCGTAGGAAATAATTTCCCAGTTGTGATAGGAGGGGGGAATCGACCGGAGAATGCGACCGTCATGATCTTGTCGAAAAAAGGGAAAGTTATGACACTGAAAGCCTTGAATACAAAAGGGGAGACTTTGCAGATAATTAATCTGTAATTGTCTTGTACAAGATTGGTAGAAACACGTACGTTACTCATAGGGTATTATGTACGTGTTTTTTCTTCTCAATCTCAAACAAATCATTACTTTTGTAGCGAACATTTAGGTTGATAAACAAGGTGGATGGAGTAATGGATGACTTGATAGACGATTTGTTTATTTTGAGATTGATAAGGGCAGGTGACCGGCTGGCCTTTAAGCATTTGTTTGAGTTATATTTCGCTCCCTTATGCCGTTTCGTTCATTTATATATAAAGAAGCCGGAAGCGGCGGAAGATATCGTATTGGATATATTCACTGGTTTCTGGGAAAAACGGGAGACATTGCAAATTCAAGTAACCATAAAAGCCTATCTTTTTCAGTCCGCACGAAATAGGGCCTTAAACTATCTGAGAGACAACGAGCATTTTGTCCCGACAAATGATTTCTCATCCCTAGAACGCTTTGAGAACGATGATACCTTAGAAACACGAGAATTACAACGTTTGATTCAAGAGGCTATTTTATCTCTTCCCCCAAAGTGCCAAGACATTTTCAACAAGAGCCGCATGGAGAACTTATCCAATAAGGATATAGCCGATCAAATGAATATCGGCGTAAAAGCTGTTGAGGGACATATCTCGCGAGCCTTGAAACATATCCGGGCTTACTTGGGAGATGCCTATCATTATTTGTGGTGATATTCTCTTTTCAACAAAAATACTAAAAAGCATGTAGGGTTATCCTCTTTTGAAGTGTCATACTATAAAAATGATGCTTTATGAATAAAGATATACCATGGCGATTCATTATCTCTCATTTGAAAGGCGATGTGGATGAAAAGGAGGAGAAGCTGTTCTGCGAATGGCTTCAAGAGGAAAGGAATACGCTCCTGTTCCGGGAACTTGAATCATTGTGGCGAGAGATTAGGGAGGAGACTTCGACCTATACGCCAGATACTGATTATTATTGGAGGCAAATGGAAAGCCGGATGTTGCGGAAGGATGAAAAGCCGAAATCTGTGCCATTGTGGAAGTTTTGGATGGCGGTATCTGTAGCTACAGTGTTATTGGTGCTTTCGCTCACTTTTTCTTTTTTATATAACAAGACGGAATATTGGACGGACTCTTCCTGCAAATTGTCTTATTCCTCTTTAAGTGGTAAATCCAAGATTATATTGCCGGATAGTAGCGTGGTTTGGCTAAACTCGGGTTCCTCTTTGCGATATGCGGTGAACTTCTTTGAGAATCGTGAGGTGGATTTAAGCGGGGAAGCCTTATTTGATGTGACAAAAGATAGTCGACATCCTTTTGTCGTATCAACTTCCGGGGTGAAAGTGAGGGTACATGGAACCCGCTTTAACGTAAACTCTTACTCAAAGGAGGAAAATATCTTGGTTACACTTTTCCAAGGTTCTGTATCCTTAGAGGCCGGAGGGCAAGAGGCTTATCTGCATCCGGGCGAGCGAGCCTCCGTGAGCAAGAAATACAGAACTTTGGATATAACCTCAGCCGATATGTTCTATGACTCATTCTGGGCAAGCGAGAGTGTGAGGTTTGAGGCGAAATCATTACGATACATCACCCGCTATCTGGAGAAATGGTATAACGTGAAGATTGAGGTAGATCCTTCCATTCCGGATTCGCAAGCCTATACCTTTACAATCAAGGATGAATCGCTGGAAGTGATCTTGCGGATCATGTCCCGTATCAATCCGATTTCCTATATGTTCGATGGGAATGATCACGTAAAAATAACACATGTCGAACCTTCTAAAAAATAATGCCTATGAGATAAACCGGATAATATGCAAGAAAAAGGCTTAAGCAGAAACTTAAGCCTTCCGGGAGAAATCCCTGATTCAAATTAAAATCTATTTACAGCTTATCTCAAATTTGGCCGTTTGTGTAAAGCCGTAAAGATGTTAACTTTAAATATCATGCAAATATATGAAGAATAAAAGACAATTTATGAAAGGAAGAAACCGTTTATGTGCGATATTCTTTCTTCTATTCTTTTCTTTACGTTTGTTAGCCGGTGAGGTTGCAGGCAAGAAAATATCCGTTTCATTCTCGAATATACCGTTGAAGGAGGCGATCTTAAAAATAGAGGTTGCCAGTGGTTACACGTTCTTCTATGACGGTAATAAAATCGACTTGGGTCAGAAAGTAAGTTTGAGCGTATCCGACCAACCGATTGAGTCAGCCTTGCATTCTATGCTGAAGACCACGAAACTTACGTTTGAGATCACCAATAAGCAGATCGCCTTATTCAGTAAGCAGAATGCTGGTTCCCCGATGGGGAAAGCGCCTCATAAAATTACAGGTACGGTGGTGGATGCCTTAGGTAGTCCGATAATCGGGGCAAATGTGATGGTGAAGGGTACGAATAATGGTACAATTACCGATTTGGGTGGAAACTTCTTGATTGAGGCCTCGGAAAATGATGTCTTGCAGGTATCTTATATCGGTTATATGCCGCAGGATATCCCGGTTCAAGGAAATAAGGAAATAATAATCACTGTTCGTGAGGATACACAGGCTTTGGATGAGGTTGTGGTTGTTGGTTATGGAACTCAGAAGAAAGTAAATTTGACAGGTTCTGTTTCTTCAGTCAAATTTGATGAGGAATTGGCGAATCGTCCGATCACTGATGCTTCTCAAGCACTTTCCGGAAAGGTTTCCGGCGTGTGGATCAGCCAGAATTCGGGTAAGCCGGGAGATGATGGAGCGCAATTGAGAATTCGTGGCTGGGGTACATTGAATAATTCGGACCCGTTGGTGATTATTGACGGAGTAGAAGGGGTATTCAGCCAAGTAAACCCGAGTGACATCGAAAGTATCACAGTCTTGAAGGATGCGGCTAGTGCGGCTATTTACGGATCAAAGGCCGCTAACGGTGTCGTTTTGGTTACGACGAAGATGGGAAAGAACAATGAGAAAACCCAAGTAGAGTTGAACTCTTACGTCGGAATGCAGCAGATCGGACGTCATTTTGATTTAGTGACGAATAGCGCCGAGCATATGACTATGGCGAATCAAGCTTTGGTGAATGGGGGAGAGAACCCTCTTTTCTCGGAAACATTGATCTCTAATTTCGCAAACGGAACAGATCCTTATAAATATCCGAATACGGATTGGTATGATTCTCTTTATCGGAATGCTTTAATAACAGGGCATAATTTATCCATTCGCGGTGGATCGGAGAAACTATCTTCCTTCTTGTCTTTGAACTATTTGAGTCAGGAAGGTATTTTGATGAACTCTAAGGCGGAGCGGTTCGGTATCCGGGCAAATGTGGAGTATAAAGTGAATTCATGGTTGAGAGTTGGCGCTCGTTTGAATTATACTCGTAGGAATTCCCAAGAGCCTTTTGATTTGTTCCGTGTATTCGAACAGCAACAAGGCGCGGCTCCTTTCATCGCTCCATATACCCGGGATGGCCGTTTCGGTTCAGTAGAGGCGATTAAGGATGATGGCACTTTATTGTATACGACTTATCAGCCGGTTATAGACGCTTCGAACGGGGCGACTAAAACATCCAAGGATTATATGGCTGTAAATGCTTTCGCTACCGTGGATTTTACGAAAGACTTGAACTTACAAGTAACATGGGCCTCTAATGGCAATTGGAAAATGGTTGATAAATATAATGAGACCCTTTATGGATATACGGATTCTGGCATAGAGACGATACCGAAAAATTACAATCGTGATGGTATTGTGTTGAGTAGAGAGCAAGTATCGACCATGCGTAATAATTTCCAAGCGACATTAAACTATAGCAAGCGATTTGCGGATAAGCATTATGTTGCCGCTATCCTTGGTACCCAATTGGAGAATTACAGTATAAAGAACGTATTTGCCCGAAGAACCAACCCACCCAAAGAAGGATTAACCCAAGTGGACGCGGGAACGGAAGGTATCAAGGGAGAGGGAAATTTTGAAGGTCTACGCATGGCATCTTATTTTGGTCGATTGAATTATGCCTTTGCGGATAAATATTTATTTGAGATGAATCTCCGTGCCGATGCCTCCTCTCGTTTTAAACGGGGAAATCGCTGGGGTGTTTTTCCGGGTTTCTCTGCAGGATGGCGTTTGAGTGAAGAGGCGTTTATTAAGAACCTGAATCTGTTTTCTAATTTGAAACTACGTGCGTCATGGGGACAATTAGGTAATCAAACCATTGAAGGATATTGGCCTTATTTAACAGTGATCTCCCAAAATTATGACTTGAGTTATAATTATGGAGGTTCATTGGCTCCGGGTGCTGCCGTAACCGCTTTGGTGGATGAGGATATTACTTGGGAAACTACTTCTTCCTTGGATATTGGCGTGGATTTGGGCTTCTTAGGTAATAAGTTGAATATTGAAGCTGATTACTTCAATAAAAAGACAACCGATATTATCGTTCAATTGCCAATACCAAATGTATTAGGGGATAAGACCGCACCGTTTGAGAATGTGGGCGAAATGAAAAATAATGGTTTTGAGTTAGTCGTGAATTATGATAATCTTGAGACGAGCAGAGATCGCCTTGGATTTAACGTAGGACTAAACTTTACGTATATCGATAATAAAGTAACGAAATTTCAAGGAGGAAACTCTCCGGACCAGCTTTATTTGATTCGTGAGGGATATCCGTATAAGGCTTTGTATGGCTATAAAGCGGTTGGCATCTATCAATCGGACGAAGAAGCCGCTCAACATATGCATAGCAATGGGCTTAAGCCGGAAATGGGAAATCTGAAATACGAGGATGTTAATAACGATGGAAAATTAGACTATCAAGATAAACAAGTACTTGGTAATACGATTCCTAAAATTACGTATGGACTTACTGCCGGCTTACGCTATAAAGGGTTTGACTTAAATATCTTATTCCAAGGTTTGGGACAGGCGAATGCGTTTACGAAGAGCGGCATGACCCGTATGCAATACGAATGGCTGACTATTTCTGATAAATGGCGGGATGCGTGGAGCCCAGAGAATCCGGACTCAAATATACCGATGCTTCGGTTTGACTCTTCATGGGACACGTATGACTCCTCATTTTGGGTGCATCGTATCGATTTCTTGAAATTGAAGAACTTACAATTAGGTTATGCGTTCCCTGAATGGATTACCTCAAAGCTAAAAATGCAACGGTTGTACGTATATGCGAATGCCCAGAACCTGTTTACGATTATGTGGAAAAAAGGGTATGAAGGATATGATCCGGAAAGAAATACGTTTGATTCGGGTACCAATTATTACCCGACTCCGAGAATATTTACATTTGGTATAAATCTTAATTTCTAAAAGTATGAAACAGTTATTAGCATATTGCTTATCAATTATACTATGTGTCTCTTTCACGGGATGTATGGAGAATTATTTGGATTTGTATCCTGAGGATAAGATTACTTCGGCGAGTTTCCCGGAAAATGAATCGGATATCAAACTCCTTTTAAATGGTGTCTATGCTCAATTGAGGGAAAAAGAGGTTTATAATCAAGGCTTGTTTGGCTTTGGCATAACGGATGGAGCTACCCCTAACGCATTTAACTGGGGAACGGATGAGGTTTTTAATAAGCTGGGTGCCGGGCGATTGAGCTCTAGTGACGGAGGAGTCGTAACGTATCGTTGGAAAAGATGTTACGAGATAATCTCCCGGGCAAACTATTTGTTGGCCTGCATGGATTTAGTGGATTTGTCGGAAGAAGCGAAAGCCAAATATTCAGGTGAGACTCATTTTCTACGGGGACTGGCTTATTCCGTGCTAGCGGAAACCTATGGTGGGGTACCTATTATATTGACGGATATATCCACGGAAGAAGCTCGTAGCTTGAAGCGGGCGAGTTTGGAGGAGACTTGGCAACAAGCGCTGGATGATTATGAGGTTGCGATCACCAATCTGGGAGTGGATGCTCCCGAGCCGGGGCGTGCTACCAAGGGGGCGGCTTTAGGTATGAAAATGCGAGCCTACTTATACCAAGGTAAATACAAGGAGGTTCTGTCTTGTGTCGAGCAAATTGATGCGTTGAAGAAATATGGTCTATTCCATAGTTATGAGGGTTTGTTTGATCCGGCGAATGAGAACAATAAGGAAGTATTGTTTGATATCCAATATATTGAAGGCGAGAATTCGCAAGGTTCCTATATTGACCAGTATTGCGGAACGGGTACCGGAAGTTGGACCCGTGGAAGCCGTTATGTCCCTACGGATGATTTGGTAGCGGCTTATGAGACGATCGACGGCTCTCCTGTAGATCCCGAGAATCCTTATGAGAACCGGGATCCTCGTTTAGGTTTCACGGCTGTACTTCCGGGTTCTTATTTCTTGGGCTATCGTTTCCCTAATTACCTGTATCCGGGAGGTGCGTTTAATCATGCCGGTAATCGGTTGAAACATTTAAGTACCCGTAAATATCGGATTCAGGATGAGTCAAAGCTTCCTCCTTCCGGGCAGTCTTATATCAATGATATCATACTGAGATATGCGGATGTCTTATTGTCAAAAGCGGAGGCGATTATAGAGACGAATGGAAGTGTAGCGGATGCGATCGCTATCCTCAACCGGATCCGTACGGAAAGGGATGACGTTAAGATCTCTTTGCTGCCGACATCTATGAGCCGTGAAGAGGCTCGTGAGAAAGTAAGGCATGAGAGACGGATTGAGTTAGCGTTGGAAGGCCGTTATTGGTCAGACGTGAAACGTTGGAAAATCGGGAAGACGCTTTATCCTATGATTATAAAAGATCATGAAGG
Source organism: Parabacteroides sp. KHUB-02 (assembly GCF_056640955.1). Taxonomy (NCBI): domain Bacteria; kingdom Pseudomonadati; phylum Bacteroidota; class Bacteroidia; order Bacteroidales; family Tannerellaceae; genus Parabacteroides; species Parabacteroides sp. KHUB-02. The sequence continues at coordinate 2,772,170 of NZ_JBWQEV010000001.1, read as the reverse complement.
AAGCGTGATCGAGACGAAGTTCCCGAATGGATATCTGGAATATTACGATTTACTGCCTATTCCTGATAGCGAGCGCTCTTTGAATCCGAATTTGGATCAGAACCCGGGTTGGTAATGTTCAACTAAAAGAAGGATGAAATGAAATTTATATCTAAACTAATATCTGTATTAGCTTTTTCCGGAGCGGCCGTGGCTACTCAAGCGGCGGAAAGGCCAAATGTGATCATCGTATTTATCGATGATTTCGGATATGGGGATTTAGGTTGTTACGGGAGTACGAAGCATCGTACTCCCCATATCGACCAGATGGCTAAAGAGGGAATACGACTGACCGATTTCTATGTGGGTTCGAGCGTGAGCACACCTTCCAGATCGGCTTTATTGACAGGGTGTTATCCAAGGCGAGTCTCCATGCATGTAAATGCGGACCCTACACCTTTGATGTCCAAAGGGAGGCAAGTGCTATTTCCAGCTTCGCATAAAGGCTTGAATCCCGGTGAGATAACGATCGCCGAGTTGATGAAGGAGCAGGGGTATGCGACGGCTTGTATCGGGAAATGGCATCTAGGGGATCAATTGCCATTTCTTCCTACCCGGCAGGGTTTCGACTATTATTATGGTATTCCTTATAGTAACGATATGGATCGTACGTATTGTCCGTTACCCTTGATGGAACAGGAGGAGGTAATAGTGGCTCCTGTCGGTCATGATTCCTTGACGATTCGTTATACCAATAAGACTGTGGAGTTTATAAAGTCTCATAAGGAATCACCGTTCTTTATTTATTTGTGCCATAATATGACTCATAATCCGTTAGCGGCTTCTCCCGCTTTCAAGGGAAAGTCTCAGAACGGACTCTATGGAGATGCGACCGAGGAATTGGATTGGTCGATGGGAGTCTTGCTTGAGACTTTAAAGGAGGAAGGATTGGATCAAAATACCTTGGTTATCTTTACTTCCGATAATGGTGCGGATGAACACTTCGGTGGTACGAACCGTCCGTTGAGAGGCCAAAAGGGTACGACGTATGAAGGTGGGTTCAGGGTGCCTTGTATAATGAGATGGCCCGCTAAAATACCGGCGGGACAGGAAACTGATAATCTGGTGACTTCGATGGATTTCTTACCGACATTGGCGCATTATTGCGGTTATGCGGTTCCTTCCGACCGGGTGATAGATGGGCATAATGTGTCTGGAATCTTGGAGGGAGAATCGATGGCATCGCCCACGGAGACTTTCTATTATTACCAGAAACAACAATTACAGGCGGTACGTTGGGGAAACTGGAAGTATCATTTACCTTTGAAGGAACGTATCAAAGGCCCTCACTTCCCGGAAACGGAAGTCGGTGAAGCTCGTTTATATAATTTGGCGAATGATTTGTCGGAAACAACCAATGTCATCGATAAACATCCCGAAGTAGTGACGAAGATGAATCAATGGATCGAACAGGTTCGTAGTGATATGGGAGATTGGGGATATGAAGGCCGGAACCAGCGTCCTGCCGGTATTATAGATGAACCTTTTCCCCGTTTACTTAAATAAAAAGATACGCATATGAAAACACTGAAATCATTGTCTGTTTTAACAGCGGCGGTATTATCGAACAGCTTGAGTTTGAACGCTGCCTCGGATGCGGCCAATAAGCCTAATTTTGTAATCATATTCTGTGACGATATGGGATATGGGGATTTGAGTTGCTATGGGAATCCCACGATCCGCACACCGAATATAGACCGTATGGCTTGTGAAGGAATGAAGCTGACCCAGTTTTATGTGGGGGCCGGAGTCTCTACACCAAGTCGGGCCGCGTTAATGACCGGACGTTTGCCGGTTCGAAATGGATTGTATGGAGATCGGGTAGCCGTACTTTTCCCTAACTCAAAGGCTGGGTTAGGACAAGATGAGGTCACGATCGCCAAAGTTTTACAACAAAACGGGTATGCGACCGGCTGTGTAGGCAAATGGCATTTAGGTGCGTTTTCTCCCTATTTACCGACGGATCATGGTTTTGATACCTATTTCGGCATACCTTATTCCAATGATATGAGCCCTGTTCAGAATAAAGGCGCGCATGCCCGGAATTTTCCATCGACTCCATTGATATTGGATGGTAAGCAAATCGAATCGGAACCGGATCAGGGAGAATTAACCCGTCGCTATACGGAGAAAGCGGTATCGTTCATCAAGGATCATTCAAAGGAACCTTTCTTCCTTTATTTCGCTCATACCTTCCCGCATATCCCATTGTACACGAATGCCCGTTTCGAGGGAACGAGCAAACGAGGCCTGTACGGAGATGTGGTTGAGGAAATAGACTGGAGCGTTGGGGAGGTGTTGAAGGCTCTGCGTGAAAATGGCTTGGACGAGAATACGTTTGTTATTTTTACCAGCGATAACGGCCCTTGGCTGACGGAGCATGAGAATGGTGGTTCCGCAGGTCCGTTGAAGGATGGCAAGGGTACTTGGTGGGAAGGTGGCTTCCGGGTTCCGGCCATTTGTTGGATGCCGGGAAAAATCAATCCGGCGATCAACGATGAGATTATGACCTCGATGGATTTATATCCGACTTTCCTCTCGATGGCGGGTATCGAGCAACCGAAAGATCTTGTATTGGATGGCGTGAATCAAACCGGATTATTGTTTGAGGAAAAGCATTCCGCCCGTGATGAGGTTTATTATTGGTGGGGAAGCGAGTTGATGGCGATCCGTAAAGGGGAGTGGAAGTATTATTTTAAGACGATCAAGGACCAATATCTGCGAACCTGTAAGATCGAGACTCCGACTGAACCCTTGTTGTATAACGTGGAGACAGATATCTCGGAGAGGTTCAACCAGGCGGAGAAACATCCGGAGATCGTAAAATTGCTGATTGAGGCCGGTGAGAAACATAAGAAAGGAATGAAGATCAAGCCTTCCGTATGTGATATGATGTAATGGGACATTTAAAAACACTAGATTAGATGAATAAATATATACTAACAGCGGCTTGCGGATTGGCTTTTTCCGCAGCTTCCGCACAAACAAAGGCTTTGCCGGATAGCCCGAATATCCTGCTGATTTTGGTGGATGATTTGGGATATGGCGATTTGTCCTGTCAAGGAGCCGCCAAGGACATTCAAACTCCACATATCGATAAATTATTAAATGAAGGAGTTCGTTTCACGAATTTCCATGCGAACTGTCCGGTCTCCTCTCCTAGTAGAGCCTCGTTATTAACCGGGCGTTATCCGGATATGGTAGGTGTACCGGGAGTCATTCGTACGCATAAAGAGGATAGTTGGGGGTATCTGTCGGAGGATGCCGTATTATTACCCCAGATGTTGAAGAAAAGAGGCTATCATAATGCGATGGTTGGAAAATGGAATCTAGGATTGGAGTCTCCGAATACCCCTACGGAAAGGGGTTTCGATTTCTACCGGGGATTTTTAGGGGATATGATGGATGATTATTATACCCATCGTCGTTTCGGGAATAATTATATGCGTGAGAACTTGAAAGAGATCGATCCACAAGGACATGCTACAGAGATTTTCTCTGATTGGGCGATCCGTTACCTGTCGGATATGAAGCAAAAACAAGAACCTTTCTTCTTGTATTTAGCTTATAATGCCCCACATACCCCGATACAACCTCCTCAGGAATGGCTGGAAAAGGTGAAAAAGCGTGAACCGTCACTTCCTGAGAAGCGTGCTAAGATTGTCGCCTTGATTGAGCATTTGGATTATAACGTCGGACGTGTGTATGAGGCCTTGGAACAGAATGGCCAGTTGGAGAATACGATCATTATATTTACCTCTGATAATGGAGGGCAGGACGATGCGGGTGCGAATAACGGCCCGTTCAGAGGCGCGAAGCAGGATATGTATGAGGGAGGGATCCGGGTAGCCGGAGGTATTTATTGGAAGAACCAGATCCGTCCGGCGGTACGTGATAATTTCGTCATGCTTTCGGATATGTTTCCGACCTTATGCGATCTGACAGCCGTGCCTGTATCGCATGAGATCGACGGTATCAGTATCTTGCCTCTTTTGCGGGGTGAGGAACAAGATACCGGAGATCGAATGGTGCATTGGGTACGAAGGGAAGGTAATTCCCGATATGGAGGTCAGGCATATTACGCATCTCAATACCGGGATTTCAAGATTTTACAAAATACTCCTTGGGAGCCTATCCAATTCTTTAATATAAAGGAAGATCCGAAGGAACAAAGTCCGATCGGGGAACGATCTTCGGATACGTATAAAAACTTGTTCAATGGCTTGATGGAGCATATCCGTCAGACGGGTATGATACCGTGGCAAGGCAAACGGTATAAGTGATTTTCCCATGTGATTTTTTAGAAGCACGTACATCGTTATTCATGGTGGTGTACGTGCTTTTTTGTATTTTTTTTATTGCTCTTAACTGAAATTGAATGTTTTTTGTGTATGTTTGCGGGAAATCTTCGGGAGTTTTATTTATATGGAAATATCCGATGAGAAGCTATGGGAATCGTGTCTGAAGGGAGATAAGGAAGCCTTCCGTGAGCTTTATTGCCGATTTTACGCATTGCTGCGCAATTATGGAATCAAGTTATTTCCCGACAAGAACTTGGTGGAAGATTGCGTACAGGATATTTTTATCAATTTGATTCAAAACCATACCTCCCTCTCTCCGACGGCGAATGTCAGAGGATATCTGCTTAAGGCTTTAAGACATAAGCTGTATGATACGATCGAGAAAAACAGGAAAATGGAGGATGTCTCCTTATATGAGGACGTGTTTCAAGTGGATGAGTTATTCTCCCGTATCGCATTGGATACGACAGATGCGGACGACCGGGTTAAACTTTTGATGAAAGCCTTGACAAAACTTTCTCCCCATCAGCGAGAGATCATTTATCTTTATTATGTAAATGAATTGGGGCATAATGAGATAGCTGGTATTTTAGGCATAAATTACCAATCCAGTAAAAATTTATTGTCTAGAACACTCCGTAAGTTAAGGCGGTGGTTCTCGTTGGAGCTTTAATGTATTCTTGGACTCTCTTTATGTCGCAGTATATCAAAGATATATTGTGCCAATAATTTTCACCTTGATGGCACAGTCGTGCCATCCAAGTGGCACAGCTGTGCCATCGGTGTGGCATAGTTGTGCCATCAAGGTGGCACAGCCGTGCCCTAGGGATGGCAAAAGAGGTTGTAAGAATGAAAAAAATGGCGGATTCGCTATTTTTCCCGGTAAAAAGTGAGTACCAAAACGAATTCCATCCGTAATAAGAGTAAACAGGTATCTCGTGAATAAGAAACAGGACATGGTTGAGAAGGATTCATTTCGGCAAGCCGGAGAAGATTTGTTGCGTAAAGTTCGTGAAGAGGAGCGAGTGGATTCGCGACTGGCACTTTCTTCTTGGCAGAAGCTGGAGGAACGTTTGAATGCTCCCCGTAAGACCTCTGTTTTACGTATACGCTATCTTGTTTCTTCCGTAGCGGCCGCCGTCATGTTGCTTCTTGCCGTGGGATGTTATTTTTGGATGATGGGACATGATAAATCTTCATTGCCTTTGGCCTTGTTGGAGGAAAAGAATGTTGGCGCCTTGCCGGGGGATGAGATTGTCTTGGTGAAGGATCAAGGTTGGGTTCAACTGAAAGATGAAGCTACGGTAATTTATGATACGGTAGGCAAATCAAATGTAGAGGAACACCAAATAGAAAAGAATGAGCAAGAAACTAAAATTGATGAGCCGGATCAAATAATAGTACCGAAAGGACGGCGTGCGAATATCGTATTTTCAGATGGAACTAAAATGTATATTAATGCAGAGACCCGGGTGATTTTTCCTACGGTTTTTGCTAAAGATAAGCGGGAGATATTAGTGGATGGAGAGGTCTATTTGGAAGTTGCTGCGGACCCTTCTCGCCCTTTTATTGTTAAAACGAGTACGATCGAGGTAAAAGTGCTTGGCACTCGATTCAATGTGTGTGCTTATCAGGATGAACCTGCGGCTTCCGTTGTATTAGTGGAAGGACAGGTCGAGGTGAAAAATGGCGATAATGGTAAGAATGTGCTGAGCCCTGATGATATGCTTGAGTTAAAGGGTAAAGAGATATCGATCAAAAAGGTAGATGTCTTTGAACATATTTGTTGGAAAGATAACTTGATGCTGTTAAATGATCGTAAGGTTGGAGAGGTCTTAAATCGGTTGTCTCGTTATTATGGCCGGACTATTTTATTTGGCAAAGAGATAGGTGAAATACCTATTTCAGGAAAATTGGACCTGAGAGAGAACTTGGAGGAAGTTGTTGAGATTATTTGTCAATCTCTTTTTCTACGCCAAGAGAGAGATGGGGAGAATAATATAATTTTATTAAAATAATTTGCCTATGGGAAAGGAATGATCTGTAAGCGTGTTTGCATTTACAAGAGAGCCAGAAGATACTGCCATATCTTCCGGCTCAAGAGCTTTGTTTAATCAATAATTACGTACTAAAGAAAAAACATTACAAAGGTATGAAGAAAAAAGAAGATTTCTGCCGAGGATCAAATCATTTTCTCAAAAGTCTTGGTTTAGCCTTATGTCTGGTAAGTTTTGGAGGATCTGCGATATATGCGTCTTCCCTATATGCGCAACGGACTATGCTAAGCATTCAAATGAATGATCGTACGGTAGAAGATGTATTTGAATACATTGAGAAAAACAGTGAGTTTATTTTTGTGTATCATGGTTCTAACATTGATTTGCATAGGAAAGTTAATCTGGATGTTCGGGATCAGTCTGTAGAGATAATATTAGATAAATTATTCAGCGGAACGGATATTGAGTATATTATTAATAATCGTCAAATAATCGTACGTCGAGACACGAAAAAAGAGGATTTACCGATTGCTAATCAACAGACGAAAAAGGTAAAAATAACAGGTGTCGTGAAAGATGCTCACGGGGATCCCGTGATTGGTGCGAATGTAGTAGAAAAAGGAACGACTAACGGCACTATTAGTGATCTGGACGGAAACTTTTCCTTGGATGTTTCCGCTGGGAATGTGCTAATGGTATCTTATGTCGGTTTTCAAGAAAAAGAGGTTCCTGTTGGGGATAAAAAAGTTCTCCAGATAGTGCTTGATGAAGATTCAAAAGCCTTGGAGGAAGTTGTCGTTACCGCTTTGGGTATTACTCGTTCAGAGAAAGCGTTAGGTTATGCTACACAAAAGTTCAAGGGAGATGAATTGGAGAAAGTTAAGGGCGTGAATATCGCGACGAGTTTAAGTGGTAGGATCTCGGGCATGCGAGTGTATAATTCTACGGAATTTGGGGTCGCTCCTAAGATAAAATTACGTGGAGAGGAGCCTTTGGTCGTCGTGGATGGCGTTCCTACAAATCAAGCGTTTAGTGATTTCAACCAGGATGTGATTGAGAATATTACTGTGTTGAAAGGGGCTACGGCCTCTGCGTTGTATGGTTCCCGAGGAGGTAATGGAGCGATCATGATTACCACTAAGAAAGGGGGTGATAAGGGCTTTTCTATAGAGGTAAATACCAGTAATATGTTTAATGCCGGACAGTTAAAAATACCGGAGGTGCAGACGGCTTATAGCGCCGGGTCTGGAGGTAAATTTGATAATATAGATTATGTCTGGGGCGATAAGTTGGATATTGGTCGTGTTTATACGCAATGGGATCCTATTAAGAAAGAGTATCGGGAAATGGAGTTGACTTCGAGGGGTAAGAATAATTTTAAGAATTTCTTGGAGTTTAGTATGATCAGTAATACTACGGTCAGTGTATCCTCTTCTGGTAAGAATGGAAGCATCCGCACTTCTTTGTCTTATTTGTATGATAAGAATCAATATCCGAATTCACGTAAGAATAAATTCTGGTATAATATTGGTGGAGAGCTGAAACTAGGCAATAAGGCGAGCGTGGAAGGTAGTATGAACTTTACGCAGGAATCTGCGCCGAATACGGCTGGGTATGGATATGGTACCGGATATATGTACAATATTTTATTATGGACTGGTCCGGAGTATGATCTGCGGGATTACAAGGATTATTGGCTTGTCCCAAATGAAAAGCAAAATTGGCATTATACGGATTGGTATGATAATCCTTATTTTGAGGCTTATGAGAAGATTAAGTCGATAAATAATTTTACGACGAATGGTTCATTGTCTTTTAAGTACGAGATACTCCCTTGGATGAAATTGCAATTGCGTGCGGGAGGAGTCGCTTATGCGAATAATAATGTGACTCGTTCTTCGGTGGGAACGATCTCTAAAGGCCGTGGTGGCTGGGAAGACGGAGCGCTGGGTTATTATAAAGAGGGCAAGAAGACTGGTTTTACCATGAATTATGATTTCTTCTTGCTGTTTAATAAGAAGCTGAGTGATTTTAGTGTTGACGGTTTATTGGGAGGTTCTCTTTATTATACGAAAACAAAGAATCTGGAAGCTTCCACGAAGAATGGCTTGTCTGTTCCCGGTTTTTATTCGATAAAAGCTTCCGTAGAAAGTCCGATCGTGGATGCGGAGACTAAGACGAAAAAAGTAAATAGTCTGTTCGGCACATTGACATTGGGGTATAAGGATACTTACTATCTGGAGGCTACAGGGCGTAATGACTGGTCTTCTACTTTGCCTTCAAATGATAAATCATATTTTTATCCTTCCGTGGGAGTGAGTATTATTCCTTCTAATATAATAAGCTTGCCGGATTGGATACCCTTCTGGAAATTGAGAGGATCGTGGACTGTCTCTAAAACCGATTTAGCTATTTATGATTTAGATCGGGCCTATACGATTAAACAGAATGTTTGGGATGGCTTGAATACGGCTAGTTATCCGGATTATTTGCGTGGCGACGTAAAGCCTATCACGAATCGTACATGGGAAATAGGTACGGGCATTCATTTCTTGCAAGGACATCGCTTGAAATTAGATGTGAGTTATTTCAATAAGTTGACTTATAATAATACGATCAGCCAAAGGATATCTTCCGCTACGGGATATAAATCGAGATTGATGAATATTGACGAAGAATATGTTCGTCGGGGGGTGGAGATTTCTATTGACGCTACTCCGGTGCAAGTCCGTGATTTCTCATGGGATGTGTCGTTGAATCTTTCGACGAGCAAGAGGTATTACGCTAAATTGGATGAGAGCTTCAGCCCGGATAATTTGTGGACATACGTGGGCGCTCGTACGGATTCTTATTCATATAAAGGCTATGACAAAGATCCGGATGGTAATTATATTATTAATACGAATGGCTTGATGTCTAGGAGCCAATATAGCTCTTTGATAGGTTATACGGATCCGGATTTAGAGTATGGTCTAGCAAATGTATTCAAGTATAAGAACTTTACGCTGACACTCAATTTTGATGGCCGTATTGGTGGAAAATCATGGTCGAATACGGAATTCCACATGTTGGAAACCGGCGCTCATCCGGATACGGACAATCAATGGAGATATGATGAGGTGGTGAATGGCAAGAAAAATTATGTGGGTGAAGGTGTCAAGATTGTATCAGGCGAGGTCAAATATGATCAATATGGCAGGATTACATCAGATACGCGGGTATTCGCTCCGAATGATATCGAGACTTCTTATGAGGATTTTGTAAGAAGCAGCCATAATAATCCAGATAAATTAGTTCAGAAAAAGACGTTCTTGAAATTGAGGGAAATGTCAATCGGATATAATTTGCCGAAGAAGTTTATTAGTAAGTTAAGTATGAATAGCTGTTATGTAGGCTTTATCGGACAGAACTTATTTGTGTTGACCAAAGATTTTAGATTCTCGGATCCGGATGGCTTTGAGGATATTGAGGGCGAGGATATATCTTCTCCATCTATAAGGTATGTAGGTGTAAACTTGAAAGTTGAATTTTAAAAGCTAAACGTATGAAAATGAAAAATATATTGATATGCGGACTGGTTTTGTTGGGTATGATTGGATGTGATGATTTCGAAAGCGTAAATACAAATCCCGACTCAACTAACAAAGTAACATCTGCGATGTTGGCAACAGAACTGTTACGTGATATTACCACTTATAAAAATGGGAATGGAAAGGATTTTATCCGGGATGAATTGTTAGCTAAGTATTTGTCGTGGACAGAGGCTAATGATATAGATCTGGCATTCAATTTGTTGGGTGGAGCGAATTATGATGCTTTGAGAGATTTGCGGAATGCCTCGAAGATGATTGATTTTGCGACGAATGATGAGTTGAAAAACTCCTATACGGCATTGTCTCATTTCGTACGGGTTTTCTTTTTCTTCAATTTGACAATGCAAGTGGGGGACATACCTTATTCTGAAGCTTTAAGAGCTGAGGATGAAGAGGTGTATTTCCCGAAATATGACTCTCAAAAAGATGTTTTTCTCGGGTTATTGAATGAATTGGATGAGGCGGACCGTCTCTTTAGTGCTGGCACTAATTTTGAGGGTGATTATATTTATGGAGGGGATGTGACGAAATGGCGTAAGGCTGTGAATGTTATGCAATTGAAGTTGCTTCTTAATCTGTATAAAAAGGTCGATGATCCGGATTTAAAGGTTCGGGAAAGAATCAATGAGATTATCAATAGCAGACCTGTTTTTGAGTCGATTGCGGATAATTTCCAAGTTGTGTACTCTAATAAGGCTGGACAGAAATATCCTTATTTTAAGGAAATTAATAGTTTTGTGAATAATGACAGGATGACTAATCTTTTTGTTGATAAATTGAAAGCCTTGAAAGATTATCGTTTATTTTATTATGCGAAACCGACACCGAGCTCAGAAGAGGCCAAGTTGGATCCCTCGGAATGGGATGCTTATGGTGGAGTGGACCCGACCTTACCGCAGTCTGAGATCTTGACTTTTGTGAGTGGGGGAACTGTTTCTCAAATAAATGATCGCTACGAGGAACTGCCGGAGGGCGAGCCTGTATTTTTCTTGAGTTATCAAGAACAAAATTTTATACTGGCTGAGATGGCTCTGAGAGGTTTTATCTCAAAAAGTCCCAAAGAGTATTATGAGGAAGGCGTTCGTTCTTCAATGCGGTTTGTGGCGGATAATACACCCGATGATGTTATGTTCCATCATAATCGAAAAATAACAGATGCCTATATTCAAGAATATCTCGGAAACCAAGGCGTTAAATTCGCTAGTGATTTTCAAGAACAGTTGAGTCAGATTATTTGGCAAAAGTACATATTGACGTTTCTTCAAACACCTTACAATGCTTTCTTTGAATATCGTAGGACAGGTGTACCGAATATTCCGATAAATCCGAAATCGAATAGGAATATACCTTCTGATAAAATGCCGTTAAGATGGATGTATCCATCGGAAGAGTTGGATTACAATATGGATAATGTCTCAAAATCAATTAGCGACCAGTATGGAGGGTCGGATGACTATATGGGTGTCATGTGGATTTTGAAATGAGAATGTCATGCATATAATTTTCCGGGTCATTTCAAAGGAAAAAAGTGCTCTTTTTTTGTTATTTCTATAAAGATATTTACCTTTGTCTCTATGTTAAGGATAATAACACATATTGAACGCTTATTGCTGACGCATGATTGTGTGATCTTGCCGAAGTTTGGTGGTTTCGTGCTGCAAATCTTGCCGGCGACGTATGAGGAAGAGGAACATTCGTTTCGGCCGATGCGTAAAGAGGTTATGTTCAATGTAACGCTACAGCATACAGACGGCTTGCTTTCCGAGTCGTATATGCAGACGTATGGCGTTGATTACCGGAAAGCTCAATTGATGTTGGAAGAGGATATCGAGGCTTTGAATGTTTCTTTGGAACAAGACAAGCGGATAACATTGGGGCGAATCGGGACTTTCTCTATAGGAGAGGAAGGGCAGACCATTTTTACGCCGGGCGATTCTGGGGTATTCAATGCGGATTCGTATGGTTTATCATCATTTCATTTTCCGGTTTTGCGATCATTGGAGGAGGAGCGGGAAGAGGTTACTTTACTTGCGGGTAAGAAAAAGAAAGATGTGTTCTATATCCCGGTTAGTCGTAAGTTGATCCGGGTTGTCGCGGCATCAGCTGCTGCTGTCGCATTATTCTTTGTGGTTTCGACTCCGGTGAAAGAAGTAAACCTGTCCGCTTATACAGCTAGTTTTGTTCCTACGGAGATGATAAATTATAGGTTTGAGGAACCTATTTCTCAGCCGGAGGAAATTCAAATATCTCAAGTGGGCGAGATGGTAGCGGAGGTAACTCCCAAAATAGAAGCGACTAAGGAGACTGAGATTGCCAAAGCGCCTTCTGCCCCTGAGGTAAGGAAAGAAGTCGCTGTCCCCGCTCCGAAAGCGGAACTCGTGGCGACGAAAAAGATGTATCATATCGTAATAGCGAGTTTCCCGACAGAGGAGCAGGCGAATGAGTATATATCCGGTGTAGACCGCACGCAATGTAAGAATGTAAGCAAGGTGGTTCGTGATGGTAAATATCGTATTTATGCGGATAAGTTTAATAACCGGGCGGATGCCGAGAGCTACATGGCGACACTTCGAAAAATAGAAAAGTATAAAGATGCTTGGCTGTTCATTAGCCGTTAATAAAAAAGCCTGATCGAAAGATCAGGCTTTTTTTATGACTTGTCGTCGTTTTGTGGCCGGGGCAGTCTTTTCTTCTTCAACCGTCCTGCCTTTCGTAAGGCTTGGTCCAGAATGTACTGGATTTGGCCATTGGTGCTGCGAAATTCGTCCGCAGCCCAAGCTTCGATAGCTTCCATCATATCAGCGTCCACCCGAAGGATGAAGCTTTTGACAGTATTATCTTTTTTGGCCATATACTAGTATTAATATTAAATTCTTACATTAATGATGTAGGGTCCCGGTATTTACGACAGGTTGCGCTGCCTCGTCAGCGCAAAGGACTACCAACAGGTTGCTAACCATCGCAGCCTTCCGTTCCTCATCCAATTCCACAACATTGTCTTGATCCAGTTTGTTCAAGGCGAGTCGAACCATGCTGACCGCTCCCTCCACGATCCGTTCTCTTGCGGCGATAATGGCTTCCGCTTGCTGGCGGCGTAACATGACTCCGGCGATCTCGGAAGCATACGCTAAGTAATTGATACGAGCTTCCAATACCTCAATGCCTGCTATCGCCAAACGGCTGTTTAATTCCTCCTCCAGTTTTTGAGCGACCTCCCCGTCATCGGATCGTAAGGTGACGGGATCTTTGCTCTCGTTATAATCATAGGCATACATGCCAGCTATCTTACGGATGGCGGCGTCACTTTGTATCTGCACGAAATTCTCATAATTCTGCATTCGTTGGGATAATTCAGAGGATTCTCCCAGTGATATGAATGATTTATTCGAGGAGATACTAATGGACGAAGAATCGATGTCGAACATCGCTTTATAAGTATCCTTGACTTTCCATACCATCACGGCCCCGATCATAACCGGATTACCGACCTTATCGTTAACCTTGATAGGAGGGACATCTAAGTTACGGGCACGTAACGTGATTTTCTTTTTGCTGTAAAGTGGATTGACCCAGAAAAATCCGTTATCAGTAATTGTCCCTTTATATTTTCCGAAAAAGAGCATTACTCGGGCATTGTTGGGCTCGATTTCCATGAATCCCAATAAACAAACCACTAACAGGCAGAGTCCGACGATGCCGGTGATTACGCTCCAAGTCTCGTTGGTGCCTGCGATTAAATAGCAGCAGAGACCCGATAGAGCTAATAGGAGAAAAAGGGCAATAAACCCCGAGATTCTCAGTCCGTTGAATGTCTTTTCGGTTGCTTTCATGATGATTTGTTTTTGATATTAATTTGATATCACAAAATAAGTGATTTTTATGGAGACTGCCAAATATTTTGAGGGATATTATTAGAGTGATCTGTAAATATTTTCATAGCTTTGTCTCATCTAAAAATTATATACTTGGACTTTCAGTTAGACACGAACAATAAGGAGTTTCAGGATGCCTTGCAACTGATCACCCACACTCGCCAGTCTGTTTTCCTGACAGGGAAAGCAGGGACCGGCAAGTCTACTTTTTTGAAGTATATTTGCAATCATACGAAGAAAAAGTATGTGGTGCTGGCTCCTACCGGAATAGCGGCCATAAATGCGGGCGGCGTTACCTTGCATTCCTTTTTCAAGCTCCCTTTTCGGCCGATGTTGCCGGATGATCCGGATTTAAGTTTGTCTCATGGTCGTATCTTTGAGTTTTTTAAGTATCCGAAGGAGAAACGGAAAATTATCGCGGAGGTCGATTTGATCATCATTGACGAGATATCGATGGTGAGGGCGGATATTATTGATTGTGTAGATCGTATCTTGAGGGTCTATTCCGGTAATATGCGATTGCCTTTTGGCGGAAAGCAGCTATTGTTCGTGGGAGATGTCTTCCAGTTGGAACCGGTTGTTCCGTCGGATCAAAAAGAGATATTGAGTTTGTTCTATGCGAGCCCTTTCTTTTTCTCGGCTCGTGTGTTCAAGGACATTAATTTAGTGCCGATCGAGTTGCAAAAAGTGTATCGCCAGACCGATTCTGTTTTTATCAATATATTGGATCGGATTCGTAATAATGCCGCTAGAAAACAGGAGTTGGATACGTTGAACGGTCGTTATTTTCCGTCTTTCGAGCCTCAGAATGAGGATATGTATATCACGTTGGCCACTCGCCGGGATCAGGTTGATTTTATCAATGAGAAGAAGTTGGCCGAGCTTCCCGGAGAAGAGTACGTCTCCGTGGGAAAGATCGAGGGGGATTTTCCGGAATCCTCACTACCTACCCAGCTGAATTTATCCATCAAGGAACAGGCGCAGGTTATTTTTATCGATAATGATTATGAGCGTCGTTGGGTGAACGGGACGATCGGTATGGTATCGGGTATCGATGAGAATGGAAATGTTTATGTCTTGATGGAGAGCGGTGTAGAACATTTGGTCGAACCTACCTCATGGCGAAATTATAAATACAAATATAACGAGAAAGAGAAACGGATCGAGGAAGAGATTGTCGGTACGTTCGAACAATTGCCGATTCGTTTGGCTTGGGCGATCACGGTGCATAAGAGTCAAGGCTTGACTTTTAGCCGGGTGGTAGTTGATTTGACCGGAGGGGTATTCGCCGGGGGACAAACCTATGTGGCGTTGAGTCGTTGTACTTCATTGGAAGGATTGGTGCTAAAAAGCAAGATCTCTTCCCGGGATATCTTTATCCGGAAAGAGATCGTAGAATTCAGCCAAATATTCAATAACCAAGCATTAATAGAGAAAAGTATCAAAGAGAGCGAGGCGGAATTGCAATATGGTCGGGCGGCTCAGGGTTTTCGGCAGGGTAATATGAAAGAGGCGGTCGAGGCTTTTGCCGCCGCCGTATCTAAACGGAATGAATTGGATAATCCGATGGTACAACGGCTGCTTCGTTTGAAATTGCAAGCCTTGAATAGTCAAAAGGCACAGATTAAGGCTCTGAGGGAAGAATTGCATTCGCTTCGTGAGACCCAGAAAGAGTATGCGCATGAATATTACTTGATGGGCAACGAGTGCATAACGAAGGCCCATGACGCAAATGCCGCTATCCGTTGTTTTGATAAGGCCTTGAATTTGAATCCGAATTATGTGGAAGCTTGGGTACGCAAAGGGGTTACTTTATTGGATATAGGTGAGGACTATGACGCTCAGGTTTGTTTAAACAAGGCGATAAAATTAAGCCCGAAGTCTTTTAAGGCTCGCTATAACCGTGGAAAATGCCTATTGAAACTCAAATATTACGATGAAGCTATTCTGGATTTCCAGCAGGCGATAAGCATCAAACCTAAACATGCGGCTTCCCACGAATATCTAGCGGAAGGGTTCCGGGCGATAGGAGAGGACGAATTAGCCCAGCAGCATCAAGATATTGCGGATGCCTTGCGAGGGGGAGAGGATATATGATGAAATAGAAAAGGCGAGAAAATTTATTTCCCGCCTTTTTTATGGAGTTATATCTCTTGATTAATTAAAGATGTAACGGATACCAACCTGCATTTTCCAGCATTCAGTATAGATACGGTTATAAGAATAAGTCTCAGTCGGATATTCACCATTGATCTTATACATGGAGAAAATTGGAGTCTTGTTATCATCCATGCCTTCATATTTCAAGATACGGCAACCGTTGGAAGAAGATGCGTTCTTCATTACACCCCATTTCGAGTTGATCATATTACCGATATTCATGAAATCAAGGCTCAATTGGAAATGATGTTCGGTTTTACCTGCCTTGAATGAGAAATCTTCCGTAATACGAAGGTCGAAACGATGTACCCAAGGTGCACGTGCGGCATAAGCCTCAGCGTATTCTCCCTTGTGATTCTTTAAATAAGAATCTTGGTCTACGAAGTTCCAGAAAGCGGTTCTATCTGCTTCATTCTTGAATTTGATTTCACTATCATCTTTCGGGATATACATCATATCATTATTGATACCGTCACCATTCATATCATTCGTATAAGCGAAGCTATATCCGGAAGCGGAATAACCGGAATAGAACAGATTTAAGCTTGTTTTTCTGAGCAGACCTTTATGGCGGAAGGGTAGATTGTAATTGACCGCTGCGATTACCTTGTCGGGCACTACATACCGTGAACGTTGTACGGTCGCGAAATTCGGTCCGTCTATCGTTAACATTCCCTGCCATGTAGATACAGGGTCGCTACCCGGAAGACCGGAAATTTCTTTGGATTCCGTGTGCGTATAAGCCAACATCATGTTCAAATCCTCTACGGGTTGAGCGTTAACCGTAACATTGGCGGTATAACCATGTCCTTTGGATGTGTTAGTTAATACAACCGCATTCTTACCGGATACATACGTATAATCAGATGGATAAATCAAACGGTTATCCGCTCCGTTAAAATGTTCCCAATTTGACGGGTCCTTGATGTTGATATTCTCAAGGGTTACGGCATTGATGTTCTTGTTATAGATGAACTCGCCGGTTACGGATAATGGGAAGGAAGTAGGGAGCTGATAATCTACAGCCAAGGAGGTTTTCCATATTTGTGGCATCTTGAAGTTGTCCTTTACGCCAGAGATCTTAGAACCGGCAACCGGATTCTCTATCGTGGTAGGAAGGCCGAATTTCTTGATCGCATCATCTACATTCGTAATCATGCCGCCAGCCAATTGATCCAGACGGGAATCATGACTTACCGCAATTCCATTCTCATATTTTGTGCCGAATACTACGGCATTTTGTACCATATTCGAGTTTGTCGGCATATTCGTAAAGAATACCAAGGGTAAACGTCCGGTAAATATACCTGTACCACCACGTACTTTTAAGGAATTATCCTTGAACACATCCCAAACGAAACCTACACGAGGGGATATTTGCATTCTAGACTTAGGCCATTTGCCGGTGTCGATATGTTTGCCTCCGAAATCAAGATCGTAGATTGCGTCGTTTCTTTGAAGATCGCTATTGTCGAAAATTAAATCATCGAAACGTATACCATAAGTTAACTTCACGTTCGGGCGAATGTTCCACTCATCCTGTGCGTAGAATCCGATCTGGTTAAAAGTAACCTGAGCTTTCGGGTCGGAAACACCGTTGTAACCGTATGTCCATGCGAACGTTTCAGGAGCGGCACCGTTCAAGAAATCATCTAAGCTGCTGTAACGATAATATCCCGTGCCGTTGCGCATATAAGCATTGCTAGCAAGTTGGTGCTCGAAACTGATACCAGCTGTGATCTTATGGTCGCCGGCAAAGTAAGTGAAGTTATCGATAACACTTGTGATCTTGTTCTTCACGCCGTTGTTGTAAGTAAATAATTCATATCCGGCACTCATATAAGGCTCCATAATTTGGTTACCTTCCGCATCTTTACCTGCCAAGATATCAATGAAGGGGAAAGGGGAAGAGTTGGTTCCGCGCATATCCTCGATATCCGTATAAGTGAAAAGTAACTGATTGGAAATCTTATCAGAGAAGCGACTGTTCAAATCAGCGGATACGGAAGACACTTTATTGTCTTGGGAATACATGCTGTTAGCAAAAGACATGGATTGGTAACCTACACGGCTTGTATTATACAGACGAGAGCCGGAACCACCATCCATAGAGTTAGCGTTGGGAGCGTTCCATGCGGTATTCTTTGTATAGTTGTACCGTACGCTCAATTTATGGCCATTCGTGATATTCCAGTCGATACGACCTAGCAATTTCAAATTCTTTTCGTCTGCGGGGAAGTTCGTGGCTGATCCTGTATCATAACCATATTTATCTCTTAAGAAATCGGATACCTTTTGCATGTCGGAGAGTGTAGTGCGAGATATGTAGTTATTCTCGTCTGGTTGCTCTCCTTCGGTACGAGCTCTCCATTTGATCACTTGTTGTGGTTGTTTTTCCACTTCTACATTGGCGAAGAAGAATAATTTATTCTTGATGATCGGACCGCCGAACGTAGCTCCGTAAATCGTTTTGGATTCCTTAGCACGTGCGCCCAAGTCTTCTCCATCGATTGAGTTTCCTCGCATATTCTGGTTCTGGAAGTAAGTGTAAGCGGAACCTTTGAATGTGTTTGTACCGGATTTGGTGATAGCGTTGATACCGCCACCAATGAAGTTTGTCTGGCGGACATCGAACGGGGCGATTACCACTTGTACTTCCTCGATAGCGTCCATAGAGATCGGGTTACCGCCTCCGGGAAGATTATCCGAAAGGCCGAAGTTGTTATTAAAGTTCGCTCCATCTACCGTAAAGTTCGTGGAACGGCCATCGCCACCGGCAAAACTCATGTCGGAGGCATAAGGAGAAAGGCGTGCGATATCGGAGATACTACGGTTAATGGTGGGTAAAGAGGTGATCTGTGACGAGGAGATATTGGTTGTCGCACCCGTCTTTTCCGTATTGAACTTCGTTTTCGCCGCTGTGATTACGATCTCGTCCAAGGTCTCGGAAGATTCTTTCAACTTAACATTCAAGTTGTAGTTCTCTCCCAATTGCAGGGTAATGCCGGAATAAACGGCAGATTGATAACCAACGTAAGAGATCGTAACTTTGTATGGACCTCCTGTACGCATACCTTGTAAGGAAAAGCGTCCGTCAACGTTCGTGATCGTACCATAATTTGTCCCAGAAGGTTCGTGAACCGCCAAAACGGTCGCACCAATAACGGGTTCATCTTGAAACATAACTGTTCCACTCATACTGGCTGTTGTTACCTGCGCTTGTGTCGGGATGACAAACAAGAAACTCAGTACAGCTAAAAGGAATAGCGTCTGTAAATGTCTGCTCATAATTTAAAATAGTTAATGTAATAAAAACTTTCGCAAAGTTATGGGTTATTTTTTAATATCATTGTATGTTTCTTATTTAATACTTGTTTCATATTCATGAAGTTGCTGTGACGGAGCGGAATTGAGTAATGTCCTTATTCGGAGATGGATGGCTTGTATTGGCAAAACAAGAGGGTTCTTTATGAAATTTTTAATTTGATGATTCTTAAC
The DNA here is from genome assembly GCF_056640955.1 of Parabacteroides sp. KHUB-02. Classification (NCBI taxonomy): domain Bacteria; kingdom Pseudomonadati; phylum Bacteroidota; class Bacteroidia; order Bacteroidales; family Tannerellaceae; genus Parabacteroides; species Parabacteroides sp. KHUB-02. The sequence continues at coordinate 2,752,710 of NZ_JBWQEV010000001.1, read as the reverse complement.
TAACATTCCCTGTTGGGCGGTGATTTAAAAGAATTATAGACGCTTTTCCTGCATATTGTTGGATTATGGATGTGGTTGGTTGAAAATAATAATCTGGAGATCTGTGTGAGGAATGTTAATGCTATGAATATTATATATAGTTTGTGACAAAAAGAGATATCTAATCCCTATCTTTGCAGCGATATACAAAAATGTTATAATTATTTTAAATATAAATACTTCTTGTATGAGGAAAACTTATCTACTTTTAACGTTACTTTTGTTGTGCGTGGGAATATCCATACATGCTCAGGTGACGACGGCGAGTATGAGTGGTAAAGTCACGGATACATCATCGGAAGCGATGATCGGAGTGAATATCAAGGCTACGCATACGCCAACGGGTACCGAATACTACACGATTACCCAGCCGAATGGTTCTTATTCTTTTAACAACCTTCGTATCGGAGGCCCTTATGTGGTAGAGTTCTCTTATATTGGATACAATACGGAGAGCCGGACAGGAATAAACTTGGTTTTGGGTGAGGATCTGAAACTGAATGTAGTAATGCGGGAAGATACCCAAGCTCTCGACGAGGTAGTCGTGGTTGCGGATAAGAACCCCATTATTTCAGGAAGTCGTACAGGTGCGCAGGAAATCATCACTCGTGAGAAGATGGATAAGCTGCCTACGATTAACCGTTCTTTGGACGATTTCGTGAAATTAACTCCGATGAGTAGCGGTAAGAATTTTGGCGGTGTCTCTTACCGTTTTAATAATGTAACGGTGGACGGTGCTTCCTTTAATAACTCGTTTGGTCTGGCTTCTGCTCTTGGAGCTTCCGGTACGGAACCGATTTCTTTGGAGGCGCTCGAGCAGGTACAGGTGATGATCGCTCCTTTTGATGTTCGAAATGGAGGATTTACGGGTGCGGGTATTAACTCCGTAACGAAATCCGGTTCGAATGAGTTTCATGCTTCTGTATATATGTACACGAAGAGTCCGTCAATGATGGGATATCGTGTGAAGGATGAGACGATTGGTGTTTCTGAGTTCTCTAACCACCAATACGGTATCAGCTTATCCGGCCCGATCATTAAGAATAAATTATTCTTTTTCATCAATGGTGAGATGGATCGTCAGGAGGAACCGATTTCTTATACGACCGCTAATTCCGCGGCGGATGCGACAGTCTTGCAGGGTTTATCTGATTTCTTAGGTGATGAGCTTGGGTATAATCCGGGTAAATTCGACGTGAATAAGACAAATACTCAAGCGGATCGAATCACGGCTCGTTTAGACTGGAATATCAACTCAAATAATGTGTTGAGCTTAAAATATTATTATTTGAAATCGTTTAATACGAATAACCCTTCTACTTCTGGTGCGCCGAATAACGGACGTGGACCGAATGCGTTCGCTATTCCGTTCTCTTCTTCTTTCTACCGGACGAATAATAACTTCAATATTTGGATGGCCGACTTGAATACGACCATTAATGACCGTATGTCTAACTATTTGAAGATCGGTTATTCCCGTTTGCGTGATTATCGCGATATGGATGGCGGTTACTTCCCGCAAGTGGATATCTTGGATGGTGGCAACAATGCTTATACAACTTTCGGAACCGAGGCAAACTCCTATAATAACCAGTTGAACACTGATATCTGGCAGATACAGGATAACTTCTTGATGAATTTTGGCAAACATCAGATTACGGTTGGAACGCAAAGTGACTATCGTGCCTTTAAGAATGGTTTCGCTCAAAACTATCCGGGTTCTTGGGTGTTTAATTCTGTCGATGATTTCAAGTTCAACGTATTGGCTACAAAACAATACATGGCCGCTCATAACGGAAGTGTACAAGGATTTGATATCCGTGAGTTTAATCCGAAAGATTTTGGATTTGGTTCCAATGTGACGGGTATTACGAACTCTTCTTCTACGGGGTATCAATACTATGCGCAAAGATATTCGATGACGGATGATTTTCCATTCGCCGAGATAAATGTATTCCAGTTAGGTTTGTATGCCCAAGATAAGTGGACGGTAAGTGATAAATTGAACTTGACGTTAGGTTTACGTATCGATGTTCCGTTCTTTATGACTGATTTGCAGTCGAATGATAAAGTCGCCGCCGAGACCTATCGGGATGGCATCAAGATCGATGTTTCTAAATATCCGAACGCCAAACCTCAGTTTTCTCCTCGATTCGGTTTTAACTACAAACCGTTTGACGATGAGAATGGAAGCTTACAGATACGTGGTGGTACGGGACTCTTCACGGGTACTCCTCCTTATGTATGGATCAGTAATCAAGCTGGCAACAATGGTGTTTTGTTTGGTGACCTAAATGTTCGGGCGGTAAAGGATAAAAATGACAATATCATTAGCGACGGCAGACCTTCACTAGGTTTCACCGGAAATATGGATACTTATAAACCGGCTGAAGGTAGCGCTACACGTTCGGATATAGCGATTACGGATCCGGACTTTAAATATCCGGGCTTATGGAAAAGTAATATCGCTGCTGATTATAAGTTTGGTGATGGTTGGGTCGCTACCGTAGAGTTGCTGTATTCAAAAGACATTAACGCTATTTATCATGACAATATCGGATTGTATCGGACCGAGCAATTTGTAAATGACGGTGGAGCGGGTAATGCACGTCCATATTATAATGGCTATTATAGCGATAGAGAAGGAAATCAAAAGGCTGCGAATCATGTCGTGATGCTGCGTAATACCAGCAAAGGACATTCGCTTTATACGACCTTCCAGTTGCAGAAAAACTTTGTTGATGGAATCCTGAAGGGATTGTATTTGAATGGATCTTACTCTTTCGGGCAGTCTAGAGGTGTAACAGACGGAACATCGTCTGTGGCGACTTCCGCTTGGAAGTACCGTGCGGCCTTGGACGGAAATGCGGAAGAAGTAGGTTATACGGCAGGTTCTTTTGATGGTCGTTTGTTATTGTCCGCTTCTTATACGGCTAACTGGAGTAAATATGCGGCAACAAGTTTTGGTTTGATTTATCAGCGTTATCGTCCGTTCCGTTATTCTTATTGTTATAATGGTGATGCGAATGGCGATTCTCAGTTCTCCAATGACTTGATGTATATCCCTGCGAATTTTGACGAGGTAAAAGATCATTTGTTACCGGGCGATTTCGATAGCCAAGAAGATGCATGGAAAGCGATGAATGCCTTTATCGAGCAAGATCCTTATTTGAGCAAACATAGAGGTGAGTATGCCGAACGTAACGGTGCTGTCGCTCCATTTGCGAATCAATTGGATTTGAGCGTTTCTCATGATATAAAGATTTACCAGAAGAATGGTCGCTCACATACTTTGCGCTTTAGTTTCAATATCGCTAACTTCTTGAATTTGTTGAATCGTAATTGGGGTGTGGTACAAACAACCGTTTTGGGTAATCAGCAATATCAGTTCTTGACGATCCCGAAAGGACAAGGCCCGAGTGCGGCGAACAACTATACGTTGAAGTATACGATGGCGAAAGATTTGGACGAAACCTTCAAGGATAATTTGAACGATGTGTCTCGTTGGCAGATGCAATTCGGTATCAAGTATATCTTCTAAAAGAAAAATCTTTCATTAGATAAAATTTAATAATTAGAAGAGGTTCACTATCTTTGTGGACCTCTTTTTTAATTTAATGATATGTGGAATAATCGTATTGAGTTCTTACTCGTTAGTTTCTTTTGTATTTGTTCATTGGCTTTTACCGGTTGCCAAACGAAAAAACAATCGGATCGTTATGTCGTAGTTTTATCAATGGACGGTTTCCGCTCTGATTATCCGTCACGTGCTCATACTCCGACGTTGGATTCTTTGGCGAATGTGGGGGTTCGCTCCACGTTTCGCCCGTGTTATCCCAGCGTGACTTTCCCGAATCATTATAGCATGGCTACCGGATTGCATCCGGATCACCATGGTTTGGTAAATAATTTCTTTTATGACGCGGAGCTTGATAGCTCATACCGGATGGGAAATCTTGATCCGCAATTTTATGGTGGAGAACCTATTTGGAATACGGCGGAACGCCAAGGGGTTCGTACCGCCTCGTTCTATTGGGTAGGTAGTGAGGTGCCTTTAGAGAGTGGTCAGCCTTCAATATGGAAGCCGTTTGATAAATCGGTTCCTTTTTCAGATCGTGCTGATTCCGTGATATCTTGGCTGAAGTTGCCGGAAGATGTGCGTCCTCATTTGATTATGTGGTATATGGAAGAACCGGATGCGATAGGTCATTCCGCTACCCCGGATTCGTCGGCGACCTTGGATGTGGTGGAGAACTTGGATAAAGTCTTGAATCATTTCTTCACGGAAGCCCGTCAGTTGGATATTTTCGATAAGATCGATTTTATCGTTCTTTCGGATCATGGAATGGCCACCTATTATCCCGAGAAATATGTGAACTTGAATGATTATCTACCCCGGGATAGTTTCGATTGTGTTTTTGATGGCGTTCCTACATTATTGTATCCCAAGAAAACCTATGTGGATACTGCCTATGCGATTTTACAGAAAGTGCCGAATATAACCGTATGGAAGAAAAACGAGATTCCTGAGAAATTTGTTTACGGAAAGAATCCTCGAGTTAGTGACTTAGTTGTTTCTCCACATATTGGAACGTATGTAGAATTCCGAGAGAAATCATCTCCCCGTTATGCGGCGACACATGGTTACGATAATTTTACGCCGGAGATGGAGGCCATATTCTATGCGGCAGGTCCCTCGTTCAAGAGACATGCGGAGGTCCCGCAAATGGCGAACGTGAACCTTTACTTGATGATTGCCCGTTTATTGAATATACAACCTGCTCCGAATGATGGGGATAGCGCTGTCGTTCAGCAGCTATTTAAATGATAAGATTGATGCTACCATCTCATTTGACATGACATTACTGCAACCGCCGTGCGGTAATACTGCGGTGGTCTTGCGGTAATTGATGCTTTATTGATATTCGCGTGCCATCTTACGCATGAAGGCGAGACTGCCTTTGGCTAAGGCATCGGCATTGTATTTAGACGGACGCCACAAAGATACGGCTTCCGCCATACCGGGAACAGAATTGGAGAAATTCTCCAAAACTAAATTCCCATTGAAATCGATTTCCTGTAGTCCCCGGAACAAATCATCCCAGCGTACGTTTCCCTCACCCAGCATTCCCCGGTCACTTTCAGTCATGTGAATATGGCGAAGCCGGCTGCCAGCCGCAATAACCGGTTCATAAAAACTCGTCTCTTCTATATTCATATGGAAAGTATCCAGATGCAAAGACAAATTCGGTGCGTTTACGCGTTTGATAAAGCGCAGGACTTCCTCCGCAGAGGTACACATATAACTTTCATAGCGATTGATCGGCTCGATGCCGATCGTGATTCCAGATCGTGCGGCGTATTCGGCAACCTCTGCCCATACCTCACAAAGTGTATTTTCTTCTTCTTGTGTTCGCTGTTTGCCGGAAAAGACCCCGATGCCGGAATGTAAGACACCTCCCAAGTAATCAACCTCCAGTTCGCTCGCTTTATCCAGCGCCTCCTTGATCAGACAAGTCGCTTTCTTGGGATAAAAAGGAATATGCGCTTCTTTGGGAAGATTGAGAGAACAAGTCGCCTTCAATCCGTGTTGTTTCAATTGTCGCTTTACGGTTGGAGCGTCGAACTCCATGGAAGGAGGCAACAAAATTTCCAGTAAATCAAAACCGGCGGCAGATGCTTGCTGGATAGCGAAAAGACCGGCTTCTGGTGTCCACATAGGTGGTATCCAAGAAAGAATGGAAGCTCCGAAAGTAGGATTCATAATCGTATTGTTTTTATTTCGTTAGGGTTACAAAGTAAGTGTTTTTTTGAAGATTTCATTGCGAAGAAAGTGAAATCCTTCACAATGAAATATCATAAATGTCATTTAAAAATAAAAGTTGGTACCCGGACAGAAGATAGGGTGGCTGCTGGTATTATCAATTTCAATCTTATTTTCTCTAGCGAGCCAACCGATAGCGGACCATAGATCCGCATCTGTTAGAGCGGATTTTGCTCTCAACGCCTCAAAACTCCAATGTTGGCCATCTGAAAGCAAATTCCAGATAGCTCCTGCATTTAATCCGATCGATCCTTTTGTCATGATAAAATCTGTTTTTATGTTTATGGTATATAGTGCTTATATTGTTATAACAGATAATATCCGGTAAAAGTATGTTGCGTTGAGATAAATAATCTAAAAAACAAAAATCTCTTGATGCGTTGAATTTTATTCCTTGAAGTCAGTGAATATGGATTCATCATATACATTGTGTTCCTTTTTATCGTGGAATGGATACCATACTTGGGCAAAGAACGGATTTCCTTTAGCGATCTCGTCGTAATTCCAAGGGAGAGGTAAACATTCCGGGCACCAATGGCCTCCTAATAATACTAATGTGGGAGAGGCCTTAAAACGGTGACCGAATTGGCACTCCCAATCGAGTGGAGTCGATAAATCTCCTTTTGTCATGGCCGGTGACAAGCATTTTCCTCCCCTGAATTCCGCGGCTTTACGCATATCCTCGATATTCCATTCTGATTTAGGCTTACTTTCATCATAACCATGATCCAGAAAGACGGGTGTTTCGGAGGGGCGTTCTGTCCGGATCTTATCCCAACCCGGGATTGCTTGCCAATCCTCATACGAGCCAAAATATGCGGATATACGATCTTGGTGTCTGTTCTTGATCCAGTTACGAGTTCCCAGTCCCGGCTTTTTAGCGATGGCTCCCATACCCAGTTTTATGAAGATAGGAGGGACGATCTTTGCTAGGTGGAAATACCAAGGGACTTGGCTGGCCATCCATTTAAAATAATCGTCGCAAGTTTGGTTACTGCGGAAATGCAGATATCCTTCCAATAGATCTGAATCGGTATACCATTGTCCGTGGAAATTACGGATAGCGAACCAGTTCGGTTCGAATATTTTCTCTGGGGCGGGACAGCCAATCGCTTTTAACAATTTACTCTCAAACTCATAATTCGTCAGGCGGAAAGACGGGCCGCTACTAATATTATAGAAACGGTTCCAAAACTTATCCGGCACCTCCTCCTCGCATACATTCGCTAGTAAGCGACCGGAATCCTCGGCGGTAGCCCATTCCAGCACGCCGTCTAGCGGTACGTGGAATGTGATTGGGTCCGAACCCTTGAATAATAATTCGGGGCATAAGATACCGGTTTGGCGAAGGCACGCCCAATGTTTAATACCCGACTCCACGAAAATACGTTCGGCTATTGTCTTTGAGATGGCATAATGATCATAGACACTTATATTGATCGGATCTCCCGTACGTCCCCAATGAACAGGTGCGTTACGGTGGCCGGTTTGCGCTACGGAGCCGATATAGACTACCTTGATCCGGTCTGAGTTCGGTTGTGCTTTTACGGCATCCACGATATATTGGGCGGCGGTCGTGTTTACTTTCAAGGTTTTTTTAGGGAAATAATCCGCTGCCGGGGAAACCATTCCACCTACATGCAATACGTAGTCCGCCCCCATTACTCCATTTAAGACATCTTGATAATTTGTCAAGTCTCCCCAAACGATACGGATCCCTGCCATGGCCTCATATGCGGCTAATTTCTCTTTATTGATTTTGCTTGGACGAGCCAAAAGTGTTATATTAAAACGATCTAGCCGCTTGGACAACTCGACCAATCCGGCATGTCCCATCGTCCCGGTGGCTCCGGTCAGAAAGACGGTCTTTTTACTTTTCATGATATAATTTAGTGTATAATGAAAGACTTAGGATACTATCGGGTAGCGAAGGTATATAAAAAAAAACTCCCAACCAATAGATTGAGAGCTTTTGTAGTGGATACGAGAATCGAACTCGTATTACATGCGTGAGAGGCATGTGTCCTAACCGTTAGACGAATCCACCATTTAGGTGTCATTGTTTTTGTTTGACGATGCAAAGGTAGATATATTTTTTAATTCTGCAATAGTTGAACCGAGTTTTTTTGAAGAAAAAGTGTGTTTTTTATCAAAATGCCAAGAAAACGGGGAGAATACCACTAAAAGGCGTTAAAAGTAGTTGCGATTTCATTGTTTTTTCATTGTCGGTACTGTTTATTTATTCTACCTTTGCCATCTGTAATTGAACAAAATAGTATTGAACATTACTAATACCAGTTTAATAAACAACTAATATTATGGCAGAACTTAAAGAAAAACTTTTCTCAGAATTCGCTCCTGTGTCTACTGAAGAGTGGATGGCGAAGATAACGGCCGACCTGAAAGGGGTACCGTTTGAGAAAAAGCTTGTTTGGAAGACAGGCGAAGGATTTAATGTAAATCCTTTCTATCGTGCAGAAGACATCGAGGGTTTAAAGACTACAGAGTCTCTTCCCGGTGAATTCCCTTATGTTCGTGGAACGAAGAAAGACAACGATTGGAAGGTACGCCAGAACATTGAAGTTTGCTGCTTCAAGGGTGCTAATGAGAAAGCACTTGACCTTTTGACGAAAGGTGTTACTTCTCTTGGGTTCATCATCAAAGGTGATGAGGTGAACGAGGAGAATATAGCTACTTTATTAGAAGGTATTTGTCCGGCTTCCGTAGAATTGAACTTCAACACTTGCAACTGCAAAGCGGAGAAGTTGATCGGTATCTTGGCTGACTACTTCAAAGGCAAGGGTGTCGACGCAGAGAAGTGCTACGGTTCTGTAAACTATGACGCTTTCAAGAAACCTTTAGTAAAAGGTAAAGAAAACAGTGAGTGGGTAGAAGGTGCCGCAGCTGTGCTCAAAGCTGGACAGGCTTTGCCTAACTACCGTGTATTGGCTGTAAATGCGTTCCTTTTCAACAATGCTGGCGCTTACATTTCTCAGGAATTAGGTTACGCCTTGGCTTGGGGTAACGAATTGATGGCAAAACTTACCGAGGCTGGTTTCACCGCTGACGAGGTTGCCAAGAAAATCAAATTCAATTTTGGTATCAGCTCTAACTACTTCATGGAAATCGCTAAGCTCCGTGCGGCTCGTTGGTTGTGGGCCGAGATCGTAGCCGCTTATAAGCCGGCCTGCGAATGCGCTTGCAAGATGGTTGCTCACGCACAGACTTCAGAGTGGAACATGACGGTTTACGATGCTCACGTAAACTTGCTTCGTTCTCAAACTGAGGCTATGTCTGCCGCTCTTGCCGGCGTAGACTCTATCACGGTTCGCCCGTTTGATAAGATTTACCAGACTCCAGACGATTTCTCTGAGCGTATCGCACGTAACCAACAATTATTATTGAAGGAAGAGTGCCACTTGGATAAGGTCGTTGACCCGTCTGCCGGTTCTTATTATGTAGAGGTATTGACGAATTCCTTGGCTGATGTCGCTTGGAAGTTGTTCTTGGAGGTTGAGGAAAAAGGAGGATTCTCCGTTGCCGTGAACGCAGGTGAGATCCAAAATGCCGTTAACGCTTCGAATGTAGCTCGTAAGAAAGCGGTTGCTACCCGTCGTGAGATCTTGTTGGGTTCTAACCAGTATCCTAACTTCACGGAAGTAGCTGCCGATAAGATTCAAGAAAAAGGTTCTTGCTGTTGTGGCGGTGGTCATTGCGGTGAGGCAACGATCCCGGCTCTAGATTTCTCTCGCGGCGCTTCTGAATTCGAGGCTTTGCGTATGACGACAGAGAAGAGTGGCAAGACTCCGAAGGTATTTATGTTGACGATAGGTAACTTGGCGATGCGTTTGGCTCGTTCACAGTTCTCCGCTAACTTCTTCGCTTGTGCCGGATATAAGATAATTGATAACTTAGGCTTCGATACGGTTGAGGCTGGTGTTGAGGCTGCTGTCAAGGCGGGTGCCGAGATCGTGGTTCTTTGCTCTAGTGATGACGAGTATGCAGAATTCGCTCCTGCCGCTTACAAGGCTTTGGCCGGACGTGCCGAATTCGTTGTAGCCGGAGCTCCTGCTTGCGCGGACGACTTGAAGGCTCAAGGTATCGACCAGTTCGTAAATGTAAAGAGCAATGTGCTTGAGACATTGAAAGCATTCAACGCTAAATTAGGAATCGCTTAAGTATAAACAATTATGAGACCAGATTTTAAAAACATAGATATAAAGAATGCCGGATTCGCAGCTACAAACGCTGCCGAATGGGCAAAAGCCAATGGCATCGAGCCCAATTGGAAAACACCCGAGCATATCGAGGTGAAACCTGTATATACAAAAGAAGACTTGGAGGGTATGGAGCACTTGAACTATGCTTCCGGTTTGCCTCCTTATCTACGTGGCCCGTACAGCGGTATGTACGCTATGCGTCCTTGGACAATCCGTCAGTACGCAGGTTTCTCTACCGCTGAGGAGTCTAACGCTTTCTATCGCCGTAACTTGGCTTCCGGTCAGAAAGGTTTGTCCGTTGCGTTCGACCTTCCGACTCACCGTGGTTACGATGCCGACAACGAACGTGTGGTTGGTGATGTAGGTAAAGCGGGTGTATCTATCTGTTCCTTGGAGAACATGAAAGTGTTATTCGATGGTATTCCTTTGAACAAGATGTCTGTTTCCATGACCATGAATGGTGGTGTGCTTCCGGTATTGGCATTCTATATCAACGCAGGTTTGGAGCAAGGTGCTAAGTTGGAGGAAATGGCCGGTACGATCCAGAACGATATATTGAAAGAGTTCATGGTACGTAATACCTATATCTATCCGCCTGAGTTCTCCATGAAGATTATCGCTGATATCTTCGAGTACACCTCTCAGAAGATGCCGAAGTTCAACTCTATCTCTATCTCCGGTTATCATATGCAGGAGGCTGGTGCTACGGCTGATATCGAGATGGCTTATACGTTGTGCGACGGTATGGAATATCTTCGTGCCGGTATCAACGCCGGTATCGATGTGGATGCGTTCGCTCCCCGTTTGTCATTCTTCTGGGCTATCGGTGTAAATCACTTCATGGAGATCGCCAAGATGCGTGCGGCTCGTATGTTGTGGGCGAAGATCGTGAAGAGCTTCGGCGCTAAGAACCCGAAATCATTGGCATTGCGTACACATAGCCAGACTTCCGGTTGGTCATTGACCGAGCAAGATCCGTTCAATAACGTAGGACGTACTTGTATCGAGGCTATGGCCGCTACATTAGGACATACACAATCTTTGCATACGAACGCATTGGATGAGGCGATCGCTTTGCCGACCGACTTCTCTGCTCGTATCGCTCGTAATACACAGATTTACATTCAGGAAGAGACTAAGATCTGTAAGGAGATCGACCCGTGGGCTGGTTCTTACTATGTAGAGTCTTTGACGAATGAGTTGGTACATAAAGGTTGGGCATTGATCCAAGAGATCGAGAGCATGGGTGGTATGGCGAAAGCCATCGAGACAGGTCTTCCTAAGATGCGTATCGAGGAAGCTGCCGCTCGTACACAGGCTCGTATCGACTCTGGTGTTCAGACCATCGTTGGTGTTAACAAATATCGTTTGCCGAAGGAAGATCCGATCGATATCCTTGAGATCGATAATACAGCCGTACGTAACGAGCAGATCGCCGCTTTGAAGGAGTTGCGTGCTAACCGTGACGAAGCCGCTGTTCAAAAAGCTTTGGCTGATATCACGGAGTGCGTGAAGACGAAGAAGGGCAACTTATTAGAGTTGGCTGTTAAGGCTGCCGGCTTGCGTGCGTCATTGGGAGAGATCTCCGATGCTTGCGAGGTGGTTGTAGGTCGTTATAAAGCAATCATTAGAACTATTTCAGGCGTGTATTCATCAGAAACTAAGAAAGACGCAGACTTCCAGAAAGCTTGCGAGCTTTGCGAGCAATTCGCTAAGAAAGAAGGCCGTCAGCCTCGTATCATGATCGCTAAGATGGGTCAGGACGGACACGACCGTGGCGCTAAGGTTGTCGCTACTGGTTATGCGGACTGTGGTTTCGACGTAGATATGGGACCGTTGTTCCAGACTCCGGCCGAGGCTGCCCGTCAAGCTGTGGAGAACGACGTTCACGTAATGGGCGTTTCTTCTTTGGCCGCTGGTCATAAGACGTTGGTTCCGCAGGTTATCGAGGAGTTGAAGAAACTAGGTCGTGAGGACATCATCGTTATTGCTGGAGGTGTAATCCCGGCTCAAGACTATGACTTCTTGTATAAGGCTGGCGTTGCCGCTATCTTTGGCCCGGGTACTTCCGTATCGAAGGCAGCTTGCCAGATCCTTGAGATCTTGTTAGGCGAATAAATAGAGTTTAGACCTTACGGTTTTTAAATAAAGAGAGGCTGGACAATTGATTTTGTCCGGCCTTTTTTAGTATTGTATGCGGGTTTATGTACTTTTGTAGCGATTATTCAATTAAAAAGGGAAAGAATCATGGGAATCGTTATAGGTATAGATGTGGGAGGTAGCACGACCAAGATCGTCGGCGTGGAGGATAAGAAGATCAAGAACCCGATGTTCGTGAAAGCTACCGATCCGGTAACCTCTTTATTCGGAGCCTTCGGTAAGTATATTTATGATAATAACATCTCGCTCTCGAATATAGAGAAAGTGATCTTGACGGGTGTAGGTAGCGCCTATATCGATCAACCTTTATATGGCTTACCAACTGCGAAGACGGATGAGTTCCTTGCGAATGGGCTAGGGGCGCAATATAATACGGGACTGGACAGTCTATTGGTGGTCAGCATGGGAACGGGTACCTCCTTTGTCAAGGTACAAGGCTCCACGATCGAGCATATCGGGGGATTGGGTATCGGTGGCGGAACAATCCTCGGCTTGTCTAAGCTATTATTGAAAACGCATGACTTTCACCAAATAGCGTCTTTGGCCGAGCACGGTTCCTTGAATGATATCGACTTGCATATCCGGGATATTACGCCGCATCCGCTACCCGGCCTGCCGCTGGACGTGACAGCCTCTATTTTCGGAAAAGCGGACGCGAACGCTAAGGTTGAGGATATCGCTCTCGGTATCGTTCATATGGTCTTGCAGACCATCGGACAAGGAGCTGTTTTCGCCTCGTTAAATGGCGATATCAAGAATATCGTATTGATCGGTAACCTGACTCGCTTGCCACAATGCCCGGATATTTTCCCCCGTCTGGAGGAGATGTGCGATGTCCATTTCAAGATACCGGAGTATGCCGAATATCGCACGGCTATCGGGGCGGCTTTATGCTATATCAGGAACCGGGAATATAAGGATATTTTTTGTGGAAAGTGTTAGGCTACATCAAAACTTTATGTATCTTTGCTACATGCTTTGTTCCCTTTCGGCAATCGCCGGATAGGGATTAAAAGGGAATCGGGTGAGAATCCCGGACAGTCCCGCTGCTGTAAGCTTCATAAACGGGTTGAGCAATACTGTTGCCACTGTTCATTCAAGTGAATGGGAAGGCGCTTAAGACCGGAAGTAAGTCAGAAGACCTGCAAGGCGTGTATATTTTCGACGGCTTCGAGGAAAGGCCGGAAGAGAACGCAAGAACCGTATCCGGTTTTTACTATTCTTTATCCAAGGTTTTCTTATCAAGTCGTCTCATGGTTTCGGATAATTATTTTGCCATAATAATTAGGGAAAGAAGCATGAATCTGACCGACGGGATGAGCTCCGTGTGTAAGATGCATGCTTTCTTTGCGTTTAAAGGACTGGGGTATTCCGTGAACACTCTATAGAGAATATTTGTTTATTATTAGAAAAGTGCGTTTATTTGCAACGAGTAATTAACAAAAGAAGTATGAATATGAAGAAAATTGTGGGACTTGTTATGGTTGCCTTGCTAGCGTTGATGGCGCTTCCGGCGAACGCTCAGCTTAAATTCGGTATCAAGGGAGGTGTGAATATATCGTCTGTTCATTTCAACTCGGACGTGTTGAAAGCGGATAACGTAACCGGCTTCCAAGTGGGTCCGATGATCGAGACGACCTTACCGTTGGTCGGTGTCGGGATCGATGCGGCAGTGTTGTATTCGCAAAAAGGTTTGGAAACGACCTCGGCTGGCGGGGTGAAGACTTCGATGAAGACGGATTATATCGATGTTCCGGTCAACTTGAAATGGAAATTCGGCTTACCGATCGTCAAGGCGTATCTGGCAGCCGGTCCGTATATCGGTTTCCGTGTAGGCGGTGATAAGTTTTGGGATATCCCGGGTTCCGTAGCGGATCAGGTGAAGGCGAAGAATTTCAGCGCAGGTCTTAACTTCGGTGCCGGCGTGGAGCTGATCAGTCACTTGCAGGTGGGTTTCAATTATGGTCTGGGACTGACTGATAACTATAGTATTGAGAAGGTGAACCTCTCCGACGGTGCCGGAAAGAACCGTGGATGGTCTATCACGGCAGCGATCTTGTTCTAAATAGGTGAAAATAAAATGAGAGAGGCTGGGCTTTAGAAGTCCGGCCTTTTTTGTTATTTTTGGGCTCGTAATGAAACACCTGTTTGAATGAAATACGCGGACGTCATACTTCCCCTTCCTTTGGAGAATAGCTATACCTATCGGATACCCGAAGATCTGGAGAGAGCCGTGACTCCCGGTTGCCGGGTGATCGTGCATTTCGGGAAGAAACGATATTATACGGCTATCGTCATGGAGGTACACGACCGGGAACCGGTATCCGATTTTGAGACGAAGGAGATCTACGCTTTGCTGGATGCCACGCCGGTGCTCCGCCGTCCGCAACTCCGTTTCTGGAAATGGATATCTTCTTATTATATATGTAAGCTGGGCGACGTGTATAAGGCGGCCTTGCCTTCCGGCTTAAAGTTGGAAAGCGAGACGACGGTTACTTATAATGAGGATTTCGAGGCCACCGCCCCCTTGCGCCCGAACGAGCAAGCGGTACTGGATGCTTTTAGCGGGGTTTTGAAATTGACGATCTCGGAGTTGGAGAAGAAGACCGGTCTTCGAAATGTTGTCCCGATCGTCTCTTCCTTGATGGTGAAAGGGGCGGTCGAGGTGAGCGAGGAGCTAAAGCGAGGATTCGTTCCCAAGACACAGGCGTTTATCCGTTTGGCCGAGGCTTACCGGGATGAGACGAAATTACAGGCGGTGTTCGAGGATTTGAAACGAGCGAAGAAGCAAGAGCTTCTGCTGGTCAGCTTCTTGGATTTAAGCCATACCTTGAATCCCGCTTTATCGAAGGAGCTTTCCAAGAAAGAGCTATTGGAACGCAGTGGTTATACCTCTGCGGTATTGGAGGGGCTGCTGAAACGGGGTATCTTGGAGAGTTACGAGAAAGAGGTGGGTCGTTTGCAAGTATCTGTCTGCCGCTTGCAAGAGCCGAATCCGCTCAGTCCGGCGCAAGAGAAAGCCTATGGAGAGATCCATGAGGCTTTCAAGACGAAGGAGGTCTGCTTGCTTCATGGCGTGACTTCCAGTGGTAAGACCGAGATATACGTCCGTTTGATCCATGAGGTCTTGCGGCTGGGGCGGCAGGTTTTATATATGTTGCCGGAGATCGCTATCACGACCCAGATCACGGAACGGCTGGCGAAATTATTCGGGGATAAGCTATTGGTCTACCACTCTAAGTTCTCGGATAACGAGCGGGTGGAAGTTTGGAATAAGCTATTGCATAACGACGAGCCTATGCTGGTATTGGGGGTCCGTTCGTCCCTCTTCCTTCCGTTTAAGGACTTGGGCTTGATTATCGTGGACGAGGAGCATGAGAATACGTATAAGCAGCAGGACCCGGCACCCCGTTACCATGCCCGTAACGCTGCCATCGTCTTGGCGGGTATGCACGGCGGTAAGACCTTATTGGGTTCCGCCACCCCCTCCATCGATTCTTATTTCAACGCTACGGCGGGGAAATACGGTCTGGTTGAGTTATCTACCCGCTACGGTGATTGCTTGATGCCGGAGATTATTACGGTGGACGTGAAGGAGCTAAAGCGCAAGAAGATCATGAAAGATACCCTTTTCTCCCCTCTGTTGGTGGAGAAGGTGCGGGAGGCCCTATCCCGGGGCGAGCAGGCGATCCTATTCCAGAACCGCCGGGGATTCGCCCCGATGATCGAGTGCCGAGGGTGCGGGTGGGTGCCTCGTTGCGTGAATTGCGACGTTAGCCTTACCTACCACAAGGCGCATAATCAGCTGGTTTGCCATTATTGCGGTTATACCTACCGCTTGCCGCAGGTATGTCCCGAGTGTAAGGGGACGGAGTTCAAGATGCAAGGCTTCGGTACGGAGAAGGTAGAGGAGGAGATCGCTGGGCAATTCCCAGCGGCGAAGGTGGAGCGGCTGGATTTCGATACGGCCCGTACCCGCACGGCTTACGAGCGGATCATCTCGGATTTCGAGAAGGGGAAGACACAAATCTTGATTGGTACCCAGATGTTGTCGAAGGGATTGGATTTCGGGAATGTCAGCGTGGTCGGAATCCTGAGTGCCGATAGCCTGATGAATTTCCCTGACTTCCGGGCGCACGAGCGGGCTTATCAATTGATGGTACAGGTTAGCGGACGTGCCGGACGACGGGATAAGCGGGGTACGGTGATCTTGCAGACTACTCAGCCGGAGCATCCTTTGATCCGTATGGTGCAGCATTTTGCTTATAAGGAAATGGTGAGCTTGCAATTGAGCGAGCGTAGTATGTTCCGTTACCCGCCTTACTACCGTTTGATCGTCTTGATCCTTCGGAGTCGGAATGAGGAGGCTTTGCAGGAAATGTCTGCTTTATACGCCGAGAAACTTCGTGCTCGTTTGGGTGAGCGGGTGTTGGGGCCGGTTACGCCGCCTATCACTCGGGTACAGACGCTTCATATCAAGAAGATCGTCTTGAAGATCGAGATATCCGCCGGGATCGCTCCGCTTCGTGAGATATTGGAGGGTATTCATACTGAGATGCAAGGATATGTACCGTTTAAGCAGTTGCTGGTTCATTATGATGTGGACCCGGCTTGAGAATTGAAAATGGAGAATTGAAAATTGAAAATTAATGGAAAGGAGCTTAGTGATGAAGGAGGAGAAGGTACGGTTGTTGTTTGTGTGCTTGGGGAATATATGTCGCTCTCCGTCGGCGGAGGCAGTAATGAAGAGGTTGGTGAAGGATGCGGGATTGGGAGATCGGATTGAGATCGATTCCGCCGGGATCACCGGGTATCATGAAGGAGACCGGGCGGATTCACGGATGCGGGCGCATGCGGCCCGTAGGGGATATGTGTTGGATTCGATCTCCCGTCCGGTACGTCAGTGGGACTTCCATGACTTCGATTTGATTATCGGCATGGACGACCAAAATATAACGGACTTGAAACGGATGGCTCCCGATCTGGAATCCGTCGCTAAGATACATCGGATGACCGAGTTCTCCCGGAATAAGTTGTACGATCACGTCCCGGATCCTTATTATAGCGGTGCCGAGGGCTTCGAGCTGGTCTTGGATCTATTGGAAGACGCTTGCGCCGGGTTGTTGGAATATTGCCGATTATTACGATGCCCATCGTAAGGTTGCTAGAATGCCCATTGTAAGATGCTTATAACTGCGATTATAAGAACCTTACAATAGGCATTATGGTTCTGTGCCGATGGCTGTATGCCTATCTGCTTGATAATTATTGTTTTTTCAAGTCCGGATAGCTGATTCGGGTATGGAACATGGTTTTCAGTTTGTCTACGAATACGCTCTTTATGGTCTCCACGTCCTTGAAGGTCAGCGGAGCGCTCTTTAGCAAGCCGTCGGCGATCTGCCCGTCGATGATCTTGTTCACCAAGGCGCTGATACTCTCTTCGGTATGTTCCTTCAAGCTGCGGGAGGCGGCTTCCACGGAATCGGCCATCATCAGTACGGCGGTCTCCTTCGAGAAGGGATTCGGGCCGGGGTAGGTGAATAGCTCGTCGTTAATCGGCTTGTCCGGGTATTGGTTCTTGAAAGAGTTGTAAAAATACTTCGCCTTGCCACGCCCGTGGTGCGTACGGATGAAGCTGATAACCGCCTTGGGTAACAGGGCCTTCTCGGCGATCTTCACGCCCTCGGTGACGTGGCTGATGATGATCTGCGCGCTTTGGTCGAACGATAACTGGTTATGCGGGTTCACGCTCGATTGGTTCTCGGTGAAGAAGACGGGGTTGCTCATCTTCCCGATGTCGTGATAAAGGGCGCCGGTACGTACCAGTTGGGCGTTGGCGCCGATCTTGGCGGCCGCCTCGGAAGCGAGGATGGATACCTGCAAGGAGTGCTGGAACGTGCCCGGGCAAGTCTCGCTAAGCTTTTTCAAGATCGGGTTGTTGATGTTGGACAGTTCCACCAAGGTGATGTCCGATACGTAGCCGAACGTCTTCTCCAGCATATATACCAATACGTAGGTGAACATGACGAGGATGAAGTTGATGCCGAAATAGAGCATCATCATCCAGTTGATCTTATTCAGGTTCGCCTCTTGGAACAACGTGAGGCTCATGTAGCAGATGGCGTACGAGAGGAAGATGAAGAATGCGCACCGGATCAGTTGTGAACGTTCGCTCAGGTTTCTCAGGCTGAACGTCACGACCATGCCCGCTATGGTTTGTAGCAACAGGAACTCATGCGGGAAAGGTACCATCAACGAGCAGATCAGCACGATGATAAGGTGCGTGAAAAGCGCCGTCCGGGAATCGAAGAAGGTACGTACTACGATCGGTACGATGGCGAACGGCAATATATATACGTTGAATAATGCGTAGGTAACACATAGTTCCGTAAGGATGCAACTCACGAATATGCAGAGGATCAAGAATAGTACGTTCTTCCGGTTGTGGAATATCTTCAAGCGGAAAGACCATAGGTAGAGCCAGAAACAGAACATTAGCCCGAAGACGAGCACGAATTGCCCGGCCAATATGATGCCTTGCGTCTGCGTGCCTCCGGTCTTGGCCTCGTGTATGGCCTTTAGGGAACGGAGCACGTTGTAGGTATGGTTGTCGATGATCTCGCCCCGGTCTACGATACGTTCTCCGGCTTGTACCATGCCGTTGGCGATCGATACGCCCTGTAGCATATCCTCCTTGATCTTGTCGGACATGTCAGCGGCATAGGATATGTTCTCGGTGAGGTAGTTATTGATGTCACACGATTGCAGGATGGATTTGTCCAGCCGTGACGGGCAGTTGTTGATAATGAACTCGTAGGCGGTGCGCACGGTGAAGAAGTCGCTCACGTAGCGGGGCTGTGCGATGGCGTTCTCCAAGAGGTTGACACGGGAGTATTCCTCTTTCCGTAGCTCGTCCAGATCCTGCGACGAGATGATACCGTTCTTGTATAAGTTAATTAGACTGCTCTCGATGTACTGCATGTAAGCGGGGGATACTTTGCTTCGCAGGCTATTGTCGTTATTGTAGTTGGTGCGCAGTTTCTCGATCTCTTCCTTTTGGATGCCGGGGTTCATGCGGTAATAAGGCTCGAACTTACGGAGTACGCTGTCTTTCTCCGCTTTTACCTCGTCGTCGGTCTTGTAGATCGGGAAATCGCTCGGGGCGGTGAGTAATCCATATCTCCAAGGCTTGCCCTCATAGAACTGATAACGGAATTTTCCCTCCCGGGGGAAGAAGTAGGCGATAAGTAACGCGGTCACCACGAAGTAGACCACGGTCGGTATATTGTAATTCTTCTGTTTCATATAGATTCCTTTTAGCGTCCGAAATATACGTAAAAAACTTCACTAAGCGGAAAAAAAGGCGTACTTTTGCCCCATTATTATAGAATGTAAGTATTATGACTCAAAGAAAAGTAAGAGTACGCTTTGCGCCTAGTCCTACGGGGGCGCTGCATATCGGAGGTGTCCGCACGGCTTTATACAACTATTTATTCGCTAAACAGAATGGCGGTGATATGATTCTCCGTATCGAGGATACGGATTCCCAACGCTTCGTTCCCGGGGCGGAAGACTATATCATCGAGGCCTTGACTTGGCTAGGTATCAAGTTCGACGAGGGCGTGAGCTTCGGCGGCAACTACGGCCCGTATCGCCAGAGCGAGCGTCGTGAGATCTACAAGAAGTATGTCGATCAATTGCTGAACGATGGCCATGCTTATATAGCGTTCGATACGCCTGCCGAGTTGGAGGAGAAACGGAAGGAGATCGCCAATTTCCAATACGACGCCTCTACCCGTTCGCTAATGCGCAACTCGTTGACACTTTCCCCTGAAGAGGTTCAGAACCTAATCGAGTCCGGTCATCAGTATGTGGTTCGTGCTAAGATCGAGCCGAATGAGGATATCCATGTGAATGACTTGATCCGTGGCGAGGTCGTTATCAACTCCTCTATCTTGGATGATAAAGTATTATATAAATCGGCTGACCAATTGCCTACTTACCACTTGGCGAATATCGTTGACGACCATTTAATGGAGGTTACCCATGTGATCCGTGGTGAGGAGTGGTTGCCGAGCGCGCCGCTTCACGTATTATTATATCGTTTTTTCGGTTGGGAAGATACGATGCCTAGTTTCGCCCACCTGTCGTTGCTGTTGAAACCGGAAGGTAATGGTAAGTTGAGCAAGCGTGACGGCGATCGTCTGGGCTTCCCTGTATTCCCCTTGGAATGGCACGATCCGAAGACGGGTGATGTCTCATCGGGCTATCGTGAGAGTGGCTACTTCCCCGAGGCTGTCGTAAACTTCCTTGCTTTGCTGGGTTGGAATCCGGGTAACGATCAAGAGGTGATGAGCATGGATGATTTGATCCGTTTGTTCGACCTGTCTCGTTGCAGCAAGAGCGGTGCTAAGTTCGATTATGAGAAAGGCAGATGGTTTAACCATCACTATTTGCTGGAGAAGAGTAATACGGAGATCGCTGACCTATTCTTGCCGATCGTGGAAAGCCACGGTATCCAGACTACCCATGCTTATGTAGAGAAAGTAGTCGGCATGATGAAAGGCCGTGTCAATTTCGTGAGTGAGTTATGGGATCTTTGCTCTTTCTTCTTTATCGCCCCGACGGAGTACGATGAGAAGACTCGCAAGAAACGCTGGAAGGAAGATTCGGCTGTTCAATTGGGTGAGTTTATCGAGCAATTGCGTGCCCGTGAGCCGTTCGACGTAGAAGGTACCGAGAACGAGTGCAAGGCTTGGATCGAGAGCAAGGGATATCATTTGGGGAATATCATGAACGCCGCCCGTCTGGCCTTGGTTGGCGAGGGCAAGGGCCCCGGCATCTTTGATATCACCGAGGCTTTAGGTAAAGAGGAGTCTATCCGCCGTATCCAACGGGCTATCGAGATATTAAAATAATCATGTACAGTTTAGCAATACATCTCTACGCTTTTGTAGTCGCTTTGATCTCGCCTTTCCATAAAAAGGCGAGACTGATGCGATTCGGGCAATGGAAAACAAATTCCATACTTCGTGAGAAGATCGACCGGAACGCTAAATACATCTGGTTCCATGCCTCCTCGCTGGGCGAGTTCGAGCAAGGGCGTCCTATGATCGAGAAGATCAAGGCGGAACATCCGGAGTATAAGGTGTTGCTGACTTTCTTTTCTCCCTCTGGCTATGAGGTACGGAAGAATTACAAGGGAGCGGACGTGATCTGCTATCTTCCTTTCGATACGCCTTTCCGGGTGAAGAAGTTCCTGAATTTGGCGAACCCGGCGATCGCCATATTTATCAAGTACGAGTTTTGGGGGAACTATTTGCGTGAGTTGCGGAAGCGGGGAATACCGGTTTATATCATTTCCGCTATATTCCGCCCCGACCAGCTATTTTTCCAATGGTTCGGAAAGCCGTACCGGAAGATGCTATCTTATTTTAATCATCTTTTTGTTCAGGACGAGCGTTCGATGAAACTCTTGAACGAGTTCGGTATCACGAATGTGACGGTGACCGGCGATACCCGTTTTGATCGGGTGTTGGATGTCCGTAAGCAAGCTCGTGAGCTTCCGTTTATCGAACGTTTCTTGGAAAGCAAGGAGGGTAAGAGGCCGATCGTGATGGTGGCCGGCAGTTCATGGCCTCAAGACGAGGCGATCTTTATCCCTTATTTCCATGAGCATCCGGAGATGAAGTTGATTATCGCCCCGCATGAGATTCACCGGGAACATCTCCTTTCTATCGAGGCGATGCTAAAACGTCCGTCCGTCCGTCTATCGGAGGCGCATGAGGATGATCTGGCCGATAAGGATTGCTTGATCATCGACAGTTTCGGACTCTTATCTTCCATTTATCGCTATGGACAGATCGCTTATATCGGTGGTGGTTTCGGAGCGGGTATCCACAACACGTTGGAAGCCGCCGTTTATGGGATGCCGGTCTTATTCGGCCCGAGATACCATAAGTTTAAGGAGGCGAAGGATCTGATCGCCGTAGGTGGTGGTTTCTCCATCACAGACGATTCCACTTTCCGAACGAAGATGGACGAGTTATTGACCGACCCGACAGCCTTGGAAACCTCCGGGCAAGCTGCCGGTGATTTTGTGAAAAACAGTGTAGGAGCGACGGATCAGATCTTGCGGCAAATCCATATCCGTTAATAGATAAAGCCGGGTTTGCTATTCGAGTGATTGTATGCCCAGACTCTTTTGATATAGCAATGGAATACGGATGAGATAGATGTACGGATTGGTAATTGAACGATTCGCATTGTCTATCTCATCCGTATTTTATTTTAATCCTCTTCAGCGAACATCGGGTCCCAAGCGGGAAGGCGAGTCGGTGTTTGTTTCAAGATCTCTTTTACTTGATCCGTGATGTACTTCTTGTTGACTACCAGACGGAACATATACTCATTAAACCATTGGTCTGTCATGATGAGGTGGCCGGCGTTCGCTCCGGGGCCCCAACTATTCTCAACCATCCATTTCTTCGGCTTTCCATTTGCGTCGAGGTCAACAGCCATCAAGGTCATGGCGTGTGAGGAACCGCTGGCGAATGTTTGGATACGTTGTTTCTTATCCATGCCGAAAGTCGTACCCATCAGTGAACCGTAATCGTAGAAGTTTACATCCAGAATACCTCTGTCACGATCGAAGAACTTGCCCACGTCGCAAGAGAAATACATCATGGTGCTGTCCTTGATGGAAGCGATAGCCATTTGTTTGATATCCTCGATCGGAAGGTTTACGTACGTCCAGTTCTTGCCATCGTAAGCGTGGCGGTCGTAATCGATCTCATACAGCTTATAATAATCGCGGCTCGGATCGTTCATCAACATGACATAGTTGTTTTTCAAATCGTCCCCGATATATTCTTGGAAGAAGGACTGAGGCGTATATTCCTTCGTCTCTACCGGATTCCCTTTAGCGTCTTTGCGAGTCCACGTGAATTTCGTAGGCGGCTCTCCCAAGTTCAATACGAGCATACGGTAAATCGTACCTAGCATCTCTGTTTTCTTTTTCTCCAGATCCGCTACGGTCGTGCCTTTGGTCGTAGACAGGTCGCGAAGTTGCAAGCCGTATTCTTTCAGCTTTAATCCGATCAGGTTGCTCATGCGTCCGGTACTGTTGCTACTGTTGGTCTCTACCATGACCTCGGCGGGAACCACGCCATACTTGGTCAAGATATCGGAGACACCCGTGAACTGCCCTCCGTCTCCGATCGGGTTCTTGAATAACCATTCCACCATCTTGTCGTCCATCGGTTTCAGACGAGTATCGATGATGCCCTGTAAGAAAAGGTTCGCTTTCTCCAATTGATCCCAGAAGAAAGAATAATTCTGGGAGAATTGGAATTCACCCATGTCGTATTTATGGATCGCCTGCGCACGGAATACGTTCAATCCCGTGAAAAGCCAGCAACGGCCCGAGGAACGTTGGTTGGAGATCCCTTTGCTCTCTACCTTATTGGAGAAGTAAGTATCCAAATTGTTCTTGCTCTCCCCATTAACGGCAAGCTTGTTGATGTCGTTATTGGTGATTGCGTTACGGATCGCCTTATCGGCCGGCGTTCCCTGATAAGACTGTTTGATTTGCTGCAACATCGTGGGTGAGATGCCTCCACCGCTTTGTTGTCCGTGAGCCGATAGCGTGATGCCTAAAGCCAAGGCCGCTATCCATAAATTGTTTTGTTTCATGATATGTAAGTTGATTAATAAATTATGTTATTTCTTTTTAGGCCATACCAGACCGTCTTGCCGGATATTCCATACCGTACCGTCCGATGTGGGTAGCGATATCTCGTACATAGAAGGTGTCGTATGTATTTCCAGTTGATTGGCGATCTCTTGCGGGCATAGCTTGTTTGCCTTCAAGTCGTTGATGTTATTGGCATAATGCCCGAAGGTCGCGGCGAACTCATTCTGACGGTAATATAAATTACGCAAGATCCATTTCGTCTCCTCCGAAGGATGTTTTACGAAAGTAGTCTCACCTTCTCCCGCAATCTTATCCGATATTTGAACATAACCCCAGTATTCGGGCATATGGATATTGATTACCCCGGTAGGCGCCCATACCCAGTTGTACTCGCGAATCTTATCCTCTCCTTGGATAGGGACTTTCACGTATTTACCGTCTTTCACGTCCGTTGTCCATTCCACACGGGAGAAGTTCACACGGATCTGCTCGCCGATTTCCGGCTTTTCTTTTCCTCTGTCCATTTGGAATACGGAAGTCCAAGGAATGAATACCTCTACGCTCCATGATTTATCCGTGTCTTTCGGGTTATTCAGCGTACCGTCCACATAAACAGCGGATTTCATTCCAGCGAACTCCCAGTTATTCAATACTTGCGGATTATCCCGGTAGGGGCGGGTTAAGAACAAGTCCCATTCCGTACCTAAGGCGTTCACCTCGTACTCCAGATAATTATGGGTGTCGTTCGTAGGATTCAGGAAGATCTCGAAGTCGTTGTCATGGAAGATCACGGCGTCGTGTTCCGTGATGGTCGCCCATACGTGCGGCTCCTCCATAAGGACGGCGAAGTACATTCCGTTATCATCGTAAGTCATCTTGGCCCGGGTCTGGAAGTGAGGGGCCGGGCGTTTGTCTCCTTCGATATCCACGAAGTTGCTGGTCCAAGGTATCGCGTCCCATTCCCCGGGAGAAAGCTTTCCGTCGATCTTGATAGGAGCGGGGGCCTTGTAGCAAACATACGTCGGCGGATTGAACGGTGGTTGCGGCATATACGTGATGTCCGGCTTTTGCGTACTGGGTTTCTGTGCGCAAGAAAGCAATAGGAGTGCCGCCAATGGCGCTGTCGTTAAAATCGTTTTTCTCATGTGCGTTTATTTTTAGATCGTTTGATAAATAGATTCTTATTGAAGTAAGTCCATCGCCGCGTCCAACCATGTATTTATATCGTCCGGATAATGTTGGTCGGCGGTATAAGTATCGCTGCGTTTGTGCCCGAGTCTTACGATCACGGCGTTCTTTTCCGGGAGCGTGAAGACATATTGCCCCAAGATTCCTCTCATATAAGGGATCTTCATCCCTTTGTAATCGAGAATCCAGTATTGGAATCCGTAACAATGGTTGGGTTTGCCGAGATCCTTATAGACAAGACGGGTATCGGGGCTTGTCGCTTCCGCCAGATAAGCGGGAGAGATCAATTGCTGGCCATCCCATTGACCGTTGTTGAGTAATAATTGTCCGAAGCGGGCGAAATCACGGGCGTTACTGTTGAAACAGCAATAGGCTTTTTCCATGCCGTCCTTCCGGTCGAGGCTCCAAAGGGCGCTTTCCTCAGCGTGCATCGGAGTCCATAGTTTGCGGGATACATAATCGCTGAGTTTCTCCCCGGTAGCCTTCTCCACGATAAAGCCCAGCAGTTGTGTCACGCCGCTTTGGTAGATAAAGTTTACGCCGGGCTCGTCGATCTCTTTCATCCCGAAGGCGATTTCCTGTAGGTCATCGCCATAATACAACTGGGTGGTAGGAGAGAAAGGAGAGCTGTAAGCCTCGTCGAAATCCACGCCGGCGCTCATGGTCAGCAAATGGCGAAGCGTTAGGGCCTTTCCGTCGTATCCCTTGAATTCCGGGAAAAAGTCGCTTACCGGTTGATCGACATCGCGGATAAATCCATCGTCGATAGCGCAGCCGATCGCTAACGAGACGATGCTTTTCGCCATCGAGAAGGAGTTGCTATGCGATTCCGGGGAATAATCTTCCCAATATTGCTCGAATAGCAGTCGATTGTCTTGGATGATTACATAGGCAACCGTACCCAGCTCCTCAAACCGGGGAAGATAACGCTCTGGAATACTTTTCGTATTGTAAGCTTCCGATAGTTCCCAAGGGCGGGGCGAACCTGCTTTTACGACCCGGTTCTCGAAAATCGGATATTGATCGATCTTGGGTAATAAATGAGTAAGCGCTCTGCGCAAATAATAATTGGAGGGTAACGTTAGATACCCTCCGATTCCTACTATAAAAATAAACACTATCCATCTCACGCTTCGAGACAAATAGTGTTTATTGTTTTGAATTCCTTTATTTGAATTATTTTTCATGTAACCACTTTTTGCCTGAAGGGGTATACGTGTAAATTAAGCCTATTAGGCAAATAATCCCGACAACTCCAAGAAAGATTACTAACTCCATATTATTGTCCTTTTTTTCATAGATACAAATATATGGTTTATAATTCAAATAATCAAATACATGTCCTTATTCTTTATACCAAGAAGAATACATATGGTAGTTTTTGGCTATTTTCTGGTTGATCTCCTTCGCTTGCTCGGGATCAACCTTCTTGACGAACTTAGCGGGAACTCCGGCGTAGATACTGCCCGGCTCGACGATCGTCTTGCTTAGTACTACGGAACCTGCGGCGATGATCGCTCCCTCGCCTACTACGGCGTGATCCAATACCACGGAGCCCATTCCGATCAAGGCGCCATTGCAAATCTTCGCCCCGTGGATCGTTACGTTATGGCCGATGGATACATCATCGCCGATCTCGATCGTCGATTTCTCATATAAGGTGTGAAGGACGGAACCATCCTGTACGTTTACGCCGTTGCCGATGCGAATCGAGTTCACGTCGCCGCGAAGCACGGTGCCAAACCAGATACTGCAACCTTCACCGATCTCTACGTCACCTATAATCGTGGCGTTGTCTGCTAAAAAAGTGTCTTTACCGATCTTCGGGGTAAAGCCACGAACGGATTTAATTAATGCCATTTTTAGTTGTTTAAATTTCTGTTGTTTTCTCTTTCAGCCAAGCTTTCTCCTCCTCGTTCAAGAACGGGCTGATCTTGTCGTATACCATTTGGTGGTACTTGTTCAGCCAAGCGTGCTCACGGACAGAGAGCATGGGGATGATAATCAAGCTCGTGTCGATGAAACAAAGCGTCAGCGTATCGAATCCTAGGAATTTCCCGAATTCCGTTTCGCTGTCCTCACGTACCAAGATCATGTTCTCCGTACGGATACCGTATTCGCCGGTACGATACATGGCCGGCTCGTCGCTGATCACCATTCCGGGCTTCAAGGTCACCGGGTTCTCCTCCATGCGGATGCTTTGGGGGCCTTCGTGTACGTTTAGGCAATGGCCGATACCGTGACCGGTTCCGTGCAAGTAATTGATTCCGGAATCCCATAGCGCTTTACGGGCAAGGATATCGATCTGGGAACCTCGTGTTCCGGCGGGAAACTTGCTTTTCGCCAAGCTGATCGTACCTTTCAACACACGGGTGAAATCCTTTTTCATCTGCTCCGTCGGCTCTCCAAGGGCGATCGTGCGGGTGATATCCGTCGTACCGTCCAGATATTGTGCGCCGGAATCGATCAAAAGCAATCCTTCCGGCTTCAAGGTCGCATCCGTCTCCGGCGTAGCGGAGTAATGAACAATCGCTCCATGCTCGGCGTAGCCGCAGATCGTGCCGAAGCTATCCATGATGTATTGCGGTTGTTCCGCACGTAAGGCTGTCAGCTTCTCGGCGGCGCTGATCTCTGTAACTTGGGCTCCTTCCGCCATTTGTTTCTCCAGCCAGATATAGAATTTTGTCAAGGCGACACCATCTTTTACCACGGCGTTTTGGAATCCCTTGATCTCGGTCTCGTTCTTGATGCTCTTCAAGTGATTGGCGGGGGAGATCCCTTCCACGATCGTACAGTTTCCTGGGATCGCATCGTATAAGGAGACGTTCGTCTTGTTCATATCCACGAATACCCGGCTGTTTTCCGGTAGGCGGGACAGATACCTCTGGATCATGGAGTATTCGGCCAGCGTAACCCCTTCTTTCTTCAAATGCTCGGTGATCTCGGCGGTCAGCTTCTCCGGCTTGATGAAAAGCACGCTCTCATCCTCCGATACAAAGGCGTAGCTGACTACGACCGGGTTATAGGTCACGTCCGTACCCCGGATATTGAATGTCCACGCGATCTCGTCTAAGGCGGCGAGGATCAAGCAGTCGGCGCCCTCGCTCCGCAACTGGTTATTGATTAGGTCTAGTTTCTCGTGCACGGAGGCTCCGCTTAATGCTTCCGGCATCTCGAATATCGGGTTTCCGGGAACGGCGGGACGGTCCTTCCAGATACCCTCGATCAGGTCGGCCGAGGTATCCAGCTTGATTTCTTTACGGCTTAGTTTATTAGCCAAGGCACTCGCTTCGGCGGCGCTATAGGTTTGCCCGTCCAGCCCTACGGCCTGTCCGGCGTGTAACTCATGCAAGAGGAATTCCGTGATAGACGGTGTCTCCGGAAGCGCCAACTTATAGAGTTCGATACCGGAACCTTCCAGCTGGCTGGCCGCTTGCAGGAAATACCGGGAATCGGTCCATAAGCCCGCCTTGTCCGCGGTGACCACGATCGTTCCCGCCGAGCCGGTGAAGCCGGATATCCATTCTCTCGATTTCCAGCGATCGGCCGGATACTCGCTTAGGTGCGGGTCGGAACTGGGTATGATGTAAGCGTCAACCTTCTGTTGTCTCATAGCCTCCCGTAGGGCGGCGATACGTTCAGGAATGTTTGTTTTCATCGCATTTTATTTTAGTCAACATTAATACTCGCAAAGTTAATGAATTATTTTGGATTTGTCTCGCCGGAAACCGGCTCTTCTACCTTATAATATAGATGGGAAGTGCCTAGCTTTTCCCACCGCAGTTTCCCTTCCTCTACCAGCCGCCGCAAGTCGAGGGAAGCCTTGCTTCTGGAGCATCCGCAGAGCGACATATACTTCTTCTGGTGGATAAAAGGGTTCGTCTCCAGATAACGGAATACCTCTTGCTCGCATTCCTTGGCGGAGGGATACGCGGGATCGCTAACCGTGTACTCGTCACGAAACACCGGCATGGTCTTCAGCCGGTCTCTTAGTTCCTTGGACGATCTGAACTTCACGTCCTTGAAATGGATGGATTCCGCCCGGATCTCATTCTTTTCCATCACGGGCCGGCTTTTCAGTGAGACGCTGAAAGTACCGATCCCCTCTAGCTCCACGTTATAACCGAACATGAGGAAGTCCACCATCATGTCTTGGAAAAGCTGCAAGATCCCTTTCATATCCGCGGGAGAGAAAGAAGACCGGGACTTCGCTCTGCTGATGAACTCATCCGTATGTATCGTCCCGCAAGAGACCAAACGAGGATGTAGGGGTAATGACTTCCCGGATTCCTCTGGATTCGGGTTGGGATTTCTGACTAACTTGTAATTTGCTGACATCTATGCTGTGTTTAAATGGTTATAGATCTTTTATCCGATTCTTCTAGATCGCTTACTCGTTTCTATAGGCGAGCTTAGCGGTTTCTTCAAGAAGAATTCATCTTCCAACAGCCGTTGTATGATCATGCACCAACTGTTG
Organism: Parabacteroides sp. KHUB-02; assembly: GCF_056640955.1. Lineage (NCBI taxonomy): Bacteria > Pseudomonadati > Bacteroidota > Bacteroidia > Bacteroidales > Tannerellaceae > Parabacteroides > Parabacteroides sp. KHUB-02. The sequence continues at coordinate 2,723,107 of NZ_JBWQEV010000001.1, read as the reverse complement.
GAAGATCATCCACCATTCGTTAGATGATCATCTAACAGATGGTGGATAATGAATACTTCAGCTTCAAAGGTACAATATATAAAAGAGAAAAGGGTAAGGATTCCGGATAAAAGAGCTAAAGGTTATGATAAATGTATATGGGCTCACAGCCTTGTGGTCCACAACCTTGTGAACCGATCCCTTTAAATCAAGTTAAAGATAAGGCACCCAATAGATATCAAGGAATAATTTGCTAGCTTTGTAGAAACAAATAAGAAGTGCCATGAGGAATCTGCTTTATCTTTTTGTCTTTGCGGCTCTGCTTCTCGGCTTGAGCGCATGTTCTTCTTATTATTATTCGATGTTGAACTCGAATGACCCCGTCGGGGAGAAGAATGAGAGAGGTGATTTTGTGCAGGAAAACGATACGGTACGTATCTCTTATCGTTTCTGGGGAGAGAACGCCCCGGTTACTATTACCATTTATAATAAATTGGATGAACCCTTGTATGTGGATTGGGGGCGGTCGGCGCTGATTATCGATGACGTGGCTACCACCTACGATCCGAAAGTGGCCTCGGTGAGAGGCGAGAGCTCTAGCGTGGCATCCGGTAGCTCCTTTCATTGGAGCGATAGGAGCAGCAGCGGGTGGAGCTACTCGGAAGGTTCCTTCTCCGGTGATGTGAGTTTGCCGAAGGGCGTTGAGTTTATCCCGCCGCATTCCAAATTAGTCAATACGCCTTTGCAATTAGCCAACTTCCCGTTTAACGAGATCCCGAAGGAAGAGTATGTAAAGGAGCAAATGACAACGAAAGCAAACACCACCGTAAATATCCGAGTGAAGGATTTTACGGAGGAAGATTCTCCTCTGAGATTCCGTAGCTACCTGACGTTGTTCGCCGGAGGGACCAATGGGAAGCCCTTGAAGCATTCCTCTTTTGAGCGGAACTTCTATCTGGCGAAATTGATCAAGGTCGGCGACGTGGCTCCCCAGTATTTCGATGAGGGACAGCAGCAATCCGGCGATTTCTTTTACGTGAAAGAGACTCATGGGGCTACGGCAGGCCTTGTCGTAGGAGCGATAGCGGTTACCGCCGCAGGGGTGGCGATAGAAGCTACGCTGGGTCCCGTGAACTATTAATATATTCATATCGAATGATACAAACTCTATCTGATTTAAAGACCGTGCGTTTCAACGAGCAAGCGGACGGTGTGATCATTTTGGACCAAACTCTGCTGCCGGGTAAGGAAGCGTATCTGACCCTTACCACTGCCGAGGAGATATGGGATGCCATCTATAAATTAAAGGTACGTGGAGCACCTGCTATCGGGGTAGCGGCCGCTTATGGTATCTATGTCTGCGCCCGTCGGATCGATACGGCGGAGAAATCCGTTTTCGTGAATGAGTTTCGGAAGATCAAGGAGTATCTGGCCGGTTCCCGTCCGACAGCGGTGAATCTGGTGGCGGCGCTGAACCGGATGGAGCGGGTATTGGTCGCTCATCCAACCTTGTCTGTCCCGGAATGGAAAGAGCTATTATATAAGGAAGCGATCGCGATCCGGGAGGAAGACGCCGCCGCTTGCCGGCAGATCGGCGAGAACTGTCTGGCGCTACTCCGTCCTGGGATGGGAATCCTTACGCATTGCAACGCCGGACATCTGGCGGTCTCGGAGTATGGCACCGCCTTGGCGCCGATTTATCTGGGGCAGGAGAGAGGTTATGGTTTCAAGGTCTTCGCCGACGAGACCCGTCCTTTGTTGCAAGGCGCCCGGCTCACGGCCTATGAGCTAAGCAGGGCCGGCGTGGACGTGATGCTGATTTGCGATAATATGGCCTCTATCGTCATGCGGAAAGGCTGGGTGCATGCCGTGGTCGTAGGTTGCGACCGTGTAGCCGCCAATGGCGACGTGGCGAATAAGATCGGCACGTCCGGAGTGGCTATCTTGGCCCGGCATTACAAGATCCCCTTCTATGTATTAGGCCCGACATCCACCATCGATGGCTCGTGCCCGGACGGCGATTCCATTGTAATAGAGGAACGTAACCCCGATGAGGTCACCGAGATGTGGTATTCAAGGCGTATGGCCCCGAAAGACGTAAAAGTCTATAACCCCGCCTTCGACATTACTCCCCACGAGCTAATCACGGCTATAATTACGGAGAAAGGCATCTTTTATAAAAATAATCGCTGAAAGTTTTGCTAATCCCGAAACAATCAGTAATTTTGCCGCTCAATTTGAGGATATAAATAATTAAACAATATAACAATTTAAATTATGATCGTAGTTCCATTAAAAGAAGGCGAAAACATCGAGAAGGCGCTTAAGAAATTCAAGAGAAAGTTCGAGAAAACAGGTGTAGTCAAGGAATTGAGAGGCCGTCAGGCTTTCGAGAAACCGTCTGTTACGAAGAGAAAGCAGACTATGCGTGCTATCTACGTACAGCATTTGCAACAAGTAGAAGAATAATTATAGCTTCCGGGCTTGTTTTATTGAATTCTTATTCCTATTTTCGTTGCATGAATGTTGATGCAACGAGAATATGCTGATCGATGACTTTCTAAACTATCTCCGGTATGAGCGGAACTATTCCAATTATACGATTGGTGCCTATTCGAAAGATTTGGACCAATTTCAGAGGTATGTAAGAGAGCATCGAGAAGGTGTATTCGACCCCGGGGAAATCGACTCGGATTTCGTGAGAAGCTGGATCGTCAGTTTGATGGACGAGAAGCTTTCTCCCGTATCGGTAAACCGGAAATTAAGTTCTTTGAAATCTTTTTTTAAGTTTCTCATGAAACGGGGGATTGTCTCCGCGAATCCGTTGAGATTGGTGAGCGGTCCGAAAACGAAGAAACCCTTACCTTATTTTATTAAGGATAGCGAGTTGGAGGCGTTGTTGGACGGGGACGGATTTGATGAGGATTTTGAAGGTGTGAGGAATCGGTTGGTCATTGAGATGCTATACGATACCGGGATGCGCCGCTCAGAGTTAATCGGCATACGAAACGTGGATGTGGATTATGAGGCGATGCAGGTCAAGGTAACCGGAAAGCGGAACAAGCAGCGGTTGATTCCTTTTGCGGAGGGTTTAAAAAACTTAATGCTTGCATACACGGAAGTCCGTGATCGTGAGGTTGAAGCAGCCGGTGAATGGTTTTTCGTTCGAAAGAACGGGAACCAGTTGTCGACGGGGATTGTTTATAATATAGTAAAAAAGCAATTGTCGGAGATACCCATGCTGGCGAAACGAAGTCCACACGTGTTACGACATTCATTTGCAACGAGTATGTTAAACAACGGAGCCGAGCTGAACGCTGTGAAAGATTTATTAGGTCATAGCAGTTTAGCGTCTACCAGTGTTTACACGCATACAACCTTTGAGGAATTAAAAAAAGTGTATCATGCTCATCCAAGAGCAAAAAAAGAAGGAGGTTATTATGGACGTTAGAATTCAAGCAATTCATTTCGACGCAACTGCACAGTTGGAGGCGTTTATTCAGAAGAAAGTTTCTAAATTGGAGCAATACTTCGATGGTATTATATTGGCAGAGGTTACATTGAAGGTGGTTAAGCCTGAGACGGTGAAGAACAAGCAAGCCAGTATAATGTTGTCCGTGAAGAACGGGGAATGTTTCGCTGATAAAATAAACGATACTTTCGAAGGGGCGATAGACGATTGTGTTGAGGCTTTGGAGAAGCAACTGGTTAAATTCAAAGAAAAAATCAGAGCCAAATAAAAAAAACGGTAGATAAATTTGGTATGTAAGAAATAATATCTAAATTTGCAGCCGTTTCGCCGTGGTGACGAAACGGCTGCTTTTAGAAGTATCGCCTCTTTAGCTCAGTTGGCCAGAGCACGTGATTTGTAATCTCGGGGTCGTTGGTTCGAATCCGACAAGAGGCTCAAAAGAATGTATTGGAATGGGCAGTTACCAGAGTGGCCAAATGGGGCTGACTGTAACTCAGCTGGCTTTCGCCTTCGGTGGTTCGAATCCATCACTGCCCACACGAATGAAACAAAGGAGAGAATCGGTTGGTTCATTCGGTCTTGCGGAAGTAGCTCAGTTGATAGAGCATTAGCCTTCCAAGCTGAGGGTCGCGGGTTTGAGCCCCGTCTTCCGCTCTTATAAGTTGCCTGTGTAGCTCAGCGGTAGAGCACTTCCTTGGTAAGGAAGAGGTCCCGAGTTCAAGTCTCGGCACCGGCTCAATTGAAAATTGAACATGATCATTAATCAAATAAAGAACAATTAAGTTATGGCAAAAGAGAAATTTGACAGATCGAAACCACATGTGAACATTGGTACGATTGGTCACGTTGACCACGGTAAAACAACTTTGACAGCTGCTATCACAACAGTATTGGCAAAGAAAGGTCTTTCAGAGTTGCGTTCATTCGATTCTATCGACAACGCTCCTGAAGAAAAAGAGAGAGGTATCACAATCAACACTTCTCACGTAGAGTATCAGACTGCAAACCGTCACTATGCTCACGTAGACTGTCCGGGTCACGCCGACTACGTAAAGAACATGGTAACTGGTGCTGCTCAGATGGACGGTGCTATCATCGTAGTTGCTGCTACTGATGGTCCTATGCCTCAAACTCGCGAGCACATCCTTTTGGCTCGTCAGGTAAACGTTCCGAGATTGGTTGTATTCATGAACAAGTGTGACATGGTTGACGACGAGGAAATGTTGGAATTGGTTGAGATGGAGATGAGAGAGTTGCTTTCATTCTATCAATTCGACGGTGACAACACTCCGATCATCCGTGGTTCTGCTCTTGGTGCATTGAACGGTGATCCTCAATGGGAAGATAAAGTAATGGAGTTGATGGAAGCTTGTGATACTTGGATTCCTCTGCCTCCGCGTGAAATCGACAAGCCGTTCTTGATGCCGGTTGAGGACGTATTCTCAATCACGGGTCGTGGTACTGTTGCTACAGGTCGTATCGAGACAGGTATTGTTAAGGTTGGTGAGGAAGTTCAGATCATCGGTCTTGGCGCTGCTGGTAAGAAATCTGTTGTTACAGGTGTTGAGATGTTCCGTAAGTTATTGGATCAAGGTGAGGCTGGTGACAACGTTGGTTTGTTGCTTCGCGGTATCGATAAGAACGAGATCAAGCGTGGTATGGTAATCTGCCACCCGGGTCAGGTTAAAGAGCATTCTAAGTTCAAGGCTGAGGTTTATATCTTGAAGAAAGAGGAAGGTGGTCGTCACACTCCGTTCCACAACAAATATCGTCCTCAGTTCTACATCCGTACATTGGATGTAACTGGTGAGATCACTTTGCCGGAAGGAACTGAAATGGTAATGCCGGGTGATAACGTAACGATCGAGGTTGAGTTGATCTATCCGGTAGCATGTAGCGTAGGTCTTCGTTTCGCTATCCGCGAGGGTGGACGTACAGTAGGTGCAGGCCAGATCACAGAATTAGAGAACTAATTCAAACATTAGATAATGTTATAGCCAGTCTTTTTAAGGGCTGGCTATTTCTACGGAAGTAGCTCAGTCGGTAGAGCACTGGTCTCCAAAACCAGGTGTCGGGAGTTCGAGCCTCTCCTTCCGTGCTAAAATCTATAGATTCGATGAAAAAGATAATTACTTATATTAAGGAATCTTATAACGAACTTGTTTATAAAGTTTCTTGGCCTACGAGAGCAGAGCTTTCCAATAGTGCGGTTGTTGTTATGTTTGCTTCCCTTATCATCGCCGCATTGATCTTTGTTGTTGACGGGGCCTTCGAGGCTGTTATGCGTTTCTTCTACAACCAAATTTTCTAATCAGTTAAGGTATGTCTGATATCCAAAAGAAATTTTATGTTCTGCGTGCCATCAGTGGCAAGGAGAACAAGGTGCGGGAATATCTAGAGGCTGAGCTGAAGAATACGGATCTGGGAGAATATGTATTTCAAGTCTTGATTCCGACCGAGAAAACCTTTACGGTACGAAACGGTAAGAAGGTCATGAAAGAAAGGGCTTACTTGCCGGGTTATGTGCTGGTCGAGGCTGCTTTGGTCGGTGAGGTTGCTCATCGATTGCGGAACATTCCAAACGTGATTGGTTTCTTGGGTGGTTCTGATACCCCCGTGCCATTACGCCCTGCGGAAGTGAATCGTATTTTGGGTACGGTTGACGAGTTGCAGGAACAACAAGAGGATCTGGATATCCAGTTCTATGTTGGCGAGAGTGTGAAGATTACTTTTGGACCGTTCAGCGGTTTCACGGGTATAATCGAAGAGGTCAACGCCGAGAAAAAGAAACTTAAGGTGATGGTTAAGGTCTTCGGACGCAAGACTCCCCTTGAGTTGGGTTATATGCAAGTTGAGAAAGAATAGTACTCTGGTTACGAAAAGTGCTACCTTTCTGTTATTGATGTTATATATCTAAAAAATTTTAGAAACAATGGCTAAAGAAGTTGCTGGACAAATCAAATTGCAGATTAAAGGAGGAGCAGCAAACCCTTCTCCCCCAGTAGGACCTGCTTTGGGTTCTAAGGGTATTAATATTATGGAGTTTTGCAAGCAATTTAATGCCAAGACCCAAGACAAGGCTGGTAAGATATTACCTGTTGTAATTACTTACTATGCCGATAAGTCTTTCGACTTTGTCGTTAAAACTCCTCCTGTGGCAATCCAGTTGTTGGAAGCTACTAAGAAGAAGAGCGGTTCCGCTCAACCTAACCGTGCTAAGATCGCTGAGATCACATGGGAGCAGGTGAAAGCTATCGCTGAAGACAAATTAGTCGATCTAAACTGCTTTACTGTCGAGTCAGCCATGAGAATGGTTGCGGGAACAGCCAGAAGTATGGGTATCACTGTTAAAGGGACATTCCCGGGTAATAATTAATAAACTTCAATTGAGATGAGTAAACTTACAAAGAATCAAAAGTTGGCTTTGGGCAAGATTGAAGCTGGGAAAGCATATACATTGAAAGAAGCTTCAGCTTTAGTGAAGGAAATTACTACAACTAAGTTTGACGCATCCGTAGATGTTGATGTCCGTTTAGGTGTTGACCCCCGTAAGGCCAATCAAATGGTGAGAGGCGTGGTTTCATTGCCTCACGGAACTGGTAAGCAGGTTAGGGTTCTCGCATTATGTACTCCGGACAAGGAAGCTGAAGCTACTGCCGCTGGAGCTGACTATGTTGGATTGGATGAGTATATTAATAAGATTAAAGGCGGTTGGACTGACATTGATGTTATCATCACTATGCCTTCTATCATGGGTAAGATCGGTGCTCTTGGTCGCGTATTAGGCCCTCGTGGTTTGATGCCTAACCCAAAGAGTGGTACGGTTACCAATGAGATCGGAAATGCGGTGAAGGAGGTTAAGCAAGGTAAGATCGACTTTAAGGTAGATAAGAGCGGTATCGTTCACACATCTGTTGGTAAGGTGTCTTTCACTCCGGAACAGATTCGTGACAATGCTAAGGAGTTTATTTCAACTTTGATCAAGTTGAAACCTACTGCGGCTAAAGGTGCGTATATAAAGAGTATTTATCTTTCTAGTACTATGAGTGCGGGTATTAAAATTGACCCCAAATCAGTTGAAGAAAACTAAAAAACAATTGAACAATGAGAAAGGAAGATAAAGGAACTGTTATAGGTCAATTAACTGAAACATTAAAGGAATATCCTAATTTCTATTTGACGGATATCGAGGCGTTGGACGCTGAGAAAACCAGCAAATTGAGAAGAGAGTGTTTCAAGCGTGAGGTTAAGTTAGTCGTTGTAAAGAATAACTTGCTTAAGAAAGCGTTGGAGAACATTGAAGGTGACTTCTCTGATCTTAACGTGGCTTTGAAAGGCAATACGGCTGTGATGTTCTCACAAGTCGCTAATGCTCCCGCTCGCCTGATTAAGGATTTTACTAAGGACGCTAAAAAAGGTGTAGTCGTTAAACCGGCTTTGAAGGCTGCTTACGTACAAGAAAGCTTCTATGTAGGTGCTGAGAATCTTGAGGCATTAGTAAATATCAAGAGCAAAAACGAACTTATTGCCGATGTTATCGCATTGTTGGAATCTCCGGCGAAGAACGTTATCTCTGCTCTTCAGTCATCAGGACAAACTATCCATGGTCTGTTGAAGACTTTGGAAGAAAGATAATTTTTCATTAAAACATTACACAGATAAATAATCATTTAAATCATACAAAAATGGCAGATTTGAAAGCTTTTGCAGAACAATTAGTAAACTTGACCGTTAAAGAAGTTAGCGAATTAGCTACTATCCTTAAAGAAGAGTACGGTATCGAACCTGCTGCTGCAGCTGTTGCTGTTGCTGGTCCTGCTGCTGGTGGTGCTGCTGCCGCTGCAGAAGAGAAGACTTCTTTCGATGTTGTATTGAAAGCAGCAGGTGCTAATAAATTAGCTATCGTTAAGTTAGTTAAAGAATTAACAGGTCTTGGCTTGAAAGAGGCTAAGGATATGGTAGATAGCGCTCCCAGTGCAATCAAGGAAGGTATCGCTAAAGCTGATGCTGAGGCATTGAAGAAACAGTTGGAAGAGGCTGGAGCTGAAGTTGAGCTTAAATAGTATTTATAACCTGGTTTCCAGGTGATTTGGTTAAGAGTCTCCGACTACGAAGACTCTTAACCTTTTTGTGTCTATAATTTCAATAAGTTCAATAAATTCCTTACTAGATGTCTTCAACAGCTGAAAACCAAAGAGTTAATTTTGCTTCGATAAAGAATCAGTTCCCGTATCCGGACTTTCTCGAAGTTCAATTGAAGTCGTTCCAAGACTTTCTTCAACTTGACACTCCTCCTGAAAAGAGAAAGAAGGAGGGATTGTATAAGGTATTTGCCGAGAATTTCCCGATTGCGGATACCCGTAACAATTTTGTGTTGGAGTTCTTAGATTACTATATAGATCCGCCTCGTTACTGTATCGATGAGTGTATCGCTCGCGGGTTAACCTATAGCGTGCCTTTAAAAGCGAAGTTAAAACTGTACTGTACGGACCCGGATCATGAGGACTTCGATACGGTGATCCAAGATGTATACTTGGGTCCGATCCCGTATATGACGGACAGAGGTACTTTCGTGATCAACGGCGCCGAGCGTGTTGTCGTGTCTCAGCTGCACCGTTCTCCGGGCGTATTCTTCGGACAAAGCACGCACGCAAACGGAACGAAGTTGTACTCCGCACGTATTATCCCGTTCAAGGGGTCATGGATCGAGTTCGCTACGGACATCAACAATGTGATGTACGCTTACATCGACCGTAAAAAGAAATTGCCTGTAACTACTCTTTTGAGAGCTATTGGTTTTGAAAGCGATAGAGATATTCTTGAAATCTTCAACCTTGCGGAAGAGGTGAAGGTAACGAAAGCAAACCTGAAGAAGTTTATCGGACGTAAGCTGGCCGCTCGTGTTTTGAAGACTTGGGTGGAGGATTTCGTAGATGAGGATACCGGTGAGGTGGTTTCTATTGAACGTAACGATGTTATCATCGACCGTGAGTCTGTACTGGATAGCGACAATATCGAGGCTATCTTGGATTCAGGCACGCAAAATATCTTGTTGCATCGTGAGGACCAGAATCTGTCCGACTATGCTATCATATATAATACGCTCCAGAAAGACCCGAGTAACTCCGAGAAGGAAGCTGTGTTGTATATCTACAGACAGTTGAGAAATGCGGAACCGGCTGATGAGGCTAGCGCACGTGAGGTTATCACGAACCTGTTCTTCTCAGAGAAACGTTATGATCTGGGTGAGGTGGGACGTTACAGGATCAACAAGAAGTTAGGCCTTACTACAAGCGCTGATGTTAAGGTTTTGACTAAAGAAGATATTATCGAGATCATCAAGTACCTGATCGAGTTGATCAACTCGAAGGCTATCGTGGATGATATCGACCACTTAAGCAACCGTCGTGTACGTACGGTTGGCGAGCAATTGTATAACCAGTTCGGTATTGGTTTGGCTCGTATGTCACGTACAGTTCGTGAACGTATGAACGTTCGCGATAATGAGGTGTTTACTCCGATTGATTTGATCAATGCGAAGACGATTTCTTCCGTGGTTAACTCTTTCTTCGGAACGAATGCCTTGTCTCAGTTCATGGACCAGACGAACCCGTTGGCGGAGATCACGCACAAGCGTCGTTTATCAGCCCTAGGTCCGGGAGGTTTGTCTAGAGAGCGTGCCGGATTCGAGGTTCGTGACGTCCACTATACGCACTATGGTCGTCTTTGTCCGATTGAGACCCCGGAAGGTCCGAACATTGGTTTGATCTCTTCTTTATGTGTATACGCTAAGATCAACGATCTTGGTTTCATCTCGACTCCGTACCGTAAGGTGGCAGATGGAAAGGTCGACTTCTCTGAGGAAGGCTTGCAATACTACACGGCGGAGGAAGAGGAAGAGTTGACAATCGCTCAAGGTAATGCTCCATTGGATGATAACGGTAAGTTTATCCGCGATAAGGTGAAGGCTCGTTTCGAGGCTGACTTCCCTGTTGTCCCTCCTTCTGAGATTGACTTGATGGACGTGGCTCCGCAGCAGATCGCTTCTATCGCGGCTTCACTGATCCCGTTCTTGGAACATGATGACGCTAACCGTGCGTTGATGGGATCTAACATGATGCGTCAGGCGGTTCCTTTGTTGCGTACGGACGCTCCGATCGTTGGTACCGGTATCGAGGCGCAGGTTGCTCGTGACTCTCGTACTCAGATTATGGCTGAGCGTGAGGGCGAGGTTGTGTTCGTTGATGCTACTTGTATCAAGATTAAATATGACCGCACGGAGGACGAGGAATTCGTTAGCTTCGAGGATGCGGTTAAGACATATAATATCCCGAAATGGCGTAAGACCAACCAAAGTACGACAGTCGATTTGAAACCGACCTGTCATCGCGGACAACGTGTGAAAGCCGGCGATATCCTTACCGAGGGTTACTCAACCCAGAAAGGCGAGCTTGCTTTGGGACGTAACGTGAAGGTGGCTTACATGCCTTGGAAGGGTTATAACTATGAGGATGCTATCGTGTTGAACGAGCGTATGGTTCGTGAGGACTTCTTTACGTCTGTCCACGTTGACGAATACATCCTTGAGGTACGTGAGACGAAGCGTGGTATGGAGGAATTGACTTCCGATATCCCTAACGTCAGCGAAGAGGCTACCAAGGATTTGGATGAGAGAGGTATCGTTCGTGTAGGTGCTCGCATCGAGCCGGGTGATATCTTGATCGGTAAGATCACTCCGAAAGGTGAGTCTGATCCATCTCCGGAGGAAAAGTTGTTGCGTGCTATCTTCGGTGATAAGGCGGGTGATGTGAAGGATGCTTCCTTGAAGGCTACTCCGTCTTTGCGCGGTGTGGTTATCGAGACCGCTTTGTTCTCGAAGGCTGTCAAGAAACGTAAATCCAGATTGACTGATAAGGCGATCTTGCCGAAGTTGGACGAGGAATACGAAGAAAAGATGGCTAGCTTGAAGACTTTGTTAGTTGATAAGTTGTTAGTGCTTACAAACGGCAAGGTTTCTCAAGGTGTTAAAGACTATATGAATACGGAGATTATCGCTAAGGGTGCTAAGTTTACCCGCAAATCTCTGGAAGAATTGGATTATAACTCCATCCAAGTAAGCAAGTGGACGGCAGACGCTCAGAAGAATGAGTTGATCAAACAGGTTATCTTGAATTATTTGAAGAAGTACAAGGAGCTTGACGCTGAGTTGAGACGTAAGAAGTTCGACTTGACGATCGGTGATGAGCTGCCGACAGGTATCGTACAGATGGCTAAGGTTTATATCGCCAAGAAACGTAAGATTCAGGTAGGTGATAAGATGGCCGGTCGCCACGGTAACAAGGGTATCGTATCAAAGATCGTTCGTCAGGAGGATATGCCGTTCTTGGAAGACGGTACTCCGGTGGATATCTGCTTGAACCCGCTGGGTGTGCCTTCTCGTATGAACTTGGGACAGATTTTCGAGGCCGTGTTGGGTTGGGCCGGACGTGAGTTGGACGTTAAGTTCGCTACTCCGATCTTCGATGGCGCGACTTTGGATGATTTGAATGAATGGACAGACAAGGCTGGTATTCCTCGCTACGGTAAGTCTTACTTGTATGATGGTGGTACTGGTGAGCGTTTCGACCAACCTGCTACGGTGGGTGTGACTTACTTCTTGAAGTTGGGCCACATGGTTGACGATAAGATGCATGCTCGTTCAATCGGTCCGTACTCTTTGATTACGCAACAGCCGTTAGGTGGTAAGGCACAGTTCGGTGGTCAGCGTTTCGGAGAGATGGAGGTTTGGGCACTGGAAGCCTTCGGTGCCGCTCATGTTCTTCAGGAAATTCTTACGATTAAGTCTGATGACGTTGTAGGACGTTCGAAGGCTTATGAGGCGATCGTGAAGGGTGATCCGATGCCACAGCCGGGTATCCCTGAATCTCTGAATGTATTATTGCACGAGTTGAGAGGACTTGGTTTGAGTTTCACTCTGGATTAATTCAATAACAATAAAGAAGTAGGTGGGCTACGGCCCGTCCTACTTTATCTATTGATAACTCTTTATAAATAAATAATATGGCCTTTAGAAAAGAAAACAAGATAAAGAGTAACTTTTCAAAAATAACCATCGGTCTGGCATCCCCTGAGGAGATCCTAGAGAACTCCAGCGGTGAGGTTTTGAAACCGGAAACAATTAACTATCGTACGTATAAGCCTGAGCGTGACGGTTTGTTCTGTGAGCGTATCTTTGGTCCGATCAAGGACTATGAGTGCCATTGCGGTAAGTACAAGCGTATCCGTTACAAAGGTATTGTCTGCGATCGTTGTGGAGTGGAAGTTACGGAAAAGAAAGTTCGTCGTGAACGTATGGGACACATTCATTTGGTGGTTCCTGTTGCCCATATTTGGTATTTCCGTTCTTTGCCTAATAAAATCGGTTACTTGCTAGGTCTTCCTACCAAGAAACTGGATTCCATCATCTATTACGAACGCTACGTCGTGATCCAGCCGGGTTGCGTAGACACGGTCGGTGAGTTAGACCTATTATCTGAGGAGGAATATCTGGATATTTTGGATAGCCTTCCAAGAGAAAATCAATTGCTAGAGGATACGGATCCGAATAAGTTCATCGCTAAGATCGGCGCTGAGGCTGTTTATGATCTGTTGGCTCGCTTGGACTTGGATTCTCTTTCTTATGAGTTGCGTCACCGTGCGAACACGGACACATCTCAACAGAGAAAGAACGAGGCCTTGAAACGCCTTCAGGTGGTTGAGTCTTTTCGTGCGTCCAGAGGTCGTAACAAACCGGAATGGATGATCATGAAGGTGATCCCGGTGATCCCTCCTGAACTGCGTCCGTTGGTTCCGTTGGACGGTGGCCGTTTCGCTACTTCTGACTTGAATGATTTATATCGTCGTGTTATTATCCGTAATAACCGTTTGAAACGATTGATCGATATTAAGGCTCCGGAAGTGATCTTACGTAATGAGAAACGTATGCTTCAGGAGGCCGTGGACTCTTTGTTTGACAACTCTCGTAAATCGAGCGCTGTTAAGACAGACGCCAATCGTCCGTTGAAGTCCTTGTCCGACAGTTTGAAAGGTAAACAAGGTCGTTTCCGTCAGAACTTGTTGGGTAAGCGTGTTGACTACTCCGCTCGTTCGGTTATTGTCGTAGGTCCGGAATTAAAGATGCACGAGTGCGGTTTGCCGAAGAATATGGCTGCCGAGCTTTATAAGCCTTTCGTTATCCGTAAATTGATCGAACGCGGTATCGTGAAGACGGTGAAATCTGCCAAGAAGATCGTTGACCGTAAGGAACCGGTTGTTTGGGATATTTTGGAGTACGTAATGAAAGGTCACCCGGTATTATTGAACCGTGCCCCGACATTGCACCGTTTGGGTATCCAAGCGTTCCAGCCGAAATTGATCGAGGGTAAGGCTATCCAGTTGCACCCGTTGGCATGTACGGCATTCAACGCCGACTTCGACGGTGACCAGATGGCTGTTCACTTGCCGTTAGGTAATGAGGCTGTTTTGGAAGCTCAAATGTTGATGTTGGCTTCACACAATATCTTGAACCCTGCGAATGGTGCTCCTATTACCGTACCTTCTCAGGATATGGTGCTTGGTTTGTATTATATTACCAAGTTGCGCAAGGGTACACAAGGCGAAGGTTTGACTTTCTATGGTCCGGAAGAGGCTACGATCGCTTACAATGAGAAGAAGTTGGATATCCATGCTCCGATCCATGTTTACGTGGAGGATTTGGATGCGAACGGTAACTTGGTGAAGACGATGGTAGAGACTTCTGTAGGTCGTTTGATGGTAAATGAGTTTGTTCCGAAAGAGATTGGTTATGTAAACGAGGTGTTGGGTAAGAAGTCTCTTCGCGACATCATCGGTCGGGTAATCAAGGCTTGTGGCGTAGCTCGTACCGCTCAGTTCTTGGATGATATCAAGAACTTGGGTTACTATATGGCATTTAAGGGTGGTCTGTCTTTCAACTTGGCCGATGTGCTTATTCCTGCTGAAAAAGATGCGTTGGTTCAGAAGGGATATGAGGAGGTTGAGCAGATCATGGCTAACTATAATATGGGTTTCATTACCAACAACGAGCGTTATAACCAGATCATTGATACTTGGACACACGTTAATAGTAACTTGTCTAATATCTTGATTAAGCAATTAACGGCGGATAACGATGGATTCAACTCAATCTACATGATGATGGATTCCGGTGCCCGTGGTTCTAAGGAGCAGATTCGTCAGTTGTCCGGTATGCGTGGTTTGATGGCGAAACCGCAGAAGAGTGGTGCAGAAGGTGGTCAGATTATCGAGAACCCGATCCTTTCTAACTTTAAGGAAGGTTTGTCCGTGTTGGAGTACTTTATCTCTACTCACGGTGCTCGTAAAGGTTTGGCTGATACCGCTTTGAAGACTGCCGACGCCGGTTACTTGACTCGTCGTTTGGTTGACGTCTCTCACGACGTGATCGTAAACGAGGAAGACTGTGGTACATTGCGTGGCTTGGTTTGTACGGAATTGAAGAATAACGAGGAGGTGATCGCTTCCTTGTATGAGAGAATCTTAGGTCGTGTATCTGTTCACGATGTGATCCATCCGATTACGGGCGAGGTTATCGTTCGTTCCGGTGAGGAAATCCGTGAGGATGCCGCTAAGGCAATCCAAGACTCTCCGATCGAGAGCGTCGAGATTCGTTCCGTATTGACTTGTGAGTCTAAGAAGGGTGTCTGCGCTAAGTGCTATGGACGTAACTTGGCTACGAACCGCATGGTTCAGAAGGGTGAGGTTGTCGGTGTAATCGCCGCGCAGTCTATCGGTGAGCCGGGTACACAGTTGACGTTGCGTACATTCCACGTCGGTGGTATCGCATCCAACATCGCAACAGAGAATAGTATTACATCTAAATATGATGGTATTTTAGAGATCGACGAGCTTCGTGCTGTTGAGGCGGTAGACGAGGTGAGCGGAAAGAAACATTTGGTAGTAGTAAGCCGTTTGGCTGAAATGCGCATTGTTGATCCGAACACGAAGATCGTGTTGTTGACTCATAATATACCTTATGGTTCTAAGTTGTTCTTCAACAACGGTGACTCAATTAAGAAGGGTGACGTGATCATCGAGTGGGACCCGTTCAATGCCGTAATCGTATCAGAGGTTTCCGGTAAGATCGAGTTCGAGAGTTTGGTAGAGAACGTAACTTACAAGGTTGAGAGTGATGAGACTACCGGTTTGAAGGAGAAGATCATCATCGAGTCTAAGGATAAGACGAAGGCTCCGGCCGCTCATATCGTGGATGAGAATGGTAATTACTTGAAGAACTACTCTTTGCCGTTGGGCGCTCACGTCGTGAAAGACAATGGTGATGTAGTGAAAGCTGGTGAGGTTTTGGTTAAGATCCCTCGTGCCGTAGGTAAGGCCGGTGATATCACCGGTGGTCTTCCTCGTGTAACCGAGTTGTTCGAGGCTCGTAACCCGTCTAACCCTGCTGTCGTATCTGAGATCGACGGAGAGGTAGGATTCGGTAAGATCAAACGTGGTAACCGTGAGATCACTGTAACGTCTAAGTTGGGTGAGGTTAAGAAATATATGGTTCCTCTGTCTAAACAATTATTGGTTCAGGAGAACGACTATATCCGTGCGGGTATGCCGCTATCAGACGGTGCTACCACTCCTTCGGATATCTTGGCGATCAAAGGTCCGACGGCTGTACAGGAATATATCGTGAATGAGGTTCAGGATGTATACCGTCTACAGGGTGTGAAGATCAACGATAAGCACTTCGAGGTTATCGTTCGTCAGATGATGCGTAAGGTAGAGGTGGTTGATCCGGGAGATACTCGCTTCTTGGAGCAGCAGATTGTTGATAAGTTGGAGGTAATGGACGAGAACGATCGTATCTGGGGCAAGAAAGTTGTTACCGATCCGGGAGATTCTCAGACATTGCAGGCCGGACAGATCGTGACTGCGCGTAAGTTGAGAGATGAGAATAGTATGTTGAAACGCCGTGACCTTAAGTTGGTCGAGGTACGTGACGCTATTCCGGCTACAGCCAACCAGATTCTTCAAGGTATCACACGTGCCGCTTTGCAGACGAACAGCTTTATGTCCGCCGCATCTTTCCAAGAGACGACGAAAGTATTGAACGAGGCTGCTATCAACGGAAAGGTAGACCGTTTGGAAGGTTTGAAAGAGAACGTTATCTGTGGTCACTTGATTCCTGCCGGTACCGGTCAGCGTGAGTTTGATAAGCTGATCGTAGGCGCAAAGGATGAGTTCGATCGTATCTTCGCTAATCGCAAGAACGTGGTTGATTTCAATGCCATGGACAAAGATGATGAAGAATAGGAACGTTTAATAAACTATAAAGAAAGGCCGGCAGAGCAATCTGTCGGCCTTTTTTGTTCTTCCTTATTTGCTTAATAAATGGATAAACTTTATTTTTGCGAGGTAACAAAGACCATAGATAAATACTGAGACATATAAGAAACATATAATAATCAATATCATGAAGAGAATTTTACTTTGTTTAATGGTGGCTTTATTTGCCACTGGCTGCTTATTCGCTAAAAACAACGATGAGAAAATGAATGTAATGTCTTATAACATCCGTTACGATAATTCGGGTGATAAGGATAATCAATGGAAATTCAGAAGAGATTTCGCTGCTGATTTAGTGAAATTCCATGAGGCGGATGTGTTCGGTGCGCAAGAGGTCTTGAATAATCAGCTGAATGATTTGCTTGATCGTTTACCGGAATACGCTTATGTGGGTGTTGGTCGTGAGGATGGCAAGACGAAAGGGGAGTACGCTCCGATTTTCTATCGTAAGGATCGTTTCTCCGTTGAGAAAAGCGGTAATTTCTGGTTAGCCGAAGATATAAATGCCGTTGGTAAGAAAGGTTGGGACGCCGCATGCGAGCGTGTAGCTACTTGGGCGATCTTGAAAGATAAGAATACGGGAAAGAAATTCTTCTTCTTGAATACGCACTTGGATCATATGGGGAAAGTGGCTCGTCATGAAGGAGCTTCTTTGGTGCTGGAGCAAGCGAAGAAATTATCCGAGAATTTGCCTATAATCGTGACTGGCGATTTCAATGCCGTGCCTTCTGATGAGCCGATACAAGTATTGACTAATCCGAGTGATCTTCGTCATTTGACTCATTCCCGCACGATCGCAGGGTTTACTTACGGCCCGAAATGGACATTCCATGATTTTGGAAAGATCCCTTACGACAAGCGTGAATGGATCGATTATATCTTCGTGAAAGGGAATATCAAGGTATTGCGTCATGGTGTATTGACTGAAACGTTGAATAATCTGTTCCCATCCGACCATTGCCCGGTAATCAGTACGTTGATACTCGAATAAAAAAGCTTTGTGTGTATGGGGAAAGTAGACGTATTGAAGGAAACTACCCCGCTTTCATCAGAAGATTGCTTCTTGGTCATGCAACGCCCGAAATCGGGGTTTAATTTTCCGTTACATGTACACATGGAGTTTGAGTTGAACTATCTGGAGAATGCCGCTGGTGCTATCCGGATAGTTGGCGATTCGGTCGAGGAAATCGATGATCTGGATTTGGTGTTGATCGCGGGAGGAACGAAGCATGCTTACTCGAACCATAAGTGTCCGTGTAATGGGATCTTTGAGATAACGATACAATTTCATAAATCGTTATTTGATAGCTTAATCAATAGACGGCATTTCAAGACCATGAAGGATATGTTTGATAACGCTTCCAGTGGTCTTGTTTTCAGCCGGGAAATGATACTTGGCATTCAAGATAAATTAAGAATGTTGTCGAACGATAACAAGCCGGATTCTTTCAAGAACCTGTTGCGTTTGGTCGAGATTCTTAAGATTCTATCTTTGGATAAAGCAGCCCGTCGGTTGAATGCCGTGAACACGGTAAAGAACTATAATAATAACGATACCGATCGTTTAGATAGTATCATGTTATATTTACACGAAAATTATCAAAAACGTATCACCTTGTCGGAAGTGGCTAAGTTAACAAATATGAGCGATGCCTCATTGATGCGTTTCTTGAAGAAGTGGACGGGAAAGACATTTATCGATAACTTGAACGAGATCCGGGTAGCCGAGGCGGTATGCCGTTTGACCGATACAAGTGACAGTATTTCTGAAATATGTTACAGGTGCGGTTTTAATAATCTATCGAATTTCAACCGGGTATTCAAACGGCGTAGGGGGAGTACCCCTACAGAGTACAGGGAGAAATATTCCCGTTCGAGGTTTATAATTTAAAACATGATTTAAAGCATGTTTACATTGATTTGTGTCAAGTGTTGATGATATAGTATTATTTATTGCACATATAGTATTTGGTGGTCTTTGCTAAAGCCCTTACTTTTGTAAAGTTCAAGTGAAAGAGATTAGCACTTAGACAAAACAAACCTTAACTAAAACGCCAAAACCAATTATATCAAACACAAAAGGTATTTTTACATTGGTCTAAAGAATTGAGAATTAAAAACACAACTAGAAAACGACTGCCTGAGAAGGTAGTCGTTTTTGCATTTATAGTCTTCAACCCCTTTGTAACCCGGAATAAATATGTATATTTGTCTTCGCAATTTTTAATCACCATAAATTTAAAAGAAGAAAGTATGGAAAACAACAAACCTGCCAATAACGAGATTCAGATCGAGTTATCTGAAGAGATGGCACAAGGAACTTACGCCAATTTGGCTATTATATCTCATTCAAGCTCTGAATTTATCCTAGATTTCATCCGGGTGGTTCCGGGAGCTCCTAAGGCACAAGTAAAAAGCCGCGTAATTTTAACTCCGGATAACGCTCAACGTTTGTTATTCGCTTTGCAAGACAATATCAAGAAATTTGGGGAGCAACTTCAAGCAGGAAATAATAATAACAAAACAGCTAATTTTGAGGACTTCGCAGGTCCGACAGGAGAGGCTTAATAGATTTGTTTTCAGCCATAGAAAGAGTACTTTTCTACAAGAGTAGGGGAGTACTCTTTTATTGTTGGGATGGCTCGTTTACATTGAAAAACCTTGATGCCTATTCTTAGATGCTTACAATGGGCATTCTAAGGTGTTAAGAATGCCCGTTATAAACACCTAAGAATGCCCATCGTAAAGAATACCCTATCTCTCTATCCTAAAGATTAGATAATCCCATCAATATTTTCTTCAATACGGTTTGTGCGGAGATCTCACGGTTTGCCGCCTCGGGGATTACGATACTTTGCGGGCTCTCTATCACATCATCGGTAACGATCATATTGCGGCGAACCGGCAAGCAATGCATGAAATAAGCGTTATTCGTAAGCGCCATTTTCTCTGCGTCTACGGTCCAGCTACGATCTGTGCTGATTACTTGTCCGTAATTCGGATCTTTATAAGCGGACCAGTTCTTTGCGTAAATGAAATCCGCTCCTTCAAAAGCCTTCTTCTGATCGTATTCCACTTTAGCGTTGCCTACGAATCTAGGATCAAGCTCATAACCTTCCGGATGAGTGATAACAAACTCATAATCTGTAGCGTTCATCCATTCAGCAAAGCTGTTTGGAACGGCTTGCGGCAATGATTTCGGATGAGGAGCCCAAGTCATGACTACCTTCGGACGAGCTGTTTTCTTATATTCCTCTATCGTGATCAAGTCGGCGAAACTTTGCAACGGATGGCGTGTCGCCGCTTCCATGCTAAATACCGGCCGGCCGGAATGCTCGATGAACTGACTCAATATCTTTTCGTTATAATCATCTTCTTTATTCTCAAAGCGTGCGAAAGAACGAACCCCGATCACATCGCAGTAACAGCCCATTACAGGAACAGCTTCCAGCAGATGCTCCGGTTTATCACCATCCATGATAACACCTCGCTCTGTTTCCAGCTTCCATGCACCTTGGTTAACGTCCAAAACGATCGTGTTCATACCTAAGTTCATGGCAGCCTTTTGGGTGCTTAAGCGGGTACGTAGGCTTGAGTTGAAAAATATCATCAACAACGTCTTGTTTTTTCCCAGTTCACTAAACTGGAAACGATCTTTCTTGATCTCGAAAGCTTCATTAAGCGCTTGTTTCAAGTCACCTAAATCCTGTACGCAAGTGAAATGTCTCATATCTGTTACAATAATATTTTGTTAAAGGCAAAGATAATGACTACTTGTCAATTATCCTTTAGAAAGACCAAGGAATTGTTTAAGAGATCGTATCCGGAGGTGTTATGGGTAGTTTGAAACTGAAGGTAGAACCTTTCCCTTCCTCCGAGTTCACCCAAATGGTACCTCCCATGGCGGTGACCAGACCTTTACAGATTGAAAGTCCCAATCCGGTACCCGGTTCAAATTCGTTCAATTGCAGGAATCGCTCGAAGATGTGCCCTAGTTTGTCCTTCGGGATGCCGTTGCCTGTATCGGACACGTAAAATTGCACGCTGACCGGATACAACGATTGGTATCCGAAATGAATTTCTCCTTTCTCCGTATATCGGAGGGCGTTAGAAAGTAGTTTTTTCAAGATAAGCATAAGCTTATGTTTATCCGTGTGAAGAGATACGTTTGGAGAATCATCCAAAATTAACCGTACGTTTTCGGATATGCGGGGAGAGGCGTATTCGTATACATCGTGCATGATAGCGAGCGGATTTACATCCTCATATGACCAATTGATCGTATTGGACTCGATTCTGGACATCTCGAGTGTGTCATTGATTAATTCGAGCAAAGCCGTGTTATTTTCTTTAATCATGGAAATATACTGTTCACGCATTTCCGGATCATCTTCCAGTCCTAACATATCGGAGAAGCCGACGATGGCATTTAGCGGAGTCCGGATCTCGTGCGTCATATTTGCCAGAAACGTAGATTTCAATAGGGAAAGATCCTTGGATTTCTGATGATCCGCGATAGCTAGCTCGTCGTTTTCCTTTTCGATAATGCTACCTATAATGACATGTGGGGTGCCGCTTTCATCAATATCCATGCTTTTACCCGATATTTCATACATCTTATAAGTCCCGTCTTGATTCCTCAGGTGGAAGGTGACGTTGTGAGACGATAATTTCTCGTCCCGGATTTTATTGAACAGATAGAAGAAATCCAAACTATCCTCTGGCTTACGTACGGATGATAAAGCCCTGCATATAAACCTGTTTTTATCTAATAGAGTATTGGTCGTGCCGTAGAATTGAAAACAGCGGTTACAATGCTTTTTGTCGCAAGTGGAGAAACGGTCGAAGCTGAATGAGTAAGCGGCTAATTTACCGTCTTCCAACGCTTGCCGCATCAATATCCGGCTCTCGTTCAATTGTCCCATCAATAGTTTATTTTCCCTGTCAGTTTCTTTTTCTCCCTGCTGCGTAAGCCAAAGCGTATACCCGCTAAGCCCCTGTTCATCGGTATAGATGGGTTCTACTTTAAACGTGACGGGCTCTTCGCATATAATTGCGTCACCTTTTCTTAAAGATGACTTCAAGGAATCGGTTAGTACGATGTTATTAAATAGATGTTCTATAATAAAGTCATGCTTATCTGCCAAGGAAAAATGAGCGAACATCGCCTTATTCAAGTCTATCAGATTTCCTTCCGTATCATAGATAGCCCCTCCTAAAGGACAGGAATAGAATGTATTTGAAACTAAAGTATTGAAAATATTTGAATCTATTACTGTTGACATTATTCGTTTAGATTTAAGTGTTGTTCTAGAAGAAAGAGACAGGCGAGTTCCTATATTCTCGTCTGCCCGTCTCCTTCTATGATGTATTTATAAGTCGTTAATTCAGGAAGCGCCATCGGTCCCCGGGCATGTAGCTTTTGGGTACTGATTCCGATCTCCGCCCCGAATCCGAATTGGGCCCCATCAGTAAAGGCGGTAGATACATTTGCGTATACGCAAGCGGCATCTACCAATTGCTGGAAGCGCCGGATAGTTTCCGGATCTTCGCTGATTATGCTTTCGCTATGTTTTGAACTGTACCGGGCGATATGTGATAGAGCCTCGTCTAAAGAGGATACGGTACGGATACTCATTTTGTAATCGAGGAACTCGGTACCGAAACTGTTTTCGTTAGCCTGTTGTAAAAGCGTCTCCGGATAATGTTCGGATAGAGCGGCATAAGCCGGTTCGTCCGCATAAATGATTACGTTGCTGTCCGGAAGCTTTCCACAGATATACGGAAGATCAGATAGACGTTCTCGGTGGATGATTAAGCAATCCAAGGCATTACATACGCTGACCCTCCGTGTCTTTGCGTTATTTACGATCTCACGTCCCTTGCCTTTATCTCCGGAGCGATCAAAATAGGTATGACAGATACCAGCGCCAGTCTCGATCACCGGAACTTTCGCGTGTTCCCGGACGAAGTGAATCAAGGAACTGCTTCCACGAGGAATGATTAAGTCAACCAAGCCGACCGCTCCCAGTAATTCCGCCGTAGCCTCTCGATCCGGAGGTAGTAAAGTGCATACCGCCGGATTTATACCCTGACGCTCTAATACAGAATGGATGATGCGTACCAAGGCTCGGTTAGAGAAGTCCGCATCCGATCCACCCTTTAGCACGCAAACATTACCGCTTCGGAAACATAAGGAAAAAACATCGAAGGTAACATTCGGACGAGCCTCATAGATCACACCGATCACCCCGAAAGGCACGGTTACTTTTCGGATAACCATTCCGTTCGGGCGGGTAGTCTCGCTCAAGACCTTATTTAATGGAGAAGGTAATGTCGATACATTCTCCATATCGGCGGCGATACCTTGTAGCCTTTCCTCTGTCAATTTCAGCCGGTCGTATTTCGGGTTCGCTGGGTCCATACGTTCCAGATCTTGGCGATTCGCGGCGAGTACCTCCTCCGTATGAGTCCGTAGAACCTGCGCTGTCTCCTTTAAGATCCCGATAATCGTTTGATCCGATAGCGTTATCAATTGTTTAGCCGCATCCGATGCCTGTCGCAGCATATCTTTTACATTCATACTTTTTAATCCAAATATAGATAATCATAATGTATAAGCGGTTTTAAATCCCGTTGCCCTATTTGCTTACGTGCTTCCTCGCTGTCATAGGCGGTACAGCCTACGCCGATTTGCACGCCTTCCTCATTCATTATCTTTACGATATCATCTTTTTCGAAATCACCCTCGATGCGGGTTACTCCAACCAATAATACGCTAGTCGCTTTCGGGGCGGTCAATGCCTCCTCGGCTCCTTTATTGATATGTATTTCCCCTTTGGCGAAACCCTCGGAGTGGGCGATCCATTTCTTTACGCTGCTGACGGGTTTCGAGGCCGGAATGAAACGGGTGCAGACCGTGTCGCTATCCACCGCCAATAACATCGGAAGGATATTATCCTTTTTGCCGTTGGCGATGATAACCGCAATACCTTCGTCTGCCACTTTTTGGGCGATATGACATTTCGTCAACATACCTCCCCGTCCAAAGGATGATTTGCTAGTCTGTACATATTCCGACAAATCTGTTTTCCCACATTCGATTTCCCGGATCACGGAACTATCCGGGTCCGACGGATTTCCATTGTAAATCCCGTCTATATTACTAAGAATCACCAAGGCATCCATTCCCATCATCGTAGCGATCAAGCCGGATAACTCATCATTATCCGTGAACATCAGCTCGGTTACGGATATCGTATCATTCTCATTCACGATGGGGATCACCTTGTTTTCAAGCATTACCTCCATGCAATGCTTCTGGTTTAGGTAATGCGTACGACTCCCGAAATTCTCTTTTGTAGTAAGCACTTGCCCGCAAGTCATGCCATGCTCCCGGAATAACTCGTAATACCGGTTGATCAACTTGGCCTGTCCTACCGCCGAATACAGTTGCCGGGCTGATACGGGATCCAGCTTTTTGCCGGCCTTTATCTCGCTTCGTCCGGAAGCCACGGCACCGGAGGAGATCAAGACGATCTCCATACCTTGCCGATGCAAGTCCGCTACTTGGTCAACCAACGCGGACATGCGGGTGATATCTAGCGTCCCATCCTTGCGGGTCAGGACATTACTTCCTATTTTTACAGCGATCCTTTTCAAGAAAGTTATGATTTATTATTTATTATCTTTATCCCGGATCTCTACCCGTCGGATCTTTCCGCTGATTGTTTTCGGCAGTTCGTCCACGAATTCGACAACACGGGGATATTTGTAAGGAGCGGTGACACGTTTCACGTGATTTTGCAATTCTTTGATCAAGGCATCACCCGCTTTATCCTTATAGTCCTTCGCCAATACGATCGTGGCCTTTACTACCTGTCCGCGGATCTCGTCGGGGACACCGGTGATAGCACATTCCACTACCGCCGGGTGAGTCATCAAGGCACTTTCCACCTCGAACGGCCCGATACGGTAGCCGGAACTCTTGATCACGTCGTCCGCGCGGCCAACGAACCATAAGTAACCATCCTCGTCACGCCAAGCCACGTCTCCCGTGTAATACAGGCCATCGTGCCAAGCTTCCCGGGTACGTTCCGCGTCCCGGTAATATTCCTTGAATAACCCGATAGGCTTGCCATTTGTTGTGTGTATCACGATCTGTCCTTGCTCGCCATCCTCCGCACGGCTTCCGTCCGGACGCAATAAATCGACATCGTACTGCGGGTTGGGAACACCCATAGAGCCCGGTTTCGGCTCCATCCACGGGAAAGTGGCGACTGTCAGCGTAGTCTCTGTCTGGCCGAAGCCTTCCATCAATTTAATGCCGGTCAACTTATAGAACGTGTCGAACACGGCGGGGTTCAAGGCCTCGCCGGCGATCGTGCAATATTGAAGGGATGATAAATCGTATTTAGTCATATCCTCACGAATTAAGAAACGGAAGATCGTAGGAGGAGCGCAAAGCGAGGTGATCCGGTAATCCTGTATCATCTGCAACATATCAGCAGGCGTGAATTTCTCGTGGTCGTAAACAAATACGGTCGCTCCGGCGATCCATTGCCCATATAGCTTACCCCAAACCGCCTTGCCCCAGCCCGTATCCGCGATCGTCAGGTGAAGGCTGTCTTTATGCAAGTTGTGCCAGAAACTACCGGTCACGATATGCCCCAGTGGATACGTAAAGTCGTGGGCCACCATTTTTGGGTTTCCAGTCGTACCGGAGGTGAAATACATCAAAGAGATATCGTCATTGCTATTTGGGTGAGACGGGCGGGCGAAAGGAGCGGCGTTTTGGATACCCTGTTGGAAATCCTCGAAACCTTCCGGTATTTCCGGCCCTACGGATACGACACTTTTTACGGTCGGTGAGTCCGGCAAAGCCTCTATGATATGTTTCGTTATCACTTCCTCTCCGGCGCAAACGATCATCTTGATATCGGCGGCATTCGCACGATAAACGATATCTTTCTTGGTCAGTAAGTGTGTAGCCGGTATCACGACAGCCCCTAATTTATGCAATGCGATGATAGAGAACCAGAACTCATAACGGCGTTTGAGTATCAGCATCACCATATCGCCATGTCCGATCCCCAAGGATTGGAAATAAGAAGCCGTCTGGTCCGTATACCGTTTCAAGTCGGCAAACGTAAAATCAATATGCTCTCCATGATCGTTTGTCCAACATAACGCTTTCTTATCCGGTTCTTCCTCTGCCCAAGCGTCTACCACATCATATCCGAAGTTGAAGTTCTCCGGAACCTTGATCTTGAAGTTTTTAATAAAATCCTCTTGCGACTCAAACGTCGTTTTATCTATAAATCTTTCTAACATGCTGTTGATCGTTTATAAAATGACGGCCAAGAAACTGACCTTTTCCCCATCCAGCGCTTTCATACCGTGAGGAAGCTCTGAGTTAAAATAAATACTATCACCTTCTTCTAAGATAAGATCTTTATTGTTGATCTGTAGTAACAGACGTCCTTTTAATACCATATTGTATTCTTGCCCCGGATGGGAATTGAGATACATCGGCTCATCCTCTGGTTTGGGATGTACGGTTACCAAGAAGGGGTCTGCTTTACGTCCGACGAAACCGGCGGCCAATGATTGGTACTTATAGGCTTTCGTACGCTCTACGGCAACACCTTTTCCATTACGAGTAATAAAGTACGTACTCATTTTAGGCTCGTCGCCAAACATCAACGTGGTTAATTCTACGCCATAAGCCTGTGAGATCTGGTGCAATACGCTAACGGAAATATCAACCGTGCCGCTTTCCAGCAGCAAATATTGCTCAGTCGTGAGGTTGCAGACCTTTGCCATTTCTTCCGGCGTAATCTCCAGTGCGTCCCGTAGTCCGGCCAGACGCTCCGCGATTTGTTGTATCTGTTCGTTCATTTTGCTGAAGTTATTGTATTATGTCGCTCCAAAGATAGGAATAAAAAGCAAAAAGAAGGTGAGAGCCCTTGTTTTCTTTTCTAATTAACAGGTATGGCTTGTTTTTAATACAAATGACGCAGATAATACGGATAAGAATAGCAAATCCGTGTCATCTGCGTCTGAAAGATAAGCATCTAATACTTATTCAGCATTTTTCTTTAGCCATTCTAACCGGCGCTGATCCGGGAGGTGTTTTACCTTGAAATGCTCGAATGTCACATTAAATCCTTTCCCGTCGGGACAAGCGGCCATAAACCCGACTTGTACGGGGATATTGTCTTGTAGCCAAGCGTTACGCATAAGGGTGTATTCCTTATCATCGAATGAGTAGAAGATCTCCACGGCGTCCAATCTCCGGACAGCTTTTATCCATACATAGGGGATCGCTTTGTCTAAGGTGATAACACTCCAGTCGGAGGTCTTATGCGTAACGACCGCACTTAGGTTGTATTTACCATCCACGAATTCTATGCCGGCTTTTATATAATTTTCATGATTGATACGAAGCATCAGGCCGGCTTGGTCAAAACGCTGCTTGTAATCGCCGGTTATCTTGACTTTCACTTCGAATTCACCCCCATAAGTCGCATAATAAAAAGGAGCGTCATCTACCGTAAACCCGTAATGGGAAATCCTCCAATAGTCGCTTTGGGGAGTGACCTGCATGGAAAGCGACTTGTCTTTAATCTCCCATTGCTCCGGCTCGTTGAACCATTGCATCTTATCCAATGATTGCGCCCCGCAAAATTGCAAAGAGGCGACAATAACAAAACTCAGTAACACTAATTTTCTCATTTTACTTCTTATTTCTTATTTCGATTCTTTCTATTCCCGTAAGAGGTTAATGTTATTAACCTTACCTCCGGCAAAGATAACGTGTTATTATAGATCGCGCAATGATTCTGTGATTTTATCTAGGAAGGAAAAGTAAGGGTTAATGTGTTTTCGTCTATTCGTATTTGATAACCTCGACCGGGCAGCTTTCGGCAGCCTCTTTAATACCCGCCTCGAAATCATCGAAATTAACTCCTTCGTTTACACGTGAACGATCTGTAACAGTGAATACTTCCGGGCAAATGCCCTCGCATGTACCGCAAGCGATGCAATCCTCCTCAATCCAAACTCTTTTAATTGCCATAATTTTATTCCTTTAAGATGATTAATATGTTAATGTAACAAACAACTTTCGCGGATTGTTTTCGGGAGAGGTCTTTTAGATCATTGTATAGACCGTGAAATGAGCTTATCTTTGGTTGATATATATTAACGTTTATACGCCACTGTTTTAAAATAAATTTGCTACGTTTACAGCAGAAAGTTTCATTGAATAACCATTTAAAAAATCTGAAGTATTATGGATAATGCTATTTTTAGATTTCCTAAACCCATTAATGAGCCGGTAAAAGCGTATGCTCCCGGATCAAGTGAAAAAGCATCCTTAAAGAAAGCGTTAGCGCAGATAAGTTCCGAGGAATGGGATATACCTCTGGTAATTGGCGGAAAAGAGATCCGTACGGGTAATACCGGTAAGGTCGTTATGCCTCATGATCATCATCATGTATTGGCTACTTATCACAAGGCGGGCGAGAAAGAAGTACAAATGGCTATCGACGCCGCCATGAAAGCGCATAAGGAATGGTCAGAACTTCCATGGGTGGAACGTGCGTCTATTATGCTTCGTGTAGCTGAGTTGTTGGCTACGAAATATCGTTATATTCTGAACGCTTCGGTCATGTTGGGACAAAGCAAGAATCCGTTCCAAGCGGAGATCGACGCTCCCTGCGAATTGATCGATTTCTTGCGTTTCAGTACCTTCTACGCTAGTCAAGTATATGCCGATCAACCCTATTCCGAGACGGGTATATTGAATCGTATGGAATACCGAGCCTTGGAAGGTTTCGTGTTCTCGCTCACGCCGTTTAACTTTACGTCGATCGCTTCCAACCTGAATATGGCTCCGGCTATGATGGGTAACGTGGCGGTATGGAAACCGTCTACTACGGCGATCCATTCGAACTATTTCTTGATGAAGGTTTTCCAAGAGGCCGGTTTGCCCGATGGCGTAGTGAATTTCATCCCGGGACAGGGTAGCGTGATCGGTAAGGTGATTACGGGTAGCCGTGATTTGGCGGGATTCCATTTTACGGGCTCTACCTCTACGTTCAATACCTTGTGGCGTCAGATCGGAGAGAACTTGGGGCATTATAAATCTTATCCAAAAATCGTAGGCGAGACAGGTGGCAAGAACTTTATCTTCGCTCATCCTTCCGCTCCGGCGTTGGATGTGGCTACCGCTATCGTACGCGGTGCGTTCGAGTATCAAGGGCAGAAGTGCTCGGCGGGTTCTCGGGCCTATATCCCGGCTTCTCTCTGGAAAGAGGTGAAAGATTATGTGGGCGATATGCTGAAAGAGATCAAGATGGGTGACGTGCAGGATTTCACGAACTTTGTCAATGCCGTGATCGATGAGGCTTCGTTCGATAACATCATGAGTTATATCGATTATGCGAAACAGTCTCCGGACGCAGAGGTTCTTTTTGGTGGTAACGGGGACAAATCGGTTGGTTATTTCGTGGAGCCAACGGTTATCCAGACCACGGACCCGATGTTCAAGAGCATGGTAGAGGAAATCTTCGGGCCGGTGATTACGATCTACGTATATGACGACGCTAAATATGAGGAGACTTTGGAACTTTGTGATCGTACTTCTCCGTACGGATTGACGGGTTCTATTTTCGCCCGTGATCGCTATGCGATTGATAAGGCATTCAATACCTTGCGCTATTCGGCCGGTAATTTCTATATCAATGATAAACCGACCGGCGCCGTGATCGCCCAGCAACCGTTCGGCGGTTCCCGTGCGTCCGGAACGAATGACAAGGCCGGTGGCCCGTTGAACTTGATTCGTTGGACGAATCCTCGTTGTATCAAGGAATGCTTGGTTCCTCCGACGAGCTACGGGTATCCGTTCTTAGGTGAGAAATAATTGTCATAATTAAGAAATACCAACTGATTGTGGGGGAGACGGGGTACGCCCCGTCTCTACGCTATGACGTTACCTTTATCTACATACAATATGTTAGACTTTAACAATACTGAGATCGCTTTCTCGTCGAAGTCGCAGGGAGAACTACAAAATGCTTACTGGCTTTTTAATACGATAAAATATCCTTGGTTGGTAAAATGCGCTAAAGTAGCCACGAGTATAGCCTTGAAAATACATTTCCCGCTGGCTTGGGCGGTGAAGCCTACCTTATATAAACAGTTCGTTGGGGGAGAAACTTTACAAGACTGTTCCGCTGCCATCAACCACTTGATGAAATACAACGTGAAATCGACGCTCGATTATTCGGCGGAGAGCGAGCAGACCCCGGAGGGCATACAGGCGACTTTCGAGGAAACCTTGCGCTCGATAGATTTTGCGAAAGGAAATACGAATCTGGCCTATGCCGTATTCAAACCATCCACGATCACGACCGATGAGTTACTGGCCAAAGCTTCCGAGAAACGGGAAGAGCTTACGATAGACGATGTCCGGCATTTCCGCGAGTTCCGCGAGCGTTTTATGGCGCTTTGCCAACGGGCTTACGATAACGACGTACGTATTTTAGTGGATGCGGAGGATTATTGTTTCCAAGATGCCATTGATGCGTTGACCGATGAGGCGATGCGTAAGTTCAACAAGAAACGTGCGATCGTATTCGCTACCTTGCAAATGTATCGTCATGACCGGATGCCTTATCTGCGTCGTATCTACGATGACGCCGTGGCGAAAGGTTATATTGCGGGCGTGAAATTCGTGCGCGGGGCTTATATGGAAGCGGAGCGTGCCCGTGCGGCGGCGTTGGATTATCCCGATCCGATTTGTAAAGATAAGCAGGCCACGGATGAGAATTATGATGCGGCGGTCCGTTTCACCATGGATCATTTAGATCGTTTTGAGATGTTTATGGGAACTCATAATGAGGAGAGTAATTATAAGTTGGCGAAATTGATGGACGAGAAGGGGATCGCCCGCGATGACTCCCGTGTTTTCTTTGCGCAGCTATTGGGAATGAGCGATAATATTTCCTTCAATTTAGCCCATGCGGGATATAACGTAACCAAATACGTACCGTACGCCTCGGTAAGGGATGTACTGCCGTATTTGATCCGGCGTGCGGAAGAGAATACTTCTGTCGCGGGGCAGACCAGCCGGGAACTCCGGATGTTGGAGATGGAAATGACTAGGCGGAAAGAACATAAACCTGCCGAGGGCAGGTAAAGTAGTTTGTCAGCATATTTCGGGGCGTATTGGTGCTGGCAAACTACTTTGTCTGCCTATTTTTATTTACTGGCCTTCAGTCCCCGGATCACGGAAGAGGTAAAACCGGAAAGTTCCATCTCATTTAGACCCTTGATCGTGATTCCGCCCGGAGTCGTTACCTTATCGATTTCCATCTCCGGGTTACTTTTGTTCTCGAGCAATAAATCAACGGCGCCTTTCACGGTATGCACCACGATCTCTTGCGCTTGTTTCGGATAGAAACCCAATTCCACGCCGCCTTCTATCGCCGCGCGGATATAACGCAAGGCGAAAGCGATGCCGCTGGAAGCCAATGCTGTTCCTGCGCCCATCAACCGTTCTTCTACCAACATGGCGTTGCCAAGCTCGTTGAAGATATGGATGATTAGATCCGTTTGCTCCTTGGAGGCGTTGCGGGCGGAGACGAAAGTCATGCTGCTCATCACCTCG
The DNA here is from genome assembly GCF_056640955.1 of Parabacteroides sp. KHUB-02. Taxonomy (NCBI): domain Bacteria; kingdom Pseudomonadati; phylum Bacteroidota; class Bacteroidia; order Bacteroidales; family Tannerellaceae; genus Parabacteroides; species Parabacteroides sp. KHUB-02. The sequence goes on along the minus strand of NZ_JBWQEV010000001.1, from coordinate 2,691,590 downwards.
ATAGCCGTGTTGGGCATAATCCGGAAGATCGTGGGAGTAGCCAGACAATCGAAGTCCGTGTTCTTGGTCAAATAAGTATTTAACAGATCAAAAGTCACGCCAGCCGCTACGGATACGATCATTTGTTTCTCGAAGTCGAGCACCGACTTAATCTCATCTATAATCATTTCTACACGCCAAGGTTTAACGGCGATTATAATGATATCAGCGTTTCGTGCCGCTTCCACGTTATCATGGGTCAAGATAAAGTCCGGATCGATCTTTCTCATCTTCTCCAAGGTCTCGTCCGATTGGGCGGTACAAGTGATATCAGAGGCTTTGAACATGGTTCCTTTCGCTAAACCTCGGGCGATCGCTCCACCGATATTACCCGAACCGATAATAGATATTCTCATTTTGCAGATAATTAGTTATATATTATGTTTCCTGAGGAGGCAAACTTAGATAAAATATCTCAAATACGTACGACTTTGTAGGGTTAGCTACGGATAAAAAACTTACATTTGCGGGTGATACGGACTTAATACTAATATTAATATAAAATTTTACATGAAAAAGACTATTCTAGTTTCAAGCATGCTATTCGCTCTGACGCTGTCCGCTACGATCCAAGCGCAGGACACGGAGAAGAAAGAGAGTGAGGAGGGATTCGTGTTCACGACCGTGAAAGAGAACCCGATTACATCTGTTAAGAACCAAAATCGTGCGGGCACGTGCTGGTGCTACTCCTCATACGCTTTCTTGGAGTCTGAGTTGCTTCGTCTGGGAAAGGGTGAGTATGACTTATCCGAGATGTTTACGGTATATAACACCTATCTGGATCGTGCCGATGCTGCCGTGCGTACGCATGGGGATGTGTCGTTCTCGCAAGGTGGATCTTTCTATGACGCGCTCTATGGAATGGAAACATTCGGCTTGGTTCCGGAAGAGGAGATGCGCCCGGGCGTAATGTATTCCGATACGTTGAGTAACCATACCGAGCTTTCCGCCTTGACCGACGCTATGGTGGCCGCTATCGCCAAAGGAAAGTTACGCAAATTGCAGTCTGATGAGAATAACGCCATGTTATGGAAGCAGGCGGTCGCTGCCGTACATCAGATCTACTTGGGGGTTCCTCCTGAGAAATTCACGTATAAAGGGAAGGAATATACACCGAAATCTTTCTTCGAGTCTACAGGTTTGAAGGCTTCGGATTATGTCTCATTGACTTCTTATACGCATCATCCGTTCTATACCCAGTTCCCGCTAGAGATTCAGGATAACTGGCGTCACGGTATGTCGTATAACTTGCCGCTGGATGAGTTTATGGAGGTCTTTGATAACGCGATTAATACGGGGTATACGATCGCTTGGGGTTCCGACGTGAGCGAATCTGGTTTTACTCGTGACGGAGTGGCCGTTATGCCTGATGATGAGAAGGTACAGGAGTTGAGCGGTTCCGATATGGCTCATTGGTTGAAATTGAAACCGGAGGAAAAGAAGCTGAACACAAAACCGCAACCTCAGAAATGGTGTACGCAAGCAGAGCGCCAGTTGGCTTATGATAATTATGAGACGACCGACGACCATGGTATGCAGATCTACGGTATCGCCAAAGATCAAGAAGGTAACGAGTATTATATGGTGAAGAACTCGTGGGGAACCAACAACAAGTATAACGGTATTTGGTATGCTTCCAAAGCATTTGTCCGTTATAAGACCATGAATATCGTGGTTCATAAAGATGCCCTGCCTAAAGCGATCAAAGCCAAGTTAGGTATCAAATAATCGGTCCGCTAAGGATGGTTTAAATAAAAACTAAACCCCGATAGCTTCCGGCGATCCGGTAAGACTATCGGGGTGATCTATATATACAAAGATGTGCTGCCTATATTATTGAACAAGTTTTAGTGTGTAGTTAAGATCTGCCGCCGCTTTTTGCAACGCATCGTTCATCAAGGTCAAGTTATCCCCTTCTACTAGGAAATAAATGACGGGTTCGCCATCACTAGGAATCAACTCGTAGATTACTGCGCTAGCGTCATCGGGAGCTCCGTGCTTTACTTTTTGTTTACCGGTTGTAATGGCTTTCTGAGGAGCTTTCTTCGCCGCTCCGGTGCTTGAGGCTACTGCTTCCGGTACGGTATAAAGAGCATCCAACTCGAATACGCCTTCCTCGTCTGCGTTATCTTGTTGATAATACAAGGTTAAGTCATAATCTACATTCACGCTATCCGGAGAAGTCAGGGTTCCCTTATACTTTTTTTGGATAACCGGTCCCTTTTTAGGATCAGCCTTCAAGGAATCTCTCATATTCACGGGTTTTGCCGGTTGAGTCGCCTTAACAGAATGGATCAGTGGCAGAGACGGAGCGTCCGGAGCCGCCGACATTATGGCGAATTCTTCTTCCTCTACTTCTACGGGTACATCCTTTTGGGCTTGTTTCCCGCTACATGCGGCCAAAAATGCCATAGCCGCTACTGCGATAAAATACTTTTTCATTACCATTATTTATTTTATTAGTGACGTTTGGACATATAACATAAAATCCCCCACGATTTGTTTCGTGAGGGATCATTTTTAACTATTTACCGTGAAATATTTATTTCTTTGAAGGCTCTACCCTGTCATCCAGATAGGGAGAGGCCGGGATCGTGGAAGCGCTTCCGTCTCGTCCGGCGAAATAGTGCGGTGACATGATCTCTACGCCAGCCTCATTGAATACGTCCTGTATGTTTTGATGCAGGTCGGAATAGATATCCCCGAGTTTATCGGCGTCCTTTATATAAGCGTTGATTTGATAACAGGGATAGTAATCGCTTAGTTCGGTCTCCAATACGAAAGGCTTCGGCTCTGGCAATACCCCGGTGGTCTGGCGGGCGGCATTGATCAATAATTGATGAACTTGCCGCCAAGGTACGTCGTAGCCGATCGTAACCGTGCTGTGGATGATTAATCCGTATTGCCGTGCGGATACGCTATAATTTGTTGTATGGGAGGACATGATAAAGGAGTTCGGGATGGTCACTACCTCATTCTTAGGGGTACGTAAACGGGTGACAAACGGAGTCTTCTCGATCACGTTGCCAGTCGTCTCGTTTAGTTGGATACGGTCACCCAATTTAAAGGGCCTCATATAAGTAATGACCAGCCCTGCGATGATATTTCCGATCACCGTACTGGAACCCAACGATATGATCAAACCGACAAATACGGATATGCCTTGAAATACCCCCGAGTCCGATCCCGGCAGATAAGGATAGATCATGGCGATCATAAAGGCGTATAGCAGGAAACGGATGATATTAAACGTCGGTTGCGCCCAATCCGGGTAAAAACCTGATATTTTCAGGTTCTCGCTCTCTATCTCGTTGGCTATGTATTGGATTCCTTTTACGATGTATTTGATACAGTAATAGATCACCAAGATGATAAACAAGTTCGGAATATAGGAAGCTACCGATTTAAAGATCATCTTTACCGGCTCCAACAAGTAGGAGAATATCTTCAAGGCTAGATCTTCTGTTTGCGGGAAGATAGCGAAAAGGATCGGTACACTGATGGTTAATTGGATTAGTAACACGATCCATCGTATTACGTTGGTGAAAAACATCAATACGCGTCCTTGGCGATGTGTGTTGAGAAATTCATAATCCCGGATGGTAATAGATCTGAGTCGGTTCTGCTTTAACCAGATAATTTTCCTGCGTAGTTTCTTAAACAGATAGTTGGTCAGCTTAAACAGGAAATATTGGATGATAATTACGAGAATGAACAATAATACCCGTTTCGCTATCTGCAAGATACTATGTTGCTCCCTTAGCTCTTGTATCTTGTTTTGGATAATCGGTTGATATTGTTCTGCGAGGGCTATACGACTGAGATTTTGCCATAGGGCATCTTGATCGGTGATACTTAGGATAACCTTATCTCCGTACATGATATCCGTTACGTATTCGCTGTCATAGATATAGATGGAATCCTTCTTCAAGGAATGCGAGGTCCCGATCTTTACCATGATATTGAGGATGTCCTCAGCCCGGTCAACCGGGGTGCGGCCTCCGCGCTTGGCGTAAAGGTGAAATAAGGTATCCCCCTCTACGACTACAGGTACGCCGGGAGTCAGTGCCCGAAGGGAATCGATACGGTTTCGTTGCTCGGCCCTTTTTAGGGAGTCGGCGGTAGCGTTGCTGTTTTTCGTGCTTTCCAGCTCGTCTTTCAGTAAGATCTCGTTTAGTTTCATCTCTTGCAACTGGAGGGCTAGCTCCTGCATCTTGATGGAATCCTTCCGGTGCTGCTCATCGAGCGAAAGCGTATCGGTTGGGGTAACTGGTTCCTCCGGATCATTGCCTAATGTCGTAGACAATAGTTCTTCGGCCTTTTCCCTTAATTGGGCGTTGGATACCGTTGGCAGGAAACTGATTCCTGCCAAGATCACTAATCGCAATAAAAATTGTTTCATTGAATCGTGGATTAACTATTTACCACCGGCCGGAAGATGCTCCAGCCAGTATTTAGCCATTGTCTTACGTAGGTGAAGAGTCGTTCCTTCCCTTTCGTTGATGCTATGGCTACGCATCGGGTAACTGATTTGCGTAAACATCTTTCCGTTCTTGATCAACTTGTTCACCAGCATCTCGCAATTTTGGTAATGCACGTTATCATCTCCCGTACCATGAATAAGCAGCAGATTACCTTCCAGTCCCTCGGCATAGGTAATCGGGGAACCTTTGCGGTAGCCTTCCGGATTGTTCTGCGGAGTATTCATGTAACGTTCTTGGTAGATCGTGTCGTATAGGCGCTGGTCAGCGACAAAAGCGATCGCTATACCGGTATGGAATACTTTCGGATAACGGAACATGCAGTTCAAGGTTTGACTGCCGCCGCCGCTCCATCCGGTAATGCCGATCCGGCTGGCATCGATAAACGGATATTGACGGGCCATATCTAAAATACCTCTGCTTTGATCCTCGGAGGAGAAAGTGCCCACTTCCCCGTAAATACATTTACGCCATTCACGCCCACGAGGAGTATTCGCGCCCCGGTTCTCTATACTCACCACGATATAGCCTTGGTTTGCCATATATTGTTGCCATAAATCTCCGTTACCCCATACATCTTGTACGGTGGCGCTCGCCGGCTCGCCGTATACCTCTATGATAACCGGGTATTTCTTGGATGCGTCGAAATCGACAGGTTTTATCATCCATGCGTCCAAGGTTAGATTGCCGGACTTGACCTTGATAAATTCTTTCGGGTTTAATCCTAAGGCGGCGTATTGATCCTTGGCTTGGGCATTATCCTCAAGCATGCGTACGGATTGATGTTTCGGGAAAGAAACCATGTCGATAACGGATGGGGTAGAGGCGTTACTATACGTATGTATAGCCCATTTGCCGGTGGGTGACATGTTGTAGCGGTGCTGTCCGGATTGTTCCATGGGGCTTACACGCTCCACTTCTCCATTGCCGAATGCTTTAGCCCGGTACAAGTAGCGTTGGGTGAAATTGTCCGGGGAGGCTATGAAATAGACCCAGCCCTTTTGTAGATCGGTCCCGACCGGCGAGATATAATCAAAATCACCTTTGGTGATGGGTTGTATCTCTTTTCCGTCACGGCTTATCCGGTATAAATGCCGCCAGCCACTACGCTCGCTTTCCCATGTGAAATAGTGGTTGTCCTTTAACCATTGTATGTTATCATTCGTGTCCAGCCATGCGGCATCCGTATCGGTGAAGATATTATTCAGCGAGTTATCGGATATCTTGGCGATCCATACCTTATTTGTATTCTGCGGGCGGTTTAGTTGCTGTATGAACAACTCGTCGCTTTCGGGGATGAATTCCATACGGGGCAGGTAGTTGTTCCGGGGATCTCCGGGTATGGCGATCCAAGTGGTGTTCCCGCCGGTAGAGGAAACGTAGCCTACTTTTACGGCTGAATTGGTGGTTCCTGCCTTGGGGTATGGGAAATGAATTACCTTTGCGTAGATGGAGTCTACATTATTAATAATGTCGAACACTCCCGTTCCTTTCGTATCGCTTTGCCAATAGGCGATATGCTTTCCGTCCGGGCTCCAGCGGAAACCATCCCGGCAACTGAACTCCTCCTCATATACCCAATCGAAGGTTCCGTTGACAATCGTATCGCTTCCGTCTTTTGTTAGCTGCGTGATTTTCCCGGAGTCTATATCTTCTACATATATATTATTGTTGGAAACGTAGGCTACACGTGTGCCATCCGGAGAGAATTTAGCGAACATCATGGAGGATTCCGGCATTCCTTTTCCCAATTGACGTAAAGCGCCGTCCTTTAGGTTTAATACCCAATAGTCACCCCGTGTATCATAACGCCATACCCGTTGGGTATTGTTATAAATCAAGACTTTCTCATTATCCGCACTCCAAGAGATGCTACGTACGGGGATAGGCTTTCCGGTAGATTTGTCCGTCAATAGGGATGAGGGGATAATGACTTCACGGGAGTTATCTTTCGCTCGATAGGCGACGATATCCGTGCCTCCGGTTTGCTTATTATTTTCCAAGCAGCTATAACGTTCACCGTCTTTTAGCCAAGTCATGCTTCCGATGCCTTTTGTTTGTATGATGTTACCGGCAACTATATCCTCAAGATTCAACGCTTTTTGTGCCATGCTTATACCTCCCGACAGAAGGCTGATCGTGGCGATCGCTATTAATTTGTTTAGTTTCATGTTGTATTAGTTGGTTACTACTATATTTATGCAAAGAACGGAAAGTTAGTTGATATAACAAAATGGATTTGTATATTCGCGCCTCGGAAATCAAGAATAATCATAGTTTAATTTTATATAGAAATCGGAATGAAAGCACTTTCAATGTATGTATGGTCACTTGTAGTGATCATGATGATGGGATTTACTTCTTGTGGGGATGATGATGAGCTTCAATTCTCGGAAGAGCAATTGGCTTATATCAACAAAAACAAGGAATACATCTGGGAGAAGAAAGCGGAGAAAGACGAGAACGGTGAATTGAAATATAAGCAAGTTGTTATAGGAGGTGATACTGCCTTATATCGGATCATTCAGAAGAAAATGAGTGGACAACGACACCTTCCGCAACCTCAGTGGTTTATTTGCTTGATCTGGAAGGAAAATATATTGACGGGAAAGTCTTTCAAAAGAAACTGGATAGATCAAGTTTTTCTATGAACGGCATTATCCCGGGCTTAAGCGGTGTCTTATTGAATATCCATCTGGATGAGACCGTGGAGGCGATTATCCCGGCTTCGCTAGGTTATGGATATGGAGATTATAGCGGTATCCCCGGAGGTTCTACTTTAATCTTTACTTTTACCTTGGATAAGGTAGAATGAATAATACCTTGATGGATAAGCCTATCTTCTATATCCGTCTCCGCTGAATGTTCGTTCGCCGCCGCTGAATGTATATTCGTCGCCGCCGAACGAACATTCAGCGGCGGCGAATAAAGAAGATATCGGGTTGCGGGAGGTTTTATATAGTACTGGGAGAACTTTTTATTCGGTTTGATCTGACTTTTATCTTTATAAGATTTGGCACGGTTGCTTAATTCAGCCAACGGGTTAATAGTATAAATAGGTGTGGTGTAATTTCTTTATTTTGAATATGTATACGATTTGTTCGTAAATATTCGATAGTTTCGTTGATTATCTCCTTTTTTCTTTTTAATTTGGCGGATTATAAACATAATCTTGATATTATGAAGACTGCCATTGTTCCTTTCTTGTTGCTTCTGAATGTTCTTGTCGCTGTAAATGCACAGACTAAGGATTCTGTTATCTTGGTGAAAGATAGTATTACGGTAAAATTGCCGGATGTCTACGTTACTTCCGAGCGTCCTTTGGTTACGGTTACGGACGATGCCTTATCTTTCGACGTGCCTAACTTGATCATGGCCAAACCGGTGAATACTGCATTTGATATTTTAGGAGAGATTCCCGGATTGGTGAAAGAAGGGGACAACGTTAGTATTATCGGCGTCCCTACTACGAACATTATTATTAACGGACGTAGAAGCTCAATGTCATTGTCCCAGATTGTAGAGCTTCTGAAATCTACCTCGGCCAGCAAAGTAAAGAGTATAGAGCTTTTGTATAGCTCTCCTCCAAAATATGGCGTAAAAGGAGGTAGTATAAATATCATTATGGAGAAGAAAGTGAATGAGGATTTAAGTGCCGATATCTCTTTGACCGGAAAGCAAGCTTTCTACTTCTCGCCAACCGGATTAGTGAATTTATCCTACTCCAAAAAGAAATATAGTCTGGATCTATCTTATTCCGCTAATTATAACCATTCCCGTTCAACCGAGGATATGAACGCCTATCCCATCGTGAAGGATCGTCCTTATGAGATCCTGCAAGAAAATATGGCGGTAGGTCGTTCCATGAACCATACGATTGGGGCAAGTGCCAGTTGGTTTATGGATAAGGGGCGTGAGGTGGATATTTCTTATTATGCCAAGATAACGGATTCTAATTCTAAACGATATTCGAACACTCTATTTGTGGGTATTGAGAATGCGGAAAGTAATAATAAGTTATCGGGCCCGAAGAATCTTCAAAATGTACGGTTGAATTATGCACATTCCAAGAACTTGAACGCAGGGGTGGATTATACCTATTATAAGGATCGCAGGGATCAATATATGATCTCGGATTATCCCGATACGAAACAAGAGGTGGAGGCTACCTCCCGGCAAAATATCCATTTGGCGAATGTATTCGTTAACTACGAACGGGTATTTGGAAAAGGATGGAAAATTAACGCGGGCACGAATGTGCAGTTATCCTTTACGGATAATAGCTCCTTTACCTACCAAGATAAACAGGAGGATCTGTCAGCTACGTTTGCCCAAAAAGAAAAAGAGTATACGGCGGGATTGTATGCCGGTTTCTCTAAGCGTTTTGGCAAGAAACTGGTGTTGAGCGCTTCTCTTTCGGCGGAGTATAATAAGGCGGTGATTGATTCGGTGGGCCGGAAATGGACTTTATGGTCTGGGGTAAATCTCTATCCACAATTGAACTTGAGTTATACGATCGATCCATCGAATATGCTTCAAGTCAATTTCTCCAGCGATAAGAAGTATCCGGCGTATTGGGCCATGAGCTCGAATGTTTCTTATTTGAATGTGTATAGTCAGGTACGGGGAAATCCTTATTTGGAACCGGAACGTATTTATATGGCTAGGGCTAATTATATCTTGAAAAAGAAATATGTTTTTGGACTATTCGCCAATCATCATGTGAATTATATTCGCCAATTGTATTATCAAGATACGAAAGCGTTGAGAGCCTATTACCAATCGGTTAATTTCGATAAGCATAATACTTTCGGGGCGATGGCGGTAATCCCGTTTCGGATCGGTGGGGTGGTTAGCTCACGGTTCGTGGCATCGGGCTTCTTGATTCAAGATGAGGGAGTGTTTATCGATATTTCGTTTGATCGGAAAAAGTTGTTCGGGCAGTTGATGTTGTTCAATACGTTTACTTTATCAAGGAAAAAGAACTTATCGTTAGAAGTTAACGCTCGCTATAGTGCGCCTTCGGTACAAGGTATCTATGATGTGGATGGTAATTATAATGTATCGGCGGGTCTTGTCTGGAATCCGATACCGAAAAAGTTAAGTGTAATGCTGCGAGGTGAGGATTTGTTAAAGGGCTTACGTGCGAAAACGCATATTGATTATCCCAGCCAGAAGAGTGATATGACGATCTATTCGGATACTCGTTCTGTATCGCTCACCTTAAAATATACATTGGGCAAGATGAACCGGAAGAATAAGAAAGAGATCGATTCTTCACGGTTTGGCCAATAATGTTCTTATGGAATCCATTCGATAACGCCTGTGACTGGATGTTGTTTTTTCCAGTCCTCTAATTCCGCATATGTACGCACGCCGTCTTGAATGACTGCTTGGTAATATTCCACGCCCATGATTTTCACTGTATCCGGTGTCTCATATTTCAGTTTTAAGATGGCCTGCCGGGTCTCGTCAGTCAGTACGGCGGTTATACGTTCGGCCATTTTCTCGAAATAACCGTCATAACGGGAACCTTTTACGATATGGATCATATCAATTTGCCAGAGTTCGTTATCCGGATCTTGGAACCATGCGTGCCACTCTACGCATTGTTCTTCCGTATCGAGCGAGTTTCCGTATTCGATTCGTTTAATGAGCGGGTTCTCCGCTAGTCGGGCCATCGCTTGGAAGCTGTCGGATATACGGAAGGGAGAGGTGTAAATATGGAAGTCGATATCCTTATGTTTCATGAGTAGTCCCATATTTAAGGAGCCTACTAAGTTTATTTCCGCCCCGACAGATTTCCAGATATTTATAATGTCGGTTTGCCGGATCACTTCCCAAGCTCTTTCTTGGTTTCTTTTCGCTAATTCTAATAGATGTTCCATGATTTAAATAATTTGAGATGCGAAGTTAAAAAACGAAATGGAATAAGGAAATAGCTATTTATAGCTAGGTTGATATATCATATAGGTGTACTATTTTCAGTTGTAGAGACGGAGCGTGTCCCGTCTCTACAAGTTGTACAATATATATTTATCTTTTGAATAACCTGAATAACTCACCGATCCATAAAACCAGAGAGGAAGATCCGATAATGATCGCCCAATCTTTCAAGGACAAAGGTATTACGCTGAACATCTCGCCTCCAAAAGTGACGATCAAGTATTGACCAATCAAAATCAGTAAAGCGACCAGCAAGAAACTTTTACTATCCTTTAAATTGGCAAAAGCGGAACGTCCTTCCATAAATGCCTTTGCGTTAAACATATTCCAGAACTGTAGCATCACGAAGAAGCTGAAGAACCACGATAAATCATGCGGCGTTAAACCGTCTTGCGCATGGAAATAGAACAACAAGCCCATCAAGATTACGACAAAAGCGAATCCGACGCCGAAAATATTATAGGCCATCGGGCGGGTGATAATGAAATCTCCATCCTTACCGCTCCGGCGAGGTTTATCTTTCATCACTCGCTCATTCGGTGGGAGAGAGGCCAACGCCCCGGCAGCGAATGTATCCATGATCAAGTTTACCCATAACATCTGCGTGATAGTCAAAGGAGATTCCGTACCTAATAAAGAACCCAATAGCACGATCAAACAAGCGGCTACATTGATGGTCAATTGGAATAACAAGAATTTCTGGATATTCCGGTACAAGGAACGTCCCCACATCACCGCACGGGTAATGCTACTGAACGAGTTGTCGATAATCGTAATGTCGCTGGCTTCCTTGGCAACTGAAGTACCGTCACCCATGGAGAGGCCTACTTGTGCCGCTTTCAAGGCGGGGGCATCGTTTGTCCCGTCGCCGGTAACCGCTACCACGGCGCCTTTCTGCTGTAATAATTGTACCAAACGCTGTTTGTCCGTAGGACGGGCACGGCACATGATCTTCAAGTCTAAGACACGATCCAAGGCCTCTTGGTCGCTAAGCGTCTCGAATGCGGGACCCGTGATAATGTTCCGGTCGGTATCATTCGCTTTCCACGTACCGATCTGTCGTCCGATTTCTTTAGCCGTACCCGGTGTATCTCCGGTGACGATCTTCACGTCGATACCTGCGTCCAAGCAACTTTGAACAGCGGGGGGCACATCCGCACGTACCGGATCGGAGATAGCGACGATACCTAGGTACGTTAAATCCGTATCATGTAAACGACCCTCAACGAAGAAGGTCTCATCCATTCCATCCTCGATTATCTGGTAAGCGAAGCCAAGCGTACGCATCGCTTGGTTCTGGTAATCCAATAATTGTTTTTCGATGCCGGCTTTACATTCCGCCACCGGTTTGTAAGTTCCGTCTATCGCCACCCGGTTACTGTTGGCCAGTACGATTTCGGGAGCACCTTTCACGTAAAGTACCTTCTTGCCGAGTAACGGTGATTGTACGATTGTAGCCATATATTTCCGTTCCGTAGAGAAGGTCAATTGATCTAGGATCGTAGCGTTCTCTCTTAATTCCAGATAATTTTGGTGTTGTCCGTTCAACCAGAGTAAAAGGGCGGCCTCCGTCGGGTTTCCAAGGGTTTTTACCTTTTCTTCCGAGAAATCGAGGAATGCCGTGGAGTTCGTGGAGATACCTTCTTTGATCAGGTTACTTAACTCATCCTCCCCAAGCTTTTGGTCTTTCAGGTTGTAGAAATTCGTTTGGTAGACTTGCATTTGGTTCTGCGTCAACGTTCCGGTCTTGTCCGTACAAATTACGGTAGTCGCTCCCATGGTCTCACAGGCGTGCATTTTGCGGACAAGATTATTCGTCTTCAACATACGGTTCATGCTGAGGGCCAAACTTAACGTGACACTCATCGGTAATCCTTCCGGAACGGATACCACGATCAACGTAACCGCTACCATAAAGTAGTTGAGGATATGGGCGATGATGTCCATCGCCGGCATCCCGGGGAAACTATCTGATAAAAGGAATTTTACGGTCAAGGCGATGAACGTCACTCCGGCGATCGTGTATCCGGCTTTACTGATCACGCTAGCCAAGCCTTTCAACTGTATTTGTAAAGGAGTCTCTACATCGCTCTCGATTTGCGAGCCTTCGTAGACCTTACCGTATCCGGTAGCGTCACCCACCTTTTCTACTTGCATTACGCCATGTCCGTCCACGACCGTCGTTCCTCGCATGACTACATTGGACGGATAAGTCGCTTCCGTATCGAAATCCGCCTCGTTTGTTGTCTTGCTGATAATCGGTTCACCGGTTAGTGTGGATTCGTTGATCTGTAGGGAGATGGCTTCAAGCAAATGTCCATCTGCGGGAATTTCCTCACCTGTCTCCAAAACAACGATATCGCCTACGACGACCTCTTTTTTCGGTATTTGGCAGATATTCCCGTCACGGATTACCTTCACTAAAATATCATCATTGACTGTATTCAAGATATCGAATGCCTTGTTCGCTTTCACCTCGAAGAAAAAGCCCACGCAACTGGCAAGCATGATTGCGAAGAAAATGCCGATCGGCTCCAAGAAGGCCGTAAAACCTTTCGCCTCAGGTCCCCAGCAATGTACGCCAGCGATTATCATGGACAAGAGCCATGCCACTAATAATATACGAATAATAGGATCTTCGAATTTCTCCAAGAATTGGCTCCATAACGAAGCTTTCTTGGGCGGGGTAAGTACATTCTCGCCGTGAAGGCGCCTGCTCTCTTCTACTTCTTGTTTGGTTAATCCTCGGTACTGATGTTTTTTCTCCATAAATTTATTAATCTGATTAAGAAAATAGGATAGCAAATTACGTAAAGTTATATGACATATACAAGGGTTTAACCTTTTTGCATATATTTGTGTTGTATAACAAATTAATTTTTAATTAAAAGATGAAGAAAGTACTATTCATGTTATTGGTTATGTTCGCTTTGAGCGCCTGCCAATCAAAGGATTCATATGTGAAGGAGTTTAGTGATTTTGTAGATAAGGTGGAAATGGAGGCCGCTGATTATACCGATAAGGACTGGAAGAAGGCGGATCTGAAATTCTCGGATCTATCCACGGATATTTACGCCAAGTTCGAGGAAGAGTTAAACGCTGATGAGAAAGCGGAGATCATTAAATTGCAAGCGACATACGCCGGATTGAAAATGAAAGCGGGCGTGAAAGACGCTGCCAAAAAAGTGGATAAGTTCTTGGATGGTTTGAAGGAAGGAACAAAATAACCTCTAATACGAAAATAAGATGAACAGAAATTGGGTGTATTCGCTATTTGCTTTATGGATCGTCTGTTCGTTCGCCTGTATGCAGCCTAAACCTGTGGCGAATGTGGAAGTTCAAAAAGAGAATTTCGTATTCTCTATAAAAGGGACAGATACATTGTCCTTGGACAAGTATGAGTTGACTTCTATGTCGCCCGCCTCAAAAAAGCCTGTGATGATTTTTGCTTTTGGCGGTGGGTTTAAAGGGGGAGATAAGGCGGATAAAGGATATATTCCCTATTTCGAGTTCCTCGCCCGAAACGGATTTGTGGTCGTTTCTACGGATTATCGTACCACCTTGAAGAATCTGGATCCTTCTAAAGTCTCTTCTCCAATGGACTTTATCGCAGCCTTGCAGCATGCGATCGATACGGCGGTAGAGGATTTTTATGATGCTACCGGTTTCGTGATCAACCAAAGCTCGGATTGGAACATCGATGTGGAGCAGATCGTAGCGAGCGGTTCGAGTGCCGGGGCGATTACGGTATTGCAGGCAGAGTATGATTTATGTAACGGACATGAGTTGGCGAAAAGGCTACCGGCTGGTTTCAACTATGCCGGTGTGATCTCATATGCCGGTGCGGTCTCTGGTGTGCTTCCTCCACATTGGGAAAAGATGCCTTGTCCGATTATGCTATTCCATGGCGATGCGGATAAAACCGTTCCTTTTGAACAAGCCGCTATGGAGAACCTCGGCGGTTTATGGGGATCATCCGCTGTAGCGAAAAGTCTGGAAAATCTTCAAGCTTCCTATTATTTTTATAAGGTAGAGAATGCGGGGCATGAGATCTCTGGGCTCCCTATGTCCCGGAACCAATACGATATCATGAGCTTCTTGAGCCGTCAAGTCTTAGGCGATGAGAATTTAGCGATCACGACAGACGAACGTGTGCCCGGTGATACGATCGTACGGAAAGATTTTACCGTACAGGATTATATCTTGGATAATTTGCGTTAATATGATAATGAAATATAAACAGCCTTAATTTGACCTTTTTAGATTAAACTATTCACCCGAAGGATTGTCTTTACTATATAGAGTGATTAATAGTGTGTTTAGTTTATTAAGGTTATGAGATTAACAAGGTTAGTTGGATTTTTAGGGATTGTCCTTTTTTGTGCGGGGCAATCCCTTTTTGCTCAAAGTAAGCAAGAGCGGAAGGAGCAAAAAGAGAGAGTGGTGAGGGAGATCGTGGATAGCGGTCGTATTAAGATCGATGTGGATCGTGCCGTACCGATGGCCGGGAGATCCGTCAATCTTACTTCCCCCTACTCATTGGAAATACATGGTGACTCGATCCTGTCTTATCTTCCTTACTTTGGACGTGCTTACTCTGCTCCTTATGGTGGTGGAGAGGGCTTGACGTTTAAAGAAGTGGCGACAGAGAAGGAGCAAACCTCTGAAAAGAAAGGTAGTTCCGAAATCAAGTTCCGTGTAAAGACCAAAGAGGATGTATACATGTTTCGGGTGGAAGTCTATCCGAATGGCTCGGTGACAATCAATGTGACACCCGTGAATAAACAGGCTATTACCTTTTATGGTGATGTTGCCTTAGACTTGAAATAGTCGTCCTTGCCATGTATCTCTTTCCTCGATCCGCTTATTTACCTTAGCGGTAA
The DNA here is from genome assembly GCF_056640955.1 of Parabacteroides sp. KHUB-02. Classification (NCBI taxonomy): domain Bacteria; kingdom Pseudomonadati; phylum Bacteroidota; class Bacteroidia; order Bacteroidales; family Tannerellaceae; genus Parabacteroides; species Parabacteroides sp. KHUB-02. The sequence goes on along the minus strand of NZ_JBWQEV010000001.1, from coordinate 2,676,241 downwards.
ATTCGAAATTCTTTAAACCCCAATCCGGTGCGATCAGTAGCTCTTTGGGGGATTGTGATACGAACCTCTCTACTACGATAGAGGGGTTCAGTCGTTCTATGAAGTCAATCACTAATTCGATATATTCATCAGCCGTATATAAATGGAAATCAGAAGGATCTTCCTTGAACTCTTTCGCCATGCGGGTATTCTTGATTAGCTGCAATTGGTGCAGTTTAAGTGTCGTGATCGGGAGGCGTGATAAGACATCCGCATGGTGTAATATTTCATCCCTACTTTCTCCCGGTAGTCCGAGTATCAGGTGTGCCCCGGTGTAAATACCTTTTGCCGCCGTACGACGGATAGCGGATTCCGATTCTTCGTGGGTATGCCCTCTGTTTATGCGGACTAAGGTCTTATCAAGCGTACTTTCCAATCCATATTCAATCATGACGAATTTTCGCTGGGAAAGCTCTGCGAAATAATCCAATAAACCTTCCGGCATACAGTCCGGACGAGTGCCGACAATCAATCCTTCCACTCCGGGATAGGCAAGCGCTTCCTCATATTTGCGAATAAGAGAGTCTAATCGGTCGTATGTATTCGTGTAGGCTTGGAAGTAGGCCAGATACCGCATATCCGGATATTTGCGGGAAAAAAAACGTACGCCTTCCTCTAATTGCTCGGTAACGCTTTTCTCCGTATGGCAGTATTCCGGACTGAATGTTTGGTTATTACAATAAGTACAGCCGCCCCATCCTTTCGCCCCGTCTCGGTTCGGGCAGGTGAAGCCGGCGTTGATGGAGATCTTCTGTACTTTATGGTCAAAACGTTCCTGAAGGAACTTGCCGTATTCGTAATATCGTTTCGTCTTTTCCATAGGGCAAAGGTAAGAGAAGTCTTTTGAAAAACACGTACGTGTTTTCCAAAAAAGTCGTACATGTTTTTCTGAAAACACGTACGTGTTTTGACGAGAGCATAATCCTGTTTTTTTTGATGTTTTTTTTGTTGGTGTTTTACTATTTTAGTATATTTGTCTTGTTGATAAATTTAATGAGATAGATATACTGTATTTGACTTTGTTCCTTGTTGATCTATTTTAATGTTGTTGATTTTATTATTTTACAAAGCTACTAAAAACGCTTTAGAGTCATTATCGGGATAATTTATATATGTTGTACCATTTTTAAAGTGAAAGCCTATGAAAATGAAATTTTTGTTTAAGTTAGTTGCTTTAATGACAATCATTAGTGTTGTCGGTTGCAGCGATGATGTTGGTGTCGGTCCTAAGGGGAAACTCTATTTCTCCGATTCTAAATCATGGAAGGATAGTGGTACTCTTATTTATGAGAATTTTGATCCTTCTTATATTGTTCCATATTCGTATCATGTAAATGCGGACTCTATTAGTTTGTTTCCTATTCACAGTAGTAATACGAATGATCTGAAAACGTATCCGTTTGAGAAAGATCTTAATAAACTTATATTGTCTTTAGAAGATACGGATAAACATGCGGTTTACAAACCACAATAAAATAATGATACCATGAAAAAGTGTTTTTTATTTGTCGCTATCGCTTGCGTTCTTTCAGTTTTATCACAAGCGCAAGTTTATAATTTCCCTGTAAGACCGGGTACGGAAACATGGAGCAATTTAGTCACAGAAGAAGATCGTTTTTCTGCTATGCAGATCCCGGAAGACCAGTTGGTGAGTATGAGTACTCAAGACTTGGTCATCACTTGTATGAACTATCCTGCTTGGCTTTATTTTACTGCATTCAATAACCCACAGGACGGGATAGATATCAATATCCATAATTTTAACGGATTACAAGAATTGATGAAGCGAGCAGATGCACCAGTAGAGTTGTTATCTGTTTACAAGCAAATGGATGCAGCTAGGATGGCTCCTAAAAGCAACGCTATCAATCAAACTTCTTGGTCTCTCAAAAGGTCTTATTTTGAATTGTTATTAGCTCAAGATGCGATTATCAACAAAATGAGTGAAACTGATCGTATGGACTTGTTGGGAGAAGCCCGTAAGAAATTGTACCAAAAAATGGAAGATCCTGTAGAATATTCTACGTCGGATTATCAATCTTCTTTGATTCTTATGAATAAGATCTTGGGGCATCCCACTGTAAAATCAAACCAAGCATTAAATAGTGATCCTATTGACCTGTTGATTGCGGGTGGATCGATACAACCTTTTGCTGATAATGCGGTATATAGCAATACTACTATTTATACCCCAAAAGGCACTGCGGTTTCTGCGCTACAATTAACAAGTGGTGAGCTAAGTAGTTCTAAAAAAAATGAATATAAAAATGAATGGTTGAGTTATTATAATAACCGAATCGTATTCAAAGGAGAAGCAACTTGCGCTTACAATTGCCATGCCTATGCTTGGTATTGTTCTGAAGGGCATAGTTATGTTTGGATCAATACTCCAGGGGATGATGCGTTTTGGAATGATGGTAGCTTCGTGCAAACCACCAATACGTCAGGTAAATACTGTAAAGTATCTTTCCCAAATGATGATCATTCAGCTGTAACATCTTCTCGAAGCGGATATTTGATATCTAAATGGGGAAAATCACCGCTTTTTGAGCATTCAATAAACGACTGTCCCTATAATTCCTCGGGATTAAGATATTATAGTTATCCGGATCCTACGTATAATACAGTACCACCTAAACCATCTGTTGAAACTTTCAGAAAAGATAATGATCAATCATTTACTGCTGCTGTCTCTTGTGATTCTCGTTACAACGTCGATCAATATGAATGGAAGAGTGATTATCCGAGTGATTGGTCTGTTGTTGCTCAAAACTCAAGTAAATCCAGTGTAAAAGTATATCGTTCGAGCACTCCTCGTTCTTGCTATCTTTCTGCTCGTGCTCACAATAGTTATGGTTGGGGTGAATGGCAAGTAATAGGATGGCTTTATGTGTCAGGAACTTATAGCCTTTCTGTTTTACGGAATCCGGTAAGCTCTACATTGCAAGTACAGATTGCGCCAAATGCGGAAATGCAGACTTTGCAGGATGGAGCGTTTGCTATGGGGGCTACGGAGCAGCGACCCATATTGAGCATGTCTTCGACATATAGTATAGGATTGTATAGTAGTACGGGAACTTGTGTTTATCAAAACACGGTGAAAGGCCAAGGTGAAAGTGTTGTTAACTTGAATATCGATGTTTCTTCTTTGTTGAACGGTATTTATATTTTGCATGTAAAGACTGCGGATGAAAATGCGCAGACATTGAATGTCGTTGTAAAACATTAAGATAGAACTTTGTGATTTATGATTGTTTAAAAACTAATGGTTCATAATAACTATTATTTCATCGTTAGAATGGCGATAATAGACCGGTAAGGGCTGTTGTCGCTATTTTTTCAAGGTGGAGTCATTCTTTGTCTTGCGGAAATTAATGAGTGCCATAACTTATATAACCGGAAAACGCAGTACTTACTTGGCCAAGTAAGTATATATCCTTTGCCACTTGCAGTATATATTCTATGGGCAAGTAAGTACTGCCGTATTTTTCGGGCTATAAAAATGGCTGTCCTACATGTTGTACTGAGGAAATAGAGAATCTCTGTTAGTGGTATTGTTTTTTATGCTAACTTCGCGTCTCAAACAGAAATAATAAGAGTATAAATGAAACGATTAGGTTTTAGTTTATTGCTTTCGTTGGCCGTATTCGGAAGTGTGGCCGCACAAACCGGAAGCAAGCATGTTGACTTAAAAGAAATAACCGATGGGAAATTTCGTCAAGTGACGGCTATCGGAGAGGTGCGATCCCTGCCGGATGGAGAACACTACACAGCCATGAACGCCGATAAGAGTATGATCATTAAATATTCCTATCGTACGGGAAATCCTGTGGATACATTGTTTAATGCCCGTAAAGCTCGTGAATGTACCTTTACGGATTTTGATGGATATACAATCAGCAGTACCGGGCATCATATCTTGGTTTGGAGGGATACGGAGTCTATTTATCGTCGCTCTACTAAGGCGGTGGTTTATGATTATGACGTGCGTCGTAATTATGTGAAGCCTATTTCCGATGCCAAGGGTAAGCAAATGATCCCGACTTTCTCGCCGGATGGTCGTATGTGCGCTTATGTACGGGATAATAATATTTGGATACGTAAGTTTGATTTCGACACGGAGGTACAAGTCACCAAGGACGGTGAGTTGAATAAGATATTGAATGGCATCACGGATTGGGTGTATGAGGAAGAATTTGCGGTGACAAATCTAATGGCGTGGTCTCCCGATAGCGAGTATCTGGCCTTTGTCCGTTTTGACGAGTCCGAGGTGCCCGAATATTCTATGCAGATGTATGGTGAGGGACTTTATCCGGGGTATTACGAATATAAATATCCGAAGGCCGGGCAGAAGAATTCAAAGGTTTCCGTACATTCTTATAGCGTAGTCACCAAAGACACGAAGGAGATGAAGGTCCCGGTAGAAGGCGACTTCTATATTCCCCGCATTACTTTCACGCAGAATCCGGATCAGTTGGCTATCATGACATTGAACCGCCAGCAGAATGTATTCAATATGTATTATGCAAATCCGAAGAGCGGTGTGTTCCGTTTGATCTTGCGTGAGGAAAATAAATGCTACGTGGATTCTGATTGGTTGACTTCCATCCAGTTCTTGAACAATGGGTTTACCTATGTGAGTGAACAAGATGGCTATTCTCATATTTATTTGTATTCCCCGACAGGTGTTATGCAACGTCAGGTAACTCAAGGGAACTGGGATGTCACGAAGTTCTTGGGCGTGGATGAGAATACGAAGACTTTCTATTACGAGTCTGCCGAAGAAAGCCCGATCCGCCGTTCTATCTATAAGATCGACGCTAAAGGCGTGAAGACAAAACTCTCTACGGAAGAGGGTATGAATAAGGCGGTCTTTAGTGACAATTTCGCTTATTTCGTGAATACCTATTCCAATGCGAATACCCCGGCGAAGATTACGGTGAATGAGACGAAGACCAAAAAGGAACTACGTGTTCTGCAAGATAACGCCGCGTTGAAGAGTAAGCTGAAGGAATATGTTTTTGCTAAGAAGGAATTTATGAAGGTACATACGGCTTCGGATTATGAGTTCAACGCTTGGATCGTAAAACCCGCTGATTTTGACCCGTCGAAGAAATATCCGGTGATGATGACGCAATATAGTGGTCCTAACTCCCAGCAAGTATTGGATCAATACGGTTTCGATTGGGAGCAATATCTGGCCTCAAATGGTATTATCGTGGTATGTGTGGATGGTCGTGGAACCGGTGCCCGTGGTGAGGCATTCCGTAAATGTACTTATTTGAGAATGGGCGAGCTGGAATCCAGAGACCAAGTGGAGGCTGCGCAAGCGTTGGGCAAGTTACCTTATATCGATAAGGATCGTATCGCGATCTGGGGTTGGAGTTTCGGAGGTTATAACACGTTGATGGCCTTGAGTACCGGAAACGGAACGTTTAAGGTGGGTATCGCCGTGGCTCCTCCGACGGACTGGAAATATTATGACTCCGTTTATACGGAGCGTTTCATGCGTACCCCGCAAGAGAATTTCGAGGGCTATGCGGCTACCTCTCCGTTACGCCGGGTGAAAGACTTGCAAGGCAAGTTATTGCTGGTTCATGGAACCGCCGATGATAATGTTCATTTTATGCAAACAATGGAATATGCCGAGGCTTTGGTTCAAGCGGGTAAGCAGTTCGATATGCATGTTTATAAAGATCGGAATCATAGCATATACGGTGGTAATACCCGTTACCATTTGTATACGAAGATGGCTAATTATTTATTCAATAATTTGTAAGACATGGCGCAGCATTTAAGAAAGCCGGATTGGTTGAAGATCCGGCTTGGCGGAAATGAGCAATTCACGAAGACAAAAAGTATTGTTGAATCTCATTGCCTTCACACAATATGCACAAGTGGTAAATGCCCGAATATGGGTGAATGTTGGAGCCGGGGAACAGCTACATTCATGATCGGTGGTGAGATCTGTACTCGCTCTTGTCGTTTTTGTAATACGCTAACGGGTAAACCTCTTCCGTTGGACCCGAAAGAGCCTGCGAATGTAGCGGAGAGCATCCGTTTAATGAATCTCAAGCATGCGGTGATCACGTCCGTTGATCGTGATGACTTACCAGACTTAGGCGCTTCTCATTGGGTAAATACGATCCGTACGATCAAAGAGGTGAATCCTCAAACGACTGTGGAAGTCTTAATCCCGGATTTTCAAGGACGATTGGATCTGGTTGATCAGGTCGTGGATGCGGCGCCTGAGATTATCTCCCATAATATGGAGACTGTACGCCGTATCAGTCCGCAAGTGCGTAGCGCCGCAAAGTATGACGTGAGCTTATCCGTTTTACGACGAATCGCTGAGCGGGGTGTGGTAGCCAAGACTGGTATCATGGTCGGACTGGGCGAGACCGAGGATGAGGTGCTTGAATTAATGGATGATGTTTTGCTGGCGGGTGTTTCTGTTTTAACAATCGGGCAGTATTTACAGCCCTCTCGCAAGAATATTCCCGTCTCTGAATATGTGACTCCTGAATGCTTTGAATATTATAGACAACAAGCCGTTGGCAAAGGTTTTAAGAAAGTAGAGAGCGCTCCGCTGGTACGCTCGTCGTACCATGCGGAAAAGCATATATGATTCATGAACTTTTGACAATCTTTGTTGTTATTAATATAAAAGTGGACTAAAGGGGGGAAGGAATGAACAGAGTAAAGAAAGGTCTAGATAATCAGGCGATAGGTTTATTGCCATTGTTGTTATTCATGTTTTTGGATAACTATTTTTCTTATTTATTATCTTTTATAATTGGGGTTACTTTCTGTTTTGTTTGTATTTTTTTGTTTCAGGTGTTGAGCAAGGATAAGGTATACCAATTTATGCTTCTGCCATCGGCGGGCACATTGGTCTTATATTCCGTATTTCTTTGTCTCAAGCTTGAACCAGTGTTGTTTATATACTCTCCTCTTATCACGGAAGTATTACTGGTCGTGGCGTTAGCGATCGTGGGGTTCACGAGGAGAACGGTCATACAACGTATACGCGATTCGAAACGTCCTTCTTTTAAACGTACTTTGCTTCGTACTACCTTGAACGAATTTTATTTCCTCGCTCAGTTGGTACAGAACCTGTACACGTTGCATCTTTTCATCATCTTGTTATATAGTATCTTGCCGGAAACGATGCAGAATATGCGTACCGAACGTTTTTTATACCGGGAGTTGGGATTGGTAATCGGTGTTTTGGTCATTGTTTATGAGCAAATACGTTTGTCCTTGATGCAAGGTAGCTTGAAAAAGGAAATGTGGCTTCCCGTATTGAATGACAATGGGAAGGTGATCGGTTGTATCGCACGTTCGGTCAGCCGCTCTTTACCGAAGAAATACTATCATCCGATCGTGCGTATCGCCGTTGTTTATAATGGTATGTTATATCTGGTGAGACGAAGTAAGGATGAGTTTGTCTCTCCGGATACGATGGATTATCCGTTCCATAATTACGTGCTCTTCCGACATAGTATAGATAGCACGGTCAAAGAGACTCTCGGAAGTTTGGCGCAAGATAAATCAATTGCTCCACGTTTCCTGATCCGTTATACATTTGAGAACGAGAAGGTGAAACATTTGGTATCTCTCTATGTTATTTGTTTACGTACGGAAGAGCAATTAAATCAATGTAAGCGCCGTAGCGGAAAGCTTTGGACAGCGAAACAAATCGAGGAGAACTTGAGCTCCGGGGTGTTTAGCGAATATTTTGAGAAAGAGTTCGCTTATTTGCAAAATACGATTCTTTTCGCCGAGAGTTTCTGTTGCGGTAACTAATCATCTTATAATGCCCGATTCCCTAGCTCTATAATTTCCAAATCTTTGATATCCTTTCCCGCAATAACGAAACGTAATAAGGTACGTACTTGATGAAAGCCACTTTTTCCAGCCGCTCCCGGATTCATATGCAGACACTTCAAGCTTCGATCGAATACTACTTTCAGGATATGCGAATGTCCGGAGATGAATAGATTTGGCCGTGTATCGTATAACTCTTTGCGGATCTCGGGATTGTAGCGGCCCGGATAACCTCCGATATGAGTCATCATAACGTTCACGTCTTCTACCTTGAAATGAGCTACTTTAGGATATTGCAGGCGAATGGCTTGTCCGTCTATATTTCCGTATACGGCCCTGAAAGGTTTCAATGCCTCGAATTTCGCGGCCAAAAGATCGGAGCCTATATCGCCCGCATGCCAGATTTCATCGCAATCTTTAAAATATTCGGCGTACTTATCATCCCAGTACGCATGGGTGTCTGAAAGCAATCCAACTTTAATCATAACAATTTCTTTTATTGCTCGAAAGTATCTATATTTACACGCCTAAGATAAGAATATTATGGAGAATTCATATCAATATTTTAAACGGGACTTAAGCTGGTTGTCGTTTAACTACCGTGTCTTGCTGGAAGCGGAAGATGATACGCTGCCTATTTATGAGCGTATTAAGTTCCTTTCTATCTATTCCTCGAATCTGGAAGAATTTTATGAGATCCGGGTTGCGGAACACCGGGGGGTAATCATGAAAAAGAATTATTCGGAGGAGAGCGCAGCTGAGGCGGAAGAGACCTTGGCGGCTATCACCCGGGAGGTTAACCGCCAGCAACGGGACTATTACCGTATTTTCTCGGAGAAGATATTGCCGGAATTGAATCGCCAGAATGTTTACTTATACCAGAATGAGAAGCCGGAACCTTTCCATGAAGAGTTTGTCCATAATTTCTTTAATGAGGAGGTTTTCCCATTCCTGTCGCCGGTCATGATTCAAGCCGGTGATATACGTACGTTCATCCGGGATCGTCGGCTTTACCTTGTGATCCGTATGATTAAGCGGAGCAAGCGGATGAATGAGCCGGGCTTCGTACCCGAGTATCATTATGCGTTGATGAAGATTCCTTATGCGAAAGTTCCCCGTTTTATAGAGTTGCCTCAGCATGACGGGAAATATTATATCATGTTTATCGACGACATTATCCGTGCGAATTTACAGAATGTTTTTCCCGGTTATATTATTGATGGCTGTTACAGCATCAAGATTTCCCGGGATGCGGATATTTATTTGGATGATGAGAGCCGGGCGAATATCGTGGAGAATATCCGTAAGAAGGTAAAGAAACGCAAGATCGGAGCCTTGAGCCGTTTTATGTATGATCAAGCGATGCCGGATGATTTTCTGGCTTTTGTTTGCGATGCCTTTGGTATTACGTCGGAGGACTTGGTGTTAGGTGGACGATATAATAATTTGCAGGACTTGATGAAATTGCCGAATCCGGCGGGAAAGCATTTGGAGCAGCAGCCACCGGTGCCTATGCGTGTGCCTTTCCTCGATGAGATGGGGTCGGTATTCAAGGTCGTGAAGAAGCGGGATATCTTATTGCATTTCCCTTATGAGTCGTTTGATTATTTGATCCGCTTTTTGATGGAGGCGGCCTTTGATCCGAAGGTGGATGAGATCAAGATTACCCAGTATCGAGTGGCAGAGAATTCGGCCGTGATTAATACGCTGGTCAGCGCTGCCCAGAATGGTAAGAAAGTGACGGTATTTGTGGAATTGAAAGCCCGTTTCGACGAGGAGAATAATATGAGTACGGCAGAGCGTATGGAGCAGGCCGGTATTCGTATCATTTATAGTATTCCGGGCTTGAAAGTACATGCGAAGGTCGCGGTCATTCTTCGGAAGGATACGTCCGAGGGACTTAAACGACGTGATTTCGCCTATTTGAGTACCGGTAATTTCAATGAGAAGACGGCCAAGATCTATTCGGATATGGCGTTATTGACTTCGAATACGGAGATTATTACGGATATCAATAAAGTATTCGCTGTTTTGGAAGGGCGTATGAAAGAACCTACTTTCCGCCATTTGTTGGTGGCCCGTTTCAATATGGTCTCGGAATTGATTGGTAGGATTCGGCGGGAGATCGAGCATGTGCAGGAAGGCCGAAGAGGACGGATCATATTAAAGATGAACGGACTGCATGACCAACATATGATCGAGGAACTCTATCATGCGAGTGAGGCGGGGGTAGAGATCGATCTGATTGTCCGGGGGATTTGTTGCCTGGTACCGAACCAACCTTACAGCGCTAACATCCGGGTTACTCGTATCGTGGATATGTTTTTGGAGCATTCCCGGGTTTGGTATTTTCTGAATGATGGTCAGGAGGATCTTTTCCTTACCTCGGCGGATTGGATGCGTCGGAATTTGAACCGACGGATCGAGACGGCTTTCCCGATCCTTGATCCGGATCTGAAGAGGGAGATAATCGATATCTTGAATATCCAGCTAAGTGACAACGTGAAAGCTTGTTATTTGGATGGCGAGTTACGTAATAATTTTAAGTGTGATGATAATCCGGTAAAAGTGCGTTCGCAATTGGCTATCTATGATTATCTGAGAAATAAATCCATACGGTAACCGGGATGGGGGAGTTTTGGGGATTTGTTGATTGGGGGGCTGGTTGCTTAGCCTTGATCGTGGCGGTGGTATTTAGCTTTTTGTTGGGAGTACGTACGGGACGTATCCGGGAGAGAAATGAATCTGTCCGTTCTCGCATTCGGCAGAATAAAGCGAATATGTATCGCTATAAACAACAATTAGCCTCCTATCAAGAGCAAGTCGTACGCTTGGAGCGGGAACGGGATTCTCTGGTCATCCGCTCGGAGGCTTATGACCGGATCGAGACGGAGCTGACAGCCTATCGCCAGAAGATGGAGCAGTTGGAGAGAGAGATCCTTGTTCTTTCCGGCGATAATAACTTATTGGACAATGCTACCGGAAAAGTAGATGTGGATGTACCTAAGCTTTTATGTGCCCTTAAAGATGATCCTCTCCATGTGAATCCAAGTAAAGAGGAATGGGCTGAGATTATTGGTATGACCGATCTTCTGTTTAATAACTTCTTAACCGATCTGAGAAATAAATACAGTATTACCCGCCATGAGCAGGAAATATGTTGCTTGATCAAATGGAATTTCTCCCGAAAGGAGCAACTAGCCGTGTTTAATAATACTCCGGATGCGTTAACCAAATCGAAAGGCCGTTTAAAAAAACGTCTAGGCTTGGATGAAAAGACGGATTTGGATGCCTATGTCCGTTTATTATAAAGCTTAAAGTTATTTTGTTTGTCGTGATTGTCCGGCAATATTATCCGTTTATCTCCCATTGCGTGGTTTATATGTGTGATTATTAGTTGTTTGATGTTCGCTTGTTTTGTCCGGTACCATTTCTTTCCTCTTTACGATCCTTCCTGTACTTTTGCGATGTGTAGTTTAGTTTTTAAGAACGAATAATCAGGAATGCTATGAGAACACAAATTGTACTACTATGGATCAGCCTTAGCCTAATGGTGGGGCTTTCCGCTTGTGATTGGACTTCGTCCTCTCCGGTGGCCTCGCTACGGCGGGCTACCGGATGGCCTTTCGAGGTGGTGGTTGTAATGGATCGAGACGCATGGAATGGTGAGGTGGGGGAGTTGCTGCAAGAACAATTGCGAGCGCCGATACCTGCTTTGCCTCAAGCGGAAGCATCTATGCGTGTCACCTATTCGGAGCCATCGGGCTTTTCCGGTTTATTACGATACGTACGAAATATCTTGATCGTATCCGTAGATACTAACCGGTATACGAAAGCTGGAACAAGAGAGAGTCCCGATGAATGGGCCAGCGGTCAGAATGTTGTGACTCTGTATGCTCCGACTACCGCTGCTTTAACCGAGTTCCTTTTATTAAATGAAGGACGGTTGGTCAACCATTTCAATCGAGTGGAAAGGGAACGTTGGATAGTTGGACTTTCTAAGAGCCATAGCAGTTGGATCAATGAGAAGTTGAAGTCCCGTTTCGGTATCTCGCTGTTCGTGCCGGAAGATATGTCGGCCTATAAGGAAGAGACCGATTTCTTTTGGGGCTCGAATAACGCAAATAGGGGACGGACTGATATCTTGGTATATAGTTTTCCCTATACGGCTCAAGAGGCATTTACCGAAGATTATCTGGTCGCTATGCGTGATTCTGTAGTGAGGCGGAACGTACCGGGCTCTTTCCCGAATTCTTATATGAAGACTGAGAAGCGCTTCGAGCTTTCTTACGAGCCGATCACCTACCGTGGCGAATACCGCGGCGTATTGCGTGGTCTTTGGCGTATGGAAGGAGATAAGATGGGCGGCCCGTTTGTCAGCCATGCCCTGCTCGACAAGAAAAAAGGGCGGGTTATCGTAGCGGAAAGCTTTGTCTATGCCCCGGAATCAAAAAAGGCGAACTTGATCCGCCGGATGGAGGCCGCCTTGTTTACGTTGCGATTCGTGGATTAGGATTGATTCTCTCACGTATATAGGCGTAACCTCATGCGTATATACGCATCGGCCTACACGTACGTAAGTGTGATCTTATACGTATATACGTGTGGCTTTATGCCTATATAGTGGTCTTATCGTCCTAAAAATAGTTTGATTTCCTCCGGAATATATCCCGTCCGTATACGCCACTCTTGCGGATACAGGTTATTGGCCCGGTTGCCAAGGTTCTTTACAAAACCTAGCGGAAGTCCTTGGTAGCGTACCAACACATATCCCTTATCTGTACCGGAGGGTAAGACGAGCGCCTCTTTCTTTAAGAATTTAATAGCGTCTTCCCATTCCAGTTCCACGGATGGAAATGCATTGGGGGTTAAGGCAGTACTTAAAGCCAGCTCTTGAGATGGGATAAAGTCTTTCCCTTTCGCTTCTCCTAGGCAAATACCGGCGGAAAGTACCCGTAAAGGCTTGGCATTGATGAGTGAAAATAGATCCGAATGGGCTTTGGGATACGCTCGAAGGAAACTGCCGTTCCATTCGAGAGAAAACGAAGTTTCATCCGAAAGGAACAGACGGGCCTCCTGTGGGATAGACGGAGCGGCTTTTCCTCGCTCTTTTTTCCCTTTGGACTTGACACGAATCTCCTCGATCTCGCCTTCCGCTTTCCGGAGGGCGGCGAGGAAAAAGCCTTCACCCCGTGTCTTATGCGGGAAGAAGCGGTAAACCGGATGTTCAAACCGGAGGGCGCCGGTGATCTGCCATTCCTCTTGGGTAGGGATAGGCAATGCCTCGGCTCCCAACTCCTCTATTATATAATGTATGTTCTCCTCATCCTCTTCCGTATTATAGGTACATGTACTGTAGATCAAGATACCTCCGGGTTTCAAGGCGTTCCAGATATCATGGATGATGCGCCGCCCACGGGAGGCGCAAAGCCGTACGTTATCTACGCTCCATTCGCCTGTGCTATCCGTATCTTTCCGGAACATGCCCTCACCGGAACAAGGTACGTCGGTGACGATCACGTCGAACAGATGAGGCAATGCCTCGCCGATCTCCTCCGGGTCATTATTGATAACGATCGTGTCCGGGCGGCCCCATTTAGCGATATTCTCGGCCAATACATAACTCCGGCTGCGGATCACCTCATTGCTCACTAACAGGCTTCCATCCGGCAATAAGCTCGCCAGATGCGTGGACTTGCCACCCGGGGCGGCGCATAAATCCAAGCAACGTACCGGCTCTTTTACGTATGCCTTGATCGCTTGTTCCAGAAACATGGAAGACGCTTCCTGCACGTAATAGGCCCCCGCATGGAATAGAGGATCGAAGGTGAAAGACAACCGTTCCGGCAAATAAAAACCGCTCTCGCACCAAGCAACCGGAGCACCTGCTTTGGGAGCGGGAGTCCCTTTCATCGAGTTGATACGGATACTTACGGGAACATCAGCGTTTAACGCTGCCTCTAAACGATCGAACTCCTCGCCAAGTAAAGCCCGTGTACGGGTAATAAAATCAATAGGAAGTGCCATGATTATTCTGTTAGTTTGCGGCAAAAGTACTACTTTCGCGGAAAACAAACAGTATGCGAGCATCTCTTTTCCTTATACCAGTTACCTTGGGCGATACGGAACATCGCCGTGTTTTACCAGAGTACAACCGTGACGTGATCTTATCTATCCGGCATTTTATCGTGGAAAACGTGCGTACGGCACGCCGTTTCTTGAAAAAGGTGGAGCCGGGGATTGTGATCGATGACTTGACATTTTATGAGCTGAATAAACATACCTCACCGGAACAAGTAGCTGGTTATCTGGCTCCTTTGGCGAAAGGCGAGAGTGTAGGCGTGATCTCGGAGGCGGGCTGTCCGGCGATCGCTGATCCGGGTGCTGACGTAGTGGCTATCGCCCAACGGAAGGATTATCCGGTGGTACCGTTGGTAGGGCCTTCGTCTATCTTGATGTCGGTGATGGGATCGGGCTTTAACGGACAGAGTTTCGCTTTTCACGGTTATCTGCCGATTGATGCTTCCGAGCGAACGAACACAATCAAGAAATTGGAGGGAAGGATCTATTCCGAGCATCAGACGCAATTGTTTATCGAGACTCCTTACCGGAATAATAAACTGGCCGAGGAGTTGATCCGTACGTGCCGTCCGTCTACGAAACTGTGTATCGCCTCGAATATAACCTGTGAGGATGAGTATATCCACACTCGCCCGGTCAAGGAATGGGCGGGTAAAGTTCCCGATCTGAGCAAGAAGCCTACTATTTTCCTAATCTATAAATAAGAGGATTGATATGAGTTATCAAGCGCACGAGACAGCGGTAATCGATGCCGGTTGTGAGATCGGGGAAGGAACCCATATCTGGCATTTTTCCCATATCATGACGGGATGCGTGATTGGCAGGGCGTGTAATATCGGCCAGAATGTAGTCGTATCGCCGGGCGTGGCCTTAGGGAATAACGTGAAGGTACAGAACAATGTGTCTATTTATACGGGGGTGATTTGCGAGGATGATGTGTTCTTGGGGCCTAGTTGCGTGTTTACAAATGTAACCAATCCGCGTAGCGCTGTCTCTCGGAAAGACCAGTATAAGGAGACGGTGATTGGCAAGGGGGCCTCGATCGGAGCTAACGCTACGATTATTTGTGGACATACGGTCGGGCGGTATGCCATGATCGGTGCCGGGGCGGTGGTAACGAAGGATGTTCCGGCTTATGCGCTGGTTGTAGGAAATCCATCGCGGCAGATCGGTTGGGTAAGCGAGTACGGCCATCGCCTTGTATTTGACTCCGAAGGATTCGCTACTTGTCCGGAAAGCGGCCAACGTTACCGCCTACACAATCACCAAGTTGTAGAGACGGGGCACGCCCCGTCTCTACAATACAGACAATATTAATATTCTATACAAACATGAAAACATCTTTTTTCAAGCAAGGGTTCTTAGCGATAGGGATAGCCTGTTGCATGCAGCTTTCCGCCGTAGAGAATCCTGTAGACTACGTGAATACGTTAGTCGGTACCCAATCCAAGTACGAATTATCTACCGGAAATACCTATCCGGCCACGGCTATGCCTTGGGGTATGAACTTCTGGACTCCCCAGACCGGCGAGATGGGCAACGGCTGGACCTATCGTTACGACGCGGATAAGATCCGGGGATTCAAGCAAACCCATCAACCGAGCCCGTGGATGAACGATTACGGGCAGTTCTCCATTATGCCTACTACCGAAGGCTTGGTCTTCGACGAGGAGAAACGGGCTAGCTGGTTCTCTCACAAAGGGGAAGTGGCTACACCTTATTATTATAAGGTCTATCTAGCCGATCATGACGTGACTACCGAGTTGGTTCCGACGGAACGTGCGGCTAAGTTCCGCTTTACATTCCCGGAAACCAAGAAAGCGTATATCGTCATCGACGCTTTCGATAAAGGCTCTTATATAAAGGTATTGCCTGCGGAACGTAAGATCATCGGTTATTCCACGAAGAACACGGGCGGTGTTCCCCGTAACTTCAAGAATTATTTCGTGATCCAGTTCGATAAGCCATTCACGTTCTCCTCTACGGTTAAGAACGGGGCGATCCAGTTGGATGAGTCGGAGGTGAAGACAAACCATGCCGGCGCTATCATCGGTTTTGAGACAAAGGCCGGCGAGGTGGTGCATGCCAATGTGGCTTCTTCTTTCATCAGCACCGAGCAGGCCGAGTTAAACTTGCGTGAGGTGGGAGATACTGGTTTCGATCAGCTAGTGACCAAAGGGAAGGAAATCTGGAACCGGGAATTAGGTAAGATCGAGGTAGAGGATACGAACATCGATAACTTGCGTACTTTCTATTCTTGCTTGTATCGTTCCTTGCTTTTCCCTCGTAGCTTCTATGAGATCGATGCCAAAGGGCAAGTCATGCATTATAGCCCTTATAACGGTGAGGTCTTGCCGGGCTATATGTTTACCGATACCGGTTTCTGGGATACGTTCCGTTGTCTTTTCCCCTTCTTGAACCTGATGTATCCGGAGATGAACCAAAAGATGCAGGAAGGTTTGGTGAACGCTTATAAAGAGAGCGGTTTCTTGCCGGAATGGGCAAGTCCGGGCCACCGGGATTGCATGGTCGGCAATAACTCCGCTTCCGTGGTAGCCGACGCTTATATCAAAGGCTTGAGAGGATACGATATCGAGACGCTTTGGGAAGCTTTGAAGCATGACGCGAATAGCCAACTGCCGAGAACGGCTTCCGGTCGTGTCGCTTACGAGGAGTATAATAAACTGGGTTATGTACCGAATAATATCGGTATCGGACAAAACGTAGCTCGTACCTTGGAATATGCTTATAATGACTGGACAATTTATGCGTTAGGAAAGAAACTAGGCAAGCCGGCAAGCGAGATCGATATCTTCAAGCAACGGGCTAACAACTATAAGAATGTGTACGACCCAAAATATAAGTTGATGGTCGGACGCTCTGATAAGGGCGAGTTCAACCCTTCTTTTAAAGGTACGGACTGGAGCCGTGATTTCTGCGAGGGTAATAGCTGGCATTGGAGTTTCTGTGTTTTCCACGACCCGCAAGGTCTTATCGACTTAATGGGAGGAAAGAAGGAATTCAACCACATGATGGATTCCGTCTTCAAGATGCCTAGTCGTTTGGGTATGGATAGCCGCGGTATGATCCATGAGATGCGTGAGATGCAAGTAATGAATATGGGACAATACGCCCACGGAAACCAACCCATCCAGCATATGGTATATCTATACAACTATTCCGGCGAGCCTTGGAAAGCCCAATACTGGGTGCGCGAGATCATGCACAAACTTTATACCGCTGAGGCGGATGGCTATTGCGGCGATGAGGATAACGGACAGACTTCCGTATGGTATGTGTTCTCTGCCTTAGGCTTCTATACCGTATGTCCGGGCACCGACCAATATGTATTAGGTACTCCTCTGTTCAAATCCGTAAAACTCCATCTGGATAACGGAAAGCAGGTGTTGATCCAAGCGGACAAGGCTGATCGGGAGAACCGTTACATCAAGGGTATGAAAGTAAACGGCAAGACATACACCCGCAATTTCTTGACACATGAGCAGTTGCTAGGTGGCGCAAAAATTCAATACCAAATGAGCGATACCCCTAATAAACAGCGAGGTACGCAGGATAGTGATCGCCCCTATTCATTCTCTTTGGAATAAGAAAACCATGATGCCCATTGTAAGCCTGTTACAATAGGCATTCTAAGCACCTTACGATGCCCATTGTGAAGACCTTACGATGGGCATTGTTATTTTATGTGAATTCCGGTTTGAAATAATGATGGAGAGAGTTGCGTTTTACCTTAGGGTTGTTACCTTTGCGATGACTAATCAGTTTTTCTATCCTCTTTGTTTATCCTTTTAATTTAGATGTATGGCAAACTCAAAAGAGATGACGAGGGGTGCTGTATTCCCTCTTCTATTCAGTTTCACGATGCCATTGTTATTAGGGAATCTGCTTCAGCAGACTTATTCTTTGATCGATGCCGCTATCGTAGGTAAATTTCTAGGTATAAATTCGCTGGCTGCCGTAGGAGCCAGTACCTCGGTGATTTTCTTGATTCTGGGATTCTGTAACGGATGTTGCGCCGGTTTTGGCATCCCGGTAGCTCAAAAGTTCGGGGCGAGGGATTATGCGACGATGCGCCGTTACGTGGCGGTGGGGTTGCAATTGGCTACGGTGATGTCCGTGGTGATCGCCGCTGTCTCCGGTTTCTATTGCCGGGATATCTTGCGGGGGATGCAGACACCCGGGAATATCTTCGATGGGGCCTATGATTATTTGTTTGTTACTTTTATCGGTATTCCTTGTACATTCTTCTATAATTTGTTGGCAAGTATCATGCGGGCTTTGGGAGATAGCAAGACTCCATTCTGGTTCTTGCTGTTCTCTACGGTCTTGAATGTTTTCTTGGATTTATTCTGCATCTTGGTGCTAGGATGGGGCGTGATGGGAGCGGCTATCGCTACGGTTTTCTCGCAAGGGCTTTCCGCCATTCTATGTTATTTATATATGCTTCGGAAATTTCCGATCTTACGGGCTACTTCTTCCGAGGATCGAAGGTTTCATGCCGGGCTGGCCCGTACCTTATTGGCGATGGGGGTTCCGATGGGATTGCAATTTTCTATTACCGCTATTGGCAGTATCATGTTGCAGAGCGCCAATAACGCCTTGGGCACGGCCTGTGTCGCTGCCTTTACTTCCGCCGCCCGTATCAAGATGTTCTTCATTTGCGCTTTTGAGAGTTTGGGTATCGCCATGGCTACGTATTGCGGACAGAATTATGGGGCGGGAAAGCCGGAGCGTATTTTGCAGGGAATTAAGGTGAGTTCGTTGATGATGCTTACGTATGCCGCCGCTACATGGATGATCTTGATGCTGGGGTCTCGTTGGCTGGCCTTGTTGTTTGTGGCTCCATCTGAGGTCGAGATACTGGACTATACGGAGCAGTTTTTGCATATTTCTTGCTGGTTCTTCCCGGCTGTCGGGCTACTGTGTATCTTGCGTTACGCGATACAAGGGGTAGGTTTTAGCAACCTTGCGATGCTCTCGGGTGTTTCAGAGATGATCGCACGTATCTTGGTGAGCTTGTATGCGGTTCCCGCTTTTGGGTTCTTAGGCGTTTGTTTCGGTGATCCGTTGGCTTGGGTTGCCGCTGACTTATTCTTGATACCTGCGTTTTTGTATGTTTATAAAAAGATAAAGAAAAGATTAGATGATGAGAAAGTATCGGTGTCCGCAGTGTGATATCCCTTCTATGTATGTAAAGAATGCGGCTGGGGAACGTCTTTTAGTGTATGTTTACGAGAATGGGGAGGTCGTTCCCAAAGACCCTGCCGCGGATCTGTCCGGATTTGACTTGACAGAGGTATTTTGCCTAGGATGCTCATGGCATGGAGCGCCTAGGAAATGCCGGTGATTTTAATGGGTGGCAAGTTCTTATAAGTCTTCTTTGGGTAATTCTCTGATCACTCTACATGGGTTACCGACGGCCACGCTATAGGTGGGAATGGATTTTGTCACTACACTGCCTGCCCCGATCACGCTGTTCCTCCCGATCGTGATGCCGGGTAAGACGATCGTTCCACCACCAATCCAAACATTGTCTTCAATGGTGATGGGGAGGGCTTTTGTCCTGAAAAATAAATCCCCCGATCGTTCGTCCCAATCATTCACGAAGCGTTCGTTCGCATTTATCGGGTGCGTAGCCGTATATAATTGTACGTTGGGGGCGATGAGGACGTTATTTCCTATTTTGATAATATTATCGTCTAAAAACGTACAGTTCATATTGATAATGACCTTGTCACCAATAAAGATGTGCTTCCCGCATTCGCAATGGAAATTTATATCAATGCTGGAATACTTGCCAATGCTTCCTAGCATTTGGCGTAAGAGGGCATCTCTTGTAGCGCTGTCGGTTATATTGGTTGCGTTCAAACGAGCGAGTAGGTTTTTCGTCTGGACGATCATTTGCAGGACTTCTTGATCCAGATGGTTGCAATACTCGCCCGCCAAGAACTTTTGATAATTTGTTTCCATAATGATTACAGGGATTTGATACGGTTATTTACATATGTTGAAGTTGTATATAGAAGACGATGAAAAAGGCGATAGTCGCAATCAGGGCGATAGAAGAATATAGACGGAAAGGCTTATCTTGTTTATAGACTCCATAGGCTAGTCCTATCAAGGCGCACAGTAGTATACCAGTAGGGATGCCGAAGAAGCCTAAAACAATGACGCTAATAAGCATTACCCATCCCATGGCTATTAATATTTTACTTCTGATAGTTCTCATCTTTAGTATCTGTTTAGTTATTGGATATAATAGACAATTTTAGTGTTGAGAAAATGGAATCTTGGCACGTATCTCTATCCTCTCGAAAGTGATAGGATGCGTGAATGCTAGATATTCAGCGTGCAGATAGAGCCGTTCCGCCTTTCGTCCGTAAAGCTCGTCGCCAAGGATGGGGCAATGAAGACCTAGGGGATGGGCGGCGTGTACCCGTAGCTGGTGGGTACGTCCGGTTTGGGGATAAAAGGCGATAAGGGTTTTTCCGGAAGTCCGTTCCAATACCCGGTAGCGCGTGAGGGCAGGTTTCCCAAATTCTTCGCTTACGATTTGCCGGGGTCTGTCCAAAGGATCGGAACATAGCGGGAGACGGATCTCACCCTCATCTTGGGGAACTTCACCCTCTAATAAGGCGATATACCTTTTCTGGATGGTTCGGTTCTTGAATTGGGCTTGTAGGTCCTGATGCGCTTCTTTGGTCTTGGCGGCGAGTAGCAAGCCGGATGTCGCCATATCCAAGCGATGTACGATAATTGGGCCGGTGGCTTCCGGGTAAAGGATCGATAGCCTTTGATAGACAGAGTCCACATCTCCCTTGCCGGGGACGGAGAGCATACCTTCCGGTTTATTGATGACCAACAAATAGTCGTCCTCATAAAGGATATCCAGCTTCGTCTCCCGGTGAGAGTCCGCCAATAACGGATTTTCATCTACCCGCAATCCCTGTAGCATATGATGGAGGATCGGCTCGCATTTTCCTTTGCAAGCCGGATAATAATATCCATGGTGCCGAATCTCCGTCTTGGGAGAATCGCCCCACCAGAACTCAGCCATGGCGATCGGTTCCAACTGATGCTGGTAGGCGTATTGCAAGAGTTTAGGGGCGGCGCACTCACCCGCTCCGGCAGGCGGCGCACCTTGGTAGGTAGGGGCGAACAGTTCGCATAAGTCCTTCACCTCGCCCCGGGCGTTCAGGATTCGGAATTGTTCGAACAACTTGCGTTGCAAGGCCGCCGACCGTCGCTTGCGTTCTTGCTTCAGTTGCTCGATCTCCTGCTCAAGCCGATCCACCTTGGCTTGATCCTCCTCCAGTATAGACCGCAATGATTTCTTGGTTAGCTTGTGAGCGGCTTTCATGTGTTGGCTCTCTTTAATAAGAAGTGCGGTCTCTTCTTCCGTGAGAGGGAACTGCCGAAGTCGGTCGCGCTCCTCTTTCCTCTTTTTCATCAAGTCTTTTGCGGCCTGTAATACGAAATCGCAGTATTCGATCGTGCTTTGTAACCTCGACCGTGCGTCTTCGAGAGCTGGAGAGGCTTGCAGGGTTCGGATACGGGCATTGATCTCATTGATCCGCTCCTCCTCTTGCCGGAAGAAACCATCCGGTTGTAATAGGTCATAGATCGGGGGGACGAAGAAAGGATGTACATTCTTCCCCGCTAGGTTACCGGAGAACGCGGCCAGATAGCCGACCTCTCCGGCGGGAGTACGAACCACCAATACGCCGAACATTTTTCCGGCTTGTAACTCTTCCCGCCATTCGGTTCGTTCTTTCAGGTATGCCTGCGTCTCCTCAGCCGCTATTACGCATAGAGGATGCGGTGTATAGTGAAAAGGATACGTGAATCGTTCCGGTAAGGGGATCGATTGTATCGGTTGGGCAAACGTGTGAAACTTAGATTCCATCATTCATTTTTTAATAGACAATAAACGTAAACGGCCGGTGCCGTAGGATCTCCCTCTTGATACAATCCCGGACGGGAGATACGATCCCATTGGGTCAACGACCGGGTCTCTTTTGCGGAGAGAGCTTCGCCGACGATCTCGTTCCATGCTTGTCCATCCTTACTCCAGTAGAACGTGCTATGCGTACCGTTGGTCACTTTCATCCGTAGATATAAAGGCGAGGCGGGAAGAGGAAGATCGGCCAATGGATGTTCTTTCCCCTCTAGGATATATTTCAATATCAAACGGTCTCCTGCGCATCCGCAGGTGATTAGGTTATTTGCGTCTCCGTACATCGTGATTCCTTTCCAACTGTCATTCCGGTTTACGATCGCTGTTTCCAACGTGTAATCCGGGGAGGTTGGGCGTAAACAAAGTGCCGCTCCGGTCTTTACGCCGGGTTTCGGTGTTCCGGATAGAGAGAGTTTACCGTTCTTGATCTCGGTCTTGACATCCGTGTAAGGATAGTTCCAACTCCATTCGGGACGCAAGGTAGCACCGGTGAAATCATCCGAGAAATCGAATACCGGCACTTGTGCGGACTCGGCAAATGGCATGGGTTGCGTGCGGCTCGCGTATTCCCCGGTTACGAAGTGAGGCCAATGATCCTCGCCCATTCTCACCTCTTGCAGGTAAGGTTGGCGACCTTGGTAGAAGCCGCTTCCCGGTTGGTAAGCGTGGCATAGGTAATACATGCGTCCGTCCGGTGTAGTCGTAATCGTTCCGTGACCGATGGAGAGAACCTCCTTGCTTCCGTGCAAGATCGGGTTTCCTTGGTATTTCTCGTAAGGACCTTCCAGCTTCTTCGAGCGAGCCACGGATACGGCGTAATCGCTCTGCGGGCCGCAACAGCCTCTCACGGAGTAGATGATATAGTAATATCCGTCTTTCTTGAACCAATGCTGACCTTCCATGCCTTGACGCTCATCGTCACGCAGCAGGCTGAAAGGCTTTCCGTCTAGGCGAAGCCCATCGTCCGTCAACTTACAGGCCAATAACTCTATGGGTTGGTTATCCAATCCATAAGCCTTCCAACTGATGTAAAGTTTGCCTTTATCCTCCAAGATAAATGCGTCTATCGCTTCCTTCCCGAACTCTACCACCGGGCCGTGATCCTTGAACTTGCCCGTAGGTGAATCCGCCACGGCAACACCGATGCACGAGATGTTATCCGATTGCTTCCGGGCCGTATAATAGACATATACCTTCCCTTTATGCTGATACCATTCCGGAGCCCAGAATGAGGACTTAGTCCATTCCGGCTTCTCGTCGAATACATGTCCGGTTTGCTGCCAGTTCACCAAATCGGTAGAGGTGAAAACCGGATAATAGGGGGCCCATTCCGAGGAGGTGCCGGTGATATAGTAAGTCTGATCGATCCGAATAATGGAAGGATCGGCTACGTCACCGTGGATCACGGGATTGGTAAAATAGGATTCTTGTTGCGCTAGTCCTGTGGCCAAGGAGGCGGCACAGAAGAATAGTGTGAAAATCTTTCTCATGTTTTATCGTATTTTTTTTAAGATGTTCTTACGTACGGTCCGCAAAGAGATTTGTAGAAAATCGGGTTCCGCCAGATCAAGTAGTGTCTTATACTCCAGTAATAGCTCTGGAATGGGACGGCATAACTCATATCCCAGTTTCATACAAAGCGTTTGTACACCGGGTAATTCCTTCGCTGAAAGCATCCGGTCCAGGCAGAAGTTCAGGAAATCTACTCGTGGGGGATTCGTCTGGGGTTGTCGTACAAGCAGGTTCAAGAGAATGCGTCGCTTTCCGGAGTGCTTACAGTTAAGCACCTCATTTATCAGCTCATCCTGTTTATCATATAGCCATTCGTTTTCCTTGGTCGAGAAATGGCTACAGACCCATAACGCTTGATAACTAACGGCATCATCCGGATCGAATATCAGATCGTATAGCTCTGCTTTCCGTTCTTGGTTCCCTTGTACATAAAATAATATCTCATGGATATCCTCTATATGACAGCGGCTTGATAGTCTCTCTTTTAGGTCCATTCTCAATCTTTGTTGTTGTGTTAAGATCATTCCCTTAAATTTTTAAGGAAGTGTAGCTTGAAGATGAAGTATCGGGAATGGCTTGTTGGAGGAATCTGTCTCGTCTCTTCCTATCACTTGGAATCCCAGATGCTGATAGAAATGAAGTGCGGTTGTGTTTTGCTCATTTACGTCGACTTTTCGGATGGGTGTCTCTTGCAAGGCGAATTGGATAAGTCGTTTACCTAATCCTTTGCCTTGCTCTTCCGGATGTACGAAAAGCATCTCGATAAGCTCATCGCTTAAGCCCATGAAGGCGGCGATCTTTCCTAGCTCATTTCGGATGATATAAAGTTCTACCAATGGGAAATATCCGGGAACAAGTTCTTTATAAAATAAGATATCCTCTTCTTTTAGGAAATGATGGGTACTACGTACGGACGCTTCCCAAAGCAGAAGAAGCTCATTGAAGTCCTCGAAGGAGGGACGGGTTATCGTTCGCTTCATCGGGGTGTACTTCATCCCATGTGTAGTTTGTTCTTCGCAGATTGGTTCGAACCCGAATTTCCGGTAGATTGGGATTGCATAGGAAGAGGAGTTGACTGTCATTTCCGAGACTGGCTTATCTTGGATAGCGGCCTCGAATAATCGTTTGCCGATACCTTTTCCATGATACATAGGCGTGATGAAGAATAAGGAGATATGCTTTCCTTCATTTTTTGTCGCGATTAGACCTATTAATGACTCACCCTCGAATGCTCCGTAAATGGTTAGCTCATTTACCAGATCCTTATTGTAAATGAAACTCTTGAAGGTTTTCAATCCCTCTTCGTCGAAGTCATTCTTGCCACATTGGATGAACACGTCCAAAGACAAGGTTAATGCCTTATCGTATTCGTTTACCTGTAATTGTCTTATTTGCATAAATGGATTATAAGTCTTTGTTCCCAACTAATTTCTCATCCGCTACGATCTCAAAATGATGCGCATCGATGAATCGCCCGTTTTTGTAACAAGCTTTTCGGAAGATGCCAGTTTTCTTGAATCCCACTTTCTCTAATACCCGCATGGATGCCAGATTATATTCATACACCGTGGCGAATATACGAATAACCTCCGTATGCTCAAAATAATACTGGATCGCATCGGCTAACGCTTCAGAGGTAATCCCTTGGTTCCAATATCTCTCACTGATCCAATAACCGACTTCCGCATTGAAACGTTCCACATCCGTTCCTCTCACAAAACCTATATTGCCGATTGCCTCACCATGAACCACAATGCAGAAATCCGATATTTCAGTTTTTTCTCGTGCTTGGCTGATGAAGCAGCGGGCATTTTCTTTTGTATAAGGATGAGGCAATCCATCCCGACAGTTATCCCAGATCTTCTTGTTATTAAGGTGCAAGGTTAAGGATTCCGTATCTTGACCTTCCCAACTCCTGAGCGTATATAAATCTTTTGTTACTACTATCATAAACTATTGTTTTTGTTTGAAAAGGAATGATGGTCAAGATAATAGCACAAATGATCCTCTATTTGTCCAGTATGCATTAGCTCTGCTTGATGAAGCCGTCCTTCGTATACGAATCCATTCTTCTCTAATACACGTTGTGAGCGTTGATTGTGAGGATAACAATTTGCCGTGATCAAATGTAAATTCATTTGAGTGAACCCATAATTCAATACGGATTGCACTGCTTCTGTCATGAAGCCTTGTCCCCAACACTCTTCTTTTAGCCAATAACCCAGCATGCGAGCATGTGGGTTTTCTCTTTTGGGATCAGGAATGATGCCAATGGAGCCAATGACTTGTTGAGTCTCTTTTGATACGATAGCCCAAACCCCTTCTTTTCCGATAAATATGGTATTTAGTACATCAATAGTCTCTTCGATCGTTTCGAGAGGTTTCCATCCGGCGTTATTGCCTAGGTTTGGATTCTTACAGCTCTCAAAAACATCAGGAGCATCGCTTTCGCTGAAAGGACGGAGCACAAGACGGTTGGTTTCTATGTTCGATGTTTGTGTCATATACGGATGTTTATTTAGTCGAGATAGATCATTTTCTTGGTCATCCCACCGTCAATCGTAATATTCTCGCCATTAATGAAATCGTTTTCCTCTTGACAGAGAAATAAGCACATACGGGCGATATCCTCCGGCTTTCCCACCCTTCCGGACGGATGTTGAGCATGATCCTCCGGACGAAGCTGGTCGTAATTGTTATTCTGTATCCAACCGGGAGCGATAGAGTTTACCGTGATATGCCATTCCGAGAGCGATAAGGCCAACGCATGCGTCAAAGAATAGATACCTCCTTTAGAGGCGGCATATCCCTCGCTACCGGGTTCACTCATCAAGTAACGGGTAGAGCAGATGTTGATAATCCTGCCGTATGGATTGGGGGTATCGAGAGATTGCCGATGGAGCGCTAATCGCCGGGAAGTGATGAACGCAGGACGTAGGTTTATGGATAATATCTTATCAAAATCCTCTACACTCGTTTCCGTGATGGATGAGAACTGGCTGATACCCGCGTTATTGATGATGATATCGATATCGCCCCATTCCTCGATGATCTTTTGCAGGCAATTCTCCAATGCGGTCTTATCGCTAACGTCCACGGGAAAGAATTGAGTTCCGGTTTGTAACGCAGTCTCTTTTCCTGATGCTTCGTTTTTATCACAGAACGCTACTCGATGGCCAGCTCCCCTGAACGTTCTCACGATGGCTTTTCCGATCCCCTCGGCCCCACCGGTAATGAAGACTCTTCTTGTTTTATGGAGTGTCTTCGTATTGTGACTGGTTCTTGTCCCGGAGATTTTCCGGGCTTGATATTGCTCGTATTTTTTTTCCAAATAGTTGTCTGCCATGATCCATTATTAGTTGAAAGAACAAATATAGTGTTTAACTAAATAGGTTGTGCGCTTGTTTATAAGGTAAAGATCATTTAGAATCATGAAAATAGCGATTAGCGGTGCGAGTGGATACATAGGACAGCATCTTACTCTTTTTTTCACGGAAAAGGGTGATGAGGTGGTTCCTTTAGGAAGGAACCTGTTCAAGGAGGAGAATTTCGATGAGCTATGCCATCGTGTGGAATCGTGTGATGTGGTCATTAATCTGGCGGGTGCTTCCATTAATAAGCGCTGGACAAAAGCGTATAAGCAAGAATTATATGATAGTAGAATCCGGACAACCCATCAGTTGGTAAATGCCATAAATACCCGGGATATTCTCCCAAAGTTGTTTATATCAACTTCTGCCGTAGGCTATTATCCCACATCCGGAGAATATGACGAATATAACAATCGGCAAGGTGAGGATTTCTTGGCCCGGTTATGTGGCGCATGGGAAAAGGAAGCGCGGGCGTGTTTGCCGGATGTGCGGCTTGTGATTGCCCGGTTCGGGGTCGTACTCTCGGAGGATGGCGGGGCATTGAGACAGATGCTTCATTTGCAACGTCTCTCCCGGATAGGTGTGGTGATAGGCGATGGCCAACAGAGTTTTCCGTGGATCAGCGTGCATGATTTGTGCCGCTCTTTTGATTTTATGATACAAAATAGTACGTTGAGAGGAGTGGTCAATCTTGTCTCTCCGCAATGTATTACCCAAAAGCAACTGGCATATGCGCTGGCGAGAGCAGATGGAATCCGTTGGGTTATGCCTTTGCCTACATTCATTTTCCGACTGATGTTCGGTGAAGGGGCTTCGTTTGTAACGAAGGGGCAAACGGTTCATCCTACGAAATTATTGGAGTCTGGTTTTACGTATGATTATCCGACAATAGAAAAGCTTATGAATATAACAGATCATCGTACCGTGCAGGCACTGGATGTCCGCCGGTATATGGGAAGGTGGTATGAGATCGCCCGTTACGAGAATCATTTCGAGAAAGGTATGACGGATGTTACGGCTACTTATACATTGCGATCGGATGGAAGAATCCGTGTGGAAAACGAGGGGTTTAAAGATGGAATCCATAAAAAAGCAGTAGGCCGGGCGAAACAGCCGGAACCAGAAAATAGTCCGGGTAAATTGAAAGTCGCTTTCTTTTTATGGTTCTATTCAGATTATTATATCTTCGAACTCGACGAACATTATCAGTATGTTGTGGTAGGCAGCAGTTCTGACAAGTATCTCTGGATTTTGAGTCGTGATAAATCCTTGCCGGAAGCGGTTATGGAAGATTTGCTTGGCAAGATAATGAAACGAGGATATGATATCTCTAAATTGGTTTATAACAGAATTTGATTACATAGTTTCCAAAATTAGTATTGATAGTAATCTAGGCTACTATCAATACTAATTGCTATTACCCTGTCATTTATTTCAATTGTTTTCCATCAGCAAAGGCATTTCCTACCTTTTCGCCCACTCTCAAATAGTCGTTGTTGAATGGATCAAAGATGATGGGAGCGGCTTTAGCTACATTCACCTTGCCGTTCTCATCAAGTACACGCTCGTCAACACTGACATTTACGATCTCGCCACGGAGTATGCAAGTATCCGGATCGTAATCTTTTAATTTACATTCGATAGCCACGGCCAATTCGTCGATCAACGGAGCATCTACGAAGTCTGATTTTGTAGCGTGAAATCCTGCTTTGGCAAACTTGTCGGTAACTTTATTGCCCGACACGATACCTACATAATCACAAGCTACGACATGATCGGCATCTGCCATGCTTACCGTGAAAGCTCTACGCTTCAGGATATTCTTAACAGTCTTGTGACCGGCGCTAAGACACATGCTGATCTCATTCATCTCACTGATACCGCCCCAAGCGGCGTTCATCGCGTCGGGAGTTCCATCTTCTCCATACGTGGCGATAATAAATACGGGTTGCGGATAGCTCAAAGGCTTCGCTCCAAAATTCTTTCTCATAATCATTTATTTTTTAGTCCAATTCTTGATATCTTCTTCTGTCGCTCCGTTCATCAACTTTCCTTTTTGCCAGTTCACATCCGGATAGGCTTTCCGCAATTCACTCTCTGCGTTCGAGATACTGCTGCTGCCTGATGTGGCGAATGGGATAACGGTTTTACCCGAGAGATCGTATTTTTCCAAAAAGGTGTTGATGAGTCTTGGGGCTTGATTCCACCAGATGGGAAATCCTAGGTAAACGGTGTCATACTCCGCTAGGTTCTTCAAATCATCGATAATGGCCGGTCGTGATGTAGGATCGTCCATCTCTACGCTGCTGCGTGAGGATTTATCCCGCCAGTTCAGATCGGCGGAGGTATAGCTTTTCTCAGGTTGGATCTTGTGAAGATCACCGCTGACAATAGATGCGACTTGTTGGGCCGCTTTTTCAGTATTTCCCGTTGCCGAGAAGTAAGCCACTAAAACTTTTGTCCCTTCGGCAGCCTTTTGCGCATAAGAGGCGATACATACCATTGAGACCATGACCATGAATAATACGATTCGTTTCATACTTCTTGAATTTTTGTTGTTTTTATATTCATTACGAGAATGCTATGTATTTATGGCGATAAAGATAGGAGAGAAAAATGAAACAGTTTGTACCCAAATTACAGATATATCTGATATTTTTAGCGATACGATCCTTATCTTTGTAAGGCGATTAACAAAAAGAAGGAAGTATCATGCTTGCGTACACTTATATTGAACAAGGGAAATTTGAATTGCGGGAGAAACCGATACCGGAAATAAAGGATTCACGGGACGCTATCGTACGAGTGACTTTGGGTAGCATTTGTTCTAGCGATCTTCATATTAAACACGGTAGCGTACCACGTGCGGTATCCGGAATAACCGTTGGGCATGAGATGGTTGGTGTGGTGGAAAAGGTGGGTGCCGATGTTACTGCAGTCAAGCCGGGTGACAGGGTGACCGTGAATGTCGAGACCTTTTGCGGAGAGTGTTTCTTCTGCCGGCGTGGATATGTCAATAATTGTACCGATCCCAATGGCGGTTGGGCGTTGGGCTGTCGTATCGATGGGGGGCAGGCGGAGTATGTCCGGGTTCCTTATGCGGATCGAGGCTTGAATCATATCCCAGATACGGTCAGTGATGAGCAGGCTTTGCTGGTCGGTGATGTGTTAGCGACAGGTTTTTGGGCCTCTCGTATCTCGGAGATTACAGAGGATGATACGGTTCTTATCATTGGCGCCGGTCCTACGGGGATCTGTACTTTGTTGTGCGTGTTGTTGAAGAAGCCACGACGTATTATTGTTTGCGAGAAGTCTCCGGAAAGGGCCCGGTTCGTTCGCCAGCGTTATCCGGAAGTCTTGGTGACAGATCCCGAAAACTGTAAGGAATTTGTTCTTCGTAACAGCGATCATGGCGGTGCGGATGTCGTATTGGAGGTCGCGGGGAGTGAGGATACCTTCCGCTTGGCATGGGATTGTGCCCGTCCGAACGCCATTGTCACCATCGTAGCCCTCTATGATAAACCTCAGCTTCTTCCTTTGCCAGACATGTATGGCAAGAACTTGACTTTCAAGACTGGTGGGGTGGATGGCTGCGATTGCGCCGAGATTCTTAACCTAATAGAAGAAGGTAAGATAGACACGACGCCTCTTATTACCCATAAGTTTCCATTGAACGAGATTGAGGAGGCTTACCGTATCTTCGAAAACAGGTTGGATGGGGTTATAAAGGTAGCGATTGAGGGGAATCTCATCAAACCTGTCTTTGTTTTGCCGCATACACCTTGATTCTCTCCTCGCAACATTGTCGCGTGATATCCCGGAGCCGTTCTACTTTGGGTATAAGCGCCTCGATATCTTCTTTAGTGACGCGGAAGTGTAAATTATAACGAGCTTGAACGTATGCGTCCTGCAGCAAGTCGAAAAGTCGTTTCTCCTCTTCCGTATCCCGGGGAAAGGCTTCGGATGATTCTAGGGAATGCGTTTTGGCTCTGCCGGATAACGTTATTAGGCTATGCTCTTTGGGGCTATACAATGTAAAAGTCAAGATTATGCTGTTGTAATAATTCTCACAAGCTTGATGAAGGTGGAACGATGCTATTTTGTAATCCTGATCCTTGTATGAATATCGGGCACTACGTAAGAAACTATTCGCACGTTCAAACCTGTCGTTGTAATACTCCTCCGCCAACTCTTTTATTTCGCGATAGTTCAGTTTACGACGGCGGGCCAACTTATAACGGCCGCTGTTGTAAAGCATGATACCTTCTCGCTTGATATCGGTATAGAAATATCGGTTTTTATCGATGGCTTTATTCAAGTCGTCGATGCTTTCGTCTATAAACTGTACGGTGGTGGATACGTATCTGTTCTTCCCTTTGTAGTAATTATCGGTGGCCTTACTCAAGATGTGATTGATAATATATCTTTGGAAACGGGTACTGGTAACTACCAAAATATCATAATCGCTCATAAAACAGGTGCGGATACCGTATTCGATGCGTTGGTCGTAGTCAACGTATGTATTCCGGGCATAACTTCCGTAGAGAATGATCATCTCACAATCGGGAAGTACTTCCAGTACGCACTCTACAATTCTTCTGAGGTCATCCCGTTTCTGTTCGGGAAGGTAATTGATGGATGTTTTCATTCTTCGTTTATCTATGCAAATTGTTTGTAATCACTTTTTACTTTCAATGAACATTGTTCTGTCCCGATAGCCTTTACGATAGCTAAAAGCGGTGCGCTGAACTGTTCGGTTAGCTTGTTCGGTACTTGTTCGGTCGACTTGTTCGGTTGGCTGTTGTGGGGTATTGATGATGAATGTTACCCTCACTACCACGGATGTATGATGCGAAATCTATGTCCATATGTATCCAATCATGATTATAAACAGGCAATAAAGATATAAAATATCCTGCTATGTGATAGTGAAAAGATGAAGAAGTTGTATTGGCTCGTTCTTTTACGTATTATGAGTTTCCTGTAACATTGAATTTATAAAAACATCTACAATATCTACCACTCTATTGTGTACTCTCTGTAAATAAGAATATTACCTATAGGTTGTAGATCTCCAAACATCTACAATTATTATTCAATATCTACCACTTATTATTGATTTTCATGCAATTTTCTTTTCGTGTGAAGGAAAAAAGTGTTATATTTGAGGAATACTGAAAATCTAAAAGATATGATAGAAAAACTCGATTACGCTATGGTGCCGACAGGCTTTGTACATTGTTTTAATGAAAATTGTAAGAACGCCAACCGCTGCTCGCGGCATCAAATTGTCCGTTTTATCCCCGATACGCTTTGGGCGGTGAGCATCGTGAATCCCGCACGTACCAGTCCTACCGGAAAGTGTGCGGCTTTCATGGCGGATACCCCCGTGCAATACGCTGTCGGCATGGATCACCTATTAGACCAGATACCTTATCTGGAGGCGAAACGCATTAAGCAACGTCTGTTGATGACATACGGTAAGAATAAGTTTTATCAGTTTAAGCGCAAGGAAAGAACCTTCTCGCCCGAAGACCAACAGTATATCCGCCAGGTTTTTCGGGCGTACGGAGTAGAGGATGAACCAGTCTTTGATGCTTGGCAGAGTGGCTACCGATGGACGAAGGGATAAGAGCTGATAAGAGTTTCTCTTAGGGAAAACAAAAGTTTCTCCTAGAGGAAACTTTTGTTTTTCTATAGAAAAAACTGTAAGCATAAGTTATTCAACTTCTTAAATAATATATTAGACATGAAAATAACCAAGCAAACAGCCTATCGACATACCGTCGCACAACGGGCGATGCGTATGGAGGAGATCGTGGCATGGGTAAAGGATGAGCGGACGAGGGATAAGCTTGCGCTCTTTCGAGAGAAATTAAGGCGGGCTTATCCCGACAAACGGTATCCGTTTACCCGGAAATTACCTCAGTTGCTCTTTGCCGGAACTTTTCGAAAAGGGGAATTGAAGGAGTATAATGGCTGGATTTTGCTGGAGATCAATCGATTGAAGAGCATAGAAGAGGCTTTGTCCTTGAAACAAAAAATAGTGGAATATCCGCAGACACTGTTCGCTATGATCGGCTCTAGCGGACGGAGCGTGAAGTTCGTGGTGGCTTATACCTATCCCGACGGGTCGCTTCCCCGTTCGCGTACGGATGCTGAGGTTTTTCATGCGCACGCTTACCGACATGCGCTCAAGACGTATGAGCCTCGCCTTTCTTATCCCATCGAGCTGAAACGTCCGGTGCTGGAGATGGGCTGCCGCCTCAGTTATGATGTCGATGTGTATTACAATCCGGACGCCCTTTCCATTCATCTGGAGCAGCCTGTGGCTATGCCCGACGAAAGCGCCTACCAGGAACGGTTCGAAAAACGGGTGCCGGTACCGGTAGAGAGTGCCGGGCAGACGCTTTATGACCAATACCGTTACGTTGCCATCCAATATGAATTCGCTTTGCAGCGGGCTTTGGAGGAACATGGAAGTTTGAGCATAAAGATGGATTTCAAACCTTTGTTGGTCACTCTTGGAAGACTTTGTTTCGCGGCTGGGGTAGAAGAGGAGGATTGTGTGAAGTGGACGATGCTCTATCTGGGGAATCTGATCTCGGAAGTGGAGATTCGGGAGACCTTGAGGCAGTCGTATCGGTTAGTCTCCGATTCGGACTTTGGTTGTACGTCCCTTTACAAGCCGGAGCAACTACAGAGCTTGAAAATGGAGGAGTTTATGAACCGCCGTTACGATTTCCGGTACAATCTGATGTCTGGCGGACCGGAATATCGGGAGAAAAACACCTTCTGTTTTGACTATCGCCCCGTGACGGATCGTGTGCTGAACAGTATCGCCTTGAATGCCCAGAAAGAAGGATTGCAGCTATGGGACAGGGATGTACGGCGTTTTGTCTTTTCAGATCGCATCCCGGACTATGCACCTATCGAGGACTATTTGACCCGCTTGCCCGTGTGGGATGGCAAGGATCGCATCCGTCCGCTGGCCGCACGCATCCCTTGCGACAACGTACGGTGGGAACAGTTGTTTTACACTTGGTTCCTGTCGATGGTAGCGCACTGGCAGGGACGTGACAAACAGCATGGCAACAGCCTTTCCCCGCTCTTGGTGGGCGGGCAGGGGTGCGGGAAGTCCACGTTCTGCTTCAACCTGTTGCCACCGGACTTGAATAAGTATTACACGGACAGCATCGATTTCAGCAAGAAGCGGGATGCCGAGCTGTATCTTACCCGTTTCGGATTGATCAATATTGATGAGTTCGACCAAGTGAGCGCGAGGCATCAAGGCTTCTTGAAGCATCTGTTGCAGAAGCCGGTCGTAAATGTGCGCAAGCCTCATGCTACGCAGGTGGAATCGGTGAAACGTTACGCTTCCTTTATCGCTACGAGCAACCATACGGATTTGCTGGGCGATCCTTCCGGCAGCCGCCGTTTCATTTGTATCGAGGTGAAAGGGATGATAGACAATGCCCAGCCTATCGATTATCTCCAGCTCTATGCGCAAGCGGTTGCCGCCTTGAATAATAACGAGCGTTATTGGCTGACGCATGAGGAAGAGGTCTCGCAGATGCAAGCGAACGAGGCGTTTCAACAACGTCCTTTGTTCGAGGATCTGTTTTTTCAATATTATCGTCCCGCTTCGCACAAGGAGGAAGGTTTGAAGATCTCTGCCGGAGAGATCTACCTATCGCTGCAAAAAAAGAGCGGCGTAAAACTTCCGATGAGCAATGTCTCCGTCTTTGGTCGCTTCTTGAAAAAGATAGGGCTAATGACACAGTTGGCGAGTAGGGGACGGTTGTATTTAGTGGTTGAAAAGTAGTAAATGGTGGTAGATGTAAGTTGTTGGTGGTAGATGTTTTATTATCTACCACCATTAGATAAGTGATTTATAGCTAGGGACTTTTAAGGGTAATGGTAGATGTGGTAGATGATTTTGTATTATTTAAATTCATACACATCTTATGGGATACATCCCCGGCTTTCAGCTATAAACCGCGATAATAATTTATCCCACTTCTGGATCTTCCCAAACACCTGTTTTGTTCAATCGATAGCTTCTCTCTATTTTCTTGGAAGAGTCAGCTTCCAGCGCATATAGTATTTCACGACAGAACTCCAGAGTGGCAAATCCGTTGGCGGTTACAATGTTTCCGGCTCTGACAGCCAGTTCATCCATATAAAGATTTTCACCTGTATAATTAACCCCCGCAAATTGTTTGAGGTAATCCAATCCGTTGCTGGTATGATTTACATGGTTCAAGAAACCGTGCCTGCCAAGAAAGACGGAGGCGTTACAAATTCCGGCCACCAGCCTCTTCTTCTCTATGGCCTCTTTAACCAGAGGGACAATGGTTTCGGCTTCCGGAGTGAACCAGCTCATGCCACCTATTAATACGATTCCTGCATAATCGGCCGGAATGTCATGGATCCCATAGTCGGGCAGCACCTTGAACCCTCCGATCGATACAACCGGCTCTTTCCTGACAGATACGGTTTTAACTATATATTTGCTTTCACTTCCGGGTTCAACACCTGCATTGAGGTTTGGAGCGATATAAGCTCCTTCCCAATCGGCAAAGTCTTTTAACAAGACGAATAGAATTTCTTTTTTCATTATTTATTGTATTTATCGAAGTTATACTTCTTTCTAATCTCGTTTTGCTCGTCAGGCGAAAGAGATTTGAAATATCCTTTCCAGCCTGGGCAGAAGTTTATGTGCCAACGCCAAAAGCGTCCCATTAATGACTGAGGGCTTTTATCGTATTTTTTCCTTAGGGGGCAGTTGTTGCAGTTACTTTTTTGCATGGATGTTACAGAATGCTTGTTGTTTACAAAGGTAATGCTTTTATTGGAATTGCTTTATTTCAATCTTTGTTTATTATGATAATATACCCCATCTGATATAATTGCCAATATTTATCGTAATTTTGCATTATTCGTGAAGATGGTAGTTGTTATGAGCATCCTCATTGGTTTGAATTGGCAAAGGATAAATGGGCGCAGGTTTATAAAACTACGGGAACTCCATGTAGTTGTTGGATGTGTAGAGGGGAGGAGTACGACCGCAAAGGATATAAGCAAGAGATTTTGCGTATTATCAAAGAATCAGAATATTAGATGTTTAATGAAAAGAAAGAAAAGATGTTGAAAGGTAAAACAGTTCTTGATGGTTTGTAAGTGTTTAATAGAGCCGTACACCGTTATAGGCTCAAAAATCTTACAAACAATGAGTAGAAGTAGAAAAGTAACCTTATGAGAAAAGTTAGAAAGAATACAGCAACTAGACAGGTCATTCATATTGTCGGTGAAGGATTGACTGAATTATTCTATTTCAACCATTTGAAAAAGTTGCTTGGTTATAGGTACTCTATTTCTCCACGTCTGTTTGACAATAATAGTGTTATAAAGCTATCAAAAAGTTAGCGAATAGTTGATTGGTTCTCAAGAAAATTCAGTATTTTTGCACTTACAATTGAATAAAAACATTAAAAAAATTACAATGCTGCAGAATAGAGTGAACATATTAGTAAACACATTATGTCGAAGCACAGTATGCTTTGAGAGTATGTCGTATGTTCATACTTTAGGCATTGAGTCATTCGGTAAATTCAAAAACACTTTCCAGCGAACGTTTTATAGACAGGTAGGAGTACATTAGATGCAGGTATTCCTATTAAAAAGATAAATTGAAGCCGTTGAAAAGTCCTTACTAAATTTTTCAACGGCTTTGTTTTTGCCCATTGGTGACGTTCGCATTATGCGCTCTACTCCGTCATTTCCGTCCATGGGCATTGAAAACTTCAGTTTTATTAACCAGCGCAGTGATGTGCATAAAAAAAGAAGATTATGGATTACAAATTCAACGGAAGCGGGGTGTTCTTTACATCCGATACCCACTTCAATCATACCAATATCATCCGGTTCTGTAGCAGACCATTCAAGGATGTAGAACACATGAATGAAACACTTATTGCCAACTGGAACCGTGTGGTCGGTCCGGATAATATCGTATTTCATCTTGGCGACTTCTGTCTTGGTGGCTCTGCTGAATGGACAAAGATACTCAAAAGGTTGAATGGGAAAATCTATCTCATAGCCGGTAATCATGACATGAAGAACTTGAGGCAGAATTATACAAAATATTTCGAACTGATCACGATGCAAATGTACATCGAGGTGGATAAACAGAAGATTTATCTGAATCATTGCCCATTCCTTTGCTATAGCGGCTCATACGATGATACCTGGCAGCTTTTCGGCCATGTGCATACAAGCAGGAATAACACCGGAAAAGATAAGCCTCGCCTTCAAATGCTTTTCTCTACACAATATGATGTGGGAGTTGACAATAACGACTTCACTCCGGTTTCATTCGCACAGGTAAAGGCAATCA
Source organism: Parabacteroides sp. KHUB-02 (assembly GCF_056640955.1). NCBI lineage: Bacteria > Pseudomonadati > Bacteroidota > Bacteroidia > Bacteroidales > Tannerellaceae > Parabacteroides > Parabacteroides sp. KHUB-02. Next base: position 2,639,031 of record NZ_JBWQEV010000001.1, on the reverse strand, counting down.
TAGAGAAACAGGTTGAACTATCAAAGAAATGAGAATACAATACATGAGTGATCTGCACCTATGCCCACTTTTTAGGTAGTTGCACCTTGCCACAAAGATTCGGTGCTGAACAGTGCCTTTGCGAGTGACGATGGAGACTTGGTAAGCAACAACCGGATTGATGTCTGGATATACGGTCATTCACATACGAATATTGATGCAGAGATTGGTGGAACCAAAGTATTATCCAATCAGATGGGATATGTTTTCCAGAACGAGCATCTTATGAATGGGTTTGATTCGGGAAAGTATGAAAATAAAGAAGATTTTTTTCGGGATTGGCATTCATTCAACCCGATGGAAACACGCTGGTTTCATGTCGCTTCTTCCATATACATGGAGGGAAGGGCAATCCGGTTTACAGACCGGAAATATACCCGTTTCGTTGTTTCAAATTATTCTTCGTATGTATCGGATAATAATGAATACTATAACGATGAATGGCGCAGGGAAACTATTACCCGTATTTTTGCCTATCTGCGCAGACTGGTGGATGCCATTATTAGTGTATGAGTCGTTCTACAGAAATTTGCCTGTCAGTAAATACAACCAGACTGAACAGACTTATGGCCCTAATGAATTGCATGACGTAGCTTATTATAATCGGATGAAGTTTGCAAAAATTGATGAGCAGTACGATATTGATAGTCCGGATGATTTCATCTGGTTTGCCAAGGATCATTATGGAGAACTGGGGCTTTCCCGCCTGAATATCTTTGCATCAGATACAGAACGGTCAGGATGGGTGATTGTCGTTTCCAACAGTTATTCTGCGAATGCCGGTCTCGCCATTGAAGTTGCCACAGCTCTGTATAAGTCCGGTGTTCCATTAATAATCCACGATGCCGACAAGCTTCTGAAGATTCTTGAGGAAGAAGATTATGTCAGGTTGGTTCCTTATTCATACCATAACTATATGGGCTATCAGGAGGAAGGCTCCGTTTATGAGCTACCGTGGGAATACGAATGTAGTGAAGATAGCGGATCATCTCTGACTGCTGAGCAATACAAAGAGATTGTCTCGTTTGCTGAATGGCAGGAAGAAGAGAGGGTGAAGGTAGACTAATGTCATATTTCATGTGTTAACGCACATCTGGCAATCCGTTTGGTTAGTCAGTAACATGCAAATTATCGGCACTGATTCGAAATAGTACCGATAATTTGCATAATTCTGATATTTCAAATATGACTTAATCAAATTCTAACTAACAGGCATTGTTCGATGTAATAGAATTCCCTACGATAGATGAAAGAATAAGAAATCTTTCTAATATGATGGATTGGATGAGATATCTTCCATCAGTTTCATTAGATGGAGATCAAGAATAGTATTCAATAACGAAATAATAAGTTGTAGAGTAATGGTGTAAGATTCTATTAGCATATCGAGGATAATTTCAATAAACTTGGAGTTCGTTGATAACAACTTCTAGAGTTGCTGAAATAATTAACGAGGATATTTTTCTAACATTCTAAACGGAATATCATTTGTAGTAACTTTAGCTATAGATATTTTGTTTATATTTAGCTGTATATCATTATTATAACATTTGTATGTATTCACAAATAAGAGATCCAAACAGCTTTATGAAATGATAATTGTCGATGCAGCATATTATGCCAATTGATTATCAATAGTTTACGGCTTAAAAGATAGACTGCTCAAAAATTTACTTGTTTTTTTGCCGAAAATCGAAGATTTAACGTTTTTAACCTTAGTTTGTCTTCAAACGAAGGGAAAAAGAGAAAAATGGCTCTCTTTTGCTCCGAAACCTCCGGTTCGCGAAGATAAGGCATATCGGTGATTATTTCGCCGAATGGGGCTGCAAAATCAGAGATGGATTCACGGATTTTGGGGTTGGTTTTTGTGGCTTTATAAGGGGAGAATCTTGCTTCGCTTTTGAGTTAGGATTTCGGATTCTTTTGCAGCCAAAAGAGAAAATCGGCAGATATGGTTCGGCTCGGCTTTGGCGAAGCCATCTCTTTTTCTCCCTCTGTTAGGTTTACTTTAATGCACGTATATATGAATACGGAGATAAAGTAAAGTTGGTTTCGGTGATTTATACTGTGATTCGCTTGAAAAAATGTCGTGTAATGGGGATGATTCGTTGGAAAAAGTGTAACGAATTCGGTTTATTCGCTTGAAAAAGTGTAGAACTGCTGTATTATACTTGTATTCAACAGAAAAACATTAAGCCACAATATATCATATAATATATGAACACGTGCTTTTTTGTTCACTATATGATATATTGAGGCTTTAAAGTGTATTACCGGCGAACCTATGCCTTTCACAAGACAAGGCACTTGCCCGGATCAAAACCATTGGCGATATGCTCATTTTGAAAAACATATCCCATTTGATTGCAAACGATCTTTGTTCCGTTTATCTCAGCATCAATGTTGGTATGTGAATGCCCATAAATCCATGCGTCAATGCGACTGTCGGCAATAAGCCCACTCAGTTCAGTTGCAAATGCACTATTCAGCACTGAACCTTTATGGTGAGGGGCGACGACCTCCAATGTGGGAAGATGATGTGTTACTACCACAATGTGCTTTGCGGTGCTTTCAGTTAGACTATGCTTGATGAAATCCAAGCAGAATTCATGCATCTGATTAAACTCCTCAGTTTGGAGTAATTTGCCATTATACATTATTTGCCGAAAGTCGTTCATGCCTTTCCATATAAAATACTCGTCAGAAGGAGAAATCTGAGACCACAAAGTGCTCATGATAAAATCAGTATCATCAATCTTTACTACTTGATTCTGGTAATATCCTACATTTTTCTTGAACATCCAATTCCATTGCAGTTCCTTATCCATCACATCACAATAATTGTAATACTCATGGTTTCCGGGCACAAGGAGCACTTGCCGATAATTTACAGATGCCCATTTCCAAAAATTGCTCAAAGGTGCAATCTTGTTTTTCAAATAGAATATATCTCCGGCAAGAACCAAAACATCGCCAGTTACAGGTAATTCATTATGTTTCATCCACCTGCTGTTATCGCTGAATTCCAAATGCAGGTCGCTCATATATTGTATCTTCATAATCTTTTGTTTATTAATATTTTGTATAAATCAGTTCATAATTCTTTGAATTTGATTCATCGACAATAATACCCTCCAAGAAAGAAAATTTATTATACAGGAATTGGTAGTGTTCAAGTTCTTCTTCCTCAAAGTTTATGTTCTCATAGCAGTTGTCTATCTCCTTGTTGATTTTATCGTACAAATCGACGGTTGTTTTGGCTATTCGTACTTCCAACTTGGCAATATCTTCTTTATTCTTTGCAATAGCCTTTTTACAATGTTCGATTTCTTCTTTGTAAAAGCATAAAACCTCCTCAAGAAGGACGTTTGTCAGCACACTTGGAGATGGACTACATGGAAGCACAGTCAATTCACGACTTGGGGTAGTAGTAAGATAAAACAATTTACACCCCAAAGACTTTGCAACCTGTTTGTTATATTCATCTATTTCGCGAATGACTTTCATTAAGTCTTCTTTAGATAGACTTTGGCATTCTTCATGAGACGGATGCTCTTTCTTTTTCAACAAAGGCATGTCTTTGTGCCTTAAATAGACCGTTGTATATTCACTCATAAATAAACCTCCTTTTTTATTGCTTATGAAATTGCTCTACTTGTTTTTCAATCATCCTTTTTACCTGTTCAAATGATATGGGGGTAAAGTTATTGTTATCAACCCCTACATCGTATTGCGTCGGATAGAGATACTGAAGCCGGGCAGCGTCAATTCCAGTGTTATTCTTCCTTGTATGTACGTGTCCGAAAAGTTGCCACACATCTTTATATCCGCCATCAAAACATAGAAAAGGATAATGGTTCAAATATATCCTTTGTTTACCGACCTCTATGTGCATCTGCATTGCCACATGTTCAAATCTGTCAATGTAGCCTTGACGTATATTCTTCAAATCATGGTTGCCCATAATCAGATATATCTTTCCGTTCAACCTGTCAAGGATTTTAGTCCATTCGGCTGAACCGCCAAGACAGAAATCGCCCAGATGAAAGACAATGTCATCCTGCCCGACTGTATTGTTCCAATTGGAGATTATGGTCTCATTCATCATTTCCACATCCTTAAACGGCCTGTTGCAGAAACGAATGATATTCCCATGATAAAAATGGGTATCAGATGTAAAGAACACCTTGCTGCCATCAAATTTATAGCTCATTTCTTCTCAATTTATGTGCATCACTGCACGTTAATAATCTGGTTACCAACAGCCCATCAGACGGAAATGGCAGAAGAGCATCATAAAGGCGACTGTCACAAATGGGCATACAAACAAAATAGTTGGAAAGTTTGGAAAGGACTCTCCAACTATTCAGTTTCTATTCTCTCAAAGTACAATAATGTACTCGTTATGTTCGTTGGAAAGTATTAACTCTACGAGGTTCAATGCGTGAAACATGAACACTAGACACAGAATCAGTGCGTTTGTTGCTCTGAATTGCGGTTGTTGTTAATATATTCATTCTGTTTCTTTGCATTGTTAATGTTTATATCGTTTCAAAAACGGTGCAAAATTAGCAAATAAATCCCAATCTCACATCACTTTACATTAATTTCTTTTGCCAAAAGACTTTTATTTCTTCGATTATGCTCGCGAACCAAATAAAATATATAACTTTGCATTTGACGCAATTTATAATTGAATACAATATGGCGAGTTTGAACTGTATAAAGGCAGTATTAGCTGAGAAGGGCATTATGAGTAAATGGCTTGCTAAAACTTTGCAGAAAGATCCGGCAACGGTGTCAAAGTGGTGCAACAATCATTCGCAGCCTGATTTATACACATTGGCACGGATAGCAGAAGTGCTGGATGTGGATATTCACAGATTGATTTGCCATACAAAAGAAGAATAGAGGATATGAAATATACAATTGAAGAAATACGGCATATGCAGGAAGGTCAGACTTTTGACTGTAAAAGTATCCTCATTGATCCTAAACACCTTGCCACTATCATGGTAGCTATGGCGAATGCAGATGGTGGAATGATTGCTGTGGGTATATCCGACAAGACTCGCAGAGTAGAGGGTGTTGACCAAGACAAGGAACATCTCAATGATATATTGCGCACACCTTTGGATTTTTGTGTTCCTTCAGTTTCTGTCACTACAGAATACATACCATGTACAGATGCAGAAGGACGTAATAATCGTGTATTGTTGATGCACATTCCTGCAAGTCCGCGACTTCATGCGAATCAAGCGGATGAAGTGTTTTGGCGTGTAGGAGACAAATCACGCAAATTGACTTTTGATGAGCGTTTGCAACTCATGTACGACAAAGGAGAACGCTATTACGAGGATTCCACAGCATACGATGCCACACTTGATGACATAGATATGGATGCAGTCAAAGCCTACATGAAACGGATTGGCTATGGCAAGTCTGCAATGGAGTATCTGCAAGAGAACAAAGGTTTTGTGACCTATAAAGGCGATGTACCGCAAGTCAGTGCTGCTTGTATATTGCTTTTTGGCAAGCATCCTCAGACATTCTTTCCTCGTGCGAGAGTGCGTTTTATCAAGTATTTCGGTACGGAGGAAAAGGTGGGGCGTGAAATGAATGTCATCAAAGATGTTACTTTTGATGGTCGTATTCTTGAACAGATACAGAAAACGGTAGAATATCTTGAAACGCAGGTAAAAGAGCATTCCTATCTTGGAGAGAACGGTATCTTCAAAACAGACCGTGAATATCCAAAGTTTGTGATACAAGAGATGGTCGTAAACTCTGTTTGCCATCGAGATTACAGTATTAAGGGCACGGAAATTCAGATAAAGATGTTCGATGACCGCCTTGTGTTCGAAACACCGGGCAAGTTGCCGGGTATTGTCCGCACTGACAACATTCGTCATACCCATTTCTCTCGCAATCCGAAAATAGCGGAATACCTCAAAGCATACGACTATGTAAAAGAGTTCGGTGAGGGTGTAGACCGTATGTGCCGAGAGTTGTCTGCATTGGGTGTCAAAGAGCCGCAATACAACTTAGTTGCCTTTATCATGAAAGCAACAGTATGTGCTAATATTTTGGAAGAAGTACAAGAAGCTAACCATTCCGACCAGACGCGACCAGAAGCCGACCACTTAGGGCATAACAAGGGCATAACAGGGGCACAACAGGGGCATAACAAGATACTTTCTCTTATTGCAGAAAACCCACAAATCAGTATTTCTGCATTGGCGAAACAATGCGAGGTCTCGGAGAAAGCAATGAGGATAACACTGGAACGTTTGAAAGCAGAGAATATTATTAAACGAGTTGGCCCAAGTTATGGGGGGCACTGGGAAATCCTTTTATCAACCTCTAAGGAAACAAAATAATACGAATTATGGCCAAGAAATCGACAAATAAGAAAGATGGCAACACGATTGGAGATTTCCAAGAGAGAGATGGATCTGTTTGCCGGAGTGTTGGATGAACGATATAAGTTGAAATAACTGTTTCTGTGTGCCAAATTACCAAATAAAAACACGCCAAATTTCCAAGTGATATGAGGCATAAGGTTGATTTGCATGTAATTGAGCAATAAGATGCGATTGATGTTGTATATTATGCTGCACAAACATTATGTTCGTACAACATAATATTTTTGAAGTGCATATCTGAGAAAACTTACCTTGCTTTTTGATAGTATTATAAAAATCAATATATTCGCATTGGACTATAAATACTTGCGATATGAAGCAACTTAATAGGATTAAAATAGTACTAGTAGAGCAACATAAAACAGCAAAGTGGTTGTCGGAGCAGATTGGTAAAAATGCTTGTTCTGTGTCTCGTTGGTGTACAAACACCTCACAGCCAGACCTTGAAACATTGTTTCGTATTGCGGAACTTTTGAATGTTAATGTGAGAGATTTGATTTATTCTAAAAAAACAGATTAAAACTAATGTATGACAACACCTATAACTCTATCTAAAATTACAAAAGTTGATTTGCGCGATTGTTGGCGGAGTGAGGCTACCGATTTTACTCCTTGGCTTGCAACTGAAGAAAATATAGCTATCCTTGCAGATGCTTTAGGAATGAATGAACTTGAAGTGAAAGCTCAAGAAGAACACGTAGGCCCTTTTCGCGCTGACATTCTCTGTGTTGACTCAGGAACAGATAAGTTGGTTCTGATTGAGAATCAACTTGAGAAAACTGATCATAATCATCTCGGACAGATATTAACATATGCTGCTGGTTTAGATGCTGTTACTATCATATGGATTGCAGAGCGTTTTACGGAAGAACATCGTGCAGCAATAGATTGGCTTAATCGCATCACGGATAAAGATTTCAATTTTTTTGGAGTCGAAATTGAACTTATAAAAATAGGGAATAGTCCTGCTGCTCCGATATTTAATGTAATAGCAAAACCAAACGGATGGTCTAAAGATGTACGTATGTCTTCTAACCAATCATCGAATGAAAATAGGACAGAGGCTGAAATATTTAGATATGATTTTTGGTCTGCTTTCTGCAATTATATGAATGATCATCCATCTAAAAAATTTCGTACACAATCTCCGTCATATAGTCATTGGATGAATATAGCCATTGGGCGTTCTAATTTCCAAATATGTTTATTGTTGAATTCAAGAGAGCAAAAACTAACTGTACAATTATACATTGGGAATGATCTTGAAAAGAAGAATTTTGACATGCTTTTGAAATATAAAGAGGAAGCTGAAACTTCAATAGGACAATCATTAGATTGGAGAAGGCTTGACGGAAAGAAAACATCAACAATTGATTTGTATAAAATTTGTGATTTAACTAAAAAGTCATCGCAGCAAGAGTTGTTTGCTTGGTTAAAAGATTATACTGAAAAGTTTATAGTGTTCTTTAAGCCAATTATTAAAGCTTTGTAATCTAATTATTAAATGTTGCAATTATGGTGTATTTCTCGGATATTTTTAATGTAGATGAATCTATCATAGAAGAGTATGGTGCAATGAATATTTCATTGCTTAATGATATACCTCTTTTTATAGATCCATTTCTGCTTTATGCAAGTGAAAAGCAAGAGTATAAATTATTGCATGAAAAAATACTTGATTATCTTGCTTTCTTAAGAGATAAAGCGAGTGGAGAAATTTCTTTGGAAAAAATTAAAAGATGGTATACATTTCCTGAAGTTAAACAAAATTGGCTTGGATATAGCGAAACAGGCAATGGAGGCTTGGGGCTGGGAAAAGATTTTGGGGAATCAATGTCAAGAGTTATTCAACGTGTTTTTCCGAATCTAAGAGAAGAAAAGATAACAGAAACATCTCATTTGGAAAAATTGTCCTTGTTTAGAGTTGGAGTAGGACGAGATAATATAAGTGATTTTACTTGTAACTTAATAAAACAATATCTACTTGAATATACGCAAACTTTTGCACAAAAGTACTTGACTTCAGACCAATGCAAGAAGGTTGCTGTTTCAAAAGTATATTTTGACTATGGTTATGAGACTTGGATGTCTCATAGTTATGTGTTGCCATATTTTAATAATGATTATGTTATTCTGACTCCCAAAGATATTCTTACAAAAGATGAAACATGGATTAATGCAAGTGAAATGAGACATCGTCTATTGGATATTACGAGTAGTTTGCCGAATGAAACATTAAGGGATCAAATTAATGATGTTTATCTGAGACAGCTTCCAAAGAAAAAGGTTACAGAGAAAGTGAGGAATGAAGCTGCTGCAAATACGATTCTTCAATTCCCGATGTTGATGGATTATTATATCAAGATAAAAGAAGAAGAAAGGGAAGAGGCAAAAAAGAACTCTAGGGAAATCGTCTCAGCCGTAGATAAGGTTTATGTAAGAAATATTCAAACTTTGATATGTAGCTTAAATTCTAATACGTCGTTTTATACAGAAACAGCAGTGGGATCTTATGAGGCTTCAAGGAAACGTGTTGAATTTTTGAAAGATTTCATCGAGAACAAGGATGGTTATAAGCTTTTCTATCATGATGGTAAGCCTGTAAGAAAAGAAAAAGATCTTCAACTACTTTTTAAACTCACATGGTTTGCTTCAATATTTGACATAAATGCAGAAGTTAATAATGGTAGAGGTCCTGTGGATTATAAAATTTCTATGGGAAGCTCCGATAAAACGCTTGTTGAGTTTAAACTTGCAAGTAATTCTAAACTGAAACAAAATTTGGCGAATCAGGTCAAGATATACGAAATGGCAAATAATACAAATCAAAGTATGAAAGTTATTCTTTATTTCAATGAGACCGAGCATCAAAAAACATTGAATATTTTGGACGATCTTGGACTCCAGAACGATAGAAATATTATTCTTATAGATGCTTGCGATAATAAGGCCTCTGCATCCAATGTGAAATAAGATTTTGGTAAAGCTTGTCCATAAATAATATGAATCCAAATACAGAATATGAGAAATTTACTCAAGAAATATATCAGCAGCTGTTGAGTACTGATCTTGGGAATGTTAAAACTGTAGAAGTTTTGCATAATGTAAAACTTAGAGGGCGATCTGGTCAAGACCACCAAATTGACGTATTTTGGGAATATGTAAGGGGGGTAAAACGAAATGCGTAAAAACAGTATAGAGTAAAACAGGCTTGTTTTAACTGAAAAACAACAGGTTAACAATATAGTTAAAGAACTGACCAAGAAAAACGAAACGCGCAAACGGTTTAATTGAATTGAACTGCATTTTAATTTTGAATGGGGTTTGAACGGATTTCTTGAACATAAGTTTAATTGGACGGCAGATTTGGTTTAATATGGGGTCTACATGGGCGCAAATGAAGCGCACTGGGGCGTTTTGTTGGCTCGGTTGATTGTTTGTCCGCTGAAAGAATGAAGAGGCTTAAAAAGAGCCTCTTTTCTTTTGCTTTGTTGTGGATTCGATTTGTTAAATCTGTTGATAGATTATTCTATATAAGTGCTATTTGGTATATTTGCGACAAAGTAAATACTAAATGCGTTATGATAAAGGTTATCCATGTACATTTGATCTACGAGAAGAAGAACTACTATTTCGGATCGATTTCGGCCATCTTTGATGTGCTAACGGAGAAAGAGATAGGCATTACCAAAAACAGCCTTCTGCACGCTGGTATGACTGACGGGAGTTGTAAGATCACCAAACGGGCTATGATCATTCAATCGCACCTGATAAGGGCTGCTAAGTAGTTGTTTTATCAGCTTTTAATACCTGTTTGAACGGTTTTTAGATCGAATAGCGGGTTTCCTGTCGTCTTGAACGGCTGGAAATGCCGCTTTTTTCATATTGGCTGTGCACTTGGCTGTGCGTTTGCCTGTGCATTTTAAGCAGTGCAAAAACGAAACGTGCCGTTTGGCTGTGCATTTGGCTGTGCATTATCCCACATTTTTTTATGCGATTGATGTATATAAGACGCTTTTCAGACGGTTGTTTTTGTCGTTTTTGATATTATTAGTTGGGGGAAGTTGTATTTTTCAAATATTTATTCACTCCCCTATATTTTAAGTTACTTTTTTGTCTGTTAGCTATTTACCATTTTTAGGGCAAATAGTCCGCCGAATGCGTTTTAACCTACACTGGCAATGGTGGAACCATTCGCAGCCGATACAGCATCCCCCAATTCCCTTCTGAGTTGTGTAATCGTTTGTTCTAACTTTCCTATTTCTTTCGCCTGCTCTTGTATTGTAGCAAGAAGTTTATCTACTATTTCTGGATGAACCTGTTGCTTATATTCTTCAGTTTCATTATCTTTATTATTGGATGAATGAGTGATGTGCGTATGTGTTGGCTCTACCGAACGGCTTGTTTTTGACATTGTTCCGTTTCCTGTTAATAGCCATTCCGTATTAATATCTGAAAGCATGTTTGCAATTGACAGTAAAATATCACTACTTACTTCTGGATATTCATTATTTCGTTTATCCAAATTGAATACCCGATTAAGCTTTTGAGAACTTGATAGATTTATTATTTCACTAAAGCGTTTTACACTACCTTTTGCGTAATGCTCTACTAAGATTTTCACTCTTTCATTTATTGCCGGCAAAGGCTTGCTTGAAAAAATATTTTCTTTTTCTTCTCCTTTATTGCTCATAATTGAAAACATGTTTGTATATTTGCAGCGTGATCAAAATATGACCACGCCTCAAAGATAAGCAAAGGCGGTCATATAGACGAATTTTAGAAGTAAAACTTAAAAATGACAAAGGATATGAAGGACGAGATTAAGGAATGGCAAGTACAGAGCAACAGGTTAAAGGTTGCGAACCTGCTGATGTTGGACGGTGTGAGTTTTAGCTATAACAAAGAGAATGGCATTGTGTTTTCCGCTCCAGATTCTTACGTCAAGAAAATGATTCATACCCTGAGGAACTGCTACGGATGTGGCACGAAACCGATTATAAACGAATATAAATAAGAAACGATGAAGGCAAAAGTGATTATTGCGCAGGCGACGGCAGAAACAGTAGGATTTCTTCACGAACTGGTTAAGGGAATGGCCGAGAAAACGGCTATCAAGGCTTGTCCGAGTGTGGACTATCAAGCCGTGTTTTTCCCAGTAGATAAACACGATCTGTCTTTTGTAAAGCAGGTATTGGCAGATAGGAACTTTTCTTTTAAGGTGGAAAATGCTGAATAATAACAATAAATATGAAATTATGACACAAAAAGAATTTGAAGAGAGAACAGGCATCGTGTCGACACTGGAAGATTTTGAATACATCCATGAAGTGTATATGAATACCTCAATGGATAAAGACGCATTTTGCAAAGAGTTCAAGAAGCATGGAGAAAGCCAAATTATCCGAGATATCTATATACGGGTAGTGAACTGTAATGTGAAATTGAATCGACAAAAGGAAGTTACAAATGATCTTGCCGACTTCCTGATTGGTAAAGCTCATGCGTATGAAGACACTGACTTCCGCAACCAGGCGATGAAACTGGTTGGTGAGGTGGAAGTGGTCAAGCGAACGATTGAATTAGGGCTTCCACTTTGGGACGAAGACAGGAAGTGTATTCTTTCAATGATTAACGAACAAAGCAAATAGGTTTCCGGATAACTGACAGCCCGGAAAGACGGGCGGGCGATTAGTTCAGTCAGGTAGAACAGGCGAAACTTAACCATAAAGGCCATTGTCCTCGGTTCGAATCCGGGATCGCCCACGGTGATAACATTAAACAATAAATGATATGAAAGCGATTAGAGTTTCAGTGAATTTTCGCGAATGGTCGAAAGTGGATGGCTTTTTAGGCCGGTTCAAGGGAGAAGAAGACACTTTCATCTACCAAGTGGAAAACGTGACGTTTATTGCCGTGTTTGGCGGTGAGTGCGCGATGTCTTACTTCAAGGCTGAATTGGCCAAAGCGTTTGATGAAGAAATCCTTATTGTAGAACTCAGATAATATGACGATGAAGAGACGAATCGTAGTAGAACATGGAGAAGTAAAACGGATTGCCTTGCTCATGAATTGCACTTCCGAAACTGTATCGCGTGCGCTAGCATACAAGAAAGATACCAGGTTGGCCAAAGCGATCCGGAAAATGGCTTTGCTGCGCGGAGGTTCCGAAGTGGGTGACGAACCTGTAAACAATGGAAATCATGAAAGCGGACTGGTTAAAACCGTTTAGCGGTGAGATCGCCTGGTGGCGCAGCCTTACCGGGAAAGAGAAGTTATATACCGTTTACTTTCTGCTGAGTTTTACCTTGTTGGTTGGAATGGCGGATTGTAATCCGGTATGGGTGATGTTTTTGGCCGTGTTGAATTTCGGCAACTCTGCACGGCTGGTAAAAAGAGTGCCGATCGATAAACTGGAAGATTATTAACCGGTAAAACAATCGGGAATGGAATATTACAATAAAATATTGTGCGTGACATACGAAGAACTGACATCCGGGGATGATCCGGTGATCAAGCCTAACACGCTTTACAGTAATGTCCGCCGGGGAAACATCCAATGCGTCAACCGTGGCGGCGGCGAGGGGAATCGCGCCCTGTACGTCTATTCCTCCATTCGCGACAAATACCAACAACGTTTTGTCGCCAAGTATGGCGAACCCGAAGAGATCATGAGAAGAGAGATACTGCGCGGACGTGTCCGCAAAGATGAGAAGGCGGAGGACTTCTTCGAGAAGCACCGCTATGACAAGAACGGCGAGCTGGTACCGCTTCCGGAGCCGACGATCACGGCCTATACGCTGAACGCCTCGGTGCTGAATACGCTGATCGGCGATATCGCCCGCATCCGTCCCAACCGCAACAAGCTGGGCGTATCAGGCGACTACTGGGAGGAGATAATGAAACGGAGCGAAGAGCTGCGCACAGAGTTCGGCCATACGCTGCCCGGCTGTGTCGGACGGTTGAAGGAACTGATCAAGCGGTACAGCCCCGACCATTACGAGACGCTGATCAGCGGGAAGTATGGCAACAGGAACACGCTGAAGATTGGCGAGGAGGAAGGACGGTACATCATCGCACTGAAGCGGAGCCAGATGCCCAAATATACCGACCACCAGATCTTCGAGACCTACAACCGCACGGCCCCGGAAAGGGGCTGGAAACCGCTCAAGAGCGAACGGGGCATGAAGGGCTGGCTGAACAGCCCCCGTATCAAACCCCTGTGGCACGATGCCGTGTTCGGCGAAATGCGGACACACCAGCTCTACGACCGCAAGCACCACACGTTGCTCCCCGCCAGCCGGGATTCCCTCTGGTATGGCGACGGCACGAAACTGAACCTCTATTACCGGGACGAAAGCGGAAACAAACGCACGATCAACGTCTACGAGGTGGTGGACGCCTACAGCGAGGTGTTGCTGGGCTACCATATCAGCGAGCGGGAGGACTACATCGCCCAATACCACGCCTTCCGCATGGCGATACAGCGCAGCGGGCACAAGCCTTACGAGCTGGTGTGCGACAATCAGCGAGGCCACAAGAAGAACACGGCCAAGGGGTTCTTCTCGAAGATCAGCCGGATCCACCGGCCGACCACCCCCTACAATGGCGAGTCGAAAACGATCGAGAACATCTTCGGCCGTTTCCAGCAACAGGTGCTCTGGACGCGCTTCGGCTACACGGGGCAGAACGTGACCGCCGTAAAGGCCACCAGCCGCCCGAACCTGGAGATCATCAACGCCAATATCGACGCGCTCCCCACGCTGGACGAACTGCACGAGATCTACGAGGCAGCCCGGGAAGAGTGGAACGAGATGAAACACCCGGCCACCGGTATCTCCCGGATCGAGATGTACGAAAACAGCGTGAACGAGGAGACCGATGCCGTCAGCGTGCGCGACATGGTCGACATGTTCTGGTACACGACCGAGAAGCCCTCGACCTTCACCTCCAGCGGCATCAAGATCACCGTGCAGAAAAAGGACTATACCTACGAGGTGTATGACGACCAGGGCAATCCGGATCTGGAATGGCGTCGCCGGAACACATTCAAGCAGTTCTATGTGCAATACGATCCGACCGACATGCGCAGCGTCCGGTTGCTCTGGATGGACAAAGGCGGAGCGTTGCGCTTCGAGCGCGTAGGGTTGCCGCCGATCTATATCCACTGCGCCCAACAGGAACAAACGGAAGAGGATAAGGCGTTTATCCGCCGGCAGCAGGAAGCCATAGCCGGCGAGCGTGTCGAACGACAGATTATCGCCAAGGAGATCGAATACGAACACGGTGTCGCTCCGGAACAGCACGGCCTGGTCAGCCCCGACCTGAAAGGGCTCTCCAAAGAGGCCAAGGAACAGCTTGACCGCCGTACACGCCAGTACAGCCAACCGAAGAGACGGACGCTTCGGGTATCATTGGGTCGCGACACCAAGGAATTGAGTAACGTCACCTGGGACCAGCTCGGCGGCAACAACGAGGTAAGCTTGAGTAACGTGGCAGGCAAACTATAAATTAGGAATCATAAATCGAAAATCATACAATGGAAGCATTAAGCAACAAACAGAAAGACGCCATCCGCGAGGCTCTTCGCGCCTACGTCGCCAAGTATCCCAGCCAAAACAAGGCGGCCGGGAGTTTGAAGAACACATCGGTCGGCACGATCAGTTGTATCGTGAACGGCAAGTATGAAAACATTTCGGATAAGATGTTCCGCGACATCGCCGCACAGATCGGTGGCGGAAAGAACGAAACCGGCTGGCAGATCGTCGAGACCTCCGCCTACCAAGAGATCAACTTCGCGCTCGACGATGCCCAGCGCTGGCGCAACGTCACTTGGGTGGTGGGCGAAGCCGGGTGCGGCAAGACAACGACGGCCCGCCTCTATACCGAAGAACACAAAGAGGTGTTCTATATCCTTTGTTCCGAAGATATGAAGAAAGGAGACTTCGTGCGTGAGATTGCCCGGAAGGTGGGTATCAAGACCGACGGGCACAACATCCGCGAGGTGTGGAGCCTGATCCTAGACGACGTGATCCAGATGGAAGCTCCGCTCCTGATCTTCGACGAAGCCGATAAACTGACCGAACCGGTGTTCCACTACTTCATCAGCATGTACAACAAGTTGGAGGAGAAATGCGGCATCATCTTCCTCTCGACCGACTACATCGTGAAGCGTATCCAGAACGGCCTGCGCTACCGTAAGCCCGGCTACAAGGAGTTCTACAGCCGCATGGGACGCAAGTTCTTCGAGCTGGAGGCCACCACGCCGAACGATGTCTATTCCATCTGTGTTGCCAACGGGCTGAGCGACCGGAAAAAGATCGACGAGGTGATCCGAGACGCCGAACCGTGCGACTTCGACCTCCGCCGCGTGAAAAAGGCGATCCACCGGGTCAAACGGATGGGCGAGTAAACAACCGTTCGAATGCTATTTGAACACAATTCGAAAACAACATGAAACGAGCAATAAGCGTCCGGGACATCCTAGACAAGAAATATGAGACATTCCCCTTTGAGGGAAAATGGAAAGAGGCGTTCGATACGCCCGAGAACCGGGGTGTCTGGTTCATCTGGGGCAATTCGGGCAACGGGAAGACCTCGTTCGTCATGCAACTCTGCAAAGAGCTGTGCAAATACGACCGGGTGGCGTTCAATTCGCTGGAGGAAGGCACCTGCCTGACGGTGCAGAATAACCTACGTCGGTTCGGCATGGCCGAAGTAAGCCGCCGCCTGGCATTCATCAAGGAAGACATCCCGGCACTGAAGGAACGGCTTGCCCGTCACAAGAGCTTCAACATCGTGGTGATCGACAGTATCCAGTACACGCAAATGAACTACCGCGATTATATTCTCTTGAAAGAGGCGTTCCCTGACAAACTCTTCATCTTCATCAGCCACGCACGGGGTAAAAACCCGAAAGGTGACGCAGCCACCAGCGTGATGTATGACGCCGACCTAAAGATCTATATCGAGGGCTACGTAGCTTTCAGCAAGGGGCGTTACATCGGCGACACCGGCCGGTATGTCATTTGGGAAGAGGGAGCACGTGAAGCCGGTTTAATCTAAAACGAATCAGATATGAAAGTAATACAAATGAAACCCAAACAAGGCTACGCAAAGCCCGACAATTACGCCGCTTTCTACGGCTTGCTGAAACAGATGCCGGGAGCGAGCAAGGAAGAGATCGTGCTTCAGTTCACGAACGGGCGTACCGACAGCCTGCGCGAAATGTCGCTCCACGAATACAACGAAGCCATCCGTGCGATGGAGAAGCTGACACGCGCCGAAGAGACCGAGGCCATGCGTATCCTGAAAAGCAAGCGGTCGGCCGTGCTTCACCAGATGCAACTGTCAGGTGTCGATACCGCCGACTGGAAGAGGGTCGATGCCTTCTGCCTCGACAAACGGATCGCCGGCAAACGGTTTGCCCGGCTCGATTACGAGGAACTGGAGGCATTATTAAAGAAGATTCGCGCTATCCGCCGGAAACAAAAGGAGGGGGATTGACAATGGCACGCTATATACCCCTACAAGACAAACTTGATGAGATCGAGGAACAGGGCGGACGCCTGCGCCGCCGTCTGGACTACCTGAAAGGCGAGCGCGACTTTCTGGTCGACACGCTGCTCACCCGGCCGGTGAAGGATATGGAGGCGCAACGCCGGCTGCTGCGGGAGTGGGACGAGGAGATCGAGAAACTGGAGCGATCCATCGACTACCTCCGCCGGGAATATATGAAATACAAAGAAACTCAGAATAAACAGATGTGTAACAATTCAAAAAAAGAAAAAACATGGAAGCAACAAAACAAACAGTCGAAATGACGGACGAGGAACTGAGACAGTTTGAAGCGTTCAGGAAAGAACAGGCCGCCAAACGAGCCAAGGAACAGGCCAAACGTGACCGCGAGGCCTACAAGGAACTGGTGGACGAAACGATCGAGGAGGCGATCCCGGACTTGCAAGCGGTCAGCGACTGCATCAAGACCGTGAAAAACGGCGTACTGAATAACTTCCGCCGTGTGATCGACATGAAGTCGGAAGTCTTGAAGTTGAAAAAAGACGGCCAACGCACGGACACCTTCACCAATACGGCGGGGGACAAGCGTATCACCGTAGGGTATTATGAGACCGACGGCTACCGCGACACGGTGGAGGACGGTATCGCCATCGTGAAGGAGTATATCGAGGGGCTTGCCGACAACAAGAAAACGAAGGCACTCGTAAAAATGGTACTCCGCCTGTTGGCCCGTAACGCGCAAGGAACGCTGAAGGCAAGCCGTATCGTCCAGCTTCGCAAGATAGCCGAGGAATCGGAAGACGAGCGTTTCATGGAAGGCGTGCAGATCATCGAGGAAGCCTACCAACCGGCCATCAGCAAACAGTTCATCCGGGCTGAGGTCAAGAACGACAACGGGGCATGGATAGCGATACCATTAGGAATGACAGAGGCATGAGCAAGCAACAACACGCGCTATTGATCCAGCCGCCGCTCTTCCCGAAAGAGTGTCCTGTCGAACGGGTCGAGTTCGGCGGCTTCCCCTGTAGTTATTGCCACGGCAACGGCTGGTTCTGGGGAGTGGATGATTACGGAGAGCGCATCAAGCAGGATTGCCCCGTGTGTAAAGGGAATAAACGTCTGAAGGCGGTCGTAACTATCGCCTGGCAGCCGGATGAAACAGGTAAGAATAGATAATCAAAATGAATATGAGCAACATTTTAAACAAATTCAGAAGAAAACCGGCGGAACCTGTCAAAACGGAATCCCCGGCACTCAAACGTGAAAAGACGATCCCACCGCATATCGTGGTCTGCAAAGTCTGCGAGGGTAAGGGAAGGAAGGAGGGTACGATTTGCCCGCAGTGTAAAGGCACCGGTCGGGTAATCGTATCGTGCGAGGTAACAACGTATGTATCGGCTTATATGCCGGAAGACGCCACATAAGAGTGGAGGGTCGCGTAGGCATACGGGAAAATAAAAACCGCCTTCTTTTTCGAGTTATCACAAATACGGAGGAGAAGGCGGTTTTATAAAAAATACTGAAGGTATGGACTCAAATGATCAAGCAAGAGCTGTTCCGAGATAAATCGGAGCAGATATTATTAATAAAGAAAGTAGGCGTATGAATAAAATTATTTTTGGCTTGATAGGCCTGACCGGTTACATATTGTTTCTTGTCGTTCTGGCTGTAGTGGCTTTTAGAATTAATTTTTGGCTTGGACTTCTTGTTGTCTCCATTGAAATGATGGTTACATGTGCTATTGCAGTAAAAGATAAGATAAACTAACAACTAAAAAAATATGAAGATAAGAAACAATGATTTGTCAAACAGAAGTATTGATATTGATATAGCTGATGGCGTTTCAATTCATCTTTATAAATGTGAGTATGACGAGTTTATCAAACTTCTTTTACCTGATATGGAGCAAGAAATAAAGAATGCTTATACTCTCCAACATAGAGCAATAGAAAATCGCCAAAAATGCTGGGAGATGGTAAAAGAAATTCGAGAATTATTCTACGACTGTTCCGATGAAGGGTTCTGCGTCCGGAAAAGTCTGGGTGAAATAGATGAAAAAAAATTAGTAGAAGTGTTGGAAAAATACCACAAGCTATTAGGTTTTGTTTAATTCTAAATTAAATAGATATGAATACAAGAATCGCACGTCAAATGGGTTTAGTGCCCAGCGTTTCCCAATGCATCAAGAATGCGGAGGGATCAGCGGAATTGATTAAAGAACGTATTCCACGGTTAAGAAGTCGGATTGCCAAGCGGCAAAGTGAAATGAGCCTTGAGTTTTTCGAGGCAGTGGTCTATCATTTGAAACGATTACAACATCTAGAAGCAGAAAAGAATCAATAACGACATAAGAGTGATGGTTAAAAACATTTTGATTCGCAATCTAACCGTAGATGACAACAGGATGTTGCAGGAGATAAAACGTGAAACAGGTCACCAACAGGCCTCAAGAGCCTTGTTAAGAACGGGGCACGATTATCTCCGCCTCCTTGAAACAAGCGGGTTACAAAGGGAAAAGATTGCTATACTTGAAGAGGAGAACAAAAAACTCCGACAAAGCTCCGCGGCGATTTTAAAAGCGGTTGAAGATATAGAAAGTGTTATCAAAAACGACATATAAAAGTGTTATATAAGAAATATGATAACATTACAAGAGAAAGGTCTGGAAATGGTTGTAATAACCTTCCGGGCCTTTTATCTTTGTTCACACAAAGGTTGTTTGGTTTATCTGTTCTATGGGTTATCACCGGAATACATTAAAACGCATCGCGCTTGTCTGCGACATCGTGAGGCGGCATTATGAACCAGGTAGGCGCGACCGCTGCTACAAAGAGGTGTGGCGGCGGTACGTCTATCCGGTTTATCCGATGTGCTACCGGACGTTCTTGAATTACATCGGGGTGAACATCCACCAAGAACGTACCCGCAATGAAGACCGGCAGTTATCCCTCTTCTGATTCCACCGCATACCCGGTCGTGAAAGTCATCGCATATTCGCGGATCGCGTCCTCACGGTTGTAACGGGTGACCTCCTGCTGCTCGATATCGTTGAAAGCATCGGTACCGAACCCATACAGGCAATTGCCCACCTGTTCCATCAAGTCGAAGATAGCGAATGCCCGGCTGCGGTGCTGTTCCGGAGCGGCCATGTTACCCGTGAAAACGGGACAGTCGGCAATACGGATCAGGAAGGTCAGCCGGGCACGGCGCAACCCCCACGTTTCCGACTCGAAGCCGATGTGGCTCACGCTGATCAGCGCGCAAGGAAACTTTACCGGCGGGGCTTCGTTGTAATAATCCATCTGTCCCCAGTCTTCGCTGACGTAAGCCAGATCGGGAACCTGCTCTTTTAGCCGCCGCATGACGGCTTCCAAAATCTCTTTCATGATTTATGATTTGTAATTTATGATTTGAAGGCTCGCTTAGCCTCTTCCAATGTCTTTTCAGCATTCTCCCGAACCACTTCCGCGGCGATTTCCCTTATACGGGGATGCTCGCCGATAAAGGGGCGGGCTGGTACTGAAATCGTCCGCCTGATCCGTTTGGCGAGGGCCATACGGCGGAACTTCTCTTCGCCGGGTTTGTCACCCTGTTCACGGCGTTCACGGGCTTTCGCCCATGCCCAGCGGCGCATCTTGTCGGAGGGGACGAAGTCCTGCCGCACCGTGCCGCCGTAGTTCTGTAATCCGGCATATTTCAGGCTGTTTTCATAAATCAACCTCGTGCCGTCTATCCGGCTATGCAGACTGCGCCGGAGGGCACCGGTGCGCATCAACATCGATCCCTCCGACGGATTGTAGTTCGGACTGAGCGGTGCCCACGGCCGGTCGAAGAAGGCCTTCCGCTCGAAGTTGCGGTCAAATTCGTCATCCAGCTCGACTTTCAGGTCACGCATGACATTATTTAGGAAATCGTTGTTGTCCATATTGATATGTTTTGTATATTTGCGGCGGTTCTAAGCCGAAAGGCCGTGAGCCCCCTTCTGGCAGATTTGATTACTTCAGGTCTGCCAGTCGTATTTTAAAGCCCTCCGATACGATCTCGGCCCGTGTCAGACTTACATCTTTCCCGTTTATCACGATCGTAATGGTCCGTATGTTATCAGAACGGCGCACCCTTGAACGCAAGGCGGCACTCAAATCCTCAAGCGATATATCCGAATCGATCCAAAGCACGATATGGTCGGCTTGGTTCTTGGCGTCCCGGATCAATCGGTCGATGGAGTTCTTGGAGGGCGTCTGGCTGACCTTGTATTCCTCCTCATACCCCAACGTCCGGTTGTAGCTGTCCGCCGATTTCACGCCGTCCGGGTTATCCAGCAGGTCGATCTCGTAGCCGTATTTGTTGGCGAAATAAGAGCCGACCCGGATGTTTTCTTTCCGCTCTCCCTTGCCATGCCCGCTATGGATACGAAGCTGTCCGGCGGTGGTCGGTACCACCATATATTCTTTCTCCCCCGGATGAAGGGCGTCCCGTACCGCTTCCCGTTCGCGTTGGCTTACGTCATAATAAGGATGGTGTTTCGGAAATACGACCTGTTGCTTGCCGGGATTGAAACGGAACATCTCGGCACGGTTCACGCCGTTCTTTCCCGCTTGGTAGGTCGCCTCCCGTCCCTGCTGGATGGCGGTCACGCTGTCCGATTCGGGATACTTGCCTTTGCGCACCTGTACCACCGTACAGCGGCATCGCCATCCGTTTGGCGGGAAGAACTCCTCCCAGAAGGGATCAGAGGCCGGTAGCGTCACATTGTGCAGTACCGCGTGTTCCGGACGAACCTTGCTATCGTGCGCGGTACGGTATTGCAGGTTGTAGCGGTCGCCGTCCGCCTCAAAGTCCTTCCATTTGGCGGCCATTTCCGAAGAGGCCTGGGCGAAGAGATATTCCGCTTTCAGCCAATGGCGGTTATAATCCTCCTTGATCGCCGTTATATCGTTGTAAAAACGGTTGAACGGCTTCACCGTCCCGTCTTCGTCGCGCAACAGGCGGGATGCCTCCCTCAATCCCTGGTAGGTCTTGAATCCGGAAAAGACAAAGATATCCTCCTTGAGCTTTCGCGCCATGGCCTCCGGAATCACGCCGCTCTCCAAAGAGGGAGCGATCGCCCCCTCATACGCCCCGGCATACGCGTCCACCAAGGCACGGACCTTCGGCTCCGCCAGCATCTCCGCCGTGAAACCCTCCCTGCGGAATATCTTTCGCAGGGCCGATTTGAAGACACGCTCGTCGATAGCGGGTATGTCTTCGTTACCCTCGGACTCAAAAGGAGTAAGACCGTCCCGGTACAATTCATTGATCCGTGCCGTCAGCCCCGATTCTCTTTCGGGGCTGATCCGA
Organism: Parabacteroides sp. KHUB-02; assembly: GCF_056640955.1. NCBI lineage: Bacteria > Pseudomonadati > Bacteroidota > Bacteroidia > Bacteroidales > Tannerellaceae > Parabacteroides > Parabacteroides sp. KHUB-02. The sequence continues at coordinate 2,616,712 of NZ_JBWQEV010000001.1, read as the reverse complement.
AAAAACCTTCCTGTCCGGATGATCGTTTGCCGGTCACCTCGATACCGAACTTGTCCTTGATCCAAGTCGGATCGATCTCATAGTATTGCATCGCTTGCGCGGTACGTTCCCACAACTGTCCGGTGTCCTCTTCCGAATTGAACGAGAAACGCAAGCCGTCCGGAAGAAAACCGATCCGGAAGAGCGCCGGAAGGACGATGGAGTTCATCCAGTCCTCCACCTGCCGTTTATCGGAATTGACATACTTCTCCAGTTGTTTGACACCCACTTCCTCTTTCGATCGGTTGCCGTTCTTGGTGTCCTGCCCGATCTGCGCCCCGCTGATGAGCAGCGACATCTCGGAGTTGCAAAGAGAGATCAGGTTGTTATACACATCCCCGTTCGTACTGACACCTTGGGCAAACTGGAACTCCTCGGTGGTATCGATGATAAAGTAGGCCGCCGACCCCATGTCGCGCAGCATATCCTCCGCCCGGTCAAGCATCGCCGGATCTTGCGTGTTGGTCTTGATGTAGCGGGGCGGTATGCCGTAGATCTCGCACAGCTCCGACCAGCACGAGTGGGCGAACTTCTTGAACAGGGCGTGCGGCACCGCCTTGTTCAACAGCCCGTAGTTACCGGGCGCGCCGAACTCCACGACATAGGTGCCGTATTCCCGCAGTTCCCGGTAATACGCCCCCTCGTCGGCGGTGCTGTCATAGAGGAGCAGCCCCTGTTCCGGTACCACGTTCTGCCGGGGTATCAGCGTCACGCCGATACCGTCCGTTTCCGAGGTGGAGAACTCGACCAATGAATGGCCGTAGAAAACCGATTCCAACATATAACGTATCAAGAGCGGGAACCAGACCGCCGACGAGAGAGTCCGGGTGGCCTCCTCGTCCACCTTGCCCGAAGCGTCTTTCAGGCTGAACTCCAAGGAGAGCGTCCGGCCGATGCGCTGCTCGATCTGGCTGGTCAGGAGCGCGTCGAGCATCACGTCGGCATACAGGTCCATCAACTCCCGGCGGCGGGGGCGGTCTACGCTGTCCGCCTGGCGGAGCGCGCACCGCCAGCTGTCGAGGTCTTTCCTGACACGGCTGATCGCTTTGGGCACGATTTTCCGCACCAATCCCTCCCGTTGCTTAACGAAAGTCTTTTGTGGCTTTTTAGAGCCTTTTTTATGTTTGGGTATATACTTATCCGTTTTCATGTTTATCTCTTGTTTTTAACGGGTTTTGATAGCGTTTTAACGGTCTTGGAAATTCACCACGAATGACGGAACTTCGGGTTACTGCCGAAGCGTACCGCTCCGACCGGATTCCCGCCGTCTTCCCGGAGGGGAAGCCCGGACGGGATATCGCCCTTCATCAGCTCTTTTAGGTAGGACATATCCCGGTCGTAGGTCTCTTTCACCCGACTGTAGAGGATGTCCACGTTGCAGCGCCGGATCAGGAACCACAGGGCGATGTTCTTGCAGATCTCCAACAGTTCTGCGTCCCGCTCGTTACCGGTGGCGGAGAAGATCTTTTCCACGTCATACCGTCCGGACAACAGACGCGTGACCCGTTGTACCGCCGCCAGCATACAGGCCTGTACGATCGTGTCGTCGTAATCGGTGATCTCCTCCAGCTTGTACTCGGCGGCCACCGTCTTCATTTCTTCAATCTCTAAAAACATGACTGTGAATTATGATTTATGAATTATCTATTGCTTAATATTTCCGGCTTGGACGTTTGCCGACCCGATAGGTTCCGGCACAGGCCATGCTACGCTGGTTCAACAGGAACACGGCACCTTCCAAGGCATCCGGCGCGTCATCGTGTACCCGGCTGCCCTTCTCGAACATCAAGAGCTGCTCCACCAATTGCGTCATGCCGGGTGAATCCTTCTCTTTCTCGTTCAGGATAATCAAGCCACGCTCGAAGAGGGGTTGCATCGCCTCGATACGCGAGAACTTGTCCGGCTTCTTGCGCCCGTCGCCCCGGATGGGGATCTGGTGGCCGATAGAGTCTCCCACCTTCTTGAACTCGTCCAGCATCAAGTCCTGTATGAAGTTCGACTCCATGTAGTACATCACCGGGACACGTCCGGCGATATAGCCGTCGATGTCGTAATGCCAAGCGACCATGTTGGAGACGCTGGTCTGGTCTGCGTAGGCTTTCAGGAGGTGGTATTGCCCACCCTTGGTCTTGCCCACCAGCATGGTCGCCTTGAAGTCGTTCTGCGTGGATGCCTTAAACGAGGGGTCGGTATAGCAGATCAGGCTGCGGTATTCTTTCAATGGCAACATTTTCCCGTAGCGGATATGTTTGCGCAGGAAAACCGCCCCCTCGTTGACGGGATTGTTCATGTATTCCTTTTGGAACCGCCGTTCACCCATGTAGGTGCGCAGCTTCAAAATCTCCTCCCGGCTGTATTTCTCCGCCCAGGAGGGCTGACCGGATGCGTCGATGGCGTTGACCACCGTGTGGTGCGTCTCCGGACGTTCGGCGAAACGGCTCAGGATGCTGTCCTTGCCGATCCGGTTCCCGACCAGCACGAATCGCCCGCGCCCCATGTCCATTGCGCCGAGCAGGGCGGTCAGGCACCAGTCGAACGCCTGCGACACACGCGCCTGGTTGCGTACCATCTCGTCATCGTCTATATCATCGATCACGATATAATCCGGACGCTGGCCCCGGTTCTTGATACCACGGGGGGACTGGCCCCGGCCGATGGACATGAAGAGCATCCCGTCCTTGGTCTTGAACTCGCCGGTGCTCCAGCTGCCCTCGTCGATCTGAATGTTGAAGTCCGCTTTCAGAAGACTGTTGAACTCCAGCTCGCATTGCAGGTCGGAAAGCAAGCGGTCGGCGCTGTCTTCCGATTTCGATACCAATATCATCACGTGGATGGAGCGTTTCTCTTGGATCATTAACCAGATAGGAATCATCAGACTGATATGGGTACTCTTGGCGTGGCCGCGGGCCCACTCGAAGACGGCACGGGTATGGGGACACGTCTTCAGGTACTTGGCCGCGTCTATCTGGAACTTGCCGCACTTGGTGATACGCCCGGTCTCCTTGTCGGTACAGAGGTGCGGGAAATAGGTCTCAACAAAGAATGAGTAGTCCTTACGTGCCATATCGGTGCGAGCTTCTACCTCTCTTGATGTGTCTGACAGGTGAAAATCATAAGAGAGGATGAGATTTTTCCGTTCCTCCCATCTTTTCCATTTCTCCTTGCTCAGTTTGTTCTTAGCCATTGTTAATGCGCATTAAAAGGTACTTGTCTTGATATTTGGTGAGCTGCTGTACGAACCCGGTCGTGATCGCCTTGTCCGACGCGCTTTGTTCGATAATCCAGTCGCCGAATTTCGTCAAGATGTCAGCTACATCGTCCAAGGTATATCCTGACTTGATTTTTTCCAGCTGACTTGCCAGTTTCGCAAACTCGTCACCGTTGAAACCCTCCTCACTGTCAAGCATCTCATTGATCTTCATCAACGTCTTGTTGATGATCTGGTCGCGGCTGACGGTTCGGGCGGCGCGTTTCAACCCCCAACCGCCGTCCTCCTTCCACTTGACCAGCGTCTGCTGGCTCACGCCTACCCGCTCGGCGATCTCCTTCTGGGGAACCTTCTGCATATACAGGAGATAGGCGTATTCATACTTTTGCGGGTCTTTCACACGGATGCCCGCCTTTTCCTTGTTTGCTTTTTCTACCATAAGCGTTCTTTGTTTTCGGCAAAGTTCAAGTGAATTAAAGTGGCTGGAAACAAGAGTGTAAAGAATTTCACCCCTGTTTTCGCTCCCGGAACGCTCCCGGTAATTTCGCCCTCAAAAACGGATCGCACATGAACGAAGACGAATATGCATTGAACGATGAGAGCGTGGTGAACAGCCACGGCTTTGTCCTCCTGAACGCCGGCGGACGCTTTGAGCGTTACAACGAGAATCCGGTGATGCTTTTCAACCACGAGTCCGCCAGCCTGATCGGCCAGATGACCGCTTTGAGGGTAGAAGGAACGAGGTTGATCGGCAAGGCGGTCTATGACGAGGAGGACACTTTGGGGGCGAAATGCAAACGCCAGGCGAAGAAAGGTTTTTTAAAAGGATGCAGCCCCGGAATCATCATCAACGCCGTGGAACTGCGCACCCTGCCGAACGGCGAGGAGCGCGTGACGGTGACCGACTGGGAGCTGTGCGAAGTGAGCCTGGTAAGCGTCCCCAGCAACAGGAACGCGCTGCGCCTGTACACCAAACAAGGCGATATCATCCCCGACGACCGGGTAAAACTAAGCGTCGAGGCATTGTTAAACATCAACAAACCCAACAACAACGAAATGGACAAAATCATCCTGACAGCCGAGGCGTATATCGCGTTAGGCTTAAAAAGCAACGAGGCGGATGGCAAGTCGATCTCCGCCGCCATCATGGAACTCCAGTCACGTGCCGAGAAAGCCGAGAAGGAACTGGACAACCACCGCAAACTGAAAGCGACCGAATTGGTGGCGTTGGCCATCAAGGAGGGCCGCATTACCGCCGATAAAAAAGAATCGTTCGAGAGACTGGCCCTTAACGATTATGACATGGCCAAGACAACCCTGGAGGCCATCCCCGCCAAGGAATCCCTGTCAGCCAAAGTCACCCATTCGACCGGCAGGACAGCCGTAGCGGATGGGCGCAAGGACTGGACCTATCTCAAATGGGCCAAGGAAGACCCCGAAGGATTGAAACGCCTGAAAGCGGACGATCCGGAGGCGTTCGAGGAATTGAAGAAACGGATTAAATAACCATTAAACAAGTATTTTATGCCTATAGAAAAGCAAATTTGGATCGCCATGTTGATGGAAGGGTTCTATCCCGACCGCACGTTCCTGACCCGTTCGGTAGATATGACACCGATGGTGGAATACAACAAAATCAACTTGGCCGAAGCCGGTGTCGCTCCAGATGTATTGATTGATAACACGGATTATCCCGTGGAGACCATGAGTCGCCCCGATACACCGTTGGATTTACCCCTTCATACCTTCGATACGAAGAACACGGTGGTGCGCAACGTGGAGGAGATGGAAACGGCCTACTCCAAGATGGAGAGCGTGGTGCGTCAGCACCGCAATACCTTGCAGTCGAAGACGGCCGCCTACGCCGCGCATAACTGGGCACCGGCGAAACACGCCGAATTGACACCGGCCAAGGAAACCCTTGCGCCGGGTAAGATTTCTTTCGAGGACATCCTAAAAATGGATGCCTGGTTCCGTTCACAGGACATCGACCCGGCTACATTGGTAGCGGTACTGAACCCGTACCACTTGGCGGACCTGCAACTGGAGGATATGAAGCTCTACAAGACAATGCTGGAGTCGAACCGTTTATTCGGGTTCAACGTCTTCACCTTCTCCAAACTCCCATATTACAAGCAAGCGGACGGTACGAAAGTGGCGTTCGGTACAGGGGACGCGGAGGCAGACGCGCAGTGCTCACTGTTCTACTCCGACCAGGAGGTGATGCGCGCCGACGGCGATATCGAGGTGTTCGCCAAGTACAAGGATCCAGGCGAGCGTGGCGACGTGATCGGTTTCCAGAAACGTTTCACGGCACTGCCTATCCGTAATAAGTACCAGGCGGTAATCTATAACAAAGCGTAACCGATGGCCAAACTCAAGCAATTAGTCATCCACTGCACCGCCACCCCCGAAGGCCGTGAAGTATCGGCGGACGAGATCCGCCGTTGGCATTGCGCCCCCCTCAGTGAAGGCGGCCGCGGCTGGAGACAGGTGGGCTATACCGACCTGATACACCTCGACGGTACGGTGGAGCGACTGGTGGATAACAACGAGGACGACGTGGTGGATCCCTGGGAGATCACGAACGGGGCGGCCGGACACAACTCCGTCTCCCGGCATATCGTCTATGCCGGAGGGGTCGCCGCCGACGGTCGCACCCCCAAGGACACCCGCACCCCGGAGCAGCGGGAAGCCCTCGCCGCCTACGTGAGGGACTTCCACCGCCGCTTCCCCTCTGCGCGGATCGTCGGCCACAACGAGCTGGCGGCGAAGGCCTGCCCCTCGTTCGACGTACAAAGGTGGCTCAAGACGGTTGACAAGTGACAGTTGACAGTTAAATCATAATTCAAAACTCATAATTCAAAATTCGGACTCATGGACTGGAACGCGTTGTTCAACTATCTCGGCACGGGAGGCGGCTTGATCGTCCTCTTGAACTGGCTGGCCGGCCTTCCGCTGCTCAAGAGGAGAAAGCGGCTGGAGAAGGACGACGTGTCCCGGCTCATGGCCGAGAAAGACAATGAGACCATATTCAAGCTATATGACGAGATACGGGATTTCCAGGCACGTATGTCGCGTCTGGAGGGCTGCGTCGCGAAGATCGTGGTGTGCCCTATGTATGATCGCTGTCCTGCTCGCCACCTCGTGCAGGACTACAAGAGAAGATATTTCCGTCCGGGCGGCCGACAGCCTCCGGTGGGAACGAAAGGTCACCGCCACCCTCGCGACAATCCCATCGAGCCTGGCGACGCTGCGGGTGCCGATCGACAGCCTCCGTAGGCTGCCCGAAGGAGCCACCTACACCCAAAAGGAGGGACAAGCCACGGCCTCGGTCGGGCTGGAGGGAGAAACGATCGTCATCCACGCCGGATGCGACAGCCTACAAGCGCTGGTCCTCTCCTTGGAGGAGAGACTGGACCGGGCGCAAGAGGAGCTGGCGAACACCTTAAAGGTGAAAGAGCCTCCGGACATCCCCTTTTGGATGACGCTCAAAGGGTATTTGACCGGCGTTCTGGCAGGCCTCGCCCTAGGCTGGGTTCTCGCCCGAAAAAGAAATCAAGACTCATAATTCAAAAATCAAAGACATGACAGGAACAAACAAGACAAGATCCATAGGCCTGAAGGTCGCCCAGTTCGGCGACGTGAACCCGGAAGGCGGCATGCCCGCCGTAATGAAGCAATTGGCACGCACCTTGAAGGGCACGGCCTCATTCACGACCGAGGCGGATACCACGACCGACTTCTACTGCGAGGAGGAACCCGCCGCGCCCGTGGAGAGCGTGGGGAACGAGCCGGGATTGAAACAGGTCAAGCTGAACTTCCTAGAATGGGACAACGACACCCTGAAGGAGGTGTTCGGGGGCACGGTATCGACCGCCGAGGACGTGACCATCGACGGGAAGACCTACTCGGTGACTAAATACCACGCCCCGCGCGACATCGTGACGGTACGGAAGGCCGTCCGTGTGATCTCCATGCACGGCGTGGTGATCGACATCCCGAACGCGCAGGTGAACGCCCGTTTCGTCTGGAACCTGACCCGTACCGACATCGCCCAGATCGAGGTGACGGCGAAGGCGCTGGCCCCGATCGGCAAGAACGAGGGACCGTACGCCATCTACAAGCTGGGCGAACCTAAATCCGACGCGTGATGGACAAGGTAGAGATAGAGGCCGCCGAGGCCCTGCTGGACCATCGGCTCAAGATCATCCTCCCGGCGCCATGGCCCTTGCGGATATTCGGCAAGAAAACCATAGGATATTGGATGAAACGGCCGGTCGGCAGCAACGTGTTCCGTATCGCCCGGCTTTTCTGCCGGATGAATATCGACATAAAGAGGTTGATGTCCGGGGATATCGGCACGTTGATGGAGTATATCGACAAGCACGGCGTGACGGCGTCGAGACTGATCGCCTACGGCATGATCCGGGGATCGATGTCGGCATGGCTGCTGAACCGCCCGCTGGCCTCATATATCCGTTCCCACATGGGGATGCGCGGCATGGCGGAGTTGATGAAGATCGTGGTGCTGACTTGCGACGGGTCGGATTTCGTGAGTATTATCACATCGGCGGCGAGCTTGAGACTGACGGAGCCGGTGATGAGCCAACCGACAGGGAAAGGGAGTTAAAGGAGGCTTACGAGCCTCCCCATAGCCCGTTCGGACAAATCCACGCGCTGATCGCCACCGGGGCGTTCACGTACGACGAGGTGATGAACAAGATCCCTTGGTGTGTCATCCTGATGATGATCAACGACCAAGGACGTATGAGAGAGAGATCCGGGGAGGAAAACGTTATCCAAACCGAGGAGGAGGAACTGGAATTCTTAGGACTGAAATAAATGGCGAACGATCCCGTATACATAACATTCGAGTTCCGGGGGAACCTGGAGGACGAGGTCGAGAAGGTTACTCTCGGCATCAAGGGCCTGCGCGACGAGTCGGCGAAAACCTACCAGCGTTTGATCGCCGACAGCGGTGCGGCCTACGGTACCATGAGCGCCGAGAACCGGAAACTGGCCGTCACCGTACAGGAGAACATCAACGCCCTGCGTGACCTCGCCGTCGTGCAGGGATCGCTGGATGACGGGTTGGGGGCCGGCACCGTCACCACCCGGCAATATACGCGGATGAAGGCGGCGCTAGCGGTGCGGGAGAACAGCCTGCGCGAGGCGATCAGCGGTGGCATGCGCACGCTGAACGAGCGGATACAGACGGAATCGAGGGCCGTCGATTCCGTCATGGCCCTGCAGAAACGCCTGCAGGAGCTTACCACGGCTTACTATAACCTGTCCAAGGCCGACCGTGAGGGAAACGCCGGACAGGGCATCCTGAGACAAATCGGCGACCTCGACAAGGAGATCCAGACGGCGCAATCCCGCCTGTCCGCCTACAGCCGCTCCGCCGGCACCGGGTTCAACGGCCTGTCGATGTCGGTGCAACAGGTGGCCCGGGAGTTGCCATCGCTCACCATGGGGGCTAACATGTTCTTCTTGGCCATCTCCAATAACCTCCCCATCTTGGCCGATAATATCCGGACCGCGCGGGTTGAGTATGACCTGCTGAAGAAATCCGGACAGATGGCCATCCCGGTATGGAAACAGGTGCTCACCTCGATCGTTAGCTGGCAGACGGCGCTGGTGGTGGGGATCACGTTGCTGTCCGTGTACGGGAAGGATATCATCAACTGGGTACAGGGGCTTTTTGGGGCCGACCAAGCCCAGAAGAGGTTGAACGATAGCATGACCGACTTCAACGCCATCCTGGCGACGGAGCGGCAACATCTACGGACATTGTTCTCCGCGTTGGAGAAGACCACGGCCGGGACGGAAGGGCACCGGAAAGCTATCAACGAGATCAACACGACGTACGGCAAGTATCTCCCGAACCTGCTATCGGAGAAGAGCTCACTGAATGAGATCCGTGAGGCTTACCGGCTGGTCAACAGGCAACTCATGGAGAACGCCGCATTAAAAGCCCAGAGTGGCGCCATCGACAAGACGCTGGAGAAAGCCATAAAGACGCAATCCGAGGCGTTGACGGAGATGCGCGAGATCACGACCAAGAAGCTCGGCGAGTCCAAATCCGGGGGGATCATGGATATCATCCCCGGTCTGACGGAGGATTTCCGGGCCGCGGGCAAAACATGGGAAGAGGCATGGCGAGGGGTGTCCGCCAAGATCCAGAGCGAGCTCGGTGGGAAGAAGCTCGGAGGCTCCTTCTACGAGGAGCTGGAGGATTACGTGAGGAGCGTGTATGAATCAGAGAAGGAGATCTCCGATATACAAAAACAATTCTCCCCGTTTTTCAACAAGGAGGCCGCCGAGAGAGATATAATCGAGAACAAGGCCTATTGGGAGGATATCAAAGAACAAGCCACCTCCGTATTGGAATCCATCGACGCGGAGCAAAAGAAACTGCTTGATTCCGGCAAGACCGCCGGGATCGAGCCTGCCATCGTCACCGCCTACAAGACGGCCAAGGCGGATATAGACAAGGCGACCGAGGCGTTGAAGACGTACGACTCCTACGAGAAGAAACGATCCACCGCGGACAAACAGCTGGGCAAGGAGCAAAAGGCCCAAGAGGCCGCCAACGTCATCAAGGCCGAGACCGCCATGCGGGAGCTGGAGATCGAGCGACAGAGAGCCGTCCTCGCCCAGAAGGAGAAGGACGCCGAGCTGGAGCTCCGCCAGCAAAACATCAACCTCATGAAAGAGGGCTCCGACAAGGAACTGGCCCAAATCACCTTAAACTATGACAAGAAAATCAACGAGATCGGGAAGAAAGGCCGGGAATATATCCTCGCCCGGCAGAAGATCGAGCAAGACCTATGGGAGAACGAGAACCCGGACTGGAAGAAGAAAGGTCTATCCTTTAAGCCGAAAACGACGACCGTCTCCCAGCTCCCCGCCTCCCAGGGCAAGGAACTATCCGACGCCACCCTGCTGGCCGACAGTACCCGCGAGAAAGCGGAGGCCGACCTGTTGGAAAAGACGTTGAGACAGTATCAAGACTACGCCGCCCGCCGGCTGGAGATCGAGCGAAAATACACGGAGGATGTCGCTTTCTTGATATCCCAACGCACCGAGAAGAACAAGGAGGCCATCAACGCGGCGATAGCCGAGGCCGCCAAGGGTAAGAAAAAAGCCCTGTCCGAATTGTCCATCGACGAGCTGAGGGACACGGGCATGTGGGACAAGATATTCGGCGACCTCGACAAGATGGCGCTGCCGTCCATGGAAGAGCTGCTCAAGCAAGCCCGGGAGGTCAACACGTCGGCGTGGGATCCCAAGAACGTGAGGGAGTACCATGACGCCATCAAGCGGCTGGAGGAGGCGATCCGTACCCGCTCGCCCTTCAAGGCGATCTGGGATGACTGGAAGAAGTTGCTGGATTCCATTGGGAAAGGTGACAGGGATGCTATGGCCGCCGCATTAGAGGGCATGGATACCTCCGTCCAATCCTTGACGGCCGACCTCGACACGATCGCCGGCGGTATCGGTGATATCCTCGGTGACGAGGCCGGCTACGCCGCCGGGCAGGTGGCGGAGCTGACCTCCGCGTTGGGCGGGTTCGTCTCGGCTGCGGCCCAGATCGCCGGCGGGAATATCGTCGGGGGGATCGCCTCGGTCATCGGCGGTATCGGCAAGATATTTACCATGGGGAAGCGGGTCAAGGAGATGAACCGTGAGGCCCGGGAAGAGCAACAAAAGTTCTACGACGAGGCGATCCAGGGCGAGATGGAGTACCAACGGCTGTTAAGGGAACGCCTCCGTACCCAGCGGCAGATCGGTGAGACGACCTTGGCTTACAACAAACGGATCACGGAGGAACTGGAAAAACAGCGACAAGCCTCCGGGAGCGAGTACGACCGGTTGCTGCGACAGATCCAAGGGGAGCAATATATCAGCGGCGTAGGCTACCGCCACGGCACGTGGTTCCGGAAGGCGAAGACGTGGAACGAGTATTCCAGCCTCGCGGGCAAGAGCTACGAGGATATAGAGAAGCTCTATACCGAGGGCAAGCTGGAGGAGAAGGTCGCCAAGCTGTTCGAGAGGTTGCGTGACCTCAAGGAAGAGGGCACGGATATCAACCAGATGCTCGCCGACCAAGACGAGGCCATGAGGGAGGCGCTTACCGGGACGACCGCGGACAGTATCGCCGACAGCATCGTCAAGGGCCTCGCCGAGGGGAAGCGATCGGCGAAGGATTTCGCCGACGATTTCCAAGAGATGTTGAATAACGCCGTCCTTCAAGGAATAAAGATGAAGGCGTTGGAAGAGCCTCTCCGGAAGTGGTACGAGTCATTCGCCGAGGCGAGCGGCAACGGGCTGACGGAGGAGAATATCGCCGGCTTGAGGGCGCAATATGACAAGATCATCGAGGACGCGGCCCGCCAGCTGGAGGAGATGGAGAAAGTGACGGGCACGACCATCGGTGATATCGCCAACGCGGGGCGTACCTCCTCCTCGAAGGGCATCCAGTCCGTCTCGCAGGACAGCGTGGACAAGGGGCTGGGCATGATATCGACGGCGTTGATATTCCTTGACAAGACCTCAAAGGGGATAACGGGCGTCAACGCCACGCTCGTGAAGGGGCTCGCCCTGCTCAACCGGATCGCCGTGAACACGGACCGGCTGAAGGCTATAGAGAAATACCTGGGGCAAATCCGCAACGCCCAGCGGGACATGAGGGACAACGGTATAAAAATGAGGACTAGATGAGAGAGGGACGATTATATATAGACAACCGGGACGCCTACATCGATTTCGGCGTATGGATCACCCGAGGCGGCTACGACGGCCTCCTGCCTTTCCCCGAGCTGGTGGAGCCGGACAGGAACGACTGGCCGGACGAGGACGGCATAGAGCCGGACCTGGAAAAGCCCACCTTGAAACCACGGGAGCTCAACATCACGTTCGTCCGCGACATGGACGGAAGATCCGCCGGCGATCTTGTCGAGCACCTATCGAAGTCCGGGTATCACCTCTTCCGTATCCCCTCGCTGGGCAGGGAGTGGAGCTTGCGACTCATCCAGAGCCCGGCGTATGAGGATTGGGACACGTTGGAGGCCTTCACGTTACGTTTCGCCGAGGACCGGCCCGTAAGACCCTCGTCCGTGGCGATCCCGGAGGGTAGAGCGTATGTTCCTCCATCCGAGTACGAGCTTGACGGCGTACCCTTGGATCGATACGGCGTGATGGTGACGGAGGGCCGGGACGAGATCATGAGATCCCCGACCGTGAAGACTAACCTGTCCCGTACGGTACTGGACGTTGACGGTAGGATCTACGATGCCGGCAAGGTGGTGTATAATAGCAAGGAGGTCACTCTTGAATGCTGTCTCATCGCCGGCTCAATGACGACATTCTGGAGTTGTTACGACGCTCTGTTGGATGCCTTGATCCAGCCGGGCGAGCGTTCGTTGTACGTGGATTACAACGTGGAGGAATACCCCTGCTACTACAAGAGGACGTCCGGCTGGAAACTGGAGAGCCTCCGGGGGCGTGTGGTGGTGACATTCAACCTCACGCTGGAGTTCACGGTGTTCCGGATGGATGGTGTCGATTACCTGCTGGCTACCGAGGCCGGGGAACTGGTGGTCACGGAGGACGGGGAGTATTACATAGACTTGAACATATATGCCTAAAAAGAAGAAGAAAATATCGGAACTCGCGTTGGCTGACAGCCTTACCGGTCTGTACACGATCGGTTGCAAGATCATAGACGGTATACAAACCAGCGTGAAGGTGAGCCTCGGAACCATCCAGACGGCTTACGAGAACATGCTCACGGAGATCTCCAACGCCCGTGCCGCTACCAAGGCGGCCAATACGGCGGCCTCCAACGCCAACACCGCCAAGCTGAACGCCGAGGCGGCCACGTCAAAGGCTAATACGGCCACGGCGAACGCCATCACCGCAACAGGGAACGCCAATACCGCAACCGGTAAGGCTAATACCGCGGCTGATCTAGCCAATAAAGCCGCGGCTAACGCTAATACCGCCCACGATGGGCTAGAGAAGATCAAGGAAGATACCGAGATCGCAACTAAAAACGCAAATGACGCGGCGAAATTGGCGAATGAGAAAGCTTCTTACGCCAACACGCAGGGTAACTTCGCCAAGACACAGGGTGACCGCGCGCAAGAGCTGGCCGACCACCCGTGGAAGGTTGGCGATAACGGCAACTGGTGGAAATGGGATCTGGATGGGGACAGGTATGTCGATACGGGCATCCTCGCTAAGGGAGGCGTCTTGTACCCGACCTTCACGATCAACCCCGCCGACATGACGCTGGTGATGTCCTACGAGGACGAGGTGTCACCAAACCTTGTCAAGCTCAACCTAGAGACCGGTGAGCTGTATTTGAACGTATGACCAAAAAAAGGAAGGAGGAATTATAATGAGTCAGATAGTATTGGGGAAGGTGGCGTTCGTCGATAAGGGCGTTTATGCCACGGCGAGTACGTACAACACCTTCGATTTCGTCGTCACGGATGATAGCTGCTACCTCTGTGTCAAGGACGGAAACAAGAACCACCCCTTGACCGATACGGCTTGGTGGAAATGTATCGCCCGTGGTACGCAGGCAACGGAAGCGGCCAAGACCGCCCTTGCGGAGGCGAATAAGGCTATCGAGGCCACGAGGAACGCTATCTCTGCTGCGGGTTTGGCTAACGCTAAAGCGTTGGAGGCTGGGAAACAGGCTGATTTGGCCGGTCGAGCATCTGATGAGGCTTTGGCTGCCGCTGTCGAGGCTGAGGCGATGATTTCCGAGGGCAATGCGCAGATCGCTTCCATGAAAGCGGCCGAGCAATCGTTGATGAGTCAAGCGCTTCTTGCCCCTACCCGTATGGAGCTGAAATATGTCAAGAGGATAACGTTAGGGAATGCCGTCGCCCAGAAGATAGCCGTGAGTCTTTTTCCAGCTTATGTATTACCTAATGTGATATTTCAACAGGCGTTTTATTCCGGTGATGCGTTGTACGTGGACCCACGTGGAAACTTGACTGTCCGTAAGACCGGCACGGCCACGATCCACGTTATCCCGTCGCATAACACCTCGTTGTCCCAAACGATAGTCATTGAGGTTACTGCCCCGGTCATTCGTAAGGCCGGTAGCGTGATGAGATTTTTATCCGGTAGCCGGATACGAAAGGTATAATTGTCTAACATTTTAATATACAGAATCATGTCATTAACAACAGCAGAGGAGGAGAAGGTACGCGCTATCATCACGGCCTTCGATAACGGCAAGACAATCGACCAGCTGCCCTTGGCCGACACGAACCAGCCCTCCAAGTATTTGATCGAGGGAGTGTCCAAGGAAACGGGCGAGTCAGTGAGGATCCCTTTCGCCGATGCGGTATCGATCGTGAACAAGCACATCGCTATCCGTCGCTGGAAACGTGGTCAGGGCACGCCAGTCGGCGAGTCCTACGGTAATATCGATTTCCTGCGGGATCTTCCCTCCGTGATCGGTCTGGGCTGCTACCTCGTGTCCGTTGACCGTAGCCGGCGTAAGCTTGACCCGACGAACCACCATCGTTTCGCCGACGGCAGTCCCGCCGCCTTGGACGGCACGATGGGCGATTACCTGTGGTGCTGGAACGCCCACTACTACTCTTGGTGGGTAGACTCCACCTATTATTACGAGGCCGTGAGCCCGACCCCGATCGAGGGTCATTTGAACTATTATATCCCGGCCGGGGGTACGTCGGCCTTGGGAGCCGGCGTCATGGATCGTACGAGCGGCACGTTGGTCTCCGTCGTCAGCGACGATCCCCGTTATCGTGGCGGGAACAACGACGCGACGAGGGACGGGAAGCACAACACGCAGCTAGGCATGGTTGCCACGAACATGAACGCCGCGGCTTTCGGCACGGCCGCCCGCAAGAAGGGTGAGGGCTGGGAATCCGGCTGGTTCGTCGCGAACAGCGTCGTCGGTTATCTCTACCGCCTTATCATGGGTACCCGTGATTGCCAGTCCGCGTTGAACCCGGTAAAGGACTCCAATGGCCTATATCAGGGCGGTACCGGTAAGGGAGTTACGGAATGGTCTTGGGATCCTTGGTCGAGCCATAACGGTGGTTATCCGATTATTCCGACGAGCGTAGGGATCGAGTTGGGGGACTCAGTCGGCGTGAGCGACTACGCCGTGAAGGGCTCGGACGGTGGTACCGTCCACCAAGCGCACGTCCCTTGCTTCCTAGGCTTGAAGAACTTCTACGGGCATATCGGTCTGATCGAGCGTGGCTCCTTGATAAACAAGCTGTCCGACGGTAGCGGAGATTATTATGTAGCCCCGTCCCTTTACTCGGCTTTCAACATCAACTCGATCGAGGGCCTGATAAAGGCGGCGAGGGTTCCTAAGAACGATCCCAGTGGCTGGAAATATATCACTGAGTTCAGTATGCAGAACCTATGCTCCGCCCCGACTGTCGCCTCCGGCAGCTCCAGCACCTATTATTGCGACGGTTGGTATAACGACAACGCTATTTCCGGCCTTCGCTGTCCGTTCCGTCGTGGTCCTGCGTACAGCGGTGCTAGTGCCGGCTTAGCGTGCCTCCTTGGTGACTGTGCGGTCTCGCGCGCTTACGTGGACTGGTCGTCGCCCCTAACATGCCGAACGAGGATTTTTTATATGAAGTGGAGAAGGGACCTTGTCACTTGACAAAAAAGCGAGGCTAAAGGTATAGTCCCGGTAGGTTTAACCGACGGCTCATGACCCGATGGCAATTGCAGACACTAGACACTATTAGACACTAGAGACACGAATGAGGAGAAAAGGTGGCTTTTCCGGGAATATAGCCCGGAAGGATAATTATTTTAAGGCTTTTGATCATGCCAGCAAGAACAAGCATGGTAAAAAGGCCATAACAAAATTCGAGGCGGACTTGGAAAAGAACCTTTCCGATCTCCTATACTCTTTTGAAAACGGGACGTTCGTAACCTCCCCGTATCGTTTCATGACCGTCCATGAGCCGAAAAAACGTCTTATCGGGATGCTCCCTTTCCCGGATCATGTCCAGCACTGGGCGATGCTCAATGAGGTGGAGGATTATTTTACGAGATCCTTCTCCGCGTATACCTACGGAGGGGTGAAAGGACGCGGTCCCCACGCCTACATGAGGATGATCCGGAAGGTCCTGAGAAAATATCCGGAACGTACCACCGACTATCTCCTGTGCGATATCCACCACTTCTATCCGACCGTCAATCACCCGGTACTGAAAAGCCAGCTCAGGACACGTATCAAGGATAATCATTTATTGCGAAGGCTTGATGAGATCATTGACAGCGTCGAGGGGGATACCGGTATGTTTCCCGGCACGAAGCTGGCGCAGTTCTTCTCGCTTGTCTATCTTTATCTTTTCGATCACGATTTGAAGCGGTGCTTCCATGTCGGGGAATGCCCGGCCTTGGTCGGGTATTATACGAGAAGATATATCGAGGAGAGGATGGCCACCGCCAAGACGGACAAGGACATGGAGGAGTTATCCAAGGGGATCCAATACCTCTCGGACAGGTTCAAGGGATATCTGAACCGTCTGGACTTCTGTTACCGTCTCGCCGATGATGTCCTGATACTGCATGAGGACACCGTATTCTTGCACCTTGTCATCGAGTGGATCGGTCTTTATTACGCTAACGAGCTTAGGATCGGTCTTAACCCGAGATGGAAGATCGGGCACGTGACGGACGGTGTCGATACGGGGGGATACGTGCATTTCCCGGATCATGTCCGTGTCCGGAAACGTAACAAGGTGGCTCTCTGCCGCCAGATAGCGAGACTGAGAAAGAAGGGTTTGCCGGACGAGGAGATAAGGAGGAGGGCCTCTTCCCGTATAGGCTTCATCCAACACGCTGATACGAGTAATCTATTAAATAAATTAGGAATGGAAACACCAAGGAAAAGACTGGGACAGGTGATAAGGAATAAAAAAAGTCCGTGGGAGGATCTCCCGGCCGACCGGAAAATGAGATTCGAGGATATACTTTATGATACCCGGATACCGGAGGATAAACGAGGGCCGGAGGATGATAAACTCATAGAGTTGATTGATTATAAAATCGAGGATAGCAAGATCGAGAGAAACGAGGACGGCACGCCAAAGAAGTGCCTCGCCATACGTTTCCGATGGAAAGGCGAGGAGCGTTACGCTTTCACCGGTTCCGCCGTCTTGATCGACCAGGCGCTCACGGACTTCTCTCACGAGGACTTGCCGGTGGATACCGTGATAAAGGTGCTCACCAACAAGTTCGGTAAGAAATTTTTCAGGTTCACTTGACCCGTAGGGATCGCTCTTGGCCGATCCTCCCGGGTCGGCTAAAAAACATTTAAATATATGGAGACAAGAGCGATTTACACGGAGAGAAAGACATTCGTAAAATACGATGACAACCATTACCTGTTATACCTGAACGAGGAGGTCCTGGAGAACCACGTTCCGGAGGGTCACGGGGGCGAACCGGAACCGGAGCCCCGCGTGGCTTACGCCTATACCGGCACGTGCGAGGATGGCGGCACGCTGATAGAGGCTGCGGATGCCACGTACGAGCGGTTCGTGTCCGGGCTCGTACGTGCGAGATATTCCGCTGACAGGGTGGAGGCGATCACCCTCAATAAATTAGGTTCGGATACGGCAAGGATGGCCGAGTTCGAGGCGGAGTTCGCGGAGCTGGAGCGTTACAGAAGCGATTGTAAGACGAGGGTGCGTGCCTTGCTGGGTATACCCGAAAGCGTCTCGAACACCCTTTAAATACCGTTCGAGATGCGTATCTATGATAAGACGGGCGAGGTATTGCTTGACATCCCGGTGGACGATGACAGCTATCGTTACCGGGCGATAGCGCAAGCGAAGAAGGTGGAGCTGCGTTACTCCCTAGTGGATCACGTGGAGCTGCCCACCGGGGCGTATATCGAGTATCAGGGGGAAAGGTACACGCTGTGGTACCCTTCGGATTTCAAGAAGGAGGGCACGAGGGTCTTCGACTATACCGTCACCTTCGGCGGCAACGAGGAGATCCTGAAAAAATATAAGTACAAGCTGTTGTCTGACAAGCCGTACAAGCTCAAGTTCGTCATGACGGCCACGCCGGGGATGTTCATGGAGCTGCTGGTGGATAACCTCAATCTCTATGATTCCGGCTGGACGGTCGGCACGGTGATCGAGGCCCCGGAGAAACTGTTGTCGTTCAACCATGAGAAATGCTGGGCTGTATTGGGGCGTTTGGCCGAGGAGTTCGACACGGAGTTCGAGATCGTGGGCAAAACTATCAACCTCCGCAAGGTGGAGTATTACAAGGACGCTCCTCTAAAGCTATCCTACGGAAAAGGTAACGGATTCCTTCCCGGTGTAGGTCGTGCGAACCAAGGCGACAACCTCCCCGTTGAGATCCTTTACGTGCAAGGCGGCGAGCGGAATATCGATTACTCGGTCTACGGTAGCCAGACATTGTTGCTTCCCAAGTCACAGGAGCTTTCCTACCAAGGCAGACGGTACAAGACCGACAAGGACGGGATGTATGTCACTCGTGCGGACAGGCCCCTTTCCTCTTATAACGAGGACAGCTACGACGCCAGCGACATCTATCCTTCCCGTGTCGGCACGGTGAGCGAGACCGATACGGAGCCGGGCAAGGACACGGACGGGAACGATGTCACGTTCTACAACTTCTATGACTCATCGGTCCCCGCCAACCTCAATTTCGAGGATTGCCTGATCGCCGGCCAGACCATGACGGTTATTTTCCAGACTGGCCGTCTGGCGGGCCGTGAGTTCGACGTAAAGTACGTACATGACGGTCGTAAGTTCGAGATCGTCTCGTCCGAGCAGGATGGCATGACGCTGCCGAACGCCTCCCTGTATCCGGAGGTCGGCGACAAGTACGCCGTTTTCAACATATCCCTTCCCGCCGCCTACGTATGCGACAACGCCACCAAGACCGGGGCGAGCTGGGACATGTTCCGGGAGGCGGTACGCTACCTTTACGAGCGTGAGGAGCGGCAATTCACGTTCAGCGGAGAGCTGGACGGCATATGGGCCAAGAAGAATTGGCTGGCGATCGGCGCCAAGCTGGTCCCCGGCGGTTATGTCGATTTCAGCGACCCGCAATTCCAGCCGGACGGCATCCTGATCCGGATCACCGGGGTGAGGGATTACATCAACAGGCCCCACAGTCCGGAGCTTGAGCTATCCAACACGCCGGTAGGCGGTTTCCTGTCCGATGAGCTGGGCAAGCTGGAGAGCGAGGAGGTGACGAACGAGACACGACACAAGCAGGCCGTATCGTTCACCCTTCGCCGTTGGCGTGACGCGATGGAGATGCAGGGGATGCTGGAGAAAGCGTTCAAGGATTACGGTAAGGGGCAGGCGATGTCGTGGCTTCGCACCATGTCGGTATTGGTGGGACATGAGTCGTTGCAGTTCCGTTTCGTCAACCGTATTCCCACGGAGGACGGACAGGCGGTCACCGAGGTGGATCACGCCTTCACGTATGACCAGCGGAAACGTACGCTTGCCACCCCCTCCGGAATCTTGCAGCACATGACGTTGGGGATAGACTCGCTCGCCCCCTCCCACAAGGTGACGGAGTACAGGTATTGGAACGTGGCGGCTTATACGTCTCCCTATCTAGGTGATGATATGGAAGCCATGTACCTGTACGCCCGCTGCACCAAGTCGGGATCGTCCGGCTCTTTCCTTCTCAGCAAGGAGCCGAGGGACTTGGATGACGGCTCGTATTACAATCTCCTTTGCGGGGCCTTGAGTACAGAGGTGGACGGCCAGCGCAGTTTCTCCACGCTTTACGGCTTCAGCGAGATCGGCCCGGGCTGGATGCGGCTGAACAAGATCATCAACACGGACGGCACGCAATACTGGGACATGCTCTCCAAGGCGTTCCGGATCGGCGATGACAACGCTTTCCTCTCATATGACCAGCGAGACGGTCTCGTGTTGAAAGGCAGTATCTACCAATCGCCCTCCGGCGAGATCGACTATCCGGAGGTGGATCGGGGCGCTTACTCCGATAAGTCCGTCTATTACCCCGGCGACAAGGTATCTTACGATGGTAACGTGTATAAGTGTATATCCCAGACCACGCCCGGTACCGATCCCACGAACACGAGGTTCTGGAAGCCATTGGTATCGAAAGGCTCGAACAGCTTCAAGAGCACGGTGTTCATCCGCACGAACGCCACGCCCGATACCCCTGTTGGCGGCTCGTACGCCTCCCCGTTGCCGACCACGGAGGGATGGAGCGACGGGATACCGTCCGGCGAGGCGATACTGTGGGCCTCCACCCGGATCTTCTCGTCGGACGGGAAGGAACCCCAGCAAACGGCATGGATGTCCCCGAGGCAGATGACGGATACGGCCGATTTCGACGTGGAGTTCTCATCCGTAGCGAGCCCGTCAGCCCCGAACGGTCATCCTAATACGAACAAGCAATGGAGCGACACCCAGTCCACGGACACGGTCTGGATGGCCACCAGCACCAAGAGAAACGGGGTATGGAGCGCGTGGAGCGTATCCAAGATCAAGGGAGAGGAAGGCAAACCGGGAAAGGACGGGATAGACGGCACGGATGGCGAGGACGGGAAAGACGGCGATCCCGGTCCCCGTGGCGATCGTGGCCCCCGCTGCACCTACCGTGGCGATTACGACTCAAGCGCTACCTATAACGCCAGCTCCAAGATTACCGATATCGTATCGATCAAGAATAGCGATGGCACCCGCACGTATTATGTGGCGAAGGTGGATGATAACGAGCCTACCTTCAAGGGGAAACATCCGACCAATACCGCCTATTGGGACACCTTCGGGGCGAACTTCTCCAGCGTGGCGACCGATTTGCTGATGGCACGGAAGATAGCTGCCTCGGAGATCGACGTGGAAAGCATCACCTCCAATATCGTCAAGATCGGGAATTTCGTATGGGGAGGGAATGCGTTGGTCGGCATCAACGACGCTATTCTTGTTGTCAGCGGGGCGGCGTCGATAGGCTACACGGATGGATGGGCCGCCCGATTCTCAGACAAGGTATATATCGAGGGGATGTTGTCTTGTGACTCTGTCAATGCGTCCAGTTTGGATGTCCCCAAAATATTATATAAAGAAGGCAACGGGGTCGTGTTTAACGCCCCGGGCGGGAGGTATCCGTTTCTGGGGGTACGGATCGATAACGGCAACGGTATCTATGGATGGAACAGTCCCGGGAATATAGCCAACCTGTATATCAACAAGGACGCCGCGAGCACGGCCCATGTGTATATCACCAATTACCAAGGCTTGACCTCCTCGGACATCCGCCTAAAGAGCGTCTTCTTCGATATCCCGGACGTGCTGGATAAGCTGGAGGGTATATCCGCCTTCTACTACACGATGAAGGAGGACGAGGACAAGATCCCTCGCATCGGCGTGTCGGCGCAAGCCGTCCGAGAGGTTCTTCCGGAGGCGGTACAACTCATAACACCGGATAACGGGGATTCCTATTACGGCGTGGATTATATCCAGATGTTGACCGCCTTCGGGATCAACGGAATCAAGGAGCTTCACGCCAAGGTCAAGGCACTTGAGAAGAGGGTGGAAGTGTTGGAGAACAGATAGAAAATATTATAAGCCTTTATCGGGGGCGGGCAAATAAAAGCCCCCGGCTGTTAGTAAAGACGCCAATCACATACTAACAAACAAATGCGAGCTACCGCACGACCGGGGGCTGTATGCCTTCAGTTGCGATAGCTCGTTTTTGTTTTATGTGATTGGCAATACAAATATACTTTAATTTTTGGAGATTATGACAATATACGAGATACTTTCTTTCAATAAGGAATTGCTCCAGCGTCTATTTAACGCCGGAATAAGGACAAGCGATTGTTTGTATGTCGATTTGTTCGATGATTATACCCGAATGCGGGCGGCGGGTGAAAAGACAACCTATATCGTGGCCGTCCTTTCTGACAAATATGCCTTGAGCGAGCGAAAGGTGTACGATATCATTCGCTATTTATCAAGCGACTGCATGGGCCGTGCAGTGCAAGATCAAGCGTAAATTCGCTCACTAGATAGTTTGGTTCTACCTTTGTTCCAAATCCTTAAAACGAGACAAGTATGGGCAAGTACACTTACAAGCCGCAATATGGCGTGATCGTCATTTGCACAGATGAAAAAGAACAAAAGGAGATTTACGAACGTCTCCTGAAAGAAGGTCTAACCCTTAAAGTGGTGAATGTATGAGAATAGAGGTACAACACCATTGTAGCGACTTCAACAGCTATCGGGCCGCACGGGTAAAAAGCCTTTTCAACGCAGAAAAAGGCTGTGATTGGGAAAAGACAGTAGAGCTACCAATCGAGGACCGGGAATGGCAAATCGGATTGATCGTTGGACCATCCGGTAGTGGAAAAACCAGTATTGGAAACAAAATATTCAAAGAACCTATTTATGACCTCTATTCCGGCTGGGATAAGGATAAGCCGATTGTGGACTGTATTGCTCCTGACGGAGACTTCAACACGGTGACGGGTATGCTTTCGGCAGTTGGCCTTGGTGATGTTCCAGCGTGGCTCCGGCCGTTCCATGTGTTGAGTAACGGCGAGAAGTTCCGGGCAGGCCTTGCGCGTTTAGCGTGCGAGCGACCGCAGCACGCCGTGGTGGACGAGTTTACATCGGTCATTGACCGGCAGATAGCCAAGGTCGGGGCCGCCGCATTCTCGAAGACATGGAGACGTGGCAGCGGGCAGATCGTGCTTCTTTCCTGCCACTATGATATAATCGAATGGCTACAACCTGACTGGGTGTATGATACTGCGGAGGCACGGTTTTACGACCGTGACTGCCTTCGGCAACGTCCAAAACTCGAACTTCAAATTTATAAAGTCAGGGGAACTATATTCCCAAGGTTGTTTAAGCAGCATTATTATTTAGACCTTCCTATGCCGGTTGCGGCCGAGTATTTCGTGGGCTTTGTCGGTGGTGAGCCCGTCTGCCATTTAGCGGTAACACCACTCTTTACGGCAAAGGCTTACCGGTCCACCCGGTTGGTAGTACTTCCCGAATGGCAGGGAATAGGTGTTGGTACTAAATTTTTAGCGGCCGTTTGTGAATATCATCTTCAGGGACATGGTAGATGTGGTAAACCTTACCCGGTGTTCTTTCACACTTCACACCCGCAACTATGTGGAGCGTTACGTCACTCTAAAAAGTGGATACAAACCGGAGCACATTTATATGGAGTTAATAAAGGGCGCAGCGCGGCTTCGATGGCACGTTCGGCCCAAAGGTTAAATAAGTCTGATCGTGCGGCAACCGGTTATGGCGGCCATTTCAGGGCGGTTCAGGCATTTAAATATATAGGGAATGGTAATTAAAATATTGGGAAATTGCGAGTCGGAGGCATTCAAGGCGGCCGAAATGTTCGTTAAGGCAAAAGGGCATACGCTTTGGTGTGAAGGGTATCGTTGTGACCTTGCCATTGCGCCACTCCTTACGGTGAAAGTTTCCGATGAAGAACTGAAAGAGGCGAACTGGGGTACGTTGATATTCCATCCGTCCCCATTACCTTATGGGCGCGGGGCATCATCTATCAAATGGGCGTATAAACGAGGGGAACCGATAACCGCCGCCACATGGTTTTGGGCAGACTCCGGCTATGACACCGGCGATATTTGCGAGCAGGAGATAGTAAAAATAGACTATGATGCGCAGCCTCGCATCTTTTATGAGCGAGAAATCATTCCGGCCATGATCCGGACGTTAGGACGTTGTTTGGATAACATCGGGAAAGGCATTATACGTCGCATCCCGCAAGTAGAAGCCTATTCGACATACGATAAAAGGCTATAACAATCCATCTTAACTACTTTGTAAAGGTACGAAAAAAGTATGGAATAAACAACTTTAGTAGACGCTTTTTTACCACAGCCGGCAATAAAAAACGGTATTCAAATAGGGTTAGAAGTCCATTTGAATGCCGTTTATTTTTATGTATAAAGAAGGTGTTTTGCTTTGATTTTGCAAATAGGCGGTTACTTTGCGGATTAAATTTGAAGCACATTTCGTTTTTGTTTCAATAAACGCATTTCGTTTTTCACAACCATCACGTTTCGTTTTGCGGGATTTATATGAAATAGCTGGACTTAGGCATAAAGTTGCTATCGAATGTAAAAATTACAAACAACTTATCCCAGTAGGAAAAATCCGAGATTTTTACGGTGTATTATCGGACTTGAATAATGTTTCCGGTATTATGGTGACAAAAGAAGGTTATCAAAAAGGTGCTAAAGAATATGCTAAGCATTATGGAATCAGCTTAAAAGAATTGAGGTCGCCAAAATCTGGAGAAGGAATTATTGCAGAAATTGAATTTTGCACTCATATGTCTGTAAGACACAGTCTATTTCTTATCGATGAGGACTGGGCAAAAGATAATGGCTATGATTTTACCAATTATAAAAAACGTTTAGATATTATGAGTGATTTCGAACGTTCAACTCGATGGAGCAATGCTACTCATATACCATTGCAAACTAAAGATGATTTGATAAGAGACTCAAGCGGGCAAGTAATATCTTCTTTGAATAATCTTCAAAGCAGCCTCCCTCAAGATTTTAAACATGGTTGTTGCCACATATTTAAATTTCAAGATGCTTTTCTTGATACCATTTGGGGTGCAGTCAAAATCAAAGAAGTAAAATTTGAAGAAGAAGAAAGTCATCAAACAAAAATTGTAGCATTGGATGCAGGCGAATTTATAAAAGCTATTTTGAAGGATGCAATAACAGGGGAGATTAAACATATAACTAAAGAGCCTTTCTGAAAGAATTTTGTATGCTTGAAATCAGAGTGAACTTAGTTCCCTTGTACAATATTGTTCTTGGTTAATTGTTAAGTTGCTATAAAAACAAAGCCATTGAAGGAAGAACCAAATAAAATCATTAAATTTGCATTCAAAGGCAATTGTATAGCAATGGGAAAAGAATTGAATCGAATAAAAGTAGTACTGGTTGAGTGTAAACGGACGAATAAATGGCTGGCTGAACAATTGGGTGTAAATCCGACTACCATATCAAAGTGGTGTACCAATACAACGCAGCCAGATTTGTATACTCTGAATAAAGTCGCAGATTTACTTGGCGTTGATGTGACGCAGTTGTTACTTAGTAATCGGGTGGAAAGCCATCAAACAGTACACAGTTATGAGTAAATTTACGGAAGCAACACGGGTTCAGATGCCGGCAATGGTGCATCTTACCCGGTTAGGATATTCATATTTCGGTAAAATACATGAGGATATGAATGGTATTGTTTATGATGGCGATACAAATATTCTTCTACAAGTATTCGAGCTGCAGTTCAAAAAATTGAATCCCGGACATGAAGGAGAGTATCTTCAAATTCTGAAAGATATAAGAAAAGAACTTAACGATGATGATCTTGGAAGGGGATTTTACAACCGTTTGAAATCTGTATCTCCTGTAAAGTTGATTGATTTTGACAATATCAGCAATAATACGTTTCACTTTACAGCAGAGTTTACATGTAAAAATGGGCAAGATGAGTTTAGACCGGACATAACTTTATTTGTCAACGGATTGCCTCTTTGTTTTGTAGAAGTAAAGAAACCCAACAATCATGGCGGGATGGTGGCTGAAAGTGCCCGGATGAATAGAGAACGATTCCCGAATAAAAAGTTTCGTCATTTTATCAATATCACGCAACTGATGATATTCTCCAATAATATGGAGTATGATACATTAGGTGGTATTGTTCCGATACAAGGTGCATTTTATTGCACTGGTGCGCGTTCGTATTCTCCATTCAATTGCTTTAGAGAAGATAATATAGGAAGTCAAAAAATAGCCTCTTTCCATCAGGATTTTCCTTATCAAGATATAGATAAGGAGATTGAAAAGAAAATTTTATCTGATTATAACTGCCAAGTGATTCATACCAGCCCAGAATATCAAACCAATCTTGGCTATAATACTCCGACCAACAGGATATTGACTTCAATGTGTTCTCCTGAAAGGTTGCTTTATATTATAAGATATGGAATTGCATATGTGAAAACCGAGAGGGAAGTTGATGGAAAAATAGAGTCTACCGACCAGAAACACATCATGCGCTATCAGCAATTATTTGCATCGTTAGCGATTAGAAAAAAGTTGTCAGAGGGCGTGAAATCCGGTGTTGTTTGGCATACACAAGGAAGTGGAAAAACAGCATTGTCATATCATTTGGCTTATATTCTTAATGATTTCTATGCTCATCAGAATAAGGTCGCAAAATTCTATTTTATAGTTGACCGCCTTGATTTGTTGGAGCAGGCTACACAAGAGTTTGAGGCAAGAGGACTTGTTGTCAGCACTGCCAATTCAAGAGCCGAATTGATGGCTCAATTCCGTAATAATCAAGCGCAGCAAGGAACTAGCGGTCAAGCAGAAATAACAGTTGTAAATATACAGCGTTTTGCTGAAGACAAAGAAAAGGTGCGTATAAGTGACTATGCAACCAATCTTCAACGTATTTTCATTCTTGATGAAGCGCACAGAGGATATAAACCCGGAGGATGTTTTCTTGCCAATTTGTTTGAGGCTGATACGGATGCCGTTAAAATTGCCTTGACTGGAACACCTCTTCTTAAAGAAGAACGTGCTTCCTGTAAGGTCTTCGGAGATTATCTTCACACTTATTATTACGATAAGTCTATTGCTGATGGTTATACATTGAAAATCATTCGCGAAGATATAGAGACGTCATACAAAGAGCGATTGTCTGACGTTTATGATAAATTGGAAACGCTGGTACAGAAAAAGGATGTCAGGAAATCCGAAATCATTGAGCATCCGAATTATGTAAATGAATTGGCTCGCTATATCATTACGGATTTAAAAGAGTTTCGTAAGATTCAAGGTGACAACTCCTTAGGAGGTATGGTTATTTGTGAAACCAGTGAGCAAGCCAGAAGACTTTACGATGTATTCCAAGAAGAGTGGGATAAATATAAGCCTAAGCCAATAAAGATAAAATTGTCGGATGGCTCATATGTGCTCGGAGAGCCTGAAGTTGATTATGCTTCTAAATACAGACCTCTTAAAGCCGGTATAATTCTTCATGACACTGAAGATAAAGAGACACGTAAACAGATAGTCAAAGACTTTAAAAAGAATATGACTATAGATATTCTTATAGTCTTCAATATGTTGCTTACCGGATTTGACGCTCCTCGTTTGAAACGCTTATACTTTGGACGAAAACTGAAGGATCATAATCTTTTACAGGCGATTACACGTGTAAACCGTCCTTATAAGGATATGCGTTATGGCTTTTTGATAGACTTTGCCGATATAAAAAGGAATTTTGACGAAACGAACGAGGCTTACCTGCAGGAACTGAATCGCTTTAATGATGTAGATGAAACCGGAGAAGGTAGTGCGACTGATACTTTTACTCAGGTTATCGAAGATAAAGAGGAAATCATCAGTCAGATGAAGAAAATCCGCCAGAGTCTATTTGACTATTCATACGACAATGCAGAAGAGTTCTCTTCGGAAATCTCAACTGAAGAGGATAAAGCAGTGCTACTTGATTTGAAACACGCATTGGTAGCCGCTAAGAATATGGCCAATATCGTACGCACTTTCGGCGATGACGATATGAAGGAAAGATTTGCCAAATTGGAGATTACGAAGTTGCCAGAATTGTTGTCTGAAGTTCAGCATCGCATCGATGTCATCAATCAAAAGGAGGCTTTCAGCGTAGGCGAAGAAACCAAAATGCTAATCAATGAAGCTATGCTTGACATTGAGTTTAACTTCTCAAAAATAGGTCAGGAAGAAATGCGTCTCATTGCTGGTGGAGTGGAACTTAAAGAAAAATGGCAGCGTACCATTACTTCTTTTACTCAGAACTTTGACCAAGATGATCCGGAGTTTATCTCCTTGCGTGAAGCCTTTATGACAAGGTTTAAAGAGCATGGCTTTGTTGTAGATACCATAGCCAAATTTAATGAGGAAACCAAAGCTTTGGATGATATTATCAAACGGTTGCAAGACCTTCAGAAGCGAAATACGGCACTGCTCAAAAAATATAAAGGCGATGAGAAATTTGCTCGTGTGCACAAACGTATCCGCGAGGTCAATAAAGAAAGGGAAGAAAAAGGCCAGAAACCGATGTTTTCATTCCTTGATGATGAAATCATGGCTATTCTGAATATCATTAAAGAAGATGTCGATGCGAAAGTATATGACCGCAATGATATTTTGAAGAAGGATGCCTATTTCAATCGTACTGTAATGTCACTTATCAATGGATGTTTGTATCATTTCCCTCAGATAAGGCCTGAAATGGAAGATTACAAGTTTATCCAGTCGAGAATATCCCAACAATATATCAATCAATATAACGCCACATATGGCGTGGCTTAACGATTATGTCTGCAATTAAAGAAAATACACTCCAGCTTATAGACAGCTTGAAAGCAACTTGCCAAACCTATGGAATGGGTAATGACGGTAATGAGTATAAGATCATCACTCAGGTATTTTTGTATAAATTCTTGAATGATAAATTCGGCTATGAGATCAAGAATGCCAAGAGCAATATTGCCGAAAAACTAAATAGTGATGTAAAATGGGAAAAGGCTTATGAAGCCTTATCAGATGATGAACGACTGCTTTTGCAGAGTGCGATTTCTCCGGATGTGCCGATGCTGGAGCCCTATCACCTTATCGCCAATCTTTGGAATCAGCAGGGGAAAGGAGACTTTGATACTATCTTTGACTCGACAATGACGGATATTGCCGAGAAAAATGCAGATGTATTCTCCACTCAGACTACGGCAAATACCAAGATACCGCTTTTTGAACCGTTGACGCAATTTGTGACGGACAGTGCACAACGTGCTCCCTTTGCGCGAGCTTTGGTGGATAAACTCGTCAACTTCTCATTTGAAGAAGCGTTTGCTCAAAACTATGATTTCTTTTCCAGCATCTTTGAGTATCTGATTAAAGATTACAATACAGCTGGCGGCGGTAAATATGCAGAATATTATACGCCCCATGCCATCGCAACTATTATGGCGCGATTGCTTGTGGGTGATAACGCTGATTTGCATAGCATAGAATGCTATGATCCATCTGCAGGTACAGGTACACTTTTAATGGCTCTCAGTCATCAGATAGGCGAAGACCGTTGTACTATCTTTTCGCAAGATATTTCGCAGCGA
The DNA here is from genome assembly GCF_056640955.1 of Parabacteroides sp. KHUB-02. Taxonomy (NCBI): domain Bacteria; kingdom Pseudomonadati; phylum Bacteroidota; class Bacteroidia; order Bacteroidales; family Tannerellaceae; genus Parabacteroides; species Parabacteroides sp. KHUB-02. The sequence continues at coordinate 2,587,224 of NZ_JBWQEV010000001.1, read as the reverse complement.
AGTAATAAAATGCTGAAGTTGAACCTGTTGCTTAATGGTTTGGTCTCGTCACTTGATAATGCCATTCAAGGAGATACATTGGTCAATCCATATCATAAGAGTGATGATAAACAGCAACTTCGCCAGTTTGACTTTGTGGTCAGCAACCCTCCATTCAAAATGGACTTTTCGGATACAAGGGAAAAGATTGCTGCAATGCCTGCTCGTTTTTGGGCTGGTGTGCCCAAAGTGCCGGCAAAGAAAAAAGAATCGATGGCAATATACACTTGCTTCATTCAGCACGTTATCAACTCTTTGAAAAAGTCCGGTAAAGGAGCTATCGTTATCCCAACAGGATTTATAACAGCTAAAACCGGAATAGAGAAGAATATTCTCCAAAAGATTGTAGATGATAAAATTGTATATGGCTGTGTTTCCATGCCAAGTAATGTATTTGCCAATACCGGAACGAATGTGAGCGTTCTGTTCTTTGATAAATCGGCGACAGCAGACTGCGTTATTCTTATTGATGCCAGCAAACTTGGAGAGGAATATAAAGATGCCAATGGTCTGAAAAAGGTTCGCTTGAGTGATGATGAAATCGAGCAGATTATCCGTACATTCCAGAATAAGGAGGCAGTGGAGGATTTTTCGGTTGCCGTCACTTACGATGACATCAAAGAGAAGGGGTATAGTCTTTCAGCCGGACAGTATTTCGACATCAAGATTGACTATGTAGATATTACCGAGGAGGAGTTTAATTCTCGCATGGAAGAATACAAAAGAACGCTTACGGAACAGTTTGCTGAAAGCCATCGTTTGGAAACAGAGATTATGAGACAACTTGATAGCTTGACTTTTAATCCCAATATCAGATAAGCTATGACGAATGAAATACAATTTTTGCTTTATAATCTTCCTGAAGAAGAAGGTAAGGTACAGGTCGTCATAAAAGATGAAACTATCTGGAGTACGCAAAAAGCGATGGCGCAGCTCTTTGGAGTTGGAGTCCCAGCCATTAGCAAGCATCTGAAGAATATCTTTGAGGAAGGGGAGCTGATAAAAGAAGTGGTTGTTTCCAAAATGGAAATAACCACTCGGCATGGGGCGATAGAGGGAAAGACACAGATTTCCTCGGTTGATTTTTATCATCTTGATGCCATTATAGCCGTTGGGTATCGGGTTAATTCTGCAAGGGCAACACGTTTCCGTCAATGGGCGACCAAGATACTCAATGAATATATCCGGAAAGGGTTCGTATTGGATGATGACAGGCTAAAACAAGGGACAACGGTATTTGGCATAGACTATTTCCGGGAGTTGCTTGAAAGGGTACGTTCCATCCGTGCAAGCGAACGCCGCATTTGGCAACAAATTACGGATATTTATGCTGAATGCAGTATCGACTATAATCGCACTTCTCCCACAACAAAGGAGTTCTATGCTATGGTGCAAAACCGCTTTCATTATGCTATTACAGGACAGACGGCTGCGGAAATCATATATACTAAGTCAGATCATACCAAAGATCACATGGGCTTAACCACATGGAAGAATGCACCTGATGGACGTATATTGAAATCGGATGTGTCAATAGCTAAGAATTATTTGCAGGAAAAAGAAATCCACCAGTTGGAACGAGCTGTCACTTCATATTTCGACTATATCGAAAACCAAATTGAGCGACAGAATACTTTCACGATGGAACAGTTTGCCGCCAGTGTCAATAAGTTCCTGACATTTAATGACTATAGGATTCTTCCTGACAAAGGACGTATCTCTGCATCGCAAGCTAAGGCAAAAGCTGAAGGTGAATATGATATTTTTAATAAAACTCAACGGATAGATTCTGACTTTGACAAAGAAATCAGAGCTATGTTGAATGGATAGAGAGCTGTAATGGAAAAAATATCTCCCAAATATCAAATGTCATTGGTTAAGTCTATTAATGACAAACTGTTTGATATATATCGAGGATATGCTGATGTCGAACAGTATATTCTAAAGTGGCATGAATATGATGAGTATGGAAATTGGGAAAATTTTAGTATAATAAAGAAGAAATCAAAAGATGGTCAAGATGTTATAGACGCTTTAGCAACTCTTCATCCAATGGATGGAGAATTGCTGCTAAAGATTGCAATAGATTTAGGACTGGAAACTCCCGACTATATACCATGTATACCTACTTTCAAAAATGAACTAAAGTCGAGTTATGAAACTGCTAGCCAGACTTTTGAAAAAGCTTTCAGAAATGTTGAAACAGATCCAAGTCTAGCGATAGGGCTTGCGAATTCTGCATTAGAGAGTATTATTAAGGAGATACTTAAAGATTCGAGAATTCATATCTCATGGAATGAAAAGGATACTCTTTCAAATTTGATAAAAAGTATATGTAAGGCTTTTAAATTAACCACAGATGTGAATCTTCCAAATGAAATAAAGACACTTTCCAGTTCTTTGATGAATGCTTGTAAAGCTATTGATGATTTGAGAAGTGACAAGACAATATTTCATGGAAAAACGGATTCAAACTATTTAGTATCAGAACCTTTTTATGCTTATTTTATCGTGAATTCAGTGTCTGCTGTCGGATTATTTTTGCTAAATTTCTATAAACAAAAATATCCACCTAAGACCATAGTTATAAACGCTGATGATGATTTACCATTTTAATGAATAGAAGCAAATGCAGAAATATAAATTAGGCGATATCGCCACAGTTGAAATTAGCGGTGTAGATAAAAAAAGCAAAGAAGGGGAGTTGTCTATAAAATTGTGCAATTTTACAGATGTGTATTATAATTGGGCTATTACATCTGAAATGGAAATCAATTTTATGGAAGCTACGGCACGCCCCAATGAGATTGAAAGATTTAATTTGCGACGAGGTCAAGTAGCTTTAACGAAAGATAGTGAAACACGTTATGATATAGGTATTGCTACTTATATAGCAGATAATTTTGATAATGTCGTTTTAGGCTATCATAACGCTCTTGTTATTCCGACTCCAGATAAATTAAGTGGGAAATATCTTAATGCATTGCTACATACAGACTATGCTAGAACATATTTTTCCAATAACGCATCTGGAAGTGGTCAACGATATGCTTTATCTATTGATGCTCTGAATGATTTTCCTGTACTACTTCCTACTCTCAAAGAACAAGAAAGAATAGGGACAATATTTTCATCAATAGATAGAAAGATTGCTCTTAATCGTCAGATAAATGATAATTTACCGATACTTGACCGTTCATCAGCAAGGGAAGAAGCTCATCGCGCTGCTTAGTAAGTGCTGCGATTTCTTTTTTTAGTATAAGCTGCTTATCTGCTATTCCATTTTGTAATTCAATCCATTGTTTATAAGCGTCTTTTGCTTCAATAATAAGAATTGGAAATTTACAAAGGTCATCCCTTGAAACTTCTTTGAAGGTCGTGCCAGAACCTAATTGTTCTATCTGCTTGATATGATGTTTTATGTAATAGTACAAAAAAATGGAATCTTCCATATTCTTGGGAATAAAGCTCTTGAAACCTTGATTTGTACAGACATTATGTTTTGCGATAGACACAAGACCAATTGGAGCACGACTTGACATAAGTACAGAGTTTACTGGAAGCATACTTGTACTGCAAGAATCAAAGCCTTGTTTGGTTATATTTCGCTCCCCTTGGTACACGAATTTTGATTGTTGGTCTGATAAATCCTTTGGAGTTATCCACACAATATCACCTCCGTAATTTGCTTCATCAGCAGTTGAAGGAGTTGCACCATTCTTGATTTCAGCAAAGTCTATTAAGTTTTTGACTTGCCAATCAATAGGGATTTCTCGCTTTAATCGTTTATTATAGACCATTTCACCACCACTTGACTTATAAGGCCGTCCGTTCTCATCAGGAAAATCGAACTGCACAAACCAATAGTCGTAGAGTTGCTTTGCCATCGCCTCTAAATTATCATTTATCTGACAATTAAGAGCTATTTTATTGGATATATCAGTTATCAGTTTGCCGATATTCTTCTCTTGGGTGGATATCGGTAATTCATATCTCATAATTTGCTCTTTATCTCCACGAGGCATTTTACTTCCTTTTGCCCCCTTCATAGCATAGACAAAAAAATTATCTTGGAGTAGGACAGAATATAGAAATGTTGGAAAGTGCCCTTGTTTTGCTCTGAAAACTAGGACATCAGTAGAACACCCACCTTCTATATCAGCTAGCCAAATTTTTTGGAGATAGGGGCGAATATTGCCAACTAATATATCTCCAGGTAGAAAATGGGTAAGGCTACACTTCATTGGAGGAAGATTCTGCGCAATTGTTCTTCCTCGTTTATTTTGTAAAAGTGAATCCGTAGTAACGTATTCATTTATAGAAATACTATCACTGCTAATTCTCTGGTCTACATATATTGCTATATCGGATAGTTTCATTATGCTCTGTTTGGAATGCAAAGATAGCTTAATTTGAGCATAATATGGTAATATATTGTCTGATTATATTGAGTTGCTAACCGATATATTTTCTGTGTGCCAGCTTGACATTGGTCTGATTTACCATTGCATAGTGTAATGTGGTGTCAATCTTGACATGACCAAGTAGTTTCTGCACTTGTTCAATAGGCATTCCTTTGTCAATAGCTAAAGTCGCCAATGTTCTTCTGAATTTGTGAGGATGAACTTTTGCAATATTTACTTTGCGACCGAGCAAACGAAGACGAACTTCCACACCACTAATCGTAAGGCGAGAGTGTGGCTTTGCTAAAGAGACAAATAAAGCAGGATTGGAATCTGTACGGCTGTTTAAGTAATTCTGTAAGTGTATTTTAGTGCGAGCATTGAAGTAAACTTCTCGCTCTTTATTCCCTTTCCCAAATACAACACATTGCCTTTCATGAAAATCAATGTCTTCACGATTAATATTTACCAATTCGCCTACACGTATGCCTGTGCTGGCTAATAAATCTATCATTGCCAGATCCCTGATTTCAAGACAGCTGTCCCTAAGTGTTTCTATATTTTCATCTGTTAGAACTTCCTTTACCAATGTCTCAGTGCGTACCTTACGAATGCGACGAACCGGACTTTTAGTTATATAGTCCTCATCCTCAAGCCAAGAGAAAAAAGATGAAAAGATTCTGCGCATGTTGTCAATGGTCATTCGCCCGACCTTGCGCTTTTCCTGATATTCGGACAAGTAGCATCGAATATCATTCGTGGTTATTTCTTGAGCCGCTTTTTTTACAGAGAAGAACAACATATTGATTGTGGACTGATAGTAGTGCAATGTTTTGTCAGAACAACCCTCTATCTTCTTGGCTGATAGAAAGGATTGCAATAAATCCGTAGTAGCTTTTGTGCGCAGTTCCTCCTCTGTTTCATGCATTACAACATCATAGTCATTGAATTTTTCGACTATCGTATCTTCCAACATTTGTAGCTGCTCTCCTGACAAATGGGGTTTCATGCCATCTATAATGGCTTGGATTAAAATTGCTTTCATATCTATATCACATGTTTTTGGTGTATAATATAGATAATATGCAAAAGATATATGTGTAGCTGCTAAATGATAATTTACCGATACTTGACCGTTTATCAATAAAGGCAAAAGTTCGTTTCGCTGCTTAGTAAGTTCCACTATCTGCATTTCATTTTTCTTAATCATTTGAAATAACGGTGTTATTGTTTCATCAAATTTTGCAAGGATACCTACATCAGGCTTTATCAATGAAATTGAATACAATGTAGATGAAGTCATGCTCGGTACTCCTGTCCCAGAATCCCATCGTGTAAAATCAATATCCTTAATTGAATAAAATACGTATTTTGCACAATGTGATTGTTTCATCTCAGAATAGAACATTGTATCAACAGACCAAAAAGCATCATTAACATACATAATATTATTTAATGACCCCTTACGAGGCATCAGGATAGATTCTCCCAAATATAGGTAACTATCAACCTTACGCATTTCTCCACCACTTCCATATACAGGGTATATTCCATTGCCTAAATGTTTATGGTCACGCCCATTTTTGATAATGAGATAATATTCCAAAGTGCAGTTTCCCCATCCCTTAGGAATCTCTCGTTTCAACTTTTCATTCCACACCATTGCTCCACCACTTGACTTATAAGGCCGTCCGTTCTCATCGGGAAAATCAAACTGCACAAACCAATAGTCGTAGAGTTGCTTAGCCATCGCCTCTAAATTATCATTTAGCGACATTATCGTGGTTGTCAATGATATACTTATACAGAGAAAAAATGTTAGAAAGGTCGGTAACACTCTGATTGCGTCGGAGTGTTACCTTCTTATTATTTTAACTTGTCAAGCAATTTAGGAATAGTTACCGCTATACTAATCCCCAAAACAGCCATAAGAATGCAACCAGTAATAGCCTTCCAAATCAATCCGGAATGCAAAATCTCTGCATTAGTCACTATCATGCAGACGAAAAAAGAAGATAGGGCGACCAGTATTATAATGGTAATATAGAATGCGGTAGCCGGGACGGGAATGAAGCTGGCAGCTTTCTTAATCCTCCGCTCGGCTTCTTTGCATTTGTTCTCTATCTGGCCGACAAAATTACAGAGAAGGGTAGCCCCGAATTTTAGAGCCAGGTTCTGCATTTCGTCTGAAATGTATGGTTCACACTTCTGGATGGATTCGGACAGGTTTTCAACTTTCGTTCGCAACTCATGCACATTGTCATTCAGTTTGGCCAGTTCCTTTACGTTTAAATCAAGCAGTCGGTTTTCTTCCTCTAAAAATTCGTTGTGAGGATTGCTTTTTACCGTCTTAGCTTCATTCATTTCAGCTGTGAAATCAAATTTCTCCCTCATAGCTTATCGTTTTAATCCTGTTTTAGGTTTCTTCCCTAACGAACGGCTGGCGGCACGAGCGCATCTGCGAGCCCATTGCAAATCGTCTTCGTCCTTGTCTCTCAACGGAAGGTCGCTTTGTGAGCCTCCACCACCTCCACCGGTTGTTACGTTGGGGGTATCTATCAGTCCGACAAATATAGCTACTGCCATATCGGTAAGTTCCTGACAGTTGGCAATAAACCTGTAATCAAATTCGTCATTGAAACAGTCAAGTACTTTTTCCGGGATATAGAATCTGTAATCCTTACCTTCATGGCTGAGGGTATAGGAAATCATATCCTGACTATATGTGAGATATTGGGTATAGTCAATAGGAGCAACCTTATGTATCGCTACCTGTTGAACGGTTTTGGGGGTATTATTATCAATGAAGGTAGCTGGCTGATGGTGCAGTTTCTTCCATGTTGCAGGAAGTTTCGAGACCATCAGGTTCCTGCCGATTCCTAATTCGGAAGCCTTGTATTTGGTGTTTCCATTAATGAGGGCATATCCACGAAGAATACCTTGCTTGTCCTCTCGTTCATGCACGACGTAGCCTTTCCGGGCAAGAGCATTCTTGTACTCATCCCATGACCACGATGGCATTGCTTTCAACACCTCCATACAGTCACGGTTCACTTGTGGAATGTTGCGATTCCGGATTTGTGCCGCAGTCGTCCAGCCACGTTTCTTTGCCACTCGCTCGGCGGCACGTTGCGCTCGAAGATGAATGTTATGGTCGTTGTTGATATTGCCATTTACTGTGATTCGCCGGTAATGTAACGGAGGTCGTTGATGCCGTGCGATATGGCTTTGGCTTTTGCAATCATTCTTCTTCGGATTTAAGGTTGGACGGAATTTTGTTCTTCTCTTTTACAGCATTCAGGAATTGGCAGACACTTTCGGCTACATTGCCAAGCTCCTTGAGCCAGTTGACCATGAACGGAATCTGATTGAACATTGCCATGCGCTGCTTTGTGGACATTCCGTGTAGGGCGGAGGTGTATTTTACGAGGTCTGCCCGACAATCGTCCAGATTCTGCAACAGGGCTGCTTCTTCTTTCGTAAGTCTCGCTTTGGGCTTGAAGTTATAGGCACACGACAATAGGTAATCACTTATGGTCATACCGCATTGGGTAGCCATTGATTTTATATACTCTTTCTGAGTAGGAGTGACTTTCGCTCCGATGAAGACGTTTCTGGTTTCTTTAGAGGAGTTCGATGTATTTTCAATATCTTTTTTCATTTGAATCATTGTTATAATTGTGAATAGGTGCGAGCTTGCGAGTACCGCACCGGCGAGGGAACTGAGCAGGCGAGTGCCAGTGTACAACCGTAACGTAGTGAGGTTATACCTTGGCATATCTTGCAACAGATACCTGTTGATGCTTTCCGGCACGCCATATTGGATGTGCATACAGAATCGGCAGACGGATTTGAACCAGAAACTAAGATATTCATCTAAAAGAGGGGGGATAGAATGAATACCTTGTGTGCAACCCCTGACTACTTTGCTTTATTCTTATATATACGCTCCTACAGTAAAGTAAAGTTGAACTCAGTAATGGTATTCGGTATTAACCTTATATTCTTTCCCCTCTTTTATCACCATTCGTTTATTACCGAGAAATGTGGCTACCTTGACCGCCTTGTTATGACCGAGCTTTACATTCTGCAATCCGTACCCCTCTTTCAAGCGTTCCAGATACTCATCGTAACTGCTGATGTTTTCATTCGCAAAAGCGGCATCCAATGCTGCGCGATGTACATTCTCTGAAATTTCCTTGTATGGATCAAACGGTTTTTTGGTCGGTCGTCCGATCTTCTTTTCTTTGTGCAGATAAGGTTCTACCAGTTCGGGCAGAGCTTCTTCGTTTATACGGAAAGCGAAAGGTTCAAACTCACGGTCGCGGATATGCACGGCTTCGACCACGCTTATAGTCTTGTCCTCTTTATCCACCTCGATCTGCATGATGGTTTCCGCTTTATTGTTGAGTTCAGTGCCGATGTGACCACGAGCATGTTCATCATTTTTGTTTTGATGAAGTACTGTATGGATGTGAATCTGTCTGTCGTCCGTCCATTGCATGAATTTGGAGATGATATCGGTAGATTCACCGGGAGAATTGATGTCATACAGGAAATCACGAATGCCATCTATGATGACCAATCCCAAATCCGGTATTGTGCCAATGGCTTGTTCGACTATCGCCAGACGTAGTTTAGGGGAAAACTTACGCAGAGCCAGCATGAGCAGATTATCCGGCTTCTTGTCTTCCGGCAATTCAGCCAAACGTAGGATTCGTTTCAATATCTGCTGGCAATGATGTCGTCCTTGCTCCGTGTCAATGTACAGAATATTCCGTTTATTATCGGGAAAAGTAGACCGATAATGAAGAACGGTGCTGTTTCTCAATGCCGATGCGACAATGGCCGATACGTTAAAGGTTTTCTTGCTTTTGGCTTTTCCGATGGACGCACTGAAGTTTCCCAATGTGCCGATAACAGCATCGTCTACCATCAGCACCACTGGCGACTGCTCGTAGGTATTCGTCACGCTCACGATTGACTCCTCCACATAAACCGCCAATTCTTCACATGAAGGAGTCGTATTGTCCGCCTTCTCCATCTTTACCAGTTTTTCGGGTTCGGTTTACGACGATGGGATGCGAGCAAGGATTCATTCTCGTCCTCGAAACTTTGCGGAGCCGGATTCTTACGGGAAGATTCCAGCCATCTGTCCAGTTCGTCACGATAGATGTAGAGATGTTTTCCTTGTTTTATAACCGGAATATCGTCCTTTTTGACCTTGTAATAAAAGGTTGACAACGGCATTTTAAGATAGTTGCAAGCCTCCTGTACGGTCATGGGGACGTGCGTGTTCTCTTTGGTTTCGTACTGCTTGGAAAGTTTTTCCGTCAGCAGGTTTTCCATGCTTGCGATTCTGTCGCATAGTTCGCCTACCACAGTCGGCAGGTCGTTGAATGTCAGTTGGTCTTTTCCCATATTATACTCTTTTAATCGTTTAATATGCTGCGAACCAACTCAATGAAACCTTGCAGAACAATACAGACCGGATTAATTATTTCGTCTGCATGCGTTTTTTTAGTCTGAGTTACTATTATCTGTTTCTAAATGGAAGCGATAATCGCCTTTATCGGGCACGTCAATAGGAATCTGACTTGGAACTTGATCCCGCAAATTAAGTTTGAGATATTCAAGAGTTGCATTTTCGAGTTCGTGAGGAAATGAAGACTTGATAAAAACGGCTCTTTTTGCCAATGATACTCCTAAGCGTTCACCTACATTCCATGCCAGATGGCGAAGTCCCGGTGATCTCAGCGGATTATCTATATTGGAGCGAATGGGCTTGTATAAATCAGATCTATCACAAGCCATATACTCAATATTGGAAATGAGGATTGCAATAGCTTTTTTAGACAGATAGGGTGCGGTTTTAATAGTTACATATTCACGAATAGCATTCATGACTTCTACTTGTTTTTCTGCTTCTTTCTTTTTGATGTTCTCTCGTATTGTATCATAATTATCTATAACTGAATTATTGGGCTGTTCAATAGTTTGAATTTCATCTGCACAATCGGTATTTATTTCGAAACCAGAGTCAGTAATAGTTGGAGATTGCTGGTCAAAAGAAAAATTGATTGGATTCTTCGTCAGCCATGTGTAGAAAAATCGTTGCAGTAGACCGCACAATAGAATTGTAACCACAAGGCCTATTATAACTGGAGTCGTTATTGTTGTGGTATTAATTTTGTGATAAGTGAATAGATAAGTGTCTACTGCCACATAGGCAATTACCAATAATGCAAGAATAAAACTTATCCTCTTGGTCCGAATTTGAGTATTATTTGTCATCTGCTGCAAGTATTTGAAATGGTTATATGGCAAAGTTATGTGCTATATTCCAGATATATATAATTAGTGATGACGAATCGCTCAATATTTGTAAAAAATAACGGTTAGAGTATGATTTCAGACTAAAAATCATACTCTAACCGCTTAAAAATAGGGATAAGTGGCTGTTAGTCCTTCCGTGTCAAGGTAATCTTCTTGCTAGCTTCACGTTTGTTGGCATCCACGACTTTGATATACCTTTGAGTGGTGGTGATACTCTTGTGCGCCATGATGCTCTGTATGGTACGGATGTCTGTTCCTGCTGCCGCTTGCAGAGTAGCAAATGTTCTCCGATAGGAATGGAAGGTTATATTTTTGGTGATTCCGGCAGAACGAATCCACTCTTTCATCGGAATTTGCGTCCAACTACGCATAAGTCCCTTGAATACCAAACCTTTCTTTTCAGAACTATAGCCTATCAATCCCAATGCTTCTTCACTAATAGGAATGATATCTTCCGCTTTGTTTTTTTGTGTAATGATATGTACGCATTTCCCTCCGGCTGAATAGTCTACAATATCTTCCCAGCATAGTGCGAGAATATCACTGATACGTAAACTGGTCATACATGAAAACAGCGATGCTATTTTTAGAATGGGCTTCTTGCACGGTGTTTCAGCCAACTTGTACAATTCATCTACAGACAGATACTCCTTGACTACATCCTCCGTTTCAATCTTATCCAAAAAATCATTGACATTGGTCTTTATCATTCCATTGCGGTAGAGTATTTTCAGGAATCCCCTGAAGGTAGACCAGTATCCCGATGCGGAATTTCGTGTTATGCGTCCGTTACGTCTCAGTTTTTTAGCCGTGAGCAGATATTCCCGAAACTTGTTGCAAAGGTCTATGTCAATCTCTTCAAAAGTACATTTACCATGTACGAAGTTGTTGAAATGCAGATAGACAAACTCCCATTTCTGGTCATGCTTACGGAGTTGTTTGCGATAATGCTCCAAGAAGTCTGCCTTGAGTTTGTACTTGTCAAAGAAGTCATACCGTTCATTGACAACTGACTCGAACCTGCGGCAACGGATGGCTTCGGCTTTCTCGGTCATTACCTCGTTGAAATTCTGTTCCCGTTTGTTTCTCGGATTGGCATAGACATAGATGCCAAGCGATTCATGACGGATAACTTTCATAGTCTCTTTGTCTCGATACCCAGGATAATAATCTAAATAGAAAGACATCATTCTACCTTTTAACGGACGTGTTCTCAACGTTACTGTTTTACATTCATGCATACTAATATATTTTTATGGTTATTATTAATTCGCTGGCAAAACTCTGTAATGTAATCATGCAGATTGCATACAGCAGAGATTAATTTTTGAATAATTAATGGATAGCGACAAATTAGATTATTTGTGAACACCCATAACCCTGTCAAACTCTACTTTTAGGAATCGGACGAACCGTCCGTTCTTCTCGCGATTGATCTGATGGAATTGCAGAATGCCGTAAACCGAGTCACGAGAGAGTTTGAATTTCTCCATCGCCTCCTTGACGGTGTAATATTCCGCTTTGCTTTCCTGTTCTGAACTCTTTGAGAGGTCGAAGTGGAGCTTCGAGTAGAATATCTGCCCATGTTCCTTCTTGGATGGGATATTGTTCCTATACACTTGCGAACGAATGGCGACACGTGTCATGCCGTACTTCTCCTGAATTTCTTCTGGGGTGTACCATTCGGTCAGGTCGGAATCCACCTCGTATTTGGCAAAGGCAGCATCAATATGTTTTTTGCTATAATAGTTGAACTGGCGAATACGGACTTTGGGGATATTGTTCTCTCGTGTATATGCCCAAATCCATTTTTGCGATACTTTGTACTTTTCGGAAATTTGCTCGGCAGTGTAGTACTCAGTTATATCAAGATCGTCTTTTACTCTTCTTCGTTCATAGGGGCGGGTTTTGAGCATCAGTTCAATATCGGCTCTGCGAATGATTGACATCCTTGCACTGATTCTTGAAGCTCTTAACTTATCTTCTTTGACGAGTTTATAAATGTATTGGCGAGAAACGCCCATCAACTGTGCGGCTTGTGCAAAAGTAAAGTAGTCTTGATGGTCAAGTTTACTTTTGACTTCTATCAAATCCTGTAACTCACGAAGTTCGAGTCTTCGTTCTCTCATACGATGTTTGTAGCCTTGACTGGCACATTGGTGGCTACAATAATTAGTGGTAGTTTTCTTCGCAATGAATGGCTTACCACACCATTGGCAAATTCTTTTTACTTCCATGTTGTTTTCTCCATATTTTTAGTGAAACCATATAGTTTTAATTTCGCTTTTTGTCTACTTATGTAAACCATTGTCAACACATGTTGTAGACTACCTCAGTGTGACATCGGGGACAAACCCCAATTTGTGTCACGGTAGAAATATGATAGAAAAATATGGATAAAAACCGTTACTACCAAATAAGGATTAGAAAGTGTTAAAATAGAAAAGTCGCTGAAATACAGCGACTTTATTCTAAATGATTGTAGTTGGTAACGGCTGTTTACAAGCCATCACTTGCCGATGCAAAAATGCCGAAATATATTCCCCAACACCTGATCCGTCGTAACCTCTCCTACGATATCCGATAAATGGAATATACACTCCCGTAAATCTTGCGAGATGAAATCCCCGGAAAGGCTGGAGTTCAAACCTTCTTGTACCCTATGTATAGCTTCCAGCGCATGCGTAAGTGCCTCGAAGTGGCGGGCATTCGTTACGATGATGTCGCTTTGGTGGAGGGTGGGGATGGAAGAGACTTCCGTGAGGAGTTGTTGTAGCTCTGCGATATGCAGCTTGCCTTTGGCGGAAATAGCGATTTGATGCCAGCCTTCGGTGGGGAAAGAGAAGGTTGGGAGAGAGGATGCGGGTAATACATCGCATTTGTTCATCGCTAAGATAACAGACTTATTCGTTAATCTCGGAGCTATTTCTTGATAGAAAGCCTCGAAATCCTTGAGGTCACGGGTTAAGTCGTACATGAGGATGACGATTTGCGCTTGGTCTAGAGCCTTGAAACTACGTTCAATACCAAGAGCTTCGATCGTATCGCTTGTTTCACGGATACCGGCGGTGTCGATGAAACGGAAGAGCTGGCCGTTGATATTGATCGTATCCTCGATAACGTCACGGGTCGTTCCGTGGATGTCGCTGACGATCGCTTTATCCTCGTTCAACAAGGCGTTTAGTAAAGTAGATTTGCCGGCATTCGTCTCACCGATGATGGCGACGGGAATACCGTTTTTGATAGCGTTACCTACGCTGAAAGATTGGGCGAGTTTGGAGATGACCTGTTCGATATGATCCGCAAGCGTGCGAAGCTCGCTACGATCAGCGAACTCTAATTCCTCATGGTCACTGAAATCCAGTTCCAGCTCCATGAGAGAGGTGAAATGGAGCAGCTGGTTCCGAAGTTCGGCAAGTTCCTTGCTGAAACCACCTCGCATCTGGCTTAGAGCCAAACGATGTTGGCCAGCCGAAGTGGAGGCGATTAAATCCGCAACGGCCTCCGCTTGGCTAAGGTCCATCTTGCCATTCATGAAAGCACGTTGCGTATATTCACCCGGTTGCGCTATACGGCATCCGCTGGAGATAAGGGATTGCAGGATTTGTTGTTGGATATACGTCGAGCCGTGGCAGGTGATTTCCACCGTATCTTCCCCCGTGAAAGAATGGGGGGCACGGAAAACAGCGGCGATCACCTCATCTATGGTTTCGTCATTGTTACCGACGATGGAACCATACGTTAAGGTATAAGCCTTTTGGGTAGATAAACTCTTACCTGCCTTCTTCGGTCGGAATATCCGATCACAAATCTTGAAAGCATCCGGCCCGGAGACACGGACCACTGCGATTCCTCCTACTCCCGGAGCTGTAGATATAGCGCAAATTGTACTCATTCCGTCTATTAAACCGTTATTAATTCATACGCTTGAGAACCCAGTCCGATTTCTTCCGCATAACGTAGGCCGGCTTGCCAGTTCGTATCCGGATGAATCAAATGGAATTTATCCTCTCCCTCAAGGTGTTCGTGAGGATGAGTCTCGGCTAATTTATTACCTCCGATGATAGGAGCGTTGATAACCATATCGGCGCAAGCCTTATCCAAGGCCACCGGATCGAAAGACGCGGCGATACCCAAATCGGGGATGATGGCGGCATCGTTATGATTCCAGCAATCGCATTCCGGAGATACGTTCATGATAAAACTAACATGGAAATGGGGCTTGTCTGCTAATACGGCTTTCGTGTACTCGTCTATCTTGTAATTCAATCGCTCGGAAGTATCACCTTCGCCCATTACGGCACCGTCGTATTGGCAAAGAGCCACACATTGCCCGCAACCGACGCAACGCTCGTAATCAATTTCGGCTTTTCGGTTGTTATTCAAATGGATGGCATTGTGAGCGCAGTGCTTTACACAGATGTTACAGCCTTTGCAAGCCTCCGTATCGATACGGGGTTGTGAGGCGCAATGTAATTCCAGTTTACCGCCTACGCTGGCGCATCCCATCCCGAGGTTTTTCAGCGCACCGCCGAAACCGGCTTGCTCGTGACCTTTGAAATGGTTCATGGAAATGATGATATCGGCATCGGCGATAGCGGCACCGATCTTCGGGGCCTTGCAATATTGCCCGTCGATCTCGATTTCCCGGTAGTCCGTACCTTTCACACCATCAGCGATGATAACGTTGCAACCGGCGGACATGGGATTGAACCCATTTTCCATGGCGCTTTGAAGATGATCGACAGCGTTGGAGCGGCGGCCCGAGTATAAGGTGTTACAATCGGTAAGGAACGGTTTCGCGCCTAATTCACGTAACAGGCTTACCAAGCGAGCGGCGTAATTAGGACGAATGTATGCCAAATTCCCCGGTTCGCCAAAGTGGATCTTAATGGCTACAAATTGATTTTTGAAGTCGATATTGGCGATACCGGCACGTTTTACCAGACGTTCCATCTTATCCAGCAGGTTGCTGCTGGGGGTCGTGCGTAAATTAGTAAAGTAGACTTTGGATGTATTCATCTTTTTATTGGTTTAGTGTTGACAAAGGTACGAAAAACACGGAACATTTTTTATATTCGCGTAAAACAGATTTGTATATGGACTTGCTTCAGCGGAATCATCAGCTATTGTTGAAAGGAATAAATTGTACATTCCTGCGTTATTTGCATGCACGGATAGAGTGGGAGGATCGGTTAATCGGCATCTTCGGCTCTCGAGGGGTTGGTAAGACTACCTTGTTGTTACAGCATATTAAGTTGAAATTTGAAGATTCACGGGAAGCCCTGTATGTGAATCTGGATGATTTCTGGTTTGAGACACATTCATTGACCGATGCGGTTAAGGAGTTCCTGCAAGCCGGGGGGCATTATTTGTTTTTGGATGAGATCCATTTCTATTCGGGCTGGATGGAAGAGGTCTCAACTTTATTGGATGCCAACCCCGCCTTAAAGATTGTTTTCGCTACCACTTCTTTGTACTCGCAGACAGAGGTGCGGAACGGGTTAAGGCATGAGGCTGCTTTTTATACCATGCATCCGATGTCGTTCCGTGAATTCCTTTCTTACGAAAGCATTCTGGATAAAGATCCCATTCCGTTGGAGGATATCTTAGCGAACCATCATGATTTGGTGAAGGAGATCAATGCGGAGATGAATATTGTGCCGATTTACCGGAACTATCTGGAACATGGATGTTATCCTTTTTATTGGCAAGACCCGGATATGTATTATTTCCGTCTGCAAGAATTAGTGAGAAAAGAGATTTGCCGGGATTTGCCTTCGGTGGTTTCTATTTCGATGAGTAATCTGGAACGAGCTCAAAAATATTTTATGATGGTGGCTGAGTCGGCTCCTTTACGTCCGAAATCGATTGATGTAACCCGTAAGACAAATATGCTTCGTCAGCAAAGCGATAGCCTGTTGCGTTTCTTTCACGATGTGAGGCTTATTTATTACTCGGCAGACCAACTGGGAACCACTCCGGCCAAGCAGAAAGTCTTTATGGGGGATACCAACTTGCTGATCTCTTTTTTCGGAGATAAGGAGAATCGGCAATTGATGTGTGAAACCTATTTCTTAAGCCAGATGCGTTCCGTGGCGAACGTGGAATTCATGGAGAACGGAGATTTCTTGATTGGCGGTAAATATATCTTCGCCGTAGGTGATCCCTTAAGGGGATATGATCGTCTCCGCTTCGTACCCGACGCTTATGCGGCTATCTACGGGTTACCGAAAAGCGTGTTTAACCGTATGCCGGCATGGATATTAGGATTTAGTTATTGAGAATTTAAAAATAGGATTACTATGTTAGAATGCATGAAGAATAGAAGAAGTATCCGTAAATATACGGATCAGGATATCCCGGAGTCTTTGCTGAATGAATTATTGGAAGTGGCTACTCGTGCCTCGAATACAGGAAATATGCAATTGTATAGTGTCGTGGTTACCCGCGACCCTGCGAACAAGGAGAAACTGGCTCCGGCTCATTTTAACCAACCAATGATTACGGGAGCCCCGGTGGTACTTACTTTTTGTGCGGATGCGAACCGTTTCGTGAAATGGGCGGAGTGCAGGAAAGCGGAGGCCGGATTCGATAATTTACAAACGTTTATCGCTTCGACGATAGATGCGATGTTGTTCGCCCAGAGTTTCTGCAATGCCGCTGAGGAAAAAGGCTTAGGCATTTGCTATCTGGGTACGACGGCTTATAATGCGGACCAGATCATTGAGGCGCTTTCTCTTCCCCGTCTGGTTGTCCCGATCGTTACGGTTACGGTGGGTTATCCGGCAGAGCCTATACCCGCTCAAGTTGAACGTTTACCATTGGCGGCTGTGGTACAAAACGAGACTTATACGGACTTTACTCCGGCTTCCATCGATGCCTTGTATAGTGAGAAAGAGGCATTAGAGGTGAATAAGCAGTTTGTAAGGGAGAATAATAAGGAAACACTGGCGCAGGTCTTTACGGACGTACGCTATACGAAGAAAAATAGTGAACATTTCTCCGAGGTACTCTTGAAGGTATTGAAACAACAAGGATTCATGAAGTAAGCCCTAATACTTCTACCTTATAGTTCATAAAGAGTCCACTCTCGAGTACGCCCGTAATCGACTTGAGAGTGGATTCTGTATTTTCAGGGATATAGTCCATCCATACGTCTAGGATCATATTGCCATTCTCGGTAATGATCGGTCCATCCTTACCTTGCCCCATACGAAGTTTTATCTCACCGGGATTCAAACGCTGGAGTCTGTCCTCTACATAGGTGAGAGCTTCCGGGAAAATCTCTATCGGGATCGGGAATTTAGCTCCCAGCCTCTCCACTTTCTTGGAAGGATCGACCAGTATATAGGTCTGCGGACTGGAGCTGATTAATAGCTTTTCCTTGAACATGGCGCCTCCACGCCCTTTGATCAAGTTAAAGTGGGAATCTACTTCATCAGCCCCATCGAAGGTCCAGTCCGGCTTGTGGGAAAACAGGCTGGTAACCGGAATGCCTAGCTGGGCGCAAGTCATCCGGATTTCTAATGAAGTGGGGATCGCCAAGATGGAAAGACGTTCCGTCCGGATACGTTCGGCTATGCGAATCAACGCTAGATAGGAGGTAGAACCGGAGCCAACACCTATGACTTGTCCGTTTTCGACTTTAGATGCGATAAGGTCCGCTATCTTTATTTTATCTTCCTTATGGGAGATCTGATTCCCCCATTCCAACGTATCGATTAGTGAATGATCCCACTTCATAGTCTTGATATTATTATATACGGTCTAATACAGTTTCAATCAGTTCCTCCAAAGAACCTTTATAATCCGTATTCATATGATTATCCACACGTCCGGCGATAATACAACATACGGTCATTGCCCGGTGTCCCATGAGAGCGGCCAGACCAGCTAAAGAGGAGCTCTCCATCTCGAAGTTCGTAATCTTTCGCCCGTTGTACTCGAAAGCCTCTATTTTCCGGTTCAATTCCGGATCAGTCAAGGGCAATCGGAGCTCGCGCCCTTGCGGCCCGTAGAAGCCATTGGCCGCGATAGTCGTTCCCCGGATAATATCATTACGGGTGATTTGCTCGATCAACGATGGATCTGCCGATACGACATAAGGCCATATGCCGCTAAGCCGCCAATCAAGCTGTTTTATTAATTCAGATTCCAAGTCTGCGTCACGAACGGAATTACTATTTGCGTAGAAATAAATGACTCCATCGAATCCGATCGATTTCTCCGCAGCTACGTAAGTCCCAATCGGGACAAATGGCTGTAACCCTCCGGAAGTCCCGATACGAACTAGGGAAAGTTGCTTGAATTCCGGCTTGATCGTACGGGTTGAGAAGTCAATATTAGCGAGAGCGTCCAACTCATTTAATACGATATCAATATTATCTGTACCGATGCCATGGGATACAACCGTGATACGTTTTCCCTTGTATTGGCCCGTGATGGTATGAAACTCCCGGCTGGAAACCTCACATTCCTGAGACTCAAAATAGGAAGCGACGGTTGTAACTCGTGCGGGATCACCAACAAGTACCACACGATTCGCGAGTTGTTCTGGTTTTAAATGCAGGTGGAAAACACTACCATCTGAATGGATCGCTAATTCTGAAGCGGGGATTGTTCTCATATTCGATCAGCTAATTAAGTTTACTTTTAATCATAAAAGGGCAAGGTGCGACCCTGCCCTTGGAGATAGTTCCATGTATATAACTATTTTAGTCCTTTAATGGTTTTGATGGAGTACCGGCCGGTTTAGCTATCGCTTCACGCATAGAAGTGTCCGCCTCGATGTTCTTCATCTTGTAATAGTCCATTACGCCTAGGTTTCCTGTGCGGAAAGCGTCTGCCATTGCCTTGGGAACTTCCGCTTCTGCCTCGATCACCTTGGCACGGGCTTCTTGTGCTTTCGCCTTCATCTCTTGCTCGAGGGCGACAGCCATCGCACGGCGTTCCTCGGCTTTCGCCTGAGCGATATTCTTATCCGCTTGAGCTTGATCCATTTGCAAGAAAGCGCCGATGTTCTTACCTATATCGATATCGGCGATATCGATGGAAAGGATTTCGAAAGCTGTTCCGGCATCAAGCCCTTTGCGAAGCACTAATTTCGAGATGGAATCCGGATTTTCCAATACGGTCTTATGGCTTTCGGATGAACCAATGGAAGATACGATACCTTCACCTACACGGGCTAAGATCGTCTCTTCTCCGGCACCACCCACTAATTGCTTGATATTCGCACGAACGGTGACACGTGCCTTGGCGATTAACTGGATTCCGTCTTTTGCTACCGCTGTTACCGGAGGGGTATCGATCACTTTCGGATTTACCGACATTTGTACAGCCTCGAATACGTCACGTCCGGCCAAGTCGATAGCGGTAGCCATCTGGAAAGGAAGGTCGATATTCGCTTTCGACGCGGAAACCAGCGCATGCACTACTTTCTCGACATGTCCACCCGCTAAATAGTGCGCTTCCAGCTCGTCGCGTGTAAGCGTCTTTATTCCTGCCTTATGCGCTTCGATCATTGCGCGAGTGATGATGTAGGGAGGAACTTTTCGGATACGCATCAAGAATAACTGGATCAAGGAGATATTGACTCCTGATACTTTGGCCGAGATCCATAACAGGAATGGCACATAATAGAAAAAGATTGCCAGCAGAAGTACTGCGGCCCCCAATAGGATAAGTGGCAAAAAGGTTATTTCCATATATATAAAATTAAGCGTGAATATTTGTTTCTTCTTTAGGACGGACAATTACGTTGTAACTGTCTACCCTGATCACTACGATCGGCGTGTTCTCATCGATTAATTCGTCTTGAGATTTCGCTTCCACGTTAATACCTTTAATCCGGGCCTTGCCGATAGGGGCTAAGCGTGAGAGCGTGATCCCCTCGTCTCCGGGTTCTATTCCGAGATCCCTGCTGGATGTCAGCTTGGAATCGATATCTGTCTTTAAAGCGATCTTATTAAAAGACCGGGAACGCAATAACCAAGCGAAGATTATTCCGAATGTAATGATTGATAAGGATAAAGTCAGATGCCCTACCCATATACCTACCGTATAAGCGAAAACGACTCCGCCGATAGCGAAAATAGCCCCGCCTATACCCGCGAGTGTTATTCCCGGAAGAAGGAATATCTCCGCCAGTATCAGTAGGATGGCCGCTACCATGAGGAAGACGATGATGGCTATGTCCAGTAGCATAGTTCTTCTTATTTATGGTTGTTTCTTAGGTATACGATCTCTGCGTTACGTGCCTTTTTCTCCCATTCGTCCGGTTGAGCGAGCAGGTTGTTTAACTTTTCTTCCGCATCAAGAATCGTAGGCTTCAGTTGTTCTCGCTTCGCCTTATTCCCTTTGATGTAGCTGGCTCGTAAACTCTCTAGTTTCTCATTTAGCTCCTTGATCTGTCTATGGATGGAAACTACTTTCTCGTAGTAGTTCTTCGCTTCCGGACTTTGGATATCGTCTAAGGTGTAATAAACGATATCATCATGGATCGGGAACGTGAAATCTTTCTTTATTTCTATACGTCCATAAGGAATCTCGGTATGAGCTAAATGAATAAGCTCTTCGTAATTCGATCCGGGTTTCCATGAATCCTTGATCGAGGCAATAGAGGCCCGGGCACGTTTTAGTTCGATATCCTCGCTATCTACTCGCTCGCGGTTGTCATTCGGGATGAATAGGTATACGCAGACTTTTCCTTCCGGTTGATAGCGGTCGGAAACGAACCATCCCAATTGCTTGGCTTCGTCGATCACCATCATATAATCGTTAAACGGGGAGTTATAGGGCATGCCCAATTGCTCCGGTGTAAGATAAGTATCGGAATTGATGTTGTAGCGAGTGACGAATAAATCATATCCGCCCAGAGAGCCGTTCCCTTTGGATGCGTAATAAATCGTTACGCCATCGGATAGCACGAATGGATACCCATCGTCGGCGTCACTATTGATATTCATCGGTAACTGTTTCTCGTCTCCCCATTGATCCATGAGCTTGGATTGGGTAAAAAGACAATTGTGGTTACCGTCTGTCGAGTGGGCGTAATAAATCTTATCCCCCTTCTGGTTCATGTATACCGATGAGTTGCCCGGATCGTTAGTCTGGAAGAAATCTTGGTAAGTGGTCAACGTACCGCTTTCCTCGCTTAAGGTATAGGCTGATAAGAAATCATCTTTATCAACGACCAAGCTATCGATAATCTGGACATTCTCTACCTTATCAAGCATACGGCTTGCTTTGTTCGCCAAGTCCATACGGATCTGGTAAGGCTCCACATCTTGTTTCTTTTTTGTTAGGAGGGTGATGTATTCGTCGAACATCTCCTCGGCTTCGTCAAAACGATAGGTCTGGTAGTATACTTCTCCAAGGTATCGATAAGCGTCTTGTACCCTACGCTTTACGGCAACCTTAAGATGTTTCTCCGCTCCTGCTAAATCTCCGGTCTCGAAACAGCAAACACCATACCATTGATTGTAAGAGGCATTGCTTGGCGCTTGTTTCACTAGTTTCTCGAACACAGGTTTTGCTTCTGCGTATTTCCCGTCGTTATATAATTTTTTTGCCTGATCAAGACTTTGCGCATGTAGTTGCATTCCTCCGCATAGGAGTGTAACTCCTAGCGTATAAAGCAGCTTTTTGGATAACCGTTTCATTTTGTCTATTCTAGATTATATAGTTATGCAGTTTCAAAGATAAGAATATTTTTGTAGAGGCATACAAATCGAAAAGATAAATATATAATTTTGCGCCCGTAAAGGAAGTATATGGCAAAATTGACAGAGGACGAACGTTTGTTTCGCAAGATAGAGGATAAGGTAAAGAGAGCGATTTTCGACTATGGCTTGATCAATGATGGCGACCGGATCTTGGTCGGGTTGTCCGGAGGAAAAGATTCCTTGGCCTTGGTGGATTTACTGGGGCGCAGGTCGAAAATCTATTGTCCTCGGTTTGAGGTCGTGGTAGCGCATATCGTGATGACGAATATCCCTTATTGTTCGGATCGGGAATATCTTAGAAGTTGTGCGGAGGAGCATGATTTGCCTTTCATTGTCCATGAGACAAGTTTCGATCCTTCTACGGACACTCGCAAATCCCCCTGCTTTTTATGCTCTTGGACTCGCCGGAAAGCTTTGTTTGAGATCGCTAAGGCTCATAAATGCAATAAGATTGCGCTAGGGCATCATCAAGATGATATCCTAGAGACACTGTTGATGAACCTGACCCACCAAGGGGCTTTCGGAACAATGCCTCCCCAGTTGAAAATGGATAAGTTTGATATGGAGATTATCCGTCCGATGTGTCTGGTGGAAGAGAGGGAGTTGATTCAGGTCGCCGCATGGAAAGGGTACCGGAAACAATTGAAGAACTGTCCTTATGAGTCGGGTTCCAGTCGTTCGGATATGAAAGAGCTGCTGAAAAGTCTGGAAGCGATCAATCCGGAGGCCCGTTACAGCCTTTGGGGGAGCATGACGAATATACAAGAAGATTATTTACCTCGAAAAATAAGATAATATGCAAAGTGTTTATACGATTTTATTGTTGATCGTGTCTAATATTTTTATGACATGCGCTTGGTATGGTCATTTGAAGATGAAGCAACAATTCAGTTGGTTTGAGCATCTTCCTTTGTTTGGCGTAATCCTGTTTAGTTGGTTTCTCGCTTTTTTTGAGTATTGTTTCCAAGTACCGGCGAATCGCATCGGTTTCCGGGATAACGGGGGACCGTTCAACTTGATTCAATTGAAAGTGATCCAAGAGGTGATTACGTTGGTGGTATTCGTGGCCTTCAGTACCATCGCTTTTAAGGGGGAGTCGTTTAAATGGAACCATGCGCTTGCTTTCGTATTCTTGGTAGCGGCGGTTTATCTGGTTTTCAAGAAATAAAGTCGTTGCGTTTGGCTTTGATAATCAGCGGAAAACCTTGATGCCTATTGTAAGATGCTTACAATGCCTATTCAAGCATGTTTATAATGCCCATTGTAAGCTCCTTATAATGGGCATTGTTAAAACGCTATATGATCTGTTGGCTCAGATGTGCAAATATAGCTTCGGTCTCATCCGGATGGAACCATGTTATTTCTGGGTCCCGTTTAAACCAAGTCATTTGCTTCCGGGCGTAGACCCGGGAGTTTCTTTTGATTTTCTCCACGGCGAGGTCTAATGTCCATTCTCCACTGAAGTAATTGAATAATTCTTTATAACCTACCGTGTTCAAGGAATTCAAATGACGGAAGGGATAAGCCCGGCGAGCCTCTTCCAATAATCCTTCGCTCATCATTAGATCTACACGTTGGTTGATGCGGTCGCATAATTCGTCGCGATCTCTATTAAGCCCTACTTTGATGATCCGGAACGGACGCTCTTTCTTAATGTTCGTGCGGAAGGAGGAGTAAGGCTTGCCTGTCATCCGGCAAATCTCTACGGCATGGATCACTCGTTTATAATTATTCCGGTCCACTTCCTCATAATGGACAGGGTCTGCTTCTTTTAATTCAGCGAGGATAGGGGCTAGTCCCTCGGTTTCAAATTGCATGTATAGGGCATCCCGGATCTCCGGTGTAACCGTCGGGATATCGTCAATACCTTTACATACGGCGTCGATGTACATCATAGAGCCTCCGGTCATTACGACGGTCGGGATCGTTTTATGTAATTCGGATAGGAGGGAGACCACATCTTCCTCGAAGTTGCTGGCGCTGTAATAATCGGTAAGCGAGAGAGTGCCTACCATATAATGCTTGACACGTGCCATTTGTTCCGGTGTAGGGGCAGCCGTGCCGATCGGAAGGTCTTTATAGAGCTGACGGGAGTCGGAAGAGATAATCGGAGAGCCGAAACGTTCCGCCACTTGGAGGCTTAACTCGGTCTTTCCGACTCCTGTCGGCCCAAGTAATATAACGAGGGAATTCATCAAAAGCGCTCGTCGTCGTAAGGATTATCCATCGGACCTTCGCCTAAACCGTCGAAGCCGCTTTTGTCTAATTCGTCCATATCGTATTCGGAGTCACCGTAAAAATCTTCTCCTACGTCCGTGCTACCGTTCTTAGCCTCGAACTCATCGAAAGAAACTATTTGGGCGGGAGGCGTACCTACCGATTTGCTGCAAATAGGAGCATCCAAGTCTTTTCCCGGAACGATCTCACGAAGTTCCATGAAGAAGGCACGTTCGGTCATATAATCGAAAACGAAAAGTAGTTTTTGGTGCTCGTCTTCCAACAATTCTTCCAGTTGAGTATCGGCCATGACATAGCTGTCTTCCTCGGAAGAGGTATCCATCTCCACTAATGTGATCTCTGTCTTTTTACTCCAGTCATCGTCACATATGAAGAAAGAGGTCATTTGATCCTTTGTATAACCTACAGAGTCGAGGATGGCGTTTTGCAAATCCAAGAAAGTAGACTCGGAATCAATCTTGATCTCGCGCTTGAAGTCATCTGCTTCATCTGATAGGATTAGAAATCTAAATAGCATAGTCGTTTAGTTTTATTATCGCCTCAAAAGTAGTAAAAATATGGATATACCCAATATACGTCGCTATAAATAATGAAAGAGGGTGTGCGTCTGATCCCTGTATGGGATTTTTGACGCACACCCTGCTTATACATCATCCTCGTTTGTTTATCGTACACTTACCTTCGTCGCGGCATGACGGCCATTGGCGGACAGCTCGATTAGGTAGATGCCTGCCGGGGCGGGTATGCGGGTGATATCGCTGACATTGCCGCTGTAGAGGCAATTACCGGTCACCGCGAAGATACGGATGGAAACCGGTGCGGTCGGTTCTACCATGACAGCCCCGTGGATACCATAGACACGTATGCCCTCGGCGATCTGCTCGATGCTTACCGTGGTGGATACGCTTACGTCGCAAGTGGCGGTCTTGTTACCGTCGTCGGTAGCGACCGTGATCTTGCAAGAACCCACCTTCAAGGCGGTGACGATTCCGTCAGCATCGACCGTGGCGACTGTCTCGTCGCTACTGCTCCAAGAGACGGACTGCATCGTGGCGTTACTCGGCGATACCGTGGCTTTCAAAACGAAAGACTCGCCTACGGCGATGCTCTTGGAGGTAACATTCAGTTTCACGCCTGTTACACGTACGTCGGGTACGACCGGAGCATCCGGGGTGGATTCCTTCATCGTGGCGATGATTGCCAAGGAGCCTTCCACGTTATCGATCTGTACGGAGTTGCTCGTGTATGACTTTTCACCGATCTGCAAATTCTCCAGTTCATAGCCCTTAGCCGGTTCAACCTCCACGATCAGCTTGCTATCCGGGGCAACGGCGGTGCCGCTGGTGATCTCGGTCTGCTCGCCGCTCTCGTCTACGGTGTAGACTTCCAGCGTTCCGTTCTCGGGTTGCTCGAAGGTGATGACAGAGGCGCCGGTGCTCTTCACTGTTACCTTGGCGTTTGTCTCGTTGTTCGAATAGTTCGGATCGTAAGAGGTGAACTTCACCTTGTAGGATTGATCGTCACCTACGCCCGGGATCTTGTTAGGCTCTGCCCATTCGAAGATACCGGCTACGGTCGTACCGTTTGTTGAAGCTGTTGAAGCCACGCCACCGGAAAGGATGGACGCGCTCAAAGGTTGTCCCTCGGTCAGCTCGGAAGCG
Organism: Parabacteroides sp. KHUB-02; assembly: GCF_056640955.1. NCBI lineage: Bacteria > Pseudomonadati > Bacteroidota > Bacteroidia > Bacteroidales > Tannerellaceae > Parabacteroides > Parabacteroides sp. KHUB-02. The sequence goes on along the minus strand of NZ_JBWQEV010000001.1, from coordinate 2,560,818 downwards.
GTCGGAACGGTGAAGGATTCGATCTTCGCAGGCTTGATCACCAATTTAATATTCACGTCATAGAACTCTTTCCACTCATCGTTACTGGCGAAGCTTACATTGACCATATAAGTTCCTGCGTTCACCGGAGTAGCGGAAGATCCGTCAACATTCGCATATTTCAATACGATCTCATTCTCCGGAAGACCGGTCTCGTTGAACAATTCAGACAATGAGACTACTTGGATCGCACCATCGTAAGACTTTTCAATCAAACGGTTCTTAATGGAGAGTGTCTTTAGGGCCTCGAATACCGGAGTATATGTAGCGTCAGCATTCATGGTAACCTCACGCTCGATATTCGTGTCATTGTCTTCTTTCCACTTAACGAACCGTTGGCCTTCCGGTGCGATCGCTTTCAGCGTAAGTTTCGTACCTTTTGCTATCTCTGTGCTTGTTACCTCCAAGCCGCCGTTTGTTACATAGGTATCCTTAGTTGTCAACGTTACGGGCTCAACATCACCTACTGCAATATAGTAATCTACTGGCTCATAGTTGTTCTTGTCTTTCGGGGTGAAACGGATCACGTTCACTTCGTTGTTGGTAGGAGTACCTGTAGCTGCAGCTCTAAGTTTGGATAGAGTGCTTACAGAACCTGGATTCCAAGCTATATCAGCGATATCTTGTGTCAACTCGGCGGTCACATCATTGCCGTTTACCGTAGGAACACTCTTCACTGCCATACCTGCCTTATTGATCACTAAGGTAGCGGTCTCGCTTACGGTCTTGTAAAGATCATCCTCCGGACGGGTGATGTTTACGGTGTAAGTACCTGCGTCTTGAGGTAAAGTCTCACCTAAGCTTACGCCATTCTTCGAGTAAGTTACCTGAAAGCCTTTGGCGGCGTGTCCACCTTTCACCTTCACCTCGTAGCTACGAGGTTGCTTGTTATAGACCAAGGACTGCTGGTCCGTGTTGATCTCCAGCTTAGTCTTCCCGATATAGTTCGCTGCGATCGTCATCGGGCCGGATACCACCAAGGTATCGCCGTCCTTGATCTCGGAGGAGTTCGCGGTCATGCTCTTGAAGCGGTAGCCGCTGTTGGTCGTAACCGTGGCGACTAGTTTCGTCTGATAGTCTACATCTGAACCGGAGGCGACCGTAGCGTTGTCTTCAACCTTCGTTAAAGAGACGGAACCTGCGGCTGAGATATTAGTGGCGGCTGTCACCTTGAATTTAGCCAACTTAAAGTTTACCGTAACCTCGGCATCGGCTGTACCTACCGTGAATGTACTGTCCGCAGAGTTATAGGTCGCACCCTTTACGTTTACGCTGTTCAAGGTATATCCATAATCCGCCTTGCCGATTACCTTCACCTTCACGCCTTCTTTCACTGCCGCGCCCGGTGTGATCGGGGCATTGTCCTGATCCAGTAAGGTCACGCTACCATGTTCCAACTCGCTTACGTTTACCAAGTGGGTAGCTGCCGGTTTCTCCTCGAAGGAGGCCTCTATCGTGGCGGCTTGGGCCAAGGTATAGGAGCCGGTGTTCACCAAGGCATCGTTTACCTTCACGGACTGAACCATGTAATTCCCGCTAGGTGTAGCATTGATGGTCAGCAAGGTTCCTTGCAGAAGGGTTTCGCCGCTGCTCACCTTAGCGCCGTTGGCGTAAACCTCGAGCGTGCCGTTAGCCGGGGTAACAATTTTTACCGTGTGTAAGATAGAGTCGAAGCGGGCTACCAATTCCAGATCCTTCGTCGCTGCCAATGTACGGGCGGCGGATGTGTTTCCGTCGCTCCAGCCGGCGAACGTATAGTTCTTGTCGGCGATCGCCTCGGCTGCTAGCTCATAACCCTCGGCGTAGCGATCGTTTGCGGAACGTCCGGTCAACTTGACCGTACCGAAGTTGGAGGCGGTAACCTTCATCGTATAAACAGGGGTAACCTTTACATTAATAAATGTATCTTTTGCGAGATAAAGTATCGGATCATCCGGCATGAACGTGATACTGTATTTTGTCTTCGTCAAGGAAACCGTGTCGTTCGGGTTCGTCCACACGAACGATCCAGTGGTACCCTCGACGGAGCCACCTTGTAATACGGCTATAGACAACGGCTCGCCCTCCTCGATATGTCCGGCCTTGGGCAAACCCGAGATACTTACCTCTTTCTTGCTCTCCACTACCAACGTCGCCGTATCGGAGAGGCTGCGGTATGTCAAGTTCTCCGCACGGGTGAAACGGGCCTTGTAGGAACCGGCCTTCAGTGTGGAAGGCAATTCCGTGATCCAATTCGTTCCACTCACTTGATATTCGATCTCGATGCCCTTGATATCGCTCGCTACCGTTACTTGCTTGATAGAGCCTTCCATCTGAGTCAGATTATTGGCCACGAACTTTACGGTGTCCTTCGAGATGAACACGAAGGTGTAGCCGGCTCCCTCCGTAAGTTCGGAGGTAGTGTACGTGTAAGAGGTCTTACCGTCGGCATACGTCCCCGCTATCTTGGAGATATCCACATCCGAAGAGCCTTGCTTGATAGCCCCCAGCTTATAATTTGAGTTCGACACGATCGAGAAGACGGCGGCTTTGCCATAAGCGATATCGCCACCACTAACCACGTCTTTACCATCCATCTTGGCAGTAACCGTACCATGTTCTCCCACCGCATAAACCAAGGCGTTGGCACCGGTTACCGTGAAGGTATTCGAGGAATCCGTCAAGGTGGCGTATTCCATCGTCTCCGGACTGGTCAAGACAATCTTATAAACGCCTACTACGGCGGGTAAATCCTTTGTCTCCTTACCATTGGCGGCACGATATGTCACGGCTTGTCCGTTCATTTCCGGGGTAAACTTGATTACGGGCAGATTCTGTTTCGCTACCACTTGGTCCTTGGTAGCCGAGGAGCCTGTCACCTTAGCGGTCACCTTCATCTTCTCCGTGAACACGACATTTATCGTGGCTGAAGCGGTCAGTTCGCCAGTCGTGTAGGTATAGGAGATCGTATTATCCGTGCTATTGAACTTACCTGTAGGCAAGTTAGCGGGCTTCCCATCGATCTTTATCTCGCTCAACTTGTAGCCGGGCTTGGCGGTAATCGTCAATACAGCGGCTTTGCCATTCACGATATCACTGCCGTTAGCCACGTCCTTGTCGCCCATCTTGGCGGTAACCGTACCTTGTCCCTCTACGCTCCAGCTTAAGACGTTCGCCTTGGAGATCGTAAAGATCAAGCTTGTATCATTGCTTAAGGCCGCATACTCCTCGGTCTCCGGGCTGGTTACCCAAATACGATAAGAGCCATCCTCTGTGGGAAATGTAGTTGTCGCATTCGCCGGAACATCCTTATAATACCGGATTAAATACTGGCTTGGCGACGGCTCTATCTTCACAACCGGCTTATTCTTACCGGCAGCGATCTCATCTTTTGTGGCAGATAGAGGGCTTGCGGTTATCGTTCTTGTCTTTTTAGCGGTAAACTGCACGTCAATAGCCATAGAGCCTTTCAATGCTCCTGTCGTATAAGCCGCATAGGAAGTCTCGTTCGTTGAGGTATCGAAAGTACCCTCCGGTAAATTTACTACTTGATTATCTACGGTAAGCTTGCCCAGCACATAGCCGGACTTGGCAGTGATCTTCAACACGGCCGGCTTGTCGTAAGCGATCTCGCCTCCGCTAGTCACCGCCGTCCCGTTCATGGTAGCCGCGACGGTTCCTTGCGTCGCTTCGAAAGTATAAGTCAGCGTATGGGCCGGCAGTATCTCATAATCGAATTTCTTGTCGATGGCGGCTTGCGTGGCCGTCTCTGCCTTGGTTACGAGCACGTTGTACTTTCCTGCCGTGGCGGGTAAGTCCGTTGTCTCTGTTCCGGTAGCCACGTTCTTATACTTCACTGTATATCCGGTTACATCCTCGGGAGTAAATGCCAGCTTCGGCAAGTTCACCTTCGCTTTCACCTCATCCAGCGTAGCGGAAGCGGGAGACATCGTGACCGTCACAGGGTCTTTTGCCTTGAATGTCGCCTTTATCTCCGTGGCTTTTGTCAAGGCGGGAGATGTATAGGTGTAAGTAGTCGTATTATCCCCATTAAATGTGCCAGTCGGTAACGTGCCGATAGTGGCCGTATTCATGGTTATATCCGCAAGCACATACCCGGCATTCGCCGTGATCGTAAACTTGTGGGCGGTGTTGTATGCCACCTTTGCGCCACTCGAAATGTCGCTGGTTATCGTTCCGCCCTCACTTGCGCTGTAGTTGAGCGTCACCTTGAACGTCGGTAGATCCGGTGCCGAGCGTAAATCTGAATCCTGTGCGTGTACCTGTATCAACGCCATAAGCGCGAGGAACACGGCTGATATTAGTTTTCTCATGTTATTCTGTTTTTAATCGTTACTTAACTCTTACTAATTGACCGTTTACGGCATAGATACCGGCGGGAACCATGATGCGTTGCCCGTCCGTGGCTATTCCCTTGTAGGCGATACGACCGCTCATCTCCACGATCAGTACCTGTACAGGTTCGGCGGTATGGATCATGATAGCGCCACGATCGGTAGTCACGTAATAACCTTCCACCGGCTCAATTTCCTGCGTGCCCGTTACGATATTGTCGCCGAGGCGCAAGGAACGAAGGGTGCTATACGTTGAGGCATCCGTAAAGATCACGCTCTCGAACGGTTTTAAGGTTTTTTCCGTACATTGAACGAACTCATTGCTTGCGGCATTCAGCTTATATACGTATTGGTTCTTCGTAAGTGTCAACTCATCCGTACCCGTATTGGCGAAGATCGTGAAGGTAGCCGTAGTCGGGGCGTCCGGCTCGGTAGCGGCTTTCAGCTCGATAGGATCTGCGGCGGTGGACACGATCGCATACTCACCAGTCGTTGCGGAGAGTAAACCGGCCTGTCCGAATTCGTCTGTCTTGTACTCAAACTCCGGAGAGGAAGTGCCCTTCAAGGTAGCGTACCATGCGCCGGTATCGGCTTTCGGATCCACCGTAGGTTGGGTGTATTCTGTTGCCGGTTCTGTCGTGCTCTGTACTTTATAAGTACTTGGGAAACCAAATGCTTTCCACTCGCTGTCCTTCAAGGGTGTGTTCAGTTGAAGGGTAGTAGCTGTTATCTTGTCTGTCGTAGTCGCGGGCGAAGTCGGAACCAAGCGTGCGCCTTCTTCCATCGTCACCTTAGCCAAGGCAAGCGGGGCGGTCACGTTCAGCGTACCCGTATTCTCGATGTAGACATTCCGATTGGCATAGGTAACATCGGCTGTTAGGGTTTGGCCGGCGGTCACGATCAGACGTTTCAGCCACATAGCGACGCCTTTAGATTCAGCGGACATTTGTACCAACCGTTCCCATGAATCATCCGGTACGACCACTATCTTCTCTTGATCATAAAGCTCGGAATAGATCGGGGCTTTCTCGGCGAAAGTAGAGTTCGCGTCAAAAGTGAAGCAAAGCGTAGAATACTCGGGCGTACCTTTATCGATATTGACACCGCCCCAAGCATTACCGCTCGTGTGCATATCGGTAGCGTCCACCTTGGAGTGAACCACTAAGCCTGCAGCCGTATTATCTTTCAACGTAACGAAATCCAGCTTGACAGCCATGGACGTTTGTACGTTCAAACCATTCCGTTTCGCGTTGCTCGCGGTCAGGTTGGAGATCACTACCTCGCCCCCTTCTGCCGGGGTGATACCTGTAGCGTTCTCGATGGCGATCATGTTCAGATCCGCATTATACGTATGCGCCCAATCAGCGGTACCCGCCTTAATGACCGTCTTGTCCATTCCCGCGCCGTTCAATACCATCGGCTTCGTGATTGTCAACTGGGATGGTAACTCATAGGTACCCTCCACCAACGCGATCTTATCGGCATGGACACTGGCTAAGGCTAATAAGTCGCTAGCGTCGAGAGCAGTAGCGTTTAGGGTGCCTTGTTTTGTGAAGGTCACGCCCTCGGCTATGGAAAGGCCTCCATCCAGATTCCAAGTCTTACCCTCACCTAAAGCGAACTCCGATAAGGTACCGGGAACGGCTGTTCCATCCCGGAAGCTTACCAACGAGGCTTTGGCACCACTCAAATTGATATTCACTTGATGCAAGCCACGGCTGAACACCATCAGAGGAGTAGCGCTCTTCGAATTGATGAATTCAAAAGAGACCGTCCCGTCTACGGCAGGTGCCGGTCGTCCATTCGTATCGGAATCGGCCCAACCCATGATCGCTCCCAAGGAAGCGTTCATGTTTTCCGGCTCTTGGAACGTACAACCATCGAATTTAAAAGAGGCTGTTCCTACCGCACCTCTGTTGATAGTGGCGAATTCACGATCTTTGATTGCCGTACCATTAATCGAAGTCGGGAACGTACAGCCTGTGACCGTAGCCGTAATTTCATCCGCACGACCATTCGATAACGTGCCATAGAAGGCGGCGATAGTGGCGTTCTGTATCGTGACTGTCGAGACACCGGTATGCGTATATCCGTTTCCTCCACCACAACCGATACCCCCGGCAATCACGCCACCATTCATATTGATCGTGACTGTTTTAACACCATTTACGGATTGATCGAGCGGAGTGTCGATCGTGTTTGTAGTCTTACCGCCATCATCACCTCCGGGATAAAGCTGACTCACCGTTCCCCCTTGAATCTCGATATATACCTCATTCGCTTTCGAGTAACGATATCCACCGCCTAACATTGTTCTCACCGTTCCACTGATCATATTAATAGATGTGGAAGCAACCGTAGACTCTTTAGCTCCACCATATATCTTAGAGGTAGAAGGAACCTTAAACGCTACTGCGGTTTTCCCTTGTTTCGTGATTTTAACAGAATCGGTTGAATAAGCGGTAATCTCGATAGGCGTTCCATTCGCGTATACGTCATAAGAGGTACCTTTCGGCTGTCTTACCGCTGTTATCGCCGAGACAAGCGTACCGTTATTCGTGAAAGTCACGGCAGTATCAATCACTAAGCCGTCATTGAAAGTCCACGTCTTGTCAGCAGACAAAGTGAACTCAGACAGTCCTTCCGGTATTTTCTTTCCATCCACGAAATGTCTCAAGGAGGCTTTCGCTCCGGTCAGCTCTATATTCGCATTATCCAAGCCACGCCCCACGGAGAAAGTCGGCGTCTCGGTCTTTGAATTAATGAACTTGTAAGACACATTCCCGTTTACGATTGGCTGTGGCTTTCCATTGGTATCCGAATCGGCCCAACCGTCAACCGCACCCAAACCGGCTACAATACTCTCCGGTTCCTCGAACGAGCAGCCATCAAAAGTGAAAGAGATGTTCTTCACTCCTCCGCGGTTGATCGAAGCCAATTCACGGTACTGGATATCCGAGCCATTGTATTGTTTCTTAAATGTGGTATTTGTCATGTTAACCGTTATATCATCGGCATAACCATTAGATAAGGTTCCGTAGATCGCACCTAACTCGGAATCGGTAACCGTAACAACAGACGTACCCGTATGTGTATATCCCTGTCCACCGCCGGTACCAAGACCTTCCGGTATGGTACATTTCGAGAGGGTCATATTTACGTTTTTTACGCCATTGACGGATGCGTCAACATCGGTGGTCAGCGTATTAGTTGTCTGCCCTTGATCATAGCCTCCAGCATAGATTGCCATGATCGTGGCTTGATCAGCCTTGATATTCACGGTATTGGTCTTTGCGTAATAACGACCACCACCCAACAATAGGTTGCTGACAACCGCACCCGGCTTTATTTCAATACTGACAGCATCGCTTACATCCGCGCTCACGGGAGTGTAATACGATCCGTCACTATTTTTATAGCTATATTTATCCGTGACAGCTTGGGTCGTTTTGCCTGTACCCGCATTGCCGACAAACATGCCACCACCAAATATAGACCGGATACTACCGCTTTCCAACGTGATCGAAGCAGAAGTCACGGCTTTACCTAGGCTACCACCAAAGACACCGAACTTGCCGGGCTCAAACTGCAAGGTATCCGGAGTCCCGCCATCGGTCTCTATTGTTTCCACGATCATACGACCGCTGGCTTGATTCAAATAAACACGAACCGGATTACCGTTTGCGAAGCAAGAAGGAATGCTTTCTAGAGCCGAGTTTGAAGGTGTCTGCGGCAAAATCATTTTGCAGAGCTTACCACCGGATGAATACACCAATGTGTCCACATCCTGTCCCCAGCCACTGCTTGTCGCCGTCAAAGCGAGCGCAAGCAAATAGAGTAATTTGTGTCTCATAAGCTTATGAATTTAAGTGTTAATAATGTATTAAAATGAATGGTATAGGACCTTTCCGACACCACCCGCTGATGTCTCGAGATATCACCCGCTGATGTCCACAGAGAGCACCGGCTGATGTCCGGAGAGATCACCCGGTGGTGTTGGAAGGGATCACCGGGTGATGCCGGAGGGCTGCCCTTTAGATCTCATCCGGACTCTCCGAGTCGCCGCCTTCGCTACTAGAGTCGTTGACGGGCTTGATCCGTTCGTAGGTCACTTTCGCCCGCATGTCTTGTAGGATCTTGCCGGGAGTATAGACCAGACTCGGCTTCTTCATCATGACCGAGGCGGCGAATTCCTTTTCCGTTACGCTACCCTTACTGCCGACCGCAAGACGCATGCTGCCGAACTCGCCCAGCTGGACGTTGCGGCCCTCTTTCAGGTGACGGGCCAAGATACGCGGCAAACGGTCGAAACAGCTTTTCACGTCGGCACTCGTCAAGGCGGTCTCCTCGGCTATGCTCTCGCAGAGTTCGTCGAAGCTGACGTTTCCGTTGGATAGCATTTGTGCGAAATATTTCTTCGCGTCTTTAGCAGCCCCTTTGGAGAAGTCGGGACGTTGAACTAATTTGTATTTTACACTCATAAGTATTTATGTATTGGTGAACTTGTTTTCACAATTAGTACTAGCAAGTAATTATCCCCTTGACCTAACGACCTTTACTCTGTGGCGATCAATCTCTCTTCCCTATATCCCTCATCATTGGTTGGTGCTCCGCAGCGTAATAGTTATGGTTATCAAATAAAAACGACTAGTTTAAACCAACGTTTGGATCTTGCGTTTTTAGGACTTGGAACGCACCATATATCTCCTTGCGTTAAATAGTTGGTTTATAAGAAAAATAATCAAAGAAAGTGTACCGCTATTTGAAAATAAAGCCTTAAATTTACGACGAATTTAAACGTTGGTTTAGAATAGCCGTTTTTAGCATATGATATAATGTATGTATGTACATTAGTAAGTAGTAAAATAGTGGACAATAGGTAATTGTAATATGGGTAAATAATAAAAATCACAGTATCAGATATCAATCTTTTGCATTTCGCCCGAAAAGACATATCTTTACGGCACCGCCCGCTATTGGGCCGTAACTTAAAACCTATCAACTATGGATAAAAAAGAGGAGGATCAACGCATGAAAGAATTAAAAGACCGATACATACGTTTCGATTGGGCGATCAAGAGACTGCTCCGGCAAAAAGCCAACTTCGGTGTGCTGGAGGGTTTTCTCACGGTTTTTCTTGGAGAGAAGATTACCATCGTGGAGCTACTGGAGAGCGAGGGTAATCAACTGTCTGAGGATGACAAGTTCAACCGGGTGGACATCAAGGCGCTTAACGACAAGGGCGAGATCATCATCGTGGAAATACAGAATACGCGCGAGCTTTATTATCTGGAGCGGATACTCTATGGCGTGGCGAAAGCCATAACCGAGCACATCTCACTAGGCGAGTCCTATTACAAGGTCAAGAAAATATACTCAATCAGCGTACTCTACTTCGACATAGGACGGGGCGAGGACTTCCTTTATCACGGGCAGAATCACTTCATCGGCGTACACACCAAGGATCAGTTGGTGATCAATACGAAAGAGAGGAACGCGATTGTTTCCCGGCTACCTTCCGAGATTTTCCCCGAATACATACTTATACGGGTCAACGAGTTCGATAAGGTAGCCGTCACTCCCTTAGAGGAATGGATGAACTACCTTAAGGACGGAACGATCCGTCCCGACACCATGGCTCCGGGATTAGGCGAAGCTCGAGAAAAATTAAAATACTACTCCATGACTCCTGAGGACAGACACGCTTATGACGAACACTTGAATGCGGTCATGATACAAAATGACGTGTTGGATTCGGCGAAGCTTGAGGGACGTATGGAAGGACTGGCGGAAGGCGAGGCGAAAGGTAAGGCGGAAGCGAACCTAGAAAACGCCAAGAAGATGAAAGCCATGGGGATCGATCTTGAAATGATCCGGCAGATCATGGGAATTACCCTATAAATAACCTTTTGGTGACATAAATAGCGAATCGGCGCAAACCCCTCATCGTAAGATGCGGATTTGCGCCGATTTGTTTTTGGTTGTCCGGATGTTTGTGTCGCTTATTCGTCGATCGAACCTCTTACGATCCCCCGGCTGGAAGACTTGATGAAATTGAGGATCAAATCCCGTTCCTCGCTAGGCTCGTACTCGGTCTCGATCGCTTTCAGCGCCTCCGTATTATTCAAGCCTCGGGTATACAGCGTGCGATAGATGTCTTGAATCAAGAATACCTGCTGATTCGTGAATCCCCGGCGACGTAAACCTACGATATTGATACCGCAATAAACGATCGGATCACGGCCGATCAAGGTATAAGGAGGGATATCCTTTCCGATACGAGAACCGCCTTGTACCATCACGTGCTTGGATATACGCGTGAACTGATGCACCAAGGAACCTCCGCTTACGATAGCGAAATCATCAATCTCTACCTCCCCGGCGATTTGCGAAGCGTTACCGATGATAATATGGTCTTTTAAGACGCAATCATGGGCCACGTGCGAATAAGCCATGATTAAACAATCGCAGCCTACCACGGTCTTACCTTTGGAAGCGGTACCCCGGTTGATCGTCACGCATTCGCGAAGCGTCGTGTTATCTCCGATTTCCGCCGTCGTGGTTTCCCCCGCAAATTTCATGTCTTGAGGGATACCGGCAACGACCGCTCCCGGGAAAATATTGCAATTTTTACCAATCCGTGCGCCATCCAAGATAACGGCGTGAGAATATATACGGCAATTATCACCGATTACGACATCTTTCTCAATCACGGCAAACGGATCGATAGTTACATTCTGGCCGATCTGGGCCTCTGGATGAACGACTGCTAGAGGAGATATATTCATTATCGTACTTTATCTTATTATTTGTTTTTTACAATCTGAGCCATGAACTCAGCTTCACTAACCAATTTATCACCAACGAATACATACCCTTTCATGGTAGAGATCCCGCGGCGAATCGGTGCCAATAATTCCAGACGTAAGATCAACGTATCGCCCGGAACGACTTTTTGGCGGAATTTCACGCCATCTATTTTCATGAAGTAGGTAGAATAACGCTCTGGCTCATCTACGGAATTCAAGACTAGCAAACCACCTGTTTGTGCCATAGCCTCAACCTGTAGAACTCCCGGCATGACCGGCTCCTGAGGGAAATGCCCTTGGAAGAACGGTTCGTTGGTCGTGATGTTCTTTACGCCTACGATATAGTTCCCGCCAACCTCGATGATCTTGTCAACCAATAAGAACGGATAGCGGTGCGGCAATAATTCACGGATGCGGTTGATATCCATCACCGGCTCACGGTTCGGATCGTATACCGGGGCTTGCACCTCGTTCATCTTGATATCCTTGCGGATCATACGAGCTAACTGGTTATTGATCTTATGTCCCGGACGGGTAGCGATCACACGTCCGCGGATCGGCTTACCGATCAAGGCGATATCTCCGATCACGTCGATCAATTTATGACGTGCCGGTTCGTTATCGAATACAAGCGGCTTGTTATTGATATAACCTAATTCCTGCACGTTCTTGTGAGGGATGTTCAGCATATCTGCCAATTTGTCCAAAGATTCTTGCGGTATCTTTTGGTCGTAGATAACGATCGCGTTGTCTAAATCGCCACCCTTGATCAAGTTGTGGTTGAGCAACATCTCCACTTCGCGTACGAATACGAACGTACGTGAAGCCGCCAATTCTGTCGGGAATTCGCTGAGATCGTTCAACGTGGCGAATTGGTTGGAAAGCACGGGCGAATCGAATGAGATCAATACGTTCACGCTGAACTTATCATCCGGAAGGATGATCAACGAAGAACCGGTTTCCTCATCTTTTACCTCGATCTTGTGCTTTACGATATAATAATCCTTCGGAGCGTTTTGCTCAACGACCCCTGTCTTTTGGATTTCCTCGGAGAAGAAGCGAGAACTTCCGTCTAGGATCGGAAACTCGGGTGCGTTTACCTCGATCAAGCAGTTATCGATCTCGTAAGCGTATAAAGCCGCCATCGCGTGCTCGATCGTACTTACTTGAACGCCATTCTTGCTAAGCACCGTACCCCGTTGTGTATTAACCACGTTCTCGGCCAAGGCGTCAATCGTCGGTTGGCCTTCCATATCGACACGTTTGATCTTGTATCCATGGTTCTCGGGTGCGGGATTAAACGTAATCTCTATATCTAATCCGGTATGCAACCCTTTTCCTTTCAAGGAGAAACTTGCCGCAAGCGTTTTCTGTTTTTGCATAGGTCTTTATTGTTTATTAATTTCTTTCTTGAGTTGTTCGATTTCCCGTTGCATTTGCCCCAGCGAGCGGTATATATCCGGAAGACGGTTGAAGATCGCGCTGGAACGCATGAAGTTCTTAGCATTGATCGCCGGCGCCCCGAGCAATGTCGTCGCTTCCTTCACGTCGCTGATAACGCCAGCCTGAGCTCCGAATACGACGTGGTCCGCCACATGGATATGTCCGGCCAAACCAACTTGTCCGCCAAACATACAATGCTTTCCTACTTTTACGGAACCGGCGATGCCGACTTGCGCCGCCATCACGGTATTCTCGCCTACCTCCACGTTATGAGCGATTTGTACGAGATTGTCCAGCTTAACGCCTCGGCGAATGATCGTAGAATCCATCACCGCACGGTCAATTGTCGTATTGGCTCCGATCTCTACATCATCCTCGATAATAACGTTGCCTAATTGCGGGATTTTCTTGTAAGTCTCACCTTCGGGAGCGAATCCGAAACCGTCGGCTCCAACTACGCTACCGGCATGAAGGATACAATTATTGCCGATTGTACAATTCTCGTAAACGGTGGCATGCGGATAGAATACGCAGTTATCTCCTACCGTCACGTGATCACCGATATAAGCGTGCGGGTATACCATACAGTTCTTACCCATTTTTACGCCTTCTCCGATGTAGGCGAAGTTACCGACATAACAATCGTCGCTCACGGTCGCGGAAGCGGCGATAAAAGCGGTAGAATCAACCCCCTTCTTTTTGCTCTTCGATTGCTCTACCAAATTTAATAACATCGCGAGCGCCGCATAAGCGTTCTCTACTTTTACAAGTGTGGCTCTTATCGGTTGTTCCGGTTTGAAATCATTATTCACCAAAACAATGCTTGCCTCGGTATTATAAATATGATGCGCATATTTAAGATTCGCCAAAAAGGTCAATGTACCTGGCTTTCCTTCTTCTATTTTAGAGAAGTTGCTGACTTTAACGTTCGGATCTCCTTCGATCGTTCCGTTCAGGAAGCCGGCAATTTGTTGGGCTGAAAACTCCATTACTTATTCAATTATATATGTATCTTCGTTGACTGTCCGCTGTTTATAGACAGTTAGTTTGCAAAAATGGTGAAAATTCTTTATATAGCCTATGCTTTGCAGGGAATAATTCCCTTATCATGTAGATAACCGGCCATTTCTTTCTGTACGGCATGTGCCGCCTCACGGGCTACGTTGGCGAAAGCCTCCGTCTTATCCGCGTAAATAATCGCACGGGAAGAATTTACCAAAAGACCGCATTGGTCGTTCATCCCGTATTGAGCTACTTCCGCCAAGCTTCCGCCTTGAGCGCCCACGCCCGGGACTAACAAGAAATGATTCGGAGCCTGTTTACGAATATCAAGGAACATCTTGCCTTGGGTAGCGCCCACTACATACATCATTTGCTCGTCGGTTGCCCACTCTTGCGATTTCTTTAATACTTTCTCGAAAAGACGTTCACCATTCGCGTCTTCCGTCATTTGAAAATCATGTGAGCCTTTATTGGAGGTCAAGGCCAATAAGATTACCCAAGCCTCCGGGTAGATCAAGAATGGTTTTACGCTATCCTCGCCCATATAGGGAGCGACCGTTACGGCATCTACCTTGATATGATCGAAGAAAGAACGGGCATACATCTCGGAGGTATTCCCGATATCACCACGTTTCGCGTCGGCGATGATAAATTGATCGGGATAATTCTCCCGTAAGTAAGCCACAGTCTTCTCAAAAGCCATCATGCCCTTTGTACCAAGGCTCTCGTAAAAAGCCAGATTCGGCTTGTAAGCGACACAATAATCGGCGGTAGCGTCGATGATCGCTTTATTGAACGCGAAAATAGGATCTTCTTCCGACAATAGATGTTGCGGGATCTTTTTTATATCTGTATCTAATCCGACACAAAGGAAGGATTGTTTCTTTTTAATATTCTCGAATAGCTGTTGTTTGTTCATTTTCTTATTCAGTATGAAATGATTGGATGTGTTTACAATTCAGACTCTTTCAATCGCTCAGCGTTCTCCGCTACGATCAGGTGATCCAAGCAATCTTGAATTTCACCGTCCATAAAGGCTGAAAGATTATAGATCGTGTAATTGATACGGTGATCCGTGATACGCCCTTGCGGGTAATTGTACGTACGGATCTTCGCGGAGCGGTCACCGGTAGATACCATGGTCTTACGCTTGCTGGCGATATCGTCCAAGTATTTCTGGTGTTCCTTGTCATAAATAAACGAACGAAGACGGGTAAGCGCCCTTTCTTTGTTCTTCGGTTGGTCTCGTGTCTCCGTACATTCGATCAAGATTTCCTCACTCACACCTGTAATGGGGTTCTTCCAGACATAACGCAGGCGAACACCTGATTCCACCTTGTTTACGTTCTGACCACCGGCACCACCGGAGCGGAAGGTATCCCATTTAATCTCCCCTTCATTAATCTCAACATCAAATTCATCCGCCTCAGGCAATACGGCGACCGTGGCGGCGGAGGTATGTACACGTCCTTGCGTCTCCGTAGCCGGTACGCGCTGTACACGGTGTACACCGGACTCATACTTCAACGTTCCGTATACTTTCTCGCCCGATACCGTGAAGATGATTTCCTTAAAACCGCCGGACGAGCCTTCGCTAAAGCTAGACACGCTTATTTTCCATCCCTTCAGTTCGCAATACTTCACGTACATACGATATAGATCACCGGCGAAAAGGGCGGCTTCGTCACCTCCCGTTCCTCCTCGTATCTCAACGATCGCGTTCTTGTCGTCTTGCGGATCAGCGGGAACGAGCAATAATTTTATCTCTTCTTCCAAAGCGGGAATACGTTCGTTGCAGGTATCCAGCTCTTCACGAGCCATTTCCCGCATTTCCGAATCTTGCTCGGACTCAAGCAAGGCTTTCGCTTCCTCGATCCCGTTCAATACTTTCACGTATTCCGAACGAGCTCCCACGATTTTCTCCAAATCACGGTACTCTTTGTTCAGTTTTACGAACCGTTTCATGTCGGCGATCACCGCCGGGTCGGTAATAAGCGTACCGACTTCCTCGAAACGGCTCACTAATCCGTCTAATTTACCAAGTAAACTATTTTCGGCCATTTATCTTTATTAATAGGTGAAGCGACCTTTCTCGCTTTCGATAATCAATTCATTTTTATCAGCTTCCTCTACGAAACCCACGATTTGCGCATCAATACCAAAGCTTTTTGAGATGCTGATTACTTCTTCCGCATGCTCGGGAGCGATGTAGATCTCCATCCGGTGTCCCATATTGAATACCTTGTACATCTCGCTCCAGTCCGTACCGCTCTGCTCCTGAATCGTGCGGAATAACGGTGGGATAGGGAAGAGATTGTCCTTGGTTACACGCTTGTTCTCTACGAAGTGCATAACTTTTGTCTGAGCCCCTCCCGAACAATGTACCATGCCATGGATCTGGGAGCGTAGTTTATCAAGCAATACCTTAATTACCGGCGCATAGGTACGTGTCGGCGAAAGCACCATCTTTCCGGCGTCTATCCCTAATTCCTCGATCTTATCCGTAAGTTTCAATCCTCCGGAGTAAACCAATTCTTCGGGAACGGCGGCATCGTAGCTTTCCGGATATTTCTGCGCTAAATACTTGGAGAAGACATCATGGCGGGCAGAGGTCAAACCATTGCTACCCATACCTCCATTGTATTCTTTCTCGTAAGTGGCTTGTCCGGAAGATGCCAGACCTACGATCACGTCTCCTCCTTGGATATTCTTATTGTCGATTACGTCCGAACGTTTCATGCGGCAAGTGACCGTACTATCTACGATGATGGTACGAACTAAGTCGCCAACGTCTGCGGTCTCGCCACCTGTCGCATAGCAACCAACGCCCATCTCACGTAACTCTGCCAGCAACTCATCTGTTCCATTGATGATCGCCGAGATCACCTCGCCCGGAACCAACAGCTTGTTACGTCCAATTGTAGAAGAGACCAAGATATTGTCTACGGCACCTACACAAAGCAGGTCGTCGATATTCATGATAAGAGCGTCTTGGGCGATACCTTTCCACACCGAAAGATCTCCGGTCTCTTTCCAGTACATATACGCCAAGGACGATTTGGTACCGGCGCCATCCGCATGCATAATATTACAATATTCAGGATCACCGCCTAAGATATCGGGGATGATCTTACAGAACGCTTTCGGAAAAATTCCCTTATCGATGTTCTTTATCGCGTTGTGAACATCTTCTTTTGAAGCGGAAACGCCTCGCAGGTTATAACGTTGATCACTCATTGTACTATATTATTTGAACCGCAAAGGTAATACTTTTTTATGTTACTTATCTAAGTTTTAAGACATCTCCTTCCTCCGGGATGTAATCTTTGTCTTTTTTATTCATTTTATACAGACTCTTGATCTGGATTCCGTACATCTGTGCGATACTGTGCATAGACTCTCCGACTTGTACCACGTGGTCGTAATTCGGCTTGTCCGCTTTCTTCTTTTTCTTTTCCAGATATACGATATCGCCTTCCTGCAACGGGAAGTCCTCGGGCACCTCGTTGAATTTCATCAACTGCTTGGCCTTGAATCCCATGCTTCGGGCGATCTGGTCGAAACTGTCGTTATCCTTAGCGTATACATAGATCAAACCGTGGGTACGATAGACTTGATAATTGAACACCGGAAGATTTTGCTTCTTGGTAGAGGTCTTCTTTGTTCCCTTACCGGAGTCAAAGCGGTATAACTCATAATCTTCGATAACCTTGATTAATTTATTTGCGTAAGCACGATCGGTGGCGTAACCGCATTTTTGTAGTCCTTTGGCCCAGCCTTTGTAATCCTTGATGTTTAATTTGAACAGGCGTTCGTAGCGGGAGCGTTCGGCGAGGAAGCGGGAATGGTCATCATAAGAATCCTCTACTCGTTTGTATTTCCGGAAGCACTCTCCCCGCAGGTCGTCGTCGTGATAGACCCTGCCGCCTCGCCAGTCCGAATGGCATTTGATACCGAAGTGATTGTTGGAGCGTCTGGCCAAGTCGCTTTGCCCAGCTCCGGATTCCAGTAATCCTTGCGCTAAGGTGATACTTGCCGGAATGCGATATTTCTTTTGGTGTTGAATCGCCAAATCACTGTATTTACTGATGTATTTTTGATAGGAAGTCAGCTTCCGCTGGCTTTCTGCCCCTGCGCTTAAACAGGCGAGGGACAATAATAATATACCTAAAAAATGAAGGGATAAACGCATAACTGTTCTTTTCGATCCGATTTTACCGGACAAATATATAAAAGAAAATACATATCTACTGGGAATTGATGGGTTAAAAATAGGAGATACGGGCTAGATAATCGTAATGCTCCCCATCTTCTATTTTTTCCGCTTTAAAGCCGGCTTGCCTTGCGTATAGATTCAGCGTGTTGAAATCTATATATAACCAATCAAATGAATCCCCTTTGATACTTTTATATTGCATGCGGAAATCGATCTCTCCGAAATAATCATCCTCGGGGGCGATATCCAGATTCCCGTCTTCATCTTCAAATAAATAACTTAAGTCGCTAGAGTCAAGTAAAAGCTGTCCGTCCCGGGCTAGAACCTCTTTTAAGCGGTGAAAGAAAGCCGGGAGATTTTCCAGTTTACCGATAATCCCGGAACCGTTCATTAAGAGAAGAATGGTATCGAATGGTCCGGTTAAGCTCCTGTCAAAAAAATTCTGTAAGCGGGCGTCTTTTACGCCCCGTTTGTTCATGGCCTCTATGGAAAGAGGGGATATGTCGATAGCGGTAACCTCTTTACCCATTTCCTGTAAAGCCAAGGTGTGGCATCCACTTCCGGCACCAACATCCAATATTTTACCTGTACTGAGTTGAAGGGCTTTCTGTTCCAAGGAGGGCATTTCTTGGAAAGTCCGGAATAATTGATTCACGGGAATCTCATCTTCATCGAACATGGAGGAGAATACACGGAGTTTGCTCGCTTTTCCATGTGCGAGATAATCGATGATAGCGGCGCCCATCGGGTCTTTATCGGATGTAAGAAGCATTGAATGCATATGTCTTTGTTCTATATTAAGGTATATTCTATGATGTGGGTGCGAAATTAATATATTCTTTTTATATTTATAGCCTATAAGAATTATAGTTATGTTTCTTTCAAAACATTAAAACAATCAAGAAAATGAAAGAATTGAAATTAGAGACCCGGGTAGAGGTCTATGCGGTAGGAGAATTGGACAATATATATAGGCAATTGTACGAGGCCGCTTTTGAAGCCTCGAAAAAAGCTTATGCTCCTTATTCCAAGTTTCATGTGGGAGCGGCGGTTCTATTGGAGAATGGGGAGATACTTTCCGGAAATAATCAGGAAAACGCAGCCTATCCGTCTGGGCTTTGCGCGGAGCGGACCACCTTATTTTATGCGGGAGCACGTTATCCGGATGCGGCAGTTCAGATTTTGGCGATCGCGGCTATGAAGGATGGGGAACGTGTGGATCTTATCACGCCTTGTGGTGCCTGCCGGCAAGTGATGTTGGAAACCGAGCAACGTTATAACAAACCTATGAAAGTCCTTCTTTGTGGAAAAGAGGAAGCGTATCTCGTTCCGAGCGCGACGGCCTTGTTGCCGTTTTGTTTCAGTAAGTCTGATTTGATCTGATAGAATAAAAAGAGGCAAGAACGATTCTCGCCCTTGCCTCTATATGTAATAATTAAGTTCGATTAGATCCCTAAAGAAGCCTTGATCTGATTGATCTTTTCTTCTGCCGCTTTCTCTGCCTCCGGCAATTCATCGATACTCTTTACCTTGGAGTGAACCTCGCAATAGAATTTGATCTTCGGTTCTGTTCCGGAAGGACGGATAGATACTTTCGTATTATCTTCCGTGAAGTATTGAAGCACATTAGAGGTAGTAGGCATATCTAATGTAACGGTTTCGTTCTCTGCATAGTCCTTACCTTTCAATGTAGAGTAATCGTAGAAATAAGTTACCTTAGAGCCTGCGATCTCTGTCAATGGGTTCTCGCGGAACTTTTTCATCATAGCCTCGATCTCTTCCGCTCCACTCTTGCCTTTCTTCACGACAGAGATACCTTTCTCCTTAGAGAAGCCGTATTCCACGTAAATCTTCTGAAGCAATTGATACAAACTCAAACCTTGATCTTTTGCCCAAGCTGCGATCTCGGCTAAGATAACGCAAGCGGAAACAGCGTCTTTATCGCGAACGAAATCCTCGCAAAGGAATCCGTAGCTTTCCTCGCCACCACCAATATAGTTTTTCTTGCCTTCGTTCTCACGCATAACGTTAGCGATCCATTTGAAGCCTGTATAAACATCGTACATTTCTACGCCATTACGCTCGGCGATCGTCTTGATCGTCTCTGTCGTAACGATTGTCTTTACGATATATTCTTTACCATTGATCTTACCTAACTCTTTCCAGCGGGTGATTAAATAGTAAACGAACATCAAAGCGGTTTGGTTACCATTCAAAAGTACCCATTCGCCTTCGTTATTCTTAACGGCGGCACCTACACGGTCTGCGTCCGGATCGGAAGCCATTACCAATTCAGCGTCAGTCTCTTTTGCTTTCTCTACAGCCATAGCTAAAGCAGCCGGCTCTTCCGGGTTCGGAGAGATAACCGTCGGGAAATCACCGCTAACAACATCTTGTTCCGGTACATGGATAATGTTCGTGAATCCGTAAGCTTTCAAAGCGGCAGGAACCAATTTAACACCTGTTCCGTGAATTGGAGTATACACGATCTTCATGTCCTTATGACGGGAAATAGCCTCCGGAGACAAAGAAATCGTTGTTAATTCCTTGATATATTCATCATCGATCGCTTGTCCGATGATCTCGATCAATTCTTTATTTCCTTTGAATTTAATCTCGCTAGCGTTACGGATCTTGTTAACCTCGGCGATCGTATTCTTATCGTGCGGGGCGATCATTTGTGCGCCATCATCCCAATAAGCCTTGTATCCGTTGTATTCTTTCGGATTGTGAGAAGCCGTCAAGATGATACCGCTCTGGCATCCCAGTTTACGGATAGCGAATGACATTTCCGGAGTCGGACGCAGGTCTTCGAATAAATAAACCTTGATTCCGTTAGCGGAGAAGATATCGGCTGATATTTCAGCGAATTTACGGCTGTTGTTACGGCAATCGTGACCGATGACAACCTTTATCTGCTCAAGATCTGCGAATTCCTTTTTCAGATAGTTGGATAAACCTTGGGTAGCCGCGCCAACCGTATATATATTCATACGATTTGAACCTACTCCCATGATTCCCCGCAATCCGCCTGTGCCGAATTCTAGGTCTTTATAAAAACACTCGATTAACTCAGTAGGATCTTCGTTGTCAAGTAACGCTTGAACTTGAGCACGAGTTTCCGCATCATAACTTTTCGTAAGCCATCCTTGTGCCTTACTTCTTACCATTTCTAATAAGTCGTTGTTTTCCATGTTTATAATATTATTGTGTTTATTGTTGAGCAATCTACTCAATACGATAAATATACAAGAAACAAATATACGAATTTCTTAAAGTAAAGCAATCAAAGGACTTATATTTTGCCTAAAAAATGCGATAAATCGTTCTACCACGTGAACGGATGTGTATAAATCGACTCATTTCCGCAAGCATCCGTTACGATTAATTTAAGTTCGTGCTTACCTCTTTGCAGTCTTTCTTTATCGAGGCGATAGGTAATAACCGATTTATTATTCATCTCGAATAAGACAAACTGCCCGTCTATTTCTCCCCGGTAGGTTTGTACCCCGCTTAAGTTATCGGACAAACGGAATATGAAGTTCTGTTTGTTGATCCACGTCTGTTGGTTGATCGGCGTGATAACCGGAGCCTTTGTATCTTGTTGTATCTTATAACTGCCCAATTCCTTGATATTTGCGTCGATCCAGCCATTACGGTATGTACCGCCCATCCAAGAGGCACGTCCGTTTTGTAAGCGAACCACACCATATTGTTGTTTATTCTCAAGCGTATCGCTTTGCAAGAATAGTGATAACTGGGCCGTTCCATGCAAAGGGATTGGCTTATCGTGCAATATGTGGGTGGCTGATAATGAGGTACTATCTTCTTTCACCGAATAGCGGAAGTAGAGGTCATTATATAGATTACCTTTAGGCATGACGAGACGGATGCCTTTAGCGCCGAACCTATTCTCGCCACCCCAATGGAATAATTCTGTATGAGTCGTATCGATCTGGGGGATCTCTTGTTTCTTTCCCTCGATCCAGATGGATAAACGGGTGGCATTGCCGAAAGCGTCAGCAAGTGTATACGTCAAATGATAGGTACGAGGTTCATCTATACGCAAGATTCCCCGGTTTACGCTTTCAAGGAAGCGTAGACGGTTTCCCGGCTCGATGAAACTACGCATATAGAAAGAGCGATGATCTTTCCATTCTTCGTAATCTGTGAATGTGTTCAGATAACGGGTCTCGTCAAATGCGAACCTATCGAGATTACTATGGAAAATCACTTGGCTGTCCGCCGTGAGCGTGATTTCTCGTACGCCATAAATGTTAGTCGTATTATCCATATAATCATAGGCTTTTACAGCGAGCCCTATTTCTCCCCATGCCTCGATTTTTCCAGTGATTGTCTGTTTCCCGTTTTTCGCCGTGACGGGTTTTATCTCAAGCTTCTTGCTTTTGCCGTTTACTACGCCTTTTCCTTCGATGGGGACGATCTGTATTCCTTGGATTTTAGGAGGACGGGTATCGGTTATCCGATCCGAGAAATAATCCAAGGGGTCCATGACTTCCTCGGTCTCGGTGTCTCGTACCTCAAAATGGAGATGAGGTCCACCAGAGCTTCCGGTATTGCCGCTTAACGCTACGACTTCATTTTTCTCGACAGGAAGCAAATCCGGCGTAAGGAAGAGATTTACATTGAAACTTTCTTGTGCGTATTGTTGCTCTTTTACATAATTCGCTATTTTCTTCGAGAATTTTTGTAGATGGCCGTATACGGTGGTCGTTCCATCCGGGTGTGTGATGTAAAGCCCGTTACCGTAGCCCCATGGACTTACGGATATACGTGATACGTATCCTTCTTGTACCGTATGTACGGGTTTACCTTCTACCCCTTGTGTCTTGAAGTCTATTCCGGAATGGAAATGATTACTTCTTAACTCACCGAAATTTCCGCTCAGTAAGATCGGGAAATCGAAAGGATTCCTAAGTTGCTGGGCGTTTGTGTTGATTATGTGGGAGCCGATGATCGCGAATAGACCGGCTAGATATATGGATCTAATATTCATAGGTATTACGTATTTTGTGATACAAAGATAGTGTTTTTTGTGTCTATGGAAAACACGTACGTGTTTTTACGGGCATATTTGGAAATCGATGACTAATGGCAGGTGGTCACTAAAACCGCCCTCATATTTAAAGCCGTAATAGGTTCGAAAAGGACGTACCCCCCGCCATGTTTTATCCTTAGTCAATAAAAAATCAGGAGCGAATATGTGGATGCTTTCCGGAATGATATGCATGGAAGACTCTTGCGTGATGAGATCCCGGTTTACGATTATTTGATCGAGTTGGCTCCATTCGCCTTGGTATTTATGACTACCCGGGAATTGAGTTATATGGGGGCTTGCGAACAAATTATAATAGGTACAAGATGTGGAATCTGTGATCTGCGTATTTTCAGGAAAGGCTTGGGCAGCGAATATCTCGGAAATACTTCTGTCTTGAGGGGTATCATTGAAGTCTCCCATAATGAGTATCTGCGGTTTTTCTCGTATCAGTAACAGGGAATCGCTAGATCCCCGTAAAGTGCGGGCCGCATCAAAACGATCCTTTTCACTTTCTTTTTCTCCTCCGTAGCGGGAGGGGAAATGACACACGAAAACATCTAAGGTATCGCCTGTTATGATCTTTCCATATACGTGTAGGATATCTCGGGTTAATTTGTGTTTGTTCCCGGAGAAACGAATTGGAATGGATTCATGTCGTAAATAAAAGAATTGATCTCGTTGATAAAGAAGAGCGACATTAATACCTCTGGGATCGGGGCTTTGAGTGATAATATATCGGTAATCCTGCCAGCGGAGCGGTGTGCGACGGGTAAGATGAGACAGGACGGAGTCATTCTCGACTTCGCAAAGAGCTATTAAGGCCGGTGTGCTCCATTCCCCGGCAGCGCTTATTACTTTCGCTATTTGTTGTAGCTTATGATAGTAGCGGCTTTGTGTCCAGTACCGGTTGCCGGAAGGTAGAAATTCATCGTCATTCTTGGTTGGATTATCCCTTGTGTCGAAAAAGTTCTCCACATTATAGGTCATGACCTTGAACGTAGCTTGGGCAAATAACGGAGGGGAGGCAAAGAATAAAAGAAAAAACATAAAAATCTTCATAGTTAAAGCTTTGATTAATTGTTAATATGTAATGTATTCTTATTCGTTTGAATCTTCGGTCTCTTCCTGAACAAACTCGTAGGCTCCTATGGTCGGGCCGTTCGAACTGGTTAGCCGGTTGACACCGTAACGATCGATCGGATAATTCTTCGTTATCTCGGGATCTGCTTTTCCGACTCCGGTAGTCGATACGGAATCTGGCCGGAAATCATAGGTGTATTTATTTTGCTTGCCTCCTACTTTCCGATAGGAAGGAGTCTTTTTGATAAACAAGACCTCCTTGAAGTGATCGCTGGAGGATTCTTTGGCTTTAAGCGCACAGTGATTGAACCGATAATCGAAATCTGTACTGCCATCTGCTTTTAATTCGACATCGTAACTTCCATCGATAGTGCAATTGTCAAAATAAGCTTGCGTGATAGGATACGGGCCATTTCCGTCTACTGTTACGTTATTGAGCAAGTATAGGCATTTACTATCCAAAGGAACAGTCTCGCTGGCCATTTCCCTTTTGGTTAAACTCATGTAATTAGCCATTGTACAGTGAGCGAAGTAATATTTACCACCGACTAAAGTGAGTACACTTCCTCCGGCATTGCTGAATTCCGTATTTGTAGCGATAACATCACAATTGATGGCGAAGAATAGATCGCTCCCCATATTCGTGATCTGTGAGTTGTTTATCTTGATCTTTGGGCGGTCCGGGGTGGAAAGCTCGCAATATACACCGAAGGTACCATTACGTACGATTACATTATCCCAGACATTCCCGTAGCTATCCGCCTTAAAGGTAATGCCTCCCCATTGTCCGGGAGTCCGGTCATACGGTAATATATCATTTAGTATATAATCCAAACGGTCGCCTCGGAAAGTGATAGGCTCATCCAAGGTGCCTAAAGCGTTCATGGAGCCGTGAACGATCAGGCTCGCTTTATCATGCATATAGAAAGTAGCCCCCTTCTCGATATTCAATGAAACCCCTTTAGCGATAACCAAACTATCGTAGATCAAATAAGGACGATTGGCCGTGAGGATAGAATCTTTTGTAATCGTAACACCGCCTTTGTAAAGATTAACATCCTGCCCATAGGCTTCCAATAATACGGATTGACGGATGCCATTCACGGTGAAAAGTACGGAATCCTGTATCAACAGAGGTTGATTACCCCCATTCGGATCGACCGTTACTTCCACGAATACATACATGCTGTCGTTGGCGAGTATCCCTACATTATTAAATGAGCTACCTTTGCGTCCATCCACATTCATGCGGAAGCCGGTAGCCTCTCCACTGGCCAGCATGATGGACTCAATGCTCAGAGGTTCACTATTTTTATTGTAGATCATAAATTGACGGGTAGTAGAACCGATCGTACTGAAGATCGTGTCAAAAGCGAGCGTGTCTGTCGAGAAGCTTAGCCGGTAAGTCGGGTTAGTGGAATAATGATCATCCAAACCGTCGCATGCCGGAAGCATGTTCAACAGAAGCGTCGCGAGTATAAATAGCGTTATCGTTAATCTTTTCATTTTCGTAAATGTTAACTGTAAATATCTTGTGTTCTTGTTTCAATAGATAAACAAAATTATCATAAAAAAGTTGCAAGACATTAACATAAAAAAAGAGGATAGACACGGTTATCGTGTCTTTCCTCTTCTTATAACGCAAAAAACGTTGGTTTATTTTGCGGGGATGCTCTTTAATAATTCAAGAAGGTGGCTCCACCATAAACCGACCGTAGCGATCTCGATACGCTCGTTGGGTGAATGTACGTCACGCAAAGTAGGCCCGAAAGAGATCATATCCAGTTTCGGATATTTTTCCAAGAACAAACCGCACTCTAATCCGGCGTGGATGGCCATGATCTTGGCGTCTTTGTTGAATAGGCGTTTGTAAGTCTCCTGTGCGATCTTCAAGATCTTAGAGTCGGGGTTCGGGGCCCATCCCGGATAGCCGTCGCCATGTTTTACATCTGCTCCAGCCAATAGGAACGTGGAGGCTACCGTATTGGCGATAGCGATCTTGCATGATTCGATAGAGCTACGTTGGCTGGTACCGACCAAGATCGTATTGCCTTCTTTCATCTTTACGGAAGCAAGGTTGGTAGAAGTCTCTACCAAGCCTTCTATATCGTGGCTCATACCGATTACGCCGTGCGGACAAGCGTGCAAGGCGTAGATTAATTTCTCGGCGGTGGCATTGTCTATATGGTACTCCGGACGATCCGTGGACTCCATCGCTAACTGAACGTTCGGATCTACATGTTTCAACTCATTTTCAACGTCGGCGGCGAAATGGTTCAGCAAGATACGTACATCCTCCTTATTTTCCGGATGCAAGCCGATCACGGCGTGTGCCTCGCGAGCGATTGCGTTACGTAAGTTTCCTCCATCGATAGAGCAAAGAACGAAATCATATTTCTTTTTCAATAAGAATAAGAAACGAACCAAGATCTTGTTGGCATTGCCTAATCCTTTGTGGATCTCGCCACCGGAGTGACCGCCATTCAGCCCTTTCACGTCGATACGGAAATACTGCATCTTATCGGACGTAGGAACTGGCTCGTAATGGAAAGTCGCTTGTGTGTCTTTACCTCCGGCGCAACCCATAAAGATCTCTCCCTCGTCCTCGCTATCGAGATTTAACAAGATATCTCCGGTCATGAAACCTTCTTTCAAGGCTTTCGCTCCAGTCAAACCTGTTTCTTCGTCTACCGTGAACAAACATTCGATCGGACCGTGTTGGATATCATCGGAGGCAAGCAAAGCCAACTCGGCCGCTACACCGATACCATTATCGGCTCCCAAAGTAGTGCCGTTGGCACGCAGCCATTCGCCGTCGACGATCGTCTCGATCGGATCATTGTCGAAATCGTGTTTCGTACCGTTATTTTTCTCGCAAACCATATCCATGTGAGACTGCAATACGACTACCGGACGATCCTCCATTCCCGGAGTGGCAGGCTTTGACATTAAAAGGTTGCCGGCTTCATCTTTCTTGATAGCTATTTTGTACTCTTTCGCGAATGATTCTAGGAATTCAATCATTTTGCCTTCCTTTTTTGAGGGGCGAGGCACTTGGGTTACTTGATGGAAGAACTTCCATACGATAGTAGGCTTTAAATCAGTAATCTTCATAATGTTACAATGTATTATAGATGTTACTCTAAAGTTAATAAAACCGCAACTGAAAGAGCTTAGTTCGAAAAAAAGTAGAATAAAATGCCAAAAAGACACTTAGTAATCACTTAAACTCTTATATTTGCGTCCACAAATATAGAGAAAATGCTTACAACGTTATTATTTACGGTCATAATTCTTGTTATCAGCGTCGTGTTGCTATCGATAAAAGTGCTGTTGAAAAAGGGAGGAAGGTTCCCGAATACGCATATCGAAGGAAACAGGGCGTTGGGTAAGAAAGGTATATTTTGCGCGAAGACCATGGATCGTATGGCGGTTAAGCAAAAGGGGCTCTATGACATCATGAACGAAATAAAAGAATAAAAAAATAAGATTTAAATTGCACTTTATGAAGAACATTAACTACGTTATTAACGGTGTGCTAGCGGTGGCTGTCGTAATCTTGTATATTATGCAATTTTCCGGCAAGAAAGAATCAAGCGTAACAAGAACATTTGCGTCAGCGGGAGACACAACGGCCTTACTTCCGATCGCTTATGTAAATGTGGATTCCCTGTTACTTAATTACAATTATTCCAAGGATCTGAACGAGATCATCTTGAAGAAACAAGAGAATTCCCGTGCTAACATCACCCAGAAAGCCCGTAGTTTACAAGGCGAGATGCAAGATTTCCAGCGTAAGGTAGAAAATAACGCTTTCCTTACCCGTGAGAGGGCGGAGCAAGAGCAACAACGTTTATTGAATAAGCAACAAGAGTTGCAGAACTTAGATAACCAATTGGCTCAAGAGTTGATGCAAGAGCAGCAGAAGTTGAACGAGCAATTACGCGATACGGTTGTTTCTCAATTGAAGGCTTTCAATCTGGGTAGGGGCTATCAAGTGGTATTCAGCAATACGGTAGGAGATAATATCCTTTTGGCTGGCGATTCCTATGATATCACAGGCGAATTGCTGGAATACTTGAATAAGAATTATTCCTCTCCGGCCAAGTAAGCTATTAATAGAATTTATAAAAGAAAGGGTGTATCAAAGGAACGTTTGATACACCCTTTTTTAACGGTACTTACCGGGGATTTTATAGAAGATATACTGTATCTGCAAAGTAATATATACTGCGTTGGCTTGGTCAGTATATATTCATCGGTCGGATCAGTAGCGCTGCGTTTTGCGGCCAATTACTCTTTAGGAGTAACGAAAGCGGTATATACTTGTAAGATAGCGGCTACGCTCAAGCAAAGGATCCACTCGGTACGGTTGTTGAACATAAAGCCGGAAGATACGATCATTAGAAGTCCGGCGAATACGTTGAAACGGTGGAGCCGACGGCGACGAAAGTCCAAGTCCTTAACCGGAAGGGTCAGATAGCAAACGGCTATACCCGCCGCACCGACAGCGAATAAATAAGGGGCGACAGCCCAATGAGTAAGAAACAATACGGCACCGGCTAATACGAGTAATCCCGCTACGCCGAAAATAATCGATCTGATTTGTTGATTCATTTATTTGTCCTTGATAATAAAAACATCCTCGTTCGACCTTTTCATAAAATACTCTTCACGGGCGAAACGTTCCAGTCCCTCCTTGTCCGTATGCAGGTCGTTTAATTTCTTGCTGTTGATTTCGATCTCCTTTTGGTAATGTTTGATCTCTTTCTCCAAGCTGCGTATTTTCTCGTCGTACGTATAGCGTTTATACAGGCTGCTATCGCCCACCGTAAAGGTGACGATAAGGAACACGATGGTAACCAACCAATAAGCGTTGATCCACGATAGATACTTTATGTAAAACTCTTTTATGCGTGACATCGAAACATCGTTTTCGCAAAGATAATGAATTATTTTGTTTATCTTTGTCTTATCAATAAAAAGCAGAGAATGGATAATTATATTGTATCGGCAAGAAAATATCGCCCGTCTACTTTCCGGAGTGTAGTAGGGCAGAAGTCTCTTACCACTACGCTGAAAAACGCGATACAAAGTAACAAATTAGCGCATGCTTATCTGTTTTGCGGTCCTCGTGGAGTAGGAAAGACCTCGTGTGCCCGTATCTTTGCGAAAACGATCAATTGCTTGAATCCGACGGCGGATGGCGAGGCTTGCAATGCGTGCGAGTCGTGCCGGGCTTTCAATGAGCAGCGTTCTTATAATATTCATGAACTGGATGCCGCCTCGAATAACTCGGTGGACGATATTCGTACCTTGATTGACCAAGTGCGTATCCCGCCTCCAATCGGTAAATACAAAGTCTTCATTATTGACGAGGTTCATATGTTGACGACCGCCGCTTTCAACGCATTCTTGAAGACATTGGAGGAACCTCCGCATCATGCTCTCTTTATCTTGGCTACGACCGAGAAGCACAAGGTGCTTCCCACGATCCTTTCCCGTTGTCAGATCTATGATTTCTCCCGTATATCCATCGCCGACATGGTGGAGCATTTGCAATATGTCTCTTCGCAAGAGGGGGTAACAGCGGAACCGGAAGCCTTGAACGTGATCGCCCAGAAAGCGGATGGAGGTATGCGCGACGCTTTGTCTATCTTTGACCAAGTGGTAAGTTTTACGAATGGAAATATCACGTATCAAGCGGTTATCGATAACTTGAACGTGCTGGATTATGAGTATTATTTTCGTCTGACGGATGCGATCTTATCTGGCAATGTGCGGGCATCTTTATTGATCTTGAACGAGATATTAGGCAAAGGATTCGACGGGCAGAATATCATAACCGGTTTGGCCGGGCATTTCCGGGATTTATTGGTATGCCGGGATGAGTCCACCTTGGTGCTATTCGAGGTGGGGGCTTCTATACGTGAACGATATAAGGAGATGGCGAAACATTGTCCGGATCAACTTCTGTTCAAGGCGATAGAGCTAGCGAATACGTGTGATTTGAATTATCGTGCCAGCCGCAATAAGCGTCTTTTATTGGAATTGACGTTGATTCAGCTCTGTCAATTAACACAGGTAGCCGCCGACGATAAAAAAAAAGCGCTGATTGAGCCGATCGCCGGGACGAATCCAGCTTCTCAAGCGGTGAATAGCGGGAAGCCTCAACAGCCGCCTCAAGCTCCTTCAGTTACGGCAGCGGCCGGTGCTCCACAAGTTATGAGTACGCACATGCCGAGCTCGGTTCCTGCGCCACCTCCGTCTACAGCGCCTAATCCGGTTCGTAGAACGGCTCGTCCGATGGGAATCTCCATGAAGGAGATCGGAGTGGAGAAGCCTAAGCAACAAACCGTTCAACAAGCGACAACGAACGTAAAGGAGGTAGTAACTCCCTTTGACAATGATTCCTTGGTTCGTGAATGGGATAATTACGCCGCAACGATTGACAAGAAAGTGTATCTTAAGAATACGATGATCAATTGCAAGCCTACCCTGCAAGAGAATTATTATTTCGAGGTAGCCGTACATAACCCGGGGCAGCAAGAGGAATTGATCAATAATGCGATCCATATCCTGCCATTTCTCCGCCAGCATCTTACTAATAGCCGTATCCAGATGCGTGTCCGGATCGTAGAGGGAAATGAGAAGCATTTGGCTTATACATCCACGGAGAAGTTAGAGTTGCTGATGAAGATAAATCCTACCTTGGGTCGTTTGAGGGATGAATTTAATTTGACGTTAGATTAAGTAGATATGCTAAAGATCCCAAGAAGGGATCTTTAGTCTTATTTTTTATTCCTTTGTCTCAAGATAAACCACTTGAGTTTGCAAATACTCCTCAAGTCCATGTTTTCCATCCGCGCCACCGATTCCGGATTTACGCCATCCCGCATGGAAGCCTTGCATAGCCTCAAAATTCTCACGGTTAATATAAGTCTCCCCGAATTTTAAGGAACGCATTACCTTGAATGCGTTATCCAAGTTTTGTGTATATACGGAAGATGTCAATCCATATTCGCAATCATTCGCCCATGCGATAGCGTCGTTGATATCTGAATATTCGACAACCGGCAGTATGGGGCCAAAAGTCTCTTCTTGTATGATATCCATTTTCTGTGTAACACAATCCAAAACGGTCGGTTCGAAGAAATATCCTTTTGTACCGATCCTATGGCCACCACACAGTAGCCTAGCACCTTGTTGGATCGCTCTCTCTACTTTTTTCTCCATAGACTCCAACGCGCTGGCTTCAATAAGCGGTCCCATATCCAGATCTGCGACCTCATTGGGATTTCCTACTTTTACCTGCTTCATGCCGGCGACTAGTTTTTCCATGAAGGTCTCTTTTATCGCTTTGTCTACATAAACCCGTTCGGCACAATTACATACCTGTCCGGTATTGATCACACGAGAGGCAATAATAGACTTAACAGCAAGATCGATATCTGCGTCCTTCATCACGATAGCCGGGGCTTTACCTCCTAACTCCAGAGAAACTTTCGTGATATTAGGAGCGGCAGCGGACATGGTTTGTTGTCCGGCTCCCACGCTTCCTGTCAGACTAACCATACCTACTTTCGGATTCGCCGCGAGTTCATGCCCAATCACGCTACCCCGTCCATTTACCAGATTGAAAACGCCGGCGGGCAAACCTGCCTCCTCCACGATTTGTGCGAATACGTATGCGTTCTCTGGCGTAAGCTGGCTAGGTTTTATCACGATCGTATTTCCAGTGATCAAGGCCGGAGCGGCTTTACGAGCGCCTAGAAAGAATGGGAAATTCCAAGGTAGGATACCTGTCGTTACTCCAATCGGTCTCTTAAATAAGAAAATGCTTTCATGAGGGCGGTCACTGGGAATGATTTCCCCTTCGTACCGACGGGCCCAGCCTGCCATGTAATCCATATAATCTGCGGTAAAAAGAACTTCAACATTGGCGAGTCCTTGGGTTTTGCCTCCTTCACGGACGATGATGTCGGTCAGTTCCTTCTCTCTCTTACGGATGCCTGTCGCTATCTTTGTCAGATAAGCAGCCCTTTCTATAGAGGGTGTTCTTTCCCATTGATTCTGCGCTTTCTCTGCGGCATCGATTGCTTTTCTGGCATCTTCAACCGTCCCGTCAGGCATCAGTGAAATAACCTCTTCGGTAGAAGGATTCAATACCTTGATCCATTTCCCAGACTCATTCTCAATGAATCTGCCATCTATAAACATTTTCAATTCTTTCATGATACTATTTTTAGGTTGAATAATTTGTTCTTAAAAGTACGGGAAAGGAAGGAATGGCAATGTTTTAAAAATGATAATAGTTCTATCAGAAATGATAGTGAATCAAGATAATAGGGTAGATATAGGAAAAACAGCCTCAAGAAGTTGATCTTCTCCAGGCTGTTTTTTTATAGAATGTACGTGTGATCGCTTATTGTGTGGTAAAGATGATGGTATGGATGAAGTGTTAACGGAGCAAAGTGTTCTTCTTTTTTATGGATTGTAAACTATTTGATCCTTTAAGGGGCGATATCATGACACGGTCTTCTTGAAACGGGCACGGAATAGAGGGTAAGACAAGGGGATAAGTGGTTGTTTTGGGCAAAAAACAGCTGTTTTTGCGTAGGAAAGCTGCTGTTTTAGGGTTTAAACCATGCCGTTGGGCATTGTAAACCTATAAGAATTGGATTATAAACCTACTTGAATAGGCATCGTAACCTGCTTACTTCCCCATTGAAAGCCGGTAGAATAGCCCGAAGCAGCTTGATTTGGGCGAATTGGCAACTGTTTTTTCGCTAGAATGGAAGGAGATTTTTCTATATATTCCTAATGGTGAGTGCGCTAAATATATTTTAACGTGAATTTGAAAGCAGTCTGTATCTCTGCACGGAAAAAACGATTCTCCGGGAGTTTAAATTACAATTTGTCAAAAGGAAAGCAAAAGGATATCAGGAGCGAGAAGGAAGAAAGAATATCTTGGTAAGTTTATTGCATGACCTTATCGTTGCTCTTGGGGGCGTTTTAAAAACTTTAACTCTCTCTAATCCTTTGGTACTCTACAATAGTGACTTGCGTGTAACTAGCTTTCATATATGTAACTCATTGTTTGTTAAATACTAATTGAGTACATTCGCATCGTGAGGATACAATGTGTAAGCACGTCCGAGTCTTAGCGAATAGGAATTATTAATCATAAAAACAAATGAAAATGAAAAGAATAATCGCTTTTATCTTATTGCTTTGCGTGGTGGGATTGAACGCCCAAAACAAGAAAATCATGTTCGACCTCTCGCATAGCCAGTGTACGGATACATATGTGGGCTACGAGACCTATCCGACGGTGATCCCTGCCTATACCGCGATGGCGGCTGAGCTCGGGGCGGATTTGGTCGTGAATGACAGTACCGAGATAACGCTCGATCTTCTGAAAGATGTGGATGTATTATTGATGCTTTCCCCGCTTTCCAGCCAGTTGCAGAAAGACTTGACGGATACGGAGAAGAGGGATTTGGTGGAATATGTGAGGCAAGGCGGTTCTTTGCTCTTCTTTATCGATGATAATCATCGGGTAGA
The DNA here is from genome assembly GCF_056640955.1 of Parabacteroides sp. KHUB-02. NCBI lineage: Bacteria > Pseudomonadati > Bacteroidota > Bacteroidia > Bacteroidales > Tannerellaceae > Parabacteroides > Parabacteroides sp. KHUB-02. The sequence goes on along the minus strand of NZ_JBWQEV010000001.1, from coordinate 2,527,269 downwards.
TAATAAACGCTATGGGGCCAACGATGTCTCCCGGGCTTTCGGAATCGAGTTTGGCGAGGATGTTCCCTTGCCGGGTAACGTGGGAGCGGTCTCGTTTCCGAGCAAGATATTCAAGCGGCGGTACGAGATCCCTTATAGCGGAGCGTGTGTTATGACAGGAGGGATACCGGTGAGCGTATGTATGGAAGGAGGTTATCTGCATGGCTCGTATGTGGAACTTGACAACGGAGGAAAGTTCTATGCCGGAGGAGATACGATGGTCGGGTTGCTTTTGGGATTTCCCGATGGTGAACGTTTGGTCATGAACAAGATGGACACTCGTTGGTGGGGGAAAGATAGCCGGGCGTATATGCTGGATTTACTCTCTTGGGCATTGGACGAATAGAGGTGAGCTTGAGGCGTGATAAAAAAGCTGCCCTTAAAGGATTGTTCCTTGCGGGAGCAGCTTCTATTTGATTAAAGCGCAAGCTCTATTAGCAAGCCTTGAAGCTCATGTCCAAGCTCTTCACGGAGTGAGTCAAAGCTCCTACGGAGATGAAGTCTACGCCACATTCCGCGTAATCACGTAATGTGGCGAACGTGATACCGCCGGAAGACTCTACCTCGAAACGTCCGTTGATGCGGCGAACCGCTTCTTTTGTATTCTCGATATTGAAATTATCCAACATGATACGATCGATACCGCCTACTTTCATGGCTTGTTCCAACTCGTCGAAGTTACGAACCTCGATCTCGATCTTTAGGCTCTTTCCTTTCTCTTTCAGATAGTTTTGCGCACGTGTGATCGCTTGCTCGATGCCGCCGGCGAAATCCACATGATTATCTTTCAATAAGATCATATCGAACAAACCGATGCGATGGTTCATGCCGCCACCGATACGTACGGCCTCTTTCTCGATCATACGCATACCGGGAGTTGTCTTGCGAGTATCTAGAACGTGTGTCTTGGTGCCTTCTAACGCCTTGGCGTATTTACGAGTCGTAGTAGCGATACCGCTCATGCGTTGCATAACGTTCAGCATCAACCGCTCAGTCTGCAATAAGGATTGGATCTTACCTTCCACCACGAACGCTATATCCCCTTTTTTCACTTCGGCTCCGTCTTGTATAAAGACCGTCATTTTCAGTTCCGGATCGAAGTCGTGGAAGATACGTTTAGCCATTTCCACGCCGGCCAATACGCCATCTTCCTTGATGATCAGCTGGCTTTTCCCCATCGCTGTCTCGGGGATGCAACATAAGGTGGTATGATCACCATCGCCAATATCCTCGGCAAACGCTAATTTGATTAAGTCGTCAATAAGTTTGTCCATCTTTTATTCTATTCTGATTGATTGTATAATCGCTGTATTCCCTTCGGCACGGTACGTGATGTTTACACGGTACTCACCGGAAGACGTCGGAAGCTTTCCGACAAGGAAACCGCTTTCCTTTTTATCCGCATGATGTACGACCGAGAATCCGGAAGGCTTATTCGAGCTGAAAAATGAGGACAACATAGAGACGGCCTCACTTCCGTTACATTTCTTAGAGGAACCGGGCAAGGCTACATCCACCACCTTATCCATAGCACCGGATAGAGAGGAGGCATTTCCTGCCTTGAAAGCATTTGATATACTGGTAATATCCGCCGCCTGCGCACATACGAATGCGAATATCAAGGCGAATGTAAGTAAGAGTCGTTTCATAAGCTTTCTTTATTTTATTGAGTAATTAGTGGCAAAGGTATGTATTTTTCTTGTAACTTAGCCTTTCTAAACCTGTAAATGTAAGTAGATGAAGATTGGACTGATTGTGATTGGTAAGACGGATGCCGGTTATTTTGTGGAGGCTATCAATGAGTATAAAAATCGCTTGACGCATTATATACCCTTTGAAATGGAAGTCATACCGGATATAAAGAACGTGAAGAACCTCTCAGAGGCGCAGCAAAAGGAGAAAGAGGGCGAATTGATTTTAAAGGCTTTGCAGCCCGGCGATTATTTGGTGTTGCTGGACGAGAAAGGGAAGGAGTTCACCTCCATGCAATTTTCTACTTATCTGGAAAAGAAAATGCATACGGTCCCGAAACGCTTGGTATTTGTGGTGGGCGGTCCTTACGGTTTTAGTGAGGCCGTGTATAAGGCGGCATCGGAAAAGATCTCGTTGAGCAAGATGACTTTTTCCCACCAGATGATCCGATTGATCTTTATCGAGCAGATTTACCGGGCGATGACGATCTTGAATAACGAGCCTTACCATCATGAATAACCGCATCGTTTAACGCCGGTATCCGCATAGCCCTACGCCTATACTGGCGTAAGTTCACACCGATACTGCCGTGAGGCTATGCGAATACTGGTGTTTTTCTCCCGGATTAATGGACTAATTTCAGGCCGACGATCCCTATCAATATCAAGGATAAGAACAATAATCTGAATATATTCGCGGAATCATGGAAAAACAAGATTCCAAGAAGAACAGTCCCTATAGCCCCGATCCCGGTCCAGATTACATAAGCCGTACCGATCGGGATGCTTTTCTGGGCGAGATATAAGAAATAACCGCTTAAGCCCATGGATAAGATCGATAAACCTATAAACCAAATAAAATATTTGGAATGCATACTTGCTAATTTAAAGCCCAGCGGCCAGCCGATCTCGAATAATCCGGCTATAATTAACAGAATCCAAGCCATATAGAATTAGTCTTAAAAGTTTTCCCGTGTCTTCTGGATCAATAAATAATCCAATAAAGTCATGGCGGTCATAGACTCGACGATAGGTACCGCACGAGGCAATACGCATGGATCATGACGTCCGCGTGCCTTTAATATCGTATCCTCTCCCTCCATGTTAACCGTTTCTTGTTCCATCAAGATCGTAGCGACCGATTTAAAGGCTACCCGGAAATAAATATCTTGTCCGTTGGAGATCCCTCCTTGGATACCGCCGGAATTATTGGTACGAGTATTGATATGCCCGTTATCATTGAAAAAGCGATCGTTCCTTTCCGATCCGCGGAAGAAGGCGGCGTTGAATCCGTCTCCATACTCGAAGCCCTTCACGGCGTTGATCGTAAGCATCGCATGTCCCAACGCGGCATGTAACTTGCCGAACACAGGCTCTCCCAATCCGACGGGAACCCCTTTCGCCACACAGGTAATAACACCGCCGATCGTATCTCCTTTTGATTTGACCTCGGCGATCAAGGTTTCCATCTCTGAGGCGGTCTTCGGGTCCGGGCAACGTACGTCGCTCTCCTCCGTCAAGCTTAGATCATAATCTTGGTAACTACCCGCTAATTGGATCGGGCCGACCTGCGAGGTATAAGCTTGAATCTGTATGCCGTATTGCTTAAGGGCGAGTTTAGCGATGGCTCCAGCCACGCAACGAGCGATCGTTTCCCGGGCGGACGAACGTCCACCTCCACGGGGATCACGGATTCCATATTTCGTTTGATAGGTATAATCAGCATGGGAAGGACGGTAAACCGTTTTCATATTGTCATAGTCCGAGGAATGTTGGTTTTTGTTCCAGATGATGAAACCTATCGGCGTGCCGGTTGTCTTTCCCTCGTAGATACCGGAAAGAAACTGTACCTCATCATCCTCTTTACGGGGGGTCGTGATACGGGATTGTCCCGGTTTACGACGGTTCAGCTCTTGCTGGATGAATGCCGTATCTAATTCGATCCCGGCTGGGCATCCGTCGATCACGCCGCCGATACCGGGGCCGTGCGATTCGCCGAACGATGTTAATCTATAAATATTACCAAAAGTATTCACCGCTTTGTCTAATTGAAAATTGAAAACTGAAAATTGAGAATCAAAAGCCGATGATTAGGCACTTCTCCTAATTTTCAATTTTCAATTCTCAATTTCCCATTATTTAGTGGCATCCACCACAACCACAACCACCCTCGTGGTTATCGCCACAATCGCTACCGCAATCGTCGCAACCGCAACTGCATCCACCTGCGGGAGCGGAGAAGGCTGCGATCTCTTCCGCTGTCGGTTCGTGTACGTCGATTACCTCGCCGCTGAAATGCAAAGTCTCGCCAGCCAACGGATGGTTGAAGTCCATTACCACGATATCATCCTTCACTTCCAATACAGAGCCGTTCATACGGTTGCCATTAGAATCCATCATTGGGACGGTATTACCTTCCTTGATCATCTCGGCGTCGAATTTACCGTCCACCTCGAAGATATTCTTCGGAAGATCCAATACGTGCTCCTCGTTATATTCGCCATAAGCCTCGGCTGGCTCGATGGAGAAGTTGAACGTGCCACCTACTTCCAGCCCGTTCAAGGCTTTCTCGAATGCCGGAAGCATCATGCCTGTTCCGTAGATGAATTTCAAAGGAGCCTCGACCGTCGCTTTTTCCATTAACTCACGTTCTTCACCTTCGCCAACGTTCAGGTCGTATGTAACCGCAACGTATTTGTTTGCTGTAATTTTCATTTGTCTTGTATTTTAAATATGTATAGAAATGCTCGCAAAGATACGATTTTATTTCTTATCCACCGCCTTTTTAAGAGCGTTCATCGCTTTATCTAAAACAGAGCGGGGGCAGCCAATGTTCAAACGCATATGGCCTTCTCCCCCGGGGCCGAAGATACTTCCGTCGTTCAGCGCTAGTCCGGCTTTGTCTTTGAACAGGTGTACGAGTTCATCTTGACTTAATTTCAGTTCCCTGCAATCCAACCAAACGAGGAAGGAGGCTTGGGACTGGTAAACTTTTATCTTGGGGAGATGTAGTTTCATGAACTCTTCCACGAAACGTACATTCTCCATGATATACATTCGCATTTGTTGCAACCATTCGGCGCCATAGGTGTAAGCGGCGGTTGTCGCCGTATAAGCGAAGATCGTGCCATCGCCAAACTCTCCGGCCTCAAGGAAAGAATAAAATTCTTCCCGGATGCGATCATTGGGAACGATTGCGTAGGAAGTCACGATACCGGCGATATTGAACGTCTTGCTCGGTGCCATGAAAGTTATGCTGCAAGAAGCGACAGTATCCGATACGGAGGCAAATGGATAATGCGTATACTGAGGATAGGCCATTTCCGCATGAATCTCATCGGAGATAACCAAAATATTGTGCTTGGCGCAAATCTCGGCCAAGCGGACCAAGGTTTCCTTTTTCCAGACGATCCCACCCGGATTGTGAGGGTTGCAGAGGATCAATACCTTGCATTTATCATCTATAATAGATTCAAGATGATCGAAATCCATCTCATAAACACCATCTACCATCTTTAGCGGATTATAAACGACCTCACGCTTCATTTTTTCCGGAACGATGCGGAACGGTTGATAAACAGGGGGCTGGATGATGACCTTATCTCCTTTTTGCGTAAAGCATTGGATAGCGAAAGCGATTCCCTTTACGATTCCGGGGATATAGCTGATCCATTCCCGTTGTATTTTCCAGTTATGTTTGTAGTGTACCCAATTGATGATACTCTCGTAATACTCGTCGGAGCCGAATGTATAGCCGAATATCTCGTGCTCACAACGTTTCTTCAGGGCCTCTACAATAAAGTCCGGTGTGCGGAAATCCATATCCGCCACCCATAGTGGTATCAGATTCTCGTCACCGAACATCTCTTTCAAACGGTCGAATTTCACGCAACTCGTCCCATGCCGTTCGATAACTTCGTCGAAGTTGTAGTGTTTCATATTTTTATTAACGATCAGTTTCTTAATTGCTATTGGGGTCAAAGATACAAATTATTATATTTATTGTTTATCCAAATCAAAGTATGAAATGCTGTATATTAGGAAATCGGCGATATATTTAATGAATCGTTTACTTAAATGGCTTATCAAACCGTGAACTGGCAAAATGTCAAAGTGTTATTATTGCTCTCTGTGGGTGATGAATTATGGGGCGGGGGCTTGGTCGCACGGAAAAAGCGCAAGCATTTGATGGTTGTGTAAATCAGAATGATGTTTGAATGCAGGTGTTGTTGGTCTTTTTTATGATTGATGTTTGAATAGCTGTCTATCGGTTGAGTATTTAAGGCTTTCTCTGTCTGAAAGTCATTTTGAAAATGTCTTTGCTTGAGCTGCTTCTAGCGTGGGTTATGCCGGATTTAGTCTTGATTTTAGGTGATTTTCATTCGAATGTTAACAAAATTTAGTCCGATACTAGATGAAATTTCTTCCTTATGTTCTTCAGAAAACTTTCTTATGTTTTTTCTAGAACACTATTATGAATTTTTTCAAGGCTATTTATAGTCTACAAGTGTTAATAAATATGTGATTTAGAGTTTATATGTATCTTTTTTATCGCTAGAATAGGATTTTCTTATGAGATACGTGTTATCGTAAGTCGTGTTATCTGATAAAAATGTTATCTGGGATCTGTTTTAGATAACATTTGTCTTTTTACTGTTTCTGTTTGGAAATCGAAGTTTTTTCCCTTCTATACCTTCCGATTCCTAAGTAATACACTCTTGCTCCTGTTAAAATGCAATCCTAAAATGGTATTTGCTTGAGAATTGAAAGAAAAATGAAGAATTTTCTTTTAAATCCTTTGCGCATATCAATTATTGTTCTACATTTGCAGCGTCAAACAAACAAAGACAATAAGAAAAGATGATGAACAACGTATTGCATATTATTCTCGTGGTGGTCCTTCTAGTCATTAGTAGGTAAGGAGAAAGGTGTGTAAGAAGTTGTGAAGTCGTAGAGATATTTCTTAAGCCTTTCTCCATATAGGGAAAGGCTTTTTTATTATAAATAAATCAAGGTAGAGGCGTGGATAAAGCGCTCTACGAACAAAAAATAGGAAAGAGATGAAGAATCCGTTAAGAAGCTCATTTAGCACCGAAGGTCGTAGGATGGCCGGAGCCCGTGCGCTATGGCGTGCCAACGGGATGAAAGAGGAACAGTTCGGCAAGCCTATTATCGCTATCGTAAATTCATTTACCCAGTTCGTGCCGGGGCATACGCATTTGCATGAGATCGGGCAATTGGTCAAGGCCGAGATCGAGAAACAAGGTTGTTTCGCCGCTGAATTTAATACGATCGCTATCGACGACGGTATCGCTATGGGGCACGATGGGATGCTTTACTCGCTTCCTTCACGCGACATTATCGCGGACAGCGTGGAATATATGGTAAATGCCCATAAGGCGGACGCTATGGTTTGCATCAGCAATTGCGATAAGATCACGCCGGGTATGCTTATGGCTTCCATGCGATTAAATATCCCGACGGTGTTCGTGTCCGGTGGCCCGATGGAGGCAGGTGAGCTGGATGGCCGCCATCTTGATTTGATCGATGCGATGATTGAGTCTGCCGATACATCGGTAAGCGATGAGCGTATCGAGCAGGTGGAACGCCATGCGTGTCCGGGTTGCGGTTGTTGTTCCGGTATGTTTACCGCTAACTCTATGAACTGCTTGAACGAGGCGATCGGTCTGGCGCTTCCGGGTAACGGGACGATCGTGGCTACCCATAAGAACCGTATCCAACTTTTCCGTGACGCGGCTAAGCAAATCGTTGAGAACGCTTACAAATACTATCGTGACGGGGATGATTCCGTGTTACCTCGCAACATCGCTACCCGTCAGGCTTTCTTGAACGCCATGTCTCTGGATATCGCCATGGGGGGGTCTACCAATACGGTGCTTCACTTATTGGCCGTGGCACAAGAAGCCGGCGCCGATTTTCATATGGAGGATATCGATATGTTATCCCGCAAGACTCCTTGCCTGTGTAAGGTAGCCCCGAATACGCACACTTATCATGTACAAGACGTAAACCGTGCCGGTGGAATCCTCGGTATCATGAACGAGTTGATGAAAGCCGGGCTTGTGGATGGCAGCACGAGACGTGCGGACGGCCTGACCTTGGCCGAGGCTGTTGATAAATACGCCGTCACTTCCCCGAACGTAACGGAGGAGGCGATCCGTAAATACAAGAGCGCTCCCGCTCATCGGTTCAGTATCCAGATGGGTTCCCAAGAATCTTATTATAAGGAATTAGATACGGATCGTGCCGAAGGTTGTATCCGTGACGTGGAGCACGCTTATTCCAAGGATGGCGGCTTGGCTGTTTTGAGAGGGAATATCGCCTTGGACGGATGTGTCGTAAAAACCGCCGGTGTGGATGAGAGTATTTGGAAATTCTCCGGCCCGGCGAAAGTCTTCGATTCACAGGATGCCGCTTGCGAGGGCATTTTAGGAGGCAAGGTCGTTTCAGGCGATGTGGTCGTCATCACGTATGAGGGTCCGAAAGGGGGGCCGGGAATGCAAGAGATGTTATATCCTACCTCTTATATAAAGAGCCGTCACTTAGGTAAGGAGTGCGCCTTGATCACGGATGGTCGTTTCAGTGGCGGTACGTCCGGTCTTTCTATCGGGCATATCTCTCCCGAGGCCGCTTCCGGTGGCGCTATCGGACTGGTGAGAGACGGGGATATCATCGAGATCAATATCCCGGAACGTTCCATCAACGTGCGGTTGAGCGACGAGGAGTTGGCCGAGCGCCGTAAGGCGGAAGAGGCACGTGGAAAGAAAGCCTTTACGCCGCCGACGCGTCAGCGTGAGGTCTCGAAAGCGTTGAGAGCGTACGGGAAGATGGTTAGCTCCGCCGATAAGGGAGGTGTAAGGATTGTTGAAGATTAAAGCCAATAATATACATTAAACACGTTATTTTTTATGGAGAAACAAAAGATAACCGGTTCGGAAGCTTTGCTGAAAGCGTTGATTGCTGAAGGAGTAGATACTATCTTCGGTTATCCCGGCGGACAGGCGATACCTATTTACGACAGTTTATATGATTATAGGGACCAGTTGAGGCATGTATTGGTGCGCCACGAGCAAGGCGCTACCCATGCGGCTCAAGGATATGCCCGTGTATCTGGCAAGGTAGGAGTGACGTTGGTTACTTCCGGCCCGGGCGCTACGAATACCATCACGGGTATCGCTGATGCGCTGATGGATAGTACGCCAATGGTCGTAATCGCCGGTCAAGTACCCTCGCCGTTGTTGGGAACCGATGCTTTTCAGGAAGTCGACGTGATTGGCATCACGCAACCGATCACGAAATGGGCTTATCAAATCCGCAAGCCGGAGGAGATCGCATGGGCTGTTTCTCGTGCTTTTTATATCGCTTCTACAGGCCGTCCGGGTCCAGTTGTGCTGGATTTAGCGAAGGATGCGCAAGTAGGGTTGGTGGAATATGAATATAAGAAGGTCGATTACGTACGTAGTTATCAACCGGAGCCGGATATCAATAAGGATCGTATCAAGGCCGCCGCCGATTTAATCAATGAGGCGAAGAAACCCTTCTGTCTGGTCGGACAGGGAGTATTGTTAGGCGGTGCGGAAGAGGAATTGAAAGCGTTTCTCCAAAAGAATGATATACCTGCCGGATCTACGGTATTGGGCTTATCCGCGTTGCCAACCGATTTCCCATTGAACAAGGGAATGCTCGGCATGCATGGAAACGTAGGGCCGAACCGGAAAACGAATGAGTGTGATGTATTGATCGCTATCGGTATGCGTTTCGACGACCGTGTGACTGGCGATTTAAAGACATACGCTAAGCAAGCCAAGATTATCCATCTGGATATCGATAACTCGGAAATAGGCAAGAATGTTGCCGTGGATGTAAAGGTGCTGGGTAATGCCAAGCACACGATACCGATGATCACGGCGTTGTTGGAAGAACGTAAACGTCCGGAATGGAATGCCGAGTTCGATCGGGACGAGAAAGAGGAATACGATAAGGTAATCGAGAAGGAATTGTATCCGACCGAGGGCCAACTGAAAATGGGCGAGGTAGTCCGTAAGGTTTCCGAGGCGACCGGTAACGACGCTGTATTGGTAACCGACGTTGGGCAGAACCAGATGATGGGCGTCCGCTATTTCAAATATAAACAAACCCGTAGCGTGGTGACTTCCGGAGGTTTAGGTACGATGGGATTTGGTCTGCCGGCCGCTATGGGCGCTAAGTTCGGGGCTCCGGACCGTACGGTCTGCTTCTTTACCGGTGATGGGGGTATGCAGATGACGATTCAGGAATTGGGTACCATCATGCAGGAGAAACTGAACGTGAAGATTATCATTCTTAATAATAACTTCTTAGGTATGGTACGTCAGTGGCAAGAATTGTTCTTCCACGAGCGTTATTCAAACACCATCATGGAGAATCCGGATTTCGTGGCGATCGCTAAAGCCTATGGTATCGCTGGCCGTGCCGTTGAAAAGCGGGAGGAATTGGACGACGCTATCGCCGAGATGCTAAACCACGACGGCGCTTACGTGTTGGTCGCTAACGTGGAGACTTGCGGAATGGTATATCCGATGGTTCCTGCCGGGGGAAGCGTGACAAACATGATTATGGGAGACGAGAAATAAGGAGGAGATGAAGCTATGACAACAAAGAAATTATATACCGTTATTATCTTTTCAGAGAATATCGTAGGTCTTTTGAACCAGATAACGATTATCTTTACACGCCGACAGCTGAACATCGAGACTCTGTCCGTCTCTCCGTCCGCTATCAAGGGCATCCATAAGTTTACGATCACGACCTTCGCCGATGAGGATATGATCGATAAGGTGGTGAAACAGATCGATAAACGTGTGGATATCTTGAAGGCTTATTATAATACGGATGAGGATCTGGTTTATCAAGAGATCGCTCTTTATAAGCTAAGTACCGAGCTTTTCATCAAGATGGGAACCGTGGAGGGATTGATCCGTAAATACAACGCCCGTATCTTGGAGATGAACGAGACCTGCGTGGTATTGGAGAAGAGTGGCCACTATGACGAGACACAAGCCTTGTTCAATGAGTTGAGCGAGACGATCGGTGTCCTGCAATTCATCCGCTCCGGACGTGTGGCTATCACGAAGAGCAAGGTGGAGCGCTTGAGCGATATGTTGGCCGATATGGAGCGAAAGTTACATGAAAAGCAACAATAATAAGATATGGAGAAAGTAGGATTATTTCATTTCGTGGCGGAGCCGTATTTGATGGATTTCAGGGGACGTGTAACGCTCCCTATGATTGGTAACTATTTGATTCACGCCGCTTCCAGCCATGCCGGAGAGCGTGGGTTCGGTTTCAATGATATGTCGGAGCGTCATACGGCTTGGGTGTTGTCCCGTCTGGCTATCGAGATGAAGGAATATCCTACCGCCTTCGATAAGATTAATCTATACACTTGGATCGATGAGGTCGGACGCCTCTTCACCAGTCGTTGTTTTGAGCTGGCGGATGAGAATGGGAAAACCTTTGGATTCGCCCGTTCTATTTGGGCGGCTATCGACGTGGAGACCCGCCGTCCTACCTTATTGGATATAGAGGCATTGGGCAAATATATCGACGAGCGTCCGTGTCCGATCGAGAAGCCGGGCAAGATCATGCCGGCGGAGAATAAGGCGGAGGGAATCCTGTATTCGATCAAATACAGCGACTTGGATATCAACGGTCACTTCAATAGCGTGAAGTATATCGAGCATCTGCTGGATTTGTTCGATATCGACCAGTTCAAGACCCGTGAGATCGGCCGTCTGGAGATCGCCTACCAATCCGAGGGTAAACAAGGTATGCCGCTTACGCTTCATAAGGCGGAGTCCGATCCCGATAAGCAAGACATGGCTATTTGCCATGAGGGAAAGGCGATCTGTCGTGCGGCGGTTACTTGGAGATAATAAAAGAGATACATAAATAGGTTTTTAAACATTAATAGTTAAAAAGAAAATGGCACAAATGAATTTTGGCGGTGTTGTAGAGAATGTAATGACCCGCGAGGAATTTCCGTTGGAAAAGGCAAGAGAGATATTAAAAGATGAGACAATCGCTGTTATCGGCTATGGCGTACAGGGACCGGGACAGTCATTGAACCTTCGTGACAATGGCTTCAACGTAATCGTTGGCCAGCGCCAAGGTAAGACTTACGATAAAGCGGTTGAGGACGGATGGGTTCCGGGTGAGACTCTGTTCGGTATCGAGGAGGCTTGCGACAAGGCCACGATCATCATGTGCTTGTTGTCCGACGCTGCCGTAATGTCTGTATGGCCTACGATGAAGCCTTATTTGACAGCTGGCAAGGCCCTGTATTTCTCTCATGGTTTCGCGATCACTTGGAACGATCGTACGGGCGTTGTTCCTCCCGCGGATATTGACGTGATCATGGTCGCTCCGAAGGGGTCTGGTACGTCTTTGCGTTCCATGTTCCTTGAGGGTCGTGGCTTGAACTCTTCTTTCGCTATCTATCAAGACGCTACCGGCAAGGCGATGGATCGTACGTTGGCGTTGGGTATCGGTATCGGTTCCGGCTACTTGTTCGAGACGACTTTCATCCGTGAGGCTACTTCCGATTTGACTGGTGAGCGTGGTTCTTTGATGGGCGCTATCCAAGGTTTGTTGTTGGCCCAGTATGAGGTATTGCGCGAGAATGGACACACTCCTTCTGAGGCTTTCAACGAGACGGTCGAGGAGTTGACTCAATCCTTGATGCCTTTATTCGCCAAGAATGGTATGGACTGGATGTACGCGAACTGCTCTACTACCGCCCAGCGTGGCGCTTTGGACTGGATGGGTCCGTTCCACGACGCAATCAAGCCGGTTGTCGAGAAATTGTACGCGAACGTAAAATGCGGTAACGAGGCTCAGATCTCTATCGACTCAAACTCTAAGCCAGATTATCGTGAGAAATTGGAGGCTGAATTGAAGGCATTGCGCGAGAGCGAGATGTGGCAGACAGCTGTTACTGTACGCAAGCTTCGTCCGGAGAACAACTAATCCAATCTTAATCCTTATATATCAGCAAAAAGAGGCGGGTCACTTACGGGTGGCTCGCCTTTCTTTGTGTTATTCGATGTGGATATTCTTTGTTTTCTTGATCTTTCGCATGCTGGATGCTGAATGGACGATGTCCAGCACCTCGATGCGTTCCTCGGTGATGCGGTAGATGATAAGGTGTGAATCTAGGATGATGTTCCGGTACATGCGGCTTTTCGTGGTTAGGTGTCGGCATTCGGGGTAATAAGGATAGTCGTTTTCTAGTTTCTCGACTGTATTCAATATATGCTCAAGATATTTCCGGGCTTGGAACATACCGAATCGTTCTATGCCTTCCACGAAAGTCCTCTCAAGGCTTTCCTCGTAAATGGGAGAACCGATTACTTTTTTCCTTGATAGCTGTCCATCCATGATCTTATTCTTTGATGTACTTCTTCAATAGGATAGAACGGTCCCTTCTCAATCTCATGGATATGTTCCCGGATCTCTTCTTGGGTGAATTGCATCGGCTTGGTAGGATCCCACTTGGGCTTTGCGGGCTCGGTCTTGGCCTTACGTGTCTTTGCGGTCTTGGCCGTAGTTTCCTTGGCGGGGATGTTGCTTAATTTTGTCATAGTCGTAATCGTTATTAATTAGTACTGTGGCAAATGTATGGAATAATTTCCATGTAATAAGATATTTAATGAGTAAAAAAGAAGGCGGGTCACTTATGGGTGGCTCGCCTTTCTTCGTGTTATTCGATGTGGATATTCCTAGTCTTCTTGATCTTTCGCATGCTGGATGCTGAATGGACGATGTCCAGCACCTCGATGCGTTCCTCGGTGATGCGGTAGATGATAAGGTGTGAATCTAGGATGATGTTCCGGTACATGCGGCTTTTCGTGGTTAGGTGTCGGCATTCGGGATAATAAGGATAGGTTTGGTCTAACTCGTATAAGATGGATTTTATCTTGTTAGCGTATAATTCCGCTTGGTAGAATCCAAATAAGTCAAGGCCTTGAACATATACATTATCGTAACTTTCCCAAAATAAACTACTGGTTATAACCTGCTTTTGAGTAGGTCTTGCTTCCATGCCTCAAAACGTTTAAAACCTTCATCTAGGGTCATGAACGGCCCCTTCTCAATCTCATGGATATGTTCCCAGATCTCTTCTTGGGTGAATTGCATCGGCTTGGTAGGATCCCACTTGAGCTTTGCGGGTCCGGTCTTGGTCTTACGTGTCTTTGCGGTCTTGGCCGTAGTTTCCTTGGCGGGGATGTTGCTTAATTTTGTCATAGTCGTAACTGTTATTTATTAGTACAGTGGCAAATGTATGGAATAATTTCCATGTAATAAGATATTTGGTAAGGAAAAAAGTAGGTCTATAGGATTAACTCATTACCCAGTTGTAGAGACGGGGCGTGCCCCGTCTCCATCCCCTCAAAATGGTATTCAAATTTATTTATGTCACATAACCGCTATTTTTAATCGCTTATCCGCTATATACGCACAATAAGCATGAATTTTGGGGTGTGGGGTGTGCAGGTCTTTATTACATATTTTTTTATTTCTTATATTTACTACGTCTTATACATTAAAAGAGTATATGAAAATCATATGATAATGTGTGATGGATATATGATGTTAACCTTTTTTATCAGTATGCGCTTGATAAATCGGAATAATTGTCTAGCAAGCAAGCAAGCAAGCAAGCAAGCAAGCAAGCAAGCAAGCAAGCAAGCAAGCAAGCAAGCAAGCAAGCAAGCAAGCAAGCAAGCAAGCAAGCTAACCCAGATCTATTATATGTATACGCCGGGCCGGTATGCGGAGGATTTCCTCCGCATACCGGCCCGGCGTGTTTGCGCTCGGCGCATGGGAAAAAGGCCATCCTACGAATACGACACGCTAAGTCGGGAATGGTGAGAGATACCGATACGTATTATGAATACAAAACACCTATTTATAAATTTATTGCTTATGAAAACAATTTTACGAGGAATTAGTATGAGGTTGTCGCTCATCGCGATGGTCTTGTGTTTATGCGCCGCATGGCCGGGGCATGGACTGGCTTGGGGTATGGCCGGGTCGGCGAGCCTGGCGGGGATGACACCCGGGGCTCCGCAGAGCCAGGCGGAAGGGGAGGTACGGTTTACCAGTACTCTGGATCCTGTAGCTTATTGCTTTATCTACGAGTGGAATCCGGTGGCTACTTGGAGCTTAAATTTCAATATCGAGAACTTCACGAAAGGCATGGCTATACGTGTACAGCTGGTGAACACCGCTAATCCGGACGGGGTAGAGTTCCGCTTTGAGGATTCTGAGCCGGCGCAAACGTTAGACAATGGCGGCTTTTGGATACCAGACGAGAAGTTGACGGACTATGGATATAGCGTTGGGCTTCGTCTGCAAATGAATAGCTCGAAGGGGTGCGAGGCTGGCTATACCGTGAAAGTGTACAGCTCGCAAGACATAAGCACGGCTGCTTTGGCCTCTACCGGGCAGACGATACGGTTTATGCTGAGTGATAAGGCTCCTGCTATGGGGGAGTTGTCGCGTACATCCGGCGATCTGAACGAGGATATCCCTTTTGCGATCAACGTGACGAAGGCGGGTTTCCTGCAGGGGCAACACGCTAAGATGAAGATTTATCTGAATGGCCCTTCTGAAGGCTTGACCCTTTCCGGGCAGAACCTAAGTAAAGAGACAGGTCTATATAATGAGCCCATATACGTATTAGATATCCCTTCCTTCTCCGCTACGCAATTCACGTTGATGGCTCACGCCACGGAGGAATGGAACGGAACGGTTCAAGTGGATATTTGTGATGCGGACGGCAATAGGGTAGGGTATGGTAGCCAAGCACCGTTCGCTTTCCCAACCAATAACTCGCAGGACGATATAGCCGCCTTGAAAGCGATCGCCGAGGCCAATCCGCTGAACTCGGACTTGCAGAACTTCATCTCCAGCAAGGATTACTTGAAAGACCGGACGCAGAGCGATGGCTACAACGTGGGCGTGACGTGGAACGCCGAGTCCCCGAGCCGGGTGAAAAGCTTCTTTATAAAGGATTATAGAACACATACGGTATCTGACATGAAGGATATAGGCTCGTTGAGTGGATTGGAAGACTTACGGTTGACTGGCACTCGGTTGAAATCTCTTGATCTGTCTGCTTTGACAAAGCTAAGGCAACTGAATATGGATGATAACGATTCGCTTACATGGTTCACGGTGAAGCTCCCGAGTCCATTACCTGAGTATTTCAATCTTTATGGTTCTACTAGGGTCATAGCCGGTACGCCAGTAGACGATTATAACGCTTATGCCGCGAAGGGCGAGGAGATCGATCTATCCGCTTACGCTACGGTGGGTGGCGTGAAATCGATCTACACTTGGTTCCTTAACGATCGAACTACTGGTAAACGGACGGAAGCGACCATGCCGATGGTCTCTGGCAAGGAGGGGGCTTTCGTGTTTAGCGGAAAGCCGGGCGAATATTATATATGTGAGATTACGAACTCGAATTACGACAATTGGCGTATGTATACGCCCCAGATCAAGGTAGCCCGTAACTCGGACAGCTACTCCCCCGCGGACATCGCCGGATTGAAGAAGCTGGCTACCGATAACCCGAATATCACCCAATTGCAGGAGTTCGTGGAAAGCAAGGGCTGGGAGCGCGAGAATTGGAACTCATATCAAGACGTGATCCGTACGGACTGGAACACCGACGAGGTCGGTCGCTTAACGCATCTGGCGATTGAGTTAGATTGGAACTCTAAGGATACGATCTCTCAATTAGACTTGAGCGCCTTCACTGAGTTGAAGTATTTCGAGTGCGAGGAATTTATGAATATAGAGAAGCTGGACGTATCGAAAAATACGAAACTGGAGCACTTGCATATATATAGCAGGAACTTAGCTTCACTTGACCTGTCCAAATGCCCGGAACTGCAATATTTTAGATTTGGAACATTATACATAGGCGAGGGAAGTTACCAGAACACGAAGCTAGCGACACTGAATCTTACCGGTTGTTCGAAGCTGACGGAGCTTTACCTTGAGCATTCGCCCTTGGCTTCGCTGGATATCTCATCCTTCAAGCAATTGAGCCGTCTGGAGATCGAGTACTGCCCGAACTTGAAGTTGCAAGGTTTCGATAAGGCTACGAGCTTGACCTATTTGGCCTTGCCGCATACAGAACAGTTCGCAGATCTGGTAAAGAACCTGCCGGCGTTTATCCGTCATCTATATCTGCAAAATACGGAGTATGAGCTTCCTTCCGCACAAGTGGGAAAGAATCTGGAGTCGTTGGGATTGCCGGGATACGTGGAGAGTCTCGATCTGGCTCAGTACCCGAACTTGAGTAACTTGAATGCGGATGGATCTCTTTTGAGATATTCTACGGTGAAGAACTACCGGCAGATAAATTATAACGGTTTGGGGCACATAACGCTTACTTCCCCCTCTCATCCGGGAGATCCATACTGGTTCGAGAACGGCGATACGATCGATCTCTCCTCGGAGGCCGTGATCGATGGCATAGAGACCGTATTCCTATGGGTAAACGCCAAATATAGGACAGAGGAGAAAGAGGCATTGAAGCCGGTGCCAAACCGTCCGGGCGTATTCGTGCTGGACAGCAAGGAGGAAAAGTATGGAGACTACTATTGTAAGCTGATGAACCCGAAGTTCTGTAAGATCTCGGAGATTAATGTACGTGACGGCTGGCAGATCGAGACCTCACGCATCCATGTGGAAACCACCGTCCCCCAAGTATTCGCCGAGAGTGACGTGGCTACCTTGGCACGTATCGTAGACGCTTCCAACAACAAGGCATTGAGCGAGTGGTGGAGCAGCGGTGCATGGCAGACGGACGAGAACTCTTCGAACGCACAAGCCGTTTGGAACGACGAGAACCCGCGGCGTTTGATCCATTTATATATGTATCAGATGGGCGAAAGCTTTACGAAGAAGGTAGATCTCGCTGCCTTGGATAAGCTGGAGATCTTGTCGTTGACAGGCAATAGGGTGGAGGAACTGACCTTGCCGAAGAACAATACGGTATTGCGTTCTTTGATGCTGGGTGGAAACTATTCTTTGAAATCTTTGATCGTATCCGAGTATCCATCGCTGGAGTATCTGGATGTGTCTAGTACGGACTTGACGGCTCTCGACTTGTCTAAGAACAAAAACTTGAAGGAGTTGTTCTTGAATTGGACGATGCTTGACGGGGTAGAGAACAGCGCTTCGGCTTCGGGCCTTGCCGCTCAATTAACCGCATATGGCTTGCCTATACCCACTACCCGGATCGATTTGGCGGACTTCCCGGCCTTGATGTCTTTCAATGCCGATGGTTCGTGCTTGGAGTTCGCTAACGTGGAGAACCCGCGGCAATTGGAGGCTGCCTTCGGTGTTGTTAGGTTGCCGGTAGGTGAGGTTCGTCCGGGAGGTTTCGTGGCTTATGGGGAGACAATCGATCTTTCCTCACAAAAGATGGTAGGTACATCCGCCTCTCGCTTTACTTGGGTATTCGACGGCGATACGATCGACCATACGGACAGCCGCTATACGATTACCGAAGACTTGACCCCAAATTATCAAATTGCTGGTCTTGTAACCAATCCATTATTCCCCGGCTGGACGGTTCAGTACGATGCGTGGGTTTACACCTGCGATGGCGATGCGAACCTCGACATGCTGGTAAACGTACAAGACGTGACCGCTACCGTAAGCTACATCTTGCGGGACAAGGATAACATGATCCCCAACTTCGGTTTTGCCGAGGCGGATGTGAACTATAATAATAATGTAGAGATCGCTGACGTAATCGGTATCGTCAACCTCATCCACGGCAAGCCGGTTACCAAGGCCAGTGCACTGCGTTCTGAGGCCGAGGTTCCCGTACAAATGGAGCTCGACGCTGATAACTTCTTGACGATGAATAGCCAAGTACCGGTAGCCGGTATCTATCTGGAGTTGGTGGGAGCCATCGACGAGATCCCGTTGCTGGGCGATGCCGCCAAGTTCCTGCAGGCTTCCAGCTTGAACGGGGATACCTTGCGGGTGATCGGTTATAGCTTGGATGGCCGCACGATTCCTTCGGGCAAGAGCCGTATCCTGCGTATGCCGGCGGGCGTTACCTTGGTAGGAGCCTCCTTCTCCGACGCGAAGGCCAACAGCTTGAGGTCTGGTGGCGATGCGATCGTGACTTCCAACGCCCCGATCGAGGCGATCAGCCAATTGGCAGCCGTGTCCAACTATCCGAACCCGTTCCGTGGCAGCACGACCTTCCGTTATCAGTTGACGGAGGCGGCTGAATCCGTGACGATCCACGTATTCTCTGCGAATGGCGCTTTGGCCGCGGTATTGAACGGTCTGCCCGGCGAGGTGGGCGATAACCAATATTCGGCCACGCTAACCTTACCGGCGGGCGTTTACTACTATCGTTTGACGGCAAAGACAGGCCATGGTGTGAAGGCAAGTAATACTAACATCTTTATCTGTAAGTAAATTATGAAAGTGAATCATATAAAACAATTATTCGTAGCCCTCTTCCTGCTGTTATCGGCGGGAACGGCTACCGCCGCCCAGTGGAAATTGGCGAAGACGAACCTGAACGCCGCTGGCAGTAAGGATACGCTCACGCTGGAGGTATCCGGCAATTCCTTTAGTTTTTCCTCCTTCCAAGTGGATTTCACCTTGTCCGAGGGTATCTTGCTAGATGGAACCCCGATCCTCGGCGAGTTGGCAAATGATCATGCCCTTACGTGGAGTACGCAAAGTGACGGCAGCTTCCGTTGCGTAGTATACAGCCCGAAGAACACCGTGATGAAAGCCTCGGAAGGCACCGTACTCCGTATCCCGGTAGTGCTGGCGGCCTCTTTTGATGGAGGGACGTTCACGGCGAAGAACGGACTCTTGTCTAACAAGGCCTCCAATGGGCAGTCGGTGACGGACTTGAGTGGGGCGACCCTTACAGCGTATAAGGAAAGAGCCCATCTGGTGGTGAACGTATCGGGCCAAGAGCAAGTGGTCAACCCGGCTATAGCCGCTGGATTGAGCTATACGACCATCCCGGAGGGTAAGACGCTTACGGTCGCTTATTTTAAGGATGATTCTTGTAAAATAGCGGCTACCGACAATGACCGCAAGAAAGAGGGTATCCTGTATGTCAAGCTATCCTATGCGGGTGACACTGACTACGCTGAGTTCGAGGAGGTCTATGTCATGAGTCTGACGAGCAAGATCGCTATTGACGCAAGTAAAATCACGAAGCCGCAAGCGACAGGTATCAAGGAGGGGCTATTGCTTTCAACCTCTTTACTGTCCGGTGGTAGCGTAAAGGATGAAGATGGATATACGATTGCCGGTACCTTCGTTTGGACGAACGGGAATGCGGTGATGCCGGCCGGGAAGCAAAGCTGTTCCGTCACTTTCTATCCGGATAACTCCTCTTATTACAATACAGCGGAGGTGTCCGTGGAGGTTGAGGTAACCCCTACGTATCTAGTCACCGCTACAGGGACAACAGGAGGTACCGTAAACGTATTGGGCAAGACCGAGGATGACGTGTACGTGAAGGGCCAAGAGATCTCCTTGGTAGCCCTGCCTCTGCCCAATTATAAGTTCGATAGTTGGTCGGTAACGGGTGCGAGCGAGACTTTGCCGGCGAATGATTCCATCTCTGTTAAGGCGGATAATAATAAGACCTATACGGCGAACTTCTCCCCGATCATGCATACGGTATCGATCGAGACGGCAGGCAACGGCAGTCTCTCTGTTAAGGCGGAAGATGCGGAGATTGCGTCTGGAGCTTCCCTGCGACAAGGTACGGTCTTGCAAATCGTGGCTACCCCGGACGTGAGCTCCCAGTTGAAATCATTGACTATAAACGGAGACTCGCTAAAGGGTAATAAGGTGACGCTAACAGGGGATTTGACGGTCAAAGCCGAATTTGGGCAAAAAGCGGGGGCACTTGTCACCATCAAAGATGTGGCGAACGGTTCTATCTTATTATATAAGGAAAATGGCAGTTTGATTGCTTCCGGCTCAACAGTTCCAATTGGTGATAAGGTGCGTGTGGTTGATCTTCCAGATGCCGGATATAGCTTGGGTGGCAGTGGTGTCACCTTATCAGGCGTGACCGGTTCTACTACGACGAACTTGTGGACCGTGACAGGCGATGTTACGGCTTCAGCTACTTTCGGTCCGAAGCCATATAATGTAGTAGCTTCTGCCGTAAGCAGCAATCCGAATGAGACTACCACCGGAAAGATTACCTTAGATAAATCCGGTGAGCAGTTTTATGGCACGGAAGTGCGTATAACCGGTATCGAAAAGAACGGAGCGAGACTGCTTTCCATCTTGGCGAACGGTAAGGAAATATCTCAAAATGATGTTTTGACCGTAACTGGCGACTTGACCGTGACAGCCGTATTCGACCATCTGGTGCCGATCAAGAGGGAATACATCTTTTGTCCGTATCAAGAATACTACTATAGTGGCGTATCCCGCCCCTTCATACCATTTGCTTCGCAGACCTATGCGGGCTTCTCATTCAATGTATCGTATATAGCCTCGGATAATAAAGAAGTTGGGAAAGCTATTGATGCTGGCAAGTATACGGTCGTGTTGAGGCGTGCTGAAGATGGTTTATATGAGGAATTTTATGAGAAGTATCCGGACCCAGAGCATCCGAATGAAGGGGAAGTAGGCTTGACAATTAAGAAGTCTAAGATTGCGGTAATGAAAGCACCCGAGGGTAATGGAAACCCGACAACCCGTCCAGCAGAAGGTACTGAGGTGAGTATTAATGTCGATCCTACTTATAATGTTTCCGGCGTGACAAAATACGTGATTAAGCCTAAGAGTGATGCGGCTAAGAAGAATTACGAAGGCACGGTTTACTATTATTCTACAAATGCCCCGGTAGAATTATCCTTTGGCACGTCCATCTGGCGTTCAGCGGAAGAGCCGAAAGGCTACGTGCATGTCACCAATGGCGGTATGTCATATCCTGAGACAGATGGAAAGGTCTCTATTCCGGCAGGTATAGAGGTGATGTTGGAGGCCGTGCCTCTTAAAGGCTATAAATTCTCCCATTGGAAAGATAACGGCGATACCAATCCTCAAAGAGAATATGTGGTAGAGAAAGGTGTTAGTGGTGTTGAACCTGTATTTGTCGGCAAGGATAAACTAGAGTTCAAGTTAGCTCAAACCTCCTCCGTATATAACGGTGCGGCTCAACTCGTATCCGTGACAGGCACGGGCAACGAGGCTTGCCTGATCACGTTCTTCTTTGACGAGGCCTGCACGCAACCGGCTGTCTTGAAGAATGCGGGTGATTATTATGTACGTATTTATCGTCCGGCTGATGCGGAGTATAATGAATATAAGACGGAAAAAGGATTGCGTTATACGATAGAGCAAGCTGAACTAGCAGAATCGAAGGTTACATGGCCTGCGGCTTCCGGTATCTTGTCCGGCCAAAAACTATCCGAGTCTGTTTTACAAGGCGGGCATGCGGGTATCGTTGCCGGAACATTCGCTTGGAGCAAACCGGAAACAGCGCCTACGTCCACCGGTCAGCAAGAGGTTACTTTTACGCCGACCGATCCGAATTATAAGCCGGTTAGTAGCAAGATAGAGGTGAAGGTTGTTTCCGCTACATCCTCTCCTTCCACGGATCCGGAAACACCGGTCACCCCTGTAGACCCCGTAGATCCGGAGAACCCGGATAAACCGGATCAACCGGATACGCCAACCGGCATCGAGTCCATCGAGGAAGGCATGAGCCTGTATACGGCCAATCAATCTATCTTCGTGAATATGCCTCAGCAGGTAGCCTTGAAGGTAGTCGATGTGTCCGGCATCGTTCTTTACGAAGGTTCGATTCTTGGCAAGGCTGAGATCCCGGTAGGGCATGCCGGAGTCTACTTCGTCCGCTGCGAGGCCTTCGGCGATTCGTTCGTACGGAAAGTCGTGGTTCGCTGATTCTGCCAATGCCCATCGTAAGGTGCTTATGATGGGCATTGTAAACATCTTATACTGCCCATCGTAACAACCTTACGATGGGCAGTGTTATTTCGTAAGGTATACGATCGTTTGGCTTACGGTTTATAATAAATAATAAGTAAAAAACTTCGGATTATATTTGCTGGTCTCGAAAAAGGCCGTATCTTTGCAACGTTCAAACAAAAACGATAAAGACAAGAACAATGACACGCAACTTGCAAAATAGTCTCATTATTTCTCTAAACATTATTCTACTCTGGGAACGGGATAGGAAGTGAGACTGTATGCTTTGCGAGCATTACGATATATGAAAGAGCCTTTCTCACTTCCTTGTGAGAGAGGCTTTTTTAGTTAGTATAGGATATTAGTAAATTAAGAATATAAGATTATGTCAGACAGATTATTTATTTTCGACACCACCTTACGTGATGGTGAACAGGTTCCGGGATGCCAGTTGAATACAGTGGAAAAGATTCAAGTAGCTAAGGCGTTGGAACAGCTAGGTGTTGATGTGATCGAGGCTGGTTTCCCTGTCTCCAGTCCCGGGGATTTTAAGAGTGTGGTTGAGATCTCAAAGGCCGTGACTTGGCCGACCATCTGTGCCTTGACCCGTGCGGTGGAGAAAGATATCGACGTGGCAGCCGAGGCGTTGAAATTCGCTAAGCGAGGACGTATTCATACGGGTATCGGTACTTCTGATTCTCATATCAAATACAAGTTTAACTCCACGAGAGAGGAGATTATAGAGCGTGCGATCGCCGCCACGAAATACGCTAAAAAGTACGTGGAGGACGTAGAATTCTACTGTGAGGATGCCGGGCGTACGGATAATGAATATCTGGCCCGTGTCGTGGAGGCCGTGATCAAGGCCGGGGCTACCGTAGTGAATATCCCGGATACGACAGGATATTGCTTGCCGGATGAGTACGGGGCGAAGATTAAGTATCTGATGGAACATGTGGATGGCGTACATAACGCTATTCTTTCCACTCATTGCCATAATGACTTGGGTATGGCTACCGCGAATACCGTACAAGGCGTGTTGAACGGAGCCCGTCAGGTGGAGGTAACCGTAAACGGTATCGGTGAGCGTGCGGGTAACACGTCATTGGAAGAAGTCGCCATGGTTTTCAAGAGCCATAAAGAACGTGATATCATCACCAATATCACGACGAATAAGATCTATAGTACGAGCCGTATGGTTTCTAGCTTGATGAATATGCCGGTACAACCGAATAAGGCTATTGTCGGACGTAACGCGTTCGCTCACTCCTCTGGTATCCATCAAGATGGCGTTTTGAAGAATGCGCAAACCTACGAGATCATCGATCCGAAGGATGTGGGTATCGATGATAACGCGATCGTATTGACTGCTCGTAGCGGTCGTGCGGCGTTGAAGCATCGCCTGCATGTTTTAGGTGTGGATCTGGAGCAGGAGAAATTGGACAAGGTGTATGATGAGTTCTTGAAACTGGCCGATCGTAAGAAAGATATTAATGATGATGATGTTTTGATGTTGGTCGGAAAGGATCGTACGGCCACACACCGTATTAAATTGGAATATTTACAGGTAACTAGTGGTGTTGGAGTACAATCAGTCGCAAGTATTTGTTTAAATTTGTCGGGAGTAAGAAAATACGAGGCCGCGGCTGGTAACGGTCCGGTTGACGCAGGCATCAAGGCGGTGAAAAAAGCGATTAGTAATAGTGACATGACGATTCAGGAATTCTTGATTCAAGCCATTAATAAAGGTAGCGATGATACGGGCAAGGTACATATGCAGGTAGAGTATAACGGGGCTACCTATTATGGGTTCTCCGCGAATACCGATATTATCGCCGCTTCCGTGGAGGCTTTCGTGGACGCCATCAATAAGTTTATAGTAGACTAAAAATAGACAAGACAATGAGCAAGACATTATTTGAGAAAATCTGGGACAAACACGTGGTGGACACGTTGCCCGACGGAACCATACAATTGTATATCGACCGTCTGTATTGTCATGAGGTGACTAGCCCGCAGGCTTTCGCCGGATTACGTGCACGTGGATTGAAGCCCTTCCGTCCCGCGCAAATCACTTGTATGCCGGACCACAATATCCCGACATTGAACCAAGATAAGCCTATCGAGGACCCTATATCCAAGAATCAAGTGGATACCTTGGAAGAGAATGCGAAGTATTTCGGCTTGACGTATTACGGTCTTCAACATCCGAAGAATGGTATCATCCATGTGGTAGGTCCGGAGACAGGCTTGACGCAGCCGGGTATGACGATCGTTTGTGGCGACTCCCATACTTCTACGCACGGTGCCATGGGCGCTATCGCCTTCGGTATCGGTACGAGCGAGGTGGAGATGACCTTGGCTACCCAATGTATCATGCAGCGTAAGCCGAAAACGATGCGTATCACGATCGATGGCGTACGCAAACCGGGCGTTACGGCGAAGGACTTTGCTTTATACATTATTAGTAAGATGAGTACCAGCGGTGCTACGGGCTATTTCGTAGAGTACGCTGGCGAGGCGATTCGTAATACGACCATGGAGGAACGTTTGACAATCTGTAACCTTTCGATCGAGATGGGTGCCCGTGGCGGTATGATCGCTCCGGATGATGTTACTTTCGATTATTTGAAAGACCGTGAGTTTGCCCCAAGAGGCGAGGAATGGGAGCGGAAGGTGAGCGAGTGGCGTCAGCTGTATAGTGATCCGGACGCTAAGTTCGATAAGGAGATCGTTTTCCACGCCGAGGATATCGACCCGATGGTTACGTACGGTACGAACCCGGGCATGGGTATGAGTATCAGCAAAGATATCCCCTCCTTAGAGAGCGTGCCCGAGGCAGGCCGTATCTCTTATAAGAAGTCTTTGGATTATATGGGCTTCAAGGCAGGCGAGTCTATGTTGGGTAAGAAAGTGGATTATGTCTTTTTAGGTAGCTGTACGAATGGCCGTATCGAGGATTTCCGTGCTTTCGCCTCTTTGGTGAAAGGAAAGAAGAAAGCGGATGATGTAACGGTTTGGCTGGTTCCCGGCAGTTGGCAGGTAGAGCGGGAGATTCGTGCCGAGGGGATCGACAAGGTTTTGGCCGAGGCCGGCTTCGTCCTTCGTCAACCGGGATGTTCCGCTTGTCTGGCGATGAATGAGGATAAGGTTCCGGCGGGTAAATATGCGGTCTCCACTTCCAACCGTAATTTCGAGGGCCGCCAAGGACCGGGTGCTCGCACCATCTTGGCGGGGCCGCTTGTGGCCGCCGCCGCCGCTGTGACAGGTAAGATCACGGACCCGAGAGAACTGATGTAAAGACTAATCTAATAAAGTAGCATAAGATGAAAACAAAATTCAATATAATCACAAGCACTTGCGTGCCTCTTCCTTTAGAGAACGTGGATACCGACCAGATTATCCCAGCCCGCTTTCTGAAAGCGACTACCAAGGAAGGGTTCGGCGAGAACTTATTCCGGGATTGGCGATATGATAAGGAAGGTAATAAGATCGAATCATTCGTCTTGAACGATCCTACGTATAGCGGAAAGATATTGGTAGCGGGAAAGAACTTCGGTTCCGGTTCCAGCCGTGAGCATGCGGCTTGGGCGATCGCCGATTACGGTTTCCGTGTCGTGGTCTCCAGTTTCTTCGCCGATATTCATAAAAACAACGAGTTGAACAACTTCGTGCTGCCGGTTGTTGTGACTGAAGAGTTCCTCGCTGAATTGTTCGATTCGATTTACAAGGACCCGAAAACTGAGGTCGAGGTAAATCTACCGGAGCAAACGATCACGAACAAGGCTACGGGCAAAAGCGAGCATTTCGAGATCAACGCCTATAAAAAGGATTGCCTGATCAACGGATTGGACGATATCGACTATTTACTGGCAAATAAATCAAAGATAGAAGCCTTCGAGGCAGCACGCTGATTATGATAGAAATAATGGATACAACCCTCAGAGATGGGGAGCAAACTTCGGGCGTCTCCTTCGCCGCTCACGAGAAGCTCAGCATAGCGCAAGTGCTGCTGAGCGACTTAGGCGTGAACCGGGTGGAGATCGCCTCCGCCCGTGTGTCGGACGGAGAGTTTGAGGCCGTGAAGCGTGTAGCCGCTTGGGCCGCCCGTTCCGGGAACCTAGACAAATTGGAGGTCTTGGGTTTCGTGGATGGTACGGTCTCTCTCGACTGGATTGAATCCGCAGGTTGCCGTGTCGTGAACTTGCTTTGCAAGGGCTCTTATAAGCATGTCACCGAACAGCTTCGAAAGACTCCCGAGCAACACGTTGACGATATTCGTACGGTCGTATTGGAAGCGGCGAAACGGAAGATCGACGTGAATATCTATTTGGAGGACTGGTCGAACGGTATTAAGCATTCCCCGGATTACGTATTCTTGGTAATCGATGCGTTGAAAGGACTTCCGATCTGCCGTTTCATGCTCCCGGATACCTTGGGAGTCTTGAATCCCGGAAATACCTACGAGTATTGCAAGATGATGGTGGACCGCTACCCGGATTTACGGTTTGACTTCCACGCGCATAACGACTATGATCTTGCCGTAGCGAATGTATATTCCGCCATCCGTGCGGGTATCAAGGGAATCCATACGACCGTGAACGGTTTGGGAGAGCGTGCGGGTAACGCTCCTTTGAGTAGCGTACTTGCCGTTATCAAGGACCAGTTGGGAGAGGAGACGAGCTTGAGGGAGGAAAAGATAAACAAGGCTAGCCGTTTGGTTGAGACCTACTCCGGGGTGCATATCCCGCCCAATAAGCCGATCATCGGAGAGCATGTGTTTACGCAATGCGCCGGTGTCCATGCGGACGGCGATAGCAAGAACAACCTGTATTGCAACGACCTGCTCCCCGAGCGTTTCGGACGGGTTCGCGAGTACGCCTTGGGCAAGACCTCTGGAAAAGC
Organism: Parabacteroides sp. KHUB-02; assembly: GCF_056640955.1. Classification (NCBI taxonomy): domain Bacteria; kingdom Pseudomonadati; phylum Bacteroidota; class Bacteroidia; order Bacteroidales; family Tannerellaceae; genus Parabacteroides; species Parabacteroides sp. KHUB-02. Next base: position 2,499,604 of record NZ_JBWQEV010000001.1, on the reverse strand, counting down.
GAATATCCGCAAGAATCTGGAAGCGCTCGGTATCGACATGGACGAGGGTTCGATGCGTAAGGTTACGGAGCGGATCATTGAGCTGGGCGATAAGAAAGAAATGGTTACCCCGGAGGATCTTCCTTATATTATCAGCGATGTGCTTCATCATGATAATGCGCTGGAGGATCAGAAAATACGGATCTTGAACTATTCCTTATCCTTGGCCCAAGGGCTGAAACCGGTGGCTACCTTGAAGATCGAGATCAATGGCGAGGCTTACGAGGAATCGGCTTCCGGTGATGGCCAATACGACGCTTTCGTTCGTGCCCTACGCCGGATTTATTCCCGTTTGAACCGCCCGTTCCCGATGTTGACGAACTATTCGGTATCCATCCCGCCGGGAGGACGTACGGATGCGTTCGTGCAGACGGTCATCAGCTGGAATTATGCCGGGGTCGATTTCAAGACTCGTGGCCTGGACGCTGACCAGACCGAGGCGGCGATCAAGGCGACATTGAAGATGCTGAACAAGATAGAGGATTAATAATTAAAAAGGTAAAGGGTATGAAAAAGTTGACTATCGCGCTTGTAGCGCACGACAATCGTAAGGCGGAAATGGTAGAATGGGCGGTACATAACGCTGAGTTCTTGTCTCACCACCATATTGTTTGTACGGGTACGACCGGAAATTTGGTTCGTAAAGCTCTCGAGGAAAAAGGGGTGAACGCGGATATTGCTTGCATGCATTCCGGTCCGATGGGAGGCGATGCTGAGATTGCCGCTATGGTTGTCCGTAAGGAGATCGATTTGGCGGTCTTTTTGATAGACGACTTGAATCCGCAACCGCACGAGGCCGACATCCAGATGTTGCTTCGCCAGTGCCGTGTTCATAACGTACCTATCGCTTGTAACCGTTATAGCGCCGACTTGATGATTACAAGTACCCTGTGGGATGATGACACGTATTTCCCCACGGAGCCTAAGTATGTACATTTTAACAGAGAATAATAACAAACATTTACGATGAAACTGAATATAGCAGTACTTCCCGGAGACGGGATCGGACCAGAGATTTCCGTGCAAGGCGTGGAAGTAATGAGTGCCGTTTGTGAGAAATTTGGACATGAGGTTCACTATGAGTATGCCCTTTGTGGCGCTGACGCGATCGATAAGGTAGGCGATCCTTTCCCGGAGGAGACCTATCGGATTTGTAAGGATGCCGACGCTGTTCTTTTCTCGGCCGTGGGCGATCCTAAGTTTGATAATGACCCGACAGCGAAAGTACGCCCGGAGCAAGGTCTTTTGGCGATGCGTAAGAAGTTGGGCCTGTTCGCTAATATCCGTCCGGTGCAGACCTTCAAATGCCTATTGCATAAATCGCCGTTGCGTGCCGAATTGGTGGATGGCGCGGATTTCTTATGTATCCGTGAGTTGACCGGTGGTATGTATTTCGGTGAGAAATATCAAGACAACGATAAGGCATACGATACGAATATGTATACCCGCCCGGAAATCGAGCGTATCTTGAAAGTGGGCTTCGAGTATGCGATGAAACGGAATAAGCACCTGACGGTTGTTGACAAGGCGAACGTACTTGCCTCTTCCCGTCTATGGCGCCAGATCGCTCAAGAGATGGCTCCTAGCTATCCGGAAGTAACGACAGACTATATGTATGTGGACAACGCCGCTATGCGTATGATCCAAGAGCCGAAATTCTTCGATGTAATGGTAACCGAGAATACGTTTGGTGATATCTTGACGGACGAGGGTTCTTGCATCAGCGGCTCTATGGGCTTGCTGCCTTCCGCTTCTACCGGAGAGAGCACACCGGTTTTCGAGCCGATTCATGGCTCTTGGCCGCAGGCGAAAGGGCTGAATATAGCGAATCCTTTGGCGCAAATCCTTTCGGTAGCGATGTTATTCGAGTATTTCGACCTCAAAGAAGAGGGCGCCTTGATCCGTGAGGCCGTAGACGCTTCCCTCGACGCGAATGTCCGTACGCCGGAAATCCAAGTGGAAGGTGGAGCGAAATATGGAACGAAAGAAGTGGGTAGTTGGATTGTCAATTATATCACGGAAAAGTAGTATAAATAGGCCGATTTCGCACCAGTAGTGGCGCAGGCTCACACGTATAGTGGCATCGGCTCACGCGAGTAGTGGCGTAGGCCAATACCACTACTCGCGTGAGCCGATGCCACTATACGTATAAAAACAACCTTAACGAGCCATCTTCATCAACTCGTCGATAGTCGTTTTATCATATCCCATATCCTCAGCTTTCTTGAAGTCTAAGGCGGCCGATGCCTTCTCATATTGGGCGAGTTTTACTTTGCCTCGCAATACATATAAAGCGGCTGTCGGGGTACTTTCCACGAAAACACGATTGATATCGGCCATAGCCCGGGCGTTCTTGCCCATCATGAAGTATAGATCGGCACGGCCCTCGTATAATATCCATTCACGGGGCATCTCGCTGATCAAGTAATTAAAGATGCGTTCGCTCTCATCGTAATTCCCCCGTAGCTTTTCGAGAATCGCGTGTCCCAGACGTCCTTTCACGGATTTCTCGTTTACTTCCAGTATCTTATCGAAATCCTGCTCGGCCAAAAGATAGTTCTTATGTTGTAAATGAAGCATTGCCCTGCAATATAACGCCTCTTGATGATGGGGGTTCAAGATTAACAGGGCATTGTAATCGTTCGTCGCTTTTTCGATCTCACCCATTTCCGTATATAAGCCGGCACGATTTTCCAGTATGGCCTCATTATTCGGATGGCGGCTTAGGGCGGCGGTATAGGAGAGAAGGGCATCTTCCAGTTTCCCTTGTCTGCGCTGTATCGTCCCGAGATTCATAAGCAAGGCGTAGTTGTTGGGGTTGCCCGGTTCGAGGCGCATGGCGGCTCGTAGGCTCTCTTCGGCGGAGACTAAGTCGTTCTTGTCCAAGAAGTCAAAACTTTTCTCGACAAACTTCTCGTATGTCTGAGCGTGGCCATAGCCTATTGAAAGGAAAAGGGCGGCGAGTATCGCAAGGATTTTCATGCTGTCGAATTTAACGTGTTATTTGATTGATCGCAAAGCTACGTAATTATTTCATGGTTTTACCAGATTAAAAAAACTTTATACCTTTGCTACATTTCATAATATTTTGGAAGATCAGATTGTTATATAATTAATAGATTAATTAAAATAGAAGAGATATGGTATTATTAGCAGCTGTAGAAGCGAGTTCTAAATTAGAGGAAGCTATCAGATCCTTGGTTGAGCATGGCTCCCAATTGGGTTTTACGATTATTAAAGCCCTTATTGTCTTCTTGGTGGGACGATTGGTTATAAACTTACTTAATAAACTGGTTCGGAAGATATTGAGCAAACGGGATATCGATCCTTCTGTCAAGACTTTTGTCGGCAGTTTGGTGAATGTCAGTTTAACCATTTTATTGATTATTTCAGTCGTAGGGGCGTTAGGCGTTCAAACTACGTCGTTTGCCGCCTTGTTGGCTTCCGCCGGTGTCGCTGTCGGTATGGCATTGAGCGGTAACCTGTCAAACTTTGCCGGTGGATTGATCATCCTTCTTTTCAAGCCTTATAAGGTGGGTGATTATATAGAGGCGCAGGGCGTTGGCGGTACCGTGAAAGAGGTCCAGATGTTCCATACCGTATTAGGTACGGTTGATAATAAGGTCATTTATATACCGAACGGCTCTTTGAGCAGTGGCGTTGTGACTAATTTCAGTAACCAGACGACTCGCCGTGTAGACTGGACTTTTGGCGTGGAATACGGCAGCGATTATGAGAAAGTAAAGCAAGTGATAGAGTCTGTATTGGCGAAGGATTCCCGCATCTTGTCCGAGCCGGCCGCTCCGTTTATCGCCTTGACAGCCTTGGCGGACAGCAGCGTAAACGTGGTGGTACGTGTTTGGGTAAACAGTTCCGACTATTGGGGCGTGTATTTCGATATTAACAAGAATATCTACGCGACCTTCAATGAGGTAGGTATCGGTTTCCCATTCCCGCAACTTACCGTACACCAAGCGAAGGATTGAAGTTCGTGATAATCTATGACTTGTCCTTAAAAGGAATCTCTTTGTTCAAAAATCTTTGAGTTTCGTTAGATGTGCGGTTATTTTATAGATGGTTGAACAAAAAGATTTATCTTTGTGAATCGCAAATTAGAGATTAGACACAGAGTGTATACGATATTACGGAACTTTATTTTATTACTTTAGTATTTTTATTTGATTATATTTAAGTAGAATGATTTAAGGCTCATCCTTATATAGATTAAGGGTGGGCCTCGTTTTTTATAGTAGTGTGTAGAGATTCCACACTCTCGTGGGGAAATTTTCCACATTCCACGGTTTGTTCCACACTTTGGCAACCGAATGATTGATTCTTCGCTTTTGGTTAATTGTCGGATTTACAACTTATTATTCTCTTGTCGTTTTTTAGGGTGAGTTTTGGCACGGAGATTGCACCCTATACTGCGAATTTATGATGTAAGAGAAAAAAGGTTTAGGTATTTAGGTTTTTAAGGTATGAAAAAGATTGTTTACGGGGTTATTGTCGCTTTATGTGGCTTATTTATTGCCCCTGATGTAGAAGCGCAAGCCGGGATGGTCGGTAGCGCTAAGGAAACAGTGGCACAGGATAAATTTTATCCGATCGAGGTAACTGATATGCCCCAAGTATTGCGTGATGCGGTAAATACTTCCTATGAGGGATGTATGGTGAAATCAGTTGAGGTGTCAAACAATAGCACGTTTGTGAAGTATAAGGTAGTATTACTTTCCAGAAATGGTAAGATATATAAGGTTTATTTCGATGACAGAGGTCATGTCGTAAAAGAACATGCTTATTTCGAGTAAGCCTGTGAAGATATTTATTGAGTAGATTAGATTTCCAGCCGTTTTGCCTGTGAAGGTGGAGCGGTTTTTCTCCAAAATATATAGTTTCATGATATTACTATATAAATACACTGTTTACATTTTTAGTAGTATAGTCGTCCTGTTCGTGAGAATAGGACGATTTTTGTTATAAGACGCTAAATCGATTGTTAATCTCATACCCCCTCAAAACCTTTTCTAAACAACCCCTGTTTAGACTGTGATTAATAAATAAAATCTATTTGATTATGGACAAAAAATGTACTCTTATTGCTGCGGCCCTGATGGTTGCGGGCGTATTCTCGGCTAATGCTCAGTCGAGTACGACCGTTCCGGAGGCTCAGTGGAAAGCCGGTAACTATTATTATTTAAAGACAGGTTCTTCCGTTTTGTCTTTAAGTGGTGAGAAAGCCGACTCAGTAATTGTTAAAACTTTGGCGTCAGACGCTACCAAAGCCGCTATTGATTCTGCCTTGTGGCAAATCACGAATGCGGGCACGACTCCTGCTGGTCCTGTGTATCAATTCAAGAACAAGAAGACACAGGCCGTTTTGTCGTTTGCGGCTTCATCTACGGCAAAGCCTGTTATCACATCGGGCGTGAATCAGTGGACATTCTCTGACGCTGCCGGTGGTAGCGCTATTCAGGCTTATTACGGAAACAATCAAATCTTGGCGTTGGATGTAGCTGGGACAGACTTGAGCTTAGGTTCTTCTGCCTCTTCTACGAAATTTACCGTAGAGGCTCCTAGCGACGCTATGTATTTGAGCGCAAGTGAGCTAGGGGATGGTTTCCAAGTCTTTCAATTGACGTTTGGAGGAAATTATCAAGGAAATATCTTCGAGGGTAAGAACTTGATAGCGAAGAATACGGCGGCTCCCGCTACAGGCGCTATTGCGAACGCTAAATATGTGACCTTGCAGATCCAAGGTGACCAAGTATTTAGTGATGGTAAAGCAAAATACTTAGGTGTCGATACATTGAAGAATGTGATAGCCGGTGCTACCGGTGTATATGGGGCTAAGTTTACGGCTGACTCCACCTATGACGCTAGTGGCTTGCATACACTGGGTAACGCTGATTTCCAGAAATTCTATTTCACGATCAACTTGAAGAACGATGCTTTGGCTATGTATGCCGCTGCCGCTCCGACCGTGAACGCAAGTCCGATGACCTCCGTTCCGAACGTACGTGTCGTATATGCCAGCGTAATCGAGACGAAAGCCTTGACCGTATCTGACTTGCAGTCCGGCTCTACTCAACCTGCTCAAGGAGCCGCTCCTGTTATTACCGTAACGAAGGGAACTCCTTCTACGATCGCTACAGGTACAGGCGTATACTTCTTGAAGAGCGCGAGCAAGGGCGATAAGGGCGGACAATACGCTGTCGCTTACGATAAGAGTGCCGCTTCCGATAAGTTGGTAACCGCGGCAGGTTTCAAACCTTCTATTTATCAACCGAAGGGACAATGGTATATCAAGGAAAACAACGGAATGTATTCGGTTGTAGACCGTAATACGAATACGACTATTATTTCTAACGAGGAGATCTTCGCCGTTCAAGGTATGGCCAATACCTATACATTTGGGGGTAGCACCGATTCTATTACGGTGGAATATCAAGCGAATGTGGATTTAAAGGATAAATTCTTGGGTACTCGTCACTTCTCTGCGGAGGAACTCGCCGATAATGGTTATGTATTGAACTTGATCTCCGGTACTCCGGGTGTAGACGATCTGTATGCGTTTACTTCTGATTCCGTATTGATGATTAAATCCGGTGACGCAGCGAACGCAGCCGCTCTTCGTATCGTGGTTAGCCAAGATTCCGTACAGAATGTAACGGATGGTTTAGGTGCCCGTGCTTTAGGTGATACCTTGTATCATGCGACTTATATGTTGAAAGAACGTTTCAGCAATGATTTGGTTGCCAGCGAGAATGGCGGACCGTTGAAATTATCTGATTATACCGCTCCGTTGGAATTCGTATTCAATACGGCTACGACCGGTGGCAAATACCAGATGGCTACAAGGGTAGGCGCAACCACCCAATATGTCTTTATGAACGTGAATACGGCGAACTTGATCCTTTCCGATAAGGTTAACTACTTCGACTTTGTCGCTGTAGAGGCTCCGGAGTACGCTTCTATCGACAACTCTCACAAGCGTTTCGGCACGAATGGTAAGTTCCTGACGATGAATCCGCTGAATTTCTTCGCCGAAGTGAAGAATGAAGGCCAAGATATCTTGAAGTCAACTTATGAGACTGACAACTTCTCTTTATGGGTTCAAGAAGCCGATACCGTGATCGCTGGTAAACCGTTGTATTTCATCACGACATCGATCTATACTCCGGAGACAACTACCAAAGCTGTTTCTCCTCGCTACTATATGGTATCCTTGCGGGATTCTAACGAGACATTCGTTAGCAATGGCGCTACTTACTACCGTGTAGGCTTCAGCGATAAAGCGAATATCGTTCCGTCTTTGGATAACAACGCTTTGTTCGCCTTCAAGACAACTCAGGATGGTGGTTACTTATTGGAGAACCAGAAAGAGCTGAATCGCACCGTGGCCGCGGGCGAGTTGAAGACTCCTTATGTAGGTGTGGTAAACAATGTTGTGGTAATGTCTAATGTTGGCGTTCCGTTCACGATCGAGAATGCTCCGACTCCGGTTTCCAACGAACAATTGGAAGAGGTTGCCAGCTTCACGGTAATCGCTGGCGAGGCTAGCGTTACGGTCTTGAACGCGGCAGGCAAGACGGTTACATTGTCTAACATCTTAGGTCAGACCACCGCTTCCGCTATCGCTTCTTCAGATAACTTCGTGATGCCGGCATCGAAAGGTATCGTGGTAGTTTCCGTTGATGGCGAGACCGCTCAGAAGGTAGTCGTTAAATGATGAATAACTGATAGTGGATATCAGTTTGTATACTAACACCGGGATTCCTACTGTATGGTAGGGGTCCCGGTGCTTTGTTTATAGGTAGGCCATTTGTATGGAGGGATTCTACTCCTCCAGTTTATTCTTTAGATAAGCGATCTTCTTCTCTGATTTCTCTTTCAAGGTATTCATGCTCTTGATATCGCTTAATACGGTGGCGAGGTTGAAGGTGTTGACGATCGCTTTCTTGTCGGCGTCCGCCATATATATAATGTAAGGCTTGCCTCCCGTGTATTCCACCTTGATCCGCTCTTTCTCGTTATCGTAGATGAACTTGACGGCATCGACGCAGTGCTCCCCCTTGTAGGTCACTACCTCCGTGGTGCTTCCCATATCCTTGAAGCGGTAATTCAGTCCGCCGTCGTACGGGATGGAAGCGGTCTCGGCGAATTGGCCGTCTTTCAGGCTCAGCTTGATTCCCGTATGCTCGATGGGGCGTCCGCCGTAATATACGCTGGCCAGATACATCTCGCCCTCCTCGTTCACGCCGCAACGTACGTAACAACGTTGCACGTTGCGCTCGATCGTCTGCTGTTTCCAGATATAATTGCCGATTTCCTCGTAAACGGAATCCTTCTCGAAAGCGAAGCCTTTCTTCAATCCCTCTACTTCCTCCAGCTTGATCGGGAGTAAGCTGTCGCAGAAAGCGATGTTTCGCTCCGCCTCCTTTACTTCTACTTGGCGCATAAGCGTTAATCCCTGCTTCAGTACCTTTACTTCCTTGGGATAGAGTGCCCGGATACTGTCTATCTCGTTCTTCGCCCCGAAAAACTCGTTATTCTCGTACATGGCCCGGGCCTTGTCCAAACGGGTCTGAGCCGCTTTCTCGTCTCCGTTACAGCCCGTTAAAATGGCGGCAATGAGCGTTATACAGATCGCTAACTTTTTCATATCTTTCTCGTTCAATGTATTTGATACCGCAAAAGTACATGAAATTTGATTATCTTTGCGCTCTTTATTGGATTTGGAATACATAAATATGTATATAAACGAGGAAGAGATAGTAAATCATATATCCGCGAAGCCTTTCCATTTGATATCGGAGGCGGCGGAAGAGCTAGGTGTTGAGGTATATGTAATAGGCGGATATGTGCGGGATATTTTCTTGAACCGCCCATCTAAGGATATAGATGTGGTAGCGGTTGGCAGCGGTATCGAGTTGGCCAAACGGGTGGCCAAGAAGATCGGGCGTGGTGCTTATCTTTCTGTCTTCAAGAATTTCGGGACGGCGCAGGTGAAAGCCGGCGATCTGGAGCTGGAATTCGTGGGGGCAAGGAAAGAATCCTACAGCCATGACAGCCGTAAGCCAGTCGTGGAAGATGGCACTTTGGAGGATGACCAGAACCGCCGGGATTTCACGATCAACGCCTTGGCCCTTTGCCTGAACAAGGAGCGTTACGGAGAATTGGTCGATCCCTTCGGCGGGTTGGAGGATATGGACGAGCTTACGATCCGTACGCCTTTAGACCCGGATGTTACTTTCAGCGATGATCCGCTCCGGATGATGCGCGCGGTTCGTTTCGCCACTCAATTAGGTTTCTTTATCGATCCCGATACCTTCGACGCCATCATCCGCAACCGGGAGCGTATCTCCATCATCTCCAAGGAGCGTATCGTGGACGAGTTGAACAAGATCGTCCTCTCGCCAAAGCCCTCTATCGGTTTCGACTTGCTGGATAAATGCGGACTGTTGCCATTGATTTTCCCCGAGCTTTGCGCCTTGAAAGGTGTGGAGACCAAGGAGGGGATCGGGCATAAGGATAATTTCGCCCATACCTTGATGGTGCTGGATCGTTTGAGCAAGACTTCCGATAATCTATGGCTGCGTTGGAGCGCCCTCTTCCACGATATCGCCAAGCCTGCCACGAAGCGTTTCGACCCTCGCTTGGGATGGACGTTCCATAATCATAATTTTATCGGTGAGCGGATGATCCCCGGTATTTTTAGGAAGATGAAACTCCCGATGAACGAGAAGATGAAGTACGTGCAGAAGATGGTAAGCCTGCATATGCGTCCGATCGCCTTGTCGGACGATGAGGTGACGGATTCGGCGATCCGCCGTCTGCTGTTTGACGCGGGAGATGATATCGACGATTTGATGAAACTGTGCGAGGCCGATATCACGAGCAAGAACCCGGAGAAGGTTCGCCGTTTCTTGAACAACTTCCGTAAGGTGCGCGAGAAGCTGGCCGATATAGAGGAAAAAGACCGTGTCCGTAACTTCCAACCCCCGGTATCCGGCGAGGAGATCATGGAGACGTTTGGCTTGGCTCCCTCCAAGCCTGTCGGCGTGCTGAAAGAGGCGATCAAGAACGCCATCCTCGACGGCGTGATCCCGAACGAGTATGAGGCGGCCCGGCAGTTCCTAATACAACGTGCGGAGAAGATGGGGCTGAAGCCGATTCTGTGATCCGGGTATAGTCACAAGACCCAGTCTTACAGTTGGCACAGTCCCCTGTACGAAGTACTGCGGTACTTCCTAGAGGGTACTGTAGTACTTCGTGCAGAGTACTACGGTACTTCGTGCACAGTACACTGTCTAAGAATTTAATCGCTCTACCGCTTTCACGCCGTTTACCGCCTTGATCTTTTTCGTCAGCAAGTTTAATGCGGTCGTATCTCTTACCAATACGGTAAAGTTACCTTGGAATAATCCGTCTACCGAGTTGATGTTTAAGGAGCGAAGCGTGACGTTCGATTCTTTTCCGATCACGGAGGTGATGTTGGTGACGATCGCTATATCGTCTCGTCCGATCACCCGCAACGTAACCGTATAGCCATTGTCTCCCTTGCCGCTCCATTTCGCGCGGATGATCCGGTAACCGAAGCGGCTGAACATCTCTTGGGCGTTCGGGCAATCCATACGGTGGATCTTGATACCCTGCGTGGAGACGAAACCGAAAACCTCGTCGCCATAAATCGGGTTGCAGCATTTGGCGAGTTTATATTCGATACCCGTCAGGTTCTTGTCGATCACCAAGACATCCTTGTTTGTCGATATCTCCTCCACCGGAGTCATCGTCACGAATTCCTCCGCGCTACGCACCTCGGTACGCTCGTTCGTCTCCGTCTCCTTGCGGAAAGCCTCCAGATATTCGTCGATTACTTGGTTGGGATCGAGGCGTTCCTCGGCGATCTCGATGTAGAAGTCCGTGACGGTCTTGAATCCTTTCTTCTTGATATAGCGCATCATGGTCGGCTCGTCCATGTCGATCTTCCGGTTCTTGAAGCGGCGCTGCAACATCTCTTTGGCGAATTCCACGGCCTTCACCGTCTCCTCCTTCAAGGCCTGCTTGATCTTCACACGGGCCTTGGAGGTGACGACGAAGTTCAGCCAATCCCGCTTCGGGCTTTGGGCGGGCGACGTGATGACGGATACGCTATCGCCGTTGTTCAAGGTGTATTTGATCGGAACGTTCTTCCCGTTCACTTTCGCCGACACGCATTTGCTTCCCAGCTTCGTGTGGATGGCAAAGGCGAAATCGAGGACCGTCGCTCCCTTGGCCAGCTTGATAAGCTCGCCGGTAGGCGTGAAGACGTAGATCTCATCCTTATATAGATCCATCTTGAAATCCTGCATCAAGTCGAGCGGATTATTCTCCTTGGCCTCCAAGGCGGCACGTACGGTATTCAAGAACTCGTCTAGCCCGCTCTCCGCTTTCACGCCCTTGTATTTCCAATGCGCCGCTAGGCCTCGCTCGGCGATCTCATCCATCCGCCTCGTACGGATCTGCACCTCTACCCATTTATTTTGCGGCCCCATAACCGTGATGTGCAAGCTCTCGTAACCGTTGCTCTTCGGGATAGAGATCCAGTCCTTCATACGCTTCGGGTTGGGCTGGTACATATCGGTGACGATGGAGTAGACTTGCCAGCATTCCGAGCGTTCCTTCTCCAGCGGCGTATCCAATACGATCCGGATAGCGAAAAGATCGTAGATACCCTCGAACTCCACCTGCTGCTTTTTCAGCTTGTTATTAATGGAATGTATGGATTTGGTACGCCCCTTGATATCGAACTTGAATCCTGCCGCCGTCAGCTTTCGCTTGATCGGGGCGATGAACTCGGCGATATAAGCATCGCGGGAGCGTTTCGTCTCATTCAGCTTCCGCTTGATGAAGTCATACTGTTTCCTGTCCGTATATTTCAAGGAAAGGTCTTCCAGCTCGCTCTTGATCGTATATAAACCCAGTCGGTGGGCGAGGGGAGCGTACAAATAAGAGGCCTCGGTAGCCAGCCGGATACGATCATCCTCTTGCATCTGTTTTCCCATACGCATGAGGCAGAGGCGGTCGGCGATCATAAGCAAAATCACACGTACGTCCTCGGCAAACGAGAAAAGCAAATGATGGAAATTCTCCGAGTTGACGGCGGTGTTCCGGGCATACAAGTCGGAGGTCTTCAAGAGGCGACGGATGATCAAGGTCACGTCCGCTCCGAATTTCTGCTCCACTTCCTCTATCGTGATCGCTTTCTTCAATACCGGGCGGTATAATAGGAGGGCGATGACCGAGGTGCGTTTCAAGCCAATCTCCAAGGTGGCGATCAAGGCCGTGTCAATATTTCGCAATAAACCGTTGATACCATTCTTATCCCTGCCGTAGCAATCGAGGGCGACAACCCGCTTCATCAGCTCCTTCATCTTTCGGATATCTTCCCTCTCGAGGAAAGAGTAAAGGTTTCGTAACAGGAGCCTGTATTTGGAGAAGAACAGCTTCTTTTCCTCAGACGTAAAGAATCCAATTGTATCCATAGTTATATCATTTTTATTGCCCGGTTGAGGACAAACCGCAAAACATGCTGTAAAAATACTTTTTTCTATGGAATTTCAACATGTATCTTGCGGTTATTTTATACATTTGCGATACACATAGCGCATAAGTGCCCTGTGGTGTTACTGATGAGATTATTCACATTAAATACTATACTATGTTAAACGCAAACGATTTAGAACAGCTGAAAGCCAAAGGAATCAGCGAAAAACAGATTGAAGAGCAACTCGCTTGCTTCGTAAAAGGTTTCCCTTTCCTTGAGATAGCGGCCTCCGCTTCGGTAGAAAAAGGTATTATGGTAATATCTAAAGAGGAACAGGCTTCTTATATGGATGCTTGGGACGCTTATCTGGCTAAAAACAAGAAAATCGTAAAATTCGTACCTGCCTCCGGCGCTGCTAGCCGTATGTTTAAGAATCTGTACGAGTTCCTTTCTGCGGATTATAAGGAACCGATGAACGCTTTCGAGAAGAAATTCTTTAGCGAGATCGAGAAATTCGCTTTCTATAAGGCTTTGGACAAGAAGTGCGTGGAGAATACAGGGAAAGATATTCCTGCGTTGGTAGCCTTGGGCGAGTACAAGGAGGTGGTATCCAATTTATTGGAGCCGAAAGGCTTGAATTACGGACAGCTACCGAAAGGCTTGTTGCTTTTCCATAAATATGCCGATACGGTTCGTACGGCGATGGAAGAACATTTGGCCGAAGGCGCCATGTACGCCAAGAATAACGCCGGCGAGGTGAATATCCATTTCACGGTATCTCCGGAGCATCAGGCTTTATTCGAGCAATTGGTTGCCGATAAATCTGGCGAGTACGAGGAGAAGTTCTCTGTGAAATACGATGTCTCTTTCAGTATCCAGAAACCGAGTACTGATACGGTAGCGGCCGCTATGGATAACACGCCGTTCCGCGATAAGAATGATAAGTTATTGTTCCGTCCGGGTGGGCATGGAGCCTTGATCGAGAATTTGAACGATGTGGATGCCGACGTGGTATTTATCAAGAATATAGATAACGTGGTTCCGGATAGCTTCAAATGCTCTACGGTTATCTACAAGAAGGTGATCGCCGGTGTCTTGGTAACATTGCAGGAGAAAGCCTTCAGATATCTGGAACAGATCGAGACCGGCAAATATACCCATGCCGAGGTAGAGGAGATGATTCATTTCTTGCAAGACGACCTATGTATCAAGAACCCGGATACGAAATTACTGGAAGACGCCGAGTTAATCCTGTATATCAAGAGCAAACTGCTTCGCCCGTTGCGTGTATGCGGTATGGTGAAGAATGTGGGCGAGCCGGGTGGCGGTCCGTTCCTTGCGGTGAATCCGGACGGTACGGTTTCCTTGCAGGTGCTTGAAAGCTCCCAGATCGATATGAGCGATCCGGCTAAGAAGGCGATGTTTGAGAAGGGTACTCACTTTAATCCCGTGGATTTGGTTTGCGCCGTTAAGAATCACAAGGGAGAGAAATACAACTTGCCGGATTACGTGGATAAGAATACGGGCTTCATCTCTTATAAGAGCAAGGATGGCCGCGAATTGAAAGCGCTGGAATTGCCGGGCTTGTGGAACGGTGCCATGAGCGACTGGAACACGGTATTCGTAGAAGTTCCTATCGAGACATTCAACCCCGTGAAGACGGTGAACGACCTGTTACGCCCCGAACATCAATAAATACCCAGTTGTAGAGACGGGGCGTGCCCCGTCCCTACAACTAGATCCTTATATTTTCGGTAATTCCCACGGTGCCCTGTATTCCTTGCACAATAGTTTATCCGCCTCCGTATCATGGAAACTCTTTCCATCCCACGATAATTTCTTACCCGTGCGATAGGCTATATTCCCTAATTGGGAGAACTTGGCGATATGCGCCCCGATCTCTACGCTGGCATTGCAATTCCGGTTCCGGCTCTTGATACATTCCAAATGATTCTTCGCATGCAAATTCAAGCCACCCTCTCCGTATGACTTCTTCAAGGGAACAGCCTCCATGCGGGCCTGTCCGTTTACCTTTTCCGGAATAACCTCCCAGCCGCCACGATCGATCACCAAGGTACCGTTCTCGCCAACGAATCCTAGGCCATGATTCCGTCCGTAGGCCCCGTCGTCAATGCCGATCGCATGATCCCACATAACGGTGAAGTCCTTGAATGTATAGATGGTTTGCAATAAGTCCGGGGTCTCGCAAGCATCATCCGGATAACCAAATTTACCTCCGGAAGCCATGATAGACTCCGGTGCGGTGACGTTCATGCCATACAATGCGTAATCCAGTAAATGTACGCCCCAGTCCGTCATCAAACCTCCCGCATAATCCCAGAACCAACGGAATGTGAAATGAAAACGGTTCCGATTGAACGGACGTTTCGGGGCCGGCCCCAGCCACATATCATAGTCCACTCCGGCGGGCACCGCCTCGTCCGGCTTGACGGGGATAGAGGGGCACCAACCTTGATAAGAGAATACACGTACGGTGCGTATCTTACCCAGCTGTCCGCTATGTACGAATTGCATGGCGTCCTGCCAATGCGGATCGCTACGTTGCCATTGGCCTACCTGCACGACCCGGTTGTATTTCTGCGCCGCCCGTACCATGATGTTACATTCCTCGATACTATTTCCCAGCGGTTTCTCACAATACACATCCTTCCCGGCTTGGCAAGCGGATACCATTTGCAGGCAGTGCCAATGATCGGGAGTACCTACGATTACGAGATCGATATCCTTATTGTCTATCAATTTACGCCAGTCTTTATATAAATGCTTTACTTTCTTCCCGGTGATCTTCTCGGTCTCTGCCGCCCGATTATTCAATACGTTCTCGTCAATATCCGACAAGGCGATACACTCTACTTCCGGATTACGAAGGAACGCTTTCAGGTCTTCGAATCCCATGCCGTTACATCCGATAAGCCCGACGCCTATCTTATCGTTTGCGCCCACACCAGCGCTCCCGGCTTTAATGAAAAAAGGACTGATGGTAAGTCCGGCACCGAGCAAAGCGGTCTGCCGGAGAAAATCTCTTCGAGTTGTCATGGTATTACTATTGATTTAAAGTATTTGCAATATTAAGCGAAATCCTTTACAATCGCAAATGATAATAGCTTTTTAACTACTTACTTAGTCGATGAAGTATATATCCTATGGCACTTGAAGTATATATCCTGTGGTACTTGAAGTATATCTGTCCGGTAAGGTTGGTATTGTAAGGATATGTACCATTGCGTCTTTGTAAAAAAAGTTATTAAAAGATATAGGGATGCGATATTGGAGAATATAGTTTATCTCTGGAAAAATCTAATGAATGAGGAGAAATAATGATGGCAGCACTGGTGTTCAATGACTTATGAGGACTTTCGATGAAAGCCTCGCTGATGCAAAAGTGCAAGGAAATGAAAGGTAATGAGAGCGAACGGTTTTCAAATCATTACCCGATAATGAGGTAAGTTTATAGGTCGTTGGAGTTTATTTCTACTCTCTGCTACATTCTGCATAACAGTGTACAACTCGCTGATAACTAATTTTGTAACCAAAAAGAATTGGATTATGCGAAGTACATTTAAGGTGCTGTTCTACGTGAACGGAAGCAAGGAGAAAAACGGTATTGTTCCCATTATGGGACGAGTAACAATCAACGGTTCTGTGGCACAATTCAGTTGCAAACTGACCATTGCAAAAACAATGTGGGATGCCAAAGGTAATCGGGCAAAAGGCAAGAGCAAGGAGGCACGAGACATCAATTTAGCTTTAGATAACATCAAGGCTCAAATCATCAAGCATTATCAACGCATTTCGGATAGAGAAGCATTTGTAACTGCTGAAATGGTACGTAATGCCTATCAAGGTATCGGAACGGAATATGAAACATTGCTCGGTGCATTTGACAAGGACAACGAGAGTTTCAAGAAGCGTATCGGCATAGACCGTGCAGCAAGTTCCTACAAGGTGCGTGTTAGGTCACGAAATCATTTGGCTGCATTCATCAAAAAGTGCTACAAGCGCAGTGATATTTCTATGCTTGAACTTACTCCCGATTTTATCAAGGAGTATGAAATCTATCTTTCTACCGATGCAGGTTTGCATAATGGTAGTGTATGGTCGCATTGTATGTGGCTGAAAACAATCGTTTCAAAAGCACATTACAATGGACTGACACCGAGAAATCCGTTTGCTCAGTATCGGGTTAATCAGAATATCAAGGAGCGACAATATCTTACAGAAGATGAAATCAAGGCTGTAATGACACACGAGTTTGCAGACAAGAAGTTGGCTTATATCCGTGACTTGTTCGTGTTCGCAAGTTTTACAGCCCTGTCATTCGTGGATATTAAGGAACTAACTACCGATGATGTCGTAGAGATAAACGGAGAGAAGTGGATATTGTCGAAGCGACACAAGACAAAGGTCAATTTCCAAGTGAAGTTGTTGGATATTCCATTACAGATCATCAAGCGATATGAGAGATTTCAAGAGGACAAACTCGTATTCCCAAATCTCAACTATTGGAATATCTGTAAACCGCTGAAAAAGATGATAAAAGAGTGCGGTATCTCAAAGGATATTTCCTTCCACTGCACTCGCCATGGGTTCGCGACATTGGCTCTCAGTAAGGGTGTTCCCATTGAGAGTGTGAGCCGAGTATTGGGGCATACGAATATTACCACGACACAGCGATATGCGAAGATTACCACCGAGAAAATAGACAAGGATTTGACGATGTTCGGCAACAGACTTAATAAATCTTTTAGTGAAATTTCAATAGCAATGTAACTATGGAACGAGCAATTATAACAATCAGCGAAAATGGCAAGGTAAATATCCCAAGAGGTAATGTTTGGATGTCTGAAATGGAATTGGTGGAGTTGTTCGGGGTAATAGCCCCGACACTCCGAGTCGCTATAAAAGCGATATACAAGAGTGGAACACTTTGCCCTGTAAGCACCCAACGATGTGATTTGGCTACGCCTGCAAGTTGGGCTACATTCTACAATCTTGAAGTGGTTATTGCTCTTGCATTTCGGTTGAACACTTATGAGGCAAGCAGGATAAGGCAAAGGGTGTTGGAAGCTTTGTGCCAACGAAAAGAGAGTGAAATTAGCATACTGTTATCGTTGGAGAGTATTGGGCATCAGATTTCACCCAAAGGACACTGCTAATATAAGAATGAGACCTGCTATTCTTACGAACGGCAGGTCTCGAACTAACGTCTTATATGTAAATATCTATCAAAGGGATGATAGAGTTTCTTAATCTTCTCTATTGTGCCTCATTATTCAAAAGCCACACAGTCTGTCAATGTTCTGTTAGCTGGAAGCTCAACACTTATATATGTATTATAATTTTCTGCTGTGATTTCTACCTCACCACATACGCAATCTTTAAGTGTAATCTTTGCATTTGCAGCAAGAGCTGATAAGTCTAAATAGTAACCTTTTTCAAATACACATTCAGTAAAAGTTGTAGAAACATATGGGCGGATAAGACGGTCATAGTCTTGGTCATAGCCATTGTTTTGCCAATATTTAGATGAGTTCTCTCCAAAATTACATTTTGTGAATGAAACGGCATCAAGACCTGCAAGACTTGTCCACCCTTTCACTGTAGAGTTTGTCACTATCAGATTCTTCCCATTATGCTCAGTAGTATTGATTGCATAACCAGGACCATCAACAACTACATTATCAATATAAATATCTTGTTTAGGCGATGAAATAACAATACCACGACCGACAGGGGTGTCAATTGTTAAATTCTTGATTGTACCTCCATATGTTTCAACAGCATAACCATTGTATTGAGGATTTTCAATATCCAAAGAGAATCCATTGCCATCAAGAACACCACCTTCTTTCATAACTACAGCAACAGGCGTTCCATAAATAGCACTATTTGCAAGAGGAGCGGCTACATCTTCAGCAAATACAGTTGTATATCCTTGACTAAGAGCATAATTTACGCCATTAGCAGTACCTACTGTTGCAATATTATTTTCTACAGTATAAACATTTACAGTTACATTGTTAGTAGTATTTGAAGAAAGATCTGCGTTTGGTCTGTTATCACCCACAACTGCACCAGCAGCTGATTCCTTACCTGTATCTGCATATTCAGCAATCATATCTGCAATTACATTAGTATTATTAACTACGCAGTTTTCAACTTTAGCACCAGTCATTAAGCGTCCTGCTATACCACCAACACTTCTGTAGGCTGTTATATCAAGGTTGTTTACAGTACAGTTTGTAACAGAATAGCCCGTTTTGCTATTCTCAGAAACATATCCAACGATACCACCAACGTTATTAGCATTATTTTTCTGGCTGTTAGGAGTTGAGAGAATCTTACCACCATCTACATGACAATTCTCAATATTACCATAGATAGAACCTACGACTGCACCTGCTTTGTAATGTCCAGATATATTAACATTAGACAATTTTACATTCTTAATGTTACCAATTACATTACCAAACAAGCCAGCAGAATTTTCATCATCAGTAACCTTTACAGTCAAATTACTTATTGTCTTATTACCACCATCGAAAGTTCCCATGAATGTTTTGGTTGTACCGATAGGAGTCCAAGCAACATTTTTCATATCAACATCAGAAGTCAATTTCACTGTATAACCAGAGAATTGGTTGCTATTGGTATTACTTTCTGTTGATAACCAGTTAAGACCATCTACTGAGTAGAGATAATAGGTCTTGGTCGCTGCATCATATTTAACTCCATTTGTAACCTCTTCAAATTCAGGATAATTATAATCATCATCGAATCTTTCATCAATAACAATATTGAATTGAATATCGCCCGTCAGAAGTTTACCAAGAATATTGGTTCTCCAATTACGTTGTACGGGAACTGCATGTAAACCTTCATCGAAAACGATGTCTTCACCACCTGACTTAAATGTAAACTGCAGACCATCTGCTTCCAAAGTAGTTCTCTTTTCATCGTTATCAGTCAAAATATAGCTCATAGAAAGATACTTGTACTTCTCGTTTTCCTGAATAGTACCATCTCTATCCACATCAACTTCCAAAATTGCAGGGTCTGTAGGGATTGCTGCAAAATCATATTCAACTGCCTGTTCGCCTTTTACAGTACCATCGAGCAAGTTGATAGAAGTAGCAGCATTCTTGATGACAACCTTTGACGCGGTAATTTCTATACCTGATTCTACTGCTGCTTTCCAATCAGCTTCTGTTACACCCACATTGATTTGAGCAAAAGGACGCTTCAATACAACATCAATTTCTGTATTGCCTGTTACCTTGAAAGTTTCAGCCTTGAAGAATGCGTCACGAGTCTCATCGTTATTGTCACCCTCATAATCTACGGCTACTTTTAGTCCGTCAGTTTCTGCAGTAACTGTGTAAGCAGTGCAACTTGCATCCTGTGCCCAAAATACGGCTGTGTACTCCTGTCCCTTTGCCAATGTCACTTCTACTGCATCTTGCTTACTTCCATTTAGGAAGGCATTTTCTTTTTTAAGCAGACCAGCAGTTGAACCATTGATAGTTGTAATCAATTTTCCGTGTGCATCAAAAATAGCATAATAAAGCAAATCTGCACCTGTACCATCACTGATAGCACGGGTAGCGATACCACCTTCGGCAGCAAGTGAGAACGTCACCTGAGCCTCATTTCCTGACTGAACCACATCCAGTTCGTCATTCGAACACGATGTTGCGAGCAACATACCTGCTGCTGCAAACATACCTAAGAATAATTTCTTGTTCATCTTTGAAAAATTTAATTGTTATACAAATAGTTATTTTGATTTTCTTGTTTCTTAATGTTTGCCACATCCCTTGTGGATGTCGCACCCATTGTCGAGGGCTGTTCTGCATAGGCAGAACCGAGTATTATCATCAATCTGTTGTTTCCTGCTGATGCAGGGTAAAGGTCTCGGAACTGTTCCTCACCTTTGCGGTGTTAGCTTGTTTGTTCTTTTATGTTCGGCTTTTAACTCGTTATTAGGGTTATACTTATATTGAAAATCTCTTATTCTGTTGGTGTGAAATTTCCTGCAATGTTGCTTCTTTGGTTTGCCTCTATCTCTACCTGTGGAAATTCCACCATTTTGCTGTTATTGCCATCAGTCAAAGTCAATTTGGCAGAAATATTTGTGGCTGTGGTCGGAGCAAATACATAGCCCATAGCGAGGTAGTTATATTCCGTACCATCAGCCGAGAATGTCTCAGTTGTGGTCTCGTTGATATTCCAAGAAAATTCGGCTGCTCCACTTACGGTATTGGTGAATGGGTGGAATGTCTTGGGAGCACCACTTGCAGTAAATGTAGCTTGCATCGGTGTTCCTGTAGTACCCACATTGATTTGAGCCAACGGGCGGACAAGTTCAACAGGGTAACTGCAATCTCCTGTAATGGTAATATCTTCCATCGTGGCAAAAAAAGCGTCTGCGGCTTCTGCCTCAGAGAATGTAATCGGATTGGGCAGAGTATTCATTTCAATGGCGGTCAAATCATCTATATCGTAGATGTTCTGATTGCCATCACACGCCCAAAATACAAAACTGTATGTCTGCTCCTGAGCCAATGTAAGTTGCACATCTATCGAAGTATCGTTTATCGGGAACGATTGGCGGTCTATTTCGTAATAGTTCCAACTGCCTCCGCTGTTGTTATGCACATCGGCAACACCCTTTTTGAATATGCCGACCACAAGGGTATTTACCTGTTCCGCTTTGCCGAATGAACGGGTACGGATGTCCGTTGGGAGCGTAGCGGTGAAACTCACCTGAACATCGCCTACATCGTGCAATTCATCCGAACAGGATTGTATGCCTATCATAGTCAAGGCAAGCATTGCCAATATCTGTATGTTATGTAGTAGATTCTTCATTATGTCTATCTGTTAGGGGAAAATAAGGTTATGGTCTCCGTCAAAGTCGGGATTGATGGTAACACCTCCCGAAGCCTCCGACATCAGGAACATACCTGTCATTATGGTATGATGGCTACGTTTGAGCGGTACCTCTATTGGCTCGGTCAAGGAGAGTTGTGTACCCTCATTGTCATAGATACCTATCTGCACGGTTACAGCCGACTTCTTGCCGTTCACAAACACATAGTCAAATCCCATCGTTGCCTCCGATTCGGAGAGCTTTCTCAATGTGGATTCAAACATCACTCCCGTAGAGGAGTCCACAGGCTTGTCGGTATTCATACTGTAAGCATCGGGCATAAATCCTACATAGTAGAACACCACCTTGTAATCCTCGATGTTTACGGCTCTTGTCGGGGTATCATCTGTTGATGCAGCCTTGTTTCCGTTGGCTTTCGAAGCGACACGTACAGATTCCTTGTCTATAAACTCCACCACATCGTTTGTTACGAACTCAAATTTGGCAAGAGGACGCTGCATCGCAATATCCAATGTGTCGGGCAAATGCTCCATAATATCCGCTACGAGGGATATATTGTTAGAACCCCTGAAAGCATCACGGTAGTCATTGTTACCCTTGTGGTCGCCTTGCAGTCTGATTTCCGCAAAGTTGTCGGTATTGTGGAAATGGCTGTCACCGCTTGTCTGTACCAAGTCTGACCATACCATCACATTGTAGTTGCCGGGCAAGAGGTCGAGCGTCACTTCATGGTCGTAGCCCTCTGATATATCTTTCGTGAATACGAACTCCTGTGTATAATCCGATGTGGTACGCATTTTCTCCGACACGGGATAGGTGCGGACAATGTAACGTATCTTTCCATAATCACGATGATTGTCGTATGTTTCGCCATATCCCTGCTCAATGACCGATGTCCCATCATACAGATGTTCCCATTCGGTCATATCCGTTTCATAATTGAGGCGAAGATGCATTTTTACAAACTCCGGCGTTTCAGGCCATTCGTGAACATCACAAGCCGAAAGAAGCAATATCGGCAGGCACATAATAAAGTATAGAATCTTTCTCATCGCTTGCCTCCTTTCTTCTCATAGTCAAACGAATAGGAGAACGATACCGCTGCTTGGTCGATACCCCAGTAGGTCTTCTTGATGCTCTCTATCATCAGACCGTCTTTTGTGCGTGGGGTATTGTGGAACTTGTCGTAGTGATTTGAATATACTCCTGCTCCGAGTGAGAACTCCACCCTCCAACGGTTGTTTTTGCTGATGGGCAGACGATAACCGATGCTCACACCGCCACCGATGGCAGGCGTCTCACGGTTATGGTCTTGATAGCGGTAATCTCCATCAAAAGCAAAATTGTAGTATGCCAAGCCGAAATGTGCTCCTGCGAAGAATCCGTCATTCTCTTCCGACAACCAATAGCGGAATTCAGGTTGCAGGGCAAATGTGCGGAACTTGATGGTTGATTTGAAGTAGTCCCAAGCAGAATAATAGACAGGAAGCGTAAACGACCAATGCTTTGCCAAATCTACTTCTGCGGCAACATTGGCAATAGCCATTCCCAAGCCTATGGCATTGGTCTTCAAGTGGAGTTTGCGGTTCCATTCCTCTATTTCGGGGATAACTGTTTCTACGATAGCCGTTGTGTCGGGTACAATTTCCACAACTTCAACTATTGGCTCTATCGTAATGGTATCAGGCACGATTATAGGCACTTGTACGGGCGGTAACTCTTTCTTGTAGGTTACGAATACCGCACAAGCATTTCTCATCTGCTCGAAGAAGAGATTGTTCATCTGCTGCCATACCTTACCACCGTCCAATGCTCTCAATTTTACGACACGGTTGTCGATATGCGTATTCGGGTGATGATAGTCCACCAATCGGGCTTCTTCCTCCAAGATGGCAATTACTTCATCCTTGCGGATAAGTCCCGAATCCTCAATCTGCGATTTGAGATAATCCCACGGGATATAGCTGTCATTATAGGTAATAAGGCTGTCGGGAATATCCACCTCACTGCGGATGAACTTTTCAAGTGCCGAGAGACGGCCTTGTGCCAACTTACGGTTGAGTTGATAACTGCCTTCGGGAGAAGCTGCTCCGCAGAAGGATACTTCAATGATATTGATTGTACTGTCTTGGCGTATAGTTCGTAGGAACTCCAACATCTCCTGCATACGGGCGGCATTGTCCGAATAGGCGGAGTCTATGACAGTACTGTTCACACGGAAGTCAATACAGATTTCCGTGTGTCTCTCTTGCGAATGCGCAATACCTACACCAAACAGCAAGAGAATCAGTGTTATACAATATTTCTTAATGCGCATAAATCAGAATAATAGGTCACTTCTCTTTGGAAGAGTGATTTATGCGACATACTGCTATTGATTACGAGTAGGTTATTTGAACAGTCACGACATAATTTGCTCAACAATCCACATTGCCACTAAACAAAATCTGAATCGAGCATAACATTTTTTAGTGTAAATTGGTGCTATTTGCCGAAAAATGTGTAATTTTGTATCGGTAATCATTTCTCTTCCAAAGAGACCTTTCATTCGCTCAACAATCTATTCTGCTCTGCACCTTCAACATCAGCCCTATTCTTTTGGCTCTTACGGCTTATTGTGTCTTGACTTTATAATTTCAGGAGTATATTTATAGAGATATTTACGGAAAGAATGGATGTTAAGTCCAAATCGTTCAGCAATATCCTTCATCGTATCTGTGCCGTTTTTCAGACATTCGATAGCAGCCGCATATTTATCTGCCGTCTTTTGTTTCCTAAGTATCTGCTTGCGTTCCGTCTTACGATGAAGCAGTTCGGGATACTTGCTCTTTATGTAAGTTCTGAAATATTCATTGTAGCCACACTCGTCCATCACGGCATGGATAGTGGCGTTCCCTGATTTCAACATTTCTACCCCTTCAGCAAACATCTGTTCACTGGATACAAGCAACGAATTATGCTTTTCGATGGCTTCGGGATAGTTACGGCGTATAAAACCGCCTACACTATTATAGGTAAGTCCCAACCGTTTGGCAATGGATTTCAAGGACTCGGAAGTGGTTACATAGATGCGTAGCGCCTCCGCATACTTTTCTGCACTACGATTGGAAACGACCTTACCGTCAGATGTCCTTATCATTCCACGGGCTGTAACCAATTCGGGATGATGCTCCCTGAGATACATCCTGAATGTTTCGGGATTCAGTCCAAATTCCGCTGCGACCTTTGCCGTTGGCAAATCGGTATTCTGTAATCTTTCGATTGCATTGGCATATTTCTCAGCAGAAGATTTTTTATAACGTTTGGTTTGCTCCAATGCCATACCTTCGTCAAAGCCCCGTCTAAGAACCATCAGCTCGGGATGCCAAGTTCTCAAGTGGTAGCGGAAGCCACCGAGAGTTACCCCAACAATACGTACTATATCCTTTACATCCTTCGATGTTGTACGATACAGGTCTATAGCCTTCTCATATTTTTCAAGAGTTTCACGGTCTGGCTCACAGACAGTCCAATTCCCGTTACGCAGACCTCTGACCTTTTGACCTGTTGCACGGATACGTTTCTCCTCCCTATTACGGGTAATTTGTGGGTAATAGGCTAAGATGTGTTCTCGCAAACCCGTGTAGGATACATTACAAGCCTCTGCAACCTCTTCAATGGTTTTATCGGATGATTGCAACATCTCAATGGCAGTAGCATACTCTTCCTTGCTCCACTTGCGTGCTCCATATTGCAGATTGACGGTTATTCCTATCCGTCTGCGTTCCTGTTCTCTGCGTGGTACGATATCGGGGTAATGTCTGCGAAGTTGGCTTGCCAAAGAGGAACAATCTACGTTGAAGATACGTGCTATCTGAGATATATTGTATTCAATATACTCCATACTGTCGCAAGCGTCAATGGCATCCTTGTATTTGTAATGGGCGGCAGTAGTTTGACCTTTCTTTCCTCTAAGTTTGACATTCTTAAATTCTGTAAGATTATGTCGTTTGAGGATTAGGTCACGGTGATGAGTGGAGAGGTAAGAACTGAACGCGGAAAAGCCGACCCCGGTCTGCTCGCATATTTGTTTTATGGAAAGACCGGTCTCTACATAGAGGGTAATTGCATCGCTATACTTTTCTCTGGTTTCGTGTCTAATTCCTCGTTGCTCTTTCAATTTTCGGTTGCCATTTTTTATGGGTTACTTAATTGGGGTAGGCAATCGTCAGGTTTACAAGTTCTTAATTCTATATATAGAAGCTAAAGAGTAAACTTCTCTTGATAAGAGCAATTAATATTGTAGGTCTATTCTATGAATGAGTCTATTAGCAGGTTGACACATTGGAATTTGCTCAACAATAGACTTGTGGAGCAAAACAAAATGAAAATCAACCTGCTTTTTTAATTCCTTTTTTGTAGCTAACACTTGAAAAGGGACCCGGAACAACATTTAAAAAGTGCCCCACCCATGGGTATGTTTAACCGAACAAAATTGGTATATTCATAAAAACCAATGGCGTTCATAATATGTACCACATGGAAGAAAGAGATTCCATAATTCTCGCCTATAGGCGTGACGGATTGAGCATCCGTGAGATCGCCCGTCGTAACGGCATGAGCCGCAAGACTGTACGCAAGTATCTCCGGGCTTTCGAACAAGCGGTCGGTGACAACCCCGATGCGGAAGCAATGGACACGTACCTGCAGCAGCCGGTGCGCTATGACAGCAGCAAACGTGTCCGCAGAGTGATGAACCAGCAGGTGATGGAGGCGATAGACGGCTTCATGGCCCGCAACCGGTCTAATGCCGCGGCCGGATTGCGCAAGCAGCAGATGCGCAAGATTGACATGTGGCGCCGGTTGCGCGATCAAGGCATAGAGATTGCCTATTCGACGGTATGCCAGTATGTCCGTGCATTGGAAGTGGCGGTGTCCGCTCCAGCCAAGTCCCCGGCGGCGTTCATCCGCCAGGAGTATGAACCGGGGTTCCGGTGCGAGTTTGACTGGGGCGTGCTGACACTTTGGATTGCCGGTGTCAAGACGAAGCTGCACATGGCCGTGTTCACGATGAACCATAGCAACCTGCGGCGGGCATACCTGTTCTCCCGCGAGGACACGTTGGCCCTGATGGAAGCACACCGCAACTGCTTCCGTGCTTTGGGGGGCACGCCGCAAGTAATGGCCTACGATAACATGCGGGTGGCCGTCAAGAAGTTCCTTGGACAGGAGCGCGAACATACCGATGCCCTGCGCCGCATGGAACTCCACTATTGTTTCACCCCTCATTTCTGTAATCCGCGTTCGGGATGGGAGAAAGGTAAGGTGGAGCGTTCGGTGGAACATATCCGCCGGCGGGCTTTCGCCTATGATGTCCGTTTCGGTTCGCTGGAGCAGGCGCAGTGTCATCTTGACAAGGTCTGTGACAGGCTCAACGGGGAGGCTTCCAACATGTCTGCGCAAGAGAAGAAGGAGCGCGTACAGGCCGATATTGCGGCTTTGCGGCCGCTTGACCACGGTGACATGGGCTGCTTTGAGCAGCGGCATGCCCGTGTCGGGAAGTATTCCACCATTACCGTCGATGGTGTGCATTACTCTGTGCCTGACCGGCTTGTCGGTCGGGAGGTACCCATAAAGATGTATTCCGAGCGTATTGTCGTGCTTGACGGTCGCGACAAGGTAGCCACGCATGTACGCTCCCGGCGTCTCGGTGACTGGTGTATCGACCTGATGCACTATCTGGGCACGTTCCTTCGCAAGCCTGCGGCGTTGGGACGATCCACGGCCATGCGACAGGTACACCCGGACGTGGCGGCACTGTTTCGCAAACATTTTACGGATTCTCCCAGATCGTTTGTCGAACTGCTCGTGTTTACCCGTGACAACCAGCGCACTTATGCCGACATACTGGCTGCGGCAGACCGTCTGTCCTCCCGGGGACTCAAACGCCTGTCTTCCGAACAATTGAGCGCCGAGATGCTGGCCAGTGACGGCAATGGAACCGCAAACGTCCGTCAAGACGCAGCCACCCTGACCCCGTCCGATCCACAACAGACCGCCATTGAAGAATCGGCCTCACAGACATTGGACACACTTTCGGCGATGATCGGATGTGGCGCCACACAACAACCTGTAAACAAAGTTACCGTCTAACAACATAAAAATTGCATAGCAATGGAACAAAACGAAAATCAAGACTCCATACGCGAACGGATACGTGCGTATGCCTTCGACCTCAAACTCCCTCTGGTACGACGCGACATCGACCTGCTTATACAGCAAGGACTTGATGAACGATGGAACCTGTGGATGTTCACGGCCGAACTCCTGCGTCAGGAAAAAGAAAACCGCTCGGAGAACCAGCGTCGGCATCGCATCAAAAATGCCGCGTTCCCACAGTTGCGATACCTCAACGAAATAGATACGGACGCGCTTCCGCCAGAAGCGCGGAAGGCCTTGCCAAACCTTGAGACACTTGATTTCATCAAGGAAGGGCGCAACCTTATACTATACGGGAATCCCGGTACCGGAAAGACCCATCTGGCTACAGCCTTGGGGATTGCGGCCTGTAACGCGGGATACTCCGTACTGTTCACTTCCGTGCCCAGACTGCTTACGCAGATAAGGGAATGCCGGAACGCAATGACACTAAGGGCACTCGAGAACAAGTTCGAACGATACGACATGGTCATCTGCGACGAGTTCGGATACGTTTCTTGTGACAAGGCGGGAGCGGAGATGTTGTTCAACCATCTGTCACTCAGAACTGACAAGAAAACAACCGTCATTACAACAAATCTCGCATTCAACAGATGGGACGAGATTATTGCAGACAAAGTACTAGTTACAGCAATGGTAGACAGGCTAACGCACAAGGCGATTCTACTGAACATGACGGGAAAATCGTACAGAATGAAAGAAACACAAGATATGATAAATAAACAAATTTAATTAACTTTGCAAAACCTATCGGGTGGTACACGTTTCAAATGCTACCCGGGTCCCTTTTCAAGTGTTAGCTACATTCCTTTTTTGGTTACGATTATATAATTCTTCGTAAATTTGCAATGGTAATCATTTCTCTTATCAAGAGATTTTCTCATTCGCTCAACAATACCTCCTTATAGAGATTTCAATATCATACTGTTCGCCTTGTCGATGGCTACGGTGTCTAATGATGCCAGATAGATGCGTGTGGTGGCTTCCGAGTCGTGTCCCATACCCTCACTGATTACCGAGAGCGGTACATTCTTGCTCTTGGCGATGCTCGCCCAAGCGTGACGAGCAACATACAAGGTTAGTGAAACGGATAATCCCAACTCTTTACCGATGATTTTCAGGCAACGGTTGATATTATGGGCTGCATAGATATATTGCTTGCGTTCATCTATATCACCGAAAGGTTTGATGATAGGCAAAAGGTAATTGGATTGCGAAGTATCGTACTTATCCACAATCTCCTGCATACACTTCTCCCATTTGATGAAGAGTTGTTGCCCGGTCTTGCGTCTGCGATAGGATAGTACCCCATTCTGCAAATCCTTTTTTCGTAGGTATGCCATATCCACGAATGACATACCTCGCGTATAGAAGCTCATAAGGAACATATCTCTGGCGAAGTCAAAGGACGGATTCATAGAGAAGTCCATCTCCTTAATTCGCTTGATGACTTTCAGAGGTACGGCTCGCTTGACGGTCTTATCCACTCCCGTATAGACGTGCTTGAACGGGAAGCGTTGTGAGGTAAGTTCCTTCTCTACGGCACGATTATATACTGCTCTGAGATTACGCATATAGAATGATGAAGAGTTTGGACTCACTCCGTTATTCTTCAAATATGCTTCGTATGCCATCATCATATCTGAATCCATATCATCCAACGGCACATCCTTGTCCTCTCGGAAGCGTCTGAAACTGCATAGGGTCGCAGCATATGTTTCCGATGTACGGACTTTACCCAATGCTTTCAGATTGGCAATAACGCCCTCCATAAATGGAAAGAGAAAATTTTCGGGGTTGTCCGATGCAAATTCCGCTATCACATCACCTGCGGTATAATCACAACCGCTATGCTCAAAATCAGCGATGACCTTTTGGAAATGCTTTACATCCATCCGGATTTTGTCGCCAATCTCCGATAGGTGGCGTTTTCTGCTCTCGTTGAACTTGGGTAACACCACCTCCGAAGAGTGACTGTTCCACTCATGGCCGTAGAGACGGTAGCCCGTCTTTTGCTGACGGGCTACACGATTATGGATTACTTGATAGAAAATTGAGCCTTGTCCTCCATCAACCGTTGATGGTCGGAACTTAATCTTTACTGTTGCCATATCTCAATCAGGGTTTTGATTTATTTTGTTTAACCTTACTATTATCCTGCTTGTTCTTAATGGACTTGGCTTTGCTCTCCTGTTCCCTTGCTGCCTGCTCTTTCAAACGTGCTTGCTCGGCAAGGGCGGCTTGTTTACGAACGGCCTCTTCATAGGTTTCTACATCCTCACGCATCTGCTCAATTGCTTCGGCATTGCGGTTGAGTTCAAAGATGTCCTCCAATGTGGCTATCTGCTCAGCCGAAGCATCACCTTTCATCTTGATGTAGCGGTATTTGAGAGAATCATCCTCTTCATCCTTGTTCCGCTGCGACTCAAAGTAATATGCAGACGCTAAGAATGCGATGAAAATCGTATTGAGTGTAATCACAAACCAATCAAGTTTGGAATTGAAGTTCAGATTGATGTTATAGTCATTCTCTCTATGAAGTACTTTGGACTCCTCAATCATCGGTATAAGTGACGCTGTCAACTTTTTAAGGTTTTCAAACTCGTTCTGAATGGCTACAAAATCGGGCTTATTCTTACCTGAAACACCCTTTACATTATCATTGACAACACCGAGGTTTTCACTCAAAGTCTTTGTAAGTTCTTGAATCTTGCGTTCTGTGTACTTACAATTAGCACCTGTAGCATTCTCAACAAGAGCCTTAATTTCTTGAACTAATGCAGTGTTGTCCACATTAGGAACAGCCGAATTACCCTCATTCGGTTGAAACTTTTGCAATTCAATTACTGCGGTTTCGATTCTCTCCAAGCATCCGTAGATGCCTTCCATAAACGACTCATTGTCGTTGTGGTTAAAGTTTTTATTACTCATATCAATTTGTTTTAAGTGTGAAAAATTTGTTTGCTTAGAATCTTATTCCTTGATTCTTCTTTCGCTCCTTCTTCTTTTGTTTCTGCCAAGAAGGTGGTTGCTCTTCCTCTGGTGGAGCATCTGGAACATTTAGCAAGCCCAATCCATTGCACTCAATAAGGCTATCAGTAACACTATAATTTTGCTCTGTTTCTTGCCTTGTCGGTTGCTGTTTAGGTTCAATCTCTGTCTGCGTTTTCGGCATATCCCAACTTAATTGCTCGTTAAGTTTTGAATAACTGAACTGTCTGCTCACATCGGAAGCCTTGAAAGTGTAACCGTCTTTGGTGAAACTCAACCCCTCATTCTTACCCGTTCTTCGGTTAATCTTAAAGGTCATACCTATGCCTTGCTTTTGCAGTTGGTTGCCTAAGTCCCACCATGTCCGACTCCGTTTCAATGCAGCCTTAACAGCATTATGAATCTCATACTTCACCCGTTCAGGATCGTGGAGTTTCTTCACATTGGTCTTGCTCTTATCCTCTGCGTATGTCAATCCGTATTTGTCTTTTAGTTTCTTCGTTGCAATCTCATTTCGCTTAAAATCGTTCTGCGAAGAGATTACCTTACCATCATAGTTTATGCGATTATAAACCAAATGACAATGCGGATTATCGGTGTTATGATGCCTTACCAAGATGAATTGAGTATTCTTAATACCCATCAATTCCATATACTCCAATGCGATTTTGGTCATAAATTCATCCGTTAATAGTGGTGCATCTTCTGGTTTAAAGCTGAGTGCAATATGTCCTAACGGTTGCTTAATTTTCGGATTTAAGAGACATTGACAGTTGAAACTATCAATCATTTCTCTGTTGCTTCCGTGCAAAACGCCGTCAGATGCAATGATTTCGGCATTGTCTTTTCCCATCACATAGCGAATGCATCCACCAAAGGATTTTCCCTTCTTGATTTTGCCTATCATCTGCACCTCCTTTCTTCGGCTTTGTAGTCGCTTAATACCTCCTTCAACTTGGCAAGCAGTTCCATCACTATATTCTTTGCGCGATAGAATCCCATCTGATGCGATAGCTTTGTTAACTGATTGAGATTATTTGCCATACCCGTAAGGTTACGGATTACGGCTGCATCCTCAGCCGAATGTTTGGCAACTATGCGTGCTTCAAAAGCAGCATCTCGAATGTACTCGGCAAGCGTGCGATTGGCGTTCTTGCTTCGGTGGCGTAACTTCTCATAGTCTGGCTTCGAGAACTTCACCGTTACCGATTTTGTGAGTCGTTTCAGAGTGCTTACCTGTGGTCTGCCTCTGGGCTTGGGTTTCGTTATTTTCTTATTATTCATCATTGCGATTTTTACTTGGTTATTGATTTTTCAATTCGTTTTTTCACAATCTGCGACCATCGGGAGCAGATTGCCTCCACTCGGGAGTGGAGCGAGGTTTTTCGGGTGCAATGGCGTCCCCGCTGACATTTTTCGGCATCCCGAAAGATAACCTCGCTACACCCCAAGACTGAGGCTTGCTGCTTCAACCTTCATTTCCGGTTTTCGATAGTTCCGATTGCTTTTTCTGGTTTAGTTACCGTAATGCAGTCCGTCCGAACTGCCGTTGGGCGGTAAGGTAGGCATTGAGGCATTACATTCCTTTCCAATGCTCGAAATCTTCTGAATATAGTTCAATGTGATGGAGAACGATGTTCTCCAATAGTCCTGACATACTCATTCTATCCTCACCGATTTTGCAGGCGAACTTATCGAGCATCTTACGCAACTTACCACTGATGAATACCGGTTTGCGGTCTTCAATTTTGTAAGGTCGCATAAAGGTGTTGCGATACTCCTCCAATGAGAGCTTGCGTTGTTTACTGCTCACTCGGCGTTGGATGGGTGGTGTCGGTGGCTGTTGCTCTACTATATTGGTTGGCGGAACTTCATCTGTCACCTCTGCAACGGAAGGCACTGCTTCCGTTTGGGCTTGCTCCGCTACTGATGGCAGAGGAAGTGGCTTGATGTTTTCAATAGAGAAATCCTCCAATGCTGCATCAATACTCTTCTTTCGACTCTCTTCTATTTGCGAGTTCTGCTCGGAGAAATCCAAACCTGTCATTTCCTGCAACTCTGTTTTACTTAAAGTCTGTTTTTTACTCATTTTTTTGAATGTTTTGAAAGTTAATACTATGGTCTTTGTGCACAATTATGACCGATTATCTGCTGCAAAGAAAATGTGCATACAATTCTACCACAACTAATTAGGTCTATGTAGGCAATTATGAATAGTATTGCTTTTTGGGCTGATTCGTAGGCAGTGCAGACTGCATAATTCTTCCCAAGTTGAACGGGTTATGATGGATTGGGGCGAAACGCTTAATTGAGAGAATTAAGGTCTTAAATCTGATAGCGGATAGACGGACTGCCGAAGTGTCGGGAGTTGGTCTATCCGCTATACTGTTATTATAGAATTAGCGACTATCTGTTTCGGCTGTTCGGAGCAGAAGTTTGGCAGACGGATAGGCATCGGTCTGACAAACGACAATGCTACGGACAAGATCTGAGATGGGCAGTCGCTTGGGATATTCTTATATAATACAGATTACAGTGTTATGTATGCTTAGAAATATATCGTTGTAAACATCTAAAAGTGCCACAAACTGTGCCACATACTGCAACAGCCTCACCGAATGATTGAGGTGTGATAACTTATCTATTACTTCGCACCAACAAAACGAATTTGCATATAAGGAAAGAGCCTAATTCAATGGCTAAATATAGTGTCTGTGATGAAACGATATGACAAGGAATGACACCTGTTGTTAGTGCTATTGAAGTATGAAAATCTCTTCCTTATTTAGCAGTGCGAAACAAGAAAACAAGTGTAATAAATTAAAATAAAGCATATGGATTTAATCATTTTTGAGAGAAAGGCATTTGAGGAATTTGCCACGAAGATTGAGCAGTTCATTCTGCGAGTATCAAACTCACCCGTTGTCAAGAGCGGGAAGAAAAAGACAAACAATTGGCTCGACCATCAGGATGTTTGTCAGCGATTGAAGATTAGCAAGCGTACATTGCAGACCTTGCGTGATAATGGTACGCTTGCCTATACCAAAATCGGCAATCGTACCTACTATCTGCCCGAAGATGTGGAGAGCATTGTAACGAAGGTGGAGGACAGACGAAAAGAAGCCAGATGGCGAGGACGAGAAATCTAATCAATGTATAACAAAAAAAACATTTGAACTATGTATCAAGAAATGCGAACAAAAGACGATGCGTGGATGCAGTCCATTCACGAGAGTATCGACCAACTATCGGAAATACTCGATAGTATGCCCAAAGACAGTGCAGCCTTACAAAACGATGATGAGTATCTATGCGACAAAGAAGTTGCGTATATGCTTAAAGTGAGCCGAAGAACATTGAGCGAGTACCGAAGCAATGGCACATTGCCTTACTATGTTCTCGGTGGGAAAGTTCTGTACAAGCGAAGTGAGATTGAGCAGGCATTGAAACGGGAGTACAACGGCAAGCACCTACTTAATAGTAGTGGATAAATCCCTTCTATATTTTTGGAGGGAGTGAAATTTACCGCTTGCCCTATATTCATCTATTGCAAAATAATAGTGCCCCTATGGATAGAAGCAATAACAGCATACAAATGGGTTATCAATGTAAGAACCCGTTTGTATGCTGTCTGTTTATCTTCTTCTACATTTTCGTCAGTCGTTCATTTCCGTTGCCGTCTGCATTTCTGAGTACAGACATTGAAAGGGGAAAGGTTTTCGGGCTGAATACTCTCCGTAGGAGGAAGATTCAGTCCGAAACGGCTTGCCGCCTGACCTTTCAACTTTCAAGGGCTGATGTACTACCTTCGCAGACGAGCAAAGGAAATGGGCGAATGACGGAATCGGGAAACTCATAATATCGCAGATTGATGATTGACCAAATTCAAATATTACCCTGAACAATGAAGGCAGTATCCATAATTTTGTGTAAATAGAAACGGGATTCAGTTATAAGTTCTCTTATATCTGGATTCTGTTTTCAAAAATAAGCATAAATTGGTTCATAATCAATCCCCAGTTAGTAATCGGCATTGTCCATTTCTTCTCAATCTCCATCAAAGCGAGGTATACCATTTTCTTCACAGCATCATCCGACGGGAATGAAAGCTTTGATTTAGTGTACTTTCTGATTTTTCCATTCAGATTTTCAATGAGATTTGTTGTGTAGATTATTTTCCTGATTTCCAATGGAAACTGGAAGAAAACAGTCAGGTCATCCCAGTTATTCCTCCATGAGAGGATGGCATAAGGGTACTTCCCTCCCCATTTCTTTTCCAGATTATCCAGTTCCACGGCAGCAGCCTCCTTGTTGGGCGCGTTATAGATGTTCTTCATATCGGCTGTAAACTCTTTCTTGTCCTTGTAAACGACATATTTACAGGAGTTCCTGATTTGATGTACAACACATATTTGCGTGGAAGACTGAGGAAATACGGCACGTATGGTGTCGGTAAACCCGTTCAGGTTGTCAGTGCAGGTAATCAGTATGTCCTGTACTCCGCGGGCCTTCAAATCTGTCAGGACACCCATCCAGAATGAAGAACTTTCTGATTTTCCCACCCACATGCCAAGGACTTCTTTCAAGCCGTTCTGTTTCAGACCGACACAGAGATAGACAGTCTTGTTGATGATTTTTCCGTTGTCACGAACCTTGAATACAATACCGTCCATCCAAACGATGAGATAGACAGGATCCAAAGGGCGGTTCTGCCATTCCTGAGCAGCCTGGTTGACTTTGTTCGTAATGATGGAAATGGCTGATGTGGACAGTTCTATTTCATAGATTTCACGCATCTCCTCTTCAATGTCGGACACGCTCATTCCTTTGGAATATAGGGAGATAACAAGTTTCTCTATGGAAAGCCCACGACTCTCGTGTTTGGGAACAACTATGGGATTGAATTCACCGTTACGGTCACGGGGAATAGGTATGACCGCTTCACCGTGTTCAGTTTGGATTTTCTTGGGGTAGCTGCCGTTACGGGAATTACCGCTGTTATGACCGGAAACCGAATTCTTCTCATAACCCAGATGCGCATCCATCTCACCTTCAAGCATTTTCTCCAATACCTGCGCGTGTAACTGCTTCAGAAACTTGCTGACATCAGCTTCTGTCTTGAACTGGCTAAGGAACTCCTTACTTAATACCTCATCAGGCACTACATGATTCTTCTCTTTCATAATTTTCTTCATTTTGCAAAGCTATTAAATAAAAAATACGGAACCCATACTGAATCCCGTATTTTACATTTACACAAAATATTTTATAGTGCCACAATGAAAAATGCACCGTCCTTTTGCTCGTTTATAAAAAAGTTGTACCTTTGTTCCAAGATGAGTTGTACATCAATGCAAATCACGCAAGTATGTAGAAATCAGAACAGTTGCCAACTCATTACCTCGTTCTTGAACTTTCCGCATAAACTTTTTATTCTTAGCGGATTATGAGATTATTCCAAAAATATAGTTTAACTTTGTGCATTATGTTCACCCTAAAAGGGCGATGTGTTGTATATAATATAATGTATAGAGTATGACTTTGCGAAATTTGCTTTTCTGTTTTTTTATGGTGATGATCTCTGTTTCATGTATCCGGGAGGAGGCGCCCAATGCGGAAGCGGATATCTTGTCGTGTACGGTGGATGGCGATATATTGAAAGCCGAGCCGGAGATCGACAACGAATCCGTGACACTGACCGTGAAAAGTGACGCCGATATTACAAACCTAGCCCCGGTATTCACCTTGACTCCCGGCGCTACTATCACTCCGGCTAGTGGTTCCGCTTTTGATTTTACGACGCCGAGAACCTATACGGTAACTTCCGAGGATGGTCACTGGACAAAGACTTATACGGTGCGTTGTATCGTCTCCGGCGTAAGCACGGAATATCATTTCGAGCATATAACGATGGAGCCGAAGAATGGACGTTACCAGATATTCTATGACTTTACATCGAATGGAGATTCCGTGACTTGGGCGAGCGGGAATGCCGGATTTGCCTTGACCAATAATAAATTGGAGCCTTTAGACTTCCCAACCATGCAAGACGATAACGGATATGTCGGTAAATGCGCTAAGTTGGTGACCCGCAGCACGGGTAGTTTCGGTAGCGGATTCGGTATGCCTATCGCCGCCGGAAACCTTTTCATCGGTACGTTTGATTTGCTGAACGCTATTCCGGACGCAAGGAAAGGCACGAGATTGGGACGTCCTTTCGATCATGTGCCGACTTACTTGAGTGGTTATTATAAATATAAAGCGGGTGAGTCGTATAAAGTGAATGGCGAGGAGGTAAAAGGTAAGAAAGACCAATGTGATATCTACGCCATCTTCTATGAGACGGATGAGAATGTGAAATATTTGGATGGTTTCAACGGGCTGACAAGCCCGAACCTGATATCCGTTGCCCGGATCAGCGATCAGAAAGAGACGGATGAGTGGATGCGTTTCTATATCCCGTTCGTGGCTAAGCCCGGTAAGGTGATCGATAAGGATAAGCTGGCGAAAGGTGGTTATCAGTTATCCATAGTCTTCTCTTCGAGTTTGAAAGGTGATGTTTTCGAGGGAGCGGAAGGTAGCACGCTTTGGATCGATGAGGTTGAGATAATCCAGTCCGGTGAGAACTAAAAAAACAGAGGATATGAAAAGATATATAGTATTAATAGGTATACTGTGCTTGTCGGGTGTCGTTACGTTGAAGGCGCAACAGGAAAGAAACCAAGGAATAATCTGGTCTTCCCTAAGGGGATTGGAATATACGGTAAAGGCCGGTATCAATATCGGCGGAACCGCTCCGGTGCCATTGCCTCGTGAGATTCGTGCGATAGATAGTTATCGCCCTACGCTTTGTGTCTCCATAGAGGGCGATATCAAGAAATGGTTCGGCGAGAGCAAGGAATGGGGTATGATGATCGGTCTCCGTCTGGAGAATAAAGGTATGGAGACAAAAGCGACGGTTAAGAATTACAGCATGGAGATCATTGGCTCCGGTGGCGAGAAGCTGAAAGGAAACTGGACCGGCGGCGTGCAGACGAAAGTGGAGAACTCTTATTTCTCGATACCGGTCGTGGCTCTTTACCAATTGAATAACCGGGTGAGTTTCTCGGCGGGACCATTTGTCTCGTTCGCTACAAACCGGAACTTCTCCGGCTACGTATACGACGGATATCTGCGTGAGATCAATCCTACCGGTACGAAGGTGGAGTTTTCTGGTGACAACCGTGCTTCCTATGATTTCTCGGATAACTTAAGAAAGTTTCAGTGGGGAGCGCAGATCGGTACAGAATGGAAAGCGTTTAAGCACCTTATCGTATACGCTGACTTGACATGGGGATTGAACGATATCTTCCAAAAGGATTTCGATACGATTACCTTCGGGATGTATCCGATCTATCTGAACGTAGGCTTCGGATATGCGTTTTAGGAATTGATATGAATCAAAATAAGGCTATCCCGGACAAGGATAGCCTTTTTTATTAAAAGATTATTATGGAAATAAATTATTTTTTATAACTTTGGGGCAATAATTCTCAGACCAAGTTACATTTTATCTTATATTATTAACAAAATTACCATGAAAGAAAACACTAAGAAGGGCGTAAGCCGTAGAGAGTTTTTGGGTCTTTCCGCACTAGGATTGGCTAGTTTAACAATTCTTCCCAGTTGGGCCATGAATGGCGTTCGTATCGCTCCGAGCGATCGAGTCGTTTTAGGTTTTATCGGCCTAGGTCAGCAAGCATTATCAGACTTTAAAGGATTTGCCGCATGTCCGGGCGTACAGGTTGCCGCATGTTGTGACGTGGACACGATGAAAACAGAGCGTTTCAGAAGACGTGTCGCTGAATGGCAAGCCTCAAAGGGAATGAACCAACGTTGTGATCAATATGAGTTTTACGAGGATTTGCTGGAGCGTAAGGATATCGACGCTATCGAGGTCGCTACCCCGGACCATTGGCATGCCTTGGCTACGATCCATTCTTGCCAGTCCGGAAAAGACGTGTATTGCCAGAAACCGTTGGCTTATACGATCGCTGAAGGTTTGGCTATGGTAAAAGCCGTACGTAATAACAAACGTGTGCTTCAAGTAGGTAGCCAGCAACGTTCCAGCAGAGAGTTCCAAGCTGCGATCGATATGGTTCAGAATGGAGCCATCGGTCATATAGAGAAAATATATGCACGTGTAGGTGAGCCTCCTACGCCGCTGAGCTTGCCGGAAATGCCGGTTCCCGCTAATTTGAACTTCAATCAGTGGATGGGTCCGTTGAACGATCCGAAGATCCATTATCATCCCGATTTATGTCCTCCTATTTCTCTGGACCCGGAAGAGAACGAGAAACTATGGGGTGCATGGCGTTGGTATCAAGAGACCGGTAATGGTTATACCGCTGACTGGGGCGCTCATATGTTCGATATCGCCCAAGCCGCTATCGGTATGGATGGCTCTGGTCCGGTAGAGTTTACACCTAAGGGATACAATGGCACGCAATATTCAACCATGCGCTATGCGAATGGTATCGTAATGACTGAACAACCTTATTTGGAGGATAATCCGGATGCGCAGGGTATTAAGTTTGTTGGTGATAACGGTTGGATCGAGGTAGCTCGTGGCTACATCAACTGCTCTGATCAGTCTAAGATCCCCGCCGACTTGAAGAATTTGATCGAGAAGCGCCCGAGAATGATGACTCCGGAAGAGCGTAAGAAGATGTATGAGGAATATATGAAGAAGCTGAAAGACAGCAAAAAGAAGGGTAACGATGCGGGTAATTATGAGACTAGTGCTCCGCATATGCAGAACTTCATCGACTGCGTTCGTTCACGTGAGAATCCGATCGCACCGGTTGAGGTAGGTTGCAGTACGAATACGCTTTGCTGTTTACAGAATATTGCCCGTGAGCTAGGCCGTCCGGTTAAATGGAACCCGGCTACATTAAGCTTCGGTAATGATAAGGAGGCGGCTTCCCACCGTTTGTACTGGTATCAATATCGCAACCCGTATTCATTGCCTTATTTCTGTAAATAAGCCTATTTAAATAGAATGATGTTATGAGTAACAGACGGGATTTCTTAAAAAATATCTCTCTCTTTACCGCTGGTGGATTGCTGGCTGGTAAAGCCGGTTCCGTAAATGCGGCGAACGCTGCGTTGGGAGTTGTGGATGAGGTCCATGCCAGCAAAGAGATTGGCTTGCAGATCTATTCTTTATCCCAAGAATTATATAAAGGTGACGTGGCCGCTAATCTTCGGAAGGTGAAGGATATGGGATACTCCAAGCTGGAGTTGGCGGGTTATGGTAAAGGCGCTATCGGAGGTGTTCCTATGATGGACTTCAAGAAAATGGCGGAAGACGCAGGCTTGAAGATCATTAGCTCGCACGTGAATCCGGTAGACGCATCTATCTCTGACCCTTTTAAGGCTATGATTTTCAAATACTCGAAGGAGGTTACCCCAAAGATCATGGAGTATTGGAAAGCTACGGCTGCCGATCATGCGAAACTAGGCTGTAAATATTTGATCCAGCCGATGATGCCGACGATTACTACGCACGATGAGGCTAAACTTGTTTGCGATATTTTCAACCAGGCCTCGGATGTTATCAAGGCGGAGGGTATCGCCACTGGTTTTGGCTATCATAATCATAATATGGAGTTCAATCGTGTCGCGACGAAAGAGCAACAGGAGAAGGTGAAAGGAAATCCTTTCGCCGCTTTCATGAAAGTTGGAGACCAGATTTATGACTTGATGCTGAAAGACACGGACCCGAGCAAGGTTTACTTCGAGATGGATGTTTATTGGACTGTCATGGGACAAAACGATCCTGTCGAGTATATGCAGAAACATCCGGATCGTATCAAGGTATTACATATCAAGGATCGTGCCGTATTCGGCCAAAGTGGTATGATGAACTTTGAGATGATATTCAAGCAAATGTATGCGAACGGAATCAAAGACTATTTCGTAGAGTTGGAGCAGATGCCAGACGGACGTACTCAATTTGCGGGTGTGAAGGATTGCGCCGACTATTTGATCAAGGCTCCTTTTGTAAAATGAAGTAACAATCGATAGATCGTAAGCCTCGGGGTTAATAGACTCCGGGGCTTTTTTATTAGATGAAAGGCAACATAAACGGGTCTATTTTGTTTTTATAAAAAGAAGTTTATATCGCAAAAATCAAGGAAAGGATGAGTTCTAGGATAAGGAAGATATTGAAACATACGGTGATCGCTGTTTTATCGCTGGCTGTATTGTTCCTAGTTTTGAATCTTTTCCTGACAGGTCGTTTGGAGCGGTACCTGAAAAGAGAACTGATAGAGCGTACGGCGAATGCTACGGATGGTTTTTATCGCCTTTCTTTCGATAAGCTTTCTATTAGCTTCTTCAAGGGAGAGCTAAGGCTAGAGGGTATTTCATTGGAGCCGGACTCTAAGGTCTTTGAACATTGGGCCGCCTTGGATAGCTTGCCCGATACCTATGTAAGTACCCGGATTGAGGTGATAGATTTTAAGGGAATTAATTTGGTATGGCGTTGGAATTACCGGCAACTCCATTTCAATACCTTTGAGATCCGCTCGCCGGAGGTTCGTGTATACGGTTCTTCCGGATCAAACCCGTTAGTTTCCGGACTGGCGGCAGATACGGTAGAGCATGCCGAAT
Organism: Parabacteroides sp. KHUB-02; assembly: GCF_056640955.1. Taxonomy (NCBI): domain Bacteria; kingdom Pseudomonadati; phylum Bacteroidota; class Bacteroidia; order Bacteroidales; family Tannerellaceae; genus Parabacteroides; species Parabacteroides sp. KHUB-02. Next base: position 2,458,280 of record NZ_JBWQEV010000001.1, on the reverse strand, counting down.
CGAAGACCTTGTACGAGGTGATCTCTCCATACATAGATGCCCTGAGCGTAAAGACCTTGAACTTGGAAAATGCCAGTATCTCTTATAATGTGGAAAACCAAGTCTCGCCGATTATCTATACGTTGAATAACGTAAGTTTCCATGCGTATGGTTTTATGTTGGATTCTACCTCTTCACGGAGCGGGAAGCTGTTGTATTGCGATAACTTCGATTTTGTCACGAACCAGCCGCAAACCTTGTTGGTAAATAATGATTTTAAGTTGGAGACGGATAGTATATGCCTCAGTACCCAAGATTCCATTATCTATATCCAAAAAATCCAATTGCTTCCGCAAGAATTATTGTGGGGGGAGACCAATCGGAAACCAACGAATTATCTGGAAGGGAAGGTACAAACCGTAGAGATACAAGGGATTCACTTTAGACGGGAAGAAGCCTTGAACTATTTGTCCGCCCGTAATTTTGAGATACAATCTTCGGATATTAAGGTGTATGACTTGACTCGGGAGAAGAAGCAGGCGAATGCCGATGCGGATTCTTTGGTGCAAGCCTTATCGTTATATGATGTGATCTCTCCGGTACTACATAGTATATCCGTGGATCAAATACGAATAGAGCGAACCGCACTTCACTATTCCTTAGCCTTGAAAGGGCAGATAGAGGACTTCTCGATCCCTGAGTTTAATTTCCATGCGGAAGGTCTTCTGATCGACTCCTTGGTAGCTCCGGGCGAGGAACTGAATTATTTTCGTTCCATTGCGTTTGAGGCGAATGATATACAAGGGATCATGAGGGCTCGTAATCATCGGTTCGATATTAAGCGTTTGGCGATGAATACGGCCTTAGGCTCGTTTCATATAGATAGCATGCGACTACGTCCGTTGTCGGTCCGCTCCCGTAATGATTATTTGTCGGGAAGTATCGATACGATCCGGATAGACGGGTTGGCGTACGACAAAGGTGTTAGCGCAGATTTACTGAAGGTTCGGTCGCCTCGCTTGGTTTATTATAAAACGCCTTCTGTTGAATCTCCGGATAAAGGAAAAAGCGCATCTGTAAATAGCCGTGTGGATGTGGAAAGTTTGTTAAATCCTTTCCTTCAGTATCTTTCCATCCGTAAGATCCAGATTCAGAACGCAAATGTGACATTGGAGGATCGTGAGATAAATGACACGACCCGGTACCGACTCAACGGCCTTAATTTCTTTGCTACGAATTTCTTGGTGGATGAGCAAACGAACCGGAGTGGGCAATTGTTTTTCAAGTATGATCATTTTGGTCTTAGTTTCCGGGATTTCGATAACTATTTACCGGGGAAGGATCTGCGTGTGACTATAAGAAAAGGTTCGCTATCCACCGTAAACGGCTCTTTCCGTCTACAGGATGTGACTTTGGCTGCTAAAAAAGACTCGATACGTTTTTCAACCCCATTGATTTCTTTAACGGGAATCCGGATTCCCAAGAATAGCATCTATCAGATCGGGTTTGACCGATTTGATTTATCCGATGGTGATTTTTCTATGTCTTGGGGATCGGATACGACAATATTGCGGACTGAGAGCCAAAAGGATATCCAATTGGCTTTGGAGAATGTGTTTGTGGATTTGAAGAAGAAGACGTTTCAATTAGGTGATCTTCAGCTACAGACGAAGGATATCGATATACCGTTGGATAACGGCTTCTACCATTTGAAAATCGGGGGGCTGGATTTGAGAGAGTCAGGTTTGAGGTTGGATCACGTACATTTAGTCTCGCCTTATTCTAAAATGGAATTCGCTTATAAACAGCCTAAGCATCAAGATTGGTTTGACGTGAAGGTTGGGAACGTGAGATTGACCGACGTGGATATTCCCGGATATTTCTCAACCAAGGAATTACATGTGGGAGGGCTCTGGATAAACGATGTCTTATTACAAAACTTAAAGAACCGGAAGATCCCGGTGGAGCCTCATATCGTCCCGATGATTTATGAGGGTTTGCAAAAGGCTCCGGTCCGTTTCAAGATAGATACGGCTTCCATTGCCAATTTCTCCGTGGTTTATGAGGAATTGCCTGTTAAAGGTGACAAACCCGGTAAGCTTTATTTTACCGATATGAACGGCCAATTCTCAGGATTGACCAATATCGTTTCCTATCCGGAGCAATTCATCAGATTGCATGCGGACGGGAACCTGATGGGATCGGGGCATTTCACGGCTACATGGCAACTCCCCGTGGATTCATTATATGACCGCTTTCTATTGGATGCCCGTTTGGATAGCCTAGACTTGCTTTCCTTAAATGAGATCATAAAACCTCTGGCGCCGGCGGAAGTAGTGAGCGGTTGGGCACAGGATGTGGTCTTTCATATGGATGCCTCAAGCCGGAAAGGCCGGATACGGTTAGACTTCCCGTACCGGAAATTGAAAGTGGCTTTATTGAAAGAGAAAGACGGAGAGACCACACAAAAAGGTTTCTTGTCGAGATTGGCGAACTTAGTTCTACGGGATAATAATCCGGCTCATCCGGAGCGAAAAGATAGTAAATTGCGTAAGGTCGATATGGAAATTGTGCGAGATCCGTATCATTCCACGTTTAACTATCTATGGCAGATGCTAAGACCAGCCTTGGTGGAATCAGTTGGAGTCTCGAAAAAAGAACAGGATGCGGCCTTGAAAGTGGCAGGTTTCTTCACGAAGGTAAAGCGCTTTTTCGGTCTCGATAAAAAGAAGGATAAGCGGGAGGAGATTGATACAAATAATAAGGAAATAGAACCTTTAAAAGAATAAATAATGGAATATACAGTAAATCACTATCCGGAGAAACATCGTTTCGAGGTAGTAGAAGACGGCTTGACAGCCTATGTGGAATATCGTTTAAGAGGAGATGCCTTGGACATTATCCATACCATTGTCCCAAAAAACTTGGAAGGGCGTGGGATTGCGGCGACTCTTGTTGAAACAGCTTATAAATACGCAAAGGAACAGGGGTTGCGCCCTTTGGCTACCTGTTCCTATGCGGTTGTGTGGTTAAAACGCCATCCGGAGTTTTAATCCTTGATCGTAATACCTAACATTCTAGCGATGTCCAGTGCTTGTAAGGAGGTTACGGTAGCACCTTTCAACTCTCCTCCGGGAATCGAGCCAATACGTATACCGGCGATCTCGGAGGAAGTAAGATCGATCCCTTTCAAAGAGGTCCGGTGAAACTCGGCCTCTACTAAATTACAATGTTCGAATTCTACGTTCGTAAATTGGCAATTGTCCAATCCGCCTCCTCGTAAAAAGCATTGATTAAAAGATACGTTCCGGAGTTTGCTCATGGAGAAGATTACATAATCTCCTTTGCAATCCCGGATGGTAGTATGATTAAAGATCGATTCGGAGAAATTCGTTCCGGTAAGTTTACATCCAATGAACTCTACCCGGTAAAAGCCACATCCGGATAAATTTATATTTGATAGATCACAGTTCTTAAATACCACATCGCTAAACTGAGATTTACGATAATTGCAAGCAATGAAACCACAATTGGTGAATAAGCAGGAATTAACGGATAGGTTCTGTTTAGATACGTCCTCGACGCATAATCCATTGAAAGAACATTCCGCAAAATCATCCTCTTGTCTGGATATACAATCCATCCAGTCCACATCCTCCCGTAAGTTTTTTACCAATCTAGGCGCTGTTATTTTCAACATGTTATTGTTTCCTATTTTAATTTAGATGGTAAAGATAACGGATTTGGGCTAAATAAACGATATCTTTACTTTATAGTTCATTTTAGCAATATCGGAAAAGTGTGTTCGGGATAATTCTTCTACTTTTGCCTTGAAATCCTAAGAATCATGCGAATAAAGACAACGACAAAGACAGAGTATCAACAACGTATCAATGTATTGGTTGAATACATAAATAATCACTTAGGCGAGGATATCGATCTAAATAAGCTGGCGGAGATATCCGGATTCTCTCGTTGGCATTTTCATCGGATCTTTGCGGAGTTCTTAGGGGAACCGGTTGGTACGTTTATCGTTAGGATGCGGGTTGAGACGGCCGCTCGGCTTTTGCGTTACACGGAAATACCTGTCAAGGAGATCGCCTATAAGGTAGGATATGACGTACCCTCTTCTTTGTCTAAGGTTTTTCGCCAGTTTTATGGGATTTCTCCAAATGAATATAGAAACAATAAAGATTATGTAATTATGGAACCGAATAGAATAATGCCCGATATGGAATTGAAGGTCGAGGTAAAAGATTTACCCGGCAAACAAGTAGCCTACATTCGTCTAAACGGAGGGTATAAAGAAATCGATTATCCGGGAACTTGGATGCGCTTGCTCCAATTCGCCAAGGAGCAAAACATCCAGCCATTGAGTTTTTCACCGATCTGCTTGTACCATGATGATCCGAAAGTGACCTCACCGGATAAGCTGCGTACCGATATTTGTATGGAAGTCGCTCCTTCGGTTTGCCCTAAAGGGGAGATTGGTACGAAAAAGGTATTGGAAGGGCGTTTTATGGTCGCTCTTTATAAGGGAACTTATCAGCAATTAGGGGCTGTGTATGATACGCTTTACGGCAAATATCTCCCCGAGATGGGTCTTTCCTTACGAGAAGTGCCTAGCGGCGAGATCTACTTGAATGATCCTCGTAATACGAAGCCGGAGGATTTATTGACTCAGATTTATGTGGCGGTAGAATAATAAGAGCTAGAGAGGTTTCTGAAGTGAATAAATGAATTAATCTTGATTGCCGTCTTCTATAATTAGCGGCAATCAAGATTTTTAATATTTTAGATGCGATAGTATGATGTGATAACTTATATACTTGCTTTTACAAATTCATTATCGATCCAATAAGTCGCTTCTTCGGAAGTGAATTTCAATATACAATAGCTCGGATCTATTACTCCTCCAGGGAAATGAGCGAACATCCAGTCAGACCAAAGGGCTTTCTTGATTTCCATATCGGAAACGATCTCGACCTTACCCGTTAACACGATACTGTCTCCTCCTTTCATAAAGCAAACTCCGGCTTTCGGGTTGAGTTGGAATTGTATTGTCTTATCAGAGAACGTGCCTGTAGAGAACCATATTTGGGAAATACCATCCGCTTTTATTTTTCCCATAGGAACCGGACGGGGATAACCCTCTTCCGTAACAGATGCGAGCATAGCGGTATCACATTCCGTTAATATGGAAATTGCTTTTTCCTCGATTAGCTTGAGGTCTATCATCTGGACGGGTATACATAAATCGATCATACATTTATCTTGTGGATGTTGATCGAGGGGGATGCTTTGATAGATCTCGAATGATTTGCCCGCACAAGGTTTGCATTGGTGTTTGGATGTAAGCGTGTACATCAAGCTCCATGCGGCGGGTATTTCATCCGTTCCTATCTCAAAATGCCCGATCGCATAAAGTCCTCCGGATAATAATCCTTTTGAGATCTCATTTTCTCCCTCTACCTCTTGAGGCACTGTTAAACCGATATCCACACTTAACTCCTTTCCTTCGTGTTGGTAAACTGATATAAGTTTATTTGCTGGACCGGTTATAAGTCCTTTTGGCCCGGCCCATTGCATAAGCTTTCTGATAGAGCTTGGGATAAAGCTTATATCTCCTTGATGATGAAGATACACGATGTGTGTAGCTTGTAGTTCTTTTAGTTCAAAAGTGTAATTCATAAGATTCTTATTTGTAAAAGTTCAATAGTGCAAACATACGGAATGACTATTCTTTCTGGTTGTAAAAAAACGACTTTTTATGTGATAGATTCTTGCGATTTTATTTTTAATCAAATATAAGTAAGCGGTTCATCCGCAGGATTTGGTAAAGTAAGGAAGTAAGAGGGAACGTCTCCCGCTAAACGCTTGAATTCTTTGATAAAGTGGGAATGGTCATAGTAGCCGCAATCTAAGGCGATGCTGCTTAAGTCCGTGTGTGGGGCGTTCCTCAGTACTTCTATGGCATATTGGAATTTTATGATCCGGCTGAATTCTTTGGGAGTATATCCGGTGGCATCCTTGAACTTACGTTGGAAATGCCGCTGGCAAATGCAAATCTTGTCGATCAAGTTTTGTACGGGTAGCTGTCCGCAGGACTGTTTTATAAATGAGGTGGCGTATATAATTTGTCTGTCTACTTGAATGGATTGGGTGAGAAGGCGTATAAGATAGCCTTCGATAATGCGGATACGGACGGAATCGTCCGGCTGTTCGCAAAGCATCTCGGCAAAGGAATTATCGAATAAAAGGTTAATATCTGAAGACTGGATGCGAAGATCGGCAAACTGTCCCAAAGGCTCATTCGTGAAAGCGGCCAATCCACAGGGTTGAAAACGGACCCCCAGCATGTGCAGGGTATTTGTCGTGGCAGTCAGATCCGAATAAACCCGCATAGGACCAACGAAATAGGAACGATAAGGTTGCATGATCATCGAATGCTCGTCCGTAGGGACGGTCATGTTACCGATTGAGAAGATAAAGTCGGTGCATCCGTCCGCGAGGATCTTAAAACGTGTCCCGATGTCGGTAAAGCCTTTGAACACCCAGAACTTGTCGATAAAGGGCGCTAAGGCTGCGCAGGGGGTAAATTCGTGATACATAGTGCTTCTTTCGCTTGTTTTATACGGCGAAGATACTATTAAAAAATCATAGTTATGAAATTTTCAAAACATAGTTATGAGTTGAACAGATCATAACTATGTTTTTTTATTTGTTTTTATAGGAGTGGGAGATAGTCGGCATATCCCTCTTCTTCCATCTTTGCTTTAGGGATAAATCTTAATGATGCGCTGTTGATGCAGTATCGTAACCCACCTTTGTCGGCTGGGCCATCATTAAAAACGTGCCCTAGATGTGCATCTCCTGTTTTGCTGCGTATCTCAATCCGTTTCATCCCGTGGGAAAGATCCGTTTTTTCCATCACCAAGCTCTTGTCTATCGGCTTGGAGAAACTAGGCCATCCGCAACCCGAATCAAACTTATCGGTAGAGATAAACAAAGGTTCCCCGGTCGTGATATCTACGTAGATGCCTTCACGCTTTTCATTCCAATATTCATTCTTGAAAGCTCTTTCCGTAGCGTTTTGCTGTGTTACCGCATATTGCTCGGCGGTGAGTTTAGAGCGCAATGTCTGATCATCCGGTTTCTGGAATTTCTTTTGCGATACAGGCTTGTTCGAGGCTTTCCCCTTATTAGCCTTTCGGGCGAAATCGAATAGATCCGGGCTTATGTGGCAATAACCGTCCGGGTGTTTATCTAAATAATCCTGATGATAGTCTTCTGCCGGATAGAAATTACTTAATGGCTGAATCTCTACGACGATGGGCTTGGTATAATTCTTGGCCAATGCCTCCACGGTCTCTTTGATGATCGGCAGATCGTCCGTATTCGTATAATAGATGCCGGTACGATACTGTGATCCGATATCGTTGCCTTGCCGGTTGATACTTGTCGGATCTATCGTCTTGAAGAATAGTTCGATCAATAACTTCAAATCGGCTTGTCGCGGATCGTAGCTAACTTCCACAGTCTCTGCGAATCCGGTATTATCGTTACACACTTGTTCGTAAGTCGGGTTTTTGATACTCATCTTCCCGTTTGCGTAACCTACTCGGGTATTCGTAACGCCATCGATTTGCTTCATGAAATGTTCTGTTCCCCAGAAACATCCACCGGCAAAATAAATTTCACTTTGGGTATTCATTCTTGTTGTTTTTGAAAGTTGATCACTCATTTTTGTTTGTGCGATTACTAAACCGCTTGCCAATAGCAAAACGATTGTCAAAATTACATGTTTCATCTTATATATTTGTAGTTATATAACCTAAATAATAAAAAAATGGTTTCAACTAAAAGTGGTCATGCCTTCATGCGGAGGATTGGCTGTTGTTTGATCTTTGTCCCACCAAACACCTCGCTCATATCCATATGGTCAAGAGCCGTGTCTATCTGATTGATCTCGGCGGGATTTATCTTTATATCCACAGCCCCCGCATTCTCTTTTAGCCGGCAGAGATGACGAGTTCCGGGAATAGGAACGATCCACGGCTTTTTTTGTAGCATCCAAGCTAGGGATATTTGTGCGGGAGTAGCATGATGCTCATCGGCCAGATGGTTTATGAGATCTAGAAGAGGCTTGTTCCTCTCGAAACTTTCTTTTTTGAATTGCGGCATAGTTGCCCGGTAATCATTTTGAGGGTTGAATACGCTTTTGACATCATAGCAAGCAGAAAGTAAACCGTTTGCCAATGGCGAGAAAGCAACGAAGCCAATGCCTAATTCTTCTAGAGAGGGGAAAAGGTTTTCATGCCAACGTGCCATCATGGAATAACGATTTTGTATGGCGGTTATAGGACAGACCTTATGCGCACGGCGAATATAGTCCTCGCCCGCCTCTGATATACCCCAATGCAATACTTTGCCTTCCTTGATCAAGTAGGCCATCGTGTCAGCTACCTCTTCCGGTTCTACTTGGGGATCTATGCGATGCTGATAGTAAAGGTCAAGATGGTCTGTCTTAAGTCTGGCTAAAGAGCCTTCCACGGCTAAACGAATCGACTTCAGTTTAGAATTCGGGATAAGGGGATAAGGACCACATTCGCTAGACTTATCAAAAGTGAGTCCAAACTTAGTAGCGATCACGATTTTATCACGAAATGGCTTTAAGGCATCGCCTAAAAGCTCCTCATTGTCATGAGGATTCGTGTTTGTACCATATACTTCGGCCGTATCGAAGAAGGTATATCCCATATCAACAGCGAGGGCTAACAATTCCGTCATCTCTTTTCTGTCGGCAGGCGCTCCATAAGCATGGCTCATACCCATGCAACCCAATCCTATAGTGGAGACCCTAAGTCCGCTTAATCCCAAAACTCTGTATTCCATATTTATTTATATTTTATCTGAGCGCAAAGTTGGGAAGAAGTATCTCCACCGGTGTAACAACAATTGCGGATATAAATACAATTATTTCGGTTTTCTGTAAAAATGGTGATACAATCCGTAATCTGTATTCATTCTGTATGATTGGGTAAATGTATCTTAGCGGTCAAAAAATAATAGAATATGAAGAGTAAAATTATTGTAGCTTTATTAATTATGAACATGGTAATAAGTGCTTCCGCACAAAATCAGAATCAGTATGGATTGGTATATCGCGATGCGATAAGTGAAAATGTGGTTGGAAAAGTAACTATACATCCTGTCTCGTATGAGGTTGGAGGTATAGGGGTAGTGGCGAATATCTATACTCCTGCGAATTATGATTCCTCAAAAGAGTATGTAGCTATTGTTGTTGCTCATCCTAATGGGGGCGTGAAAGAACAAGTTGCGGGTCTCTATGCGCAACGGCTGGCAGAGCTTGGATATATAACTATCGCTGCCGATGCGCGTTATCAAGGAGCAAGTGGTGGTGAGCCTCGGAATACAGATCGTCCGGCCAACCGGATAGAAGATATTCATGGTATGGTGGATTTCATATCTCAATATCCGGGTGTAGATGCCAGTCGTATAGGTGCGCTTGGTATTTGTGGCGGTGGAGGTTACACGCTTGGGGCTGCACAGGGTGATAAACGGATAAAGGCGGTCGCTACACTCAGCATGTTTAATTCGGGGCGTGTACGTCGTAATGGTTTTCAGGATTCCCAGATAAATACCATACAACAACGTTTAACCCAAGCGGCTGAGGCTAGAAATGAAGAGGCCAAAGGCAAAGTTCTATACACGGGTGAGATGAATATCTCCGATGAGGAGGCGGCGAAACTACCGTTTGCCCTATATCGTGATGGTTATGAGTATTACTTTAAAACCCATGCTCATCCGAATTCGACATTTCGCTATACCATGAGCAGTTTATTGGATCTTATGACTTGGGATGCTACGGATCATATCGACTTGATCGACCAGCCTTTGCTATTGATCGCCGGAAGTGATGCCGATACAAAATATATGTCTGACGAAGCTTTTGAAAAGGCTACCGGAACAAAAGATAAAGAGATGTATCTTATTCCAGGAGCGGAGCATATCAAAACTTATTTTGTCCCGGAATATGTGAATCTAGCGGTAAATAAAATGAAAGATTTCTTCGGGATGAAATTGTAATTTGATTAAATTTGTACGATCTAAAATGGGGGTATCATGAAATATGACAAAGATAGTGTTATTATCTCTGATAGTCTGAATGGGCTTGGGACAGATATTTATAAAGAGTATCTGTCTCATGCCTTGTGTTTGGGTGGAGCATGTAAATTCGAGTTCAATGGAAATCCATTCGAGTTACATGAAGGGGATTGTATGATTGTGCGTAAAGGAAAACTGGTTGAGAAGATCACCCCATCTGCGGATTTTAAGGTTAAAGTCATTTATGTCACTCCCCAATTCATTGAGCTTTGTACTCCCCAGAGTAATTATGGAATGAAAGGCCAGTTATCTTTGTTCCTGAATCCTGTGATGCGTCTGGATCGCGAGCAACAGGATATCTGTAAGAAAGATTTCGAGAATATAGAGTATAGGTTTAACAATGAAAACCATAATTTTTATCGTGACATAATGATTAATGTGATCCAGACAATGATTCTGGATTTCTTCGATTTTCACTCACATATTTATGGGGAGGAGAAGATCTCGGCCCAATATGCCTCCATTATGAGTAAGTTCCTGCAAATGCTGGAAGATGGGGTTTATCGCCAGCATAGAGACGTTACATACTATGCCTCGGAATTATGCGTGACGCCGAAGTATTTATCGGAAGTGACGAAAAAGGTGAGTGGCTATGCGGCAAATTATTGGATTAACCGTTATACGATATTGGATATATCACGGCTTTTGCGTGATAAGTCATTATCTTTCGTTTATATTTCCGATTTGTTTGGTTTCTCTTCTCCCTCTTATTTCAGCCGTTATGTGCAGCATAATTTAGGTATAAAGTCCTCAGATTATAGGGAGTGACCTTGTAAGCTAGCTTCACTCCTTTCCTTTTCGGTAAAATTTGTAGTTGACACCGACTTTTTTGTATTGTCTCAAAACTCCTTTGGTCGTAACTTCGCAACGAAGAATAGGTATAAATAGATGATGGAAAACTATTTATATATAATGTATAATCAAATTAATAAAGCCATGCAAAAAATTATGAGATCATTATTTATCGCGACATTGTTGTTGGTATCGATGGGAATGGGTGCCTATGCGCAGGAAACAAAAAAGACATTTACTCCGGAACAGCAGGAGATGATAGATTTGTCTAATGCGAAATGGAAATGGATGTCAGAAAAAGATGTGGATAAGCTCGACGCCCTCTTCCACGAGAACTCTATGTTTGTACATATGGGTGGTTCGTGGGGTAAGCAGCCGGAGCTTGATGTGATCCGTACGGGAAACATACATTACAAGCATGCGGAGATACATGATGTAGATGTTAAATTCGCCGGTTGCGCCGGAATCGTATATAGCCGTATTCATCTTAATTCGGTAGTTGGTGGTAGGGAGGTCAGGTTCCCTTTCATCGTGACTGAGACGTACGTGAAGGAAGACGGACAATGGAAACTTGCTACCTTAGCATTTACTCGTACGGTAGGAGAATAATGATAAATACATATGAATATGAGACAGAACTTTCTAATCCGGCTTTTCTGCCTATGTTTGTTCCCGGTTTTCACCATGGCGCAAAATATGGATAATTTCAGACAACCGTACCCCTTGGGTACTAAGTTGCCGGAAGCGTCCGCGAAGAACTTCATTGGTCAGGCGTATATCGCTCCGATTACGGTTAATAGGGAGCTGAATGTCCCAATGTCTAATGTCACTTTTGAGCCTCGTTGCCGGAATAATTGGCATTATCATAAAGGGGGGCAGATACTTGTCGCGTCAGCAGGCATAGGCTACTATCAGGAAAAGGGGAAACCGGCCAGAAGATTGTATCCGGGGGATATCGTGGAAATTGCGCCTGACGTGATTCACTGGCATGGGGCGGCTCCGGATAGCTGGTTTGCTCACGTTGCCGTAAGTTGCAATCCTCAAACGAATGAGGCGGTGTGGCTCAGTCCGGTGGGAGAGAAGGAATATCAAGAAGCGACAAGCCAAGCGGAGAATGTGTATGCCGAAGCAAACCGGGTATTGGAAGCCAGGGAACAAGCCATTGTCTCTATCGCGGCGTACACGGGCAAGGGAGACTTGGCGCATCTGAGACAGGCGCTTGTGAAAGGACTTGAATCCGGTATGACCGTTAATGAAGTAAACGAAGTACTAATACATGCCTATGCTTATTGTGGATTTCCTCGCAGCTTAAGAGCCATACAGACATTTATGCAAGTCATTGAAGAGAGAAAAAACATGGGAATTAAAGATGTAGAGGGTCGTGAAGCCTCTGCTATCGAGGACGGTGGGAGTCGATATGAGCGGGGACGGGATATTCTGGCGGAAATATCGGGTACGTCTGCTTCTGTCCCTAAAACCGGATATGCGGTATTTGCCCCGACGATCGAACGTTTCCTCAAGGAACATCTGTTCGCGGACCTTTTTGAGCGCGACTTATTGACATATAGGGAGCGTGAATTGGCGACCGTGTCTGTATTGGCAGGCGTTGGCGGTGTTGAACCTATGGCTTACGGCCATATGTCAATTTGCTTGCATCTGGGTATTACGCCAGAGCAACTTACGGCTTTGCTAAATATCGTAGAGATAAACCTAGGGAAAAAGAGTTCAGATCCATTACGTGATGTGCTCGGACAATTAACGGATAAAAAATGAATCAGAAGAATATGAAGAAGATTTTATTATTAGCATTATTAATACCCGTGTTTGGAATGGCAGATGCCCAGGATTTGGTGATCGCTAAACAAGGACATTTCTCCGTAGGAGGACAAACCATACAGCGTCCGGGTACGTATGACAACAGTAAGTTTGTCGGTTGGGCTACCCAAGTCGAGACCGGGCAGAGCTATCGTGCGGATCATGCTTTCGTAGATTTCCAAGTTCCGGCCCATGCGAAAAAATTGCCTTTGGTTTATGTTCATGGTTATGGTGGCTCTGGGATATGTTGGCAAATGACACCCGATGGGCGGGATGGTTTCGCTACTCTCATGTTATGCCGGGGATATAGCAGTTACGTGATGGATCTTCCCGGTCGTGGCCGTGCCGGAAGGACATCTGCTACGACTACGGTCAAGCCGCTGGCCGATGAGATGTTCTGGTTTGACATCTGGCGTATCGGGATTTGGCCGGAATATAACAAAGGTGTGCAGTTTCCGTCTGATTCAGCCTATCTATCGCAGTTTTTCCGGGAGATGACGCCCGATATCAGTGATCACAAACAAGATGTACCGGCAATCAATGCCTTGACGGAAAAAATAGGGGACAATATCCTTGTAACACATTCGGCGGGAGGTTTCCCGGGATGGATGGCCGCTATACAAAATCCGAATGTCAAGGCTGTCGTTTCATATGAGCCGGGTGGCTATGTGTTTCCCGAGGGGGAGGTGCCCGATCCGATCGCCGGACTTACCGGTGGGGCGACTGGAGTAGCTATTCCTATGGAACAGTTCTTGCGACTTACCCGGATTCCAATCGTAATGTATTTCGGTGATTATATTCCGGAGACTCCATCAGAGAATCTTGGTGGCGAGAATTGGCGTGTACGTCTGCAAATGGGACGTAAATTCGTGGAGGCCATAAATAGGCATGGGGGAAACGCGACCTTAGTTGAGTTGCCCAAGATCGGTATTTATGGTAATACCCATTTCTTGATGCAGGATTTGAATAATGGCCAACTAGCGGATCTGCTGGGCGAATGGTTGGAAAAGAATGATCTTGGCAAATAGCATTGGGAATGGTTCTTTTAAGAACTTGCTGATTTTACATTTTGTTATCGGATTAGATAATCGGTAATATATCCTCCCAAATATGTTTCTTCAAGTCAACGCAGCCATTCTTCTTGAAGGTAATGCCTTCTTTCTCCAATAATCCCCGTTGTTCCGCCCAGTTGGGAGCTAATCTGCCTTGGCTGTTTACCACCCGGTGGCAAGGCAGGTTCAGTTCTTTCGGGACGTTGAACATTGCCTGCCCTACCATACGGGAACATTGTGGCCTTCGGGCGAGCTTGGCTAGCTGCCCGTAGGTAACCACACATCCTTCCGGTATCTCTCTGACGATGTTATAAACTTCCGTATAAAAATCAGCCTTCATTGATTCTGGTTTTTATTTTCGCCCATGCGTGTGTTTCGTATAGGGAGGAGTTACGCATTGTCTGATACATCGTCTTGAAACGTGACATCGGGATCGTGAGACTTAATAAGTTGCTTTCCACATATGGTCGGACCGAGGGATCGAAGAAACCAAGGAACGTGCGGTGACCTCCTTGTCTATTTTCGTTGACAGTGAGCGTGATGGTGGAGCTGCAACCGGAACCAAATGGTGTGGAGACGGCATCCGGATTATTGTTGTCGAAAAAGGTCCAAGTAATTAACCCTGACAAGATATCCGGAGTTGCGAGGAACAAAAGCCCCTCTACCTTTTCAAACGAGGTTAATCGATCGATCCTTGCGAAATGGAGGTATGGGAGGGAGGACCTTTGTACGTTCATGCCTTTTATACCCTCGACTACCATTTCCGGAGTTTGCTTATATCTCTCTTTTAAAGAGACAAAATTGGGGACATGCTCTGGCATAGGGGTGAATCCTGTATAAAACTTTCCACCTCCGCAGCCAACGCTATCTCCGTTCATACTGATAATCTCGCCTTGCCTGATAGCGGGAAGGGCCTTGAATAAACAGCCTTGTGTCTGCTTTAATTCTCCAAGCAGAGAATCGGAATACCAGAAAGCGATCGGCAATTCCGCCTTTAGAGAAAATGCCTCGTAATAATTGTTGATGAAAGTTTGAATATCCATATGCGATTGATTTAGGTTGATTTATACTTACCAATCGATTTCCGGGATGCCTTTACCCCGTAGGAAATCATTAGCCTTACTGAAATGCTTACAACCGAAGAAACCATATTCGGCGGAGCGGGGAGATGGATGTACGGTCGTTAGGACCAAATGCTGGCTCGTATCGATAAGGGAAATCTTGGCTTTAGCGTAACTGCCCCATAACATGAATACTAGATTTTCCCGTTCGTCGCTTAATTTCTTGATAACGGCGTCCGTGAATGTTTCCCATCCCATGTTCCGGTGCGAACCTGTTTGGTGGGCACGTACCGTGAGGACGGAATTCATCGGAAATACGCCTTGGCTTACCCAACGATCCAAATTCCCGGAGGAAGGGATCGGTTTCCCAAGATCATCGTGGATCTCTTTGAATATATTCATCAAGGAGCCGGGAATCGCCACGCCATCGGGTACCGAGAAACAGACCCCGTAGTATTGCCCCGGATTAGGATAGGGGTCTTGTCCCAAGATAACGACTTTAACCTTCTCGAACGGGCATGCGTTAAATATATGGAATATCTGAGGCCCGGGAGGAAGTACGTGCGCTTGCTTATATTCGTTTTTGACAAATGTCACCAATTGCTCGAAATAAGGCTTGTCGAATTCCTCTTGCAGACGTTTTCTCCAACTTTCATCTATTCTAACATTCATGGTGTTTTTCTTATTCTTCCACCAAAGGTACGGAGAAAAGCTTAAAATTCGAGGATTTTGTGTAAGTTTGCCTTCCGATTTGAATTTAAATAAGAAAACATGATAAGTTACCTTCAGATAGATAAGCTGACCAAGAGCTTCGGTGATTTGGTTCTTTTCGAGGATATAACGTTCGGAGTCGCGCAAGGACAGAAGATCGGGTTGATCGCCAAAAACGGGACGGGTAAGACTACCTTATTGAATATTATCGGTGGTAAGGAGGATTACGACTCGGGTGAGGTGGTTTTCCGGAAAGACCTGCGGGTCGGGTATTTGGAGCAATCACCTTCTTATCCGGAAGAACTGACCGTGCTACAGGCTTGCTTCCACTCGAAGAACGAGACTGTCCAGTTGATTGCTGAGTACGAGGAGGCGATGGCGAAAGAGGATCACTCGAATCTGGAGGACATCCTTACCCGTATGGATAGCTTCAAGGCGTGGGATTATGAGCAAAAGGCGAAACAAATCCTCGGGCAGTTGAAGATTCATAACTTCAATCAGAAGATCGGGGAATTGTCCGGAGGACAGTTGAAACGGGTAGCCTTGGCGAATGTCTTGATCACGGACCCTGAATTGATTATCTTGGATGAGCCGACGAACCATTTGGATCTGGAAATGACCGAGTGGCTGGAAGATTATCTGAGCCGGGCCAATATCAGTATCTTGATGGTGACGCACGACCGTTACTTCTTGGATCGTGTTTGTAGTGAGATCATCGAGATCGATAATAAGCAAATCTATTCGTATAAAGGTAATTATAGCTATTATTTGGAGAAACGCCAA
Source organism: Parabacteroides sp. KHUB-02 (assembly GCF_056640955.1). Lineage (NCBI taxonomy): Bacteria > Pseudomonadati > Bacteroidota > Bacteroidia > Bacteroidales > Tannerellaceae > Parabacteroides > Parabacteroides sp. KHUB-02. Next base: position 2,441,899 of record NZ_JBWQEV010000001.1, on the reverse strand, counting down.
GAGCGTGTCGAGGCGATGAACGCCGACGTGGAGCGTGCGAAGAATCTTCTCCGTACGGAACTGGATTGGATGCGCCGCCAGCCGCAGGCACGGGGCACGAAAGCGAAGTACCGTATCGATGCCTTTTATGAGCTGGAAAAGAAAGCGAAGCAACAATGGGATACCGGAAAGGTGAACTTGGACGTGAAGGCTTCTTACATCGGTTCGAAGATTTTCGAGGCGGTGAATGTAAGCAAACGTTTCGGTGATTTGAAGATTACGGAGGATTTCAACTATATTTTCGCCCGTTACGAGAAGATGGGTATTGTCGGGAATAACGGTACGGGCAAATCTACCTTTATCAAGATGCTGATGGGGGAGGTGGCTCCCGATAGCGGCCATTTCGATGTGGGCGAGACCGTTCGCTTTGGCTATTATAGTCAAGATGGTTTGAAGTTCGATGAGCAAATGAAAGTGATCGACGTGGTGCAGGCGATCGCCGAATACGTGGATTTGGGTAACGGACAGAAGATGGGAGTGTCCCAGTTCTTGAACTATTTCCTGTTCACGCCGGAGAAACAGCATAATTACGTTTATAAATTGAGCGGTGGCGAGAAGCGTCGCCTCTATTTATGTACGGTATTGATGCGTAGCCCGAACTTCTTGGTGCTTGATGAGCCGACCAATGATCTGGATATCGTGACCTTGAACGTATTGGAGGAATACCTTCGTAACTTCAAGGGGTGTGCTATCGTGGTTTCCCACGACCGTTACTTTATGGATAAGGTGGTAGATCACCTGCTGGTTTTCTGGGGTAACGCTGATATCAAGGATTTCCCCGGCAACTATACGCAGTACCGGGATTGGAAAGATGTGCAAGACCAACTGGAAAAAGAGGCGGAGGCTGCTTTGCAAGCGAGACAAAACCCGGCTCCGGAGAAACCGTCTCGTCCTGTCAATGAGCAAAAGAAAAAACTCACTTTCAAGGAACGGAAAGAGTTCGAGGCCCTAGAGGAGGAGATACCGGCTTTGGAGGCGGAGAAGGCGGAGTTGGAGACCGCTATGAGCAGTGGTACTTTGTCTACGGACGAGCTTATGGCTAAATCTCAACGGATCACCCAAGTCATGGAAGAGATCGACGAGAAAACGATGCGCTGGCTGGAGTTGAGTGAGCTGGCATAAGTAATAAAGAGGAATGAGCGAGACTAAACCTGTACTTTGGAACCGGAATTTCGTCCAATGTTGTATCTCTTACTTCTTGATGAATTTCGCCTTTTATATGTTGATGCCTACTATGCCGGTCTATCTGGTGGAAGAATTGGGCATCAGCACGTCCGAGGTGGGGATGGTCTTGTCTAGCTATACGATCGGGTTGCTGTGCGTGCGCCCGTTCTCGGGATATCTGGTGGATTGTTTCTCCCGCAAACCGTTATATGTATTCGCCTTCACGATATTCGCCTGTTTGTTTGCCGGTTATTGGTTTGCTATGACAGTCTATACGATCATGGCGGTTCGTTTCATCCAAGGCGGGTTTATGGGACTGACCTCAGTCTCTGGCAATACGATTACGATAGACGTAATCCCTTCCAAGCGAAGGGGAGAAGGCATGGGCTTTTACGGATTGACGATCAATCTCGCCATGTCTTTGGCTCCTTTGGTGGCGGTCGGGCTGTACGATCGGCATGGTTTCTTCTGGATCATAGGGGTCGCTTTGGTGATCGCGTTGGTCGGGATCGGCTCCGTCGGGCTGATCCGTTATCCGAAACGGGAGAAAGTGCCTCGTCCGGCCTTCTCGTTGGATCGTTTTATCTTGGTGAAAGCGCTTCCTGCGGCCTTGGCCTATTTGCTGGTCGCTATACCTTATGGGATGTTGCTCTCGTTCGTGGTATTATATGGTAAAGAGATCGAGGTGCCGGACCCCGGCTACTTCTTTATATTTATGGCGATCGGTGTAGGGACGGCCCGTTTGATTTCCGGACGGTTGGTGGACCATGGCAAGATCCATGTCGTGTCCATCGTATCCTTGGTCTCTTTAGCGATCTCGTTTTCCGTGTTCGCTACCGTACATACATCGTTTATCTTTTTCGCTTGCGCCTTGGCGATCGGTATCGGTTTTGGCGTGAGCGTACCGGCTTTTCAATGTCTTTTCGTGAATGTCGCTCCGCACCATATGCGCGGTACGGCTACCTCCACCTACTTGACCTCTTTCGATTTCGGGATGGGGATCGGGATGTTATCCGCCGGCTTTATCGCTACCCGTGCCAATCTGGCTACCGCCTACGGAGTCGGGGCGGTTTGTTGCCTTCTTTCCTTATTCGTCTATATCCGCTTGGTAAAAGCCTCGTACGAGAGGAATAAGCTGATTTCTTGATCCGCTTGATTCCCGGTTTCGTCTAAACCTACGGCGTACTTCGTCGATTCTTCCTTTTCTAGCGGGAAACCTCACCCTATATTTGTATCAAAGATCACAGAGAAATAGGTTTTTAAGGTTTAACAAATGAAAGGAATAGGTAGTATGAAACGTTTAGTAATGGCTATGTCAGCCTTGTTGGTAAGTGTGACAATGAGTTTCGCGCAGGAATCGAGCTTACATAAAGAACCGTTTGTAGTCAATGTGGGCCAATTGGTAAGCTATCTGGAATTACGTCCCAGCCAGATTAATGAGGTAGCGATGATCAACGATTATTTTAGGGAAAAGCAAAGCGAGGGCTTGAGGGGAAGTCATAAAATGCGGGATAAACGGATGCGGCAAGCCGTATTTGGCAACTTAAAGTTGATGAAAAAGGCGTTAAGCACCGATCAATATCGGAAATACGTGGCTTTGATCAACGTAACGAACAATAATAACCGGATGACGAGCGGGCTTTCCTTCCCCGATGTTTATCTAGCCGATAAATAAGTAAAGGATAGATGTAAAGTATCAAGCTATTGCATAAAAAGTATCTTGTGACTGTATCTATTCTATAAACCACGTCGTGGTCTGTATAGATCATGTCGTGGTTTTTATAGATCACGCTGTGGTTTGTATAATCCACGACGGAGATTATAGAATAGATATGGTATCGTATAAGAATACAGCTAGGCTTGTATAAGAATATATCTAGGCTTTTGCTTGTTTATAAACGGTGTCTATGATGAAATAGATAGTGTTTATCGTAATATGTATTACAAAATGATTGCTATATGCCTTGATATATATCAATAACGTCAATTGTTTGCAAAAATTAACCGTATTGAAGAACAATGTTATAAAACATACTGTTATATTTGCAGTAACAAAAAGAGAAAGATAGAAGATGCGGAAACGCCGCATTTATTAGTTAAGGTCTTAGTTTAGGTTTAAATTTTAGGTATTATGAGACGTTTAGGTATGATGGTAGTCGCTTTAATGATGGTAGCGACAATGAGCTTTGCTCAAAAGGTTAGTGATTCAAAGAGTATGAGTTTCGATAAGCTAAGCAGATATTTGCAGCTTGACGCAAACCAGATCGCTGAGGTGTCAGAGATTAATACTTACTTCGAGAATCAATTAGGTCAACCCCTGTCTGCGGAAGCGCTTTGCAATAACGCAAGACCGGAAGAAACTCGCAACGCATTGTTGTGTAATTTGAAACTGATGAAACGTGCATTGACTAAAGATCAATATCGTAAATATGTAGCGTTGATTAATGTGACTCGCGCTAATCAGGAAGATAAGGTTTCTAATCCGCTTTTGGACAGTTATTTGGCTGAGAAGTAATTAAGCCAATGTGATTGGGCTATGTGTTTTTAAGGTTTTTGTTTAGGTTTAACAATTTAAGGTTTTTAGGTATTATGAAACGTTTTGGAATGGCAGTCGCAGCCTTATTGATGTGTGCGACAATGAGCTTCGCTCAGAAACCGAGTTTGAGTAGAGAACCGTTTGTGGTAAGTACAGAGAAGTTAGCGAACTATTTGCAATTGACTCCGAGTCAGTTGGACGAGGTAGCTAACATCAACGAATATTTCATCGAGATGCAGAACGCAAGTGTAAAAGCTAGCGCTAAATTGCAGGACAAGAAGATGTATCAGGCGGTTTACGGTAACTTGAAGTTGATGAAGAAGGCTTTGAGCCCGGATCAATATCGTAAGTATGTTACTTTATTGAATATCACGAACAATAACAACCGTACGCTGGGTGTTAATACGTTCCCGGAAGTGTACTTAGCGGATAACGCAAGTAAGTAATTTATACTATATAAGAGTGTGTCCCCCCACTATTTCCTGTCAAAAGGTAAATAGTGGGGATACTTTTTTTTAAGGCTTGCGTATAAATCGGAGAAGATTGTGTAAGTTTGCGGCGTTTTACAAATAACGCTTAATTCGAGTCATGACAACACAACAACTTTTAGTCCCTTCTAATGCTACTTTGAAGAGAAATGTAATGGACTACTCCTTAATCGTGGTAGGTTCATTTTTGCAGGCACTTAGTTACGTGCTTTTCCTAGCGCCTTACAAAATCGTACCGGGAGGTGTGTATGGTATCTCTATCGTAATCCACTATGTGACGAAAGATTTGTTCCCGTTCTTCCCGGATGGTTTGCCGATGGGTGCGACGGCGCTTTGCTTCAATATCCCGTTGCTGATTTTGGCGATGAAAAAGATCGGATTGTCTTCCGGCCCGAAGACGATCGTTACTTTCTTGCTGATCTCTATATTTACCGACTCATTATCTTATTTCCTTACCGATCCATTGGTGGAGAACGATGCCTTTATCGCCGCCTTTTACGGTGGAGCTATTTTAGGATTGGGTGTGACTTGTATTTTCCGGGCGCAAAGTACGAGTGCCGGTACGGATGTATTGGCACGTGTGATCGCTAATGACTCCAACTTGAAGGTCAGCAATATGATCATCGTATTGGATTCCGCGGTCGTATTGTTGGGCTTGATCGTGTTTAAGGATTGGGCGGTACCTTTGTATTCTTGGTTTACTATTTTCGTATATGGAAAAATCGTGGAGATGTTCCAGACGGAGAACCCGAACCGTGCTGTCTTTATCGTTTCCCGAAAGACAAAGGAAATGCGTGATTTGATTGTCGATAAAATGGGTATGAGAGGAACATTTATCCATGGTAAAGGCATGTACGAGGGACATGAGACCGAGATTATCTTTACGATTGCCGAGCGTAAGGACATGCCCCGCTTGAAAGATGAGGTAAAAGAGATCGATCCGAATGCTTTTGTATCTACGATGCACGCTAGCAAAGATTCGCCAAGACCGGGTATTTGATTAATAATTTTACTATCTTTGCCCCTCAAAACGAATAAATATAAGATAGTAATGCCCAACATCTCACAAAGAGGAGTCGAAATGCCCGCTTCCCCGATCCGGAAGCTGGCTCCATTGGCCGATGCTGCCAAACAGAGAGGAGTTCATGTGTATCACCTGAATATCGGTCAGCCCGACCTTCCCACTCCGCGAGCGGCACTCGACGCGATCCGTAATGTCGATCGTACGGTGTTGGAATATAGCCCTAGTCAGGGATATCGCAGTTATCGCGAGAAGTTGGTTGGATATTATAAAAAGTATGATATTAATCTTACGGCTGACGATATTATCATCACTACCGGTGGTTCGGAGGCTGTTTTGTTTGCCTTCTTGAGCTGCTTGAATCCGGGTGATGAGATTATCGTACCGGAACCTGCTTATGCTAATTATATGGCATTCGCTATCTCGGCAGGAGCCGTGATCCGGACAGTGACGACTACGATAGAGGAAGGATTTTCTCTTCCGAAAGTAGAGAAATTCGAGGAGTTGATCAATGAGCGTACCAAAGCGATCCTGATCTGTAACCCGAACAATCCTACGGGTTATTTGTATACGCGTCGTGAGATGAATCAAATCCGGGATATCGTAAAGAAATATGATCTTTATCTTTTCTCGGATGAGGTATACCGGGAGTTTATCTATACCGGTTCCCCGTATATCTCGGCTTGTCATCTGGAAGGTATCGAGCAGAACGTGGTATTGATCGATTCTGTCTCCAAACGCTATTCGGAATGCGGTATCCGTATCGGTGCGTTGATTACGAAAAATGCCGAAGTGCGTAGTGCCGTCATGAAGTTCTGCCAAGCTCGTTTAAGCCCGCCTTTGATCGGACAGATCGCAGCCGAGGCCTCTTTGGATGCTTCCGAGGAGTATGCCCGTGAGACTTATGACGAGTATGTGGAACGGCGTAAATGCTTGATCGATGGCTTGAACCGTATTCCCGGCGTTTATTCTCCCATACCGATGGGCGCTTTCTATACGGTGGCTAAACTTCCGGTGGATGATGCCGATAAGTTCTGCGCTTGGTGTCTGGAAGAGTTTGAATACGAGGGTCAGACGGTCATGATGGCACCGGCGTCGGGTTTTTACACGACACCGGGACTTGGTAAGAATGAGGTTCGTATGGCCTATGTCTTGAAAAAGGAAGATTTGGCGAAAGCTTTGACGGTGTTATCAAAGGCGCTGGAAGCTTATCCGGGAAGAATGTTATAAATGAATTTAGAGCTATTTATCGCCAAAAAGATACATTTCAGCAAGGAGGGGGATCGTGAGGTTACTCCTCCCGCTGTTCGTATTGCCATGATCGGGATCGCTTTGGGATTGGCGGTGATGATCCTTTCGGTGGCGATCGTGATAGGCTTTAAGAAAGAGGTCCGGAACAAGGTGATCGGTTTCGGCTCGCATATCCAGATCACGAATTTCGATAGTAATTCTTCCTATGAGTCGCAGCCGATAGCGGTTAGCGATACTTTATTGAATGCGCTCGATGCATTCCCCGGTATTCGCCATGTCGAGAAATTTGCGACGAAGCTAGGCATCTTGAAGACTGACCAAGATTTTCAAGGAATTGTCTTGAAAGGGGTGGACACGGATTATGACTGGACTTTCTTCAAGGATAATTTAAAAGAAGGCGAGATCTTTACGATCCAACCGGATAAGAACTCTACAGATGTTATTGTTTCCAAGTATTTATCAGATCTGCTAGGACTAAAGGTAGGGGATTCTTTCCTGACTTATTTTGTGCAAGATGACGTGCGTGCCCGTAAGTTCACGATCACGGGGATTTATGAGACGGGTTTCCTTGATTATGACAAGATGTTCGTAATTGCTGATATTAAGCAGATACGCCGCTTGAACGGTTGGGATAAAGATCAAGTAAGCGGACTGGAGTTGCAAGTGGATGACTATGATCGTTTGGACCAAGTGGCCGAGGATGTTTATTTCGATCTGACGGAACGGCAAGACCGAAATGGCAATACGTTCTACGCCCGCTCGATCAAGGAGTTGAACCCGATGATCTTTAATTGGCTGGATGTGCTGGACATCAATGTGGTGGTTATCTTGGCGCTGATGCTTTCCGTCGCAGGGTTTACCATGATCTCCGGATTATTGATCATAATCTTAGAGCGTACCAATATGATCGGAATCCTAAAAGCCTTGGGACAAAATAATAACAGTATTCGCAAGATCTTCTTGTATGTCTCTTTCTTCTTGATCGGCAAAGGAATGTTGTGGGGGAATATCATCGGTATCTCTCTTTGTTTGCTTCAATCTCATTTCCACATTATCCAATTAGATCCTTCTATTTATTATTTGGATGCCGTGCCTATCGATCTGAGCCTATTTTCACTGTTCCTTTTGAATATAGGGACATTGGCCGCCTCCATGTTGATGATGTTAGGACCTTCCTATTTGATTACGAAGATTGATCCGGCCAAGAGTATCCGTTTTGAATAAAAGCCGTATCTTTGGCATACGTTCTAGTTTTGCCGGATTGATATGACAGATCTTATCTCTAAAGAAAAGCGTAGCTATATCATGTCTATGATTAAGGGCAAGAATACAAAGCCCGAGATTATAGTCCGTAAATACCTGTTCCATTGTGGCTTTCGCTTTCGTGTGAATGTAAAGCGCCTTCCCGGTACCCCTGATATCGTATTGCGTAAATATAAGACCGCTATCTTCGTGAACGGCTGTTTCTGGCATGGGCACGAGGGTTGCCCGGAATTTCGTCCTCCCCGTACCCGGGTAGAGTGGTGGACCGAGAAACTAAACCGGAATAAAGCCCGGGATGCCCGTGTACGTGAGGAATTACGAGCGATGGGCTGGAATACGATGGTGATTTGGGAATGCCAGCTTAAACCCAAAGAACGGCAAGCTACTTTAGAAAATGTCGTCCGTTTATTGGAAAAGACGTATTTGGAATCTACTTACCAAGCAAAGTTTACCCCGGCCTATCCACTATTAGAGGAAGAGGAACTTCCCAAGGTAGCGGAAGAAGAAGAGTGCTATGGCGTTGTAGATGACTAAAGTAACCACACTAAAATTATTTCTATGGAAGATGTGTAATCTTTCTTCTCCCTATAAGGTGCATTCATTAATCCATTTCATCTATTGCTTGTTCTATTATCACATTTTTTAATGTGATGATATAAAAGCTTGCGTCACTTGTTTTATAGATACCATAATTCACATGTTCATATCCATCTATATAAGATACTTCATATTGAACGAATACGTTGTTTGGATTATCAAGTCTTTGTTCCTCTGTATCATTGTTAGCGAATTTTTCAACGAATACAGTTGTTATCTTGGATACTAATCCTTTTAATTTTGCACTCTTATCTAAATGATGTTCTTCTTCGAAACTGATATTATGGTTGGCGAACATATATGGTTCTGTTTTGTTGCCGGTTATTGTTGAATATTCTCCTACCTGAAAGGATTACCACAACATTGCATCATTGAAGGGTCGTATAATACATTACATTGGCTTTTATATTCTTTTAGAGAAACTTGGTAACCTATCATAAAGAGAGCGGCTTCCAATGCTCTTAGTTGTTTTTCGGGAGGTAACAGGTTTGAAAAATTGGATGAATGGGATAGTATTTCTTTTAACAGCCAATTTGCTCTAAGGTTGTTCTCCAGATGATTCCCATAAAGTTCTGTATTTCTTAGTAGAGGGAATCGTCCCTCTACAGGATCTGGATTTCTATTAGCTTTGCCTCTCCCATTTGCATAAGCGAACTTTAAGTTTTTCGGTACATCTTCAAGATGCCTGTCATCACAAAATCTCTTGACAAGAAGACCTAATGCGGCTCCTACACGGCTGTCATAAATGACAAAATCATTTATATACAAGGAATAAATCTTAGTAAATCCGGAATTCATATATACTACTTGGTCATCGGACTCTGGTACTTCTATTTTCTCGCTAGTCAATATCATTTTGACGGATTCCAGATACTGAACTAGTCCTTGTTCTTCGTCTATTTTTTCGATTTTTTCCTTATTTCCACGTAAAACACCTCCCCATTCCAATATCTTTAAGCAGGTATCTTTACACAGTATATCATCTTTTGTTTCAAGGCTTTTTTTCAAGCGGCAAGATAGTTTATCCAAAATATTAGAACTTTCTTCAAAGCTGCTTCCTTTAATTGTTTTTCCCTCTAAGTCTTTTACTCTGAAATCCCAAGCGTAGTTTTCATAGGCATTGTAAATGGAATTGCATTGCCATTCTTTTTTATTTCTTTGATTTATATATTGGTGTGTAAAGCCAGAGTCTATTTTGGGTACAAACCAATTGATGAATTCTATCACTTTTTCATCTTTGTAAAAGTTGCTTTTTTGATTTATATAGCTTTTCATATCCTATGTTTTTTAGATTAACTTATTAAGTTTCCGTTAAATGAGTACGGTTCTCTTATAGAGAATGGACTTCCTCCATTCGCTTTAGCTCATAACTGCGGATTTGCATCACGATGCAGTGCAACTTCGTGTCGTGTATCAACTGCCGTACTTTGGGGGCTGCGGCATATTTCTTTATCTGTTCCACGGCCTCTTTCCATTGAGTCTCAGCTTTCTCTTCCGTGTCCTTGGAAGAAAGATATTTCAATTCAAGGATATAGCTATGCTTCACCTCATACCGGAGCAGGTCTGGCATAAGGAACAGATCACAATAACCGTGGTTCAACTCTACTTCCGGTGCGGTTAGGTAATAGGCGTTCACGCTTAGGTAGGCGGTGAAGAAGCCTTGTATGTTTCGCTCGCCCTCGATAGCGCTGCGTACGGACGAGTTCTCCTTATAAGCATTGGCTATAAATTCGAGGCTTTCGCGCCAATGGCCATCGTAAGCCATATCATAGAACATCAAGCCTAGGTCGTTCAAGTTGATATGACGCTTATCTTGATATTCCTCTAGCAAAAATTCGTAGTACTGCTTGCGCACGTTATTGTTAGGGATGCTTAGCACCAGATAATTCCCTCGTTTAGCTGTGATGGTCAGCATACCGTAATAAAAAAGCAGGCTGGGGAAGATTTCCGGGTTAACGATCTGGGTCGCGGGGAAGGTGGTTATCAAGTTTGTGACAATCTGCCCTTCCTCCGTGATCTTACGCAATACACCCTTGCGATTCCCGTCTAGCTTGTCCAGTTGGATGAGTCTTTTCATCTTATTATAGTCCGTGCGGGTATTGGGGTCGATCATCTCTTTGGGTGATTTGCCCAGCGTCATGTAATTGCGTAGATAGTAAAGCACCATGTCGCAGTTGAATATCTTTGGATCATGGTCTAAACTCTCTTCCGCGAAACAATAATTGTCGTACCACGGTTTCATCTCTTGGATCATCGCATCTATGTCTGCGTCTGCCGGGAGTTGCCCGGTTTCTTTATAATATTGGAACATGATGCGCACGTCCGTCTCGCTGAATCCCAGCATCATGTTGAATCTGTGGTCGGTACTGATATTCCAGCCGATATTGAATCCGCTGGTCAGATCGTCCAATGTGACTGGACTTACGCCGGTCATAAAAATGCGTTCGAACATGCCCTTGAATTTCTTGAATATCTCGCGATAGAATCCGCTGGCATGAGTCAAGGCATGATATACCTCGTTGCCTTGCTCGTTGAGGACAACGTTGGTGAAGTTATCATATTCATCGATGATGAGATAGAGCTTGGCGCCATATTCAGCCGAATGCAAGTCCAGATAATTCAGTTTACTAACAAAGTCTGGTTGCGCTTTCATCTCCTCAGCATAACCCGGATAGTAATATGGTTCATAAGCTTTTCCGAATATGTCCATCACCATACTACAATAACGGTCGAAATTCTCAGCTAGTGAACCACTACCACCACTGGCACGCGAGAAGTCGAGATAAACTACCTGAAACTTTCCTTGCAATGGTGTGGGATGGTTGCCTATCCACAAATTGCCGAAGCGTTTATCGAACTTTTCTTTTTGCGTAATGTCATAGTAAGCCCGTAGCATGCTTAAGAAAATGCTCTTTCCGAAGCGGCGAGGACGGATAAAGAAAAGATTTCGAGGTTGTTTTTCCAGCAAGGGCAAGTACATGGTCTTATCCACATAATACATGTTCTGCTCTACCACTTCCACGAAATTAGCAATACCATAAGGGACTTCTTTTACATTTTCCATAATCGCTCCTGTTCTTTTAGTTCATACTTACGGGAATGAGTCAAAGGTAATCCATTCTTTTAGAAGAAACAACGGAAAGAGAAAGAAAGTTGAAGGCAGATGGTTGGGCGCATATGTACCGGTACGAAACCTAGTTTTTTAATCGAAACGTATAATCTTTTCTGCTTCTGAAAAGTCGGTAAATACGTATGTAGCCATTAAACATAGGTTGAATAAACTCCAACAGGAATAACCAACCGATAGTAGGGCTTTGTTGAAGCATTCGAGCCGATTTGCCGAAAACGCTTGCCTTGATTATAAAACGTATCAAATATAATAATACGGCGATCAAGGAGATTAGCCAATTGCCCTGTAATCCGATCACTACCGTAGCGATAACCGATGCTTGGAAAAGGTAGAAACAAGTGGATTCGAGATGATAGAATGTCAAGGCGCTTCCTTTGTAATACCGTTGAGTGGCAGCACGGGAAACCTTCATCTCTTTCCAGATTCCAAAACGTTCGATTTGATCCATTTCCGTTAGGCTGTCCGGGGTATAAATTACTTTCGTATTCTCCTTGGTCGAGGCTTCGTTGATGAATAAGTCATCGTCTCCCGCATGCAAGTTCAAGGATTGATAGTAACCTTTATGCTTGAAGAATAACTCTTTCCGATAAGATAAATTTCGTCCGTTTCCGGTATATGGGTGATGGGAGAGGGCGGAAGATAGATAACGTAAACCCGTCAATAAGTTATCATAGGCGATCAACTTATGAAAGAATCCCTTGTAGTTGCTGTATTTGCAGTAGCTCAAGATAATACTGGTCTCGGGTGTGTATCCACCAACCATGGCGGATAACCATTGATCGTTGAGCGGTTGGCAATTCGCCTCCGTGAATAGAAGAATATCGTATTTGGCCGCTTTCACGCCTAGGGTAAACGCCAGTTTACGGCGGCTTAGGTAACGAGCGTCCGAGGGGACGTAAGTATGATACAAATGTTTATACTCATTTTGGAAGAACTTTAGCGTATCGTCGGTATCGTCGCTCGAGCCATCGTTGATAACGACTATCTGATATTCAGGGTAATCTTGTGTAAGTAACGCAGGAAGGTGTTTCTTGAGGTTCTCAGAATCATTTTTAGCGTATATGATGATGGATACGGGGAGTTTATTACCTTCCTCTAAGGTATCATCCGTTCGTTTTGACGCACGTAAAGGGCGGGCATAAGCGATCAGATAATAAAGAGATAAGATAACGAATTCTATTAAGGAGATTCCCAATAGGAAAAGCTCTGTATTATTGAGTAGAAACATAATAATGTGCCAATGTGATTAATATGCCAATGTGCCAATATCATTAATGAGCCAATATGATTAATACGCCAATGTGCCAATAAGCTACTCAAGGTATTTACATTGGCATATTGGCACATTGATCAATTGGCTCATTATTTTATCGTATCGGAATAATAGGCTTTCGGTAAATGACGGCAGTTGTATTGGGAGGCCATGACCTCGCCATAAGCGCCGGCGGAACGAAGGGCGATCAAGTCGCCACGATGAGCCTTATTCAACTCTACATCCTTGCCGAATACATCCGATGACTCACAGATCGGGCCCACTACATCGTAAGTCTCTACTGCCTCATCGCTGCTGATGTTCTCGATACGGTGATAAGCATCGTACATCGCCGGGCGGATCAATTCCGTGAAACCTGCATCAAGGATAGCGAATTTCTTCGTCTCTCCTTCCTTGACATATAATACCTTAGAGATTAATGTTCCGCATTGAGCGACGATCGAACGTCCCGGCTCAAAATGTACCTGTTGACCCGGACGTACTTGAAGCAGTTTATGAATGGCCGCGAAATAGTTATCGAAAGCCGGGATCGATAAATGATTCGGGTGATAGTAATCGATACCTAATCCACCTCCGAAGTTCAGGTTCTCCACCGTAACCCCGTGAGCTTCCAGTTCTTCCTGTATCTCGTTGAAACGAATTACCAAATTGCGGAAGCTAGACATATCCGTGATCTGTGAACCGATATGGCTATGGATACCGATCAACTTCACATTCTTCATCTCCTTTAATTTATCCAGTACGCCTCCTAATTGGCTAAGGTTGATACCGAATTTATTTTCCTTCATACCCGTCGTGATCTTGGCATGTGTATGGGCATCCACTTCCGGGTTGATACGAAGGGCGATAGAGGCTACTTTATTCTTGGTGGCCGCCAGCTCATTGATAATTTCCAGCTCAACGGCAGATTCCACGTTAAAGCAGAAAATATCATTGTCCAGTCCTAGGTTGATCTCCCAATCCGCTTTGCCAACACCAGCAAAGACAATCTTATCGGCAGGAAAACCGGCATCTAAAGCTGCCTGTACCTCGCCGCCACTTACGCAGTCTGCGCCAAGGCCGTTTGCCGCTATGATGGAAAGGATACGGGGATTGGCATTAGCTTTCACGGCATAATGCACGTGGTAACCATATTTCCCGGATTCGGTTTTTACTACGTCTAATGTGTCTTGCAATAGCTTGACATCATAATAATAAAAAGGCGTAGAAAGCTGCTTGAACTTTTCTACAGGAAATGTTCCTTTGAGCATATTATACGAAATTATATAAAGATAAATAAGGGCAGTCTGTAAAAGGCCGCCCTCGTTTGTTTTTATTTGTTGTTAAATAAATGATCGCTTAGAGCTTGCAGCGCTCTCTGCTTGTCCGAGGCCTTAATCAGCAAGGAGACGTTGTAGTTGCTTCCTCCGTAGGAGATCATGCGAACCGGGACATCCTTCATGGCCTGTACGATACGAGCCTCGAAGCCGATGTTATCCCATTCTAGGTCGCCAACCACGCAAACGATAACCATATCCTCGTCTACGGTCACGGTTCCGTACTTCTTCAAATCGTCAACGATCTCTTCCAGATGCTTGCGGTTATCGATCGTAACGGAGACACCCACTTCGGAAGTCGTAACCATATCGATCGGAGTCTGGTAGTTCTCGAAAGTCTCGAATACCTTACGCAAGAAACCTGTTGCTAGCAACATACGTCCGCTCTTGATCTTGATAGAGGTAATATTGTCTTTGGCGGCAACCGCCTTGATCTTACCTTTCTCGATCGCGTTAGAGATCAATGTACCCGGAGCGTCCGGCTGCATCGTATTTAACAAACGAACCGGGATGTTGTTCAATTTAGCCGGCAATATACAAGTCGGGTGAAGGATCTTGGCTCCGAAATAAGCTAATTCGGCAGCCTCCTCGAAATGCAATTGACGGACTGGAGACGTTCCCTGTACGATACGAGGGTCGTTATTGTGCATACCGTCGATGTCTGTCCATATCTGGATCTCTTCCGCACCGATAGCCGCGCCGATTAAGGATGCGCTATAGTCGCTACCACCCCGTTGTAGGTTATCGATCTCGCCGTAAGCGTTGCGGCAGATATAACCTTGTGTGATGTATAGATCAGCATCCTTATTATCAGCAAGTAATTTCACCAATTTCTCTTTGATATAGACAGGGTCCGGTTCCGCGTTCTTATCCGTACGCATATAATCCAAAGCCGGGATCAATACGGATTTCACGCCGCATTCGTTCAAATAAAGATTCATCATACCCGTAGAGATCAACTCTCCTTGTGCCAAGACAACCTTTTCCTCGAACAAGGTAAACAGATCCTTCGTGAACGTACGGATATATTCGAAATGAGATTTTATCAGTTCTTTGGCCTTCTGTTTATATTCCTCGGTGCTGTATAGTTCCTCAACATGGTCCATATATTTCATGGCAAGCTTGTTGATGATCTCATTCGCTCCGTCTGGGTTCTTTTTGTACAGGTAGTCGGAAATCTCGACTAACGAGTTGGTTGTACCCGACATGGCTGACAATACAACGATCTTACGGTCTCCCGTGATCAGTTTCGCTACATCTTTCATTCTCTGTGCAGATCCCACAGAAGTACCGCCAAACTTTAAAACTTTCATCTTCTTTTGTTCTATATTAAATTGTTTTCTTTTTCAATCGAATGCGACCGCAAAGTTACAAAAAAATTATTCTCTGACATCACTTAGACAGGCATTCTCGCATTTTACTATGCGGGCAGGATAATTATGCACGATCGTATAGTTATGAGTGGTCATAATCACCGCCGTTCCCTGCTGGCAGATGTCGTGTAAGAGTTGTACGATTTGTCCGCTCGTCTCCGGGTCCAAGTTGCCGGTCGGCTCATCCGCCAGTATCAACTTGGGGTTGTTCAGAAGGGCACGGGCAATAACGATACGTTGTTGTTCCCCGCCGGATAGCTCATGCGGCATTTTATAGCCTTTGTCTTGCATGCCTACCTGACGGAGCACGTTGTCTATCCGTTCCTTGATCTCGCTTTTCTTTTTCCATCCGGTGGCTTTCAGCACGAATTCCAGATTCTTGGAGACGGAACGGTCGGTCAACAATTGAAAATCTTGGAAGACGATACCTAGTTTCCTACGCAAATAAGGGATATCCTTCCGCTTCATCTTGGTGAGGTTGTAATCCATGATACGTGCCTCGCCTCGCAAGATCGGTATCTCGCAATACAAGGACTTGAGCAGGCTGCTTTTACCGGAGCCTACCTTCCCGATCACATATACGAACTCTCCGTTACGAAGCGTGAGGCATGCGTCGTGTAATACCCTGTTTTCCTCACGGCATATCTCCACGTTCTCTAATTTGAGTAGAATATCTTCTTCCATAGAATTTATCAACCTTTATGTCTTTTCTTTAATTCACGGGCGAGGTCTTCCAGACGAAGTCCCTTGCTTGTCAATAATACGATTAAGTGGTAAACCAAGTCGGATGCCTCATAGATGAAGCCGTCTTCGGTTCCGTTGGTCGCCTCGATAACGGTCTCTACCGCTTCTTCGCCGACTTTCTGGGCCATACGATTCACGCCTTTCTGGAATAAGGTAGTCGTATAGGAACCTTCCGGCATTTCTTGACGGCGACGCTCGATGAAGTTCTGCAAATATTTCAAGAACATGATATCCTCTACGTTCTTCTCGCCGAAACAAGTATCCGCTCCCGTATGACAAACTGGTCCGGCTGGAATCGCCTTGATCAATAATGTATCGTTGTCGCAATCCACCGTGATGCTAACCACCTGCAACGTATTTCCGCTACTCTCTCCCTTCATCCACAAACGGTTTTTCGTGCGGCTAAAGAATGTAACCTTACCCGTACTTACTGTCTCATCATAAGCTTCTTGATTCATGAAGCCCAACATTAATACCTTACTAGTGTTGTTGTCTTGTACGATAGCGGGAATTAATCCGCCCATTTTCTCGAAATCTAATTTCATCTTTATATATAATGTGTTATATCCTTACATTGATCCCCTCGTCCTTGAGGTATTGCTTCAAGTCACCTATCCGTATCTCGCCGAAATGGAAAACGCTGGCCGCTAAAGCCGCGTCCGCTTTCCCGTTGGAAAACGTATCCCGGAAATGTTCCATCTTTCCCGCTCCACCGGAGGCGATAACCGGGATATGCAACGTATCGGCCAAGGTAGCCAGAGCGTCGTTCGCGTATCCGTCTTTTACGCCATCGTGCGTCATACTGGTGAAAAGGATCTCGCCGGCGCCACGGCTTTCCGCTTCCGAGGCCCATTGAAACAAATACTTATCCGTCGGGACACGCCCTCCGTTTAGATAGCATAGCCAGTCATTGTTCTCAAAATTAGCGTCGATAGCGACTACGCATACCTGACTACCAAAGTTCTTGGCGATCTCCTCGATTAATGCCGGGTTACGTAAAGCCGCCGAGTTGATCGAGACCTTATCGGCGCCAGCGCTAAGCAAACGATCCACGTCCTTCAATTCGTTGATACCTCCACCCACGGTAAAAGGGATGCTGATATGGGCCGCCACTTGTTTTACCAACTCGGTGAAAGTCTTTCGCCCCTCGTGTGAGGCGGTAATATCCAAGTACACTAATTCGTCGGCCCCTTCACGGCTGTACTGGGCACCCAACTCCACGGGGTCTCCAGCGTCGCGAAAGTTCACGAAGTTGATGCCTTTTACGGTCTTTCCATCCTTTATATCCAGACAGGGAACAATTCTCTTGGCTAGCATATATCTATTTTATTATTTCAAGTAAAACGAAGTAAATCTTTCAACTGGATCTTCCCTTCATAAATGGCCTTGCCGAAAATGACAGCGGGAATCCCAGCCTCAGATAATTTCTCAATATCCTCGATCGAGCTTACGCCACCGCTCGCTATGATATAAAGGAAGGGGATCTCGTCCCGTATCTCTTTATATAAATCGATAGCCGGGCCTTGCAGCATACCATCCCGTGCGATATCCGTGCAGATCACCTTGGTAATCCCCTTGTCGTAATATCCTTTGATAAAAGGAATCAACTCCTGGCTGGTCGTTTCCTCCCAACCACTGATGGCGATCTTCTTTTCCTTGGCATCGGCCCCTAATATGATTTTCTCGCTACCGAACTTGCTGATCCAAGAGGTGAACATTTCCGGGTTCTTCACGGCGATACTGCCCCCGGTTACCATCTGGGCGCCGCTTTCGAAGGCGATCTCCAGATCATCCTCTTGTTTCAAGCCCCCTCCGAAATCAATGATCAAGGAAGTCCGGGTCGCTATCCGCTCAAGGATACGGTAGTTGATGATGCGTCCTTC
Source organism: Parabacteroides sp. KHUB-02 (assembly GCF_056640955.1). Lineage (NCBI taxonomy): Bacteria > Pseudomonadati > Bacteroidota > Bacteroidia > Bacteroidales > Tannerellaceae > Parabacteroides > Parabacteroides sp. KHUB-02. The sequence goes on along the minus strand of NZ_JBWQEV010000001.1, from coordinate 2,423,821 downwards.
ACGGGCTCCATCCAAATCTACCACATGCAAACGCCGGATGCCGTTACCCTCGAACATCTTGGCCACCTCCAGAGGATCTTCGTTGTAAACCTTCTTGGTCGCATAATCTCCTTGCGTCAACCGGACGCATTTGCCATCTATTATATCTATAGCGGGAATAAGCTCAATCATATCTTTAAAAAGTTTTTCAATATAACCTCTCCTACCGATCCACTTTTTTCCGGATGGAACTGTGTCGCGTAGAAGTTGTCCTTATGTAAAGCGGCGCTGAACGGAAGGATGTAATCGGTCGTAGCCGCCGTATATTCATTTACAGGTACATAATAACTATGTACGAAGTAAACAAATTTGTTCTCCAATCGCTCATTGAATAGGCCGCTTTTAACGTTTGTCAAGGTATTCCAACCCATGTGAGGAACCTTGTCCTCATGCTTTCGCGGAATAAAACGTTTTACTTCCGTAGGGAAGATCCCCAAGCAATCTGCGTTTCCCTCCTCCGAACGCATGCACATCAATTGCATGCCGAGGCATATCCCGAGTACCGGTTGCTTTAGGTTCAAGATCACCTGATCCAATTTATGCTCCCTTAAATACTCCATGGTCGTGAAAGCTTCACCTACTCCGGGAAAGATAACCTTATCCGCTTTATTTAATAATTCCGGATCAGCCGTGATGATCGGGGTAACGCCCAATCGCTTCAAAGCGTAATCTACCGAGTAGATGTTTCCGGCATTATATTTAATAATGGCAACGTCCATTGTTGTTAAGCATTTATATTGAGTCGCAAAAGTAACAAATTATCATTACATAATTATGAATGGCGACTGAAAAGTTCCAAAATGAAATGTATTTGTGATAAACTGGTGTGATCGGGAAGGGGATAGGGGCGGCATAATTATGTGGTTTCTGAGGTCTCTCCAGATATTTTTGCTATCAAATATGATATTTTTTTGCGTCAGCTATTGCAGGTTTAAAAATAATACTTACCTTTGCACCGCAATCGAGAGAGATAGCGATAAAAGAAAAGAGGTTCGGTAGTTCAGCTGGTTAGAATACATGCCTGTCACGCATGGGGTCGCGGGTTCGAGTCCCGTCCGGACCGCCTCTTTTTCAAAATTATTATTGATTATAAAATGGTTCGGTAGTTCAGCTGGTTAGAATACATGCCTGTCACGCATGGGGTCGCGGGTTCGAGTCCCGTCCGGACCGCTTTCAAAGAAAGAAAAATAAAGTAAAGCTCTGTAATTTAAAGATTACAGGGCTTTTTCTTTTTCCTCACTTATCAAGAATGACGGCTCACCTGCAAAACTCTATGTTTGTAAAATACTCGCAAAAGCAGGGGGCGGCAATCTGTTTTGCGGTTGGCTTCAATGATGTTGTAAGCGAAAATGCGATAACCTTGACGTTTTGTTTGAAAATCAGGGATTATGATGACAGGGCCTTTTTGCGAATAGAAGAAATAGGGAGTGCTTTATGGTCAAATTATCCATTTTACCCTGTTTTTTTGCATGAATATCTCTGTTGGGAGACGAAAGTAATGGGATTAGGTAACGCGAAAGCCAGTGTTAGGCAACGCTACCGTATGTGTTTGGCGATATATACGGTAGAAATTGGGTACGCAACCTATAGAAATGGGCGACGCATCCGTATGAAAAGCGCCTTTCTCCTGCATAAATATGAGATAGGATGAATTAATCTCGCTAGAATGAAAGGGTATATTTAAGCAAAGTGTTATAATACAATTGATTGCTGATATTTTTTCTCGTATTTGGTAACAGCATGTACCTTTGCCCGGAAAAAACGATTCTCTGGGGTTTCAGATTACATATTGTCATATTGTCAATTTGAGCGTATTACTTATCTTTCTCGCTGGCAATGCGGGCAATAATAAATGCTGCCTCCGAGGTAAGCCTCTTTCTGTATCCGTTCGCCACAGACGGGGCAAGGGTCATGGTAGGTGTTCTTCGATAGGATCGTGCGGTAATTGCCTAAGGCGCCGTATAGATCCTTCTCCGTATCCCGGCCTCCTCGGCGAGTCATCTCTTCCAGCGTGGATTTCACGGTGTTGAAGAGGCGGTCTATATCCTCTTCTGATAAAGTCGATATTTTTCGTTTCGGGGAGATCCGGGCATTGAACAAGATATCTTGGCAGACTCCGTTGCCCAGGCCCGGAATACGTTGCTCGGTGGCGAGCAGCGCCTTTGCGGATATATCTTTCTTGAGATTCCGGATGAGACTAAGGAAATAGGCTTTATCGAATCTCTCGTCCAACGGACATAGCTTATGGATGCTACCTTGGTAATAGGGATTGTCAAACTCGCCTTTGAAAGCGTAGATGGAACCATACATCGAAACCGTGAAAGCTAGGAACGAGTCGTCCTCAAATACGATCATAAGCTGATATTTCTTCGGGGCCTTTTCCGCGGAGGTATAATAACGCATATTGGTTCCGTCTCCGATTAAGAGGTGGGTATCCGCGTCCATAAGGATGTCCACGAATGCGCCATAGCCTTGGGCGCCTAGGACCGTTCGTCCTACCAGCCTATTGGAGTATTCCGCCGGATCGCCATTATAGAACGTGAAACGGTGAGGACTGTTCGACTCGATAACATGCGCTATCCGTTTACCCTTTAGCGTTTCGCTAGCCTGTTTGCCAATGGTGGCGGATTCGGGAATCTCAATCATATTCGTATTGTTTTTAGAGGTGACGGGGTAAATATAGGCATATTTTCCGTACCAATATTCATTGATACGGAAAATAGGAACCGGGCTTTAATTCTGGGTCGGATAAAGGGGCTTTCCTGTCTCGTCCACATCTGTCCAGTCTTTTACGTTGACACTGGCCAAAGTGACCGAATTACCGTTGATTACCGCTTTAAATAAATAAGAGTTTCCCGCTTTCAACTCGCCATCCGGAAGAGGGATCTGGGTGGTATAGGTGCGGGTACTGTTTTCATTGTCGGCGGATATTTCCAGCGTGAGAGTCATTGGAGTCGTATGTCTTATCGGCAACATGATATATTGGGCGGTTAATCCGTTTATCCCCATCTTATCCGCTTTCCCGAAAGCGGTGGCGGGAGTGATGATACCTGTGCCCAGATCCATGGTCGCCCCGGTTTCGGGAGGTGTGATCATGGCGGAGACCAATTGGTTGATCGTGATACCTTCACCGCCGGTTAATTCTACTACGACTTGGGTAGCCACATGCCCATAAACAATCGGTATATTGATTTGGGAGCTATTAACATCCTGTTGTATGGCGCTCCACCAAAGATAATCGATACCGTTGAAGAGGGGTTCGGATACGCCACTCGTGAATGTCGGGGGGATCGTGGAGAAATTGTCGGATACGGCGTAGAAATTATAAGTGCCATTGGAGAGAAACATTTTATATCCGTCACTTCCTGTTAACACCCCGGGAGATGAGGTTATGTAAAGGCCTGACGCCTCGGGGCTTCCCTTGGTTCCTGCGCTGCTGTCGAAGACATAAACCCTGCTTTGTATCCCTTTATTCATGGGAGACATGGAACGTAATAGGTTCCGTCCCTCCACGGAGGCGTTGAAGGTCACCAACGTGCTGTTTCCCGGGTCCTCGTTTCCCGAAGAGCCGTTCGGGGTTGTTCCATCCTCAAAAATAATCGTGTTCTTGTTGCATCCGGCGAGGAGTAACAGGAACATCGTGCTAAATGTAAGCGCATTTGCCGCTTTCAGTAAATTCCGTATCATATAATTTGTGTTTAGTGAATAGTCTATATAATACATTTTACGAACCGTTTTGGTTCAGAAAGCGGCAAATGTTTTAACTTTAATCTAGCGGTTTCACGTAAGACCAGTGGGTTTGTATGATCTTCCATTGGTTGTCGGGGTTGCGTCTGTAAACCTCGGTGCAGTTCCATTTTATTACCTTGTCGGATAAGTAGCTATCAAGGTTGAAGGTGAGTACCGCTATGTTTTGTGCGACTTGTACGACCGGGCGGATCATGTCGAAATGATCTGCCGGAGGAAGTTGCATACCTTTATAATAAGTGCGCAGTTGTTCCAATCCCTCTATTTTCGTCTCTAGGGAAGGATCGAAGTAAATCACGTCGGTGTCTGAAAGCTCTACGAATGCCATCGGGTCGGTCGAGGCTAGAGCCTCTTTTTCAAGGGAGATGATCATCTCCGGGATGTTCTCGTTTAATGTTTTGTTCTCCATATTCTTTTGTTGTGCGTTAGCGGATAACGTGCTTCCTAATATGAGAGCCGCTATCCATGATTTGTATTGTCTCATGATGCTTTATTTATTGATAGAGGCAAAATTAGACATACCGAATGGAGTTCGTATAATACGTATAAAGGAGGAAATAGTACTTTTTACGGTTTTGTATTCCTGCGATAGTTTAGCGGGGTCATGTTTGTTTGGGAACGAAATAGACGGATGAAATAGGATGGATCCTCGTAACCTAGAGCTTCCGTTATGGCGGATATAGGTAAGTCTGTATAAGTCAATAGTCGTTTGCTCTCGATTAGTATTTTGTTTAGGATGTATTGTTTAGCGTTGATGCCTGTAGCGTTTTTCACGATCTCATTCAGGTAGTTCGGGGTGATGCAAAGCCGATCGGCATAGCTCCGGATGGAATGATCTTGCTTGAAGGAATGGTTTACTAACTCGATAAATCGGTCTACATAGATGCTTTTAGATCGGGTGTTTGTGTCTGGTGGTAAAGCGTTCGAGTTAGAATATAACCTGTTGAGCAACATTAATGTCTCGTACAACAAGGCCCGGAGTAAGTGTTTGTCTTTCGACTGATAGTTCTTGATCTCTTTATCGATCTCCGAGATCAACTCGGAGATGCGGGCATAGGCTTTCTTGTCGAGACTGAGCTTGGAAGACCGTCTTTCTGTATGGAAATAAGAGAGGTTCCGGAGAAATGCCGGATCATTGAAAAAAGAGAGCAGGAACTCTTCCTCAAAGATAAGAGCGAATCCGTCTTGTATCGTTTTATCGTCCCATTTGCGTATTTCGCCGGGCCGGGTAAAGATGATATCTTGAGGCTTTACCCGGTTCGCTTGATGATCGATAAGGAATTCTCCCTCCCCGCTAGTGATCAATGTTATATCGTAATACGTCAATATATGTACGGGTTGTTCCTTGAGATACTTCTTGATCGTGTTCAAGGGAACGACGTCGATAAGTAGCTCATCGCCGTATTTGTGTTTATAGAAGTCGTATTGCGGTATATTATGATTCATCTGCTCATGTCTTTTATTTGAAAAGCATAGGAGCGAATTGGAGGAGATAAGCCCGCCAATTGGCCCAGATATGCCCTCGGGTGGATTCTACGTACTGGTATTTCATACCTAGGCTATCCATTCGCTGGCGGAATTGCTGGTTCGCGTCGTACAGGAAATCGTCCTTTCCGATACCGATCCAGAACAATTGATAACCGGATCTCTTGAGGTTTCCTAACTTCTCGTCGAGGTTCGTGTACATCGGGCTATTGGGGTCTACACCATTTGCGCTGAGCCCGGCGGAGAAAAGTCCTATATAGTTAAAATAGTCCGGATAATTCAATGATATATATAATGTATGGAAACCACCCATCGAAAGTCCGGCTATGGCTCGGTGTCGCTTATCCGGGATCGTACGGTAACGGTTATCGATGAAATGAATGATCTCGGTGAAACTCTTCTCGTACGAGCCATCCTTATAACCGGGGAAGCTGTTGCTCATGGCCGGCTTGTAATTCAGGTTGTCGGATGTTTCGCCGGGAGCGGCCTGTTTACTGGGATTACCGTTTGGCATAACGACAAGCATTGGCTGTATCTTGCCTTCGGCAATCAAGTTATCCATGATACGGGCGGTACGGCCAAGCTCCAGCCAAGCGTTCTCGTCGCCGCCACTGCCGTGTAACAGGTACAGAACGGGATAAGACTGGATGTTCTTATCGTAAAAAGGAGGTGTATAAACGCTAAGCCTACGTTCGCTCCCGAGGATATCCGAGTGATACCACGTGGTCGTTACATCGCCATGGGGCACGTCACGTACTTGATAATAATCCCCATTTCCCCCGTTGATATAGAACAGGCTGAACAAGGTGCCTACGTCACGGCAAGAGAATGGGTTGTTTGGGGCGATGTTGTAAATACCATCTATGTTTAAACGATAGGTGTACATTTCGGATGGCAGTGGGGGAGTCGTATAGCTCCATGTACCGTTTTTCCCTTTCGTCATCTGGCCATTGCCCTCGTTGGCTTCCCAGTCTCCTTTTACGGAGACGGACTTCGCTTTTGGGGCTTCTACATAGAAAGTAACGCTATTGTCTGAGTTGATCACGAGAGGTTCTACCTTATCGGTCCTGAATCCTACGTTCTGTTGGGCGAAAGCCATGGATAGCGGCAGTAAGAGAGCCGCGAGTAATGCTAGTCTTTTCATTTTATCTATACGGTTTAAAGAATTAAGTTATAGAGACAAATATACGATTTATTTCGGAAAAATAGAAGTTATACTTACTTGGCACTTGTAGTATATCTTTTTGGGTAAAGTAAGTATATCTTCTTTAGTACTTGCTGTATATATCCTTTTCTGATTAGGATGATTCTTTTTGATTATAACTAATACCTGATTTCACGTTACTACCTTTGCGGCTCTTCTATTGTTAATTAGTCTTATGTGTTTGCACAGTATTTGCTGTTTTGTGCGGCACATTTTTATTAAAAGTGTGCAGTGTTTGAAAAAAGTATTTATCTTTGCGACCGTTTTGTAATCAAGAAAAGTAAAACATGAAGAAAAAAGTAGTATTAGGTGCGGCATTGATGATGATGCCTTTGGTTTCTTTCGCTGGAGGATATTTGACGAATACGAATCAGCATGCAGCCTTTTTAAGGTCACTTTCGCGAGGTGCTGCAATTGATATAGACGGCGCTTTGTCAAACCCGGCGGGTCTTTCTTTTTTGCCGACAGACGGTTTCCGCGTTGGTGTGAGTATCCAAAGTGCTTTCCAGACCCGGGATATCGATGCCTCTTTCAGTACATACAATGGTTTCGACCCAGTGAATAAGGTGCCGACAGTGAGCGACGTTCCCTATAAAAAGTATTACAAAGGAAAGGCAGCCGCTCCCGTGATTCCGAGTGTTTTTGCGGCTTACAAAAAAGGTGATTGGACGATCTCCGGTTTCTTTGCCATTACGGGTGGAGGTGGTAAGGCTTCGTTTGACGATGGCCTGCCAATGTTCGAATCGGCTGCTATGGCCGGTATCTTCAAGGAAAGTGTAGCGAAATATATAAAGACTGGCGGTCAAAGTCCCATCGTCACGCCGGATATGTATACTATTAACAGTGCGATGGACGGAAAACAGTATATTTATTCCCTACAACTTGGCCTATCATACAAGATCACGGATTGGCTTTCTGCCTTTGCCGGTGGCCGGATGAACTATTTCTCAGGAAACTATGACGGGTATCTGGATGCAAAATTAAAACAGAATTTTGGTGGAGCGGATTTAATGAACCTGGCTTTGGATTGCGACCAGACAGGTTGGGGGTTAACACCGGTTTTGGGTGTCGATGTCAAATATGGTAAATTCAATTTCGGAGCTAAATATGAGTTTAAGACGAACTTGAACATCGAAAACAATACCAAGAAGTTGGATTATCCCGACAGTGCCGAAGATTTGGTTGGCCCTTATAAGCATGGTGTAAATACGCCGAACGATATTCCTTCCATGCTTTCGGTGGCAGCTTCTTATCGGTTTTTGCCCATGTTGAAGGCTTCTGTTGAGTATCACTTCTTCGATGACAAGAAGGCGGGAATGGCCGGTGGAAAGCAGAAGGAACTGGAAAGAGGTACGAATGAGTATCTGTTTGGTATAGAGTGGGATGTTGTCAAGAGATTGACCATTAGCGGTGGCGCTCAAATTACAGATTATGGTTTGTCTGATAATTTCCAAAGTGATGTTAGTTTCTCCTGCGATTCTTATTCGCTGGGCTTTGGTGCTAAAGTGATGTTGAGCGAAAAAATGGCTTTGAACGTGGGATATATGTGGACAACTTACCACGATTATACCAAGAAGATGGACAACTACTGCGGCACGGGACTTCCTGGGCAGAATGTGTATAGCCGCACCAACAAGGTGTTCGGATTAAGTTTGGACTACGCTTTCTAAGCTTGAAAATATTCGTATCCTATTGAAAAAGGAAGCTGCTGTCGTGCGGCTTCCTTTTTTTGATTCATGGGTATTCACGGACTATATGAACCTATGCTTTACGGCTCATAACCATAGGTTTTTGTCGCTGTAAAGCATAGCTGGGTATGGCATAAAAAAAGAGGGTGCATGACGCACCCTCTTTCTTGATTATTTGTTTTACTTGTTGCCGATTATAACTGAATCCAACGTACATAAGCGAAGTCCATACGGTGAGGCAACTCCTTGTTTACAGGATATACACGGAAGCCCATCTTATGGTTACCGGCCTCGGAAGGAGTGGTCGTTAACTTGAAGAATAACTTGGAGCCTTCTTCCTTCATCAACTCGAACTGAGCGGTATTGATTGGTGACAGCGTGTGTTTCTCCGGATCTTCCTTCATGACAACCATTTCAGCACCTAACATACCTTGTAGTTCATGACGGTCGATTACCAAATTGAAGTTGTATTCTTTTCCTACAACCGGGCCGTTCACCGTCAAATCTTGGTCGCAAGTGAAAGATTCCACTTGGAAGCTATCCCAATGTTGCGCAACTTCCTCTTTCCAAGCAGCTAATTGCTTAGCGATCTCGTAGTTGTTAGCGGAAATATGAGCGGAACGAGTAGCCAATTTGTGATAGAAACGATCCTCATAATCGTCCAACATACGTTTCATCGTATAATCCGGAGCGATCTTGGCGATAGAGTTCTTGATATATTGGATCCAGTCCGGAGAGTAACCCTTGCTGTTCTTAGCGTAGTAAGTCGGGATGATCTCAGTTTCCAAGCAATGGTAGATCGTAGCCGCATCCAATTGGTCTTGGTATTGCTGGTTCTCATAAGTACGCTTGTCGGTCAATGCCCAACCTGCGCCTTCTACGTAACCCTCATACCACCAACCGTCAAGAACGGAGAAGTTCAATACACCGTTCATCTCGGCTTTCTCACCGGAAGTACCGGAAGCCTCTAACGGACGAGTCGGCGTGTTCAACCATACGTCTACACCGGAGATCAAACGACGGGCCAAACGCATATCGTAGTTCTCCAAGAAGATGATCTTTCCTAAGAACTCCGGACGGCGAGAGATCTCTACGATGTGTTTGATCAAACCTTGACCACCACCATCAGCCGGGTGAGCCTTACCGGTGAATACGAACTGAATCGGGAACTTCTCATTGTTAACGATCTTAGCCAAACGGTCTAAGTCCGTGAACAACAAGTGTGCACGCTTGTAAGTAGCGAAACGACGACCGAAACCGATCAGCAAGGCATTCGGGTTGATCTTCTCAAGGATAGAAACCACCTTGGAAGGATCACCTTGGTTCTTCAACCAGCTATCTTTGTATTGAACACGAATATAATCGATCAATTTATTCTTCAAGGTCATGCGGAGATTCCAGATTTCCTCGTCGGATACATTCTGGATTCCTTCCCATTGTTTTCTGTTAGATTGATCTTTGAATAAGTTTTTACCTAGTTTATCCGCATAGAATTTCTTCATCTCCGTAGCGGCCCAAGTCGGCATGTGCACACCGTTCGTTACATAACCAACGTGCAGTTCATCCGGGAAGTAACCTTTCCAAACCGGGGCGAACATACGCTGAGAAACCTTACCGTGCAACCAGCTTACGCCGTTAGCCTCTTGGCAAGTGTTCAAGGCGAATACGCTCATGGAGAATTTCTCGTTAGAGCCCGGGTTCTCACGTCCCATATCGATGAAGTCTTGCCAGCTAATACCTAACTTGCCGGGGAACTCACCCATGTAACGTCCGAACAAACCTTCGTCAAAGTAATCGTGACCTGCCGGAACCGGAGTGTGTACCGTATAGAGGGCGGAAGCACGAACTACCTCCAACGCTTGGTTGAATGAAAGGCCGTCGTTCTGGATATAGTCTACCAAACGCTGAGCGTTGATCAAAGCGGCGTGTCCCTCGTTGCAGTGATAAATTTGTTTCTTGATACCTAACTTGTTCAGCATCATGATACCACCGATACCCAACAAATACTCTTGTTTCATACGGTTCTCCCAGTCGCCACCATATAATTGGTGCGTGATGGAACGATCCCATTCGCTGTTCTGAGGAATATCCGTATCCATTAAGTACAAAGGTACACGACCTACGCTAACTTTCCAGATATGAGCGTAAACGGTTCTGCCCGGATAAGGAACTTCCAATACCATCGGCTCTCCGTTCGACTGCAATACCTGAGTCAACGGCAGGGCGTTGAAATTTTGCGGCTCGTAATTGGCGATCTGCTGACCGTCCATGGACAAAGTCTGTGTGAAATATCCGTAACGATACAAGAAACCTACGGCACATAAATCGATATTACTATCGCTGGCCTCTTTCAAGTAGTCACCGGCTAATACTCCCAGACCACCTGAGTAAATCTTTAATACATTGGTCAAACCGTACTCCATGCTGAAGTAGGCTACAGACGGTTGTGTCTTGTCGGGTTTTACATTGATATAAGCTTTGAAATCTGCGTATACCTTTTGGATTTCAGCCATTAACTCCTTATCTGCTAAGATCTCTTCCATACGTTTGTGTGAAAGGCTTTGCAATAGCTGTACAGGGTTACCTTCTGTGGATTTCCAAAGTTGTTTGTCGATCTTGCCAAATAGTTTAGCGCCTTCATGATTCCATACCCACCAAAGATTCGTAGCGATCTCATTAAGTGGTTCCAACTGTTGTGGAAGCTTGGAATGTGAGTAGACGTCCTTCCAAATAGGACTGTTTGCGTTATTCGCCTTAATTTTCATTATCGTGAAGTTTAAAGTGTTTGTCTAAAAACGAGTGCAAAGATAGCATTATCTTATTAATTATGAGCAATATTTAACTATTTCTTTCCTCGGCATGCCTCATGGCGATATCGAATGCGGTCAGATAATAGTCGATAAACTTGCTCCATTCAGCTTTTCGAGCGAGATCGAAACAACGCTGTTTGATTTCCTCGATGTCCGTAGCATCCTTTTGGCTGAGAGCCAGGATGGAGTTCATGATAGCGTCCGCTACCTCAAAATAATTGAAATCCGTACGATTAATAACCTCTACGCCTTCGCTAAGGTTATCTCCGGATACCGTTTTCTTCGCCCACATACCGAAACCGGCCAGATTGGTCGTGATCGTCGGTATACCGAAAGCGATACTTTCCAGCGGGGTATATCCCCACGGCTCGTAGTAGGAAGGATATACGGTAGCGTCCATCCCTATCAGCATATCATAATAGGTCTTATTGAAAATACCTCCTTTACCGTCCAAATAACAAGGAACGAATATAATCTTTAGTTTTTCGGATGCCGCGTTCGTGAAGCCGGCGTGGTTGATATAATTCAAGACCTTATCTTCTGGCATATTATGCAACCAGTGCGTAATGAAAGGGATTTGAAGCGGAGAGGTCGTCTTTATGTCCTGCTCGATCGCCTCTTTTAAATCCGCACGGGCGGCACGTACCCAAGCCGGTACCATGATAAAGGCGACGACCTCACGCTGCAGGCGTCCGGACGTACGTACACGGTTCATCGCCTCGATGAAGACATCGATACCTTTATTTCTGTATTCATAGCGGCCACTGGTGGAAACCAGCAAAGCGTTCGGGTCGATGGAGCAGCCCAATAATTTCTCCGCAACATTAATTAATGTACGACGTGCCTCCTTCCGCTTTTTAGCGTATTCCTTACCCTCTGGTACAAAGTTGGGCTCAAAGCCGTTCGGGGTAACGATATCCGGTGCCTTATCCAATAACTGTTTACATTCACGGGCCGTGATATCGCTTACGGTCGTGAAGCAATCCACGTAATGGGCGGCCTGCTTCTCTACAGAATGCTTGGCCTCCATGTTTAGCTCCTTAGCCATCTGATCGCCGTTGTAACCGTCCATATAAGCGTATAACGCTTTGTTGTTACCGGCGATAGAGCGTCCGATCGATGTGGCATGCGTCGTGAAAAGTGTCGCTATGGCAGGGATTTGCTTTTGAATGTAAAGCGCTCCCATCGCCAACATCCATTCGTTGAATAGGGCGGCGACTTTCTTGTTTTCCAGTTTGTAGAAGTGATAGAAACTCTCTATTACCTTACCGACCGCATACGCGAAGATACAAGACTCATCGTAATCGCCGTAGGCGTGGATGGAGTCAACTCGGAAATTTTCCCACATAGAATAGAAAAAGGCGTCTCGTTCACTGAAGTAGGACTTGAAATCTACCAGTATAACAGGGGGGGTACCCGGTACGTTCCAGCGACCAACCTTAACTTTCAAGTGATCCACTGCCTCGGCGTGCTTTCTCCAATCCTCAAACAAAGATGCGTCTTCCGTAAAATCGGGAGCGGTTGTGTTTGCCCACACATCCGGACCGATGAATATTACTTTGTCGTTAAAAATTTGTTGAAGCGTATGAGCTTTAGTCGATAGTACGGTATAAATACCTCCCACTTTATTACAGACTTCCCAGCTGCTTTCAAAAAGAAACTCTGGCGTCTTTATCATTTCGTTCATATTTGATTTGTTTATAATCAATGATTTCACCGCTGCAAAGATAATTCATTTTATGTTTTTTCTTGACCTTTCCTCGGTATTTAATAACATATGTTCTATATTTGTGGATAATTAAATATGAAATAATTATGGCTAAAAGAAGAATTTTAAAGAAAGAGATCAGCTACGTGGCTGGTGAATTGTTCACGGAAGCGCTGGTTTGCAAATTGTATATACCCGGAGTAAATCAAGAGAAAGCGGATGCTTTGATGGCTCGTATCCTAGATATGCAAGATAGTTATATCGTCCGTGCCGGACATCCCGACGGTAAGGATAACAAGGCTCTCGTACGGAATTATTATCGCAAATTAAGAGAGGACTTGCAAAACGAGGTTAACGCTATCGCCGACGAGATAGGAGAGTTGAGCAAGGACAAATAGGCATGAAGAAGGCAATTAGTAAGGCGATACTCCGTATGGCGGGGTGGAAGCTGGGCCCGGTGGATGGCGTGGATTTGCCGAAATGTATCGTATGTGTGGCTCCGCATACCAGTAACTGGGATTTTATTGTAGGGAAACTTTTTTATACCTCGATCGGGTGTAACGCCGGTTTCCTTATTAAGAAAGAGTGGTTCTTTTTCCCTTTTAATTTGCTGTTTAACTGGCTGGGAGGTGTTCCGGTGGATCGTGGTAAACGTACGTCGGTGACCGATCAGATGGTGGAACGTTTCAAGACCAGTGAGCGGTTTCAATTGGCCGTCACACCGGAAGGTACCCGGAAGCGGGCCAAGGACTGGAAAAAAGGATTCTATTTTATCGCTTTGAAAGCGAACGTGCCGATCGTGGTGGCTTATTTTGATTATGGAAAGAAAGAGGTTGGCACGAAAGGTGTTTTTTATCCGACAGGTGATGTGGATAAAGATATCCATACGATACGAGAGATGTATCGGGGAGTTACCGCCTGCCATCCTGAGAATTTCGTACAGGTATAGGAGTTTTATGGTGAAGAAATAAGAGTTTTACTATAGGAAAACAAAAGTTTTGCTATGAAGAAACTACTGTTTCTTCACCATGAAACTGTTTCCTTGTCACAATATGTCTTTTTATTACCTTAATATCTTTATTCTATGACTGAAGACTTACGTATCAGCATGATACAATCCCATATCATTTGGGAAGACCGTGAAGAGAACTTGGGTTATTACGGCGAACTGTTGCGCCGTGTTAGTGGAAGAACCGATTTAGCGGTATTGCCGGAGACGTTTACTACGGGATTTTCCATGGACGTAGAGAAACAAGCCGATACGATGGAGGGCCAGACCGTACCGACTATAAAAGAATGGGCTAAGAAATATAAACTGGCCGTGGCTGGAAGTTTTATCGCGAAAGATAATGGAAAGTTCTACAACCGGGCTTTTTTCATCACTCCGGAAGGAGAGGAGTATTATTACGATAAACGTCATTTGTTCCGTATGGCAGGGGAGGACAAGCATTTCTCGGCGGGCGACAAACGTCTGATCGTGCCTTATAAAGGCTGGAATATTTGTTTGCAGGTTTGTTATGACCTACGTTTCCCGGTTTGGAGCCGCAACGTGAATAACGAATATGATCTTTTGATTTATGTAGCCAATTGGCCCGAGGCCCGGAAGAAGGCGTGGAAGGCATTGCTGCATGCACGTGCCATCGAGAACATGGCTTATGTCTGTGGCGTGAACCGTGTGGGGGTAGATGGGAAAGGTTTTCTTTTCAGAGGGGATTCCATGATTTATAACGCAAAAGGAAAGAAATTGGCTGATGCCGGAAAACGAGAGGAAATCACCCGGACATGTACCTTGAAGAAGAGCGAGCTGGATGAGTTCCGGGCTAAGTTCCCGGCGTGGAAGGATGCGGATGGATTTAGTATTGACTTCTAATCGTTTAATTCCTTCTTATTATGGAAAAACGTAATCCTTGGGCTTGGATCCCGTCTCTTTATTTTGCCGAAGGCTTGCCCTATGTGGTAGTCATGACGCTTTCTGTGATCATGTATAAACGTCTGGGCGTCTCAAATACGGATATCGCCTTATTTACCAGTTGGCTTTATTTTCCTTGGGTGATCAAGCCCATCTGGAGCCCGTTCGTAGACTTGATTAAAACGAAGCGTTGGTGGATTTATAGCATGCAGCTATTGATTGGCGGGGGAATGGCAGGTGTGGCGTTCGTCCTTCCCGGGGATTTCTTTTTGCGGTTTACCTTGGCTTTCTTTTGGTTGATGGCGTTTAGTTCCGCTACGCACGATATCGCCGCGGATGGGTTCTATATGCTGGGCTTGACGGAGGAGCAACAAGCGTTCTTTATCGGTATCCGAAATACGTTCTACAGGGTGGCGATGCTAACGGGACAAGGTCTGCTGGTCATGCTGGCGGGGCTTTTGGAGGAGAGTACCGGGCGGATTTCTTTTGCTTGGAGTCTGGTGTTTTTTGTATTGGCCGGTACCTTTATCGCCTTGGCTTTGTGGCATAAGTATATCTTACCCCGTCCGGCGAGTGACGCGCAACGTACGAATATCACCCCTCATACCATCTTGGTGGAGTTCGGCAATACTTTCGTGAGCTTTTTCAGCAAGAAAGGGATTATCCCGGCTTTGCTTTTTATGCTGACGTATCGTCTGGGGGAATCCCAATTGGTAAAGTTGGCTTCTCCTTTCCTGCTGGATGGGCGGGAGGTTGGCGGGTTGGCGCTCAGTACCGGTGAGGTCGGGTTCGCTTATGGTACGGTGGGAGTGATCTCCTTATTGCTCGGAGGGGTTTTAGGAGGTCTGGCTATATCCCGGGGTGGCTTGAAGACTTGGTTATGGCCTATGGCATTGGCTATCTCCTTGCCGAATCTGGTTTATTTGTATATGGCTTATACGATGCCGGAGAGTATTGTTGTCGTAAACGCTTGTGTCGCTGTCGAGCAATTCGGCTACGGATTTGGCTTTACGGCTTATACGATGTATCTGATGCTTTTCGCCGAAGGGGAATATAAGACTTCGCATTATGCGATCAGTACCGGTTTCATGGCGTTAGGTATGATGCTACCGGGAATGGCATCGGGATGGATACAGGAGCAGATCGGTTACCAACATTTCTTTATCTGGGTAATGATCTGTTGCATACCTTTATTTATTGTATTGCCGTTCTTGCGTTTCAAGAAAAAATAATCTTATACCGATAATCCGGGAGTGTAGGGGAGGGTCACGATGAATGTGCTACCTTCCCTTTCTTTGGATTTTAGGGTGATCAAAGAAGTAATGTTTGTTTTCTTTGCTTCTGAGGCTGGTTTATAATTGAAAAACCAAGGAGATGCGGCAACCCTTATTCTTTTCGGACTGGAGCAAGATACGCCCGTTTAATTGTTTTACGATAGCTTGGCAGATCGATAGTCCAAGACCTGTTCCTTGCACGAAATCATCCAGCTTCTTGAAACGCTCGAATATCGCTTCTTGGTCCTCGGGAGAGATCCCGATGCCTGTATCCTGCACATAAAGTCGGACGTCTTGTGCATTGGTGGAATACTCGTAACCGATCTCTATAAAGCCTGCGGAAGTAAATTTTATGGCATTTTTCAGTATGTTCTCGAGCGCTTGGTAAAGTCGCTCTTTATCCGAATATAAGCAGATCGGCGTATCGGGGCATTTCTCCTTGAATTCGATACCTTCGGGGACATCGGAAAGATGTTGTTTATAAAGGGTTTTCACTAAATCCGTTAAATTGCAGGATTCCTTATGAAATATGATACCTCCGGATTCAATCCTTGCTAAATCCAATATGTCATTGACTAACTTTAGTAATAACTCGTTATTGGTCGTGATGATATTAGCGTATTGCTCCTTCTCTTCCGCTGTCAGATCCAGTTCGGCGATTAGGCTTGAAAAGCCGATGATCGCATTTAGCGGGGTACGTATCTCATGACTCATGTTAGCCAAGAATACGGATTTCATCCGGTCGGACTCATTGGCTTTCTCCAAGGCTTCCGCTAATGATTCCTTTTCATGTAATAGGGCTTTTTGCGCTTGTCGTTTTGCCTTGGATTCTTGGGTATACATGATGATGAAGCTACCGAAGACAAAGCAGCACATCGTGCAGACTACGATTATCAAGCTCCAGAATAATCTTGGATATTGGTCCTTAAAAGGAAAGTTCAAAAGTATAGCATCCTTCGGAAGAAGCCTTTTATCGATATTCCAATATTTGACTTCATTGAAATCAAATACATAATTCTTCTTGCTCTTTGTTATCTGTGGGAATGATTCGCTAGGGGAGCCTTTTAATATTTCCGCGGCTCTATCGGTAGATTCTTCTATTTGGGTTTCCAAGGAGGTGATATAACCACCTACAAGTTTATTCGAATATCCTAGGTCCTCGTTGATCGCCGTAAAAGAGGGTTTACTGGAAAAACGGCTGGTGTTCAATACCCGGTAATCCCGTTTGGCCTGTAGATAGTAGATGTAAGGGACGTGTTTACTCATGTACCAAGAAACAGCTGATAGCTTGTCTCCTTGCACGGGCACGACGTTGACGGTCGTACTATCCGGTCGTTTTAAGCTTTGATTGACCCTGTCCAAAGTAGCGATCTCTACCGGTATATACATGATGCGATTATTATCGACCCGAATGTCTACTTGAGCACATTGCTCATGTAACGTAGCCTTAATGTGCCTATCTATATACGTGCTATCGTGCAACATATAAATCGTAGACTTGCCCAACAGATGTTCTATCAAGCGGATGTTCGTGACGTAGTCGGGCTCGTCCCAGAATCCGGAAACATTCGAATATTGCGCTAATAGTGCCTTATTGGGGAAATTTACGCCGCCAAATACAATGGGGACTGTAGAGATTAGCGGATGATGGCATTGCATTAACGTGTAAGTCGCTTGATCCTCGTAGACCAAAATCAGATCGGGTTTCCAAGTAGAGATCGAATCTAGATACAGGTACATCCGTTTTTCTTCGGCGGGTGCCGCATATTGCTCGCAGTTCAAATAGAATGTTTGGATCGACGGATTAATCCCCTTTTTCTCGAGGGATTCCCGGATCAACCGATCGCAGTCTTTATAAGCTACATAATCGCTTTCATAGGAATGCACTACTAATATACGATATTTATTTCCCGACTGTTGACAAGAGGACTGTAGAATGGCTAGCAGAAAAAGTAGAACAAATATGTAATATTTCTGTATAGATCTCGCTAGCATAAGTCGAAAATTAGTACGTTGCCCTTAATCGTAATTTAAAATGAGTGTTTTTATGCGAGTGCAAACTTATTAATAATTATTGGATATCAATGGCTTTTTTATTGAATATATAGGGCTAAAATAAAAAACGGCTATCAGATCCCGAAGGACCCGATAGCCGTTTTTCTATCTTATGTGGAGTAAAGGAGCGATTAAAACCGCTTCTTTTTATTTTACTTCCTCAAAGTCAACGTCCGTAACGTTACCGTCTTTGCTGTTGTTGCTGCTACCTGCGTTACCGCCAGCTTGTTGACCACCGAAGTTAGGATCTGCTTGCGGGCCGCCTTGAGCGCCGCCACCTTGAGCGTTGTACATTTCTTGGCTAGCTGCTTGGAATACGCTGTTCAATTCTGCCATAGCAGCATCGATACCTGCGATATCCTGAGCCTTATGAGCTTCTTTCAATTTGTTCAAGGCACCTTCGATCGGAGCTTTCTTGTCTGCCGGAAGCTTGTCACCAAGATCTTTCAATTGTTTCTCGGTCTGGAAGATCATGCTATCCGCTTGATTCAATTTATCGATACGCTCTTTCTCTTTCTTATCGGCCTCTGCGTTTGCGGCAGCCTCTTCTTTCATACGCTTAACCTCATCATCGCTCAAACCGCTGGAAGCCTCGATACGGATACTTTGTACTTTACCGGTTCCTTTATCCTTGGCGGATACGTTCAAGATACCATTGGCGTCGATATCGAATGTAACCTCGATCTGAGGGACACCACGTTGTGCGGCAGGTATTCCATCTAGGTGGAAACGGCCGATAGACTTGTTGTCTTTAGCCAAAGAACGCTCTCCTTGCAAGATGTGGATCTCAACAGAAGGCTGGTTGTCTACAGCAGTCGTAAATGTCTCGGACTTCTTGGTCGGGATGGTCGTGTTAGACTCGATCAATTTAGTCATTACACCACCCATTGTCTCAATACCTAAAGACAGCGGAGTAACATCCAACAACAATACGTCCTTAACCTCACCTGTCAATACACCACCTTGGATCGCTGCACCTACGGCTACTACTTCATCCGGGTTAACGCCCTTAGACGGAGCTTTACCGAAGAATTTCTCAACGATAGCCTGTACGGCCGGGATACGAGTAGAACCACCTACCAAGATCACTTCGTCGATATCAGAAGTTGATAAACCTGCGTCTTTCAAGGATTGACGGCACGGTTCGATACATGCTTGGATCAGACCGTCAGCCAATTGTTCGAATTTAGCACGAGTCAAAGTCTTAACCAAGTGCTTTGGAATACCGTTTACCGGCATGATATACGGCAAGTTGATCTCCGTGCTAGTCGTACTTGACAACTCGATCTTCGCTTTCTCGGCAGCTTCTTTTAAACGTTGTAAAGCCATCGGGTCTTTACGTAAGTCTACGCCTTCCTCTCGTTCGAATTCTTCAGCCAACCAGTCGATGATTACGTGGTCGAAGTCATCACCACCTAGGTGAGTATCACCGTTTGTTGATTTTACCTCGAATACGCCGTCACCTAACTCAAGGATGGAGATATCGAATGTACCACCACCTAAGTCGAATACGGCGATCTTCATGTCTTTGTTCGTCTTATCCAAACCATAAGCTAAAGAAGCGGCAGTCGGTTCGTTTACGATACGGCGTACGGTTAAACCTGCGATCTCACCAGCCTCTTTCGTAGCCTGACGTTGAGCGTCACTAAAGTAAGCAGGTACTGTGATAACGGCTTCCGTTACTTCCTGTCCCAAATAATCCTCAGCTGTCTTTTTCATTTTCTGCAGGATCATCGCTGAGATTTCCTGCGGAGTATACAAACGTCCTTCGATATCTACACGAGGAGTGTTGTTATCACCACGCACTACTTTATAAGGAACGCGATTGATTTCCTTTTGTACTTGGTCATAAGTTTCACCCATGAAACGTTTGATAGAGAATATAGTCTTTTCAGGATTGGTGATAGCCTGACGTTTTGCGGGATCACCTACCTTACGCTCGCCGCCTTCTACGAAAGCTACGATTGAAGGTGTTGTTCTTTTACCTTCGCTGTTCGCGATAACAACCGGTTCGTTACCTTCCAATACGGCAACACAAGAGTTGGTTGTTCCTAAGTCGATTCCAATAATCTTTCCCATGATTGTAAATATTTTAATTGTTATTATTCATCGTCCGTCATCCTCCTTGTTTAAAGGATTCACATAGTATTCAACAAATGCCGTGCCAAAGAAGTTTGGGTTTGAAAATAAATAATACGTGTCATGAATCGTGACATTTTGACGGTTTGGCAGAATACAGAAAGCCCCGGAACCGCTTTAATAGGCCCGGGGCTTCTCTTGTTATTTGTTGATTATTTCCTTTTCTTCTTTCATGTCAAGCTCATTCTTGTCGGCATCAAAGAATTTGTATTCAAGAAAGGCGAGACTTTGATTGGGAATAACTTTTAAACCATGTGTGTACTTCATTTTCCACTTCATGCTCAAGGGGAACAACCCCTTGTTCACATACGCTGCGACATACGGATGTACATGCAGGGTGAATTTCTTCACGTGATGTTTGTTTACTAAGCAATCTATTTTTTCTTCCAGGCTGTCGGTAAACAGGATGGAAGGCTTAACCGTTCCTGTTCCGAAACAGGATGGGCAGTCTTCTGACGTATCCACGTCCATTGCCGGACGTACCCGCTGACGGGTAATCTGCATCAAGCCAAACTTACTAAGAGGAAGGATATTGTGTTTAGCCCGGTCATTTGCCATTGCCTTTGTCATGTGTTCAAATAGCTTTTGCCGGTTGGCAGCCTCTGCCATATCGATAAAGTCTATGACGATGATACCTCCCATGTCTCGTAAGCGGAGCTGACGGGCGATCTCATCGGCGGCGGCGGTATTTACGTCGATAGCTGTCTTCTCTTGGGCATCGCTGCCTTTGGAACGGTTCCCGCTGTTCACGTCGATAACGTGCATAGCTTCCGTGTGCTCGATAATCAAGTAAGCTCCACTCTTGTAAGTGACAGTTCGTCCGAATAGCGACTTGATTTGCTTGGTGACCGCAAAGTTGTCGAAGATAGGAAGCTCTCCCGTATATAACTGTACGATTTCTTCCCGTCCCGGTGCGATCAAGCTTACATAGTCGCGGACATTATTGTAGACCTCCTTGTCATTTACATAAATATTTTGGAAAGAGGGGTTGAATATATCCCGAAGCAAAGCTACGGTACGTGCCGTTTCCTCATAAATAATAGCCGGAGCTTTGAGTTTAGGCACCTTCACGATATTATCTTCCCATCGTTTCATCAATGTCTTTAGTTCATGATCAAGCTCTGCGACACGTTTGCCCTCCGAGGATGTCCGTACGATAACACTGAAATTCTTCGGTTTGATACTTTGGATTAACTGGCGCAAACGAGCCCGTTCCTCGCTTGATTTAATTTTGGTGGAGACAGATACTTTATCGGCGAACGGTATCAGCACAATATATCTTCCGGCAAAAGAAAGCTCGGAAGTCAATCGGGGACCTTTCGTCGAGATAGGCTCTTTAGCAATTTGAACCAACACCTCTTGTCCTACTTTCAGCACGTCGCTAATACTCCCGTTCTTTTCGATCTCCGGTAGAATCTGAGTTTTCGACAGTACCGGCGCCTTTTTGGGATCGCTCAGCAATTGCTTTAAATATTTCTGTTGGGTGTTGAAGTTAGGACCTAAGTCCAAATAGTGAAGAAACGCATCCTTTTTGTAACCGACATCAATGAACGCAGCGTTTAAGCCCGGCATCAGTTTCTTAACCTTACCTAGATAGATATCACCAACGGCGAACGAGACGTTGCGGGCCTCCTTTTGGAGCTCCACAAGGCTCTTGTCCTCCAAGACGGCGATAGATACCTCTTTGGGCTGTACATCAACTACTAATTCACTAATCACTTAAGATGTGTTTTTTAAGATCAGACCTTATAAAATACGCAAAGAACAAACTTAAAAGGTCACTTATTAAGTTTGTTCTTTAGAGTTCGTTAGATAGACTTATTTCTTCTTATGTCTATTCTTCTTCAGTCTCTTTTTGCGCTTGTGCGTAGACATTTTATGTCTTTTTCTTTTCTTTCCGCTAGGCATCGCTTTAAAATTTTAAATTAAACGTATAATAATTAATTACTTAACTTCACCAATAAAAGTCTTAGCCGGCTTGAATGACGGAATGTTGTGTTCCGGGATGATGATCGTAGTATTTTTTGAAATATTACGAGCTGTCTTTTGAGCTCTCTTCTTAATAACGAAACTTCCGAAACCTCTCAAGTAAACGTTTTCGCCTTGGGCTAAAGAACTTTTTACGATATCCATGAAGGACTCAACGCTTGCTAGCACTGTCTGTTTGTCGATACCAGTGCTTTTTGAAATCTCGCTAACAATATCTGCTTTAGTCATGTCTATAAATTAATTAATTGATTTTGACCTATTAATTTTTTGGAATGCAAATATATAGCTTTTTATTTAAGTGGAAAAAGAATTGAGCTTCAATTTTTAAATAAAAAGATTCTTCTCGATTCGTAATATATATGTATGTTTGCGGTAATCAAATAGTTATGATGTTGAAAAGAGAGAAAGGGAGCAGTTATGTTACAGTATGAAAGTGAGTTAGAAATCAGCCGGATATTGGTTGAGTGGTATGAAACCTATAAAAGAGAGCTTCCTTGGAGGGAAACGAGAGACCCTTATATCATCTGGATATCGGAGATTATATTGCAACAAACCCGGGTTGTACAGGGATTGGAGTATTTTTTGCGTTTCACCGAACGTTTCCCGGATGTGGCATCTCTAGCGGCGGCGGAAGAGGATGAGGTGCTGAAATATTGGCAGGGCTTGGGGTATTATAGCCGGGCTCGTAACTTACATGCGGCGGCTAAATCTATCATGGAGCGGTTTAACGGGGTTTTCCCGGAGAATTATAAAGAGGTATTATCCTTGAAAGGTATCGGGGAGTATACGGCGGCGGCGATCGTCTCCTTTGCTTGGAACCAACCGTGTCCGGTCGTGGATGGAAATGTGTACCGGGTACTTTCCCGTTTGTTTGCCGTAGATACGCCGATCGACACCACGAAGGGTAAAAAGCAATTCGCGGAACTGGCCGGAATGATCTTGGACCCTAAGAACGCAGGGACGCATAATCAGGCGATCATGGAATTGGGTGCTTTGCAATGTGTTCCTCAAAACCCGGACTGCGGGGTGTGCCCGCTAAAAGATAAATGCATGGCGTTCGCTTCCGGCAATGTGCAAGCTTATCCGGTGAAACAAAATAAGACGAAGACAAGGGATCGTTATTTCCACTATCTATACATTATATATAAAGGACAAACTTGGATGAACAGACGGGCGGGGAAGGATATCTGGACCGGCTTGTATGAATTTCCTTTGATCGAGACGGATCATGCGATGGATTTTTCCGGTTTGTGTGAGACGCAAGCCTTCCGTAACCTATTGGGAGATGCTGGAAAATTGAGTATCACCCAAGGGTTATCGAATGTAAAGCATACGCTCTCCCATCAAATTTTATACGCTTCTTTCTATCAAATAGAGATAGAGCTGGTTCCGGAATCCTTGGGGAATTATCTCTCTTTGCCTTGCCGGGATATTGAGAAGTATGCCGTTCCCCGGCTGATACATATTTATTTAGAGAAATTAAACGGAAACTTGTGAGAATGATTGAATTTGTGTTTCTTTGTATGGTTATTAAGAATTTGAATTATGTCATTGAATAAGGTTATATTGATCGGCAACGTAGGCAAAGATCCTGACGTTCGCTATTTTGACAGTGGTGCCGCTGTCGCTAATTTCCCGCTGGCAACCTCGGAACGTGGGTATACGTTGGCAAATGGAACGGTGGTTCCGGAACGTACGGAGTGGCATAATATCGTAGTTCGTCGGGATTTGGTTCCTTTCGTGGAAAAATGGGTACGTAAAGGTTCCGGTGTATATGTGGAAGGCAAGATTCGTACTCGTAATTATGATGACCAAAGCGGCGTGAAACGATATGTTACGGAGATCCATGCGGATCGTATCGAGTTTTACAGTACGGGTTCCCGTCCGGCCGATGGTGGAAATACGACTGCACAAGGCGGTAGTATGCAGCCCAATGTGGGGCAAGGACAATCGGCTCAACCGACTACGGCGCCAAATACCGCTTATCAACAGCCAGCCGCCTCGCAGCCTAGCGCATTCTCAGAATCCAGTGACGCGGATGATCTCCCGTTCTGATATTGTTTAACTAATACTGTTTCCCTTGGACTCGGACTATTATTTATCGGGCTTATTTGAAAACGTAACGGTGCAGGCGCTGACAGCGGGTCCTGTGATCGCATTAAGCCTCGCTTTTTTACTGCTGTTTGTTTCCGGCTTCGTGTCGGCCTCTGAAGTGGCATTCTTTTCTCTAACCCCGGGCGACCTAAATGAGATCGGGGAAGAGAATCGCCCGGCAGATCCTGTTATCAAACGTCTCCTTAAACGTTCGGAGTATCTATTGGCATCTATATTGATCGCTAATAATTTCGTAAATGTGGCGGTCGTTATGTTGTGTACCTATGCGATTAACGCTTGGATTAATTTCTCGGCCGCTCCTCTTCTAGGCTTTGTGCTTGAGACGATTCTACTGACTTTCTTGCTTTTACTTTTTGGGGAGATCATGCCTAAGATTTACGCACAGAAGAATTCTTTGCGTTTTGTTCGTTTTTCAGCCTCCGTATTAAGTGGTTTGGAACGCTTCTGCCGCCCATTCTCGAAAATCTTGGTTAATTCCACATCGGTCATCAATAAAGCGTTAGCGAAAAAGAAATATGATATCTCTGTAGATGAGCTTTCTAAAGCGTTAGAGCTAACCTCTACCGAGATCCCGGAGGAGAAGGAGATGCTGGCGGAGATTATCAAGTTTTATAATAAGACCGCTGATGAGATCATGACTCCTCGTTTGGATATGGAAGATATCGAGATCAAGATCAGTTTCCGTGAGGTGGTTGATTTTATTATCAAATCCGGCTATTCGCGTATTCCGGTATATTCCGAGACTGAGGATAATATAAAAGGTATCTTATATATCAAGGACTTATTGCCCTATATTGACAAGCCCGATACATTCCGTTGGCAGAGTTTGATCCGACCGGCCTATTTCGTGCCGGAAACCAAGAAGATCGATGATTTGCTGGAAGAGTTCCGTACCAATAAAATTCATATGGCGATCGTGGTCGATGAGTTTGGCGGTACCTCCGGTATCGTGACGATGGAAGATATCCTAGAGGAAATTGTCGGAGAGATCTCCGATGAGTATGATGAGGATGAGCAACAATTCATCCGTTTAGCAGACGGTAGCTTGATCTTTGAGGCAAAGATATTATTGACGGATTTCTTCCGAGTTATCGATGCCGATCCCTCAGATTTTGGTAAATTGACGGAAGAAGTGGAAACTTTGGCCGGTCTTTTGTTGGAGATAAAAGGGGATTTTCCACGCCGTAGGGAGATTATAGATTTTAAGGAATATCGTTTCCAAGTGCTGGAAGTGGATAACAGGAGGATATTAAAGGTTAAATTTAACCGTATCCCTGAAGGTACAGGGAATGATGAGAATGGGAAAGATACGAAGTAAATGTTTATGAAATGGATAGCTGCTGTCATAGGAGGTTCTCTGTTTTTAGGGATATGCTGTATTTCGTGTGTGGAATATACGCCGAAGCCACGGGGCTATGTTCGTATCGAACCTTCGAAGGCACAATATAAACCGCTTGATCTCAGTTACCTGCCTTTTAATTTTGATGTCTCTCAGACTGCGGTCATAGAGGTGCCGGATCAAAAGAAGGGTGTTACGGGCTTGAATATCTCGTATCCGGAGTTAGAGGCTAAGCTTTATTGCAGCTATTTGCCAATTACTCCCGCGTCCTTGGTGACGGTGGAGACGGAAAGCCGCTCTTTCGTCGCCCGCCAAATAAAGTCGGAGAATCGGATATCGGAGAAAGCGTATTCCAACCCTGCCGCAAACGTTTATGGCTCGCTGTTTCTTCTGGATGGAGAATCGGCTTCTCCCATACAATTCCTGTTGACAGATAGTGTATCGAATTTCTTCCGGGGAGCCTTGTATTTTGACTGTAAACCCAATGCGGATTCATTAGCTCCCGCTATCCAATATATCCGGGAAGATATCATAGAACTTATACAAACTTTTAGTTGGAAAGAATAATATGGCCTTGCTATATAAACAACTCTCGCCGCTGCATGGAGTCTGGAAAATGGAAGAAAGTTCTGATGAGCTTTTGGGGATGCTTGAGCATAAAGCGGACTATTCTTCTTTTTTGGAGCGGGTATCGGCAGAGAAGCGGAGGCAGGAACATTTCGCCAGCCGGGTGCTTTTAAAAGAGCTTTTAGGAGAGGAGGTAAGGGTTGACTATCATTCTACGGGTGCCCCGTTCCTCGCGTGCGTACCTTTATATATAAGTATATCTCATACGAAAGATTATGTGGCGGTAATCTTGGATAAGCGTCCGACAGGGATCGATATCGAGTATCGTTCGGACCGGATCTTGAAAATACGAAGTCGCTTTATGAATCCGGAGGAAGAGGCGGGTATCGATCTGGAGCATGAGGTCGAGCATCTATTAATCCATTGGTGCGCCAAAGAAACCTTGTTCAAGATAATCGGGCAGGAAGGAGTGGACTTTCAAAAGCATCTTCACGTGAATCCTTTTCCTTATTTATCGAGTGGGACGTTTAAGGGACGAGAAACCCGGACCGAGGCATGTCGGGAATATGAGTTGGCATATCAAGTTACACCGGACTATGTATTGACTTGGTTGAAGTAAGTTAACTTCATACGCTTGTGAAGTTAACTTCATTGGCTCACGAAGCTAACTTCATTGGCTCACGAAGCTAGCTTCATCGAATCATGTGGTTGGAAAGATATCGTTCGATCTATTTCTGCCAGATCTCCCAAGCGGCGAAAGCCTGTAATAGAAGCATTTCCAGACCATTTTTCACGACGGCGCCTTTTTCTTTTCCTTTCTTCATGAAAAGGGTCTCATCCGGATTGTAAAGTAAATCATACAATAGATGATTCGGCGTAAGTAAATCGTACGGGATATCCGGACATGAGTCTATATTAGGGAACATGCCTAAGGGAGTCGTGTTTACGATCACCGTATATTGCTCCATGGTTTTCGGAGTAATCTCATCGTACGTGATACAAAATTCTTTCGGTTTGCGAGAAACCAGCGTGGCACCAACGCCTAGCTGTTTCAGTCCGTGGAAGACTGCCTTCGACGCCCCTCCCGTACCAAGGATCAACGCTTTCCGGTGCGTTTCTTTCAATAAAGGATCAATCGATTGCTTGAATCCGATAATATCCGAGTTATATCCTTTCAGTTTAAGTTTGCCGAAAAGACCTTTTGTGAACTTGATGACATTTACCGCTCCGATCTGACGGGCATCGTCATCCAAATCGTCTAAATATGGGATTACTTGTTCCTTATAAGGAATGGTCACGTTTAAACCGTTAAGTTCAGGGTTTTCTTTGATTACGTTCTTAATCTCCTTGATAGAGGGAATCTCGAAATTCAAGTACTCAGCGTCGATCTTCTCCGCCTCAAACTTCTGGTTGAAATACGTTTTAGAAAACGAATGTCCGAGGGGATATCCCAGTAAGCCATATTTCTGCATAACCTTTTTATTGTTTATTCTTTAGATCCTGTATATAATGAACAGATCCCGAAGGTAAAGGTCCGTACACGGGCCTGCTTGAAGCCTTGGCGGGTGAGTAAATCCGTCATGACCTTTCCCTGAGGAACTACCTTGATGGAAGCCGGCAAATAATTATACGCGACTTTTTCTTTAGAGAGTAGACGTCCGATAAAGGGGATGACGGTCTTTGAATAGATCTGGTAGAGTTGTCTCATGGGAAAATGTTCCGGTGTGGAAAGTTCCAAGATCATGATATGCCCACCGGGTTTCAGCACCCGGTACATCTCTGAGATACCTTGCTCTATGTTCTCAAAATTACGAACCCCGAAAGCGGCGGTTACGGCATCGAACGAGTTTTCCTCGTAGGTCAAGGCCGTACAGTCCTGTTGCTCGAAGGATATATACTCCGAATAACCGGCGGCAGCTACTTTTTTCCGTCCCACTTCCATCATGCCTAACGAGATGTCGGCACCGACGATATGGTCGGGTCGCAGCTTTTTGTACATGGAGATAGCCAAGTCTCCGGTACCGGTAGCGATATCCAGTATCGTTTTAGGAGAGAAAGGACGCAGGAAAGCGATCCCTTTCCTGCGCCATATCTTGTCGATACCAAATGAGAGAGTATGGTTGAGTTGATCATACGTTTCGGCTATCGAGTCGAACATACGTTTGACTTGCGTACCCTTTTGTTCCTCTTTGTTATAAGGAAGTATTGTCTCTGAACCATACTGTGTCATGTGCGGTATCTTATTTATTCTGTAAATATTCGGTAACGTTTTTCTCGATGCGGTTCAGCAAGTTATCAGTCTCGCCTTTTACAAAAGTCTCCCCTGTGATATGCTCGAACAATTCGATATATCGGTTGCTGATTCCTTCTACGATCTCCGGTGTCATTTCAGGAACTTTCTGTCCGGATTTACCTTGGAAGCCATTTTCCATCAACCATTCGCGGACGAACTCCTTGGAAAGTTGCTTCTGCGGTTCCCCTTTGGCGAAACGATCCTCGTATCCTTCTGAGTAGAAATAACGGGAGGAATCCGGAGTATGGATCTCGTCGATCAAATAGATCTTGCCGTCACGATGACCGAACTCATATTTCGTGTCAACCAAGATCAAGCCACGTTCCTTAGCGATCTCGGTACCGCGTTTAAACAAGGCCATCGTATATTTCTCAAGAACCTCGTAGTCCTCTTTAGAGACCAAACCTTTAGCGAGAATCTCCTCTTTAGAGATATCTTGATCATGCTCTCCGATCTCAGCCTTTGTGGTCGGGGTGATGATGGGTTCGGGGAAACGTTGGTTTTCACGCATACCCTCCGGTAGTTTCACGCCGCAGATCTCACGCACGCCGCTCTTATAAGCACGCCATGCGCTTCCGCACAGATAACCGCGTACGATCATCTCAACCGGGAAACCTTGGCATTGAACGCCAACCGTTACCATCGGGTCCGGAGTCGCCATTTTCCAGTTCGGACAAATATCAGTCGTAGCGTCAAGGAACTTGGCGGCGATCTGGTTTAACATTTGTCCCTTGTAAGGAATACCTTCCGGCAAGATAACATCGAAAGCGGAAATACGGTCTGTAGCGACCATTACCAATACCTCGTCATTGATGTTGTACACGTCGCGTACTTTCCCATGGTATACGCTCTTTTGTCGCGGGAAATTGAAGTCTGTTTTAACTAATGCCTTCTTCATGACTCTTACTTTTAGTTGTTGTCTATATTCGTTTTCTTCTCTTTTGCCTCTTTGATCTCTTTCTTCCGTTTATCATCGAACTTATCATAAGCCTCTACGATTCGTTGGACAAGTTTATGCCGGACAATATCTTTCTTGGTGAACTCGATCTTACCGATCCCGTTTACGCCCTTCAATATTTGCATGGCCTGTATCAATCCGGACGTGGTAGAAGGCGGAAGGTCTATCTGCGTGACATCTCCGGTGACGATCATCTTGGCGTTCATACCCAAGCGGGTCAAGAACATCTTGATTTGATGCGTCGTCGTGTTTTGCGCCTCGTCCAATATAATGACGGCGTCGTTCAAGGTACGACCGCGCATAAACGCTAGCGGGGCGATCTGTATCACGTTATTCTCCATATATTCCTTCAGCTTGGCTGCCGGTATCATATCCTGCAAGGCATCGTAAAGCGGTTGCAGATAGGGATCTAGCTTATCCTTCATCTCACCCGGCAAGAAACCCAGTTTTTCTCCGGCTTCCACGGCGGGACGGCTTAAGATGATCTTCCGTACTTCCTTATTCTTTAATGCTTTTACGGCTAGGGCGATAGCGACGAATGTTTTGCCCGAACCGGCGGGTCCTGTGGCGAAAACCAGATCGTTGTTCTCGAAAGCCTTTACCAATAACTGTTGATTCTCGGTACGTGCGGTAATCGGCTTGCCATTCATGCCGTGGATGATCAGGTTCTCCTGCTTCACGACCGTGGGGCCTTTCCCTTTTATAATATCCAGAATCACGTCTTCGGAGAGCGAGTTAAACTCCTCACAGTATTTTTCCACCTCACGGATTTTCTTGAGAAAAAGCTCGGACTCATCTTCATCTCCAATCACTTTCATCACATTTCCACGGGCAACGATACGCAATTTCGGAAACAATGTCTTGATCAATTGCATATTAGAGTTATTCACACCGTAGAAAATTACCGGGTCTACGCTTTCAAGAATATAAATTCTTTCAATCATCCGCTATTCCTTTTATTAAATTACGCTTCAAAAAGATGTGCTATTTTTTATTATTCGAATCAAGTTACAAAATTAGTAATATTCTTTATCCATTGATGCAAAGGGAGAAGTTTTATTTCACGGGAACACATCTTTCAGCCGTTCGTCTACCATTTAGAGAAAAACTAATTGGAGTTAAGGGGGAATTTCGGATTTTTCCGTATGTTTGTCAGGCAAAACGAAGGAAATGAAGATGAAGACTGTGTTTAATGTGATGTTGTTGCTGGTCGTGATCGTGTCGGCGACGGCTTTTTCTTCTTGTAAGGAGAAAAGAGGTGAATTGAAGAAGATTTGGTACAATGGAAGCTATAATCGTGATTTTAATGATTTGAATGACGTTCATTTGTCCGTTGCGAAGAAGATCGGCATAGAGCCTGTCTCTTCGAGGGAAGGAGCGGAGCACGCCTCCCGGGATATGGTGGAGATCAAGACGAATGACTATTACGAGGTAGAGGAGTTGACGCACTCTATTCCGTATTTGGTGCCGGAAGCCGCTAATCTGCTGGAGGATATCGGGAAAAACTTCCAAGACTCATTGAAAAACTTGAATGCTTCCATCTATAAAATAAAGGTAACCAGTGTAACCCGTACGGTTGCCGATGTCAAGAAATTGAGAAAAAGGAATACGAACTCTTCTCTCAACTCTGCCCACCAATACGGAACTACGTTCGATGTATCATGGGTACGCTATACTAAGATAGATGAGAAAGATACCTTAAATATTGATAAGGACCGCTTGAAAATGGTGCTTGCCTCCGTGCTTCGTGATTTGCGCAGGGCGGATCGTTGCTATATCAAGCACGAACGCAAGCAAGGGTGTTTCCACATTACGGCTCGTGAGTTGTAATTTGTTCCAGCGCTTTCGTATAAACCGATTTGTCGTATCCGGAGAAACAGCACATCGTGACTTGCTGGATTTCCGGATTCTCTTTTAGGAAGGTATCGATCGTGCGGATCGCTATCCGTGCCGCCTCCTCGATAGGATAGCCATATACGCCGGTGCTTATTGATGGGAAAGCGATTGTTCTCAGTCTGTTCTCTTTCGCCAATCGCAAGGAGTTTCGATAACAATTTTCCAGTAGCTCCGGCTCTCCGTGTTGTCCGTTTCGGTAGATGGGACCGACGGTGTGTATGACATGACGGGCTTTCAATCGATAACCTTTCGTTATCTTCGCCTCTCCGGTCGGGCATCCTTGTAAAGTCCGGCATTCGTCAAGGAGTTCCGGACCGGCGGCCCAATGGATGGCACCGTCTACGCCGCCACCTCCCAATAAGCTATTGTTCGCGGCATTTACGATGGCGTCTACATCCAATGTCGTAATATCTGCTTGTATAGCAATTATTCGTTCGTTCATATCTTTAGTTATTTGTATGTTGGTCCTGTTCATATATATTCTAAATGTGCGCAATATAGCGAAAAAGTTGCTTTGTTTCAAACTTAAAATAGTTGTTTTGAAAGCATGTACGTGTTTTCTAGGAGGGTTAGTGGGGGATTTTGGCTGTATTTTGCAGAGTCAAATTTTTATTGGAATATTTTATAATATTATTTGGTTTATAAAATAAACTTATCTATATTTGTGATGTGCAAAGAGTGATGCGCAGCTCCTTTGCATTTTTTTATCCATGGATGGTTTATAAAATAAACTTGTTTGCAGTAACAGTGATAATAATTAAGAGGAGGATACTAAAATGAGACGAGTTTTATTCATATTATCTTTATTCATGTTGGTATGTGGTTGCATAGAGGCACGTACTATTATTGTAGAGATTGGAAATATACGTGATAACCATGGGAATATCCTAGTTATGGCTCAGTCAGGAAAAGATACCAAGCCTGTTTATGGCATGGCGAAGTCTGAGAAAGGAAAGGTTACGATCCGGCTGGAAAACGTGGATTGGGAAAAGTTTGATCTGTCCGTATTCCATGACGAGAACGAGAATTGGCAAATGGATATGCTGGAAGGAAAAGGGCCTGCGGAAGGATATGTGTTGAAAAGTTGCGAGGTGAAGGATGAGGAAGCGACTTTCAAATTAAAACTGTATTATCCGGTAAATCAATAGAGCCATGGTACGGTTTTTACTACTATGGCTCTGGATTTTGGCGATAGGCGGGAGTAGTGCCCAAAAGATCTCGGGACAAACGGTTTATAAAGCCCATGTTTCCGATGCGGAGGGAAATGCCGTGGAATATGCGACCGCTGTGCTTTTATCGGGAGAAAAACAGGTAGAGGGTACCGTGGCCAATAGTGATGGCGATTTTAGCATGGAGGCGGAGGCTGGGAAGTATAGGCTTGTTGTTCAATGCCTCGGATACGAGCCTTTACGGAAAGAGCTGATCTTGCCGATAAAACGGCGGGATTCCTTGATTCTAGATCTATCGAACCATGTTCTGAGGGAAGTTGTTGTTCAAGCGAAGAATATCGAGCGGAAGGCGGACCGCTTTATCATGTCGGTCATGCCATCTGCCGGAAAGGATGGTACGGAATTATTGTCACAGGCACCGGGTGTCTGGCTCTCGGATGAAACTATCTCGATAAACGGGGCGCAAGGAACGAAGGTGTTTGTGGATGATCGTGAGATTCGTTTAACGGGAGAGGAACTACTGGCTTATTTGCGGTCTTTGAAATCGGAGGATATAAAAAGGATTGAGGTAATACCGATCGCGGGAGTTGAGTATGAGGCCTCAACTAAGGGTGGAGTGATCAAGATCTCATTGCGGCGACGTCCGGATAACGGTATGCAAGGATATGTATCTTTAGGTACGTCATTGTCTCCATCTTTACAAGGGTATATTCCATCGGCGTCCGTAAATGCACGTGTCGGGAAATGGAGCTTGAATGGAGCGGTATCGGGTACTTTTACTCCCCGGGATAAAGGAGAGATGAACTCCAACAGGGAATACGGAACGGTGGGGAATAAGTTTGTGTCTCAATCTTTGTATGATACGGATTCCAAATATGGGAATGGACGTGTCGGGGCTATTTTCGAGATCGATTCGCTGAATAGTGTCGGAGCTGAGATCGAATATATCAATCAAGCTTCGGATGGAACATCTTGGAGTCAAACGGATTTAGTAAAGAACTCTTATCCTATGAAGAGTACGGGGAATTATCGACAGAAGGATGATTATAACACGTTTTCCGCTACGGTCAATTACTTACGCGAAATGGATGATCGAGGCTCGGTATTTAAGGTCATAGCCGATTACGTAAGTAAGCGATCAACCGGGGATAATTTCCATACGATCTGTTATGAACAGTCTAGTTGGAGCTATGACACGGTTTACCGGAGTCATGCGGCGGCGGATTATGATATGGCGACAACCGATATTTCTTTCCAAAAGAATTTGCGTGAAAAAATGTCTTTGAAAATCGGGACCAAATATGCCTATACATTGATGGATGATCATTCCTTGTATGAGGGGGTAACCTCTAGTGGTAGCTGGATTCCAAATGAGGAATATGGATATACCTTGAGATATAATGAAAATATAGTAGGAGCTTACGCCTCTTTCTCTGCGGAGATCAAGAACTGGTCGTTTGCTGCGGGGGTACGTGCGGAATATTCCAAGACGTCGGATAGAAGTGAGGATTTTAGTCGGGATTATCTGGATCTTTTTCCGAACTTGAACGTGACCTATGCGTTCGATCCCATCAAGAGATGGATGCTGGTCGGGCAATATGCTCGTAATATCGAACGTCCTCCGTTCTATACCTTGAATCCGAATCGTATACAGAGTTCGGACTATAGCTACCAGATCGGGAATCCCTATCTGCGTCCTACTTATATCAATCGTTTCAGTGTAACGTTGGTTTATAATTATCGTTATACGGTGACTGTAGGAGGAAACTTGCACCACGACTTGATCCGGGAGTTCTGTAAACAAGATGTGGCGAATCCCGATGTATCCTATATCACGTATGAAAATCACGATCGGGAAAACCATTGGTTTGTAGCGGTCAGCTTGCCGTATCAACCCTTTACTTGGTGTAACTTGACAGGGAATTTCATAGGCGTACGGCAGGATATCCGGATGACGGAATTGTCTTCTTTCTTGTCTCATTATTTAGGGTTTGCCAATGTGATCGCTACCTTTACGTTGCCGGCAGGTTTTACGGTGGAGGCCCGGTATAGTGGAACGAGCCAGCTATATTCCGGTAATAGCGAGGTCGCCCCCCGGCATACGGTTGGAGTAATGGCGAGGAAGAAACTTTTGAATGATAAGCTATTGTTGGCAGTTTCAGTCGATAATATCTTTAACCAAGCCAATGAGTACGCCAGTACGTTGGATGTTTATCGAACATCATCCCGTTATGAAAACGGACTTACTGGAAGGGTCTTTAAGGTTGCGTTGACATGGAATTTCAATAGCGGAAAGAAAGTAAGGAAGAGTAAGATTGAGATAGGTTCCGGTTCCGAACGGAGTCGCCTGAATGAAAAATAACATAAAATAAATACAATTATGGAAGATAGAAAATTATCAGAAAAAGAAAGTCTGGATATTATCACTCAGATGATTAACTCCAGTAAGCGAAACATGAAAGTAGGGAGTGGCAATGTGTTACTTTATTGGGGATATTTTACCGTCCTCTTATCGGTCGTGATATCCTCCTTGATATTGTGTACTCAAAATTATATTTGGTCTTGGGGATGGATGCTCATGTTTGCTGTCGGACCAGTTATTTCATATAAGCAAAGAGGTTGTGAGCCGGCCGTGGTGACTTATACGGACAAGACGATCTCCAAGGTATGGCAAGTGTTTGGCTGTATGTTTGGACTGACGTTCGTCTTGATCGCGGTATTTTGTGCGCTTTATGGGCAATCCGTCAATTTTATATTGATGCTTCCTTTATCGTTATTATATTGTGGATTAGGGGTATCTATAAATGGCATTATCTTGCGGGAGAAATGGATGATTTACTCTCCGGTGGTTGCTTTCGTTTTAGTTATCCACATGCTGATGAGTTTGATAAATCATGATCCTGTCACAGTTTTATGGTATTTGTATTTTGGCCTTTCATTTGTGGTAATGATGATTATTCCCGGGCATATTCTTAATAATAAAGCTAAAAAACAATGTTTAAAGAATTAGATCCTTTATTGCATTCCCAACTCCGGCTAGCGGTGATGTCCATTTTACTATCGGTGGAGGAGGCGGAGTTTGTCTATATCAAGGAGAAGACGAGCGCTACCGCAGGAAATCTCAGCGTCCAATTGGACAAACTTAATGAAGCTGGTTATATCGAGATCGAGAAGGGGTTTGCCGGGAAGAAGCCCCGAACGGTTTGCCGGATCACAGATAAAGGACGCTTGGCGATGGAGGAGTATGTGAATACATTAAGACAATATATTAATATTTAGCTTGTGCCATTCTTAGGGCACGCTTGTGCCACCGTGATGGCACAGCTATGCCATAAGGATGGCACAAGTGTGCCACTAAGATGGCACGGCTGTGCCACGCCTATGGAAAGTAGTGGCACAGTAATGGTTTGCCAATCAATTGTATGCTTAGGGGCGAATTGTTTATCCTTCCACTATCTTATATCCCGAAACGGTGAGTAATTGCCGGATCTCATTAATCTGCTGTTGATTCCTTGTTTCCATCTCCAACCGCAGATAACAGCCATTGATATCAGCCGTATGGCTGACACGCTCGTGATATACGGATACTACGTTAGCGCCGGTAGAGGCAATGATTTCAGATACGTGCTGTAGTTGTCCGGGTTTGTCTACCAATTCGATCGTCATGGAACAAGAGCGGCCGGATTTCTGCAAACCACGTCCGATTACCCGGGAAAGGATATTCACGTCGATATTTCCGCCGGAAATCAAACAGATTACTTTTTTCCCTTTGATGGGTACTTTATTAAACATGGCGGCGGCCACGGCTACGGCACCCGCCCCTTCGGCGATTAATTTATGTTGCTCGATCAACGCGAGGATAGCGGTGGAAATCTCATCGTCTGTCACGGATACGATCTCGTCCACATATTGCTGGCAAAGATCGAAAGTATGTATTCCCGGTTCTTTTACGGCGATACCGTCGGCTATGGTACGGACACCTTCGAGGCGTTCGATTTTCCCATGCTCGATAGAGTTTAACATGCTGGGCGCTCCTTTGGCTTGCACTCCGTAAACTCTGATATTCGGGTTCAAGTTCTTGATGGCATAGGCGACTCCGGAGATCAGCCCACCCCCTCCGATCGGAATGATTACGGCCTCTACTTCCGGGAGTTGTTCCAATAACTCCAAACCGATGGTCCCTTGTCCGGCGATCACATCCTCATCATCAAACGGATGGATAAATGTGTATCCTTTCTCATCCTTCAATTGTAAAGCCTTGTTATAGGCGTCATCGTAAACACCTTCGACAAGGCATACATCTGCCCCATAAGATTTAGTAGCCTCGACTTTAGAGATAGGAGCGTTATCGGGCAAGCAGATTAAGGACTTGATACCATGAGCGGTAGCCGCTAATGCCACACCTTGGGCATGGTTTCCTGCCGAGCAAGCCACTACGCCATGCGATTTCTCTTCTTCCGTAAGCTGGGCGATCTTGAAACAAGCGCCGCGCACTTTAAACGATCCGGTTACTTGTAAGTTCTCTGGTTTTAGAAAAATATGGGATTCCGGATTGATATTGGGAGCGCTGATTAAATCAGTGCGTCTGATGACTGTCTTCAAGGCATATGATGCCTGATAAATTTTATCAAGTGTGAGCATTCTGTCTGTTGTTAAAACGATGCCGCGAAAGTATAAAAAATACCGCAACCTATTCATACTTATCTTTGTTATATTATAAATCAAAATATAGAGAAGTATGGTAGTGATCGATTTAACGAAAGATGGTTTTATCGCCAATGTCGGTGATTTTGAGGCGAATCCCAAAGATTGGAAATATATAGGAAGTCGTCCTTGCCTCATAGATTTTCACGCTCCTTGGTGCGGTTATTGCAAACGCTTAAGCCCTATATTGGATGAGTTTGCCAAAGAATTTGATGGGAAGATTTATATTTATAAGGTGGATGTAGATCAAGAGGAGGCACTCGAGACAGCCTTTAATATCCGAACGATTCCCACTTTGATGTTTTGCCCGCTAGACGGCCCCCGTGAGATGATGATCGGCACGATGGGAAAACTGGAGTTAAAGCAGTTGATTCAGGAAAAATTGTTGAAGTAATATAATATGATATATGGTGTGGGGTGTAGAGACGTAGCGTGTATGCTGCGTCTCTATTTTTGCTTTCTTATTATATGAATTGAATGAATAGTAACCCCAATCCTACAGAAACCCCGGTCGCTATCAATCCCGGCATCATGAAAGAATGGTTCAAGATGTATTTACCGATGCGGGTCGTGCCTGTACGATCGAAGTTGATGGCGGCTACGACTGTCGGGTAGTTTGGGATGAAGAAATAACCGTTTACGGCGGGGAATAAAGCGATCAACATATAGGGTGAGATTCCCAATGCGATCCCTAGCGGCAATAACGCACGAATGGTAGCCGCTTGGCTAAATAATAAAATGGACATTACGAAAAGGGCCAATCCGAATAACCAAGGCATCTGTGTAACTATATGCTCGATAGATCCCTTTAATTCAGTCATATTGCCGGCGATAAATGTATCTCCCATCCAAGCGATACCGAAGATCGCTACCACCGCTTGCATGCCTGCGGAAAAAACGGAACCCTGTGCGGCCTTGATTCCATCCGTTTTTGTGAATAATAAGATGAAAGCGGAGGCTGTCAACATTAATACCTCAATAATATGTGACATCTGCATCGAGACCTTTTCCGTGCCGACGGTAAAGACCGGACGTAGGGACTCCATAGAACCAAAAATAACGATCGCTATCGTTGCGAGAACAAATATAGCGACCGATAAAGCCGCTTTCTTTTGGTTTTCCACGCCTTTCGTCTCGTAATGCTTCGTACTGAACTCATGGTTCGCTACCCGCTTTAAGTATTCCGGATCTTGATCCAATTCTTTACCAACCCTTAAAGAATAGATCGCTCCCGCCAATACCCCCAATAAAGTACAGGGAACAGATATCATAAGGATATCCATCAAGGAGATATGATATCCGGATAACATACTAAGCATCGCTACCGTAGCCGCCGATATCGGACTGGCCGTAATAGCCTGCTGGGAAGCGATCACGGCGATCGCCATCGGACGTTCGGGACGGATCTTCGTTTCCGTAGCGACCTCGGCGATTACCGGAAGGACCGAATAAGCCACATGCCCCGTTCCGGCTATGAAGGTAAACAAATAGGTGACGAACGGGCTTAATATCGTGATTCGTTGAGGATTCTTGCGAAGCAATTTCTCCGCCCACTTAACCATCAGATCAAGTCCACCAGCGGCTTGCATACAACTAGCTGCCGCTATTACGGCAACGATCATAAGCATGACATCGATAGGAGGGGAAGTGGGCTGGAGCCCGAATCCAAAGGTGAGTATACCGAGTCCGAGACCTCCTAACACGCCTAATCCGATACCACCGATACGGGCACCTATGATGATGGCTATTAAAACGAAAGCTAATTGTAACAACATGCTGTGCAATTCTTTTGATTTAGTTTGTATTGGAGACAAAAATACTTATTTTTGTTCCGCTATGAATAACAAAAACACAAAAAAACGAATGAAAAGAACAAGTTTCGCTATTTTGATCGGTTTGTTTTGCCTTTTCCCTGCGCTTTTCTCGCAAGTACGCAGTGAGTTCCTGTTGGAAAAGAATTGGAAGTTCGCCCGGGAAGACTGCCCGGAGTTTATCAATCCTACTTTCAATGATAGTAAGTGGCAATCCGTGACCGTTCCGCATGATTGGGCGATTTACGGCCCTTTCAGCTCTCAGAATGATAAGCAAGAGGTCGCTATCGCCCAAGACGGACAAACGGAGGCCATGGAACATGCCGGCCGAACCGGAGGTTTGCCTTTCGTGGGAGTTGGCTGGTACCGGACCGAGTTTGAGGTTCCTCAATTTACGGATGGGAAGCGTGCCACGATCCTGTTCGACGGTGCGATGAGCCATGCCAAGGTCTACGTGAACGGGCAAGAGGTTGGATATTGGCCGTATGGCTATAATTCTTTCTATTTCGATATCACGAAACAGCTCATCCCGGGGAAAAAGAACACCTTGGCGGTTCGCCTTGAGAACTTGCCGGAATCCTCCCGTTGGTATCCGGGAGCGGGATTATATAGGAATGTACATGTAATCGTGACGGAAAACGCCTATATCCCGGTCTGGGGAACTTATATTACGACCCCGACCGCCACGAAGGAATTTGCGAAAGTCAATGTACAGACGAAAATCGTACTGCCGGAAGGGGCCGATGCCAGCAAGTATAGCGTGAAAACCAGTGTATGGAATCCGAACGGGCAAAAGTTGACGGAGCAGACTACGCCTCTCTCACAGATTAAGTACAATGATAATAGCCTCTCCCAAGAGTTTATCATCCAGACCCCGACTTTATGGTCGCCGGATATGCCTGCCTTGTATTCTGCGGAGACTCGTCTCTATGAGGGCGATCAACTGAAAGATCTCTATACGACCCCGTTCGGTATCCGTTCGATCGAGATCATTCCGAATAAAGGCTTTTTCTTGAATGGTGAGAAGACGGTATTCAAAGGCGTTTGTAATCACCATGACTTAGGCCCGTTAGGGGCTGCCGTCAATGATGCCGCTATCCGTCGTCAGATCCGGATCTTGAAGGACATGGGATGCAACGCTATCCGTACTTCCCATAATATGCCGGCTCCCGAGTTGGTAAAGGCTTGCGATGAGATGGGTATGATGTTGATGGCAGAGAGCTTCGACGAATGGAACAAGGCGAAATGCGCGAACGGCTATAATTTGATTTTCGACGAATGGGTGGAGAAAGACCTCGTGAATTTGGTACATCATTACCGGAATAACCCGAGCGTCGTGATGTGGTGCGTCGGTAACGAGGTGCCTAACCAATGGGATGAGAGCGGTTGTAAGATCTCTAGGTTCTTGCAGGATATCTGCCATCGGGAAGACCCGACTCGTCCGGTGACGCAAGGTATGGATGCCCCGGATGCCGTCGTGAATAATAATATGGCGGCGGTGATGGATGTGGCTGGATTCAATTATCGTCCGTTCCGTTATCAAGTGAATTATAAGAAACTGCCTCAGCAAATAATCTTGGGAAGCGAGACGGCCTCCACAGTTAGCTCACGAGGGGTTTATAAATTCCCGGTAGAGCGTAAGGCGATGGCTGTCTATGAGGATCACCAAAGTTCCTCGTACGACGTGGAGCATTGCAACTGGTCTAATCTGCCGGAAGACGATTTTATCCAGCATGAGGACCTTCCGTATTGTATCGGGGAATTCGTATGGACAGGATTTGATTATCTGGGCGAGCCTACTCCTTATTATACGAATTGGCCAAGCCATAGCTCCTTGTTCGGTATTATCGATTTGGCGGGTATCCCCAAGGATCGTTACTATCTATACCGTAGTCATTGGAACAAAAGCGCCAAGACCTTGCATATCCTGCCGCATTGGACATGGCCGGGACGTGAGGGCGAGGTGACACCCGTATTCGTTTATACCAATTATCCTTCCGCCGAATTGTTTATCAACGGAAAGAGCCAAGGGAAACGTACGAAAGATCTAAGCATCGGTATCGATAGTAGTTATACCGAAGCGGCTCAAAAGAGTTTCGAGCGCCAGAAACGGTATCGCTTGATGTGGATGGATACCAAATACGAGCCGGGAACTTTGAAGGTGGTCGCTTATGATAAGGAGGGTAACGCTGTGGCCGAGGAGGAGGTTCATACCGCAGGGAAGCCGCATCATATTGAGTTATCCGCCGATCGTAACCAATTGACGGCTGACGGAAAAGACCTTTCTTTCATCAATGTTAGAGTCGTAGACAAGAACGGTAACCTTTGTCCGGATGATACCCGACAGATCCAGTTTAAGGTTCGTGGTGCCGGAGCCTACCGTGCGGCGGCAAATGGAAATAGCGCCAGTCTGGAACTCTTCCATCTTCCGGAAATGAAACTGTTTAGCGGGCAACTTACCGCTATCGTGCAGACGGCCGAGGAACCGGGAACGATCTATTTCGAGGCTTCCGCACCGGGAGTAAAAGGGGCGACCTTGGAATTGATCAGTAAATAAGCTTGATTATCATATAACGCAAACCGCGCGATTCAAGTCCGGAGACGGCTGTGAATCGCGCGGTTTGTTATCAGTTGGATGTTGTTTCCGCTCTTTATTCAGGCTTCACGATATTCCCGAATACATCAAAGGTAATCGTCTCGTCCTGCCCGTTATGTGAAACCTTGAATAGGTAGAAGGTGCCATTGGCATTCAATAACGTATATATGGACTGTACCTTGTCGCTAGCGTAAGCGGAGGATTCGAAGCCTTGCATCACGATCTGCGGAACCTCTTGCTCGGACATGGCCCATGTGGTACTTTGCCACCTGTAATCCTTATTCAATTGCGCCACTTTATAAATCTGGTTATCGATCATATCCAGCTCGTAACCTAGGCTGTTCTGTTGGATATCCAGCAACTCGGCGTTGGCGAAAGTGATCTCCATCAGGTTGCTGACCTCTTTCGGGATAACGATCGGTGCGTCATTATTGATCTCATCGTCCACGGCTTTGATCAGGTTTCCATACTGTGAATAATACAGGTCTACTTCGCTATTGGACTGCTCCGCCTCGATCTTGTAAACGATTCCCATATTTAGGCGATTGATGGCGTACGTGTCATCCACGGTCCAATTTGAGTAAAAGCCTTGTTTGAAGGCGGTGGATACCGCTGCCGGTAATTGGGCGAAAGAGATGTCTATCTTTTCCATCATCCATACGCCTTGATCCGTGAACCAAGCGGTTGTCTCGGAACCTTCATTATTGAAATCTACCACATAATAGTTACCTTCGATCTCAAAAACAGGGTTCTTGGCATCGGGATATTTCTCTTGAAAAGCGTTCTCTACCGGGGGGAGAGGGATAATACCTTGATGATCATCATCATTTTTGCTACAGCCAGAGAAAAAGAGAGTCAGACCGGCTATACATGTGAATAGGATAAGTCTTGTGTTCATACATTTTGCGTTTATAAGTTTTGGGCATAGAACAACAGGCCTATCGGAAAAGTTTTGAGCGAAACCGAACACAGTGTCCGAAATCGAACAGTACTAAAAATGGATATTCTCATAGAATCAGTTACTTACGTTTTTGGCACGGGGTTTGCTCTTTGGAGGGTGGAAAATAAAAACAAACGAAATATGGACAGAGAGATATCAAAAGAGGTTCGGCAGAAGGAGCAGCGTAAACAGTTTATAAAGCTGGGGGCGGGGATCGGTATTGCCGTTGTCTTGATTGGCGGGGTGATCGGTTTTATGCAAACCAGCCTGCAACGGAAGGACTTGGTTTTTTCAACGGTAGATAAAGGAGTGATCGAGGTTTCCGTTAGCGCATCCGGCAAGGTGGTACCTGCTTTCGAGGAAATCATCAACTCACCGATCAACTCCCGTATCGTCGAGATTTATAAAAAGGGAGGCGATTCCGTGGATGTAGGTACTCCGATCTTGAAACTGGACTTGCTAAGCGCCGAGACGGATTATAAGAAACAATTGGACGAGGAGCAAATGAAACGCCTCCAATTGGATCAACTCCGTATCCAAAACCGCAATAAGCTTTCCGAGATGGAGATGCAATTGAAAGTCTCTCGCATGGAACTGAACCGAAAGGAAGTGGAGTTGCGCAACGAGCGTTATCTGGATAGCCTAGGCGCCGGAACGACCGATAAGGTCCGTCAAGTGGAACTGGACTATAACGTTAGCGTCTTGAAACTGAAAGAGGATGAGCAAAAATATGAGAACGAGAAATCCTTGACGGATGCCGATTATAAAGTGAAAGAACTCGACCTGAACATCTTCCGAAAGAGCCTAGCCGAGACGAAGCGTACCTTGGAAGACGCCCAGATACGCTCTCCCCGCAAGGCGATCCTGACCTACGTGAACAACGAGGTAGGTGCCCAAGTCTCTCAAGGCAGTCGTGTCGCTATCGTCTCCGACTTGTCCCATTTCAAGATAGAGGGGGAGATCGCCGATACCTATGGTGACCGGATCGCCGCCGGTAGCAAAGCCGTTGTAAAGATCGGCAACGATAAACTGGATGGGGTGGTTAGCGATGTTACCCCCTTATCGAAGAACGGTGTAATCTCTTTCACGGTACAGTTGGAGGAGGATAATCATCGCCGCTTGCGCTCCGGTTTGAAGACCGATGTATACGTGATGAATGCCATCAAGGACGATGTGCTGCGTATTTCCAACGCCTCGTTCTACGTCGGGAAAGGAGAGTATGAGTTGTTTGTTGTCAACGGAAACCAATTGATCAAGCGGAAGGTACAGCTGGGAGACAGCAACTTTGAGTATGTCGAAGTAGTCAATGGCTTGGAACCGGGCGACGAGGTAGTCGTTTCCGATATGACAAGCTTCAAGGAAAAGAATAAACTGAAATTGAAATAAAGGATGTTCAAGCAATACTTTAAACAAGCCATCCATGCGCTGAGAGAGAATCGTCTTACAAGCGTGGTTTCTATCTTGGGTACGATGCTGTCGGTGGCCATGATCTTGGTTGTCGTGTTGCAATTCCAAATCAAGCTGGTAGGTTATAGCCCCGTATCGAAGCGAGACCGGATGCTTTATATCTACTCCGTGAACACTAAATCGAAGGATGGGAGCGAGAATAACAATACGGGCCTTTCCGCCGAGACGATACGTGAATGCCTCTATACGCTGAAAAAGCCCGAGGCCGTAACCGTGACGGCACAGAATAGCCACGTTATCTCCATTCCGGGTAAACGATTGTTCGAGGAATATACTGTCTATTATACCGATCCCGCCTTTTGGAAAGTATTTGACTTCAAGTTCCTTTCCGGCAAGCCTTTTACGGAGGCCGATTTCAATTCCGGTCTGCCTCACGTGGTTATTTCCGATAAGTTGGCGGGTATCCTGTTCGGTACCCAAGACGTGGTCGGTCGTGATATCTTGGTAAATAACGTGATGCCTTGCACGATCGCGGGAGTGGTAAAGCGCCCGTCGAAAGCGGCCAGCGAGGCATTCGCCGATGTATGGATGCCTTATACGGCGAATACCCTGTACACCAATAGCGGAGGTTGCGACGG
Organism: Parabacteroides sp. KHUB-02; assembly: GCF_056640955.1. NCBI lineage: Bacteria > Pseudomonadati > Bacteroidota > Bacteroidia > Bacteroidales > Tannerellaceae > Parabacteroides > Parabacteroides sp. KHUB-02. The sequence goes on along the minus strand of NZ_JBWQEV010000001.1, from coordinate 2,379,341 downwards.
GATGTGTGGCCCTTTCGGGGCGGAGATCTTGGCGCATAAGCTCTCGGACATCGATTCCATATATGCGGAGATCCAGCAAGGGGTAGCCCGCTACAACGCCGGCAAAGCGGATTTCATCTTGACGATTCCCAAGCCTTTCACCCATCTGGAACTGGCCTTAGGTTCCGGTAGTCGGTATGGCTATAACCGGGTAGGTTGGGGCGAATACCTGAAGACAACTGGCTGGGTGCTTCTGTTCCTGCTGCTGGTACCGACCTTGAACCTGACAGGGATCGTACAATCCGCCGTACAGAAAAGGCGGCCGGAGATGGGGCTTCGCAAGGCTTTTGGGGCTACCGGTGAACGTCTGTTTACGCAGGTTGTTTGCGAGAACCTGATCATTACGTTGATAGGAGGTGTTTTGGGGGTAGGTTTGTCGGTCGTATTGCTCTATGTAGGCCGGTCGTTCTTGCTGACAAAAGATACGGTGATAACTTTTGGCATGCTTTTCCAGCCCTTGTTGTTTGTGGCGGCCCTGTTCTTTACGTTGGTATTGAATGTACTAAGCTCGGGATTACCCGCATTCCGGATAGCGAGGGAGCGGATCGTGGAATCGTTGAAGGATGCGAACGTGTGAAAAATAACTACTGAAAAGGAATGATATGATCAAGCATATACTAAGTATAATATGGAACCAGCGCCGAAGTAACGGTTGGATATTCGCGGAGTTGTTGGTGGTGGCCGGTGTGTTCTGGCTGATGGTCGATATGTTTTATGTGGACACGCGAACCTATTACTCTCCCCTCGGATTCGATATCACGAACGTATGGCGTTTCAAGTTAAGCGAGCAGGAACGGAACCCTTCGGATTCGCTTCCCGGGCTATCCGAGCCGGAGAAGCTGACCCGCTTGATGTCGCAAATACGCCAATGGTCCGAGGTGGAGGAAGTTTGCGCTACTTATTACTCCTGTCCCTACTCGATGGGAAATTCTTGGAGGGAGATAGAGCCTCTGGATGGTGACACGAGCTTAACATCTGGGGAGAATTTCCAGATCCGGAATGTCACCCCGGAATATTTCAAGCTTTTCCGGATCAAGACTCCGGAGGGGAAACCTGTAGCGGACGAGATCGCCGGGATACATAACGCCTTGGTCTTGTCCAAGGAGATGGCAGACGTGTTTTATCATGGCCGGCTGGCTCGTGGAAGGAAGGTGAGGCATAGTAAATTGGATAATACCTTTACGGTCGCCTCCGTATCAACCTCTATCCGGACCGACGAGTATAAATCTCCGGAGCCATGTTTTTTCCAGAGCCTTGAGGGGGAATTGTTTAACGAGACTGTCAATCAGTTTGGAGCCCGGAATGCGGAGCTTTGCGTCCGGATGAAAAGAAACTATACACGGGACGACATGAATCGTTTTCTGAATGAGATGGGAGACCGGTTGGCGGCGGACAATCTATTTGTCTATGGCATCAGCAATATCAGGGAGTTCCGGGATATTCATCTGGATGGTAAGGGGCGTGAGATGAGCAATAAGTTCTCCTTGATGGCCTTCATGCTGGTAAACGTCTTTTTCGGCATTATCGGTACGTTCTGGCTCCGTGCGCAGAACCGCCGGGGAGAGATCGGCTTGAGGATGGCGCTGGGTGCTTACGATGGCACGTTACGGCGGTATCTGTATCTGGAAGGTCTTTGCCTATTGGCGTTAACCCTTCCGTTTATCGCCCTCTTCGCTATCAATATGGTGGCGACGGATGCTATAGATACCTATCGCCTGCCGTTTACGACGGGGCGTTTCGCTATCTCTTTCGGTATAACTTATTTAATGATGAGCGGCATGATCTGCCTCGGTATCTGGTTGCCTGTGCGCAAGGTTACCCGAATGGTCCCGGCGGAGGCGTTGCATTACGAATAATATGTAGAATAATAACAAACGATTAGATTTATGTATAAGCAGTACATCAAACAAGCGGTTCAAATGCTGCGTGAAAATACGCTCGTAAGCGTAATCTCTATTTCGGGAACGGCCCTTGCGATCGCCATGGTGTTGGTGATGGTATTGGTGTTCCAGATTAAATCCACGGGATATGCCCCTGAGTCCAATCGGTCTAGGTTTATGTATGTCTGGGGTACGGAAGTCGGTACGAAAAATCCCAATGGCCCGGAGTATAACCGTGGAGGTATGTCCAGCGAGGTCGTGAAGGAATGTTTCTACACCTTGCGGAAACCAGAGGCCGTATCCGGCTATTGTAGTGATAGCCATTCCTTGTCATTGCCCAATAGACGGCTCTTCAAGGAGTATGAGATTTGTTATACGGACGCGGGCCATTGGAAAATATTCGACCATCCTTTCTTGGAAGGGGGCCCCTTTAGCGAGGCTGATTTTCAATCCGGTATACCGAAGATGGTGCTGTCGGAACAAGTGGCGACCGATTTGTTCGGAACGGGACAGGCCGTCGGGCGGCAGGTCGTGATGGATTTTATCACTTTCACCGTCTGCGGTGTGGTGCGTGACGTACCTTCTTCATTGATGAGCTCCTACGCTCAGGTATGGATACCCTATAGCAGCAATGAGGCCCTGACCCGTGTAAATGGGGAGTATGGGGAGAATATGGCCGGTTATTTCAGCGTGGCCTTATTGGCTCGTTCCTCTTCCGACTTCGATGCCATACGCTCGGAGCTAGACCAACAGGTCCGTCGCTACAATGACAGCAAGACCGATTATAACGTAGGTTTCCCTTCCGGGCTACTTTCCCAGTTGGATACGGCCATGGGAAGCGGCGCTTTTCAAAAGGTGGACTGGCCTACCTTCTTGGCCGGATCGGGCGCTTTCCTATTCTTTTTGCTCTTGGTCCCGGCGCTGAACTTAACGGGCGTGATCCAATCGTCCGTGCAGAAGCGGAAAGAAGAGATCGGTTTACGTAAGGCTTTCGGGGCTACGGGGCAGAATCTTTTGATGCAGATCTTATCGGAGAACTTTGTGCTGACCTTGATCGGTGGCGTGATCGGTATCGGTCTCTCGATGGTGTTGCTGGTGGTAGGGAAGCCTTTCATGTTGAGCGAGAACGTGAGCCTTACGGCGCCTATGCTTATTAAACCGGGCTTATTTATCTCCGCCCTTATCTTTACGTTCTTGCTGAATATATTAAGCGCCGGGATACCGGCATGGCGTACGACACGGCAACCGATCGTAGAAGCGTTAAAGGGGAATGAGTGAATCCAATGAATAATGAACAATGAGTTGTCAATTGTCAACTATCAAATTATGATTAAGCATATATTTAAAATAATATGGGCCCAGCGCAAGAGCAACGGCTGGATACTGGGCGAGTTGGTTATCGTGATGTGCGCCCTTTGGTTTATGATGGATAAGTTATGGGTGGATGTGCGCTGCTATAACGCCCCGATGGGATATGATATCTCGAATACGTGGCGTTTCAAGCTTTCCACGCTCTCGTCGAACGCCCCGGGTTATGTGCCCGACTCACTTTACGACTCGAACGCAACACAGGATTTGTTGAAGCTTATGGAACGTATCCGCCAAGAGCAGGAGGTCGAGGAAGTATGTGTTACGTATTGGTCCATGCCTTATTCAAACGGAAGTTCGTGGGGTACGCTCCTTCTCTTGGGCGCTGATACCTCGAAGGCGGTAGGACAGAACTACCACAAGCTGAAAGTATCTCCTTCTTATTTCGATGTATTCCGTATGAAGGATAAGGAGGGCCGTGCCATCACCCCGCTGGTGGAGAACGCTTACCGCCCGCTCGTCGTGACGGCGGAGGCGGAGGATTTCTTCTTCGGGGGGTAGTCCGCCATAGGCCGGCAGATCTCGGAGAATGACGACCTTTCCGAGCCTTTCACGATCGCCGCTGTCCTTCCTACCTTCCGTAGCAATGACTTCGACCGTCCGGAGAACTGCGCTTTCACGATATTGAAAGGTGAGTCCTTGCGGGAGTTCGTGAAGAATTTCGGCGTAAGGAGCGCTGAACTATCGGTACGTACGAAACGCCCGATGACCGAGGATGAGATGTACGCTTTCTTGGAGAAAACAGCGGATCGGATGACGGTAAATAACATCTTCGTCCACGGTGTCACCCTCCTTGCCGACCAGCGTGATGACCAACTCCGGTTTACCAAGAACGAGAACAGCAAGAAACTCTCCATGATGGCCTTCCTGCTCGTGAACGTATTCTTCGGTATCGTAGGCACGTTCTGGTTGCGTACCGAGCGGCGGCGTAGCGAGATCGGTCTCCGCATGGCGATCGGTTCCAGCCGGGGCAGGCTGGGCGAGTACATGTATCTGGAAGGTCTGGGTCTCTTGGCGATCACTGTTCCGATTCTACTGGTCTTCGTCTTCAATATGGCCTTTTTGGATAAGCTGGATTCCTACCGCGAGCCCCTCTCCATCCTCCGCTTTCTAGTAACCCTCAGCGTCTCCTACCTCCTGATGGCCGGCATGATCTGCATGGGAATCTGGTTCCCTGTCCGCAAGGCGGTAAAGATGGCTCCGGCGGAGGCGTTGCATTACGAATAAATTGTCTATCTTTGCGTCTGTCAATTTATTAATGAGAAAGGAGCAAGCTTATGACAGCTATAGAATTAAAAATGTCGTTACTGCAAGAGGTGATGTCTTTGGAGGATGAACAGTTGATCAAGAAGGCCCTCGACAGTGTCCGCCGTATGAAGATGGCTGCCTTCGGTAAGGCAACCCCGGTAGAGAAGCCGGCAGACGATTACGTGGAGCCTACCAAGGAGGAGATCTTGGCGGGGCTAAGGAATGCCCTGCAAGACGTGAAGGATTTGCGTGAGGGCAAGGATGTGGGGCATAAGTTTAGAGACTTAAGTGAGTTGCTCAATGAGGTATAGGATAAAAACCCATTAAGACTTCGATAAAGAGTTCAAACGTCTCTGTAAGAAGTATAGCTCATTGAAGGCTGATTTATCGGCTTTGGGTAAGTCTTTGAGCGAGAACCCCGATCAAGGGACGAGCTTAGGCAAAGGCGTTCGCAAGGTACGCATGGCCATCGCCTCCAAGGGAAAAGGAAAGAGCCATGGGGCGAGAGTGATTACTTACACGGAGGCCATTGTCTGCGCAGATAATGAGGGTACGGTTGTTCTCCTCACGATCTACGATAAGGCCGACCGTGACTCCATTTCGGCAGCCGAGATCGATGAACTGCTGAGATCCTTACGTTGGGAATTATAAAATCTGAAACTGTCCATAATCGCTGTCCGATAACGAATCAAGTGTTCGTTATCGGACAGCTTTTTTTACGGGGTGATGTTAGGAATCAGGTGGTTACGTTTTTGGCACGTTATTTGCCTCCGTAGGGGCACAAAGTCGGATGATAACAAACAATCGCTGTTTAGGTCGGGTAATAGATAATTTATAATACAAAGGTTTATGATAAAGCAATACATTAAACAAGCGTTGAGGATGATCGGGGAGAACAAGCTGTTGAGCGTGATCTCGATACTCGGTACCGCCTTGGCCATTTGCATGATCATGGTGATCGTCATCCTGTATGTCGTGAATACGGCGAGTTTCAAGCCGGAGGTAAACCGTGGCCGCACCTGCTACATAACGACCGTCATGAGCAATGGCAAGGATGATAACCGGCGCATCTCCTACTCGTCGCTGGGACTGCCCTTGGTGAAGGAATGCTGCTATCCGCTGAAAGGGGCGGAGGCCGTTACCGCCATCAATATGGATCGCTACAGGCCGTTGACCGCCTCGTCCATGGACGGGCTTAAGAACCGGACGAGTTACATCTCTTATACGGATACCGCCTTCTGGAAGATCTTCCAGTTCGATTTCCTGCAAGGAGGCCCCTTCAGCCCGGCGGCTTTCACGAGCGGTATCCGCGACGCCGTGATCAGCGAGAGCGTGGCCTTGGCCCTTTTCGGCACGGACCAAGTCGTGGGGCGGGAGATGAAGCTCGATTTCATCGTCTACAATATCTGCGGGGTCGTGAAGGACGTATCCCGGTTCGCCTCGAAAGCGTGGGCGGAGGTCTGGATCCCTTACACGGTGCGGGACGACGGGGGATACCAAGAGGGTATCAACGGCTCGTATAGCTGTTGCGTCCTGCTGAAACCGGGCGTCACGAGGGAGGAGTTGAGGACCGAGGCGTTGCGGAAGGTCGAGGAGTTCAACGCCAAGACCCGGGATGTCAAGGCCGATATCCTTCACCAGCCCTCCACCCAGATCGAGGAATGGATCGGCGGCGGTAGCGAGTTCGGGGCGAACCTCTTCTATCTCTACGTCCGTTACGGCATCATCCTTTTCATCCTCCTGCTGGTTCCGGCCTTGAACCTATCGGGCATCACCCTGTCGAGGATGCGCCGCCGGATGGCCGAGCTTGGCGTACGTCGGGCTTTCGGGGCCACGCAAGGCACCATCCTCTGGCAAGTGCTGTCCGAGAACATGGTCTTGACCCTGCTCGGCGGACTGCTGGGATTGGCGATGTCGTACGGCGCCATGTTGTTGCTGAGGGACTGGTTGCTGGTCACCTCGCTGGGGAAGACGGGGCTTTCCACCGGGATGTTTAACGGGGCGGTCTTTATCGCCGCCTTCCTGTTCTGCCTCGTGCTGAACCTGTTTTCCGCCGGCCTCCCGGCTTGGCGAATGTCAAGATTGAATATTACGGACTCTATAAATGGTTGACGCTATGTATAAGATGATTCTAAAACAACTCTGGAACGAGCGCAAGGGGAACTTGTTTATCTGGTTGGAAATGCTCGTGGTCTCTATCTTCCTTTGGTATGCGGCGGACGCCTTGTTCGTGATGTACAGACTCTACTCGCAGCCCTTGGGCTTTAACATCGAGCATACGTATCATGTGAGTTTCGGCGTGATCCCGGAGGAAAGTCCCGATTATGACACGACCTCCGTGCATAGCGAACGGGGAGGCGGGGATTATCTGACCTTGATGGATCGCATCCGCCGGAACCCCTCCGTGGAATCAATCTGTTTCACCACCGGCGTGCATTTCCATTACCGGGGATCGAACCAATACGCCACGTTCCGGAAGGACTCGTTGATCCGTAATGGCTTCGTGCGTTACGTATCGCCCACCTATTTCGAGGTGTTCGACGTAAAGACGGCACAAGGCGGGTCCCCCTCGGAGTTGGTGGACGCCCTGCGTGACAACCAAGTGGTGGTGACGGGTACGGTCGCCGACAGCTTCTTCGGCGATCTTGCGGCGGCCGTGCGCCAAGAGATCTATATCACCGACCAAGGCTCTCGTGATAGCGTGGCCTACCGTATCGGTGGTGTCTGCGAGAAACAACGTTACTGCGAGTTCACCGGCTATGATTACGCTTACTATAAGCTGGTGGACGAGAACAAGGTGGCCGAGGAGGGCGATTGGGTCGGAGAGGGCTTGAACACCTTCATCCGGGTGAAGCCCGGCGCGGACGGCGCCGCTTTCGCCGCCGATTTCCGGAAGGAGATGGAGCAGCAATTGCGCGTGGGTAATATCTATTTGAAGGATGTTTTCCCGATGTCCCATTACCGGGACCAGTTCCTTGAGCGTTGGTTGGATCAAGTCCGCCTTTACGTGGCGGGCATCGCCTTCTTCCTGCTGAATGTCCTGCTCGGCGTGGTGGGAACCTTCTGGTATCGTACGCAACAAAGGAGCGCCGAGATCGGCCTCCGCATGGCGATGGGAGCCACCCGCAAGGGCATATTCTGGCAATTGGTGAAGGAGGGCTTGGCGCTACTCACCATCGCTTTCATCCCCTCCGCCGCCATCTTCGCCAACCTGCTGTATATGGAGGTGACGCAAGGCTCGGAGATACCGCCCGACATGGCCTCACGCCTGTTGTTCGGCTTCGTGTTCTCGTATGCGGTGATGGCCGCGATGATTGTCGTGGGAATTAGTTTCCCGTCTTACCGGGCCATGCGGATGCATCCGGCGGACGCCTTGCGGCAGGAATGATCGGACACGGACGGCACGGATGGCACGGGCATCCGTGTCCGGAAACGAACCGACTGTTCGGAAATGAATCGACTGTTCGATAACGGACAGTACTTTTTTATGGAGATGTCATGGAATCAATGAGATACGTTTCTGGCACGTAATTTGCTTTTAGGTGGCAAAGCCTAGCGATAGCAAGAGTTTAACAATAACAAGAGTCAAACAATAACAATTAAAATATTACAGTCATGATCAAACTAACGAATTTACAGAAGATTTACCGTACGAAAGAGATAGAGACAGTCGCGTTGGAAAACGTGAACCTAGAGGTACAGCAAGGCGAGTTTCTCAGCATTATGGGACCCTCCGGATGCGGGAAATCCACCTTATTGAACATCATGGGCCTGCTGGACTTGCCTACCTCCGGCACGGTCGAGATCAACGGCGTGAACACGGTGGGCATGAGCGACAAGGAGTTGGCCGCTTTCCGTAACAAGCAACTGGGTTTCGTGTTCCAGAGCTTTCACTTGATCAATTCCCTGAACGTGCTGGACAACGTGGAGCTTCCCTTGCTCTATCGCAAGGTATCCTCCTCGGAGCGCCGCAAGCTGGCCGAGGCCGTGCTGGAGAAGGTCGGCCTCAGCCACCGTATGCGCCATTTCCCGACGCAGCTCTCCGGCGGTCAATGCCAGCGCGTGGCCATCGCCCGTGCGATCGTAGGTAATCCCGACATCATCCTCGCCGATGAGCCGACCGGTAACTTGGACTCCAAGATGGGTATCGAGGTCATGGACCTGCTCCACCAACTCAACAAGGAGGACGGCCGCACCATCGTAATGGTAACCCACAACGAGGCGCAGGCCAAGCAAACCAGCCGCACCGTGCGCTTCTTCGACGGAAGGCAGGTGCAGTAAGAGAGCCGTATACGGAGGATCTCCATGTGTGAGGCACTACTGGTGGCACCTTGCCTCATAGCTATGAGGTACGATACCTCAAACGTATGAGGCAAGGTATCACCCGTGGTGTCTCGATACCTCACATCACGGTGAAGGTAAGCGTACCATACCGGGGCTCTTTATAAAGGTGATAAGTAGGGGTGAACTGGGTGCAGACGATGGCTTCCCACTCGCCTGCCCCGAAAGCGAAGCCGGGGACGAAGCAGAGCCGCTGCCCGCTGTTGACGAGCGTCTCCTTGCGGAACTCGCTCCGTTTGTCTACGACACGGGCGGCGATGTCATCGATGCTGAGCGTACGTTGCCATACGACGCTTCCCTTATAGCTTGCGTTACCGGGCAGGTGGCTCTTGTTGACGCGGATGCTCAGCTTGCGAAACGGCTTGGGCAGCTCCGACTTAGGTATTTCTTCATCCATGATCTCGTGGTTTAATGAATGATTGAGTGGCAAAGATAAGAAAGATAACATGAATAGTATTTGGAAATACATGCCAAGCGTATAATAATTACGGAAAGCAGGCGGCAGATACCCATAAAACGAACTAACAAATAATGAACGATGTACAAGGTATACCTTAAACAAGCTTGGGCCTTGATGGGGCAGAATCGCTTCTTCACCGCCGTTTATATCATCGGTACGGGCTTGGCGATCTCGATGGTGATGGCCATAGCGGTGGTCTATCATATCCGGACGGCGAATATCGCCCCGGAGGTGAGCAGGGACCGGATGGGCTACGTATTGAACGTATCGTATGAGTTCAACGGGGGCAAAGGCTCGTTGAACAGCGGTTGCGGACCCCGGTTCGTGAAGGAGGTCCTCTACGGCCTCGAGACACCTGAGAAAGTGGCGGTCACCACCAACGCCGCCATCATGCCTTACGAGGTGGGGGACATCTTCATCCAAGCGCCGGGTAGCGACGAGTCGCCGAAAGTACAATTGATGGGATGCGACGACGCGTTTTGGCAAGTCTACCGTTTCTGCTTCTTGGACGGGAAGCCGTTCGCCAGTGCCGAGTTCCTTTCCGGGATGCCCCGTGTGGTGCTCGACCGTTCCTTGGCACGCCGCCTGCTCGGGCGTACCGAGGTAGCCGGTCAGACCGTCTTGATCAACGATATAGAATATACGATTAGCGGCGTGGTGGAGGATATATCCGCCGTCGCTTCCGACGTTTACGCCGAGGCGTGGGTACCCTACACCTCGATGGCAAGTATCATGGATACCGCCTTGGAGGAGCGGGAAGGCTCGGTGGGACTGCTGCTCGCCAACTGCCTGCTGCGTGACGCCTCGGACCTTCCGGCCCTCTCCGCCGAGTTGGAGAAGGGAGTAAGACGCTACAACAGCGGCTTGCGGGAGGGACAGGTGAGAGTGGAGCCGCCCTGCTCGTTCGGCGACCAGTTATTGTCGCGGTTGTTCGGGCCGGAGACGTATATCGTCTTGGGAGTCGCCCTCTTCCTCTTCCTGCTAGTCCCGGCGCTGAACCTCTCGGGCCTGAACGCCTCGAGGATGCAAGACCGGGTGTCTGAGCTAGGCGTACGCAAGGCCTTCGGGGCGTCGCGGAAGACGTTGATGGGGCAGGTCTTCTGGGAGAATATGCTGCTGATGTTGCCCGGGGGCATGGCGGGACTGCTGTTCTCGTACGTGCTGGTGTTCGTATTCCGGGGCATCCTTCTTTCCCCCGGTTTGTATCGTATGGGCTCCGGGGCGGGTAACGATATCTTCCTCTCGCCGGGGATGCTGCTGAATATGGAGGTGTTCGCCTATGCGTTCGCTGTCTGCGTGGCGCTGAACCTGCTCTCTTCGATGATACCCGCTTGGCGTACCGTGCGGGTGAGTATAACGGATGCGTTGAACGATAAATAGGATACGGCTATGGTAATACATCTATTAAAGTTGATAAGGTCCCGTTTGGGAGGAAGCTGCTGGATACTGGTGGAACTGCTGGTCGTATTCGTGATCCTGTGGTTCATGATGTACTACTTCGTGGCGCAAGGGATGCTGACGCGGATGCCGGTGGGCTTCAAGCTGGATCACGTGTACAACGTGACGCTCGCCATACGGCCGTCCGACAGTCCCTCGTTCATCGCCTACGAGGAGGGAAGCGAGGAGCCGGTGCGGAACATCGAGCGTATCGTGGAGCGTATCGAGCGGCATCCCGACGTGGAGGTGGTAGGGCTCTCGTATTATTCGCTGCCTTATACCGACTCGAACATCGGCAGCAGAGTCTTGAAAGACTCGATCAACCAGCGGGTGCGGGCAATGATCGTCTCGCCGGGGTATTTCCGGGTGTTCGGCATTCGCTCCGCTAAGGGAGAAAGCCCGGAGAGACTGGGACAGACCTTGTCGAGGCTTCGGGAGGGGAGGGAGATGATCCTCTCCGCCGATCTGGCGAGCAAGCTATACGGCCATACCGACGTGATCGGGGCCGAGATCTATAATTACAACGATACCGTGCCCTGTCACGTGATAGCGGTTACGGAGCCGGTACGAAACTCCGAGTACGATTCCCGGAATCAGCATAGTGTCTTCTCTCCACTGGACTTGCGGGGGATGTTCGGCAAGGGCCAGTTGGACGAGAAGGGACTCACGCGAGTGCAGATCACGTTCCGCACCCGTCCGGAGGTCTCTACCTCCAACTACGCCGCCAAGTTCCGTAAGGAAATGAGTAGATCTTTGATGGTGGGTAATTACTGGGTATCGGAAGTGAGGAACTACGAAGGGATACGGGCCTTTTATCTCGAGAACTCGGAGCGGACGAGCGCCCATCGGCTGGTATCGGCCATGGGATTGTTCTTCTTGGTGAACGTGTTTCTGGCGGTGATCGGTACGTTCTGGTTTCACGTGAGCCGTCGCCGTTCGGAGTTGGGGCTACGTATGGCGATGGGCTCCACCCGCAAGGGTATAGAGGGGCTGATGATCGGCGAGGGCTTGTTGCTGCTGGCGATCGCTTCCGTGCCGGGCTTGCTGATCTGCCTGAATCTGGCGGTGGCCGATATCGTGCCCTGCGGCGTGATCCGCTTCACGGCCATTAGCCTGCTGACAGGGGGTGTCTTGGCACTCGTCGTCTTCTTGGCTATCTGGTACCCGGCCCGTAAGGCGGCCCGGCAGGAACCGGCTGACGCATTACGGTATGACGGATAATAGAAAACAGGTAATACCCGGTTGTAGAGACGAGGCATGCCCCGTCTCCCACCGACTGATAGAATATTTAAATCGAATGAATATGTACAAGATCTACTTAAAACAAGCATGGGCCCTGATCCGGCAAGAACGGCTGTTCAGCTCGGTCTATATCGTGGGGACGGGATTGGCGATCTCGCTGGTGATGGTGTTGTCCATCGTGTTTTACGTGAAAATGGCCTCTATTTATCCGGAGATGGACCGGGACCGGTTGCTGACCGTGAAGAGCGCCACGCTGAAGAATGAGAAAGGGGGAACGAGCAGTAGCCCGGTATCGCCCCGCTTCGTGGAAGAGTGCCTTGCGGGCGTACCCGGTTTGGAGGCGTTGGCGTTACGTTATGATGATGCCACTTCCGCTTTCGTGCAGCCGGTGGGCAGTCCCGTGCAGGTACCGGTCATGAAGATGGGGGTGAACGATGGGTTCTGGAAAGTATTCTCCTTCCGTTTCTTGGAGGGTAAGCCTTTCACCGAGGCCGATTTCCGGTCGGGGATGCCCGTGGCGGTAATCGCCCGCTCACTGGCCAAGCGGCTTTATGGAGAAGGTAGTGCCGTGGGGCAGACCTTGAGCCTCGACTTTACCTCATTTCGTGTGGTGGGCGTGGTGGACGATGTATCTTTCCTGATGGATCGGGTTTTCTCGCAGGTCTGGTATCCGTATACCCAAGCGCCCGACTTCGAGGAGCGGGTCCGATACTCGGAGGCGCATATGCCCGGGCTGGGGCCCTTGAGGGTCTATATGCTCGTGAAGGATAAGGCGGACATCGGCAAGGTGCGGGAGGCGGTGGCGGATAACGTGCGTCGCTTCAACCAATCGTTGGACGTGGATGGCAAACGTGAGTTCTCCCTTCTTGGGCAGCCGGATCGCCATTGGGAGAGTATCTTCCGGTATTGGTCGAACGTGGAGCCGGATATCGTGGGAGACTTGAGCCGTTATGGGGTGATTTTCCTGCTCCTGCTGCTCGTCCCCGCCGTCAGCCTCTCGGGCATGGCCGATTCCCGCATGGAACGGCGTCTGGGCGAGCTGGGCGTGCGGCGTGCTTTCGGGGCGCCCAAGGGATCGTTGATCGGACAGGTCTTGATAGAGAACTTCCTGTATACGCTGCTGGGCGGCTTGGTGGGACTGCTGTTCTCCTTCCTGCTGGTGACGTTCGCCAGTTCGTGGGTCTTCAAGATCGGCAAGGGGTTTTCGGAGGCCGCCCCGGATGGCGTGGACGTATCGCTTTCCATGGGGATGCTGTTAAACCCGTGGGTCTTCTTGATCGCTTTGTGCGTATGTTTCCTGTTAAACCTGATGTCGGCGTTGTGGCCCGCTTGGCGTGCGTCAAGGCGACCTATCGTTGATTCGTTGAACGCTTAAATGGAGGGAAGAAAGATATGTGGAAAATGACTTGGATACAATTGATGAACCGCTGGCGTAGCAACGTGTGGGTGTGCGTGGAGTTGCTGCTCGCCTTTTGTCTGGCGTGGTACATGGTGGATTACTTCTTCGTGGAGATCTATAACCGTAGTCTCCCCTCCGGACGTGACTATGCGAATGTCTGGCAGGTAGAAATGGGCCTCTTGCCGGAAACCTCCCCCGACTATCGAGCCGCCGAGAGTGACTCGATCGCCATGCTGGAAAATTATGAGCGGATAAAAGACCGCTTGCGTGATTATCCGGGAGTGCAGGCGATGGGCGCGGCCTCGGGCTGTTACTCCACGCCTTATACGGGCTGTTATTACGGTATCGGTTTGGCGAACGCGGCCGATACGAGCAAGCGGGAAGCGGTCATGAGGTATGAGATGGATCCTACCACGGATTTCCTGTCGGTCTTCAACCATTCGTACGCCAAAGACGGCTGTCCGGTATCTACATCCGATTTTGATTGGGGAGACCCCCGCGCTATAGTAACCACCCGGATGGTGGAGCGAAAGGTATTTGGAGAGGCATCCGCCGTTGGGCGTGAGGTGAAAGACCCTTTCGACGAGGAGGGCCCGACTTATATCGTAAAGGGCGTATTAGAGGATATCAAGCGTTTTGACAATAGCCTACCCCAAGGTGCCGCCTTCTTGGCGATCCGTCCCTCGGCGGAGGAGATCCCCGAGATGAATTATTTCATACGGATCGATCCTGCCGTGGCTGGTCCTCGTTTCGCCGATACGTTCCGGGAGAAGATGAGCCGTGAGCTTCGGGTGGGGAACTTCTACCTGAAACGCCTGACTTCCTATGACCGGATCAAGGCCGATACCGATTATTCCTTTGGCGTTACCTACGATTACCGGGTCCGTATGGCGTTGATGGCCTTCTTGGGACTGAATATCCTGCTTTGCGTGATGGGTACGTTCTGGTACCGGGTGCGGATGCGCCGGGGAGAGATCGGGTTGCGCATGGCGATCGGTTCGCCCCGCGAAGAGATACGTAGCCAGATGGCTCGTGAGGGCATATGTCTGTTACTCATGGCTACCCCGCTCGCCTTGTTGATAGAGGCTCAATTCGTGATGGTCGGCTTCTTGGACATCCCCAAAGGGACCTTGCCGGAGCATTACTGGCCGGCGATCCTGCCGCTCCGTTTCTTGCTGGTGAATATCTTGACATGGATACTGCTGGCTATCGTCATCCTGCTCGCCGTCTGGCTCCCCGCCAGCAAGGCCGCCGAGATGGAGCCGGCCGAGGCGCTGCGGTATGACGGATAACATATAATGCCCCGTCTCCCACCGACTGAATCGTATAATTAAATCAAATGAATATGTACAAGATCTATCTAAAACAAGCCTGGGCCTTATTGAAAGAGAACAAGCTCCTTTCCGGAGTCTCTATCTTCGGTACGGCCTTGGCGATTTGCATGATCATGGTGATCGTGATCGTATGGCAGATGCGTACCGCCAATTACTCACCGGAAGACTATCGGGACCGGATGATGTACGTCAGTGATACCCGTGCCTCCTACAAAGAGAACGAATCTTATAACGACTGCTACTTTCTTGCTTCCCGTGTGGTGAAAGATTGTTTCTATCCCTTGCGCTCTGCCGAGAAGGTAGGCATGGCCTATCATGGCGTGCAACGCTTGGCGGCAGTGGCGGATCATACGGTGGAGTTCAAGTGCGACGTGACCTTTACGGATGCGGCGTTCTGGAATGTCTTCAACTTTCGTTTCCTCTCCGGTAAGCCTTATGGCGAGGAAGAAGTACAAAGTGGCATCATGGATGCTGTGGTAAGCGAGTCCGTGGCACGCCGGTTGTATGGCACGACCGAGGTTGTAGGCCGTACCGTCGAGATCAGCTACGTGCCCTATACCATCCGTGCCGTCGTGCGGGATGTCTCCCTGCTAGCCGAGTCTGCCTATGGCGATGTCTGGTTGCCTTATACCACCGACAATTCCCTGTATGATAATGGTTCCGACCGTCTCGTCGGGGGCTTCCGTTGTTATATCCTCGCAAGTTCGTCCGCCGACTTTGATGCGATCCACTCCGAGGCTGAGGCGAATATCGCTCGCCTTAACGAATCGCAAAGCACGCACCTACTGAAAATTGGAGGAGGACCTGATACCCATTTGGGCGATTTGGCTCGCGAGGATGCTTTCTCTGAGCCGAATGTACGGGAACTGGTCATGAAATATGTTATCATCGTTCTTGTCCTTTTGCTGATCCCTGCCATCAACATGAGCGGTATCACGCAAAGCCGGATGCGTAAACGTATGGCGGAGATCGGGGTGAGGAAGGCGTTCGGGGCGACACGCTCGGAATTACTGACGCAGGTACTCTACGAGAATCTGTTGCAGACCTTGCTGGGAGGTGTGTTAGGTCTGTTTTTCTCATACGCCTCCGTATTGCTCTTGTCCGATTGGTTGCTAGATACGGGCACGGCATCGATGGGTATCGGTCGCACCTTCGTCAATGCGGAGATGATGTTCAATCCATTGATCTTCCTTTATGCGTTCCTTGCTTGTCTTGCGTTGAACCTGCTGAGCGCCGGCATCCCGGCTTGGCGAGCCTCAAGGATGCGTATCATCTCGGCTCTCAACGAGAATGTTCATTAATCTCCCGCGTTGGATGATAGCTATACTAAAATAATAGAAAGATATGATACGACATTTATTACAATTGATCTGGAACCAGCGCAAGCAAAACGCTTGGTTGTGGGCTGAGTTATTGCTGGTCTCGGTCTTCCTTTGGTTCCTTGTGGACTACCTGTATGTGATGGGGCGCACGTATACGGCTCCTCTGGGCTTCGATATCCGGCATACGTACAGCATCGTGATCAGCAGCCTCTCGGAAAGAAGCCCGGATTATATCCCGAAGGAGAAGCGGGAGCGGCCGGATGGTGTTCATCTGCTGACGGCGTTGGATCGCATCCGCACCTATCCCGGCGTGGAATCGGCCTGCCTTACGGATGGGGGGATGCCTTATTATATGGGAAGCCGTAACCTCGTTTGGCGGATTGATACGTTGCAGGTGCCCTGCCGCTATGCTTTCGTCACCCCGGAGTTCTTCGACGTGTTCCGTATCTATGATAAGGACGGCAAGACGGCTTCCTTGAAACGGGCCATCGAGGATAACAACTCCATCGTAATCTCCGCCGACGTGGAGACGATGAATCCCGGCCTTTCCCTACTCGGGCAAAAGGCGTACCGGGGGAATGTGACCGACGAGATCGAGGAGACGATCCGTGGTATCAGCGTCCCCATCCGCCGTCATGAGTACACCAAGGCGGAACCCAACGTCTATAGGGCCCTGCGGCTAAGCCGGATGGAGGAAGGATACTATGAGGGGATGATAGATGCCGTGCGACTCTGCGTACGTGTCCGTCCGGATGTCGATAATGCTGATTTCCCCGCACGCTTCCGCAAGGATATGGCCGAACAGCTTCGGCTAGGCAACCTCTATCTGCTAGACGTACAGCCCTTGTCATATATTCGCAACGGTTATATCCGTTCGATCGGCGTAGAGAACGAGGTGAAAACCCGTGTGGCGGTAGCCTGCTTCCTATTGGCGAATATATTCCTCGGCATCATCGGTACCTTCTGGTTCCGTACGGAATATCGCAAAGGCGAGATGGGGCTTAGGATGGCCTTAGGCTCTACCCGCCGTCAGTTGAACTCGATCATGGTGGGAGAGGGTGTCCTATTGCTGGTCTTGGCGTTCATCCCGTCCTTACTCATCAGCTTCAACATCGCCCATATGGATTTGATAGATACCTATCAGCTTCCGTTCACGTGGCTGCGCTTTGCGATTTGCGGAGGGATTACGTTTGTCTTGATCGTCCTCATGATCATCTGTGGCGTATGGTATCCCGCCCGCTCGACAGCCCGCTTGGAGCCAGCGGAGGCGTTGCATTATGAATAAGAGTTAACTTACATATTTCACACATACACACAATTGAAAGCCCGGTCTTGTAGTGATACATGGCCGGGCTGTTTTCGTGCTTGGCAAAAATCCGCGAGTTAAAACGTCATTGACGCATATACCCCATAATGCCCGTCTCCCGCTACCGGGCTGATAGACAGGTTATGTTTCTTCGCGAACGGACGGGTAAAGATATAGGCGCTACCGGCGCCGATAACGGCTCCCGCCGCCACGTCCCACCAATCATGCTTCTTTCCATAGACCCGGCTCCAACCCACGTAGGTAGACACGGCATAAGCCGGAATACCCCATTTCCATCCATAACGCCTTTGGATAAAAGCGGCTCCCGCGAAGGATACGGAGGTATGCATGGATGGGAACGAATGATTATCGCTGAAGTCGGGCCGCTCTTTCTTCACTAGGTATTTCAGCGCATAGGTTACGCCCAATGTCGTAACCCCGGTGAATACGCCTTGTTTCAGCCCTTGCCAGTCTTGGGTTGCCAATACGGTTGCTAGACTCGCCACCGGAGTGATAAACACCAATACGTCTCCCGAGGTCCGTACGGCTTTCCGGCTACCGGTCACCTTCAATTCTTGTCCGTTAACGGACAGGCATAGCATGAGCATTGTAATTGCGAAAAGGATATGTCTCATAGATTTAAAATATAGTTGCTATTTTAGGTATAAAAATGACGAACCCGACGATCGCTGCCGCTATCGCCATCAATAATACAGCTCCCGCCGCCAAGTCTTTCGTTCGCTTGATAGCCTCATTATACTCAGGGGAGACCAAATCTGCTAGGGCCTCGATGGATGAATTGACCGCCTCGGCAGCTAATACCGCCCCGATCACGATCGTTACTGCGATCCATTCCATGCGGGAAAGTCCAAATACCATTCCGGCGATAAGTACGCAAACTGCCGCGAAACAATGGATCCAAGCGTTATGCTCCTTCGTGATCAATAGCTTGATTCCGTTGAAAGCGAATTTAAAGCTTCTGGCTCTCTTTCGAAATGTGAAACCGTCATTCTTCATTTTTATAGCATCTCTTATTGAGGAGGGCAAATATAGGTATTTTTTGCCTTTATCGCATATCCTGACGAACAAACAGGATATTCACCTTTCATATTCCGCAATTCGTCAAGATTATTTGTTGGTTTTTATCTGGAACGATAACTTCGTTGATTAAAAAAGTGCCCGTGATACGAGCATAGATCAAAGTAAAAGAATAAATTTATGGCTTGAAATCAGATATGAAGATAAAATATAACTTTCTAAGTCCGTTGCTAATGGCGATATTGGCGATCTGTTGCCTGTGGATTGTTACGGATGTCGCTTATGGTGTCCGCATGTGGGAACTGGGAGTGGACGCATGGATCGGGCGTATCAAGGCCCTTGCTATTATATTGATCGGCGTTAGCTTATCTTATTTGTTTTTTAATTACTTGGCTAATACTTTTTTAGATAGGAATAAAGAGCGGAGGTCCCGCCCGGTGTTCCGGGAATATCTATGGGTGGTCTTGTTTAATTTAGTCGTGCTCAATATCGGCTTATATATCGTGATCTATTCTATAAATGGAACGACCTATCGGTGGGGAGAGGCGTTAATGATCAATGCGGTAGCTGTGCCGATCTTTCTCCTATACTATTTCTTGATCCGTAATAATATATTAGCCAAACGCTATTCGGAGAAAATCGTCCAATTGGAGAAAATGAAAGTAGATCAATTGGAAACGCAATTGAAGCTGCTGAAGATGCAATACCATCCCCATTTCCTGTTTAATGCCTTGAATACGATCTATTTCTTGATTGATGAGGAAAATGAGGAAGCGATTGAGGCTGTAGAGTTACTTTCGGACTTACTCCGTTATCAATTATATGATATAAATACGAAAGTGACGATCGAAGAGGAGATTGATTATTTGCGAACATATATTCAATTCCAGCGACTTCGTATGACGAAACGCTTACAGTTCGAGGAGTCCTTTGACCCGGAATTGACCGGACAAAAAATACATCCGTTGCTTTTCCTTCCATTATTGGAGAATGCGTTTAAATATGTGGGCGAAGCGTATTGGATACAAGTATCTATGCGGAAAGAGAGGTCAAAGGTCTGCTTTGGAGTAAGCAATACTTTCAATCCGGACTCCTTGGAACAAAGAAAGGGGAAAGGCATTGGGATCGACAATCTGAGAAAACGATTGGAGCTATTGTACCCGGATAAACATGAGCTACGTATAAAAAAAGACAATACCCGTTTTAGGGTTGAGTTATGTATTGATTTATCAGAATAATATGGAAATAAAGTGTATCATAACGGATGATGAGCCAATCGCCAGAAAAGGACTTCGGCGACACATCGGTAAAATTGATTTTCTGACCATCGTCGGAGAATGTGAGGACGCTATACAACTCAATAATATGCTGAATTCGGTTCAAGCGGATTTGCTTTTTCTGGATATAGAGATGCCGGATATGTCTGGACTGGACTTTTTGGAGAGTGCTCAGAACGCTCCTAAGGTAATTATCACCTCGGCATACGAGCGGTATGCGTTGAGAGGATATGAGTTTGACGTGGTGGACTATTTATTGAAACCAATCTCTTTTTCCCGTTTCCTGAAATCGGTCAATAAAGCACATGCGTTGATGGAATCTACATCGAAAAGCGAGGAGCCTGCTTATATCTTTGTCAAGACGGAGAAGCAACTTAAAAGGCTTTATTTAAAGGAGATTCAATTTATAGAGGGCATGGAGAACTATATTGTTATCCATGCCCTCACTTCCAAAGAGATCGTTCATCTCCGGTTGAAGAGTATATTGGAAACGTTGCCGGCACAAATTTTTATGCAAGTGCACCGCTCTTTCATCGTGAATCTTTCTTATGTACAAGCGATAGAAGGAAATCTATTAATCATTGGGGAGCATAAAATACCGGTGTCGCGCCCTTTACGGGAAGAGGTCTATAAATCGATCGTCAATAATCAACTCATTCAAAGATAAGTATCCAAAAACGGACACACTGTTCATTATCGAACACTTTAAATATTCCTATTTGTCGGATTATCAATAGTATATGTTTTTGGCATGCCTTTTGCCTTAGGCAGGATAAAAAAACTTATACTAAGATGAGAAGGATCTATATAGCGATGTGTTGTCTGTGGGCGGGGATTTCGGGAGTATGTGCCCAAGACAATACGAATAAAGTTCGAATAACCCTGCGGCAAGCGATCCAGATCGCACAGCTTCAATCCGTAGACGCTGCCGTGGCGCTCAATGAGTTGCGAACGGCCTATTGGGAATTCCGTACGCATCGGGCGGATCAGTTGCCGGAAGTGATATTTACGGGGACTCTGCCTTCATATAGCAAGCAATACTCGAAGTACCAGCAATCGGATGGTTCTTATACCTATGTGCAAAACAATGCCTTAGGCTTAAATGGAGAGATCTCTATCGCCCAGAACATAGCCTTGACCGGAGGTAAGATCGCCTTGAATACCTCTTTGGATTTTACCCGTCAGCTAGGTAGTGGCGCTTACAACGAGTTTATGAGCGTACCTGTTAGTTTGACATTGACGCAACCGATCTTCGGCGTGAATGACCAAAAATGGAAACGTCGTATCGAGCCTGTTCGTTACCAAGAGGCTAAGGCCGCTTATATGGAGAACGTGGAGAATGTAACGATCGCTACCATCACGAATTACTTCAACTTACTGTTGGCGGAAGATAATCTGGATATCTGTAATCAGAACTTGTTGAACGCCAATAAACTCTATGACATAGCGGTAGCGAAGCGTAAGATCGGGCATATCTCGGAGAGCGAGTTGATGCGTTTGAAACAGTCGGCCTTGCAAGCGAAAGGTAAGCTAACCGAGGCTCAATCCAATTATAACGCGATGATGTTCAAGCTCCGTTCCTTTTTAGGGATGAGCGAGCAAGACGTGATCGAGCCTGTTCTTCCCGAGGCGATAGAAGGGGTCCGTATGGATTATCAGGCGGTATTGGAGAAGGCTCAAGAAAATAACTCGTTCTCAAAGAATATCATGCGCCGTCAGTTGGAAGCGGATTATGATGTGGCGACCGCCAAGGGAAACCGTCGAAGTATTAACCTGTTTGCCTCCGTGGGTTATACCGGTAAGGATGTGTCCATGCGAGGAGCTTACAACCCGTTGAAAGATAACCAGATCGTAGAGGTCGGGCTTTCGATTCCTATCTTGGACTGGGGAAAACGAAAAGGTAAGGTAAAAGTAGCCGAATCGAATCGGGATGTCGTACTTTCCAAGATCCGTCAGGAGCAAATGGATTTCAATCAAGATATCTTCCTCTTGGTGGAGAATTTCAACAATCAGGCCGCTCAATTGGAGATAGCCGCCGAGGTGGACACGTTGGCGGAAAAGCGCTACAAGACCTCGATCGAGACTTTCATGATCGGAAAGATCGATATCCTAGACTTGAATGACGCCCAGAGTTCGAAGGATGATGCGAAGCAAAAGCATATCCAAGAACTGTATTATTACTGGCGTTATTTTTATAACATCCGTAGTATAACATTGTATGATTTCTTGAATAATCGTACATTAGATGCCGATTTCGAGGAAATCGTGAAACGATAAATTGATTATATGATACTGATAATAGATGATGATGCGGCTGTTCGTTCCTCGCTTACATTCCTGCTAAAACGTGCGGGTTTCCGGTCGGAGGCGGTTCCGGGGCCGAAGGAGGCCTTGGAGGTGGTCCGTGCCACGGCGCCGGAGCTGATCTTGATGGATATGAACTTCACGCTGACTACCACGGGCGAGGAGGGGATTCAATTATTGAGACAGGTGAAGATCTTTCGTCCCGATGTACCTGTGATCTTGATGACCGCTTGGGGATCGATCTCTTTGGCAGTGCAGGGAATGCAAGCCGGAGCCTTCGATTTTATCACGAAGCCTTGGAATAACTTGGTATTATTGAAATCGATCCGGACCGCCTTGGAATTGAGCGAGCAGAAGAAAGAGACAAACGCTCCCTTGAACCGTTCGGATGCCGACCATAAATTTCATTTTGATAAGATCGTGGGGCAAAGTGCCGCTTTGATGGATATATTGGGGACGGTCTCGCGTATCGCCCCGACAAATGCCTCTGTTTTGATTACCGGCGAGAGCGGTACGGGTAAAGAGCTGATAGCGGAAGCGATCCATGCGAATAGCCCCCGGTCGAAAGAGGCTTTCGTAAAGGTAAACCTAGGCGGACTATCCCAGAGTCTTTTTGAAAGCGAGATGTTCGGACATAAGAAGGGGGCTTTTACGGACGCATACATGGATCGGGTAGGACGTTTCGAGATGGCGAACAAAGGTACGATCTTCTTGGATGAGATCGGCGATTTAGAACTGTCTTGCCAAGTAAAGCTACTTCGGGTATTGCAAGACCAGACCTTTGAGGTCTTGGGGGATAGCCGCCCCCGGAAGGTGGATATACGGGTCGTAAGCGCTACGAACCGGGATTTACGATCGATGGTGGCGGACCGTACGTTCCGTGAGGATCTTTTTTACCGGATCAATTTGATCACGGTGCATTTACCCGCCTTGCGTGAGCGAAGGGAGGATATCCCATTGCTGGCCCGATATTTCGCGGATAAGCAATCGGAGGTCAATGGGCTACCGAGGGTGGAGTTCTCATCGGATGCCCAGACCTATTTAAGCCGTCTTCCTTTTCTCGGTAATATCCGTGAGTTGAAGAACTTGGTGGAGCGGACGATCCTTGTGTCGGGTAAGACGCTTTTGGATGCCGCTGATTTCGAGGTTCATTGCATGAATACATCCGGCTCTAAATCAACGATTCCGTCTTCTTTGGAGGGCTTGACCTTGGATGAGTTGGAGAAGCAAACCATCTTACGCTCCTTGGAAGCGCATGGAGGTAATTTATCGCATGTCGCTACGGCACTGGGAATCAGTCGTGCCGCATTGTACCGGAGATTAGAGAAATACGGAATCCCGATCGATAAATAAGAAGAGGCGAGGATGAGGCTGAAAGGACTATTCTGGATATTGACGACGCTACTGTTGACTATATTGGCGGTGGTGACTTATTATGTCTTTTATACGTCTTCTATCCGGATGTTTTTCGCGCTAGAAGCCTTGGTCTTGCTTACGATCATCTATTTATTTGTCTTTTATCGCCGTATCATAAAGCCCTTGCATATCATCGGTAACGGTATGGAGTTGTTGAAAGAGCAAGACTTTAGTTCCCGCTTGGGAAAGGTCGGGCAAACGGAGGCGGACCGGGTGGTCGATGTGTTTAATAAGATGATGGAGCAGTTGAAGAATGAGCGTTTGCACCTCCGGGAGCAAAACCATTTCTTGGACTTGCTGGTCAACGCCTCTCCGATGGGAGTGATCATCTTGAACTTGGATGAGGAGATTCTATCCATGAACCCGGCCGCGTGTAAATTGTTTGGTGCGCAAAGCTCGGAGGATATGGTGGGAAAACGTTTTCTTCAACTAGATTCTCCCTTGGCGGAAGAATTGGTACGGGTTCCGATGTATCAAGCGCAAACCGTCCGGCTGAACGACGCTAATATTTATAAATGTACGCATTCCTCATTCGTAGACCGGGGTTTTCACCACCAATTTTATTTGATAGAGACGTTGACCCAAGAGGTGTTCAAGGCCGAGAAGAAGGCGTATGAGAAGGTGATACGTATGATCTCTCATGAGGTGAATAATACGACCGCGGGTATCACCTCTACCTTGGATACGTTGGAGTCTACTTTCAGCGGGATGGAAGATATGGAGGATGTCTGCGAGGTTTTGCGGGTCTCCATAGAACGCTGCTATAGCATGAGCCATTTTATCACCAATTTCGCTGATGTGGTGCGTATACCCGAGCCCCAAAGTCGTCCGCAAGAATTGAACCAAGTGGTGTCCGCTTGTAAACGCTTTATGGAGACGGTTTGCCAGAACCGGAATATCGAGATTGTTATGGATCTGAGCGAGGAATCTCCAGTCGTGAATTTGGATAATTCATTATTCGAGCAAGTCTTGGTCAATATTATCAAGAATGCCGCCGAATCCATCGAGCGAGATGGAAAGATTTATATCCGGACGACTGTGCGTCCCACCTGCTTGGAGATAGCCGATACGGGCAAGGGCATCGACAAGGAAACGGAAACTAAACTATTCAGTCCGTTCTTCTCTACGAAACCGAACGGACAAGGTATCGGCTTGATCTTTATCCGTGAGGTACTGTTAAAACATGATTGCCGATTCTCTCTCCGCTCTTACGCGGATGGATTGACAAGGTTTAAGATTTGGTTTAGTTGAAATAATCCCTTTATTGTTTAAGGTTTTTTTCTTGTAGGCTAAGACTGTATCCTTACAGATGTTAGCCTTTTTGTCTGCTTGTATTCATCATGCAACAGCCGTTGCATGATCATCTACCAACTGTTGCACGATCTTCTACCAGCCGTTGCATGATCGTCCAACAGTTGATAGATGATGGATGTCTCTAGAGGAAAAGTCTAAAGATAGGGATGGAAAGGACTAAAGGATACGGAGGTTTTGGGCAAGCTGTACTGGATTTTATACTATCTTTGGGCCGTATAACAAAGCAATAGAAATCTAATCTTGAATATCATGAAGAAAGTAGTATCTGTATTATTTATCCTTGCGATTATCGTATTTTCTGTATTAATGGTAAGCTATTCGAGTGATCAAAAGCCGGAGAAAGTTCTTCGCCATGTTGTTATGTTCGGTTTTAAGCCGGATGTGTCCGAGGCGCAGGTGAAAGAGGTTGAGGATGCCTTTTGTAAGTTGCCTTCTCAAATCGACTTGATCAAAGGATATGAGTGGGGAACGGATTGTAGTCCGGAGGGATTGCAACAGGGCTTGACTCATTGCTTTTTCTTGACTTTTCATTCGGATGCGGATCGGGACGCCTATTTGGTACATCCGGCGCATAAAGCGTTTGGCAAGGTGTTAGGAGGGAAGGCATCGGCGGTTACGGTGTTGGATTATTGGACGAAATAAAAAGAATGGGCGGGATGAATCGATGAGTCATCCCGCCCGTTTTTATATTCCTCAGTTACTTTATATTATAACCATTGATTCATGAACTGATCCATCTCTTCCGCATGGGCTTCTAGGCTTTGAAGTAGCTTGAATTGGGCTTTTGTGCGGATTAAGTTATGTTTCGGGCTATGGATCTTGTAATAGGTATCGCCGTTGATATAATCGGTTAAGAAACGAACGGTCTGCATATAAGTCAATAAGCGTCCACCGTAAGGTAGCAATTTGATCTCGGTAGGAGTTAAGAACGCCTTGGCTTTTTCCATATATCCACGGGTATAGGCTTTGAATATCTCCATATTAACGTTTACGTTATCCAGATTCTCATCGTCCTCGGCACCCGTATTGGCTCCGGTACGGATAAAGTCGCCGATATCGGAAAGGACGAAACCCGGCATCACGGTGTCCAAGTCGATCACGCAAAGCACCTTGTCGTTATCAGCGTCAAACATCATATTGTTAACTTTTGTATCGCAATGGTTCGTGCGTTTCTTCAATTGGCCCTCACGGTACAGGCGTTCTTGAATGCACATCGCTTCGGCACGTTTCTCGATCTCCTCTACCAAATCTTTCACCTCTTCCAACCGGCCTGCCGGATTAGCGGCTACAGCCTCATGGAATTGTCGCAAGCGGAACTCCATATTATGGAAATCCGGGATGGTCTCGCCCAGCGTACCCTCGGGTATATCGGACAACATGGTCTGGAAATCACCGAACGCTTTGCCAGCCTCATAAGAAAGCTCAGGAGTTACTTCCTCATAGCTTTTGCTGCGAGGGATGAATAGGCATACCCGCCAATAACTATCTCCGTCGAAATAATATTTTTTCCCGTCTTTAGTCGGCAAGAAGGTTAATACCTTACGGTCGATATCCGTTTCACCTTTTTCCTCCAGCTTCTTGCGGATATGAGTGGTAACCACATGGATGTTATTTTGCAGCATATCCACATTGGTGAAGATTAAATGGTTGATACGCTGTAGCACGTATTTGATCTCCCCTTTCTCGTTGGTCACTTTCAATGTATCATTAATGTGTCCGTTTCCGAATGGTTCAGCGGAAACTACTTTCTCGTCCAACTGGAACTGGGCCAAGATGTTTAGTAATTGTTCTTTCGTTTTTGCCATGATATTTCATATGTTAACTCCGGCAAAGATACAAAAAAAGGCCACGATACAAATCGTGACCTTTTTTTATTTCTTAAAGAAAGAAATCTTATTTCTTGTTACGGTTACCATAACGGCTCATGAACTTATCAACACGTCCGGCTGTATCGACCAACTTAGACTTACCAGTGTAGAACGGGTGAGAAGTGTTAGAGATCTCGACCTTTACCAACGGATAAGTTACGCCGTCGATCTCGATCGTCTCTTTAGCGTTAATAGTAGAACGAGTGATGAATACATCATCGTTTGACATGTCCTTAAATACTACAGGACGATAATTTTCAGGATGAATACCTTTTTTCATTGCTTTATTATCTATTTTAATTTATACTCTGTATATATTTGGTAACCGGTATTTTGGCTTGCAAAGGTAAGGGTTTGCCACAAACAAACAAAGAAAATCGTATTATTTTTTTCAAGAGCGTTGATTTTGTGTTATTTTATATGCTTTGAAGCATCATTTGTCGTGAATCTTGATTATCTTTGTGCAAGTTTTTAATCATTAACGTAATAACATAATAACAACTATGGTAAATTACAAAGATTTGGGCTTGGTGAACACAAAAGAAATGTTCGCTAAGGCTATCAAGGGCGGATATGCTATTCCTGCTTTCAACTTCAATAACATGGAACAGATGCAGGCTATCATCAAGGCTGCTGTAGAGACAAAATCTCCGGTTATTTTGCAAGTTTCAAAGGGCGCTCGCCAGTACGCAAACGCTACTTTGCTTCGTTACATGGCACAGGGTGCTGTTGAATATGCTAAGGAATTAGGTTGCCCGAATCCTCAGATCGTTCTTCACTTAGACCATGGTGATACGTTTGAGACTTGCAAGAGCTGTATCGACTCTGGCTTCTCATCTGTAATGATCGACGGTTCTCACCTTCCTTATGAAGAGAACATCGCTTTGACTAAGAAAGTTGTTGAGTACGCTCATCAATTCGATGTAACTGTAGAAGGCGAGCTTGGTGTATTGGCAGGTGTTGAGGATGAGGTTTCTTCAGACCACCACACTTATACCAATCCTGAGGAAGTTATCGACTTCGCTACTCGTACGGGCTGCGATTCTTTGGCTATCTCAATCGGTACTTCTCACGGTGCTTATAAGTTCACTCCGGAGCAATGTACGATCGACCCTGTTACAGGTAAGATGGTTCCTCCTCCATTGGCATTCGATGTTTTGGACGCTGTTATGGAGAAACTTCCGGGATTCCCTATCGTTCTTCACGGTTCTTCTTCTGTTCCTCAGGAAGAGGTTGAGACTATCAACAAATTCGGTGGCGCTTTGAAGGCTGCTATCGGTATTCCTGAAGAGTGGTTGCGTAAGGCTGCTAAATCTTCTGTATGTAAGATCAATATCGACTCAGACTCTCGTTTGGCGATGACTGCCGCTATCCGCAAGACTTTCGCTGAGAAACCGGCTGAATTCGATCCTCGTAAATATCTGGGCCCGGCTCGTGATAACATGGAGAAACTTTACAAACACAAGATTATCAACGTTCTTGGTTCTAACGACAAGTTATAATCGGAACATAAGATTCTTTCTATATAAAAGAAGGCCATCTCGGAAACGGGATGGCCTTTTTGCGTTAAGGGGGGTGACATGATACAGATTTACTTCACACGCAATTAACAATTAAAAGAACGTGTGTAAGATGTCAAACAAAGCAAGAGAACGTAAAAGTTACAGCCAGGATTTCAAGCTCCGTATGCTGAAGGAGTATTATGAGAGTGGCTCAACCAAGTACAGCCTATGTAAGAAATATTCGGTTGATTACGTGACATTCAGTCGCTGGGAAGGTTATTTTGAGTCAAAAACGCTATCTTTACCGTCCGATCTGACAGAGTTAGAGCATCAGGTATATATGGCACGAAAGAAATCCGAATCATCCAAGGCGACCGGTCCCCAAACGGAGAGCGAGAGGCTCCGGGAGGAGAACTTGCGCCTACGCAAGGCGTTGGCCTACTCTGAGTTGCGCAATGAGGCTCTGCATGAGCTTCTTAAGATCGGGCGGGAACAATATGGCATCGACCTGCTAAAAAAAGCTGGCGCCAAGCGGTAGACAACCTTCGGCTCAGGCATCCCAAGGAATCGATCGGTAGCCTGAGCGGGCTGTTTGGCAAGACTAGAGAAGGTTATTACTCCGTGAGCAAGGAGAAACGCATACGCAGGGAATTGTCAGAGAAAGAGATACTTGACACCGTGAGGGATATCCGGCATGAGGCTCCGGGCATCGGGGCGTACAAGCTGTACCTGATGCTCAAGGAACTCTATCCGGACGGGATGCGTGGCCGGGACTGGTTTTACGGGCTGCTGCACAAGTCGCAGCTGATGCTGAAGCCCGGGAAGCGCCGTCACACGACAAGCTCCAACCATCCTTACAGGAAGTACAAGAACATGATCAAGGAATTGACCGTCAACAGGATCAACCAATTGTGGGTGGCCGACATCACCTATATCGACACCGATGAGGGCGTGGCCTACCTGCATCTCCTGACGGACGCGTTCACGCATGAGATCATAGGCTGGGTCCTTTCCGACAGCCTAGTCGCCTCCAATACCGTGACAGCTCTGGACATGGGTATCTCGCACGTGTCACCCCTGGGGGTCGATGGACTGATCCACCACTCCGACCGCAGCGTTCAATATTGTTGTAATCAATATATTGATCGTCTACAGGCCATTAAAGCCACGATCAGCATGACGGAGGACTACAAGCCTACCGACAACGCGATCGCCGAGCGGGTCAACGGCATCATCAAGCAGGAATGGCTCTACAGGATGAAACGCCCCCCGGACGTGGTGGTCGCAAGGGATTTGTTGGCGAGGATCATAGACTTCTACAACAATAGGAGACCGCATAGGAGCAACAGGGACATGCTCCCACCTGTCAGGTTCCGAGAAGCTCTGACTTGTATGTGATCGCTCAATGGAGGCTTTGCGCCTCCAGCCGCAAGGCTTCCTCCGCAGTGGTTTTTTCATGGTTGTTTTGCATGGAAAAAGAAAAACGGTATTTTTGCCGCTGTGAACCGGTTTAGGAAACAACTTTCAACCCTGTGAAGTTTTTCAGGAGAAGGTTCTCTAAGATGTGAAGTACCTTAGAAAATAACAGTAAAATCTGTGAAGTAAATTTAGGCATAGTCAAAGTACTTTAGAAAATAACATAATATATACTTACTTGGCCATAGAAGATATACTGCAAGTGCCCATGGATATGTACTTACTTCGCTTAGTAAGTATATCCTTGAGAAAAGAATATTAATTTTTTTGTTAATTTTTTTTACTTTTTCTTGTTGGTTCGATGTTTTTTTTATATATTGCCATCGTGATTACCGTTACATCTGTTTAATACGTCTTTTTTTAATTTAGTCCCTCTAGAGAAAGAAACTATCCGGCTGATATGGAAACTTTATGAAGAAAAGATTTCAGGTGTTTTTTACAGACTCTTAAATTGATAGGCTTATGAAAAGGAACACATGGCTTATGCTGCTTACTTTTATCATGTTTTTATCCTGTGGCAGGCAAAAGGGCGATAATGAGCTGCTTCCCATCGTTAAGGAATGGTATGGGAAAGAGGTTAAATTCCCGGATCATCCCGTATTCACACTTTACGGCAAAGATACTGTGGACTACTCGATACCCCAGTCTCCCTATAAGGTGTTGGTGTATGTGGATTCCTCCGGTTGTGTGGACTGTAAACTGCAATTGCAGAAATGGCAGGAATTGATTAAGTATACTAATTCGATAAGCGATGGGGAAATCCCTTTTCTGTTTTTCTTTTTCCCGAAAGACTATAAGGAGTTGTGCCAATTCTTTAAAAGGGATCTGTTCGACTTGCCGGTCTGCATCGATTTTGATGGCGAGCTGAACAAGTTAAACGATTTCCCACCATTCCCCCAGTTCCATACCTTATTATTAGATAAAGACAATAAGGTCTTGGTGATCGGCAATCCTGTGCATAGTACGGAGATCCGAAGCCTGTATTTCAAGCAGCTGTCGGAGACCTACGATACAGCCAACGAAAAAGATGACAAATTGATAACAACGAGCGAGGTAAGCCCCATCAAGGCCGATTTGGGAACCTTGAAGGTAGGCGACAGCAAGAAACAGCTTTTCGAGGTAAAGAATACGGGCGACAAGCCGCTGGTTATCATTGCCACAAGCTCCACTTGCGGTTGCGCCTCGGTAGAATATCCGAAACAGCCCATTCCCCCGGGTGGAATCGCTACCGTGGAAGTCACGATGAATCCCAAGGATGTCGGCTTTTTCAATGAGATCATTCAGTTGAAATGCAATACGGAATATCCGGCAAAGCTTCGGATCCGAGGTAGAGCGGAATAAATAATCATCAGGTAAAGAAAGGAGAAGTTTGCCCTGCGCTTCGAAACACCTAGGCAAACTCTCCCCACTACCCCTTAAAAAGAAAGGAGGTGTACAAAGGTACGAAAAGTTATCGACCTATAAGTTAGGTTTTGGCAATTTCCATAAGTTTAATAGGCTTAGGAAGTGTGGATTATTTCCAATTAACAAATCAAAAACAAGAACATTATGCTTAATAAAATTTTAACAATAGGTAGCTTTGCGGCGATAGCAGCCGCTTTCGGGTTCAATAATACCGATAGTGCTAACGAGGAGGTTTCAGTTTCCGATCTTATGTCGGCTAACACTGAGGCGCTGGCTTACTGCCCGAATGGGTGTGTAGATGGTAGTGGTGGTTGTGATTGTAATGGCTGGCATAACTAGAAGGAATATGGAGGTTGATGGCAATAGTATTATGTTAGATATTAATATAATACTAGTATAGATGAGGGTGTGCCAAAATTACTGTATATCATAGAGAATTTGATCTGCTTTGTTTACAAAACTGTTTATCAGTGTAATACAAAAGCCTTAATTGATCTTGAGAGGACATGATAAAGAGTTTTGGCGCATTCTTATTCTATTATATATGGGAAAAATAAATAGAATAGATTTTATACACAAGAAAAGTATGAACAAAAAGATATATTTATTTCTGCTAATTATTATTTACTGGAGTTGCTTATCAAATTCAAAGTCAGAAAAATATCACAATAAAAAAAGCAATGTAATTAATATACGTAGTCAAATAAAAGAGATAATTATAGATGATTTACTTATCAATAATTATTCATGGTTGCAGATTATAGATAAGTATTTATTTATCAAGGATTACAAATCGGCAAATGAATTTATACATATTTTCAACAAAAACGACTTTGGATATATAACAAGTACGGCATTTAAAGGGCAAGGTCCAGGAGAGATTACAAATATAGGCCATATAGCAGAAGATAAAATGAATCGTAAATTTTACGTGTCAGATCATGGAAAAAACAAAATTTTTAGTTATGATATGGATAGCGTAATTACTGATCCATCTTATCTTCCTGTAGAAAAAACGAAAATGGGGGAGCAAACATTTCCTACTGAATATATATATATAAATGATACATTATCTATTGGTATGACTATACAACGTCTTGGTAATGGGAATTTCAAACCTATTGTTGGAAAATTCAATATGGAAACCAGCAAAATAACACCTATGAGTTATACTACTCATCCGGATGTTAAAAAGAAACGTGTTTGTTTTGATATCTCTATGGAACATGGTATCTATGTGGAGACTTATATCCCTCATGATTTGATGACAATATGTAATCTAGATGGAACATTAAAGTATAATGTATATGGAACTGAGTGGAGTACGGAAACGCATGGCATTGACTATTATGGACCTGTGGTATTTTGTAATAATAGAATAGTCGCTCTTTACTCTGGAAATAAATCTTTCACAAATGGAAAGACTAATTATCCCACAAAATTTGTAGTTTTCGATTTGGATGGTAATTATCTAAAGACATTGGAAACAGGATATCCTATCATTTCTTTTTGCTATGACAAGGATAATCACCGAATCTTAATGAGCATGAATGCAGATATACAGTTCGCCTATTTGGACTTAGGTAAATTACTAGATTAAAGAGCCATGACCCTATTATTCGACATATATCCGGCCATCGGCCACTTGAACGCAAGCTTCGCTCTTGCGAATCAGTGGCGGGAGAGACAGCATCGAGTTGTTTATTGTGCGGTAGAAGCCGGGCATAAGAAGCGGATAGAAGACAATGGATTTGAATGCGTCATGCTGGATTATCTTTTGGACTCCGACAAGCAAGAGCTGCGTGTAAAGGGTCTGCGTTTTATCTTGGAATGCGTAATCTCTGCGTTTACACAAGAAAGGGAACAGGCTTTTTCCCGGAGAGCGGCCGATTGGGAAAAAAAGATTGCGGAGCTGTCTCCCGATCGTGTCTATTTGGATGCCCAATGCGCCTTGCGCACGGCCTTGTATCATAAGCTGGAAATCCCTGTCGTATTAGTAGAGACGATGCCGCTATCCCTTTATGACCCTTGGGTTCCTCCTTTCACCTCCGGCCTGATCCCTAAGCAGACAGGCATATCCAGGCTGGGCATACGCTTGGCGTGGGAAAAGATCGTGATAGCGAGAAAGATCAGGAACCTGTTTTTTTCTATGCTGCTATGTAGACAAGACTATTTTTCTTTGTATAAGAGGCTTTTCTTAGAGTGTGGTTTCCCTTTTGAGGAGAAGATCGATTGGAGGCGGCCTTTTATAATAGGAATAAAAGAGAGTAAGATCCTCTCTATGAATCCCTCAAGCCTTGATTTTCCCCGTAAATATCCACCTAATTGCCAATATGCGCCCTCTAGAGTGGACTTGAATCGGGAGGATCCCATGCTCAACCGACGATATGCCCGAGTCATGGAGGAGGTTTGTTTACAGAAGCAGCAGCGCCCGGATACCAAGATCATCTATTGTTTCTCGAGTACCGTTATGGGGTTTGAAAAACGATCTAAGATCATTTTCATGAAAATAAGGGATATTTGCTTACGAAATCCTCAATTCGTTTTCATACTATCTGTAGGAAAGTATCATAATACCTCTTATTTACTCCCTTGTCCGTCCAATCTATATGTGTTCCAACAGGTACCCCAGTTGCACTTGCTTTCATACTGCGACTTGATGATCACGTCTGGCGGGATGAATAGTATCGCGGAATGTATCGAAAAGGAGGTACCCATGCTTGTATGCCCCTTATCATTAAAATCGGATCAATTAGGAAACTCAGCGCGGGTGGTCTATCACGGTTTGGGGTTGAGGGCACGTATTAAGTTGGACTCTTCACGAACAATCGAGAAGAGAATCGTCCAACTGTTTGAGAATTATGCTACTTTCAAACGAAATCTTTCCATGATGCGAACAAAGATCTTGGCGGAAAGTACGGCTATAAATACAGAGGTAATATGAAATCACTCCGCTTTATACGAAAGACATTTGTGTATCGGGATATTCCATCTTCCGGGGTGATGTGTCTGCTATCAATCATAAGATACCATAAAGGAGCTGTAGATTCCGCCCGTTTATTGCCTGCCTGCCAGTCAACAGACGGAAGAACCTTTCTATCCGATTTGGCGAACGTGGCGGAAACGGTGGGATTACGTACGCAAACCGGAGCGTCTACCTTGTCGAACTTGAAAAAATTCCCCCATCCGGTCATCTTACATATAAGGAATGATTGGGGAGCGTATGACTTCGCTGTGTGTTATGGCTTTCATGGAAGATTCTTTTTGGTGGGCGTGCCTAATTGGGGATTGATGGAATTTAGGGAAATGGAGATGGAGGTGTTATGGGAATCTCGTGTGCTACTGTATTTGGAACCTACGGGTGCTTTTAAAAGGAAATCGTTCTTGTAAGATGAAGAAAAATGAGAAAATAGATCTTGTTTACAAGCTCTGCCGATATGTGGTCGATACGCTATTTTGGGGCTGTATGGTCGTGGCCTTATTCGTGGTTATGCAAATATTCCTCTTCTCGTCCTTTAAGATCCCGAGCAATTCCATGGAACCCGGACTGATAGCGGGAGACTATGTGCTGGTGAACAAGCTGATTCCTGGAGCCCGTTTGTTCAACGTTTTCGCTTCTTTGCGTGGCGAGCAGGTTCAGATCGTTCGTCTACCGGGGCTAAGAGAGATAAGGAGAAATGACGTGGTCGTGTTTAATTATCCGTACCCTAACGATTCGGACAAGATAGGGATGCATATGATGAAATATTACATTAAACGTTGTCTGGGGTTGCCGGGTGATAGTCTATCTATCGTAAATGGTTATTATAGAGTCAATGGGATATTTGAACCCGTAGGGAATATCGAGGGACAAGAACTATTTTCCGTCCAGAGTAACAAAATGCTGAAAGATGCCGGGTTATATTGGAGTTTTCCGAAAGACAGCTTGATAAGTTGGAACGTGAAAAACTTCGGCCCGCTGTATCTCCCAAGGAAAGGGGATGTGATTGATATGAATCGTGAGAACATCAGTATCTATCGTAAGCTGATAGAATGGGAGACCGGCCAAAAGCTTGATCCCCGGATCGTGAGCTACACCTTCCAAAAGAATTACTATTTCGTGGCAGGGGACCGGATCGAGGACTCGCAAGACTCTCGTTATTGGGGCTTGTTGCCTGAAGAATTTATCGTGGGAAAGGCCACCTTTATATGGAGATCCATGAATCCGCAGACAAGGGGGGTACGATGGGATCGTATTTGTAGCCGTATAGAATAACTTGGCGAATAATAATCAAATTGGGGAAAAGTCTTCTTTTTATTGTATAGGTGTGTGCCAAAATGTTGTCGTGTCCATACAGACTTGATCATTCTTTTTGACACACACACATCTGAATCGGTTTGTTCTGGTTGTAAGAGCCAAGTATATGAGGCCTAAGAGTTTTAGTCTTTTAATACCTTACGGAGTGCTTCCAACATCGGATCTACGGTAAGATCGTTGCCGGTAGCTTGCTTGATCCACACATTCGGGGTGAGGCGGCCTTGCTTGAAGATACGGCTAACCTCATTCGCAAAATCCTTGCCGTTGAGGTAGTTCTCAAGTTGGAACTCAATAATCTGTCCGAAAGCGTAGGCGGAAAGGTAGAGCGGATAACCGATCATATGGGAGTAAATCGCTAGGACGGTCTCGTCTTTCACGCCGAATACCGGAGCGTAATACTTATTCCAGATTTCCTTGGAAAGACGGATCACGGCCTCCTGCAATTCCCCGGCGGTAGCGTTAGGATGTGCGTACATCCATTTCCATACGGAGATATCCAGCATGGAAACACCGCAAATCTCATACATGCTCCATATCTTATCCAAGATATCCATCTTTTCTTTTTCTGGATTCTCGTCTTTTATGCCCAGTAACTCAAGGTCTCTTTTCTGGAAGACAAAGGCCAGCGCTTCGGTGAAAGCCGTATTGGGAACTCCGTTGAGCATATAATAATCGACATCATATAATGAGATCGTTTGCTCTACGTTGTGCCCAAACTCATGGATGGCGATATTATATCCTTTGTAATCCATCCCTTGTGAAGGGATACGGGTACGTAAACGGGAACGCTGGCCTTTCATGGAGGCTCCCCACGCATGACCGGAACCACGGGCGGGATCGACTGCGATCTTATCCGCCAGATATTGGGCACGATCGGGGCTGAATCCTAGTTTCTGTAAGATTTCCGGTAGCTTCTTTTCCATCGTTACCGCATCGGGATACAGGGTACGGGTTTGCTCGTTTAGCTTGTTCTCGTCCAGATTGCTACGGGCCTTGAAGCCATCGTACCATATATCGTAGGCTTCCAGTTTGCGTCCGAGGCGTTTGGAGATGATTTTCCCCACTTCCTTTAGTTCGGGGGCGGAAAGGAACTGATCGAACAGGGCTTCTACATCGTTGACATCTATTTCCATATCTTCCGTGAACTTACGGTCTATATAAGTGTTTCCCGTATATTTGTCTATACGCTGCATGGCGTTGAAGTTATTCAACATTTTCTGATAGCGGGCCGGGCTTTCAGGGGTACCTTCTAGTTCATTTCCAGCTTGGGATAACGTATTGGCGTACGGGTTCCATTCGTAACGATCCGAGTTGATCACCTCTTTCGGGATTTCTTGCGAGATGATTCGCTTCATGACCTCATATACCATCCGTTGTTTTTCCAATCCCTCTTTTCCTTTGTTATAATTGGCCTTGATCTCGTCGCGAAGGTTCCAATGGCAAAGTAAGCGCATGTCGGAGGGGAAAATGGTTTTTCCTTTAGGAGTTAGTAAATGCCCCATATAGATATTATAATCCGCGATGTAAATATCTGCGTCACTTTCCGTATCGGCGGCGGCTTGCTTTACTTCCGCCGGTATCCGTTCCGTAAACATATCGCCCAGACGGGCGTAGGCCCATGCTTTACGGTCATCACCTAACGCCTCTTTCTCCTTGAGAGTAAGTTGGGGAAAGTTGAGGGCGATGATGAAGCCGATCTTGTTGGCGTATAGATCGTCCATTAGGTGGGAACTGGGGCTGTAGGACCCGAATTTCTCGTCGATGGCGTGTAGAGGTCCGGTATCTAGGTTCAAATTTCGTTGCAGACAGAGTACCATCTCGTTGAAATTGCCATTGATACCTTCAAGATACTCGCTGATCTTGAGGAAAACTTGGTCTTTTTCGGCGGGATCGGATAGATAATTCTCCCGGCAGAAGGTTTGAAACGCTTGCTCATCCCCATCGGAGGTTTGCCAGAGGCGGGCTACTTGCTCGACACCCTTCGTGATTCCTGCTTGATTCTTAGCGTCCTTGGCTATTAGCTCGTCAATCGTAGCTTTTACGATAGAAGGCTGGATGCTGGCTTGCCCTTGCATAAAGCCAAAGGCGCAGGCCAGTAACATACAAATACGTACGACTTGCTTTCTCATGGTATGTTTGTATAAAGTTATTTAAAACAAATGTATGAATAATATTCGTATCTTTGGCCGATTTTTCTAATTGAGTAAAAAACAAAGAGATGAAAAAGTTACTATGTATGTGGATGGCCGTATGCGGCCTTTTGTTGATTCCCGGAAACATGAAGGGACAGTCCTTGAAAGATATCTTAAATTCATCTGCCGTAAAGAACGCCGTGACTTCTGTCACCGGAGGGAAAGCCGTGACTTTCGAGAATTTACAGGGAACTTGGATGTATGTGAATCCTGCCTTGCGACTGGAAGGTGATAATGCCTTGAAGAATGTAGCGGGAAGCTTGGCGGCTACCGAGGCAGAGAAGAAAATGAAGGAATATTGCGAGAAAGTAGGTATCGTGGAAGGTGTATTTAATTATGTCTTTAATTCGGATAGTACGTTTACGAGCGCATTGAAAAGGGGAAGCCTGAAAGGTACTTACTCGGTGAGTCCGGAAGATAAAACGGTGACGTTACGGTATACGGTGGGTAATAAGAAGCTGACCGTTTCTACGCTTACCGCCCATGTCATCCTTTCTGGTAATGAGTTGACATTGCTTTTTAACGCGGATAAATTACTGAAGTTCTTGAGCACGGTTTCTTCTATATCCAGCAATACGACCTTGAAAGCCATCAATAAGTTGGCGAGTGAGTACGATGGCATGATGCTGGGTTTCGATTTGAAGAAATAATGTAATATGATACGATTTATACCGAGGCGCTATTGGGCAGTAATAGCGGTTGCGTTGGCATTAATCATGTCCGTGTTGGACGGCACGATTGTCAACGTGGCGCTTCCTACCTTGTCCCGTGAATTCGGGACATCCCCTTCCTCCACGATCTGGATTGTCAACGCTTATCAGCTAACGATTACGATGTCTCTTTTATCGTTCTCCGCTTTGGGAGATATTTATGGATATAAGCGGATTTTCTTGATCGGGACGACAATATTCTGCTCAACGTCATTATTCTGTGCCTTATCCTCGTCTTTCGCCATGTTGACGGTCGCGAGAATATTGCAAGGGATCGGAGCCTCGGCTATCATGAGCGTGACGACCGCTTTACTTCGTATTATTTATCCTCCTCAATATATAGGGCGGGGAATGAGTATCAATGCCATGGTCGTGGCGGTATCGATTGCTGCCGGGCCGTCGTTGGCGGGCGCTATCTTATCAGTCGCTTCTTGGAATTGGTTGTTCGCTATCAACGTACCTTTAGGGATTTGCGCGATTATAACGGGTTATTTTCTTTTGCCTCAAAATCCTTGCAAGGATGGGCCGAAACGAAAGTTTGATAAGATCGGTGGAATCTCGAATGCCTTGACTTTCGGATTGCTGATTTATTCGTTGGAAGGCATCGCCCATCATGAGAACTGGAGAATGATCGCTTTACAGGTTCTTCTTCTATTGGTGATCGGAACATTTTTTATCCGCAGGCAACTACGGCAGGAGGTTCCGATATTGCCATTGGACTTGATGCGGATTCCGATATTCGCTTTGTCCGTATTATCCTCGATTACTTCATTTACGGCACAGTTGTTGGCGATGGTATCATTACCCTTTTATTTGCAAAATGTAGCCGGAAGAAATGAGGTGGAGACGGGGCTGCTGTTGACACCTTGGCCGGTAGCAACGATCTTGACCGCTCCGGTAGCCGGGAGGCTGATCGAGAAATATTGTTAGGCGGTATCGGAATGGTGGTGTATGCGACCGGACTTCTTCTATTGGCTTTATTGCCGGGGCAACCCACCGATATGGACATCGCTTGGCGATTGATGCTTTGCGGTATGGGCTTCGGCCTGTTCCAGACCCCGAATAATAGCACGATGATATCGGCCGCCCCTCGTTCCCGGAGTGGTGGGGCGAACGGTATGCAAGGTACGGCACGACTGCTGGGGCAAACGCTGGGGACGACATTTGTCGCTTTGATCTTTAGTGTTACCTCTGCGACCGATAGTATGCCGGTTTGTATGTATGTAGCGGTCGGTTTCGCTTTAGTCGCCGCTATCGTGAGTTGTCTCCGTATCTCACAGCCCGTTCCCATGCGTGGAAGGTGAGTAGGAAGATACGATTTCTAATAGGGTCTCACCGTAGTTCTCTATGATCTTTTTGCCGATTCCGGGTATCTTCAACAGTTCTTTCGAGTTCGTGGGCAAAGTGTTGCAAACGCCAATTAAGGCTTTCTGTTGCAAGATCGTGTAAGGAGGCAACTCCTTTTCTACGGCAAGCTCGTATCTCCATTGTTTCAAACGGGCATATAGCTCAGGATGTAAGACATCCGTGGAGACGGGGATCTTTTCCGCTTCCGTCGATTTCCGTGTCGATTTCCGCTTGCTGGCAACAGCCGACTCCTCAATGTTCGCTTTAGCCTTGGCGGATAGATAGTCGATGAGACGAAAACCATCTTGGCAGGCTTTTAATGTAGCGACCTTGATCGTAAGCTCATCGCTGAAAGCTTTTAATGCGGATGTAAATGCCTTACGGGCCTCTTTATTGTCGATCTCCACGTCGGAAGCCTCTATCAAAGGGAGGCAATAGGTCTCGATCTTTTCCAGAAAGTAAGCGCAACCTTTTCGGATGCGGTCTTGTATATGCTCGTCCGTATCATAGAGATTCGTGCTGGAGATCATACGGGTGAGTTGCTGGCAGAAACGTTCGCCTACTTCTACTATATCCGAACGGAAATAATCCCGTACCCGGGGATATTGGTTGCTTAATTCCGGGTATAGTTTTTGCAGATGGGTGTATGCTGCGTAAGATGTATATTGCAACTTTTGTTGTACGGGATTGAAGTCGAATAGCTCGGTTGCCAATCTCAAATAATACTGTTGTTGGGCTTGACGCAGTTGGTCTTCACACGGTTGACGCTCCGAGAGGGAAGAGGTATAACTTAATATCTTCTCATCGCTAATCATGGCGTTTCGAGTGATCGGGCTACTCAATACCATTCCTTCCAATGTCTTGCAACGGCTCAAGGCAACGTAGACTTGTCCGTGTGAGAAGGCGGCGGATGCGTCGATGATGGCATGCTCGAAAGTCAAGCCTTGGCTTTTATGGATCGTGATCGCCCAAGCGGTTTTCAGTGGGTATTGGCAAAAAGAGCCGGCGATTGTTTCCGTGATATCCTTCGTGTTCTCGTCGATCGTATATTTCACGTTTGTCCATGTCTCCCGGTCTACGGTGATATCGTTTCCTAATTCGTCGGATACGATAATCTTGCTCGGGCTGATGAAGACAATTCGGCCGATCTTTCCGTTATAATATCGTCTTTCGCCGGAAGAGTCGTTTTTTACGAACATGACTTGAGCGTCTTGCTTTAGCTCCAATACCTCGTCGGTCGGGTAGGAGTAAGCCGGAAAGTCATCCTTGATCTCCGCCTTATACGTATAAGCCGGGCCGGGTAATTCTTGCAATTTCCGGTTATTGATTTGCTGGGCTTGATAATTATGGGTTGTCAGCGTGATATAACCCGCTTTGTCATTTGGTTTAAAATTGGGGATATAACGTTGGTTTAAGGTGTGTAGCGTATTCTCGTCGAAGCGGTTTTCCCGGATATTGTTCAATAAGCGTACGAACGTATCGTCCGCTTGGCGATATACTTGAGTTAATTCGATGCAAAGATAATCACTTTCGGAAAGAGCCTTACTGTCAAAAAAGAAGGGAGAGGCGTAATGTTCTCTCAACAAATTCCATTCGTCCTCCTTCGCTACGGGGGCTAATTGTTGTAAATCTCCGATCAATAATAATTGAACGCCCCCAAAGGGTTTATTCCTATCCCGGTAACGACGTAGCATATCACTGATAGCGTCCAGCAAATCGGCACGTACCATACTGACCTCATCAATCACGAGCAGGTCCATACTACGGATGATATTGATCTTATCCCGGCTGAATTTATGAGAATAGGATTTATTTTGCCCGGA
Organism: Parabacteroides sp. KHUB-02; assembly: GCF_056640955.1. Lineage (NCBI taxonomy): Bacteria > Pseudomonadati > Bacteroidota > Bacteroidia > Bacteroidales > Tannerellaceae > Parabacteroides > Parabacteroides sp. KHUB-02. Next base: position 2,337,997 of record NZ_JBWQEV010000001.1, on the reverse strand, counting down.
GGCCATTTCGCTACCCGGTATATACGGTCCGAAAGGTAGCTGAAAGAAGGAGTGAATGGTTACCCCTCCCGCGTTAATCGCCGCCACTCCGGTAGGTGCTACCACAATCATCCGTTTTGGGGAAGTCTCTTTAAGTTTTTTCAAGAATGTGGTCTTTCCTGTTCCCGCTTTTCCGGTAAGGAAGATGTTGGTTCCGGTATTTTCCAGATAGTTGAAGGCAAGGTCCAATTGTAAATTTGTTTGCATCATATTTAAGTCGTTTAGGTGAATTCACAAATGTACGTATAATCTTTCAAACGTCCTTCTCAAATGGAAAATAAACGGAGTAACTGCGCTAAAATCTACATCCCTTTTTCCTTTTTAGGAAGAGATTGATATACGATATCGTAGGATTGTTTTATAAGCTCTTTGATCTTGTTGTCGGGTACATCTTGATTAAAATAGACACTAATCCAGTATTTTTTATTCATATGCCAACCGGGTGTTATGCCAGAGTATCGAGCTTGCAACTCTCCCGATTCATTCGGGTCACATTTGATACAGCAAAAATCGAATACTTCGATATTTACGAAGCAGAACCATTTACTTCCTACATAAAAGCAAAGAACGTCCCGACTGTATTTATCAGGGACATTCGTGAAAGGCATTTTTTCATAAACACCATTCAACGAAAGGCAATATTCCCTAAACTTTTCAATATTCATAACTTTCGTATGTATGATAGATTATAGCGATATCCTATAGACTAAGAAACTTAATGGTTGGATGGAGACTTCAGTAACGGGAGCCTCTAGTTCCACCGCTGATTCAATGGGTATGACTGTTTCCGGTTTACCCAATGTATTCTTCGCTTCCAGGTCTGAGGCATGTAAGACTGTCAACTTTCCTTTATGCTTGCCGGATGAGATTCCGTTTAGGTTTAATTTGATCTTTTTGCTCTGGATGCTGGTATTGACGATTTTGATGATGAACTCGTTTGTGCCTTTGTCGAAAGCGGCTGTGGCGAATAGCTCGCTTTGCCCGGTAACGGCTTCTTTGTTCATCGTCAGGGGCAATACGTTTGTTCCGGCATTGTGCCCGTATAATTGTTGTACATAGTAGTTAGGAGTTTTCACGATGTTTAGGTTGTCGAACCAGATTAAGTCCGGACGCCATTGCCACGCATCGACATGTGCGAATAAAGGGGCGTATGTGCATAATTCGACCACGTCGGCATTTCGCTCAAGACCGGTCATAAACGCAGCCTCGCATAATGCGGTCAGGAAGCTATTCTCCCGGTTAGTCGGGTGGCAAGCATATTCACCGGCGAACACTTTGGGACCTTGCCGATCATACGAATCATATCGTTTGGCACTATTTAGGAACCATTCAGGTGAGCGATAGAAATGTTCATCCACCAGATCTACTTTTAAGCGTTTCATCTCCGGCCATAGATATTCGAAATCTTTTCCTTCCGAATTAGGACCGGAACTACCAATGATTTTGATCTCCGGATATTTAGCTCGGATGGCTTTCACGAACGGCTCGAGGCGTTCGGGATATAACGGTCCCCATTGCTCGTTACCGATAGCGATAAATTTCAGATTAAAAGAAGCCGGATGCCCCATATCTGCACGCATTTTGCCCCATTGGGAGGTAACAGGGCCATTGGCGAATTCGATTAAGTCCAAGGCATCGTCTATATAAGGTTGTAATTTATCTACTGGCACATGCTGGTCCATGTCCTCATTCTCAAACTGGCATGACAGCCCGCAATTCAACACAGGCAAGGGCTCGGCTCCGATATCTTCGCTTAATTGGAAATACTCAAAGAATCCCAAACCGTAAGATTGATAATAATCCGGGAATTTCTTGTGAGGAAATGTATAATTCCACCGGTTGATATTGATAGGCCGGTTCTCTACGGGGCCTACCGTATTTTTCCATTGGTAGCGTGTGGCGATGGTTGTACCCTCAACGATACATCCACCCGGGAAACGAAAGATTCCCGGCTTTAGATCTTTCAACGCTTGTGCTAGATCGCGGCGTAGGCCGTTCGTGCGATTATTGAATGTCTTTTCAGGAAAAAGGGAGATATGTTCCAGATCCAAGGTACCTGCCGTTTCCATCGTGATGCGTAGGCGTGATTTAGCCTCGGTCGCTTTGGGAGACAAGATAACGGAATATTTCTTCCAGTCTTTTCCTTTTATCTCTAGGTGTTGTGTCTCATAAATATCGTTATCTCTATTTACCAATTCGATACGTAGTTTGATCGGGTTATTGGTCTCGGTACGGGCATATAAGGAAAAGTCGTAATTTTCATTAGCTTTTATACCGATACCTTTGAAGCCTTCGTTCTCTAGACCGGTTCCGGTGATTTGTCCGGCATAAGTCAGGTGTGCGTAATGGGGGTTTTTGTCGAAACAGGGATTCTTTTCAGCTATGCTTACATCACCGAAAGGTTCCCAACCTCCCCATGGATTCTCAAACTCGAAGGAGCGGTTCTTGATTAGTTCCGCATACAATCCTCCATCTGCCCCGAAATTGATATCCTCGAAGAAGATTCCATACATAGTTGATTGGATAGGCGCACCTACATTCTGTACATCGATGTCAAACTCATACACAGGCACGATGTCTTGTGCGGTCATGCAGTTTATACCGACACTTAAGAGGAATAAAGCCGCAATTTTTTTCATGTTCTTTCTTCTCATATTCTGTGTTTTTCAATAAATAAAGATTTAGACAATCAAATTCGCTATCATCTGTATAAACAAGATCAGGAATACCATCGCTATCGGATAAACTGTCGCATAAGCCACGCTTGGGGCTGGGCTGTCTGTCATGGAATCCGCGGCGGCAAGCCCCGGGGTACTGGTCATACCGCCGGCGATTGTTCCGACTAAATCGAGAATGTTGATCTTAAAGAAATAATATCCGGCTAATACAGCTACGATCATAGGGATCATTGTTATAGCGATACCGACTCCGAATAACGTTAAACCGCTTGATTGGAAAGTGGAAACTAGGTTTACACCGGCAGATGTCCCTACTTCGGAGAGGAATAGTAATAATCCCAATTGGCGAAGCAGGTTATTAGCGGAGCCGGACATAGACCAAATGATCGGGCCTGTTTTTCCGATGGCGCTTAATATCAAGGCAACCATAAGGATACCGCCGGTCAGTCCCGGAGAGAATGAGAAGGAATCCGAGAAGGATATATTTAATTTTCCAAACAATACGCCTAATACGATACCCATAGCGATCGGGAAAAAGTCTGTATCCGAAAGACGTTTCTCATCATTACCAATGAATTGGGCGAGTTCATTTACGCTTTCTTTCTCGCCGGCGACCATCAACTTATCTCCAAACTTCAACACCAAATTAGGTTCCGGGGAAAGGTCGATTCCGCTTCGACGTACACGGGTTACCGTACAGCCGAAAGTACCTTGTAAATTTAAATGGCCTAGCGATTTATTGATAATGCTCTTATTGGTCAGTAACAGGGATTGCAAGGTCTGTCCGCCACTTAACGGCAGATCTCCCTCGATACGTTCTCCCAACAATAATGTCAGTTGCTCCAAGGCTTTGTCGTTACCTACGGCCTTCAGTAAATCTCCCTCGTAAAGCGTGGTATGGGGAGTTGGCATAGATATGACATTGTCGTGTTTTATACGGGAGACTACCGCTCCGGTCATGGCCCGTACCTGCAATTGTGCCAAACTTTTTCCGCAGATATTTTTATTCGTGACTTTAAATGCGGCGGTATGTAATGTGGGATATTGGCTTTTTCGTTGGGTTTCCAGCGCTTTAGCCTCAGCTATCAAATCCTTGCGAAGCATTTTTGGCAATAGCTTCACGAAAAGGATCACACCGATTACGCCGAACGGATAAGCGATACCATAGGCGATGGATGCTGCGGATGATTGCGTGGAGTCGATCGCTACCGCTAAACCGGGCGTACTCGTCAATGCCCCAGCGATCAGACCGACGATACTCGGGGTATCGATATCCAAGATATACTTGAATAAGATTCCTGTCAGGCATGCCGAACCGACAATTAATAACGTCAGGATAATGAGTGTCTTGCCTTTGGAACGGAAGGAGTCGAAAAATCCGGGGCCCGCTTGGATACCAATGGTAAAGATGAATAACACCAACCCCATATTCCCTAATTCCTTGGGTATGATAACCCCGAAATGGCCGAATAACAAGGCGATGAAAATAACTGCTGATACATCTAGCGAAAGACCTTTGATCTGTATCCGGCCTAGCATGAATCCAAGCGCTATGATCAGAAACAGGGCAAAATAAGAAGACTGAAGTAATGTTTCAAACATGTCAGATAGTTTTGAAGTGAAGCTGTTAAAGATGCAAAATTAAACTTTTTAGTCCATTCAGGCAATGGCTTGGTTGGATTTCTGTACCTTTGTGCCATATTTTAGAAAAGATAAAGTAAAGAGTATAAGCGTGAGACGATATTTTATATATCTGGGGTATAACGGAAAGAATTTTCGGGGTTGGCAGATCCAGCCGAATGGTATGACGGTGCAGCAATCTATAGAGGAGGCCTTGGCCATCTTGATGCGTAAGCCCGTGCCTATTGTGGGGGCCGGCCGTACCGATGCCGGTGTACATGCCCGCTTAATGATCGCCCATTTTGATTGGGAAGGACCGATCGAGGATTTGGCTTTCCTTGCGGAAAAATTAAATAGGCTGCTGCCTAAAGATATCGCCGTTTATAAGATCGTGCCTGTCGTACCGGAAGCGCATGCCCGCTTCGACGCCACTTCACGAACCTATAAATATTATATTACGACCAGGAAAGATCCGTTTAATTATGAGCTGGTTTATAAGCTTCCCGGTCGTTTGGATTTCGAGGCGATGAACGAGGCGTGTAAGGTCTTATTCGATTATATCGATTTTACGAGTTTCAGTAAGTTGCATACGGATGTAAAGACGAATAATTGCCATATCCAACATGCGGGTTGGACGCAAGAAGGGGATATTTGGGTGTTTACGATCCGTGCAGACCGTTTCCTTCGTAATATGGTGCGTGCGATCGTTGGTACTTTATTGGAAGTCGGAAGAGGACGTTTAACGATAGACGGCTTCCGAAACGTGATTGAGGCAAAGGATCGTTGCAAGGCCGGAACCTCCGTGCCGGGACATGCCCTGTTCTTGGTAGACGTCACGTACCCGGAAGAACTCTTTCCAGTGGAGGGTTAAACCATGTGGTTAGCTCTAGCCTTCCTCTCTGCCTTTTTGTTAGGTTGTTACGAGGTCAATAAGAAAATGTCGTTAAATGGGAATGCCGTTATTCCCGTTTTATTCTTCAATACGCTCATAAGCAGTTTGATTTTCGTCCCGTTCATCTTGCTCTCTTTTTATACGGATTGCTTGGACGGGACGATGGTGTATGTACCCCGTGCCTCTTTGGAGGACCATCTGAAGGTATTGATAAAGGCGGTGATCGTCTTATCCTCTTGGATATCGGGGTATTTTGCCTTGAAACATTTGCCGCTGACGATAACTGGGCCGATCAAGGCCAGCCAGCCCGTGCTTACATTACTGGGTGCGATGCTTCTGTTCGGGGAACGGCTGAATCTATTTCAATGGGTCGGAGTCTTGCTTTCTATCGCTTCCTTTTATCTCCTTTCCTCATCGGGGAAGAAAGAGGGGATTCATTTTGCCCATAATAAATGGATCTTCTTCACGGTCCTGTCTATCTTGACCGGGGCGATGAGCGGATTGTATGATAAGCATTTGATGCGTAGTATGGATGTAATGACGGTACAAGTCTGGTTTAATGTCTATCAATGTGTTATCATGTCATTTATCCTGTTGTTTCTATGGTATCCGAACCGGAAAAAGAGCACGCCTTTCCAATGGCGATGGAATATCATCTTTATCTCCGTATTCTTATGCGTGGCGGATTGGGTATACTTTTATGCTTTGACATTCCCGGATTCCATGATCTCGATCGTATCGATGGTACGTCGGAGTAACGTATTGGTGACATTCTTGGCGGGAGCCATCTTCTTCCATGAAAAAAACTTAAAGAACAAGGCGATCGACTTATTCCTTGTGTTGTTAGGAATGATATTCCTATATTTGGGGACAAAATAGAAAATTAGATAATGAGACGAGTTATAGTTACGTTGTTGATCTGTGTCTTTGCGTTGGGAATGAACGCACAAGATATGACAAGTGTGTTCACGGCGATGCCAGACCAATACATTCCTCAATTGGAGCACGCTTGGCGAAAGGATTTGGTGGATCTTTATACTTCAGGAAAAGAATCCCGGCTGAAAAATACGATGAATGGCTTTTCTACCTTGCAAAAGCTAACGAACGATTACCTTTTGCTACAGACTACGGAGCGTAGCACGGTAGAGATGAAATTACTTCCCTTGGTAAACAATACCTACGTGGTTTGTATGATCTCTACGGTAAACGGCCCGGTTCCGGATAGCCGTATCGAGTTTTTCACGACCAATTGGGAGCCTTTGGCAACATCCGATTTATTCACGCAGCCAACTTCCGATTGGTATATCAAGCAGGGAATAGATAAGAAAGACGAAGCCTATCAAGAGGCCGCCTCACATTTGGATATGGATTTAATTCAATATCGATTGAGTCCGGATGATCAGACTTTGACCGCCATTTATACGACTCCTCAATATCTGAGCCAAGAGGCTCGTGAGAAAATAGAGCCGTATCTCAGTGAACCGAAAGTCTATACGTGGCAGAAATATCATTTTCAGTAATTCTTTCCTTATCCATCCACTCCGATATAGTTCATGAGGTTTTACTGCAACCCGCTTTGCAGTACTACTGTGGGTTGCAGTAGTACTGCGATAAAGAGTCTTTTTTAATGGGTAGGAGAGACTAAGATCCCTTCTTCATTAAAAAGAATCGTTATATCTCGGTCTCCTTGCTCCAGCTCGAACTCATAAGAGAGTCCTTCCGCTTTTTGAATGACATGGATATCATCGATTCGATAAGAGGCATATGTGGAGGCCTTGAATGCGGTCATCACGATATCGGGTACTTGGGAAGAGCGTATTTCCCACTCCGTATATAACCATTTGTTCTGGGTATCCAGCCAAACTTCCTTATGGATATTCTCATGAAGGATATCCACCTCGGTACCTTTTGCCTCCGTATCTATCTCAAGGATTGTCGCTCCCGGATACATTTCTGAAATGAGTTCCTTAATAGCGCTGGGGGTAACGGAGGGACGATGCTCGTTGTCGCCGTTACCATCGGTTACTTCCTTGATGAGAATACCGCCTTCCGTATAATGTAGATCTACATCTTGCTCGCCATTTTCAACGTCGAGAACGTAAATGGTACCAGCGTCCGGACGTTCTAGCATATCTACATCGTCTATCTTCCATTTAGCGTATAGGCTTGCCTCGAAACTGTTTTTTACGGTTTGGGGCAAAGCCTTGTAAGGAAGATCGGTCTCTGTCAGCATCCAGTTGCCTTGCGGATCAAACCACGCTTCAGCCTCATATGAACCGGTGTAAAATTCTGCTTTGACATAGCCTGCCTCGTTCTCCCAACTGACACGTTGCGCATCCGGATATTTTGTGTCAAAGGCTTTTGTTACAATACTCTCAGGTGTGAATTTGTCATCATCGTCATCACATGACATGAATACGAATGAGCTGCAAACCAAAGTTGCCATTATGAATGCTTTTGTTTTCATACGATTGATTTTAATTAAAAATATATTAATACTTATCTTAGAGTGTCTATTAGTCATCGATATCAATCAAGTTCCCTTTTAAGTCGAATGTCATCTCAAGACCGTTATCTAGCTTTATCTCATAATCCCGTATCTCTTTTTCTATTTTAACAACCTTATTCGATGAATAGTTTTTCTTGATAAGGTCTTGTATTACCTCCGGAATGATCGCTTGCGGGATAGGGAGCCCATGCCGTTTAATCTCTTTCCATTCTCCTTTATGGTTAAACTCAACATTGGTCCCGTCCGTGAGGATCACGTCGTAACTGCTAATCCGGATCAGATTTTTCTCTATTTGGATATGCGATACCGGGATGTCCTTAAAATGATCCGATATGAATTGGCGGCTGGAAACCGGCAATACGTTGGTGTCACTCGTGATCTTATCGTTGCCGGCACAAGCTATGACAGATAATAATGATAAGACTATCAGTAAATAATTGATCCTTTTCATATGCCTTGTTTTTTATTATACCGCAAAGAAAAGGATGCATTTTGGAAAAAATTGGGAATTTCGGCCGTTAATAGAATAATAATGTGAATGTATGCATACCATTTGCGTATTGGTAATCTATCCGGATCGAATATAGATCGACTATTGATTTGACAATGGCCAACCCAAGGCCCGTCGATTCTTGTTGTTTGCTTTGGCTGGCAAAACGGGCAAATAATAATTCCTTATCAAGGGTTTTGTCGATTCCCGTATTTGCGATCGTAAGCATACGGCGAGAGATCGTGATTCCTATATCCCCTTTCTCGTAATTATGGACATAGGCGTTTTTTATGAGATTGGTGATTAACGTAGTGGCCAGCGATTCATTCATGGTGCATACCAAACTCTCTTTTTCTGAAACTCGTAAGTGGAGAGCTTTTCTTTCGTATATGTCATTAATTCCTTCTAATATCTTATGGATAAGATGATTTAGGCAAATATCCCGGGTTTCGGGGAATTGTTTGTTATCTATCCGAGAAAGTAATAGGAGGGATTTATTCAACCGGATGATGCCGTTCAACGCTTGATGCAAGCCAGCGATCTCTTTCAGTTGATCTTCCGTGCAATCCGGATGTTCGCTTAATAATTCTAATTTGTTCATGCATACGGCCAATGGAGTTTGTAACTCGTGGGCGGCATTCTCTACGAAATGTCTTTGTTTGTTGTATAGCTTGTCACTCTGGTTGACGCTTTCTTGAACGGTCTCGTTTAATATCTTAAATTCCTCGATGGGTGTAGGGTTGTTTAATGGAGGATTATATTTGCCTACTTGAAAACTTTTCAACCAGCTTAATAGCATATATAAAGGCTTAAAGCTTCTTTTGAATCCTCGATGGATCACGAATAAGATGCAACTTATCAATGCGATATATAAGACGGTCATGCTCCAGATAATCGTCTCGATCATATCTTCTTGTTCTAAGGTGGATAACTCCAGCGTCAGTTCGTAGAATTTACGATCTTTTGTCATGAAATAAGTGCGTAAGGCACGAACCGGTTCGTATTCTTGCTCTATCTCTATGTATACCGTAGCATCGTAGAACTCGTCCTTATCTAGTTTCGCTTCGCTTTCCGGAACCTCACGAATGTAGTACCGGGTCATGATATCCACATGATCTTTCAGCAATGTGCTGTCCGCTAAGGCGGAGCGGATGATAATCTCTTTGTAGTTCTCAAGGCTGTCATTCGTCTCGTCTTCTACCTCATGTAGAATCATAAGGCAGAAAACACATCCCCAAGCGGCGAAAATGACCAATATGGGGACAAATAAATTGCGGAGGGTGTAATGGATTAGCTTCATATTTATTCCTCGTCGGTCATTTTGTAACCGAAGCCATAGACCGCCTTTATTTCGGGGATGGCTCCGGCGGCTTTTAATTTCTTTCGCAAGTTTTTTACTTGGCTATAGATGAAGTCGAAATTATCGGCTTGGTCTATATAATCTCCCCAGACGGACTCGGCTAAAGTAGCTTTGCTGATCAAACGGTTGGGGTTGGATATGAAATAGTAGAGCAGATCGAACTCCTTACGGTTCAATACGATCTCTTTCCCGTTTATATAGACGGAATGTTTATCGGGATATATCGTTAGGTTCGCTAAAGACAGTTGCAATTCCCCATCTTGTTGCTTGCGGCGGATAACGCTCTTGATGCGGGCGTTCAATTCCGCCAGATGGAAAGGCTTGGTCAGATAATCATCGGCCCCAAGATCTAATCCTGTAACTTTATCCTCGATAGAGTCTTTTGCGGAGATAATGATGATGCTGTCTTTCTTGCGTAAGGCTCTTAATTCCTTCAAAAGGGTAAGGCCGCTACCTCCCGGAAGCATGATGTCTAATACGATACAATCGTAATCATAATCATTTATTTTAAGAGAAGCTTCCCGGAAAGAGGAAGCGCTCTCTACCACATATCGTTCTTTTTCAAGAGAACGAACGATAACTTCTCTCAGTGCGTTTTCATCTTCGACTACCAGAATTTTCATAGGCTAGCTTGTTAATCACACAAAGCTACTGAAATATTCTGGTAAAAATCTGGAATAAGAAAAGATTCAGTACCGTTCTACTTCAATAATTGGGCCTCTGAGTTAAACGTGAGGCGAACCTCATTGTTCTCATGCTCTAGTTTGAATACGTAAAATGTTCCCGAAGGCTTGTCTATTTGTGTCACCTCATCTATCTTATATTCATGATAAGCCGAATTTGTTAGGTTATCCATGATGTCTACGGGAACATCTTCGGCATGGATATCGAATTTCGTACTTAGCCACTCGTTATTTTTGCCGAGCAGAACCTCTTTCTTAACGCCTTTATCCTTGATGTCGACTTCTACACCTGCGGTATCTTTATCGTAATCGGTAATGGTCGCCCCCGGATATTTTATCTGGATCACCTTTTGAATCGCTTGAGGGACCGATTTGTCATCGGAACCTTGTTTCTTTTGTTGGCAACCTACGGTGAGGAATAAGCAGCAGCTCATGAATAAAATAGCTGTAAATGATACTTTTAGTTTCATAACGTTTAAGTTTTCTATTACAAACAAGCGGGTGACAGGCAAAGTTTTTTCCAAATAAGTTAATTTTCCATGATATGTTTTTCTTCCTTTGTCGTCTTGATTATAGAAATGGAACTTGAGACGTTTAAAATAACCGTACTACCTCTCCGGCAGAAGATGTTGAATTTCTCCCAGAGACTGGTTGAGGACACAGCCGAAGCTGAGGATGTGGTGCAAGAGGCATTCATAAAGCTTTGGTATATCCGGGAAAAACTGGATGCCTACCATAGCGTGGAGGCGCTGGCTATGCAGGTTACGAAAAATCTCTCATTGGATAAGATAAAGTTGCGAAAGCCGCAGGGATCGGAGTTGGAGAGCGTTACGTTGGTATCGGATGCGGTAAGCCCCGACGAACAACTGGAGCAAAGGGATGCCGCCGAATGCATACGGCACTTGATCGCCCAGTTGCCCGCTTTGCAGCAAACCATTATCCGGATGAAGGATGTAGAGGGCTATGAGTTAGCCGAGATTGCGGAGATCACGGCTACACCGGTCGAGAATGTCCGGGTGAATCTCTCAAGGGCTCGGAAAAAGATACGGGAACAGTTTTTACAATTAAATAAACAAGAGAAATGGACATAGACGAGTTATTAAACCGATATTTTGAAGGAGAAACCTCTTCGGAAGAAGAGCGGGAACTTCGAGCCTTCTTTACTTCCGGGAATGTTCCGGACAGGTTGGCGGTCTATACGCCTATGTTTACCTATTTGGAGGAAGAGAGTCGGAAGGAACGACAGCCGGATGAGGCATTGATTCCGATTGATGAGGATATCCTTTTTATGCTGGATGCGGAAAAGGTGGAGGAAAAGAAGACATTTACTTTACGATCCGTGTTGTATTTGGTATCCGGTATCGCCGCCAGTTTCTTGCTGCTTTTGGGGCTTAACCATCTGTTGAATCCGGTAGATCCTTGTTTCTGTTCGGATAATTATGTCGTTATAAACGGTCGTTGTTATACGGATATTCATAAAGTTCGCTCCATGGCGCTGGAAGCTTTGCAGGAGGTGGCCACACCTGCGGACGAGTACTTTCCGGAAGTGGATCGTGATGAGGCCGACCGTATGATTATAGATAACCAATTGGACGAGCTTCGTTCTTTATTTGATGATAATGAATAAAAATACTGTAAATATGAGACGGTTCGAATACATGTTATGGTTGCTGGTGGCGGTATTTTGCTTAATGCCTTGTGGTGTCTCGGCTGCCGAGACACAGAAAGACTTGAAGATTCAGGAAGTTTTTCAACGATATGGCAAAAAACGTAATGTCACGATGGTGGAGTTGTCTAACGAGATGTTGGAAACGTATGGCATGACTCGTTATAAGAGTATTACGATCAAAGATGATCCGGAAGCCCTGCGGTTTACCCGCCAATGTCTGGAAGCGGACCAGAAAGGGGCCCGGAAGATCAAAGAGGTGACGGACGATGGAGGGGTAGTCTCCGCTTATTACCAGTTGAAGGGCGTAGAAGCAGATATCAACCGTTTTGTCCTTTTTAAGGTCAGCAAGAAAGGGGTAATAACCTTGGTGTACATTGAGGGAGATTTGGATAGTGATGATTTAATCACGCTATTATTTACGAAGAAAGATTTATAAACAAACAAAACAGATAGGAAGATGAAAAGAATACTTTTAGTCTTAATGGCTTGCTTCCCAGTAATCGGGTTGATGGCCGCTGAGGTTGAGCCTTTGGCTGGGGATACGATTATCACCCTTGAGAGAAAACGTATCGAGGTGAAAGATAATGGCGATCGCATGAAAGTCAGGGTGTATGAGGTAGACGAGGAGGGTGATTCCGTGGACGACGAGTTGATCTTCGAAGGGCATTACCGGGACGGACAAAGCTATGAACGCCGTAAACACGTGAAGTCTATCAATATCCCTGTGCCTACTTGGGATAAGGACTTCAATCCGCATTGGGCCGGTTTTGGAATGGGCTTCGCGAACTTTGCGGATGGGAGTTTACATGTAAATGATGTAGACGGAGTCTCCCTTCGTAGTGGAAACTCATTGGAATATAATTTGAATGTATTGGAAAAAGCGTTCCCGTTCTCTCGGTATCGTTGGGCAGTGGTGATCGGTGCCGGTATGCGTTGGAGCCGTTACCGTATAGATTCGAATGAGTATTTCAAGGAGATAGACGGTGTTACGGCTTTACGTCCGGCTCCTGAGGGTGTTACGTTGAAAGCGAGTAAGTTGAATATCACGAGTCTGACCATTCCGTTGTTATTGGAATGGCAACCTAAAAAGCGTTCGAGTGAATTCTTCTTGTCTGCGGGTGTAGTCGGTGTGATCAAGACTTGTTCTTCCTCGAAGATCGTATATAATGACGCTTCCGGTAAAAAGCACAAAGAGAAAATGGATTTCGGTATGAATATCCGTCCGGTAACTATGGATTTCTTATTTCAAGCCGGTTGGGATTGGATCGGTCTTTACGCCAAGTACTCACCGATCGACCTCTTTGAAAATGGGAAAGGTCCGAAGGTGCATCCGGTTTCTATCGGCTTGCAGTTGCATTTGTAGATCGTTGAGGTTTTACGGAAAAAGAACGTACGATATGCCGGATCTTGTTAACCAAGGTTCGGCATCGTTTTTCTTTCTTGTTGGCGTAAATAGGATCGGCATCCTACGTACGTTACGATCAAGGGAAAAGGAGAATAGCGTACGATACAGACACCGACGATGGCCCCGATCGACATTAACAGAACTAATTTAAGACGACTTACGGTCCATACTTTTTTATCTACGATCCACATTCCGATCGTGAGCGCCGCCATCTCCGGGAAGATAATCTCTTTCTCTCCCATAAGCTCGGAGACACCCACCATTAATAAGATCATTAATAAAGCGCAAATATATCGTTTACGTGGAACAGGGTCGTTGAATAATTGTTTATTGCTCATAATGTGTTTTTTGGGAAAACGTCGCAAAGGTACGGCATTTATCTTGAAAAAACTTATTTTATACTTTTTTGATGGGGATCGGGAAGTATTGCAAACTTATCCGGCGATATGGCCATTTCTTAATCGTGGAAATAAGATGAACTTTGCAATATAAATAGAAGACAAAGTAATAAATAAAAAGGAGGTTCAAGATGGGTTTTATTAAGGTAGGTGCCGTATTGTTCGCAAGTCTTTTGGTAGGAATGGCGAACGCTAGTAATGGAAATAAGAATAATAACAATAAAACAGAAAATAAAATGACAGTAACAGAATTAACACAAGAAGATTTCGTAAAGAAAGTGTATGACTTTGAGACAAACCCGAACGCATGGAAGTTCGAGGGTGATAAACCTGCGGTTATCGATTTCTATGCCACTTGGTGTGGCCCTTGTAAGATGATGTCTCCTATCTTGGATGAGATCAGCAAAGAGTACGAGGGTAAAATCAACGTATATAAGGTGAATGTCGATAAAGAGGCGGATTTAGCGAGTGTTTTCGGTATCCGTAGTATTCCTTCTTTATTGTTTGTACCGATGAAGAAAGAACCGAGTATGGTTCAAGGGGCTATGCAGAAGAATGAGTTGAAGAAATTGGTTGATGATATTTTATTAGAGTCGAAATAACTCGTATAGTGTGTTTTGGGGATTAGTGACGCGGAAGTTTGCTGGGAATAAAGTGAACTTCCGCTTTTTGTTTATATAATATTGTTATCTTTATCCGTCTTAAAATCCGGAAGAAATCTATGGAATATATTTTTAATACTCGCTTAAGAGGTAATATAGCGTTGACCGATTCGTATCACACGAACCTTGCTTTGCAGAAAGATAATACGCTTTACAAATTTATTTGGGTACAAAGCGGTTCGTTGCAACTGGAGATCGATCACGTACCGACTACCTTAGTGAAAGGTGAGATTATTCCCTTGACTCCTTTGCACCATATCGAGTTCAAGGCGATCAATGGCGAGTACTTGACCCTTCTGTTTAACAGTAACTTCTATTGCATTTTCGGACATGACAATGAGGTGTCGTGTAATGGTTTTCTTTTTAACGGGACTTCCAATGTGATGCAATTGAAATTGAGCGAATCCCAAGTTGCCTCTTTGCGCGATATCACCGACAGCCTAACGAGTGAGTACGCCATAAAGGATAATTTGCAAGAGGAGATGCTGCGTATCTTACTGAAACGTTTCATTATTTTGTGCACCCGGATCGCACGTGAGAAGTTTTCGGTAAGCCCGGAACGGGAAAAGGCGTTCGATATGGTTCGCCAGTTCTATGTATTGGTAGATAACCATTTTAAGGAAAAGAAGATGGTCCAAGATTATGCGGATATGCTGCATCGCTCACCAAAAACCCTATCCAACCTTTTTACGACTTGCGGATTACCTTCTCCGTTACGGATCATTCACGAACGAATTGAGGCTGAGGCCAAACGATTGCTATTATATAGCCAGAAGAGCGCGAAGGAAATCACGGAGATCTTGGGCTTCGAGGATCAAGCCACATTCAGCCGTTTTTTCAAGAAAATGACGGGAGAAAGCGTCTCTGAGTACCGGAAAAGAGAGAAACGGGAATAATTGCTAACTCATCCGGTAAAATCGCCATTTACGGGATAGGTGTTTCTACCGATCTTTGCGGTATAAGTTCAATACTATAAAACAAATAATAAGATGAAAAAGTTGAATGACCTGTTTTACTCGTTTTTGCAAGTGGCGGCCTCTACTCAGAAGCTAGGTATTAATTTGATCCGTATATCGATCTTGATCATATTTGTGTGGATCGGCGGTTTGAAGTTCTGGAATTATGAAGCGGAAGGCATCGTTCCGTTTGTGGCGAACAGCCCTTTCATGAGTTTCTTCTATACGAAAAGCGCTCCCGAATATAAGACGTATAAATTAAAAGAGGGTGAGTTCGATCAAGCGAAGCATGAGTGGCATCAAGAGAATAACACGTATGGCTTCTCTCGTGGCTTGGGAATCTTGATCATGGCGATCGGTATCTTGACTTTCCTCGGCATTTTCTCGCCGAAGATCGGTTTGGTAGGAGCGGGGTTGGCTATAATCATGACGTTCGGGACGTTGTCCTTCTTGGTCACGACTCCGGAGGTCTGGGTACCTAATCTTGGCAGCGGGGAATTTGGTTTCCCGTTATTATCGGGGGCCGGGCGATTGGTGATAAAAGATACGGCGATACTGGCCGGTGCGATCGTGGTGCTGTCGGATTCGGCGCAACGGATCTTGAAAAAGAAATAAGCGAAACAAGAAAAAGGGGAATGGTTTTAATGCCATTCCCCTTTTTCTTGTTGGTTACCGTTTATTCTGTACGATATTCGGGTTTGCGTCGATCTCGCTTTGCGGAATCGGGAGTGCTACCCGGGGATCGGAAGCGTTGATCACCTGTGCGTCGGTAGGTAATTGCGGCAAATGCCAACCGCCCTTGCGGATTACCGGAATATTGTTACGCATGTAATCAAAGAACGCATGTCCTTCGCCAACCAATTCTTTGCGGCGTTCTTTAAGGATTCTCTCTAGGGAAAGCTCGGAGTCGCTAACGGATTTATTGGGGTTGGCTCGGCTTACGATTTGATTCAGGTAGCCTAACGCCTCGCTACGTTTTCCTAGCTTGAAAGCCGCCTCGGCCGCATTTAAGTATATCTCGGACAGACGGATGATGCATAGGTCATTGTCTTGCGGATTGCCGGTCAATACATCTCCTGTTTTTCCGGGATACTTCGTCAGATATTTAGGATGTCCGGTCGAACCAGTTGGAAGGATATCCTCGTCCGGTTTTTGAGGTAAGCGGCATAAGGCATGGCGAACATCATCCGGGTCTTCACCCAGTAAATCCAAGAAATCTTTCGTCAAGACCAAATTGTTCCAATCTTTCACGTTATCGGCATATACCATGGGAGCGCCTTCTCCGCCACTACCGCCGGAAGGCTCGGTAAGCGTAAAGTAGAACTCGAACAGGGATTCGGAATTGAAGTCTTTTCCCCATACGGAGGTATACTCATCGTGCGTGAACAAGGTATAAAGACCTCCGTTATTGATTACTTCTTGAGCGTATTTAAGGGCGTTCTCGTTGTCGTTCATATATAAATAGATACGAGATAAAAGTGCTTTCACGCTCCATACATTTTGGTGACCGTCGGATTTGGTTGTAACAAGGTTGGGTAAGGCTTCGGTCAGGTCTTTGATCACTTGGTTGTAGCATTCGGCTACCGTGTTGCGAGACGGTTGGTGAGTCGGCAACTCCGTCTTGATCTCGATGGGCACACCCAAGGACGCCCCATTATCCAGTGTATAAGGCATGCCAAAGAGGCGGGTTAAATCGAATAAGGCCAAGCCACGCATAGCCAACGCCTCTGCTTTTATACGGGCGATTTCTTGCGTGTCGGAGGTTTGGACGCTACCGTTGTCTATTTTCTCGATTAAGCTGTTCGCTTGATGAATCACGATATAGGGTTGGTTCCATACTCTCGTGATATTAAAAGCGTCGTCGGCGGCTACGTTGAACAGATAGTACGGAGATACACGTCTGCCGGGACCTTTGTCAATACGAGCTTGTACGTCTTCGCCACGGCAGTCGGCATAATAGAGGTAGTTGTCTCCATAATAACTATGCTCGGATGCTATGCGATAGATTCCATTTAATGCGGTTTTAGCGTCTTCCAGTGACTGAATAGCGTTATCGCTGGTTACGGAAGTGGAGGGATCCAGATCCAGCCAATCTCCGGAACAAGCCGTGAATAAGAAAGGAAGAGCGCTTACGATATATTTAATTGACCATTTCATTGTATTTCTTTTTTATCGAATGAATTGTTGTGTTTAGAAATTAACTTCCACGCCGAAGCTAAAGGTTCGCATGGGCGGTGTCTCGCAGAATACCTCGCCGGATACGGGCACTTCCGGATCATATTGCTTCCATTTCGCCCAAGTCAGCAAGTTGCTGCCGGAGAAATAGACACGGACTTTATCCAGCAAGACTTTATCGGTCCAGTTATGAGGCAGGGTAAACCCGAACGTCAGGTTCTTTAACCGCAAGTGATCCGTACTATGTACGAAGCGAGAGGAACCACCGCTCACTTTGTCGGAGCGTCCCAATACGAAACGGGGAATGTCGGTGATATCACCGGGCTTTTGCCAACGGTCTAACTCATAGATGGGCAGGTTGCGGTTTCCTTCGCTGGCTCCGTCTGTCTCGATATACGTACCGGTCTTGTCGAAAGAATAGCCGCCCAATGAATAAGAGAGCGTAAAGGCCAAGTCGAACCATTTATAAGAAAGGATATTGGTAAGGCCGCCGGATATCTTCGGATCTACTTGTTTATAAGGAACCGCTTGCGCCTCATTGACATCTTGGGTCAAGGTGCGGTCTAGATTGCCGTTCTCGTCTTCCGTATTTTTATAATACAGCGCATTTCCGCTCGAGGGATCTACCCCGGCGAATTCCTTTACATAGAATGTATTGAATGGCAATCCTATTTTCCGGATAAACCAACTACTTTCTACCACTTGATCGAGATTACCATCAAGGGCCACGATCTTATTCTTGTTATGTGTCAAGTTCAATACCGTAGTCCAATTAAAATCTGCGTTCGAGATATTCAAGGAACGAACCTCCAGCTCGACACCTTTATTGTTTAACTGCCCCAGATTACCCAGATAGTTCAGGAATCCGGTCGTGGCGCTGATCGGACGGTTGTAAAGCAAATCCTTGGTGTCACGATTGTAATACTCGAGCGTTACGAAGATGCGATCGATAAACGCGAGGTCTAGTCCGAGGTTCATATTATAGTTCTTCTCCCATTTTAGATTGGGATTGGCTTGTGTGCTTTCATACGAACCGGGGTTATCCATATAGTTCTTTCCGTAACTATATAAGCCCATATAACCGTAATAAGATCCCGGCTGATTACCGTTCACGCCATAAGAGGCACGGATCTTGACATCGCTCAACACCGGCTTTACGGCTTTCATGAAATCCTCGGCTCCCAGATGCCACATGCCTGAGACCGACCAGAAATTACCCCAGCGATGCTCCGGCGCCAATCGGGAACTACCATCCCGGCGGAAACTTCCGGCGATATAATACCGGTTGTCGTAATCATAATTCAAGCGGGTTAGATAAGAAAGCAACCGATAATCCTGTGTAGAGGATACGAAACTGTTTATAACGGCGGCATTGTCCGGCTCGAATAATTGGTCGGACGGCATCTTGCTTTTCTCACCGGCGGCTTTATCCGTCTGGAAACTTTCCGCCTCATAAGCGGCTAGTACATCCAGATGATGTTTGTTGGCGAATGTCCTCACGTAGTTCAACGAGGTAGAGGAGATCAATTTCCCGTATTCGATAAAACCTTTGGACGATTGGGCATCGCTACCGCTCTTGGGACCCGCCCCGCTTAATGCGTTGAAATAGCGGGCATCCTTCTGGATGCTATAATCATAGCTGAGTACTTCCTTTAATTTAAGTCCTTTGATAATCTCTACCGCACCGTGCGCCGTACCGAAGATACGGGTCATACGAACCCGGTTATAGTCGGTACGCATATCCCGCAAAGGATTTACGTTCGTTCCGGGATAGGTATTGGCGTAGGAACCATCCTCGTTAAATACCGGGTAGGAGGGAGGAGTGGCTACTGCCATGCAATAGAAAGGATTGATACTGGATGTACGTTCCTCGTTCATCTCTTGATTCACTTGCGAGAACATGAGGTTCGCTCCGGCCTCGCCTCGTTTGCCGATCTTTTGTTGCACGTTAAAGCGTCCGGAGTACCGTTCCATCGATGAGTTCTCCACCAGACCCTCTTGTTTTTGATAACCCAAGGAGCTGTAGACCGTCGTGTTCTCGGAGCCACCGGAAACGGAAGCCTCATAATTTTGATGTACGGCCTGTCTCATCAACACGTCTTTCCAATCGGTATAGCCTAAGGCGGGAACAGAGGTGTACGTCCCGATATTGGCGTTGGCGTACTCTTCCGGAGTCTGGGTGAAAGATGCGGGATCTTTGGCGATCTGGTCTTGCGCGTAATTAACCAAGCCTTCATAAAGTAGTTCCCGGCGTTGCTCTCCGTTGAGGGTCGGGCGGAAGTCTACCGCTGCGTCCGAGAATCCGGCGCTAGCGTTCAACGTGACCCGGGTACGTCCTTTCGATCCTTGTTTGGTCGTGATCAAGATAACACCGTTGGCCGCACGGGAACCGTAAAGGGAGGCGGCGGCAGCATCCTTTATAACCGTGATATTCTCGATATCGGAAGGATTGATCGTACTCATGATGTTGGTCTTGGCATTGTTCATGTAGGAGGCCTCCGAACCGCTTCCGGTACTTAGGTTTCCCGAGGTGACGGGAACTCCGTCTATCACAAACAAAGGTTCGTTCGATGCGTTGAACGAGCCCATACCACGGATGCGGATGGATGCGTTCGCTCCCGGTTGCCCGGAGCTTCCCGTGATATTGACACCGGAGGTCATGCCTTGTAGTTTCTGTTCTATGGAAACCACCGGCATCTCTTTCAGCAGGTCAGCCCGTAAAGTGTTGGCGGAACCGGTAAAGGAAGAACGTGAGAAGTTACCGTAACCGGTTACCACGACCTCATCGAGGTTCATCGCCTCCGGTTGTAAAGCCACGTTTAAGATACCGTTTTTCGGGATAGGTACTTGGGTCTGCTTCATGCCGATGTAATCGACAATAATGAATTTGGCGTCAGGATCAACTTCCAGCGTGAAATGCCCGTCGAGATCGGTCTCCGCTCCCGACAGGCTCCCTTTTACGATAACGGTCGCTCCGATCAGAGGCTCCTTGTCCTCTTGGGAAATCACCGTTCCTTCGATCTGTCTTTTTTGGGCATACGCTACCCCGGGCAATAGAAGTAGACATAGGAATAGTATGCCCCATGTTTTTACATTTCTCATCTCTTTTTGTTTAAAACGTCTTATTAATACCTATACTAACTAAAGGATTATCTGAAAAAGGCGTGCCAGATGTGATAAATCCTGTAGGTTTCTTTATAATTGTTTTCTTATGAGATTATTACGAAAAGCTTTGAATACGGGTGTGGAGGTGGCATTGTGTAATATTTCCTCATTTGATGTGCAATTTTTCTACACTACTTGTTATCTTTGTGAAAGATGATTTAATAGGATTCGTTTATGGACACAAGAAAGATTGAGGATGTTCCTTTCGAGGAAGTACATGAGATACAAAGATATGGGACTTATTTCTCGGAGAAGAGTTTCTGGAAGAAGATAGAGCGGGTAGCGAAGAAAGTGGGGGCTACGGTATTGCGTCCTGTCTTCACGCTGTATTATATGTTGCAGGATGAAAAGGTGCCTCTTCAACATAAGGCTTATATAATCGGGGCTTTAGGGTACTTTATACTGCCTTTCGACTTGATCCCGGAGAGCGTGCTCCCCATTATCGGCTTCACGGACGATGTGGCGGTGATGACTTTCGTATTGAAAATGGTGAAGGATAGCATTACACCGGAGATCCGGAGAAAAGCGGATCAGAAAATACTGGATCTATTTCCTGATCCGGCTTGATAGGGTGTTATAGCAACGGGCGAATATCGGGAAGCTCCTCGCTTCCCTTTTTCATTTCCGGAAGGAGGATTAAGGGGATTTCCGGGAATTTGGCCTTTAGATACTCCAAGGTATTCGCCTCGATCAGCGGGTCGATGCTTGGATATTGGTTATAGACGATGGCTTTTACCTCGATGCCGTATCGCTCGCAGGCGTACAGGCTGAGCAAAGTATGATTGATACTTCCCAGCTTGCCGGACGTGACTAGTATCAAGGGATACGCCTGTTCCTTCACATAATCGATCGTAAGGGATTCCATGTCGTTCGGCACCATCAGTCCTCCGGCTCCTTCCAGTAATACATACTCGTAGGTCTCTCGCAATCGCCGGGTGGATTGGGTGATCGTGTCTAAATCGATACGTCTTCCATCTTTCGCCGCCGCCATATGGGGAGAGCAAGGATAGGTGAAGATATAAGGACAAGTCAACCCTCGTGTGTCCTCGTCGGTAAAGGGTATCCCTTGGATTTGGCGGTGTGCCTCTATATCCTCTGATACGTGCTCGCATCCGGTCTGTATCATCTTTTGGGTGATCACTTTCTTTCCGGCTTTCGCCAATGCCTTGGCGATCATTCCGGTGGCTACGGTCTTTCCGACGTTCGTGTCTATGCCGGAGATAAATAATACATTTTCTTTCGTTTGATGGCTCATTGTTCTGTTGTTTAAATAGTTGCTTGATTAATCTTTTGTCTCTATGGATATTACCCCTTGTCTCTAAGAGATTTATTCCTTTTCTTCTGTGCTATTGATCTTTTCACCCTTGTGAAAAGAACGTATCACCTAGGTGAAAAGATCGTTTCACCCTTGTGATACGATCATATCATATAGGTGAAAGGATCAATACCTCGGAAGAGGCGACCTACTTCACCTTTATCTTTTGACCACTAAGATATAGAGTGGACGGTAAGTTAATGTGACTCCACCATCCGCCGAGGGGAATCTCTCTTGATAATCCCAGCAGAAACGTTCCTGTTTTCCCCGTGTCCAGACGCGAGAGGCGTTGGCCGTGACACCCGTGTACTTTAGATGTCTCAGCACCTCCAGCGGATGCTGGAAGGTCAGGGCGATATTTCCTTCCTCTTCATGGACGATCCGGAAGTAGGTGGATAACCACTCCCTTAATTGTCCGGCGGTAGGATAGGTGAGCCCTTCTCCGGTCAGTTCCTTGATCTCGTGAAGGTTGTCCGGCGTGAAGGTGTTGAAAGCCAGTATGCCTCCGGGCGATAGGGTGGACGATAGCTTATGGAGGAAACGCGGAAGGTCTTTCATCCATTGCAGGGCGGAGGCCGAGGCAATCAAGTCGAACGTGCCGGGAAAAGCCAGTCGCTCGGCATCACCGGCCAAGAATAGAGGAGGGGCGGAAGGAAACAACTCCTCGATGGCGCTTTGCCAAGTCTCGCAAAGATCGTTGAGTACCCATTCCTCGATTTGGCATTCTTGTTTTAATAAACGGGTGAATCCGCCGCTTCCGCAACCGATTTCCAGCACCCTGCGGAAATGAGAGGAGGTGTATACGGTCAATAGCTGTACCAGATGGGCGCATATCCGTTTTTGGGCTTCCGCGTGATCGTCGTATGTATTCACCGCTTGGCTGAAACGCCGGCGGATCCGTTCTTGTTCGATTACTTCCATAATTCGTTCCATGATTGATAGTGGTAAAAAGGAAGATGAGGCGCCTTGATCTCTTGGATGGGGCAACGGCCTTGCCAGTAGTTCCGGAGGTTGGTTGCCGGGAATATCTTATCTTCGGTGGACAGGATGGCTTGATCCCAGAAGGCGGATATCCGCGGATCGGCTGATTCGAGCTTTTCCGGGAGGATCTGATTATATAGAGATTCCAGTTCCTCCTTGATCTCTTCCAGCGGACGTGGTGAGAGTTCCGAATAGCGATTGAATGTCTCCTTGTCTCCGCACATCCTGCGGTTAAAGCGACGCATGCCTTCCTCGCTGATTTGATGGAGGGTTCCCTCGAAAATCGCGGTCGGGATGCCTAGCGTATCGTGCATGGGAAAAGGGGTACCGTTCAGGGCGGTCGCCGTGGTAAAGGATCGGTGGCCTGCCCAGAGCCGGGTGGCTACCCATACGCCTAGAGACCAAGCGACCAGATGTACCTCTTTATAGGGGGCGAATGTCTCTTCGAATGCGAGCGTCCTGTAATCGTAGGCAATCCATAGGTCTGTCTGCTCCGGTACTTCCAGATGGCGGAAAAGCTCCGGCGAGGTGGACCAGCCGGCGAGACAGAGGATCAGACTAGGGGATCGCTTATTTATTATCTTATCTATATACATACTATCAATTCAATTTATATACATACTATCTATCCAGTTCTCTATCAGTCGGTGGGAGACGGGGCACGCCCCGTCTCTACAATCAGTTGATGCATATTTTTTATCGTGAGGTTTGCCGTAAGGGAGAAGCGGATACGGGAGGTACCTTTGGGCACTGTCGGCGGGCGAACGGGGAGGCAGTAGAAGCCTTTTCGTTGTAGCTCTTCCGCTTTCCGTACGCAATCCTCGCTCTCTCCCACAATGAAAGGGATGATGTGGCTTTGGCTGATCTCGCCTCCTTTGCCCGTTAAAGCCTCCGCCAGCAATCGGCTATACGCTAGAAGATTCTCCCGTTCCTTCGTGAACGAGGGGAGTTGCTCCCAGATGAAGGAAGTCCATGCGATTTGGAACGGTGGCAGGGCCGTACTGAATATGAGCGGTCGCATCGTATTGACCAGATATTCCCGTATCGTACGGGAACAAACCAAATAGGCCCCCATAGACGCTAACGCCTTGCCGAAAGTACCGACCAATAGATCGATCTCTTGGATACAGCCTTGTTCCTCGGCGATACCTAGCCCCGTCTTTCCACGGGCTCCGATGGCATGAGCCTCGTCTACGTACAATAGGATATTGGGATATTGCCTTTTGATAGCTATCAGGCGGTTTAAGTCCGCTACATCCCCGTCCATGCTGAAAATGCTTTCGGTCAAGATGATGATCGTCTCGTATTGACAGGCGTTCTTTTGTACGAGGCGTTCCAGTTGGTCATAGTCGTTGTGGCGGTAACGGAGGAATGGGGAACCACTCAGCAAGATGCCATCGATGATGCTGGCGTGCACCAGCTTGTCGGCGAGTAATAAGGTCTGTTTATCGGTTAAGGCCGGGAGGATTCCGGTGTTGGCATGATAGCCACTATTGAAGATCAATGCGGCTTCCCGGTCGAAGGAGCGGGCGATCTGTTTCTCCAGTTTCGTATAGACGGAGAAATTACCCGTCAGCAAGCGGGATGATGAGGAGGAGTAGGGATAGAAGCGGTCTTGTGTGGATGCTTGAAACTCCTCTTGTAAATCCTGCCGGCTGGCTAATCCAAGATAATCGTTGGAAGAGAGATTCAGCATACGCATTCCCTCTTTTAATATCCATATTCCTTGATGCTCGACTTCCGGTAGGTGCCTAAGATTCCCGGAGGCTCGTAAAGCCGTAAGTTGCTCGTTATATGATTTCATATATCTATATATTACCCGGTTGTAGATATGTTAATTATGCGTTAATACTCTCAATAATCCGGAGGTTAGTCTGGATAGTTCATACGTGGAGATAACGAAAGGAGGCATGAGATAAACCAGCCGTCCGAATGGACGTACCCATATCCCTTCCTCTACGAATCGACGTTGCAATACCGCCATATCCACCGGATGCTTCATCTCGATCACCCCGATCGCCCCCAATACCCGTACCTCAGCGACTTCAGGCAGTTTGGCGGCTGGCGCTAACTCCGCCCGCAATTGTTCCTCTATAAGCTTCACTTTCTCCTGCCAATGACTGGCGATCAATAAAGAGATCGAGGCCGAAGCGATAGCGCATGCCAAGGGATTTCCCATAAACGTAGGTCCATGCATAAAGCATCCCGCCTCGCCGGAACAGATCGTGTCGGCTATCGGCTTTGTCGTGATCGTGGCGGAAAGCGTAAGATAACCTCCCGTCAATGCCTTTCCGATACACATGATATCGGGTTCGACTCCCGCATGTTCCCATGCGAACAACTTTCCGGTACGTCCGAAGCCTGTCGCTATCTCGTCGAATATCAATAAGACGTTATACCGCTCGCAAAGTTCCCGGGCACGAATGAGGAAAGTGGGGGAGTAGAAATACATACCTCCTGCCCCCTGTACGACCGGTTCCAAGATCAAGGCGGCGATCTCGTCGGCATGCCGCTCTAGTAAATCCCGCAAGGGAGCCATGGCCTCCTCTCTCCATTCCTCGCCGAATCGGACCGAAGGTTGAGGTATGAAGTATTGGATGGGTAGGCTTCCGGAGAAGATCCCATGCATACCTGTCACCGGATCGCATACCGACATGGCGTGCCAAGTATCCCCGTGATAACCGCTACGGATCGTGGCGAAGATATGTTTTCCCGGTATGCCTTTGGACTGCCAGTATTGGATCGCCATCTTTAAGGCTACCTCCACGGCGACCGAGCCGCTATCCGCTAGGAATATCTTTTCTAGGGAAGGGGGCAATAGCGGTAGTAATTTAGCGGCCAACTCGACAGCCGGCTCGTGCGTGAATCCCCCGAACATGATATGGCTCATCTTATCCAGTTGGGTTTTAGCCGCCGCGTTAAGTACCGGATGGTTGTATCCGTGGACTGCCGCCCACCAAGAAGACATTCCGTCTATTAGCTCCCTGCCGTCCGCAAGGGTTATCGTTACGCCCTCCGCTTTGGATACCGGATAGACGGGAAGTGGATCGATGGTCGAGGTGTAGGGATGCCATAGATGATCCCGGTCGTATTGTAAAAGTTCGGTTGTTGTCATTTTTCCCAATCGGTGTTTTCGGTGAGTGAATAGCCTTCGGAGGTAAATAAGACTTTGTCTTCCTCTACCTTACTTCCGATAGTCGTTAATAAGTCTCCGATGATCGCGGAGTTAATCCCTATATATAGGGATTTCCGTTGCGTGGCCTCGCTTAATTGTGCCCGTCCGCCGGAGAAACGGAGAAATGCATTCGGATTGATCAAGCGGAAAAGGGCGATCGTTGTTAGCCATTCCTCTTCTTCTAGGATCTGTGTATTCTCCATAGGAGTTCCCGGTATCGGCTGTAATAAATTGAGAGGGATGGATAAGACACCTTCTTGCTGTAAGAAACAAGCCATCTCGATTCGCTCCTCCATCGTCTCGCCCATGCCGATAATACCACCGCAGCAGATGCGGAAACCGATTTCCCGGGCGGTATGGATGGTTTCCATCTTCTGCTCGATCGTATGCGTGGAACAAAGTTGACGGAAATAGGAAGGGGCGGTCTCGATATTGCAGTGATAATTCTCCACTCCGCTATCGTAAAGCGATTGGAGTTGGGAGCGGGTTAGCAATCCCATGGAGGCACAGCATTTAATATCGCTTTGCCGCTTGATTTGCCGGATCGTATCGGTGATCTGTTCCAATTCTTTATCCGATACTCGCTTGCCGCTAGTCACCAAGGCAAAACGCCGGATACCCTGTTTCCGGTTATATACCGCATGATAGACACATTCCTTGGCCGGAAGCAAAGGATATAAGTTTACGAGGGTCTTGTAATGTCCCGACTGCGCGCACCATTTACAATCCTCGCTGCAATTACCGCTTTTGGCGTTGATGATGGAACAAGTGTCGAACTTATTCCCCATAAAATGGCGGGTGATTTGGTGGGCGGCCTTGTAAAGCGCCTCTTTGTCCGGGTGATTCGCCAAGCTTAAAGCCTGTTCCTCAGTAATCTTCCCACCCTCTAGGATGTACTGCTTTGCTTCTTCTATTGTCATTTTCTCTCATTTAATAATTCCGTGTATATATATACCCAGTTGTAGAGACGGGGCACGTCCCGTCTCTACAACCGGATGGAAATAAGAAAGGCGGAAAGTATCCGAAAGAATACTTCCCGCCTTTACTATATTATATAATGTATAGTGAGCTACACGATGAGCCGGATGAGCGATCTCATTTGATACCAATACCGGGAGTAATGCCGTAAACAGTCCATGCGATACCGCGAGGCTCCGTTTGTTCTCCTCGGTATTCTCCCTCTCCTCGTCATCCTCTTCGAAAAATCCGTCCGTGAACGTACCGATACCGGTATGTAAAGACTGGTTCTTTTTCTCGAAGCGATCGGCTACAGAAAAGGATAATTGTCCGATCGTAACAGCCCTCTGTACACTGATGAAAGCCGCATACGCCTTCCGGCTCCATCTTCTGAAACGGAGTGCCTGCGAACGATATGTATACGACTTTCTCATCCTCTAATTTTCAATTGTCAAGCCACTTTATCCAGTTTCTTCATGATAGAGAACATGAACAACGCGGACAGTAAACAAAGAACGATCAACACGCTCCATACCATCCATAACTGCATGCCTCCCCACAAATAGCCGATGATAGCGACCAGATAGTTACCGATAGCCGTAGCCACGAACCACCCCCCCATCATCATACCTTTGTATTTAGGAGGAGCCACTTTGGATACGAAAGAGATACCCATCGGAGAAAGCAATAATTCGGCGAAGGTCAATACCAGATAAGTTGAGATCAACCAGTTCGGAGAAACCAATACCTGCAATTTGCTATCCGCCGCTAAAGCGTCCGGTGTAGGCAAGCCCATAGAACCGATCGCCAAGATCAAGAAACCGCAAGCGGCGATCATCATACCCAATCCGATCTTACGAGGAGCGGACGGCTCTTTCTTCTTATTAGCCAGATAACCAAAGATCGCCAACGATACCGGAGTCAATACAACCACGAAGAACGGGTTAAATTGCTGGAAGGTCTGCGGAAGGATCGTTACGGTTTCCGGCAGAGCCATATATTTGATACCTAGAGCGGCTAATGCGGCCACGGTCACGATGCTGGCGATCGTCTTACCTTTGCTCGTTGTGGATTGTGCGATAGCGAATCCCCCATACACGGCGATAACCAATAATGTTAAGTTAATCACATCAAAGCCGATACGATCCAGTCCGGTCACTTGGTTGGCCGTATAGTCGCGAGCAAAGAACGTCATTGTCAGACCATTTTGATGGAAAGCCATCCAGAAGAACAATACCACGGCGAATACCAGCAGCAAGGCGGTGATACGTTGTTTCGTCTCGGCAGGTGACAATTCCTCTTGCGGAGCGTGGGAAGCCTGTGCCTGTTTGGTGTTGACATCCGCATGCTTAAAGGTAGAGCGGAATCCCATATAGATAGCCATCGATATGATCAATGAGATACAAGCCACACCGAATCCATAGTTGTATGCCTCGGACAACTTCTCGATATACGTGGAACAGAACGTAGCCATATCGCCGGTGAAACCTTGTGCGCTTTGCAGAGCGGCGAGTGCCTCTTTGTTCTCTGCGGAGATGGTTCCGTTTAAGAATTGGTGAGCGAGTGCCGGAATTTGTGACTCGTAGAAAAGGTTATACTTACCCAACATCCAGTCTGTCATTTTCGTGGCAGCCGTAGGTGCGTACATGGCACCGATATTAATCGCCATATAAAACAAACTAAAGGCTTGGTCACGTTTACTTCTATATTCCGGGGCATCATAAAGATTACCTACCATCACTTGTAAGTTACCTTTAAATAATCCGGTACCGCAAGCGATTAGCGCTAGCGAGCCGAACATCATGATTTTTCCCGAGGCGGCATCTGTTGGGATGGCTAATAAAAGATAACCGACAAACATGATGATGATACCCGAGGTAACCATCTTTCCATAACCGAACTTATCGGCCATCATACCGCCAATCAATGGCATAAAATACACGAACGCTAAGAAGCTAGCGAAAATCGTTGATGTCTCAGCGGCCGTATAGCCGAATTTCGCTTGCAAGAATAATGTGAAAATCGCAAGCATCGTGTAATAACCGAAGCGTTCGCCCGTGTTCGCGAGTGCTAGGGCATAGAGACCTTTAGGTTGTCCTTGTAACATGTGTTTTAGATAATATTAGTTTATACTTATTGAATAATTTGCTTTATGGCGCCGGTTTCCGGATAGAAAAGAACCTTGACAGGGGCTTTCTTATCCTCAAACATAACAGGGGCTAATCCTTCCCGTGTTCCGAATTGAGTGATTTGGGCCTCTCCTTTGTAGAGTGTTTTTTTGTTCATTAGTATTTCTATGCTGGCTTTTCCCGGAACATTGTAGACGATTCCTTTCAATGATTTGTCTTTCTTCTCGGCTTCCTTGGCATCAAGGATCGGAGCTCTTTCTGTCGCTTTCAAGTTCATATAGACAGGGGTACCGCCCAAATCGTCAGCGTCTACGATACCTAGCTGCTTGGAGAAACGGAACAATACTTCTTTGTCTAGGTTGTCGTGGGGGATGATACTTACCTCATAATGCTCGGTTTCTTTGGTCAAGATTCCGGTGAATAGGTTTGTTAATGCTTTTTCTTGCTCCTCCAATTGCTGGATCACCAGTTTCATGGCTTCACCATCGGGAGGTAAATTATCCGCCTCGCCGGTCAAGATGTTCAAACGGCTTTCCCGGATACGGTAAATTTGTTTAGCGGCCACCTCCGCTTGTTTGGCGGTGGAGCCTGCCATTAGTAATTCCTCTGAGAAAACGGAAGCGTCTGTCACTTTTTGTTGGGAGCCTTTATTTTTCTTTGCGGCATCTAGCTCGGATTCAACTGGTGTATATTCTGCGTTTATCGAGCATAATAATCCATCTTCGGTAAGATAAGCGTAAGGGGCGACCGTACCTTGTTTGAATTCTACGATATAGGTATTATCCGCATCGGGTAATCCCCGGTTGATCAGACTGATTTTTCCGAGATCGAAATAAACCTTGTCTTCCGTGACCGCATCCTTTACGCCTAGATACTTCTCTGCATATTGATAGTAAGGCCCGGCTTTGCAAGTTACTTTCGTCACTTCGGCGTCTACGACTAGCGAGGTCTTGGGCAACGAGTAGGTGATTCCGAAATTATTGGCTTTTACGGCGTTCTTTTTTACCACCTTGGTTTGTGCCATAAGCGGCATTCCGAGGAGTAAACTAGCTATAATGATTATATTCTTCATATCCCAGTTTATTTTAATTCTGTATATTATTGCGCAAAACTAGGAAATATTTTGCTTAAAACCAATTGGAAGTATTCTTATTGCATGAAAATCCCGGACAACATTAAGAATTTCTAGATTCGCATTGTTCGGGATTCTGAGGATGTCCGGGGGAGAAAGCTTAAAATAGCACGTCTATATAGATCGGCAGGTGATCGGACGACTGGATATCGATCACTTGGTCGTTGATAATCCTAAATTCATGCTTTAGGTCGCCGAAGATATAATCTAAACGCAAACGGGGATGATCCGAGGGGTAGGTCTCTAACGTAGGGTCGGATAAGAGCCTCCACGTTTGTTTCATCGCCTTGAATTCCTTAGAGTCTGGCTCCATGTTGAAGTCTCCGGTGATCAGGATTGGTTTGTTTTCGCTTTTCATCGTCTCATTGATGAGTCGTATAGAGGCCAGGCGAGAGTCTGGGTCGAGCGAGAAATGTGTGTTACACAAGGTATAGTTCGGATATTCGAGACAAAGGAAGGTACGTGGCTCTTCCTTTCCCGGCAGGGGTATGTATTGGTAGCTGCGAGGTTTCTTGCGGGAGAGTGCGGCGATTCCGTATAATCCCTTAGAACGTTCTGTGGCGGGTGCGAAGATTGGATACATGCCGGTCAACCGTGCCAATTCTGCATATTGGTTGATCCATCCAGAGCGTTCGCATACACTGTCCACCTCTTGTAGCCCGACATAGTCCGGCTGGATCTTGTTGATCACTTCAGCGATTCGCTTCAAATTGGTCTGTTGGTCCATACCGATCCCGATGCGGATGTTGTAGCTCATGATTCTTAACGATTGTCGTGTCTTGCATAGGCCACTTCCCAAATTTAGGAGGGCGATGGTTAGGAGAAATAAGATTCGTTTCATGGATTTCTAAGGTATTTCGTGAATAGAAACCCCCGCAGACAACAAGAAGGACTATCTGCGGGGGGCTACAGTTATAAAAATTGAAGATTAATAATTATCGTTCTGTGTTAATGCGCCTCCTACATAGTCGATCTCGCTTTGTGGAATCGGGTAGGGGTATGTCTTATCGGTGACGAGTGTCCCGGCACCGGAATACTTGCCCTCATCAGTCTTGCCGAATTTCTGCATCGTAGATACGAAGGTGCCCCAGCGAATTAAGTCGTAGAAGCGTAATCCCTCGCCTGCAAGTTCGATACGGCGTTCGTGGCGAACGGCGGCACGCAGATCATCGGAAGCTTTCACTTTATACTTAGCGTTGAAAGTATCCTCGGTCACTCGATCGCTCTCCTTGAGATTGAACTTACGGTATTTTGCGTAGCTATCTGTCAAGGAGGTTGTCACGAAGGCACGGTAACGTACTTGGTTGATCAGGTCCGCCGCCAGTTGTTTGTCGCCACCCGTCTCGATCAGGCATTCAGCGTACATCAGCAATACATCGGCATAGCGGATGTGATAGTGGGTCCAATCCGTGTTCAATAAATCGTTTAGTGGCCGTCTGGAGAAGTCTGGATACTGCTTGCGGCTGTGTTGCTGTGGGAAATTGTCGTAGCCGGAATAGTCGTGTACCTCTTCGGAACCATCGTTCTTGACGAATATATCGCCGGATGACAATACCGTGTGTACCAAGCGTGGATCGCCTACCTCATATTCGTCTACCAAATCCTTCGTCGGACACTCGCCGCCCCATCCGCCGGCAATACCGCGACCGACATTCATTTGTGGACAAACGCTACCGCTAGTGTAGCTAGGAATGTAAGAGCGCAGGGTGATGAAGACGGACTCTTTTGACATATAGCCCTCTGTGGCGTTATTGAATAGCTTCTCGTAGTCATCTACTAATTCATAGCTTCCGGATTCGACAACTGCCTTCAGGTCTTTCAGAGCCTCTCCGTAGTTGCCGTAGAACATCAATACCCTAGCACGGAAAGCCATGGCGGCCTCTTTGGTGATTCGTCCAATCTCGCTGGTTGGAAGGCTTTTTGCATTAGGTAGATTAGGTTCGGCAATTGCGGTGTTCAGGTCTTTCAGGATAAAGTTCATGACCTCCTCCTTGCTGGATTTCGTGATCGTACTTTTGTCGACGACTTCCAGGGGCTTGTCAAGTAGTGGAATATTCTGGAAGATTGTAGCTAGGTCGTAGTAATAGAACGCACGCATGAATTGAGCCTCTGCGATCCATCGCTGTTTGGTTTCTGTGCTGACCAAGCCTCCGGCATCATCGATCAATTCTGATTCAGGTGTGATTAGCGATAGGAATACGTTGCAGGCTGAGATCGCTGTTTGGTAGCGATGAGTCCAAAGGTCGGACAAGACTTGATTAGTCGCCATTGGTGTTCCGCGGGCGATTTCCGTGATACGAACGCGGTCTCCTGCATCAGAGCCGCCTTTGGAGCAGTCGTCGCTCAATTGATCTCCCAAGACAAATTTCATGTCCTGATAGTTCCAGCTATCCTGTAAGGGCTGATAGCAATTGACCAAAAGTTTGTAGCCGGCATCCTTGGTACTCAGATAAGTTACCTCATCCAATGTTCCCAATGGCGGGCGGTCTAGAAAGTCGCTGTTACAGCTTGTCGTAAGGGCACCGACGCATGCGATCGATACAAGTAATTTCCCTATGTTAACTATAGATTTCATAATAATTCATTTTAAGATTATAATTTCAAACTAAGACCGAACATGAATGTACGCGGTTGCGGATAGAATCCCATATCACAGCCTTTGTAAAGAGGCGAGTTATTGATCTCTCCGATCTCAGGATCTAGTCCGGAATAACCGGTGATCGTGAATAAGTTCTGTGCGGCAACAAAGAAACGAAGGTTGTTGATCGTGATCTTCTTAGTCCATTCGGACGGAAGCGTATAACCGATTGTCAGGTTCTTCAAACGAACATAAGAACCGTTTTCCACATACCAATCGGACATTTCCAAGTTCATGCGGCTATCCGCATCGATTGCGAAGTTCTCGTTTGTACTACCTGGTCCGTTCCAGTAGGTTGTTAATATATCTTTCGGAGCATTGTACCAACCGGTACCTGAATAGATGTCATATTTCAATATGTTTAAGATGTCGTTGCCGACTGATCCTTGGAAGAAGGCGGAAATGTCGAATCCTTTCCATTCTGCGCCTAAGGTCAAACCAAAGGTGAAGTCTGGATGAGGATTTCCTGTCATCGTGCGGTCTTCGTCGTCTAGTTTACCATCTTTGTTTAAATCTTGGAACTTTAAGTCGCCCGGCTTTGCGTTTGGCATTACCATTTGACCGTTGTTCTTGTAGTTGTCGATCTCTTCTTGGGTCTGGAAGACACCATCGGTTTTATATCCGTAGAAATAACCGATCGGTTGTCCTGGCTCTGTCATCGTATAGGAGAAGTATCCTAGATGGATGCCTTTACCCGGAATATTCGCTCCACTGCCTAGGCTTTTTACCTTATTTTTATAGGTGGATACGTTTCCGTTGATATGATATTGGAAGTCGTTCCCGATCTTACCGTCGTATCCTAGCGTTACTTCAAAACCTTTATTGCTTACGCTACCGGCATTCATCCACGGCGTGTTGGGGAATCCTAGTGAACTGGGCACGGGTACTTGCACCAACATATCACTTGTCTGACGGTCAAAGTAGTCGAAGGTTGCTCTCAAGGAACCTTGGAAAAAGGCCAAATCCAATCCGAAGTCCAGTTGGCGAGTAGTCTCCCATTTCAGATCCGGATTACCCACCTGCGTACGTCCGGCATACAAGTTCGTCTGATACGGATTACCGAAGAGGTAGTAGCTACCATTTCCGAATGTATTCATATAGGCTCCGGAGGAGATAGTCTGGTTACCGATCTCACCCCAAGCTGCTCTTAACTTACCTTGTGACAGCCACTCAAGGTTATTCATGAAGCTCTCTTCCGAGAAATTCCAACCGGCGGATACGGAGGGGAAGCAACCCCAGCGATTACCATCCGCAAATTTAGAGGATCCATCCCAACGGATATTGGCTGTGATCATATAACGGTTGTCAAAGGAATAAAATACACGACCGAAATAAGAATTCAGCGTACTTGTGGCGTAGTAGCCTGATGCGGCGGGATTCATGGTACCGGCGTTGATGATCTGCTGGTTCGGGTTGTTGTTGACCTGTCCTTCTTTATAGGCGTAGATCTCTTCGTAGCGTTCTTTCTCCGCGGAGGTACCGACCATGGCTGTTACCGCATGTTTGTCGAATTTTTGATTGTAAGTTAGGTAATTGTCGAATACCCAGTAATCTTTATTCGCTACGCTCCGACTGGCGCCCGCATAAGTGGAGTACTCATCTCCATCCAGATAGTAAGAAGGACGGAAAGAGTCGCTTTGGTTACGGACTAAGTCAAGAGCGATACTGGATTTGAAGGTTAAGAAGGGTAACAACTTGACTTCGCCGGAGATATTACTTTTCGTGGCGATCCCGTGCCATTGATTTAATGCGGAGCGGTCTACCTGTCCAACCGTGTTCGGTTTGTTTGAGTAAATCACGCCTGTATAGCGAGACCAAGGATTGGTCGGCTCATAACCACCCATAATCCGGTTTTGCAAGAAATCTGGGATATCCACTAGGTTGTCGCGATATACCGGAGTGATTGGGTCTGCCGCAAGGGTACTGAACACGGTTGCTGTGTAAGAGTTATTCTCATCTAGGTTGCGCCTGGATTCGTACGTGACGTTCACATTTGCGGAGAGGTTCAACCACTTGGTTACCTCAGAGTCTACGTTCAATCGACCGGAGAGGCGTTCATAGTCGGAACCTTTCAAGATTCCTTGTTGATCCATATAGCCAAAGCTAGCACGGTATCTGAGTTTCTTCATACCTCCAGAGAAAGCTAGGTTGTAATTCTGACTGATAGCTTCCTTGGGTTTACGGGTACTCTCTTTCCACCAATCCGTACCGGATCGTCCTCCGTTTTTCCCTAGGAAAGTAAGGATCTGCTCTCGCTTCTCTGATGTGGCGAAATCATCGATCAAGGCTTTCCCGGATGCGGCGTAAGCCCGGTTCTTATATTCCATGAAACCTTCGGCGTCTAGCATGTCATACGTTTTCACTACATCTTGGAAACCAATGTTCATATCAAACTCGATGTTGCTTCGGTAACTCTCGCCGGAAGCTCCTCGCTTTGTGGACACTAGGATCACACCGTTGGCAGCACGGGCACCATAGATCGCTTGTGCGGAAGCGTCTTTCAATACCTCTATGCTCTCGATATCACGGGCATTTAACCAACCGATATCACCTTGAGGTAGACCATCTACTACATACAACGGATCATTATTATTGATAGTACCGACACCACGGATACGGACATTACCGAGTGAACCTGGGCTACCGGAACTAGATGTTATGGTTACACCGGCTGCTTTTCCTTGCAAGGCGTCGGCGGCGCTGCGAAGCGGTAGGTTCGAGATCTCGTCTCCTTTTACTTGAGAAACAGCTCCGGTTAAATCTCTTTTCTTGAAGGAACCGTAACCAACAACTACTACCTCATCCAACTTTTGAGTGTCTTCCGCTAAAGTGACGTTGAGGTTGCTTTTATTGCCTACGTTGATACTTTGTTGGAGATAGCCGATGTACGAGAATTCAACGGTAGCATTGGAGGGAACATTCTCTAGAATGTAGTTTCCGTCCATATCGGTCATAGATCCGATTGTAGTACCTTTCACTACAACGTTTACTCCGATCAGAGGCTCCCCATCTTGTCCTACTACTTGTCCGGTTAGCCGTTTGCGATTTTGGTTGGTGGATGGCAACTCCGTATCTTTCATGGTCTTGTTGGTAAGTACTACGTGATTCTTGACGATCTTATACGTAATATCCGTACCTCTAAAGACATTGTTTAATACTTGTTCTATGGATTCTTCATGGATATTGACATCAACCCGTTTATTCAAATTGATTTGATTGTCATTATAAAAGAATTTATATTCACTTTGGTCTTCAATCGCCTTAAAAACTTCAGTGATAGTTCCTTTTGTGATATTTAAGGATATAATTTGTGCTGATGCCGCTACTGTGTACGGCTGGAAAAAGGTTAAGCACAAACCTAAAAATAATGATTTTTTCAGGGTTCTGTAATTAGTTCTACCGGAACCATTGACATTCCCCGATATGAAATATCAGAGATGGATAAACAAGAGGCTGTGGAAGATAATGATCCTTATTCGATACTTAGTATTTTTGAAATAGAACGAATCACGGAAAATACGATAGAGGAATTACCGGATCAATGTAAATCCATTTTTAAATTGAGTCGTATAAGTGGACTCAAGAACCAAGAGATCGCAGATAAATTGGATATCTCCGTCCGTACAGTGGAAACACAGATATATAGAGCCCTTAAGATTTTGAAAAGTAGATTGAAAGATTATCTGGTTTCTTGAAAAAATATAATACAAAAATCTATCAATCTTGTAAGTAGCACATCGTTTTGAAGTGTCATACATATAGAATCGAGAAAAAACAATGAAAGAATATATAAAAAATATAATTGCGGAAAGTCTCAAAGACGAAGTAGATGTTGATAGGGAGTGGGAGCGTTTGTTTTCATCCATAGAGAAAAAAACTACTACCAAAATGAAAACAAGAAGGCTATTCCTTCAGTACATGAAATATGCCGCTGCCGTGGTTTTGGGCATAGGTGTTTCACTATCAACGTTGTATCTTACGAATCAAGAGAACTTATCGACAGTTGGAAATTATAAATTAGTAACGAGCAAAGGAGAGAAGAGCTATTTGCAATTACCGGATGGTACGAAGGTTTGGCTTAACTCTTGTACAACTCTAGAATATGCGGAGAACTACGGCCATTCCAATCGTAGCATTTATTTGGATGGAGAAGCTTATTTTGAAGTCGCAAAGAATAAAGACTTACCATTTGTTGTAAAGGCAAACGGTATCGATGTGAAAGCGATTGGTACGGCCTTTAATGTTTCCGCTTATATGGAAGACTCGCAACTAACCACAACCTTGTTCAATGGCAAGGTCGCTGTACAACCTACGTTGACTAA
The DNA here is from genome assembly GCF_056640955.1 of Parabacteroides sp. KHUB-02. NCBI lineage: Bacteria > Pseudomonadati > Bacteroidota > Bacteroidia > Bacteroidales > Tannerellaceae > Parabacteroides > Parabacteroides sp. KHUB-02. Next base: position 2,300,647 of record NZ_JBWQEV010000001.1, on the reverse strand, counting down.
ACAAGAGGTCTTACTTGAGCCTAACCAAGTGGCGGTTTATGATAAAAGTAGAAATAAGATAGAAGTAGTGCCTTACGATAAGAAACTATTCGCTCAATGGAGAGGAGGTTTCTTGTCTTTTGAAATGATGTATCTGCAAGATATAACAAAGTTGTTGGAAAGGAACTATAACGTTGTATTTCGTTATGAAAATCAAGGGATAAAAAAATTAAGGTTTAGCGGAAGTTTCCGTAACAACGAAGATTTATCGGAGATTCTCAATGTGATAAAGACGAATACGGGCATTCGCTATCAAATACTGAAAGATACTATAGTAATCAAATAATAAATCATTGAATTATTAATCTTAAAAACAGTCTTGCTTATGAGAAATGGATGATTTTTAGTGTAATACGGATAAAAACGTAACATTGTTAGATCTTATTATTAATCTTAAATTTATTAATTATGGCTAATCAGATAGGGAGTTCCGGTAGAACGAAGGTAATTAAGGCATTCGTTCTGTATAGCCCTGTATAAATAAGCGTTTAAAGACGTGTGAATATCGATGTTCTCACGCTTTTCCCAGAAGCGGAGGAAGACGTTTTGTAAGATGTCTTTTGCGTCTTCCGGGTCGGGGATAAATTTTCGGCAATGTATATAAAGTTGGAGATAAATAGACTTGAACAGGGTATTAAAGGCGGCTATATCTCCTTGTTTGATCAATTCGATTATTTTGTTGTCAGATGCCATTTTATTCCCGTGTATTATTAGAAAGGTGGAGCGTATAGGCAAGGAGAACATTCCTTGGGCCTATACGCTTACTGCCTGTCAATTAATGCTAACCCTATTATAAGATTTCGTTTGCGGTTTTATTGAAATATTGGATACATTCTTTAATATCCGGTACTGAGTTTTCCCAGTTGTATTCATACTCGATAGAGAATACTCCCTTGAAATTCTGGGATTTGAGTTCTTTCACCATTCCCTTTACATCTAGGATGCCTGTGCCCCAGATCACGTCGTGCTGCTCATTCTCTCCTGCTTTTTTCGGGGCGATATCCTTGAAATGCAAAGAGATGATTCGACCTTTGAGTTGCTTTAAGCAATCAATCTGGTTTAGCCCCTCCCGACGCCAATGCCCCACATCTGAACAAGAACCTAGCAAGTGGCTGCGTCCGGAAATGGCTTTCAACAAGTTCTCCGGTTTCCAATACTCGGAAGGCTGCGGGTGATTATGGACGGAGATCTTAATGTTGTATTGCTTGGACAATTTTTCTACCAGGTCCCAATCGCTTAAAGCCGGTTCGCAAGTAATGAACTCTAGGTCCATCGCTTTCGCGAATTTGAACATTTTTTCCCAATCGGACGACTTTTCGGCTACATACACCCCGGTTCCTACGATCTTGATACCTTTGGATACCGCAAGCTCCTTGATCTCTTTCTGAGTTTGTGCATCGAGGTTAAAATCGAATACTTTATCTCCCCATTTACCACCGAGCTTATGGCCGGGATAAATCTCGATGTATTTCAATCCCAGTTCTTGTGTCTTATCGAGAGCTTCCGTCAAAGGGAACAGGTGGAAACTATAGGATTGCATCCCTAGACGCCATCCGTTCTTCTCGGCCTTCGTTTGCGCTTCGGTTGGAATAGCCAATAGGCAGCAAACGATCGCTATCATTATTTTATAGATATGTCTTATCATATTCGGTTGTTATTAAAAGGTTTATCTTGGCATATTCGGCAAAGAGAAACCGTTGTTGTACGTATGCTTGATCCATTCGTTGGCCATCTCCGCAGCGTTAAACTCGGCGAAGCGACGGTCGAAACGCGGATCTCCGTCAATTACCTTGAAATCATCCACCGTGACGATCTTGATCTTATCGTTCGGGGAGATGTTCGTAAACCGCATATTCTCTCCATCCCATTGCAACTCACGATGCAAACCTTGCAGTCCGGAGAGGCGAACGGCCAAGACTCCCATCACGACCATCTCGTTGAACGGACCGGAGAACTGGAAGTTGGATGAGGCTTCCGTACGATTTTCCGGGGATTCCTTACATGCACGGATCCAGTCTTGCTCATGGGCGTTGGTAGACCATATGTCTCCATTGCCGCCTTTCACTCTCGGGATCGTCGGTTTGGGCTGGTTGAAATGTTCCATGTCGGAAACCGGTAATAAGGTCGGGTTCATTCCGTAACAGCCTGTCATGATCTTTCCTTTCGTTCCGATGAAGATGATACCGCCGTTCTCGTCGCCCATCATCTGCCCGTCTTTCAATTCTTCCGGACGGGGAGGCATCAAGCCACCATCGTACCAATAGACTTTTACTTCCGGCATCTTGACATTTCCTTTGGGCGGACGTGCGGGGAATGTATACGTTACGATCTGTGCGTGAGGAGGGGAGTACAGATTACTCAAAGTCGAGCTGCCGATTACGCTGGTCGGATATTTTAAGTCGAGTGCCCAATACAACGGGTCCATGATATGGCAAGCCATATCGCCCAAGGCCCCGGTTCCGAAGTCCCACCATCCACGCCAGTTCCAAGGGGTATAGACCGGATTATAAGGCCGCTTTTGAGCCGGGCCGATCCATAAATCCCAATCCAGTGTCTTCGGGCACTTCGGGGTATCGTTCGGCTTCATCAAGCCTTGGGGCCAGATGGGGCGGTCTGTCCAACAATGTACCTCATATACATCGCCGATTACGCCAGACTGTATCCACTCCGCGATCTGCCGGCACCAGTCGAATGAGTTACCTTGGTTACCCATTTGGGTGGCTACCTTATATTTCTTCGCCAGTTTGGTAAGCAAACGCGATTCGTAAACGGAGTGGGTAAGCGGTTTTTGCGTATAGCAATGCTTGCCTAGCGTGATTGCGTGGGCGGTCACGCCGGCATGTGTATGGTCTGGGGTGGCTACCATAATCGCGTCGATGGACTTACCCATCTCATCGAACATGACACGCCAGTCTTTAAAGCGTTTAGCCTTCGGATAGTCCTTGAAGGTCTTGTCCGCATAGTGCCAATCTACATCGCATAAAGCTACGATATTCTCCGTGTTCATGTTGGCGAGGTTACGACGTCCCATACCGCCGACACCGATACCCGCGATATTCAGTTTGTCACTAGGAGCTGTATAGCCAAAGGATTTACCGAGCACGGAACCCGGAACGATCGTTAGTCCGGCTGCCGCTACGGCTCCGGTCTTGAGGAAACTTCTTCTCGAAATGTTTTTCATAACTATTAAATTTTAAGAAAACGATAATTCTATAATGTTTGTAAATGAAGGTTGCGCCAAAGAACCTTGATGCCGCCACCATCATGTATTTGTAATGCGATGCGCCCTTGACCGGCTCCGATCTTTTCATCCCGGATGTTTACCATCTCCTCTCCGTTGAGCCAAGTCTGTACATTATCTCCTTGTACCCGGATACGCATCGTGTTCCACTCTCCTTGTTTTAGGATGTTCTCCTTCTCGTCCGGGATCTGTATCAACCATCCTCGTCCGTAGGATTCGTAGATACCGCCCGTGTCAAAGCCTTTGGGGGCGACTTCCACTTGCCAGCCGTTTACCTTTACATCTTTTTCTTCTACAAAGGAACGAATAAATACGCCAGAATTACCATCTGCTTCCTGTTTAAATTCCACGGAAAGGTCAAAATCGTCGTAATATTCCCGGGTGGCTAGATAGCCGTATTGTTTATCCGGGCCACTTTCGCATATTAATAAACCATCTTTTACATACCATAATTCTGTGCCGTATTTATCCCAGTTCGTAATGTCCTCGCCGTTGAATAAACGAGCCTCTCGTGTCTTGCGGGGAAGTTCCTTGATCTTGATATTACGGAACCATGCGGGATAACCGTGGTCTTGCAAACAAATCAAGCCTTTATGCGCTAATCCGTATTCAGGAGCGTTCGCCCATTTACCGCTGTTCTTACGGGAGAACCAATCATCAGACCATGCATCGAACTCTACGGTTTTGTGCCCGTTCATAAAGTAGGTGACATGTCCGTTGTCAAAAATAATCTTAGAGTTGTTCCATTCGCCGGCCGGATGTACTTTTATCGTGTTGAAGTCCGGTAAATACATCGCGTAATCCACTCCGCAACGTTGCCAATCTTCCAATGGCTCCGCGAAATTGATATCATCAATCAATTGATACTCGGGGCCGGTAACGTAGGGAACCGGGAATTGAGGACGTTCTACCACATGATATAATAAACCGCTATTTCCTCCTTTCGAGATTTTCCAGTCCCACGAAAGCTCAAAATTCTCATAAGCCTTGTCGGTGACGATGTATCCGCTGGCATCGCTACCTTGCCCGTCCGCTTGGATGGTTCCGTTTACAACTTCCCAAGGTCCGGTCAAGGCGGTTCCGTTATAATCCCGCCAGCCATCCAAGGTTTCCCCATCGAATAGAAGTTCCCAACCTTCCGCTTTCTCTTGTTCGGTCAATGTGTTATGCTTCGTGTTATCACAGGCGATTAAACCGAAAGCAGCTGTCATTACGAACGATACGATTGTTATTTTCATGTACGTATAGCTTTATTGTTAATACAAATTTGTCGGTGTTTTATATATGAGACAACTCTGGGGCAAGGGATACGTAAGCTCTTTTTCCTTTTTTATTTATTTTAACGGAAGTGTATGGCAATCGGTCATTTATTAGTCGGCAAACGCAGTAGTACTGACTTTGCCAAGTAATATATACTAACATCGCCAACGCAGTATATCTGATTTGGATACACTAATATACTATATGATGTAGCCAAATGTTGCTGTAATAGTTATGGTATCAACGACTGAAGCTTTTCTATAAAATGATAGGGATACAACTATACATGTTTAAAAGTTACAATAACTCTACTTTACAGAGCTTTGTCATAAAAGATATCGCCGACATTTATCGAGTGAGTAAGAAAAGGTTGAAATGTGATAGCAAAAGGCGTTGGGGTACCATGAAAATTTACTACCACCATTCTATATGTACACTGTAAGTCCGTATAATATATGGAATAGCGGTAGTAATTGTAACAAACGAGAGTAAAAACGCCCGTTGTTTTTGCTGGATTTATTTGATTTGCTTAAACGCTTTTCCGAGCATATCCGTGATGTCGCTGGCGATCATGCTCTCTTCCGAGCGGAAAGCGGCGGCGAGATCACCGGCTGTGCCGTGCAAGAATACTCCGACTACAGCGGCAGTTTCCGGAGAATAGTCTTGCGCCAATAAGCTGAGGATGATACCCGTCAGCACGTCTCCGCTACCGGCGGTTGCCATGCCCGGATTTCCGCAACTATTGAAATAAATGTTTCCTGCCGGAGAACAAATAGCGGTATAAGCACCTTTCAATACGATACAAATCTTATGTTCGGCGGCGAAAGATTGCGCTTTCATCAAACGGTCGTATGAGTTCGTGCTTTCACCCGCTATCCGGTCGAACTCCTTCGGATGGGGAGTGAGGATGCTCCGTGGCGGGATCTTATTGAATAAGTCCTTGTTGGATGCCATTATATTAATAGCGTCCGCATCGATAACGACTGGTTTTGTGCTGGATTGCAGGATACGTTCGATCGCTGCTGCGGATTCTAAATGCTGTCCGAGTCCCGGTCCCATACCAACAGCGGAGTAACTACCTATCTCGGGAACCGTAGAGAAATAATCAGGATTTGCGTCTAGACTTAACATCGCTTCCGGGAAAGCGGTCTGGAAGATTGATTCGCCTCGGGTCGGGATATGCACGGTCAATAGTCCGGCTCCACTCCGTAAGCATGCCTTTGCGGATAATAGGGCGGCTCCCATTTTTCCTTTACTTCCGGCGATCAATAAAGCATGTCCGAACGTTCCCTTATGGGCGAAACGTTTGCGAGACTTTAACGAATAGGATATATCTTCTTCCGTAACCAATGAGTAAGGGGAAGCCGTCTCATAAATTGCGTCCGGATGGATTCCGATATCCAGTATTTTCCACTCGCCTACGTATTGCTCATTCTCCGGAAAAAGAAACGCCAGTTTCGGGAAGCCGAATGTCAAGGTTAAGCTGGCCTTGATGATCGCCTCCGAGTCATTCTTACGATTATCTTCCCCGAATAAGCCGGAAGGAATATCGATCGCTACGACTTCCGCCTCGGATTGGTTGATATAATTGACCATAGCGGCGAAACCTCCGGTGAGAGGACGGTTTAATCCCGAACCGAACAAGCCATCGATCACCACGTCTCGGTCGGTTAGCGTCGGCGGCTCAAAGTCACGGACCACTTCCGTAAATTCGATCCGTTCCATGTCGAGCAGACGCTGCTTGTTTTGCTCACACTCTACGGACAGATGCTCCGTCGGGTTGAATAAATACGTCTCTACCCGGTATGATTCCTCGTTCAAAAGGCGGGCGATGGCCAAAGCGTCGGCTCCGTTGTTGCCTTGACCGGCGAAAATCACGATGCGGACCTGCTTGGAGTAGCGCCGGCAAAACTCATGGACGAACGTCGTAGCGGCACGCTCCACTAAGTCGATCGAACTAATTGGCTCGTGTTGAATCGTATATTGGTCGAGCTCCTTTACCTTGTCTGTAGCGAATATCTTAATCATAATTCTAGATGTCTGGGGTTTTATTCTGCTTACAAATGTATAACAAACTTTGGTATGTTGCTACACTTTTTTGTGCATCGCCGAAAAAGTTGTACATTTGTCCCCTCGAAAACCGAAAGATTTATGGACAGAATTCGTCTAAAAGACAAAGAATTTGAACTGTTTATTCCGGAGTCGGATATTCAGGCGGCTATCGCTAAAATGGCCGTTCAGATTAAAGCGGATGTGGAAGGGAAAAATCCTCTATTCGTGGGTGTGCTAAACGGGGCTTTTATGTTTGTCGCCGAGCTGATGCGTGAGCTGGATGTTCCGTATGAGCTGACATTCGCTCGTTATTCCTCGTATCAAGGAACTTCCAGTACGGGCATATTGAATGAGATCATGCCGGTGCAGGCTGATATTCGCGGACGTATGGTGATCTTATTGGAGGATATTATCGATACGGGCTTTACGATGAGCTACGTGATGGAGAAGCTTCGGAGCGAGGGTGCCGCCGATGTAAGATTGGCAACGATGCTTTTCAAGCCGGAATCCTTGAAATGCGAGTTGACTCCGGATTATGTAGGCTTACAGATACCCGCTGATTTTATCGTGGGACATGGTTTGGATTATGATGAGTTGGGCCGCTCATATAAGGATATCTACAAGGTTGTGGAATAAAATAGTATACATTATATATAATAAAGGAACAATAGTATGTTGAACGTGGTTATTTTTGGTGCTCCCGGTTCAGGTAAGGGAACACAAAGTGAGTTGATTATTAAAGAATACGGTTTGGATCATATCTCTACTGGCGATGTATTGCGTGGCGAGATGAAGGCTGAGACTGAACTGGGCAAGATCGCTAAGGATTATATCGAGAAGGGACAATTGGTTCCGGACGAGTTGATCGTTGATATGTTGGCGAATGTATTGGATAGCAAGAAGCCGGCTAAGGGCGTAATCTTCGATGGTTTCCCTCGTACGATCCCTCAAGCGAAAGCCTTGAAGAAGATGTTGAACGAGCGTGGAACAGACGTTTCCGTTATGTTGAACCTTCAAGTAGAGGAAGAGGAGTTGATCAAGCGTTTATTGGAGCGCGGTAAAGTATCCGGACGTTCTGACGATAACTTGGAGACGATCAAATCCAGACTGGATGTTTACCATACTCAAACAGCTCCTTTGGCAGACTACTATGTAGGTGAAGGCAAGCACGTAGCCATCAAAGGGATGGGAACAATCGAGGAAATCTTCGGTCGTATCAAAGAGGCGGTTAATAACGTAAAATAATTGAAATAAACCAATATGGCTGAATCGAACTTTGTAGATTATGTCAAGATCTATTGCCGCTCAGGAAAGGGTGGAAGAGGATCTTCTCACTTCCGTCGTGAGAAATACATTCCGAAAGGAGGTCCCGACGGGGGCGATGGAGGGAGAGGAGGTCATGTGTATCTCCGTGGTAACCGGAATTACTGGACGCTCCTTCACTTGAAATATGAGCGTCATATCATGGCCACCAATGGTGAGAGTGGTAGCGCGAAGCGTAGCTCGGGTAAAGACGGGGAGGATCGAGTAATCGAGGTTCCTTGCGGTACGGTTGTTTACGATGCTGAGACCGGAGAGTTTATTTGCGACGTTACGGAAGACGGTCAGCAAGTGATGTTGCTGAAAGGCGGTCGTGGCGGTCTGGGGAATTTTAACTTCAAGACGGCTACCAATCAAGCGCCCCGTTATTCGCAACCGGGTGAGCCGGCATTGGAACGTACGGTGATTCTTCAGTTGAAATTGCTGGCCGATGTCGGTTTGGTAGGCTTCCCGAATGCGGGTAAATCTACCTTGCTTTCTGTCGTATCCGCCGCTAAACCGAAGATCGCTAATTATCCTTTTACTACGTTGGAGCCTAATTTAGGCATCGTGAGTTATCGCGATAACCGTTCGTTCGTAATGGCCGATATACCGGGTATTATCGAAGGAGCAAGCGAGGGAAAAGGTTTGGGACTTCGTTTCTTACGTCATATCGAACGTAATTCCTTGTTATTGTTCATGGTTCCCGCTGAGGCAGACGATATCAAGAAAGAATACGAGATCTTGCATAATGAGTTAGTGAAGTATAATCCGGAATTGCTGGATAAACGCCGTGTACTGGCCATCACCAAGAGCGATATGCTGGATGAGGAATTGATCGAGGCTTTGTCGCAAGACTTGCCGGAGGGAATTCCGTATGTCTTTATATCTTCTATCACGGGACTGGGTATTGTCGAGTTGAAAGACCTTTTATGGAAAGAGCTGAATAAGGAGAATTTCCATGAGGCTGAGCGAATTGTCCATAAGAATATAGATGTAAGCACGTTGGAATTTGAGGACGACAACGAATACATCTTCCCCGTGGATGAGGACGAGGATGACCCGGATGAGGTATACGAGGAATACTGGGACGATGATGAAGATGAAGATACAAGAAAATAAGCAAATAGAGGTGTCGCGGTTCTCCGGGTTAAGCGGATACCGCGACATTTCTCATTTTACGACAACACGTCATGGCGGCGTGAGTACGGGAACGTACGCTTCGATGAATCCGGGCGTTTATACCGAGGATGATCCGGGCTTCATCCGGAAGAACTTGGAACTTCTTTCGGATGCGGTCGGGATTTCCCTAGAGAATATGGTTATACCTCATCAGACCCATGAGGATCGAGTATTGGCGATCGACGCGTCTTTCCTTTCGCTGAATGATAAAGAGCGAAAGCTACGTTTGGAAGGCGTGGACGCTTTGGTGACGAATGTTCCGGATGTATGTGTAGCCGTATCTACGGCGGATTGTGTCCCTGTCTTGTTATATGCGCCGGATCGTAAAGTGGTAGCTGCCGTCCATGCGGGTTGGCGGGGTACGGTTTTACACATAGCTCGTAAGGCGGCAAGCTTGATGATCGAGGCATACGATTGCGATCCTACTCAATTGGTTGCCGGAATAGGTCCCTCTATCAGTCAAGCGGCATTTGAGGTGGGAGAGGAAGTCGTAAAAGCTTTTCAAATGGCGGGCTTCCCAATGGAGCGGATTCTTCGACGTAATGCGGAGACTCAAAAAGCGCATATCGATCTATGGGAAACCAACCGTTTACAATTGTTAGAGGCAGGATTGCTCTCCGGGCATATAGAGATCGCTGGCATCTGTACTTATATTCGGTATGAGGATTATTTCTCCGCTCGTCGCCTCAGTGTCAAAAGCGGCCGGATCCTTACCGGGATATGCTTGAAAAAATCTTAGTTATATTGGCTCAAACTTATAATAGACATGATTTCAATCACTCTTTCATCTGAGATATCGGAGGCTTGCCCCGATCTTCACGTGTTGGCTATCGCCTGCCAAGTAAAGAACACGGAGCCCGATGAACGACTTTGGGAAGAAATAACCCGTGTTGAGGAGGACATCCGTTCTACCTGTAAGATAGAGGATATTAATAAGTGGACTCCTATTTTCGCTACCCGTCAGGCTTATAAACGTCTGGGGAAAGACCCGAATCGGTATCGCCCTTCCGCCGAGGCGTTAAGACGGCGGATACTTCGCGGGCTTCCTTTATATAAGATAGATACCTTGGTGGATATCGTCAATCTGGTTTCTATCCGTAGCGGTTATTCTATCGGAGGATTTGACGCGGATAAGATTGTAGGCGGATTGGAACTAGGTGTCGGAAAAGAGGGGGAAATTTATCACGGTATCGGACGTGGTGAATTGAATATCGCCGGTCTTCCAGTCTACAGGGATGGAGTAGCGGGTGTCGGAACGCCTACCAGCGATGAGGAACGTACCAAGATTGAAATGTCGACCACTTCATTGTTAATGATTCTGAATGGTTATTCCGGTAAGGAGGGCTTATTGGAAGCGGGTGGTTACTCGGTTGACTTATTAAAAAGATATGTCTCAGCGGTAAACGTGGAAGCGGAACTGATATGCCGAGAAAACAGAGGAAAAATAACGTTATAACCGTGTTAATATTGTTTACAAAGCGAAAAATGTCCATCTTTTATGCTAAAAAACATCTATAATCTTTTGTTTTAATCATTTAATCTATAAATTTGTCCCCAGTAATCAAATGTTATCATAAAATGATTGAATTAATTGGTACAAACGCCGGCCTTGTATGGAACGTTTTAAATGAAGGCGGTAAAATGAGTTTTAAGGCAGTGAAGAAAGCCACGAAGATTAAAGCGGAAAAAGATATGTACGCCGCTTTTGGTTGGTTGGCGAAAGAAGGTAAATTAGCTTTCGAGGAGATTGAAGGTGAAATGTATGTTTCTTTAGTGTAAACAAGAGGAACGTTTACAAGAATTAGGGAGGGCTGTTCGATTTTTTTGGACGGCCTTTTTATTTGTCCATACGTTTTCTGTCAAAATAATTAAGTCTACAGTTGGTTAATTCAATTCAAAAACTTACTTTTGTGTAGAATTTGGTGTGAAATGACCGAAGATCATAAGAGATTGTTAGCTGTATTTGAGGTTAGAGTTCGTGATTTGATGGCGTTATGCGATCAGCAGAAACGTAGAATTGACGAACTTACAGCTGCTTTGAGCCTTAAAGACGAGGAGTTGCGGCAGGCGAAGGATATGATTGAAGGATTGAATGCCAAATGTGATAACATGCTGACGGCGCGAATTGTTTCCACGAACGAGGAAGAGATGAAGAACGCCCGGATGCGGTTATCAAAATTAGTGCGGGAAGTAGACAAGTGCATCGCACTTTTAAATGAATAGAAGCGATGGACGAAGAATTTCTTATAAATATAGTGATAGCCGGAAAGAAATATCCGCTTACGATCAAACGTCATGAGGAAGAGTTGGCACGTGCCGCCGCTGATCAGATCAACAGCAAGATTCTTCAATACAGGCAGCATTTCGCGGTCGAGGTGGATACGAAAGATTTGTTAGCCATGGTGGCTTTTCAACTCTCGATGCATAATCTGGAGTTGGAAAAACGGAATGATACAAATCCTTTTACGGATAAGATACAGGAGCTTACAACCGAGTTGGAAGGATATCTGAAGAAATAACATACATATTGTAAGAAGAGAGTTTCCGCACTGCTTTGCACGGTGAGACCGTGTGATGGTAGTGCTTTTTTTGTATATAAATAAATGAATCTTAAATTATTAGTTAAATGGTTGGAATGTATATAATCATACCGATAGTAACCTTCATCATTGGTGGGTTGCTTGCGTGGCTGGGCATGCGTTTCCTTCTGAAGTCGAAGTACGACTCCGTGCTTCAAGAGGCGGAGAAGGAGGCCGAGGTGATAAAGAAGAACAAGATGCTGGAAGTAAAGGAGAAGTTTCTTCATTTGAAAGCGGACTTGGAAAAACAGGTATCACAGCGTAACGCTAAGATCCAGTCTGTCGAGACTAAATTGAAACAAAGAGAACTGACGATGAATCAACGTCAGGAAGAGTTACAGCGTAGGAATAACGAGGTAGAGGCTGTAAAGGAGAATTTATCTTCTCAGTTGGAGTTGGTGGAGAAGAAGAAGCAAGATTTGGATAAACTTCATCAGAAGGAAGTGGAGCATTTGGAGGCTATCTCCGGGTTGTCCGCCGAGGAAGCCAAAGAGCGTTTGATCGAGTCCTTAAAGGATGAGGCAAAGACGCAAGCCGCTTCTTACATCAACGAGATCGTCGAGGAGGCGAAGATGACCGCTAATAAGGAGGCGAAGAAGATCGTGATCCAGTCTATCCAACGGGTAGCGACGGAGACGGCTATCGAGAACTCTATTACCGTGTTCCATATTGAATCGGACGAGATCAAAGGACGTATCATTGGCCGTGAGGGACGTAATATCCGTGCTTTGGAGGCCGCTACCGGTATTGAGATCGTGGTGGATGATACGCCTGAGGCTATCGTTCTTTCCGGATTCGATCCGGTTCGCCGTGAGATCGCTCGTTTGGCCTTGCATCAATTGGTACAGGACGGACGTATCCATCCGGCTCGTATCGAGGAGGTGGTAACGAAGGTGAAGAAGCAAGTGGAAGACGAGGTCGTAGAGACTGGTAAGCGTACCGTGATCGATTTGGGTGTGCACGGTTTGCATCCGGAATTGATCCGTATGATCGGTAAGATGAAGTATCGTTCTTCTTATGGACAAAACTTGTTGCAACATGCTCGTGAGACGGCCAACCTTTGTGCCGTGATGGCTTCTGAATTGGGCTTGAACCCGAAGAAAGCGAAACGTGCCGGATTGTTACATGATATTGGTAAAGTGCCCGATGATGAGCCGGAATTGCCGCACGCTATCTTGGGTATGAAGCTTTGCGAGAAATATAAGGAGAAACCGGATATTTGCAACGCCGTAGGCGCTCACCACGATGAGGTGGAGATGCAGACGCTGTTGGCTCCGATCGTACAGGTTTGCGACGCTATTTCAGGTGCTCGTCCGGGCGCACGTCGTGAGATCGTAGAGGCTTATATCAAGCGTTTGAATGATTTGGAACAATTGGCTTTATCGTATCCGGGTGTTGTCAAGACTTACGCTATCCAAGCGGGTAGAGAGTTGCGCGTAATCGTTGGCGCTGATAAGATTGACGATAAGGACACCGAGAACTTGTCCGCTGAGATCGCTAAGAAGATTCAGGATGAGATGACTTATCCGGGACAGGTTAAGATCACGGTGATCCGTGAGACTCGTGCGGTAAGCTACGCTAAGTAAGAATATATTTAATATAAATAAAAAAGGCCGGCTTGTGTAAGTCGGCCTTTTTTATATCTGTCGCTATCGATTTCCCAGATCGTCGTATAAAGTTTGTAATAGGACTTTTCCTTTCTCCAAGCGGGTCTCGTTTCCGCTTTCAGGTTCTTCTACTAAAATCTTGTTCCCTTCATTGTCGTATACGGAAACACCGGATTCGTCTATAAAGCCAAATCCATTATTGAATGTATAAAAGGCGTAATGCGGGACGCAAGGATTCAATATATCTTTGCTGAATGAGAACTCATCCGTGGGGAGACCCATCTGATTTAATAAGGTGGCTGCCAAATCGGTTTGGTTCGCATACGTATCGATCACTTTAGGTTCGGCGATCGCTCCGCCTAGCCATAGCATAGGTATGTGGAAACGTAAAGGTCCGTACTCCTGCATGTTTTCAGGGTAACGGTATCCGTGGTCGGAGACAAAGATGACTACCGTATTTTTCCATGTCGGCAGTTCCTTGAACGTATCAATGAAATTGCCGATACAGCTGTCCGTAAACGCGACGGAGTTTAGATAAGGATGCTCCAAATGGTGAAACGGGACCTCGAATGGCTCATGGCTACTTAATGTCAGGAATGTACTTAACCAAGGTTTGCCGTCGACTGGTCTTTGCTTGATATCCTCGTAAAGATGCGAGAACGTGATATCGTCGTTTGCTCCCCATTTACTCAGACGGCTGCTCAAGGGAAAATCACGGTCTGCCGTTATCTTGCTGTAGCCGGAACTATAGAAATAACTTTGCATATTCGTGAAATTGATATCACCTCCATAGAGCATATCCGCCGTATATCCTTCTTTGTTAAGACTCTTTGCGATAGATGGAAGGGTCTGGCTTTTCACCGGATACTTCATGATGGAGGTGGTGGGTTGGGCTAAATAGCCGTTCAATACGGAGACTAAGCCTCGGTCGGTACGGAACGAGTTGGCATATAGGTTCGTGAATAATACACCTTCTTTGCTCAGCCGATTCAAGTTCGGCGTAATTCCCGGCTCACCACCAACAGCCTCGATAGCATTTGCCGTGAAACTCTCCATGATGATAATGAGAATATTGGGACGAGTCGTTGTCAATAGCTTGACAGGCTCTGTAGGTATGGAATCTCCCGGGCATAAGGAGTCTTGGGCTTGAATGAGCGTATCGAATAAGGCTTTCCGCTTTTCCTCCGGATAGAAATCGAATTGCGAGGCAAAATCCTGTTGCTTACTCAATGAGGCTATCAGACTGAAACACGGGTTGATCGCCGAATGATTCAAGAACTGGTTCTGGCTGAAATAAACCATGCCGACATTTGCCGTAGACGTAGTTACGCCTCCCCGGATCGGAATAAACAATATTCCCCCTGCTAAGAGGATGGCGAAAGTACTTCCCAATTGTTCCAATCCCGTAGGTGGAAAGCTAGGCTTTACTGGCGCGAACCGGAGGATGAAGGTGAACCAAGCATAGATACCTAGCGCATATGCCACGAATACCAATAATTGGATAAAGAACATTCCCAGCGGAACGCTCGCCATCGCATCGGCGGGCGATTGTAGGTAGAAGAATAAGGTAGCGTCCAACCTGAATCCCCAAAAGCTATATAAAGCCACATCTACGGAAAAGATCGCGGATACCAGAATTCCCATGATCAAGAAGTACCCTTTCAATACCTTCTTTAGCCAAACGCCCGGAATCCAAACTGATACTAAAGTCAATAGGAGAGGGATGGCCGTAAGGTATCCCGCTATCGTACAATCCAGCTTCAGCCCATGAAGCATAACCTGTAGGAAGTCCGTGAAGGTACAAGCCTCGGACAACGCATGCTGATAAAACATAAATACCGGTTTTTGAATAACAAAAACCGGTAGCCATGCGATAAAAACGATTAGTATGAATAATAATCTTTTTTTCATTTCGAATATAGCTTTTCCCGTAACTCAGCGATAGCCGGATCTGTGATGTAATCATCGTAATCCATCATCTTATCGATGATACCGTTAGGAGTCAGCTCGATGATACGGTTCGATACAGTCTGTATGAACTCGTGGTCATGGCTGGAGAACAGGATATTTCCCTTGAATGTCTTCAATGTATTATTGAAGGCTTGGATGGATTCCAAGTCCAAGTGGTTGGTCGGAGTATCCAAGATCAAGCAGTTGGCGTCGGTGAGCATCATACGTGAGATCATACAACGCATCTTCTCACCTCCGGAAAGTACGCTTACCTTTTTCATAAGCTCCTCGCCCGAGAACAACATACGTCCGAGGAAGCCTTTCAAGAATACCTCGTTAGTATCCGGCGAGAACTGGCATAACCAATCGAGCAGGTTGATATCTGTATTGAAATATTTGGAGTTATCGAGAGGAAGATAAGAGGTCGTGATCGTCTGTCCCCACTGATACGTACCGGCATCCGCTTTCTCCTCACCGTTGATGATCTGGAACAAGGCGGTCATGGCACGAGGGTCGTGACTGATAAATACGATCTTGTCATCCTTCTCCACGAAGAAGTTCAAGTCCTTGAACAATACCTGTCCGTCGATACTCTTCGACAATCCTTTCACCTCAAGGATCTGGTTGCCCGGTTCGCGGTTAGGCGTGAACAAGATTCCCGGATAGCGGCGTGAGGACGGTTTGATCTCCTCGATATTCAGCTTCTCCAACATCTTTTTGCGACTGGTGGTCTGCTTGGACTTCGCTACGTTGGCGCTGAAACGGCGGATAAATTCTTCCAACTCTTTCTTCTTCTCCTCGGCTTTCTTATTCTGGTTCTGCTGTTGACGAAGGGCTAACTGGCTAGACTCGTACCAGAAGCTATAGTTTCCGGCGAATAATTGTAATTTACCAAAGTCGATATCCACGGTATGCGTACAAACGGAGTCGAGGAAGTGACGGTCGTGGCTAACAACCAATACGGTATGCTCGAAATTAGAGAGATAATTCTCCAACCAAGAAACCGTCTCAAGGTCCAAGTCGTTCGTCGGCTCATCCAATAATAGGTTATCGGGCTGTCCGAACAAGGCACGGGCCAATAAGACACGTACTTTCTGCTTACCGCTCAAGTCCTTCATATACATATAATGCAAATCCTCCTTGATGCCTAGTCCGCTCAATAGGTTGGCGGCGTCGCTCTCTGCGTTCCAGCCTTCCATCTCGGCGAATTTCTCTTCCAGTTCCGATACGCGGATACCGTCGGCGTCGCTGAAATCAGGTTTCTCGTAAAGGGCGTTTTTCTCGCTCATCACCTCCCATAAGGTCGTATGTCCCATCAATACGGTATCCATAACCGTATATTCATCGAACGCGAAGTGATCTTGGCTCAATACGGAAAGACGTTCGCCCGGTCCTAGGTTAACGCTACCTCTGGTAGGGTCTAATTGCTTGCTGATTACACGGAGAAACGTAGATTTTCCGGCCCCGTTAGCACCGATAATACCGTAGCAATTGCCCGGTGTAAACTTCATGTTCACATCCTGAAAAAGGATGCGTTTTCCAAACTGTACGTCCAGATTGTTAACTGTTATCATATTTCGTATACCTATTAAATTGCGATTGAGGATGCAAAGGTACGAAAAATATTGTTTATCTTATCATTGGATGTCATACATCCCGCTCGTTCTCTCCCTTTTTTAGGCTAATTATCTTTTGGGCGTTGAGCGGTGAGATAACGCTTTTCCCGGTTTTGGCTTCCAGCTCTAATCGGGCGTTACGAGCCACCTCGCCTCCTTGTTGGGCGACATTTATGTGCTCGCTAAAGGTGTCTGGTTCCGATGCTTCTGATATTTCCTTGGTAGATAACTCGGCCAGCATGTTTAATACAAGCTCTTTGTTTGTCATATTATCTCGAAGATTCTCTTTTCTTAATCCTTTGAATCGTTTATATTCCATGGAGGTCATGTCGGACCATGACTTATAGATTATGTCGGTTAATGTAGCGAAATGGAGGCCTTCTTCCAGTCCTCTCTTCTTCCATTCGTCTGTTAGATCTTTCCGTATCTCTATGGATTTCAATCGTTGGTTGATCCAATTATCCGAATAGCCCAATCGTTTATAATCGACCATGGCTTGCTCAATAGACAACTCCGGATCTTGCATTTGATCCAAACGTTCCTTCGCTACTTGGGCGATCCATAATTTGAAAGGTTCGGCCTTGGGAGATGGTGCTGATTGGATAAGGCGGAAGAGTTGCTCGGTATTGGCTAGCTGTATTAAATATTTCTTGCCATCAGCGGCCTGCATTTTCAGTTGACTACAATTTGTAGTCAACTCGCTACCTTCTCTTTTCAATCTGTTTTTTAATACACTCCAGTATTTTCGAGGGTTGGGGCTATCTGTTAAAATAGATATAACATCAACGATCGAGAAATACCATTCCTCTTGTTCGTCATCCCATATGGCGCGAACTTTTCTTTCTTCGAATAAGCGGATAGATTCTTTTTGTGTCATTTGTAGTTGCTTTGAGTAGTTATAGACAAAGGTAAATGAGAATTTAGTATATCCATAGTTTAATAGTTTGATTAAAAGTTTATTTATCGCAAAGTAAGTATATTAATCTCATTTAAGCAAACGATACGCGGTTTAAATGAGAAGGTACGAAAAATATTGCTTATTTGGTTTGGGCTTGGGTGCTTGGTCGTACCTTCTACGTTCTGAATAAGTAGGGTTCACACCTTTTTTTGTGTCCTTATGCCTCTTATTTATTAACCCCATAATAGTATAGCCTATGATTTAAACCCATTCTTTCCTTATTTCCTTAATTTATGCTTCGCCGCATTTCTCCGGAAGAAAAACGACCAATTTTATTCTTAAAGCCCAGAGAAAGGTAAAGGTGGATGCGCCCCCGTTTTATTTTGTTTCGAAATGGGTGCGACACGCTTTTGCATTCTTTTCCCTGTTGGATGGAGATGCAGAGCGTGGCGCACTTTTAGTTTCAAACAATTTAAAAACGAATCTTTTTACGATGACAAATGATGAGTTGCAATCGAAGACGATTGCCTTTTTGCGCTTTCCCTTGATCGTGGGGGTGGTATTGATACATTGCTATTATAAAGAATTGCCGATAGGTGGTGTTAAGGTTCCCGTAATGGATGAATATCCCATTTATAAATTAATAGCGGACCTGTTTTCTCAAGTGCTGGCACGTACTGCCGTACCCCTTTTTTTCTTGATATCCGGTTATCTGTTCTTTTATAAGAGTTCCTTTAGTTGGCCTATGTATGGCTCTAAATTGCGAAAGCGGGCACAAACCTTGCTGTTGCCTTATCTATTTTGGAATGGAGCATTGGTGGGTTTGCACCTCTTGATAGAACTTTTGTTTCCATCTGTGCTTGCCGGTGAGGTTAAACCTGTGCTGGATAACGGATGGTGTGATTGGTGGGATATCTTTTGGGCGAGAGAACCTAGTGAGCCGGGAGGAATGCCGATGCCGATCAACTATCCGTTGTGGTTTATCCGTGATTTGATGGTATTGGTGGTATTCTCGCCATTGGTGTATGCTATGGTACGCTATTTACGGCAATATGCGTTAGCGCTACTTGGCTTTCTTTGGCTCATTTACGATGGGGTCAGTTCGCCGGGTTTAAGTCCGACCGCTTGGTTCTTTTTCTCGCTTGGTGCTTTCTATAGCGTGCATCGGCGGAATTTTGTAGTGGAGACGCGTCCTTTATTACGGGGGCGGCATTGCTTTATGTGGTTTTGGCTTTAGCGGATCTTCTTTCAAAGGAATTAGGATGGAATGTTTATGTGCATAATGTAGGCATTCTTGTGGGCTGTGTCTTTGCGATCTCTCTTTCTGCGTATGGATTGGAAAAGGCTCTTTGGCGGACTAACTCCTTCTTGGAGGGGGCTAGTTTCTTTGTCTTTGCCTCTCATGTTATCGTGCAGATCTTTATATATCGATTGATATTATGGTTCTTCCGGTCTTCTGCGGAATGGGCGATTATTGGGATTTACTTCGGGGTTGCTTTGGGAGCTATTTTGATCTGCTTGGCTTTCTATGCCATGCTTCGGCGCTTCCTACCTAGGCTTCTCTCTGCAATCACGGGAGGCCGATAGCTTTCTGTGGGGTGATGACTTGTCAGTGGGAGGCGCTTTGTTATGACTATTTGGTCAGGATTGGCGTTTTACGCTGACAATGCCTTTTTATAGGCAGGGTGAACTGGAGGGAAAGGAGAGCGAAAAAGGTCGGTTTTTGCCGGTTTTCGGGTCTGCGGATAGGCATTGTAAGGTTGTTACGATCCAGTTGTAGGGTGTTTACGGCGGCGTTGTTAGTTGCTTTCGACTGCGAATGCTATTGTTTTCGGAGCGAAACACTATTGTTTTCGAGTGAAAAGTCTATTGTTTTCGAATAAGAAGTCTATTGTTTGTATGTTTGAGGGTGATAAGAGACGGGAATCCTCGCTAGAATAAAAGCCCCAAAAACGATATATCATTGAAAGATAACTAATTGCGGATTTTTATTCTCAAATATGGAAGCCGACTGTACTCTGGGGCGAAATATTCGATTCTCTGGAGCTTTAGGGGACAAAATGTCAGAATGTCAAATTGGGCGATCTTCTATTATTAACAAAGGAAATCTCATTATCTTAGGGCAATGTCATAGGTTGTAGAGACGGGGCGTGCCCCGTCTCCCGTATCATGTGCGATGGATTCATGTTTCTTTGGCTATGGATGAAATTTGGTATGGTTGCCTTGTTTTTATCTGAATAATAAGGCTGGATTGGAAATAAATATCTACTTTTGTGCTCTAAAACATTAAAGTAAACGAAAATAGAAAGATGGCTGCAACGAAACGAATGAAACGTGCCTTGGTCTCTGTGTTTCACAAAGACGGGCTGGACGAAATCCTAAAGAAATTGCATAGCGAGGGTGTGAGCTTTGTATCAACAGGTGGTACTCAATCATTTATCGAGTCATTGGGTTTGCCTTGTGATGCGGTAGAGGACTTGACTTCTTATCCGTCTATTTTGGGCGGTCGTGTGAAGACGCTTCATCCGAAGGTATTCGGTGGTATCTTGGCTCGCCGTGAGAACGAGAATGACCAGAAACAATTAGCTGAATATGAGATCCCGGAGATTGACTTGGTTATCGTTGACCTATATCCTTTCGAGGAGACTGTCGCTTCCGGCGCTGAGGAACAAGCAATTATTGAGAAAATAGATATAGGCGGTATCTCTTTGATACGTGCTGCCGCGAAGAACTTCAAGGATGTGGTAATCGTAGCTTCCAAGGCTCAATACCAGCCGTTGATGGATCTTTTGAACGAGAAGGGCGCTGAGACAAGCATCGAGGATCGTAGATGGTTCGCCAAAGAGGCATTCGCCGTTTCCTCGGGTTACGACTCCGCTATCTTCAATTATTTTGATGGCCGCGAAGGTTCCCATTTCCGTGCAACGGTAGATAGCCCGATGCATTTGCGTTATGGCGAGAATCCTCATCAAGCCGCTAAGTTCTATGGTAAGTTTAACGATATGTTCGATCAAATCCATGGAAAAGAGATTTCTTACAACAACTTATTGGATATCGACGCCGCCGTGAACTTGATCGATGAGTTCGACGAGCTGACGTTCGCTATCTTAAAACATAATAACGCTTGCGGTATCGCTTCCCGCGGTAATGTGGTTGAGGCTTGGAAAGAGGCTTTGGCCGGTGACCCGGTTTCCGCTTTCGGTGGCATCTTGATCACGAATACTACGATTAACAAGGAAGTGGCCGAGGAAATCAACAAGATTTTCTTCGAGGTGATTATCGCTCCGGCTTACGACGCTGATGCGCTGGAGGTACTTCAACAGAAGAAGAACCGTATCATCTTGATCCGTAAGGATTGTAAGACTTGCCCGATGCAGTTCCGTTCTTTATTGAATGGTGTCTTGATGCAGGAGAAGGACTTGAGTATCCAAGGTAAGGCTGATTTGGAGCCTATGACGGATAAGCAGCCGACAGCCTCGGAGGTTGAGGACCTGTTGTTCGCCAACAAGATCGTGAAGAACAGCAAGTCCAACGCGATCACCTTGGTGAAGAACAAGCAGCTTTGCGCCAGCGGTATCGGGCAGACCTCTCGTGTGGACTCTTTGAGACAAGCCATAGAGAAGGCTAAATCATTCGGCTTCGACTTGAATGGCGCCGTGATGGCTTCCGACGCTTTCTTCCCGTTCCCCGATTGCGTTGAGATCGCAGACCAAGCAGGTATCACGGCCGTAATCCAGCCGGGAGGCTCTATCAATGATAAGTTGTCTGTCGAGTACTGTAACCAACATGGTTTGGCTATGGTGAAGACAGGTGTTCGTCATTTTAAACATTAATAATAAGACTAATGGGATTGTTTTCTTTCACACAAGAAGTTGCCATAGATTTGGGTACCGCTAATACCATTATCACGTGTAATGATAAGATGGTGGTAGACGAACCTTCGGTGATTGCTTTGGATGCTCGCTCGGACAAGGTGCTGGCTGTCGGTAAGGTGGCCCGTGAGATGTACGAGAAGACGCACCCGAATATTCGTACCGTACGACCGCTTCGTGAGGGAGTTATCGCGGATTTCTACGCTGCCGAGCAAATGATTCGCGGCTTTATCAAGATGGCGAGCGGAAGGAAGCGCTGGTTCGCTCCGTCCTTACGTATGGTGATCGGTATCCCTTCAGGTAGTACGGAGGTAGAGATACGTGCCGTGCGAGACTCTGCCGAGCATGCCGGTGGACGTGATGTGTACATGGTTTTTGAGCCGATGGCTGCCGCTATCGGTGTCGGTATAGATGTCTTGGCCCCCGAGGGTAATATGATCGTGGATATAGGAGGTGGTACTACCGAGATCGCTGTCATATCCTTAGGTGGTATCGTGTCGAATAAATCAATCCGTATGGCGGGTGACGATTTAACGGCTGATATCGTGGAGTATATGCGTCGCCAACACAACGTGAAGGTGAGTGAGCGTATGGCCGAGCGTATCAAGATCAACGTGGGTTCCGCGCTTACTGTATTGGAGGACGCTCCGGAGGATTATGTGGTTCACGGCCCGAATCAGATGACTGCCTTACCGATGGAGGTACCCGTCTCTTATCAGGAGATCGCCCACTGTTTGGATAAGTCTATCTCGAAGATCGAGGCGGCTATCTTGAGTGCCTTGGAGCAAACCCCTCCCGAGTTATATGCCGATATCGTGAAAAACGGTATCTATTTGGCTGGCGGTGGCGCTATGCTTCGCGGTTTGGATAAGCGCTTGCGGGATAAGATGAATATCCAGTTCCATATCGCCGAGGATCCGTTGCATGCCGTGGCGAAAGGTACGGGAGTCGCTTTGAAGAATATTGAGAAGTTTAATTTCTTAATCCGATAAGAGTAAATAATTGGGAATTGAGAATTGAAAGTTGAAAATTAGCGAGCCGATAGGTCTAGTTCTTTTCAATTTTCAATTCTCAACTTTCAGTTTTCAATTCCTATGCGTAAGTTACTAGAGTTCCTGATCGGGAAGAGGCATTGGTTTTTGTTCATTCTGCTTGAGGCTGTTTCGTTGATGTTGGTCTATCGTAATAACGCGTACCAACGGAATATTATATTCAGTTCAGCGAATGTCGTGACAGGATATATCGCCTCGATATCCGGATCTGTTACTTCTTATTTGAATCTTCGGGATATCAATAAGGAGTTATTGGAGCGTAACGGACAGTTGGAATTGCAAATGCTGGATCTGCAAGATCAGTTAGATGCGCTGATTGCGGATACGGTTAGTTTTAAGGGATTCGCGCCGGATTCGACGGAGCAATTTCCTTATTCGTTTGTCGTGGCGGATGTAGTGAACAACAGTGTCACGCATTTGTCCAATTATATTACCGTGAATAAAGGGAAGCTGGACGGGATCATGCCCGATATGGGAGTTGTCTCGGAACGAGGTGTGGTTGGTATCGTATCGACGGTTTCCGATCATTTCTCCGTGATCATTCCGTTGCTGAATCCTAAGTTCCGGTTGAGTTGTAAGGTATTAGGTAGTAGTTATTTCGGGTCATTAAGCTGGAATGGACGCAATACGCTGTACGCCAACCTCGATGAGTTGCCGCGCCATGTGGAGTTCCAGAAAGGCGATACGATCGTGACGAGCGGTTACTCCGCCGTATTCCCCTCGGGTATTATCGTAGGTACGGTCGCTGATTTCGAGAAACAACACGATGATAATTTCTATTCATTACAGGTCGAGCTGGCTACGGATTTTCAAGCGTTGAACAACGTGCGTATTATCAAGAATTTCCGTCAGACGGAGCAAATTGGTGTAGAACAAGAGGCGAAAAGAAATGATTAATAATTTACTGCGTGGTTTCATATATTTCGTGGTGTTTGTGTTGATTCAGGTCTTGGTCTTGAACAACATTCATTTCTTGCGGATCGCTACCCCGTTTCTGTATCTCTATTTCATTATTAAGATGCCGGTCGGTAGCTCACGGACGCAAGTCGTTTTCTTCTCTTTCATAGCCGGGGTGGTTATTGATACGTTCAGCAACACACCGGGTATGCATGCGGCCGCCTGTACATTGGCGGGATTTTGCAGGGAGCCGTTAATCCGTGTATTCATGGGGAAAGATTTGCCGGAAGGTATTTACCCGTCTTATAAGACCTTTGGTTTCGGAGGCTTTTTCCGATATGTGTTATCGTTTGTGTTGATACAACATACGACTCTTTTTGTGATTGAGTCGTTGACTTTATTTGACCCGTTGTTTCTGGTTGTCCGTATCCTCTCGAGCGTGGTGATGACAACCTTATTGATTTGTACGGTAGAAGCATTCAATATAGAGTCTCAGAAAAGTGGAGAATAATACCAAGTATGAGTTTGAGAACAGGCGCTATGTCTTAGGTGGGGCGGTGATCCTGTTGGTTATCATCTTTATTATCCGTTTGTTCATCCTTCAGGTGGTCGACAACGATTATAAAGCTTGGGCGGATAGTAATGCTTTCTTGAAAAAAACCTTATATCCTTCCCGAGGCATGATGTACGATCGTAATGGTAAATTATTGGTCTATAACCAGCCCGCTTACGACGTGATGCTTATCATGCGTGAGATACAGCCTTTCGATACCCTCGATTTCTGCGATGTGCTGGGCATCACGAAAGAGCAATTCCTCAAACGTATAGCGGATATTAAGAACCGGCGGTTAAATCCCGGTTATTCTTCCTATGTCCCTCAAGTATTTATGAACCAGCTTTCTGCGCAGGAATATGGCGTGTTGCAGGAGAAGTTATACAAATTTCCCGGTTTCTATATCCAGAATCGCACGATCCGCCAATACGAGTATCCCAATGCCGCTCTTGTGCTGGGAAATATCGGCGAGGTAAACCGGAAAGATATAGAGAATGACGCTTATTATACACAAGGCGATTACTCCGGCAGAACCGGGATCGAGCAATCGTACGAGGAATATTTGCGGGGCGTGAAAGGAGTCGAGATCCTGTTGCGTGACGCTCACGGACGTATCAAGGGGCGATACGAGGAAGGCAGGCACGATATCCAGCCGGAATCCGGCAAGAACTTGAAATTATCCTTGGATATGGACTTGCAGGCTTATGGGGAGAAGTTAATGCAGAATAAATTAGGGGGTATCGTGATGATAGAGCCGGAGACAGGGGAGGTACTTTGTATGGTTTCCGCTCCTACATATGATCCGAGTATCTTGATCGGGCGCCAGCGGGGAAAGAACTACGTGGCTTTGCAGAAGGACCCGTTGAAACCTTTATTCAACCGCCCGCTCATGGCGCAATATCCTCCCGGATCTACATTTAAACCGACTCAAGGTTTGATCTTCTTGCAAGAAGGGGTGATTACTCCGGAAACTCAATATACCTGTGCGCATGGATATACCTTCCGGGGAGGTAAGCCGGCTTGTCACGGGCATCCGTCTCCTCTGAATCTGGTCGGGGCGTTGGCGACCTCTTGTAACTCTTTTTTCCCTTGGGGACTGCATGATATGATCGACAGCCGGAAGCGATATCCGTCGGTACAGGAGGCTTTTGAGGTTTGGAAGAATTATATGGTTTCTATGGGGTATGGCTATAAGCTGGGAATCGATCTTCCGGGGGAGAAGCGAGGGTTCATTCCGAATAGTAAGTTCTACGATAAGGTGTACCGGGGACGTTGGAATTCCAGTACGGTTATCTCGATCGCTATCGGTCAGGGTGAGATATTGGCTACGCCTTTGCAAATCTGTAATTTGGCGGCTACTGTCGCTAATCGGGGATATTATATTACTCCGCATGTCGTGAAAGAGATTCAAGACACCCCGCTGGATACATTATATAGTAAGAGGCATTATACATCGGTGGATACGCATTATTATAGTTATATTGCCGAGGGTATGCGAGGGGCTGTTACGGGAACCGCTTATGGTGGAACCTGTCGTGGGGCGGCTTTACCGGATATCGAGGTTTGTGGAAAGACGGGAACGTCGGAGAACCCGCATGGTAAGGACCATTCTATTTTTATGGGATTCGCTCCTTATCAAAAGCCGAAGGTCGCCATTGCCGTGTTTGTGGAAAACGCCGGATTCGGTGCTACCTATGCGGTGCCTATCGGTAAATTGATGTTGGAGAAATATTTGAAAGGAGAAATATCCGAGGCTAACAAGGCGACGGAGGAATATATTATGAATGCCGTAATACTACCGAACAATGCGCTATAGGAAAACGGAAATATGGAAGTCGGTAGACTGGATTACCATTTTGTTGTATTTGATTATGGTAATCGCCGGTTGGTTTAGTATTTGTGGGGCGAGCTACGAGTTTGATAACGTTGGCTTGTTCGATCCGTCGGGTCGTCCGGGGATGCAGATGATTTGGATCGGTACCTCACTCGCCCTTATTTTCGTCATATTGATGCTGGAAAGTGACTTCTTCGATATATTCGCCTATCTGATCTATGCGTGCGTGATCGTATTGTTGATCGCCACTATATTTTTAGCACCTAATATCAAGGGATCGCATTCTTGGCTCGTATTGGGACCTATCCGTTTGCAACCAGCGGAGTTGGCTAAGTTCGCTACCGCTTTGGCCGTGGCGAAGTTTATGAATGGCTATGGCTTTAAGCTAACGACGGTCAAGAATTTCTCAATCACTTTGTTCTTGATCTTCTTGCCGATGGTTTGTATTCTTTTACAGAAAGAGACGGGGTCGGCATTGGTTTACTTGGCATTCTTCCTGATGTTATACCGGGAAGGAATGACTGGATATATTTTGTTGATAGGAGTTTGTGCGGTCGTCTTTTTCGTTACGGGAATGAAATATTCAGAGGTGATGGTGGGTATTACCCCATTGGGTGAATTAATCGTCTCTTGCCTTGTCTTATTAATAACCATGGGATTAGTTGGGAGTGTCCGTAAGGATTATATAAGCGTTAAGATCATGCTTGGGGGAATTGCTTCGACATTCTTGATCGGGTATGTCGTTTCTTTGTTTGTCCCGGTAAACTTCGCTTGGATATCGATAGGCTTGGTAGGAGCCGCGTCAATCTATTTATTCTATTTATCCATTCGAAACTGGGTATGGCATTATGCGTTAATCGCTTTGTTCGCTTTAGGTTCTATCGGTTTCCTATTTTCTGTGGATTATGTGTTTAATGACATATTGGAACCTCACCAACAAATTCGTATTAAAGTCTCTTTAGGCTTGGAGGATGATCCAAGCGGGGCGGGGTATAATGTGAATCAATCCAAGATCGCTATCGGTTCCGGAGGATTATCCGGAAAAGGATTCTTGAATGGGACGCAGACCAAATTGAAGTATGTGCCGGAACAGGATACGGATTTTATCTTTTGTACGGTAGGCGAGGAGCAAGGCTTTTTTGGAGCCTCTGCCGTATTGATCGTATTCGGACTTTTTATTCTTCGTCTGATTGTATTGGCGGAGCGGCAAGATAATGCTTTCGGGCGAGTCTATGGCTATAGCGTAGCCTCCATATTCTTTTTCCATCTGGCGATTAATGTCGGCATGGTGACGGGATTGACTCCGGTTATCGGCATTCCCTTGCCTTTCTTTAGCTATGGAGGTTCCTCGCTTTGGGGATTTACGATCTTATTGTTTATTTTTCTTCGTTTGGACGCTTCTCGGAAGGAGCGTTAGTGGAAGAAGGTAAGACCCGTAAGCCGATTTCCTGAATGCCCGGAAGTTGGTCGTTACGCATCCCCTGCCGGAAGCTAAAGGTATATTGCCCTTTAACGGGGAAATAGTAAGCAGACCGTATCGGGAAACTGGATTGAAACAGGGAGATCCCGTCCCCATACCATTTCCCAAACTCATCAGCTAACATACATTCGATCGTATCCCTTTTTAAAGGACCTATCGGAAGTTCCTCGCTGCAAAATACCCATAGGTTCTGATACGGATACATATTATTGTTCCGTACTTCCAAGGTTAGGTCGTACGGAACCGATATATCCTCAATCAAGAAAGTGAAATAGTACTCCTTATTCTTCTCCCACGAGGTGTTCTGGATAGCTTGATACTGATCGTATACAGCTTCATTCTCGCAAGAGAAGCATAAGAAGCATGTTACACAGGCGGCAATGAACTTTTTAAGCCTCAGGCTTTGTCTCTGGCCTATTCTCCGTTTTATCAGGTCTGGCCTGTTTGATCGGTTGCTGAGGTTTGTCATTATTCGCAGGCTTGTCATTGTTGGATTGCTTATCGTTATTAGCTCTCGGCCTTTGTTTCGGGCGATTGTTTCGGTTGTTCTCCCTGTTATTATCACGGTTGTTCTCCCGATTCTCCCGACTGTTTTCCCGGCTATTATCTTTGTTATTCTCCCGATTATTTTCTCTGTCCCGGTTATTCTCACGATTGCTATTCCTATTATTTCCTCCGTTGCGGCGATTATTGCCACCGGCTCCGTTTCCTCCGTTGTTCTTATTCTCAGAAACAGGTGCGTCGGTGTTGGTAACTGCCGTCGCGGTGGTGTTAGCTCCGTTCCCGTTTCCATTGTTGTCGCCATTATTCTTGTTGGCAGGACGTTTTTTCTTTTTCTTTTTAACAGAGTCGAAACGTGTGACGCTTTCTTGCCCAAGAATATCTTGAGCGTCTCGTTTCGGTGGTTGTGGCTTCGTATCCGCCTCTAGAGATATCGGCTTCATGCCTTTCTTATTCATGTTAATGACATCGAAAGCACGGCTTGCCGGAATCGTGATAAGATTAGCCGCAAATGATTTATCCGTAGAATAGGTAATTTCCCGTTTGAAAATATCCGTCTTGAAATGATAGTAATTATTATCTTTGGTCTCCAAGACAATCTCCCGGGAAGGAAGGCGTTTCTGGGCTTCCACATATGTATCTACCTCATAATTGATACAACATTTCAATTTAGCGCATTGTCCGGCCAATTTCTGGGGATTCATGGAAATATCTTGATAACGGGCAGCTCCGGTAGCGACCGATACAAAACTTGTCATCCAACTGGAACAGCAAAGTTCTCTACCGCAAGGGCCGATACCACCGATACGTCCGGCTTCTTGACGAGCACCGATCTGCTTCATCTCGATACGAACACGAAAAGCCTCCGCTAGCACTTTAATTAGTTGACGGAAATCTACACGTTCATCCGCTATATAATAAAAGATCGCCTTATTACCGTCACCTTGATACTCTACATCACCGATTTTCATATTCAATCCTAAATCGGCCGCGATTTGCCGCGAGCGAATCATGGTGGCATGTTCCTTTGCTTTTGCTTCCTCATATTTCTCGATATCGGTCGGTTTTGCCTTTCGGTAAATCCGTTTAGGCTCGGCTTCCGTGCGCACGTTGTTCTTCTTCATTTGCAGCAGAACCAATTTACCCGTTAAAGAAACCGTACCGATATCATGACCGGGACTTGCCTCTACGGCTACTATATCACCTTTTTCCAAAGGTATTTTAGCACTATTCAAGTAATACCCTTTGCGGGTATTTTTAAATTGAACCTCTACGAAATCAGTCGAGCCTTCCGCGTCGGGTACATCGCACAACCAATCATAGGTATTCAGTTTATTGTTTTGCCTTTTGCTGCAACCTTTGCAGCCCATGTGGCTACTTCCTTTATCTAATATGAAATCCATTTATTTTTAATTTGTAAGAGGGCCATCGACATAACCACCCAATTTATCTAAATATGCAAAAATAGTGATTTATTCCCATTCAAAATCATAGTTATGATTTTTTCAGTTATAAAAAAAGACCCGAAGATAGGTGTTATACCTAACCTTCGGGCCTTTTCTTATATATTTACACGATTAGTCTACCAACCCATGGCTCTTGAATACCTTGTGGATTGTCTCCAAAGCGTAATCTAGTTGCTCTTTCGTGTGGGTAGCCATAAGGGAGAAGCGGATCAGTGTATCCTCGGAAGCAACTGCGGGAGCTACTACCGGGTTTACGAAGATTCCGGCCTCAAATAATTCTTTTACGATAAGGAATGTCAAGTCGTTGTCACGGATAAACAACGGGATGATCGGGGTAGAAGTATGTCCGATCTCACAACCCATGTTACGGAAACCATCCAATGCGTAATGAGTCAAATCCCATAAATGTTGGATACGTTCCGGTTCGCTTAACATGATATCTAATGCCGCGTTCGCTGCGGCAGTAGCGGCAGGCGTATTGCTTGCGCTAAAGATATAGGAACGGGAGTGGTGACGTAAGTAATTGATAACCGGTTCGTCTGATGCGATAAAACCACCGATAGAAGCGAAAGACTTACTGAAAGTTCCCATGATCAAATCAACATCGTTCGTAACGCCGAAGTGATTACAAGTACCGCGGCCATGATCACCGAATACACCGATACCATGAGCCTCGTCAACCATTACACTTGCGTTATATTTCTTTGCGAGAGCTACGATTTCCGGTAATTTAGCGACATCACCTTCCATGCTGAAGACACCGTCGATAACGATAAGTTTCACCTTGTCTGGCTCGCATTTCTGGAGTTGTTTCTCCAAGGAGTCCATATCGTTATGCTTGAATTTCAATTTCGTGGAGAAAGAAAGACGATGTCCTTCGATAATGGATGCATGATCCAACTCATCCCAAAGGATATAGTCCTCACGTCCGGTGATACAGGATACAACACCTAGATTAACTTGGAAACCTGTAGAGTATACGATGGCGTCTTCTTTACCAACAAATTCTGCTAAACGTTTTTCCAACTGGAGGTGTAAGTCCAACGTTCCGTTTAAGAAACGTGAGCCGGCACAACCTGTACCATACTTTTTAATGGCCTCGATCGCTGCTTCTTTTACTTTAGGATGATTGGTTAATCCTAAGTACGCATTAGAACCAAACATCAAGACTTTCTTCCCGCTGATTAGAACTTCCGTGTCCTGATCGCTCTGGATTTCCCTGAAATAAGGATAGATTCCCATTGCCATGGCTCTTTGAGGAGCGTCGTACTTTGCTAGTTTCTCTTGTAAAAGTTTCATATTATTATAAAAGAGAATGATTTATCTCGCTATTTATTTATTCTAATAAAGAACACAGGTTCGCCGCGTACATAATCCCATGTTTCGGCAAATCCAGCCGCAAAAGTAGTAAAAAAATAACTTATAGTAGTCGAAATGCTTTAAAAGTTTTATAAAAGCATTATTTTTGTCCTCTCAAATAAAAAAGAAGAAGTGAGGATGAGCGAACGGGATATAAAAGTACAAGCTATCATAAACCCTATATCAGGTGTAGGGTCGAAGCGCAAGATACCTAAGATGATCGAAGGGATCTGCTCGAAAAAGAACTGTTCGTTAAACATTTCTTTTACAGAGTATGCAGGCCATGCCAGCGAGTTGACTCGGCAAGCCATAGAGGAAGGAGCTGAATATATTTTGGCGGTAGGCGGTGACGGGACGGTGAATGAGATAGCGAGAGCTATGATCCATTCGAACGCGATCTTAGGTATCATCCCGAAAGGTTCGGGCAATGGCTTAGCTAGAGAATTGCACATACCGATGGACGTGAAAAGGGCTATCGATCTGATCGCGAAAGGGCATGTTACGACGATAGATTGCTGCCGGGCGAACGGACAGGTCTTTTTCTGTACCTGTGGAGTCGGTTTTGATGCCGCCGTCAGCCAGAAATTCGCAAATGAGAAACGGCGCGGGTCTCTTACTTATATAAAGAATACGATAGAGGAGTATCTGAGCTATAAGCCTGAGCCTTATGAATTGGTGGTAGATAATCAGACGATCAAGGAGAAGGCGTTTCTAGTCGCTTGCGCGAATGCTTCGCAATATGGTAATAACGCGTTTATCGCTCCGCACGCGAATATACAGGACGGACGGATGGACGTTACGATCTTATCCCCTTTTATGCCATTGGATATCGCTCCTTTGGCCATCCAATTGTTTACCAAACAGATTGATCGGAATAGTAAGATTAAGACGATGAAAGCCCAGCAAGTCACGATTATTCGCCAACATCCGGGCGTGATGCACTTGGATGGAGAACCGATCATGGCAGATCGCCGTATCGATATTACGGTGGAACCAAAGGCCTTACATGTGCTGACTCCGGAGGTTGTGTCTTTCACCAAGGAGGTACATAATTTATTTGACGAGGTAACTCGCTTCTTCGATAAAAAGCTTCCTTACATTTTCAAGTAAAAGTCTTTAGCTATAGCGGTGAATTCATCGCTATATCGATGCCGCTCGATTTCTAGGGTCAGATGAGACGACTTGGGCTTTGCTACCGGCGTCGCTGAGAGTTCTATTAATAAACGCTTAGGAGGGGCATCCGGTATGGGGGAAACGTGGGTTTCTCTCGATGGAGACAAAGACTCTTCTCGAGCGAGGTCTATTAAAGACTCCCGTTGATCAAAGGGAAGCACCAAGGCGATATTTCCTTCGGGTGCCAACAGTTTGCGGCTATCACGCAATAAATCCGGGAGTGATAGAGTATCCGTATGCCGGGCTAGATTACGTTTAGTATCCGGGCATTTCAATGAATCAATAAAATAGGGTGGGTTGGATACGATCAAGTCATATTTGATATTCTCATCCGGCATATATTCGGAGAGCGAGGTTTGATAGACTTGTATCCGGTTGGCGAAAGGCGATTTCGCGATGTTTTCCCGAGCTTGTAAACATGCGTCTGAATCTATATCGATAGCGTCTAGGATCGCGGTGCTACGCTGCGCCAGCATGAGGGCGATCAATCCCGTTCCGGTTCCCACATCCAAAATCCTCTGACATCTCTCTGTGCTAGCCCATGCCCCAAGCAAAACGCCATCCGTTCCGACTTTCATGGCACATTTATCGTGCCATACCGTAAATTTCTTGAATTGAAAATAAGGATTTGCCATATCTCTATCGATTGTATGCCGCGAAATTAGTAAGAATTGAATGAAAAGCTGTAACTTTGGCACGTTTATTGTATTAACATATACAATGATGAATGTATATATGAAAGAAAAGACGAGAGTATTTTGCCAGAATTCGTTTGATGACTTGGATGACAATATTGGTATCGTAATGCCAATTCTTACAGAATGCGATGTAGATGAGGATTTCGCAGAAGGAATAGAGAAAGTTGGAGACACTATACCCATTCTTCCGTTAAGGAATATGGTACTCTTTCCGGGTGTTGCCTTGCCGGTGATTATCGGGCGTCCTAAATCGATGCGCCTGATTAAAGAGGCTGTACATAAAAAGAGTTTGATCGGAGTTGTTTGCCAGAAAGAGATGGGTACGGAAGATCCGGTTTTAGAGGATTTATATACTACCGGGGTAATCGCTGACATCGTTCGTGTCTTAGAGATGCCGGATGGTAGCACTACTGTTATTCTTCAAGGTAAGAAACGCTTTGAATTGAATGAGTTGACCGAGACAGATCCGTATCTTTCCGGTAAGATCACCGTGTTGGAGGACACGAAGCCGGACAAGACAGACCGCGAGTTCGAGGCTTTGATCTCAACGATCAAGGATTTGACCATCAAGATGCTTGGGGCCGTGGCTGAACCTCCCCGGGATTTGATCTTCTCGATCAAGAATAATAAGAATGTCTTGTATGTGGTCAATTTCTCTTGTAGCAATATACCGAGTGGATCGGCCGAGAAACAGCAATTGTTATTGATCGGGGACTTAAAAGAGCGTGCGTATCGGTTACTTTTTATCTTGAACCGCGAGTATCAGCTGGTGGAGTTGAAAGCTTCCATCCAGATGAAGACACATGAGGATATCAATCAACAACAAAAAGAATATTTCCTTCAACAGCAAATCAAGACGATTCAAGAGGAATTGGGCGGGAATATCAATGAGTTGGAGATAAAAGAATTACGGGAGAAAGCCAGTCGTAAGAAATGGCCTGCCGAGGTAGCGCAGGTCTTTGAGAAGGAATTGCGAAAATTGGAACGATTGCATCCGCAATCTCCGGATTATTCCGTACAGACGCAATATGTCCAGAATATTGTTAACTTGCCGTGGAACGAGTATAGTAAGGACAATTTCAACTTATCTCATGCCCAGAAGGTCTTAGATCGTGATCATTATGGTTTGGAGAAGGTGAAAGAGCGTATTATCGAGCATCTGGCCGTATTGAAACTGAAAGGGGATATGAAATCTCCGATCATTTGTTTGTACGGTCCTCCGGGAGTCGGCAAGACTTCATTGGGGCGTTCCATCGCAGAGGCTTTGCGCCGTAAATATGTACGTGTCTCTTTAGGTGGATTGCATGATGAGGCCGAGATTCGCGGACATCGTCGTACCTATATTGGTGCTATGTGCGGACGTATCATCCAGAATATACAGAAGGCGGGAACATCGAACCCTGTCTTTATCTTAGATGAGATCGATAAGATCACGAATGATTTCAAGGGGGATCCAGCATCCGCTTTATTGGAGGTCTTGGACCCGGAGCAGAATAATGCGTTTCACGATAATTATCTGGATATCGATTACGATTTAAGCAAGGTAATGTTTATCGCTACCGCTAACAATTTGAATACGATTTCCCAGCCGTTGCTGGATCGTATGGAACTGATCGAGGTGAGCGGTTATATCATGGAGGAGAAGGTAGAGATCGCAGCGAAGCATCTCGTGCCTAAGCAGATGGATGTACACGGCTTGAAGAAAGGTTCCGTGAAATTCCCCAAGAAAACCTTACAAGTGATCGTTGAAGCCTATACACGCGAGAGCGGTGTCCGGGAATTGGATAAGAAAATCGCCAAAATCATGCGTAAGCTAGCCCGTAAGGTCACTAGCGATGAGCCTATCCCGACTAGTATTAAGCCGGAGGATTTGTATGAATATCTAGGGGCGGTCGAATATTCCCGCGATAAATATCAAGGGAATGACTATGCCGGCGTGGTTACGGGATTAGCTTGGACAGCTGTTGGTGGTGAGATTCTTTTCGTGGAGTCGAGCTTAAGTAAAGGTAAGGGATCAAAGCTTACTTTGACCGGGAATCTGGGAGATGTGATGAAAGAGTCTGCCATGTTGGCACTTGAGTATATCCATGCGCATGCGGCTCAGTTTAATATCAACGAGGAGTTGTTCGAGAACTGGAATGTGCATGTCCACGTACCGGAGGGGGCGATCCCGAAAGACGGACCGAGTGCCGGAATAACGATGGTGACTTCTCTTGTCTCCGCCTTTACTCAGCGTAAGGTGAAAAAGAACTTGGCTATGACCGGCGAGATCACGTTGCGTGGCAAAGTGCTTCCTGTAGGTGGTATCAAGGAGAAGATCTTGGCGGCTAAACGTGCCGGGATCAAGGAGTTGATTCTTTGCAAGGAGAATGAGAAGGATATCAATGAGATTAAACCGGAGTATTTGAAAGGCTTGGTGTTCCATTATGTGAGTGACATTCAACAGGTGGTGGATCTGGCGTTGCTGAGAGAAAAGGTGGATAATCCATTGTTTTAATAACGACTTTTTATGCATATATTGGTGTGGGCTTATACGTATATACGTGTAGGCCCATATTAATATCGGCGTAAGCCTATACGTATATACGTGTGGGCCTATGCCGATATAGGTGTTTTTAAAGGAAGAGTATGCCTTTATTTAGAGCATTTCTGTAGGAATTCCAAGCTGTTGCGTATCTCTTGGATATCGGATTTGAAATCATCGTACTCAATGGAGATAAGTCCGTTGAAATGCTGACGCTTCAGCTCGTTGACGAACGCTTTTACCGGTAAGATCCCGGTTCCCCATGTAGCGTCTTCCATCTTGTCGGTGAGGTCTTTCAAATGTGCTACTTTGATGCGTCCGGACAACTTCTGGAGATTCTTGAGCGGATCTTCATCCACTCGTTTCCAATGGCCGATATCGGCGCATACTCCCATCAAGGGAGAACGGCCTTTCAGCGCTTTCTCTACCACCTCGGCACTTGCGTAAATGCATGGACTCGGATGGTTATGGATCGCTACCTCCATATCGTACTTCTTGGCGAGGGATTCGATGTAGTCCAACTGGTTTAACTCCGGTTCGACAGTCACGATATGTGCGCCTATTTTATGAGCGAATGCGAAGAACTTATCCCATTCCTCGTTAGTCCCATAAGAGGCTACACCAAAGGCGATCGGCTTGATTCCCCTTATCTTGAACTCGTGGCGTAATAAAGCGCAGTCATCATCGCTCAAGTCGTAATTCAGATAGGTCTCTTTTGGGAACGGAGCGCCCAATTCTTGGAAAAAGAAAGCTTCCGCATACCCCATGCCCAATTGTTGGGTCTTATCCAAGGTCTCCATCAACGTAAGATTGTGGAAAGTCCAAGTCTGTATACCCACCTTCCAGTCCGCTTTTTGCGCCGCCAGCTGTACGGCCTGCCCAAGGAGCATGACCGTACATAGTGCTAATATAATATATCGTTTCATACTTATACCGGCATTTCCGGAAGACTCCAGCCTTCACGATAGGTATGTCTGATATATTCGTTGGCAGCCTCTAGCGCATTGAACTCCGCGTATTTCGTATCGAAATAGGGGTGACCGTCTATCACCTTGAAATCATCGCTGGTTACGATCTTCAATACGTCGGAAGAGGATATGTTGGTGAAACGCATGTTTTGGGCGTCCCACATCAATTTCTTGTTCAAGCCTTGCAGACGGATCGCCAATACGCCTAATAACACCATCTCGTTGAATGGTCCGGAATAAGCGAAGTTGGAAGTTCCTTCCACACGGTTCTCAGGAGATTCTTTACAAGCACGGATCCAGTCTTGCTCATGGAAACCGTCGAAGTATCCGGTAGCGTTCGGGATACGGCGCAAATAAGGGGTTACTTGAGGTACACGGCCGGATAATAACCGGGAGTTGAAACCTCCGCAATCGCAGATCAACGTATCTTTAGTACCTACGAAGATACATCCACCCAAACCGTCACGCATCATATCTACGCCATCCGGTAATAAGTCCGGACGCTGAGGAAGCATACCGCCATCGTACCAATATACTTTCACTTCCGGCAAGGCTACCTTTGGAAGATTGTCACGAGCCGGGAAGCGGAATTCTACCACCTCCGATTGAGGAGCGGATTCCGTATTGATCTGGGTAGAACGGCCTTGTACGCGATCCGGATAACCTAACTTCAAGGATTGATAAACCGGGTCGAGCACGTGGCAAGCCATATCTCCGAAAGCTCCGGTTCCGAAATCCCACCATCCACGCCAGTTCCAAGGGGTATAGATCTCATGGAACGGACGCATGGCGGCCGGGCCGATAAATAAGTCCCAATTCATCGTCTTCGGACAACGTTGTTTTTCGGTTGGGCGCTGTAATCCTTGCGGCCAGATCGGACGGTTGGTCCATGCGTGTACTTCTTTTACTTCACCGATCTCTCCGTTCCAGATCCATTCGCATAATTGACGTACACCATCGCCGGAGTTCCCTTGGTTACCCATCTGGGTCGCTACCTTATATTTAGCGGCGAGTTTTGTCAATAAACGGCTCTCGTAAACGGAGTGGGTAAGCGGCTTTTGGCAATATACGTGCTTCCCCATTGTCAAGGCCGTGGCTGCGATCGTGGCATGAGTATGGTCCGGAGTAGCTACCATGACACCGTCGATCTGGTCGCCCAACTCATCGAACATCTTTCGCCAGTCCCAATAACGTTTAGCGTCCGGGAATTCCTCGAAGCAGTTCTTCGCGTATTTCCAGTCGATATCGCAAAGCCCGATGATGTTCTCGGTTTTCATGCCGACCAAGTTCGGGTGGCCTTTACCACCGATACCGATACCGACAATATTCATTGTATCACTTGGTGCCTTATGGCCTAATCCAGCGATCGTTTTAGAGGGGACGATTGTTAGACCAGCTGCCGCTACGGCTGCTTTTTTCAGAAAATCTCTTCTTGATTCCATGTTGTATAATTTGTTTTTTTTAGTAGTTACTGTTAGAAATTGAAACAGGAGGTTACCATTCTATGATCCGAAGGGTAAGGGGAGACTACCACGTCCGAGGTGGTCTCGCTTTCGCCTGTGATAAATGAGTCTGTTACCTTACATCCGGAATATAGTACGAAATCCAGACGGTCTAGTATTTCTTGTTCGCTAGGAACGGGAGTCCATGTATAGCCGGGTGTGGAGACCTCGTCCGGATGGATTGTCCGGTAGGAGTCGTTCATCCCGATCTCAGAGAAAGCCTTGGTTGCCGGCCACTCCACCTTGATCTTGTGGATACCGGCATCGGCGGCCCGTTGTGTCCAGTCCAAGAAAGAAGGCTCATTAAAATCTCCTGTTAAAAAGACAGGATAACCTTCTTTCATGACTTGCTGTATATCTTTTTGATAACGAGTTACTTCTTCACGTCGGGCCTCGTTGGCGAACCGGATAGCTTCCTCCTCGGTATCGATAAACGGATAATCGCCATAAGGAATCCCATTCAATTGATAAGGCTGATACGGGATATAATATAGATGGCAATTAAACATCCAGCAGAATTTGTCTTTGCCTACCTGTATCTTCACCCCGTAGCGGGAAGCCGTACTGTCGACGACCGGATAACGAGATAAGATATAATGTCCCTCCCCTTGGTTGAAAAGGTGGAAACCTAGGGATTCCGCGATTTCCGGCACATGATCGTGCTTGATGCCGTCTTCTTCATAGATATGCCCTTCTTGGATTCCTACGATATCCGTCTGGCTAGCCTCGATCACTTTCGCTGTCTGGCTAGGGGGAAGCTTTCCCCCTAGGGTATTCAACCAAATATTGAAACTGCTGACTTTTACCGTTGCCGGCTTGTCGCTACATGCGCTCAATGCACAACAAAGTATGGCTACGCAGCATAAAATTTCACTTATCTTCCTCATGTTTCTCTGGTATTTACAGGAACAAATATATTAAATGTCCCGTTCTTTTCACTACTAAGACTTCTTAATTTATTTTACCATCGGCCAAGGAAACTTCGATACAAGCTGGATGCGTTGACCTGTAGCTTGTGATTTTCGGGCGGCCTCGATAATCTCTAATACGTGTAACGCATGCTCGACATTTATAGGTGGTTCCGTGTTTAATGCCATGTGTTTGCTGATATCGGAAGCACCTTCTTGCCAAACATAGCCATTGGTGTCCGGAACGAAACGCTGGGGTACCGGATGATCCATCGTCGATAAGTCCACCCCGTTCGGTGCCCAGTCGTAACCTACCATATGCATATTGCCGTGTGAACCGTATAAGGAGATCGTCGCTTTCTCCTGTCCTTTACCTAAATGTCCGTATGGATCGAAATAGTTGAAACCACACTCGATATGAGAAAGGACTCCCTTTTCGTGTTCCATGATAATCATGGCATTATCTTCTTCTCGAACTTTGATCTTGCCCTTATCGTCTACGGTTCTCTCCGGGGTTACGATTGTAGTCATGGCAACAACGGATTTAGCCGGTCCCAATAATCCGGTTAGGGTAGCGATATTATAAACTCCTAAGTCGGGCATACTGCCACCTAGCGGTTCGTAGAAGAAAGCGGACCAAGAAGGACCTTCATGTCCGTAATGTCCGTGCGCGCATGCCAGATTACCTAGGGTTCCTTTATTGATTTGTTCGGCCATAAAGGCAAATTGAGGACTGTTTACAACGGCAGGCGCACCCCAGATACGAAGCCCCTTGCTAGTAGCGAGATCGTATAATTCTTTGCCTTCCTTATAGGAATTCGCCAAAGGTTTCTCGCTCCAGACATTTCTTCCCGCCATTAAAGCCTTACGGTTCAACTCTCCGTGAACCTGCATATCGGTCAATGTAAGCATCAAGTCGAACTTGGAACCGCTAAGCATATCATCGATATGCTTGTACCATTTAGGTATATTATATTGCTTGGCCGCCTTTTGAGCACGATCCGGTTTGATATCGCAACAAGCTACGATTTCTACATACGGGCACTTCGATATATGGGGAAAATATTGGGTAGATACACTTCCGCAACCGATAACGGCTACTTTCACCTTTTTACCTTCCGATTCGAATTTCTCCGCATAGGCGGAAAGGGGTGATAGTAGTGACGCGAGACTTGCTGCGGCCGATACTTTAAAGAATTCTTTTCTATTCATGGCATTGATTTCTTAATACAATTAGTCTAAATCCTTAATCTTCACATTCTTGAAATATACTTTACTTCCATGGTCCTGAAAACAAAGTTTACCGGTGGTAGAGATACCGTAATCGGGGAAAGCTTCCCATTTACCGCTATAACGACGCATCTTCCAATCTTCGGACCCTTCTTGGAAAGAGAATAGTTTTTCTCCGTTCAGCCAGTGCTCAACATATCCATCCTTGTAAAGTACCATAGAGGAGTTCCATTCTCCCGGAGGGTTCACCTGTTTGGTTTCCGGTACATACATAGCGTAGTTGCAACCCGTTTTCTGCCAGTCTTCCAATCCCTCTTTTCCGGTCTCGCTGACCCAAGGATAGTTATCGTCATCGATCAACTGGTATTCCGGGCCGGTTTCAAAAGGAGCTTTGTACTTAGGCCCTTCTTGTACGTGATATAAGAATCCTGAGTTTCCTTGCGCCCCGATTTTCCAATCCCATTTGATCTGGAAATTATGGTAGTTCTTAACGGTAACGATATCGGTACTTACCTTGATCGTAGTATCCGCTATCACGTCACCACCGTTTCCGTAGCCGACGATCACCCCGTCTTCTACCTGCCATCCCTTGACATCACCCCCGTTGAACATTTTCCAACCGGTAAAATCCTTGCCATTGAATAACAAGGTATAGCCTTCCGCTTTTTCTTCCTCAGTCAATACATTATCTTTTACTTCCGTGGATGAGGAACGACTTCCACATGCAACCATACACATCCCGTAAATGGTTACTAGAAAAATAGATACGATCTTTTTCATATATTAGAATATTTAGTTTAATTATCTCCTTATGATAACGCCATTTGATATGGTTTATTTGTTCATTGGCAAAAATACTGCACATAAAGGATTTGGATAATAGAGTATCTAGCTAAAAAAAATGGATTATCTTTGCGTTATTCAGTAACCATCTAAAAGTTCTGGTTTATGGCGAAAATAAAGCATGGTTTTTCCGGTCAGCGATTGATTGTCTATCCTTTCTACGTTATAGAACAAGCGTTGAACAACCCGTTAGTTGCGGACTTGGTCGTACACTCTATGGGGTATTTTCCGAAGGCGGAAAGCCATTATATTGATCGTGCGTCCGGTTGTGGAGAGTATCTTTTAATTTATTGCACCAAAGGAGAGGGCTGGTACGTGTTGGATGGAAAACGATATGTCGTACCCGAGAATCATTTTTTCATCCTCCCGGCAGAGAAGCCCCATCAATATGGTTCGAGCGAGCATGATCCTTGGTATATTTATTGGGCACATTTTAAAGGGAAAAAGGCGAAGTATATCAGCGATCAACTGCAAGGGGTGATCCCGATCGACATGGATGATAATTCCCGTATCGGCGATCGTATCGCTTTTTTTGATGAACTATTGAATGTGTTGGAGAGTGGGACGGATGAGGCTACGGTTAATTACGTCAATTTAAGTTTCAATCATTTGATCGCCTCTTTCCTCTATGTGAAGACGTATAGGGAGGCTAAATTCTCCAAAAGCAAGGCGGAGAATACGTTCTTTATTAGTTTGGCGACCCACTTCATGACGGAGAATCTGGAAAATAAATTGACATTAAAGGAATTGGCCTCTCATTTCGGCTATTCGGAATCTTATATGTACAGGCTTTTCTTCAAGGAAACCGGTTATGCTCCGATGAATTATTTCTTGCATATGAAAATAGACCGGGCTTGCCAGCTATTATTACATACGAATATGAAGATCAATCAAGTCGCCTTGAAACTGGGCTTTGACGATCCCTACTATTTCAGCCGTATCTTTAAGAAGATAGTAGGGACATCACCCAAGGATTACCGGCACTCGTTACCGAAGTGAGATATTTACGATGAACCTAAACGGGAATTTAGGGCTGCCCTAAACGAGGGCTTAGGGATACCCTAAACGGGAGCTTAGGGCTGGCGGTATTTATTCCGGTCGGCTTCCGTTATTTCCCGGATTACACGGCAGGGATTGCCGGCAGCTATAACATTGGCCGGAATATCTTTGGTTACGACACTACCTCCGGCGATTACCGTGTTATCGCCAATGGTCACCCCCGGAAGGATACAGGCTTGCGCACCGATCCATACGTTATCGCCGATGGTCACGGGAAAAGCGTATTCCAAACCCTCATTACGTTGCTTTACGTCAAAAGGGTGGCCGGCGGTATAGATGCCTACGTTCGGGGCGATGAATGCGTTATTGCCGATACGAACTTTCGCTCCATCCAAGATAACGAGATTCACGTTGGCGAAGAAATTATCCCCAATCTCGATATTATAGCCATAATCGCATTGGAAAGGGGATAGGATAACGGTGTTCTTCCCTTTCTTGCCTAGAAAAGAGGTTAGAATCCGATCTTTTTCTTCCTCTTGGTCGGGGGGCAATTGGTTGTATTTGAAAAGGACGCATTTCGCTCTTTTCATCTCATCTTGAAGCTCACTATCATGATTCGCATTGTATAATAGACCTTCCGCCGCTTTCTCTTTTTCTGTTTTCATATGTCTCTTACTAAGATTTATAAAACGATGATTTGCGCGAAGATACTATTTTATTGGGAGGAGTTTATCCTCCGATTCGTATTTCCAAACCCATTTTTTCCCCCATCTCCTTAAAGGGGAACAGCTCTTCTTTGGCTAGCATTTGCTCGCAGGGATAAGGATAGGTGAGACCTAATTGCTCGTATTTATCTTTTCCCAATGTATGGTAGGGAAGCAGGTATACGCATTTGATACGATTTTCTTTCGCCAGCATGAATATTTCCCGAAGCGTATTCTCATTGAAATTGAAACCGGGGATTACCGGTACACGGATCGTTACTTTATTAGCGCTCTTACTGGATATATACCGTAAATTCGTGAGGATCGTATCCAAGTTCGCTCCGGTTTCTTTCTGAAGTAAATCCTTGTCCGTATGTTTGATATCGAACAAGAACAAATCGATAAGCGGAAGCGCTTGCTTTATCTTATCAAGATTCACTTGCCCGCAAGTCTCTACGGAGGTATGCAGTTTCTCGTTCTTGCATTGGATCAGCAAATCCATCAATCCCTCGAATTGCGTGAAAGCTTCCCCTCCGGAAAACGTAACCCCTCCACCGGAATTCAGGTAATAATCCCGGTCACGTAAAAGGATTTCCATAACCTCGGATGAGGTAATTGATTCACCGACAAACTTAATAGCGTTCTGCGGGCATATACGCTCGCAAGCCTTGCACGCCACACAAGCCTGCCGATTAAATACCGGATAATGATCTTGGATGGAGATATTTCCCCGTGTACAAATCGCCTCGCAACGTCCGCATCCGATACATTTATTCTTGATATGGAGCAGATGCGGTTTCCTTTTCTGGGATTCCGGGTTGGAGCACCATGGACAATGTAGGGGACAACCTTGAAGGAAAACGACGGTCCGGATGCCCGGGCCGTCGTGAACGGCGAACCGTTCGATCTCCATGATTGATAACCTATTCTCGCTAACCTTATATTTATTCATCATATAATACCCTGCTTAAAAGTTCCTGTTGAATATTGGGAGATAAATCGACGAATACCGCGGAGAACCCGCTTACCCGGACGATTAGGTCCGGGTAATTTTCCGGGTGCTCTACCGCGTCTTCTAAAACTCCCTTATCTACTACAGTCACCATCAAATGGCAACCCCCTTTCGCAAAATAAGTCTTGAACAGGCTCTTGATGACAGCCCTGTTCTCGTTGAACATGGAAGGAGAAAACTTAATGTTTTGTACCGAGCCTCCATGATACTTGGCGTCGAACTTCGCCAAGGAATTCAGCATGGCCGTGGGGCCGCTTTTATTCGCTCCCCCTTGCGGATTATTGGCAGGATTCATATACATGCACGATAATCGCCCGTCGGGTGAGGCGGCGGTCCGGTTTCCCCATTCCGTGTTTAATTGATTATTGCTGATAACGATCAAGAAGTATTGCATACCGATGGCGATACCGCGATTGCGTACGCCTTTCGCTACGAACTCGTACAAATCGTTGGCCATCGTATCGGCAGTCTCAAGGTCGTTACCATATTTATCACAGTTTAGGCAATCTTTTCGTAAAGCCTCATAGCCGTTAAAATTAGCTAGCATGGCATCATTCAATTGCCGTAACGTGTATTTTTTTTGATTGAATACCAGATCCCGGATTACCCACAGGGAATCGGAAGTGTTGATATTGCCATACGTCTCGTTTGTCCCGCCTAGATAACGTACGCCTCCGTCCAAAAGCGCTTTTCCCCGTGCGATGCAATCATCGGTCAATAGGCTGGTAAACAAGAAACTTACGTGCTGGTTCATCACCTCATACGAATGGTATTGGGCTTTGACAGACAGATCCAGATAATAATCGAGTAAAGCCTTGTAACCGTCATAGAATTCCTCGA
This sequence comes from Parabacteroides sp. KHUB-02, assembly GCF_056640955.1. Taxonomy (NCBI): domain Bacteria; kingdom Pseudomonadati; phylum Bacteroidota; class Bacteroidia; order Bacteroidales; family Tannerellaceae; genus Parabacteroides; species Parabacteroides sp. KHUB-02. The sequence goes on along the minus strand of NZ_JBWQEV010000001.1, from coordinate 2,256,509 downwards.
ATGTCTGATACTCCTCTAATTTCTTTAGAGGTACCGGCCCGGATTTACGTTTACCGTCAATCGGGTCGATACCATCATTCATATAAATCGTAAGTAGTTTTAGTAAATTGATGCAGATGTTGGGCGTACCCGTACTTTGTCCTTGTATCACGAACTCGGTACACCCGAAAGGCACGTATTGTTCCGCTGCTTTCTCGTCTACACGCATTCCGTACATGACGGCCGGGACGTTTACGTCGTCATTGTAAAGGGTCGGGTAAGTAGCTCCCGCACCCAAAGCGTCCAACGCTTCGTCCCAGATTTCCTCGGAGGTATCTTTATCGAAACGCAAGGTGAATTGTGGCTCTACATACCTGCAATTTTTCGCTACTTTCATGGCGATATGCAGGAATACGTCGGCCTCTTTCGGATGTTTGCGTCCTTTACCGCCTACGATGATACGTCCGTTTACGGTTGTACGGCGATTTTCAATCATGGTCCAAAGCGAGTGGATATATCGGTATGCCTCTTCGTCGGTCAATCGCCCGGACTTGAGATCGGCTACTAAATAAGGGCCTAGATAATCATCCAGACGACCGTAGTTTATAACACCGGCCAACAAAGCGAATAACCAGAATAACTGCATCGCTTCATGGAACGTACCGGGTTTCTTCTCCTTGATGTTCTCTAGGGCTTGGCAGATACGCTCTAATTCTTTTTGCCTTTTCATGTTGGCTGAAGCCATTTGCTCTCTAGCGTCTTGCTGGAGATGAGAAGCACAATCTACAAAAATATCCAGACATTGGATGCCTGCTTTGTAAAAGTTATTATCGGGTTGCTCTTTGAGTTTCTCCTGTAAATCAGAGCGAAGGCCACCGATGCCCTTATCCAATAGTTTCGGGTAATCCAGCATCATTCCGGATAGACGTGCGGTAGCGATCATCGGGTATTCGCAGTCGATGAACATACCCAATGTATCCTCGGTGAGGACCTCCTTGTTGAATTGGGTCTTTAAATCGTGATCCAACCAATAATCATATAACGCATCCACCCGTTTTCGTTCAGTTTCATCCAGTTGTTGCTGGAAGGCACGGAGTTTCTTGAATACGCAATAATGCCCGACACCCCCTAAGGAAGTTACGCATCCGAACCCGATCGGTAGGAAGTCCGTACGTCCGGCGATCAAGTCTTGATTCGTGATCTTGCGAAATAGCGTGGGGTATAAAACTTTCAGGCATTCCACTTCACGTATCTCTTTGGGTAGGGCGGCACAGGCTTTATGGACTGCCGTATACCGCTCCATGATCTCCAGTTGTACGATCAGAGGTTTCTCGCAAGGTAATTTCTTGCTGATCTCTACGTTTTGCGCCCCTTCTACATTGAAATTTGCCATATGATTATTGTTGTTAATATTGTGTAGAGACGGGGCATGCCCTATCTCTACAAGCAGATGATTTTTTAATGTTTGCTTCTTTCGGCTTCCCGCCAATTATTTTGATAACCGGTTAGTAAGTCCGTAAAACGTTTCGTGATCAAGTGCGGACGGGTGATCGCGCTGCCTACTACTACGGAATGAGCTCCGAGGAAGATACATTTCATGGCATCTTCCGGCGAGTAGATATGCCCCTCCATAATGACATAGGCTTTGTCTTTAAAGTCACGGCACATACGGGCGAATTCCCGTAAATCCGGTTGCTCGATATGCTTGGTTGCTTCCGTATATCCATATAAGGTAGGGCCAACGATATCGGCTCCCATTTCTACGGCACGTACAGCTTCCTCATAATTAGAGACATCCGCAAAAATGATAGCTTCCGGTATCTCTTTCTTGACGATTGGTAGCAATTCGTATGCAGGGCGGCCTTCATGGGTTATTTGGCTCGTACAGTCCAAGGCGATAATCTCGGCTCCGGCTTCCCATACGGCTTTAGCGGCCTCTAAGGTTGGGGTGATAAACACATCTGTGTCATCGTGCCAGATTTTCCAAAGCCCGATTACTGGTAAATCCACTTCTTTTTTAATCGCCTTGATCTGCTCTGGGTCGTTGGCACGGATACCCGCGGCTCCTCCCCATTGGGCGGCTTTTGCCATTTTTACGACAAAGTCTACTGAAAAAGTCGGATCATCGTGTTGTACTTGACAGGATACGATCAGTCCTCCCTTGAATGAATCTAAAAGTTCTTTCTTATTTGTTTTCATATTTTTTTTCGTTACATCGTTTTCTCTAAAAGTGCGGCGCCGATTATTCCGGCGTCATTTCCTAATTCCGCACGGATGACTTGGGGGATACCTATTTCCTCGGCGGCGAAGGTACAAGTATGTAGTTTCTCGTTTAAAGGTTTCAACAGCAGGTCACCTGCATGTGCGATACCCCCCCCTAAAATGATTACTTGCGGACGGAAGATGGTTATGAACGTGGAGATTCCGGCGGCCAGTCTACTGATATAGTCATCGACGATCTGTTTAGCGAGGGAATCCCCTTGTTTAGCGGCCTCGAAAAGAATCTCACCATTGACTTTGTTTTCGTCTTCGCCGCAAAGTTTCCATATCAAGGTGTCCTTATTCTTTTGTAAGGTCTCTTTCATGATACGGATTAATGCGGTGGATGAGCAATAAGCTTCCAAACAGCCTTTTTGCCCGCATGTGCAGCGTTCGCCATTGTATACCAATTTGGTATGTCCAAGTTCGGCTCCCATATTATCGGATCCGGAATAAATCTTCTTACCCATGATAATTCCGCCTCCGACTCCCGTTCCTAGCGTTAGCATGATGGCGTCGGTATATTGGCTGGCCGATCCGGCCAAGACCTCTCCATAGGTCGCGCAATTGGCGTCGTTGGCTATATAAGTAGGCAATGAGATATGCTTCTTTAAATAGTCGTAGATGGGGACATTCTTCCATCCGAAACAATTGGCATGTACCAAAAGGTTCGTCTTTGGATTTACGTAACTAGGCATGCCGATGCCCCAAGAAGAGATGTCTTCCATTTGCAAGCCTGCTTTGAGAACCGCTTTTTTGCTGACTTCCGCCATGTCGGTGGTGATCTCCTCGATCGTGCGTCCAGCTTGTGTCGGTATACTCTCCTTTGCGATAATCTGGTGATTCTCATCTACTACGCCAGCGACCATATTGGTACCGCCAACGTCCAGACCGAGATAATACTTGGTGCTTTCCATCTTTGCTCTTTATTTTATGAGGTCAATAGAGTGAATTATTTGTTGGCAAAGATAGAGGAGTTGTCTGCCCTAGACAATGTGAGGTTTAGCCTAAAATAATGGACTATTTTTGCATAAGTGCTCTCGCAAGCTTACGAGAGTACTTTAGAGAAGAGGTGTTATCGAGAGGAGACTTCTGTAATAACCTTCAAATATAGTGTGACTGTGTTTCTTTATGTTTAAAGAATCATATCGTAGGTCGATTCTATTATTTTTCTCGATGATGGAGCAAGCCTCTTTTATCATGGGCTTGAAGTCTTCTTCTGTTTTATCTTTGTCTCCGTTGGCTAGGTAGATATATAATTTTTTTTCTCCTTGATAGGTTTCCGTGAACACTCGTAACCTATCAATCATCATATTTTCGCTGTATTTATAGTTCGGTGATATGGCTATAATATAAGGAAATAAGTCTGGGTGTTCCATCATCGCATAAGTGACGAATGTCCCTCCCAACGAATGTCCGACTAAAATCCTGTTATTTCCCGCATGGTATTTTTCTTGGATGAAAGGGATTATTTCATTCGTTAATGACGAGAGCATTTCTTTTCCATGTCCCGGGTTGTCATATCTTTTTACCGATAAGGAATCTGTGAAAGGCGGGGTCAGCTCACTTTGCCTGTTTGAATTAAATATTCCAACAATAATACAGGGTATGTTGGGATGTGTCAACTCGAATGTTGAACAAAATAAATTGAATGTGGGGGGATATTGTGCGTCTAAGACATAAATAGCGAGTAAAGAGTCACTTTTAAGGCTACCATCTACTCCGCTTAAATAGACTTGCATTTCACGGGTCTCTTCAAAATAGTCTGAGTTGTAGATATATCGACTCCCTAATGCCTGCATCAAGTAGAAATCGGCTTGCGCATGTATCCGGCATATTCCTGAGAATAATACGATAAGAAAGAGAAGAACTGTTTTTGTTTTCATAAATAGTGATATCTAGAATTATGCAAATATAGCGAAAAATAAAGTCTTTAAGTATGTTTAAAAAAAGGACCGGACGATGGGTATCGAACGGTCCTTTCTTTAATCTTTATGTCGTATGCTGTTATTCTGCTTCTTTTTCAGCAGCTTCCTTTTCTGCCGGAGCATCTTCCGGGGTGAAGTCAGTGATGCCTGCGTTGATCAAGATGTTATACCAAGAGAGTAGTTTCTTGATGTCGCTCGGATAAACACGCTCACGATCATAGCTAGGCAATACCTCGGCAAAGTACGCACGCAATTGGTCTGTCGTGGCTTTGGAAGGTACCAAAGAGGCGGTTTTTCCCTCTTCCTTGTTCTTTACGCTAGTCAATACCTCATGTAAAGGCACTTCTGTTTCATCCGTATAGATTGCGATATCGCCTAATGAGATTACTTTATCTTTTGCGTATGCGGGTACTCTCTTGTTATCAGTCAGCGATTCAACGATCAACATGTTTTTTCCATGGGAAACCAGTTTATACAGACCGGGTTTTCCCGAAATAGACAAAATAGTCTTCAACATAATGTTTTTTATTTTCTATTAGTGTTAAACTTCGAAGTGACAAAGGTAATAAGAAAAAGTGGAATTCTTCCGTCATGAGGACGGTTAACTTCGTTGGAGAAGTATCTTAGGTGCATCAACGAAGTATCTTAGGTTCGTTGACGGAGTATCTTAAGTTCATTGGATGATGAAGGTAAGATGCTGTAAAAGCCACTCGTCCCGCTATCGGTGATTATTGGGATTGAAGCCAACATAACAGTTTGCCTACTTGCGGTATAAGGGCCTGTCTATTGTCATTATAGATAACGTAATCGGAGCGATCTTTCTTTTCCTCGTCCGACATTTGGCTGTTGATTCTGCGTTCGATTTCTTCTCTCGAGGCTGAGTCCCTCCCCAAGGCTCTTTCGATGCGGAGTTCTCTTGGGGCATAGACCATCAAGCTTATGTCTACCACTTTGTAGAAACCGGATTCGAATAATATGGCGGATTCGATGGCACATAAAGGGGAAGTCTGTCTCTCTACCCAAGCCGAGAAATGACGGTTTACCTCAGGATGAATGATCTGGTTGACCTGTTGTAATTGTTTCGGATTATTAAAGATGTGGGAGGCTAGAAGTTTCTTGTTCAATCCCTCATTCGTATAAATCTCCGGACCGAAAAGGGCTGTTAATTTCTCACGGATAACCGGGGAGTTATTTGTCAGCCATTTACTTTCCTCGTCCGCTATGTATACGGGTACACCGGATAACGCTAATAAAGAGGCTACGACGGATTTGCCGCTCCCGATCCCTCCTGTAATACCTATTTTAATCATGCTTATTGTTGTGTTCCAAAATAAATTCTACCTTATCTGGCAATAAGATTGCCGTATGCACCCAGTCTGGTTTCTTGGTGAGTTTGACGGGTAGGGTACCAGATACGTTTTGCTCCAGATCCTCAAAAGGTATATGAATCGAGAACATATCTTCCGAAAGTCCTTTGAATCGGGACAAGGGCACACTGCAAGTCACTTTTACGACCGCCGGAAACATACGTACCGTATAATGTGGCGGTATATGACTGCAAGAGACAGGTATTTCCAATGTCTTCTCCGTGTACTCCTCTATCGGAATCGTGATGGATACACTTTCCGGATCGAAGTTAACGCCGTCTACCTTGATCAGTTGTACGGTTCTCGTAATGTTTTTATTCGCCTTTTTAACCTCGGTGAAGACCGTCTTAACCGAGGTCAGTGTATCCAAGATCGCCGCGGTGGCATAAGCGTTGATCTTTTGAGGGGTGATTCGGATATCCCCGGATAGTTGAAAGCCGGCTTCCAGATGAATATCGCCATTAAAGACGACCGGTATTTCCTTATGGACCCGCTGACTGAAATCCATATCTATTTGTTGCGGATCAAAACTTTGTAATGCCGTAGTGGCTATCAATTGTTTTTGAATATCGTTCTCGATCTGCCTTTTACTTACTTGAACCGAACCATTTTTCTCCTTCGTATTCTTCATGTTCACTTCAATCGGAGCAAACGATCTTCCAAAAGTATAGTTGAGTAAAACGCTACCCTTGTCTTTTACCTTTGCGGTAATCGTTTCCACCTCAGGGGCATTAAACGCTATATCGGCAGGTACGTTCTTATACTTAACCGGAAAAACAAGTTCTATCTCATATTCCTGCTGCAAGCTTTGGAGTAGCCAGAAACCGAAAGCCAAAAGGGCGAAAAAGAAAAAGACCAAGACCTCTTTCCATCTGTCTCCGTGGAAAAAAGCCTTAGTCTTTGCTTGGATAGACTTGAAAGAATTTTGTATGTTCTCAAGTCGTGACATATTCTGTAGTTAGATTATTTCTGCTGCTGAGCGTCTTCCGCTGAAGCGAAAATAGAAGTTTTATCTACACGGATACGTACTCCATCCGCTACCTCGATTAGCATATAAGTATCACCGATCTCTTTGATCTTTCCATAGATACCTCCGGCGGTAATCACTTTATCGCCTGTTTTCAACGCCTCACGTGATTTCTGGATTTCTTTTTGTTTCTTTTGTTGCGGACGGATCATGAAGAAATAGAAGATAGCTACGATAACTACCATCATCAAAATACCGGACCACTGACTTCCTCCAGCTGGAGCTTGAAGTAAAATACTGAGTAAGTTCATACTATAATAATCGTTTTACAAGTTAATATCAATAATGATATGCACAAATGTAATGATAATAATTAATCTTTGAGCAATAACTTCTCTTTTTTTAATTCGTTGACTATTGAATCCAGAATTCCGTTAATGAATGTTCCGCTTTTAGGTGTACTATAATACTTTGCGGCATCGATATATTCATTTAAGGTAACGTTGATGGGAATGGTCGGGAACGATAAAATCTCGGCTAAGGCGACTTGCATGATGATCAAGTCCATATTGGCGATACGTTCGGTTTCCCAATTCTTCATATGTTTGTCGATGCGTTCACGATATTCCTTACCTTTCAACAAACTTTGACGGAATAACTTGATTGCGAAAGCCTTGTCTTCCAAATCCTTGAACATTGGCAATAAGGCTTGTTTACTACCTTTCTTCTCCTCGAATTTCTTGATAGTCTTCAAGGCGAAAGTCTCTACGATCTCAATATCGTCGTTCCAGTAGATGCTTTTGTCTTCCAGATATTCCTCTATCATCTCGTTCCCACAGATTACTTTCTTGAAGATCTGGCGCCAGAACTCACGATCCGTCTCGTACGAGTCTTCTTCGTTTTTCAAGTATTCGGCGTAAATTTCAGAGCTTAAGATCGTATCCAATACGTTTTTAACAAACTCCTCGTCGTTACTCCATGAGAGACCTTGCTCGTCCACATACTTTTTCAACGTATCGTTTTCCGCTAATTGAGCGACAAAACGATTGTCTACGAAGCGTGTATTCGGGTTTAACTCCTCATCGGTAGGCATGTATTTGCACTTCCGGGTGTCAAGGACCCTTCTTTGCAGGTTGGTAACTTCGATAATTAGGAGTAAGAAATAATAATATAAGTCATATGACTTCTGAAGGCTGAAAAGCAATTCGTTTTCCGCAACTTTGAGGTCACCGTTTCCGTTTTGATAGTAAGAGTATACTATCTGTAAAACTTTAATGCGGATTAAAATTCTGTTGATCATCGTTTGAAGGAACTTCTTATTATAAATTAGGCTGCAAAGGTAGTCGTTTTTTCCATAAAAGAATCCGGATTTACTTAATTTTATATGTGTTAGATGATATTTTACAAATTTAGCCTCAATAGGCGTATTTTCGATCGTTAAAATAGTTGCTAATTAAAAAAAAATGCACATATTTGAAGCAAGTTATATAAAGTGGGTGGTTTTTTAACGAATGTTAGCTGTCATGGAAGAATCAAGGAATAAAAAACATGTTGAAGGTGGCGACAGGGAGATTCTATACTCTAAAGCCATTAAAGCGGGAAAACGGATTTATTATCTGGATGTGAAGAGGAATTTGAAAGATGACCTATTCGTTGCCGTTACGGAAAGTAAGAAAATTCAATCAAAGGATGGTTTGCAAATCTCATTTGAGAAGCATAAGATTTTCCTTTATAAGGAGGACTTTGAGAAGTTCATGGAGGGAATGCAAGATGTAATCAGTTATATCAAGAACTCAAATCTGAAGAAATCCGCGGAAGACGTGGTGGAACCTGAAGAGGAGGAAACGATTCATGGCGATTCCCCGGAGGAGGATATGGCTTCCGGTGCTATAAAGTTGGATATTGAGTTTTAATGTAACACGAAGAGAAAAAGATAACGGGCTGTTTTACTCATGGAGAGAAACAGCCCGTTATGTGTTAGGAGCTTTCCGCAAAGGAAAATCCTATTCTTTGCTGCGAATTATTCAGCCGGGTGGATAGCCTCTGTAGGACATGCGTCAGCGCAAGTTCCACAATCTGTACACATTTCAGGGTTGATGCTGTATTTATCACCTTCTGAAATTGCTCCTACCGGACACTCATCAATACAAGTTCCGCATGCAATACAATCATCGCTAATTACGTAAGCCATTTTTTTAAACGTTTAAATTGATAACTATTAGTAGGTGCAAAAATATAGCTTTCTTTCTATTTAAAAAATATCTACTGGCTTATTTTCTTCAAAAATCTTCTTTTTTGCAATATCTTTGTCGGGTTTTCGTTATTAAACAAAATAGGTTGAGATTTGAGACGATTATTACTTATATTATATGTGGTAAGCTTGGCTACCATGGGAGCCATGGCTCAAAAGGAAAGGGTGAGGAATCAGCCGTACGCTGATTTGAAATGGCTTCATCTGGGGTTTCATGTGGGTATTCACTCGCAGGATTTGTTATTGACCCATACCGGTGTCATGACCAATGGAGAGACTTGGTTCGCGGAGATTCCTTCTTACTCACCCGGCTTTAGTGTCGGGGTGATCGGAGATATGTATATGAATCCTTATTTCAATTTACGCTTCACGCCTTCTATCCATTTCGGAGATAAGAAATTTAAGTTTCGGGAACAGGCTACGGGAGAGGAATTCATCACGAACGTTCGTTCCAGTTATCTGAATTTCCCCTTAGACGTTAAATATACGGCTTTACGCTTGAATAATTACCGTCCTTATTTGATCGGCGGTATCTATGGCTCCGTGGATATAGGCCGTAAGAAAGGTAATCCGATTCTATTGAAAAGCACGGACTTCGGATTTGAGTTTGGCTTGGGATGTGATATCTATCTACCCTACTTTAAGTTATGCCCAGAGTTGAAATTCTGTTTCGGATTGGTTAACCTATTGGAGAAAGATCGTCCGGACTTGGTAGATCAAGCAAATATCAAATATACGGATGCCTTATCGAAAGCTACATCCCGTATGGTGATCCTGACATTTAATTTCGAATAAATAACTCGATATAGATATAAGCGGCCGGAATAGCCATCATTACGCTATCGAAGCGATCCAGCATGCCTCCATGTCCGGGTAATACATGCCCGGAATCTTTCACGCCTAACGTACGTTTCATCAAAGATTCGATCAAGTCGCCCCAAGTCCCGAATACTACGATTGTGCCGGCTAATCCAAGCCATGTGTACCAGTTCGTGGCCGGCATGAACCAAGCGAATATTTGGGAGGTTATTAATACGAATGCCAACCCTCCGTAAAAACCTTCCCAGGACTTCTTGGGAGAGATACGTTCGAACAATCTTCTTTTTCCAAGCATAGATCCCACTAGATAAGCTCCCGTATCATTTACCCATACGAAAACGAAAATAGCCAAGGCAAAATAGGGGATATGTACGATCTCGCCCGGCGTATTAGGTACCGATGTAATGAAGTTTAGCAGAGAGAAAGAGCCTGCGCAATAGATTTGACCGAATAAGGTCAATGCCCAGTTATTGATTGGATTACTGGCTTTATCGTAAAGCTCGGTGATCATGGTATACATTAAGAATAAAAGATAGGGGAGAAATATATTGCCTCCAACCAAGCCATTGGCGTAACCGAATGTGGCGGCGAAGAGGTAGGCTCCCCCCAAGGAGCTGACAAATCGTTTGATGGCGGCATTCTCATAATGTTTAACCAATCCGTAGAACTCCCATAGAGAAAGTCCGGTAATGAGTCCAAATACCGTAAGAAAATAATAGGAGTGGAAATAGATCGCACCGACTAATACCGCGACGAAAATGATGCCAGTCAATGCACGTGTAATCAGATTTTTCAAAACAATAGTGTTTTTGCTTGTTTGTAATTTTGGCTGCAAATATAACTAATAAATTGATAATACAGCAATAAGGAAGGCTGGATAGTAACTTTTGATCAAAGATACACCCCAGCCTTACTTGTTATGAATGTCTTGACTTTGGTCAAGCTATTTTCCCTGTCTTGTTTTCTTCGGTAGGAGTATCGGTTACGTTCTCCGTTGTTGCGTCCGCTTCCGCCTCCTTATCCGCATTCTCCTTGTTCTTTCCGTTAGCCTTTTCCTGCAACTCCAGAATCTCTTGGGAACGGGAGATCCAGGCGCGTTTCCCGAAGATATGCTCTACATCTTCCGAGTAGATTACCTCACGATCCAATAATACCTGCGCAAGTTTACTATGTCCTTCCTTATTCTCGGATAATATCCGTTTTGCCCTGTCGTATTGCTCATTGATGATCTTCTGTACTTCCGTATCGATCAATTTCGCGGTCTCCTCACTATAAGGCTTGGTGAATCCCCAATCCTGTCCGGTGGAGTCGTAATAGTTCAAGTTTGGAAGTTTATCGCTCATACCAAAGTAAACGACCATCGCATATGCTTGTTTCGTGACACGTTCCAAATCGTTGGATGCGCCTGTGGATATTTTTCCCAAGACTAATTCCTCTGCGGCACGTCCTCCTAAAGTAGCGCACATCTCATCCTGCAATTGCTCGCGGGTGGTGATCTGTCTCTCTTCCGGCAAATACCATGCCGCACCTAATGCCTTACCACGGGGAACGATTGTCACCTTAACCAGCGGATTGGCATGTTCCAACAACCAACTTAACGTAGCGTGACCGGCCTCATGGTTCGCGATACATTTCCGTTCTTCCTCCGTCGTGATCTTCGAACGTTTTTCAAGACCACCGACAATGCGGTCTACCGCATTCATGAAGTCTTCTTTCTGTACGAATTTCTTTCCGTTACGGGCGGCGATCAAAGCGGCCTCATTACAAACATTAGCGATATCAGCACCCGAGAAGCCCGGAGTCTGCCTTGCTAGGAACTCAGCGTCTACGCTTTCATCTATCTTGATCGGACGCAAATGCACCCCGAATATCTCTTTACGTTCATTCAAATCCGGTAATTCAACATGGATTTGTCGGTCAAAACGTCCGGCACGCAACAACGCTTTATCCAAAATGTCCGCACGGTTTGTAGCGGCTAAGATAATAACACCACTGTTAGAGCCGAAACCATCCATTTCGGTCAACAGCTGGTTCAACGTGTTCTCACGCTCATCGTTGCTATTCATATTCGCGTTCTTCCCACGGGCACGGCCTACCGCATCGATCTCATCGATAAAGACGATACAAGGAGATTTTTCCTTCGCTTGGCGGAATAAGTCACGCACACGGGAGGCGCCTACACCGACAAACATCTCCACGAAATCAGAACCAGACAAGGAGAAAAACGGCACATTAGCTTCTCCGGCAACAGCCTTCGCCAATAATGTCTTACCGGTTCCCGGAGGGCCTACCAACAATGCACCCTTGGGAATCTTACCTCCTAGTTCAGTATATTTTTCCGGATTCTTCAAGAAAGAGACGATTTCCTCTACCTCTTGTTTCGCTTCCGCCAATCCGGCGACATCCTTGAATGTCACCTTACGGTCATTATCTTTATCAAAAAGCTGAGCTTTTGCCTTACCAACGCTGAACACGCCACCCGGACCTGCGCCGGTACCACCGGACATACGTCTCATCAAGAACATCCATACACCGATCAATAAGATAATCGGGCCGAATGAAACCAAGAAATTCCAGATAGCGTCATCGCCTTCCTCGAACCGGACTTGTGTATCGATATGACTATCGGCTACCGCTTTGTCATAGAAATCGGAAAACTTGTCGGCCGACGGGATCTTTACGTATACTTTCGGAGAAACCCCGATTTTAGAAACGTCCATATTCCCAAAGACCTGTTCAGTCTTTCCATTTTTCACTGTAGCCTCCACCAAGTTCTTCTTGTTGTAGACTGTCATTTTATCGAATACGTTTTCCTGCGCTAGTTTCTGGAACTCTGTCCAGCCTAGCTCTTTCGTTCCCGAAGAATCATTTGTCATGTATAGGGCAACAAGCATGATGAAGATCAACCCGTACATCCAATACAAATTAAAGCGGAACATCTTAGGTTTCCCGCCTTTCGGTGTTTTATTAAATATATCGTTTTTATTTTCCATAAGAGATTATCATCAAATATTTAGGCCGGCTTAATCAATGTTAGGTACTTGTATAACCTTCGAGTCTGCCCAAAGGTTCTCTAAGTTATAAAATGCACGTTGTTCCGGCAGGAATATATGTACAAGAACCGTGCCATAATCCATGCCGATCCATTGAGCGCCCTGTGTACCGTCAATAGACAAAGGCTTCTCATTTGCATTCTTGCGTGCGAAATCCCATACGGAATCGGATAAAGCAGAAACTTGGGTAGGAGTGTTTCCCTCACAAATAACCATATATTGACAAATGGCACCAGAAGTCTGGCTTAAATCTACTGTTACAATATTTTTGCCTCTTTTTTCTTGAAGGCCTTCAACAATCGTTTTTACTAATTCTTTTGTTTGATCCATTTATTTCTATTGATATAATTTTCCAAGTCGCAAATATACTTCTTAATTCGTTACATACGTCTTTTTCTTTCATTAATATATGTGTAATACCTTGTTTGAGACTATCTCCTCGATCGTTATAAGCTTTTAAAAAAACACGTACGTCTTTCGGAGAAAACATGTACGTGTTTTATCCGAAAGACGTACGTGTTTTTTCTGGATATTTTTTTCGAAGGTTTATTTGCAAATTTTGAAAAAGTATATACCTTTGCACTCGCTAACAAGAGAGTTGGTGATTTGTTAAATATTGTTCTATGGTGTAATGGTAGCACAACAGATTCTGGTCCTGTTTGTCCTGGTTCGAATCCAGGTAGAACAACGTTTAAAGTTTACTTGACAATTTTGTAGAGATTGTTCTATGGTGTAATGGTAGCACAACAGATTCTGGTCCTGTTTGTCCTGGTTCGAATCCAGGTAGAACAACATAAAAAAAGCCTCGTTATTCGATAAGAGTAGCGAGGCTTTTTGTTGTAGATATCATGTTTTTATTTGTAACGAAGCCATTTGGACATCTCCTTTATACTAGGTTTCTTACCATACATGAGAATGCCTACACGGTATATTTTGGCGGAAAACCAAGTAAAACCGATGGATGATATATACAAAAATCCAATGGAAAGTAGTATTTCCCACAAAGGCACCTCGAATGGCACCCGGACCATCATGACGATCGGAGAAGTGAAGGGGATCATGGAGCACCAGAAAGCTAATGGTCCGTCAGGGTTTTCCATGCTATAGATCCCCGCATAGAGGGCGAAAACCAAAAGAAGCGTGACTGGTAGCATGAATTGTTGCGTGTCTTCTTGGCCGTCTACAGCTGATCCGATAGCGGCGAATAAAGAAGAATATAATAAGTAGCCGCCTATGAAATAAGCGATAAACAAGATGCCTATCTCGGTGAAGTTAATCGTATGAAGCATCTCTATCCATTCATTTGCCGGCTGCTGGGCTGCGATAACCGTCATGTTAGGGGTTGTGTTAAGTGCCATGCTTGATTGCAAGATCTCGCTTTCCATACCTCCTCCCAAAAAGAAAGTTCCCCCGGTGATGAGAATAAAGGTCATAACCGCCCAAAGGAATACTTGCGTAAGCCCGACAAAACCGATTCCTATAATTTTACCCATCATTAAGTCGAAAGGTTTGACGGACGAGATCATAATCTCGATGATCCGGTTCGTCTTTTCTTCCATAACCCCTTGCATGACCATTCCTCCATAGATTAGGATGAACATATAGATAAGCATGGTGAAAATTACTCCGGTTATGGATGCCACTACGGACGAGGATTGCTTTTCGCTTCCGTCATCCCCCCATTTGATCGTTTGTATGTTGAAATCTACTTTACTTTCTTTTATGATCTCTTGTAGATTGGGGATATTGAATGTTGCCAGTTTGTCACTCTCTATCTGTTTCTTTAATGTCATATTGACGAGTCGGCTCAAATCCGCCGGGATTTGTTTCTTGGAATAGAGGGTTGCGTTTTTCGGATTTTTCTGCAAGTCGTCGGAGATGTTGAGAAATGCGAATATCTCCTTTTCCGACATTTGCCTGTACTTATCCATATCTTTGTCGCCGTTGATAAAACGATAGCTTTCCGTATCCTCGAACAACGGGGCGTATTTGCCGGTGGCGTCGAGTATGGCGACTGTATGAACCTCATCTCCCTTGATGGAAGAGAGCCATAGGGGGACGAACGCAAGTGCAGCGAATAGAAACGGTGTGAGGAACGTGAGCAGGATAAATGACTTTTTACTTACTCTCCGGAGATATTCCCGTTTGATGATTAATCCAATTTTGCTCATACCTTTGATGTGTTTGTACCGGAAACGGTGTTGATAAAAATGTCATTCATAGAAGGGATCTCCTCCGTGAAGGAAAGAATCTCATATTGGGACGCCAGCCGGGTAAGCCAATCGGAGTTACTGATATTTTCTTCCTTGCGTATCCTTAACTCCTCAATACCTCCAGTCTCCTTGCGTACATTTAATATATAGGTATTACTCTTAAACCGTTCCCGTACCTCCTTGACATTGCCGGACAGGACGACCTCAGAGCGATTGATTAAAGCAATCTCGTCACAAATCTCCTCAACGGAGGACATGTTGTGAGTTGAGAATATAATGGTATGTCCGGCCGCCTTCAATTCCAATATCTCTTGTTTAAGGCGATCGGCGTTGACCGGATCGAATCCGCTAAATGGCTCGTCAAAGATCAATAGCTCGGGTTCGTGTATCACGGTAATGATGAACTGTACTTTCTGTTGCATACCTTTCGACAGCTCTTCCAGTTTGCGATTCCACCAAGGCATGATGTCAAATTTCTCGAACCAACGGGTCAAACGACTGCGTGCCTCTGGGTAGGAGAGACCTTTCAATTGTGCCAGATAGATCGCCTGCTCCCCGACTTTCATCTTTTTATACAACCCTCTCTCTTCCGGCAAGTAACCGATCTGGTAGATGTCTTCCGGGCTGGATTCATGGCCGTTGAAGCGAACGATTCCGCTATCCGGTGCCGTAATCCGGTTGATGATCCGGATCAAGGTTGTCTTGCCCGCCCCGTTAGGCCCCAGTAATCCAAAGATTGTTCCTTGAGGAACTTGGATACTTACCTTGTTCAGCGCCAGATGCCCGGCGTACTGTTTTACCACGTTTTCTGTCTCAAGGAAATTCATAGATGTTTTTTTATTACATTTTTAATACGATACGCTCACCTAGCTCTTTGCAGAGCACGTTCTTGATCTCGTTGAGGTGGGCGTTCTGTTTCATTAAATCAAAGATCTGTTCCATGTCACCCTTGTTTTGAGCCTCTTTGATTTTCGCTTGGATATCCTTTATCTTATAGAGGATATAGGCATCTTTCATGGAATAGATTTCCCGGGGTACCAAGTAATCCAATTTATCTTCTTCTTGCTCCAGTTCCCTGAACTTCGTATGATATTTACTAAGCTGGTACTTATCGCTGATAAGGTTGGCGGCAAGCCGGCTGATGTTCGGGTCCGGATGGGCAAGGAAATAACGACTGGCCATAAAGCCCTCGTTTTGACAATGTTCAGCAGCTTCGTCCAGCATTTGTTTGAAGGCTGGCGTATAAAACGTAAGGTCATCACGTTCCAGATCGAAACGGATATAATCGGCGACCCTCATGATGACATGCTCGTTGGTCTCCTCATCTACGTAGTCATAGAGGACACGTTCGCCATATCGTACGATATAGCGCAGAAGAGCCAACTCATAAGCCTCAAAAGGAGAACGTTTCGGTTGGACCTGTATGTTGGGAGCCGTCGGAACCTCGTAGGGAGGAGTAGGGGGCGGACCCGCTTCCTCTTCCGGAATATAGTCCTCGGGCGGTGGAGGCGGAATATTTTCCGGAGGAAGGGTATTCGCCTCTTCCGGTGTATACGGTTGGTAGCCGGGGAAATCCGGATACTCCGGAATCGTATTGACGGGAGATTGAATGGGCGGTGTATTCCTTACGGATTTAGCCGCTTGGTTCTCTTCCTTGTTGAGACGGATCTTATTGACCTCGTTGAGTAAGACTTGCTCGTCTATCTCCATGGTCGTACTACATTCCCGGATATACACGGAGCGAGCGATATTATTAGGTATGATCGCTACCGTACGGATAATATCCGAGATCAGGGCGGAACGTTTGATCGGATCGCCCCCCGCTTCCGCCAATAGTAACTTTGTCTTGAAACGGATGAAATCCGTCTCGTTCTGGCTGATAAACTCTGCGAACTCGCTTGCGCTATGGCTGCGGGCAAACGAGTCCGGATCTTCTCCCGCCGGAAGAAGCACGACCTTGACGTTCATCCCTTCTTCCAATAACATATCGATACCCCGGAGAGCCGCTTTGATTCCGGCGGCGTCTCCATCGTATAATACCGTGATATTATTCGTGAAACGATGTATGAGCCGGATTTGCCCTTGCGTGAGCGCCGTACCCGAGGAGGCAACCACGTTCTCTACGCCCACTTGGTGCATACCGATTACGTCCATATATCCTTCCACCAAGAAACAGCGATCCTGTTTCATGATTGCTTGCTTAGCGAAATAGATGCCGTAAAGCTCGTTACTCTTATGATAAATCTCGCTTTCGGGAGAGTTTACGTACTTCGCGGTCTTCTCGTCCTTTTTCAATACACGTCCGCCGAATGCCACGACCTTTCCACTTAGCGTATGGACGGGAAAGATAACACGTCCCCGAAAACGATCGTTCACGTTTCCGTTATCATAAGCGATAACTAAACCGGTTTTCTCGAGGAATTCCTTTTTATAACCTGCTTTTATAGCGGTTTTGTATAAAGCATCCCGCTGGTCCAAGCTATACCCGAGCTGGAATTTACGGATGATATCTTCCCGCAATCCTCGCTCGGCAAAGTAACGCATACCTACGCTTTTCCCTTCAACATGCTCATGTAATAAAGTAGAGAAGTATTGTCCCGCCCAACTATTGACGATAAGCATACTTTCCCGGTCGCTACGGATTTGTTTCTCTTTCTCGGTAAGTTCCCGTTCCTGTATCTCTATATTGTATTTTTTCGCCAGAAAGCGTAAAGCGTCGAAATAGCTGAGTTGCTCATGCTTCATGATGAAGTGAACGGCGGTTCCACCTTCTCCGCAAGCGAAACACTTACAGATATTCTTTGAGGGGGATACGTAAAAAGACGGTGATTTGTCCGAATGAAATGGGCATAATCCTACATAGTTGATCCCTCGTTTCCGAAGAGTCACGAATTCAGAGACAACATCCACGATGTTCGCCGCGTCCAATATCCGGTCTATGGTAGGTTGATCGATCATTTTAAATTACTCCTTATTTTAGCGAACACAAATGTAGTGAAAAATAACCAAACACAAACAAGGCTTGATGTTTGCTTGTGTTTGGTTATTTTTTGCTATATTTGCGGCGTGAAACGAATGCTACTCTCCAAGTACGCCTTCCAACTTATAAGATTATATTTTGTAACTGATTGGATATTAATAGAATATACATCCTTTCAGGACTAGAAGAATTATCCATCATTCTGTGGAACATCCTTTGACAGACAATTGGTTCGTATTGCGAGACTTGACCCGTCCCAATGCTAAACGCCCGGCCTATAGGTTGCTGGAGGAAAAGGGCATAGAGGTTTTCACTCCTATGCGTTGGCAGTTGGTCGAGAGGAAGGGTAAGCGGATTCGTGAGGAGGTTCCTCTTCTGCACGATTTACTTTTTGCCCATACGATCTGTGCGTGTATGGATCCAATCGTAGAAGAGATCAGTACTCTCCAATATCGTTATTTGCGTGGTGGCTACCGTAAGCCGATGACGGTAGGCCATGCGGAGATGAACCGTTTTATCCGTGCTGTCCATTCCGATGATTCCCCGCGTTATTTCTTGGTTGAAGAATTAACTCCAGCGATGTACGGTCGCATGATCCGCATCGAGGGTGGCCCATTGGATGGCTACGAGGGACGCTTACTTTCTATACGGGGTTCCCGAGTGAAACGTTCGATAGTGGAGATCCCCGGTCTGTTGGTCGCCGCTGTGGAGGTCGATCCTGTATATATTCGATTACTATAACATAGATCCCCTATATTCTACGGGAACGCATTGGGTGGCGTTTGAGCGGTCTGTTTATCAGCTGTTGCGTTTGTCACCCCAAAATCATAGGGCAATTTCAATTAGTTGACTTGGAGGATTCAATTATTCTTTATATTTTTGTCTTTAGAACAAAAAGAATGAGCCTATGAAGTCTACAGAGGAATACTTAAGTATATTAAGGAGCGAAAAAGAATCGTTGTTTCGTAAATATCAGATAAGTAATCTTGGTTTGTTTGGCTCGGTGGCTCGTTATGAACAAAGGGAAGATAGTGATATTGATATATATTACGAGAGTTCTCATATGAGTTTGTTTACATTATGTCGCCTAAAGTCAGAACTTGAGAAACTTCTAGGTTGTTCTGTTGATTTATTCCGTAAAAGAGAGTCATTTGCAGGAACTCGTATGGAAAAATCCATAAATAAAGATTTGATTTATGTATAAATGGAAAGATTCGGGACGAATTTTGGATTTAATAGACATGATGATTGATTCAATTCATGTTATATAAGTCCGTACATCTCATATTAAGGATGGCAATGATTTCTTATTGACTCCTGATGATATGTTCGTTTTGGATGGTGTTTGTATGAAATTGATTTTTATTGGTGAAAGTGTAAAAACTATAGATAAACTTTCAGAAGGAGAACTTTTCCCTTTATATCCTGTAATTCCTTGGAAGGAGATTATGAAGTTGCGGGATGTGATACTCATCATTATCTTAAAATAGATGTTGATATTGTTTATTCAACAATGAAGGAGGACTTACCCCTTTTGCAGGCAACCTTATTATCGATGAAGCAAGCTATTCTATCATAAACCATTCATCAATAATCCGTTCTCCACATGGGTCAGCAGGATACGCTCATTGAGTACTTCTGCCCCGCTGACAATTATGGGAAAGGTCTCTTGTATCATTGTTGTCTAGGTTTAAAAGAGAGAGACGCAAGAAGATATACCCAAAGCCGTCAAAGCGGCGATTAATGAGGAAAGATGTTTGGAGATTTTTTGAATAGGGGTAAACACGGACAGCTTGACTTTGAGAATATAGATGACTTGGAGGACGGAACTCCGATCGTTGCTAGATATAATAATAGGGAATTTCAGTTTGGTATTTACGGGGAAGGTTATGTTATCTATCAAGATTGCTGGCAGACGAAAGCCGGAGTTCTTGTGTTCAGTTTGGAACAAAGTTCCATTGAAGGGTTTTTCGAGGATTCAACAGTCTATGAATATACGCCCGATTTTGAATTTGATAAAAAGAAAGCGTATTATAATGCAAGACGCAATTTCTCGGAGCCGGGAAATAGTGTATGGGGATGATTTCACGCTCATGTGTATGCTCGACAGCATCGAAACTCATCACTTTCGTCACTTGGTTCTTGCATATGCTTGTTCCTTTGCGATCTCATGCCTGAAATGATCCGAAAATAACCCCCGAGGAGATGGTCAAAGAGCGTTTCATCCGTACCCGTATCAACGATGCGTGAAGCAGTCGTCTCAGACACCGCTCAACTGGCCGTTTTTGAGAAGATATACTGCATGTGCCCGAGGATATATACTGCGTTAGGCAATTAATATATACTTCACAGGGCAATTAATATATACTTCGTTTTCCATATCTACGGTTGCAATGTGCAGATCCTGCCCAATGCAACCCATGCGATCCAAATCATCCACCAGGGTGATGGTACGATCTTGCGGACGGAAAGCTGTATTACGCCCGCCGCTTCGGGACGCCACGAGTCACAGGCGCCGCCGTTGGGAAAAGTTAGGGCACTGAATATAAAACAAACAAAATACAAATGATGGATTTTCATAAGGGCAGATGGCGATTGGCCTTAGGCCGTCTGGTGAATTTGCGGTATATCAACCGTTGGATCATTTTTAGTGCGGACCTTTTCGTTTCGCTCTCCGTGTCGTTGCTGGGCGTACTAGGAATGTTCTCCATTCTGCATATACGTATAGGAGAGTCTGATGTGCTGAAAGTAGGCCTCTCCTCATTTGTGGGCAGTATCGTTTCGTTCTTGCTGTTCAAAGCATATCATGGGGTTATTCGCCATTCCACGCTGCGTGGCTTGTGGCGGATCGGTGGTGCTGCGATCGGCAAGTCGCTCTTGATGTTCCTGCTGCTTTGGCTGTTGAAAGCCCGTTTCAGCCCTTCTATCTATTGGTTGGGTGGAATCATGGACAGTACGTTGACGATCGTGATGTTGGTCACGTTGCGTGTCTTCGTGATCAATGTCTATAACAGCGTCCTCCTGCAACTCGGCAAGAAACGCAAGCGGGTATTGGTCTTTGGCACGGAGGAGGAGAGTGTGATGATCGCCACATCGGCGAACCGTCAGGTATTCATGCAGAATTATAGCATCATGGGCTTCCTTTCCTTTGGCAATTCCAAGAAAAGCATCCGGATCGCGGAGTTACCGGTCTACCAGATCGAGAACGTGGAGGATCTGTATCGCTTGATCCCTCGTAATAGTTTGGATGGCGTTCTCTTCCCCAATATAAAGGTTGCCCATCAGGAGCGTGACCGTTTGATCCGTTATTGCGAGCAGGCCTCCTTGAAGACATTGGTAGTCCCGGAGATGGAGGAGCTACGTGGAGGTGAGGCGAAACGTTCCGTCCGAGAGATCCGTATCGAGGATTTGCTAGGTCGTGAGGAGATCCATATCAACCTGGATGAGATCGGCAATTTGTTGGAAGGGAAGACTGTACTTGTCACGGGAGCCGCCGGCAGTATCGGTAGCGAGATCAGTCGCCAGCTGGCTCATTTCCCGATTAAGAAGTTGGTTTGCTTCGATTCCGCCGAGACTCCGATGCATAATCTCCGTCTGGAATTGGAAGAAAAATATAAGGGACTAAACTTTGTCCCAGTAATCGGCGATGTCCGTAGCCCGGACCGTGTGGATTATGTGTTCCGCAACTGGCACCCCCAAGTAGTGTTCCATGCGGCGGCCTACAAGCATGTCCCTTTAATGGAGGAGAACCCCTGCGAGGCGATCCGAACAAACGTGTTCGGTACTCGTGTGATGGCGGATGCCGCTGTAAGCTATGGTGTGGAGAAATTTGTGATGATCAGTACGGATAAGGCGGTGAACCCCACGAACATCATGGGCTGTAGCAAGCGCTTGGCCGAAATCTATGTACAGAGTCTGAGCCTTGCGATCGAGCGAGGAGAGGTGAAAGGCGAGACGCGTTTCATTACGACCCGCTTTGGCAATGTTCTAGGTAGCAATGGGTCGGTTATCCCCCGTTTCCGTGAACAAATCGCTCAAGGAGGCCCCGTGACGGTTACCCATCCCGATATCATCCGTTACTTCATGACCATTCCTGAGGCTTGCCGTCTGGTATTAGAGGCCGGTACGATGGGCAAGGGTGGTGAGATCTTCATCTTCGACATGGGAGAGCCGGTGAAGATAGCGGATTTGGCGAAGCGCATGATTGAACTGTCCGGGTTGCAGGTAGACAAGGATATCGAGATCAAGTATACTGGTCTTCGCCCCGGCGAGAAACTATATGAGGAGCTATTGAACAACAAGGAGAATACGAAAGAGACTCCTCACGAAAAGATCCGGGTAGCGGCGGTTCGTGAGTATGACTATAAGGATGTAGTAGAGCACATCCGTGTATTGACCGAATTATCCCTCCGTGTTCAGATCCTCTCGATGGTGAGGGAGATGAAATCCTTCGTGCCTGAGTTCAAGAGCCAGAACTCCCGGTTTGAGGAGTTGGATTGAATGTATTGTTATAATTGAATATTTATTTGTTTCTTTGCCATTATCCTTAGCAAGACAGATCGTCTGAAAAGCAATCAATAGGAGGAAGGAGGTATGGTAATAGAAAAGATTGGTTACATAGTGATGCTTATCACAGAGTTTGCCAAACCTTATCATTTGACACCGCAGCAGGCATATCGTTATATCGCTAGATATAAGGAATAGAAGTCTGTTTTGAGCATTATGGTATAATGCATACTTTGTCGTTGGATGATAATTTGATTAGCTTCGCTCTTTTTGGAAAAAAACTATTTCTAAGCTTCAAGTAATTTAAATGATGGAAACTGCAGATGTTGAATTTATGATGAATTGCCTCTGTGTGATATACTGAGTACTCTTGTTGAGGAACGAGGAATGGTAATTACAGTGGCTTTTGAGATACTATACAATTCTGATACTTATCAAAAACTGCTGAATCCTACTTCTGACCTTTATTTCCAAAGTCCACGCCATGTCTTGTTTTATTTGGATAAAGAATTCACTCAGGGGAAATTGGAAAGTGCTTAACGATAGGACGGTTAATTTGATAAACATTGTAAACACTCAAATTAGGGCTCAATATTAGAAGACTTATCTTTGCTGCGTAAATTTTAAATTTAGAATTATGTGCAGTAGCGAAGATTTAGAAGAGTCTTTAATTTGATACAGTTCCATTTCCCTTAATATATGTAAGAGCAGAGTTTATGGCAAGATGGATTTAGGGATTCAGATAAGTTCTAAAGTGATTACTTGCAGTTTAAAATCCCGATTGCTTTGTTCTATTAGTCTAAAGAAAACGTTTATGTTCGATTGATATGTCTTCTCCTTCGATAAAAAAGAACTTTATTTATAAAAGTATACTGACCCTATCTACTTACTTAATTAATCTTATGATATTCCCTTATGTATCAAGAGTATTAGGTGTGGAATATGTTGGCTTGGTTAATTTCGTGGATAATACAGTGAATTATTTTCTGTTATTTGCGACCATGGGTATGAGTATATTAGGGATACGTGAGATAGCTGCGGTAAAAAATGATTACCAAAGGAAAAGTCAGGTATTTTCCAATTTGAT
Source organism: Parabacteroides sp. KHUB-02 (assembly GCF_056640955.1). Classification (NCBI taxonomy): domain Bacteria; kingdom Pseudomonadati; phylum Bacteroidota; class Bacteroidia; order Bacteroidales; family Tannerellaceae; genus Parabacteroides; species Parabacteroides sp. KHUB-02. The sequence continues at coordinate 2,233,100 of NZ_JBWQEV010000001.1, read as the reverse complement.
GGGTATGAACATCGTGTTTACATTATTTACATTAATCGTTTATCTAATCTGCATAGCTGTTGTACCTAAATTCAACCAATATGAAGAATTGTTTTATATAGGAGCAGGTAAGATACTATTTTCCGCATTTCTGATAGAATGGTTTTTTACCGGAATTGAGAACTTTCATTATATAACTTTGCGTAGTTTGTTTATTAAATGTATATATATCATATCCATATTGTTCTTGATTAAATCTCCTGCTGATTATCGGCTCTATTTTATCTTGACTGTGGGTGTTGTAGTGATAAATGCGTTGATTAATACCGTATATGTATATCGTTTTATTGATTTTCAGTTCAAGGATTTATTTTCCACACGGTTTTATAGGCAAAACTGTATGCTAGGACTTTATGCGATCATGACATCTATGTATCTTACGTTCAATGTGATGTATTTAGGTCTTGTGTCTGATAATGTGGAAGTAGGTTATTATACCACGGCGTTTAAGCTCTATTATGTAATATTGGGTTTGTTCTCAGCTTTTACCAATGTGATGCTGCCACGAATGAGCGCATTGATTTCAGAAGGAGAGGGACAGCGTTTTCATGAACTGATTGGTCGTTCGTTTATGGTAATAACGATGTTTAGTATTCCGATGATAGCCTGTAGTATAGCCTTGGCTCCTCAGATGATTTTTATTTTGGCGGGAGCAGGATATGAGGGAGCTATATTGCCTATGCGAATCATAATGCCCGCGATATTATTTGTAGGGATTGCGCAAGTGTTGGCTATTCAGGTTCTAATTCCTATGAAGAAAGACAAGATACTGTTGAAAGCTTCTGTTATAGGTGCTTTAGTTGCTTTATTAGTAAACTTAACAGTGGTATATCGGTTGGAAAGCGTAGGATCTGCTTTGGTATTGGTGGCATCTGAGACGGTGGTGACATTATTTTATATTTTATATACATTTCATCATAAGTTAGTTCATTTACCTTTGAAATACCTTGGACAAAGTATAGTTTGTGCTATACCAAGTCTCTTAGTTTGTTTATTATGTGGTAATATGATAGAAAATCCATCCCTGTCTTTTTTAGTAGCTCTTTTTGCTGGGGGGACTTGTTGGTTAGTGTCCTTTTATTTTATGAAAGGAAGAAATATTATAAGATATAAACCTTAATATATCCTCTGATGATTTATGCGTTTATTGTATTCCTGATGATTTTGTGTATCTACATTTATGATATACATAATAGCACTCGCTATAAATATACTTCTTTTTATTCGATTATATTCATCCTTATCCTGCTGAATGTGTTGAGTTATAAGATTGGTGGAGACACAGAAGTGTATATGTATCGTTGGAAGTATGATTATAGATCAATTTTTAATGTACCTTTGGCAGATGAAATAGATATTCGTTCAAAAGAAAGGCTTGGCTGGATATTATTGACATCATTTCTAAAAGGAATATGGGATAATTTTATCCTGTTAAGAATTGTCCTAGCTTGTTGGATAAATATGGTAGTGGCTTATTTTATTAAGAAAAACACTCGGTATATATTTACTGTGTTGCTGATCTATTTTGTAGTTTCTTATTTTAATTATAATTTTGAAATATTGCGTGAAAGCATTTCTATATCGTTTTTCTTGTTGTCATTCTCTTATTATCTAAATAAGTCATGGTTGAAGTATTTTTTGTGTTTCTTAGTTGCCTTCATGTTTCATGAGTCATCTTTGGTTTTACTGCTTCTTCCATTTTTTTATCTTGTTAATAAATTGAACTCTAGTAGTTTGTTTCTTCTTGTGTCTGTTCTGTATATATTTTTGAGTTCTTTGGATCTTGTAAATATATTGCTCTCTATAGTAGGATCTGATTTCGCTTTTTATGAAAAGTTGATAATTTATATGAATTCGGATATATATGGAGAAAATACAAGGGTTAATCCTTATGCATTCATTGTTGCTTCTGTTTTAACTCCTTTTATATCGTTGTTTATTTTAAAAAAACAACGAGGAAAAGAGTATTTAGTGATTTTTATATTGATGTCGATACTATTTAATATTTTGACATCAAGAGTGTATATATTTTATAGATTTACCAATTATATACTTTTGCCACTTGCAGTGGCTTATGCGGAAGTAATACATGCATTTTCTTCAAGATTTGTTGTTGGGAAACGGAAGAATATATTTGTTATACCTGTTTTGCTGTTCTATTTGTCATATAAAGTGTATAATATTTATATGGGCGATGGAGGAACAGATGGTAAATTTTATGATAGATATTTCCCCTATAGTTCTATAATCGATAAAAATGTTTCCAGTTATAGAACTCATATCTTAGATCAAATATCTGCTCGTCAGATGTGATAATTATGAATTATTTGCGAATTAAATAAAATTTATGGAATATCAAAATAGAAAAGCTCGTGTTATAGCCTTTTATCTTCCTCAATTTCATCCTATACCAGAAAATGATAAATGGTGGGGTAAGGGATTCACTGAATGGACGAATGTAGGAAAAGCTAAGCCCTTGTTTAAAGGTCATTATCAGCCACGTGTGCCTGCTGATTTAGGGTATTATGATCTTCGGATGCCGGAGGTACGTGAGGCTCAGGCGGAGATGGCTCGTGAAGCAGGGATCGAGGGCTTTTGTTATTGGCATTATTGGTTTGGTAATGGAAAACAATTATTGGAGCGTCCATTCAATGAGGTTCTTGAAAGTGGAAAGCCTAATTTTCCTTTTTGTTTGGGGTGGGCAAATCATACTTGGACAACTAAAACGTGGGCAAATGGAAGGATGGGTCAATCTACAGGAATGATTGCTGAACAAAAGTATTTAGGAAAGGAGGATTATATGATGCATTTCGAATATGTACTGAAAGCATTTAGGGATCCTCGATATATTTGTGTGGATGGAAAGCCTTTATTTGTTGTGTTTGATCCCTATGCTTTACCTAATGATTTTATCCCATTATGGCGTGAGTTAGCGCAAAAAAACGGACTTAAAGATATTCATTTTGTTGGATATACTCAAAATACGAGTGCTCATGGATTAAAAGATGAGCTAGGTAATGATATAGCCAAAGGATATTTCTCCCTTGATGAAGCAGGAATATATTACCAATATTTAATCGATAAATTAGGTTTCGATGCAGTTGCTTCTTTTGGCACTTGGCGTGCTGAAGTGCAACTTAAAAATAGAATATGGTTTATTATTCATAGAGTATTATCTTCTAGGTTTCATATTTCTTCATTAGATAAGTATGACTATTTAAAAATTATTAAATATTACTATGTTCCTGAGGATAAGTGGGATAATGTGTATCCTTCGCTTCTGCCTCAGTGGGATCGAAGCCCTCGTTCAGGAGTAAATGGCATTTATGTTAATTCCACACCGGTGAATTTTAAGAAAATGATTTACGAGGCTTTGAATCTTCTAAATAATAAGCAAGATGAACATAGAATTTTATTTCTTAAATCATGGAATGAATGGGCTGAAGGTAATTATGTTGAGCCTGACTTAAAATATGGTCATGGCTATTTAGACGTATTACGAGAATGTCTAGTAAATGATAAATAGGATTATGTTTATAGCATTAATATCTCGTGGTGTTCCTTCTAAACGTGATCCTCAATGGGGTTGTTTTGAAAAAGATCAAGCGGAAGCTCTTGTGGCAGTCGGGCATAAGGTTGCCGTGATTAGTGTGGATAGCCGTTTCCGGCTCTATTGGCGAAAACCTGGTATTTCTCATTATCGCTTGAATGGCATTGATTATTATGATTGTTTTTGGGTACCAGGAATTATCACCCATAGATTATTTGGAAAAAAAGTTGATTTTTCAATTAAAAGAATTCAACTTAAGAGGTTGTTTAATCGAGTGATTCGGGAACATAGCCTGCCGGATGTACTTTATTCTCATTATTTGACAAACTCATATGCTGCACTTATTTTGAAAAAGATGTATAATTTGCCATTGGTGGCAATTGAGCATTGGAGTCAGCTTAATAAGGATGTTTTATCGGATTATGCTGTTTGGTTAGGACGGGCAACTTATTCAGATTGTGATGCCGTGATTTCTGTTTCAGAATCTTTGAGGCAGCGTTTACTTCAACATTTTCAGATAAACAGTATTGTTGTGCATAATATGGTTGGATCAGAGTTTTGCTATAATTGTTCGAGAGGTAGCAAGGATGGTAAGATTCGTTTTGTTTCAACAGGTAGTTTGATTCATCGTAAAGGATATGATTTGTTAATCTCTGCTTTTGGTCAGCTCAAACTTCCTTTGGATAAATGGGAGTTGTTATTATAGGTGAGGGGGAGGAGCGTGTGAATTTGGAACAGCAGATTGATCGGGCAGGCTTGAATAGTAATGTTTATTTGTTAGGAAGGAAAGGGAAAAAAGAGATTGGCTCTATATTATGTAATAGTGATGTTTTTGTCTTGCCGTCGCGATCTGAAACTTTTGGTGTTGTTTATGTAGAAGCAATGATGATGGGATTACCCGTTATAGCTACAGTTTGTGGAGGTCCTGAAGAATTTGTGCAAAAAACAGATGGCTTACTTGTTCCTTGTGATGATGTTGAGGCGCTTTCTTCTGCAATAAAGGATATGTATGAGAATTGTCATCAATATGATCACAAAAAGATTTCAGCTGATAGTCGTGCTCGATTTTCTCCAAATGTAATAGCTTCTCAACTAATCAACGTATTTCAAGAAGTAATGTGTAAATAATGAAGGATATTGCTATTTATGGGGCTGGTGGTTTTGGTCGTGAAGTAGCCTCATTGATAAAACGAATAAATCGTATAGAAAATCAATGGAATTTTGTTGGTTTTTTTGATGATGATTTTAGGAATAAACCAAAAGGAAGTTCAAATGAATATGGATCTTTATTGGGTGGTATTGATGATTTGAATACTTATCCGTCAAATTTATCCTTGATTCTTGCTTTTGGAAATCCTAAAATATCGTATAGAGCTTATTCGAATATAAATAATCCTTTAATTGATTTTCCTAACATTGTTGCGCCCGAAGCTTATGTTTTAGATTGGGATAATTTTTTGATGGGAAAGGGTAATATTATCTGTAGTTTCGCTTCAATGAGTTGTAATGTTAGATTAGGAGATTTTAATGTTTTCAATAACAGGGTTTCTTTAGGACATGATGCTAAAGTTGGAGATTTCAATTCTTTTATGACAGCCGCTAGAATTAGTGGAGATACTCAAATTGGAACATTGAATTTTTTTGGTGTATCTTCTGTGGTTTTACAAGGTGTCAAGATAGGAACAGGTACGACTATTGGTGCAAATAGTGTTATAATGCGAAAAACAAAGGATAATAGTGTTTATGTGGGTAATCCCGCAAAAAAGTTTGATTTTATTTAAATATAATAATATATGGAATTACAAGATTTTATCAACAAGTTTTCTGAACAATTTGACGATACAGAGATATCTGTATTTAAGCCTGATACTCATTTTAAGGAGTTGGAAGACTGGTCATCGTTAGTAGCCTTATCCGTAATTGCTATGATTGATGAGGAATATGATGTATCTTTAAAAGGGGATGACTTGCTAAAGTCTGATACTATACAGGAATTGTTTGAACGTATAAAGAAGTGATAGATGGCGACTAATTTGGAAAAATTACAAACCGCTTTCTTTAAGGGTTTAAATCTGTCTTCTATAGACCAAATTCCTGCTCTTAAGTTAAAAGAATCTCCGAATTGGGATTCTGTTGGACATATTACGCTTATTTCAGAAATAGAGGATGCTTTTGACTTAGATTTGGAAGCGGATGATATGTTTGAGATCGATACGTTTGACTCGGCCATTAAGGTCTTAGAAAGTAAATATAATCAAAGATTCTAATGTTTGATTTCTCCTCTTTTCTATCGAATAAGGCTTTTATTACAGAGGATCATCATGTGTATACGTATGCTGATTTGCTGGGATTGTCTGAACGATTTTCTGAGCATCTAGTGCCACGATCATTGATTTTTATCGGCTGTGAGAACTCATTGGAGTCAATTGTGGCTTATGTCTCGTGTTTGCGATCGGGGGTAGTTCCTTTGCTGCTGAGTCGGGATGTTCCGGATGAGACCTTGTATCATTTGGAGGCTATTTATCACCCTCGATATTGTTGGTTCCCTAGTAGAAGAGATCTGCTTGTTAAGGGGAAGGAAAAATATTCATTGGGGGGATATTCTTTGATTCAATATGACGGAGATTCTCCTGTTTTACCTGAGGGGTTAGCTTTGCTATTGACTACATCGGGTAGTACAGGATCTCCTAAACTTGTTCGCTTATCGCATGACAATTTAAAAAGTAACGCATGTTCTATCATTGAATATTTGAAAATAACCTCTTCCGAGAAAGCGATCACATCTTTACCGATGTATTATTCTTATGGTTTATCTGTACTGAATAGCCATTTATTGGCAGGTGCTACCTTGTTGCTGACTGATAAATCGTATGTGCAGCGAGAGTTTTGGAAATTTGTTTTAGAAGAGAAGGCGACATCTTTTGCAGGTGTTCCCTTTACGTATGAAATTCTTAAGAAAATGCGTTTTGAGAAATTCTTGCCTTCATCTGTTAAGGTTATGACGCAAGCTGGTGGTAAATTGAATTCTTCTTTAATTAAGTATTTTTCGGAATATGCACGTTTGCACGATATACGTTTTTATGTAATGTATGGGCAGACAGAGGCCACCGCAAGAATGAGCTACTTACCTGCTGAGTATACTTTGAATAAAGTAGGGAGTGTAGGGGTCGCAATACCGGGTGGGCATTTTTCTTTGATTGACGAGGATGGTATGCGGATAGTGTCTCCTAATGTGGAAGGCGAATTAGTATATGAAGGCTCTAATGTTTTTTGGGGATATGCCGAATCATTAGATGATCTGTTTAAAGGTGATGAGAATAAAGGGATACTTTATACTGGCGATTTAGCTTATGTTGACTCGGAGGGATTTTATTATATATCAGGGAGAAAGAAACGTTTCTTGAAATTATATGGAAACCGAATAAGTTTAGATTTTGTCGAATCTATCGTGAAAGATCATTGCCAAGAATGTGCTTGTGTTGGTAGCGATGATAAACTAATTGTTTATGTTACAGATTTGGATAAAATTGATTCTATAAAATCGGTTTTGTCAAACCGAGTATTAATAAATCCTTCAGCTTATGAGGTTCGATTTATTGGCAAGATACCAAGGACTGATTCGGGTAAGATTATCTATTCTGATTTATCAATTATCTAATAGGGAAAATGAGTCATTTAAAAATCTCAAATGTAAAGATTGCGGGAATTACGTCATGTGTTCCTAAAATGATTGAGGAAAATAAGGAATTGTCTTTTTTTAAAAAGGGTGAGGCTGAAAAAGTGATAGCTTCTACAGGCATTGAGCGTAGACGTATTGCGGATGTGGATACGACTTCTGCGGATTTATGTTATGACGCAGCTGAAGATTTGCTCATGGGGCTGAACTGGAGACGGGATGAGATTGATTGCCTGATATTCGTGACCCAAACTCCGGATTATATATTACCCTCAAATGCTTGTATTATGCAAGGACGTTTAGGCCTAAAAACGGAATGTTATACATTAGATATATCTTATGGTTGTCCGGGTTGGGTTTATGGAATGAGTGTTGTTGCTTCTCTTTTATCATCTGGGTATATGAAGAAGGCTTTGTTGCTGGTTGGTGATACGCCTACGAAATTCAAATCAAGGAATGATAAGACCGCTTGGCCTTTATTTGGAGATGCGGGAACAGCAACGGCCTTAGAGTATTCGGAAGAATCGGATGATATGTTTTTTACGTTTGCGACAGAAGGGAAATCTTACCGTTCAATTATTGTTAAAGATGGTGGAGCACGGAATCCTGTAACTGAAAATTCATTGAAAGAAGTGGTTTATGGGGAAGGCATTGCTCGGCGACCATTAGATAGTGAAATGGATGGAATGTCTGTTTTTGCATTTGGGTTAAAAAGAGCACCGGAGTCGGTTTTGGATATTCTTAGCTTTGCTTCTTTAGAGGTGAATGAGATAGACTATTTTATATTTCATCAGGCCAATTTATTTATGAATGAGAAGATTCGTAAGAAATTGAAAATTCCGGAGGAAAAGGTTCCTTATTCGTTACGAGATTATGGAAATACAAGTTGTGCTACAATTCCATTGACATTAACCGCTTCGTGTAATGATATGCTTAAGAAAAAACAAAAAGTAATTGCGACAGCTTTTGGAGTAGGATTATCATGGGGTAGCATTTATTTTTCGACAGATTTACGTTATTTATCTTTGATAGAGTATGAGGGAAAACTATAATCCTTTTTCTCTTAAAGGAAAAAGAATTTTGGTAACCGGAGCTTCTTCCGGTATTGGAAAAAGTATAGCCTTAGAATGCAGTCGGATGGGAGCGGACTTGATATTAGTCGCAAGAAATGAAGAACGCTTAATTCGGGCTTTTACAGAGTTAGAGGATGGAGATCATTCTTATTTTAGCTGTGATATAGCGGATTCTCAGTCCATAGAGGACTTGTGTAATCATGTCGGTGTGATTGATGGCTTAGTGCATTCCGCAGGTATGGGATTGACATTGCCGTTTAAGTTTACAACGTATGAGATTTTGAGGAAGATGATGAGTTTGAATTTTGAATCTCCCGTACTATTAACTCAGAAACTGTTGAAATATAAACGAATAAATAAAGGAGCTTCTATTGTGTATCTATCTTCTATCGATGGACCGATTACAGGACATATCGGGAACTCTATTTATGCAGCGTCAAAGTCTGCGATACAGGGAATAGCGAAAGTTCAAGCGGTAGAATTAGCTGCTCAACGAATTCGTGTGAATTGTATACTTCCTGCAAGGGTAGAAACACCCTTTATTCATAGAGATAATATTTCAGAAGAACAGGTTAGTAAGAATCAATTGTCTTATCCTTTGAAGCGCTATGCGAAACCAGAAGAAATCGCTTACTATGCGATTTATCTGCTTTCTAATGCAAGTACTTTTACAACAGGTTCTAGTTTAGCGATAGATGGTGGATATACTTTATTATAATCTTGTTTTGAATTTTTATTCATAAACATATAAATGTCTTCTCATTTGCTATATCCCCGTTCTCCCAAGTCTATCGAAATGTTCTTAGCGGATTATAATATCAATCGTGAAACAGATATAGATTATTTCTTGATTCATCAAGCGAACAAGATGATTGTGGAGCGTATTGTGAAAAAACTGAAGTTGCCCAAAACGAAAGTGCCTTGCAATTTGGAAGAGTTTGAAAACTTAGGAGGTGCTTCGATTCCTTCATTGATGGTAACAAGGATCGCAGATCAACTTAGGACTAAAGAAACGACACTGTTAATGTCTTCGTTTGGACTGGAATTGAGTTGGGGGGCCATGTGGATGAAGACAAAACCGATGGTGGTTTCACAATTAGTAATATTGAAATAAAGGTAATAAAATGAATAAAACAGCTTTGATAACAGGAATAACCGGGCAGGATGGTTCTTTCCTTGCTGAGTTTTTATTGGATAAAGGTTATGATGTACATGGAACGATTCGTCGGTCATCGGTTGATTATCGTGAAAGGATAGCTCATCTTGAGGGGTTGCCCCATTTTCATTTGCACTATGCGGATTTGGGAGATTCAATGAGTATTTTGCAGGTTGTTAAACTTGTTCAACCCAATGAGATTTATAATCTTGCGGCTCAATCTCATGTGCAAGTCTCTTTTGATTCACCAGAGTTTACGGCGAATGTAGATGCGACAGGGGTACTTAGAGTCTTAGAGGCGGTGAGACATTGTGACTTAATAGGTAAATGTCGGATTTATCAAGCCTCTACATCAGAGTTGTATGGAAAAGTTGAGGAAGTTCCTCAGAACGAGAATACCCCTTTTCACCCCTATAGTCCATATGCGGTAGCAAAGCAATATGGATTTTGGATTGTGAAAGAGTATCGTGAGGCTTATAACATGTTTTGTTGCTCGGGTATCCTTTTTAACCATGAGTCAGAACGACGGGGGGAAACGTTTGTAACCCGAAAGATCACGTTAGCAGCAGCTCGCATAGCTCAAGGAAAGCAGGATAAATTGTATTTAGGCAATCTTTCCTCATTGCGCGATTGGGGATATGCCAAGGACTATGTGGAATGTATGTGGCTTATCTTACAGCAAGATACACCTGAGGATTTTGTGATAGCTACAGGAGAACAACATTCTGTCCGAGAGTTTTGCTATGAGGCTTTCAAGGCTGTTGGCATAGATCTGGAATTTAAGGGTGAGGGAGCTAATGAGATAGGAGTGGATAAGTCAACAGGGCGGATATTGATAGAAGTTTCCTCTGATTTTTATAGGCCTACGGATGTGGTGAATTTGTGGGGAGACCCAACAAAGGCAAAGCAAAAATTAGGCTGGGATCCAGCAAGGATGACCTCGTTTAAGGATTTGGTGAGAATCATGGTTGAGGCGGATATGGCAAAAGTAGCTGCTGAACGTGCGGGTGAGCAGGTTAAGTTAAATCTAGCGGAGTATTTGGAAAAGGGTATTGTGAAGTGATATGGAAAAGAACGCTAAGATATTTGTCGCAGGCCATCGAGGAATGGTGGGAAGTGCGATCGTTAGAGAATTGAAACGACAGGGATATACCAATATAATTACTCGCACGCATGCGGAGTTAGATCTTCTTCGGCAGGTAGATGTGGAGAATTTTTTTGAGGCTGAGTGCCCGGAATATGTTTTTCTTGCGGCAGCTAAAGTGGGAGGGATTATGGCTAATCAGAACTCGCTTGCTGATTTCATGTATGAGAATATGATGCTTGAAATGAATGTAATTCATTCCGCATGGAATACAGGGTGTAAAAAATTGGAATTTCTTGGTTCTTCGTGTATCTACCCGAGGTTAGCCCCTCAACCAATGAAAGAAAGCTGTTTGTTAACTTCGGAATTGGAGAAAACAAATGAGGCGTATGCGCTTGCAAAAATATCAGGATTGAAATATTGTGAGTTTCTCAATAGACAATATGGTACAGACTTTATTAGTGTGATGCCGACCAATTTATATGGTCCAAATGACAATTATCATCCAACCCATAGCCATGTTCTACCCGCTTTAATTCGTCGTTTTCATGAGGCTAAGGAAAAGAAACTTCCTTCTGTGGTGTGTTGGGGTGATGGAAGTCCTTTGAGAGAGTTCTTATATGTGGATGATTTGGCGAATCTATGTGTTTTCCTGATGAATCATTACAGCGGTAATGAAACAGTAAATGCAGGAACAGGAAAAGAATTGACCATAAAAGAGTTGACTGAGTTAGTGGCAAGAGTGGTTGGATATGATGGTATGATAGAATGGGATTTAACAAAACCGAATGGAACCCCTCGTAAGTTGCTTGATGTGTCGAAGGCGGAAGGTCTTGGCTGGAAATATAAGACAGAACTAGAGGAAGGGATTCGTTTGTCGTATATTGATTTTTTGACAAATCCTATGCGTGCGGAATGTTAGAAATGGTATAAAGACAAAGCATAGTTTAGGAAACAAGCAAATAGCAAGATTAGGGTGTGTCTTCCAAAATTAGGGATTATATGTCGATTATGAAAAAGAGGATAGTTCTAGTTAATCAAAGTTCAGGTTTCTTGGTTGTAGATGATTTGAATGCGTATTGTACTAAATATGATTGTGTGAGTATTCTTTGTGCAGGAATAAAGGAAGGCGTACGTTCAATTAACCCTAAAGTGCAAATAGATAAGATATGTAAATATAATAAAGCTAGTACTTTAAGAAGATTATTGACTTGGTCTTTGGGGACTATTCAGGTTTTATTTAAACTCCTTTTCAAATATAGAAATTTTGAAGTTGTATATTATACAAACCCTCCTATGGCATGTTTCTCCGCATTATTGTTGAGAAATAAGTTTAGGATTGTAGAGTATGATATATATCCCAATGCCCTTGAAGCTATAGGAATCTCAGATAGGCATATTATATATAGGATTTGGAAATCAATAAAAAAGAAGCTATATGCAAAAGCAGATGCTATTTATACTCTTAGTGAGGGAATGAAAGAGATATTGCTTGAGTATGGTGAGGCTGAAAAGATAAAGGTGGTACCATTGTGGTCTGCATCTGATGATTTTAAGCCTATATGCAAAGAACAGAATCCATTTGTTAAAGAACATCATCTTGAAAATAAATTTGTGGTGATGTATTCAGGAAACATTGGTTATACACACAGTGTGGAATGTCTTATTGAAGTAGCTAAAAATATGCAAACTGATAATGATGTTAAATTCTTAATGATAGGTGAGGGGAAAAAGAAAACGGATTTAGTGGCTCAAGCCGAAGAGTTAAATCTTCGTAATATAACTTTTTTGCCTCTTCAGGATTTTAATGTATTACCATATTCGTTAGCTTCTGCAGATTTGGGTATAATTACCCTTGATGAAAATGTATCAAGGGTCAGTGTTCCAAGTAAGACTTTTAACTTAATGGCTGTAGGTGTTCCTCTTCTTGCCATTTCTAATAATGATACAGAGATGTTTCGTTTGATTAGTAAGTACCAGAATGGTCGTTGTATTTCGAAGTCAAATGTGGATGATATTGTTGCTTATATCCGAGAATTAAAATCGGACAAAATGCTAAAACAAAAGTATTGTAATAATTCATTATTGGCTTCAAAGGATTTTACGTTTAAAAATTCAGAATTATATCTGTGATGTATTACTGCGATTTTTAATTTAGATCAGCTAGAGGCACAATCCTTTGCTTTAATGGGAATGTCCTAAATTGTTATATTTTGTATGTTATGTATTTGAAATTTAAGCGTTTATTTGACTTTTTTATTTCCTTCGCTATATTGTTGCTTTTATTTCCTCTTTTTATCATAGTTGCTGTTTTAATAAAGTTGGATTCGAAAGGCCCTATTTTTTATTTGCAAAGTAGAGTTGGTGAAAATGGGCGTGTTTTTAGGATTTATAAATTGCGTACGATGACAAATAAGGAGAGAGATCCTAATGTGAAACAAACGTATTTGCAAGATCCGGATATTACAAGAATAGGGGGACTTTTAAGGCGTTTTAAGATTGACGAGTTGCCTCAAATATGGAATGTGTTTATTGGTGATATGTCTTTAGTTGGCCCTCGCCCTGCGTTACCGAGTTTATATGAGAAATTTGGAGAAATTGCAAAGAAACGATGTGAAGTTAGGCCGGGAATGACAGGTTGGGCGCAAGTTAATGGTAATATCTATCTTCCTTGGGAAGAGCGTTTATGCTTGGATCGTGAGTATGTTGACCGTATGTCGTTTATGTTGGATTTGAGGATTCTTGTCAAGACCGTGGCGATTGTTTTGTTTGGAGAAGAAAAATATATTAAGAAATGAGGGTTGGATTGATTGGTAGTGTTGGCAGTAGTTTGCTGACGTTACAAAAGTTGGTGGAATATTCATTTAATGTTGTTGGAGTTTGGGGGTATGAACCTCACTCGACTTTAAATGTAAGTGGTTATTGTTCGATGCGTAGATTTGCGGAAGATAATCATCTTTCTTATTATCCTTTCATAAAAATAAATTCGAACGATATCAAGGAGCAAATTAGGAACGCTTCGGTTGATATTCTTTTTGTGGTTGGTGTCTCTCAGTTGGTTGATGAAGATATTATAAGATTACCTCGATTGGCTTGTGTAGGATTTCATCCAACGAAGTTGCCAAAAGGACGGGGTCGGGCTCCTATGGCTTGGCTGATATTGGACAAGGGAGAAGGTGCGGCAACTTTTTTTAAAATAGACACAAATGCTGATGAAGGGGATATTTTTGTGCAGGAACCTTTTTCTATAAGGGAAGATGATGATGTTACTTCTATTGGTGTTAAGTTGAAAGAGGCTATGGTTCGGGCTTTGGATCGTTGGCTTCCTTCTTTGTCTTCTGTCGGATTAAAAGGGATTCCTCAAGATGGGAAGGCGGCTACTTTCTATGCTAGGCGGGCTCCTTTGGATGGTTGTATAGATTGGTCGAACACGGCAAAAGATATTGATCGTTTGATAAAGGCTAGTACATCGCCTCATCCCGGGGCTTTCTCTTTCTATGGTAATAATAAGGTTCTGGTATGGAAATCAAATTATTATGCTGCTGGATATGCGAAAGGTGTTATTGGTCGTGTAGTGAATTTCAATAATGATAATCCTGTTGTTCAAACAGCTGATGGTTATGTTGAATTGGTGAAATATAACATGGTTGATTATTTGGATAGACCTGTCGATGAGCATTTGGTTGTAGGTTCTAGATTAGGCTATTATGATCAATATGAGATTTTCCGTTTGCGGAATGAGATAGAAATGATAAAGCAAGATTTAACGTTGTTGAAAAATGAAAAATAATGTTTTGTTTATCGCACCTCATGCGGATGATGAAATATTGGGCTGTGGGGCAACTATTTATAAGATGATACAAGAAGGTCATAATGTGTATGTGCTGATTATGACAAATGCCAGTAAATCTGATCCAAATATTTTTTCCGAAAAAGGTATTCAGCGTGTTAGAACAGAGGCACTGGAAGCTCATCGTTTACTAGGTGTAAAACAGACCTTTTTCTTTGATTTTCCAGCTCCTGCATTAGATCAATATCCAGGTTATATCATGTCTCGTGAAGTTTCAAAATGTATATCCGAAAATCAAATAGATACAGTGTTTATTCCCCATAGAGGAGATATACATAAAGATCATCGGATGGTCTTTGACAGTGTATTAGTCGCTTGTCGTCCTGTTGGAGATTATACGGTTAAGCGAGTTTATACCTATGAAACGTTATCTGAAACTGAATGGGCTGCTCCTTATGCGGATGATGCTTTTATTCCCACGGTGTTCATTCCTTGTAGTCAAGATGGAATGAAAATGAAATTGAGAGCGATGGAGTGTTATCAATCTCAACTAAGGCGGTTCCCTAGTTCTCGTTCTTTAGAGGCTTTGGAAGCTTTGGCGAAATATAGAGGTGCTACAATTAGCGTAGAAAGAGCTGAGGCTTTTATGCTGATCCGAAGTATTTTCTAAAATCACAATAATAATGAATAAACGAATTTACCTTTGCCTTGCTCACATGAGTGGCAAAGAACAAATGTATATCAAAGAAGCCTTTGATACGAACTGGGTCGTGCCTCTAGGTCCGAACGTGAATGGATTTGAGAAAGATCTGGAGGAATTCGTGGGTGAAGGTAAACATGTGGTGGCTCTGTCTGCCGGTACTGCCGCAGTGCATCTGGCGTTGCTTGCCTGTGGCGTGAAGCCGGGGGATGAGGTGCTGGTACAGAGCTTTACCTTCTGTGCTTCCTCGCATCCGATCACTTATTTGGGGGCTACGCCTGTGTTCGTGGACTCGGAGGTGGATACTTGGAATATGGATCCTGTGTTGTTGGAAGAGGCGATTCAAGATCGTTTCGAGAAGACGGGAAAAACACCGAAAGCGATTGTACCGGTGGCCTTATATGGGATGCCTTATAAGGTGGATGAGATTATGGCTGTCGCTGATCGGTATGGGATTCCGATCATAGAGGATGCGGCGGAGGGTTTTGGCTCTCGTTATGATGGACGTATGTTGGGTACGTTTGGAAAATATGGGGTGCTGTCGTTCAATGGGAATAAGATGATTACGACCAGTGGTGGTGGTGCGTTGATTTGTCCGGACGGGGAGGCTAAGCGGGAGATCATGTTCTACGCTACGCAGGCTCGGGAGGCTTATCCGTATTACCAGCATGAGCGGATCGGGTATAATTACCGGATGTCGAATATTTGTGCGGGTATCGGGCGTGGTCAGATGACGGTGGCTGACGCTCATGTGGCTCATCATAAGCATACGTGTGATTTATATCGGGAGCTGTTGAAGGATGTGAGAGGGATCACCTTGCATGAGAATCCTTCCGGTCGTTTTGATAGTAATTATTGGTTGAATACGATTGTCTTGGATCCTTTATTGAGGGTGAAAGGGCAGGAGAATGCTTATCAAGCAACGGTACAAGGTGCTGTTGGTGGTGCGGGCGGTGTGACTCACGCAGCGGTTAACGCACATACGGATTGCGAGCCGAATGCCAATGTTGAGGCGATGCGTGTGGGACTTGATGCGATGGGTATAGAATCCCGCCCTTTGTGGAAGCCGATGCATAAGCAACCTGTCTATAAAGATTGCCCGGCTTACGTGAATGGGGTGAGCGAATCTTTGTTTAAGGTCGGGTTGTGCTTGCCTTCCGGCCCCTATGTGACGGATGAGGATGTGGCTTATATTGTGGATTGTATAAAGAAGAATATTTGTTACAATTGAGAGCAAATGTACTCTAATATTTTTATCGGAAAAGTTAGTGTTAAGATGATAAATGATTATTTTTATTTTCAGTAAAATAATCATTATGGATATATCTCGTAACTATCATCTGGAAGACAAAGTTGAGTACATCATTGCTTTGGTAAATGAAGAGCGTATGATCCGTCTGAGCGGGGTGAAGGGAATCGAGATCCGGTTCACGGGATTGCGAGACGGGGAGAAGTTGTATGAGGAGGTGCTCAATGAGGATGAGACCTCCAAGCCTACTTTTCATCCGAAGATCAAGATCGCCCAAGTCCGTGCGTATGATTATGCGGACGCCAATCTGCGGATTGATGCCTTGGTACGTGCTTGTGCCGTGGAGGGGGATATGCAGATCGTGAAGCGGATGAAGGAGATCGTTCCCGAGTTCAAGAGCCAGCATTCTAAATATGAGGTTCTGGATAAATGAATTGTAGAAAAATAAATAAGATGTAAAAAGAAGGTCTCTCATTGCGGGGGGCCTTTTTTTATGAGATAAGCGTTGTCTTTGGGATAGTATTTCGTATTTTTGCTCATACAATTTAATTAGTGTTGTTTGTGATAAGATGAAGGAATGAGTATGGTACGAATAAGAAAGATATTGCTGGTTGTTGTGTCTGTGTTGGTCGGGATCTTTTTCATACTTCCCTTGATCGGGGTTGGTATACTGAAATGGGCGGTCTTACCTCCGGAGAAGCTGACACCGCTGGTCGTAGAAAAAACAAACGAATTCATAGAGGCGCACTTGGAATGTGAGCGGGTGGAGTTGACTTATTTCGAGACGTATCCTTATCTGGGAGTGAAGTTGACAAATGGGCGTTTGATCTCACATCAGGCTGAGGATTCTATAGAACATCAGGAGGATTTGATGATTCCTTCGGATTCTTTGCTGTCTTTCAAAAAAGCGATCGTCGTATTTAACCCTACGGATTATCTGTTTAGCGGGAAAGTGACGATTCCTCGGGTTATCATGGATAGTATCCGTTTTTATGGTTATGTGAATGAGGAGGGAAAGGCGAATTGGGAGATTTATCAAAGTGAGATGGATTCGGTAGATGAATCATCGTCATCTCCATTGCCTAAAATAGATTTGCAGCAAGTGCATATTACGAATGGGCATTTTGTCTATGATGACCGGCAGCAGGATTTATATACGGCGATCGATGGTTTCTTTTTACATATAGACGGCCTTTTGACCCAACGAGGAAATAAGTTGGATGTGGAGACCGGTTCTTCCTCGATCGTATTCCGTAGCCCGTCTTATTCTTTGGCGAATAAGTTAGCGTTACGCTTCAAGGGACGTTTGTTGTTGGCTGACGGACTTCACCGGATTGGGTTGAGGGACGCGGAGTTGCTGGTGAATAACCTGCCTTTTACGGCGGATGGCTTTATGGTGCCGGCTACCGAGGATAATCCGTCACGGATCGATATGACTTTCGGGTTGAAGGTTTCCGATATGAATGATCTCTTACATTTTATTCCGGATGAATATTTTAAGGATCGGGATAAAACACTTGCTGAGGGACGTATTATTTTGGAAGGGGATATCCGTGGAGAATTAGGGGATAGTATCGTTCCGACCGTGAACTTATGCTGCAAGATAGAGGATGGTTCTTATCATGTAAAAGGTATTGAACAGGGGATTGATACCTTGCGCATGGACGTGGATTTACATTTGAATGGCGCTTACCCGGATTCTTCGTATGTCTCTTTGGAGGAGCTGACATTGATCGGGTTGAATACCTCGCTGACCATGAGTGGCGAGGTTAGGGATATCTGGAGGAATCCCGCGATTCGGGCGGAGATGAAAGGGCAGGTCGATTTTACCCGTTTGGCTAAAGAGTTCTTGAATCCCGACACACTGCTGCTGGAGGGTACCGTGATGGCTGATTTATCTACGGTGTTTAAGGTGGATGATATCGTGAATAGCCGCTTCGCCAAGGTCAAATCATCCGGCAATTTGACGGTTGATCGCTTCAAGGCGTTTAGTAAGCCGTTAGGCGTGGATATGTATATCGCTGGGGCGAATCTGTTTGTAGGATCTACGGAAAATGAAAGTAAATATCTGAATGCGAAAGGATTGTTGAGCGCTAATCTATCGGTGGATACCTTGAATATAAAGTATAAGGATGAGATCAGTACGAATATCGGTGGATTGAAGATGGTAGCCAATACGACGCCGGTTATTGATACAACGGCTGTTATCCCTATGACTGCAGGGTTGGAATTTGATCATTTGCGCACCAAGTTGCCGGATTCTACCTGGATGGTGGCCGGTAAGACCGTGTTGAAAGGGGGCATCAAGGCTTCTTCTACAGATAAGCGGATCCCTATGGCGGGAGCTACGATCTCGGTGGACACCTTAAAATATATTCTTATCCCTTTACGGACGGGTATGGTTCTGACGGAAAGCCAGTTCTCTTTGGAAGCATTACCTTATCGGCAAGCGATTCGTCAACAACGTGAATGCCGTATCGCCGCCGGTGATACCTTGCGCAGGCGCACGCAGACCACCCGAAGGGCGAATAGACAGCGGTCGCAAGTGGATTCGGTCGCTTCCTCAAACAGTGTCTTACGCCAATGGGAGGCTCGGGGACAAGTGAGGTTTAAGCAATTGAGGGGCTTTAGCCGCTTATTCCCCATTCCGATGTATATTGATGAGACAAGCGTGAATTTCAATACTAACAATATGACGTTGAGTGGTGCCCGCCTGCATTTAGGAAAGAGCGATCTTACTTTGAGCGGAGAGCTTAGCGGCATCCGGCGGGCCATGCTACGGGGAGGAAAGCTGAAAGCGAATTTCGAGTTGGAATCCGATCTGATCGATTGTAACCAGTTGATGCTAGCTATAGGTAAAGGTTTGCAGTTTTCTGATCAATTGGCATCCAACTCGGTTAGGGCCTTCTCGGAAGACAGTATCTCCGTACTGGAGACGGATCATCTATTAGCGAATACCGTGGATAGTGTCGCTACGGATTCGATCTCTCAACTATTTGTCGTTCCGAAATTCTTGGATCTGACGCTTCATACAAATGCTAAAAAAATAGATTTTAAGGATCTGAAGTTGGAGGATGTGAAAGGTGAGGTTGTAATCCGGGATCAAAGTATCAATCTGAGCGATTTATGTATGAGTTCGAATATCGGTTCCGGAGATCTGACGATGGTTTATACGACCAAAACAGATCAAGAGGCGACTATGGGATTTGAGTTGTCCTTAAATGATATTTTAGTGGAACGGTTAATCAGTTTATTCCCGGATATCGACACATTGGTCCCTATGCTTCGTTCGTTCGAAGGCATGGTAGATTGCCAGATGACGGCTACTTGCAAGGCGGATTCTACGATGTCCGTGTTGCTACCGTCTGTAAATGCCTCTTGCTACCTGAGCGGAAAGAATATGGTGCTGCTGGATGGTGAGACATTTACCGAGATATCGAAGACGCTGATGTTCAAGAATAAAAAACGGAATATGATCGATAGTATAGCGGTAGATTTAGCGATCCATGATAACAAGATCGAGGTATTCCCATTCTTGGTGGAGATGGACCGGTATAAAGTAGCCGTAGGAGGAACGCATAATTTGGATATGACGTTCGATTACCATCTCTCGGTTTTAAAATCGCCGGTACCGTTTAAGTTGGGTATCGATATAAAAGGGAATCTGGATGATTTCAAGTTCAAGATAGTGAAATGTAAATATAAAGATTTCTTGAAACCTGCCAAGCAAGCGGAACTGGATAGTACCCGCAGGAATGTGCGTGAGGAGATACGCGAGACGATCCGGAAACAAATAAGAGAGGCCGCTCCCGAATTAGGAAACAGCCTCTCTGAGATTCATCCACATACACACGGTCACGTTGAGGAATCAACGTGATCCATACATTTGCTCGTAATATTTCATGTAATCTCCACCGGTGATATCCTCTACCCATTTTTGGTTCTCAAGATACCAACGGATGGTTTTTACGATACCGACCTCGAAGCAGGTCTCTGGTGTCCAGCCTAATTCGTTGGTAATCTTCGTCGGGTCGATGGCGTATCGTTGATCATGGCCCAGACGGTCTTTTACGAATGTAATCAAACTGTCGTTGATCCAGTCGATAGAGATTTGTCCATTGGCACCGATCTCTTTTTTCTTTAATACTTGGCGATATTCCGGTTGTTCGGTCATTAGTTGATGGATCGTCCGGATCGTGAGTTTCACGATCTCGATGTTCTGCTTCTCGTTATGACCGCCTACGTTGTAAACCTCTCCCACACGCCCGTGGTGGATTACGGCGTCGATCGCCTTGCAATGATCCTCTACATATAACCAGTCGCGTACGTTTGTGCCGTCACCATATACAGGTAGGGATTTACCTTCCAATATGTTCTTTATGATTAAGGGAATCAATTTTTCCGGGAAATGGTAAGGTCCGTAGTTGTTGGAACAACGGGTAATAGATACCGGCATCTTATATGTCTCGTGATAAGCCTTTACGAATAAGTCCGCGCTTGTCTTGGAGGCGCTGTACGGGCTTCGGGGATCTAAAGGCGTGGTCTCGTGGAAATACCCTTCGGCACCTAGGCTTCCATAGACCTCATCGGTAGAGACTTGATGGAAACGTACACCTTCACGCCATACCGGATAACCTGTCTCGGCCTTACCGGTAACCCATGCTTTTCGTGCGGCGTCCAATAGGTTTTGTGTACCGAGGATGTTGGTTTGCAGGAATAGCTGGGGATTTTCGATGCTTCGGTCTACATGACTTTCAGCGGCGAAGTTCACGACATAATCGAAGTTGTATTTCTCGAATAGCTGGTTGGCCAAGGCACGGTCGCAAATATCGCCTTTCACGAACTCGCAACGTACTCCATCGATATCCTCGGCGATGGTGCCTAAATTACCTGCGTAAGTCAGCAAGTCTAGGACAACGATCTTGATATCGTCATATTTCGCCAGCATATGTTTGATAAAATTGGCACCGATAAAACCGGCGGCACCGGTAACTAGGTAAGTTTTCATATCTGTACAGTGTTTAGTATTTGAAATTAAGCTCAGCGTCTTTCAGCGATGGAGCCTTGGTGTCTTTCTCGGATAGGTTGATCGATTCCGGATCTGTGATGCTCCAATCTACATGGACCGTGGGATCGTCATAGCGGATTCCCCGTTCATGTGTCGGAGTATATGGATTATCTACTTTATAGGTAAAGATAGCCTCGTCACTTAATACATGGAATCCGTGGGCGAATCCCTGTGGAATGAATAACTGGCGTTTATTCTCGTCCGATAACTCTACAGCTACATATTTGCCGAATGTGGGGGAGCCTTCACGTACATCTACGGCTACATCCAATACCCGTCCTTTGATCACCCGGACTAATTTAGATTGAGAATAGGGCGCTAGCTGATAGTGTAATCCTCGTAATACGCCTTTAGAGGAGCAAGATTCGTTGTCCTGCACGAACTGGATTTTTCCGATATGCTCCTCGAATTCCGCTTGCTTAAAAGCTTCCATAAAGTATCCGCGCGCATCTTTCAATACCTTTGGCTCAATGATCCATACGCCCGGTATTACAGTTTCTGTATAAGTCATTTTTTCGTTATTTATCTATTTGATAGGCAAAGGTAAGCTCATTTTCTCTACTTCTATAATATTCGGAGGGAAAAATAAAAAAGAAAGGAAAAGTTTGGTAATTCCAATATTATTCTCTTTCTTTGCACTCGCAAAACGAAAGTAGTTGTTTTGTGTTGAAATTATGGTTCCTTGGATGAGTGGCTTAGTCAGCGGTCTGCAAAACCGTGTACGGCGGTTCGAATCCGCCAGGAACCTCTTGGTAATTGAAAATTACTTTTATTTTTGATTGATTCGGTTCCTTGGATGAGTGGCTTAGTCAGTGGTCTGCAAAACCATGTACGGCGGTTCGAATCCGCCAGGAACCTCGGAGGAAAGCCTCGAAGTTGTTTGTAATGAACGCTTCGAGGCTTTTTTTGTTTTGTCCGTCCGTAACTCTCGCCGGGTTGTCGGGCGGTTCGCTGTTTTCATGGCTTCCCTTGGCCGGATCCTTAGGGGGATTTGTGGTTTTCCTCTTGAGGTATTCATCTTCTAATGGCTGTTGCATGATCGTCCACCATCCGTTGCATGATCATGCAACAGATGGTGGATAATGAATGTCTCAGGAGGAAAGGCGTAATAGGACAAGGGAAGATCCTTTAAAAGTATCGTGATAAGGAAGAATATTTGCCCAGTGTGTTTATGCTTCCCGAATTTATTACTACCTTTGCGCCACTCAATTAAATAATCATAATTGCATGCACGAGAAACTTATTATTCTTGATTTCGGCTCGCAAACAACCCAGCTTATCGGCCGTAGGGTCAGAGAGTTGAATATGTATTGTGAGATCGTTCCTTATAACAAATTCCCGCATGACGCTACCGACGTGAAAGGTGTGATCCTTTCCGGAAGTCCTTATTCCGTATACGACGAGAATGCCTTTAAGGCTGATTTGACCGAGATACGGGGGAAGTATCCCGTCTTAGGTATTTGTTATGGAGCGCAGTTTCTAGCTTATACATCCGGAGGTAATGTTGAACCGGCTAATTCACGTGAGTATGGACGTGCTAATTTGTCGCACATTGATGGTGAGGATGAATTACTGAAAGGGATCCATGTGGGTTCACAGATATGGATGTCTCATGGGGATACGATTACCGTATTGCCGGATAATTTCAAGGTGATCGCCAGCACGGACGACGTGAGGGCTGCCGCTTACCATGTGGAAGGTGAGCAAACGTGGGGCGTTCAGTTTCATCCGGAAGTATTCCATTCGACAGACGGTACGAAGTT
This sequence comes from Parabacteroides sp. KHUB-02, assembly GCF_056640955.1. Classification (NCBI taxonomy): domain Bacteria; kingdom Pseudomonadati; phylum Bacteroidota; class Bacteroidia; order Bacteroidales; family Tannerellaceae; genus Parabacteroides; species Parabacteroides sp. KHUB-02. The sequence goes on along the minus strand of NZ_JBWQEV010000001.1, from coordinate 2,209,952 downwards.
GCTGGATAACTTCTTGAATATTTGCGGATGCGCCAAGGATTGGACACCGGCTTCCTTTATCGAATCTACCGTAGCTGAGTTGAAGGAGCAATTGGGAGATGACAAGGTGATCTTGGCTCTTTCCGGCGGTGTGGATTCATCTGTTACGGCCGTATTGCTGAATAAGGCGATCGGTAAGAACTTGACTTGCATTTTCGTGGATCATGGTTTGCTGCGCAAGAATGAGTTCGAGAACGTAATGAGGGATTATGAGCATTTAGGATTGAACGTGATCGGCGTAAACGCGAAAGATAAGTTCTATAAAGAACTAGCGGGCGTTACGGAACCGGAGAAGAAACGTAAGATCATCGGCAAAGGATTTATCGATGTCTTCGATGAGGAGGCGCATAAGCTGAAAGATATCAAGTGGCTGGGGCAAGGTACGATTTATCCGGATGTGATCGAGTCGCTGTCTATCACAGGTACGGTTATCAAGAGCCATCATAATGTGGGCGGACTTCCGGATACGATGAACTTGAAACTCGTCGAGCCGCTTCGTCTTCTTTTCAAGGATGAGGTTCGCCGTGTCGGTATGGAGTTGGGTATGCAACCGCATTTGATCAAGCGCCATCCGTTCCCGGGACCGGGATTGGGTATCCGTATCTTGGGTGATATCACGCCGGAAAAGGTACGTATCCTGCAAGACGCTGACGATATCTATATGTCATTGATGCGTGAGTGGGGACTTTACGATAAGATTTGGCAAGCTGGGGTAATCTTACTTCCGATTCAATCCGTAGGTGTAATGGGCGATGAGCGTACCTATGAGAATACGGTAGCTTTACGTGCGGTAACTTCCACGGACGCTATGACCGCCGATTGGGCGCAGCTTCCGTACGAGTTCCTCGCCAAAGTTTCCAACGAGATTATCAATAAGGTGAAAGGCGTAAATAGAGTCGTGTACGACATCAGCTCGAAGCCGCCTGCAACCATCGAGTGGGAGTGACATTTGTCTTAGGTATAACAAAGTGTAAAATCAATAAAATTTAAAAGTCACATGAAGCAAGATATGATTGTTATCTTGGATTTAGGTAGTCATGAGAATACGGTGTTGGCTCGTGCTATTCGTGCGTTAGGCGTTTATAGTGAGATTTATCCGCATGACATCACGGTTGAGGAATTAAAAGCCTTGCCAAACGTGAAAGGTATCATTATCAATGGTGGCCCAAACAATGTTATCGACGGTGTAGCTATCGACGTGAATCCGGGTATTTACGAGATGGGCACTCCTGTAATGGCCGCAGGTCACGATAAGGCGTTGTGCGAGGTTAAATTGCCGGAGTTTACGGATGATGTCGAGGCGATCAAGGGCGCTGTCAAGTCTTTCGTGTTCGATACTTGCAAGGCTGAGGCAAACTGGAATATGACGAATTTTGTCAATGACCAGATTGAATTGGTAAAGCGTCAGGTAGGGGATAAGAAAGTTCTGCTGGCCTTGTCTGGAGGTGTCGATAGCTCTGTAGTAGCCGCTTTGCTTTTGAAAGCGATCGGCGATAAATTGGTTTGCGTGCATGTGAATCATGGTTTGATGCGTAAGGGCGAGTCCGAGGATGTCGTTGAGGTCTTCAAGAACCAGTTGAATGCTAATTTGGTGTATGTAGACGCTACCGATCGTTTCTTGAATAAGCTAGCTGACGTGGAAGATCCGGAGCAAAAGCGTAAGATTATCGGTGGTGAGTTTATCCGTGTATTTGAGGAAGAAGCTCGCAAATTAGATGGAATCGATTTCTTGGCTCAAGGAACGATCTATCCGGATATCGTGGAGAGTGGAACGAAGACGGCTAAGATGGTGAAATCCCATCATAACGTAGGCGGTCTGCCGGAAGATTTGCAATTTGAGTTGGTTGAGCCTTTGCGTCAATTATTCAAGGACGAGGTTCGTGCTTGTGGCGTAGAGTTAGGTTTGCCTTATGACATGGTTTATCGCCAGCCGTTCCCCGGACCGGGTTTGGGCGTACGTTGCTTGGGCGCTATCACTCGTGATAGACTGGAAGCGGTACGTGAGTCGGATGCGATCTTACGGGAGGAGTTCAAGAACGCCGGATTGGATAAAAAGGTATGGCAATACTTTACGGTAGTACCCGACTTTAAGTCGGTTGGCGTACGTGATAACGCCCGTTCTTTCGAATGGCCCGTGATTATCCGTGCCGTCAATACGGTAGATGCCATGACCGCTACGATCGAGCCGGTTGATTGGCCTATCTTGATGAAGATTACGGATCGTATTTTGAAAGAGGTGAAGAACGTGAACCGTGTATGCTACGATATGTCTCCGAAACCGAATGCGACAATTGAGTGGGAGTAATTAGGCTTACTTATTAAACAGATATAAAAAGGCCCGGTGATTTATCTGAATCCCGGGCTTTTTATTTATATACGATAGATTCGAAGAACTATTTTAGTTCACGGATCTTGATATTACGGAACCAGATCGGATAGCCATGATCTTGCAGACCGATATAACCTTCTTTAGAAATACCTTCGGTAAAGCCCGGGAAGTTCTTGAATTTACTGTTAGCTACCAAATCATCCCACTCTTTGCTCCATAAAGTATACTCAACAACTTTCTTACCATTTTGGGTATGCGTTACTTTTCCATCTTTTACACGGATTACGATCGTATTCCACTCGCCGGCAGGATTAACTGTTTTCGGATCTGCGGGAAGCATGTCATATAGAGAACCTGCTAAGTGGTTCGCTAATTTGTTGTCGGTTGCGTCCACGTTATCTAGTACCTGTACTTCGGGAGCCGCATAATAAATAGGTTTACCGGGTACTTCGCGTACATAATAGAAGATACCGGAGTTTCCCATCTTGCTCGCTTTCCAGTCTACCGAGAGCTCGAAGTTTTTGAATTTCTTGTTCTGGTAAAGGATATCGCCATTAGCGCCTTGTCCCGGTTTCTTACCTTCGCCGGTAAATACTTTCATGGCATTGTCTTCTATAACCCAGTTTGCGGGCATAGCGGTACCGTTACATTGGCGCCATCCAGAGAAGTCTTTTCCGTTGAATAATAATTCCCAGCCAGCTTTTTTTTCCTTCTTAGTCAATGTATTCGGAGTTTGAGCGAAACAGGGGATAGCCATAGCTATGGCCGAAAGAATCAAGAATGATTTGAACAACTTTTTCATGTTACTTAAATTGTTATTAGATTAGATTTGTTAATATCATTACAAATGTAGCAATTTGCTTAATAACCCTTATGAGGATTAACGTATTTTTAATGGAAATAGGATTATTCTATTGATTTAACACATGAATCGTATGGCAAGCCACTAGCGCAGCCGTTTCCGTACGCAGCCGGCTCTCTCCTAAAGAGATCGGCTCGAAGCCATTCTCTTGAGCCAGCTTGATTTCTTCCGGGCTAAAATCACCTTCCGGTCCGATGAGGATTAAGGCATTCTCTCCCGGCTGATACGTATGTTTTAATAGTGGCTTCTCGCCTTCCTCGCAATGGGCGATAAACTTACGCCCGTCAAAGGGAGTGGCGACAAACTTCTTGAAATCTGTCATTCCTTCTAACGCCGGCAAAGTCGCTTTCTGGGATTGCTTCATGGCACTGACCAATATCTTCTCCAATCGAATCGGCTTGATCTCTTTACGCTCCGAGAAACGACAATTCAAACAGGTGATCGCATTGATCCCTATTTCCGTCGCTTTCTCCACGAACCACTCCATCCGGTCCATGTTTTTGGTAGGAGCTATGGCTATATGGAGATTGAAGTTCCAGAGATCGGGTTGTTTCCAACTCTCTAAGAGGGTCACCTCACAATGTTTGGGATGCGCCCGGCTAATAGCCGCTTTATAAAAAGAGCCTTGCCCATCCGTCAATACTATCTCATCGCCTTCACCTAGACGAAGTACCCGTATACAATGTCCTGCTTCTTCTTCCGGTAATTCCGGCTTGATAGCTATATCTGGTGTATAGAAAATCTGCATGACCATCTAATTTTCAATTCTCAATTTTCAATTACCCAAGGATCATACCAATTATAGTAGCCGATAGCACAGAGACCAGGGCTCCGCCGATCATGGCCGGTACGCCGATACGTGAAATTAATCCTCGTTTTTCCGGGGCTAATACGCCCAATCCGCCTAATAAGATACCGATAGACGATATATTAGCGAATCCGCAAAGGATATAAGTAGACATCAAGATCGATTTCTCATACATGAATAATCCGGCATCTTTCCATTGCTGCAATTGGAAATAGGCGACAAATTCGTTCAATATGGTCTTTTGTCCCAATAAAGAACCAACTAACATGATGTCTTGGCTGGGAACCCCGATCAACCACATGAAAGGAGAGGTGATTACGCCCAGTATAAATTGGAAGGTCAAGCCCTGCGCCTTACCGTCCGTAATCTTTACAATCCAGTCGTTCAGTCCGGTATAACGTCCTATCACACCTTCCGTAATATAATTCGCTAACGCTACAAGGGATATGAATACCAATAACATCGCGGCAATATTCGTCATCAACTTTACGCCGGTAACCGTACCCGATGAGATGGCATCTAGAATATTCGAGTTCTCTTTTTCCTTACCGGAGATAGCTACATGGTCCGTGGCTTCTTCCGTCTGCGGACAAAGCATTTTCGCTAAAACGATTGAACCCGGTACTGCCATTACGGAAGCCGAGAGCAAGTGAGTGGCGAATAAAACTTTCGCCGCCGGGTCTGTTCCTCCCAACATACCTATGTAAGTACCCATTACGGAACCGGCGATCGTACCCATTCCGGATACCATGACCAAAAATATCTCCGAACGATTCATCGTCGGCAGGTAATTCTTGATTAACACAGGAGATTCTGTCATTCCCATAAAAATATTGCCAGCGGCCACTAATCCCTCCGAGCCGGATATATTCATGAATTTACGCAATACCCACGCAAAGGCACCGACTACTTTCTGGATAATCCCCCAATGGTAAAACATGGAAACCAAGGCGGAGAAGAAAATAACAATCGGTAGCGAATGAAGCAAGAAACTGAATCCTGCCGCTTTAGAGGCATACGGGCCTAATAAGAAAGTAAGACCGGCATCCGTGAAGTCCATCAACTTAACAAATATCTTGCCACATCCTTCCAATAGGCTTCCGACGAACGGCACATATAAAACCGCCAAGGCGAATACGATCTGCATGAACAAACCTCCACCTACTAATTTCCAATCGATCCGTTTACGGTCATAACTCATCGCATAGGCGATACCTAAAATCGTAATGATCCCAAGCAGACCTCTTAAAAGTGAGACCAGTCCGAATCCTCCTTGTTCTCCAATCATTTGTTTGTGTCCTCCTCTTCTTCTCGACGGCGCAACTCGTCTTTATACATTTTCGCGTATTCGTAATTTTCGTCGGCTATAGCGTCTTCCAATCGCTCGTTTATTTCTTGGATATCCAATAGGCTTAACCATTTCTTTAACTGGGCTTCGTCCTTAATCTCATCCGGTTCTAATTCTAATAAATTGTCATCCTCCTCCGGTTCGTCAGCGGGGATGGACAGGGTGTCTTCCAGTACGACACCGCATTCCTTTACAATCTCCTCGGAAGTAAAGATGTCGCAATTTACCCGAAGCGCTATGGCAATCGCATCGGAAGTGCGAGAGTCTAGCTTTATCGAGCGCTCACCGTCGCTAAACTCTAATTCTGAGTAAAACACACCATCTTCGAATTTGTATATGTAGACTTCCTTAAGAATGACGTTGAAGGCTTGCGCAAAAGTGGCGAATAAGTCGTGTGTTAATGGACGAGGAGGTACGATATGCTCCAAAGCGATCGCTATAGACTGTGCTTCAGCGGTTCCTACGATGATTGGAATTCGCCGTGGACCATTTTCCTCTGCCAAAATTAACGCATAGGCCCCGGATTGAATTTGGCTGTTCGCTAATCCTTGAACCCTTAATTTTATTCTTGTACTCACAGATCTGAAATTTAAAATTGTATACAAAAGCAAAAGTAATATTATTTTCGGGATTATCGCGAATAAATGTGATTAATCACTTTCAGTGTGTTTGGGGTTAAGGGGAAGGATAATGGAAAAACGGCTTCCTTTTCCTATTTCGGACTCTACGGCGATATACCCATCGAAACGTTCGGCTATCACTTTGCAAATGGATAGTCCCAAGCCGGTACCTTTGGCGAATTCATCCAGTTTCGTGAAACGATTGAAAACGGCGTCTTGCTTTTCTTTCGGGATACCAATGCCGGTATCTTCTACGAAAATATGTACATGCCGCTCTTCCTCTCGGTATTCATAACCAATCAATATATATCCCTTTTGCGTGAATTTGATAGCGTTGCTAAGAAAGTTGGTAATCACTTGTGTCAACCGAAGCTTATCCGTGGGAATGGATATGCTTTTTTCCGGTATTTGCATACGAAGTTCTACGTTCTCCGGCATTAAAACTTGGAAAGTCTGGTAAATCGTGCTTATTAATTCATTTAGAGAATATTGCTGGAAAGAGAATGACATACGGCCCGATTCGATACGGGAAAGATCTAAGATATCATTGATAAGGTTCAATAACAGATCGCTGTTCGTATTGATTAACTCGGTAAAGTTTTCCCGTTCTGCCTTACTGAGCTCGATGTCTGTGTTCATAAGATTCGAGAATCCGACAATAGCGTTCAATGGAGTCCGTATCTCATGGCTCATATTCGCTAAAAATGCCGATTTCATTTGGTCGGACTCTTTAGCCTTCTCTAAGGCTACTTCCAGTTCCTTGTTCTGTTTTACCAAATTGGCTTGCGCTAATTTCTTATATTTCTGTTCTCTGGAATATAGCTTCCATAATCCCGTGGCAACGATATTGATAAAGATGAACGCTACGCAAATGAAAGCGATCAGCTGTTTCTTGTATAGCTCATAAAAAGGGATATTGACTAAACGGGCATAAGAAGGGATCTTCTCGATAGGTATTCCCCATGCTTTTATGCTATGCCATACGAGAATATATTCCTTACTGCTTTCTTTGATCGGAATTTCTGCGACAGGGGTCCCTTTCAACACTAACGAAGCCATTTCCGCCTGTTCTTGTGCTTGTATTTCTACGGATGTGAAATAACCTCCGATGTATCGATTCCGTCTTTTAGCCGGATGATATTGAATCGGTTCGTAATGAGCGGAGAAGCTGGGATAATTGACTAATTGATAAAAAGCTTCGGAGGTATGATCGTATTTTATATCTAGATAAGTGCTTTGATCCAGAGTGCCGGACAAATTAAAGAGCAAAGAAGATCCCGGTAAAACTCGGTATGGAAGGGTATTTATTTTTGCTATACAGTTTTTTCCCGGTAGCGACCGTATCTGAGTGCCATTTTGGGTAAGGTCTATGAGCCTCTTTACAAATAGACTGTCATTTGTTCCGATTTTATCTAACTCTAGCCCCCGGATTTTAAGGCGGATTATTTCTATTTCCGGGTGTCCTTGTATTTGTTGCCAAAAGTCATTAAAGGATTTTCTTCCAAGGATTGTCCGGTCGCAAGGAATCTGGATTTGCAATACTCCGAATAATTTATGTATAAATTCTATATTCTTGATGAAGTCTTGTTTGTCGTGTAGTCCGGTAACATTGGGGTACTTCTTTAAAAGCGACCAATTCGGATAATTTACGCCGGCGAAAACAATCGGTATTTCTTTTAGATACGGGTGTCCGCAAGCTAATAAAGAGTAGCAAGCTTGATCATCGTTTACTAATATGATATCGGGTTTAATCTCTTTGATCGAGTCAATATAATTATACATTCGGGCTATTTCGGCACTATCCAGATATTGCTCGCAATCTAGATAGAATGTATGAATCTTCGGGTTTATTTTTTGCTTATTGAATGTTCGTTCCAGCACTTCATTAAAAATCGGGTAGGTATCTTTCTTTTGCTCAAAAGAATGGATAAGCACGACTTTCTTTTCTTCTTTTTCTTGGCAACCTAGGGTTAACAAAGAGACAAGAAATATGGATATGGCAAAAATTAAATATTTATGTGTGTGTTTCATGATTCTTAATAGATAGATCTTTTGCAAAGGTAGAAGTTTTTTTGATTATCAAAGCAAAAAAAATGATCATCCGTCACGGACGACCAATCTTCATTGCTAACCTTAAATCTAATACCATGAAAAACACGGTACAAATATATGGTATTTTATGTTGTACAGCATGATTTCGTGGCGCAAATCCTTGATACGTTAGCTTTATTTTAATAATAGTCCGTCCTGCTAAAGGACCGTTAACAGTTATTGCTTGCTTTTCACGTACTCATCGGCCTTCTCTTTTACCCGATCGGCACGTTTTTGAGTCTCGGGATGGCTTGAGAACATCTGCATAAACTTGGACGATTTAGCTTCTGACTCACTTAGTTGTAACAATTTATTTAATGAGTTAGACATTCCGTACGGATCTCGCCCGTTATCTATACAAAACTGGAAACCGAATTCGTCCGCCTCATACTCTTGTTTCTGGGAATATTGAGCGCCGGCCAAGGCCTGTGCCATGTCTCCCAGTTGAGAGTCGGTCAGTTTGGATACGGTTCCACTTACAGCTCCGGCGGCGTTTTTAGCGGCGGAGGTCAAGTAAGCGTTTTTCATGGCGTCTTTAGAGTCGGAATGAACGACGTGCCCGATCTCATGACCGATAACGGCGAATACCTCGTCATCGTCCATGATTTTCATCAATCCGCCACATACGCGTACACTTCCGTCTCCACAGGCGAAAGCGTTTACATCTACTACATTATATACTTTAAAGTTTAAGTCTAGGCCGGAAACTTTCTTTACATTGGCGGTCAAGCGTTCCAAGCGTTGTCCCATTTCCGTATCCGGACCTGCTACCTCGTTATGAGTGTCCATCCATTGGATGTACTCTTTTGCCATTTTGGCTACATCCTCGTCAGATAGAGTAGCGGCATGCGCTACATCAGTCGCGGCATTAATCACTTTTTTCGTATTAATGGTCTTGCCGCCAATCTTGAATTGGGCGGAAACCGTTAGGCTCACTCCTGCTAAGAAAGCCAAGGACAATAAGATTTTTTTCATGTTTTAAATTAGTTAGTTGTTTGTGATAAATAATTTTCGATCTGTTGAAAAGTAGCGTCTTTCAACAATACTTTTTTCTCTTTGTTTAATAGATATAATGTGGGTATCGCTTTTAAGTCGTAGATCTCGTCGTTTTTAAGCGAAACACTTTTGTCGTATGAGTTGATCCAATCTTTAGGCATGACGGAAACATGCTCTTTCCATGCGTCCAGATCCTCGTCCGGATAAACGGCTAAGATCTTTAGTTTGTTGCTTTTTGAAAATTCATTGATCAAGAAGGACGATTCCATTTGTCTGGTTATTTCTTGACAAGCATGGCAGTCCGGATTATAGAAAAATAATAATAGATAATCCGCTTTTATATTGTATAATTTCCCGGTTTTTCCGTTCGCTAATGTGTACATGAAATCGGTCGCAGGCGTCCCGATTCTGTTTTTTAATGCGAGCTCTAGCAAATGGGCGGGACGTATCTTTTCCACATCGCTTAATGACGAGGATTCGGTAAGATATTCCAATACCGCTATATACATTTCCTCATTCCTTAGGGGGGAGTTCGGGTCGTATAGATATTTCTCCATCATCTCGGAAAAGTACTGAAACATGGCACTGTCTTGTTCTGTTTGTTTCATCATCGCTTTTACGGAAGAAGACATAGCCGCAGGCGAGACATAGTTCATCAAATCTATATAGTTGGATAATGCCTGCTCGGTCACTTGAGGTTCATGGATATAGGTCGTATCCTTGAAGTCGAATTTATCCCAATAATGTTTCACTAAATATTCGGCCCTTTCCACCGGGTCTGTGATTAGGGTGGGGACCGAGACCATTTCAAAGGTGGGTGGCGCTACATTGGATTCTTCCGTTTTTTGATTGCGTTGACCACTGCATGCGTTGACGGTCAACGTCAACAATAAAACATATAGATATTTCATATTCATTCATATATTTATGTTTCAATCCACAAATATATAGTATTTTTTTTATCTTTGTTAAATTAAAACAGCAAAAGGTAGAATATCATGGATTTTCGATTAAAAGTATTTCATAGCGTAGCTTGTAACTTAAGCTTCACGAAAGCGTCTCGGGAATTGTTCATTAGCCAACCCGCTATTAGCAAGCATATCCATGAGTTGGAGGTTCAGTATAAGACGCCTCTCTTTGAACGAACAGGTAGCCAGATCCGTTTAACTCGTGCGGGCGAGTTGTTGTTTTCGCATACCCATTCCTTATTGGCTTCGTATCGTCAATTGGATTTCGAGATGAATCTGTTGACAAATAATTTTCTGGGGGATTTACATTTAGGTGCCAGTACGACAATATCCCAATATGTTCTTCCGCCCGTGCTTGCTTTATTCATTAAGATGTTTCCGGATATACATGTATCTGTATTGAATGGGAATAGCCGGGATATAGAGTTGGCTTTGCGAGATGGAAAAATAACGTTAGGATTGGTGGAAGGGACTACCCGTCAAAATACGATGCATTATATACCTTTTATGAAGGATGAGTTAGTGGTTGTCACTCATGTAGGGTCTAAGTTGGCTGCTTATGACGAACTGACGTTGGAACAACTTTGTGCTTTGCCCGTAGTACTTCGTGAAAACGGCTCCGGTACGCTTGAGGTCTTGGAGGGGACCTTGGCAAAACACCAGATCAAACTGTCGCAATTGAACGTATTATTGCAGCTAGGTAGTACGGAGAGTATCAAATTATTCTTGGAAAATTCCGATGCTTTGGGAATTCTTTCTATTCGGGCGGTGACACGTGAGCTGATGGCAGGACGTTTGAAAGTGATAGATATTGAGGGTTTTAAGGCCGAACGGACTTTCTCCTTTGTGGAGCCGCAGGGACAGAACAGCGGTATGGAAGAAAGTTTCATGCGTTTTGCCAGTCAACATTGGCAATAACTTTAGGTTATTCGCTATAAAAACTTGTGAAGTAAGGGATCGGATGAAAATATGTACTTTCGCGAACGAAATCAAATAATGATATGTTGTACTAAATAAATCAATAATTATGTTTAGTGAAAAACGAGGTAACGTATTACATGGTGTCTTGCTGATAGCCCTTTTCTCTTGTTCCGCATTCTATATCGCGGAGTTCCAGTTTATTAAACAATTGTCATTCAGTCCGCTGATTGTCGGTATTATTTTAGGTATGTTGTACGCCAACAGCCTAAGAAACCATTTGCCGGAGACGTGGGTTCCGGGTATCCTGTTTTGTACTAAGCAAGTGCTTCGTGCGGGTATCGTACTATATGGGTTTAAGCTGACCTTCCAGAGCGTGATTGCGATCGGCCTTCCGGCAATCCTGATCGATATGGTGATCGTGGTGCTTACCATCTTGATCGGTGTTTGGGTGGGGCGATTGATGAAAATGGATAAAGACCTTGCTTTACTGACCGCCACGGGTAGCGCTATTTGCGGGGCTGCCGCGGTATTGGGCGCTGAACCGGTCGTGAAGTGCGAGGCTCATAAGACGGCGGTTGCCGTATCGACAGTCGTGATTTTCGGTACGCTTTCTATGTTTATTTATCCGGTGATGTACCGTGCGGGTATTCTTGATTTAGACCCGGAGCAAATGGGACTTTATACGGGTGCGACCTTGCATGAGGTAGCTCATGTGGTAGGAGCCGGTAACGCTATGGGAAAGGAAATTTCGGATGCGGCTATTATCGTGAAAATGATTCGTGTGATGATGTTAGCTCCTGTGCTAGTGGTCATGAGTTTCATGTTGGCTCGAACTGCTGTGAAGTCCGTGGTTAACGGGGGGAGGAATGGCGGAGGCGTTGCCCCTTCTCGTGGTAAGATCACTATTCCTTGGTTTGCGTTTGGTTTCTTGGCCGTGATTGGTTTCAATTCGCTCGACTTGCTTCCTCATGCGGTTGTAGATGGGATCAATCAGGTAGATACATTCATGCTGACAATGGCCATGACTGCTCTTGGTACGGAGACTAGTATCGAGAAATTTAAGAAAGCTGGCGCTAAGCCCTTTGTTTTGGCCACTATTTTATATGTTTGGTTACTAGCTGGTGGTTATTTGTTGGCGAAATATGTGCCTCAACTTGCATAAGATCGTATTTTCCTCTATTTTTGTGATCTTAAATAGGTCGTTGTGGATAAGATGAGTCTTTTATCCATACCGTGAAATATAAAAAGATGGCATCAAAGATTACAAAAGGTATCCTTATTTCTTGTTGGATAGTATACCTCGCTATATTAGGGGCGGTGGTAATGGTGTTTATGGCGATAGCGAATGGTTCAATTGGTTATATGCCTCCGGTGGAACAATTGGAGAACCCGATTGATAAATATGCTTCCCAAGTTATCTCCTCGGACGGAAAGGCGTTGGGAGCCTATGCGCATAGCAAAGACAATCGTATTTACGTGAATTATGAGGATCTTTCGCCGGATTTGGTGAAAGCCTTGATCGCTACCGAGGATATCCGGTTCGCCGAACATAGCGGTATCGATGCGCAGGGTTTGTTTCGTGCCATCGTGAAGCGGGGTATCTTGATGCAAAAAAGCGGTGGTGGCGGTAGTACCATTACCCAGCAATTAGCGAAGCAATTATTCTCGCCGAGTGCCGATAATATGATGGAACGTCTTTTCCAGAAACCGATCGAATGGGTGATCGCGGTTCAATTGGAACGTTATTACACAAAGGAAGAGATTATAAATATGTATCTGAATAAGTTTGACTTCTTGTACAATGCCGTGGGAATCCAATCCGCGTCTCGTGTGTATTTCGGGAAGACCCCTAAAACCTTGAAGATCGAGGAAGCCGCCACGTTGGTAGGCATGTGCAAGAACCCTTCTTATTTCAATCCGGTTCGCCATAACAAGCGTACCATCGGCCGTCGTAATACGGTTTTGGAGCAGATGGAAAAGGCCGGGTACATAACCAAGGCGGAATGTGATTCGTTGAAGGCTTTACCCTTGGTCGTACATTTTACCCGTATGGACCATAAAGACGGTTTGGCTCCTTACTTCCGTGAATACCTTCGTCTGACAATGACCGCGAAGAAACCGGAGCGTAAGGATTACGCCTCTTGGCAATCTCAGAAATTCAGTGAGGACTCATTATCTTGGGCGACGAATCCATTATATGGATGGTGTAACAAAAATAAAAAAGCCGACGGAGAATACTATAATCTTTATACGGATGGCTTGAAAATCTATACGAGCATCGATTCCCGTATGCAGAAATATGCGGAAGACGCTGTCCGCGAGCATATGAGTAAAGATCTTCAACCGGCTTTCTTCCGGGAAAAGAAGGGGCGTAGCTATGCTCCGTTCTCAAGAGACGTAAGTGTCGGTCAAGTAGACACGATGTTGATGCGTGCGATGCACCAGACAGATCGTTACCGGGCGATGAAAAAGAGTGGAATGGCTGAGGCCGATATGCGCGAGGAGTTTGAGAAGCCTGTCGATATGCGTGTGTTTAGTTGGGATGGTCCGATCGATACGATCATGTCTCCCTTGGATTCGATTCGTTATCATAAGAGTTTCTTGCGTACGGCGTTTATGTCGATGGACCCTCGCACCGGGCAGGTCAAGGCTTATGTAGGTGGTATTGACTATAATGACTTCCAATATGATATGGTGAATGGCGGTCGCCGTCAGATCGGTTCTACCATGAAACCGTTCCTTTATTCGTTGGCGATGATCGAGGGGATCAGTCCTTGCGACCAGATGCTACATGTGCAGCAGCAGTTGATGGACGAGAACGGTCGTTTGTGGGTTCCCCGTAACGCCAGCGCGAAGCGAATCGGCGAGATGGTTACGATCAAGTGGGGATTACAGAACTCGGATAACTGGGTAACCGCTTATCTGATGAGCCAGCTCTCACCTTATACGTTTGTTCGTTTGCTTCATTCTTTCGGCTTGAAGAATCATATCGATCCGGTTATCTCGGTCTGTCTGGGTACTCCGGATGTATCGGTGGGTGAGATGGTCGGGGCCTATACGGTATTTGCCAACAAGGGCATCCGGGTAGAACCTTTATTCGTGACCCGTATAGAAGATTCATATGGAAATACAATTGCGAACTTTACCCCACAGATGAGTGAGGTGCTGACGGAAGATGCTTCCTATAAGATGCTACATATGTTGAAAAGCGTAATCGACGGTGGTACCGGAGGACGTGTACGTTTCCGCTACGGTATCAAGGCGGAGATGGGTGGTAAGACCGGAACGACCCAGAATAACTCCGACGGTTGGTTCATGGGATTTACGCCTAGCTTGGTTTCCGGCTGCTGGGTAGGCGGCGAGGACCGTTCCATCCATTTCGACCGCTTGGCGGAAGGGCAGGGAGCGAGTATGGCGTTACCGATTTACGCCCTTTATATGCAAAAGGTTTATAAAGATAAAACGTTAGGCTACTCGGAAGACGAGACTTTCGAGATCCCCGAGAAATACGCGAACCCATGTAGCGAAGGAGGGGAGGAAGATAGCCCTACGACTCCACCGGATACAGGAGGTATCGATAAGATGTTTGAGTGATAATAATCAGACTATTACAGTTTTTTTAAATTCCCCGTAAGGAAAACTTTTGTTTCCCATATTGAAACTAAGTATTTTTTTACAATTTACAAAGGTAGTGAAAACCAATTAACAATCAAATAGTTATCATTTTTTTATTGTTGGTTGATGGTAGAGAAAGCGAGCATTATGGGAGATGTTTTGCTGCGACTTCCGTTACTTATCCGTTACCTTGCAAATACAGGTATTTCATGGATTTTAAACGGTTATTTTTTCAATATATTGCGTTGCTTTTCATAACTTCAAAAAGCTCGATATTTATTAATTTTGTAACTAAAAGAAGCGAGTTTATGAGAAGTACATTTTCCGTGTTGTTTTACACCAAGAACCAATCGTTGAAAGATGGTAGGGTTCCCATCATGGGACGTATAACCATCAATAGGACTACCGCCTGCTTCAGTTGTAAGCTAGAGGTTTCACTGGCATTATGGGATGCTAAAGCCAATAGAGCGAAGGGGAAATCCGACGAGGCCAGACGGTTGAACCAGAAGCTTGACCATATCAAGGCCCAGATAACAAGACATTACCAGTATATCTGTGACCATGACAGTCTGGTGACTGCCAAAAGTGTCTATAATCGCTATCTTGGTTTTGGAGATAGTTATCACACCCTTATGGGGCTGTTTAGGGAGGAGCTTGCCTCTTACAAGGAAAAGGTGGGCAAGGAAAAGGCGGCAAGTACCTATCGCGGGCTGGTGGCAGACTACAACAATCTACTGCTTTTCCTCAAAGAGAAGAGGCGTATCGAGGATATAGCCATCGCTGACCTTGACAAGAAGTTCATCGAGGACTATTACAACTGGATGCTGGGGACATGCGCTTTGGCTAGCTCGACGGCTTTCTGCCGGGTCAACACCCTAAAATGGCTGATGTATACCGCCCAAGAAAGAGGCTGGATAAAGCTTCATCCGTTCATCGGTTTCGACTGCCTGCCCGAATACAAGCGGCGTTCCTTCCTCACCGAGGAGGACTTACAAAGAGTCATCCATGTCAAGTTGAATTATAAGCGCCAGCGTGCCATCCGTGACATGTTCCTGTTCATGTGTTTCACTGGTCTGGCGTATGCGGATCTGAAAGAGATCACGTATAAGAATATCCATACGGATTCCGAGGGTGGTACATGGCTGATGGGCAACCGTATAAAAACCGGTGTGTCCTATGTGGTGAAGCTGCTGCCTATCGCCATCGAACTGGTCGAGAGGTATAAGGGTGAGAATAAAAAGAAAAGTTCGCCTGACAAGGTGTTTCCCGTAGGCGAATACCAGACTATGGTATCCAGTCTGAGGGTTCTGACTCAAAAGTGCGGCTGCTCGACCGAGATAACCCCGCACATCGGGCGTCACACTTTTGCCGTTCTGGCCATTTTAAAAGGGATGCCGCTGGAAACCCTGCAGAAAGTATTGGGACACAAATCCATCCTTTCTACCCAGATTTATGCCGAGCTGATCAATCCGAAAGTCGGTGAAGACACGGACAAGCTGTGTATGAAGATCGGTGACGTATACCGGCTTACCAACTAAAGAAACCACCAGGTATGAAAAAACTCCTTCAGCGACTTTGGACCGAAGGAGTTTTTTCATGTAAAGTATACGTCATTTATCTTATATACTTTCTGAAATCCTTGTAATTCTTTTTTAGAACCTCGTACAATCCGCTTTCCGGATAGAGCAATTTACCTCCCGCCGCGGTGACGGAGGTATAAGGAATTGCTTTCTCGTCTCTGAGGACCTGCAGTGTCCTTTTGGAGATATGCAGTTTCTCACAGACTTCCTCCCCTGAGAGATAATGTTCATCGGCTATGCCCGGGCGTATTCGTGCCGTTGCTTTTTCCAGTGCTCTTCCGGTTCTCTTAATCCATCCGGTGATTTCCTTAAACTCTTCCGAATCTTTGGTAATGATTTCTGCCATCTGTTATTTTCTGTTTCTTATTAAACCTTCTTCCAGTATTTTCTGTATGTCCGCTTCACGGTAGAAATATTTTCCACCGATATGGGAGCAGGGAATCAATCCCCTGTTCCGATGTGCCTGAAGGCATCTCTTTGAGATACCCAGAGCCTGACACACCTCTTGCGCGTCAATCCATTTATCCGGAGACGGCGGGGCAGTTTTTCGATTGAATTCTTCCATTTGTACAGACAGTGTGCTAAGCTGTCGTTTTAATTCCAGATAAGCACTTGTTTCCATAATCGTTATTTCCATAATTTAATGTTTTTAATAAATTCAGATGCAAGATACTGAAGATGAAATCATTTCTTTTTTGTGTCATGCATAGTCATGTATTGTCACCAATGGCCGGTCGTTTTTCCCAAAAGGCTGCCGTAAACCGCTATACCCTTTGTTGGCAGCCTGTTCCGCTTCGGTATGATGGACGGGCTTGTCCCTTATTTATTTCCTACCATATAGGCCGGACCTAGGATCTTCAAGGGAAATCCCGCCCCTTTCTTCTGGAAACTGACCGGAAACGAATCCTGCCAAAACGACGTTTACCACCTAAGTTACAGCTATGCGGGATGCTGTCAGTCCGCTATCCTTCAGGTCTTCTGTCCTTGAATGTAAGCTCCACCTTGTAATTCTCATCCATTCTGAGCGACGCCTCATAGGGTTTTCCCGCCTTGGTGGTGAATTTCAGGAAGGGGGTAGCTTCCCCTGCCATCAGCCGTGTCATATCTTCGTCTGTCATCGTCCGTCCGTTGAACATGCGCGGAAGATGGAACGCGCAGTCGGGATCTCCGCATTTGGCCACCCTGTCGTAGAATGTCACTGTTCCTGTTCTACATTTCGGGCAGGTACACTTTGTCACACTCGGGTTCCTGACTTGCAGGGCGAGCAGTTCGGATACGATCTTCCGTGCATACTCATGTATCCCTTTCATGAACTTCCCGGCACTAAGTCTTCCTTCCTCGATTTCACGTAGCGCTTCTTCCCAGGCGGCCGTCATAGCCGCATCGGCGATCAGTTTGTCTCCTACGATGCCGTATATCTCAAGCCCCTTCTCCGTCGGGATGAGACGGTTTCCGATACGCTCTACGTATCGGCGGGCCACCAGCAGGTCGATGATTCCTGCACGGGTGCCCGGCGTCCCGAGTCCACACTTCTCCATTCTTTTCTTTTTGTTTTCACTGTCCGCCGTGCTGCCGGCGTTTTCCATGGCGGCCAGTAGTTCGGCTTCCGTGAATGGAGACTGCGGCTTTGTACAGTCTTCCAGTATTTCTGTTTCCAATACCGCCAGTATCTCTCCCTGATGGAACTGCGGCAGGGATTTGCCTTCTTCTGCCATGTCCGGTCCGTTATAAATGTCCCGCCATCCCGGATACTTCACACATGAGGTTTCGGCCTCAAATTCCATTCCTCCGTAATCGACCCTGACACGTACGATCTCCCTGACACATCCTTCGGAAAATGCTTCCAGCATCCTCCCGGCGATCAAGGAGTAGATGTTCTGCTCGTCCGGGGAGAGTCCTTCGGGCACCTCTCCCGTGATAAGAAGGGCATGGTGTTCCGTTACGCTGTTCCCGTCCACCGCATGAGGGTTCAGTCCTTTTTCGAGCAGCCTTTCTGCGTGCCTTCCGAACCGGGGATGTCCTTTAAGGGAGGCGACGAGCGTGGGCGCCTGTTCGAAGATATCTTCCGGAATGTGGCAGCATCCGGTTCTCGGATATGAGACGTATCCTCTTTCGTATAGCCTTTGGACGACGGCGAGGGTCTGTCCGGCTGCCATGCCTAGACGTGTATTAGCCTCCTGTTGCAGGCCGGTCAGATCATGCGGCAGAGGCGGATCCTCCATATTCTCTTTCTTTTTCACGGCAAGGACCGTACAGCGGCTTTCGCCCTCCAGTCTGGACCGGGCTTTTTCCGCATCCTCTTTTCTTTCATACTGGAGAGGACATGTGAAAAGAACTTTCTGCCCGTCCTTGCAGACTCCGGTCTGCAGATGGTAACAGTTCACGGGCACAAAATCCCTGTTCTCAAGATAACGGCGGCAGACCAGTGCCAGCGTGGGTGTCTGCACCCGTCCGAGCGAGTGGTTGCTCATGCCGGCGACTATCCCCAGGGCGATGCTCGCGTTCACGCCCAGTATCCAGTCCGCTTCCCTGCGTGCCCTCGCCGCCAGGGCGAGGTTGTCGAAGTCACCGTCCTCTCTCAGATTTTTGAATCCATTCAGGATGGCCTTTTCCGTTAAGGAGGATATCCACAGGCGCAGGGCCGGTTTGCGGTAACCGAGGTAGTCCAGGAGATACCGGCTGACCAATTCTCCTTCGCGTCCCGCGTCCGTGGCTATGACCACCCCCTCGGCGTTTTCGAGCAACCCGCGGAGCACTCCCAGCTGCTGGGTGGCTAGCGGGTCGGTGACATACCCTTCCTCCGTCCTGACTTGTCTGACAACGAGGCGGAACGGGACCGGAATAAGGGGAAGCGCCTGCCGTTCCACACGGGCGGGCCCGTAAGCGGACGGCGGTGCCTGTGCCAGCAGGTGGCCGTAAGTTCATGTGACGGCATACCCGTTACCGTAAAGATATCCTTCCGCCTTTTCGTTGGCGCCCAGTACGGAGGCGATGCTCCTTGCCATGGCTGGCTTGTCTGTAAGTACGATTCTCATAATTTTTGTTTTTATCAGGTAAATAATTAATTACATTCTTATGCCTTTGTTTTTGGCTTTTGTATTTTTGACTTTTGTGTTCTGGACCGTTCTCTTCTCCCTTGCGATATTCCTCCCGTTTTTTTCCATCTTTTCGGAGAGCGGTACGGCCTCTTCCGCCCCTTGGGAAACGGAAGGGTCCTTCGGGCCGTCGGGCCGACGGGCGGGAAGCATGTCATACCCTCCCGGGCCGGCATCCAGCCTCACGTGTTCCAGAGGACGCAGATATTGTTGCCCTTTCCCGCCAGAGGCGAACTCGTAGATGACCGTCTCCCTTCCTTGCAGCAGGCTTTCGTAATTCTGGTAATACAGGCTCTCCGGCGGCACACCGTTCTGCCGCAGCATCCCGCAGATTCCGTCCGGACAGAGGGCACTGAACCGCCTGTCATGGGGAGCCATGAATATATACCTGTAGGTGGAGAGCAGCAGCTTCTCTGTGAGCAGGCTGGGACAATGCTCATAGCCGGTCATCCGGTTTATCATCCTTCCGACACGATCCAGCCTTTTGGCAAGGTCACGCGGTCTGGAATGCAGTGGGATGCTCCCCAGCTCTTCCAGCGAGAGGTTGATACGGCCGATGACCGCCCTTTCCCAGTCCGCTGTCAGGTCCGCGCGGTTCTGCCGGAAGTTGTCGCGGAGAATCCGTAGCGGGTTTCTGGTGCCGAGGAACAGCCTGACGCGTTTTCCGAGTGTCGGTTCCCTGAGATTGGATGCGCTCCAGCGGATGACGTTGAAACGGTAGGCGTCCATGAACTGCCGTAGCGGGTTACGGTACGAGAAAATGTCCCTCAGTGTTCGCATCAATGCCCGCCGGCCGACAGCGCGGCGGCTCATGTCGACGGCCTCTTCCGGGGTGAGTGGTTTGTTGGTTGCCATATATGTTTACAATTTACAGTTTTACTTGTCTTCCTGCGGCATGTTTCCGTTTGGAAGAAGGTTGTTTTCTCTTTTTGCCGGTATCGGATCCCCTGAGGGTATCCGCCGGACTCCCCAGCATGCGTGATATCCTGTCGGCATACCTCGTTTCTGACCGTGGCATCCCTGTTCGGACTCCCTCCCTTACTAACAGGGCGGCGGCGATCTTCCTGGAAGTCTCTCGGAGTTCCGCCATCCTCTCCACGAGAGGAAAGTCCGGATGGAGCTCCTTTTCCCTGGATAGCCTTCCGAGTTCTTTTTCCACGGGGGCGAACTCCCTCCTGTAGCGGAACGGTTCCTCCAGCGTCAGGTGGGCGTATCCTTTTTCTGCGATGTCCTGCAGGGTCATGATATCCAGATTGCGTCTGGAAAGTTCCAGGGAGCCGGCCGTAATGAACCTGTCGAGGTTGGCCGCCGTGGGTGACAGCTCGAAGGAGGCTACCGGACGGTAATTCCCGAACACTTCCAGTCCGGGCTGGGAGGCGGGGAAACATCTTCCGGGTTGCCGGGACATCTCCATCAGCCGTTTTGACGAGGTCTCGATGCGGAATATGGACAATGTCCCCGGTCTCTTTCCACAGGATGAGTAGAAATTGTCGGCTATTTCCTGCAGGTATTCGCGTAGGTGGCGCGGGCCGTGCAGCCCCCTGTTGAACACCCTGACACCCTGGTCTGTCTTTACGGCGGTCACGAGGAACCGGGCGTTCTTTCCTTGAAGGATGCGCTCCCGTGCGGTCTCGTGTGCCACGAAGTCTTTGTAGCCTGGCGAGTGTTCCAGCCCCTCCAGATTCCTGCGGTCCGTTTCCACACCGTGTGCCTCCAGATAGGCGGCCCGTCTCAGCGGGACGGAGTTGCCGTCCGTGATCCCGCCGTTTTCGATGATAAAACGCCATGCCTGCCTGGGTTCCTTCTCCAGCAGTCCGTTGGAAGGAGGCAGCTCCTCTTTCCGGATGCCGGCATAGAAGAGCAGCAGGTTGTCAGGGACGCCCCTGGCTTCCTCAAGTACGGCTTTACGGGCCGCTTCTTTGACGAACCGGATGAAGGGATTCCCGCTCCGGGGCGTATGGTCCGTTATCATGAAGGAGGCTATCCGGTTGTCCGGACACAGTTCCAGACAGAAGTCCTTCAGCTCTTCTTTTGGGGGACGCGTTCTTTGCAGTCCCAGCTTTTCCAACCACGAGGCCATATTATCTTCCTATTTTAGTTTTTTTACCTGTCTTTTCCGGTTTCTTTTCCCGTCTGCGCCTCGTATCCGGGGTGGGCAATTCATATCCCCGCACGTCGTATTCGTTCTGCAGGATGCGCCGTGCCGTATCGCTGACGGCTTGTCTCATGGAGCTCCCGAGCAGCGTGTCCGCCTGTAAGGAGAGGAAGGAATGGTTCATCTGCAAGTGCAGGGAGGAAAAGCTGCAGAAATGCCTGAAGTTTCTGTTTTCCGGCATCTCGTCAAGATTTCCCGTCCTGCACAACCTGTCCAGTATGCCGATGTTGAAGGCGGGCTCACTTTCCCTAAGCTTGAATGTCTTCAGCATCTCCCGGTATCGGGCGAGGTCGGGGAACATGTCGCACTCCACGGCGGGCTTGCATCCCCGCAGGATGTCCGACCGGAGGAATTCCGCCTTGGCAGGGATGAAACGGCACCGGTCATCAGAGGTGAACATCCTGCCGCACTCCCGCGCCTTTTCCACCAGCCTTGCGTTGTCCGTACTGAAATAATAGACGCCCAGTTTGTCGGTATTCCGGTGTATCGGACTGAAGAAGTTGTCCGCATTATACTGGAGATAGCTCTCTGCCCGCTCCAGTCCCCGGCCTGTGTCATCGAAGAGCAGCACGCCTTGTCCGGTCTGTATAGCCGTGAGCACACGGTTGCCGGTATCCTTCTCGCGGATCCGGTGGAAGTCGTGGTAGGCTTCCAGCAGCCTGCCCGCCCTCCCGTTGTGGAGTGTCCGTTCAAGCTCGCCGACAATAAAGTCCCGGCTGTCGGTCCTCCTGTAGGAGTCGGCCGTTTCATGGACAAATCCGATATCCCGCAGCCTCTGGTAGTCGTCGGAGGGCCATGCACCTCTGTCAATTATATTCCGCACAAGGGATTCCACCTGGTTGCCATCTTCACCGGCGGCCTCGATGCAGTAGATCCTTTCCTCGGGCAGGTAGGCCCCTTTCAGCTGTCCTCTGACCTGACTGAAACAGAACTCCCCGAACCGGCGGTCCAGGTCATTTACGTCAGAAGACAGCATCCGGCAGTATTCCAGCTCGTTCCTGCCGTTCAATATGAATCCAATATACATGGTGGTACTGTTTTAATTTATAATTTTCTGCCGGAAGGTTTCCGTCCGGCCCTTTTCCTTTTCTCTGATGCCTCCTCACGCTGCCCTGCCGGATGACGGATACCGTCCTTTACCCGGTAGGTCCTGATAGGGAACGGTTCACCGGATACCAGCAATTTGTTCCGTGTAAAATCCGCCATGCAGTAGAGCAGGTGCCGTGAGGCGGGGCGGTCATTCTCCGGCAGGTACAGGGCGTGGCCTTCGGAGAGTACCCTGAACTGCTCGTTCTCCAGCCTCACGTTTCCCACAAGCAGGGCGGTGTCGGGATTGCCGAGGTATTTCTCCAGCGACCGGTGTCCCCTTACGTCAAAGTCCCGGCGAAGGATATCGTCCGCCTTTTTCCTTATCTGGGATGAAAGCTCCCTGAAAGCCTGCGGGTCAAACAGCTCCGCAGCTTTCACCTGCGTCACCTCTTCGAACCGTTCGGCCAGGGGAAGTAGCTCCCTGTAATAGGTGAACGGCCGGTCATGGATATTCATGTAGCCGCGTTCCCTGATCGATAGCAGGCGGTATATATCCTCGTTCTCTCCCCTGGAAGAGAGTTCGAAGCCTGTGTATCCCCTCACTTTAGAGAATAGTCCCCGGTATTCGTCGGCTGTCGGGTTCATCGCGTGGTAGAGCCTTGGCTCGAGGCTCTCGGCAAACCCGGCGGGAAGGGCCTCCCGTGGAATGTATTCCGCCTTTCCCGTTCCTTCCCGGCAGGACATGCCATGTCCGCCACCGTTGATATGGGGCATCAGCTCCCTGCGCCGCCCGGAGTACTCATAGATCTCCAACGCCCCGTCATGAGCATGCGGTTCGAAGTACCTGTCAGCGGCACGCTGGAGATATCTCTTGAGGGCCTCCTCGCCGGCCCTGCTGCCGGAGAACAGCAGGTAACCGTGTTTTCGAAGCACCACTTTTAAGGGTGCGGTCCTGTTGCTTTTTTCCATTGTCATCTGTTTCTTATTTTACATTTTGGGACGTATCTCGGTCCTTTTACGTGTTTTTCCTGGCGGGCTGTACAGTCTCTTCTCGACCTCCGGTCTGATCCTGACGGTTTTCCGGTCCACTGGCGGGTTGCCGCCGAAGATGATCCGGTCTGTAGCTTGGTCCACCCACGCGTAGGCATGCGAGGGGTTATTCCCGCTTTCGTGCGGCAGGTACAACCCAAGGCCCTCTTTCAGTACGCTCCTGTGAGGTCCGTAGAGCGGGACTCCTTCCAAGATAACGCACTCTGCCGGGTCGTCCAGTATCCTCCCGGCCGTCCGGTATCCCCGGACATCATAGGCGGAGTCCATCAGTTTCTGCAGCTGCCTCCTGGTCTCGAGGGTCTGCAGTAATTCCTCCCTGTCCCGGGCGGATTTTGCGGGTATCCGTTGTAACTCCTCCGCCTGGCGGTCATAACGCTCCAGGGCATCCAGGGTGTCCGTGATATTAACGTTGCGGACGCTTATCTCACAGCCCGCGTTATGGCAGAAACTGCGGAGGTCCTCCGCAGTGGGTCTCATCTGATTGCTGTAGAGGAGTTCCATCCAGCTGCCATGGGGCTTCGGACCATAAGGGTACTCGTCCGGCCGCATCCTCCCCGGGTTGACCCAGGGTCGGTTACCAAGTTTCCCTTCGGCCCTGTAGACATGTAACGCTCCGGAATTGAATGCCGGATTGAAATAGGCGTCGGCCGTCTGTTGCAGGAACTGCCGCAGCTTTCCCCTGCCTTCTGCCGTGTCGGTAAAGGCGAGGAAGCCGCCCCAGGTCTCTATTGCTGTGTAGGTCTGCTCCATGATGTCTATAACTTTAAATTGTTCCTCTTACTGTTTCTCTTTGCCCGTGATTTATCCGTTTTTACTGCCTTCGCCTCATAAGGGACGATCTTACCGTCCTTGACCTGGTATACAGGCTTGAGCCCCGGGGGATTCTTATAAGCCATGACCCGGTCGCAGGTCTTATCGGCATGGATGTAACGGAGTCCGGGCATTTTTGCCGATAGTCCGGGGAAGTAAATCCATTTCCCTTCAAGCAGCGCCCTTCTCAAAGTGTCATCGGCCTCGTGGTCACCGATGAGGAACGGCACGCTGCAGTCATTCAGAAGCCGCTCCAGGGTACGGTGCCCCCTTACGTCAAAATCCGTTTTCAGGATGCGCCCCGCCTTGCCGTGCATGTCGTCCAGTATCTTTCCCATGTCATCGTCGCCGGGATTTCCCCGGAGAAAGCTGTCCATGCGTTCCACGAACTCCCGGAACTGATGCCGGTAGGAAAAAGCGGGGTCAAGAATGAGTTGCCGGTCGAAGTGGCGGGTAAGGGAGAGCAGTCGGTAGATATCCGCGTTGCATCTGTTCATCCCGCATCCGGAAAACTCCGTGAGGTTACGGTATCCTTCAGCGGAGGGTGTCATGTCGGTAAAGAAGACCGGCTCCAGTTTTCTTTCATCGGGCAGGTCCGCTCGTACCGGGGAGTCCGTGAACTCGTACACGTATCTCCCGGTATCGGGATCTTTCCTGCAGGAGGCGTCAATCAGCGGGGCCAGGCTTGCCGGAACGGAATGCATGTCATATTGTTTGACCGGTCCCGGTTCGCTATGTATCCACCAATAGTTGTCCGCCAGGTGCTGGTAGAACTCCTCCAGCCCTTTCTGGCCCGCCGGTCCGTCACTGAAAACAAGTATCCCCCTTGATGTTTCCACGATATGCAGGGGCAGCTTGTAAGCGGGATCATAACCATATAGCCGTGCCTTCTCGTCCTGCAGCAGGCGGAAATCCATCAGGCGGTCGATTTCTGCGGCCGTCAGCCGCAACCGTCCGCCCGGTTCCATGGGCCGTTTCAGGGCGGACCTCATGAACACCGCATCACGTAGATTGACGCTTACTACCGGTTCCAGGCCATATCTTCGGATATGGGGCAGCAGTTTGTCCGTGATGTATTCCCTTACGGGGATATCCCGGGATATGGAAGGGACATCGGACATGCGGGGGAAGCGGTAGATCTCCAGGCGGGTATCGGGGACGAAGGCCGATATCCGGGCGGTCTCCACCCCGACATGCAGCAGGCCGAGGAACTGGTAGGTCATGCCGTCTTGTTCCGGATTGACAGGATAAAGTTGGTAGGAAATCGCGGCATGGGGCTTGTCCATGCCGGTTTCGTACCCGATGAGCAGGCACCCTCTGCCGTCCTGCCTGAACAGCTCCTCCAGTTGTTCCATGTTGTCTTTTGGGGATGCCATGCCGTTACATTTTCGGGGTTATCTTTGATTTGCGAGCATAGGTCCTCTTTTCAGGCTTCTGCGTTTTCTCCGGCAAGCCGTCTTTCTGTTCCAGCCCCTGTCTGTTCTCCAGTTTCTTGGTGCTTCTTTCCCACAGGAACTCGGTCCCGCGTTCGGCGGCGCTCATCTGGATGGAGGTTCGCAGGATTTTCCCATTCGATGACTTGAACTCGATGGGGACCTCCTTGCCAGCCGTATAGTCAGCGTACTCCTGCTGCGAGAGCGTATAGTCCTTGATTTTTTTAGAACAGCGCGCCTGGTCTGCCGGAAGGAAGAACATCTCGTTGGTAACCGGATCTTTTGAAAGGTAGCACGGTTTCGTCTCCTTGCTGCGGAAGTCGACGACCAGGTCCACCAGCCTTCCGGCGTTGCCCGTCCGGTTCAAGGCGTCCAGTACGTCCTCCTCCAGCTTGTATCCCCGGTATTCCTGTCCTACCTTGGGGGCCTGGCGGATAAAGTGCAGATCGAACTTGGCCAGGCCGTTCTCGTCACGGAAAAGCGAGAGTTTGGCATCCCCTTTCTGGCGTCCCAGCTCGGTGTTCATGGAGATGTCATAGGCTATGCCGGACTGTCTGCCCTGTAACAGCCTTTCCATGTCGCCTGTCTGTCTGAGCACGTCTGGGGTAAGCCCGTAACGCTCGGCCTGCTGCCAGTTGATCTCGCGCTCATTGAAAAGGTGGTTGTTGTAGATTCGGTTATCCCGGGAGAGCTCGCGTCTTAAAGACTCGTTCTCGGGGAGCTGGGCCTGCTCGATCCTGCGTTTCGCTTCCTCCACCGGAGTCTTCTCCTCCATCCGGTACAGCGCGTAGCGTGTCGGATGGTTGTACTGGTACATGAAGTTCTTCCCGAAGTTGGTGAAGAAATTCCCGTACCGGTCCACACGGATAAACTGGCTCTTGTTCGTTTCATTGGCCTCGAGCGTCTCCAGCTCCCCGTTTGCCGCGATGCCCTTGACACCTTTCGCCTTCTGTTCCTTCTTGTCGTAAGCCATCAGGTAACCCTGTTCCTGAGTGGCGTTTTCGCTGCCTGTGGCAGCCGGTTTTAGTTCTTCCATAACTGTTAAATTTTAAAGTGGATAAATCGTTTCGGGAGATAAAATTACTATCTTCGTCTTAAAATATTCTGATTATGAGAAAGTTGTCATTGATAGTCATGTTTTGTCACCTTTTGTCAGTCTCCTCCTGTGTGAGGGGGGACGGTACGGCTGGCGGAAACAAGGGTGAATTGTTAAAGGAACGTTCCACCGGTACTGCCGGGAAGTGAACGGTTACTTGAAGGTCCCGACATGGCCTCATTCTCCTGACGGATTATCCCGTACTCTTCCCCCTTGACAGAAGATACACCCGTTTCAGGGTCTCGTCCACGTTCGGTATGAGGGTACATCCGGTAAAGGGAAGGAGGCTGTTCCACCAGGGGGTGGACCTGGCTGCTCCCTGTGGCACCCCCGTGTACAGTGCGGGTAACGGCAGGGTCGCCGAGGCACGTTACAGCCGGAGTTACGGTTGGTTCGTGCATGTCCGGCATACGGAAGGATACTCGACACTGTACGCGCATATGAGCAGGCTGCATGTGAAGGCGGGTACTCATGTCCGTATCGGGCAGCATATCGGGGATGTCGGACATACGGGGGTAGCGACCGGCAACCACCTGCATTTTGAGTTAAGGAAGGACGGTGTCTTGCTGGACCCGCTCTCATGGCCGCCTTTTAAATAACCTGTAAAACAAGCAAGCGATGAACATCGAGGAAGTAAAGAAGATTCCGCTGGAGGATTTCCTGGGGCGGGCGGGATTCTCGCCTGTCAGAAGACAGGGGGACAGTGTATGGTACCTTTCGCCTTTCAGGCAGGAGCGTACCCCGTCATTCAAGGTCAGCCTTTCCTTGAACCTGTGACATGATTTCGGGGAGGGAACCGGGGGCAGTATCATCGACCTGGCACAAAAGCTGTACGGGGTGACGGATATCCCGACCGTATTGCAGAGGATCGGGAGCGATTTTCCGGCGTTCAGACCGGTTCCTTCTCCTGCGAAAGGACGGACTGTGGCATCGGCCTTTGAGGAACTGCGCGTCTCACCTCTTAAGAACACCGTCCTGCTGGATTATCTCGGGACAAGGGGCATTCCTTCCGATATCGCCTCAAGGGAATGCGTGGAGGTACATTACCGCATGCGCGGCAAATGGTATTTCGCGGTCGGTTTCAAAAACAGGAAGGGGGGGCTTGAGATACGTAATCCATACTTCAAAGGAGCGGTCTCTCCCAAGGACATCACACATGTCAGCCATAATACAGGGGATAGACGGCAGTCATCGGTACTGGTTTTCGAGGGGTTTATGGACTATCTCTCGTACCTGGCCTTGAAGAAAGGGCAAGCCGTACCGGACTGCGTGGTGCTCAATTCTGTGGCCAACCTGCCCAAGGCAATGGATATCCTTAGAAGCTACGGACAGGTCTGTTGCTTCCTGGATAATGATGAAGCCGGCAAGAAGGCGGTGGAGGAGATCGGAAGGCAGTGTGAAAAAGTGATCGACAAGGCCATGCACTATCTGCCACACAAGGATCTGAACGAATTCCTGCAGGAGAGGATAAAATCTTCTTTGGCGGACCGTACGAAGTTAGGACAAGCCTGTGGATGAAAAATAAAGAGGTAACATCTTTCCCCAACGAGCGGCTGTTACGATATAAAGAAATAGAATAAACAGAACGACAATTTTGTCAATTAAAAGCTGTATCTTCGTATTATATATGTAGGTTTTTAATATTTAGTAATATGATGCATAAAGCTGGTTCAATATGGCATAAATGGGATTTGCATATCCATACCAATGCTTCAGACGGTAAAGGCTCTTGTCAAGAGATATTAGATGAAGCAAAACTAAAGCATGTAAAATGTATTGCAGTAACAGACCATCATACCGTGGATAATGTTGATATAATGAAAAAATTGGCTGCGCCCATGGAAATTTCTGTTATATCTGGTGTAGAATTTCGTACAGAATACGGGAAAGCCTCTGTACACATGATAGGGCTTTTTCCAGATGTACATAATGGAGTAAAACTTTCCGCAGAGTTTCTTAAAGAAAATGTCTTGAACCCACTTGGAATAACTCGTACAAAAATAATACAAAAAGGCCGCGAGATAACAAAAGAAGAATTATCTGATGAACAGTATTTCAAGATAGGAATCTTTCAAGTGCAAGTCGATTTCAAACAGGCTGCAAATATTATTCATAAATATGGTGGGTTAGTAACTGTACATGCCGGTTCAAAATCTAACAGTATAGATGAAGAAATGAAACATGAAGGAAAGGCCGCTAAAAATGTTTCAATTGAAGATTCTTTAGGACCTGTAAAAGAAGAATTGTTCAAAGATGGTTATATTGATATATGCGACTTGACTAAACCAAAGGAAGCTGCTTTTTATCAAAAAGTTTTTGGAAAGCCTTCCATTGCAACATCTGATGCTCATGAAATAAGTGAAGTTGGAACAAATGCTTGCTGGATAAAGGCAGATTTGACATTTGAAGGTTTAAGACAAATTTTAGCTGAGCCAGAACGTATATTCTTCGATGAACCTGATATAATAAACAGAATCAGAAAAAATCCTGATAAATTTATAAAATATTTGGAAGTACGTCGCACAACTAATGCTACGATGTCAGAAAAATGGTTTGAGAATATTAGTATACCTCTAAATCCAGGGTTAGTTGCCGTCATTGGGAATAAAGGCAGTGGTAAAAGCGCTCTTACAGATATTATCGCTCTGTGTGCAGATACGACCAATCAAAATTGGGCTTTTCTGACTCCCACAAAATTCAGAATGTCTAAACCTTATAATCGTTCTAAACAAACTGAGGCCTCTATACAATGGTTTGATGGAGCACATTCAACTATAAAAACATTGGATATGCAGTCGGACTTAACACAGCCAGAGCGAGTTAAATATATACCACAAAATTTCCTTGAAACGCTTTGTACAACTGAAGATGATCAACAGTTTGAAAATGAACTGAAGAAGATTATATTTCAGTATTTAGAGCCAGCACAAAGGTTCGGTCTTAATGACCTTGAAAGTATAATCAATTATCTAACAAAAGAGAACAATGCTTCATGTAATGACATTAAGTCTTTAATTAAATCTATCAATACAGACATTATAGAACTAGAGGCAATGCTTACTCTTTCCTATAAGAGCAAAATTGAAAATGAATTAAAATACAAGCAAGAACAATTAAGTAATGCACAATTAGCTAAACCACAAGAAGTGGCGAAACCTTCGCTGGAAGATGATCCTAATGCAAAGAAAGCTAAGGAAAACATTGAAAAAAATCAGGAATTCTGCAAAACTATTCTTACGTCATTGCAGAAGTTAAATGATGAACGAGAAGCGATTATAAAATTAATACAAGATATCACAGACAGTAAAGTACGCTTAGAAAGATTTTATGCCCAAATCACATCTACGAGAAATGAGTTACGCCCTTTATATGAACAGAATAAATTGGATATTGATTCAATAATGACCCTTTCATTTCACCCTGAATTAATAGACCAAAAGATTAATGAACTAAATGGACGTCTGGCAGATATAAATAACCAGCTTGATGAGAAGAATCCTGAAGGATTAAAATATAAATATGTGCATACTTTACAGCAATTAGAAGAAATCAAGAAAAAGCTGAGTGCTCCGGAACTTGAATATCAAAAATATTTAAAAGATAAACAAGACTGGGAAAACATGATAGAAAAGATAATCGGTACGCCAGAAAAAGATGGAACAATAAAAAATCTTCAAGCGCGTATAGATTATATTGAACACCGACTTATCAATGACCTTTCAATAAAGAAAAATACTAGAAATCAACATGTTAAAGAGCTGATGCAAAAGAAACATCTTGTTCTTGATACTTATAATAGCCTTTTTGCTCCTATTGTAAAATTCATTCATGATTATCATGAGGAATTGAAAGACTATCCAATTGAATTTAATTCAACTTTTGCTATAAGGAGTTTTGGCGAACGATTGTTTGATTATGTTAGTCAACAAGCTGCAGGTTCTTATTACGGTAAAGAACAAGGCGCATCCAGAATAAAGGATAGTATTGATAGTATTGATATATCCAATATTCAATCAATAGTAGAGTTTGCTTGTCTTATCAACGATGATTTACTATGTGACAAACGAGACGGTCAAAATATCGATCGAGAAATTGAAGCACAATTAAAGAAAGGGCATACAAAACAAGAATTATACGATTTTATTTACGGGATGGATTATGTAATCCCTTTCTTTCAATTGAGAATGAACGGAAAACCGTTGTCATCATTATCCCCAGGAGAAAGAGGTGCATTACTTTTATTGTTGTATCTTTTTATAGATATGGATGATAAACCGTTAATCATAGATCAGCCAGAAGAAAACCTTGATAATGAAAGCGTATTCAAATATCTAGTGCATTTTATCAAGACAGCTAAGAAAAAACGTCAAATTATCATGGTTACTCATAATCCAAACCTTGCTGTTGTTTGTGATGCTGATCAAATTATTCAGATGAAAATAGATAAATTAGATGGAAATAAAGTTACTTATGAATCAGGTGCTATAGAAAATCCAAAAATGAACAAAGTAATAGTTGATATTCTTGAAGGCACATATCCTGCATTCCATAATAGAGACTGTAAATATTTTGATAAAACAATTTGATGTATGTGGTTTATAGGTTATCTTAAACTTATAATAGCATTGAAATATAAATCAAATACGCCAAATAAGGTAAATTCAATTTATTTGGCGTACTTTGTTCAAACAAATAAACTTAATGGCAAAATCGTTCAATTTATAAGCATTTTTTTATATACAAAATACTAACATACAGTGAATAATGGCCGCAGTGACAACTTCTTTACTTCTCATTTGGTTATCTGTTCAGCCCAGGTAATCGGATAACTAACATTCTGGTAATTGGACATCTGCAATATCCTGTCCATTTTTCCTTTCTCATTCCTTCATTTACTAACTTCACGTGTTCTGTTCCAATTTTGATATCACTCGTTTGCCTCGCTCGTCATTCTTGAAGCGGGCGTGCCGATAGTGACCATCGGCAAGATGTTGGGGCATAACAATATACAGTCCACATAGGTATATGCCCCCGTGACGCAGAAAAAGCTCTTTGAGGATATGGACAGGATCATTGAGGCTGTTAAAGATTTCAAACTTGTTTTTAATACAGCAGGCGAAAAGATCTCCACCCGCTGTATTAAACTTCTTACGTTTTTGAATGATGTGCATTAATAATTTCTGATCAGCAGTTCGTTGACCGTCTCCCTCTTCTCGGGTATGGAACATACCGAGCGGAAGATGCTCAGTCGTTGGATATGGAAGCCGGCGTACAGGTCGTCGAAGAAGGTGTTCTCTGGATTCTTCTGACGGGGGTCGGAGTTGGAGAGCATTCATTTGCTTCCCTTCTCTCCCAAGTCCCTGCAGAATCCGGCCAGCTCTATCTGACAGTCGTCATCGAAGTCGTCCGGCATGTAGGAGGTACAGGCACCGGCCTCGTTGACGGGCTTGTAGGGCGGGTCGAAGTAGAAGAACGATTTCTCTCCCGCGTATTTTTCCGTCTGGCGGTAGTCCCCGTCCAGGATGATGACGCCCTGCAGCAGCTTGTGGTTGAAGCGGATCAGTTCCTCCTCCAGTATCCTGGTGCGGCTGCCCGTACCGAAGGTTACCGAGAGCCTGCCCTTGCGGTTGACCGAATAGATGCCGTTATAGCAGGTGCGCATGAAGAAAATGAAAAGGGCGGCACGGGTGATGTCATCCGGGTACTCCTCGTTGAATACCCTTCGCTTTTCCATGAAATAGTCCCTTCTTTCCGTACGTTCCTCAAGGGCGTGGTATTCGCCCTGGATGCCGGCAAGCAGTCCGACCAGTTCTTCCGGCGTGTCGCGTATGACGCGGTAGACATTCACTAGGCTCTCGTTCGAGTCGTTGATCACGCAACGGATATGCGGATAGGTCTGTCTCAGCCAGAAGAACAGGGCGCCGCCCCCGACAAAGGGTTCCACATAGGTTTCCATTTCCGTGATATTCTCCGGTAGTGACTGGATCAGTACCGGAAGCAGTCTTCTCTTGCCTCCCACCCAAGGGAAGCAGGGTTTGCCGGGCAGACAGCCCGCGCTGGTTTTCTTCTTTTCCATGATTCGATAAATTAAAATGAATGGTTTAAACTATTGTTACCCGTCATCTTCCGTTTCCAGCAGATGTTTCAGGTTCGGATCGTTCTCTATGCGGCGGAGCTCCTTTTGGATGATCCCGCCCACCTCCTCCTTGATGCGGTAGTAGTTCCGCTCTATCTCTTCCCGCATATGGTCCTTACCGTCCCCGCCGGTAAAGTCCGTAATCACGGGGATCGGTTTATAGGCTTTCGTCTCGGCCGCCACCCTTGCGTTGTCCACGACGATCTCGCAGTGGAAGATTTTCTGTTCCATCTTCTCCCGGAAACTGTCGCAGACGCTTCCCACGAACATGCCCTGGGAGAGGTTGGATATTTTCGAGGCCGGTATCAGCGAGTCTAGTTGGGTGCTGATGCTGGTCGATGTGTCCTCACGGGTCATGTTGACGGACTTGCGCTGCTGGAGCACCTTCCCGAACCGTTCCGAGAGGTTCTTGGCCGTTTCCCCCAACACTTGCCCGGAAAAGATATTGCCGACGGTATTCTGGATGACGCGCGCCTCCTTTTCACCGTAGTCACGTACCAGCTGACTGAAATCCTGCGCGCCCAGACAGACGGCCACCTTGTTGCTGCGGGCCGTGGCTATCAGGGTGTCGAGCCCTTTGAAATATATCGTCGGAACCTCGTCCACCAGGATGGAGCACTTAAGCTTTCCCTTACGGTTCACCATCTTGACGATACGGGCGTTGTACAGCCCCAGGGCCGCCGAATAGATGTTCTGCCGGTCCGGGTTGTTGCCTACGCACAGTACCTTTGGCTCATCCGGGTTATTGATATCCAGCGTGAAGTCGTCCCCGCTCATGATCCAGTAGAGCGAGGGGCTGATCATGCGCGAGAGCGGGATCTTGGCACTTGCGATCTGGCCCTGGAGCTGCTCCATCGCCCCGCCTTTCCAGGCGTCCATGAAAGGCGAGAGGTAGTTCTCCAGCTCCCTGTACGAGGTCAGGATGGTGAATATGTCCGAGTAGGGCTTGTTCAGCAGCTCGATGGCGTGGGGGAAGGTACAGTACTTCCCGTTCTCGTAGATTTTGAGATACCATATGATGGCGGCAAACAGTACGATCGGACTTTCTACGAAGAAGTCGCCCTGTTTCTGTATCCAGGTCCTATTCAAATTCAGCATGATCACATACGCCGATTCGTAGGCGTCGGCGATGTCAGACATGAATGTCGGGTTGATAGGGTTGCAACGGTGGCTGTGCCGCGGATCGTCGAAGTTGATTACGTAGAACTGAACGTTCGCCTTGTACTTGTCCTTATTCTTGAGCAGATGGTTATAGACGATAAGGCTCAGGTCGGGGTCGGGTAGGTCAGCACCCTTACGGGTGCTTTCCCCCCTAAGAACCGTGCGTGAAAGTTTCCCCTCACACGGCTCAAGCAAACAATATTCCTTTTCAAATAGAAATACGCTCATATTTACTTCTTCTTTTTATGTGTAACACTTTGATAACAACCATCATGAACTAAACAGAGGTGGTTTCTGCCATTCTTCTGCTGGCTCATGGTGTGCCATGAGGTTTCTGCTGTTATCGGCTGTCCGCATAACACGCAGTTTCGATTTTGTCTTTCCCACATTGAGATAAGTGACCTCTTACCTTTCAAACTCATTTTCATTTTGGCAGTTCTCCTTTTTTCAAGGTATTGCTTCCATTCAGGGTCAAAAGGATTGACATCACATTTCAGTTGGGGGTATCTTTCAATCTTCGTATTGAACAGAATAGTGATTGGAATAAAATATTCCTCATGCTTTTCGTTCTTCCTTTTAACTGCAAATACCCAGTCACGACCATCAATTCTATGGAAATAGCGGTTCTTAACCCACCCTTTGCATTTGTTACCATGCCTGCGGAGTGCCCACCGCCATAACTTCTTATAGATTTGATAATCTGTCTTACGAAAGACATTTGAGGCTGCACTATGTTTGTAATAGTTTGCCCATCCGTTAAGTATCGGGTTCAATCGCATAATCAGCTCATGTTGAGCATCGCCACGGAATCGTTTGATTTCATCTTTGACTTTGCTCAACATTCGTTTTGTCCTATCTTTAGAGGGTTGTGTCAGCAGGGTATCTCCAAATTTCCGTACATTGAAACCAAGAAAATCGAAACCATCCGTTATATGTGTAATCTTAGTTTTCTCTTCTGACAGTGTCAGTCCTCTTTCTGCGAGGAAATCAGCTACCAAAGGTTTTACACTATGTTCCAATATTTCTTTAGTATCACCTGTTATAATGAAGTCGTCTGCATAACGCACCAATCTGACTTTCGGGCAGTACCATCCTGATTTTCCTGATACCCGTTCCCACGGGAAATGGGTTTCCAATAGGTTCTGTAAACCGTCAAGCGTCATATTGGCAAGTGTCGGTGATATGATACCTCCTTGCGGTGTACCTTCTTCTGTCGGGAAAAGTTCTCTGTTATATACGTACCCACATTTTAGCCATTTTTGTAATATGGATTTATCCATAGGGATATTCTTCATCAACCATTCATGGCTTATATGGTCGAAACAACCTTTAATATCTCCCTCCAATATCCATTGGGCGGATGTTTTCTTGGACAGAAGCGAATGGCATCGAGCCATAGCGTCTGCCGTGCTGCGGTCTTTCCTGAAACCAAAGGAATAGTTGTCTGCTGTAGTTTCAGACACTGGTTCCAATGCCATCAGATAAAGTGCTTGCATGGCTCTGTCTTTCATTGTCGGTATTCCCAACGGGCGAAGTTTGCCGTTACTTTTCTTGATATTTACTCTTTTTAACGGTTGGGGCTTGTAGCCTCTTCTTCTTAGTGTCACAATGGCTTTGAACTTCGATTGCGGAGTTGACCAAAGAATTTTATCAACCCCTGAAGTCTTCTTTCCATTATTGGAAGTAACTCGCTTGACCGCCAATGCTTTGGCATAAAACGAGTGGGTAAGTGTCCATTGCAAGGCTTTTACCTTGCCGAACTTACCTGCTTTCTGAGCTTTTACAATACGCGCTTGTAGCTTATTGACTGCCTGCTCGCACTTGTTCCAGTCTATGCTTTCCCAAGTCCGACCATTGCAGTCAGAAGACGCACACGATTTTTTGTTTTCGTACATTTGCTTTTCTTCTTTCATAAGTTCTAAAAGTTATCTTGTAAAACGTCACCATACCGGAAGTCTGCCCGCTTTCACGTAGGATAATGTTGTCAAAAACAATTCATGGTTTCGGCTCAATCCCTATCCACCCGATTACGGGATGGCATTCGCTTTCTCCGGTTCTCCTTTACCCACATATCCGTCAGATTACCTTGCGGTTCTCCTACCCTTACGGGAGATATATGGGCTTACCGTGTTTTACACCAGTACCGGGAATGGGTTAGGTCTTGCCTCTTCGCCGATGGCTCTATTGTTCACGTGCCCCCAAAATTCACAGGGACAACCAGCCACTTTACCTTTTGGTTCAAGCCTGATAGCATTAGTAGGCTTGTTCGACTTAACGACGTTTATTAGCAATTCACTTACGTTGACCATACCTTCCGAGCCAAGCTCCCCAACCGCATAATGCTTGCGACCTTTGAATTTCCCTCACGGTTCATTCTTACCCTTTCGGGAGGGCTACCTTGTCCGAGCAGCTTGATACCCTTGTATAAGCGCACCTGCTCGTAGGCTACTATTGGTGAAACAATAGGTCTGCTCTATCGATGAACGATTGACAGACAGCTACTGGCGTAACTTTCCACGTCACACAAACTTGAAATCATAGCAATAAAGCGCATAACCTTTCTCTATCTGCTGCTTGATGAACTGGTTGATGACACAGTAGCTCTTCCCGCTGCCCGGTGATCCGACCACTATGCAGCCCCTTTGGGGCAATACGACATTGATCCACCCATCATGCCATTTCTTCTTATAATAGAACCGTGTGGGCAGGTTCACCGAGTATTCGTTGGTGATCAAGCGAGTCTCCTGCATGAAGGACTCGTTCTCCTCATTGAAGACGTCATCCATCAGATGTTCCTTTAAAAGACGCCCGACCCACATGCCTGCGGTGAGCAGGCAGATGTACCCGGCGGCAAGGGCGGACACATACGCAAGGGTGGTGAGCGGAACACTCCAGCCAGCGGTGAGGAAAAGCTCGCTTCCCCAATAGAGGAACAGCCCGGCTGCCAGGTAGCAGCCGATACGCCTTCATGTCATCTCTGAGACCCTCCGCCCTTTGGCGCCCATCGAGGAGAAAAAAAGGAACATCAGGCTGAAGCATTTGGTCACGGGGGAGCTGGTGAACAGTCCGGTGTCATGCTGGAAATTCAGCAGTATCCTGTCCACCATGCCGTTGGTACAGCCGGCGGCATGGAAGAACGGATAGCAGAAATAATAGATGTTCATCACGAGGAACAGGATGCTAACCGCCCGCATGAAGTCGATGGTCTTGCCGAGTCCTCTGGAATCTTCTTGTGCCATATGGGATATGATTGGTTGTTATATGTGAATACTTCGTTAGTTGATCCGCGGGCCTTTCCGCCCCTTCCTCTTTTTCTTCTTTCCATAAATATTCCGGGGAATGTCCTCAGCCGGGTAGGGACAGGATTCCATGGAGAAGATATCCAGCAGGCCTTCCGCAAGCCCCGTCTCCCTTGTGTCCGTATTCACGGGCGGTTCCTGTCCGGGAGCCGGCCTGTCGGGGACGGACGGGAGCGTGCCGTATTTCCGGTTGATAACCGAAGCGGAGAACTCCTTGCCGAGCGCCGATCCCTTGAAGACCGCCCTGATATTATGGTCTATATAGGTCACGCCGTAGATCACGCCCGCCCCGTTCTCCCAGAGTACGGGCACGATGCCTTTGCCTGCCAGCTCGTGCAGGAACCCTTCACGGGTATCCCGGCGGAGTGCCGTACGGATGTTTTCCCTTGTCTTTTCCGGCAGGGGATGCTTTTTCATCCATGTTCTGCTTTGTGAGAACCTCTTTTGGAGGGCACGGTATCCCACGCTTTTACCGATATTGCTGGATTTGATTCCGACCCCGGTACGTTTTCCCTTTCAGTCGGTCGCCGCATAGACCAGACCGTCGCAACGTTTCCCGTCCACGACCTTATGCACTTCCTCCACGGTCACGTTGAAAAGTCCGAGCAGTGCCCTGAACTCCTTGAACGACTGGAAGCGGTAATTCTGCACAGCCGGTTTTACCACACCCGCAATCTGATGTTTCAGATCGCCTTTCGTGTAGTCCACCGCGGTCATCGGCCGGGAAATCCTGTATTCCTCCCCACGTGACTGCAGCAGGCCGTATTTCCTTTCTAGTTCCCGGCAGATGTCCGTCGAACGTTCCCATTCCTTGTAATCCCTAAGCTTTCTTCCCTGTTCATCAATGCGCAGGGAGACTATATGGATGTGAGGACGCGCGTTGTCGTCATGGCGGAAGATAATGTAAGGCTGGTCGCCATATCCGAGCTTGTCCATATATTCCCGTCCGATGGCTTCCAGCTGTTCGTCGGAGAGCACGTCATCGGGATGGGGATTGAGCGAGAGGTGGATCACCGGCTTTTCCGTCCGGCGGTTCATGGCAAGGTAAGGTTCGAAGCTGCGCATGCATTCGGTGATGCCGACCTTTCCCTCCGGTGTCTCCATCACGCGGTTTCATGCCAGTGTCCGCGCTTTCCCCTTCTCCACTTTTTCCTGATTGTAATACAGCGCCCCGTAGATGGCGGCACCGGATGTTATCTTTGCAACCATTGTTCAAACTCTTTGGTAAGACGGATGATTTCCTTGTTCAACGATACGAGTTCCACGGTCAGCTGTTCCAGTTTGTAAAGCAGGGCGAGGGCTTTCTTTTCGGTCAGTTCCCCGCTATGGACCGCCTTGAGAATCTGGTTATAGTTCACCCCGATGCGGCGGTACTCGCTCTGCAGGTTGGTGAGCTTGATGTAATAGTCCGTGGCCGCCTTGTCGATTTTCACCACTTTCATCGGTTTGCCGAAAATGGACGCCAGGATGAACTGCGACTTGGTTCCGGCACCGGAATTCTCATAGAGCCGCTCGAACTCGATGTTTTGGAGCTCGTTCAGACGGAATCCGTAGTAATAGGAATGGAGCTGGGAGGATTCCTTCGGACTGCGCCCCCCTCTTCATGTCCGGGAAGCGGCCGTTTTCTCTTTCTTGTACGCCTGTTTGATTTTAGCCATATTATTGATGTTTTTACCGGAGCAAAGTAAACGATAATTCGGATACCTGCCTAATTTCGGAAGGTGACTATCTCTGACAAAAAATGACTTTTGCTGACAGGGGGATTTTCCTCTCTGTCATCCGTGCCCGATCCCGCAGTTTATGATGTTTTTTTCAAAGGCCTCCCGGAGTTTTGGGAGCAATACCGAGAGACTTTTCTTGCGTCTGGCAAGGTCTGCACGTAAATCATAGGGCTTGGGAATTCGGATGTGCAGGAATCCTTCGAATGCTACCACCAGGGAAGCGAATGACTGCTGGTTACCGTTGCCGTCCGTTATCACTCCCAAGTAGTACAATGAGGCGATCAGCTCCATCAGGTTTACTAGGGAACTCTTCCAGTGGAGGGAGATAACGGATGCGTTATTCTCTTCTGTAGCCGGATGAACAGCGCAGTATTCGGGATGTTCTACGGAGAAACGGAGTAATTCGATTTCGGTCTTGACAAGAGCGACTGCCTTTTTCAGACATACATGTAGATGTTTGCTGGTAGTTTTCTCCACCATGTTCAGGCAGGTGTCCAACTCCACTTCCAGATGATATAGGTACCGGAGCTTTTCAAGAAAGGGCAGTTCACCTTTTGCAAGTTGTAGCAGATAGTCTAGTAATTCATCGTAAGCGGATGACAATATGTTTTCTGAGATGGATTCTTCTCCCTGGACCGCTTTCCTGAAGCAATCCAGCAGACGGTGTGTCGTTAATGCTTTCATACGGTTCGTTCTTTTTAAGTTTGACAATCGATGCCTTCCGGCAAGAAAATAAGCTGCTGGGAATGGCAGATTTTGATATATAATCAACTAACATGAATATCAATAAATAGTAGTGGAGTGTAAATACAAAAGGTGCACATGGTTTACAGAACTGTAAGGCAGGTGTACACCTTTTGTTAAGGTATGTCGTATGCCCGTGCGAACCGTTATCAGGGGGTGACTACCGCCTACAACTCACGCATCTGTTCCGTATTATATAGGGAGTATTTATGATACAAGTTTGTCCATTGGATGTGGACTTCCTAAAAAAATACCAGCCCCGTGCTTGAATTGGAGATTCCAACAAACGGCCTCCCATTGGTTGTCAGACGACAAGTCTCTTCCCGATAGTATTTTATGTAAATGTTTTTCCCAAAAGTTCGATTATTATGGGGATGATCACCCGTTCTTCTATTATTTGTGCTATTCTCTCTTTTGTCTGGCGGAATTTAATGAGAAGGTGAAATCCCGTCCGTCACATTCCTATCCAGCGTTCATAATTGTAGATCTCGAAACTGATTTTGTCGCATAATATCCGTATCTGATCGTATTAAAATTTATTGTAAGCTCAATGGAATTCATATTATTTTGCAAACATATTCTAAAGTAGAAGGTGCAGACGATGGATGTTAATAATATTAGGTCCCTATACCGAAAGGTATCGCTTGTCAGCCGATACTTCACTTTTTCAGCTCGTCACACAGGGACATTTAGCTGAAATCGAATATCCGGGTCCCACGGTACAGTTACTACCAGTCCGTTCGAGTGTGACAAGAATCTGTTATTTCTCTTTTTCCTCTTCCACGAGAATTCCTCCCATGTCACATATTCGTACATAAATCTTTTTTCCCCATAAAAATAAGAGAGGAAAGGTAATAATGACGAAATATATTTCAACGGTCCCTTAAAAAATATGGGACATACAAGGGTATAAATAAAAAGCATACAATTCCCTTACACTGCATGTCAGGAAAGTGTATAATTCCTGTAGGCCTTTTGTACTTTAAAGGTAGAATAGTGAGAGGATTATTCGGGTATTTTCAATATCCACCCTTTTGTGCGAATGAGGATAGTACGGCAAAACAAGCCGATCCATATGACAGATGGTATGAATTTCAGATTGACTATTTCGACTATACACTATTTGGAGGTATGAAACTTCCTTGTATTACTTTGGAAGGGCAACAAGTCTTTCACATAGAATATAAAGCATGTGAAGTCGACAAACATTTCGAGGTACATTATATTATACACAAGAGTAATGCTGGCGAATACCATAGATTAACCTCACTGATATTCTTTGCAAAAGCCTATTCCATTGTTTGGATTCCATGTGGAAAAGTATGAGAAAGGATTTACTCCATATGTAATATAGTAAAAACTATAAATACAAATATCGGTAATCAACGCCCCAAATAAAATGCATAACAGTCAGTGGAAATGTGTTCTATTTCACAGATAAATTTAAAGCAGAAAAATCAAATTTTCGCCATCATAAATACAAGCCGACTATAGCAAGTAATAATAGTTCTATGGCTAGTCTATTTTCGATTATCTCCTTCCCGGCACAATAGAAAAGAATCCGAGGGTTTAAAATGGGGAACCTTACGAGCCGGAATAAATATAGTTGTGTGCTGCTGGATATTCTGTGCCTTCTTTGCTGCCCTTTTCTTTAAAGAAAATGTGCCGAACCCGCGCAGAAATACACTTCTGCCTCTGCCAAGTGCATCCTTCACGCATTTCATGAAACCCTCGATTACCAAGGCAACGGTCTTTTGGTCAATCCCTTGTTCCTCGGAGATCCGCTTTATAATATCTGCTTTAGTCATATCACAGTTTTAATGTTCGTACTATTTTGTCGTTTAGGTAGAGGAAAGTCGCCACCCTCAAGGAGTAGTCTGTTATTCCTTAGACACTTTCCCTGCCTGATACCGATCATGCCGTTTAAACAAACGTTTTTCGTTTCTTTAACATGGTCGTCTGTTCAATCTCGCTGACTATCCGGGCGAAATATAGCCCCATCTCAGTTCCGAGAACTTAGTGTCGCCTATTGGCTTTTCTATCGGGGTGATGATGTCCGCCGCTGCTGAAGAAATTATTTTCCCGAAGGTGCCGCCAATGATTACACCCACGGCTATGTC
Organism: Parabacteroides sp. KHUB-02; assembly: GCF_056640955.1. NCBI lineage: Bacteria > Pseudomonadati > Bacteroidota > Bacteroidia > Bacteroidales > Tannerellaceae > Parabacteroides > Parabacteroides sp. KHUB-02. Next base: position 2,167,926 of record NZ_JBWQEV010000001.1, on the reverse strand, counting down.
TATCACATTTCCACGCATAACAAACACCTTGGAATTCTGTAAAGAGTTACTTTTTGACATTTTATATTGTGTTAAAATTTTTGTCATATACTGAAATATCAATTTAAACACATTATATGCGATTGGTAATTATACAGTATAACAATGTCGAAATTAGTGATATCAAACTCTCTGCTCTTTCACGGGAAAGAGGCATATACAGATGAATGCTATCAAAAGATATTACTTGTTAGCGTATCAAACAAAAGAGGATGACACGAGAAGCGAAGGCTCCAATCATCCTCTTTTCCATCATTGTTGTTTATCACTATGGTGAGAAATAGTTTTCCACACAATGGAACTAGCCAAACTTCCTGTTAAGGGAGCGACAACAAAAAGCCAAAGTTGGGAAATCGCGCTGCCCCCCTCGAAAAGCGCTGGTCCTATGCTACGTGCAGGATTTACCGATGTCCCGGTGATTGGGATACACACGATATGCACGAGGATAAGTGTCAATCCGATGGCCAACCCCGCCAATTTACCGGCCCCTTTCCTTTTGTCTGTAGCTCCCAGTGCTACAAGAACGAAAATAAATGTAAAAACGGTCTCGGCAATAAAGGCCTGTAACATTTCTCCCTCACCAAAGCCATTGCTCCCTGTCATAGTGGGACCGGAATATGATCCCGTGGAAACCAGTATGAAAAGTATGGTCGACCCAAGAATCCCTCCGATTACCTGAAAAATCATGTATAACAGGGCATCTTTACCGCCCATTCCTCCCGAGCAGTATACACCCAGCGTAATCGCTGGGTTTATGTGACAACCAGATATCCCGCCAATGGTGTATGCCATGGCGACCACTGACAGTCCGAAGGCCATGGCAACTCCCACCGTACCCACTCCAGTGCTAACTGCCCCAGGCGTATCCCCTGCGAAAATGGCACTTCCACATCCCATTAATACAAGAACCATTGTCCCGATCATTTCAGATATATACTTGTTCATGACATTCAAATTAAGTATAGATAAAAATTATTAATGCATTCGGTTCAGACAATTGTATCTTCCCGGTTTATATCCAGACCATTTAGTGCTTGTGAGATTCCTTTTCCACATTGATTGTACAGATACTTACCCGATTCCAATCAGGCTCCTCGAACATGTTCCCTATTCCCTGGCCTTCGGCTACAATCCGTTTTCCTGCAATTCCATACCTGTCCGTTAGCATTTTTTTTACAATCTCCGCTCTTTGTTGAGCAAGCCGCTCGTTCACTTCCACACTTCCCTCAGGGGAGGCATATCCTTTGATGACCACACTTGCTTCCTTGTGGTTCTTTAAATAAGTCGCGATACGTTCGATGTTCGGGAGTTGAGAGTTGTCAATGGTTGTCTTGCCTTGGCGGAAAGTTATGACGGATTCCAGTGTCTTTCTGCTGTTGTCAATAGTGTCTTTCATGATTTTTGGTTCTTGGCTCTGGCATTTGGCCAACGCAACTTCCAGTTCCGTCACTTTCTGAACTGCTTCCTCCAACGCTTCGGCATTTTTTCCGATTTGTGAATGAAGTTGATTGATTTTCTCGTTCAGAACATTCACCTCCTGCTGGTCGTAAGGTCTCACCTTTGTAAAATGATGTTTCCCATTACTACATCCGAAGTGATATTTCAGTCCGATAGATATCTCCCATACTGCCTGTTTAGAGTGGAAACACACGGGCTCGGAACCCATAGCGTTCATATCATAGACCAAGGCTGGTTTGAGAGCTAGTGTCCACGCCTTACTTTCTCCCAAGTTAAAATTAAAATTTAGCCCCAGTTTTGTTGACATGCTGTTCTGATCGGAACCCATTCCCTGGTTCATGTAATAATGCAACCACCCGATTCCGGCGATCGCTTCGATTTCAAAAGGTCTTGGGGTTCCCGTATAGGTTCCAAAAAGATTGTTCAGGTTCACCAGCCCCAATAGACTAACATTGGAGCGGTCGAAAACTGTCCGACTTTGTGAAGTGTTAAAACTTCCGACTGCCTCTAGACCGAAACCAAAAACCGGTGTCAATTGTTTATTCAATTCTATCCCCGTGATTGGGCGCATATTTCCAAAGAAGGAGTGATGTGTTAACGGGGTTGTTCCTCCTGCACTAACCCCAATGGACCAGTTGTCCAAGAATTTATTACCTTCTACCGCAGTCTGGGCATTTGTGTGATACATAAAAATACCAGATAAAAACAAAGTTGTAAAAATTTTCTTCATGATGCTTTGTGTTTTGATTTTATTTTGCAAAGATCTTAGTTTTTATAAAATAATATATTTCATTTTTGGCTCTATTATTTATCATTTTAGTTCTTTGTGCTAAAATACTAACTGAATCTACAATTTCTCAAATTTTTTTCTCTCTTTTATAAATGTATTTCGTGTAAAAAGGAAACCGTAATTCAGATAAATAAAGAGACTAAATATCCAAGTATTCTAATATTGTGATATTCAAAATATAAGACTCTTATATTTCCTTCTTTTAGCGGCAGTATGGGTGGTATTCAGCTGGACGGTTATTAACAGGACTTCTGCTCCTTACCCATTTTGGGCCAAGTGTGACATCCCAAGATTAGCTTTGATACGTGCGATATCGTTTACGATAATCCCTCTGGCCTCACTCTTTATATGATAGTAGTTCTTTTGTTACCGTAGTCACGCTACAACTGGGAAAAATTTTGAGAGATCAACATAACGGTTACTTTGTCGTTTCAGGGGGAGTAATGAGCTTGTCCAATCTACTTTCCCATAAAGGGGATATAATGATAAAAAACTTCGATTTCGCATAATTACCGTTTCCCAACCTTAAATGATCTTTACTTTTTACCCGGTGGGAACTCCAGTCTGAAAAACGAGCACGGTTTCAGTTATGATGCGGGCGTGAGTTTCGATGTCGACAAGAAGAACGTCTACAAACTGGATGGCAGTGCCACGTGGTTCAATTCCTAAATCGAGGATCGGATCATCTGGCTACCGACAACCAAGGGCTTTTTCTCACCACGAAACGTGAAAAAGGTACATGCTTATGGTGTCGAGGTAAAAGCCAATCTTGCCGTACAGCCGGCAAAAACTGGCTCATCGACCTCAGCGGATCCTACTCGTGGACTCCCTCAATAAACGAGGGCGAAAAGATGTCCCCTGCCGACCAGTCGGTAAGAAAACAATTGCCATACGTCCCGAAATACTCCCCATCACTGACCGGACGCCTTTCATGGGGTACATGGGCATTTCTCTACAAGTGGGCGTTCTACTCGGAGTGTTTCACCATGTCGAGCAACGACTACACACTGACTGGAGATCTACCCCGGTATTTCATGAGTAACATCTTATTTGAGAAGAAGCTGTTGCTCAAACCGATGGATGTTCAGTTGAAATTTGCTCAATAATCTCCTCAACGAGGATTATTTCTCGGTACTATCCTGCCCAATGCCAGGCATCAATTTTGAGTTGTTCATTGGTATCACCTCAAAATCTTGGAAAAATTAAGAAATAGTGTCCCACATATTATAATTATATGAAAGTGCTAATAAATTGCCCCCGCTACTGTTACTTGCGCTAGTATGGACAGGCTGTAACAACAGGAGTGCCCGCCTGACAGGTCTCACTCAACCGGTTTACACTTCGGAATATGCTTCCGACTTCGATATCCAAGATGCCGACGGAAAGGAGGATGTATTGATCACCGTCACGAACCCGTGGCAGGAGCGGACAGCGTTACCGCACAGCTATTCATCGCCCGAGACGGCGAACCCCTTTCCGAAGGATTTGAGGGACAAGTTTTGACGGTCGAAGCCAAACGCATCGCCTGTATATCCTCGACTCATATCGCAATGCTCAATGTAGTCGGCGAGGCCGGCCGCCTAGCCGGTGTATCGGGTAAGAGTATATCTCCAATCCCGGGGTCCAGGCGCACCACGACAGTATCGGCGGCATCGGTTACTAAGGGAACATCAACTATGAGTGCTGCTTTCGCTCGACCCGGCCCTCGTCAGCTCTACGGCGTGAACGGGACAAACTCAATGGAGGATAAATTGAAAGAACTGGACATCCCGTTCCTATATGTCACCGACTACCTCGAAGAGTCACCGCTGGGCAAGGCCGAATCGCTACTGACACTCTCGGAAGTTATTGGAAAGCGTGTCGGATGTCAAACGATATCAAACTATCTGTTTGTCTTGATGAATAGCCCCCCATGCTACACATTGGAGGAGGATTATTGAAGAAAACGCCCTACACTTTTATGACATTTTCTTTGCTTATATTTAATCAATGATCAGCAAAGCATTCTCAGCTTTTTCTACTTTTTCATTTATTCCCCTTATTTCAAACAGTTTTATCTTTCAACTGTTTTATTATTAAAACATAAAAAATAGTGGTTTATGAACTCAAAACAATCGTTAATTTTGCTGGCCACAATTGGGCTGCAATCACAAGCACCGATGGATGCTTGTACAGGTATTACGTTAAAAAGCGGTGATGGCACAGTCGTTACGGCACGTACTATTGAATGGGCAGAAAGTGTTATGAATACAATGTATGTAGTTGTGCCCCGCCATCAGGAGCTTCAGTCACTTACCCCTTCCGGGATGGATGGTATGAAATTTACAACCAAGTATGGATTCATAGGCTTGTCCGTGGAACAAAAGGAATTTATGGTAGAAGGAGTAAATGAAAAGGGCTTGTCTGCCGGCCTTTTTTATTTCCCTAATTATGGAAAATATCCTCCTTATGATCCATCCCAAAAGGAGAGAAGTTTAGCGGACTTCCAGTTAGTGTCTTATGTATTAGGTGAATGTGGAAATGTAAATGAAGTCAAGGAAAAACTTCAAAATATACGTGTTACCAATATTGATCCCCGTTCTTCTACTGTTCATTGGCGGTTTACTGAACCTTCTGGGCGACAGATTGTCCTTGAGATAGTAGATGAAATCATGCATTTTTATGAAAATCCTTTGGGAGTTTTGACCAATTCTCCCGGTTTGGAATGGCATTGGACAAATTTGAATAATTATATCAATTTACAACCTGGTACACCTCCGGAACATAATTATGGTCCTTTACAGATGAAATCCTTCGGACATGGAGCTGGTCTACTTGGACTTCCGGGTGATTTTACTCCTCCATCTCGATTTGTCCGTGCTACTTTCTTCCAATTGACAGCTCCGCAACAGGCCTCTGCTCAGGAAAGTATTTTTCAGGCATTTCATATCCTGAATAATTTCGATATTCCAACAGGTACTGAGCAGCCATGGGGAAAAGCTTCTGCTGATGTACCAAGTGCTACTCAGTTTACAGTTGCTACAGATACACAAAATTGTATCATTTATTATCGAACTATGTATAATAGTAATATTCGTTGTATTGACCTAAAAACTATTGATTTTAAGAATATTAGATATTATAGTATGCCTTTGGATAATGTAAAGAGGCAACCTGTCGAATTGATCAATATACGATGATACAACGCTCATTTAAAGATGATTTCTTTTATAGTCATTGGGATCTGGCAAGATAATTATGAACATTTAGGATCTCACAATCGCATGTTTCCAGATTATATTTGGAAACATGCGATTGTGAGATCTTTACAAATGAGACAAAAACAAGCAGTACATTTATGTATCTGGAGAAACATGATATAACATTTTTATTGTTTATGGTTTTTATTGAGTATGTTATTTTTAATGGGAATATCTCGGATTTTTATTGATTTGATATACCTTGTTGAAAAATGAATTTTGAGTTAATACTGGTTCTCTGAAGTCTTAAAAAAATCCTTTTAAAAGAAGAAAGCTGTCCTAGTATTTTTGAATTTATGGTCATTTCCCTGTATAGGATGGAAAAAGGCAGCTTGTTCCGTTTTTTATGTCATAAAACCGTATGTTACAAAATACTCTTTAAGCTTTGCTTTGTGAAAATGGATGCAACCGCCCCATCCTCCAACTAAGTCGATTAAAAACTTTGACAAATAATTATAACCTGTCCCCTGATTTTAGGTAGTGCATTCTTTTTTGCTCTGGAATTTCAAGCTGTTGAGTTATGAAAATGATATCTTTTTACAACATTGTATAGCATTATCAGATTGCGCAATGACAATGCTCCCTTTTCCTTCGTAAGTGTATCTTCCATATGCTTCTTTTACTAAAACAAGTCATATTACCTGCCAAAAGTTTTAGTTTTTTCCCAACAGGACATCTCCAGTCCTCTTTCTGTTACAAAAATCAGATAGAAAGCACGCTGTGCAGCGAGAGGAAACACCATAAGCACATACGGAGGGGCACAATGGAATCGGTACTAGGAAAGTTAGTACAATACCTGTGTTTGGTTGATAAAGAATACATCAGGATAATGGAGATATTGTGAACAGTGATGCATAGAGTTACCGTAGGCGAAAAAGGAGAATGGCTATATAACAATGAACCTGAATTCTTAGAACTGTTCAGGACGTATGCAGGAGAAGATCAATAACTATCCTAACATACGAAGAACAATGTGTTTTTCTATCTCTGTATTGATTCTTAATAGAATCTTAAGGAAATGACAAATAAACGGTTTCAGATAATGACTTATGTTATGAACAAAGAAGTCACTCGTTTAAAACAAGAATACATAACGAACTAAAATTCTTTTATTGGAAGTTTTAGTATTTTGACTAAAGGAATGCAATTTGGAAAGATGTAGATTAGTTATATAAATCTTTCATACTACTATTTGATGAATTAACTCTGTTACATAATATTGTTTTATATAATCCAAATTGCTAGACCATATTGATAAATCATAGAGCCAAAATGATAATCAATAATATTTTATCTTATTTTTTATTTGCACAGTAAATAATGCGCTGCGTATTATATTCAATAAATATATTGTTGCTAATTATACAATTTGTTTGCCTTAGATGATTAATATTCTTCTTGGCAAGATTTATAGATATATTATTTTTATCAATTATTGTTGTAAATATAAATATGAAAAGTAAATTCACATTATGGAGTGTTGTCTTGTTCTTGGCCGGATTTATATTTATAGGATGTGACAATGAACGAACGGAAAACGCATCTGATTTTCAGACAGGAATTCATAAAATTGTAATCCAACAGTCCGGTGACACAGATTCATTTGAAGTGAGTGTAAGTATCGGTGGTGCTGACAAGGGTGGTCCTGCCAAGTTGTACAATGACAAGGGAGAATACATTGGTGATTCCTATTCTGCCCAAATAAGGACGGCAACCATGTCTTGTCGTACAAATGGGAACGCATTTTTCATGACCTGTGCCGGTTCGGTTTCCAGTATCTCGGAGGCGGGTAAACGACTTCATATAACAGTAATAGGCTACATTGACGACAAGGAGGTTAACCGTTTGGAAAAAGAATATATAACAGATGGTAATACCCTTATTGAAACTTTCAGCGTTTCAACCAAGGAGATATGATCCGGGTAGAATACAGAACTTGTATTAAAAAGAGCATAACGCCTGAACATGTTTCTTATCGAACTTTTTTCCTAACTAAATAATTTATGAATACACTTCAAAAAACAGCGGGAGCAATTCTGTCGCTCTCGCTATTGTGTGGGATGCAGGTTTATGCGTTCCCTGACTACCCTTCCCTGAGGGGACAAATTATCGAACAGAGTGATATCTGTCAAGGAGTTGTCAAAGATGCCAATGGCGAAAGCATTATCGGTGCATCCGTACTTGTCAAAGGGACGACAAACGGCAGCATTACGGGACTTGACGGTGATTTTTCCCTTAGGAACGTAAAAAAAGGGGATATAATTGTTGTTTCTTATGTCGGCTATCAGAGCCAGGAAATAGCCTGGACAGGTGAACCGTTAAACATCGTTTTGAAGGAAGATGCCGAAGTCCTTGACGAGGTGGTTGTTATTGGCTATGGTGCTGTAAGAAAAGCGGATATGGCCGGTTCCGTAGCCGTGCTGGACAACAAAAATTTCAAGGACCAGCCTATAACCCAGGTTGCAGACGCTCTTCAGGGGCGTGTCAGTGGCGTTCATGTTGAGAACAGCGGCGTCCCCGGGGGAAGCGTGAAAATCCGCATCCGCGGTGCTAACTCCATCAGCAAAAGCAACGACCCTTTGTATGTGGTTGACGGAATCGTCCGCGAAAGCGGTTTGGACGGTATCAATCCCGAGGACATCCGTTCGATGCAGGTTCTCAAAGATGCATCGTCCACTGCCATATACGGTTCCAGGGGTTCGAACGGAGTCGTTCTGATCACTACCAAGAGTGGTAAGGCCGGTGTGCGTGAAATTATGTTCGACGCATCAGTGGGAGTTTCCAATGTATATAAGAGATACGATATCCTTGGAGCATACGATTACGCTCTGGCGCTCAAGGAGGTCAAAGGTATTGATTTCTCAAACGAAGAGATGCAATCCTATCAGAACGGAACGGCGGGCATCGACTGGCAGGATGAGATTTTCCGTACGGGGATCACCCAGAATTACAAGTTGGCTCTTTCCAATGGTAGCGAGAAGACCCAATATTACATTTCCGCCAACTACATGAGCCAGGAAGGTGTGGTCATTGAATCGAAGAACGAGCGTTATCAGGCGAAGGCGAATCTTTCCTCACAGCTTACCGACTGGCTGCATATCACGGCTGACATCAATGCTTCCCACGGTGTGCGTCGCGGGGGATCTTTTGCCTCCGGTAAGGATAATCCGATCTGGATTGCTTTGAACTATTCGCCTACCATGACGATGATGGCCGAAAACGGGAACTATAACACCGATACTTATAATTCCATAGCTTCCAACCCGGTCGGTATCCTAAAGCTGCAGTCGGGAGAGACAATGACCAATGTTTTCAACGGAGGTGTTGATTTGCGCCTTGATATAATGAAGGGGCTGACATTCACCACAACCAATGGCGTGGACTATTATGACGGGAAAAGTTATAGTTTCAGCTCCAAACGAGTGGGGACCAAGAGTGGTATGGGCAACAATGACACTTACCGCCTGATGCTGCAGAGTTCCAACAACCTGACATATACGGGTTCTTGGAACGACCATCATCTGACAGCCACGGCCGTATATGAGGTGACCTCCTCCGAAACCAGGACAATGGGTATAACCGGTAACAACCTCCTGACCGAGGGTGTGGGCTGGTGGAATGTGGGTATGGCTTCCTCTCGTGATGCAAACAATGGTTACGAGCAATGGGCGTTGATGTCGGGAGTGGCCCGTGTCATGTACAATTATAAGGATCGTTATATGCTTACCGGAACATTTCGTGCCGACGGTTCTTCTCGCTTTGCCAAAAAGAAATGGGGGTACTTTCCTTCTATTGCCGCAGCTTGGACGTTGAGCAATGAGGATTTCATGAAGGATGTTTCCTCGGTTCAGGACATTAAACTTCGCGCCAGTTATGGTATTGTGGGTAGCCAGGCTATCAGTCCTTACGCGACCATGGGCCTTATGAGTGCTACTGCATACAATTTTGGAACCAACAGTAATTTTACCGGTTATTGGGCAAATGACATAGCGACTCCTGAGCTTACGTGGGAGAAGACCAAACAGTTCGACCTGGGCTTGGAGTTCTCCCTGTTTGACAGGCGGCTGAATTTCAGTGTGGACTATTTCTATAAGCGTACTACAGATGCGTTGCTTAAAAGAAGTATCCCCGGATATGTCGGCGGTAACTCTTTTTGGGTGAATGACGGCGAAATCAGTAATCGTGGTATTGATTTGAGCGTGACCGCCCGGATTATGCAGAATGACCGGTTCCAATGGACCTCCACCTTGAACGGTACTTATTTGAAGAACCGCGTGGAACGCCTTTCCGGTGGTGAGAATGATTTCATCAACGGCTCCAGTCCGGCTGCCGGTATGGTTGATTATGCCACCATTATCAAGCCGGGTGAGGCCATCGGTACTTTTTGGGGATATGAATGGACCGGCTTAGATGAAAAGGGACATGACACTTACACGGATGTAGATGGAAATCAGATGATAGACGGTGGCGACCGCAAGGTCATCGGCAAGGCCAATCCCGATTTCACCCTGGGATGGAATAACTCCCTGTCTTATAAAAACTGGGATCTGAACCTGTTCTTCAACGGATCTTTCGGAGCCAAACGTTTGAATCTTGTAAGATATACGATGGCTTCGGCCGAAGGGAATTCCCGCTTTGTAACTCTGGCAGACGCCTATCTGAAGGGATTCGACAAGATTGGCTCTTCGGCAACATACCCGAGCCTGACCGAAGGTGGAAATAATCTGCAGCCGGTTTCAACCAAATGGCTGGAGAACGCGGACTTCCTTCGTCTGGAGAATATCAGTCTTTCATACACTTTCCCCAAAAAGACAACGGGATTCGCTGATTTGCGGCTTACTTTCAGCTGTCAGAACCTTTTTACAATAACCGGGTACAAGGGGATGGATCCGGCCGGTACTACCTTCTCGAACAGCAGCGTTGACGTTGACGCGGGTATTGACATGGGAGCCTATCCTTCCCCAAGAACATTCACATTCGGTCTCCGGATGAATTTTTAAATCTAAAATAGAAGAACTTATGAAAATAAAAATAATAGCAGGCACTATGGTTGCCCTGTCATTTTCACTGATGTCGTGCAGTGATTTCTTAACGGAAGATCCCAGGGGAAAACTCACTCCGGAAAACTTCTTCTCTACCCAGGATGAATTGAACATGAGCATATATGCCCTTTACCAGAAAGTCAATCTTTCACAGATATATACGAACATGCAGCTGCCCCAGTGGCAGGGGGATGATATAACGACCAATCCGGGGAGCAACAAACAGCCTGCCGCAGAAATGGACAAGTTTGCCGCAGCAAACAACAACAAGGGTGTCAAAGATGCGTGGAACATGCATTATGCCATTGTAAAGGCTGCCAATTTGATCATACAGGGGGCCTCTAAAACACCTACCACTCAAGATGAGATAAATATCGCCCTCGGGCAGGCTAAATTCTGGAGGGCATACGCTTATTTTACCTTGGTGCGACTTTGGGGACCGCTGCCGATGAATCTGGACAATGTCAACGATGATTATACCAAACCTCTATCCCCCGTGGAAGAAGTGTATGGTCATATTGTGCAGGACCTGACCGAAGCTGAGGCCGTATTGCCTACGGGTTACAGTGGCAGCCCCCGCTTTCTGAACGGAGTGAATGTGTATGTAACCCGGCAGGCAGCCAAATCTACTTTGGCAGCAGTGTATATGGCTATGGCCGGCTGGCCGATGAACAAAACGGAATATTACGCAAAGGCTGCTGAAAAGGCGAAGGAGGTCATTGAGGGTGTGAACAGAGGTGAATACGAGTATAAGCTCGATAAGGATTACAAAGATGTGTATGCTATGAGCAATAACTATAATAATGAGACGGTGCTCGGCATAAACTATTCACCGTTCGTGGATTGGGCCCAGGATTCGGAGCTTACTTCATGTAACCAGTTTGAATCGCTGGGCGGTTGGGGAGACGCCTGGGGTGAAATTCGTTTCTGGAAGGAGTTTCCTGACGGTCCGAGAAAAGATGCGACTTATGATCCCAAGATTCGTCTGAAAGACGGAACGTTGGTTGACTGGTGGGAGTTGAAGGAGGACGGTACCCCTGTCGTTCCGGAACATCACCCCATGTTCAGTATATTCTCCGTCAACTGGGATCCTGCGTCAAAAGTGAATACCAGTGCCCCGTATGATTATACAAAACCGGCCAGTCAGAACATGTGTAATGACCATCGGCATAGAATCATTCGTTATTCGGAGGTTTTGTTGTGGTATGCGGAGGCCAAGGCCAGGACGGGGCAGACGGACGAGTTGGCATTCAAGTGTCTGAATGATGTCCGCGAGCGTGCCGGACTGGAACCGCTCACCGGACTTTCTGCAGATGACCTTGCCGAAGCGGCTTATAAGGAGCATGGTTGGGAGGTGGCAGGCTACTGGGTGGCCCTTGTCACACGCCGTGCGGACCAGTTCCGTATGAACAGGCTGAAAGACACCTTTAAGGAAAGAGCGGAGAACACGGCTGTTGAAGTCGCCGACGGGATCCTGGTAAAGGAGTCTGTAGAATATACGAACAGGACATGGAGTGACAATCTGATGTATCTTCCATATCCTGATATGGATTCCCAGAAAAACCCGAATCTGGTAAGGTGATTTTTTATTTTAAGCCAGAGGGCTACCCGCCAATCACCCGTTGATTGGCGGGTAGCTCCTCTGATTTTCAATGTATAATTTTTTAATATCATGTACTAAATTTTGAATTGTTTTTTCCGTGTTCTCTGCTCCTGCCTTTCCGGTCATATGTTTTCGGAAAGAAGGGTATGTGACTTGCACGTGACTTTTAAGCTGATAGGGGAATGGGGTGTGGAGATCGTTCCCGTGGCATTATTGTTCATTCTTATGTTTTTCTCCCTTTTGGAAACTCAGGAGGTATCATTCCTGTCCCCATTGATATCCATGTTTGCGGATAGTCATTTGTAACGTGCTTGCGGCATGATAATGTCGGAAATCACGGACAAACGCATAATAGGTACACATTCGATTTTTAGTAATAACGGATTGGAATCATGAACATTCTGAAGTTACAAGGATTGGACGGTCGGCTTTTTGACCTTGTCGCCCCTTTGGTAATGAACCCGGCCGTATTGCGGCAAAATAATAATTACCCTTTCAAAACGACGCGTAACCATGTCTGGTACATTGCCATGGATGAGCAAAGGGTGTTGGGATTCATGCCCGTGAAAATGACCTTGACAAACAATTGCATAGATAACTACTATATTAGCGGGGATAACTCCTCTGTAATAGAGGTGTTATTGGACCGTATTATCCATGATTTTTCTTCTGATGGTTCCCTTGTGGCCGTTGTACACGAACGCCACGTGGAAGACTTTTCAATGAAGAATTTTATCCCCTGTGTCGAGTGGAAGAAGTATGTCAAGATGCGTTATCATGAAGGAGGTGGGGCATGATGCGCCGGATGGATGTCCACGAGGCCGCCAACCGGAGATTGAAGATCATCTTTGACTATTTTGATTACGTGTATGTCTCTTTTTCCGGTGGCAAGGATAGCGGTATCCTTCTCCATTTGTGCATGGATTATATCCGCATGCATGCACCCGGTAGAAAACTGGGTGTGTTCCACATGGATTACGAGGTGCAGTACCGCCAGAGCACGGAGTACGTGGAAAGGATGTTTTCCAACAACCGGGATATCCTTGAAGTGTTCCACTGTTGTGTCCCCTTCAAGGTACCCACATGTACTTCCATGTACCAGCAGTACTGGCGTCCCTGGCAAGAGGGGTACCAGAATATCTGGGTTCGCCAGATGCCGGGCACCGCTCTTAGCGTGAAAGATTTTGATTTCTGGAACGACAGCCTGTGGGATTACGACTTCCAGTCTCTTTTCCCTTCCTGGATACGTCGTAAGAAGGGATGCAAGCGTGTTTGCTGCCTCGTGGGGATCCGCACGCAGGAGAGCTTCAACCGGTGGCGGGCGATTCATTCCGACAAGAATTACCGTAAGCTGGCCAACTACAAGTGGACTCACCGTGTAGGATATTACACTTATAACGCCTACCCGATATACGACTGGAAGACAACGGACGTGTGGACGGGGTATGCCCGGTATGGTTGGGATTATAACCGTTTGTATGACTTGTATTACCAGGCCGGGATTCCCTTGTCCCGCCAGAGGGTGGCCAGCCCGTTTATCTCACAGGCCGTTTCGACCCTGCATCTTTATAAAGTTATTGATCCGGATACCTGGGGACGCATGGTCAGCCGGGTCAACGGCGTCAGTTTCGCCGGAATGTACGGGAACACGGTTGCGATGGGCTGGCGCTCCATCAGTTGTCCGGACGGGTTCACGTGGAAAGAGTACATGTACTTCCTCCTTGACACGCTTCCCCGGGCGACAAGGGAGAACTACCTGGAGAAACTGAGGGTGAGCCAGAAATTCTGGAGGGAAAAAGGAGGCTGCCTGAGAGAGGAAACGATTGGGAAGCTGCGTGCGGCCGGTGTACCGTTCACGGTGGAAGAATGCACGGCATACCGGACTGACAAGAGGCCCGTCCGCATGGAGTATATAGACGAGATAGATATCCCTGAATTTCGTGAAATACCCACTTACAAACGAATGTGCGTCTGCATCCTGAAAAACGATCATACCTGCAAGTATATGGGTTTCACGCAGACCAAACGGGAGAGGGAGATGAAAGAGAGAGTTTTGAAAAGATATAAATTGTGATTGTCATGTCAAGTTTTAAAAGTCCGGCGTATAACGTCAAGGCCGTGCCAGTCGAGAAAATCGTGGCCAACAGCTATAACCCGAATGTCGTTGCTCCCCCGGAGATGAAACTGTTGGAACTGTCCATCTGGGAAGACGGTTACACGATGCCCCTCGTGTGTTATTACCGGGAAGAAGAGGATATCTACGAGCTGGTTGACGGTTACCACCGCTATCTGGTTATGAAAACATCCGGCAGGATTTACAAGCGCGAGAACGGATTGCTGCCTGTAACGGTCATAAACAAAGACATCTCGAACAGGATGGCCTCGACTATCCGTCATAACAGGGCCAGGGGAATGCACTCGCTGGAACTTATGACAGGTATTGTGGCGGAACTGTCAAAATCGGGTATGTCCGACAGCTGGATCATGCGCAACATAGGCATGGACAAGAACGAGTTACTCCGTTTCAAACAAATCTCAGGTCTGGCTGAATTGTTTCGTGACAGGAGTTTCGGGCTCTCAGACGACTGGTTGGAGGAATAAAACGGTCTGTCTGGTATCCGTAACAAATATACATGGTGTTTATGCTTGCAAATCATTATTTGTAGGTATTGCGAGTGATGATTAAAACCGTTAATTTTGCAAACTAATGGATCGTACGAAAAAAAGACAGAGACAGCGGGCTGTCATAGCATGTATGTTGTTGCTGACATTGATGCCCTTTTTCCTCGTGAAAGCTTTTCATGTTCACGGGGAACATTCGTGCGTATCCTATAACGAACAGGGACACTCCCGTCACGATTCTCCTGAAAATTGTACCATCTGTCTCTTTACGCTCTCCCCGTTTGTCGAGGCAGGGATTTTTATATACGATTATATTCCGACTGGCAGGCCTGTAAGGTATCTTATCTCCGGGGAAACAGATGTCATCGTCATTCTTTTCCCGCATTTCCTCCGTGCACCCCCTGTGTGTTTGTCATAACTCCCTTGAGGGATTCGCATGCCATCACTGTGATTGCGTGCAGGGGCTTTTCATGTCCTGTCTTAACAGATTATAACCCGTTTATATTTTTTCAAGTATGACATTTCATGCATATCTCCAGTATGTGTGCCTGCTTGTTGTCTGCCTATGTACCCTCCCTTCTCCCATGGAAGCACGGGTACAGGCTGACCGGCAATCGACGGGTACACGCGATACTCTGCTGGTCATTGACCAGGAAAGCGGGCTTCCCATTGAAGGGGCCTATATCCTGACCGGGGAACGGTTACTTGTCAGCTCCCCCCGTGGAATGATTGTTTTCGGTCATGGAACGTGTTTCATGGATACGGTCCTCGTGCAGTGCCTGGGTTACGGTTCCCGGCGTGTGCCTTTGAACGAGGTATTCAAAGAAAGCAGCATACATACCGTATGTCTCTCCCCGGACATACAAAAACTCGGGGAAGTGGTCGTGACCGGTGAACGTGCCGGGGCGTCACCCAACGTGGTGAGCCGGCGCCTTTCATCTCCCGAGATCAGGAACGCGCTGGGAACCTCGCTTGCCACCCTGCTCGAACGTGTCAGCGGGGTAAGTTCCATCAGCACGGGAACCACTGTATCCAAACCCGTTATCCAAGGAATGTACGGGAACCGGATACTGATCATCCATAACGGTGCCCGCCAGACTGGGCAGCAATGGGGGGCCGACCACGCTCCCGAAGTGGACATGAACGGCAGCTCCTCTGTTTCGGTAATCAAGGGCTCCGATGCGGTAAGATACGGTTCGGATGCCCTTGGAGGGATTATCGTCATGGAGCAGTCTCCGCTTCCTTTCAGAAAACGCTCCCTTCAAGGGGGAATCTCCGCACTTTACGGAAGTAACGGGCGTCGCTACGTGGCTACCGGACAGCTCGAAGGTGCTTTTCCCGGTGATTTCGCTTGGCGTCTGCAGGGAACCTGGTCAAATTCCGGGGACCGTTCCACTGCGCACTATCTTCTGAACAACACGGGAACCAGAGAGTATCACGCTTCTGCCTCTCTGGGCTATGACCGCGGACGTCTGAGAGTGGAAGGTTTCTACAGCCGCTTCTACAGCCGGACAGGGGTGATGCTCAGCGCCCAGATGGGTAGCGAGGACCTGCTGGCGGAACGTATCCGGCTTGGTCGCCCCCTGCACACGGATCCCTTCTCCCGTGGTATCAGGGCTCCCTGCCAGGAGGTCACCCATCAGATCGCATTCGGCAGGATGCGGCTCGGCATGAAGAAGGGGGGAAGTCTTCACTGGCAAAGTACCTGGCAGAAGGACGATAGGCAGGAAAACCGTGTCCGGCGGCTGGATTCTAACATTCCGGCGGTTTCCCTGCACCTGAATTCATTCCAGCATCTTCTGCGCTGGAAGCGGGATTACCGCTCCTGGCAGGTCGAGGCGGGAGGTCAGGTCATGTTCATCGAGAACCACAGCCGCGCGGGTACCGGATTCGTGCCCGTTATCCCGAACTACACGGAGACACAGGCAGGGATATACGGAATCGGGAAATATCACCTGGCCAGGGGAGGCGTTGAAGCAGGCCTCCGCCTGGATATGCAGGAAACCCGTGCCAGTGGTTATGACTGGACGGGAAGCCCCTATGGCGGGATAAGAAAGTTTAACAACGTGTCCTACAGCCTGGGAGGACACTATCAACTTTCCAGACGCTGGAGGCTCACCTCCAACTTCGGTCTGGCTTGGCGTGCCCCTCACGTGTATGAACTGTACAGCAACGGGAACGAGCTCGGGTCTGGGATGTTTGTCAGGGGAGACTCTGCGATGCACTCGGAAAGAAGCTACAAATGGATATCTTCCCTCCGTTACGGCGACGGGATGTTCAGCGTCTGTCTGGACGGTTACCTGCAATGGGTGGACGGCTATATCTATGACGGGCCGGAGAAAGAGACAGTCACCGTGATTTCGGGGGCATACCCGGTCTTCCAGTACAGGCAGACCCCGGCTTTCTTCCGCGGTATGGACTTTGACCTGCGTTTCACTCCGGGCGGTTCATGGGACTACCATGCCGTCGTCTCCTTTATACGGGCAAACGAACGGACAAAGGGTAATTATCTTCCTTATATTCCCTCCTTCCGTTTCAGCCATGAACTTGCGTGGATCCACGAGACGAAATCGCATCTCAGGCTGCGTCTGAACATCAGGCACCGTTTCACCGCAAAACAGAGGCGGTTTGATCCGGACACGGATCTTATCCCGTATACTCCCCCGGCGTACCATCTCCTCGGGTTCGACGCTGGTCTTGAACTTCCCGTGAAACGGGGACACCAGGTCCGGTTCATGCTGTCGGCAGACAACCTCCTGAACCGTGAGTACAAGGAATACACCAACCGCTCGCGTTACTATGCGCATGATATAGGACGTGATGTGCGTTGCGGTGTAAACTGGATTTTTTAATTTATAAGAACTATAATCAACACTAATAAATAAAAAGAAAAATGAGAACAATTGCATGTAAAACCGTGTGGGCACTTCTGATAGGAGTGTCCCTTGTCCTGTCGCTGAACTCTTGCAGCAAGGATCCTGTAATACCAGAAGACGAGACGAAGAACAAACTGCATGAGGACCCGGCAAAAATGACCGTCCGCCTCGTTGAATGCCACCTGCACGCTGACTGGAACGAGATACAGAAGGCCGGAGGTCCCCACCAAAATCCGGAATCCCCGGCCAGGTATATGAAACGTGTCCAGGAGATCACTTATGAACTGAAGACCGGCAGTGGATGGACCCTTGCTGAAGGAAGCCAGGGCAAGTTTTACGTTCAGAAAAACGGCGAATATAAAAATGGAAACAACTTTACCCCGGCCCCGGTTTACCTGATGTTTATCTATTACTACAATTCCAAAGGAGAGTTGATGAACGGCCAGTTTGTGGAGAACGGGCAGGAGAATATCCACCAGCATTTCTTCACCCCGGAGAACGTGAGACCTACCTTTGACGGGAAACCAGAAGCTGACGACAATGATCCGGATGCACTGGTGGATTATCTCTACGTGGATACCACGCCCTGGGACAAGACCAAACATGACAACGAGGCGGAAATTACGGGAGGCACTAACCCGGTAGGATTAAAAGGAGTTATCCGGTTCCTGAAGGACCGCAAGGAGTTTGATCTGAAACTCCGCCTGTATCACGGCTACAATTCTAAAAGGAACCCGCAGACAAACGGCTTTGACCCGTTCTACAAGCCCTCCGGGGTATTGATCCAGCGTGGAACATGGGATATTAACCTGAGCATCCCGGTAGTGGTGTTTTGGAGCCGCGAGGAGTTTGTTGATGTGGACCCGGAGGCAGATGTGAACCTGATCGGGGAGGATAGCCTGGATGAAGACAGCAACCGCACGCTACACTCCATCATGAAAACCTTCAATCTTACATGGAAGGAGGCGCTTGAGGAGTTCATCTCCTATACCTACCAGACGGGGGATGTGGAAGCTGGATCCATATGGCTTTGATCATCTCGCGTAGGATGGAATTCTCTCTTTATCAATCTACAGGCGGCAGGTGGGGCCGCCTTTTTTCTCTTGTGCAGCGAAAAAATCCCATCTGCCATGTTTAATCCCCGTGGTTTACTTGGGGATGTATTGGGACATGCTTTACCATCTCACCCTGTTCCATTTTTCATGTTTGGCAAGTTGAAAAAAATCCTATACATACAAGACGTACCGTTCCCTTACCGACGGGTCTGGAACCGACTTCCCGTCTTTCGTGCAATTTTCCCGCTTGGTTACTGAACTTTTTTGGTCTTTTTCCGATTTGATGCATATAAGTTTATGCTTCCTTTCCAGGAAACAAGGAAGCGTCAAATGTCTAACTAATAAAAAACTTATGGCAACAGTTAAAACAGTATTGGTAAAAGGAAGGAGCAACCGGTCCGGCAAATTCCCGTTAGTCGTGCAGGTTCTTCACAAGCGAAGGAAAAAGGTTGTTTATACAGGATTCAGTATCTCGGATACCCTGTTTGATCCCGTAAAAGGGAGGGTTATCGACGGCGGGGAAAACACCCTGGAGTCGATTCGGAGGATTAACCACAGGTGCGAAAGTATCTCAAGGGTACTGTTAAAGTGTATTTCAATGATAGAGAAGAAATCCCGGGAATACGAAATAGAGGACGTGTTCAGGACTTACGGCGTGTTAACCCGCGAAGCCGGTTTTTATTTCTATTTTTCACGGAAAATCCGGGAACTTCGTGAAAGCGGTCATGAGGGAACAGCCCGGGCATACGCCTCCAGCCTGCGTTCCATGCAGAGGTACCTGGGAAAAAGGATTTTCCTTTCATAAAACTCTCTTCCCGGATCATTTCCGACTACCAGGGGAAACTACTCGCTTCGGGTATATGCGATAACACCATTGGTTTTTATCTGCATAATATCAAGGCTCTTTTCAGGAAGGGATGTCGGGAGATGGGCCTGGAACTTCCTTGCCCATTTCGCGATATAAGCATTAAAACGGAAAAAACTCTCAAACGCTCCCTTGATCCGGTTGTGATTAAAACACTATCCGCAATTGAACTGGAAAAGGACAGCCCGTTATCTCTTGCCCGGGACATTTTCATGTTCAGCTTTTACACGCGTGGAATGTCATTCGTCGATATTGCATTGCTAAAAAAGAGGCATGTTTTCCCGGGTGAAATCTGTTACAGGCGTCACAAGACCGATCAATTGATGCGGGTAGGTATAAACAAGGAGATCAGTCGTATCCTGGAAAGATACAAGAATGTACCGGGAGAATATATCTTCCCGTTGTTTCCGGCAGAACGGGATCCGTACGCTGGTTATAGAAACGCCTACCATAGGATTCGTTACTCCCTGGGAAAGATTTCCCGGGTCATTGGTTTGGAATTCCCGCTGAGACTTCACGCGGCCCGTCATTCATGGGCCACGATAGCCAAGGTGAACGGTGCCTCGGTTCATGTTATTGGTGAGTGTCTGGGGCATACGTCGGAAAAAACGACCCGAATCTATCTGAAAGAACTGGATCATTCCGCACTGGATGCGGTTAATAATCAAGTGGCTGACTTCATTTTAGCGGTGGATGATTGACCGGGCCCGACCGCGAAAGATATCAGCTCAAATTCTTCAGTTCCCGTCTGGACGATGGACGGCGGTTAACCATTCCCAAAGAGGCTTTTACCACCGATAATTTAACCATTCCCGGATGTTTCTGTAAATCCCGCCTTGGTGCACGTGGCGGGATTATACAGGAAAAAAGGAACACCTTTATTTAGCTAATTTATCTTATACCGTCTTCAATTGAAAGATGGCTACGAGAGGGATTTACATGTTATGGTATCTACGTTTTGGACCGGCGTCTGTTGGGTAAACAAATGATTTAATGGAGTAATAATATTTTTCTACATTAGTTAAATTCTATTATCTAAGATATTTTTTTTACTTTAATTATAGTATATTATCACAATATACGTATATTTGTTCTGTTTCTTCACTCTCTCCCGTAGAGAGTGGAAAATCAAAAAAACTTACAGCATGTGTTAAAAAATAGCGTAATCCTTTTTTTTATTTGGATTACGCTGCAAATTTAAAGACAATAATTTTGTTGGCTGTTTCCGTTTTGGCTCTATTATTTATCAATTTCTTATCTCCCCCATTCAGAGATTGTTTAACCGCCTTTTATCTGCTGTCTTAACTCTCTGGGAGAACATCCCAGACATCTTTTGCAAAATCTGGAGAAGTGTGCAAGAGAGGAAAACTCCAGTTCATTGGCAATGGTTCCCAACGGCAGGTCTGTAACTGAAAGTTTGTATTTGATTTCTCCCAACAACTGTTTCTGCATCCATTCGGCTGGAGCCTCTCCAAACTCCGCGGAAAACTGTCTTTTGAAGGCGGAAAGGGAGATATCACAGGCCGATGCGAGTTCTTTTACGGTCCTGCAACTTTTGTAATTGTTCAAGACCTTATTTTTGAAGTCTTGCGAACGGCCTATAATCATATAGAAAAAATTCGCAAGTTCCTGTCTGGAATAGTAAAAGCGAATGTTCCAGAAAAGTTCCTTGAGTTTTATTTCGTGAAAATGGATACAGTTCGCTCCATCTTCCAGATAACACACCAGTAGTTCAAGAAATTTGCATAACCGATCCCTGATTTCAAGAGGTTCCATACGATATTCGACAATTTCCCTCAGGTGGTATAACTCTGAAAAGGAGGCCCTTTGACAGGGCCATACTCCCCCCTCGAACAGGGCAGCCACGACTTCACATTTTTCCAGTGATTGGGTGTTAAACAGGCTGTCACGGCAAAAAAAGACCATCTCTCCTGATGAAACAGTGAACTGAAAACCGTTGCAGGAGAATTGCAGACTTCCCTTGAGTACGAACAGGATACAATCTTTTACCAATTCCTCCTCGTGGTTCAATCCTTCGTCAAATTTATAATACCGGAATCCCTCCTGCATAGATTTTGAGTAATTATAACAAGACGTGTGCTCGTTCAAATAAAAAAGTTCCATTGTTTCTGTTTTTGTTGCCTAATGAAAATATTAGTAATCTTATTTTCAGTTAGTTATATGATAAAATCTGTCCATGTTTCATCTTTTATTTCTTTTTGGCATCTATAACCGCTTTCCAGAGCGGATTTTGAAAAATTTTCCACTCTCTACGGGAGAGAGTGGAAAATAAGAAAGTCATCGAATAAAGGTTTACATTATGCGAATGAGTCATGAGATATTCAACATGGAATGGTCCAACAGGGATTCGATTTACCTGCATACTCGGGACGGTGTCCTCTATTCGGCTTTCGCCGGATCGGCTGAAAGACTTTTAAGTCTCGTGGGCGGGTTGCGTCCCTGCAGGTCCTTCTGGTGCGGGCAGGAGTTTCCGGTCGTCCACTCTATACGTGCAAGAAAGATTCTGGAGTTTTTTCCGGGAAGCTGCATTTTTATTAATGATTATTACATAAGGATAACTTTGGCTTGTCCTCTTATAAAATAAAGTAACGAAACAATGAATAACAGTATGATGAAACCGTTTTTTCTTCTGGTGTTTTTGCTTTGTTCGGCTGGTGCCTTCTCTCAAAAGGTTGCCTTGAAGAACAATCTGGCCTACGATGCCTTGAAAACTCCCAACCTCTCCTTGGAGTTCTCCATGGGGCGTAAATGGACCCTTGACACACAGGTGGGTATGAATTTCTTTTTCTACACGCGGGACGCCACGTCTTCCCGGTACAAGGCAAAGAAGTTCAGTCACTGGCTTGTCCAGCCGGAGCTCCGTTATTGGACCTGTGACGTTTTCAACGGCTGGTTCTTCGGGTTGCATGCCCATGGCGGCCAGATGAATATCGGAGGTGTCGATGTCCCCTTCGTGCTTCAGAAAGGGGACGGAAACATGAAGGACCACCGTTACGAGGGTTATTTCTGGGGAGGCGGGTTGAGCGCCGGTTACCAGTGGGTGCTTTCCAACCGTTTCAATATCGAGGCCTCCTTGGGTATCGGTTACGTGCACGCCCGTTATGACAAGTACAAGTGTACCACCTGCGGGCAGAAGCTGGGCAAGGGGGATGCGGACTACATAGGTCCCACCAGGGCCGCCATTTCAATTATTTACATGTTGAAATAACTCCCTGAATCCGGGGACACAATTTTTTATTCTATCATGCTAAAAATGTATATCAATGAAACCTTACCATATTAACAAGAAGCAAATCCTTATCATGGGCTGCCTGGGAATGTTTCCCTTGTTTTCTTCCGCCCAGGACATTTTATCAACGTCAGGTACCTCGCGTTGGGATTATTCAAACAGCCGTGTGGAGCGTGAACCGGGTAGAGATGCGTTGGATATTACTTTCAGTGTCTTCCCTCTGGCAGGGCTTGGAAGCCAGGAAGTCGCTTACCTGTTCCCCGTCTATGTCTCGGCTGACGGGCGTGACAGCGTCCGCCTCGAACCGGTCTGCGTGGCCGGCAAGAGAAGATATAAGGTGATCAAGCGTCGAAAGGCGTTGGGCAACCTGAAACCCGGTAACCCCGGATCCGGCGAGGTCCGTTCCGCCAAGGTGCTGGAAAGTTCGGGCCTGACTGTGAAAAGGAGCGTCCCTTTTGAACGGTGGATGGCTGACGGGCGTCTCGTTGTCAGGGAGGTGTCGTACGGCTGTGCCGAGTGCGGCACGAACGAGAGCGAGGATATTGCCTTTCAGGCCGGTATCCCCCTCTTCGGGGAAAAGGATTATGCTTACAGTTTCATCGAACCGGAAAAGGTCATGATCAAATGCTACAAGGATTCCTTCGACTGTAAGGTGGTCTTTCCTGTTGCACGCCACGACCTGCAGGAAGATTTTGCAGGCAATGCTCAGGAGCTTGACAGGCTGAAGAAGTTTCTCTCGGAGAACCTGAATATTCAAGGAACGTCACTCAAGGAGGTACATATAAAAGGCTATGCCTCTCCCGAGGGGAGCTTCGATTACAACAGGTCCCTCGCGCAACGACGCACCCAAACCCTTTCAGATTATATTTCGCGTCAATACCCCGCCTTGAAAAATGCACCGGTTTATCGTACCGAGGGTATCGGGGAGGACTGGGAGGGTCTTAAATCGATGGTCAGCGGCTCCACCCTCGTCAACAGGGACGAAATTCTTTTTATCATCGGACATAACGAGCGTGACACGGAACGCGAGGAGGCCATCCGTGCCTTGGATGACGGCAGGAGCTATCGCCTCCTCCTCGAAGAGTTCTACCCGGGACTGCGGCGCACGACTTTCAGTCTCAGTTTTGACGTGAGACCTTACACGGTGGAGGAACTTCCCGAAATTTTTGAAACGAAACCCGAGTGTCTCAGTCAGCACGAGATGTACCAGCTGGCCGGACTGTACGCTTCCCGGGGGATGTCTCCCCTTCCGGTGTACGAGAGGGCCTACGGGCAGTTCCCGGATGACGCCGTGGCAATCCTGAATTACGCCAACGCCCTGTTGAAATACGGGCAGGATGCGGACGGCGCGTTGCGGGTGTTGGAACCGGTAACGAATGACAGCCGTGCTTTCTTTCCCATGGCCGTTGCCTATAACATGAAAGGTGACTGGAGGAAGGCGGAAGAATTGATCAAGAAAGCCGGTATGGCCCAGGGCAAACAAAAACTCTCAGGGGAGCCCGGGGACGGTGGAAACAATCAGCAGATAGAGATGTAACTCAGACATAGTTATATATAGTATTAGTAATCTTAATTTAAAAACAATTCGAATTATGAAAGTAATGAAGTATTTTGCAGTGGCCTCGTTGGCGTTGTTCGCTGCATGTAACAACGAAGAGAATCCGGTAGCGCCGGAGAGTGGCAACCAACCGGTTGATGTGGTGATGTCAGTGGCATTACCCGGTCCGGGCACACGTGCCGCCATGGGCGAATTGCAGAACACCGCCAACGACCAGGATGCGGCATCGGTTGAAAAACTGCATGTGTACTTGGTGGCTGGGGAAGACATTGTCCTGTCGAAGGAATTTACAAAAGATACTGATGATTTTACCAAGCTGACTTCGGCTACTGCCGTGGGTGTAGAGGCAACGACGGGAGGTTATAAATTCCTTGACGTGGACAATGGCGTGACAAAGGCACTTGTTATCGCTAACCCTCAGGGAGCGTTGGTTGACGGTGAGGGAAAGACTGTTGCTGAAATCAGCAAACAACAGCTGAAAGCCCAAATTAATGAAGTGATTTATGCCGGTTCTGAAACACTTACCACTGTTGGCGCCGAGCCTTATGGCGTCAATCCTCAGGAAGACAAACGTACCGTGAAGAAGGCCGAGCTCACCTTGACCGCCAGCATGAACCGCTTCCAGGTGACCGGTACCAAGTTTGTCAAGGTTATCTGGAAAGACGGGAAAAAGACCGAGGCTGAACAATGGTGCACGACTTGGCTGGCCAAGGATGAAAATAAGGGAAAGAGCAGTGCCGAAGCGTGGGCCGCTTTCAAGGCTGATGCCGCAGGCTTCAACGGCCAGACATGGGACGGCAAGTCCGACATTGCCCAACAGGCCAGCCTGAGTCAATGGCTGCAGGTTGTCGAAGTGACCACTGCAAACCAAGGTATCCTGATGAACCGTTTCAGCAGAACGCTCTCTGTTCCTCAACTTACAGTGGAAGAAGAGGCAAACTGGTTCTGGGCCAAGACCTACGCCGGAGACCGCTATAAATTCGAAGACGGCACGTTCAAACCCGACGGTAACACGGACTTGTCGGAAGTGGCCTCCTATTTCAATGCAGCGGGTTTCGATTTCGCACAGGGGGCAAAGGCCGCAGCGTTTAACTTCTTCGTGAACGGCATTACGGGTTACGGTAAGGAAAACAACGCTCCAAAACTTGCTTTCGTTTTCAAGACAGGTGACGACGGCGTATCCGCCGACAGACGTTTTGTCGTTATATCCGGTTACGCGAAGGCAGAAGGTGAAACTGCAGGCACGACGGATCTGGAAGCCGGCAAGGGCGGTTACCTGATCAATCTGGATCTCGCTGCGCTGAACGGGGGCCAGGGTATCCTCGTGGATGTTGACCCGAGCATTCCTGAAGGTGTGACTCCCGAACCGGGCGGACAGGGGGATTTGGAGGACGAGAACGTGAACGTCATCGTCCGTGTCGAGGTGCAGCCTTGGACCGCTGTGAACGTATTCCCCATCCTTGACTGATACAGATAGAGAGTAATAGCCGCTTGCCGGAGCGCTTTTCCCGTATCGGCCCTGACAGGCCGGTACCGGAATCCGCCCCGCACTCTCGGGGAGGGGAAAGTTTGTCCCCTCCCTTTTTTATTACCCGCGGGAGGGAAACGTGTCCTCTCTTTCGGGAAAATTACAGTATTGATTTATAATAATTAGTGTAAAGTATGAACATAAGAAACATACCGACCTGGCTGGGCCTGTTGGCCGCTTTATACCTCGTGACCGCATGTGACCGGGTGTATGACGACCTGAGCGGCTGCCTTGGCAACACGATCGTCTTCTCCTACCTGGCCGATGACAACCGGGAACATCTGCAGGAATACGTGGATGACATTGACGTCTTCATCTTTGACGTCGGGAACGGGGCCTTGGTGGAGAAACACCACCTGGAGGGAGAACAGCTGCTTTCACCGCTGGAGGTCAGGCTCCCGGAAGGTGATTATAAAGTAGTGGCCGTGGGCAACGCGTTGAACGAGACGGTTATCGGGGATGGTGCTTACGGTGAAGCGTCGGTTTCCCGGCCCGAACTGGCGGAAAAGGACGGACCGGCGGCCGGCACGTTTGACAGGCTATACCTTGGGGAAACCACCATCACGTCGAAGGTCATGAACGACTCCCGTGACGTGGTAAGACTTTATTCCCAGCACGTGAAAATCCACGCGGTAGTCCTTCCCGACGACGATGAGAACGCCGGGACCTGGTACGAACAGAACAAGGGGACGGGCTTCCGCCTGACGATGGAAACGCTCTCAGCCCGTTTCTCCTTTTCCGGGCAGCGTTCCGGAGAAACATCCTTCGACCTTCCGTTTTACACGGGAGGAAAAAACGACCGTTTCGTGCTTGATTTCAATACCCTGCGCTTCAAGGACGGGGACCCGCTGACGATCCGTCTTATGCAGGGAGATAAGGTTCTCTGCACGGTAGATGTCGCGGAATATATCGCTCTGTATCCCGACCAGATACGGATAACGGGGCGGCAGGAAGCGGTGCTTCCACTGTTCTTCCGCCAGAATCCCCGTTCTCTGACAGTAAGTGTAAAACCCTGGGAAGCCGTTGACGTGGTTCCCATAACCGATTGATGAATATTATGCTGAAAGATACTAAATATACTCGCACGGTAAGGGCCTTGAGGAACTTTGTGATGATGGTGTTGCCGCTCTTTTTCCTTGCCCTGACAGGATGCCGGAACGAAGAAGATATCCCGGAACGGCTTTCCGGAGAGGATGACGTGACCGTCAGGCTGAACCTGTCAACCCGTGGCGTAACAGCCGGGGGAAGTGAGATGCTGGACCTTTATTCCTCCGATCCGGCCAACTGGTATAAAACCGGCACACTGTTTCCCCAAGCCCCCGCACAGCCCAGAATAGCACTTATGGTTTTCAACAAGGAGCAGAACCGGTATGTGTACAGTCGCCTGCTTCCTTTCAGTTCGGGCAACGCGGAGGGGGAATATCAAACCAAGATACGCATCCCCAAAGGCGAGAGTGAATTCTATGCTTTCTATGCCCCCAACCAGACAGGAAAGGACCTGCCCTATTATACGCCCGGAGGAATCCTGCAGAACGCGGTTCCATGGGACTTCCTCGGGGAAGGCATGGAGGAGGTGGACAGGGAGGATATTGTCGAAGCCGCATTCCCTGCCATCATCAGGGAGCAGGATGATGGCAGTCTCGGCATTCCGGTGGACAACCCGTATGATGGTGTGACTCCTTCCCCGTCGGATGAGAAGATTATAGATTGGACAACAACTTCCAATATCTCTTGGGATGACGCTCCCGGAATATCCAACAGGTTGCATATGGGCATGCTTTCGGGAAAGCTGTCCACGGCCGTCCAGCCCGCTTCCGGGGAGCAGGTGCAGGATATCACAATCCCGCTGTTCCGTGATTTCTCCCGTGTCAGGATATACATCGCAAGCATTGCCCCCTTTGAGCAGATCATTTATAATTATAAAAGGATTGCCTTTTTGAACTTTCCGGTACTGATGTCTCCCTCTTTCAGGGAGAATGACTCGGACGGCGGCCAGCTTGCAGGATCCACCCCGGGAGCGGGAAAGAACACGGAGCATACGGGCACGTATTCCTATGGAATAAAAAATGAAGCGCAACTGACCATCTACGAGGCCCCCCTCAATGCCGGCGGAGAGATTGACTATACGAAAATGGACGCCCAAAAATACGAGCAGTTCTTCCTTCCCCAGTACCTGGCCCCGTATATTCCGGAAGCCAATTCCTGGCAGGAAGGACACCCTCACCCGAAGATACAGCTGACAGTGGAGTATTATACAGGAGGAGACATCTCACAGACCAGGACAAGGACCTTTTTGCTTGACATTGGCGAGGAAAGTTCTCCCGGGGTGTATTCCGGCCCCATTTACCCGAACCGGGATTATAAGGTATTCATGGTCTTGCCGGAAGCCGCGGACAGAGAGATTATCTACCGGGTCGAATCCTGGGAGCGGAAGGATGTGGAGTTCCCTCCTTTTCAGTGATGTTCACGATTTTGTCATTATAAATTTTTATTATATATGAAAGCATATAGGCTGAAAATAACTTGTTTCATTCTTTTGTTACTGCCCGTTCTTACCTGCTGTACGGACGAGGAGCTGCTTCGGGGCAGCGGTGTCCCGGAAGGCGTGCCCACGACGGTAGACATCAGCGTAGGTACGGCAGCCAACAGGTCCAAGACACGTTCGGGCCTGCCGGAAGGCGAGGAGAGAAAGATATACGACCTTTACCTGTGGGTTTTCGATTCCCGCGGCGGCGTGGAGTTCTCCCGGGAGTATCCCCGTGCGGAGCTTTATCAGGCCGCTGCTGCCTTGGAAACGGCAACCGGCGAGAAGGACACGGATGCACCCACGAGCATGGGATTGCTGAAAAACATCCCCATTACCTCGGGAGAGAAGACGCTGGTCCTGCTGGCGAACTATAAATCGGATGGTGACGGGCTGTTTCAGGTAGAGCCCGGGATCCTGGCTGGCGTGTCGTCCCTTTCGGACATTCAGAGGGTCAAGGCGGAGATGACCGCCCGTACCCTGTTCCGACCGAACGGGAACCTGCTGATGTCAGTTACCAAGACGGAGGAGATCAGTCCCGACACCAGGCGTCTCGAGGTCTCCCTGAAACGTGCGGAGGCGAAAATCACGGTCAACCTGAAAACCGGGGAGGGGCTCACGTTCGTGCCCGGGACATGGAGAGTCGGTAACGTGCCGGCTTCGACCTTTGTCACCGAGCATGTTAAGGGCAGTGACGCCGGGGCTCCTTGGGATGCCGGCGGGATGGAGATGGATTCGTACTGGTTGTCCGAATTATTCCAGTTCGAGGGCGACGCTACTACTACTACTACTACGTTTTACCTTCCGGAGAACCGGAAATTGGCAAAAAAAATGATAACTCCCGCCTCTCCCGGTTACAATGCGGAGAGGAAGGGGTATGACCTGCGGCAGAAACAAGTGAAGTCTCCCGTTCCCGATGCTACGGAGAAGCCGAACGTGCAGAACGGAGCTACAGAATACGCTCCGGATCTGGCTCCCTACATCGAGTTCACGGGTGAGTTACGCCAGGATATGACAACCGGTGAAGTCTCAACGGAGCGTTTCGGGAGGGTGACCTACCGCGTTTACTTGGGATACACGGCGGAGAATGATCCGGTCAACGATTATGATATAGAACGTAACGTGCACTATACCTATAACGTGACGATCAAGGGGATGAACGACCTGGTAGTGGAGGCGATGTCCGACAAGGACCGGGAAGAGGAGCCCGCTCCCGGGGTGGAAGGCCTTGTATATGACGCTCACCGCTCCTTCAGTTTTGACTGCCATTATGAACAGGGCCTGATGCGTTTCAACAAGGACGAGCTTGCCATCTTCAATCCGGATGGCAGTTTGAAGGACGACGCGATGATCTCCTTTGCCATACGCACCCCGTTCTGTGACAAGATAGTCTCTTACACGAGGGCGGAGCTGGAACAGCTGGAGGATAACGGATACGTTCCTTCAGGGGAGAAGAAGGCAGACACTGGTTGGCTCGCGTTCTTCATCCACCCGAGCACCCTGTCTGACAATGGAAACGAAACCATGGAATATTACTCCAACACGGGGGTGCATCTGCTTTCGCTGGAACAGTTTCTTTACCGACTTGTCAAAGAGCCCGATTATGTATTTAATGCCTCCACGGGGCTTTGCAAGGTGACGGTTTACGCCAACGAGTATTTCTACGAGCGGAACCCCATGCAGGATGGCGCCCCCGAGGACAAGAACTTGTGGAAAACCTTTGCCAACGCCCCGGATCGGACTTTCGACCTGCTGGTGAACACGTCGCATGAAATCTCCCCCGACGGGCAGTCACGTTATCACCAGGCTGTCGTTTCCATCCGTCAGATGTCCATCAAGACGGTGTTTACGGAGGGACCCGAAGGCATGCGTGTCTGGGGGGTGGAAAACGTGAACGAGACACCGGACCTGGACTTTATGACACCTGCAGTCAGTGAGGCACGCTATTATTATAACAAATATTATTCCAACGGCTGGTCGAATACCTGGAAACTGATCGGAAAGTCGGGATTGATCGGCGGGTTCACGGGGGAAGTCATGAACGACCCGATCAGGAGCAATCATGACCGGTTGTGGCAGGCTATGACGAAAGTGGAGAACGGGAAGTTGACGCTCAACAAGGATTATTACCAAGTCGCTCTGAGAAACTATCACACGGAATACGCCATCTATACTCCGTTTATACGAAACCGGGACAATGACCGTGACGGGAGGATGCAGGCTTCCGAAATGCAGTGGTACATCCCCTCGGTAGCCGAGAGTAACATGCTTCTCGTGGGGGAACGGGCGTTGCCGTTACATTCCAGGCTGCACGGGCACGCCCCCTCGGACAACGCCACTGCATTTTATACATCAAAAGCCTTTATGGGAAGCACGAACATTTCTGGTTTTAGCGCTAACACTTATATCAACATTATGGAGAGTCGTAGCATGACTCCCATGGACAACTTTGATTATTACAAGGGAGGGAACTCACCCGGGGACCGTACCCCCTACTCGGAGGTGAGGCTGATCAGGGATCTGGGGATACTGGAGCCTGGGGGAACAAGCTATCATATAGATGAACTGGACAAAGAGTTGAACACGACTTTAGTCAACAACAGGACGAGAGAGGAATACCTGGTCTTCAGGGCGGATAACCTGCCATATAGTGTGGTCAGATCGGTGAGAGCCATTTACGAGTTACCCGCACACGACGAGCACTCCCAGTCCAATACTATTTACAAGAACGGGTTCGAGGTGGCCAAGTATATTGCCAATAAGACAGATAAGCCCAAGGATTTGAATAATCCCAATAGGGAGAGCGAGTATTACTTCGAGGATTGGAGCACGCTGATGGCGGACATCGAACAGGGAAACAGCCCGTGCGCCTATTATTACCAGGAGGCGGACAAGAGCGATCAGGGAACCTGGCGCGTGCCCAACGAGGTGGAGTTGAAAATCATGTGCGGGAGCCTGTTTGACTGGGATGACCGTGAGAAAAATGAGGTTTACACATTCGGTAATGACCTTCTTTCCCTGAAAACGACAGATACCAAGGTTTACCATTCCCGAACGGGATTCTCCAAGCGAAACATGGACGGGGCAAGATCGTTCAGTGCCGGCTACCAGATGTATTTTGACGGTTATGTCCGATGGGTCACGACCGTGGATACCCAATGGGCGGGTGACAATGACAGGCTTGTGAATAACAGGAAGGGATACGTGCGTTGCGTGAGGGACCTTGAATAGTCTGGTCCCGGGGATTGGGGAAGAAATTTCCCAGTTTTGTAAGTGTGACCGGAGGAAGCCGTATCATGGCTTTTCTCCGGTCTTTTCGATATGAGGAAAAGGTTTTTCATCGTAAAGGGCCGAAAGGAAAAACTGCGACCGAATCAAGCGAAGCATAAAAATAAACCGGGCAGCGTGAAGGCACTCACGTGCCCCATAATTAAGGAATAACATGATAGAAACGTACTTTAACAACTTGATGCAGGAGGTCGAACGTAAGATGGGCATCGAATCTTCCCGTATGGAGGGAGAGCAAGTGATACGGACTTGTCAGGAGATGGTTTCTTTTTGAGGGAGCGATCCCGTGAGTTGAAGGACTATGTCCTGAACCACCCATTCTCCAACGTGGAAGAGGAAATCTGCTTTTTCAAGTATTACAAGCCTGCCCTGACGGGACGCCTGCTGTATTATTACCGGGTATACCAGATCGAGAGCGGTTGTTCATGTTGCCCGGAGATTGCCCGGATGCATTACCGCAAGGCCATGAAAGAATACCAGCGGAAACTGGAACGATACCTTCCCTTTTACCAGTATTACCGGAGCGGGGCGACTTACCGGGACCATTACTATTTCTGCCGTGCCAAAAAGGAGCTGAGCCCGGAAAGCGGAAGTTTTATGCTGGAGGAGGATTCGGTAATGTCAACCGGTTATGACTTGTTGGCCCCAAGACTGATAGCGGCGGAAATGTTACTTGGTTATCTGAACCGGAAAGTGCTGCTGGCAATGGAGGGGGCGTATGCCGTGCAGGAAAAGGAGCACCATTGGACGGACCGGAAGGCGGCTGCCGTGGAACTGATATATGGCATTTGGGCGATGGGTAGCGTGGATAACGGGAGGGTGAGCATTGTCGAGCTCGTGATGCTGTTCGAACAAATGTTCCATATCGACTTGGGAGACGTGTACCACACGTTTATCTCCATGCGTAACCGGAAGAACAGCCGGACAGCTTACCTTGATCAAATGAAGGAACGTTTGTTGAAACGAATGGACGAAACGGACGGATAACCTTTTGTAAAACAAGGAAGGGACTGGCAGGTTCATAGCAAGTTGCCAAATCACCTTCCCCGATACGCCATTTGGTGAAAATACAGTATATAGCCACCGTATATAGCCCGAATAAGGCCCCGCGGCGTTTTTTTATGGAAAAATGTAATATGTTTATGGATACATTTTTTGGTATTTTTTATTTATACAAAAACAATGTTCTGCCTTCCAATGCAGCATCATTCGACAGCTTCCTTACCATCAAGAAAAATTATGCAATGCTCGTACGTTTTGAAACCGTAACTTAGTCACAAAGCAGACTGAAAGGAAGTAAGGAATAGCACTACCATCCAACTAAAGAAGCCATAGCAGCGAAGATGATTCATCACTTCGTCTTGTTCATGTTTGTGCCCTATCAAATTTGTCGATGTTTTTTCAATTGCTCGGTTTGTTTATTGAGCAAGTTGATTATTTCACTCTTCTGCCTGCTTTCTGCTGCGGTACTCAAAATCGCCTATAGAATCGGTCAGGTTTTAGATGAATCTGTCATTCTTCTGCTTGTCCCTGCATCAGCATATAGGGTATTTCATACTGTTGTCCTGTTAATATTGCATGCGTTCAGTTCAAGAGTATGAAAGCATAACAGAGAACCAACATTGCAGGAAGGAGCAATACCAAACCTTTGCCTTGATTGAAATTAGGTAACGGGCTGTTACGCTGATAAGCTCAGCGATGCGAAATATTGTCATTAAGATAGCTATTAGCTGATTCCCTGAAATATCCTTTTTCGACAATGCTTATTTATTTTATAAAAGGAAAAAAGGAAATAAATGGTAAATGATAGAACTAAAATGATAATTGGTTTTTATTACAAATTGCTTTTATTTGCAAAATAATTTGCTATTTTATTAATATTATGAGAACATTTCGTTTAGGGATAGCTGGTGGAAAAGTTTTGTCTCGTGCCTGTTTTTCACTGCTCGTCATCAGTAATATTTACTTTTCTTCTTGTGAGGATGATTTGGATCGGGGGCGTATTTCCGCAAACATATTTTTTACTCCTGAAATACGTGCTTACTGGGATCTATTGATCCGTTCCATGGCCAGCACAGAGGTACCACAGGATAGTGTCGCTTCTTTACAAGGTGGTTATCCTCTCTTTTTATCTTTACACCTTATATACCGCAGTATTACCGTTCCTTCAATAGTCAGAGAGGAGGAGGCAACGGGTCGGAAGACTCGTGTCACGTCTGTAACGACAAACAATATACACGATTATTTTAGGGTACTGGCTTATGCTTACACAAGTAGGTGGAGCGAGAACCAGCCCTGAGCTATTTCTACAATGCTATTGCCAGCAAGTCCCCGGTAGCAACTATACGCTTTCGTCTGAAGCAAGAGTACATAATGAACTGAAACTCTCTTTTGGAGAGTTCATAGTCTTTTGACTAAGGGCGTATAATCCGGGAAAATACAAATTGTATATTTAAAAAAGTATAATGTCTCTGTAGGAAATATTCCTTTTTATATGTGGAATTATTCCACATATGTGTTGTTCTATTCCACATGCAACTCTGTTGTTGTTAGATAATAATTATCTGATTACAAATGTATTACACTCTATTAATCTTTGCGTAACGTTTTGGCATACGTTTTATTCTATGATTTAATGCGGAATAGAAATAGATATTAATTATACAATAAGATATAAATAATAATATTTTATAAATAAAAATATGCTATGTCTCTTTTTTATTTGAATGAACATACGTCCTGTTATAATTATTCAAATTTTATAGAGGAAGGATTTCGCTACTATAAATTTGATAAAGGAATAAACTATGAAGAGCGACTGATAAAAGATTGTATTTTGTTTGTTCTGAAAGGAAATCTGCAGTTCTTGTATAACGAATTTGAGTTCACAGTTTCAGAGGGGAAAATGTTCTTTTGGAGCCGTGATAGCCTCTTCAACATGTATTCGTCGGAAGAAAGTGAAGTTGTTGTCGCCCTATTTGAAGGAGGTATATCGCCCTGCCAAAAAGCTTCTTTTTCAGATCTGTTCCATTTAAAAAAAATTATCAAATATCACATGGAATCTCTTGTAATAAAGGACGAGTTACGAAAATTTCTTGAACTTTTGGTTTGTTATCTGGAAGACGGAGCAAACTGTATACACTTTCATGAGACTAAGCTCAAAGAACTGTTTTGGAACATTCGTTTTTATTATTCTAGGGAGGAACAGGCAAACTTTTTCTACACAATTATCGGTCGATCCCAGGATTTAAGAAATAAGGTTCTGAACAATTACAAAGAATGCAGTACCGTAAAGGAACTAGCATCGTTGTGTGGGCTCTCTCTTCCTGCTTTTAAAAGGCAATTCATTGCGGAATTCGGGGAAACACCGAGCAAATGGATGAAGATGCAATTGTTAGGAGAAATTAAATATAGACTCTCGGTTACAGATTTGTCGTTAGGGAGCATTGCCGATGAATTCGACTTTGCTTCTTTAGCTCATTTTTCCAGATATTGTAAAAGATATCTGGGATGTCCTCCTAAAGAATGGAGAGAACAAATAAATAGACGTACAGAGAACTGATTTTAGGAGAGTTTTCAGATCCTGTTTATATGATGAATCGATTCGGATTGTTCAATGAGATTTCCGACTGTGTTATCCGTACTTTTTCTGCTTTATATGTCTGTTTTTTATATGTTATGTAATGCTACTTATGAAAAAGTTTTTTAGTTAGGTCTGAATCGTAGTTTCTCTGATGCACAAAATAAATTTTTGACTTTATGCTTGATAGTCAGAGTAAGATTTTGTTTAGATGTTCTGTCTTTTATCTTTTATAGTCACAAAAAGTTTCATTATTCATCAAATTGTCAGAGGCTTGTATTTTCATCGGGTTCGTATGAAACTAAATCCGATTCTATTATGAAAATACAATTATCTTTATAGGCAATCGTCTTGTTTATGGGGTTTACTGCGCAGGTTCAGGAATCAAATGAACATTAGATTTAAGTAGCTGAAAACATCCGAAGTGGAAATCGTACCGAACAAAATCCATTATCTCATTGAGATTCGAGAATATTCCGGAAGAGAGTTTGGCGGGAAATCTAAATCGGAAAAATATTGTACCAAAGTAGCATTGAGCCGAATTGAACAAGGTTTGATACAAACGCTAAACGAAGGGGATCCCGAAGGATACCATCCAGACACAAGAATGCGGTGACTTTTGGCGGTGACTGAAGCAAGACTTTTTAGTGGCTAAGAGTTTGACATTACACTGACAGATTTCAATCAGATAGATGAAGTACTCAAGCTGATAGACACGAAAGGGATCAACATCATGTGCATAGGTGATAAAAACAAAGCTATGTCGATGTACCACCCAAAAGGGAAGATCGAAGCATTAAAGGCGGCGTACCTGAAAGCGCTTTAGCTAATAGAGGCATTGGTCAATAAATTAGGACATGTGAGATGCATTGTGAAAGAAAAGCGCAGTATCATTTTCCCTTTTGCACAAAGCAATGTCAATGTCTCATCCTCCGATGCGGCATCGTTGGGCAATTTTCGTATTATTAAGGAGAGCTCCTCAATACTTGTGCGTTTTGAGATGTAGATTAGCCATAAAGTATCTCAAAAGACGTGGACGAATAGTGTTGTCGCCTAACTAAATCAGCCGAAACGGGGAATATGGTTCATTACTTCAGCTTTTCCTGTCCATGGCGCACCTACCGACTTCCTTTTTCAACCGCTCGCCTGTTCATTGGTCAGCCTTGCACGTTCCAACACTCCCCCTATTTCCTGCTACAGTACTCAAAATCGATCATAGAATCGGTCCGGTTCCGGATAAAGCCGTTATCCCTCTGTCGGTTGAATTTGGTTTCCAGTTTATCTTAGGTTTCTTCCTCTACTTTTCCCCGCATCAACCAATAACAGTATTTCATAGCGTTGTCTTGCAATTGCTGCATGCATTCAGTCAAACAAATATTAAAACAACAGGAAACGAAACAGTGATCTAACAGACGCCAAAGAACAATCCCCAGCCGATATCTTTCGTTGTCAATTGGAATCAGTTTAGTTTGCTTTGGATATATAGATAAAAAGGAGTAATCTTGAGTGTAAATGGTAAATAATAGAGCCGAAATGACAATATATGTCTGACTTTAATTATTTTTCTTTGCGCTGTAATTTTTGACACAAATCATAAATAATTATTAAGCCGTAGTATTCCATGAAAACATTTTACAAATTAAACTTTTTATCTCTTTTTTCCTGTCTTATCAGCTTCTCTTTGATTATAATAAATAATTAAAATAAATATGAGATTTTTTTTATTTTTCTGTTTTTTGTCCTGCTCTATCTGGAAGATGGATGCGGCAGTTTACGGAAGTGATACGTTGCGTTGCCGTATCTGCTTTCCTGTGGGCAGTTCCGTTGTGGATCTTTCCTATGGGGAGAACGGTTCGCGCCTGGATGCCTTTGTGGCAGGGATTCATGCCCGGCAAGCAACAGCCGTGCTGTGCCGTTTGAGTCTGCATTCCGGTGCCTCTCCCGAAGGGGGCTTGACCTTTAACCGACGTCTGTCAGATAAACGGCTCGCCTCTTTCCGTTCCATTCTTCAGGAGCGTCTTTTCTTGCCGGATTCGGTATTTACAACCGTCTCTTTGGGGGAGGATTGGGAGGGCTTAACCTCTCTTGTCGAGGAATCGGATATGCCCTGTCGGGAGGAAGTGTTGCGTATCCTTCGCAATACCCCTGTATGGGTGACCCGTAACGGTGTTGTCGTGGATTCCCGCAAACGGCAGTTGATGAATTTAAGGGGCGGACAGGCATGGCGATACATGCATGCACATTTTTTCCCCGAGCTCCGCAACACTTCGGTGGTCGAATGCGAATTTGCTCCTGTTGGGATGGAAAAAGAGCTAGCCCCCCCGGTGGGAGCAACGGAAGGCCAACCGGCTGATACGGTAATTGTTCGTGATACGGTTGAGAGGGTGATTGTTTTTCGTGATACGGTCCAACTCCCCGTCCCTGTTGCCGGACCTTCCAAACCGTTCTACATGGGGCTCAAGACGAACCTTGTCTATGACGCCCTGCTTGTGCCGAACATCGGCGTGGAGTTCGCTCTTGGCAAGGGATGGACACTGGGGGGCAACTGGATGTACGGCTGGTGGAAAAATGACAGGCGCCACCGTTACTGGCGGGTGTACGGCGGGGAAGTCGGCCTGCGCAAATATTTCGGTCAGCGTGCATCCGATAAACCACTGACCGGCCACCACGTCGGTGTTTACGGCCAGCTGTTAACCTATGATTTCGAATTCGGGGGGCGCGGTTATATGGGTGGCCGTCCCGGAGGGACATTGTGGGATAAGGCCCATTACGGTGTCGGTTTTGAATATGGCTATTCCCTGCCCGTGGCCAGAAGGCTGAACCTTGATTTCTCACTGGGCCTGGGATATTTGGGCGGAACATGTTACGAGTATGTTCCGGTTGATGCCTGCTACGTTTGGGAGAAAACGAGGACACGGCAGTGGGTGGGCCCGACCAAAGCGGAGATCTCGCTGGTATGGTTATTGGGCCGGGGCAATTACAATCAGGAGAAAGGAGGTAAACAATGAACAAGATGACTTATATCCTGCAAGCGTTCCTCATTTTAGCGGTTCTGGTATTCAGTTCATGCGAGCATAAGGAACTGTGTGATGACCATTCCCATACAGCCGGGCTGCACGTGGTTTTCGACTGGGTGCACGCACCCGATGCCAAACCGGAGACCATGCGCCTGTACCTGTTCCCTTTGGATGGCGGCAAGGCGCAGGCCTACGAATTCACGGATTACCGGGGAGGATATATTAACGTACCGGCAGGCCGTTATAGGGCCTTGTGTGTCAATTCGGACACGGAGTCCGTTCTTTACCGCAACATAGACCTCTTTGACAGCTTTGAGGCTTACGCTCCGGACGGCGCTCTGGCAGTAGGTTCATCAACCTCGGTTCCCCGGGCAGAAGGCACGTGGGACGAACGCATTGCCAGGTCTCCGGACCGGCTATACAGCGATCGCCTGGACGATCTGGCCATTGAAATATCCAAGGAAGAGCAGACGGTAACCCTTTATCCGGAACTTTCGGTGTGCCGTTACCGGGTGGAGATCCGGAACGTGTCTAACCTGAAGTATCTTTCTCCGGAGGGTCTTTCCGGATCCTTATCGGGCCTGTCGGGAGGATTTCGGGTCGGTCGGAACGAACTTACGCCGGATCCGGCGACCGTTCCATTCGAGGTGGTTTCCGACGGGATCTCCACGCTAACGGCGGAATTTCTGGCTTTCGGCCAAGTGGGGATGGGAGAACCGGCGCACAAGCTGGTGATTTACGCTATCATGGCTGACGGCAGCAAGAATTATTACACCTTTGACGTCAGCAAACAGGTTGACGAAGCGGCCGATCCGCGGGATGTCTACATCTTATTGGATGGTCTCTCCCTGCCGAAGCCGATCGTAAATGGTGGAGGATTCCACCCTTCGGTCGATGAATGGCAGAATATAGACGTGGATGTTATAATGTGATGTAAAATGTGTATTTATTGATATAGAATCTTCGAAATTTTATTCATTAAACCTTTTTAATTTTTTATGAAAAAGTATTTTTTATTTTCGGCTATGGCTGCTGTAGCCTTAGCCTCGTGTACCAACGACGATGTTGTTGACGTGAACAAAGGAGGAGGTATTTCTTTCCGCGCGTCTTTGGATAAGGCGCGTACCAAGGCGGTAACAAGCTTGAGCAATCTGAATGCGTTCAATGTGACAGCCATTGGTAATAGCAGCAATTATTTCACGGGTCTGGGCGTTACATCCTCGGATAATGGGGCTACCTGGACAACCGCTTCCACTTATTATTGGCCGGGTTATGAGCTCGCCTTTTTCGCATATGCGCCCCAAACTCCCGGTGGTACAGTAGGGATAAGCGGTACGGAAAAGAAAATATCCGACTTTTCTCCCGCGCAGGATGTCTCAGCGCAAAACGACCTTGTCATCGCTTACAATACGGGAACCAAAGCCGCTAATGAAGGATCGGGAGTGCCGTTGAATTTCAAGCATGCCCTTTCTCAGATCGAAGTACAGGCTAAATGTTCCAATGAAAAGATCAAAATTGAGATTTTAGGGGTCCGGATGGTGAATGCGGCGACAAAGGCGGACTTCACATTCCCGGAAGCAGAAACTACATCAGCATATGTTTTAGCACAATCTCAATGGGCTGGTTGGTCAGGAGCAGATGGAGGCCACGCGACAGCTTATTATATCAAGGGAGAGCAACCTGTAACACTGACGGATAATGCCCAATCCATCATGTTCGGGGATGACAATTTCATGCTTTTGCCGCAACAGTTGACGGCATGGGATGGCACTGCTTCTCAAACCGGAGCTTACTTGTCCGTACTTTGCCGTATTTACAGCGTGGTTGGCGGCAATGAAATATTATTGTATCCACAACCGACAGATACGGATAACAAGGATGGAAAATATGCATTCTCCGCAGTGAGCATTGATACGAATTGGGAACCGGGCAAGAAATACACCTATACGCTGAACTTCTGTGACAACGGAGGAGGAGCCGGCAAGGGGGATCCTGATCCGGATCCGGATGAACCGGTAGATCCCGATCCGGGTGTAGATCCCGGCGAACCGATCTTAGGGCCTATCACATTCACTGTAACGGTTGACGAATGGAGTGACCAGCCCGCTGTAAATGTTGGGATGTAATTAGATTTTTTTGTTTCATTTCAAGATGAATTGATGTTTTCAGGCCGGATTGGATTGGACGAGGATTGCTCTTGATATAGAGGGTAAGTGAAGGGTGCCGCCGTATATCTTTCACCCTGTCCGTTCCTTTTCCGGATATCTTACGAGATAATTATTTTCGATGTTTATATTATTGATACACATTTTTTAATGTTATATGCATATGAGACGATTTATATTTCTTTCTGGCAGAGCAGACCTTTCGCGTCTGCTGCCTTTCGTCTTTGTCGCCGGTATTTTTTGTCTTTCCTCCTGTGAGGATGATCTGGAACGTGACAAAACTTCCACAAGTATCTCTTTTACCCCTGTAATACAATCCAGCTGGGATCCACTGGCACGTTCCATGACCGGTACAGACATGCCGCGGGGCAGTGTCTCTCCCTTACAAGGCGGCCGCACGCCCCTTTACCTGCACACCTTATACACCGACAGCATCGCCGTTTCTTCCTTCTCCAAAGGTAAGGATGCCGCTGTCCGGATGACCCGCGCCGCGCGAGTGAGTGCAGAGAATATGTACGATCATTTCGGGGTATCGGCCTACGCCTACACGGGGGACTGGGACGAGAGCCGGACGACACCCAACTATTTCTACAACGCCACAGCCAGCAAGTCCGGCAGCGACTATACACTATCTTCCGCCTATTATTGGCCGGGAGCTTCCTACAAGATGAGGTTCTTCGCCTATGCACCCAAAGGGAACGCCCGGTACGTGTTTTCCGGGCAAGGGCAGGCCGGCTCCCCCCGTATCAGCGTGACCGTGCCGGAAGAGGTGAGCCAACAGGAGGACCTGCTGGTAGCCCGGTCATCCGAGCTCGGGGGAAACAGCAACACGGCCGTTGCGCTGACCTTCAACCATGCCCTGACCGCCGTCAGATTCGTGTGCGGGAATGATATGCGGGGAGGTACCGTAAAGAGCGTCAGTTTGAAAAACGTTTATTCCAAAGGGACTTATAACATGGGCACACAGTCATGGAGCAATGTAGGGAGTCCCGCCACCTTCTCACAGACATTGGATAAAGTGACGACAGGAACAGCTGACGAGGCGCTCACGAGTGAGGCGCAGACCTTTATGATGCTGCCCCAGCAGCTTCCTGAGGACGCGCAGATAGAAGTCTTATTCACAGACGACACCCATACGGACCACACTTTAACAGCCGATATAAAAGGAAGTGAGTGGCCGATGGGCAAGACTGTCACCTACAAAATATCCAGTAGTTCCCTCAACTGGACTTACACGCTTGATGTCACTGCCCTGGCCGATTTTACATATGCCGGTGGTACACAGCAATATCGTGTTACCAGTTACAGGCAAAACGCCCAGGGGGAAAAAGAGGCTGCCGAATGGACCGCACAATATGCAGAAGACGGAACCACGTGGACAGACACCAAACCGGGGTGGCTTACCACATTCACGGCATCCGGTACCGGCGGCGACTCGGCGCAACCTTGTGATGCGACGGTCGAGGCGCAGACCGGAATATCAAATGATTTCCATACGGCTGCCTTGAAAGCGGCCACGGCCAAGGGTTCTGAAACCACACCGTACAACCTTTCCAGCAGCACCGGGGGGAGCAGCGTTGAGAACACGGCCAACTGTTACGTGGTCAGCGCTCCCGGTCACTATTCTTTGCCGCTGGTATATGGCAATGCGATCAAGAACGCGGCCACGAACGTTTCGGCGTATACCTCCACGGCAACAGGGACCAATATCCTGAATCCTTTCATCAACCATGCCGGGAACGGGATCACGGATCCATACATCGCTAATAATAATGGATGTACGCCGGCCAAGGCCGAACTGGTCTGGCAGGATGCGATGAACCTGGTTACGGATATAGAATACAATGCCGGTTCCAATGGCGGCAATATCTCTTTCAAAGTGGACCGTTCTTCTATCCGGCAAGGCAATGCCGTCATTGCGATCAAGGATGCGAGTGATGCCATCCTCTGGTCCTGGCATGTCTGGGTCACGGACGAAGATATCAACGATGTGATTGAGATAACCAACCATCAAAACGTAAAATACAATTTTATGCCCGTTAATCTGGGGCAGTGCGACGGCAATACCATTACCTATGCCGAACGGAGTTGCAAGGTAAAATTCACTGCCGGAGACCAGAGTAAGGAAATAACCATCAAGCAGTTGGCGAACGTAATCGCTACCGGAGACAACCATCCTTATTATGAATGGGGGCGTAAAGATCCGTTCTATCCTTCGAACGGAATGGATAACACAACCAAAACCTGGTATGACAAGGAGGGAATACCATCTACGGACAATCCTGCGAAGGCAAATCTTTCTACAGGTGCAGCTTGTATCAAGAATTATATCCTTAAACCCAATGTGATGCATGCTACAAATACGGCGGACAAATTATTCCTGAATCTGTGGTCTGCGAATAATAGCTCAGTTTCATTCTCTGATCCATCTGTTACTATCAAGACTATTTACGATCCGTGTCCTGTTGGTTTTAGACTCCCTGTTTCCAACTGTTTTTCTGGATTTACTACAACAGGAGAGTCTGTAGAATCTACATCTGAAATTAATGGTTTTTATGATGATAATAGAATCGGTTGGTGTCTATACACGGATGCAACAAGAAGTCGTACCATCTTTTTTCCGTCCACTGGATGGCGTAATTATGTCACTAGCGCAGTCAAAGGAGTCAATGTTTGGGGTTACTATTGGTATGGAATTCCATACGATATGCAGGATGCTCAAGGAATGGATATAGGCAAAGAGTACTTAAGGAATCGGAATAAGACCCATCGGGCATTTGCAGGAAG
The DNA here is from genome assembly GCF_056640955.1 of Parabacteroides sp. KHUB-02. NCBI lineage: Bacteria > Pseudomonadati > Bacteroidota > Bacteroidia > Bacteroidales > Tannerellaceae > Parabacteroides > Parabacteroides sp. KHUB-02. Next base: position 2,124,640 of record NZ_JBWQEV010000001.1, on the reverse strand, counting down.
TATCCGTCCTTGCAGCGATTAAAGAGAGAAAAATGGGTGAAAGAAGGGATATGTTTGGTTGATGTTATTTCCCGAGGGTTCTCAAAGCAGCCTTCGGGGAATATATGTCTATGACAAGAATAGAGAGGCAGGGCAGGAAGTTTATAAAGATATTATAAAATGTAAGCCTATGAAATTTACAGTACGCATATTAGAAGGCAATTCTTCCGAACTCTATCAGGTCGTGGGACATTTAGTGTTTAGCTAGGCATACCTGAGGGCGAATAATATCTACCCTTACAAATCCTTTTGGAGGTTTTCATGGCGTGTCCTATATCAGGGAGAAAAGGTGATGGCATTCATGTCTGTGGAAAGAAAGACTGGCGGAGGTGACAAAATAGACAATTATTGTGTTTCTTCCGTCAGGGAGAGGAACGGTCCTTATTAAAGCTCCTGACAAGTGTTGTTGCTGTCGTCCGTAAGGACCTTGCTGAACGATGGCTTCTACTATACGTCATAACCGTGCCCGCGGGATGCACAAGATTGAGCTTATACACGGCTGGTAAGGGAACTTACGTGATCGGGAATGTCGGACATGTGGATACGCAGGAACTCAGGCATGGACAAGGATGAGTTGCTTCGTTTGAAACAGGTATTGGGATTGGCGGAACTGTTTGCCGATAAAGAGTTCCGAATGGCTGTGGAATAAGCAATCTTACACAGGTATTGGAAATGTGTAGCACTGAAAAATACAGAAGGAGATAAGCCGGTTATAATAATTTTATGAATCTACAAGATGGAAATTACAGATTTAATCAAGGAAAGGGAAAGTGTAAATGTGTCAGACATTTATATCTATCTTTATGAAGATGGTCCCGTCGTTTTCGATGTTTCTGCCGTCCACTTGCAGTTTTACTTTCCTGAAATGGAGATGGAAAGTGTGCTTTGCAGCGACAGGAGACATCACAAGCTCATACGAGGGTTTTCGCTGGAACCAATGCTGAAACGTTTGGCACAATACCCATGTCTGGTTGACGGCGAGTGTATCAGGGTGATGGAAGTATTGTGATCCTTAGGGCATGGGAAACGCAACCGATGAATTTGTCGAAACAATCAGTCTGAATCCGAACAGTACGACTACCGATCGCCATGTCTGGATACTTTTCAGGTATGCAGAGGTATTGTTGAACTATACGGAAGCTTTTGGCTTATGGTAATCCAGATTATACCGATAATGCGTTTATGTCATCCCCACGGGCAGCCATCGACAAACTGAGGGCACATGCCGGAATGCCGGGAGTTGCTTCGGATGATTTTCTTGAACGGATCAGGAATGAACGCCGAGTGGAACTCGCTTTTGAAGGGCACCGGTTCTGTGATACCAGAAGATGGAAAATCGCTCCTCAGACAATGGATATCTATGTGGTGGAGATTGAGAAACAGGACGACAGATTGATTTATTCCCGTCAGTTTGTTGACAAATGTATACGGAGTGACAAGGAATACCTGTATTCTATATCCGATGAAGAATTACTTAAAAATCCGCTTTTAAACAGAATCTTAGTTGGAAAAAATTAAATGAGTTGAGAAGTTACTTCAATTTTGTTTGTGGTGGCGTCTTTTTTGCGGGCTATTGCCTACTCTTTATGGAATAATATTTTTGACATATCAAATACACCTTCCCGATTTATCCCAATGATATTTATTCATAACAGTAGATGACATGAAATGTTATAAGAAAGCAAGCTCCACAATCTTTTCAATCACTCATTGAATAAGATTGTGCACTCAATTTCCATGTAATATTTTTACAGATTATATGCTCCATAAAAAGTTTTCTGATTTTTTAAATATGGTAAATTGCTTCTGTTTTTAATGCGATTGTCTTTCCACTTACAAACATACCGACTCTGGAGGCAAAGGCTGAAATGGTTTGTCGGCGTATTCGCCGTTAAACCGTTCGTTTTCGGTTAAACGAAAACACAACTTGCTGTCCGCAGGAGCGGACCACGTTTCTCCAATAATTATTGTGTATCAGGTTGTTGTGTGGATATTTTCCTGTGGTTTGTGGTTTTTTTCCATTAGATATTTGCCGGCTGTTCTCCCCATTAAAGGGTGGATATCTCTTCATAACCATGTGACTTACGCCCATAATTCGGGGATGAGGAGGCGAATATACGGGAAATCAACTCTTTCCATACCTTATTCTCCATTAACGGATTGTTACTTCTACACTTCTGCAAATGGAGAACGGACATATAGCCGTGTACAATTTATGGTTTTCCTTCATTGTCTCCATTAACGGATTGCTACTTCTACACTTCTGCAAATGGAGAACGGACATATAGCCGTGTATGACTTATGGTTTTTCTTCATTGTCTCCATTAATGGATTGCTACTTCTACACTTCTGCAAATGGAGAACGGGCATATAGCCGTGTATGACTTATGTTTTTTCTTCATTGTCTCCATTAATGGATTGCTACTTCTACACTTCTGCAAATGGAGAACGGGCATATAGCCGTGTACGTCTTATTGATTTCTTATCATTGTCTCCATTAATAGATTGCCACTTCTACACTTCTATAAATGGAGAACGGACATATAGCCGTGTACGACTTATGATTTTCCTTCATGTCTCCATTGATGGATTACCACTTCTACACTTCTGCAAATGGAGAACGGGCATGTAACCGTGTACGCCTTATGGCTTCTTTTCATCGTCTCCATTAACGGGTTACTACTTATACACTTCTGCAGACCGATAATTTAAGAATCCGTATCAGGACGGATGTGTGCTCCCACACCTGCCCATAAGGATTTAAAAGGACCGGTGGACAAGGAAACGGAATCCCGCCGCTTCTCCACGCCGCTACGGCAGCGGGCCTCTGACGTCACCTCCGCATAGGAATAACCGTTCGAACGCAGCGTCATGTGTATCATGACAATAACCGACTTTGGATGACTATAAGTGACAGGTGGTTCCGTCCTGTCCTCTTCTTCCTTTATTTTGTATTCCGATACAATACCAGTTGTATAATTTAATAATTTAAGATTTTAAGATATGAACTCAGAAAAAGAAAAGAACCGGCTTTCCGATATCGTTCTCGAGAGGGTCGGACTCACGGGGAACCTTCTGTCAGATCCCGTTTCCCCATCCCCGGAACCGGCGATGAGGATGCCGGGGTATGAAAGGCCGGTGGGGGCAGGGAAAGTGACAGACCCGGAAGAATACAAGAGGAGGTTTCTGGTTCCCGCTCCCAAGGCCGCTGAGTGGAAGACCGCATACATTGACGGGAGACTGCACCGCCGGATCGCCATGCTGGTCAGGGCCGCCGGTTGTGGCAGCATCTCCGGCTTTATCATCCGGCTGCTGGAGCTCCATATGGAGGAACACAGGGAGGATATCGCCGCCCTGCTCGGTGAGGTCTACCGTCCCTGGGATGAGGACGGGCAGCCGGGAGGAACGGCCCGCCGATAAAACGTTGTCATCAAGAAGGCATATCATGACAGGAAAGAACGTAAAAGACCGGATGGGTCCCGGCGGGATGGACGCAGACCGCATCCGTGAGATCATGGGGGAAGCGCCAGCCTGTCCCCGGCAGGGACGTGGAACGTCCGGTAACGACATTATGCGGCCCGCAAGGAAAAACGGCCCCATGCAGCCGTCCGTCTACGGGAAGGAATACCTGCATGGCATTGCGGGCGTGCAGCGCCGGTCGTTGCATATTCCCGCCGCCCTGCACCGGAAACTGTCCATTCTGGCGGGAGCCTCGAGAAACGGGAAGGTCACGCTGGAGGGGTTCATCAACCACCTTGTCTCGCGGCATCTGGAAGAATACAGGGAAACGGTGGACATGATTCTGGAGGAGTCCCTGCCCGGCCGGTCATAAAGGCCCGTTCCCCATGACAGGGGATCTCCCCCGGTGTGAGCATCGTTTTTTTGTTTCAGAAACAATAGTGTTTAACATTTAATGGAAAAAGAAGTATGATGAAAAAAGAAAAAGAGTTGTTGGTTGCCATCGCCAGCCAGAAGGGTGGCGTGGGAAAATCCGTCTTTACGGTACTGCTGGCCAGTGTCCTGCATTACCGCAAAGGCTTGCGTGTGGCGGTTGTGGACTGTGACTCCCCGCAGCACAGCATCGCCCTGATGCGTGAGAGGGACATGGAGAGTGTCATGAAAAATGACGACCTGAAGGTAAACCTGTACCGGCAGTACGAGAGAATCCGGAAGCCTGCCTATCCGGTCATCAAAAGCGACCCGGAAAAGGCAGTGGAAGACCTGCGGCGTTATATGGACGAAAAAGGGGAGACTTTCGATATCGTGCTCTTCGACCTTCCCGGAACGCTCCGCAGCGAGGGGGTGGTCCATACCGTCTCCGCGATGGACTATATCTTTGTCCCGCTCAAGGCGGACAACATCGTCATGCAGAGTTCCCTGCAGTTTGCCAAGGTGCTGGAGGAGGAGCTGATCGCCAAGGGGAACTGCAACCTGAAAGGGATCCGGCTGTTCTGGAACATGGTGGACAGGCGGGGCCGGAAGGACTTGTATGATGCCTGGAACCGTGTCATCCACAGGATGGGGCTGCGGCTGCTGTCCTCACACATCCCGAACACCCTCCGCTACAACAGGGAGGCGGATACTGTCTGCAAGGGTATCTTCCGCTCCACGCTGTTCCCGCCCGATCCCCGTCAGGAGAAAGGCTCCGGCCTTCCTGAACTGGTGGAGGAGATATGCCCCGCCATCGGTCTGGAGGAATCCGACACCGACCGGTAGCGGATGTTAGGGTACAGACACCTTAAATAAGGACTTTTAGCCTAAGACAAAGTAAGCTAATAGCATGATAATAAGGCTCTTATAATTACGACTTCTCCTATAAAAGCATTACCTTAGCAGTATAATAATAAAGGAGGTAACAAATTATGAACGAGCAAGTTAGAAGCATTTTAGCACAAGAAACAACAAAGACAAGCAAGATCCGGCAGCTGTTCCTTCTGGGAGTTCCCCGTGCGGAAATCGCAAGAGTGGTGACCAACGGCAATTACGGTTTTGTAGTGAACGCCCTGCGCCGGATGAGTGAGCGTGAGAGCGGTCTGAATACCCATCCGGCGACAGTCGCACTGGATTACACTTTCAACCGCAAGTTCGGTATCGAGATCGAGGCTTACAACTGCTCCCGTGAACGGCTCGCCCGCGAGCTTAGGGAAGCCGGTATCGAGGTTACGGTAGAAGGCTACAACCATACCACCCGTCCGCATTGGAAGCTCGTGACGGACAGCAGTCTGAACGGCAACGACACCTTCGAGCTGGTCAGTCCGATCCTGGTCGGTGAAACCGGGTTACGGGAACTGGAGAAGGTCTGCTGGGTGCTTGACCTGTGTGACGTGAAAGTGAACGAGAGCTGCGGGCTTCACGTGCATATCGATGCCGCCGGTTTCAGCATGGCGACCTGGCGTAACCTGGCCCTGAGTTACAAACATCTGGAATCGGTCATCGACAGGTTCATGCCGGCATCCCGCAGGGATAACTACTATTGCAAGGGATTGGGCCATGTATCTGATGAGACGATACGCTCGGCCAGGACGGTGGACGAGCTGAAAAACAGAATCGGCAACCGTTACCACAAGGTGAATCTCGAAGCTTATTCACGGCACAAGACGGTCGAGTTCCGCCAGCATTCGGGAACGACCAACTTCACAAAAATGCGTAACTGGGTGCTGTTTCTCCATAAATTGGTTACCTTTGCCACAAGGGGACAGGTGCCCGCAGCCACCGCGCTCCGTGACATCCCTTTCCTGGACGATGAACAGAAACTATATTATAAACTGAGGACTAAAAAATTATCGGCATGAACAAGCATATGTATATTTTGGCAGACGGCGGCAGGATTGCCGCCTCCGACCCTTCCGAGTTTGTACGCGTCCTGCGTGAGGGCAGCTGGTTTGACAGCGGGTGCACCGACGGGGAGTACATGGTGAATTTCTCCGGGCGGTACAGGGAACTGCACGGGGTGACGGTGAGGACCGACACGCCGGAGCATTTCATGGACGACCTGAAAAAGTACGGTTATATCAAGGGCTGAGAAGTCCGCCCCTTTATTATTGCGATCCCCGCCGGTCTTGAAATGTGCTGGCGGGGATTTTTTCTTTTTCCATGGAACCGGATGTCCTCCGTATCCTGTTTTCCAAAGGGAGGCTGGCTTCACGACTCCCTTCGGGAAAGCATTTTTTTCTTTTCACCGCCCCTTCCTCCATGACAAAAACTGACTATCCATGACAATACATGACAGGGTATTTGAGGTCATTCCGCTTGTTATTTCCTTTGTGGCATGAAACGGCAGGAAAGCTTGCCGGAAATAACCATAAAAAAGAAATGCACATGAAAAAAGAACCTTTGTTTATCGCATTTGCCAGCCAGAAGGGAGGAGTCGGCAAGACTGCCTTCACCGTGCTCACGGCCGGTATCCTGCGTTACCAGCGGGGATACAACGTTGTCGTGGTGGATTGTGACCCGCCCCAGCACAGTATCGGTCTGATGCGGGACCGTGACCTGGAATGCGTCAAGGAAAACGATTCCCTGAAAATGGCCCTTTACCGCCAGTACAAACAAAAACCGCAAAAGGCCTATCCGATCATCAAAAGCGAGCCGGAGAACGCGGTGGAGAACTTTTACCGTTATATGAGAGAACAGGAGACAGAGTTCGATATCGTGCTGTTCGATCTGCCCCGCGCATTCCGCTACATGGGGATGATCCGTACCCTGGCCTTGATGCACCACATTTTCATTCCGCTAAAAGCGGACGATGCCGTGATGCAGAGCACACTGCAGTTTGCCTCTGTAATCCGGGAGGAACTGGTTTCCCATGAGGACTATCCCCTGAAAGGAATCCATCTTTTCTGGAACATGATCGACAAGCGGGAGGACAAAGGGACCTTCGAGGTGTGGAACAAAACCATATGTGACTCAAAACTGCACCTGATGACAACCTGCGTCCCGGAGACCAAACGTTACAATCGGGAAGCAAGCAGCATGCAAGGCGGCATTTTCCGTTCCACCTTGTTGTTACCCGACAACCAGCAGGTAAAAGGTTCGGGACTCATGGAGCTGGTGGATGAGATATGCGGTATCATCGGTCTTGCGGAAAAACAAGGGGAATCCCCCATGACAAACCTTATGTAGACCGGTATGGAGTACGCATTCATCCTTCTGTTCCTGTACACCTCTTACCTGAGCGTAGAGAAGTACGTCCACACGGGCAGCGTCCTTAAATGGAGGGGCGGACAGCGTCCTGCCTCCGGTCTTCCGGTGAAGGAAGAACCGGCGGAACCACGGGAGAAAACGTCCGAGGAAGCTGTCATCGGTAGAAGCCGGTACCGGTTATGGCAATCCCCGCCTATGGACGAGGAATACGCGATGAGCGAAAAGCGGACGGATACGACCATGAAAGGGAGAAAGGCACCCGTGCCCGAATTCCCCGCCCCTTTCGGAAGACCGGAGGACGGTGAGGTGCCGGAACGCTACGAGATCACCGGTTATGTGGAACGTCCCGATCCGCACCGCGCCAGAGGCGTGACCTTTGACGACATGGACCTGCTCTCCAGGTTCATGGCCACGGACCGCCTTTCGGAACCGGAACGGTCCCATGCCCGCCAGACACTGGAACGGCTGGAAGGGACCGACATGGAACGCATCCTGCAGGCCGGCATCCTGGGCAGCGACGAGACATTGAAACGGTACATGGAACTGTACGTGGACAGTGACAGGGAGCCGCTCCTGCTGGCGGGAAAGGACAGGGAAAGCATAATCAGAGATTTCGATATCATGGATTTCATACCCCGATAACCAATAATATTATAATGTATGGCGAAGTATCATGATTCAAGCTGATCCGCATCGCGGACATTTTTCCAAGAAAGCAAAAGCCGCCGAGCGGCAAAGTCGGATTTAAAAGAAGGAGGTAACGATGACCGGATATTACGATTCGGGATGATCCCGGAATCCCGTCCCCGAAGAAAACTGACATTACGTTAAACAGGTAAAAAAAGAAGTATGACAAACGGATATTTCGACTCAGGATGATTTCCTCCGGTAGCGGAAAGGGAAAAATACAACCATCCAAAGAAAAAGTACAATGACAAACGGATATTATGACTCGGGATGATCCGGCGGACATCCCATTCTGAAGAGAGAATAACACGAGTGACGAACAATTAAGGAAGGAGGTAACTATGCGAGGTTATTATGATTCCGGCTGATGCCGGTAGTAAACATGTGGTTGCAAGGACAAGCCGCGGGCATCCGGCCTGCGGCCTGTTAAAAAAGAAAGTCTAACATTTTAATCATACAGGTATAAAAACAATGATACATTCAAGATCCCATTCATTTTTAAGATTCTCCCCTATGGGCAAAGTGACGGACGTATTTGTATCCCTTATCGGGCGCATACCGGCAAAAACGGTCTTCCTGCTGGCATGACTGGCCACATGAACAGCCCCCGCGTTCGCCGTCGGTGACGGGTCCGCCGGGCTGGTACAGGCCACGCAGATGGTGACCTCGTACTTTGATCCCGCCACCAAGCTGATCTATGCGGCCGGTGCGCTCTGCGGGCTTATCGGAGCCATAAAAGTGTATTCAAAGTTCTCGTCAGGCGATCCCGATACGGGTAAAGTTGCCGGCAGCTGGTTCGGAGCCTGCGTGTTCCTGATCGTGGCCGCCACCGTCCTGAGGGCGTTCTTCCTGTAATCCGGCGGTCATGGAACATAAAGTGAACAAAGGGGCCGACCGGGGCGTGGAATTCAGCGGGCTGCAGGCGCAGTATCTCTATGTCCTTGCCGGGGGCCTACTCTCCGTCTTCCTCGTGTTCGTCATCCTGTACATGGCCGGGGTGAACCGGTGGTTCTGCATCCTCTTCGGGATAGTCTCGGCCTCGACCCTGGTCCTCACGGTCTTCCGCCTGGGCAGGAAGTACGGTCCCCACGGACTGATGAAACTGGCCGCGGCAAAGTGCCGCCCCTTCCATATTATCAATCGTAAACGTATCATTTCACTCTTTAAACGAAGCAGTCATGAGAAACATCCTGAAAGCGGCAACACTGGAAAGTAAGTTCCCGGTCCTCTCGGTCGAAAGGGGATGCATCCTCTCCAAGGATGCGGACGTGACCGTCGGCTTCAAGGTACGCCTGCCGGAGCTGTTCACCCTCACCTCGGCGGAGTACGCCGCCATGCACGGGGCGTGGGTGAAAGCCATAAAGGTGCTGCCCTGTTACACGGTCGTCCACCGACAGGACTGGTTCCTGGAGGAAAAATACAGGGCCGTAACTGGCCGGGACGACATGGGATTCCTGGACCGCAGCTTCGAGCTGCATTTCAACGAGCGTCCCTTCCTGAACCATTACGCCTACCTGTTCATTACCCGGACTACCCGCGAAAGAAGCCTGCAGCAGAGCAACTTCTCCATCCTTTGCCGGGGGGCCATCATTCCCCGGGAGGCAAGGGACAGGGAGGCGGTGGTCCGGTTCATGGAGAGCGTGGACCAGTTCGAACGCATCATGGGCGATTCAGGGCTGGTGGGGCTTGAACGCCTCACGACGGACGAGATTGTCGGTACCGGAAAGAAGGCCGGCATCATCGAGAAGTATTTCTCCCTCTCGCAGGAGAACACCACCACACTGAAAGACATCAGCCTTTCCCCCGCGGAAATGCGTATCGGAGACGAGATCCTCTCGGTGCATACGCTTTCCGACGCGGACGACCTGCCCGCCGCGGTGCGGACGGACGGGCGGTTCGAGAAGTATTCCACCGACCGCAGCGACTGCCGCCTCTCCTTTGCCGCCCCCGTGGGGCTGATGCTTTCCCATAACCATATCTATAACCAGTACGTGTTCATGGACGATCCGGCCGACACCCTTCAGCGTCTTGAGAAGACGGCCCGGAACATGCAGTCCCTCTCACGCTACAGCCGCGCCAACCAGATCAACCGCCAGTGGATCGAGGAATACCTGAACGAGGCGCATTCCTTCGGCCTGATCCCCGTACGCTGCCACTGCAACGTCATGTCCTGGGCGGACAGCCGGGAAAGACTAAGGAATGTCAAGAACGACACCGGTTCGGCACTGGCACAGATGGGCTGCAAGCCCCGGTACAATACCGTGGACGCGCCGACCCTCTACTGGGCGGGCATCCCCGGCGGGGAGGGTGATTTTCCCGCTGAGGAGTCTTTCCATACGTTCATCGAGCAGGCGGCATGCCTCTTCATTGGGGAGACGAACTATGCGTCCTCTCCCTCGCCATTCGGCATCAAGATGGCGGACCGGCTGAGCGGCAGGCCGCTGCACCTGGACATCTCGGACGAGCCGATGAGGCGGGGCATCACGACCAACCGCAACAAATTCATCCTGGGACCTTCGGGCAGCGGCAAGTCCTTCTTCACCAACCATCTCGTGCGCAACTATTACGAGCAGGGCGCGCACATCCTGCTGGTGGACACGGGAAACAGCTACAAGGGGCTGTGCCGGCTCATCCATGAGCGTACCCGCGGGGAGGACGGGATCTACATAACGTATGAGGAGGACCGCCCGATCACCTTCAATCCCTTCTACAGCGAGGACCGGCAGTTCGACGTGGAAAAGAGGGAGAGCATCAAGACGCTGATCCTGACGCTTTGGAAGCGGGAAGACGAGGTGCCGAAACGCTCCGAGGAGGTCGCCCTTTCCGGCGCAGTGAACGCCTATATCCGCAGGATTACGGAAAACCCGGAGCTCCGGCCGGACTTCAACGGGTTCTACGAGTTCGTCCGTGACGACTACCGCCGGATGATGGAGAAAAAGAGGGTGCGCGAGAAGGACTTCGACATCGACGGGTTCCTGAACGTGCTGGAGCCGTTCTACAAGGGAGGGGACTATGACTTCCTCCTGAACTCGGACAAGGAGATCGATCTGACCCACAAACGGTTCATCGTCTTCGAACTGGACAACATATCATCGAACAAGGTGCTGCTTCCGGTGGTGACGCTCATCATCATGGAGACGTTCATCTCCAAGATGCGCCGCCTGAAGGGCATCCGGAAGATGATACTGATCGAAGAATGTTGGAAAGCCCTGATGTCGGCCAATATGAGTGCCTATGTCTTGTACCTTTTCAAGACGGTCAGAAAGTATTTCGGGGAGGCGGTGGTGGTCACGCAGGAGGTGGACGACATCATCTCGTCCCCGATCGTGAAGGAGGCCATCATCAACAACTCGGACTGCAAGATCCTGCTGGACCAGAGGAAGTACCTCAATAAGTTCGAACGGATACAGACCCTTTTAGGACTGACCGACAAGGAATGCTCGCAGATCCTCTCCATCAACCGTGCCAACGACGGCTCACCCGATAAACCTGGGGGATTAAGCATACAGCTTTGTAAGTCTGAAAAGAAAGAATTTTATATCCGTTACTCCTCTTAAAGCAGCTCTAAACGCCTTAATTTTAGCATTAAAAGACTCTGCAAATGCATTAGTTGCCCTGTTTACAAAGAAGTTCAAGACTTCATCATAGTGCTCGTAAAGTGTGGCGGCAATAACATTGAAACTCTTAAAGCCAGAGTCGTCCACTTTGTTGTACCATCGTGCAAGCGAGAGTCTTGCTGCATCTTTGACGGTATTCTTGGAAAATATCATTCTTAGGGAATGTGTAAGCGAATAGGCTTCTTTAAGATCAGGATACGTTTCAAAGAGCACCTCAGCTCTTTGTCTCTGACTTTCCGTCCATTTGTCGGCAGATTTAAAAAGCAGATATCTGCTGCGAGCCAACAACTGCTTGTGGGTATCACCATTTGCAAGCACAATTGGAGTGTATGCTTCGCCCAGGCATTTGGCTTCTTCCCTGGCATCCGTGTCTGCTTGAATGGCATCCCATCTATGCGCGATACGCATCTCCTGCAAGGCATCACATGCAAGTTTCTGTATATGAAAGCGGTCTATGGTACGCATTGCATTCGGGAAACAGCGTCTGGCTATAAGTCGCATGGAATTCGACATATCCATTGTTATCTCCTTAACCAACAGTCTCTTGTCCTCGTCAATGCGCATAAGTGCTTCCGTGACAGCATCTGCCGCCACACCCTTTACAATAGCAATGATGGTACCTTTACCTCCACGTGAAGATCTGTTGCTTACTATAGTGTACAGCTCACCGTTGCTTGGAGCCGTTTCGTCAATGCAGATGCTTTCACCAATGTTCTCTGGAAAGACAAGCCAGTCTTCTGCATGTGAGAGTTCTGACCATTCACGATAGCCGCTGAGCACTTCCTTGTATTGCTTTTCAAACGTATCCCCGTTTATGTGATAATAGCGGTCAAGCGAACGGGAGGTCGTAGGAATCGTCTCCATACACTCCTTTTAAAAAAGCCGCAAACTCCTTGGAGTAGCGGGTTTCTTCAGCCTTCAGGTCGTAAGAGTCGGAGAAGTATCGGTTATTCTGCTTGTCATACCATTTGCGTCTTCTGACAATTAGGTCAACACCTTTATCGCGGATTGGAAAGTCACGTATAGTTACGGCTTCACAGAACCCTTTGGATTCAATCTCTGGGTTCTCTTTATATTCAGCCTTAACCGATTCATCAAGATAGATGCGGATAAGGGATGCCTCTTCTTCTACACGTACTACTTCAAAATTTGAAAGTATCTCTGATGGCAGAATCAACTGTGCCAATGCTAATAGTCCTTGATTGTTCATGGTACAAAGGTGCAAATTTTCTATAGAATTAAAGAATTTTCCCCCTGATTTATCGGGTGAGCCCCAACGACCCCTCACGCCGGTACAAGGAGGTATGAATTGGACTGGGAGGTGTGCAGTCGGCTGTCTATGCCACGGAGACCTCCACAGCCGAGTACCTTACCTACACGACGGAGGAGAGCGAGAAGCTGGAAGTGGAACGGATGGCGGCAAAGACCGGCAGCATGGAACAGGCCATACGGGTACTGGCCGCCGAAAAGAACAGCGGCAGGAAATAATCTTTGTAAAACATTTAAAAGAACGATTCAATGAGACGAAAAATTTTCAGCGCATTGTGCGCCTTTTTACTTACCGTACCGGCCATGCACGCGCAATGGGTGGTGACCGACCCGGGCAATCTGGCGCAGGGCATCGTGAACAGCGTCAACGAGATGGTGGAGACCTCCGAGACGGCGCAGAACGCCATGTCCACCTTCAAGGAGGCCTCGAAGATCTATGAGCAAAGCCGGAAATACTACGACATGCTCAAGAGCGTGAACTCGCTGGTGAGCGGGAGCCTGAAGGTCAAGGAGTCCGTGCTGATGCTCTCGGAAATCTCGGAGAGCTATGTGACGAACTACGGGAAGATGCTCACCGACGAGAACTACACGCAGCGGGAGCTGGAGGCCATCGCCTTCGGCTACAACAACATCATGAAGAAAAGCAGCGCGTCCGTGGCCGAGCTGAAGGACATCATCAACCCCACCGGCATGTCCATGACCGACAAGGAGCGGCTGGACCTCATAGAAAGGGTGTACCGCGAGATGCGGCATTACAGGACGCTGGTGAACTACTATACCCGAAAGAACCTGCGCGTCTCCTACCTGCGGGCCAGGGAGAAGGGCGAGACCGAACAGGTCCTGAAGCTTTACGGGGAGAACGAACGCTATTGGTAAACCTTTAAAAAGATACAGACTATATGGTATTGCTATCCCTATCTTTCGACAGCCTGCACGGTATCCTGCGCCGGCTGTATGACGAGATGACCGAACTCTGCCAGCCGATGATGACGCTGGCCACGGCCATCGCCGCCCTGGGTGCGCTCTTCTACATAGCCTACCGCGTGTGGCAGTCCCTCTCGCGTGCCGAGCCGGTGGACGTGTTCGGCATGCTGCGCCCTTTCTGTCTGGGCATCTGCATCCTGTTCTTTGACGTGATCGTGCTGGGGAGCCTGAACGGTATCCTGAGCCCCGTCGTGCAGGGAACGGGTGCCATGCTCCACGACCAGACCTTCGACGTGAGGAAGTTCCAGGAGGAAAAGGACAGGCTGCTCGCCGAGATGCCCCTGAAGGTGGCCGTGACCGGGGAGTTCAATCCCACGGACGAGGAGCTGGAGAAGGAGATCGCCGACATGGGCTGGAACGGGGAGGACTACGCGGTGATGCAGCGGATGTCTCATACCTGTTACTCGTTCTCCCTGCAAAGCATCGTGCAGACCATCATGCGCAAGGTGATGGAGTTCCTTTTCCGCGCCGCCTCGCTGGTGGTGGACACGATCCGCACCTTCTTTCTCATCGTCCTCTCCGTGCTGGGGCCTATAGCCTTCGCTATCTCGGTCTTCGACGGTTTCCAGGGCACGCTCGTCCAGTGGCTGGCACGGTATATCAGCGTATATCTCTGGCTGCCCATCTCCGACCTGCTGGGGGTGATGCTCGCCAGGATACAGACGCTGGTGCTGCAAAGCGAGATGGAAATGATACAGGATCCCCTGAGCGTCTTCTCCCCGGACGGATCGACAGCCATCTATCTGGTGTTCATGCTCATAGGGCTGGTGGGATATTTCTGCGTCCCTACCGTGGCGAACTGGGTGGTCCAGGCCGGAGGCATGGGGGCGTACAACCGGAACATGAACAACACGGCAAGCAAGGCCGCCAACGTGGGCGGGGCCGTAGCCGGGGCATCCACGGGCAACGTGGCCGGAGTGCTGCTGAAAAAGTAAAAACGACTGAATAATAACATTCATTCATTTCAAGACATGGAATTCAAGAGCTTAAAAAACATCGAGTCCTCGTTCAGGCAGATCCGCCTGTTCAGTATCGTCTTTCTCGCCTCCTGCACCCTCCTGACCGTTTTCTCCGTCTGGAAGTCCTACCGGTTCGCCGAGGAGCAGCGGGAGAAGATCTACGTGCTGGACGAGGGAAAGTCGCTTATCATGGCCCTCTCGCAGGACGCCGCGCGCAACCGCCCGGTGGAAGCGAGGGAGCACGTGCGCCGCCTGCACGAGCTGTTCTTCACGCTGGCCCCCGACAAGGCGGCCATCGAGTCGAACATAAACCGGGCGATGTACCTGGCCGACAAGAGCCTGTACGGGTATTACCGGGACTGGAACGAGAAAGGTTTCTACAACCGGCTCATCAGCGGGAGCGTCAACCAGACGGTGGTGGTGGACAGCATGAGCTGCGATTTCGACAGCTATCCCTACCGCGTCACCACCTATGCCCGGCAGATGATCATCCGGGGGAGCAACATCACCGAACGCTCCCTGGTGACACGCTGCCGCCTGCAGAGCACGGTCCGCTCGGACAACAACCCGCAAGGGTTCCTTGCGGAGCATTTCGAGATTCTGGAAAACAGGGACCTACGTACCGTGGAAAGGTAACGGTGTCCCGCAGTAATCAATCATTCAATAATATCTGGAAAATGGATATAAAATCAACGGCAAGGGAAAGGCTGAAGGCATATTTGGACGGCCTTTCCGAGAAACAGAGACGGGGCATCCTCGTGGCGATGCTGGCCTTCACCTGCATCGCATCGGGTATCGTCCTGCTGCGCGCCGCCGGCCGGCTGACACCGGCAAGGGAGCGCATGGAGCTTCCCTTCGGGGAAGGCAGCCTCACGGATACCCTGCGCAGGCTGCCCGATCCCCTGAAAGGACAAGTAACAAGTATTTACCGGACCATTAAACAACCCCAGCAGAATGGAAAACAGGAAGAGTAACATGGAAGAAGGACACGTGCCCGCCGGGGAAGCCCCGGAAGACACACGGCCGGCGGAAGCCGGGGATATCCCCTCCAAAGGGACAAAACCGGAAAAGCGGCTTAGCGGGGAGGAAATCCTGCGCCGCAGGAAATACATCGTCATACCGGTCTTCGTGCTGGTATTCCTGGCTGTCCTCTACTGAATATTCGCCCCTTCCGGTGACAACGGGGAAACGGTGGCGGGCGGTTCCGGATTCAACGTGAACGTACCGGACCCGGCAGCGGTCCAACTGGAAGGGAATAAAACGGACGTTTATGAAAGACAGCAGGTCCGGCGTGAGAAAGACAGACGGATGCAGTCGCTCTCCGACCTTGCCGGAAGGTTATTGGAAGGTAAGGGACAGACGGACAGCGTATCCGGCCCGGACGGAAGCATACGGCAGTCGGCGGACACCTACGAAAGGATCACCGAGCAACTGGAAAGTTTCTACGAGACACCGCAGGGAACAGCCGATGGTACCCTGAAGGAAAAAGTGGACGAACTGAGCCTCCGGCTGGAAGAGGCAGAAGCGGAAAACCGGCGAGCGGAATCCCGCGAGCGGATGATGGAACAGTCCTACCGGATGGCCGCCAGGTACCTGACCCCCAACCCGGAAGGCTCGCCCGGCGAGGCGAAGGAGGAAGAAAAGCCGGAGCCTGTCCCTGTCAGCCGGGCGGAGAGCGGAACGACCTCCGCCCTGGAGCAGCCGCTGACGGATTCCGCGTTTGTCGCCTCACTGGCCGTGGAGAGGAACTACGGTTTCAACACGGCGGTGGGCAGCAGCTACCGGATGGGGATGAACACCATCCCGGCCTGCATTTCCGAGAGCCAGACCCTCGAGCAGGGAGGACGGGTGAAGCTGCGCCTGCTCGAGCCCCTGCAGGCCGGAAGCGTCACCATACCGGCCAACAGCCTGGTGACCGGTACGGCCGACATCCGGGGGGAACGTCTGGACATCCTAGTAAGCAGCATCGAATATGCCGGGAATATCATCCCGGTAGAACTAGCCACATATGACATTGACGGGCAGCGGGGCATCTTCGTGCCGGGATCGGAAAGCCGGACGGCCGCCAAGGAAGTATTGGGGGACGTGAGCCAGAGCATGGGAGGCAGCATCTCCTTCGCCGGTTCCGCCGGGCAGCAGGTGGCGATGGACCTCACGCGGGGTGTCCTGCAAGGCGGGACACGGTTCATCTCGCAGCGGGTCAAGGCGGTCAAGGTAAAGCTGAAGGCCGGGTACAAGGTGCTGCTGGTCACAAAAAAGCAATAACAAAGTTTAACTGTAATTTTTAAGCAATCATTCAAGATGAGAACATTCATTCTTTTAATTATGGCTGCGCTGGCGGGGATGACCTGCCGGGCGCAGGAGCGCAAGCCGGAGGGCGGAGTCAGGATTCTGACCGCCGGCCAGCACATCACGCCCTACAGGATCGGCGTGCCGTTCAGCAAGACGGTTCATATCCTTTTCCCCTCGGAGGTCCGCTATGTCGACCTGGGCAGCACGGACATCATCGCGGGCAAGGCGGACGGCGTGGAGAACGTGGTGCGCGTAAAGGCGGCTGTCCGGGATTTCCCCGGCGAGACGAACTTCTCGGTCATCACGGGCGACGGCTCGTTCTATTCGTTCCTCGTCTCCTACGAGGAGGAGCCGGAAGCGTTGAACATCAATATGGACAGCCGGTTTCCGGCAGAACCCTCCACTGAGGGAAGCGCCGTCCGTGTGACCGAGCTCGGCGAGGAGGACCCTTCGGTCATCGCCAGCCTGATGTACACCGTACACCGTCTGGACCGCAGGGACGTGAAGCACATCGGCTGCCGCCAGTTCGGGATGCAGGCCCTGCTCAAGGGCGTCTATGTGCATAAGGACCTGCTGTTCCTCCACATCTCATTGGCCAACTCCTCGCATGTGCCCTTCGACATTGACTTCGTGCGCTTCAAGGTGGTGGACAAGAAAGTGGCCAAGCGAACGGCACAGCAGGAGACCTACATCGAGCCGGTGCGCGCGCTCAACGAGCTGAGGCGCATAGAGGGCAAGGGGGAAGGACGCATCGTCTATGCTTTCCACAAGGTGGTCATCCCCGATGACAAGCTCATCGAGGTGGAGATTTACGAGAAAGGCGGCGGACGCCACCAGCGGTTCCATATCGAGAACAGTGACCTGGTGGACGCCAGACTGGTGGACGAACTGATAAAGGAGTAATTCTATGAGGAAATATCTGTTTATAATAATGATGTGCGTCTTCCTGTCCTCTTTGGCGGGCAAGGTTTCCGCCCAACGCTACCTGCCCGGGCAGATGGGGCTTGAACTGAGGCTGGGCGGCGTGGATGACTTCGGAAGGAACGTAAGGCACCTGAGGGGGAATTTCCAGATCGGACTGGCCCTGAGCCGTTACAACCGCAACCGCTCGCGCTGGGTATTCGGGGCGGATTATGTGAAGAAGCATTACGCCTATAAGAAAATAGCGATTCCCAAGGAGCAGTTCACCGCGGAGGCGGGCTGTCTCTTCCCGTTCCTCTCGGACAGGGGCAGGAACGTGTTCCTCTCCGCCGGCCTGTCCGCGCTGGCCGGTTATGAGAGGGTAAACCGGAATGGCAGGCTCCTTTATGACGGGGCGACCCTGCTGCACAAGGGTGCCTTCATCTACGGCTTCGCCCCGGCATTCGAGATGGAGGCGTACCTGACCGACCGCTGGGCTTTTCTTTTCAATGTCCGGCAGCGTGTCTTCTTCGGATCGTCCGTAGGACATTTCCATACGGTAGTGGCCGTCGGACTGAAATATATCATCGATTAATCTTTTAAGAACTGGAAACAATGAAATTAGGAACATTCATCATGGGATGCGCGCTGGCTCTGCTGGCGTACACCCTCGCCGGCTGCGACGACCGTCTGGAAGTGCGGCAGGCATACGACTTCTCGCTCTCTTCCTGGTACCTGCAGGAAGGCATCGCACCCGACGAGACGGTGGAGATCCGTCTGACGCTTGACCGCGAGGGGGATTACCGGGAGGCCCGTTACCGCATCGGATACATACAGCTGGAGGGTGACGGTGAGGTGTTCGCTGCGGACGGCACCAGACTGGTGAACCGCGAGCTGACGGAGCTCTCCGGCATCGCGGGGCTGGACACGACGGACATCCTCCGTCAGATATTCACCCTCTTTTACCGGAACACGGGAGAAGATAATCCCGGGATCCGATTCGTGGCGGTGGACAACTTCGGCGTGGAACGGACACTGGACATCCCGTTCTCCATAGAGGATAAAGATATGGCCGACATCGTTAAAAATAAGTTATCATATGTTGATTAGGAGAGTTTGGCAAATGCCCAACAGTCGTACATTCAGTATCAAGCCTATTCGGGAACTCATTCAAAAATACGCAAACGGCTATATCATAGATCCGTTTGCGGCCGGGAACAGGCTTGCGAACGTAACGAATGATATTGATCCCCAGTATGATACTGATTTTCATATGGATGCCACGGATTTCCTGAATTTATTTAAACTGGATAGTGTGGATACGGTTCTATATGATCCTCCTTATTCTCCACGGCAAGTTGCGGAATGTTATAAAGCGTTAGGGATCACGGTCAATATGCAAACCACCCAGGCTTCATACTGAAGCAGGCAGAAAGAGGCCATCGGCCGAATTGTAAAAAAAGGAGGCATTGTAATCACCTGCGGATGGAACTCTGGTGGAATAGGCAAGAAATACGGTTTTGAAATCATAGAGATCCTATTGGTCGCCCATGGCGGGTGGCATAATGATACGATCGTGACAGTGGAAAAAAAAGTATTATAGAATATGACGGAAGAGGAAAAATACGGCATGGAGCGGCTTGCCGAGTATCTGGACATGCGGATACGGAACGAGGAAAAAAGCATAAAGGAGAACCGGGATAAACTGGACCGGGATTACCTTTATCACTTTGCGTGGAACGGGGAGGAGCTGTTCAAGTCCCATTTCATGGTAAAGCGATACGGGGAACTCCGGCAGGTAATCAGGCAGGCGGAAGCTCCCGGAGAGGTACATGGATATATACGGCATAAACGGGAGGAATGCCTGAAGGAGCTGGTCAGCGGGAGTATCCGCAGGCGTAGCACGGACGACATTTTCAATCTGGCACATACCTACCGGCTGGAATGTATGCAGAGACTGGTCAAGGATTATGCGGGCTTCGAACGGCTTCTGTCCATGAAGGCTCCCCAAAAGGAGATAAAAACGAAGAAGGCCCCTGAAAGAAAGAGGCAGGACGGATTAAAGATGTAACGTATATGAGGCAGGAAAACTGGATCGTCCGCAAACTACGGAAATTGCTGGACAACAAGATCGCAGCCGTCGAGAATGCCATGCGCGAGGGGTTGGAGTCCGCCTCTACGGACTACTGCCGTTTCTTTGAGTGGAAAGCCGCGTACCTGTACAAGGGGGAGCTACTGCGCGGGCATTACCGCCTGTTACGTAATAAAGTCAGCAGGACGGATGACGTGGAGGATCTGAAGAGGTATTTCGGGGATATCGCCATGTACCACAGGGAAAGGCTGGCGGGCGGACGTCGGCGGGAAGCGGCACCCACCCGATGGCGGACACCTGCCGCGCGCTGTCGCTGGAATGCTCGCGGCAGGTGCTGAAAGATTGCATGGAGTTCTCGCGTATCCTTTCCCTGGACAGCCGGAAGAGGACATGAAAAAGGAAAACAGACAACCCATAAGACATAGGACAAACGGATTAAAACGATAAGGTATGGAAAGACAGAACCCAGGCATGGTCCGGTTTATGGACCGGCTGAATGAGAAAATGGAACTCCTGGACGAAAAGATCCAGAACAAGGCGGCAAAAGCCGGTGAGGATTACCTCTCCTTTTTCGAGTCACACGCGGAAGAGGCGTACAAGGAGTATTACCTGTACAAATGTTTCAGGGACTTGAGACAGAAGGCAAGGGAATCGGGCAGTCCGGAAAAAGTGTTGGAGTATCTGAAAAAGAGGCAGAATGTCTGCCTAGACACGTTGCTCAGGCAGGACATCGCCGCCCGCAGTACAAGCCCGATGGCGAACATGGCGCACACGCTGCGGCTCGAATGCGTCCAGCAGCTCGTGGAGGATTACGGGCATTTCATCCGGATACTTGCCGACACGCTACGGCAGCAGGAGACGCGGCGGGATACCCGGACACTCAGGGAAAAGGAAAACCGGAGGGGGCCAAAACTATAGCCTTCCCGTTCCCGGATGAGTACGGGAATAAAGAAAAATAAAGTTAAGTCATGGATAATGAGAGTTATATCATTATGAAAGGTCAGGATGGCCGCTTTACTTTGTGAAATAAAAACAACTGGATATGAGGATTGTGGAGCATAGCGTAAGACGTTGGGAGTCTTACCCGGAAGCAGACACGGAAACCTGCCTGTGGGAAGCCTGCGTGGAGCACGAAGGCGAATATTACGAGGTACAGGTGGAAGCAAGGGAGGTCGGCGATGACAAGATGTATTATATGGGGTATATCAGGAATACCCAATGTATAAAAGCGTATTTCAGTGACGGCTGGCTGGGCTTCGGCTTTTCCGATATACGTGGCACGTGCAAGTATATCCTGAAGTCAATGCGGAAAGTGATCCGGGGGGACTACAGCTCCATCAGGGGAGCGGGCCATTCGGTAGACATGCCTTGATAAATAAACCAGGTCCGGGACGGAGATTTCAAGGGTGTTCTCCCAAATAACGGGGAACAGCCCTTTTTTTGTTGCCGCCAGCGGCGAAAGGTTAAAAGAGAGACAGGCCGCTGAAGAGGCAGTGGATGAACAGACGACCTTTCTCGGTCCACACCGTATGCATGGCTGTACCGGTTTCCCCGCAGCGGCTCTGCCAGCTGTGCGTATGGGTCCGTGTGTATCCTTCCTTCTGATAACGTGCGGTAAGCAGCCAGGTTCCGCCAAGGCGGAACTGGATACCGAGAGCCTTCAGTCTCCGGTTCAGCTCCCTGCCGCTCATGCCCAACTCCTTGGCGATCTGCGTGACCGTGTAAGTGCTTGGAGAGTGGAGCACCTCGTCGAAATAACGTACTTTCGGGGCCTGCAGGCTCAATTTAAGGGCGTTCAGCGCGTTTTCCTTTTCCAGTCCGGATATGTACCGGTCACGCTCTCTCAGCTTGGCTTCCGCCAGTTGCAGGGTCCGCGAGAGCAGTTCCGCGTCCGTTTCCCCCTCTTTTTCCAGCAGGTAGCCGCCCTCCTTGAGCGTGCGGGGGACCAGCTCGTCGAAGATCCAGCTTTCGAACCTCTCGGCCGAGGGCAGGCGGCTACAGGCCATCAGGCGGTACAGGTTCCCCTCGTCGATGAACTTCACTTTCTGCCGGCCGCCTGCCGTCAGGAGGTCGTGGACGCATACCCCCTTCGGCCTGCAATGCCGGTTGACGGCATCCTTGGGATTGGCATATCCCAATGCCGAGGCCACGTCCCTGGCGCAAAACCAGACCCTACCTCCGGCTTCCACGGTCCGGACCTTGCCGAACTCGGGATGTTCTGTTATGACTAACGTGCGCATGTCGTTTACTGTTTATAGGTTGATTCTATCGCTTTGAATATCTCATGGATTACCTGGGGGACGATGGCGTTCCCGTATCCCTTGACGGACTGCTGCCGCCAGGAAGAAAAGGTAATACCGTCCAGCTCGTGGGGAACCCCATCATCTCGGCCACAAACAGGGGATTGAGTTGGAAACTCCTTCCAGTTTGGGCAAAGAAATCGGGAAGGCCTCCCTGCCGCGGGTTCTTCCCCTTCCTTCCAATGTGCTCCAAGGTCGGGAGCAGCCCGTGGAAGTCCAGGAAGTCCGTCAGGCCGTTGGGATTCTTCTCCCCGTCTTCCGTCTCGTGCATGGAGGTGCGCCCCTGACGTTTCCAACGTTCCACCCGTTGCCAGTGGTGTATCTCCGTTGCTGTCGGGGTGGGCAGCAGCATCTCGCGGATGCTCTCCGGCAGGCCCTTCTGTTGGCTTCCGGGTCCCCTTACCTTGAAGTCCGAGGCTATCGGCGTGGGCAACAAACCAGACACGGTCCCTTCTGTGCGGGGCACCGACGGCACAAGCCGGAATAAGTAGCGGCTGGACGGTATATCCTTCACGCTCAAGATCACGGCAGATGGTCTCGACGACGTATTCCTCCCGCTTACGGTATACAGGCTGATCCTCTCCGAACAGAGAGGGCTGACATCCCACGTGAGCCGCCTTGCCGGGCTGTACCACCTGGAGGATGCCACCAACGTTCTCACCAACAATCCAACCGGGCCGGATCTCGTGAATGGCACGGAGCATGTGAGGCCAGAGGTAACGGCTGTCCTCCGCACCCTTTCGCCGGCCGGCAACGGAAAAGGGCTGGCATGGAAAACCTCCTGTGAGGATGTCGATCCGTCCCCTTCATCCCCGAAAATCCGTAGTTGTAATATCCGTATAACTTTCTGCATGGCTGAACCAGTAATTTAAAATTCGGTTACAAAACTCATCTATCTCACAGTGGAAGGCGTTGCGCCATCCCATTCATTCGGCGGCAAGATCTGCCGCACCAAACCCGCTGAACAGCGAGGCATGTACCAACTGTCTCATATTTATTATCTGATTGAAGGTTCCGTTTCTTTTTTTTCTTTCTCCGCCACTTCCAGAATGAAGGCTTTCTCGTCTATCTTCCGGTAGACGCCCCCCATCTCAAGCATGTTCTTGAGCCGGAGGATGTCGGTGATTTCATAGACTGTCATACCGTTCCGGTGGACGAAACGGATGTAGCCTTTCTGTCTTTGTCTTTCCACTTCCTCACGGCTTATCTGCAGCAGTTCGCAGATTTCTTCCAATGTGAAGGTCAACTGCACTTCCTTCGTCGCGCAGGCATAGGCCAGGATACTCAGCATCTGCAGGCATTTGCGATGCGCCTTGACAAGAGACGCAAACTTGTTGCGCTCGATCATGATGACTTTACTTTGATTTTCCATCTTCTATGATTTTTTTACGGGTTTGTTATTTCTGATGTCCGGATTTTCGTCCCTGTATTCCTCACGGAGGAACCGGTATACATCGGAAGCCCAGAAGTATATCTTGCCGCTCAGCTTGAAATAAGGCAGCTTGCCCGAGTTACGCCAGCGGATGAGGGTCCGGTCACAGACTTTCAGCTGCAGGCGCATGTCACGGCTGTCCAGCATCTGTTTGCCATTAAAGCTGGTCATGGCATCCAGTGCCGTTTCCAGCCGGGTGATGAGATCCCGCTGCTCGGAGAAGCTCTTCTGGATTAATGCTTTCAGCATTTCGATGTCTTCATTTCCTGCTTCCATCTTTTGTTCTTTTTCGTTCGTCATTTATCCTTCTTTCTGCCGCAAAGTTTGGGAAAAAGGAAATGTAAAAATAGGGCTGACGGATACCGCCAGCCCTATTTTTTATCTGTAATACACTTATTATCAATATCTATTTCTTTTATTTTTTTTGTTTGCCCGAATAAAACGCGGCAGGATTGGAAGTTGTCTTTAGATTTTAAAAAGTATCGATATGCCTTCGAATTTCCAATAAAAAAAGGACCAGCAAATAATGTCGGCCCTTAATAAAAAGTTTTCGATTGATTTGTTGCACTCGAAAATATTGACTATCTTTGTGATAGAGATATTTGAAATTATGCAGAGAAACGCAATATGCAGCAAGACTTTTGCTACTAATGTGTTACCTGTTACCTTTGAATTTAGCCCTTACTTTTTGATTTTCAAAAAGATAAAATCAATCACTTAGATTTCCTATAGCAAAACAAAAGTTTCTTCAGCAGGAAACTTTTGTTTCTTCCAATAGAAACTGCAGTTATCTTTATGGAAAACAGAAAGCGCTACTGATCCTTTTTCCCAAATCCTTTGTTATACTAAGAATTAATGGTTAGATTTGTGACTGTTAATCTTAATAAAGGAGGAGCTATATGGACCGTAGTAAAATGATTTCTCAGTTGGAAGACCCGTCTGAAGTCTTTGATTTTCTTGTGATCGGAGGAGGAGCTACCGGCATAGGTATCGCTCTGGATGCTTCGACAAGAGGATATAGAGTCGCCTTATTCGAACAATCGGACTTTACGAAAGGAACTTCCAGCCGTAGTACGAAGTTGGTCCATGGCGGTGTCCGTTATTTGGCGCAAGGAGATGTCTCCTTGGTTCTGGAAGCCTTGCGCGAACGAGGCCTGCTACGCCAGAACGCTCCCCATTTGGTAAAAGATCAAACCTTCTTAATCCCTTGTTATCGTTGGTGGGAAGGCCCGTTTTATACGATAGGCCTGATCCTATATGATGTGATGGCCGGAAAATTAGGTCTGGGACGTTCGGTTTGTATCGGCCCGAAACGGGCGCTTCGTACCATTCCGATGCTTCGTCCGAAAGGGATGACCGCCGGGGTGCTTTATCACGACGGCCAGTTCGATGATTCCCGCCTTGCGATTAATATGGTCCGCAGCTCTATCGACGCCGGTGCTTGTATCTTGAACTACGCGAAAGTCATAGGGCTTCTGAAGGACGGTGACCACAAAGTATCCGGCGTTACGGTTCGAGATGAGGAGACCGGTACGGTTTATCAAGTAAGATCCCGTTGCGTGATCAACGCTACTGGTGTCTTCGCCGATGAGATCTTGCAAATGGACGAGCCGGGTAAACGCCCGACCGTTCGCCCCAGTCAAGGCGTCCATTTGGTATTGGATTCCTCTTTCTTGCAAAGTGATTGCGCCATTATGATTCCTAAGACATCGGATGGACGTGTGTTGTTCGCCGTACCTTGGCATGATAAAGTCGTGGTAGGGACAACGGATACCTTGATGGAATCGCCGGAAAAAGAGCCGGTAGCCTTAGAGAAAGAAATCCAATTTATACTCGATACGGCCGCTAACTATTTGACCCGGCCACCCAAGCGAAGCGATGTCTTATCTGTGTTCGCGGGGCTTCGTCCGCTCGCCGCTCCCCGTAGCGAAGGTAAAAAGACAAAAGAGATATCACGTAGCCATAAATTGATCCGGGAGAAATCCGGCTTGATCACCATTATCGGAGGCAAATGGACAACCTACCGGAAAATGGCTCAAGATACCCTAGACCTAGCGATACGTTACATGCATATTCCTACAAAAGACTGTATTACCGAGCGTTACCAAATCCATGGTAGCCGGAAGAATCCGGATTTCTCCGATCCTTTATACGTATATGGTACGGATGCCGACGAAATCCGTAACTTAGTGGCCTCTTCCCCCGCCATGGCGGAGAAGTTGCATCCGGACTATGCCTATACGGTAGGAGAGGTAACTTGGCTGGTCCGTAATGAGATGCCTCGTACTTTGGAGGATGTATTGGCACGCCGTTTGCGTATCTTATTCTTAGACGCACGGGCGGCGATGGCAATGGCTCCTAAAGTAGCGGGGATTCTGGCTACGGAATGGGGGAAGGACGAGACTTGGACCTCTGCTCAGGTAAAGGCGTTTAATGAGGTTGCCTCGAATTATATACTGAATTGACAAATTGATAAACGATACTAATATAGAAGGATATGAATTTCAGGAATAAATACGTATTGGCGATCGATCAGGGAACCACTAGCTCCCGGGCTATCCTGTTTAATCATCAAGGAACTATTATTACGTTGGCTCAGAAGCCATTCCAACAGTATTTTCCGAAACCGGGCTGGGTAGAGCACGACCCGAATGAGATTTGGTACACCCAATCGTCTGTCATCAAGGAGGCGATGGCAAAAGCGGATGTCACGGATAGCCATATCGCCTGTATCGGAATCGCTAACCAACGGGAGACTACCATCATCTGGGACCGGGAGACTGGCTTTCCCGTATACAACGCGATCGTATGGCAGGATCGCCGTACGGCGGATTATTGCGAGGAACTTAAATCGCAAGGCTGGGCGGAACGTATCCAGCAGAAGACCGGATTGGTGATCGACGCTTATTTCTCCGCCACGAAGATAAAATGGATATTGGATAACGTAAAGGGTATCCGGGAGCGTGCGGAGCGGGGAGAGCTATGCTTCGGTACGGTAGATACTTGGCTGGTTTGGAAACTTACCCGGGGCGCTCAATTCATTACGGATGTGACGAACGCTTCCCGTACCATGCTTTTCAATATCCGTACTTTGCAATGGGACCAAGAGTTATTGGACTTGTTTACGATACCTGCCTCGATGTTACCGCAAGTGAAAGCCTGTAGCGAGGTTTACTGCGAGACATCAACTCCTATTTTTAAGAAAGGCATCCCGGTATCCGGTATGGCTGGCGACCAACAGGCGGCTCTGTTCGGCCAGCTCTGCGTAGAGGATGGTATGATCAAGACAACCTACGGAACCGGCTGCTTTATGATCCTGAATACCGGCAAGGAACCCGTTCTTTCCCAGAATAACCTATTGACAACGATCGCATGGAAATTAGGGGATCAGACGACCTATGCGCTGGAAGGTAGTGTCTTTGTGGGAGGTGCCGTCGTTCAATGGTTGAGGGATGGGATCGGCTTGATTCCGAATGCCTCGATTACGGAGCAAATGGCGAAATCCGTCAGTGATAATGGGGGTGTTTATTTTGTGCCGGCGTTAACGGGTTTGGGTGCGCCGTATTGGGATCAATACGCACGTGGCGCTATTATCGGGATTACCCGCGGAACTACGGCGGCTCATTTAACCCGTGCGGCTTTGGAGGGCATCTGCTATCAAGTATATGATGTATTGATGGCCATGGAAAACGATATTCACGCCAAGCCGAAAGAGATTCGGGTAGATGGCGGTGCTATCGCTAATAACTTCTTGATGCAATTCCAGTCCGATATCTGCCGCTGTCCGGTCGTACGTCCGAATGTATTGGAGACGACTGCTTTGGGAGCCGCTTATTTGGCGGGCTTGGCGATCGGCTATTGGAAGGATATCGATGAACTGAAAGAACAATGGTGCTTGGATAAGGTCTTTAACCCACAAATGAAAGAGGATACTGCCCGTAAATTATTGAACGAATGGCATAAGGCGGTGGGGCGTTCTCAGAATTGGGCTGAATAATGAAAATCATCTTATAGGCAGATTAACAAGTTAACAAATTCTTAAATTATTATCTTATGTCTCCATTTTTAGCGGAATTATTAGGGACTATGCTCTTGATCCTGATGGGAGGAGGAGTTGTAGCGAATGTCTGTTTGTCGAAAACAAAAGGCAATGGAGCGGGCTGGATAGCGATAACGACCGCTTGGGCTTTAGGCGTATTTATCGGTGTTGTGGTAGCCGGCCCTTATAGTGGCGCACATTTGAATCCGGCGGTATCGATTGGCTTGGCGATCGGAGGGACTTTCCCTTGGTGTGATGTATGTACTTATATAGCCGGGCAAATGATAGGTGCCGCTTTGGGCGCTTTATTGGTCTGGCTGGTTTATAAGGATCACTTCAACGCTACGGATGATCCGGATGCGGAATTAGGCGTATTCTGTACGAGTCCTGCTATCAAAGATTATCCAATTAATTTCTTAGGTGAGATGATCGGTACGTTCGCCTTGATGTTTGTCGTATTTTTTATAACGGACGGAGAACTAACCTACGAAAGCAATAGTACCTTGCCGATAGGTTTAGGTTCGGTAGGTGCCATTCCGGTAGCGTTTACGGTCTGGGTAATCGGCCTTTCCTTAGGTGGAACTACCGGTTACGCGATTAACCCTGCCCGTGATTTAGCTCCCCGGTTCATACACTTTATTTTGCCGATCAAGGGAAAAGGCAGCAGCCATTGGGAGTATGCTTGGGTACCTGTTTTAGGGCCGATAGCTGGGGCCGCTATTGCCGGTATGCTCTATTATGTATTGAAATAATCTCTTGTATCATCCGGATCACTTTCGGAACCGCAGCCTTTACCTCGGGTGTCAGATCCATTCCGACCTCGTTGATATTGAGGGCGGAGATGACAATGAGATGGGTTTCCGGGAGATCGTCGGTTAGGATCATGGCGTCGATCATATCTTTTAGACCGATCTCGTGGGCGCTCATGAGCGGGGGAAAGTCGGTGGCGTAACGAGGTTGGATCAGACGGACGGTGCCCGGAGGGTTATTATCCAGCGTGGCGTCGATCATGATGATACGGTCATATCCTTGCAGCCAACTTAATAAATGAAGTCCTCCCGTGCCCCCGTCCATCAAATGGACGTGAGCCGGGAGCTTCTCGTTTTCTAAAGCCTTGATAACGTGTATGCCTACACCTTCGTCTTTCAGCAATAAATTGCCTACTCCTAATACTAATGTTTCCTTCTCCACTTTCATCCTTTTTTAGCGATCTTAGTGATAGTCTCGGCAGTCTCGGTTACCTCTTCCTTGTCCGCTATGTCTTCCTCGATAAACTTCCAGCCACCGATGATGGACGAAGTCTCGCCACGTTGCTCGATATAGTCATGATAAAATACCAGATAAATATGAACGATAGCGAAAAGGATGAAGAACCACATCAGGAAATGATGAATCTGGCGAGCCATCAAATCCCCGCCCATCAACGGGATGGTCCATGCGAACAATTGCGGGAAGAAAGACTGACTCATCTTGGCGTATAGGCCGAATCCTGTGATACTTTGTAACAAAAATGCCCAGAAAGTTCCGAAATAAATTAAGCTAGCCAAGGCGTTATGCCCGATACTGTCTACCGGTTTGTTCTTAATCATCAAGATATCTACCTTGATCACCTCCAATACCTCTTTCCATTGGGATTTCTTTAAAGGGATGAAGTTATTCCATCTGGCATAACGATTCCCGACGAATCCCCAATAAAGCCGGAATACGAAATTGAAGAAGAATACGAACGCTGTTACGAAATGGATAAACCGAACCACGCCGAACCAATAGCTGAAATAAGCCTCCGAAGCGGACATGATCGCGGGAGGATCGGCGATGATAAAGCCTGTCACGCAGAGTATGACGATACAGAGCGCATTCACCCAATGATAGATACGTACGGGTAATTCCCATACATACACTTCTCTTAAACGTTTCTTACGACTCTTCATGGCTCTATTGTTTTTTAGAATGTATCAACTTGGTGCACATATTTTCCTTCCTCGTCATACAGATGCACGGCACAAGCCAGACAAGGATCGAAAGAGTGGATCGTCCGAAGAATCTCTAAGGGTTGCTTCGGATCGTATATCGGCGTACCGATCAAAGCGGACTCGTAGGCGGACAATACGCCGTTCTCATCCCTCGGTGAGGCGTTCCAAGTAGTAGGCACTACCATCTGGTAGTTCTTTACCCGGTTCTTGTCGATCACGATAAAATGGGCTAATGCTCCACGGGGAGCTTCGGCCAATCCTACGCCTTGCTCATGATCGGGCCAGTTCTCCCGTTCCCATTCGGCACTGTTTGCCATCCGGGAATCCCCGTTTTCGAGGTTCTTGATCAATTGGTTGAAAAACTCAAGGGCCCAGTCCGCTGCCATTCTACATTCCAATCCACGAGCAGCGGTGCGTCCTAGGGTAGAGAATAAAGCATCTACCGGCAAGTCGAGCTGACGTAAAGTCTCGTCTACGATACTCTTTTGTGGCTCCTTCCCTGCGGCGTAAGCTACGATCAAACGGGCTAACGGACCCACTTCCATTGGTTCCTGTTTCCACCGTGGCGTCTTGATCCAACTATATTTATCCTCTACGTCCAGCAACTTATAGGGGGGACGAGGGCCGGTATATTCCAGATGGGTCTCTCCCTCGTAGGGATGCAAACCGGCTTTGTCTCCTTGCGTGTATTTATACCATGAATGATAAATGTACTCCTTGATTTCCTCCGGGGAGTTAGCGTCTACGGGATGTACCTTGCTAAGGTTACGATCCAAGACGATTCCTCTGGGGATCTTATAACTTTCCACTTCCCCGAGATCGAACACCGGGTAGTCTCCGTAAGACAAATAGTTTCGTACGCCTCCGCCAATCTTACTCCATTTGTCTTTATAGACGTTGGCGATCATCAATAAATCTGGGATATAAACTTGATTGATGAATGTTTTCGCCTCCTCTAGTTTCTGCTTTACCAGAGCGAGTCGATCTGCGTTGATCGCATTGGCCTCATTTAAGTCGATGCTGCAAGGCATACCGCCTACGATATAGTTTGGATGCGGATTCTTGCCCCCGAACACAGCGTGTACCTTGACGACCTCTTTCTGCCATTCCAATGCGTCCAGATAATGGACGGTAGCGATAAGGTTCTGTTCCGGCGTAAGTTTATAGTCCGGATGTCCCCAATACCCATTGGCGAATATACCAAGCTGCCCGCTGGCAACGAACTTCTTTAGTCGTTCTTGAGTGGCGGTGAAATACCCCTCGGTATTCTTTGCCCATGGAGAAAGTTGCTGGGCAAGTAAAGCGGCGGCTTTTGGATCGGCTTTTAAGGCGGATACCACATCTACCCAATCCAATGCATGCAATTGATAGAAATGCACCGTATGGTCATGCATGTACAATACGGCTTGCATGATATTACGAACCATACTGGCGTTGGGAGGGATCACGATACCCCGTGCGTTCTCGACCGCCCGTACCGAGGCAAGCGAGTGGATGGAAGTACATACGCCGCAAACACGGCCTACGAAAGCCCATACATCCCGGGGATCCCGGTCTTTTACGATATTCTCGATGCCCCGCACCATGGTACCCGAGCTATAAGCGTTCTTGATCGTGCCACCTTCTATTTCAGCCTCTACCCGCAGGTGGCCTTCTATACGGGTAATGGGGTCTATGACAATTCTTTCTGACATGATAGTAGTGTTTTATTAGATCGTAGATTTACTTTCCGGCTTATCATTGTCGATAAGCTCTTTTTTCCGTATGTTAGTTGCTACGGCATGTACGGCGATACCGGCGGCGGTAGCGGCTCCTAGAGCCAGACCGATCTGATCCGCCGTGGCCTCGATACCGAATCCGTGTATATCGGGCATACGTTTATAGAACGGGCTGTTGTCCCAGAAATTCTCCTCGCTGCAACCCAAACAGGGGTGACCGCTCTGGATCGGGTAACTGGTGCCCTCGTTCCATTTGATGATACCGCACGAGTTATAGGTGCTCGGACCTTTGCATCCCACTTTATACAAGCAGTAGCCATGCTTGGCGTTCTCATCGTCGAAGCTTTCCACGAACAAGCCGGCGTCGAAATTCGCACGGCGGTAGCACGTATCATGTACCCGGCGTGAGTAGAACATCTTCGGACGGCCCAATCCATCCAATTGTGGCATACGATCGAAGGTCAACATATAGATAATGACACCCGCCATCACGTCGGCGATCGGAGGACAGCCTTGTACATTAATAATAGGTTTACCTTTGATGACTTTATGGATACCTTTAGCGCCGGTAGGATTCGGGTTCGCCGCTTGCACGCAACCGGCGGAAGCGCAGTTGCCCCAAGCGATGATCGCTTTAGCTCCTGCGGCGGCCTCTTCGGTGATCTGCAAGGCACTCTTGCCGCCTACGCAACAATAAGCCTCGTCTTTTGTAGGTAACGATCCCTCGATCATCAGCAGATAATTGCCGTAATATTTTTTCATGGTCTCTTCCTTAGCGGCCTCGGCCTGTTCGCCGGCGGCGGCCATCAGCGTCTCGGTATAGTCTAGGGAAATCTTGTCTAACAACAAGGTAGCCACGATCGGGTGGGCGGCACGGATAAACGATTCGGTACAACAGGTACATTCCTGTAGGTGTAGCCAGATGATCGGAAGGCGGGGTTTCGTCTCCAAGGCATTTACTACCTGTGCCACTCCCGAAGCCTCCAATCCCATCAGGACGGCCATGGTGGTACAGAACTTCAGGAAGTCCCGGCGGGAGATGCCTTTCTGACGGCACTCTTCGTAAACGGACGGTCTTTTATTTTCCATATCTCAGCAATTAAGTATTCTAACAAATACGGGGGAGTTGCTCCCCGCTTAGCATATCGATGATCCGGTAGTTACCGTATAATGTCTTCATCTTGACCCGGGCTTGCTCTCCGCTTTGCTTGGTGATACGGCCGATAACGGTCGCTTGCCTGCCCTCCTCAAAACCTCTCATAAGGGGTAACGCTTGTTCCGCAAGGCTTTCCGGCAGGATCACAAGAACCAATCCTTCGTTCGCTATATAGAGTGGGTCTAATCCTAGCATCTCGGATGCGGCACGTACCGCTTCCGGAATAGGCAGGGCGTCTTCGTCCAGCAGGATATCCACACCAGCGTCTTGGGCGATCTCGTTGAGGGTTCCGCTTACGCCACCTCGGGTGGGGTCACGTAAGACATGTACCTCTCCTATAGTATGTAACAGCTCAGAAATCAGAATGTTTAGCGAAGCGGTATCACTTTTTAGATCCGTCTCGAATCCCAAGCTTTCCCGTGCGGAAAGGATCGTGATACCATGTAGACCAATCGGGCCGCTACAAATGACGACATCGCCGGGAGTCGCTTGGTCTGGGGCGATTCGTATGCCCGGAGGGACGATCCCGATCCCACTGGTGTTGATAAACAATTTATCGCATTTGCCCCGTTCCACCACTTTTGTGTCTCCTGCTACGATCTGTACGCCGGCACGCTCCGCCGCACGTTTCATGGATTGTACGATACGCTGAAGATCTGCTAGAGGCAAGCCCTCTTCCAGTATAAACCCGGCGGTCAGATACAAAGGACGGGCACCACAACAAGCCAAATCGTTAACGGTCCCATTGATCGCCAGATCACCGATATCTCCTCCGGGGAAAAAGATCGGGTCTACCACGAAGGAGTCGGTAGAGTAGGCCAGTCGCCCTTCTTCCATAGGGAACACGCATCCGTCATGATCCTGCTCCAATAATGGGTTCCGGAAAGCCGGATAAAATACTTGGCTGATCAGTTGGTGTGTCATGCGTCCTCCCCCTCCGTGCGCTAGTAACACACGGTCTGAGTCGGTAAAAGGAATCGGGCAATTCAAGTGTATATTCATATCTTTCTATTTATATCTATAATAAGCGGCACAAACCCCTTCCGAGGAGACCATCGGGGCTCCCAGCGGATGGGTGGGATGGCAGGCCTTCCCGAAATGGGGACAGTCCGAGGGTTGTCTCAAACCTCTCATAATCAGACCGGCGATGCATTCGGATGCGATCTGGTTTTCTTCCGGACACAATTGAAATCTCATTCGGGAGGAATATCTTTTATATTCGGACCGAAGTTGAAGCCCGCTGGAGGGGATGATTCCGATGCCCCGCCAGTCTTGGTCGCAAGGTTCCAGCATCTCGTCCATAAGTTGGCGGGCGGCGGCATTCCCTTGTTCGGGGACGGCCCGTTTGTAAGCGTTCTCTACCTCATAACTTCCGGCTTCCAACTGGGAGACACAGCGGTAGATACCATATAATAGATCTACCGGCTCGAATCCGGTGACGACCATCGGGATTTTATATCGGGCGGTTAATCGGTGATAGGCCCTGTTGCCTGTGATGGCGCAGACATGTCCGGCTGTCAGGAAACCGTCTACTTTACTTTCCGGATCGGATAAGATAGCCTCGATAGCGGGTGGTACCGTGAATAAGGAAGTCAATATGGAAAAGTTCGGAAGTCCTCGGCGTATGGCCTCTTTCAAAGCCATGAGGTGGACAGGTGCGGTCGTCTCAAAACCAATCGCGAAGAATACGATTTCCTTATCCGGGTTCTCCTCGGCCAGTGATAGGGCATCCAAGGGCGTATATAGCATACGGATATCCGCTCCTCTCGCTTTTACGCTCAATAAATCCTCCTTACTTCCCGGAACTCGCATCATATCCCCGAAAGAGGCTAAGATCACATTCGGCTGTGTCGCCAACTTCAAGGCGTAGTCGATTGTCTCGACCGGTGTTACACAGACCGGGCAGCCCGGCCCATGGAGCAGTTGAAGATCCGGCGGCAACATCTCTTCCAGCCGATAACGGGCGATAGCATGTGTTTGCCCGCCACAAATCTCCATGATATACCAAGGTCGTGTCACCTTTTTGCGGATGGCCTCCAGAAGAGTTTGTACCTTCTCGTTGCTTCTATATTCGTCTACGAAACGCACTTTTGTAATTCTTTAAGGTCTTTCAGTGTTTCCTCCGCTTCTTTCTCATCTACAACAGATATAGCGATCCCTGCGTGAGCGAGGATATAATCCCCCTGTTTCACATCCACCCATTCAATACATATATTCTTTAGGATGCCTCCGAAATCAACTTTAGCCATGGTCATTTCGGGGATGCTTCGATCGATTGAGATAATCTTTCCGGGTACCGCTAAACACATATCGTTTCAATTTATTTAATAACCTCAAAGATACTTAATATGTTTAAGAGGGAAAGATAAAATTGATAAATATTATTTATAAGATGATGGATAATATCTCTTTAGTAAATACGATAGTCGATTCGTGTCTGATTAGACATTTATTCCTATATTTGTGCTATGGCGAAGAATAAAGTATATGCGTTGATTATTCAAGGCTTGGTTCAAGGGGTTGGTTTTCGCCCTTTTATCTACCGGATCGCTAAAGATCTGGGGATGAAAGGTTGTGTGGAGAATATGAATAATGGAGTACGTATATTGGTTGCCGCTACTCCGGATGATCGGGATTTGCTGATAAGTCGTATACGGACCGAGCATCCTCGTGTCGCTTATATCCATCGGATCTCCTATACATCTACGGAAATGGATGAAGATGATTTTGACGATTTTACGATTACGCCTAGCCATTCAGAATCGGATGAGGTCACGCAGGTCTCCCCGGATATCGCTGTTTGTGCGGATTGTATGCGAGACCGGACTACTCAACCCCATCGAATCGGATATCCTTTTATTAATTGTACGCATTGTGGCCCTCGCTTCTCTATTATCCGGGACCTTCCTTACGACCGTTCGCAGACAACGATGGGCGGTTTCCTTATGTGTCCCGATTGTGAGAAAGAATATACGAATGTTATCGATCGCCGTTTCCATGCCCAACCGGTCGCTTGCAATCATTGTGGCCCGACTTATTACGCGACTTATAACGAGGAGACTTATATCGATTATGAGACCTTATTGAAACTTACCTCTCGCTTATTGCTTGGTGGAGAGGTTATTGCGGCTAAAGGAATCGGAGGCTATCATTTGATTTGTGATGCCTCGAACGAGAGAGCGGTTGCCCGTCTGCGAGAGATAAAGCAGCGGGATACCAAACCATTCGCTGTTATGTTCCGTGATCTAGAACATCTGCAAGTCTATACGGTAACGGAGCCGATGGAGGAGCGATGCTTAGTTTCTTGGCGCCGTCCGATCGTACTGCTGAGGCAACGGAGCCGGTTAGCTTCCGGAATCAATCCGGGCATGCATACGCTAGGATGTATGTTGTCTTATATGCCGATTCATTACGATTGGTTTGCTCGTACAGGGATACCTGCGTTGGTAATGACCAGCGGGAATCTAAGCGATTTGCCGATAGCGATCACCCCGGAGGATGCGGAGGCGCAATTAGCGGGAAAGGTAGCGATCCTCTTGCATCATAATCGCCCGATCCATAACCGGGTAGATGATTCTGTATTGCAGGTCTGCGGAGGACAACCTTGCTTGATCCGTCGTTCCCGGGGCTATGTGCCGGAACCCTTTTTCACGGATACAAATGTGGAGGGGATCATGGCTTTCGGTGCGGAGAAAGTGAACACGTTCGCTTTGGGGAAAGGAGATACGATCCTGCAAAGTCAATATATTGGCGACTTAAAGAACTGGGAGACTTTCCGGTTCTATACGGAATCTATGGAGCAGTTTCGTCATTTGTTTCGTTTCAATCCCCAGCGATTGGTTTGTGACCTGCATCCGGATTATCTTTCCAGCCAAGAGGCGGAACGTATCTCGAAATCTCTTTCCTTACCTTTATTAAAGGTACAACATCATCATGCTCATGCCGCTGCTTGTATGTTGGAGCATGGATTGAATGAGCCGGTTCTCGCTATCGTGATGGATGGGACAGGTCTGGGTGATGATGGTAAGGTTTGGGGAGGCGAGTTCTTCTTTTGTGACCGAGCGAAATACCGTCGCCTTTCCCATTTTGAGTATGTCCCGTTACCGGGAGGCGACAAGGCGGCTGAGGAGCCATGGCGAATGGTTGTCGCCTATTTGTGGCATTATTTCAAGGACGAACCGTCGGGTATTTCTTATCCGGCCGATTTCGTGGAACGCATAGGCACGGAAAGGATCGCTATGCTTGAACGAATGATGGAGAAAGGTGTGAATACACCCTATACATCCAGCGCTGGCCGGCTGTTTGATGCGGTAGCTTCTTTATTGGGGATTTGCGATGTCTCCAGCCACCAAGCGGAGGCTCCGGTCTTATTGGAGCAGGCGGCGATGGGAGAGAGGAACGCTTATGCGTATCCAGTCTCGGCGGAGGGAGAGGAAATCTCTTTTTATTCTTTGTTTGAGGCATTATTGCATGATAAGACGAACGAGGTCCCGGTGAGCTTGATATCCGCCCGTTTCCATACGACATTGGCTTCCTTGTTTGTGCAGAAAGCCCGCTTGTTGATTAAACGGACGAAAGCGACACAAGTGGTTATCTCGGGAGGATGTTTCCAGAATAAATTATTGACGGAGTCGATGAGGAGACAGTTCATCATGGCTGGGGTCCCCGTCTATATTCCGTCTCGTATACCTTGTAACGATGGGGGGATAGCCGTGGGGCAATTAACGATCGCCTCGGTGACTCCCTTTTAAAAGAGATCAGATATGCATGAGTTGTCTATAGCCCGTAGTATCGTGGAGCTGGTCGAGGAACAAGCGGATAACCGGGGAGCCTCGGTGGTCGAAGAGTTGGAGTTAGAGATAGGACATTTGTCCGGCGTAGAGATCCAAACCTTAGCGTTCGCATTGGATAGCGCCATAAAAGGTAGCAAGCTGGAAAAGGCCCGGATTATCCGTCATTATATTGAGGGGGAAGGACAGTGTAGCGACTGTGAGACCATTTTCCCAATGAACGCCTTGTTTTCCCCTTGTCCCCATTGTGGCTCCTATTTAGTTAAAATCCTTAAAGGGAAGGAACTTCGGGTGAAGTCGATTGTTATTAAAAAGGAATGATATATTAATGAAATAAAAACTTAAATACTATGTGCGGAACTTGCGGATGCGGAGAGCATCATCACCATCACGATCATACGCATGAGCATTCTCATGGCCATGAACATCATCACCATCCTGATGAAGGGATCGTAATCAATCTGGAACAAGATATACTTCAACGTAACAACTTATTGGCGGAGCGAAACCGGGGATATTTCGAGGCTAAGAACCTGTTCTGCCTGAACTTGATGAGTTCGCCCGGATCCGGTAAGACAACTTTGCTGGAAGAGACGATCCGCCGTTTGAAAGCGAAGCGACCGATCTATGTGATAGAAGGCGATCAACAAACCTCAAACGATGCCGACCGTATAGCGGCGTTGGAGATTGCCGTGTTTCAGGTAAATACCGGTACCGGCTGTCATTTGGAAGCCGACATGGTCAATCATGCTGTTAAGCATCTGAATCCGAAGGAGGGAGCGATACTTTTTATAGAGAATGTCGGCAATCTGGTCTGTCCGGCCATGTTCGATCTCGGAGAGTCCAAGAAAGTCGTTATCGTGAGTACGACGGAGGGAGATGATAAACCGTTGAAATACCCACATATCTTTCAGGAGGCAGATATCTGCGTAATCAACAAGATTGATCTGGCTCCTTATCTGAATACAAAAGTGGAAGTGCTTCGGGAAAACGCCTTGAAGGTAAATCACCATCTCCAGATATTCGAGGTATCCGCCACGAAAGGAGACGGGATGGATGCATGGTGTGACTGGTTGCAGACAGAGAGTGCAAAGTGTAAATAAATACCACGGGTTTTAATGAATAAATGGAGAAAAAAACTATATTTGCTCCCATTCATTGAATCTAACTAATCAAAATGTTATGATTAACCGAGAATTGATTAATCCTCAAAGCATCGTAGTGGTGGGAGGTTCCAACAACGTACATAAACCGGGCGGTCGTATCGTGCGAAACCTGTTGGATGGAAAATATAAAGGAGAATTATGTGTGGTAAACGCCAAGGAGACAGACGTGCAAGGCGTCAAGTCTTATCCTTCTGTACATGATATCCCGGAGACGGAGTTGGCGATCATCTCGATTCCGAGTAAATCGTGCCCCGAGGTGATGGAAGTGCTGGCCCGGCAAAAGGGGGTAAAAGCTTTTATCGTGATCTCAGCCGGTTTCGGCGAGGAGACACACGAAGGCGGTATCTTGGAACAACAGATGCTGGATGTCGTGAATGAGGCGGGAGCTTCCTTGATCGGCCCGAACTGTATCGGGTTGATGAATATGAATTATCATGGCGTGTTTACGCAACCGATACCGGAATTCCATCCCGATGGCGTGGATTTCATCTCTAGCTCCGGCGGTACGGCCTTGTTCATTATCGAGTCGGCGCTGACAAAAGGGCTGCGTTTCTCTTCTGTTTGGTCGGTTGGAAACTCCAAGCAGAATGGAGTAGAGGATATCCTTGAATATATGGATCGGAACTTTGATCCGGTATTGGATTCCAAGATCAAGATGTTGTATATCGAGCAAATCAAGCAACCGGATAAATTGTTGTATCATGCGTCTTCCTTGATACGTAAGGGATGCAAGATCGCCGCTATCAAGGCGGGAAGTACGGAGTCGGGAAAGCGAGCTGCCTCTTCGCATACGGGCGCTATCGCTAGTTCGGACTCTGCTGTGGAGGCTTTGTTCCGTAAGGCGGGTATCGTGCGTTGTTTTAGCCGTGAGGAATTGACTACCGTGGCGAGTATCTTTACCTTGAAAGACGTGAAAGGGAAGAATTGTGCGATCGTGACACATGCCGGAGGGCCTGCGGTAATGCTGGCGGACGCTTTATCCAAGGGGCGTTTGAATGTTCCTAGTTTGGAAGGCCCTATCGCTGATGAGTTGAAATCCAAACTGTATCCGGGTGCCGCTGTCGGTAATCCGATTGATATTATCGGTACGGGGACACCGGAACATTTGGCTACAGCCATCGATTTCTGTGAGAATCGTTTCGATAATGTGGATTTGATGATGGTCATCTTCGGTAGTCCCGGTTTGGTAAAACTTTATGATACCTACGAGGTACTTCATAAAAAGATGGAAGAGTGCAAGAAGCCGATCTTCCCGATATTACCGTCTATCGTAACGGCCGGACCGGAAGTGAAGAGCTTTGTCAAGAAAGGCCATGTGAACTTCTCGGACGAGGTGACATTGGGTACTGCCCTTTCACGGGTGATCAATACGCCGAAACCGATGAGCACGGATATCCAGCTATATGGCGTGGATGTACCGGAAGTTCGTCGTATCATAGATCGGTTGCCGGGTAGCGGTTATTTAAATCCGGAGGAAGTGCGTACATTGTTGCGTGCCGCTAATATCCCGTTAGTGGAGGAATATGCTTCGGATGATAGGGATGCGTTGCTGGCTTTTGCCAAGAAGGTGAAATATCCGGTGGTAGCCAAGGTTGTAGGGCCTGTGCATAAGAGCGATATCGGTGGTGTGGCCTTGAATATCCGTGGAGAAGAGCATTTATTGTTCGAGTATGAACGTATGATGCGTCTGCCGGGTGTTACGGGCATCATGGTACAACCGATGTTGAAAGGACAGGAATTATTCTTGGGAGCTAAATATGAGGATCGTTTCGGCCATGTGGTACTTTGCGGGTTGGGTGGAATCTTCGTGGAGGTATTGAAAGATGTGTCTTATGGTTTGGCTCCGTTGTCATACGATGAGACTTATTCAATGATTCGTTCTTTGAGAGGGTATCCGATCATTAAAGGTACACGTGGGCAAAAGGGTATCGACGAGCAACAATATGCGGACATTATCGTTCGCCTCTCTACCTTATTGCGTTTTGCCAGCGAGATAAAGGAAATGGATATAAATCCGTTGGTGGCTACGGATAGAGGCTTGTTCGCTGTAGACGCCCGTATCCGTATAGAGAAATAATAATGATTCAATGTGCCAATATGCGAATATGCTAATATCTAAATTATCCACTTCTGGTATTTCATTGGCATATTGGCACATTGAATCATTATTTCTTCTTCTTCTTTTTCTTATCGGGAAGATACTCTTTCAGAAAGCGTTTGAAGCTACTTAGCGATACATTGTATTTCTCCGCTATCTGGGCGTAAGTCAAGCTCGGGTCTTTCAAGTCTTTCTCGATTTGTTCCTTATAAGGCTCCAAGCGTCCCATTTGTTGACTACCTTTCGGACGGCCCAGCACCACACCTTTACTTCTGATCAAGGCAAGGGCTTCCTTCGTACGGATAGAGACCAGCTTTCGCTCGATCTCGGAGACCAGACCGAAGGTAAAGGCCAAAGTCTTACTGTCGATATTATCCTCGAACACATATCCGTCGCTTACGCTACGAAGCGTTACCTTTCGCTCTATACAAAGCAAAATGATATGGATGATCTCGATCATCTTACGGCTCACACGGGATATATCGGACACAAGTATCTCATCCCCGGGACTTAAAGATTTGACAATACTTTCCAGTCTGCGGTTCGCACGAGGACTATTTCCCACCTCTTTAGCCCACTTCCCGATCTCTATCTTCTGAGATTCGGCAAATTCCCGGATCACAGCTTCTTGGATCTCGGAGTTTTGCTTATTATTATATGTTCGGATAAAAGCAATTGTCATAATGTATATATTTAATTATCTCCTTTTAATAACAGATCGACTTACGATAAGTTCAAATATGACAAATATATGAAACACTTTAATTCGGTTGGCTTAAAAACAAAAAAACCAACTAATAGATTTATTAGTTGGCTCTTTGCGGAAGCGGGGGGATTCGAACCCCCGGTACCCTTACGAGTACGTCAGTTTAGCAAACTGGTGGTTTCAGCCACTCACCCACACTTCCTTGTGTGTTCTGTGCTTCTTCCTTAGAATTGCGATGCAAAGGTAGAACTATAATTTTAAATAAACAAGGCTTTGCACATCATTTTTTTCGAAAAAAGATACTACTTTTGTGCCTTATTCTGATATTCAATAGATTATTCATGGATTTGAACAAACAAATTTTATCGAGGCGTCCGATAATTATCGCCTTGATAGCGATTCTCGTTGTTTTGATAGGCGGTGGAGGCTTTTGGGTGTACCGTTTGGCTTGGGCTCCGAATTTTAAGCCGGATAAGACGGTCTATGTCTATATAGATGATAAAAAGGATTTTGATGATCTTTGCCGGCAGTTGAGTGATTCGGCGAACTGTCTCCGTATCGGTAGCTTTAAGCAATTGAGTGGATTGTTGAAGTATCCTGCGTCCATGCGTACCGGTCGATACGCCGTGAAACCCGGCATGAGTAATTTAACCTTATTGAATGACTTGCGGAGAGGACATCAAGTAGCGACCCGGGTTACTTTTAATAATATCCGTTTCAAGGAAGATTTGGCGGAACGTATAAGTGATCAATTGATGTTCGGGAAGGAAAATCTCCTGCGTCTATTGAATGATTCCGTGTATTGCGACTCTTTAGGTTTTACCCCGGAAACGATCCATGCCCTTTTCATTCCTAATACCTATGAGATTTATTGGAATATATCCGCGGATAAATTTATACGTCGCATGAAGCGTGAATATGACGCTTTCTGGACACCGGAACGATTGAAAAAGGCAGAGGAGATCGGGCTTACTCCAGTTGAGGTATCTATCTTGGCTTCTATCGTAGAAGAGGAGACGGCGGCATCGGACGAATATCCAATCGTGGCGGGTCTTTATATCAACCGCCTTCGTGCCGGTATTCCTTTACAGGCGGACCCTACCGTAAAGTTTGCGGTGGGGGATTTTTCTTTGCAACGTATCTTATTTGAGCATTTGGAAATAGATTCTCCCTATAATACCTATAAATATGCGGGCCTACCTCCCGGTCCTCTACGGATTCCTACTATCAAGGGCTTGAATAGCGTATTGAATCATACGAAACATAAATACTTATACATGTGCGCTAAGGAGGATTTCTCGGGACGGCATAATTTCGCCGTGACGTTGGCGGAGCATAACCGCAATGCCAACCGGTATCGGGCGGAGTTGAATAGGCGCCGGATACGGTAATGGATCTAGTATAAATCATAAGTCTCTCATTCTAAATTGAACATTTTTCATTACCTTTGGCAGCTAAATAGTGTGAATAGTCAATATTAAGAAAACAGATACACATGGAAAAACATTTATTTTTGGGGGACGAGGCCATAGCGCAAGCCGCTATAGACGCTGGAATCTCCGGGGTGTACGCATACCCGGGAACCCCTTCTACTGAAATCACAGAATATATCCAAGGTTCTCCGGTAACGAAGGAAAGAGGTATCCATTGTCGCTGGAGCGCAAATGAGAAAACCGCCATGGAAGCCGCTTTGGGTATGTGCTATGCCGGTAAACGTGCGCTTTGCTGCATGAAGCACGTGGGTTTGAATGTAGCCGCCGATTGCTTTATGAACGCCGCTATGAGCGGTATCAACGGAGGTATGATCATCCTTACGGCCGACGACCCATCCATGCACTCTTCCCAGAATGAGCAAGACAACCGTGTTTATGGCAATTTCGCCATGATCCCGATGTTTGAGCCATCCAGCCAGCAAGAGGCTTATGATATGGTATATCATGGATTCGAGTTATCCGAGAAATTAGGGTATCCTATCTTGCTGCGTGTAACGACCCGTATGGCGCATTCTCGTGCCGGTGTCGTAACCAGCCCGTTGAAGCCGGAGAACCGGATGAATTGTCCGGAAGACGGTCGTCAACGTTTTATCTTACTCCCGGCATTGGCTCGTAAACGTTTCAAGAGTTTGCTGGCGTCTCAAGAGGCTTTCACGGAAGCTTCCGAGAATTCCGCGTATAATAAGTATTTCGATGCCCCGAATAAAGACTTGGGTATCATCACGACGGGTATCGCTTTCAATTATCTTTCCGAGAATTATCCGGACGGTTTCGAGCATCCCGTATTGAAGATCTCCCAGTATCCGCTTCCGAGAAAGCAAGTGGAGAAGATCGTTGGCGAGTGTAAGGAGATCTTGGTGTTGGAAGAGGGATATCCGGTTGTGGAGGAGCAATTGAAGGGTTTCTTGGGGAAGGGAGTGACGGTTCATGGCCGTTTGGACGGTACGCTTCAGCGTGACGGCGAGCTTACGCCAGACGCGGTAGGCAAAGCCTTGGGTAAGGAGATCCAGAGCTATTACGCGATCCCCGAGGTGGTTGAGCAACGTCCGCCCGCATTGTGCCAAGGTTGTGGACACCGGGATATGTATGAGGCCTTGAACGAGGTGATCGCCGAGTATAACGGTACGGCTAAGGTGTTTGGCGATATCGGCTGTTATACCTTGGGAGCTTTGCCTCCTTTCCGTGCGATCGATTCTTGTATCGATATGGGCGCCTCCATCACGATGGCGAAGGGCGCTTCCGACGCGGGTGTATTCCCGGCTATCTCCGTGATCGGCGATTCTACGTTTACCCATTCCGGTATGACTGGTTTGC
Source organism: Parabacteroides sp. KHUB-02 (assembly GCF_056640955.1). NCBI lineage: Bacteria > Pseudomonadati > Bacteroidota > Bacteroidia > Bacteroidales > Tannerellaceae > Parabacteroides > Parabacteroides sp. KHUB-02. The sequence goes on along the minus strand of NZ_JBWQEV010000001.1, from coordinate 2,080,476 downwards.
TGGATTGCGTGAACGAGAACACGAATATCACCATCGTTATCTCCGATAATGAGACAACGGCCATGACCGGAGGGCAGGATTCCGCCGGAACGGGACGTCTGGAATCTATCTGCGCCGGTATCGGTGTGGACCCGGCTCACATCCGTGTGATGGTTCCTTTAAAAAAGAACTTCGAGGAGATGAAGTCTATCATCCGTGAGGAAATCGAGTACAAGGGCGTATCCGTATTGATCCCTCGCCGTGAGTGTATCCAGACATTAACCAGAAAGAAAAAAGCAAGCAAGAAATGAAAACAGATATTATACTATCAGGCGTAGGAGGACAGGGTATCCTTTCTATCGCCGCCGTTATTGGAGAAGCTGCCTTAAAAGAAGGTCTGTATATGAAGCAAGCGGAAGTACACGGTATGAGTCAACGGGGGGGAGACGTGCAGTCTAACCTGCGTCTTTCCGACGAGCCGATCGCCTCGGACTTGATCCCGAAGGGCCACGCCGATTTGATCATCTCTTTGGAACCGATGGAGAGCTTGCGTTATCTGCCTTACCTGAAGAAAGAGGGTTGGCTGGTGACGAACTCCCGTCCGTTCGTGAACATCCCGAACTATCCGGAGATCGAGAAAGTGAACGCCGAGTTGGACAAGCTCCCTCACAAGGTCGTATTGGACGTGGAGGAGATCGCCAAGGAAGCGGGTTCTGTCCGTGCCGCCAATATCGTGATGTTGGGTGCAGCTACCCCATTTATCGGGATCGAGTATGATAAGATCGAGGCGGGAATCCGTCAGATATTCGGTCGTAAGGGCGAGGATATAGTTAATATGAACCTAAAGGCATTGAAAGCCGGTTATGACTTAGCGCAAAGTTTGCGGTAAATCTTTCTCCGGGTTTGCATGGTATCAGCGTACGTGACATCTCCGGGTTTCACGTACGTTTTTTTTAACATCTAACCCCCTAGAACTTTTAGAAGAGCTGTCGAGGGGTAGGTACAGCATCGTAGAACTTTCGTAAGCCTTAGAATTATGCGGTTTGATGAGAATTTTAATGTATCTTTGTCGCTGAATCCTAAACGAGAAATGATTAAGGTTATGAAGAAGTATTTATTGGTTAGTTTACTAGCGTTATTGGCTTTCGTAGGCAAAGCTCAGGAGGATAATTCCGATATCGTGAAGGTCGGTGATACCATGCCGTCATTTACGATTGTTTCCGACAACGGGAGTAAGTTGCAGTCCGCTTCGTTAAAGGGAAAAGTGATCCTCGTGAATTTTTTCGCCACTTGGTGTCCTCCCTGCCAAAAAGAATTGGCCGCTGTCCAACAAACCCTCTGGCCGAAATACAAGAACAACAAGGACTTCGTTCTCTTGGTGATCGGGCGTGAGCATTCCGATGCCGATCTACAGAAATATAACGAGAAAAAAGGCTTCGATTTTCCTTTGTATCCCGATAAGGACCGGGCTATTTTCGGCGCTTTCGCCAAGAACTTGATCCCTCGTGGCTATTTGGTCGGAAAAGACGGGAAGATCATTTATACGAGCAAAGGCTATACCGATGAGGAATTTGCTGAGTTAATGACTAAAATAGAGGGTGCGTTAAAATAAGAATCATGAAATATAGTAACATACATTTAATTTATTTTTCTCCGACACACACGTCCGCCAAGATCGTTTACGCGATAGCGGAAGGAATGGGTGCCACTTCGATGTCCGAGTCGGATGTCACTTGTGAGAGTCTGGATATGGAAGAGTATATTGATGATGAGCTGACGATTATAGCCGCTCCTGTATACGGTGGCCGTGTGGCGGAGACTGCCATGGAACGTTTTCGCATGTTCCGTTCTGCCCACCATGCGCCGGTAGTCCCCGTGGTACTGTATGGGAACCGGGATTATGAGGATGCCTTGAAAGAGCTCTGTGATTTAGTGTCGGAGCAGGGGTTCGTACCTGTGGCTGCCGGAGCGTTTATCGGCGAGCATTCTTTCAGCCGCAAGGGGATGCCCATTGCCGAGGGGCGTCCGGACGAGTCGGATCTTAATCAGGCTACGGAATTCGGGAAAAAGATTATCGAGGAGCTGGAGAAGGTTTCCTGCGTGGAATGCTTGTCCGCCTTGGAGGTGAAAGGTAATTTCCCGTATCGGGTGAAAGGCCCTTCCACTCCTCAAGCTCCTGTTACGGATAATGATTTATGTACGCAATGTGAGTATTGCGTGGATGTGTGTCCTACGCATGCGATATCCTTGGCAGACGAGGGTATGTATAGCGACCCGAACCTATGTATCAAATGTTGCGCCTGCGTGAAAGAGTGTCCCGAGGGCGCACGTACTTTCGATACTCCTTACACGGCGATGCTCCATAAGAACTTTAGCGCGCGCAGGGAGCCGGAGATATTCTTCTAATGGAGGACCGGGCATCCGGTATATTGTGAGGGAAAGCGTCAAAAGGCAAAAGTTCTTTTGGCGCTTTCTCTTTTTTTGTACCTTTGTTCGGATCGTTAATCTCAAATAATACCGTGTTTGTATGAAAACCTATTTATTCCTTTTGCTTTTTGTGTTTCAAGCCTTCTCCCTTTCCTCCCAGATTAGCCTGAAAGGGTATAATCAGGAGAAGATCGATCCTTCTCTTTTCGAGGGACGATGGAAAGCCCGTTGGATCTCCTACCCGGGTGAGGCCCCGAATGTATATGGGGTCTATCATTTTCGTAAATCGTTCGATCTGGAGGTGGTTCCTTCCCGGTTTATCGTCCATGTTTCCGCCGATAACCGGTATAAATTATATGTAAACGGGAAATTGGTATCCTTGGGCCCGGCCCGTGGGGATATCTATAACTGGAGTTTCGAGACGGTGGATCTGGCTCCTTATCTGAGGAAAGGGAAGAATACGCTGGCCTCCGTTGTCTGGAATTATGCCGAGCGGAAACCTGTCGCCCAGATCAGTTACGATCAGACGGGTTTTATCCTGCAAGGCAATACGGGGCATGAGGCGGTGGTAAATACGGATACCACTTGGGTCTGCCTGCGTAATAAGGCGTATGCTCCTTGGACCGAATGGCAGGTATTGGGGTATTACGTGGCTGGCCCGGGTGAGGAACTGGAAGCCTCCGCTTATCCTTGGGGCTGGGAACAACCGGATTACGACGACAGGAAATGGGAGAAGGCCGTACGGGGCATGGAGGGTGCCACAAAAGGATCGAGAGATTACCCGGGACGGTTGCTGGTTCCTAGCCCGATACCTCCGATGGACAGCCGGATCGAGCGTCTGGCCAAGCTCCGCCGGTCGGAAGGGATCGAATGCCCGCAAGGATTTCCTTACTGGCCAAAAGCTTTGACGATCCCGGCGAATACAGAGGTCCGCTTGCTTCTGGATAATGATTACCTGACGACGGGTTATTTCTCCTTAGCCTTCAGCAAAGGAAAGGAGGCCGAGATCCATATCGGTTATTCGGAAGCCCTCTATAAGCAAGAAGAGGAATCGACCACTAAATCGTATGCGTTGAATGGCAAGGGACATCGGGACGAGTTGACGGATAAGCAGTTTATCGGGTACGGGGATAAGATACTGGCTGATGGGGGAGATAATCGTCTCTTCACCTCCCTGTGGTGGCGTACATGGAGATATGTGGAGTTGAAAGTGAAGACGGCTTCCGAGCCTTTGGTGATCGAGGATATGTATGGGACTTTCTCTGCCTATCCTTTCCGTAACGAGACCGCTTTCTCCGCTCCGGGACATGAGGAGCTGGGCCGTATGCTCGAGATAGGATGGCGTACCGCCCGTCTGTGCGCCAATGAGACGTATATGGACTGCCCGTATTACGAGCAACTGCAATATTTCGGGGATACACGCATACAGGCAATGATTTCCATGTATAATACATCAGACCCTTATATGGTGAAGAATGCCATAGAGCAAGGACGGCAGTCCATGGTGGCGGAAGGGATTACGATGAGCCGATATCCGTCTAGCGTACATCAGTTTATATCCTCGTTCTCTCTCTGGTGGATTTGTATGGGGCACGATTATTGGATGTACCGTGGGGATGAGGCATACATGAAGACCTTGCTTCCCGCTTACCGTCAGGTTTTGTCGTGGTACGAGCAATGGTTGAAGCCGGATTATAGTTTGTCCTACGTTCCTCATTGGTTCTTCGTGGATTGGGCGGCCGGTTTTGATTATGGCGAGCCGATACGGGAGAAAGAGGGAAACTCGGCGCTCCAAGATTTGATGTATATAATGACCTTGGAGTTTGCGGCGGAGATGGAACAAGCGATCGGCCTCCCTGCCATGGCGGATCATTACCGGAAGATCGCTACCGAGATGCGTAAGACGATCCGCCCGAAATATTGGGACGCTGCCCGTAATCTATTCGCCGATACGCAGGATCATCGCAGCTATTCCCAGCATGTGAACGCCTTGGCGATCTTGACTGGGGTTACGAAAGGGGAGGAGGCCGTAAAGGTGATGAACCAAACCTTGGCGGATACGAGCTTGATCCAGTGTACGATCTATTTCCGTTATTACTTGAATCAAGCGTTGAAAGTTTCCGGTTTAGGGGATCAGTTTTTGGATAACTTACAAATATGGCGGGATCAGATGGCGTTGGGATTGACCACATGGGCCGAGATGCCGGAGCCATCCCGTTCTGATTGCCATGCTTGGGGAGCCAGTCCGAATATCGAGTTCTACCGGATCTTGTTGGGTATCGATAGCGATGCCCCCGGATTTAGGAAGATACGGATCGCTCCGTCTTTGGGAAAACTGAAGGAGGTTTCCGGTACGATCCCACATCCGCTTGGAAGCGTGACCGCCGCTTATAAATTGGATGAGAGAGGTGAGGGAACCGCCCGTCTGGTCTTGCCGGAAGGTACTACGGGTATATTTATCTGGGATGGAAAAGAAATCCCGTTGAAACCGGGCGAACAGGTTATTTCGTTATCTTCGCGTCATTAATCTATCTAAATATGAGACGAGTTTATTCAATTGCCTTATTGCTGCTGGTCGCTCTCGGTCTGTCGGCTACTACGAAAGAAGTCAAGCTGAAATTAGTGGAAACCAGTGATATCCATGGAAACTTCTTCCCCTATAATTTTATCGAGCAGCGGGAGTGGGGAGGAAGTCTGGCACGGGTATATTCGTTCGTGCAAGAAGAACGCCGGGCGTATGGCGATAACCTTTTGCTATTGGATAATGGCGATATCTTGCAAGGACAACCTTCGGCGTATTATTACAATTTCATGGATACGGTCTCTACGCATATAGCTTCCGCCATGATGAATTATATGGGGTACAATGCGGGAAATATGGGTAACCATGATGTAGAGGCTGGCCATGCCGTTTTCGATCGTTGGATCAAACAATGTGATTTCCCTATCTTGGGTGCCAATATTATCCGTACCTCCGACCGGGAGACCTATTTAAAGCCCTATGAGGTATTTGAGCGTGATGGTGTGAAGATCGTTGTACTGGGGATGATTACTCCGGCTATTCCTGTATGGTTGCCGGAGACTCTGTGGCAAGGTCTTTATTTCGCCGATATGGAAGAGACGGCCCGTAAATGGATGAAGATCATTCAGGAGAAGGAGAAACCGGATGTTGTGGTAGGTATCTTTCATGCGGGAAATGAGGCTCGTACCATGTCCGGCCAGTACCGTGAGGATGCGTCGATGGAGGTTGCCCAGCGCATTCCGGGCTTCGATGTGGTTATGATGGGGCATGATCATCGTCGGTATTGTGGTAAGGTGGCGAATATCGAGGGAGATTCCGTGTTACTGATAAATCCGGCAAGTAATGGGCGTGTAGTCGGTTCCGTTGATGTCGTGTTAAAGATGGAGCATGGAAAGGTTTTGGATAAACAAGTATCGGGTGTTTTGACGGATGTGGATAAGTTGGAGCCTAGCAAGGAGTTTATGGAGAAATTCGCTCCGCAATACAAAGCGGTGAATGATTTTGTCTCCGAGAAGGTGGGAACTTTTACGGAGAGTATCGCGACCCGTCCCGCTTACTTTGGGCCATCCGCTTTTATTGATTTTATTCACTCTTTACAATTGGAGTTGACTGGTGCGGACGTCTCTTTTGCCGCCCCGTTATCCTTTGACGCAAAAATAGATAAAGGGGATATCACGATCAGCGATATGTTCAGTCTTTACAAATATGAGAATATGCTTTATACGATGAATTTGACGGGAGCCGAGATCAAAGGTTTCTTGGAGGAATCATACGCTATGTGGACCAACCGGATGAAATCTCCGGACGATCATGTCTTATTATTGAAAGAGAGAAAGAAAGGACAGGAGAATTATGTCTCATTCGTCAACTTCAGTTTTAACTTTGACTCCGCAGCTGGTATCATTTACACCGTGGATGTAACGAAACCCAAGGGCGAGAAGATCACGATCTTGAAAATGGCGGATGGTAAGCCTTTCGACGAGAATAAAACGTATAAAGTAGCTCTTAACTCTTACCGAGGTAATGGAGGAGGTGAGTTATTGACGAAAGGGGCCGGCATTCCCCAAGACGAGTTAAAGAGTCGTATCATTCATTCGACCGATAAAGACCTCCGTTATTATATGATTCAATATATAAAGGAAAAGGGTGTACTTAGCCCACAACCTTTAAACCAATGGCAAATGATCCCGCAGGATTGGACGAGACTGGCGGCCGAACGGGATTGTAAGTTTCTTTTCGGGGAATGAGTTTCCGTCCTTGAAGTGTCTGGTTTGCGATAGTATCTCAATGGGAAACGGTGGTAAAGTCAATGGAATAGAGATGGTTTCTCAATGACTTTACGGCCGTGTCCCATTGACTTTTTTGTATCCCGTATTAGGGATGTTGCTGATAGGTTAGGGCGCAAGGGGCGCATCTTTACGTATGTTTCTAAAACTTTTTCTGTAAATAACGTTTATACCCCTCTTGTCTGTAGAGTGATGTAAATATTATTTTTCTAAAAATGTTTCTTTGAAAGCGTAAAGATGCGCCTTTTGCGCCCTAGGATTTTTACCGGGGAATTTTCCTGATGCCTTAACATGTGGATATACAGTTGTTTGTGTGGTTCTTCCCTCTTCGGCTTTTTGGGTCTTTGGGGGGCGATATAATGGGTCCTTACCCACGTTTACGTGATCCGAAAGCACTAAAACCAAGTGCATTTCGCATGATTTCATGAGCTAAAAGCCGTTTTTTCTGTGTGATTTCCTATCGGGGCCAAGATCGTTTTTGTCGTTTTCATACGTGCAAATGTACTCGTGGAGCACTTGTTTTAAGTGCACGTGGTGACACGTGAGGCCACGTGGTGGGCCACGTGAGCCGAGAATGGATATCGACGTATTATTAATGTACGCGATCCCCCTCGTGAAAAAAACTTGAAAAATAATACCGGAAAAGTTTGGAGGTTATGTTTTATAACACTACTTTTGCACCCGCATTCGAGAGAGAACGCCGGTACAAAATGATGAAACAAACTTTTAGAAAAAAAAGTTCTGAAATAATTTGGAAGTTTAAAATAAAAGTCCTTATCTTTGCAGCCACGTTCGCAAAACGAAAGCGACAAAAGAGTTCTTTGAGAGATTTACATAATTCAACAAGTAGTACAAGTATTGGAAAAGAAATTTTCCGGATTGATACCGTCAAAGAAGTATGACTTTGGACTACAATAACGGATTCCGGAGCGAGGATATAAAAACAATTTAAACAACGAAGAGTTTGATCCTGGCTCAGGATGAACGCTAGCGACAGGCTTAACACATGCAAGTCGAGGGGCAGCACAGGTAGCAATACCGGGTGGCGACCGGCGCACGGGTGAGTAACGCGTATGCAACTTACCTATCAGAGGGGGATAACCCGGCGAAAGTCGGACTAATACCGCATGAAGCAGGGGCCCCGCATGGGGATATTTGCTAAAGATTCATCGCTGATAGATAGGCATGCGTTCCATTAGGCAGTTGGCGGGGTAACGGCCCACCAAACCGACGATGGATAGGGGTTCTGAGAGGAAGGTCCCCCACATTGGTACTGAGACACGGACCAAACTCCTACGGGAGGCAGCAGTGAGGAATATTGGTCAATGGGCGTAAGCCTGAACCAGCCAAGTCGCGTGAGGGATGAAGGTTCTATGGATCGTAAACCTCTTTTATAAGGGAATAAAGTGCGGGACGTGTCCCGTTTTGTATGTACCTTATGAATAAGGATCGGCTAACTCCGTGCCAGCAGCCGCGGTAATACGGAGGATCCGAGCGTTATCCGGATTTATTGGGTTTAAAGGGTGCGTAGGCGGCCTTTTAAGTCAGCGGTGAAAGTCTGTGGCTCAACCATAGAATTGCCGTTGAAACTGGGAGGCTTGAGTATGTTTGAGGCAGGCGGAATGCGTGGTGTAGCGGTGAAATGCTTAGATATCACGCAGAACCCCGATTGCGAAGGCAGCCTGCCAAGCCATGACTGACGCTGATGCACGAAAGCGTGGGGATCAAACAGGATTAGATACCCTGGTAGTCCACGCAGTAAACGATGATCACTAGCTGTTTGCGATACAGTGTAAGCGGCACAGCGAAAGCGTTAAGTGATCCACCTGGGGAGTACGCCGGCAACGGTGAAACTCAAAGGAATTGACGGGGGCCCGCACAAGCGGAGGAACATGTGGTTTAATTCGATGATACGCGAGGAACCTTACCCGGGTTTGAACGCATTCGGACCGAGGTGGAAACACCTCTTCTAGCAATAGCCGTTTGCGAGGTGCTGCATGGTTGTCGTCAGCTCGTGCCGTGAGGTGTCGGCTTAAGTGCCATAACGAGCGCAACCCTTGCCACTAGTTACTAACAGGTGATGCTGAGGACTCTGGTGGGACTGCCAGCGTAAGCTGCGAGGAAGGCGGGGATGACGTCAAATCAGCACGGCCCTTACATCCGGGGCGACACACGTGTTACAATGGCGTGGACAAAGGGAGGCCACCTGGCGACAGGGAGCGAATCCCCAAACCACGTCTCAGTTCGGATCGGAGTCTGCAACCCGACTCCGTGAAGCTGGATTCGCTAGTAATCGCGCATCAGCCATGGCGCGGTGAATACGTTCCCGGGCCTTGTACACACCGCCCGTCAAGCCATGGGAGCCGGGGGTACCTGAAGTCCGTAACCGAAAGGATCGGCCTAGGGTAAAACTGGTGACTGGGGCTAAGTCGTAACAAGGTAGCCGTACCGGAAGGTGCGGCTGGAACACCTCCTTTCTGGAGCGAAGGATTCCGTCGCTGGCCAAGTGTCGGCGATGTCCGGTCATACGAGGTATCGATCGCCTTGTGCTGCTGTTGAGATTATGTTTATATATAGATCTTACGTACCGGGAGGCCGGTCTAAAGAGAGAAAGATGACGCTGGGACGTAAGTCTTGGCAAGGTTGACAGTCCTATAGCTCAGTTGGTTAGAGCGCTACACTGATAATGTAGAGGTCGGCAGTTCAACTCTGCCTGGGACTACTCCGAATGAGGGGGATTAGCTCAGCTGGCTAGAGCATCTGCCTTGCACGCAGAGGGTCAACGGTTCGAATCCGTTATTCTCCACGCATCCCGCGAGGGAAAGAGGATCTTTGACATATTGGACATCAAAAAGAAGAAACAAGTAGAGCGAGCTTAAGATATATCAACCCGTACGTATGTACGAGGTGAGAGAAAGTAAGCAAGGGCAGACGGTGGATGCCTTGGCTCTCGGAGGCGACGAAGGACGTGATAAGCTGCGAAAAGCCCGGGGGAGGCGCAAATAGCCCTTGATCCCGGGATATCCGAATGGGGCAACCCGGCAGGCTGAAGGCCTGCCATCCCGTAAGGGAGGCGAACGTGGGGAACTGAAACATCTAAGTACCCATAGGAGGAGAAAATAAACAATGATTCCGTAAGTAGTGGCGAGCGAACACGGAAGAGCCCAAACCCATGTCGTCTAGGCGACACGGGGGTTGTAGGACCACGACGTGGCAAGAAAGCAGGGAAATGGAAGCGCTTGGAAAAGCGCGCCATAGACGGTGAAAGCCCGGTACATGACTCCCTGCCGAAGCCTAGTGGTATCCTGAGTAGCGCGGGGCACGAGAAATCTTGCGTGAAACTGCGGGGCCCATCCCGTAAGGCTAAATACTCCCGAGAGACCGATAGCGAACCAGTACCGTGAGGGAAAGGTGAAAAGAACCCCGAGCAGGGGAGTGAAATAGACCCTGAACCCGTCTGCCTACAAGCGGTCGGAGCATAGCAATATGTGACGGCGTGCCTTTTGCATAATGAACCTACGAGTTACCTTCCCCGGCAAGGTTAAGTACCTAAGGTACGGAGCCGAAGCGAAAGCGAGTCTGAATAGGGCGGCCAGTCGGGGGGGGTAGACGCGAAACCGAGTGATCTACCCTTGGCCAGGTTGAAGGTTGGGTAACACCAACTGGAGGACCGGATGGGTAAGCGTTGAAAAGCTTTCCAATGAGCTGAGGGTAGGGGTGAAAGGCTAATCAAACTCGGAGATAGCTCGTACTCCCCGAAATGCATTTAGGTGCAGCCTCTTTATAGTATATCGTGAGGTAGAGCGACTGATTGGATGCGAGGGCTTCACCGCCTATCAAGTCCAGATAAACTCCGAATGCGCGATATATATTTAAAGGGAGTGAGGGCGCGGGTGCTAAGGTCCGTGTCCGAGAGGAGAAGAATCCAGACCACCGGCTAAGGCCCCCAAATGATCGTTGAGTTGAACTAACGAGGTCGGATCGCAGAGACAGCTAGGATGTTGGCTTGGAAGCAGCCATTCATTTAAAGAGTGCGTAACAGCTCACTAGTCGAGCGATCTGGCGTGGATAATAATCGGGCATAAACGATCTGCCGAAGCCGTGGATGTCGTAAGACATGGTAGGGGAGCATTCCATGCGGCGTCGAAGATGAGGGACGACCCTTGTTGGAGCGCATGGAAAAGCAAATGTAGGTATGAGTAACGATAAGGGGGGCGAGAAACCCCCCCGCCGAAAGACCAAGGTTTCCTGATCAACGCTAATCGGATCAGGGTGAGTCGGGACCTAAGGCTAAGCCGAACGGCGACGCCGATGGAAGAATGGGTTAATATTCCCATACTGCCTCATGGAGTGACGTGGAGACGGAGAAGTGACAGTCCTGCCGGCTGACGGAATAGCCGGTTGAAGGGTGTAGATATTGATTCCCGTAGGCAAATCCGCGGGGAGAGTCGAACCTGACAGTATACCGAGTACTTGTACGAGGTAATATGGACGTAACCATGCTCCCAAGAAAATCCGCTAAACTTATCCATGCGGCACCCGTACCGTAAACGGACACACGTGGTCGGGTTGAGAATACTGAGGCGCTCGAGTGATTCACGGTTAAGGAACTAGGCAAATTGACCCTGTAACTTCGGGATAAAGGGTCCTCGTCGTAAGGCGAGGCGCAGAGAATAGGTCCAGGCAACTGTTTAACAAAAACACATGGCTGTGCTAAATGGAAACATGATGTATACAGCCTGACACCTGCCCGGTGCTGGAAGGTTAAGAGGAGATGTCATCGCAAGAGAAGCGTTGAATTGAAGCCCCAGTAAACGGCGGCCGTAACTATAACGGTCCTAAGGTAGCGAAATTCCTTGTCGGGTAAGTTCCGACCTGCACGAATGGTGTAATGATCTGGACACTGTCTCAACCGTGAGCTCGGTGAAATTGTAGTATCGGTGAAGATGCCGATTACCCGCGATGGGACGAAAAGACCCCGTGAACCTTTACTATAGCTTTACATTGAATTTGGGCAGACGATGTGTAGGATAGGCCGGAGGCTTTGAAGGGGGTACGCCAGTATCCTTGGAGCCGCCGTTGAAATACGGCCCTTCGGTTGTTTGAGTTCTAACTCCTAGGCAGGAGGACACTGTATGGTGGGTAGTTTGACTGGGGTGGTCGCCTCCAAAAGCGTAACGGAGGCTTCTAAAGGTGCCCTCAGACCGATTGGTAACCGGTCGCAGAGTGTAATGGCATAAGGGCGCTTGACTGGGAGAGATACAACTCGATCAGGTAGGAAACTAGAGCATAGTGATCCGGTGGTTCCGCATGGAAGGGCCATCGCTCAAAGGATAAAAGGTACTCCGGGGATAACAGGCTGATCATTCCCAAGAGCTCATATCGACGGAATGGTTTGGCACCTCGATGTCGGCTCGTCACATCCTGGGGCTGGAGAAGGTCCCAAGGGTTGGGCTGTTCGCCCATTAAAGTGGCACGCGAGCTGGGTTCAGAACGTCGTGAGACAGTTCGGTCTCTATCTATCGTGGGCGCAGGAGATTTGAGGGGCTCTGACACTAGTACGAGAGGACCGTGTTGGACGTACCACTGGTTTACCGGTTGTCCCGCCAGGGGCACCGCCGGGTATCTAAGTACGGATCGGATAAGTGCTGAAAGCATCTAAGTACGAAGCCGGCCTCAAGATTAGATCTCCCTGAAGGGTGGTTATAGACGATGACCTTGATAGGCCACAGGTGTAAGGGCGGCGACGTCCGAGCCGAGTGGTACTAATAGCCCGGGACTTTCCTCACGTGAAGGTTGATATATTTTAAGACGATAAGGCGAAGCTGGTCTCTTCGGATTGATGTCCGGTCAAAATCTTGATAATGATATTAAGGTGGCTATAGCACGAGGGATCCACCTCTTCCCATTCCGAACAGAGAAGTTAAGCCTCGTCACGCCGATGGTACTGCGTAACAGTGGAAGAGTAGGTAGCCGCCGTCTTGAAGCAAGGCGATAGCCGATGGAGAGGAGTCAGTCCGTAAGGGGTGACTCCTTTTTCTGTTTTTATTTATTCGATTCTGATTGGATAAATAAAATAAGATGTATATATTCGCTCCCTATAACTTAATAATGTGTTGTATGGTTAAGAAGTGGATATTCCCTTTATTGATTGGGGTTTGTTTAATCAATACGTCTATGGCACAAGAAAATCCGATTTTATTATTCCCAAAAGGGGCGCCGGGAGAAACTATTAAATTAATAGAGAAAGCTGATACGGATGGTGGAAAAACCGGTGGTGAGAGTGTTTTGCGTATTACGAATGTGAGTGAGCCAACGATTACTATATATCATGCTCCGGATGAAGTGGCCTCGGGTGCCGCTATGATTGTCTGTCCCGGTGGTGGTTACAATATTTTAGCTTATGATTTGGAAGGTGATGAAGTCTGTGAATGGCTTAATAATCTTGGAATAACTGCGGTCTTACTTAAATACCGGGTTCCAAGACGGGAAGGACTGGAAAAACACGAAGCTCCTTTGCAAGATGTACAGCGTGCGATTGGTTATGTTCGAGCGAACGCTGAGAACTTGAATATAGATCCAAAGCGAATCGGTGTGATGGGATTCTCGGCTGGTGGCCATTTAGCTGCCATGGTTAGCAATAATTTTTTGAAACGTACTTATCCGGCTATTGATGCTACGGATAAAGTAAGTTGTCGTCCGGACTATTGTTTATTGGTTTATCCTGCTTATTTAGATGGAGAGAATTTCCAATTGGCACCAGAGTTAAAGGTTTCATCTGCCACACCTCCAACCATGTTAATTCAAGCGGAAGATGATAAATCTTATATCAACAGTAGTATTTTCTATTATTATGCCTTAAAGGAAGCTGGTGTTCCGGCATGGATGCATTTATATAGTCAAGGTGGCCATGGATATGGGTTACGAGATACGGGAGTGTCTGTAAATGAATGGCCGGATCGGGCTGAAGATTGGTTTCGTGAGATCGGTCTGATCGAATAGAACTCCAGATATATTTTCTGGAGACTTGCGGAGTAGATTCTTAAATCGATTGCGCAATTTATTTATTACTAGTTTATTATTGATGGTAAACGTAGTAAAAACGTAGTGTAGAAAAGTGTGTTCTATAGCATATCGTATCTTTGAAGTAGTGAGTTTATTGCTGTTTTCTGTTATTCGGGCTTTTTTTGAAGTAAAAAAGCTAAGTTATGAAATTCCTTAAAAGTTCAGTTTTATTTATTTCAATGGCATGTATAGTGCCTGTTTGTTCGATAGCGAGAGAAAAAAGTGAGAGAATTACAAGAGCTGAGATTGAACAGAAAAGTGTGGATGAATTTATAAATGGTCTGATGAGTCGAATGACCGTTGATGAGAAAATCGGCCAATTGAATCTTCCTAGTTATGGAAACGTAATGCCAAATCCTAAAAAGAGTGAGATAGCCAGTCGTATTGTACGAGGAGAGGTTGGTGGTATATTTAATATATTCGGTGTCGATGCGATCCGGCAGTTACAAGAAGTCGCGGTTAAAGAAAGTCGATTGGGGATTCCTATAATTGTTGGCGCTGATATTTGTAATGGTTATAAAACCGTTTTTCCCATTCCTCTAGGTCTTTCGTGTAGTTGGAAACCGGAGAATATAGAAGAGGTCGCTCGAATTTCCGCAAAGGAAGTTGGTGCTGATGGTATCTGTTGGACATATAGCCCGATGGTCGATATATCTCATGATGCCCGGTGGGGACGAGTAAAGGAAGGAGCGGGCGAGGATCCGTTTCTTGGAGGTATAATGGCTCAAGCATGGGTGCGTGGTTATCAAGGCAATGATTTATCGGCTGATACGACTCTTATGGCATGTGTAAAGCATTATGCGCTTTATGGAGCGGCCGAGGCTGGTCGGGATTATAATACGGTAGATATGAGCCGTGTGACTGCCATGAATTATTACATGCGTCCTTATCAGGCTGCTGTAGAAGCAGGAGTAGGAAGTATCATGACTTCATTCAACGAATTTGAAAGTATCCCCGCGACCGGAAATACTTGGCTTCTTAATGACGTGTTGCGTAAACAATGGGGATTTAACGGCTTTGTCGTGTCTGATTTTACGGCAATAGCGGAGATGGTAAACCATGGAATAGGTAATAGTCAGGAAGTCGGAGTCAAGGCGCTAAAGGCGGGTGTCGATATGGATATGATAGCGGACTGTTATCATGCCGTATTAAAGAAATCATTGGAAGATGGGAAAATAACAGAGGCTGAGATTGACTCTGCTTGCCGGAGAATACTAATCGCAAAATACCAATTGGGATTGTTCCATGATCCATATAAATATTGTAATCCGAAAAGAGCCGCCAAAGAGTTCTTGTCGGTAAATAATGTATCTGCGGCCCGTCGTATAGCGGCGGAGTCTTTCGTGTTACTTAAAAATGACAATAATCTGCTTCCAATTAAAGGATGTCGTAAGGTCGCTGTAGTCGGTCCTTTAGCGGATAGCAAGGCGAATATGGCTGGATCGTGGAAATATGATGAGCAGACTAAATCTTATCATGGATTGGTAGAGGATTTACAGGAATCTTTGGGAAATGGAGTAGAGGTTGTTTTTGCAAAAGGCAGCAATCTAGTCGATGATCCCGTTTATGAAGCGAACTTTACGGATCAAAATCGTTCAACCCGGGATGATAGAAGCGATGAACAATTAATCGCCGAGGCTCTAAAAGTGGTGGAAGGCGCTGATGTGATTATCGCTGCTTTGGGTGAATCGATAGATATGAGTGGAGAAGGCGCTAGTAGAGCCATCCTTGAAATGCCGCAAACGCAGAAAAAATTACTGGATGCTATCCAGAAAACAGGAAAGCCGATCGTAATGGTACTTTTTACTGGAAGACCTTTGGCATTACAATCCGAGGAAAAGCAGGTGAATGCGATCTTGAACGTATGGTTCGGTGGTACGGAAGCAGGAGCGGCTATTGCCGATGTCTTGACCGGAAAGGTTTCTCCGACAGGGAAGTTAACCATGTCTTTTCCTCGTGTAACAGGCCAATGTCCGATCTATTATAATCATAAGATGACAGGACGCCCTATGTCTCCCGATGCTTGGTACACTCGTTATGTCTCCAATTATATAGATGTGTTGAATGAGCCTCTTTATCCATTTGGTTACGGCTTGAGCTATACGACTTATACGTATGGCGATGTATCTTTGAATATGAATTCAATGGATGCAAATGGAAAAATTCAAGCATCCGTGATTGTTACCAATACCGGGGCTCAGGATGGAGAGGAAATCGTACAGCTTTATTTACGTGATATCGTACGCAGCATAACCCCTCCGGTCCAAGAATTGAAAGGATTCAAGCGAGTTGCGTTAAAAGCGGGAGAAAGCAAGAAAGTAACCTTTGATATTGATGTGGATATGTTGAAATTCTACGATTCAACCTTAGATTATGTCGCTGAGCCGGGTGAGTTTCAGGTAATGATCGGTGGAAATAGTAAAGAGGTGAAAACAGCTTCGTTTACATTAAAATAATCCTAATCGGAAGGAATCAGTTATGGGGCTTTGCTAAATTCGAAATTATATGTATCTTTGCCAAAAGAAATATTACAAAACCATGGGGATGACCGGTTTTGAAAGACCTATCCGAAAAATCAAAGAAAATAAGAGTAAAGCAAAAGTTAAATAAAATACTAAATATTAGTGTTTTATAAGTAATATAAGAGCTAAATAGGAACAACGTGTTTTCCTTTGTTTAGCTCTTTTTTTTGTTACTTTTGTTACTCGTTTGTTACCCGTGAACGGAAATGTTACTTATCTTTACGGTGGGTAACAAATAAAGTAACGATATGGCAAAGCAAGTCAAAGTTAAAGAGCCGGTACGTATTCGTACAAAGAAACTGGCTAACGGGAATGAATCGATCTACCTGGATCTATACAAAGACGGTGATCGTGTGTACGAGTTTCTCAAACTCTATCTTATTCCGGAAAAATCAAAAGCAGATAAGGAAGCGAACCGTAAAACGTTAGAGTTAGCTAATGCGATCAAGGCTAAACGGATCGTAGAGTTGCAAAATAACGAACATGGCTTTAAAACAAATACTACCAGATCAAAGATGAATCTTATTCAATTTGTCTTACACTTGGCAGATGAACAACTAGCAAAATCGGGTAACAAGCGAAGTTATTATTATACGCTTCATTCACTTGCTAAGCATTTAGAGGCTTATGCTGGTGATAAAATTACCTTTACAAAGGTAAATACAGAGTTTGTTAAAGGGTTCATTGCTTATCTTCGTACTGCAATGAATTTTAACTATGAGAATAGTGAAAAGAAATCAAAATATGAAGTTCTTTCACAGAATACTCAACATAATCTATACAAAAAATTTGCTTGGGTAATTCGTAAAGCGATGCAAGCTGATATAATGGCGATTAATCCTCTTGATAAGATAGATAACACGGATAAACCTAAGTCGGAGGATGGGCAAAGGGAATTTTTAACAATTGAGGAAATAAAGAGGTTGATGAATACACCATGTGAAGATGATATGTTGAAATGCGCTTTTATCTTTTGCTGTTTAGTTGGGCTTCGTTACAGTGATGTGAAGAAGTTGGTCTGGAATGATTTGTATGAAGATAATGAAGGTGCCATTATCCTTCGGATTCGTGTGACTAAGACGAAACGTTGTGAGGACTTTCCTATAAGTAAAGAAGCTTTGAAATGGCTACCGGAAAGAATTGGCTCTGGTGATGAGAAAATCTTTAAATTGCCTAAAAATGATAATTCAAACCGGAAACTAAAACATTGGTGTACCTTGGCTGGTATAACAAAGAATGTCACTTTCCACGTAGCTCGGCATACTGCAGCAACGTTGAATCTTAGTTTGGGTGTACCGATAGAGACAGTTAGTAAGCTATTAGGACATACTAAGATTAGTACAACTCAAATTTATGCAAAAGTTATTGACGCAAATAAAAAGGCTGCTGTTCATAAGCAAGACGGCGTATTTGATTGATCCTTAGTAAATAGAATAATAAGTATCTTAAACTAATCATACGATATGGGTATACAAGAAAGACCATTTGAAAATATTATAAGCATGAATAACTCATTATCTGGTGATCCTATTAATGAGTTAATAACACTAAATAAATTAGAGAGAAGTATTTATAGTGAAGGTCGAAAATTAGAAACTATTATCTTGTTATCTGGTATGACACCAAAAGATAGATGGATATACATTTCTCTTATTCTTGATGATTTGTTATATCAATATGATAGCTCTTGTAGAAAGGTTCGAGGAATGAATACTAATACTTTGTTATATAAAAGAGCTCTATTATTGAAGAAAGCAATCGTGGAAGTGATGGAAGTAACAAGCACACGATTAAAAATAGCATTTGATATTGATTATATAAAAGAAAGAGAAGAAAGATATGCTACAACGGGGGCTGCCAGATGGGATGATTCAACCGATAAAAAATTAGATTTAGATATAGTAGAAAGCATGCGGTATTTTAATGATTTAATTTCGGGGAAGATTGATAGATATTTGGAAAATTGCAAAAGTCGGTTTACGAAAAAATATGACGATGATAAATTAAAAGCTATCTGGCTTCATTTGAAAGAGGAAAATTATATTAATAGTAATACAAGTTTAGATACGTTTCTTTATTTATTTGGGAATGTCGATAATGTGCCTGAGCGCTTTTATATTGAATGGTTAGCTTCATTGAAGGAATTACATGTTCTTATAGATGTGTTTTGGAAGTCAGAGCGAAATAGGTGGAAAAAGGCAAGTGAAATATTTTTATATGGTGATGAATTTTTGAAATATAGAAGCTTAACTACTGCTGTCAGTAAGGAAGATGATATTGAAGATATAGAAAAAAAATTTGCATCTTGGTTAAAAGAGAAGTGACATTCTTTAGGTGATAGTAGATGATTTTGGGTGATACTTTTTATTATCACCCTTTTTATTTGTTTTTTAATATGATCTTTGTTGTGTCAATACTGAGTAGGTACATATTGACAATATGTGAATATGCTGAATCTACCTACATTCAGCATTAAGATATGATAATTAAAAATAAAAAAAATGGAGTCGATTAAAAATATCTTAAAAAGAATAGAGTGTAATACTCTACTTGCGACAAAGACAGTACTAACTGTTGATGATGTAGCAACTCTTACTGGCTTAAGTAAGAGTCATATATACAAGCTTACATATAGTCATCAGATACCTCATTACAAACCATCTGGAAAGCAAGTCTATTTTGATCGCTCGGAGATTGAGGAGTGGCTTAAACGAAATCGTGTTGATTCGGTAGAAGAGATAGAGCAAGCCGCCATAAATCATGTTGTAATGAATAAAAAAGGAAGGGGGAGAGTATGAAAGATGAGATAGCTTCTAAAATCTATGTCAATCTATCAAGGTGTGAGAAAGGACATGATTCATGTACTGAATATAGTAGTATGTTGCATGATATGGTACATGGTCATATGTTATATGATACGGTTGACTTTGTTCTTAATCAGAAAGATGTTCCAGAAATAGATTTGTTAGCGGAAGTGTCGCCATATTTGATGAATAGAAGTGATTGTATTGGTAATGATGGCCTCCCTTATGTACGTGGGAAATATAAGGGGTATAATGTGTATGTAAATACTCATATTCTAAAAATCAATGCTTGTAGCTTATGTAAATATTACTACGGTATCAACATGCACGATTTCCCTTTAGAGGACGTACGGAAAGCCATTGAGAGGATAGGAGAGGATTTAAACATCCCTATGGATAAGGTCATTGTGACTAGACTGGATTTAGCAATGGATTTGGAGTTACAGCGGTCTCCAATAGAATATTTCAATCGGATGTTAGATTTACCTTATTTTAGGTGTCATTCATATTCTACAGGAATTACGTTTCAAACAGCAGAGAAAGAACTTTTGTTTTACGATAAAGGAAAGGAACAGGGGAGTAATAATAAGAATATAGCTCGATGCGAGTTTCGGATAAAGAAAGTTAGGAGGTGCTTTGGGGGATCGGTTACTGCGTCAATGTTATATGATCCTAGCTTTTGGAATGATTTGCTGGATCGGTTCTTATCTTGTTATTCCAAAGTCAAGGTGAGTAAAGAGTCTTTACCGCTTGATAAGATAAATGGGATAAAGATTTTGAAAGATTGTGCCTTATGTGATTATGTTAATCGTAATGGATTTGATCCGTTGAGGTCTGGATTTAAGGCTCGTGTACGTGATGGAGAATTGGCGCAAAGAGCCTGCAAGTCTATTATAGAAAAGATCAAGAAGTGTTGTTTCTCTTCTCAAGGAAAAGACGTTGGCCCAGAGATAGAAGAATTTGATGTGAAATTCAGGTCATTTTTGAAGTTAAAGAGATTTGATTAAATATCATTGTTTTGCCCATATTTGAGGCTTACAACGTATCTAGGCTTAGGTTTTTCCTAATAAAATGTAGGAAATAATACCCTTGTCGGGGATCTGTCAAATAAATTTAGAGAGGTGGGGGATATTTCCGAGGAGGTGGTATCTCTCGCTTCTTTTGTTTTTAGAGGATATTGTTCTGTAAATGATTTTCCAAAAAAGAATCACGATAAAACGGAATTTAGAAAATGTTCGTTATATTTGCGTGAGGTAATCACTAAAAGATGAAACAACAGATAATTAATAAGCTAAGAGGCTTTTTCTCTTTGCAACCAATAGAGAAAGCATGGGTGTTTGGTTCCTGTTCACGTGGAGAGGAGACGAAGGATAGCGATATTGATATTCTGGTTCGTTTTGACTCCCAAGCTCGTATTACATTATTCAAGTATGCGGGTATGGTGGAAGCTCTAAGCCAATTGTTGCATCGTAAGGTTGATTTGGTGGAGGAAGGACAATTGAAGGATTTCGCCGTTTCTTCTGTAGATCGGGATAAAATATTGGTATATGAGAGAGAAGCCTAAAGACGATACACGTCTACGGCATATGCTGGAGGCGATAAATAATGTCATTGAGTTCACGACAGATGTGACTTTTGAGGAGTATTCCAGAAACAAGATATTGCGTTTTGCTGTCATCAAGAATTTGGAGATTGTAGGGGAGGCTGCTTATTTGATTACAAAGGAATTTCGGGAGGAACATCAAGAGATCGCATGGAATGAGGTCATAGGCATGCGCCATGTGTTGGTGCATGGGTATTATCAGATTCGGGATGAGATTGTGTGGGGAACCATTCAAACAGATCTATTTCCGCTTAAGTATAAGATTGAACGGTTGCTCTGTAAATAACTCAATGTATTATTTAGAAAATAACCCTTTATTGGGGGGTATATCAAATAAATTTAGAGAGGTGGGGGATATTTCCGAGGAGGTGGTATCTTTCGCCTCTCTCATTTTTAATACGATCACTATCAATAAAGTACCTATCTAATACTCTTAGGTAGATAACTATTGATAGTATCTGTTGATGTTTTAAGTCCGTTTTAGGTTATATAATTCTGTTTCTGAGTTTTGTCTTTTTCTAAAATGCGCCGTGAATGGCTGTGATAAAATTGTCATTGGAGGTATAAACAATATTAAAACTTTTTCCGAAAACGTTACCTATTTGTTCAATTAAATTGTATTTTTGTATAGTTCTCAATAGCACCACGCCGATTAGGGTGGTGCGGGAACTGACATAAATTAGAAAAGGCGTTTACTTTACGCTTTGGTTTTGACGTTCTAAGAATCTCGCAAATTCAGAAATGTCAGTCAAAAACAAAGCAACGGTGGATGTCCTCAGGGTGTATTATATATAGCCCTCATTGTACCTTGTATAGCCATTGGTGTATCCGCAAGGGAAATGGGTGTATCGTATATATTCACATCGGCGTGGGGCTTTCGGCGTTGCTCGTTTCGACTGACAGGGCAATGCGAGAGCCTTTAGAGCGTGGAACGGGCAGCAAGGTACGGTTCCCACGCTTTTTGTTTGTTAATCATTCCGGAGGGGGACAGGGAAACAAATAAATTACATATGAAAATATTCATTGAGTCAAACCACCCTCAAACTATTTTAAAATATAATCCTTGCACTCAATATAGTAAAGAAGCCTTCATTGAACATTATCTATTCGCAAGTCATCCATTCCATTTAAATGATTTAATGGATGGAAAATCATATTCTATAGATATGAGGAATGTTTCTGATGAATTATACTATGAAATTAAACGACAAACCATAGAGCAAGCACCTTTAATTGTGGAAGGGAAGTACTTTAATCAACTATATCCAGAAATAGATAAAAATCGTGAGTTATTACAAAAGGCTATTTGTGATAGCTATTTTTGCTTTGGTGGTATTGTTTCTTTAACAACTGATAGATTTAACGAACTAATGTGGTCGCATTATACAAATGAAACTGGATACGTAATAGAATTTAATACATCTCTTTTATTAAGAGATATTGCAAATCATCCATTAAATATACCAGTGTTAAAAAATATCTTCTTTAAATCTATATGCTATAAAGAACATCCGACTGGAATTAGTTGCAGTAAACATCCTGACATACACGAAATTAATTTACATAATGCGACACAAAAGAATAAGGTATGGAATTATGAAAATGAATGGAGATTGATTGTAACTTCCTATCCTTTTTTAGGTATTCCCAAACTCCATCCTAATATGGATGAAAAATATACAGATATTAGTAAGAGAAAATTATATTATACTTCAGAGAATATAAAACGCATCTATTTAGGGAAGAAATTTTGGAGTGCAGAAAATGTAGTGCACGAAAAAAAGATAGATGATAATTCTTTCTACTATATAGTTAAAGATGAATTAATTCCTTTCATAAAAGAATTATGTAAATATGAAAACAGAGTTTATATGTCTGGATCAAGCGATTGCGCAGAATTCAAATTTGGAACAGATAAATATACATATAATGAACAATTTAATGAATATACTTTCAATCCAGATTACTACTATTTGAAACGTTCTTTTGAGTTAATAAAAAAGATTTCAATAGAAGGGAAATTTGTTTATGTTGAGTACACAGGTAAAGTAAAAACAAGTGACGAAGAATTTGAATCATAATAACACTAAAAAACAGACTTATGCCAACAACATCTCTTATAGAAGAACTTCCTAAAATCGTAAAAGAAGGAAGACAAGAAGCGCAACGTATCTTAGAACGTTTGAGTAGCAACACCCATATCGGATTACAAACAAATGAATTGGTTCTTCCCGCCAAAGACACTTCCGGATTATGGAAAGGAAAAAACGAACAAGTGATAAACAAAGAATGGATAAATCGCCTCATCTATGGAGATAACTTATTGGTGATGCAAGCTCTGTTAGCTGGAGATGAAACGACCGGATTACCTTCGCTTCGGGGAAAGGTGGATTTGATTTACATTGATCCTCCTTTTGATAGCAAAGCGGATTATCGGACAAAGATTAATTTGCCGGGTGTTGATATTGAGCAAAAGCCTACGGTAATTGAACAATTTGCTTATTCGGATACATGGCAGGATGGAACGGTTTCTTATTTGAAGATGCTTTATCCAAGATTAGTATTGATGCGGGAGTTACTTTCGGATAAGGGAAGTATTTATGTACATATTGATTGGCATGTGGGAGCGTATGTGAAAGTTTTAATGGATGATATTTTTGGAAAGGAAAATTTCATCAATGAATTGATTTGGCAAGCAACAGCAGGTGATACATCCGCAAAAAATAAAAAATATATTAAATCTCATGATTCATTATATTTTTACAGTAAAGGTTTTGAAAAAATCTGGAATGATGTTTATCAACCTTATGATGAAGGAGGATTAGCTCCTTACAAATATCAAGATGAAAATGGTCGTTATCAATGGAGAGATTGCTCTAATCCTGGCGGAGGAGGATACATTTATGATTTAGGATTTGGAGAAAAAATGCCAAGTAGAGGATATTGTATGCCTAAAGAAACAGCTTTAAAATGGTTATCAAACGGTTTATTACGAGTTGAAAAAGATAAAGTACCAAGAATAAAGCAATACATAAATCCCAGTGGTGTTAGATGTAAAGATGTATGGATTGATTTAAAATCTTTACAATCGGCAGAAAATATAGGATATGCAACTCAAAAACCAGCTAAACTCCTCGAACGTATCATCAAAGCCAGCAGCAACGAAGGTGATCTCGTTTGCGACTTCTTCGGTGGAAGTGGAACAACCGCTGCCGTTGCCGAACGTTTAGGCCGTCGTTGGATTACTACGGATATTGGCAAACCGGCAACCTTGGTGATGCGTAAACGCTTTATCGACCAAGAGGTAAAACCATTCCTTTATCAAGCTATCGGCGATTATCAAAAAGAGGCTTTCCAAAACAATAAACAATACAAACGTATTGGAGATTTGAGCCAGATCATCATGCAACTGTATGGTGCCATCCCTTTCACCCAAGAACAGCTGAATGATCGGAACTGGGGATATATCAAGAACGGACGGACTTTGGTACTGGTAGATAGTCCTAATAAAGTAACCGGAGCCGCCACAATCCGCCGAGCATACGAAGCCAAAAAGAACCTGTTAGGAGGTGGATGGAACAAGGCGGTCGTATTAGCTTGGAACTTTGCTTTTGACATTTCTGCGGCTATCCAACAATACAAGGAGGATGTTGAGGTCTTGGTGATTCCACCAGACCTGTTGGACAAACTCTCCAAGAAAGGATATGACAAACTGATAAGGGAAGGCTCTGTCCGTTTCAGCAGTTATCAATATCTATTGGTAAAACCTATTCAGACAGAACCGCATTACGGTGAACAGGACAAACTAACAATCGAATTGGATAATTATGTGCTTCTTTCACCCGACAATATCCCGTTGGATGATAAAGATAAAGCCAAATTGCAACAGGTATTGGAGAAAGATCCGCTGGCTTTGATCGAGTATTGGAGCATCGATCCGGATTACGACGGCATCACATTCCGCAGCCAATGGCAAGACTATCGGGAAAACACGGACAATGATAGCGATCCACTTCATTGTATCTATACAGCTACATTAATCACTCCTCGAAAAGCGGAACGGACGGTTTGCGTGAAAGCGGTCGATGTATTCGGCTTTGAGAGCATGGTAACAGAGACTATTCATTCTTAAAAACGACACACAACATGAGAAACGATATATCCTTGGAATTGGCAAGCCGGTTAACGGAACAAGTCAAAACAGCCTTTGAAAACGGCAGTTTATTAGATGCCGTTACCCCGGTAACACAAGATTTGCTGAAGTTTTGGTTCATGGGGCCTTATACGGAAGAACGCTCCAAGAACTTTCATGAAGGACAAAAACAAAGTATTCTAAACATCATTTATCTGCATGAAGTTTTACAAGTGACAACCGTAGAAGAAATATACCGGCAAGTTGCGCCGGATCTATTAGCCGAATGTAATCTAAGTGATTTGGCTAAAGAAAAATATCGTATTCCCAAATATGCCGTAAAGATGGCAACCGGAACAGGTAAGACATGGGTCATGCACGCTTTACTTTTATGGCAACTCCTTAACGGACGACATGAAGAACAAGAAGAACGAAGCGGACGCTACACCCAAAACTTCCTGATCGTAGCTCCTGGCCTGATTGTTTATGATCGGCTAAAGGATGCCTATTGTGGACGCCTGAAAGAGAACTGCACGGAAAGAGATCCTTTCACGAATGACCTTTATTTGCATAAAGACCTTTTTATACCTCTGGCTTATCGGGACGAAGTATTCTCTTTTATACAAAACAATGTTGTCACCAAAGAAGAGGGAATCGGACGAAAAATAACCGGAAACGGACTGATCGCCTTAACCAACTGGCATCTGTTCTTGTCTGATGAAGAGAAAGAGAATATGGACTCAGATTCCGCTCCATCTATTATAAGAGATTTATTGCCTATTACGCCAGGGCTGAGTGGTGGTAATGTCTTAGAGGCACTGGATAGGAAATATCTACGAGGAAGCGAATTGGGCTATCTATCCGAACTATCGGACTTAATGGTAATCAATGACGAAGCCCATCATATCCATGAGAATAAAAAGCAAGGAGAAATAGAAGAGGTTGAATGGCAAAAAGGATTGAATAAGATTGCCCACAACAAAGGAGGTCACTTCATCCAAATCGACTTCTCAGCTACACCCTACGATACGGTCGGTTCCGGGAAGAAAAAGATGAAATGTTATTTCCCGCATATTATATCCGACTTTGATTTAAGCCAAGCGATGAAAAGCGGATTGGTTAAGACCTTGTTGTTGGATCGCCGACAAGAATTGACAGATCTTGCCAATCTGGATTATAACGCTTTACGTGATGAACGAAAAAAAGTGATTGGATTGAGCGACGGACAACGTTTAATGCTTCGTGCCGGATTACGAAAATTACAAATCCTTGAAGAAGGTTTTATCAAGCTGGATTCTAAGAAACGACCGAAGATGATGGTGATTTGTGAGGATACCAATGTCACCCCGTTTGTCGAATCATTCCTAAAAGAAGAGGGATTAGCCGAAAAGGATGTTCTCCGTATTGACAGCAACGCTAAAGGCGAAGTAAAAGAAAAAGATTGGATGCAAGTCAAAGAACGATTGTTCAATATCGATAAATATGAATCACCCAAAGTCATCGTTTCCGTGTTGATGCTTCGGGAAGGTTTCGATGTCAACAATATATGTGTCATCGTACCGTTACGATCTACGCAATCCGCTATTTTGTTGGAACAAACCGTAGGGCGTGGTCTTCGTTTGATGTGGAGAGAGCCTGAATATTCAGAAGAAAAAAGGGAAAACCGATTGCAAGTATTGGTTAAAAAGAAAGCGCCTAAATCTTATATCGATATGCTTTCCATCATTGAACATCCGGCCTTTCTTGATTTCTACAATGATTTGATGAACGAAGAGCTTGCCGGTATAGACGAAGGTGATTTGCCGGATGGCTCCAATGTAACCGGTGATATTATAAAGGTAGGGTTAAAAGACAATTATCAAGACTATGATTTATTCTGGCCTCTTATTATCAAAGAGCAAGAGGAGGAGATACATCCTTCAGAAATAGATATAAACAGACTCGCACCTTTTACAGACTTTTCGTATGAACAACTAAAAGAAATTTTGGCGAAACCCGGTGAATCCTTTATCTCGCATGACGTCTTAGTCGGTACTCAATTCGGCAAATATGAGGTAAACGCAGACTTATGCAATGCACAAAGTTACAATGAATACTTGCAAAAGGTATTACGCATCGTCACAACACGCTTCGACAAGGTAGGAAGGAGCAAGCCTAAGGAACTACCTACATTGCAAATTAATCAGCAAGAAATCATACGGGTCATCGACCGATATATCCGAACCAAGTTATTTTCACGTTCATTCAATCCGTTCGAGAATTATAATTGGAAGATTTTACTACACAATGAGGGAGTCGCGACCCAGCATATTGTAAGAGAGATCAGTAAGGCGATCTATTATATGCAAGAACAGATAGATATAACAGATGCAATAGTTGAGAAGATTTATTTTTCTTCCATACCTACACTACGTATACGAGAAAGTTTTTCACTTGATTTGGAAAAGATTATCTATGAAAAAGTGGGCTACCCTTCCAATAAAGGAGGTTTCGAGAAAGCTTTCCTTGAATTTTTGGATGCCGACTCGGAAGTGAACTGCTTTATCAAAATAAATGAGAATCAACATAGCTTCGCATCAATCCATTATATCCGGCAGGACGGTCTATTGGCCACCTATCATCCGGACTTTATGGTATGTACATCACAACACATCTATATTATAGAAACGAAAGGGCAAGACAAGATTTTCGACAAAAATGTCCGACAAAAACAATTGGCAACTCTTGAATGGTGTAATAAGATTAATCAACTGAGAGCCCAATATAGAATGAACCGACAGTGGCTTTATATATTGTTAAGTGAAAATGATTTTTATAGTCTAAAACGGAACGGTGCCACGCTTATTGAAATCTGCAATTTGAATAAGGTCTCAGAGAGTGTGGCAACAGGTAATTTGTTTTGAAGGGAGTTGGAGATATCATGATTTTAGTATATGGCCTTATATTATTGGATTGGGAGTGGTAACATAAGGCCGAGGTAAATCGGAGGATTTGTACTTATTTTGTGGTAATAAAAACAGGTGAAGAAAAAGAGTTGATAACGGATATTAGTTTGGTATGAAAACAAGTAAATGCTTTGATCGTGCTTCTTGTAGCTGGGATTGTAAACCTCGGATCACGGGTTTAATACATGATCCGGTTGAGGAATCTGAGGCCTATTTGTCTATAGAGAAGGAGTTGGAGGAAAAGCTACGATCTTACTTCTTTGATAAAAGATTTGATTCTGGTAGCTGGTTTCGTACCCCGGTCTCATGTTTCGAGTATTGGCAAGTGATGAAATGTTTTTTATGGGAGGACTATCGAATAGAGTGGAGATCCCCGGTTGAGTTGAATCCTACTATATTCAAGGATGATCTTTAGGGGGTATTTGGGGTACGAATGGCTTTATTTGGCGTGGATCGGGGCGGCACCAAAGGAGGAGGCTGCGAGTGAGTGCGGAAGACGGCGGCGGGGACACCAGCCCCGTTTTCTATTGTGGTGCTTGGCGATGAGGATATGAAACATAAGCCTATTCCTTGTGAATAAGGGGTGACAACTGATAAAGGGTATTATAGATCTGTCCTATATCGTGCCTTAGAGGGCAAAAGAAACGGTCTGAATACGAGATAACACTAATTAAAAGAAAGGAGTAAGGTCGTGAATATGGTAAAAACGAGGTTTTTGATCTTCTATTCGATAGTGTGTACTATGGTATTAAATAAGTTGTTCCTAATTTAAGGCGTTATGGTGTTTTTGGTGTTAGCTTGTATAAGTTTGATTATCTTTGAATTATCGTTTTTTATGATCCTTGCATTCAAGACAAGGCCGGAGCGATGGACATTTAAGTCTTTTTGTCTTTGGTTGGTTTCTTTGGTCTCGTGGTGTTGTTTTCCACCATTGTACGTGTGGATTGAGCGGAAGTGGCGGCAGGCTAGTCTAAGAAGGGTGCTATTTGTGCTGTTATCCCCAGTCTCTTTTCTTTTCTTGGTGGATGCCTGTACGTTCGATCCGCATCGCTTCATCCATAGCCTTAATAGCCTGATAATAGATCTCAATGCTATTAATAGAGACTGGATAGGGATTGATACGCTGTTATCTCTAATCTCTCTTATTTACTTAGTATATATCTGTTCATTGGTATGTAAGTGCGTCAATAAGCCTTTCTATAACCGAAGAGATCTTTCAAGCAAGGTAGGGATAGGGGCAGCATACAAGATTGTAAATTCTCATGGCCGAAATGGGGATACGGATGAGGTTGACATTAGGTTTGATTCGGGTTGTGAAACGGAGAGTTCCAACAAAGGATGAAGACGAATCCCCCGGCTCATTGGAGTATATCGGAAGATGGTGATTTCCCATTCGATGAGAATTAGATGATGGAATTTACTTCTTTATGGATATAGATCCTAGAGAGAATAAGGCATATATGTGATATGGAGGGACTTCGATAATTGGAGTCGGAATGATTTTCGCCATACAAGATCCTTGGTGGTAGGTCGAAAATGAAACAAGTTACCGATGATAAATCGAGTTTTTTTGCAATCTTTGTGTTAAAGAATTTATGTATAGAGAGAAGTTAGCCATGATGAAAAATACTTACAGAACTATCTATGGAGCGATTGCTGGTGATATTATAGGTTCGATGTATGAGTTTCGTTCTGTCAAGAGCAAAGACTTCGAGTTGTTTCCGTATGGTGCCTGTTTTACAGACGATACGGTGATGACATTAGCTATCGCACGATGGCTAATGGAGGATGTCACCCACTCAGAATACACGCTTGTAGACACTATGTGTGAATTTGGCAACCGTTATCCGGCTGTTGGCTACGGTGGCCTTTTCTGTAATTGGTTATGTAATGATCCAACCCCCTATAACTCATGGGGGAATGGTTCCGCTATGCGTGTTAGTGCGGTAGGTCTTGTTGCTAAGACTTTGGATGAATGCTTGCGCTTAGCGAAACAAACAGCCGCAGTATCACACAATCATCCGGAAGCTATAAAGGGAGCGCAGGCTGTAGCTGCAAGTATATTCATTGCGCTACATTGGACTGGGGAAATAGACGAATTAAAAGTACACATAAGAGATTTTGTTACCAATCAGTTCGAATATAACATGAACCGTACATTGAATGAGATTCGGCCCCGATATGAATTTGATGTATCTTGCCAAGGTAGCGTGCCTGAGGCTATCATCGCATTTTTAGAAGCCGATAGTTATGAAGATGCGATAAGAAATGCCGTGTCACTCGGTGGTGACGCTGATACGCAAGGTGCTATAGCTGGCGCAATAGCGGCTTGTGTTTATCCAATTTCTGAATACATTATTAAAGAGTGCCAGAGACGTTTATCCGATGATCTGTTGAAGGTCGTCATCCGTTTTGAGGATTATCTTGACAATGAATGGCAAAATAAGATTAGTTTGCCCTGTTCGTGCTTGCAACCCAAGCGTGAAACGGTTGAGCCTGAGAAATATGTAGATATTATACGAGACAATATTGATTTGATACACAAATCAATTAAAATCGCAGTGGTGATGGTTGCATTTATATTGGTCAAAATATTATGGGTTTACTGGTCGTGTACTGATAATGGTACATGGGAGGATGAGAAGGGGGAACTCATTCAACGTCGGGATTTCCTGATCGATCGTGTAGTAACTTCACCACGTGCGTTGTTGTGTGAAATGCCAGAAGGAATTGGAACACAATTTCAAGGTGAGTGGGCGTTGTATTCTTGTTCAATGCTGGCGGCAGCCTTATTCAATATGTCGAAACTTTATCCCGAAACAAAAACAGAGAATCTAGAGAACATAGATAATCTTATTGAGATGGTACTTTCCTTTGAGTTGAGAAAATATGATGCTGAGCGTTGGGGCGAGGATCCTCTGGAAACATTGGATGGTGACAGGAGTCATATTTCATATATCAGTCATCTTGCGTGGATGATAAGCGAGTATAAGATGGCCGGAGGAAATGATAAATATAATAACTTGTTTGATGATCTTTGCGGAACTATGAATCGTCGGCTTCTTCGAAGTAAAAGTCTAAACTTACCAACATATCCAAGCGAATGTATATATGTCCCTGATATGCTTGTTGCGATTGTCGCACTGAATAATTACTCGAAATTAAACAAGGGAAAATATATTTCTACGGTACGTAAATGGGTACGAAAGGCTAAATCTGAATGGCTTGACAAAGAAACAGGCCTACTTGTCTCATTTTTGAGTGAGGATGGTATACCGTTTAAAGCCGCCCCGGTGAAAGGCTCGTACTCCGCATTAAACTGTCTATACCTCACGCAGATAGATTCAGTATTTGCAAGAGAGCAATATCATAGGCTCAAATCCCATTTTTTGCAATCAGGTTTATTGTCTGGTATACGGGAATATCATGATTATTCGTGTTGGTTGGGATTTGACATTGATGCAGGCCCGGTACTGTTCAACCTCAGTCCATCCGGAACAGCATTCGCTGTGGGGGCAGCAACATATTTCAATGACGTGAGAGTACGTAATAATTTCTTACGTACGGCGGAAATTGCAGGACATAGTGTGATGTGGAACAATACTCGACATTATTTACTAGCGGAAATAGCACTTGTTGGGGAATGTATCATGTTGGCAATGCGAACAACAACTCCATAGGAAAGAAATGGAACTTTATATGACCATGTGATTTAATTATAAGGGATAGCTGCCCTAAATAGAAATGTAAGTGTTATAGATCTATTTTATACAGAACCTTCGAGTGCAAAAGAATTGGATTGGATACGAGATTATGATAATTATAAAGAAGGAGTATGAATAAGGTAAAATAGTAGTTCTTAATTTGAGGCGTTATGATGTTTTTTTTATTAGTTAGTGTGATAGTTTGGGGTGGTGGGTTACTGGCTTTCATAATCCTTCTATTTTGGGCAAGGCCGGAGCGATGGACATTTAAGTCTTTTTGCCTTTGGTTGGCTACTTGGGTCTCATGGGGATGTTGTCCGCCTTTGTACGTGTGGATTGAGCGGAAATGGCGGCGGGCGAGTTGGAGAAGGTGTTCTTATGCGCTGTTATCCCCTATCTCTCTTATTAGCTTAATATATGTTTGCTCGTTTGTATCAGATATCGTCAATAAGCCGTATGGGAGCCGTATGGAGATCTCATACAAGGTAGGTGTAGGATTGCCAGCGTACGAGGTTATAGATCGCACCTATGGAAAAAAGTCGTTCACTTTGGACTATATTGATCGGATAGATATTAAGTTTGAACCGGGTCGTGAAACGGAGAGATTCTATTGGTGGATGAAGACGAATCCCCCGGCTCATTGGAGCATGTCGGAGGATGGTAGTTTTTACTTTAATGAGATTTCGGAAGATGGAACCTTCTTCACAATGCGTATAGATCCCCAGAAGGGTACGGCATGCATAGAATATGGAGCGTGGTAGATAACTGGGGTTCGATTGTTAGGGGGAGGCCTTGTACCTGTGGACGGCGGCGAGAGTCCTTTACCCCCCTTTGTTTTTCTTTTGGTGTTTGATTGTATAGGCTATAGTTACGTAATCGCTTAGCATCATATGTTGATTTATGTGTGTCTTTTGTATTATTGAGAATAATTCCTATCTTTGTACCAAAGAAAGCGATCATTTGAAGAATGAAGTTCTTTGATTTTGTTACCAGTTTGTTACCTATAACGGAAAATGTGTTCGCTTTCTTTTGATTTTTAATCAGTTATAAAACCATGGGGATGACCGGTTTTGACAGCGGGTAGAAGTGGTTTGTAAGCATGTAGTGCGTGGTTGGCTTGCACTTAAATCTCAGACAACGAACAATTAACTGGCGAAAATAATTACGCTCTCGCTGCTTAATCGAAGTATAGTAGATTCAAGCTTAATCCCTGCAAAAGTTGCGGGGACGTGACATCACCCGGATGCTGTGGCTCCGAAGCGTTCCGATCAGGTGGTGCAGCAATATCGGAGATAGTTTGAGATAAGCCTCGGGTCTCAGGCGAAACTTTAGAGGATAAGGGATGAGTGGGTGGCTTCGGTCTTGCTCTTCCCCGACAATGAAGGCGAAGATAAACATGTAGAAAGCAAATTAATTCCTCGTTTGGACGAGAGTTCGAATCTCTCCATCTCCACGGAATGAAAAAAGGCCTTACGGATTGTCCGTAAGGCCTTTTTCATTCATTGTAAACCCATTATAAGGAGGTGGCGGTACGTATGGACCAGCCTTTTGATGGGGTAATATATCAACCGATTTGACGATTACGTTATTACCTTTCTGGGTACAAACCAGACATTTTGAAC
The DNA here is from genome assembly GCF_056640955.1 of Parabacteroides sp. KHUB-02. Classification (NCBI taxonomy): domain Bacteria; kingdom Pseudomonadati; phylum Bacteroidota; class Bacteroidia; order Bacteroidales; family Tannerellaceae; genus Parabacteroides; species Parabacteroides sp. KHUB-02. The sequence continues at coordinate 2,047,365 of NZ_JBWQEV010000001.1, read as the reverse complement.
GTAATTTCCTTTTAGCCATGTTGAAGACGATATTCGGATTGAAATGAACTCCGTTTATACGAGTCTCAAAATGTAAATGCTCGGTAGTAGCCCTGCCGGTACGTCCGGTTAAGGCGATCGGTTGTCCGGCGAGAACACGATCTCCGGGTTTAACCAAGTTCTTGGAGTTGTGGCTATAGATCGTTTCCAGTCCATTATAATGGCGAACAACGATAACGTTGCCATAGGCGGCGAATGGTTTCGCCATCCTGACAATACCATCGAAAGCAGACACGATCGTATCGTTGGCACAAGTCTTGATATCTACTCCGGAATGATGTCTTCTTCTTCTCCCGTAAGGAGAGATCACGTTTCCATTAGGAAGGGGAAATGCGTATTCCCCGGCGGGGATTAAGGATAAATCAATAATTTCCGTATTATTCTCATCGAATAGCTTGGGGTCCTTGATCGCTATCTGGCTTTTATCACGGGGCGTAAAGGCTTCCGTGATATCTTTTCTAGGAGAATGACAAACCGCTAGCTCCGGAGCTTCCGGCAACATGAAATTGAAATCCACGACGGGAAGAGGAATATTTGCCGTAGGGAAATCCACAGTCTCGGGAGGGGCCGGGCGTGGAGCAGGCTTTTGCGTACGGCAAGACGCAAATAAAATTAGCGTAAGAATGAGTATTCCATTGTGTATTTTAGATGCCATTAGATATTGTTTTACCACAAAAGTATAAAAAAGCCTCTTTCAATGGCCTATATTTCCGATATGTTTATACTTCTTTTTATTCTTTGTGTTTTTTCTGATAGTTGAATTTGCCTACCTTTGTAAAGGTAAAATGGAGATATTATACGATGATTGAGGGGACTAGTTTGTCTCTTTGGTCAGAGAGGATGACGATATTGTATTTGCTGGTATTTCTCTAAACTGAAAACGACCAATTTAAAGTACACAGAGAAATAGACAATGCGAATACACCTGTATTTGGTGTGTTCCTTTGCCTTATTTCTGTTGTGTACAAGGCATTTGGTCGTGCCGCAGTTTGACGGGTTTAAGGTAAAGTGTAACACACCTTTTCTCAGATGTGGGTTTATTTATGAGATAAGATTACCTTAAAAACGGCTTTTGTATATGAAAGAACAAAAGGAGATACATATCGGTTCGTTAATAAAAGAGAAAATGGAAGAGCGGGGACTTTCGGTTTCCGATTTTGCCCATGCGTTGCATTATGAACGTACCAATATTTATAAGATATTTAAGCGAAGCAGTATTGATGTTGATTTGTTACTGCGTATATCGGAAGTCTTAGCCTATGATTTCTTGCGGGAGGTGTATTTAGCAGACGAACCCCGGCGATATTCAATCACTATAGAAGCGGACAAGGAAGATATAGAGGAGATCCGTAAATGGCTGTTAGAGAAAAGGCGTGAATAAGTTTCACGCTTTCGTGAAATAAGATCACGGTCGATATAAGACCGGTCACTTTGATTGTTTCTACATTTGACCGTCTCGATGTTTCATCATAACATTAGAGAAATAGGTTAAATCAAGGCCGTGCTCTTCTTGTTCCGTATGTGAATATAGGCAGGAAGAAAGCGGCCACTTTTTTCTTCTGTGTACGTGCACAATTCGATTATTTCCTTTATATTTGTCGATAAACAACGAATTGTTAACATTTCTAATATGAAAGTTCTAAAGACCGCCCTGCTATTCCTGATGTGCGTATCTTTCTCCTTCTCCTGTAAGGAAGGGGTAAAGGAAGTAAGGGTGCTGAAACTGGCACACGGATTGCCCCCCAGCCATTCCGTCCATTTAGGATTGCTCTATATGAACGAGCGTCTGAAAGAGTTGTCCGGAGGAAAGATGAGCATGGATATTTATTCTTCCGCTCAATTGGGGTCCGAAAATCAATGTATAGAGTTGCTTCAAATAGGAAGTCTCGATATCACGAAAGTTTCCTCCGCCGCGTTGGAAGGATTTGCCGATCCGTTTAAGGTATTTGGCATACCTTATCTATTCCGTTCCCGTGAGCAGTTTTTCGAGGTGTTGGATGGTTCGGTAGGTAAACAGATATTGGGATCAACGGAACCTTATTGGTTTAGGGGACTCGCTTATTTTGACTCGGGGGCCCGTAGCTTTTATACGGTAAACAAGCGGATTCGTACTCCCGAGGATCTGAAAGGACTGAAGATCCGTGTGCAAAAGAGCCCGATAGCCGTGGAGATGATGAAGACATTCGGTGGTTCGGCTACTCCCGTGGATTGGGGTGAATTGTATACGGCCTTACAAAGTAATGTCGTGGATGGAGCCGAGAATAATACGCCTTCCGTGACAACAGCGTTCCATCATGAGGTGGTAAAATACTATTCAGTCAATGAGCACACGATGTGTCCGGACGTGATCATCATTAGCTTGGCTACTTGGCAGAAGCTGACGGAACAAGAACGTAATTGGCTGCGACAGGCCGCTGACGCCGCCGCTATTTATCAACGGAAACTTTGGGCGGAGCAAGAGAAGCAATCGCTAGAGGAGATGGAAGCGCATGGCGTAGAGATTATTTACCCGGATAAGCAGCCGTTTATGGATGCCGCCGCCCCGATGATCGAGCGGTTTAAGAATGATCCGGTTTTTCATGATTTAATAGATCAAATGCAGAATACCCATGAGAAAGATAATTGATAAAGGATTGGAGCTATCGTTGATTTTCTTGATGGCTTTCTTGGTCGTGGATGTGCTATGGCAGGTATTAAGCCGGTATATTCTGGTTTCCCCGAGTTCCGTGACGGATGAATTGGCCGGATATTTATTGATCTGGGTGGGATTGTTGGGGGCCGCTTATGTATCCGGTAAAAATGAGCATCTAGCGATCGATTTATTGCTTCAACATATGCGTCCTTCCCGCAGAAAGCTCTTGCGATTGTTTATCTTCTTGATCGTATTTTTATTCGCTGTATTTGTATTGATCGTAGGAGGGGCTTGGCTGGTATACACTCGTTTTCATTTGGGAGTTACTTCGGCTTCCTTAGAGATTAATTTAGGATATGTGTATTTGGCATTGCCGCTAGGGGGATTGCTTACCGCTTATTATGCGATAGATAACGCAATCACCTTATTTCGTTCCTCTAATTCTTAAAAGACTGATGATATGGATATTATAGGTATACTCGTATTAGTGATAAGTTTCTTTTTCCTGCTGGTGGTCGGGGTTCCGGTAGCGTATAGCATCGGCGTGGCGGGTATATTGACGATGCTCGTGAATATAGACTCGCTTCCCGCCCTTACGACTTATGCGATGCGTATGGCTTCGGGTCTGGACAGTTTCGCTCTGTTGGCGATCCCGTTTTTTATATTGGCGGGGAATATCATGAATAGCGGAGGTATCGCCTTGCGCTTGATCGATTTCGCTAAAGTGCTGGTCGGACGGTTACCCGGAGGACTGGCGGTGGTCAATGTCGTGGCGAATATGTTATTCGGGGCGATCAGTGGCTCTGCCGCCGCCGCTGCCTCTGCTATCGGGAGTATTATGACACCGGAGATGAAAAAGGCCGGTTACGATCCGAATTTCAGTGCCGCCGTAAATATCTCTTCCGCCACTACCGGCATGACGATACCTCCGAGTAATGTCTTGATCGTTTACTCCTTGGCGAGTGGTGGAGTCTCTGTATCCGCCTTGTTTATGGCTGGTTATCTACCGGGAATTCTTACGGGAGTGGCGATCATGATCGTAGCCGCTATGTTTGCCGCACGAAAGGGGTATCCGGTTGGCGTACGTGTTCCGTTCTCGGAGGCGACAAGGGTATTTTTCAGGGCGATCCCTAGTTTGATGCTATTGGTGATCGTGATCGGAGGAATCTTGGCGGGATTGTTTACGGCTACCGAGGCTTCGGCGATCGCTGTACTGTATGCGTTAATCCTCTCTTTTATCTATAAAGAACTTACTTGGGCTAAATTGCCGCAAGTGTTATTGCGATCGGCCAAGACTACGGCTATCGTCCTTCTTTTGGTGGCGACCTGTACGGGTTTATCTTGGATCATGAGTTATGAGAATATTCCTCAGACGGTAAGTGCCGCTTTGCTAAGTATAAGCGACAATCCGGTGGTCATCTTGATACTTATCAACGTGATCCTATTGATTGTCGGGATCTTTATGGACATGACGCCCGCTGTCTTGATCTTTACCCCGATCTTCCTGCCGATAGCGACGGGGCAATTGGGGATGGACCCGGTACATTTCGGGATCATGATGGTATTGAACCTTTGTGTGGGATTGTGTACGCCACCGGTGGGTTCGGTATTGTTTATCGGATGTAGCGTAGCGGGGACAAAGATCGATCAGGTGATCCGTCCGTTGCTGCCGATGTTCGCGGCGATGGTTATCGTCTTGTTCTTGGTGGCCTTCTTGCCGGATTTAAGTTTATTGATTCCCCGGTTGTTCGGTTTGTGATGTTCCCCCATAGGGGCGAGGTAGCCTTGTGCTATAAATAGGGCAGTACTCTGTACGAAGTATTCCAGTACTTACGTGCTGAGTACCGCAATACTTCGTACAGAGTACTGTAGTACTTTAGCCACAGTACTGCGGTACTTCGTACACAGTACTGTGCTAACTGTAAGACGCTGTCTTTTTAATGTCCTTTGAACAGGGATAAGGCGATACCCATCTCCAATCCCCGTAGCTCGGCCAGACCCCGTAAACGTCCGATGCAGGAGTAGCCCGGGTTGGTTTTCTTCTTTAGGTCGTCTATCATTTGATGTCCATGATCCGGTCGCATGGCGATGGAGCATTGGCGGCGTTGTTGCAATTCCAGTAAGGCTTTCATGACACCGTACATATCCACATCGCCTTCCAGATGGTTCGCCTCGAAGAAATTACCCTCCGAGTCTCGTTGCGTGCTGCGGAAATGAACGAAATCGATCCGATCCCCGTAACGTTCCATGATCCCGGCCAAGTCGTTATCACTTCTGACACCGAAAGAACCTGTGCATAGGCAAAGCCCGTTGCTAGGATTCGGCACGGCCTCTATTAACTTCCGGAAATCATCTTCCGTGCTCAAGATACGGGGAAGCCCGAGAATGGAATAGGGGGGATCATCCGGATGGATAACGAGCTTGACACCGGCCTCGTCCGCCACGGGAACTATTTCCCGTAAGAAATAGATCAGGTTCGAGCGAAGTCTCTCCGCGTCGATATCTTTATAACGGTCTAACGCTTCCCTAAACTGCTCGATCGTAAAAGTCTCTTCCGAGCCGGGTAGTCCGGCGATCATATTGCGAACCAACAGCTGGCGGTCTTCCTCGCTCATAGCGTCATAGCGTGCCTTGGCTTTCGCCTTGTCCGCCTCCGTATATTCGGCTTCCGCCGCCGGTCGTTTCAATATAAATAAGTCGAACGCCATAAAAGCCGCGCGTTCAAAGCGCAAGGCTTTGGAACCATCCGGCATCGTATAAGCCAAATCGGTACGAGTCCAGTCCAATACCGGCATGAAGTTGTAAGTAACTACCCGGATATCGCAAGCTCCCAGATTACGGATGCTTTGTTTGTAGTTTTCTATATAGGTTTGAAAATCCCCGGTTTGCGTCTTGATATGCTCGTGTACGGGCACACTCTCAACCACACTCCACCGTAATCCGGCGGATTCGATCAAGGCTTTCCGCTTTTGAATCTCTTCCGTAGTCCAAACTTCCCCGTTCGGGATATGGTGCAACGCATTTACGATACCGGTGGCACCCGCCTGACGGATGTCCCAAAGGCTGACAGGATCATTCGGTCCGTACCAACGCCAAGTTTGCTCACATAGATACATAATGAATAATTTTTAAATTTATCAATGTGCCAATATGCCAATGCGGTTTGATGCATGGCTGGTTGGCACATTGGCACATTATTTAGATGGAGAAAGCGTCGAAACCTCCGTCTATGGGGATCACGGTACCGGTTACGAATGCGGAGGCGTCGCTCGCCAGCCATTGTAAAGTACCGAGTAACTCCTCCGGTTTTCCTAAGCGGCGGAACGGCGTGTGCGCGACGATCGTGTTGCAACGATCACTAGGTGATCCATCCGGATTGCTCATCAATGCCCGGTTCTGCTCGGTAAGGAAGAATCCCGGTGCCATGGCGTTTACTCGCAGGCCCTCTCCGAATTTAATCGCTAGCTCCCCGGCCATGTATTGCGTGAAATTGTTGATAGCGGCTTTCGCACATCCATAGCCAACCACACGAGTCAATGGGCGTAGGGACGATTCGGACGAGATGTTAATAATGCTTCCTTTCCCTTGTCCCACCATGACCTCGGCGAAGACCATTGTCGGCAGTACGGTCCCGAATAAGTTCAGGTCCACGACCGTCCGGAAAGCATCGATATCCAGATCAAAGATCGTCTTGTCGGGAGGAATCGTCGCTCCGGCTTGGTTACCACCCGCCAAATTGACTAAAACATCAATCTTCCCATATGCTTTCAATATCTCTTGCTTGTTTTGCTCCAGCAAGGCTTTATCCAGTACGTTTGAAACCAAGAATAAGGCCTCGCCCCCTTCCGCTTTAATCTCATTGACCAAGGCAGATCCTTTTTGCTCGTTTCGTCCGAGGATTACGACATACGCGCCTTCTCTCGCCAAGTGCTTGGCCATGCAGGCTCCTAATATACCATAGCCTCCGGTCAACAAAATCACTTTCTCTTTTACGCTAAATAAGGAGTTCATCAGATATAATTATTGTAGTATTGTATATTTTCCTTTACCAAGATATCAATCGGCATATAATTGACAGGCTCTATTTTCTCCTTAAGGATCAGATGCCTGAAAAGTGCCTTGATACAATGATATCCTTGTACCTCGGGTCGCTGGGCGATCAAATGCGTGATCAAGCCGTTTTCCAGATAACGGACATTCGGTTCTATCACATCGTAGCCAAGAAGTTTGAAAGGATAGTCCGGCCGTTCGCTACTTAGATAATCTCCAAGGAAATGGGCCCTCGAATTAAAGATGATACCGATTCTTACTTGAGGATATTTGTCGAAGAAAGTATTCAGTAGTCTCGTATTCTCTTCTCGGTCATCTGCGTGCACATGCAGCAAATGAATCTTTCCCTTGAATGAGGTATTGGCGAGATAATCTCGGAATCCTTCCTCTCGCTTCTGCACTTGCGTAGAACATGAATCCCCCTTACGGGTGAAACGGAAAATCACTAGATCGTCCTCTTCACGGATTTGCTCGAATAAAAGGCGTCCCGCTATATACCCCGAATCATATGAATGCGTTCCGTAGTAAGAGATACAATTCGTGTGGTCGATAAAAGAATCGATTAATATATAAGGAATACCTTTCTGGTCTAGCCGCTGGGTCAAGGTCAAGACACTTTGCTTGAATAATGTAGCGATGATAACCCCTTGGCAATCCGCGGTCTCAATCTTCGGGATTAATTCGTCGAAACTGTTACTATCGTATTGGTCAAAATAGATTTGCTCGACATCTATATTATAGCTAAACAATTCCCGTTCCGCTTTCTCGATCCCTTGGCTTAGTTTCGCCCAGTATTCCCCTTCATGGAAAGAAGGGATCAAAGCGATGAAATGATATTTTTTCTTCAACGCTAAAGAACGGGCTATCAGATTTGGTTGATAGTCAATTTCTTTTAAGACTTTCTCCACCTTTTTCCGTGCATCCTCCGATACCTTTCCCCGCTCATGTAAAATGCGGTCTACCGTACCGGTTGATACGCCGGATAATTCGGCGATATCTTTTATCCTGTAATTTTTATTCATGGTATAGATTGTAGTGTGTATTCGTCCTCTCTGCTTATTCGAGTATTTGAAGAGGAGTGTTCAATTTACGGAAAACGTAGCCATACATCATATAGATAAGAGGAACGGCGACGAAAATTCCGATACCGAATAAAATACATCCTAATATCATGATACCGATCATAACCAACGCCAGAATGAACAGAGGCAATACTTGTCCTTTCGTTATCTCCCAGCTTTTATGCAAAGACTCGATAATCCCGGCGTTTTCCTCGATAATAAAGGCTTGGAAGAACTGAAGGCGCAATGCCAGATAAATACCGGGGATGATAAAAAATAAGAAACCCGCCAATACGACAAATCCCGTGATAAGACTCGCTAGAAAGTAGGTGATGATATTCTTTGTCTGTTGTCCATATGCGGAAAACTGAGGTTCTTCCCCATCCAACGCCTGAAATATATTTTTCATATATCCTAAGGAGAAAATAATGGAGAATAACGCACTGATCACGTTTACGATGATTTTACCGATAATAGAACTTTGCATGGGCATAGCGAACGCTGTCAGCGTGAAAGACAAGATACAATATCCGATTAATAATCCGGCTAATATCCATAGCTGCGACTTCGTTCCCTTCCATGCGGTACTGAATACTTCTGATATTATAAATTTAGGCTCCATAATATATAATATTTGTTTATTGTGTGTGGACACAAATGTAAAATATATTGTTGAAAAAAACAATTTTATTTTCGTTTGAAACCAAAAGAGATGTATTTCAACAGGCGCTTCCTTTTAAGTGCTATTAATTTAGGTGAAAAAGATAAGTAGGAAACAGAAATCGTGTAAAAAGTTTCTACATTTGTAGGATGAAACGACGAGTAAAGACCCTATTGTGTGAATAGATGTGAAAGATCTCCACTTGGGTTAGAAAGAGAAGGTAACTGAAAAACAGCCTTGAATATATAATTATATACAAATATGGATAAACGAATGCTGAAAATTACGATTACTCAGTTAAGGCAGATCGCATTGTTTGCGGTTGGTATGTCTTTATTAACTGCCTGTGGAAACAGTCAGAGTGGTATGAAATTAGGGGATGCTGAGTTCGCTGTGATGGCGGTCAATTCAACGACTAGCGACCAAACAACATCCTATCCGGCTACCATCAAAGGTACGCAGGATATCGAAGTCCGTCCTCAAGTTTCTGGATTTATCGTGAAATTATGTGTGGATGAGGGAGCTACGGTTCGTAAAGGACAGGCGTTGTTCCAAATTGATCCTACGCAGTACGCTGCTGCGGTAGGTCAGGCTAAGGCCGCGGTCGAGATGGCGAAGGCAAACGTAAGCACTTTAACATTGACCGAGAGGAATAAGAAGACTTTGTTTGATCAGAAAATCATCAGTGATTTCGAGTATCAAACAGCCGTGAACCAGCTGATGTCGGCAAAAGCGAGCTTGGCGCAGGCAGAGGCTCAATTGGTGAGCGCTAACCAGAACTTATCTTTCTGTACGGTTACAAGTCCCTCGAACGGTGTTGTCGGTACATTCCCGTATCGTGTAGGTAGCTTGGTAAGCGCTTCGATCGCTCAACCGCTGACTACCGTATCTGAGATCGGTGATATGTATGTGTATTTCTCTATGACGGAAAAGGAGTTATTGGCATTGACGAAAGCCGGTGGTACCTTGAAAGAGCAATTAGAGAAGATGCCGGCCGTAAGACTGCAATTGGCGGATGGCTCTACGTACCATCATGAGGGTAAGATTGATGCCGTGAGCGGTGTTATCGATCAATCTACCGGTTCTGTAAGCATGCGTGCTATTTTCTCTAACGAGGGAAATGTCTTACGAAGCGGTGGTACTGGTAATATTATCTTCCCGTATACGATGAACGATATCATTACGATCCCTCAATCGGCTACCGTGGAGATCCAGGATAAGAAGTTCGTATTTGTATTGCAGCCTGATAATACCGTGAAGAATACCGAGATCAAGGTTTCCAATTTGAATGATGGCAAAAATTATTTAGTGACGGGAGGTTTGAAGTCCGGTGATAAGATTGTCGTGGAAGGCGTACAGATCTTGAAAGACGGCCAGGAAATCCAGCCGATTACTCGTGAGCAACAAAAGGCAAAGTACGATCAGGCCTTGAAAGACCAGCATGACGGTAATTTGCAGACTGCTTTTAATTAATAGGTATATAGAATAAGACAAATATTCGCTTTTGTCGAGTAAAAACGAAAGATATGAAATTAGATAGATTTATAAACCGCCCGGTGCTCTCCACGGTGATTTCCATCTTGATTGTCATCTTGGGTTTCCTAGGCTTGATTTCCTTGCCGGTTACCCAATATCCGGATATCGCCCCTCCAACCGTTTCGGTAAGGGCAACTTATACGGGTGCCAATGCGCAAACGGTATTGAATAGTGTGATCGCGCCTTTGGAAGACCAGATCAATGGTGTTGAGAACATGATGTATATGAGTTCCAATGCCTCTAATAATGGTTCTGCGGATATCTCCATTTATTTTAAGCAAGGAACGGATCCGGATATGGCGGCTGTCAATGTGCAGAACCGTGTATCTATGGCACAAGGTTTGTTGCCTGCCGAGGTAACGCAGATTGGTGTGACGACCCAGAAACGTCAGAACTCAATGTTGTTGGTTTTCTCCGTATATGCGGAAGATGATCGTTATGACTCAGAGTTTCTTGAGAATTACGCGAAGATTAACTTGATCCCGGAAGTCCAGCGTGTGCCGGGTGTCGGTGATGCCAACGTGTTGGGTACGGACTACTCCATGCGTATTTGGTTGAAGCCGGATGTGATGGCCCAATATAAATTAAGTCCGAGCGACGTAACCGTTGCCTTGTCTGAACAGAACGTAGAGGCCGCTCCGGGTTCGTTCGGCGAACAAGGAAATCAGTCTTTCCAATATACGATCCGCTATAAAGGACGTTTGCAAGAGGCTAATGAGTTTGAGCAGATTGTTGTAAAGGCTTTGCCGGATGGTGAGGTCTTGCGTTTGAAAGATATCGCCGATATCGAGTTGGGGCGTTTGACTTACAACTTTATCAACCGTGTAAATGGTCACGACGCCGTTACCTGTATCGTTTACCAGATGCCGGGAACCAACGCTACGGAAACAATTAGTAACATTGAAACCTTGCTGGAGGAAACTCAGTTGACAATGCCTCCCGGAATGAAGGTGAATATTTCCATGAATGCCAATGACTTCTTGTTCGCTTCTATCCATGAGGTAATCAAGACTTTGTTGGAGGCGTTCGTATTGGTGTTTATCGTGGTATATGTGTTCTTGCAGGATTTGCGTTCTACGTTGATTCCGGCTATCGCTATCCCGGTTGCCTTGATCGGTACCTTCTTTATGTTATCCTTGATCGGATTTAGTATCAACTTGTTGACTCTTTGTGCTATGGTGCTTGCCATCGCTATTGTGGTCGATGATGCGATCGTCGTCGTCGAGGGTGTCCATGCCAAGTTGGACCAAGGGTACAAGTCGGCGAAACTCGCTTCTATCGATGCCATGAGTGAGTTGGGTGGCGCTATCGTCTCCATTACGTTGGTCATGATGTCCGTGTTTATTCCCGTAAGTTTCATGGGAGGTACGGCCGGTACGTTCTATCGCCAGTTCGGTCTGACGATGGCGATCGCTATCGGTTTGTCCGCTTTGAACGCCTTGACATTGAGTCCCGCCTTGTGTGCGATATTCCTGAAACCGCATGATGAGGAGCATAAAGAAAAGAAAACGACATTTATTTCCCGTTTCCATACCTCATTCAATGCGGCTTACGATTCTTTGCTAGCTAAGTATAAGAAGCAGGTCGTGTTCTTTATCCAGAAGAAATGGCTTTCATTCGGTATTGTCGCCGGTTGTATCGCCGTATTGGTATTCTTGATGCAGGTTACGCCTACCGGTATGGTGCCGAACGAGGATACGGGTACGATCATGGGTGCCGTTACGTTACCACCGGGAACTTCCCAGGAGCGTACCTATGAGGTGATGAATAAGGTCGATAGTTTGATCGCTGCGGATCCGGCGGTAGAGTCGCGTACGGCGGTTGTCGGTTTTAGCTTCATCGGTGGTCAGGGACCTTCTTACGGTTCATTCATCATCAAGCTGAAAGATTGGGAGGAGCGTTCTATGATGCAAAATTCCGATATCGTATATGGTAGCTTGTTCATGCGTGCCCAAAAGATCGTAAAGGACGCTCAAGTATTGTTCTTTACGCCTCCTATGATCCCCGGTTACTCAGCGTCCAGTGATATTGAGTTGAATATGCAGGATAAGACCGGAGGTAATTTGGATCGTTTCTTTGATATCTCCAAGGAATATATGGCTGCTTTGACGGCACGTCCGGAGATCAAGTCCGCTCAAACTACGTTTAACCCGAACTTCCCGCAATACGAGATCGATATCGATGCCGCCGCATGTAAGAAGGCCGGTATCAGTCCGAAGGATATCCTGTCTACCTTGCAGGGATATTATGGTGGTTTATATGCCTCTAACTTCAACCGTTTCGGTAAGATGTACCGTGTAATGGTGCAAGCGGATCCTGATTTGCGTAAGAATATGGAGTCCATGAAGAACATCAAGGTGAAGAGTGGAAACGAAATGGCTCCGATTTCCCAGTTTATTACGATGAAGAAGGTATATGGCCCGGATATCATCAGTCGTTTCAATATGTATACCGCCATCAAGGTCATGGTTGCCCCGGCGGATGGTTATACCAGTGGTCAGGCGTTGAAAGCGATTGACGAGGTGGCTAAGACAACGCTTCCGGCAGGTTTCGACTATGAGTTAGGTGGTATGGCACGTGAGGAGGCAAGTACGAGTGGCAGTACGACGGCTTTGATCTTCTTGCTGTGTTTCGTATTCGTTTACTTGCTGTTGAGTGCGCAGTATGAGAGTTACATCCTTCCTTTGTCCGTATTGCTCTCCGTGCCGTTCGGTTTGATGGGTAGCTTCTTGTTCGTCCAAGGTTGGGCCGCTTTGGGAAATATCCCGGCGTTGAAGATGATCGTAGGAACCATGTCTAACAATATCTATATGCAGATCGCCTTGATCATGTTGGTAGGTTTGTTGGCGAAGAACGCTATCTTGATCGTAGAGTTCGCTTTGGAACGTCGTCGTATGGGTATGAGTATCACATGGGCTGCCGTATTAGGAGCCGCCGCCCGTTTGCGTCCGATCTTGATGACCTCATTGGCGATGGTGGTCGGATTGTTGCCTATGATGTTCGCGTTCGGAGTAGGAGCGCACGGTAACCGTACATTGGGTACAGCGGCTATCGGCGGTATGTTCATCGGTATGATCTTCCAGATCTTTATTGTTCCGGTTTTGTTCGTGGTATTCCAGTACTTACAGGAGAAATTCAAGCCGATCGAATGGGAAGATTTGGATAACAGCGATATGAGTACGGAAATAGAACAGTACGCTAAAATAAAATAAGAGATGACAATGAAGAAACAAATTATATATATGGTATGTGCGACTGCTTTGTTAAGCAGTTGCCATATCTATAAGGCATACGAGCGTCCGGATTCCATCGATGCGACGGGAATTTATCGTGATCCGGTTTCCGAGACTGATACATTAGCCTCCGCGGATACGACCAATATGGGAAACCTTCCTTGGAAGGAAGTTTTTCGTGATCCGAAGTTACAGGCGTTAATTGAGGAGGGATTAGCTAATAATGTAGATATGCAGGCAGCCGTTCTTCGGGTAGAGGAAGCGAAAGTATTGTTGACTTCCGCCCGTCTGTCTTTCTTGCCTTCTATTAATTTCGCTCCCCAAGGGACGATTACATCGATTGGAAATAGCGAATACGTAAAGGCTTACTCAACGCCTTTGGCCGCTAGCTGGGAGGTTGACCTATTCGGAAAGCTCTTGAACGCGAGCCGTGGCCAAAAAGCTTCCTACTTACAGAGCCAGTATTCAAGACAGGCCGTGCGCTCTCAATTGATCGGTGGTATAGCGAATACTTATTATACCTTGTTGATGCTTGATCGGCAGGTGGAAATTACCGCTAAGACGGTTGATATCTATAAAGAGAATGTTCGTGTCATGGAGGCTATGAAGATAGCGGGTATGGCTACCGAGGCTGCCGTGACGCAAATGCGTGCCGCTTACCATCAGGTTTCCGGCTCGTTGATCGAGTTGGAGAGTCAGGTGCGTAGCGTGGAAAACTCATTGTCCGTGTTATTGGCTAAGGCCCCTCAACAGATTGATCGGGGTACTTTGGAGGAACAAGTAATGCCGGAGGATATCATGGTGGGTGTACCTTTGCAATTGTTGGAGAATCGTCCGGACGTGAAGATCGCGGAGATGACACTTGCTAGTGCCTATTATACGACGAACAAAGCCCGTGCCGCTTTTTATCCGGGATTGAATATCACGGCGACAGCGGGCTGGACGAATGGTTCAGGCATCTCTGTCGCCAATCCGGGCCAATTTATGTTTCAAGCTTTGGCTTCGTTGGCCCAACCGATTTTCAACAATGGTAAGTTGGTCGCTAACTTGAAGGTATCGAAGGCAGAAGAGAAGATCGCTCAAATGAATTATCAGCAGACAATTCTGGAAGCAGGTAAGGAGGTGAGTGATGCTTTACATCAGTATGATGCCACGAGCAAGAAGCTTGTCCAAGATAGAGCGCAGATCGAGCAGCTAGAGAAAGCGGTGGCTTATACCAGTGCCTTGTTCCAGTCGGCTCAATCTACTTATTTGGAAATCCTTTCCGCCCAGCAGAGCCTCTTGAGTGCTCAGTTGACGGAAGTGTCCGACAATGTGCAACGTATGCAAGCGGTTGTCAGTTTATACAGTGCCATCGGTGGTGGTAGAGAATAATAACCTTTAAATGTAGTAAAGTTATGATTAGTCCATTAGCATATGTAGATTCAAGCGCAAAGATCGGGAAGAACGTTACGATTCATCCTTTTGCGTACATTGATAAGAACGTGGAGATCGGGGATGATTGCGAGATCATGCCTCATGCCAGCTTGATGAGCGGTACACGCATGGGAAATCGCAACCGTGTATTTAACGGAGCTGTTATCGCTGCTGAGCCTCAGGATTTCTTTTATAAGGGAGGTGATACGATCGCCGTAATCGGAGATGACAACGTGATTCGTGAGAATGTGGTGATTAACCGTTCCTCGACAGCGGAAGGACGTACTAGTATCGGTAATGGTAATTTCTTGCATGAGGGGGTACATGTTTCTCATGATACACGGATCGGAAACCGTAGTGTATTCGGCTATGGTAGTAAGATTTCCGGAAATTGTATCTTGGAAGATTATGTGATCTTCGGAGGCAATGTATTGATGAGCCAAGGATCCCGGGTTGGGGCTTGGGCGATGATTCAAACCGGCTGTCGTTTCCGTAAGGATATACCTCCTTTTATCGTAGCGGCTCAAGAGCCTACCACGTATTATGGCGTGAACTCTTTCATCATGTCTCATGAGGGATTCAGTGAAAAGATTATCAAGCACATCAGTCATGCGTACCGGATCATCTTCCAAGGAAACAGCAGCCTTACGGATGCCTTGTTAATGATAAAGGATCAGGTTCCGATGAGTAAGGAGATCCAACATATTATAGATTTCGTTGGTGAGTCTAAATTAGGTATTGTCAAATAAATACCAATAACAAACGATAGGTAAAAGCCGAAGGAAATTATTTCCTCCGGCTTTTTTTATATAATGGAAGGACGGTTTGGTTAATAATGTTTGTTAAATAATGGTAAACGTGCAGCATTTGTCTCTTTTTAAGTGTCTTACTAATAAGACAACACGCAATGAAATCCAATAAAGGAGGTTTAATATGAAAAAGTCATTTTTATTATATCTTATCATGTCTGTATTTCTCATCGGTTATTGCGCTTGCGATAATGATGAGGAAAATTTTGATACGGCTACTACCGGACAAGTGATCAAAGTCCCGGATGATATCAAATCTTTTAATTCAGTTACAAAAGAAATCGTTTTCGAGAAGAATATTTCTATCAAGCAAGACGTGCTAGGCAATGAGAAGGTTGAATTCCGGATAGCTGGAAACGGTCACTTCACGGTAGGCAGTATCTCTTCGATAAGTTCCGTTATCTATAATGCCCCAGTCTTATTAGGGGATTATCAGAGATATTATTTATATGATGGATATCCTGTTGTAGATGTTCTACAAAATGAGGTAAGTAACCAAGAGGAAAGGGACGAAAACATGCAAAAGATAGAGAAAGCTTGGAGCAACTTCCTGAAAGTATTGAATGAGGCTGGAAAGTTGAAGTAGTAATTACCGGTTTGGGATGAAACGAATAAACTTAGTGAAGCTCGTATTGAACTAGTGAAGGCTTTTCATATTCAAACAAAAACTGTACTTTTGTCATAAATGTTTTACCGTGATCTTTTGAAATAAATCAATGGAGATACGTATGTATCTTCAGAGATTGAAAAACACGAATATTATCTTCGTTCCGTCGTAACTGTCCGTATCCACATAAAAAGAAAGAGGCCAACCCCGAAGGACCAGCCTCTTTTATCGCTTTAATAGAAATTCAAATTAAAGTGCACCCACTTCTTTCAAAGCCTCGTTAGTCTTATGAACAGCGGCAGCGCTCTTAGCGAACAACTCTTTCTCCTCAGCTGTCAATTCCAACTCAACGATCTTCTCGATACCGTTCTTGCCAAGGATAACAGGAACACCGATGCAAAGATCAGATTCACCGTACTCACCTTCCAAGTAAACAGAGCAAGGAACCATCTTACCTTGGTTGTGAATGATAGACTCAACAACAAATGCTCCAGCAGCACCCGGTGCATACCAAGCAGAAGTACCTAACAATTTAGTTAATGTAGCGCCACCAACCATTGTGGAAGCAACAACCTCTTGCAATTTCTCTGCGCTTAACAATTTGCTAACAGGGATACCTTTGTAAGTAGCCAAGCGAGCCAACGGAATCATTGTAGTGTCACCGTGACCACCGATTACCATACCCTCAACCTCGTTAGCGTTACAGCCTAGAGCCTGAGATAAGAAATATTTGAAACGAGAGCTATCCAAAGCACCACCCATACCGATGATACGGTTCTTCGGCAAGCCTAAAGACTTCAATGACAAATAAGTCATTGTATCCATCGGGTTAGAGATAACTACCAAGATTGCGTTCGGAGAGTATTTCAAGATGTTTTGAGCTACGCTCTTAACGATACCAGCGTTAACACCGATCAGTTCTTCGCGAGTCATACCCGGTTTACGAGGAATACCAGAAGTGATAACTACAACGTCAGAGTTAGCTGTCTTCTCATAATCGTTTGTGCAACCTACAACCTTAGTATCGAAACCTAGCAATTGAGCGGTCTGCATCATATCCATCGCTTTACCTTCGGATACGCCTTCCTTTACGTCTAGCATTACAACTTCGTCTGCCACTTCATTGAAGGCAAGAACATTTGCGCAAGTAGCGCCTACATTTCCGGCACCAACAACTGTTACTTTTGACATAATAAATAAGTTTTAGTATGTTATTACTTAATAATACGCTATGTTTTTTAACGATGGCAAAGGTACAATCTATTACGGAATAAAGAAATATTTCCGTATATATTTTTGAGGGACATTATTAAATATCGCTAAAGCCTTGTCGAGGCTTCTTGACAACTTGGTACGCTTTTATTTTTAAGATCTTGAGGAAATGTTGTATCTTGGGTGCGAACAAAACTTAACCGAGGGAAGTTTTATTTACATGGGTTATTAATCTTAAATCCAACGTACTTATGAAAGTTCTTATATATATCCGAAAAGTCCTGTTTTTGTTTCTCTGCGGGGCCTTGTCTTTCTCTTACGGCTACGGTCAGGAGCTACCGCTTCTGCCGGATACGATCAAGCCTCTCTTGTCGGACTCCAATTTGATAGATGAGTTGATCACTGTCGGATATGCTACGGGCAATCGTAGTACTTTATCCGGTTCCGTAAATCGGGTGAATGAAGGAGGGATGAATGAGGGATTGATCTCTACACCCTTGGACGCTCTTAGGGGAAGGGTGTCCGGCGTTAGTATCCCGGTTGGAGGAAATAGCGCCGCTGCCTTGGCTGCCGTCCGGGTCCGGGGTACAACTTCCTTGACGGGAGGTAATGATCCGTTGGTGATTATTGATGGGGTTTTTGCCGATCTTAATTTGCTTAGCTCGATCTATCCGGCGGATATCGAGAACTTCACGATCTTGAAAGATGCCTCTGAGACTGCTCAATATGGTTCTCGTGGTGCTTCCGGTGTTATCGAGGTAACGACAAAGAAAGGGCGGCAGGGAGCTTTTAGTATCAGTTATGATGGGAGTTTCGGTGTGGAGGCGGCTTATAAAAGTTTGGATATGTTATCGGCGAATGGTTTCCGGAAACTGGCGGAGGAACGTAATATCGGTATTTTAGATTTAGGGAATAATACGGACTTTCAGGATGAGGTCACCCGGTTGGGGTTGGTGCAGAATCATCATATCGCTTTTGGGGGTGGTTCGGAGACTTCCAGTTATCGTGCCTCCTTGGGATTTGTGGAAAGGGAAGGGGTTATCCGAAATACGAACTCACGTAATTTTACGACCAAGTTGAATATTACGCAGCATGCGTTCAATGATCTTCTGGTCTTTGATTTAGGCATATTTGGTTCCTTGCTAAAAAATGCTTATTTAAATGACGTACAGAAGATGTTCTATTCCGCCGCTACTTTCAACCCGACATTTCCGAATCATAAGAATATGGAGACGGGTAGCTGGGATCAAATAACTAACGCTAGCCAGATCACGAATCCTTTGGCTTGGTTGGAGGTGAAGGATGATGATTCGAATGCTCATATAAATACGCACTTAAAACTGGTTTTTAACTTGAGTAAGCATTTAATGTTTACGGCTTTCGGTTCGTATACCTATAATGTGGTAGATAACGCCCAATACCTCCCTACTTCGGTTTGGGCACATGGGCAGGCTTATCGGGGGGAGCGGAAAACAGAATCTTTATTGGGAGATTTCATGTTGGCCTATAAAAAAGACTTTGGTTTGCATCAGCTAAATGTATTGGGATTGGCGGAAGCTCAGAAAATGATAACGAGAGGTTTTTATACGACTGCGACGAATTTCAGTACCGATCGTTTTGGTTATGATAATTTACAGGCAGGTGCGGTACGTTTATGGGAGGGGACCGGTTCTTACTATGAGGCTCCTCATCTGGCTTCTTTCCTTGGACGTGTGAATTATATTTATGATGGAAAGTATATCGCTACCGTGAATGCCCGAGCGGATGCCTCTTCGAAAGTGGGGGCCAATAATAAATGGGGTTTTTTCCCTTCGGCTTCTGTCGCTTGGGTGTTGACCGAAGAGGAGTTTATGGAAGGTGTCTCGTGGGTAAGGAATTTAAAGATTCGTTCGGGATATGGCCTATCCGGTAATCAAGACGCGATCGATTCTTACAATTCTTTGCGATTGATGAAGCCTAATGGGGTTGTTTCCGTAAATGGTGCGCCCACCGTTACCTTGGGTACGATCCGTAATGCGAATCCGGACTTGAAATGGGAGGTGAAACGTACGTTCAATGCCGGTATCGATGCCGGGTTTTTCGACAATCGTTTTATTCTTGCCGTAGATTATTATAATTCCAAGACGGATGATATGTTGTATTTATACGATGTAAGCGTTCCGCCTTTCGCTTATAATAAAATGTTGGCGAATCTGGGATCGATGCGAAATAGTGGCGTGGAATTGGGTATTGGCGTCACGCCCTTGCGTACGAAAGATATGGAATTGAATATAAACGTAAACGTAACTTTCCAACGGAATAAATTGCTCTCCTTGAGCGGTTACTATAAAGGGGAATATATGTCCGCCCCGGAATATACCAGCATCTCGGATTTAAATGGGGCTGGTTTCCATGGAGGGTATAATCATATCGTTTATCAAATGGTCGGACAGCCTTTGGGTATTTTTTATTTACCGAAATGTACAGGTTTGGTTTCCGATGGGAATGGCGGCTATAAGTATGAGATTGAGGACTTGAACGGGAACGGGGTGAGTTTGGAGGATGGTGAGGATCGTTATATTGCGGGACAAGCCATGCCGAAAACACTTTTAGGCTCTAATATCAGTTTCCGGTATAAACAATTCGATCTATCAGTACAGATTAACGGAGCCTTTGGGCATAAGATTTATAATGGAACATCGCTAACTTATATGAATATGGATATATTCCCGGATTATAACGTGTTGCGAGAAGCCCCATCCCGGAATATCCAAGATCAGACGGCTACGGATTATTGGTTGGAGAAAGGGGATTATATCAATTTTGATTATTTGACGTTGGGTTGGAACGTGCCTCTTGGTAATTTAAGGAAATATGTAAGAAACGTACGGCTTTCGGTTTCCGTAAATAATTTGGCGACAATTACAGGTTATTCAGGATTGACTCCGATGATAAATAGCTCTATCGTAAATAATACGTTAGGTATAGACGATAAGCGATCTTATCCGGTGGTTCGTTCCTATACGATGGGGTTGAGTTTTAATTTTTAAAAAGGTGTTCGTATGAGAAAGCTTTCTATTTTATCCTATATATTTGCGGGTTTGATGTTATCGTCGTGCGATGGCTATCTGAAAGAGGACCCTCGTGATCAGCTTTATCCGGAGGATGCGTACGATACCCCTCAGAATGTCTATCTGAATACGGTTGCTTCCTTATATAATTATATCGGCGGTTATAGCGATAGCCAAGGATTGCAGGGAACGTACCGGGGTGTCTACGACTTGAATACCTTTACGACTGACGAGGCCATGCTCCCGACTCGTGGCGGCGACTGGTATGACGGTGGTTTCTGGCAAGGTCTCTTCTTGCATAAGTGGGGAACGAATAGTGACGCTATCCAAGCTACTTGGGAATATCTGTATAAAGTAATCGTATTAAGCAATCAATCTTTAGAGATATTAGGCGAGTTGCGGCAAAAAACGGATTATAACGATTTAGATCGGTATGAGGCGGAGGTTCGTGCCTTGCGTGCGATGTATTATTATTATTTAGTCGATATGTTTGGCCGTGTCCCTCTTATCGTTTCTTCTTCCATTCCGGTGAAAGACGTGCGGCAGAGTGACCGGAAAGAGGTCTTTGATTTTGTTGTAAAAGAATTACAAGAATCCCTTTTGTTATTGAGTACGGCGCATAGTAATTCGCCCGGCGATTATTATGGAAGGATTACGAGACCGGTTGTTTATTTTTTATTGGCGAAGTTGGCCTTAAACGCAGAAGTGTTTACGGATAACGACTGGACGGATGGTCTGCGTCCGAATGGACGGGAAATCTATTTTAGGGTAGGCGAGAGGAAGTTGAACGCTTGGCAAACGGTTGTGGCGTACTGTGATTCAATAACGGACTTAAACTATAGCTTATCTCCGAACTATGCGGATAATTTTTCTGTATTTAATGAATCGTCCGGAGAGAATATTTTCACGATTCCGATGGATAAGAACTTATATACGAACCAAATGCAATATCTTTTCCGCTCCCGTCACTATAATCATGCCAAAGCATATGGATTGGGGGGAGAGAATGGCTCTTGCGCTACGATAGAGGCCCTTCGGGTATTTGCGTATGGGACGGACTCGGTCGATACCCGGTTTTATGAGAATTATTACGCCGATACGATGTTTGACCTCAATGGTGATACGATTCGGTTAGATAATGGGACTCCTTTGGTGTATTTACCTCTAGAGGTTAGGTTGGATTTGTCTAGGTTGCCTGCCGAGAAAACGGCGGGTGCCCGCATGAAGAAATACGAGATCGATAAGATGGGGACGAAAGATGGAAAGCTATCGGATAATGATATCGTATTATTCCGTTATGCGGATGTCTTGTTAATGAGATCGGAAGCGAAAGTTCGTAATGGAGAGAATGGGGATGAAGAGTTGAATGCCGTTCGTTTCCGTGTGGGAATGTTACCTCGTAAGGCGACATTAGAAAATATTTTGGCTGAGCGTCAACTGGAATTGGCTTGGGAAGGCTGGAGGAGGCAGGATTTGGTGCGTTTTGGAAAGTTTACCCGCCCTTATACGGATCGCCCTCAATTACCCGATGAATCGAATGGCTATACCACCGTTTTCCCAATTCCCGATAAAGTCCGTTCCTTGAATCCTAATTTGATACAGAATCCGGGATATTAGTAGATTTGGATTGTATTTATCAATTATGTAATAATTTGGAATATAGGAAGATTTTATTTTTCTTTGTGTAAAAAGTAAAACGTTTGTCTATGAGATCGCAAAAAGAGTGTATAGAATTGCTACGTGGCTATTTTCAAAATAAGGCTAAAGATTATGGCATTGTTCGTATGGCCCTTTTTGGTTCAGTCGTGCGAAATGAACAAACAGAGGAGAGTGACGTAGATATTGCTTACGAAGGGGAAGCTAATCTATTATTACGTAGCCGAATGAAACAAGAGTTAGAGTCTTTGTTTGGATGTAGAGTCGATATCATTCGTCTTCGCAAACAACTTGTTGATAGTGTATTTGGACAAAATATCGAAAATGATTTGATTTATGTTTGATAAGGTACGGATTGGCTCATTGTTAGATCGAATAGAAAATTCGATTCTCTTAATACAGAGTAAATCGGGGGAGATAAATTGTCCGGATGATTTCCTTTTGAGTCAAGATGGTATGTTCATTTTAAGTGGCATCTGTATGCAGTTGGTTTTTATTGGAGAAAGTGTCAAGACTATTGATAATAAAACTAATCATAGTTATTTAATAAAATATACAGATATACCTTGGACTGCTATTATGGGATTAAGGGATATTATAGCTCATGAGTATCATCGTATTGATGAGGAAGAGATCTTTGCGGTTGTGAATAAAGACTTAATTTCTCTTTTGAAAATAATTCGGCAAATGAAAATGGATTTAGAGACAATAAATTAAGGGTGAAAATAATTTTCAATTTCTCACCCTTAATATCTATTTTACTCTATATACAATACCAATCCCTTTAAGTATTCACCTTCCGGATGGTAGATATTCACCGGATGGTCTGCGGGTTGGGTTAATTGATGCAAGATACGAACGCTACGGCCGGATTGGGCGGCGGCGCTAAATACAGCTAAACGGAAGTTTTCCTTGCTGACAACCTGTGAGCAAGAGAAGGTAAACAAGATTCCTCCCGGCTTGATCTTCTCGAAAGCGATCGCGTTTAATTTGCGATACCCTTGTAAGGCGTTACGTAGTACATTCTTATGTTTAGCGAACGCAGGAGGGTCCAATATGATTAAATCATAATTACTTCCCATTTTTTCCAAATACTTAAACGCGTCTTCCGCATATGCCTCATGACGGGGATCTCCCGGGAAATTCAACTCGACATTCTTTTTCGTCAAAGAAATCGCTTTCGCCGAACTATCTACGGAATGAACCACCTTAGCGCCTCCTCTCATCGCATAGAAAGAGAAACCGCCCGTATAACAGAACATATTCAATACGGAGCGATCTTTTGCGTAATGCTCTAACAAAGAGCGATTCTCCCGTTGATCCACGAAGAAACCTGTCTTTTGGCCTTTCTGCCAGTCTACACAGAATTTCAGTCCGTTTTCTATAGCGATATCTTCCACTTCGCCTCCGAATAAGTAACCATCTTCGCTACCTAAATTCGCTTTATAAGGTAAAGTCGCTTCCGATTTATAGTAGATGTTTTGTAAAGTATCGCCCAATACCGCTTTCAAAGCCTCCGCGATCTGATGACGGGCATAATGCATTCCTACCGAATGTGCTTGCATAACCGCCGTATGCGCATACATATCGATCACCAATCCCGGTAAGTTATCGCCTTCACCGTGAATCAGGCGGAACGTATTATTATTTTCTACCCCAGCCAGCCGCAAGGTCTTTCTGAGTTCGTAAGCGATACGGATACGTTCAACCCAAAAAGCATCGTTGATGGCGATTGGGCTGAAAGATAACACACGTACGGCGATACTGCCGATTTGGTAATGGCCGATCGCCAAAAAACGCTGGTTCGCTCCGTATACCTCTACCAAGTCACCCTCTTCCGGGGCGCCTTCAACAGATTGGATCGCTCCGGAAAATACCCATGGATGGAAACGCAATAGCGATTCTTCTTTCTTAGGCTTGAGAAAAACTTTACAATACTCCATTTATGCTTGATTCAATAAATTATATATTCTTAGGCAGGCCCAAGCATCGAGGGCCGCATATTTCTTTTGTGAGTCTGTCAATACATCCGCCTCCCAATTCGTGAGGCGTTGTCCTTTTGATATCTTTTTTTGGAAAAGTATCGCATATATCTTTTGCAGGCTGGCATCCTCGATGCCGAACTGGCCTACGTAATTCTGTAAATCAAGGAAATTGGCGGGTTCTATATCCGAACGCTTCCGTATCGCCCCGAAATCATCCCGTAAAGATAACCCGATCTTTAAGGTCGAACTGCTTTTCAGGAATTTCTCCAGAGATTCCGGTATACCGATATGATTCAAGCGGAACAAGAAACAAGTATCATCCGTTGATATCTGCATCAATGAGATCTTGTAACGCTGTCCCTTCTTAAAGCTGGGACGGGTCTCCGTGTCAAAACCGACGATCGGAAAACGCAGCAAGTACTCTACGGCCTTGTCTGCCTCCTCTTTACTAAGGATCGTAATGATACGTCCCTTGAATTCCTCTACGGTAAGTTTCGCTATTTCCTCTTTAGCAATTGTATGTATAAATTGTTGTATCATTCTTCCTCTTCATTCTTTTCCAAATCCTCATCACCACTGTAACGCACAGCGTGCAACGCTTTCAAGGCATTCAATAATTGCTGTCCCCAGTATTCTTGGAAGTTCGTGCGGCACAAAGCGATAGCCTCTTGCATAACTTCCTCGTTTCCTTGACGGAATAAAGATACGAAATTTCCTGTATCTTGATAGACATCAGCCAAGTTCTCGGAAATAAACGCTGCGATAGGAGTATCGCTATACCGCATATCTGCATGAAATGTTTCCAAATAGGAATCTCGTTCGCCAAGCAAACCGGCTATCCGTGAACGAACCGACTCGTACATGTCTTCTGAAACGGAAAGCTCGAGTTCGGTTTCCTCTTCAGATTCCACTTCGGGCAACAGGCTGGCCTTTAAGTATAATAGAGGCAGGAGTTTTGTCGCCTTATCTACGAAGTCGAAAAGCCCGGTATTTCCGGCGGTCTCAACAAAGGTACAATATTCCAGTGCTACCGTAACAAATTCTAGCGTGTTGCGCTCGTATATCGGATTTTCTTCTTTTTCCATGTGCCTGTTCGTCTAATCATTCTTGATAACAATTCGCAAAAATACAACAAAAATCCGTTTTTTTCGTGATAAAGTTCCGAATATTCTTTTTAGTCGGGGATTGCTCTCCTATATATTTCCTGTTTTATTATTTTTGTGCAATTAATAGAAGGAATGTTAATGATAGACTAATGTTGGATATACTAATTAGGATAAAAAAACCGATCGAGTTATGAGTTCATGTGGAAAGAATGAGAACCCTCAAGAGATGAATCGCCGTAAATTCTTGAAGGTATTTGGGGGTGGGGCTGTCGCCTCTTCGGCGGCGCTTTACGGTTGCGCTCCCAAGAATGAGCCGGGGGCGGCTGTGGCGTTAGGTGAGGTTCCTACCGATAAAATGACCTATCGCCAACATCCTACGAATGGCGATAAGGTTTCTATTTTAGGATATGGTTGTATGCGTTGGCCCTTGAAACAAGGATCGGACGGTAAAGACCAGATTGATCAAGAAGCCGTGAATCGTTTAGTGGATTATGCGATAGAACATGGGGTGAATTACTTTGATACTTCTCCTGTTTATGTACAAGGTATGTCCGAGAAAGCGACCGGTATCGCATTGGCACGCCATCCTAGGAACTCCTATTATTTGGCCACTAAACTGTCAAACTTCCAGAACTATACGAGAGAAAACTCGTTGGCGATGTATCGGCAGTCGTTCCGTGATTTGCAAACCGATTATCTGGATTATTATTTGCTTCACTCTATCGGTGGGGGGAATGGTATCGAGCTTTTCAATGACCGCTATATAAATAATGGAATGCTTGATTTCTTGGTGAAAGAACGGGAAGCGGGACGTATCCGTAACCTAGGTTGGTCTTTTCATGGGGATGTAAAAGTGTTTGATTATGTGTTGGATATGGGCGTGAAATGGGATTTCGTTCAGATCCAGCTGAATTATCTGGACTGGAAACATGCCTCGGGGCGTAACGTAAACGCTGATTATCTGTATGGCGAATTAGAGAAGCGAGGTATTCCGGCGGTTATCATGGAACCGCTATTAGGAGGTCGCTTATCGAATGTTCCGGATCATATCGTTGCTCGTTTGAAACAGCAACGGCCTGAGAATAGCGTGGCTTCATGGGCTTTTCGTTTCGCCGGCTCTCCGGATGGGGTCTTGACGGTGTTAAGCGGCATGACGTATATGGAGCATTTGCAAGATAATATCCGTACTTATTCCCCGCTTATTCCGGTAACGGACGAGGAGAAAGACTTTTTGGAAGAGACGGCCCAGCTTATGATGAAATATCCGACAATACCTTGCAATGATTGCAAATATTGTATGCCTTGTCCATATGCGTTGGATATTCCGGGCATTCTTTTACATTATAATAAATGTGTGAACGAAGGAAATGTTCCGAAAAGCGTGCAAGACGAAAATTACGCAAAAGCTCGTCGTGCCTTCTTAGTCGGTTATGACCGGAGTGTCCCAAAGTTGCGTCAAGCGAACCATTGTACAGGGTGTGAGCAATGTAATCCTCATTGTCCGCAGGGTATCGATATCCCCAAAGAGATGCAGCGTATCGATAAATTCGTGGAAGAGTTGAAAGTGAATGGTTAACCTTTAAACAAACGGAAAATTATGTTACGAAAAATAAGAATATTCGCCGCCACCTTTTGCTTTGTGCTGATAACCCTGTTATTTCTTGATTTCACGGGTACGATTCACGCTTGGTTCGGATGGTTGGCAAAGATACAGTTTTGGCCTGCGTTGTTGGCTTTGAATGTCGGTGTTGTGGTAGGGTTGGTAATCTTGACTCTTTTATTGGGGCGTGTATATTGCTCCGTTATCTGCCCTTTAGGGGTATTGCAAGATATTATTTCGTGGTTTGCTAGTAAACGGAAGAAATACCGCTTTTCCTATTCTCCCGCATTGAAGTGGGTACGTTATGGTACCTTGGTTGTTTTTATAGTGGCTTGTATTGCTGGTGTCGGTTCCTTGGTAGCGTTGATTTCGCCTTATAGCGCTTATGGGCGTATCGCTTCTAATTTATTTGCGCCAATCTATCAAGAGGGCAACAATCTATTGGCCTATTTTGCGGAACGTATGGATAGTTACGCTTTCTATTCGGTGGACGTATGGGTGCGTAGTCTGGCTACGATGGGAATCGCTATTCTGAGCTTTGTCATATTGGCGATTTTAGCTTGGAGAAATGGACGTACATATTGTAATACGATCTGTCCGGTAGGTACGGTTCTCGGTTTTTTGTCGAAGTATGCTTTACTTAAACCTCGTATTGATACCGATAAATGTAATGGTTGCGGATTATGCGCACGTAAATGCAAGGCTTCTTGCATCGACTCTAAGAATCATGCGATCGATTATAGCCGTTGCGTGACTTGTATGGACTGTTTGGATAATTGCCGTCAAGGCGCGATTTTGTATACGAGGGCACGCAAGGCTGATAAAGCTACTTCGGTAAAAGAATCCTTAACGAAGGACACTACGGATGTTTCCCGCCGTCGAGCCTTGTCGGCTACGGCATTGGTAGCCATGTCTTCCGTTTTGCATGCTCAGCAGAAAAAACTGGAGGATTATGTGGAGATGAAGAAAGACGGAGGCTTTGCGCCGATTAAAGAACGTAAAGAGCCGAATCGTTTGGCACCATTGGTTCCTCCCGGAGCTTTGAGTATCGGGAATCTGGCGCAACATTGCACGGGGTGTCAGCTTTGTGTATCTGTCTGCGAGAATCATGTCCTGCGCCCGTCTACGGATCTGATGAAACTGATGCAGCCGAAGATGGCATTCGATAGAGGGTATTGCCGTCCGGAATGTGTGAAATGTTCGGAGGTTTGCCCGACGGGAGCGATCAAACCTATTACGAAAGAAGATAAATCTGCTATACAGATCGGTCATGCCGTATGGGTAAGAGATCTTTGTATTGTCAATACGGACGGTATGAGTTGTGGTAATTGTGAACGCCATTGCCCGACAAAATCGATCCAGATGGTGGCGAAAGATCCGGCAGATCCAAAGTCGTTAAAGATCCCGGTGATCAATACGGAAACTTGTATTGGTTGTGGTGCTTGCGAGCATCTTTGTCCGTCTCGTCCTCAAAGTGCGATCTATGTGGAAGGGCATGAGATGCACAGATCTATTTAATGCCGTTAAAATCTATCCCTAAAAACATGTACGTGTTTCCGCGAAAACATGTACATGTTTTTCAGAAAACACGTACGTCTTTTTTTCAAAGGTTCGTCAGACTCGATTTTTCTATGTACATTTGCGTGTTATAAAAGAATTATTGAGAAACTATTTATGGCAAAGAAGACAACAACAACGAAGCAAAATCATACAGAGCCGAGCTGGTTCGCAGCCTTGAAGACTTTTTTTACAAATGAACGGACCCGTTTCATTACAGGTTTGATTATCTCTATACTAACCATTTATGTAGGGCTTGCCTTGATTTCGTTTTTCTTTACAGGAGCTGCCGATCAAAGCAAAATAGAGAATGTTCCTTTAGGTGATTTATTGATCAATCGAGGATCGGTAGAGAATTGGACGGGTGTACGCGGGGCGTATTTGTCTGATCTGTTGATGAATCGTTGGTTCGGTATCTCTTCTTTTATGATCCTCTTTTTCTTGGGATCGGTTGGGGCGAAACTCATGAACTTAAATAAAGTATCCTTGTTGAGGCGTTTTTTGTTTAGCGCTTCGGCGTTGATCTGGGGATCTGTGTTTTTTGCTTTTATATTTATCAAGGGATATGAGGATACGTTTATTTATCTAGGCGGTCAACACGGATATTACATCTCGGAGATGTTTATTACCAATATCGGAATCCCCGGTACGATCTTGCTTTTATTAGGCTCATTCTTAATCATCGCTATTTTTACCAGTAAGAAGACAATCCCGTTCTTACAGCGCGTATTTTCTTTAGGTTGGGTGAAAGATCGTTTGAAACGTGAAGGCGAGGTAGATGTCGATCAGACGGAAAAGGAGGATAATGTAATTCCTCGCTCTAAGCCTGTCGTAGAGCAACCGGATGAACAACCGGAAATGGATGAGTATGAGGAGTTCGATACGGAGGCTGAATTGTTGAAAGCCGAAGGGAAAGAAAACCGTAAAACAGTACCGGAATATAAGAACGAAGAGGTCGCTGTTGCTGATGATTTAGTAGTTACGATCGCTCAAGGTGACGACGATCCGATAAACGAAAAAACAGATGAGATAAATACCCCGGAGTCAGAGGATGAGGAGGATGCCGGATTTACGGTGGAAGTTGCCGCCGGTAATGATGAGACCTACGATGCCTCGGCCTTGGGTACGTATGATCCCCGTTTGGATCTTTCCCGTTATGTATTCCCTACCTTGGACTTGCTGAAAGCGTATGATAGTGGGAGCATGGAGATCAATCGGGACGAATTGGCGGAAAACCAACGCTTGATCAAGCAAGCCTTGGAAGATTTCAATATAAAGATCGCTTCGATCAAAGCGACAGTCGGACCTACGGTTACGCTTTATGAGATTGTACCCGAGGCGGGTGTCCGTATTTCTAAGATCAAGAACTTGGAGGATGATATCGCCTTGAGTTTATCCGCTTTGCAGATCCGTATTATCGCCCCGATGCCCGGAAAAGGAACGATCGGTATCGAGGTGCCGAATAAGAATCCTCAGACGGTATCGATGCAATCTGTTATCGCTTCACGCCGATTCATTGAGGGTAAGTATGAGTTGCCTGTGGCGATGGGTAAGACGATTACGAACGAGGTGTTCATGTTCGATCTTTGTAAGACACCGCATCTATTGGTAGCCGGTGCTACGGGACAAGGTAAGTCTGTCGGTCTAAATGCGATCATCACTTCCTTATTATATAAGAAGCATCCATCGGAGTTGAAATTCGTGATGGTAGACCCGAAAATGGTTGAGTTTAGTATCTATTCCAAGATAGAACGTCATTATCTGGCGAAACTTCCGAATGCGGAGAAGCCGATCGTTACGGAGCCAGCTGACGCTGTCGCTACATTGAACTCGTTGGTGATCGAGATGGAAGACCGGTACCGTTTACTGGTGAACGCGAATGTTCGTAATATAAAGGAATACAACGCTAAGTTTATCGAACGGCGGTTGAACCCGCAGAAGGGACATCGCTTCTTACCCTATATCGTGGCGGTAGTGGATGAGTTTGCCGACTTGATCGCAGTGGCCGGACGTGAGATCGAGTTGCCTATCTCTCGTATTGCGGCGAAGGCCCGTGCGGTAGGTATCCATATGATCTTGGCTACGCAACGCCCGGATACAAAGGTGATTACCGGTACGATCAAGAGTAACTTTCCGAGCCGTATTGCCTTTAAGGTTGCTTCTATGATCGATTCACGTACGATTCTGGATGCTCCGGGCGCTAACCGTTTGATCGGACGGGGCGATATGTTGATTGTCGTGGCGGGACAAGAGCCGGTTCGTGTGCAGTGCGCTTTCGTAGATACGCCCGAGGTGGAGGATATCGTGGATTATATCGGTGAGCAGGCTGGCTTCCAAACCGCTTATCTGCTTCCGGACTATGTACCGGAAGGGGGAGAGGCATCGACTTCGGGAGCTGTCGATTTATCAGATCGAGACCCCTTATTTGACGAGGCGGCTCGCTTGATCGTGATTCAGCAACAAGGTTCTACTTCTTTGATCCAGCGTAAATTCGCTATCGGTTATAATCGTGCCGGACGTTTGATGGATCAATTGGAGGCTGCCGGTATTGTTGGCCCGTTTGAGGGAAGTAAGGCCCGTCAAGTATTGGTGCAAGATGAGTATTCGTTGGAGCAAGTATTAAATGCTTTGAAATAAATATGAGAAGAGAACATAAAATAAGAGTGTGGCGGTGTATCGCGTTTGTCGGATTATTCTTGTGTTTCCTGTTGGGGTTAGGAGTGGGGGCGCATGCCCAGAACGCGAATGATATCTTGGGGAAGGCTGCTGCTGCTTATGAGAATTCGAACGGGATAAGCGCTTCTTTTACGATGTTTACCCGTTCTGCCGGTCAAAATGCGGGAGAGAGTTTTGAGGGAACCATCCAGATGAAAGGTGATAAGTTTACATTAGTCACGCCGGATGCGCTTACTTGGTTTAATGGTACGACGCAATGGACGTATGTGGAACGGAACGATGAGGTGAACGTGACGAATCCTACGGGAGAGGAGTTACAATTTACGAATCCTGCTCTTTTATTAAATAGTTATAAGAAAGGATTCACGGCAACATATAAAGGCGAGAGTACGGCACCGAACGGAAAAGCCGCTTACGATGTGGAATTGACACCGAAGAAAAAAGGGGATATCGTGAAAGTGGAGTTGCAAATCGAGAAATATTCAAATTTCCCGGCTCGTATCACGGTTACTTCTAAAAACGGCGTTAGCAGTACGATCCAGATCAGCCAATTGAAAACAGGTATAAACCAACCGGATCGTTTTTTTGTTTTTAACGAAGGGGATTATCCGGACGTAGAGGTGATAGACCTTCGATAATAGAGAATTGAAAATTGATAATTAATACTTAGATACTATGAGCGATTCAGTGAATGAGAAAGTACGTTGCCTTATTATAGGCTCGGGTCCAGCAGGTTATACGGCAGCGATTTATGCTTCCCGTGCAAATTTATCTCCGGTGCTTTATGAAGGAATACAGCCGGGGGGACAATTAACAACAACTACGGAGGTGGAGAATTTCCCGGGATATCCGGACGGTATAACCGGTCCTGAGTTAATGGAAGATTTAAAAAAACAAGCCGTCCGTTTTGGTGCGGATATCCGTTTCGGTATCGCTACCGCCGCTGATTTGGGTGAGGCTCCTTATAAAATTACGATTGATGGTGAGAAAGTGATCGAGACGGAGACTTTGATTATCGCTACGGGTGCTTCCGCGAAGTATCTGGGTCTTCCGGATGAGCATAAATATGCGGGTATGGGTGTATCCGCTTGCGCTACTTGCGATGGTTTCTTCTATCGTAAAAAGACGGTAGCGGTAGTGGGTGGTGGAGATACGGCCTGTGAGGAAGCGATTTACTTGGCTGGTTTGGCGAAGCAGGTTTACTTGATCGTGCGTAAACCCTATTTGCGTGCTTCAAAAGTAATGCAAGAACGTGTCTTCAAGACTCCGAATATCACGGTACTTTTCGAGCATAATACCTTAGGTTTGTTTGGAGAGAATGGCGTGGAGGGTGCTCATTTGGTAAAACGTATGGGAGAGCCGGATGAGGAGAAAGTGGATATCGCCATCGATGGTTTCTTCTTGGCGATTGGCCATAAACCTAATTCGGATATCTTCAAGCCATGGATAGATACGGATGAGGTTGGTTATATTGTGACGGTTCCGGGAACTCCCCGCACGAAAGTTCCGGGTGTATTTGCCGCCGGAGATGTCGCTGATCCCCATTATCGTCAAGCTATTACCGCTGCGGGAAGTGGTTGTAAGGCAGCTATTGAGGCCGAACGTTATTTATCAGAGATCGGAAAATAATCCGTGGGAGGAGGGTGTGCCATATCATAAATTATGACACACTGTCCTCTTGCCTTGAAATACAAGTTTACCATGAATTTAAAATCTACTCTTCTTTTGCTACTTTGCCTGATGATGGCAGGAATGGTAGCGGCAAAGGATAATACGAAAGTGATAGCCCATCGGGGGTATTGGAAAACGGAGGGCTCTGCCCAGAACTCTATCCGCTCTTTGGAACGTGCTAGCGAAATTGGTGCCTATGGCTCGGAATTCGACGTGCATCTTACAGCAGACAATGTGTTGGTTGTCTACCACGATAATGATATCCAAGGAAAACATATCCAATCTTGTACATACGATGAATTGAAGGATCTACAATTGAGTAACGGCGAAAAGCTCCCTACTTTGGAACAATATTTGAAACGTGCGAAGAAATTGAAGAATATCCGGTTAATATTTGAATTGAAATCCCATGATACCCCGGAACGTAATCGAGATGCGGCAAGGTTATCTGTGCAAATGGTGAAGCGTATGAAATTAGCGAAACGTACGGATTACATATCTTTTAATATGGATGCTTGTAAAGAATTTATCCGTCTATGTCCGAAATCTGAGGTTTCTTATCTGAATGGAGAATTATCCCCGATGGAATTGAAAGAGCTTGGTTTTACAGGATTAGACTACCATTATAAAGTCTTGCAATCTCATCCGGATTGGGTGAAGGATTGTAAAGTCCTAGGCATGACTTCGAATGTCTGGACCGTAGATGACCCTAAATTAATGGAAGAGATGATCGATCTGGGAGTCGATTTTATTACGACTGATTTACCGGAAGAGACTCAAAAAATACTACATTCGCGGGCTCAATAAGGCATTATAAAGATGAGAAAGTTTTGTCTGTTGCTTATCCTGTCGCTGGCTTTACCCGTTTTTTGTCTGTTACAAGCGGTAGAGCCTCCCAAAAAGGAAATTCGTGCGGTTTGGTTGACTACGGTTTATGGTCTGGATTGGCCTCATAAACCGGCTACTACCGAGGCGGGACGAAAAGCCCAGCAACAGGCATTGCTTGATATCTTGGACCGGCTTCAAGAAGCGAATTTTAATATGGTCTTCATTCAGGCTCGCTTGAGGGGAGACGTGATGTATCGTTCGGCTATCGAACCAGTCAGTAAGACATTCTCCGGTAAGTATGGAGAATTACCGGGATATGATCCACTCGCTTTTGTCGTTGATGAATGCCATAAGCGGGGAATGGAATGTCATGCGTGGTTCGTGACTTTCCCGTTGGGAACGGAAAAAAGCGTGAAGGAGCAAGGAAAGCTTTCCGTGGTTAAAAAGAAACCAAAACTCTGCAAACGGCATAATGGGGAGTGGTATTTGGACCCCGGCGTACCGGAGACCGCTGATTATATCTTATCCTTAGTCAAGGAGATCGTGAATGGCTACGATATAGATGGCATCCATTTTGATTATATCCGCTATCCCGAAGAGGCGAAAACATTCCCGGATAAAGCGCTGTATAATAGATCCGGTAAGAAAAAGTCTCTGGCAGACTGGCGTAGGGAGAATATCAACCGGATGGTTTACCGTATTTACGATTGGGTAAAGCAAACGAAACCTTGGGTACAGGTGAGCAGTTCGCCACTCGGGAAATATAATCGTATTGAACGGGTACCTAACGCGGGTTGGACCGCTTACGAAAGTGTCTTCCAAGACCCGAAGATATGGATGCAACAAGGTAAACAAGATATGATTGTTCCGATGATGTATTACCTGCATAAGAATTTCTTTCCTTTCGTGGATAATTGGGTGGATAATTGTAACGGGCGTTTGGTCGTACCCGGCTTGGGAGCTTATCGGATGGACAAGAGTGAGGCGGACTGGGCCGTGAATGATATAACGGACCAGATCGATTATAGCCGTTATTACGGAGGAGCCGGCTGTGCGTTCTTTCGTTGTGGAAATGTCCTGTATAATGATAAGGGACTCTATAAAGAGTTGAGAGACAATTACTATAAATATCCGGCCCAATTGCCTCCATTGACTTGGCTGAATGATTCGGTACCTGCCGCACCGGAGGGGATCAAAGTGGAACGTTTGGACGATGAGTTGCACTTAACTTGGGAGAAACCTGTGTCGGAAAAGCAGGACTTAACTTATACCGTTTATTATTCATTGACAGATTCGATCGATACGGCTTCGGCAAAATCCATATTAGCTACAAATATTTATGGCAACGAGCTTTTTCTTCCTATCGATGTAGAGTCTGAACGTGGGTATACATTTTCTGTAACGGCTTCCACCCGTTACCGGATAGAGAGTGAACCTTCTCCGGATACCTATTATTACCTGTCTAAATTTATCAAGTAAAGGGGGTATTTTGATTTCGAGTTTTTTTGCTTATTTTTGCGGCATATGAGACGATTTGCCACATCCTTGTTTCTTGTAATTCTTGCTTCCTTAATCTTTTATGGGGGAGCGGGGGTTAATTTCGTATCTTATTGTTGTGGCGTTTGCGAGAAAGAGGGAGTGGAGGCTTTATTGGAAGCTAAGTGCTGTGAGATTCATGGACATGATCATAGTCGTGATAATCTTGCGAATAATACGGTGGAGTGTTGTGGCATGAACGGCTGTGGCATTGAACGGGTTGATTTTGATTGGAATTCTGTAAATATACAAGTACCGGATCTGCAACCAGTCGTACATGATTTGCTCTTCTCCTCTATTTTCGAGAGTTTACAAATCGCTTCCTTATTTGCTGATTCCTATGAGATTAGGGTGACAGGTCCTCCCGTAGCCTGTCCTCGTGTGTACCTTTCTTTATTGACTACGCTTTTGATTTGATTGTATTCGTGAGGGTGGAAGCTGCTCGCTGAATACCCTTTGGTTTTTTAAGGTAGGGGATGCTCTATCCCTGCGGAAACTGTATTTAACGATTCAATCAAATAACAACTATCATGTTAAGACAATTATATCTGATATTTTTACTGCCCTGTTTGACTTTTACTTTGACTTGGGCCGAGGATTCCGGCAAGAAAGTGAAAGGACGTGTATGTGATGAAAACAAACAACCTATTATCGGTGCAAATGTATATTGGGAAGGAACCCAAAATGGAACCACGTCCGATGTGGATGGAAATTTCGAGTTAGAACGAAAAGGTGACTCCAAGAATCTGGTGGTTAGCTATATCGGTTATATGACTGAGGTCACCCCTGTGGATGAGAAGGACGATGCTATGCAGATTTTCTTAAAAGGTGAGATCGCCTTGGATGAGGTCGTGGTTAGTGAGCGCAAGATGGGAACCATCGCTTCCCGTACGAGCGTATTGCAAACTCAGAAAATTACGTACGATGAGATTTGCCGTGCGGCCTGCTGTAATCTGGCGGAGAGCTTTGAGACAAATCCGTCTGTCGATGTATCGTACTCGGATGCGGCTACAGGTGCCCGGCAAATTAAGCTGTTGGGATTGGCGGGAACCTACGTACAAATGTTGACCGAGAATTACCCGAATTTCCGGGGGGCCGCTTCCTTATATGGGCTGGATTATGTTCCGGGAGCTTGGATGGAAAGTATTCAGGTGTCTAAAGGAACCTCTTCGGTTAAGAATGGGTATGAGGCGTTGGCCGGACAAATCAACGTGGAATTCAAGAAGCCCCCTACGGCGGATATTTTCTCTGCTAATGTGTTCGCTAGTGATGCCGGACGTTATGAAGGGAATGCGGATGCTTCTTGGCATATCAACGACAAGCTCTCTACCGCTTTATTGGTACACTACTCGAATGATAAAATGCAACATGACGGTAATGACGATGGTTTTCTCGATACGCCGCTAAGGGAACAGGTGAACGTAATGAATCGTTGGTATCATAAATTGGATAAATACGTGGCTCAATACGGAGTTCGCTATCTGCATGAGAGCCGTACCGGTGGGCAGGATACGAAACACCATGATTTCACCGACCCGTATCGGATTCATTTAAATACGAACCGGGCCGAATTATTTACGAAGCAGGCCTATATTATCGATAAGGAAAAGGTAGAGAGCGTGGCATTGATACTTTCCGGTTCTTATCATGAGCAAAAATCAAGATATGACCGTACGCCCTATAATGTATATCAGAATAATGTATATGCCAGTTTGCTGTATGAAAAGGAGTTTACGCCGATGCATAGCTTGAGTACCGGATTAAGTATGAACTATGATGGTTTCGACGAGAATCTGGTTCAATATGCGGGAGGAGAGTCGGTCCGTCATGCCTATGACCGTACGGAAGTCGTGCCGGGAGCTTATGCCCAATATACGTTCAATCTGAATGATAAACTGATCTTATTGGCGGGTGTACGTGCGGATTATAGTACGTTGTATGATTTCTTTGTAACCCCTCGTGTACATATTAAATATAATCCTTTTGACTGGTTCCATATCCGGGCTTCGGCAGGTAAAGGATTCCGGACAGCGAATGTGCTGGCAGAGAACAACTTTTTGTTATCCAGTAGTCGAAAAATGTATATCGCCGACAATCTGGATCAAGAAGAAGCGTGGAATACCGGTCTGAATCTGTCATTTTATATACCTTTGTTCGGGAAGGAACTGAGCTTGAGCGGGGAATGGTATTATACCGATTTCTTGAAGCAAATCGTGGTGGATATGGATAGTGATCCTCATGCGGTTCGTTTCTACAATCTGGATGGGCGTTCCTATTCGAATAGCTTCCAAGTGGAGGCTTCCTATCCTTTTTTCCGGGGATTTACGTTAACGGCCGCTTATCGTTATACGGACGCGAAGACCGATTACCGGAATGAGGAGGGTGTGGCGCATCGATTGAAAAAGCCGTTGGTTAGTGATTATAAAGGTTTATTGACCGCTTCTTATCAAACCCCGTTGAAAAAATGGCAGTTTGATTTGACCGGCCAGTTTAATGGAGGCGGTCGTATGCCGACACCGGATGCGTCTAATCCGTTATGGGAGCCGAATTTTAAGGCTTATACGGTTGTGAATGCGCAGATTACGAAATATTTCCGTCAATGGTCTATTTACGTGGGAGCGGAGAACCTGTTTAATTACAAACAACCGAATCCGATTATCGATGCCAGCAATCCCAGAGGGGATAACTTCGATGGATCTATGGTGTGGGGACCGGTGCATGGACGGAAAATTTATGCGGGTATCCGCTTTAATATAAGCAGGGATTGACACGTATATACGTATAAGCCCGTACGTATATACGTGTAGGCCTATGCGTATACTGGTGTGCCCCTACGCCTATATACGTGTAGCCCGATGCCTATAGTGGTGCTTTTCTTTTGGTAGATATGAATGGATAATTAGAACTGTTAATATTAAAAAAACAATTGATTATGAGACGATTAATTATGTTGCTATTTTGTGCCGTATGTACGGTATCGATGACATTCGCCCAAGAAGCGAAAAAGAAGAAGGACTCTGTGACATTCTTTATCGAAGCGATGGATTGTGATCACTGTATCAAGAAGATCGAGAAAAATATCGCTTTCGAGAAAGGAGTGACCGACTTGAAATGTGATCTGAGCACCCGTACGGCCATTGTGACTTACAAGACGGATAAGACTTCGAAGACCCGCTTGGCCGCGGCCTTCAAAAAGATCGGTATGGAAGCGGTTCCGGTAGATAATGGCGCCGGCTGTCCGGTACCTCCGGCGAAAAAAAGTGAGCATACTCACGCTCATTAACATGGAAATTCATAAGAACATCTTATCTTTGCAGATGTTCCGTGAGGGCGGGCCGGAGTGTCCGCCCTGTTTATGAAATAATTTTTCTACGGAATGCAGCGTTTGTTTAATTATTTACATCCTAATATTGTACAGTCTCCAGAAGGGAGACGTTCAAGGCACGACTGAATGAATGAGCTACAACTGATAGAGGGTTGTCGGAAGGGGGAGAGACGAGCTCAAAAAGAGCTTTATGATGCGTATTCCCGAAAAATGATGGGAGTTTGCCTTCGTTATGTGAACGACAGGGAAACGGCTCGTGATTTGTTGCAGGATGGCTTCGTGAAAATCTTTACCAGTATGGATTCCTATACAGGGAGTGGTTCATTTGAGGGGTGGATGCGGAAGATCTTTGTTAATTGTGCGTTGGAATATCTGCGAAAGTCGGATGTGTTGCGTGAAGCGACCGATCTTGACAATACGGCGGAACTGATTCAACCCGATAGTTCGGCTATCTCGGACATGTCGGCGGCTGAGTTGATGAATCTAGTGAAGGAGTTGCCGGTTGGCTTCCGTACCGTATTCAATATGTTCGCGATAGAGGGATATTCTCATAAGGAGATCAGTGAGATGTTGAACATAACAGAGAGTACTTCCCGTTCCCAATATACCCGTGCCAAGCAGTTATTACAACGTAGAATTAACGCATTGTATTGAGATAAGATGAGTAAAAAGGAAAGAGATATATGGGATGACGCGATCCGATCGAAGCTAGAGGATTTCGAGATGGATACGCTACCCGGCGACTGGGAGGCTATAGCCGATCGATTGCCCGGAAAGGCTCCGGTTCCTTTGCGTCGTACGCTTCGCTACTGGGTTGCCGCCGCCGTGATCTCCTTATTGGTCGTATCGGGTGGTATCTATTTATATGACAGGGAGATGGAAGATCTACCTATAGCCCAAGAAATACAGTCTTCACAAGAGTCGACATCCGTGGATACCCCGGTTGTTCCGGTAGAGAAAACGATGGAGCAAGCACCCGTATTAGCGACTATTCCTGCTGCTGCGGTCGTGAAGGCAAAAGCGGCATCTGGAGCGGTTAAAGTGGGAGCTAAGGCTAGGATGGCAGCGTTCCGGCAAAATGTAGAGAGCGCAGAGGATCGGCCTATTTCTGAGTCGGAGGTAATGTCTGCTGATATACCGGCGAATGAGAAAGATACCGTTGAGCCGGAGGTTGAAAGGAATAATGATGAGATAGTTGTTCTCAAGAATGATGTACTTGTCGCGGATGCTACTCCTGTTGCTAAAAAGAAGCCGGAGAAGACTGCGTCCCGGAAATGGGGGTTCGGTATGGGAGGTGGAGGTCTTTCTATGGGCGCTGATAATCTGGTCCCTCAGTATGTGACGAATAGCAGCGTGCTTAAGAGTGAGAATCTGATGAGCTTAAATTCGTTCGATGCGGAGAAGAAAGATCCTGCTAAGACGGATATTCATCATAAGACGCCTATTGGGGTGGGGATCTCAATTAGTCGTTATTTGAATAATCGTTTTTCTTTGCAGACTGGATTAACTTATTCTTACTTAAGATCGGAGTGGAGTACGAATAATACGTATCATATAGAGAATGATCAGCGATTGCATTTTATAGGAATTCCATTATCATTGACTTATAAGATCGCGGAATGGAATCGTTTTATGTTTTACGCCTCTGCCGGAGGTATGGCGGAAGTGAATGTCGCAGGCAAACGTAGAATGAAATTATTCTCGGATGAGGTAGAGATCGCAAAGCAAAGCGAACATATTCGAATGAAAGAATGGCTATGGTCTGTAAATGCCCGTGCGGGTGTAAGTTATCCGATTATCCGTTTTGTAAGCGCTTTCGCTGAGGTGGGAGCCAGCTATTATTTTGATAATGGTAGCGAGATCGAAACCATCCATTCGGAGAAGCCGTTTAACATGAGCCTTCAGTTCGGATTTCGTTTTGGTTTTTAATACTCGATAGATTAACAGTGTAAATACAAATACTTAAAAATAGAAAAATTGAATTATGAAAGCATTTAAATTAATTGGAGCAGCGGCGGCTGCGTCATTATTGTTGTTGACCTCTTGTCTTGGAGAATCGAATAATACGGTGACTCGTGCCGGCTTTGGTGTCGCAGGTCTTTCTGAAAAGACATATAAAACGGTACTGAATACAAATATGGGAGCATTATACTCTCCGTCTTTATCGGCACAAGTAGTTGACGGAGCTTGTTACTTGATCAACTATGAATTAGACCTAAATTCTCCGGAGAATGCGAATGCGGCGACAAATGGTTATTTAACAGCGACAATCTCTGTGGCAGATGAGATAACAAAAGGACAGCCAGTCTTTTATAATGTGCCAGATTCGGCCAGCTTACTTCAGAATGAGATACCTGTAAAAAACCTATTTAGCAATGGCGACTATGGGGTGTATGTAGACGGTTATTTATTCTTCTTTATAACAATGGATATGTTTAAGGATCAGAAAAATTCTTATACTTTATATTGGGATCGTTCAAAGGAGCCTACTATGGTGGATAATGTCCCGACATATGACTTGTTCT
The DNA here is from genome assembly GCF_056640955.1 of Parabacteroides sp. KHUB-02. Classification (NCBI taxonomy): domain Bacteria; kingdom Pseudomonadati; phylum Bacteroidota; class Bacteroidia; order Bacteroidales; family Tannerellaceae; genus Parabacteroides; species Parabacteroides sp. KHUB-02. Next base: position 2,006,594 of record NZ_JBWQEV010000001.1, on the reverse strand, counting down.
TGCGTGTCGCTAAAGTAGCGGACGGAACAGGTTCTGCTGCATCATCCATAGGAGAAGTCCGTGCGTTTAATGTTAAGTCTGTATTGGAGTCTGTGAATAGCGCTGAGGCTAATAAAGATTCAAAGTCTTTTAATCTTAAGGTCAATTATCTAAATACGATTAATGAAAAAGATAGTACGGATTTGAAATGGGCTTCTTATACCGTTCTATTCCAAGTCGTGAAAAACTCATAAAGAAATTAGTATAGAAGTTGAGGGCGTACCGATAAGAAGATTATCGATACGCCCTATTTTTTTGCCGTTTTTTTTATGTATATGGGTAAAGATCGTATCTTTGCGTACTTTAAGAGGAGTATTGTGAAATGAGATACAAGAATTTAATAGGTTTTGTCTGGGTGGCGGTTATCATGGGTCTGTTTACCTCTTGCCTAAAAGACATAAATAACGTCTATAATCCGGGAACGACCGCCGCTGTGGTTCGTCAACATGGAGATAGCGCGTTGATGATGGCTAATACCCGGTTCGGTTGGATCTATGCGACGAAGCTGAGCTCATACTCAGAGGGTAAATGCTTGTTGGTGAGTTTTGATTATGATCCTAGCTTGCCGGAAAATACGGGTGCGGAACAAAAAGGGTATTATACGGTGACGATACAAGGGGAAACCGCCGTTAACCAGCAAAACGCTGAGAGTCCTCTTACGGATACGCATAAACTATTGACAAATGAGCAACCGATACTTGCGGTTAATCCGAACGACTCTGTTCTGTACGTCAAATTGGAAGATTATTTGTTTTTGCCTTCCGCCTGTTGGACAACAAAAGACCGGGCTTTAAATTGGCAACTGACTTATGATCCGACTCAACAACCAGTTGTTGAAAATCGGAAATCAATTTATTCCTTATATTTACGGGCTGCCGCTACGACCGGAAAGCCAGAGGATAAGGCAGAGGAGGCTATCGCGGTTATCAATGCCTTTAATCTGGCGAATTTTATCAAGGATATGCGAGAACAAGGTGGACGCGACGCGGATATGTATGTTCGGATTCATTATATCGATCAAATTAATCCGAAAGATAGTACCCAGTTTACATGGGGAGTAACAGATCCTTTACTTATAAACTAAAGAAGATGAGAAAGCGAATTTTATACGGCTTATTTTTATCCTTATTTTTCTTAATGACCTCTTGTATGGGGGATGGAAGTAATTCCATCAATTATCATCGAGTAGGAGTGATACGTGAGAATCCTATGCGATGTATCTACACGGCGGATGATCAAGGGGAGATCTTTATCGTCTCTTCCTCTGAGTTTGAGAATCGGACGGATTTGAAAGATGGCGACTGCTGTGTGGTTGATTTCAAGACGAATTTTAGCGAGGAATTGGGCAATGGTGTTTACAACGCTGAGATTTATAAGTATGATTCGGTCGCTGTATGGCCTTTGCATGAGACATTGACTGATACTACGGTTGTATTGGACAAGGAGCGTCTGGTTACGCTGGACTTTAAGAAAAGTATTTATTTGGAAGGACGTTTCTTCTTGCAAACCCAACATGTAAATCATCAGGTAGACCAAAAGGATATTTTCAATTTATCCTATAACCCTGATCAGGAGGTGGAAAAAGATGATGACGGACAACGGATCTATAACCTATATCTCCGGGTAACCCAAGAGGGGGGTACCGGCGATTCCACTAAATGGATCAATACGACCGCTTTTACGATCGATAAGTTTTTGGACCAAGCCAAAGCGATAGAGAGCAGGGAGGGGCAAAATGAGATAAACTTTAAAATAAATTATGCCGAACGCTATAATGCGGATACAACCGCATGTGTTTGGGGGGCTACCGACGTATTTACGTTGCGTTTTACGAATTAAATATATACTTTTGCTATTTAAAAGTAAACAGAGATGTATAAGGAGATATTTAGGTGGGTAATCGCTATCATCTCACAGCCGGCGAAGGCGTGGGGCTTGTTAGCGAAAAAAGGAGAGAAGCAGGAGGAGTTCTTATCCCGATTCGTGTATCCTTTGATCGGCTTCGTTACTGTCGCGGCTTTTCTGGGCGTATTGTTTACGCGGAAGGAGTTTGATTTAGAGCTGGCCTTGAAGTCGTCTATCCGGACATTGGTGTCCTCGTTCGGTGGTTTTTACCTCGGGGCTTATCTGATGAACGAGATATGGCAAGGTATATTTAAACGGGAGAAGGATTTGAAACTGTGGTTGCGCTTCGTCGGGTATTCCTCGTCGTTGATGTTCGCTTTGAATATCGTATTGATGTTGCTTCCCGAGTTTTTCTTCTTGCGGATATTTATCCTTTATACATTCTATATTGTTTGGGAAGGCGCTGGTCCGTATATGGGAGTCGAGGAGAAGATCCGCTTGAAGTTCGTAGGATTTACAACCGCCATTATATTACTGACTCCGGCAGTTATCGAGATTTTGTTATCGATGCTGATGCCCGGTTTGAGTTTTTGACAGAATAACACAAGATGAAGGAGAAGATTAGTAATAACATACAGATAAAGAATAAGCGGGCGACGTTCGACTACGAGTTGCTCGACACTTTTACGGCCGGGATCGTACTGACCGGAACGGAGATTAAATCGATCCGTTTAGGGAAGGCGAGTTTGGTAGATACGTTTTGTATCGTGGAAAAAGGGGAACTGTGGGTGAAGAATATGTACATCGCCGAATATTTTTACGGTACGTACAATAATCACAACGCACGGCGGGACCGGAAATTACTTCTTACCAAAAAGGAATTACGAAAGATCGAGGGTGCGGTTCGTGCTAGTGGTTTTACGATCGTTCCCACTCGTTTGTTTATCAATGAGAAAGGATTGGCGAAAGTAGTCGTCGCGATCGCACGAGGTAAAAAGGAATATGATAAGCGAGACTCCATCCGGGAACGTGACGACCGACGGGAGATGGATCGGGCTTTCAAACGATAAGTCGAGATGGAAACAGGGCAAGGCGTGATCGGTAGGGTTTGGGGATGTATCCTGAAAGCTCTGCCTAAAGCAGGCAAGACGTGTTTATGGCTGCTAAAGATTATTTTGCCTATTTCTTTATTGGTCCGTATATTGCAATATTCCGGAATATTAGGTCAGATCTCGGATTGGTTAGTGCCCGTGTTCTCGTTGGTGGGTCTGCCGGGGGAGACAGCCATTGTTTTTATAACCAGTATATTCTCCCCATTATATGCTCCGATCGCTTTGATCACCTCGATGTCTTTAGGAGTCCGTGAAGCTACGATATTGGCATTGATGTGCCTTACTTCCCATAATCTAATGGTAGAATCCTCCGTACAGGCAAAGACCGGGTCTTCTTTCTGGGAGATGACGCTGCTCCGTTTGATCATGAGTTTCGTGATCGCCTTTTCTTTGAATTGGGTAATGCCCCATGAAGGATGGGGACAGGTCGGGATCGCTCAAAGCGCGGCTGTATGCGATAATTGGTTGGAAGTATTCGTACTTTGGTTTACCAGCTCGATGAAGGTGGTGATTTCTATTTTGATAATTGTTACGGCTTTAATGATCCTTCATTATATATTGGAAGAGTTTAATCTAATGAAAGGATTGTCCTCGGTCTTTTCTCCACTGATGCGATTATTTGGCTTGCCTCAAGATGCCGCTTTTTTGTGGTTGGTAGGTAATGTGGTCGGACTGGCTTATGGCGGGGCTATTATGGTAGAGCAAATGGAGCAGAGGAAGTTGTCTTACGGTGACGGCAACTTGCTGAACCATCATTTGGCCGTGTGCCATTCCCTGTTGGAAGATACGATCATCTTTGCCGCGATAGGGGTACCCGTTCTTTGGGTGGTGCCTACCCGTCTGTTTTTCGCCATCGCTGTGGTATGGATCCTCCGGGGATATAGTTATATGTACGCAAGAAAGGTAAAACATATTTATGAATAAGGAACGATTTCTGCGACTCTTGAATGAGCGCATTTTGATCTTGGATGGTGGTATGGGTACCATGATCCAAAGTTTCAAACTAAACGAACAAGATTACCGAGGCGAACGTTTCGCCGATTTTCCGGGACAATTGAAGGGGAACAATGATTTATTGTGTATCACCCGCCCGGATGTAATCCAGTCTATTCATCGTCAGTATTTGGATGCGGGAGCGGATATCTTCGCTACGAATACGTTTAACGCGAATGCTATTTCCATGGCAGATTATGCGATGGAGGCCTATGTACGTGAGATAAATCTGGCCGCCGGCCGATTGTCGAGGGAAGTGGCGGATACCTATATGGCAGAGCATCCGGATCGTACGATCTTCGTGGCCGGATCGATCGGTCCTACCAATAAGACAGCTTCCATGAGTCCGGATGTAAGCGATCCCGCTTATCGTGCCGTAACTTATAAAGATTTGTATAATGCCTACAAGGAGCAAGTCGAGGGACTTGTTGATGGCGGGGTGGATATCATCCTTTTCGAGACTACTTTCGATACGTTGAACGTAAAAGCGGGATTGGAAGCGGCTGAGGTCGTGTTGAAAGAGAAAGAAAAAGACCTGCCGATTATGTTGTCTTTGACTTTGTCTGCGCAAGGTGGACGAACATTTTCCGGACAGACTTTATTGGCCTTCTTAGCTTCCATACAGCATACACATATTGTTTCGGTTGGCTTAAACTGCTCTTTCGGAGCGGCGGATATGAAGCCCTATTTACAAGAGTTGGCGAAGTATGCCCCCTATTATATCAGCGCTTATCCGAACGCCGGATTGCCGAATAGTTTTGGTACCTATGACGAGACGCCGGATAAAATGGCCCAACATGTGAAGCCTTTTGTGGAAGAGGGATTAGTGAACATTATCGGAGGCTGTTGCGGAACGACTCCAGCGCATATCTCCCGGTATCCGGAGTTGGTGAAAGGAGCTAAACCGCATATCCCGGCTTTGAAACCGGATTGCCTGTGGCTGTCGGGCTTGGAACTGCTGGAGGTGAAACCGGAGAATAATTTCGTGAACGTGGGAGAGCGTTGTAATGTGGCCGGTTCTCGGAAATTCTTACGCTTGATAAAAGAAGGCAGTTATGAGGAAGCGTTGACGATCGCTCGTAAGCAAGTGGAGGATGGCGCCCAAGTGATCGATATCAATATGGACGATGGTATGTTGGATGCCGTGAAAGAAATGAAGACATTCTTAAACTTGATCGCCTCCGAACCGGATATTGCCCGTGTACCCGTCATGATCGATTCTTCTAAATGGGAAGTGATCGAGGAAGGCTTGATGTGCGTGCAAGGAAAGAGCATCGTGAATTCCATCTCCTTGAAAGAAGGAGAGGAGGTCTTCCTTAAACATGCCGCCCGTATTAAGCAACTGGGTGCGGCTGCGGTCGTGATGGCTTTCGATGAGAAGGGGCAGGCGGATACCTATGAAAGAAAGATTGAGATTTGTGAACGGGCCTATCGCCTATTGACTGAAAAGATCGATTTCAATCCCCAAGATATTATTTTTGACCCGAATGTATTGGCGATCGCTACCGGTATGGAGGAACATAATGGCTATGGTCTGGCGTTTATCCGTGCCGTTGAATGGATCAAGAAGAACTTGCCGGGCGCGAAGGTGAGTGGTGGTGTAAGTAATTTATCTTTCTCTTTCCGGGGGAACAATCATGTACGCGAGGCTATGCATTCCGTATTTCTATATCATGCGATCGGGAAGGGGATGGATATGGGTATCGTGAATCCGTCTACCTCCGTACTTTATGAGGATATAGAGCCGGAGTTCCGTACCTTGTTGGAAGACGTGATCTTGGCACGCCGTCCGGAAGCTGCCGAGGAATTAATTACTTATGCTCAAAATTTACATGTTCAAGCTTCCGGAGAAACTCCGGAGAAGCATGAGGCTTGGCGTGAGCTTTCATTGAAGGAGCGTTTGGAACATGCCTTAATCAAAGGGATCGGAGACTATTTGGAGGACGATTTACAAGAAGCCTTGCGGATTTATCCGCATGCCGTGGATATAATTGACGGTCCGTTAATGAGCGGAATGAATAAGGTCGGCGAGTTATTCGGTGCCGGAAAGATGTTTCTCCCTCAAGTCGTGAAGACCGCACGTACGATGAAAAAGGCCGTGGCTATTTTACAACCGGCCATTGAGTCTGAAAAGAAAGCTTCCGGCTCCGCAAAGGCCGGTAAAGTGATTTTCGCTACGGTAAAAGGGGATGTACATGATATAGGTAAGAATATCGTCTCTATCGTATTGTCTTGTAATAACTACGAGGTGATTGATTTAGGGGTAATGGTTCCCGCAGATGTGATCATAAAGAAAGCGATCGAGGAGAAACCGGATCTGGTTTGCTTATCCGGCCTGATAACCCCTTCTTTAGAAGAGATGGCGCATGTCGCGGACGAGATGCAGAAAGCGGGACTTACGATTCCTATGATGGTGGGTGGCGCTACGACCTCCAAATTGCATACGGCAGTGAAGATCGCTCCGCATTATGATTATCCGGTGATTCATGTGCTGGATGCCTCACAGAATCCGTTGATCGCCGCCAAACTATTGAATCCAGATACCCGTGACGCTTATATCAGGGAGTTGGAACAAGAACAAGAAGCCTTGCGTGCCTCTTTAGGGCAGAAGAAAGAGACCTTGGCTTCTCTTTCAGAGGCTCGTAAGCATCCGATAGAAATAGATTGGACCGGGTATACACCGGTTGTTCCGGCCCGGATGGGGGTACATGTTATCCCTTATATCCCCTTGGAAGAAGTGATTCCTTATATCCACTGGACCTTCTTTTTTAGCGCATGGAAATTGAATGGCCGTTTCTCGGAAATCTCCCAGATACATGGTTGCGATTCTTGTCGTGCCTCTTGGTTGGCCGGATTCCCGGAAAAAGATCGTGCGAAGGCTACCGAGGCGATGCAATTATACAAGGATGCTGTTAGGTTATTGGATCGGCTGGTCAATATGAAGGTTGAATATTGTAAAGCGATTTACGGATTTTTCTCAGCGAATAGTGAAGGGGATACGATCCGAATGGGTGATATAGCGCTGCCTTTATTACGTCAGCAAGTAAAAAAAGAGGAAAATATTTATAAATGTCTTTCCGATTATGTAATACCGGTTTCCGAGGAGCGAACTGATTATGTAGGGGCGTTTGTCGTTACCGCTGGAGCTGGCGCTGATTGTTTGAAGGATAAATTTGAGGAAGAAGGCGATACCTATAATTCAATGTTGCTGCAAACCTTGACCGATCGCCTAGCGGAAGCTACAGCCGAATATCTTCATGAGAAAGTACGTAAAGAATATTGGGGATATGCTAAAGACGAATCCTTGTCTATCCCGGATCTTTACAAGGTGAAATACCAAGGAATCCGTCCGGCTATCGGTTACCCTTCTCTACCGGATCAATTATTGAATTTCACATTGGATGGATTGCTCGATATGTCGCGAATTGGTGTTTCGTTAACCGAGAATGGTGCCATGTATCCTACGGCTTCGGTTAGTGGGATTTATATTGCCCATCCCTCTTCTCAATATTTCATGATCGGTTCTATCGATGAGGAGCAGATGAGAGATTATGCGAGCCGCCGGAATTTAACGGAGGAGCAAGTCCGAAAGTTATTGAGTAGGAATATAGGATAATTTAGTAGCATCACTGCAATCCGGGTTGCAGTGATGCTGCAATGCCTGTGCAGTAATACTGCAACACCTATTGCAGTAACACTGCATAGGCATTGCAGTAAAAAATCGATCAATACGATCTATCTGCCATAGTAATGCTTGGCGGAAGGAACCATGATAACGTTCAATTCCGGATCAGCCATGTCTGGATCGATCGGGAACATCGGTCTCACGATATTCTTATAGGGAAGCTTCTTGAAGTCCTGATCCACGCCTCCCCTTGTAAAAGCCATCACCCAATCCGCTTGTATATTGTACCATTGGGTTACAAGGTAACCCTGTTTAACCATTACGATATCCATTTCCTTCGGGTCAATTCCTGAACCCTCTAGGTTTGGAGTGGGAGACGATGTGCCTACTACCACATAAACGCTTCCGGTCTTTACGATAGCGATATCTCTTTTCCGTCTCCATGATTCCGCGTTCTTGTCTTCTTCCGGACTGACATAAACCACGGTACCCGACAATTTCACGGGACCTTCGTAGGAATTATCGACCATGGCACCTACCATGCCTTCTACGTGTCCGCCTACGCCGACCTTACGTGCCTGCTTAACCACTTCTTCTCCCGGGATGGAGCAATAAAGAACGCTCTTTCCCTTATCAGTCTGGAATTCCGGACGCTTCAAGAGTCTCGCCAAAGTCCAAGTGACCTCGCCTGAGCCGCCTCCGCCGGGATTATCTCCCATATCACTGATAAAGAAAGGCTTCTTTTTGCTTGCTATTGCCAAATCGATACATTTCTCGAGCGAATATCCCGGAGCTTCCAGCGAGAACTGCTTACGGACATCCCAGAATTTCTGGGCGAGTTTCTTCGCCCCGGCTTTTACCTGTTCCTCATCGTCACCGTAAACCATCACGGTTCCTTGGTTCCGTGGGTTGTCTCCCCAAACATAACCGATCCAGATCCCTGCGTCTATCACTCCGGGCATGGCTTCAACCTCGGGAACCAATGCGTACAGCGATTTCGCAGGCTCGACACGGGTACTCGACCATTCGCCGGAAACTAGGACAGGAACAGCAACCCATGCCTTGTATGCCGGACGCCCTTTCCCTGATTCAAGACGTTCCAACAAATTGACAACCCCTCGCCGATGTGATTCACGAGAATCCGCATGCGGTGCTTGACGATAAGTCGTAATCAAATCGGAGTTGAGAGCTACCAACCAAGACGTATTTCCGTGAAGGTCCATCGTGGTGGTAGTCAAGACATCGTTTCCGATCAAGCTACGCACCTTCTCCATGAATTCGCCCTCGGGATCGGCTACGCCTTCCACGCTACAAGCTCCGTGGTTATAAAACCAGAAAGCGTCATATGGCATATTGGCCTTGATCATCTCCAATGTTTTTTCCACAAACGCGTCGTACGATTCTTTTGTCACGGGGCCTCTTCCACCGCCATAGCCAATCTGCGTGGGAAGCCAAGTGGCCGCCTGTCCCATTGCGGAGTCTGGGCTGAGATAGTCCGGCATTCTTACGGGGTGTCCTACGAGCGGCTGCCTATTCGGGACGAACACGCTGTTTTCTATCTGTATACCGGCAATACCGATACGAGGTTTTTTCTTCTGTCCAAAGGCCTCTCCAACGAACGATACGGCCAAGAGACAGATTCCGAGCAATACTAAATTCCTTTTCATGCTATTATGATTTTTGCGAATTGTTATTTCCTTATTAATTAGTTATTAAACCGTCACTAATATCAATCTCGGTTTGAGGTATAGGCAATACTTCCGCACCGGCGCTGAAAGGAGTCTTAGCTCCAAATTCCGCCTTCTTGGTTCCGTTAAAGACTTTCTCTCCCCATCCTACACGTACCACGTCAAAGAACCGGAAGCCTTCCATTCCAAACTCCAGATGACGCTCGTTCATGATGTCTTCAAACAATTGGCTTCCTGTATGGTTTTTAGGAGCCAAGTTGATATGGCTTCTTACCTCATTCAGATACTTTTGCGCATTAGCGATATCGCCGCTTCTCCGTTTGTATCGACGATTCGTCCCTTGACTATGTCGTTCTGCATAACCTGCAACTCCTCGTCTACTCCTAGCATTGCATAGGAAGGCTGCGTGTTTCCTATTAATAAAACAAATGTCGCTGTCAGGAATAAAGTCTTCCTTAACGAAATAAAGAAAAAATGTTTTTCCATAAAACTGATTTTAAAATTAACTATTCAAGGCATTGCACCCTCGTTTTGTCGCAAAACTAAACAGGATGCATTGCCTGAAAGGGGAGAAATTCGGCTTTTTTAGGGTGAAATTCGGCTATTGGGCGATTCGGAAGAATCCGTCGTGAATAAGTGAATCAAATAATCAGATCCGGCTATAAACTAAGCACATATTGTTTGGGAGTCATATTCATCTTACGTTTGAAAAGATCACGGAAATGTTTCACATCATTGAATCCGCATTTAGCGCATACCGTACCAATATTCGTCTCGCCTTCCTTAAAATATTGAACGGCTTTGAACAGCCGGTATTCATTTATAAATTCAACAACAGTCATTCCGGTCATCCCTTTTATTTTACGGTACAAGGTGGAATGACTCATCCCCATGTGTTCCGCAAAAGCCATTATCTCAAAACTGGAATTATTCAGGTTATTATCAATAACTTCCCGGCACTTCAACAGGAACTTCTGCTCTTCTTTCGAGTATTTCTTTTCCGTTTTCGCCAATGAGTTCACCACCTCTGCCGATTCTACACGCGCCAACAGTTGATCAATACGTTTACGAAGATATTTTAATGAAATCGGTTTGGTCAGATAAGCATCCGCACCGCAATCAAAAGCCACCATTTGGTCTTCCTCTGAAGTTTTGGCAGTCAACATAATGACAGGAATATGAGCCAGTTTCTTATCTCCTTTCATCAATTGCAGGAAATCCGTCCCACTCATTTTAGGCATCATCACATCGCAGATTATGATATCGGGCAATGCGGTCTGCACCAAAGAAAGTCCATCCATACCATTACTTGCCTTCAATATCTTAAAATCACTGCTTAAGAAGCACTCCAGCATATCGAGTATCTCGCTCTCGTCATCTATTATTAATAAGGTGTGGGGGGCTGCCGGGGAAGAGGCCGACTCTGTCACGACAAGCATATTCTCTTTTACAGATTTCGGCACAATAATGATTTCTTCTTCCGAAGAAACAGGTTCATCCACTCTTTCTTTTTTGGGAAGCTCAACTATAAATTTAGCCCCTTTGTTCAGTTCACTTTCCACGCGTATCGTTCCGTCATGCAGTTCGACCAAGTGCTTTACAAAGGAAAGCCCGATACCATCCCCCGTAGAGAATATTTCGGTATTTTCTATCTGGAAAAAGCGATCGAATATAACTTCCTGAAATTCTTTTTGAATGCCGATGCCATTGTCTTCAACCACTAGCGTTACTTTTTCGTCCGTTTCATCGATAGATAATACGATTTTCCCTCCTTCCGGGGTATATTTAAAAGCATTGGAAATGAGATTGGACAAAAGAATCTCCATCTTTTCGGGATCAAACTCGACACGAATAATTGTCCGTGACGGCAAGAAATGAAAAATAATATTCTTCTGCTGGCAGAGAGCTTCATAATCCACCGTCAAGTCTTTACAGAAAGTGACCAGATTTAGTGATTGCGGCTCGAGTTTCAACTTTCCGGACTCCAGTTTACGGAAGTCTATAATTCGGCTAATCAGCTTGTTCAGTTTCATAGCGTTCCTGTACATACTCACCAGGAAAGATTTAGGAACCGAAACAGGCCCTCTGCCCTCCCTACTCGTTAGAAGTTCCTCCAAAGGAGAGGTTATCAAAAAAATAGGCGTACGCAGTTCATGCGTAATATTCGTATAAAAGCTTAGCTTTGCTTCGTTAATATTCTTAGCCGCTTTCTTCTCTATCTCATTCAAATGTACCAAATGTTTTATATTCAATTCATGACGGTATAGCCAGAATATAAAAATGATAAGTCCCAGGATTAGCAGGCCCCAAAGCGACAATGCCCAAGTGGTTTTCCACCAAGGGGGTGTGATAATAATCTTCAGGCGGGATGCCTTATCGGTCCATTGCCCTTCATTGTCGGAAGCCTTGACATAAAAATAATATTCTCCGGGGGGAATATTAGTATAGGATATCTGTCGGGCATGGGAGATTTCAGACCAGCCGTTTTCAAAATTCTCCATATAACAAGAGAATTGTACCTTGTCAGGGGAAATCAACTCCGGCGTTGAGAAATGAATCGTAAAGAAGTTCTGATCATATGACAAGTGTATATCCTCCGGTTGTATGCCATAGAGACTCACAACTTTATTCTCATGATTCAACAGTTCAAGATTGGTAAAATACACATGATTGACCTGTTCACCGTCATATTTAATATCTTCCGGTTTGAAACTGAACAATCCTCCCGTACTTCCAAAATACATTGCATCACCCTCTTGAAAACACGCGTTATAATTGAATTGGGTAGAAGTCAAGTTATCTTCCTTACCAAAACGAATAAACTTTCCATTGACAGGATTATAGCGGAACAAGCCATTATATGTACTCACCCATAAATAACCGGACTTGTCTTCCAACATCCCCACTACATTTGTATCCGTCAGGCCACTTTCAACTCCATACGGAGTGACTTCCCCGGAACTTTGGTCTAATTTATATAAACCGGCATATTCTATCGAGAACCATACTTGATTCCGGGAATCAATGAACATATACCGTACCATATTACCGGGGATGGGAGTTTTTTCTGATTCTTTAAAGTAATGTTCAAGAGGTTCTGTCGTCTTCCGGTCAAATTTATAAAGCCCATATCCCATCGTACAAACCCAAATGACATCGTTTTCAAATATAATATTCAAAGCATTCAGGTTACTCAGATTGTCGATTACCGTGAATGTCTCGCTCTTTTTATTGAAACAATAAACGTCTTCGGCTATAATCCAAATATTACCCTCACCATCGTCCTTTATCTGCCATATTCTATTTGCACTCTCTTTATCTTTAACCGGTGGCAAGACATAATTCTTAAAAGTGTGACCGGATAGTGAATAGCGACTGAGTCCCTTGCCATATATTCCCAACCAGGCGAAATCATCATCCACTGATAACGACAAAAGATTGTCTCCCGAAATGCCGCTATTATGCGTTGTATATTTCAGTAGCTTGTCATTTTTTACATCATAAATATTCAGTCCTCCGCCGTCCAGTCCCACATACAACCGTTCCTTTTGAGAAACGACAGCGGTTACCATATCATACGAGAGTTTTTTATTTTGTATGCAGAAAGACTGAAACCAGTCGTAATGTTCCGAACTTGCATTCAGCCCTCCCCGGTATGTACCAATCCAAAGATTCTGTCTCCGATCTACAAACAATGAATAAATGGCATCACTACTCATATCACTTTCCCCCGAAGAAATGTCGGAACATCCTGATTCATTAAAAACCATCAGCCCGTTTCCATCTGTTCCAAATAATGTTTCATCTTTATAATCGACAATTGTCTTTACGCTTGACGGTATCCTGACTTCCAACTTTTCAAGGCTATTCTCTTTGTTCATCCTAAAAGCGAGACTTGGATAGCCTATACCAAAACCAAGAAAAATCATATCTTTATTTGTACTGTAATACAGACAGTCGCTCAGTATCTTTGAGTCAAACGGGAAATGAGCCCGAATCCTCATTTCATCGGGATCAATGACATACAAACCATCGGTGGCATGTCCGATCAATAAACCCTCTTTATAGCCTGAAATAGACAGCCATTCTATATTCTTTTTATAGTCACACGGTTCAAAGACACATCCTTCTTTACGCACCAATAGTTGATGCGAAAAGGTCAATATAAAGACACTCTCTTGATTCACTACGATATTTTTGATGCTTTCCGTTATCTTTTGTCTTTCACCTGTCGGAAGAATCCATTCGCACAAACGAAAATTATTCTCTTTATAAGAATAAAGATTCAATCCCCGTTCGGTTCCTACCCAAAGCTCATCTCTCACCGAAGCCACGACTTCCACATGATTATTTATGATAGACAAACTGTCCTGAAGATCATGTCTGAAGATCGTAAAATCAACTCCGTCAAATTTGCACAGTCCGTCAAACGTTCCCAGCCAAATAAATCCCAGATGATCTTGGGTAATAGATTTTACTGTATTATTCGATAACCCATCCGACATATCCCAAACTTTAAAATGCTCATAGCTGGCAAAGACTGGGAAAGGAAGAATGATAAACAGTATAAAATTTATTATTTTCAGGTTCTTCATAATATAGCTATATCTTATAATACCACATTACTATCTTATTAAAATATAAAAAATTGTTCTTTGAAATATTGAAGTTTCTTAGTAGACAGAACATTAATGAAAAATCTCATAGATTAACATAACAAATATAGGAAATTCTTTGTAATCCGACTATAAATAGCGCATAAATTAAAAGGGAGAGCAACCTATATAAGGAAATATTTATATTTGCATATGATACATGCCTGTATCATCCTTGCTTCATGCAAACAAAACACAACCTTTTGGTTTCTGTTGTAAAAGTGGAATTCATTTTTAATACATCAAAACCGTATCCATACATGATGAATGGAGCGAATATGTATGAACTGGTATTTGCTCCAAAAGTAGAACGCATAATTTGCCCTACCCGATAATTTTTCCTTAGAAATACCCAATTCACAGCTCCCTCAATCAAAACAGATAAGATAAAAGCAATGATATATAGTGCGAAAGGAAAGATTTCGCTGGCAGTCCCCAATTATATCTCATGGGCACTTACCCAAAGAAACCATACAACAATAATCCATCCTCCCGTAAACATCAAAGTTGTAAGGATGTCTAAAATGCCACTTATCAATTTATTGACCAGTATTATCCGACAAACTCTTAAATCTATGGACCTATCTATGGGATAGGTATATGAATGCAAACCGACATTCCAAAATAATAATGAAAGCCATAAATAACCAGTCTATCGGCATGAAGCTAAAACCCCGAATGTAACATTCAGCAAAAGTCTTGCCATAGATACTGATAGATTGGTTCACAATCTGATCATTTAAATACCATTTTTCTCACTGCTATTACACCTTTTACTCCAATAAGAAAACAACATGGACTTCTGTCATTACTTTATTGTCTCCATTGGAACAGTCGAAGCATCTGCTGCAGCGCAGGCTTTCTCCACACGTTTGAAACGAATATTCAGTGTGGCTTCGGAAAATCCCGATTACGATTTTCCGTAATGGCTATAACCTTACCGATTTTCCGTTCACATAATGCCGCATACTGCTCAACCTTTTCATACGCTTTATTGTATGCCAATTCACGACTTTTCCTGAATAGCTCCGTCTTCTGGTCTGTGTCAAAACGGATGTCATTGATTTCAACCTTGTCAATAACAGCAATCTCGTCCAACAATGCAGAAAATCTTCCGGCATCTTTCACCAGTTTTTTTACGGTAAGCTCAACGTTCTGTTCCGCTTTCTGTCCAAGACAGACACGGCGGCCATTCCTGTATTCATACTCCACCCGATAGCTGAGCAAAGTCGTCTTCAAATCCTTAGTTTCGATATTCTCGTTCTGAAGCACTTTCAAAATCGCCTGCATCGTCTGTTCCACAACCATCTTAGCCTCCTGAGTAGTAGGTGCTGTATGAGCGAAACTGATGTTTATTCGCGCCATGTCGGGCTGTGCCCGCATACTCCCAATGCCGGACACAGCTACGATATTCTGTTTTTCTTCGACCTTGAACTTACAGGATGCTAATGACAGCAACACCAATAACATTACGTTTATGTACTTCCAAGAAATTTTCATCTCCTATATGTTTCAAGCTGATTTATTATATAGATAAGTGAAAAGCATGCAATCATGGTGATGGTGTGCTAAAAGGGACAAACGATCGTTTATTCTTTTTTCAAAATATAATCTTCCGCAAGTTCCCCTGTCATTTCTTTTTTATCCATGTCCAGTTTACGCAAACAGTTTTCCCCCACATGGTAATAGGACAGTTCACCACCTTTTTCTTGGAGTGTCAGCAAGTCTTCTTTTACCGTGTATGTTCCCTCTCCATCCGATGAACTGTTTCTGTCAATGTATACGGAATGGAGTGTAAAGGTCTTGTCTGGATTCAACGTCAGAATCGTTTCAATGCCAGGACAATCAGCTGCCGGTAGAACCCCTTTGTAAGTTCCCTCGTAGTCCAATGAAATTTCCGCATTGTGCATGTCGGGGACTTCGATAGCAACAGTGTCTGTTTCGCTACTCTTGTTTGTTTTCACACCATTGTTGCAAGCGGTCAAAAGAGCGCATGAACATACTAAAATAAATACTTTCTTCATAATTGTTGTTTTTGTTGATCAGTGATAATATAAATGTTGAATGAATCATACATAAGTATAAATTACTCTGCATTGAGATAAGTTAAAAAAAGCGTTTTACTTTTCCCTATTTCCTCACAGCTGTTTTGTCCGTTTTCTTTTAGAGTCAGATTGACAGCATCTATACTGAAGGAAGCAATCGTCGTATCGTTTATGGAATTAACATATTTCAATTGTGATAGGTTGTCAATCAATGCAAAAGTACTAACCGCATTCTTGAAAAGTTTCCCTTTTGCGACTGGCTTTTCTGCCTGCATTTTTACCAAGAGACAGGAGGTACCACCTGGCTCAATTACATCAATCGCAATGGAAGCATATTTTAATCCTTCAGGATAATCCTGCCTGTTTACAACACCTATCACCTTCGTATTATCTCCGACATACCGCGTCTTGTATTCATAGATTGATCCATGACCCGTTTTTTTTCTGGAATGGCTGCAATCGCAAAACAAACTTCCGACAAGAAGAAC
Organism: Parabacteroides sp. KHUB-02; assembly: GCF_056640955.1. Taxonomy (NCBI): domain Bacteria; kingdom Pseudomonadati; phylum Bacteroidota; class Bacteroidia; order Bacteroidales; family Tannerellaceae; genus Parabacteroides; species Parabacteroides sp. KHUB-02. The sequence goes on along the minus strand of NZ_JBWQEV010000001.1, from coordinate 1,990,104 downwards.
TGACAAGACTATTCTTGTGAATACCAGCAGTTTTATTCCTGTTGTTTCCATCAGTATATGTGTTAAAATATAATAGGTGTTTAACAAATTTCAATTGTTCCACACTGTCGAATTTGTCTGAAATAAACAAAATGACGGTATTTTTGGGCAAAATAAAAAACATCTTGCAAAAATGGGTAGATTACGCATGTTTTTTTGTAAAATTAACAAATAAATAGTATTGTTTGTTGCCATTAGTTTTTAGCCTTCTTTTATGATGTGCTCCGTTTCTTTTTCACCCTTTCGTTTCCTGCCTTTTCCCCATTCCTACATAAGATGCTTCATAGCCTGTAATTTTATACCGATTGCAACGAGTTTACACATCTTTTAAAATATCAGTATTATGGAACCGAAAAACAAGGATTATGTTTTGGGCTTGGAAGACCGGACAGAAGTGAAGGGCCAAGAGGAGTAGGAAAAAGTCTCCGTCGTCTCAGGCATTAACGAATAAAGCAACCTCAAAACAATCGAAACTGCTACTAGCCAAGCAGCATTCCTAAAATTCAACAGCAAAGACGGACTGCTAAAGATTTTAATGAGCAATTTCTTCAAACAATTCAACTCCCCGCCCTGTTTCGGACTATACAAAGTCTTAGCAAGCAATGTGGAGCAAGGCGTAGAAAATCCCCGCACAATGCTCCAAAGCCGTAAACTGCCCAACACACAGCAGCCGGTGAATATGGATATACGCTTTGAGGTTTTTCTACCCATACAGGAGAATACTACTGTTATCGCCCCGAAACGGTAGACAGGAAAGTGCTCGACAGTTTTAGCTCCTCCCGTGAACGGCTGAAGTTGAGCGGAGAGCAGGAAAAGATGCTCATGTCAAAAGACCAACCTTATTACTATTGCCGTCTCCATGGGTGGCACGACCATCTATACCGAAGCGCGTCTTACTTTCTGCATAGGCAAAACGGAGATATCGGTTTGACCATCCATCCGCTCCGAAAAAAACGCAACTTAACTTCCTCCATATGAGACCCAGGTTTTCGCCCGAAGAAAAAGAGCAACTCTTCATTACGGATAATCTCGGCAGGAGGATCAAAGTGACGCTTAAACATGGCGAGCCCTTCTGTGTCTATGTTTCCATCGACCCGCCGACGAATGAGATCATCACTCTGCATACCGGCCAGGTGACGATTCCCTAGGAAATCAAGGACGTGCCCTTTTCCGATAAACAGTATAAAGACCTTGTGGAAGGTAAAGCCATGAAGGTAGAAGGCATGACCACCAAGAGCAGCAAATCTTTTTATATCACTCTGCAAGTTAATGCCGAAAAGAAAGGCATCGAGTTTATCTTCGGTAATAACAAGAGCTTGAAAGTTCGGCCCAATGATGGCGAAAAGAGTAAAGTCAAACCTTTGTCTTGATTGAAATCAGAGTGGAATACGGAACGTTTCCACCATCTGCGGCGGCAGAAACATTTTTAGTTATCTTTGCCGTAGGCATAAAAAGCAAGCAGGTTATTTTTGAGGCCTTCAATCCCACAAAAAGTATGGCTCCGTGTCCTGAGAATCGAAGATCAGCCGTCAGAGGCCGTATAAAAGAATCCTCCCTGACAGAACATGGCTTATGCCTTTTATCCACTAACAACAGTAACAATATTACCATGGCAAAGAAAGTAGAAAAAGTCAAGTCCGCCAAAAGTGCGGAACTTCGGATAGTCAATCCCGATGTGTCGGGAATAGATATAGCTGACGGTATCATGCAGGTCTGCGTTCTTGCTGACCACTCCAAGGACAACAATCGTGCGTTCGGAGCATATACACCCGACCTACATGCCATCTCGGCATGGCTCAGGAAATGCGGCATAAAAACAATTGCAATAGAATCCACCTGGGGTTACTGGATACCGCTGTCCTGCCGTCTTCAGGAGGACGGGCTGGATATTGTATTGACCAACGCAAGGGACGTGAAGAACATAACGGAGAGGAAAACCGACAAGTCGGATGCTGAATGGCTGATGTTGCTGCACCAGTACGGATTGCTCAAGGCAAGTTTCCAACTGCACAACGACACCAAACGGATGAGGACACTCACCCCTCATCGTGATACCCTCTCCCTTAAAGCCTCAAGTATAGTCTTGCCCATGTAGAAAACTATGCAGCAGATAAACATAAAACTTACGCTTGTCTTGTTCGACATTACGGGAAAATCCGACATACGTATCATTGAAGCCATTCTCGCAGGTGAACGTGCCCCAAAGAAACTTCCCGGTCCGGCTAACATCCAGTGCAAAACCCCGAAAGAGAAAATAGCCAAGGCACTTGTAGGTAACTGGGAAGAAGGCCTTATAGTTCTGCTGTTGGTGCAACGTCGCACCGAACATTAAGAATCAGTAAGGAAAAAGAATATCAAGCTACGTGCTCCATCGTCAAAACAATGCCAGGTTGATTTTTCGAAGTATCGCTTCCTCGCTCGCCAACGCAAAGAACCAACTGTGAAATTTCTACCGCAGGATACGTTCACGGACCGGAGGTAAAACCGCAGTCCACGTACCATGGGCAAAAATGTACCTTTGCCACCACGTCCCGCACGGTTAGTAACAACAGTATATAATTCTCCACAGCTCAAAGAAGTCTCGTCAACACAAAGGTTAGGACTATATTCTGTTTGAACAGGACATATTCTGAGGCATGATCTAACTGTTCCCACTGTCTGTATGCGCTCATAAACTCCTTATACTGTGAAGTTAACAGTTTTCCGTTTATCCCATATGCATCTGCTATGAAGCTTATGCTAGCCGCGGTAGTTTCAATCTTCTTCTTTTAAAAAAGCAACGAACTCCAGAATAAGTTTCGTCCTTTCGCCCATAAGATCATCGTAAGCATAAGAAAACGTTTCCCCTGTAGCTTTGTCATACCAGCGACGACGTCTTACGTGGAGATAAACAGGTTTGCCACGCAGAGGAAAGTCCTGAATCACTTTCTCATCTGTAAAACCATGTAAAATCACAATTCCACTCTTGTAATCAGAACGTTTCATGTAGTTTTTTCATCAAGCCAAACTTCGATTTTGACGGAGTCCTCATGCCAACCGAAGATCTCGAAATACACCATTAGAACCTCGGAGAAGATGACTCGTAGTAATTTATGTAGGTTGCGATTGGAAAACATTAGACAAATTATTTTAATTTGAACGCAAAGATAGTTCACTTTAGCTTATTAACATAACATACAGGGTTTTCGGACTGACCCAGAATATCCCGTTGGTGAGGACAGGCTTTTTTACCAAGCTACTGATTGTCAAATTGTGTCAATACAAAATTCTTATGACGATACCTCAGAGCGACTTTAATACACCTACCATATTAACTTTTAAAAAAAAGAAGACGGCAGCTTTGATTATTCGAAACCGCCGTTAGGCCGCTGTATCTTGTTTAGGAGCAAAAAAATGCCGCCACAACAACGGTTTTTATCCATCGTTTATGGCAACCATATGTGGCAAAGCTTTAAATATTCTAATTCTTTCTAAGGTAGTCAATATCCCTTGTTTAGGTTTTCTAAAATTTCATAATACCTCCTTGTCGCAAGTTCACTTGGAAAACCCTTTTTACAGAAAGAAAGGTTTGCCAACTTTGGCACAACACGCTCTACCACAATTTTTCCATCAACCGTTTTAGATTTGAGAGTTTCAAAGGCTTCAAGGAAACGACGGTCATTTTTGGCATAGTCATAAAAAGACAAGACATATACATATTCAAACAAATTGTAGTTTCTGAATGGATATTCGACCTGCATAAATAGCGTACCAATTCCATAGTGGCATGGGCCGATTGGCTTACGAATAATCCAATGCCCCAGCAAAAATTCAACAGCTCTATCCAGTGCAGGCTCATTGTTGAGATATTGACTAAGACGAAATGCGTCAAGTGCTTTGAGCGTCGGTTGCGGATTTGAGTACCCGGTTTCTTCCCCATGTCCGAAAGAAAATTTATTGCACCGCCAACCGCCATCTTGATACTGAGTATCTAAGAAATGCTGAAAAGTTTTTTGAAGTCTTTCGTCCTCGGCATATCCCATGTGGCATAGCACGTTGGCGGCAATCGCCGTTTGGCAAGGATAGATACCTCCTGTCGGGTATATTCTAAATCTCCCATCCTCCTGCCATGCACTGAAAATCAAATCCGCAGCCGCTTTCAAAATAGGTCCTTGTGGTGACATTCCAAGCTCCAAAAGATAAAGCACACTATCAAAAGTGGAAAAGGGAGAGCCTTTAAGCAGTTTATTGTCTGGCGTTGCCCAAAGGTCTGCACCGTTATCATGCCGGTGAGATAGTATCGCTGCAACATCTGATAGATACCGTTTTTCTATTGCCATTTCCAACTCCTATTTATAAAGTAATTTCATTGCTATATTATTGTTGTAGGTCATAAATAAGGCAACAGACGGCAACCGTCTTGCCGATGACGTTTTTGAAGCATTTTTGTAATCTTGAACTGCTCATATTGGCTTCACTCGCTAACTCAGGAATGCTCAGTACATTTTCGTTGAGTGTAAAATTCTTCAATCGTCCATTTTTCTTATCGGATGCCGGATTACAGTTCTCAGTTTTTCGGGAGCTACTTTTCGAGCGTCACTGAGATAAATTTCATGATGCATACGTTTATCTGCGATGTCGAGGACGTAACCTCGGCTCTCCATATATTCGTGCATGCGTGCAATAGTAGCCGGTTCATCATCATAAGACCCAATGTGCATGCATTGAACGCATATCCCTTCATCATAGGTCAGGAACTCCACCTTGGAGAAATCGGATTTCTTTTTCTTCTTTGCCTCCTTGATTGCCCACTCCAAATCTGCTTTTGTCACAAAATCCGGAAGGCGGATTGCTGAAATCCACTTGAAGTTTCCTTTACGCGCATAGTCGATACCTGTTGCGCCATCCTGCCACCAGAAGCCTTCAAGCGGGGGCACGACATAATCAAAATATCCTTCGATCCGATAATCGCTTTTTTGGCTCATTTTCACCGTAAAAGCAATTCCATACAAAAGCCCGATCGACTGTTTGTATTCTCCTTCCCGCGCATTCGGATCACCTTGCCCGCGGACCGTCATGTAGTTCATGCTTGGAACGGTAACAATGCCTGGTTCTCGGGAGGGCATATAAAACTCTTTGTATTCTTTCTTATAGTCAAAAGCCATTGTTTATACCTCCATTTTATCTATTTGTTGCTTGTTTTAATATGCATCTTTATCTTCTTCATGGCCCAATCATAATGGCTTGCCGTTGTCGAAACACAGTAGGAACCGAGCGTGGAAGTACCCGTCCAGTCGAACGAGCCATTGGCAAAGAGTTCATCATTGGAGAATTGCTCCAGCAGCGCCATTACCTCTTTGTGACTCTCTTTCAACTTCGCCTTTGCTTCTGTCAATGGCGTGCTTTGATGCTTCCTCCAAAACTCTGCGTTCATTGCCGGATAGGTTTTCCAGTTGTACGGTTTGGGCAGAAAGGTCTTGTACTCGCCGTTAAGATTGGTCTTTATCCAACTCTGTAGCAGTTGATGCCACTCGTACAGATGTACAAGCACATCACGCAGGTTCCTGTCCCTGCTCCAATGTGTTTCTTTACCGGCCGTTGCCATTTCTTCAGCAAAGGCTGCTTTCTGCTGTTCTTCGCTCATACTGTCGATGAGTTTCCACATCTTGTCGAATTGTCCGTTGGCGGATGCTGTCAAATCCGCTTTTGTCGTTGCTCGTGCCATAGTCGTTATCACTCATGTTTTATATAGTTCTTTGGTAAAACTCCAGCCAATGCCCGTCGGGGTCTTCAAAAGTCAGCAACTTGCCGTATGGCTCTTCTCTGATGTTCCCGATGATCTTCACATTTTTGCTTCTCAACTCATCCCGAACAAGTTCGATGTCCTCCACCTCAAACATAATCCTTGTTTTACTCGCAAAGACTTCGCCTTTGCTCTCCGGTCTTTTCAGGATGGCAAACGATGTCTCACCCAAAGCGAACCCTATCCAGTCACCATCAATGGCTTTTATCTCAAATCTGGTATTGCGATAGAATTTTTTCGAGCGTTGTAAATCGCTGACATAAATCCAGCAGGCATATATCCTTTTAATCTTCATCCTTATCATGTTCTTTTTCCGCACTCCGTGCAAACATTTTCGTGCTTTTATTGATCTATTAATTCTTGTATCTCGTTAAGATGCAACTCAATATGCCCCAAATATCCATCAATCATTTGGCGAAGAGTCACGGTTACGCCCTCAAAATTCTGCCATGAGTTTTCAAGTTTAGTATGGTCAACCGATTTTATCACTTGAATCATATGCAGATTATAATACTTCCACAACTGAATGCTAATATTTCAATCAGCATTTTGATAATCTTGTAAAGCAATCCACAAGTCATTATCCTGTTGATAATCGGGAAAATCAAGTTTATCATTGTACTGTAATCGAACCATACGTTGATGATTATTTGCGGCAGAATCGATCAAATGACCCATAATCTGTTTTATAGTCCTGCTTTGTTTATTTCTCTTGTTGGTAATTGTATCAACTGGTAAATCAATCAATTTTTGCGCCCAAATATCAATATACCGTAGAATCCCATTTGTAACATTTGAAAAATCCATTTTTAGCACTCATTTTAATATTCATGAAATGTCTTCTAATAAATCTTCACTCCATTTTTCTCTGGGTAATTCACAACATATCTCAATCAAATTGTTTTCAGGATCTCTGAAATGAGCAACCCTGGAACCCCCATCCTGCAATATACTTTGGTTTATCAACGAAATCTACTCCATTATCAGTCAATATTTATAGGTCTTGTCCACATTATTAACCTTTAAAACAATTACGGTTTTTTCTCTATTATTTGATGGCAATGTTTTGTCTAAGTTGCCAATCTCTTTTGCCATTAAATCAGATTTAAAAATTGAAAAAACCATGTCATGGGATTCTATTCCAATATCAAAACTGGCATAATCTCCTCCGATTTTTCCCCAGGTCACCTTTAATCCAAGCTTCTCGGAATAAAATCTAAAACATTTGTCAAAATCTGACACGAAAAGTCTAATGTTGTTTAACTTCATATTTTTATCAATTCCTCCTTCTGTTCTCCTTGTCGAAGCTGGAGATGTTAACTTTCGGCAAAGGATTTTTTCTTGATAACGCAAAGATAATGAATTTATTGCAAAAAGATCCAAAAACTTTCGGACAAAAGCTAGGTGCTTTTAATAGGTTCCTTACGAGTTTTTTCCGTATATCGTATTTGGCACTCAAATGCGACTGAACTTGAAGGAACTCCCACGACAGTAATAACGGGGGACTGCGAGCCACTACCAGAGCAGGTGGGAAAGGCTGCCTGAAAACCGTTCCTCTTATCGTGCGACAGTCTAATTTTTGCAGGAGGTACTTACGGTGGAGAATGGGTGCGCGATGTATCCATCAACTCTTGGAATGCGGCGGCATTGCCTACCCCTAAGGAGGCGGCTTACTCTTTGTGAAGTGTTACTACCGAGAATCACACGATGATTGGCCACCAGTAGGAACCACATCATTTGGGCACTGGCTGTGCTTATGATTACCATATTATAAACAATGACCGGCAGTTCCTCCGTCAGGCATATATTGCCGGCAAGAATACCATGGCTGCATGCGAACAAAATACTTTCGACAGCAACTATGGGTTGTTTACAGGTCCTTCGGTCTTCAATGATGGCATTGCAAGTTATGAGAAGCCTATTTATAATCCACAAATAAAGGACAGTTATGTTTTGGCACATCCTGAATCGAAAAATATATTATGTGTTTGAGCACTAATTGTTTGTATTTTCAAACTTATAAGACGCTGGCCCTAATGGCGAAAGCCTGTGGTGACAAATGTTCTGTGAATGGCTATGAACATAAGGCAAAGGCACTGAAAACAAATATTCGCAGAAATCTCTATGATCCGCAGGCTAATAAACTCTATTATCTCATGGACGAATATGGTACATTGCACAAATACCAAGAGGGTTTGGGGCATGCTTTTGCTATTCTCTTTGGCGTGGTAAACAAAAAGGAGGCACGCAATCTTATTAAAAAGGTATATATCGGCAAATACGGATTGCCATCTATTTATCCAGCCCTCAAACGATTCAAGGAACATCCCGGTCGTCACAACCAGATACTTTGGCCTTTCGTGGGTGCTTTTTGGGCCGATGCCTGTCACAGTGTGGGCATAAACGAGCCTTTCCTTAAGGAATTATTTTGTCAGGCTGACATGGCCATCAACATCAACAACCACTGCTTTTACGAGGTCTACAATGAGAATACGGGCAAACAGAATGGTGGTTGGCAGATCGATCATCAGTGGGAGTCTGTATACGACCAGACTTGGTCGGCCACAGGCTATATTCGCATGATACTCCAAGATGTACTAGGTATGCGCTGTACTCTCAAGGACATTACTTTCCATCCCGACAAGGCTTTGATGAAGGAAATAGGATTCAAAAGTCTGAATGGGCTAAAGTTTAGAGGAAAAGAAATTAATATAGGAAAAAGTTGCATGTGAATGAGATCTCTTATTCGCCCTTCAACGTTTTTTGCCAATTCATAAAAGGGAGAAAATACTGGAGAAAAGGGAACTTTTTCCAGTTCCTTCAAGTGAAATCCCCCTTTGTGGGTTGCCTCTGAGGGTTAATTTTAAACCAATTGAAACAGGAAAAACTTGTTTTTATTATATATAAATCATATATTCGCATTGAAAAAATGTTCTTTGAGTGATGCAAAAGAAAACTGAATATAGCAATTCACTCGTTTCTAAATCGTTACCTGTTAGTAATAAAATTAAGACTAACTATTTTATTTTCAAATAAATAGAAAGCGTGTTGTGTTTGGCAAGGCCGAACTGGTCTGGCAGGATGCGATGAACCTGGTTACGGATATAGAATACAATGCCGGTTCCAATGGCGGCAATATCTCTTTCAAAGTGGACCGTTCTTCTATCCGGCAAGGCAATGCCGTCATTGCGATCAAGGATGCGAGTGATGCCATCCTCTGGTCCTGGCATGTCTGGGTCACGGACGAAGATATCAACGATGTGATTGAGATAACCAACCATCAAAACGTAAAATACAATTTTATGCCCGTTAATCTGGGGCAGTGCGACGGCAATACCATTACCTATGCCGAACGGAGTTGCAAGGTAAAATTCACTGCCGGAGACCAGAGTAAGGAAATAACCATCAAGCAGTTGGCGAACGTAATCGCTACCGGAGACAACCATCCTTATTATGAATGGGGGCGTAAAGATCCGTTCTATCCTTCGAACGGAATGGATAACACAACCAAAACCTGGTATGACAAGGAGGGAATACCATCTACGGACAATCCTGCGAAGGCAAATCTTTCTACAGGTGCAGCTTGTATCAAGAATTATATCCTTAAACCCAATGTGATGCATGCTACAAATACGGCGGACAAATTATTCCTGAATCTGTGGTCTGCGAATAATAGCTCAGTTTCATTCTCTGATCCATCTGTTACTATCAAGACTATTTACGATCCGTGTCCTGTTGGTTTTAGACTCCCTGTTTCCAACTGTTTTTCTGGATTTACTACAACAGGAGAGTCTGTAGAATCTACATCTGAAATTAATGGTTTTTATGATGATAATAGAATCGGTTGGTGTCTATACACGGATGCAACAAGAAGTCGTACCATCTTTTTTCCGTCCACTGGATGGCGTAATTATGTCACTAGCGCAGTCAAAGGAGTCAATGTTTGGGGTTACTATTGGTATGGAATTCCATACGATATGCAGGATGCTCAAGGAATGGATATAGGCAAAGAGTACTTAAGGAATCGGAATAAGACCCATCGGGCATTTGCAGGAAGTATCCGTCCTTGCAGCGATTAAAGAGAGAAAAATGGGTGAAAGAAGGGATATGTTTGGTTGATGTTATTTCCCGAGGGTTCTCAAAGCAGCCTTCGGGGAATATATGTCTATGACAAGAATAGAGAGGCAGGGCAGGAAGTTTATAAAGATATTATAAAATGTAAGCCTATGAAATTTACAGTACGCATATTAGAAGGCAATTCTTCCGAACTCTATCAGGTCGTGGGACATTTAGTGTTTAGCTAGGCATACCTGAGGGCGAATAATATCTACCCTTACAAATCCTTTTGGAGGTTTTCATGGCGTGTCCTATATCAGGGAGAAAAGGTGATGGCATTCATGTCTGTGGAAAGAAAGACTGGCGGAGGTGACAAAATAGACAATTATTGTGTTTCTTCCGTCAGGGAGAGGAACGGTCCTTATTAAAGCTCCTGACAAGTGTTGTTGCTGTCGTCCGTAAGGACCTTGCTGAACGATGGCTTCTACTATACGTCATAACCGTGCCCGCGGGATGCACAAGATTGAGCTTATACACGGCTGGTAAGGGAACTTACGTGATCGGGAATGTCGGACATGTGGATACGCAGGAACTCAGGCATGGACAAGGATGAGTTGCTTCGTTTGAAACAGGTATTGGGATTGGCGGAACTGTTTGCCGATAAAGAGTTCCGAATGGCTGTGGAATAAGCAATCTTACACAGGTATTGGAAATGTGTAGCACTGAAAAATACAGAAGGAGATAAGCCGGTTATAATAATTTTATGAATCTACAAGATGGAAATTACAGATTTAATCAAGGAAAGGGAAAGTGTAAATGTGTCAGACATTTATATCTATCTTTATGAAGATGGTCCCGTCGTTTTCGATGTTTCTGCCGTCCACTTGCAGTTTTACTTTCCTGAAATGGAGATGGAAAGTGTGCTTTGCAGCGACAGGAGACATCACAAGCTCATACGAGGGTTTTCGCTGGAACTAATGCTGAAACGTTTGGCACAATACCCATGTCTGGTTGACGGCGAGTGTATCAGGGTGATGGAAGTATTGTGATCCTTAGGGCATGGGAAACGCAACCGATGAATTTGTCGAAACAATCAGTCTGAATCCGAACAGTACGACTACCGATCGCCATGTCTGGATACTTTTCAGGTATGCAGAGGTATTGTTGAACTATACGGAAGCTTTTGGCTTATGGTAATCCAGATTATACCGATAATGCGTTTATGTCATCCCCACGGGCAGCCATCGACAAACTGAGGGCACATGCCGGAATGCCGGGAGTTGCTTCGGATGATTTTCTTGAACGGATCAGGAATGAACGCCGAGTGGAACTCGCTTTTGAAGGGCACCGGTTCTGTGATACCAGAAGATGGAAAATCGCTCCTCAGACAATGGATATCTATGTGGTGGAGATTGAGAAACAGGACGACAGATTGATTTATTCCCGTCAGTTTGTTGACAAATGTATACGGAGTGACAAGGAATACCTGTATTCTATATCCGATGAAGAATTACTTAAAAATCCGCTTTTAAACAGAATCTTAGTTGGAAAAAATTAAATGAGTTGAGAAGTTACTTCAATTTTGTTTGTGGTGGCGTCTTTTTTGCGGGCTATTGCCTACTCTTTATGGAATAATATTTTTGACATATCAAATACACCTTCCCGATTTATCCCAATGATATTTATTCATAACAGTAGATGACATGAAATATTATAGGAAAAATCAAGCTCCACAATCTTTTCAATCACTCATTGAATAAGATTGTGCACTCAATTTCCATGTAATATTTTTATAGATTATATACTCCATAAAAAGTTTTCTGATTTTTTTAATATTGTAAATTGCTTCTGTTTTTAATGCGGTTGTCTTTCCACTTATAAACATACCGACTCCGGAGGCAAAGGCTGAAATGGTTTGTCGGCGTATTCGCCGTTAAACCGTTCGTTTTCGGTTAAACGAAAACACAACTTGCTGTCCGCAGGAGCGGACCACGTTTATCCAATAATTATTGTGTATCAGGTTGTTGTGTGGATATTTTCCTGTGGTTTGTGGTTTTTTCCATTAGATATTTGCCGGCTGTTCTCCCCATTAAAAGATAGATATATCTCCATAACCATGTGACTTACGCCCATAATTCGGGGATAAGGAGGCGAATATACGGAAAATCTGCCCTTTACATGCCCTATTGTCCATTAATGGATTGTTACTTCTACACTTCTACAAATGGAGAAATGGATATGTAGCTGTATACGCCTGATTGTTTTTTTATCGTCTCCATTAATGGATTGCTACTTCTACACATCTACAAATGGAGAATGACAGATAACCGTATACGACTGATTGTTTTTTCATCGTCTCCATTAACAGATTACTACTTCTACACATCCGCAAATGGAGAATGACAGGTAACCGTATATGCCTGATTGTTTTTTCATCGTCTCCATTAATGGATTGCTACTTCTACACATCCGCAAATGGAGAATGACAGGTAGCCGTATACGCCTGATTGTTTTTTCATCGTCTCCATTAACGGATTGCTGCTTCTACACATCCGCAAATGGAGAATGACAGGTAACCGTATATGCCTGATTGTTTTTTCATCGTCTCCATTAATGGATTGATATTTATACACTTCTGCAAATGGAGATTTTGAGATATCTGTATCCGGAAGGGTTCGTGCTCCCTTCGCTCCCGGCTATCCTTATTTTGATATCCGGCTATATCGTAATTCTGTGATAGCATTATCCGGATAGCGTATCATACGGCTATATACAAATGCTACACTATAATTCATGGTTGTGGTGGAGATGGCTCTTCCCATCCGGTAACCATGATGCCACAAGGAAAAAAGCGACAGCCGCGGAGAAAAAACGGACGGCAGGAACGATTACGGAATCAGGTAAATAGAAAGTCCGGTACATGCGAATTCAGGCGATCATCCCGGATGGTAACCTGTCAAAGAGGCTTTTGAGATATTTGAAATACCGATAATAAAAAAACGAGATCAGGTATACGGACGCTCTCATATACCCACGGCCTGCCATACGGCTGTTCCGATAATCATATATGGTATCCGTGCATCCCGCCATATCCTTATTCCGATAGAAGGGCGTATCGTTATCGTCGTATCTCCATGTCCGGTCATATGGCTATACGCGTATCCGGTGGTATATCTCCTTTCCCATCCGGGTCTGTCACGGGTTGGATTCGGATATTCCGGATAAGCTTTTAACCTGAGGGTAACCGGCCTGATGGTATAGGGACAAGAAGAAGTCCGTAATCGTGGCATTTACCCGGGTAGAGAAGCCACGTCTTTTTATTGCCGGACTTCCGGCATTGCCTTATCCATGCGTGAAGAGGAGTTTTTTTCTTTCATCGCAACGTTCCTCTCACATACCCCAAGGGGGGAGTGGATCCAGACCCGCCTCGGCTTTCTTTTTCCTTCCCATATGACAAAAACCGACTATCCATGACTATTCCTGACAGCGGGAAGACTACGCTTGTCCCGCATGATTTCCCCCCATATATTTGCACCTGAATTTGACTTGCTAAAAGAAATGAGATACGGGATTGAAGCCGGCGCATTTAATATTGTACCGGTAAATATGTTTTTTAAATAATTTGCGATTATAGTACAAAAGTACTACTTTTGAATAAAATATAAAATCATGGGAAAATATACCGCATTGATTCAGAACCGGCGTTTCGTAACCGGGAAGGAGATGTTCCGCGACGTCGGGAACAGGAAGACCGTCTCCTCCCTGCTGTACAAGTACAGCAGGCGTAATTCCATTGTACGGATACGCAGGAACGTGTACCTGCCGACAAACCCTGTGGACGGTTTTGTCGACGAGAACAAATACGAGATAGGCTGCAATTCCGTTCCCGGCTCCTATCTCTCCTACCATTCGGCCATGGAATTCTACGGATTGCAGAACCAGGTCTGGAACAGGATATACCTGTCCTCGGCCAAACGTTTCCGCCCTTTTGAGTTCGAGTTCGTCGAATATATGTATGCCCCGGACAGGTACCGGGAAGGGATCGTGCGGCCGGCGGAACACGTGAGTGTCCGCGTCACCGACATGGAACGTACCATACTCGACTGCATCGACCGGCCGGATCTTGCCGGCGGCCTGGAGGAGCTGGTCTACAACCTTGAACTGATAGGCACCGTGGATGAGGACAGGCTCCTGCGTTACCTGCCGTTATACGGCAAGTCGGTCATATATCAGAAAACCGGGTTCATCCTCTCGCTCTTCAAGGAGCGGATGGGACTGGGCGGGGAATTTTTCCAGACATGCGGTGAAAAGACAGGCAGGAGTGTACGTTACCTTACCGACAAGCGGGAGTCAAGGATATATATTCCCCGGTGGAGACTGTATGTCCCGCAGTATATCCTATCCTTAACCGAAAACTATTAGTGCCATGGATACATCGGATATTACGCGGTCATATATCATCGAGACAGCCCGGAAATACGGTTTTCAACGTGATACTCTGGAAAAGGTGATACGGCTTTACCAAATACTCAAGGATATGTCCGGAATCCCCTTGTTCAGAGACTGTTTTGCCCTGAAAGGCGGGACTGCCATCAATCTTGTCTGTTTCAACCTTCCCAGGCTTTCTGTTGACATAGACCTGGATTTCACCAGGTTCGGACGGATGCCGGAGCTCCTGCCATTGCGCAAGGAAATAAAATCGGCCCTGTTCGACCTTCTGCAATCCCGGGGCTATACTGTCGGCAAGCTGGGAAAGGAACTTCATACTCTGGACCAGTGGACATTCAATTACCGGAGTATCGCCGGTAATAATGACCACATAAAGATGGAACTGAATTACGGTATCAGGAATCACTTCCTGCCGGTGGTAAGCAAGGAAATCAATCTGGATATAGTTCCTGACGCCGGTATCAGATTCCCGACCCTGCATCCCTGCGAGCTGTTCGCCACAAAAATAAACGCGCTGATAGAAAGGAGGGCCGTCCGGGACCTGTTCGATGTCTACTCACTCTCACAATCGAATATGCTTTCGACTCTCCGGGAAAGGGAGATGCTTAAAAAAGGAATTGTCTTCTATCAGACCATCGGGGTGGAAGGAACCGCCAGAAAAGAGATAGACCTGTCCGGCATCATGGATATCGAGCCTTCCAGAATCAGAAGCCAGCTGATGCCCCTGCTCCCTTCAGGAAAGAAATTCTTCCCTATAGATATTGCCAAGAGGAGTACCATGTAATATCTGACGTCCATACTCACCCTCTCGCCGCGGGAACGGGAATATATGGAAAGTTTCAGCAAGGGGATCTATAAGCCGGAACTCCTGTTCTCCGATCCGGAGATCATCCGGCGGATCACCGACCATCCGATGGCATTATGGAAAATTTCCCGGATAACAGCAGACCCGGGCCTATCTAGCAGGCATCGCCAGATAAAAAGACATGGCAGGAAGCTGTAAGTACCGGCAGATAACGGTTCGAACTGCGGACGTCTTCTCCCGTACCATATGACAAAAACGGACTATCCATGACTATTCCTGCCAGTGTACCGGTCCTGCCTGCTTCATGGTTTCTTCCCTTGTCTCCATTAACGGATTGCTACTTCTACACATCTGCAAATGGAGAAACGGGCATGTAGCCGTATACGTCTTATATTCTTCCCTTTCATATTCCCTATCAACGGATTGTCGTACTTTTACACTACCACAGACGGATAATTTTAAAATCCGTATCAGGGTGGATGCGCGCTCCCACACCTGCCCATAAGGATTTAAAAGGATCGGTGGACAAGGATACTGAATTCCGCCCGTTCTTCCACGCCGCTACAGGCGGCGGGCCTCTGACGTCACTTCCGCATAGGAAGAACCGTCCGAACGGAACGGCATGTGTATCATAGCGATAACCGGCTTTGGATGACTATAAGTGACAGGTGGTTTCATTCCGTCCGGTCCTCTTCTTCCCTTATTTTGTATTCCGAGACAATACCGGTTGTGTAATTTAATAATTTAAGATTTTAAGATACGAACTCAGAAAAGGAAAAGAACAGACCTTCCTGAATCGGTGGAGAAGATATGCCATCAATCTGGAGGAATCCGATATCGACCGGTAGCGGATGTTAGGATACAGACACCTTGAATAAGGACTTTTAGCCTAAGATAAAGTAAGCTAATAGCATGATAATAAGGTTCTTATAATTACAACTTCTCCTATAGAAGCATTACCTTAGTAGTAATAAAAAATAAAGGAGGTAACAAGTAATGAACGAGCAAATTAGAAGCATTTTAGCACAAGAGACAACAAAAACGAGTAAAATCCAGCAGCTATTTCTTCTGGGGGTTCCCCGTGCGGAAATCGCGAGAATGGTGACCAACGGCAATTACGGCTTTGTAGTGAACGCCCTGCGCCGGATGAGGAAACGTGAGGAGGGTCTGAATATCCATCCTGCGACAGCCGCACTGGATTACACTTTCAACCGCAAGTTCGGTATCGAGATCGAGGCCTACAACTGCTCCCGCGAACGGCTCGCACGCGAGCTCAGGGAGGCCGGTATCGAGGTTACGGTGGAAAGCTACAACCATACCACCCGTCCGCATTGGAAACTCGTGACAGACAGCAGTATAAGCGGTAACAACACCTTCGAGCTGGTCAGTCCGATCCTGGTCGGCGAAGCCGGCCTGCGGGAACTGGAGAAGGTCTGCTGGGTGCTCGACCTGTGTGACGTGAAGGTGAACGAGAGCTGCGGGCTTCACGTACATATCGATGCCGCCGGTTTCAGCATGGAAACATGGCGTAACCTGGCCTTGAGCTACAAGCACCTGGAACCGGTCATCGACAGGTTCATGCCGGCATCCCGCAGGGACAACTATTATTGCCGTGGATTGGGCCATGTCTCTGACGGGATGATACGTTCCACCCGGACGGTGGACGAGTTGAAAGGAAGGATCGGCGACCGTTACCATAAGGTGAACCTCGAGGCCTACTCACGGCATAAGACGGTCGAGTTCCGCCAGCATTCGGGAACGACCAACTTCACAAAAATGCGTAACTGGGTGCTGTTTCTCCACAAATTGGTTACCTTTGCCACAAGGGGACAGGTACCCGCAGCCACCGCACTTCAGGACATCCCCTTCCTTGACAGTGAACAGAAACTATATTATAAATTAAGAACGAAAAAACTATCGGCATGAACAAGCATATGTATATTTTGGCGGATGGCGGCAGGATTGCCGCCTCCGACCCTTCCGAGTTTGTACGCGTCCTGCGTGAGGGCAGCTGGTTTGACAGCGAGTGCACCGACGAGGAGTACATGGTAAATTTCTCCGGTCGGTACAGGGAACTGCACGGGGTGACGGTGAGGACCGACACGCCGGAGCATTTCATGGACGACCTGAAAAAGTACGGTTACATCACGGGTTGAGAAGCCCGCTCCTTTATTATTGCGATTCCGGCCAGTTTTTGTGTGAAGATTTTTCTTTTTTCACTGTATCGGATATCCGCCGTATCCTGTTTTCCCGAAGGGGGTCTGGCTCCACGACTCCCTTCGGGAAAGCATTTTTTTCCTTTTTACCGTCTTTTCCGTCATGACAAAAACCGACTATCCATGACTATTCCTGCCAGTGTACCGGCCTTGCTTGTTTCTCAAGGTTTCTTCCCTTATATTCGCACTGACATTTAAACGAGTTGAAAATATGGAAATATGTTACATTGAGGCCGGTGTCCTTGAGAGGATGCTGGCACGCGCCGAGAACCTGTCCGCACATGTGGACAGATTGTATGAGAGAAACCGCTGTAAGGAACCCGGAGAGTGACTGGACGGCCAGGATGTCTGCCTGCGCCTTGACATCTCGCCACGTACCCTGCAGACTCTCCGCGATACCGGACGGCTGGCGTTCACCCGCCTCCAGCGCAAGTTCTATTACAAGCCCGGGGATGTGGAGAAGTTGATGGCCTATGTCGGCATCAGACGCAAGGAGAAGGAGGTGAGAGAAAGAAGAAAGAACGGAAACCTTTAAAGAGCGGAAGAGATGGAAGGCATTATCGACAAGGAGAACGAACGTGTCCGCGGGTTCTTTGCCCTGCTGGACAACATGGAGAAAAAGGTGGAGCGTCTTGCCCGTGACAACCGTCCTCCCTTCAACGGGGAACGGTTTCTGACCGACAGGGAGCTTTCCGGGATGTTGAAGATCAGCCGCAGGTGCCTGCAGGATTACAGGGACCAGGGACGGATTCCCTATATCCAGCTCGGTGGGAAGATACTATACAAGCAGTCGGACATCGAGAAGCTGCTGGAGGGGAATCATCACCCTGCATTGGTATAATATCGTATTCAAGTTTAAGGATTGCCGCCGGAATTGCATTTACGATTCCGACGGCAGTTTTTATTTAGCCTGCGGCTTCCTTGCCGGCCGCAGGCTTTCTTCTTTCCATCAGCCGGTCCATGTCCGAGGATATCTTCCGGTCGGTGACCTGGGCGTAGACCTGCGTGCTGTCGATGTTCGTATGGCCCATCATCCTAGCGATGCTCTCTATCGGAATACCCGCGGTCAGTGTCAGGGTCCCGAACGAATGCCGGGCCATGTGGTAGGACAGGTTCTCTTTCATGCCTAATGCCACGCCCATCCCGTGTACCTCGTACCAGAGGACGTCTCGGACCGGCAGCGGGAATACCGGCCTGTCATCATCCGTGGTGTTGTACAGTTCCAGTATCTGTCCGGCTATGGGATGCAGCGGGATGAACGCCTCCACGTCCGTCTTGGCGCGGCGGATGCGGATATACCTTCTTCCTTCCGAGGTCGTTCCGATGTGACGGGGATGGAGGCCTTTCGTGTCCGCATAGGCCAGACCGGTCAGCGAAGAAAAAATAAACGTCCTGCGCGCCAGCTCCATCATCGGGTCGGGCATCGGGGTTTCCATCATCCGTTTCAGTTCACTGCGGCTGATATGCCTCAGTTTGGGTGCTTCCTTCTTCTCGTATGCCACGTCCTCTATCGGATTGGCTCTTAACACTTCCCGGTCCACGGCGATGTAGATGAGCCGGTTGAGCCAGCACAGGCAGTGGTTCACGTGCCCGTTCCTGTATCCCAGCTCCTTCTTGAGAAAGACCTTGAACGATTCGGCGAACTCTTCGGTGATGTCCGAAAAGGCGATGTCCTTCATCCCGCGGGATTCGATGAACTGCCTGAGGTTAAGCTGCGTGGTCTTCGACTGGCGGTAGGTGGAGGTGGAATTGATCTCCTTGGAGCGGACCCTGAGCCGTTCGCGTTCCACCTCTCCGGCCTGCAGGAGGTATTCCGGCACGGAATCGGTACCGGATACGGTGGTCTTGAGCAGCTCGGCCGTGACCACTCCCTGGTTCCTCAGCAGGTTCCCGTACGCCTCTTCCAGTCGGTTGCGGAAGGCGGCAAGGCGGTTGTTCTCTCTGGCTGTTTTGATTTCCCCCTTCGTACTGTCCCAATCCTCGGGCTTGCAATAGATGCCTGTCGTGACAGCCGATTTCTTTCCGTCGATGCTGATCCGGCAGAGGACGGCGGTCGTGCCGTCCGATCTGACCTTGTTGCGGTTGATGTAGAATAAAAGCTTGAATGTACTGCGCATGATAATGATTGTTTAGGGATTAAAGAATAAGTTTCAAATCACGGGTTGCCTCGACGAACCTGTCCATGTCCTCGAACAGCTTCTTCGGGGTTACACGGGCGTATATCTGGGTCGTTTTTATGTTGGAGTGTCCCAGCATTTTGCTGATGGTCTCGATCGGCACTCCCTCCTCGAGCGTGACCAATGAGGCGAAAGAATGCCTTCCCATGTGGTAGACAAGGTCCTGGCTGAGTCCCGCCATCAGGCGCAGGGATTTCATGTTGGCCCTGAGCGTATGGTAGTCCTGCGGCGGGAAGAGGGTGGGCCGGGCATCATCACGGTACTTCTCGATCAGTGCGAGGGCTTCCGGCAGCAGCTTGACACGTCCGAGGTAGTTGGTCTTCTTCCGCTGGTACTTCAGCCAGAGACTGCCCCCGTCATCGGTGAAGAGGTTTTCCCGGGTGATGCTTACCGCATCCGCATAGGCGGTTCCTGTATAGCAGGCGAAGAGGAAAAGGTCTTTGGTGATACTATGTGACCTGCGTTTTTCCGGTATCTCCAGATCGCGCAGCTTCTCGAAATTCTCCCGGCTCAATGCCCTCGGCGTACTTTCCTTCTGCTTGGGCAGCTTGAAGTGGCAGAAATGGTATTTCTCCGAGTGTCCCTCCTTGTAGGCAATGCGGCAGACCTTTTTCAGGATGGCCAGGTAGCCGCGAAGCGTGTCCACGGCATATCCCTTTTCCAGAAGGATGAAATCCTGGTAGTCGCGGATGAACTGCTCGTTGAGCTGCCCGAAGGCAAGGTCCGAGACCTTGAATTTCTTCCGGATGAACTCCGATAGCGTGCGGTGGGTGAAAATATAAGTCGAGAGCGTGGTGGGCGCACGGTCCACGCCAACACGCGCTTTCATTTCCCCGTTATGCCGGGCGAGAAGTTTGAGCAGGGTCATCCGCGTGCCCGCGTTACCCTGGAACAGGTCCCTGACCGCGGCGGCATCGAAATCCTTTTTCCTTTCCATGAGGGAATTGAAGGCCGAGTGTACGGCAAGCAGCAGCCTCTCTATTTTTTCATTGGTCTCCACCGCTTCCCGGCTCTTGCCGTTCAATCGGCTCTCACGCGCGTTCCATAGCTCGGGGGTACAGGAGAGCTTGCAGCTGAACTGCGCCATTGTGCGGTTGAGGGTGATCCGTCCCATGATCGGGGCTTTGCCGGTCTTGTCCGGCTCGCTCTTTTTCAGGTAGAGCAGCACCTTGAATTTTTCCACTTTCATAACGCTCTTTTTTAGGTTGTAAAAATACTCCTTTGAAAAGCGTCCTTTGGCATGCAAAACATTGATAAACAGTGAATAAAAATCCGTTCCATTTCTCTCTGTAAAAACTCGGTTACCTGTCGTTGTTTCCGAAACAGGCGGCTAACAGTCTGGTAACTGAAACACTGCAATATTTTGTTTTCTTTTGCAGGTCAGACGATTATGCAATTCTTGCAAAATGCTTAATTATAAACGTTTTACGTTTAATTATCGTCATTCTGTTTTTTATTGCATTTCTAAATATTACTTATACGATCCGCCATTCCTTTGCCATGGCATTGAAAGAGCAAAATGTCCCTATAGAAATGATCAGTGAATTATTGGGGCATAAGTCTATCAAGACCACCCAGATTTATCTGAGAAGTTTCTCTTTAGAAAAAATGACAGAGGTGAATAGCACTTGCTTTGGTTGTGTCTATAATTATGTGTCGAAAGTGGGATGAGGCTACTTAGTGAGTAGCGTTTGTTTCACGCCGCAAATGTAGTAAAAAATAACAAAAAACAAGCAATCATTAGGGTTTGTTTGTGTTTCCAGTTGGATTCTCGTTAAATCTTCGTTCTTATTTCTGATGTATAGACATGGCAATAGAGACGAAATGGCCTCGTATTTCCGAAATCATCACGTCCCCCCCTAAAATCGAACATACATTCTTGTAGAGATGGGTATACCCCGTCTCATCCCCTCTAAAAGATGTTTTAAATTACTGTCAGACGGTGGGAGACGGAGCATGCTCCGTCTCTACAACTGAGTAATAACCATTCTCCCACCTTTTGCGCTACTCACTAAGTAGCCTAATTTCTCACATGGCGAAAAAGGGTTATGGTGCATATATCAAACTATCTCTTTTAAGCAATCAACGAGATGCGAGCGAATGTTGTAAAAACGGTTGTAAATTCGGTACCTCATGAGGGTATCGACGCCGTAGGCGTTGAAAGAACCATTCCTGAAAACCCGTTACGGCGAAAATCTGATCAGAAACATTGGTACATCGCTATCGTCAACAACAAGTCCGAGAAACTATGCCGTGACAAGCTGGAAAAGCGCATAGCCAGTCAGCCGGAAGGCGAGAAGGACTATGAGGTTTATATAGCCTCCCAAAAAGAGATGTGTCTTCTGCCAAGCGGCAAGCGTAAGCAAGTAGACCGGATCGTCTTCCGTTCCATTGTATTCATCCGTTGCACCGATGTCTTGCGTAGGAAGGAGATCGTTCATCTTCCTTATATCAAACGTTTCATGGTAAACATAGCTGGCGAACGGTCTGGAGGCATACGCCCCGTAGCCTTCATTCCGGATGAGCAGATGGTGAAACTCCGTAGGATGCTGGACGATTCCGAAGAGCCTGTCATTATCGATCCCCGTCCGCTGCCTCTTGGAGCGAGGGTACGCATTAACGGCGGTAAGTTGCATGGTCTAGAAGGTAACGTGCTGGAAGTGGAGGATGGCAATCTTAACTTTGTGATCCGTGTAGATCTACTGGGATGTGCCAAAGTAAATATCACCCGTGACCTGCTAGAGCTATTATGATACACATAGATGGATACGCACTACGGTAAAAAAGAGGATAGATCCGGAGTACGCCTTATCTCGTTGTTAGGAAACCATTTGAAAGAGATTCTTAAGCGAGAGGCGGATAATCGTGCCTTCATCCATCTTTACTGTACGGGTCCGTATTGGGTGGCGTTCGAGAAATCAGCTTACCTGTTACGCCAAATATCTTCCCGTACCTTAGTGACCCCGTTAAGCCTCACCACGTACCCGTTTCCAATCGTGATGGTCTCTTGGACAGATGGCGAGTTACGTTCCTATACACGTAACCATCTTTTCCATCGCGAAGGCAATGACTACGGTCGGTTATCCGTCCCTACTCGTACGCTTGACGGTTACAAGGAGTGGCATAAGGAAGAGGTGAGGTATTTTCCGATGCCGGAAGTAAAAACCACGTCCATGGATCGTGACATGGAGATTGATTAAAGATACTTCTGAGGTTCAAGAGAGCCTCCAATCAAGAATATATTATCGCTAGGTCGCAATTAGAAAATGAGAATTAGGCGGCCGATATCGATCAAGAGGTCAGCTATCTCTAGTAGCGAGGAGAGTCCCTTTTTCTTTAACCGATAGACTAGACTCTTGCTTTAGCTTATACCACTCCAACCACTTGAGAGGTTCGGTCGCTTATTATTATAGTTAGATAGATATGAATAAAACAAATATGGAAAAGGTGAAATATCGTTATAATCGCTGGCGTTTAGCGCTGGGGCGTCTGGTAAATTTGCGGTATATCAACCGCTGGATCATTTTTTGTGCGGATCTTTTCATTTCCCTATGTGTATCTTTGATAGGAGTGCTGGGATTATTGTCCATCATGCATGTATACATAAGCGGGATTAGTGTATTAAAGGTAGGAATAGCTTCCTTTGTGGCCAGTATCCTTTCTTTTCTTACGTTCAAGGTTTATCACGGGGTGATCCGTCATTCCACGCTACGTGGACTATGGAGGATTGGTGGTGTCGCCATCACAAAATCCATCCTCATGTTCATACTGCTTCATCTTTTGAGGGCGGATTTCAATTCCTCTATATATTGGGTGGGAGGGATAACCGATTGTATGTTGACGATTGTTCTGCTGATCACCTTACGTGTATTTGTGATTAATGTATATAATAGCGTGTTGTCCCAACTTGGAAAAAAGCGCAAGCGTGTACTGGTGTTCGGTATGGATGAGGATAGCGTGATGATAGCCACATCACCCAACCGGCAAGTATTCATGCAAAATTATAGCATCATCGGCTTCTTGACGTTTGGTAGCGCTAAAAAGAACCTTCGCATAGCGGAACTTCCCGTTTACCAGATCGAGGACATTGATGACTTGTTGCGTCTGATCCCCAGAAATAACTTGGATGGTATCCTTTTCCCGAATATAAAGACCGTCCGACGAGAACGTGATCGTTTGATTCATTATTGCGAGCAGGCCTCCTTGAAGCCTCTCGTGGTTCCTGATATGGAGGAGGTCCATGAGGGCGGAATGAAGCGTTCAGTCCGTGAGATCCGTATTGAGGACTTGCTGGGTCGTGAGGAGATCAGTATAAATCTGGGCGAGATCGGTCTCTTATTGAAAGATAAGACGATCCTTGTTACGGGAGCGGCCGGTAGCATTGGTAGCGAGATCTGCCGCCAGCTGGCGCATTTCCCGATCAAGAAACTGATCTGCCTTGATGCCGCCGAGACTCCGATGCATGACTTACGCCTGGAATTGGAGGAGAAGTATAAGGAACTGGATTTTGTACCTATCATAGGCGATGTCCGGAATCCGGACCGTGTAGATTACGTATTCCGCAATTGGCATCCCCAGGTAGTATTCCATGCGGCAGCTTATAAGCACGTCCCCTTGATGGAAGAGAACCCTTGCGAGGCTGTTCGTACCAACGTGTTTGGTACCCGAGTGATAGCGGATGCCGCCGTAAGCTATGGTGTAGAGAAATTCGTGATGATCAGTACGGATAAGGCCGTTAATCCAACGAATATCATGGGATGTAGCAAGCGCCTCGCTGAGATATATGTGCAGAGCTTGAGTGTGGCGATCAGTAAGGGGGCTCTAGCGGGAAACACTAAGTTTATCACGACCCGTTTCGGTAATGTATTAGGAAGTAATGGCTCCGTGATACCTCGTTTTCGCGATCAGATCGCCAAAGGAGGCCCAGTTACGGTAACCCATCCCGATATCATCCGCTACTTCATGACAATCCCCGAAGCCTGCCGTTT
Organism: Parabacteroides sp. KHUB-02; assembly: GCF_056640955.1. Classification (NCBI taxonomy): domain Bacteria; kingdom Pseudomonadati; phylum Bacteroidota; class Bacteroidia; order Bacteroidales; family Tannerellaceae; genus Parabacteroides; species Parabacteroides sp. KHUB-02. Next base: position 1,965,592 of record NZ_JBWQEV010000001.1, on the reverse strand, counting down.
GGTGTTGGAAGCCGGTACGATGGGCAAGGGCGGCGAGATTTTCATCTTTGATATGGGTGAGCCGGTCAAGATCGCTGACTTAGCGAAGCGTATGATCGAGCTTTCTGGTTTGCAGGTGGATAAAGACATAGAGATTAAATACACAGGTCTTCGTCCCGGTGAGAAATTATATGAGGAACTATTGAGCAACAAGGAGAATACGAAGGAAACCCCTCATGAGAAGATTCGTGTGGCAGCAGTCCGAGAGTACGCCTACAAGGATGTGGTAGAGCACATTGATCTATTAGCTGAATTATCCCTTCATGTACACATTCTTCCTATGGTGAGAGAGATGAAATCCTTCGTCCCCGAGTTCAAGAGCCAAAACTCTCAATTCACGAGATTGGACGGAGTGAATTAGCAATTTAGTTGGTAGTTATAAATCTGAATTATAAATGATTATCGCAGTAGATTTTGACGGAACAATCGTTGAGCATAAATATCCGGCGATAGGGAAGGAGATCCCTTTCGCTTTCGAGACATTGAGAAAGTTACAAACAGAACACCACAAGCTGATCTTATGGAGTGTGCGAGAGGGTAAGCTTTTGGATGAGGCTGTCACCTTTTGCCGAGAGCGGGGCTTGGAGTTTTACGCCGTGAACCGAGATTACCCGGAGGAAGAGAAAAGCCTGAATAACCATTTCTCCCGTAAGCTGAAGGCCGATATTTTTATTGATGACCGTAATCTTGGTGGTCTCCCGGACTGGGGTATGATTTACGAGATGGTGAGTAAAAGACTTTCCTATGAGGATTTAATGCGGAAATACGAGTCGGAATACGAACCGGAGAAACCGAAAGGCCTTTTCTCTCGTTTGTTTCGCTAAATCCATATCATTCTGTGTTCTAAGAAATAAAAAAAAAGATAACAAAATAATATGAAAATCAAAAGATTACTACTTTTATTAGCTCTACCTCTATTGGTAGCGAGTTGTACTTCTTACAAGAACGTACCATACCTCCAAAACCCAGAGGCAGTGAACGATTTTGAGGAGACCCTTCCGTTGTATGACGCCAAGATCATGCCAAAAGACTTGTTGAGCATCACGGTCAATACGACAGACCCGAAGGCTGCGACTCCATTCAACTTGACGGTACAGACTCCAATCAATGCGGCTTTGACAAATATCAGTACGACCACACAACCGACCATGCAGCAATACTTGGTGAATAATAAAGGAGAGATCGATTTCCCTGTTATCGGTCGCTTGGAAGTGGGTGGTCTCACCAAGAACGAGGCGGAGGACTTGATTCGTGAGCGTTTGAAACCTTATTTGAAGGAATCCCCGATCGTTACGGTCCGTATGGCTAATTACAAGATCTCCGTGTTGGGTGAGGTGGCCCGTCCGGGTAGCTTCACGATCGGCAACGAGAAGGTGAACGTTCTGGAGGCTTTGGCGATGGCAGGCGATATGACGATTTACGGTGTCCGTGATAACGTCAAGCTGATCCGTGAGGACGTGAACGGTAAGCGTGAGATCATTAACTTGAATTTGAATAATGCCGAAGTCGTGACTTCCCCGTATTATTACCTGAAGCAAAACGATATTATTTACGTGACCCCGAACAAGACGAAGGCTAAGAACTCCGATATCGGTAACAGCACGACCCTTTGGGTAAGCTCACTCTCGATTCTGGTATCTATTGCCGGCCTGTTGGTAAACATACTTAAGTAATTGAAAATTGAAAATTGAGAATTGAAAATTAAGAGAGATGATAGACGAACGGATAATTAATAACACTGGGATAGAGAACGAGGAACAAGAGATTGATTTGGTCGCTCTTTTATTCAAATACCTTTTTTATTGGCGTTGGTTTGTTGCTAGTATATTGATATGTTGCATCGCTACTTACCTGTTTCTTCGTTATCAAACGCCTGTATATAACATTTCCAGTTCCGTGTTGATAAAGGAGGAGGATAAGCGAAGCGGTTCGGGCAACAATCCGTTGGCGGCCATTCAAGATTTGGGAATGTTTTCCATGACAAATAATTTTGATAACGAGGTGGAGATATTGAAATCCCGTACATTGATAAAAAAAGTCGTGAACGACCTGAATTTATATGTTCGTGTAGCGGAAAAGCGAGCGTTCGGTTATGCGATGCCTCTTTATAAGAATAGTCCGGTGCGGATTTATATGACACCGGAAGAGGCCGATAAATTGGAGGAGCCGATTAAGCTGGATCTTACATTTACAAAAACAGGAAAATTGTCTGTTAAGGCTGAATATGTGCAAGATAAGGAAGAGCAAGAGATAGAACAGGCATTTGATCAATTGCCGGCGGTGTTACCAACACCTGTGGGTGTTTTAAGCTTTACGCGAGGCGATACCTTGTATATGGAAGAAGAGGAAATCGCTTTACGTGTTACCATAAATACGCCGACGGAGACCGCCGAGGATTATATGAAAGACTTGAGCGTGACCGCCTCTTCCCAGACCACGACGATAGCGAAGATCAGCGTGAACAATACAGTAAAGGAGCGAGGCGTGGATTTCGTGAATCGTTTGGTTGCGTTCTATAATCAAGACGCGAACGATGAGAAGAATGAGGTAGCTCAGAAAACCGCTGAGTTCATAGAGGAGCGTATCGGTATAATTAACCATGAGTTGGGTACGGCGGAGAGCGAGTTGGCGGATTTCAAGCAACGATCCGGTCTGACGGATTTGACAAGTGATGCCCGTCTAGCCTTACAAGAGAGTTCCAAGTATGAGCAGCAACGTACGGAGAACGCTACACAGATCAGCTTGGTTCAATTTCTGCGTACCTATATCAACGATCCGGTCAACAAGGAAGAGATAATTCCTGCAAACGTAGGGTTACAGGATCAAAACCTCACTAGGGTGATTGAACAATATAACACGATGATCATCGAGCGTAAACGTTTATTACGTACCTCTTCGGAAAATAACCCGGCGGTGATAAACATGAACACCGGCGTTGAGGCGATGAGACGTAATGTCGAGACAACCGTGAATAGTGTCTTGCGAGGACTACAAATCGCCCAGAAAGATATTGAGCGTCAGGCTAGTAAATTTGAGAGCCGGATTAGTGATGCTCCAAAGCAAGAGAAAGAGTTCATGACTATTTCTCGCCAGCAAGAAATCAAGGCGACTTTATATATCATGCTGTTGCAGAAGCGGGAGGAAAATGCGATCACATTGGCAGCCACGGCTAATAATGGTCGTATTGTAGAGGAACCATTACCCGGGAAGGATCCTGTGGCTCCCAAGAAGCTCGTGTTTTTATTGGCTGCGTTTGTGGTGGGCCTGTTTATTCCGGTGGGAATCATCTTTGTCGTGGAATTATTGAAATATAAGATCGAGAATCGTGGCGATGTGGAGCAATTGACGAATGTTCCGATTTTGGGCGAATTGCCCTTGTGTGGTCATAAATCCTCCGATAAGGGAGCGATCGTGGTGCGCGAGAATAAGAACGACATGATGGAGGAGACCTTCCGAGGTTTGCGGACCAATCTGCTCTTTATGCTCCGGAAAGATCAAAAGGTCATACTTTTCTCTTCTACGCAGCCCGGAGAAGGTAAGTCTTTCGTGACTGGAAATCTCGCTGTCAGCTTGGCTTATTTGGGAAAGAAGGTGGTAGTGGTTGGTATGGACATCCGTAAGCCGGGCTTGAATAAGGTCTTCGATTTATCGAAAAGGCAGGAAGGAATATCTAATTATCTGATGGATCCGGAGGATAAGGCTCTTTTTGATCTTGTGCAGCCTTCCGGCATCAGTCCGAACCTGGATATCCTTTTAGGAGGAACGATTCCCCCGAACCCGACGGAACTGGTAGCCCGTGATACCTTGGAGAAGGCGATAGAGCAATTGAAATCCCGTTATGACTACGTGTTGCTGGATACAGCCCCGATCGGTATGGTAACTGATACGGCCATAATAAGCCGTGTGGCCGACATGTGTGTTTATGTCTGCCGTGCGGACGTGACCCCGAAAGCCGCTTTCTGCTACATTAATGTTCTTAGGGACGAGCATAAATTTGACAAGTTGGCGGTAGTGATCAATGGAATCGACCTGAGCAAACGTAAGAACACCTATGGTTACGGTTATGGTAAGAAATACGGTTATGGCTATGGTAAACATTATGGTTATGGATACGGCTATGGGTATGGTTTTGAGGCGGAGAATAAGAAAAAGAAATAATAAGGAAATTTATAAAGAGTCATGAGACACGTATTATTTAGTCCCCCTGATATAACAGAGGCAGAGATCAGTGAAGTTGTTGATGCTTTGAAGTCCGGTTGGATAACTACCGGACCTAAAACTAAAAAATTAGAACAGCTGGTAGCAGAACGTTGTCATACCTCAAAAGCTGTTTGTTTGAATTCAAATACGGCATGTGCTGAGATAACTTTGCGTATATTAGGTATAGGAATCGGTGATGAGGTTATTGTTCCAGCCTATACTTATACAGCTACCGCAAGTGTGGTAGAGCATGTGGGGGCAAGATTGGTCATGATAGATTGTGAGCATGGAAAGTTCACGATGGATTATGAGAAATTAGAAGCGGCGATAACCGAGAGAACAAAAGCTATAATCCCGGTGGATTTGTTTGGTATTCCTTGTGGCTATGATACGATTTTCGATATAGTAGAACGGAAAAAGAATTTATTCCATCCAAATGATAACCCGATTCAAAAAGCCTTGAATCGAGTGATTGTTATGGCTGATGGTGCTCATTCTTTTGGAGCCTCATATAAAAAATTCCCAATAGGTTCTGTCGCCGATTTTACGAATTTCTCATTTCATGCGGTGAAAAACCTAACAACAGCGGAAGGCGGTGCGGTTGTTTGGAGAGATATTGAAGGGATAGATAATGATGAGTTATATCACCAATATATGTTATTGAGTCTTCATGGTCAGAGTAAAGACGCTTTGGCAAAAACGAAGTTGGGAGCGTGGGAGTATGATATTATTGGGCCATGGTATAAATGTAATATGACAGATGTCTGTGCGGGCATAGGTCTAGGACAAATAAAAAGGTATGATGAGATTTTGTCCCGTCGAAAAGAAATTATAGACCGTTATAATAAAGGATTGAAGGGGCTACCTATTACGGTGGTAACGCATTATACTTCAGATATTGTCTCTTCTGGACATTTATATATTATAAATCTGAATGACAAAGATGCCGAACAACGGAACAAATTTATAGAGAAAATGGCCGGATTAGGAGTTGCGACCAATGTACATTATAAACCGCTTCCTATGCACACAGGCTATAAGAAATTGGGGTTCAAGATAGAGGACTATCCAAATGCTTATAAGCAATTTAAAAATGTTGTGACATTGCCGCTTCATACCTGCTTGTCTGATGAAGATGTGGATTATGTGATTGAGTGTGTGAAGGAATGTTTAAAATGAGATCTACTAATAAAAATGATGGGAAAGAAAGTTCTAATATTGGGAGTTGCGGCAGTACAAATGGATGCAGTTAGCCAATTAAAAAAAATGGGATGTGAGACATTCACATGTGCAATGGCTAAAGATGGACCTGCTGCGGATTTATCAGATCATTTTAATTTGATTAATATATTAGATGAGAAGAAATTAGCAACTTTTATAGTTGATAATAAAATTGATGTGGTCTATTCAACAGGATCAGACTTAGCGATGCCTGTAGCATGTCGATTGAGTGAGAGACTTGGATTACCTCATTTTGTTTCTTCTTATGCAGCGAATGTTTGTAATCATAAGAACTTGATGCGTGAGAGACTAACATTGGAATGTGAAGGAAATATACCTTTTCAAGTGTTAGATTCTATAGATAAAATAGCAATTCAATATCCTGCTATTTTAAAACCATCAGATGCGCAAGGGCAAAGAGGTATTTTTTTAATTCGTTCACAATCTGAATTTGAGTCTCATTTTCAAGATGTGGTTAAATATTCTAGAGAGGGAAAAGTTATTGTTGAAAAGTACATCGAAGGGCCAGAGGTTTCAGTTAACGGTTATATGGTCAACGGAGTAATGCGATTCTTAATTGTTTCGGATCGGGATACTTGGCCGGAATATACCGGGTTGATACATAAACATATTGTTCCAAGTAAAGCCGTTTGTAATACAGCTAATTCTAAAATAAAAAGAATCGTAGAAGATGCTTGTAATCGGATTGGAATATTGAATGGTCCGGTTTATTTCCAGATGAAAGTAATGAACGGTCATCCGTACATCATAGAAATGACACCACGTTTGGATGGATGTCATATGTGGAATTTATTGGCTAGATCTACAGGGGTTAATTTGATGAAGTTAGTATTTGAGCATCTGCTATATGATGATATTTCAGAACTAAAATGTTTGAATTCGGATATTAAACCGATGGAGTTGGTTTTCTTTTGCCAAAAGCCAAAAACAATAATGGATCAATCTGCTTTCTTGATACCCAAAGATTCGGAGGACAGTTTTTTCTATTATGCGACAGGTGATAATATACGTCCGGTAAATGGACGTTTTGACAAGGTGGGGTATTTTATCCATAGTCTATAAAGGAGTTTTTGGTAATGAGAATTGCTATTACGGGAGCAGGTGGATTTATAGGCTCAAAAGTATTGGAAAAACTTGCTGATTATGATGAGATAGATATTCTTGCGTTGTCAAGAGTTCAAAATGATAGAACACTCTATAATAAAGTAAGATGGGTAAAGACCGATTATTCAGTAGATTCATTAAATAAAGTATTGAAGAATGTAGATGTGATTATTCATTTAGCGGCTACAAGAGGTACACAAGGCTTGATTTCCGATTATCATGTGAATGAGATTGTTACTGAAAATATTTTATTGGCAATGAATGAATTGAATATTAAGCATCTGGTTTTTGCTTCTTCTATTGCAGTTTATTCAGATACAACAAAAATACCGTGGCAAGAGGATATCAGTCTTTCTCCTAAAACTCTTTATGGGATATCAAAGGCATCTTGTGAATATCTCTGTGCTTTTTATACCCGTAAGTTTAAATTCCGATATACTATTTTGAGAATTGCTCAAGTTTTGGGATTAGAGGAAAAGCGTAAAGGCATGATGAATAATTTCATCGAATTTGCATATCAAGGAAAACAATTGATAGTGAAAGGTAAGAGTGTAGCTAAACGTCAATTTATTTATGTTGATGATTTGGCTGAGACTTTTGTTTTGTGTGCAATCAAGCAGAAAGAGGAATCAATCATTTTGAATGTTGGTATGCAAGAGGCTTATACAAATTTGTCAATTGCAAATACGGTAAATTCAGTATTTGAAAATACTAATTCAATAGATTATCAAGAGGATATAGATGAAAATATTGACTCCTCTTTTATGGATACTCATCGCTATGTTAGTTTTTTAGGCTTTAAGCCTAAAACAATGAAAGAAGCTTTGTATGAATTGAAAAATCGAATAGATTAGATGTATAAAAATGTAATTAAGCGTCTTATAGATATTATAATATCTTTGATGTTGATTCCTTTTATTTTGATATTAATAATCCCGGTGGCTTTGTTTATAAAATTAGAAGATCATGGTGATGTTTTTTATAATGCAGAACGCTATGGATGTAATATGAAAAAATTTAAAATGTTTAAGTTTAGGAGTATGAAAATGAATGCTCCTGATGTAAGGAATGCTGATGGTACTACTTTTAATTCTGAAAAAGATGTTCGATTAACCAAGATCGGTGGATTTTTGAGAAAAACAAGTATCGATGAACTTCCTCAAATATTTAACGTACTTTTGGGGGATATGAGTTTTGTTGGTCCAAGACCTAGCCCGATGGGTAATGAAAATACTTATACGGATTTTATAAGAAAAAAATTTGGTGTTAGACCGGGTATTACTGGATATAATCAAGCCTTAAAACGGAACAGTGCTACACTAGAGGAACGGTATAGAAATGATGTTTACTATGCGGAACATGTTTCATTTCTTTTAGATTGTAGAATTATTATTATGACATTAAAATCTGTTCTTCGTAGGGAAAATGTGTACAAAAATTGAATATTTTAAACATAAGTGGAATGATATCAGTTGTTATACCTACATATAATCGTGCTCAGACAATACGTATGGCAGTGGATAGTGTATTAAACCAGACATATCGAGATATTGAGTTGATTATTGTTGATGATGCTTCTACGGATGGAACCCAAGATGTTGTTACTCAGATCGCAGATGATAGAATTCGTTATTTGCGATTAGAGCAAAGATCTGGGGCCTGTAATGCGAGAAATATAGGAGCATTATCTGCAAGAGGAGAGTTTATCTCCTTTCAAGATAGTGATGATAAATGGCATCTTGATAAATTGGAGAAGCAATACCAATTTATGATTGATAGAAATTTGGATTTCTCCTTTTGTGGCATGACTCGGATTATGTTGGAGGATCCCAATAGGAAATATTATTATCCAAATGTAGATATGGATGATAATAAAGATTATTTTGATCAACTTCTTTATTTAAATAGAGTTGGTACTCAAACGATTATATGTAAGCGAGAATGTTTTGAAAAAATACGTTTTGATGTTACATTAAAGCGTTTTCAAGACTGGGATTTTGCGTTACAAGCTGCTCGAATTTATTCCATAGGTTACTTGAGGGAAAGTTTAGTGGACTCTTTTGTACAAAAAGATAGTATATCAAAAAGTAGTTTGGCCAATAAAAATGCATGGGAATCATTATATAATAAATATAAAAAGGATATACAAAAAAATCCGACTACTTATGCTAAATATTTGTTTAGATTAGGAAACGAAGTGGTTCTTTTTAATCAAAAAGTGGCTATGGAATATTATAGAAATAGTTTTTATATAAAGAAATCAAAGGAAGCCTTGGTGTTTTTTGTCTTGAGCTCACTGAGAATGAAATCAACTATAAGCAAGTTATTGGATTATCAGAAAAATCATCTTTTTAGATAAATAAGAGTAATGCGAAAATATTTGTTGGTATATCCAAATCGGGATTATGGTAGATTGATGTGGAGAGATTTAGAAAAACTCGATAATGTGGATTTTATTAATAAACCATTGTTTGTTAATAATGTGTTGATTGATCTGCTTTTTCGTATTCATTTTAGCTTTAAATTGAATATGAAAATAGAATTGCCATTAAAACTATTTTGGGAGAAATATTATTCTTTAGATCATTATGATTTTGATCAATCGAATGAATATGTGATTCTGTTTACAGATCCTTCATTGTGTAATTATAGAAATAATTTTCTTGAGAAGTTGAAGAGGAAATCTAATGTGACTATGGTTCTTGTCTTAATAAATTCATTTTATAGAATGAGACGTATTATTGAGCCTATGTTGAAGAATTTTGATTTGATATACACATATGATGAAAAGGAGGCAAAGTTATTTGGATTTTCTTATTATCCTACTGTTTATTCAATGGTAGATGTGGGTGATGTTGAAATGATAAAGCGTAAATGTTTTTTTGTGGGGGTTGCAAAAGATCGGCTGGAAAAATTGATCCGTATTTATGATAAATTGGAACTTTGTGGATGTAATCCAATTTTTTATATATCAGGAGTACCTAGGAAAAAGCAAAAAAGAAGGAAGGGAATTGTTTATAATACTTGGCTGCCATATAAATCAGTGTTGAAAGAGATTTTAAGTTCTGAGTTTATTGTGGAAATAATGGATAAAAATAATGCAGGAATTACGTTGCGTACTTTAGAGGCAATTTGTTATAATAGGAAATTAGTAACAGATAATGAGAAAATACTTTGTTCTCCATTTTATAGAGAACAAAATATTTATTTGCTAAGTTGTGGATCTGTTTTATTAAGTGATTTTTTAAAATGTGTAGATAAGGTGGATTATGGGTATGATGGGAGATATTCGCCTGTGTTATTTGTGGATAAATTAGATCGTTATTTGAATAAAATTTAATTTATATTTGTTTTATGATAGCACCGTTTTTGTTGTGTGTTTTTGCTGCTTGTTTTAGTAAGTTTGTTTATGGTAAATTATATAATCCTAGTACTGTATTTTTTTTGATTTGGATGCTGTTGCTGGCTTTTTCAAGATTAGGGTTGTTTGGCGTTCCTGTACCAAATAGTGATACGTATTTGTTGTTATTTATAGGATTATTCTCTTTTTTTGTTGGGTTTGTATCTGTTGATTTAAAGAAATGGTTTGGGAGAAAAAATATTTTTTTTAGAAAATTTGAAAGCGATGTAAAATATTCATATGTATTGAATTTTAAAATTGTAATTGTTCTATACTCTATAACATTTGTATATTTAGCTTATCAAGCGGTTATTGTTATTGGATTATTGCAATCAGGCCTAACCCTATCTGCAATTCGAGAGTTGTTTACTTCTTCAGATCTAAATTTGTTGAGACAATCAAATTATATGGTTGCTATACAAAATTTTATAGCGACACCTACTGTCTATTTAGCTATAGCGATACTCCCAATAGAATGGTTTAAAGGTAATAGAAATAAGATTTTTATTGTTTCAACTATTCTGATGATTATTGCTTGGGTTCTTACTTCTGGAGGTCGATCTGTTATTCTATGGATGGCTATTTATGTTATATATTTATATAAGTGGAAGGGTGTAAAGATAAAATTGAAAAAAGAAAATAGGAGAAAAATTGTACTGGTTGTTTTGTCTTGTATTATATCATTGATTTTTACAACGATATCAAGGAAAGGTGAAAATGTTGATTTTTTCTTTCAAATGTATCAATATTTCGTTGTTCCAATTGCTCATTTAGAATATAGAATAAATGAATTGAATGCTTCTTTTTTTAATGTTTATGGGTATGGTATGGCTTCGTTTTATGGTGTTTTTTATCCTTTTATGTTTATTTTAACGCTTGCGGGTTGGAAATATCCAATATGGTTAACTACTATACGTGATCTTTCATTTATGAACTTAGAAAATGTGGTGTTACTTGGGAGTGCTAGAATGAATGCATTTGTAACTACTTTTTTTCAATTTTACTTAGATGGTGGGATGTTTGGTGTTTTTGTTGGGGGGGTATTGTTTGGTTTTTTTGTTATGCATTTTTATAAAAAAGCGAAAAATGGTACAGATGATAAATATACGCTAATTTATTTATTATTGTTGCAAAAGTTGATTTTCTCATTTGTTAGATTCTATTTTACACAGCCCGTTCAAGGCATAAGCTTTTTAATGGCTTTTTTTGTTTATAAAAGAATTAGATTGTGAGGTGTTTAAAAATATAAATTGTAAAAATTTGCCAAATTTAAGGAGAAATATAGTATATCAGTTCTTGTATGAATTGTTGATAGTTTTCATTCCTCTATTTACGATCCCCTATGTATCAAGAGTTTTAGGTGCTGAGAATATAGGACTTTTCTCTTATACATATGCAGTTGCTAACTATTTTGTTTTGTTTGCAAATCTTGGAATTAAAAATTATGGAAGTCGAACGATTGCTATGGTTCGAAATAATAAAGAAGAATTGAATAGGAACTTTTCTGAAATTCTATCAATTCACATTATTTTTTCAATAATTGTAATATTTGTTTATTTAGTGCTTTTGTTTTTTTTTGTAGAGGATAATCTGGTCATATTTCTTATTCAGAGCATTTATGTTTTTGCTGCAGTCTTTGATATTAATTGGTTTTTCTTTGGAATAGAGAAGTTTAAGCTGACAGTAGGAAGAAATACTCTTGTGAAAATTTTGTCTGTATTTTTAGTTTTAGTTTTTGTTAAGACACAAACTGATCTTTGGATTTATGCGCTAATATTAGCCCTTTCTGTTTTTGTCGGGCAGTCAGTAGTTTGGTTTGCTTTAAAGCAATATGTCTCATGGAGGAGGCCTTCTTGGGCTAATATGAAACAACATATTCGACCCCTATTTGTATTGTTTTTGCCGATATTGGCATTGAGTCTTTATAAGTATATGGATAAAATTATGCTAGGATCCATTTCTTCGAATGTTCAAGTCGGGTTTTATGAAAATGCTGAAAAAATAATTAATGTGCCAATGAGTTTGATAATGGCATTTGGTGTAGTTCTTATGCCTCGAATTGCAAATATGGTGACGAGTAAGGATAAAGGAGAGGTTTTTAAGTTAATTGACATGTCGATGGAAGCTGTTATGTTATTAGCAATAGCTATCTCTTTTGGATTGGCAGGTATTTCATTTGTGTTAGCCCCCATCTTTTTTGGTTATGAATTTGAAGAATGTGGAATTCTTATAATGGGATTGGCTGTGACAGTCCCGTTTATGGCTTTTGCCAATGTGATAAGAACTCAATATTTAATACCTTATAAAGAGGATAAAATATTTGTTGTTTCCTTGTTTTTAGGTGCTGCTGTTAATTTGATTGTGAATATAATTTTGATACCATATATGGCTGCAAGAGGAGCTGTTATAGGAACTATTTTTGCTGAAATTATTGTTTGTATATATCAATCGTATTTTGTTAGAAAAAAAATTTTCATTAAAAAATATTTGTTAAATACGATTCCGCCTATACTAATTGGGATAGTAATGTTTGTTTTTGTTTTTCAAATAGGAAATGTAATGAATATAAATATTGTTACATTAATACTTCAACTTCTGGTAGGTATGTTTATTTATGCTGTTGGTGTGTTTTTACTTATGTTAAAAAGTAGAACACGGTTGATGGTTTTGTTGAGAAAATTTGTAGTAAGATATTAGTCGCTTATTATATATATTATGAAACATTTTATTCAAGCTAAATTGCCTTTGATATACCAATCGATTGCTTATATTAAATATTATAAAGATTTTTTAAGAAACAAAAAAATGTCTTTGGCTGTTTCGAGAATGTCTGATGAGGAACTTAAAGCTTATGATGCGTGTCTTTATAAAAATAGGCAAGGTAAAGAACTGGATTGGGAAAACCTAAAAACTTATACTGAAAAAATGCAGTGGGCGAAATTATTCGATAAAGATCCTCGAAAAACATTGTGTTCAGATAAGTATAAAGTGAGAGATTGGGTCGCAGATAAAGTTGGAAGTGAGTATTTGGTCCCATTACTAGCGGTATGGGATAAATATGACGATGTAAATCTCGATATATTACCTAATCAATTTGTTCTTAAAACTAATCATGGTTCTGGAGATGCGGTGATTATTCGCAATAAAAAAGCGATAACACTTGCTAAAAAAATAGAGTTGAAAAGGAAATTGAAATTCTCTTTAGAGACGGATTATAGTTGTAGGTACTGTGAAATGCATTATAAGGATATTTCGCCTAAAATTATCGCAGAAGAATTTATAGATTCTAGAGGCTCTGATTTGGTTGACTATAAGTTTTTATGTTTTGATGGAGTGCCTTACTATTGTTGGGTTGATATGGATAGATTTACAAATCATACTAGAAATGTTTATGATTTGAAATGGAATATTCAAGCGTGGAATCAACGATCATATGGTAATTTTAAAGGTGTAGTAGATAAGCCGAAAAATTTCGATATAATGATTGAAATAGTAAAAAAATTATCTCGAGGCTTTTCTCATGTTCGAGTAGATCTATATAATGTTGATGGGAAAATTTATTTTGGTGAAATGACATTTACTAATGGTAGTGGATTTGAGGATATTTCCCCTATTGAAGCTGATTTGATGTTGGGGGATTTATGGAAAATAAAGGAATTGGACTTTTAGGGAAAGTGTTGGAATGATTTTTCTTTGTAAATGTATTTGTCCTGTTTTACCGGATCTTTATTTGTGAGGTATTCTGAGTTAAATACTAATAATTGAAAATTCATAATTATGAAAGGAATTGTTTTAGCCGGTGGCTCGGGTACCCGATTCTACCCAATCACTAAGGGAGTGAGCAAGCAGTTGCTCCCTATTTTTGATAAGCCGATGGTGTATTATCCTATCAGTGTGTTAATGCTGGCGGGCATCCGGGATATCTTGATTATATCAACGCCCTATGATTTGCCGGGATTCAAGCGTCTGCTTGGGGATGGCTCTGATTATGGGGTGCGTTTCGAGTATGCAGAACAGCCCTCTCCGGATGGATTGGCACAGGCATTTACCATTGGAGCAGAATTCATCGGTGATGACAGCATTTGCTTGGTGCTAGGTGATAATATCTTCCATGGTAATGGATTTACCTTGATGCTAAAGGAGGCGGTTCGTACTGCGGAGGAAGAGAATAGGGCTACTGTTTTTGGCTATTGGGTGAGTGATCCGGAGCGTTATGGCGTGGCCGAGTTCGACCAGGCCGGCAGTTGCCTGAGTATCGAAGAGAAGCCGGAGTGTCCCAAGAGCAACTACGCCGTGGTCGGATTGTATTTCTACCCGAACAAGGTTGTTGATGTAGCGGGTAGCATTCAACCGTCCGCACGTGGAGAGTATGAGATCACTACGGTCAACCAACGATTCTTGGAGGATGGAGCGCTGAAAGTCCAGACTTTAGGCCGAGGCTTCGCTTGGCTGGATACCGGTACGCACGACTCCCTGAGCGAGGCATCTACGTATATCGAGGTATTGGAGAAGCGTCAGGGGGTGAAAGTGGCCTGCTTGGAGGGTATTGCATACCGTCAGGGATGGATAACCGAGGAGCGTATGCGAGAGCTGGCGCAACCCATGCTTAAGAACCAATATGGGCAATATCTACTAAAGGTAATTGAGGAATTAAAGGAGACAGGAGATCCGAATTTAGGTTAAGATGGAGGTAATAAAGACAGATATAGAGGGCGTGGTGATCATTGAGCCGAAGGTGTTTGATGACGCTCGGGGATACTTCTTCGAGAGTTTCTCGCAGCGAGAGTTCGAGGAGAAGGTTCGTAAGATAAATTTCGTACAGGATAATGAGAGTATGTCCTCATACGGAGTGATGCGCGGCTTGCATTTTCAGAGGCCCCCTTTTACGCAGAGCAAATTGGTGCGTTGCGTGAAAGGATGTGTCCTTGACGTAGCCGTGGATATTCGCAAAGGAAGTCCAACTTATGGTAAGCATGTAGCCGTTGAATTGAGTGAGGATAACCATCGCCAGTTTTTCGTGCCCAGAGGGTTCGCTCATGGATTCGCGGTATTGAGTGAGATAGCTGTTTTCCAATACAAATGCGATAATTTCTATGCTCCGCAAGCGGATGGGGGCATCTGTATAAAGGATGAGAGTCTGGGCATAGATTGGCGGATACCAATGGATAAGGCCCTTCTCTCGGAGAAGGATATAAAGCATCCATGCTTGGAGGATTTTGACTCACCGTTTGATTATCATGTAAATTTATACCTTGAATTTGAATAAGATGAATATATTGGTGACAGGAGCCAACGGGCAGTTGGGAAACGAGATACGTATCATCACCCGGGAAAGTGATGACCACTATGTATTCACGGATGTGAATCAAGTGGAAGGAGTAGAGACTGTCTTTTTGGATATTACGGATTTGGAAGCGGTGAGGGTACTGGTTGCGGAGCGGCGCATCGACGTTATCGTGAATTGCGCCGCCTATACCAACGTAGATGCGGCGGAGAGTAATGAGGCGTTGGCCGAGAGGCTGAATGCCGAGGCCCCGGAAAATTTGGCCAAGGCGATGAAGGCGGTCAATGGTTTGTTGGTGCAGATCTCTACGGATTATGTGTTTGGCAAAGAGCCTTACAATGTGCCCTGCCAAGAGGATCAACAGGGTACGCCAACCGGTGTGTATGGTATGACAAAATTGCGGGGTGAGCAGAAGATCATGACTGTAGGTTGCAAGCATGTGATAATTCGTACCGCTTGGTTGTACAGTGAGTTCGGGAAAAACTTTTGCAAAACGATGATGCACCTTACGGCTACTCGGCCCCAACTGAAGGTGGTATTCGATCAGGCTGGTACACCGACATACGCTTACGATTTGGCGAAAGCCATAGCGGCAGTCTTGCGTGATTATGCGACGGACATAGCTTGCGCTATTTATGGCAAGAGCGGCATCTATCATTACTCCAACGAGGGGGTCTGCTCTTGGTTCGACTTCACGAAGATGATCGCCGAATACAATGGCACGACCGCTTGTGATATCCGGCCTTGTCATAGCGACGAGTTCCCCAGCCCCGTAAAACGTCCGTCCTATTTGGTATTGGACAAAACAAAAATCAAAGAAACATTCGGCGTTCGAGTTCCTTATTGGACGGAATCCTTAAAACGATGTATCACTAATTTAAAAAACAACTGTTAAGAATCATGGCAAAACGAAATATAGTAATCACCGGTGGTGCGGGCTTCATCGGCTCTCACGTTGTACGTCTGTTTGTAAACAAATATCCGGGATATAACATCATTAATTTGGACAAGCTGACCTACGCCGGCAACTTGGCAAACCTAAAGGATGTGGAGGACAAACCAAACTATAAGTTTGTGAGGATGGACATTTGCGACTTTGAGGCGTTCTATCAATTGATGCGGGATGAGCAGATCGATGGTATCATCCATTTGGCGGCCGAGAGCCATGTAGACCGAAGTATCAAGGATCCGTTTACATTCGCCCGGACCAATGTGATGGGTACTTTGGCTTTGCTCCAAGCCGCTAAGTTGTATTGGGAAAGCCTGCCGGAGAAGTATGAGGGTAAACGCTTCTATCATATCTCTACCGATGAGGTGTATGGAGCGTTGACGATGAACCATCCGGAAGGAATCGAGCCCCCGTTCATGACAGCGGCTTCCTCCGGTGAGCATCACTTGGCATACGGAGATGATTTCTTCTATGAGACAACGAAATACAATCCTCATTCGCCCTATTCAGCGAGTAAGGCAAGTTCAGACCATTTTGTACGTGCCTATCACGATACTTACGGCATGCCGACCATCGTGACAAATTGCTCAAACAACTATGGCCCCTATCAATTCCCGGAGAAACTGATACCCCTATTCATCAACAACATCCGTCACCGCAAGCCGCTACCGGTCTATGGCAAGGGCGAGAACGTGCGCGACTGGCTGTTCGTGGAGGATCATGCCCGTGCGATAGACTTGATTTTCCACAACGGAAAGATCGCCGAGACCTACAATATCGGTGGCTTCAACGAGTGGAAGAATATCGATATCATCAAGGTGGTGATCAATACGGTGGATAGTCTGTTAGGACGTAAAGAGGGTGAGGATATGGATCTTATCACCTACGTGACTGACCGTTTAGGCCATGACGTACGCTATGCCATCGACTCAACAAAGTTGCAAAAGGAACTCGGCTGGGAGCCTAGCTTGCAATTCGAGGAGGGTATCGAGAGGACTGTGAGATGGTACTTGGAGAAGCATGAATGGTGTGAAAATATTATTAATGGTGAATACCAAGATTACTATGTAGAAATGTATGGAAATCGTTGAAAAATAATTATAAAATGAGCTATATAGTCAACAAACAATACAAAATAGCCGTAGCCGGTACCGGTTACGTTGGTTTATCAATTGCCACTTTGTTATCACAGCATCATGAGGTGGTAGCCATAGACATAGTTCCTGAGAAGGTAGATTTGATCAATAATAAAAAATCACCGATTCAAGATGATTACATAGAAGAGTATTTGGCTAGTCATAAATTGAATTTGAAAGCTACGCTAGATGCGGAGATGGCTTATAAGGACGCTGATTTTGTGGTGATAGCGGCTCCGACAAATTATGATAGCCAGCGAAATTTCTTTGATACGTCCGCTGTTGAGGCTGTGATAGAGCAGGTGCTTCGTTTTAATCCAAATGCTTTTATGGTCATTAAAAGTACGATACCTGTTGGTTATACGATTTCCGTACGTGAGCGGTTTCATACAAAGCGTATTCTTTTTAGTCCGGAGTTCTTGAGAGAGTCTAAGGCTTTGTATGATAATTTGTATCCTAGCCGGATCATCGTGGGTACGGATTTGTCTGATCCGGAATTGGTAGATGCCGCTCATATTTTTGCTGAACTGTTGCAAGAAGGTGCTATAAAAGAAAATATAGATACCTTATTTATGGGGTTGACAGAAGCTGAGGCCGTAAAACTATTCGCAAATACATATCTTGCACTACGTGTTTCTTATTTTAATGAGTTGGATACGTATGCGGAAATGAAGGGGTTGGATACTCAATCGATCATAAATGGTGTGTGTTTGGATCCTCGTATCGGTAATCACTATAATAATCCTTCTTTTGGCTATGGGGGGTATTGTCTGCCGAAAGATACAAAACAATTACTCGCTAATTATGCGGATGTACCCGAAAATTTGATAGAAGCGATTGTGGAGAGTAACCGGACTAGGAAAGACTTTATAGCAGATCAAGTACTTCGTATGGCGGGTTATTATGCTTACGGGGAAGAGAATGAATGGAGTAGTGTACGGGAACATCCTGTTACGATCGGTGTTTATCGATTGACGATGAAGTCTAATTCTGATAATTTTAGACAATCTTCTATTCAAGGAATAATGAAACGAGTGAAAGCAAAAGGAGCTACTGTGATTGTTTATGAACCAGCCTTGTCGGATAATACTACATTTTTTGGGTCAGAAGTTGTTAATGATTTGGATCTCTTTAAAAAACGTAGTGCGGCTATTATAGCCAATCGATATGATGTGGAATTGGATGATGTGAAAAATAAGGTATATACACGAGATGTATATAGAAGGGATTAATCTAAATTAAGGTTAGCGTCCAAAAATGACGTATAGCATCATTCAACAGAAATATAGATCTTTGTTGCTGTAATTAAAACCCAATTAATATGTAGAGCAATAACAATTCTGAAATTTTTTTCCTCCGCTACAAATCCGAAGCGGTCACGAACAAGGATTCCATCCGATCCTTCTGTTTTAGAAATAAGGTACCGTATAACCTGTTTGAAAAATGGTTAAGATGTTTTCATAGGAGATGGGTTGAAATCCGTACATTTAAGGAGGCTGAACATCAACTGTGCCTGTCACATGTCCGGGCTAATATGTTAAAGCGTATGATCAAGGAGGTGAAAAGAGAGCCTTGGTCTTTACGGACAGTTTGGATTTCTTCTTTAGAAAGGAACGTGATTATAATGAAGAGAATCTTATTCTTGAAGAAAGAGTCTGATGATCACTTACTATGCAATGTAACAGTATGTTACACTTTGGTCGTGACGAAGGTGTAGAAATGGCAGCTGCATATCATGGTGTAATCAGTACTGTGAGGCAGCGGGGGAAGTGAGCTTGGGATTTCCTTGGTGAATATTTTAAAAATATTTTTAATGATTGTAAGGACTTTGTTAATCTCATACCCCAGAATATAGAGTTGGTATGTACTAATGGTTAAATTCAATGTTTTTAACATAAAATTAGGTAGGTGCTACAAAAGAGCCTATACATTGGTGCATGCTCTAATTAGAGTACCAACAAAGGTGTTGCGTGATTGCCATAAATTAATTAGGAAAGCACTATTGGCGGTTTACTTTTGTTTATGTGGAGTCGATTTTTAAGATATCTCCTCTTCTATGTCTTCAACTCCCATGGTGTCAATCATGGGAGTACATATCGCCGATATGCTTATCGGTATAACGCCAAAAAAGAAAGAGGAACTTCCATGGAAGTGTTTGCAAGAAATGAGAACCACAAAGGTGCGATGATGAATGTGTAGATGATAGAATAGACTGTAGAATCGATATAGAATAAAGATTTTGTACCGGTCTTCTTTCTCCCTTCGGGGAGGTAAGGAGGCCGGTTCTGTTTTTATGTATGCCTTGATGATCCATATATAAATGTGGGATTCGGCCTTCTGCGGCGCAGGGATAAATATTCCCCCTGTGATCGTGGAAATGAAAAATCTTATGAAAGATTTGAAGGGACTATTAGGCGAATTTCGGGGTTGGCCTACCGTTGAGTTGTTTAGTGTGCGTCTGGCCGGATTGTCGGCGGAAGATAGAGAAAGGCATTTGCTGGGGTTTTGTAAGCTGGCTTTTGGGCATTATGAAGAGTTGCCGATGGGATATCGGAGATTGGTGGATGGTTATTTGGATGGGGAGCGAGGGGAGAACTTGATGGTGTGGTATTTGACAAGGCATACGCCGTGGAAGAATGCCCGTTATGAGTTGCATCGACCGGACTTGTTTTTGCGGATGGCGAAGCTGGTGGAGTTTACGGATCGGGATGGGCGTTTGCCTTATTCTCATTTGGCGGCTTGTTTATGTATGGCGTTTTCCGTCCGGAGTTTATCGGATCCTAATTCGGAGGTCTTGCCGAAATCCTTGGCTAGCCGTTTGAGCGCATTGAATATATTACCAAGTGATATTTTGGAACTGGCGGGGAAGAGGGAAATAACGGATGAGATGTGATTCTTTATTGATAAATGTTAAATGTACGTGGATTGAAGTCGATGAAATTTGGTGTGTTTTTCGTTGATTTGGGAATGTGTGTGTTGGCTGCTAGGTCGTTAACTGTTTTGCGTCATCGAAGTCAGGCTTTGTGGCTATTATACCTTTGTCATGTGTTCGAAGCATGGTTACATTCATTTATTCATTAAAAACGTATAGTTATGGCATTGAAATTTAAATTAGTAATGAGAAAGAATCTAGGTGAGGATCACGAATCTATTCCTGAAAAGGTATACGCTCAAATGGTGTATGGAGATCTGGTTACTTTTGATGAATTTGCGGAGGAGGTGGCAGATAGCTCTGGTGTAGGTAGCGCTAGCGTGAAGGCGGTTCTGGATCGTATGAATGTGGTGTTGGTCCGTCATTTACAGCATGGCAGGCGTGTCAGTGTAGGTGAGCTGGGACTTTTCCGCTTTTGTTTCGGATCGTCGGGGGTACCGGATGAGAAGACGTTTTCAACGAACTTGATTCGGGAGCCGAAAGTACGGTTCTACCCGGGCAAGGCGCTACGCGTAGCCAAGAGCCGGACAAGTTTTGAGAAGACTGTGCTTCCAAATGAAGAAGATACGGGTGGAAACGGGAGTGATAGTGAAAGTCCGGATGAAATCTAAGAGCTATGAGGCGTTTGACGATTCAATTAATTGTTGCGATCCTGCTCTCAATGAGCGGGATCACACTTCTCTTCAGCGGATTCTGGATTGATCCGCAAGGATTGATCGATAACAGTGTACTGGTGGCTTTCGGTGAGATCAGTACGTTTGCCGGGGCCCTTTTTGGAGTGGACTACTCTTATAAATTGAAAATTAATAATTGAAAATTGAAAATTATGGAAAGACATGATAAAAGGTTAACAGAGCATTTTTGTTTGGATGAGTTTACTTATAGTGGTATTGCCGTGGACAATGCGATAAATAATCAGCCTCCTCCTTGTGCATGTCTAGCGCTTCAAAATTTGGCAGTTGGTTTATTGGAACCATTACGTCTATTGTATGGGGCACCGATTGCTATATTGAGTGGATATCGGAATGAGAAGGTAAATCGTCTTGCTGGCGGGGTCGTTACCAGCCAACACTTGAAAGGAGAAGCGGCAGATTGCTATGTTGCCGATGGGCCGGAAAAATTGTTGGATGTATTGCAATGTTCCGGTTTAGTATTTGACCAAGCTATATTATATGGACGAAGACGTTTTTTGCATCTTTCCTTAAAGATAAATGGAAATAACAGGATGCAAGTGTTAGTTTATATGCTTTGTGTTGTCTGTATGTTCTGTAGTTGTGGAGCGTTAGTTCTTTTTTAATAATAAAACTGTGTGGACTGAAAAGGATATGATATATTTGCCTCCTATGATTAAACTTGAATATCTAAAAAAGATACGTGTTCGTTGGATTATATTGGCGATTTTTCTTGTCGCAATATGGATCGTGATGGGAAATCCCAGATTAGGCGAATGGTATTCCCGTTCGATTTATCCATGGGTATCGGGTATGCTATCTCGTTTCTCCTGCTTGTTCCCTTTTTCCGTAGGGGATTGTTTTATTTATGGTAGCATCGCCGGGTTATTAGGGTATCTGTCGTATGCGATTATAAGGAGGCGGAGGATCGGGAGGACAATAAGGCATGTCGTGGAATATCTGGCATGGGTGTATGTCTGGTTCTATATCGCTTGGGGATTGAATTATTTCCGGGAAGATTTTTTCACTCGTACGCGAACCACTTATGTGCCTTTTTCCTCGGAACATTTCCAATCCTTCTTGGATGCCTACACGGATTCCCTGAACGCCTCATGGGTTCCGATAGAGACGATCGATCGGGAGGTCGTGAAAGAGGCGGTGCAGGAAGGATATCGGGAATTGCCTACTCGTTTCGGGCTTACCACTCCCGGAACCTATCTTCATCCTAAAACGATGCTGTTCTCCCGGTTGATGAGTGGAGTAGGGGTGATGGGATATATGGGGCCGTTTTTTACGGAGTTCAATTTGAACGGCCAGCTCTTGCCCGTGCAATATCCCGCCACCTACGCCCATGAGATGGCTCATGTGCTTAGTATATCCAACGAGGCCGAGGCTAATCTATACAGTTATTTAATATGCACGGGTTCTTCCGTGCCGGAAATCCGGTTCTCTGGTTACTTCTCTTTGCTGCCTTATGCGCTGAGTAACGCATATGTGGCTTTGGATAAGGACGCTTTTGAGGCATGGAAGAAAAGATTACGCCCCGAGATCAAGGACTTGTATAACGAGAAAGTCGCCTATTGGCAATCCTTATACAGCCCGTTGATCGGCGAGGCACAAGACGTGGTCTATAATCTTTTCCTGAAAGGCAATAAGATACCTACTGGAACCGCTAATTATTCGGAGGTGATCGCCTTATTGATCGCTATTGTCTAATTCGAAAGAAATCACTAACTTTGCGGCAATTTTTTAGAAGCAAGATAAATACATCGCGATATGAGTAAGAAATTTACCGAATATTCTAAGTTTGACTTGTCGAACGTAAATAAAGAGGTGCTGAAGAAATGGAAGGATGGAGACATCTTCCATAAGAGTCTTGAAACAAGAGAGGGACATCCTACATTCGTATTCTACGAGGGTCCTCCATCCGCAAACGGTATGCCGGGTATTCACCATGTTATCGCCCGTTCGATTAAGGATATTTTCTGCCGCTATAAAACCATGAAGGGATTCTTGGTGAATCGTAAGGCGGGTTGGGATACACACGGTCTGCCTGTCGAGTTGGGCGTGGAGAAGGCTTTGGGCATCACGAAGGAAGATATCGGTAAGAAGATTTCTGTCGCTGAGTATAACGCCGCTTGCCGTAAGGACGTGATGAAGTTCACGAAAGAGTGGGAGGATTTGACGCAGAAGATGGGTTATTGGGTGGATATGGAGAATCCGTATATCACATATGATAACCGCTATATCGAGACCTTGTGGTATCTATTGAAAGAACTTTATAAGAAAGGTCTTTTATATAAAGGCTATACGATCCAACCGTATTCTCCCGCCGCGGGTACGGGCTTGAGCACGCACGAGTTGAACCAACCGGGTTGTTACCGTGACGTGAAGGATACGACTTGTACGGCACAGTTCCATATATTGGACCCGAAACCGGAGATGGCACAATTCGGCGATCCTTATTTCTTGGCATGGACAACGACTCCTTGGACGTTGCCTTCCAATACGGCGCTTTGTGTAGGCCCGAATATTACTTATCTGGCTGTACAGACTTATAATCCTTACACGGGTATCCCGATGACTGCTGTTATAGCGAAAGATTTATTGTCTGCTTATTTCAATCCGAAAGCTGCGGAGCTTTCTTTGTCTGATTACAAACCGGGTGACAAGCTGGTTCCTTTCAGCGTAGTAGGTGAGTGGAAGGGTTCCGAGTTGGCCGGTATGAAATATGAGCAATTGATCCCATGGGTGAATCCGGGTGAAGGTGCATTCCGTGTGATCACGGGTGATTTCGTTACGACAGAGGATGGTACGGGTATCGTACATATCGCGCCGACGTTTGGTGCGGACGATAACCGTGTGGCGAAAACATTCGGGGTTCCTCCTTTGATGATGCAGGATAAGGATGGAAATATGCGCCCTATGGTGGATATGACCGGTAAGTTCTATAAGCTGGAAGACTTGGCTCCGGAGTTTGTACAAAATTGTATGAACGCCTCTGATTATGATCCATGGCAAGGAAAATTCGTGAAGAACGCTTACGATGATACGAAGACGGATAAAGATGAGACGTTAGATATAGAGATCTGCATGATGCTGAAGGCCCAGAACCGGGTGTTCAAGATCGAGAAGCATGTCCACAATTACCCGCATTGCTGGCGTACCGATAAACCGGTATTGTATTATCCGTTGGATAGCTGGTTTATCCGCACGACCGCTTGCCGTGAGCGCATGATCGAGTTGAACAATACGATCAACTGGAAACCGCAGAGCACGGGTACGGGACGTTTCGGCAAATGGCTGGAGAACTTGCAAGACTGGAACTTGAGCCGCAGCCGTTATTGGGGTACTCCGTTACCGATCTGGCGTACGGAAGATGGTAGCGAGGAGAAGTGTATCGGTTCCGTGGTAGAGTTGTTTGGTGAGATCGAGAAATCGGTGAAGGCCGGCTTTATGGAGTCTAACCCTTACAAGGACTTCGCTCCGGGAGATTATACGAAGGAGAATTACGAGAAGATCGATTTGCACCGTCCGTATGTGGATGATATTATCTTGGTTTCCGCTTCTGGCAAGCCGATGAAGCGTGAGACAGACTTGATCGACGTATGGTTTGATTCCGGTGCTATGCCTTATGCCCAGATCCACTATCCGTTCGAGAACTTGAAAGAGTTCGATAATCGTCAGATCTATCCGGCTGACTTTATCGCTGAGGGTGTTGACCAGACACGCGGTTGGTTCTTTACCCTGCATGCTCTGGGCGCCATGATCTTTGATAGCGTGGCTTACAAGGCTGTCGTGTCTAACGGTCTGGTATTGGATAAGAACGGAAACAAGATGTCTAAACGCTTGGGCAACGCTGTTGATCCATTCTCTACGATCGAGAAGTATGGTTCGGACCCGTTGCGTTGGTACATGATCACGAACGCTTCACCATGGGATAATATTAAGTTTGATATCGATGGTATCGAGGAAGTTCGCCGTAAGTTCTTTGGTACATTATATAATACGTATTCATTCTTCGCTTTGTACGCGAACGTGGATGGCTTCGACTACTCCGATCCGGATGTGGAATGGAGCAAGCGTCCGGAGATTGACCGTTGGATCCTTTCTCTGTTGAACAGCTTGGTGAAGGATGTGGATGGCTACTTGGAGGCTTACGAGCCGACTCGTGCCGGACGTGCTATCTCTGATTTCGTAAATGATAACTTGAGTAACTGGTATGTGCGTTTGAACCGCCGCCGTTTCTGGGGTGGTGGTATGACGGAGGATAAGTTGTCCGCTTACCAGACTTTATATACTTGCTTGGAGACAGTGGCTAAGTTGATGGCTCCGATCGCTCCGTTCTATGCCGATCAGTTATTCTTAGACTTGGTCGCTGTTACGGGACGTGAGAACGTAGAGTCTGTACACTTGTCCGATTTCCCGGTTTACGATGAGTCTAAGATCGACAAGAATCTGGAAGAGCGTATGCAAATGGCTCAAGATGTTTCTTCTATGGTATTGGCTCTTCGCCGCAAGGTGAATATCAAGGTTCGCCAGCCGTTGCATACGGTAATGATTCCGGTTGTAGATGCTCATCAACAAGAGAGTATCGAGGCCGTGAAAAACCTGATCTTGAACGAGGTGAACGTGAAGGAGCTGAAGTTCGTGGATAATACGGCAGGTATCTTGGTGAAGAAGATCAAACCGGACTTTAAGAAGTTGGGTCCGCGCTACGGAAAGATCATGAAGGCGTTGGCCGTCACGATTCAATCGATGAGCCAAGAAGATATCAACGCTTTCGAGAAAGCCGGAACGTTTACCTTGATGGTAGATGGACAGGAGGCCGTTTTGGAGCGTACGGATGTAGAGATCATCTCTGAGGATATCCCGGGTTGGTTGGTCGCTAATGAAGGTCGCTTGACAGTCGCTTTGGATATTACCGTAACCGAGGATTTGCGTAAGGAGGGGCTGGCCCGTGAGTTGGTGAATCGTATCCAAAACTTGCGTAAGAGCAGCGGTTTCGATATAACGGATAAGATCCATGTATCCATTCTTTCTTGCGAGGAGATGGATGAGGCGATCCATGATTATAAGGATTATATCGCTAACCAAGTATTGGCGGAATCTATCGAAATCATGGATAATGCGATCAGCGACGCTACGGAACTCGATTTCGAGGACTTTAAATTGTCCGTAAAGATCGAGAAAGCTTAAAAATAGAATAGCATTTCTTGCGGAAGAATTAGGAATGAAATATAGGAAAATCGATAATTATATTATCTTTGCATGCAAAGAAGAAATAATATGATTTTATATTCATTCTTAATTCTTCTTTTTGATTGATATTTGAACGATTGTTGAACCTAATTTTTTTTAGAACCATGGCAGAGAAGACAAGATATTCAGACGCTGAGCTCGAGGAGTTCCGCGCTATTATATTAGAGAAACTGGAAATTGCGAAGAGGGATTACGAGCTTTTGCGATCAGGGGTTACGAATTCCGACGGTAACGACGTGGCTGATACGTCTCCTACATTCAAGGTGCTGGAGGAAGGCGCTTCTACGTTATCGAAGGAAGAGGCGGGCCGTTTGGCGCAACGCCAGATGAAATTCATCCAGAATTTGCAGGCCGCTTTGATCCGTATCGAGAATAAGACCTACGGTATTTGCCGGGAGACTGGTAAATTGATCCCGAAAGAAAGGCTACGTGCCGTGCCTCATGCGACTTTAAGTATCGAAGCAAAACAAGGAGGTGCAAAGTAAATGAGATATTCTAAAGGTTGGGGAGCAGTGTTAATCATAATACTGCTCCTTCTTCTTGACCAAGCGCTGAAAATATGGATTAAGACCCACATGCAGTTGCATGAGAGTATAGAGATAACTCCGTGGTTTTATCTCTATTTTACCGAGAATCCGGGTATGGCATTCGGTATAGAGGTGATTGGGAAATTATTCCTTTCCGTATTCCGTATCGTGGCTGTATTGTTTATCGGATATTATTTGTATAAGCTGGTTAAAGAAAATTATAAATTCGGTTTTATTGCCTGTATATCTTTGGTTTTCGCAGGGGCGGTGGGAAATATAATCGACTCGATATTCTATGGCGTGATCTTCGACCATAGTTTCGGGCAACTTGCTACTTTTATGCCGGAGGGAGGTGGTTATGCCTCTTGGCTGCATGGTAAGGTGGTGGATATGTTCTATTTCCCATTGATAGAGACCGTATTCCCTGATTGGGTTCCGATCTGGGGTGGACAGGAGTTCGTTTTCTTCCGTCCGATCTTTAATTTGGCGGACTCGGCGATTTGCGTGGGAGTTTTCCTTTTGTTAATATTTTATCGGCATACTTTGTCGGCTAGCCTTTCGAAAGAAGAGAAATAAATGCGGAGAAAATTACGGATATATGGTATGGCTTTATTAGCCACGACGTTGCTGGCGGCATGTAGTAAGGTTCCGGATGGTATTCTGTCGGAGAAAAAGATGCAGGGTGTCTTGACGGATATGTTGCTGGCTGAGGCCATGGTAAATGTGGATTATAATACTTATAAATCCGATACCATGAAGCTTGCCTTGTATGAGTCTGTATTCCGTAAGCATGATATTACACAAGCGGTGTATGATAGCTCGTTGGTGTGGTACGGCCGTAACTTGGATATTTATATGGAGGTCTACAACCGGGTCTTGGCCGATCTTAATAAACGGATCAATAACTTAGGGGATGTGCAGGCGGACGCTGCGCCGGTATCGAACCGGGATTCTGTGGATATTTGGCCTCGCCGTTCTTATCTGGTCTTGTCTCCTACCTCTGTATTTAATGGGGTGACTTTCGATATACGTCCGGAAACGAATTATTCCTCGGGCAGTAGTTTCGTGCTGGGCATGCGTGTCTGGGGATTGAATAACAAAATGGCTTATAAGCCGGAGGTACGTTTAAGCGCGGACCAAGGTGATACGACCTTGACGGTGAATAGTAAGATCACGAAAGATGGATATCACGAGACGATCTTGAAGACTATACCAACTAAGAAAGTAAAGCGTGTGTTTGGATATATCCGTATGGATAATATGGATACGACTTATTATAAGGTGTATATAGATAGCTTAAGCTTGATGAAATATAACTATGGTAAGGAGCTTGCCGAATTACCTAAGGATTCTATTAAGTAATCTCTCTATTTGTTTATTGTACTTATGAGAAGAATTGCCGCTCATTACGTTTGGTGTAAGCAGGTTTATCGTATGCATTATATCGAACTGGATGATAATGGTGTGTTTCATGGTGTTTACCCGTTGAATGAGGAGATAGCTGGAACCGCTTTTTATGATGGAGTGCTGGTGCCGGTTCTTTCCTCGGAACCGGCGATTGGTTTTAAGCAGGTGATGGGATCTTGGCCGGCGTTAACCGAAAAGATTACGCCGGGTTGTTCAGTCCATATATATCGTTTAAGCGGGATTCCCTTGGCGTCTGCGAAACTCGGCACAGACCACGGCTGTAGCGATAGCCACATTGAGAGACTCTGAGGTGTCTCTTCCTTCCGGATAGTTCGGGATATACAATTTTTCGTTTACAAAAGCCTCGATGGCGGGACGTATTCCATTTCCTTCATTACCCATTATCAAGATACCGTTTCCGGATAAGGTTTTCTCATATAAGTTTTCTCCGCCAAGGAAGGTGCCGTATAAAGGTATGGCTTGGGCAGATTGGGCCTGTAAGAACGTTTCCAGATCGGTGTAATGTATTTTTACGTGGGCGAGCGCACCCATAGTGGCTTGTACGGTTTTTGGACTGAAAACATCGGCGGTATCTTTGCTGCATACGATATGGGAAATACCGAACCAGTCCGCTAACCGGATGATCGTACCTAAGTTGCCCGGATCTTGGATTCCGTCTAATGCGAGAACAAGCTCCTTTTCCGGCGTTATTTCCGTTATATCCCAATTGGGGCGTTTAAAGATCGCGAGTACATCTTGGGGATTTTTCAGGAAGCTGGCTTTACGAATATCATCTTTTTCCGCTACCAATAACTCCTTGGCCGGAATATCGCCTTGTGTAGCCATCCAAGATGGCTTGGCTATTAATAACTCACATTCAAAGGCCGGTAACATATCGGCTACCAATTTATTTCCTTCGGCTACAAAAACATTATTTTCATTCCGGAATTTCTTTAATTCCAGAGAACGGATGTATTTGACTTTGGTCTTGCTTAGCATCTTAGTTCTTTTTACAAAACAAAAGTACGGTAAATTCTTTAAATTCCAGTACATTCGCGATCGTAAAAAGCTTGGAATGATGAATCGATCTCTACGTATATGCTATTTTATCTGTATCGTACTACTGCTAGCCTCTTGTAGTACGACCAAGTTTGTGCCGGATGGGGAATATTTGCTGGATAAGGTGGAGATCGTGTCGGATAACAAGGATTATAAGTCTGCGGATTTAAAATCTTATCTTAGGCAGCAACCAAACTTCAAGGTGTTTGGTCTGATGAAGTGGCAGTTGTTTGTCTATGATTGGTCTGGTAAGAATGAGAAGAAATGGATCAATAAACAGTTACGTAGGATTGGTGAGCCTCCCGTGGTGCTGGATACGATGTTGGTGGAACAGTCCGCCATGGAACTAGAGCGTTTTTACATTAATAAAGGGTATGTCCATGCGGATGTATCAACGACGATCGATACGACACGCCATAAGAAAGCGGTTGTAACTTACCATATAAAGGCGAACGATCCGTATAGGATACGCAATTACACGATGAAGTTCCCCGATCCGAAAATTGATAGTTT
This sequence comes from Parabacteroides sp. KHUB-02, assembly GCF_056640955.1. Lineage (NCBI taxonomy): Bacteria > Pseudomonadati > Bacteroidota > Bacteroidia > Bacteroidales > Tannerellaceae > Parabacteroides > Parabacteroides sp. KHUB-02. The sequence continues at coordinate 1,935,867 of NZ_JBWQEV010000001.1, read as the reverse complement.
GGCACATCTGAAAGCGCCTCGCCGCTCTCCCTTAGCTTCTGCGTTCCGGTCCTCACAGGAAGAGTATAACCAATTAGTTAAGGAAGGAACTTTATTTGACCGGGATATATTGGACAAGGAGCGGGAGCGTATTACGACCTTACTTCGCTGGAACGGGTATTATGGTTTTAATCGGGATTATTTAGGATATATCGCTGATAGTTCTTTTAACCAAAATGTCGTGGATCTTGATATGTCCATGAAACCTTATCGGAAGGTGTTGCCCAATGGGTCGGTAGAGGATCAGCCGCATCGTCAGTATTATATTAAGGATGTAACGGTCTTAACCGATTATAATCCGATGGGGGTAGGAGAGGACGCTAGTTTCATGGCTACAGATACGATGCTCAGCGCAGGGGTGAATATCGTATATGGCCGGAACGGGAAGAGTATCCGTCCGAGCGTGCTCCGGAGGAGTACTTATATTCGTCCGGGGCAATTATTTAGTGAGAAGAATATAGAGCAGACCTATTCAGCGTTCGCCTCTCTAAGGGCTTTGAGGAACGTAAATATACGTTTTACGGAAGTAGAGGAGCGGGATACGATGAAGTTGGATTGTTACATTCTCACTTCTCCTGCGAAGATAAATACGGTGGGAGTGGATTTGGAAGGTACTAACTCGGCGGGTGATTATGGGTTTGCCTCCAGCTTGAATTATCAGCATAGGAATATCTTCCGAGGATCGGAGCTGTTCTCGGCGAGGGTGAGAGGGGCTTACGAGGCGTTATCCGGAAATAAGGCGAATGGCTTTGGTAATTACTGGGAGTTAGGTGCGGAAGGGTCCTTGCTGTTTCCTCGTTTCTTGTTCCCGTTCTTGAGTTCGGATTTTCGTAGGCGGCTACGTGCGTCAACTGAAGCGAAAATAAGTTACAACCTGCAAAAACGTCCGGAGTATACGAGGGCGATTCTATCTGGTGGTTGGAGTTATATTTGGCAAGATCGGGGCAATACACAGGCACGCCATACCTTTAAGCTTGTAGACTTGAATTATGTGTATTTGCCGGATAAGAATATGGACTTTATCAATAGCTTGCCGGATTATATGGTGTTGTATAACTATACGAACCATTTTATCATGAGTTCGGGATATACTTATTCCTTCAGTAATTATTCTCCCCAGAATCGTTTGAGAAACACGCATTCCCTACGTGCGTCGGTCGAGGTCGCAGGGAATTTGTTGAGTGCCTTTTCGCATCTTACGGGGGCGAAGAAAAATGATGACGGTTATTATGAGTTGTTTGGTACGGAATATGCGCAATATGTGAAATTGGATTTCGACTTTAGTAAAGGAATCGTGCTTGACAGTCGTAACAAGTTAGCTTTCCATATAGGAGTGGGAGTGGGGATGGCTTATGGTAACTCAAACTATTTACCTTTTGAGCGTGCTTATTTCTCGGGGGGAGCGAATAGTGTCCGGGGATGGTCTGTACGAGAGTTAGGTCCGGGTAGTATGGAAGTTGACAGCACGACTTCTTTCGCTCTTCAATCGGGGGATATCCGCTTGGATTTGAACTTGGAATATCGAACGAAACTTTTTTGGAAGTTTGAATTGGCGGCTTACATAGATGCCGGAAACATATGGACCCGGAATGTATCAGATGAACGCTATAAGGCTGGAAACTTTGATTTCTCTCGTTTTTATAAGGAGATCGCTGTTTCCTATGGTTTGGGACTTCGTTTGGACTTTGATTTCTTTCTACTACGTTTAGATACAGGTTTCAAGGCTTATAATCCTCAGGAGAAAAAGTCTAGGCGTTGGGCGATAACCCGTCCTAATTTCAAGGATAATTTCGCCTTGCATTTTGCCGTTGGTTATCCATTCTAAATTCAATATGTAAAAAAGTGTACTAAAAGTTTGCAAGGAAAAGAAAAATCCTTACCTTTGCACCACGAAAATAAGGATGGTCAGGTAGCTCAGCTGGATAGAGCAACAGCCTTCTAAGCTGTGGGTCCTGGGTTCGAATCCCAGCCTGATCACGAGGGAGATTCTAAAAGAGTCTCCCTTTTTTGTTATAATCAGATGCCAGTTTTTTTGGGTCAGTCCGAAAACCCTGTGGGTATGTTAAATCTACCCTGTTAGTTTACATAATCTAAAAATAAAGAATGGTATATCCCCGACTCCCCTAAACTGTGCTCTGAACGCTTTAATTTTTGCATTGAATGATTCTGCAAATGCATTTGTTTCCCTGTTAACGAAATAGTTTAGTATTGTCTCATAATAGTTCTGCATGGTATTTGTTACGGTTCTGAAACATCCGTATCCAAGCTTTTCTATTTTATTGTACCACAAGGCAAGCTTTCCACGTGCCACATCCTTGTTATAGTGCTTATTATACACATTGGTCAACTCTATGGCTAAGTCGTAAACTGATTTCAATTCCGGATAATGTTCGAATATGATTTCCGCACGTATTCTTTGGGATTCAGTCCATTTACTAAAATGCTTGACAAGTACATGCTTAGCCCTTGCCAGCAGCTGCTTACGGGTATCGCCATTGGTATACCGAAACGGAACATACTCTATATCTTGCTCTCTGCACCGCTGAATTTCATCGTTCTCTAAATCCCGTGCCATCCAGCGATAAGTAATCCTGAGCTCATCAATTGCCTCATAAAAGAGCTTCTGTACATGAAACCGGTCATTTGTCATAGTGGCGTTTGGGAAAGCCGTCCGGACAATCCGCATCATGGTCGGCGAAAGGTCCAAAGTGACCTCTTTGACTGTCTTGCGCTTGGAGACATGAATCATTTCAAGCACCTTTATGACGTCTTCAGACTTCGTGCCACGTATCATGGCCACAAGTGTACCTTTGCCACCACGTCCCGCACGGTTAGTGACAACAGTATATAATTCTCCGCAGCTCAAAGAAGTCTCGTCAATACAAAGGCTAGGACCTATGTTCTGTTTGAACAGGACATATTCTGAGGCATGATCTAACTGGTCCCACTGTCTGTATGCGCTGATAAACCCCTTGTACTGTGAGGTTAACTGTTTCCCCTTTACCCCATAAGCATCTGCTATGGAGCTTATGCTAGCCACGGTAGTTTCAATCTTCTTCTTTTAAAAAAGCGACGAACTCAGGAGTGAGTTTCGTCCCTTCGGCCGTAAGATCATCGTAGGTATAGGAAAACGTTTCCCCTGTAGCTTTGTCATACCAGCGGCGACGTCTTACGTGGAGATAAACAGGTTTGCCACGCAGAGGAAAGTCCTGAATCACTTTCTCATCAGTAAAACCATGTGAAATCACAGTTCCACTCTTGTAATCAGAACGTTCCATGTAGTTTTTTTCATCAAGCCAAACTTCAATTTTGACAGAGTCGTCATGCCAACCGGAGATCTCGAAATACTCCATTAAAACTTCGGGGAAGATGACTCGTAGTAACTTATGTAGGTTGCGATTGGAAGGCATTGGACAAATAATTTTAATTTGAACGCAAAGATAGTTCACTTTCGCTTATTAACATAACATACCCACAGGGTTTTCGGACTGACCCGTTTTTTTCTTTTGCTTGTTTTGATCGTTGTTTATTGATCTTTTATGGAAAACTTTGAGTGTTATCTATCGGTTATTATATAGAAGATTTCGAGATAGAATTTCATAATTTAGTTTTTGATGGGATAAGGGCTATTAAGCAGGATTCCTGTATTTGAGATTAAACAGATTGTAAATATTTAAAAAGTAGATAAGATGGAAACATTTGACGATATCATTAAAGGGGATAAACCTGTATTGGTGGATTTTTTTGCGACATGGTGCGGCCCGTGTAAGGTGTTGAGTCCGACGGTCGAGGCATTGGGGAAGGAGTTGGCGGGACAAGTGCGTGTCCTTAAAATTGATGTAGATAAGAACGAGGCACTTGCCAGACAGTTGAGGATTCAATCTGTACCCACTTTGATCATCTTCAAGAAAGGTGAGATCGTATGGCGCTCTTCCGGCGTGATGGACCACGGAAGCCTTTTACAGAAGGTGCAAAGCTATATTGATTAAAAGCCGTTCATCGGGATCAATACCGTCGGGATCAATAAAAGGAATCCAAGGATCACTAGGACAAGGATGAACTTCCATGCCCATTTGAACCATTTATCATACGGGATACGGCTTACTCCTAGAACCGCTATCAGGACCCCGGACGTGGGTGTTATCAGGTTCGTGAAGCCATCGCCAAACTGAAAGGCCATGACGGTGGCTTGCTTGGATAAACCGATCAACTCCGAGAATGGGGCCATGATAGGCATGGTAAGGGCCGCTTTGGCGCTTCCGGAAGGAATCACTAGATTGATAAGCGTTTGAATAACGTACATCATCCCGACCGTAGCTACTTGTCCCAAACCTTCCATCCCTTTCGCTAGGTTAAAGAGAATCGTATCGATCACTTTACCGTCTTGCAGGATTACGATAATACCTCCAGCCAAGCCAACGACTAAGGCGGCGCTCATAATATCCTTGCAGCCCTCTAAAAATAGTTTCACAAGCTCATTCGGATTGCGTCCATTGGCAATTCCCGCCGCTATGCCCAAGGCGAAGAACAAGGTCGCTATTTCCATAATATACCAACCGTAGCCCATTACGCCTGTTATCAAGAAAAAGATCGTGAAGAATAAAAGGTTCAATATATATAAGTGCACGGTTTTCCGTAGGGCAAATATCGAGCAGATCACGAACGCTACGCTAAGAATCGGAATTAAGGGTAGTCCCTTGATTACGCTATTTCCTATTTTTAAGGATGTCTGGGGATAATAGATCGAAAAGATAACGAGTACGATAGTCAATAGGACGAAACTGATCCATGCGGCTTTCGGGGTTCTGTATACGATTTCCAAGGAATTGGTACTATGCAAATCTCTCCAATATTGATCATCCTCATAGACTGGAGACAATTGAGGGTTCTTTTTTACCTTGGCGGCATAACGCAATATCCATGTGAAGCCTACCGCATTGATAATACACCAGCAAACGATGCGATACTCGATACCGGAGAAAAGAGGAATCCCCGCCAAGCCTTGCGCTATACCGATCGTGAAAGGGTTTAAAATCGCCCCGGCGAAACCTAATCCCGCCGCTATAAAAACCATACATACGCCAGTTATGGAATCGTACCCCATAGATATCGCCATCGGGACCAAGACCAGACAAAAAGCGATGGTTTCCTCACTCATCCCGAATACGGCTCCGAATAGGCTGAAAAGTAGCATGATAGCAGTTAATAAGAAATTGTCCACACCTATTTTACGAAGGATAGGGTTGTTCTCCATTTTGCGTGCTTTCCGCAGGAAACTGACTGTTCCGATATCAAATGCCTTACTGTCGTTCACGATCCAGAATGCACCACCGATGATAAGGATAAAGACAATGATATCCGCCTTGTCTACAAATCCTTTATAAAAGGCGGAGAGTACTTCCCAAGTCTGAGGTACGCTTTCCACGGATTCATATACAACGGTTCGCTCTCCGTCCGGGCTGATACTTTCCGTATATTGCCCACCGGGAATAACCCATGTCAATATGGCGCAAAATAAGATGATGTAAAAGATAATTACGTATGTGTGGGGTATTTGTCTCTTTTTCATGATTCTGTTTTTTCGTCTTCTTCTGTTAATATTCCGATCTCGGGAAGGATAGCTCGGGCCTCACGGTCACTAAGCGTATCTACGTCTTTGAGTTTACGTTGGATGGCACGGGTACGGGTACCTAAAACCTCTTCTATTTGCCCGCTGGCGGTTTGCAAGTTCTTTTGGGCTTTCTCGAGCATACCGCCTACTTTCTCGAATTCTTTTTTCACGGCCCCTAAGATCGTCCATACCTCCCCTGAGTGCTTTTGGATCGCCAATGTACGGAAGCCCATTTGTAAACTGTTTAGTATGGCCGCTAGGGTAGTGGGACCTGTTACGACTACCTTGTAGTTTCGCTGCAAGTCCTCCAATAAAGCGGAACGGCGTACGACCTCGGCGTAAATGCCCTCGAACGGCAGGAACATAATGCCGAAATCGGTCGTGGCGGGAGGCGCCAGATATTTGTCCGAAATATCTTTAGCCATCTTCTTGATCGTTGTCTCCAATAATTTTCCGGCTGTCTCGATCGCTTGGGAATCTGCGGCATCGTAAGCGTCTAGGAGCTGTTCGTATACATCTTTCGGAAATTTAGCGTCTATGGGAAGGTATACGAATTCTCGGGCATCATCCCGCCCGGGGAGCTTGACTGCGAATTCAACGACAGCGTCCGAACCTTTCCGGGTACGCACGTTCGCCTCGTACTGCTCGGGGGCCAATAACTGCTCCAATAACATACTGAGTTGGATCTCCCCGATATTTCCCCGGGTCTTAACATTACTAAGTACCCGTTTTAATCCTCCTACATCCTGCGCTAAGGTTTGCATCTCGCCCAGTCCTTTTTGTACACTTTCTAATTGTTCGGTGACTAAACGGAAAGATTGCCCGATACGGTCGTTCAATGTCTTTTGAAGTTTCTCGTCTACGGTGACTCGGATTTCTTCCAGTCTTTTTTCCGTGTTATCCACTAATCTCTGCTGGCGTTCGTCCAAGGCGGCGAATTTCTCTTTCTGCAACCTGTTAAAAGAATCGATACCACGTTCGAAAGCTTCCCTGAACTCGTTCATGGAATGAGCCAGTTCTTCTCGGTTATCTTTCGCTACCAAACGGCTTTCTTCCCGGTTCAGGCGGAAGTCTTCCCTAAAGTTTTTCTCGATACGGTCGAACGAGTGTTGTATCTCGTTTAGCAACTTTTCCAGGTCTTCTTTGTTATTATTTAGCTGTTTAGGACGCAAAAGGATTTGCATCACGATGATTATAAGAAGTCCGCCGATAATAATCCAATCCATCTGTTTTTGATTTTGACGTCAAAGATAGGTAATCTGTATTTTGCAACAGTGGTTAAATAGAGTTAAATAAAAGAACATTGTTTATTTTCGTTTGTTTTATCGACAGAAAGCTGCTTATATTTGTGCAGCCAACTTAAGTAAGACTATTAAATTTACATACAAAGATGGCAAAAGTAACATTAAAAGGTAACGAGATTCATACGAACGGCGAGTTGCCGAAAGTTGGGACAGAGGCTCCGGACTTCAAGGGTGTAAAAAGTGATTTATCCGAATTGTCGTTAAGCGACTTGAAAGGAAAGAAAGTGGTGATAAATGTTTTCCCGAGCTTGGATACAAGTGTATGTGCGGCCTCGGTAAGACGCTTCAATAAAGAAGCCGCTTCGCATCCGGATACGGTAGTATTAGCTGTTTCTAAAGATTTACCTTTTGCGCATGGACGTTTCTGTACTACGGAAGGTATTGATAAGGTGATTACATTGTCTGTGTTCCGGTGTTCATGTTTTGAGGATAAGTACGGGATGCTTCTGGTAGACGGTCCGCTGAAAGGGTTATTAGCCCGTGGCGTGATAGTGGTCGATGGAGCTGGTAAGGTGGTTTATGAGGAACTTGTTCCCGAGATTACTACCGAGCCGAATTACGATGCGGCTTTAGCTGCATTGAAATAAATGTAGTAGATTATTGTTTTTCATTGGTTAAAGTTAAGGGTTAGTGTAGGAGGCCGTCGGATGTGAATCCCGCGGCCTTCGTTTTTGTGTGAAGAGGCTAAAGTTTTCCTTCCAGCTCGTCGACGATTTGCCCATCGAAGAGATTGATGATACGGTCGGCGTAGGTCGCATCATGTTGCGAGTGTGTCACCATGACGATCGTAGTCCCTTCGGCATTCAGTTGACTGAGTAATTTCATAATTTCAAGACTGTTTTTAGAGTCGAGGTTTCCAGTCGGTTCGTCCGCCAATATCAGCATCGGTTTACCTACGACGGCGCGAGCGATGGCGACACGTTGCTGCTGGCCGCCGGAGAGTTGCTGCGGATAATGTTTGGCACGTTGGCTGAGGCGTACTTTGCGCAGGATGTCGAGTACTTGTTGTTTGCGCTCAGCCTTGGGGATGCCGAGGTATTTCAATTGGAGGTCTACGTTTTCCTCGACTGTAAGCTCGTCAATGAGATTGAAGCTTTGGAAGACGAAACCAATGCGTCCCTTGCGATAGCGTGTACGGTCTTTCTCCTTTAGGTGTCCCACCTCTTCGCCTTCTAATAGATAGCTGCCCTCGTCCGGGTTATCTAGCAGGCCGAGAATATGCAGCAGGGTTGATTTGCCGCATCCGCTGGGTCCCATGATGGCGATGAACTCGCCCTTTTTCACTTCCATGCTTATGCCATTGAGCGCGATGGTTTCTACTTCTTCCGTCCGGAAGTTTTTGCTGAGGTTCTTTATTTGAATCATGACTTGTCTTGTTTTTGTGAGAATGTATACCTATTATAGAATGTTGCTTTTATTCGGTCCGGATACTTTTGATGGGGTTACGGCGGGCGACTTTTAGGGTTTGCCCGATGATTGACACGAAAGCGATGGCTATGGTTGCCAAAACTGCCGCAGTTATGAGATACCACGGGAAGGCGATGCGGTTATAGAACGACTCTAAACTGATTTGAACCGCTTTCACGCTGATGGGCAGGGCGAAACAGGCGGCAAGCAACGAGAGTGCCATGAATCGTTTGGAAAGTTCCCATACCGCGCCACTTGTCTCGGCTCCCATCACCTTGCACAAGGCGATCCGTTTGCTTTGCTGTTCGGTGTAGCTTATCGACATGGCCAGCAGTCCCAAGGCAGAGATGAGGATGGAGATGGTCATGAAGCAAAGGACAAGCATCAACGTGTTCTTCTCATGGGTTAAATCCTTGTCCATATAATCGTCGATATAATCGGCTTCCAAGTCTTTCGGCATCCCGATCACTTCATTGGACACTTCCCTGCAAGTGCGGCGGATGGCGGCTAAGGCTTCCGCCCGATCGCCTTGTGCCTTGACGATTTGATGGATGATGTAGCCTTGTGGGTTCAACACCATAACGGCTCCATGCGAATCGGGTTGGGGTGTGTTCAACGCGCCCAGCGAACGATAGTTGCGGATGACACCACAGACGTTGTATCGATAGCCGCCCTTGTCGCTATTTTTTCCAAAATGGGGTCTGCCGGATGAAAGCTGGTAACGACGGCAAGTCTCTTCCGTTACCCAAACCATGCCGGGCAGTGGGTCAGACCAACGTTCTACCACTTCGAAGCCCAACAGCCGGAATGTGGCGCTGTCCATATCCGAAAGGTGGAGCCACGAGTATCCTTCTTCTTCCGATTGCAGTACACCATCGTGACCAGTGAAGAAAGGCAGTCTTCGTGCCAATGCTACTTCTGTCACTTGGGGTAATGCCTGTAAACGTTTCTGGAGGATGACTTGCTTGTCGTAGGTGTGTCCCAAGTCCCATGTCTTGACGAATACTAGGTCTGTATTATAACCGGTCGGCAGGGTGGCAAGGTGGTATATTTGGAAGGCCATGGTGAGTCCCAAGGTGATGAGTACCGTGCTGATGACATTCTGCACGATGATGAACAAGCGGCTGAACAGTTGCTTGTTGTGCATGCGGAAATTTCCTTTTACGATATCTATCGGACTGTATTTGTAGGTGATGATGGCTGGTAACAATCCCGATATGCCGGCGATTCCTACCCATAGTAACAGCGAATAGGCTACCATCGCCGGTGAAGAGACCAAAGCGATCCGGGTGGAGAGCAAGTACTCGAAATAGGGCTTTGTGATGACGGCAACTAAGCAACCGCCGATGAAACAACCGGTTGTGAAGATGGCGGACTCTGCGAGGTAGCGCAATACGATTTGCCCCGCCGAGTCACCCATCAACCGGCGGGTTGCCATTTCATGGGCTCGTTTGCTGGTTTGCGATACAGTTAGGTTGATGTAATTGAAGATAGCCGAGAGGAGCAACACGAATGCCAACGAGAACAAGATTTGTACCTGTTTCCGTGTCCCTTTACGGAAAGGGCCGTATTGGTTCAGGGGAGAGAAATAAATCTCGTCCATGCGTGTCACCGAAGAACCCCAAAAAAGCCTGTTCGTGCTGTTGTCTTCTTTCCAGTATTCCCAATAGCCTTTATACTTATCGAGTAGTTTACGGGTAACAACATCGGGAGTTACCCCTTCTTCCAACGTAATGAGTATTTGCGTTGAACCATAACTGTCCATCCATGCATAATCCTTTTCTGCCAGTTTGAAAGGAATCAAGATGTCTATCGGTTTCAACAGCTCTGTCGAGCTGAAAGCCGGGAGAACCCCAATGACCCGTAGCGGTGTCTGGTTCAAGTACATCACGGTACGGCCGATCGGATTTTCATTCCCGAATACTTTGTGGGCGAATGGCTCGGAGAGGATGACCTCGTCTGTTCCGATCAGTGCTTTGTTGCGGTCGCATCCGATGAGCGTATAGTTGAGCATCTGGAAAAAATTAGGATCTGCCGCGATGCCGTTTACTTGATAATATTGGTTGTCTACCATGAAGTCGGCCGCTTCAATATGGATCAGGTGTGTCCACTCTTTTATTTCCGGAATGGAAGGGAACAATTCCGGGGCAGTCTCGGTTGTCATACCGATCCCATCTCCATAGCCGACAGCATATAATTGGTGAGAGTACGATTGATTGTTACCGATATTAAATTCGGTGTCAGCATACGAGGTCAGAAGGATGACAACTCCCAGTGCGATAGCTAATCCGAAGAACTGGATGGCTGTGTAGAGTTTGTTGCGGCCGAGAAAGGTAAAGTACGATTTCATATTTTGCTTGTTTTTGATACAAAGGTATAGAGCGGTTGGCATCTGGCAAGGGCTTGGATGCCCGGTTGCGGTAGTTTGTATGAAAATCATACACCCGCTTGTATGATATTCATACAGCCTTTTTCCGTACCTTTATCCCCGATAAAAGAGATAAAGGAAAACAAACGAATCGGATATGGCGAATTACGGGACAATATTGGTGGTAGATGACAATCCGGCGATTCTTACGGCGGTCAAGATCTGCTTGGCCGGTGAGTTTGACAGGGTATTGACACTCGCTTCTCCCGACACGCTTCTTACGGTATTGGCACAAGAGGTGGTGGACGGGATTTTGCTCGACATGAACTTCACGCAAGGGGGAAACTCCGGACAAGACGGCTTGCTTTGGCTTCGGGCGATCCACAAGAAGCATCCGGCTATCCCGGTGGTACTGGTGACGGCATATGCTGATATCAAGTTGGCGGTGCGTGGTTTGAAGATGGGGGCGGCAGACTTTGTTGCCAAGCCGTGGGATAATCAAGAGCTGATCCGTGTCTTAAAAGATGCGATTGATGCCGGGCGTAAAGTGGTTCCATTGGAACAGGTCGAGGCGGAACATGTGAGCAAGGTGGTGGAGTGTTGCCACGGCAATATCAGCCGGGCCGCCGAATTGTTGGGAATTACCCGGCAGACGTTGTATGCTAAAATAAAAAAGCGATGATGTTGATAGGCACTTTGGGAGTCGTTGTCGTTCTCTTTATCGGATGGTTCTACCGCCATCAGGTATTGTTGAGAGACCGGGCGCATCTGATGCGTGAGGCGATTCGTAACCAAGAATTTACGTTTCGTCTTCCTGTGAAAGGCCTGTTCTTCGGGGAGCGGGCGTTGCAAGAGGCCCTTAACGAGACGGGCAGGGACATCGGGCAGTTGCTTGCCCGCAATGAGGTGGAATCGTGGCAACGGCTGACCCGTGTGCTTACGCATGAGATTATGAATGCCACTACGCCTATCGCCAGTATCAGCCAGGCCTATCTGGAGCATCCCGCGATTGCCGGGACGGTTTACGAGGAGGGGATCCGTGCCATTCACGATACCAGCCGGGGACTTGCCCTGTTCGTGGACAGCTACCGGAAACTGGCGGAACTGCAAGAACCTGTTATCGGAGAGGTCTATTTGAATGATTTTATGGAAGGGATCCGGGCTCTTTATCCCGATTTAGAGTGGCATCTTTCCATCCCTTTGTCTGCTACGATGTGTACGGATCAGAATATGTTGCGGCAAGTGCTGATTAACCTGATCCGGAATGCTTGCGAGGCAGGGGCTACGACCGTGGATGTGCGTTGGAAGAAGGGGTTGTGGGTCAGCAACAATGGTGCGCCTATTCCGGTGGCTATCGAACGGGAGATTTTTATTCCTTTCTTCACGACTAAAAGGACGGGTTCCGGTATCGGCTTGTCGCTTTCCCGGCAGATGATGGTGCGGCAAGGCGGGGATCTTTGTTTGGCGCAGCGCTCTGTGCCGGATTATCAAGTGACGTTTATAATTTCTTGCGTAGGATAAATTTAGGATAGGATATGAATCGGAAAATACTTCAGCTGGCCATACCTTCTATCGTCTCCAATATAACCGTGCCTTTGTTGGGCCTGGTGGATGTGGCGATCGTAGGGCATCTGGGATCGGCGTCGTACATTGGGGCGATCGCCGTGGGCGGGATGCTGTTTAACATGATCTATTGGATATTCGGCTTTCTCCGGATGGGGACAAGTGGTATGACCGCCCAAGCCTACGGGAAACGGGACTTGACGGAGGTCGTCCGGACCTTGCTGCGGGCTGTCGGGGTAGGGCTTTTGATCTCCCTCGGGCTTTGGATCCTTCAATCCCCGATCCTGAGGGGTGCGTTTGTTTTGATCGACGCGACGGAGGAGGTGAAGCGATGGGCCTCTCTTTATTTTAATATCTGTATTTGGGGAGCGCCGGCCGTATTGGGTTTATATGGCTTTGCCGGTTGGTTCATCGGTATGCAGAATTCTCGTTTCCCGATGTTTATCGCTATCACGCAGAATATCGTGAATATTGTGGCCAGCCTATGTTTCGTGTTTGTGCTGGGTATGAAGGTGGAAGGTGTAGCGCTGGGAACACTGATCGCCCAATATGCGGGCCTCTTCATGGCGTTTGCTCTTTGGTTGAAATATTATGGGCGTCTGAAAGCGTATATCGATTGGGACGGTCTTTGGGGTGGGGAGGCGATGCGTCGCTTCTTCTCGGTCAATAGTGATATATTTTTCCGGACCTTGTGCTTGGTCGCTGTTACTACCTTCTTTACCTCTACAGGTGCGAGACAAGGGGATGTGATATTGGCCGTAAATACCTTGTTGATGCAGTTGTTTACCTTGTTCTCTTATATAATGGATGGTTTCGCTTATGCGGGAGAGGCATTAGCCGGCCGGTTTATTGGGGCTAAAAACGATGTGGGGTTACGTAGATGCATTCGTTTATTGTTTCTATGGGGAATCGGCCTCTCTTTATCATTCACGATTCTTTATGCGTTTTTGGGGAGGGATTTTCTGGGGCTGTTGACGAACGATACCTCGGTCATTAAGGCTTCCGGGGATTATTTCTATTGGGTATTGGCGATCCCTTTATGTGGATTCTCCGCTTTCCTTTGGGACGGTATCTTTATCGGGGCCACGGCTACACGCCAGATGCTTTACTCGATGCTTGTGGCCTCGGCTACTTTCTTTATTATTTATTACCTGTTTTATCGATCGATGGGAAATCATGCGTTATGGATGGCTTTCCTTGGATATCTCTCCTTGCGAGGTGGTATGCAATGGATACTTTGGCGATATAGGAAGATTACAATGCCCATTATAAGCAACTGACAATGCCCATCGTAAGCGGCTTATAATGCCCAGTATAAGGAGCTTATAATGCCCATTGTAATAAATAAAGAAAGCGAGACTTCTATCTGGTTGATAATCAAGTCTCGCCTTCTTTGTTATGTGGAATGATAGTTGTTTATCGTTGTCTGTATGAGATCAATTCTTCTGGGTTGAATCGTCCGATATAACCCTGATGTTTCTCTATCTCAGCCTCTACGTAATTGGTGTAAACAACCGCGGACTTAGCGAACAGCTCCGGCGCTTTCGTCGCGTCTTGGATCAATAGATGAGCCATGATGATATCAGCGGCCATCTCCATCAAGCGGCGAGCCACGAAATCGAGTAATTCCTGATCTTGAGACTCTTTTACTTTCGCCATGCTAGCCTCGAACTTATTAGCCATCTCTACTAAACGAGCCTTCAGCGGTTCCATCTCGGCAGAGCAAGGGATCGCCTCGAATTCACGGATGGTAGCCAGGTAAGACCCGTTTGTCACGTAACGTATGGCCGCTACGGTCTGCAATTGCGTCGTGCCTTCATAGATGGAGGTGATACGGGCATCGCGGTAGATACGTTGGCAAGCATACTCCATCATAAAACCGGAACCTCCGTGTATTTGGATGCAATCATAGGCATTCTGGTTGGCGTATTCGGAATTCATACCTTTTGCCAACGGGGTGAAAGAATCCGCCAATTTGGCGTATTGCTTCTGTTCCTTACGCTCTTCCGGAGTCAGTTTACGCTCACGGGCGATGTCGTCCAGTGCCTTGTAAATATCAACGTAACGAGCGGTTTGGTATAACAACGCACGTCCGGCATCCAGCTTCGCTTTCATGATGGCGAGCATGTCGTAAACAGCAGGGAAGTCGATGATTGCCTTACCGAACTGCTTGCGGTCTTTGGCGTAGGCTAATCCTTCGTTGTAAGCGGCTTGGCTGAGGCCTACCGATTGTGCGGCGATACCTAGGCGCGCGCCGTTCATCAAGGCCATCACGTATTTGATCAAGCCCAGTTTGCGATCGCCACAAAGCTCTGCTTTCGCGTTCTTGTAAACTAATTCGCAAGTAGGAGAGCCGTGGATTCCCAATTTATTCTCGATACGGCGTACGTTTACGCCCCCTTCCTGTTTGTCGTAGATAAACATGGACAAACCACGTCCATCCTTGGTACCTTCCTCGGAACGGGCCAATACGAGGTGAAGATCCGCGTCGCCATTCGTGATGAATCGTTTTACGCCGTTCAACCGCCAGCAATTCTCTTTCTCGTCGAAGGTAGCCTTTAGCATCACGGATTGCAGGTCGGAGCCAGCGTCCGGCTCGGTCAGGTCCATAGACATGGTTTCTCCTGCGCAGATACGTGGGATGAAACGGCTGTGCTGATCCTCGTTGCCGAACTCATATAAGGTTTCGATACAATCCTGTAATGACCAGATATTACCGAAGCCGGCGTCAGCCGCCGCTACGATCTCTGCGCACATGGTGTACGGCGTGATCGGGAAGTTCAAGCCACCGAAACGGCGAGGCATCGTCATACCGTTCAAACCGGCTTTTACCATCGCGTCGAGGTTCTGCTTCGTGCCGGAAGCATATTCCACACGGCCATTCGCGCAGTGAGGACCTTCGGCATCTACGCCTTCCGCGTTAGGGGCGATGATCTCTCCGGTGATCTCTCCGGTAATCTCCAGCACCTTATCGTACGAGTCTATCGCATCGGCATAATCTTGCGGCGCGTAGTCGAACTCTTCCTTGTCTCTGTACTCGCGTTCCTTCAGCTCGCAAATACGTTCCATCATCGGATTGTTCAAGTGATACTTGAGTTCCGGTATGTCTGTATAATAATTAGCCATCTTTACTTACTGTTCTTTTTGTAATACTTAATCATCTTAGGAATCACCTCTTCTACCGTACCATTGATTACGTAATCGGCGATCGTATTGATCGGGGCATTCTCATCATTATTGATCGAAATGATGATACCGGCGTCTTGCATGCCGGCGATATGTTGGATCTGCCCGGAGATACCGCAAGCGATATACAATTTCGGACGCACCGTGACACCGGTCTGACCGATCTGACGGTCGTGGTCGCAGAAACCGGCATCGACAGCCGCACGGCTGGCGCCTACCTCGGCGTGAAGCTCTTTCGCCAAATCGAACAATAAATTAAAGTTCTCCTTGGAGCCTACGCCATAACCTCCGGCCACTACGATCGGAGCGCCTTTCAGGTTGTGCTTCGCTTTCTCTACATGACGGTCGATCACCTTCACCACATAGTCTGTCTCGGGGACATACTTCGCTACGTCGTGGCGGATCACTTCGCCTTTATAGTTCTCGTCAAGGACTTCCTTTTTCATCACGCCCTCACGAACGGTCGCCATTTGCGGGCGGTGTTCCGGGTTGATGATCGTGGCTACGATGTTACCACCGAACGCCGGACGGATCTGATATAATAAGTTCTCATAGGTAATACCCGCTTTTTTATCCTCGTGCGAGCCGATCTCCAAAGAGGTACAATCGGCCGTCAAGCCGCTTGTCAAGGCTGAGGATACACGAGGACCCAAGTCGCGACCGATCACCGTAGCGCCCATTAAGCAGATCTGCGGTTTCTCCTCCTTGAACAAATTAATCAAGATGGAAGAATGAGGAAGTGATGTATAAGGGAATAAACCCGGAGCGTCGAACACATGAACCTTGTCGACGCCAAAAGGCAATACTTGTTTCTCTACACCCTCAAGGCCGGAGCCGGCAACAATCGCTTCCAGTTGGCAGCCTAATTGATTGGCTAGCTTACGACCTTTGGTCAGAAGCTCAAGACTTACATCGGCAACGTTCGTGCCTTCTGTCTCACAATATACAAATACGTTGTTCATAATCTTATCCGATGGTGTGGTTAGCTAACAGTTCGACAATCAAATCCTCTACTTCTTGGTCGGAACCGGAGATCGTCTTGCTTTCCTTGGCTTGGAAGACGATGTTCTGGATCGCTTTTACCTTTGTCGGCGAACCGCTAAGGCCGCATTGAACCAAGTCTCCATTCACGTCGGCCACGCTCCATTCCTGAATATTCAGATACGGGCGGGTCTTGTACAATTCCGGGTAGCGAACGGTCGGTTCTCCATCTTGGTGACAGGCGGGTTGTGCGTTCCGTTCCTGTTTACCCATGGCGTATTTGTACTTCTGTACCAGCTTCGCGTTACGAGGACGGCAGGGAGCGGCGGAACCATTCACGGTGATTACGATCGGAAGCGGACCTTCCACAGTCTCGACACCTCCGTCGATATGACGTTTTACGGTGATACGTCCGGCTTCCTTATCTACGTTCAGGATTTCCTCGGCATACGTAATTTGGGTCAGTCCCAATTTCTCAGCGACTTGCGGACCTACCTGTGCCGTGTCGCCGTCGATCGCTTGGCGACCACCGATGATAATATCATAATCGTTGATTTTCTTGATAGCCGTGGCAAGCGCATAGGATGTGGCTAACGTGTCGGCTCCGGCAAACGCACGGTCGGTCAACAAAAAACCGCCGTCAGCACCACGATACAAACCCTCGCGGATGATTTCGGCGGCACGTCCCGGGCCCATCGTCAGCAGCGTAACTGTCGTCCCGGGGTAAGCGTCTTTCAAGCGTAACGCTTGTTCCAACGCGTTCAGGTCTTCCGGGTTAAAGATCGCTGGCAAGGCGGCGCGATTGATCGTACCGTCCGCCTTCATGGCGTCCTTTCCCACGTTTCGTGTATCCGGGACCTGTTTCGCTAAAACAATAATTCTTAAACTCATTTTATATAGGAATATTAGATTTTTATATTGATATAATACTTCTACTTATTTATTAATCTTGCGTTGCAAAAGTAATCAAACATTCTTTATAACAAAGAACTTTGTGAAGGAATTTGCACACTTCGCGCATGTTTGAGCAGAAAACACTAGCATGTGATGACAGCCTCCTTCCGGGATTTATGACAAAAGTACTGTTTGTATCGGGAATACTAAGGGGCAGGCCATTAAAGAAACTATCGGTATCGGCATGTGGCGTAAGCACTATCGGTGTGGGCTTACGCCACTACTGTTTTGGCCCGATGCCTATACCGGTGTTTGCCGGCGGCGGTCGGGGGAGGGGGGGAAATGAGAAAGCCCCGATGCCGCAAAGGGCACCGGGGCTTTCTGCTTGTTTAAGATAATTAGGTAGATTGATTTATCGAACGATTACTTTCTCCGTATGGGCTTGCTCGCCGTCGCTGGCGTGGATCATGTAGATACCGGCGGGCAGGTCGAAGCTGTATTGCGTCGTGTTCACGGAGAACTGACGCGCTTGCGAACCGTTCAGGCCGAATACCTTGATCTCCTTCACCGGCCGGAGGGAGGAGACGATCACTTGTCCGCGTCGTGCGGAGTAGATCGAGATCGTGTTCTCCAGCTCGGATCCTAGCTCGCTATCGCGAAGGAAGTAACGTCCGTGGCTGTCGCCGGCTACTTGCAGGCTGTAGCTATCGTCTTCCAGTTTCACGCTCTTGCGTGTATGGGCGTCGTAGAGGTAGAGCGGCTCGGCCAGGCGGCTGAGTCCCTCGATGGTCAGCGTCACCTCGTCGTTGGTCTCGTTATAGACACCGAGGCCGATGTTTCGGATGGACTTCACGGCGTTCACCTGCGCCGCCTTGCTGCCGGATACGGTGTAGACCATCGGTGCGTCCAGCTCGGAGTCGAGGAGTACGACCGCGTCCTCGTCGGCCTTATAGCCGTTGTCGGCCTTGTCGTAGGTCAGCAGGCTGGCCTTGCTCTTCACGTCGCCGCGCTCGGCGGTCAGGGTGATGACCGGGTTGGTGGCGGAGGCGGATTTGGTGGTCGCCTCGGTCGCGGATGCTCCGGTTGCCGACATCATGGCGGGGGTGAAGGTGATGTTCGCATCTGTACTTGCCTTTGCTGCGTCGCTCTTCAGCTCCACGAAGAATGCTTGCATCGGGGCTACCGTGCCATTCGTGTTTCCACCCTCAAAGTCTACGTCCGGTGTGCCTACCGAGGCATCCGGTGCGCCGTTTGCCAATGTCCAGTATTTGGGGGCTAATACCTCTTTATTTACATCCAAGAAGGTTTCCATATTCAGATACGTCATGAACGGGTTTCCTACCAAGAAGTGGGTACCGTCACCATCTACGTCCTTATCCAATGTAAGTATATAGGAATCATTTGATGATAATTCAACCAGTCTTCCGGAGTTAGCTTTGGAAGTGTCATCCGCTCTTAAAACGGATGCTTTCGTAGCCTCCTCATATTTATAGTCTGTAACAGCGTCCGCTTTCGGAAGGCGTACCAAGGCTGTTCCATCACCTCCATTTCCGGCAGGTACATCCTCCACGCTCAAATAGAAACCTTTACCGATCGTGTAAGGAACACTTACGTCATTGTATTCGATGCTCCAGTTGGATTGAACGGCTGCTACAGATTCTCTGTTTCCTTCATTGTCCGTCGCATATTCGATCGCCTGATTCCACGCCTTTTGATAGAAGGCCGGGGTCCAGCGGCTGTAGGAGTCCGTATTATACTCGATATCCTTGAATGCTTCCGTATCTTCCTTACCGTTTGCTTTAGGAGCGTAGATATCCCCGGCGTACACGTCTTGCAGCGGGGAGGCCATCCAGCGTTTCGCGTTGTTGGCAATCTCGAATTCTACCCAAGCCTTCACATAATCCAGCCGGTGTTGATTCATCAACTTCGCTTCCGGCTTGAAGTAGATTTGGTCTACCTTGTTGCCGTAGTAGGGAACGACTTCTATGGAATTGCCGGCTCCTGTGTTGTTAACGGCCATGTCGTATTGGATATTGGTGGTTGTTCCAAGATCCAATGTTCCACCATTCTCTGGGGATAAGTTCAATATCTTATTCTCCGGAATCGTGATCTTCGTGAAGTACAGCGGGGTAAAGGCGTTCGTCACGTCATCATCACTGTTGGCGTCTGTTTGGTCTTTATTACCCATATACAAATCCGCTTTCGTGGATTGATTCCAGTTGTTATCGTTATACCAAACGGCATCGGCCTCACCTTCCCAAGTCAGGTACTCGGGAACGATCTTGATTTGCAAGTAAGCCGTTCCCTCGCAGGAGCCCTCAATAGGCTGCGTAGCGTCCTCGTTTTCATATTCGCCGAAGGGGATGTATAAGGAATAGGTTTCTCCTTCCTTGAAGAGGCCCTCAACCTCCGATTCAGTCATATTAAATTTCAACGTCAAGCTATTTCCGTCCCCGGACTCCCTGTTTTGGGCAAAGAGCGAGATTAACTCTCCCACTTCCTCATAAAGATCTCCACTCCTTTGCAAGAAGACTTTCTTTTTTTCAAGACTATTGAGCGCTCTCAATACATGGTTCTCTCCTTCTACGCCAAAATCTATCTTGTTTTGGATCGGGATCGTCAATTCACGACTATTGTCCTTCAAATTGACAAGTCCCAAACGCAACGGGACGTTGGTCAAGCTTACAGCGGTGTAATCGACATCGGGGAATCCGACATTCAATTCCGGCACATCCGTACCCTCCGCCAAGGGAATCCATTCTCCTTCCGCGCAGAAACTTCTTGTCAAGACAGTCTGATTTCCCCCCGCGTCCTCTCTTATAGACTCGATATCCGGAATATAAGGCATGGCGTAAACTTGCTCCACAAAGCGGAACTGTACTTCTCCATTTCCCGAGGCCAGCAAAGGTTCGTATCCATTGCCGCCTAAAAGTCTTATCAATAGACTCTTTTCTTTGTCATCCAATGATGAACGAGTTACGTCATCCACATCAAATCTTTCGGTAGACTCATTTTCCGGTAATCCTTTCCGCAGTTTGCCGATAATATCTTGCAGATCTTCTAAAGGCAAATTTCCAATTCCTACATCCTGACAAATAGCAGCAAACTGCTCCTCTGTCCCTAAGTACCAATCAAAGGTATAACTATGATTTGGATATGCCTCCTCGAAAGAGACCAAATCAGGACTTACGATATTACCGACCTCGTCAACTCTCGCTACCCGTAAGTTGGCATTCACTGATTGAATACTGCCTACACAGGCGATCACGTTATCATCCGTCTCCGTTTGCACGGCGATCGTAGTGGAAGGCATCACATAGATTGTATTCTTCAAAGCGCACTCGCTATCCAGATCGAGGACCTGCTCTTCCTCACCATTGGCTGTCGCGATTTGTCTCGCGCTAAACAATACGACATAGTATTCACCGCTAGCGACCTTCTCCTCGTCTCCGTCTTTATATTTCTCTCCGGCGAAACGCAGGTCGGTATTATGCACGTCAATCTCGCTCAGATACAAGATCGTGTTGTCTTCACTGCGCCACGGACAGCGGATGCGAGGGATTTCCAAGCAGGCGTATAGATCTACTACGGCTTTCTCGTATTCGTCTCCTAATCTTTTTTCCACACCATTTATAGTGACTGCTGCGTTGCTTATAATTGCGTCCGTCTTGAAACTATCGTCTTTAATCCTTTTCGGATCCTCGGCACCATCAGCTTCACTACCAGTAGATGGTTCCAATACACATAACTCTCCGATCAACTGCTCCAACTCTTTCACATGCCCATCGTCTGCGTGATCCTTCCAGTAATCACGTTTCACATCCTCCAGGAAATCGTTCATGGCACGTATGTTCATGATGATCTCGCTTCTCTTGGCATCCTCGGGGTTGTCGGGGATCATCGGACCATCCGCTCCTACGGAATTCATATCTGTCTGTACGGCCACGCGCATGGTATATTGCAAGCCCAAGTCTGACAATTCTGGATTCGATGTCAAGTCCTTGTTAAGCACGATCCAGTTGCCTACTTTACCGTTGCTTTCTTTCTCCGTAAAAGCGAAGTAGACATTACCGACATTCGAGTGCAAGATATCGTCCACCGGCGCATAAGGATCGTTGCCCATCAAGCCGTAGCGGTATTTACGGTAATCAGGATTGCTCAATTCGTTCTCATCAATGGCATGCAAATCGATATCCCACGTCATGTTACTCTGTAGCGTTTGGTAGTCCGTGCTAACCATCAGCACGGAGGATTCGCAAGCGTCCTCGCGCTGAGAGGTGATGGCCGGCAATGTCTTGAATACGGAGATCTCGTCGATACCGAAGTCGGCACCATTGGAGCTCTCACAGTTGCTGGATATTTCCAGGACGAATTCATCGGATGTACCGATCTCTGTATTCGAGAAAGAGAATTTGAAGGAGACTTGTTGCCATTGAGCGGTAGTACCATCATCCGCTGTAGATAATGCCCCGCTATAATATTTGGCCAAGATCGTTTCCGTACCGCTATCTTTGTCTTTTCCTTTTAGGGTAAATCCTATATTAGCCGGTGTTCTGCCGTTACCCTCTGTTACGTCACAGACCCAAGCGTTTACGATAAGACTCGTATTCGGGCAAAGTCCGCTGATTGGTATTTTAGCGATAACACCGGGTATTTCCGAGGCGTCTATATACATGAAATAGCCGGATTCACTTCCATTGGTCTTTTCCCACAGACGGTCAGTAACCCTCCTGTTGTACTGTTGTGGAAAGTAATCCGTATAATAGGCGCCATTTACCTCAGTCGCACCTTGGCTTGGTTTGGTAGTGCTTGTACTAGCTCTTGAAATCTCCGGATAGTTCAACGTTCGATACAGAGCGTATTCACCCTTCATAACCTTCAATTCGTTACCTCTGTACGCATGCATCTCCGGGTGGGCGAACGCGTAATAGGAATCGATAGCTTTACCATCCTCTGTCGTGAATGGTTTAGACGTGAAATTCTCTGTCAAATTACTGCGTAAATAGCTCTCAACATTTCCCGTTAAAATCTCGTTTTCTTTTTCGAAAGAGATATGCTCTATTCGCTGATAGAGGGCTGTGTTACCCAATAACTCATCCTCGAAGCGATGCTTATACGCATTCTTTTCAGCTTCACTGAGGTTATTCAAAGCTTCTTTCGTCATGGCACCAGCCCTCTTTTCCAAGGAGATGTTAAGGAAAGAGACGGGATACCATTCACCGTTTCTTAAGTTGCTAACCTCTGCCAAGATACAGGCTCTTGTTGTATTGTTATTAAAGGATACTTCCGTAATGTTGCTTCCGTTGTTGCCTATCGAAGGAGTAGCAGTAGTCCACGTTCTTCCATCGTACCTATTGATCGTCCAACGAACGTATAGAGCTTGAGCTGATCTATTACCATTTGGAACGAAATAGTTCCGCAATTCTTCCGGCAAACGAAAATTTGATGTGGCACCTGCCGGTAAATAGATATCATACGCATTTAATACATACTTTGAAGGATCTGAGGCTTCCCGCAGTGGTTCAAGATTATTCTCTCTGATACCTAACTCTTCTAATGCAGATTGCTTTTCTCTTAATGCATCAACCCTCTCACTCGCATCTTTTATTTTAAACACGTGACGGATACCGATCGCTCGAGGGCGGATATAGCGATCCCTACCAGAACTTCCTGTTTCCGCTCTGACCGAACTGGCTTCATAAACAAGTTTCGTATCTGCATTTACTTGCGCTTGCGTAAAATTACACGTTACATATCCGGCGGAACCTGTAGTACCGGTTGAAGTGGTTGCTAAGCCATTGGTATACTTAGTCAAATTATCATTGGATATACCGTTAATTGTCTTATTTCCGTTTGCATCCTCAACAGACCATCGGATATATCCGTACATCCCTGTATTGTCACCGTCATCTTGAGTACGTACTTCTATATTCTGATTAGGAACTACATACAATATCTCCTCGATGGTATTATCCGGAGTTATACCTTCGTCCTGAATCTGCCCCATCGCCACCTCGGTTCCCCCGAGCAGGAGCACGCAGGACAAGATGAGTAGCTTGCCTATATTATATAATGTATAGTGTTTCTTCATGAGTTACCTCCTTCCTTATTTTTTAGGGTTATGGTGTAAGGTAGGGCGATTTCCCGATTTCCATTTGTTTGGGGATCTTGCTCTACGATAACCAAGGTTAATTGGATAGTCGCTTCCGCCGCGATGGATAGCTCTTGGGCGGTGACCTTGAAAGAACCTTCTGCCGCGTTCTCCTCCGGTAATTTAAAAGCTTTTTTACTCTTGTCTAACCAAGGAGCGTAAGTGTTATCCTTCGGTGTATTGATAAGCAAATTCGTATGCTCGCTCTCTTCGCCATTTGTCAGCAAGACGGCACTTGAATAGATCTCACTGCCTACGAAGTTGTCTTTATAATGCTTGAACACCGGGCTGGTAAAGCTGGATACGTTTGTTAACCTATAAGTAATCGTGATATCGCCGGCATGATCTGTCTCATACGCTCCTTGCGGAACGATGGGGCCCGATGGAAAATGGATGGATCGCGGTAGGCCGCCGATCGGCATGTGCTGCTGGTCGAATTCGATCACGATATCAGCGTCTGTCACGTTGACCGGGATCTGTAGCCAATCGTTGCGGCGGATGAAGTCGATATCGAATGACTGGGGCTGGTCGTTACGGCCGTCTATCTTTGTGGTGATCGTTAAGTCTGAGTTGCCTTGAGAGGCGGTCTCGTTGACATATGAGGTATAAGTCACTGCGCCTTCGTTGGCGATCTCGACCGCTTCGCCTTCCGTTACGAAAACTTTGGACATTGTCTGTCCCCATGCATCTTCGGGGAATTTTGGCTTATAGCTTTCTTGCACATCCGCTTGTAGCAAATTTCGCGGGTTTCCCGCTTCGTCTATATCGTAAGGAAACAAGAATATAGGCTGTTCGTCAGCGCGCAATCCATCTAAGGAAAGTCCGTTTAATGTGATAGGGCTGCTTTGATAATTCGTGACGGTAAGTGTCACCTTGCCTATCAGGCGGATCAAGGGGATCGCCAGTTCCGGTGTGTTTTCGCTGACTTCCACCTCGTAGCCGTAACTGGTCATGGGGATGTAGTTGCTTTGCTCGTCGAAACGGGTCATGGGGGGAAGGGATACGCCTTTGTCGGTAGGAAGCGTTCCAGCTTCGATAGCCTCGATCACTTCCTGCGCGTTTGTCAAACTCCTTAGGTTCGCGAGGGCGTAGATCTTGTATTGTCCGGCCGGGAGCTCTGCCTTGACGCTGGTCTCGGAGAAATCGGCCGGGTTATCAGATTGAGGATCATCCGTCATGTACTTATAAAAGTCCTTATTATCAGTGCCGTTTCCTTTTATAATCAACCACCAGTTCAGGATATGACGCTCGAAATTGTCATGGTTGGGGTCAGCTTTCGTATAAGTGGGCAGCGCGTTCTCCTTGCTTCGCAAGTTGATGGTCAGGGTGTATAGCTTGCCGTCGGGTATGTCCGGGCTGTTGCCGCCGTTCTCGTCGGAGCAGGCGGGCAGGAACGACAGAAGCAGTAGCGTGAACGCCACTGCCGCTGTCTGGATGGAAAAATATCGTTTGTTTCTCATTCTTGTTTACGTGTTTTTAAAGTTCGCCATTGTTGAGTCGGATCACCCAGTCTTTCACCTGTACCTTGTAGCAGGCGTAGCCTACGATGGGCACCTCGGGATCGGGGATTTCCGGGTCCGGATCGGGTGTCGGGTC
Source organism: Parabacteroides sp. KHUB-02 (assembly GCF_056640955.1). Classification (NCBI taxonomy): domain Bacteria; kingdom Pseudomonadati; phylum Bacteroidota; class Bacteroidia; order Bacteroidales; family Tannerellaceae; genus Parabacteroides; species Parabacteroides sp. KHUB-02. The sequence continues at coordinate 1,910,767 of NZ_JBWQEV010000001.1, read as the reverse complement.
CGGATCAGGCTCCGGATCGGGATCGGGATCGGGGTCCGGATCGGGGCAGTCCGGGCAAATGATAGGCGTGAGGAAGAATACGATGGAGTACTCGTCCTGCCGGTCCAGGTATTCCTGCGCCGGTATGTCGTGCCCCTCCATCTGGGTGAGCAGGAGGTATTGGTTGAGGTTGACGTTCAGCACGTCGTTCTTCCAATCCTTGTGGCGCACGATGAGGCGGTAGTTCTCGCCGGCCATGAGCCGCATGGTGTTCAGCTCGGCCACGGCCACGTACTGGTTGGCGGGCTTCCCGTTGATCTGGTCGTCCGCGGATCCGGCGGCGATGTCGACGCTCTCCGTATGGTAGGGCAGGTAGGAGATCGTGTCGTCGTCGAGCAGGGTATTGTCATAGTCCATGTATCCGTTGTCGGCCACGATCCGGAAGGAGAAGTCCTTCACGTCCATGCTGTATCCCTCGGTATCTTGCAAGACGACGCGCAGCTTGTTGGTGTTCTTCGCCAACGATATCTCTTTCTCCTCGTGGCGGTCGCCGGTGATGACCAGCGTGTCGAGCGCGTGCCAGAGGGGTGTCAGTTCATTGGGTTGGGTAGCGTCGGCCTCCCGTAGCGTCTTGACGCGAATCTCCTCGATGGTGGAGGATTCGGGGGTGAGCTCGGGCCATTGGTAGGAGCTCTCGTCCAGTCCGGCCCAAGTGAGCACTTGGTAAGTACCGGGCTCGAGGTCCATCGCGATGCTGTTCGCTTTCAACTCCGCTCCCTCGATATCTTGCCGCCGGATAAAATTACCCTTGTTGTCGCAGATAAACAATGCGGCTTTATCCACCTCGCGTTGGAAGGCGTCGGCAAATTTCATGTTGTAATCGTACACGAGGCGCAGCCGGTACTCGCAAGGGGCGATGGAGTCATCGTGGATATAGTCGCACGCGGCGAGTCCCGTCAGCGTCAGCGCGCCGATCGATTTGATTAATAAATTGGAGAATCTGTTCATATCTGTTTAAACGTTGTTTGTTTACTGCCAAAGATAATTTAATGTCCACCGGGGGGCCGCCCTGCCGTCAATCGCTGATGGGAAGGACGACAATCCCAACCGTGCTATAGGGTCATGTATGTAGGAAGCGGGGATTTCCCCGGTGGCATATATAGGTTCCTCCCTTCCGGCGGAGGGCCGGAGGGGAGGAATAGGATTACAGGCTGACGCCACTGTTGGAGCGAACCACCCAGTCTTTCACGTTAAGAATGACAGTCAGTTGCGCGTCTCCGCTCTCGTCCGGGTCTGTCGGATCCGGGACATCCACCTCGGAAAGGCCTAATCCTTTGATCTCGGAAACAGAGATATCATAGATATTGTTACGAACGATGTCAAACTCCATCACGCCCATCACATGCTGATCGTCATTATTCTCATGACGGATCCAGTACGGATAGTAGCAAACGCCATTGGTATAGACTTTCACGAGCTTATTGATCTCGACCATGTCATTGCCTCCATTTTCATCCATGAAGTCCTCGAATGATTTAACGCCTGTTACTGTATTCATCTTTTTATCACCGTCCGTCTCTGCCTCTACGGCTGTTTTCAAGGCCTTCAAATAACCGAACGGATCCGCTGCCGAGGCTAATGTCTTAGAGTTTTTGAAGTCGGAGACTGTCATATTTCCCAATCCTGCTGTCGTGAAACCGTCGAAGAAGATATATCCCGGGTGCTGTTTGCCATCTCCTATCTCCTCCGCATAGATACGAGCCAAGGTGTATGCGAATACCGATTTGTAATCCTTGAAAATATCGTCGTTATAGGTATAGAATGTTTGAGCGGTTTGCTTAGCTATATCTGTCTCTTTGCTGACATTAGTTGCTTCCACGCTACCATCGGTTTCATCTACTACCATCCACTGTTTTGGATAATAAGTGGCTTGGAACAAGGCACCGGTAGAGTAACCGTTCAAGGACGCGGCCTTGGAAGTGGTATTCTCGCGTGTGTATAGATAAGTCAGGTCATCCGCCTCTCTTCCACTCAGCGGAATGATATTTTTTGTCTGTTCATTCTGCCACCCGCTCCAGATCGCACCGATGGTCTGGTATGTTTGGCCACTCGCCACGCAATATGCATAGTCGTAACTTAGTGCCTTAGGCGTGAAACCGGTTTCCGTCGCGGAGTTGATAGCGGCAAGGTTTGTTACGTTCTCTGCTGTCTTCGCACGAGTCCAAGGATCGATCACGAAGCGCACAGGTAATAATTTATTGGCGTTTACCTCCTCATCGCCTAGATACTCGTCTTTTGTGGCATCAGAGAAATCGCTCAAGTCGCCAGTTGTCGGATCGAACTGGTTGTTCTCCTCTGTCACGCGTTTCAGCAAATAAGATCCGCTACTCAATTGGTTGAAGATAGCTACATTATTCAGGACAACCCTGTCCGTTGTCGCGCCTGTTGGGTTATAAACAAAAGTTGAGTTATTGTTATATTCATTGACTCTTACTTTAGCGGCCAAGCGTTCTACGAATACCTCAACCTCCGGAACATTGTCGGAGCTACGATCGGGGAAGGTGACGGTAGATTCATGATTTTGGTTGTCTTCCAAGGTATGGGAAGACATGATAAAACCACTTTCGGTTTGAAGATCGTTAATCAAGTAGTTGGCCAGCTGGTTACCTGTACTGATTTGATTTGTTCCCGTACCTATCGCCGGCAATTTGTCAGAACCACCCATGTTCGTGATAGCGATTACACCGTATTTTTTTCCGGCGAAACTGGCGGCTTTGTCGCTCATGGTTACCTCGATCGTGGCTTGCCAGCCATGGTTGGTCTCAGTAAGGTCGGTTCCTCCGGTTGTCGGATGGGTTGCGTCCGGATTTTCCTCGGATCCCGTGGCCGCGGTATATCCTTTCGCTACAAGGGTACTCGTGCTCTTGAAGTCGAAATCAGTCGTACTCCCACTATTTTCAAATAAATAGATTGTCAAGTCCTTGATATCACTTTCATCGATATCTCCCTTTTCGAAACCATCGCCATCCTCGCCATTACCGGCTTTCGTAGTGATACCGGCATTGATCTGTACGGCTACGAGTGCGCTTTCACCTAACGCCTCGCCATTCCCGTTGTTACCGTTCGGCCCGCTCTCCAGATCGTCCGAACAAGACACCGCCGCGCAAGCGAAGGCGAGTGCCCATAATGTACTTTTCAGTTTCATGTTGTTTAATTGTTAGATAGTTAGATTGTTTAATTAAAGTTAGTATGTTTGTATGTAATAGTCTTCCGAGGTCCGCGGCAGATCTCGGAAGACATCCGCGGCGGGTCAATCCTCCACCTGCTCCAGGTTGGCCCGGGCCTGCTCGCCCACCCGCGCGTCGTTCGTCTGCGTGCGGAAGATGGTGGCCGCCCGGTCGGTGTCGCCCTCCAGCCAAGCGGCTACGCCCTCGGCCAGCCTACGCTCCGGTCCCTCTTGCGCCTTCGCCAGGTAGCGGTGCGCCGCGGCGGTGTCGCCGTTCAGCAGGGCGGAGTTGGCGGCGTTGAGGTTCGACACGGGGTCGTCCGGATACATGCGCACGGCAATCTCGAACACCTCCTTGAACTCGGCGCTTCCCGTCTCGTAGGTCTGCGCCACGCGGAACATCTCGTCGAGGCTCAGCTGTTTCGGGTCGTTGTAAATCAACTCCTTCGCCTCCTCCACGCTGATCGGACGGATGGTGTAGCTCACCTTATAGTCCGAGTGGCGCAAGGCGGGGTAGATCTCCTTTACGAGGTAGCGGTAAGGCTCGCCCCCGTCGACGCCCCTCAGCTTCTCCTCGCGACGGTCCGGGTCGTCGATGGAAGCGTCCCGGATCACGTCAAGCAGGGCCTCCCGGGCGGGCATCGAGGAGCGTTCCACGCGGGCCTCCAGCCCTTGCCAGTCCTCCGCCTCGTAGCTCGCCTCGGTGTCCGCGCCGTCCAGGCCGTACCGCTCTCTCACGTAGGCCAGCAAGGCTTCGGAGCGGCCCTTGGCCAGACGTTCGTTATTGGCGTATGAGCCTTCGGGAGAGGCATATCCTTTTATGCTGACACCGGTGATGGTGGCGTATTTATCGCCGCGCACGGACTCGATGGTCTCTTGGATCGCCGCCAGCTCGCGCGAGTTCTGGCGGTAGTCCGGGCGGATCTCCGTGCGGTTCACGGGGAAGTCGAGGAACGCGCTACCCTCCTTCGCCCGGTTCTTCACCTCCACCGGCGGCGCCACGTAGGCCATGAGCGGCCGAGGGGTCCGGTTCAGGTGGATCGGGAAGAGCGCGCTCCGGTCGTTCTTGAGGGCCTCCCATCCGCAACCGCACTCGTCGATCGCCAAGGCCATCTCGGAACCGTCCATCCAGCGGGCGTAAGGCATGCGGGCGTGGTAGTCGAAGCGTTGCTCGGTACCGTTCTTGCGGCGCACAGCGAACTCCCCGTCGGTGGCGATGTCGCGCCCCGTGCGCTCGTATAAGATCTGGCGGTTACGCCCGTTCACGATCAGCGCGGGCAGTCTCCTCAGGCTGTCGCCCCGCTGGATGACCGGCGTGTAGGTGACGGACCGGTTGGAGCGGACCACCAGGTCGCTCAGGTTGAGGGTGAGGTCTACTAGCAGGTAGTCACCGGACCGTTCGATGAGTTTTTTCTCTACGCGCAACGTGTTCTCCTGCGCGTACGCGTTCGCCGCCGCCAAGGATCCGGCCAGCAGCAGAGCTATGGGTAAGAATCGTCTTTTCATCAGTTCGCGTGTTTTAGAATAAGTAGATCAAGCTGACGGCCGCCTGCGTAGGGCCGAAGTAGTGCTTCTTGTTGTCTTCCGACTTGTTGCCGCAATTCTTGCAAGGGAACTTGTCGTAATTGAGGTAGAGGTATCCTACGCCGAGCGTGGCCTCCAAGTTCCAGTGCTCGTGCAGGAGCCATTGGTATCCGTAGCTGACGCCTACGCCTGTTCCCCAGCCTTGGCGACGCTCGTTCTCGAGGTCGAGAACCTTCAGGTCGGCGAAGTTATAGGCGATAAAGGGTACGTGAAGCCCCAGGAAATGCCCTTGGAATGACTCGCAGAACCAATAGCGCAACTCGGGGTGCGCCCGGAAGTGTTTCATCGTACGGTCGTAAGATCCGTCGTCGTTCTTCCCGTCGAAGGGGTTGAGTCCCGCCTCCAGGTCCAGCGTCCAGTGCCGTGCCAGCCGGAACTCGGCGCCGAGGTTGAAGGTACCGCCCACTCCCCAGTACGGGAGATTGGTCTTGATGGCCGCCACGGCGCCCTTGTCATCGCCCGGCGAAGTCTGCGCTTGCGAGAGGAACGCTGCGCAGAGAAATACCATTAACGTGAAAAGCCTTTTCATTTTCATTGTATTCATTGAATTAAGTAAATAATCATCTTATGAACGGGTCGTAGTTCTTACCGGATACAGAAGTTGGGTCGGTTTTTTCCTAACGGCCAGTCACTCTCTCTATTTTCAGGAAAAGCCTTCGCGTTTCCATTGGTTCTTCCAGTCTCTCATCCATCACTAAGGGCTTGATATATGGTTCTTCCTGTATAGTGATAACGATCCTTATTTACGAAATAAGGTTTACGGCAGATAGATCTATCGCCGAACGGTTTCGTTATTGGAGCGAAAAAACGGTAAACGACCGTGGTTTTCTTATACATCCTCGTGTACGGAGTTCTTTTGACTGGCAAAAGGCGTGAGAAGAGCTTGTTAATAAAACGTAAAGGCACGATGGTAAGGACAGCCTTTGCCCTCCTTTTGGTAAAAGCGCCTAAAAGGCTTATATCAAGGAAAAAAACGTGAATATTCCTTATGCAGAACTTCTCTTTTCGGGAGAAAAAGGTTGTTTGCTAAAAAAGATTAGAAAAAAGCTTGTTTTTCTAATATATAAAACCGTACTTTGTCGTGTTGTTCTATAACAGAGTTGCCTTGTCGCTTCTTGTTGAATCGCAAACAACTCATTATAGGGCTGTTAATCCGGTTTTGACTTATTTCGTAAATAAGTCTCGTATCCCTTCCTCAGCAGATTATTCAAGAATCTCGTTATTTGTTTATTCGCCTTGTTCAGTTCCGACTGGTCGAGCGAGCTGAGATAGCATCGGGTGGTCTTCTCGGACGAATGCCCCATCGCTTGGCTAATCACGGCAACCGGGACGTGGTGCGCCAAGGCCTCCGAGGCCCATGTGTGACGCATGACGTAAGAGGTGAGCTTGATCTTCAGCCCCAGCCGCTCGCCGATTTCCCTCAAGGCCCGGTTCTGCCGGCTCAATAACCGTTTGTATTCTTGATTATTGGTGTGATCCGGAGATGTCAGCCCCAAGTCGAAGATGAAAGGCGTGTCATTCCTGTATTTCCGGATCAGGGCCTTCATGCCGGAGGTGATTTCGATCCGGATCTGCGTGCCTGTCTTGCGGCGGTTGTACACGATCTCGCCGCCTCGGATATTTTCCTTTCTCAAGTTCACGATGTCCACGAAAGGCATGCCGAAGGCCATAAAACTGAAAATCGACAGGTCAGCGGCCCGCTCAAGGTCCGGTCGCTCCCGTAAGTCCTGTGCCGCTATCTCCCGGATGGCTTCGGAGGGGATGGCCCGTTTGGCGGTCTCTTCCCTTTTCAAGCGTAAGCGTGCGAAAGGGTTCTCCCGTACGGTCACCAGCCCTTCGGACAAGGCGGCGTTGTAGATCGCCCTCAGGCTACTCATATAACTATTGACCGAGTTGGTCTTTAACCCCAGTTTCTGCAAGAAACAGTGGAAATCGGCGATCTGTGTCGCCGTCACATTTTTGATACGGCAAACGCTCTTCCCCAAGAAACGCTCGAAATGTCGTCCCGCCACCTCATATAGTTCCGCGGTACTCAGCTTTCCCTGCTCCCTCTTGCTATGAGCACGTATCTTGACGTACTCGATGAATAAAAGAGCCGTGCTTTTGTTCTTTTGTTTGGATTGTCCCATAGCTTCTCTCCTTAATTAATTACATGAAAACATACTGACCCTATGTCGTGTTTTAAAGACATTCATGGTTTTCCAAAGAGAAACTAAAATATGAAAAAAACTTGGTTTGTACTACTCTCGGGTACAAACCAAGTTCTTACGAAGATATGTATGTTTATTAAGACGATATCAGCCTCGTACCTGTTTTGCGTCTAGGCGTTCTACCACCTTGCCATAAATAATCAAGGCAAAAGCCGAGACTAAAGCGATCGCTCCGAAATAATACCAGATATAATGGGCATTTGCGCTAGCCGTCAGCCATTCCTCATGAGAGGCGAAGAGGGTAGGTTCCGGACAGTATTTACTCAAAAGGAATCCGGATAATCCAAACCCAAAGATAGAGGATAAGAAGGAATGCAAATGGCTGAATCCAAGATAAAGACCTTCCTCTCCCTTGGGAGCTTGCAAAGAGAAATACTCGAGGAAGCGAGGCGATATGAATGTCTCGGCCAAGCCTTGGAACACGATGCCTACCACCATCATGAAGGCAACAGGGTGCATGCCGAGTATATTCGTATTTCCGTCTAGCATATTTCCGGATGCCATGCAAAGAGCGGATATCGGCATGATGAACATACCGACCGTCATGGAAGTAAGCGCTGTCCGCTTCCGCATCATCTGCGTTACTAGATTGACTGTCAGAACTACGACTAAAGGGTTTACGTTGGCGTACCAAGAAGGAGAGGCCCCCTCACCGGCCAAACGAAGCACATATTTAGGCATCGTGGCATACAGCTGGTGTTGCACCATCCAGAATCCGGTGATAATGATGATTAAGGTAATCAGCCGGCCATTACTGCAAACTTTGATCAAGGCGTTCCAAATCTGCCCGAACGTCTTGCCCTCGCCCGAGTGCTGGGCGCTTTTGTAGAAGAACCAGATGGCTAGCAAGGCAAGGAACGTCATGCTCGCCGAGAAATAGTTCAAGGTAATCAACCCCTCGTTACCCAACGCCTCGCGAAGCGGCTTCACGATGGTCTTTCCGGAGAAAGCCCCGATATTTACCATCGCGTAGAAGATAGAGAAACCCTTTGCCCGGGTTTCCGGCGTAGTTTCTTTAGCGACCGTACCGGAGATAACGCTCTTGATAAAAGCCCCGCCGCATACGATCAAGGCCATGATAGGGATAATGCCGTACTGAAGATTGCTCTCCAGCAATCCCGTAAAGGTAGTCGTCGTGCTGTATTCAACAAGTCCGGCGGATTGAAGCCAAGTAGGGTAAACTGCCAGTCCTAGATAACCACAAGTTAACAAAGTGAAAGCCAGTAGCATCGAGTTGCGGAAACCGATCTTATCGGCCAATGCTCCGGCGAACGTGGGCAGCAAATACAAACAGGCGGAAAAGATACCGGCGATGCTGGCAGCCTGAATGTCGTTAAAGCCTAAGATGCGGCTAAGATAAAGGGTGATAACGATAAATACGCCATAATAAGCGGCTCGCTCGAACAACTCGACGGTGTTCGCCACCCAGAACGCTTTACTGAACTTGATTTTCTCTTGTTTCTTAGTTGTCATGATATTTTTATTTAGTAAGATAGATTAGATGGATAAGTAAAAGAGGAGGCGCAGGTGAGAAAATGAAGAGCTGCGCCTCCTTGTCTTTGTTTTATCGTATAGTAATTACGAATTAGGGCTTTACGGTATACGGTTGGTGGATCGCCTTATCGAAAGCTTTCCAATGCTCATCCGTCATGTTGCCCGGCGTAAACAACGCCACGCCAGCCGCTCCGTTTTCCATGGAGCCTCTTACGGCCTCCTCGATCTCGGACGGGATCAGTCCGTGGCCTTCCGGGTCCTTGATATTCGCCTTGTTCTGCCAATCCTCGCAGATGAACAGACCGCTATAAACCGGCTTCTTGCCTTGCACGGAGGCTACTTCCTCTTTCACGATCGGAGCCAGCCAAGAAGCGTCCTCCAGATAGAAATCGTTATAATTCATCGGGAAGAAAGCGTCGATATTCCATTTATTCCATTCTTGACGAACCATCCACTTGGCGTGAGAGTCCGGCCCCGGGAATACGGCGGCGCTCACTTTCTTGCCTTTGCCGTGAACCTCGTCGGCGATGCGGTTTACCAATTTCGTGATCAAGTCGCAACGGAACTGCGCCCATTCTGCGCATTTGGAAGGATCCTCTACGGATTTGATGTCGATACCGGTAGCGGCCTTGAAATCGGCCACGCATTTGTCACAGTAACAATAGTCCGCCGTAGGATATTCCTCGTCCATCACCAATCCGTATTTTTCCCAAAGTCCGCGGGCTAGGATGACATCCACGTAACGGATATAATCCAGATGGATATAATCCACCTCCGGGATATCGGCTACCTTGCCATACAGATTCAGCAAGAACTCCGCCGTACCTTCTTGGTTCGGGCACAGGCATTTGTAATAAGGCACATACGCCTGTACGGAATAGGCCGACTCGCCTTTCCGGTTCACGGCGTAGAGGGTGGAGTCCAATCCATGTTGCAACATGGCGGGAATCCATGCGTGATATTCCATGCCATTGGCATGGGCCGCTTTGGCGGCACGCTGAATTTTCTCCGTGTCATGGCCGGCGTTGTAGCACATCCCGTCTACTCCGTGGGCATGCCATTTACTAAAGTCCGCCTGTAAGGTTTGCTCGGTGGTATTCCCACCTTCGCCTTGCCATGCGTAGACCTTGACTGTTTTCTCGGGAGCCTTGACGCAAGCCGTCAGAGCGACGGCCGCCAAAGCGATAAAGAGCTTCTTCATATCTCGCAAGCGCATAAAGTCGGTATTAAGTTACGGTCGCCATAAGCGTTATCTACACGGGCTACGTTAATCCAGAACTTGCTGTCGTGCAACCATTCCAGCGGGAAGGCGGCCTTCGTGCGGGGATACGCGTGTTTCCACTCGTCGGCGGTCACCTCGTATTCCGGATGCGGGGCGTTCTTCAAGACGTTGTCCTCCTTGGATGCCTTGCCTTCCTCCACCTCCTTGATCTCGCTCCAGATACATTCCATTACCTCTACGAAACGATCCAGCTCGGCCTTGCTCTCGCTCTCGGTCGGCTCTACCATCAAGGTGCCGTGTACCGGGAAAGATAGGGTAGGAGCGTGGTAGCCGAAGTCCATCAAACGCTTGGCGATATCGCCCTCGTCGATGCCCGAACGCTCTTTTACCGTGCGGCATTCCAAGATCAACTCATGACCTACACGGCCTGTCGCTCCGGTATAAACGATGCCGTACGTATCCTTGAACTTAGCGGCCAAGTAATTGGCGTTCAAGATGGCCGTCTTCGTCACTGTCTCAAGACCTTCCGTACCCAGCAAGCGGATGTAAGCGTACGTGATCGGCAGGATACCGGCGCTACCATAAGGAGCTGCGGATACCGTATTCAAGTCGCTGCCCCAAAGCACCGGATGCTGCGGCAAGAACGGAACCAGATGCTCGGCCACGCAGATCGGGCCTACGCCGGGACCACCACCTCCGTGAGGAGAAGAGAAGGTCTTATGCAGGTTCAAGTGACATACATCGGCGCCGATCGTACCCGGATTTGTCAATCCTACCTGCGCGTTCATGTTGGCGCCATCCATATAAAGCTGTCCTCCGCAAGCGTGAACGATGTCGCACATCTCCTTGATGTCCACCTCGAAGATACCATGCGTGGACGGATAGGTAATCATGCTGGCAGCCAGACACTCCTTGTTCTCCTCGGCTTTCGCACGGAAATCTTCCAGATCGATATTACCATTCTCGTCGCATTTAACGGTTACGGTCTTATATCCGCATTGGATAGCGCTGGCCGGGTTGGTTCCGTGGGCGGAAGCCGGAAGCAAAACGATATCACGATGGCCTTGGCCGATGCTTTCCTGATAAGCACGGATCACACGAAGACCCGTGTACTCGCCGGCGGCGCCGGAGTTCGGTTGCAACGTACAGCCCTTGAAGCCTGTGATCGTGCATAAGTAAGAAGACAGGTTCTCGATCAGCTCCGTATAGCCCTCCACTTGCTCCTCCGGAGCGTATGGGTGGATATTCATGAATTCCGGACGGCTGAGCGGCAGCATGGAGGAGGCCGGGTTCAGCTTCATCGTGCAAGATCCCAGCGAGATCATGGATTGAGCCAAGGAAACATCCTTTCGTCCCAAACGGGTGATGTAACGTATCAACTCGGTCTCCGTATGATATTTCTTGAATACGTCTTGCCGCAAGAAATCGGAGGTACGGGCGAATTTAGCGTCGAAATAAGTCTGGGCGGGGATAGACTCGTCCAGCATATAGTCTTTACCGGCGGCACCGGCGAAGATGTATAGTAATACGCCTATGTCCGTAGGCAATGTCGTCTCGTCTATGCTGACGCCCACTTGTCCGGCCTCGAAGTAACGCAAGTTCACCTTGCACTCCAAGGCGATCTCACGCAGCGCGTTCACCGACACGTGCGCGGGAAGCTGTATCTTCAAGGTATCGAAATAATCCTTGTTTAATTGCGTATATCCCAGTTTCTCCAATTCCTTGGCCAAGAATCCGGCCGTGGAATGAATCCGTCCGGCGATGTTACGCAACCCCTCCGCTCCATGATATACGGCGTAGAAGCCGGCCATGGTAGCCAACAACGCCTGAGCCGTACAGATATTGGACGTAGCCTTCTCACGTTTGATATGTTGCTCGCGGGTCTGCAAGGCCAAGCGATAAGCCGGATGGCCGTAAGCGTCCTTGGAGATACCGATGATACGTCCCGGGATCGTACGTTTATAATCGTCCTTCGTAGCGAAGAAAGCGGCGGAAGGACCCCCGTAGAACATCGGGATACCGAAGCGCTGGCTGCTACCGAATACGACATCCGCTCCCCATTCTCCCGGAGGAGTCAGCAATACCAAGCTCATCAAGTCGGCGGCTACGCCTACCTTGGCTCCGGCGGCGCCCGCACGGGCTACGAATTCCTTATAGTCCTCGATCGAACCATCCGCGTTCGGGAACTGTACGATGGCGGCGAACACATCCGGCGTGAACTCGAATTTCTTATAATCGCCCACTACCACCTGGATGCCCTGCGGGATCATGCGGGTGTGGATGACGGCCAGCGTAGAGGCGAACACATTCTCGTCGATGAATACCGTATTCGCTTCCGCTTTCACCTGCGCACGGCTACGTGAACCATGGAACATGGTAACCGCCTCGGCTGCCGCTGTCGCCTCGTCGAGTAGCGAGCAGTTTGTCAAAGGTAATCCTGTCAATTCACTGATAACAGTCTGGAAGTTCAGCAACGCCTCCAAGCGTCCTTGGGATACTTCCGCCTGATACGGAGTATAGGAGGTGTACCAAACCGGGTTCTCGAATACGTTACGTTGGATCGGGGCCGGGCAAACCGTGTCGTACCAACCCATACCGATATAAGAGGTGAATACCTCGTTCTTGGAGGCCAGCTCGGCGATATGCTCGGCGAACTCACGTTCCGTCATGGCCTCCGGGAGGTTCAACGGCTCTTTCAAACGGATGTTGGCCGGAATGGTCTGATCGATCAACTCGTCCAAAGACTTCACGCCAATCGTCTCCAACATAGCGGGAATATCTTCCGCTGAGATGCCCACGTGGCGGTTTACAAACTTATTTGTGTCCATAATTCTAGTATTTTATAAATAAGGATTATTTAATTTCTCATCAATGATTCGTGTCTCGGGGCCATGGCCGGGGTATACCACGGTCTCGTCCGGCAACGACAGTAATTTGTCCTTGATAGCGGCAAGCAGTACATCTTGGTTGCCTCCCCATAGATCAGTACGGCCGATGCTTCCGGCGAACAAGGAGTCTCCTACGATCACGAAACCGTTCTTCTTGTTATAGAAAGCCAAGCCTCCGGGCGAATGGCCGGGAACGCTCAATACCGCCAGCTCGGATTTCCCGAACTTTATGATTTCCCCGTTTACCAGATATTTCCCTACCGGGATGCTTTTCGCCTTCATCGGCAGGCCGAATGCCTTGGCTTGCTCCTCGGGAGAGGGAAGGCCCTCCACGTCCGCTTTATGGGCTTCCGGGCTCAATCCGTAGGTGTCATGGATGAATTCGTTACCGAATATGTGATCCAGATGGAGGTGCGTACAAAGGTAACGTTTCAGCGTCAGCCCGTTCTGGGCGATAAAGTCGCTTACTTCTTTTTGTTCCTCTTTGCGCAGGCAGCCGCAATCGATAAGGACCGCCTCCTTGGTATCATCGTATAGCAAGTAAGTATTCTCGGAGAAATAGTTTACTTCGAAAGATTTTATCGTAATCATAAGGGTACGTACACTACTTTTTTAGTTTCAAAAAACTCTTCTTTAAAATGGTCTTTCAGATCCATGCTTATCGCTTGGTTCCGGAAAGGCAATATCTCGTGCGCCAGCTCTCCACCTTTCAGGCAAATCAATCCGTTGGGCAACGCGTTGATCTGTTCTTTCTTTATATTCTTGCGGACGAGCTTTACCAGATCCGCCAGAGGCATCACGGCACGGCTTACCACGAAATCGAAAAGCTGCTTTTCCTCCTCGCCCCGGCAATGGCGGAAGGATACGTTCTCCAGCCCGATCGCCTCGGCCACGGCTTGTCCCACCTTGATTTTTTTCCCGATGCTGTCTACCAGATGGAAATGGGTCTCCGGGAATAAGATCGCCAAGGGGATGCCGGGAAAACCGCCTCCCGTACCCAGATCCATCACCGAGGAATCCGGCTTGAAACGCAGCATATGGGTGATACCCAGCGAGTGAAGCACGTGATGCGGATATAGGTTCTCGATATCCTTCCGTGAGATCACGTTGATCTTGGCGTTCCAATCCGTATATAGGTCATATAGGGCGGCGTATTGCTCTTTTTGCCGGTCGGTGAGATCGGGGAAATAAGATGTGAGAATTGAGAATTGAGAATTGAGAATTGAAAATTTCTCTGTATTTTGTTCCATAGGACATCTGTTTATAGGTTTATCTATCATTAATTTTCAATTCTCAATTTTCAATTAACTGACTTATCGGGCTGTCATCCCGCAGCAAATAGCGGATTTCCTTGTAAGGGAGATGGACGTTCGTGACGCCTACCACGTATGCCGCTATCTCATATTCGTTGAAAGAATAGGTGATACCCGTCTCGTCCACGAGGAAGTTCCCGTTCGGGAAGATCTCGTCCACGCTAAAGAAACCGATATTTTCCAGTTCCTTGGCGTCGGATACGTTGTTTTGCTTGGCGATCTGATCTACCAATATTCGCGCCAGATTGTCTTGATAGTTGTCCACGAATATCTCCTCCTCGGTGATCGGCTTACCGGTCTTGAGGTTCACTACATGGTTATTGTAGGAATGCGCGCCATGCGCTCCGCCCGTATAGTTCTCGAAGCTTACCGTATAGCTGATGATATCGTCTTGGTTGAAGGCGATATCATCCGACGACATCTCATAGTAAGAGAACCAAGAGCCCACCGGTGTCTCGTCGGATTTCGCCACCTCAGCCTTGTAATCCTCTTCCAGATCCTTATAAGCGGCCAGATAGTCGTCGGTATATTTCCGTACCGCCTCCTCGGGGGATAATTGCTCATAATTCTCGCCGAAATAAGAGGAGACGAACTGTCTCTGTAGATTCTTAAGAACCTCTTTATCCGAATATTTCCGGGGATAAACGAACTTGATCTCTAGATTGCAATTGGGATTATCCGGATTATCTAACAAATGGTAAGTCTTTTCCACGCTGATAGAATCAAACGTGATACTGTTTTCGGAAGCCTTCTTCGTTCCGGTATCGCAACCCGTGGCTAAGATACCTATCAAAAGAAGCGCCAGCATGCTTTCGCGTAAATGCGTTCTCATCGGACTACAGATTTAATTTATTTGTACGCGAATGTACGTTATTAAATTGTATAATCAAATTGCACGATGAAGTTTAATAAGAGGACAATCTTTCCTCGGTGGTTTTCGGGTTGAGTTGTCTATTTGTCCGATACTTTCCGGGTGTTCTCTTGCGTGAGAAGAATAGTTCCCATTTTATATCACCTAGGGGCATACCTAGCCTTATGAGAATATAAATGTTATTTTCAAGCTTTCATCTGGATGAAAGCAAACTGTATAGGTTATCATATTTAGAAAATAAGAGCTTTCTGCCACTATAGACATCACATCCATAGGCTTTAGATCAAAAACAGTCTTTCCTAAATAATCTGTATATAAAACAGAATCTGGCTTAATGACTGTATTATGCCTTTTATACTTTAATATTCCATTTCCTTCATAAGATGCAAGGCCACCAAACGCTGTCGTTATATTAATGTTATAATACAAATACACTTTTGCGCCTGCATCAGGTTTTCTTGAGCTTGTACTTTCTTGGTCATAATAAACCTCTATTTCGGCTTGAGGATCTTCTGGTTTTTCCCCTTCATCGATAATGTCATTTTCACTACAACCAATAAAAATGACCATGAAAAATATGAATAAAGAAGTTCTCATGTTTCTGAATCAGTTTTAATTAGTTAACAACTAAAATAGGATTGCCCTAAATGTACAATTAGTTTTTATCATACCATTATAGTTTGAAGGAAATTATGGGTAATGATGATAAAATTTAACTATAGCCTATTGGCACAAGTCTACCATCAATAGGATGTGAACGCATTAAAAAGGTTAAACAATAGTGAGCTACCTATATTCTCACGAACGAGATAGCTCTTTTCTTTATTTAACTAAATAATCAAACTTTTCCTCCGAAAAGCCATGTTGTTAAATTCGATTAATTATAGGCCAAATGTATAATTATTGGAAAAATAGAGTTTTTATGGGCAGACACAAAAAAAAGCGTGAAGCTGCCGTTATATTGTTATGTGTCTTTTAGGTATCCCCATACCCTTTCAGCCATAACAAACGACAGCTCACGCCTATATTATATTTGAGATAATACAACAGCGTGAGCATGAAGTTTGTTATTCTGGCTGAGTTAAATGGGGAATTTTAAAAGACACAGAATAACACTCGATGCTCTAATACATAATATGTCGCCATGCTTTTCAGCTAACGCTATAGCCACATGACGATGCAAATATAACTATATATTTTGTAAATCAATGTTTTTATTGGCGAATTATTAACAGATATGCAAGTGCATACTACTCGTTCTTATGCTTTCTCTTTAGCTATCAGCCCATCGAAATACCTCCGCAGCAACCATGCCATGGCCTGCTGTCGCACCATCGTCAGCCGATAGTCCTCGCTGATGGGCAGGTGACCCGGTGGTCTCCAATGGGCGAAGAGGCTCATGGCGTGGCGTTTCTCCTCGGGGGTATCGTGTATCAATCCCCGCTCTTGCAAGGACTGATTGAAATGGGGCGGGTAAAGAGAATTTCTTACCCGGCTCGGATAGTCTTCTTATTTCTCAATGATTAACGATGAATTGCTCTTTTTGCAAGATCGAATTCGAATTATGAATCGTAACAAAGTACATTCCATTCGCCAGAGAAGATATATCTATGGAATTGTATCTATTTAGTAATCCAGACTTACATTTTGTTCCATTAATAGAGTATATTTCATAAGAGTCTTGCGACTTACTTAATAGATTGTTAGTTTCTTGATTCTCTAAATTGATATTTAGTATAGATGAATTGTCATTCATGATGCTATAGGTGTTTTTTAGATATAGGCGGAATGTCTGCGTTAAAGTGGAGCCATCAGCTTTAGCTGTAATGACAATAGGCGATGTGCTACTTGAATTTGCTAACACAGAGGCTGTTGTAGATGATGAAGAATAAAAATTACCGGGATTTCCACTGCTGCAATTCCATTTGTACACTATATTCGTTGGGAATTTGATTGATATATTTACAGGTGAATTTAAGGGAATAGTCCAGTTGATAGTTTCCATACCGGAATAATTAAATGTCTCTCCACGTTCTACTGCAATCGTTCCGCTCGTAGTTCTTGCTCTCATCCCATTTAGGGCTAAAAAATGAGAGAGTAAATCCGAAGAATAGTGTTGTGGATCTTCATTTTTCTTATCATGAGTCCTTGCGTAATCATATGCTTCATGAGCTGTTGTAAAAGCGTCTTGGTTAACATCTCCTACCATATATCCAGAAGAAGCTTTCTTCGTGACAGCCTCCGTCCAATAGTAAACGAATTCATCGTAACGGCCGTCACTCATGGAAGAAGATGGCTGATCTTTAGTGGAAGCCGTTGATATGGAAACCTTTGGATTATTTTTAAAATAAGAGATAAAACCGCCACTGAAACATTGTCCCATTACGATATTGATCGCTTTGGCATTAATGGCATTCACCCAAGGAGCGAAAGTTGATGCATACAAATTCTCATCGTTCCATAATGTTAAACTAGAGTTCCCGGAAGAGTCATAATTTCCGTGATCTATTGTGAAAATAAAAAGATAGTCGTTGGAGGTAAGCCTCGACGCAAGATTGCTAAAAGTAGTCTTGATATTATTGCTTGTCGCCGCAAATTGTATATCGTTTGTTCCATTTCCGTCTAAATCTAACGGCGAAGAATCGCCAGTGCTTCTATCGATGTTGCTGCTCGTTCCATCTGACATTATAACGGTAATATGGGCAGAGTCATAATTATACGTATAAAGCAATGTCTGATAAATAGAAGAGCAATCGTTCCAATATCTCGGGTAATTGACAGAGGGATTTCCTCCTCCACTAATTATTACTGCATATTTGTTGCTATCATATGTTGCCTTTGTTTGAAGGAGCTGAGGCCTTGCCATAGGCTTGACAAAAACAGACTCATCAAATGTAACTACGCTAGACTTTATTTTATCCATATCAGCCAATGATGGTTTAGTAGGGTAGAAATTACTCTCTATTATATCTACTTCACCATTGTTACTTCCGATAAACATATAGTTACAAGAGTGTCCCCAATTGGATAAAGGATACTTATTTATGAAAAACATCCAAGAGCCATAATCCGGGGATTCTATACTTTTATCACCAATCTCAATGACTGTGTTGGCTGGTAATATCTGCTTGGATACAAATATTTCAGTGGAATCTAATGTAGTCGAATCAATGCCACTAATAACTATATTATAAGCTTCGAGTTTAGTTATGGATTTATTTGCGCTGTTTATGGCTCCTATAGATAGTAGAAGCACATAAATGATGATAAAATACATTTTTTTCATAATGTCGTAATTTAATTTAGATTAATTGTTTGTGTTAGATCTCTTGTGAAATCAAATTTAAAAGAGGCATATTCACTATTCTCTTGCATGATCACACAATCATAAGACTGCCCTTCTTGAAGGTTGCTGATTTCATATGTTAATTGTCTTCCACAAAGACAATTAGCATCATCGCCAATTGGCGTGAATTTAATTATGATTACTTTTTCATTATAACTGATACTCGACTCTATTTTTTCCAGAGCGCAATTCAGTTGGACATGGTACATGTCCACTCTTAGAGTGTTTGTGTTAACTGCACTGATTTCTACATAAGCGGTCTCTTCTTGCGCCTTGGTCAAGTTTTTCCCCGTGGCGCATTCCGAGTAGGAACCATTTTTTAGGTACACGCTGTTTTCCTTATCGTTACAACTTATAAGGATCATAGCGATTATTGCCATGAATTGCAAAATAATGATTTTCATAAATAGAATGTTAATTTAATATCTTTATTATTAGAAATAGAAAACCATACGCTTTACTAAAAAGTAGAAGTTGGTTTGGCTAGTTTAGATTCAGTCTTACATTTTATAGAAACATGAAGGCTGTTAGAGCATGACTTGTAATTTTATTTTATCTTTTTTCCAAAGATATGATTTAATTATTATTTATTGGCTTGAAAAAGTATTATATTTATGATTTTGCATTAAATTAACAATGTGTATGTTTTATTTCTTAATCTCCAAAGGAGATGGTTCGTTTTGCTTTCTCTTCTGTTATCGGCCCATCGAAATACCTCCGCAGCAACCACGCCATCGCCTGCTGTCGCACCATCGTCAGCCGATAGTCCTCGCTGATGGGCAGGTGACCCGGTGGTCGCCAATAGGCGAAGAGGCTCATGGCGTGGCGTTTCTCCTCGGGGGGGGTCGTTGATCAATCTCCGCTCTTGCAGGGATTGGTAGACATGGGCGGGGTAGAGACGTTCCAGTGGGTAACCGGCCTTGTATTGCTGGAATACCTTGCGGAGGAAGGCAAGCTCACGCTCTTTCTTGTAGGCCGTGATATAATAGCCATTGGCATAGATGTCACAAAGCAGGGCAATATATAATGAAAAGCGTCAGATCCGTATTTGCGCTTTATTTGACGGATTTTACGGTTGCTTAGTAAATCCGTGTCGAGCGGGAAATAATCCGGCTCCTTTTTAATAGGTCGTGCCATTACTCCTTCTTTTCCGGGTATCCTTGAATCAGAAGAATTTTACAATAAGCAGAAAATGAGGTTTTGTTTGCAAGGGGTTGAAAATCAGAGTCGTAAAAAACATCGTAATGTTTGCGTTAAAACACGTACATGTTTTTCCGAAAAGTCGTACATGTTTTTGGATATTCACGTACGTGTTTTTCCGGAAATGATATTGATGTAAAATAGGAACATTAAAAAATACAATAACCTTACCTAGTGAGATTCTGTCACAAGAGATATTCCGGGTATTTTATGGTTAGATCGATTTGGGTACGGTTCTCCTATTGGTATCCGAGGACGATGTGGATTTTGGATATTTTCTATTATCTTTGTCTGCTGAAAGTGTATTATCAATTCAAAATGTAAATAATATCATGAGAAAATTATTGTTAGCCTTTTGTGCGTTCGCAACGATTTGTAGCGCCGGGGCGCAGTGGAAGCCCGCCGGAGACAAGATCAAGACGGACTGGGCTGAGAAAGTAGATCCCCGGAATGTATTGCCAGAATATCCACGCCCCGGGATGGAACGTGCGGATTGGCAGAATTTGAACGGCGAGTGGGAATACGCTATCCTTCCAAAAGGACAGGCAGAGCCGACGAGTTTCGATGGGAATATCTTGGTGCCGTTCGCCGTGGAATCCTCCTTGTCCGGCGTGCAAAAAGAAGTGGGGGAGAAGAATGAGTTGTGGTATAAACGAACCTTTACGGTGCCCTCCTCATGGAAAGGAAAAGATATCTTGTTGAACTTCGGCGCCGTGGATTGGAAAGCGGACGTGTTCGTGAATGATATCTTGATCGGTTCCCACACGGGAGGCTTTACCCCGTTTTCCTTGAATATCACTCCCTATCTGAATGGCAAAAGTACGCATAAGCTGGTGGTGCGTGTATGGGACCCGAGCGATAAAGGCTACCAACCCCGTGGAAAGCAAGTGGCCAACCCGGAGGGAATCTGGTATACGCCGGTCACCGGAATCTGGCAGACCGTATGGCTGGAGCCGGTCGCTTCCTCGCATATCACCTCTATCAAGGCGATCCCGAATATCGATAATGGCGTGATGAGCGTGACGGTCGGGGCTTGTTCCGACTCCCCGGTGTCGGACATCGTGGAGGTCAGCTTGCTCGATAAGGGGCAGGTGGTTGCTACCGCCAAGGGCGTACAAGGGACAGAATTACGCTTGGCCGTGCAAAATCCTACGTTGTGGGAACCTTCCAATCCTTATTTATATGATATGAAGGTGAGCTTGTCGAAGAATGGCAAGAAGGTGGACGAGGTGAAATCGTACACCGCCTTCCGTAAGATATCCGCCGAGCGTGACGCCAACGGCATCATGCGTATGCGCTTGAACAACAAGAACCTGTTCCAATACGGCCCGCTGGATCAAGGCTGGTGGCCCGACGGGCTTTACACGGCTCCCACGGACGAGGCGTTGCTGTATGATATCGTGAAGACGAAAGCGTGGGGCTTCAACATGATCCGCAAGCACGTGAAGGTAGAGCCGGCCCGCTGGTACTATCATTGCGATAAGGAAGGTATGCTGGTTTGGCAGGATATGCCTAGCGGCGACATGGGTAACCAATGGGCGCCTCATACGTATAACGGTGGAACCGACAAGGAGCGTACCGAGGAGTCTATCCGTAATTATTACAAGGAGTGGAAGGAGATCATGGACCTGTGCGTCTCGAATCCTAGCGTAGTAGTATGGGTGCCCTTCAACGAGGCTTGGGGCCAGTTCGATACCGAGAAGGCTGCCGAGTGGACAAAAACATACGATCCTTCCCGTCTGGTGAATCCGGCCAGTGGCGGTAATTTCCGTGCGTGCGGCGATATCTTGGATTTGCATAATTACCCGGGCCCGGCGATGTACCTGTTCGATCCGGTGCGTGTGAACGTATTGGGCGAGTATGGTGGTATCGGCTTGGCCGTGGAGAACCATTTGTGGTGGAACAAACGCAACTGGGGCTATGTACAGTTTAAGAATAGCGATGAGGTGACCGCCGAGTACGTGAAGTACGCCCGTGAGCTGAAGAAAATGGTTCCGAAGGGCTTCTCCGCCGCTGTCTACACGCAAACCACGGACGTAGAAGGTGAGGTGAACGGCCTTATGACCTACGATCGCAAGGTGATCAAGATCAATGAGGCCGAGGTGCGCAAGGCGAACCAAGAGGTGATCAAGGCCTTGTCTGAGTAGAAGGCTTAGAAAAAATAGTTATTTGACTCGATGATAGATCCGGTCCGGGCAAAGAGAGATTCTTTCCCGGATCGGATTGTTTTAGCGAAATGAATATGATTCGGAATGTGAGTTTGCGAGACGCCAAGGCGATCGTGGATATATACAATGAATATGTCGTGAATAGCGTGGCTACGTTCGAGACGAAACCTTTGCGGGTGGAGGAGATGGATGGTCGCATAGCCGGGATCTCGGCGAGTTATCCTTATCTGGTATACGTAGATCATGATGAGGTCGTGGGATATTGCTATGCCCATGCGTGGAAAGAAAAGGCAGCTTATAAATATACGCTTGAGACCACCGTTTATTTATCCCCGAGATACAAGGGCAAGGGGATCGGCCGGCAGCTTATGGAAAGGCTGATCGAGGAATGTCGGGCAGGCGGCTACCACGCCTTGATTGCCTGCATTACCGAGGGGAATGAGGCTAGCTGCTCGCTGCATGAGAAGCTGGGGTTCAGAAAAGTATCCCACTTCGAGAAAGTAGGGCTGAAATTCGGGCGGTGGCTGGACGTGGTAGATTATGAATTGATAATTAAGCCTAACGAGAGGTAACTTTCGAATCTCAATTTTCAATTCTCAATTAATATACCTATCTTCGCGATAAACAAAATGTAAAGAATGAAATACAATACAGAAGGAAAAAGATTGACTTTGCCCGAATACGGACGCAATATCCAAAATATGGTGGACTATTGCGTGACTATCCAAGACAGGGAAGAGCGTAAGCGTTGCGCCAACACGATTATCAACATTATGGGAAACATGTTCCCGCACTTGCGTGACGTAAATGACTTTAAGCATATCCTCTGGGATCATCTGGCGATCATGGCCGATTTTAAGCTCGATATAGACTATCCGTACGAGATCATCAAGAAGGAGAACCTGTATAGCCGTCCGCCTCGTATCCCGTACAACAATAACCGTATACGCTACCGCCATTACGGAAAGACCTTGGAGCTGATGATCCGCAAGGCCACGGAGCTGCAACCCGGTATGGAGAAAGACCAGCTCGTGCGGCTGCTGGCAAACCAGATGAAGAAATCGTTCCTTACTTGGAACAAGGAAAGCGTGGACGACCGTAAGATCTTCAAGGATCTGGACGAGCTGTCTAGCGGCAAGATCGTATTGAGCGAGGAGGAACACAAATTGGCCGAGAGCCGTGATATCTTGGCCCGTAATAACAGTGGCGGCAACAAAAGGAACTTTACGCGTAAAGGCAGATGAGCTCGTTCGTTATAGAAGGTGGTTATCGCTTGTCCGGCGAGATCGTTCCGCAAGGCGCCAAGAATGAGGCGTTGGAGGTGATCTGCGCGACATTGCTAACACCGGAGAAGGTGACCATACACAATGTGCCTGATATCTTGGACGTGAATAACTTAATCCAGCTCCTTAGGGATATGAGGGTCAAGGTGGAGCATCCGTCCGCCGATACCTATACCTTTCAGGCGGACGACGTGGACATGGAGTATTTGAGTACCGAGGAGTTCCTGCGCAAGAGTGGTAGCCTGCGGGGTTCCGTGATGATCGTAGGCCCGTTGGTAGCCCGCTTCGGCAGGGCGCTGATCCCGAAACCGGGTGGCGACAAGATCGGGCGACGCCGGCTGGATACGCACTTCGTGGGAATCCAGAAGCTGGGCGCTTGCTTTAGCTACGACGCCGGGCGGCAAGTATACGAGATAGAGGCACGCCAGTTGAAAGGCGCTTATATGCTGCTCGACGAGGCTTCCGTGACCGGAACGGCGAATATCTTGATGGCTGCCGTGCTGGCCGAGGGGGTGACGACGATCTATAACGCCGCCTGCGAGCCTTACCTGCAACAACTTTCCACGATGCTGAACCGCATGGGAGCGAGAATCTCAGGTGTCGGTTCTAACCTATTGACGATAGAAGGTGTACGGTCGCTTTCCGGCACGGAGCATACCATCCTCCCCGATATGATCGAGGTGGGTAGCTTTATCGGTATGGCCGCTATGACCGGATCGGAGATCACCATCAAGAATACAGGATATGATAAGCTGGGGATCATCCCGGACGCTTTTCGCCGCTTGGGTATTACCGTGGAGCAGCGAGGCGATGATATTTATATCCCCCGGCATGATTCCTACGAGATCGATACGTTTATCGATGGGTCTATCATGACCATCGCCGACGCTCCTTGGCCGGGGCTTACGCCGGACTTGCTGAGCGTATTTCTCGTCGTGGCTACGCAATCTGTGGGGAGCGTGCTGATCCACCAGAAAATGTTTGAGAGCCGTTTGTTCTTTGTGGACAAGCTAATCGATATGGGAGCCCAGATCATCCTTTGCGACCCGCACCGGGCTACGGTGATCGGGCTGGGCAACCGCTTCAAGTTACGGGGCTCTACGATGGTATCCCCGGATATTCGCGCGGGTATCGCCTTGCTGATCGCCGCTATGAGCGCCGAGGGTACCAGCACGATCCATAATATAGACCAGATCGACCGGGGATATCAAGGGATCGATAAGCGATTGAACCAGATCGGGGCACGTATCACGAGGATTTAAAGATTTTAGGCGATGATTAGAGAAGAAGAGGTTTTCAAGATCGGGCAGTTTGCCAAGCCCCATGGCATCAAGGGGGAGTTGTCGTTGGTGACGAACAGCGATGTGCTGGAAGATGCCGAGGACCCGTACATTGTTTGCGAGATGGATGGTATCTTGGTACCGTTCTTCGTGGAGGATTTCCGCTATAAGACCGATACGGTGGTCTTGGTGAAACTGGAGGACGTGAATTCCGAGGAGGATGCCCGCATGTTTGTGGGCAAGGAGGTGTTCTATCCTTTGGACGCCGTGGACGAGGAGGATCTCGTGGGGGATATGACGTGGGACAGTTTTATCGGTTATACCGTGACGGACGTGCAGAAAGGTTATTTAGGAGAGATAACAGACGTGGATGAGACGACAATCAACGTCCTTCTGCGTGTCGATCATAAAGGCGAGGAGCTGTTGATCCCCGCCGTGGAGGAGTTGATCACTGAGGCCGACCATGAGGCCCGTAGTCTCACGGTGTCTTTGCCGGAGGGACTTATAGAATTGATAATTGATAATTGAAGATTAGGGGTTGAAAAAGAAGAATACGAAATCGTTTTGGCACCGGATCCGGTTTAAATATAAACTTTCCTTTATCAATGAGGGGACGTTGGAGGAGGTGTGGTCTTTCCGGCTTTCGCAGTTATCGGCGTTTGTCACTTTGGCGGTGTTCGCCTTTTTCTTGATCGCCGTTACCGCCTTTATCATCATCAAGACACCGATTCGCAACTACTTGCCGGGCTATCTCGACGTGGAGGTTCGCAAGGAGATTATGCAGAATGCCTTGCGGGCGGATTCGTTGGAGCGTATGATGGAGATCCAGTCCCTTTATCTGGATAACGTGGCCGGAATCCTTTCCGGTACGATGCCCTTGGACTCGATCCGTCAGATAGATTCTTTGGCTAGCAACGATATTAACTATGAGATTCCTCGTAGCAAGGAAGAGACTCGCTTCGTGAAAGATTACGAGGAAGAGGAGAAATATAATTTATCGGTATTGACCGACCCGGGCAAGGTACCGACCGAGGGGGTCTTTTTCTATAAGCCCGTGAATGGCGTGGTCACCTCTCATTATGAGACGGATGTCCATCATTATGGCGTGGATCTGGCCGCGGCCCCGAAGGAGAGTGTCTTGGCTACGTTGGATGGTACGGTGATCTATACCGGTTTCGATCCGAACCACGGAAACGTAATTCAAATACAACATAAGAACGGATTCATCTCGGTTTATAAGCACAACGAATTGTTGCTGAAAGAGGTGGGAGACCATGTGGTAGCCGGTGAGGCGATCGCTCTGGTCGGGAATACGGGAGAGTTGTCTACCGGACCGCACCTGCATTTCGAGTTGTGGTATAAAGGCAATCCGGTGAATCCGGAAGAATATATAGCTTTTTGATAATCCATGAAAAAAAGACAGTTAGCGATATTAGGCTCGACCGGTTCCATCGGAACCCAAGCCTTGGAGGTAGTGAGCGAGCATTCCGATCTTTTCGAGGTGTATGCCTTGACCGCGAATAACCAAGTGGACTTATTGATCAATCAGGCCCGGAAATATATGCCGGAGGTGGTGGTGATCGCCAATGAGCGGAAATATCCCGAGCTGAAAGAGGCCTTGGAAGACCTGCCGATCAAGGTATGGGCGGGTGCCGACGCTATCGCCCAGATGGTGCAGTCGGAGCCGATCGATATGGTGCTGACGGCGATGGTGGGCTATTCCGGCTTGCGACCGACGATCTCGGCGATCAAGGCGGGAAAGGCGATCGCCTTGGCGAATAAGGAGACATTGGTCGTGGCCGGCGAGCTGATCATGAAGCTGGCCGCCGAGCATAAGGTGCCTATCTTGCCGGTGGACTCGGAACATTCGGCCATTTTTCAATGTTTAACAGGTGCGTACGATAATCCGATCGAGAAGATCTTGCTGACGGCTTCCGGTGGTCCGTTCCGGCGGAAGACGCTGGAGGAGCTGGCTACCGTGACGAAGGCGCAGGCCTTGAGGCATCCGAACTGGACGATGGGGGCGAAGATCACGATAGACTCGGCCTCGATGATGAACAAGGGCTTCGAGATGATCGAGGCGAAATGGTTGTTCGATGTCACGCCGGATCAGGTACAGGTGGTGGTGCACCCGCAGTCGGTGATCCACTCGATGGTGCAGTTTGAGGATGGCGCTGTGATCGCCCAGCTGGGAATTCCCGACATGAAATTGCCGATCGCCTACGCTTTCTCGTTCCCGACACGTATGAGGAGCATGGCGCCCCGTCTGGATTTCAACCAATATTCGACCTTGACGTTCGAGGAGCCGGATATGGAACGTTTCCGCAACTTGGCTTTCGCTTTCGAGGCGGCCCGCCAAGGAGGGAATATGCCCTGTATCTTGAATGCCGCCAATGAGGTGGTGGTGGCCGCCTTCCTGCAAGATCGTATCGGCTTCTTGCAAATGAGCGACGTGATCGAGCAGACCATGCGGAAAGCCTCGTTTATCGTCAATCCCTCGTATGAGGATTACGTGGCTACCGACACCGAGGCTAGGCGGTTGGCGGCCGAGTTATTTTGAAATAATTTAAAACAGAACAAACAATAGTAGATGGAAACTTTTTTGATTAAGGCGTTACAGCTTATCTTGAGCTTATCGATACTGGTGATTGTCCACGAGTTCGGGCATTTTATCTTTGCTCGGATTTTCAAGGTGCGGGTAGAGAAGTTCTACCTCTTCTTCGATCCGTGGTTCTCGCTATTCAAGTACAAGCCGAAAAACAGTGACACGGAATACGGCGTAGGCTGGCTTCCGTTGGGAGGATATTGTAAGATCTCCGGTATGATCGACGAGAGTATGGACAAGGAGGCGATGGCCCAGCCGCCCAAGCCTTACGAGTTCCGCTCCAAGCCGGCCGGACAGCGTTTGATGATTATGGTAGCGGGCGTGGTGTTCAACTTCTTGCTGGCTTTGTTTATTTATTCCATGATCTTGTTTACGTGGGGCGATACGTACTTGCCTTTGAAGAACATGAAGATGGGTATGAATTATAGCGAGACGTTCCAGAACGTCGGTTTTCAGGACGGTGATATCTTGCTGAGAGCGGACAATGAGGAGTTGGAGCGTTTCGGTAGCGACAGTTTCCGCAAGGTGGTGGAGGCAAAGACCGTGACGGTGCTCCGTGACGGGCGGGAGACCGTGATCTCCATACCGGAGGATATGATGCAACGTTGCATGCGTGACGGAAAAGGCTTCGCCGATCCTTTGCGTATCCCGATGGTTGTTCGTGAGCTTCCCGACAAGAATGCCCCGGCGGCTCTCGCTGGCATGCTGCCGAAGGATAGCGTGGTGGCTATTAACGGTGTGGCTACCCCGACGTTTTATGATGCCTCCGGGTTATTGTTAGAGAATAAGGGCGAAGAGGTGACAGTAGATTTCTACCGGAACGGCCAGTTGGAGTCGTTGACCATGAGGACGGACTCGGCCGGGAAAATTGGCGTAGCGGTGATGTTGCCTACGGATCTCTATCAGACCGTGACCCGCGAATACGGCTTTTTCGAGTCGTTCCCCGCCGGTATTAAATTAGGTATTAATACCTTGAAGGGATATGTGAACGACATGAAATATGTGTTTACGAAGGAAGGTGCCTCCAGTTTGGGCGGTTTCGGTACGATCGGCGGATTGTTCCCGTCTGTCTGGGATTGGCGGATTTTCTGGGAACGTACGGCTTTTCTATCTATCATCTTGGCGTTCATGAATATCTTGCCGATTCCGGCCTTGGATGGCGGACACGTGATGTTCTTGATCTATGAGGTAGTGGCCCGTCGCAAACCGAGCGATAAATTCCTAGAGTATGCCCAAATGGCAGGTATGTTTATCCTGTTCGCTTTATTGATCTATGCGAATGGAAATGACATCTTCCGCTTCTTCTTCAAGTAACGTACGTCTCTACAACTAGATACAAAAAACCTCCCGGATCACTTTTCTATGTGATCCGGGAGGTTTTTTTGTATGAATAAAGTCCTCTTTCTTATTTCAGGATGTCGTTGATAGAAGCGAGGATCTTCTTGGAGTTCTCGTCTTTCGGGTCGAGTTCGACAGCCTTTGTCAAATATTCTTTCGCTTGCTTGAAGTCTTTGTCGGCTTTCGCTTTCTCGGCGTTGTATTTATCCGGCTCGGAAGTAGCGATCGGGGTAGCGGCCTGTAATATCTTCGCTCCGTTGCCATACAGCATGGCGCCAAGGCTGTAGTAAGCGTTGCTCTGGTAATCCTTGTTCGATACGGCTAGGACCTCTTTGTACATTTTCTCGGCACCGGCCAGATCTCCCTTCTTTTGGGCGGCTTGTCCTTGTTTGATGCAGTAACCGTAAAGCAACTTTTCCAGATTGGTCTTATTCTTGTTTCCATCGGGAATCACTTTTAATCCCTCTTTTACGGTAGTCAGGAATTCTTCTGTCTTGTTTAAGTTACGGTAAGCCATGGCCTCGCCTACATAAGAGTCGTCTACGTTGTAGTTCATCTTAACGGCCATGTCGAAATACTTGGCGGCCTCGGCGTAGTTCTTCGCTTGATTAGCGGCGTATCCGCAATTGAAGATACGGGCGGTGTCTTGGTAATTGTTTTGTTTCAAGTATTCGCCGTATTTTGTTACGACGGTAGCGTAATCTTTTGCTTTCAAAGCAGCGTCACCTTCATCTCTTAATTTGTCAGCGTCTTGTGCGAATAGGTTTCCCACACATAGGCATAAAGCCACTAATAAAACAATTTTCTTCATGGTAATTATTAAATTTAATTGATTTTGTGCTCTAAGTTAAGGTGTGCGGGAAAAGAAGCCAAGATATTTTACGTTTTTTAGAAAACAATAAAAATAGAAAACATAAAAAAGGGATTGCCGCAAGCAATCCCTACTAATGAAAGATTCTTTGGAACTTATGCTTTGAGTGAAGGAAAAGCCTCAGCCACGGCGGGGTAGACAATCTTTCCTTCCACGATGTTTAATCCCAGTTCTAGGCCCGGATCTTCTTCGCAGGCTTTTTCCCAACCTCTGTCGGCAAGCTTGATCACGTACGGCAGGGTAGCGTTGGTCAAGGCTAACGTGGAAGTCTGCGGGACCGCTCCCGGAATGTTGGCTACGCAGTAATGGAGGATATCGTCTATCTCATAAACCGGATTGGCGTGCGTAGTCGGATGGGAGGTCTCGAAGCAACCGCCTTGATCGATGGCTACATCTACCAATACGCTGCCCGGTTTTAATAATTTCAACATATCCCGGGTGATCAAGTGCGGGGCCTTGGCTCCGGGGATTAATACGGCGCCGATCACTAAATCGGTTGTGGGTAATTCCTGTTCGATCGTATGCGTGGAAGAGAACAACGTCTTCACGTTTTTCGGCATCGTCTCGGACAGATAGCGTAAGCGGGGAAGCGAGATGTCGGCGATCGTGACATCGGCGCCTAGCCCGGCGGCCATCAAGGCGGCGTTGTGGCCTACCACACCACCGCCTAAAACCAATACCTTACCCGGTTTCACGCCCGGCACGCCACCTAGCAATACGCCTTTGCCACCTTGCGGTTTCTCAAGGAAACGAGCGCCTTCCTGTACGGACATGCGTCCGGCCACCTCACTCATAGGAATCAAAAGGGGTAACGTATGATCTGGGTTCTCCACGGTCTCGTAAGCCAGACAGATGGAGCCGCTCTTTATCATGGCAAGGGTGAGAGCCTCGTCGGATGCGAAATGGAAGTAGGTGAAGACAAGCTGTCCTTTGCGTACCAAGGGATATTCGCTGGCGATCGGTTCTTTTACTTTTACGATCATCTCGGCAATTCCATATACATCCTCAATGGACGGGAGTATCCGGGCCCCTGCCGCCACATAGGCATCATCGGCGAAACCACTGTTTATACCAGCCGTGTGTTGTACATACACGGTATGACCTCTTTTCACCAACTCTTTGGCTCCGGCGGGAGTAAGAGCTACCCTGTTCTCGTTGTTTTTGATTTCTTTTGGAATTCCAATAATCATAATGGTAGCATTTAATGGGTTTATATGCCTGCAATATACAAAAAAGAGGAACAGATTGGTATTCTGTCCCTCTTTTTTTATCTTATTTCTTGTTCCTTATAAACCTTGTCCGTGGCAGTTCTTGTATTTCTTGCCACTTCCGCAAGGACATGGATCATTGCGTCCTACTCGTTTCTCGGCACGGACCGGAGCTTGCTTCGGCTGAGGTGCCTCGGCTTGGGTGTTGTTTCCGCTCAAGTCTGTTTTCTCCGTGCGGTAACGGCTCATATCCTCGTGCTTCTCCGGGGCGGCCTCTTGTACGGCGATACGTTGACGGGCTCTTTCCTCGGCGATCGCTTGGGCTGCTTGCTGGGCTACGGCCGCTTGACGGGCTTGCATGGCTTGGCGTTGCTCCTCGGTCGGCTCCTCACGTACCGGGATCTGTCCACGCATCAAGATGGCGGCTGTCTTACGGTTCATGTTGTCTACCATTGTCTTGAACAGGTTGTAAGATTCAAGTTTGTAGATCAACAATGGATCCTTGTTCTCGTAGCTAGCGTTTTGTACGGAGTGGCGCAGCTCGTCCATCTCACGTAGATGCTCTTTCCATCCCTCGTCGATCATATGCAATACGATTGATTTCTGGAAGGATTTAACGATTGCCTTACATTCCGTGTCGTAAGCCTCTTTCAGGTTACAAGATACATTATACATGCGCTTGCCATCCGTGATAGGAATCATGATGTTCTCGTACATCGCTCCTTGATTCTCGTACACTTGCTTGATGACCGGGTGAGCGACTTGCGTCATGCGTTCCATGCGACGTTTATAAGTCTTCAATGCCTCCTCGAACAATTTCTCTACGAGTTGCTCCGGTTTCATGCTCTTGAATTCGTCTTCCGTGAACGGACTTTCCATGGCGAATGTCTTGAACAATTCTAACTTGAAGCCCTCGAAGTCCTCGGCGTGTTGATCGGCGATAGCCGTAGAAGTATCGTAAATCGTGTTCAATACGTCCAGACCGATACGCTCTCCCATCAAGGCGTGGCGACGGCGGGTGTAGATTACGTTACGTTGTGAGTTCATCACGTCGTCGTATTCCAACAGACGTTTACGGATACCGAAGTTGTTTTCCTCTACCTTCTTCTGGGCACGTTCTACGGACTTGCTCAACATATTGTGCTCCAGAACCTCGCCTTCCTTGAAACCAAGCTTATCCATCAAGCCGGCGATCTTCTCGGAAGCGAATAAACGCATCAAGTCGTCTTCCAGTGAAACGAAGAATACGGAAGAACCCGGGTCTCCCTGACGTCCGGCACGACCACGTAACTGACGGTCTACACGACGGCTCTCATGGCGTTCCGTACCGATGATCGCCAAACCGCCTGCGTCTTTCACGTCCTTGGACAGCTTGATATCGGTACCACGACCGGCCATGTTGGTAGCGATCGTAACCGTACTCTTTTGACCCGCCAAGGCCACGATCTCGGCCTCTTTCTGGTGCAACTTAGCGTTCAATACATTGTGCTGGATCTTACGCATCGTAAGCATACGGCTCAATAACTCGGAGATCTCTACGGATGTCGTACCCACCAATACCGGGCGGCCTGCCTCCGTCAGCTGAACGATTTCCTCGATAACAGCGTTATATTTCTCACGTTTTGTCTTGTAGATACGATCGTTCATATCGTTACGGGCGATCGGTCGGTTGGTCGGGATCACTACTACGTCCAATTTGTAGATATCCCAGAACTCGCCTGCTTCCGTCTCCGCCGTACCGGTCATACCGGATAATTTATGGTACATACGGAAGTAGTTCTGCAAGGTGATCGTGGCGAATGTTTGTGTAGCGGCCTCTACCTTTACACGTTCCTTAGCCTCGATCGCTTGGTGCAGGCCATCGGAATAACGACGTCCGTCCATGATACGACCCGTCTGCTCGTCAACGATCATAACCTTGTTGTCCATAACCACGTACTCATCATCCTTCTCGAATAAGGTGTAAGCTTTCAACAACTGGTTGATGGTATGTACACGCTCGCTCTTAACGGAATAGTTCGCCAAGATCTCGTCCTTTTGAGCTTGTTTCTCTTCCTCGGTTCCTGTCATGTTCTCCAATTGAGATAATTGGGAAGTGATATCGGGAAGTACGAAGAAGGTCGGGTCGTCCGTCTTACCGGTCAATAGGTCGATACCTTTATCCGTCAATTCGATACTGTTGTTCTTCTCGTCGATCACGAAATACAACTCATCGGTCGCCTCGTGCATATGGCGCATATTCTCGGACATGAAATATTCTTCCGTCTTCAACATTTGAGCTTTTACGCCTTGCTCGCTTAAGAACTTGATCAACGCCTTGTTGCGGGGATATCCCTTGAAGGAGCGGTACAGAAGGATAGAGCCTTCCTCAACGACCTTCTGGTCGTCGCTAGCCATTTTCTTCTTGGCCTCGATCAATAATTTGGAGCAAAGGTCTTTCTGCGCGTTCACGACAACCTCCACGTTCGGGCGGAATTGCTCGAATAATTGTTCCTCGCCACGAGGGATCGGTCCGGAGATGATCAGCGGCGTACGAGCGTCATCGATCAATACGGAGTCCACCTCATCGACGATGGAGTAGTTATGCTTGCGTTGTACCAAGTCTTTCGGGCTGATCGCCATATTGTCACGCAAGTAGTCGAAACCGAACTCGTTGTTCGTACCGAACGTGATATCCGCCTCGTAAGCCTTACGGCGAGCCTCGGAGTTCGGCTGGTGCTTATCGATACAGTCTACGGAAAGTCCGTGGAACATATAAAGCGGTCCCATCCACTCAGAGTCACGTTTTGACAAGTAATCATTCACGGTTACCACGTGTACACCGTTACGTGTCAAGGCGTTCAAAAATACCGGAAGGGTAGCTACCAAGGTCTTACCTTCACCGGTAGCCATCTCGGCGATCTTACCTTTATGAAGAACGACGCCACCAAATAGCTGAACGTCGTAATGGATCATATCCCATGTGATCTCGTTTCCACCGGCTTTCCAGTGATTGGCGTAAATCGCCTTATCGTCCTCGATGCGGACAAAGTCGAAACGAGCGGCCAGATCCCGGTCGAATTGGTTAGCGGTAACTACCACTTCCTCATTCTCGGCGAAACGGCGGGCCGTATCTTTCATGATGGCGAATACCTCGGGCAAGGATTGCTCCAGTACTACCTCCATCTTCTCCGTGATGGCTTTCTCAATTTTATCTACCTCGGCCCAGATCGCCTCACGTTCTTCCAGTTCCTTATCCTCGATGCCTTTGCGAAGCTCTTCCACTTGCGCTTTCTCCTCGGCTACGTAGTCCTGGATACGTTGTTTGATCTCATCTGTTTTCGCACGCAACTCGTCGTTCGAGAGTGCCTTGATTGACGGATATACGGCCTTTACCTTATCTACGTAAGGTGTGATTTCTTTAAGGTCACGCTGCGACTTATTGCCGAACAGCTTCGTCATAAACTCATTAAATCCCATGATTCTTATGTTAATTGATAATTGAAAATTGAAAATTGAAAATTGAGAGTTCAACTTCCGATAGTCAATGAGCAATCATCGTCTGTTATTACTTTGTTATTTGAATTCAGATAAAATACTTAGGGGAGAACCACCTACCTTTCCCTTCTATGATAATTTTCAATTCTCAATTACCAATTTTCAATTCCCAAAGCGGTAGGCTTTGAGTAGCGTTTGGTGGCCTGATTCTTAGCACATGGGTTACCGTGGGGGCTACCTCAGTGGCCTTGACTTCGCGGTAGATATGTTGGGGTTTCAACCCGTTGCCCATAAATACCAGCGGGGTGATAACAGCATTATTGCGTATAATCTTGACTTTTTCTTTCGGATTGTCGAGGTTTACTTTCCAACCGGGTTGCAACTCGATGATCAGATCGCCCCGTCTCAAATGGTGCGTACCTTGACGGAATTTGGCGGTTCCCTCGTTCCAGTCGCCCGTAAGCAAGCTTCTGCCCGTGGTGACGAGTTGTACGCCACTAAATTCCTGTATGAATTCGGCGGCCTTGTTCTGTAAAGTCGTCAAATCCAACTTGGCGTCTTCTATCGCCTTGCGGTTCAAGTAGATCTGGTTATTGTAGTATCCTTGTACCCAACTGGTATGTTGGCCGTAAATGGCCATCAAGTACATATTAAGCAGGGCCAGACAACGTTTCGGGTGGAACTCGCCACCGTTCACCATCAGGCCGTCCGGATAAGACTCCTCGCTTTTATAATAACCGGAACCGGTGAAGACTACCAGTGTATTGGCCAAGCCCACTTTCTTGTCGATCGTATCCAATAGCTTCTCGATGTCTTGATCGAGTTGGTAATACGTATCTTGAATCTCCCGGGTGTATTCCTTGCTCATCGTACCCCGGTAATTGCCCGCGTAGTACGTGATAGACAACATATCCGGGCAACTGCGTGTACCAAACCCTCCGTACTCTAGGAACTGGAGGGCCAAACGATTGATCTCCTTATTGATGAACGGCGAGGTCTTCAGGTTCGGATAGCAGTTCGCGAACTTCTCGCTGAACGTATAGCGGAAAGGCAGATCGTCTAATACGTAAGGAAAGGCATCGTATTTCTCCATCGGAAGGGTAGGAGTCCATACCATGGTTTCTAAGCGTGACGCCAAGGATTCCGGGCCGTTATTATAGCGGTCTACGTACCAAGGGATTCCCTTGTAGTACGTCGTGGTAGCCCATTTCCCGTTGGTGTTATCCATCCAGAAAGCTCCGTTGGCCGCATGTCCGGCAGAAAGGATGGCGCTCTCGGCATCCGGGGCGATGGAATATACGTCGCTTCTTCCTTGAGAGGCGATTTTCAACTCGTCGCCGATCGTGGAACTGAATAAATTCTTGGGCGAATAATTCTCTTTCGTGTAATTACCCAGATATTCGGGATCATTTAAGATCGAGACCTCTTTCTCTTTCTCGAAATCAAACGTCTTATCTCCGGCGATACCGCTGAAGCAAGGGTTGCTTCCGGTAAAAAGAGTCGCGAACGCGCTGGCTTGGTCTATGTCCGAGAACTCGAAGCGGATATTGTTGTACACCAACCCCTCGTTCATCAAACGCTTGAAGCCACGTTCGCCAAATGTATTATAAAAGTATTCTATATAGTCGCCCCTTAGCTGATCCACAGTAATACATACCACCAATTTGGGGGTACGTTGCTGCGCCTCAAGGTTTGTTACCACGAGGATAGCGATAAGTGACGTTATAATTTTTCTCATCCGATTCTCCATATCTTTCTGTAAACACCCCAACCCGAACGAACCCAAATCGAGGCTACAAGCGGAATAAAGGCACTGTTTAGATGTTGCGGAATGAAATACCATCCCAGTAACATCAGCGTAAGCGCCGCAAAGTTAATAAAATGATAGTAATATGCAGCCTTCTTCAGCTTTTTTACGCAAAACAAAATAACAGCGATCAAATCGAGCGGCTGTAACCATACCAAAGACCAGTTCGGCCACGTGCAGGGATGGACGGATATGAAGCTAAGAAAGAAGAGGATGACACCTCCGGCTCCGGTTACCGAGAAAAGGACACAATCCACCCACAAGAAGTATTTTTTTTTGCGCCATTCGATCCAAGTAAACCCTAAAACGATTCCGAACAGAAGCCAAGCGCAGACTAAAGGGGTGAATAAATCCCAGATATCTTTTTCCGGCTCGTCGGCTTCCCCGGCTCCGATCACGTGGGTCTCGCTCACCAATGGGCGGATTGTCCCGTCCGGGCCCGTGATGGTGGCTTTAGAGAACGCTTCTTTTAGATAAGGGGGGAGGAAGAGCATCTCGTGCTGGGTGGCCTCCCGGTCGGTGGGGCTGCCTAGCGCTAGGTCGCATCCGAATGTGAGCCACGGATGGTTTCGGGTACAATAATTAATAAGATCCCGGAAGGTCTGGGATTGATAGGGATACTGATAATCGACGCTCCCGTTGATCTCCTTTTCCAATATCGCGGCAGGGCGGGTAGCGCAATTATCGAAGAAGAAGTTATAACGATATACCCTGTTCTCCGGCCTGTAATTAATAAGCAGGGCATCCCATATATGTTCTTTCTCTTCTTGGGTGAGGTTCAATACTTGTTCCGTGATATCGCTGCCCCGCATTTGGTACTCGATCACGTAGTCTTGGAAATCGGCTACTCCCAGTTTATAATCCGTCTCTCCTTTAGCGAATCGGTAGATAAAATTAGGCTTGGAGAAATCAAATATACCGTAATTGAATATATAATCTATATTTTGCTTGGGATCGTATATGCGTAGAGCGGCATGCCCGTACACGGTGAATACCTCTTCATCGTACGGTGCGCTGGTCATTAGACTGATACGGGCTTCCTCGCTCAGTTTGGGGTGCGCCATCGCCGATAGGGAAAGAATCCCCAGCAGGAATAGAAATATGCTTTTTGTCATTCTCTTCTTGATTATTTGACGCAAAGGTAGATTATTTTTCTTAAACAGTATAGATCGTTTAAGCATAACATATGGCTTTATGTCGAGAAAAGAGATAGCTTTGTTTTTATTATAAAGGGAAAAGGAAAATTGGTTACGTCTTTGATTATAAGAGTGTCTTATGCTGATATAGGTAGACACATTCAATAACAATAAAATGTGTAATTATTATGCGCAAAAAACATGAGCATTACAGCGAAGAAGAGAAATTGCATCTTCTTCATTCTTATTATCAATCCGGCATGAGCAAAACCAGTTTTTGCAAACAACATGGTATTAGTGGGATAACTTTGTTAAATAAATGGCTGGCGAAGTATGAATCAGTGGTAAAAGAGGTATCTTTGGCTCCGTGTCAAGCCCCTACGGATATGAGCGATCGAAGCAAAGAGGATTACCATGATGAAAACGCGCGACTCAAGAAGCGTGTTAAGGAGTTGGAGAAGGCCCTTGCCTTCTCCCGGTTGGAAACCGAGGCCCGTGATTTAATGATCACGCGTGCGGAAGAGTATTTTAACATTCCCATCAGAAAAAAACCTGGGGCCAAATAGTAACGGAACTGGTCAGGCTTCGCAAGATGAAAGTAGCGCCAGCCTGCCGTCTGTTTGGCCATTGTCGTCAAGCCTATTACCAGTCCAAGGCTGACATAGGGAGCCATGTGAAGAATGAACGTCTCATGCTGGATACCGTACGTGAGATACGTGGCGAGGATCCCGGTATCGGTGGTTACAAGCTGTGGATCATGCTCACCGCCCTCTTCGGAGAGAGGTTCATGCCCGGTCGCGACAGCTTCTACACGCTGCTTCGTCGACACCGCCTGATGCTTCCTCCGCGCAAAGCCAGGGGCACAACCAATTCCAACCATCGTTACCATAAGTGGAAGAACTTGATAAAGGGCTTTGTCCCAACCTCTCCCAATCAACTGTGGGTTAGCGATATTACCTATATACCGCTTGCCGGCGGAGACGTCTGTTACCTGCATCTGGTCACGGATGCTTATTCCCATAAGATAGTGGGATGGGTACTGGCTGATAGCTTGCGTGCCTCAGCCACGCTTGAGGCGTTGCGGCAGGCCATAGACCAGGCCGTTGAGATGACAGGGAGTGAAAATCTGGAGGGCCTGATACACCACTCTGACCGTGGCG
Source organism: Parabacteroides sp. KHUB-02 (assembly GCF_056640955.1). Taxonomy (NCBI): domain Bacteria; kingdom Pseudomonadati; phylum Bacteroidota; class Bacteroidia; order Bacteroidales; family Tannerellaceae; genus Parabacteroides; species Parabacteroides sp. KHUB-02. Next base: position 1,873,101 of record NZ_JBWQEV010000001.1, on the reverse strand, counting down.
TGCAGTATTGTTGCGACGCGTACGTGGAGCGCCTTCGGCGGCATGGCATTGCCATCAGCATGACGGAAGACTACAAGCCCACGGACAATGCCGTGGCGGAACGTATCAATGGGATAATTAAAGTGGAACGCCTCTATAGGCAAGGGCTGTTCGAGACCATCGAGCGTGCCGCGAGCGTGATAGAGCGCTACATCTACTTCTACAACTACCGCCGACCGCACATGAGTGTCGGTTATAAAACCCCGGGCATAGTGCACGGGGAGAAGGAAACGCAAATAAAAATGTGGCGGAATAAAAGAAAACCCGTGAAAAGTAACGAGAAAGAGATGGATACGATAGCTTTGCAAAGCCGAACAACTAATCTCTCAGAAGGGCTCTGTTCGGCCCAGAGGTAATGTGTCTATGTTATCAGTATGAAGTTAAAAGAAGTGACTACTATATCAGTATTACTTTATAACTACTGTCTACTGATTACGTTTATAAACAAAAAAAGTGTCTAGATAAATCAGGAAAAGACAGAGTGTTGCAGTTTTTACGGATTTTTTTTTTAAGAAACTTTAGTTTCTTCTAGGGAAAACAAAAGTTTTCCTATGAGGAAACAGAAGTTTCCCTTGCACAAAACTCTAGTTTCTAGCTAGAGAAACGGACGTTGCTTTTAGAAGGAGCATTGAGGAGATAAAACAAAATTAGGCGACCATCCTTATTTGGATAATCGCCTAATGCCTGATAGAGCGGTAGGCGAGGCTCGAACTCGTGACCCTCAGCTTGGGAAGCTGATGCTCTACCAACTGAGCTACTACCGCATTGCGAATGCAAATGTATACAAATCTTTCTTTTTTTAGTAACTTTGGCGAGAAAATTTTATAAAAAAGAATTAAGTATGGAAAAACTAGTCTTGATAAAGGTAGGAGGGAAGATCGTTGAGGAAGAAGAAACGCTTCGTCAATTATTGAACGATTTCGCTGCTATCGAGGGATATAAGGTCTTGGTGCATGGGGGAGGACGCTCGGCTACCAAGCTTGCCGCCCAATTAGGGATCGAGAGCAAGATGGTGAACGGTCGCCGTATTACGGATGCCGAGACCTTGAAGGTCGTGACAATGGTCTATGGCGGGTTGGTGAATAAAAACATCGTAGCGGGCTTGCAGGCGTTGGGCGTGAACGCTTTAGGCTTGACCGGTGCGGACATGAACTTGATGCGTTCGGATAAACGTCCCGTGAAGGATGTAGACTATGGTTTCGTAGGCGACGTGAAAGAGGTGAATGCCGATTTGCTAGCCTCTCTTATCCATCAAGGTATCGTGCCGGTACTGGCTCCTCTTACACATGATGGGCAAGGCCATATGTTGAATACGAACGCTGATACGATAGCGGGAGAAGCCGCTAAAGCATTGGCGAAACATTTTGAGGTGACATTGATGTTCTGTTTCGAGAAAAAAGGCGTTTTGTTGGACGAGAACGATGATGAGAGCGTGATACCGGAAATCGATCGTATAGCGTTTAAGGGATATGTAGAACAAGGAATTATCCAAGGGGGCATGATCCCGAAACTGGAAAACGCTTACCAAGCGATAGACGCCGGGGTGAAGCAAGTGATTATTACGCAAGCCTCGGAGATTCACCAAGGAAAAGGGACGAGAGTCTTTTAAATAGATGAGGGGCTGTTTATGGCCCCTCACGTACATTATATAATAGGTCTATCAAAGACTCCGAATCTTGATATTACGGAACCAGATTAATGAATCTCCATGTTTTCCTTGTAATCCGATAAATCCTTTGGTCGGTAATTCGGCGAAAGGTTTGGGCAACCAACTTGGGATATCGCTTCCATCCGGGTTCTTGGTGCCGGAAGTCCATTTGCTCATATCCATTTCGGTAACTTTCTTTCCATTGAGGATAACCATGATATGTTGTCCGGCGCATTTGATACGCATATGATTCCACTCTCCGGGTTTTTTGACTACCTTGTCTTGCACGGCGCCTAGATGTCCGTAAATGGCTCCGCATTTCTCATACGGCTTGCCGTTTCCCCATTTTTCACAATGATCGTCCGCTATCTGTATTTCTACCGAGTTGGGTATCCAATCCTTCGTGTCCGTACAGTAAACGACTACTCCGCTGTTCGTGCCCACGTCGGTCTTAAAATCAAGATCCAGCTCGAAGTTCTCATATTCATCCTTTGTCCAGATAGACTCGTCCTTCACGGCACCTAACACGCCATCAGTCTCGCTCCAAACTTCCGGATTGTAGTTGGCGTTTTCCAGATTTTTACCGAAGAGAGGCTTCCATTTATTGTTATCCGCCGCGAATAAGGAGAATGTACCTGCCACACACCATAAAGTAGCCATGGCTAAAAGAAAATGTTTCATGCTATTAGTTTTAAAGATTTACGTGAGGCAAATGTATTCATTTATTTTGGAAGAAACATAGTCTACGAAGAACGATTTTATTTACAAGTGAAAGCGAAATAGGTTGAAATGCTATGATTCTTAAGGAAATCTTCTTTTTTTATCAAAAATCAAATAGTTTGTTAAAATGATATTAAAATCTTGCATAATCTTTATTGTTGTAAAATAGATTAACTGAAAATTACCTATTGCTTGATTGGTTTTGTGTTATTATGATATTGCTTGTGTGTCAAAATATGTATTTAATAGGTCTAAAAATGACGTTGTGAAATATATTTGACTGTTTTGATGACATAAAACTATTATATTATTTGTTTTTAACAGAAAATATTCTTTATATTTGCGGTGTGAAGATTAGGTATATGTATGATTGTATGTAAAAGTAAAGTGAATATTTTAATGTAATTTTAAATATATGCATGTATAATCCTGCTGTTTTAAACTAAGTTCTTCGTAAACTATGGTAAGTTATGTGTGAATTTTGATTTAAATAATTAATTGTTAAATAAAAAGTGTGTTTATGAGAAGGTTGACTTTTTTGTTATTATGCTTGTTTATAGGCATAGGAGTCGCAACGGCACAGACGATGAAGATAACAGGTAATGTTATATCATCGGAAGATCAGCAACCCGTGATCGGTGCGGCTGTCGTTGTGAAAGGCACTACGATTGGTACGGTTACGGACTTTGAGGGAAACTTTAGTTTAGATGTACCGAGAGACGCTAAGATGATCTTTATTTCTTATGTAGGATTGAAAACGAAGGAAGTCCCTGTGGCATCCGTGATCAACGTTGTTTTGGACTCGGATTCAAAAGCGTTGGATGAGGTGGTTGTAACCGCTATGGGTTTGACTCGTGAGAAGAAAGCCTTGGGTTATGCCCTGCAAGAGGTGAAATCTGATGAGTTGACAAAAGCTGGCCAACAGAGCTTGGCGACCTCACTTTCCGGTAAGATCGCCGGTGTGCAGATTACTTCTCAAGGTGGACAGGTTGGTGCGTCGCAGAATATCGTGGTTCGCGGTAATTCCTCTTTTGGAAATAACCAACCGTTGATCGTTGTGGATGGTGTGCCTATCGCTAATGATAACGCGAAAGGTGCCACTGTAAACTTGGGTTCCGGCTTGAATGATATTAATCCGGAGGATATAGAGTCTATCTCTGTGTTAAAGGGTGGATCTGCCGCTTTGTATGGTATGCGTGCCGGTAATGGCGTTATCTTGGTTACTACTAAATCCGGTAAGAAAGACAAGGGTGTATCTATCTCTTATGAGGGTGATATCACGATTGACCGGGTTTATAATTTGCCTAGATTGCAGAATAAGTACGGACAAGGCTATTACGCTTCCGAGTATGATTGGAAGGAAGCGCAAGCGGGGGGATATTCTGGCGATTATCAAGCTTTTGCCTTGGAGAATGGTTACAATTATGTAGATGGTATGGGTAGTGGTATCAACGATAACGCAGATGAGTCTTGGGGACCTCGCTTGGATATCGGATTGAATTTGCCGCAATACAATAGCCCGGTGATCGATGGCGTGCGTCAGGCTACTCCTTGGGTTTCCAGCCCGGACAATATCAAGAATTTCTTCCAAACGGGTTATTCAATGAATCATACGGTGGCTTTGTCTGCCTCTACGGATAAAACGTCTACACGTGCGTCTTTATCTTTCCGTGATCAAAGCGGTACGACCCCGAACACTGATCAGAAGCGCTATGCTATGGCGGTGAACACGAAAATGACGTTTAATAAGTATATTGATTTCGACTTGTCCGCGAATTATATTCGCACGAAAAGCGCAAACTTGCCGGGTACGGGATATAACAGTACGAATGCTTTGCAGTCTATCATGCAGTGGTTTGGTCGTCAAGTTGATTTGAAGGATTTGAAGAATAATTGGGACCAAGTGGATGAGTATGGAAAATATACGCATTATAACTGGATACAGTCTTTCCATGCGAATCCATATTGGACATTGAATAAGAATACCAATAGTTATGATCGTAATCGTTTCTATGGCAAGACCTCTTTGTATATCAAACCGACCGATTGGTTAAAGTTTGAAGGTCGTATGGGCTTGGATCATTACGATTCTAATCAGTTCTCTCGTATTTTATGGAATATCGACTATCCGAATGGATATTTTCGTAGCTTCGACCGTTCGATGACTGAGTTTAACGCGGACTTTATCGCCTACGTGAACAAGAACTTCGGTGATTGGGCCTTGAATGGTTTGGCTGGAGCCAACTATCGTGATTATCAAACAGCAATCATGGGGACAGGTGCGGACGAATTGACTGCGGAGGGATTGTTTACCGTAGCGAACGCTCATGGAACCCCGTATACCTTGAACGACCATGAGAAACGTCGTTCAAACTCTGTATACGCTAATGCCTCTATCGGCTACAAGAATATGGCTTATGCCGAGGTAAGTGTCCGTAATGACTGGGACTCTACGATCAAGGACGCTTTCTTCTATCCTTCTTTCAGTGGTAGCTGGATCTTGACCGAGACATTCCCCGGATTGCAAAATGGCGATTATTTGAATTTCTTGAAATTGCGTGGTGGTTGGGCAAAGATCGGTTCCGCAACGGACCCGTATCGTTCGAACGCTTATTATTCATTGATCAGTTCTTCGTTCAATGGTACTACATTGTTCTATAATCCGACAATCCTTCCTCCTACAAATCTTCGTCCGGAGAGCGTAAAGACTTGGGAAGTTGGTGTTGAGGCTAATTTGTTCAACAATCGTTTGCATATTGATGCCGCATATTATAATAAGGTGACGAGCGATCAGATCATGAATGCGAACGTGGCTACCTCTACTGGTTATACCTCTATGTATATCAACGCTGGAAAGATCAGCAACAAGGGTGTTGAGTTGCAGGTATCCGGTGATATCATCAAGAATCCGAAGGGATTCAACTGGATGGCTACGTTGAACTGGGCGAAGGATAAGAGCCGAATCGATGAGCTTTATACAGATCCCGTTACCGGACAGTCCTTGGACGCTTACCAAATCGGTAGTAGCTGGAGCGTGAAGAACTATGCTATGGTCGGTAAGAGCTGGGGCACTTTGGTAGGTACTGGTTACGTATATAATGAGGATGGCTCGATCTTGGTAGAGGATGGTATTCCTGTGTACGAGGCCGGAAAAGAGATCGGTGATGTTACGCCGAAATGGTTGGCTGGTTTCAGCAATGAGTTCTCTTATAAGGATTGGAGCTTCGGTTTCTTATTGGATTTCCGTTTGGGTGGTGACATATATTCTGTTACACAAGCATTCGGTTCTCAGACGGGTATCTTGAAACACACGGCAGAAGGCGATTTGCGTGAGAATGGCGTCGTACTTGGCCAGAATTATATGACGGACAAGGTCTTCAAGACCGCAGATGGTAAGATTAATGATGTCGCTGTCAACGCGGAGGACTTCTTCTATAATTATTATACGATTTGTGAGATGTCGGTATTCGATGGTTCTTACTTGAAATTGCGTGAGGCTCACCTGACATATAATTTCCCGAAATCAATTCTAGAGAAGACTAAATGTATCAAGGCCGCTCATGTATCATTGGTTGGTACGAACTTGGCATTGCTTTGGGTGCATAAGTCAAATATCGCTCATATTGATCCGGAGTCTACAAGTACCGGAGGTGATGACCCCGAGACTACGGCTACAAGCAGAGGATTTAACTCTGGTGTAGGTTTTGAGTCCAACTCTTATCCTCCTTCTCGTAGCTTTGGTCTTAAATTAGGTGTAACATTTTAATCAACATTAATCTGAGGAATTTAATATGAAAAGATATATCAAGAATTTCATGATGGCTATGATGGTCGGTGCTACTGTATTCGGTAGCTCGTGTACCGATTCGTTTGAGGAGGTCAATACAGACCCGGATAGCCCTACGGATGTGCCTACGACGAATCTTCTGGCGTATTCTTTATATTACACATCCTATCGTCTGTATGATCGGTGGTTCGCAATGGATGAGCCGATGACTTTCTGCGGATATGCTTCGAAGATGACTTATATCGACGAGTCTCGCTATAATTTCCGTACGGGTGTACAGGATACGAACTGGGAGTATTTGTATCGTATATTGAATAACCTAAAAGATATCGAGAAGCGTGCCACGTTTAATGAGACTCCTAATATGCTGAACGTATCGAAGGTTATGCAGGTTCATTTGATGCAGGTAGCCACGGATCGTTGGCGGGATGTCCCTTATACGGATGCCGCTAAGATGACAGATGGGGTCTTGCAGCCGAAATACGATAAGCAAGAGGATATTTATCCGGGCTTATTGGCTACGTTGAAGGAAGCTGCGGATGGCTTTGCCGATGGTGGTAGTGATGACTTAGGCGAGGGAGACTTGTTATTCGGTGGTGATATCGAGAAGTGGCAGAGATATTGTAATTCTATGCGTCTTCGTTTAGCGATGCGTATCTCAGAGGTTTCCCCGGCGTTGGCTAAGGAGACCGTAGAGGAAGTCATGGGTAATCCCACTAAGTATCCGATCATGGAAAGCAACGATGATAATGCTTTCTTCTGGTGGATCGGAACAGACCCCAACTATTACGAACCGATGGCAGACGGTTATCGTACACGTAAGACGGAGTATTGTGCCGCAGACGTGATCGTGGATCATATGAATACACGTGAGGACCCTCGTCGCTCATCTTATTTCCAACCCACAAAAGAAAGTGTGGAGGCCGGTGAGCCTAAGTATGTAGGTTATACGATCGGGGCGAAAGCGAATGCGGTAGCTTCTAAATATTCCATTTGGGGAGCACGTTTCTTCACGGACTTGGCTGGTTTTTCTCCTTATATGCGTGTCGCTGAGCCTTGGTTCTGTGTCGCTGAGGCATCTATGTTGGGATGGAATACCGGAATCTCCGCAGAGGACGCATACAATAAGGCTGTTACCTATTCCATGGAAGAGAATAGCGTATCTGCCGAAGATATAGCGGATTACCTTGCGAACGCGGGTAAGTTCACGAATGATAAGAAACAGATTTATTATGAGGAATGGGTTGCCATGTTCAAGCAAGGAATGGAAGGTTGGTCATTGTATCGCCGTACAGGCGTGCCAGACAACTTGTATCCGGCTCCGGGCCGTCCGGCAAACTATTCTAATCATAACGTACCCCCGTTCCGCTCTCCGTATCCTGATAAGGAACGTAATTTGAACAATGCGAATTGCGCTCCGTTCGATGCGGAAGTCGTGGATAATTTGTGGGGTAAACAAATGTGGTGGGATACACGTACAGGCGTTCATTAACTACTAGTTAACATAGACATACCAAGTGCCTGTATACTATAGAGGGGCTGCTCGTGATGAGTGGCCCCTTTTTTTGTCATTATGCTGTCATTTTTAAATAAACTATGTACCTTTGTCCGGCTTATTTAGAAAAAAGATGGAAAAAGAAGGAATGATGGTGGTCGATATTAAGAATATCGTTACTCGTTTGCCGGAATTGCGGTTTACGACACCCGTGAATTGGAGAATTGATGAAGGGCAGCAATGGGCTGTAATCGGTCCGAATGGTGCTGGTAAAACCTTGATAGCGGATATTATGCAGCGTAAATTCGCTTTTAAGGAAGGTGAGGTCGTGTTCTCCGGGGATGGTAAGGTGAGTGACTTTATCAAGAGCATAGCGTTTAAGGATATTTATTCGTTGGCGGATTGCCGGAATTCTTATTACCAACAGCGTTGGCATTCGACAGAGACGGAGGAGATGCCTATTGTCGAGGAATTGTTGAAGGAATATGCCGGCTCTGATAATTTAGCGAAGATATTGACTCTTTTCGGTATAGAGGATTTATTGCCTAAGCGGTTGATCTTCTTATCAAGTGGTGAATTGCGAAAATTCTTGATTGTCAGGATGTTGCTTAGCCGTCCTCGTGTCTTGATCTTGGATAATCCTTTTATCGGCTTAGACGCTCCTTCCCGGGATTTATTGGTAGAGATGCTGGGGCAAATGACAAAATTGAATGGTGTTCAAGTTGTCTTGTTATTATCTAACCCCAATGACATACCGGCAATGATCACGCATGTATTGCCTATCCATGATTGTACTTGCTTGCCTCCGCTGACTCGAGAGGAGTTTATGTCGGATACGGAATTAATCGCCCGTCTTTTTCCAACGGAAGGCATTCATGCATGCGAGGAAGTTGGTAAGGTTCGTTTACCTGTGGATATGAACAAGATAGCCTCTTTACATGAGGTGACTTTACGCATGGAACATGTGAAAATACGCTATGGTAGCCGTACGATCTTGAAAGATTTGGATTGGGAAATCAAGAACGGGGAGAAGTGGGCGTTATTCGGTCCGAATGGCGCTGGTAAATCTACCTTGCTGAGTTTGGTTTACGCGGATAATCCCCAGTCGTATGCGAATACGTTGTATTTGTTTGATAGAAAGAGAGGTTCCGGGGAAAGTATTTGGGATATCAAGAAGCGTATCGGATATGTATCGCCGGAGATGCACTTATATTATAAAGAGAATGTCCCTACCTTGAATATTGTCGGTTCCGGCTTTTTCGATTCGATCGGTTTGTTTCGTAAGTGTAATGCGGAGCAAGAAACGGTAGCCTTGGAGTGGATGAAAGTTTTTGGCATCGAACATTTGAAAGACCGTTTATTCTTGACCTTATCATCGGGAGAACAACGTTTGGCTTTATTAGCGAGAGCTTTCGTGAAAGATCCCGATTTAATTATATTAGATGAGCCTCTCCACGGTCTGGATGTGAGCAATAAGAAAAAGGCGGCTGCTATTATCGAGCAATTCTGCGATCGCCCGGGAAAAACCTTGATTTACGTAACCCATTACCCGCATGAATTACCTGCTTGCGTAAACAAGCGGTTCGAGCTAGTGAAGCATGCGTAAATTATCCTTATAAGGACTTGAAAAAAACATAGTTATGATTTTTCAAAAGATAAGTATGAATTGAAAAAATCATAACTATGAATTTATAAGGTCATTTAACGGCTACCACCCGCCCACCAGACCGGTTCGCTGTATACATATTGGCCATCGCCAACAGCTTCCTTGATATTGTTATTTGCTGTTGCGTCACCAGAGCCATAAATGAAGCGTAATGGGAATTTACCTTTATTTTTTAATGTGATAAAGTCTTCACCCGCCGCTTTTAATCTACGATAATCGTTATAAGCCTCGACAGCCTCACCTGATGCGCCAAAGAAAGCAAGATATTTCTGGATCATGGTTTCTTTCAGTGGGTTAGCCTCGAATAACGGTTTTACGTTCTTATCAAAATATTCAGCGGCAACCTCTTCTGTTAGATCGGCTTTTGCTGTAGCCCCTCCATAATTTAATAAATCCGGGCAATTGATCGTTGCTTGGATAGAACGATTCATGTTATTAAATGCTACTTGTATCGCCTCTTTTAGTATTGGTTCAGCCTCGTCTTTTTTATTCAATCGACAAAGAGCTTCTGCTTTCAGGAATAATAATTCATGATAACTTAGCATCATTGTCGGAGCTAAAGAAGAGCCATAAAATATGGAAGTGTCGTATGTGAATTGCACTTGTTCTGGTTTTCCGTTTGGTGCGGCGTTAACCTCTGAAGGATCTTCACGTTGTACCCAGTCCGGGTCCATAAAGGCACGTGTTCCCCTCGGATCGTTACGTTCAACAAACTTTTCCACTATACTTTGGCTAGCGGCTAGAGCATCACGAGTAAAGCAGAATCCAAATAGAGGATTGATATTGGTTACACCATCATAGAAATTAAATTTTAATTCTTCGCTTGAAGATTCAAACGATTTAGATATGCAATCTAGGACAGTGTTCAATGAAGCGGTCTTGTCCGATGCTCTATTTAAGATATGCATTGTTAATCGGGCTTTTAAGGCGTAAGCCGCTTTTTTCCATTTACCTCCGTCGCCCCCATAAGCCAGATCATTTGTTCCTACCGCTCCCATGGCATCTGTACCATCGAAATTACTGATAGCGTCATCTATTAATTTAAAGATGTCGCTGTAAATAGATTCTTGAGAGTCTATTTTAGGCTGCATGCTAATATTCATATCGCAAGCTTCTGTCCAAGGCACATCTCCAAATAAATCGGTAAGTACCGCTAGGTTATAGGCGGCGAAAAACTGTCCGATTCCTAGCGTGATTTGGTTACCTGCTTCTTCTCCTTCTCCGGAACACTTAGCTATTACTGTTTTAGCGTTCTTTAGGTTGGTATAGGTAGAAGACCATACATTGTTATAAGTATTTGTTGAAGATGGTTCTCCATTTCGAGTCTCGGCATTGAATAACTGATTATGAATACCTGCTTCTTGCTCAATATATACAGATGCATAAGTAGAGAAATCGCCTCCTACGGTGCTGAATGCGGTAGAAGTGATCAAGTCTGTTACAATAAATTTGGCTTGTACATCCTGTGCGTGATTTTTGTCTACATTAATATCGTCCATTACGCTATCTGTACAAGAAATCATAGGAACTGCCAGCAATGCCAGAGCCAATAATCCATGCGTTAACTTATATTTATTCATATGAGTAATCATTTTAGAATTTAACATTTAGACCAAAACCGTAACTAGAAGTTGTTGGTAATGAGAAACGTTCAAAAGAACCAGCCATATTCGTGTTTCCTTGAGTGGATTCCGGGTCTATGTTAGCAAGTTCGGACCAAACCAAGATATTTCTTGCGAAAACATTCAAGTTGACTTCTAACCATTTTTTCTGGAATACAGGATAACTAACAGCTAATTCTCTTAACTTAATAAACGAGCTATTATATACGGAAGATTCGTTGATATTATTGATCGTCTCATAATAATGTTGCATCTCGTTCGCTCCGGATATAGGTGTCGTGTTTTTGGAGCCGTCTTCCTTAACTCCTTCAACAATGAATGATCCTTCCCGATTTTCAGTGTTTTTACTTACACCATACATGTCAAGAAGACCATTTGTACCACAATAAATCTGTCCTCCTTGCTTCCAGTCGAATACAGCGCTAATGTTGAATTTCCACAAACGTAAATTTGTATTGAAACCAAGGATGAAATCAGGAGAGACTTTACCGATTACATCATCTTTACCAGCCATGGGAACTCCATCCTCGTCGACAATCAAGTTACCGTTATCGTCTCTTGCGTAAGAGACTCCGTATATTACTGGGAATTTATCACCAATACCCGCACGTACTTGAGGAGTCGTAAATCCGCCTAAGAAGATACTTTCTACTCCGGGAGCCAATTCATCTACGTAATTATCTATCTTACTCCAGTTGATCCCGATATTCCAATCTACATTCTTCAAACGGATTGGATTGATATTCACCGTTAACTCATGAGCGTTCGTGTGAATCTTTCCTCCATTTGTCATAAAACTGCTTGATCCCGTGGATGATGCTAATGGTACTTCGAAAATTTGATCTTTTACATTTTGGCGAGAGTAAGTGTAATTAATCGATACCAAATTGTTGAAGAAACTAATATCCGCTCCTAGTTCATAAGAACGAGTATTTTGAGGTTTCAAATTGGGGTCATACACGATCCCATATTCTGTGAAAGCATTTTGACTATCGATAGGATACATCAAAGGTGTCCCGCTATAAAATCCTCCACCAAAAGAAGGAGTCGTATAGTAGTTCTGATAGTATTTCCCGGCTTGTCCAACCTCAGCGTACGAAGCACGTATTTTTGCGTAATTTACGATTTCATTCTTTAAAGGTTCTAATTCTGTCAATATCCAGCCTACCGATACGGATGGGTAGAAAAATGAGCGGTTGCCTGCCGGCATTGTAGATACATAGTCATTACGGCCCGTAACATTTAAATATAACATATTCTTATACGAAGCAGAAAGACTGCCAAAGAAACCTACTGTACGTTGGCTGCTCTGCTTTTCTTCATTATCTTTAGTTACGGTGTTATTGATGTGATTCCATCCCGGGAAATTATATGTACCACCATATTGCCAGTAATATTTATTATTGTCTTGTACGATCTCATTACCTAGTAAGGCATCAAAGTCCCAAGCTTCGGAGATCTTCCATGCGTAAGTCGCGGTTAATAGAGAGTTGAACGTTGTTGTTGTCCATCCCGAGTTTTCTATCTGTCCTTTTCCGTTCGCATGTCCATATCCCCAAATATCTTGATAATGGGTAGTATAAGCATCTACACCCATTTGATATTTTACATCTAACTTATGATTTTCGGTATTGAATTTAGTACCGAAGTTTACATATGCGTTACCAAAGAAACGATTGGTCTTTTCTGTAAATTCATTGTTGTTGACAGACCAATAGGCTGCGTCGAATCCTCCTGTGCCGCGATACGTATTTTGTTGGTATAAATTATTGGCATAATGGGATGGTATACCTGCTAAATCATAATGAGCGGGTGCGGGATATACGGTCGCCACGATACCGTCATTAGCTCCGGTAGATTTTTGGATTTTTGAATTCACGAAGTTTCCGGAAAAACCGGTAGTCCAATGCTCTTCCAATCGGGATTCCGCTGTTAATTTTACATTGTAACGATCCATACCTGTAGTAGGGACTATACCATCTTGGGTAGTACTACCCAAAGAAAAGGAATAAGAGCCTCTATCCAATGCTTGTGCGACATTTAATGAATTGTTCCAAGTCGTACCTAAATCAAAGAACTCTCCTATATTATCATAAATTTGTGGAGTAGTCCATGGATCCATTCCTGCATTGGCACGTTGAGGAACGTAATACATACCTTCATGTTTGCCCGATTGCTTGGTGTATGTATTATCTATATTTCCTCCGTAGGTAGGATCATTAGGTAATTCTGAGATTTTAGGTCCCCAGCTAGTTGAAGCGTTAGGATTGAATTTACCGTTACTACCTTGAGCGTATATGTTCTGAAGATGAGGTTTTCTGGAAATCTTGTCAAAACTCAAGTTAGAAGAAAACGATACTTGTGGTTTCCCTTTTTTTGCCCCTTTACCACTTTTTGTTGTAATAACGATTACACCATTAGAGGCACGGATACCATACAAGGCGGAAGCTGCTTGTCCTTTCAGGATGTTAATGCTCTCGATATCGTTAGGATCGATATCGACTGCTCGGTTCGCATAATCTGCTCCGCTAACGCTATCGTAAGTACTCATGTCTGCGGCAGAAGAAATAGGCATGCCATCTACAACATATAGAGGAGAGTTATCCCCTGTAAATGAACGGGCTCCACGAATCGTTATCTGAGAAGAAGCACCGGGCATACCGCTAGATGGTTTAATCTCTAATCCGGAGACTTTTCCTTGTAAGGCTCCCGATAGGCTGGAGTTTGCCGCTTGCGTTAACTCATCAGACTTTATATCTTGTACCGCATAACCTAAAGCTTTTTTCTCTTTGGAGATACCCATGGCTGTAATAACGACTTCACTTAGGTTCTGTGCCCCTGATTGTAGCTCCACTTTCATTACAGGCTCGATAGGAACTTCTTTCGCCACCATTCCCACATAAGAGAATACCAGAGTCTTCGCGGAACCTATGAACAATATGTTATTTTTTATTATTACTTAGTTTTCGCGGAACCTCGTTATAGTCTGAAAATCATGATGTACGCAGGAATCGTTCGCTGTTATTTTATGTATATTTTTATCTCTCAAAGTGTTAAATATGTAATTCTTTATACTTGATGTAAGCCGTAATCTCTTGTGTATATATTATAATATTTAAATTAGGGGCTAAAAAAGTCTCCAAATTTTCTACCCCGTTTATCTTTTCTTATTATTTTATTGAAATTTTTTAATTATTTATTTGTTATAATAAATTTATTGTTACATTTGCATTTGTCCGAACCTTAATTTCCATGTTGCTATAAATCTATTGCGAATTAATTATATGTAAGTTAAACAAAAAAAGAGTGTGTCTATGAAGAAGTTGACTTATCTTTTACTTTGCCTAGTTTTAGGCATTGGATTGGCCACAGCTCAGACGAGGAAAGTAACAGGAACTGTTATTTCCGCCGAAGACAGTGAACCGATTATTGGTGCGTCTGTAATAGTCAAAGGTACTACTACAGGAACAGTAACGGATTTTGATGGTGCGTTCAGTTTGGATGTACCAAGTTCCGCGAAGACTCTGGTAATTTCTTATGTGGGCATGATTGCTCGTGAGGTTCCGGTACAAGATGTGTTGAGGGTAGTCCTTCAGTCTGGTACCCAGAATCTTGAGGAGGTTGTCGTAACTGCGATTGGTATGAAAAAGCAGGAAAAGGCGTTGGGCTATGCAGCCTCTACTGTGAAGAGTGAAGATTTGAATGCCGCTAAGTCTGGATCAGTGATGTCAGGCTTGACTGGTAAGGTTGCGGGTTTGAATATTACTAGCGGTGGTGCTACAGGCTCTTCTCAGAAAGTAATCGTGCGTGGTATCAGTTCTTTCAGTGCTAATCAACCTTTGTATGTGGTGGATGGTGTGCCTATTATGAATGATTTCCAAGGTGAGGATTCTTTCTCTAACTCCGTGGATTTTGGTAACCAAGCTAATGACATTAACCCAGAGGATGTTGAGTCTGTAACAGTCTTGAAGGGTGCTTCCGCTACTGCCCTTTATGGTAGCCGGGCTGCTAATGGTGTTATCATGGTGACAACAAAACGGGCTGGGGCTGAGAAGCTTTCTGTTACGTACGATGGCTCATTTATGGGATCTAGCGTATTGCGTGTTCCTCAAACACAAGATCGTTTCGGACAAGGATGGGGATCTTTCGGACCTATGGAGAATGGTTCTTGGGGACCGGTTTTGGATGGTCGTGATCATATCTGGGGACCTTACTCAGACGGCTCAGAAGGTTTATTAACTCCGCTTTCTAAGCCTTTCTCGTATGTAAAGAACAATCTTCGTGATTTTTATGAAACTGGTTTTGAGACGAATAATAACGTCTCGATTCGTATGGGTAATGATAAACTTGGTTTTGTTGCCTCCTATGGTAATGTGAAGTCTGACGGTGTATTACCGGGTGACGCTGATTCATATGCTCGTAATACAATCTCGTTAAGAGGTAATATGAAATAT
Source organism: Parabacteroides sp. KHUB-02 (assembly GCF_056640955.1). NCBI lineage: Bacteria > Pseudomonadati > Bacteroidota > Bacteroidia > Bacteroidales > Tannerellaceae > Parabacteroides > Parabacteroides sp. KHUB-02. The sequence continues at coordinate 1,857,670 of NZ_JBWQEV010000001.1, read as the reverse complement.
AAACGTTTTTCTGCGGAATTAAACTTGAACTATGTCCGTAAAGATATCACACAAGCTGCTGCTGGCCAAGGAGATGATGGTGCAACGATGTTTTCTGAGATTTTGCAACATGCCGTGGATGTAGATATTAGCTCAATGAAAGATTATACGAATCCTTATTTTAATACGGATAACTTCTATACAGCTTATGCGGAGAATCCATATTGGGTGTTAGATCATAATCGTAATAAATATCAAGACGACCGTGTCTATGGTAAGATCGAGCTTGCTTTTGAGATTATGAAAGGTTTGAAGGCAGTTGGACGTTTAGGTGGTGACTTTACGAACGCTACTCAAAAGAGATGGAATGAAAAAGTGACTTTCGCTTCAGGGTCTTGGAGTGAATTAGGTGGTAAGAAGCAGCAGCCCGGTACTTATACGGAACGTCGTGACAAGGTGGAGCAAATTGATGTGACCGCTTTCTTAAACGCGGATTATAAAATCGGTGAGGATATCGCTTTGAATGGTATGATTGGATGGAACTTGAATCAACAAACGAGTTCTTATTTGAAATCTTATCTGTATGGTTTGGAGCAACCGGGATGGTTTAACCTAGCGAATGGTGTTGATAAGCCCATGACTACGACTTACTCTGATAGACGCCGTTTGGTTGGTTTATTCGCTCAAGGTGAGTTTGGTTACAAGAATTTCTGGTTTGTGAATGCTTCTATTCGTAACGACTGGTCATCTACTTTACCTCAAGGAAATAATAGCTTTTTCTATGGTGGCGTGAATACTTCATTGATCATCACGGATATGTTTGAGGATTTGAAATCTGATTATCTGAATTTCTTGAAGGTTCGTGCAGCTTGGGGACAGACTGGTAACGATGCCCCGATTTACCGTACTAGCAGTTATTTTACACCGACTCAAATCAGTTTAGGTTTTGGAGATTTATATTTACCTATTAATAATACATTAGGCTTGACAGAGTATAATCGTTTGCCGAGTATGGATCTTCGTCCGGAGATCACGACAGAATGGGAGTTCGGTTTAACAACGCATCTGTTTAACAATCGCTTGGATATTGATGCTGCTTATTATAATAAGAGTACGAAAGATCAGATAATATCTGCTAGTCTGGCTCCGGAGTCTCGCTATACGTCTATGACCCGCAACGTAGGTAAGATTGCGAATCAAGGTGTCGAGTTGGCAGTGAATGGCATTCCTGTTCGTACGAAAGATTTCGAGTGGGGATTAGGTTTTACTTTCAGTAAGAACTGGAGTGAGGTGAAAGAGTTATGGGATGATGTAACTGAGTATAAATTGACAAGTTCCTATCAAGTGGATTTCGTTGCGGAAGTAGGTCAGCCTTTGGGCGTTTTCAAGGTTCCGGCTTTGGCCACGACCGATGATGGTAAGGTGATCGTTGATAATAACGGTATGCCGACAATTGATGCTAGCAAGAAAGAGATCGTAGGAACGTCTACTCCTAATTTCTTGATGGGCTTTAATACGCATTTCACATGGAAAGGGATTACTTTATCAGCGGTATTAGATTGGCGTAATGGCGGTGAGTTCTATTCATATACCTCTCAATTGCTTACATTTGCCGGAAACTCTACTTATACGGTGTTTAATAATCGTGAACCATTTGTGGTTCCTAATTCCGTGAAAGTCGTAAATGGTCAATACGTAGAGAATGATATACCTATCGTACATTGGGGAGGTGCTTCTAGCGCTGTTAATACCTACTATAATAACGCCTCCAACTACGCTCAGTATAGAAATTGGATTTTACCTAAAGATTACTTGAAATTAAGAGAGATTACACTTTCTTACTCTTTGCCGAAAGCATGGTTGAAACAAACCCCATTCTCTATGGTTCAAGTTAGTTTGATCGGACGTAATTTATTTATGTGGACCCCGAAAAAGAACAACTACGTAGATCCGGAAGGTACGAATTATGGTAATGACATCTTGTCTGAAATTGGTGAATTTGGTGCGGCTCCGACAAACCGTACGTTTGGTGGTGGTATTAAAGTCGTATTATAATAAGTAACTTTAAAAAGTAAAGATAGTATGAAAAGAAACAATTTAATATATACAGGACTGGTTAGCTGCTTGTTGATGGCGACTACAGCTTGTTCCGATTATTTGGATATTAACCAGAATCCGGAATATCCAACGGAAGCCTCTTCTTCTACTTTGCTTCCTTCTGGTATCGCAGGAGTAGCAAGTATTGTAGGTGGTACTTACGAATTATATGGTAGCATGTGGTCTCAGCAATGTACGCAGGGACATACATCCAACCAGTATAATACATTGGTTAACTATACGATAACTAACGCATCCGATTCTCGTTTGTGGTCTATACCTTATTCAATAGCACTGCCAGACTTGGATTTGGTTATCAAAAGCTCTGAATCGGCTCAAGAATGGAATTATTGGGTAATGGGTAAGACTATGACTGCCTTTATGTATCATATCCTAGTGGACTCTTATGGCTCTATTCCTTTTACAGAAGCTATCCTTGGAAATGAGAATACTACACCAAAGTATGATGACAGTAAGACTGTGGTTTATCCGGGATTATTAGCGATGTTGGATGAGATTATCGCTAAAAAGGCGGAGGCTACCGCAGGTGGTTTGCCTTCGGTTACAAAACAAGACTTGGTGTTCGCTGGTGACGTGAATAAGTGGATTCAATTTGCGAAGAGTTTAAAGCTAAAATTGTTGATGCGTGATTTCGATACGAATAAAGCTGCTATCAAGGCATTGCTCGACGAAGGAGATTTGCTGAGTGTAGACGCTAAGATGGACTGTTTTCAAGATTTGGAAAATAAATCAAATCCATTGTATGAGAATGACCGTCGTAAATTGAATTCAACTGTAAATATTCGTGCGTGCGCTACGGTTTGCGATTATTTGAAAAAATATGAGGATCCTCGTTTAAATGATTTTTATTCACCTAATACGGATGGCTCCGGCGAGACAACAGCTTTGAAGTATGGTGACCGCCCAAACTCGGTAGCGGTAACAACTCGTATGATCTCTGTGGCTAAGCTAGGTCCTACGGATCCTGTTTATTTTATGTCTGCTGCTGAGGTAGCGTTCCTGCAAGCGGAAGCTTACGCTCGTTTGAATGATGTGGCTAAAGCGAAAGTGGCTTATGAACAAGGTGTGAACTATGCGTTTGAACGTTGGGGATATTCTGCTGCCGAGTTTATTTCGGAAGGTGCTCCTTATGCTTTCGATAGTACGGACCAAAATTCAATGCTTACCTCTATTTTGACCCAGAAGTGGATCGCTTCCACTCGTTGTCAAGCATGGGACGCATGGTTTGATATCAATCGTACCGGTATTCCTGTTTTAGGGACAAAGCATGTGGATGAGGAAGGATATATTTGGGGGCAGTTGACTCCTTGCATTGGTTCTGCGTTGGCTCCGGGTGAATATCCTCGTCGTTTATTGTATCCGAAGTCATCTTCAGACTATAACCCTAATACTCCGGCGGTAGTTCCGTTAGCGGAAAAACAATGGTGGCATAAATAAATGGGTGTTATAAATGTATATTAATCAGAAAAGCTTTTTGAATATGAAACAGATAAATAAATTACTGGTTATCTTATTGGCGTTGGTCACCTTTTCTTCTTGTGAGACCTATGGTGATTACGAGATAGAATACACGGCCATTTATCCTTTATGTGGCGAATGGGTAGTTAATGTTACAGGTGAGGATGGTGGTGTCTTGGCGGAAGGTGTGACCTGCAATACTTACAATACGACTGATGATGCCACGGATAAGATGTGGATAAAAATGAGTGTTGCCACAAACGACTGGGGAGTACGTGGCAAGATTCATTGCGATGTGGCTTCTAAATCTTTTGATGGGGATGGTATCGCTAATCTGCTCCATGCGGATGATGGTATAAATTCTACTGTAACCTTCAATATCTCTGGTAAAGTAATTGTGGATGGTTATACTACTCAAGCCAATACAAAAGTGGATGCCATTGAATTTACCTTGACTCAAAATGGAAAGTCGATGACGGTTAAAGGATTCCGTAAAACAGGTTGGGAAGGTGAAGATTATTGATATGATTTAATATCTTGAAAAGTAGGAGAGGCCTGCCATGTATTTGGCAGGCCCTTTTTATTTACTTTGATATATGGTTTTTTATTAGTTGGTAATCCGTGATAACAAACTTTTAGTTTGTAGATTGTGCTACAAAGAACTTATTATTGTTCCTTCGTGTTTACAATCAGATAATATATAAATGTATCATGGAAAAAGTAATTTACAACTTAGTGTTTAATCGAAAAAAGCAATTGAATACGGAAGGAAAAGCTTTGATTCAAGTAGAGGCCTATTTGAATAGGCAAAAGAGGTATTTTTCAACGAAGGTTTATGTGAAACCTTGTCAATGGGACAACAAGAGACGTTCCATAAAGAATCATCCGAATATGGATGCGTTAAACCTGTATCTTCAGAACTATGTTATGGAGTTGGAGAGAGATGAGCTGGAGAAGAGACAAGCGAATAACGGTTTTTCGTTGAAGGATCTGCGTGAGGAGACCTCTTCGATATCTACGTCTTCCTCTTTTCTTGTTTTCATGCGTGAGGAGATTTTACATAGTAATTTAAAAGAATCGACGTTAAAAAACCATTTGTCCACTTTGCATGTTCTATCCTTATACAAGAAGGACGTTCTGTTTAAGGATATTAATTTCAATTTCTTATGCGATTTTGAATATTTTTTATTGAAGCAGGAGTATCATCGAAATACGATCGCTAAACATATGAAGCATTTGAAACGATATATCAACTTGGCGATTAATAAGGAGTTGTTCGAGTTGCACAAATATCCATTTCGGAAATATAAGATTAAATATCAAGAGAGTAAGCGTACTCATTTAACGCCTGAGGAGTTAGGTCGTTTGGAAAACTTAAAGCTGGATGGGCAGCGTACATTGCGCCGGTGTCTGGATATGTTTTTATTTAGTTGCTACACGGGATTACGTTTCTCAGACATAGTAAGTATAACGAAAGAGAACTTTTTGATTATTGATGATAAGGTTTGGCTGGTTTATTCATCGGTGAAGACAGACGTGAGTGTCCGTTTGCCGCTATTTCTCTTGTTCGAGGGTAAATCTTTACCTATCTATGAGCGATATAAGAATGCGCCGAGAACCCTGTTTGGTGTTCCCTTATCCTCTAATTCAAACGTGAATAAGCAATTACGCCGAATCAGCCAATTGGCAAGTATTGATAAGAAGGTATCTTTTCATACGGCTCGGCATACAAATGCTACCTTATTATTATATAATGGAGCGAATATAACTACGGTACAAAAGTTGTTAGGGCATAAAAGTGTTCGTACTACCGAGATCTATAGCAATATCATGGATATGACGATTGTCCGCGATCTTGAGAAGATTGAGACACGATTGAAGTTCGGCTAGAATGTGGATTTATAAGAAAGGAGAAAAATATCATTAAGATATTCTTCCCCTTTTTTGAATGTTGTCACTCGTTATGCTTTTATATCTTGATTAGCGAGTTCCGCCAGCCCACCATACGTTTTCGGTAAATACATACTGACCATCACCATAAGCAGCTTGTATATTAGGATTAGTCGTAGTATCATCGTTACCATACGGACATCTTAACGGGAACTTACCCGGATTTTGCAAGCCATAAATATCCTCACCCAAGCTCTTCAAACGACGTACGTCATTATAGCACTCGGTAGACTCTCCATCCGCGTTCCAGAAAGAAATATATTTCTGAATCATCGTCTCTTTCAAAGGATTAGCATCGAATAAGGGAGCGACATTCTCATCAAAGTAAGAAGCGGCCTCCTCCGGTGTCACCTCGTTTGTTACATTCAAGAAACCTCCCCAATAATCAGAAGCGAGGGCAGACTTGATATTAACCTCCATATTAGCCATACCTGCGACAACAGCCTCTTTCAACACTGCTTTTGCCTCATCCTTACGATTTAAACGACACAAAGCCTCTGCCTTTAAGAACAATACCTCATGATAACTTAAGATGTGAGTCGGAGCGGTTTGAGCTGCACAGAACATGGAAACAGTATATTCTAACTGACTTTGCACTAAATCACCATTATGAGCAAGATTCAATAATGGATCATCCTTAGAAGCAATCATCGTTTGGCTGTTAGCCTCCACATAGCAACGTCTGATACGCGGATCATTACGCTCATTCAATTTATCAAACATACTTCGGCTGGCTACTTCACCTAAACGAGAATAGAATACTCCGAAAAATGGGTTGATATTAACACCCACACCATACATAGCATAGCTACATTGCTCGGCTGCCGAGGTGTACGACTTGGAAATATAATCCAACACCTTTTCCATATCGCCCTTAACATCAGCGCTACGTCCCATCAAGCGCATCGTATAACGAGCCTTCAAGCCATAAGCTGTCTTTAGCCAAGCCGAAGCGTCACCTTTATAAATCAAATCTTGATTAGACAGGCTCGTCAGATCTGATTTCTGAAGATCTTCAATTGCGGCATCCACATAGGCCATGATATCCTTATAAATCTCCTCTTGTTTATCGATAGCGGGAGTCATAGATACTGTATAGTCACAAGCCTCTTTCCAAGGTGTATCACCATACATATCTGTCAAGATCGCCAAATTGTAAGCCACGAAAAGTTCCGCAATGCCTTTTGTTATGAAGTTCTGCTCTTCTTCTGCGACTTTGACAGAGATCAAAGCATCTTTCAGTGTCGAATAGGTTCCCCCCCATGAGTTATTAAAGGTAGAAGCCGATGTACAAGAAGAACGGGTTTCCGCATAGTAGAATTGATTATGCGAACCTGTCTCATGTTCCACATACATACCACCATATAAATTGAAATCGCCGCTAACCACGCTAAACGCAGTCGAAGTCATGACATCCGTAAGGATCATCTTTGCGGGAACTGCTGTGGTATGATTATGATCTTTGTTGATCTCATCCATCTTATCCTCAGAGCAAGAGACCAAGGCTGCGGTGAAAACAACTCCCGTCAATAATTTTTTTGAGATATTTTGAAGTTTCATCTTTTGTTTCCTTTATTAGAATTTCACATTTAAACCGAAGCCATAGCTCGAAGCACCCGGCATAGAAAAGCGCTCGAAGCCACCGCCCATATTATTATTACCTTGAGAAGCCTCAGGATCCAAACCTTTCAACTCAGACCAAAGAATGATATTTCTGGCAAAAACATTTAAGTTCACGTTGATTCCATTCTTATCCCATACCGGATAACTAACGGACAACTCACGTAGTTTCAAGAAACCACTGTCATAGATACCAGCTTCGGAAATAAGCGTCATGCGGTCATAATATGATAAAGCGTCTTCGCCTTTGATATCTATGTCATTAGCTACATAGGAACCATCTTCCAACTGCTTTACAGCCGGATGACTAAAACGGAAAGTCTCGGCCGTACGACTTTCAACAGACTCCATACTTGTACCATAATAGTTCAACGTGTTCAATGTACCGCTATACATCTGTCCACCACATTTCCAATCGAACGTAGCGCCGATACGGAATTTGTAAATCTCAAAATTAGTATTAAAACCCAAGAGGAAATCCGGGGAAACCTTACCGATCACACCCTCACTACCGATCTGAGGCAAGCCATCTTCGTCTACGACAATATCACCGTTGTCATTACGCAAGAAAGTCGTACCATAGATTACAGGGAATTTATCGCCAATATTCGCACGTACCTGCGGATCAACGAAACCTCCCAAGAAAATACTCTCTACACCCGGAGCCAGCTCATCTACGTAGTTATCGATCTTAGAGAAGTTAAATGCCATATCCCATTTAAAATTCTTCGTATTGATCGGATTGATTCCCAAAGTAATCTCATGAGCGTTCGTATGGATAGCGCCACCATTGGTTACTAATTCTGCAGAGCCTGTAGAACCAGCCAAAGGAACCTCAAATATCTGATCCTTCACATTCTGCCGAGAGAAGGTATAGTTCAATGAGAAAAGACCATTCAAGAAGGTCAAATCCACACCTAACTCATAAGACTTCGTGTTCTGAGGTTTCAAATTCGGATCATACACACGAGCATATGGAGTGAACGCCGTAATTCCACTCATAGGATATTGTATAGGCGTAGAACCATAAAAACCACCACCGTAAACAGGTGTAGTATAATAAGAATCATAATAATCTCCAGCCTGTCCTACTTCGGCGTAAGAAGCACGTAATTTACCATAAGTCAAGACATTATTCTTCAATGGTTCTAATTCTGTGAAAATCCAGCCCAAGGAAACAGATGGATAAGTGAATGAGCGGTTGTTACGAGGCATATTAGATACGATATCGTTACGAACAGTTGCGTTGAAGTAAACCATGTTAGCGTAAGACAATGAAATGCTAGCAAAGTTACCAACTGTGCGTTTCCGGCGTAATGACTCGGATGCTACCATAGTTGTAGCATTATCTATATGATTCCAACCCGGGAAGTTATAGTTCGCTCCATAAGACTCGTAAAATTTCCGCTGATTCTCTACCAATTCATTACCAACAAGGGCATCGAACAACCAATCTTCATTGATATTCCAAGTATATGCAGCGGTCAACAAAGAGTTCAACTCCGTGATTGAATATCCATAGTGATCAATCTCTCCATAACCATTTGCATGTCCATAACCCCAAGAATCCGTATAATTAGTCGTATAAGAGTCCACACCCAATTGATACTTGACATCCAATTTGTGATTATCGGTATTGAACTTCGTAGAATATTTCAAATAAGTATTTCCAAAGAAACGTTGTGAACGTTCCAAGAACTCGTTGTTATCTACCGCCCAATAAGCTCCGTCAAAACCTGATGTGCTACGGAATGTATTTTGTGTATACGGGTCACCCTCAACATGACTTGGGATACCGGCTAAATCGTAGCTAGAAGGAGCTCCGTAAACAGTAGCTAAGATTCCATTATTGGCACTAGACTGCTTGCTGATCTTCGAATTTACATAGGTACCGGTAAATCCAGTAGACCAGTTCTTGTGTAATTGAGCTTCGGCACTCATTTTTGCGTTGTATCGGTCCATGCCTGTATTTGGAATAATACCATCTTGCGTAGTATTACCGATCGAGAAGGAATAGTTACCTTTATCAAAAGCTTGAGCTACATTCACGGAGTTACTCCATGTCGTACCCACGTTGAAGAAATCCTTGATATTGTCGTAAGCTTGTGGTTGAGCCCAAGGGTCTAATCCCGCAGCGGCCCGCTGAGGTACATAATACATACCTTCATGCTTACCATATTGCTTGGTAAACTCATTATCCGTATTTCCTCCATAAGTCGGATCGTTAGGCAATTCGCTGATTAGTGGTCCCCAAGAAGTTGAAGCATACGGGCTATACTTGCCATTTGTACCCTGCGCATACACTTTTTGGTATTCAGGCATCGTTGAAACCTTATCAAAAGATAAGCTGGTATTAAAAGCGACCTGAGGTTTTCCTTTACGGGCTCCCTTTCCACTTTTGGTCGTAATGACAATTACTCCATTTGTTGCACGCATACCATACAAGGCAGATGCGGCCTGTCCCTTTAATATATTAATGCTTTCAATATCGTTTGGATCGATATCCACCGCACGAGATGCAAAGTCCGTACCGGAAACAGAACTACCGGTGTCCACATCAGCCGTTGAAGCGACAGGCATACCGTCAATCACATACAAAGGAGTATTATCCCCTGTAAAAGATCTGGAACCACGAATCGTGATCTTAGAAGAGGCACCCGGCATACCGGAAGAAGGAGAGATCTCCACTCCCGAAACCTTACCTTGTAATGCGCCAGACAAACTAGTGTTAGCTCCTTTCGTCAACTCATCCGCTTTCACATCTTGAACCGCATAACCTAAAGCTTTCTTTTCCTTTGAGATACCCATAGCCGTAACCACGACCTCATCCAAGTTCTGGGTATCGGCTAATAGTTTTACATTTACATTAGAAGTGGCCGCAACTTCTTGAGATTTCATACCGATGTATGAAATAACCAATTGTTTACCATTCGCAGGTACTTCTAGTTCAAAGTTTCCATCAAAATCCGTGACTGTTCCCACGGTTGTCCCTTTTACGATAATAGAGGCACCGATCACCGGCTCTCCATCTTCCCCAATTACCTTACCGGTAACCTTCGAGGTCTGTGCTGAAACCACACCTGCACTCAATGCAAGAAATAGTAGCACAGAAGTCAACTTTTTCTTCATAAACACACTTATTTATTAACTATATACTTAAAAATGTTTTCTCTGCATTTTAATGGTTGATTAACTAAGTTCATACAGAACTACTCCATTTTATGTTTTACGACATACCTATTAAATGAAAAACGGTTGCAAAACTATAAATTATACTTGAAAAAAACAACAAATTATTATTATTGTGATATATTTCCTTTGTTTTCTTAATTGTTAAATCTGTCAATTTGCAATATAACCACTGTCTAAATCGACTCAGGTAACATGATCGTATCACAAATCAATGAGTTATCACTGCCGATAGTTTCTTTTTGACAAATAAAAAAATTATTTTTATCTTAATTTTATCGTAACAAATAGTGAGCTTACTCTTTATAGGCATGATATTGGACTTGATATCAACTTATTCTGGATATTTTATAGCATATAGCTTATCACTAAAAATATTTACAACTTTATTTTATGTAGATATTTGTGAAAAACGGCTGACTTTTCTTATCCTCCCAATATGGCTGATAAACAATATCTCTCAAATTCAATATATTTATTACAGAATTTTAATAGATCTAAACTTATATGATAATTTTTTTTTCATATGACTACACTAAATAAAATATTGAAAATTGGTAGTTCTGTATGAACTATAGTCCACGAAAGCTTAATTGAATTTCTAGTTTAGTTTAAATAAAAAGAATGTGTCTATGAAGAAAAAGTTGACTTCTGTGCTACTATTTCTTGCGATGAGCGTAGGAGTAGTTTCGGCACAGACCTCGAAGGTTACCGGTAAGGTAGTCGGAGAAGATGGTGAGCCGGTGATCGGTGCGTCCATTATCGTAAAAGGAACGACTGTGGGAACAGTTACGGATTTTGACGGTAATTTTACTTTGGATGTTCCTCGTGATGGTAAGCAATTAGTTATTTCATACATCGGTATGAAATCCAAGGAGGTAGTTGTGTCTCCCAATGTAAATGTAACATTGATGTCTGATACCCAGAACTTGGATGAGGTCGTGGTTACGGCTATGGGTATCTCAAAGGAAAAGAAAGCTTTAGGTTATGCCGTGCAAGATGTAAAATCGGATGAGTTAACACAAGGTGCTAACACTAGTTTGTCTGGGGCTTTGCAAGGTAAAGTATCCGGTATCGATATCGCTTCCTCATCGGGTATGCCAGGCGCATCTTCCAAGATCATGATCCGTGGAGCCCGTTCATTTACAGGGGATAACTCTCCTTTGTATGTGATCGATGGTATGCCGATCGCTTCTACGGCGGATGTTAATACGGATACGATGAATAATGGTAGTGTTAGTGGAGCTGACTATGCGAACCGTGCCGTAGACTTAGATCCGAACGATATCGAGAGTATCAACATCTTGAAAGGACAAGCCGCTTCTGCGTTGTATGGTATGCGTGCTTCTAATGGTGTGATCGTTATTACTACAAAGAGCGGAAAAGGTGCTCGTAAAGGAAAACCTCAGATCTCATTCAACACGAATCTTGCGTTTGATAAGGTTTCTACATTACCTGAGTTACAAACTGAATATGGACAAGGTAATGAAGGTGCTTATAACCCATATTCGGGATTTAGCTGGGGACCGTCTATCTCTGACTTGGCGAATGATCCTGTATATGGCGGTAATGTACAAAATGAATATACGAAAGGTGGATTGCATAATGGACAATACTATGTGCCTCAGCGTGCTGCGGCAGGATTGGATCCATGGGCTACTCCCCAAGCTTATAATAATGCGAAAGATTTCTTCCAGACTGGCGTTACTTGGAGTAACTCTGTAAATGTAGCTCAGTCTTTCGATAAAGGAAACTATTCATTCTCTTTGGGTAATACGACTTCTGATGGTATCGTTCGTTCTACGGGAATGGATCGTTATAACGTGAAGCTGTCGGGTGAGGCACAATTGCATGATAACTGGACGACTGGTTTTAACGGAAACTTCGTGACATCAAAGATCAAGAAGCAAGGAACCGCTAATGACGGTGTTACCGCTACGGTTTATACGGCTCCTATCAGTTATACTATGGCGGGCATACCTTCCCATATCGAAGGTGATCCTTATACTCAGAATACGTTCCGTGAGAACTGGATCGATGATGGAAACTGGGCGTGCGACAATAATAGCTTTACGGAGAGATCTCAACGTTTCTTCGGGAATGCGTTCTTGAAGTATTCTACTAAATTTGGTACGGACAATCATAAATTGGATGTGAAATACCAAATTGGTGATGACGCTTATACGACCAATTACTCTGATATTTACGGCTACGGTACAACTGGTTATACGAATGGTTATGCTAGCGAATACGGTTTTACGGTAAATGAGATGAACTCATTGTTGACGTTTACGTATAACTGGAATATCAATGAGGACTTCGTATTCGATGCTTTGTTGGGTAATGAGCTTGTAGATAAGCGAATCAGTAATACTCAAGCCGTGGGATATAGCTTCAACTTCCCGGGCTGGAACCATTTGAACAACGCTTCTGTATTTAACAGCTCTCATGAGTATAAGAGAAAACGTACGGTAGGTAACTTCGCTAGCTTATCTTTGGCTTGGAAGAATATGCTTTATTTGAATGTTACGGGACGTAACGATATCGTGTCTTCTATGCCGAGAGATAACCGTTCGTTCTTTTATCCTTCCGTATCCCTTGGATGGGTATTCACGGAAGTGGAAGCCTTGAAGAATGATATCTTGACATTTGGTAAGATCCGTGGCTCTTACGCAGAGGTAGGTATGGCAGGAGAATATGTGCCGTCTTATTATTATACGCTAGGTTATGGTGGTGGTTTCTTCCAGGGAACACCTATTATGTATCCGATTAATGGAAATATGGCGTATATTCCTTATTTCGTGGTTTATGATCCGAACTTGAAGCCTCAGAACACGAAGTCTTATGAGCTTGGTACTGACTTGACTTTCTTGAATGGTTTAGTTTCATTGAATTATACGTATTCTCGTCAGAACGTGAAAGACCAAATCTTCGAGGTGCCTTTGGCTGGCTCCACAGGTGCTTCCAGTATGATGATGAATGGTGGAAAGATGCACTCAAACGTACATGAGATTACATTAGGTATCTCTCCGGTTGATACGAAGAATTTCAAGCTGGACTTCGCTTTTAACTTCTCAAAGATCGACAATTATGTAGACGAGTTGGCTCCGGGCGTAGAGAGCATTATGTTGGGTGGTTTCGTGACTCCTCAAGTACGTGCAGGTATCGGCGATAAATTCCCGGTAATCTATGGTGTTGGTTACAAACGTGATGGCGAAGGACGAATTGTAGTAAACGAAAAAGGTATACCAGAGGCTGGTGAGACCCAAGTAATCGGTAAGGTTTCTCCTGATTTCCGTTTGGGTTTCAATACGAATATCGAGTTGTATAAATTCCGTTTGGCTGCTGTATTTGACTGGAAGCAAGGTGGACAAATGTATAGTGGTACGGCTGGTGAGACAAACTTCTACGGTACAAGTAAGTTATCTGGAGAGGTTCGTAAGAGTGATAAATATCATTTTGACTATGCTGCTGTTGAACAGAAGGGCGTAGATGCGGATGGTAAACCTATCTATGTTCCCTATACGGGTGGAGTGAAAGGATCAGATGCAGAGGAGTATTTCAAAAGCGTGAGGGGCATTGACGAAGCCTATGTCTATGACAACTCGTTCTTGAAATTGCGTGAACTTTCATTGTCATATCCTGTATATAAGAAAGATAACTTGAATGTAAACGTGAATGTTTTCGCCCGTAATATCATTGTATGGTCTGAGATAAAAGGCTTCGATCCGGAGGCTACTCAAGGAAATAACAATATGGCTGGCGCTTTCGAGCGTTTCTCCTTACCGGGTACATCTAGCTACGGTTTTGGTGTCAACGTAAATTTCTAATTTATAAAGAAGACAGATATATATGAATACAATAATAAAATCATTTAAAGGGTTGGCTGTTATGTCGGCCGTATCCTTGGCATTGGCTGGATGTTCCGAGGATGTAATGGATCGGATTAACCAAGATACGAGCCATACAAATAGCGTGGATGGCAAATTTATCTTGGCCGACTTGATTACTTCTACTGCATTTTCCAACGTTAGCGGAGACTTCAATACCTATTCATCTTCCTACGTGGAATATGAAGTGGGTATCGAAAACCAGTTATATAACGCGGAAATTCGTTTGAATGAGCCTTCTGCCTCTTCTACGTTTGAGAATACGTGGGGAAATGTTTATACAAGCTTGAAGAACGCTCGTGTTATTATCGGTCAATGTCAAGAAGGTAAGCGTGATGAGGGAAATTTAGTGACGAGAGGTATCGCTGAGGTCATGGAAGCTTACAATGGCGCTCTATTGGCGGATATATTTGGAGATACACCTTATAGTGAAGCTTCTTTATTGGATGAGAATGGCTCACCGGTGAATATGAATCCTAAAATAGATAAGCAAGAGGAGATTTATGTCTCTATAATGGCCTCCTTGGACAAGGCGATCGAGGATTTGAATCAGTCTGATCGTTCACCGGTTGGTACGTATGATTATTTGTATAATGGAGATGCCGAGAAATGGATTAAATTCGCTTATGGTTTGAAGGCTCGTTATACGATGCGTCTGATCAATCGTTCCACGGATAAGCAAGCTGATTTGAATAAGGTTTTGGACTATGTATCAAAATCTTTTACTTCTGCGGATGACGAGGCTGCATACGCTGTCTATGATGCGAATAATATCAACCCATTCTTTGGTTACTTCGATTCTCGCGCTGGTTTTGCCAATAGCCAGAGCTTGACGGACAAGTTGATTGAGCGTAAAGATCCTCGATTGGAAAGAGTGATGCTTTCTCCTACTACGGCTGACAAGAAACGCGTACAGGTTACAGGCTCTGCTGATAAGAACTTAGTTCCGGCCCCGAATGGTACTCCTGAGCAGAATATGCAGAAATATGGTGTTTCCGCCTTTGTATATTCAAACACGGCTCCTACGATGTTGATGAGTTATCATGAGTTGAAATTCTTGCAAGCTGAGGCGTTATGTCGCTTAAACCGTACGTCTGACGCCGAGAAAGCGTTGAAAGAGGCAGTAGCTGCCGGAATCGCAAATGCTGAAAGAAGTGTCTCTTCTGCTATCACTTATATGGGTAGCAAAATGGTCGTGAATTCAGAAAAAATGACAGAGGAGACGGCCAATACATATTTCGATAACCAAGTTAAACCACTGTTTGCTGTAAATCCTTTGAAAGAGACCATGATCCAGAAATATCTGGCTTTGTGGGGAGCATCGGGAGAGGCTACCGAGACTTTTAATGATATCCGTAGAATGAAAGGATTAGGAGAGAATTTCGTGACATTGGCGAATACGAAAAAATTCCCTCTTCGTATGCCTTATGGTAATAGTGACGTGGTATCAAATCCGGAAGTAAAAGCCGCTTATGGCGACGGTCAATACGTATATTCAGAGCCTGTATGGTGGGCTGGCGGAACTCGCTAATCTAACATATATAATATAATGTATAGGGTGCCTCTCCGATTATGGAGGGGCATCTTTTTTTGTTATATATCTTACATGTTTTGATAGCTTCCCTTATCCCATTTCCTTGGAAGGCTTATTGGTTTTATATGGAAATATAGATCATCTAACAATTGGTGCATGATCATCTAACAGTCGTTGCATGATCATGCACCAACTGTTGGACGATCATGCACCAGTTGATAGATATTTAATGCTTCAAGAAAGAAGGTATAATGTGTTAAGAAGATATCGCTAAAAGTATGGGATAAAAAGGATAGGGAATTAAGGGAATGTTAAATTTTCATTGTCATAATGTTAGTATATTATACGGGTAAAAGTGTATTTATGATGATTATTCTTTCATTATGTCACTATTTCCTGTTGTTTAACATTCTTTTTATACGATAAATTTCTTGACTTATCCTTTGAAAAGTAAATAAAATGTCCGACTTTTGCTTCCATGATGAGTCAACCATTAGCAGAGAGATTACGTCCGAAGACGTTGGATGATTATATCGGACAGAAGCACCTGGTAGGCCAGGGAGCCGTGTTGAGGAAGATGATTGATGCGGGACGGGTTCCCTCTTTTATATTGTGGGGGCCGCCGGGAGTCGGGAAGACTACCTTAGCGCAGATCATAGCGAATAAGTTGGATGCGCCTTTTTATACGTTAAGCGCGATCAGTTCGGGAGTGAAGGACGTGCGGGAGGTGATAGAGAAGGCCAAGAGCAACCGCTTCTTCAATACGGTATCGCCGATATTGTTTATTGATGAGATACACCGGTTCAGTAAGTCGCAGCAAGACTCATTGCTGAACGCCGTAGAGACGGGCGTGGTGACGCTGATTGGGGCAACCACGGAGAATCCCTCGTTCGAGGTAATCCGTCCTTTGTTATCCCGTTGTCAGGTGTACGTGTTGAAATCGCTGGACAAGAATGACTTGCTTACGCTATTGCATAAGGCGATCGCCGAGGATGTCGTTCTGAAGGATAAAAACATAAGGCTGACGGAAACGGATGCCATGTTACGTTACTCGGGAGGAGACGCTCGGAAGTTGCTGAATATTCTGGAACTGGTGGTGTCTGCCGAGGAGAGTGACGATATTGAGATTCTGGATGAGAAGGTAGTGGAGAGGTTGCAGGAGAACCCTGCGGCGTATGATAAGGGAGGGGAGATGCATTACGATATAATCTCCGCTTTTATCAAGTCGATCCGGGGTAGCGATCCCGATGGCGCCATTTACTGGCTCGCCCGTATGGTGGCCGGGGGAGAAGACCCTGAGTTTATCGCACGGCGGTTGGTGATCTCCGCTTCTGAGGATATCGGATTGGCGAATCCGAATGCGCTTTTGCTGGCGAACGCATGTTTCGATGCCTTGAAGAAGATCGGCTGGCCGGAGGGCCGGATCATCCTGGCCGAGACGACCGTTTATCTGGCTTGCAGCCCGAAAAGTAATTCGGCCTATATGGCGATCAACGACGCTTTGGCACTTGTTAACCGGACTGGGAATTTACCCGTACCGCTTCATCTACGCAACGCGCCTACCAAATTAATGGCTGAACTGGAGTATGGCAAGGAATATAAATATGCGCACGACTACGAAAATCATTTTGTAAAGCAGGAGTATCTTCCGAAGGAAATTTTGGGTGAACGTTTGTGGAAAGGACAGGAAAATCCGGCCGAGCACAAACTAATTGAGCAAATGAGGCACCTTTGGGGAGATCGTTTTTAATTGACATATTCTGATTGTAAATTAAAAAATGCTCGAAAAGTGTCGGCAAATGAGAAAAAATAGTTACATTAGCCGCCTGTTTTTGAAAAAATAGTTACTTTATTTATAATAACATTCTAAAAAGACATTGGTATGAAGAAGCACAATTTTTATGCAGGTCCTTCTATCTTGAGCGAGTATACAATTAAGAATACAGCCGCTGCGGTAGAAAATTTTGCGGGTATGGGGTTATCACTTCTTGAGATCTCTCATAGAAGTAAGGAGTTTGTAGCCGTAAACGACGAGGCACGTGCGTTGATCAAGGAATTACTGGATGTTCCGGCAGGCTATGAGGTTGTATTCATGGGCGGTGGCGCCAGCATGCAGTTCTGTATGGTTCCTTACAATCTGTTGAATAAGAAAGCCTCTTATTTGGATACCGGCACATGGGCTTCGAACGCTATCAAGGAAGCTAAGTTGTTTGGGGAGGTAGATGTTGTCGCTTCTTCCAAAGACAAGAACTATACTTACATCCCGAAGGGTTATGCTATCGCTGATGACTCGGATTATTTCCATTTTACTTCTAATAATACGATTTACGGAACAGAGATGCGTAAGGATCCGGATGTGAAGCAACGTTTGGTTTGCGATATGTCTTCCGATATTTTCTCTCGTCCGATCGATATTTCCAAATATGATATTATCTATGCGGGTGCTCAAAAGAACTTGGCTCCTGCCGGCGTGACTTTGGCTATCGTTCGTGTGGACGCTTTAGGACATGTAGACCGTCCGATCCCGACCATGTTGAACTACGCTACCCATATTAAAAAGGATTCCATGTTCAATACACCTCCTGTATTGCCTATTTACGCGGCTTTACAGACCTTGAAATGGTATAAGGAACAAGGTGGTATCGCCGCTATGGAGAAGAAGGATCTTGAGAATGCGGCGATCTTATACGATGAGATCGATCGCAATAAGTTGTTCCGTGGTACGGTAGCGGAGGAAGATCGTTCGATCATGAATGTTTGTTTCGTGATGAATGATGAGTATAAGGAGTTGGAGGACGAGTTCAGTAAATATGCTACTGCCGCTGGTATGGTAGGTATCAAGGGACACCGTTCTGTAGGTGGTTTCCGTGCCTCTCTTTATAACGCGATGCCGAAGAGCAGCGTGGAGGCTTTGGTAGCTTGCATGAAAGAGTTCGAGAAACAACATTAATTAAGGAGGATTCAGACATGGCAAAGATATTAGTTGCTACAGAGAAACCTTTCGCCGCTGTCGCTGTGAAAGGCATCCGGGAGGTAGTGGAAGGCGCTGGCATGGAACTGGCTCTTTTGGAGAAATATACAGAGAAGGCGCAATTGCTGGATGCGGTTAAGGATGCCGATGCCGTGATTATCCGTAGCGATAAGGTGGACGCTGAGGTATTGGATGCCGCTAAGAACCTGAAGATCGTGGTTCGTGCCGGTGCGGGGTATGATAACGTGGACTTGGATGCGGCTACTGCCCATAAGGTATGCGTGATGAATACGCCGGGACAAAACTCTAACGCTGTCGCCGAATTGGTATTCGGTATGTTGGTGTACGGGGTTCGTAATTTCTATAACGGTACTTCCGGAACAGAGTTGAAAGGAAAGAAATTGGGTATCTTGGCTTATGGAAACGTGGGCCGTAACGTGGCTCGTATCGCTAAAGGCTTCGGTATGGAGGTTTACGCTTACGATGCGTTCTGTCCGGCTTCCGTGATTGAGGCCGATGGTGTGAAGGCTGTAGCTTCTACAGCCGATTTGTTTAAGGCTTGCCAAATCGTCTCTTTGCATATTCCGGCTACGGCCGAGACGAAGGGTTCTATCAATTTCGAGTTGATGAATTCCATGCCGAAGGGAGCTATCGTAGTGAATACGGCTCGTAAGGAGGTGATGGATGAGGCTGGACTCGCTAAGATGTTGGAAGAGCGTCCGGACTTCAAGTACTTGACAGATATTATGCCCGCTATCCATGCGGAATTGGCCGAGAAATATGCCGGTCGTTATTTCAGCACCCCGAAAAAGATGGGTGCCCAGACCGCCGAGGCTAATATCAACGCTGGTATCGCCGCCGCCAAGCAGATCGTTGATTTCTTGGTGAATGGCAATGAAAAGTATCGGGTTAATAAATAAGAATATCCGGTTGTAGAGACGGGGCACGCCCCGTCTCTACATTGATACATAAACCAATTAGATTTAATTACCATGGCAAAAATAAAACCTTTCAAGGGAGTTCGTCCGCCAAAAGAATTTATAGAGGAGGTGGCTTCCCGTCCCTATGACGTATTGAACTCGCAAGAAGCTCGTGTGGAAGCGGAAGGAAACGAGAAATCCCTTTACCATATCATTAAACCGGAAATCGATTTCCCAGAAGGGACGGATGAGCATGATCCGGCTGTTTACCTGAAGGCCGCCGCCAATTTCAATAATTTTCAGGAAAAAGGTTGGTTGGTTCAGGATCAGAAAGAATGCTATTATGTTTATGCCCAAACCATGAATGGCAAGACTCAATATGGGTTGGTAGTCGGGGCTTATGTTCCCGATTATATGAATGGCACGATCAAGAAACATGAGCTGACCCGCCGTGACAAGGAGGAGGATCGCATGAAGCACGTACGTGTCAACAACGCTAATATCGAGCCGGTATTCTTCGCTTATCCCGACAACTCAGAGTTAGACGCTATCGTTATGAAATATACGGCTCGTGAGCCCGAATATAATTTCGTGGCGAAATTAGACGGTTTCGGCCATACGTTCTGGATTATCGATGAGGATAAGGACATCGCCCGCATCACGGAGTTATTCGGGGAGATGCCTGCGTTGTATATTGCCGACGGACATCATCGTTCCGCCGCTGCTGCTTTGGTAGGAGCGGAGAAGGCCAAGCAAAACCCGGATCATAAGGGAGACGAGGAGTATAACTATTTCATGGCTGTTTGCTTCCCGGCCAACCAATTGACCATTATCGATTACAACCGTGTGGTAAAAGACTTGAACGGCTTGACCGAGGAACAATTCGTTGAGAGATTAACGAAAAACTTCGTGGTAGAGGAGAAGGGCTCTGCTATTTACAAACCGGGTGCCTTGCACAATTTCTCCCTGTATTTAGGAGGGAAATGGTATTCTTTGACCGCTAAGCCCGGTACGTACGATGATAATGACCCGATAGGCGTATTGGATGTCACGATCTCTTCGAACTTGATTCTGGATGAGATTTTAGGCATTAAGGATTTACGTTCGGACAAGCGAATCGATTTCGTGGGAGGTATCCGTGGCCTGGGTGAATTGAAACGCCGTGTGGATAGCGGTGAGATGAAGGTTGCCTTGGCTTTGTATCCCGTTACGATGAAGCAATTGATGGATATCGCCGATACGGGTAATATCATGCCGCCGAAGACGACGTGGTTCGAACCGAAGCTTCGCTCCGGTTTGGTGATCCATAAATTGGATTAAGTCTTATATACATAAATATAGCTTTGGATTGGGGTATAATCGTTGAAGATTATACCCTTTTTTATCCTTGTAACCTAGATATACGGAATAAATTGTATCTTTAGGACTTAAATAGTATCGCAATGGGTAAAATAAAAAATATAGTATTCGATCTGGGGGGCGTTATCATAGATTTGGACCGGGATGAACCTGTTCGTCGTTTAATAGAGATTGGGGTCAAAGATGCCGATGGATTGATAGATCCTTACGAACAAAAAGGGGTTTTTCAAGATCTGGAGACCGGAAAGATCGGAGTAGAGGAGTTTTGTCGCTATTTACGGAAGTATACGGGTAAAGACCTTTCTTATCCTCTTAATTAAATCTATATCATTGAAAATGACAAATACTACTTTAAATTTGGAAGAACTACTCTGTGGTGTAAACGAGCTAGTCGATACGCTTTGGATCGTCACATTAGGTAATGAAAAGGTTGAGATAATCAAAGATTCGATGACTCCCGAAAGGGAAGGAGAATGTTTGGAGTATACAGAACTTTGCCAGACTTACATTCAAGAATATGTATATCCTGCGGATTTAGGGAAATGGGAGGAGATCTTATCCTTGAATTCATTGCGGCAAATGGCGGCTAGCGGCGTAGCGAATAAGAAGTTCGACATGCGTTTCTGTAATGATTTGTTTGGTTTTGAGTGGCATGAGGCTTTTATTCGTATCTTGAAAGATAAGAGTGGAATTCCGGATCGTATCATTCTTTCCAGCCGTTATGTGAATCATTGCCGCAAGGCACAGATCGTAGAGGCTGCCGTTCAGACTGAGTATGATTATGTCGTTTATATAGAGGCAAACACGAATAGCTATGTCATGTATACTTCCAATCGTGAAAGTGGGACGCCGGTCCCCCCGATAGCGAGTAATGACTATGAAAAAGAGGTAGCCGAGTTCCACCACAAATATGTGCCGGAGGATCAGCGAGATGAGTTAACCCGAAATCTTTCCCTAGATCATGTCTTATCTGTCTTACGAAATTCCCGTGAGTATGTCTTGTTCTGTCAGGTGATGGAGAATGGCGTTTTTAGGGATAAGAAGATGCGTTTTAGCTTTTTCGATAAGGAGAGGAATATACTTCTTTTGACCCGGACCGATATTATGGAGGTTCGTGAGGAAGAGCGGCAAAGGCAATTACTTCAAGATGCCCTACAAGTGGCTAAATCGGCAAATCAGGCTAAATCGGATTTCTTATCCCGTATGAGCCATGATATACGTACTCCGATGAATGCCATTATCGGTATGACCACTATCGCCAGTATGCATATCGACGATCGGGAGCGTATAGTAGATTGCTTGAAGAAGATTATGGTTTCTTCCAAATTGTTATTGAACTTGATCAATGAGGTCTTGGATATGTCTAAGGTAGAGAGCGGACATATTTTGCTGACAGACGAGGAGTTCGATATGGGCGAGTTATTGCAAAGCGTAATTACTATGGTTCAGACTTCGGTCAGTCAGAAGTTTCAGGATTTCCGGGTTCACTTGTTTCAAGTCAAACATGAAAAGCTGATTGGCGATGTGCAACGGATTCAGCAAGTATTGTTGAATTTGCTGTCGAACGCCATAAAGTATACGCCGGACTATGGGAAAATAACACTTGAGATACGGGAAAAGCCAATTAAAAATGGTAATTATGGTTTATTTGAGGTTACGGTTATAGACAATGGTATCGGAATAAAGCCGGATTTCTTACACAAGGTTTTCGAGCCATTTGAACGTGCGGAAGACGCAACCCTGCGGAATATACAAGGAACCGGCTTAGGCATGGCAATAAGCCGTAATATCGCTCATATGATGAATGGTGAGATTCAGGTGGAGAGTGAATATGGCAAAGGTTCCGTTTTTACATTTACGATGCAGTTGAAATTGCAGGATCAAGGGTGTTTTGAGGATGATCATTTAAGGGATTTACCGGTTCTCGTGGTAGACGATGATATCGTGTGTTGCGAGAACGCATGTATGAGGATTAACGAGATCGGTATGAAAGGCGAGTATGCCATTTCTGGTGAGGAGGCTATCGGGAAAGTAGAGAGGGCACATCATCTTAATGATGACTATTTTGCCGTTATCCTTGATCTGAAAATGCCGGGAATGGATGGGATCGAGACCGCTACCCGTATCCGAAAAGTCGTTGGCCGGGATATTCCGATCATTATTCTTTCCGCTTATGATTGTCCGCATTTTGAGGAAATAGCCCAACGAGCCGGTGTCGATGGATTCATAAGTAAGCCGTTGATGAAATCCAAGTTATTTTATTTGATGAAAAGTTTCGCTATCAAGCAAGAGAAAAAAGAGGAAGAGACGGAGAAGCCTCAATATCCTTTCGGTAACTTTGAGGGTAAGCGGATCTTGCTGGTGGAAGATAATAGCTTGAATAGGGAAATAGCGACTGTGTTACTAGAAGAGACCGGTGCGGTGGTAGAGGAGGCGGAAAATGGCCTTGTCGCGGTGAATATGGTAAAAAACTCTAGTCCGGGATATTATGACTTGGTATTTATGGATATCCAGATGCCGGTCATGAACGGGTACGACTCTACTCGCCATATTCGGGCATTAGAACGTCCGGATATCAAGTCCATGCCGATAATAGCCATGTCTGCGAACGCATTTGCGGAAGACATCAAGTTGTGTAAAGAATCCGGAATGAATGAGCATATCGCTAAGCCGATCGATTTCGGGAAGGTTCTTGAGATCTTAGAGAAGTACTTGTAGATATAAGGATATAAAAAAGGCCGTATCTTAGCTAAGCGCTATCAGATACGGCCTCTTTTTTTGTGTTATTTACTGGATGCCACGTTCTCTCAAACGTTTCTGCCAGTTCCATGCGGATTGCAGGGTGTCGGCTAAAGTCTCCTTGGCGGTCCAACCTAATACCTTATTCGCGTGCTCCGGATTGGCCCATACCTTCTCGATATCCCCTTCACGACGGCCCACGATCTTGTGTGGAACCTTAACGCCTGTTGTCTGCTCGAAGGTATTGATCAGTTCAAGGACAGAAACACCATTGCCGGTACCTAGGTTGAATATCTCGATATGCTCATCAGACTTATTCTCAAGCATACGGTCCATAGCGATTACATGTGCTTTCGCCAAGTCTACGACATTGATATAGTCACGGATGCAAGAACCGTCTGCTGTATCATAATCATCGCCGAATACGCTTAGTTCCTTGCGGATACCCATAGCCGTCTGTGTCAAGTACGGGATCAAGTTCTGGGGAACACCATTCGGCAACTCGCCGATCTCTGCGCTTGGGTGTGCGCCTATCGGGTTGAAGTAGCGCAAGATGATACTCTTGAAAGGCGCCCCTGCGTGGATCGTATCCCGGATAATCTCCTCGTTGATCTGCTTCGTGTTTCCATAAGGAGACATAGCGGGTTTGATCGGGGCATTCTCGGTTACCGGCAAGTTCTCCGGGTCCGGTTGTCCGTATACCGTACAAGAGGAAGAGAATACGATACCTTCGATATTGAATTCAGGCATCATCTCCAACAAGTTCACCAAAGTGACAATATTATTGCGATAATACTTCAAAGGCTGCTGTACGGATTCTCCTACCGCCTTGCTAGCGGCGAACAAGATAATGCCTTTGATGCCCGGATGAGCTTCCAATGCCTTGCGAGTACCTTCCTTATCCTTTAGATCCAATTGGATAAACTCCGGACGGATGCCCGTGATTTTCTCGATACCATCGAGCACCTCGATATTCGAGTTTGACAAATCGTCGATAATGACTACCTCATATCCGGCGTTCTGCAATTCTACTGTGGTGTGTGAGCCGATATAACCGGTTCCGCCCGCTACTAAAATCTTCTTTTTCATTCTAGTGTTCATTTAGATAAGTTTGTTATACGATACCCGAGAATCCCATAAAAGCCATAGCTAGCAAACCGGCCGTTATCAAGGCGATAGGAGTGCCTTTCATGCCTTCCGGAACATGCGTCATGGCTAGTTGCTCCCGAATACCCGCGAAGATAATCAAAGCTAGCGCAAATCCAATAGCGGTCGAGATAGCATATACCACAGATTCTAATAAATTATACTCTTTTTGGATTACAAGGATAGCCACACCCAAGATACAGCAGTTCGTGGTGATCAACGGAAGGAATACACCCAACGCTTGATAAAGGGCGGGAGAGACCTTCTTCAATATGATTTCCACCATCTGAACCAAGGCGGCGATGATCAAGATGAAACTGATCGTCTGCATGAACCCTAATCCGAAAGCGTCCAATATGTATTTTTGCACGAGGAATGTAACAATCGTGGCGATCGTAAGCACGAACGTAACGGCGGCTCCCATGCCTGCGGCAGTCTCCACTTTCTTAGATACCCCCAAGAACGGACAAATTCCCAAGAACTGTGCCAGTACAACGTTATTAACGAATACGGCGGCGATAAATATCAATATATATTCCATATGATCCGTTTATTATGCTTTACGCAGTTTGTTTACTATTGCTACCAGATAACCCAAGGCGATAAACGCTCCCGGAGCCAATACGAAGATCAGCGAACCATATTCCTCGGGCATCAAGGTTACGTTGAATAACTTACCGGTTCCCAAGAACTCACGGCAAGCGCCCAGCAGCGTAAGAGCCATCGTAAAGCCCAGTCCGATACCGATTCCGTCGAAAGCGGATGGGATTACGCCGTTCTTCGCAGCGAAAGCCTCGGCACGTCCTAGTACGATACAGTTTACCACGATCAACGGGATAAATAATCCCAAGCTAGCGTATAAAGCCGGGACGAACGCTTCCATGCACATCTGCACTACGGTCACGAACGTCGCGATCACAACGATATATCCCGGGATACGCACCAAGTCGGGGATTACGTTTTTCAAGGCGGAAATCACGATATTCGAGCAAATCAATACGAACATCGTAGCCAATCCCATACTCATGCCGTTGATGGCCGAAGAGGTCGTTCCCAAGGTAGGACACATACCTAACAGTAATACAAATGTCGGGTTCTCCGTGATGATACCATTCATCAATATTTTTAGATTACTCATTGCTCTGTCCTCCCTTTTTATTTGTTATCAGTTGAAGTGGCACCCGTTAATCCGTCTACGCCTGCGAATGCGCTATACGCACGGTTCACGGCATCGAGGAACGCACGGCTGGAGATGGTCGCTGCCGTGATAGCGTCCACGTCGCCACCATCTTTTGTTACTTTTAAGCCTCCGTCCGGAATCGTACGTCCCAAGACACTTTGCTTGTTCTTGTCCGCACGGAACCATTCTTGCATCTTGGCTCCCAAGCCCGGAGTCTCGGCGTGTTGCAATACGGAATAGTTCAAGATCTTGCCATCCATATCGAAACCTACGATAACCCGTATCTCACCGCTAAAGCCTTTTTTCGTATTACTCTCTACGGCTCCGCCAACGACTTGTCCGCCTTTCTTGGCAGGATAAATCTTGAGGGAATCACCATCGGAGGAGACGGCCATATAGACGTCCTCAGTCGGTTTGTTGTCGAACTCGGGAGCAACGGCTTTAATCGCTTCCTCCAAGGCGGTCGCTTTGGCTACCGCTATAGGGCCGGCGGTAAACTGGTTCACTCCGGCTAGGATCGCCCCTGCTACCAAGCAAATGCCTGTTAGTGAAAGGAACATATTGGGTAATGTTGATTTTAATTTTGCCATGCTTACTTTCCTCCGAAATGTTTAGGTTTGATATAGCTGTTGATTAGCGGAGTAAATGCGTTCATGATCAGGATAGCGAACGACATACCTTCCGGGTAAGACCCGAACAAACGGATCACCGTGGTAAGGATTCCGATTCCCACGCCGTAGACAAGCATTCCGTTCTTGCTCATCGGCGAGGTTACGTAGTCGGTCGCCATAAAGATGGAGCCTAATAACAAACCGCCGGATAATAAGTGAACGAACGGGCTGGCGTATTGTACCGGATTCACCAAGTGCATGATGCCCGTGAATACGAATACGGTAGCCAAGATGGATACCGGGATCTGCCAAGTGATGATCTTTTTCCATAGCATGAATAAAAGACCGAGGATCAAGGCCACGGCGCTCACTTCACCGAGACTACCTCCCATAGCTCCTACAAGCATGTTCCCGTAAGACGGAAGCTCGGTCACGCCTTCGTTCATCAACGACAATACCGTTGCGCCGGTCTGGGCATCCGTATAAGTCATCGGGAAAACGTTCAAGGCATCTACCACCGGCCAAGTCGTCATCTGTGCCGGGAAGGAGATCAATAAGAATACACGTCCGACTAACGCCGGATTGAAAATATTATTACCTAATCCACCGAAAGACATCTTGCCGATGCCGATCGCCGCCAACGCTCCGATAATAATGATCCAGACCGGAAGGTTGGAAGGTAGGTTGAAGGCCAGCAATACACCTGTCAGGATAGCGGAGCCATCGCAAAGGGTCGGTTCCTTTTTCATCAGGAATCGCTGGATCAAATACTCGAATATCATACAGGCCAGAACCGATACGACCGTAACGATCAACGCTCCCAGACCGAAGAAATAAAGGGATACCAAGAAAGCCGGGATAAGGGCAATCAGTACACCATACATATTTTTGCTTATGCTGTCGCCACCATGGATGTGGGGCGAGGGCGATACGTATAAATTATTTTCCATGTTGCTCTTGTTTTATGACTTTCTAGACCGGATAATACCCATAACTTTTCCTTTACCCAACCGGATCTGATCCAGCAACGGACGGTTGGCCGGACAGGTATAACTACACGACCCGCACTCGATACAGTCGGTGATATAGTTCTTCTCCGCCAATTCCCAATTCTGGAATTCCGTGGCGTTCATCAATAGGGTAGGGTTTAATCCCATCGGGCAGACACCTACGCATTTGGCGCAACGGATGCAATCCCGGATCGGCTTGCGGACAGACTCCTCTTTCGTCAGTAATAAAACGCCGGAGCTTCCTTTGCAAACCGGCACCTCGGCGCTGATCAACGCTTTACCCATCATCGGTCCGCCACCGATAATCTTACCCGTATTCTCGGGCAGGCCACCTGCGGCCTCGATCAAGCAACTGATCGGGGTTCCCATACGAACCAAGAAATTGGAAGGATTAGCTACCGCCTTACCCGTGATCGTCACCACACGCTCGAACAACGGTTTATTCTTTTGTACCGCCTCGTAAACGGCATAAGCAGTTCCTACGTTCTGTACCACGGCACCCGCCGAGATAGGAAGCGCACCACTTTTTACCTGACGGCGAATAACGGCGTCGATCAATTGTTTCTCGCCTCCTTGCGGATATTGTACCTTAAGCGGCATGATCTCTATACCTTTATAATTTACCGCCAACTTTTGCAGATGGGCGATAGCGTCCGGCTTGTTATTCTCGATACCGATCACGGCCTT
The DNA here is from genome assembly GCF_056640955.1 of Parabacteroides sp. KHUB-02. Classification (NCBI taxonomy): domain Bacteria; kingdom Pseudomonadati; phylum Bacteroidota; class Bacteroidia; order Bacteroidales; family Tannerellaceae; genus Parabacteroides; species Parabacteroides sp. KHUB-02. The sequence goes on along the minus strand of NZ_JBWQEV010000001.1, from coordinate 1,829,309 downwards.
GTTCACGTTAACCGCTTTCATTAGGATCGTGACACCGACTAGGATTTGCTCGCCTTTCTCCAGCATCAACGAATGGTCGGAAGTAAGATAAGGCTCACACTCCACGGCGTTGATGATTACGATCTCTGCCTTGTTTCCGGGAGGCGGCATCAATTTCACCTGCGTAGGGAAAGTCGCTCCACCCAGACCGACGATACCGGAAGCGGCGATCTTATCCACGATTTCCTTGGAAGACAGCGCACACTCCTTCACTAAGGTCTCGCTGCGGTCGATCGTCTCTTCCCATTCATCACCTTCCACATCTATATATATAGCGGGACGTTTGTATCCGCTAGCGTCGAGAGCGTTATCTATCTTGTTCACTTTGCCGGATACGGAAGAGTGGATGTTCGCTGATACGAAACCACCCGCCTTGGCTAGCAATGTACCCACCTTTACCAGATCCCCTTTCTTCACCACGGCCTGCGCCGGGGCGCCGATATGCTGGCTGAGGGGGATAATCACCTGTTTAGGCGTAGCGAGAGCCGTAATTTTCTTACCGGCAGACAGTTTATTCTCGGGGGGATGTATACCTCCGATTCGAAATGTCCTTAGCATACTATTAGATTTTAATTTAGATTTGTTTTTTCTTCACTTGTAGCTTTCGGTGTGGCTTCCGGTTTCACGGTAGCCTCTGCCTTCGGCACCGGTTTCACGGTCTCCGCTTTCGGAGCGGGAGCGGCTTCCTTGCGAGGAGGGAAATTCAGCTCATGAATAGCTCCTGTCGGACATACAGCCACGCATTTGCGGCATAAACGACACTTCGTATAATCGATATAAGCTACGTTATTTGTTACGGTGATCGCCTCGAACGGACATTCCTTGGCACATTTGCCACAGCCGATACAAGCGTTGGCACAAGCCTTGCGAGCGGCGGCTCCCTTGTCCTTATTTACGCAAGAAACGTAAATCCGGCGTGATTTAGGTCCTTTCTTTCTTAGCTCGATGATATTCTTCGGGCAAGCCTTCACACAAGCACCACAGGAAGTACATTTTTCCTCGTCTACCTCGGCGATTCCCGTAGCCGGGTTGATGTGGATAGCGTCGAAAGCGCAGGCGTTCACGCAGTCGCCATAACCAAGGCAACCGAAAGAACAATTCGTCTCGCCTCCGTAAAGGGTAGAGGCGATGGCGCAACTTTTCGTTCCATCATAAGAGTTTGTACGTGGGCGGGCCTGACAAGTTCCGTTGCAACGGACAACGGCTACCATGGGTTCGGCTGTACCCGCCTCTTTACCCAGTATCGTAGCGACCTTGGCCATGACCGGGCCACCACCAACGGGGCAGAGCAATCCGTCTAAAGAGTCAGCTTTTACGCAAGCACCCGCGAATCCGGCGCAACCCGGATAACCGCAACCTCCACAGTTCGCCCCGGGAAGGACTTCCTGTACTTGTGCGATGCGAGGATCTTCGTAGACTTCAAATTTCTTGGAAGCAGCGTAGAGGAAAACCGCTCCGACCGCCCCGATTGCTCCTAATGAAATAACGGCAATTAAAATCATGATATATTATCAATTAAGTTTTTTCAAAGTAAATATAAATCGTCTTTTTAGTTTGTCACGCATTAAGTATAGTATACAGTAATAAGGCAGCAAAAGCGATAAACCGGTTAACCCGCTCGTGGTCTCGTCCCATTGTAGATTCGTACCGACCACGATGGCCCCTACGACTATCACCAAAGGAATGACAAATGCCAACAATACGGCCTGAAGCCCCATGGAATTTTGTCCGCATATCATCACTTCCTCGTTAATGCGAAACCGTCCCGACCGATCGGGTACCTCAATGATCTTATCCTTTTTCTCGGAAGCCGAGCACATAGACTGTGCGTGGCATCCCGAGCATGCGGATTGTTGGGTAATGCGGACGAAGACGGTGTCGCCATCAATCTTCTCTACAAATCCTGTATGATTTATACTTTCGCTCATATTTGTAATCTCGACATTGCAAAATCAAGGCAAAAGTAAGTATAATTTAGAAACTATGTCACGATTAACAAAGTTTATTATTCGAAATCTTAAATCCTAGCTTACCATTTGTAATTAAAACCGAAACTTAACAACTCATTAAGCTGGAAATAACTCTTGTTATCCTCTGTTTTTTCCACTCCATCGTCGTATCTAAGGTGAAAATAGATACGTGTGGAGAAAAAGCGGCTGATGGCCAGAACCAAGGTATTCTCGAACTCCCCGATGGTATGATCGCCATAAGTGGTAAAGAAATAAAGACGGGATTGCCAGCTTACGTTACGGTTGAAATCGAAGGCGAGGTCTGCACGGATCGTGGAACCTATTTGGCTTAGCTTGTTATTGAACTCACCGGTTTCCTCGTTTTTCTTGAAACCGTGACGGCTATAATCGATCTCTTGTGTCGTATACATATATGTATAGGAGATCGGCGCCAAGTTGGTGCTGAATTTAATCTTCTTATGCTTGTCGGTAAATTGTTTTTCCAGCTCGTATTTCATACCGAGACCGAAGTTGATAGAGAACGGGGCTAGGAACGCGGCCTGTTTGATGTGCTCGTTCTCTTGATAGTTGGTGAAGAACTGGGTCTTGAACTCAGCGTCGAACGTATAGTACCATTTGTTGAACGCTTGGTAGCCGACGTTGCTGTGTATACGGAATACGTCGTCACCGATCTTATAGTTCCTTAAGGTATCCTTCGGTGCCGTATATACGCTGGCTTTGAATTCCAGTTCGTTCGTTACTTGTACCTTATCTTTCTTATAGTCGTATTTTAAATTGTTCTTGGTGAACAGGTTCAAGTTGCTACTTCCACCCTTGTACCAGTTCTCCGAAACGTAGTTCTGGGAGAATTGGACGGCGCTCTCGAAGGCCGATATCCAGTATCTCCGCTCCGGGATAAAGCGGGCGGGAGCGTCTACGTCCTCAAAATTGGCATCAGCCTCCACCTTGATCGGCAAGTCCTCATAAATATTCTTCTTGATGAATTTAGGTTTGATCACCTCATTGGGCAGATCCCTCTCGGAGTAGCGGAAATAAGTCGGGTAATTGTTCTGCACATATTTGTAAGCCATCTCCTCGAACTGTTTGTTTCGCTCCAGATCTTTGAAGATGGAGTCTGTCCGGTATAAGTTATCATAGGGAGTCCTCTCCTTCAATGAATCGAAGTTGTAGAATATCAAGTTCTTGGGTAGATAATCTCCCCGGAAAACGATCGGCATGAATAAAGGGTTTACGATCACGGTGTCTCGGAAGGTCATCGTATTATCGAAAGCCGTGGAGGCGTCTCGTACCAGACGGGCCCAATACATCGCCTCGTCCGAGATCTCCAGTTCGTCTTTTTTCAAGAAACGCAGTAAATTCGTGCTTGGGGCCAAGGGCGCCGAGTAAGTCTTGTTTTGTTTCTCGAATTGTTTACGAATGTCTACGATGTTGTCTAATTCCTCTTCGCCAAGATTGATCGCAGGAATCGTATCATCCGATACGACTTGCTGTGCGGGACGTTGAACTATCGTTCCGGTAACTAGTTGGTTCTCTTGGCTGTATGCCGAGCTCCCAATTAGTGAAAGTAATAATAGCGCATACACACCATGCCTCTTCATCATCATAATACCTTATTTACATCTATTAGTTGTAGTGGTCGCAAAATTAGCTAAAAAGAATGATATACAACATACGATTTGATATTTATCTGGGTAAAAGTTACGATCACTGAGGCAAAGCAGGTGTGTCTAGCGAGGCTTATACGGACTTGCCTCAGTACTCCGCAGGAAGTACTGGAATACTTCGGTCAAAGTACTTCAGTACTTCCTGCGGAGTACCGAAGTAATTCCATGAGAAGTACTGTCTTTAGTGCCGTGCTTCGGGTCGGGAATCGGAAGAGTCCTGCCGAAGCACGGGTCAGTTCTGGAGATATTCAGCGAGAAATAAAAACATTAAATTTGGCATGTCTCGATGAAAATCGCTAACTTTGCGGTTTCGAAATGCAGGTGTGCAATTAAAAAGATAACTAAAATATTACTATCGTGGCAGATACAAAGTACATTTTCGTTACAGGCGGCGTGGTCTCTTCCTTAGGTAAGGGAATTATTTCCGCTTCTTTAGGTAAGCTCCTTCAAGCAAGAGGTTACAAGGTTACTATCCAAAAATTTGATCCTTACATCAACATCGATCCGGGTACGTTGAACCCTTATGAGCATGGGGAATGTTACGTGACCGTTGATGGACATGAGGCTGACTTGGACTTGGGCCATTACGAGCGTTTCTTGAATGTCCAGACTACCCGTGCGAATAATATCACTACCGGACGTATCTATCAAAGCGTGATCAACAAGGAGCGTAAGGGGGATTATCTGGGTAAGACGGTGCAGGTGGTACCTCATATCACGGATGAGATCAAGCGTAATGTGAAATTATTGGGTAGCAAGTATAAATTTGACTTCGTGATCACCGAGATCGGTGGTACGGTGGGTGATATCGAGTCTCTGCCTTTCATAGAGAGCGTTCGCCAGTTGAAATGGGAGCTGGGTAAGAACTGCCTTTGCGTACATCTTACTTATGTGCCTTATATCGCGGCGGCGAAAGAGTATAAGACGAAGCCTACGCAACATTCCGTGAAGCAATTGCAGGAGTTAGGCATCCAGCCGGACGTGTTGGTTTTACGTACGGAGCATGAGCTGAATGCGAACTTGTTACGTAAGGTGGCGTTGTTCTGTAACGTGGCCGAGGATTCCGTGATCCAGTCGATCGACGTACCGACGATCTACGAGGTTCCTTTGGTATTGCAACGCCAGAAGATGGACGAGGTGGTCTTGCGTAAGGTCGGTATGGAAGTCGGCCCGACTCCGGAGTTGAAGCCTTGGAAGGAATTCCTTGCCTTGAAGAGCACGGCTACGGATACGGTGAAGATCGGTTTGGTAGGTAAATACGTGGAATTGCAAGACGCTTATAAGTCGATCGACGAGTCTTTGTTGCAAGCCGCTATTTACAATCATCATAAACTGGATTTGCATTTGTTCCATTCGGAGAAATTAAATAACGAGAACGCCGCCGAGCAATTGAAGGATATGGATGGTATCTTGATCGCCCCCGGATTCGGGCAGAGAGGTATCGAGGGTAAGTTTGCCGCTATCAAATACGCTCGTGAGCATGATGTCCCTTGCTTGGGCATCTGCTTGGGTATGCAGTGCATGGTGATAGAGTTTGCCCGTGACGTATTAGGTTTGGCGGATGCCAACTCTACGGAGATGGAGCCGAATACGGCACATAAGGTGATCGATTTGATGGAGGAGCAGAAGAACGTTACCAATATGGGAGGTTCCATGCGTTTGGGTGCTTACGACTGTACGCTGAAAGAGGGCTCCAAGGTATTGGAGGCATACGGCAAGGAGCATATCCAAGAGCGTCATCGCCATCGTTTCGAGTTCAACAACGAGTATAAGAAGCAATATGAGGCCGCCGGTATGATGTGTACGGGTGAGAATCCGGAGACAAATCTGGTAGAGGTGGTAGAGATCCCCGCCTTGAAATGGTTCGTGGGCGTTCAATATCATCCGGAGTACAACAGTACCGTGGTGAATCCGAATCCTCTTTTCCTCAGCTTCGTGAAAGCTGCTATCGAAAATAAAAAATAATTGGTGATAAATGGATAAAAACACATTAATAGGTTTTCTGCTGATCGGTGTCGTATTATTTGCGTTTAGCTGGTTCAACCGGCCAACGCCTGAGCAGTTGGAGGCGCAACGTCGTTACCAAGATTCAATCGCGAAGATTGAGTATGCCCAGCAACTGGAATTGCAGAAACAAGAGAACAAAAGTGCTTTAGTGGAGGATTCGTTGGAGAACGTGCCGGACTCGGTAAGGGCGCAACGTTTGCAGCAGAGCTTCGGCGTATTCGGCGAAGCTATGGTGGGTACGGAAGATTACACGACCCTACAAAATAACTTGGTTGAGCTTCGTATCAGCAATAAGGGCGGACGTATTTGTTACGCACGCTTGAAGGAGTATGATACGTATAATGACGAGCCTCTCGTTTTGTTCGACGAGAAAGAGTCTAATTTTAATTTTACGTTGGTCACGGCTACGAACCGTGTCGTGAATACGGGCGATTTGTATTTTACCCCGGTTAAAGGTAATGACCCGAATTCCGTGATCATGCGTTTGAACACCGGCGAGGGTAGTCATCTGGATTTTACCTATACCTTGAAACCGGATGATTATATGGTGCAATACCAGATTCTGGGTACGGGATTGAACGGTGTCTTGGCACCGAGCACGAATGCCTTGGATTTATTGTGGGAGCAGGATATCCGCCAACAGGAAAAAGGACGTAAGTTTGAGGATCGCTACGTGACCTTGAACTACAAGTTCATGGCGGACGACGTGGAACACCTGAGCGAGTCGAAGAGTGACAGCAAGCAGATCCCGAACCGCTTGAAATGGATCGGTTATAAGGATATGTTCTTCTCTACCGTATTGATCTCGCAAGAGGGCTTTGAGGCTACTACCTTAGACTCGAAAGCGATTCCGGAGGGGGATGTATTGAAACAATTCAAGACGACCACTTCCGTACCTTTCGACTTGCAAGGTAAGGAGGCCACGAACCTGTCCTTTTATTTCGGACCGAATAAGTTCGCCTTGTTGAAGTCCTTCGATAAAGGTGTCGTTGCCGAGCAGCAACTGGATCTGGAGAAGTTGGTTCCGCTAGGTTGGGGTATTTTCCGTTGGGTGAATCAATATTTCGTGATCCCCTTGTTCGACTTCTTGGGTAAGTTTATCCATAATTATGGTATCTTGATTCTTTTGATGACTATCATCGTGAAGATCATCCTTTTCCCGTTGACGTATAAGTCTTATATGTCGTCCGCCAAGATGCGTGTATTGCGTCCGCAAGTGGAGGAGATCAACGCTAAGTATCCCGGACAGGATAAGGCTATGGAACGGCAGAAAGCGACGATGGAGCTATATAGCCGTGCGGGGGCGAGCCCGATGAGTGGTTGCTTGCCGATGTTGTTGCAGATGCCGATCTTAATCGCTTTATTCATGTTCTTCCCGTCGGCGATCGAGTTACGTCACCAGAGTTTCCTTTGGGCGCACGACTTGTCTACTTACGACGCTATCTTTAGTTGGAATAAATATATTCCGATCATCACTCCGTATTTCGGAAATCACATCAGTTTGTTCTGTTTGTTGATGACGATCACGAATATTTTTTATACCAAGTATAATATGGAGATGACGAATACTGGGCAGCAACAGATGCCGGGCATGAAGGCCATGATGTACATGATGCCGTTGATGTTCTTGGTGTTCTTCAACCAGTATGCTTCCGGTTTGACGTATTACTATTTCATCTCTACGTTGATCACAATCGTGCAGACATTGATCTTCCGCTATACGATCAATGAGGATAAATTGTTAGCTAAGTTGGAAGCAAACAAACGGAAACCGATGAAGAAATCCAGTTTCATGAAACGTCTGGAAGAGGCTCAACGAGCACAGCAGGAGACGTTGCGTAAACAACAAGAGGCTAAGAAAAAACGATAGGATAATAGTAATTGTTGTCCTTGAAAAAGGTCCCTTTATCTGCTTATTGGTAGATAAAGGGACTTTTTTGTACATCTTGGCTCCTCTACTTGAAAAACAAGACGTCTTGATCATGATTCTATTTGTTTATTTGTATTTATTCAAAACTTTTTGTTTGTTTGCATTGTTTTGTATTCAAAAGATTGATGAGGAAATTGATTTTTTCTATATTGAGGAAATAGGGAGGTTATAAATAAGGGATTTTGTCAATGACAAAAAATGAACGATCGCTTCAATGGGTAATAGCGGGAATATTCTTCGTAGTATGCTTTGCTTTCTTTCAATGGATTTACCCAAACCATTTGTTCTTCAAAGAGCAGATGAGGATTTTTTTGTATACCACCGATTATTTTATCTCGTTCTGGGATGAGCCGGCTTGGTTGAGCTGTTATGTGGGGAATTTCTTGATACAGTTCTTCCATTTGACTGTGATAGGCCCGTTAATCGTGACGTGCGTGTTGTTGCTCTTATGGTACTACTCTATGCGGGTTTTACGCAAGTTCGGGAATGGTAATATGGTCTCCATATATGCGTTGTTTCCGGTAGCGTTAGAGTGGGGATTGATTTGCCGGTTGTCGTATAGTATAGCGTCTACGCTTACGTTGATTTTCGTGCTATGGCTCTTCTTGGGATACATCCGGATTAAGAATAAGAGAACGTCCGTTTGGGTGGCTTTTATACTTCTTCCCATAATTTATAGCATGGTCGGTAGCCGGCTGTTTGTCTTCTCCTTGATGGTGATATTCTATGAGGGAGCCAAGAATAGGAAACGGTGGTGGTTCTGGCTTTCTCTTTTGTTATCGAGTTATTTATATCCGTTGTTCATGCGTCATTTTTATGGATTGAGCATTGAGGAGGCCTATAAATATTCCCATGTGGATGGCTTGAGCGTATATTTCCCCGCTTTAGCGTTGATTCTAGAGATATTCGCTTTGGAGATTAAAAGTATACGTAGGATACGTCTGAACCGGCATAGCTTGCTTATAACCTTTTTAGTCGTATTTGGATTCTTTTCATTTGTTATAGCGGGTACGAACCGGAAGCGGGAAAAGGTTCTGGCAGTAGACCAAGCGATCTATAGGGGTGATTGGGAGCGAGTCTTGGATTTGTCTGCCGGATTTGATTCTCCCGATATCTTGGTAAGTTATTATAGGAATATCGCTTTCTCCAAGAAGAACGAGTTGCCCCAGAATTTGATGGATCATTATCAACGAGGGGCGGACGCCTTGTTCTTACCGATCGATTTGAGGTCTTCTATACTTCCCGTGTTTTTCAGTAATGAGGTGTATTATCAATTGGGAGATATGGATATGGCCCGTCACCGGGCGATCGAAGGAATCTTGTTCAGCCCTAAACAAAGAAGTGTACGGCAGATCAAGCGGCTGGTGGAGATTGATATGCGGCGAGGGGATATTGAGGAGGCTAGAAAATACCTGAACCTATTGGACGCGACGTTATTTTATCACTCATGGGCAAGGTCGAAGGAGGAACAGTTGAAGGGTGAGGAGACCTTGTCGATGGAGAAACGTTTGCCGAGGAAAAGTGATTGGGAGCGAGAGCACGACATACTAATGTCCATATCCGATTATCCGGGCGTACTGTCAAGTTTGGTGGCGGAATATCCGGAAAATAAACAGGCATTGGATTATTTGTTGTGCTATTATTTACTGAACGAGAATTTGAATAGTTTTAAGAATGCGTTCGATACTTATTATAAAGGAAAATTTGAGGTTGTACCCCGTTTGTATGAGGAGGCTTTGGTACAAGTCTTATCTAAAAGCTCGGACGAGGAGGTGGCCGGTTATCAGATACCTCAAGATGTTATAGAGAATTACCAAGATTACATCCATTGTAAATCGGGTAGAAAAGCAAAGGAGGAATTACGAGAACGTTATTCCTCCACCTATTGGTACTACTCTGACTATATTCATTGAATAATAGTGTAAGTGATCAGCGGTTCGCGAGGAAGGCTAAGGCTTTCTCCATGTCCTCCGGTGTATCTATACCGATCGTTTCTTGCTCTGTGATGCCGACCTTGATTTTATATCCGTTTTCCAACCAGCGTAATTGCTCAAGGCTTTCCGCCAGTTCTAAAGCGGATTGAGGTAATTGGGTGATTTCTTTCAGCACTTGCGCACGATAGGCATATAACCCGATATGCTTGTAAAAGGTATGACTCGGCAACCATTCCGTATATTTCTTGCCCCGGATATAAGGAATAATAGATCGACTGAAATACATAGCCTCGTTGTTTTTGTTGAGTACGACTTTCGGGGAATTGGGATTGAATAGGGTACTCTCGAAATCATCGTCCGAACGGAAAGGCTTTACCAATGTCGCTATTTGCGTGTTTGCGTCGGCGAAGCAGGTTTTGATCGTCTGGATTTGCTCGGGATGGATAAAAGGCTCGTCACCTTGGATATTGACAATCACATCATACCCTTCGCCTATTTTCTGATAAGCCTCGTAGCAACGATCCGTACCGCTACGATGTTGATCGGAGGTCATGACGACTTGGCCACCGAAGGCTTTAACCGCATTCTCTATCCGGATATCGTCGGTAGCTACGCAAACGGAGTCTAAGACATCCTTTACTTGCTCATATACACGTTGTATCATGGGCTTTCCGTTCATATCCGCTAATGGCTTCCCCGGAAAACGGGTAGAGGCGTATCTCGCCGGAATAATTCCTATAAACTTCATCATTCTATATCGTTTTGTTAACTGGTTACTACTTTTCCTTCGCTTAACTGGATCAACTTATCCCGTTCGCCTACGATCCATACGATATCTCCTTCCTCGAAAACCGTACTGGGAGGCGGATTCTTGATCGAGCTACTTCCACGTTCGATACCGATTACCAAACAAGCGGCTTTATCACGGATACCGGACTCTATGATGGAGCGGCCAATCAATCGGGAACCTTCCGAGATAATGATTTGCTCCATGTTCATCTCTTCCTTTCTTGTGTTCGATTGCTCGGCGTATGATTTCTTGTAGCGTTCCTCCAGATATTTCCTAAAGTGCTCCAGATCATCATCGGCGCCAACTACTACCAGTTTATCGAACGGGTAGAGCCGCTCGTCTCCTCCCGGTATATTGATTCGCTTCTCTCCCCGGATAATCGTTACGATATTTACGTTGCACTTTTGCCTGAAGTTTAATTCTTTCAGGCTTTTTCCCATACTGGGGGAATTCTGCTTCACCTCGAAATCCGCTAAATGGAGATCTCGTTCTAATAAGTGGTTCGCGAAACGCTGGTTGATCGGGGCTTTTCGCTCTTGTTCCACTTCCCTCGCTACAAGGTTACTGAAAAAATGCCGTTCCATCAGGATCGACTGCCTCTTTAGCCGTTTGGAGAATATCATTAATACGATAACGGCGGAAGCGACCGCTAGCATAATTCCTAGCGCAGCATTCAATAACCGTGCGACTGGAAGCATGACGAGACCGATACAGAGCAGGATTCTGAGGATCACGAGTGAGACTAGGGGACCCCGGTTATATTTATTATCGTTCCATAATTGCTGGAACTCCACGGAATGATTCTTTTTCATCATGATCGCCCGCAACATCGGGGAGATCAGAGCTAGGATTAAGATCAAGGAGATTAGATTTCCTTGGATGCCGGGCAAATGTTTGCAGATGAACGGAGTCACGATTTGTAGCCATAAAAAGATAAGTACTAGGCAGACGGCGGTATAAGTACCGACGATGCGGACCAAAGCTTTTAGTAACTTATTCCATGCGCTTTTTTGACGGATCGTATTGGAACCGGATGAATATCGCTCCAAGAACTGTTTCCAATTCTCCGGTATGATCCGCTCCGCCCATTTGTAGGTAGGTTCCGCTAGCCGGATCATATAAGGTGTGAAGAATGTCGTGATCACGGATACGGCGACAACGATCGGATACAGATATTGATCCGTCACGTTTAATGATAGTCCCAAACCTGCGATGATGAAGGCGAATTCTCCGATCTGCGCTAACGAGAAACCAGACTGGATGGCTATTTTTATCGGTTGTCCGGACAGTAATACTCCGAAGCTGGCGAAACAAATTTGTCCGGCCATGACTACGAGCGTGATAATGAAAATCGGGATTTTATACTCCCAGAGCATCTGAGGATCGATTAACATGCCTACAGACACGAAGAAAATCGCTCCAAATAAGTCTTTTACGGGTTTTACCAAATGCTCGATCCGTTCAGCGTCAATGGTCTCGGCCAAAATCGAACCCATGACAAAAGCTCCGAGAGCCGATGAGAATCCGGCTTTTGTGGCGATCATAACCATACCAAGGCATAGCCCGATGCTCACGATCAACAGAGTCTCCTCATTTAGGAAGCTTTTTGCCTTTTTCAGAAAAGAGGGGATCAAATAGATCCCGACGACGAAACAGAATAAAAGAAAAATGCCTAATTTGACTACGCTATCCAGCATCTCCATGCCTTCCACGTGTTTACTTACCGCTACGGTAGAAAGTAATACCATTAATAATACGGCGAATAGATCCTCTACCACCAAGATACCGAATACGACACCGGCGAATCGTTGGTTACGCAATCCCATGTCGTCGAATGCCTTGAAGATAATCGTCGTGGAAGACATCGATAACATACCTCCGAGGAAAAGACTGTTCATATGTCCCCAACCCAGTGATAAGCCCGTGATATATCCCGCTGTCATCATACCTATAACAACGGTTATGGCTCCAATGACGGCGGTTCCTCCCACCTTCATCAACTTCTTGAAACTGAAATCGAGCCCCAAAGCGAATAACAGGAAGATAACGCCTATATCAGCCCAGATACGGATACTTTCCACATCTGTAACTGTCGGTATTTGCTCGATGGAAGGTCCGGCGAGTATTCCGGCTACGATATACCCCAATACGACCGGTTGCTTTAACTTTTTGAATAACAGGGTAACCAACCCGGCGGATATGAGTATGACCGCAAGATCTGATATTAGCGCAGGTATCTGAGACATCGTTTATTGTTTTTTCGATTGCCAAAGTTAGGTATTTATTTTAATTTTGTGTCTCAAAACAGAAGCCAAAATGAAGAAGAAACATCCGATTGAAGCGCTTATAGAGCAAGGGGAACATCAACAACTTGATTTTAAGTTTGAGGTGAACGACAGCAAGAAGATCGCCCGGACGTTGAGTGCGTTCGCGAATACAGATGGCGGGCGTCTGCTGATTGGAGTGAAGGATAACGGCGCTATTTCCGGTGTGAGAAGTGAGGAGGAATATTATATGATCGAGGCTGCTTCTAAAATGTATACGCATCCCGAGGTGCCGTTTACAGCTAAGCGCTGGGATGTCAACGGGAAGACCGTATTGGAGGTCTATATCGCCCCAAGCGATGAGAAACCGCATACGGCACCGGATAAAGACGATAAATACAAGGCCTATATCCGGGTTGCGGACGAGAATATATTAGCGAACGAAGTCCTCATGCAAGCATGGAAGAAGCAGAAAACCAAAGAAGGTACATTGCTGAAAATAAGTAAGCCCGTCGAGATCCTGTTTTCTTGGCTCGACGAGCATCCGTATATCAGCATAAAGCAGTTTTGCCATATCGCCCATATCAATTATTATGCGGCCCGTAACATCCTAAGTGATTTGATGGCTATGGGAGCGATGGAATATGTCGTGATCGATAAATGTATTGCCTATAAACGGATCGCATAGACTCGTTTATAGGTTGATTACATAGACTTGCGCGCTCTCGAATCTGACGACTTTGATAGGAGTCCCTTTCTCGATGAAGCCAGACTCCGATACGCCGTCATACAACTCTCCCTCGATAGATACCTTACCCGAAGGACGTAAAACGGTAGCGGCCGTGCCCTCTTTTCCGATCAGTTGTGTCAAATTGGGACTGGATACCGCTTTTTCCAAATCAGCGTTTAATGCCATTTTCTTTAGCGGTCCTTTATGTCCTATTTTGTTGGATAACCATATCACTAGCGTGAATCCGATACCCAGACCTAATAGAACCGTTAAAGCGGCTCTGCCCGTATCCATTCCAGATACGTTTTGAAAATCAAAAACAGTATTGTTCAGTAAGCTCATTGTAAGTCCGCCGACCACGAGAATAATTCCACTTATCCCCGCTATGCCAAAGCCCGGGATCACGAATATCTCCAACATTATTAATATAACGCCGAGAATGAATAACAGGATTTCCCAGTTTTCAGCCAACCCGTCCATATAGAGAGGAGCGAAGTAAAGGATAGCCGCTATTATCGCGGCAGCGGATGGAAAACCAAGCCCTGGGGTTTGCATCTCGAAATAAATACCACCGATGATAATGATGATTAATAACCCCTGTATTACCGGACTCATAAAGAAACCTTTTACATTATCGAACCATGAGGGTTCATAACTTTTAATCTCATAGTCCTTACATCCGATATATTCTGTGATTACTTGATCCGGACTCTCGGCGATGCCATCGCAATAACCCCATTTGAGTGCTTCTTGAGAGGTAAGTGTCAATACTTTACCGCTATCGATGAGGTTGGGGACGATCACTCTGTCATCGACCATCGCTTCGGCGATTAAAGGATCTCTTTTCCATTTATAGATCGTGTCGCCGTTTTGTATAAGCGTATCTTTCCCTTGCGCCTCAGCTGTCGAACGGATCATGGAACGCATATAAGATTGATATTTATCAGGTAGAGCCGCACCCGTTTGATTGACAACCGTTGCCGCTCCTATATTCGCCCCTTTCCGCATATAGATTTTCTTGCATGCTATGGAAATTAAAGCACCTGCTGAAGCTGCGTTATTATCGATAAATACATATACCGGTATGGGACTATATAAAATAGCCGTTCGCATAGAATCTGCAGATTCCAGTAATCCGCCGTATGTGTTCATATGCAATAAGATGGCATCGGCGTTCAATTGCTTGGCCTCTGATAATCCGTTATGGAGATAAATCCACGTGGTGTTATCGATCTCTTTTTTTATATCAATCGTATATATTAAGGACTTCTCTTTAGCCTCCGATTGAAGAGAGATTGCAAGTATTAATACTATAGCTGTTAATATTGTTAATAAACGTTTCATCTTGTTTGTATTATATTCGTTTTTAATATTTGGTTGAAAATTGTAACTGGCTTGTTGTAAATGTTGATTTTTGTAACTTGTGCAACTTGTAAATAATACTCATTTTCAGTAAGATTTACAACAAAAATATTAAGTTACGATTTTTAATATTAATATTTATCAAAGAACTGTATATCTCCATTTTTAATTTATATATTTGTTGCATCCTTCAATGTTTGAGGGATAATACTTATACAGTATTAAACTTTATTTAACTAGTAACAATATGAATGCGTTGCAATTTCAGAAAAAATTATTGAGCATGCAAGAAAACATGATGAATTTTGCGCTTATGCTTACAGCGAATAGGGATGATGCCCAAGATCTGATGCAGGACACAACGCTGAAGGTTTTAGACAATCAAGAAAAATTTGTAGACAATATCAATTTTAAGGGCTGGGTCTTGACTGTGATGCGTAACATTTTCATTAACAATTATCACAAGATCGTTCGCACGCAAACTGTCGTAGATCAAGGTGTCGACTTATATAACTTGGATGTCGTGAACGATTCAGGTTTTGACTCTCCGGATGGCGCTTATCAAATTCAAGAGATCACGAAAGCGATCAACGGTTTGAACAATGAGTTGAAGGTTCCATTCTCTATGTTTTTGAGTGGCTATAAATACAATGAGATCGCTGATAAACTGGATGTTCCTCTGGGGACGGTTAAGAGCCGTATATTTTTCGCTCGACAAGAATTACAAAAAGTTTTAAAAGATTTTCGTCAAGGATAAAATTTACTTTATATAAAAGAAGCCGTCTTTAACAAAAGACGGCTTCTTTTTATTCGGCCGGTTGGTATAAATATCTCTTGATGCTTCTTTTGGGTGTTTTCTCGAATTCTTCTTGATACAGCTTGAAACAGGTGATTTTACTGTAATTCGGCATCTCCTCGTTTACTTGGTCAATGTTGGTCTGCATCAACTTCTCGATTTCGGAATGTTGTATACCTGCCTTATCTACTTGCTCCCAATCGGGATAGATGAGGGCGACTAGTTTACCTCCTTGGGAGATGATGAGCGATTCCGCTACATATAGCATATTATTCAAGCGATCCTCGATCTCTTCCGGATAGATATTTTGTCCGCTGGGGCCTAGAATCATGGTTTTACTACGGCCGCGGATATATAAAAATCCATCTTTATCGAGGGTTCCCAGATCGCCGGTACGCATCCATCCGTCAGGCATCATAACGGCTTTCGTAGCCTCCGGATTCTTGTAATAACCGAGCATCACGTTCATACCCTTCACCAATATTTCTCCCACCTTGTTTTCCGGGTCCTCTGAATCGATGCGGACTTCCATACGGTCGACGATACGTCCTACGGAACCGGGCTTAAACTCATCCCATTGCGCATAGGAGACTAGCGGGCCACATTCGGTCATCCCGTAGCCTACGGTATAGCGGAAATGGATGGAATGAAGGAACGTTTCCACTTCTTTATTGATAGCGGCTCCTCCGATAACGATCTCCCCGAAGTTTCCTCCGAAAGACGCCGTTAACTTGGCGGAAATGGTATCCAACACTTTCTGGTCTATATAGGGGACTTTCAAGAGCAATTTAATCAAAGGTTTCTCCAGTTCGGGGAATACCTTGTTTTTGATGATTTTCTCGATAATCAGAGGTACGGCTAGAATCAGCGCCGGCTTGATCGTCGTAAAAGCTTCCGCTATGATTTTCGGGCTGGGGGTACGTGTGAGGAAGTGTACATGGCAGCCTTTATTCACGGAATTCAATACCTCGAATGCCAATCCGTACATATGGGCCATCGGAAGCATACATACGATATTATCTCCCGGATGGATGAACGGTAAATTGTCGTAAGCGAATTGCGTATTACTCCATAAGCTCCGATAGGGGATCATAACCCCTTTCGAGAAACTGGTGGTTCCGGAAGTATAATTAAGTACCGCTAATTCTTCCGGCTTTTCCACGTGATACCGAACATCGTTCGACGTGAATGAACGAGGGTACTTTTTACCGAAATATTCATTGATCCGGTCTCTTACTACCCGGACTTCTTTGCTTTTACTGTGAATGATCGAGAAGTTATCCAGCATCATGAACAGTTTCACGTCGGGCATCATGCGTTCATTCATATTCTCCCAGTTGCTGGAAGCGGCAAGGACTGCCTTTGCCTCGGAATGATTTACGATATGATGTATATTGTCCGGTTTGAATTCATGTAGGATAGGCACGGCTACGGCTCCATAAGCCAAGATCCCGAAGAAACAGATCGCCCAGTTGGAGGAGTTCCGTCCAACTAAAGCCACCTTATCCCCCTTTTTAATGCCGGCATGCTCTAGGATAATATGAAATTTCTCGATTCGACGAGCTACATCTTTATAATGGAAGGTATGTCCATTATAATCGGAGAACGCCGGGAGATCCCAATGCTCCTTGATGCTATTCTCTATGAGTCCTAAAAAACGATTCTCCATACTAATTTATTTATCAAATAACCATATGACAGGGTGGAAAGTTTTCAAAAGCCAAAGATAGTGCCTTTTCTGTAAATTATGAGTTTCAGTCCGCCGGAAACTGAAATATTCTTTACCTTTGTCTCTCCAAATAGAAGAATATGGTAGCACCTCTGGTAAAACGGATATGGATCTGGTGCAGGAATCTGTTGATCTTCCTGTTTGTATCCAGTATATTGGCGGTAGTGGTATATAAATTTGTACCCGTATATTATACGCCATTGATGTTTATTCGTATGTATGAGCAGTATCAGGATGGGAAGAAAATGAAACTCGATCATACGTGGGTTCCTATATCCAAGATCGCCCAGCCTTTGGTTCAAGCGGTCATAGCGTCGGAGGATAACCTGTTCATGGAGCATAATGGCTTTGATGTGGAACAAATCCAGAAGGCACGGGCCGAGGCCGAGAAAGGTAAAAGGGTGAGAGGTGCCAGCACGATTTCCCAGCAGACCGCTAAGAATGTATTTCTTTGGCCGGGGAAAAGTTATTTACGGAAAGGCATCGAGGTCTATTTTACCTTCTTGATCGAATGGATATGGGGAAAGGAACGTATTATGGAAGTCTATCTGAACTCGATAGAGATGGGGGAGGGCATCTATGGTGCGGAGGCGGTAGCGGAGGCTCATTTCGGTAAGCATGCCTACCAATTGACCAAAAGCGAGGCAGCCTTGATAGCGGCCACACTTCCAAATCCCCGGAAGTTTAATTCCGCTAAACCGTCACCTTATATGCTGAAACGACAAGCGAAAATAATTTCCTTAATGGGAAAACTGATAAAAGTAGAAATGGGATATGGTGCCGGGCAAGTTGATCCCGGTACCGGAAAGGTTAAAAAAAGAAAGAAATGGAGAGCTTCCGTTATCATGACTTGGGACGAATCGCTTATGCCGATGCGTTAGAATATCAGACAGCTGCTTTCGAGGTCTTATTGGATGCGAAGGCAACGGGAAAGAAAGAGGATAATCAATTATTCTTTTGTGAGCATTTACCGGTCTTGACGATCGGTAAAAGTGGCAAGGACTCCAATTTGCTTATTCCCGAGGAAACTTTACGGGAACGAGGGATCTCGTTTTACCATATAAACAGAGGGGGGGATATAACGTATCACGGGCCGGGACAGATTACCGGTTATCCGGTATTTGATCTGGAATATTGGAATCTGGGATTGAAACAATACATCCATATGCTGGAAGAGACGATCATCCGTTTCCTATCGCTTTACGACTTGAAAGGGGAACGTTTGGAAGGGGCGACGGGTGTATGGCTAGATCCTGAGGTACCGGGGCGTGCCCGTAAGATCTGTGCGATTGGTGTGAAAAGCAGCCGGTTCGTTACGATGCATGGCTTTGCATTGAATATAAATACGGATCTGAGTTACTTTTCATTGATCAACCCTTGTGGCTTTACGGATAAAGGCGTTACCTCCTTGGCTATGGAGTTGGGGGCACCCCAAGACTTTGAGTTGGCAAAAAGTCAATTGAGATCGATTTTCATGGAAACCTTCGCTTGATATGGCAGTCATTCATTTCGCTCCTTTGCAAGGATATACGGATTCGGTTTATAGAGAGGCGCATACCCGAGTATTCGGGGGCGTAGATACCTATTATACTCCTTTTGTAAGGATAGAGAAAGGTGGTTTCCGGAATAAGGACTTGAAGGATATCGCTTGCGATAGAAATAGGCAGGTACATGTCGTACCGCAATTGATCGCTTCCACACCAGACGAGTTTCGGTCGATCGTGCGTTTATTCCAAGAGAATGGGTACTGGGAAGCGGATATTAATTTAGGATGCCCTTTCCCTATGCAGGTCCGTGCTCATAGAGGCTCGGGACTTTTGCGGTACAAGGAAGAGGCCGAGTCTTTATTACGTACGATTGAGGAGTTCCCGGATATTTCTTTTTCGGTGAAAATGCGTTTGGGGTGGGAGTGTACGGACGAGTCATTCGTGCTTCTTTCCTTATTAAATAAGTTACCTTTGAAGCATATAACCTTGCATCCCCGGTTAGGGATACAGCAATATAAAGGAGCTATCGATTGGGATGGATTCTCCCGTTTTTATGAGGAATGTAAACTTCCTTTATATTATAATGGAGATTTAGTGGGGCTGGAAGATATCCGAGGTATAAAGGAGCGTTTTCCGGGGCTTGCCGGGCTTATGCTAGGACGAGGGTTATTGGCCTCTCCTTGGCTGGCCACTGAGTTTGTGTCCGGACAGGTCTTGACCGTGAATGAGAGGCGGGATAAACTAGTCATGTTCCATGAGTCGTTGATGGATGAATATGCTGCCCGGTTGGAAGGTGGCGAGCATCAGGTATTATCTAAAATGAAGACAATCTGGGATTATCTTTTGCCGGAGGCCGATAAAAGGCTTCGCAAGAAAGTATTGAAAAGTACTTCCCTTACTTCTTATCAGTCGGCAGTGAAAGATTTGTTGAGTCTTTGACTACGGGAGGGACATTCGTAGAGTCTTTGGGGATCAAGGGTAAAAGAGGTCTCTTTCTTCTTCTGAAAATCTCAGAGAAATTTGTAAAGTCTTTCCGGTACATGATTCCTACACCTTGTATGGTTAACGCTTGCTTCAGGCCGAAATACATATCTCTGGCATGGTTATAAGCCTTTAGCCGGATCTCACCGGAGGGGGTCAACTTATATTCTAGGTCGAACTCCCCGATAAAGGTGTTATTTTTGCCTGTAGTAACCGTATTTCTCATACCGAAATTACCATTGATCAATAAGCGGTTGTTTAGCAACTGGCTGGATAATATCATCTCGTATTCCGTGTCTTCCTTGAAACCGTCCTGTCCCGCTCGTATGTTTGTCCCTATTTGCACTTTATCCGTGAAACTACCTAACAGATTGGATAATTGCGCTGAGATAGCGGATGAAGCCACGGCGTTTAACTCGCTAGACTTGTAAGTCGTTTGGGCATACTCGGGTGTATAGAATTTATTTAACACCAACAAATAAACGATTTGCCGGGTCATCATATCCTCTGTGTCTATAAACGCTTTGACTTGACGCTCTAACTCCTCGTTAGAGTTCGGAAATTCTAAGTCGAAGGAAATAGATGGGCTGCGCAATGCACCTTCAAGGTTTAAGACGCAATTGACGGGTATGTTTGTTCGAGAACTTTCTTGTAAGAGACTCTGATCCAAGTCTCCGATATTTGCGGTCAGATTGTAGATCGCATTGATATCCATATGGGCATTAAAGGGATCGCCACGGAAATTGATCGTGCTACCGTCTCTGATCTTAAAGTCTTTATGGATGATTTGCTGTAAGCTGAAATTATAGTTTCCTTGTACGATATTCACGTCGCCATACATACGAAGATCACTTCTTGTTCCATATTGTATTTGTAAACTTCCACTGGCGTTTCCTTTGATACGGTCTCCCGCTATCGGGTCCATGATTAGCTCTATATCGGCATCGGGTGTGATATCAAGGAGGAAGTTCATTCGTAGCTCGGCTCCCTCGTCTGTCTCGTGTACGATATTCAATGGGTGTGTGGACGTGGAATCTACGTTAGCTGCCAACTTACTTTTATCGACGAACGTGATAAAATCATAGTCCGTAGCCGAGTTATTATTCATGAAGTCCAGATAAATAGCGGTCTTAGGTTCGCTTTTCATGTTAATATCAAAGTCTATCAACTTACCGTTGCCCTTGATTTGCGCCGTTCCGCTGGCGAATACCGTTCCATAGATCAGCGGATTCTTTTTCTGGTTGGCGTTATACATCAACATCTTATTACCCTGCACGTTTACGAGGAAGCTATAATCCCGGAAATGCAGATGATTGAACTTAAGGCTGACTTTTCCGGAGTTGCCGAATTGATCCTTGACCGTGATATTCCGTAAATTGACGGACGTAGAGTCAAGGTGGACGGAATCGGAGAAGGTATAATACGTATCCAAGAAATCAACGCCTACCCCTCCATCCATGACATAGGCATCTCCCTCGACATTCAGCTCCTTAAAGGGGCCGTGCAAATGTATACTTCCGAATCCCCGGCCTTGCAAGTTCTTTACGACCGTATCGACAAAGGGTTGCAAGAAGGCCAGATTGATATCATTGGCATCGAAATACAAGGATAGCCCCGCATTGGGCCCGACTGGAAATACATAACCGTTCACATCCGTCCAAGTGCTGTCGTTCTTGTAGATGCTTCCCAGCATAAGGATACCTTTCTGTGCGTCGTCCCATTCGCTGAAGAGATTGAGGCGACCCAAGGGGGGTTGGTTGAATGAGAAATTCTTTACTTCCAGATCCGTATTTAGCATGCGGCTATTGAATAAGTCGTTCACATAGAACTTACCGGTCGCCTCACCCCCGAATTGCAAGACTGGGATATTCAATACGTCGAAGACATAACTCAGCTCTATTTGCTTCAAGTCTACCAATAAAGTATCTGCCGGATCTTTCGAGATCGTCCCTTCCATCGATAAATACTGGGTCTCATGATCTACCCGGAAATGCTCGATACCGATCTTGCCCTCACGAATTGTTATATTCGCCGGATTGATGGTCCAGAGCGTGTCTTTAATAATGAGGGGGCTTTTATTCAACGTGACTTCCGTACGTAACTTGGCCGGCCCTTTCTCGCTTTCCTCCTCGACAAAAAGGGTAGAGGCGGAGATGTCGGCCTTAAATAACCGCTCTTTATTATTCGCCCACCCAATCATGGTATTCACCAGATTGTCTTTAGCGTCTGCCTTGAGATCAAGGTAATTACGCAGTCCCTTGTCGTTGTAATTAATCGTTTTTAATTGGAGGTTTACCTTATCGTTCGGATTGTCGCAAACCAAGTAGCCGGATTCGAACATGGATTTCCCGAGATTGAACTTCGGAAGCCACGCCTCGATACGGAACTTATTATAAATATTATTATAATGTCCCGTGATCCGTCCGGGTTGC
Organism: Parabacteroides sp. KHUB-02; assembly: GCF_056640955.1. NCBI lineage: Bacteria > Pseudomonadati > Bacteroidota > Bacteroidia > Bacteroidales > Tannerellaceae > Parabacteroides > Parabacteroides sp. KHUB-02. The sequence goes on along the minus strand of NZ_JBWQEV010000001.1, from coordinate 1,807,194 downwards.
ACCATCGTGAACGGTAGTTTCAATGTCGTAGAAAGCGCTTCCGTATTCTCGATCGTTAATAGGAGGGCGAAGTTATTCTCCTTCACGATTTGTTTTTTCTGGGTCGTGTTGATCAAGGCTGGCACATATCCCTTGAACGTATTCATAAGGCTGGGGATTAGCGTGTTGAATGAGTAAGACCCGGTGACCTCTCCATTCAAGATATCGGACGTTATGGTTAATTGCCGGTCGAGACTATGCCCCGAGGCAACTACTTCGAATTTCTTAAGGAAGAAGCTGCTGGGAGTGGTCTCGAAAGAAAGACTGTCCAACGTGATGCTACCTTCCAGATTATCTATATTATCTCCGGTGAAATCCGCGTTTAAAGCCAAGGAGATATTCGGCGCCTCATATTTGTCCGTCAGGTTCAATCGGTCCGGCCGGAAATGATCGAGGCGGGCGGTGAAATTAAACAAGGAGTTTTGCCCTTGGTGCTGGAAGATGCCTTGGGCGTATAACTCGCCATTGGGATCGTTTACATGGATAGTCCCATCGAAACTACTCTTCTTGAAATTACCGGAAAGATTTATATCCTTGTATTTATAAGCTTTATAATCGAACTCCTTGACTTGTGCTTGGATATTTCCGGAGAAATTTCCGCCAACAGGTCTACGGGTATCGATATTGATGTCGAAGCGAGCCTCCCCGAAAGGATTATTCTCGCCAAATAACTCATGGAGCCGCAAGTTGCTGGAGGCGATGCGTCCCCGTAGGTAAGCGGCTATATTCTTATCCTTGTTGCTACCGAATATCAAGTCTGTCTGTATGGAGCCGATGGAAGACGATAATTTTCCGAAAGCGACTAGGTTATCAAAAAAGCCTGATATCTCGCCCGTGAAATTGATCGTCCCCAATTTGACGACCGGGGCCGGGAGACTCTTCGGACGCTCATTGAAGTTATTGGCCAAACTGGAGATGCCGTCTGTCGTGATATACATCTTATTCACCTTCCCTAAAAGATACGTTTCCTCGGGATGGGTGATGTTTTTCAGTTCCATCTGGCCGATAAACAGCATCTTATCGCTATACTTCAAGGTGAGGCGCTTCAAGTTAAAATTATTGATGTAGCCGTTTGCCTCGGCCGATAACTCGATCGTGTCGGCGAAGTTCTTGAACGCCGGGACGAAAGGGGATAAGTCCTTCAGGCAGATTTGCGAAGGCGTTATATTCAAATCGATCGGAGCGTTGTTCAAGAGAGCGGGAAGGCTATCGATCTTACTTAAATCGATCCGGGCAAGGCCGATCTTCAAGTCTGTCTGCGGCAAGCGTACCTCGAAGTCCTGCACGAAAGCGCTATCCCGGTTCCCGACCACGTTCAGCGATAACTTATTCAAGGAGAAACCGGACGCCTCGTCGAAACTCATCTTCTTGATATGGGCGTTCACGCTGTCCTTGTTAAAAGCCTTGAGGGATATCTTGGCACTCAGGTTCTTGATATCGATATGCTTGGCGTTGAACTTTCCCGGGGTCTCTTTCTCGCTATCCACGTTATAGCTGAAATTACCTCTTCGGATCATGATGGAGTTGAAACGGAGATCGATATTCTTCTCTTTCTTTATCGAATCCTTGCTGGCGAAAGCGTCGATGACGAATTGCAGGTTCAAGGGGCTTTCAGGCGTATGTTTTCGTAGGTTGAAGGAGAAACCGAACAAGCGTACCGTCGTGAAGACAAACTTCCCTTCCAGTAACGGCATGATCTCGAATCCCGCCGCCACATGGTTCGCCTCGAACATGACTTTCCCGTCTTGGTCTTCCAGATAAAGCCCTTCCAGTACCAGACGATTGAACCATTCGATATCCACGTTACCTATCTTTACGGGCACACCAAGATGGCTGGATAACTGGGTCGTGGCTACTTCCGAGACTTGGGTTTGAATGTAAGGGATTCTCAGCAAGATGCCCGGCAGCGCATAGAATATCCAGAATAACGTAAGTAGGGTAATGATTATGTATTTAAGTCCTCTGATATCTTTTCTATTTATTTAGCGCAAATCTACAACAATATCGCGATAGATTTCGTTAATTCGCGGAAAAAAAGACGAAGATATGAGTATAACAATATTAGGAATCGAGTCTTCTTGCGATGACACTTCCTCTTCCGTGATTCGGGACGGCGTGATGCTGTCCAACGTAATAGCCAGTCAAGCCGTTCATGAGGCCTATGGCGGGGTTGTCCCCGAGTTGGCTTCCCGTGCCCATCAGCAGAATATCATTCCGGTAGTGGCCGAGGCCATCAAGCGTGCCGGCATCGATAAGTCCGAGTTGAGTGCCGTGGCGTTTACTCGTGGGCCGGGTTTGATGGGTTCTTTATTGGTCGGGACCTCGTTCGCCAAGGGTTTGGCCGCTTCCTTGGATATCCCGATGATCGAGGTCAATCACTTACAGGCTCACGTGTTGGCTCATTTTATCAAGGAGACTCCGGACGATGACCATGCTCCCTCGTTTCCTTTCCTTTGCTTGTTGGTTTCGGGCGGTAACTCGCAAATCATAAAGGTGAACGCTTATAATGATATGGAGGTGATCGGCCAGACGATCGACGACGCAGCGGGAGAGGCTTTCGACAAATGCGCCAAGGTGATGGGACTGGGTTATCCCGGTGGCCCAGTCGTGAATCGTTTGGCGAACGAGGGCAATCCGAATGCCTTTACGTTCAGCAAGCCGCATATCCCCGGATATGACTATAGCTTCAGTGGCCTGAAGACTTCCTTCTTATATACCTTGCGTGATCATTTGAAAGATGATCCGGATTTTATTGAGAAGAACAAGCGAGACCTATGCGCTTCCTTGCAAGCTACGGTAATCGATATCTTGATGGGTAAATTGCGTAAGGCGGCGAAGGATTTGCATATAAAGGAAGTAGCCGTCGCCGGAGGTGTATCGGCCAATTCCGGTTTGCGTGAGGCATTCTTGGATCACGCCAAACGTTATGGCTGGAAAGTGCATATCCCGAAGTTCTCGTTCACCACGGATAACGCCGCTATGGTAGCTATCACGGGATATTATAAATATATGGATAAGGAGTTCTGTCCGATGGATGCCGCTCCTTTTTCTAGAGTTGTCTTATAGGAAAATAGTTTTACTATAGAGAAACAAAAGTTTCTTCTATGGAAAACAAAAGTTTCTTCCTAATGAAACTATTGTTTTCCCATAATGAAACTCCTAGTATCATTATAACAATGGAAGTAGGTGATTTACCAATAGAGTTAGAAGTAGCGGACGCACTCAAATCAGGACACCTGATGATGGGTACGGCAGAGAGTTGTACAGGCGGAAAGATCGCCAGCATGATAACCTCCATGGCGGGCAGCTCGGAATACTTCACCGGGGGCGTGGTAGCCTATTGCAACGAGGTGAAGCATCATGTGCTCGGTGTCTCCGAGGCGGACTTGAACACTTTCGGGGCCGTAAGCCAGCCGGTCGTGGAGCAGATGGCCCGTGGAACTATGCGGGTATTGGGATGTGATTGTGCCGTCGCTACCTCCGGGATCGCCGGGCCGGGAGGCGGGACTCCCTCGAAACCGGTGGGAACGGTATGGATTGCCGCCGCTTATAAGGAGAGGATTCTCTCCGAGTGCTATCATTTCGGGGAGAATCCTCGTATGGAGAACATTCGCTTGTCGGCAGAGGCGGCGTTGCGTATGTTGCTCGGATTGATTCGTGAGTAAAGGGACTATCGCTTAATGGGCGATCTCGTCCACGATTTGTTTATAGCCTTCCTCGTTCGGGTGTAATCCGTCTGAGAATAAGGATTCGTTTATCTTGCCGTTTTCCTGAAGCAACTTCGTACCCGGGTTCTTGAACGTGTACCATCCGGTCTCGGCCATTTGACGGATGCGGAGATTGAGGTTCCTTACCCGTTCTTCTTGGTTGCGGCGGGGCAAGATGCCGATTACCTTGATCTTGGCCTCCGGTTGCCGTTGCCTGATGGCGGAAAGCAAGAAACGAATGCCTTCCACGATCTCGTTGTCATTGTTGATTCCGATGTTATTCGTGCCGATCATCAATACTACTTCCTCAGCCTTGTATCCATCCAATTCACCATGATAGACTCTCCAAAGTACGTTCTCGATACGGTCGAAACCATATCCGAGATTGTGGAACCCAGCCGGACGCATGATTTTCTCCCATGTTTCCATACCTCGCACGGACGGTCCTTTGGGCTCTCCTCCCCAGAAATGCGTGATGGAATTACCTAGGATCACCCGTCGAGGTGGGTTGCTTTGATTCAGCGAGAGAATATCCCGGTGACGTTTTTGCCATTCGTAATTATTGGGTTCCCGGCGTTGGGTGACAGGCTGCGTAGTGGAGAGATTACCTTCGGGGATGCGTAATATTTCCCGTACTTTCCGCTCTACGGCGTTCGCCTGTGTTTCCATGCCCCAGTCGGAAGGATGGACGTAATCTACCCAAGCGTCCGGGTGCGGTCCCAGCTCTTCTCGTGTAAGGTAGTAGATATCTTTTATCCCTTGTGCCTGCAATTCCTCGAATGCTTTTTTAGCTCCTTCGTTCATGCGTATATAATCTTGTAACTTCGTATCGTTGGCGAGTGCGTTGCTATATCCGGCATGCTCCACTAATAAGATCGGAGAGGAGTGGGTGGCACGTATTTGCTTGACTGCGTCCGATACGAGTTGCGTGATCTCATCTTTGCTCTTTGGCGTGAGGTTGGGCAGGCAGTCAAGGATATAAAGGCGTGCGTCTATCTCACAAATAAAATCCAATACCTCTTTCTCTAAACGTCCGTTACCGGAGAAGCCTAGGTTGATAAGCGGATATCCCAGAGAACGCTGCAAGATCGTGCCCCAAGTCATGCCCGGGCGAGAGGCGCATGCGCCTTGGGCGATCGAGGTTCCGTATAAAAGAATCGGTTTCTCGGGCGATACGGGGATAAACGTAAGCTCATCGTTTTCGGGCACGCCGATTTCCAACCACTTTATCGTATTATAAGGAGGCAGGTAGAGGCGGAACTCATAGCCCCTGTCATGATACATATCTTTGCCTATGTTCGTATAATGATATTGAAGCGTATCTCCGGAAGGATAACCGCCGAAATAAAATCTCCATTGGCCATCGCTATCGATACTATATAGATCTACACCGGATACGCCTGTCGTGGGCATATGTGGCATATTCAGCGGTCCGCTTACTTGATAGCGTACTTTTAGTTCAGGGGCGTTGCTGAAAAAATGAATCGCCAACCCGGCGGAGTTGCGCGATAAATCCCAGACGGGTTTACGTACCTTGCCTTCGGCTCTTTGGGGAAGCCGGACGTAGCTGTCTCCGATCTCTTCGGTCCATCCTTGGTTTTGTATGACAGGGAATCCACATTCGAGCGGGTTGAGCCATTTCCATTGTGCGTGGGCGGAGAGAACCGTGAAACATACGAGCGTTAAGAGGATTTTGTGAAGTCTCATCATTTCGGTATTATTTGTTTTTTGTTATGAATATGACAAAGATAATATATATTTGTATTCATAAACAAACTTAAATCAATAAACCATGAGTAAAAACATTCTATTTGCTTTTCTCTTTTTAATGGGCGCTATCCCATCGATCGCCCAGAAGAATTATCAAGTCCAGTCTCCGAACCGGGATATAAAGGTGGAGGTTACGGTAGCCGATAAAGTCACTTTCGCTATCGTACAGGATCATTCGGAGGTGATGAATTCTGCCGTATCTATGACTTTACAAGGAGGTGAGGTACTTGGCGCTAACCCGAAAGTCTTGAAAGTGACGAAGACCTCGGTAGACAAGGAAATACCCTCTCCGTTTTATAAGAAGGACGTAGTAAAGGATATCTATAATGAGATGCAAATCTCGTTCCGGGGAAACTACGGGCTGGTTTTTAGGGTGTATAACGATGGAGTCGCTTACCGTTTCACGACGAAAAGAAAGGAACCGATCGTTATCGCCGACGAGGAGGCCGTCTATAACTTCCCTTCGGATTATAAGACATTCACCGCTTACGTGAATAGTACGAAGCCGACGCTCGAGGAGCAATTCTTCAACTCCTTCGAGCAGCCCTACGTAAACGAGACGATCTCTAGCCTAAATGATAAACGCTTGAAGATCCTGCCTCTTTTGGTGGATCTGGAAGACGGTCGAAAGGTCTGTATCACGGAAGCCGATCTGGAGGATTTTCCCGGGATGTTCTTGAATAACGAGACGGGAAGACCTTCCTTGAAAGCGGTTCATGCGCCTTATCCGAAAGTGAAGGAGCAAGGTGGCCATAATCAGTTACAGATGTTGGTGAAAGAGCGTGAGAACTATATCGCCAAAACATCCGGAACCCGTTCTTTCCCTTGGCGTGCGTTTATAATCTCCCAGAATGATAAGGAGTTGGCCGATTGCGATATGGTCTACCGTCTGGCTTCTCCCTCCCGGGTAAACGATATCTCTTGGATCAAGCCGGGTAAGGTGGCTTGGGATTGGTGGAACGACTGGAATCTATACGGTGTGGATTTCCGTGCCGGAATCAATAATCCCACCTATAAATATTATATCGACTTCGCCGCCGAGCATGGCATCGAGTACGTAATCTTGGATGAGGGCTGGGCCGTGAACCTGCAAGCGGACATGATGCAAGTAATACCGGAGATCGATCTTCAAGAATTGGTGGATTACGGTAAGTCCAAGAATGTCGGAATTATCCTTTGGGCGGGTTATTGGGCTTTCGCCCGTGATATGGAGAATGTCGTGAAGCATTATTCGGATATGGGCGTGAAAGGCTTCAAGGTGGATTTCTTGGATCGTGACGATCAGGAAATGGTGAACTTTGTTTATGAGGCCTCCGAGGTATGCGCGAAATATAAGATGCTTGTGGATTTCCATGGTGTATTCAAGCCGACAGGTCTTCAACGGACCTATCCGAACGTATTGAACTATGAGGGTGTGAATGGCTTGGAGCAACTGAAATGGTCTCCCGAGTCTTACGATATGGTGACGTACGATGTCACGATCCCATTCATCCGTATGATCGCCGGCCCGATGGATTATACGCAAGGCGCTATGCGTAACGCCGTTAAAGGTAATTATCGCCCGGTAAACTCGGAGCCGATGAGCCAAGGAACCCGTTGCCGCCAGTTGGCTACTTACGTGATCTTCGAGTCTCCTTTCAATATGTTGTGCGATGCCCCGTCTAATTACAGGAGGGAAAAGGAATGTACGGAGTTTATCTCTAACATTCCCACTATCTGGGATGAGACGGTCTCATTAGATGGAAAGGTCTCCGAGTATGTAGCGATCGCCCGCCGTCATGGTAATGATTGGTATATCGGGGCATTGACCAACTGGACGCCGAGGGAGCTGGATTTAGACCTGTCTTTCTTGGGCGAAGGTGATTATACTTTGGAATTATTCAAGGATGGCATAAATGCCGATCGTGCTGCCCGTGATTATAAGAAAGAGGTAATCCCAGTCCCGACAGATCGCAAATTAAAGATCCGTATGGCTCCCGGTGGAGGCTATGCGGCTCGTATCCAGAAGCGATAATTCTTTTTTCGTCTAAAGCGACCCTGCCACTCGTCGAATAAACGCTTGCGTTCATAGGCGCAGGCGTTAGATTCGCTTACTTTTATAAAAAACGTATTATGAAACTCACGAGGCAAGATTATATATTGGCGGGAGGACAGGCTTTATTGTGGATCACCTTATGGCTGATTCCTCCTGCGATCGATTTTTTCATACGCTTTAATCCGAGTTCGGCTTTCGAGGTGTGGAAGATTAATACGGGGTTCATTACTCCGTTGGCTATTGTTTTCACCGCTAATTTCTATGTATTGGTTCCCTATTTGCTTTATCGGGATCGGAAGATGCTCTTTGGGTTGATGAATTTGCTATTGATCACGGGGGCTAACCTATGGATATTTTCTCCTAAGGCGGATTTCCCGGACGAATGGCGTTCGGGAATGTATATGGTCTCTTTCGGAGCGTTCTTCTTACATTTGCTAGTGGTTGGATGTGCCGTGGGATTCCGTTATATCGTACGCTGGGGCGATATGCAGATGCGTTTGAAAGAGGAACGGCAGAAAAACGCCGAGGCGGAACTGGCTTGGCTGAAGAACCAGTTGAATCCGCATTTTCTCTTTAATACCTTGAATAATATATCCAGCTTGGTCCAGATAGACCAAGATACGGCGCAAGAAAGTATCGGGCAATTGAGCGATTTGCTGCGGTATACGCTCTATGAGTCGAACCATGAGCTGGTACCGGTGGAAGGCGAGATCGAGTTCATGAATAATTACATCGAGCTGATGAGGTTGCGCTGCAATGAACTGGCTACCGTGGAAGTGGATTTGCAAGTTCCGCCTAAACCGATGAGGATCGTGCCGCTTTTGTTCATCTCTTTAATAGAGAACGCATTCAAGCATGGCGTGAATAGCCGTAAGTCGTCGTTCGTACGTATTCGTTTCAAGGCGGAAGGAGATGACCTTGTTTTTACCTGCGAGAATAGCGACCATCCGAAACCGGATGTGAACCGTAGCGGATCGGGGATCGGGTTGGAAAACCTGAGGCGTAGGCTGGATCTGGCTTATCCCGGTCGTTACCGATATGATCAAGCGCTCCGGGAAAATAGTTACTTTGTTCAAATAACACTTCGAGACTGCTTATGAAAACACTGACTTGCATGATCGTAGACGATGAGCCCTTGGCGGTGAAGATGCTGGAGGACTTCGTAAGCCGTACGCCTTATCTGAGGCTGGCGGCTTCCTTCAATGATCCGGTGCTGGCACTCTCCACGTTGCGTGAGTCTTCGGTGGACGTGCTTTTGTTGGATATCCAGATGCCGGATCTGGACGGGCTGAACCTCTCCCGCATGGTGCCCCCCGGTACGAGGGTGATCTTCACGACCGCCTTTAAGGAGTATGCCTTTGATAGCTATGAGGTGAATGCCCTCGATTTCCTGCTGAAGCCCATCCGATACCATAAGTTTCTCGGAGCTGCGGAGAAGGCCCGCCAATGGTTTGAGATGAGTAGCGTGAAGGAGGAGAGAGGCAGCCTTTTCGTGCGGGTGGATAGCCAGTTGCGGCAGGTGGAAATCTCCCGGATATTATACGTGACGGGCTTGAAGGATTACGTGATGATCTATCTGGAAGGGGAGGCCCGTCCGCTTATCACCCACGTGACGATGAAGGCCATGGAAGAGATGCTGCCTTCCGGTCGCTTTATGCGGGTCCATCGTTCTTATATCGTGGCGTTGGATAAGATCCGCTCCGTCGACCGGAATAATTGCGTTTATATCGGGAAGGAGATCATCCACGTGACGGATGCCTACAAAGAGGCGTTCAACGCTTATCTGAAAGCTGCTCAACCTTCTTGAACTTGGATGCCCATTCAAAGCTCCTTACGATGGGCATTCTAACGACCTTACAATGCCCATTGTAGGAACCTTATAATGGGCATTCTAAACTTTATGTGTATATTCGTGCCTTAATTAAGAGAAAACGATATGAAGAATAGCATTCCTTTAGGGTTTATCCGGATCTTTATCCTGCTTATATGTCTGACCTCGTGCGGTAGCAAAAAACAACAAAAAGTAGCTTTGCCCGCCGATTTCAAGGGACCGAAGGAGTTGGCTCGCTTATATGGGGTACGTATCACACCGGAAGATAATATATTCTTGTACAACGAGGGGGCCCGTTGGTTGGGTGTACGTCATAAATTGGGAGGGAGCACGAAACGGGGCGTGGATTGCTCCGGTTTCGTATCGATCGTTTATCGGGAGGTATACGGAAAGCAGCTGGCTCGTTCCTCGGCGGATATGCTGAAGTATAATTGCAAGAAAGTGAGTCGTGCCAAATTGCAGGAAGGAGATCTGGTATTTTTCAAGACGGGTCGTGGCGGGAAACGTGGCGTTCCGAATCACGTGGGGATTTACTTGAAAAATGGGCGCTTCATCCATACCAGTACTTCTAGCGGCGTGATGGTAAGTAGCCTTAGCGAACCTTATTATACAAGAACTTGGTTAACGGGTGGTAGGGTAAAATAAAATTACTAAATTCGCGTCTTAGAAAAACTATTAAACATAAATAGAATATGTTGACAATCAAATTAATCGCTGAAAACACGGATGCCGTAATCCGTGGACTGGAAAAGAAACATTTTAAGGGTGCGAAAGAAAGCATCGATAAAGTGTTGGAATTGAATGATAAAAGACGTATCGCACAAAATCAATTAGATAAGAACCTAGCGGAGGTAAACGCAACCTCGAAGTCGATCGGACAATTAATGAAAGAGGGCAAGAAGGAAGAGGCGGAGGCCGCTAAGAAACATGTTTCCGAGATCAAGGAGGTGAGCAAGGCTTTGCAGGCTGAGATGGATCAGGCTGCCGAGGAGCTGCAGAACTTACTTTATACGATCCCGAACGTACCTTACGATGAGGTGCCCGAGGGTATCTCCGCCGAGGACAATGTGGTAGAGAAAATGGGAGGTATGGAAACGGAACTTCCGAAGAACGCTCTTCCGCACTGGGAATTGGCGAAGAAATATGATTTGATTGATTTCGATCTGGGTGTTAAGATCACGGGAGCAGGTTTCCCGGTCTATAAAGGACAGGGCGCTCGTTTGCAACGTGCGTTGATCAACTTCTTCTTGGATGAGGCTCGTGACGCCGGTTACTTGGAGATCATGCCGCCTACGGTGGTGAACTCGGCTTCCGGTTATGGTACGGGGCAGCTTCCGGATAAGGAGGGACAGATGTATCATTGCGAGGTAGACGACCTCTATTTGATCCCGACAGCGGAGGTGCCCGTGACAAATATTTACCGGGATGTCATTCTGGATGAGAAGCAGTTACCGATCAAGAATTGCGCTTATACACAATGCTTCCGTCGTGAGGCAGGTTCTTATGGCAAGGATGTACGCGGTTTGAATCGTTTGCACGAATTTTCTAAGGTGGAGTTGGTTCGGATCGATAAACCGGAGCACTCTAAGCAATCTCACCAAGAGATGTTGAATCATGTGGAGGGATTACTTCAGAAGTTGGAGTTGCCGTATCGCATCCTTCGTCTTTGTGGGGGTGATATGAGTTTCACGGCTGCCCTTTGCTTTGACTTCGAGGTGTATTCCGAGGCACAACAACGCTGGTTGGAAGTTAGCTCCGTGTCCAACTTCGATACGTATCAAGCCAACCGCTTGAAATGCCGCTATCGTGACGAGAATAAGAAAACGCAACTTTGCCATACCTTGAATGGTAGTGCCTTGGCTTTACCTCGCATCGTAGCCGCCTTATTGGAAAACAACCAAACCCCCGAGGGCATCCGCATCCCGAAAGCGTTGATCCCTTACACTGGGTTTGATATGATTAAATAAGCATCAGATCATTTATATAAAATATCCCAGCATTGTCCTTATTGTGGATATGCTGGGATATTTTTTTTGAATGAATTAGATGAATAAGTTTACGTTTGCGTCTTCCGCACGTTCCAGATAGGTGGCTACGCCTCCTAGGACAACGTTATCCATCAGTTCTTCTTTTTTGACGCCCATTACGTCCATGCTCATCGTGCAGGCGATCATCTCGATACCATTCTCTACGGCTTGTGCCATAAGGCTTTCCAAGCTGTCGATCCGTTTCTTCCTCATGATAAGGCGCATCATCCAACTGCCGGCTCCACCCATATTCATTTTAGATAGTTTCAGCTTTTCGCTATTTGCCGGAAGCATCCAGCCAAACATCTTGCCGAAGATATCTTTAGATACGGCAGGTTTTTCCCGTTTCTTAATCACGTTAAGCCCCCAGAAAGTAAAGAACATAGTCACCTTCTTTCCGGTGGAGGCAGCCCCGTTCGCTATGACGAATGAGGCCAACGCCTTATCGAGGTCATCGCTGAAAACGATCAATGTCTTGTTGTCGGCACTATTACCACCTGTCGCTATTTTGCATTCAGCTTTTTTTTTTCGTACCGTGGCGGCGATCGTGCCTCCCTTATTTTCCAGAGAGACTAACTCTGCCCCGGTTATCTTGCACCATGAAGAGACATCTTTTCCGAAAGCCTGATCTGTTGCGGTGATTTCCAATGACTCATCTTCCCGCAAGTTCTCATAGTTCTTTTTCAACTGCATGATCGGTCCCGGACACATTAATCCGCAAGCGTCTACCTTAATCGCCGTAGCTGCCGGAGTCGATTTGCAAGAGCTACTTTTACCAGATGCCTTATCAGAAACAGCTTCGGACGAACAAGGTGCGCAGGCCGGCTCATTCTTGATCTTTGCTGTCGCTACACTCCAAGTCTTGTAACCACCGGATAGGTTTCGGACATTCGTGAAGCCATTTTGAGTCAGGATGCGATAAGCCAAATAGCCCCTTAATCCAACGGCGCAAGTCACTACGATTAGTTTATCCTTAGGCAGTTCCGCCAAATGTTCTCTTAACTCATCAACCGGTATATTGATGAAGCCGGGGATTGTCCCTAAGCTGTACTCGTCACGGGTACGGACATCGATACGTACGGTATCTGGCGATAAGTTCTGGATCTCTCTCCACTGGATCGCTTTCGCTTTTCCCGTAAGTAGGTTCTCCGCTACGAACCCGGCCATATTTACGGGATCTTTAGCGGCTGAATAAGGAGGAGCATACGCATGTTCCAACTCCGTCAGGTCATAGACCGTACCTTTCCGCTGGATAACTTGCGCTAACATCTCGATCCGTTTGTCTACGCCTCCGAAACCTACGACTTGCGCCCCTAACAGTCGTCCGTCTTCCGGCGCGAACAATATCTTGATCGATAAAGGCACGGCTCCCGGGTAATATCCCGCATGCGAGGCTCCATGCGTATAGGAGGATTGATAAGCGATTCCTTCCCGTTTCAACAGCTTAGCGTTAGCTCCCGCCGTGGCGACCGTCAAGTCGAATACCTTGGCGATAGAGGTTCCCATCGTCCCGTCATAAGTTTCCTTATTGCCGGATACGATATTATCGGCTACGATACGTCCTTGCTTATTCGCTGGACCCGCCAATGGGATCAAGGCTGGTTTGCCTGTCACGAGGTGGCGTACTTCCACGGCATCTCCCAACGCATAAATATCCGGGTTCGAGGTCTGCATATATTCATTGACAGCGATACCGCCGAGTGCTCCGATCGTAAGTCCCGCTTCCTTGGCCAATCGGGTTTCCGGACGGACACCGATACTCAATAAAACCATATCCGCCGGGATCTGCTTCCCACTTTTCAAATGAACGGTCACGCCTCTGGAAGTCTCCTCGAAACGAGATACGCCATCTTCCAGCATCAAGCCTACCTGCTTGCCGATCAATTGCTGATGTACGATAGCGGCCATGGAATAGTCGAGGGGTGCCATCACTTGGTTAGCCATTTCCACGACGGTGACATGGACACCCAGCTCATGCAAATTCTCCGCCATCTCCAAGCCGATGAAACCACCCCCTACAACAACGGCGGTACGGGGCTTTTCCGTGTTCACGTAATTCTTGATCGTGTCCGTATCCGGCACGTTACGTAACGTGAATATCTTTTTACTCTCGATTCCTTCGATGCGTGGACGCAAAGGCTCCGCACCGGGAGAGAGCACTAGTTTATCGTAAGTCTCCGTGTAGGTTTCTCCTGTGCCGAGTTTCTTTACCTCCACTTGCTTGGATTCGGGAAGGATTTGGGTCACTTCCTGCTCCGTACGGATATCGATGCGGAATCGATCCGTGAAGCCTTTCACGGTTTGTACGAATAATTTATTCCGGTCGTTGATCGTGTCTCCTATATAATAAGGTAATCCACAGTTTGCGTAAGAAACATATTTTCCACGTTCGAAAAGGATGATTTCCGCTTTCTCGTCCATTCTACGCAGCCGGGCTGCTACGGTAGCTCCACCGGCTACACCTCCAATAATCAAGTACTTCATATCCGTTTATATTTAATTTATATTATACATATTTGTTAGTAGACAATAATTAGTTAAAAAAAGGGATTCATCCCTTTTGTATGTATTCTTTGAGTTGATTGAACAGGCTATCCATATTTAGCTCGGCCTGCATCATCTGTTGTATTTTCTCTTTCCCTTTTGGGGTGAGCGAGAAAAACATTTGCCGCTTATCCTCTTTATTGATGTTCCTGCGGATAAACCCCTTGTTCTCGACAGAGGTGATCACCTTTGAGACCCGGGAGTTTGAAAGACCGATATAATCGCAAATCATTCCTGCCGACTTTGCCTCATTATCCTTTAAGCAACAAAGCAACATGGCCTCGTTGATGGTGATAGCATGTACTTCCGAGAAATTTTTCTCGAACTGGTACAGTATCTTATAGATATCCTTTATGGCGCAAATTGGTTCCATATTTCTTTATAACTTGTTTGATGATGCAAAGATATAACTATTTTCTAATAAAAATACTTTCTAGTGGAAAATAATTAAGACTATTGTATATTACCCTATAGTAGAGACAGGGCGTGCCCCGTCTCATCACCGTCTGAATAGTATCTTTAAGTTACCATTTAGCTGGGATGAGATGGGGCACGCCCCGTCTCTACTACTAGGTATTTCTTTTAATCTCTGTTGGAGAAATATTTCATGAATTGTGAACGCTCATACATCGCCGGGTTCGGGATATTGGCGTAATTCAATTTGCCTTGGAATTGGGAAAGGGATTGGTAATGTGCCTGATGCATCCACTCTTCCACGCAAGTCAATACTTGGGAGATGATTTCCGCTCCATGTGTATAGACAGCGCTACACATCTGTACGGCGGAAGCGCCGGCCAATAGACATTTAACGACATCTTCCCAATCATGCACACCGGTAGAGGAAGCGATACTGATTCCCGGGATCTTTCCGGATACGATAGCCGTCCAGCGAATCGTGTCACTCAAATCGGAATGATTGCTAAATACATTACCCGAAACGATCTGCATATTATTAATGTCGATATCCGGCTGGTAGAAACGATTGAATAGCACGACACCATCAGCACCGTTTACTTTCAACAAATTAACCAGCGAAGGAATATTGCTGTAATTCTTTCCGATCTTCATGATAACCGGAATCGATACGGTCTCTTTTACCTTGCGGATGATACTGACATACGTATCCCGGATACTCTCGAAATCTTCGGTCAGTTCGGTTTCCATGAAGAACACGTTCAATTCCAAAGCGTCCGCTCCCGCTAACTCAATTTGGCGGGCAAAGTCGATCCAAGCGTCCGCCTTATAGCAATTGATGCTGGCGATAATGGGGATCGTACATAATTCCTTGCTCTTCTTGATCAGTTCCAGATAATCATTTACTTGATTCGCTTTTACATAACCACGGATATAATCCGCCGCTTCGGGGTAATCGGAGTCTTGCATCAAAGCCTCGCTCTGCATCTCGATCTGCTCTTCGAAAAGAGATTTCAATACGATAGCTCCAGCACCTGCTTTCTCAAAATCCCTGTTACGTTCCGCCTTATTGGTGAGTCCGGAGCTCCCTACGATAATCGGATTGCGAAGTGTCAACCCTGCGTATTGGGTTTTAATGTCAATCATGTTGCCTATATTTAGATTTAATAATTACTTTAATATTTCCGTTCGCCAAAGATACTGGTACCCACCCGTATCAAGGTGCTTCCTTCTTGGATAGCGATCGGGTAATCATGGCTCATCCCCATGGATATCTCCTTGAAATCGACATTATCTTTACAGAGCGTCTCTTTCAGTTCGATAAATAAATCATGGATCTTGCGGAATTCTTCCCGTATCAACCCCGTATCATCGGTATTGGTAGCCATGCCCATCAATCCGCAAATACGAATGTGCTGGAATTCGGCCAAGGACTCGTCACGCAACAACTCTTTGCATTCCTCAGGACTGAGTCCGTGCTTGGATTCCTCTTGCGCCACATGGATCTCCAATAATACCCGGATCGTGCGGTCGTGTTTTTTCGCTTGTTTATTCACCTCAGCCAAAAGCTTCAAGGAGTCTATGCTATGGATCAAATGAATAAAAGGAGCGATATCTTTTACCTTATTGCTTTGTAACGGGCCGATAAAATGCCATTCGATATCCTCAGGTAGTACTTTTTGCTTGGCGCTCAGTTCCTGTGCCCTGCTTTCGCCAAACACCCGCTGTCCGGCGTTGTAAGCCTCCCATAGAGCCTCCACCGGGTGAAACTTAGAGACGGCAACCAACGTCACCCCTTGCGGGAGCGACGTTTTCAGTTGTACTATGTTTTGAGCGATACTCATGTTTTTTATCCTCTTTGTTCAGCTTGTTGTTTTTGCTCCGCTATCAGTTCCTCGCCACTTTTCTTCTCGCCGGGAATACTGTTCGCGTCGAATGGGAATACATCCATCAACTGGGTTTCCGTTACCGAGGCGATGGTATAATCCGCCAATGTACCCTTCATTCCATCTTCCAATACGGCTATGGCCTCTTTCAGCGTAGTGGCTTGGGCAAGCATTTGTGCGGCGGTTTTCTTTTCCGCTCCACTCTTCTCGTCCAACGTGATAAAATAAACCTTGATCTTATAGAACCGATCACCATTCTCGTTGAAGAATAATTCGGATAAACGAGCTCGTTTGATGTCTGTTACCGTGAATTCACCCGTGATGAAGGGGCGGATCTCCTCGATGATGCGAGCTTCCGCTTCCGTAAAAGACAGGGCGTCTACCAAGTAAGGCTCGGTTACTTTTTTCTGCATGCCATTTTCCAGCATTTTCTCGTAAGAGACCTTACATTCAAACCAATTGTGCATATGCTTTACTTTTTAATTTAGTCTGTACTCTGTTTAAAACAACGTACAAATATAGTGGCTATTCGTCAATAAAACAACTTGCCGCAAAAGATATAATTTGTCAGGATGTCTAATTTCGCGTGTTTGTTTTCAGTTGGAATTTAAAATAGAGAGATATGGATGAGAAAGATTTGGTGGAAGGGATGCGAGAGTATATAAGTCTGTTACAAAAGGAAGGACGGTATTCCTCGGCGAAAAGTTATCAGGATGCGATGAACTCTTTTATACGGTATAGCGGGACGGATCGTATCCCATATACATATATAAATAAGGATACTCTTCGCCGGTACGAGGCTTATTTGTTGGAGAAAGGCTGCATGCGTAATACGGTCTCCACGTATATCCGCCGTTTGCGTTGTATCTATAACAAGGCGGTGGAGAATGGTGAGGCGGCGTTTATCCCTTCATTATTCAAGGGGGTTTTTACGGGTGTGGAAAGCCAGCGCAAGAAATCCTTGCCTCTGGGTGATTTGAATCGCCTGATGACTGTCCCGGTAAAAGGAGAGAAGTTGAGGAAGACACAGCTGACGCTTTGCTTGATGTTTCAATATGGGGGGATGTCGTTCGTTGATTTCGCCCATTTGAATAGGGGTAATATCAAGAACGGCATATTGGATTACAATCGCCAGAAGACCGGGACCTCTATGCGGTTGGAGGTCTTGGATACGGCGGAAGCTATGTATAAGGAGCTGGCAGGTGAGAGGGGTGGAGGCTCCGGCTATTTATTTCCCTTTTTAAGTGGGACGAAGAACGGCCATGAGGCATATCTCGAATACAATGCGGCCTTGTCCCGGTTTAACCGGAACTTGAGGATGTTGAAGGAGGTTGCGGGAATAGCGTCGGATGTGACTTCCTACACGATCCGTCATTCTTTTGCCATGGCATTGAAGGAGCAAAATGTCCCCATTGAGATGATCAGCGAGTTATTAGGCCATAAATCCATCAAGACAACCCAGATTTATCTGAGAAGTTTCTCCTTGGAGAAAATGACGGTGGTAAATAAGTCTTGCTTTGAGAATGTATATAATTATATGCCAGAGGTGGGATGAGGCTACTTGGGGAGTAGCGCTTATTTCACGGCACAAATGTAGTAAAAAATAACAAATAACAAGCAATCGTTAGGCTTAGTTTGTGCTCCGGCCTTGATTCTCCTTAAATCTTCGTTCTTATTCCTAGTGTATAGACATGGTAATAGAGACGAAATGATCTCGTATTTCCTACATCATCACGTCCCTTCTAAAAATCGAACATACATTCCAGTAGAGACGGGGCGTGCCCCGTCTCATCCCCTCCAAATGGTAACTAAAAGATACTATCAGACAGTGGGAGACGGGGCACGCCCCGTCTCTACAAC
Source organism: Parabacteroides sp. KHUB-02 (assembly GCF_056640955.1). Lineage (NCBI taxonomy): Bacteria > Pseudomonadati > Bacteroidota > Bacteroidia > Bacteroidales > Tannerellaceae > Parabacteroides > Parabacteroides sp. KHUB-02. The sequence goes on along the minus strand of NZ_JBWQEV010000001.1, from coordinate 1,789,081 downwards.
CGGGTGATAACCGTTCTCGCACCTTTTAGGCTACTCCCCAAGTAGCCTAAGATTTCAAGAGATGGTAATTTTCAGTAATGCCATATTCGAAAATATAAAGTACTGTTTATCAAGATGATATAAATGAATCTTGGTAGGGCTCTGAATTGCCGTGGGGTCTGTTTTCGGGCCACGGGATAACCACTGGAAAAGATAATCATAGAGATGGATATATTGACAGGCAAGTGCTCGGATAGGTTCATGGCGCATGTTCTGAAGCGACGTGACCAGGAGGCCGTCCGTTGGTACGTGCTCACGCTCCCTACCGCCGGTGGCGGGCGTGACAGGATCAGTCCCTCGAAGGGGCTGGACGCTGAGCTTTCCCGCCGTGAGCGTCGTGGGGAGGCCTTGTTCGAGTATTTCTCCCCCTCGTATGTCGAGGCGAGGAAGGTGGGCGGCAAGATGGTCAACACGAAACGGCCCCTGCTGTACAACTACGTGTTCGTCCACGCCTCGGAGGACGAGATCTTTAGCCTGAAGCGTACGCTTCCCCTGTATAATTTCCTCCCCCGGGTTTCCTCCGGCGGGCGGTCTTATTTCCCGTACCTCTCGGATCGTGAGATGGATACCTTGCGTTGGGTCGCGGCTTCTTACTCCAACGAGCTTCCGGTGTACGTGCCAGATAGCGGCCGCTTGTTGAAAGGCGACCGTGTGCGTATCACCTCCGGCCCTTTTACCGACATGGAGGCGGAGGTGGTGGTGCAGCCGGGCGGTGGGCATAAGGACGTGATGGTGCGTATCCTCGACTGCCTGTGGGTCCCCTTGTTCGAGGTGAGAGCTGGGGAGTACGAGTTGATCGAGCTGAACACGGGGGGCAAGCACGTGTATACCCATTTGGACAACGACCGTCTGTCGGAGGGCTTGCACGGGGCCTTGGGCCGTTACCACGCCTCTGGCGTGGTAGTGGATGAGGATGCCCGTCTGGCCCGTGAGGTCCTGCGTGGCTACGCCTCTCTCCGTGCTGAGACCGACGTAATCCGTTGTAAGCTTTACTCGTTGCTCCTTCCGGCCTACAGGTTGTTGGGCGAGTCGGATGAGTTCGATCGTTTGCGCTCCACGATGCGCAGCATGCTCCCGGTGATAAAAGCGGGGCAATCCCGTGCCTTGTTACTGGTCACGCTCTATGGCTGCACGGACAGCAGCCTTTACCAGCGCATGGCGCACGAGTTGATTGACCCTTGGATGGAGGAGGCTTCGCCCAAGAAGAGCAAGTTCGTGTTGATACGTCGTTTACGTGATTACGACCGTTGGTTCGGGCACGGGAACGGCGATAAATAAAAGATATGAGAGAAGAGAGAGAGACATGCGGCGTCCCTTCGGGCATCCGGCTGATGAGCCTGTTGCGTGAGCGTTTGACAGAGATCATGGATCGTGAGCGTGCGAACCGAAACTCAATACACCTGTACTGCACGGGTCCCTACTGGGTAGCGTTCGAGCGTTCGGCCTACCAACTGCATCGTGCGTTCCCGGATAGCGAGATCACGCCGTTGCGCCTGTACGCCTACCCGTTCCCGATCGTGATGGTGTCTGTTACGGATCGCTCGCTCCGCTCATATACTCGCAAGCATATCTTGAGAAGAGACGGGTCGGATTACAAGCTATTGACCGTCCCCGGGTTTCCCTTGGCGGATTACCGTGAATGGCACGCCGGCGAGGTGGAGGGATTGCCCCGGTTAAGCGAGAATTAGATAAGGGCAGAAAAGAAACGGTCGGATCCCCCGGATGGCAATGGCCGTCTCTAGCGGCTAGGAGACCCCTTGGCTTTGGCCGATAGGCTGACCCCGCTTTAACATATACCACTCCGGCCGTCCGGTGGTCCGGCCCTTTTATAATTGAGAATTGAAAATAGAGAATTAAAGAGATGATAATAGCGGTAGATTTCGACGGTACGATCGTCGAGCACAAGTATCCGGCGATCGGGCGTGAGCTTCCTTTCGCCATCGAGACGTTGAGGAAATTGCAATCGGATCGGCATAAGCTGATCCTTTGGACGGTCCGTGAGGGCGGGCTCTTGGAGGAGGCGTTGTCCTTCTGCCGTGAGCGTGGCTTGGAGTTCTACGCGGTGAACCGTGACTACCCGGAGGAGGAGAGAGACCGGAACAACCACTTCTCCCGCAAGCTGAAGGCGGACGTTTTCATCGACGACCGCAACCTCGGCGGCCTCCCGGACTGGGGCACGATCTACGAGATGGTGACCAAGAGACTGAGCTATGAGGACTTGACGCGTAAATACGAGTCGGAATACGAGCCGGAGAAACCCAAAGGTTTCCTGTCCCGCCTTTTCCGTTAAGTCCGTGTGATCCGTGTTTAAAGAAATAAAAACGATAACAAAATAATATGAAGATCAAAAGACTACTGTTCCTATTCTCGCTGCCCCTTTTGCTGGCGGCGTGTACGTCTTACAAGAACGTGCCCTACCTCCAGAACCCGGAGGCGGTGAACGATCTCGAGGGGACGCTTCCCCTGTATGACGCCAAGATCATGCCCAAGGACCTGTTGAGCATCACGGTCAACACGACGGACCCTCAGGCGGCGGCCCCGTTCAACCTGACGGTGCAGACCCCGTTGAACGCGGCCCTGACGAACATCAACACGACGACGCAACCCACGTTGCAGCAATACCTCGTGAACAACTCCGGCGAGATCGACTTCCCTGTGATCGGTACGCTGAGGGTCGGCGGCTTGACGAAGAACGAGGCGGAGAGCCTGATCCGTGAGAGATTGAGGCCTTACTTGAAGGAGGCGCCCATCGTGACGGTGCGCATGGCGAACTACAAGATCTCGGTCTTGGGCGAGGTGGCCCGTCCGGGCAGCTTCACGATCGGCAACGAGAAGGTGAACGTTCTGGAGGCGTTGGCGATGGCCGGCGACATGACGATCTACGGCGTACGTGACAACGTGAAGCTGATCCGCGAGGACGAGAGCGGGAAGCGCAAGATCATCAACCTTGACCTGAACAACGCCGGTATCGTGACCTCCCCGTATTATTATTTGAAACAGAACGACATCCTTTATGTCACGCCGAACGAGACGAAGGCGAAGAACTCCGATATCGGAAACAGCACGACGTTGTGGGTGAGCTCGATCTCGATCTTGGTCTCGATCGCCGGCCTGTTGGTGAACATACTTAAATAATTGAAAATAGAGAATTGAGAATTGAAAATTTAGAGAGATGGTGGACGATGGTATAAATACAAGCAATAATAATAATAACAATAACAATCCGGAGGGGGAGGATCGTGAGATCAATCTTTACGCCGTGTTTTTCAAGTATATGGTTTATTGGCCTTGGTTCGTGGCGAGCGTACTGGCCTGCTGCATCGGGATGTACGTCTTCCTGCGTTACCAGACGCCGGTGTATAACGTCACGTCGTCGGTGCTGATCAAGGAGGACGAGAAGAAGGGGGCTAACGCCGCCAGCGGCCTTGCCGCCATACAGGACCTCGGCATGCTCTCGATGACGAGCAACTTCGACAACGAGGTCGAGATCCTGAGGTCCCGCACGTTGATCAAGAAGGTGGTGAGTGACATGGGCCTGTATATCGACATGGAGGAGTCGAACGCCTTGGGCTTCAACCCCCCGTTATACAAGAACTCCCCCGTTAACGTGTTCATCACCCCCGAGGAGGCGGACCGTCTGGTGGCCCCCGTCGAGCTGCGCATGCGCTACACGAAGGAGGGTCAGCTAACGGTGAGAGCGGAGTACAAGATCGACAAGGAGGGTGACGAGGAGACGATGGAGCAGGGCTTCGACAGGCTCCCCGCCATATTGCCCACCCCCGTGGGGGTTTTCAGTTTCACGGGCATGGATTCCATACCGGAGTTGGAGGGCGGGGAGATCGAGCTGGTGGCCCACGTCCATACGCCCACGTCCACTGCCGAGGCTTACGGCAAGGAGTTGAGCGTGACACCCTCGTCCAAGACGACGACGATCGCCAAGGTATCCTTGAGGAACACGGTGAGGCGACGAGGCGTTGATTTCATCAATCGCTTGGTGTCGTTCTACAACCAGGACGCCAACGACGAGAAGAACGAGGTGGCGCAGAAGACGGCTGAGTTCATCGAGGAGCGCATCGGCATCATCAACGGCGAGCTGGGCACTACGGAGAGCGAGCTCGCTGCCTTCAAGCAACGCTCCGGCCTGACGAATTTGACGAGCGACGCCCAGATGGCTTTGCAGGAAAGCTCGAGGTATGAGCAACAACGTACGGAGAACGCCACGCAGATCAACTTGGTGCAGTATCTCCGCAATTATATCGACGATCCTGCGAACATGGACGAGGTGATCCCTGCCAACGTGGGCCTGCGGGATCAAAACCTCACCTCTGTCATCGACCAGTACAACACGATGATCATCGAGCGCAAGCGCCTGTTGCGCACCTCTTCGGACAGCAACCCGGCCATCATCAACATGAACGCCGGCATCGAGGCTATGCGCCGCAACGTGAGGACGACGGTGAACAGTGTCTTGAAGGGTCTCCAGATCGCCAAGGCGGACATCGACCGTCAGGCGAGCAAGTTCGAGAGCCGCATCAGCGACGCCCCGAGGCAGGAGAAGGAGTTCATGACGATCTCCCGCCAGCAGGAGATCAAGGCCACGTTGTACGTCATGCTGTTGCAGAAGCGTGAGGAGAACGCCATCACGCTGGCAGCCACGGCAAACAACGGCCGCATCATCGAGGAGCCGCTCGCCGATGAGCGTCCTGTCGCCCCGAAGAGGATGGTCTTCATGCTTGCGGCGTTGATCTTGGGCCTGGCGATCCCGGTGGGCATTGTCTACCTTCATGACCTGTTGAAATACAAGATCGAGAACCGTGAGGACGTCGAGGCGATCACGGGCGTGGCTATCTTGGCGGAGCTCCCGTTGGTCAAGAAGACGGGTGAGGGCTCGATCGTGGTGCGTGAGAACAAGAACGACCTGATGGAGGAGATGTTCCGGGGGTTGCGCACGAACCTCTTGTTCATGCTAGGCAAGGACGAGCGTGTGATCCTTTTCAGCTCCACGCAACCGGGCGAGGGCAAGTCTTTCGTCGCTGGCAACTTGGCGGTGAGCTTGGCTTACTTGGGCAAGAGGGTGGTGGTGGTCGGCATGGACATCCGCAAGCCGGGCCTGAACAAGGTGTTCAATATCTCCCGTAAGATGGAGGGCATCACGAACTACCTTAGCGACCCTGATCACGTGGAGTTGTTCGACATGGTCCAGCGATCCGATATCAGCCCTAACCTCGATATCCTCCCGGGCGGTCCCATCCCCCCGAACCCGACTGAGCTGGTCGCCCGTGACGTGCTGGAGAAGGCTATCGCCCGGTTGAAGGAACGCTACGACTATGTCATCTTGGATACGGCCCCTATCGGCATGGTTACGGACACGGCGATCATCGGCCGTGTGGCCGACATGTGCGTGTACGTCTGCCGTGCGGACGTGACACCGAAGGCCGGTTTCAGCTACATCAACGTGTTGCGGCGTGAGCGAAAGTTCCCGAAGCTCGCGACGGTGATCAATGGCTTGGACATGACGAAGCGCAAGAACAGCTACGGCTACGGTTACGGGAAGAAATACGGCTACGGCAAGGGATACGGTTATGGCTACGGCTATGGTTACGGTTTCGAGGCCGGTGACAAGAAGAAATAGAAAGGTAAACAATAACAACGAACTTATAATTATGGAAAAGAATGGAACCGTAACACGGACAGGAGTGTCGGTGGAGGAATCGGAACAGGTTATCTTTGATGGGATGAACGCTTTCGAGCGCAATGTAAAACGTATGGGGGATTGTGCGTTGGCGTTTTTGGCCTTGATCGTATTCTCCCCGCTGTTTTTACTTTGTTATATCGCCGTAAAGCGGGAGGATGGAGGCCCGGCGATCTTTAAGCAAGAGCGTATCGGTCGTTTCGGTCGCCCGTTCAACATCTATAAGTTCCGCAGTATGCGTCTGGATGCGGAGAAGTTCGGTCCGGCCCTTTACAAGGGTGGGGCAGATCCCCGGATGACCCGTGTCGGAAAATTCCTCCGGGTACATCACTTGGACGAGCTGCCCCAGTTATGGAATGTCTTCGTGGGCGACATGTCCTTTATCGGTCCCCGTCCCGAGCGTAAGTTCTACATCGACCAGATCATGGAGCGTGATCCCCGTTACCGTTACCTCTACCAGATCCGTCCGGGGGTGACCTCTTACGCCACGCTCTACAATGGGTATACGGACACGGTCGATAAGATGCTCCGCCGCCTGCGTTACGACCTGTTCTATCTGGAGCATCGCTCTTGGCTGTTCGATTTCAAGATATTGGTGAAGACCTTCTTGAATATAGCCTTTGGTAAGAAATTCTAATGCTAGATCTCCCCGTATTCCTCCCTTGCGTCAAAGCAGGGGCAAGCCTTACGGATATAGGGGCTAAGTTGGTAATGTCCTAGGATGCGTGCCTCCGGGTAATCCCTTCGTAATTGCCGTAACAGGTCCATCAAGGTACAGCGCTGGGCGTAGGTCCGGGTATCGGCCGGACGGCCCTGTTCGTCGAGTCCTCCCTCGTAACATATACCGATACTTTTGTCGTTCCATCCGGCTGCGTGCGCCCCGATCTGGTTGACCGGCCGGCAGCGGTGTAATTCCCCGTCCCGTGTGATATAGAAATGATACCCGATATCGGCGAATCCCCGTGCCTTGTGCGATGAACGGAGCGCCTCCACAGGAAAATCCCTGTCATATCGTGTAGCCGAGCAATGAATTACAAGGAGGCGAACCTCCCTGTAATTCTGGTAGAAACAATAAGCCTTACCCATGATAATTGAAGATTGATAATTGGAAATTGAAAATTAGAGAATACAGGATTGGATGCCAAGTGCCCCTGCGATGGCGGTAGCTACGGCGATGATCACTTTGATAATAGTACTCCATACGGACTTTTTCATGATAATTAATAATTAATAGTGAATAATGAATTGAATAATGATATCCCGGCTGATATAAGAGGAAAGCTTCGCTTTCCTTCGGACGGCCTCAGCGGACGGGCGTCAAGCGAAGAGACTGTAGCGAGCGCCCGGAGCATCCCTGTTTGAGCGCAGCGAGTTGGGATGCGACAGCGAGCGTAGGTCTCGAAGTAGCCCGTCAGCGTCAGCCTTGACCTTTTGGTTACTTTTGGGTCAAGCCAAAAGTGACATACCGATTTGGGTCAAGCCAAAAGTGACACGTTAGATCTCATCAGGCGACTCCGAATCCCCACCCCCAGCAGCCGGCTTCTTCGAGATATCCACGGTAGTCTCCCCAGCCTTCTCCGCACGGAGCACCGCTTGCTGAGCCTTGCGAGTAGCCACAGGTTGGAACTCCAGCCCGGCGAAGACATTCTTCAAGTCCTCGCCCGGTATATACTGGATACTAACCCCGGTGATGTTTGTAGATGTGAATTTCTCAAGACTCTCCGCACCCTCGTTGAGGATATGGAGCCGGAATTTACCCAGTTCGCCGAAATCCACCTGTTTCCCCTCTTGGAGGGCATCGAGCAGGTTCTCGACAGTGGAGATCAATACCGCCACCACATCCGCCCGGCTGACGGTGGTTTGCATGGATACCCGGCGGCTCAGCTGCTTGAGCGATAGCTCACCATTGATCTGTGCCGTGGCGTACGCTTTCGCCGGCTCGTCTTTCTTGATAGGGTTGGTCCGAAGGGACACGCTGTAATTTAAAGCCATAGATTTGATAATTAAAAATTGATAATTGAAAATTGAAAATGAAATCGATTTGTTTTCGATAACGAATGTACGACATTCGGTTTCCTCTGAAATGAATACCGCTGACAGTGGATGAATAAGGGAGATAAAAGAGGAGATATACTGAAAAATAGACCTCCGTATAGTTGTTCGTGTCGTATGTTTTAAGTATCTTTATACCAATAAGATAAATCTTAAAAATGCGAACGATATGCGAACAGGATACACACAAATCGACGAGTGGCCCGTGCGGCCCTATTCCAAGCGGGAGCTGGCCATGGCCTACGCCCCCGAGATCAGCCCCGTCTCGGCCCTGAACCGGCTGGCGGAATGGATGCGGTATAACGATCGTCTGACCCGGGAGCTTGGTGATACGGGCTACCGCCCGAGGCAACGGGTCTTCACCTCCCTGCAAGTGGAGCTGATCTTCCGTTACTTGGGTCGTCCTTGAGAGGAGATACCGCCACCCGTCGGTATAGGCGAGCGGCGATGCCGGTACTGGCATCAGACAACGCCAGTACTGGCGTAGGGCTGCGACGGTAGTGCTTACGGGCGATGACAGTAGTGGCATTTCCTTCATTCCTTCATTCCTTTGGGCGTCTCTCACGCACACACACGTGCGAGGAGAAAGCGTACTCGCCCCGTGCGGTCTTGATCAGTGTTCCCTTCTCCAGCATCCGTTTGAGGGAGGAGTCGAGTGTTTTCTCGGGTATGCCGTTCTTCGCTGCCTCCTCCACGGCCTGCCGACGGCAGAACATCATTGGGAGGGCATTGAATAAAGCCTGTTCAGGAGAGGTCTGGACAGGGACGGCCTCGGAGGTAGGCAGGAAGCCCAGCACATAGCTCGAATGGCGGTAAAGAGGCTCTATGAGCGTGAGTACGGCTTGGAAATCCTCGTCGGTGACCCGTAGGTCCAGCTTGGGGACGATACCATCCTTGATATTCTCGATGGGGATCTCCGGGGCGGGGGAGAGACCGGGGGAATTGAAAATGGAAAATTGAGAATTGAAAATTTTTTGTTGGGGAGGGAGGAATTTCTCCAAGGCTCTCAACAGGGCTACTATGCTCAGGATCCGGCAGGTATTGATGGCGATACGGGCCACGGCGCTTCGCATGGAACCTCCATAGGCGTAACCGGCGTGGGAGAATAACTGGGCGAACCGTTGGTTGAACAGCTCTTTCTGTTTCTCGGATAGCCTTAGCTGGATCGTTTGGACCGATCCGTTGATCAGGTCCAGTACCTGTTTCCATTGTGTTCCCCATGTGGCGAAGCGTAGGCCGTAATCCTCGCCTTCCGAATCGAATTGGTCCATCCACTCATCGATGGGTGGCATGAAATAGAATAACTGGCGAGAGAACAGGCCGTTCTCCGCCGAGGGGATCAGCGGCTTTACTTGCGCCGGGGTTCCACTTAGCAATACGCTGAGATAAGACTCATCGCATTCCCGGTACTCATGATTGGTACGCCGGTTGAAGGCCAGTCGCTCATGGTCGTGGCATTTACGCAAGGTATCGCTCCAATGGCCGTGATCCGCTCCGATGGCGGTACTCACGGTATCAGCCTCGGTCTCGCAGATCAGCCCCACGCCGTCGGCCTCTATGAGGTTCTCTAAGATACCGGTACCCGAGTTATCGCCGGCTATGAGGAACATCTTGAGGGGCGGTTGTTCCGGCTCGGGCGTCTCGGAGCGTTTCTTGCCGAGTGAGTCCCATCGGTTCTTTTCCTCCCGATAATTCTTTAGGCTGTCTTTGTAGCGGGCCATCATCTCCTCGTGAATAGGTTCAGCTAGGCGCCTGACCCATGTCAAGGCTCCTTTTCCGGAGGCGGGAGGCGCTACGATGAAGGTTTGTAGGCATGGGTACATGTATTTTTGTCCGTATAACACCCGTACCCGCTTGTTCAAGGTGCCCCCGAGTACGGTGAATACTCCCAGCAGGAGTATGTCACGCTGGGCGATGGAGTTTCCGCAATCGATCATCTGCTTGATGAACGGGGGCCACGGATAATCCGGGAAAGCGGGTGGCAAGTCCTCACGTGCGTACGTATGTGCGTGTGTGGGTGTGAGAGGGGCTTGAAGGTTTGAAGGATTCTTGTTCTCCCTCGGGTATTGGCGGAAGGTGTCGGCCAGTTGCTTGTCCGTTTTTACGCCGGCAATCTCGGCCCAGTGGAAGACGGAGCCTAATCCGTTGCGCCCGTTGCCCGCTTTGAGGGCGTGGTCGTATAGCTTGTCCGCTTCTTCGTAGACGTATTTCTCGGACAGGCGGCAGATGCGATGAAAGAACGTCCTTCCCGCTTCCCCGCAATCGTTGGCGGTGGCGAAGGCGATCGGCATATACTCTTGGTAAGTGGGAGCGATGTTCGCCCCTTGGTGTTCGATGGCGGCGACAAGCCGCTCTAAATCTGATAATGGGTTCATTTGATTTATAAGTTATAATTTATGATTTAAACTGTCAACAGTCACTTGTCAACTATCAACTCTCCCGCAACTTAGCGGAGGGATCATGGCAGAGGAAACACGCCCGTGAGAGATCGGCGTTTGAGGCATCCGCATTCAATCCGTATTTCCATTTCAGGTATTCCCATGCCGATAGCCGTGCCTTATCAAAAGATTCCTCTATGGAAGCCTTGGGTGAGAGCCGGTAGGGGACGAGCAGTTTCACGCCTGTGGTGCTTGGGCTGACGAAAGCTAGGTCCGGTCTCAGTTTATTATCGGCGAACAAGGTGTCTCGCCAGTGGAGGGTTTCCTCCGGCGAGGGGAGATGGTCGATATCGATGACAAACTCTCCGGAAAGGAATAACAGGCGGTCTTCCTTGCGATAGGAGAAGACCCCGGCCGGTGTGACGTATGGCAGTAAGTTTTGCTTCAGTTTGCGGAACCGTTTCTCATCGCTCAAAGCGTCCTGTACGCTGAGCGTTCGTTCTTTCAGCCACTCGTTGGAGGTGATATAGGTATGCAACTGTTTGACACTGGTCACGCCGCTCGGCACTTGATTGGAGATGGGGGCGTTGAAAAAGGACATGATACATTCTTTCATTAACTCGTTTGATTTAAAGTTTAGGCTGGTAAAGGAAAGGTAAAAGAGTGAGAAAAAACGGTCCGGTAAGTTATTTGCACCTATCGGTAAGTTATTTGCGCATAAAAGTAATTCGGTGACAGGAAAAAGAAGAAGATATGAGTGAAGAGAAAGCGAGCCCGTGTGTGCTGCACATCCATGGCGAGAACATACAGGTGCTGCCCAACGCCATGTTTGCCATTCAATATATTTGCTTGGACCCGGGAGAAAAGCCGGAGGTCGTTTCGGAAAAAGACGTGAGGCCGGATCCGGAGCCGTGTGATTTATTAGCCTCCTATATCCAAGACGAGGAGGTGCGTCACGACTTCGTGAAGCGAATCGCCCAATGCCCGGATGTGGCCACCCTCTGCCAAACGGTGCTGACCGACCTTTTCAACGAGGTCTTTTGCGACTGCGTGGAACCGGCCAAACTTATCAAGAGCAAGGAATTCATCAACGCCATCATCCCCCTGCTCCCCTTCAAGCAAGGCAAGAGCTTGCGCAATATCCGGCGGGCGATCGTGAAGTATGTGCTGGGGGAGGGGTAGAGGGACTGCATATTTTGATATTTAGAGGAGAAATGTTTGCGATAAAGGAGAAAATGGATATATTTGCCTAATAAAGAAAATGAGTTATGAATGCGACGATCGTTCCTGAAATGAATATTCCGAATATGGATACTTATTGGAGTATCCTTAAAAACTTGAGTTCGGATATGAAGTTAGAGCTAATATCCCGGCTTTCTAAATCATTGTTAAGCAAGGATCAGTCCATAGATGATAATTGGGCCTCGCAATTTGCCGGGGAGTGGAAAGATTCCCGTTCCGCTGAGTCGATCATAGAGGATATCCGAAATTCACGAACCTCAAATCGTGAAATAGAACTGTGATATGAAGAAATACCTTTTGGATACGAGTATTTGTGTTTTTCTGTTCCGTCGTAAATATGGAATAGCGGAAAAACTCCAAAAGGTTGGGGCATTGCAATGTTATGTGTCGGAGGTCACCATCGCAGAATTGAAATATGGCGCATATAAAAGTGATCGTATCAAAGAGAACCTTGATTTGATAGATCGATTTATTAGGTTGATAAACATTGTACCTTTTACAGACTCCATCGAGTTCTACGCTCAAGAAAAGAATCGCCTTCGTTCGTTGGGTGTATCCATAGAGGATTTTGATTTGCTCATAGGTTCAGCAGCCTGTAGCGGCAACTTGATCCTAGTTACAGATAATGTAAAGCATTTTGCGAATATAAAGGGATTGGCTATTGAGAATTGGGTAAAGCGATAGTCTTCATTAAGCAGACTGGAACTCATAAGATGCACAATAATGCCATCGAACGAATGTTCCGACACATAGCCATTGGTCGCCGTAACTGGTTGCACAGTGGCAGCCATTTTGCCGCATCGAATATAGGGTTTATGTATTCACTCCTTGAAAGCTGCAAACTTACCTTTGTACCAAGTGAAAAAATAAATGTCATAGAGTTTATGAGAACGGACGTGTTAAATCGAATAAAAGAGACCTTGCGTAAGGTTGTACCGGCTGGAGGACATGCTTTTTTTGTATGGCTCGCAGGCTAGGGACGAGGCACGTCCAGATTCGGATTGGGATATATTGATCTTGTTGGACAAGCTAAAAATCGAGGTGGAGGATTATGACAATGTATCTTATCCGTTAGTGGAACTAGGTTGGTCGTTAAACGAGTGCGTCAGCCCGGTGCTTTACACCTTGAAAGATTGGATGAGATACCATTTCTCCCCCTTTGTACACAACGTAAAAGACGAGGGGATACGATTGCTATGAGTTTGAGTGCGGAAGATATAACAGCGGATCAAGGCGCAAACCCATAACGGGGTAGTCGGTCAATTAGGATTGAATTATGTCTCTAAAGGCCTATTGACAAAAGATGAAGGTCGATTATATTCCCGTTTGTTACAACATCGTATTACCGGAGATTATAATGATTTAATAATATTGTAAATTCGTACTTTACTATTTGTATTATGCTGAGTGATTTATCTCGGTAACTTATCTCTATAAATATAGTTTAAACTCATTTTAAATTTAGACACTTGATTTTCGTCTTGCTGGTTTGTCGGCGGGATGGAAGTGTTTTGTGTACTTATCTTTATGTCTGCTACATCAGAGAATAATAAGCGGATAGCGAAGAATATGCTGTTCCTCTATATGCGCATGCTCCTAATCATGGGGGTGACGCTGTACACCAGTCGGGTCGTGCTACAGGTATTGGGGGTAGAGGACTTCGGTATTTATAATGTGGTGGGGGGAGTAGTCTCGATCATGGCTTTTTTTATCTCCAGTTTGTCCAATGTCTCTCAGCGTTATATGAATATAGGATTAGGAAAGCAAGATATTCGAGAGGTGGAATATGCTTTTCGACAGAGTTTTACTCTAATGTGCCTGTTGTCTGCTATATTATTACTGTTAGGTGAGACATTGGGATTATGGTTTGTTTACAATAAACTGGTAATACCACCGGATCGGACGGTAGCGGCGCTTTGGGTATATCAGTTCTCGTTGATCTCCGTCCTTTCTGCTATCAATCAAGTTCCGTTGATGGGATCGATCGTGGCGCACGAGCGAATGAATATGTATGCGTATTTAGGTTTGTTTGAGGCTTGCGCTCGATTGCTAATAGTGTATTTCTTGAAGGTTTTCGGAACATTTGATTCTTTGATTCTTTATGGAATGTTGACAGCGTTAGTTTCCTTTATCACTTGGTTGCTTTATGCGATTTACTGTATCAGAGTTTTCTCCGAATGTAAATTACGTTTTTATTGGGATCATTCTTTAGTGAAAGATATGTCACGATTTATTGGCCAAAATTTATTTGGATGTTTCGCTTGGTCAGCAGGTATCCAAGGAACTAATATTCTTTTGAACTTGTTTTTTGGCCCTGCGATTAATGCGGCACGAGCCATATCTGTACAGGTGAGTGCAGTGGTAACACGTTTTACCGAGAATATCATGACAGCGGTTAAGCCTCAGATCATAAAGTCGTATGCGTCAGGCGATCGAGAATATATGATAGTTCTTATTGTGAAAAGTTCAAAATATGCTTATTTCTTAGCGGCTCTATTTGCGATTCCGGTAATGATGGAGATAGAGTTCTTATTGAAGGTATGGCTGGGGCAGGTGCCGGAACATACGGTTGCCTTTACTCGTTTGGTCTTGTGTGAATCGTTAATAGGAGTTTTCATACCGCCCCTTTGGATAGCGGCGAATGCCACGGGACGAATCAAGAACAATCAGGTGTACGGGCGAATGTTTACGTTGGCTATTTTGCCTATTAGTTATTTGCTTTTGAAAGTACAGCAGGATCCGATGATACCTTTTTTTGTGGCGGTCGTCGCAAATATAGGTTATTGGCTCTATTGTCTATATGATATACATGTTCAGATACGATTGGATATAAGATATTATTTGAAAGAGGTGGTTATGCCTGGACTGTTCCTGTCCTTGATTTTATGTTCTGTAGGATTAATTCAAAGTTTGATGATTCCGGAAGATACTTTCTCTCGCTTTTTATTAGTGTTCGCAAGCATGTTGATCGTGGGCGTATGTGTCGTTTATAGACTTTTGAGTGAAGGAGAGCGGGTCGTATTACAAGGATATATTCAAAGGGTATGTACCAAATTAAAAAAATAGTATAGCGATTGGAATAATAGCAGTTGCTTAGATACCAGCTTACGTTTTTGTTTATGAAATTGTAACTAATATTTCAAGTAAATATGATACCAAAGAAAATTCATTATTGTTGGTTCGGGGGCAATCCGTTGCCTCCTTTGGCAGTGAAGTGCATAGAATCGTGGAAGAAATATCTTCCGGACTATGAGATAAAGGAGTGGAACGAGAGTAATTTCGATCTGAATTATAACGACTATGTCCGTGAAGCGTATGAGGCTAAGAAATGGGCGTTCATAACGGATGTGGTTCGCTTGTACGCCATGGTGACGGAAGGTGGTATCTATATGGATACGGATGTAGAGGTATTGAAGCCGTTAGATGAGCTGTTACAATATGATGCGGTGTCGGGATTCGAGTCTTCGTCTCGAATCCCGACAGGCTTGATGGCCTGTCGGGAGGGGCAGCCCCTCTTTGAGGAGCTGCTCCATGAGTATGACGTTTTACATTTCAAGCGTCCTGACGGTAGTTTAGATGTGACAACAAATGTAACCCGTATTACGAACGCTTGCCTGAAATATGGTTTTGTTCCTAATAATACGAAACAGACTGTCAATGGATTCACGTTACTTCCCCAAGATTATTTGTGTCCAAAATCGTATGTGGATGGTAAGATTTATTTAACGGAGAACAGTATGACGATCCATCATTTCGCGGGGAGTTGGGTGAGCGATGTGGATCGGTATGCGCAGGAATTAGGTAAAAAACTTATTTTTTTGCCTAAAGGTATTCGTGGATATGTGACTAAATTTTTGTCAATCATAAAATATAAAGGGATTAAAGATATGTTTTGTGAAATGTGGAGATGGATGAAAAGAAGATGACCTAGCTATAAAAACAAAAATGAAAGCGTTCTTTATAATATTCTTGTATTTTTTATTTGATAGGGAAACTTATTATATCCTTCATTCTGATACATTGTCTTTAATATATGTTTCACTTTCAAAGTTTTTTGCTGTTTTTGTAATATTGATGGCTCTTATTAAGCAATTTAATAAGAATACATTAAAAGTTATGGGGTGTATATGTCTTGTCTTTTTTAGTATGTTGATTTCTACTGTTATTAAAGATGGAGATGTGCGTCGTGCTATAATGATTATGTACCCGGTTTTGGCTATGGGAGGATTGATGTTGTGGCAATGTTCTACATTTAATCGAACAAAATTATTTGTTCGATATATCGCTTGTTTTTATTTTGTTTTAATGGCGATTAATTTCTTTTTTTTGCTTGTGTCTCCTTCTTTTTTTGTTAATGATTCGATGTCTGGGGAGTCTTATTTTCTAGGAATTGAGAATCAGGTGGGGTATCCAATGATGAAAGGCCTTTGTTTTGTGCTTATTGATAGCTATTTCCGAGGGGAAAAAAGGCTTTTGTGCGTTTATATAATAATGCATGTTTCTACTATATTGATTATATTTTCAGGTAGCAATGTTGTTGGTTTAGTTTGCATGCTTCTTTTTTTGATTCCAAATGTGATTCAGCGTAAAATAGCTTCTTTGTCATTGAATACTTTATTGCTCGTGTTTGTGTCTTTATTTGTGTTTGTTATATTGTTTGGAAATTTGATGATCATCCTTGAATCTCCTTTAGTTTCATATGTGATAGAAGATTTGTTAGGTAAGAATTTAACACTTACAAATAGAACCCTAATTTGGGGTATGGTGGTAGATGGATTTTTAAATTCTCCTATTATAGGAAACGGTGTTAGAGAAACTACGAGTTTATTCTATATATCTGAGCAATATACGAAAGGTTATATGAGTGCTCATAATCAAATATTGCAATCTTTATATGAGACAGGGATTCTGTTTTTTGTATCTCTTGTTCCTCTTTTTAATGAATTGAATAAATCTTTAAAAAGCAGTGTTCCGTTTTTTTCTTTAATAGTAAAAGGTTCTATTTTTTCTTTTTTAGTAATGTATATGGCAGAAGCTCCAGGTATGGATAAAATACTGAATCTTGTTGTTTTTGGTTTATTAGTCTCAAAAATGAACAATACTGTTACTTGTAAGGGTAATATGTATGTTCGTTGTGAAAAGTGATTTTTTAATGTGTCTATTATGGATTTAATATCAATCATTGTCCCTGTTTACAACGTGGAGCAATATTTGCGAGACTGTATTGAAAGTATTATCAATCAAAGTTATCGAAATTTGCAAATTATCTTAGTAGATGATGGTAGTTTGGATGATTGTCCGAGGATTTGTGATGAGTATGCCTGTAAGGATCATCGCATAGAGGTTATTCATAAAGAAAATGGAGGTCTTTCTGACGCTCGTAATGTGGGGGTCGATCAAGCTTGCGGAAAATATATATCTTTTGTTGATAGTGATGATAGGATAGCTGAAGATATGATTGAGAGCCTTTATGATAGAATTGTAGGGGTGAAAGCGGATATGTCTGTTTGTCAGAGATTTTTAATTGGAGAGAGTGGAGATATTAAGGATGATGATAAAGCTCTTTTTGAGGATTATGTAGTATATGGAAATAAAGAATGTGTGCATGATTTTATGTCTTCAAAAGGAATTGATACGGTGGCTTGGGGGAAATTATATCGTACGGAATTGTTTCAAGATATCCGTTATCCAAAAGGAAAATATCATGAGGATGTATTTATTACTTATCGTTTGGTGGCTAAGTCTAATGTGATAGCGGTTAGTGGTGAGAAAAAATATTGTTATAGGATACGTAATGCCAGTATAACACAATCTTCCTTCTCCTCAAAACATTTGGATGCGGTGATAGGTAAATGTGAAATAGCAAACTTTATGGAGGTTAATTATCCGAGTGAATTGGTTTACGCTCAAGCTGGAATTGTGTATGCGGCCAATCAATGTGTTTGGAGAATGGGTATTTCTCATTGTTTTAATAAACAATACATGAATTTTTTGCAATCGAAATATCGTTCTTTTGAAACACCCTTCTTGCGCTATGGAAAAAACAGATTTTTCTCGAAAATATTTTCCATATGTGCTTTTATTAGTGTGAATATGGTAGTGAAATCTATATCAATCATCAAAAATTAGAATAGGTATGTTGGGAAAAGTGAAAGTTATCTTACAAGAGCGTATCAATCGTAAAAATAGAAGCAAATTAACTAATTTATCACCTTCATTGGTCTGTAGTAATTGTACAGGTGGCTTTTTATATCATTGGTTGGGTTTACGTTTCTATTCACCGTTCATTAATTTGTATATGACCAATGAGGATTTTTTGACAGCCTTGGAAAATTGGGATTTGTTTATTCATTCAGAGATCAAAGAAGTTAAAAATAGTGGTTTTGATTATCCGGTAGGAGAAGGACTATTAGGTGTAAAAATCCACTTTGTTCATTATAAAGCATTTGCAGATTCACTTGCTAAGTGGAAAGAAAGATGTGAACGTTTGAATGCTGACAATATGGCGGTTATGCTGACAAATTGGGGGGGTGATGTCTCTGTGCTAGAGCGTTTTGATAAACTTCCGTTTAAAAATAAAGTAGCGTTTGTTGATAAAATTTATCCTCAGTTTAAATCTACTTGTTATTTGAGTGGGTTTTCGAAGGTGAAAGGCGTGAAAAATATTTATGCTACGCAATATCTCGATGGACGGAGATATATTGATCAATTTGATTATGTTTCTTTTATTAATCAATTAAACAGGTAAATGAAATATGCATAAACTTAAAATATTACTTGCCGCGATTTGTGGTGAGCTACTTAAACTGTACTATAAGGTAGGGTTAGGTACAATCCCATATGGAATCAATCAGGAGAAGGTGCGTAAAGAAAAGGTAATAGTTTCTCTTACCAGTTATGGACGAAGGGTGGGAGAGATACTCCCGTTTACGGTTATTTCATTGCTTCGTCAAACTTATAAACCAGACTTGGTATTGTTATGGTTGGATGATGAACATTGGAATGATGGTAATTTGCCTTTTATTTTGAAGCGTTTGAAAAAGAAAGGGCTTACTATCCGCTATTGTAAGGATATTAAATCTTATAAGAAGTTGATACCCACGTTAGAGGTGTATCCGGATGATTTGATTATTACTTGCGATGATGATTTCTTTTATCGGCGGAATATGGTTGAACGTTTAGTTGCTGAATATCATAAAGATCCCTCTCATGTTTACACGTATCGAGCTCATCGGGTATCATTTAATAATGATGGAATTTTGAGACCTTATAATGATTGGGAGATGGAAATTTCCGGGGTCGGCGGCCGTTTTGTGTTTCCAACGGGGTGCGGTGGTTGTTTATACAAACGCTCCTTGTTGCATAAGGATATTTGTAGGGAGGACCTGTTCATGCGTTTGGCTCCAAAGGCCGATGATGTGTGGTTTTATTTCATGGAAGTTTTGCATGGAACGGAGTGTGTAGTGTTACCGGATAAAGGATATGTCTATATTCCGTTGGACGTTTTTTATCAGTATATTCATAAAGAAGCAAGCCTGTCGGCTACGAATTGCAAGGAGTCTCAGAATGATCCTCAAATTCGAGCGGTGATGGATTACTATCATTTGATGGGTTCAGATTTAATAGGGTGCTGATTTTATTTCATGAAGAAACTTTCTTATACAATAGGTTGATCGTTGTTGGACCATTCTTGATCTGCCTAATATCTTACTTAAAAAAATAATACATAATTCTTATGAAAGCATGTTTCATGGGTTTGGGCTATATTGGCCTGCCCACGGCTATTATTGCCGCAAAGCACGGGGTGGAGATCGCCGGCGTGGATATTAACGCTCAGGTGGTGGAGGTTACCAACCGAGGAAAATTGCATATCATCGAGCCGGGTATGGAGGAGATGTTGCGGGAGGTACTGGCCTCCGGGCATTTCAAGGCTTACACCGAGCCTCAGGTGAGCGACGCTTATTTCATGGTGGTACCCACTCCCTTCAAGGGGGATCATGAGCCGGACGTATCGTTCGTGGAGTCGGCTACCCGTATGGTGCTTCCTTTGTTGAAGGAGGGGGATTTGTACGTGATCGAGTCTACCTCGCCGGTGGGGACGACCGAACGGATGGCTAGTTTGATTTTCTCGGAACGGCCGGAGCTGGAGGGCAGGATCTATATCGCTTATTGTCCGGAGCGGGTGCTTCCGGGTAACGTGATCTATGAGTTGGTGCATAACGACCGGGTCATCGGCGGTATGGACGAGGCCTCCACCCGTAAGGCGATGGAGTTCTACGGCCAGTTCGTGAAGGGTACGCTTCACCCAACGAATAGCAAGACGGCCGAGATGTGTAAATTGACCGAGAACTCAAGCCGGGACGTGCAGATCGCTTTCGCCAATGAGCTATCGTTTATCTGCGATAAAGCGGGAATCAATGTGTGGGAGCTGATCGATTTGGCGAACAGGCATCCCCGTGTGAATATCTTACAGCCGGGTTGCGGTGTTGGCGGTCATTGCATAGCGGTGGACCCTTACTTCATCACGGCGGAGTTTCCGATGGAGAGCCGTATGATCTCTACGGCTCGTGAGACGAATAACTACAAGGCATTTTGGTGCGCGGAGAAAGTGAGGAACGCCATGCTACGGTTTGAGCTGAGACACGGGCGCAAGCCGGCGGTAGCAATGATGGGCTTGGCTTTCAAGCCTGATATCGATGACTTACGCGAGTCTCCGGCCAAGGGAATAACGACGAAGGTGTTGCAATCGTGCAACAACGCTGATATCATGGTGGTGGAGCCGAACGTTTCGGAGCATAAGCTGTTTAAGTTGACCCCTTATAAGGAGGCATACGAGAAGGCGGATATAGTGGTTTTCTTGGTGAATCATAGGGAGTTTGCGGGGTTGAATTATCGGGATGACGTGGAGGTGCTGGACTTTTGCGGGACATTCAAGAAATAATCGTTCGCTAAATAGAAGAATACGCTGTAATGAGGAAAATAATGTTAGTCTTCGGGACCCGTCCCGAGGCGATCAAGATGGCTCCGCTGGTGAAGGAGTTCCAAAAATATCCGGAGTCGTTCGAGACCATCGTGTGCGTTACCGGACAGCATCGGGAGATGTTGGATCAAGTGTTAAAATTGTTCGAGATCACGCCGGATTATGATTTGAATATCATGAAGCAAGGTCAGGACTTATATGACGTGACCGCCCGTGTCCTTACCGGTATGCGTGACGTATTACGTGAGGCGACACCCGATGTCGTGCTGGTGCATGGGGATACCACCACGAGCACGGCGGCCGCCTTGGCCGCTTTCTACCAACAGATACCTGTAGGTCATATAGAGGCCGGCCTTCGTACCCACAATATCTATAGCCCGTGGCCGGAGGAGATGAACCGGCAGGTCACGGGACGTATCGCCACGTATAATTTCGCACCCACGCGGTTGAGCAAGCAAAACTTGATGCGAGAGGACGTGAGTCCGGACTCAATCTTGGTTACCGGCAATACGGTGATAGACGCCTTACGGCAAGTGGTGCGTAAGATAAAGACGGACGCTGAGCTGGACAAGGAGCTGGAAGGCGTGCTTTTACGCTCCGGGTATGATGTGAACCGTCTGGTTGAGGGTAAGAGACTGGTGTTGATCACGGGTCATCGCCGGGAGAACTTTGGTGATGGATTCATCCATATGTGTACCGCTATCAAGGACTTGACGAAGATGTATCCGATGGTGGATTTTGTCTATCCTATGCACTTGAATCCCAATGTGCGCAAGCCGATTCACGAGGTATTCGGCGGGGATTTATCTGATCTGGGTAATATGTTCTTCATTGAGCCATTGGAATATCTGTCGTTTGTCTATCTGATGGAGAAATCAACGATAGTGCTGACCGATAGCGGCGGTATTCAAGAGGAGGCTCCCGGCTTGGGCAAGCCCGTGTTGGTGATGCGTGATACGACCGAGCGTCCGGAGGCTCTCGCGGCAGGTACGGTGAAACTGGTCGGTACGGACTATGACAAGATCGTGAGCGAGGTCTCGGCGTTGCTTGATGATACGGCTTATTACGATGCGATGAGCAAGGCGGTCAATCCCTATGGCGATGGATTGGCTTGCGGAAGGATCGTGGAATTTTTGAACCGGAAGGAATGAGGGTCTTGATCGTTTCTCCCTCTTATCTTCCGGAGATCGGTGCGGCACCCTCACGCATTACGAACATGGCGGAGGGACTGTCCGGCTTAGGGATAAAGGTGGATGTGTTGACTTGCCTACCCAATTATCCCAAGGGACGTATCTTTGATGGATATAGGGGGGCTTTTTCCAAGACAGAGGATGTAAACGGGATAACGGTCTTCAGGTACTGGACGTATGCCTCGATCTCGAGGAGGCCGTTGGTCCGTCTTGCCAGTATGTGCGCTTTCGCCACGACCCTTTGGTGTTTCGCTCTCAAGCGTAAGCGTATAAAATCTTATGATAAGGTGATCATCCAGACCCCTCCTGTTTTGGCGGCGGCCTCGGCCATGTTGCTTTTTCGTTGTTGCTACCGGAAAAAGGTGGTACTGAACGTCTCAGACCTTTGGCCATTGTCGGCCGTGGAGCTGGGGGCCATGA
This sequence comes from Parabacteroides sp. KHUB-02, assembly GCF_056640955.1. Lineage (NCBI taxonomy): Bacteria > Pseudomonadati > Bacteroidota > Bacteroidia > Bacteroidales > Tannerellaceae > Parabacteroides > Parabacteroides sp. KHUB-02. Next base: position 1,767,088 of record NZ_JBWQEV010000001.1, on the reverse strand, counting down.
AAGAGGGTGGCGTTTATCATGGGGTGATGGGGCGTATCGAGCGTTTCCTTTATCGTAAGGCCACGGCCTGTCAAGGGCAGAGTAAGGAGATCGTGGATTATATAAAACGGTATGAGCCGGGCAAGGCCTCGTTCTTGTATCGGAATTTACAGCATCGTTTTGTTTTACCGAATCACCCCCCTTCTTCTCGGAAGCCTTTCAGGATCGTCTATGCCGGTTTGCTGGGCGTGGCGCAGAATATATTGGAGTTGATAGAGCGTATCGATTTTAAAGGGATGGGAGCGGAGCTTCATTTATTTGGAGGGGGCAATCAAGCCTTGGAGATAGAGGATTATGTGAGGACACATGATAAAGGGGTCTTTTATCATGGCTCTCTGCCCAAGGAACGGATGCGTGAGGAGCTTACACGTTACCATGCCTCCATTATCCCCTTGACGGTTCGTATAAGGGGGGCGGTACCTTCTAAATTATTTGATTTGCTGCCGTTAGGCGTTCCTATCTTGTTTTGTGGAGGCGGCGAGGGCGAGGAGATTGTAAAGGAGAATCAGTTGGGCCTTGTCTCGGCCCCCGGAGATTATGAGCGACTTTCTAAAAATATACGGGCCATGAGCCACTTGCCGGATGAGGAGTATCGACAGCTAAAAGCGAACTGCTTAAGATTATCCCAGACAACTTTCTGTTTTGAAAGGCAACTGGAGGCGTACAAACGTTTTTTATCGGCTTTCTAATTTCAGGATGAAATCCCTTAAACATTTTGCGGGGATGCCCTGTTATAGATATAGTAGTGTGTTTTTCATGGTATTAGATTTTTAGATTAGTAATTAGGTTGTTCATTCAGTTCGGGAGAATAGGATGTTGGTTTCTAAATATGAGAGCCGGAAAGGTGAGAATGATTTCTCTCGTTTCCGGCTATTCTTTATTTATTTAAAACTCGTCATTGGCGTAAAGACTCAATAGGTTTTTCAGCTCATAATCGAATATCTCGTCATCCTTGAAGAAGCGTTTCAATTCGATCTCGGCTGTCTCCGGTGAGTCTGATGCGTGTACGATATTCTCTTGTACGCTCATACTATAATCTCCCCGTATCGTACCGGGAGCGGCGTTTCTACCATTGGTAGCGCCGGCCAAGGTTCTTACTACATGTATGGCATCTACCCCTTCCCAGCAACATACAATTACCGGGCATACACTCATCGCGTCCTTGATACGTTGGAAGAAAGGCTTTTCTTTTAGGTGGGCGTAATGCTCACTCAAGATCTCGTCAGTCAGCCAAACCATCTTCATGCCGGCCAGACGGAGTCCCTTCTTTTCGAAACGGGTTACGATTTCACCGATCAGCCCTCGCTGAACGGTACAAGGCTTTAAAATAACCAATGTTTTTTCCATAAGATTTATATTAAAAGATTAAACAAATGTTTGATGTCTTGAATACATGTTAACCTTGCGGCGTTTTATGAATGATAGAGGAATAAAGGATGAAATGTTTTTTAGGATATTTCAAGTATATTTCTATCTTATTCCTCCGCAAGTTAATGGGAATAAACAAATAAACGAGCGATAAGTCTGCTAAACTAAACTAATTTAACATACGTTAATTGTTGCTTGAGTTGTTAATCCTTCTGTATTCTTTTCCATTTCCGTGGAATTTCCGGATGAGTCTTGAGAAATTCCCTCAAGGTTTGCCGGTTTACTCCAAGTTTCTTGCTGATATATACTTTAGTCTTATGTTCTTTAATATACTGCAAGATCATCTCTTCCTTACCTTTTAGCTTACAGGTTTCCGGTCGCTCTCCTTTTGGACGGCCCAGTTTGGCACCTTGCACTTTTTTCCGAGCCAACGCTTCTTTCGTTCGTTGCGAAATCAGGTTGCGTTCAATTTCGGCGCTTAGGCTAAATGCGAATGCCAAGATTTTACTGTTAATGTTATTTCCGAGTTCGTAACCTTCCTTTACCGTAAATACAATGATGTCTCTTTCCATACATTGATGAAGGAAGCTCATAACTTGCATAAGATTACGTCCGAGACGTGACAGCTCCGTCGTGATCAGGATGTCGCCTTTACGTATTTGCTTTAATAATTTACCAAGTTGGCGATCGGCGATTACTTTTGTCCCGCTGATCGTCTCATCTACCCACCTGTCGATTCTCATGTTCCTCGATTTTGTGAATTTCTCAATCTCGAATCGCTGGTTTTCAGTAGTTTGTTTGTCTGTACTGACTCTTACATAACCGTATACCATATGTCCTATATTTAATTAAACAACAACCAAGATACTGGAAACGGATTGATTGATAGTGCGTTTTAGTAAAAACAAACTTTTTTATGGGTGTGTTAAAGAAGTTGAGTGGGTTTGAACTCCATACAAATTGTAATAAAAAGGGTTAATGGATATCCGTATAGAAAATTTAAGTTACTTTTGCTTTCGAAAAATAAGATGGAGTCTTAGAATGATCATGGGTATGAAAAAGTTATTGTCTTTACCTCCAAATTTGGTAGATTGTTTCCATGCGGTAGAGCATGTAAGTACAGAGGAATGGTTTTGCACCTCGGATCCGGTAGGCGCCCGCTTAGGATCCGGGGGAGGAACGACTTGGTTGTTGGAGGCCTCCCGGCGAAAAGAGGCTCCGGATGTATCGACGGAAGAGTGGTTGGGACAGGAGAAGCGTATCTTGTTGCATGCCGGAGGGCAAAGCCGCCGTTTGCCCGGATATGCGCCATCCGGGAAAATATTGACTCCGATCCCTGTGTTTCGCTGGGCAAGAGGGCAGAGGCTATCCCAGAACTTATTGTCCTTGCAATTACCTCTTTATGAACGGATCATGAAAAAGGCGCCGGAATCGCTTCATACCTTGATCGCTAGCGGTGACGTATATATCCGTGCTAACCAGCCTTTGCAGGAGATTCCTGAGGTAGATGTGGTTTGTTACGGTTTATGGGTCGAGCCTTCGTTGGCCAAGAATCACGGGGTTTTTGTATCGAGCCGTAAGTCTCCGGACACTCTGGACTTCATGCTACAGAAGCCTTCGTTGGAAACATTGGGGGAATTGGCGGGTAGTCATTTATTCTTGATGGATATCGGTATCTGGCTGCTAAGCGACAAGGCGGTGCGGTTATTAATGAAACATTCCTATACCGAGGATGGCAAGGCGATGAAGGCGTATGATTTATATGCTGAGTTCGGGTTGGCCTTGGGGAAGAATCCACGTATCACGGACTCGGAGTTGAATCAGCTTTCAGTAGCGATTCTGCCGCTTCCGGGTGGAGAGTTCTATCATTATGGAACTAGCCGTGAGTTGATTTCCTCTACATTGGCGGTACAGAACTTAGTTAGGGATCAACGTGCGATCATGCAGCGTAAGGTGAAACCACATCCCGCCATGTTTGTGCAGAATGCGGTGTTACACCAGAAATTGACCGCTGAGAATTCGGAATTATGGATAGAGAATAGTTATATCGGTGAGAATTGGACGTTACGTGGCCAGCAAATTATAACGGGTGTTCCGGAGAATAATTGGAACTTATCTCTTCCGGAAGGTGTCTGTGTAGATGTTGTCCCGGTAGGGGAAGCTAATTGGGCGGCAAGGCCCTATGGTTTTAATGACTTGTTTAAAGGGGCCTTGTCTGATGTGTCTACCTTGTTTATGGGGAAACCTATCTTGACTTGGGCGATGGAGCGAGGGATCACCTTGAGAGGGAATGAGGATATACAAAACGCACCTTTGTTTCCTGTTTGCCAAACCGTGGATGAGCTGGGAAAAGTGCTGCGCTGGATGATTACGAAGCCGGATAGGGAAGAGGGAAAGCATATTTGGCTTTCCGCCCGAAAATTATCGGCGAATGATTTGTCCGATCAAGCGAATTTACGCCGTTTAGTAGCTCAGCGAGAAGTTTTCCGTAAAAAAGACTGGTCATTATTGGCCGCTAATCATGAGAAAAGTGTATTCTATCAATTGGATCTTTCGGATGCGGCGGAAAGCTTCGCCAAAGACAAGATTGTCTTACCGAAAGCCCTTTCCGAGGATAATCCGTTGATGAAAAGGATACATAATCATATGTTCCGCTCTCAGGTGATGAAGATCTTGGGGGAAACGTATAAGGAGGAGGAGCAAAAGGCTTTCGCTTTGTTGCGGGAAGGGCTGGTCAGTTCTGTCCTTGGAAGTAAGCAGCAGCCATGTTTGAATGTCTATCGGGACCAGATCGTATGGGGACGTAGTCCGGTACGTATCGATTTGGCAGGTGGGTGGACAGATACGCCGCCCTATTGCTTATATGCGGGTGGAAACGTGGTGAACGTGGCGATCGAGTTAAACGGGCAACCACCGCTACAAGTCTATATCAAGCCTTCCGATACCCATAAGATTATCCTTCGCTCGATCGATCTGGGAGCGATGGAGGTTATCTCCTCATGGGATGAGCTTCGTGATTATAATAAGGTAGGGTCGCCGTTTTCCATTCCGAAAGCGGCTTTGGCCTTGGCGGGATTTATCCCGGAATTCTCGGCGGAGGCTTATGCTTCTTTGGATGTCCAGTTGGAAGCTTTTGGTAGCGGGCTGGAGATTACCTTGTTGGCGGCGATACCGGCGGGTTCCGGTTTAGGCACTAGCTCGATCCTCGCAGCTACTGTGCTGGGCGCTATCTCTGACTTTTGTGGCTTGGCTTGGGATAAGAATGAGATCGGAAACCGCACCTTGATTTTAGAACAATTACTGACTACCGGCGGGGGATGGCAAGATCAATACGGTGGCGTATTGCACGGTTTGAAACTCTTGCAAACGAACGAGGGTTTTAATCAGAATCCTTTGGTACGTTGGCTGCCGGAATACTTGTTTACTGATCCGGAATACCGGCCTTGTCATCTTCTTTATTATACGGGAATTACTCGTACGGCGAAAGATATTTTGTCGGAAATCGTACGAGGTATGTTCTTGAATAGCGAGGCGCATTTAGGTATTTTGTCTGAGATGAAAGCCCATGCGCTTGATATGTACGAGGCGATCCAATGCGGAGACTTCGTGACTTATGGTAAATGGGTCGGAAAGACTTGGGAGCAAAATAAGGCACTCGATTCCGGAACGAATCCGGCGGCGGTGGAAGCTATTATCTCCAAGATACAGGCTTATGCCTTGGGATATAAACTTCCGGGAGCAGGCGGTGGTGGTTACTTATATATCGTAGCGAAAGACCCGGGTGCAGCCCTGCAAATCCGAAAGATATTGACTCTTTCTCCACCCAATTCGAACGCCCGGTTCGTGGAGATGAGCTTATCGAATAAGGGGCTTCAGATTAGTCGTTCTTGAAAGTACGATTGGCTTTTTAGACCATTTGTTGCTAATTGGAATATATTGCATGTGTTTTGGAACATTTATATAAATGATCCTGTTGTACTTTTGCGGAGTTTAATGAGGTGTCAGATCTGATGGGGAAGAGAATTGTTTTTATATGGCTTTTATTGGCGTTCGCTTGGGTAGCGAAGAGCCAGAACTACATGATAAAAGGAATCGTGACTGATTCTATTACGGGAGAACCTTTGCCTTATGTGGCTGTGATTTTGAAGGGAACTACGATAGGTGCTACGACAGATCTGGATGGGGCTTTTACGCTCTCCTCTTCATCTAAGGTACGTACTTTACAGGTCTCTTATCTGGGTTATACGGAGAAAGAATTGAAATTCGTTCCGGGTAAAGCGGAACATTTGAAGATTCAGTTAGCTCCGACAAGTATTAATTTGTCGGAGGTGATTATCAAGCCGGGAAAGGAAAGATATCGAAAGAAGGATAATCCTGCGGTTACCTTTATCAAAAACGCTATCGCACGTCGGGAGAGCAACGATCCTCGTAATCATGATTATTTTCGGTATGATCAATACGAGAAGATGGTCTTCGCTATGAACGATTACCAACCGAAACCGAAAAAAGATGGAAAGGCGGGAAAGTTTGACTTCTTGACTGAGTTTATCGATACGTTGGAGGTGGGAAAGACGATCTTGCCGGTATCCGAACGTGAGAAAATCCAGACCGTTTATTATCGTAAAGACCCGAAGACGGAAAAGAGGGTCGTTCTGGCTACGAAAGCGGCTGGTGTGGATGAGGTCTTCTCACGAGACGGTATGCAACAGTTCTTGAATGAGGTATTCCGGGAAGTGAATATCTTCCAGAATGATATTCCTTTGTTCTTGAACCGTTTCGTTAGTCCTATGTCTACGATGGGGCCTAACTTCTATAAATATTATTTGCTAGACACGGTGGAGGTCGCCGGACAGAAGTGCGTGGATTTGGGTTTCGCTCCGTTTACTCCGGAGACGTTCGGTTTTACGGGACATCTTTTTATCACGTTGGATTCTACTTATTTCGTGCAGAAGGTTAAGTTGAATGTCCCGAAGAAGATCAACTTGAATTTTGTCGGTGGAATGACGATCGAGCAGACTTTCGACCGTGCCCCGGATGGGACTCGTATCATTACGAAAGATGATATCAACGTGGACTTCAAATTGACGGAGAAATCGAAAGGAATGTATGCCCGCCGTTTGAATATCTATTCGAATCAAGCGTTTGAGGGACCAGATGATCCTAAAGTTTTTGAGGAGAGCGCACCTATTATTATACCGATGGAAGCTTATCGCCGTTCGGCGGATTTCTGGGAGGAGAATCGTCCTACTGAGGCGGGAACTCGCAAGCAGAATAACGTGGAGTTGCTAATGGCGAAACTTCGTTCCGTTCCTATTTTCTATGTGACGGAGAAGGTTGTTTCGATCCTTACCTCCGGTTATATCGCGACGAATAAGATTCCGGAGAAGAGCAAGTTCGAGTTTGGTCCGATGAACACCTATATCAGTGGTAACGCGATTGAGGGGGCCCGCTTCCGTGTCGGTGGAACCACGACAACGGCGTTCAGTAAACGTCTTTTCTTGGATGGTTATTTGGCTTATGGATCGAAAGACCGCAAGTTGAAATATGATGGTATCGTAGAATATTCTTTTATCGATAAGAAGGATTATCGGAAAGAATTTCCCGTGCATTCTATTCGCTTCGAGTACCTATATGATATCAACCAGTTAGGTCAGCAGTATATGTATACCAACAAGGATAATATGTTCTTGGCCTTGAAGCGGCAGAAAGATACGCGTGCCACCTATTTAAGGAATATGGAACTGACGTATTACCGTGAGCATTATAACGGCTGGGCTTATGGGGCGGTACTTCGGAATTTTAAGGAATACTCAACCGGTTACGCCGCGTTTGACCGTATCGGTCCGGATGGCCAGATCACGGCTACCGATTCCTACCGGATGTCGGAAGTGGAGTTTAAGTTCCGTTTTGCCCCGAATGAGAAATTCTACCAGACTCGTAATTACCGTTATCCGATTACGCTTGACGCACCGGTATTCACCTTGAACCATACGATGGCTTTCCAAGATGTATTAGGTAGTTCGTATGATTATCAGAAGACGGAGCTTGGTATCCAGAAACGCTTTTGGTTCTCTGCTTTCGGTTATGTGGATATTCTCGCTAAAGCAGGTAAAGTTTGGACAAAGGCCCCTTATCCTTTGTTGATCTTGCCAAACGCAAACTTGTCGTATTTGGTGCAACCGGAATCTTATACGAATATGAACGCGATGGAGTTCATCAACGATGAGTACGCTTCGTGGGATATTACTTATTTCATGAACGGAGCCTTATTGAACCGTATTCCGCTTATCAAGAAGTTAAAATGGAGAGAGGTCTTTTCTTTCCGGGGTATGTTCGGTCACTTGACGGATAAGAATAATCCGTATATCGGTGAGCAAAATGAGGGCTTGTTCTTATTCCCGCAGGGCTCTTACCTGATGGACCCGTCTACTCCTTATATGGAGGCGGGTGTCGGTATCGAGAATATCTTTAAGTTCTTGCGTTTGGATTATGTATGGCGTCTGACCTATAAGGATCATCCGGGCATCCAGACAAAGGGTATACGTTTTATGATGAAGCTATCCTTCTAGGGCAAGTGTTATTTCCAGTCGCTGAACTCAAAACTTAATTGTTCCCAACGATCTTTCGTATGAGGCTCCTCTTTTACGGGATTGGATACGGATAGGCCGATCAGTCGGATGGGATGCTCGGTATATTCCACTTCTTTCAGTAATTCCTTGGCCAAGGGAAGGATCTTATCTAAGGTTGTTAACTCTTCCGGACGGCTGAGGCTTCTCGTGATTTGGTTGAAATCGTGGAACTTGACCTTTAAGGTCAGTGTGTTTCCCTTGAATCCGGAACGTTCCAGCCTGCCGATAAGTTCGGTCGCTACGTGATAAAGCTCGATGATAACAGAGGATTTGCGGGAGATATCTTTTTCTAGCGTATGCTCGCAACCTACCGACTTCCGGATTCGTACCGCTTCTACGGGACGGTTGTCTATACCTCTGGCAAACTCATAATAAAGTATTCCCGCCTTTCCGAACTGGCGGGTAAGCATCTCCCCCGAACATTCCCGTAATTGCAGCCCGTTGTGGATACCGAGTGTATGCATTTTCCGGGCTGTTACGGGGCCTACTCCCCAAAAGGACTCAATGGGAAGACGTGCTATAAAATCGAGGGCTTGGCTTGGATGGATGGTGCATAATCCATTGGGCTTCCGATAATCCGAGGCTATTTTCGCTAGAAATTTGTTGTAGGAGACTCCCGCTGACGCTATCAGGTTCAAATTATCCCAGATCCGTTTCTTGATCTCCTTGGCGATATCTACAGCGAGAGAGATGCCTCGTTTATTATCAGTGACATCCAAAAAGGCTTCATCCAAGGAAAGCGGTTCTATGATATCCGTATAATCATGGAAGATCTCGTGGATCTGGCGTGAGACGGATTTATATACGTCCATCCTTCCGTGTACGAATATCAGGTTCGGGCATAAACGTTTGGCTTTTTGAGACGCCATGGCGGAACGTACCCCATATTTCCGGGCTTCGTAGCTAGCGGCAGCTACTACGCCTCGCTGCTCCGCATGCCCGACCGCTAGGGGTTTTCCTCGCAACTCCGGATTGTCTCGTTGTTCCACCGAGGCATAAAAGGCATCCATATCGATATGTATGATCTTTCTCAAGATAGCTCTTTTATTACTGGTATTTACGATAACCCTTCGTCTGTTTATGAAGCCGATAATCGCATTATAAGATCTCTACGGAGTTAATGACGATATTCTCGGTCGGACGATCTTGCTTGTTGGTCTTGGAGGACTGTATGGCGTCTACGACATCCATGCCTTCTACCACTTCGCCGTAAACCGTGTATTGATTGTCGAGGAACGGTACGCCACCTTCGTTCTTGTAAGCCTCACGGAGTTCCGGGTTTAACTTTACCTCGTCTTTCCGCTTCTCGGCCTCCAGCTCGGTCTTGCCAATCAAGGTATCACGAAGGATCGCCAGTTCTTCCTTGTTGCCACTGCGATAGAATTCCATGATCTTAGGCTTGTTCTCGTTTTGCAGGCGGGCGAATATCTCTTGTTTCAGACGGCCTTCCAGTTGCTTTTCCATCTGGTTCAACTCTTGTTCCGAATACTTTTTCCCCGTTACGATATAGAATTGGGAGGCGGAAGAGGCCTTTTCCGGGTTCACCTCGTCTCCGGTACGTGCGGCGCAAAGGGCTCCTTTCTTGTGGAAATATTTCGGGTAACGGAATTCGGCGGGAACGGTATAGCCCAGATCGCCCGCTCCCAGTTGCTTGTTCATCGGGGCATCCTTGGAAGTCACGTCACCTCCTTGTATCATGAAATCCTTGATCACACGGTGGAACAGTAAGCCGTTATATTGCCCTTCTTTTACCAACTTGATAAAGTTATCACGATGTAATGGCGTGTCGTTATATAATTTCAGCTTTATATCTCCTTTGTTGGTGTGCATAAGCACCCTTGTCTCAGTTGCTTGATTTTCCATTTTATACTTATTTTTCTATGAGTTTCATTGACTTGATCTTTATGTTCTTCGTGGGTCTGTCATCGGCGTTCGTCTCGACGAACTGTATCTTATCCACGACTTTCATACCCTGTATAACCTCTCCGAACACCGTATAGTTCCCGTCCAGATGAGGCGTTCCGCCTTCCAGCATATAGGCTTCTTTTTGCTCCGGAGTAAACTCGATGCCTTTCTCCTTGGTCATCTTATCTAACTCCATCTCCGTAAAGAACTTTCCGGTCACGATATAGAATTGAGTCGCAGATGAGGCCTTCTCAGGATTTTCCTCATCCGGGGTACGTGCGGCACAGAGCATTCCCCGCTTATGGAAATATTTCGGATACACGAACTCGGCGGGGATGGTATAATCTAAATCTCCGTCGCCCAGATGCGCATCCAAAGGAGCGTCTTTCGAGTTGATATCGCCTCCTTGTATCATGAATTGCTTGATAACCCGATGGAACAATAATCCATCGTAACGGTGTTCTTTTACGTTCTTGATAAAATTATCCCTGTGCAACGGCGTGTCGTTGAACAGTTTCACCTTGATCTTACCCATATCCGTATCAATCAGCACCAATGTCTCAGTCTCTTGCGCATGCAGCGGGCATAGCGAAAGCATAAATACCGAAACAAACAACATCGTAAGAATCCGTCTCATATTTATTTCTATTAGTTTTAGATGGACAAAAATAAGAATAAATATCGATATCTATGATCAAAGGAATAGGTCTAAACATGATTTCTTTGGTAGGAAACCGTAATAGCGTTACAAACATCTGTAATATATGCACATCGTTTTATGTTGAATCTAGGTAATTTTGTCATAGAAACTTAAAACTCTAAATTCAATATACTATGAGAGCAAGTATCTTAGCTATTTTAATTTTAGGGGGGATTGTCTTAAACATAAAGGCTCAGTTTTCTTATAATGAAAAGGGTCAAGCCATCCCTCCTGCATCACAACCTTTCGGCAAAGAGGCTTTTGAGCCAACCGGGCATACGGTTATACGCTGGTTGGGGAACGCTGGCTTTCTGATTAATAGCCGTGGTACGTGTTTGATGGTCGATCCTATGTTGAGGGGATTTGATATGCCTTTGTTAATAAATATGCCGATCGCCCCTAAAGATGTTCCCCATTTGGATGCGGTATTGATTACTCATTGCGACAATGATCATTACAGTGTTCCTACTTGTACGGAAATGTCTTCTGTATGCCGGGAATATCATTCTACATTCTACGTGGATTCTTTGATGGAAACACAGGGCTTGAACTCTTTCGGACATCGTATCGGGGAGACTTTTAATGTCGGTCCGATTTCTATCAAGTTAACCCCGGCTTACCATACGTGGCAAAATGAGTATCCGGGATATACGCATGAATTTAAGGTTGAAGATTATTGTGGTTTCCTCATGAAAACACCGGATGGCTTAATTTGGGCACCGGGAGATTCCCGCTTTCTTCCTGAGTTCTTGGAATTACCTGCCCCGGACGTGATTTTCTTTGATTTCTCGGAAGATTCATGGCATATAGGATTGGAGGGAGCCATAAAGATCGCAAATGCTTATCCTAAAGCGCAGCTTCTCCTGTCTCATTGGGGAACGGTGGATGCTCCCAATATGAAACCATTTAATGCTGACCCTAAAATGCTAGAAGGGCGTATCCGTAATCCGGAACGTGTTCATGTCTTAGCCCCGGGAGAAGCTTTTGACCTTGTAGCTCTCAGCTCTAGCGAGGGTGAACAATGTGCCGAAACCTTGATTTTCCCTGCCGACGCAAAGGCTTCGTCGGAGTATAATACGGGGGATGTCTATGTCTCCTTGTTGAAGGAGTCAGGTAATACGATGATCGCACATTTTATATTCAAACCTTACAGTCGTAATTTCTGGCATTACCATCCGGATGCCGAGCAAACCTTGTTAGTACTTGATGGAGAAGGATATTATCAAGAGGAAGGAGGAGAGAAACGTGTGATCCGGAAAGGCGATGTGATCGTGACACCTCCTAATGTACGCCATTGGAATGGGGCGACACCGGGTAGCTCTATCGTATGTATGACCATTACGGAACATGCGATCGAGAATCATGCCGTACAACTTCGGGCTGTGACGGATAAGGAGTATAATTGACAGGTTCGGATGACAGGCTGGTGGAAACCTATTAATTGGCCGCTCTATATTCATTAGGCGTACAGCCTGCCATTTTTTTAAACCATCGACTGAAGTGCTGCGGATAAGGAAATCCTAACTCGCAGGAGATCTCGCTGATTGTCTTTTTAGTATTGTACACTCGTTCCTTGGCAATCTCCAGTGTTTTTTGCTGGATGTGTTTCAATGCCGATAAGCCAGTTTCCTTTTTCAGCAAATCGCTCAAATAGTTAGGGGACAAACAGAGTTTCTCCGCGCAATAGGGTACGGACGGTATCCCATATAGGGCTGGTTTTCCTGAATTGAAGTATTCGTTTAATAATGCCTCGAATCGGGCAAATGTGTCTTGGTTCGTATTCTCACGTGTGATGAACTGGCGGTCATAGAAACGTGTGCAATAATCCAAGAATAGCTTTATATTATCTGTTATCAATGATTTACTGTGCTTATCAATAGGGTATTGCAGTTCTTCCTTTATCCTTTCCATGCATTCGATCACCGTTTTGCGCTCTTGTCCCGAAAGGTGAAGGGCCTCATTCGCATAGTAAGAGAAGTAGGAGTAGTCCCTCATGATATGGGCCAATGGCGTTCCTCGTAAAAGCTCGGGGTGGAATACCAATACCCATCCTTCCGGTTGGTGTAATAATCCATCGTCTTCCGAACCCAATACTTGGCCCGGGGCAAGAAAGAGCATCGCTCCCTTTTGATAGTCGTATATACTTCGTCCATATTTCAGTTGCCCGCAGTCCGTGTCTTTCAGCAATATAGCATAAAGGTTATATAGCTTTCTGCAAAAGCGCAGGGGTTTTGCTTCACGTCCGTCGATAACGCTGACTAATGGATGTCTGGTTTCTATGCCGAAATAATCGTTGTATTGTTGTACTGTGTTGATATTCATTATCTCATTCATGGCTTAATCTCTTTAGTTTTCGCAAATGTACTTCTTTTCCTATGTTTTTGTCTTCCGAGCGATGAAATTGGTATATCTATCCGTATTTTTGGTACATGTCCGGATGTCGGAACATGGTATTTTTGCGACAAATAGATTATTTATTAAAAGATCATAAGTTATGAGAAAGTACAATGGAATAAATCGTCGGGGATTTTTAAGGTCGGCGATGCTGTCGGGAGCCGCGATGTGTGTTTCTTCTATATCCAATGAAATGGTAGCTAATGAGAGCCGGGATAAGCAAGAGCCCTTGGCTTTAGGTAGTAAGGTCGCGGCTGGAATTAGCGCAAAACGAACCTTAGGAAGCGGTACGGCTTCCATGGTCGTATCGGCTATTGGCTTCGGTTGTATGGGATTGAATTATCATCGCAGCCAGCATCCCGGCAAGAAGCAAGTAATCGCTTTGGTACATGAGGCCATCGATCGTGGCGTTACTTTGTTCGACACGGCAGAGAGCTATGGTTATCAAACGAATGAACGATTAGTTGGCGAAGCGTTGAAAGGTTATTCGGACCGGGTATTTGTAACTACTAAATTTGGGCATAAGTTTGTGGATGGCGTACAAATCAAGACAGAGGAAGATAGTTCTCCCAACAATATACGTAAGGTATGTGAGAATTCGCTTCGCAACCTTGGAGTAGAAACTCTCGGTATGTTTTACCAGCATCGTGCGGACCCGAACACTCCGATTGAGGTCGTCGCTGAGACTGTGAACGAATTGATCAGAGAAGGCAAGGTATTACATTTCGGGCTTTGTGAGGTGAATGCCGATACCATCCGCCGTGCCCATAGGATCTGCCCTGTTACGGCTATACAGAGTGAATACCATTTGATGCATCGTGCCGTGGAGGATAGCATATTGCCGTTGTGTGAGGAACTGGGTATTGGCTTTGTTCCTTATAGTCCGATAAATCGAGGCTTTTTGGGAGGCTTGATTAACGAGTATACTCGGTTTGATCCGGAAAACGACAATCGTCAAGATTTACCTCGTTTCCAACCGGAAGCTATCCGTGCCAATATGCGGATCGTGGAAGTGCTGAATGCTTTTGGGAGGACACGGGGGATCACGCCCGCGCAAGTTGCCTTGGCATGGTTAATGAATAAGAAACCTTGGATTGTAGCTATACCGGGGACTACGAAGCTGTCTCATCTGGAGGAGAATTTACGTGCTGCGGATATCATTTTCACCGCCGGTGAGATGAGGGAATTGGAGGATGCGGTTTCCGCTATCCCTGTAGTGGGAAGCCGTTATAACGCGTTACAAGAATCAAAAGTACAGAAATAGATTTAGCTATCGGAAATATGAGACCTGTTTTTATACTTAGTATCATTCTTTTGCTTGTTGGATGTAAACAGCGAGATGAGCGTGTCCTGATGGTGGATGAGCAAGGCAGCTTCGCTATTGGAGGTACGGTCTTGGTTGACTCATTAGGGCATACTTATCATGGCGACCATGCGTACGTATTTTATCAAAAGCCGGTCGGAGCGAGGAAATACCCATTGGTATTCGCCCATGGTGTAGGGCAGTTTTCTAAGACATGGGAAACCACACCCGACGGGCGTGAGGGCTTCCAGAATATTTTCTTACGTTGCGGGTTTAGTGTCTATCTTGTCGATCAGCCTCGTAGAGGGAACGCCGGTAGAGGTACGGAGAGCGTGACAATTTCCCCGGCGTTTGACGAGGAGGTTTGGTTTAACCGTTTTCGTGTAGGTATCTGGCCGGATTATTTTGAAGGAGTACAGTTTAAGCGGGATAAGGAAACCTTGGACCAATATTTTCGTCAAATGACGCCGACTATTGGCACGACGGATTTTGAGGTCTATTCGGATGCCTACGCCGCTTTGTTCGACAAGATAGGCCCGGGCGTATTTATTACCCATTCGCAAGGCGGGCCCGTTGGATGGAATACATTGCTTAAGACGAGAAACATTAAGGCTATCGCGTCATACGAACCGGGTGGAGCGGTTCCTTTTCCGGAAGGGCAATTGCCGGAGGAGGCTAAGTTTATTACGCTTTCCAAGAAAATGGAAGGCATTGAAGTACCTATGTCCGTATTCATGGAATATACCAAGGTCCCTATCGTCATTTATTATGGAGATAATTTACCCGAGACTGATGAGCGTCCGGAGTTATATGAATGGACACGCCGTTTGTACTTGATGAAGATATGGGCAAAAATGCTGAATGATCTGGGTGGGGATGTCACCGTTATTCATTTACCGGAGGTAGGATTACATGGCAATACCCATTTCCCTATGTCGGATTTAAATAATATAGAGGTCGCGGATTTGCTTTCTGAATGGTTACATACAAAAGCTTTGGACTAGGTCTTTTGGGTAATGGAAATATATATAGTATCGTTTTCATTAGGAGGTATTGATCTTTTCACAGGAGTGAAAAGATCGTATCACCCCCGTGAAAAGATCGTTTCACAGAGGTGAAAAGATCGCTTCACAAGGGTGATACGATAAAAGTCTTAGGCCACGGCTGTTACTTCCTGCTGAGGAATCAGCCATAAGAACCTTATAATCAGAATAATTTGCTTGGATACTCGCCTGCGTCTACCAAGGCTTGGATCTTATCCACAACGCCTTGACGATCCGCTGCGTAAGTTACGCCGAACCATTTGGAGGTTGTATCCAATACTTTCACACGGGCTGTTCCTTCCGTGATCAATTTATTTACCATCAACGGGATGAAATATTCACTCTTTAAATTACCCATGTTCGCTTTCAAGAACTCTTTGAAGAATTCCTCGGAATACTCGAAATAATCGGGAGTGAAGCCCCACATATTCATGGAGACCGGCGTGTTTTCTTCCAATACGACCTTCTTTCCGTTCTCGTCTACAAACTGGATATCTCCGTCGATACGTTCGATAGCGGTACGTTCCACGACGCCTGTCAGATAACCTTCCTCGTTCGTGGCGCAAACACCACGTGCCACGGAACCGCTCTCGCTCAACGTATTACCTACACGGTAGCCTACCATGCAATAATCATTCTTCTTGCCATCCATCTCAGACAATTGCTTGCCTAATACGGCGAAGCTGTCACGTCCGTAGAAATCATCGGCGTTGATTACGGCGAAAGGCTCATTGATAACCTTCTTGCCCATCAATACGGCATGGTTGGTTCCCCACGGTTTCTCACGTCCCTCCGGGCAAGTGAAGCCCTCCGGAAGATCGTTCAAGTCTTGGAATACGACTTCAACCGGGATATGGTTCTCATATTTGGAGATGATTTTCTCACGGAAGTCTTTCTCGAAAGATTTGCGGATAACGAATACAAGTTTACCGAACCCGCCACGAATAGCATCGAAAATAGAATAGTCCATGATGGTCTCGCCATTGGGACCTAGGCCGTCCAATTGTTTTAATCCTCCATAACGACTACCCATTCCGGCTGCCAATACAAATAATGTAGGTTTCATAATGCGTTTCTTTAATGTGTTTTTTAATTCTTCGGGCAAAGTTAATAATTATAGAAACATTGCCATGTTATTGTCCGTCTTTTTATAAAACTTCTAATACGACGATCGACATGGGAGGAAGGCTGACGCTTAACTTTCCCTTTTCCACCTTGGCTCCCTTGAAAACTTCCGGCTTGACCTTCTCCGGCGAATCGAATGTGTTATAGTCGTTTATGGAGGACGCTGTCAGGATACGCCCGTTCACGCTCTTTATCGTTACGTTTTGCAGGTCGATATGGATGTTCTCGCTTTGCCGGGGATCTACGTTTGCCAACGAGATATGGATTTTACCCTGCGAGTCCCGGGATGCGGAGGCGCTTACGACCGGCACTTCCCGGTTGTCTCTTACTTTCTCCTTGTCGCAGATTAGATCCATCGGCAAAAAGGTAGCGTCTTGATGAACTTTGTACATCTCGAACACATGGTAAGTAGGCGTAAGCACCATGTCCTTGCCTTTCGTGAGGATCATGGACTGCAATACATTGACAATCTGTGCGATGTTGGTCATTTTCACCCGGTCCGTATATTTGTGGAAGACATGTAGGGTAAGAGCGGCCACGAAAGCGTCGCGCATCGTGTTTTGCTGGAACAGATGGCCGGGGATCGTACCGGGTTCCACATCCCACCAAGTGCCCCATTCGTCTACCATGAGGGCTATATTTTTCTTCGGGTCGTATTTATCCATGATAGCGATATGCTTTTTAACGACATCCTCTATCTCAAGGCATTTTCCTAAGGTCCAGTAATAATCCTCCGTGTTGAAATCGGTAGCGGAGCCTTTATTGTTCCAATCTCCTACTGTATAATAATGTAAAGAGATACCATCCATGCGTCCGCCGATTTGTTTCATCAGCGTCTCGGTCCAGTTGTAATCATAATCGCTGGCACCGCTGGCGATCTTGAACAAGACATTGCTATCATAGTTACGGCAATACGTAGAGTAACGACGGTAAAGGTCGGAATAATATTCCGGTCGCATACTGCCCCCGCATCCCCAACTCTCGTTCCCAACGCCGAAAAACTTGACTTTCCATGCCTTATCCCGGCCATTTTTCCGGCGTAGGTTGGCCATTGGGCTGTCTCCTTCCGAGGTCATGTATTCCACCCATTTAGCCATTTCCTCAACCGTACCGCTTCCCACGTTTCCGCTGATGTAAGGCTCACAACCTAATAACTCACATAGATTCAAGAACTCATGGGTTCCAAAACTATTATCCTCAATCGTCCCTCCCCAGTTATTATTCACCATTTTCGGGCGATTTTCCTTGGGGCCGATTCCATCCATCCAATGATATTCGTCGGCGAAGCAACCGCCCGGCCAACGTAAGTTCGGGATCTGTAGTTTCTTCAACGCGTTCAAGACATCCGTACGGTATCCTTGGGTATTAGGGATGTCGGACTCCGGCCCCACCCATAAGCCACCGTAGATACAACTCCCTAGATGTTCGGCGAATTGCCCGTAAATATGTTTACTGATCTGTTGGTTACCTTGCTCCGGATAAATACGGATATTCGCGTCTCGCTGAGCGAATAAGGGAAGGGCGATAAATGCCCAAACGCTGATTATTAGTTTCTTCATGATATAAATGATTTGTTGGCAAAGATACACTTATTCTTGAATACATGAATCCTTTTATCGTTCGAAAAACACGTACGTGTTTTCGGAAAAAGTCGTACATGTTTTAAAAGAAACACGTACATGTTTTTCTTTTGTGTATTTATCGTATCTTTGTAAGGTTTTAAGGCAAAAGACTAAACAAAATGAGAAAGAGAAAAATGTTTCCGTTTTTAGCGGCTGGGATAGTCGCTTTAGCGAGTTGTAACACTCCTCAGAAAGAGGTAGTGAAGATCGCTGCTATTAATCCTGCGAATATGGATACCACGGTTGCCGCAGGCACGGATTTTTATGAATACGCTTGTGGTGGATGGATTAAGAATAATCCTTTGAAACCGGAATACGCTCGTTTCGGAACTTTCGACCAATTACTAGAGAATAACCAAGAGCAGCTCCGGGTATTGATCGAGGAACTTAGCGCTACGCCCCATGAGGCGGGCTGTGTCGCCGGGAAGATCGGCGCTTTGTATGCGATGGGATTGGATAGCACGAAGTTGAATGCCGATGGAGTGGCTCCTATCAAAGAGGAACTGGCCGCTATCAATGCGCTGGCGACGAAATCGGATGTCTCTAAGATGGTGGCTACGCTTCATAAGGAAGGCATGGCTCCGTTCTTCGCTTTGTTCGTGGACGCTGACGAGAAGAATAGTGCCATGAATATCGTCCAGCTGTATCAGGCTGGTATCGGAATGGGCGATCGGGATTATTATTTGTTGGAAGATGAAGGCTCCGCCAAGATGCGTGATGCTTACAGGGCTTATATAAATAAATTATTTACATTGGCCGGCTCAAGCCCGGAACAGGCGGATGCGGCGGTGGATGCCGTGATGAAAATAGAGAAGGCTATCGCTGAGATCTCTTATGGCCGTGAGGATTTGCGTGACTCCCAGAAAAACTATAATAAATTGCCTTACGAGGATTTCAAGAAAATAGAGTCTCCGTTGGATTGGGATGTATATTTTGAATCCATGGGATTAGCCGGGCTGAAAGAGTTGGACGCGAAGCAAATCAACTTCTATAAGGATATGAGTGAGGCTTTGCGGAATACGACGGTCGATGAGCAAAAATATTATTTGGCGTTTAATTTATTGAGCGCGGCGGCTCCATACCTAAGTGATGATTTTGTAGATGCTGATTTTGAGTTCTATGGAAAGGTAATGTCCGGAAAGCAGGAACAACAACCTCGTTGGAAGCGTTCGTTGAATACGGTAAACGGTGCGTTGGGCGAGGCCGTCGGCGAGATGTATGTAGAGAAATACTTCCCGGCTTCTTCCAAGGAAAAGATGTTAACGCTGGTGGGGAATTTGCAGACTGCTTTGAGCGAGCGGATCAACGGCTTGGAATGGATGAGCGATACGACTAAGGCGAAAGCTCAAGAGAAATTGGCTGCCTTTACGGTGAAAATTGGTTATCCGGACAAATGGCGTGATTATAGTGGTTTGGAGATCAAGGACGATTCTTATTGGGCGAATGTTCGCCGTTCTAACATCTTCGATATGGCCTATCAATTGGCGGACGTGGATAAGCCGGTCGATAAGTCTCGTTGGCATATGAATCCGCAGACCGTGAACGCTTATTACAATCCGACTACGAATGAGATCTGTTTCCCGGCCGCGATCCTTCAGCCTCCATTCTTTAATCCGGATGCCGACGATGCGGTGAACTATGGCGCTATCGGTGTGGTAATCGGCCATGAGATGACGCATGGATTCGATGATCAGGGACGTAACTACGATAAGGATGGTAATTTGATCGATTGGTGGACTGCCGAGGATGCTGTTCGTTTCAAGGAGCGTGCTGATAAATTGGTTGATCAATATGACCAGATTATCGTAATAGATACGCTTCATGCCAACGGACGTTTTACGTTGGGTGAGAATATCGCCGACCACGGAGGTTTGTTGGTCGCTCACCAAGCTTATTTGAATAGCTTGAAGGGCAAAGAGACTCCGGCCCCGATCGATGGCTTCACGAATGAGCAACGTTTCTTCTTGGGGTATGCGACGTTGTGGGGACAAAATATCCGTCCCGAGGAGATCCGTCGTCGTACCAAGATCGACCCGCATTCATTGGGAAAATGGCGTGTGAACGCTGCCTTGCGTAATATCGCCCCGTTCTATGCCGCTTTTGACATTAAAGAGGGCGATCCGATGTTTATGGCTCCGGCTGATCGGGTGGTTATCTGGTAATCCAAATACAGAGTTTATATAAATGAGGGAAGTATGTCACGTCAAAAAGGCATACTTCCCTTTTTTCGTTTATCCCGATTTGGCGGTCTGATGCACTTTTCTTATTTTTGTTTGATTAAGAACGTTATACATGAAAATTTTATACCATGCGAAACTATATATCAATCGCCTTGCTTCTCTTGGCATCTTCTGTTTTTGCGTATGATCCTCCCACGATGGGATGGAGCTCATGGAATACCTATCGAGTGAATATCAGCGACAAACTGATAATGAAACAAGCTGATGCGATGTCGCGGAATGGCTTGAAAGAGGTTGGATATAAATATATCAATATTGATGACGGGTATTTTGGGGGACGGGATGCGAGCGGGGAGTTAATCACTCATCCGGTCCGTTTTCCGAATGGCTTGAAGCAGACGGTAGATCATATCCATGCGTTAGGGTTTAAGGCGGGTATTTATTCCGATGCGGGCCGGAATACTTGCGGCTCCTTTTGGGATAAGGATTCTTTAGGGATCAATGTCGGCTTTTATGGGCACGATCGTCAGGACGCAGACTACTTCTTTAAGGAAATAGGATTCGATTTTATTAAGATCGACTTTTGTGGCGGCGATGCCAAACAGAATTTCGATCAATTAGGTCTGGATGAGCAAGAGCGATTCACGGCGATCCATAATGCGATACTAGCTACCAGCCGTAAAGATGTGCGTATGAATGTATGTCGTTGGGATTTTCCCGGTACGTGGGTGCATGACGTTGCCTTCTCATGGCGTATCTCGCAAGATATAAATCCTAGCTGGGAGTCCGTGAAGAATATTATCCGGCAGAATCTATATTTGTCCGCTTATGCGAGCGAAGGAAAATATAATGATATGGATATGCTTGAGATCGGCCGTGGAATGAGTGAGGAAGAAGATAAAACTCATTTTGGAATGTGGTGTATCATGAGTTCCCCTTTATTGATCGGCTGTGATCTGACTACCATCTCTGAGAAATCTTTGCGGCTACTGAAAAACGAGGAACTGATAGCGTTAAATCAAGACGTACTAGGCTTGCAAGCTTATGTCGTTAAGCAAATGGATGGAGTGTATATCTTGACAAAGGATCTGGAAGAAGTGAATGGGAATACATGCGCTGTCGCCGTCTATAACTCTACGGATGAGGAACGGACTATTCATCTGGATTTTGCCGATTTCTATTTGCGGGGCGACGTGAGTGTACGGGACTTATTTGAAAGGAGAGATCTTGGAAAGTACAAGGATCGGGATTTTTCCGTAACCATACCTGCGCATGGGACACGTATTTTCCGTCTGGATGGACTGGAAAGGGGAGAACGGACGGTTTATGAGGCGGAATGTGCTTGGCTGCAAGACTATCAAGAAATAAAAAATCACAAAGCGTTTGGAACGGCGATTTATGAGGATGACGGGAATTGCTCTGGAGGTGCGAAGGTTACGGGATTAGGTAATCGTGATAGCAATTATCTGGAATGGCATAATGTATACAGTCGTGAGGGAGGTTTATACTTGATGTCCGTGGATTATCAGTGTGCGGAGAATCGAGAATTAATTTGTCAAGTTAATGGAGTTGTCGTAAAAAATGTAGAGGCTCATCCTGCGCATGAGGTCGCTAGCGAGCAAATAGAGATCCGTTTGAAACCCGGGATGAATCGCATACGCTTATCGAATGGAAACTCATGGATGCCCGATATCGATCGTATGGTTTTACAAAAGAAGTGATGGCTACGTGCTTGAGGGAATTTTCATTCTTCTATATTCTTGAGGTGTCATTCCCGTATGCTGCCTGAAATATTTGTTGAAAAAAGACAGGTTGTTAAAGCCTAAAGAGAAAGCGATCTCTTTTACGGTTAAGTCTGTCGATCTTAATTGTGCCTTGGCATCCATCGTGATAATGGAGGAAATGATTTCCAAGGGAGTAAGTCCGATCGCTTTCTTAATAGTCGTGCAGAAATGAGGTAACGACAAATTTAATTGAGCGGCGTAAAAAGAAACGCTGTGCTCGGTGGTATAATGCTCTACGACAAGTTGGATAAACTTACGGTAAATCTCATTGGTGCGCGTACGGATTCCATTTGTCCAATGGCTATGATTTTTATATAACTCAGCCGTTCCTTGCATGAATATCGTGAGATAAGCGATGACTAGGTTTTTATTTACCATAGAATAAGACGGGGATAAGGATTGCGCACGTATCAATAAACGGTATCCGTCAATATATAATTGAGCTACAGATTCTTCCAGCGGCATGATCGGATGTTCCGTGATAACGGGAAGAAAGCTCATGGTTGATTTAATAAAATTGATGTTTGTCATAAACTCCGAAGAGAATCCGGCGAAATAGAAACGAGCGTCGTCCGATATTTCATGGAACTGGATAAAATTGCTGGGCACTAAGGTCACGAAATCATATTTGTTAATCGTATACTTCGCTAGATTGATAGAAGCCTGCACGGAACCTTCTACACAAAGGAGAAACAAACCTGCCTTTATCTTATGAGGCAGCTTGCTGTATTTGTTTAGCGTCTCTTTTGTGATACGATCTCCGACGATAAAATCGTTCGTGATATCGAATGTGAGCATTTCCTTTTCCATATCTAATCGGTAATTCGTCTCAAATATAGGAATTAATAAATACTTATTATTCAAGATAATAAAAATAGAACATAGAAACGAAAGAATGGATATTGATTCCCTAAAATTTAAGGGCGAACTTTACAAATGACTACTAATCGTAGGAAAGAGGAAACAAAAAGAATATAGTTCGTTTACTAGAAAAGTATTTTGATTATGGAAAAAGGAAGAATTGGACTAAACGCAGGAAAAGTGTGGCATGCGCTAAACGAGGTAAATGAAATATCTACGCAAGAGTTAAGCCGTAAATTGTCTTTAAGTATTGAGGACCTAGCCTTGGCTATTGGCTGGTTGGCTAGAGAAAACAATATTTATATCACAAGAAAGAATGGTTTGTTGTATGTCAGCAATGGCATCAAATCCAATATGTACTATTAGAAGGAAACAAAAAAAGGCTATCCATCACGGACAGCCAATCTTCATTGTTAACCTTAAATCTAATACCATGAAAAACACAGTGCAAATATAGAGGTTTTATGTTATGTAGCATAACGAATAGTTTGGAAATCTCATTTGCTTAACGTGATTTAACAAAATCATGTTCTAAAACATATCTTTTGAGACATAATTCATAAACACAAGCGTTACTTTTATCTATTACCACCTTTACTTGACTTTTAAATCAAGTAAAGGATGGTAATTTAAGTAATGCCTTATTCGGCTAGTAGAATGATATGTTTCGTTAAGTCATTAAACTTGATAAAATAGGTACCGGCGGAAACCTTTACATTATCACCTCCGTCAAATTTGGCGAATTGTCCTTGTTTATCGTTCCACAAACTATTGCTGCCACCGAAGCTTACGGCCCAGTCATGATCCGCACGTAATTTCAAACCGCCATCGGACGGAATCTCTATTTTCTCGCCGATCCAGATGTGCTTGTCGTAACTAGCCTGTTGTAAATCTAGATCACCACCCCAATCATTGAAGTCTCCAATCAGGGAGATTTGTTTGTATTCGGTTGTCGCTCCGGTATAAGGTTCGATGCTGTATTTGTTACCAGCCAAGTCTAACGTGATCGTATAATAGCCATCCTGCGTGAAGCCTTCGATATTACCGCTACCGCCGTCATTGCTTAATGCTCCGTCGCTGTCGTAACCCCATTGAATGCCCCAATCACCCGGGGTTTGAATGATCTTGAATGCGCTACCGGCTTTTACGAAACCCGTGTAAGTGAATAACATATTATTAACATCGTCGTCGGCGAATATACGCATCGATGGGTCGTTATTGTTCCATCCGTTGTCGAATATGTCACCCACGAAATAAACTTGGGTACGGGCGCCACTATATGGAGTGATCGCCATGTTTACCGTGTTCGAATAAAGTTCGGGAACACTGTCGTTAATAAATGCTTTAAGACGGAAGTCCACATTATAAGCTACGGTGGGATTAACCATTCCCAGATTGTTCATGGCATCATTCAGCTCGAATGTCTTGATCAAGACTTTTTCGCCGGAACCGGTAGTCGGCAGCGACTCGAATTTCTCGAATTCAGTTCCTCCTTCACAGACTTGTACGGTATACGTTACACCTGCCGCGAAACCGTAATCCGGTTGTTCACAGGTAAAAATATCGATGATACTACTGGCATTTTCCGGCATTAAAGTATATGAACTGTTATTCGGAGCATTGAGGGTAAAAGATATATTATTACCTTCTGAGTCCTTTAGGTCATTGATAACCGGATCTTTATCGTCCGTGCAGGCAGAAAAAGCACAGATGCCCGCAAACACGATGGATAATATATTGACTTTATTCATAATTGTTACTTATTAATAGGTTTTACGATTAATAACCCGGATTTTGTTTCAAGTTACTGTTTGCCACGAGTTGGGTCGAAGGAATCGGTAACAATGAGAAGTGACTGGAGATTGAAGTACCTCCCGCTGTCTCGCCTTTCCAATCCCAAGTATAATTGGAGGTGAACTTATTGTAGCGGATCAAATCCGTACGGCGTTGCGCCTCAAAATAGAACTCACGGGCCTTCTCATCAAGCACAAAATCCAAAGTAAGATCGGTTGCCGTAATTTCCGTGGCTTTCGCTCTTTTCCGTAGCTGGTTAATAGCGCTTAAAGCGGCTTGTTTATCGCCTCCTGCCCGTAATGTGGCTTCGGCGAAGGTCAGATTAGCCTCGGCTAAACGGAACAATGGGAAATCCATATCCGGGAACTGCTGATTCGGATCGTGACCGATTTGTCCGGATTTCGTGATATTCTTGAATTTAGTTACAGAATAACCTTCTGTAAACTCGGTCGGCTTATTGATCTCGAATGTACGGTCTGTAGTCCAGAAAGAGGCACGTGTATCAGCTGTTTTCGATAAGTCTCCATCAGAAGCGAACTTTTTCACCAATGCCATGCGGGCACGGTTACCACCCCATGCTTCTTTAGTCCCGAAATCATCTAGTGCGTTCATGTCACCACTGATAAAGCTGGCGATAAAGAACAATCCGGACCAAGAGCGAGTCTGTACGCCATCATAACAAATCGGCAGGATCATCTCGGGAGAGGTGTTGTTATCTGCAAGGAAATTATCTCCATAATTAGGAGCCAGAGAGAAACCGGCGTCCATGACTTTCTTTGCGTATTCAGCGGCGGCAGACCATTGAGGGGTACCTGTATATACTTCCGCGTTCAGATATAAGCGGGAAAGTAGCATCCATACGGCGGCTTGATCGGCACGTCCATATACATTTGCACGGGGAGCCTTCATTTGTGGCTCGATTTCTTTCAACTCTTTCTCTATATAGGTATAGAGATTCGCCCGGGTAATCCGTTCGGGAACATAGGTACCGATACCCGTGTTCTCATCAACGAACGGGACATTGCCATATAAATCAATCAAATAATAATAATCCAAGGCACGGATAAAACGAACTTCAGCACGCTGTGTAAGACTTTCCTCGTCATCCTTGCCCTCTGTCTGTATTAAGAAGTTATTACACTGAGCGATTTGGATGTACAGACGGTTGAACATATTCAATACCACACCGTTCGAGGCGGTAAACTTAGCGAAGTTCAAGGGATATACATCCACGTCGCCAGACCAAGCGCAAATCGCCTCGTCCGTAGGAAGCTCATTTAGGTTGAATAGCATACGCATCAAACCCGACGCTCCCTCATCCGTGTCGGCGATATCTCCTTGTCCGTCGGGACCTTTATTTCCTGTGATGGCTAATCCCGCATAGATCTTGGCGAAATTGGCGTTCTGATCGAACTCTACGTTTAGGTTCGGATCGATAGGCGTAACATCGAGATCACCTAGGCAAGAGGTGAAGTTTACGCTGAAAACCAGCGATAAAGCCGGTATTATATATTTAAAGAATTTCGTATTCATATAGATATCCTGATTTAAAATTAGAAGTTAAGACTTACACCGAGTATACCTACCAATGGGCGAGGATATACGTTCTTATCGATACCGAAGGTCTTATCAGCTGCGTTCGCTACCTCCGGATCCAATCCTTTATATTTCGTGATAACAAAAGGATTCTGTACGGTTCCGTAGATGCGTCCGCCCAATACGCCGAATAATTTGTTGAAAGAGTAACCCAACGTGATATTATCGCAGCGTAAGAAGGATGCGTTTTGTACATAATAATCGGACAATACGTTCATGTTCTGGAAATTCGTATCGAAAGCGGATAGCGGACGGTTGGATAGATAGCCTTTATTGTTAATACTACCTTCACTTAATGCCGCATTGGATGAGGCTACATTATTATATACATAGTTCCCGAGGTTGGAACGAAGTGAGAAACTGAAATCCCATGCTTTCCATACCAATTTAGAAGTAAAGCCCATCGTTACATCGGCCGCCGGTTTATGGCAGAAATAACGGTCCTCGTCATTGATCACGCCATCTCCGTTGCGGTCCACGTATAATCCTTCGATCGGATTTCCCTGTTGATCATATACCTGCTCGTATACATAGAATGAGTTCGCCGGGTGATTCACGCCTTGTGCCTGTATCATGGTCCCGGTACCACCTTCTACGGTTCCTGTCAATACGATGGATGAGGCGTCATCCTGTGCGGTTAGCTTGGTAATCTCGTTGTTGTTCCAAGCGACATTAAAGCCTAGATCCCATTTCCAATCAGGGGTTGAGATCGCTTTAGCGTTGATGGAGAACTCAACACCTTGATTTCTCAAAGAACCGATATTGCTGACGATACGGTTCTTGAAGTTTGTTCCGGCAGGTACGTCGATCACATTGATCAAGTCCTTAGTTTCCCTGTAATAATAATCCAAGGATGAAGTGATACGGTTATCTAAGAATCCGAAGTCGAATCCGGCGTTCCAAGTAGTAGTCTCCTCCCATTTCAAGTTCGGGTTGTAACCGTCGGGACGGGCGATAGGAACAAATTGGTCGCCAAATTGATAGTAGGCTCCGTCTTGTCCTGCGAAATAAGTCGCCATATACGGGTAGTCTCCTTGCGAGATATCCTGTTGACCGGTAATACCATAACCCAAGCGTAGTTTTAAATCCGATACAGCGTCCACGTCTTTCATAAAGCCCTCTTCCTTGATCTTCCATCCTAAAGCCACGGAAGGGAACAATCCCCAACGGTTGTCTTTAGAGAAGCGGGAAGTGCCATCGTTACGTAAGGTAGCGGTGATAAGATAGCGATTCATGAATGAATAATTGACACGTCCGAAGAAAGAGATCAAATAACTTTCTGTCTTGAAAATATAAGAAGTCGGGTTATCTCCGTTCAAGTTATTGTATGCGTTCTCTGTGGAACGATGGAAATGTTGCCAAGAGTAACCAGCCATGATATCAAAATGATGCTTTTCATTGAAATCCTTAGCGTATTGCAAATAAAAATCCAATAGGTGATTGTATTTGTCGATTGTCTCATAACCTGTTTTGCCGTTATCCACGTAACCTAATGGAGATTCTTTCGGATAGTAAATGTCTTGCGTACCGGTAGCCATATCCATACCTAAATTCAAGTTTGCACGTAATTCGGGAAGGAAATGGAATTTATAATCAACTTGGATATTACCGACCAAGTTTTTAGAATTAGCCTCTTCTTTTTTCTGTTGAAGCATCGCTACCGGGTTTTTTGTAGCGATTGAGATAAATTCACCGGCATTTTCCCAAGCAAAATAACCTCCGTATTTACTGTTGCCGTTCATGACTGGTTGAGTCGGGTCGAATGCGATTGCCGCTCCGATAGCTCCCGTATCGGCGAAACGATTATTTGAGATCATTCCCTTGGCGTTGAAGTTAATATTTAAATGATCTTCGAAGAAACTGGGAGCTAGGTTTACAGATCCAGTATAACGTTCGAACTTAGAGGTTTTCAATATACCATTTTGGTTTGTATATCCGACGGATACACGATAAGGCATATTATTCAAGCCTCCGGATACCGTGATATTATGATCGGTTCCCACGGCTGTACGGAAGATCTCTTTCTGCCAATCCGTATTTTCTTTTCCTAATAACTTAACGGCGCTTGATTCCGCCCCAAAACGATCCGTTACGAAATTACGATATTCGTCAGCTCCCATAACATCGATTGATTTGGTCTTCGTGCTGATAGAAACGTTTCCATCGTACGTAACCCGTTGGCGGGAGCCTTTCTCTCCTTTCTTAGTGGTGATAAGAATCACACCGTTAGAGGCACGCGAACCATAGATCGCTGTGGCGGATGCGTCTTTTAATACGGTGAATGTTGCGATATCGTTCGGGTTGATCGTACTCAACGGGTTGGATACCCCTTTGATACCGTCATTGTCGATCGGAAGTCCATCGATAACGATCAGCGGGTTGTTGCTGGCCGATAAGGAAGAACCACCACGGATGCGGATACTGGCTCCCGAACCCGGAGCTCCACCGTCAGTCGTGATATTTACACCGGCGATTTTACCGTTGATCATATCGGTTGCGGTGGTGGTCAAACCCCGGTTCATCTTATCTGGCTTAATGGCCGTCACGGAACCGGTAGCGTCATCTTTCTTCACCGTACCATAACCGATTACGACAATCTCGTCCAATACTTCCGTATCTTCTTGTAATACGACAATTAAATTACTTTGTCCTTGGTTGATAATGTCTTGTGATTTGTAGCCTATGTAAGAAATACCGATCGTACTTCCTTTAGGCGCCGAGAGCATAAAGTTACCGTCGAAATCGGTAACAGTTCCATTCGTAGTTCCTTTTTCAAGGATACTAGCCCCGATGATGGGTTCACCTTTCGCGTCTTTCACGTTGCCTTTGATCGTGACGTCTTGTGCGAAAACATTGTAGGAGAGAAACAATCCTATCAAGATAGATAAGATTACTCTTGCGTCGCAAGAATACATTTTTTGTTTCATGCATTAGACAGTTTAAGATTAATACTCTATTATATTTATTGAATTTTAGCCATAGTATGTGAATGCAAATGTATGTTTATCAAACCTCTCATGTTGTTAAAATGTTTGTCGATACCCCTATAAATTTACGCAAACGTTCTCGCAAACGTTTGCATTATATGACCTAAATACATATCTTTGATTTTATAAAAAAGAGAACCATGAAAAAGCGTCAAATCACGATAAAGGATATAGCGAAAGCCTTGCATATTTCCCCGTCAACAGTCTCTCGGTCCTTGGCTGATCATCCGGATATCAGCCAAGAAACCAAGAATATAGTGAATGCTTACGCTCGTGAACATAAATATAAGCCCAATGCCTTAGCCTTGAGTTTACGGACAAATAATACGAAAACAATCGGTGTTATTTTACCGCAGATCGTACATTATTTCTTTTCTTCTGTTTTATCCGGTATAGAAGATGAGGCGGAAAAGGGAGGGTATCGTGTTATTATTTGTCAAAGTAATGAGAATTATGAGAAAGAAGTAAAAGGTGCGCAAGCTTTATTGGAAGCACGTGTTTGCGGTGTCTTGGCTTCTGTCGCTAAAACGACGACGATCTACAATCATTTCCAAGAACTAATCGATAGCGATATACCCATGGTGTTTTTCGATCGTATATGCACGGGGATCTTGACAGACCGGGTGGTCGTTGATGATTATGCCGGGGTTTGCTCCGCTGTTGAATACTTGATTCGTAGCGGTTGCCGGCGAATCGCCTTTTTCGGATCTCCTTCTCATTTAGCGATCTCTAATAATCGTAGGATGGGGTATGAGGATGCTTTGCGTAAAAATGGATTACCGGTAGATAAAGAGTTAATCAAGATTTGTGATAATTATACCGAGGCGCTTCGGTTGACCCCGGAATTATTGTCGTTACCCAATCGTCCGGATGCGTTCTTCGCCGTAAATGATGAGACCGCTATTGGGGTGCTGAATGTTGTCAAGGCCAAGGGGTTGAGGATACCCGATGAGGTTTCGATTTGTGGGTTTACGAATAATAGCTTAGCGGAAGTTAGCGATCCCCTGCTGACCTCCGTGGATCAACATGGTTATGAGTTGGGAGCTATCGCTATGCGTTTGCTGATAGAACGTTTGAATGGCGTGCGTGACGGGGATCGTATCGTGAGCAAGATTATCAAGACAAATCTGGTGGTGAGACAGTCTACCCGTTAAAAAAGTGGCTTCCGAAAACGTTTGCTCTACTTCTTTGCATGAATTTGAATAGGGACGACGTCCTGTTTCGGAATAATTCCGTATGTTTGTCACCAAACAAATAAATACCTTAAAAAACATAATTCTCATGAAAACAAAACCATTTTTGAGTTTTTGGCAAATTTGGAATCTAACTTTCGGTTTCTTGGGCATTCAATTCGGTTTCGCCCTTCAGAACGCAAATTCAAGTAGAATACTTCAAACCTATGGAGCGGATGTAGAGCAACTATCCTTATTTTGGTTAGCGGCTCCGCTGACAGGTATGATCATACAACCTATCATTGGTCATTATTCCGACCAAACTTGGTGCCGTTTAGGACGTCGGCGTCCGTTTTTTCTGGTAGGAGCTATCTTTACGACGATTGCCTTGATATTGATGCCGAATGCGGGATTGTTCTTGTCACCCGGTACAGAGACGGCTATTTTATCTCCCGTATTGATTGGTGCGGGTATGTTGATGATCATGGATGCTTCCATCAATGTAACGATGGAGCCTTTCCGTGCCTTGGTAGGGGATATGCTACCCGATGAGCAGCATACGACTGGCTTCTCGATCCAGACTTTCTTGATCGGCATCGGTGCTGTCGTTGGTTCCTTGTTGCCGAGTATTATGAATAAGGTGTTTGGTTTATCTAATACGGCGGTTGCTGGTGAGGTTGCCGATAATGTTAAATTCGCCTTTTATGCCGGTGCGGCGATTTTATTAGCGAGCGTATTATGGACAATTTTTAAGACAAAGGAATATTCCCCGGAAGAGATGGCTGAGTTTCGGCTTTCCGGTGGTGAGGTCATTGAAAAAAGGCGGGATAGCAATGGTTTTATGGAGATCATGCATGATATTTTTCATATGCCTAAAATAATGTTACAGTTAGGTTTATGCCAGTTTTTCGCTTGGTTTGCCTTGTATTCCATGTGGGTTTATTCTACGCCTGCTATCGCTGAACATGTATATGGGGCAACAGATCCTGCTTCCGCCGAATATGCGATGGCTGGCGATAAGGTAGGTGAGTTATTCAGTATCTATAATTTTGTGGCGATGTTATTCGCTTTATTATTGATCCCGATTGCCCGTCATTTAGGTCGGAAAATGACTCATGCCCTCTGTTTATGCCTAGGAGGGGCAGGGCTGGTTTCTCTCTATTTGTTGAATAGCACAGGAATGATGGTCTTTTCCATGATTGGCATCGGTATAGCGTGGGCAAGTATATTGGCGATGCCTTATGCTATTCTTTCCGATAGTCTTCCCGCTGATAAGATGGGTACTTATATGGGTATATTTAATTTCTTTATAACGATACCTCAGATCACGAATGGAATCATTCATGGATGGATTGTACGTAATGTTTATCATGGGCATGCCGTGTTCGCTTTGTTAACGGGAGGTGTTTTCTTGTTTTTCGCCGCTGCCGCAGTTAGTCTTGTCAAAGAGAAAAAGTTCAGTCGAAAAGTGTAAGGTATATAAGTCCGGTTTCCTGTTGTCAAGCGTAAAAACGCTATACCCAAGTCAAACAGCAAGTTATTATAATGTAGGTAGAAAAACGTATCTCAGATAATCCCGGGTCACCCCGGGACAACAACAGGAAACCAATGGACTAACTACTAAAAGGCTTCTTCCTCTTCCTTTTGGCGTGATCCTATGACGCGAAGAACTAACATCGCTACCGTAATCACACCGAGGGATCCCATGGTTACGTTTTTAGTAACCTCATTGTCAAATGTTGTAGTTCCGACTAATACCAATACGATAAATGAAACCATCATGATTGCATCAGCCAAATCTTTATTTATTCTCATGATCTTCTTATTTTTTTAGGATTCGATAATTGTTGTATTTTATTATTCTTTTTCCAAGACTTCCTCTTCCGATGACGTCCCGGTACTACTCAGTCCTTTCATTATGCCATATAGACCAACACATAGAGTGCCCATAACTACTACTAATTTAATATAGTCGTTAGGGATGATAGAACTGCATGCGAATACACAACCTGCGATTGTTAGAAGAACATAAAGATATATACGTATTTTACCTGATTTATTAGTTGTCATAATTGTAATTTTTAATTGTTTATAATAATGTAAATGGGCAATAACTCCCCGGAAATATTGATTTAATAAATGCAATATTCCTGCCGATAAGACATATCAATGACTTACCGAAAGATACAAATATGAAACAATTAAAAACTAAATAATGAGTTTTCGTAGGGCAAAGACATGCTCTCCCATACGACACAGAAGTGTGGATAAATTTATGATCTGATAAGTGGATATATGTTGAGATACTCTATGAAGTTGATTTACTCCTCTCAAACGCATGTCTTGAAGGGATTTCTCCATATTTTTCCATATCCGTATTTCGATAGTGTTGTTTGTCGTTTGTGAAATCCTGCGGGGAGTTAAGCAGTTGCTGCTTTTCAGCTCGTTACTTAATACTTCGAAACGACGTTGGGCATCCGCCGTGTTTTTTTCTTTCATAACGGCCTCTTTAGTCGCAGACATAACCTCATCCATACTCTTTGTTCCTTCTTCGGGAGCAAACAGCATGAAGCTAATCAACAGACCTAATATGAATAGAAAATTCTTCATGGCGCAAATATACAAGTATTTCTTTAGATAATAACAACAGTATATGTTATTTGTTTTTTATTTTTGTAGTTATTTTAAGAATAAAACAATAGAATGGAGAATAACAGATCGAGAATTCAAGCTTGGTTAGAGGCGGCACGTCCGAAAACGTTGCCGGCATCATTTAGTCCGGTATTAGTTGGGTGTGCGCTGGCTTACAGGGATGGAGTATTTAAATTGGCTCCGGCGATCCTTTGTGTTTTGGTGGCTTTACTCGCCCAGATAGCCAGTAATTTTGCCAATGATTATTTTGATTTTAAGAAGGGGGCGGATAAGGAGGACCGGTTAGGCCCGGAGCGAGCGGTGGCTTCCGGTTGGATAACTCCTAAGGCAATGCTATGGGGGACTTTTATCACGTTGGGGCTTTCTTGTCTATGTGGCTGTTTCTTGTTGTTCTTTGCCGGCTGGGAGCTCATCGGTGTAGGAATTGCTATCGCGATTTGTGTCTTGGCTTATTCAGCAGGGCCATTTCCTTTGGCTTATAACGGGCTGGGGGATGTGTGTGTCGTATTGTTTTATGGGATTATTCCGGTTTGTTTTACGTATTATGTACAAGCATTATCGTTTTCCTTATTGTCATTCTTGCTTTCGTTGTCATTGGGGCTGTTGTCCGCTAATATTTTGATCGTGAATAATTACCGGGATTATGAGCAAGATAAGGCGGCTCGTAAACGGACTACGATTGTGCTATTCGGGCGTACGTTCGGGTTGGTAACTTATTTGCTGAACGGTATATTGGCTTTTTTGATCACGCTGCCTTTATTGATGGATGCCTCACCTTGGCTTGTTTGTTTATTCGCGGCTTTTAGCGTGCTGTTTGCCGCCACATGGCTGGAGATGAAACAGTATCAAGGCCGTGAGCTTAATAGAACTTTAGGGCATACGGCACGGAATGTATTTATCTATGCCGTGTTGCTTTCAGTTGTATTGTTATTTGGTTCTTAAGATGTGCCGTGCTTTGAACAATCGCTTGGCCTCATGGAGATTTTTCTGTATGTATTTGGACAGGATAATCAATGTAACCGCTACGATAATCAGTAAGATTCCTAAAGCGAGGTGAGGGGTGAAAGGCTCTCCAAAGACTAAAACACCTACGCAGACGGCTGTCACGGGTTCTGTTGCTCCCAGTACGGAAGTTAGGGTGGAACCGATATGGTGTACGGCTTGTACCAATGTAATGTTAGATACTACGGTTGGCAAGAAGGCTAATAAGACGAGGTTAATAAAAGAGGGCAGGTCTGGAATGGGTTGGATTCCTGTTCCTGCCTGTGCTTTTATGAAAAATAAAGAGGTACTGACGATAAATACATAGAACGTAAGTTTTCGTCCCGGCATATCATGTACCCTCGATTTATTGACGGTGACGATATAGAGGGCATAAGCGACGGCGGAGAGTAATACGATGATTACGCCTAGCCCGTTTAATCGCATCTCTCCTCCATCAATGGATAGACGGGCTACTCCACAAATAGCGAGCCCGATCGCCAAGAGCGTAATCCATGATGTTTTTTCTTTGAATACAAACAGCATGAATAGGGTTACGAATATCGGATAGGTGAAATGTAGAGTCGTGGCGATTCCCGCCGCCATAAAATTATAGCCCCAAAACAGGAACATTGCCGAGCCTGTATAAAAAGCACCCAATAAAATCAATATCGGTAGGTTTCGCATCTCTGTTCTGAAAGATTCCTTTTTTGCTAGAAGCATACCCGATAAGGCGATGGCCGCGAATAAGAAACGATAGAACAATATCGAATCAAACCGCATACCCTTCTCCATAAGAGGCAATGTAAACAAAGGGATTAAACCGAATGTAACAGAAGTCGCTATTCCATAAGCGAAACCTTTTAGATTATTATTCATATTATACTTTTTGATAAAATGACCGCAAACATACGAAAAAGTCTTGAAATCTTGAAAACAACCTTCTCCTGTCGCTTGTTTTTATCAAAAATGATGTTTATGAGATATTTCTTTATTTTATTTGCGATTGCCGGCTTGCTTATTAATCCTTCCGCTGCAGAGGCTTGCACCGGTATTACCTTAAAAAGCAAGGACAGTACGACTATTGTAGCACGTACGATAGAATGGGGTGGAAGTAATTTGAACAGCCAGTATGTCGTGGTTCCAAGAGGATACACCGAACGATCGTATACTCCGAATGGGGTTGATGGAATGACTTTCACGGCACGTTATGGATATGTGGGCTTGGCAGTGGAGCAAAAGGAATTTATCGCCGAAGGACTCAATGAGGTTGGGTTATCGGCTGGATTGTTTTATTTTCCAAAGTACGGTGAATATGAGAAATATAATGCCGCAGTTCGGGATAAAAGTATCTCTGATCTGCAATTAGTGTCTTGGCTGTTGGGGGAATGTTCAAATGTAGAGGAGGTGAAAGAGGCTGTTAAGAAAGTGCATGTTATCAATATAGATCCCCGTGCGTCTACCGTTCATTGGCGGTTTGCCGAGCCGTCGGGGCGTCAACTGGTTCTTGAGATTATTAAGGGTGAGCTACACTTCTATGAGAATACGTTAGGAGTTCTGACTAATTCTCCCAGTTTCGAGTGGCATCTGACGAACCTGAATAATTATGTTAATCTTTTCCCGGGTACGGCCCCCAATCAACAATTAGGAAATATCGAGTTGTCTTCATTGGGTGCGGGAAGCGGTTTCCTTGGGATTCCGGGCGACGTAACTCCACCGTCACGTTTCGTTCGTGCGGCTTTTTACCAAGCTTCGGCCCCACAACAAGAAACCGCATTGGAAACGGTCTTCCAGTGTTTCCAGATATTGAATAATTTTGATATTCCCGTAGGGATCGAATTCCCATTAGGGCAAGTACCTTGCGATATACCGAGCGCTACTCAATGGACTTCGGTTACGGATATGCGAAACCATGTGATTTATTACCGTACGATGTACAATAGCGTTATTCGGAATATAGATTTACGTTCCATTGATTTCTCCACGGTTCGTTATCGTGCGGTATCCATGGATGGGACGAAGCGACAAGCGGTTGAAACGATCAAAATAGAATAGGGCAGTGAGCTCTTTGGGGGATATCTCGTAAGTCAATAGGATAGGTGATAAAACTCAATGGAATAGGAAACATAACTCAATGGATTACGTTCCCTATTCTATTGGGTTTCGATTGATGATCTAAATCTTATAATAGTAATCCGGCCGCAACTTCCTCCGCAACCGCATCACCTTTTAGTACAGATACTAAAGCTAGGCCAAAATTGAATACCAAGCCCGGTCCTCTACCGGTTACTACATTTCCATCTACCTCGACAGCCTCGCCTGTTACGGTGGCACCAATCAATTTCGGTTCGAACCCGGGATAACAAGTGGCTTTGCGACCTTTTAACAAACCTAGACCGCCTAATACCATCGGGGCGGCGCAGATAGCCGCTACGATACGTCCTTCACGGTATTGTTGTAATAAGGCTTCTTTCACCGGTTCCGAATTGTTTAAGTTGGATGCTCCGGGCATGCCTCCGGGTAAGATCAAGGCATCAGCATCCGAAAGATCGATTTCGGTAAATGTGGCGTCAGCCGTATATTCCATATTGTGAGCACCAATCACTTTACGGTCGTCTGTGATGGAGACTGTTTTCGTGTCTATACCTCCGCGACGCAAAATGTCTACGGTTCCCGTGGCTTCCATTTCCTCGAAGCCATTCGCTAAGAATACGATCGCTTTCTTCATAAGATTCAATTATTTAAATTTGTACACGTAAGTAATAGTACCACTCTGGTTATTAGCGCCGCTGATACTGTTGAACTTCGCCTTTCGAGCTGCGTCCAAAGCGCTTTTACGCATGGAGGCGTTGTCGATATTAGTTCCCCGGCCTACCTCGGCAAATATAACGTTGCCTTTCGGATCTACGGTTATATTGATAACAATACGCCCCTCCTCTTGGATCGTGTAAGCGGGACGGGGGAGACCTCCGGCACCAATGGAACGGCCGTTCAAATTAAATGATCCGTAACCGCCTACGCCTTCATTAGCCCCGTGATCAGAGTTACCGAACGGACTTCCTTGGTTACCGGTTCCGCTTTCAGCGTCGCCTTGGCTGTTACCCTCGGCGTTTCCCATACCAAAAGCTCCGGCCACCTTGTTGCTAATGGCCTGTTCCTTCTTGCGGCGTTCCTCGGCCAGACGCTTCTTCTCGGCTTCTTCCCGGCGGATACGTTCTTTCTCCTCCTCTTCTTTCCGTTTCTTCTCAGCCTCTTGTTTCTTGCGTTTCTCTTCCTCTTTCTTCTTTTTAGCGTCCTCAAGGGCTAC
Organism: Parabacteroides sp. KHUB-02; assembly: GCF_056640955.1. Classification (NCBI taxonomy): domain Bacteria; kingdom Pseudomonadati; phylum Bacteroidota; class Bacteroidia; order Bacteroidales; family Tannerellaceae; genus Parabacteroides; species Parabacteroides sp. KHUB-02. The sequence continues at coordinate 1,729,646 of NZ_JBWQEV010000001.1, read as the reverse complement.
GCTTTCCTCGATATCTTGAGTGATGAGTTCCTGCTTGGGTGTTTCCACTTGCGGCTCCGGTACGGGAGGAGGGGGAGTGGTCGTTTCCTGAGGCGGTTCTTGCCCGGTATACTTAGGCTCGAACATTCCGGCGGCGGCATCTACATTCCCGAAATTAACGAGTACACCCCCGTCTTCATCCGGTACCTCGGTTTTCAATACGGTAAACCAAAGTATCAGTAGAATGACACCGTGAAAAGCAACGGTACCGATCAAACTGTATATGTCATCCTTATTCAGTCTCATATCTGTTATTTCTGCGGACGGGTAGCAAGCACCATCTTGAATTTATTCTCGTTCGCTATATTCAGTATCTTTACAATCTCTTTGTAAGGCACGGTCTCGTCGGCATATAAGGCGACGAACATCTCCGGTTCCTTCGCGTAACTATCTTGCAAGAAAGGAGTGATCTCATCAAATGAGACCTGTACCTCTTTTTGCTTTCCAAATGCCACGTAGTAATTCAAGTTTGCGTCTATCGTTACCCTCGTAAGAGGTTTCGCCGCTGTCTGCTTTTGCGCTTGCGGCAAGGTAACCTTGATGGCGTTCGGGATTACTACGGTAGAGGTAACCATGAAGAAGATCAGCAAGAGGAATATGACGTCGGTCATAGAGGCCATGCTGAACGCTTCGTTTACCTTTGTTCTTCTTTTTAGAGCCATAATTTTTTATAATTGAAAATTGAAAATGGAGAATTGAAAATTAAATAGAGGAGAGTTGGCTCATTTTTAATTTTCAATTCTCCATTTTCAATTAATTAGCCGGTTCATTTAATAAATCCATGAATTCCATCGTACGAGCCTCCATCTTGTTCACGACGTTATCTACTTGAGATACCAGATAGTTGTACGCGAACAATGTAATAATACCAACAACCAGACCACCAACAGTTGTTACCAAGGCCTCATAGATACCACCGGATAATAAGGAGACATCAACATTGGTGCCTGCGTTTGCCATATCGAAGAAAGCACGTACCATACCGGTTACTGTCCCAAGGAAACCAAGCATGGGAGCGCCGGCGGCGGTCGTCGCGATCAAGGGGAAACCTTTTTCCAGTTTAGCGATCTCCAAATTTCCGACATTCTCGATCGCTACGAGCACATCGTTCATCGGACGGCCCAAACGGGTAATGCCTTTCTCGATCATACGGGCGGAAGGTGTGTTGGTGCTCCGGCATAAATTGAGAGCCGAGTCCACTTTTCCTTCATGGATATAGTCCTTAATACGATTCATGAACGTCTCGTCTTCTTTTCCCGCACGGCGAATGATGATCAGACGTTGAACAAAAATATAAATAGCCATCAGAGAGAGCAGTAACAATACCACCATAATCCAACCTCCCTTAAAGGCAAGGTCTATCACATTGATTTCCGCTTCCGTAGGAAGGGTTACAGCCGTTAAATCCGGCATTTGATCTGCCGTTTGAGAGCCTACGGCCTGTAGTGAAAGTAAAATACTCATCGTTTTGAATTATAGGTTATAATTTTCAATATTCAATTCTTCTCCATTCTCAATTATTCAAGCATGCCTTGTATAAAGCGATCGTCTCTTGCAAACCATAATAGAGCGCATCACAAATCAAGGCATGGCCGATAGAAACCTCCTCCAGCCAAGGGATATTCTTGTTGAAGAAAGCCAGATTTTCTAAGTTCAAATCGTGTCCGGCATTTACGCCTAATCCTAAGTTTTTAGCTAATTGCGCGGCCTCGACAAAAGGAGCGATCGCTTTGTCACGATCTTCCGGATAATAGGTCGCATAAGGTTCCGTATATAATTCAATACGGTCCGTACCTGTTTTCGCCGCTAGTTCGATATTCGCCAAGTCTGTTCCGACGAAGATGGATGTACGGATTCCTTGTGAGGTAAAGGTGTCTACCAATTCGCTTAAGTAATCGAAATTGTCCTTTACGTTCCAACCTGAGTTCGACGTGATGGCATCCGGAGCGTCCGGAACCAGTGTGACTTGGGTCGGTTTTACCTTCAATACCAAGTCGATGAATTTATCACAAGGATAGCCTTCTATGTTAAATTCTGTCCGGATAAGAGGTTTTAGTCCATAAACATCGCTATAGCGTATGTGTCGTTCATCCGGACGGGGATGAACCGTAATTCCTTGTGCCCCGAATAATTCACAGTCTTGCGCCACTTTCAGCACGTTTGGCATATTGCCACCTCTCGCATTACGAATAGTAGCAACCTTGTTAATGTTTACACTTAAATTTGTCATTGTATATCGTATATCTTTTTTCTTTCATTACATTTGCACAAAAGTATCGGCAAATTTAGCAGGATTTAGGGAATTAACAGAATAATGTTGGTGAAAGATTTCATAACAAAGGAAATTCCGGTGTTAAAAAGTTTTGACACAGCGGAATATGCGTTGGCATTAATGGAGGATTTTAAACTCAAGCATCTTCCGTTATTGAGTGATAGCGCATACCAGTGTTTAGTGTCGGAAAAAGACTTATTGGCGATGCCGGATCCTTCGGCTACGATCGGTGAGCCGGTTTTATTCGCTCCGGCGATTTCGGAAAATGGACATTTACATGAAGCGTTGGCAATGATAACCCGATATGGATTGAGCCTGTTGCCTGTGGTTTCCGTGGACGGAACTTATTTGGGGGCGATTACCCGGGATCGTTTGGTGGATGCTTTATCCGAGCTATGTAATGCGGAGGCGGCTGGAAGCGTGATCGTATTGGAAATGATGCCACAGGATTATTCATTAACGGATATCGCCCGTTTGGTAGAGGCGAATAATGCCCATGTCCTTAATTTGTTATCCCATCAAGATAAAGATACGGGCCGTCTGCTTATAACCCTTAAGATTGATTTGGAAGATGCCTCTCCCGTGATCCGTAGTTTCGAGCGTTTCAATTATACGGTGCTTTATCATTTTATGGAGAAGGGGATGGTGGATGATATGTTGCAGCAGCGGATGAATGAGTTATTACATTATATGAATATGTAAAGTAAGGAGCGTAGAATGAAAGTTGGAATATTTGGAAGTGAATATCAGATTGAGAGACAGAATCTGATTAAACGCCTGTTTGAGAAGCTTCGTGAACAAGAGGCTGATATTTATGTGGACAGCCCTTTTTATACATTCCTTACCGATGCTTTTGGTTTTGAGCCAGTGGTGAGCGGGCTATTAGTGGGTGATGAGTTTGATCTGGATATAGCGCTTAGCGTGGGAGGAGATGGCACGTTCCTTCGTACGGCGGCCCGGGTAAATAAACAAGATATTCCTATTTTAGGTATTAATACCGGACGGCTAGGCTTCCTTGCGGATGTCAGCAGTAATGAGGTTGAGGATACGCTGGACGAGATTTTTAAGAATTACTATAAGGTAGAGGAACGAACCCTTTTGCGTTTATATACGGAAGACCGTGCGTTTCGCGGATATAATTACGCCTTGAACGAGATCGCCGTGCTGAAGCGTGATAGTTCCTCGATGATTACGATTCATACATTCTTGAATGGGGAATATCTGACTTCTTATCAGGCGGATGGTTTGGTAGTGGCTACACCTACCGGTTCCACGGCCTATTCGATGAGCGTAAATGGGCCGATTATCGTCCCGCAAAGTAATAGCATTGTCTTGAGTCCGGTCGCTCCGCATTCCTTGAACGTGCGTCCGTTGGTGATTCCGGATTCAGATATAATAACGCTTCGGGTAGAGAGCCGGAATAAATATTTTCTGATCTCTTTGGATGGACGTTCGGAAATATTCCCGGCAGGTATCGAATTAAAGATGAGCAAGGCCGATTATACGACGAAAGTCATCAAGCGCTATAACCATACATTTTATCAGACGCTTCGGGAAAAATTAATGTGGGGGGCAGATGTGCGAATGAAATAATATTGTGTGCGTCCAGTCTTTGTCCAAATAGTAGCGGATAGTATTGTATTTTGTAAGCTGTTGATAAATAGACTTTTCCGTATGGATAAACTGAGCGTATCTTATGGATTTTGTCCAGTTTTTCTATTATGGGGTAAAAAATAGGGGGTATTCGATGTCCAGCTATGTCCTCTATTTGTCCAGTGCCCTTTTTTGACACACGCTTTTTAACTCTTTACTTTTGTCGGCAGATTAAATCTAGCTTAATGGAAGTATTTTCAATTATTATTCCTGTCTACAATCGTCCGGAGGAGATAGACGATTTATTAAACAGCCTTACCCGGCAGACATATGTACATTTTGAGGTTATCGTAGTGGACGACGGTTCTTCTATACCTTGTGAGTCCATAGTCAATGCCTATAATGACCGCTTGAGGATTCGCTATTTCTATATAGAGAATTCAGGCCCGGGCTTGGCTCGCAATCAAGGGGTACGTTATGCGGAAGGAGAGATCGTGATTGTCTTGGATTCGGATTGTATCGTTCCGGCCAGCTATCTGGAACAAGTACACGAGTCCTTGATGCGTTATAAGGTGGATGCCTTTGGTGGTGCCGACAGGGCGCATTCTTCTTTTTCCGCTATACAGAAAGCGGTCAATTACTCGATGACTTCTTTTTTTACGACAGGAGGGATCCGAGGAAGCCGGAGGCATTTAGATGCATTCTATCCCCGGAGTTTTAATATGGGAATGCGGAAAGAGGTGTATGAAGCCTTGGGTGGTTTCTCTGATATGCGTTATGGAGAGGATATAGATTTTAGTATCCGGATTTTTGCGGCAGGCTATAAATGCCGTTATTTTCCGGGCGCTTGGGTCTATCATAAGCGAAGAACAAATTTCGTCCAGTTTTTCCGGCAAGTATGGCATTCGGGGTACGCTAGGATTATCTTGTACCAGAAGTACCCGGAATCATTGAAATGGGTACATTGCCTGCCGGCCTTATTTGTGGTAGGTCTGCTTGGGGTATGTATTTCCGCTTTTTTCGTTCCAAAGGTATGGGGGCTATTGTTATTTTATATTTCACTGATCTTTTTTGACGCTTTAGTGAGAAATAAGAACGGAATCGTTGCGTTGTTATCTATCATAGCGGCTTTTGTCCAATTGATCGGATATGGGACAGGCTTTTTGGAAGCGATTTGGAGAGAGGGAATTCTAAGAAAGAAGTATTAAGATAATAAATACTATTTATATGAAGTTTGCGCTGCACACATCTACTGCCATAAGCTCGGTTCTAAAGGAGCCGGAGCATTTCTATGTAGATATTTATTATCTGATCATTTTAATCATCGTCGCTTTTACCCTGCTTCTGTTATCTTTTTTGCGTTATCACCTTTATAAGACAAAAAAGGAGAAAGAACTGAGAGAAATAGTTATCCAAACCCCAGCATTATCCTAAAAATACAGTTTTTTATTCTGTAAATCATTCTGTTATAGGATGAATAGGTTTGGATAATACATTCCTATATCTTTGCTAATGGCACTAAAGCCAATAGGAAGAATATGAATATAGCACAGTTAAAATTAAGCCAGAAGAAGTTACTGGACAACCTCGTTTCCCGTGGTTATGACATTCAGTACATCAAAGGAGTAAAATTTGTTTTAAGACTTCTTTTTGAACATGAAGGATGTTTTCATTCGTATGAACAATTTGCAGAAAAGTTTATCCGTACAAGGGGATATACAAAAGCGACATTGGATCTTAGGATGATGCATTTACGTACTATCCAAGCATATGATGAATTTGGGCACTACCCGGACAAGAAGTCCTTTGTTCCGTTATGCTATCCTTCCAGGTATAATATGCTTAACCCCAGTTTTCAGAAAGTTATAGACATTTACCGGAAACGTGCCGCAGAACATAAAAAGAAGTCCACAGTAAAAATGGAAACCGATGCCGTTACAATGTTCCTTTTTGAGATGCAAAAGTTCCACGTCTCTTCATTGGATGAAATCAAAGAAGAACATGTTTTGTCCTTTTTCCTTAAAGAAGAACAGCAAAAGCGTTCAAGGACATATTGCGGTCACATAGCGTCAGCCCTTAAAGAGTTGGGGGATTTATACGACATGAAAAAAGTATTAGGTTATTTCCCTGATTTGAAATATGAAAGGAAAAACTTCAACTATCTTAAGGATGATGAAATCAATGTGATAAAAAATGCTTTGTCAGACTCTAACAATATTTTGACTTTCAGGGAAAAAGCTATAGTTTCATTGGCCTTATATACTGGCATAAGAGGATGCGACATTGCCAACTTGAAATTGACAGACATAGATTGGAAGAAGGAACGAGTCAGCTTCGTCCAGGAAAAGACTGGTAATCCGATAGTGTTGCCCCTTCTTCCTCATGTTGGAAACTCATTGTTTGATTACATACGTAATGAACGGGACAATGAGGCCGGATCCGTGTATCTGTTTCCCAACAAGAAGAATGCGACAGAAAGGTTGGAGAACAAAAGTATCGGCACCATTGTCAATACAGTCTTTGAGAAACTAAACCTTAGAAAAGGTGAATCCGGGCGTGGAGTCAGCGTATTTCGGCACAACCTCGCCTCTAAATTACTTGGTAAAGGTACCGAGATTAGGGTCATCAGCCATATTTTAGGACATATCTGTTCTTCATCTATAGTCCCATATATAGATGCTGACATCCCTCATCTGAGAGAATGCGGAATCAATATTGAATGTTATCCAATAAGAAAGGAGTTGTTCGAATGAAAACAGATTCACATCTACCCCAATTTGCAGATTTGATGTCTGAATATGTCAATTTCATCTCTGGTATCGGAAAATGTGACTATATAACCCGCATATACCTGAACTCTTTCGCCAAGTACTGTATGAATCATGGCGGAGTGCTGTCGGATGATATTATCTCCGGATGGGCATCAAGGACAGATAAGGAAAGCTATTATACAAACCGTAACCGATGCATTATTTTGAGGCGCTTCATCCGTTATATCCGGTCGAAATATGGGGCACCGTTCAAATTGCCATCATATCCTCCGGACATAAAATACACACCTAAGCCAAAGCGTACTCTTGTTTCAGAACAGCCATACTCTTATTCCGCAATATCCCATATAGTCAAGAAATATGAACTTTACAAAAGAGCCTCTGGAAAATTCAGTAGGCGGACAATGGACAAGATTCGCCGTTTCAATGACTTCTGCGCCCAAAATTATCCGTCAGCCGAAGCTCTTACAGAAGAAATTGTCCTTGATTATTGCAAGAAGAAAAAAACGGAATCCGCAAAGTCATGCAATAACAGAATTGTAGGTGTCAGAGGATTTCTGAAATATGCGAATAGCCGTGGTTTCGTAAATATTCCTCTTCCATCCACCATTCCAAGAGTCAATGTCACATCATTCGAACCACATCCGTTTACTCCAGAAGAGCTTGCAAGATTCTTTAATGAAGCGGACAATCTCGAACCTCCAATAAATTGCCGTGACATGAGGGCTGCGCTTATGAAAGTGGAAGTTCCGGTCTTTTTCCGACTTTTGTACAGTACAGGGATGCGTACAACAGAAGCCCGTCTGCTCAGAGTAGAAGACGTGGACTTGCAATCCGGTGTTATAAATATAAGATACACAAAGAGCATAGATGAACATCGGGCTGCCTTGCACGAATCCATGTGGTCGCTATTGCAGATGTATAATGTCAAAATGGAAAATCTCATGCCCGGAAGAAAGATATTCTTTCCTAACGAGTACGACAAACCATATTCCGGAGAATGGGTAACGGCAAGTTTTAAGAAAGTATGGAAGAAAGTCAGTACGGCACACGCAAGAGCATATGATTTTCGCAGTCACTATGCGGTCGTGAACATAAACGGTTGGGATCACTGCGGCATTGAATGGATGGACAAACTCTTATATCTCAGCCGTTCCATGGGACACCGTTACATTCAAAACACATTATATTATTACAGGCTTGTACCGCTGTTTGCACACCAGTTGGAAAATCTGACAGGAGGTGGGTATGAAGAACTTTTACCTGATTTAAACGACTATTTTGAATATGAAGACTAAAGCAGAACATTCAATTATCGCCGATGCCATCCATGAGTGGCATACGGTTTATCTTCCGTGTATAAGGAATCTGAGCCATAACGCTTTAAAATCATACGGAGAGGGAATGGGAATCTATATAGATTTCCTTGAATCCTCGAAGGGAGTCACATCAAATACCATTTGTGGGGAATGCTTCCGTAAGGACTGGATTGAAGAATGGATTGCATGGCTGAAAGAAGTAAGAAAATGCAGCCCGCAAACATGCAATCATCGTCTCTCCATATTGAAAAATTTCCTCCGTTTCCTTGCGCACAAGAAAATCCAATTCATAAAATATGATTGTGATGCCGCTGAAATAAAAAGAATGCAGCAACCTAAAAAACAAGTGGAAGTAATCACAAAAGATACAATCAAACGGATTTTTGCAAGCATCAATACACGGACATTGATAGGTAAGAGGGATTTTGCCTTGTTCAATCTTTTATATAGTACCGGAACAAGAATAGATGAAATATTATCATTAAGGCTGTCGGCACTGCACCTGGATGAAACGAAAAGTTACATTCTTGTTTTGGGTAAAGGGAATAAACAACGTACCATTTATTTGTTGAACAGCATGGTAAAAATACTGAAACATTATGTGAAGTTGTTCCATCCGGCCAATCCGTTACCTTCTGATTTTGTATTTTTCCCCATATATGGCCATGCAAACAAAAAAATCACTTCAGAAGCGATTAGCAAGCGGTTGAAAATGTATGTTAGAATTGCGTCTCAGGGGCTACTTGAAATTCCTGCGGATTTTCATTGCCATAGTTTTCGGCATGCACGGGCTACCCATTGGTTGGAAGACGGTGTAAACTTGGCGCAGATACAAAAACTATTGGGGCATGAGAGCATCGAAACGACAATGAAATACGTAGGAGTTTCATCAGAACAAATGGTACAAGCTTTATGCTCTATGGAAGACAATCTGACTTTAGGCGTTGAAAAGAAATATAAGAAAATCAGAAATAAAGATTCATTAGCAACAGTTCTTGGATTGAGATAATACTTAGTAATAAATGAGTGACTGTTCTTGAATAATGGAACAATCACTCTTTATTATCTGCTACTAAAATATAACAATTTACTGATATTCAATACAATAAAAAGTCAAGTTGGGATAATATTTTGGTTTGGATAATTGCTCTTATCCGAAATTTCGGATAACAAAAGAGCATCTTTCCCATACTGTCGGAAATACTTGTATCGCTCCAATAGGTCGGCTCTGAGCAACGAATCGGCCTGTGCTTCGGTAATATCGGCTGTCAGGTTTTCGTGTGGAAGCAGTTTATGACCGTAACCGATGTACGGGTGCTTGGTGTGGTCGTGCCACCCCTCAAACTCCTTGATGAGTCCTACCGCCTTGTCGAACAGTTCCGCTGAAACCTCCTTGGGTAGTGGTGGCGAAGAGTCGCCACCTCGTGTCTGTGCCTTGGCATATCCGCAAAGCAGGGTCAGACATATAATCATCAACTTTATTCTCATAGATTCTCTTTTAGTGATTGGTTATGGCGGCAGACACCCGACAAGCGAGTGCCTGCCACCGTTGGTTAAGGATTGATGTTGATTGGAGAGACGATAGTTCCTATGGGAGTAATAGTGTTACCCTCTGTGGTATCCTCTTCCTCCTTCGCCTCGTTGTTGAAAGTGAATGTAAGTTGATACACCTGGTCATGGTTATCCTCGAAATAGACATCTATCGTCTGCTGGTCCTCACACTCCGAGGTATAGTACAGACGGAACACATCTCTGTCAAGCGGATAGCGGTCATTCGGGAGTAATACCATACCATCATCCATTCTCAATGTTCCCTCGCCATCGGGCTGAAAGTAACGAATCGTGTAGCGAGTATCTGAGAAACACCCCTCACGCACAATCTCGCAGCGTATCTCCGCTGTCTCGCCCTGCACCAATCGCTTGGGTACAGGCATTGTCTCAACCGTAAAAGGATAGGTTTGCTGAACATCGAGGTCATCCTCGCAAGATGTGAAGCCCAATACTGCGGTCATCATGGCACCGCAAACCATCATATAGGAAAATAACTTTTTCATAACGTTTTTAATTTTAATTGATAATAAACTTGACACCTAAGCCGAACTGAGTGCTGAACTTGCCGAGTGAGCCTCCCCAGAGGACACGCTCACGCACATTGGCAAGCAGTACAATACGGTCTGTTATATAACTCTCCAATTCAAGGGTGATGGCACCGCCATAGATAAAGGCATCCTTGGCAAGCAGCGTAGAGCCGTCGTGTAGTAGTCTGTCGCCCCAATTCACCGTTTCGTAGCCTGCCAAAGCAGAGCCACCGATAGAGAGGAAGAAGGTCTTTGTAGGATCGGACAGGAACTTCAGGTAGTAACCGCCCTCGGCTGTGAACTGGGCGCGAGGAATGGATGTACCCCGATAGTCGTAGTTTTTGAGCAGATATTCTGCACCCACCACCCAGCGGTTAGCCTTCTTGGTATATCCCGACATCGCTATTCCCGTGTAGTAGTTTAGCGGAGATTTTGAGCCGTTTACAAAGCCGCCTCTGAGTTCCACACCCTTCATCTTCGGGAGATAACGCTGGGCGTATGCCTGCCCTGATGACAGGGCAAGCGATACGACTGCAACAAGTAGAAACAGATACTTTTTCATGGTTACTTCACTTTAAGTTCGTTGATTACCTTTGCTCTTACAATGTCCTCACTCTCAACGGTGAAGGTCTGGTGTCTGCCACCGCTCTTCTCGTGCATCTCCACCACAAGCACCTTGTCGGCAGGGATGGTGAACTTGTCGAAGACAAATACGGTACGCTCATCCTTGTTGCCCGCAACGGTTGTGGCATAGTCGTATGCACGCAGAGGAAAGATGACCTGCTCCTGAATGGCTGTACGCTTCATCACCTGCTTATCCACAATTTTGAAGGTCACAAAGTCCACCTCGTAAGGCACATTCGATGTATTCTTCACCTGCGTATGGAAGTAGAGCAAACCATTGTGGGTGTAGAGTCCACGCAACAGATACTGGATGCCGAAAGCCTTGCTGCCGATGTGCTTGATGTGGCGTTTGTTGTCCTTGTGGATAGCCTTGCTGATAAGATGTACCAACTTAGGCGACTCACTGCCAAGCTCTTGCAAATAGATGTCGAGAGCATTGTTGGGACGGTTCACCTCACTGCCATCGTGAATAAAGTCCTTCATCTCGATATTCAGGAGCAGAGGCTCATCCGAGTACTTCACATTGAAGGTGTAGAAACTGCCACTCTCAGTAATCACCGACATATTGGTCTCATCGCGGAAGTTCTTTACCGTAGCCTTCACACGAATCACATTCTCCGAGCCGTCGGCCTTGCCAGCGATAAGGTTAGGCGAGCCAAGATCGACATAGCGTACTGCTGCAGGAAAGATGATGTGAGTAGTCTTGTCGTATGTCACCTCCAAGCCGTAAGGCGGAATCATACGGTCAAAGGTCAGTTTTTTTGTCAAACCGTGATAGATGTCACCATCCTCCTGCTGTGGATAGATGTCCGTAGTGAGGGTAACATCACCGGCTACCGTGTTAGTTACTGCGGTTGAATCAACCGACTGTGCATTGGCACTTACAACGCCCATCGTGAGGGCAAGCATTACAAAAATCTTTTTCATGTCTTTAATGTTTTAATGGGTTATTGATTGTTTTGATAAAGCATCAGGGTATATCCTGATTTGAGGTGTACCTTCTCTTCACGCATCTTCTTGGAGATATACTGCGACACGCCCTGTATGGCACCACGACCTACTTCGGATAGCAGTTGGTCTCCGGCAGACTGGTTGGTGATGGATATGCTTGTTCCGAGGTTCTGTCCCAGATTTGCTGCCATCTCCTTTGCCGCACTTGCCTCCATGGAGCCGGGTATGAAGATTCCCGCCTGTCCGTCATTGTCGTGGACGGTAAGTTCTACGGGAATGATTGTTCCGTTATGCTCCACCTGAAGAATCTCTATGTCGAGCCTTTCGCCTTTGATGCTGCCTTCACCCGTGATGAGGGTGTTTCGTGGCAGTACATACTTCCCGACACGCATTGCCTCCAAGAGTCGCAGTCGCACACTCTGACCGCTTGTGATGGTCTGGTCGCCATGCACGCACGCCTTGATGGTGTTTCGTGAAGTCTCGGCAGGTGCTTCACCCACGGCGGTATGAAAACCTCCGCCTGCGGATTGCGACAGCCTTGCTATCATCGCCGAGTCACTCACAGGCTGAGCGAGTGCCGACACTACGGGAGTCGTTACATGACCTACGGGCTGTGCCTTCGCCTTGCCGCTTCGTGTGGTGCTCTCCACCTCCTCGGCTGCGCCCTCGGAGGTGGCGGCTGTATTGCTTGGCATATACTTCGCTGCAAGCTCGTATGACTTCTCCAAGAGTGCCACCTGATCGGCATATGTCGGCTGGCTGTTCTGCTGTTGTGCCATTGACTGCTTCAACTCTTCAAGCTCCGCTTTCAGAGCCTCCTTTTCGGGATCTTCACGCGGCTCTTCGTAGAAACTGCCGAGTGTGGCGTTAATGTCATTGTAGGCAGATGTGGAAGATGAGAACGAGTTACTGCGACTGCTACTACCACTTCGATAGGACGAGCCACCGCCTGTGTATCTCGGCTCTTCGGGTATCTCGACCACCTCTTCCTCCTCGTCATCGGTGGTCATTGCCGTAAAGTCCTCAAGGGTACGCATCTTCTGCTCCTGCTTGACACGCATATCCTCCAACTCGTATGCAGCAATCTTGTCCGCCTCGATGCCTGCACCTCGCGGGTCGGGAAGTTCGGCGTTGAAGCCTACCTTCTGCTGTTCCGCCTGTACCTGCTCCTTTGATGGTTTGAAGATGAAGTAGAATGACACAAGACATAGCATAACCATTCCGCCATACACAAGAATCTTCTTGATTTGCTCCTTTCTTTTTAGAGCGTTAGCATCGTTACTCATAGCTCTCTGAATTAAATTGGTTAAAGAACTCTTCCATCTCCCGTATCTTCTCATCCGAGAGGCTGTCGGCAGGAGTTACCTCCTCCTCGATAATCAGATTGGTGGCAGGCGGCTCACTTCTGACATACTCCTCATACCCGTAATCGGGAGCAGGCATAAAGATTACATAGAGGGCAAATCCCGAATATGCCAGCAGGAGGCCGTAGATGATAAGGCGTTTGGTCTTCGATGTCTTGTTGTTCCAAGACTTGTTGATTGAATCCTTGATTTTTTGAATGTACTTTTTCATCGCTGTAAATGTTATTGGTGAATAATTGGGTTATCTGTCATAGACTCTCAGGTCCTTGTTCTCCACCACACGGAACGCCTCGAAGATGAATCCGTGAGGGTTGTTGTCACTGCGTGTGGAGTTGAGAAGTCGCCCTTTGGTCACTAGGCTACGCTCGGTGATACTCTTCTCGCGGATGATGGATAGTCTTGCGTATGTCACCACCTCGTAGGGATAGTGGTTGAAGTTGCAGCTTATGCTATCTACCTCGATACGCTGGGTTACATTGCCTGAGATGATACGGTTGTAATACCCCTGCTCCGCAAGGTCGCTGTAGTGCTCATATGCCGAGCGGTCGCTCAGAAACATTGCCCTCTGGATATTACCCTCGATGGCACTCTTGTCGGGTGCAAGCGTGAAGAAGAGTTCGTGGAAACGCTTCACATGCTCCCTTGCCTCCACAGGACGGTTCTGCTCCAAGTCCTGCGAGAGAGCCAGCATCAGCGACTTGCCCTCGTCAAGGACATATATCTTCTGTCGTTGCGCCTCGGCAAAGCTGTATGCCTTCCAAAGCGAGAAGCCCACAAGCGAAGCACAGACAAAGAGGTAGGCAATGCCGAAGAAGCGTATCTGCCTGAAGCCGGTCTCGATGTTTTTAAGTGATTTGAATTCCATTTGAATACTGTTTAATAGGTTATCGTTTAAGTAATCTTCCTGCGATGTTGCCGATTGCGGCACCTGTCGCACCTGCTGCTATCGATCCCGTGCGGCTCGCTGTCTGGGCTACATTTCTGCCGTAGTTACCTGCACCGCCGCCAGCCTGGATTATCCAGTTGGCCACTGTCGGAATGGTGAAATACCCGATGATGCCGATAATGAGGAAGGTGATATAGACCGCATTCGACCCGTCGGGGATGAAGTTGGGATCGGACAACTGCTCGATGTCCTTCTGTAGCATCAGTACCTGTATGCGTGCAAGCACGCTACTGAAAAGGTCGCTCACGGGCAGCCACAGATAGATGCTTATGTATCGGACAAACCACTGCGTGAGCGAGGCGTGGAAGCCGTCCCAACAGGCTATCGCAAAGGATATGGGTCCGAGTATCGAGAGGACGATGAGGAAGAATGTTCTCAGCGTGTCTATGACAAGTGCTGCGGCATTGAACATCAGCTCCAACAGTTCGCGGAAGAAGTTCTGAACAGCCTTTTTCATATTGTACATCGCGCGATCCACATACATTCCGCAAGCCTCAATCGCATCCAACGCTCCCAGCTCATCGAGCTTGTTGTCAAAGGACTCCTTATCCACGAGGTAGGCCGTTTCGGGATTGCGTTTCATCGCCTCAAATTCCAGCTTATCCTTCTGCCTACGATACTCGTTCATATCGAAGGTCTGCGTTTCAAGGATTCTGTGCGTTCCCGTCACGATGGGCGACATTACGCTGTTGAGCGTACCCAACACCAAGGTCGGAAAGAACATGATACACAATCCGAGAGCAAAGGGACGCAGGAGCGGAAAGACATCTATAGGCTCGGCTCTTGCCAACGACTGCCAGACACGATAGGCGACATAGAAGAGAGCACCCAATCCGGCAAGTCCTTTGGCGACACCCGTCATCTGCGAACAGAGGGGCATCATATCCACATACAGATTCTGGAGTATCTGATGCAGATTGTCAAAGTTTACTGCTAATAGTACCATAGTCGTAGGGTTTCAGGTTTACCAATAGCGTTCACTCGGCGAGCCGTAGAGGGACATCACACGGTCAACATCGTTCTGTTTCTTCGCTCTTAGGTAGGATACCCCGATGTTCTTGTTGGTGTAGTACTGCACAAGTCCACGGTATTGGAGCATCTCGCTGTAACACTTGTCGATGATATCCATACGGTCCTTGTCGCTCATCGAGAGCCCGTTCTCATTGACCACCGATTTAAGGTCATTTAAGAGGTGGGCACTCTCTTCGAGCAGTTTCGTATATCCCAAAGCTATGGCACTGAGTTCCTCCACCGTAAAATAGGGGTCGTTCAGCATACGCTCAAAGCTGTTTACATAGATGTCGGTAATGTCGCCCACAAGCAGGATGGTCTGCTGTACCTTGCGTGCATCGCGGACAAGGTTCTTCACCTTCTTCAGAGCATCGTAGTACTCCTTTCCCTGCTTGTAGATCTTTACTGTCTCCTGGAAGTTCTGAATCATCGTACTTGCCGTAGATGATGTATGTACGATGTTCTTCGTGGCATTGATGATGCCTTGTGCGAGGTTACCTGGGTCTGTCACCACCCACTGTGCCCTCGATGTCTGGCTGACAAAGAGAGCCACCAGACAGAGCATAAAAATTTTCAATCTCATACTGTTACGAATTAAAGGGTGAATAAATGGGTTACTTACTTCGCTTGCTCTCGGCAAGCTGCTTGATGGCGAGTTCGATATTGCCGTCCAACTTCTCGGTGAGTCGCTGCAACTCCAGCTTCTCGGTCTCCTCGGTAGTGTAGCAGTAATACTCTTCGGGGGATACCTCCGTGGCATAGACTGCCGACTGTGCTCCGCCAAGACCTATCCACACCTCCTTGTACTTCCTGCCGGGAGCATTGGAGAGGTTGATGGAGAGAATCTGTGCACGCTCCTTGTCGGTGAGACCGAGCAAAGCCTGTATCTCATCGAACTTGTTTACATACTTACGCTGGTCGAGAAGAATCTTGCAGTCGCTGTTGTTGATGATGGTACCCTTGACGATAGAGGAAGAGATAATGTCCTCGACCTCCTGCGTCACCACAACCGCCTCACCGAAGAACTTACGCACGGTCTTGAAGAGGTACTTCAGGTACTCGGCCATGCCCTCCTTGCTGATGGCTTTCCAAGCCTCCTCCAAGAGAATCATCTTGCGGATACCTTTCAGCCTACGCATCTTGTTGATGAAGGTCTCCATAATGATGATGGTCACTATCGGGAAGAGTACCTTGTTGTCCTTGATGTTATCCAACTCGAAGACGATAAACCGCTTGTTGAGCAAGTCCAGCTGCTTATCGGAGTTCAGTAGGAAATCATACTCGCCACCTTTGTAGTAAGGCTCCAAGACATTGAGGAATCCCCATACATCGAAGTCCTTCTCGCGTGTACGCTTCTCTTTAAGTATCTCCTGATACTCGTCACGGATAAACTCATAGAAGGTGTTGAACGAGGGCTTGATGCTCTTGTCGGTGCGTATTCGCTCCAAGAAGAGGTTCACGGCATTGGAGAGTGCCACCTCCTCGGCTCTCGTCGGTGGCTCATCGTCCCTTTTCCACAGCGTAAGGATAAGTGTCTTGATGGACTCCTTTTTCTCAATGTCGAACACACCATCCTCGACATAGAAAGGATTGAAGGCTATCGGATCACTCTCCTCATAAGTGAAGTAAATGCCGTCCTCGCCATGCGTGCGTGCATTGATAAGGTTACACAACCCCTGATAAGAATTACCCGTATCGACAAGCAACACATGCGTACCTTGCTCGTAATACTGCCTTACCATATGGTTGGTGAAGAAGGACTTTCCACTGCCAGAAGGACCGAGAATGAACTTGTTGCGGTTGGTGATGATACCACGCTTCATAGGCAAATCCGAAATATCCAGATGGATAGGCTTGCCCGTCAAGCGGTCCACCATACGCATACCGAACGGAGAGAGTGAATCCTGTCCTGTGGTCTCCTCAATGAAGAGGCATAGTGCCTGCTCGATAAAGGTGTAGAAGGACTCCTCGGCAGGGAAATCGCCTGCATTGCCGGGGATAGCAGCCCAGAATAGTGTCGGTGTATCCACCGTATTGTGTCGGGGCTTGGCCTCCATCAAGGCGAGCTGACTGCCTACATCGTTCTTCACACGCTTCAGTTTTTCCCTGTCATCGCTCCACGCGAAGACATTGCAATGGGCACGGATAGCCGTCAGCCCCTGGCTATGTGCCTCGTTCAGGTACTCCTCAATCCACTCGCGGTTAATCTGGTTGGAGCGACTGTAACGCGATAGCGAGTGCATATTGCGTGCTGTCTGCTCGAACTTACGCAGCATCTCCGCAGAGTCATCTATGAAGAGATACTGGTTCACGATGTGGTTGCAGGTGAGCAACACTCCGATAGGTGCGGCAAACGAGAGGCGGCAATCGCTACGGTCTGTTGAGAGACGCTCGTAACGGCTGTCGGTAGCCACGCTTGTCGGCAGGTCTTCGGGATCGGAGAGCGTATGCAGGCAGAGGTAGTTGTCGCCAATCTTCATCTCGCCAGCTCCGAGGGTGATGTCCTGCAAGCAGGTGGTATCCTCCTGCGAGAGCGAGAAGTATTTCTCGATGATGCCCGCACTTGACTCTGTGCCTGTAATCTCATCGCCCGTAAGACGGGTGAGCGTGATGAATCCGCTGTCGTTGATGATACGCTCGAACTGCTCGCAGCACTCCAGGAATCGACTTACCGCCTCCTTGTCCTGCATCTCCTTCGGGATGATGAAGCCACGGGTAAGGGCATTGAAACTGCTGGTCGTGCGGCTATGCTCCTTGGTGGTCTTGGTGAGGAACAGATAACAAGTGTGCTTCAGGTAAGGACGCTCGTTGAAGTGTCGCTCGAAGGAACGAGATAGGAAACTGATATCTTCCTTCTGCAACTCGGGTGTGTAGCTCTCCTCAATGAAGAAGTCCTGCTTATGCACGATACTGTAGTTCGGCAAGACCTTGACCGCCTTGACCCATGCCGAGTGTATCGCCTCATACTCCGCCTGTGTGACGGTGAAGAGTTCGGGAAGCTCCACACGATAGCAGACCGTGATGTCGGCATCCTTGCTGATGATGCAGTCGTGCTCAACCGAAAGAATCGGGAACTTGCTTTCGAGGGTAGCTGCTTTCATTACATTTCTCATGACTTTCTGTTTTTGAGGTTAGGAATAATCAATCGCAAGAATCGTTTGCGGTTGATGATGTAGCGGGGATGGTTCTTTGCAGCCTGTATCTTCATCAAGCCCCACTCGCCATACTTGGCATTCAGGTGGAAGGTCGCCCAGACAAGTACCGAAGCGGAGATGACTCCCAGTACGATACATATCCATTGGTTCACGCCTGCCATATACAGCACCATAAAGGCAATGAGTATGGCGAGCAGACCGCCGGCGAAGATGAAGAGGTATTGGCTGCGTAGCCCCTTGAACTCGGGGCTACGACCAATCCCTTTGTTGATTTGATAGACCGCCATAATCAGAGGAAGAATGAACGGAGAATAGTGGCGGCTACAATGAGGAAGATACAGGCACCGAACCAAGAGGCTGCGGTCTTCGAGGTATCGGGGTCGCCCGAAGAGAACTTCGAATAGACCTTCACGCCGCCGATAAGACCGACTACGGCTCCCACTGCGTAAATCAACTTGGTACCGGGATCGAAATACGATGTTACCATGTTGGTAGCCTCGGTGATACCTGCGATACCGTTACCCTGTGCGTAAGCACCTACTGTTGCAAGCATAAATGCTGCTGCGAATAATACTTTTTTCTTCATACGTCGAAATGTTTTTTAGTTATACAAAAAGTGATTTCGACTGCGAATATATAGCACTTAATCCATTGATTTTCAAATCGGTCTATACACGTCATAACGTGTCATCAGATGTCATAGTTGGGGTGTTTTGAAGGGTGGATTTTGGGGTGAAAAGAGGTCGTGAGGAGTTATAAATGATGTGCCAAATTTGAAATAGATTTTGTACCGAAGAGTGAATTTATGGAAATAGAAAATGATAATTTGCACTATTTATGGAAATAGAAATAAACAAATCGCATTATTTATGGAAATAGATTGCGAAAGATTTGCTGTTTTATGGAAATAGAATTATTTTTGCAGTAAAATAATATGAATTATGAATACTCAGACATTACTATCAATAGTAGCAGACCAGCGTGAGGAGTTGCTAGCGAATGATTACTCGGAGTTGTGCCTACGTCCTGAAGAATCACAACTTGACTTAAAGAGCAATCGAGCTCAGGTTGTGATAGGTGTCAGACGATGTGGAAAATCAACATTATGCGAAATGTTCCTTAAGCAAAAGGGGATTGACTTTGCCTATGTAAACTTTGATGATGACCGAATGGAGGATATGAAGGCAAGTGATTTAGACCATTTGCTTGAAGCATTATATATGACTTATGGAGAGTTCAAATATCTGTTCCTTGATGAGATACAGAATATAGAAGGCTGGCCATTGTTTGTCAATCGATTGCTTCGCCAGAAAATGCATCTATTTATTACAGGTTCTAATTCTAAATTACTCAGTAAGGAATTAAGTACACATCTGACAGGAAGAAATAATAAGGTAGAACTCTATCCTTTCTCATACTCCGAGTATTGTGCAATGAAAAATATAGATACCACTTCGCTATCAACAAAAGCGAAGGGTATTCGCAAAAGTACCCTACATGAATATCTTCTACAAGGTGGATTCCCAGAATTGTTCAATGAAAGTAATCGTAGAGGTTACATTAACGGATTATTGGATGCCATCATCAAGAATGATATAGCAAAACGTTTCAAAGTTCGCAATGTGGAAGCATTACGAAGAATCGCAGCTTATCTTGCCGATAATTATTGTCAGGAATTTGTCGCAAAAACGGTAGGAGAATTATTCGGAGTATCAAATCATACGGCTGAGAACTATTATTCCTACCTTAAAGAGGCTTTTCTATTGGTAGGAGTAAATCGTTTCTCATATAAAAGTAAAGATCGTGTAAGAAACGAAAAGGTTTATGTAGTGGATACTGCATTTGTCACAGAACGCGAGGATAATTTCTCATTGGAAAATCTCGGCTGGAAGTTGGAGAATATAGTATGCATTGAGCTGATGCGTCGCTATAAGCCACTCTTTTGTGATGTTTTCTACTATAAGGAAACATCTTCGCAAGTTGATTTTGTTATAGCAAAAGATGGCAATGTACAAGAGTTGATACAGGTATCATACGATATCTCTACTGAAAAGACACGCAATAGAGAGATTAGAGGTTTGAAGAATGCAGCCAAGAAACTAAAGTGCAATAATCTTACGCTTGTAACCTTTGAAGAACAAGAAACAATTGAGGAGGATGGTTACACCATAAATGTTGTTCCTGCTACAGAGTGGTTACTTAACAAATAAATCTTATTTAATTTACTAATAGTAAGGCAAGAATCATAATGCACGAGGCATTACGATACTTGCCTTACTTGTTAATTGGAGTAGCTGAATACACATATAAACACTGACACCCCGATTCACATCGGAGTGCCAGCCCAGTTAACCAAATATATAAACAATGAAAAAAAGAATGTTTATTACATAAATTTATTCCAATCAACCGCAATACGCTCTGATTGCATACCATTCAGCCTACGACCTGCACCATCAAGATTATCCTTTAGCAATCTATCCACTTGCTTTTCCGTACTGATAGAAGTAGTGTAAAAATGATAGATGTCGGAATCTTGAAGTTTATATAAGGTCTCTGCGGCATCCATAATCTTTTCCTTATCTGTAGTCCTATTCAATAAGACATCTGCTACATTACCCAACTCTTCAAAAGTACAGGCTCCCGAAAATTCCGGATCAGGAATAGACTCGGAAGACATCAATTCCTTCATATCCTCTTGCGACAATCTTTTCTGCGGTACAAAATTATCCTCAACATCTTCCGGATTGACATCTTCATCAACAGGTAGCTCAATCTGCTTGAGGTCTATTGAACGTGTCGGAGTCTTGCGAGCGACTTCAGGGTCTTCATAATAGATAATATTGGACTTACCCATAACCTCATTCGGATCATCAAAAACCATAGGTTTGATTTTAGGCTTGGGCTTTTCTTCTACGGGTGACTTCAATGTTTCATCTTGTGAAGTGTCTTCAAATCTCTTGGCAAGTTCCTCTACTATTGCTTGAGCTTCCAAATCAGAATAAGATGAAGGTTGAAATGCTTGCTCTTCAGGCTGTACCTTATGCAACATAGGTCTTTGCATTCTGGCTTTTCGCCTGTCCTTCCTCGCTTTCTCTTCCATCCGTTTCTTTCGATACTTCCACAATCTGATACGGGCAATACGAGCCCAATTGTGTAACATATTCCAGAAGTCATACATTCGCTGACTGAAAATCATATTCCATACTTTGTATAATATATAGGTTGCTGATACTGCCTTAACTGATATATAAAAAATGGTTGTTGTCATAGTTGTTAAATTTTAGGTGGTGAAAATCGTTCTTTATAAAGTTGAGTTATCTCCTCAATGTTAAGTTCTATATGCTCTGCTATAATGTTACTGAGATAGCTTGCAATGCTGGTCTCTGGAGCAATCACGGGCAAAAAGTTCTTGATTTGCTCGTATAGCTGACGGTTCAGATACACTTGAACACGCCCCGACATCGGTGTATTCATCAAATACTTCTGTCTATAGTTGCTCTCTTCCTTTTTTTTGCGAGGCTTGGGCTTTTCTTGCACCACCTCTTCAACAGGTTCTTCCTCGGTGGTTATGGCTTCATTCAGAATCTCCTGTACAGAAGTTTCATTCTTAGAAACATTATCAGGTTCCCGCCCTGCCATATACCCCCTTATAAGATCCTCATCGACTTTTACGCTCTTCTTTGCCATAGTTATTTCAGTTTAAGTATTTCAAGAAGTTCATTGGCAAGTTCCTGTAATCCGCTTCCTTTGAGTTGCCCCGCAGGAGGAGGCAACAGCGAACATCGGAAATAGGTACGAGATGACATCGACAACTCCTTCTCGTATCGACAAAGTTCTGGGATACTTGATTTCAGTACTTTTAATCCTGTCTTCTCCATCAGCTCCGAATAGTTCTTGAGTACCTCCACATTGCTCCTTCGCTTTACCTTCGTCCAGAACATATAGATGTCCTTAAGCGGAATGCCTTTCTTTTCTGCCAAGAATCTCACCACACTGCTTGCGAAGCTGAAACTGCTATCCATTACAAAGTTGTCGGCAGCAATGGGAGTCAAAACATAATCCACATTGAAAATGGTCTGTAAAACTCCGGGGACATCCATAGAACCTGGGAGGTCAATAAAAATGATGTCATACTCTCCAGTTTCAGCAAACTCTCCCGCTGTGGCGCGGGCCTCTTCGGGCCTTACCCTTTTGATAGGATAAATCTTACAACCTCGAAGTCTTTGCTCTTCAAGAAGCGTCATATACCTATTGTTTTTCTCCACCATCTCCTTGTCTCGTTCGCGGAGATTATAAAGGCTACGCTGGGTAGCATCACAATCCACGATGGCTACACTCTTATCCATCGTATAGTTCAGGAGGCTGGCAAGGGCTACCAACATTGTACTTTTACCAACTCCACCTTTCTGGTTGCTTACTGCAACAAATACTGGCTTTTTCTTCATAACTGTAAATTTTTTAATTGTTAATTACTTATTACATTATTTGTCTATTACTTGGTTTGTTGGTTACTTGGTGATATGGTGACATTGTGCTCACCAACCAATAAGTCAACCTTTGTTTGTTGCAACGCCCCAATAATGCAATAATTATTTGCTTGCTTACTCTCACAATTTCACCAATCCTTAATCACTTAATCAAGCAATCAATTATTGGTTTGTTGCACCATTTCTGACGCAAAGAAATAGCGAAAAATTGGAATAATCACTATGTCGTCAAGCCTCTGACTATACATGTCATCAGATGTCATTACATAGCATATAACTCTCTATTTACCAATAGAATACACCTGTCTAACTTTGCACCCGAAAGGTCTATGGACGCACGACGAACGGAGTTTTCGGATGCTTCTCTCTGAGGGGAACGGCGATAGCCAATTTTACGAAGGAAAATTCATGTTCAAGCGAACATAGCAAGTTGTGTTTTGAGGCACCCGAAATGTTTTCGGGCACTCAAAACAAACTTGCCACTCGCCTGCGGCTCGGGGAGGGATTCACTCCAAAGTCGTGAATCCATAGCGGAAGTTAGTAACCAATAAAATGTAAAAGTATGCAGACGAACAACAGGAAAAACCAAAGAAAAGGTGTAGGTCGGAAACCTAAATTAGATCCAGCTATACATCGCTATGTGGTCCGATTGACATCGGAAGAGAACGGACACTTCGACATCCAATTCCAAAAATCGGGATTCAAGGAGAGGTCGAAATTTCTAAAGGCTCTAATCTTCGAGCGTGAAGTAAAGGTGGTAAAACTCGACAAGGCGGCTATGGATTATTACATACGCCTCACGAATTTCTACCATCAGTTCCAAGCCATCGGTAACAACTACAACCAGACGGTGCGAGCCGTAAAAGCCAATTTCGGAGACAAGCGGGCATTTGCCCTTGTCGCCAAATTGGAGAAAGCCACACTGGAGTTGGTAGTGCTGAGCAAACAGATTGTCGCCCTCACACGCGAGTTTGAGGAGAGGCACTTGAACCGTAAAAGCGGAGGTTGATATGGTGGCTAAAATCAACAGAGGTGCTTCGCTCTACGGAGCCATCATCTACAATCAGCAGAAGGTGAACGAGGTTACCGCCCGTATCATTGCGGGCAACCGTATGATTACCGATTCTCTCTACGACCCTGATAGGATTGTCAGTCAGACGATGTTCGCTTTTGAGAGTTATCTCGCTGCCAACCGCAACACCGAGAAGCCTATCCTGCATATATCGCTCAATCCTACACTGGACGACAATCTTACCGACAGTCAGTTTGCGGATTTGGCAAGAGCCTATATGCAGAAGATGGGCTACGGCAACCAGCCCTACATTGTCTATCTCCACGAGGACATTGACCGCAGACACATACATATAGTATCTACCTGCGTGAATGAGAACGGTGAGAAGATAGACGATGCCTATGAATGGAACCGCTCGATGAAGGCTTGCCGAGAATTGGAGCAGATGTTCGGACTCAAGCAGATTGCCGACAAGCGAAAGGAGTTGTTGGAGCCTTATCTGAAAAAGGCAGACTACACCCATGGCGATGTAAAGCAGCAGGTATCCAACATTCTCAAGAGTGTCTTCACCTCGTATCGTTTCCAGTCCTTCGGCGAGTATAGTGCCATGCTCTCGTGCTTCAACATTGAGGCAAAGCAGGTCAAGGGCGAATTCGATGGCAAGCCATATTCGGGTATCATCTACACGATGACCGATGACAACGGTAAGCCTATCTGCACACCCATCAAGTCCTCGCTTATCGGCAAGCGTTTCGGCTACGAGGGTGTGGAGAAGCGTATCGCCTATAATGCTCAGGAGTTCCGAGCGAAGAGGTGGCAACCCAAAATCCGCAACGATGTGGCTCTGGCAATGCACGGCTGTCGTGGCAACCGCGAGGAGTTCGTGCGTCTGCTTGGTAGCAAGGGCATTGATGTGGTGTTCCGCGAGAACGATGCAGGGCGCATTTACGGTGTCACATTCATCGACCACCACAATCGTGAGGTATATAACGGTTCCCGTCTGGGTAAGGAGTTCTCGGCAAACAACTTCGAGAAGCTATTCAACTCGCAAGGCGACATTCCATGGGCCGATATGCCGCAAGGTTTCTCCGAGAGCCAAAGCCTCTCATCGGCAGACCTTGAATCGGACATAGAGCAAGCCTTCGGAATCTTCTCGTTTGACGCTCCTGCAAATGATCCGCAGGAGGAGATGCTCGCCAAGCAGTACCAGAAGAAAAAGAAGAAGAAAAAACGCCGTTCACGCGGCATATCGTAAATCAATTTCACTAACCATTAAAACGAATTAATTATGCAACAGGAAGATGATTTGAGAGGATTGGCAAAGGTCATGGAGTTCATGCGTGCCATATCCATTATATTTATTGTAGTACATATCTACTGGTTCTGCTATCAGGCCATCGTGGATATGGGTATCAACATCGGAGTGGTAGACAAGATACTGCTCAACTTTCAGAATACGGCAGGGCTGTTCAGCAACCTGCTTGTGACAAAGGTATTCGCCATCATATTCTTGGCTCTCTCGTGCCTCGGTACAAAGGGAGTCAAGAATCAGAAGATGACCTGGCAGAAGATTTATGCGACCTTCCTAGGCGGTCTTGTACTCTTCTTTATGAACTGGTGGATGCTCGACCTACCGTTCTCGCCAATCGTGAATATGGTAATCTATACGGTTACTATGACTGTCGGATATATCCTCCTTCTTATGTCTGGAGTATGGATTAGCCGTATGTTCAAGCATAACCTTATGGAAGATGTCTTCAATGTGGCCAACGAGAGTTTCATGCAGGAGACACGACTGATGGAAAATGAGTATTCTGTAAATCTGCCTACGAAGTTTGTCTATCAAGGCAAGGAATGGGACGGTTGGATAAATGTAGTGAATCCGTTCAGAGCAACCATTGTATTGGGAACACCGGGTAGCGGTAAGTCGTATGCCGTAGTCAATAACTACATCAAGCAGACCATAGCCAAAGGTTTTGCAACATACATCTACGACTACAAGTTTGATGACCTATCGGTAATTGCCTATAATGAGCTGTTGAAAAATATCGACAAGTACAAGGTAAAGCCGAGTTTCTATGTCATCAACTTTGACGACCCACGACGCTCACACCGCTGTAATCCCATCAATCCGAAGTTTATGGTGGATATCAGCGATGCGTATGAGAGTGCCTACACGATAATGTTGAACCTTAACAAAACATGGGTGTGACCTGAAAAGTCACGTAATTGATTGTTAGACAGTAATATTAATTGCATGATTTAACCCGCTGTTCCGTCAGCGGTAGCCTACTATAAGGTGCATCTCCAGTGATGGGTTGTGCCAAGCTTATAGGACAAAGTACACTTTCCGAAAGGACAAGACTGAACCGTAAGGGAATGTCAAGGACGGTTAGTATCATACCGTTGAGTGGCAAGGCTGGATAGCATGGTTAACGTAAGTGAACTGACTTTAGCCGTCGTAAGGTTTGAAGGAGCGCAAGATACTTTAGCTCTCACCAAAAGGTAAGCAGTCGGATAACCCTTGCCCATGTTGGGGTTACACGGACACAGCACTGCCGGCGGACTTGGCAGAACCTAAACTATCCGTTTGTCAATTACGTGGAACAGGGCAAGCCTGTATCTCTCTCGTAAGAATGCGAGTAAGCGAACCGCAAGGCAAGCCGAATGGGGTGCAGGTATGAGATAACGGAAAAAGCGAATGCCACCCTGTAATGGGGTGGATACGGATTGAATCAACATCACGGGTTGTTATTGGTGACATCATCCGACACGAAAGTGGGCAGACTTCCGTATATGGTAACTCTTTACAAGATAACTTTTAGAACTTTCAAAAGGAGGAAAGCAAATGAACGAAACTAAAACATCGTGTGCGCCTGCTGATAGTAGGAATCTAACTTGGAACGGAATGGACTGGTCCAAGTGTGAAGCCTATGTCCGAAAGCTACAAGCGCGTATTGTAAAGGCTCAAAAGGAAGGCAGACATAACAAGGTGAAAGCCTTGCAGTGGATGCTGACCCACTCTTTTTACGCCAAGGCATTGGCGGTAAAGAGGGTTACTTCCAACAAAGGGAAGAAAACGTCTGGAGTAGATAAACAGCTTTGGGATTCTCCCAAGCGCAAGTACAAAGCAATCGGTGAACTGAAACGTCGTGGTTACAATCCGCAGCCGCTTCGTAGGGTTCACATCAAGAAAAAGAACGGTAAACTCCGACCGTTGGGAATACCGACAATGAAAGACAGGGCGATGCAGGCATTATATCTCATGGCATTGGAACCGATAGCCGAAACGACAGGCGACCGCTTTTCTTATGGTTTCCGCAAGAAACGCAGGACAATGGACGCTATCCGTCAGATTGATACGGTTCTAAACCGCCAGCATTCCCCCGAATGGATTTTGGAGGGAGACATTAAAGGCTGCTTCGACCATATCAGCCACGACTGGCTTCTTAATCATATCCCTATGGATAAGACGATACTCAGAAAATGGCTGAAATGTGGAGCTGTATTCAATGGCAAACTATTCCCGACAGAAGAGGGTACACCACAAGGAGGTATCATATCACCGACACTTGCAAATATAGCACTTGACGGACTTCAACCACTCTTGGCTGAAAGATTCAAAAGATTATGGCGCAACAATAAGACATTCCACTACAAGGTAAACCTCATTCGTTATGCGGATGACTTTATAATCACAGGTCGAGATAAGGAGCTATTGGAAAACGAAGTCAAACCTATCGTGATAGAATTTCTCAAAGAAAGAGGGCTGACCTTATCCGAAGAGAAAACTACCATTACGAACATATACGACGGTTTTGATTTCTTAGGTTTCAATGTGAGGAAGTTTGGCAAAAGGCTATACACATCCCCGTCCAAAGATGCACAGAAACGCTTCAGGGCAAAAATCGGTGACATCGTTAAAGGACATAAAATGTGTAAGCAGGAATCGCTGATACGAATGCTTAATCCTGTAATCACAGGTTGGGGCAACTATTACCGATATGGTGCATCAACCGATGCTTTTCATGGTTGTGACAATCACATTTACAATCTCACGAAGAAATGGGCTTTACGTCGCCATCCAAAGAAACGCAAGTCTTGGGTTGCAGACAAATATTGGCATGAAATTCGGGGGCGTAAATGGACGTTTGCATGGAAATATGAAACCAAGAGCAAGAAAGTGAACTACCTGACCCTTAAAAGGTTGTCGGATATACATTATACCCCGTACAAGCAAATCAAAGGTGAGGCAAACCCTTTCGACCCGGAATACGATGATTATTTCTTTCAGCGAAAGGAGCAACAAATGCTGGAATCTCTCAAGGGACGTAAGTCTCTCTTATATTTATGGAACAAGCAGAACCGGATTTGTCCGTTATGTGGCAAGGAAATAGATTGTACAAAAGCATGGAACGTCAACGAAATATCTGTTGGTGGTTCGATTGTACGGCAACTTGTCCACAACAACTGCTACAAGCGAAATAAACGAAAATGTTGAAAGTATGAGCCGATTTCTAACAACAAATAGAAATATTGAGTTGCTTGAGCCGTATGAGGGGAAACTCTCATGTACGGTTCTTAGGGGAGAAGGGGGCAGCAATGCCCTTGACTTACCCGATATTCAGAAGCAGGGTGATTTCTTTGTGGAGTCTCCGATTATTCTTTTGGCTGCGAT
The DNA here is from genome assembly GCF_056640955.1 of Parabacteroides sp. KHUB-02. Classification (NCBI taxonomy): domain Bacteria; kingdom Pseudomonadati; phylum Bacteroidota; class Bacteroidia; order Bacteroidales; family Tannerellaceae; genus Parabacteroides; species Parabacteroides sp. KHUB-02. Next base: position 1,701,343 of record NZ_JBWQEV010000001.1, on the reverse strand, counting down.
TATCTGGTATCTGAGAATCTACAAGGACGGTAAGTATTGTACCTTCCCACATACCATTGAGTTCTTGAACAAACCGTATGCGGATATCTTTACGATTCTGACCTCTTATCCTTCGTTGGAAAACTACCTATCTCCATTTATGGACGCATGGAAAGGTGGAGCTCAAGATCAGCTCCAAGGCCAGATTGCAAGTGCCAAAATTCCGCTGTCGAGAATGATTTCTCCGCAGCTCTATTGGGTAATGACGGGTGATGATTTTACCCTTGACTTGAACAACCCCAATGAGCCGAAGATACTCTGCGTTGGCAATAATCCAGACCGTCAGAATATCTACTCGGCAGCACTCGGACTATACAACAGCCGTATCGTTAAGTTGGTAAACAAGAAGGGTCAGTTGAAGAGTTCCATCATCATTGACGAGTTGCCGACCATCTATTTTCGTGGTATCGACAACCTCATTGCCACAGCACGAAGCAACAAGGTGGCGGTTTGTCTCGGTTTTCAGGATTACTCGCAGTTGGCTCGTGACTATGGTGACAAGGAGGCAAAGGTTATCCAAAATACGGTGGGTAATATCTTCAGCGGACAGGTGGTAGGTGAAACAGCCAAAAACCTTTCGGAGCGTTTCGGCAAGATACTCCAGCAGCGTCAGTCAGTATCTATCAACCGTCAGGACACATCAACATCTATCAACACGCAGTTGGACTTCCTTATACCTGCCTCGAAGATTTCCAACCTCTCACAAGGTACATTCGTGGGTAGTGTGGCGGATAACTTCGGAGAAGAGATTGACCAGAAAATTTTCCACTCACGCATCATCGTGGATAGTGCAAAGGTAAGTGCCGAGACAAAGGCATACAAGAAGATTCCTATCGTCAATGAGTTCAAGGACGAGAACGGCAACGACATTATGCAGGAACAGATAGAGCGTAACTACTCCCGTATCAAGGACGAAGTCGAGCAGATAGTTCAAGATGAGATGGAGCGTATAAAGGCTGATCCTGAGTTGCGTAAACGATTGTTGCCAGACGAGAAGGACGAAGAGGATAACGATTAGAATCTGTATCCTATTTCTTACCGCAAAGGTTGTTCCGTGCCTTTCGGATTGAGCAAGGTCAAGCCCTGTGGGTGTCGTGGAAAAATCATCCTCGCCCCACGGGGCTTGCGGTATTTTTCCCGCCAACCTTGCACAATCCTGCACGGAACAGTCAAGGCGGTAAAGAAATAGAATACAGTGCTTCGCCTGTAATATGTATAACTTATATAATGATTGACTATGATTAGAATGACATTATCAGAGTATCTCCGTGTGCCAAAAGATTATCGCGGAGTATGGACCAACGAAAGATGGGATATCCCCAATTGGGCCGATATTAGAGAGAAACATTTAGGCAAGCGTACACTAATGACAAACATCAATGGTGGCACTTGTTTGGTCGTGGAAGGTATGGGATTGGAGATTATTGATGATTCCGATTGGAAGAAACCCGATGCAGTCAGAAAAGAGATAAGTCGCCAATGCTTGAAGTTCTTTACAGAGCGAGGTATCGAGCCTCACTATGCCGATTGCCTTATCCGCTATAATGACAACTACGATACCGTTGAAGTGCGTATCGCCATCGGAATGCCTGCTGATACCGAAAAGGATGATGACATATTCTTCTATTGCGATACGCTGGAAGATATGAAGTCACTCGCAGAAATTGGCAGTGAGGACTTTTACATTGCCGACTGCTACAGCTTTGGAGTATATGAAGATTTATTATAAACCCTAAAATATATCGAGTATGAAGATTTTATGTCAAGAGCGTTATGAAAAGGCTGTTGCCTACGCAAAGGAAATCAAGAACGACACCCTGCAAAAGTGTATTGACCGTTTGAAACAATGGGAAGAAAATCCAAACTGCCCGTGTGAGATTGAACTCTACTATGATTCGGCACCGCACTCATTCGGATTCCGACAGGTATATCCCGATGGCAGAACGGGTATTGTCGGAGGTTTGCTCTATCACGGACAGCCCGACCAATCGTTTGCCGTATTGATGAATCCTATTCACGGGTGGACTATACACACATAGATAAATTCAAATCCTTAAATTGATAAAGCCAACTTAGGTCTGTCAAACACAGGCTTAAGTTGGCTTTTCTTGTATTACAGTCGTAGATGAGAATCTCATTGTCTTTTCAATTTCTCATTCACTTCAATACTTCCAATTAACTTTTGCAATTCTTTATTTGAATTAATATCAATTATCTCATGTTCTGGAGCTGTTATTTTATCAGAAGATAATAGGCAGTATGTATCACTTATAAAATCTTCCATAAACATATAACCTTCAAATCCATTATTTTCTAAGATTTCCTTAAATGTTTCTCCATTATCAAAATCAGTCAATGACTGTCCCAATAGCGGTGGAAAATTATGAAAAAACTCATTAATTGCATTTTCCGCTGCTAATGATAAACTTTTATTTGTAGATAATAAATCTTCAAATGTGTCTTTTAATTCAGAATATGGCCTCTTGAATTGATAATTATAGAAACGTTCTGTTATAACATTTAACCCTATCTGATGTAGGAATCTAATCTTATCTGAACAACTATACAATCCTGTTTCTAAATCTAAAAGTCTAATATCATCTATAACTTGACAAGATGTTATAGTTCCATAATTATATATTGTACCAATCTTTTTCTGATTATAAACAGCTTGGGCCAATGTGTTTTTTGCTGCCGATATGTCATTATAGAAAAAGAATAAACCTATCTTATTCTTTGGTCCATATTCAGAAAAAGAATATTCAGGACTTGAATAATCTGTTAACCATTCTGCATCTAGTTTTTCCCCGAGATCATATCTATACAATAAATCGCCAGGTTCTAAAATTATGCTATTCTCCTCTTTTCTCATAACCATTCCCAATCTCTATAAATTATGCGTAAACCGACATCGTGGGTAGTTTGAACATCCCAAGAAAGTACCGTATCTTCCTCTCCGTTCCACAAGACTACCACCACACTTCGGACATTTTCCATTAGCTATTGCCATATCCCTATTTTGCTGAGCTGTCTGCACATTACGGATATGGCTTTCTCTACTTCCTTCAGTTGTGATATTTGCAGAAGAAATTCTGCTCACAATCCTTTTGATATCTTCAGGCGATATACAAGATGTCCTATATGATTTGATTGCGGAACGCAAATTACACCAGTTAATCACGATATGATTAGGTGTGGTTATGTTCAGTTCCGCACTATCTGCAAAAACCACTATAGGAATAATTGGGTAATCACCGATCTCTTTCAATATCGCTTTAACTGCTCTCGCATGGGCGGCATTCTGACGAATAGGATTTCTCAATTTATGCTGTTCACTTGACCAACCCCAAAATCTCTTTTTGCCAAGCAGACTCTGTTTCCACTCTTCTGAGTTCTCATGTCCGAATATCCAACCTTTATAATTCTTCGTTTCGATTACAAAGATTCCGTATGGCGAAACTACGATGTGATCTATCTGCGTTGTCCCATAACTTGTAGGCAATAATATATCATTAAGCGTGATGTACTCCTTCGAGAGCCAATCCAGCTTTCGAGCCACACGCTTTTCTCCGAACTTGCCTATATTCTTGGGCGAAGACATCCAAATCTTAAATGCCACAAGTAGGACAAATATGCAGATGATTATTATTGAACTCATTATATTATGCTTTATACACTGCAAAGGTACTCCGTTTTTTACGAATGAAAGACAGAAAGGGCTACAAAAAGTGTATGTAGCGTGAAAATCCCGCTTCACTCGCAAAGTCCCTTCAAGAAGTTAACTCGGAGGGACAATACCTCCACGTTCGAGCCGTGGGTTTTCGGGCAAAAAATTCTCTGCGATAATTTTTCACCCGAAAAAACGCTCCGGTATCGCCGTCCGAGTTGAGACAGAGGTTGGGACTTAGCAAGCGAAGCGACCTACGACGCATAGTACAACAGGTCAAAAATCCATTGCGGTAAGATATGCCGCATCTCTATTCTCAACCTGACTGCCATATTTGTATTTCATTATAAGGTCTATCAACCACCGCCATCTTTTTAGTGCCCGATTTTTTAAGTGGGGACAAAAGCAGCTCAGCTCTCAACTCTGCATATTACAAAAGTTATTTCTTTTCGGTCATACCACCGCTTTTTCTCGCACATTTTTTTGCCTTCGTTTTTCGCTCTTTCCGACCCCGTTTCGGTGTGGAGCGTTTTCCCTCTTTTCACCCTTGTTTTGCCCCTTTTCGTGCCTTTGCTTTCCTACCTGCTATGACAAGTGATGACACCTTATGACTCGTATAGTCTAACGACTTAAATGTCAATGTTTTATCAAATTTTGCTATATATATTTGCGGTGACAACATTAGTTATTAACGCTAAAAACTCACAGTTATGGCAAAGAAAAATGTAAGGGATGACCCCTCAAAAACACAAGTCACCGAGAACCCGCAGATGAGCGACATCGTGCTGGTTTTAGACAAGATGGAACTGCTCATTCAGGCGGTATCCGAAATCAACAAGAACGGCAAGTATTCCACCGTGCCGGCAGACAAAGAACATCAGAACTCCTTTCTCAAGATTGACCGCTATGCGACCTTCTTTGAGAACTTCCTCAAGAACTTCTGGAGTCAGTTGAAAGACCCTACACACTTCGGTCTTTTCACGATGAAGGAGGAGGAGTTCGACAAACCCGAAGTCAAGCAGGCCATCGAAGACCTTGCCGAAGGTAAGAAAACAAAAGCAGTGGAAGAGTTTCTCAAAAAATATGAGATAACACCCAAAAATCAAACAGAACAAAGTATTAACAATCAAAATTCAGAAGCAATGGCAAAGAAAAACCAAACCCAGCAGCCCGTCGTTGAAGCTAACGACCAGCAGCAGAACAATCAGTATCGTTACAACGAGTCTATGATCAACTGGGACCAGTTGAAGAACTTCGGACTCTCGCGTGAGTATCTTCAGGAGCGAGGACTTCTCGACTCTATGCTCAAAGGCTACAAGACCAACCAGCTTGTACCTATCAACCTTAACTTCGGCTCTGCCGTACTGCGTACCGATGCACGCCTGTCGTTGCAGCAGTCCAACACAGGTGAGGTGGTACTCGCCATCCACGGTATCCGCAAGCAACCCGAATTGGAGCGTCCTTACTTCGGACATATCTTCACTGACGAGGATAGAAAGAATCTTCTCGAAACAGGCAATATGGGCCGAGTGGTGGAACTCAAAGGTCGCAACGGAGAATATATCCCATCGTTCATCAGCCTTGACAAGATGACCAACGAGGTGGTGGCCATGCGTGCCGAGAATGTCTATATCCCTAACGAGATTAAGGGCGTTCAGCTCACCGACCAGGAGAAGAACGACCTGCGTGAGGGCAAGAAGGTCTATATCGAAGGTATGACTGCCAAGTCGGGCAACGAGTTCAATGCCCACATTCAGGTGAGTGCCGAGCGCAGAGGTATCGACTTCATCTTCGAGAACGACCGCATCTTCAACCGCACCGCCCTCGGTGGTGTGGAACTTACCAAGCAGCAGATTGAAGACCTCAATGCAGGCAAGGCAATCTTCGTGGAAGATATGCAGCGTAAGGATGGCGAACTCTTCTCATCGTATGTGAAACTCGATGAAGCGACAGGACGACCCAACTACACACGCTACAATCCCGACTCGCCCGAGGGTGCAAGAGAAATCTACATCCCGAAGGAAATCGGTGGCGTGAAACTGACAGCCGAGGAGCAGAAAGACCTGCGTGAGGGACGAGCCATCTTCCTCAATGATATGGTGAACAACCGTGGCGAGGAGTTCTCTTCGTTCATCAAGGCAGACCTTGAGACGGGACGACTGATGTACTCTCGCACTCCCGATGGCTTTGAGGAGCGTGCCAAGTTCGAGATTCCGAAGGAGATCTTCGGTGCCAAGCTCTCCGGCCAGCAGCGTGCCGACCTTCAGAGTGGCAAGTCGGTACTCGTGGAGGGCATGAAGGGCTTCGATGGCAAGAGCATCTCACAGTATGTCAAACTGAACTCCAGCCAGAACAAGCTCGACTTCTACAACGAGAATCCCGACCGTAACCGCAACGCCTCACAGCGTAATGTGGTAGCCGAGAAACAGGAGAAGCGTCAGTCGAAGGGACAGAGCATCTAATCCGTAGTGGGATAAGTCAAATCAATGTATAACTCTAAAATGAATTTTAAGATGAACGATAAGAATAAAGCACCTTTCAAGGTGGAAGATGTAAACTGGGACGAACTATCAGGTATTGGTATCCTCAAGGATGAACTCGAACAGGCAGGTGAGCTTGAGACACTGCTCCGAGGCGAGAAGACAGGTGTCGTATCGCTGAGCCTCGTACTCCTCGGTGTAGATGTGGTGATGGATGCCACTTTGCAGCTTGTACGCAAGAACGACTCTCCGCTGCTGGAAATCATCGGTATCAACCCCACGCAGTAACACGATTCCATTACTAACCTGACAGCCGTTTCCCGCACCGTAATCGGGACGGGAGACGGCTTCTTTAATTCCAAGAATATTATGATAGCAATTATAGCAGAAAAGCCGAGCGTAGGTCAGGACATCGCCCGCGTCATCGGTGCAACAGAGAAGAAGGACGGTTATATGGCAGGTAACGGTTATCTTGTAACCTGGGCATTGGGACACCTCGTTTCCCTCGCCATGCCATCGGCATACGGCTACGGTAAGGCTTCGCATGAGGATTTGCCTATGCTTCCTGAGCCGTTCCAGCTTGTGGTAAGACAGATCAAGACCGACAGAGGTATGGTAACGGACATCGGTGCCGCCAAGCAGCTCAAGGTTATTGACGAGGTATTCAGCAAATGCGACAGCATCATCGTGGCAACGGATGCAGGTCGTGAGGGTGAGCTTATCTTCCGATACATCTACCACTACCTCGGATATACCAAGCCCTTCAAGCGTCTTTGGATCTCCTCGCTCACGGACGAGGCTATCCGTGCAGGTATGAGCAATCTCAAGGATGGCGAGGCTTACGATGCACTCTACCACGCTGCCGACTGCCGTGCAAAGGCTGATTGGCTCGTGGGTATGAACGCAAGCCGTGCATTGGCTTTGGCTTCGGGTATGCCGAACAACTCCCTCGGACGAGTGCAGACACCTACATTAGCGATGATATGCAGTCGCTACAAGGAGAACCGTGATTTTGTTTCCACACCTTATTGGCAACTGCACATCACCCTTGAGCGCTTGGGCGAGTTCCGCCAGTTCGCACATATCGAGGACTTCAAGAGCAAGGAGCAGGCAGAAGCGGCACACGCACGATTCTCGCCCGACTCAACGGCACTCATCACAAAGGTGGAGCGCAAGCGTACCTACCAGCAGGCACCGTTACTTTACGACCTTACCACATTGCAGAAGGAGTGCAATACGCATCACGATATGAGTGCGGAGAAGACTCTTTCGGTAGCACAGGCTCTCTATGAGAAGAAGTATATCTCATATCCGAGAACGGGCAGCAGATATATCTCGCACGATTTGATGGAGCAGGTCTATGATTCCCTTTGGAAGATTGCCACTATGCCCGAGTTCAAGGAGTATGGCAAGCGTTTCGACTTCGAGCATCTGAATATGCGTAGTGTCGATGATGACAAGGTAACGGATCACCACGCACTCATCATCACAGGCATAGAGCCTGAGGAGTTGAACGTCCACGAGCAGATTGTCTACACAATGATTGCAGGGCGTATGCTTGAAGCGTTCTCGCCACGCTGCGAGAAGGAGTCATTGGTAATGGAGGCGATAGCCGAGGATATGAAGTTCCGTTCCCGCTCTACCACCATCGTCAATCCGGGCTGGCGTGCAGTCTTTGCCCGTAAGGAGGATGCCGAGAAGGACGAGACTGAAGCCAACAAGGGTACGGCACGCTTTGCCGAGGGTGAGCAGATACCCGTTACAGGCTATGGCACGGCACAGCGTAAGACAATACCCAAACCGCTCTACACCGAAGCGACACTCCTTGCCGCTATGGAGACTTGTGGCAGGAACATCACCGATGAGAAAGCAAAAGAGGCAATGAAGGAGCTGGGTATCGGAACGCCTGCCACACGAGCCGCCATCATCACGACACTCTTCAAGCGTGACTACATCGAGCGTTCAGGCAAGGCACTTGTACCTACCGAGAAGGGACTCTATATCTACGAGGCAGTCAAGGATATGCAGGTTGCCAATGTGGAGCTGACAGGCAGTTGGGAGAAGACGCTCCTTCAAATCGAGCAGCATACTTTGGAGACACGCTCCTTTATGCACTCCATCGAGAGTTTCACCTCGCAGGTTACACGCGAGGTACTCGGACTGAAGTTCCCTGCACCCAAACAGCGTTCCCTTCCTTGCCCTAAATGCGGTACAGGCAAAGTGATGATACGCCCCAAGGTCGCCAAGTGCGACAATCCTGATTGCGGTATGCTTGTATTCCGCAAGGTGCTGAACAAGGAGCTTAACGAGCAGCATCTGGAGCAGTTGCTCTCATCGGGAACGACCAAGCTGATCAAGGGATTCAAAGGCAAGAAAGGCAACTCTTTCGATGCTGCCGTAGCCTTTGACGATGAGTTCAATGTAACGCTGGCATTTCCCGACAAGAAGAGAGGTAAGAAAAGATGATGTCAGTCATCCCGATTCGTAGGCAAAGGTAGTGAACCGCCCTCATTCCACCCCGCAAGGTCGTGCCGCAGGCGGTTTCGGCAAAAATCATCCTCGCACTGCTGCGGTATTTTTACCGAAAACCTTGCAGGTGGAGGCGTTTCACATCCAAGCCCACGAAATCGGGAACGACTGTTCCCACTAAATAATATAGGATATGAAAACAAATGACCCAATCGTAAGAAAGAGAATAAAGTGGATAGGTATGATACTCTTAGCCGTAGTAGCAGCATTAGGTTTCAGCTATCTCTATACAAGAGGTGTATCACCCGTATGGGCTGCGGTAGCCATCGTATGTTTCCCCGGCTTCTTCCGATTCATATACAAGATTGCCTGTATCGTAATGGCAGCACTAATACTGTTTGCTATCCTCAGTTTCTTGGTCTTCTGAATCTACAGATAATGAAAAGGTCTCTACAACAATATAAACCATACATATCCTTAAGTAAGAATATGGAACATTGGAGCTGTCCTTCTCGGACGGCTCTTTTTGTAGGTAGACGATTCAAGTATGAGGATAAGAATGAAGAAAGGGATAGAGAAAATACCAGCCATTGGCAAGCCGATGAACTACAGGGCAAAGTTGGCCAATGCTTCTTATCGGACAGCAAGGTCGGGCCACAGGTGGTTTCGGAGAAAATCATCCTCGCTGTGCTGCGGTATTTTCCCCGAAAACCTTGCCTTACCGGAAGCATTAGCCGTAACGCCCTCGTAGTTCAACGGACTGCCAAAGTCCGAGTATTAACCATATAATAAAAGATAAAGCTATGAATCAAGCAATCATCGCAAGTGTACCGATGGCACCGATGCAGATGCCTGTGGTACGTAGAAGAAGAGTAAAGGTCACTGAACCTGAAATCAAGTTGCCGCCAAGAGGCTCACGAGGTCCAGTACATATATCGGAGCTGCTCAATCCCATTCTGGAGATAAGCAAGCATCCTGACCGTAACAGACTGCTTGCAGAGTTCTTCAACCAGTGAACATCACAAGAAAATAATTCAGTATTAACATTAAATCATAAAGTTATGTTTTTCACATCAATTTCACAGATGATGACCGAGAGCGTAGATCTTACGCTCGTCATCCGCAAAGCGAACGGACAACTTACTGTATCAACACTGCCGAAGGCCAACGGACTGAAAGATGAAGCCCAGAACCACATCGTTCCGCTGACACTAACGGGCACTCCCGAAGAGATGGATGCAGAGTTCCTGCAACACATCATGCAGCCTATACGCAAGGCTACGGGACTTATCTCCAATTTGATGGAGTTCGAGAAACAGGCAGACAAGGCTGCCGCCAACAGCAAGGCGGCAAAGGATGCCAAGGCTAAGGAGACCAAAGAGGAGAAGGAGAAGCGTGAGAAGTACGAGAAGCATATGAAGAAGGCAGAGGAGCTGATCACTGCCAAGAATCATAAGGATGCCATCACCGCACTCCAACAGGCTCGTATGTATGCCACTGCCGACAAGCAGAAGGAGGTAGATGATAAGATTGCCGCACAGAAGAAGGCGATGAACCAAGGCTCGCTCTTTGAGATGATGGAAGAGACTCCAGCACCTGCTCCACAAGTGGTACAACCGCAGAATGTGGCATCGCAACCTGCACAGCAGACTATCCAGCCGCAGGCTGCACCACGACAGATGCCGCCACAGCCTCAGCAGACGGTAATGCGTCCCGTGCAGCAGCCTATGCAACGACCTGTTCAGCAACCAGCACAGCCTCAGTATGGCGGGCAGCCTATGTTCACCGCACCACAAGGCGGTTATCCACCTCAAAATGTAGGACAGCAGCATCCTCACTATCCGCAGGGTGAGATTCCGATGTTCCCACACCAGGAGGAGCCTCCTATGCCCGAGGATTACGAACAGGCATATATGCACGAAGGCCCTGCATATCGCCCCGAGGATTATGAGGAATATCCCGACTTCCCTCAGTCAATGTTAGAAAATCATTATTCACAGGCATACGCCCAAACAGTTTAAGATTATGGCACTTTTAAGAAACGAAATGCAGCGATCATTCACCTTCAAGAAAGGTACAGAGATGATTACACTTCCTGATCCTAATCCGAACGACTCTCCGGAGAGTGTTATGAGCTTCTACTCGAACATCTATCCAGAACTGACCACAGCAACCGTACACGGCCCGACCATCAAGGATGACAAGGCTGTATATGAGTTCAAGACAACCATCGGAACAAAAGGATGAGAACTATGAGTAAGGACACTAAAAAGAAGAAGTCATGCAGACCATTGGACGAACATCAGTCGGAACAGCTCGCGAGGATGATAATCGCATCGACCAAGCGGGAGGTACGATACGGTGTGACAAGAGTAGAGAGAGTTACGGCGCCAACGGGTGCCGTAATTCTTTTCTAAAGACACCTATTCTCCCCATAGCACCACAGACTATTATGAGGGAGAGCTATAGCGGAAACAGTTATAACCTAATCACGCAGGAGAATTACGAATACCTGCGTGATTCTTATTTCCGCTATGCCGAACTTATGAATGTAAAGGCGGAGCATACGCCAGGCAGAACTATTGGTGAAGGTATTGTCAATCTCTACAATGAGATGAACGACCTCGTAAATAAAAGCGGCATGTATCTCAACCTTGAGGATGACAATGGCTGTCTATACTTCAATGTGTGGAACACACATACTTGGGGTGAGTACACACTGTATTACTTCCCTGTAAAGTTTGTGGAGGAACTGAATCCCACACTCAGACGCATTGTCATCACATTCTATCATAATTTCATGAAAGAGAACGGTATAACCACTATCAACGATGAGTCAGATATGGACTGGGCTATTGATATGCTGACTGAAGGCTGCTATGAGGATGAAGATGCCAAAGAGAGGCGAGCGAGGGAAAAGCTCGTGAAATCATACAAGGATGGTAGAGCATATAAACTCCTCGACAGGGTGTGGCGAAAGTCCTACTACAAGAACCTGCCGAAAGCTATAGAAGAATATGAGTGTAAGAATGGCTTTGAACAAGGTCTTATCGAACTGCTGAGAAGAGGACTTGAGTTCATAAAGACGGAGAAAGCCATCATGTACTATGGCTATGACCCGTTCTACGATGAGGAGCCCGATTATCTGCCGATGACACTCGAACAGCAGATAAGGGTTGTCTATGATAGCGATGATATAATGACGGAACACCTTATCGACTTCTATAATTCCTCCCGTCAGGAGTCATACGATATTATTCCTGCATCAACCTTTGCCGTCTCTCCAACGACCGACAAGGTTTTTACACTTGAAGATACCTACCCCGAAAGGTTTTTCAAGTGGGCAGATGATTTTATTCACTACATACGATAATCACTATGGATACCAACAAACTTACCAAGCAGATAAATACGATGCTGCGCCCCCGTGCGGCATTGATAGCATACTCCACAGATGGAGGAGATACATACTTCCTTGAAGTACGGAACATAGATAATGAGGGTGTTATGAGCGAAGGCCGTCCCGTAACGGTGGACTTCATCAACGAACTCATCAAGGGATATTCCGAAAGGCACAGCAGCACACCGCATGGTCGCATCCCAACAAATATGCTATGGAGTGATACCCGCAAGGGCTACGAGAAATATATCTGGTACAACCCGCCACAAAAGCGTATGATGTTCTTCAAGGAGTCGCTACATATTGAGAATGCCGAGTACAACCTGCCCGGTGTCATCTATGAGGTGCGTGATGAGCGTATGAATATCTACGCATACATAGACAAGGAGCTGAAGCCTGAAACAGAACTCTACGCGGCTCCGTTCTTCAATGTCACGGGGTCAAGCGTCTGTCTTGGCTCGGCAAAGATTGACAAGCCGACAGAGATTACCTACGACAAATTACTTGAGTATTGGGAAAAGAAGTTCTGGCTCACGGAGTTCTCACACCTCGGAGGTAACGGAAATCCCACAAAGAGCAACCTTGTACTCGTAACAAAGGCAGCAAAGGATGCTCCCTTCAACCTCGAAGAGTTAAAGCCTCTAAAGAATTTGAAACTTAAAGATATACTACGATGAAAAGAGTACATTATACCGACAGCTATCTGCTCAATCCACAACACCCCGTAACGGTAAACCTTATAGGTGGTGGAGGTACAGGCTCGCAAGTATTGACAAACCTTGCACGATTGGATGTAACACTTCGTGCCCTCGGACATCCGGGACTATTCGTAACGCTATACGATCCTGATATTGTAACTGAAGCCAACATAGGACGACAACTCTTCGGATATTCCGACTTGGGACTGAATAAGGCGAATTGCCTGATAACACGCATCAACAACTTCTTCGGGAATGACTGGAAGGCTATGCCGGCGTTCTATCCCTCCAATATGAAAGATGTACGACAGGAACATCTTGCCAATATAACCATAACCTGTACGGACAATATAAAGTCGAGAATAGACCTCTGGAATGTACTCAAAGCATTGCCACAGTATAATTATACAAACTATCAGACACCACTGTATTGGCTTGACTTCGGCAATACGCAAACATCGGGACAGGTTGTATTGGGCAGTATCCCAAAGAAGATAAAGCAACCTACTTCTCAAATCTACCAGACCGTACCATCGTTGAAGGTCATCACAAAGTTGGTAAAGTATGCCCGAATCAAGGAAGAGGACTCCGGTCCGAGCTGTTCGCTTGCCGAGGCTTTGGAGAAGCAGGACTTGTTCATCAACTCCACATTGGCACAGCTTGGCTGCAATATCCTCTGGAAGATGTTCCGACACGGTATGATAGAGCATCACGGACTCTATCTCAACCTTACGACAATGAAGGTCAATCCCATAATGGTATAACCGTAATAGACAGCTGTCATATTCTTAACGAGTATGATGGCTTTTTTTATGCTATCGCTCCATATTTATTACAATATCTTCATCATTTATAGCGTTTTATATTAAAAATGCCTTGAAATGCTATTAAAAAATGATAAAGCAACATTAATTTTTTGCTTTATTAGTAATTTTGCACATTAGGCATATATGATAAACAGTTCGGACTAACCCGACTTAAATATAGGACGCAATGAAAATAGAAAGGAAGATAGCCATTGGCTATACTATTATTGTCGCCCTAATTGGTGGTATCGTATATACGTACCTGCACGAATGGCGACAAATGAACAGATTGGAGCGTGAAGTGAAAGAGATTCACCGTCTCCGGCAAAGTGTGCATGAGGCATATGTACATATGCTCGACCTTACTATGTTCGGTGAAACCATTCTCGAATGGGAAAGAGCCGACACAACTCTCTATCGTGCCAAACGCCTCAAGGTGGATAGCATCCTTTGTGAGTTCAAGGATTACTATTCCGGTGAACGGATAGATAGCCTACGGGTGTTGATGGCAGAGAAAGAAATCCAACTCTTCAATATCTCCAAGCTGTTTGAAAAGCAGGTAGAACTCGGCGAAGAACTTGCCGAGCGTGTTCCCGTCATAGCATATGAGAGTACGCAGGAAGCTGAGAAGAAGAGTGGTTTCCTGGGTCTCTTCAAGAAGAAGGATAAACCGCAATCCACGACAACCACAAAACTTTATACCCTTAATCGGGATGTTATCAAGAAGCAGTCCGAGCAGAGCCGTCAACTCTCTGAAACGGCAGACAGCCTTGCTCATCGCAATTATGTAATCAACCAGCAATTGAAGGACCTTATTGCTGCAATGGACGGGCGTGTAACGGAGGATCTTCAAGCAAGGGAACAACAGATTATTAAGACTCGCGAGAGAACAAAGGTTTATTTAGGAAGCATTACGGCTTTTATTTTCATTGCTCTTATAGCCTCGTATTTTGTCATTATGCGTGACTATGGCAAGAAAGAGCGTGGCCGACGCAAGTTAGAGGAGAGTAACCGCAAGAACGCTGAGTTACTTGAAATGCGTAATAAGATTATCCTTACCATCTCACATGATATACGAGGGCCACTCAACAACATTATCGGTTATACAGATCTGGCCATGGACACACGGGAGAAGAAGAAACGCAATCTGCAACTGAAAAAGGTATTAGGTCGCAGCAAGCATATACTGCACCTTGTAAACAACCTGCTCGATGTCTATCGTCTTAATCAAGCGAAAGAGACTATGCACCCTGTGCCATTCCGAATTTCCGATTTACTGAATCGTGTGGTGGACGGTGCCACACAGCCTATCAATGATAAAGGGCTTCTCTTTGAGCATGAGTTCATAGGTGTTGATACAGTAGTCAAAGGCGATGTCGATAGAATAGAGCAAATCATCAACAACCTTATTGCCAATGCCGTCAAGTTCACTTCCGCAGGACATATCGGATTCAATGTAACCTATATGGACGGCACATTCACAATGAAAGTCAGCGATACGGGTATGGGTATGACCGAAGAGATGATGAAGCGTATCTATTTGCCATTCGAGCGTGCCGCAAATGCAGAGAACTCGGATGGTTATGGTCTTGGTCTGCCAATCGCCCACGGAATAGTAACAATGCTTGGCGGAACAATCAATGTAGAGAGTGAATTGAATAAAGGCACGACATTTACAGTTACTTTACCTCTACCTGTTACCAATGAGCCTATAGAAGAGGAAAGCGTTTCGTTTGACGCATCTCTGCACCTACCGAAGAATGTCATCGCCATCGATGATGATATGCTGCAACTTGAACTTGTAAAGGAGATGTTGGAGCGTAATGGAGTATCGTGTACAATATGCAGCAAGGTAGATAAACTGACCGAGGAACTGCGTAAGAAGAACTACGACCTGCTTTTGAGCGATATTCAGATGCCGAATACCGATGGATTCAAGTTGCTTGAATTGCTCCGCAAATCACGCATCGGTAACTCTAAGGATATTCCGATAGTGGCAATGACAGCACGAAGCGAAAGTGAGCGTGAAGCACTTCTTGAGGCTGGATTTGACGGTTGCATCTTCAAGCCGTTCTCCATGAATGAACTGTTGAAGGTCATTGCTTCAGTAGTCAAGGGCCGCGAACCAGGCAGTGATACGGACTTCTCAATGATACTTGCCAATGTATCGGACAAGAAGAAAATATTGAGAACGATGATAGAGTCCTGCGAGAAGGATATTGTCGATCTGAAGATTGCAATGACAGCCGAGAACAGGGAGTCGATGCGAAGCATAGCACATCGTATGTTCCCGATGTGGGAGATGGTCTCGATGGATGAGATTCTGCTTGCTTACCGCAATGTCCTGAAGGATACGGAGTGTGATACTCAAACCGTGTTAAACCACATTATCCAAACCAAAATATTATCCCAACTTGACTTTTTATTGTATTGAATATCAGTAAATTGTTATATTTTAGTAGCAGATAATAAAGAGTGATTGTTCCATTATTCAAGAACAGTCACTCATTTATTACTAAGTATTATCTCAATCCAAGAACTGTTGCTAATGAATCTTTATTTCTGATTTTCTTATATTTCTTTTCAACGCCTAAAGTCAGATTGTCTTCCATAGAGCATAAAGCTTGTACCATTTGTTCTGATGAAACTCCTACGTATTTCATTGTCGTTTCGATGCTCTCATGCCCCAATAGTTTTTGTATCTGCGCCAAGTTTACACCGTCTTCCAACCAATGGGTAGCCCGTGCATGCCGAAAACTATGGCAATGAAAATCCGCAGGAATTTCAAGTAGCCCCTGAGACGCAATTCTAACATACATTTTCAACCGCTTGCTAATCGCTTCTGAAGTGATTTTTTTGTTTGCATGGCCATATATGGGGAAAAATACAAAATCAGAAGGTAACGGATTGGCCGGATGGAACAACTTCACATAATGTTTCAGTATTTTTACCATGCTGTTCAACAAATAAATGGTACGTTGTTTATTCCCTTTACCCAAAACAAGAATGTAACTTTTCGTTTCATCCAGGTGCAGTGCCGACAGCCTTAATGATAATATTTCATCTATTCTTGTTCCGGTACTATATAAAAGATTGAACAAGGCAAAATCCCTCTTACCTATCAATGTCCGTGTATTGATGCTTGCAAAAATCCGTTTGATTGTATCTTTTGTGATTACTTCCACTTGTTTTTTAGGTTGCTGCATTCTTTTTATTTCAGCGGCATCACAATCATATTTTATGAATTGGATTTTCTTGTGCGCAAGGAAACGGAGGAAATTTTTCAATATGGAGAGACGATGATTGCATGTTTGCGGGCTGCATTTTCTTACTTCTTTCAGCCATGCAATCCATTCTTCAATCCAGTCCTTACGGAAGCATTCCCCACAAATGGTATTTGATGTGACTCCCTTCGAGGATTCAAGGAAATCTATATAGATTCCCATTCCCTCTCCGTATGATTTTAAAGCGTTATGGCTCAGATTCCTTATACACGGAAGATAAACCGTATGCCACTCATGGATGGCATCGGCGATAATTGAATGTTCTGCTTTAGTCTTCATATTCAAAATAGTCGTTTAAATCAGGTAAAAGTTCTTCATACCCACCTCCTGTCAGATTTTCCAACTGGTGTGCAAACAGCGGTACAAGCCTGTAATAATATAATGTGTTTTGAATGTAACGGTGTCCCATGGAACGGCTGAGATATAAGAGTTTGTCCATCCATTCAATGCCGCAGTGATCCCAACCGTTTATGTTCACGACCGCATAGTGACTGCGAAAATCATATGCTCTTGCGTGT
The DNA here is from genome assembly GCF_056640955.1 of Parabacteroides sp. KHUB-02. NCBI lineage: Bacteria > Pseudomonadati > Bacteroidota > Bacteroidia > Bacteroidales > Tannerellaceae > Parabacteroides > Parabacteroides sp. KHUB-02. The sequence continues at coordinate 1,683,982 of NZ_JBWQEV010000001.1, read as the reverse complement.
GCCGTACTGACTTTCTTCCATACTTTCTTAAAACTTGCCGTTACCCATTCTCCGGAATATGGTTTGTCGTACTCGTTAGGAAAGAATATCTTTCTTCCGGGCATGAGATTTTCCATTTTGACATTATACATCTGCAATAGCGACCACATGGATTCGTGCAAGGCAGCCCGATGTTCATCTATGCTCTTTGTGTATCTTATATTTATAACACCGGATTGCAAGTCCACGTCTTCTACTCTGAGCAGACGGGCTTCTGTTGTACGCATCCCTGTACTGTACAAAAGTCGGAAAAAGACCGGAACTTCCACTTTCATAAGCGCAGCCCTCATGTCACGGCAATTTATTGGAGGTTCGAGATTGTCCGCTTCATTAAAGAATCTTGCAAGCTCTTCTGGAGTAAACGGATGTGGTTCGAATGATGTGACATTGACTCTTGGAATGGTGGATGGAAGAGGAATATTTACGAAACCACGGCTATTCGCATATTTCAGAAATCCTCTGACACCTACAATTCTGTTATTGCATGACTTTGCGGATTCCGTTTTTTTCTTCTTGCAATAATCAAGGACAATTTCTTCTGTAAGAGCTTCGGCTGACGGATAATTTTGGGCGCAGAAGTCATTGAAACGGCGAATCTTGTCCATTGTCCGCCTACTGAATTTTCCAGAGGCTCTTTTGTAAAGTTCATATTTCTTGACTATATGGGATATTGCGGAATAAGAGTATGGCTGTTCTGAAACAAGAGTACGCTTTGGCTTAGGTGTGTATTTTATGTCCGGAGGATATGATGGCAATTTGAACGGTGCCCCATATTTCGACCGGATATAACGGATGAAGCGCCTCAAAATAATGCATCGGTTACGGTTTGTATAATAGCTTTCCTTATCTGTCCTTGATGCCCATCCGGAGATAATATCATCCGACAGCACTCCGCCATGATTCATACAGTACTTGGCGAAAGAGTTCAGGTATATGCGGGTTATATAGTCACATTTTCCGATACCAGAGATGAAATTGACATATTCAGACATCAAATCTGCAAATTGGGGTAGATGTGAATCTGTTTTCATTCGAACAACTCCTTTCTTATTGGATAACATTCAATATTGATTCCGCATTCTCTCAGATGAGGGATGTCAGCATCTATATATGGGACTATAGATGAAGAACAGATATGTCCTAAAATATGGCTGATGACCCTAATCTCGGTACCTTTACCAAGTAATTTAGAGGCGAGGTTGTGCCGAAATACGCTGACTCCACGCCCGGATTCACCTTTTCTAAGGTTTAGTTTCTCAAAGACTGTATTGACAATGGTGCCGATACTTTTGTTCTCCAACCTTTCTGTCGCATTCTTCTTGTTGGGAAACAGATACACGGATCCGGCCTCATTGTCCCGTTCATTACGTATGTAATCAAACAATGAGTTTCCAACATGAGGAAGAAGGGGCAACACTATCGGATTACCAGTCTTTTCCTGGACGAAGCTGACTCGTTCCTTCTTCCAATCTATGTCTGTCAATTTCAAGTTGGCAATGTCGCATCCTCTTATGCCAGTATATAAGGCCAATGAAACTATAGCTTTTTCCCTGAAAGTCAAAATATTGTTAGAGTCTGACAAAGCATTTTTTATCACATTGATTTCATCATCCTTAAGATAGTTGAAGTTTTTCCTTTCATATTTCAAATCAGGGAAATAACCTAATACTTTTTTCATGTCGTATAAATCCCCCAACTCTTTAAGGGCTGACGCTATGTGACCGCAATATGTCCTTGAACGCTTTTGCTGTTCTTCTTTAAGGAAAAAGGACAAAACATGTTCTTCTTTGATTTCATCCAATGAAGAGACGTGGAACTTTTGCATCTCAAAAAGGAACATTGTAACGGCATCGGTTTCCATTTTTACTGTGGACTTCTTTTTATGTTCTGCGGCACGTTTCCGGTAAATGTCTATAACTTTCTGAAAACTGGGGTTAAGCATATTATACCTGGAAGGATAGCATAACGGAACAAAGGACTTCTTGTCCGGGTAGTGCCCAAATTCATCATATGCTTGGATAGTACGTAAATGCATCATCCTAAGATCCAATGTCGCTTTTGTATATCCCCTTGTACGGATAAACTTTTCTGCAAATTGTTCATACGAATGAAAACATCCTTCATGTTCAAAAAGAAGTCTTAAAACAAATTTTACTCCTTTGATGTACTGAATGTCATAACCACGGGAAACGAGGTTGTCCAGTAACTTCTTCTGGCTTAATTTTAACTGTGCTATATTCATATTCTTCCTATTGGCTTTAGTGCCATTAGCAAAGATATAGGAATGTATTATCCAAACCTATTCATCCTATAACAGAATGATTTACAGAATAAAAAACTGTATTTTTAGGATAATGCTGGGGTTTGGATAACTGCTACTAACAGTGTTGGCTTACAATGTGGGACATTCACGCTTGCTTGGCTATGGCAAACGCCCCAAGAGTAACCTTATCAAGAAAATAGAGTCCGGCGACAGGAATATTTACGAAGAGTATATCTCGTATCGTTGCTACAAAGGCAAGCCAATTCCCAGCATCGAACGCCGCAGAAAAAGAGAGTTTCAATTGCTATATATCCCGTAGCCGTTATTTAAAGAGCCTTCCCTTAAGCAATTGAGAGAAGGCTTTTATTGTAAAACAAAGATTAATTGAATATACTATGGTATCTATAAAATTAAAGTTCAGACCTTCAACGATTGAGGGGAAAGTAGGTAGTCTATACTACCAAGTGATTTATATGCGAAAAGTACGGCAAGTTTCAACTAACTTCCGAATTACCCGGAGTGAATGGGATTCTAAATTGGAAGATCTTATCATTAAGGATGATGACTCGTCTCGTGCAAATTATTTGCAATATGTACAAAATCACATAGAATACGATAAGAAGTGTTTCAAGCGTATTGTAAAGAAATTGACCATCTCAGATTCTCCATTTACCGTTGATACGATTGTAGATGAGTTTCATAAGCAATCATTTGAAATAACCTTGTTTTCGTATATGGAAAAAATGATTGCTAAACTCTGGAGACAAGGACAACATCGCACAAGTGAAACATATCAAGCCACCCTTAGCAGTTTTAGAAAGTTTAGAGAAGGTGTAGATGTTTGTTTTGATGACATTGATTCGGAGATGCTTATTTCGTATGAGTATCATTTAAGAGCGAAGGAATTGGCTCCCAATACAATCTCTTTCTATATGAAACGCTTGCGTGCGGTATATAATAATGCTGTGGAAGATGGCTATGTAGAGAATAAGAATCCATTTAAGAAGGTGTTTACTTCATCAGAAAAGACTGTAAAGAGAGCTATTCCGTTGAAGTTCGTTCGTAAATTGAAAGATTTGGATTTGAGCTATTCTCCATCCAAGAGTTTTGCCCGTGATATGTTCCTGTTCAGTTTCTACACACGAGGAATGGCATTTGTGGATATGGCATACTTACACTACTCAAATTTTGTTTTATGTTAAAATCGTTTTTGTAAAGAGTAAATAACTCTCTTAGCTATTGTTTCGAAGTTCCGTGAAAATCTTTACGGCTTCTACGGCGGCACGGACATCATGCACTCGGAGGATGTCGGCACCTCGTTCGAGGGCGAGGGTGTTGAGAACTGTCGTGCCGTCGAGGGCTTCATCGGCAGAAGAATCAAGTAATCGCCAAACCATGCGCTTTCTTGAGATGCAAACGAGAAGTGGCAGATTGAATGTGTCCTTAAGCTGCTGTTGGGCAGAGAGTAATGAGTAGTTGCCGGCGATGATATCCTTTCCAAAACCGTAGCCGGGATCAAGAATGATATCCTTTACTCCGATTGAGTTGAGGACCTTGATTTTCTTGAGGAAGACAGAAACTGTATTCTCAAGATCCGCTTGAAGCGACATTAATATATAAGGTACTTGCAATCTGGCAACTTCAAGAAGAATGTCCGAAGGCTCATTCTCATTCGCGTCAACATCCACTTTCGCATTTTCGTTGGAGGTATTGTTGTAGTAGCCACGTCCTTCTGAAATGTCGTTTATGATATCTGCTCCGAATTCCTCAACTGCCATACGGGCTACTGATGGACGGAAGGTGTCAATAGACACGAGGGCATCTGGCTGCTCTCGACGGACAATGGCGAGTCCGTTACGCATACGGAGAAGTTCTTCTTCCTCGCTGACATCAGCAGAACCAGGGCCAGTAGAGAAGGCACCAACATCAATGATTTTGCCTCCTTCAAGGATTATCTGATTGGTACGTTCTGCTATTTCCTGTTCTGTCTGCTTGCGACTTCCTGCATAGACACTATCTGGAGTCACATTTAGTATTCCCATTACCTGTGGGGTTGATAAGTCTAATGTCTTGTTATGAACTGATATCTGCATTTTGGCATTAATTTTTGTTCCACTCCACAAGCACCAAAGGTGCGTTTTCATTTTGTGCGTGGGAATTTCAAATGCAAAGGTAGAAAAAATGTTTTACAAACTTGCGTTAATTTCTGATAAATATTTGCAAGAACGTGAAATTTTCAGTAATTTTGTGCACAATATGAAAGATGAAGAGTTCTTCCTGCAAAAATTGCAGCATCATGACATAAAGCCGACAGTCAAGCGGAACATCCTGCTCGTCCCGGAATGTCATAAAGCTATTGAGTGTAGCAGTATAGGTTTCCGATGTTCGGACTTTTCCCAACTGTTTCAGTTGAGCTATGACACCATGCATAAAGGTAAAGAGAGAGGACTCCTTGGTCAGTTTATGGAACATGGTGATCACGTCGTCAGCTGTGAAGCGACGACGCTCCGTTTCCAACGAGCGGACAACCTTTTCCAGACGAGCCACGTCCCATGCCAGACGTTCTTGAATACCCAACAGAAGGTTAGAACGATTACCATTTACGATAACGCTTTCCGCCTCTGCATCCCATTCCTCTGCAAAGACCTTGTAATCTGTATTCAACTGACGGACTACTCGGTTGTGGATAATCTGGAAATAGAGACCTCCCTCCTTGCCATCCACTGTGGATGGTCTGAACTTTATCATTATTGATGTCATATTCATACCCTAATTGCTTGCTTCTTTATCTGGTCAGCTCCCCTTACATCGATAGATGGCTGGGGTATTAGGCTGCCCCTCCCTACTTTTGAGTGGACAGAGGCAAGCCTCTTATGCATATCCTTCTTTGTGTGAAGTCGCCAGCTGTCTTTCATTTTGAATATTGTTGTTCGAAGAACCATAAAAGTCATAGAAACCCTAAAAGCTTGCTGTTTTATCTGGCTAGTTTCCCCGACATCGATAGTAGGCAGGGGTATTAGGCTTCCCACTACTTGAAAAATGTGGCATCGGCAAGCCGATTTTACACGCTTGATATTACCCTCTGGTATCGGCTCCGATATTCATGGCCTGCCATGTGTGAGAATAGTTTAATGCCAGATACTGTGACCTCTGCTTGCAGATTTATGTGGTCAGTCCACCGCCCGATGAAAATCGGAACGGGTAATGAGCTTCCCGATGCTTGTTTTATGTGGCAAGCATCGGGCAAGCCCTCTACTTCATAGCTACATTGCCTTCATCCACTCCTTGTCACGCAGATAGACATATAGATAGGAACGCAAACTCAGGTCACCTTGCAATCGCTGGGTATGTGCGAATGCAGCCGTTCGCTCACTTTCGCTAAGCTGCTGCCATACGCCAAAGGCTTGCGATTCGTTGTTGCCAACCTTCTTGTAGATGACCTTCAATCGGTCAAAGGAGGAGGTGACATCGCTAGCATTGATACCGTCAATACTGGTTGCATTGTCGGATTCTGTTGAATGGATGCCATCGTTAGATTGCTCAGAATCATCTGGAATGTCAACAACATTAACGCAATCAGCGTTGGATGATGCTATAGCTGGGTCTGCAATCGCTTTGGGGGAAGGTGAAGTAGTTGCGCTCGCTACATTCACTTTTTTTGAAGGTTCAACAATAGGGTCAGTTTGCCAGCTGGACTTGTTCGGCTTGCGCTTGTGCGATGCAAGGATTGCAGCATTCTGCTCCTCATCCGTCAAAGGGATGGGATTCTTGCGGTTCGCTTCCAGCCATTTGTCAATCTCGTCAAGATAAATGACCCATCGCTTGCCGGGTTTGGAGCCAGGGATTTCCCTGTTTGCGAGTTTCTGATAGATGGTCGCAAGGGGAATGTTGGTGTACTCGGCAACCTGCTCTGGCGTGACAGGGCGGTGTCTGTTCTCTCGCTGCTGAGTTGGTCTGTTCTGAAGGTTCAGCAGTAACGCCTTCATGCCCGATACTTCATCCCGAAGTTCGGCAACGACCTGCGGAAGGTCATTGAACGTGATTTGATTATTTGTCATTTTACAACACGACCCTTTAGTGGAATCGTGCTGCAAAGGAACCCCGTTATGAATCGGAGGGCAAGCCACTTTTTAATAACAGGTTCATCACGAAACAATCACGCAGTAGAGCCTCGTTTTTGGCTGTTTTTCATGGTTAAAACAGGTTTTTGAAGTGAATTTTGATAACATCGAATACGTAAGTATAATGAATGACAGTTGAGATTTTGGCCGTGTTTTGGGTAAGATTTATGACTAAAAAGGTATATACACAATAAAGCCACACCAGAGTTTTGTATCTGATGTGGCCCGTAATGTGATGTTTATGTTTTGATGCAGGATTGGTGAGAGATATTAACTTCAGCCTTTCTCTCCACCCAGTTGCAAAGGAATATGAAACAGCAGTCCGTCTTTCCCAGGGTAATCGCAGTGAATCTGGTCGCTGTTGGATGTGACAGTCAGGTTCCTGAGCGTATTGTGTGATAACGGCTCTCCACTGGCTGTTACGCATAATGAAGCAAAACGACGCTCGATATAACAGGCGCAATCATCGTTGCTGTAAACCTTGCCTTTACCAAGTCCCAATCTTGTTGCAATGCTCCAGACCATATGGCGGACATCGAAGCTGCTCAGCTTGGTCTTGTATCTCTTCCACTCAACTTCAGGGCGGTAGTTGTGATCCATCGCGAATCTCAACAGATCTGTACAGAACTCGTCCATGTCTTCCTCATATACAAATGGAGACATGATGTATAAAAGGTATTCATGAATGGTGTCCAGTTTCTTCTTCTGGCTTTCTGCCTGACTTTGGTAGAAGTCATCAATACCCTGCTGGTAGGTTACGCTGATATGGTTGTCTTTTGCGAGTTCTCCTGTCTCTGCCATATATGCCTCTTCTATAACCTCAGTCTCGCTTATCTCTTCAGCGGTTTCTGCTTCACAAGCGGTATCAATACCCTCTGACTCGTTATAGACAGGTATTGCCTCCAAAAGAAAAACAGGCTTCTGTGCCGTTGATTCATTTGTTGCAGTTTGATTATTGCAAGCATGAGTCTTGTTTTTCCACGTCTGCGCTATTCCCACGAAAGCATACTGTACTGCCATATACATTGACCATAGGACTATTACAATCATCATGTAGATGATATAAGCAGGAACAATGCCATTGGGAAGATTTGAGTCTGCCCATTGGCAAAGTGGAATTGAAAGAAGAAGAACTGCAACTCCCGGCAGTATTCTTGTGGAGATCCATTCGAGTCGGATGGATGCCTCCCGTGAAGTGATTGAAGATGGAGAATCTATTTTCATTGTCTTTATGTGTTATTGTCCGTTGTTTCAGGAAACGCGCTGCAAAGTTAAGAAGATTTTTGTACATAGCGTATGGTCTTTTCGTCTGTAGGCCAATGATTTATATTTATTTGTGAATCATACTTGAAGTGAGTATGATTTTCATACTCGACATTTTCCTCCTTTTTCGCAGTTGTTTGATTGCATGACAAAGGTATAACGAAAAATGAGAGCCAATTATGTTGGTTCTCATCTTTCCATGTGTGTGACCTTAAAATAGCATCTTTGGTTTCATTTCTGGAAGAAATAGAACCGAGAAAACTGTTTAGCCCTGTCCGACAACTTTCAACTGCGGAGTTATCTTTGGCTTCAACGTGATGCGATTGATAGACTCTCGCTTGCTTTCGTCTGCCATCGCTGCATAAATCTGAGTGGTGGAAACATTTTTGTGTCCAAGGATGTGCTGGACGGTATAAACACTAGTGCCAGCCTCGACCTGTAGCGAACCGAGTGTGTGACGGCTGCAATGATAGGTTATATGCTTGGTGATACCAGCTGCCTTTAGCCAGTTCTTCAGCGGTGTCTGGGTAAGGCTGTCGTTGAAGCCAATGAACACCTTATCGGTAGGCTTGCGGTTCCCATCATCGTCGTTGAACCCAATCAGTTCCAATGCCTCGTCACTGATGGGATTGTTCACCAGCTCTTTGGTCTTCTGCATACGTAGCGTGACGTACATGCCACCGTCACCGTAGGGCTGAATCTTGTCCCAAGTCAGCTGTTTGATGTCGCTCTTGCGAAGTCCAGTCAGACAAGAGAAGAGGAAAGCCTTTTTCAAGACCTCAGACGAGCATGGCGTATTGGCCAATCTGATAAGTTCGTCCTTGGATAAGTGCTCTTTTTCTGTCGGGATCGTGTCAATACGCTCCAAGAAGCCGTTGGGGTTCTCCATAATCTTGTGTTCCCTGTAGGCGGTATGAAGCACGGCACGGAATGTTGACCAATAGCCAGCTACGCTATTGATGTGCAGTTTGTGCTCTGTGTGGATGGTTTGCGGAGCGTTTAGAAGATACTCACGGAACTTGTTGCACAGGTCTACGTTGATTTCATCGAAACGGCACTTGTCATTGCAGAATCTGGCAAAGTGCTTATAGACGTGCTGCCACTTGCAGTTCTTCTTGTCTGCTTTCTGCTTGAAGTAGGCAAGGAAGTCGCCCTTCATCTTTTCACGGTCAAAGAAATCGTACCTCTCATTCACTATGGACTCATAGCGTCGGCAGCGCAGCGCCTCGGCTTTCTCAGTCATGCGCTCGTTGTAGTCACGCTCGCGCTGGTTCCTGGGTTTGGCAAAGATGTAGATGCCAAGTGACTCATGTCGCTGTACCTTCATGGTTGACTCGTCCCTGTAGCCGGGATAGTAGTCAAGGTAGAAGCTCAGTTGCGTACCTTTCTTTATCTTACGCGTACGCAGGGTTACTGTCTTGCAAATGTTACTCATACTTGTATGAAATTTGTTTTGTTAATAATCAAAGGCTATGCGTCTCATAGCGAGTGCAAAGTAACTGCGTGATGAAAGAGTGACCAACTTACCCATTCATAACTCATGGATAATTGCACTTTCACGCAGTTGATGCTTATTATTGGGCGTTATTGGAGCCTGTAAACCCCGAATTGTGCCAGTCTGCTTGCCATTATTCGGTCTAATTCCTCCTTGACGATGAGGTTCTGGACTCCGACTTTCACCTTAGTGAGATTGTTTGTCTTGACGATAACACAGATGTTACTCTTGGTCATGCCGTACTTATCGGCAGCTTCGGTGGTGGTGTAATAGGCATTACTCGCCTTCAGGTCTGGACGGAAGATGTCGTCAAGATGTTTCTTTGAGTAATAGGTCTTGCCATATTCTCGCTTGGTGGGGATATGGCGGCGATATGCTTGGGTGCGCAGGGATTCTTTGGTCGTGGAATAGAGAGATTCTGCCTCATCCGTTGTGAGCCATTCTGTCAAGGCTTCAATCTCGGCAGAAATTCCGAGGAGCGCATCCATGTGCTTGCGGCTATAATAGTTCTTGCCTGCAATCTTGCAGATGGGTACTTGGTTATTCTTGGCAGAAGTATAGAGCCAAGAACGCTTCACTTTGTAGATTGCCATAACATCGTCTCCAGAGATGTATTCAAGTGGTTCAATGCACTGAATTGAATCCTCTTTTCTCGCTGGCTTACTTGAATCACGTCTTTTCTTCAACGACAGGGAAGAAGAAGTCATAGGCTTGTATGTTGGCAATACTCTATGATAAGGATTGCCAGCAAGCATCATCTCGATGTCTGCCTTACGGACGAATGCCATTCGGCTGCTGATTCGTGATGCAGGAAGTTTTCCCTCGTTTACCAACTTGTAAACATACTGACGGGAGCATCCCATGAGGATGGCAGCCTTGGAGAATGTAAGGTACTCCTGGCTGGCGATGTCTATAACTGGCTGGACAGCCTTCAAAAAGTCCTGTTGCTTCTTCTTGCGCTGAGCCTTTGCCGCCTCGGCACATTGTTCTGAGCAATACCTCTGCGAACCGCTGTTACAAGTGAACTCCTTGCCGCAGAAGGCGCATTTTCTTGTCTTTCTCATTTGACTCCTTTTTATGTGGTTCTACAATCAATTTCATGCAAACAGCCACGGAGTGAACTTTCGTCAATCATTGACAAACCTTGTCAACTCATTCCACGATGTCACGTTCTTCAAATGAGGTCACTTCCTTGCTCTTTTCCCTCTCGTTCATCAGTTAACCGTTGTCCACTCTTGTCAACCTTTGTCAACTCTGTCCACGAGATGGCAAAATAAAAGCCCTCAAAATTCTCCGCGGTAGAAATGCGTTGCAAAGGTAAGCGGATTTTTGAGAACCACCAATTATCCCAAGCGGGTCTAACCATCGGAAATGAAAGGATAGCAAGGTGATGTAATATCACTGATTTACAGTCTATTAGGAATGAAAGCCGATTTTGGATTGGTTCGTTATTCTTTCCTAAATTAGCGGATTGTTTATCCACTTTTGTCTCGTTTTTGTCCCTCGTTGTATTATCTTTGTATCGCAAGTTAAATGCTTGATAATCAGTGATAAAAGAATATATTAACATCAGAAAAGAAAGGAAATAAAATGGGACGAAAGAAGAAGGAAATCCGTTTGAAGGAGCCTGTGCGCATCCGAGAAAAGAAGATAGCAGGTGGCAACATCAGCCTCTATCTTGACATTTACCAAAAGGGATTGAGAAAGAAAGAGACGCTGAAACTCTATCTTGTGCCAGAAATCAACGCTGCTACCAAGTTGCAAAACGCCAATACAAGAAAGTTGGCAGAGCAAATCAAGGCGCAGCGCATTCTTGACATCCAGAGAGAGGGTCTTGTGGATTGGGACAAGGTGAAGAAGTCACGCATGACACTTACCAAGTGGATGGATGACTTTGTGAAGTACAATGCCGAGTTGTCTGAGTCTTCCATGAAGACAAAGCGAAACACTCATGCTCGCATTGACCAATACCTCTTATATATAGGAAAACCAGAGTTTCTGTTGAAAGACGTGGATAAGGAGTTTTGCAAAGGCTTCATTACTTTTTTGAAGACTTGCACCTACAATGATGGAAAGAAACAACTCAGCACCACCACTTGCCGTATGTTCGTCAACTATTTCGGCTCGTCATTGGCAAAGGCAGTAAGGGACGGACTGATTGAGCAAAATCCATTCTTGCTGTTGGAGGCAAAGGAGAAGCCACAGAAGCGAGTGGCAGAGCGTGAGTTTCTGACGATAGAGGAAATAAAGAAAGTGATGAATACACCATGCCGTTATGAACTGGTAAAGAAAGCCTTTCTATTCTCCTGTTTCACTGGTCTGCGATATAGCGACATGAAAGCCTTGAACTGGAGTGAAATCCACAAGGCTGCTGACGGCAAGACAGAATACATTGACCACATCCAAGTCAAGACCAAGGATAGAGTAACCATCCCATTGTCGGAAGAAACAAAGAAGTGGATGCCTAAAAGAGAAGAAGGTATAGACAACATCTTCCACAATTTGACAATCACATCTACAACTGTAGAAGTGGTGCTGAAAGAATGGATGGAGGCAGCAGGAATAACCAAGCATATAACCTACCATTGCTCACGACATACGGCGGCAACTATGCTCCTGACACTCGGTGCAAGTATCTATGTAGTAAGTAAGATACTCGGACACAAGAGCATCAAGATGACGGAGATTTACGCCAAGATTGTTGACAAGAAGAAGTTGGAAACCGTGAACCTCGTGAACGGAATGTTTGACCAAATACCAGTAATACAATGAAGATAGAAATCAAGGAACGTAAGCTGACGGAAGGCAAAAGAGCCTTATATCTGGAATACTACGAGACTGGCTTCCGCAAGAGAGAAAACTTGCACCTCTATCTCTTGCCCGATGATGCCGTTGGTGCTGCAAAGCACAATCGGCTTACATACAACAAGGCTATGGAGATACGAGCAGAGCGCATCCTCACCCCTCCTGTATTGGAGAAAGAGAATGCCAAAAGCGAAGAACAAGGCAACGGCTTGACTTGGCTACAATGGTGCGATGATTATATCAAATGGTCTGTTGATTGTGGCAACTGCAAGAAGATGATAGGTCATAAGAATGTTGTCCGCAAACGTATAGCCACTTATTTACGGAGAGTAGATAAGAAAGACATCCTGCTGAAAGATGTCAGTAAAGATGAAATTTGCGGTCTTTTTGATTATATGCGCAACAAGTATCGCAACAAACGCCAAATCAAGACCAACGGAGGACGGTTGGCTGATTACACATTACTGTTGTTTGAGGAAACTGTCAAAGCGATATTTAACAAGGCTATGCGTGAAGGACTTGTAAAATTCAATCCTGTACACAGTCTAAACAAATTGGAACGCTTCCATGCTCCTGACAAACACAGAGAGTATCTTACGCCCGAAGAACTCACACATTTCCTGGCGGTGGAAGCAGAATGTGAGAATGAACGAACCGTACAACTGGCATTTGGGTTATCATCCATGACTGCCCTTCGCCTTGGCGATATGCAGCATCTGAGGTGGTGTGATATTAAAATGATAGATGGCGTGCCGACAATCAGCATCATACAGCGAAAGACAAAGCGTCCTGCCATTATTCCGCTCAATGAAATGGCACAATCGTTGTTGCCACCTCGGACGGATGACAATCCGGAAAGTCTTGTGTTTCACCTTGTCAAGAAGTCAGACAACGTATCGAAATACGTAAGAAGACTTAAAGAAAAGGCTGGCATAGAAAAGGATTTGACCTACCATTGCTCACGGCATACGACAGCATCGTTGGCTATCTCAGCAGGAGCAGACATATCAGCAGTGAAGGATGTTTTGGGACATGGAAGCATCACTTCAACCGAAGTTTATGCAAAAGTGGCTCTTGAAAAGAAGATAGAGGCGGTCAATCTGTTTAATGGCGTGTTTGATTGAGACATACAGCAGAGTGCGAACAATGGGGAAGTCTTACTTCTTCCCTTTTGTTGGAAAATTGCCGTCAGGCTGTATTCAAAAAACGCTTGTGTTCAAATAAACCTAAAATCCGCAACTATCATCCAATACACGATTAAGGGTAGATTTATGAGTCGTTAGTAGCAGCTTTCAGTAAAAAGCAACAGCACAACATCAATATGTAGCCACCATCCCCTTACCCCACGATGCGACTTGAGGTAATACGCAGATTCTAACCGGAAAGAAAGGATTCTTATCCGAATTCTGTTTTGAAGGGTTTTGCATAAGCGCGGTTCTCTGTGTAGATATTCAGCACGTATTGCCTTGCAGTCATGATCCACTTGGCAGGTACGGAGATGAATCTGAAGACAAAAGCCTTTATGCGACTCGTTTTCTTGAGCCCAAAAGCCTTGGTGTCAAGCCTGCTCATGATGGTCTTGTAGAAATTGTGTATCAATGCAGTAAGCAGAAGAAAGACAGTATTCTCCGCCATGAATGACTTGGGGAGCCTGCTCCAACCGAATCCGTTGTTCATGTCGTCAAAGATACGTTCCTTGCCGCCACGCAGATTGTAGAATTCAACAATGTCCCTTGTCGATGACTTGTAATCGTTGGTCAGAATACAACGGTAAGTGTATTCGCCTTCCCATAGGTCAAGGTCGCCACTGTTGCGTCTTTGTCTCTGGATGACAAGACGATAGCACTTGCCTTCCCATTTCTCAACGAGAATGGAATTGAGTTCGAACTGGATGCCGTTAATCTCCTCCGTCTTCCATCCTCTCAGAGCAAAGATGTCATTGTAGAGCGAACTGCATCGGTTGGCACGGATGTAGAAATGTTTGCAATGCTTCTCTATCTCACTGACGATTTCCTTCGAGCAGGAACCGCAGTCTGCCCTGAAGCGATTTACACGGATGTTCTGGGATTCCAGAAGAGCGAAGAATCTCTTATGGGTGTCTGCCTGATGAAAACGCACATTCGTGTTGCCATCGCTGTTCTCGATATAGACTATCTTGTCACCGATAACATATACGCCAGGCCTGTAGCCGAGGAACTTTTTGTATGTCGGTTTTGCATCATACTTCTCTGTTTCAAGGAACTGATGGTCGAAATCAACATCGTAGGTTTCCACCTCATTCAGTTCACCAGTGGAAACCAAGGCTTTTATAAGCAAGGCGTTGAGCTTGTCTGCCGTATTGAAATCATAGGTCTTGCCCTTATCGGAAGTATATGAGATGTTTTCCTGTGTCAGTTCCTTGATGGCTCTGAGGATGGTATCAGAGCTGCATGTGCGCAAGGTCGGATGATACGAGAGATGACGCATCAGATGCGATGTTACATCCTCCACGCATGAACCGCCACAGAAGTATACGCTCATCAGAGAACGAATAATTTCGCTGTACTGGTATCCGATGATACTGCGGCATCTCTGACCAAGTGTCTGGTCGATAATAGGTGAAAGCATGGAGTCAAATTGCTCCATGATTGAAAAAATTCCTCCAAAAGGTGTGAGTTTTTCAGATTTACTTGTACCTTTGCCATGTCTTGTTACGATTTACGCTTGTTTTGATTTGCAACACTAAGATAAGTGAAAAATCTGACATGGCAAAATCCTGAGCAACTTTTTGTTGCTCAGGAACTTATAAATAAAGTTAAATCAAAGTGTTGCGGAATTAAGGGAGATAAGAACGTTGCAATAATTGGTGGTGGACCCGTTGGACTGACTATGGCAAAATTATTACAGCAAAACGGCATAGACGTTTCAGTTTACGAAAGAGACAACGACCGAGAGGCAAGAATTTTTGGTGGAACCCTTGACCTACACAAAGGTTCAGGTCAGGAAGCAATGAAAAAAGCGGGATTGTTACAAACTTATTATGACTTAGCCTTACCAATGGGTGTAAATATTGCTGATGAAAAAGGCAATATTTTATCCACAAAAAATGTAAAGCCCGAAAATCGATTTGACAATCCTGAAATAAACAGAAATGACTTAAGGGCTATCTTGTTGAATAGTTTAGAAAACGACACGGTTATTTGGGATAGAAAACTTGTTATGCTTGAACCTGGTAAGAAGAAGTGGACACTAACTTTTGAGAATAAACCGAGTGAAACAGCAGATTTGGTTATTCTTGCCAATGGCGGGATGTCCAAGGTAAGAAAATTTGTTACCGACACGGAAGTTGAAGAAACAGGTACTTTCAATATACAAGCCGATATTCATCAACCAGAGATAAACTGTCCTGGATTTTTTCAGCTATGCAATGGAAACCGGCTAATGGCATCTCACCAAGGTAATTTATTATTTGCTAACCCCAATAATAATGGTGCATTGCATTTTGGAATAAGTTTTAAAACACCTGATGAATGGAAAAACCAAACGCAGGTAGATTTTCAAAACAGAAATAGTGTCGTTGATTTTCTTCTGAAAGAATTTTCCGATTGGGACGAACGCTACAAAGAATTGATTCATACGACGTTGTCATTTGTAGGATTGGCTACACGGATATTTCCTTTAGAAAAGCCTTGGAAAAGCAAGCGCCCATTACCCATAACAATGATTGGGGATGCCGCACATTTGATGCCGCCTTTTGCAGGGCAGGGAGTAAATAGTGGGTTGGTGGATGCCTTGATATTGTCTGATAATCTAGCCGATGGAAAATTTAATAGCATTGAAGAGGCTGTTAAAAATTATGAACAGCAAATGTTTATCTATGGCAAAGAAGCACAAGAAGAATCAACTCAAAACGAAATTGAAATGTTTAAACCCGACTTTACGTTTCAGCAATTGTTAAATGTATAAAATGGAATAAAACGGCACATAACAAACAAATTGGCAATAGAGCCGGTGAAGTACTTCTATTGAACTTTTGTGCAATGTTGAAGATTAGTAATTCTATTCAACATTTGTGCTAAAAGTCGGCTCCATCGCCAATTTGCCAAACGTTGTACGACATAGTAAAACCGAACCAAACAAAATGAAAGTCAGAGAAGAAAAGTTAAGAACAATTATAGAATGGTCGGAGAAAAACGAAGATGTAAGAGTTCTTCTTCTGACAAGTTCACTTGTAAATCCTTTAGCACTTGTTGACGAATTTAGTGATTTAGACATTGAATTTGTTTTTGAGGATAATACAAATTACATTTCAGACAAAAGCTGGACGCTTAAATTCGGAAATCCAATTGCTATGATTGAAGAAGACGAAAGTTGTTTTAACCATAAACACGCAATGAAAATGCTACTTTATGAAGACGGTGTGAAAGTAGATTTTAAACTTTACAGCAAATCAAAATTTATAAAGGAAACGCAAGAGAAAGAATTACCAGAAGATTGGGATATTGGTTATAAAATTTTAATTGATAAAGATGGTATTACAAAGCAAATGCTGAAACCAACTTATCAAATTTCCATTATCAAAAAACCGTCTGAAAAAGAGTTTCAAAATCTAATAAACGATTTTTGGTGGGACACAACTTACGTGGCAAAGTGTCTTGTGAGAGATGAAATATTCTATGCGAAATTTATGTCGGAAACCGTTATTCGCACAGAATATCTAATTCCTTTAATTGAATGGCACATTGCAAGTGAACACAATTGGAACATAACGACCAATAAATATGGACGACTTTTCAAAAAGTATCTTAACCAGGAAATGTGGGCTAAAACAGAACAAACATTTTCAGGGAGCGATATAAAGGAAAATTGGACTGCTCTATTTTCAATGACTGATTTAGTTTCAGAAATAGGAACTGAATTGTCAAAAAAATTAGAGTACAAATACCCGGATAAATTAGAAAATGACATACGAAAATATTTAGCTGGACTAAAACCCAAAACATAACTACGTCGTACAACATCGTATTGGCAATAGGCGGGCTGAACGGCTTCGTATCAACGGAAGTGCAAAATTCAACTTCTGTTCTTCGATTAAAGTTCAGTGCTAAAAATCCCGCCCATCGCCAATACGCGGCACGTTAGCGGGCATTGTGAAAGATACCAGCATAACAGTTAAACATTGATAAATGAAAAAAAAACTACTTTGGATATTAATTTTAGGACTGATAATAATCAGTTGCAAACAAAGGAAAACAGAAATGAAAGAGAAAATAATTAAAACAAACGGCATTGAACTCTGTACGGAAAGTTTTGGAAATAAGAAAAATCCAGCAATCCTTTTGGTAGCAGGTGCAACCGTATCAATGCTGTATTGGGACACTGAATTTTGCCAACAATTATCTGAAAAAGGATTTTTTGTTATTCGTTACGACAACAGAGATGTAGGAAAATCCACTAATTATGAACCAGGTTCTACTCCATACGATATTGTTGACTTAACTAATGACGCTATTTCAATATTGGATGGCTACAAGATTGACAAAGCACATTTTGTGGGGATTTCTTTGGGCGGACTAATTTCTCAAATAGCATCAATAAAGTTTGCCGACAGAGTTAACTCCTTAACTCTTATGTCATCAGGCCCTTGGGGAGACTCAGACCCAACTATACCTGAAATGGACACGAGTATTTTAGATTTCCATAGTAAAGCAGGTACAGTCAATTGGACAAATGAAGACAGTGTGGTAAACTATTTAATTCAGGGTGCAGAATTAATGAGTGGCAAGAAACAATTTGACAAACAAAGAAGTGAAAAACTGATAAGAGCTGAGTTCAATAGAGCCAACAATTATATAAGTATGTTCAATCACGCTGCATTGCAAGGTGGTGAAGAATATTGGAACAGATTAAACGAAATCAAACAACCCACCTTAATTATCCACGGAACAGACGACAAAATTTGGCATTATAAGAATGCAGGTTTTTTACTAGAAAAAATAAAAGGTTCAAATCTAATCACCCTTGAAGGTACAGGACACGAATTACACGTTGATGATTGGAAATCAATTATTGATGGAATAGAAAAACACATAAATGACTGATAAACAAAAACAACGACCCGCTAACAATGTATATAAAAAATAGGCGAAACAGTAGTAAATTCAAGGCTTTTGGCTCGTATTATACTTTGTGCTTAACCGAAAATTTGGCACTTCGAAATCGCCTACTTTTCATATACTAACCGTTACCTGCAAGCTGTGAACCAAAAATCCGACAAAATAAAATGGTTGAAACATTGATAAAAACATTGCAACAAAAATATCTTATCAAAACAAACACAATTTCTAAACAAAAAGGTGGTTGGGCTTCTTTGGCTTATAAAATAGAAGATGAAAACGAGCATTTTTATTTTTTAAAAGTTTATGAAAAAAGTCGAAAATCAACTTCTTATTTAACGGAACACATCGACCTTTATCTTCCCATTGTGGATTGGCTTGATAATCAAACTCTGCTGAAAGGAAAAATCATTCGATTGATTAAAACGCAATCTGATGATTTTAGGTGCGAAGATGAAAATTATATATATGTTTTGTTTGATTACATTAAAGGAGAAACAGTTGGAGAAAAAAATTTAACCAAAGAACAAATAACTCAATTAGCCGAAATTGTCAGTCAGTTACATCATTTAAAAAAAACTCCTTTTGACCTTTCGCAGATTTCTGAAACATTTGACCTTTCGTTTATTTCTAAACTAAACAATTGGATAGACAAAAACCTTGACCAACTAAAAACGGAAATCAAAACGGTACTGCAACCTAATCTTTCAATTATAAAAAATCAAATCAACGAATGGTATAATTTATCAAATGCTTTAAAGGAAAAAGATTTAAAATATTGTTTATGTCATACAGATATTCATCATTGGAATCTTATCACAGACAAACAAAAATTATATCTTTTGGATTGGGAAGGAATAAAGTTTGCACCACCCGAAGCCGATATTTTCAGCATTTATCAGCAACCTTATTTTGATTTGTTTATCAAAAGATATTATGAACTCAATCCTGATTATCAAATCAATGAAACGGTTTTACAATATTATCTGACAAGTAGAAAACTTCAAGATATTTTTGAGTTTATCGAACAATTACAATTTGACGAACTCAATTCGGAAGAATACAAAATCAACTTAAACTATCTGAAAAAAGAAGTTGATAACATAATATCCAAACCTAAAAACACAGCCAGCAGGTAACAAGGGTTTTGCAAGAGCGGGGCGAAAATACTCCGTTGGAGATTTTCGCTATATTTGTAGCTTAGTGCTTCGGTCGAGATTTTCTGCTGAAAATTCCCGCCCTCGCAAAGCCCCAAACCGTTATGCGGCAGCTTAAAAGACGACACCAAACCAAAAAAATCATCTTGACAACCACCCGACTTTGAACTACGAAGGATGAAATTTTTCAGGGACAACTTCCAGCATTTCCAAAAAACAGTTTACCCATTGACTTGGAGACAAACAAACAATTTGAGCATTAAGGTTTAAACCGAATTTTTCCGAAATTGACCTGACCTGACTTTTCCTGAAAATCGACTTTAAAGCTGTTTTTACAGATAAATCAGGTTTCTCTAACAGACAGGAAATAAATGCTAAGTATTTGGCTTTAAACTTAAAATCAAAAAATAAGTGTTTTCTTTTAATGTTTAACAGGGCTGATTTTACAGTTGGCGGTGGCAAGAAACTTTCAGGACCTACCTCATAGACAAGTTTCAAATCAAAAAAAGTATGATAGAAAACGGTATATGGATTGTAAAGCTTCCTTGAAAATAACTTTTGTGTAGGTTCGAACTGAAGGATAATGGAACCTCCCAGAAAATTTTCAAGATTCTCAAACATCAGGATTTTGAAAATATCGGAAGTAATGCCATAAGGAATATTTGACACCACTTTGAAAGGAAATTTCGGAACTGCAAAATTCCTAAAATCACAACCGACAACTTGAACATTTCGGGCATCAGAAAATAATTTTCGTAAATGTTCAACCAAAGCTGTGTCGTTTTCAATAGCAACAACATTGTTGGCAATTTTTAATAAATGAACAGTAAGAAACCCCTTGCCTGCCCCAATATCTAAAACCGTATCCTGATTACTTATATTTGCTTGTCTTATTGCATCTTTTATTAGCACTTTATCAATAGTAAAGTGCTGACCCGTAAAACGAACGGGCAATTTCTTTTTTGTCATTAGTAACTTCTTACAGGTGAATACTTGAATTCAAATCACAGAGATATTCTTTTATAATTATACAACGGCAAATTTAGTAACTTTGCTCGATAAATTAACGAGAAAGAAGAAAAAATGAAAGCCGACAGCATAACATCACCTATACGCAAGCAGGGGTTTCGTGCTTCTATGACAGTGAAGTGGTAAATTTGAAGTTCAGTTCTTCGTAGGAAGTTCAGTGGTTAAAATCCCTGCCTGCGTATAGCTGAGAACCGTTGTGGGCTATTTTGCACACGACACGACAAACATCAAATGACTATCGAAATATGAGTTTATTAAACAATAAAAAAGTTGCAATTATCGGTGGCGGACCAGTTGGACTAACAATGGCAAACTTGTTACAACAAAACGGTATTGACATTACCGTTTACGAAAGAGATGAAAACCCAAAAGCACGAGTTTGGGGCGGAACGCTTGACCTTCACAAAAATTCAGGACAAGAAGCAATGAAAAAAGTAGGATTGTTGCAAACCTACTATGATTTGGCGCTACCTATGGGCGTAAACTTTGCTGATGAGAAGGGTAACATTATAGCAACAAGAAACCCGACACTCGAAAATAAGTTTGACAACCCCGAAATAAATAGAAACGCGTTGCGAAAAATGTTGCTTGGCAGCTTGAAAAATGACACAGTTGTTTGGGATAGAAAATCTATTGGGCTTGAACAAGAAAACGGAAAATGGCTGCTACATTTTGAAAATAAGCCAACTGCATTGGCCGACTTTATTATTGTTTCCAATGGTGGAATGTCTAAAATAAGAAATTTTGTTTCAGATAATGAAGTCGAAGAAACAGGTACTTTTATTATTCAGGGCGACATTCCTGAACCAGAAACGAACTGCCCTGAATTTTATAAGTTGTGCAACAACAATAGACTAATGACCGCACATCAAGGGAATTTATTAGTTGCGAATCCATTTAACAACGGAATGTTAACTTACGGTGTCATTTTCAAAAAGCCTGAAGAATGGAATAATGGAAAAGGATTAGATTTTAAGGACACAAAAAGCGTTTCCGAGTTCTTGACAAACAGGTTTTCAAATTGGAGCAATGAATACAAGGAGTTAATTCGTTCAACAACTTTTTTCGTTGGTTTAACAATAAAAATATTTCCGCTAGACAAAAAGCCTTGGAAGAGTAATCGTCCGTTACCCATAACTTTAATTGGCGACACAGCTCACCTAATGCCACCTTTTGCAGGGCAGGGCGTAAACATTGGACTAATGGACGCTTTGATTTTGTCAGAAAATCTTACAAACGGGAAATTTGGAACGATACAAAGTGCTATTGATGACTATGAACAACGAATGTTTGTTTACGCAACAGAAGCACAAGCGGACTCGACAAAGAATGAAATAGAAATGCGAAATCCGAGCTTTACTTTTCAACAGCTAATGAATGTATAACTCGACAGACAAAAAAAACAGCCCACAACAATCGGCTTGAAACGCAAGGCGGGGTAAACGTCTTCGATTGAACATTTTTTTCTAATTTTACGGTATCGGCTTCGATTGAAAGGTAGTGGTAAAAACCCGCCCTGCGTCAAGCCGCCGGACGTTATGTGCCATTTTTGAATGACAATGCGAATAGATACAGACAAACAAATGAATTTACTTAGTGATCCTAAAATCCGCAACTATCATCCAATACACGATTAAGGGTAGATTTATGAGTCGTTAGTAGCAGCTTTCAGTAAAAAGCAACAGCACAACATCAATATGTAGCCACCATCCCCTTACCCCACGATGCGACTTGAGGTAATACGCAGATTCAAACCGGAAAGAAAGGATTCTTATCCGAATTCTGTTTTGAAGGGTTTTGCATAAGCTCGGTTCTCTGTGTAGATATTCAGCACGTATTGCCTTGCAGTCATGATCCACTTGGCAGGTACGGAGATGAATCTGAAGACAAAAGCCTTTATGCGACTCGTTTTCTTGAGCCCAAAAGCCTTGGTGTCAAGCCTGCTCATGATGGTCTTGTAGAAATTGTGTATCAATGCAGTAAGCAGAAGAAAGACAGTATTCTCCGCCATGAATGACTTGGGGAGCCTGCTCCAACCGAATCCGTTGTTCATGTCGTCAAAGATACGTTCCTTGCCGCCACGCAGATTGTAGAATTCAACAATGTCCCTTGTCGATGACTTGTAATCGTTGGTCAGAATACAACGGTAAGTGTATTCGCCTTCCCACAGGTCAAGGTCGCCACTGTTGCGTCTTTGTCTCTGGATGACAAGACGATAGCACTTGCCTTCCCATTTCTCAACGAGAATGGAATTGAGTTCGAACTGGATGCCGTTAATCTCCTCCGTCTTCCATCCTCTCAGAGCAAAGATGTCATTGTAGAGCGAACTGCATCGGTTGGCACGGATGTAGAAATGTTTGCAATGCTTCTCTATCTCACTGACGATTTCCTTCGAGCAGGAACCGCAGTCTGCCCTGAAGCGATTTACACGGATGTTCTGGGATTCCAGAAGAGCGAAGAATCTCTTATGGGTGTCTGCCTGATGAAAACGCACATTCGTGTTGCCATCGCTGTTCTCGATATAGACTATCTTGTCACCGATAACATATACACCAGGCCTGTAGCCGAGGAACTTTTTGTAGGTCGGTTTTGCATCATACTTCTCCGTTTCAAGGAACTGATGGTCAAAGTCAACATCGTATTCCTCAATTTCCTTCAACTCGCCTGTAGAAACCAAAGCGTTTATAAGCAATGTGTTGAGTTTGTCTGCAGTATTGAAATCATAGGTCTTGCCTTGGTCGGAAGTATAGGAGATGTTTTCCTGTGTCAGTTCCTTGATGGCTCTGAGGATGGTATCAGAGCTGCATGTACGAAGGGTAGGATGATACGAGAGATGGCGCATCAGTTGTGACGTTACATCTTCCACGCATGAGCCGCCACAGAAATAAACGCTCATCAGCGAACGGACTATCTCGCTGAACTGATATCCGAAGATACTGCTGCATCTCTGACCCAGTGTTGAGTCGATAACGGGTGAAAGCATGGAGTCAAATTTCTCCATGATTGAAAAAATTCCTCCAAAAGGTGTGAGTTTCTCAGATTTAATTTGTATTTTTACCTTGTCATATTAGAGTTTTGCTTGTTTTCTTTTTGCAACACTAAGATAAGTGAAAATTCTGACATGGCAAAATCCTGAGCAACTTTTTGTTGCTCAGGAACTTATAAATAAAGTTAAATCAAAGTGTTGCGGAATTAAGGTATAAATGGAAAAATACAACAATTGGAAACTTAAGTTTTATACAATATGGGCAGGGCAGGCAGTATCATTAATCACTAGTGCCATCCTGCAAATGGCGATTATTTTTTACCTTACAGAAAAAACAGGATCTGCGATGGTCTTGTCTATGGCTTCACTTGTAGGTTTTTTACCCTATGCGGTCTTTGGACCAGCCATTGGTGTATTAGTGGATCGTCATGATAGGAAGAAGATAATGATTGGTGCTGATTTAATTATCGCAGCAGCTGGGGCCGTGCTAGCTATTGTTGCATTGTATATGGAGTTACCTATCTGGATGGTTATGGTAGTATTGTTCATCCGTAGCATTGGAACAGCTTTTCATACCCCGGCTCTCAATGCGGTTACTCCACTTTTAGTACCAGAAGAACAGCTTACGAAATGTGCAGGCTATAGTCAGTCTTTGCAGTCTATAAGCTATATTGTTAGTCCGGCGGTTGCAGCACTCTTATACTCCGTTTGGGAACTAAATGCTATTATTGCCATCGATGTATTGGGGGCTGTGATTGCATCTATTACGGTAGCAATTGTACGTATTCCTAAGCTAGGTGATCAAGTGCAAAGTTTGAAACCAAATTTCATAAGAGAAATGAAAGAAGGAATGGCTGTACTACGGCAAAATAAAGGATTATTTGCTTTATTACTCGTTGGAACATTATATATGTTTGTTTATATGCCCATAAATGCATTATATCCTTTAATCACTATGGAATATTTTAATGGTACACCGATGCATATTTCTATTACGGAGATTGCTTATGCCTCTGGTATGTTGATAGGGGGTCTATTATTAGGGTTATTTGGGAATTACCAAAAGCGAATCTTATTAATAACGGCATCAATTTTTATGATGGGGATAAGCTTAACCATTTCAGGATTACTTCCTCAAAGTGGATTTTTCATATTTGTAGTCTGCTGTGCAATAATGGGGCTTTCGGTTCCGTTTTACAGCGGTGTGCAAACAGCTCTTTTTCAGGAGAAAATTAAGCCTGAATATTTAGGACGTGTATTTTCTTTAACTGGAAGTATCATGTCTCTTGTTATGCCAATTGGGTTAATTCTTTCTGGATTCTTTGCTGATAGAATCGATGTAAATCATTGGTTTTTACTATCAGGTATTTTAATTATTTGCATTGCAATAGTTTGCCCAATGATAACTGAGATTAGAAAATTAGATGCAAAATAAAATAAAGGGCGTGTTCGTATGATAGATAATATTATTCAATCAGTGACAGAAAAATTATCCTCTTTGCCTTATATAGAAACATAAATGCTATTAGACCACTTGAAGTTACGGTCATAAATCAAAAGGATGTTGTCCCTTGGAAATTTCCTCCTAAACATGAATTTATGTATGGTGAGTGGCTAAGGGAGCAGTTTGATAAGGGAGCAATTCCTGAGCCAACTTATGATCCCGATTTAGCAATTCTTTTATCTCAATTAAGAGAAAATAGTATTAACCTTTTCGGACCAGAGGCAACAGAAGTGATTGAGCCTGTACCAATGACAGATATTCGAAGGGCGATTAAAGAATCCTTACCCGGGTTGATAGCTAGCATTGAAGGTGACGAACGCAATGTGATTTTAACTTTAGCCAGAATGTGGCTGACATCCTCTTCCGGTAGAATTTGCTCAAAAGATCAGGCTGCTGAATGGGCGATACCTAAATTAGCCAAAGAGCATGCTACTTTACTTGAAAAAGCAAAAAAGGCTTATTTGGGAGATTATGATGACAAGTGGGAAGGAATGGAGACTGAGATAATTGAACTCGTTAATTATTTGAAAAGATCTATAGAGTCTTCCCTTAATATTTAAATCCTTTTCGAATAGTTTAAATACAACAGTGATTAGTTTTTAATGCGTATTATTGGTGTTTATTACTTCGATATGTTCCCTCATACCTCGTTTTCTCAAAAAACAGTAAAAAATTGATAGATATGTTTCCGCATACGTCGGGCTCTAAAATTAGCCAAAGACATCAATTCCATCAACTCGAGCCACGTGGAGTGCGTAGTTTTGATGTCAAGGGTAAGCAAATAAAGGGCGAAAAGAAAGCTATAAAACTGCTTGAAACTTTTGAATATAAACCTGAAAAATATGCCGAAAGAGTTAATCATATTTTTGAAGTACTCGGTCTTTCACTTTTTGAATGCTACGATATGACCGAGAAGCTTTATAAAGAAGTGAAAAAAATTGCAACGGAGATAAATAACTTTTTAAACGAGGAGAATTCAGATGAAAGAAAACAAATATGATGATAATATATTTTTTCAAAAATACAGTCAAATGAGTCGCTCACAGCAGGGACTAGCCGGTGCAGGAGAATGGGAAACATTGAGAAAGCTGCTGCCGGATTTTAAAGATAAGCGTGTGCTTGATTTAGGATGCGGCTATGGATGGCACTGTATTTATGCGATGGAACACGGTGCTTCTTCTGTTGTAGGTGTTGATATTTCTCATAAAATGTCTATGGTAAAAAGTTAAAAAATCCTCCCACTTTTGTTAGATATATTTTTTTGTGTAATTTTGTAATCGTTATGCGGCAGTAATAATATACATATTAATACGAGTTAGTAATCCTGTAGTTCTCATATGCTACGAGGAGGTATTAAAAGGTGCGTTTCGACAATGCATCTACTGTAGTATATTATTGCTTAATCCAAATGAATATTATAAATTTAGGAATTCTTGCTCACATTGATGCAGGAAAAACTTCCGTAACCGAGAATCTGCTGTTTGCCAGTGGAGCAACGGAAAAGTGCGGCCGTGTGGATAATGGTGACACCATAACGGACTCTATGGATATAGAGAAACGTAGAGGAATTACTGTCCGGGCTTCTACGACATCTATTATCTGGAATGGAGTGAAATGCAATATCATTGACACTCCGGGACACATGGATTTTATTGCGGAAGTGGAGCGGACATTCAAAATGCTTGATGGAGCAGTCCTCATCTTATCCGCAAAGGAAGGCATACAAGCGCAGACAAAGTTGCTGTTCAGTACTTTACAAAAGCTGCAAATCCCGACAATTATATTTATCAATAAGATTGACCGTGCCGGTGTGAATTTGGAGCGTTTGTATATGGATATAAAAACAAATCTGTCGCAAGATGTCCTGTTTATGCAAACTGTTGTCGATGGATCGGTTTATCCGGTTTGCTCCCAAACATATATAAAGGAAGAATACAAAGAATTTGTATGCAACCATGACGACGATATATTAGAACGATATTTGGCGGATAGCGAAATTTCACCGGCTGATTATTGGAATACGATAATCGCTCTTGTGGCAAAAGCCAAAGTCTATCCGGTGCTACATGGATCAGCAATGTTCAATATCGGTATCAATGAGTTGTTGGACGCCATTTCTTCTTTTATACTTCCTCCGGCATCAGTCTCAAACAGACTTTCAGCTTATCTCTATAAGATAGAGCATGACCCCAAAGGGCATAAAAGAAGTTTTCTTAAAATAATTGACGGAAGTCTGAGACTTCGAGACGTTGTAAGAATCAACGATTCGGAAAAATTCATCAAGATTAAAAATCTAAAGACTATTTATCAGGGCAGAGAGATAAATGTTGATGAAGTGGGTGCCAATGATATCGCGATTGTAGAAGATATAGAAGATTTTCGAATCGGAGATTATTTAGGTGCTAAACCTTGTTTGATTCAAGGATTATCTCATCAGCATCCCGCTCTCAAATCCTCCGTCCGGCCAAATAAGCCCGAAGAGAGAAGCAAGGTGATATCCGCTCTGAATACATTGTGGATTGAAGACCCGTCTTTGTCCTTTTCCATAAACTCATATAGTGATGAATTGGAAATCTCGTTATATGGTTTGACCCAAAAGGAAATCATACAGACATTGCTGGAAGAACGATTTTCCGTAAAGGTCCATTTTGATGAGATCAAGACTATCTACAAAGAACGACCTATAAAAAAGGTCAATAAGATTATTCAGATCGAAGTGCCACCCAACCCTTACTGGGCCACAATAGGGCTGACGCTTGAACCCTTGCCGTTAGGGACAGGGTTGCAAATCGAAAGTGACATCTCCTATGGTTATCTGAACCATTCTTTTCAAAATGCCGTTTTTGAAGGGATTCGTATGTCTTGCCAATCTGGTTTACATGGATGGGAAGTGACTGATCTGAAAGTAACTTTTACTCAAGCCGAGTATTATAGCCCGGTAAGTACACCTGCTGATTTCAGACAGCTGACCCCTTATGTCTTCAGGCTGGCCTTGCAACAGTCAGGTGTGGACATTCTCGAACCGATGCTCTATTTTGAGTTGCAGATACCCCAAGCGGCAAGTTCCAAAGCTATTACAGATTTGCAAAAAATGATGTCTGAGATTGAAGACATCAGTTGCAATAATGAGTGGTGTCATATTAAAGGGAAAGTTCCATTAAATACAAGTAAAGACTACGCCTCAGAAGTAAGTTCATACACTAAGGGCTTAGGCGTTTTTATGGTCAAGCCATGCGGGTATCAAATAACAAAAGGCGATTATTCTGATAATATCCGCATGAACGAAAAAGATAAACTTTTATTCATGTTCCAAAAATCAATGTCATCAAAATAATGGAGCGGTCAGGAAATTTCTATAAGGCAATACAGTTGGGATATATACTTATCTCCATTCTTATCGGATGTATGGCATATAATAGCCTCTATGAATGGCAGGAGATAGAAGCATTAGAACTTGGCAATAAAAAAATAGACGAGCTCCGAAAAGAAATAAACAATATCAATATTCAAATGATAAAATTTTCTCTATTGGGTGAAACAATACTGGAATGGAACGATAAAGATATCGAGCATTACCATGCACGGCGTATGGCAATGGACAGTATGCTCTGCCGTTTCAAGGCCACCTATCCAGCAGAGCGCATCGATAGTGTGCGCAGTCTTTTAGAGGATAAGGAACGACAGATGTTCCAGATAGTCCGGTTAATGGATGAACAACAATCTATTAACAAGAAGATAGCCAATCAAATTCCGGTTATTGTACAGAAAAGTGTGCAGGAACAGTCCAAAAAGCCAAAACGAAAAGGTTTCTTAGGCATATTCGGCAAAAAAAAGGAAGTAACTCCAGCAGTATCAACCACTATCCTTCATTCGGTCAATAGAAACGTAATCAGCGAACAGAAAGTGCAGGATCGCCAATTGTCGGAACAAGCCGACAGCCTTGCAGCTCGTAATGCAGAACTTAACAGACAACTGCAAGAATTGATTTGCCAAATAGAAGAAAAGGTACAAACCGAACTGCAAAGCCGGGAAAACGAAATAGTTGCCATGCGTGAAAAGTCATTTATGCAAGTAGGCGGTTTAATGGGATTCGTTCTTCTATTGTTGTTAATTTCCTACATCATCATACATCGTGATGCAAAAAGCATTAAACAATACAAGCACAAGACAACTGATTTGATAAGGCAACTGGAACAATCCGTACAACGGAACGAGGCACTGATAACGTCAAGGAAGAAGGCGGTACATACTATCACCCATGAACTGCGCACACCGCTGACAGCAATAACAGGCTATGCCGGACTGATACGGAAAGAACAGTGTGAGGATAAGTCCGGGCAGTATATCCAAAACATACTGCAATCCTCCGACCGTATGCGGGATATGCTTAACACTTTGCTTGACTTCTTCCGCCTGGACAACGGCAAGGAACAGCCCCGTCTGTCCTACATCACTGCCAACCAGCAGATGATAGATGCCGCCAACGCCGGTACTCTCAAGTAACACGAATCATCATCAATTCTGATATCAGCCGGAGACTGATCCTGCACATGCGGGGCGGTCTCCGGTTTACTTTGTATCTCATCTTTTCAAACAACCTCTGATACAGGCACGGATTTTAAAGAGTTATTAGTAACTTTGCAGTGAAAAACATATATCATTTTCAGAAATGAGCATAACGGTATTAGGAATAGAGTCGTCATGCGACGATACTTCAGCCGCGGTCATACGCGACGGTGTGCTGCTCAGCAATGTCATAGCGTCGCAGGATGTCCATGCTGAATACGGGGGCGTAGTGCCTGAGCTTGCATCGCGTGCACATCAGCAGAACATTGTGCCGGTGGTGGACACGGCACTCAGGCGTGCCGGCATCGACAAGCACGATCTGTCGGCCATAGCATTCACCCGCGGTCCGGGTCTTCTCGGCTCGCTTCATGTGGGCACTTCTTTCGCCAAGGGTCTGTCGCTCGGTCTGCGTGTGCCCATAATGGATGTAAATCATCTTCACGGTCATGTGCTTTCTCATTTCATACGCCGAGAGGAGTCCGATCCGGTTCCTGAATATCCTTTCCTCTGTCTGCTTGTATCCGGTGGCAACAGTCAGCTGATACTTGTGCGCAATTACAATGACATGGAGATTCTCGGCCGCACTATCGATGACGCGGCCGGTGAGGCTTTTGACAAGTGTGCCAAGGTCATGGGGCTTCCTTATCCCGGCGGTCCGCATATCGACCGTCTTGCCGCCGAGGGCGATGCCGCCCGGTTCAAGTTTGCCAAGCCCCATATCGCGGGTCTGGATTACAGTTTCAGCGGGCTCAAGACATCGTTCCTTTACACGCTTCGTGACAATGTGAGGCTTGATCCCGATTTTGTCGAAAAGAACCGTGCCGACCTTGCCGCTTCGCTCCAGCGCACCATCATTGATATCCTGATGGACAAGCTCGACAAGGCTGTGAAGCAGACAGGTGTAAGGACAGTGGCTATCGGAGGCGGAGTCTCGGCCAATTCGGGCGTGCGTGATGCTGTGTCAGACTATTGCAGACGGCGTGAACTTAAAGCCTTTATCCCTCCTCGTCTGTTTACCACTGACAATGCCGCCATGGTCGCCATTGCCGGCTACTATAAATATATCGACAGAATATTCTGCCGTTATGACCAGGTGCCGTATGCGCGCGTAGGTGTGTGACCGGCAGAAATTGATTGTTAAGAGATTTTCATACAGGGAGAACGCAAGATGAAAGTATCCGTTATCGTCATTGGCGATGAATTGCTCATAGGTCAGGTGACCGACACTAATTCGGGCTGGATAGCCCGCCACATATCCCCTTATGGATGGGAGGTGAATGACGTTCAGACCGTTGGCGACAATGCCGAGGAGATACGTCGTGCCATAGACCGGGCTTTTGAGTCAAGTCAGGTTGTGCTGACTACGGGAGGCCTCGGTCCTACAAAGGATGACATAACCAAATCGGTGCTCCGGGATTATTTCGGAGGTGAGATGGTGACCGACCCGTCTGTGACAGAGAATGTCAACCGCATTTTCGCCCGCCGGGGCATAAAGATGAATCCGCTTACGGCGGCGCAGGCCATAGTCCCGAGTTCATGCCGTGTGATCCAGAACCGTGTCGGGACTGCTCCCATCATGTGGTTTGAACGTGAGGCTGACGGCAAGGTGCTCGTATCGATGCCGGGCGTGCCGTTCGAGACTTCCACGATGATGGCCGAAGCCGTGTTTCCTGCCTTGCGGGAGCGGTTTCCATCGCCGTTGCATATAGAGCATGCCGTGCTTATGGTGACCGATTACACCGAGAGCGGTCTTGCAATGAAGATAGCCGGTTGGGAGGAGGCTCTGCCTGAATATATGCATCTTGCCTATCTGCCTAAGCCCGGGCTCATACGTCTGCGTCTTGACGGCCGTCATGAGGATGCAGCTTTCATAAAGAAAGAGGTCGAAAGGGAGATTGCTGCACTTAAGGATATACTTGGCCCGGCCGTACTTTCCGACGAGGATCTTACTCCGGCCGAGATACTTCTGAAGGAGTGTGCCGCAAAGGGGGTCACAATATCCACGGCTGAGAGCTGTACCGGCGGCAACATAGCTCATGAACTCACGCTTATACCCGGGGCTTCCGAGGTGGTAAACGGCGGGGTGGTTTCATACAGCAATGAAGTAAAGGTCAATGTGCTTGATGTCTCGGCCGCTGACATTGAAGCGCATGGAGCTGTCAGCATTCCGGTGGTGCGTCAGATGGCAGCCGGGGCACAACGCGTGGCCTCATCCCGGCTCGCAATGGCGACGAGCGGCATTGCCGGCCCGGGGGGAGGCTCCGAGGAGAAACCCGTGGGCACGGTGTGCATATGTGCCCGACTTGATGACAGAGAACTTTATGAGACAGCACGTTTCAACGGTTCCCGCTCCCGGGTGATCGACTCGGCTACCACACGCGCTCTCATTCTCGCCGTAAAGCTTGTTAAAGGATTGTAGTCAGCGTCCAATACTTACGATAGAGCCACAGCTCCGAAATTAGCGGCTGTGGCTCTGTCGTTGTTGTATATAATAGTAATAAGTAACTCTTATAAATTAGTTATAATTAAAATAATTTCAAGTAACCCTTCGGGCTGACACATCCTTATTCGTCTTTTCGGCGATTTTCGCGCTGTAGCTCAGTCGTGTAGCTCGCTACACTCCTTCGCTCCATCCCGAAAACCGCTCGAAAATACTTCATAATTATGTATCAGCTAATTTATGCGAGTTACTTAGCAGCTGTAATATATAAATAGCGATTTGTCCTTAAGTCGTTAATTATTCGGTTTGTTTCTTGTGATTGCCCGGTAGACAGTGTCGGATATGCGGGCCATTATGTCGGAGGCTTGTTTTTCATTTCCGGCGAAGTCTTTGACGAGGATGACAAGCGTGTATGACGTGCCGTCGGGGAGCGTGATGTATGCGGCGTCATTGTGGGCGGTGAGTATGCCGCTCTCGTTGATGTATCCTGATCCGGTCTTATGGGCTATTGTTATGCCGTCCTTGCCGGCAAGCGGTGCGGCTATACGGTCAGCCCCTGTGTGACAGCCACGCATTGTCTCACATATGAATTCCTGTTTTTCAGTGCTTAATATGCTGTCGGTGAACAGCCGTTCCACAAGCCTTGCCACGCCTGACGGTGATGAGTGGTTGTTGTAGCTCTTGGCATGATCAGACTGCATGTCGGATTCTCGCTCAGTGATCCTGAAACAGTTGCGCGGGATGAGTGTGGCTATCAGACTGTCGGTTTCAGCGACGCTTACCAACCGGTCAAACATCAGATTGCTCGCATTGTTGTCGCTTTGCATCAGTGTGTATCTAAGGAGCTCGCTTACGGGCATTCTGAAGTGTGCGTCCTGATGCTCCTTGAGCATGGGGCTCCAGGTATCTGGGTTGAGCGATGTGCGGTCGAATTCCAGTATTGTGTCAAGCGGAATGCCTTTGAGATCGAAAGAATGGCAGACGGCTATTGCCTGATGCATCTTGAAGACGCTCATAAGGGCATATTTGTCAATGTCGTTTACTGTCACTGTATCCCTGCTGTCAATTATAGCCGCGACACCGATTTCTCCCGGCATGCCGGAGATGATGGCGGATATGCTGTCACGCACGGCTGCTGTGTCTATGGCAGCACCTATGGCAGCACCTTTGCCGCCGCCGATAAGCGCACCGAGACCGGCACCCACGCCGGCACCGCTGCCTCCGCCTATAAGCGCACCCTTACCTGTATTGTTCATTGACGAGCATCCTGTCATCCCCAGCACACATACCGCCAGCATAGGGATACCAATAATCTTCAGAAGTTTCATTTAATATCTGTTTTTTAAGTTAAATTTTTTAGTAGATGACAAAAATTAATTTTTTGTCAGTTATATGATTGATTTTTTAATTAGTTATTACTTGTAAAAGTCCCTGAAAATTAGTAACTTTAAAGAAAAGTTTGACCGCTTTTTCCATGAAAGTTACGACAACTCTCAGGGACAATGGCAAAGTTAATCAAATCGTCCCGATTATGCAAGAGCATCTTGGCTCGGTAATGAATCTTGCCCGCATAAAATTGCTTGCGTTTGTTCTTCAGGCACTTTGCGTTGTGCAGACAGTCAGTCTCCACAAGATAGCATCTGCAATGCCTACATGTGTGGAGCGTGATTCCAACCTGCGCCGTCTGCAAAGGTTCCTTGCCGGATATGCCCTCAACCTTGACCTTATCGCCAAAGTGATATTTGCTCTTCTGCCCGTCAAGACAGGACTGGTCCTGAGCCTTGACCGCACCAACTGGAAATTCGGTGAGGTCAACATCAATATCCTTATGCTTGGTGTCACTTACAAGGGTGTTGCCTTTCCTCTGCTCTTTACCATGCTCGACAAACGCGGCAATTCCAATTGGAAAGAACGGATGCGGCTGATTGATAGATTTATACGGTTGTTCGGAGCCGAGTGTATCGACTCTCTTGTTGCCGACCGCGAGTTTGTCGGCAAGGAATGGGTCG
The DNA here is from genome assembly GCF_056640955.1 of Parabacteroides sp. KHUB-02. NCBI lineage: Bacteria > Pseudomonadati > Bacteroidota > Bacteroidia > Bacteroidales > Tannerellaceae > Parabacteroides > Parabacteroides sp. KHUB-02. Next base: position 1,650,210 of record NZ_JBWQEV010000001.1, on the reverse strand, counting down.
AATATCTCAACAACAGACGCATCCGATACTATCTGCGGATTAAACAGAATTTTTGGTTGCGCAATCCCAAATCCTGCCAGGATGTCAGGGCGTGGCATCTGTTTCACGGTCTTAAGCTCGGCCAGGAACGTGTCTACGACAAGCTGTTTCTCCTCAAAGGGGAATATGTCTATATTTCCGGAGCCTTGCTGAAAAACTCCGATGGCGTGCCTGAACTGCAAATTCTGATTTGTTATAACCGCCCCGAAGAGGCCGTTGCCACTTACAAACAACGATGGCAGATTGAGACATGCTTCAGAGCTATGAAATCCTCCGGCTTCAACATCGAGGACACCCACCTGCGCGACATCAACCGCATCGCTCGTCTTACGGCGATGGTCTGTATTGCATTGGCGTGGGCGTATCTTGTTGGTGAACATAAGGATATCAATGTAAAAGCTATCAGAATATTGAAACACGGCAAGAGAGCCAAATCACTAATCAAGTATGGTCTGGAAGAAATCGCAAACGTTCTTCTAAGACCGCTCTACAAGCCGAAATTCGATGTGTTCAAATTTTTGTCATGTACTTAATGAAACCATACCTGCAAACAGCAGCGAAATAATTGCAAAATACTTTTTCATAATGTTGAATTTTTGATTGGTTTTACTGCTGCAAAGGTATGGCTGGATAGTTTCATCCGATAATTTATAGTTTCAGATTGCAAATCGTAACTCATTGATTATCAATGGGGGGGGTAATTATTTTTGGAGCACGCCCTCGGATAATTTAAGATTAGGTGTAAAATTGTAAATAAACACCCTTTTTTGAAGAAGATGTTAGCTATAGATTTTATATAATATGATATGTCAAAGCATAAAAAAAGATAGAGTCTCGCATTTGGAAACTCTATCTAAAAAATAAGTGATTATAATGAATGTCTTATTACTCGAAACTCTTAAGTAGCTTTCTAATATAAATGCCGAGATTGGTATCATGTTCATTGATCCCTAATTTCTCACGCACCTCGCTACTATTATTGTAGTGAGAACGCATCTTTATATATGAACCCACCTCTTTGCCCTTAAGGCCGAGTGCATATAAGCAGCAGTAGCTGATTTCCCAATCGGTTAGACCTCTATCCTCAAGATATTTAATAAATTTCGGGTGACTACCAGCAAAGGCCAACTTAGTAGATACCATAAATGTGTCTTTATTAGCTAATAACTCTTCCATCTCTTTACTTGCTGTTCTATCAATATCACTATTATTTGTTATGAAAGCTGTAAAGAACTTATTTAATAGCTCTAATCGCTTACCAACAGCAGTCTTAATATCTGGAGCCAATTCATCACTCTGGGCAAGCAGATTAGTTAAGTTATCGCGCTCTTCCTCCATCTGCAAATATAATAGTCTGTACTTCTCCATTTCTTGCTCGGCAAAAGCTTTCTCCATTCTGTTGACTTTTAACCGCGCACGAATCCATAAAAGGATTGTAATGAGCAATATAATGAAGATTGTTGCAAATAGAAAAACACGATTTTTTGCTTCTCTTTCTTTAATAGTCTCCAATTCCAAGTTATGTCTTTCTTTAACGAACTTGGTGTCTTGCGTATACACGGCATAATCAATACTATCTGATAATACAATATATTCCTCATAGGCTTCAAGAGATTTTTTATACTCGCCAAGATTCTGGTATGCATCTGATATGACAGCATAATATTTTCGATCCTTATGTATATCTATACCTTTAGTGTATTGAGACAGAACTGATAATATCTCATTATACTTTTGAACTCTCAAATATGCATTTGAAATAGTAAGCCAATCGATTCTTGACTCAGAGATAGTTTGTATATATTCTGTGATAACATCTATTATCTCTTCTTCTCTACCGTAATCAATCAGATAGGTCAAATATGCTGAATAGAAATCAGCTAACCTATTTTGGCTTATGGAGCTAAGTAAACGTTTGCATTCTTCAATATAGTGTAAGGCATTCTCTGGTTCTTTTTTTAATGTATAGCCATTTATTATTCTAATTAGGCAATTAGCATAACTGTTGAGAACGCCTGCTTCTTTGAAATAATCAGCAGCATTTTTATTACATTCAATGAAATTATCCCAGTCAAATAACGAATAATATATTTTGCTTTGAGCAAAATGAGTTCTCGCGATTGTTAATATATCATCTGACTCATTACCTGCGACAATTGCATTTACAAAACAGTCCATCGCCAAAGCATCATTGCCCATGTTCTGATATATGCGACCTTGATAATAATATGTGCGAAGTTTATCTGTTGCAGAGCCATTATCCTCATAATAGTCAATAGCAGGTTGCAGAACCTCAAAGTCCGTCTTGTCAACGAAGTTCTTGTCTAATGCCATAGAGTAGAGTAAGGCGTGTTTCGCTTTCTCCTCTTTGCCAGATAACTCAGCCGTATTTATTTGCTCCAATAAAACTAAAGCACTATCAGGCTTCTCTTCTATGTACGACTCAACCTGGGACAAAGTATCCCAATGTGCTGAGTGACTATTACAAGACGCCAAACAAATTACTAGAAAGAGAATAGACAAAAAATGCTTCATATACATTATAAATTGTAATTTTCTGCAAAGTTAAGCGATTTTTCTCAAAATCAGCCTTTCGCATCGATGAAAGTGCGTTTTTACCAACTATTTAGATGCCTTATACTGTTCAGCTTCTTTTAAAATTTTTGTTATAAGTTCTGTATATTGCTGTCGCTTCTTGCTTAATTTCTTTCTGAATTTTATTAGTTGTTCATCGGTCTGTTCATCAAAAAACAGGTTGTTTTGACGCTGATATTGCAGATACTCTTGCTCCTTGCGTTCAGCAATTGTAATTTGTGCTTTGGTAGAGGTGAGTTTGGATAGCAAGGAGTTGAAATCTGTGTTTAACCCAGTACGCTTATCATAATAGGAGTAGTAAGTATGTATATTCTTCTTGGGGTATTGGCACAGGAGCTTGGCCTCTCGCCATCGGATTACCCAGCGATAACGCTCGTGTAGTTCTCTCGGTAGGTCGTAATGATATAGCACTACACGCTCACCATTCTCTTCCTTATATTCTATGGATATATATACCCATTTCTCAATTTTGAGTTCACGCTCTGCTTTTGCCAGTTCGCGGGCATATTCCCACCAGCTATCCATCTTCTCCTGTGCCATATTCTTCTTTACGCTGTCTGTACCTGTTTCGCTTGCCACACCTGATGAGCATTAATTACATCCTGACGCTCTTTCTCAAGCAGAGCTTCCGTTTCGGGAGTGTAGCCGAGAAACTCGATGCAACCGCCATTGTATCCCGTGAGTTTGCAGCGGATACCGGCTTTCTCCAATTTATCCATTCGTTTCTGTGCAGTCTTGGCACTTGAGTATGATAGTGGCCAAAAATATTTATCGCCACTATGTCCGTAGGAATCTTCACCGAGTACCATCTTGCCTTGCAATCGCTGGCTGTTGTGGAAACTGAAGTATGCACCGCCCAATGCCTGGCGTATTGCCTTGTGTGCAGCACCTTCGGGGTGCTTGAAGACATCGGGTTTCTTGCCCTTACAATCTAATTTTGGCAGTTCTACCTTGTATGGTTTCTTGTAGGTTCCAACTCCCAATGTAAGGTAGAAGTTCGTGCAGAAGTAGTCGGTCATCGGATCGCTGTCATCAAAGTTGTATGACATCACAAAGTCGCAGACATTCTTCATAACCTCCTTGGCTCTGTCGGTGAGCGTTTGGTCTCCATCAATGTTATAATGGTTCACATCGTGGTGGAACACTACGCCCTTATCCTTCTTGAATGCCTCGAAGTCGGCTTTGACAAGGCGGATATGTATAGAGTTATAGTGGTGCCTTGATACGGAGAACTTATACTTGGGATAGGTCTCCTTCATCCATTTACGCACCAGTTCCACAATCTCAGGAGCGTGCTGTCCTTGATAGTTGCGACCTTTCCAACGATACTCGTTATATACGAAGTCGGTATACTCCTTTGCCGATGCTCCTGCGTAGTCGTTCTCATAGCCTGAAGCATTTGCCGATATGGTAGTATCGTTCTTCCAAATCTCGTGGAGCCGTTCAAACTCCACATTTATCTGTTGCATCACTTCGGTGCTGCCACCTTTGTCGGGGTGGTTCTCCAATGCCAAGCGGCGGTACTCCTTCTTGAGTTCCGCCAATGAATGTATATTCTTAAAGTAAGCCATAGTAGTAAATGTTAGTAGGTTAATACCATTGTGAAATACTCCATGCACTCGGACTCAATGCCGAGGCCACTGCAAGAGAGTTCAATGTCACTCTCATGCAGGTCGTTTACCTCTTGCAGCTCTCTGAGGTGGCGTATCTCATCATTCAGATACTCCTTTGCGGTCGCTTCATCGCAACCGCACGAACCGCATATTCTCTCGATGATTTCGTTCTCAGCCATAGTAGTAAGTATTAAGATTGTGATTTGCAATAGAGTTCTCGTTGGATATCGTAGTCTTGACCGTTCCACCAATCGTTACAGGCATCTACAAAGGATTGTGAGCCATCTTCCGATGAAAAGTCTGCTTCACGCAAGCTTGTTATGCTTTCCAATGTTATAAAGTCAAGGTCTTTCCACCAGTCTTGCATACGCTGCTTGTAGTCGCTCAATGTGCAGAAATTCTGACTCTGTTCACAGTCTGCACACCATTTGCAGTCCGTATCGTCATCATCTACATCACTTAGATACTCATTGGTATTGGCATTTACCCAAACCTGAATCTCAATTTTTCTTGAACCGCAAGCATCACAAACATATACATCTTCATCGTGTGGCTCCTCTCTTGTGGCCTTGCCGTCATAGAGTGCCACAGCACGATTGACAAGCAGTTCTCGGTTGTTGTCCGAGAGTTCGGCATAGAATCGTTCTGCCGCTCCGAGGATAGATTTGCTTGCAAGGGAGTTCCACTTCTCCCAGAAGTGCTTATAAGCACCTCCGAAGGTAATCTTGCACTCTTCCTCGCCCCAAGCATTCCACATATAGTAGTGGAAACTCGATACTGCATTTACAGGGTCTAATCTCATAGTCGTAATCATTAAGCGTTATTATCTCTGTTCTCTTCCAACTGTTGCCATATGGCATCGTATATCTCATATAGCCAGTCGATGTTCTTTGCTCCGAGTTCAAAGGGTGTGGAACAAGTCACCTCATTGTTGCCAATCTTGTCGTGAGCAATTACCGTCATGCTATTGTCCGTTACCTTGACACCCATTACTTTGCACTCGTATGGGTCTCCGTCCCAATTGAACCATATTACCCAAACAGGATCATACTGCTCTTCGGGAAAGGTTATTTCTGTCAGCCCGTGCGAGTAGAGCAACTGCCTTATGGCATCAATGATGTCCTTACGGAGTGTCTCTATCCTGTCGGAGAAGTCCATCTTCAGACGCTTTGTTTCGTTCTCTTTCTCTGTGTAGGATAGAATCTGCATATCGGGGTGAACATCGAATTCCCAATCCACATCGTCATCATCAAGTGTAGTGTGAATGTTACCACCCAATACCAGCCCGCAATCCCTTGTTACCATTGTGCGTGCTTCATTGCGGTCATCTGCCGCTACGGTGTAAGTACCCTCGAAGAGGTATCTTACCTTTACTTCAATCTTCTTCATACATTGATATTTTTATTGTTAATACTGATTAGTTTGCCGGAACGATGCTTACCTGCTTTCCAAAGAAAGAGTCGCAGACACCATAGACATGCTTGATGGAGCAGTCATACTCGGAGCGTTCATTGTCAAGTCGCAGGCGGAAGCCGTAGCCATCCTTGCGTGCCTTATCCAGTCGGATTCTGACATCGCTCTTGAGTTCCATCTCTATCAGACTGCCACCACCATACATCGAGCTGAACAGCCCACAGGTGTTACCTTTGGGGATAATGACCTCCTTGATTTTGAAGTCGGCATCGTAAAGGTCGCGTAGGTTTACAAGACCGATATAGGTAAGCAGGTTAGCTCCACAGCAGGAGTTCTCCAACTCCTGGCAGAAATCCTCGTAGGATACCTGCTCCTTGCCGTCACGATACTTCTTGTTCGGGAATCTTCCATATACGGTATAGCCTTTCTCCGTCAATGCCTTCTTCACCTTTGCAGGGTTGAGGCGAAGGGTATCAATCATATCCCCGAAGTAACTCTCATTGTATCGGAAGCCACCTTGTGACTCTAACCAGCAGGAGTTGATGCAGTCGTAGTTGGATAGCATCTCCACACGCACAGGAATATCTCTGGTGTTCTTGATAAGGTCGTTTACCGTTGTGGAGTCATCACGCTCACGTATCTCGTCCCTTATCTCATCATCGTGTTCCTCGAAGAAGGCTTCTACTTCACCCTCTTCAAAATCGTGGAAGTCGATGCAGTGGCTCTTCAGCCCCTTGATAATCTCCTGTGTTGCCTGCTCCTCGGCATCCTCATACCAATCCTCGACCTTAGACCATAGATCCTCGCAGCCTTGTTTTTCAAGGCATTTCTGTAATAAGTCTCGGTTCTCATCAAAACTTTCCCGATAGTCCACCCATACGAGGGTGTAGTTCTCGTCCATTATGCTTTCGATGAACTCCATTGTGAGTGTTTTCTTTGCTTCGTTCATTTGTCGTTACCTGTGTACGGCAGGATTCGGTTTTCCCGTACATATTTCTATAAATGCGAAGAGCGACCTTGTGGCCGCCCTTCGGTTACTCTTTACCGTTGAATATCTCTTCGTATCTCTCTTTCTCCATCTCCGTCTCTGCGTTGAAACTGAAATGTGCCGTATATCGGTATCCTGTTCTGGGATTGCCACCGAACTTTTGGATAGCCATATCTATCTCCCAATCCACCTCACCTATGCCGAGCGATATGCAGTCATAGTGCAACAGGTGGTGAGCCAGTCGCAGTGCAGAGTCACTCTTTCTTTCGTGCCTCAGATGGTCGAAGGCTCGTATCGCTATCTCTCTGTTGGATACCTTGATTGTCGTTCCCATATTCTTTGATGGTTAGTTGAATACTCTATCATCGTTCTCTTTATCCTTTGCTGCAAGCATACAGAACGGCATATCCAATATGCGGTGTGAGAAGCACATATCGGAGTTATAGTCCGTGCGTTGCCACAGCGTGAATTTCTCATCGGCAAACGACCATCGGAAATATCCCGACAGTGAGCCGAACTGAGGATTTACATTCCTTGCTATGAGATACCTGTTCACATCCATAATATGCTTTGCAATGAGTATGATGTTTAGTATCTCCACAAATGCCAACTGCGAGTATGGGTCAATCGGCATTACCGGTCCTTTGAAACTGATTTCCATATATCCTTTATTTTAGTTATAGTTATCATCGAATATCTCATACTGAAGAGGGAGCATATCGCAGAAGTTGCCCGATATGCCCGTATATACCAAAGCATCATCGGCAATGTCGGCAAGTTCCTCTTCGGTCTCCTGTATGGTGTTACCGTATATATCCTGATAGTGCGACACCATCATATGCGGATCATCGGTGGTGATGTCATATCCGAAGTGTTCGCTCCATGTGACGAAATACTCCCTTTCGTTCTCATCGAGCCTTTCCATGGCATCGCGTATCTCGAAGAAGTTGGGACATATCCATTCACGCCTTATCAGCCTGTCGGGTATATTCTCCCACTTGGTATATCTGTACTCGGGTTCCTCTTCTTCGGGAAAGAGGTCGGAGCAGGCACAGAGGAATTCTCCCATATCGCTGTAATCGGACATCTGCACCCAGTAGTCCTTGTACTCTTTCCCGTCCATGATGTGCTGTGTGGTTACGGCAACCTCAGCATTGTTCAAATCCATATTTTCCATAGACTTTCTGTTTAACTTGTTACTCGCTGGCTTCCCCAGCTGATATGTATCTTACCCTCGCTGTCCGTAGAGCGTATCAGCAGGCTGTCGATGACCGACATGGTGATGTCGAACTCCTCGAAGATTTCCGACTGCTCCTTCACTTCGCCCGTCTTGATAAACTCGTTGAGACGCTCTTTGGTAAGTACCAATGCCATCAGGTTCTGCTCAACGGAGTCCTCGTAGGTGACATAATGCACATCCTTCATCTCCTTGGAGTCAAGGCGTATGAAGCGGAAGTAGAACTGCTCCATCTTGGGTATGTTCCATTGTAGCGACTCCAGTATCACATCGTTGCAGGTAGGTATGTTTACCGAGCTACTTAGGCTCTGCTGCGTACATATCAGTATGCCGTTGATGGTGGAGTCGAACTCCGTGACGATGCTCTGACGCTTCTTGAACGCCACATCTCCCTTCACGACATATATCGGTCTGTCGGGAAAGCGTTCACGGATATAACTCTCATAGAGGTCAAAGGCGGCAAGTGTGGTACAGCCGATGGCGACCTTGCCAGGTATCTTGCGTATCAATGATTCTATATATCGTGTCTTGCTCGGATAGTCATCACCGTAGTATCCCGATATGAGGTGTGGTACCGAACAAGCCTTGATAAGCAGCTTTATCTGTCGCATAAGCCTCAGTCCTGCATCCTTCTTCGTGTCACCCGTGCTGTTGTAGTAGAGTTCGCATATACGGCAGAACTCCTCGATGATGACACGATATACCTCGTGTTCACCCTCTGACGGGCTTACGGTATGTGTCCGTATCTTGTATTTCTCGCCTGCAAAGTCTCGGAACTTACGGGTGATGATGGTCTTGCCTATGAGGTCGAAGAGTTCATCCTTGTTATAGACATCCTGATTCTGCTTCTCTATGCCGAATACCGTAGCCTTACCCGGACAGTGGCAGGCACGAAACAGTACATGACCTCTGAACGCTGGGAATGGCTCTCCGCAGTGGAGGTTCCTTTCACATTCTATCTCCTTATCTCTGTTCTCGTGGTAGATACTGCTGCACCAACAGGTCATATTGACCGAGTTGTTATAGAGTAACTCAAACTGACTATATAGCTCTGCGATATTGTTACGGGTGGTTGTTCCCGTATCGAGAATCTTGTATTTGAGTCTGCGGAACACTGCCAAAATATGCTTTGTGCGTTGCGATGAAGGGTTGGTAATTTCGTCCGACTCATCGAATACAAGGCATAGCTTCCTTGACGACAGTTTCACGAAACGCATAAGGTCGCGTTTGAGCTTACCGACCATAGAGGTGGATAGCAGCAGGAAGATACCTCTCGGCACATCTTCGAGATCCTTGTATGTGCGTATCACTCTGTATCGCTCCTTGTTGATGGTGAGGAACGGAGTCCAGGTCATATTGGTGGCAATGGCAGGGGCAAGTATCACCACATTGCGTACCTTGCCATATTTGAGCAGATACTTGGCTCTGTGATATACCGCTGCGGTCTTGCCGGAGCCTTGCTGCCAGTTGAGCAGAGCATACCTTTTCTGAAGTACAAGGTTCAGATCGTGCTTCTGCAACTGCGTGAACTCGCATACCTCGCCATCTTTATTTATGAAGGTGGCATTATCGAGATACTCGGCAAGGACATCGTCTGTTTCCATATCGGAGAAGGGTTGGTTCTGTATATCATAGAGCCAACGCTTACGGCGGATAAGCCTTTTGGCGATGCGTATCTGTCGCAGATTCTTCTCGGTTGCTATCTCCGGCATAGGTAGAGTACTGCTATCCAGTATAAGGCCGTTGATGCTTGCCGCCTTATGTTCCACCTTGTCAAGCAGTCGTGGTGCATACTGCTTGAGCTTGAAGCCGTAGGAGGTCTTTACCAATGCCACCTCCTTGCGTGGCACGACATTCTGCGAGGTGATATACTTGCGTATGGTGGCCAGCACTTTGGCGGTGGTCAGCTTCTTGCGTTCCCACTCCTTCATCTGCTCGTTGGTGGCATTCTCTGGAGGCTTCTGGTTACGGAACTTGGTAACAAGAGCAACTGCCTTGTCGATATGCTTGTTGAGTCTTGCGTGAGCCTTCAACTCGTACATATACTTGGCGAGCTTGTACTCGAAGTGCTCCAACTCCTCCTTGTCTATGCGGTTGGTCTCACGCATAAGGTCAAGACGCAGGCGGTGCTTCATCTCACGGGCTTTCTTTACTCTCTCCTTGAGTTCAGCCATAGAGACAAACTCCTCGGCATTGTAGGGATTCATCTCAATATGCTGTGAGCGACGCAGGAAGACCATTATCTTGGTGTTGAAGTTATCTACACCTACCGATGTGAAGACGTGCGGTGACAGTCTTGTCTGTCCGATGAAGGAGAAGTCCTCATTGACTCTTCCTACACGGCTCTTCTCCCAGAACTCATTCTGCATAAAGGAGGCAGGGACGATGATCATCAGGAAGCCTGCGGGATTAAGCAGACGATAGGCTTTGTCGATGTAATACTCCTGTGATAGTCGGAAGTCGAACTTCAGATTGAAGGGAGGATTACCGATTATGGCATCAAAGCGTTGCTCGGAGTGGTACTGCTGTATGTCGCACTTGTCGATATGTGCATCGGGATAGAGATACCTTGCCACTGCCACAGCCTTGCTGTCTATGTCAAAGCCGTAGGCGTTGTGTTGATTCGGCAGATGGTTGAAGAAGTTACCCATACCGCAACACATATCGAGAATCATCTCCGAAGATGTGGGAGAGAGTACATCTACCATATCCCGACATACCTCGTGCGGTGTGAAGAACTGTCCCATCTCGAACTCCTTCTTTGCCTCGGCATACTCGTGGTAGTTGGCGAAGTCCGACTGCTTGAGGTTATGCAGTCCTCCGATACCCGTATAGCAGTTGTATATACTCTCCGCAGGAATCATATCCTTACCGGAGTTGATGGCAAAGAGAATCTTCTCGTTGATCTCTGCACGCTTGCCTTGCGGTATCTGTTGTGGTATGATGGCATACATGGCTGTAATGATTGAAATGGATAAAAACGAAAGACACCCCGCAGGCAGTACCTACGGAGTGTCATACATATCGTGTGGTCATCAGTTCTCGTCTCTTAGTTTGATTTCATTTAGTCGCAGTCGCTTAAAACAGCTCTCGGCAGTTGCACTGTCCTTGAACTTGACATCGATGCGGGTGTTTCCATAAAATTTAAGACTTACAGCATTGGTCGTTGTCAAGCCATACCAGCGGGATATATCTACATTACGGGTGTCAAGACCCATAATCATCTCGATACTGCCGCAGAGTACATCATCTGCACCAAAGGCAATACCTTCGCAAAAGCGGCTCACCTTACGGTCTGTTTCGTATGAGAACTTATAATCCTTATAGTATTCGTAATGGAAAGAGTCCCAAGTGACAATATCGGGGAAGATGATTTTGTCCTTCTTCAGTTCAGGCTTCACCTTGCTCCAATTAGATGGTCTCACCGTTTCAAGGAATCGCTTAATCAGCTCCTCCTCGGCAGTATCTCGGAAACTCTTGCCTCCAAGATGCTCGATAACCACATCCACGTATGTGTTATAGACAGGACGAAAATCTATCGGCAGAGTCTTCTCATCAATCTTCGGTGCTTCAACAGAGACGCTGTAGGTGTTATTGAAATAGCCGATGATGCGGTTGATGAAGTTCCTGATAGCGCTGTGACGACTATCTACCAACTCGTTGATGTTGTTGAAAGGAGTAAACTCGTGATGGGTATAATCCTTCTCATCATTATTGTACCGATAGTGGAGGTCATAGCTGCTTACAGTAATCTTACCGTTCGGCTCGTGCTTGAGTTTGATTTTACCCTCATACTTCTCGGCTTCTCTTTTGAAAATGTTGTACCACCAGGCAATCTGGTCGAGCGTCTTGTACAGCTCGTCCTGCTGATTCTGGCAATAGATACGGTCTTGCTCCGTAATCTTCTCTTCGTTTCTCACTTGTACCTTCAAGATACCTGATAGCAGGTCGGTGTGACCTGTTGATGTTGCTGATGTTGTCTGCATAATGATTAGTGTTAAAGGTTAGTATTTTCTTATTCCGGTTTAATGCGATAGAATGTAGAGATATGCTTCTCGCTATCCTTAACTATCTTGACCTGTTCAGGTCGGTATGACAACCTACGCTCTACGGCTTCGGCATCTACCTTGTTCCATTCGTCAAGTGTGAGGAACTCGAACAGACGCTTGTAGCACCATAGAACGAACAAGGTAGGGTCGGAACAGGTGAATATCGTTCCGTTGTGGTCCTTCACATACTCCTGCAATTCATCCTCATCACGGAATGCAATCTGCATGGAGTCGTATAGATTACCCTCTTTACGCTTACGCAAAGTGATTTTCTTCCAATCTTTGGTTGTAAAATCTCCGTACAAGGGATTTGGCTCGGAATAAGCCCATAGAGGAACTTTAGCCTTGAATCTCACCGTTCCGTTTACTGTTGCTCCACAGTGTCCCCATTCCTTGAAGTCCGCTTCAGCCCAGCCTACAAACTTGAACTTATCGGCATCAGCGTGATAGAACGGGCCACCGCTGACATCCACTTTGATAGCAGTGTCGCTTTCCCATACAAACGGAATAAACGGGTCGAGGCAGACATAGAATTTGTCCTCATGTTTTTTCTCTATCAAACCATGAGGATGATACTCTCCACCTTTCTGCGTATAGACAACTCTATCTCCAATCTTTGGAGTATGCTTTGAACGAGTGCTTTCAATTACCTCTACAAGAGAATTGACCATATCGACATCTTCCTGCGTCAATCCGTGATCACTGTCATATGAAACATTCAGAGGTAGGAGTGTTTCAAGTGTGTACCTTTTAGCTTTTGACATAACATTATATATTTCTTGTTAGTCCGGCTATTCGGGGCCGGAGTTCCCAAACTACAGGCTCTAAAAGGTCGTGTTCTCGTCAGGCAAGGTTGTGTGGAAAAATACAGAAAGCCCCACGGGGCGAGGATGATTTTTCCACGACACCCGCAGGGCTTGACCTTGCTTGGACGAACAGAACACGAGTTACCTTTGCCTGTGGTTTGGTGAACTCTGGTTACGAAAAACATTTATACACTTTTGCCGATTCGTTGAATTGTTATAATTTTGTGCAATTAAATGACATGAATCTGATGGAAGAAAATAAGTTTTATAAAGGAAAAGCTTTTGTCGTTGGTAATGACCATTATGATTATATGAAACCCAATTTGGATAATGCGGTTAATGATGCAAAAGCAATTCACAATGCGTTTCAATCACTTGGTTTTTTAATGATGCCTGAAGCATATGATATTGACATCTATACTTTTGACACATTATTTGAAGAGTTTAAATCAGATTTAAATAAATTTGATGTTGGCATCTTATATTTCTCTGGTCACGGTGTAGAAATAGAAGGCAAGAATTATCTTATAATGAAAGATACACCGATATCGGATCTTGCAAAAACAACAATAAGGCAGTCAGCAGATTTACAAAGTTGTTTGAACGAATTGCATGATTCTGGTTGTAAGATGATAATTGTCATAATTGACGCATGCCGTAATAATCCATTTGAGGGAAGAGAGAGAGGATGGGGATCTGTGAATCTTGCACCAGTTTTTGCACCTAAAGGGACTATAATTGCCTACTCTACATCACCAGGGGAAACAGCTTCTGATTTTGGAATGGAAGGGCATAGCGTTTATACAGGTGCCTTGTTAGCACATCTGAAAGAAGAGGGACTTGAAATAGAGACTTTCTTCAAGAAGGTCCGTTCAACAGTTAATGCTATGACTGGAGGGAAAAAAACGAGTTGGGAACACACTTCTCTAATTGGAACATTTTCTTTTAATTCAGGAAGAATGATACATATTCAAGAGTTGGACTATGATATAACTTCAATAAGAGATAAGGAGTTTCAGTCAAAAGATTTGGCAATAGTAGAAATTATCTCAATGCTGAAATCTTATAATTGGTATACACAAAATGATGCAATCACAGAGTTTGAAAAGATTTCTCCTAATGTAATCAGTAAAAATGACTTGTTTGTTATTGGAAGAAACTTATTACAAGCCGCTATTGGAGGTTCTAATAATGCTATAAACTTCTTAAAGGACGACAATAAGTTAATAAAATATACAATTGATAATGAAAACCATTTGTTAAATGGTATACTGTTTGAAATATATTTTAATAGAGATGGGCAATTTAGATATAAAACATTTAAAGCTGGATTGTTAGATGATATTATTAAATATGCATATAACGAATTACTTAATCCATCTTTTGATTTTATAGGTAATATTCTAAAAGAATTCTCACATTACTTAATGTTCATCCCATCAAAAAATGCAACGGCAATATCAATTAATGTAAAAATTGAAAAAGGACCTTTTAAAACGCCATGGGGTGAGTTAAATGATACATTATTTATTAAATCCATATCATTTGAAGGGTTTGAATTGATAGCAGATGAGGAAGAAATCAATGTTATAAAGGGTATTACTTTATATGAAATAAGCAAACATGAATTAAAAGATCTGCTTTCAAAAGGATATGCGATTCCATCTAATAAACTAAACTTAATATTCAATGAAGATATAGGTAATGATAGAATTTGTTTTAACAAGAATCTAAAATTAAACTTTAGAAACTTATAAAAAAATCGTATCTTTGCACTTAGAAAAGAGTTATTTGAAAAGCATGAGGAATATAGTGTAACAAAACAAGTTAGCAATTTCTTATCCATTGCCCATTCTCATGCAAGTTCTTCTTAATGGTTTGATACTCAAAGAATCTTAATCAAACTACATCAAATATCGTAAAAGATTTAGTAGATTATCAAATTACTCATGGTAACTTAGTGACGGTTGTTTCTTTGTCTATAATGTCTCCTTCTTACGAAAAGGATTTAAAGGAGTTGGGATGTGAGGTTATTTATTTAGAGAATAGAAGGTACTCTTTATATAATCCTAAATTCTTTTTTCAATTAAGAAAGATAATTAAAGAGTTTGATATTGTTCATGTGCATCTGTTTCCCGCTCTTTATTGGGTGGCATTAGCAAAGTATTTCTCTTCAGCTTCTTGTAAATTGGTATTGACAGAACATAGTACGTTTAACAATAGGCAGTCTTTTAAGATATTGAAGCCTATAGAGAGATTTATTTATTCTAAATATGATGCAATTGTTGCTATTTCAGAGGGAGTTTCTCTATTTTTTAAATCGTATCTAGGGAATAAGTATCAGTTTTTTGTGATTAACAATGGTGTTAATGTAAAAAATATTCGGCAATGTGAGATTATTGGCCGAGAACAATTGAATCTTTCCTCTCAAGCAAAATTGATAGTCCAAATAGGTCGGTTTTATCCACAAAAAGATCAAAAGACTCTTATAAAGGCTTTAGCTCTTTTACCAGATGATTTTTATGTTCTGTTTGTCGGAGATGGCCCCTTGTTAGATGAGTATCAAAAACTTGCTCAATATTACAATCTATCGAAACGAATCTTATTTTTGAGTGTAAGGGAGGATGCTATTTCTATCTTGAAGGCATCAGATATTGTTGTTATGTCATCCAATTTTGAAGGTTTTGGTTTAGCGGCAGTAGAAGGTATGGCTGCGGGAAAACCTGTTATCGCTTCGGATGTGGAAGGTCTGTCGAATATAGTAGAAGGTGCGGGGCTTCTTTTTGAGCCTCATAATGAGAAAGATTTAGCGGCTAAAATAAGACAGTTGATGGAAGATAAATTATTTTATAAGAGTGTTTCTGAGAGATGTAAACAACGGAGTGAAAAATATGATGTATCTGTTATGGGGTATCATTATAATGAATTGTATCAATCTTTGTTAAATGATTATAAATTATAAATGAATATGAATGTATATGTAAGAAAAGATACTCCTTATTTGGATTTTATTCAAATAAATAGAGGAGATATGGTTGTTATAAAACCAAATTTAGTAAAAGAATCTAAAGTAACGGATAAAAAAGAATGGAGATGTGTTATCACTTCAGCTTTTGTAATTTCTAAAGTATGCGAATATGTTTGTAGCAAGCTATTGGATTCAGGAAAGGTGGTTATTTGCGATGCTCCGCAAACAGACTCTTCATTCCAAAAAATTTCAGAGAAATTAGGACTGCAAGATATTGCGAATCGTTGTGCGTCTCGTTATGGAACAATAGTAGAAGTGGTCGATTTGCGTAATGAGGAATGGACTAAAGTGGAAAATATTACTGCTCATCGTACAAAATTAGCGGGTGACCCAGAAGGACAAGTTCTTTTTAATCTTGGAAAAAGCAGTCTCTTTTATAAACATAAGGGTGAGGGTAATTATTTTGGAGCAGACTATGATTATGAAGAGCTTAATAAACATCATACAGGTGAAACTCAAGAATACTTATTGGCAGCTACTCCTATAAAGGCAGATGTAGTGATCTCCTTGCCTAAAATGAAAACACATAAAAAAACAGGAGTGACATTGAGTATCAAGAACTTTGTAGGAATTACGGCAGACAAGAATTATTTGCCTCATCATACGTGGGGATCTCCCAAACAGGGAGGGGATGATTATCCTGATGCTTCATTTAAACGGCGAATTGAGACATGGGGTTCTAAACTGGTAAAAAAATGGATTGTCAAAATTCCATTCTTGGGTGTGAAAATTGCTCAGTTAGCCAGACATGAAGGTGAAAAATTATTTGGTAGTACCTTGAATACGATACGTAGTGGTAGCTGGTATGGGAATGATACTACTTGGCGCATGACCATGGATTTGAATCGCTGTTTGATTTATGGTAATCCGGACGGGTCTTTTCGCTCAACGAGAAAACGTTATTATTCTGTCATTGATGGAGGGATAGCGATGGAAGGATCAGGTCCTATGGAAGGTGATCCTAAAGAATGTGGAGTCTATATTTCTGGAGAGGATCCGGCATCAGTGGATGCTGTCGCTGCTACTTTAATGGGCTTTGACTGGAAGAAATTAGCTGTTATAAGAGAAGCATTTTCTAAAGGAATTATGCCTATATCAACTGTTGATCCTACTACGATCAAAGTGGTCAGCGACAATGAGCAATGGAATTGTTGTCTAGAAGAATTACGGGAAAAAAAACATTTTGATTTTCTTCCTCCTTTTGGATGGAGAGACCACATAGAACTACCTAACTATAGGAAGTGAAAAAATATATTATTCGATGAATATGAAAGTTTTTTTACGCTTATTGGGTGGTTATTTAGGGAGGAAATATCCGAATCAATGGATTTCTTTCCGTTATTATCTTAGATTTCATAAGTTGATTAATTGGAAGAATCCAAGAACATTAAACGAGAAAATTTTATTTTTATCATTTATGACTGATACCTCGTGTTGGTCAGACTTGACAGACAAGTATCGTGTACGGGAATATATTACAAATTGTGGTCTCAAAGATTGTTTGGTTGAGTTATATGGTGTTTGGAAAAATGCGTCCTTAATTGATTTCGAAAAACTTCCACAAGCATTTGTGTTGAAAACAAACCATGGGTCTGGAGAGATCAAGATCGTGTGGGATAAGAAGTTTATTGATAAAAAGAAGATTATACAATATTTTAATGAGGAAATGGCTCGGCCTTATGGAGAGATAGAAGCAGGGAAACACTACTCCCGGATCAAACCTTGTATTATAGCAGAGCAATTATTGAAAAATGATCCTCTTTCTGAAAGATATTCAAAATCTGTGATTGATTATAAAATGTGGTGCTTTAATGGTAAGATGTATTATACATGGGTTTGTTGTAATCGTGACACACATGGGGCAGAGGTTTTATTGTATGACCGAGATTGGCAGGCACATCCGGAATATTCAGTATTTACTAAACATTATAGACGTGGTAAGACTATGCCAAAGCCTCTGAATTATCAGGATATGATCTGTATTGCGGAAGCATTAGCACGTCCATTTCCTTGTGTGCGAGTGGATCTTTACAATATAGGAGGTAAGATTTATTTTGGAGAATTGACATTCACTTCTTTGGGTGGAATGATGAATTATTTTACGGAAGACTTCCTTGATATAGCTGGTGATTTGATTGATCTTCCACATAATATTTCTTGAAACAGTAAAAGTGAAAGTGTGTATATGGAAAAGATATATAAGTTCTATTCTTTAGAAAGATGATTTTATCAGCATAAAATGAAAGTATTGGCTGTTTTTGTCCGTGCGTAAAGAAGAGCTTCTTGTGGTTGCGGATAATGTTTTTGTCGTAGCTCATGCCAAAGTCCTGAGGGAAACCATGAATGAAAATCGAAGAGAATATTTGCAGCCTTATCAAAAATAAGTTTCTTTATCCTAAGTACGATTCTTTAATGAAAATGCGAAAGGACGATATATTATATTCTCTTAGGGCTTTGATAAAGCAAGTGATGCCAGCTGGAACAAAGGTTTTTTTTGTTTGGTTAGCAAGCCCGTGGTGATGTTTATGATGAATCGGATTGGGATATTCTAATATTGTTGGACAAGGAAAAGATAACCTCCGCAGATTTTGATACCTATGCTTACCCTTTAATAGATCTAGGATGGCAATTTGGCGAATATTTTAGCACTAAGTTGTATATCTTTACTGAATGGATGAAACGTAAAGGTACTCCTTTTTTCAAGAATGTGGAATTAGATGGTATAGAACTATGAATCTAACAATTGAATACCGCATATCATTTGGCTTGATATGCGTAATATACGTATACCAAAACTTGACTTCTCTATAGATTTCCTGAAATATATAATCTTATAACTTATGAATATCGCAATTGTCGGTACCGGCTACGTAGGCCTGGTGTCCGGGACTTGTTTTGCCGAGATGGGGGTTGATGTCACTTGCGTGGATGTCAACCGGGAGAAAATAAATGGCTTGTTGGAGGGGAATATCCCGATTTATGAGCCGGGGTTGGAAGAGATGGTATTGCGTAATTCCAAGGAAGGCAGGCTGCATTTTACGACAGATCTGACCTCTTGTCTGGATAACGTGGATATTGTTTTTAGCGCCGTGGGTACGCCACCGGACGAGGATGGTAGCGCCGACCTGCGTTATGTGTTGGAGGTCGCTCGTACGTTTGGCCAATATATTAAGAAATATACGGTATTGGTAACCAAGAGTACGGTTCCCGTGGGTACGGCACGGAAGGTAAAAGCCGCGATTCAAGAGGAGTTGAGTAAGCGTGGGATGGATATTCCCTTTGATGTGGCCTCGAATCCGGAGTTCTTGAAGGAGGGTGCGGCCATCAAGGATTTCATGAGTCCGGATCGGGTAGTGGTCGGTGTGGAGTCGGAGAGGGCGAAGGAGATGATGCGTAAACTTTATCGTCCGTTTCTCTTGAATAATTTCCGGGTGATCTTTACGGATATCCCCTCGGCGGAGATGATTAAGTACGCGGCTAATTCCATGTTGGCTACTCGTATCTCGTTCATGAATGATATAGCGAATCTTTGCGAGTTGGTTGGCGCCGACGTGAATATGGTCCGGAAGGGGATCGGTTCGGATAGCCGGATCGGTAATAAATTCTTGTATCCGGGCTGTGGTTATGGAGGCAGTTGTTTCCCTAAAGACGTGAAGGCTCTTATCAAGACGGCGGAAAAGAATGGTTATCCGATGGGAGTGCTAAAGGCCGTGGAAGAGGTGAATGAACGTCAGAAGACGATCCTTTATACGAAGCTTAGAAAACATTTTGACTCTTTGGAGGGGAGAACGATCGCTCTCTGGGGCTTGTCTTTCAAGCCGGAGACGGATGATATGCGTGAGGCTACCTCTTTGGTGATGATTGATCTTTTACGGAAAGCGGGTGCCATGGTCAAGGTGTTTGATCCTGTGGCGATAGGCGAGTGCAAACGTAGAGTTGCTGATCGGGTTGTTTACGCGAAGGATATGTATGAGGCGGTAATCGATGCGGACGCATTGTTGTTGTTGACCGAGTGGAAACAGTTTCGCTTGCCAAGTTGGGCCGTGATCAAGAAAGTGATGAGGCAACCTTTGCTGCTGGATGGTCGCAATATCTATGACGCGAAGGAATTGGGCGAGCTAGGCTTTACCTATGAATGTATCGGAA
The DNA here is from genome assembly GCF_056640955.1 of Parabacteroides sp. KHUB-02. Taxonomy (NCBI): domain Bacteria; kingdom Pseudomonadati; phylum Bacteroidota; class Bacteroidia; order Bacteroidales; family Tannerellaceae; genus Parabacteroides; species Parabacteroides sp. KHUB-02. The sequence goes on along the minus strand of NZ_JBWQEV010000001.1, from coordinate 1,630,296 downwards.
AATAGTTATGGATAATTTAGGTTTGGTTTCCATCATTATCCCTTCTTATAACTCAGCGTTATTTATAGCGGAAACCATCGAGTCGATTCTTTCGCAGACGTACCCTTATTGGGAATTGCTGATTACCGACGATTGTTCTACGGATCGCTCTATTGAGGTTATAGAGCGGTATGTCCGGAAGGATTCCCGTATTAAGTTGTTCCGGTTAGAAAAGAATCGTGGGGCGGGTGCTTGCCGGAATCGCTCTATCTCGGAGGCCAAAGGACGATTTATCGCTTTTTGCGATAGTGATGATCGATGGTGTCCGGAGAAGCTGGAGAAACAGTTGGCTTTTATGCGAGAGAAGGATTGCGCCTTATCTTATACCTCGTATATGACTTGCGACGAGAGTGGCAAGATTTCCAGTATTGTTATCGGAAAAAGAAAGGAGACCTATTTCTCTATGCGGTGTGATGATGGGATTGGCTGCTTGACCGCTGTCTATGATACGGAGAAGGTGGGAAAGGTCTTTATGCCGGAATTACGTAAACGGCAAGATTGGGGGTTATGGCTTACCATACTTAGGCGTTGTGAGGTCGCTTACGGCTTGAAAGAGCCATTGGCGATTTACCGAATTCACTCAAGTTCTATCTCTCGGAATAAATGGTCTCTCATAAAGTATAATATAAGTGTTTATAGAACGGTTCTCGGATACTCCCGGATTATCTCGTATCTATATTTCTTCATTCTGTTTTTACCTTCTTATTTTTCTAAGAAATTGTTCTTGAGATTAGTTAATAGATAGTCTGTTGTACGAATAAATAAAAAGTCCCGGTCTCCTTCTCCCTATGAGAGAAGGAAATCGGGATTTTTTTATTTCTTATTCCCTAACGATCTGGTGGATATGTATAGGTTCTTTTCCTATTGTGGTGATTTCTAAAGAAGAGAAATCCTCGAACATGGTTTTATTTAATTTGATGTAGCCTACGTTCCCTTGATAGACGATGTTTTTCTCACCATCTTGAGAGAGGCCGGTGATAGATACCAAATTCTCGTTACTTCCGGAGAGGAAGAAAGATACGGCGTTGATATCATCGCATTTTATGTGAATTATTTCTCCCGGATTCAAGTTCTTATACGTATCTAGGTTCATATCGTACATCATAAGAGCCTCATTGATTTGCGGGTCTTGTTGGGTTGTCGCCGTGAATCCTAGTACGTATAGCTCCATTTGCTGATCCGAGTTATTTCGCATACGGATATAACGGGCTTTCGGATCGATGGTGCGGATTGTATCCTTAGCGTTTTCCGTGGAGACATGGGGGATTAGGCTCCAGCTCTTTCCGTCAGCAGACCACTCGAATACCCGTCCGGGTTGGTTGCTTTTCGGAAGATTGAAACAGAAGGATTCCGCTTCTTTCTGGATTTCCCAGCCGATACCCAGATATTGATTAGGCTGTACCTTGACTACCTCGAATAGGGGGACGTAACCGACCGTATTATCACCCTCGGCACAAGGCTGGCTCTTCAATTGGTCGATATTCGTGAATATGGAAGGGATGCTAACCTTCACCTCGTCCGGGGCGATACCGTCCGTAGATAGCAGGTTACGACCTGTCTGACGATATAAGTCTACGATGAAAGGGTGTAAGACTTTCGATCCGACTTTCACGCCTTTAGGCTGTGCCTTCTGGTTCAGCGTGCGGTTTATCAGTTTCATGCTATCTAGCAAGGCAGATGTTTCCAGATAGCGTTGCCATGTATAAGACCGGTCTTTCTCATACCAAGCGTGCGCCATATGCAGAGCACTTGTACCGGCTTTTCCTAAGAACTCGAATTGGATAAGCCATGGATTGATTTGTTCGATCAAGCGTTTATTGGGACTTTGGCTGTAGATCATGCTTGGGGAAGCCGTGATTTGAGCGAATAAGGTTCCCAGAAGATTTGCGCTTTGCTCCGGGAACGTGTTTTTCTTATATCCGGTAAGGAATGTCTGGATAGGAGCCACATAGTTAGCAGACTCTTCCCGGCGGTATTGATGTCCGTTCGGACCCGGATCGCAGTTATGCTCGCAGAAAATGCGGAAAGCCATGGAGGCCTCCGGCATAATAAAGTCGCAAGCGTCTTTCCATGCCTGTGTAGGATCGTAATTCTTGATATTCCAAGTGTACATTCCAACGCCGAATATAGCGACCTTGGAAGCCTCGGCATATTCCATAGGATTGGATACGAATCCGGTCATGGTGCCGGCGGCTTGCGTATCTAGGCCGTAGGCGGCTCCCATCAACAAATGATCTTGGCAATAATCGCTTACGGGGAAGTTCCACCAGATATAGGCGGGACGACGGATACGGTTGTTTACCCATTCGACGCCTTCTTTCGTGATATCGGCTACAACACGGTCTCCGGTCCACATGATTTGGATGGCGGGATCGAGTTGGGTACCGAGGATATCCAGATAGTCGGTCTTAGCCCATGAACGGTTGTATTCGGTAGGGCACATGATCAGGGGTTGCACGTCATTTTTTTTGCTGATAAATTCCTTATGGATGTAATTCAATAAGCCGGCTTGCTTTTCCGGGCGGGCTCCCTCTCCGGATATATCATCGAAGAAAACGGCGAAAGAGCGTACGCCCAAATCGTACATTTTCTCGAATTTGGAAAGGATGTTCATGCTGTCTGTTAGGTTCCATTGAATGTCTTGTCCCGGGTGGATGGCCCAAACGAAGTTTACTTTGTTATGGGCGGCCTCTTTCGCTAGTTCCTTGATATGCTCGGCTTCCTCGGCGGGATAAGGTTTGCGCCAGTTGGGGGAGCTGTGATAAGGATCATCTTTCGGACCATAAATATAGGTGTTCAGCTTGATCCTTCCGTAAAAGCGGATTTGCTCGATACGGTCGGCGTGGCTCCAAGGCTGTCCGTAGAATCCTTCCACGGTACCCCGGAATAATACGTCCGGATAGTCTTTGATCGAGCAGAGAGGCAGGATCTTTTTACCCTCGTCATATTTAGCTAATTGCTTGAGGGTTTGGGCGGCGTAAAACAAGGAATTATCGTCTACGATCCCGATCGTGATACCTTTTTTAGTGATCGTCAGCGTATAGGCACCCGAGCGTTGCATTTCCGGAGTTTTGTCTTTTAGTTTCTTGATCTCTAAAGGGAGAGATTTGCCGGATTTAGCGAAAGGTAGCGCTTCTTTAAGTAGTTTGACCGCATCTGCGTCGGGATTATTTATACCCCGTAGGGTATATCCATGGGGCGGTGCGTATGTTTGGCTGGAAATAGTCACCTCTTGGGGCTCAGGGAAGATTCCTAGGGATAGCTTTTGGCTATGCGTTAGGTTACAAACGCCTAGAAGGAGCATGGTGGCGAGTAAATACTTTAGTGTCTTCATATACGATATGATTTAATGTTAACGTTCGTAAATGTATGAAATAATTAGACACAGAGCACACGGAATACACAGATTTCCATGGATAGAAATGATATTTCCTTATATCCGTGGATATTCGTGTGTTCCGTGCCCTCCGTATTTAGATCTTATAGGGAGAATAGCAATACCCGGTTATCCGGATTTGTCCATTCATGGATCAAGCTACGCACGTCGCTATATTCGGCGGGAGTGAACTGCTGCTTGTTCACCTCGATCATACGTACCACCTCGATCGTATTTCCTTTCGGCGTGATCGTGCGGGTTACTTTACCAAAAGGCTTGCTTATCACTTGCTCTTTTGTGGAGGTCTGCAACTTCATGCCCTCGGCGGGAGTAATCGTATATGTTACCTCTTCCTTGATTAGGGAGGGGAGTTCGAATAAGTTGGAACGCTTGCTGTTCAAGGCGCTCATGCCCCAGCTATCGATACCGCCTGTTATAGCCGGAAGGGTACAGATGGCGAATCCGTTTTGTGCTTCGTTCTTGGTGACGCTGACGGCTTTATTCTCCTTGATGATCGTAGGCTCTGCCTGTAGGCCGATCGACGTACCGTTCAACGTGAGTACCTGATCTAACTCACCCCGGGCTGTTAATGCGGAAGGGGCAAGGCTGACCGCCGAAAGGTATTTGTCTTTCCCTGCGACAGTCGCTTTTACGGCAAGATTCTTGATCGTGCTTAATCCACAAGCGTCTATATCCAGATTCCCGGGATATACGGCGACTACTTCCGATTGAATGCCGACGGCGTTCAATAAGACGTTCAGAAGCTGGGTCTTCTCGGCTAATGTACCGTAAGCGCTGCGAAGGGCCGTATCGACATTGCGGATGGAATAACCCGTACAAGCGAGGGGGATGGCGCAATATCCCATGTTGTTGACTACATGGTTCCGGATGGCGTTCACCTTCTCTTCGTCGCTAGTAGCCTTTTCCGTGATATAAGAGCCGAACGTTTTGCTCTCGTAGTTTCCGGAAGTGTTAAAACGCTTATTTAGCGTAGATAATGCCTCCTTGTTGGAACTATAGCTTGAAGCGATTAGGCGGGGAATCCCGTCTTGGTTTTGAGGAAGGAAAGCTTCCCGGGAAGAGGCCGGCAGGTTACGTAAAGTCCAGCTTACCTCTTTAGCGCCGTTTCGGGTGGCTTGGGATGCTTTTGCGTCGCTACCCAATAATTGCCAAGCGAGCGGACTGTTTTCCGGTACGGAGATAGAGACCTTGCATTCCTTCACGGGAGAAGTCTCTTGTAGTCGCTCGTTGATATCCAGAGCCGGATAGTAGCCCGGTTTTGTGATAATAGAGTAATCCAAGTAAATCGTGGCCCCAAGTTCTAGGCCAGTGTGTACCACGACCATTTCCTTGAGTTGGTTATAGGCCGGAGCGTCGGCGGCGAAACGGGGTAGGACCTCTACAAAGGCGTTATCGGGTGTCTTTACGATCGTACCGTCTTTCTGCCTCGTATAGGATGAGTGGATCTTCAGTGTTTGGAAATCGGGATTGTAGACGATAAAACTCTCGCCATACGTGCTATTCATCGCAGTGTGCGTGAAGAGCGTCAACTCTATGGAGGATCGATATTCTTGGCTACCGTCGGCATGCAAGGTCCAAGCTTTTGATACCTTCCCGTACTCAGCCTCCGATGCGGCGAATGAAGTAACCGTCATCGCTAACAAGCCTAGGAGAAGAATCAGTTTATAGGTTATCTTAATCATTGTCTTTCTGTTTTTATTTCTTGATAATCAAATAGTCACCATAACTCTTATAAGCGTTCACGGCGGAGCAGAAGCCTTTCCAGTCGGCTGCGTCGTAGACACGCTTCTTCAACGCTAGCTTCTGGCGCAAGACGATGTTCTGATTGCCTTCCTGCGAAAGGGAACCTTCGAAATCGGCCGCATTGCTTTGCAGGACGTCATTCTTCGGGGCGTTCAAGAGGGTATAGCCCTTGGGGAGGCGGATGGTCTCATCTTGTTCTACCAAACGGGAGCAAGCATCCTTGAATCCATACGCACGGTTTTCCGGTTTCGTATCGATACGCAAGAAACTCTTCACTTGATTGTAGAGGTTATTCATGACTAGCGGTTTGATAAGCATCTGGTCTCCGGCGATAATCGCGTAATCGGGGATCTCATAAGAGAACGTGATCTTGATAGGGGCCGCTTGATAGTTCTTCGGGTCCTTACCGTAATCTACACGAAGCAGTTTGGCGTTGGGGGATACGGCCAGCAATTGCTTCTCCATCGTGTTCTGCCAGTCGGATTGCCATCCGGTGGTGAAGATGCGGCGGATATTGCTGTCGGACTGTCCCTCGGCGGTGATCGTGAATTGTCCGCGGAGCGTGCCTTTCTCGTCTAGGCGGTTGTCGGCGTGGATGCGGACGTAGTGGTTCTCCGGGGCGGAGACAGGGGTTAAGCGGAGGTCGGAGCCTTCGGGCACACCCGGGAGGTAGTTCTGCTGTTGCTCGGCGCTACTCCATAATTCCCGGCAGAAAGGAACCCAAGTCGGGTCGAGAGGCATATACGTACCGCTCGCCAGTTTTACCACCGCCACGCAATGGTTGAAATGGTCGGCGGGGATACTTTCTACACGGCTTCCCGCCATTGTCATCGCCGGGTAAGCCTCGAAGCCGGCCATGCGGAGGAAGGCGATCAACGTACCGGCGATATCCTTGCAGACACCGCAACGATCGGTATAATTCATTTTCAGGTTGTGAAGCGTGAAACCCTCGCCTTTACCCATCGAGATTCCGGAGTAACGGATGTTATCGGCCACCCAGTGGGTCAGCACGGCTATCTTCTCCATTTCCGTTTTCTTGCCTTTGATCAGCTCGTCTACCTTTTTCTGGGCTTCCGGGATCGCAGTAAAGCTTCCGTAATCCTCGTTAACCTTATTGAACCAAAGGGATTTATCCTCCCAGCGGGGAGTACTGGACATCATGAGCTTCGGGGCAGCGTCGAATAGGTCTACCATGTTCGGTTCCTTGGCGAAAGGAAGGATATCGTCGGAGGCGAAGGTATATACTTTCCGTCCGTCCTCGTATCGCATCGAAGAGGTACATTCGCCTTGGTAGAACTGGAATTGCAACTCTTTCTCCATCGGCATGGATACCCGGTACACCTTGCGCACGGTAGGCTCGGTAGCCCAGAAGGGGACGATATCGTAAAACTGTCCTCGCATAGGAGGGATGAAACGCTCGTCGTCGTCACCCGCCGTCAGCAAGGCGTAGGTGAAACCTTTCTTGGCGATCTCGTACTCCACGATATCTCCCGGTTGCAAGCGGCCCACTTCCAGCATGATCTGCCGGGCGCCCCAGTAGATGGCACGTGCGGGGGCGGCGTAGTCGCAAGCTTGGGTTACGTCGAGATTGATCACGTCGCCGTTCGCACGGTAGATCGTGGCGTAACGAAACTCGGCGTGCGCCGTCAGCGGGTCGTAATCGTATTTGATGATACGGTTGGCGACGGCTCCTTTGGAAGTCTGTACCTTAAAAGCCTTGCATACGGCGAAAGCCCCCGAGCCGGTAGGTTGTACCGTAACGGCGGTGCTATCCAGCAAGGTGACGCAGTCGTATCCTGCATAGGCTTGCGATTTCTCCAAGGTAGGATCTTGCGGGTATCGGCAAGAATCCTGCCCGTACATAGGCGATAAGGCCAATAGGGAGACCGCGGTGATTGTTAGAATTCTTTTCATGTTTATAGTGTTTTTGTAATGATATTTCTCGCTAGCTCCCGGCAGGCGGCACGGTCGATCTTGCCGCTTCCGGTTTGGGGGATCTCGCTTACCTTTATGATGTGCCTCGGACGGAGGTACTTGGGCAGGCTGGCGAGAACCTCTGTTAGCATCTCACCTCGTAGGTTTGAGGCAAGCAGTAGCACGACCGCCTCTCCCAACCGAGGGTCGGGGGCGGCGGTGATGGCATAGGGGCGGTCGAGGTAGGGCCGTAGCCGCTCTTCCACCTCCTCGATCTGGATCTTGATACCTCCGCTATTGATAATATTATCTTTCCTTCCGATAATGGCGAAACTCCCGTCCGGCAGCAGGCGGGCGACATCGTTCGTCACCAGCCGCTCGTCGCAAACCAATGGGGCGTCTATCACCAAGGTATTCTCCGGTGACAAGGATAACGTCACTGAGGGGAAGGGATGGTAATAGGGCGAGGCTTCCGGCCCGTTCAGCCGGCGCAGGGCGATGTGGGACAGCGTCTCCGTCATTCCGTAGGTGGAATAAACCGTGTTTGGCATCTGCCGTATCTCCTGTTCCAAGGCCGCGTCAATCGCCCCGCCGCCGATAATCAGGATATCCGTTTGCTCCAGCCGCTTACGTTCCTCGGGTACTCGCAACGTATTGTAAACCTGCAAAGGAATCATGGCGGCAAAGCGCAGGGGCGTATCCCCCCAATCCGCCAACGGGTGTCCGGAGGGTTCGCACACCTCCAGATCCAGTCCGGCGTATAGGGAGCGGACCACCATCATCTTTCCGGCTATATAGCGTAGGGGCATACATAACAAGGCCTTGTCGCCCTTCTTAAGCCCCAGATAATCGCAGGTAAGCCGGGCGCTGTTCAGCATCCGGTCCTTGCGTACTCGCATCCGCTTGGGCGTACCGGTGGAGCCAGAGGTCTGGACTTCCAGAAAAGGGGAGGGATCGTGCCATTCAGCTAAGAATGCCTGTAAATCTTCTTGTATCGGCATAGGTCAAAGGTCGTTGGTGAACCAGATGGTGTCTCCTTTTCGTTGGATCAACTTATGTTTATCGTCCTTGAAAATCTCGCCGGTTCCCAGACCTTGCGGTAGCGGGTTACCTAGCGTGGCGCACCATTGGGCGATAGCGTTCAGTCCGATTTGCGATTCCAGAGCGGAGGTGACCCACCATTTAGGTTGTTCAGGGGTACTCCCTAAGATAGTTTCCGCTAAGTGAACCCATTCCGTGCATCCGGCGATACCTCCGTGGAGGGAAGGCTTTAATATAATGTATTGGGGGTGGATCGTTTCCAACAACCGCTGTTTCTCGTCCGGGGCGTTACAGCCAATCAGTTCCTCGTCGAGAGCGATGGGAAGGGGTGATTCTGCCGCAAGGCGTGCCATCTCTTCCAACTGCCCGGCACGGATAGGCTGCTCGATGGAATGCAAGTCCATCTCGGCGAGCCGCTTCAGTTTGTCCATCGCCTCCGAGGGGAGGAAAGCGCCGTTGGCGTCTACCCGAAGCTCTATTTCCTTGGCAGAGAAATGCGCACGGATGTGTTTCAATAAAGAGAGTTCCCGGTCGAAATTGATAGCGCCGATCTTCAGCTTGACGCAGCGAAAGCCCTCCTTCATCTTTTCCTCTACCTGTTTCAGCATGTACTTATAATCGCCCATCCAGATCAGTCCGTTAATGGGGATACCCGTCTTGCCTTGAGAGAAGGGCGTGTCATAATGCCGCCAACCGCCCTGTTCATAATGGCGCATGGCCGTCTCCAGCCCGAAAAGGATGGATGGGTAATGGCGCAAAGATTCGGTGTCAACATGCCCCTTCTGTTCCAGATCGAGGCAAGCCTTGGATAACGTGATCTCGTAATCCACTCCATAATCGCAACTGAGATCCGGCAGGGGGGCACATTCTCCGATACCAATAACCGAGGGTTCGTCTTCCTTGCGGATTCGGACCTCCCACAATTTCCGGGTCGTGTAAACACCCCGTGAGGTTCCTGCCGGTCGCTTGAAAGTCAAGCACCGGGGAACCACCTCTATCTGATAATATCTTCTCATAACTGTCACTTGCCAACTGTCCACTCCCTACGGGAATTTCGGGTAATCCTCGAAGCGGGGACGGCGTTTCTCCAAGAATGCCTTACCGCCTTCCTGCGCCTCGTCCGTCATATAGTAAAGCATGGTAGCGTCTCCGGCCAACTCCTGTATACCGGCCTGTCCGTCCAACTCGGCGTTTAAGCCCGCCTTGATCATGCGCAAAGCCAACGGGCTAAGCAACATCATCTCCTCGGCCCATTGAACGTACTCGTCCTCTAATTTATCCAAGGGGACTACCTTATTTACCAGACCCATATCCAAAGCCTCCTGCGCATTGTACTTGCGGCATAGGAACCAGATCTCACGGGCCTTTTTCTGTCCGACCACACGGGCGAGGTAAGAAGAACCGAACCCGGCGTCGAAGCTACCCACACGAGGACCAGTCTGTCCGAAGATAGCGTTCTCGGAAGCGATCGTAAGGTCGCAAACCACGTGCAATACGTGTCCGCCGCCGATAGCGAAACCATTCACGGCCGCGATGACGGGTTTCGGGAGAGAGCGGATCTGCTTTTGTACGTCCAATACGTTCAAGCGAGGTACGCCGTCTTTACCCACGTAGCCGCCACGTCCTTTCACGTTCATATCGCCTCCCGCGCAAAAGGCCGTATCTCCGGCTCCTGTCAGAACGACTACGTTAATGTCCGGGCGTTCCCGGCAGATGTAAAAGGCGTCGCTCATCTCCGTGGTCGTAGTCGGGGTAAAAGCGTTGCGATACCGTTCCCGGTTGATTGTAATGCGGGCGATGCCGTTGTAGAAATCAAATAAGATCTCCTCATATTCGTTGATGGTTGTCCATTCTCTTTTCGTTTCCATATATTATATGTTTTGTGCTTGGGATGAATTTTTCAGTTGATGATAATATTCCTTGAGCAATCGTACGTCTTCCGCTTTGTCCGTGAAAACCTCCATGAATAGGGGATGTTCGCTCGGTTGCTCCGTTTGGGTAAAGGCGCTCATCGCCGCTGCCAACTCCTCGGCATTATGGACAGCGGAGTAGGAGAATCCCCTTTCCGTGGCCCATCCCTCCGCTGAGGTCTGGTGGGAGGCGGTAACGTAACGGTGCGTACGCTCGTTCATCTTGAATCCCGGCAAGGCTTGGAAGATCTCGCCACCTCCGTTGTTCAAGAGCAGGATGCGAAGGTTATTGTGCAAGTTACCGTTCCACAACGCATTCATATCATAGAAGAAACTAAGATCGCCTATAACGATAAAGTTTAGTTTTTGCGAGGCCGAGGCGTATCCGATGGCCGTAGACAAGGAGCCTTCGATCCCGCTCGTACCTCGGTTACAACAAACCTCAACCGTCTCGGGTACGGTGTACAATTGCGCGTAACGTACGGTGGAGCTATTCCCCAGATGCAAGGCCGATTCAGCCGGAAGCGAGCGTATCAAACCACCGATCGCCGCCATTTCGGAGTAAGCGAACTCCGGCTCCGGCAGGTTCCGGGATTTGTATTCCCAAGCCTTCGGATATTCAATCTGCCTATTCTCCAGCATATAAGCGATTTTCTCCAGAAACTCGAAAGGGTCCATCTCGATCACCGTGGTCAGGCTACCGAATAAATCCGCTACCTCTCCATCCAATGAGACATGCCAATGCTCCTTAGGCGGGTGTTTCCGCAAAAACTCTTTCAGCCGCTTGGAGACAATATGGCCACCGTAGGTGATTACGAGCTCGGGAACTAGCTTCTCTTTTTCCTCCTCCGGGGTAGCATACAGGATAGCGTCGAAATTCTTGATCGGTAATCCCGGTACGATACGGTTGCCGATGTGCTCGGAGAGCCAAGTGAAATGCTTGTATAGTAACTTGCATATTTTCTTCTCGAAGAGATAGATCAAGCTCATTTGTCCCGCTATCATCATCCGCTTGCTATATTTGTTCAAGCGCTCGATCAGGTCATCATATTTCCGGTCGTACACGTTCAAGCCTTGATAACGGGTGATTACCCGTACCTTCGGCAATTCGGGTGTCGTGAACTGAAATAAAGGCTCGGAGATCGGAACGTTGATATGCACCGGTCCTTTGCCGTGATGGTTCAGTTCCAACAACGCCTCGTTGATCAATCGATTGCAATACCATTCATCTTGATCCGTATGTATTTCCGGTAGCTGCACCGACTTCTTTACCAGCGAGCCGAACACCCCGGGTTGCGGCAAGGTCTGTCCGTCCATTTGCCCGATCCATGCGGCGGGGCGGTCGGCGGATATCACGACAAGTGGAACTTTCTGATAGAAAGCCTCCGCTACCGCCGGATGTATATTCAGCAAGGCCGTGCCCGAGGTACAGCAAACAGCCGCCGGCTTACCTCCGTGCAACGCTAGCCCTACGGCAAAGAATCCCGCGCTTCGTTCATCCGTCACGGAATGGCAATTGAAGAACGAATGGTTTGCCAATGTGTGCACAATCGGAGAGTTCCGGCTTCCCGGACATAGCACGATATTACTTACGCCGTGCTCTATCAGCAAGGCTACCAATTGAAGGATGTTCTTTTTATCGCTATACATTATATGATATAAAATTATAAATTACCCACTATTCTCCGCATCGTATCTAATTTATCCTCTGTCTCCTGCCACTCATCTTCTAGCTGCGAGGCCGCCAACAGACCGCCTCCGGCATACAGCGTAAAGGTTTGGGGGAGGATATTCATGCAACGGAGGTTTACGTACAGATCTGTTTTGCCTTTGGGATCCAGCCAACCGATGAAACCGGAGTAATAGCTACGATCGTACCCCTCATTCTCGATGATGAAATGATAAGCCTCCTCCTTGGGAAGACCGCAAACTGCTGGAGTAGGGTGTAATAGTTGAAGGACATCACCCAGCTTCTCGGGATTCGGCAAGGAGAAGAAGAAATCACTTTTCAAATGAGAAACCTCTCCGGCCCGGGCTGAATAAGGCCCCTTCTCCTCGGGAGTAATACCCAAGGTGGACAGCTGGCGGCGTATATAGGAGGCGACTAATTGCTGTTCTCTCCAATTCTTATGGTCCCAGCTTTTCGGTAATTTCCCGTCTCGTAAGGATTGGGTTCCGGCCAAAGCTACCGTTTGCCAGTCGCCTTTCTCGCCGGATAACAAGATTTCCGGTGTCCCACCCATCCAAGTTCCGGTTTCCGGGGTATGGCAAAGGTAGACATAGGAGCGGATATATCGTTCTTCCGCGGCGAAGAATGCCTTGCCGGGTGAGAAAGAGGGATCTTTCCAGATCGTTTTGCTACGGGATAGGACTAGTTTATCTTGGCTTCCTTTTAGCAAAGGGTTGGTAAACAGGGAGAAATGGTAAGCGTATCGTTCCTTCTCCTCGGATTCGGACGGGATTTCGATTTCATTCGAAGGGAATTCGTTTTTCTCTCGAGAGAAATCCCAATCGGATTCGGAGGGGATTTCAAAGCAATCCGGTTGGATTAAAACGATAGGTCGTTCCGCTGTCACCTGAAACGGAGCGATTACAAAACCGCTCCGTTCATTTAAGTCTTTTATGTCGTATAATAGGCAAGGAGAGCCGGCACTTTGCATCCTGAAATGGAGCCTATCCTCACCGGGAATACGCCAAATAGCGAAACTCCGGCCTTGCTTGATCAACGTGTCTATTATTTCGTAAGAATCTCTTGGAATCATTTCTTCTTTAGTATACTATTGATTACCCGTACAGAGGAAACCAGTTTGTCGGTAGAGGTGAATATGTCTACGTTCCACACATGGGATGAACGGCCTTTGTGGATAATCGTCCCGACGGCACGTACCGTGTCTCCCTCGTGGGCGGACGACATATGGCTGCCGCTAACTTGCATGCCGACTACCATCTCGTCCGGTTTCGCCAGAATCATGGAACCTAGTCCGGCCACGGTCTCTGCCAGAGCCAGTGTAGCGCCTCCGTGCAAGATACCGAAAGGCTGGCGGGTTCGTTCGTCTACAGGCATGGTCGCTTCCACACGATCCTCTGACGCATAGGTATATTGAATGCCTAGATTACCCATTAAAGCATGTTTGGCCCGTGCGTTTAGTTGATCTAACGGAACCTCTGTGGGTTTGATCGTGGCAAGGATCGCTTTCTCGATCGCTACCGCCACACCTTCCATATTATTGGGTAAGGTCGTGAAATCGGCACAAGCCTTTACGGAATCGCGTGCGTTACCCATCGCCACGCCGGTACCGGCTAATTGAAGCATGGATACGTCGGCCACGCCATCACCGATAGCGACAACCTCTTCGGTCGTGATATTCAGCATCTCCATCAATACCGCCAACGTATTTCCCTTATTGATGAAATGAGGAGCTACCTCCAAGAAATAGTCCTCGGAGCGGAAAGCTTCCAATACCCCGTCCAGACGTTTCTTCCAATGATTTTCGAGACCCACTAGATTGTTCTCGTCATCGCTGGTAAGAATACACTTACAGGGTGCGAAATCCACCGCTTCCGGGAAATTCTCCACACCGATGATGCGCATCTTATTGAGTTCGGCCTCCTCTTGGACATGCTTGTTTTCCGGGCTATCGGTCAGGATATAGTCCTTGTGATACGTGAAGATAGCAAAACCATTTTCCTTCGCCTTCCGGTTCAAATAAGGAATCATGGCCGGATCGATTCGTTTCTCGAACATCAATTCTCCGGTCTGGGCATTGATGATCTGACCTCCGTTATAAGATAATATGAAACCACCGTAATGATTCAATTCAAGGGCCTCCGCCAAGGGTTGAACCCCGTTGGTGGGTCGGCCGGATGCCAATACAACATGAACTCCCATCTGCTGAGCCTTTAACAAGGCGGCATGGGTCCGGGGAGTTATCTCTTTCTTGTCGTTAAGCAACGTCCCATCTACGTCTAAGACTAATAATTTGTACTTCATGGCGTCTTATTTTTATGGTTTAGAATACAAATATACATAAAATAGTTGATAGTTAGAAGACATTTCCATGAAAGGAATTTACGTATATCGGCGCAAGCTCACGCCTATACTGGCGTAGCCCTACGGCACTACTGGTATAGGCGTATGCCGGTATAGGCATTGGGCTGTGTCGATACTGGTGTAAATGTCTCTGAAAAAACACGTACGTGTTCTCGCGAAAACATGTACATGTTTTTCGGAAAATACGTACGTGTTTTTTTTCAAAGCAATTCTTGGATGAAACGAGCCACTCCATCCTCATCGTTCGTGTATTGGGTGATGCGGTCGGCATTGGCCTTGACAGGGGGCTGGGCGTTGGCCATAGCGACTCCCAATCCGGCGAAACGGATCATGGATACGTCATTGAAACCGTCGCCGATAGCGATCACTTCCTCCTGTTTTATCCGGGTTCGCTCTAGTAAGCGGGATAACGAGGCTGCCTTATCGATGCCTTTGGGGACAAGCTCCAGATAGAATGCCTCGGAACGATATACGTTGATACGTTTCCCTAATTCTTGGCGGAGCTTCTCTTCCAACGGTACCAACATCTCCGGTTCGCCTACCACCAAGCATTTATCGGCTGGCTGATGCAAATCCCGCAGAAAATCGTCGGTAGCCTTGATCTTCATTTTGGTTAAGAAAGATTCGTATTGTACGTATTTATTTTCCGGATGCTCGCTTAAGATATATTTACCGTTGTAGGAAAGGATAGCCAGTCCCGCTTCTTTGGAGCGGTTGTATAAAACAGGTACGATATCGGGTGGCAAAGCCTGTTCGAAAAGTACTTTGTCTGTCATCAAGTCGATCACCTTACCGCCGTTGAAGGAAAGGATAAAACCACCATATTGCTTTATGTTCAGTTCCTCGGCTAAAGGCACGATACCGTAGGTGGGCCGGCCGGAGGCTAAGACCAGATGCAATCCTTTTTCCTGCGCTTGCAGAAGGGTTTCCCTCGTAAACGGGGTGATCTCTTTTTTACTGTTTGTCAGTGTACCGTCTAAATCCAGTACCAATAATTTATAGTTCATGCTCTTGTTTCGTGTTGATCGTGATTATTTTACCTCTTTGGGAGATATAATTATAGAGTTCTTTATAAAATGCGTGCCGGGTAAGGGTGGAAGCGTCTCCCAAGATCATCAGTTTCATACGGGCACGGGTGATCGCTACGTTCATGCGCCGCAAGTCGTTCAAGAAGCCTATCTTTCCATCCTCGTTGGCCCTTACCAAACTGATCAAGATGACATCGCGTTCTTGCCCTTGGAAACCGTCAACGGTGTGTACGGTGATCAGTCTGCGTAAAGGCTTGAAGAAAGCGTCTTGTTTGATCAATTTACGGATGTATTGTACCTGCGCCTTATAAGGGGAGATCAATCCGAAGTCGATATTCTCTTCCAGCACTCTCTCCTTGGATATTTTCTGTATATAGGAGCGTAATTGTTCCACGAGCAATTCCGCCTCTTGCCTGTTGACACGGCTCATGGTCTCTTCTCTCGTATTTTCCGTGAAATCGCACTCGGACGTATCGAACCATACGATGGGAGTGTCCAGTCGCAAGATTCCCCGCCCACTTACCTCGGGAGCGGATTCGAGTTCGTTATGATAGAACCATTGGGAGGAGAAGCGCATGATATCCTCGTGCATACGATATTGGATCTTCAGGAGAGAGACCGTTTCCGGTTTCGCATGGGCTATCTTTTGCATCAAGGTACGTCCTAAGCCTTCTCGTTCCGCTTCTATACATTTAATAGTAGGGGGCAATTGGTGATGATCGCCCGCTAGTATGACCCGGTCCGCCTTGCCGATCGCTATCCAGCAAGCGGCTTCCAAGGCTTGGGCGGCCTCATCGATAAACAAGGTCGTGAAGTGCCGGTTCATCATGACCCGGTTTGCGGAGCCAACCAAGGTGCAAGCGACAACACGAGCCTCGTCGAACAGCTCTGTATCGATCTTGACTTCCAGTTCGGTCGCCCGGAATTTCAAACGGGAGAGGCGGTTTCGGATCGTATCCCGTTCCTCCCGGCTTTTCTTTCGCATATTGGATTGTATATCCCGTACCGCTTTCCGGATGCTCCATAACTCGGGATAATCCGGATGCGATTCGAAACGGCGTTCATATGTGAAAGAGAGCATCTTGTCATTGATACGAGTGGGGTTCCCGATGCGCAGGACGTTAATGCCTCTATCTACCAGTTTCTCCGAGATGCAGTCTACGGCGGTATTACTTTGAGCGCAAACGATCACTTGATTCTCCCGGTGAAGGGTCTCGTAAATGGCTTCCACCAAGGTGGTTGTTTTCCCGGTTCCGGGAGGGCCGTGTACGATAGATACTTGTTTCGCTCCCAATACCTTATTTACGGCTTCTTCCTGCGAGCGGTTCAACCAAGGGAAGCGGATCGGGAATAATTCCCGCTGTCCCGGTTTTTCCTGCCCCAGCAATACGTCCCTTAGATGAGAGAGTTGGTTGTTTTTTGCCCGCATCACGTCCGAGAGAGCGGAAAACATCGTTTTATAGCTGGTCTCG
This sequence comes from Parabacteroides sp. KHUB-02, assembly GCF_056640955.1. Lineage (NCBI taxonomy): Bacteria > Pseudomonadati > Bacteroidota > Bacteroidia > Bacteroidales > Tannerellaceae > Parabacteroides > Parabacteroides sp. KHUB-02. The sequence goes on along the minus strand of NZ_JBWQEV010000001.1, from coordinate 1,613,701 downwards.
TCGAAGTAGAGTTGCACGCCGAGATCATTGCTTTTTCCTTGTATATCCATCAAGGCGGAAGGAGTGGGGAGAACTACCACCATCCGGTCCTCTTGCACGTAGCTGATCGTGGCGGAGAAATCCAGATACTTAAATTTACCACTGATATCTGCCGTGAAGAAGCAAACCGGGCGCCCGTACTCAAAATTATGCTCGATCTCCCGCTCTTCTGTCCTTTCGATCTCGATCACCAATTGGTTTAAGGAGTTATAATAACTGCGTCCCGGAGTGACCGGATACCAACAGAGGCCCTGCGCCACTCGTTTTCGCAAACCCGTACGCTCGGATTGCTGTCGGTATGTTTCCTTCTCATATTCATATTCTTTCTGCAGGAGATCATATTGATGTTGCAAATCTACAAGCGGCGATGAAATTCCCATTCCTTTATCAATTCAATTAATCGGATAAATACAGCCCGGGCGTTCTAGGTCCCGAAGTAGGCGACAAAAGTACTAAAATTATCGTTCCGTACCCAAGTTGCGGTAAGTAAAGAAAAAGAATACCGCTAACGTTGGTAGTGTCTATAAAATTCCTAATTTTGTACGAAAACTAATATCATAAAAAAATGAATGAGAACGATGCTTTTTATAACGCATTAATAGATGTAGCTGCTTGGGATAAAGAGAATACCTTAGATCGTTTTATGAATAGTGATAGCCTCTTCAAAAAGTTTCTATATAAATTTATTACTACAGACGGTTCGTATGTGAAATTACGGAGCTCTTTAGTAGAGCGGGATTTGGAGAATGCCAAGCTATATTCGCATACCTTGAAAGGGATAGCCGCTAATTTAGGTCTGGTAAATCTATTCGATGTATCGAATAATATACTATCGCTGTTGAGAGAAGGGAATCTGGAAGAAGCGTTGCGTTATGAAGATGCATTGGGAAAACAATACGATGCCTTGCGAGATATCGTTGTTGAGTTTTGTTCTTAATCTATTGTATATTAACTATCTAATTCTAAATAAAGACTATCAGTATGGATACTATCATAAAAACTCAAATTATAGATTTGATTCACAGGGAGGTAATCCCTGCTATCGGATGTACGGAACCTATTGCCGTGGCTTTGGCGGCCGCAAAAGCGGCGGAAGTGCTGGGGCGTAAGCCAGAGAAGATAGAGGTTTATCTGAGCGCCAATATCCTGAAGAATGCCATGGGAGTAGGAATCCCGGGGACTGGCATGGTGGGGTTGCCTATCGCTATCGCATTGGGATCGATCATCGGTAAGTCCGCTTATGGGCTAGAGGTGCTGAAAGACTTGACTCCGGAGGGATTGAAAGAAGGTAAGGAAATGGTCTGCAAGAAATGTATCGGTATAGACCTGAAAGAGAATGTAGATAAACTTTATATCGAAATTATAAGTTCAGCAGGGAACGATCGTTCAAGGGTGATCATTTGCCATGAGCATACCCATATAATATATGTAGAGAAAAACGGGGAGGTATTGACTGATTTACGTACGGCAAACGCTTCTGGCGAGGAAGTATGTGAGAATAAGGATTTACGTCTTTCCTTCTCTATGGTCTATGAGTTTGCCATGGAAATGCCATTGGATGAGATTCGTTTTATTTTAGAAACGGCCGAGTTGAATAAGAAAGCTGCCCAAGCTTCCATGAAAGGCAATTACGGACATACCGTAAGCAAGACAGTCTCGGGTGCTTTCGGCCGTAAGTTCATGGGAGATTCCGCTTATACGCATATGTTGATCATGACTTCCGCCGCTTGCGACGCTCGCATGGACGGCGCTATGATCCCGGTGATGAGTAATTCGGGAAGCGGTAATCAAGGAATCGCCGCTACGCTTCCGGTTCTTTCTTTCGCCGAGGATATCCAATGCTCGGAAGAGCAACTGATCCGTGCGTTGATGTTAAGCCATTTGATGGTGATCTATATCAAGCAAAGTCTGGGACGCTTGTCCGCCCTTTGCGGTTGTGTGGTTGCCGCTACGGGAGCGAGTTGCGCTATCACCTATTTGATGGGAGGAAATAAGGCGCGGATTTCTTATGCGATCAAGAATATGATCGGTAATATTACCGGAATGATCTGTGACGGTGCCAAGCCGAGTTGCGCGATGAAAGTATCTAGTGGCGTATCTACGGCGATGCTTTCCGCTTTGATGGCCATGGAGGATAAGGTGGTGACTTCCGTGGAAGGTATCATCGATGAGGATGTGGATAAATCGATCGCGAACTTGACCGCTATCGGTTCTAAAGGAATGGAGGCGACGGATCGTCTGGTGCTGGACATCATGACCGGTAAATCTTGTTAATGGGATTCTATGGAGGAGGCACCAAAGGCGAGGAAAAAAGAGATTATGCGAGTGACACTTTTAGGGTCATTCGCTAATTTTGTTTTATTGGTATTCAAGTTCGTGGCGGGTATCTGGGGGCATAGTAGCGCTATGATCGCCGATGCGGTGCATTCGTTATCTGATTTCGTAACGGATATAATCGTACTTCTTTTTGTCAATATATCTTCCAAGCCAAAGGACGAGAGCCATGATTACGGGCATGGTAAATACGAGACTTTGGCGACTTCAATTGTCGGTATCGTCTTGCTTTGTGTAGGTTTTGGCCTTTTCTGGGAGGGAGCGAACAAGATTTATGACTTTTATTTCAAGGGGATTCCGTTGGAAAGTCCGGGAATGATCGCTTTAGTTGCCGCTCTTATCTCCATTGTGATCAAGGAATTACTGTATCATATTACGGTTTGGGTAGGAAGGAAGCAGAATAGTCAAGTCGTTATCGCTAACGCTTGGCATCATCGCTCGGATGCCTTTTCCTCGATCGGTACGGCTTTAGGTATTGGAGGGGCGATTTTGTTGGGGGATAATTGGCGTGTGCTGGACCCGTTGGCGGCTGTGATTGTCAGTTTGTTTATCGTAAAAGTAGCCTTGCAGCTGGTGATCCCCGCAATCAATGACTTATTGGAGAAATCTTTGCCGAAGGAGGTGGAGGATGAGATCTTGGCGATCATTAGTGAGGTTCCCGAGGTAAAGAGCCCGCATAATCTACGTACCCGCCGCATCGGTAATAATTTTGCTATCGAGGCGCATATACGGGTGGACGGACAGATAACCGTGACTCGTGCCCATGACTTGACGAAAGAGATCGAACAGAATCTGCGTGATAAGTTCGGTCAGGCTACGCACATCGCTTTGCACGTGGAACCAATTAAATAAACGAATTGTTATTTGACCATGATGAAGAACTTATATAGGGGAGAAGTGTTCTATTTGATCGCTTCCCCGCTGGATCATGTGGAGGCTTACCGCTATTTTGAGGATGGGGGACTGGCTGTTGTTGATGGAAAGATTGTAGAGGCGGGGCCGTTCGAGGCGATGCGTTCCCGTTACCCGGATTTCCCGGTGACAGACTATTCCGGTAAATTGATTACACCCGGCTTTATTGATTCCCATATCCATTTCTCCCAGTCGGAGATACAGGGAATGTATGGCAAGCAACTTCTGGATTGGCTGGACGAATATACGTTTCCCGCCGAGGAAGCTTTCTCTTCCATGGAATATGCACAAGATATCGCTCGCTTTTTCGTGAAGGAACTGGTGAAGAACGGAACTACGACTTGTGCCGCTTATGCCACGGTTCATCCTGCTTCCGTAACCGCATTATTTTCCGTGGCTACGGAGTATAATATGTGTATCTTGGCTGGAAAGGTGATGATGAACCGGAACGCTCCGGATTATCTGATGGATACCACGCATCAGGGTAAGTTGGACTGCCGTAGCTTAATCGAGGATTGGGACGGGAAAGGACGGAATCACTATGTGATCACGCCCCGTTTCGCCATAACCAGTACGCCGGATCAATTAAAGTCTGCCGGTCGTTTACATGCCGAATATCCCAGTACCTATATACAGACACATCTTTCGGAGAATCTGGGAGAGATTGAATCTGTCTTATCGCTCTGTCCCGGTCATGCGGATTATTTGGAGGTCTATGAGCGTGCCGGATTGTTGACCGATCGTTCGATATTCGGGCATTGTGTCCATCTAACCGATCTGGAATATAAGCGGTTGGGAGAAACGGGAGGCATTATCGCCCATTGCCCGACCTCGAACCTTTTCCTTGGAAGCGGATTATTCGATATGAGGGAAGCGAACCGTTACGGCGTACGTACTACCTTGGCGACAGATGTCGGTGCGGGTACATCTTTCTCTATGTGGCGTACGATGGGAGAGGCTTATAAGGTACAACAGTTGAACGGTTATCCGATGACAGCTTTGGAGGCTATCTATAAATGTACGCTAGGCTCTGCACGGGCCTTATCGTTGGACGACCGAATCGGAAGTTTCCTCCCTGGCCGTGAAGCGGATTTCATAGTCGTGGATTATGCCGCTACCTCTGTCCAGAAATTGCGTATGGAGTATCTTCGTTCGAGAGATAAATGGACGATCGAGAATAAGCTGTTTGGCCTACAAACCCTCGGCGATGACCGGAATATGGTATGTACTTATATAATGGGCAAGCAAGTATACGGCTCAGATCCGTGCGATCATCAAGAAGCAAGTATGTAATACGACCGTTACGACGATCCATAGACGTTCGGCAGTAGCCGGGCGTAATCCCGGGAAATGATATTCTATAGCCCCGTGCTTGCAAGCGGAAAGACAATCTCCGCAATAGGTACAGGTGTAACCGATCTTCCCCTTCTTGATCTCTTCTTTATGCAGGGCATCATACCGGCAAATGTTTGTGCAAGCCATGCAATGGCAACAATCCGTGGTCAGTCGTACCCGGAAAGGAGAGAGGTACTTGAGGAAAGACACCAAAGCTCCGATTGGGCAATAGCTACTGCAATGTACCATCTTCCGTCTCTTTCTGGAAAACAATAGCATGACAAGTAGCCCGATAACTCCGACCGCTATTCCAAAAGCGGTGGCTATCTTGCCGCTCGCTCCGAATATCCGTAGCAAGATGGCTCCCAGCATGACCAGAAATAATACGCTGTATCGCATTTGCTTGTGGTAGGGGAACCTTTTTCGTTCCAATTTTCCCCGGGCACTCCATGCGTCGAATGCCCCGAAGTAACAAAGCTGGCTACACCAAGCGGGACCGGATAGTAATAAGGTGCTGATAAAAAGTATGGGCATGAATAATCCATCAAAGCGATAAAGCGGTCCGGCCAAGATTACCGCAGGGATCGGTAAATGCAGTTTCCCGGTCATAAGGAAAATGGGATCGGCAAAAATCCCTAGAGCAAGTTGCCCGAAAAAAACGATCGAGAATAACAACCACGCTCGTTTTCTCCATTTGGGACGTTCTTGCCGATCTTGCATCTTATAGCAGAGCCAACCACCGTATAGCATGGCAAGTATCACTTGTATCCATCCTCCATACGGAAATAACCTTTCGCCTATCAACAGTGGATTTTTAGGCATGACTTGAACGATCGAGAGAAGTCCCCCGACTAATAATACGGTACTGATAACAATACGTCTCGTTTTCATGCTCAATTATTTTATGCGTAAAAGTATGCCTTTTACGCGAATAATTATAGCACGGGCATTGTATTTCTGATACTAGTTACACCGATTAAACGATCATACCGTGCTCCCATTGGACAATAGTAGACGTAAATGCTATATTCGTTCTCCGTCTGGAAGAAATTACCCTCGATAGGGCCGGTCTGTCCTACGGTCTGTCCGTTAGGGACAAAGAGGTACTGATAGTTGTAACTGCCTTGTTTCAGTAAGACGGATTTCTCGTATTGATGCGTCTCCGGATTATAGCCCATCTTACTTTTCTCGTCCAATACATTATTATATAATTCACCGTTCAAATACACGTTTCCATCGGGAATTAAGTCCATGGCGAGGGTAAAGTGAACGATGTAATAGTCCGCTTCCGTATCCGGGTCGTTACAATTACTGCAACGGATGAAAAAACGGCCGTCTTGGTCTTGATCGTATTGATACGATAATTGGTCACGCCGATAGTCCGTCATCAACTCTACATGGTAATATGGATTATGGAACGAGATACTTTCTACGTGCATGCCATTGTATTTGTTGCTCAAAAATTCCATACGGCGATATTCGTTTCCTGCGGGAAAGATCAAGTTCTGATTGTTCGTATAAGAGATCTGGTTTTCTAAAATAGTCATAGGCTGAAGACCTGTTACGGCATTATCCCTGCGGTTATTCTGATAAACCCAGATTTTCAAGTCGGTCTGAGGATAGGTGATGGGGAAATTCTTGTTATTGATCGCAAAGCTGACTTGTTGGTGTGACTGATTGGTATCGATATCCGTATTTCCGCTCACCGTAGCGGCGACACTAACCATCGGCTCGAAAATAGAAAAGCAAGCGGTAAATACGATCTGGGAGGGATCATCCTCGTTATATACTTGCAAGGCATAATTCCCCGAGACCTTCGGTTGAACGTCATCGTTTGGGAAAAGTAATCGGTAGTTGGTGTATTGCACCGTAGTACCCATCGCATTGGCGAAATCCTCGATCGTGCTCCCTTGGAAACCATTCATATACTCAATCGGGGAAAGATTCGATTGCGTCCAATCGGCGTTGCAATGAACCAGATTATAGGCGTATCGCCCGAAGCCCGGATTAAAAGCATCGAAATTAACTTCGATACGGTTTTCACCGCCCAGTTCAATGAATGGATCGGAGAACATCTCGCCGGCAACCTTCACTTGGAGGGTCTTTATTTGCTTATCGCTAACGTTGGTGAAGTAAGTCACTTGAGCGTTCAACGGTACTAAAACCGTGATAAGCAGCAGAAATAGGATTTTAAAAACTTTCATTTTCTTATTACTTTCTTTAACGACGCAAAATTATGGAATTATTTCTCTATTTATTTGCCTTTCCCTGCTCTAAAGCATGAAAAAATGTTTACTTTTGCAGGAAAATTACATATAAACAATTTTAGTTGTATTATGGCAAATGTGATTAAGATTAAAAAGGGTTTAGACATTAATCTGAAGGGCAAAGCTTCGGATGTACTGTTAAACGGCGGCAAGAGCGAGTCTTATGCGATCGTCCCCGATTATTATAACGGTATTCTCCCCAAAGTTGTTGCGAAAGTAGGAGAAAAAGTCAAAGCCGGTTCTGTACTGATGATTGACAAGAACCGCCCCGAGATCAAGTTTGTTTCGCCGGTCAGTGGCGAGGTAACTGCCGTAAACCGAGGAGAGAAGCGTAAGGTGCTAAGCATCGTTGTGAAGCCGGATGCGCAGATCGAGTATGAGGAGTTCGGTAAGAAGAACGTAGCATCCCTACAGGGAGCAGAGGTGAAAGAGGTACTTCTGAACGCTGGTATGTGGCCGTTTATCAAGCAACGCCCATACGATATCGTTGCCGCTCCATTGGATACTCCGCGTGATATCTTCGTTTCGGCTTTTTACTCCGCTCCGTTGGCTCCAAACTTCGATTTTATCGTAAAAGGTCAGGAGGCTGATTTCCAGACTGGATTAAACGCCCTAGCTAAATTAACGAATGGAAAAGTGTATGTGGGTGTAAGAAGTGGTTCTGTCGTGAGCGGAATGAAAGGTGTGGAGATCGTGGAAGTAGAAGGTCCGCATCCCGCAGCGAACGTTGGCGTGCAGATCAATCATATCAAGCCCGTTAACAAGGGTGAGGTAGTTTGGACGGTTAATCCGGCAGACGTGATCGTTATCGGACGCTTGTTTAACAAGGGTGTCGCCGATTTCAGCCGTATGGTTGCTATTACTGGTTCCGAGACTACCGAGAGAGGCTACGTTAAAACGATTTCAGGTTGTACGATTAAGAGCTTGGTTAACGGTAAAGTGTTAGGACAGGAACATATCCGTATTATTAGCGGTAATGTTTTGACAGGTACCAAGGTGAATATGGATGGTTACCTAGGCGCTTATGATAACCAGATCACCGTGATTCCGGAAGGTGATGAGACGCATGAGTTCTTAGGTTTCGCTATGCCTCGTTTCAACCAGTTCAGCGCTAGCCATAGTTACTTTAGCTGGTTAGGTACTAGCAAGGAATATGTGATCGACGCCCGTATCAAAGGTGGTAAACGTGCCATGATCATGTCTAATGAATACGATAAGGTGTTTCCGATGGATATCTATCCGGAGTATTTGTTGAAAGCGATCATTGCGTTCGATATCGACAAGATGGAGAACTTAGGTATCTATGAGGTGGCTCCCGAGGACTTCGCTCTTTGCGAGTTCGTGGACACTTCCAAGATCGAGTTGCAAAAGATCGTTCGCGACGGATTGAACCTGTTGTATAAGGAAATGAATTAATAACATAAAAAACTTATAATACATTGAAAGCGTTAAGGAATTATCTCGACAAGATTAAGCCTAACTTTGAGGAAGGCGGAAAGCTGGCGATGTTCCGTTCTGTTTTTGACGGTTTCGAAACATTCTTATTTGTTCCGAACGAGACCTCTAAAACGGGCGTACATATTCATGACTGTATTGATTCAAAGCGTGCCATGACCGTGGTTATCATCGCTTTGTTGCCTGCTTTGCTTTTTGGTATGTATAATGTCGGTTATCAGCACAATTTAGCTGTGGGGGCTGATCCGGGATTTTTGATGACTTTTATTTTTGGATTTTTGGCGGTATTGCCTAAGATCATTGTTTCGTATGTGGTAGGTTTGGGTATAGAGTTCGCTGTCGCCCAAGTGAAGAAGGAAGAGATTCAAGAAGGATTCTTGGTTTCCGGTATCTTGATTCCGATGATCGTTCCGGTCGATACTCCGTTATGGATGATCGCTGTAGCTACTGCTTTCGCTGTTATTTTCGCGAAAGAGGTATTTGGTGGTACGGGATATAATATATTTAATGTAGCATTGGTTACACGTGCGTTCTTATTCTTCGCTTACCCGGCAGCAATGTCTGGTGATCAAGTGTTCGTTCGTACGGCTGATACGTTTGGTATCGGGGCTGGCCAAGTAGTTGACGGTTTTTCCGGAGCTACTCCGCTAGGACAAGTCGCTATCGCTGGTAAGGAGATGATCGGTTCTTTCCAAGCTGTTGACGTATTAGGCAACCCGATCTCTACTTGGGACGCATTTATTGGTTTGATCCCGGGCTCTATCGGTGAGACTTCTGTATTGGCTATTTTGATCGGTGCGGTTATCTTGTTGGTTACGGGTATCGCAAGTTGGAAGACAATGGTTTCCGTGTTCGTGGGTGGTGCTTTCATGTCATTGATCTTTAATATGATCGGTACTACGGTCGCTATGTGCGTATCTCCGCTGGATCACTTGTTCTTAGGTGGTTTCGCTTTTGGTGCCGTGTTCATGGCTACAGACCCTGTGACTTCCGCTCGTACGGAGACAGGTAAATATATCTATGGTTTCCTTGTAGGTGCTATGGCCATTATTATTCGTGCGTTGAACCCGGGTTATCCAGAGGGTATGATGCTCGCTATCCTGTTGATGAACGTGTTCGCTCCCCTGATCGACTATTATGTTGTGGAAGCTAATATCTCTCGCAGATTGAAACGTGTAATAAAATAAAGTAAGAAGGAATATGGCTAAATATAAATGTAAGGTATGTGGCTATGTCCACGAGGGAAATAAGGCTCCTGACACTTGCCCGGTATGTTCCGCTCCTGCTTCCGAATTTGAGGAAATCAAGGAGGAGGGCGCCGCTAAGAAAGGCATAAACCGGGATAGCAATGTTTATACGGTTGTTTATGCGGCTGTGATGGTTGTGCTAGTGGCTGTCGTATTGGCGTTTACTTCACAATCATTGAGAAGTTTTCAGAAACAGAACGAGGATAACGATAAGAGACAACAAATTCTGCGTTCTATCAACGTAAATGTTTCTTCTTCTGAGGCTGAGACCAAGTACAACGAGTTGATCAAGGAAGCTTTCTTGGTAAACGAGAATGGTGAGAAGGTTGAAGGCGACGCTTTCGCTACGGATGTAGTTAAGGCTGCTACTGAGCATCAATATCCGGTTTTCGTCGCGAATGTAGATGGTCAACCGAAATATATCATGGCTTTGCATGGAGCAGGTCTTTGGGGTCCGTTATGGGGTTATATCTCTGTAGATAGTGATAAGAATACTATTTATGGTGCTGACTTCAGCCACCAAGGTGAAACTCCGGGTCTGGGAGCTGAGATCTCTAAACCGGCGTTCAGCAATGAGTTCAAAGGTAAGAAGATCTTCATGAGTGGAGAATTCAAGTCTGTCGCTGTTGTTAAGCCGGGTAAGAGCGTAGCGGGACAGGATTATGTAGACGGTATCTCAGGTGGTACAATTACCAGTAAAGGTGTGGATGAAATGTTATTCAACAGCTTGAGCGGTTATGTTAAATTTTTGACCTCACAAAATTAAGTAGAAGATGGGATTATTATCTGAAAAGAATAAAGAAGTTCTGTTAGGCCCGTTGAGCGCTAACAACCCGGTTGTCGTTCAGATGTTGGGTATTTGCTCTGCGTTGGCTGTAACATCAAAACTTGAGCCGGCCATCGTGATGGGTATCTCGGTGACGGCTGTCGTAGCTTTCGCTAACGTGATCATTTCATTGATGCGTAATACGATTCCGAACCGTATCCGTATTATCGTGCAATTGGTGGTAGTTGCCGCTTTGGTGACAATCGTTAGTGAGGTGTTGAAAGCTTTTGCTTATGACGTAAACAAACAGCTTTCCGTATTTGTCGGTTTGATCATTACGAACTGTATCTTGATGGGACGTCTGGAAGCGTTCGCCTTGGGTAACGGCCCATGGGAATCGTTCTTGGATGGCATTGGTAACGGTCTGGGATATGCGATTATTCTTATTATCGTAGGTTTCTTCCGTGAATTGCTAGGATCTGGTACCTTATTGGGTTTCCAAGTGATTCCGCAGGCATTCTATGATCTGGGTTACGTGAACAATGGTTTGATGATCTTGCCTCCGATGGCGTTGATCGTGATCGCTGTTATTATTTGGGTTCATCGTGCTAAGAACAAGGAACTTCAAGAAAATTAATGTTAACGATTAAACGAATAATAGAATGGAACAATTATTAAGCACATTCGTCCGCTCGATCTTCGTTGACAACATGATCTTCGCATACTATTTGGGTATGTGCTCTTTCGTGGCTGTCTCAAAGAACGTGAAGACCGCTTTAGGATTAGGTATAGCAGTGACATTCGTACTTTTCTGTACGTTGCCGATTAACTATATGCTTGAGAATTATGTATTGAAAGAAGGTGCGTTAAGTTGGTTAGGCCCGGAATATGCGGAGGTGAACCTTAGCTTCTTGGCGTTTATTATCTTTATCGCCGTTATCGCTTCTTTCGTGCAGTTGGTCGAGATGGTAGTCGAGAAATTCTCTCCGTCTTTGTATGCTTCCCTTGGTATCTTTTTGCCGCTGATCGCTGTAAACTGCGCTATCTTGGGTGGTTCTCTGTTTATGCAACAAAAAGCGTTCCCTAATGTAGGTGTCGCCACTGTTTATGGTTTAGGATCTGGTATCGGTTGGTTGCTGGCTATCGTAGGTATGGCGGCTATCCGTGAGAAATTGTCATATTCAAATGTCCCCAATGCTTTGAAAGGTTTGGGTATTACTTTCATCATCACGGGTTTGATGGGTATGGCATTCATGTGTTTCTCTGGTCTGAAGATTTAAGTATTAACGCATTAAACAAAATATAAAGATGACTTTATTAATGTCGGGCGGACTTACGATTGGTGTCAGCGCAATAGTATTCTTATTGATCACGCTGATCTTGGTCGGTTTGCTTTTGTTCGCCAAAGCAAAATTGGTGCCTTCAGGGAATGTAAGCTTGAAGGTTAACGGAGAGAAAGATATAGAGACCCCGATTGGTGGAACTTTGCTAGGTGCGCTACAGAGCGGTGGCATCTTCTTGTCTTCCGCTTGTGGTGGTGGTGGTAAATGCGGTCAGTGCCGTGCTCAAGTTATTGATGGCGGTGGTGAGATCCTACCTACTGAGAAAGGTTTCTTCTCTCGTAAACAAGTGAAAGATCATTGGCGTTTGGCTTGTCAATGCAAGGTGAAAGAGGATATGGTCGTTCAGGTACCAGACGAGGTATTTGGCGTTAAGGAATGGGAATGCGAGGTTATCAGTAATAAGAACGTCGCTACATTTATCAAGGAGTTTATCGTTGCGTTGCCTAAAGGTGAGCACATGGACTTTATTCCGGGTTCTTACGCTCAGATCAAGATCCCTACATACTCAATGGATTATAACAAGGATATCGATAAGAGCTTGATCGGCCCCGAGTATCTGCCGGCTTGGGAGAAATTCGGTTTATTCGGTTTGAAGTGTAAGAACGACTCACCGTCTATCCGTGCCTATTCTATGGCTAACTATCCTGCTGAGGGTGACCGTATCATGTTGACCGTGCGTATCGCTACGCCGCCGTTCAAACCGAAACCACAAGTTGGTTTCATGGATGTGATGCCGGGTATCGCTTCTTCTTATATCTTTACGTTGAAACCGGGTGATAAGGTGACTATGAGTGGTCCTTATGGTGATTTCCACCCAATTTTCGATTCTAAGAGAGAGATGATGTGGATTGGTGGTGGTGCTGGTATGGCTCCGTTGCGTGCCCAAATCATGCACATGACGAAGACGTTGAAGACTACGGATCGTAAGATGTCTTACTTCTATGGCGCGCGTGCCTTGAACGAAGTGTTCTATTTGGAAGATTTCTTGGAAATAGAGAAAGAATTCCCAAACTTTACGTTCCACTTGGCGCTTGACCGTCCTGATCCTGCCGCTGATGCTGCGGGTGTTAAATATACGGCTGGATTCGTTCATCAAGTAATCCATGATACTTACTTGAAGGATCACGAGGCTCCGGAAGATATCGAATACTACATGTGTGGTCCGGGCCCGATGTCAAAGGCCGTGGAAAATATGCTGGATAACTTGGGTGTACCTCGTGAGATGTTGCACTTCGATGATTTCGGTGGATAAAATAGGATTTCTATATCTACAGATAGAAGGCGGGGGTTAAGATCCTCGCCTTTTTTATTTTGGCCCTGAAACTCCTCTTTACGAAGATATACTTCAAATGCTATAGGATATATACTGCATGTGTCATAGGATATATACTTCATTAACGAAATAAGTCGTACTTCTATGTCGGCACATTAAAAATGTAATTATTTTGAAATAATATGCAGCGTTTATCGTTTTATAAGCATCTAAGCTTATATAGTCATAAAAACAAGTTAGACATGAAGCCATTGATTTTATCTTTTTTTGCGGTTTTATTAGGATACTCATTCTTTTTCGATAAAGATGATGAAATAAAATTGCGTAATGTTGACCAGATATCGTTGGAATCTAATTCTACGATGCCTGAGAGGGGTGATTCTGTCACTTTGTATGCGAAAAGGCTCCCTAATACTCCGGAATATATTTTACGAATCGCAAAACCGGAGGATTATCTCTTTACGAAGTAAAATTTTCGTGTTAAAATATTTGTTTATTTGACGAATATTGCTATGTTTGTGCCCATGTAACTTTTAATGCGTGGGATATGGATTTGAAATCTACTCAATATATAGAAAAAACAGGAAGTGTCGCAAAGGCATTCCTGTTTCTTTTTCTTCTCTTTCTATCAAGCATATATAATCTGTTTAAGTTTGCCAGCCTTGAAAATGAGGAGGTAGAAGTATCAGATATGGTGCTACCTTCTAAGACTTCCGGTGATGTCGAGTATATAGAACAAGATGACTTATCTGCAAACTGTAAATTCCTAATCGATAGAACTACTCACTGGTTGGGCTGAGTAAGCCCTTATCTGATCCGTGCGAGTGCATAGAAGGATAAGGGGGACTTATTTTAGATAATTAAACGATTTTCTCCAATAGATTGTATTCCGGTATATCTTCGAGGAAAGCATACGTCTGTTTCTCATAGTCAATTTTGCAACAAAAATGACGGATGCCGTTGCTTACGGTTAAGTATTTTACGTGTAAGACCATGTTATAACGTACGATTTGATCGAATACAGCGCTTGTTATCTCGATATGTGGAGCTTTATATTCAATAATCATTAGAGGTGCTAGAAACCGATTGTATGCAACGGTATCGCATCGTTTGGATGTTCCGTTTAGTTTTACCGCTACTTCATTCGCTAAAAGTTCTTGAGGATAGTTTTTTTCCGTGACCAAATAGTTCACGAAATGTTGTCGTACCCATTCCTCTGGCGTTAATGCGACAAATTTTCGGCGTACAGGATCCCAAATAGAAGGCTTTCCTGCTTTCTCCGTAACTTTGACTGAGAATTTTGGTAGATTTAATGGGAGCATTTGCTATATTTGCTATTTATATTCTAAACTAAAATGCACCTCAAAGGTAGTTATTTATGAGAACAAAACAAGAAATCGTAGAAAATTGGCTGCCTCGTTATACCGAGCGAAAGCTAGAAGACTTCACTAAGCACATATTACTCACTAACTTTACTAAATATGTCGAGATATTTGCGGATCATTTTAATGTCCCGATTTTGGGATTGAAAAGTTCGATGCCCAATGCCTCGGCAGAAGGGATTACCATTATCAATTTTGGGATGGGAAGTGCGAACGCTGCTACAATCATGGATTTATTGTCAGCAGTCATGCCCAAAGCGGTGCTTTTCCTCGGTAAATGTGGAGGATTAAAAAGAGCGAATGTATTAGGGGATTATGTATTGCCAATAGCGGCGATCCGAGGTGAGGGAACGTCGAATGAGTATTTACCACCTGAGGTACCTTCATTGCCCGCTTTTTCAATGCTTCGTGCCATTTCTTCCGCCATACGTGATCATGGAAAAGATTATTGGACAGGTACGATTTACACGACAAATCGCAGGGTTTGGGAATACGATAATGATTTCAAGGAATATCTTCGTAGTACGCATGCCACTGGTATCGATATGGAAACCGCAACCTTGCTTACTGCCGGTTTCGCTAACCAAATACCTACGGGTGCATTGTTGATGATATCGGATAAACCGATGGAAGAAGATGGTGTAAAAACAGAAGCGAGTGACCGGAAGGTAACTCAACAATTTGT
Source organism: Parabacteroides sp. KHUB-02 (assembly GCF_056640955.1). Lineage (NCBI taxonomy): Bacteria > Pseudomonadati > Bacteroidota > Bacteroidia > Bacteroidales > Tannerellaceae > Parabacteroides > Parabacteroides sp. KHUB-02. The sequence goes on along the minus strand of NZ_JBWQEV010000001.1, from coordinate 1,598,663 downwards.
AGGAGAACAGGTAATGTTGGGAGTTGAAGCTCTTCAACAGATTTTGGATGGTAAGAAAACCATCCGTCATATCCGTTTTAGTTGGTAATAGCGAAACCTCATAATTTATGGCAAAAAAAGAAATTACTTTCGAGGAGATTTGTAGGGATATAACAGCAAGGAAGTTTCAGCCTGTTTATGTGTTAATGGGCGAAGAGCCTTTCTTCATCGATCAAATAACAGATTTGTTATTAAAAAGCGTATTAGAGGAATCTGAGAGAGATTTCAATCAGATTATTCTATACGGCGCAGATACAGATGCCATTTCTATTATCAATGCGGCACGTCGTTTTCCGATGATGTCCGAATATCAATTGATCGTTGTTCGAGAGGCTCAATTAGTGAGAGATATAGAGTTGCTGAGCAGTTATGTGAAGAATCCTTTGTCATCAACTATTTTGGTCATAAATTACAAATATAAGACTTTAGATCGCCGTCGTGCGTTAGCGGCCGCAACCGATAAAAACGGTATTTTATATGAGTCAAAAAAGATCCCGGATTATAAAATGCCGAGTTTTATCACCTCTTTGATGCAACAGCGTTCTATCGGTATCGATCCAAAAGCCGCTCAAATGCTCTCAGATTTCCTTGGAAACGATTTAAACCGTCTCAATAAGGAATTAGATAAGCTGGCAATTATCTTGGCTGAAAAGGCCTCAAAACGCATCACACCGGAATTGATCGAGCAAAATATAGGGATTAGTAAAGAATACAATAACTTTGAGCTGATAAAGGCACTTGCCATGAAGGATATATTAAAGGCTAACCGGATCGCTCAGTATTTTGAGAAAAACCCTAAAAGTAATCCGATACAGATGACACTTCCTGTATTATTTAACTATTTCTCAAACTTGCTGATTTGTTATTATTCAAAGGATCGATCGGAATCAGGATTGATGACCGCACTTGGTTTACGGGGAACTTATCAAGTAAAGGACTATCTTTTGGGGATGAAAAATTATCCAGCGATGAAAGTTTTTAATTTGATCAGCGATATCCGAACAACTGACGCAAAATCTAAGGGAGTGGAAAACTCTTCAGCGACAGATGCAGATTTACTAAAAGAATTACTTTACAAAATTTTACATTAAACAGAAATCATAGACTTAGTGCAGGCAAAAGGGCCTTTTTTCCTAGAATGATGAAAAAGTCAAACTGGAAAAAGAGGCCTTTTTGTTTATTTATCAATTAATTACGCATATTTTATCTCTCTGAGATTTTAAAATTTATTCAATCACGTACCTTCTTCCTCAAAAATTCCAAGAAATCCATACTTAAAGCTATAATCGGTATAGCCATAGATTGCCTTCATTATCCGTTAAAGGAAAAATAGACAAGTTGGCAGTAAAATAAATAGAGTAAAATTATATTGTATACAAATATAACCGAGAAATGGATGTTTACAATCATATATACAATAAAAGTATTTGAGTAGATTACAAATGTTGGTGGTTTTTGTAATCATTATATAGGCGTTACAAATGTACCATGTTTACATTACTAATATAAATCATGGATTACTATATATTTCTTTATCCACGTAAGATTTGCTATAAATTATAAATAACCAGTTTTTTATATAGAAATATTGATTGTTTACATTAACTAAACATGTTTTTTCGTCTACAAACGTATAAAAACCCCCTAACTATACATCATATGTATTATTATATTTACATATAAATCAGATATATATGCTATTTTTCTAAAGTTTTTCTAAATACTCTATACCTCCTTCTTGAACACGGTTTACAGTTCTACCCATCACATATGTATCGGCTTGACACATATGTATCAATTTAGTTTTATAAAAATAAATTGCACAAATGGAAATATTGATTTATCTTTGTATCTAGTTTACTTTATGGAGATTTATCTTAGTAAACGGTCATAATGGCAGTATTCTAGTAAGAATTTAAGATATATATGAATATGAGAGATCGTATTTTAAAAATAATGGAACGTGAAGGACTTACCCCTTCTAAATTTGCCGAATCGATCGGTATACAGCGTTCGGCAATGTCACATATTATATCTGGGAGAAATAATCCGAGTTTGGATGTTCTGCTAAAAATACTGGAACGGTTCACTTATGTTGATTCTGACTGGCTATTGTTTGGCAAAGGCGAAATGATCCGAGAACATGTGTTAACTGAACCTAATTTGTTTACAAATATGCTTGAAAATCGTCCCAATGTACAAGTTGTTGCCGAAAATCGCAAGGAAATTGGGGTTGAGACACCTGTAAACATCCAGAAACAACCTGTTGTAGAGCAAGTTATATGCCAAGAAAAGCCTTCTAAAAATGTTAGTAAAATAATGATATTTTACTCCGACAATACGTTTGATACTTTCGTCCCTGAAAAAAACAAGAAAGACTAAGGTAAACTGTTCGGTATATACGTTATATTCATGTATCTTTGCGGATAAATTGAGTAATCGTGTATATGAAGAAGTACATCTTAGACATGAAGGTGACTGAAAACTGTCACCTTCATAAAAATTATTGCCTGCTAAAGTTAACCTCGGATGGGAATCTTCCAGAGATGCTTCCCGGACAATTTGTAGAGGTTCATGTAGAAAACTCTCCTACAACATTCTTACGTCGTCCGATTTCCGTCAACTATGTAGATAAGTCTAAAAATGAGTTGTGGTTATTGATTCAACTTGTTGGTGATGGCACGAGAAAAATGGCAGAATTCCGTCCCGGTGATATTGTAAACATAATGCTACCACTGGGTAATAGTTTTACAATTCCTTCCAAGGAACAGGAGAACAAAAGACTTTTGCTGATTGGTGGTGGTGTTGGAACCGCTCCGATGTTATATCTAGGAGCTTGTTTAAAAGAAGCCGGTTTTGAGCCTACTTTTCTACTTGGGGCTCGTTCTAAGGATGATGTATTGCAATTAGATGAATTCCAGAGATTTGGTAAGGTTTATATCACAACCGAAGATGGTTCGCTAGGCGAGAAAGGGTATGTGACTAACCATACGATCCTTAAAGAGGTTCGATTTGACCAGATTTATACTTGTGGTCCTAAACCAATGATGGTGGCAGTAGCGAAATACGCAGGTGCGGAAGCTATTTCTTGCGAGGTTTCTCTTGAGAACACGATGGCTTGTGGCATAGGTGCTTGTTTGTGCTGCGTAGAGAAAAACAAGGAAGGTCATAATGTGTGTGTATGTACAGAAGGTCCCGTATTTAATATTGAGAAATTGTCATGGCTGAATTAAATGTAAACATTGGGAATTTACCGTTGAAAAATCCGGTAATGACAGCATCCGGCACGTTCGGATATGGTATAGAATATGCTGATTTCATGGATATTTCACGTTTGGGGGGTATTTTCGTGAAAGGTACCACTATCCAACCTCGTGAAGGTAATGATTATCCAAGAATGGCGGAGACTCCTTCCGGAATGTTGAATGCCGTGGGGCTTCAGAATAAGGGCGCCGATTATTTCGCTGAGCATATTTATCCGGAGATCAAGGACATCGATACGAATATGATCGTAAACGTGAGTGGATCTTCGGTTGAAACGTATGTCGAGTGTGCGGAAAAGATCGCAGAGTTGGATAGGATTCCCGCTATCGAACTGAACATTTCTTGTCCGAACGTAAAGCAAGGTGGTATGGCTTTCGGCGTTACTACGTGTGGTGCGGGGGAGGTTGTTAAGGCTGTTCGTAGGGTTTATCCAAAGACACTTATTGTAAAACTTTCTCCTAATGTAACTGATATTACGGAGATCGCTAAAGCTGTTGAAGCGGAGGGTGCGGATTCTGTTTCGTTAATTAATACGATGCTTGGAATGGCCATCGACGCAGAGAAACGTAAACCTATATTATCTACAATAACTGGAGGTCTTTCCGGGCCTTGCGTAAAACCTGTAGCTCTACGTATGGTATGGCAAACGTATCATGCGGTAAAGATTCCAATTATAGGTTTGGGAGGTATTTCAAATTGGAAAGATGCCGTGGAGTTCATGTTAGCTGGGGCTAGTGCTATCCAGATCGGAACTTATAACTTTGTAGATCCAACTGTTTCTATCAAGGTTATTGATGGATTGAATGACTATTGTGACCGACATGGTTTTAAATCAGTAAAAGAGTTGATCGGAGCATTGGATATTCAGAGATAATCTAAGTTCATTTATAGACTTTATTTCCATTTTTTCAATAATAAAAAAGGATGTGTTCGCTTACGCAAAAAGAACACATCCTTTCTTTTTATTATGAAAGATTATTCGATCTCTAATACGGCCGGACAATGATCAGAATGTACGGCATCGTTTAATATATAAGCGGCTTTAACTTTCGGCTTCATATTGTCGCTAACCATACAATAATCAATACGCCATCCTTTATTTTTAGATCTGGAATTGAAGCGATAACTCCACCATGTATATTCTTGCTTATCCGGGTTCAAGAAGCGAAATGTATCCGTAAAACCTGCGGATAAGAAGCGAGTCATCCATTCCCGTTCTTCCGGAAGGAAACCACTGTTCTTTGCGTTCCTGATCGGATCATGAATATCTATCGGCTCGTGGCAAATGTTGTAATCGCCACAGAGAATTAAGTTCGGACGGGATTTCTGTAACTCAACGACATATTTCTGGAAATCTTCCAACCATAACATCTTAAAATCCTGCCGTTCATCCCCACTAGTCCCGGAAGGATGATAGACACTTACGATCGATACATCCCCGAAATCCGCACGGAGAAAACGTCCCTCATTATCATACTTCTCGATCCCCATTCCATACTCGATATGATCCGGTTCCTGTTTCGTAAGAATGGCCACGCCACTATATCCCTTCTTTTGGGCACTAAACAAATAAGACTTATATCCTAAAGCCTCGAATGTTTCCGACGGAAACTGGTCTGGTTGTAACTTTGTCTCTTGGATACATAACACGTCTGGCTGTTCTTGAGCCAACCATTCGGGCAAGCCTTTACCTACGGCAGCCCTTAATCCATTTGTATTGTACGTTATTATTTTCAATTTTTCTAAGTTTAGAGGTGAATGACTTTTATTCTGTCTCAAAGATACAACTTTTGACGATTTTACATTGTTTTCATTCCATAATCGGTACATAGAAATTTTCTATATTTGTATAACTTAGAATGAATGACAGACTATGCTGGAACATTTGAACGATATTTTAGAGAATACTCAGATAACGGCCTCGACCGCCGCCGTACGATTAGCTATCAGTTTCGTGCTTGGCGCTATTATCGGTGTAGAAAGACAATTTCGCCGCAGGGACGCTGGTATGCGAACCTTTACCTTGATCTGTATGGGATCTGCCGCCGCCATGTTGATATCTATCTGGATACCACAAACCTATCCGAATTTCTTGAATGGAGATCCGGGGCGTATCGCCGCCCAAGTCCTTACAGGTATTGGTTTCTTGGGAGCAGGAGCTATTATTCAAAGTCATGGAAGCGTGCATGGACTCACTACGGCGGCTTGTATTTGGGTAATGGCTGTAGTAGGTTTGGCCGCTGGTGCCGGTATGTTCTTGGCCGCTTCTATCACTACGGCATTTACCTTGTTCGTATTGGTTTCTTTAGAAAGGTTGGAGCGACGTATGTATTTGGATGGTGTTAATAAAATACTTACGATAATTTGCTCAACCTCGACTCCCGATCTTAAAGGTATCCGGAAAATCTTGGAAAATAGGAGCATATTTATCGTAAGTCTTTCTTATGAGCATAATTATGACAAGAATACGTCGACAATTACCTATAAAGTCAATGTGAAATCCAAGTCCTCTTACAGTGAGTTATTCACTGAGATTCGAAAACTTGGTTACATTTCACAAATACGTCTTCTAGCTTGACAATGCCGTTTATTCAAGTTCACCCTTTAGCATATGCCCGGCTATACGAGCCGCTTCCTCAACGTATTTACCGCAAGGACGTTTGGCATAATACTGTTGTGTGCGTGCGGAAGGAGCGGGATTCGTCGATGTCTCTTCCGGAGGAAGAAGGCTACGGCAAATGATCGTCCCATGTTTCTCCTTGAATAAAGCCGCCATTTTTTGTACCATGCCATAGTTGCGGGCACGCGCCTCTTGATCTAGCGGATCAAATACCGGATACTTAAATCCGGCTAACATCGCCATTGCGTTTACGGTACCACAAACCTCACGCATGCGTCCGACACCTCCTCCAAAAGATACAGACATCTTTTTCGCCAGCTCTAAATCCAACTCGAAGACATCCGAATAAGCGAGGAATACAGATTGAGCGCAATTATATCCGGACTCGAAGTTGTGGACCGCTTGGTTCACACGTTCCTCTATATCAAAGGATTTCATAGTCAACACAAGCTCTGTCCGCCTTTACTGGGCCAATAATTCCTTTAGCGACCGCTACATGTTCCGGATGATTAGCGTACGTATTTACATCTTCCAAGGTAGGTAATTCAGTAGTTAAAATAATATCCCAAGTCTCCGCCGGATTACAATTAAAATCTACACGGATCATTTTCAATACGTCTATCTTATTGATTAAGGCTTCCAGTTTATCCTTAATTTCTTGCATTTTGGCTTGCTTCTCAGCCGGAGTTTGAAACTCCTTCAACTTAAACATTACAATATGTCTGATCATAATCGCTATACGTTAATTATATATATTACATCTGTTCATCCAAATACGAATCCTTGTATCCAAGGAAATATAAGATACCATCGAGGCCAATCGTAGAGATAGATTGCTTGGCGGTCGCCTTAACCTTCGGTTTGGCATGGAAGGCGATACCTAGACCGGCGATACTAATCATCGGCAAGTCGTTCGCCCCGTCGCCAACCGCTACGGTCTGGCGAATATCCACGTTCTCCACTTGCGCGATCAGGCGTAATAACTCCGCTTTACGCTTCCCATCTACGATATCACCCACATGATTACCCGTTAGCTTGCCATTCTCGATTTCAAGCTCGTTGGCGTATACATAGTCGATATTATATTTTTGTTTAAGGAAATTACCGAAATAAGTGAAACCTCCGGAAAGGATAGCGATCTTGAAGCCCACCTTTTTCAAGATACGCATCAAGCGGTCTACACCTTCTGTGATCGGTAGATTCTCGGCGATCTCCTGCATCACGGATACGTCCAACCCCTTTAATAAGGCACAACGCTGGCGGAAGCTCTCGCAGAAATCGATCTCTCCACGCATGGCTGCCTCTGTAATCGCTTTTACTTGATCGCCAACTCCGGCACGTATCGCCAACTCGTCGATAACCTCCGTCTCTATCAAGGTAGAGTCCATATCGAAACAAATCAGACGGCGCATACGGCGATACATGCTATCCTCTTGGAAAGAGATATCCATCTCAAGCTCCGTGGAAAGTTTCATGAACTCCGCTTTCATGCACTCCTTGTTTTTCGGGGTACCACGTACGGAAAACTCCACGCTCGCCTTAGGAGTACGGGCATTCTCGTCCAACGGGATACGTCCCGTGAGCCGCTTGATATCATCAATATTCATATCTTGCTCCGCTACGATCCGGGAAACACCCGCGATTTGCTTGGCCGTAAGCTTACGGCTTAATATCGTGATGATATACCGGTTCTTGCCCTGCATACCTACCCATTTACTATATTCTTGCTCTGTAATGGGATTGAAACGGATATTGACATCTAATTCGTAACTCTTGAACAGTAGTTCTTTCAATATATCGCCGGAATTTCCTTCCGTGCTTTGAAACAAGATACCCAATGATAAATGGTTATGGATATCCGCTTGACCGATATCGAGGATAACAGCGTTGTTCTTGGCTAGAATCTCCGTAAGAGCCGCCGTTACACCCGGACGATCCGCTCCATTGATATTTATCAGTATTATTTCGTCGTTTTGTGCCATATTTGTCATTCTATTAGGCAAAAGTACGTAAGAATTATCGAAAAAGAGTACATTATATTGAACATTTTTGCTTATATTTGTTTTATCGTATTAACGACAAAATGTTTAATGAGAACCTGGCAACCTTAAAAAGTCCTGACCGGCAGGCGAAATGTATGAGAATCCAATTTGAAATCAAGGAAAAGTTGCCCGACATTATTTCTGAAATACTTCATTCAGATAAGTGGTTGACTTTAGTGAGAGATGAGAATCATGGATTGCGACGTGTGACGATTAAAGATCCCTACTTTGATTCAGAGGCATGCGTCGATATCTGGGAGCATGAGATTCATGTAACGACAGCTTGGTCTAACTACACCTATCGAATCTATCAAAAAGGTAATTCTGTTTGGTGCGAATACATTGGCGCTTATAGAGGATTGTTGGAACAAAACCTTTTGCCGACAATGACTCCGAAAGAAAACATTCTGGATTCGGAAGTATTGAACAGTTCTTTGTTTGGTGACAGAAAGGAGACCTTGAGAAATTACAGCGCGGAAAACCTTAAGCTGAAGAATTTTAGGCGGGATAATTTCACCGCGGAATATCAACTGGCTTCTCCGCAAGACCATCCTAAGATCGTATATGATGAGTTTATTAAAGAAGGGGTTCCAATTCCCCCTCCTGAAGATAGAAAAGAAAAGTCCGGTAATTAATACCGGACTTTTTTTATTTGAGGATCATCGCATGATACCCGAATCCTCATCACTATTCCAAAGTTTCTTGTTGGCCTCCTTGAACTTGCGGCCGAAGTCAAAATTCCAAGAGAAGGTTAGCATCAACATTCGGCTGAAGTCGTTCGCGTACATGTTCGTACGGCTGGGAGCGTAAGCGTTCCGATTTTCCTCTACCCGTTTGTACTGGCTGGAGAAAGGCATCATCAATCCGGCTCCAACGGCGAATTTACCTTGATTGTACCGGAACATAAACATATGGATATTCTCGCCACCATGCAATAATTCGCCGACAAACGTATTATAGCTACTTTGTATCTGGAACATAGCCATGAATTTCTTGTACATAGCCATGACGGAAGCCCGGTAATACCAATTGTTATAGGTATGCGAATAACTATTTCCTTCGCTGATATAACGATTGACTCCACCTGTCACGGATAGGCTTATGATCCGCTTGATGATAGGGCCGACACGTAATGTCAAGTCACCGCTTAGTTTCTGCCATCCTTTTTGGTTATCGGTAATGCGAATGAACTTATTATTTTCTCGTATCACTTCCTCCATGATCCGGTCCGGGCTATTACTGTAATAAAAGTTTAAGTCTCCGGTGAATATTCCTTTTTTATATAGATAATTGGCTTGCATGTCATAACTCTTATAGGGTTTCAGATAAGGATTTCCCCGGCGTATCTGTAGCGTATCGATATATTGCTCGATGGCGCTTAGTTCCGATAGGCTAGGTGAGACATTATTTACGCTACCGTTTACCCGGAAATACATATTATCCGTAAAGTTATATTGTAAGGATACCTTTGGGCGGAACGTATAATATTGATAATCTTCCTCGCCTTCTTGCTTGAACCATGAGCGGGAGACACCTATTCCGGCGGTATAATTCAACTTCTTGACACGTCCGCTGAATTCCGTATAGAGATACGTCTCCGACTGTTTCATCTTGGTTCGTCCTCCAACCGTTCCGCTGTAGGTGTTATCCGTCCACGATTGGGTGTGTTTCAATCCTCCTCCCAATCGACCGGCCTCGAATTGCCGTTCGTAGATTCCCTCGCCGATGATGGAATATTTGTCTCCGTCCACGTTCGACAAGATATCCGATAAGAGGATATCGTTTTTCCATTCTTGATACATTTGGTTTGCGTTCGTATGTATGTACGTACCTACCATATTAAGTATCAATGTCTGCTTATGTGGTAAGGAGCGTTGGTAATAAAGGTCGAGGGAAGGACGTTTGGTAGAGTTGCTATTTGGATTCCAAGCGTATGTCTTATCTTCGGGATTATTGTTGGTATACAGGTTCTTGCCGCCACCTTTATCCTCGTCTGATAAGAAATAGCGTAGCGTAGCATTGAAATAATAATGGTCGTTATCTACCAGATTATAATTAAGAGAGAGGTTATGAGAGGTCTCGGACATTCCTCTTGGCAGACCTTCCGAGGTACGTTCCATCGTCTCGCCACTCTCAAAGCGGAAGGTCTCGACTCCTTCCGTCCAGATATGATACGGATTCCGGTAACGGACGGCGTATTGCAATCCGAACTCCGATTTCTTATGATTGAACTTCGTCGATACCTGATCGTCTCCAAAAGAGGTGGTCGGTGAATTACTAAGATCCAGATTGACAGAACCGCCGCTAGTTTCCCTCCGGACAATGTAGTCGAGTACGACAGAGGCGTTACCGTAACGTAAGCCCGGATTATCATGATATTCTACCCGGATTACCTCCTGTGGCGATAAGCCCCGGATATCGGATAGCTCCACCTTGATACCGTTGATGCAGAATTGAATAGTCCCTTCATTTGGTAGCGATACGCTATTCCGGATCGGGTCCACTTCCAAACGAGGAAGCATCAAGGCGTTCAATAGGTTGATGCCATTGCTGGAGGCCGCTTTTTGCTCGGAGGTAGGGAACGCGATCTTACGGTCCGCCGTATTACGGATAGCGGAAGCGTTGACCGTGACTTCATCTAAGGATATAGAAGCGGATGCCAATGAGATCGTACCGAGATCTATATTCTGGGAAAGTCCCAGCACGGAGACTACCGAAGTCTTGTAACCTATGGAGGAAACAGATACTTGATAATCTCCGGCCTTGACTTTCTCGATCCGGAAAAGTCCTTTACTATCCGTCGTCGTCCCTGTGATGAATGCGGAATCGGCTGTTTGAAGCGTGATATTCGCGAACTCAAGAGGAGACTTGTCGGATAGATCGATGACTTTCCCCCGGATCTGTAATTGTTGTGCCCGAATACCCCAAGAAAAGGATATAAGAAGGGCTGCCATAATGATTTGTTTCATTATAGTACGATTTAATGATTAAGAAATAATGTGTGTATGTGCTTGTTACTTAGTCCAAATCTCTTCTCCGTTCAGACGGATCTTCTGGATATTGTTGATACGGATATGCAACGTGAGATTTTTATCTTGCCCGGCGTCCCTCGCCCCGCTAACCAATAATAGAGAATCGTGGCGGCTGACTTCCGGCAAATACCGTTTCATTCCCTCGTAATAGAGTAACGACCGGTCTTTTGCTTCCAGTATTTGCCCCCGAGGAAATTCGGAGGCGGTTCTCGTATCGACTTTTATGTTTTCCGCTTTCAACTCCGGATTATCTATCTGGATAATCTGAAACTTTTGCGTGAAACCTGTAAGGCATTTTTCCGACGTAAACTGGGCAACGCCGAAAGTGAGGGCTGGAACGATATATAATGTCCCTATCAAGGCGATAAATACGCGATTACTTTTTTTCATGATTGTCTTCATTTAATGGTAGATATATATAATGTATAGGCTTTCGTAAGCTCGTCGATACCTACATCTAGCAGGTGCATCTCCTTGAAGACGGCGGGAAGTACCTCTTCCACGAACTGGTTATGGCGCATCTCACGGATTTTCTGCTCGGCGTCGGAAGCGACGAAGTAGCCGATCCCACGCTTGTTGTAAATAATATCGTTGGCTTGCAGGCGCTCGAAGGAACGCATGACCGTATTTGGATTTACCTCCATCTCTACCGCCAGTTCCCGTACGGACGGGATACGGCTATCGGCTTTGTAATTACCACTCAATACCCGGTCGCAAATCCGCTCGGCTATCTGGATAAATATGGATTGATTCGTATTGTAGTTCATCTTAGTTCCTTTTCTTTAAGTTTTAGATAAGCGACGTATAAGACCACGAGGGTTGCGATGAGAAATGCGGGTGTAAAGGCAAAGCTCAGCCAATACACGGCGGTATAAAACGGTGAAGATTCATAACAAAAACTATTCATACCCGGCTGGATATTCAAGATGTTTATACATAGATAGACAATCCCTATGATAGAGGCTGCTATCAATATATATCCGCCACAAGCGATTCCTAAGGCATACTTCCGGAACGTGACATAAGAGAGAAACATCAAGGAGCCGGCAAACGCCAGCATGGTGAAATCTTGCAAGGTCATGATAATGTCCTTGAATGCTACAGGCTGTATATGAATGAGCATTGAGGCTATTCCCGTCCCAGTCCAGAACGTGACTTGGTATGTTAAGAATACCACGATGCCTTCGATCAAGATAGCGGCAAATTTCTCTTGGTTGCTCGCGGGAAGCGTTAAGAACAATCCTCTAGGGCGGTGTATCATTAAGTTTACGTAGCTACAGAAAGCGATAAAAGTCCCCAATGATCCCAATACATATAATGTAAGGGTACGGAATCTCGTATCCCATAAAATGGAGGATAATAGGAAAAAGAAGAGGACTCCGAGGATGACCAACACCCCATAAGCTAATTTCTTCTTATTCTCTATCCAATCTTTGCGAAGTAAAAGATTGATGCGTTGTATACTAAAATCTGTTTTCATATCTATGTGTATTTAGGAGTTCATGATTCTTTGGATCTCTTTGGGATACGTTATCGCCGCGTTAAAGAGCAACTCTAAGGATACGGCCGTCTCTTCCTTGCCATCCCTTGCGGTGACGCCTATTGTCCCTTGCGGGGTAGGCTCGGAATAAAGAGCTTTCTCTTCCGGCAGGAGTGGTCCGAAATAAAGTTTCTCGCCGATCTCGTTCAACGTCTTATTCAATAGGATTTGCCTTTGGTCTAAGATCAATACCGTGTCGATCAAGCTTTCCAGATCCCTGACCTGATGCGTGGAGATAATAACCGTCTGATTGTCATCTATCAAAGAGGCTACCAGTCTGCGGAATGTCGCTTTCGAGGGAATGTCCAGCCCATTTGTTGGTTCATCCATTAGAAGCAGGGGCGTATGAGCGGCCAGCGCCAAGGTTATCGCCACCTTTTTCCGTTGTCCTTGAGACATTTTCGACAGGCGATCGGATAGATTGATCTCAAACGATTCTACGCAAGCCTTGCAGATATCGTCTCTAAATGTCGGATAAAAAGGCGCGTACATCTTTATATATTCTATGGCGGTGACCTCCGGCATGGAGATTTCCTCCGGCAATAAGAAGATCTGTTGCAAGAAACGAGCGTTTCTCTCGGAAGGAATTTCCTCCAATACGAGGCAAGAGCCTTGATCCGGAAAGATCTGTCCGCTTAGAAGGTTTAGAAGCGTAGTCTTTCCTTCGCCGTTCTTTCCCAATAAGCCACAGATGTGTCCCGATCCAACCTCAAGATTGATACGATCAAGTACCTCTTTTTTGCGGCTATAGCTGAATGAGAGTTCTTTTAATGTAATCATATGTTTTGCTACTTTAGTGTATTAGTTTAATAGTACACTGCAAATGTAGTGGAAGTTTTTGAATAAACAAGAGGGAAGGGTATTTTTTTCCTTTTATTTTTCAAGATGGCAGTACAAGGTGATTAAAGGGAATCTCTTAATGCTATTAGCCTCTTTTCCAAGAAGGATTAGCGGTTTGCTCTTGAAGCATTGCTAATTTTTCAGTTGGTGCATGATCATCTAACGGCTGTTGGAAGATCATGCACCAACTGTTAGATGATTATGCAACAGTTGTTGGATAATCTATACTTAAAGATGAAATCGCTAAGGATTCCCTGTTATCGGTCTAAAGGTAGGGGAGCGGGAAGCTAATGATTCTTGATGATTTTGCGGTTCTCTCGGGGAGAAAAAGGTACTCTACTTCTAAATTTATGTTGCAAAACAGTTAATTTTTTATCGATGTGTGCGCTAAAACATATAAAAAAGCTTGCTAATTTGCAGAAAATCGCTATATAATTTGGTGGAAAGAAGTATTTGGTTTTATATTTGCACCCGTTAAAGACAAGTAAGTGTCTCTTTAGCGAAAGAAACATGCTTGTTTACGATCCTGAAAATCAGGAGTCGGGAGTTTGTCCCCCGGGAGATTCCCCCGATTAAGTTTAACGTAAAATTGAAAATATGAAGGTAAGAGCTTATGTTCTCATCGCATCGGTAGCGTTATTAGGAATGTCTGCCGGTTCGAAAAAGGCGAAACTTACCGAGGGTGTGAACCCCGGTGATCTAGCTCCGAGAATAGAGTTTTTGGGAAACGACGCTAAAGCCAGTTTCCACAACCAATTAGGACGTTATACATTGCTCAACTTTTGGGCGGCTTACGATGCGGAATCGCGGGCTCGTAACGTGCAATTGGCGAATGAGGTTAACAAGTTTGGTCCGGACAAAATCGCGATGTGTTCGATCTCTATGGATGAGAAAGAATCTATTTTTACCGAGACGGTAAAGATTGACAAGTTGGATCTGTCAACGCAATTTCACGAAGGACTGGGTAAAGAGTCAGAGTTGTACAAGAAGTATGATTTAAGAAAAGGTTTCAAGAACTTCTTGATTAACGACGAAGGAGTGATAATCGCCGCCAACGTCACACCGGAAAAACTGACCGAGATTCTGAAAGCAATTTAATCAGTATTATTTAGCAAAGAGGGCTGTTCCACTTCAAGATGGGACAGCCTTTTTTTATCGATTCACGAGTTTTCGTTTCGAGATGATGAAATAGCATGTATAGTCTGAGAAGGAAATGTACACTTTCTTTTTAAGTCCGTGTTTATTATTAACTCTTTTTGATTTATTAACCCTAATGGATAGGGTGATTGAGAAGGTCCTCTGTCTTTACTGTAAATGAACAACTAACATCCTATATATAATGAGATCTATACTTTTCTTTATTTGTTTGATCTTTACCTTTGAGGGACAGGCGCAAGAGGTAGAAAAATCCCATATGTGGAAAGTAGAACTCTCCGGTGCCTTGAATAATAATTCAGCATGGGAGGTAGAGCCATCTGTTACTTATCTACCGATTCCTTATGTGGGAATTACTATGGGGTTGCTTTTCTGTAATACGATTGAGAAAGATAGTTATACGGGGTTTTCAAGAGATAATCAGTGGTTCTGGGATTCAGATGAGAGTAATCCGGGCTGTCATTTCTTTGCGTTACGTCCGGCCATCCAGTTAGTAACTCCCACTTTTAAATTCGGGAAAGACAAGGATACGGGACTCTCTTTGGTCGTTTCACCTGGATTAACCATTCCTTTGCCTGTCAATCAAGAGTTTAATATAAGCTATGTTCCAAACACTCCCGGGGTATGGATACCTCAAAAATTCGATCATATAAAGAACAAGGGAGGTAAATCGTTATTTTATCATATTAAAAGTATGTTGAGCCTTGATATAGACCAGCGGTATATATTCTCTTTGGGGTATATATTCTCGAATTTTGATTTATATAGTGGAGGGCGAAACTTCGTTGTAGAGGGAAAAAGGCTTAGTATGCCCCGGATTCGTTTTATGCATTCGTTCTTTCTAAGTATTGGATATCGCTTTTAAATCGTTTCATACATTGTCTTTCTCGTTTAGCCCAAAAAGGGAGAGCTGTTTTTAAGGCTCTCCCTTTTGCATAAGCTTATATATAATAATGTATAGGATTTATCGAATTGCTTCTACTTCTTCCGTACGCAAAGGGATCTTCTTTCCTAATAGACGAGCGCCGTTCTCGGTAATCAGATAGTCTTCCTCGTTACGTATGCCACTGAAATCTTTATATGTAAACAACTTCTCGTAATTGATGAATTCGGTGAACTTGTTCTGGCCTCTCCATAAATCCATTAATTCGGGGATGAAGTATACGCCCGGCTCGATGGTCAAGACAAAACCCGGTTCCAGCTTACGTCCCAAGCGCAATGACTTACGTCCGAATTCCGTACTCTTCGGCTGTCCGTCATAACCAACGTATACCTCTCCCAGATTCTCCATATCATGTACATCCAATCCCATCATGTGACCTAGGCCACAAGGCATAAACATGGCGTGAGCACCGGCTTTTACGGCCTCCATCGGATCTCCTTTCACGAAACCAAGGTCCTTTAAACCCTCCATGATCACTTTACAAGACAACTCATATACATCCACGAAAGGAATACCCGGGCGCAAAGCCGCTACGGCAGCCTCATGGGCGGCTACTTGAATATCATAGATGTCTTTTTGACGGGTCGTGAATTTTGAGTCGGCCGGGATGGTGGACGACATATCTCCGGCATATCCCATCTCAGTCTCGGCACCGGCGTCCAATAACAGCATATCACCGCTCTTAATCATATGACTATGATCATGGTTGTGCAAAGTCTGCCCATTGATCGTGGCGATGATAGGGAAGGAGAGCTGGTAATTGTTGGCGAAAGCTACTTCCGCAACGGCAGCCGCTACATCCGACTCCCGGATTCCCGGACGTACGGTACGCATGGCAGTCAGGTGCATATCGGCGGTTACGATACAGGCTTTCTCGATCTCGGCGATTTCTTCCTCGCTCTTATAATTCCGTTGGTTTACGACACCCATGATGAAAGGTACGGAAGGTTTCTCCGCACCGGGTACGATACCCAACCATTGGAATAACTTGATCTGGTGTTCCGCACGATACGTCGGCAGATAATGGATTGGCTGGCCTTTTTGCTGGGCATTCTTCAAGTATGTCTCGATCTCCTTGAAAGGACGGACCTCCTTGATACCTGCGGCCTCGCTCTTCTCTTTTAGGGTGGGCTGCGTACCCATCCATACAATCGCGTCTATAGTCAACTCATCGCCAAAGATGATCTCCTTATCGTTATCGATATCGATGATAGCGGATAACCCGGCGTATGGCAATCCGAAGAAATACAAGAAGGTAGAGTCTTGACGGAAGTGATACGTATTATCGGCGTAGTTCATCCCACTCTCGTCGTTTCCAAGGAATAGCAACAAACCGGAACCTATGGTTTGTTTCAGCTTAGCCCGGCGGGCCATATAAGTTTCTTTACTGAACATAAGGATTATTTTTTGTTAGTGTACCAAAGATAGTAATTAATGTAATATACTAGGCCGACATTCGAAATTATTTCTTACATTAGCCCATGTAAAATGTAACCTCTGGTACCTTATGAAGATTCAAAGAATTCAAGAACTTACCGATGCCTCCATCGTCTGTGGCTCAGAGAAACGGGAGAATGATGTGCAGTGCGCTTTTGCCAGCGATCTGATGAGTGACGTGCTTACGCTGGATTGTGGTGATGTGCTGTTGGTGACAGGACTTTGTAATTTGCAAACGATCCGTACCGCGGAGATGGCGGAAGTTTCTTATATACTTTTCGTGCGGGGGAAGAAAGTAACCCCGGATATGCTGGAGCTGGCTCGTGAGAACAATATGGTTCTTCTGGAGACGGATCATTCTATGTATCATACGGTCGGAGAGCTTTATAGCGCGGGGCTCCTTCCTATATATTGAGAAAGGAGGTCGTGAGATATGCTATTTAAGTTTGAGTTAGAGGGCGGTAATTTCTCGAAGGCGGGTTATGCGTCTAGCCAGATAAAGAAGGTCTTGAAGCAATTGGCTATCGATCCCCGGATCATTAAGCGGGTGGTCGTGGCGCTTTATGAGGCGGAGGTGAATATCGTGGCTCACGCTTGGAGAGGAACGGTTGTCGCTGAATTGGACGCTGATAAAATATCTTTGGAACTGAAGGATGAAGGGCCCGGAATCCCGGATATATCGCTAGCTATGCGTGAAGGGTATTCGACGGCATCCGAGGCCGTGCGTGAGATGGGATTTGGTGCCGGAATGGGACTTCCAAATATGAAGAAGAACGTAGATGAATTAACGATCGAGAGCCAAGTAGACGTAGGTACCACGGTACGTATGGTCACATGGTTTAATAAAAAAGGAGCGTAGACCATGGAGGAAGCTAATTTTTATCATGCCTTGAAGATTGACAATGACCGCTGTATAGGCTGTACGCATTGCATGAAAGAGTGCCCTACGGGAGCGATCCGTATCCGGGATGGTAAGGCTTTGATCCATAAGGATTGGTGCGTGGATTGCGGCGAGTGCTTGAAATCGTGCCCGACAGAGGCTATCTATGTGGAGCAGGATGACTTCCAGCGTATATTTGATTATAAATGCAGGGTAGCGTTGATGCCCACGGTATTTATCGGGCAGTTCTCAAAGTATACGACCGAGAAGGAAATTATCAGCGCCGTTATGGAACTGGGCTTTACCCATATTTTCCAAGTAGAGTTTACCGCCGATATGATCCATAAGGAAATGGTACGGCAGATGGAAAACGCCGAGGAAAAGCCGGTGATCAGTTCTTTTTGCCCCGCTATCGTCCGGTTGATACAAGTCCGTTTCCCTGCGCTGGTGGATAATATCTTATTGGTGAAAGCGCCGGTAAACGCCTCGGCCACTTATTATCATAAGATATTGGAAGGGCAAGGTATTCCCTCGGAAGAGATCGGTATCTTTTATGTTACGCCTTGCGCGGCGAAAATCGCGGCGTTGAAGGGAGCGGAAGGTTATTCATCTACGATCAAAGGCGTGATAAATATGGATACCCTATATAATAAGGTATACCATATTCTTAAGAATCGCCCGAGAGGATATGAGCCGGAATGTGAGCTTCCTCCGCCATTAACGAAAAAAGAGATGCGATGGAGCCAAACAGGAGGGGAGGCCAAACATTTCTCCGGTCGTTGCCTCGCGATCGATGAGATCCATAATGTGATCGATTTCTTGGAACGAATGGAAACGACCAGCGAGGTACGTAACGTGGACTTTCTGGAACTGAGGGCTTGCGACCGTAGCTGTGCCGGAGGTGTATTAGCCGTAGCGAACCGTTTCCTCACGGCCGAGCGTATCATGAAGCGATCCATGAACCGGGATAAAGTACCGATGATATACGCCGCCGATAATTTCGAGGCTTTATCCTATTTGAGGCAGCATATTACGATCCGTCCGGTGCAACCGAATCCCAAACGGTTGTACGATGGAACGATCGATGAGATGCTGAAGAAAATGGAGCAAGTGCGGAAATTGATGTGCTACCTACCGGGAATCGATTGTGGCGCTTGCGGCAGCCCGAACTGTCAAAGCTTGGCCGAGGATATCGTACGCCACGAGGCTCAATTCAGTGATTGCGTATTTATGCAACGTAATATGGAGAAGCACGGTAAACTAGACCAAGAGCATGCCTTCCGTATCGTTGAGAAGACATGGGGGAAAGATCGTTTAAATAAGGATTGTTATAAGAAAGGAGCTAAATATGAAGGTTTGTGATTTAGTGAAGATGTTGAATCTTACTGTATTTTGTGGAGAAGAGGGCCTTGATACAGAGATAACCGGGGGCTATACGAGCGATTTACTAAGTGATGTCATGGGACATATCGAGGAGGGTATGCTATGGATTACCATGCAAACGCATCAGAATATACTGGCCGTGGCTACTTTAAAAGACGTCTCCGCGGTATTGATCGTGAACGGAACCTCTCCGGATGATGAGACCTTACAAAAAGGTAGGGAAGAGGCTGTCCCTCTTTTAGGAACTACACGCTCTGCGTTCGAGGCTTCCGGTATGATTTACCGCTTATTACAGAATGAGAATGGATGAAACAGTATTTAGCTGATTTACATATCCATACTTGCCTGTCGCCATGCGGCAGTCTGGAAATGAGTCCATCGGAGATCGTGCGTCGTTCCTTAGCGAAAGGTTTGGATGCTATTGCCATTACGGATCATAATACGACCTTACAATGCCCGGAGATTCAATCCCTTGGCGAGAGATTCGGACTAAGGGTCTTTGCGGGCGTAGAAGTTACGACCCGTGAGGAAGCGCATTGTCTGGTTTATTTCCCGACCGATGAATCCCGTAAGCGATTCCAACGATATTTAGAAGAGCATCTCCCTCCAATTCCAAATGATCCGGAACGTTTTGGCGATCAAGTTTGGGTGAATGCGGAGAATGAGATTCTAGGAGAAGTACCCTATCTTTTGCTCTCCGCCTTGGATCAAAGCGTAAACCAAATAGCCGCTCAAGCACGTAAGGTGGATGCTCTATTTGTAGCCGCCCATGTAGAACGTCCGTCATTCAGCTTGATCAGTCAATTAGGTTTTATAGACCCCTGCTTATCTTTAGATGCTATTGAATATAATAATCAGCAAAGATACAGTAAGTTATTGTCTATTCACGGGTATTTGAAAGAGCAGACTCAATACTCAGCCTCGGATGCTCATTGCCCCGAACAAATAGGTACTCAGCCCTCCATTTGGCAAACGGAGGAATTAACCTTCGATGGCTTACGAAAGGCTTTTGATCAAAAAGACAATCACTTAATTTTCGCCTCTCATGGATAATCTCTCGTTTCATATCACGGATATAACCGCTAATAGTATCAGAGCAAAAGCTTCTGACATAGAGATAGATATACAGATAAAGGACACATCCATATGTATTCGTATTGCGGATAATGGCTGTGGTATGGATCCGGAAACAGTCTCTCTGATCCGTAATCCGTTTTATACGACTCGCACGACACGAAAAGTGGGTCTAGGCTTACCTTTCTTGATACAAAACGCGGAGCAAACAGGCGGGAATGTGGAAATATCTTCCATACAGGGAAAAGGTACGGTAGTTGTTGCTTGTTTTGTCTCATCTCATATTGATTGTCCGCCTTGGGGAGATTTGGCGGGTACAATGGCTATGCTTATAGGCAGTAATCCAGACATAAACATTCATTTCTCATATCATTCAGATCTGGTTTCATTTGATATCAGTACGCGAGAGCTTAAAGAAATCCTAGAGGACATGCCATTAAGTCATCCGAAAGTCATGCTTTATTTGAAGGAGTTAATAGCGAATCAAATAGTTGCGTCAAGCTGAATTAATCTTTTCATAGCTGTGATACGATCTTTTCACATCCATGAAACAAACGTTTCACAGCCGTGAAAAGATCTGTGTCTTTACTCAAAGCAGCTACAAGCTTTGCTTGAATGCACTAATTTATCCTTATCTTGCTATTAATTTTATAATTCCCATTATGTTTAATAGAGTTATTTGGTTCTCTCTCATCACAATAAACCTCGTATACATTCTTAAACTGCCTTGTACCGTATGACATTTTGATAATCTTGTAGTCTGTTGGGAATATTGGTACAAAATTCTCTAATTCGTATGTATCTGTAAAACAATAAACTTGCAGCCAATCAACAGAAATAGCGTATGGCTGCATTTATATTCGTCTAGTATAATCCACATTCCCCATAACCGGAGAAGCGGAAAAGGCTGCATTAATCCGGCTCATTCGATTTAAGATTATGGGGGTAAAATTGTCTTGTTTCATTTCGCAAGTCTTTTATTTTTGGGGGAATTACACCGTAAACAAAGACGGCGATCGTTTTACGGATCGCCGGACTTGCTTCTGTTGGGATACCGTTAGTAGACAGCCCCCCAGCCGTCTAGTTATCTCTACCCAACACGAAGTAACATAAAAAAAGGGTGAATCACAAGAACTCACCCTTTGCGTTTTATTTTATTAACAAATTCTACTCTTTTGTTGATTTGCTTCCAGTACCTTTAATTACATTACCATCTTTACCGATAAGTGTTTGCAACACTTTTATTACAACCTCTACTAATAGACCTACGGTATACTTCCAAATAGGTTCCATTAAATTTCATCGGGACTCTCCGAGTCTCCCCCGCTACTTACTGAGACCCCATCGAAGAATGACGCACTCTTATAATCCGTTGATTTCAGCGCCGCCGCATAGACATATGATCCCCTATCCGCATTTACGGGCGTTTTCAACGCCGTAGCTAATTGTGGAATCTTCGATTCATTTAGAGTTATTTCCGTAGAACTACTCGCTACATCTTGCTCGGTAATGACATATTCATAATTTCGCACCATTGACGTAGTCATAGATAAGCCTCCGCTTGATTTTACCTTATAGGACACAACGATTTGAACTTCCACAATATCACCCTTAACAAATTCCTTAGAAGAGGATATTACAGCAGTTAATTTGTCTCCGGTAGCTGTAAAAGTCGTACCCATAACTACAGACCCATAGCCCGCATACAGAGTAACGCCCGCCTCTATCGCTAATGCCATTTTACTAACATCATCCGAAGGTAAATCCGGTTGATCTCTTAACCATGCCATTATAGGAGCGTTTAGTTTCATAAACTGATTTCGAGAAGTGCCGTATTTTGCTGGATCAAAATGGCGATCAATCCATGCCGCATTAATCTTTGCGAAATGACCCAATGAACCAAATGCGGATCGTTGAGATACTTGCTTTGTACTCTTTGACTTGTTTTCACGAATCCTCTTAGAAACAATAACACGTCCGTGAACAGTACGGAATGTGGCATCACCCGTTGACTTACGAGATATGCCGATACCCATCGTTTTATCTAGTCCCATAGTATTTAATAGCTGGTTTCTATGCTCGAGCAGAATTACATTGAGCGTATTCCAGTGTCCGGCAAAGGTGCAAATTAGTATTAACCGAAGCAAGGTCATTGACATTCCGAAGGGATGCCGAAGATAGTAGCAAGATGTAACGATAAAATGGTATTTACATATCAAAATGTCAAAATGATTAGTTTGCAATAGGCTTGTTTTTTATAATTATTTAACTAATAAATGCAAAAATCCCGCCTATGTATCTTCACATAGACGGGAAATCGCCATAGATCAGAACGTCTTCCGATCGGAAAATGCCCTACCCATTGCCAAGAAAAACCAACGGTCACAATAGGCAGTTATAACGTATTCGGGCACAACAACGCAAAGATAAGATTTAATTTAATGAATCGGATCATATTCATAAGTCTTATATACGGAACGATCAAAATTAATGACTGTAACACGTACTGGTATACATAACCCGCTTGTTATAAGATATTTTCGAACACGATAAAATACGTCACACAAAGATGTTATATCTTCATACTCCAAAGCGATCATTTCCAGCCCGCCATCCTTTATAATGATTCTAATCAAATCTCCATATTTTATTTTCATATATATGTATTTATTATGTTAATAATCAGTTAGATACAGGAGGTCTAAGCGTAAAATCCACGCCCGTTCTACTTAACGGGCGAGAGAAGCACATCATTCAACAAATCTTGATACTGGACCTCTAGTCCTTTTTCGTCTAGCACTCTCGAGTTACGATATCTGTTTCTCTCGATACATGTTTCCATAGCATCATCAAGACGCTCAAACAATTCCGAAGGTGAGTAAGCGTAGGGATCGCCATACAGCTTAATGTAGACCGTTTGCCTTCCATTTCGTGACAACACGTGTACACTTTCGATTGATCTTGCGGTATCTGACACATAGAAACAGATACCTCTAGGTTTAGCCCTTACAGGTCTAATCGAATAATACATAAAATCCGGAAACAAGGTCGATCCGTAGGGACTTTCTTGTATCCTCTCGATTTTTAGGGGATCATAGACAGTAACCATAAGCAAGTTATTTTTTATTGTTTATACTTAGCGGTAAGATAGCCGATCGTATATATAGAAGACAGACTATCTACGTTCAATATTATATCAAAATATTCCATACCCTCAATCTTTGAATAACGATAAGAAAAAGACGGATAATATTCTTTTACTATACCTATTAAAATATCTAATTCCTTCCTATCTACAAATAATTTAAGTTCCATAATGAATGCATATTTTATTGATTATCAATACATAAATATACAAATTAATAATGTTAATTACTATATGTATTATATTATTATTTCTTAATAAATTTATTGATATGGGGTGCGCCGGAGGCGCAATATCGCCGCTGCGAAGCAGCCGTAAAGAGCGGAAACAAGAGGGGGGGGGATATACGGTTGCCAGTAGCAAGACAAGGGGTGAAACCCCTACCCGATCCAACTTTTTACCATGATTACGCTCGAGGATAAGAGGCATAATAAAACCCAACGTAAATGATAGTAAGCACTTTTGTATGATTCGCTTCGGGAACGCTGGCGGTTTCCGGCAGCGGGCACGGAGCGAAAGCCAGCGGCAGGCGGCACGAGGCTATTATTAAAACGTTCGGAGCGGAGTTATCACGCCGCTTGGGAGCGAGAGAGCGAAGCGATAGAGCGACTGATCGGCGGGATAGCGTAGCAGATCGTATAGGGACACACGAACATATAGTATCGGCAGTGACGAGGAACGAGGAACGTAAAGCGGTGCCGAGCGAAGCGAAGACGCACTACACGCAATGAGTAACTGTAGATGAAAAGACGCTTATATAAACGCCTACGGTAGCGATCTTTGCGGACTGCGGAGCACAGCCGTAGGCGAGCACCGTATAAGGACGCAAAGAACGCATAACAACAAAGACAGCCCCCACCCGACTGATATGTAACTTTGAATTGAGCTTGATCTTGGCATAGAGCGAAGCGGAATCACGGAACGAAGGATTCTTGCGCCCGCAACGAAGCGCAGCGAAGAGAGGACGCATGAAGCCGTAGTGAGTGATGGAGCGGCACGGTAGGGCTATTTAACATAACAGCAACTTTTAGACGGGCGAATGCGAGCGGTACGGGAGCATAAAGCACGGCTAACAAGTTTTGTTATGTTATATAGCCCGGGGAATAAAGACTAGACGCTACAGGAAAACACGTATATCATTGAGTACCCACGCAGAGAACGGCACAATGGCGGTAGTAATAGAACTGACGTCCAGTTTGGAGCAAGTATTCAGAGACCTAGACACATGTACTGAATAGTGACATAATGACTAGGTGACAGGATAGAACGCCGCCGAGTGCCCGGCGGCAGCGGTTGATTGAGTGCCCCAAAGCGTAGCGAGGGGCACGAAGAGACCGCCCCTTACAGACAGTAAGTAATCAGTATTGTATGATTATAGTGCGTTCCGGTAATCGGTTTGGTGGTCTCCTATACAATCGGACGTGAGCAAGCCCGGACTCTATTCGATCAATCACGCAGTCTCGATCATAGGTCATAAAAGCCCGAGCTAAACGTATGCTTTCGTCCATTCCGTTAACGGAATAGTCCATGTACTGAAACGTAGTCCTAAGCCGGGACAATGTTTCTAGCGCATAGAACATAAATAGCTCGAGTTCTTCGTTATCTGTGATACTCTTATTATCGATTACTATGGTTTCCATTATTGATATATTATTTGTCGTTTATTATCTGCGAACCTACTGTATGATACATGTACGAAGTTTCGCCTAGTATAGAATATACATTGATCGTAAGGGATTCCAGATTTTAAGACGGCACTAACCACACGCATCGCATCGCCGCTAATCCTAATGTCCGCAGCTTCCCCCTTTATATGTTGCGATCCGTAGACTCCCTTCACAAGCCTATTCAACTCCGCAGTTCTATACCCGCTATTGATCGTTATAGGCTCGTTTAGATAGTCCCTTAAAGGCTGTAACGTACAGGACACTAGATTACATAACGCACAAAACGCCTCCGGTGTTGGCTCGTTTCGTAGGTTATTATAATAGGCTATCTCGCTATGTACCAGTTCGGACAGCATGAAATTCTTACTTAGTTGTATATCCATATCATATATTTGTTTGTAACGCTCCGCTATGGGGGGGGACAATATACGGTTGCCAGTAGCAAGACAAAGTACGCTATATCGGGACTCCTTCGCATTCTACCTTATGCAGATATTTAGCGAGAGAGCGAGAAAAAGCATATTCATGCGTTACAAGCCTTAACGCATCTAAATATTGCTCCGTAGGGAACGGAATGTCTCTTTTTGCCTTAACCAGTTTCCGAATGAATATCTTATCAGCCTTTGTCGTATCCTTCGATAGAGTTAATCTAATGGGACGTTTCGTTACAACGCCCGGAGCATACTCGAAGATCGCTACTGATTTCATTCGTGATTTATTTTTCGTAAGATCGTTTATTCTGAAATCAAAGTATTTAGCTGCATAAATATAGAATAAGTCCTCAATATCTGACTGTAGCTTCAACATATCCGTACTTATGCTAAATACCTCTCCGGTAGATAGTTCTAATAGAGTTTTGCTATCTTTCCTGATCGATAGCTCAACACGCCACACATCACTAGTCTCATCAATACCGTTTAGTTTCCACAATTGCCGGATATAGGGCTTATCCTTAACCTCTCGAAGTTCTTTTGTCTTGTTATACAGATATGAGCATACAGAACTTGCATGGCTACCGAAACTCACATAGTTAATATCTCGCACATTTTTAGCAGAACCTCTAAGTTTACATTTGCTAGCGTCGGATCGTTTTATCCGATCGTAAATGACTGAGCGAATAGCGTTCTTTAATTCCGCTGTATTAGAGACATCACATGATTTTATTTTAGCCTCAATAGCATCTACTAATTGATCCCTTTTATCGGATTCCGTGTCGGCTTGTATGGTGTATGATGGTTGGCAGTTCTTTAAATAACGCCCGGAAAGAAATGAGTTTATTAATCTTCGTGGAGATAAGCCGTTGACAAACCTATTACAATCGTAACACAAATCTAATCGGCTGATTGACTTATATTTTAATCCATAAGAGGCAAGGAAATTGACAAATCTATATGAGAAATCCGGTTGATAAAGTTCTCTATTGGATAGTTTTACTAAACATCCTCTCCTATCGATGATTTTTGATACTGGATTCGTTAAAATAGTGGCATAATGATAGCAGTATTGACCATTCCCATTATGTTTAATAGTATTATAAGCGATCAAAAAATGACTACTCCAATACATGATACACAAATAAAAAACCGCCTAGTAACCTTATATTACTAGACGGTTCCAATTTATTCTGAAAGAAGAAATTACTTATTCATCTCTGCTTCAATAGCATCGAATTTATCACCCATATTCAAATTGTAGTAAATACCTCTTAAAGCGGTCATATATTCTCTTTCTTCTGGTTTCATTTGGTGAGCTTTCTCAAAGTAAGGAAGAGCTAGCTTAAAGAATTCCTTAGCTTTGCCTAATTCCTCTTGATATTGTTTTGCGTCGTTGATCATATTAGCCTCACCTTGCTTGTTTACACCTTGGTTGTAATATACACGACCTAAGTTAGAGAGAGATTCGATATAGTCAGGATTGATCGCCAATGCTTTCTTGAAATACTCTTCAGCTTTAGCGTAATCTTTCAAACCAGTCTCATAAACACGGCCCATTACATCGTAAAGCTGTGGATTGTTGGAATCCTTAGCGATAGCTGTGTTCAAATATTCAATAGCTTTCTCATTTCTATTAGAATAGATGTAATTGTTTATAAGGCTCATTAAGAAATACTGTTCCTCAGGGAATTTATTCAAACCTTCTTCCAAAGTCTTCTCTAAATTCACGGTATCTTTAGCTTGCTCATACTCATAGCATAAGTATTGATATACCTCGCTTGCTCTATAATCCGTATTTTTAGCACGCTCTAACGCTGCGATAGCTTTTTGAGAATCGCCAAGTTGGGTCGCTGCTACAGCGGCATAGAACTGAACTGTCATGAAGTTTGAATCTCTTTCAGCGACAGCCTCACCTTTAAACATCGGCATATCAGATATTTTCAGGTATTGCTCGAAGAAATCGTAAGCTTTGTTATAATCTTTCTGATCGAAATAGTAAGCACCACCATTGATGTAATATACGTGGTTTGCTCCTAGGATACCTTTGATATCTTTCGTGAACTTAGGTTTAACTTTTCCTTTTTCATTAGGAAGTTGATCTAACTCATATGCTTTCTCAAAGTATGGCAAAATACTACCCAATGCCTCGTACATAACAGGCTCGTCCGGTTGTTGGCCCAAGACTTGTTTAGTTCTTTCGTTGCTGAACTGTTGATCCTCGATAAAACCGGCAACATACCAAGTTTTAGCGTCATCCTTTGTTTCAGGGTTTTCCAAAGCTCCTTTAATAAGAGTTCTGGCTTCCGAGAAATCAGGAGTTGTCCCCTTAGCTATACTTTGAGCCTCATTTACAGCTTTTTTCTGTGCAAAAGAGACCGATGCTGCGACACATAGTGCCACTGTTAATAATACTCGTTTCATTGCGATAGTAATTTTGAGATTAATATTTCTATTTGTTTAAAATTATTCAGTTATTTCTTCGTTATCATTTTGTTCGTTATCCTCCTCTGATTCCGGCAGATCAACATCGGTACCTAGACTAGCTTGATTCTCACTCAACTCTCTTCCCTCATTCTCTTGTCTGGCTTCTTGTTCCGCTTTTTGCTCGGCAATCTCCTCTTCACTCTCAGACAATACTTTACATACAGAAGCGATTTCGTCGTTGCGCTTTTCCAGATTAATCAAACGAACACCTTGAGTAGCACGTCCTATTACGTTCAAATCGGCCACTTTCATACGGATAGCGATACCCGACTTATTGATAATCATTAAATCGTTCTCGTCCGTAACATTCTTGATGGCAACTAATTTACCGGTCTTCTCCGTGATATTAATGGTTTTTACGCCTTTACCGCCACGATTCGTTATACGATAATCCTCGATAGAGGAACGTTTTCCATATCCCTGCTCTGATACGACGAGTACGGTCTCTTTTTCCTTGTCCTTGATACAGATCATACCAACGACTTCATCGGTATTATCCTCGTCCAAAGTCATACCTTTCACTCCGGAAGCCGTACGGCCCATTACACGTACCGCGCTTTCATGGAAACGGATCGCCCGGCCATTACGGTTCGCTATGATCACCTCGTTGTTGCCATTCGTCATACATACTTGGATCAAGCCATCGTCTTCACGCAATGTAATAGCGTTCACACCGTTTTGACGAGGACGGGAATAGGCCTCCAACAAGGTCTTTTTGATCACACCTTTCTTCGTACAGAATAATAGGTAATGAGAATTAATGAATTCCGTATCGGTGGTTAATTTCTTAACACGTATAAAGGCTTGTACCTTATCATCCGGCTCGATATTCAGAAGATTCTGGATCGCACGTCCTTTAGCGTTCTTAGCTCCTTCCGGAATCTCGAATACCTTCAACCAATAACATTTACCTTTTGCCGTGAAGAATAATAAGGTCGCGTGCATGGATGCCGGATAGATATACTCAACGAAATCCTCGTCTCTAGTCTCGGAACCCTTCGCTCCTACACCACCACGGCCTTGCGCACGGAACTCACTTAACGGGGTACGTTTGATATATCCCATATG
Source organism: Parabacteroides sp. KHUB-02 (assembly GCF_056640955.1). Lineage (NCBI taxonomy): Bacteria > Pseudomonadati > Bacteroidota > Bacteroidia > Bacteroidales > Tannerellaceae > Parabacteroides > Parabacteroides sp. KHUB-02. The sequence continues at coordinate 1,569,616 of NZ_JBWQEV010000001.1, read as the reverse complement.
AGATACGGTAATGATCATCTCATCATCCGCATAGAAATCCTCCGGATTTAATTCCTCAGAGGCGTAAACGATATCCGTCTTACGTTCGTCGCCAAATTTATCCTTGATTTCCAATAATTCATCTTTGATAACCTTCATACAAAGGTCCTCATTCTCCAGAATCTCATTCAAATAAGCGATCAACTTCTCGATCTCCTCATATTCCGCACGCAATTTGTCTTGTTCCAGACCTGTCAACTGACGAAGTCTCATCTCGACAATAGCACGTGCTTGAAGCTCAGATAAAGAGAAACGTTCGATCAAACGCTCGATAGCCTCTTGCGGGCTCTTGGAAGACTTGATAATCGCGATTACCTCGTCTATATTATCGGAAGCGATGATCAAGCCTTCCAATATATGAGCTCTCTCTTCCGCTTTCCTCAATTCATATTTTGTACGCCGGATAACGACCTCATGACGGTGCTCAACAAACGCCTTGATTAAGTCTTTTAAGTTAAGCAACCTCGGACGGCCGTTCACCAAAGCGATATTATTAACGCTGAATGAGGATTGCAGAGCCGTAAGCTTATACAATTTATTCAGTACGACACTCGAGTTCGCGTCACGTTTCACGTCAACTACGATACGCATACCGCTACGGTCGGACTCGTCATTGACATTGGAAATGCCATCGATACGCTTCTCGTTTACTAGGTCAGCGATATACTTGATCAACTCAGCCTTATTTACCAAATAAGGAATCTCGGTAATAATAATCTTCTCATGATTATTCTCCACCTCAATCTCGGCTTTACCGCGAAGGATGATACGTCCCCTACCCGTCTCGAAAGCGTCTTTCACGCCTGCGTAGCCATAAATTGTAGCGCCTGTAGGGAAGTCCGGAGCCTTGATATATTGCATTAAGCCTTCTACCTCGATATCTCCCTTGGCATCGATATAAGCGATACAACCATCTAATACCTCGCTCAAGTTATGAGTCGGCATATTCGTAGCCATACCAACGGCGATACCCGATCCACCATTTACAAGTAAGTTAGGAACACGAGTCGGCAATACGGTCGGCTCCTTCAACGTATCATCGAAGTTAAGCTGGAAATCTACCGTGTCCTTATCGATATCCCGGAGCATTTCTTCGGCGAGTTTACTCAGTCGTGCCTCTGTATAACGCATAGCGGCAGGACTATCACCGTCCACTGAACCGAAGTTACCTTGTCCGTCTACTAACGGATAACGCATAGACCATGTCTGGGCCATACGAACCATGGCGAAATATACAGACAAGTCGCCATGTGGATGATATTTACCTAAAACTTCACCAACTATTCTCGCAGATTTTTTATAAGGTTTGTCGGATGTGTTACCCAGTTCATTCATTCCAAATAAAATACGGCGGTGAACCGGCTTAAAGCCATCCCTAACATCAGGAAGAGCACGTGAAACAATGACAGACATTGAATAATCAATGTATGCCGATTTCATTTCCTCTTCGATGTTAATCTTAATAATTCTGTCTTGATCAACCATTTAGTTTTATATTAATTACACTCAATATCTCACCTCTGAAAAATTGCACTAAGGTAAGGTTTTTCCGTATACTACGAAAGAATTTGTCTTGAAATTTTGCGCCTCTGGGCTTTTCAAGGCTTATTAAGGAATAATGGCACGAAATTTGATGATAGTTGGAATAGATTATGTAACTTTGCGTAATCAGTACATATATAATATAGTATGAAAAATTATTCGAAAAGATTGATTGACGTGATTGAGTATAGCCGTGAAGAAGCGGCTAGGCTCCAGAATAGCTATATCGGGCCGGAACATTTGATGCTAGGCATCATCCGGGAAGGCGAAGGCGAGGCAATGCGTGTCTTGCGAGAGCTACATACCGATCCGATGGATATTAAACGCAAGATTGAGCAAGAAATAAAGAATACATTCGATTCTGAGGATTCTGTCCAGCATGAGATCGCTATAAGTAAGACTACAGAACGTGTCTTGCGTATGAGTATGCTGGAATCTCGTTTATTCAAGGAAGATGAGACCGATACGGAACATCTTCTATTGGCGATATTGAAAGAGGAGTTTAATGTCGCTGCCAAGGTGTTGAACGATGCGGGTATTACTTATCGTTCCGCATATAATATATTAGTAAGCGGAACCGGTTTGAATAATATGGAGGAATTCGACGAGATCAGCGACGGATATACGGATGATGACGAAGATGACGAGGACGAAGGTTTCTCCTCTCGTCGTGAGGCATCTCGCCCCTCTTCCGGTGCTGGAGCGGGAGCCGCTCAACCGAAATCCCCTAATGATACACCTGTTCTGGATAACTTCGGAACGGATATGACACGTGCCGCCGCAGAAAACCGTCTAGACCCGATTGTGGGACGTGAGAAGGAGATCGAGCGTTTGGCCCAGATATTAAGCCGTAGGAAGAAAAATAATCCGGTATTGATTGGTGAGCCGGGTGTGGGTAAGTCGGCTATCGTAGAGGGATTGGCTTTACGCATTATTCAGCGTAAGGTTTCCCGGGTGTTATTCGATAAGCGTGTGATTAGCTTGGATATGGCTTCTATTGTCGCCGGTACGAAATACCGCGGACAATTCGAGGAACGTATTAAGGCTATCTTGAATGAGTTATCGAAGAACCCGAATATCATCCTCTTTATCGATGAGATTCATACGATTGTTGGCGCTGGTTCCGCTTCCGGATCTATGGATGCGGCGAATATGCTGAAACCTGCGTTGGCTCGTGGTGAGATTCAATGCATTGGCGCTACTACTTTGGATGAATATCGTAAGAATATCGAGAAAGACGGTGCGTTGGAACGTCGTTTCCAGAAAGTGATCGTTGATCCGACTACGGCGGAAGAAACTTTGCAGATCTTGCGTAATATCAAACCTCGTTATGAGGAGCACCATAATGTGATCTATACTGAAGATGCTTTACAAGCGTGTGTAAAATTGACAGAAAGATATATCAGTGACCGTAATTTCCCGGATAAGGCGATCGATGCTTTAGACGAGGCCGGTTCCCGTGTACATATATCTAATATCATTGTTCCGAAAAGTATCGAAGAGCTTGAGGCAAAGATCGAGGATACGAAGAATGAGAAATTAGCGGCCGTGAAATCTCAGAACTTTGAGTTAGCCGCAAGTTTCCGCGATAAGGAGCGTCAGTATTTATTGCAACTGGAGGCCGCGAAAGCTAAATGGGAACAAGAGCTTCAAGAACATCGGGAGACCGTTGATGAAGAGAAGGTCGCTGAAGTTGTTGCCATGATGTCTGGTGTGCCTGTTCAACGTATCGCTAAGGCAGAGAATGTCAAGCTTCTGGAAATGGCGGACGTATTGAAAAGTAAGGTGGTCGGGCAGGATGATGCTGTTCAAAAGATTGTAAAGGCAATTCAACGTAACCGTGTTGGCTTGAAAGATCCGAATAAGCCGATCGGAACTTTTATGTTCCTAGGACCGACGGGTGTAGGTAAAACTCACTTGGCCAAGAAGCTTGCTGAATATCTATTTGATTCGGCGGATTCTTTGGTACGTATCGATATGAGTGAATACTTGGAGAAATTCGCTGTTTCCCGTTTGATCGGAGCGCCTCCCGGATACGTTGGTTACGAGGAAGGTGGCCAGTTAACAGAGAAAGTACGTCGCAAGCCCTATTCGGTGGTCTTATTGGACGAGATCGAGAAGGCGCATCCGGATGTATTTAACTTGCTGCTGCAAGTCTTGGATGAAGGCCGTTTGACGGATAGTCTGGGTAGACGTATTGATTTCAAGAATACGATCTTGATCATGACTTCCAATATTGGTACCCGGCAATTGAAAGATTTCGGCCGTGGCGTTGGTTTCAATACTCAGATGGCTGGTGAGCCGGATAAGGATTTCTCCCGTAGCGTGATCCAGAAAGCGTTGAATAAAGCATTTGCTCCAGAGTTCTTGAACCGTGTGGATGATATCATTATGTTCGATCAGCTTGATAAAGCCGCTATTCATAAGATTATTGATATTGAGTTACAGGGTCTGTATCAGCGTGTATCAAATCTGGGCTATGAGTTGTCGATCACAGACGAGGCAAAAGATTTCATTGCGACAAAAGGCTACGATATCCAGTTCGGTGCCCGTCCGTTGAAGCGTGCGATCCAGAAGTATCTGGAAGATGAGATGGCGGAGATGATTATCCGTGCCTCAGTAGGTGAAGGCGATACGATTATCGTAGACTTTGATAAGGAAGAGCAGAAAATCACGACTTCGATAAAAAAGAAAGATGCTGAATAAGTTTGTCTATGAATATAGAAGCCGGGCGTGAGTCCGGCTTTTTTTATGTTCGTCCATCTTATTCGTCTGTCATTTTGACACGCAAAAAAAGCATGACCTAATTGAATAGATCATGCTCTTATTTCTTTTTTTACTTAAGTACGCAGGATGAGACTTGAACTCACACGCCGTAACCGGCACTACCCCCTCAAAGTAGCGTGTCTACCAATTCCACCACCTGCGCATTTTAGGAAGGGTGCCCAGAACAGGACTCGAACCTGCACGATCGCAAAACCACTCGCACCTGAAACGAGCGCGTCTACCAATTCCGCCACCTGGGCAATCAATACGAGAAAGAGCGGAAGACGGGACTCGAACCCGCGACCCTAACCTTGGCAAGGTTATGCTCTACCAACTGAGCTACTTCCGCATATACAACCGCTTTGTTCTCGATTGCGAGTGCAAAGGTAGTGATTTCATTGAAACCACCAAGCCTTTGCGTTACTTTTTTATTGGATTTTTTTGACCAATTCCGTAAATAGTTGTGTCATAACAGATGCTGCTTTATTAGCCGCTACGATAACATCGGCACCATCATTTACAAAGTCGTCAGCGAAGTGATAACCTTCGTTCGTGATGACAGACATACCGAATACACGCAAGCCCGCATGACGTGCCACGATTACTTCCGGTACCGTACTCATGCCGATCGCATCTCCCCCGACTTTTCCATAGAAAGCGTACTCGGAAGGAGTCTCGAAGGAAGGGCCTGTCAAACCTACATATACACCTTTCTTTAACGGGATAGATCGGGAGGCGGCTATTTCTTCCACATAGCGGATAAATTCACGATCATAAGCACGGGTCATATCCGGGAAACGAGTGCCGAAATCCTCATTGTTCGGACCGATCAGCGGGTTCGGCATCATATTGATATGATCCCGGATGATCATCAGATCACCTACCTTGAACGTATTATTGATACCTCCGGCGGCGTTCGAGACCAAAAGGTTCTTGATTCCTAAGAGCTTCATTACACGTACGGGAAAAGTGACCTGTTGCATTGTGTAGCCCTCATAGTAATGAAAACGGCCTTGCATAGCCAAGACTTGCTTATCCCCTAGTTTGCCACAAATAAAATTCCCCTTATGCCCGGTAGCGGTAGATTTCATAAAATGTGGGATCTCTGCATAAGGTATCACTATAGGATCTGTTATTTGATCGGCTAAAGAGCCTAAGCCACTACCAAGGATAATGGCGGTCTCCGGGTTACCTTCGATCCGGCTAGCTAAATAGGCGGCCGCTTCCCGATATTGTTCGGTTTTAATCATTTCCATATTTAATCAATTTAACGTTTCATCAAGTTATAAGCTATCTCTGTCGCTTTCTCGATAATCTCGTCCTCTCCCGGTACCTTCTTATTCTCCATCAATATTTTACCATCACAGATAACGGTATCCACGCAACTGCCGTTGGCGGCGTATACAAGATTTGAGACGAAATTGAAGTTCGGGGTAAAAGCGGGGGTGTTGAGATCTATCAAACATAGATCGGCTAAATACCCTTCCTTGATCTGCCCGGCTTTTAAACCGAACATAGCGGCTCCTTCCGCAGTAGCGGCTTGCAGCATCTCATTTGCGGTCAAGGCTTCGGGATCCTTTCGCCAAGCTTTTCCTAACAGGGAAGCCAGCTTCATCGCCTCGATCATATCCAAGTTATTGGAAGAGGAACAACCGTCCGTTCCCAATCCCACGGTAATACCCAATTGGCGCATTTCCTTAAACTTAAAATGAATACCGGAAGCCAGTTTCATGTTTGAGGCCGGGTTATGTACGACTTTCACCTCGTGATCGGCCAACATGCGAAGCTCGTCATCATCGATGTAAATTCCGTGAGCGATAATCAAACGTGGAGAAAGCACACCTAACTTATATAAATAACGTACAGGAGTGAGTCCGAATCTATCGAGAGAGTCTTTCACTTCCCCCTCTGTCTCTGCTAGATGCAGATGGATCGGGATTTGATGTTCCATAGCGAACCGATGCGCCCATTTCAGAAGCTCACCGGAAACGGTATAGATGGCGTGCGGCCCGATCGAGAAGCGAACCCGTTTGCTGTAGTTATCCACATCTTGGATCAGTCGCTCGTTATGGCGTTTGCATTTCTCCGCCTCTTCTTTATCAAAACCATCGAAGCAAACGCCGGCTATGATACCTCGCAATCCCATCTCCTCCGTCACATCGGCCGTGACACGAGGGCGTTGATACATGTCGAAGAAAGTGGTCGTGCCACTTTTTATCATTTCCAAGCACGCTAATTTCGCTCCCCAATATACATCCTCACGGGTCATTTTCGCCTCATTCGGCCAGATCTTTTGCTCAAGCCATGGCATAAGCGGCATATCATCGCCGAAGCCGCGGAACAAAGTCATGGCAGCATGTGTATGAGCGTTCACGAAACCGGGAATGACGGCTTTACGGCTACCATCCAGTATCTTATCGGCAGGAAAAGACAAGCCCTCTCCTATTTGCTTGATCTCTTTTCCTTCGATATAGATATCAATCGTCCTATCGTTAAACAGAACATTCTTTATTAATATACTCATCTTCTTCCTTCTTATTTATATAAACGGTAGAATTCCGCTACCGACTCGATTCCCTTGAAGAAGATATCCAACTCCTGACTCTCGTTGGGCGAATGGATCGCGTTTTGCTCCAAGCCGAATCCCATCAGTACGGTCTTGATACCTAATACCTGCTCGAATGTAGAGATAATAGGAATGCTACCTCCGCGACGAACCGCCAACGGTTTCTTCCCGAATGCGATACCAACAGCCTTTTCTGCCGCTTGATAAGCTGGCAAGTCTATCGGACAAACATATCCTTGCCCGCCATGGCTGGGCGTAACTTTCACTTTAACATAAGGTGGGGTCACACGAGCTATATACTCCTCAAACATTTGGGAGATCTTGGCATGATCTTGGTGTGGAACCAAACGAGTGGAAACCTTGGCATAAGCCTTTGAAGGCAATACAGTTTTGCTTCCTTCCCCCGTATATCCGCCCCAAATACCACAGATATCGAAAGAAGGCCGACAACTATTACGTTCTAGCGTAGAATAGCCTTTCTCTCCGAAAAGAGCGTCTACCCCGATCGCTTTCTTATATTTTTCCTCGTCGAATGGGATTTGGGCGATCATCTCCCGTTCTGCGGGAGATACATCCTCCACGTCGTCATAAAAACCCGGGATCGTGATGCGTCCATCCACGTCGGTGATATCTGCCATCAATTTGCAAAGTACATTGATCGGATTCGCTACGGCTCCGCCAAAATGACCGGAATGCAAATCGCGGTTCGGTCCGGTTACTTCTATTTCCCAGTAAGCCAAACCACGTAAGCCTGTCGTGAGCGACGGTGTTTCAGCGCTGACCATGCTTGTATCGGAAACGAGGATTACATCCGCTTTCAATAATTCTTTATGTTCCCGGCAAAAATCTTCCAAGCTAGGAGAACCTATCTCCTCCTCTCCTTCGAAAATAAACTTCACGTTACACTGTAACAAACCTTCTTTAATCGCTGTCTCAAAACCTTTTACTTGAATCATACCCTGTCCCTTATCATCGTCTGCTCCACGGGCCCAAATGCGTCCGTCCCGGATCACCGGCTCGAAAGGTTCACTCTTCCACAGTTCTAGTGGTTCGGCAGGCATCACGTCGTAATGAGCGTAAACCAATACGGTCGGAGCATTGGGAGATACCATTTTCTCGGCGTATACGACAGGATTGCCTTTCGTAGGCATTACCTCGGCCTTATCCGCACCGGAAGACAACAGCACCTCAGTCCAACGCTGGGCACATGTCAACATGTCCGGCTTATTCTCATGCTTGGCGCTGATTGACGGAATGCGGATTAAAGAGAACAATTCTTCAAGAAAACGATCCTTATTGGATTCGATATAAGATTTTACTGACATAGCGTTTTATTTTATCAAGTTTATAAATTGTAGCAAATATAACGAAACAGATGGGGATTGCAAGGAGTTTTATGGTATTTTAGCCGTGTTACTACAATAGGCGTGCAGTAACACGGCAAGGCGGGTTGCAGTATACGAAAGAGTTTCATCCCATGATCCATTTAGCTCGTTCACCTAATATACGGTACATGAACCAAGTAAACGCCCATGAGATTATGAAAATCAAAAGTGCCATTATGGGTACTTGCAAAGGTATCGGTAAATCAAACTTCCCGATCAAGATAAAGATCGGACCTACGACAAAATAATGTACGATATAGATTCCGAAACCATATTTGGATATTTTCGATAGTTTTTTAGCTATGAGAGTATTATGAATACGTACCTTTTGAAGAAGAATAAATACAGCTGCCGTCATTAAGACTACATTCGGACTACAGAAGGTGAAAAATAACTCCATATCCAATTCTGTTGCCTCGGGATTCGCTGCGGCCGAACTGAATCCACAATAGGTTATGGCATAACCAACCACAAACATGGCTGCGCAAATAGCGAAGGTTTTCCAAATATTCCAATTATTACCTTGTTTTAAGTAATGTCCTAATAGGAGATATCCGTTGAATCCTGCGAAATAATAAAACATGCCGAATTGATTCCACGTCGCTTCCCCGTATAAATATTTGCTGATATAGGCAGACATATAAGGCAAGAAAAGAGATACGAACCATATCCCTAAATAGACCCTCTCTTTGGAACGATCCGCCTTCTCGATCCATGCGGAGAAGAATGGCATATACAGATACAATCCGATGAGTAAATAAATATACCACATATGGTTTTCCTTAAAACTGAAATTGAACGGGATCATGGCGATGTCTTTCAATGCGTCGGATAAGGATTGTGACTCATTTCCTTGCACATAGCAGAAAAACTCACCGATTATCTCTTTCGGCAAACCTAATAGCCCTGTAACCCAAGGGAATATATTGTATAATACAGACCATATCAAAAAAGGAAATAATACCCTATATATTCTCTTTTTATAGAAAACACCTAAAGATTGTTCCCGTATAGGCAATAGTAAAAGTCCCGTCATCATAACGAAAAGAGGAACGGAGGGCCGTAAAAGAGAGCCGTAAACAGCGGCCCAATGTTTATATTCCGGTAAACTTCCGAGTGTAGGTGAGATATAAAAAGGATCTATACAATGTACTCCGATAACCATCAGCATAGCTACGGTTCGTATTACATCGAGCCACACGATATGTGACTGTGTTGTTGCGTTGTTCATGGATTTATGTGTTAAATTTAAAAGATGGGTGACAAAGATAGAGCTTAGTATGAGAATTTTGTTTATCTTTATTGTTAATTTATTGTATCAAGTATTATGGTCAAACGAATTATCATTATTGGCGCTACCTCCGGTATCGGCTATGAGGTTGCTAAGATTTATTGGAAACGAGGATATCAACTGGGATTGGCTGGTCGTCGGGTTGATCGGTTGGAGGAGTTTCGTAAGCAAGATCCGGAGCATATCCAGATAAAGCAGTTGGACGTGACCGCCGAGGATGCCGCTGATCGTTTAGACGAATTAATCCGTGATTTGGGAGGAATGGACATCTTCCTGCTTAGTTCAGGGATCGGCAACCAGAATAAATACTTAGATACTTCCATTGAACAAGCTACGATACAGACGAATGTGACAGGCTTTACACGTATGGTACTAGCGGCCTATCGTTATTTTTCCAGTCAAGGTGGCGGGCATATATCTGTAATCAGCTCTATTGCCGGAACCAAAGGATTAGGTGTCGCTCCCTCCTACTCGGCTACCAAACGATACCAAAATATTTATATAGACGCTTTAGCCCAACTTTCCCGTATGGAGAAACAGCCTATTATACTTACGGATATCCGTCCGGGATTTGTCCGTACGGATTTATTGAAAGACGGCAGGAATTATCCTATGCTGATGTCTCCCCAATATGCCGCCCTGCGTATCGCCAACGCTATAGACCGGAAAAAGAGAAGGGCGATCATCGATTGGAGATACGCTATCCTTGTCTTTCTCTGGAGACTGATCCCTGAATGGCTTTGGGAACGGCTGCCGATACGGAATTAGGATCGGATATGTTAGAGGTTCATCTTTTTTGCTTCTACATTAGATTTTCTCTTGCGCCGGGAGCATGCTGAAGGACCGCACCGACTATCTGGCAACTATCCAATTCATCACAATCGCCACATGTATTAAAGCCTTTTCCGGATACACATTTGCATATTTCACAATAATCACTGCAATACGCAAATTTCACTCCGTCCGCACGACAACCCATACAGTTTATAGTTGCGGCTGTAATTTCGGGCGCATTGTTCATGGCGCTCCACTTTTGTGCGGTTTTTTCTCTTAGCTCATTATCATTCTTAACTGTGGCTATGCGGGCATCGCAACTTTCGCAATCTAATCCGCAACAGGCTATTAATTGTTTCATTATTTAGTTGTCTATTTATTTTCTTGTTTGTTTCTGTCCTTGCTTTTACTTTTCGGCAAACATAATAAAAATTCCTACCTTTGCGCCCAATTACTAATTTTTTAATCTATACAGATGGGTTTATTTATTAAGAAGCCTTTAGCGGATTTGATGACCGAGGCAAATGATTCGGGCAGTAAATCGCTGAAGCGTATCCTTGGCCCGTGGAGTTTGATCGCCTTAGGTGTCGGTGTTATTATCGGTGCCGGATTGTTCTCCATTACGGGTGCGGTGGCCGCCGGGTATACGGGGCCTGCCATTACTTTATCTTTCGCTATCGCCGCCTTGGGCTGTTGTTTCGCCGGGTTATGTTACGCCGAGTTCGCTTCCATGATCCCGGTGGCAGGTAGCGCATATACCTATTCGTATGCCACGATGGGTGAGTTGGTCGCTTGGATTATCGGTTGGGATTTGGTGCTCGAGTATTGCGTGGCCGCTACGACCGTTAGCATAAGTTGGAGTCGGTATTTGGTCGTTTTTCTGGAAGGATTCGGAGTACATTTACCGCAAGCCTTGACGGCTTGCCCTTGGGATGGCGGTATCGTGAATATCCCGGCTTTCGTGATCGTGGTGTTAATGAGTATTTTGTTGATACGAGGGACGGAAGGAAGTTCTATCTTCAATGGGATTATCGTATTCTTGAAAGTCTCCGTAGTCTTGGTGTTCGTAGTCTTGGGATGGAAATATATCCGTATGGAGAATTATACGCCTTATATACCCGCTAATACGGGGACCCTAGGCGAGTTCGGTTTCTCCGGTATCCTACGAGGGGCGGCTATCGTATTCTTTGCTTTCCTCGGTTTCGACGCTGTAAGTACGGCGGCGCAGGAAACCAAGAACCCGAAACGGAATATGCCGATCGGGATCTTGATGTCATTAGTGGTTTGTACTATATTATATATGTTGTTTGCCCACGTGATGACCGGAGTCGTACATTACTCAGCGTTTGCTGGCCAGAATGGAATCGCTCCTGTGGCAATAGCTATCGATCATATGGGGCAAATGGATGCTTCTGGTGTGATTCGTCCGGATTACCCTTGGATGAACCGGGCGATCGTAATAGCTATTTTACTGGGGTATTGCTCGGTTATCATGGTAACGTTATTAGGACAGAGTCGTGTATTCTTGAGTATGAGCCGGGATGGGCTGCTCCCTCCCCTATTTTCCCATATCCATGAGAAATTCCGCACGCCGGCACGAAGTAATTTCCTGTTTATGTTATTGGTCGGTGCATTGGCAGCTTTCGTTCCGGCGAGCGTAGCGGGTGAGATGTGTAGTATCGGGACTTTGTTCGCTTTTACGCTAGTTTGCGCCGGGGTATTGATTGTCCGTAAGACAATGCCGGACGCTCCCCGATCTTTCAAGACCCCGTTGGTTCCGTTCGTGCCTATCGCCGGTATCATAACTTGTCTGGTAATGATGCTTTTTCTCCCGGCTGATACATGGATTCGTTTGGTATTATGGATGTTAATCGGTCTGGATATATATGTCTGCTATGGAATCAAACATAGCAAACTGGAACATATGCAGAAACATCGCTCGGGACAGACCACATTGGATATGATCGGTATTACCCTATCCGTGCTTTGCGTGATCACGGGGCTTTGGCACCAGCAAACCGTGGGATGGGGCGAGAGCAAAATCTTATTGATTATCTCATTCGTATTCGCTTTTACGCATCTAGCTTTCTATCTTTACAGACTCGGGAAGCAGTTTACGAGCCTTACCCGTTAGCGATTCAGCACGATTAGTCTCGATGGCTCACGCGACTAGTCCCGATGGTCAATACCAGTAGTGGTGAAGGCTTATGCGAGTAGTCGCGTTGACCTTCACCACTACTGGCGTACTATACCACTTCCTTTGATACGATTTATCGGATTCTAGCTCTTAAAAGTAAGCCTCTTATTCATCATAAAATTAACGGCTCCGTAAACGAAAAGTCCAAGGAACTGACCCAGATATTCATTTAGATCGATCACCTCCACCATTAAAAGCAAGAATATGAATTGAGTAGCGTAAGCGCAACCAAAAGCGATTAGGAATAAAGGAATCTCCTTCCAGAAATTACCTTTCCCGGAAGAAAATACCCAGTATTTACTCCAAAAGAAGTTATTCACCAAGGCAGCCACATATCCAGCCATGTTCGACCACAAGTAATTACAATCCAGAATATCCATTAATATCCAGATTACCAATGCGGTGATCAAAGCGTTAGAAGAACCTACAATGGCGAAACGAAGAATACGAACAGATTCCTTCATGCTGTTAATTATACGTTTCGAATGACAAATATACGGGTTTATTTCTATATTTGTGCTGTACTTTTGATCAAGTATGTAACATTCTTAAAACAATTATGAGTATGATTAGACTAAATGTATTTATTCAAGTAAGTGAGGAGAATCGTCCAGCCGCATTGGAGACAGCGAAAGAATTGGTTGAAAAGTCTTTGAAAGACAATGGCTGTATAGCTTATGATATTTTCGAGAGCTCTACTCGTAGTGATGTATTGATGATTTGTGAGACGTGGAAAGACGCTGAATCCTTATCAGCTCACGAAAAAGCTGAGCATTTCGTAACGTTGGTTCCTAAATTGCAAGGATTAGGTGCGATGAAACTTGAGAAATTTACATTTTAAGGGTTTTATGTAGGATATTATTATCAGCCTGAGCATGCTAAAAAATCATAGTTATGAATCCTTCAACTTATAACTATGAATGAAAGAAAACATAACTATGATTTTTTTAGTGTTATCGCTCGTTGATTGAGATATATTCCCTATCGTCCAAAACGTTCTTGTAAGCCGGACGGATGATGCGTTTTCCGTCAAAGTTCAACTCCTCGATACGGTGAGCGGTCCAACCCACGATTCGGGCCATGGCGAATAAGGGCGTATAGATTTCCTGTGGCAAACCGATCATCTCATAAACGAATCCGGAATAGAAGTCCACGTTCGAGGAAACCCGTTTCTTAGTTCCTTTATGCTTGGCGAAACATTCGATCGCTCTTTCCTCTAATAACTCAAGGAAGGCGAATTCCTCAGAGCGACCTTTCTCTTTTGCCAGATCACGAGCCAGTTCCTTTAATACGACCGCACGGGGATCGGAAATCGTATAGACCGCATGGCCGATACCATAGATCAAGCCTGTCTTGTTATAAGCCTCTTTGTTAAGCATCCTCATGAAATAAGTATCGATCTCGTCCACGTTCTTCCAATCTGCGATATTCTCTTTTAAATGATGGAACATATCTACTACCTGAATATTGGCGCCTCCGTGCAACGGGCCTTTCAATGAGCCGATACCAGCTGCGATAGATGAGTACGTATCCGTTCCCGTAGAACTAGTGACGCGTACCGTGAACGTAGAGTTATTACCACCACCATGTTCTGCTTGCAATACCAAGAGCAAATCCAACGTACGTGCGTCCAGATCCGTGAAATCACGTTTCAGCATGTGAAGGAAATTTTCTGCGATCGATAAGTTCTCGTGCGGATGACGGATGTGTAAAGAACGCCCCTGTGTGCTATGACGATAAATATTGTAGGCATAAGCGATAATCGTCGGGAACTTAGAGATCAATTCAATAGATTGGCGCATTAAGTTATCTCGGGAGGTGTCGTCCGGGTTTGCGTCGAAGGTATACATCTCCAATACGCTACGAGCCAATATATTCATGATGTTCTGTCCTTCCAGATCCAGAATATTCATCTTGGTCTTTTGCTCCAAGGGCATATTATCGTTCAACAGTTCTTTAAAGGCTGATAATTCCTCTTTATCGGGGAGTTTACCAGAAAGTAATAAATAAGCCACTTCCTCAAAACCGAACCGTTTTTCCTTGATGAAATCACGCGCTAAATCCTCTACGTCGTAACCTCTATAGAATAACTTACCGGGGATCGCTTTAAGACCGCCCTCTGGCAAGCGTTCGTATCCTACTACATTACCGACTTGGGTCAATCCTACTAACACGCCGCTACCATCCTCGTTACGAAGGCCACGTTTCACATTATACATCGGGAAAAGTTCGTTGTCAATCTTGCAAGCCTCTCTGGCAGCCTCGGACAATTTGTAAATTAAATATTCTTTCTTCAACATGACTATACTAATTTAATTGTTTCGATAATAGAGATGATACGATCACCAAATTCTTTGGTGCCGAGAGATTTGCCATTCGGCATAAAACGAGCCAAGTCATGAGTGGCCTCTCCAGCGGAGAAAGCTTGCTCCATAGCGGATGTAATCAGGTTAGCTGCATCACTCCATCCCATATATTCCAGCATCATCACGGATGATAATAATAAGGAAGAGGGGTTTACGAGATTCTTTCCCGCGATATTCGGAGCGGTTCCATGTGTTGCCTCGAAGATCGCATGACCACTGTTATAGTTGATATTAGCGCCGGGAGCAATGCCAATGCCACCTACCATTGCCGCTAATTGATCGGAGATATAATCGCCGTTCAGGTTCAAGGTAGCGATCACGGAATATTCTTCCGGAATTAATAGAGTGTTTTGCAAGAAAGCATCGGCTATGACATCCTTGATAATGATTTTACCGGCCTTTGAAGCTTCCACTAAGGCGGTATTGGCCGCTTCCTCGCCTTGCTCTTTCTTGATCTTCTCATATTGAGGCCATGTGAAAGTGAGATCCGCAAACTCCCGTTCCGCTAAAGCGTATCCCCATAGTTTGAAACCACCTTCCGTGAATTTCATGATGTTACCTTTGTGTACCAAAGTCACGCTCGGTAACTGATGCAATATCGCGTATTCGATAGCGGCACGCACCAGACGCTCCGTACCTTCCACAGAAACCGGCTTGATGCCGAAAGAGGAAGTTTCCGGGAAACGTATTTTCTTCACTCCCATTTCCTCGGTGAGGAACTTCAATAACTTTTGTGCCTCCGGAGTCCCTTGTTGCCATTCGATTCCGGCATAGATATCTTCTGTATTCTCACGGAAGATATACATATTCACTTTTTGCGGCTCCTTTACCGGAGATACGACTCCTTTAAACCAACGAACCGGACGGAGACAAACATATAAATCCAACGTCTGACGGAGGGCCACATTTAATGAACGGATACCTCCACCAATCGGAGTTGTCAACGGTCCCTTAATACCGACGATGTATTCACGGAATGCTTCCATAGTCTCATCGGGAAGCCAACTTCCGGTTTGCTTAAACGCCTTTTCGCCGGCTAAGACCTCTTTCCATTCAATGGAACGGGTTCCGTTGTAAGCTTGCTTGATGGCAGCGTTTACTATCTTTTGGCTAACGGGAGTGATCTCATGCCCCACGCCATCTCCTTCAATATAAGGGATCGTCACGTGATCCGGAACGAAAATATGATTACCTTTCTTTGTTATCTTACTCATGATATCAAGATTTTTTTGTTTGTCTTAGTGAGCTGTATTTAAAGCGGAACCCGCCTTGAACCATTTAATTTGTAAATCATTATACGTATGGTTAACCGGGAATGATTCTTGCGTACCATCCGCATGAAGAAGAACGGCCGTCAACGGTTTGCCCGGCTGAAAATCTTTCAATCCGATGATCGAGATATGGTCATTCTCACGGATCTTGCTATAATCCTCCTTATCGGCGAAAGTCAGTGCTAACATTCCTTGTTTCTTCAAGTTTGTCTCGTGGATACGGGCGAAACTCTTGGCTAGGATCACTTTTACATTTAGGAAGCGAGGCTCCATGGCTGCATGTTCCCGGGAAGAGCCTTCACCATAGTTTTCTTCCGCTACGACGATCGAGGAAATACCATTTGCCTTGTATTGTTTCGCTACGGCAGAAACTGCTTCATATTCATTGTTCAGTTGATTCAATACAGAGTTTGTCTTCCCATTGAAAGCGTTTACGGCTCCCATCAACATATTATCCGATATATTTTCCAAATGCCCACGGAAACGTAACCATGGACCGGCCATCGAGATATGATCCGTCGTACATTTACCTTCAGCCTTGATAAGAAGGGGCATATTCGTGAAATCCTCTCCGGTCCAAGGAGCGAAAGGCTTTAATACCTGTAGGCGATTGGATTCCGGATCGATGTTCACCACTACGTTCTTACCCGTAGGTGCCAGATAGCCGTTATCCTTTACCTCGAAACCTTTCGGCGGAAAATCCGTGCCTTTCGGTTCTTTCAGTTTCACAACCTTACCATCCTCTGTCTTCAAGGTATCGGTCAAAGGATTGAAACATAGATCACCTGCGATGGTCAAGGCCAGTGTCAGTTCCGGAGAAGCGACAAAAGCATGTGTATTCGGATTACCGTCCGCACGTTTAGCGAAGTTACGATTAAATGAAGTAACGATCGAATTCTTACGGGTATTATCATCCGTATGACGTTTCCATTGTCCGATACAAGGACCACAGGCATTCGCCATAATGGTTGCGCCAATCCGTTCAAAATCACCGATAATACCATCTCTTTCCGCCGTATAACGGATTTGCTCGGAACCCGGGTTGATGATCAAGGGTGCCGCTACCGGTATTTTATCCTCATAAGCTTGGCGAGCAATGGATGCCGCACGGCTTAGATCTTGATAAGAAGAGTTGGTACAGGAACCGATTAATCCCACCTCCATCTTTCGGGGATAGCCATTCGCTTTTACTTTTGCGGCAAACTCCGAGATAGGCGTAGCTGCATCCGGCGTGAACGGACCATTGATATGCGGCTCCAATTCGGAAAGGTTAATAACGATTACACGATCGTAAAACTTATCTGGCTCGGCACGAACGTCCATATCCGCTTCCAGATATTCACCGATAGCTTCGGCCCAGCTCGCTACCTCGTCACGTCCCGTGGCACGAAGATATTGAGCCATTGTATTATCGAATGGGAATAAGGAAGTAGTCGCTCCTACCTCGGCACCCATATTACAGATCGTAGCTTTTCCGGTCGCTGAGATTGAGGCGGTGCCCGGACCGAAATATTCGATGATAGCGTTCGTTCCACCTTTTACGGTTAAGATGCCCGCTAGCTTAAGAATCACGTCCTTCGGCGAGGCCCAACCATTCAAACTACCAGTTAACTTAACACCAATTAGTTTCGGCATCTTCAGTTCCCATTCCATTCCGGTCATGACATCCACGGCGTCGGCTCCTCCTACTCCGATAGCGACCATTCCAAGTCCTCCGGCATTCGGGGTATGTGAATCAGTTCCTACCATCATACCGCCGGGAAACGCATAATTTTCCAATACCACTTGATGGATAATGCCTGCTCCGGGTTTCCAAAAACCGATTCCATATTTATCGGAGACCGATTTCAAGAAATCATAGACCTCGCTATTGCTTTTGGTAGCCGTATCGATATCCGTCTTGGCTCCCATATTCGCTTGGATCAAATGGTCGCAATGCACGGTAGCCGGTACTGCGGATTTTTCTTTTCCGGCGTTCATGAATTGTAAAAGCGCCATCTGAGCGGTGGCATCTTGCATAGCCACACGGTCGGGACGGAAATTCACATAATCCTCACCTCTTTTGAAAAGGCGAGTCGAGCTTTCATCGTATAGATGCGCATATAAGATTTTCTCGGCCAAGGTCATCGGGCGACCACCGATACGTTCGCGGGCTGTGTCCACTCTTCTGGGGAAATTCGCATAGAAATTTCTAAGCATGTCAATGTCGTACACCATATTCATATTCGTTTTTTATTGTAAGCCTTTTCGCAAATATATTTATCTATAACCAGCTAAAATGTAATAAATAAGACATCTGCCAATGAGTCTTTGTTTTTATTATCAACAAATATATAATATAATGAAATACAATTTGTTCGATAATTTCTATGAGGTTATAGAGGTTATTTATAATCTCCCGGATAACTTAGAAAAACGGGCTAATCGCACGTTTATTAATAAAACGTACCATTAGCCCGTTTTGTTCAAGCCTTGGAGCTGTTTTTTCTACTTATCGAGACTTTCTTTCCATCTTTGGGCATAACTATGCAAAATAGATGCGATACCCTCTCCGATCCGGACATAATCTTCCCGTTTAAGGTTAGCTAAAGATGCGCGGATAGACCACTCGGGAGCATCAAAACCTCCTCCGTTCAGTAAAACCAAGGAAGTTTCCTGTGCCAGACGGAAAACGACATCCAGAGGTTCGTAATTCTTTTTTAGATATTCCACGAAATCATCCCCATAGAATTTCTTAGCCCAGACAAGCATATCGATCTCACTATAATATCCCGCACGCAAAGGGTCGTCTAATAAGGTGAATCCGGTGCTTTCCCACAATGTGTGTAAACGCTCGTGGATCATATCCTGCATCCTTTTCTTATAGGTATTTTCCGCATCTAATAGAGCGAAAGACGCAAACAGAGACATTTGTGTTTGCTGTGGCAAGGAAAGACCGGCCGTATGATTCAAGGCTACTTGACGGCTATCGGCTACCATACGATCAATAAAGCGGATATCCTCGGGATGTAAGGATAGACTGCTATATCGTTTTTTTAGAAGCTCCTGTTTATCTCTTGGCAATTCACGGATCATCCGGTCGTAAATATTATCTTGATGTAAAGCGATTACCGCCAATCTCCATCCGGTTGCCCCGAAATATTTGGAGAAAGAGTAGACACATAACGTATTCTTTGGTAATTCGGCCATCATCGAGCGAAAATGCGGAATAAATGTCGCATACACATCATCCGTAATAATCATGAGGTTGGGATTGTCGTTCCGTACGATCTCAACGATCCTATTCATCAATGCTTTTGTCAATCCGTATGAAGGCGGGTTGCTCGGGTTTGTTATGAAAGCGGCTTTCACGCTAGGATCTTTCAGGACATCTAAATCTTTTTCTTGATATTGCCACGTGTGATAGCCGTCTTTTGTCATCTTCAAGGCTTTTATCTCTATGACATTAAAAAGATAACGAGCCTGTTCCGGAATCTCTATATAAGGAGTGAATACCGGAGCGAAGAGAACGATCTTGTCTCCCTTATTCAACAAGAAATTCTGCTGCAAGGAATCGAAGATATAACACATGGCGGCAGTTCCGCCCTCGGTAGCGAAAAGGTCGAATATTCCCTCAGGGGGCTGGTTATCACATAATTCTTGGTCTAAATAATCCCGCACGAGCATTTCCGTATATTTCAAGATACGATCGGGAACCGGATATTGATCACCAATGACACCTTCCGCCCATTCGTATACAAGCTCATTCTCATCTACACCTTTTTCCGTGACCAGATATTCATAGGTACCCTTCAATAAAGTAGCGCCGGGAGATTGCGCATGTTTCTTTAGAAACTGTACGAAGCGAGACGCGATCCTTTTGCGGTTGGGAACCCCTGCGGCTCCGGCCATCTCATCTGCCAATTCGGTTTCCCGCTGGCATTCCTCCAAGGCGAACTGCCCTAATAGGAAGAATGCCTCCCGTGGAACCGTACTGATCCAGTTTGGATTTCCCCTTCCTGCGTTCAGCATGATGTGCGTACTTTTACGAGCGCTCTCATCCGCTAACTCTATCAAGATGTTCTTTAGCTCGAAAGGGCTAATCTCCGACATCTTTTTCTCATATTCTCTCGTGATCTGTATTTTCTTCTTTTCCATACATTATATATATTACATGATTAGTACGATAACGACACCCCAGATAATTAATAAAGTATTACCTACCGCATAGGTAACGGTATAGCCCAAGGCTGGAGTCTCACTTCCTACGGCATCTTCCACCGCTCCTAATGCGGCAGTTGTCGTACGTGAACCCGCCGTACAACCTAAAGTAATAGCCGGGTGGAACTTAAAAACGTAACGTCCCATCAGAATACCGATGATAAGCGGGATAGATGTCGCTAAAGCACCGATAATAAATAAACTTATACCGACTTCCTTCAATCCGGTCACGAAACTGGGACCCGCCGTGATACCGACTACGGCGATAAACATATTCAATCCCAAATTATTTAATATCCAGACGGAAGGCTCCGGAATACGCCCGAAGGTCGGATGCTTAGAACGAAGCCATCCAAAGACGAGCCCGGCTATCAAAGCACCTCCACTCGTACTTAGGCTAATCGGGACACCCCCGAAATGAATCGCGAGCGAACCTAAAATTCCCCCTAAGAAAATACCGATACCCACGAAAATCAAATCGGTCTGATTGGTTGGGCGATCGGGATATCCTAAAGCCGTCGCCGCTTTATTTACCTCTGATTTCATGCCTACCAATTCCAGCATATCACCGGAATCTATCACCGTAGCGGCCAAGACCGGGATATTGATACCCGCACGCCTTACGGACTTGATGCTAACACCATGCATGAACGATTGATTGCGTAAATAGCAGATCTTTTTCCCCACGTATTCCTTATGGATCACTAGTACGGGTAACGTCTCTGCCGGAAAATCAAGCAATTCAATGTCATTGACCTCGTCGCCAATCCAGTTCTCCTCTCCGATCACGAATTCCCGGCGACCGCTTAGAACAACCTCATTTCCGGTATGTAAAACCAAATCCGGTTTAACATCGGTTACTACATTATTAATACGGACACGCTCCACGAACAAATGCCGTCCCAATTGGTCTAAATATACCTCCAACTGCTTTACGCTTTTGCCATCCTTGAACCATTCATTACTAATCTTATAGGCCCGGAAAGTTACCGGACGGGCGGCTGGCATAAAGCCCGGTTGCTCGCTCTCGTCGTTATTTCCCATTTTAGCCTCTAGCTCTTTACACGCTTTTTTCACGTAGTCGAGTCCTCCTAAAAGACGTGGCCCGATATCACTCACTAACCATGCGGATCCTGCCGTACCGAAAATATAAGTTACCGCATAGGCCACGGGCATTACATTTACCATAGCGCTTTTATCCGTATCGCTAATATTCATCTGTCCGATCGTATCTTCGGCAACTCCTAATACTGCCGACATCGTCTGGGAGCCCGCCAATAATCCTGCGGCCTCGCCTGCGTTATATCCCATAAGTTTCGCTAACAAAAAAGGAGCGATCAAACAAAATATACACATGACGGCGGCGAAAAGCATTTGAGGAAGACCTTCCTTTTTCAATCCCCGGAAGAACTGTGGCCCAACGCTATATCCTACAGCGAAGAGGAACATCAAGAAAAAGACGGACTTTAACGGTCCGCTTATATCGATTTTTAATTGCCCGATCAATACACCGACCAATAATACGCTGGTAACCGTTCCCAGCGTGAACTTCTTTATCTTAAACTTGCCAATCCAGAAACCGAGAGCTAAGGTTATGAAAATAGCTAGCTCCGGATAATGTTGAAGTAAATTAGTTATCCATTCCATATCTATTTATTTGATGTTAAACAAAAAAGATGCTATTGAAACAGGGATTCTTTGAAAGATGTTGTTACTTTTCGGGATTATTTATATAAATTTGCGACCGCTTAGGTGATAGAGTTTGTCTACCGACAACTCTATAAAAGGGAATCCGGTTAGAATCCGGAACAGTGCCCGCTACTGTGAAGCTCTTGAAAAGGAAAGCGTTCTGCTATGCCACTGTCTTAAGAAAGATGGGAAGGTTGCTTTCCGAGCCAGTCAGGAAACCTGCCAAGCGAAGTAATGATTAATTCCTCCCGGGGTTAGGAGTAATTAAGAGGATAGAAATATCACCTATATCTAAAAGATGTTGGAGACAGAATAATACGTTGTCTCCGTGGGATTGATATGTAATCTAATTATTAATATATTCATATGATGAGGAAACACTTACTATCTTTCTTCCTGCTGGTCATCAGCCTAGTTTGTCGTGCGCACGATGGCGAGAATTTTGTAGCATCCGATTTATTCGCCTCTTTACAACCGGGCGATAAGGCCGCTTTATTGATGGTACATTTTGGAACAACCCATGATGATACCCGTGCCTTGACAATCGACGCGATCAATCAAAAAGCGAAAGAAGCTTTCAAAGATGTTGAGTTGCGTGAGGCATGGACTTCTCGCATTGTAATGCGCCGCTTAAAAGCTCGTGGCGTAGAGAAACTGAACCCGATCGAGGCCTTGGAAAAATTAAAGACTGATGGTTATACACATGTCTTGATCCAATCCACGAATATAATCGAAGGTATCGAGATGGAATCCTTACGTAAGGATGTTGCCACCATGAAATCTTCTTTCAAGGAGATTCGTATCGGTAATCCTTTATTGTATACACCGGAGGATTATGAGGCGGTAATCGTCGCTATCACAAAAAATGGGGCGAAAGAAGGCGCTACTTTATTGGTAGGCCATGGCACTTATACTCCGGCGACGGCTCAATATGCCATGTTGGATTATATGTTGAAGGAGAAGGGATTCAAGGATTATTCCGTAGGAACCATCGAGGGCTATCCTACTTTTGATACGATGGTAGCCCAAGTAAAGGCCAATGGAACGAAGAAAGTCTTGTTGATGCCATTTATGTTTGTCGCCGGAGACCATGCGAAAAACGATATCGCCGGTGATTGGAAAGAGGAACTGGAAAAGAAAGGCTACGAGGTAAGCGTATTTATGGAAGGTCTGGGACAGAATCCGGATATTCAGAAGATCTTCATCGAACATGCCCGTTTCATGGCTAAACATAAGATGATCGATATCGTTGATAAGAAGAAAGCTTATGCGGTAGAGAAGGACTAAAAAAGTTCTCCAAATCTATGTTTTATTCCTTTCGGAAGAAAAAGTAATTCCTTCCGAAAGAAACTAAATTTTCATTCGAAGGAAAATGGAATTTCTTTCGAAAGGGATTTCACATGCATACAATAAACAGTTATAATGCTAAATATATGAAAAGAGTTTTGACAATCTTACCGTTGACAGCCTTATGTATCAGTACGATGCAGGCACAACACAAGAATGAGTACACGAATTTCGCCGATACGACATTCAATATTCAAGAAGTCGTAGCGACCGCCGCACGCAAGCCACGTCCACAAATCACGAAGTTGGACGTACCTATGAAATATCTTCCTATTTCAATTAATAGCATTACGGCGAGTAGTTTGGAGTTGCGAGGTATCCGTAATATCCAAGATGCGGTACGCTTTATGCCGGGCGTACGATTCCAGACATCTTATGGCGCATTTCAACAATTGTCGATCCGTGGTTTCGATCATTCTATCATGATGATAGACGGTATCCGCGATGAACGTTCGGCAATAAACAACTCTTATCCCGTACCCGATCTATCCTGTATCGAGTCTATTGAATTATTAAAGGGACCGGCTTCTGTACTTTACGGACATTCAGCCGTAGGTGGAACCTTGAATATCGTTCGTAAATCCCCGTCAGAGAAACAGAGCGTTAATGCTCGATTGGCCTACGGTAGTTACGAGAATAAAGAGGCGACACTTGGCATGGGCGGTAAATTGGTCGGTCCGGTCAATTATTACGCCAATGTCAACTTTTCCGATCAAGAGGGCTGGCGTGATAATGGCAACCGTCGCTTTTCCGGTTATCTGGCATTGCAAGCTAAAATGACGGAACGTGACATATTAGATGTTCGCGGAGGTTTTAACCGCGACTTCTATGGGACGGAGATCGGTCTTCCCGATTTAATGGCAAATGATGTATATAATGTGCAAACAGGACAGTTATATCTCCATAAAAATGAGATGCTACCGGGACTTGACCGTGAGGCTCGCTACAATAACGAGTCCGACTTTATGAAGAATCACGCATGGAACGTATCGACGCAATACACACATACTTTTTGGAACGGCGCGAAACTAACAGATCGCCTTTCTTACAATAACGACGATATCAACTATTTTGGGACGGAAGCCCTCGACTATCTCGAAAGTGATGATCCGATCTATGATCATTATTATATGAAAAACGGCCAGAAAAAATATATCTGTTTGGACAGTGTATATCTTTCTTTCCCGCTTCGCTTCTCCCATATAGCCAAGACGGTAGCCAATACGCTCGAGCTAAGCGGTAAATTCAGGACGGGTGAGATAAAGCATACGTATATGGGAGGTTACTCTTTCGTCGCCTTGAATCGTACCAGCTATTCGGGCTATAATTTAGGAGATGATGTTCAGGGTCCCGGCCTTTATTCGCATGTATCCGTTTATGATCCGCATAGCATGGGATATATGACCAGTAAATTCTCGAAAGCAACGGTTACGCATCATTATTCCAACAGCCTTTATCTTCAAGATATGGTTGAGTTCAACGAGCAATGGAAGGTATTAGCCGCTCTACGTTACGACTTTTTCCGTTATATGTCCGCCAGCGCTACAACTCCTACCGGACGACGTGAGTATGAGGAGCATTCAAGCTTCAATATGATAAAGAATAAGGCGTTGACTTATCGTTTCGGAGCGGTCTATCTGCCCCATCCGAATACATCCATTTATGCGTCTTTCGCCTCTTTCTTCAAGCCGATCCGTACGTTCTATCAAGATAACGTCATTTATGTAGGAGGTGATGGAAATCGTTTCGAGCCTGCTCGCAATGAGGAAGTATTTAAGCCGGAGAAAGGATACCAAGCCGAGGTGGGTCTTAAATATCAATTGAACAATATATTAAGCGCCAATGCCAGCTTGTTCTATATCCGGAAGATGAACAGTACGGCTACGTTGACCAACAACTATCAAGAGGAAGTAAACGGCGAGACTACCACGATGAGTGTAATCGGACAGGTGGGTGTACAAGATTCCAAAGGTTTTGATTTTGATGTCACTCTTTCTCCGGTAAGCACCTTAGCGCTGACGATCGGTTATGGATTGAACGACTCCAAGATCCGGGAGATGAAAGAAATAAAGGATCCGGAATTGATCGAGGCTATCTATGGCAATAACCCGGATGAGACAAAGCAACAATTGAATAGCCAAGAAGGAAACTGGCAGAGCAACGTACCGAACCAGACTTTCTACGCATACGGCAGTTATACCATCCCTCGGGGTGTCTTGAAGAATCTGGAATTTCACTTGAGTAGCAGTTATACCGGTAAAGTATACCGTAATACATCTAACAACTCTTGGTTCGATCCGTATTGGGTAACCGATTTCGGTATGTCTTATTTGTTGAACAACAATATTCACCTTACATTCAACTTGAATAACTTGTTTGACAACAATTATTATAACCAAGCGCTCGGACAACAGATGGTGCCAAGCATGCCTCGTAATTTCCAAGTGGCTATCTCCTATACATTATAATATATAGAACATACGCTCATGAATCTATTGACAAAGATCACGCTATTTATACACAGGATACTGGGCACGGCGTTCAGTATCCTGTTTCTCGTTTGGTTCCTATCGGGATTGGTAATGATCTACCATACGTTCCCGCGAGCGGACCGGGCCGATAAACGGGCGAAGATGGATATTCTCTCTCTGGAGAATCTTCCTTCGTTAGACCAGATAGAGAAACGTTTACCGCAGAACGAGCGGATAAGCCATGTTACCTTAAACAGCTATTTGGGACAAACTGTTTTTCATATCCGGACGGAGAAAGGGAGCTATGATATTCCTGCCGACTCGACGGAAAGATTACCCGTAATCGACTGGAATCGTATCCAACGTGTGGCATCACAATGGAATACCTCTTCCATAGCGAAGGTAGATTCCTTGTACACCTTGGACCAATGGATTCCATTCGGTCGTTTAAAAGAGGAATTTCCGATCTATAAATTCCATTTCGCCGATCCGGAACGACATGAATTATACATATCCTCTAAATCCGGGGAGGTTTTGCAATATACGGATAAAAACAGTCGTTTCTGGACTTGGCTCGGGGCGATCCCTCATTGGGTCTATTTCACTTCCTTGCGGCAAGACGCTGAATTATGGATAAAGGTAGTTGTCTGGTTATCCGGAATCGGGTGCGTTATGTGTATCGCCGGGATCTATTTAGGAATACGGGATTTCCGGTTAGCGAGGAGACGTCATTTGATTTCCCCTTATAAGAAGTTCTGGTATAAATGGCATCATATTCTTGGGGTGTTATTCGGTTTATTCGTCCTCACCTTCTGCTTTAGTGGTATGATGTCTTTAGCTCGTGTACAGGATTGGGGGTTGAAAGCCAAGCTCGATATAAACCCGGTTCAAGAACTGCGGAAGATGGCTCCTTCCCCACTCGATTATCCGTTGGATTACAGGGCGGTCATACAAGCCTATCCCGGCCAGATCCGTCAATTGGAATGGAGTAGTTTTGGTGATATACCCTTTTACATCGTACAAACAGACACGAAGGATATTGTCGTGAACGCAAATAAGAGTGACGGGATATCTTTATTGAACCTGCGACCGGAAGAAATCCGTTCCGTATTGTCTCAGATACATGGTATCAGGACCACGGCTGATATCAAACTGTTGGATGCTTATGATACGTATTATATCTCACGAAAAAGGAATTTAGAACTCCCGGTCTGGAAAGTATCTATTCAAGACGTGGATAATAGTTGTTATTACATTAATCCCCGTAATGGACAATACCGTTATGTAAATACGCCGTCTCGTTGGAACCATTGGATGTATCCGGCATTGCATAGCTTGAATCTGAAATTCTTGGTAGATCATCCGGTCTTATGGAATATCGTGATGTGGGGAACCATGTTGGGAGGCACGTTCGTTTCCTTATCCGGTGTATGGCTTGCGATAAAATATATCAGGCGAAAAGCGAGAAGAAAGAAGTAAAGCCTGTATATTTGTATTATATTTATTGAGAACATTGTATTATAAAATAGATTTGAATGAATAAAGGCAAGATTATAGTCGCCGGAATCGGCCCCGGTAGCGAGGCCGATATAACGCCTGCGGTTTTGGCCGCTATCCAAAGCTCGGATGTCATCATAGGATATAAATATTATTTCCGTTTTATCACCCACTTGCTTCGTGAGGGAACGGAATGTATAGATACAGGTATGAAACGTGAGCAAGCTCGTGCCGAGCAAGCTTTCGCTTATGCCAACGAGGGAAAGACGGTTTGCGTGATCAGTTCCGGTGACGCCGGTATTTATGGCATGACTCCTCTGATTTATGAGATGAAGAAAGAATCCGGAAGCGAGATCGAGATCGAGTCGTATCCGGGCATCAGCGCTTTCCAGAAAGCTGCGTCCTTGCTTGGCGCTCCTATCGGACATGATTTCTGTGTGATTTCCCTCTCAGACTTGATGACTCCTTGGGAACTGATCGAGAAACGGATTCACGCGGCGGCCATGGCCGATTTTGTTACGGCGATCTATAATCCAAAAAGCGAGGGACGTTATTGGCAACTCTATCGCTTAAAAGAATTGTTCCTGCAAGAACGCAAGCCGGAGACTCCGGTCGGTTATGTACGTCAGGCCGGACGGGAGGAGCAAGAAGTATTCGTCACTACGCTCGCAGATCTGGACCCCGAGCAGATCGATATGTTCACGGTAGTCTTGATCGGAAACTCACAAACATATCTTTCCGGGAATCATATGATCACTCCCCGGGGATATTATGGCGAGATCAAACAAAAGAAAATGGATACGGGTATCGGACAGGACATCATGATCCGTAGTTTCCGTACGATCGAGAAGGAATTGAAAAACCAAGAGATCCCGTTGGATAAGAAATGGGCGTTACTCCATGCCATTCATACGACGGCCGATTTCGATATGGAAAATATCCTTTATGCCGACCCGGATGCTGTCTCTACATTATATAATAAGATCAGCGGCGGGGAAGTTCCTACGATCATCACCGATGTCACGATGGCTGCTTCCGGCATTCGTAAGGGAGCTCTGCAACGTCTGGGTGTCGAAGTGAAATGCTACCTTCAAGACGAGCGGGTCGCTGAGATGGCTTCGAGCAAAGGAATTACCCGTACTCAAGCCGGTATTCGTCGGGCCGTGGAAGAGCATCCGACCGCTCTGTTTGTCTTCGGGAACGCCCCGACCGCCCTTATGGAATTATGCGATTTAATACGTAAAGGTAAAGCCACTCCAGCTGGCATTATCGCGGCTCCGGTAGGTTTTGTACATGTGCAGGAATCCAAACATATGGTGAAACCTTTTATCGGTATACCGAAACTAATCGTGGAAGGTCGTAAAGGAGGTAGTAATTTAGCGGCTACGCTAGTGAATGCCATCCTTTGTTTTAATGACGCAGAACAATTAAAGCCGGGAAGAGACGTATGAACCGATTTTATGTCATAGGGCTGGATGATAATATGCGGCAATACTTTCCGCCGGAGATATTGGAGATAATCTTGTCCCACCGGGTGTTCTCCGGAGGCGTGCGGCATCATGAGATCGTACGTTCGCTCTTGCCCGAGAAAGCGGACTGGATCGATATAAAAGTCCCGTTGGACGAGGTCTTCGATCGCTATCGTTCGTACGACGGTCGGGAAAGCATCGTTGTATTCGCTTCCGGAGATCCTTTGTTTTTCGGATTCGCCGTTACGATTCAAAACCGATTGCCGGATGCGCAAATCCGCCTGTACCCGTCATTTAATTCCTTGCAACTCTTGGCACAAAATCTATTGATGCCTTACCACGATATGCGGATCGTCTCCCTTACCGGACGGCCTTGGCACGAGTTCGATCGTGCCTTGATCGAAAGTGCGTCTAAGATAGGCGTGCTCACGGATCGGGAACATACGCCTACGACTATCGCTCGCCGGATGCTGGAATACGGCTATGATAATTATACCATGTTCGTGGGAGAACGGTTAGGAAATACCGAACGGCAGAGCATCCGCCAATTCAGTATACAAGCCGCGGCAATGAATAATTTCGTTCATCCGAATTGCTTGATTCTCCGGAAAGAGCGTGACGGGCATTCCCGTAAGTTCGGCCTGCCGGATTTCGCGTTCGAGCATTTGAGCGGGCGGGAGAAGATGATAACCAAAATGCCGATCCGTTTGTTATCTTTAAGCATGCTGGATCTGAGAAACCGGGAACGTTTTTGGGATATCGGCTTTTGCACGGGTTCTGTCTCGATAGAGGCTAAATTGCTGTTCCCGCATTTGCATATCACGAGTTTTGAGATCCGGGAAGAGGGACGAAAGTTAATGACTGAGAATTGCCGTCGTTTTGGGACTCCGGGTATCGAGGCTATAATCGGAGATTTCTTATCGGTGGATTTATCAGCGTTGGAGGCTCCGGATGCAATCTTTATCGGCGGACATGGCGGGAAATTAGTGGAGATCCTTATGGTAGTTTCCAAAAAGATGAAAGAGAGCGGTGTCATCGTCTTCAACTCCGTATCCGACGAAAGCAAAGCGCTTTTAGAGGAAGCGGTCCGCCAAACCGGTCTTCGGATATCCGCCCAAACCCGTATCACGATTGATGATTTTAATACGATTACCGTGAATGTTATTTATAAATTATGAGTACAATATCAATTATTCCAATATCCGATAGTAGCCGGGTGCTTGCTGAGCGAATTCTTGCTTCTTATCCCGAGGCGAAGATCTTACCATTCGGCTCTTTCTCAAAAGAGGTTTTTCACGAATCCAGTAGTTTGGTATTTATAGGAGCGATGGGAATTTGCGTACGCAGTATCGCTCCCTTCGCGGAAGATAAACATACCGATCCGGCCGTGGTTTGTATAGATAGTACCGGCAAATACGTGATTCCTGTCTTATCCGGACATATCGGTGGAGCGAACGATCTTTCCAAAGAGTTAGCGAACCTATTAGGAGCCGAAGCGATTATTACGACACAAAGCGACAACGCAAACCTATGGGCGCTCGATACATTAGGGAAGAAATACGATTGGACCTTGATCGTCAAAGATAGCAATGCCGCCATCTCCACTTTTGTCAATGGAAAACCGACAGCGCTACTCCTTGATATACGAGATAAAGGAACGGATTATTTGGAGCGTACGGTCCCGTCTCATGTCTCTATCTTTTATTCCTTCGAGGCGATACCGCAGCAAGACTATGAGTTATTGATGATCGTCAGTCCCCAACAATACGATACTTCCATCCCTACGATCACCTATATACCGAAAGTCCTCCACCTAGGAATGGGTTGCCGCAAGGATATGCAAGGCGATCCTACGGTCGTTTACGAACATATTAAAGATGTATTGCGTGATAAACGCCTATATCCGGAAGCTTTGGCGGATGTAAATACAATCGATTTAAAGAAATGCGAACCGGTGCTGACATTACTGGCTTATGGAGTTATGGAATGCCCTTTCCACACCTATACATCGGAGGAGCTGAAAGATATCCCGGTACCCAATCCCTCGGAGAAAGTACTGGAGGTAACCGAATCCCCAAGTGTATCGGAAGCTTCCGCCATTTATGCGGCTCATGGCGGTCCGCTTTTGGTCGAGAAGCAAAAAGCGGATTTAGGGAAAGGAAATGAATATACCTTTGCCGTAGCGTTAGATCGGACGGCCTGCCGCAAGGGACATATCGAGATCGTAGGAGCCGGTCCCGGCGATCCGGACTTGATCTCTATCCGCGGACGGCAAATGTTGGAGAAAGCGGATTTGATCCTGTATGCAGGAAGCCTCGTCCCGAAAGAACTTACCTTATGCGCGAAGGCAGGCGCTACGGTGCGAAGCTCGGCGGATATGAATCTGGAAGAACAGTTCGCGTTGATGAAAGAGTTTTATGATAAAGGATTGTTTGTCGTTCGTTTGCACACGGGCGATCCTTGCATCTATGGAGCTATTCAAGAGCAAATGAATTACTTTGATCAATACGGGATGGATTATCATATCACTCCGGGTATTTCCTCTTTCCAAGCCGCCGCCGCCGCTCTTTATTCCCAGTTCACGATTCCGGAGAAAGTACAAACGATCATCCTCACTCGTGGCGAAGGACGTACGCCCATGCCTGAGAAAGAGCAACTGCACAAACTGGCTCAAAGCCAAAGTACGATGTGTATCTTCTTAAGCGCCGGTGTCGTAGAGAAGGTCCAAGAGGAATTATCGCGACATTACGCTCCAACCACTCCGGTAGCCGCTTGCTATAAATTGACATGGAAAGACGAGCGGATCTACCGTGGGCAACTGAAAGATCTCGCGAAAATCGTAAAAGAGAATCATCTTACACTGACAACATTACTTGTCGTCGGGGATGCCATCGATAATCGCAAGGGTCTATCCCGCTTATATGCGGATGAATTCAAACATCTTTTCCGTAAGTAATGATACTGATCCTTGGAGGAACGACAGAAGGCCGTGTGGCTGTGCGGGTAGCGGACGAGGCAGCCGCTACCTATTACTATTCTACGAAAGGAACTTTGCAATCCATTGAATGCGCGCATGGAATCCGTTTGACCGGAGCCATGAATGCGGAGGAAATGGAGTGTTTTTGTCGTGACCACGCGATTAAGCTATTGATTGATGCGGCACACCCTTTCGCTCAAGTGTTACACCAAACGATCGAAAAAGTATCGAAATGTTTACAGATTCCGGTGATCCGTTACGAACGTCGGTATCCACCTCGTGATGAGGACTTGATTTGGTGCGATAGTTATGCAGACGCAATTCACCAAATGGAAAACAAAGGTATCCAACGGCTACTTGCCCTCAGTGGCGTGAACACCCTTGCCCCGCTCCGCCCTTATTGGCGATCGCATACCACTTGGTTCCGTATATTGGAGCGGGAGGAATCTTTGTCGTTGGCCGAGAAGCAGGGCTTCCCCCAAGAACGTCTGGTTTTCTATCGAGAAGGTGAGGATGAGTTAAAGTTGTTGGAGCAACTCCATCCGGATGCGATCTTGACAAAGGAAAGTGGTTTCTCCGGCTATTTTACGGATAAAGTGAACGCTGCCCGCCAATTCGGAATACCAGTATTTGTCGTGAAGCGTCCCGCATTACCGGAAACTTTCTACCGAGTGTATGGTGAAGACGGATTGCGCAAACAAATCGAACGCCTATTACCCGAATTCTTTCCCTTGAAAAGCGGATATACGACCGGAGCTTGTGCTACCGCCGCCGCAAAAGCCGCTTTATTGGCCTTATTATCAAGGAAGGAACAAACAGAAAGCCAGATAACATTACCCTCGGGAGAACAGATAACGTTGCCGGTAGCCTATACCGAATGGGCCGGGTGTTCCGCCACCTGTACCGTGATCAAGGAGTCTGGGGATGATCCGGACGTGACGAATCATAGCCGGATCCGGGTTACTGTTCAATTATCTCTCGATGCATCCGGTTGTGCCATCGCCGTGGCAGAGTCGTGCCACGGTGATGGCACAGCTGTGCCAAGCCGATGGCACAAGCGTGCCACGGTAATGGCACAAGAAGAATATTGTCAAGAAACAGAAAGCGACGATACGGGAAGAGTCATCTTCCAAGCAGGTGAAGGAGTCGGAACCGTGACCCTTCCGGGACTCGGCTTGAAAGTCGGCGGCCCGGCTATAAACGCCACGCCCCGTAAGATGATCCGGCAAGAGCTGATTCCACTCCTGCCCTCACCCGATTCCGTCGCTATTGTCACGGTCTCGGTTCCCGGTGGCGAGGAGTTGGCGAAACGTACCTTCAATCCGAAACTTGGAATTATCGGGGGAATCTCCATTATCGGGACATCCGGAATCGTGCGTCCTTTCTCATCGGACGCTTTTATCGCCTCGATACGGAAAGAAGCCAGTGTCGCCAAAGCGATAGGTTGCGAGACGTTGGTTATTAATTCCGGGGCGAAGAGTGAACGCTACCTTCGGAGCTTATACGCTTCTTTGCCTCCACAATCATTCGTCCATTATGGGAACTTTATCGGAGAGACGCTAAAGATCGCTGCCGATTTAGGTTTCAAGCAGGTTATCTTAGGTATCATGATCGGCAAGGCGGTGAAACTTGCGGAAGGTTTCCTGGATACACACAGCAAAAAAGTCGTCATGAACAAAGGCTTCCTTCAAGATGTAGCGAAAGAAGCAAAATGCGAGGAGGCGACCGTAGATGCAATCAATCGGATTACGTTGGCCCGTGAATTATGGGAGCTTCTTGCGGAAAAAGAACAAAATCGTTTCTTCCCATTACTTTTACAAAAATGTAAATCGTATTGCGCTCCTATCCTTCCCGACGGCGAACTAACCTTGCTGTTAATATCCGAAGAGGGCAAGGTCTTGTACCAATCTTAGCTGTAGAGACGCAGCGCGCACGCTACGTCTCTACACCCCCCAGACTGTAATAGCATTTCTTTTTAGCTGTTTATTCTTTTTTATTAGGGATTCTTTAAGAATACATATTAGGAGGATTTCGTACTTTTGCCCTCTAAATATTGATTAAAATAATGTTTAGATATCTTTTAATTTATATGGCCTGCCTTCTATTCGCCTTTTCCGTAAAGGCGCAAGGCATTTCCAATGACACGATTCCGAAAGAAGTGCTGATGCTGGATGGTAAGCCTATGACCGAAAAGCAAATACAACGTTATCATAAACAATTACATAAAGACTCCATACGGGCCAACAAAAGGATCTGGTGGTCTATCCTTGGCGGACCGTCTTACACGCCGGAAGCCTCCTTTGGCGTAGGTGGCGCGGTTTTGGCTAGCTTTCGCTTAAACAAGAATGATACGATATCCCAACGATCGTTTATCCCTGCGGGATTTAACATTACCTTAAACGGGACGTTCGTTTTTGCCGGTGCCGGTACCTTATTCTTCAACGAGAATCGCTTCCGTATTTATATCAGTTACGGTTATCGGAACGAACCTTCGCATTATTTCGGGAAAGGCTATGAGACGATCGAGCAAATCGAGAAGAGCGACTCGACAACGAAATTCCATAAGAGTTCTTTCCAACTATATCCCCGTTTCGTATGGGAAGTTAGGCCTCATTTATATACGGGTCCTCTTTTTGATATTAATTTCAGCAAATCAGATGATATCAACCCGGTGATGGCCGAAGATCCTTATTTCAATAAGTTCAAACGAGATTATGTCAATATCGGTGTCGGCGGCTTGATTCAATACGATACACGAAATGACGTGGCGACCCCAAGTTCCGGTATGTTACTAAGCGCGATCGCTAAAGTGTATGGAAAGTATTTAGGCGGTGCATATAATTATGAGATGTTCGAGTTAGAATACCGCCAATTCCAGCAAGTATTTCGTCCTCGTAGCACCTTGGCATGGATCGCCAAGACACAAATCGGTGTGGGAAACGTTCCTTTTACGGAGCTTCCTTCGTTTGGCTCTCCTTTCGATCTTCGCGGATACTATTGGGGCAAGTACCGTGACAAGACCATGGCGTATGGGATTCTGGAGTATCGTCATATGTTCGGCAGCGTGGAGAAATATAAGAGCGGTAATTTCTGGGCGAAGTGTGGTTTTGTTGGCTGGGTCGGCAC
Organism: Parabacteroides sp. KHUB-02; assembly: GCF_056640955.1. Lineage (NCBI taxonomy): Bacteria > Pseudomonadati > Bacteroidota > Bacteroidia > Bacteroidales > Tannerellaceae > Parabacteroides > Parabacteroides sp. KHUB-02. The sequence continues at coordinate 1,534,643 of NZ_JBWQEV010000001.1, read as the reverse complement.
GGGTACGATCGGAAACGCTCCTATCGTAGACTGGAATAAATGGAAGTTCAACTACGGCGTAGGCTTACGTATCCAAATGCAACCCGGCAAGAACTTCCGCCTAGACGTAGGCAAAGACCCGAACCAAAAAGGGATGGCGGTTTATATGAATATGACGGAAGCCTTCTAAAACCAGAAGGCTCCCGTCTACGATTTATGGAAGTATAACCTTGCGTTAAAATTATCGTTTAAAAGCCGGAAATATCTTAATATCGATTTTTTTCACTAAGTTTGCGTCGTCGAAGGGGTGCCATACTATATGGGCTGAGATCATACCCTTACTACTTGATGCGGGTAATGCCGCCGTAAGAAAAACGAATGTTAGATGGATAAAAATGAAACGTACCGTTATCCGGTAGCTTTAACGATCGCGGGCTCTGATAGTGGCGGTGGTGCCGGAATACAAGCGGATATTAAGACTTTTTCCTCGCTGGGGGTTTTTGGAGCCTCGGCGATAACGGCTATAACCGCTCAAAACACACAGGGAGTGCGAGGGATCCAAGCGATCTCTCCCGAGATTTTGAGAGGACAAATCGAAGCTATTCTTGAGGATTTCATCGTAGATGCCGTAAAAATAGGGATGCTACATAACAAGGATGCCGTAAAGGTCGTATCTGAAACTTTACCTTCCTTCCAACAGACTTCTATCATTTTAGATCCAGTGATGATATCCACGAGCGGAAGTAAATTATTGGAGGATGACGCCATCCGAACCATCATGGATGAGTTGTTCCCTAAAGCGACACTGCTTACTCCGAATATTCCCGAGACGGAATATCTTTCCGGTATAAAAATCAATAACGAGGCGGATATCTTACTTGCCGCCCGGAAATTGCAGGAAAAAGGATGTAACGCTCTATTGATCAAGGGGGGGCATATTCCCGGAGTAGAAACGGTGGATCGGTTATTTATCAATGAGAATAATCCGATTTGTCTGGTCTCGCCAACAGTGGAGACCTTCAATACCCATGGAACGGGCTGTACGCTATCGTCCGCCATCGCCGCTTATATGGCACTCGGCCATTCATTGGTGGAAGCCGTACGATTAGCCAAGGAATATATGAATAACGCGCTCGTTCACGGGGCAAATGTATGCATGGGAAAAGGGCACGGACCTGTAAACCACTTCTTCTCACCCTCTGCCCTTCATAAAATCCGATGGAATCATGAATAAGCTGGTCGTAATTACTACACCTTATTTTTTTGCGGATGAAGCTTCTTTGATCGAACTTCTATTTGCGGAAGGAATGTCTCGTTTACATCTACGTAAACCGGATTGTAAACGTGATGAATTGGAGGGCTTATTGGATAACATCTCTCCGGCCTATTACGACAGGATCGTTCTTCATGATTGGTTTACCTTGGCAGAAGAAAGGGCTTTAGGAGGAGTCCATTTGAACAAGAGGAACCCGGAAGCTCCACCTTTATATAAAGGCAGTATAAGTCGTTCTTGCCATAGTCTGGAAGAGATTATCGAGTATAAACCGGTATGCGACTATGTATTCCTTAGCCCGATCTTTCAGAGTATATCCAAAGAAGGATATGGTAGCGGATTCCCCTTAGATGGATTGCGAAACGCGAAGGGCATCATCGATGATAAGGTGATTGCCTTGGGAGGAATCTGCCCGCAGACAATAACGAAATTAAAAGATATCCCCTTCGGCGGTGTCGCCGTTCTCGGAGCCCTTTGGGGAAACGATCCCTCCCTTCTAGTCGCGGATCAACTCATAAAACAATTCAAACGATTACAAGTATGGCCTTAAATTATTATTTCGGATATGATGAGAATGGAAGAGTCGGTCGGAGAACAACCGGATTACGCCCCCCTTTTGGTGGAAACAATCGCTTGATGTTTATAACGCATCGTACGCCTAAATATACGGAATGCGACGAGGTACGCATGGCAATCCAAGGAGGGTGCTCATGGATACAGTTGCGCATGAAGGATGGGATTTATGAGGATACCGTACGTACATGTGCCACTATCTGCGCGGAAGAATGTGAGCGAATCGTGGATTTCTGCGTAAACGATGATCTGGAGGCTGCCGTGACATGTGGCGCTACGGCTTGTCATCTGGGTAAGAATGATATGCCCTTGGATATCGCTTGGGAAGTACTGAAAGACAAGTTGGATTCCAATGCCATCTTCTATATCGGGGCTACGGCTAACACGTTCGAGGATATCCGGCTGGCCGTAGAACGAGGCGCCTCGTATATCGGACTAGGGCCGTATCGCTTTACGGGTACCAAGAAGAATTTGAGTCCCATCTTAGGTCTGGAAGGTTATCGTAAAATTATCGCTCAATGCAAGGAGGCTGGCATTGATATTCCTATCTTCGCGATAGGTGGTATTACGCTGGAAGACGTAGGCCCTTTGATGGAGACGGGTATAACCGGAATCGCTGTTTCGGGCGCGATTATCAATGCCCCCGATCCCGTGGAGGAAACCCGCCGGTTTATAGAGGAAATCAATAAGTACTAAACTAAATACATATGGCTACTAAAAAGAATATGCGTATTTCCTATCCGTCCTCGGAAAAGATTTATGTCCCGGGCGAGATCAATAAGATCAAGGTTGGTATGCGTAAGATTAAATTGTTGGACACGGTAACTTTGGATGAGCATGGAGAGCGAATCTTCAAGAAGAACAATCCGGTAATCGTTTACGATACGAGCGGCCCGTATTCCGATCCCAAGATATCGATTGATATCGCTAAAGGACTTCCTCGTATACGTGAGGAGTGGTACGGTAAGCGTAAAGATGTGGTTCAATTGCCGGAATTGACTTCCGCTTATGGCCGTGAGCGATTGGCGGACGCGAGTCTGAATTCCCTGCGTTTTCCCAAGCGATACTTGCCTTTCCGGGCTAAAGAGGGTAAGAATATCACCCAGATGTATTATGCGAAGAAGCGTATTATCACTCCGGAAATGGAGTACGTGGCGATTCGTGAGAACCAGCAAATCGAGGCTTTGGGACTGAAGTCGTATATCACGCCGGAGTTCGTCCGCAAGGAAATCGCCGCCGGTCGCGCGATCATCCCGGCGAATATCAATCACCCGGAAGCCGAGCCGATGATTATCGGTAAGAAGTTCTTGGTAAAGATCAATACCAATATCGGTAACTCCGCTCTTTCCTCCGGTATCGACGAGGAGATCGAGAAGGCGATATGGAGTTGTAAATGGGGCGGAGACACGTTGATGGATCTCTCTACCGGCGATAATATCCATGAGACGCGCGAGTGGATTATCCGTAACTGCCCGGTTCCGATGGGTACGGTTCCTATTTATCAAGCCTTGGAGAAGGTGAATGGTAAGGTAGAGGACCTTTCTTGGGAGATCTATCGGGATACGTTGATCGAGCAGGCGGAACAGGGCGTGGATTATTTCACGATCCATGCGGGTTTGTTGCGTAAACATGTGGAGCTGACGGCGACTCGCCTGACGGGGATTGTCTCCAGAGGCGGATCGATCATGGCTAAATGGATGCAGCTTCATGACGAGGAAAACTTCCTGTACACACATTTCGCCGAAATCTGCGAGATACTAAAGGCATATGACGTGGCGGTCTCTATCGGAGACGGGCTTCGTCCGGGTTCTATCTATGACGCGAACGATGCGGCACAATTCGCCGAGCTTCACACGATGGGAGAACTGACGAAAATAGCTTGGGAGCAGTTCGTACAAGTGATTATCGAAGGCCCGGGCCATGTTCCCATGAATAAGATTCATGAGAATATGAAGGAACAACAGTATGCCTGCCATGGAGCGCCGTTCTATACGTTGGGCCCGTTGACGACCGATATCGCTCCTGGATACGATCATATCACGTCGGCTATTGGTGGTGCGCAAATCGCTTGGCATGGGACGGCTATGATCTGCTATGTTACGCCGAAGGAACATTTGGGATTGCCGAATAAGGAAGACGTGCGTAATGGGGTGGTCGCTTATAAGATAGCGGCGCATGCCGCTGACTTGGCGAAAGGGCATCCCGGCGCTCAAGTACGTGATAACGCGTTGAGCAAGGCCCGTTTTGATTTCCGCTGGAAAGACCAGTTCAATTTGTCCTTGGACCCGGAAAGGGCTTTACAGTATTATAAGGAGAGTGCTGTTACGGATGGAGAGTACTGTACGATGTGCGGTCCTAATTTCTGCGCTATGCGGTTAAGTAAGGATTTGCAAGGTTGTAAATAAAATACTGTTTTGAGGGGATGAGACGGGGCATGCCCCGTCTCTACAATTGAGTGATTTGTCTTCCGCATTCGTAGCCTTCCTCATATAGTTCTTCCAGTTTCTTTGTGTCGCTTCCGGTACGGCCGACTTTAATTGGGTTTTGCGGACGGATGATGAAGGCTTTTCCTTCGGCCTCCAGTTGGTCTATGTAATCCAAGACCTCGTTGTACTGCCGGTATCGTAGTCGCAACTGTTCCCGGATCGCCGGGTATTTGTTATAAATAAAGCCGGGAAGGTAAAAATCTTTCTCTTCTTTCCGATAGCCTTTGTTACGGGTAAGGATGATGACGTTCTTGGAGAAGCCGTCGGCGATAGCCCGTCGGATAGGGATGGCATCGCATACGCCTCCGTCGACCATCGGTATCCCGTCTACATACGTAATTGGACAGAGGATCGGTAATGTGCAAGATGCTTTACAGATATCCACCAAACGTTTCTTATCTTTCTTCTCCTCGAAATATTCCGCTTTACCCGTCAAGCAATTGCTCGTGACCATAACGAACCGATCCTTGGACTTGAAATAGGTATCGTAATCCAACGGATAATACAAATCCGGATAGACATAAAACAAGAAATTCAGATCGATATATCCCCTCCCCCGTAAGAAATGACGAAGACCTATGTAATTATATTTCTTCAATAGGTCGATATTGCTAAAACGAGAGCGTCCCCGCTGGCGGGAAGCATACGAGATTCCGTTACTCGCGCCCGCCGATACTCCGATCGTATAAGGAAACCAAATATCATGATCCATAAAATAATCCAATACTCCCACCGTAAATATGGCACGCATTCCGCCACCTTCCAACACCAAACCTGTCTGACTATCTATTTCCATATATATACCTCTGAATTAAAAAAGCCATTGCTGGGTTCCCACCAAGCAATGGCCACAAAAATATAATAAATCAGCGATAAATAATAGTTCCTTTTTAGAATTTACTTGGTCACTTCGTTCACTAAGGGACGGCCTTCCTCGAAATCCTTGATGTTCCGCAAGGTAGTCTCGGCGATATTATGCAGAGCCTCTTTCGTGAAAAACGCCTGATGGGAAGTAACGATCACATTGTTGAATGAGAGCAGACGGGCCAAGACATCATCATCGATAATCTTATCCGATTTATCCTCGTAGAAATAGTCTCCCTCCTCCTCGTAGACATCCAATCCGGCGGCAGACACTTTCTTGGTCTTCAATCCCTCGATCAAGGCGTTGGTATGAATCAGTAACCCGCGTCCCGTATTGATAATCATTACGCCGTCTTTCATCTTGGCGATCGAATCGTCGTTGATCAGATAACGGGTCTGGTCAGTCAACGGGCAATGCAAGGAAATGATATCGGACTCTTTGTATAACTCGTCTAAAGAGACATAGGTGATCCCTTCCTCCTTGGCGAATTTCTCATCCGGATACAGGTCGTTTGCCAATACACGCATCCCCAATCCTTTTAAGATATGAATCAATATCTTGGCGATCTTTCCGGTACCGATAATACCGGCGGTCTTGCCATGCATATCAAATCCCATCAAGCCATTCAAGGAGAAGTTGCCATCTCTCGTACGCCAGTATGCCCGGTGTATCTTACGGTTTAACGATAACATCAAGGCCAACGTATATTCAGCGACCGCATAGGGTGAGTAGGCCGGTACGCGTACGACCGGTAATTTCCCCCTGGCGGCATTCAAATCCACATTATTAAAACCGGCGCAACGAAGCGCCAACAATTTCACACCATTGGCAACCAAAGCGTCTATTACGGCGGCATCAGCCGTGTCGTTTACGAAAATACATACTGCGTCTACCCCTTGGGTTAAGACGACATTATTGATATTCAAATGTCCTTTATAGTAACGAATATCGAACTCATACCGCTCATTGATCTTATCGAAAGAAGCGATGTCGTAGGGTTTAGCACCAAAAAACGCGATCTTATACGCCATATAACTTTAGTTTTTTAATATAACTAAATTAAGTCCTTGATTGTTTATCGAAAAAGAAATCCATTCGTTTAATTATAGTACTTTTGTCCGCTGGGTAACAATATAGATGAGCATGAATCAATCCCATAAAAGATCTTTTATAGCAGTTCTTATTTTTATTGGCTTTCTCTTGTTTATGGCATTTTGGGGCATCGACCTGATCTTAGGGGCGTATGCGGGACATAAATTGAGTAAACTTGCCGAAAGGCATCATCTTGACATACGCTATGATAAGATCCGGTTGATGGGGCTGAGTACCGTACGTATGGAGGGATTGACCGTTATCCCGGTTGACGCTGATACGTTGATACATGCGGACAGGCTTCAAGCGAAACTGGAGCTTGGCAGATTATTGCTACTTACCCCTTCCATAGAGAGTGTACAAGCGGATAATTTGCATATTCATTTTATTAAGAAGGGAGAGAGAGCTAATTTTGATTTCCTTTATAAACCATCGAATCACCCAGGTGAGCCAGTGGAAACAGCTGTAGATGATAAGGAACGGGATTACGCACGCAAGGCTGAACGCTCCCTTAGTCTACTTTTCAATTTATTGCCCGGAAATGCCTTGGTACATGATTTATGTGTTTCTTATAGTAATAAAGGAGATGAACTAATACTAGAGATACCCGAACTCAATCTTGCTAACAATCAATTCTCTACGCATATAAACAGCACGGAGAATGGAGTTCGTAGCGAATGGATTTGCGAAGGCTCTCTCTCTGATAAGGAGCGACTCGTGAAAGCCCGTCTCTACGCCGACGAGCATACGAAGATTCCTCTTCCTTTTCTGGAATATCGTTGGGGGGCATCGGTACGTTTCGACACCTTGGCCTTCGAGCTTAAGGGACCTAAAATAGAAGAAGACATACAATCCTTACTCGGAAGCGCCTATGTGAGCGGGCTTACCATCCACCAAGAGCGTATATCTCCGGACACGGTCTTACTGGATAAAGGCTCTATACACTTCCGGACAAACATCGGTAAGAACTATATCGAATTAGATAGCGTCAGTGATATCCGGTTTAATCATCTGGATTTCCATCCTTATCTGAAGATCGTTAAAGATTCCAGTTGGCAAATCATGGCCTCTGTGAATAAAAGGGATTTCCCTGCGGATCAACTGTTCTCCTCCCTGCCTAAAGGCTTATTCTACAATCTGGAAGGCCTGAGAACAAAAGGTACCCTCTCCTATCATTTTCGATTGGATCTGGATTTCGGACAGGTAGACAGCTTGATCTTGGAATCTACTTTGAAAGCGAAGGACTTCCAGATCCTTGCCTATGGGAATACGGATTTGCGGAAGATGAATGAGCCATTTGAATATACTGTCTATGAGCAAGGCGAGCCGGTACGCTCTTTCGAGATCGGTCCGGCGAATCCCTCTTTCCGCCCGTTCAACGCCGTATCCCGTTATCTTCCTTTAGCGATCATGCAGAGTGAGGATGCCGGCTTCTTTTATCACAACGGTTTTATTCCAAGCGCTATCCGGGAATCGTTGATACAGGATATCAAGGAACGACGTTTCGCCCGTGGCGGCAGTACGCTCAGCATGCAATTGGTGAAGAATGTATTCTTGAGCCGTAATAAGACGATCGCCCGCAAGCTGGAGGAAATGTTAATCGTATGGCTGATCGAGAGCGATCATCTGACCTCTAAAGAGCGGATGTTTGAGGTTTATCTGAACATCGCCGAATGGGGCCCCATGATTTATGGAGCCGCCGAGGCCTCACGTTATTATTTCGCGAAGGAACCTTCCCAGTTAAACCTTGCCGAGTGTATTTTTATGGCCAGCATTATCCCCAAGCCCAAACAGGTCCGCTATTGCTTCGACGGGTTGCGGTTGAAGCCGTATTATGAGGATTTTTACAGGGTAATACTGGATCGCTTGGTAGATCGCGGACTTATATCTTCGGAAGAGGCGGTAGGGGTAACGCCGGAGTCTGTCGAAATAACAGGTCCGGCTAAAGAATATCTGACGGCTACCCAAAGTCGATCTCCACGCTCGTCCCAACCCCTAGATCAGAAGTAATATTCACCTTCGCCCCATAGGTGCTCAATATGCGTAGCGAGAGGCTTAGCCCGACACCATGCCCGGCGTATTCCCGGGTATTGCTCGCCCTGTAAAAGGGTTGGAAGATTCGTTTCAATTCCTCGGGAGGAATGCCGATACCTCGGTCGGATATGGTCAAGATACTGCCTCGAAGCCGCATCTCTACCGGTTTATCGTCCGAATACTTACAGGCGTTGCTCAAGATATTCTTGATCGCTATCTTCAATAAATAGGGATTGGCACTGATCATATAAGAGAAATTATCCGGGGAGAACGAGATCCGGGCCGAGGAGAACTGCATCAAGAAGTCCGCTAGGAAGATCGTCTCCATCGCGCTTTTCTGGATCTCCTTATCCCCGTGCGACAGGAACAGCAGGTGTTTGATCAATTGTATGATACGGCTCGTCTCCGTGGCGATACGTCTTAATGCCGCTTGGTATTCCTCCGGGGAGCGCTCTTTCAGCAGGCTGATCTCGCATTCGCCTTGAATGGCTGTCAGCGGATTGTTCAACTCATGCGAGGCGTTGCTGATAAACGCTTTCTCACTTTGGTAAGCAGCGTCGATCCGGTCTACCATCCGGGTCGCGTATAGTCTGCCGACAAAATAGATCAATACCGAGCTAACCAATATCAATCCCAGCAACAGCCAGCCGATCCGATGCTGGATATCCATCCCATACTGATTCCCGGAAAGGACAATCACGATGAAATTCCCCTCGTTGTCGGGATAATACAAAGCCGCTCCCATTTGCGTATCGTGCTTGAAGTGAACGATATCCTCTTGGTATAGAGATCTCACCTGCGTGGCGTCCAGATAACGGGACAGCACTTGCCGGGTCTCCAAGCTATCGGCGTTCAGCAATATCTCGGTAGCGACGGGAAGGGTTTCCTCGTAACGCTGTTGGATACGGGCATAGCTCTCGTCGTCGGTCTCGTCCTTCTCCCAATGCTTCTGTGCCGTGGCATAGGCTTTTTCCGTCAGGTAAGAATAGTACAGGCGAGAGATATAGCTCGTGGAAACCAAATAGAAGACAAGCGTCACGACGGCTATCACGCCTATGGTAATGGCCGAGTAAAAGAGAGCGATCTTGTTTCCTGTCTTCATGCTTCCATCATATAGCCCACACCCACCACGGTATGGATTAGCTTAGGTTCGAAGTCTTTGTCTATCTTCGTGCGCAAATAATTCACGTAAACATCGACCACGTTCGTATTGGTATCGAAATCCTTGTCCCAGACATTCTTTAGCAAGTTCATCCGGCTCAAGGCCGTTCCTTGGTTCTGTATGAAATATTCCAAGAGCCTATATTCCTTTACGGTCAAATCGATGACCTGCCCATTCCGTATAGCCCGATGGCTTGGAGGATCTAAGACCAGATCCCCGCACCGGAGAGCCATATGGACGGATTCGTTTCCCGATCGACGTAATAACGCCTTTATGCGGGCCTCGAGTTCTTGGAAGCTGAAAGGTTTTACCAGATAATCATCCGCCCCGGCATCCAGCCCGCTAACAATATCCTCGGTGGTTCCCAAGGCGGTCAGCATGATCACGGGGGCATGGTAACCGAACCGTTGCCGGTACTGTTTGCAAAGTTGCAGGCCATTCATCTTCGGCATTATAATATCCAGAATCAGCAATTGGAAATCGTTCTTCTGTGTCAGTTCCCAACCGGTGGCACCGTCGTAAGCGACATATACCTCATGCCCGAACTCCCGCAAGCCTCTTTCTATAAAAGAGGCGATGTTTACCTCGTCTTCTACTAATAATATCTTCGCCATTGTATCGTATGTATTAATAAGAATGTCCATCATTAGTAATGCGTACTTAGGGTGATGCTAATCGTATCACAGAGGTGAAACGTTCTTTTCACGGTTGTGATACGATCGTTTCACCTCTGTGATATGATCTTTTCACAGCCGTGAAAAGATCAGTAAGTATAATCCTTTCGCATAATAACTCCAGTCGCCCTCCCTAATAGTTCCGGACTTTCTTGCTACAAATATAAGAATTACAACCTACGTTGCACTAATTTACCGTTCTTATCATAAAGCATTCGTCGATAAAAAGCCTCCACCATCAACGGAAAGACAAAGAGGGTGAAGAACGTGGCCCCTATTAATCCGCCAATGATCACGATCGCCAAAGGACGCTGGCTTTCCGATCCGATACCGTGGCTCAAGGCGGCCGGAAGCAGGCCGATAGCGGCCATGGAGGCGGTCATTAATACGGAACGTACCCTTGATTTCACGCTCATCTTGATCGAATCTTCCAGAGGATGCCTCTCCCGCAGGTTATTCTTGATGTCCGATATCATGATCACGCCATTCTGTATACAGATACCGAAGAGGGCGATAAAGCCGATACCCGCTGAGATCGAGAAGTTGAAATTCGTGATTAATAGGGCCAAGATACCTCCGACGGCGGCGTAAGGCACGTTCAATAAGACCAGTCCGGCATCCCGGGCGTTGCCGAAAAGGACGAATAGGATCACGAAGATGATCGCTATACTTACGGGGACGACTTGGGCCAAGCGTTTGGTAGCCCGTTGTTGGTTCTCGAAATCTCCAGTCCATTTCAAGGTATAGCCTTCGGGGAGCTTTACCTGCCTCTCCACTTTTCGCTGGGCTTCAGCCACGGCGCTACCCATGTCGCGGCCCCGGACCGAGAATTTCACGGCGCAGAAACGAGCGTGGTTATCCCGGTAGATAATCAACGGGCCGGTAATCGTATGGATATCCGCCAGCTCGCGGATAGGAATCATGGAACCATCCTTTGCCGGAACCAGTATCTTGCCTATCTCATTCTCGCTACGGCGGAAAGCGGATTCGTAGCGGACCATGATATTGAACTTACGCTCGTCCTCATAAAGCAGGGAGGCGCTCTTACCTCCTATCGCCATCTCGATAATGGATTGCACGTCCTCCTTGGCCACGCCGTAGCGGGCTAAACGAGACTCGTTCAACTCGATCCGCAGCTCCGGCTGGCCGATATTCCGGATAACGCCCAGATCCTCGATACCGTCTACGGTCTCCAAGACCTTGAAAACTTCTACCGCCTTTTTCTCCGACTCGTATAGATCCTTACCGAAGACTTTCACGGCGATGGAACCTTTCACGCCGCTGGCCGCTTCCTCTACATTGTCCGAGATAGGCTGCGAGAAGTTAAAATCCACGCCCGGATAGATCGCCAGATCCTCTTGCATCTTCTCGATCAGACCCGCTTTCGAGCGTTCGCTTTCCCACTCTTTCTCGGGATATATATCCACATGGAACTCGATGTTGTAGAAACCTGTCGCATCCGTGCCATCGTTCGGCCGGCCGGTTTGCGACAAGACCTGACGAACCTCCGGATAAGCCGCCAGCTTCCGGCGCATCTGGTTGGCCAACGTAACGGATTCATCCAAAGATATACTTTGCGGTAAGGTCGCACGGATATAAATAGAGCCCTCGTTCAGTTGCGGGAGAAACTCGCTGCCCAACAAGGTGAAGCACCAGATACCTACGGCGGCTACCAGCGTGGCGAACGTGATTGTCCGCTTCTTACGGGCGTGGCACCAGTCGAAAATACCGATCGACTTCCGATTGATCCACGCAAGGAACGGATTATGTTTTTCACGCACCTCTCTCTTTAATAGCATGGAAGATAGGACGGGTACCAATGTCAACGTAAAGATCAACGCTCCCAACAAGGCGAACCCCAAGGTATAAGCGAGCGGGCTGAACATCTTTCCTTCCACCTTCTGGAAAGAGAAGATCGGGACCAAGGCGGTGATGATAATCAGCTTAGAGAAGAAAACCGCTTTCGCACGGTCCTTCGCCGTATGACGGATAATACCCATCTTACTCATCAAATTGAAAGCGGGCATGCCTACTTCACGGGCTTTCCGGTCCAATGCCACGAAAAGCCCCTCCACCATCACGACGGCGCCATCGATAATAATACCGAAGTCGATCGCTCCCATAGATAAGAGGTTGGCGCTCATCCCCATCGCCCGGAGACAAATAAAGGCGAAGAGGAGTGCCAACGGGATAATGATCGACACGATCACCGTCGTACGCCAATCCGCCATGAAGATTAATACGATGAAAGTTACCAGCAGAATACCTTCCGCCAGATTATGTGTTACGGTCTTGACCGCCAGATCTACCAGATTCTCACGATCGTAGAACGATACGATTCGCACGTCTTCCGGCAAGGCGTTTTGTTGGATATCCTTGATCTTATCCTTCAAGGCGGCGATTACCTCGCCGGGGTTCTCCCCTTTTCGCATGACAACGATGCCTTGTACGACATCATCTTCCTCCATGCGGCCGACTTGACCTAGGCGGGGAAGACTGGATTCGTGCACGGTAGCCAAGTGCTTGACAAGGATTGGCGTGCCATTGATATTCTTTACGACGATATTCTCGATCTCTTTTACATCGTTAATCAAGCCAATACCCCGCACGACATAGGCTTGCGAGCTTTTCGTGATCACGTCGCCGCCTACGTTGATATTACTTTTCGCGATAGCGTCATAAAGTTCCAAGGTCGTTACCCCGTAACTGATCAGTTGATTCGGGTTGACGCTAACCTCGAATGTCTTTACCTCTCCTCCGAAGCTGACGATATCCGCTACACCGGGTACGGCCCGCAACTTCCGCTCGATCACCCAATCCTGCAAGGTCTTCAATTCCCGGACGGAACGCTTATCGCTACGTAATGTATAGCGGAAGATCTCGCCGGTCGGGCCGTATAAGGGCTGCACTTCCGGCGTGACCCCTTCCGGCAGGTCGGCGTCGTTCAAGAGATTATAAACTTGCTGGCGGGCGAAGAAATCATCCACCTTATCTTCGAACATCACGTTGATGACGGAAAGACCGAAAAGGGTCGTGCTCCGGATATCCGTCTTTTTCTGTACCGGGTTCATAGCGATCTCGATCGGGATCGTGATAAACTTCTCGATCTCCTCGGCGCTCCTGCCCGGCCATTGGGTGATAATCGTCACCTTCGTATTCGTCACATCCGGAAACGCGTCGATCGGCGTATGGATAAAGCTGGTGATACCGGCGATTACGGCGATCGTGGTACAGAAGAAGATAAAGAATTTGTTCCGGAGGGAGAACGTTATGATATTATCTATGAATGTGTGCATATCGTCTGGTTACTTTAATTCGTTATACACCAAAAGAGCGTTCCGATCTACGATCCGATCCCCATCCTTCAAGCCGGATCGCAGGTAACAGAACTTCTCGGTTTGCTTATACACCGAGATCTCACGCATTTGCAAATATCCCTCCTTCGAGACATAGACAACGTATTCTTTTCCATCCTCGAAAATCACGGCATGGGCGTTTACGCAAGGCATACTTTCTCCTTTTACCGCGCTCTGTACATATACGTTCGTAAACATTCCGGGTTTAAGCATATACTTCTCGTTCCTTAATTTGACTCTTACGCTCATGGTCTTACTTTCTCGGTCTAGCATATGATAGACCTTATCAATCGTTCCCGTAAACTCCATATCCTTATAGGCCAAAGTAGTGATACGAACGGTAGCCCCCTCTTTTACCTTGCTGATATCTCCCTCATAGACATCGGCCATCACCCAGACATCGTCGAGACCGGAAATGGTAAACATCTCCTCCCCTTGATCGGAACGGATCTGCATATCCCGGTTTATATTCTTATCGATGATAAAGCCGGAGACCGGCGCTTTCACCACATAGGTAGATGGGTCTGTTATGTTATAAATGGAATACATTTCTTGGATACGTTTGGTCTCGGCCTCGGCATCGGCTTGCTCTTGCTGGGCTTGCAGGAAGTCCCGGTCGGAAGCCATACCGCTCCGGGCCATATCTTGGGTAGCCTCCAAGTTACGGTTAGCGATAGCCAGTTGATGCTCGGCCTCCTTTCGCTGCTTGTCGATATCAGCGATCTCGCCGCTCCGGATCACCGCTAGGACATCTCCTTTCCCTACGTAATCGCCAACTTCCGCATGAATGGAGGTGACATTTCCACCAAATATCGGATACACATGGGCCACTCGCTCTGGATTGAAACTGACACGGCCATTGAGCAATAACTCGTTGGTTAATGGTGTGTCACGAACCGTATCCAGTGTTATAATCTCCTGTAAACTGTCATTTAATAGTAAAGGTTCCCGGGTATCGACCGAGGTGGTCGCCTGTTTCCCGCAGGAACATACCAAGGGTACTAAAAGGATGCATGTGATTAGATGCTTATTCATATCATTTGATTTGCTTTTAATAGTTGAATACATGGCTACCCGTTACGGTATTTACCTCCTCCAAGGCCAGTAACACTTCTTTTTGAGTTTGGTAAAGTTGCAAGCAGGTTGTTTTGTAGGTCTCATAATAATCGATAAACTCAAGGAGACTGATATTCCGTTTTTGGAAATTCAAGTTCACGCCTTCGATAATCAAGGCGAAATCCTTCTCCAATCCATAGTTCGAGGAACGATAAAGCTGAATCGCCTTTTCCAATCGGGCATAGCTGGTGAATAATTCATTCTCGGCCTGGCGGCGTGCGTATTCTTCCTTATGGGCCTTTTGAGCGACGGATATTTTCGCCGCCCGGATATTTCCTTGATTCCGGTTAAATATAGGAAGGGAGACGCTCAATCCGATCGCCCAATAATCATTGATAAAGTTACCGGCCTTATCATACGTACCCTTTACGCTCACTTCCGGGAAAGCGAGGGAACGTTGTAATCTCACGTCCGCCTCCGAAGCCTTGACGCTTGCTTGCGCCAACTTAAGATCCGGACGTTCGTATAATAAAGAGGTCAATTCTGAGAAAGGGACGGAGTCCATATCGATCTGGTTCAACACAGACTCATCGAATATTGGCTCGAAGGTATCATTGCCGGATATTCCTAGTAAAAGCCGCATGTCTCCTTGAAGGGAGATAACTTGATTGGCGATATCATTCCGCTCTTGCCGCAAAGAGAGCAATAGGGCCTCGATACGGGACTTCTCTAATAAAGAAACATTCCCTTTCTCATTCTGCTCCTTGAGAACCTTCAGCAGATGAGCCAAAGAATCGATCTCACGATCGTAAATGGATTGGGATTTCCGGGTAAAATAAAGCGTTACGAATTTCTCCTTCAACTCGCTCCGGAGGGTTCTTAATACTTCCTCGAATTGGTAAAGGGCCATTTCCTTATGGATCTTCTCCAAACGGACACGTTTGTTTCGCTGTCCGGCGATATAGATCAACTGTTCCACCTCTACGATCGTTTCCCCTTGTTTCCCGAAATCAAAGTAATGCCCGTTCAACCGGTTATAAACATTTTGCTCCAAAGAGACCACGGGATTCTCGAAAAGTTTGGCCTGTACTACTTGGGCCTCGGCTATATCGATATTATACCGTTCGGCTATCACTTCCAGATTGTGTTCAGAGAAACGTTGCTCGGACTCTTTCAAGGAGAGGGAGACAACAGAGGCTTTTGCCCCAGAGAAAAGAAGAGATAAAAAAAGTAAAAGAGTGACTCGTCTGTCCATTTGCGTTAAATTTTACGCAAAGGTAGAAGTCACTCTTTTATCGCTTATGAATATTTAGTTAGAATACTCTTAGGCCAAATTAGAAATTTATTAGAGAGATTTAAAGTATAATATCGTTTTCTTTAATCCTTCCTCCAAACAAACCGTAGGTTCCCACCCATCTAATTTCTCTTTGGCCAACGTAATATCGGGCTTACGTTGCTTGGGATCGTCTCCCGGCAACGGGCGGTATACGATCTTAGAGGAGGAGTTTGTCAAACGGATCACGATCTTGGCCAACTCGTTCATCGAGAACTCTCCCGGATTTCCGATATTTACCGGACCGATAAAATCATCCGAGGTATTCATCATACGAATCATCCCCTCGATCAAATCGTCTACATATTGGAAACTACGAGTTTGGTTTCCATCCCCATAAATCGTAATGTCCTTATTTTGTAATGCCTGTATAATGAAATTAGAGACGACACGGCCATCGTTCGTACTCATATTAGGCCCATACGTATTAAAGATGCGGATGATTTTAATGCGAACCTTGTTTTGGCGATGGTAATCCATAAATAAGGTCTCGGCGCAACGCTTGCCCTCGTCATAACAAGAGCGAGGCCCTATCAGGTTGACATTTCCCCAATAGCTTTCCGGCTGCGGGTGTATCATGGGATCTCCATACACCTCACTGGTAGATGCTTGTAATATCTTAGCGTTCACCCGTTTTGCCAGACCTAACATATTGACCGCTCCTAACACGGATGTCTTGATCGTCTGTATCGGATCTATTTGATAATAAACTGGAGATGCGGGACATGCCAAATTATAAATCTCATCGACCTCGGCTTGGAACGGTATAGAAACATCATGCCTGATCAACTCGAAATGTGGATTTTTCAGCAGAGGAATCACATTCTCCTTACTTCCCGTAAAATAGTTATCCAGACAAATTACTTCATTTCCTTCTTCTAAAAGACGGGCACATAAATGAGAACCGATAAAGCCGGCGCCCCCGGTGATAAGTATTTGCTTCATTATATTAAATTTATTTCGTGAATTTCACCCTATAAGGTGGATCCGGACGTAAATAATCTATATCCAGATAAGGAATCTTAGGATAGATCAAGTCCAGATAGCGGAGGTCTAAGGGGCCGGGAACGACTTCTATCCGTACCTTAGCGACACCTTTATCGATAAAATCCAATATTTCGGCGGCGCTCGCTGATACATCAATGATTCGTTTTCTATAACGAGGTCCACGATCCGTTACGCATACAATGGTACTTTTCATATTCTCCAAGTTCGTGACTCTTAAAAAAGTACCAAAAGGATACGTACGATGCGCGGCGACTAATTCTTCTTTATCATGAACCCTTCCACTGGATGATTTCCTGCCGTGGAAACGATGATGGTAATACGAAGCAAGTCCTTCCTCCTGTGCCCATATTCCTTCTCCACACTTAACTGCGGCAAATATAAGTAATATGTAGAACAAGCGGAAGGACATGTACCTTTTTTAATCAATTATTGAAGCATTTTTCCATTATATTCTCCGTTCAAAGTCCTTAGAAAAACAACGATTTTTTCAACTTCTACATCATTGATCTCCTTTCCGATCTGGAACTCATGCATGATACGGATCGCATCCTCTACAGAGGCTACCGTTCCGTCGTGCATGTACGGATAAGTCAGCATCACGTTACGAAGTGTCGGGGTTTTGAACTTATGACGATCGGATTCTTTCTTAGTCACGGCATAGCGTCCGTTATCACCGTCCGTCAACCCTGTATTCCGGTAATCGAAATAGCTGTTCTTGATACCCATGAACTCGTAAGATTGACCACCGACATTTACACCAACGTGGCAAGTAGCGCATTTATTGTCCTTGAATAGTTGATAACCCTCTAATTCTTCCGCTGTAAGCGCATTTTTATCTCCCATCAAGTATTTGTCAAAACGACTCGGCGTAAGCAAGGTCTTCTCAAACTCAGCGATAGCGTCCGTGATCGTAGATTGAGAATAACCTTCCGGATACACTTCCGTGAATTTCTTCGTGAAATCCTTATCTTGCGCTAAAGCCTCGCAAATCTGGTCGAATGAGGTACAACCCATTTCCACTGGGTTCAATGGAGGACCAGCCGCTTGCTCTTTTAGGTCTGCCGCACGTCCGTCCCAAAATTGAACGAAATTAAGCGCCGCATTATATACGGTCGGAGCGTTAACACCACCGAACTGTCCATTAATACCTTCCGAATATTGCTTACGGTCTACACCACCTGTGTTCAATCCGTGGCAAGTAGCGCAAGAGATCGTATTGTCCGCAGACAAACGAGTATCATGATACAGGGCAAAACCCAACTCTACCTTTGCCGGATCTGTAGGCAAGCTCTTCATTAGAGGCTGAAGAGGCTCATTCTTAAATTCTTCCGCTACGGTTTCGGTCGTGAAACGATCTTTACGGACATTCTTCGCCCATGAAATGATCACCGCTTTCTCATTGTCGTCAAGGCTGGTTCCCCAGTGCATCGGCATATGGGAATACTTAGCCGGGGGCATAGAGCCGCTTAGGGCCGTATTCTCCACCTTCGCCAAATCAACCTCTGAAACGGGCTGCCCGTTCTCCAAGGCTTCCACCATAGCAGTCAAGTCCACATAGTGAACGGCCTCCTTCATGTCTGCCTGTACTACGGGACCGATCAACGGTAAATTACCGTAAAATGGCAGAGGCGCATTTTCAGAGTGGCAGGCCAAACAGTCGTTTTCCCGCAGGATAGAGGCCACTTGCTTACCTTCATTGTCGGCAAATTTCTTGTATTCGGAAGAACCGCACGAGGTAACCGCAAAGGCTAAAGCGCAGAGTCCTACCGGTAATGCCGTCATTTTAGCATAAATTGTTTTACGCATAACTATATTTATTTAGATTTATTAAGTGCAAATATAGAACAATTCACTTACATGTACCCTAAAAGCCTTGGATTTCATTGATCAGTTTTATCTATGGGAAGATAAATAGAATCTATGCGGTGGGCTTCCATCCGCAGCATCACGGCAAGCTCCTTCCTATAATGCCCAGTATGAGGTTCTAACAATGGGCAATATAAGGATGTTACAATGCCCATTATAAGCAGCTAACAATCGCAGTTATAAGCAGCCGCCAATCGCTATGTGGATAATCCGATTTTTTTATATAGCTTTGTCTCATTATGTATAATCAATAAATTATAAGGCAAAGATGTTTAAGAACAAAGTTGTATGGATTATCATCGCTATCGTAGCGATATTATTCTTTTGGGTGAAAGGTGTGTATAATAATATGGTAACTCAAGACGAAGGCGTGAAAACCGCATGGAGTCAAGTTGAGAACCAATATCAACGCCGTATGGATTTGATCCCGAATCTGGTAAATACGGTAAAAGGATACGCCGCACATGAGAAAGAGACTTTAGAAGGTGTGGTCAACGCTCGTGCCGAGGCGACGAAGACTACGATTGATCCTTCTAACCTTACTGAGGAATCCTTGAAGAAATTCCAGTCCGCACAGGGTGAGTTAGGAAATGCCCTCTCCCGTTTGATGCTTGTTTTAGAGCGTTATCCAGACTTAAAAGCGAATCAAAACTTTATGGAGCTTCAAGCGCAATTGGAAGGGACCGAAAATCGTATCTCAGTAGAGCGTAAACGTTTTAATGAGGTAGCTCAGTCTTATAATACCTATATTCGCCAATTCCCGAACAATATTTTGTCCGGAATGTTCGGCTTCCAATCGAAAGCTTATTTCGCCGCTGAATCCGGTGCGGAAAAGGCTCCTAAGGTAGAATTCTAATAGCCATTCGCTGAATGAGTGAGATAAAGAATATAAGATCTAGGCGCAAGTGTCCGGTAAGCCTTTTATGGATCAGTTTATTGCTGGTTGGTTTTGCCTCCTCTATTTTCGCGGCAAAGGATTATTCGATCGAGACCATTCCGAACGTACGTCTTTCCAACCGGTTGAACCATGTCAGTAATCCGGATGGTATCATTACCCCGGATGACGCGGCACGTATCAATCAATTATTAAATGTAGTGGAAGATAGTCTCGGTATCGAGGTAGCTGTCGTTGCCGTGAATAGCATCGGGGATCAGGATGCCCGGATGTTCGCCACAGATCTATTTAAGCATTGGGGCTTGGGGCAGAAGAGCAAGGATAATGGTTTATTGATCCAGTTGGTGACGGAACCTTCCCAACGTTCGGTCGTTTTCGAGACGGGATATGGCATCGAGGGTGTCTTACCCGATGCGATTTGCTACCGGCTCCAGCAGCGGTATATGATGCCCGATCTAAAGGCCGGGGATTATAGCGCCGGCATGTTGAAAGGAGTCATGGCGGTTACCAAGTATTTAATGTCCAGCGACTATGAACGGGCAGGCATGACTGGCAACCGTTCTTCTTCCTCGTCCGATGATGATTTTATGTGGATATTCGTGGTGGGGATTATCGGGATGATCGGTTTCTCGGCGTTTATCGCATACTTAAAGTATCGTCCGAAGGCATGCCCCCGTTGTGGAAAGAAAACCTTTGTGTATATGGGGCAGCAGGTGATCCGGGAAGCGACTCGTTTTTCGGAAGGTCTGGCCGAAGATGTATATCGCTGTAAGAGTTGCGGGTATACAGAGAAAAAAAATCGTACCATCGACCGCATACACCGAGGAGGAGGTGGCCCTATTATTATGGGGGGCGGTGGTGGTTTCGGAGGTTTTAGCGGAGGCGGCGGTGGCGGCTCTTGGGGAGGTGGAAGCTCCGGGGGTGGCGGTTCGATCAGTCGTTTCTGAAAATACGATTATTCGCATTATTTTATACAAGCGGTCACGTAAAACCTTATGTGACCGCTTGTGTTTTCGTATCTTATTGCTCTTTCAGATAGTAGTCGGAAAGTATATCCCGTACCTTCTCGGGAGTAACCCTTCCATAGACCTTCCCGCCGATCATGACCACCGGAGCCAATCCGCAAGCACCGACACAGCGTAAGCAATCCAAGGAGAACAAACCGTCCGGTGTAGTCTCTCCTACCTTTATTTCCAATTGACGTTGCATTTCTTCCAGAACATTTTCCGCGCCACGCACGTAACAGGCCGTTCCCAGACAAACCGAGATGGGGTATTTCCCCTTGGGGGTCATCGTAAAGAATGAGTAAAAAGTAACTACGCCATATACCCTTGAGACCGGGATATTCAATTCGGCGGCGATAACCTGTTGGACTTCCGGTGGTAAATATCCGAACAAGCCTTGGGCGGCGTGCAAGATATTGATCAACTCCCCGGGATCGTTGTTGCGTTCAGCGCATATCGCATGTAGCTCCGCTACTTTTGTTTTAGGCAAATGTATCTCATTCATGGCTTATTTACTTTTTTCAGTTTCTATATACATACCGATTACTTCCTTACGATCTATGTAATGGGTATGCAGTAATTTGTGGGCTTTCGGTCCGCAAGGCTCTCCCAAATACTCGCTGTATAATTGCTGGATATACGGATTCTCATGGCTCTTGCGAAGCGGTTTGTTAGCGTCTTCCCGGTAAAGAGCGGCAGCACGCCGGCGAAGTACCTCCATACGGCCTCGGTGGAACGGTTGTCCGCCACCGCCGATACAGCCTCCCGGACAAGCCATCACCTCGATCGCATGATAAGGAGAGGTACCGTTCTTCACCTCCTCGATCAATTTGCGGGCATTCCCCAGACCATGAGCGATACCGATCTTTACCGGAGTCCCATTAAAATCGATGGTAGCGCTACGAATACCTTCCAGCCCGCGTAACTCCTCGAAGTCCACTTTATCCAGATTTTTCTTCGTATATAATTCATAAGCAGTACGGCAAGCGGCCTCGATAACACCTCCGGTAGTACCGAAGATCACGCTCGCTCCGGTAGATTCACCCAACGGGCGATCGAACTCACCATCCGGCAGTTCATTGAAATCTATATTCGCATAACGGATTAAACGGGCTAACTCACGGGTATATATCGAATAATCTACATCGGGATTACCTTCCACGCTAAACTCCGGGCGGCTAGCCTCATACTTCTTCGCCAAACAAGGCATGATAGATACGACTACCAAATCCTTACGGTCCACTCCCAACTTCTCGGCGAAATAACTCTTGGCGATCGCTCCGAACATTTGCTGCGGGCTCTTGGCTGTAGATAAATTATCCCGTAACTCGGGGAAATGTTGTTCCACAAAGCTAACCCAACCCGGACAACAGCTCGTCATTAACGGTATTTTCACCTCTTTGTCTCCATTTAGGTAACTACCTAGGCGATGTAATAATTCCGTTCCCTCTTCCATAATGGTCAAGTCGGCGGCAAAGTCCGTATCGAATACATAATCAAAACCCAATTGACGCAAAGCTGAAACCATCTTGCCTGTAACCAATGTACCCGGCTCATACCCGAAATCACGTCCCAACGCTGTGCGAACCGCCGGCGCTGTCTGGGCGATAACAATTTTAGTAGGATCGGCCAAAGCGTCCAAGACCGGCTGTTGCGTATTACGTCCGCTAAGTGCGTTTACAGGACAGACGGATACGCATTGTCCACAATAAGAACAGGTACTTCCGGCCATATCCCGTTCGAAAGCTGTCGATACGGCCGCGTTAAATCCACGGTTCACAGCAGTCAAGGCGCCAACCGTCTGTATCGTATTGCACATGGTCTCACAACGGCGGCACATGATGCATTTGTTCATGTTCCGGACAATAGAAGGGGAACGATCTATCATAAATGTAGACATTTCTCCCTTATACCGGATCTCGCGGATTCCTAGGTCGTGCGCGATCTTTTGTAACTCGCAATGTCCGTTGCTACTACATGTCAGGCATTCCGCCGGATGATTCGAGAGGATCAGCTCCATCACCGTCCTGCGGGCATTCATTACCCGAGGGGTATGTGTCCGTACGACCATACCTTCCGTACATTCCATTTTACAGGATGGGGCTAAATTTCTACGTCCCTCGATCTCTACGACACAAATACGGCAAGCTCCCGGATTATTCTCATAATGCAAATCCTCCAGTTTCATATAACAGAGTGTCGGGATATGGATACCTACACTTTTTGCCGCATCTAAAATGGTGGTTCCTCTCGGCACTTCCACCTCTTTATTATCTATGATTAATTTAATTGTTTCCATGATTGTAAATGAATTTAGTGGACATAAATCGCTCCGAACTTACACTTCTCCATACAGGTACCGCAACGGATACAAGCTTGCGGATCGATAATATGAGGAATTTTCCGTCCACCTGTAATTGCGTGCACCGGACAAACACGGGCACAGAGCGTACATCCTTTACATTTCTCCGGATTGATGAAATATTGAGTAAGTTCCCGGCATTGATGAGACGGACAACGATGCTCCCGGACATGCGCCAGATATTCATCGTAGAAATTATCCATCGTAGATAAAACCGGATTCGGAGAAGTCTGTCCCAAGCCGCATAAAGCGGTATCCTTAATCACCATCGCCAGATTCCTTAGACGGGTCAAATCCTCTTCGGTTCCGTTTCCACTCGTAATTTTCTGCAATATTTCATGTAAGCGTTTATTACCGATACGGCACGGTGCGCATTTACCGCAAGATTCCTCGACCGTAAAGTCCAGATAGAACTTAGCCATGGCTACCATACAATCATCCTCGTCCATGACGATCATACCTCCGGAACCCATCATGGAACCAGCGGCAAGCAAATTATCATAATCTATAGGAAGATCTAGATGCTTTTCTGTCAAGCAACCTCCTGACGGGCCACCGGTTTGCACAGCCTTAAACTTCTTTCCATCCTTGATACCTCCCCCAATTCCAAAGATAACCTCACGCAAAGTCGTACCCATAGGAACCTCGATCAGCCCCACATTGTTTACCTTTCCAGCCAAGGCGAACACCTTTGTTCCTTTGCTTTTCTCCGTTCCGATACTACTGAACCATTTAGCGCCTCTTAACAAGATCACCGGGATATTCGCATAAGTCTCTACGTTATTTACATTGGTCGGACAACCTTTATACCCGTGTTCACTAGGGAACGGCGGCTTTACGGTAGCCTCGCCTCGCAAACCTTCCATACTGTGGATCAAAGCGGTCTCCTCTCCACAAACAAAAGCTCCGGCACCGTACCGGATCTCGATATCGAATGAGAAATCAGTCCCAAATATATTCTCGCCCAGCAATCCATATTCTTTCGCTTGCCGTATGGCTATTTTCAAACGTTCCACGGCTAGCGGATATTCGGCACGGATATATACCAAACCTTTGCTAGCTCCCGTACAATATCCATTAATCGCCATAGCCTCCACAATCGAATGCGGGTCGCCCTCCAATATGGAGCGATCCATAAAAGCGCCCGGGTCGCCCTCGTCCGCATTACAAACCACGTATTTTTGAGGCGCTTGTACCTTACGGGTAATCTGCCATTTCAAGCCTGTGGGGAAACCACCGCCCCCACGACCCCGTAAACCACTATCCATGATTTCCTTGATTACTTCCTCGGGAGTCATTTCCACAAGGGCTTTTCCTAACGCTACATAGCCGTCACGAGCGATATACTCATCGATATTCTCCGGGTTGATAAAGCCACAATTTCGAAGGGCGATTCGTAGCTGTTTCTTATAGAATCCGATATGCTTGGAGTCCGGAACCAGCTCACGGGTCTCTGGATTCATATAAAGTAACCGTTCCACTTTACGGCCTTTTACCAAATGCTCCCGTACGATCTCGTCCGCATCCGATGGTTGAACTTGTACGTAAAAAGTGTTATCGGGGATCATCTTAACCACCGGACCCTTCTCGCAGAAACCGAAGCATCCGGTACGGATCACTTGTGTATCCTCTAATCCGTATTGCTCGACGGCGGCTCTCAGATTCTCGATGATCTGCTCGCTTTGTGATGCACGGCAACCTGTGCCACCGCACACCAATATATAATTCGTGTATTGTGCCATTTATGTAAGATATTAAATTTCTTATTCGGGTTTTACGGTGGTGTAAGTTACAGGAATGATGCCATCTACCAAGATACCCTTACAGATATACTTATCTATGATCTCTTCTACTTTTGCCTTATCGACATAACCGAATACCAACGGCTCCTGACCCGGAAGCTTGATTTCGATAGTCGGTTCCGCATAACAATAGCCCATGCATCCGGTTTGAGTTACCAACGCATCGATTCTCTGCCGGTCTAAAACCTCGATAAAATAACTCATTATCTCCTTGGCTCCGGCAGCTATACCGCAAGTGGCCATAGAAACCTTAATTTGTACGAGCTGATCAGGGGTATTGCTTTTTTCACGCAGATCCAAAGACGCACGAAGAGATTCACGCATTTTCTTGAGATCATCTAATGTCTTTACTTTGTTCATGGTCATATTCTATTATTTAAGGAAAACACCGTAATGTCATTTGCACAAACATACGGAATCTCTTTCAAATAATATCATATTTCCGTGAATTTTTCTTCGACACGTGATTGAGATATCTTGGAATTGGGAGGTACACTATGGGTGAGCCAGATGTTACCCCCGATAATAGATCCTCGGCCAATAGTGATCCGTCCTAATATGGATGCGTTGGAATAAATGGTCACATAATCCTCGATGATCGGGTGACGGGGCAAATCTATCGGAAGTCCTTCCTCGTCCAGCGTAAAACTCTTGGCTCCTAACGTCACACCTTGATAAAGGCGGACATGGTTTCCGATAATGGCGGTTTGTCCCACGACAATACCCGTTCCATGATCGATACTGAAATATTCTCCGATCTGCGCCCCGGGATGAATGTCGATCCCGGTTTGCGAGTGTGCCATTTCCGTAATGATACGCGGGAGTACCGGTACGCCTAGCTCGAATAATTCATGAGCGACCCGTTGATGTAAAAGCGCGTAGACCGCCGGATAACAGAATATAATCTCACTCACGCTCTTGGCTGCCGGATCACCATCCAAGATGGCCTTTACATCGGTGGACAGTAAATATTTGATATGAGGAATCCGGTTAATAAAAGCGATCGAGATCTCGGAAGCCCGGTCCTTGGAATCACAACAACGCTCTACCTCAAAACAAAGTCCATTATATATTTGCTCTTGCAAGAGATCATAGATCTTTTCCAAATAGACTCCCGTATAATATTGGATAGAGCCTAATTGAGCCTCTTGTTCCGTACCAAAGAATCCGGGGAAGATAACCGTACGTAATAGGCGCATGATCTCATGCAACGTAGCGACTGAAGGCGATGGCTTCTGATGCAACGGGATATATTTGTATTCCGGTAGATCAGGAGCCGACAGCCGTTCTACGTTCTTCTGTATCTGTTCTAAAATCGCTGTTCTATTCATCTTTAATTATCCCAAGTAGGATCGTAACTGATTAATGAGTTAGAGGCATTGCCCAAACCTATATAGATATAATTATCCAAGACATACATGCAATGTACAGACCTGTTAGCCGCTGGTAACTGGGATTTCTGGCTCCAGTTCTGAGAGTCCGGATCATAGCGCCAAATATAACCGTCCCCGTCTACGCCATATACGTAATTACCATAAGCGATAGCACATAAAAGCATCCTTCCGGGGAACGAAGCCTCCTTTTCCCAAGCTACAGCGTTCTTGTCTGTAGACCAAAACTGTGTCGTATATTCCAAAGAAGGATCCGCTTTATTAATAATCCCCAGTCCGGCATATATACGGTCACCAATTACAACGGATATTCCGCCGTATTGTTTAATCGGGAAATTAGATTTCTTGCTCCAAACGAAAGCGCTCGGTTCATAAGTCCAGACTTCATCGATTAGTTCGTTACCTCTACGTCCACCTATGAGAAACGCTTGATCTTCCATTCTGCAACATGCCGCCCGATACATACCTGTAGGCCGTTGCTGGTCTGTTTGTACGGCGCTCCAAGAATTATCGGATGTGGAGTATACATATAAACTGTCACATATCTTTCCCGTGTTATCCAAACCACCAAAAGTCCATAGGCCAAATCCGATGCTGAAACATGCTTGGCCCGATAATTTCTCAGGCTGAGACCTTAAGGGCAACCATTCTTTCTTAGAGGTCATATATCCCCAAAACTCATCGGTGTATTCCCTACCCGTGTCACCGCCTAACAAGAATCCCGTGCTATTAGCCAAGGTACAGAAAGAGGTAGATCCCGGTATCCGGAAAGCTCCCTCAAACCTTGCCCCTGCTCCAAATATATCCGGAGTTTGGAAGCGAACTTCCTCTCCGTAAGCGATACCATTCTTATTTTTAGCGTAAGCTCTTAAATAATAGCTCGTGCCTCCTCTCAATTCCTTTATCGTACCCGTAAACGCTTGTGTACCGGAAGAAAGAGCTACCGCTCCTTCACAATTACCAAAGGCCGGACTAGGACTAGTTCCCCAACATACACCGGCCTCTGTAACCGGTGAGGCTCCTTCGGCTAAGACCTCTCCTCCTACCCATGCGGTACCGTTTTTAATAGTAGACACCTCCTTCGTATTGACTGTAGGCAACTCACTTTCCAGAATCGTATGGATACCTTCGCCTACGCTATAGGTAGTACCTAAAGCGTTTGTCGCATAAGCACGTACGTAATACCCTTTCTGCTGTTGCATATCATAGATTTTCCCGGCAAATTCTCCGATACCCGCTCCGCAAATAATCGTATCCCCATTTTCTATTGTCGGTGATTTATCAGTACTAAAGCAGAAACCACATGCCGTGATCGGAGAATCTCCCTCGCTTATTATTTCCATGGAGAACTCCGCATAGGTAAACTCTGTCGCTATTTTCTTGAATTTGTTATCATCTAATACAGGACGACCATTCGTGGTCTTAAAGGTCTCGACTTTCGCCCCGTTATACTCACCATATTTACTTTTTGCGTAAGCTCTAACGTAATAGGTAGTTTCCGGTTTTAAATCGGAGATCGTACAATAGAACGAATCGGCTTCCATGTCTATACGAATCGTAGAGTCGGATGCTGAAGGCTCCGGATTCAGCATTAAGTAAATACCCCTTTCCTCGATTTCGGCTTCCCCTTGTTTGGTTATCATACCTCCGCATTGAACGGAAGTAGACATCATGTTGACTGGAAATAAGGTCTTAACGCTTCCTAATCCATCTTTCGTCTTAAAAGGTAAAATCTCTCCATAAGCGGTATCTACCGCATTGATCGCATAGGCCCGGATATAGTAATCCAGATCATTGGTTAAGCCCTCGATCGTAGCCTCATATTTTACCTTACGCTTGGATACGGCTTTTTTATTTTTCTCTATCACAGTAAAGGTAGATTCCGTGCTCCAACAAAAACCGGCCTCTGTCACGGGAGCGCCGTTTTCTTGCAGGACCTCCCCCGATACTGTCACGGAACTAGCCGTGGACTTCAATATCTCGTCTGTCTTAACAGACGGTTTTTTAGCGTTTCGAATGCCACCATCTATATCCGGATCATTCACGCATCCGGCCATTAATAAAGCCGCAAATAGAATAGAGAAGAGTGAGTATATATGTTTCATAAATAATCAATATTAAAAGAATACACCTAAGCCAGCGTTTAGATCCAAGTACTTAAAATTAACCGTATTGCATCCAACGCTAATAAATACAGAGTTCGTTATTTTCATCATCAAGTCAACCTCGGCAGCGACCCCTTTGTATGAGGAATCAATATTCCGGCACCATACCTCTCGTGTACTATCGTAGTTTTCATAGGAATGGGTCGTGAACGAATGTAGTAAAGCTCTTTCACCATATCCCAAACCAACGGAGGCATATAACCACGGAAAGCATTTTACGATTAAACCGGCCGTTCCGGCTATACTATTTGTCTTCGAGGATTTACCTGTATTAAGCTCATAAGATTCCCCTTCCGAATTAGAGAACTTAATAATCTGCCCTTGGTTATTACATTCGTCCGTATAATTCATAAAAGACATATTCGTCTTGAAACGGACATACCAACCGAAGCGTTGCCCCATACCTCCTACCGTGATTCCATAAGGAGATTCGATCGAATACGAGTATCCCGCAAAAAACTCCATTCGTTTCTTAGGGGATACCGCCGCGGAATCTATCGGTTGGGCCTCCGGTTCCGCCGGCTTTAACAACATCTCTTGGTATTCTTTCCAATAGGTTGCTAGCTCCTCACTTTTAGGGGTTCCGATACCTTCCGAATAATAAATGATTAATTTAGAGATGGCATCCGGATCATCTTCCGTAGCTTTGACTGTCAGGCAGTTTAAACATTTATTCATCAAGCTACGCATGGAAGGCCGCATTCGCTCGTTGGAAAGCCAAATCGTAGTCAGCTGATCAATACTGTATGCGTCGCATTGCGATACGCCTTCCTCGTACCACATTTTAGCGTCACTATAATCAAGACGTTTCATCGCTTCATCTCCCTTACGGTTGTATTCCGTACGCTGTTGCGCCAGCAGTCCGAGGGGAAATACCGCACATATCATCAATATCCAAAGTCTTTTCATATAATAGGTAAATACATGTTTAGTTGTTCATAATATTACAATCAATAATAAGTAAGGCCTTCGCTAATCAATGATCCGTCAGAATTATAAATATCAAACAAATTGTCTTCCCGTTCGAATGCTCGGCCGTTATCCGCGATACCGACACTTAGGTATTTGCAAGGAATACGTTCCTCGGCTTTCGAATCGATCGCCCCGTATCTGTTATTTGACTTCTTACGTACGATCTTATATCGTCCGAAAGCCATTTTCTCCTCATACAGGGCCTTTTTGTCCGCTATACGTTTCTCCTCGGTTTTCTCATCGCAAGCGATGATCAACCGGACTACCTCTTCCGTAAGTTTCGTATCCTTTGCCTCCGACAAATCTTTCTTAGCTCCCGAATAATCAGCTTTGGCCATTTTTTCCTTACCGGAGGCGATTAACGAGTTATATTTCTCATTCATCTCATTTTCCGATGGCTGATCCGGGAGAACATTCTCTTCTATCGTATGCTCTGTTTCCATAGGTCGTTTCTCTTCCACTTTAGGCTCTTGTTTCTCCGCTTCCTTTATCTCAGAGATAGGAGGTTCCGTATGTAGAACTGGGTGATCTGGCATTTCTACTTCTTTTGAGACATTGCTATCCGACTCCACTGCTGAAGGTAAATCAATACTCTCGACAACCTCTTTTGTGGGCCTATTGCTATGCACTAAAAGAGCCGTAGCGGATCCTACAACGACAAATATAGCGATTCCGATAGGAATTATTTTCTTTCTGGAATTATTCTTTTCTGTTATTGGCTCCACGGCAGGTGGATTAGCCACATTGACAACAGTCTCTTCATCATCCGATCCTACTAATTTAGAATCTACAGGTGATGAATAAACCACCGTTGTTTCCTCATTCACAATCTCGGGAGATGGACTTGGGACAACCTGAACTTCCTTTTCCGCTTGAGAAAAATCCAAAGACGCCAACATCTCGCCCACCGTCTCAAAGCGATCCGCAGGAATGATTTGCATCGCTTTTATGATAACAGCCTCTGTTTTCGGGCTGATCGCCGCATTGATTTCAGAGGGGTTTCGCAAAGGACGTGCGGCACGTAGTATAGATTCTGTAGGGATTGTTCCCGTTAACAGATTATACATCGTGGCTCCCAAGGAATAAATATCCGGACGGGGCGAGAACACTTGTGTTCCTTCGTTATCGTATTGCTCTATGGATGCGAATCCTTTAGAAAGGGTTAACATCGTAGTGCTGGTCTCTTCCTGCTCGATATCGTAACGTTTGCTGACTCCGAAATCGATCAAGCGGGCGTTCCCGTTCTTATCGATCAAGATATTGCTAGGCTTGATATCCAGATGCAAGATACTCTTATCATGAACGAATTGTAACGCCTCGCCAATTTGCCGTACATATTTAAGGACCGTAGCTTCGGGCAATATCCCGTTTTTCTCAAGCATATATTTTAGCGAGAAGCCGGAAATATACTCCATGGCAATATAAGCCGTATTGTTTTCCTCAAAAACCTCCAGCACATTTACGATATAGGGATGGTGAACTTCCGATAGGATCTTTGCCTCTTTGATCAGTTTTTCCTTGAACTTGTTAAATAAGACCTTTCCCGTCTCCGAATGTACTTTTACGGCTTGGGAACCGGGTTCTCTATAACAATAATCCTTGAAGAAATATTCCTTGACACAGATAGGGACCTCCGTCTTTACGGTGCCTAAAGATCCTTTAACCTCTGTATACCAAACTCCTCTGTAGGTTATGCCAAAACCACCTTGACCAACCACATGAGTAAGTCTGTATTTTCCGTTTTGAAGAAGATGTCCGTCTGGCAGATTCATAACCTTGAATAATTCCATTTAATCTGCCAAAAGTACGTTATTTATATAAAAGAATAAAGAAAAGAGAGAATATTTTGCTTAAAACCCATGCTATCTTCCACTTTTTGAATAGGTATGATATAAAAAGAAAAATTATCCCGAGTCTTGCCGTCACAGGCTTCCATGAGAGCGTCCTTTATTTCCGGAACAGATAAACGACCATTAAATATCTCTGCGATCTTTTCATTCTTCAGTCTTTCAAGAACCCCGTCCGTACAAAGAAAGAGGAAATCGTCGGGTTGAATATCGTTCAAGGTAATAATGTCCGCTTCTGTTGGAGTATGAGTGCCTTGTATAGCCCGGATAATCACATTCCGCTGGGGGTGGGTTAACGCTTCTTCCGGAGTGATCTTACCTAATTTAACCAATGAATTTACCAATGAATGATCTTCTGTTTGATATAAAATCTCCCCCTTCCTCAGATGATAGATCCGGCTATCTCCGATATGAGCCAATACGATTCCGGAAGAAGCGATATAGGCCATGGTGAGCGTAGTAGCCATACCCATCGCTTCCGGATGCTCTTGAACATAGGAGTCGAAACAGACTTCCGCATAATGTACGGCTTTATGGATAAACTCAGGCGTGGGATCATCCTTTAGGAACGTAGAAAAGAAAGTTTGTATGGACTCGCAAGCTAATGAGCTGGCTACCTCCCCTTTCTCGGCTCCACCCACACCATCGCAAACCATAAACAATTTTTGGTCAAGGGTCACTTGTTCGGGAAGCGGGTAAATGGAATCCTCGTTATTCGATCTGCCTCCTTTTTCCGTAATAGCACATGGCTTACCGATCGTTATAATCATAACAAATGAGTTTTATTCATTAAAACGTAAGACGGTGCGACCAATAATAATCTCGTCATTATCATTGAGCACGACCACCTCGCCATTCTCTAGGTAACTGTTATTATATAACGTATGGTTTTTACTATTATTGTCGGTAAGGAAATGTTTATATCCACCTTTTGAATCTTTTTTCACCTCAATGCAAATATGCTCGCGACTCATCGTGCGATCAGCCGTGATAATTGGCATCGTGGCTTGTGAGGCGTTCGACTTCCGGCCAATGACAACCTTCCCTTCGTGAAGAGGAAACGCTTGTTCAGGTGTATCGGCGTCTGGAAGAACCGTCAGTCTGCCGATTCCAGTCTTGACAGGTGTCACTAAAATCGTATCGGAATCGACTTCCTGATGATTACTTTTCTCGGATAATAAGGACAAAGGAATAGGCTCTTTGCATTTCGGACACTTAAAGGAGGTAATGCCGAGGGGAATCTTCCCCTCGTCTACCTTTAATCCTACATGGCAATGTGGACATTTAACTGCGATCATACGATAAACGAAATATCTGCGCCATCCATATCCGTAGAGTACAGATCCATCATATCTGTATCGGAAAGCATAACCGTATCGTCCGCCAATGTTATAAAGTCTGAATGATCGAAAGACTCGATGCTACTATCGTCTATAACAATGGCGTCGCCTAGGTCGACACCTCCTCCTTCCACGTCTATTATGACAGCATCCGCTGGCATGACGTCATTGCCGTCTAAAGTTACGAATGTATATTCCTCTTCTTGCATAACCTTTGTTCCTAATATATTAATATTCCGAAAACAAAAGTACAAAAAGCAATGGATTAATAAACTTGTTATTCTCTCTTATAATCAAACATTTGGGTTTCATGTACAAAAGAGGCTGTTTTACTATACGAAAAGAAAAGGCTCATTCTCTCACCCATTTGGCCTTACAGGAAGAAACTGGGCATTGCTTTCGGTTTTTCAATGATTCCCAAGGGATCTCACCTAAGAATGTCCCACATTTCGGACAAACATAGTCTATCTTAAATTGATTGGCGATATCCTGCAATTGCTGGGGAATCTTGGCCGACTGCTTGGCTCCTAGATAGATTCCTACCGTAGGGGCACAAATCGTTATCAGGAGGCTGATGCCGAATAGTTCCGGGCTACCTTTCCCTAAGAAGCCTATCACGACCCCCACTATTCCGGGCAAAGCAAATGGTAAGGATTGAAATAATCTGGTCTTAAACTGATTAGAGGATTGAATCTTAACTTTTGCTTGAATATAATCATCGTAGACTTTTTTCAATGCGGCAAATTCATCGCTATAATCATTATTGTATTTAAGCACCTCGGAAAGATTTAAGACATAGCTATCCCCCAAGCGAATATGATCCGTAGGAGTAACACGTTTCTTTACGATCTGGGCTCCATTCACGAACGTACCGTTAGTAGATCCCGTATCCTCCAATAATAAGTTGCCACCATCCTCACGTATCAGACGGGCATGATGGCGGCTTACATGAGGATCGTTTGCAATAAAATCATTGTCTTTTGCTTTTCCTATCTTTATAATCATAGTCTTATTCCTTTTCCTCTTCCTCTTGAGGCTTTCCCATCTCCTTCTCAAGATTATCTTTCAGCACTTTCAACGGATCCTTGGATATTACCAACTCTTTAGGCTTACCCTCTTCCGTCAATAATAATAAACGCTGCTTAGGGAGATTTATTTGTAAGATATGATTTTTATTTATGATATGACTTTTTCCGACACGCATTAATATCTTGTTACAACCAGCGACCTGCTTCTCTAAGATCTCTTCTATTTTTCCGATATTTATAGCGAAGGTAAATTGGATGCCATTTGACAACAATAGTTTCGTATAGTTCCTGTCTGCTTCAAAATAAAGGATCTGACCAATCTTAATGCGCAACAACTCATCCCTTGTTTTTATAATTAAATACCGCTCCATACGTAGAAATTGTTTTTTCGTTTCTCTTTCAAAAACAAATATACGGTATTTTCTTTATTTAATAGGTATCTTTTGGGGGAAAGATTGGTAAAGTGCACCAAAAACAAGAGCCTTTTCCCTGCTCAGAAGAGACACCGATACGCCCTCCCAGCCTTTCAATTATATTTTGGCAGATAGAAAGTCCAAGCCCTATGCCTTGCTTTTGGTTTCGTCCTTTATAAAAACGATCGAACACATGAAGTTTTATTTCCTCCGACATTCCTTCCCCCGTATCGGTCACGGACAAAAGAACCTCGTTCTCCATGGCTTGATATGACAAGATGATGCTACCTATAGAGGTGTACTTAATTGCGTTTGTTATAAAATTGCCAAGAACTTGTTTCAAACGGATACGGTCGGAGCGTAATAAAAAGGAATCCAAAGATTCCGGATAGGTCAAAGCTACCCCTCTCGGTACTTTGATCTGGAAAGATGCTACCGTTTCTACAATAAGTTGTCTTAGATCAAATTCCATGAAATCAAAGGTCATGGTACCAGACTCGAGCTTAGCCAGATCCAATACATCATTAACGATACCCAATAATAACTCATTATTGGTCTGAATAAGATTAATATACTCTTGTCTTAGCTCACCATCCTCTTCATCCCCTAAAAGAGAAGAGAATCCGACAATAGCGTTTAATGGCATGCGGATCTCATGGCTGATGTTTGCCAAAAAGGAGGATTTCAAACGCTCTGATTTCTCGGCCTTCAGCATTCGTTCTTCCATCGCTTTCAGTTCAGATATATCATAATTCATCAGTAATAGGATGGGGCTTGATTTCTCCAGACCCGCCTCCATTATATCCAGACGAACCCATTTCCATCCCTCGCCATCCCTGACCCGGACTTCCCCTTGATCATGATCAGTTTCTCCGTGGACAAGTCGGCTCAAGGAAGTTTTCAAGCATTCACGGTCTTCTGGCTTGACATTGGAATATATGCCTACTATCTGGCTCAATGGAGTTCCCGGAACTTCACCCATATTCAGATACCATTGTTCCATCGCCACTCCTTCCCCAGTGGACAAATCATACTTTGCGCAGCCGATCTTGGCACGATGACTTATCTGAGGAAAAAAAGGCTCGAACTCTATGCCTAATGTCGTTTTCATATATATCCGTTCTCATTATATTTATGCAAAAAGAGGGTTTAGCCATAAAAAACGAACGATTAAACTAGTCGTTTTGTTGCCTTCCCCTCCACTTCAATATCCTGATATATAAGATTATACCATATGACTATAAAAAAATAGAGGGTAGATTGATCACTCAATCCACCCTCCTGTCTATCGTGTGCTTAAACTATTAAAAATCAACCCCTTGATTAGTCTTCTAGAGCCGCTTGCGCCGCCGCGATACGAGCGATGGGCACTCTAAAAGGTGAACATGATACGTAATTCAAGCCAACTTTATGGCAGAACTTAACGGAAGAAGGCTCACCACCATGCTCGCCGCAAATACCACATTTCAAATCCGGACGGATGGCACGACCTTTCTCAGTTGCCATACGAACCAGCTGTCCTACACCATTTTGGTCTAGTACTTGGAACGGATCGACCTTCAAAATCTTCTTCTCTAAGTAAACCGGTAAGAAGGAAGCGATATCGTCACGAGAGTAACCAAATGTCATCTGAGTCAAGTCATTCGTTCCGAATGAGAAGAATTCAGCGCTGGAAGCGATACGATCCGCTGTCAATGCCGCACGAGGAATCTCGATCATCGTACCTACCTTGAATTCGATACGATCGCCAACTTCCTTGAATAGCTCTTCGGCCGCGGTACGGATCACCTTCTCTTGTTCCTTGAATTCATATAAGATACCTGTTAATGGTACCATGATTTCCGGTTTAGCCTCAATACCTTCTTTCTTCAAATCCAAAGCGGCACCTAAAATGGCCCGAGTCTGCATTTCCGTAATTTCCGGATATGTATTACCTAGACGGCAACCACGGTGACCCAACATCGGGTTATGCTCGCAAAGAGATTCCACACGTTTTTGGATCTCCTTAACGGACACGCCCATAGTCTCAGCCATTTCCTCTTGACCTTTCAAATCGTGAGGAACGAACTCATGCAAAGGAGGATCGAGCAAACGAACGGTAACAGGACATCCGGCCATAGCCTTGAAGATACCCTTAAAGTCCTCTTTCTGATAAGGAAGGATCTTCGCCAACGCTTTCTTACGACCTTCAGCGTCCTCGGCCAAGATCATCTCACGCATAGCTTTGATCTTCTCACCCTCGAAGAACATATGCTCCGTACGGCAAAGGCCAATACCAACGGCACCGAAGCTACGAGCGATCGAAGCGTCGTGAGGCGTATCAGCGTTTGTACGAACTTGCAATTTTGTATATTTATCGGCTAAAGCCATTAACTCCTCGAAATCACCCGATAACTCAGCGGCTTTTGTCTCAACCTGCCCGACATAGACTTCTCCGGTCGTACCATTGATAGAGATATAATCACCTTCTTTCAAAGTCACGCCATCAACGTCTACAGTCTTATTCTTATAATCGATGTTCAAGGCACCAGCACCGGATACGCAGCACTTCCCCATACCACGAGCTACAACAGCGGCATGAGATGTCATACCTCCACGAGCGGTAAGGATACCTTCGGCGACAGCCATACCGGCCAAGTCTTCCGGAGAAGTCTCGATACGGACCATGACAACCTTTTTGCCATCGGCATGCCATTTAGCGGCATCATCAGCGAAGAATACGATCTGTCCGGTAGCGGCACCCGGTGAAGCCGGCAAACCTTTTACCCACACTTTCGCCAGTTTCTCGGCTTTTTTATCGAATACAGGGTGAAGCAACTCATCTAATTTATTCGGCTCGATACGGTTCAACGCTGTTTTCTCATCGATCATACCTTGATGCAATAAGTCGATAGCGATTTTCACCATAGCGGCACCGGTACGTTTACCGTTACGGGTTTGCAAGAACCAAAGTTTACCCTCTTGTACGGTAAATTCCATATCTTGCATATCCCGATAATGATCTTCCAATTTCTCTTGGATAGCGTCTAATTGCTTATAGATTTCCGGCATGGCTTCTTCCATGGACGGATATTTAGCGATACGTTCTTCTTCTGAGATTCCGGCACGTTCAGCCCAACGTTGTGAACCGATCTTCGTGATCTGTTGCGGGGTACGGATACCTGCTACAACATCCTCACCTTGAGCGTTAATCAAGTACTCGCCATTAAACAAGTCCTCACCATTACCCGCGTCACGAGAGAAACAAACGCCTGTAGCGGAAGTATCGCCCATATTACCGAATACCATGGCTTGTACGCTAACCGCCGTTCCCCACTCGTCTGGAATACCTTCCATCTTACGATACAGGATAGCACGCTCATTCATCCAGCTATTGAACACGGCACAGATAGCGCCCCACAATTGCTCATAAGCGCAAGTCGGGAAATCCTGTCCGGTCTGGGCCTTAACGGCTGCCTTAAATTTAGAGACCAATGTTTTCAAGTCTTCAACGTCAAGCTCGTTATCTAACTTAACGCCTTTCGCTTTCTTTACTTCCTCGATGATCGCCTCAAACGGATCGATATCCTCTTTGCTTGTCGGTTTCATGCCTAATACGACATCTCCGTACATTTGAACGAAACGACGATAGGAATCCCAAGCGAAACGAGCGTTGCCCGTCTTACGAGACAAGCCTTCCACTACCTCGTCGTTCAAGCCAAGGTTCAATATCGTATCCATCATACCTGGCATGGACGCACGGGCACCGGAGCGAACTGAAACTAACAGAGGATTGGCAACATCACCGAACTTAGAGTTCATTAACGTTTCGATATTAGCGATCGCCTTCTCAACATCCGCTTTCAGCAACTCTACGACTTTATCTTTGCCTAACTCGTAATACTCTATACAAACTTCTGTTGTAATCGTGAATCCCGGAGGAACCGGTACACCAATCAGATTCATCTCGGCAAGGTTAGCGCCTTTACCACCCAGCAGATTTCTCATATCTGCCTTACCTTCGGCTTTTCCATTTCCGAACGTGTAAACTCTTTTTCTTTCCATATTCGACAGTATTGAATTTAGATTCTAGTTTTGTTGATTTCAACTGTTATATTGCTATCTCAACTTTGCAATGCTGCAAATATATGCTATTTCTACTTTGCAAGCATGAATAGCGTTAAAGATTTTTACATGTTTTACAACTATTCTTTACCATTTATATCCAGCAAATGCTTACATTTGCGTGCGGAAGTTTGTTGACGCTTCCATTTCCCATCGGATTTCCCGCCTATCTCTTTGCCCCTTACATATAATATATGATCTTTTTCTTTTATTTGTCTATTTATTTCTGTCTTATGCTGATATAGGTAGACACATTCAATAACAATAAAATGTGTAATTATTATGCGCAAAAAACATGAGCATTACAGCGAAGAAGAGAAATTGCATCTTCTTCATTCTTATTATCAATCCGGCATGAGCAAAACCAGTTTTTGCAAACAACATGGTATTAGTGGGATAACTTTGTTAAATAAATGGCTGGCGAAGTATGAATCAGTGGTAAAAGAGGTATCTTTGGTTCCGTGTCAAGCCCCTACGGATATGAGCGATCGAAGCAAAGAGGATTACCATGATGAAAACGCGCGACTCAAGAAGCGTGTTAAGGAGTTGGAGAAGGCCCTTGCCTTCTCCCGGTTGGAAACCGAGGCCCGTGATTTAATGATCACGCGTGCGGAAGAGTATTTTAACATTCCCATCAGAAAAAAACCTGGGGCCAAATAGTAACGGAACTGGTCAGGCTTCGCAAGATGAAAGTAGCGCCAGCCTGCCGTCTGTTTGGCCATTGTCGTCAAGCCTATTACCAGTCCAAGGCTGACATAGGGAGCCATGTGAAGAATGAACGTCTCATGCTGGATACCGTACGTGAGATACGTGGCGAGGATCCCGGTATCGGTGGTTACAAGCTGTGGATCATGCTCACCGCCCTCTTCGGAGAGAGGTTCATGCCCGGTCGCGACAGCTTCTACACGCTGCTTCGTCGACACCGCCTGATGCTTCCTCCGCGCAAAGCCAGGGGCACAACCAATTCCAACCATCGTTACCATAAGTGGAAGAACTTGATAAAGGGCTTTGTCCCAACCTCTCCCAATCAACTGTGGGTTAGCGATATTACCTATATACCGCTTGCCGGCGGAGACGTCTGTTACCTGCATCTGGTCACGGATGCTTATTCCCATAAGATAGTGGGATGGGTACTGGCTGATAGCTTGCGTGCCTCAGCCACGCTTGAGGCGTTGCGGCAGGCCATAGACCAGGCCGTTGAGATGACAGGGAGTGAAAATCTGGAGGGCCTGATACACCACTCTGACCGTGGCGTGCAGTATTGTTGCGACGCGTACGTGGAGCGCCTTCGGCGGCATGGCATTGCCATCAGCATGACGGAAGACTACAAGCCCACGGACAATGCCGTGGCGGAACGTATCAATGGGATAATTAAAGTGGAACGCCTCTATAGGCAAGGGCTGTTCGAGACCATCGAGCGTGCCGCGAGCGTGATAGAGCGCTACATCTACTTCTACAACTACCGCCGACCGCACATGAGTGTCGGTTATAAAACCCCGGGCATAGTGCACGGGGAGAAGGAAACGCAAATAAAAATGTGGCGGAATAAAAGAAAACCCGTGAAAAGTAACGAGAAAGAGATGGATACGATAGCTTTGCAAAGCCGAACAACTAATCTCTCAGAAGGGCTCTGTTCGGCCCAGAGGTAATGTGTCTATGTTATCAGTATGAAGTTAAAAGAAGTGACTACTATATCAGTATTACTTTATAACTACTGTCTACTGATTACGTTTATAAACAAAAAAAGTGTCTAGATAAATCAGGAAAAGACATCCAATAGGAAGACTCAGGAGTTTTTTGCTGAAGAAACTTTAGTTTCTACAGCATGAAACTAAAGTTTCTCCCTAGTGGAACTAAAGTTTTTCTATAGCAAAACAAAAGTTTTCCTTATAAGAAATTTTAAGGAACTGCAATATATTGATTTATAAACACATACTATACATCCCTTTCTGTCCATAATCATATCTTCATCAATCTTGATAGAATAACGAGAACTGTTTGCCGGACTCATTTAAGTATATAGAACGAAGCTCTTTGTTCTTAGCGGAATTGTAAGTATTTTTGCGAAGCGAATTTAAAACTTAACGACATTGGCAAGAAAGAAGAAACAGTTGCCTATATTAGAAAAGGTAACCATTACGGACGTAGCCGCCGAGGGCAAGGCTATCGCGAGAGTGAACGATATGGTGGTATTTGTACCCTTCGTCGCTCCGGGAGACGTGGTTGATATTCAACTGACCCGTAAGAAGAATAGTTATGCGGAGGGGAAACCTGTATATTTCCATGAGTACTCGGCCAAACGTGCGGAGCCGTTTTGTGAGCACTTCGGTGTCTGTGGAGGTTGCAAGTGGCAACATCTTCCCTATGAGGAACAACTTTACTATAAGCAAAAACAGGTCTACGATAATCTTACCCGCATCGGGAAAGTCGAAATGGAAGAGAAACTTCCGATCTTAGGTTCCGAGCGCACGACTTTCTACCGGAACAAGCTTGAGTTTACTTTCTCAAACAAGAAATGGCTTACGGAGGAAGAGATCCAGTCCGGTGCTTCTTTCGATTGCATGAATGGTGTCGGGTTTCATATACCGGGGATGTTCGATAAGGTATTGGACATCCATAAATGTTGGTTGCAAGATGATATATCGAACAAGATCCGTCTTTGCGTCAAGGAATATTGCCTATCTCATGAGGGATATCCTTTCTTCGATTTACGGAACCAAGAGGGATTCGTTCGTACGTTGATGATCCGTACGGCATCCACTGGGGATTTGATGGTCGTATTGGTTTTCTTCCATGAGGATGTAGAGCGCAGGGAAGCGTTATTATCTCATCTGGCGGAACGATTCCCGGAAATCACGTCCTTGATGTACGTCATCAACGGCAAATGTAATGACACGATCACCGACCAAGAAGTTCTCGTATTCAAGGGAAAAGATCATATCATCGAGGAGATGGAGGGGCTTCAATTCAAGGTAGGTCCTAAGTCTTTCTATCAGACAAACAGTGAACAGGCTTATAATCTATATAAAGTGGCTAGAGAATTCGCGGGTCTTACCGGAAATGAGATGGTGTACGATTTATATACCGGGACAGGTACGATCGCTAATTTCGTCTCTCGTCAAGCAAAGAAGGTTATCGGCATCGAATACGTACCGGAGGCTATCGAGGACGCAAAAGTGAATTCCGCCTTGAACCATATAGAGAACACGCTTTTTTATGCCGGTGATATGAAAGATATCCTTACGCAGGATTTCATAAACCAACACGGACGTCCAGATGTTATTATTACCGATCCACCACGTGCCGGTATGCATGATGATGTGATCAACACTATTCTCTTCGCCGAGCCGGAACGTATCGTTTACGTTAGCTGCAATCCTGCTACGCAAGCCCGCGACTTGAGTTTGTTGAGCGTGAAATACTCCGTCAAGAAAGTCCGTCCGGTCGATATGTTTCCTCATACACATCATGTGGAGAACGTGGTTTTGCTTGAGAAAAAATAAACATATAATATAATGTATAGGAAATACGTCCCCTTTCTGCTCTTTTTGTTCTTCTTGTATGGTTGCAACGGTAACAAACAAGAGGAGAAAGAGGACGTTTCCGTTTTCGTGGATTTACCGCAACTGAAAGCGGAAGGCGAGATCACGGCGGTGACTTTATACAGTTCTACCTCCTACTTCCAATATAAGATGCAACCCATGGGTTACGAATACGATCTGATAAACGATTTTGCCAAGAGCCAAGGTTTGAAATTAAACATCAAGGTCGCCGAGAATCCTGCCCGCCTGATCGAGATGCTTGAAGCCGGCGAGGCCGATGTTGTAGCCTACCCTATCCCAATCAATAACAAGCTGAAACAAGAGGTCATTTATTGCGGCCGGGAGGATATCTCCAGTCAAGTATTGATACAACGGGCCAATAAAGGCGATAAGCTTCTTACCGATGTCACTCAATTAATCGATAAGAATGTTTACGTAAAGCCTAACACCAAATACTCCGAACGACTGAAGAACTTGGATGAGGAACTCGGCGGAGGAATCCATATCCAAAAAGTGGAAAATGACTCCATTGCTACCGAAGATCTTATCGAGATGGTCTCCTTGGGCGAAATTCCCTATACGATCAGCGATGATAACACCGCCCGCCTAAACAAGACTTATTATTGGAATATCAATGTCGACCTAAAGGTTAGTTTTCCCCAACGCTCTTCATGGGTGGTAAGGAAAAGTAGTCCGGACTTGGCGAAGGCCATCGATGAATGGGCTTCCGATAAAACGGGTAAACATTCTTTCAAGGCAGTTACTAAGCGGTACTTTGAATTAAGCAAGCGACCTTTTACCGCAGATATTCCGGAGGTAAAGAATGGACATATTTCCCCGTATGACCCTTTTTTCAAGAAACATGCGAAAAACATCGGATGGGATTGGCAGCTGCTGGCGTCTATTTCCTATCAAGAGTCTCATTTCAATCCTACGGTTGTATCGTGGGCCGGTGCCGAGGGGCTTATGGGAATCATGCCAAATACGGCGAAGGCATTAGGTGTCACCCCGCATGAATTGAAAGATCCGGATACGGGAATCCGTACGGGAGTAGATTGTTTACGGCGCTTCCGTCAAGGTTTTTCTGAGATTACGGATCCTGAAGAAAAAGTCAAGTTTACCCTAGCGGCTTACAACGCTGGGATCGGACATATTTACGATGCGCAGCGATTGGCCCGAAAATATGGAAAAGATCCCAATAAATGGGATAATAATGTAGCGGAATATATTCGTTTGAAAAATGATCCCGAGTATTATAACGATCCTGTTTGCAAGCATGGATACTTGCGTGGCTCAGAAACATATAATTACGTCCGGGAAGTGTTGGAGCGTTATCATTACTACAAGAAAAAGTCATAGTTATAAAAAAATTCATAGCTATGAGTGAAAGTAGTCATAACTATGAATTTTCTGCAAGTAAATGCCACTTAAAAATTATAGGCGACACCTATGCCTAATATTTCTTTGAACTGGACCTTCGCCCCCCGTTTCTCTCCATTATCCTCAAAAGTTTTCACGTCGTTATCATATTTAAGCGTCGTATTGAGTGTAGCGGACAGGAATTTATTAATCTTCATGCTTATCAATACATCCCAATTGACATCGATATTTCCGAATTGATCGCTATAAGGAGTAAAAAAGTCAGCTGTAGTAATCAAGTTCACGTTTTCCATCACGGTTAATTCCGCACGAGCTTTCAGGTAAGCTCCCCATTCCATTCTGAAGCGATCTCCCGGATCGACCCCGAAAGCTCCTAACTCGGAAAGGTAATCATCCTCCACGAAAGTCATCTTCGTGGAAGCCGGAGAAAGATAAACCGAATAATTGCTTTTGGGACGATATTCCATACCTACGGAGATATTCGAATACGCCGGCGCAAAGAAGTTCGATATATAATGTGTCTTATCAGGATAATTATATCCTTTGGCAAACTGGGTGTTTAAATCTCCCATCAACGTATAATACCATACATTATTGGTGGAATATCCTAATTGGGTAGACAGGGTTATATTATCGGTACTTTTCCTCATTCCCTGCGATTTAGTCTTTGATAATCCGTAATCGAGAGCGAGATTGGTTACCCATAACCAGTCACCGCTTTTATGTGTTAATGCCCCATTCAGATACGCATTTCCGGCAACAGAGTTCTCACCGCCAGCCGACCAATTCGACATCGCCGTTTGCGACAAGTTCAAACCTGTCACACCTTTCAGTACCCATTTGCCTTCCTCATATCCTTTATCATCCGTTTGACTATATGTGATTGTCGTTAATGCGACAAACAATGTCATGAAGAATATACGTTTCATATTGTGATATATTTTAGTTATTAAAAAATAAGACGTCCTATCATTTAAACAGGTTTGATTAATTTTTGTTTAGAAAAGCCTAAAGTTGAAAGGATGTCACATTTGTTACACCTTTATACGGATAAACCCCTTATTTTTGTATCCGATAATTAAGTAATTTGATTTATGGAACAGTTACATGCACACGAAGTCCTTCATATGATGGAGGGTAATAGTTATTC
Source organism: Parabacteroides sp. KHUB-02 (assembly GCF_056640955.1). Lineage (NCBI taxonomy): Bacteria > Pseudomonadati > Bacteroidota > Bacteroidia > Bacteroidales > Tannerellaceae > Parabacteroides > Parabacteroides sp. KHUB-02. The sequence goes on along the minus strand of NZ_JBWQEV010000001.1, from coordinate 1,490,491 downwards.
AGAAGCTTCTTTAAAAGAAGCGATCGTTAAGACTTTTGGTGAGGATCAGCGTTTCTATACTTGTTCGGCAGAAAATATGGATACGGATGAGTTAATCGTATTTCTGAAACAAAAGGGGAAATTCATGCCTGTCGAAAATGGTTTCACGGTAGATATTACAAAGGTTTGTAATCATTAAAGATTCTACGACACTATCAATGACTCTAGGCTAAATCAAAAGAATTTAGCCTAGAGTCATTTGCCTAAAGTTAAAAAAGACTTTCGATTTTACTCAATGGATAATACTATTCCTATAAATAATCGCAAATGATTTTTGCATCAATTCATAATCTTTATCAGAGACATAACTTGGCCTACGGTTACCCGCGTGATTTATCATCCAGACAAAAGACTCTATATACTTTAGTATCTTATTTGACTTATCACTTTTTATACGTGACAAATAATCCATTTTTCCTAAAAGATAATTACTCACTTCAAAAACACTCATCTTATTACACTCATTCAACAATGATATTAATTCAAGGTCTTCCATAATCTTTATTTTTATTACTACAAATATAATATATTTAATCAAATAAACAAATCATATAGACAGATTTTCATCTTTAATTCTTTTACATAAAATAGCAAAAATGGAAAATGAACACATCTCTAAATTATATACCACTAATCTAAATGAGATCATTGAAGTTCATTGCCATTAGATAGGAAGTAGTTTCCTTAAAAAGAAATCAGATGGTCCTACAACAATAAAAATAGGCTTAAAAGAAAAATATTTAATAGATTTGTTTTGATATTCAAATAATAAAGATTATGTTTGATGCGCATTTTGTTGCAAGTGAAAATATTGGGGATTTTTTGACGTTCTGGAATAACACAGACAGCAACCCGGCAAGTTTTGTACTACCGGGTTGTTTTTTATCCATGATTGATCCTATACGTGTAAAAGTGTGAGTCCGAAAACCTACCATACCTGCGAGCCTTCCAACAAACATTCTATAGGCCTTTTATGTTATGGTTGTAAAATGGTCTATTTATGCTTACTGGTTTTTTAAATACCTTAGCGACTATAATAAGTGTGACAAGCCTTCTGATTGTCACCTATGGTGCATTAATCGGAGTCATCTCATTTTTCAGAAATGAACTTAAGCGACTTACTGGTAATTATTCCATTACTAACATAAGAAAACTAAGAGCTGCATTCGGTACATACTTACTTCTCGGACTAGAATTTTTGATAGCGTCAGATATCTTAAAAACAGTATTGGAACCAACACTTAATGAATTGGCCATTTTAGGTGGAATAGTCGTGCTGAGAACAGTTCTGTCTGTCTTTCTGAATAAAGAGATCAAGGAACTAGAGACTGAAAATAAAGATACCGAGTAGATCCCATAAAGTTTTCAAGGGAAAGTACAGAAAAATGGCGCTTAAGTCTTACATGAACAGGATTTAAACGCCATGAAGTAAAGTTAGAAAACCAAACCGCTCGGCCTTCACAGGTGAAGCGGAAGTGGATATATTGCCTTAAACTAATACCTTATATTATTACAACCAGATTAAAGATCATAATGTTTATGCTTTTGATGAATTTCAATAGCCAAAATAAAACAGAAAATAAAAATCCGCATCCAGCATCACTGCTACATGCGGATCAAAAATAACAAACTCTTACAAGAGTTAGGCACTACATAAAGTTGTATTATACTAATAAGCAGACTGAACCGCATCAAAGTGTTGATTCCTTATGTTGTTTTTTTCTCATCATTTACATATTCCAAAATGTCGCTTGGCTGACAGTCTAATGCTCTACAAATTGCCTCTAGGGTACTAAAACGAATTGCTTTCGCCTTTCCCGTTTTTAAGATAGAAAGGTTAGATAATGTCAAACCAACTCTTTCAGAAAGTTCGTTCAAAGAAATCTTCCGCTTTGCCATCATTACATCTAAGTTTACAATAATAGGCATAATTAAACTGTTAAGTCATTCTCTGATTTCATATCTATCGCATTTTGCAATAATTTTTCAAATACAGCCACGGCTGTCGCAACTACGATAGCGACAAAAGTAGTTACGATACAAATGGCAAGAAAACCTGCGGGGTCATCTTCTGTATTATGGGTCAACCTTATAAATAGTCCTGCCACCACGATTAAAATACTTAGTAAGATCGCACAATGCTTTATGTTCTTCAAAGTCTTTACAGAGTTTGTTGAAAACACTTTATTTTGCCCAATATAACCGAGCAACCTAAAAGCATTGTACAACGCAACAAAAAAAGCGATTGACGCTCCATATCCATATAAGATAAATGGATCAGCGTAAGTACTAAATAAATCTAGGTGTGTGGCTCGTCCCTCAGTTAAGGGAAACCAAATCAAAATAATAAGTGCCACAATACCGATAAGAACAATAACTGTTTGAAGAAATGCTGTTGAAATTCTTTTCATGACGTATGATGTTAATTTTAAACGACGTTGCAAATGTAATAAATATTTATTGATAAACAATAAATGAATAGCGAAATTCAAAAAACAGTCTCTTTCTCAAGCTAATTAAAAAATCTGGACTTGAATCGCCAGTGTAGTGTCGAAGTACAATGATCTCCCATTTGGAAGGGAGAATGGGAATAGAAGAAAAAAAGAACGCCTACCTGAAAAGTGGTAGACGCTCATTGCATACGGTTATTGGGACAAATATAGAGTTTATTTCTATCTTGGATTATCCTATTCATTAATAACTACTTCATCTCTTCTCCCTTTTCATTAAAGATAGCGATAGCCTCCTTGCCCTCGATTACCAAAATCACCTTAAAGAGTTTACCTTCAGTCTTTTCCGCAACATATACCTCTTGGATCGCTGAATCCGGATAAGATTTTTAATTAAACAATCTATTCATATTAACGTAATCAATAGATATAGAACAACGGATATGCCGAATTTCGCCTATCTACAGATAATCATGACACACAACATCTTATATTTTAGCATTAACATATGGATTCCATGCGGAAACAAATAAAAATCCGCATCCAGCTTCACAGCTACATGCGGACCAAACAAATAACAAACTCTACTTATATGAAAAAACAAATACTACTAACAAATTATTATACGATGACTACTATCAAGGTGACTTCTGAGTCATTTTATAGTATAACAGAAGATTGTTTGAAAAGGTTCACCAGTAATTTCTTTTAGGCTGAGAGCTTTTCTTTTTATCGACTGTTTGAATATAAAACATTTCAAGCTGCAAATTGTTTTACAAACAAAGATAAAAATGATGATTGATCGGTTTGAGGCATGATTAAGAAGTTACTTTCTATATTATTGTTTATGATAATGCTCTTTGCCTTCCGGATGAATGCGGAAGCGGATGAGGAACACTTTTCTAACGGTTCCTATCGTTAGCGCACTAGGATTAACATTAAATGAAAGCGCTTCCGACGCTATGGTTGGTGGAGCAGTTACCCAAAACGACAAATTTCAAGTAAAACACGGCGATTACTCCTAAATATTTAGGGATAATCGCTTTTTTATGAATAGATTTCAAGTAAAATTAGGACATTTATCCAATTATATCCGTAATTTTAGCCCAATTAAATCAATAGCAATTATGGAAAGAATCGTTAATCATCCTATTTTAACAATTCCACAAGAGGGAGAACACACTTTTTTATTCAATGGCAAACCCGTAACGGGAATGAAGGGTTTTACCATCGCCGCCGCCTTACATCAGGCCGGCTATCCAGTACACAGTCATAGCGTAAATGGCCGCAACCGTTCGTTGAATTGCGGTATCGGTAAATGTGGCGCCTGCGAAATGCTGGTAGACGGAGAAGTAAAGCGTATCTGTATTACGAAAGTAGACAATGTAAAGGAAGTATCGGAAATAACAGTACAGAATTATACGACAGATTCCCAAATAGAACCCAGAGAAGAACCGGTAGAGATCTATCGAACCGATGTGGCCATCATTGGTGCCGGCCCCGCTGGATTAGCTTGTAGGGAAACCTTAAAAGAGCTAGGCTTGAACAGCATCGTAATCGATAGCAATGATAAGATTGGCGGTCAATTCTTGATGCAAACCCATGCATTTTTCTTTTTCGAGAAAGAGCGGCGCTTTGGCGGTATGCGTGGTTTCGATATAGCGAAAACTTTAGCCGGAGACGACCACTCTGGTATTTTCTTACATTCTACGGTCTGGGATATCCTACAAAATAAGCGTATCGCCGTAAAAGACATGCTTAACCATAAAAATTTTTATGTAGAAGCTCAAGCCTTGATAGTCGCTACTGGTGCGGTTCCTTTTATGCCGACCTTCGAGAATGATGATGTGCCCGGAGTTTATACAGCGGCAGTCGTACAGAAAATGATGAACGCTGAATTCACGTTACTCGGCAAAAACATATTGACAGTAGGCGCCGGTAATATAGGTTACCTAACGTCTTACCAATTGATGCAAGCCGGAGCGAAAGTCAAGGCTATTTTAGAGGCGATGCCCCATGAAGGTGGATTTCCGGTACAAGCGAATCGAATTCGCCGCCTTGGCATACCTATTTATACCTCTCATATGCTTTTGAAAGCCATTCCAAACCAGGATCGGACAGGTATCACTGGCGCGGTTGTCTGCGAATGCGAGAACTTCAAGCCAATCCCGGGAACAGAGAAAGTGATTGATGGTATTGATGTTATTAATATATGTACAGGATTGATTCCCGACAACCAATTGCTAACCAAAGGCCAATATACATTTGGAAAACGTTGTGCCGGCGTAGGTGATGCTATACGAATCGGAGAAGGTACTACCGCCGTACTAAGAGGAAAGCAAGCCGCTTATGAGATCGCCCAAGAGCTAGGCGTACGTTTCAACTACAACGATTACTTACAAATATCTAAGGAATACATCGACTCCCAGCAACATCTGATCCGCATCAAGGAAGAGTCCCCAAGGCCCACTCCCGAACGTCAAGCCCAACGCCCTTTCGTTCGTTTGGATTGCCTATACGGTTTCGCTTGTAACCCTTGCTCTTTCGCTTGTCCTCAAAAGGCGATCACCAAAAGCTCCACCAGCGTAACGCCCGAGATCGATTACGAAAAATGTACCGGCTGTATGCAATGCGTATCCCATTGTCCGGGGCTGGCTATTTTCGGCTACGATACCCGGAAGCAAAACTTATTCTTACCGGTAGAATACGAGGTAGAAGAAGGTGCCGAGGTGTGGCTCGTCGATGATAACGGGAAGAAACAAGGCGAAGGTATCATTGAGAAAGTATTAAAGAAGCCGACAAAAACAAACGTGGCCCGTGTGAAAGCGGCAGGAATGGAAAACGATGCCTTATTGAATATCACAGGATTCATCGTAAAAGAAAACTATCCGGAGGAAATCGACTTCAAGCAAGAGCCGGAGTGTGAGTCGGAGACCTATGTTTGCCATTGCGAGGACGTATCTTTGGACGAGCTACTTTCCGCCATTGGGGATCGTAAATATATCTCCGTCGACGAGGTAAAACATATCACCCGCCTAGGAATGGGGCCATGCCGGGGAAAACGCTGCATACCCCGCCTACGCATGAAACTAAGGGAAAAAGGTATCGAACTGGTAGGCGACGCTACCCCCCGTGCTCCCCTATCTACCCGCTTCGTCCTAGGGGAAATGTATCCGCAGCGTCAGATAGCGGATACCTATAAAGTAGATTCCGGAAAGCAGGTTCGTAAGACGGAAGTCTTAATCGCCGGCGGAGGTATAGGTGGTAGCGCATTATTCCGTTATTTTGCGGAAGCCGGTAAAAAGACCGTGCTTATTAATGCGGATCGAGGATCATCATGGCGTAATATCGGTGGTGGTCGTCCAGCGTTCTCGATCCCCGAATTAGCGGAGATCGCCCGTAATAACCAAACGATATTCGAGGAGACACAAAAAGAATACGATATCCATTACCGTGAGATACGCTATATCACGTTCGCCCACGACGAGGCTACCTACAATGATCTGGAACGTTCCTGCGGTTGGTCCAACGCTTATTTGATCGACAAGAAAGACTTCCAGAAAGAGGTGTCTCCCTACTTCAACACGAACCAAAACACCTATTTCGCCGCACAAATCTCCCAGCATTGTTGGCAAGCTACCCCGGGGCGTGTGATAGACTTTATACGAAACAAAGGCAAAGAGCGGCAAGGTGAGGTTTTGGAAGACACACACCTAGTGGAAGTACACAAAAACGGTGGAAAATATCACGTCTTATTATATACGCATGATAAGCGATACATCGAATACGAATGTGATCATTTCGTGAACGCCCTCGGTTATAGCGCCGAGCGTTTCGCCCGCATGCTAGGCCTTTACACCGGCCTCTATCCGGTCAAGCACCAAGCGTTGATTACCCATCGCCTACCGAATCTGGGTAAAGACGGGGATATCCTCGATATGTTGATAGACCGCCGGAAACGTAACGACTTCTCCGCTGTCTACGGTCAGCAATTCGCCGAGACCGGACAAATTATCGCTTGCGCCTCCCCCGCTGTCGACGCTAAAGCGGAGATCAGCAACTTTGATGAGTTGAAGTTTAATACCCGTCGTTTCATGGAGATCATCTCCGAGGTGTTCTGCGATTGGATTCCATCGTTAGCCACAGTACCCGTACAAGCCACATGGTCCGGTTATTATGTAGAGCCTCGCTACATTATCGATCCGGATAACGGACTATTCGTCGGTTTGCAAGGTCACGGCTTCATGCTCGCTCAATACTTGGCTAAACTATACGTAGATAAAGCGTTAGGCCGTACCGTTCCGGATTATATGGAGCGATTGAGGCTCGATGGAGACGGAATTAGTGAGAAAGCTTTCAAATAAACTATAAATAAAACAAAACCTCCTCTACCACAATTGGTAAGGGGAGGTTTTGATAAAACCAATCTTTTCTATTTTTGTTATTCTATATCCATAAATAGTAATCATATGAATATAGAAACAACAGACAACTCCCCTTTGCTACAGGAATGTATAGAAGAATTGATCAGTAGTAAAATCGATGAGGGGAAAGGAAGAACCGCTGGGAATTATCGAAGCGCATGGAATAAATTATCCACCTTTTTAGGTCCGAGAGTAACGGAGTTTACATTTGCCGACTTAACGACCGATTTTCTTCATCACTATCTTTTATGGTTGATGCAAGGGGAAGACGGGAAACAGGCTCCCTTGAAACCGGGTAGTTTGGACTTCTACATTCGTAATCTAAAGACAATGTACAACAAGATCGCTCAAGATAAACAAATGGATGTTCCGAGAGAAAGCCCGTTCTCCGGCCTGCAGATAAAGGTCCCACCCACCCGGAAAAGGGCTTTGCCAAGCCTCGACCTACAAAATCTGGCGACTCTTGAGCGGCCCAAGAACCCACACGCCTGTACGGCCCTTCACTTGGCTCTTTTCTTATTTTACGCTAGAGGTATGTGCTTCGTGGATGTCTTTAATTTGCGACACAGCAATATAAACGATGATTATATCCACTACGTACGTAGCAAGACTGGCGTAGCGATGCAAGTAAAGATCACCCCCGAGATGAAGAACATCATATTCTCTTATCGGCGTTTCAATAACCCGTGGATATTCCCTTTCTTACACGAGAAAATCAGCGGAGAGGGAGAAGTCACGGCCCAGTCCGCGCTTCGGAGAGTGAACCGCCACTTAAAGAAAATGGGAGAGCAATTACACTTCGAACAGCCATTCACTACCTATGTGATGCGGCATAGCTGGGCTTCCATGATGCTGGAGGCGAATTCGGAAATCGGCATTATCAGCCAATCCTTAGGACATATGTCCCTACGGACTACCGAGATCTATCTTGGCCGGATATCAGTATCTAAAATAGACAGGGCCTCCGATAATATGTTGAATAATTTGGTTCGCGGCTCTTCCTCCCGGCAAAGAAGTAAAAATAAGGTGATGGCTTTAAGAGACAATCCTCCTATACAAATAAAAGAGACAATCGGCAAGAAATGCAAGAAGCTCATTTCCTCGATTGCCTCTAAGTTATTCTCATTTATTTAAAATAGTTCATGCAGGAATGCCAAAGGGTAGATTCGTCAAGGCATTCCTGCACAGCCCTTAGAATGGATACTATTTCTCTTCACCAAAATTAACGGTATTCTCGACATTGTCCACATCATCAAAGACAGCCACGTTGCCGTTTGTGATCGTTACACGGAGGTCGGCACTATTAGGGCCGGCGATATTCACCGTCAGCTTATAATGATAATCCCGATAGATATTGTAATCGGTCACCAAGTCACCCCCAAGATAGAATTTATACTCTACATCGATCGGCGAAGAGTATGCTCCTCCACCCAAAGGATACTGATATTGCCCTCTTACCAATAGATAAGTGCATCCTTCCAAAGATCCGCCAGCCCCCGGTCCCATATCCTTCTTATTCTTCTCTTGCGCCGTGGTAGCTAAACCTGTACCCCGGATATTTTCCGCCATATAGAAAACTCCTTCTTTATCACCGAGTGTTATTCCTGATACAGGTATCTCCTCCGTATAGAAATTAGTAGATAAAGGACTTGAAATCGTTGGATATGTCGAGTCGTCATCATATAGCCGGGTTGCTTTAGGTACATTTGACATAATAACCGGTTTCGTATCAATTAACTTAAAATTGCCAGAGGCCACTGAAGAGTTCACGGTCACGGTCACTTTCGCGAACGCCCTGTACATACGGGATAATACGACCAACTTCATGTCAGCCTCTGAGCTAGAGGGATCCTTCGTATAGTCGGTCGGTCCCGAAGATAGTATATTAGTACCTGTTGGAGAGCCATCTGATGAATAAGTAATACTTTTCGTTTTAGCCATCAATTCTGTTACAGAAAGGGACGTAGGGATACCACCTTCTTTTACAAATAACTTGGCGGTAACCTCCGTCGCATTCATATCCTCCGCATTTACGATGATATAAAACTCACTAGTCTCGTTCTTGAAACGCATATCATCCTTCATTAATTGAATCAATAACTGGTCATAGGTAGTGCTACTACTTCCCGGCACAGCCGTTATGCTATTCCTATCGGCAAAGACAGCTTTCAACAACTCGGTTCCATCCTTTTTAAACTGTAAAATCCATACATTATATATATTAGTATTTCCCAATTTAAGAATTTCCGGTTCCGTTCCCGCTTTCGTCTCTACATCAATCGTACCCGGTACCCTTAACAGGAACTGGAAAGCACATTCCTCCCCTCCTTCGGATGTTGATGGTATCATTTCCTCATTACTACATGCCCCTAGCAGCAAGCATAGTATACAAAATAAACTTATTCTTATTCTCATTTTCAGTTCCTCCTTATTCTCCACCAACGGGATCTGTCACATTTTTTATTTCCGTGAATTCCAATATGCCCAATGTCAGTTCTGTTTCTTTAAAATCCCCAAAGAACTTCAAGGTAAATTCAAAGCTATAGGACATACCGGGCAAGAAAGTCTTACGAGCGGTAGCATTGAATACAAAATGACCGGGCACAGATCCACCATTTCCATTTTTATCATAATCTACCGTTAAATCAATTACAAACTGTAATTCCGACCCGCTTAAAGGCAATACGATTTTACGTGGATCTGAGGTATGAGGCAGGCCTACAGCTACGGAATTATTGAAAGAGCTAAAATCCACTCCGTTGTTTTCATTCGCAACTCCATCCGAATACCATGCATTATCCCCTAGCCGATAAGTTCTTGAATCAGATAAGTTTTTCATCGTTATAAAGTTTACACGCAAGCCTTTTACAGTAACAGGAGATACACTAGCCGCTTTTACCGACACCTCTACTTGCGAGCAAAGCCGCGTGAACGGATTCGTCAAGGTAACCGACATCGTGTTTTGTCCCGCTTTCTGGGGCTGGACAGTTATATCGTTCATGAACGTATACATAAAATCTTGCCCATTTTGCACGGTCACCAGATTTCCATCACCCAATTCCGGCGCATTCTCTTCATTGTAGGAAATGAAATAAAGGTTATATACACCCCGATACAAAAATAGGGCCTTGCCCGATTGGGCGGTGACCTTTCCATCCGCACCCACCACATAAGTACCTTCCGCCGAAGGAGTACCAGTCTCACCAGTCCCAGTCTTAGTACCGGTCTCAGTCTTAGTCTCCACCTTGAAAGCATAGACTTTAATCAACGCTTTATCATTCAAGACTGAAACGGCCGCAGCCTTGGTTACATTCGCTTGATAAAGATCGAACTCCAAGGCAACCTTATCACCTTCCCCTTCTTCCCAAAAAGATTCCTTTTGGCAACCCACCAACGTGACCAAAAGCCATAGACTTACAAAACTTAATACATATCTCATATCTCCTCCCTTCTTATTTAAATACCCACACTCGTATTCTGATCCGTACTATTTTGCCAATCGTATACGGTTACGCCCTCGAATGTACCTTCCATCTTATCAATACGTATCTTATAGACATAATGATAACCCGCCAACCATTTCACCCCGCTTTCGGAAGAAATAGAGGCAGTCTCAAACTCACGTTCCACCCCGTCTACATCCACTGTCAAACGGAACGACAATACTTGCTCGGCTGCGTCCATCGGGGCTACGAGACAAGATATGTTCGGTTGCGTCAACGAGGTTTCCAATATTTTCGAACCGGTCAACTCTATCGAGGATGTCCCCGCTAGGCCATTCAGACGCCCTAGTTCCTCCCCTGTCCCGTTCAATCGCATGTCCGCCTTACCGATTTGCAGACGTCCGGTGTTACTACGTATATCTATTTTTTTCAGCGTTAAGATCTCATCGCTGGCATTCGCAGACTTATAGATATAGAAACTCACCTTTGTCAAGGCATGGAACAATTGAAGGCTGATTATCTTTGAGGTTTTGGATGCCTGAACCGGCGTAGCATAAAGGTAATCGATCTGTTTACCATCGAATGTATCCGCATCCCGGACCGTGACCTCGACAGAGTACACGCCGGAGGAGGCTGTTACGTTAATGGCCTTACCTTCTTCTTCCGTAGGATAATAAGCATACACATCCGTAGCGGTACTACCCAGCAGTGGCGCAGATTCACATCCCCATGTTACTCCGGATTTGGAATACACCGGATTCACCCATGTATCACTGGAGTTCTTCAAATACAATTTCACGTTATCCACAGAGGTAGTCACAGCCTTCGTAACAGCGTCGTCAGCCAAAGAGACCGATCGCAGCTCAAGGGTGGAACCTGCCTCCACCTCCGGTATCCCGTCTGACTGGCAAGCTCCCAACAGGGAACAGAGGGCCAATCCCCAACCTAGATTATATAAATTTCTCATATTCTTCATTCTTTATAGATTTTAAATGGATCAAGTGGCGCTAACAGGATTGTCGGGAACCGTTGTCTCCGTAAACCCCATTACTTCCACGGAAGTCAATATCAATTCATCGGATGACGTGAAGTTATATACATAGTTCTTACTAGCCCCAAATGTGTATGCTGGCTGAGTAAATGTTTGTTGTGTAGCCTCTGGACTTGAAGCACCGTCAAGCGTACGGGAAACGCTTAGCTTGAAACTCATACTCGCTCCCGGTCTTAAGATACAGACGAAAGTATGCTTATCACTAGCTACGGTATTATCCCCTGTATGCAACATCTCGATCGTTTCAGAAGAAGAGGCACCAGTCCGGATGCCATTGCCTGCCAAGGTAGCCGTCACATACTTATATTTTGTAGTAGTCCCCCCTGATGAGGCATAATTAATTGAGATCGTGATCTTCGCCGCTACCGGCATGAAGGTAAAGTTTACCTTATTGCTACTCAAGGTAACGTTAGAGCCGCCTTTCGCCTCCAGTTTATTACTTTGCCAGAAATTCTGATATGATTTCTGGTCTTGCAGAATAGCGGTGAAAGCTGCCGGATATGAGGCCGAGAATGAAAAAGCCGTAGATGATCCGGAAACCGTCAACGATTTTCCCGCCGTTTTCGGAATCCACCCGTTAGTGGCATCCTTTCGGTAAGTCACGGTTTGGCTCCCGTCATTGATCTGTATCTCATCGCCCGTACTAAAGCTACTCTTATCATAGTTCGTAGCGTCGACCGCACGGGTAGACAGAGAAGAAACGATCTCCGCCGTCACCTCCAAGGGCTGTCCACCTTCCAGATCCACCTCTGAGGTACAGGCGGGGGCGAGCAATAGCAATAAGCCTCCGGACAGGTGGAGCATGGTTTGTCGTATATTCATAGTATAATGTATCATAATGCTATATAGTTGTTAAGTTAAATTTCCTCCAGCCATGATCTCATCCGTCCATTTGCCGATGGTACAACTTTCCGGGATCAGCATGTCGTTATGCAAGGTCAAATTATATGTATAGTGGTAACCGGTCCGCAAGGCACAACCCGTTAAGGTAGCCTTGTAGGTAACACCATCGCAAGTGAGAGAGACCGTTAGATCCGTAGCGGAGGTTCCCGCGCTACCACCTACAGCCCTTAGGATACCACACCATTCATATCTCCGGGATGCATCGCCCGGGTAAGGCCGATATAGCGTGATCGTCTGGTTCGTAGATACAGCCGTACGTATCCCCGTCGCCGCTACCGTAACGGCATCATTGGCGATAGAGGTCTCACGCTTCACGGTAAACATCAAGGTCAACTTCGAATTGACGTGCGTAAAGGGCTTGCCGCTCGACGTAAAGTCCAACGTACCGTCGCTGGATGTAGCATCACCCGTTTTCAGCAGGTTACTGGCCAGATAAGCAGCGCTCGTGGTTTGAAACTGGTTGATGGCCGAGTAATCCGCCGGAAACTGCGCCGAATACGTAACGGCAGGCTCCAAGGTCACAGGCGAGGTTCCCACCACGGTCCATGCGGAAGTTCCGTCATACCGATAGCTGGCCGATTGGGAAGCCGCCGTCCCACTTGCCTTTTTTGTCCTTGTCACCTTTATCTGATCGCCGGAAAGGAAGGATGTCCTATCGAAACCATTATCCGAGCTAACCGCCTCGCCGCTTTTGGTAACAGGGCTGATCTCGGCAAGTACCGTCACCGGGATTCCCTCCGGAGCGGAAAGCCCCGTCTCTATCCCGTTCGTGCAACCGTAGAGAGCCAGCGCCATGTTCAAGGCTCCCATCCATGCTAAACTGAGGTTCATGTAATTCATATTCATATTTTTCTTTTTATGCCGTAATTAATAGCCGCCGGGCTTAACGTCTCCCGTTCCTGCTGAACCGCTCTCCATCCAAGGGACGATATTGGCGTTCACCGTAATCGCTCGGTTGGATAAGGTTATTTGTATTTTGTGGGTATGTCCTCTTTTCCAAGTGATCTGACTTAGGTTGGCGGATAACGTCCGGTCATCCGTAGTGCCATCCCGCTTGCCGACCACTACCGTAAGGGTCATGTCAGTCGATACCAAAGGAGCCACCAGCCCATAGCCTACCTCCACCGGAACACCCGCGGCACCGCAAAGTATGGCGGTGGTTTTACTCGACGCATCGTTTTTAGGGGTAAAAGTGAGTTCGGCGGTCTTTGTTCCTTTAAGTATCCCATCCGCGATCTGCATCGTTCCCGTGCCGGTAATGAACGCATTGGAGGATGCTTTCAACGTTATCTTCTTCACGTAATCATAGGTCGTATTCACGGAACGTCCCGTGGCGGATTGCATCGTGAAGGAAAGGCGGGCCAACGCATGTTGCAGGTAGATTTCCGGCTGATAAGTACCGCTTGAGGGGGAACCGCCGGACGGCGTGGTATTGCTGGCCGTAATAGCGGTAACCTCTCCTACCGTGTTGCTGGCGGAACCGTACATATAATCGGTAGCGTCAGAATCCCATCCCTTGCCGCCATAGAAATTCTGGTGAGCGGGAAGGGTGGTCGCTATGGTATGCGTCGTGGTAGTCGTTGATTTTGTGAGGGTGGCGCTCGTCGGGCTATAGGCATAGATTCGGGCCTTTACACTCGATAAATTCACGGTGGGATCGCCTACCCAATCGTTTCCGCCGCTACCTACCGACTGATAGGTGAAGGTGGAAAGGCCGGCATCCCCCGCCGTACCAACCCCGCCATAGGGAGTATAGCTGTCCTCTGCTTTAGTAACGAAAAGTTTTACCGCGTTAATCCTTCCCTCACCCTCCGTCGTGGAGGTTCCGCTTATGATGGAGCGGGTCTCGACACCGCTCATGTGGAATACGGGTTGTAAGAATGCCCCTGTCGTGTCTTCCGGCAAGGAGTCGTCGGAGGAGCAGCCGGATAAGAGCGCCAGTATCGCCAACAGGCCTACACCGAGGTGTAGCGGACGTGCGTTTTTGTAAATATCTTGTATCATAGGTCGTATAGTTTTTTTAGATAGTCGTACTTGTATTGTCGGATGATTCATTCGTCCACCCTACCACATTGAAGCCGTCCAGCTTAAGGCCGGTACCGTGGATGGAGATGGTGTATGTATATTTATTTCCGGCGGACCATTCGCCACCGTCGGTAATGGTGTCTAGTTTCATTTCCTTGCCATCTACTACGACGGTCAAGGTAGCGGCGGTAACATTTGCAGTGCCGGAGGGGAATGGTACGCCGTAATTGATGAACTCGATTCCGTCTGTGGTAGCGGCAACGGTTACGCCGCCATTTACCGTGTACTCGTACTTTACCTGTGTACCCGCCTTCGCTCCGGTTAGGTTGCCGAGGGCTCCGTCCTTTAGGCTCATGGTGGTGGTACCATTCGTTTGTAGTGTCGGGATGGGGCGACTATAGGTTATTTTTGTCAGGTTGCAAGGACCGACGTAGTCCGTGTGTTTCTTGAACTTTAGGCTTACCAAGCAAAAGGCATGCTTAAGGCCGAGGTTTATCTTCTCGCCTTTTGAATCGGAGGCTCTGTGGCCGTTATCGGCTATGGGTTGAGTGGTATCAAAGGTATTCGTGGAAGTGTTATAGGCTACACCATACATATAATCGTTACCGGGAACTGTGAAATCCAAGGAGGAGGCATTCGTTACCGTATTCGAATAGGCTATGGCAGTGGCTCGTACCGGGATGGTATAGACCGGGGAAGAGGCATTTCCGGCCGCGGTTATCGTGGTGGCATCCGTGACTGGATAGCAAGAGTAGACTATGGCTTGCTGGGTGCTTAGCCAGATCGTTTGATCCTTACCGTTTATCGTAGCGGGTTTTAAGGAACCCTCTTGGAGGGTGTATTGGCCGTATGTACCATGGGGGGATGTGCCGTAATGGTTTTCACTTGCCACGTTATTTACGGCGTATAAGCCGATGGCCTTTATATCGCCGGATGTGGCAGTGGCCTTGGTGAGGGCTACGCTGGCGATCTGCGGGGACAGGGCGACAGGGGTATCCGGATCAACCGGGGGTACGATGGGGTCTTCGCCATCCTCGCCGCCGCAGGCGAAAAGGGAAAGCGATACTGTTGTTAATAATAGGTATCTATACGGTTTCATATTTATCGTTGTTTATATTGTTCGTTTATTTGCCACCCGGTTTTATTATTACCACCCGGTCTGATTGTTACTACACAGATTTCGTGTTTTGTATTTCGTGTTTTGTTGTAGAGACGGGGCGTGCCCCGTCTCTACAACCCTAGACTGTAGGTTAATTAACTTTCAAATCATCATTGCCGGTTACGGTGCCCCAAGCGGCTACGGTTACGGTGCCTATGGATAATTCCTTACCGCTAAGTTTTACGGTATAGATGTTTTCTTTCCCCTGCTCCCAAGTAACTCCTGTCGCATTATCAGCTAACGCTACCTCATAATCCGCTCCATCAATCGTAAAGATGGCTTTGGTATTATTTAGGGCTTGGTTAGTTATCGGCAAAGCCAAGATGCTGAATCGGTATGAAGCCCCTTTAGCTGCATTATCGTCTGATAAACCAGAGTCTCCTTTCTTTTTCAAGGTATAAGTAGCGCCAGTAGCAAACTCACGGATATAAGATCCCGTTGTCAAGGAACTATTATTAGCCAAGGTTCCCTTATCAATATTCATCGTAGCAAGAGGATTGCTATTACCGCTTACCTTTTGATTAGGTACATCCTTCAACTGTATCTTCGATAGCACACCTTTATTCTTATAAGTTCCATCATTGTAAATGCGGAAACTAACCAAAGTCAAGGCATGCTTCATGGTTAGATCAACAGAGGCATCTATAGAGGTTTCCTTTTTCGTGTTGCTCGCAGTTATCCAATTCGTCTCAGAGCTACCTTGGTCCGCCCACATATAATCGATTTCACCTTTCGCTGAATTAATCTTTGCCTTATTGGTATTTGTCGTTTCAGAGTTGTCTATTAATGTCGAGGGATAATCCCTATGCGCATCATCAGTCGTTCCAGCAAAGACCGTTACTGGGATTGTGGAGTTATCCGTAGCGGTATTATCAGATAATACTAGAGCTGTGGTTGTGGCTAACTCTTGATTTGTTCCGGGCTGATAAGCCGGATAATAAGCGTATATCTTTGCCACTTCGGAGGTCAGATAGATCTTTTTATCTCCGCTTTTCCAACCTGCGGTTCCTGTCGTCGAATAAGTATATAATGCGTAATTATTGCTTTTCGCATTCGTATAAGGATCTTCACCCGATACGACTGTCCCCTTTAAGCGTGCGTACACCGCTACGCTTTTCATGACATCATCTTTACTAGCGTCAGCTTGGGTACCCGAATTTATCACGCTTTTCGTAAGCGTCACCCCCGCCGTAATCCCCAGCTCTACGGCATCCGGCTGGTTGGAAGGGAGGATGGAGGGGATATTGTCCTCGTTGCTACAGGCAGCCAAGAAGAAGGGAGAAAGAAAGAGTAGTTTATAGTTTATCAGTTTTCTCATGATTACTTTTTTTGATTCGTTCTATTAATTGTTCAATTCGTTTAGTCAGTCAGTGGATCAAGTCTAGGTTGCCATCGACATACGAGGGAGTCCATTCGGCTACCTCCACGGAGGAGATACCTAAAGAGGCATCGTAGATATCCAACGTGATCACGTGAGAGAAACCGGGCTTGAAATTATCCTCAGATATTTCATCACCCATCTTCACGGATACGTCGGTAAAGGTACCGATCGAAGTCTCGACCGTTATTTTCACATTGCCCGGATCGGGTGTAGGCGGCAGATACAGGCAGCCCAGATCGATGGGACCGACATTTGATGCCCCTACCGTGGCGTTGCCGGCAGGCTGGAGGGTCACGTCCGAGGTACCGGAGAAGGTGGCCTTGCCCGTAGCCAGCGGAACATTTACTGCCGTAGGTATGCTTTTCACGATAATCTTGTTCACCTTCACCTCCAGGCCTCCGGCATCATGCTTCTTTGCCTTGAATACCAGCTGGGTAAGCAGGTGGGCGTAATTCAATGAGCGATTCGCCTCGACCCCGGCGACGGTATTGCCCGTAAAACGGTTACCATCCCACTTATTACCCGCCAAGGGGCCGGCGTACATCAAGTCCATATGCCCGTCAAGGGTATAGCTTACGGTACCCTCGGTGGCATCGTACGAGTTATCGCCCGCCACGGGAGATACGCCGACCAGATACACGTTCGCTCCCATGCGGGGATAATGGTGCTTACGAGAGGCATCCCATGAGATACTCCCGCCTACCGCCACATCAGCCGTCCGCTCTACCCATTCCTCGTAGAATACGGCATCGGCCCAACTTGTGGTCACGTCGGATACGGGGGTGGAGAAACGATCGGCAAGACTCGTATAGTCGGGAACACCTGTGATAGCGTCGAGACGGGTCACGCAAAAGAGGGTGGTCTTGAACGCCTCCGCCTCTCCCACTTCCGCTTTCGTGCTTATGGACGTGTCCGGGTACGTCGCCCGAAGCTCGATCGGAGGATCAGCGGAAGGTATCTCACCTCCCGCCGATCCATTGTCCGAGCAAGCGGCCAACGATCCCATGACTATCATCGACAATATGTATATAGAGAGTTGTCTCATGATGGTTGAGGGATATTTAGGATTATTTCAAGTCAACGGTTCCGCCGTTACCCTGTTTCCATTCGTTGACAGTGGCTTTCACTTCCAGTGCCTTCACATTATCTCCTGTAGGTTTGTCTGGCTCGGTAATGTTCAACGTAACCGTATGGGCATAGCCTTCTTGGGCATTCAACTTTTCACCTGCATTCTTTGAGTCCATCACCGGGACATTCAAGAAGGTACGATCCGTACCGCCTACGTTGATCGTTACGTTCAGCTTGATATCATTAGACGGAGCGACCATCACCGCCGGGCTAATCGTAGAAGCTGTCGTGGAAAGGGTGGTTGTCGTGATATTCGGGACAGAGAAATCGGAGGCAGTAGCCCAATTCACGTCACCATTTGTCAGGTTCACGGATTGGGGCAATTGCGTGCCCAAAACCTTGATGCTCTTGATGGATACGTCCTTTCCGGCCCATTCTCCTTTGTTATCAGCCACACTAGTGTAACTAGCGGCGAAAACCAATTGGGTGGTCTTGTGTGAAAACGTCAACTTACATCCATCCAGACTTGGTGACGCTGCAGTTCCGGCATCTTGATCCGCACCGATCGTCATGACATCCTGCAAGCCGTCCACCTTGCCGAAAACCACTTTTGAGGACTCGATTGTTCCGGAAGGAACGACCGCCGTAATATGGGAGTTTTTAGGACTCGCCTGCGCATTATCATAATACAAGGTGGGAGTCAAGGTAATATCCGTCTCTGTCCCAGCCGTAAATACAGCGCCGGCTACGTTGGCACGAGTTTTCAATTCCTTTGTAGCTCCATCGATCTCATTCTTGTAAACCGGATTAAAGCTACCCCAATCATGCTCGTGTCCGGAAGTCACGTCCACCATCACCACGATACCTTCCACCTGCGATCCGCTCGTGATCGGGGCTTTAGTCGTGATACCTTCCACGCTTTGTGTCAATTTGATCGCTACCGGAGCGTTCGCCGTACCCAAATCGGGAGTGATCACATCCTTGTCGTTCGAGCAGCTTGCCGCTAACAGGGCCACAGCCGCCATTGTCAAAATCTTTTTCATTTGTCTTGTAATTTTAAAGTATTAATAAAAAATATGAATTAAATAATCTTATCTATAAATCGGCGTTGCCGCCATTGCCCGGTTTCCACGGGGTGACGGTTGCCGTTATCTTTACTTGGTACTCCTCGAAGGGATCCGGCTCCTTGGGTTCCTCGGGAGTATCGGGATCGTCCGGTTCCTCCGGATCAACGGGTATCTCAAGCGAGATCTCAATATCGTAAGCCCCTCCACTCTCGTTGCCCTCGCCACCGAACGAGACGGGGAGATCCTTGAAATCCTGCCCGGAGGCGGGATCACCTTCCGGCGCGAGCGTCATGTCAAGCGTCAAGGAGGCCTTGGGCTGCACCAGCACGAATCCGGGGAGCGTCACTACGCCATCCACCACGGGGATACCATTCCCGTCATCGGAAGAATAGATGATCACCGAGCTGGTCTCCCCGAGCGGGACCACCTCTCCATCCGACAAGGACACCTTAGCTACCGAGGCTAGCCCGTTCAGCTTGACGGCATGTACGCTATACCCGTCCGGCGCTCCCTTGACACGTAGGCGGAAGCTGAGTTGCGTCAGCAGGTGCTTATGGATCAAGGGCGTTTCCGTAGCGTCGAAACGGCGGGACAGGGAGCCGCTCCGCTCATCGGTCAGCATCAAGTCTTCCTGCCCCGTCAGCTCGTACCGTACCTCGCCGTTCACGTGGGGGGCGGCGGGGTGATAGCTGCGAATGAAAAGTGCGGAGCCGTCCGTGGGATAGTAGCGCTCCGGGTCCAAGAGGATATCGCCCTCCGTGGCCGTCCCCGTCCAATGCTCCGTGTAATCGCCGGCGGAAGTGCCTACGGCGATGGATACGGGCGTGGAGTCGAAAACGTCCACGGCGGCACGGGTCTGGATGCCGGTGTAAAGGCGGATCGGGACGGCAGGGCTTACCTTCAAGGAGAGATCCAGCGTATCACGGCCCGAGGACATGACCTCATGCAGGCTTGCGGTCAGGTTCTCCTTGTAGCTGAAACGCTCGCCGCCGGCGGTCTCGAACGAGAGCGTGCAGACGTTGCTCCGGTCCGAGCCGTCCAGCGTCACCGTACCCAAGATACCCGCCACGGCTTGGTAAACGCCCGCCACGCCCGCAGCCGAGGCACGGAAATCAAGGTCGAGCACACCCACTCCTGTCGCTATCCGGTCGGACAGGCGCACCGACGAGGCTATCCCGTCCAAACGGCCCTCCACCTTCGCCCCGCCGAAGCCTTTCCCCGCGTCGATGGTAAGGCGCAAGATCCGGCGGATATCCTTGGGGGTCGATGAGATCGCGGTCTCATCGCCATCGGTCACTTTAATCCCCGTCACGCTCTCCACGTAAAGAGGGCTATCCAGCGATACCAGCAGGCTGTCGCTTCCCGAGGGAAGGGCGGCGGCATAGGCTTTCCCCAGATTCTCCGTATCGCCCAACCGGACCTCGGCGGGGTCGGAGCCGGCGACCAGCAGGGCGTACTCCCCCACCACGAGCCGCTCGCTCCACGACCACGTAGACGGCGTTCCGGCGGGCTCTTCCTTCCCCGCCACGCAGGAACCATCCGCCTTATAAGCGAAAACGGCCAAGGGAGTATCGCCCGTATGTCGCACGGATACCCGCAACAATCCCTCGCCGGAACCGGGAACGGGTGGTTCCGGATCGTCCTTACCGCAAGCTCCCAAGACGAGGAAGCCGAGTAATAAAAAAGCTGTTTTTTTCGATAAATGTCTTAATCTCATATACTAGTTTATCTATAGTTTTTCCTTTCCCTCCAAGATAAATATTACACATATACAACTTATTATTAGATATATAAGTCGATACAAATAGCATAAAGTAACAAAGTAACAACAATAGTAAAGAATATATGTAATTTCCGAATCCTTGATTACGAAGTACAGGTTTAATCGACTTCCATTACTTGGGAGATTATCCTATAAAAGCAAAAATTCTTCATTGAAAATCGTAAAATATCAATCTTGGCGTATTTCCTTTCATTTTGTTTCATGTTTTTGAAAGAAAAATTATATTTTTGCATTCGGACTATAGCACCCCTACGCTTATTTGTTTCCGATAGACGTGTCTTTCACGACAATGGCTGGGGAAGTTCACGCCGAGCCTAGTGCGGCGAAGTCATACGAATGATGCAGTTGCACAAAGCGGGCTTTGGGTGGGAAAGTATAGTCCATACATAATGAAGGCGTTTATTCGACGCTGTGTTTAGGACTTCCTGTAATCTAGCAAATTCACAGAATCATAGTCTTGAACCTAGCAACAGTAGATGTCCCGGGTGTGATTATATCATCCCCGTGGAGACCTTGTAAGCATGGATTGTACCCTTTCGGGCACAACAAGGTTGTTTATATAGGTCTCTTTACGGTGTTTGATTATTCATATCGGCGTGGGCTCTGACGTTGTCTGTTCAACTATGATAGGCAATTGCTAGAGCCTCAGGAAGTGGAATGGACAACAGGACGATTCCACGCTTTTTTATGTGCTATCAACTGAGTTCTGTCTAGAATAAAGTTAGCACCGATATGAATATCAATGAACTTGCATCTAAATATGCAAACACTCATGGAGGTGATATAGTTCCTCCTTGCACCGGACTTACCTCCGATGCCCTCTCCGAAGTTCTAAAGCCTATGATGGTGGAGAACTCAGATACAGGGGTGTCCACCAGAAATGCGCTGTCGGCAACCCACCCCCCATTACATTCCACCTTCCAAACAGACAATTCTCATTGGTACGCTCTACGTACCACTTACGGAAGAGAAAAGAAAGCATACGATTATATTATAAGTAAAGGTGGAACAGCCTTCTATCCTACACTTTCCACCGTTAAACTTGTAGATGGTAAACGTAAAACAGTAGAAGAATCGCGTATTCCCAACCTCTTCTTTGCTTATGGCACAGAAGAAGAAATCAAGTCTTTTGTTTACGATAACGTAAACCTCCATTATCTTCGTTTTTACTATCGTCACTTCCACATCGGCAATAAAATCGAGCCACTGATTATCCCTGACAATCAGATTGAGAGTCTTCGCATAATCTGTAAAGCAGATGCGGATGATATCATTGTATCTACTGATGAGGTGCAAAAATTCCAAAAGGGACAAGCGGTTCGTATAGTTGAAGGGAAATTCAAGGGGGTAACAGGTATTGTGGCTCGTTATCAAGGACAGCAGCGAGTAGGAATAGTTATAGATGGTTTGCTAACTATGGCTACAGCATACATTCCTAATGCGTTTCTTGAAGTTGTAAAAAAGTAAAATATTTAAATAAGCTAACATAAAAATGAAAAAGTCAGTTATGATGCGTGGTTCTATTATTGGCCTGAGTTGCATATACTTAATGATATGTTCTAGCTGTAAAAATCCACGCAGTGGTGAGTCGAAAGGTGAATATAATACCAAATGCATAGAAAAAGTAGAGATAGAACCTACTACATATAATTTCTACGTTGAAAACTCAGGTAGTGTAAAAGGTTATTTTAAAGGGTATGTAAATGATGCTGGTAATATCCTTAAAGAGTTTTATGATAGAATAGAAGAAAACAAAGGAGATGGCGATACTATTTCGCTAAACTATATCAATAATGAAACTATTCCACAAAAAAGTGATATAAATACATGGCTCAACCAGATTTACACAAATTGTAATTCAAGTTATTCAGATATAGATAAGGTCCTTGAGCAAATTCTATCGGGCACTAATGACAATACCGTAAATATTGTTCTTTCCGATTATTGTTTTGAAAGTAGGTTCGGAAATTTAGATAAAGCAAAATCAGAAATCACCAAGATTTTCACCAAAGGAATAAATAAATATAACGATTTATCTATTGCCATATATAAATACGAAGCGTCATTTGACGGGTATTATTTTCCTGGTAAGATAAAGTATAAAGGTAAACGACCACTTTATTTATGGATTTTTGGCCCTAGTAGAAAGGTTAAAGATGTGGTTAACTTGCCAGTAACATTAGAAAATGAAGCAAAAATGTTCTTGCAACCAATGGAAACATGTGCAACAAAGGTTGTTACAAACAATGCCCGAATGACTGATAAAGGTAAAGACATAATTGTTAAGCATTGGAAAGAAGACCGTTATTAAAACAATCTGTACAAGGTTGATATAAAAGTAGATTTATCAAAGGTTATAATTTCTGACTTGGAAATTAAAGATGTTCAAAAATACACGATAGTACCTAATGATTACTATATTGATAATATAAAATCTGAAAGTAATGGACAGTATATCTATACAATTGCAACTAATCGACGACCTTTTGCATGTGATTTAACTATTGGCTATACAACAAAATTACCGAATTGGGTTATTACATCTAATTTTGAAAATAACTCACTTCCTAAAGATAGTACAACTTATGGTATAAAATCACTAATTGAGGGAGTAAACAATGCCTATCAAAATAAAGACAATAACATTTTTACAATTAATTTAAGTCTAAAATAATATGGAAGATTTATTTAACTCGATTTACTATTACACAAATGGCTTCTATAGTGTAGAACTTGATTCATATCTCTATGAAACCATACCAGGCTATCTGCACATAGGTGCTTTTATGCTTATTTGTTCTTTTGTGGTGTGTGCGATATTCTACTATGTTTTAGCTCCAGTGCGCAAGCAAACTATGTGGTGGTTTGTATATTCTGGCATAAATGCTATCATCAATTTTGTATTTGCATTATGGTACACGATGACACCATTAATTAACAATGAAGTTGACCCATCAGAAGAATGGTCATATTTGGATTGTACCATGTTTAGCTTCACTAATGTGATTTGGTCATTTATCTTCTTTGTGGTTGCATCACTAATCATAAAATGGGGTAGCACAGCAAAATATGTACCTTTTCAAAAATTTTAATATCATAATATATGAGTAAGCTCTATGTTTTTGCAATAGGCGGGTCGGGGTCGCGTGTTTTAAGATCGCTTACAATGCTTCTTTCTTCAGGTGTACATACCGATTACGAAATTGTCCCTATGATTGTCGATCCGGATCAATCAAACGGTGATTTGGTTCGCACTGTTGATATTATGCGCTCTTATGAAAATATTCATAATGCTCTTAGTTTTAACAATAATGAAAAAAATGAATTCTTCAAAAATCCAATAAGTGCTCTCAATAACGATGGCAATTATCTACTTCCATTGATTGGAACTTCGGGAATATCATTTGAAAATTATCTGAGTCTTAGCACTATGTCTTTAGAAAATCAAGCCATCATGAGAATGTTGTTTTCTAATGCAAATTTGGCTTCAGATATGAATGTCGGTTTTAAGGGTAATCCTAATATTGGCAGTATTGTACTTAACCAATTCACCGACTCAAAAGACTACAATACTTTCGCAACGAATTTTGTTAATGGCGACAAGGTATTTATTATCAGTTCGATATTTGGAGGAACAGGTGCAAGTGGTTTTCCTCTTTTGTTAAAGAATATGAGAACAAATTCCAATACTGCATTAGCAAACGCACCAATTGGAGCAGTTTCTCTTCTTCCATATTTTAATCTTAAAACAGACAAAAAGAGTTCAATCCAAGCAGATTCTTTCATTACAAAAGCAAAAGCGGCTTTAAACTACTATGAGAAAAATGTCACCGGTAATAACACTTTAGACGATATGTATTATTTAGGTGATGATTTTTCAGCTGCTGGTTACGATAATTGTGACGGTGGTGGTAATCAACAAAATAATGCTCATTTGGTAGAAATGCTTGCGGCTCTTTCTATTATTGATTTTGCCGGAAAACAATCTCAACAGAACACAGTGAAAAATACCAATTTTCATGAATTTGGTCTTGAAAGTGATTCACAAAATGTTATGTTTGCTGACTTTGGAATTGAAACAAATAACATAATACGTAAGCCATTGTCTATGATGGCGATTTTAAATTCATATCTGAACAATCGTGATGCCTCACATCGTTCTTCACAGAAATGGGCAAAAGATAAGAGTTCTATCTTGGGGGATTCTTTTTGGAGATCTTCCAATTTCAGTACATACAACAAATATAAGCAATGCTTTGAAGAATGGCTTAGTGAGATGAAAGAAAATCATATTTCTTTTGAACCATTTAGACCGGATAAGTCTTCTGTAGATGCTTTAGATATTGTTGTAGGTATTACACCTCACTATGGCTTTTTGTCAAAGAAAGGCTGTGACTATATAGACAAGAAGCTAAGTGATAACATTGGTAAAATCTCCGCTAATCTCAATCCACTACAATCTTTTCTTGAGCTATTCTATATTACGCTTAAGGAAATATGTGAAAACAAACTTAAATTGTAATTATGGGACACATTTTCAGATTAAAAAGAGCAGGTATTGTTGCTACAAAGACTACTATCGTCGATTGGAGCAATTCAACTGCAACAACATATAATCATGGGTATGTTGATGGAATCTCTGATGCTACAACTACGCAAAACGAGATAACTTCAATTCCTTCTCCTTTTGCGAGAATAGAATTGGTAAAGGAAGCTTTTGGTAAGATTATTCCAGGCACATTAAATCAAATGTCTGTTGACGATGTAAAATCGCACCTATCAGGCAATACAATTTATCATAAAATGGTATCTGACACCTTGGATGTAGCTCAAATATTTTTCTCATATCCAACCATGCAAGATAAGGTTGACATTGTTGTTTGGAATATGAATCAAGAATTGCAGAAGCTATTGTTGTCACCTAATCCGAATCACCAAGTTGCTGGTAGATCATTAGACATGTTCCTCAAGCAAGATGCCTTAGGAAATGACCCATACAACTTTGGGAAAATGAAGAATATGTATATTCTTAAATATAAGGGATCAGGACAGAAACAGATGCACATCATTGGGGCTACTTCACCTGCAACACTATTTTTTTCTACAGCTAATAACGAGTCTGCTATATCAAAGGAGCTATGTTTCGGTACTGATTATGCATTTGATTCAAACTATTCATCTCTTGACCAAAGAGATCCAGAATTCTTGAAATATATGTTTGCATTTAGATACTCAAATGCGAACTTTAATAATGATTATCCTGAGGTTGCCAAATATATGGATGCTGTTTACTTCGTTCTTGATAATAGCCTCAAAAACGAAATTAATAGCATCCAAAATCAGTGTATTTCAATAATTCCTGGTACAAAAAACTTCGTAGATAAGACTTATGAAGCTCTTAGTGTCAATATTAATACTACAACATCTTTTGATGTCGAAATCAATGGAGTTTCATTCCATTGCAAAAGAGCTGTTGTCACAGGAAACTCTGATTTTGAATTACAAGCTCTGAAATCGACAGAAACATTACCGTTAGTTCTTCCTGTTGTCAGAGGAAACGCTTATGAAAACATGGAGTACTATGGTTCTAAATTTGGTAGAAGTTTTGATGTACCATATTATGATGCTTTGCCTCTTGCGCAACGGCGTCTGCCTGGCATTAATATCCAGCATCCTTATTTAACTATCAGCGACTTCCTTGAAGATAAAATTATAAAGCTCCCTTCTGCTATTAATAAAGCAGACTATTTTGATGGCAACTATCAGAGTTCAAATGGCAATGTTGAAGGTTATTTGTTCCCAATAAAGGATACTTTCTTTGATTACTTTACATCTGATTATTTAACGGGCTTGGCTCCATCAGGTAAAAAGGCTTTTGAAATTAAGCAAGTAGCTTCCGGAGTTGAAGTATCACTCCGTGTACCTATTAAGGCTGGAGAAGTAGAATATAAGCGAATATATACTCTTGATGTTAAAGCAGATGAGCAGAACAATAAGGGTGCAATTGTTGTTCCTGATGAGGATTTAGCAATAGGTGTATTTCCTCCTGTAAAATTTGCTCAAGAGGCTGATGCACATTATAGAATCGTTATTCTTTCCGATCATTCTGTAAATAAAGACTGCACTTGTGTTTGTTATACTAATATTGCTGGTAAGTTTGTACCAGATTATGTTACTAGAAATGTGGACATTCAAGAAGAACTAAGTTCAAAAGTGTACTTGTTGGACGGAAAAACTTTTGATTTTGCAAGAGTTTCTTTAGTTTCAGAATCTGGAAAAGAAAGAGTAGGCAGTGGATTGTTAATACCCAAGTTTAAACAACGTGCAGGTGCCGCCTCGTTGACATTTGCCATTGACTTAGGAACATCGAACACACATATAGAGTACTCTTCAGGTGATGACCAACTACCTAAGCCATTTGAATTTAATAGCGACCAGCCACAGTTCAGTCTGCTTTTTTCAACAGATAGTGCGGTGGTTATGGATCATATTAGAGGTGAGTTTATTCCTGAATCTATAGGTGTGAACGCTAATTGTCATTTTCCCATGCGCACTGTCCTTTGCATTGATAAAGTAAATTCCGGACGTAATGGCACTGGAATTGGAGCATATGAGCCATTTGGCAATGCATCTCCTGCATTTATGTATAATCAAAAAATAGTAGGCACAAAGTACAATGAGTACGTCCCTAACTTAAAGTGGAGTCAAGCTAGTCCCACTAATGAGCAAAGAATAAAATGTTATATCGAATCTTTGTTTATGATGATACGTACAAAAGTAGTTCAAGAAGGAGCTAGTATACAGCAAACGCAAATCAAATGGTTTTATCCAATAAGTATGTCTGCCTTTAAGAAAGGACTATTTGAGCGTTTGTGGACAGCTGCGTATAAAAAATACTTTAATCAAACCGGAGTTCCAACTTCTATAACAGAATCTGTTGCTCCATATTCATTCTTCCAAAAAACCAGATCTGATGTGACTAATATCGTTACAATTGATATAGGCGGGGGTACAACAGACATTGTTGTTGCGGATACAAATGGTGTAAAGTGTATATCATCCATGAGATTTGCTGCTGATGCAATCTTTGGTAATAGCTTAGTTAGCGTTCAAAATGGAGAACTAAACGGTATTATCAGACAATGTAAAGATGATTTCATTTCAAAACTTGAAGGTGAAGAGGAATTACAGAAAATGCTCATCCAAAAGACTGCTAATAACTATGGTAATTCTTCTGAGGTTGCATCTTTCTTGTTTTCTCTTGCTGATAACGAAAAGATTAAAGCAAAGTCTATGAGTGATGCAGTTGATTTTAATGCGTATTTAATGCGTAATGGAAGCCAAAAGATAGTATTCTTCATCTTCTATACTTCTATTATTTATCACTTGGCTCATCTCATGAAAGCAAAGGGATTAGAAGTTCCCGCGAATATAGCGTTTAGTGGTTATGGTTCGAAAGTAGTATCTGTTCTAAGTCCTAATAAATCTTCTCTTGAGAAGCTAACAAGGCACATTTTTAAGTTGGTGTATGATTCTGATATTGATAAGGATATTAAGCTGATACTAAATTCTGAGAACCCAAAGGAAGCTACTTGTAAGGGTGGTTTGTTCTTGAGCCACGAACCAACTAATATAGAATCCGCGAAGAGTATTCTTTTAGGAGTTTCAAGGAACTTACTGTGTGAATCAGAAACATATGCTGATGCACAGACAATGTATGATGATGTTGTTAAAGACGTAAGAGCCTATTTTAACTTTATTGCTTTGAAACTAGCACGTATTCAGGGATTTTCGTTAAGTAACGAGTTTGGTATTGATAAGCAACATCTTGATTTAGCTGCAAAGTGTTTCAACGAGAACCTGTCTACATATGTAGAGAAAGGTGTTCGTTTGAAATTGGATACTAGTGATGTCAGTCTTGATGATAAGTTAGAAGAGACTCTATTCTTCTATCCGATAATTGGTGTAATTAATGATTTAAGTAATAGAGTTTGTGAAAATGAATAATTCAAAGAGAAGAAGCGGCTTGTTTTTGTTTCATCTGCTTGCATACAGCTTTAACAATACTCTTTTTGCCCAAGATAGTATCAAGGTTAAGCAAGATTCTATTTTTGAGGAATTGACTTCAAAGGTGAATTGTCTAGAAACATCAACAAGAGATCTAAGTAATAGCTTAAATGAATCCATACATCATAATCTAATTAGTGGCTTTCCAGACATATATTTGATTTTGATACTTTGTGGTATCGCCATTTTATTTAGTCTATATGCAATCTATAAAGCACACACTAATTATGCATATAGTCATTCTGATATGGATTGCGACAATAGTTTTTCATTCAACGAACTGAAAAAAGATTACACGAAAATAGAAGATGAATTTGTACAGTTAAAGAATCGTATACACGTCCTTGAAAGTCAATTGAGTAATTCACGAAAAGTACAATCAAGCTCTACAACAGGAGGTGTGAAAAAGAATGCTTTTCGTGAACAGGGTACTAATTCTATGTTACCCAACACAGTGAAGCCAAAAGATAATAATGACAAAGTTGCCAATAAGCAAGCAGAAACTCGTGAATATATTTGGCTTAAAGCTGTTGATGGAGGAAAGTTGTCAATAGCTCAATCTGCTGATGTTGCCATGTATAGAGCGTGGAAAAGCAATGGCATTTATGCTTTTGAATTTTGTTGTGCAAAGACAGGTAAAGCTATTAATAACCGAACTAGCGTTATTGATCCTTTCTGTGAAGTTCAAACAAACGGAATTGATCCAGACCAAGCAAAGAGTGTAAATGTGAAGAAGCCTGGGAGCTTGTCTAGTGACTTTCAAGTTCTCACAAAAATTATAATCCAATATTGTTAAGTTATGTTTGAAGTCAATATAAAAGTAGATCCGCAGAATTCTTCTGACATGCAGCGTGCATTAGAATTCATTCTCAATCAACCTTGTATGAGTAGGTTCAAAGAGACATATTATAATAAATCGTCCTATCTTACAGGAAATTTGGCTGGTAATAGTAGAAACAACCAAGAACTCATCGATAAAATTAAGGAACTTGAAAAAGAAATTCAAAAGCATAAAAAAGAGAACGAAAAGAACCAAAAACTGCTTTCAGATAAGGATGTCGAGATTGAAAAGTTTCAGCAATCATTAGAAGAGCAAACTAAGAAATTCGATGAAGAAAACAAAAAAAACAACGAACTTGAAAGTGGTTGGGTAAAAGCTCTTGATGAGAAAGAAAAAATTGAAGAAGAGGCCAAAAGCCAGTTAGAAACATTAAAAAAAGAATATAACAAAAATCTAACCGATAAGGACAAAGAAATTTCTCGTCTTAGGAAGATGCTGGAAAGCTATTCTGTTAGTTTCGGCTCTGATGATCCTTCCGAGAAAATCTATTTTGAAGTATCAGAAAATGGTACACTAGAAGAGAGCATGATTTCGTCTGATTCTCTATATTGGGCAAGCAAAAGTGGCAGTATTTACAAATTTACAATTAATACTGACGATGGTCCTATGATTAAAGCCATATCAGATGTTAATCGATATCTCATTCCATATTGTGACATCCAAAATCAAATGGAAGGTGCCAATACAATCCAGATTATTTCTATTGGAGAAGCAAAACTGATGATGGGATCATTTCAAGTAGAAAAGAAAGCGGTTATTTCATTAATTAAGCAATAAACTATGTCTGTTCAATATTATATAGTAGCGATTGTCGTAGCATTTATCGTTGTCCTTCAAGTAATTGCATTCTTTAAGAACCTGTCAATTATTGGTAAACTTAGAGCATTGTTCCCTAATACAAATACATTGTCATTACATAAAGAAAGTAACACAATAGAATGCTCTCTTAATCATGCAGAATTTGAAGGAACTTTGCATGATATTAATGGGTATCTAAATGAAAATCAGAATACGTCTGCAGATTATCAGATAATCAAGGAGATAGTTGAAAGAGATTCCCAAAGAATAGAGGAAGATGTTGATACAATGTTATCGACACCCCTTTATCTTGGCCTTATGGCTACAATTTTAGGTGCCGCAATTGGAGTTGTATCTTTTGCTTGGACAGACCTTGGAACTTTATTGACAGGTACTAATATTCAGGTCGAAGGAATTAAGACTCTTCTGACTGATATTGGTATTGCTATGATTGCAAGCTTTCTTGGTGTCATGTTTACAGCCATTTCTACCTCAAAGTACAAGGAGGCACGAGGTGAGATGCTTAAGATGAAGAACAAATTTCTGTCTTGGATTCAGACAAAAGTTATGCCTAATATGTCAGATAACCTTACCGGTGCACTTACAAAAATGGCAAATGACTTAAACAATTTCAATAGTACTTTTGCTGAAAATACCAAAGAATTAAAGGAAACCTTATCTCAAGTAACTGACAATTATGACAATCAAGTAAAATTACTTGATGCTATTGATAAAATAAAGATTGCTAAGATTGCTAAAGCTAATGTAGAAGTATATGATAAGCTGCAAGGATGTACAGAAGAGTTGGAACGCCTTTTTGAACATCTTGGAAATTCAGAAGAATATATAGCTCAGGTAGTTAAATTGAATTCACGCTTGGGTGATATTGAGGACAGGACTCGTCTTTCTGAAGAATTAGGTAATTATTTCAAGAGTGAGATTGAATATGTTCAAGACAGACAAGGAATGATGAGACAACAGATGTCTAGTCTAGACTCTGTTGTTCAAGATGCCTTGGATAATTTAGGAACAAGTCTAGCTGGAAGTATCTCTAATTTGACTGAGGTTTTCCAAAAGCAAAATCAACAAGTTCAAGCATTGATTGAAGAACAACAAGAGAGCCTTTCAAAAGCACTTGAAGATCAACGTGTAGCTATTAATAATAAGATAGCAGAAATTAATGACCCATTTGGTGGACTAAAGGATACATTCAAAGAGGTAGAAGAACAATCTCGTCAAGGCATTGAGAGTATATCAAGTACTTTTGAAACTCAGAACACAGCAATCAAAGAAATGTTAGCTGCACAAAAGGAATTGCTTGAAAATGAGATCTCAACTCAGCGCGAATCATTAAAGTTACAATTCGCAAATGTGCCAAGTCAAATGAACGAGTTGGCTAAAGTAATGGAGAAACTGAATCAAACAATACTAACTCAACAACAAAAGATTGATGAGCAAGGTAATGCAATTCAAACTCTAGCAAGTTCTATTGGTACACCATTGGATTCTAAAGGAAATACTAAGCGTAATTGGATGAATGTAGCAATTGCTGTTGGCGTTTGTGGTTCATTTATTATGCTTCTTGCTATGCTTTGCGTCCAAGTGTTTGATATTAAAATCTAACATGTATGGCAAAAGGAAATAAGAAATCTTTGTTTTGGACAAGCTATTCAGATTTGATGACTAGCTTGTTCTTTACATTACTTGTACTCTTTGTTGTAGCGATTATTGCAATGGGACGAGCACTCAAAAAAGCAAATGATTTACAAATTGCAACTCAAGCAGAAATCGATAAGATTCATAATATTGAAAATAGCATACAAAATATTGATAGTAAATGGTTTGAGTACAATGAACTGCATAAGAAACATGTGCTAAAGATTGATGTCTCGTTCCCAATAGGTCAATCTGAAATTACTCATATTCCACTAGAAAAAAGAGAAGAACTATATAGCGCAGGCTTAGCAATAGATCAATTCCTAAGGCATGCAGAAGAAGAGTATGGTGAGTCGGTAAAGTATTTGTTAATTATTGAAGGTCAAGCCTCCAATGATGGATTTACTGGAAATTTTGATTTGAGTTACCAAAGGGCTTTGTCTTTGTATCGCTATTTTCAAATTAACCGCCATTTGGATTTAAAGCGACAAAATTGTGAAGTGCTAGTCTGTGGTAGTGGCACAGAAGGTGCTTTAAGAGCATATCCTGATAATGCTTCTAATACTAAAAATCAAAGATTTCTAATACATATTTTACCCAAGCCGGGGGTTATTAACTAGTATGAAAAAAATATCAGTATTACTAATTGTTTTCTGTTGCGTCACTTTCATTAGCTGCCGTAAATCTGCAAGAAATCAAAGAGAGCGGTTTAGATCAACCGAAATAGTAACCGAAAGTGATAGAGATGGTTCTCCTACAAAAGAAGTTCGAGAAAGACGAACGTCATCAAGTCAAAAAAGGGAAAATAGCAAACGTTCTAATCATAAACTAGAAGGTTCTCAAGTTTTCGATAGATATGGTAATGCTGTATTTATGATTTTTACGAGTGATGGCAGTAATGGGTATCAAGGCTCAGGTTTCTTTGTGAGTAACGATGGGCTTGCCGTTAGTAACTATCACGTATTTAAAGGGACTACCATTGGTAGAGAACAGATAAAGTTGGCTGGCAGTAATAAATCGTATTCTGTAGCAAAAGTCCTTCATAAAAGTGAAAAAGAGGATTTTATCGTATTTAAGGTAAACTGCCAAAATACAAATTACATTCCGATAGCAAAATCTAAACCTAAAATTGGAGATAAAGTCTATGCAATCGGTAGTCCACGAGGATTGGAAAACACTTTCTCTTCAGGAGAAGTTTCACAATGGCGTGCAGATAATTTAATGCAGATAAGCGCACTTATTGATCACGGAAGTAGTGGCGGTGCACTAATCAATGAGTATGGAGAAGCCATTGGCATCACTTCCGGTTCTTTTGCTGATGGTTCTCAAGCTAATTTAAATTATGCTTGGAGTATAGATGTTGTCAAACCATATATAGAATAAATCCACATGAAACCGATATTGAAACTTATAATCGCCATAATGCTAATTCTTTGCTTAGCAGATATGCCATATGGCTTCTATGAATTAGTGAGATTTGCAGCGGCAGGTACATTTGTTTATCTATCATATGACTATTTTAAAAATAAAAGAGATGGACTTGGGTTCTTATTTGCTGGATTAGCTCTTTTGTTTCAGCCATTCTTCAAAGTTGCACTCGGAAGAGTTCTTTGGAATATCATTGACTTAGTAGTAGCTGTAGCTTTGATATTTCTTCTAATAAGAACCTTTAAGAAAAAACTATGACGAAGGATGGATACCTGAGAGTTTCCGATGATAAGAAGATCATTACATATGTCGTTGTCAGTGATAACAATACCGAAGAAACAAGATTTATTCTTGTAAAATTCATCTTCTCGCTGCTTGGCTCTTTGTAGCTTCTCTATGCTTCTGCGCTTTTCCTCCGCTGCATTCACCTTATGCAGCCAGCGGTCGTGTTCCGCTTTAAGGTCTTTCAGACAGATGTACTTCACGCTGCGAATGTCTTTGCGTAAGCATTAACTGAAATACACCTTTTAGAGGTTGTTATCGTGTTGTAATTTTGCCACGTGCAAAGTTGCACCGATAACACCCTTTATAATTATGACAAGATTAGAATTTGAAGAACTTCAGTTAATGCTTACGTCTTTGCCACACTTTTCAAGCAAACGTATGGTGTCGCACCACATTTCGTAGTCCTTCGGCACATAGAGCTATCTGGTAGGATGCCCAGCAAGTATCAAGGTAAGCATTCGGTCAACTACAGGTATTGAACCTTGATCTACAACAATAGCGACTGTCACTATGAATCCAATAGTTGCAGTCGCTATTATTTTGTTGAACCTCTATGGCTACAGTCAACGTTAGTTGGAAGATTCTCCGTTTTGTTTCGTCACTACACTTTCCGGATGTTGCAACTTCCATTTGTATGGAAGTTGTTGTAAGAGTTCCTCGCGGCTTGCCCTTTTAAGATAAGGTATTCAGGCGATGGTATCATTCAGATAATCCCTTGGGTTGACATCGTGGTGAGCCTTGCAGGTAGCAAGCAGTGAACAAATGACCGACATGTTAGCAGCAGCTTCGTGGTTGCCGCAGAAAAGGTAGTTTTTCCGGCCAAGGGTGATAGGGCGGATGGCATTTTCAGCCGGATTGTTATCCCAAAGCAACCGTCCGTCCTCCAGACATCTCATCATGTTGTCCCATCGGGTATATGTATATGAACAACTTTATAGTGGTATTATAAAAACACTCTTTTTCAAAAGTTGCAATAATTGGGATTTATTGCTGCTTCTGACTATAAGTAAAGGCTATGGCTATAAGTATCAGGACAATCAACACGGAGTATATGACTATTATTTCAGCCAATATCCCGGTATGAAGCAGTTTTACGTTGGCGAAAACTACAATCGCGAAGAATGTGGAAAGAAGTATCAGCAACGCAACCATACACCAGAATGTTGTCGGAGTGAGGGGTATGCGGCTCGCATTCCTACGAATGTCATTCCCCACCCGCTCGTGTTCCTTGCGGATTTTCGAGACGGCATTGTCGGCAATGGCGTGTAACTCATTCTGTAACGTTTTCTTGTCCGCATCGGTCAGCTTGACAGGTAGGGCGGTTTTCAAAAGTTCAAGCAGGTTGAGTATGGTTTCGGAAAGCACTCCGGATTTCTCGACAAGGTTGCATAGTTGGTTGTAAGCCCTGCCGATTTCCGGTTTGAGGTCTCGGAACTCGTTTGCCAACGCATTATTACGCTGCTCAAGACGCTGGTGACGCAAGATTTCTTTATTGTCATTTTCATCTTGCGTAACATCGCCTTGTATCATATCATTACTGTAATCGAATTTTTTGTTTGCCATAGTTCTTCGCCTATCGCCTGATTGATGATTTGGGTTTCTTTCCAAGTTTCCTTATGGCGGCACGGGCGCATCTTCGGGCACGTTCCATTTCGTCCTCGTCCTCTTTCCGTCCCCACGGCAAATCGTTGGAAGTTCCGCCTCCGCCACCGGACGGGACAGCCGGGACACTCATCATGCCGACAAACAGAGCCACGGCATAGTCGGTAAGCTCTTTGTGGTTCACCATCTCCCGATAGTCAAACTTGTCATCGAATAACCGCATGACATGATCGGGGAGATAGAAACGGTAATCCTTGCCTTCATGCGCAAGTTCATATCTTGATGTTCCTTCACGCCATGCGGAATAGTCTATAACAGGCCTGTCGCAAGCCGTTGCAGGTTTTGTGTCGGGAGTTGTTGCTGTCTGTGTTTTTATCTTGTTTTCATTCTGCTTCAATTCTGTTACAGACTTGTTGTGAAGTTTCTGCCATGTCGCTTCAATCTTCGAAACCATCAGGTTACGGTCTTTGCCGAGTTCCGAAGCCTTGTAGATGACATCCCCGACACCGACCGTATAACCGCGCAATACACCTTTCTTGTCCCGCCGTTCTTCGAGTGTGTAGCCTTTTGCCCGTATCTTTGCGACATAATCGTCCCATGACCATGACGGCATTGAACGTAAAACTTCCATAAGTCCTGCTGCAACTTCATCGGCATTCGTCCTGCGGATGTCCATTGCCGTAGTCCAACCTCTCTTTCGGGCCACACGCTCCGCCGCATACTGTGCGCGTAAATGTATGTTGTGGTCATTGTTGGTTCTGCCTTCCTTATCCTTGCGGCAGACTGCGGCGTGTAGATGGGGGATGCCACTCTTTGATTCCAAGTGCAGCCACACGCTGTATATACTTCCGGAAAGGTTTGTCTTGTGGGAATAGATTTCACCTTGCCTGTTCCTAAACTCTATACAGTCATACTCCCGGACAAAGTCATTCCATAGCTTTTCCCAGTCTTTCATGGTAAAGTGTTCCGTATGCTCCTTTGCCGGACTGATTTCAATGCGGATAACGTTCTTGCCTTTCGGTGCATGGGCTTTCATCATGTCCCATATGCCTTGCGCATCAAGTCTGCATGGAAGCAAGTTGTCCTTGACGTGGTATATCAGTTCGGGATACTTCTTATTCCTCGACTCTCCTGTGATGTACCGGATGTTGTTTATCCCGTGACTGATGGATTTTGCCTTACCTATCATAACTATTCTTCTGTTTCTGTTGTTCTTGTATTTGGGGAGTTTCCGGAATCCAGTTCGGTGAAAAATGGCTGTCAATCAACTTTGTAACCACTTTTGCTGTCCTGCCGAGCAGTTGCAATGCACCGACCATCCACGTCTGGTTGCGGAACATCGCACGTCGTTCCTCCTGCGGCATGGCGTTGAGCATGGACGTGTATCTGGCGTAATCGCTCCGTGCCATGATGAGTTCGTCACGTACTGCCTCCTGTCTTGGGGTCAGTCGCGCTTTGGGTCTATAATTGTACGACCGTGCCAGCACATAGTCGCTGAGGGTCATGCCGCACTTGTCGGCCAACCTTCCGATATGTTCCCGTTGCGTCTTACTGACACGGAACGAGATGGTCGAATCACGCCTTTCCCGTTTAGTTCCAGTACTTTTGGTATCTTCGGTTTGCTGTGCTGTTTCCTGTTCTCTATCCATAAAAAAGGGGTTAAAGTGATACAATAGGTATGTTACGGTGCGAGCCTGCGAGCGGCGTTCCCCATTGTCCCCGTCGGACAATGGCAAGGGTGCCGTGTATGGAATGACCGCCAGGGAGTGTAATACATCGGCATATCTTGTAATAGGATGCCATTCCCTGCTTCCCCAATACGGTTCACCCTGCTGGATGGATGTCCACAAATACCTTACGGAATCTGTCGGCTGTGTATAAAAGGATGGGGGGTGCAACAAATGGTTTCGGCATTGTTGTCGGTTATCCCTACAAGCCGTTGCAGCTTCTGCCGCTGTTCCTTGTCGGGGCTGCCGACATCTTTGCAGGGAAACGACATCGGAGTATCGGACATTTCTGTTCCCCTTATTTCGCAAAAGTTCACAGAGGGTGGTTCTTGACTGCCAACACTCCGATTGCCTTGTTGTCAACTCCTGCCCGCAGTAGTGGGAGGTTGTGATTGCAAGTGTTGTCGTGCATCCTCCACGGCCTTGAAGTCCGATGAGATTTTCATCAGTGCGACACTGACACGGCATAGCTGGCCGATGTTGACGAACTCCTTGACGGCTTCCATCAGCTTCTGCGCACGTTCCTGCCGGTGTCTCATTACAGTTTCATTGCTTGTTCCGTTTTCCTTTATAAGCCCGTGGTTGAGAAAGCGGTTTACGGCAAGCTGGTCGGTTGCCTCAATCGTTTCGGTATCACCCTTGCCGGTGGCATAACCGACCATCACACGGATGGAATCCGCCTCGTAAGGCGTGCAGCGTCGGAGAAAATCCAGAATGGTCTGCGCTTTCGCTCCGATGGCGGAGCGTGTCGTCTTTGTCTTGGTTTCCTTGTTTGTGGAATCCTGCGGTACGGTATTCCTGATGCCTGTACCGGTCATGTTTGAATCGTTCATACTGTTTCTGTTTTTATAAGTGGATAAATCATTTGTCCTTCTCACGGTTTGCCAGATACCGTGAAGTCTCGCTGTCTATCTC
The DNA here is from genome assembly GCF_056640955.1 of Parabacteroides sp. KHUB-02. Taxonomy (NCBI): domain Bacteria; kingdom Pseudomonadati; phylum Bacteroidota; class Bacteroidia; order Bacteroidales; family Tannerellaceae; genus Parabacteroides; species Parabacteroides sp. KHUB-02. The sequence goes on along the minus strand of NZ_JBWQEV010000001.1, from coordinate 1,452,379 downwards.
GTCCTGCGACTTTACCCTTACCCGTTTCAGCCAGGCATCAAGGTCTTCCTTTGCGAAGAAGCACAGCTTGCCTCCCGGCTTGTAGTAAGGGATTGCGCGGCGCATCATCATCTTGTAGAGACAGCTCGGTTTCACTCCGAGATACCGGGCCGCTTCGGTGGTGGTCATTAAGTTGCGTTCATTCTCCATGTCACTTGTCCTTTTATTGTTTCAACTGTCTTTCAAATCCTGTCACAACGGTGTGGAACACATTGGCATTTAGCCTTTTGTTGCCTTCCGTTTCGTTTGCAAAGTTACTTTGGACTCAAAAGGGGACAATGTGGGGCGAATGGGGAAAGTGCATAAAAGCGGCAGTGCACCATACTGCTGGCATTCAACAGTATGGCGCACTGCCATGATAGGAAAATGTTATCTCAAATGGGGGACTGGCGGGCAGTTACGGGGTGTTTCTAAACCTTCTCGCGTTTTCGATAGCCTTGTCAACGGATTTGCGGTATTCACGGTTCTCTTCTGTCGTACCCTTGCCGCATACATCACTGCGGTGCTTGTCGTAGTATGACTTGGATATGCCGCAGCGTTTCAGAAACTCTTCCGCCCAAAGTTTGCCACGCTCACGCGGCCTGATGGTCTGCGAGACGGAAAACACCATGTAGCAGACACGCAGGTTCTCTTTCGGGCGCACGGCAACAGCCCGTGATGTGGGTTTCAGGTTCATGAAGTTCACGAAGTCGCTGCCCGACACGTACTCGAACTGACAGTCGTTGCACACCTCGTAGATGAACAGGCACAGGGCGAGGTCAACGGTGTCCATCCATGCGGATGTCTCCTGCAACAGGTCTGTCCGGGTCATGGCTCGTCCTCCTTCATGCGGCTGATGTCGGCAATGATACTTTCCGCGATACCTTTCAGGCGTTCCACCAGAACGTCAAGGAACATCGGCTTGAAACAGTACACATAGAAATACCGGTCACGCTCCTGCTGCCACTCGTTATATAAGAGGTTCACGCGCGCATGAGCCTCGTCATATTCTGTTTTTGCCGTATCGCATTCCGCATCAAGTGACTTGTATTCGTCGGACTCCAGCGGCAGGAAGTCCAGCTGGTTGCTCACCGCAGAATAGTTCTGCCACAAAATTGTGGCGGTTTCCTTGGCTTCTTCGTATCTACGCTCAAACGGCCTGAGGTGTTCTTCAAAAAACGCTTTGAAATCCACGGTCTGCAATACCGACCTGTCAAGCGACAGGTATCTGTTCGTTTCCGAAATAAGGGAGGATGAAAGTTCCGACAGTTGTCCGGGATTCTCCTTTGCCAAGAGGGTGGCCCCACCTACAAGGCTGTTTGTATCGCTGAAATCACGATAGAACAGGGATAATGTCAAAGCCTGGGCAAAAGAGAAATCGTCTTGCCTACAAGTGGTGAGAAGTGTGTTTACCTCACTCAGCCGTTGTATAATTTGCTGTATCATCATAATTGTCAGGAATTGAAAAGGGCATCCATTGTCACCTCGCTGTGGACGATGCTCTTGTGCTTGCCATTGGCAACGCCATAAGTGGTTATAAATGTATGTACTAATGATTTTTTATTTGCGGTCAAATATTTGAATAAGCCCATTCTTTCTCGAAGTTTTTTCTCGTAGTCTTGGGAGATATGATAAACTCCTTCCGAGAATTTCATTTCGCAAAGATGAATCATACGGTCCGCACGTTCAATAATCATATCTATTTGCGCTCCCGGAGTCTGTTCTTTCTCATTTGGTTTGCAATGCCATGTGGAAACCGATGTGGCCATTCCCGATATGCCCAATGCTTTTTTTATCTGGTTGTGATGCCGCAGGCAGACAAGCTCGAAACTTACTCCCATCCATGACGTGACGCTTTGCGAATCAAAGTTATTGCTCCACCATTGTTCATCCTTGGTGTTGTTCGATTTGATAAACTTATAATAAAACAAAGTGTAGAAGTCCGTAAGACGAAGTATTTCCTGCCGTTTCTTGTTGCCATATTGAGACCATCTTTCGATAAAGTCACAACGCTCAAGATTTTTAAGTACACGGGTCAACTTACCTCCTTCCAGTTTGATTTCCTTTGCGATTTCCTGAAATGTCAATCCCGACTTATGCGCACTCAACACCTTGACGGTATCAATATAGTAATCCGCATTTGAGAACAAGGCGTTGTACAGTTCATCAAATTCTATCCGCAATTTGCCATCGGGTCTGAAACAGAGAAGGTCGATGTTCTGCATCAGGCTCTTTTCCGGTGCCAGTATACTATAATAATAAGGTACTCCGCCTAACAGCATATAAGATTGCAATATCTGATACCTGTCCCAGAACATCCCTCGATTTTCCAGATATTTCTCCGTTTCACGCAACGTAAAAGGTGCAAGATGCAGCTGGCATGTGACCCGGGCATGAAGTCCGCCCTTGTTTCCAACCAATTTGTCCCTCATCCAAGAAGTGGCAGAACCTGTGGCAATCATCATCACATTTTCGCGGCTCATCGCCCAGCCATTCCAGAAATTTTCCAATGCAACTACGAAATTGGAGCGGCCTGAATCCATCCACGGCATTTCATCAATGAACACAATTCTCTTCCTGTCCGCAGGCAGATGCTCCAGATAATCCTGCAATGCGTCAAAAGCATCAAACCAGTCTGAAAAGTGGTAGCTTGAAATGCCGGAATACTCTTTGAGGACTTTGGCGAACCTCCGCAACTGGTTTTTGGTTGTCAGCCCACGTACCCCGACAAACCAGAAGTCGAAGTGCTTTTCAAAATATTGCTCTATAAGGAATGTCTTGCCTATGCGACGACGGCCATATACTATGATAAGTTCCGAACGGTCTGATTCCAGACAGCGTTCGAGTTCACCACATTCATATTCACGGCCTATGAGTTTTTCTGTCATATTTCTTTGTTTTGTTGCAAAGTTAACGGTTATATTTGATTCAACCAATTATTTTGCCCACAAACAAGACTTTATCATGCGTATTTATTCATAAGAAGTCCAATGAAAGGGCAAAATCTGTATAAAAGACCACTCAATAGACTTTATGTTTATTTTCAGGGCAGATAAAGTCAATCGTACAGAGCCGTTCTTATATGACAGAAGGATTGGAGCGGAACATACTATTTAAGACAAAAAATGAGCTGAAAACAGACCTAAAACAGCAAACGTGATGTTAATCAGGTCTATTTTCGGACTAAAATAGTTTGTCCAATGCCGAAGTTATTCATTGCATTTTATCAGTCAGATTCCATCTGCTCGAACATTTTGTCAACCATATTGACAGCCTCAATCTTCTTGCTGTCAACGATTTTCGCGTATATCTGCGTAGTGCGCACGTCGGCATGTCCCATCAGCTTGCAGGTCGTATAAAGGTCAGCCCCCACGGTCATCATCATCGTTCCGAAGGTATGGCGGCTTGTGTGGTAGGTGATTTTCTTGTCGATACCGGCCTTCTCCACCCATTGTTTGAGGATTTTGTTGGTGGTCGGGCGTGACGGAAGTTCCGCGAAAACAAACGTCTCGTCACTGTCGTCCGCTTTCCGCTCAGGCAGCCACTTGACTGCATTTTGCGAGAGCGGCGTATAAATGGGGGTGGATGTCTTCTGTTGCACGGTGGCAATCATATACCTGCCGTCATTGCATATAATGTCTTTCCAGCAAAGGGTTTCCATGTCGCTCAGGCGCAGTCCGCAATAGCAAGAGAACAAGTAGGCTTGTTTTACTGTTCTGTTACGGCATTCGGTGGCTATAAGGAGCTTCACTTCCTCGATGGCAAGGAACTGGCGTTTTGATTCCGGTTTCTTTACACGTTCCGAAGCCGAGAGCAGCATGAACGGATTTTCACCCAGCCATTCCGCACGGACAGCGGCATTCAGAGCAATGGAGAGTTGGGAGATATAGGCCACGACTGTTCCCTGTTCCAGCAGTTTTTCCTGTCTGCCTTTATAAGTGTGTTGGAGCCAATCAATGAAACCGAGTGCCCACTTCTTGTCAATGTCGCCCATCCGGGTACTTTTGCCGTATTGGTTGATGACCTTTATAATGCTTCTCAATTTGTCGATACGCTTGATACCCTTGCGCTCCTGGTTGGAATAGAATTTTTCCAGCCAGTCCGCCAACATCAGTTTCTGCCATGCGAACTTGTTCCTGATTCCGGCTCTGGAATTTGTAATCTCGATGATGCGCTGCGACTTTATGGTCTCGACAGCCTCACGGGTGGCGCGGTTCTGCTCCCTGACCCTCGCGTTGACTTCCGGCAGGTGGTACATCTTCAGAAACTCATAACTCCGCTTGCCGTTGACATAGATGTCAAGGTAGTACGATTCGGAACCGTCCGCAAGTTTCTTTGTACGGACTCTTACAGGCTCTTTCAGTTTGCTTGATTTTTTATTTGTCACTGCCATGTCTTAAAATACTTTGTCTATCAGTGAAACGGCCTCTTCTTTTTTCCTGTCAACGATTTTTGCGTAAACCTGCGTGGGGCGCACATCGGCATGTCCCATCATCTTGCTGGCGGTATAAAGGTCAACCCCGGCGGTTATCAGCATTGTTCCGTAGGTATGGCGGCTCAGGTGAAAATGAAGGTGTCTGTCCAGCCCTGCCAGTTCCGCCCATTTACGTAAATGCTTGTTCAGGACGGTATGGGACGGAAGCGAGAATACCGATGCCTCCGGTTCTCCCCGCTCAGGAAGCCACGATAACGCCTTGGCGGGAAGAGGAAGCGATATGGGTTTGGAGTTTTTCTGCATCACCACCGATACGAAGTGTTGCCCGCCATTGACGGATATGTCGCTCCAGCACAAGTCCGTAACATCGCCTACACGCAATCCGCAATAGCAGGTAAACAGAAATGCCCTGCGTATATTCTCCTTGATATAGGGGGTGTCCTCCAGTTTGCGGACTTCGTCAAGGGTCAGGAACTCACGCTTGCTTTCCGGTCTCGCTATCTTTTCCTTGGCGCTCAGCAGTTTCCAAGGATTGTTCTTTATATACCCTTTCTGCCAGGCAGCGGACAGGATGATGCCGAGAATCCAGAAACAGGAACAGGCGGTGGCTTGGGCGAGCGGCTTTCCTTGCGGAGTGAGAGGTTCGGATTGAAGCCACTCGGCATAATCGGTACAGAATCTCTTGTTTATGTCACACAATCTTGTACCGGGGCGGAACTTCTCGAATTTGGTACGTGATGCCCTTAAATGCAGATGTGCGGGCTGTTCCCGTTGCTTGTATTCCTCCATCAACAGGCCAATGAAGTCGGACAACAACATCTTGGACTTGTCTTTGGCTGCTTCCTCCTGTGCCTTGTCATCAACCATGTTTTCGGTCTTGGCAATGATGAGTTCCTCCGCCTGACGGAGCGTTTTTGCATTTTCACGTTTCGCCTTGACGGAATTTTCCGGTACAAGATACAATTTAAGGAACTCGTATTCGTGCTTGCCGTCAACCGTGCGGTCTATAAAAAGGGACTCACGGCCGTCCGTAAGTTTTCTTCTCCGCAGCTTGAACGGACTTTTGTCTACTTTTGATTGCTTTTTTCTACCCATTGTGCTCCAGTGTTTTATATTCTTGTGCAAATATAGTAAATCGGTTTGATATAAGTATCGAAACAGGTAACAAAAATAATTCAAAAATGGGTATAAATGGAATCTCACAGGAATAGATAAGAAAACAAGCTTTATTTTATAACACACAGATATACAATAATATAAATTCTTATTTATAGAAATATTACCCTTTCATTTCTCTTTGATTACAGATATTTATCCTTTTCCCTCTGTATGGGCCGGTTCCCTGCCGTCGGGGAGGGTGTCTCCCTAGCGTTAGGGATGATGCCTCCCCAGCGTTAGGGACAATGCCTCCCTAGTGTTAGGGATGATGTCTCCCCTGTGCTAGGGATGATGCCTCCCCCGGATCAAATCTCATCCGGGCTCTCGGAGTCGCCTCCCCCGGCGCCCACGGTGAGCGGCAGCTTGTACTCGATCGTGCGGGGAGACTTGAGCAAGGTGACGCCTTTCGAGAACTGCGTCACGATGCGCAGCCTGTACTTGCCGTCGGTCAAGGCCGGTACGCGGGCGATGATACGGCTGGGGTCGTTTTGCGTGAGGCGGCGGGTCACGGGCGTAACCTTCTCGCCGTCTTCCGACACGAAAAAGATACCTACCGAGCTGTCTGCCCCGTTAATACGGATACGGTCGCCCTCGATCAGTATGTCCTCGTTCGGGGTGATAGAGCCGTTGGACAATCCCGTGAAGGTATCGGTCACCATGCCGATACGCCCCACCTCGGACTTGGCTCCTAGAACCTCCACGCCCACCTTGCTCAACGCGTCACGCATCTCGGCGGAGGGCACGATATCGAGCGTCAGCTTATGGATAGCGGGATCGAACTTCGCCGTCTCGCCTCCCCAAGGGCCCGTGATACGAGGCGTGTATTGGCACACCTCGGTGAGTAGGCTGTAGCCCATCATGAGGTGCTCCCGCACGATGCGGTCGCGTTGCTTGATGATAGAGAGCAAGGTGTCGTACTTGATCTCGGAACCTTCCTTGATGATGGCGTTGGCTATATTCTCGTTGTGCAGGGTGTCTTTTTGGGTCAATACCTCCGCGATGTAGTCGTTGTCGTCATCCTTGGTTAACAAATTTGGCCGAAGCCATACTTTCCAGTAATACTCGTTTGCCATGATCGGTTTGTTTTTAATTGTTAGTAATCCGTTTAATTAGATGTTATGTCATGATCTTATTCTTGGATACAGCGGATGTTTTGGGCATCACGGTTATCTTTGCCGGCGAACTTAAGTCCTCCTCCCCCTTCTACGATCCCACCGCTACGACTGGCGATAAATACGTTACTCGCTCTGACATTGGAGGCTGTAATAGCCAAGAAAGTCGTGTATCCCACATTATTTAATGTAGTCAAATCCGCCGGATAACCGGAGAATCGCAGGTACGTGCCGTTTGCCGTATTATCGTATTTCAAAAGGACTCCACCATTTTTTTCAGAATTAGATAGTATCGTATTCCAGTCAGAGGAATTACGGCTTATTAGTACTTGAAGTTCATTCTGTGTCGGAACCCGCCAACCGGCAGGACATGGATCATGCACGGTTTTGCTGTCACTCCAAGTGGGCCTGCCAGTTCGCATCCGAACTGGGATTGGATGACCATTCCTGATTTTGGGGCTGCCCAAAAGCCTCGGGATGCTGATAGGCATGATGAACCGAGCTGAAATTAAGACCTGTCGGCATCACCCATGTGATTCCGTCCGCCTTATACCTGTTCAGGCAATGCTTGGGAGGTAGGGCGGCATTGATGGTGAATTTATATTGATTCGCTATTTTTTCCGCCGTATAGCTTCCGGGGAAAGGGTCTTTACGTGCCCTCTGGTAATGAAAACCGTTGGCACGCGACATATCGAGGATATCGGAGGGGACGGACACATAGCCATCGTAGGCGCCTAGGCAACGATCCATGATGGGCTTATATGAGGTCGCCCCGTTCTGCAATTTCAAGATGCGCTGGTTGTCCGGCGAGAGAATGGTAGCGTCGGTTGTCGCCGAGGGACTATAATCCGTTACCCACACATGCCAGCTCCAAAGAATATTGCCCGTTCCGTTCTCGCCATCGTAGGCGGCGATAAGGCCACTGCCTCCCGTGGTGTTCGGAGCGACACGGCAGTAGATACGGGCATCCGTGAGGCTGTCGCCGTTCTTTAGCTCCACTATGTTCGTGTGGTCATCTTCGGCCGGTACCTGCGGGGCGTATTTGTTAACGACTCCCAGTGCGGGGTCGCCCAAGTCGCCATCCTCCAGCGTCTGCCACAATACTTTCACGGATTTTATCGGAGTGGAGAAGGTAGTGCCTGAAAGGCCGCACCAGTCTCGCAATATCGTATTGCCTCCGGCTACTCCCTTTATGGTGTAGTTGTATGGGTTGAAGCAGAACGCTCCACCCGGTTTTACCATAAAGCAGTTCGCCGTGGGGACTATGTTGTTGTTGTTCTGCGAGGCAGGGATTGGGTCGATGATGGTTATGCGACGGTCGTCAACTGGAAGCGTATTGTGCGACATCTCTACATTATATATATAGTTCGTGTTATCGTATAAGTCGAACTCCTTGCTGGTGCTGCCACCCAGATAGACGCGGTAGTTCAGTTTCTTCCGGCTATCCGTTTCGTTGCCGCCGTCGCTCTTGTGGCGGGAGATGAAGGTAGCGTAGGCGCTGCCCTTCGGGGCGTTCGCCTTCGTGCGGTAATAAGCGGAGGAGGCGTAGGCGCTCTCCCCGCGTACGACGGAGGGAACCCAGCAGGTATAGCTTCCCTCGTCCGAGACGCTTGCCACCTGTATGGTGGTATATTGATCCAACAGGGACGGGTAGGTATCGTCATTGACGGGTTTCAACAACCTGTAGTCTACGGGGATGGATTGCAGCAGGACTTGCTCTAGAGTATAGCCGGTTTTCTCCGATTCGTTTTTCCAAGACAGCGTCAGGCGGGTAGCCAAGCGGCGCAGGAGGATGCGGACATCCGTACCGTCAGGGCTTTGGATCTCGCCTGCCGAGGTTACGTTCACCTTAGGCAGGTGAAGGATATAGGGCATGGCCTTTATATCCCCCTCATTCTTGATCCCCTCGATCATGGATGACGTGGCTGTCGTGCTTTGCACGGCGGAAAGGCTTTTCCCGCTAAGGGAACCCACCGTGTAGGCGGAACCGTTATATCCCCGGGCGATTATCACCAGCTGGCAATTGTCCAAAGCCTCCAGCGTGACCGTGAAGGAGGAACCAATCTCAACGGCGCTCGTATAACTCACTCCTTTGCCGGTTTTAAAATTACCGCCCGCATCGTATTGCCAGATCTCCAAGCCGTAAAGCTTATCCGGCTTGGCGGTGGCCAACGGGTCTTCTACGGCAGCCTTGGTCTTGGCAGAGGATTGCAGCCGCACATTGAGACCGGAGCCGGAACCAACGCCCTCCCCCGCTTTCGTACCGGACGTGCCGCCGGCAAGCGATGCGGCATCCACCTCGTCGGCGATACCCACGCAGAGCGATACCTCCACCGCCTTGCCCTCACCCGTAGACGGGCAGGGTGAATCGAGACGATCCTCACAACTTGACATTCCTAACATCGATACTATTGACATCATCATCAATACTGCTTTTTGTAATTTTACACCCATTTCCTCCATAACTGCACGTGCTTTTTCACTACTACATTTCACATTTTTTTACTTGAAAGCACCTGTCTCTTTCTTACGCAGAAAGAGACAAAAGGAGGAGAAACGCTCCTATCCGCTGTTTTTCAATACCTTGGAAATGTTAATAGGACAAAGCACGTCACGCTTGACGGCTCGCTATTGTTTGTCTTTTTTAATTTTGACAAAAGATTTAAGCACTCACCTTGCCTTTATCAGCAATTTGAGCTACTTTTACGTCCGAAAACGGATATTTATCCGTCATTCTGAAAGTTGTCTCTTTCTGCGTAAGAAAGAGACAACTTTTTTTCTCTCATCCCTTCATTCTCAATATCTTCCATTTTCATTCCTCTTTTCCATTTTCTTTCATTTCGCTTTTTGTCTCTTTACAAATCACTACTCATTTAACATTTCGGACTTACTGTCCGGAAAGGCACGCACGAAACCGCACGATACCCGACGGGGTACCGTGTAACTTCACGCACGCGACAACAATCATATCATCGCATGACGGGATTAATAAGGATAAGAAGTGTTATTTTATTCGGAGGTCTTCACCCACACACGTTTGCCATCGAACGTGATCGCCATTTTGAGGATGTCTCGCACCCCAGCCGCATGGAGCGTAGCGGCGTATTGCTTCTTCTCGATCTGCGCCAAGGCGGAATCAAGGACCTTGTCCACGGACTCGTCAAACATGGGGTCGTACACTTTCAACTCCATGATAAAACCCCTGCCACCAAGGTCACGGGGACGAAGAAGGATGTCGTAACGGCCCAAACCCGACTCACGGTTACTGCTCACCTCGTACGCGCCGTGACTTACCAGCATTCCCAACAAGAACGCCTGATAGACCTTTTCCGGCTCACGGCCGTTCGTGTCGTAATACGAGAGCGTATTCACGACGAAGTCATTCAATAGCCGCTGGAAGATATTCATCTCGTTCTCGTCCAAAGCCTGCAGCATCATCTCCAAGCGGTCGTTCTTCACGGGGCCGTCGTTGATCCAACCCCGGATGATCGTAGAAAAAACCGTGGAAACCTCCGTGTTCGGCACCCCCAAGGTGTACGACATCAAGTGATCCGGGGTCATCGTACCGTCCGACGCTTTCAGATAGCCGCTGAACAGCATGAAAGACCAGATGTTGGAGGCGCTAGACAACAAGTCCGGGAAAGCCAGCTTGTCGTTGATCACGCTACACAGACTACCGCCTTGGACAAGCGTCTCGATTCCCTTCCGTACTTGGGAGGGGCCCTCCGCTATCAAATGACGAAGCAACACGTCTGAGCCCGTGTTCACCCAGTAAGGGGCAAAGACACCACCTTTATTTATATAGTTCAATACAGACCATGGATTATAGACCACCTCATTCCCGAACAGGTAACCGTTATACCAGTGCTTGACCTCTGACTTCTGATCACCCAACGAGTATGAGTCGAGCAGCGTGTCGACATCCACTTGCGTGAAGCCAAACGCCGTACACATCGGACGATCCAGCAAGGTATCCACGTCGATATTGTTCAGCCCGCTAAAGATCGACTCCTTGCTTACACGGAGGATACCCGTGATCACCCCCCGGAAGATGGACGTATTGTCCTTGAAAACCATCGACATGAAGTTGCGCATGAAGACGATCATACGATCATAAAAGCCCTTGTCGAAAGCCACATGGATCGGAGTATCATACTCATCGAGCAACACCAGAGGGGGCATGCCCCAATGAAGCGTCAACAGCTCGGATAGCAAGCTGATGGAACCCTCTAATTGTCCCCGGGAAGCCTTGCCCTCATAAAGTGCCATAAAGTCATCCAAGTAATTAGGCCGCATCTTGGGAGAATCGATCAAGTAAGCATGGCGAGTAAACTCGTTTTTCAACTCATAGCCTATCCTGACCAACGTGTCCTCTAACGTATCCGCCTTGCAGTCCTTCAACGTCAACATGATCACAGGGTATTGACCTTGATGCTTATCGAAATCCTTCCACTCCCGGATACGCTTGCCGTCGAACAACGGGCGGAACACGTTACCATCCGTCTTCTCGAAGAAGTACCGCAGCATCGAAAGGTTCAGCGTCTTGCCGAAGCGACGCGGACGGGGCAACAACGTGATCAAAGCGCCTTCTTCTATTATCTGACGGATAAAATCGGTCTTATCCACATAGTAATAGCCCTCATCTATCATTTTCTTGTAATCGCTGATACCGATCGGTATTCTTCTCGTTTCCATAAGTATTACTATTTTGAGTTGTGAATACAAATATAACAATTTATATGACAACAGCGATTATCACTTTTCCTTATTAATCTCATCATGTCAAAGAACGTTTCCCCAAGCGTTTACGGCAAGGCACGAGGGGGGGGGAGCCTTTATGGTTCGTCGTATCAATTCGCCCGTTCCTGGATGCAACGAAGAGGTATGGCCTCACGTAAATGTCCGGAAGTGGGCAAGGTTCCATATTTAGCAGTCAGATTATAATCCCTTCTGAAATGTTTAGCGCCAGCTTTGCTTGCAACGTCGTTTCGGCACCAAAGCAGCGTGTTCTCACCAATCCCAAGATACTGATCGCTTAAATACCAATAACCGGTATATCGGATATAGGTCGTCCTCCTCTGCTCTTTATCAAAATAGACAACGATACCCCCATCTGTCTTTTCGCCATTGTTTTGCATATTCATCAAATACAGGCTAGGACCTGTAGCGCTATGGTTGACATCATTGAATAAGGGATAATAGTTCTCCACTTTTGTCACCCGCCAGCCGGCCGGGCATGGGTCGTGAACGGTCTTCACCGAACTACCACCCCAAGCTTGTCTTACATCATTTAGATTCGTGATCCAGGAAAGATTATCAGCGTTATTGCCACTTGGCTTATAAATAGATGACGGGTCTTTATAGGCTTCCCTAAAAGTCGTGGCAGAAGGTACTATCTTACGTGAATAATAAGTAACACCATCCGGCCTATATAAATTCAATATATTTTTCACGGGTTTAGTCAAATCTATACGCTCTATTTTGGACACGTACTTTGTAGTATAACTACTGGGGAAAGGGTCCTTTCTACCCCATTGATAATGGAAACCATGTGCCTTCGACCTATCCTCCTCTTCCGCGGGTATCGTGGTATATCCGGCTAAAGCGCCCAGATTACGATCCATGATAGGATATTGATTCGGATGATTCCCATACGTATATTTTTGCTTACGTTTTGTCTCCGGCTCGTCTACCGAGGCATCCCCGGTAGCGTCCGGATGATAATCTGTCACCCATACGTGCCAACTCCAGAGAATATCGCCTTTGTCGTTTCTCGCCGCTATCAAGCCGCTACCTCCGGTCGTGTTAGGGGCGACACGGCAATAGATCCGTCCTTGCCCCTGGCCAGACAAGGGGTTCTTCGTTATATCCTGACCGTCGTCTCTCTTTATGTCCACAATATTCGTATGATCCTCTTCGGTATTTACGATACCCATTACCGGATCTCCCAAATCTCCGCTTTCCAAGGTCTGCCATAAAAGTTCCACGGAAGTGATACCCCCCTCCGTGTCAGCCCACCCTTTCAGTGTGGAATTCTCTTGATCCGCCGTCCCATCGACCGTATATTTATAGGGATCGAAACAAAAGGCGCCTCCCGGAACAATCATGAAACAGTTGGCCGTGGGAACCAAGTTATTGTTATTCTCGGAAGCCCCGATCGGATTCACGATGGTAATACGTTTGTCATCCACCGGAAGCTCCGAGTGTGACATCTTAATCCCGTAAACATAGTTCGTATTGTCGTACAGATTGAAATCATGACTTGAACTTCCTCCCAAATAGACACGGTAACTCAATTTTTTCTTGATATTCACAGGATCTTGTGATACCAGCGTAATGTAAACACTACCTTTCGGAGCGTTCACTTTCGTGCGATAATAGAGGGACGTGGCATTCGGGCTTTCGCCTCGTAGCACACTGGGGATCCAGCAAGTATAGCTGCCCGACTCCTCTACATCGGGAACCTGCAAGGTAGAGTATTGATCCAGTAAAGAGGGATATGTCGCCTTGTCCTCCGGATGACGCAATAATCGGTAATTGGCAGGTATGGATTGAAGCATAACTTGTTTCAAGACATATCCCGTGTTTTTCGAGACGTTTTCCCATGTGATCGTCAGCCGGGAAGTCAAACGGCGTAATAAGACGCGGATATCCTGTCCCTCCGGGTTCTGTATCCTATACGTCTCGCCCTCCTTCACTATACAGACATGAGGGAGAAGCAAGAGATAGGGCATCACTTTTATTTGATCCTTTGTCGTTATCGAGTTTATTACCGAAGAATCCAGCATCATGTCCTGAATATCCGACAGCCTCTTGCCCTTAAGGGACTCAATCGTGTTTTTCGAGCCATTATATCCACGGGCGACGATCAGCAATTGGCATTCGGTCTCGGGGGTTGACAGTGTCGCAAGATCTACCAAAGGCACGGTGAAGGATTCCCCTATGGATTTATTACCCAGGTTTTGCGTGCTGTTATTGATGCAATTTCCCGCCCGGTCGTATTGCCAGATCTCCAAACCATATAACTTATCGGGTTTGGCCGTAGCCAAGGGATCTTCAGGAACCGTTATAGCCTTCGTGCCCATGTTTTGACCGGAGAACAGACGCACATCAAAGCCAAAGCCTTCATTAGCCTCCGTGTGGATAGATCTCGTACTCAATGCCGCCGCATCTTCCCAGTCTGCCAATCCCACGCATAGCGATACCTCCACCGTCTTGCCCTCACCCGTAGACGGGCAGGGTGAATCGAGACGATCCTCACAACTTGACATTCCTAACACCCATACTATTGACATCATCATCAATACTGCTTTTTGTAATTTTACACCCATTTCCTCCATACCTGCACGTGCTTTTTCACTACTACATTTCACATTTTTTTGCTTGAATCACGTTGTCTCTTTCTTACGCAGAAAGAGACAACAGGAGGATAAACGCTCCTATCCGCTGTTTTTCAATCCCTTGGAAATGTTAATAGGACAAGGCACGTCACGCTTGACGGCTCGCTATTGTTTGTCTTTTTTAATTTTGATAAAAGATTTAAGCACTCTCCTTGCCTTTATCAGCAATTTGAGCTACTTTTACACCCGAAAACGGATATTTACCCGTCATTCTGAAAGTTGTCTCTTTCTGCGTAAGAAAGAGACATTTTTTTTCTCCCTACTTCTTTATTCTCAATCACTTCTATTTTTCGATTCATTTTACATTATCGTTTTTTTTACCGTTTGTCTCTTTACATCTCACTACTCATTTAACATTTAGGACTTACTGTCCGGAAAGGCACGCACGAGCTAGCACGATTCCCGACGGAAGAACCGTGTAAAGATCCATACATGCAAACTTCATATTGTTACATGACGTTGAATTAAATGTCTAATTGTTTCGATTTTGTCTATATTCATTAGGTGTAACCCCAACCATTTTCTTGAACCAACACCTGTACGTAGAAGTGACAGGAATGGTGGAATTAAAGTTGTATGTATCTTTCAAGCAATTACAGGAAAGCCGACGAAGCTAGCTTACTTTAAAACAATGGATTTGAATGGAAAAAATTCATAACTATGAATGAAGAAAAACATAGTTATGAATTGAAAATTTCATAGTTATGATTTTTCAGTATCAAAATAGGCAAGTAATTCTTCTATCGTTTGGGTGATATAGGTACCGCCGGAAGTCTCATGGATGATAAAGTGGGTGGTCTTTAAATCGCCAGTCTCAATCCAGATATTCGATTCCACTTCCCGATTCGCCAAAATTCCGTTTCGCTGGAGTGCTTTACGCACCATAGCGTATTTCTGGCCATGTCCAACGAGGCGGATCTGTCGGGAGAATTGATTATCTATACGGAATAATCCGGTATCCTTATCGAAAACAATCCCTTTCCGGGCGAAGAAATTGCTTAGATGACCACTCAATGCCAAATCCTCGGGGGTACCGGTAGAGATACCATTCGCTTTGTCCATTAACCAGATCTTATCCGATATCTGGAGAGCCAGCTCCAAATCGTGAGTGGACATAAATATCGTCTTATTCGTTTTCCGGGTTAGATGATGGAGTAATTGCATAATCTCTACCTTGCTGGGAAAATCAAGGAATGCGGTAGGTTCATCCAAGTAAATAACCGGAGTCTCCTGAGCGAGCGCCTTAGCGATCATCACTTTCTGGCGTTCTCCATCCGATAAGGTATGGACCATGCGGGATGCTAGTTCCTCAATGCGGACAAGGGCGATGGATTCTTCCACGATCCGCTTATCATCCTTGCTCAACTTGCCCCAGAAGCCGGTATACGGGCTACGTCCCATCCCGACCAATTCCCGTACCAACATATTCCGGATCTCACATTTATCGGTCAGCACGACACCGATCGTGGTGCTCAATTCCTTATCGGAATAAGCATCTATATCTTTTCCTAGGACCAATATTTCCCCATCTAATTTAGGTTGGAAAGCCGATAACGTGCGCAATAAAGTAGACTTCCCCACCCCGTTAGCACCCAGCAAACAGGTTAATTCACCACTATAGATCGTAGAGTGTATACCTTTAGCTACCAGCTTTGTACTACTCTTAGAATGGTAACCGATCGAAAGTCCGTTAATATGAATCGTATCTTGTTTCATCTTACTCGTTCAATTCATTCTTTCGTTTTCTAAATAATACCGAAGCCACTACAGGAGCACCTACTAAAGCGGTTACCGAGTTGACAGGTAACGCTCCCTCGAACCCCGGCATACGGGCGATCAAATTACAGATCAACGCCAACGCCGCACCTGCGAATAAGACCGCAGGCATTAAAATCCGATGGTCGGAAGTTTGAAATATGGCCCGGCATAAATGCGGAACGGCTAGCCCCAAGAAGATAATAGGTCCGCAATAAGCCGTGACAATCGCCGTAAGGACCCCGGCCGAGGTGATAACCAACAAACGGGCCCGCTTGATATTAAGTCCCAAATTGCGTGCGTAGCTATCCCCAAGAAGCATCAAGTTCATGGTCTTGATAAGCAGGAACGAGAGAGGGATCAAGATTGTCATAAGAATCACGAACAACGTCATCTGATTACCGGAAACACGGGCGAAACTACCCAATCCCCAAATCACGTATGCACGGATATCCTCCTCGACGCTAAAGAATTTAAGTACACCGATCACGGCGTTTGCCACGTAACCGATCATCACACCGATAATCAACAACGTGACATTTCCTTTTACCTTTTGGGAAACATACACGATCAGCGCCATCACGGATAAGGAACCGATCACGGCCGCTATCGATAAGGCGATCTCCCCCATAAAACCAAGTTTACTCAAGGCAACGCCCCCTAAACTACCGCTTAACAACACCACAAAAGCGACACCCATGCTCGCTCCCGAACTGATACCTAAGACCGAAGGTCCGGCCAATGGATTACGGAAAACGGTTTGCATCTGTAAGCCGCTGATGGATAAGCCTGCTCCCGCTACCAACGCTGTCAATGCCTGTGGTAGTCGGGATTTCCAGATAATATTCTGCCATGTAATAGGCTCATTTCCTGAATTCCAGATAATATGCCAAACCGATTGAAGAGGAATAGAGACTGACCCCAACACCAAATTCAAAAAGATTAGAACAAAAATAGCCGTGACAATCGCCAGCATCCATAGGGTATTTGAATGTCTCATCAGTGTTCCTTATTTAAGTCGAGAATAATAGACCGGCTCATGATCCGGTAATAAATCCGGATGAAAGATATGAAGCAAATCCGCTAGGACGATCTCCGGTTCTGTCGGCATACTCTCATAAAACGGCGTGTTCTTCATATTACAATAGATAATCCCTTTCTCCCGGAACGCACGGAAATCCGCATAACGAGGATCTTGCTCTTTCAATGCCTCATAGCTAAACGTTCCCGGGAAACTATTCACGATACGCCAGTAATCAGCATCGTCCGCTTGGTTATAGACCGTCTCGAAGTCTAATGTAACACCACCGGATCGCTCATCGTCTTTCAAGAAATAATCAGCGCCGGCATCCTTGAAAAGCTGTGCCAAGAAACTCTTTCCTCCTACGGCATACCAGTTTCCACCCCGTAACTCGCCACTAAAAACGATCGGACGTTTTTTAACCTTGCCATCCGCCGTAAGTTCCTTTAATTCATTATACCTCTTCTCAATGGCGGCAAAACGCTCATTGCCCTCTTTCTCTACCCCTAACAACAAGCCTATGAACTTGATCCATTCAGCTTGTCCCAATGGCGTAGTCTCCTTATAACCCAAATGGGGAATCAAGGGGATACCCACGTCTTTCAGCGTCTCATAGCCTCCCCGCTTGAATGGCGATACAAGGATCAAATCAGGATTCATACTCATGATAACCTCGTTATCGAAATTTCCCTCTATACCGATCTTTGCGGTTTTACCTTCTTTCAGGCGTTCGTTCATCTCTTTATTGAACAAATGCCGTGTACTGGTAATCCCAACGACCTTATCCAAAGCACCCAATTTAATAAAATTCGATAATTGCAGGGAAGTCATACAGATAACGCTTCGGATGGGAAGCTCTATCATCGTATAATCAACGGGAATCCCCGTGGGTTTCGAACCTCTTTTTACGAACGCATAATGAAACGTGGTGCTTTCCTCGTTTTGAGGATCTTGAATATCAGCCAAGACATATTGATCCGCATAGGTAAGCTTGAATCCTTGGGCGTATAAAGGCTTAACCTGCTCTTGCGAGAATGCGGATTGCTCTACGGAAGCCGTCTTCCCTATTTCTCCTTTTTCACGGATACCTGAAGTACATGATAAAGTCAATACCGATAAAAGCAAGCATCCACCCGCTATAAACTTATTCATAATCCTTGTTTAATTGACAGTTGATCATTGACAGTTACTCTCGTCCTGCTCCACGGGACAGCAACATTTATTTATGAACCGGCAGGTCTTCTGACTTACTTCCATTCTGGACGCCTTCCCGATTACGAAACCAGTGGCCAAGGTATTGTCCGAATGTTTAGAAGTTCACAGCAGCGTGGTCTGTCCGGGATTCTCACCCGGTTCCCTTTTAATCCGCCTCCCGGAAAAAGAGATAAGCGGAGCCTGTTACAGCGACAAAAGTAGTAAGAATATTTGTATACATCCGCAATTTTAAGGACTTTTGCGTTTCAAATAAAAACAGATACACATGAATCATCCTATTCACTTAGTCTCATTAGGTCCCGGTGATCCGGAATTAATTACGCTGAAAGGGCTTAAAACATTACAAAAGGCTGATATTATCTATTGTCCTGCTACACAAGGCAAGCATGGAATCATATCTCGGGCGACGGATATATTGAAAGCTATTGAGGTAGACGAATCCTTGATCCATCCGTTTATTTTGCCAATGAGTAAGGAACGGACAGATGCGTTAAACGCTTATAACGAATTGTTTCTGGATGCCCAAGCTGAATATTTGAAAGGAAAACAAATCGTGATCGTCGCCGAGGGAGACGCTGGTTTTTATTCATCTATACAATATGTATACGATAAATTCGAGGAAGCAGGAATCCCGGTAGATCGAATCGCAGGAATTCCGGCATTTATAGCGGCAGGTGCCTTGGCCGGGATACATATCGTAAAACAAGAGGAGCAAATTAATGTAATCCCCGGGACTGCGTCATTCGATGAACTTTCGGCAAAAATAGAAAATGGAATGATCATCGTCATCATGAAATTACCGGGTTGCCAAGAGGCTATTCATACTTGTATCCGGCAGTATGCGGATAAGGCGGTTTTTCATTATTTCGAGAATGTAGGAACAGGAAAAGAATATTATACTACTGATATCGCCACTATACATTCCAAGGATTTCCCCTATTTCTCCCTACTGATTATCCAACCTCGCTAAAAGAAGAAGGCTGCCCGGAGAGTAACCAAACCCGGACAGCCCATCTTATTACGCTACATGCAATATATGCTTAAGCTGATCGATATGGAAACGAAGTGTATCCATATAAGGTTTCACTGAATTATGGTACATGATCGCTTTTGCGTGCATATCTTCCAACTCGCTTACTTTACGGTTCGCCTCACGCATTTTACAAGCGTTGTAGCGAATACCCGATACATGCCCTTTGATATCCTCGATCGCTTGGTTTCCCCGGTTGAAGATAGACTCTGCTTCTTCCGGAGCGTATACCGTATAGGCTTGGGCAACGTCATCCAGTAATGCCTGTTGATAAGAGCCGGCTATCGGGAGCAATTGATGGATCGCATGATGACATAAAGAATGAACCTCGTTTTGAAGCTTCTTCAATTCTACTTCCCACTTTGATTCACATACTTCATCCAATTGTTTGACTTCCGCTACGACACGGCCGCTAAACAATTCCACTACCATCTTTTCCCATGCTTCTGCTACCCACGATTTAGTAGCAAATGTAACCTGACTAAATCTTACTGTTGACATAACCTTAAATTTACATATTATATTGCTAATGTTATTAATCTCTTATCTATTTCAATTTATCACACTCAAACCATTTTAGCTTTCTTTTTATCGCTGTGACACCACAAAATTAATCAAATTATCATAGATGGATAATTTTAAAGACTATTTTATAATTCTTTAAGAGTGCGACAAGCAAAACGTATGATTTTTGCAAAGTTCACTTTACAAAAAGTTTAATTTCAAGCCTAACAGCTATCACAAAAAGCAAGATCATCGCCATCTTCGCACAAAAATATCAAAATAACACAATCTTATTATTCCATAAAGGGGGAAAACCTTGTTCCGTATCATTTTGTTATTATAATAAATTAGATTTACTTTGTTCAAACTATATAAACTTACATAAAGCACATGAAATCGGACATTGAGATAGCAAGAGAAACAGACTTGCGTAAAATTAAGGAAGTTGCGACAACGTTAGGTATCCCTCGTGAGGAAGTACAAAATTATGGCAGGTATATTGCCAAGGTTCCTATCCATTTGATCGATAAAAAGCAAATGGACCAGCATAATTTAATTTTAGTGACCGCTATCACTCCCACTAAAGCGGGAATCGGAAAGACTACGGTTTCGATCGGTCTGGCTTTAGGGCTGAATAAAATAGGGAAGAAAGCGGTGGTCGCTTTACGTGAGCCGTCTCTTGGCCCGTGTTTCGGCATGAAAGGTGGTGCTGCCGGAGGTGGATATGCCCAAGTGCTTCCTATGGAAAACATCAACTTGCATTTTACAGGGGATTTTCATGCGGTTACTTCCGCCCACAATATGATTACCGCTTTATTGGATAACTATATTTATCAGACTCGCAACACCTGCGAGGGATTGAAGGAGATCAAATGGAAACGGGTTCTTGACGTAAACGACCGTAGCTTACGTAACATCGTATCGGGTCTAGGCGGCTCGGCGAACGGTGTCCCTACCGAGACCGGATTTGACATCACTCCCGCTTCAGAGATCATGGCGATCCTTTGCTTGGCTACGGATATAGAGGATTTGAAACGACGTGTCGGAAATATTTTATTGGGTTATACAAACGAAGATAAGCCTTTCACGGTAAATGATCTTGGCATAGCCGGAGCTATTACCGTATTGCTAAAAGACGCATTACTGCCGAACCTAGTACAAACAACGGAGAATACTCCCGCATTTGTACATGGAGGTCCTTTCGCTAATATCGCCCATGGATGTAATTCCATATTGGCCACCCAAATGGCTCTTACTTATGGAGATTATGTGATTACGGAGGCTGGTTTCGGCGCTGATCTGGGCGCAGAGAAATTCTTTAATATCAAATGTAGAAAAGCGGGGCTTTCACCGAAACTGACAGTCATCGTAGCGACTGCCCAGAGCTTAAAACTTCATGGTGGCGTTCCTGAAAAAGAAATCAAGGAACCGAATATCGAAGGATTAAAGAACGGATTCGCTAACTTAGATAAACACATTGAGAATATGAAGAGCTTCGGACAGCAAGTAATCGTGACTTTCAACCGTTTCGCTACCGATACGGACGAGGAGATCGCTTTAGTGGCTGAGCATTGCAAGGAAAAAGGGGTTGGATTCGCCATGAATAACGTTTTCTCCGAAGGAGGTGAAGGGGGTACGGAGCTTGCCCGCTTAGTGGTTGATACGATCGAAAATCATCCTTCCGCTCCTTTACAATATACATATGATCTGAATGATCCGATCCGTACGAAGGTACAAAAAGTGGCCCAGAAGATATACGGAGCCTCTTCGATTGTTTATACGACTTTGGCCGATAAAAAATTGCGTCAGATCGAAAGCTTGGGTATTTCCCATTATCCGATCTGCATCGCCAAGACTCAATATTCATTCTCTTCCGATCCGAAAGCTTATGGGGTCGCCAAGGATTTCGAACTAAAAGTACGAGATGTAATCATCAATAACGGAGCCGAGATGATCGTTGTCGTCATGGGCGAGATCATGCGTATGCCGGGGCTCCCTAAAGAGCCGCAAGCCCGAAAGATCGATATCGTGGATGGCATGATTGAGGGATTGAGTTAATAGACAGTAAAACAATTTAAATAAAAAAGGTACGCCTCACACATTCAGTAAGGCGTACCTTTTTTATAACCACTCTCGCCCCGAAACCGGGGGGCGATCAATAAGCTCTGGCGAACAGTACCCGGCAAGCCGACGGTTTACCTGTCACCATACACTTACCCGGAGTCTTATCACCAGCTAAAGGAATACAGCGGATCGTAGCTTTCGTCTCGTTCTTGATCAATTCTTCTGTTTCCGGGGTTCCATCCCAGTGGGCCATGATGAAGACGCCATCCTCGATCTTCTCCTTAAATTCCTCATACGTATCTACGTTTATGATGTTATCCTCACGGTGATCGTACGCTTTCTTGAAGATATTCGCTTGGATTTCCTCCAACAGATTCTTCACGTATTCCTCAATGCCATCACAAGTGATCGTCTCCTTCTCCAAAGTATCACGGCGCATTACTTCGATCGTATTATTCTCCAAATCACGACCACCCATAGCCAAACGCACGGGAACACCTTTTAACTCGTACTCAGCGAACTTCCAGCCCGGCTTCTTGTTATCAGCGTCATCATATTTCACGGAAATGCCTAACGCTTTCAATTTAGCCACGATACCAGCGACCTTCTCGCTGATCTGCGTCAATTGCTCAGCGCTACGGTAGATCGGTACGATCACAACCTGTATCGGAGCCAAATGTGGAGGCAATACCAAACCGTTATCATCAGAGTGAGACATAATCAACGCTCCGATCAAACGTGTGGAAACACCCCAAGAAGTAGCCCAAGCATAGTCGCTCTTACCGTTCTTGTCGATGAAAGTAACGTCGAAAGCCTTACCGAAGTTCTGCCCCAAGAAATGGGAAGTTCCCGCCTGCAAAGCTTTTCCATCCTGCATCATCGCCTCGATCGTATAGGTATCCAAAGCACCGGCGAAACGCTCGCTCTCAGACTTCACGCCCTTTATTACCGGCATTGCCATATAATTCTCTGCGAAGTTCGCATAAACGTCTTGCATCTTCTTAGCTTCTATCTCCGCTTCTTCACGAGTAGCGTGAGCGGTATGGCCTTCCTGCCACAAGAACTCAGCCGTACGAAGGAACAAGCGAGTACGCATCTCCCAGCGCATCACGTTCGCCCATTGGTTGCACAAGATAGGCAGGTCACGGTAAGACTGAATCCAGTTACGGTATGTATTCCATATAATGGTCTCCGAAGTCGGGCGAATGATCAATTCCTCTTCCAGTTTAGCTGCCGGATCTACGACAACCCCCGTACCGTCATGATTTGTCTTCAAACGATAGTGAGTAACCACGGCGCACTCCTTGGCGAACCCTTCTACGTGCTCAGCTTCTTTGCTTAAGAAAGACTTCGGGATCAGCAAGGGGAAATAAGCGTTCACATGACCGGTTTCCTTGAACATATCGTCTAGGATACGTTGCATCTTCTCCCAGATAGCGTATCCGTAAGGCTTGATCACCATACAACCACGCACGGCGGAATTCTCCGCCAAATCTGCCTTAATTACCAAATCTTGGTACCACTGCGAATAGTTTACACTTCTCGGTGTAAGTTCTTTCAGCTCTTTTGCCATTTCTTTATATTTCTAAATTATACTGTTTTCCTTAATCTGAATAAGTAATGGGTTGCAAAGGTAAGAAATAATCGTATATCTTTGTAAAAACTATATATAGATAATATCATGAATATACACAAGATCACACGTTACTTACTTATGTTATGTACATTTACGTTCTTAACTCTCACGGCGAAAGGGCAAGATGGAGAGCCTTTGCGACTGGCCGTGGCAGGGGTATCCCACGGACATCTATGGGAGGTGATAAGCCGTTTGGATAGAGGCGATTTCAAGATTGTAGGAGTCGCCGAGAAAGATGATTACTTACGGGAACATAACGGTCTGCGGGATAAGCTAGATCCAAACCTGTTCTATGCGGACCTTGGCGAGATGCTGGACAAGACCCATCCGGAGGCGGTCATCGTATACGAGCCGATCTACGACCATCTTCGTGTGGTAGAGGCTTGCGCGCCGAGAGGCATACATGTTATGGTAGAAAAACCATTGGCCGTAAATAACGAACATGCTACCCGAATGGCATCGCTCGCCCGTGAGAAAAATATCTTGTTGCTTACCAACTACGAGACTACGTGGTATAATACCAACCATGAGGCATTCCGCCTTATTGACAGCGGTGCTATCGGGAAGATCGATCGTATCAACGTATACGACGGGCATCAAGGTCCCTTCGAGATCAACTGCGGAAAAGAGTTCACGGACTGGTTAACCGACCCCGTGCTGAATGGCGGCGGGGCGGTTATCGATTTTGGATGTTACGGAGCCAACTTAGCCACCCGTCTCATGAAAGATGAAAAGCCCCTTAGCGTATACGCCGTACTACGGCAGAATAAACCGAATCTTTATCCCAAGGTAGACGATGACGCGACTATTATCGTGGAATATCCTTCCGCAACCGTCCAGATCATGGGATCATGGTGTTGGCCGATGGGTAGAAAAGATATGCATATCTATGGCGACAAAGGATATATTTACCAAGATACACCTAAGGAAATGCGAATTTATACCAACGGAAAGGAGCGCCAAGAAATAGCACCTTCCTTGAACGCTCCTTATAATGATTCCTTTTATTTCTTGAAAGCCGCCGTCCGTAAAGAGATTGACGTACCTCCCACGGACCTTTCCTCGTTGGAGAATAACCTAATGGTAGTACGGATATTGGACGCTGCCATTCAAAGTGCGAAATCTAAAGCGGTTATCCAGCTCTTTTGAGAGTTTAAAACACCTCTTTCCAATGTTTTAGATTCGTATCGATGGTATCCAAGACCTCCTTGCTTCGCCCCTCCATCATTAACTTATACATGGTTTGGGCAAAACCAAGCATTTGGGAGAACTCAATCTTGGGAGGCATCGCTAATGCGTTCGGATCGGTCATGATGTTAACCAAGGCCGGTCCGTCAGCGTTAAACACTTTCTGCAAGGTGGGGAATACATCGTCGGGGTTGATCACGTTGTAGCCCGCCATTCCCATTGAAAGGGCGACCCGGGCGAAATCCGGGTTCAGCATCGTGGTCTGCCAATCCGGCAGTCCGGCCACCTCCATCTCAAGTTTTACCATTCCTAGGGAACGGTTATTAAACACGATTAATTTAATCGGCAAATGGTATTGCACGATCGTAGCAAGGTCGCCCAACAACATTGAGATACCTCCATCACCACACAACGCCACGACTTGCCTGCCGGGATAAGCCAATGCCGCCCCTATCGCTTGCGGCATGGCGTTCGCCATCGAGCCATGATTGAATGATCCCAACATCTTCCGCATACCCGTAGCTTGCAAATAGCGGGCACCCCATACACAAGTCATACCCGTATCCACGGTAAATATGGCGTCGTCCGAGCTAAGCTTGTCTACGACCGAGATCACGTACTCTGGCTGTATCTTCTCTTCTTTCCCCCGGACAGTGGCGGCAGAACGGAGATTTCCCCGAACTTTCTCATATTTAGCCAACTGTTCCCGCAAGAAACTATTATCTTCTTTCTGGTGAATCAACGGAATCAACTCATCCAAAGTATCCTTCATATCGCCACAAAGCCCCATTTGTATCTTGGCACGACGCCCCAGACGATTCGGATTGATATCCACCTGTACGATCGTGTTGCTCTCTGGCATGAATGCCTCGTATGGAAAATCGGTTCCCAACAACACCAACACCTCTGCCTCGTGCATACTATAATAGCCGGAAGGCATGCCCAATAGACCGGTCATCCCCACCTCGTTCGGATTATCGTATTGGATCTCCATCTTACCCTTGAAAGAATAGGCTACCGGAGCATTCAGTAATTTAGCCAACTGCACCAATTCCGAATGGGCATCTTTCGCCCCTATTCCACAATAAAGTGTCACTTTCTTCGCATTATTCAACAAATCCGCTAATTCCCGGATTTCCTGTTCGGCGGGACAAACCCGTTGTCGCGTAGGAAAAGAAAAGGTAGAGGACAAACCCGCTGTAGCATTCTCTGCCGCCAAGTCACCGGGAAGTCCGATCACCCCGACCCCACGTGATGAGACCGCCGCTTGCATAGCGCCTTGAAGCATCCGGGGAAATTGTTCCGGTGTAGTGGCTACCTGATTATAATAGCTACAATCATCGAACAATTTGATCGTATTTGTCTCTTGGAAATATTCTGTACCAAACTCCCGGGAAGGGATCGTGGAAGCGATCGCCAAAACCGGGGCTCCGGATCGTTGGGCATCATACAGTCCATTAATTAAATGTACATGCCCGGGGCCACTACTACCTGCACAACAAGCCAACTCGCCTGTCAATTGAGCCTCCGCCGCAGCGGCATAAGCTCCCGTCTCCTCATGACGGACATGAATCCACCGCAATCTGCCGTTTTTCCGAACAGCCTCGTTTACCTCATTCAGGCTATCGCCTGTCACGGCGTATATACGTCGTACGCCTGCTTTTTCCAGCGTATCCACTAACTGGTCCGCAACTTTCTTCGCCATAGTTTAAACTCTTCTTTTTATTTTATTAAGAAAACTATCAAGGGCTGGAGAAAGTTTTTGGAAAGACTGATTTTTATTTGATGCAATCCGTCAATGTTCGTAAAAAAGCGACAATCGCAGTCTCCTCTTCCTGAGATAAACCTAAGTTCCCCAGTTCATCCTTATTTACGGTCTCGGGATATTCCGCCGGGGGAAATCCTCTACATCCCTTACATTATGAAGCTAAATAGACACTTCACGACCCCTTCCGAGGTGATACGGGCGTATTTATCGGCAAAACCTTTTTCCGGGATATGGCATATAGTAAACATATCACCAAATGTACGATTTATTTCTCAAGATATATGAGCGATGGCCTCTATTTATGGAGAGACATCCCCATGTAGATACCGATACAATAAGGAATTAACCAGATGAACCACACAACAATGCTAAATCTGTTGAAATGCTGCTTGGCTTTTAACGAACCTTTAAAGTAAGTCCAAATCGCCCAGATCGCATGGATCAGCATCAAGCAAATAGCGATAATTCCCGTTACAGTATGTACCGTATCATGTAAATGGGTCAGTTGGGCGATATGCTCCATCAAGCCCGTTCCAATAGCGTCCGCATAAAGTCCTAATACAAAAAACCAAAGATGCCACGCTTTTAACTGTCCTTGGAAACGCTCGCCCCAGACCCCGATCGTATAGCATATCAAGGCGGATGATATCACACAAATGGCCGTAATCAGTAAATGAATATCAAGTTGATTGAATACCATATTTTTCCTTTTTCAAAAAGAACAGAAGCTTCCTAAAAAAGTTCAGGCTATTGGCAAAGAATTCATACATTCGCGTGTCCAAATAAAAACGACAGGGCAATCCCGTTGAAAAATATGAAACAAAATATACTCGCTCTCTATCTGATCAAGTTATCCAAATGGTTCTCGCTCGTAATGCCTATCATTGTCCTTTTCTATGAGGATCATGGGTTAGGATTGCAAGACGTATTTATTTTGAAGAGTGTCTACTCGGTCGCCGCTGTCGCTTTGGAGATTCCTTCGGGCTACCTAGCGGACGTATGGGGACGTAAGAAATGCTTGATTCTAGGTTGTATACTGTTCTTTGGTGGGTACCTATGTTATTCTTTCACCTCCACTTTCACGGCATTTCTATTCGCCGAGATCCTGTTGGGAACCGGGCAAACCTTGGTAAACGGAGCGGATTCGGCGCTGCTCTACGATACAACCGTACGATATAAAAAAGAAGAACTTTACTTGCGGTACGAGGGACGTATCACGATGATCGGTAATTTCGCCGAGGCCATCGCCGGGATATTCGGAGGATTGCTGGCCGCTTATTCCTTGCGATTGCCGTTTTACGCCCAAGCGTTTGTCGCCTTTATCGGCATTCCGGCAGCGTTCGCCTTGCAGGAATTCAATACTAAGAGTAAGGTGCAGAACCCGGTTTCCGAGATTCTCCGCATTTTGAAATATTCCTTGGTTACGAACCGTAGGCTATGCTATAACATCATGTTCTCCGGTATCATCGGAGCCGCTACATTAACGATGGCATGGTTCGTGCAGCCCGTATTGATGAAGTTGGAAACCCCGACCTCCTATTACGGTGTCATTTGGACCGTGCTCAATCTGACGGTGGGATTGTCCGCCCTCTATTCTGATCGGGTAGAGCGGTATTTCGGGATGCGTAAATCAAACACGTTTATACTACTTGTAATCATCGGTGGATATATATCGCTCGCTTATAACCTTACTTATTGGGGATTAGCGATCTTGTTCATTTTCTATATAGTCCGGGGCTTCGCCACACCGATTTTGAAAGGTTACATTAATCAAATGACCTTCTCGGAGATGCGGGCTACGGTCTTGTCGATCCGTAACTTTGTGATCCGCTTGATATTCGCTGCCATCGCCCCATTTATAGGTTGGCTAAATGATTTCTATTCTTTGCATGTCGCCCTGTTAGTTTCCGCCGGAATTATTGCCATACCCGGAATTTTATTCTTAGTTTTGCAATTCCGTAAAGCAGATTAAAAATATAATAGCATGAAAAGACAACTTATGACCGGACTGTTTGCCGCTTTGGCTTTCACAGCGGTAGCCCAGTCGAATGAGTGGCGAAATCCCGAGGTCAACGCCGTAAACCGTGCCCCGATGCACGCCAATTTCTTCGCCTACGAGACCGCCGAGGTGGCGGCGAAGGACGCCAAGGAACAATCCCAGAACTTCATGACCTTGAACGGTCCTTGGAAATTCTTTTGGGTAAAGAACGCTGACGCTCGTCCTACCGATTTCTGGCGGACCGATTACAACGACAAAGGATGGAACAATATGCCTGTGCCCGGTGTATGGGAACTGAACGGATATGGAGATCCTCTCTACGTAAACGTTGGTTACGCTTGGCGCGAGCAATTTAAGAACAACCCACCCGAGGTCCCTACCGTTAATAACCATGTGGGTTCCTACCGCCGTGAGATCATGGTTCCTGCCGGCTGGAACGGAAAAGAGATCATCGCCCATTTCGGCTCCGTTACCTCCAATATGTATTTGTGGGTAAACGGGAAGTACGTAGGCTATAGCGAAGATAGCAAGCTGGAAGCGGAGTTTAACTTAACTCCTTACTTGAAACCCGGACAAAAAAACCTGATCGCTTTCCAAGTATTCCGCTGGTGTGATGGCACTTATCTGGAAGACCAAGATTTCTTCCGTTACAGCGGTGTCGGACGTGATTGTTATTTATACGCCCGTAACCCAAAGCAACAGATCGCCGATATACGTGTGACTCCGGATCTGGACGCTCAATACCAAAATGGCTCGTTGGCTGTCAACCTGACCATGAAGGGTAAAGGTACGGTAGAGCTTGAACTATTGGATGCCCAGAATAAAGCTGTCGCTACCCAATCCTTGAACGCTTCCGGAAAGGTCAGCACGACGATAGAAGTCTCCTCTCCCCACAAATGGACCGCGGAGACTCCTTATCTATATACTTTACGGGCTACTTTAAAAGAGGGAGGCAAAACAATCGAAGTAATCCCTGTAAAAGTAGGTTTCCGTAAGATCGAATTAAAGAACGCCCAGATACTCGTGAATGGGCAACCGGTTCTTTTCAAGGGTGCCGACCGTCACGAGATGGATCCCGATGGCGGTTATGTCGTTTCACGTGAACGCATGATACAGGACATACAGATCATGAAGAAATTCAACTTGAACGCCGTTCGTACCTGCCACTACCCGGATGATAACTTCTGGTACGATCTTTGCGATAAATACGGTATCTATGTCGTAGCCGAGGCCAATGTAGAGTCTCACGGAATGGGATACGGCGAGGAAACGTTAGCCAAGAACCCATCTTATAAGAAAGCGCATCTGGAACGTAACCAACGTAACGTCCAACGTGGTTTCAACCATCCGAGTATAATCTTCTGGTCCTTGGGTAACGAGGCGGGATACGGTCCTAACTTCGAGGCCGCTTACGATTGGATCAAAAACGAGGATCCCAGCCGTGCCGTACAATACGAGCAGGCCGGAAAGACCGGAAAGACAGATATCTTCTGCCCGATGTATTACAACTACGAGGATTGCGCTAAATACTGCGAGGACAACTCCATGCAAAAGCCTTTGATACAATGTGAGTACGCCCATGCCATGGGTAACTCTCAAGGTGGTTTCAAGGAATATTGGGATTTGATCCGTAAATATCCGAAATATCAAGGAGGCTTCATCTGGGACTTCGTGGATCAATCCGTACGCTGGACCGGCAAGAACAGGAAAATGATCTATGCTTATGGCGGCGATTTCAATAAGTTCGACGCTAGCGATAATAACTTCTGCGATAACGGCTTGATCAGCCCGGATCGTGTTCCGAACCCGCATATGTACGAGGTGGGGTATTATTACCAAGATATCTGGACAACCCCCGGCGATCTGTCGAAAGGTGAGATCAAGGTGTACAACGAGAATTTCTTCCGTGACCTTTCCGCTTATTATCTGGAATGGGAAATGCTGAAAGGTGGCAAGGTTGTTCGTAGCGGACGTGTCGATGACCTGAAAGTAGCTCCCCAACAAACATCAACGATCCGATTGGATCTAGGCGAGACTTGCCAATGCACGGAATGGTTGCTGAATGTATCTTATAAACTGAAGAACCGTGAGGGTTTATTACCCGCCGGACATACCGTAGCCAAGGATCAGCTGACGTTGAATCCATACAAGGCTCCATCTATGGAATTGAAAAACGTGGAGACAACCAATATCGAAACCAAGGCTCCAGTCGTACAAGATAGCGATGCGAATTACCTGATCGTGGAAGGTTGTGGTTTCCGTACCGAGTTCAATCGAGAGAATGGTTATCTGATCAAATACGAGGTAAACGGCCAAGACATGATCAAGGAAGGAGAGGCTTTGACTCCTAACTTCTGGCGCACGCCGACAGACAATGATTTCGGAGCTGGCCTACAGAAAAAGTACGCCGCATGGAAGAATCCGGAGATGAAGCTGACTTCTCTTAACCAACGGATGGAGAGCAAGCAAGTGATCGTAGAGGCCGCTTACGATATGCCGACCGTATCCGCCAAGTTGAACTTGACGTACGTGATCAATAACAAGGGTGCGATCAAGGTTACCCAGAAAATGACAGCAGACAAGAATGCCAAGGTATCCCCCATGTTCCGCTTCGGTATGCAAATGCCGATGCCGAGATCATTCGAGAATATCGAATACTACGGCCGTGGTCCCGTGGAGAATTATATCGACCGCAAGGGTAACGCTGACTTGGCTATTTACCGCCAGACCGTAGATGAGCAGTTCTATTCGTATATCCGTCCGCAAGAGAATGGAACGAAATCGGATATCCGCTGGTGGAAAATGCTGAACGAGGCTGGCAACGGTATCGAGGTTGTAGCCTCTGCCCCATTCTCCGCTTCCGCTTTACATTATACGATCGAGTCTTTGGACGACGGTGCCCGGAAGGATCAAAGACACTCTCCCGAAGTAGAGGAAGCTGACTTGACAAACCTTTGTCTCGATAAGGTGCAGATGGGATTGGGCTGTGTAAATAGCTGGGGAACTATCGCACTCCCGGAATATCAAATTCCTTACGGCGACTATGAGTTCACGTTCATTCTTACTCCGGTAAAACATAGCATCGAGATCGAGTAAAACGAATCTTTTATCTAGCGAGAGATATATGAAAGAAGGGGAAAGCAATTGTTGTTTTCCCCTTCTCTCGTTTTCTATCATCACTATTCTTTAACAGCCACTACCTACAAAATTCCTAAACCGTTCCAGTCCCTTTATCAGCGAGGAACGTGGACAAGCGATATTCCAACGCATGAAACCTTCGCCTTCTGCTCCATACATCGTTCCGGCATTGAGCCATAGCTTCGCTTTCTCGATCAGCAAGTGCTCCAATTCTTCCGATGATTTACCTAACTTACGGCAATCCATCCATACTAGATAAGTGCCTTCCAACAAGGTTATCGGGAAGTCCGGCAGATATTTCCCGCAAAAATCTTTCATGTATAAGTAATTCTGCCATAAATAATCGATCAGTTGCGACAGCCATTCCTCTCCCTCATTATAGGCCGCTATGGTAGCTATTACACCAAAAGGATTCACATCGCATACCTCGTTGATATTGATTGCCCGGTCTATCTTCCGACGTAGGTTCTCATCGGAACACACGATATTGGCGATCTGTAATCCAGCTATATTGAAAGCCTTACTAGGTGACAGGCATGTTACGGAATGCCGTAGGAATTCTTCCGAGATAGATGCGAACGGCGTAAAAGTATATTCCGGAAATACGAGTTCGCAATGTATATCATCCGATACGACTGTTAAACCATTACGGATACATATCTCGCCGATATGACTTAATTCCTCACGTGTCCATACCCTTCCAGCGGGATTATGAGGATTACACAACAACATGACCTTTACCCTCGGATCAGCGGCTTTTCTCTCCAAATCCTCATAATCAATCGTGAATGTATCATGGGCATAAGACAAAGGGTTGCGGATAATCTCACATCCGTTATTGCGGATGGATGAGAAAAAACAGTTATAAACCGGAGTCTGCACCAGTACTTTATCACCCGGCTCGGTCAACGCTTTGATAACGGCGGAAATAGCCGGAACAACACCGGAGGTATAAATCATCCATTCTTTCCGTATTTGCCATCCATGCCGACGTTCAAACCAACCTGTCACCGCTTCGTAATATGCATCCGGCACTTGGGTATAACCGAAAATACCATGTTCTACACGTTGCCGTAAAGCTTCGATAATAACGGGTGCCGTACGGAAATCCATATCGGCCACCCACATCGGTAGTACATCCGTGCCCACGGCACTATCCCATTTATAAGAGTTCGTACCGGTACGAGGCACTATTTCATCGAAGTTATATCTCATATTCTTTATGCGGAAAAGCAAGTACGTTCATTCCATAGCCTCAGTTGGCAATTACCCGGAGCCTTGATGTTCTCGTCGAGGATTACCTCACCATAACTTTCGGCGGTGATACTTCCCGTACGGGGATTCTTCACGCTACGGATCGAGCTGTTGATAGTCGCCTGCACGGAACTGTATTCAAAGGCTAGATCGCAATCATCTGCCATCGTACAGTTCTCCATCATAAGATCGTGGGCGTAACAAAGCGGCTGCGTACCTGAGATCTTGCAATTTACCAAACGCAGGTTCTTCGAGTGCCACCCCAAGTACTCGCCGTTAATCTCGGAATCGTATACGGTAACATTCTCCGTATTCCAGAAAGCGTCTTTCGAGTTGATGACCGCATTACGGATTTCCACGTTCTTGCAATACTGGAACGAGTAGTTTCCATTTTGAGCGTAGTTCCGGATTTTAATGTTCTCGCCGTGCATA
Organism: Parabacteroides sp. KHUB-02; assembly: GCF_056640955.1. Classification (NCBI taxonomy): domain Bacteria; kingdom Pseudomonadati; phylum Bacteroidota; class Bacteroidia; order Bacteroidales; family Tannerellaceae; genus Parabacteroides; species Parabacteroides sp. KHUB-02. The sequence continues at coordinate 1,419,252 of NZ_JBWQEV010000001.1, read as the reverse complement.
AATAAATAATCAGCATGATCTATTTGCACATTTATCAATTCCACGTTCCGGCAATGCCAAAGGGTTTCTTGAGCATTGGGTAGTTGTACGTTTTCCAGTCTGATACCGTCCATCTCCCGAAACATCTTTGGGGCTTCCACCCGTGTATCCGTCATCACTAGATTTTGGGAGTACCATAACGCAGCACGTCCACCTTCGGTAAACAGACTATTCTTGATGGTGAAGCCATCCACGTGCCAAAACGGATATTTACCCTCAAAATGACAGCCTACGGCTATGATATTGCTACACTCTTTCAATGCCGACTCCCCGGCATGAATAACGACATTGTCTAATTGTAAATCGTGAGAGGCGAACAAAGGGCGCTCACCACTAAATTCCATATTCTTTATCTGTTGCATAATGGATCTTATTTGAAGTTTTCTACAAAGAACCGTTCAATCTTATCGAAGGGAATGACATTCATCTGATCGTACAAATCCACATGATTCGCTCCGGGTATAATTAGCAATTCCTTGTTATCACCATTCAGTTTCTTGAAAGCATCCTCGCTGAAGTAACGTGAATGCGCTTTCTCTCCATGAATAATCAATACGGCGCTACGAATCTCGTCACTATACGAGAGTATAGGCATATTGATGAACGATAAAGCCGAGGTCTTGTTCCATCCGCCATTCGAGTTGAGCGAACGCTTGTGGTAACCACGCTTCGTCTTGTAATAAGCGTAGTAGTCTTTCAAGAATTGAGGCGCATCGTCGGGTAACGTATCGGGTAAGCCTCCCGCAAGGGCATATGAGCCGTACTTTGCGTCAGCGGTACGCTGTTCATTGAGTTGCTTGCGCAATTCATAACGTGCGTCGGTATCCATCGCATCAAAATAGCCATTAGCGTTCACACGGCTCATATCGTACATCGTAGAGGTAACGGTCGCTTTGATACGAGTATCGATAGCCGCCGCATTAAGAGCCATGCCTCCCCATCCGCAGATACCGAGGATACCGATATGTTCCGCATCCACATCATCACGTGTCGAAAGGAAATCGACGGCCGCACAGAAATCTTCCGTATTGATGTCGGGAGAAGCTACATAACGAGGCTCTCCGCCACTCTCGCCTGTATATGACGGATCGAAAGCGATCGTCAGAAATCCACGTTCCGCCAATTCCTGCGCATATAAACCCGAGGATTGTTCCTTCACGGCACCGAACGGACCGCTAATAGCGATAGCAGGCAATTTTCCATCCGCATGCTTGGGTTTGTACATATCGGCGGCAAGCGTAATGCCATAGCGATTACGAAAAGTAACTTTACTATGGCTCACCTTGTCACTCTGTGGGAATACTTTATCCCACTCCTTAGTTAGATTCAAATTCTTGTCCATTGTATGATCGGTATTAAATTGATTGTCTGTAGCGAACAGATTTCCCGTAGCGCAAAAGCATATGGCTATTGCCGTACATAATTCTCTTAATGACTTCTTCATGTCGTTCCTTGTTTATTTTTACGATGGCAAAGATAGAAGCTCAAATAGCATCCCTTTGTAGATAAATTACGGATGTCATGACCTCAATTACAGGTTTTGCAGAATCAGCCAGAAAACCTGTAAATACACATAATCCGTAACAATGGTTATATAATCCGTAATTAGGGTTATAACTATATATGAATTATCCTCTATTTTCGCGTACAGAATTATTGATTAAATACGTACGGCTTATGGATAAGATACTTAACTTAGATAGTGTAGACCTATATAACAAACTATATGGTCTCGAAACCCTAAATCCGCTTGTCAGTGTCATAGATTTGAATAAAGCGACGAGTAGTGTAGATCTCATCCGCTTCAATTACGGCATCTATGCGCTGTATCTAAAACTAGAGAAAGCATGCGATATCAAATACGGACGCCAGACATACGATTACCAAGAAGGCACGATCGTTTGCTTCGCCCCCGGGCAAACAGCGGAAACAAACCCGACCACCGATAAAGTCCAAGTAAACGCACATGGTATTCTTTTTCATCCCGATTTACTGCGTGGAACGTCACTCGGAAAGAGTATCAAGAAATATACGTTCTTTTCTTACGAGGTAAACGAGGCGTTACACCTCTCGGAAGAAGAAAGATCTATCGTGATGGATTGCCTGAAGATTATCCGTATGGAACTGGAGCATGGCGTGGATAAACATAGTAAAACCTTACTTGTAAACCATATCGAACTGCTACTTAATTATTGTATGCGTTTTTATGAAAGGCAGTTCATCACCCGAGGCAAGACAAACCGGGATGTGCTGACACGTTTCGAAAATCTATTGGATGAGTATTTCGAAAGTGCACTCGCCGAACAGGACGGATTGCCTACGGTGAAATACTTTGCCGACAAGCTTTGCCTCTCATCGAACTATTTCGGTGACATGTTCAAGAAGGAAACCGGCAAATCACCGCAGGAATACATCCAAGAGAAAGTAATCGAGCTAGCCAAAGAACGTATCTCCGACACGGCGGACACAGTCAGCCAAATCGCATATTCCCTCGGTTTCCAATATCCGCAGCACTTCTGTCGGCTATTCAAGAAACGGGTAGGATACACGCCAAGTGAATACCGTGCGCAGATCGGTCTATCAACGAATCTATAGAAGGCGTTCAAGAAGATGTTAGATATTAAGACCGTATATGAATGTAACCGGTGCTTGGGATGCAAGACGCTGCACCCACAAGTAAGCCTCATCAATCTAGAGAGCCCGAACCTAGAGCAAGAGGCCGTAAAGTTCGAGTTCTATGCGATTCTCTTGATAGAAGACTGCCCGGACGGTTGTTATTGTTGCGGACGTAAGTATTACGATTATTCCAACGCTACGATGGTATTCCTTACTCCCGGTGAGATTTTCCGTATGAGCGAGAATAATACGTTACCCGACAAAGGGTACCTTTTAGCGTTCCATCCCGACCTATTGTTCCGCACGTCATTGGACAACCATATTAAGAACTATACCTTCTTCGCTTATAATAAGGAAGAGGCGCTACATCTCTCCCAACGTGAGACAGCCAAAGTTACGTGTTGTCTGGAAAACATCGAGGATGAGCTTCACCATGCCATCGATACACACAGTGGTACCATTCTATCCCGCCACATTGAATTATTATTGGATTATTGTACACGCTATTATGAGCGACAGTTCATTACCCGGGAGAATAAGAACAAGGCTATCTTGGAGAAATTGGAAAGGCTCCTCGACGAGTATATCATTTCCGGCAAATTAGAGAACGGCCAGCTACCCACCATCGAATATTGTACGGCAGAACTGAATCTTTCTGTCGCTTACTTCAACGACCTGTTAAGATTCGAGACCGGCAAAACGCTGGAGGAATATTTTCAGTTCAAACGGTTGAGTGTGGCTAAGACAATGCTACTGAAAAACGGTAATACTCCCGCTCTGGTAGCACGGCAACTAGGTTATCCGAACGTACAGTATTTCAGCCTTATATTTAAGAAGATCACAGGCATCGCCCCCAGTGAATATCCATATGCGCAAAACTAAGAAACGGAAGGAGGCCATCCCCCTTCCGTTTCTTAGAATAACATTATTTTCCTAGCTTCTTTTCCAGCATCTTCATAAAATATCCCCCGACAACCGAACGGGCTTGAAAACCTCGTTGCGTACCATCAGAAGTAAAATGCCAATCGCTTAGAGGAACACGTGAAGTCGTCTCGTTGGCATAGTTCCAGACCGGAATCATCAACGTATTAAAATCCTCCATCGATCCGGTCAAACAAGCGGACCATAAAATCCAGTCGGACTTCGTATAATCCTTCCGGTTATCCAACGGCAAACCGTATTTATTTTGCTTTGTCTTGTAATAAGCCATTTCCATAGCGGCAACCTCTTTCGGGAAGATATTCAAGCCCAGCAAGCGATCCCATACCAAGTTGTATTTCTGGCTCCAAGTACCCGGCTTATCGAAAGTCAAGCGGTAATGATCGCCATCATCTGCCATTTTTACCCACTTAGCGGCCATCTCACGGGCGGCTTCCGTATATTGCCTAGCGATATCCGTCTTGCCTAACATCTCCGCCAATTTCCCGTAGCCGGCAACTCCCATAATTGCCTTGATGGACAAATTCGTGTTATGGGCGAAATGCCCGGCGAAATCATCCGTACAAAGTTGGTTCTTCGGATCAAGGCCTTCCTTCAACAAGTAATTCGCCCATGTAGTCAAAACCTCCCAATGTTGGGCGGCATAATCGGCATTACCATCCACTACCGCTATGGCGGTCGCTAACACAAGCATATTACCACTTTCTTCCACGGGCATATCGCCACCGTAGGTCTGACCGTTCGCAACCGGATATGTACCCACGTCGTGAGCCGGGAAAGGTTTCTTCCACAGTCCGCTCTCGCTATAATAGAAAATAGGGTTCATCATTCCTTTCAACAAATCCGTATTGTACACTAAGAATAAAGGAGCGGAAGGATACGTTATATCCACCGTTCCGATAGAACCGTTGCTGAAATTTTCTTTAGAGAGGAATAAGAGAGTCCCATCTTTATCAGTCACCAATTTATGGGCGGCGATCGCCTGCCGATATGCGATAGCGCATAACTCGGCGTACTTCTTCCCTCCCACGGCACTCGTCTCGCTCATCAAAGAAGAATCAAAGGAACCGCAACGCCGCATCAGATCCTCGTAAGAAGCCTCCCCTTTCTCAAACGCCTGATGGATATCCACTTTCCCGTCGTGCTTCCAATAAGGCATCCGGTTGTCTTGGAAATACTGGATCGAATATAAATCATCGTAACCGATCATCAAATGTCCGGAGACGGTTTCCTTGGAGACCTTGCCGATCGGGTCCGTATAAGCGAGAACCGTCATTTGCTCGCGCATATCCGAAGAGAGACTTTGCGATCCAGCCGGTAAATTACCAGTAGTCATGAAAGCTTTCTTCGTAGCATAATACTCGTCGATCGTTGCGGAGACTCCCGGTTTCTTTGGGATAGCCAAATAGAAATATCCCCAGTCAATCCGTACATCATCCCCGGTTTTCGCCAGAACCTCTTGATCGATTGTTCCTGTCTTTAGGTAAATTAAATTAGGGGTTTCCGTTTTCTCAAAAGTCACCTCTTGATCGATCGTATTCACGGCCCATTGCGGCGTGGCTTCCATATATAATTGCACGTCGTGATCTTTACCATCGATGGAGCGGACTTGATAGGTTATATAATTAAACGGAGAGGTCATAGCTTCCAGATCATTCAGCAAGAAGGGAGCCGTGAAAATCAAGTCCAGACTTACACCACCGCACTCAAAGGTGTAGAATGTTTGCGTAGGCATCACGTTCACGGATTTCTGGATCGCTTTCTCATCGAACGTATCTCCTCGTTTCACCTTCCGCATGATTCCCATATCCACATAAGCGCCTCCCCCATTGTTCCGGCAATGAGCGGCCAACACGTTACCCGTAGGCTTCAAGCTTTCCGCCACCGCTTCCGGTATCTCTTTCAGCAAATCATAGTCCAGACCATTCCCTGCCACGGCGATTTGCTTTCCATTTAGATACACCTCGATATTATCATCGTGCGAATATTGGAGGTAGAGGGCATCCTTTCGCACATCCGAAGGCCAGTCAAACGTACGACGTACCCAGATATCGCCTGTAGACCAAGGCGTGGAACAATTGGGATTATCTTCCGTTCCAAAAGCGGCTTTTCCCCGCTTCCAACCTTTCGGATCATAAGCCTCGGCGAACCAATCACCGGCAGGCTGAGACATCGTATAATCGGCCTCCCATAGGCCATCCGAGGCCGTACCGATCACCGAGGTCACCTGTATATCGTCCATTCCCATGAAACAGTATGATTTACCATCTACCCGTATACTGCCCAGAAGCGGATAATCACGGCCGGTCCAATGCCGTACCGACTCATCATTCAATTGATCGGCAAACGACCATGCGCTTGTATAGGGATCGATCGTGACCAAAGGAACGGCAGGAGCACGTAAAGAGTTCTCTGCCGCCGCCGTATATACCTCGGAAACTTTCACTTGCGTACAACAAGATAAAGCCGTACAACAAGATAAAGCCAATAAATAGTTTCTCATCTGCTTACTTTACGGTTTTATGAATGGCCTCCAGCACGATCTTCTCCATGATCTTATAGCCTTCCAAGGTCGGATGCACACCATCTTTCGACAGGTTAGCGGGCAATCCGTTTCGCTCATCTTTCATGGCGGAATGATAATCCACGTACGTCAAGCCATTCTTATCCGCATACTCCTTGATCCACTTATTGAGCTGGATAACCTTATCGGCCGGCTTCATACCCGGTCTCCAAGGAAAATCGTATGCCGGCATCACGGAACAAAAAATCACCTTTATATTATTTACTTTCGCCAATTCCGCCATGGAGACCAAGTTACCATACACGTTCTCTAAGGCGATCACACCGTTATTGTGAGCGATATCATTGATTCCCGCCAAGATTACCACTGCTTTCGGCTTCAAATTAATAACGTCTTGGCGAAAACGCACTAACATCTCCGAGGTTGTCTGTCCGCTGATCCCACGGTCTACGAAATTATTCTGGATAAAGAAGGTCGAATCCGCCGGCCACCATCCGTCTGTAATGGAGTTCCCCATAAATACCACGTTCGAAGGGACTTTCACGGTCTTGTTAGCCTCCGCATAACGACCAAACTGAGCCCAGTCCCCCTTCTCGGTCTGGGCAAATAATGTAGTGGTAGCCAATAAACAGCCCGCTACTAGTAAAGCTTGTTTCATGTTTTTCATATTACTTATTATAAAATACGATTTTATTTTCATCAAACAAAAGTAATGAAAATTGTCCACCCACCCATTCACACAAGAAAATATCTTATATTTGCTGTCATTGAAAAATAAAAACATCCGAATATGCTGAAAAAGATTCTTTCCAACACGATCGTACGGTTGATACTGGCCGTCTTGATCGGACTTCTGGTTGGGCTTGTCGTAAACGAGTCTGTGTTAAAAGCGGTCATGATCATAAAACAAATTACGGGACAGATTATTTTCTTCTTGGTTCCGTTGATCATTCTAGGATTCGTGGCACCATCCATCGCCCGCTTAAAAAGCAACGCATCCAAAGTCTTATTATTCGCTTTTAGTATCGCATACCTGTCATCGGTTGGCGCCGCTACCTTTGGCGCCGTTGTGGGTTACGAGTTAATACCGCATTTGCATATTCAAACCGCCTCGGAAGATCTAAAAGACATCCCTCCCATGTTGTTTAATCTAGAGATTCCGCCAGTGATGAGCGTTATGTCGGCATTGGTATTGGCCGTGATGCTGGGACTTTCTACCGCATGGGTTAAATCCGAGGAGATGGAGAGGTTGCTGGAAGTATTCCAGAACATGGTGCTTAAATTGGTAGAACGGGTCTTGATGCCGGTGTTGCCGCTTTTCATCGCCGCGAATTTCTGTGTCCTCAGTTATGAGGGGGCGATTACGAAGCAGTTGCCTATCTTTTTATCCGTCCTGTTGATTGTCATCATTTGCCATTACATCTGGTTGACCTTACTGTATGTAGTCGCATCGATTTACTCCCGGAAAAATAGCTGGGGCGTATTGAAATACTACGGACCCGCTTATTTGACAGCCTTAGGCACCATGTCATCCGCCGCCACCTTGGGCACGGCCTTGACCTGCGCCAAGAAAAGCAAGATTTTGCGAGAGGAAGTAATTGACGTGACTGTCCCCCTGTTCGCGAACATCCATCTATGCGGCTCTATCTTGACGGAAGTGTTTTTCGTATTGACCGTCTCACAAATATTATATGGAAGTATGCCGGACTTCACGACGATGCTCGTATTTATCATCTTGCTTGGTTTCTTCGCGATCGGCGCTCCCGGCGTACCGGGCGGTACGGTGCTCGCCTCATTGGGCTTGATCATCGCTATTCTAGGTTTCGACGAGGCAGGAACGGCATTATTGCTTACGATATTCGCTTTGCAAGACAGCTTCGGTACGGCTTGCAACGTGACGGGAGATGGTGCCCTTACCCTAATTACTGATACGTTTGATCAAAGGCAAACGGAAAAAGCTTCCACGGTCTTATAAAAACAAACTTCCATAGCCATTTTACTGCAATGCGGGTTGCAGTAAGTAGCATCACTTTCTTTTCATTCGATACTCTATGGGTGATTCCCCCGTATGCTTCTTGAAATACCGTCCCAGATAGGATTGGCTAGGAAAGTTCAAGTGATTCGTTATCTCCTGTACGGTCATTTCCGTGGTACGCAACAATACCTTTGTCTCCAATATGATATGCCGGTCTATAATGGTCTTCGCCGACTCGCCCGTCACTTGCCGAGCTATGGTCGATAAATAACGGGGAGAGATACAAAGCTCGTTCGCATAAAAAGAGACATCTTTCTGGTCGAGATAATGGGTGTGGATACAATTGATAAATTTATGAAAGATCTCCTCCGCTCGATTATAACCGTTTCGCTGATGGCTGGGAAACGCATGCCTAGTCTTATCGTACATATTAAGGAAGAAGCACTGTAACTGGTTCTTCACGATCATGTCTCGATATAAGTTATTCCGATCGTAGTAAATCAGCCAGAACAAACGAATTATGACATTTACGATTTCCCCCTCACTCGAAGAATGGGTATGGCAAGGATTATCTTTAATGAAGCGGAAAAAAGAAGGGTCTAGGCGGAACACCGCCTCTTGAAACATAGATGTCGAAAAAGAGATATACTGTACCTTGAAATTATCGCTACTCTGGTTCAATGTCAAGATTGTTTTCGGGATCAACGAGATAATCGTATTTTGCACGATATCCCACTTGTTTAAATCTACCGAGATATTTGCCGTCCCGCTATAACAATATAGAATCATTCCCTGCCCTATCTTATAAGGACTATCCAACAAGCTTTCTAAGTTGGATTCCCCCATGGTAAATGATTCTTCTTTTCTTAATTTAAATGGATTCATTCAGTTACTTTTTTGTTCGCAAATATAAAGGTTCCTTATCACATAACGGATCATTCCATCTCAAAATGAACAATCATCGCCTCATTGTGGAAACAATGGTTCGCCGATAAGCGAGTAGCTTTGCATCCGAAAATATAGGTATTAGTTAAGATGAAAAAGCAAAATCGATTGATGAAGACTGCGATCGCCTTATGGTGTATCGTAGCTGTTGGGTGTAAACAAAGCCCTGTAATCCAACAAAGTTCAGGGTATGCGACAATGACCGTATTCACTTCGGAGAAAACTTTATCCAATAATTACTCGGCGAGTATACGAGGAAAACAGGACATCGATATTTATCCGCAAGTATCCGGCTTTATTACAAAGCTCTGCGTAACGGAAGGCGAGAGTGTAAAAAAAGGACAAGTCTTATTTATTATTGATCAAGTTCCTTATCAAGCGGCCTTAAACACCGCCATTGCGAACGTAGAGGCCGCTAAGGCATCTGTAGCGACAGCGCAACTGACCTACGACAGTAAACAAGAATTGTATAAAAACAAAGTAGTTTCCGAGTTCGACCTAAAGACCGCCTACAACACTCTACTCTCGGCAAAAGCCCAATTAGCCCAAGCGGAGGCACAAGAGATAAACGCCCGTAACAACCTTTCTTACACGGAAGTGAAAAGCCCCTCGAACGGCGTCATCGGAACCCTGCCTTATCGTGTAGGCGCATTAGTAAGCGCAAACCTGCCCAAACCGCTCACCACGGTATCGGACAATTCCGAGATGTATGTGTATTTCTCCATGACCGAGAATCAGCTATTGGCCTTGACCCGTCAATACGGCTCGAAAGACAAAGCCTTGGAGAATATGCCCGAGATAGAGCTTCAACTGAACGATAAATCGCTTTATCCCCAAACGGGAAAGATCGAGACGATCAGCGGCATTATCGATCAAAACACCGGAACAGTCAGCTTGCGTGCCGCATTCCCGAACGAGGAGCAATTATTGAATAGCGGGGGCTCCGGGAATGTGATCATTCCGGTTACATACGATAACTGCGTCGTAATTCCCCAAGCCGCCACGTTCGAGATCCAAGACCGGGTATTTGTCTTCAAGGTAGTGGACGGCAAGACGCAATCCGCTCCTGTAGAAGTTACCCGTGTGAACGGAGGACAAGAGTATATCGTAAACGCCGGATTGAATAGCGGCGACGTGATCGTAGCCGAAGGCGTAGGCTTATTGCGTGAAGGAACACCGATTGAAGTAAAACAAAATTAAGAACAATGAAAGTTAGCACATTTATAGAACGCCCCGTACTCTCCGCCGTGATTTCCATCACGATTATGGTTGCGGGTATCATCGGGCTTTTCACCTTGCCCGTAGAACAATATCCGGATATCGCCCCTCCTACCGTTATGGTCAGTACGACTTACTTCGGGGCGAATGCCGAGACCATGCAGAAGAGTGTCGTAGCCCCTTTGGAAGAGGCGATCAACGGCGTGGAAGATATGACCTACATGACCTCCACGGCTACCAACTCCGGTACCGCCACGATCACGATCTATTTCCAACAAGGAACCGATCCGGACATGGCCGCCGTAAACGTACAGAACCGTGTATCGAAAGCGACCGGGCAATTGCCGGCCGAGGTTACCCAAGTAGGTGTCACGACTTCCAAGCGCCAGACCAGTATGTTACAGATCTTCTCGCTCTATAGCCCGGACGGTTCTTATGACGAGAACTTCCTCAGTAATTACATCAGCATCAACCTAAAACCAGAGATACTCCGTATCTCCGGAGTCGGCGAGTTGATGGTTATGGGCGGCGATTACTGTATGCGTATCTGGATGAAGCCCGACGTGATGGCCCAATACAAATTGATTCCCTCGGACGTGACCTCTGTGTTGGCCGAGCAAAATATTGAGTCCGCCACGGGTTCTTTAGGCGAGAACTCGGACGAGACGTATCAGTACACCATGAAATATAGCGGACGCCTGCTTACTCCGGAGGAATTCGGCGATATCGTGATCCGCTCCACCGAGGATGGAGAGGTATTGAAGCTAAAAGAGATAGCGGACATTGAGTTAGGAAAGGAGAGTTATGCCTATATCGGACAAACAAACGGTAAGCCGGGTATCTCCTGTATGGTTTTCCAGACAGCCGGATCGAATGCCACGGAGGTGAATAATAAGATCGACGCTTTTCTTGAGGAAGCCTCGAAAGACTTCCCGAAAGGTATCGAGGTCGTAAAATTGATGAGTACGAATGATTTCTTGTACGCCTCGATCCATGAGGTTGTAAAAACCTTGATAGAGGCCATTATCCTCGTTATCCTTGTGGTATATGTCTTCTTGCAGGATATCCGTTCTACGCTGATTCCGTTGGTAGCGATCGTAGTTTCCTTGATCGGTACGTTCGCCTTTATGACGGTCGCCGGATTTAGCATCAACTTGATCACTTTATTCGCTTTGGTATTGGTGATCGGTACGGTGGTGGACGATGCGATCGTTGTCGTCGAGGCAGTCCAAGCTCGGTTCGACGTTGGATATAAGTCCTCTTATATGGCTAGTATGGACGCGATGAAAGGATTAACATCCGCCATCGTCTCTACTTCATTGGTATTTATGGGCGTGTTTATCCCGGTATCGTTCATGAGCGGTACATCCGGTACATTCTATACGCAGTTCGGTTTGACGATGGCAGCGGCCGTAGGTATCTCTACCGTTAACGCGTTAACGTTAAGCCCGGCGCTTTGCGCTATCTTATTGAAGCCTTACATCAACGAGGACGGCACCCAAAAGAATAACTTCGCCGCCCGCTTCCGTAAGGCGTTCAACGCCGCATTCGATTCGGTCATCAAGAAATATAAGCACGGGGTGTTGTTCTTTATCAAGCGGAAATGGCTGGCTTGGTCTTTATTGGCATGCTCCATCGTATTACTTATCGTCTTGATGAACACGACAAAATCCAGCTTGGTACCCGATGAGGATCAAGGTACGGTCTTTGTCAACGTAAGTACGGCCTCCGGAAGCTCCTTGGCTACGACTAACAAGATCATGACGAATATCGAGCAACGGATCAACCAGATTCCACAGCTTCAATCTTATTCCAAGGTTTCCGGTTATGGTTTGCTGGCCGGACAAGGTAGCTCTTTCGGTATGTTCATCTTGAAACTAAAACATTGGGATGAGCGCCCGGACAAGGAAGATAACGTACAAGCCGTGATCGGACAGGTATATGGCCGTACGGCAGATATCAAGGACGCTACGATTTTCGCCATCGCCCCCGCCATGATCCCCGGATATGGTATGGGTAACGCATTGGAAATGCATACGCAAGACAAGGCCGGTGGAGACTTAACGACCTTCTTTAACACGACCCAGCAATATCTCGCAGCCTTGCGTGAACGGCCCGAGATCGCTACGGCTTACTCTACCTTCGATATCAAGTACCCGCAATGGCGCGTGGATGTGGACGCGGCGAAATGCAAACGGGCCGGAATCACTCCGGATGCTGTTCTATCAACCCTTTCCGGTTATTACGGAGGGCAATATGTGTCGAATATCAACCGCTTCTCGAAGGTGTATAAGGTGATGATACAGTCCGATCCTAAATATCGTCTGGATGAGACCTCCTTGAATAATACGTTCGTACGCATGTCGAACGGCGAGATGGCACCGCTTAGTCAGTTTATCACCTTGACCAAGGTATACGGTGCCGAATCTTTAGCCCGTTTCAATATGTATAATTCGATCGCCGTCAATGCCGTACCGGCCAATGGATATAGCTCCGGGGATGCTATCAAGGCGGTAAAAGAGACAGCGGCCACCTCACTCCCGAAAGGATACGGGTATGACTTCGGTAGTATCACCCGTGAGGAGAACCAGCAGAGTAATACGACCATTATCATCTTCGGTATCTGTATCTTGATGATTTATTTGATCCTAAGTGCCTTGTACGAGAGTTTCCTTGTTCCTTTCGCCGTGATTCTTTCCGTACCGATGGGTTTGATGGGTAGTTTCTTGTTCGCCAAGTTCATGGGATTGGAGAATAACATTTATCTGCAAACCGGTCTGATCATGTTGATCGGGTTGTTGGCGAAGACCGCCATCTTATTGACGGAGTACGCTACCCAGCGCCGCTTGTCCGGCATGAGCCTGACCTCGGCCGCTCTTAGCGCGGCGAAGGTTCGTCTGCGCCCGATCTTGATGACCGCTCTTACGATGATATTCGGTTTGCTGCCATTGATCGTTTCCAACGGCGTAGGCGCTAATGGAAACCGCTCGTTGGGAACCGGTGCCGTTGGCGGTATGTTGATCGGTACATTGGCTTTGTTATTTATCGTGCCTTGCTTATTCATCACGTTCCAATACCTGCAAGAGAAACTACGCCCGATCCAATTCGAGCGTTCCCTTGATTGGCAGGTGCAAGAAGAGGTAAAAGAGGCCGCCGAAGAAAGAAAAGAATATTTAGATAGCAAGAAATAACCTATCCGGTTGTATATATATTGTATATGAAGAATAACATCATACTCCTTGCCGTAGCGACGCTAGCGTTGAACAGCTGCGGCATTTACAAGAAATACGAGCCTGTCACCACCCTCCCGGAGAATCTATACCGGGAGGAGATAGCCCCGGCAGACACCTTCTCCATCGGGAATATCAGTTGGCGAGACCTGTTCACCGATCCGGCCTTGCAATCCTTGATCGAACGGGGATTAGCCAATAATACAGATCTGCGGATTGCCCATCTAAAGGTGCAAGAAGCCGAGGCGGCGTTAATGACCTCCCGCCTCTCCTACCTCCCGTCGCTCTCCCTAGATCCGCAGGGCACGACAAGTAGTTTCAATAAGGCAAAAGCGTCGTGGACATACAACGTCCCGGTATCGGCCAGTTGGGAGATCGATATCTTCGGCCGGCTGACAAACGCCAAACGACAAGCAAAAGCCGCCTTGTCGCAAAGCCAAGCGTATAGCCAAGCCGTACAAACACAACTGATCGCCAATATCGCCAACCTGTATTACACCTTATTGATGCTGGATCGGCAATACGAGATCACGACAGAAACCGCCGTGAAATGGCAAGAGAGCCTTCGTGCCACCCAAGCGTTAATGGCAGCCGGCATGACTACCGAGGCGGCCGTATCGCAAACCGAGGCTACTTGCTACTCCATCGAGACCTCTGTTAAGGATCTGGAACAGACCATCCGGGAGACCGAGAATACGCTTGCCGTCTTATTGGGAGAGACACCTCAGGATATTGAGCGAGGAAGGTTGGAAGACCAATCCTTAACCCCGGATCTGGCTATCGGTATCCCGCTACAGATACTCTCGAACCGTCCGGATGTACGTAGCGCCGAGTACGCATTGGCGCAAGCGTTCTACGGGACAGCCTCCGCACGCTCCAATTTTTATCCCTCGCTACGTCTTAGCGGCAGCGCGGGATGGACAAACAGCGCAGGTAGTTACATCGTAAATCCGGGTAAACTATTACTATCGGTGGTCGGCTCCCTCACGCAACCACTATTTAACAAAGGAGCGAATATCGCCCAATTGAAAATAGCGAAAGCGCAGCAAGAAGAGGCCAAGCTCACTTTCCAACAAACCGTGCTCAACGCCGGAAAAGAGGTGAACGACGCACTTACCCAAGCCCAGACCGCAAAGGGAAAGATCGACTTGCGTACACACCAAATCGAATCGCTTGAAGATGCCGTCCGTAGCACCCAATTGCTGATGACGCATGGAAACACCACTTATCTGGAAGTGCTCACGGCACAGCAAACCCTGCTCAGCGCCCAGCTCTCCCAAGTAACGGATCGTTTTGACGAGCTTCAAGCCACCGTAAACCTCTACCAAGCCTTAGGAGGAGGCAGACATTAAAGAGAGTCCTTTCAGACTTGTATATAATTATGATTGTAACCTCCTTTTGTGCGTGACGCATAGAAGGAGGTAAAAAAATACCCGGTTTATGGTATATGCCGTAAACAATCCATCCACTATCTTTGTCATATAAATAAAAGAATCCAGAAACAACAAAATTCATTTGTATATGGCAAGAATAGCAAGACAACTGACCGACCTTGTCGGCAACACTCCCCTGTTGGAGTTCTCTAATTTCAACGCGAGCAAGGGCCTTAAAGCCCAAGTAATCGGCAAGCTGGAATATTTCAACCCGGCTGGTAGCGTAAAAGACCGCATCGCCTTGGCGATGATCGAGGACGCCGAGGCTAAAGGCTTGTTGAGACCCGGCGCTACCATTATCGAACCGACCAGCGGTAATACCGGAGTCGGACTCGCTTTTGTCTCCGCCTCGAAAGGCTACAAATTAATCCTGACCATGCCGGATACCATGAGTGCCGAGCGTCGTAACTTATTGAAAGCGTTAGGTGCCCAGCTCGTCCTCACCCCCGGGGCGGAAGGCATGAAAGGAGCCATCGCCAAAGCGGAGGAACTGCGTGACGCGACTCCCGGTTCCATCATCCTACAACAATTCGAGAATCCCGCTAACCCGGCCATGCATATCCGCACGACCGCCGAGGAGATCTGGCGTGATACGGATGGTAAAGTAGACCTGTTTGTAGCCGGCGTAGGAACCGGAGGCACGGTCAGCGGTGTCGGTGCCGGATTGAAAGCTCACAACCCGAACGTACAAATCGTAGCGGTAGAGCCTAGCGATTCACCGGTACTTTCCGGAGGCAAGCCCGGCCCGCACAAGATACAGGGCATCGGAGCCGGCTTTATCCCCAAGACCTACAACGGGGAGGTAGTTGACAAGATCCTGCAAGTAACGAACGATGACGCTATCCGTACGAGCCGGGAACTGGCCGGGAAGGAAGGGTTGCTGGTAGGAATATCTTCCGGCGCCGCTGTATACGCCGCCGTGGAACTAGCTAAACTTCCGGAGAATGAGGGAAAAACGATCGTGGCGTTGCTTCCGGACACAGGAGAAAGGTATCTCTCCACGGTTCTATATGCTTTCGAGGAATATCCTCTATAGGCTTTTATCGGTTTATCTGATGTCATAGAATCTGAGTCGAAAACACTATAGTGTTTGTGGATAAACACAATAGTATTCAGACTAAAACACTACTGTATTCGTGCACAAATACAGTAGTGTTTTTTACAGATTACAAGAGCCCTTTCGTACTCGGTAGCTCAAACCGATAAATATCTCGTCGGATCGCCATCTTGATCGAGCGGGCCAAAGCCTTGAAGATACCTTCTATCTTATGATGCTCGTTCGTACCCTCGGCACGGATATTCAAATTCATGCGAGCAGCGTCGCTCAAGCTCTTGAAGAAATGGAGGAACATCTCCGTAGGCATATCCCCTACTTTCTCACGGTGGAACTCAGCGTCCCAAACCAACCAAGGACGGCCACCGAAATCCAGCGCCACGCTACACAAGCAGTCGTCCATCGGAAGGCAATACCCATAACGCTCGATCCCTCGCTTATCACCCAGCGCTTTCAGCATGGCCTCGCCAAGGGCGATCGCCGTGTCCTCTATCGTATGATGCTCATCGACTTCCAAGTCGCCTTTTACCCGTACCGTCAGGTCCGTACCGGAATGCTTACCGATCTGGTCCAACATATGATCGAAGAAACCAAGCCCGGTAGAGATCGATGTCTTTCCGGTTCCATCCAGATTCCAGTCCACATAAATATCCGTCTCCTTCGTGGCACGCCGTACGACAGCACGACGCTCGCCAGCAAACAGATACTCGGTGATTTTATCCCAATCATCCGTGATATAGGCGGGAGACAATGAGGTAGCGTAAGCCGCCAACTCACTCTCCGCTCCCTCCTCCGGGCGCAACCAGATACCTTTAGCGCCCAGATTATGGGCCAACTCCATATCCGTAAGGCGATCCCCGATCACGAAACTATTCTCCAGATCGTATTCACCTGTCATATATTTCGTAAGCATTCCTGTACGAGGCTTACGATTCGGGGAATTATCCTCGGGAAAGGAAGGATCGATCAATATATCATCAAACACGATCCCCTCGCCTTCCAACGTTTTTAGCATCAAGTTATGGGCAGGCCAGAAAGTCTCCTCCGGGAAAGAGGGCGTACCCAGCCCGTCTTGGTTGGAGACCATCACGAACTCGAAATCCAACCGCTCGCAAATGAAATAGAGGTTACGCATCACCTTCGGGACAAACTCTAGTTTCTCCAAGCTATCCAATTGATAATCTACGGGCGGCTCTTTTACAAGCGTGCCGTCTCGATCGATAAACAACGCTCTTTTCCTCGTGCTCATAATTTCATGTTTTTCATCGCGTTCAATAAGCTATCATTCTCTTTCGGCGTACCGATCGTAATACGAAGGCAACCCCGGCATTTCTGCACGTTGCTACGGTTACGCACTACGATCCCTTTCTTCACGAGCCCATTATACATGGCATCCGCCTTGGCGACATTCACCAACAAGAAATTAGCGTCCGAAGGATATACTTGATAGGAAAAAGGAGGCTCGGACAGGATCTTCTCCAACCGGTTACGCTCCGTGAGGATCTCGTTCACTTGGTGCTTCATGGTCGCCTCGTCGTTCAAGAGCTCCAAAGCTTTCTCCTGTGTAAGCTGGTTGACGTTATACGGATATTTGATCTTATTCAAGACACCGATAATCTCCGGAGAGGCAAATGCCATACCCAAACGAATACCCGCCGCTCCCCACGCTTTCGACAAGGTTTGAAGAACGATCAGATTCGGGAACCCGGATAATTCCTTCAAGAAAGAGGGATAAGCGGAGAAGTCGATATAAGCCTCATCGATCACCACGATTCCTTCATAATTCTTCAATATCTTATAGATCGAGCCACGATCCAGGCTGTTGCCACTGGGGTTATTCGGGGAACATAGGAAGATCACTTTAGTCCACTCGTCCGCCGATTCCAACACTCGGTCAGCGTCCAAGTCGAAATTCTCGTCCAAAGAGACCTTGCGACATTCCACGTTATTTACATTCGCTGCCACCTCATACATACCATACGACGGCGAGATCGTCACCACACTATCCAACCCCGGCTCGCAAAAGGCACGGATCACCAGATCGATGGCCTCGTCACTACCATTGCCCAAAAAGATCGAGTTACGATCCACGCCTTTCAGCACGGCCAGACGATCCTTCAATTTCCACTGCAAGGGATCGGGATAACGGTTATACGGCACATTCCACGGATTCTCATTCGCGTCCAGAAAAACGGAGGCATCCCCATGAAACTCATCACGTGCGGATGAATACGGTTTCAAATTCCAGACATTCGGTCTTACTAAATCTTTCAGGTCTTTCATATCGTGTTCAATCTAATTGTTACTGCGTTGCGGTGAGCATCCAGATGCTCGTTGGCCGCCATGGTTTGGATCGTGCTACCCAAGGCACGGATACCATCGGAAGAGATCTCTTGGAAAGTGATCTTCTTGATGAAGCTATCCAAGTTTACGCCGCTATATGCCTTGGCATAACCGTTGGTCGGCAAGGTATGATTCGTGCCGGAAGCATAATCGCCTGCGCTTTCCGGAGTATATGGACCCATAAAGACACTGCCAGCGTTCTCGATTCGCTCCGCGATAGCGGTGTAATCCGATGTTTGGATAATCAAGTGCTCAGGAGCGTATTGATTCGTGAAGTCCACGACTTCCCGCAAATCTTTCAATACGATGATACGGCTGTGCGCTAACGATTTCTCGGTAATCTCCTTTCGGGGCAAACGATCGAGTTGCTCTTGGATGGCACGGGCCACGGGTTCCACGATCGTTTCCGAAGCGGTTACGAGGACCGCTTGGCTATCCACCCCATGCTCGGCCTGCGAGAGGAAATCGGCGGCGATAAAATCGGGATTTGCTGTCTCGTCTGCGATCACCTCTACCTCGGATGGTCCGGCGGGCATATCGATGGCGACTTCTTTCAGGCTTACTAATTGCTTCGCCGCCGTCACGTATTGATTACCCGGGCCAAAGATCTTATACACCTTGGGAACTGATTCCGTCCCATAGGCCATCGCCGCTATCGCTTGGATTCCTCCAGCCTTGAATATCTTACTTACACCCGCGACCTCCGCAGCAAACAGGATAGCGGGATGTACTTTCCCTTCCCGGTTCGGTGGCGTACATAATACGATCTCCTTGCATCCGGCGATACGTGCGGGCACTGCCAACATCAATACCGTGGAAAACAAAGGCGCCGTTCCGCCCGGAATATATAAACCGACTTTCTCGATCGCTACCGCTTTCTGCCAACAAGTGACTCCCGGGGTAGTCTCCACTTTCTTTCCTTCGAAACGCTGTGAGGCATGGAACTTCTCGATATTCGCCTTTGCCGTACGAATCGCCTGTTTCAAGTCCTCAGCGACCAAGGCATCCGCTTCCCGCATCTCCTCTTCCGAGACTTGAAGGGAAGAAAGGAGCACTTTATCAAACTTTTCCTCATACGCTTTTACGGCAGTGTCACCCTGCTCGCGTACCTCGTCCAATACCGTACGGACCGTATCGAACAAGGTGGTTACATCTAATGCGGGACGTTTGATTAGTGAGCTCCATTCCTCACGTCCGGGATATTTTATAATCTCCATATTATACAATCATTTTCTCGATCGGAAGCACTAAGATACCTTCAGCCCCCAATGATTTTAGTTTACCAATAATTTCCCAGAAATGCTTCTCGGCGATCACGGATTGAACAGAGACCCATTCATCGTTTGCCAAAGGCGTTATGGTCGGGCTCTTCATACCGGGAAGCACCTCGATAATCTCATCCAGCTTTTCTTTCGGAGCGTTCAGCAACACGTACTTCTTGCCCTCGGCGACTTGAATCGCCTCGAAGCGGAATAGAAGCTCATCCAATATCTCCAGTTTCTCTTTGGATAGATTATTGTTAGCGATCAATAAAGCCTCACAAGGAAGGACTACCTCCACTTCTCTCAATTGATTGCTTACCAAAGTGCTACCGGAGCTTACGATATCAAAGATAGCGTCCGCCAAACCAATGCCCGGGGCGATTTCCACAGAGCCGCTGATTACATGAATATCCGCCTTCACGCCTCTCTCCTCTAAGAAAGACCGTAGGATCACGGGATAGGAAGTAGCGATCGTTTTTCCCTCAAACCATTCAGCTCCCTTATATTCCTCATCTTTGGGGATAGCTAAGGATAGACGGCACTTACTAAAGCCCAGACGCTTGATCAATTTCGCCTCTTGCCCTTTCTCCACGTACTCGTTCTCTCCGACAATACCAATATCCGCCACACCGTTAGCCACAGACTGAGGAATATCATCATCACGAAGGAATAATACCTCTACCGGAAAACCTTTTGCCGATAATAACAGAATGCGTTTGCCCCTGTTTAGTTTAATACCCGCTTCTTCAAGCAACATCATGGTCTCGTCGTACAGACGGCCCTTCGATTGTACCGCAATTCTCAACATAACTATATCTTATTTTTATATTATAAATATCAACAAAAAAGGCTTACCGCAAAACGGCAAGCCTTTATCTTTTTATCATGAGTACATACATACCATTCAGCCCACCGAACTATCGCCCGCTGTAATGATGATGGTGATGTAATGTAGTCGTTATTTTCATTTCTTTTGTTATTTACGTCGCAAAGTTACAATAATAATTGAAAGAACAAATATTTCTGACAAAATATTATCACAATATCTATATTACTTCAATCCGTTCTTACGAAGCAACTCTTCTATCTCTTTCAAGCTTATAGATTCACGCTCTGCTTTGTTTTCATAATCATCAATGAAAGAGGCATAATGCTTCCGCAAACGTTTCGCTTCCTTCTTAAAGGAGGCTAAGACTTCTATTCTATATTCCATCTCTCATTTCTTTTAAGAAATCTCTCGCTGATTGTTTCCTCCCGGCAATCATGTCTTTCAGCCCGGCATCAATCCCTGCCAAGATTTCTTCCTTGCTAATATATTCCGTTTCTTCCTCTTCGGCTTTTGTCCTAATTTTATTGTTCAGCTTTTTCAGATAGTTCTTCACACGGTTGAGCGTGTCTTTATCATCGATGCTTAACAATTCTTCGACCAAATCCATCTTTAGGCATTTTAGTTCCATTGCCGTCATACAAATACTCCTTTCTAATTAATTCGTTCTCAAGGACAAAGATGATGATTTACTTTAATACAAATGACTCGCTTGCTGCTTAATCTTATTGGAAAGCATCAAGGGGAGGTCCGGATGCGCGGTAAAAAACGCATCAACTTCTTCCCGAGCTTCCTTCGATGTATGGGCGGAAAGCAAGGAGCGAACCCAAGCGGTGGGGAAAAAGATATCGCCAGTCCGCTGTACTTCCGGCATCGCTTCCAAGGCCGGACGGATATAAGCGACCGACTCTTGTTCTCGTAGGCGATGGTTCAAATTAGCGAGAGCGGAAGAGGCCCATGGCTCCACCCTACGATTCCCGGCGATCAACAAGGACGCGAAGACACTGTCACGTTCCGCCTTGCGGGGCGATACGGATGGGGAGATAAATTGATACTCCTTCTTCCGGTCCGGATTCTGTATGCGGGATAATTGCGTAGCGATAATCTTATCCGCTTTTTCCGGCAAATGCATCGCCAGCATATAGGATAAGCCAATATAATCACTCTCGCTCAACGTACAATCTTTCGGAGCTTTCCGTTCCTGCCATAACGTATACAGACGTTGTACCGCCTCCTCTGAATCCGCTATCGAACGATACAAACGAAACGCCTGCAAACGATGTTGGGATACGGGATTCGTTGTCACGATCTTCCACAAGACCTGTTCCAACGGACGAGAATCCGACGGGAATATCCGCTGGCAATCTCCTAAATAGCTTAAAGCCATCGAGAACAATAAAGAATTAGACTCATTCGGTAAATACGCTAACATCTCTTCACGGAACCCTTGCGGAGAAATCGTTTTCCAACGAAGATTCTCATAAAGGGTAATCAGCAAAGATCCCTTCAACACCTCATCTTCCGATGAGCGAAGCACAGACCATAGACCGGAAGACTCCCCCTCTGTTATTTTAAAGAAGCCATAACCACGCCCATTTATATTCGGAAGAATGACACAATTTCCATTCGGAAGAAAACTTAATTTCATTCGGAAGGAATCAGAGTTTCCTTCGAGAGAAACCGGGATTTCTTCCGAATCCGTTCCACAGATCACCCGATAGGTTAATTCTTGCGGCCATTTTAAACCCCGGCCCAACGGATCACGCTGCTCTACGACCAACTCGCCGTCCTTAACCGAAGCCGTAATCTCCGGCATACCCTTCTGATTCACCCACACCTCACTCCAAGCGGCCAGATCCTCTTCCGTATATTTATTCAAGATACGGATCAAGCCCTCCCGCGTAGCGTTCCCATACGCATAAGTAGTCAAGTACTCACGGATTCCCTGCTGGAAAGCGTCTTCTCCCAGAACACGTACCAACATCTCCATAATCACGGGAGATTTATCATAGATGATATTTCCATATACCAAACCGGCGTTCCGCAAATTATCCAAATCTTGCTTGATCGGATTCGCACCTGACGTACGGTCTTCCGAATAAGACGCAGGAATATAATCCCGAATAAAATTCAACCGGTGATTCACGTCCGGATATAAAGGTTCTACGATACGGGAAGCGAAATAATTAGCGAAAACCTCTTTAGTCCATACATCATCAAACCATTTCATCGTTACATAATCGCCAAACCACATATGAGAGGTTTCATGCGCGATCAAGGCACTCCGGCTCAATCGCTCATTTAAGGTAGGATGCTCATCCAGAAACATCCGGCGATCCGTATATAAGGTAGCACCCGTATGTTCCATACCTCCATATTGGAAACCGGGTAAGATAATCACGTCATATTTAGCAAAAGGATAAGGAATACCAGTAAAGTCTTCCTGCCATTCCAACGCGTCGAACACCTCATCGGCAATGGCTGGGCATTGAGCGATTTTCTTCGGATCTGTCTCCCGATGATAAATAGAGATATCCCGTCCGTTCCGGGAATAAACCTCCCGAGTCAGTTCACCGGCCACGAATGAGAACAGGTAGGTACTAAGCGGTTCCGTCTCCTTGAAAGAAATACGATTCCGACCGGAGACGCCCGTACTATCCGTTTGCGTGATAGCGCTATTCGCCACGGCCTGCCAAGTGGAAGGAACTTCCAAGGTCAAGGTAAAAAGCGACTTCATATCCGGCTGGTCAAAACAAGGGAATACCGTACGTGCCCGGTCCGGAACCAATAACGTGTACAGGAACTCATCCCGTCGGTTCAAGGATTGATCCGCCGGAGTAAAAGCGATCGCTACCCGGTTCTCTCCCACCGCTACCCAATCTGAGGCTATCACGATATGCTCATCTTTCACCTCGTAGGGAATATCGCCTCCGTTCAAGGTTACGGATGTCACTTGCTCCTGTTCTCCGCGGAAATCAATAATAAGCGGCTGCTTCTCGTCTAATCGTAACGATAGCTCCACCTTTCCCCGGATCGCCTCGTCACGAGATTCCGGGATCGAGAAGAAAAGATTATAACGGACATCGGAGAAATGCTCCTTCCGGAATCGCGCCAGCTCAAGGCCCACACCGGGCCGGGACAAACCGGCCTCATCTTGTTTAACAGAGCTACAAGCAACCAGACCGGACAGTACGCAAGCTCCGATAAATACCTTTAGGTTCATATCTCGTAATTATTCTCTTAAGTATTCTGCTATACCCATAAAATTTCGTTCCAACAAATACATCTGGCTAGCCATAAACGTGAAAAAATCTCCCCAATGCGCTCGCCGATGCAAATCCAATCCTTCCTTTGCCACATAGATACGGGCCACTTGTCGGCCATTCTCACGGACAAAGCAAATATCCCAGATCAAGCCTTCGGGAAAATCCTGTTCCAAGGTCTCTTTATACCAAGTCAGGCGCTCAAACATTTCCAGACGTAAATCCTCGCTACGGTGGTTTACCTCAAGAATAACGTAAGCCCCTTGGCGGTTCGCGTCGAATTTCAACTCAACGCCCTTTACCTTCGTATCATATAATGTCCAAATTTTCTTACGCCCCCGCAAATAGGGTTGCACCTCACAAAAAGCGGCGAAGCTTTCCCAAAACTCCAATTTGAGATTCTTCAGTTCCTCCTTACTATACATTATTTATAAATGTCTTTCCTTGTTACCTTAACGATCTGTCCGAATTTGGAGAGTTTCTCCATATCCATACTCTTTGAATTACCGACTATCGCATATATCATTAAATGATCTTGTATATTCTCCTTATAAAAACGAAGGATATCCTCCATAGTCATCCGATCGATGACCTCCAGATAATCCTTGTTCGGATCGCTCTCGTACCCTTCACGCCGGAAACCGGCGATCTTCAAGGAAAGAGAGCGACTAGTAGGATATTCATTATTCACCCAATTACGAATCGTCTGCTTCACCGACTCCACCCGTTCCGGACGTTCCGGCATATCATGCACCAGATTTTCCAGCACTTCCATCGCATCGATCATCTTATCCGTCTGTGTAGCCAGTTTCATCACGAAACTAGCGGGCTTCTCCGATCGATTCAAAGGAGGATGTTTCAAACGGGCATTTACTTGATAAGCGAACGAACGAAACTCACGGATCTCCTGAAACATCAAAGATGACATATCCCCTCCGAAATAAGCGCTAAACAACCGGGAAATAGGACGATCCTCCTTAGCCTTCAACGGATCGATATACATATAGGCATAGATTATGCTTTGCGTGACATCCTCCATGTCCATGAAAAAGACAGTCGGCTTATCATACGTCATAAGATCACGAATATAGGGAGAGTTCGATGGAATACTTACCTCCTCCAAGGGTAAATGCAGCTTGATCTGCCGAGCGGCCTCCTCCGTAGACAATGTACCACAATAATGCAGGTTACAAGCGACCGAACGTACCTTACTGAAGGTGTCCAGCAACATCTTTCCTTTTAGTTTTTTGATTTCAGCGAACGATAATTTGGTCAAATAACGGGATTGCTCCCCAAATTTGACTTTCTCTAACAGCATATCGGCTACGTTCTCGCTGGAATTGAACAACGATTTCTCCGTTACCTTCGCCTCGTCCACAATCTGCCGTAACTTCTTGTCATCTGGCTTGGCGTGCCGCAAGAAATCGCCGACCAAAGCCATTGTTTGGGTAAAATGCCCATCAAAACCATTCACCACCACCAGAAACTCAGAATCCGTGGAATCAAAAGTCAATGTACTACCAAGTTCCTGCAATTTACCCCGAAAGACCTCAAAAGACATCGATTCCGTCGCTACGAAAGGTAGATAAGCGGACAATTTATCAAGATCACGAAGCTCCAACTGCCCCACTCCATAAGATAGTGTCAGCGAGAATATATCATTTACGGAATTATGAGTCTTATACAACGTGACAAGCGGACGCAAGGATACGACCTCGGCGTCTTTCTCAAAATCGAGAAAATGCGGTTTCAATTCTTGTACGGGTATCTTTTCCAGACGTTCCACATAAGCGGAGGAAGCATCGGAGTTCTTCGGTATAATCGGTGAATAATCCGGCTTGGGTAAGATCGTTTTTGGATAGCGTCCGGTCTTCTTCGTGACGTACATATAATTCTCCGTAAAATATTTCTTGGCGACCTCAATCACGTCTTCTCTCGACAAGGCATCGATACGGGTAACCTCATCCAAATAATCCTGCCAGCTTTTCCCTTGAGAGAAAATACGCATCATCACCTCGGCCCTTGAGTTTATGTCTTCCAATTTGGAGGCATATTCACGTTTCTGTTCCAATTTCAAGCTTTGGAACATCTCATCGCTAAAATCCCCCTCCTTAATACGGTTGATTTGTTTCCATACTAATTTCTCAGCTGCCGCATAGGTCTGGAAAAAGAACTTCGGAAATACCAACAAACCTAATATTCCAGCCTCATTCATACTTTGGTTAACCGCCATCGCACCCATCACCTTATGATCTACCGTCAGCTTATCCAAAAATCCCGTACCATTGGAGTTATTCAATAAAGATACGGCGATATTGAGCGCAACTTGATCCGGATGATTCGCAGGAACTCCCCGGAATCCCAATGCCATAATTTTCACGAAAGGCATAGGAATACGTACGCTCACTTTTTCCCGCCCCTCGAATGGTGGAAGCGCAACGATATCCCGGTGGGGCGGCTTCCCTTTTCGTATCCGTGAAAAAGTAGATTCCAAGATTGGCAAGACCTCCTCCGTATCGAAATCCCCGCTTAAGATCAATCCCATATTGGAAGCGACATAGTATTTCTCGAAGAACCGGCGCATCTCCGAAAGACGGGGATTCTTCAAGTTCTCCGCACTTCCGATAATCGGATACGCATACGGATGCGGATAGAAATAACGCTCTGTCAATTTCTCGATGGCGACGCTAGCCATCGTGTCCCCATACATGTTCTTTTCCTCATAGACCGTCTCCAGCTCACTCTGGAAAAGACGAAATACGGGATTTACCAAACGCTCACTATTGATCTCGGCCCATTGGGAGATATATTGCGGAGAGAATGTATTGAAATATAATGTATAGTCGTAAGAAGTCCCGGCATTCAACTTCGTACCACCGAAACGAGAGATCAACCGGTCGAACTCGTTCGGTATTACATACTCAGCGGCACGTACGCTCAGGTCGTTAATGATTTGCTGCAAATGGGCGCGCATCTTGGGATCCTCGGTATCCGCCAAAGCGTCATATTTCTCGGCGATAATGTCCAGCAAGACTTTCTCGGACTCATAGTCGATCGTCCCGATCTTATCCGTTCCTTTAAACATCATATGCTCGAAATAATGCGCGATACCTGTGTTTGGGGAATCTTTAGCTCCGGCTTTTACGACTACGGCTCCGAATATCTTAGGTTGGCTATGGTCCTCATTCAACCATACCGTCAAATCATTACTTAATTTATGCTCTCGTACCTGTAGAAAATCTGAGGTTGACAACAGAGATCTCATGGAATCCATTTAAGTTTATATTATTTCACAAAGATACATTTTTCAATTGGATTAATACGCTTACATTTACAAGCAATCTTAACAAAAGGGCAAATTTAACGTAGGATTGAACCTATTTTTAAGAGTAGTGTTATATCAAAAAACGATTATTATGATAAATTTAGGTAGTTGGATGAACAAAGTCCTCACCGGATGGGGTGTAGACGAGAAAATAGCGAACACATTTGACGAGGCGATCATCGCCATCTTACTAGTGGCGGTCGCTATCGGATTAGATTATTTATGCCAAGCTATTTTTGTCGGAGGGGTACGTAGTATCGTTAAGCATACGCATTATAAATGGGATACGTTATTAATTAAACGTAAGGTCGTACATTATCTCGTACATACGATTCCCGGCATTTTAGTATATGCTTTGCTCCCGATGGCTTTTATCCGAGGAAAGGAATTATTATTCATTTCCCAGAAGATTTGCGCGGTCTATATCATATTTTCCCTGCTGTTAGCGCTCAACGGTCTTCTCTTAATGATGTTGGATTTGTTTAACCAACAGGAGAAAATGAAAAACAGGCCGATGAAAGGCTTTATACAAGTATTACAAGTGCTTGTTTTCTTCGTTGGCGGCATTGTCATTATAGCAATTCTCGTCAATAAATCCCCGGCTACCCTTTTCGCCGGATTAGGTGCGTCGGCAGCTATTCTTATGTTGGTATTTAAAGATAGCATATTAGGTTTCGTGGCAGGTATACAGCTTTCGGCGAATGATATGTTGCGACCCGGCGACTGGATCACGATGCCTTCTGCCAACGCGAACGGTATTGTTCAAGAAATAACCCTAAACACCGTGAAAGTTCAGAACTTCGATAATACGATCTCAACAATCCCGCCTTATAATCTAGTAAATAGTTCTTTCCAAAACTGGCGCGGAATGGTTGAGTCTGGAGGACGTAGGGTTATGAAGTCCATTTATCTCGATTTGAATACGATCAAGTTCTGTACACCAGAGATGCTAGATACATTCCGCAAGGAAATTCCTTTATTAGCGGATTACCAACCGGATAAGGATGTAGTACCTACAAACTCCCAAGTATTCCGTGTATATGTAGAGCGTTATCTGACAAGTCTTCCTGTCGTAAATCAAGATTTGGATTTAATTATCAGTCAACTTCAATCCACGGAATATGGTGTTCCCGTCCAGATTTATTTCTTCTCCCGGAATAAAATATGGAAAGAATATGAACGGATCCAGTCGGATATATTCGACCATTTCTTCGCTATGATTCCTAAATTTGAATTGAAAGTATATCAATATTCAGACTAAAGTACGTGTTCGGATTATTTTTCCTATCTTCGTCTCCGGATTGTCTACTTAAAGTTTAAAATCGTATTTATGAGCAAGATACAAGAATGGGTATATAATTTATTAGTTCAAATGGGGTTGATAAGCGAAAATTCCAGTTACCTAGACAATATAGTGATCTTATTACTTATTATAGCCGTCACCGTTGGGATCGATTATAGTTGCCGGTATATTTTCCTTGGTATGTTCAAACGATTAGCGAGGAAGACGAAAAATCAACTGGACGATTTAATCGTGGATCGTAAGATCATCAATAAGATGATGCATATGATCCCGGCCATATTGATTTATATATTGTTACCATTCGCCTTCTCAGCCGAAGAGACACCGAAGATTTTAATATTGCTCCAAAAACTTTGTCAGATTTATATCATAGCGGTTTCTTTAAGGTTTATAAACGCTTCCTTAAATCTGATCCACGAGATCTATAATAAAAAAGATTCCTTTAAGAACAAGCCGTTAAAAGGCTTCATACAGATCTTGCAGGTTACGGTTTTCTTTATTGGAGTGATATTGATTATCAGTATTCTTATCAATAAATCCCCGGTTTCTTTACTGGCCGGATTGGGTGCGTCTGCCGCTATCTTGATGTTGGTCTTTAAGGATACGATCTTAGGTTTCGTTGCCGGCATCCAATTATCCGCCAATGATATGCTCCGGGCCGGGGACTGGATCACGATGAGTAAATATGGTGCGGACGGCACGGTTATCGAGGTGACATTGAACGCCGTGAAAGTAAGAAACTTTGACAATACCATTACGACCATCCCTCCTTACGCCTTAGTAAGCGACGCTTTCCAAAACTGGAGAGGTATGAGCGAATCCCCGGGCCGCCGTATCAAGCGCTCTATCAATATCGATATGAACAGCGTACATTTTTGTACCCCGAAAATGCTAGAGAAATTTCGTAAGATCTCTCTTATCACGGATTACATCGACGGAAAAGAACAGGAATTATATGAATACAATGAAGAGCATCATATCGATAGTTCCATTTGGGTGAACGGACGTAGACAAACAAATCTGGGTGTCTTCCGTGCTTATCTCGTACGTTACCTAAGAAGCCTCCCGGAGGTAAGTAAGGAATTAGTCTGCATGGTAAGGCATCTACAACCGACTGATACAGGTATTCCCATCGAACTTTATTGCTTCTCATCCAATAAGGTATGGGTCGAATATGAAGGAATCCAAGCGGATATATTCGACCATGTACTTGCAGTAATACCGGAGTTCGGACTAAGCGTATTCCAAAATGTATCCGGGGCGGATTTGAAGAATATCATCATCAAACTTCCCGCCGGCTCACAACCCCCAGAGTAAATGAATTCATTTAAGTCTTACGGCTCACGCAAGACTTAAATGTCACAACCGTTTGATAAATCTGGCGGGATTCCCCCCTACAACGGTATTAGATAGGAACACACTAAGATGTCAAAAAAATATCTTAGGTGCATCGGCCGACGATCCTAAGATACTTCAGTAATGAACCTAAGATACTTTGCCTATGAAATCAGTATCGGCGTAGCCTTACGGCACTAGTAGTGTAGGGTTGTGCCTATACTGGCGTGAGGCTATGCCGATATATGTGTTTGTCCCCTTAGAATTGGAAATAAATAAACGGCTGCACTCCCGCACTCTTAAACTGAACAACAATGAAAATCGCTATCGCCAATATAGCGGCCTGTATCAATAATGGGGAACGGGTCACGACTCCTCTCAAGGCATCCTCAGAGCGTTTAGGCATAAAATGCAGCACATAACCGATCACCATCAACGCAAACACCCCTTTATATCCTAAGACGAATTGCATGAACACCTCCGGATGAAAATTCGTAAAGATCTGGCGAAGCATCTCTCCCACGGCCTTCATCGAGGTAGCCCGGAACAAGATCCATCCGAAACAAACCACATGGAAAGTAATCAGGACACCTAATACCCGTCGCCAAGGCTTCATCTCGCATCCTAAGGCCTTAAAGCTACTGAAATGCCCCATGATGAACTTATGCGCAGCCAAAGCTATACCATGTAAGGCTCCCCATAAGATGAAACTAATGGAAGCCCCATGCCATAACCCGCCTAGCAGCATCGTTATCATCAGATTCATATAGGTACGAATCTTCCCCTTCCGGTTCCCCCCTAAGGATATATACAGATAATCTTTTAACCAAGAGGAAAGGGAGATATGCCAACGACGCCAAAACTCGGTAATCGTAGCCGATTGATAGGGAGAGTCGAAGTTTATATTAAAGCGGAATCCCAACAACAGAGCGATACCGATCGCCATATCCGAATAACCCGAGAAGTCACAATAAATCTGTAGCGCATACCCATAGACACCCAATAAATTCTCCACACCCGTATAAAGCAACGGAGCGTCAAAAATACGATCCACGAAATTCATACTGATATAATCCGAGATAACCGTTTTCTTGAAAAGACCACATAAGATAAGGAACAATCCCTCACCAAACTCAGATCGCGTCACCGTAGGATTCTTATACATTTGAGGGATAAAATCCCGGGCACGAACGATTGGCCCGGCAACCAGTTGAGGAAAGAACGATACATAGAAAACATAATCGATCCAACGGCCGAGAGGTTGGATCCGTCCCCGATAAACATCTATTACATAGCTGATGCTCTGGAAGGTAAAGAAAGAGATTCCTACCGGAAGGAAGATGTTCATCTTTAGCCATTCTCCCCCGGCGGCCATAGTAAACAGTTCGCCTAGGAAATTGAAATACTTGAAATACCCCAGCATACCTAGGTTTATGCAGAGACTAAGCGTAACGAATAATTTACGTTTTAATACCGATGTCGTATGCGAGATACATTGCGCTATCAAGAAATCGGAAGTAGCCGTAAATACCAGCAGCCCGAACCAAAGTCCACTACTTTTATAATAGAAATAAAGGGAAAACAGTGTCACGTAAATAATGCGAGCCAACGTATGTTTCCTTAGCGACATATAAATCATCAGGAAACCGATAAACAAGAAGAAGAACAACCCGCTACTAAACAAGATCGGGGCATTATGATGATACGTTAGGATATCTCCCAGTTTCTCCCACGTGAATTGATGATTACTAAGCCAATCTCTAAGTATATTATATTCCATATAAGATTCTTATCGGTTATTATATGATTCCATGAACGCCCTAAACAGAAGCGTTCCTTGTTCTTGATACCCTTCTTTCGTAAAGTGAATCCGATCCCGTCCCATCAAACGAGAACTATGCCATTTGCGGCACGAGTTTTTCCCTCCTGTCGTAGTGAATAAATCCCAGCAAGCGACCTCTTCTTTCTTCGCTACATTCCGGATAGCACGGGCAGCCCGCTCGGTATTATCATTACGTACATACGTTCGCTGCTTATTGACTCGCACCCTTTTGTAACATTCCGGAGGAGTCGTCAGTAAGATCGCCGTATTCGGCAGCTCCTTCTTGACGATCGCCAAGAAAGCCTCTATCTGGCCGGAAAACTCATCGGTATTAAAACGTCTGCCGAATGTCTCGTTGGTTCCCATAGAGATGATTAGTAAGGACGGTTTTAATAAAGCCAACTGACGTATATAAGCCTCATCCGTATAATTCACATACATCGCCCCATTCACTCCGATGGAATGGTATAAGATACCCCTGCCTCCATTCTTCAGTGTCAGGCCATAATATAAATTCGTAAAGGATGAGGCCGGTCGCAATGTATTCGTGCCCTCTTTCCGTCTCGTACTCTGCAATTGTAGAGTATCGGTCAAGCAGGAGATCCGGAAAGTGTCGGCTAATACACCGGAAACACATACGGTATCCGCACGGAATGTTTGGACCGAGTCTTTCAAAGCCCCGGCAGGAAGCATGGGCATCGACTTCTCCCCTCTATATAAGATCGCCTCATTAAACTCGTATCCGGCACCATTATTCGGAGTTATCACGACATCAAAATTAATCGAGGGGGAAACAGACTTAATCCCGATCCCACCGATCCCTATCGGGGTTTTCCGGACATGCTGAATACAACGTCCGGCAATCCAATCCTTAGCGACGGATTTGATAAAGTAATCATCCGGCTCGTTGGTCTTGCTCAACTTAAAAGGAGCGATCCAGCCTCGTCCGGCATTCCCGAACGCCTGTTGGAAAAGGCGCATGACACGACCGCTTAAATGTCCGGCTTGGATATGCGAATCCCCCAACTGGACGATCGTGATAGCCGTATCTTTCCCTGCACGCAACGAATCCAGTTCATTGAAAAAATTATTCCACGCCTTACTAGAATCCGGTAAGATCAACGTATCTTTTCCCACTTTCATAGAATAAGATAAAGGAGGCAACGCTACAGTATCCCGAACCGCCAAACTATCAAGAGATACATCCCCGTTTATTCCGGCTTTAGGTTTCGGAACAGAGAAGCCCATGATCACTCCTAAAACAACCAGACTAATTAACCACTTTCTCCGCTTCATCATAAAAATCTTTTTCTGATAATAACGCTTTCAGCAAGGCATCGGCAATCTCCCGTCCACCCCTAAAGCTTAAATGCGTATAATCCTTACTAGCCCAGTTTAATTCTACGAAACGGACCATACTGTTCTCTCCTCCCATAGCACCGAATACATTCCAGAAAGGAACCCCTGCCTTTTTAGCGGCTTGCCTTTGCGCATGCAGCAAGGCTAACACGGCCGGCATCGTCTCGAATTCCCCATCGTCTTGACGGCTTCTGTCCGACACCCCCAACATCAATATATCAGCTTCCGGAAAACAAAGTTGTATATGGTTAATGACCTTTACCATCCGGCTACTATACCATCCATAATTCATCACGCTATCGCTCACGACATTCAACCCATACTGCAAGACAATCAAGTCATACGGACGGATCTTATTCAATGCTTGGCAACGGGAAACATCCAATCGCTCCAATATCATACCCGAGTTTCCCCGAAGAGAGAAATTATCGACCACGACACCTGAATGATCCTCCATAGCGACCCCTAATGCCCGGAACTCCGGAGTATTCTTAAAAGTGAAATCCGCTTCGGTGAACATCCCTTCCAACTCGTATTGGGTTACGATCGATGTGGCGGGAAGCATCTCTTGTAGGGTATCGGCGGAAGCGTTGCAAACCAAGCGCATCTCCGTATTCTTATTCTGCTCATAAATCAGTTTCAAAGAAGAGAACGTCTGAAGCTCCGGATAACGCTTAGTCGTCTTCACATGGATGGAGGCGTTTTCCTCGTTTGCCTCGAACATCATCCCAGATAAAGTATATCCATGCTCATGGTCCGTCAGCATAGACCAAGTAGTCCATCCGGAGGCACGTTGCTCCACGGTTGGACGGAACTGTGCCGCTACGGATGTGACCGGTACAAAACCAACACCCCGCCCCCCAAATTCCTTCTGCATCCCGGAACGGAAATCGGCCACCATAATATCTCCTTCGATAAAAGAATCTCCAAGGAAGGCCACACGTACCGGACGATTCAATTCCCGCCTGTTTTTTAAGGCGGCGAAGAATCGTTGCAAACCGATATGTCCAAGAGAATAGTCCTCGATATGAGCCCCCAGCGAATCCGCCCCTTGAACAGCATAGACCGCTTTGTATAACGAATCACGAAGGGCCAAAGCCGCAGAATCTATTCCGGCGGAACGCATGATAGAATCCCTTAATGCTACCGAATCTACTTGAAGGGTGTTCGCTTGTTCCAATTGTTGTTTCAAAGAATCCAAGGAGAGCTTTTCCTCTTTCACCTTGAAATCCGATAAAAGATCTACCTTTTTGATCTTATACCCGAACAATGTATCCGGAAGGCTATATAAACCAAAGCTCATCAACAACGTCAGCGACAGTAACGCTAACACTCTACCCAAATTATTATCTTTGTTCATCTAACTTTTGCTTATAAGGGGACAAAGATAGACAAGTTTACCTACCCGGAAATAATCTTCGGACAAAAAATAACCTTAAATTATCCGTTCAGGGTGGATCATCCCTTAAACGTAAGTTGAGACAAAAAGAGATGCAATAACGAAGGCTCCAGCAGCATTGGGAAAATCAATCCATAAATAGCCCCGTAGAAATGGGCATTATGATTTATGTTATCTCCTGTTTGTTTCGCCATATACTGGCAATAGGCCAGGTATAGCAAGCCGAATACGATTCCGGGGACAGGCAGCACGGCGAAAAACAAGATCTTTCCCCAAGGATCAAGGAATATAGAGGTAAATAGAACCGCCGATACCGCTCCAGACGCACCGATAGAGACATAATACGGATCATTACGTCGTTTTATCAAATCATAAAGCGAAGCCACGATCATTCCCCCGAAATAAAGAGCCAGATAAGCCCCACTGCCGAATCCCATATATCGAAACGTTCGTTCAATATAGAGACCAAATGACCAGAACGTGAACATATTCACTAGCAAATGTGTCATATCCGCATGGATAAATCCATGTGTCACGATACGATAATATTCATGATTCCGGATCGTACGATATGGGATAAACGCTAATTTCATAAATAACTCCCTATTACTAAAACAGATAAAAGAGAGAATCACTGTTATTCCAATAATTAAATAAGTAATCATATATTCTATTGTTTTTCTGATGAGCCACAAAGCAAAGCAT
The DNA here is from genome assembly GCF_056640955.1 of Parabacteroides sp. KHUB-02. Lineage (NCBI taxonomy): Bacteria > Pseudomonadati > Bacteroidota > Bacteroidia > Bacteroidales > Tannerellaceae > Parabacteroides > Parabacteroides sp. KHUB-02. Next base: position 1,384,337 of record NZ_JBWQEV010000001.1, on the reverse strand, counting down.
AAATTCCGGTTTATACAAATATCAGGTATATATTATCTAAGCCAAAGGAAAAACAAGAATCCCCAAAGAAAAACAGATAACAGTAAAACCAAAGGCTTCAAAACTTTATCGCAAAAATAGCTCCTTACTTTCTTTCGATCAGGAATATTTTCCACTGCGATAACACGATTCACCTTATTCGTCCTATCAAAATAGGAAGAATATAGAATCAATATATAAAAACCGAATATTTGCAAAAGAAATAGGATGGAGACTAATGGCTTTTCATATCTTTTCTGTTTCTCTTCTATTTTGAATTGCTTTAAATCAATCTCTTTTATAACCCGAATCAATGTTTTCTTTTCTTCCAATATTAAAGAATCTAGATTCTCTGAAAAAGAAGAATCTAGACTTTTTAAATTCTCATAGTACCGGACCATACTATCAATTCTATTTCTTTCTGTATTCAAAGAACTCAATTTCATACTTTCAGCAGTCATATCTATATATGATATAGAAAAAGGGAAAAGTAAGAAAGCTAAAGACAACACATTACCACTAATAACAACAAATGTTTTATTCAAGCCTCTGTTTAGTTCCTTCCAAAAAATATTTGTCAAAAAGAACACACTAAGCTGTATAATACAAGCAATACATAAAGTACGTATGGTATACCCCACTAATTGCAGCCAATTCTCCATCGCTTCTACATCTACAGTAATACCAAAGAGGGTCACCGCATAAATCAATGTTATAACCATCATTAATCTATGTTCTTTCTTTAATCCAAGTACCAGATCAAACATTCTTTCCCACATACTATCCTTATATTTTTTCGCCAAAGATACAAAGATTGCTTTAAGCACATGGTATATAATAAAAAAGTGGATAAGCCTTTTCTCATATCCACTTTTTTATTTGTTACTTGAATAAGAAGCTACTTCTTGCTATCGATTACCAATAACGGAGTATCGGTGTGGAATAACATCTTTCTCGCGATCGAAGGATTGAACATTCGGGCTAGGATATTACGGCGATATGTGCTTAGGGCTATAACATCAATTTGTTTATCACGAACAAATTTCTCGATGGCTAACAGCAAGTCACCATCGGCAAGCACCGTATGGGAAATATGGGCATGTGGATATTGTTTCTTGAAATATTCACGAACGCCCGTCAAACGAATCTCATTCCATTCATCATTACTGGTAGAGATATTGAATAGATGAATATTAAAATCAAAACCTTTGATGATTTCCATGAACTCGTCGAAAGCAACCAAATCTCTCTGGTTAAACGATGTAGCGAAAGCGATATTCTTAGCGTCTCTCAAATCCGTGAAAGGAACATTCTCCGGTATCGCCAATACAGGAACCCGGTTTACCTCGATTACCTCTCCGGTCACGCTACCGATCAGATCCATATCTTTTTGGCTCTTACCTCTCGTTCCCATCACGATCAATGTCGGATGATACTCCTTGCTATAGGCGATGATCTCCTCTTCCGGCAAGCCTTCACGTAATACATAATCGTATTTTACCTTGGGTAATTCGCCAGAGGACATCTTCCGGTTGATATGCGTACAAATATTCTCCATATCGATACGGACACGTTGTAAGATATGCTGTACGGATTCCTCCTCGTTTACTTGGTAAGCTAATGTATCTCCCATCGGGATAGCAGATGGAAAATAGGGGCTGAAATAGGCGTGCATGATCATCATCTCCGCACCTACCGCATGAGCGTAATTAATTCCCAACTCACAAGCCTTGGCGGAATAATCCGAGAAATCAATCGGGATCAGAACTTTCTTGACCGCATTAACCTTCGCCTCTTCCTCCTTTGGTTCCTCAAACCACTTATTGTCTTCAATAATGCGTAAAGCATGCGGTAAATCACTCTCCTTAATACGCACACGCACTCCTGCCGAAACGACGGGCTGGATCTGGTTTACATTATGTATATAGACCTCTATGCCTTCTGTTTCGAGGATTGTCTTGAGAATCTGGGCTTTCTCAAACGTGTGGATAGCCAATGTCACTAATTTATCTTCCATACTCAATACATTTTTATAGATGAAACAATCGGGATTTATGAATTGTTGAATATAAAAAAATCCCAAAGCGTTCTTTCATTTAGCTATGGGATTTTTTATACGAATGAATTTCTCTTACGCTTTCTGTGCTTCGGCATCCTGACTCTCGGCCAGTATCTGCAAAGCACGCTCGAAAATAGTCGTATCATCTAAAACAACCAACCCTCCGTCTGGACCGGGCTCGATATGGAAACCACAACTCCGTCCATCTTGAAAATTATGTCCACCGAAATAGTTGCGAACTGTCTCAACCTTTAATCCCAACTCATCAGCGATGCGTTGTATACTTCCGTCAGGTAACGAGTCTTTAATTCTTCTCAGTTCGTTAAATGTAATCGTCTTTGTCATGGCTTTCTTATTTTGAAGGTTAATACTTTTGTTTAATATTATGGCACTAACTTAGTCATTTAATAGCATTGAAACAAATTATTATTGAGAAAATGAGCTGAAAACAAATATGCTTTACGACATACTTAACGAAAACCTCTTATATTAAGCACGATACCAATTGCTCATTAAATAGGGCTATTAAAAGGATGGTCAACCAAATCGCATAGGTGATCAAACGTTTCCGAGTATCCGAGTAAATGGCCTCCGGACGTACCCAAGAATCTGCCGGAATCAATTTAGGCCTTATATAGAGGTATAACAGATATACAAGATACCCGAATAGCAGACCGGATAAAGCTCCCGGAATAATATCCGTGATAAAATGCACTCCTAAATAAATACGAGTATAGGAAGTCAAAATCGCCCAAAAGAAAATAGTCCATCCAAATAGCTTATTTCGGAAGATCAGCGCCATCAAGGTAGCGAAACCGAAAGCGTTCGCCGCATGGCTGGAGATAAATCCATACATACCTCCCCGATAACCGAACACCACCTTTACCTGATCCATAAAATCAGGGTGATGAGTCGGACGGAAACGGGTGAAGATGGGCTTACAAACATGCGAAGCGAACTGGTCGCATAGCGTGATCGTCAAGACTATGGCCAATAAGATCAACAACCACTCCTTCCAGTTCTTCTTATAGCACAATACCACCAATATAAAAAAGGCTAACGGTAGCCAAACCGCCTTGCCTGAATAGATCCACATAAAGCGATCTAAAAAAGCGGAGTCGCTACCGTTAAGCATAAAGAACGCGTCACGTTCCCAAACCAATAATTGTTCTAGCATGTATCAGATTTTTTCTATGTCTTTACTAGGCATCCATCCTACGTTCCCGTCCTCAAGCTCGATCTCGCTCCATTCGCCGAGCGTACTCTTCACGGTCACGTTCGTTCCCTCATGTAATACGAAAAGATCCGTACCGCTAGCGTCGGGCGAGCTTTTCACCGTAACGGTCGGGGCGAATACGATGGCATGTTTACGGTTTATCATCTCATCCTTCTGGTCGCTGGCGAATATATTGGCAAAAACAACCATGATAATAAATAGGACACCCAAATAGAAACCGATCTTCTTCAAGCGTACCCAACGGGAGAAAAAGAACAAGATCAAGCAACCGATAAACAACAGGAAGCACACGATACCTGTCTTCGCCCAAGAGTCTGCGGAACCGAGGTTCTCCACGCTCTTAAACCATTTGACCAAGAAAAAATCACCAACCGGCTCAATCTTATCGATCGTCTTCTGACGGGCCATCTGTAAATTGAAGCGAGCATCGCTATCACCCGGATCCAGCAGAAGACAACGTTCGTAGTTCAATATAGCCGGAGCGATCTTACCCGCCTTATAATAGGCATTTCCCAAATTATAATAAACGGCGGCAGACTCGCCATTGCTCTTCAAGATTCCCTCATATAGCTCGATCGCCTTCGCATAATCTTCTTTCGTATAAGCGACCTCGGCCTCCTTCAAGGCGGTATCTTGCGCATAAGCGGATCCTATCAGACATAGAGTCAATAAGAAAAACAATACCTTTCTTAAATTTATAGTCATCTTCATCTTCTTACTTTTTAATTGTATTCTCCATTTTACCAATAGCGTCTACCGTCAGCTCATACAGCTTATCCATAGCGTCTGACGCTTGGGACGGAGCGTAACGAGCGAACTCACAAGTATTCAAGATATCCATGAACTCATTCGTCAAGGATTCGTCTACACCGTATTTAGCCAATTCTGTCTCTACGTTATCCTTGGTCAGATCGGATTGCGGGATACTCAGCTTATCGCTCAAATAGCCCCACAACGCACGCAGCACCTCGTCGTAGAATTCTTCCTTCTTGTTCTCTTTCATCAGCTTGCCGGCGTTCTTCAGACGTCTAACTGCCATCTTGTTCGCCTTCTTGGTACGAACCAAGGCGATGTCGGCGTTTTCCTTCACCTGCTTACGATAAATAAAGAAGAATACGATAAACAAGATAGCCGGTACGATATAGCAAAGATAATACATAAAGGAACCGAAGAAAATACCATCACCTCCCTCGATAAAGGAGAAACCTTTCGTCTTCAAGTAACGGATATCCTTGCCTAAGTATTTCACGCTCTCTTTATTACTGAAGTTCGATACGACCGGGGAAGAACCACTACCACCCTTGCCTTGCTCCACATGCAACTTATAAGGCTCGGACTTGATGGTCTTGTACGAACCGGACTTGATATCGAAATAGGAGAAAGCGATCGCCGGGATCTCGAAATCACCTGCGTAACGGGGTATCGCCATATATTCGATCGTCTTGCTTCCACTGACACCGGCGGTCGTGGTCTTGATGTCCATCTCTACTTTTGGGTCGTAGACATCGAAATCGTTCGGGAAAACCACTTCCGGATTCTTCACCAACTTCACGTTTCCGTTACCCGTGATTTTCACCTTTATGGTTACAGCCTCGTCTGTCTTGACGTTGTTCGAGCTGATATCAGCCGTCATGGAGAACGTACCTACGGCACCGGAGAAAGAAGCGGGCTTACCGGAGGGCAAAGGCTTCACGTCGATAGTAACCGGAGAAGTGGTCAACACCTTGCTCACATCCCGATACGAGTCGAAGAAGCTATCGAAGATGCTACCGCCGCCCGCTTGTTGCATACGGACACGCACCACGGCATCATACTTTCCACCTTCGATCGTGATCTTACCGGAACGTTGGGGATACAGGATCACCTGACGCATCACGGCCGACTGGTAGTTACGCCCGTTGTAGTTTTCCAAGGTCAGTTGTTTCTCTTGCGGCAACTCAACCTCTTGTACCAAGAAACCCTCGAACTCCGGATATTTCAATCCCGTAATCGAGAAATTTTCCAAGGAATAGACCTTGAAAGTCACCAAGAAACCTTCTTGCTCGAACACGCTTCGTTTGGATACGTCCATCTTCACGAACAGCCGATCGTTAGAGATCGCCCCGCTCGCCGTCGTTGTCTCCGCCTCTTGCTTACCCGCCTTATCCGCCGGAAGCACCTTGATGGCCAAGCCATTCGATGTATAATTAGAGCCGTTCACCTTGATCGTTGCCGGAGCTATATTAAACGTACCTTCCTTCTTCGGCATCAAGACATACGTATACGTAACGGTTGTCTCGCTGGTACTCTTCCCGTTCACCCAGCTACTGCTATAGGAGGTGGATTGGGAGGGACCCATTAATACGTCAAAGTCTGGCATCTCCTGCACTCTCAAATCCTTGCCTTCGGCATTGACGGTGAAAGTTAAGCGAAACTGCTCTCCCATTACCACCGCTTGGGGCGCCGAGGCCTTGAAGGTCACATCCGTGGCCTTTGTCGCCACCCCTACCGTTAACATCAGGATGAATAAGAAAATTAATTTCCTCATTGTGTATCTCATTTTTTCGTTTATTATCCAGTTTACCACTCCTTCTCGGTCTTCCGGCGTTGTTGCTGTTGCATCTGCGCCTTCTTCACCTTCTCTTGAGTGTCTTTCTCGTCTTGCAGGAAGGCATCCAACATCTGCTGGGCATTGTCCTTGCTCATTTGCTCGTTGGATTGCTGTTGCTCTTGGGTCTTATCCTGTTTCTGGTCGTCTTGCGGCTGTTGTTGTTGCTGTTGCTGCTGATCGTCCTTCTGATCCTTGTTCTCCTGCTTGTCGTCGTTCTGTTGATCTTGGCTCTGATCCTGATTCTGCTGATCCGACAGCAGTTTCTGGGCCAAGGCCAAGTTATAACGGGTCTCGTCATCTTTCGGGTTCAAGCGAAGCGATTGCTTATACACCTCCACGGCCTTGCCGTAATCCTTGTTCTGCATGAAGATATTCCCCATATTATGATACACCTCCGACAAGCGTGCCTTCCCTTCCGGCGTAGCCACCATCTTCTCCCCTTGCCCGGCGATCAATTGATATTGCTCGGCGGCCTCGGGGAACTTGCCTTGCTTGTATAGGGAATTCCCCAGATTATAGGTTCCTTCCGTAGAGCGGGGATTCACCTCCAAGCTCTTGCGATAAGCGATCTCGGACTCGGTGTATTTCTCGCTCTCATAAAGCTTATTCCCCTCACGCACGTTCTTCCGTTCCGCTTTCTGGGCAGAGACCGCCCCAGCGCTGAGCGCCAAGACCGATACCCATATCATAGATTTATATATACGTCTCATCACTTCGTCGAATTAAGAGAATAATTTTACTTTCCTAAATATACGGTTCTTACGATCCAAGGTCATGAAATCGGCGATCAAGAGGAACAAAGCTATCCAAGCGAAAATCTGGAACTGCTCGTCATACTCGGAATAGACCTTGCTATCCAGCTCCGTCTTGTTCATTTTCTCGATTTCTTTCTGAAGGGCTTTCAAGGCGGAGTTCGTATTGTCCGCACGTACGTACATACCGTTTCCAGCGGCGGCGATCTCTTGACCCATCTGCTCGTTCAGCTTCGTGATCACCACGTTTCCGTCCTTATCCTTCATATAATTATTACTTCCTTGGATGGGGATCGGAGAACCTTTCGGATCACCCATTCCCACGATGTTCACGTGGATGCCCTTCTCGGCGGCGGCTTTGGCGGCACCGATAGCGTCGTCCTCGTGGTTCTCGCCGTCGGTGATCAAGATGATCGCCTTATCGGTCGTCTCGTCCGGGGTAAAGGAACGGGCGGCCAAGTTGATGGCGGCACCGATCGCCGTACCTTGCGTAGAGACCATCGACGGGTTGATAGAGGACAAGAACATCTTGGCGGAGATATAATCCGAGGTGATCGGCAACTGCGTGAAAGCGTCGCCGGCGAACACGATCAAGCCTACCTTATCATTCGTAAAGCCGTCCGTCAATCGGGATAGCATCTGTTTGGCCTTATCCAAACGGTTGGGCGACACGTCCTCGGCCAACATGGAGTTGGATACGTCCAGACACACCATGATCTCTACTCCCTGACGCTTCACCGTCTCCAGTTTCGAGCCGAATTGAGGCCCCGCTATAATAAAGATAACCATGGTAATGGCTCCGAACAACAGCCAAAACTTCAGATGCTGGCGCTTGGTCGATACCTCGGGCATCAACTCGGCCAACAACGTAGGGTTACCGTATTTCTTTATCGCTTTCTTCTTCACGATCATGGCATACACGTAGAACGCCACCAATGCGGGAAGGAGAAAAAGCAAATATAAAAAGTCCGGATGCGCAAATCGAAACATAAGCCTTTTATCTTTATGGTATATTTCTCAACAATGTATTTCTCAATAAGATCTCCACCAGCAACAAGGCGAACACCAGCAAGGCCCAGTTCTTATACTCCTCCTGCTTCTTGCTGTACTCCTGTACGCTGATCTTGGTCTTCTCCATCTGGTCGATCTCGGAATAGATCTCCTTCAGGCTGGCGTTGTCCGTAGCACGGAAATATTGCCCTCCCGTGGTAGAGGCGATCTGCTTCAACGTAGCCTCGTCGATCTCCACCGGGATATTCTGGTACTGCACGCCGAATGCGGTCTGGAACGGATACGGCGCCATGCCTTTCGTTCCGACTCCGATCGTATAGACACGCACGCCGAACGTCTTGGCGATCTCAGCGGCGGTAACCGGAGCGATCTCGCCGGCGTTGTTCGAACCATCGGTCAGAAGGATGATCACCTTCGACTTAGCGTGGCTGTCCTTGATACGGCTCACGGCATTCGCCAAGCCCAACCCGATAGCCGTTCCGTCTTGGATCATACCGCTTTGGATATCCTTGAAGAGGTTCAGCAAGACCGTATGATCGGTTGTCAACGGGCATTGCGTAAAGCTCTCGGCAGAAAAGACCACGAGACCGATGTTATCGTTCGGACGGCCGTTGATGAACGACGCGGCCACATCCTTCGCCGCCTCCAAGCGGTTCGGTTTCAAGTCTTGCGCCAGCATACTACCCGAGATATCCATCGCCAACATGATATCGATACCTTCCGTGGAAGAATTGGACCAACTATTCGTGGATTGCGGACGGGCCAAGATCACGATCAGCAACGCTACCGCTACCATACGCAACACGAAAGGCACGTGACGCAAGTACACGATCCATGATGTCGCTCCCGGCGCCTCGAACGCCTCCGACGAGGAGACCTGCAAGCTGGCCTGACTCTTGCTCAGCTTGTAGACGTACCATCCGATCATCGGAATGAGCAACAACAATAAATATAAATAATTAGGATTCGCAAATACCATCTCTTAATCCTTTAAATTAGTTGTATCGTTCGTAGATTCGGGCTCTTGCATCTCCTCCACCTTCGTCTGGTTCACGAACAAATACGCATTCATCATACTCAAATCATTCTCATCCGGCAGCGGGTTCATCTTGGCGAATTTCACGAAGTCGGCCAATTGCAGAATCTGCCTCAAGTTATCGTACACGCTCTGCGCCTCGGAGTTCTTGCGGATCAGGTCCAAGATCTCACCGGAAGTCATCTCCATGGCATTGATACCGAAACGTTCCTCAATATACTTACGCAGCGTATCCGTGATCAAGGTGTAATACTCCTTGCTTCGTCCTTGCTGCCAGAGTTTCTGTTGCTTGATCTCATCCAGTTCCTTGATGGCCTGCTCGTGAGGCGGAAGTTTCGGCTCCTCTTTCTTGAATGGGATCAACGACTTCTTCGCACGGATCCGTTTCACGATATAGGCGATCACGCAAATCAAGAACAGGGCCAGCAAGATCCCGTAAATGATCGGATAATAATCGGCCCATACGAAAGGTGGCTTCCATACGGTCTTGATGTCGTTGAACTCCTCCGGCTTGTCCGCGTTCACGGGAATCGTGGAGACCTTCAAGGCGACTTGGTTGGAATATACAGTATCCACCCCGTCTATCACCTTCAACGGAGGCAACAGATAGAGTGACGAGTCAAACGAGGTAATCAATACATCCTGCTTGATAACGAGCCGGTCGTTCTCGATCTCCGTGGAGTCCGCCTTGGAGAGGTTCAGTACCTCCACCCCCGTCATCAAGGTATCGTTCGGGATCACGATCTGCACGGGGCGATCCTTATCCGCCGTTACCGTAAGGTGCAAGGTAGTCTGCTCTCCGATCAATATGGCGGCCGAGTCGATAGCGACATCGATCAACGGCCTTTGCGCATATGCCCTTCCCCCCACGAGGGAAGCGGCGGCGACCAGAAACAGGATACTTTTCTTTATCAATTTCATCTGCTTGCTTTAATTACGTTTGTCAAAAAGAGCAATCAATGCTTTCACATAATCATCCTCGGTACGGACAGATACGGAGTCTACACGGCATTTCTTGAACGTATCGCTCATCTTCGCCTGCCGTTTCTCCCACCATTCCTTATAGGCCGCGCGCACACGGGCGGAGGAACTGTCTATCCATTGCTCCTTCCCGGTCTCGGCGTCCTTGATCTTCATAAGGCCTACGGCGGGAAGCTCGGTCTCACGACGGTCGTACACCTGAATGGCTACCATGTCATGCTTGCGGTTGGCCACCGTCAGGGCGTCCTTGAAACCCTCCTTATCGATAAAATCGGAAATGAGGAAAGCCGTGCAACGCTTCTTGATGGCGTTGGTCAAGTATTTCAACACTTGGCTGATATCCGTTCTCGTCTCCTCGGGATGGAAATCGATCAGCTCCCGGATGATATATAAGATATGTTTCTTTCCTTTCTGGGGCGGGATAAACTTCTCGATCTTGTCCGAGAAGAACACCACGCCGATCTTATCGTTGTTCTGTATCGCCGAGAAAGCCAAGGTAGCGGCGATCTCGGTGATCACCTCCTTCTTCATGACGTTGACGGAGCCAAAGTCACGGCTACCGGACACGTCGATCAGCAGCATCACCGTCAGCTCACGCTCCTCCTCGAACACCTTGACATAAGGGCGGACGTAGCGGGCGGTCACGTTCCAGTCGATATCCCGGATATCATCGCCGTACTGATATTCCCTCACCTCGCTGAACGCCATACCACGGCCCTTGAAAGCCGAATGGTACTGGCCGGCGAAGATGTTACGGGAAAGACCACGGGTCTTTATCTCGATACGGCGTACCTTCTTTAATAATTCGCTTGTCTCCATTTAAGGAACTTCTACTTTATTCAAGATCTCGCTAATTACCTCCTCAGAAGTCAAGTTGTTCGCCTCGGCCTCATAACTCAAGCCGATACGATGGCGCATCACGTCGTGGCATACCGCACGGATATCCTCCGGGATCACATAGCCCCTGCGCTTGATGAAAGCGTACGCACGGGCGGCCAACGCCAAGTTGATAGACGCACGAGGGGAAGCGCCGAAAGAGATCATGCTCGCCAAGTTCGGCAAACCAGCCTCAGCCGGGAAACGGGTAGCGAAGACGATATCCACGATGTAACGCTCGATCTTCTCGTCCAAATAAACCTCACGAACCACGTTACGGGCGTCGAGGATCTCCTCTTTCGTCAAGATCGGCTTGATCTCCGGACGTTCTCCGGATATATTCTGGCGTATGATCAGTTTCTCCTCCTCCTTCTTCGGGTAATTGATGATCACCTTCAACATGAAACGGTCTACCTGCGCCTCAGGCAACGGGTACGTACCCTCCTGCTCGATCGGGTTCTGGGTAGCCATTACCAAGAAAGGCTTCGGCAACTTGTAGGTATGCTCGCTGATCGTGACCTGACGCTCCTGCATGGCCTCCAACAAGGCACTCTGTACTTTCGCCGGGGCACGGTTGATCTCGTCCGCTAACACAAAATTAGCGAAGATCGGGCCTTGCTTTACCTGGAACTCTTCGCTTTTCTGACTGTAAATCATCGTACCGATCACATCGGCCGGAAGTAAGTCCGGGGTGAACTGGATTCGGCTGTATTTAGCGTCGATCAACGACGACAATGTTTTAATGGCAAGTGTCTTAGCCAAACCCGGCACACCTTCCAACAGGATATGTCCGTCCGAAAGCAAACCGATCAACAAGGATTCAACCAAATGCTTTTGTCCGACGATTACTTTGTCCATACCCATCGTAATCATGTTCACAAACGAGCTTTTACTTTCAATTCGCTCATTCAACTCACGAATGTCTACTGTCTGACTCATAAGATTTATTCTATTATATTGTTATTATATTGTCCCAATTTTACGTTGATTTTTTAGGATGCACAAAATTAGAAATGTTAAATTCGTATCCTTCACTTTTGCAGTTAAATAATACTAACCAACACTTCCTCGTTTTGTTTTATTTTACTTAAAAAAGGGGGATTTCTCTTACTCCCCGGCAAGTATCTCTGTTTGTAGGGCGGCGGCTTTCTCCCGCGACTCACGGCTCTTGGCATCGATGCCATACGATTCCGGTGCGGGTATCTCGATCACGGTACCGATCGGGACGTTGTTCGGGTCTTTTATAACAGCCTTATTATGTTGGTAAATATATACCCAGAATAATTTATTGCCATAATATTCCAAGGCGATCACGGTGAGGCGGTCGCCATGCTTGATCTTCACCTGCCCCAATGGTTTGGGCGCCGGTTCCACATAAGGCTCCGGTTCCGTATGCGGGGTCTTCTCCGCTACCGAGTCCGGATGAAGCATCCAAGCTGATTCTTGAACCGTGTCCTTGACCGTATTCTTGGCTTCCGTTATCACCTCTTCTTGGGCAGGCGCCGGTTTCCAATTATTTCTTCCCAGATAGAAGAATACAGAGATTACGATTATCAAAAAGGCGACGATCATTAATACCCCCTTTTCCTCCGGTTTCCTACGGGCTTGCTCTTCCGGTCTCTCTGGTATGGGAGATGGCTCCGCGGGCGGTTCCGGTTCCAATCCACGTTCCGGTTCAGATACCGATGACGGCTCCGGATCAAACGCTTGCTCTGGCTCAGGCAATGGTTCAGGTTCAGGTTCTAGTATCGGTTCGGGCTTCTCTTTGGGCTGAGTATTTGCCAAAGGGATTTCCTTATCCGGCATTACCTCCTCCACGGACTCGTCTTCCGTTTCCTTCTCCTCTACGGACTCATCCATGTCCGAGAAATCCACGTTCTCGTTGATCTCTGTCGTCTCAAAGATAGAGAAAGGCTTGTTTACCTGTTCCCGCAGGTCTTTATCCGGCAGGAAAGAGAATTTATAATGTTCGGGGATCAAGAAACGTTCACCGGTATTCACGTGGATACTCTCCCGCTTCTCCACAGAGATAATCTTGAAAGTACCCAAGCCCTTTACTTTTACGATCTTATCCGTATAGACCCCTTCGGATACCACCGAGATAAAATCTCTCAAGAAACGCTCTACCTCTCCTCTGTCCTTGCCGGTACGCTCCGATAATAAACCGGCTAAATCTTGTATATTCAGCCGGTTATTCATGATCACCCAATTCCTTTAAACGATTCTTCACGGTCGTTCCGGGCTTGAACACGGGAACTAATTTAGGGGGAACCAGATATCGCTTCCCGTTCGCCGGATTCACGGAAATACGTTCCGCTTTCTTTTTCACCTCGAACTGGCCGAAGCCTTGCAGATAGATCGTATCGTTATCCACTAATTTCGAACTTACGACGGAACTGAGCGCAGAAAGCATGTCGGATACCTCCTTCGAGGTCCAATCCATGCGATTCGCCAATTCCGTTATAAGTTCCTTGTTTTTCATATCTAATTCCATAACAGTTCGTGCTGCTATATTAGTTATTTTTTCGTTAACCGACAAATATATTGACAGTTTTTACATCAATTCAACACTTTACCATACAGATCAAACGCTTGTGCGTCAATCACCTTTACTTGGTAAAAGCTACCCGGACTCAAGGGAGTATCCTTGGAAATCAATATTTCCGGATCTACCTCGGGCGAGTCGTATTGCGTACGTCCCACGTAGAAATCCTCCTCCTCCCGGTCTACGATCACCCGAAAGGTCTGCCCTACTTTCGAGGCGTTCACGTCGGCGGAGATGCCTTCTTGCACACGCATCAAGTAATCCAGTCGGTCTTGCTTCACCTCCTGCGGGATCTCGTCTTTATAATGCTGATAAGCATAGGTACCCTCCTCATGGCTATAAGCGAAAGCGCCCATACGCTCGAAACGGATATCTTTCACGAAGCGGATCAACTCCTCGAAATCATGCTCCGTCTCGCCGGGATGACCCACCATCAAGGTGGTGCGTAGATGGATGCCCGGCACTTCCCGGCGCATACGCTCCAGCAGCTCATACGTCTCGGCCTTCGTGATATTGCGGCGCATCATCCTCAACATCGGGTCGCTGATATGCTGGAGGGCGATGTCCATATACTTGCAAACGTTATCACGCTCACGCATCACCGGCAACAGGTCATAGGGGAAATGAGACGGATACCCGTAATGCAAACGAATCCACTCCATGCCCGGGATGTCGGATACCCGCTCCACCAGTTCCGGCAAGGCCATTCGCTTATAGCGATCGAGGCCATAAAACGTAAGATCTTGGGCGATCATCTGGAATTCTTTTACGCCTTGCGCGACCAAGCCACGAACCTCGTCTACGATCTCGTCCATCGGACGGGATTGATAAGCCCCGGTTATGATCGGGATCGAACAGTAAGAACAAGTACGGTTGCATCCCTCCCCGATCTTCACGTAAGCGTAGTGCCTCGGGGTGGTGAGCACACGATCCGTAGCCAGCTCTTGATGGTACGACTTGCCCAGATCGGAGATCAACTCCTTCCAATTAAATTTCCCGTAGAAACGATCTACCTCGGGAAGTTCCTTCTCCAGATCTTTCAAGAAACGTTCCGACAAGCAGCCCATCACGAAGAGCTTCCCGATCCGTCCTTTTTGTTTTTGTTCGCCCAGTTCTAAGATCATATTGATAGATTCCTCTTGGGCGTCGCCGATGAAACCACAGGTATTCACTACCACGATCTCGCCATTGATCTTATGGGGATCATGCTCTACCGTATAGCCATTGGCAACGAATTGGCGCATAAGTTGCTCCGAGTCCACTAGGTTTTTCGAACACCCCAGCGTAATAATATCTACTTTATTTTTTCTCATTCTCCAAATAACGAATTGACAAACTCACGTTTGCGGAATACTTGCAAATCCTCCATCCCCTCGCCGAGTCCGATATATTTCACGGGGATACGGAAATGGTCGGAGATACCGATCACGACACCCCCCTTGGCTGTACCGTCCAGTTTGGTCACGGCCAAGGCGTTCACCTCGGTGGCGGCGGTAAATTGTTTCGCTTGCTCGAAAGCGTTCTGCCCGGTAGAGCCGTCCAATACCAACAAGATCTCGTGGGGGGCGTCCGGGATCACCTTCTTCATCACGTTCTTAATCTTGGTAAGCTCGTTCATCAAGTTGATCTTGTTATGCAGACGTCCGGCGGTATCGATAATCACCACGTCGGCATCGTTCGCCTTGGCGGAGCTCAGCGTATCGAAAGCCACGGAAGCAGGGTCCGAGCCCATGTTCTGCTTCACGATAGGTACGCCTACCCGCTCGCTCCAGATCACCAGTTGCTCCACGGCGGCGGCACGGAACGTATCGGCGGCGCCCAGATAGACCTTCTTGCCGGCTTTCTTGAACTGGTAGGCCAGCTTACCGATCGTGGTCGTCTTACCCACCCCGTTCACGCCTACGACCATGATCACGTAGGGTTTCTTGCCCTCCGGAAGCGCAAATCCCTCGGCATCCTCCGTATTGTTCTCCGTCAGCAAGCTAGCGATCTCGTCACGCAGCAGGGTGGTCAATTCTTGGGTGGTGACATACTTGTCACGGGCCACACGCTTCTCGATACGGTCGATGATTTTCAACGTGGTATCTACACCGACATCCGAGGTAATCAGTACTTCCTCCAAATTATCCAACACATCGTCGTCCACCTTACTCTTACCGGCGATCGCCTTGGTAATCTTGGAGAAAACACTTTCTTTTGTCTTCGATAGACCTTTATCCAAGGTTTCCTTCTTGTCTTTACTGAAAAAGCTAAAAATACCCATATTTATTTTGTTTCTGTTTTTATTTACTTCAAATCACACTTATCAAGTAGTTTCCGGATCTCCTTAACGGACATAGACTCAATCTCGCTCTTATCATACATCGTCACAAGATAAATTGTTCCTTCATCAACGCTGACAAGTACCGTAAAAGTTATCACCCGAGCTCCCCCTCTCTTGCCCTGTGATTTCGAACGGATGGACATCCGGACCTTACGGAGGCCACCTCCCAAATCCGTTCCCGACAAAGGGTTCTCCAGCAGTTCGTCCCTCAACCTTAGGATATCTTCTTTCAACGACTTATATCGTTTCGCCAAATATTTCACCTCCTTAGCGAAGGGCGGTAGTGCCTCAATCTTATAACTCATTCAATAGATCCTCCAATGGGCGAGAGGTTATTTTTCCCGCCTTCAAGTCTTTTACGCTCTGGAAAGCCTCTTCCAGCACCTCCCGCTCGCTTCGCTTGGCAGGCGAGAAGGTCTTCTCTTTTAAGTTCCGCAAGAGCGATAAAGCCTTACGCATAAGCTCCTCATTATCCAAGATACTCATGGCTTCCTCCATGTATGTATATTTCAACTCATTCGCTGTCATGGTCATATTCCTCCCTTTGCTTGTTTTTAATCCATCCTGTTCTTATAATCCTCATAGCCGAACGTACGGTACATCACCAGCTGGTTATCCTTGCTCCAAAGGGCCAAAGAAGGGTGCGGTATGCCGTTGAACATATTCGTCTTCACGATCGTGTAGTGGATCATATCCTCGAAAATCAGCTTGTCGCCGATCGCCAAAGGCTTATCGAACGACCAATCCCCCATATAATCACCGCTTAAACAGCTATTCCCCCCGATCCGGTACGTAGGTTTCCCCTCCACGGCATCCGTGGCGAAACGGATAGCCGGTTTGTAGGGCATCTCCAAGCAATCCGGCATATGGCAGGTGAACGAGGCGTCGATAATTGCCGTCTTGATACCGTGGTTCTCCACGATATCCACCACGGTTGTCAGCAAGAACCCGGTCTGCCAAGCGAAGGCGCTACCCGGCTCCATGATCAACTCCAAGTTCGGATATCTCTCCTTAAAGCCTTTCAGCAAAGCGATTAAATGCTCCACGTCGTAATCCTTACGGGTCATCAAATGACCACCTCCCATATTCAGCCACTTAACGTGAGGCAGGAAACGGCCAAAACGCCTCTCCACCTCGGCCAGCGTCCGCTCCAGATCATAGGAAGTGGACTCGCACAAGGTATGGAAATGCAGCCCCTCGATACCCTCCGGCAACGTGTCTCCCAGCAAGTCGCCGGTCACCCCCATCCGGGAACCCGGGGCACAAGGATTATACAAGTCCGTCTCCACGTCCGAGTATTCCGGATTGATCCGCAACCCACAAGACACCTGGTTACCATCCGCCCGCACCATCGGATAAAAACGATGGAACTGAGAGAGCGAGTTGAACGTAACGTGACTACTGTATCTCAAGATCAACGGGAAATCAGCCTCCGTATAAGCCGGGGAATAGGTATGCGCCGGACTTCCCATTTCCTCGAAGGCCAACTGGGCCTCAAATTTAGAACTTGCTGTCGAAAAAGGAATGTACTCACGTACGATCGGGAACGCTTTCCATAAAGCGAAAGCCTTAAAAGCCAATATGATATTCACTCCCGCACGTTCTTTTACGCTCTTGATCAAGGATAGGTTGTTTCTTAGTAAATTCTCCTCCATCACATAGCAAGGCGAGGGTATCTTGTTGATGTCTATCATGCTGTATCTCAATATTTCATATTAACATGCAAATATAAGAAAAACATTCTGATATTACAACTATTATCGGGGTAATTCATTGAATATGTCGCAGAAAAAAGACAGTTGTGTTAACTTGCGAATACTACTATGTTCGTAGACAAATACTATAGTACTTGGGCACAAGCACTATAGTATTTCTGGGTTCTTTTCATTCTCTTTTTAATCGAAAAAAAAGAAAGGAGGCATCTTGCCTCTATTCTTTATATTTTTATTATAATATCTATTTATATCTTATATGATGCGAAAGTGAGTTCGAAAGCCCATTCGAAAATAAACCTTTCCTTTTCTGCCAATCATTAAAATCCAACGACTTAGCTTCAAAAAGCAGTGTTCGATTCGGCATTCGAAAATGAATTCGAGCAAAAACGCACTTAGCCTAACACGCTGAGTTTGGCAAACTTAAGCAAAAGTCTCCTTTCTCCGAAATTCTTGAAGGCGACCGTCACTTTCGCATCACCTCCCTCACCTTCCATCGAGACGATCTCGCCATCGCCGAAACGGTCGTGATTGACCTTCTGGCCCACCCTCAAAACAGAGGCATCCGTGGCTGGAGCCGCCGAAAAGGACGATTCCATCGTGTTTTTTAGCTTCGTAAGATGCCCTTGACGCTGTGCCGCTTGCTTCACCGGCGACACGAAATCATCCTCAACCGCCCACCTATAGCGTTCACGGGCCGAGGCGAATGCATCTGAAGCGCCGGCATCCGAAGGCATATCCAGATACTTAGCGTCTATATCCTTCAAGAAACGGCTGGGCGTACACATATCTGTCTTCCCATTACGATAGCGGCTCTTCGCATAGCTCAATACGCAATTTTGCTCCGCACGGGTAATCGCCACGTAGAACAAACGACGCTCCTCCTCTACCGCTCTCGGGTTATCTTTCGACAGGGACGAGGGGAATAGGTCTTCCTCCAAGCCTACCACGAAAACATTCGTGAATTCCAATCCCTTGGCGGCATGTACGGTCATCATCGTGACCTTATCGGAGTTTTCCTCTTTATCGTTATCTTGATCGGTGAGCAAGGATACCTCCGCCAAGAAGTCGGACATGGCGACTTGCTCCATGCCCTCCTCACGCCGGATCTCGCAAAACTCAGCGATACCTTTCAGCAACTCCTGCAAGTTCTCTTGCTTGCTCACGCCCTCTACGGAACGGTCTTGAAACAGGTCGGAAACGATGCCGCTACGCTTCACCACCAAGGTAGCCAATTCCTCCGCGGAGAGTTTTTTATTCTCTTCAATGAAAACTTCAATCAAACTACGGAAATCGCTCAGTTTCTTAGCTGTACCATTATTTATCGGTAGCGAATATTCCAAGGGGGCTTGAAGCACGGTCCACAGGCTTACCCCGTATTCGGTAGCGGCGCCAACAAGCTTACCTACCGTCGTATCCCCGATTCCCCGGGTGGGATAATTGATGATTCGCTTCAAGGCCTCCTCGTCGTGCGGGTTCACGATCAGGCGGAAGTAAGAGATCACGTCCTTGATCTCTTTCCGCTGGTAAAAAGACAAACCGCCGTAAATCTTGTAAGGGATGCCCCGCTTTCGCAACGCCTCTTCCAAGATACGGGACTGGGCGTTGGTACGATACAAGATAGCGAAATCAGCATACGAGAATTTCCCTAATATCCCGTGCATCTCATTGATTCGGGCGGCTACGGTGTAGCCCTCCTCATAATCGGAGTACGAGGTGAAAACACTCACCTTGCTGCCCGCCTCCTTCTCGGAATAGACCGTTTTGGGTATCTGACGTGTATTCTTGTCGATCAAGCTATTGGCGGCGTTCACGATATTCTGGGTGGAACGGTAATTCCGTTCCAGCTTGAAGATACGGCAACCGGTATAAAGATTCTTGAATTGCAGGATATTATCTATATTAGCGCCTCGGAAAGAATAGATGCTCTGGGCGTCATCCCCTACCACGCAGATATGGCCGTGTCTCTCGCAAAGCCGTTGCACGATCAAGTGTTGGGCGAAGTTCGTATCTTGATACTCATCCACCAATACATACCGGAAGAAGTTCCGGTATTTCTCCAAGACGGCCGGATGATCCCGGAACAGGATATTGGTTTGCAGCAACAAGTCGTCGAAATCCATGGCTCCCGCTTGCAGGCAACGGCTCTGGTAACGTTTGTAGATTTCCCGGAGCAAGGGGACCTTGGCATTCATATCGCTTTCCACGAGCTCTTTATTTTGCTCGTAGGCCGTATAAGTTATCAAGGAGTTCTTCGCGTTGGAGATCCGGCTCTGCACCATTCCTAAGCGGTACACCTTATCGTCCAATTGCATTTCCTTGATGATGGATTTCAGTAAGCTCTTGGAATCAGTGGCGTCATAAATCGTGAAATTGGAAGGATAACCGATATGCTCCGCCTCGTTCCGTAAAATACGGGAGAAGATGGAATGGAACGTTCCCATCCATAGCCGACGGGCCGTTTGGTCACCGGTGATGGCCGCAATACGCTCTTTCATCTCCCGGGCCGCCTTATTGGTAAAGGTCAGCGCCAAGATACTATAGGGAGGCAATCCCAATTGCAATAAATAAGCGATCTTATAGGTCAGTACCCTTGTCTTACCGGAGCCAGCCCCGGCCACGACCAAGGATGGCCCCTCATTGTAAACCACCGCTTCCCGCTGGCTCTCATTCAGTTGATTCAAATACTCTTCCACATTCATCCGTTTTAGGGATACAAAATTAGGGAAAATAAGCGATTCCACATAAAAAAGTTGGGCAGGTCGCCGATAATATATACATTTGCCTACATATAATCAGTAGTATTAACCAAAACAAGGGACTATGGGAAATTGGGAGAGACAACAGACAATGAGGAAAGAACGGGACAAGGTCCGAAGGGAGACTTTAGGGAAGTTCTTTTTTGACTTGGCTAAATTAATGTTTACGACGATGGTATTAGGAGAAATGCTCCTATTAGCAAAAGACATCGGCGACATTAATAATTGGGGTATGTTAAATATAGGGATTTTAGGTACTTACCTATTAGCCCGAGTTGGAAATAGAATATTAAAATAATATGATCATGATAAAAGATTTAAATGGATTGACAGTGTTGATGCTCGTTGTTACCATTTTAGCCGCTATCTTCTTAGCTTGGCTTTACACAAAGCCCGGCAAGAAATGGTTGGATGAGTTATGATACCGTAGGTGGTGTGCCATATTGTGGATCATGGCACACCATCTTCTTTATTTAGCGTCCAACAGATCATCATTCCTTATGCTCCTCCCCGCCTTCTTCACGCTCGCTTTTAAATCACCGATCCGGTAGCTAATGGCGATGCCGAAACCACGGCTAAACATACGCTCGGTCTGCCGGATATGAAAGTCCGGATATCGCTCGTTAATCTGTATCGTCTTATGATCTCCCAGAAAATCTTGCGCCCGCAGCGTACAAGTCAATTTATCCTTCAAGAAGCTCTTTACCACACTCAAGCCGTAAAAATAAAAGCCGTACGAGTCCATCCCCACATTCGGCTCGGAACGCACGTATCCACCCGACAGGACAAAACGCCACCCGTACTTAAACTTCTGCGAGAAATCGACAAAAGCAGAGCCACAAAAGCCGGAATTACGCACATCCGTATCGTAAACCTCATTCCCCTCCTGCGCCCGTAAATCCAGATAATGCAACATGCTGTTCAGCGACACGCTTGTCCGGGGCGAAGGATTATAGCTTAGATAAAGGTTTCCTCCCGCTGCTTTCACGTCCACGAGATTATCATACGTACTATTCACCACATTCGCCGAATCAATGAACAGATACTCATCAATCACCCCTTTTCCCAAGGTGCAGAGCACGGAAGCCTGCACATTCAATTTCGTTCCGTAATAACTGTATGACGCCGAAAGACGATGATGTTTCTCCGATACCAATCCCGGATTTCCATACGAGATAGAGGTCCCAGACACGAACACCGTAGGATTCAAATAGCTGATATTCGGGCGACGTAAACGTAAGTTGTAAGCCAAGCGAAACAAATTCCGGTCGTCCAAGCGGAAAGCGGAGGTCCAAGAAGGAACCCAATCCGTTACACGATAATTAAAATCCTTGCCTTCGCCTTGTTTATAAGTCACGTCCTGCCAAGTATGTTCCATACGAATGCCCGGGTTCAAGCTCCATTTACCATACTTAAATCCATATCCCGCATAGGCGGAGCCTATATTCTGCACATGCCGATATTCCACCAAAGGTTGTAAATCAGCGGGTAACCAGACACCCTCACCCAACTCCTTTACCTCCGAAGTAGCGTGGCTCGTACTGTTACGCCGAATCAGCTTCAAACCGCCCTCGATGGAATGCGTACTTGTAAAAGGATTCACGTAATCAAGCTGGGCCGTATGCTCATGGGTGCGGGCATGACTGATTTGCCGGGTATAATCGGCCTCCAGTTGGGGTAACGAGACATTGCCCATCTTGTCCTTATCATGAAACACGCTATAAA
Organism: Parabacteroides sp. KHUB-02; assembly: GCF_056640955.1. NCBI lineage: Bacteria > Pseudomonadati > Bacteroidota > Bacteroidia > Bacteroidales > Tannerellaceae > Parabacteroides > Parabacteroides sp. KHUB-02. Next base: position 1,362,713 of record NZ_JBWQEV010000001.1, on the reverse strand, counting down.
TATCGTTCGGGATATAATCGTACTGATAGGAAAGCGTTAGCATCTCTTCCTTATTTCGTTTGAATAAACGCTGATAATCCGCTTTTAAGGAGGCACTACCCCATTCGTTCTTCTTACTCATATCCTCGTTATAAGCATAGATTTCTTCCCCCTCTTTATCAAACCTGCTATAATGGCTATTCCAAATAGAGTTGCTGTTTCCGATATTCAAGTTTCCGGACAAGGAGATCAAATTCAATGTATCGATCTCGAAACTGCCTTCCAGACTTCCATAATGGGCCGGATATTTCACGTCTACGTCCGAGAGCATCCGGAGCTTCGCACCGTCTCCCGACTGAGTACGGAGATAATCCGACTCGCTCTCGGACGATTGTTGGCTAAACGTATAATTTCCGGAAAGCGATAATCGGCCATATTTCAGCGTAGCGAAACCACCGACACTCTTAAATAAGTTCATCACCGTAGTGTTTATACTCGCGTTATATCCCTCGAACTCCGCTCCTTTCGTCACGATATTCAAGATTCCGCTGACACCCTCCGCATCGTAACGGGCACCGGGATCTGTTATCACCTCCACTTTCTTGATCATGCTGGCGGGGATACTACGCAAGACCTCCTTGGGATTATTAGAGAACATATTCGAGGGACGCCCGTTCATATAAATCTTAAAACTGGATTGTCCGTTTACCTTCACGTTATCCTCGCCATCCACGGTCACTAGAGGGACTTTTCGCAACATCTCCAGCAAAGTATAGGTTCGGGAATCCGGGTCCTCGGCGATACTGTAAGTAGTCTTATCCGCCTCCGCCTTTATCAAGGGTTTCACGGCGACAATGTTTATCTCGGGCAAGTCCTCGTTCAAATACAATGAATCGGGAGAGACGAGTTGGGCAGTCAACGTCGAGTTCCAGTTTCCCACAAGCCCTATCAAGGCCATCATCATCAGAAATCTTTTCATATCCGTATCTTATTTGATTTGTTTTCGGGCAAAAGTAGAGGCAACAGACAACAACAACGTAAATAATCGCCGGATAAGTAGCTGACATTTCCATGACATTTCCATGACATTTCCATGACATCCGGTCATTTGGCAGGATTTATGTCTATTTCATCCCGAATCCTATCGAAAAGGATACTTTCCTTCTATAATATTTAGTACCTTCGAGCGTTCTTTTTATGTTAATTCTAATCTAGCGAATAATGAATACACGACTATCGGCCAATCTATCCGTTTTGGGTACCTCCTTAATGCTGATCCTCTCGTTCAGCTTCGGTTTCCATAGTTATACGGAAGCCAAGAAAACGATCGTGACAGACTTGAATCAAGCGTTGCAACAAACGATCCTGCAAAACTCCCACCTATGGATGAGCCAAGATTCCATACGCACCTATGCCAATCTATCCAAGCTTTTCGGCAATCCGGTATCCATAGAAAGTTATAACAAGGACTTTTCCGACGCATTGAGTTATACGCCCGACAAGAAGAAAACGGGAATCGTGATCCACGTACTCAATAAAGATCCTCAAACCGAAAACGCTCCCGCTAATACCAACAAGAAACTCAACGAATATTATATCGCCAGCGATACGATTATCTGGGCATCATCCATAGCGAACAGCCCCAATACTGCCACGGATCATATCGGGATCTCATTCCAAGGGTACGCCAATTGCTCCACCCTTGCGGTTATCGGGCTATCGGACAAATCTTTGCCCGGCCTATTCCTCGGGCTTGCCTTTTTATCCGCTATCCTGCCCCTATTGCTCAAACGCTATAGAAAGGAACTGATAATGCCTCAGCCTATCCATCCGGAAAAGACCATCTCTTTCGGTAATTTGAACCTTTCTTGCGAGACCGCCTCCTTCTATAAGGAGAATGAGGAGAAACTAAAACTCACCCCTCAGCAATATGCCTTGATGGAGATGTTTTTCCTATCGCCTACGCATATCTTGAACCGCTCGGATATCTGCGAGAGCTTATGGCCGGGAAAGATCAACGCCGACGAGACCTTGAACACCTTGATCCGAAGGCTACGGCCTTTAGTGGAGGAAAACAGTAACCTAAAGATCACGACAGACCGTGGACGAGCTTATGCGCTTGAAATAAAAAAGAGCGACCATCTCTGATCGCTCTTTCCTTTTTATCTAGATAGAATTAATATCTTCCACCATCCCGGTTAGAACCATAACCGCCACCTCTGTTAGAGCCATAGCCACCGCCTCTGTTGGAACCGTAGCCGCCACCTCTGTTGTTATTGAAACGACCACCTCTGTCGCCTCTATCCTCTCTAGGTCTGGCTTCTGTTATATTGATGACTTTGCCGTCATAACTTGCTTGGTTTAACTCCTCGATAGCCTTTTTAGCTAGCTCATCATCGCTCAGCTCAACGAAACCGAAGCCTCTTGAACGGCCAGTTTCTCTATCCATAATAACTTTTGCTGAAGTAATCTCACCGTAATCAGCAAATAACTGTCTTAAGTCCTCATCAGAGATGTTGTAACTTAGATTTGAAATGTAAAGATTCATTTTGTAAACTTTAATTAAATGGTTAATTGAGCTGAGTATGTCGACTAAAAAAGTTTACCTAACAAATCAAGTTGTGAGCCAATACTTTCTAATACTAACTTAAATCAATCTCAAATATGCTGCGAATGTAATGGTTTTATTCGAGCATACAACTATAAATCCAATAAATTTCGAAAAAATATAAGGGCGGGGTCTGCCCGCCCCCCCTACGAAATTAGAATACGGTAACTTCTTGTCCCGCGGTATTCGCACGGATTAAATAATCGTACATCGCCTCGCAATACACCGGAGGCAGGTAGAAGCGGCCCGGGTAGACTGCGCAAAGATTGATCTTCACGGTCACTTGACTGCCTGCCGGCAGACGGTCTATATAACTATAAACACGGTCGTCACGAATATCCTGATAATTCACTCCGGCGCTCAAGCTGTCCGTAGCGGACTCATTCAAGAAACGGGTATTCAGTATTTCCCATCCGGCAGGGAAGATCTCCGATAATACCAAATTATTATATCCCCGGGCCGAAGGGTTCTTTACCGTAACCACGGCGGAGAAATTCGTACCTTGCTCCAATTGGGCGACATTGACCGGACGTCCGTTCAAGTCCACATAGCTAACCGCCAACGAGACACCATTCGCATACGCTTTTTCCTCTCCCTGCTCCGGTATTCCCTCGGTTATGATACGGGCGAAGAGCGTAGATTTACCCGTGTTCTTCAACTCGACGCTCGCCGAGGTCCCCGCCTTATCCAATAAGGTCTCGGACCATATATTCTTATCTGTTTTCACCTGTCCATCCTTTCCGCCACAAGCATACGTGAAATCCATGGCCCCGTCTACCCGATATTTAGCTAGGTAGTCCGACAAGGCAACTAAAGCGAATGCCGTAGATTGTGTGCTCAACCAATCATCCGAAGAAAGCTGTTTGGACAATTCTTCCACCAAAGTAGCGGCCTCCTTGCCTTTATCCAACAAGCAAAGCGTCATTAACTGGATGGATTGATCCCGGACATCACTGCCGAACGTCTCGTCATACTCGGAATAACCGGAAGGAAGAGCCGTCGTCTTACTGATCAAGTCTTGAGCGACATCCTCACGGCCGACCAAGGCATAGGCGGAAGCTAGCGACCAGCGACTCATGGAGGCCAAGTCTTTCATCTCTTTCAAGCGGTTCATGGCACCCATCTCCGGCGACCCGGCCAAAGCCAATACATACAGGCGATAGGCTTGCGTAACCTCTTCCGAATCTTTATAATAAGAGGTAACCGGCTTCCAATTACGGGCTACCCGACGTAGATTATTCAATACGCTTTGTTTCATGGCCTCGGGAACCAAGTAACCTCTCTTCGAGGCCTCCAGCAAGAAATGAGTAGCGTAAACCGTACCCCAGCCATTGCTGCTCGTTCCACCCGGCCAATAGGCGAAAGCCCCATCTACGGTCTGGTAAGAGCGCAGACGGCGGATCACCTCTTTCACGGCCTCCTCCGTGGATTTCGCCTGTTGAGGGGTCAAATCCGTAAACGAGGAGATATAAAGCTGCGGGAATCCTTTCGAGGTGATCTGTTCCAGACATCCGTGCGGATAACCCAACAAATAAGATAGACGTGAGGATAAGTTCACGGGGGCGATATCCGACACTTCTAAGGTCAACTGGTTCGTACCCGTGGCACCCGGCATCGCAACCGTCTTTTTCCAAGACTTGCCGGCCTCCAAGGTAGCGGCGGTAACTTTCACTTGCGGGCGGCGTACCGTACGGATCTCCAGTTCCGTCTCATAAACGGATTTATCCCCTTTACCCGTAGCGGTTATCGTTACCTTCCCGATACCCGGGTTCTTCTTCACCCGGATACGGAACGAGGCTTGCTGATTCCCTTTCCGCTCGAAGCTCAAGCTCCTCGTCGCCTCGCCGACCACTTCCATATTCGAGCTGCAAGCGATAGATACATTCACGGCTCCTACGCCATCCTCGGTAGCGAATACCGTAGCGGGTACTACCATCTCCTCGCCCACGCCGATCACCCGGGGCAAGGTTCCTAGCAGCATTACGGGCTTACGTACCATCACGCTCTTATCGGCATGTCCATAAGCCTCCCCGTTTCCGGCTACCACCATGATCTTGACACGCCCGTTATAATTCGGCATCTGATAGGTATGCCGGGCGGTCTTCCCCTTCTTCAGCAAGAACGGGCCGGCAAATCGCACCACGGGCTTGAAGCGGTTCACGATCGCTTTCGGGCCTTTGTTCAGCGCATCGTCGCCGCCGATACTGAACAATTGCTCGATACGGCCGCCGTAAGCGCCAACCACGTAGTTATACAAATCCCATGTATTCACGCCCAACGCTTCCCGGGCGTTAAACGCCTTCCAAGGCTCCGGCGTACGGAAACGGGTCAGGTCCAGCAAGCCCTCATCCACGATCGCCAGCGTATAAGCCATCTCCTTTCCATTCTTCTCGGAGACGGAGACGGTATAAGAGGCATCCGGTTTCAGCTCGGCGGGAGATTGGATGACCGGGGTCAGATGGCTCTCCGGAGAAGTTACCGTGAACGGGACCACGCCATACAAGCGGATCGGCAAATCGTTCTTCGTGATGCCATGAGGCTGCAAAAGGGTGATATAGACGTAAGCGTTCGGCTGCATATCTTTCGTCACATCCAGTCTCACGGTCGTTTGTTTATCCTCGCACGTATGTTCCGTCAAGGAAAGGACACGCACGCCGTTCTCTATACTGATAATCGCACGGCTTCCTTTCGTAGAGGGGAAGGTGACTACCATCTTCTCGCCGGGCGTATAACTATCCTTATCGGTCTTGAAACTAAGCATCGTGGCGGACTCGCTGCCATCGGTGTTACGTCGGCCCTCGTTATAAGGCCAGTCGAAATAACTCATCACTCCCGTAGAGTGCTTGCTCTCCTTATCTTTCACGGAAATGAAATACGTTCCCCACTCCTTATCCGGGAAAGAGAGCTGGAACGTACCCCGACCGGCCCCATCCGTACGGACGGTAAATGTCTTTACCGGCTTATTGTAGGAATCCGATACGTAATTGGCCAGACCGCTACTGTTGGAATCCCACCACCAATACCAATAGACCTTATATACTTTCACGTCTAATTCCGTATTCGCTTGCGGTTTCCCTAAATAATCAACAGAAGCGACCTCGTAGGTATAATTGGCTCCGGTATTTAGTTGTTCCTTATCTTTCTGCGGAGATTTGATACCGGCATACCGGCGATAAGGCGAGTAAAGCATCCGGTCCGCGTCGATACTGAAATCGCCGGATTCCTCATAGACCCGGGTCACTAGGTTTGCCAGCAACATTCCGGGAGCGGTAGAACCCAGCTCGAAGCGGGCTTGTACCGTGGCATCGCCCCGCTCATTGGTAACGCCGGAGATCAACTTGCTCTCTTCCGTATTAAATACACGGGAAGGATCGTCGAAATAGAAACCCTTATAGCCCTCGAAGGTAGTCGGGGTGGCGATAAAGGTACCTTGTATATCATATTTCAAGTTACGGGCGATAGCTCCTTGCAGCCATTCCACATGCAGGCGGGCATCCATAGGCTCACCACGCAACAAGGTCTTCTCCGGCATGGATAAGGCGATCTTCAGGCGGTTCGGCTTGATGAACTCGATGCGTAAGCGCTTCGAGAAAGAGACCCCACCCACTTGTGCCTTCACATTCCACGCACCCGTGGGGGCATCCGCCTCGGTAACGAAATCGAAGGCGTAAAGCCCCAGCTCGCCACGGGTCTGCGTCTTACGGGCATACATTTGCCCTAACGGGTTGTACAGCTCCATCACCACCGGATGCTCTGCCGGCAATTGCTTCGCCCGGTCGTTCAGCATAAAGCCCAGATGCAACGTATCACCCGGACGCCATACGCCTCGCTCACCATAGATAAAGCCCTTGATCCCTTTCTGGACTACCTCGCCCGATACATCGAACGAACTGAGCGAGAGAGCCGATCCGTTATCCACCCGCAGATAGGAACGTTGGGTTCCCTGTGAGGCGATCAGGTAGAACGGACGTCCCGAGGAGAGATCCAGCCGTACCTGTCCCTTATCATCGGTCGTGCCCGAGGCCAACGCTTGGTGTTGGTAATTATAGGCGGTAACCGTAACTCCTCGCTCCGGCTCCGTATTCTGTATATTATGCACCAACACGGTCATATCATTATCCTGCCCCATCAAGGCGACCAGTCCCAAATTGGTAGCCAAGATATTCTTTCCCTCTACCTTATTAAAGTAATAACTATCCGAGCAAGGATCGTTCCATTCTTTCCAATTATAACTAGACCAATCGTATTGACGGTAATAATACGCTCCCTCGTCAAAACGGGCGGACTCTTCCTTGAAACGGATCTCGTCCGAGGCCAAGATCTGCTCCTTCGAGATCTTCAACGTATCATTCCCGCAAGGATAGGCCGACAAAGGCCGGTCAAACGAAAGCTCCAGACGGTAGATAGCACCCGGTTCCGGCTCGATCAACCGCTTTAAATCGACCGCAAACGTATTCCACCGGGACAGGTCAAGACCCTCCTCATCCAAGAAGATCGTCTTACGGGCGATCAAGCGTCCGACACGCATCAGCTCCCCGGACTCATCCAAGTTGTTCGATTGCAGGAACTGACCGATATTCTGCTCCAATATCTTGATAACGCTCACCGTAACCCCTCGCAAATAAATCGCTTGGAAAGGAACGGATAATTGCGTGGATTGCGGGATGATCACTCCTTTCCCGATAAAACGGACGCCGGGTTTCTGCTCATCTAGGATTATTTGACGCACGACAGCCTCTTTCAGGTTCAAGCCGCTCTTGCTGCGGATGCCTTGGTTCAGGTGGATATTCATCACGCCCTTTTGCCACAAATCGGCATCCGGATATAGGCGTAGCTTGTTTCCGTCCACGGTTACGGTCTCCGACGTATTCTCGGCGATAAAGGCCAAGCCTCTCATATCCTGGCCCACATCCAATAACTTCGTGAAAGCGACCTCCACGTAACGCTCCGGCTCGGACACATACGTCACGTCGTACACCGAGAAATCATTCTGATCCGGAACGCTCACTGTCACGACATCGGCCTTTTCCACGCCTAGTTTATTAGAAGAGACGGAAAGCCTAAGTGTCCGTTCCCCCTCCATCCCGGCGGAGACATTGAGTAAGGTCACCTCATGTTTCTTTCCATCCGGGCTGTGTTGCCAAGTAGCGTCTACCTTCTCCGAGAAATCCACCAACGACTCCACGGTCTCCGGAGATTCCTTATCCGGAGTAAAAAGCACGGCGGTCAGATCGTACCCATTCTCGTTTTTCTTGTTGATATCCATCGATTCCAGATTCCCCCGAAGGGCTAAAGGGAGCGTGGTAAAACCAAAAGCGAACCACTTATCCTTACCTTGTGCCTCAAACCATTCGGACAAATCGGCTTTCACCTGATAAGAGGTGTTTCGCTCAAAGCCTTTCTCCGGCTTGAATACCAACGTCCGGTTATTCTCGAAAGCCCATTTCCCCGGTACATCGGGCTTGAGGCGCACGAGTTTCCCCAATCGGTCCGCCTTTAATCGATCCGCCGGGATCTCTTGATTAAAGATCAGGTAAACGGGAGAATACCGGGAAATCTTCCCGGTAGTAAACGCCTCTACATTCGGATTATAAGGAGGGAGATCTTGATCCGCAGGGCTTGTCGTATGACAACTTGTCAAGATAGACAAGAGACAAAGTACGCAGAATAAACCGATAGACCGTATCATACACATGAATGTTTAAATGGTTAATCCACAAATGTACATAAATAGAAGGATTTCTCTCCTATACTTTCAGACAAACTGATATTTTTCGTACATTTGTCTTAAATATGGAGCGACCTGTATGCCACCAAAGAAGTACAGGAGTCGCTAAACAAGAGGAAAGAAAAGTATATGGCGAAGAAATTCGAAATTCGAAATAGCACGGCGGAATTCCTTATTTTCATGCTAGAAGGCAAGGAAGATGGCATACAGGTAATGTATCATGACGAAACCATCTGGTGCACGCAGAAAGCGATGTCTACCCTGTTTGACTGCTCTACAGACAATATCGGATTACACCTAAAGAACATCTTTACATCCGGTGAATTACGGAAAGATTCAACTACCGAGTTTTTCTCGGTTGTTCAAACCGAGGGCGGACGGCAAGTATCCCGAAAAACATTGTTTTATAACCTTGATGCGATCATTTCTGTCGGTTATCGTGTAAACAGCGTTCGTGCTACACAATTTCGCCAATGGTGCACATCGGTCATCCGGCAATTCGCTATCCGTGGTTATGTGATAGACAAGAAGCGTATGGAGAACGGCTCTTTCATCGGTGAAGATTATTTTGAACATCTACTAGCCGAGATACGGGAGATACGGTTAAGCGAGCGTCACTTTTACCAAAAGTTGACCGATATCTATGCTACCGCTATTGACTATAATCGTGACGCACCAACCACCCGCCTCTTTTTCCAAAAGGTACAAAATAAGATACATTATGCCGTACACGGTCATACCGCCGCCGAGTTAATCGTGAACCGAGCCAACTCGGAAAAAGAACATATGGGACTGACCACATGGGAAAATGCGCCTAAAGGGAAGATCGTAAAAACAGATGTGGCCATTGCCAAGAACTACCTTAACGAGATGGAGTTGGACGACATGGGACATTTAGTCAACGCAGTTCTAGATATGGCAGAGCGGATGGCTAAACGACATATACCCATGACCATGGAAGACTGGGCAAAACGTATCGACCTGATACTCGAAGCCGGAGGTAATGACTTATTGACCAACGCCGGCAAGGTGACAACCGAATTAGCCAAAGCTTTCGCAGAAGCCGAGTTCGAGAAGTATCGGGTCATTCAAGACCGTCTCTTCCAATCGGATTTTGACCGTTTCGATAGCGAGACCTTGTTCCCGACAGATTTCAATCCCGATAATACATAAAATAACAAGATCATGCCCAAGAAACTACACAAGGAAATCCCCATCGACTACGCCGTCTGCCAGCAACAAGATTGCCCTCGGGCCGGAAAGTGCCTGCACCAGATCGCCTACCAACCGCTCATCGAACAACCGGCAACCGTATTACGGCTGCTGAACCCCACCCTCTGTACCCGGGATGAGGCTTGCCCCTACTTCCGAGACTCCGCTCCCGTCACCTACGCACGGGGCTTCACCGGGATGCAGAGCCGGATGTTCCCGGCGCAATACCAGCAATTCATGTCGATACTCATGTCCCATTTCGGACGTAACCCCTACTTCGAGCGGCGAAGGGGCGAATTTCCACTCTCACCTAAAGAGCAAAGGATCGTGCTAAACGCCTTGCGAAGGGTCGGAGTGACGGAAGAGCTAAGGTTCGATCATTATGAGGAGAGTGTCAATTGGTATGATTGAGGCAGTACTCTTTATAAAGTACCGCAATACTCAGCCGGACAGTACCGCAGTACTTCTTAAGGAGTACCGCAGTACTTTGCGCACAGTACTACAGTACTTCCTACGGAGTACTGGCAGATGCCTCAGCCATCTATCCAAGTCGCTACTACCGAGGCCGGGACGAGTGCCATGGCGCCTCCTCGCATCCCTCTTGGGGATCGGCGTGACGGCGTGGTGTATCCTGTATGGCATCGTGCCCCGGCAATTATTTCCCGCCCCCTGCTCTACCTTATTATATTCGGCCGAGGGCGAGCTTTTAGGCGCACGTATCGCACCGGACGGGCAATGGCGTTTCCCGGCGGCGGATAGCTTGCCTGATAAATTCGTGGATTGCTTGCTCACGTATGAGGATAAACGGTTCTTTTACCATCCCGGTATAGACCCCGCCGCCATCTTCCGGGCGATCCGCTTGAACGGGAAAGCGGGGCGTGTGGTGAGCGGAGGAAGTACCTTGACCATGCAATTGGCACGCATAGCGAGAGGGAACCAAAACCGGACCTTCTACGAGAAAACGATCGAGATGTGCTGGGCGCTCTTTCTAGAAACCACCTATAGCAAACAAGAGATACTGAACCTCTATGCCTCGCACGCTCCCTTCGGGGGAAACGTGATCGGGCTGGAGACCGCCGCATGGCGTTATTTCGGGCGAAGCGCCTCCGAGCTATCGTGGGCCGAGAGCGCTACGCTGGCCGTCCTTCCCAACTCCCCCGCCTTGATCCACCCCGGGAGAAACCGGAAACAACTGAAGGAGAAGCGGGATCGCTTATTGGCTTCCCTTCAAAAGAAAGGTGTATTGGAGGAGACCGAATACGAGCTGGCCTGCATGGAGCCACTTCCCGAAGCCCCTCTCCCTTTACCTAATGATGCCCCTCACCTGTTAGAAAGACTGGCTGCGGAACAACCGGGACAACGCATCCAAACCTCCGTCCGCCAAGCCCTGCAACGACAGACACAGGCCCTCGTAAACCGTTATGCCCGTGAATACAGTTCCAACCATATCTATAATCTGGCGGCGATCGTAGCGGACGTGGAGACCGGGGAGGTATTGGCCTACGCCGGAAACGCTACCTATCCGGCCGACGAGCGGCGAGGGAACCAAGTGGACATCATCACCTCGCCCCGCAGCACGGGAAGTATTCTCAAGCCCTTCCTGTATGCCGGTATGCTGCACGACGGGCTGTTGCTCCCCTCCATGCTGGTATCGGACGTGCCCTTGAATATAAACGGCTTCTCCCCCCATAATTACAACAAGACATTCTACGGGGCGGTACCGGCCCATGTAGCCATAGAGCGCTCCTTGAACGTGCCCTTGGTACGTATGCTCTCCCAGTATAATACCGGACGCTTTATGTCTTTACTGAAATCGTGGGGAATGACTACCTTACGTTTCTCCGAGGAACATTACGGGGCCTCCTTGATCTTGGGAGGGGCCGAGGGAACCTTATGGGATCTTTCCGGTATGTATGCCTCCATGTCTCGTGTGCTTAAACATTACCGTACTTACAACGGACGCTATAATCCCGCGGATATCCATCCGCTGACTCCCTTTCCGGCGGAGAGGAAGGAACCCATCCGTTCCCTTACCGATAGCCGGCTCACCGATAAGGCTCTCCTTTCCTCCGCGGCCCTGTGGTACACGTTCGAGGCGATGTCCGCACTGAACCGTCCCGAGGAAGAGGCCGACTGGCAACAATTCGAGTCGATGAAACGGATCGCATGGAAGACCGGGACGAGTTACGGGGGACGAGACGCTTGGGCGATCGGCATGACTCCCCGCTACGTCGTCGGCGTATGGGCAGGTAACGCTTCCGGCGAGGGCCGTCCGGGACTTACGGGTGTCGGCAACGCCGCCCCGGTCCTTTTCGATCTCTTTTCCCTATTGCCCGGTGGCGAATGGTTCGACCTGCCCTACGATGAGACGCTTCCCATGGCGATCTGCCGGAACAGCGGGCATAAAGCCTCGCCCTACTGCGAGCAAACGGACACCTTATACATGCCGCTGTCCGGCAATAACACGGGGATTTGCCCCTACCATAAGCTCGTGCATCTATCGGCGGACGGACGGTACAGGGTCAATAGTTCCTGCGAGTCTGTCGACCGGATGATCAGCCGCCCGTGGTTCGTGCTTCCTCCCGCGCAGGAGTATTACTACCGCAACTATCACATCGATTATATCCCGCTCCCTCCGGTAAAACCCGGCTGCGGGCAAGACCTGAACCGCCAGATCGAACTGATCTATCCCGAGCATAACGCCATTCTCTACCTTCCGAAAGGCTTCTCCGGAAAGTCCGAGAAATTTATCTTCAAGGCCGCCCACGCCCGCCGTGACGCTACGATTTACTGGCATCTGGACGAAAGCTATCTGGGAGAGACCACCGAGAATCACCAGATCAGTTGCTCCGTGAGCCAAGGAAAACATCTCCTTACCCTCATCGACAACGAGGGGAACCAGAAGAAAATACAATTCGAGGTCAAGTAAAGCATCCGTTAAGCCTTGACCTTGACCCAAACAGCCAATTTGCCTCCCTTGACAAGGAAACGGCCTTTCCCTTCCTCATCAATCGTCACGGTATCTTTTACCGAGCCTGTGATCTCATGCCATACCTCGCCTTTCCGGTTCTCCCCCACAGACATTGTTTTCTCTCCATCTTCCCCGTTCGAGATAACCACCGCCAAGCCCGAATCAGCATGTCTCGGATCTCCCAAGCGTACGAAGCCAATCGTGTTCGGATGATCAAAATAATCCACCTCTTCCCCGTACGCATATTCTTTCCGGGCACGCAATAGCATATCCAATACCTTACGATGGGGAGATTTCTTCCCTTTTACGCCATAATAATCCCCATAAAAGATACACGGATACCCTTTCTTCATCAACAGGATCAAACCGTAGGCGGAAGGTTTGAACCAATCCTTCACCTGCGACTCCAAAGAACTGTTTTTCTGGGAATCATGGTTATCCACGAAGGTGACGGCTTGATCCGGGCATATCTCGACCAAGGTCCCTTTTAATAGATCGCGTAAATCATAGTCACGACCTTTCTCGGAAGCCTCATTCAAGTTATAATGTAAGGCTACGTCAAACAAATCCACGTTATATTCTACTTGCGACAGGTAAGCCTCCAACGATTCGGTATCGTTTTTCCAATATTCCCCGACAGCGTAGAAGCCCTCTCCCCGATCCGCTCTCACCGCCTCCAGAAAATGCTTGATAAACTGGTCGTTCATATGCTTGATCGCATCGAGTCGCATACCGTCCAAGTTTAGTTCGTTCGATACCCAGATCCCCCATTCCTGCATCTCACGCACGACTTCAGGGTTATCGAAATCCAGATCGGCGAACATGAGATAGTCGTAATTTCCATTCTCATCATCGACTCCCTCACTCCAATGTTTTCCCTCTCCCAGAATCTGGAATATACCTTCCTTCTTGCGGGATACATCATAGTCCGTCCCGGAGAAATGAAACCAATGCCATTTAAAATTAGAATACATATTGCCACGCCCCGGGAAGTCGAAGCCGGTCCAGCCCTCTATCTCATGGGGTTCGCTGGTAGCGTTTTCCCGTTGCCCAGGATCTACCTCTTGCGCCATAAACCACTCGGTATAATCGGCTCCCGCCTTATGGTTCATCACGGCATCCAGATATACGCCAATCTGGTTCCGGTGAAGTTCCTCGATCATTTCTTGAAGTTCCTGTTTAGTTCCATACTTGGTGCGTATGGTCCCTTTTTGGTCGAACTCCCCCAAATCATATAGATCATAGGTTCCATACCCCTCGTCCGCTTGCTCATGGCCTTTGTACGCGGGTGGAATCCATACGGCGCTGATCCCGATCTCATGTAAATGCGAGGCATCATCCTTCAGCCGTTTCCACAGCATTCCATCGTTCGGCAGATTCCATTCGAAATACTGCATCATTACTCCATTTTCCATATGTTTCTTCTATTTATTGATAAAACAACACTTCCCAAGCGTCATAAGTTGCTGAAACTAACCACCACATCCTTTTGTTATAGTAAAAAACTAAAGAATAATAAAATGGATTCAAAGCATGTTACAGAGAGTACGTCCGGTCAAGAGGACATTCAAAAGACTTGGTGGAAAGAAGCGATTATATACCAAATCTATCCCCGTAGCTTTCAGGACAGCGATGACGACGGAATCGGTGACTTAAACGGTATCACCTCCCGCTTGGATTATATACAAAGCTTGGGTGTGGATATCATCTGGTTAAACCCGATCTTTCTCTCTCCCAACGATGATAATGGTTACGACATCAGCGACTATCGGGAAATCATGAGAGAATTCGGTACGATGGAAGATTTCGACCGCCTCCTGAAAGAGATTCATAAACGGGAGATGCGACTGGTACTGGACTTGGTAGTAAACCATACCAGCGACGAGCATCCTTGGTTCGAGGAAGCCCGTAAATCCAGACATAATCCCTATTATAATTATTACCATTGGTGGCCGGCCGAGAAAGGTGAGCCTCCCTTGCGCCTCAGCTATTTCGACGAGGAAGGCAACGCTTGGACGTATAACAAGCCAACCGACTCGTATTACCTGCATTATTTCTCCCGGAAACAACCCGACTTAAATTGGGAGAACCCAGAGGTACGCCAAGAGATTTTCGATATGATGCGCTTCTGGTTCGATAAAGGGATAGACGGTTTTCGCATGGATTCCATCTCTCTTATCGCCAAAGATCCCTCATTCCCTCTCATAGATTCCAAGAAATATCCGGATATCTTTTCTTTCTATGCCAAAGAGCCTCGCCTACACCTCTATCTTCACGAGATGAATCGGCAGGTATTAAGCAAATACGATTGTATGAGTGTTGGAGAAGGTTCGGCCGTGATGGTAGATGATGTCGCTAAATTTGTCGATCCGGCCCGGGAAGAGTTGAATATGCTTTATCATTTCGACGCCGCCCGTATCCGGAATACAACCCTACCGGACAATCCGGAATCCGGTATAGACTATAGCTTGATCGCCCTAAAGAAGATGTTTACGGAATGGGATAAGGCGGTAGATAAGGGTTGGCCCTCGATCTACTTGGGTAATCATGACCAGCCCCGTATGGTCAGTCGCTTTGGTAGCGATAAGGATGAGTTCAGGGCCTTGTCCGCTAAGATGCTTATTACTTTTCTGCTTACGATGAGAGGAACGCCTTATTGGTTCGCCGGGGACGAGATAGGTATGCGTAACATTCGGTTCGACCATATCGAGGATTATAACGATATCGATACGATCAACCGCTATAAGAAAGCGAAAGCAGAGGGTAAAGATCCGCAGGCGGTATTGGACGAACAGAAAGAGACCGGACGAGACAACGCCCGCACTCCTTTCCAATGGGATCGCTCGCCGGAAGCGGGATTTACGGCAGGAACCCCTTGGTTAAAGGTAAATCCGGATTATACTTGGATAAACGTAGCGGACGAAGAAAAAGATCCGACCTCCATACTTAATTATTTTAAGAAAGTAGTCAGTTTCCGTAAGGAGAATCCGAGTTTGATTTATGGCAGTTATCATTTGCTGGATGCGGAGAATCCCCAATCCTATACCTTCTTACGCAAGACTGGGGCCGACACTTATCTGATTATGCTCAATTTCTCCCCCAAGGCGGCAATCTCCACTCCGGGGATAGATATGAGTAACGCACACGTCCTATTGGACAATTACGGGGACCGAAGTCATATGGCGCCTCAAAAAGATATCACGCTCCGTCCTTTCGAAGCGATTGTCTTTCAATTGAACCATCCCGTCTATAAATCCTTCATCGATTCGCTAGATCTTTTGGAATGATTCGTTAAAAAGAGGTACAAAGCGCAACTAAAGACTTTTCGGATGTGTTTAAATACAAAGCATCAGAACTTTTTAATAAAATATAAAACTATTCGTTATGGGATTTATTTGGTCTATTATCATCGGTATCGTTGCCGGCTATCTGGCTGGTAAGATCATGCGTGGAGGAGGTTTCGGGGTCATTGTTAATTTGATCCTAGGTATTATTGGAGGTGTATTGGGTGGCTGGGTATTCAGCTTACTAGGCATATCGGCCGGTGGTATCTTAGGAAGCTTGATAACCTCTACGGTCGGAGCTATTTTGTTATTATGGATCGGCTCGCTATTCAACAAATCCAAAGAGGTTTAAGAAGGCGTGCTCAATTATCAAATCATATATTACATGGCAACAAGATCTCACGAAACTTTAGTTACGGCATAATATAATGTAAAAGGCAGTCCTTTGCAGGACTGCCTTTTTATTTAGATCGTTTCCACTTTTTCTTTAGGTAAAACCCATTTCAATACCAGATAACCGCAAAGACCGGATATAAACGATCCCGTGAATACACCCAGCTTCGCCTGATTCAAGAGATCGGCACCCGCCGCCGTACTGCCGTCAAAGGAAAGATTCGCTATAAACAAAGCGACCGTGAAACCGATTCCTCCCAACATGGATACTCCAAATAAATTACGCTTGCTCATGCCTGTAGGCATGGAGGCAAATGGCGTACATGCGAACAAGTAAGAGAAAGAGAATATACCTAATGTCTTTCCTACAAATAGGCCCACGAACACCGCCAACGGTACATTAACTAATGTCTGGGGTTGGATATCCCCGAATGTCACACCGGCATTCACGAAAGCGAATAAAGGAAGTATCACATAGTTTACCAAAGGATGCAACTTATCAGCGATGGTCTGCAACGGACTGATCGTTTTATCCGCCAACGTATGGATGTTATTCAATACCTGAATTTGTGTAGGCGTAAGCACTT
Organism: Parabacteroides sp. KHUB-02; assembly: GCF_056640955.1. NCBI lineage: Bacteria > Pseudomonadati > Bacteroidota > Bacteroidia > Bacteroidales > Tannerellaceae > Parabacteroides > Parabacteroides sp. KHUB-02. The sequence continues at coordinate 1,345,951 of NZ_JBWQEV010000001.1, read as the reverse complement.
CCGCTTTACGGGACTGACGAACCTCGGTATAGTCCAGCATATTCAAATACCCGGTCATATCACACGTGAAATCATCTAGCTTAACAACCGGACGGGCTGGAACCGTAAAGGCGATCAACACGCCGGCGATTGTCGGATGGATTCCTGACTCCAGAAATAGCAGCCAAACGATAAAGCCACCGATATAGAAAAACAATCGGTTATGTACCCGGAACTTTCCTCCCACATACAACAAAGCGAGGACTATCAGGGATATCAACAAAGGCTCGAAAGCGATATGCCCGCTATAAAACAGGGCGATAATTATGATACCTCCAATATCATCCACCACAGCCAAGGCGGTCAAGAAGATACGCATGCTCAACGGCACCCGCTTCCCCAACAAGCCCAATACGGCCAAGGCGAAAGCGATATCCGTAGCCATCGGAATAGCCGCCCCGTTTACCTCGGGAGGCGTATTACATACTAACATATAAAATAAGACCGGCACGATCATTCCACCACAGGCGGCGATAATAGGCAATAGCGCCTTCCGCACGGAACTCAACTCACCGATCAATACCTCTTGCTTGATCTCCAGACCGATCACGAAAAAGAAAACCGCCATAAGGGCGTCGTTCACGAAAGCCAGCATAGACATGGTCTCGCCATGATGCGCAAAGAAGTTAAACTGCCCGGCTTGCAGATCGATTGGAAAAGCTAATAACTGGTGATACCTATCTGCCCAAGGCGAATTGGCCAAGACCATAGCGATGATGGTAGCGGCAAACAATAAAAGACTAGCGTTCGGCTTCTGTATAGCGAAGCGACGCAACGGTTTAAGGATAACATTAATCGTACGGTCCATAAATAATAAGTTAGATGAAGGTCTTCAACAATTGATCGTACTATGACTATTCCCGTTCCCTCCCAAGAGGGAAACGGGATATCATCTTGAAATACCTTCAAGTGTTTTTTCTATTAATTGACAGCTTTGGCTTTTCCTGCTTGCTCCAGGTTATAAGCGCTGCGTGTGAGTTTCTCTACCCAGATGACAAAGATACCAGTTAAAATTAAATTAAACACAATAGTTAACACAGAAATTATCAACATAGGGCCACCTAATCCATATCCCAAGGCTATGAAAATAACGCCGGCTCCTACCTCTCCACGGGTAAACATACCGATAGACAGCGCCAAACGCTCCCGTTTCATCCGGTCACGGTAGAAAAACAAAGGAAATAGTTTACCGATATTGGATAAGAATGAGACGATTACGACGTGTAAAGCGATCATCGACCATGACATCATCGGCTGTGCGCCTGTCACCGTAGTTACTTCCGCCGCTTGCTGAGCGAAATCCACACCCATAAACACCGGCATGCTCACTCCGACAAGGAACATAAAGAGATAAGAGATAAAATCGGACACTTGATGCTCGATCTTGGTATCGATATGCTTATGCCGCATGATCATACCTACGACAAACGCAGGTAAAAGTACCTCGATATGGATGCTAGCCTCCTCCCCGTACATATGTTTCGATACCAGATAAATCACTTGCGTGATACCAAACGTCACGACGGCATAGAACAAGATGGCTTTCCAGTCTTGACGTACATTATAATATCCCATTTTCTTCCAGCCCAGAATCAAGAGCAATACCACAACCAGAATAATGACTCCCAATTGCCAGCGCAAGCCGATCATCATGATTTGCAACGGGATCATCAACAGGATCGTGTCCAAGTCATCGAAGATCGCCAATACCTGTACCTTCTTATACACCCAAGAGGCTTTTAGCCCGGCGGCGGCCAACATCGTAAACAAGATACCCGCCGAGGTAGGAGCAGCGAACCGGCTTAGCAACAGGTTCTCCTTCCAAGCGTCCCAACTTCCCCATAAATCGCCCGGAAGCAAGACAAACATATAATATAAAGCCACGAATATCCACGGAAACGCAGCCGTAGCCATCGCTATGAAATAATCTTCGGTATAAGACTTCCACCGGGTCTTATCAATCTCGAACTCACGCCCCACATTAATCATGATAAACGCAAGGCAAATAAACAAAAATGTATTAGAGATCGTCTTTACCAGCGAATACTGTTCCCCCACCATAGCGGGAAGCATTTGCGACACGACCAAACCCAACACTAGAAAAAGAGAGAATAAAAGAACTTTTTTCATTCAGATAAAACTATATTAATATTTACACAATAAAATGCAGGGGCAGGGTTCCTCATGAGCCTTGTCTCTACAAAAAACAATTGAAAATTGAATTAGTTGATCGCTTGCTACTCTTTTAGATAAGCGGTCTCAACCTTTAACAAACGATTTTTGAGGCGTTCAGCCTCTCCTTTACGGATACGAAGCGTCATCTCGCAATCCATCTCGAACTTTTGTGAGATGATAGCGGGGTTATCCTCTTTTACGATACGCATGATCCCGTTCAGGTATGGGTATTCGAAAACGACCGTGATGTCCTCGTCTACCGTACGTTCCTCGATCTCGGCGGCGGCGATAGCCTCGGCGGCGGCCGTGCGATAAGCGACGATCAGCCCGCTGGTTCCTAACTCGATTCCACCAAAGTAACGTACTACGACAATCAATAAATCGGTCAGCTCATTCGAGTTGATCTGTCCGAGGATCGGTTTCCCGGCCGTGGAAGAAGGCTCCCCGTCATCGTTGGCCCGGAACGTCTGCCGCTCTGGACCTAACATATACGCCCAGCATACATGGCGGGCATCATAATATTGTTTACGGTATTTCTCCAGTTGCTCCTTCACCTCTTCCACCGTACGCACGGGGATAGCATACGAGATAAAGCGGCTGCGCTTCTCGGTATAATATCCCTCGGCTACTTGCTTGATGGTCTTGTAACTGTCGTCTGCCATAAATCAATCCGGTATTTTAGTGTTAGACACTTCCTCCCGGTACGCCCGGAAATCTTTCATGATCTCTTCGATCTCCTCGATGAAATAAGGATCTTTCACCTTATTCCTCACCTCCTCATAATAGGTCTCTATGGCAGCCAACGCACATACGTCCTGCCCTCTCAGCACGAAGTAAGGTTCCTCCTTCTCCACGCACTGCTTGATCATTTGTATAGGATTCTTCATTTTTTCTTATTTGCTATATCTAACTCTTCTTTCAAGAACGGAGCCGTAAACCCGACGCCACTCTTCGCTAAAGCCTCCGGAGTCCCGGTGAAAAGGACGTTACCTCCACGGCGACCGCCCTCGGGGCCCATATCGATCAAGTAATCGGCGCTTTTGATAACATCGAGGTTATGTTCGATAACGATGATCGTGTTGCCTTTATCCACCAACTTGTTCAATACCCCCAGCAAGACCCGGATATCCTCGAAGTGCAGACCGGTGGTAGGTTCATCCAATACATAAAGCGTCTTTCCCGTATCCCGCTTCGCCAGCTCGGTAGCCAGCTTGACACGTTGGCTCTCGCCACCGGATAAGGTAGTAGAGGGTTGCCCCAACTTGATATATCCCAGACCTACATCCTGCAGGACCTTGATCTTGGATAAGATAGTCGGGATATTCTCGAAGAACTCCACTGCCATATTAATCGTCATATCCAAGATATCCGCAATTGATTTCCCACGAAAACGAACCTCTAGGGTTTCCCGGTTATATCGCTTGCCGTGACAATCCTCGCAAGGCACCAGCACGTCCGGAAGGAAATTCATCTCGATCGTCTTATAGCCATTTCCCTTACAGGTCTCGCACCGTCCGCCCGATACGTTAAAAGAGAAACGTCCCGGTTTATACCCTCTCACCTTCGATTCCGGAAGTTCCACGAACAGATTCCGGATATCCGAGAATACCCCCGTATAGGTAGCTGGGTTGCTCCGGGGGGAACGACCGATCGGAGATTGATCCACATTCACGATCTTATCGACATGCTCGATTCCCTCGATGGCGTCGTATGCCAAGGGGTCTTCCAGCGAGCGATAGAAATGCTGGCTCAAGATCGGTTGCAGCGTGCGGTTTATCAAGGTAGACTTTCCGCTACCCGACACACCCGTGACGCAAATAAGAGTACCCAAGGGGAAAGACACGTCCACATGCTTCAGGTTATTGCCGCTGGCTCCCTCGATCGTAATAAATTGCCCGTTGCCTTTCCGACGCTCGGCAGGAACGGCTATCTCCGTGTTTCCATTCAGATAGGAAGAGGTCAAGGTATCTACACGCAGCATCTCCTTGGGCGTTCCCTCAAAAACGACCTCACCCCCCAGACGGCCCGCTTTAGGCCCCATATCCACCACGTAATCGGCACTCAGCATCATATCCTTATCATGCTCCACGACGATCACGGAGTTTCCCGTATCACGCAATTGTTTCAGGGAATTAATCAAACGGACGTTGTCCCGCTGGTGCAAACCGATGCTCGGCTCATCCAATATATAAAGTACGTTCACCAATTGGCTTCCGATCTGGGTAGCCAGACGGATACGCTGACTCTCGCCACCGGACAAGGTAGCGGAACCCCGGTTCATGGAAAGATAATCCAATCCCACATCCAGCAAGAAGCGCAGGCGGGAGCGTATCTCCTTCAATATCTCCGTAGCGATCCGAAGCTGTTTCGGGTCTAGCTTCTCCTCAATACCCTCCAGCCACTCATATAATTCCGAGATATCCATGGCCGACAACTCGGCGATATTCTTTCCCGCTATCCGGTAGCTCAACGCCTCCTTATTTAACCGCCAACCGTTACATTCCGGACAAGTGGCCATCTTGATGAATTGTCCCGCCCATTTCTGCGCCGAGGCGGACGCCTCGCTCTCCTGTTGCATCAAGATATACTTGGCGACTCCCTCATACGACAAGAAATAGTTAGACGATCCTAACGAGTCATTCTTGATCTGCAACCGCTCGTCTGTACCATTCATGATCTCGTCCATCGCCTCCTCGGGAATATCCCGTATAGGCGTCTTGATCGTCACGCCATGCTTTTGGCAAAGCGCCTCGATCTGCCAGAATATCAACGAATTCTTATATTTACCTAAAGCGACGATGCCACCGCTATATATACTTAAGGATGGATCGGGAACGATCTTGTCCATATCCAACAAATTGACCTGTCCTAAGCCTTTACATTTCGGACACGCTCCTTGAGGGGAGTTGAACGAGAAATTATGCGGAGCCGGCTCACTGTAAGACAATCCGGTCACCGGGTCCATCAAGCGACGACTATAATGGCGAACCTCGTTAGTCTCGGCATCCAGTATCAGCACAAGGCCATCGCCTTGCTTCATGGCGATCTTCAAGCTCTCTTTCAAACGACGCTCGTCTGCCTCGGAGACAATCATCTTATCGATCACCACCTCGATGCTGTGCATCTTATAACGATCCAGCTTCATCCCATGGAAGATCTCTTTCAACTCGCCATCGACACGGACGTTCAGATATCCTTTTTTACGTATCTGCTCGAAAAGTTCCTTATAGTGCCCCTTACGATTACGGACCAACGGAGCCAAGAGATACGTTTTTTTCCCGTTGTACTCATCCAAGATCAGCCGTAAGATTTGATCCTCGGTATATTTCACCATCTTCTCCCCGCTCAAATAGGAATAGGCCTCTCCCGCCCTAGCGTAAAGCAAACGGAAAAAGTCATAGATCTCGGTAGTCGTACCGACAGTGGAACGAGGATTCTTATTGGTTGTCTTTTGCTCAATGGAGATAACCGGACTCAGGCCCGTTATCTTATCCACATCGGGTCTCTCCATATTCCCTAAGAAATTCCGGGCGTAAGCCGAGAATGTCTCCACATACCGCCTTTGTCCCTCGGCGAAAATCGTATCGAACGCCAATGAGGACTTGCCGCTACCACTCATGCCGGTAATCACCGTCAACTTATTCCTCGGAATCTCTACATCTATATTCTTCAGATTATGAACACGTGCGCCAAGTATGGATATGCGCCCGCCTTCCAATGCCTGCTTATCTTTTATCATCTTTTACCTATCTGGTTTTAGGGGCCGTAAAGATACGAAAAAAACAGAAGCCAATCAAACTTTCCGACAAATCATAGTGTAATCTCAGCCACTTCCTTCCGCCTATTTACTCCCTACGGGAAAACCTCGCAGTATCCACCGTAAGGAACCAGGGTTTCTATTTATCCTTCACCTTTGGCTGGGGAGAAGGAGCCTGTATGTTCTCATAAAACCTCTTTTTCTCCTCGTTACTTTTTTGGACAAGGCTTGTCACATATACCGTAAATATTGGAAACATCATCATGCCCAAAGCAGCCAATACGACTGAGAGGACTCGTCCCGTAACCGTAATAGCGGATATGTTAGAGCCAACCGTCGTCACATCCATAAACGCCCACCATAGAGCGTCCCCATAATTAGCCACCAACGGGTTCACCTTATGCTCCAAGACAAAAAATATAAGACTTGAGAAATAAACCGTGGCCAACAACATCGTCAAGTAAGAAACAAACAAGCCGGATGCCTTATTATACGATAACCATCCCACCACGATCGCCAACGCATACCCGCCCCGTACCAAAGGAACGAAACGTAAGAAATAACTAAGCTCGGGTGAGGTGATAATATGATAATATTCTATTATATTTTGGTAAGGGATCGCTACGAGCAAGAAAATAAAGTGCGTTCGCAAATAACGTAATTTATCTTTCGATAGGAAAAGTTCCAAAACAAAATCGAAAAGAAAAAACAAACAGATCCATAATTGAATCTTCTTATAAGAAGTTTGCGTGTAAAAGGGAATATTCTTAAATGTATCGATGGAGATACTGATAACCAAGAACAGCGACAACAATAGTATAATGATATGTAACACACCATATACCCCCTTCTTTCTCAATGCGAAATCAAATACGGCCATTTTCATAAGCGTTACTATTTATTTAATTATAATCCTTTTCATTTTGGTTTATGACAACAAACCTCATATACCATTTGTTTAAACAGCGAAATGTGTTAATTAACCAAGTTTTACGTAGCAAAAACAAAACATCTTCTTTGATTCGCTGTTATAAACTCAGACTTAAACGAGAGAAGTAATTCTCATTTTTAAAACATAAATCTATGGCAAATATCAACAAGACAGTAAAGCTAGGTGTGTTTACCCTAGCAATCATGAACGTGACGGCAGTAGTATCTTTACGCGGACTGCCAGCAGAAGCCGTATACGGACTAAGCTCGGCTTTCTATTACTTATTCGCAGCAATCGTATTCTTAATCCCGACCTCTTTGGTGGCAGCGGAATTAGCGGCAATGTTCCAAGACAAACAAGGTGGTGTATTCCGTTGGGTAGGTGAGGCCTATGGAAAACGTCTAGGCTTTCTGGCTATCTGGGTTCAATGGATTGAAAGTACGATCTGGTATCCGACAGTATTAACTTTTGGAGCCGTATCCATCGCCTTCATCGGTATGGATCATCCCGAAGATATGCTGCTGGCGAATAACAAATACTACACGTTAGCGATCGTGTTAATTATTTATTGGCTGGCTACATTTATCTCACTAAAGGGATTGAGTTGGGTTGGAAAAGTAGCGAAAATTGGAGGTATGGTAGGTACTATCATCCCGGCGGCCTTACTCATCATTTTAGGTATCGTATATCTAGCGACTGGCGGGCATTCCAATATGGATTTCCACAGTAACTTCTTCCCCGACTTCAGTAAATTCGACAACTTAGTCTTAGCCGCAAGTATCTTCCTTTTTTACGCAGGTATGGAAATGGGCGGTATTCACGTGAAAGACGTTGACAATCCTTCTAAAAACTATCCGAAAGCTGTATTTATCGGTGCCTTGATCACCGTTGTAATCTTCGTACTAGGAACTTTTGCGTTGGGTATTATTATCCCAGAGAAAGACATCAATCTTACGCAAAGTTTATTAGTGGGATTCGACAATTACTTCAAGTACATTCATGCCTCATGGTTATCCCCAATTATCGCTATCGCTTTGGCATTTGGCGTATTAGCAGGAGTATTGACATGGGTCGCTGGTCCTTCCAAAGGTATATTCGCAGTTGGTAAAGCAGGTTATCTGCCCCCGTTCTTCCAGAAGACCAATAAGATCGGCGTACAGAAAAACATCCTTTATATCCAAGGAGCGGCTGTTACACTTCTTAGCTTATTATTCGTGGTAATGCCATCCGTACAAAGCTTTTATCAGATCTTATCACAGCTTACGGTGATCTTATATTTAATAATGTATATGTTGATGTTCTCCGGAGCGATCGCATTACGTTATAAGATGAAAAAGGCAGGCCGTCCTTTCCGTATCGGAAAAGGTGGCAATGGCTTGATGTGGTTGATCGGAGGTTTAGGATTCTGTGGTTCCTTATTAGCGTTCGTATTAAGTTTCATTCCTCCTAGCCAGATTTCTACAGGAAATAATACGGTTTGGTTCGCCGTTCTCTTCATCGGTGTAATTGTTGTCGTTGCGGCACCGTTTATTATCTATGCGTCTAAGAAAGCATCTTGGGTAGATCCGAACACTGAATTCGAACCGTTCCATTGGGAAGTAAAAAATGACGTATCCGAGACGAATACGACAAAAGCATAACACACATTCATCTCGATAATTACCTAGTCCGGGCTGCGAAAATATTGCAGCTCGGACTTTTTCGTAAAAATAGCACAGAATATTTACGTTTTATTATGTGTATTATAAAAATGTAATTATCTTTGCGATAGTATTCATAAAATAAAATATCAAAAGAACTATGGCACGTACAGTAGATTATTCAAAAAAGGCAGAGAAAATCAAAGAGCAAGTAGATGAATTAGTACAAGAATTAATGGCTGCTAAATCGGCTCCGGTAGTCTCCAAAAGAAGTTTAAAAGTAGCTGACATCAATTTCGAGAACGAGGATGTTAATACATTAATGCAAATACAAGCTCGCCTCGCTCGCGTTATCTTGGAGAAGAGCAAATAAGAAAAAACTCTGCTAAGGTTTTAATAAAAGCGCCTTTCCCGTCTTTAAGGATGTTTCGGGAAAGGCACTTTATTTTTCAGGTCTCGTGCGAACTTTCAAAGAAAAAGCTTATCTTTGAAAACCTAATCAATAACATGTATGGAACTAACACTCCCAACGAAAGTTAATGTGACACATCCCATCATGCTAGACACGAAGATATTAGTCGTGATCGGAGCGAACGGTGCGGGGAAAAGCTCTTTTGGCAGAGATTTATTGGAGAGATATGCGGGTCAAGCGAAAAGAATATCCGGTATACATGCCTTATTCATCAGCGATGACGAATCTAAATTATCGGCCTCCAATGAATTCGCACGTTTACAGTCTATGATCAAAGAACGACTGTTCATGCCACGTATTTCTGAATACGAGAAACTGATTTTGCAACTCCAGAGCGAGGAGTTCGAGGCGGCAGTCAATTTCAAGGAAGCCAGCAAAACTAATAACGAAGTAGATCCTCCGATCACCAAGATAGATATTATACAAGCGATCTGGGAAAAGATGTTTCCGCATAATCGCCTGATACGAAAGTCGGGATTTATCGAGCTTGTATCCACGGGGCGTGATTCAAATTCCTACACCGCCGGACGCATGAGCGATAGCGAGAAACTGGTGTTCTACTTGATTGGGGCCGCATTATGCGCATGCCCGAACGCCTTGCTCGTGATCGAAGAGCCGGAAACCCTTCTCCACAACTCCATAAAGAACCAGCTTTGGGACGAGATTGAGGCGATACGCCCGGACTGTACGTTTGTTTATCTCACACATGACATTGATTTCGCCACCTCCCGCTCCGACAGCAAACGGATCTGGATTCGTTCTTACGACGCAGATCATTCCGTATGGGATTACGAGTTGATCGAGAGTAATGAAAGTTTTCCAGAAGAAGTATATATGGAAATACTTGGCAGCCGGAAACCGATCTTGTTTATCGAAGGGACCGACACGAACAGTATCGACAGTAAGCTTTACCCCTTCATATTCCCCGATTATTTGGTGAAACCGATGGGTGGTTGCCAAAAAGTAATCGAGACAACCAAAGCGTTCGGCCAACTGAAAGACTTCCATACATTAGATAGCAAAGGTATCGTAGATCGTGACAGGCGTACGCAAGGAGAAATAAACTATCTACGGGAACAACATATTTATGTACCGGACGTAGCGGAAGTGGAGAACCTATTGATGATAGAGGATGTGATCAAGACGGTCGCCAAACGGTTGATGAAAGATCCGGACGATGTTTTCAAGCAAGTGAAAGAAAACGTAGTACGTCTTTTCCAAAAAGAACTGGACTCGCAAGTAATCCTTCATGCCAAACATCAAGTCCGTAAAAAACTGGAGACTACCGTTGATCGCAAGATAACGACGGTGGAGCAATTAACCGAACATGTAGAGAGTATCCGTCTGAACATCCATGCGGAAGAAATATACAAAAACATAAAAGAAGAGTTCGAGTCTTATATAGAAACGGAGAACTACAAAAGCATCCTCCGTGTTTATAATCAAAAAGGGATGTTACCACAGAGCCGCCTATGCGCGATCTGCGGTATCAGTAACAAAGAGAGTTATTTAAACCTGATTCTCTCCATATTAAAGGAAAACAAGGAGGATGCGGAAGCGATACGAAAGGCTATCAAACATTCATTGGGCACATAAAAAGTTTCTAAAAATGCGGGGAAAGTCCATAAAAAATTGTTCTTTTGCAAACTGTTTTATAACATTAATGGGCCAAAGCCCTATATATTAATTGTCATATGCGTACACCTACACTTCAATATCTTTACTTGCAAAAGCCGGTAACCATGATGGTAGTAATCTGTATTATATCTGTGTTACCTTGGATCGGCCTCGGCGACTTTTCTACCAAAGGGGAACCTCGGGAAGCGGCCGTAGCGATCTCCATGCTTGAGACAGGTAATTGGGTCTTGCCACAATCTTACGCGAACGAGTTCGCTTTTAAGCCACCGATGGCGCATTGGTTAATGGCTGCTTTCTCCTATCCACAGGGATATGTCTCTGAGTTCACCTCCCGCTTGCCATCCGCTTTAGCCTTTATTACCTTGATCGGGTTCGTATTGGTCTTTTTCGGTAAACGAATCGTAAAGTTTCAGGAGGCATTCATAGCGACCCTCCTATTGGTCACCTGCGTAGAGATACATCGAGCGGCCATGACGACTCGGGTGGATATGTTGCTCACTACTTTCATCGTCATAGGGCTTTTCCAGCTATATCGATGGGAAGATAAATTAGAGCTGAAAGGACTTCCCATATTCATACCTTTATTATTAGGATGCGCCGTTCTGAGCAAAGGACCGGTAGGTATAGTATTGCCCCTATTCGTATTCGGCATTTATCTATTAATGTTAGGTCAATACAGTTATCTCACCATATTCAAGACTTTATTATATGCGGGAATTTCCTCTTTATTCCTACCGATGTTGTGGTATACCGCCGCATGGAAGCAGGGGGGAGATGAGTTCCTTAATGTCGTATTAGCGGAGAATTTCGCTCGTTTCTTACACCTAAACACTCCTGAAATTTCCTATGATCTGGGGCATGAGAATGGTGTTTGGTACAATTTCATGACATTGGCGGCAGGCTTTATACCTTGGACTATTTTCTTTTTCTTCTCTTTATTCGGGCTGAAACTTAGCAAGCCTGAGCAACCTATTAAAGAGATCTTAAAGAATACGTGGAAACGTATCCGCTCCATGGAAAAAGTTCGTTTATTTAGTTTGGTTGCTTTAGTCGGCATCCTTTTCTTCTATTCGATCCCTTCCAGTAAACGAAGCGTATATTTAATGCCGGCTTATCCGTTCATTGCCTTGTTCTTGGCTCAGTATGCCTTATATATTACAGAATACCGTACGAAAGTAACTCGGGTATTCGCTGCCTTTTTAGCTTCCGTAGTAAGTGTCGTCATGATAGCGATCTTGCTTACGGTATTCGGTATTATTGATCCTGTTGGTATCGTCGGTCAATATACACAAAACGCATCGACCTTGGACATGGTACAAATGGTATCAAAAGTATTAGTTCACCCCAGTACGCTTACGATCTGTATTATCTTCATAAATCTATTGATATTAGGAACGGTCTATTACCAGATGTTCAAGAAAATAAATATCAAGATCCTCTACGCTACGATAGCCTTGACATTCTCGGTTAATTTATTAATTGACGGTGTCATTATGAGAGGTATTCGTGAAGGGGATTCTTGCCGTGTTTTCGCTGAACGTATCCTGAAAGAATATCCATTGAATAAAAAGAATGTATATGTCGTAAATAACCTTCGGATTTATCGGAATCTGTACGGATTAAACTTCTATATGGGAAATATCTTCCATGACTTCGATAAAGAAACACCCGCCAAAGGTTATTTCCTGATCGGAGAAAATGAGATGGAAAAGGTACTTTCCACATACGGGGATAAATATACCTTCCGTACACTGACTAAGTCAGATCAAACGTTCAGCGAGCTAAAACAAAAAATCGTGCTTAGCGAGTTCGAGTTGAAATAGAAATGTAATATCTAATAGTATACCATGAATAGTTCCTATATTTCCCCTTTCGCCAAGCCGGTCTACATCATGTTGAAACCGGTTGGTTCTGTTTGTAATTTGGCATGCGAGTATTGTTATTACCTTGAGAAAAGTAAGTTCTATCCGGACGTGAAGAATCACATCATGACGGATCAGATACTCGAGAAGTTCATCAAGGAATACATGGAATGCCAAACCATGCAAGAAGTCTTGTTTACATGGCATGGAGGCGAGACGCTGATGCGGCCGATCAGCTTCTATAAAAAAGCCTTGGAGTTGCAGCGTAAATATGCGGGAGGACGGCAAATAGACAACTGTATCCAAACCAATGGTACCCTATTGAATGATGAGTGGTGCCAATTTTTCAAGGAAAATAATTTCTTGGTGGGTGTATCTATCGATGGCCCGCAAGAGTTCCACGACGAATACCGTAGGAACCGGCAGGGACTCCCCTCTTTCTATAAAGTGATGAAGGGAATCGAGTTGCTGAAAAAACATGGGGTAGAATATAACGCCATGGCCGTCGTGAATGATTATAACGTGGATTATCCGCTGGAATTCTATAATTTCTTCAAGGAACTGGATTGCCGTTTCATCCAATTCGCCCCGATCGTGGAGCGTATCGGCCGGCACAAGGAAGGTACCAAGCTATCTTCTCCCGAGGAACAAGACGCTGCGATCGAGCTAGCTCCGTTCTCGGTAGATAGCGAGAAATGGGGGGATTTCCTTTGCGCCTTGTTCGACGAGTGGCTGAAAGAGGATGTCGGCAAGTTCTACATCCAATTATTCGATTCCACCTTGGCCAACTGGGTAGGCGAGCAACCCGGGGTCTGCTCCTTGGCCCGCCATTGCGGTCACGCCGGGGTAATGGAGTTCAATGGCGACGTATATGCTTGCGACCATTTCGTATTCCCGGAATACAAACTCGGGAATATCCAAACAAAGACATTAACGGAGATGATGTACAGTCCGGTACAACAAAAGTTTGGAACGGATAAAGAAGATAAGCTCCCTACGCAATGCAAGGAATGCGAATATCTTTTCGCTTGCCATGGGGAATGCCCGAAAAACCGGTTCCTCCATACGCCGAATGGAGAGCCGGGACTAAATTATCTATGTAAGGGATACAAGAAATTCTTCAAGCACGTAGCTCCTTACATGGATTTTATGAAAAAAGAGTTATTGAATCAACGTCCACCCGCAAACGTGATGGATTGGGCTAAACAACAACAACATGAATATTAACAGACGTGATTTCATTAAAACAGGAAGTATGGTTATGCTTGGAACATTAGCGGCTCCTTCCCTACTAGGAAGTTGCACCGGTAGTGAGAGTGATAAAGCAGCCGGTATTTCATTCGCCATGAATTATTTCAAGGTGAGTGAGGGGGATTTGAGGAAAGTATTGGCGGCAGCCTTGGAGAAAGGCGGGGATTATGCCGATTTGTTTTTTGAGCATTCATACAGGAACAACGTAGGGTTGCAGGATGGTGCCGTAAACCGTGCCTCATCTAACATCGATTTCGGGATGGGCGTACGTGTTTTGTCCGGCGACCAAACGGGATATGCCTACGTGGAGAACGTCAGCTTGGACGAGATGCTAAAGGCGGCTCGTACGGCTGCGCGGATCGCCACCGGATCAGCGAATACCGCTCCTATCAACTTAACGGAAGAAAAGCATACGAACAATTTCTATAGCGTACAAACACCTTGGGACGAGATAGCCATTAATGACAAGATGCCTTTCTTGCAGAAACTAAACGATCAGATCTTCGCCAAGGACAAGCGGGTCACCAAGGTGATGGCCTCTTTGGGAGACACGACCTCTCATATCTTATTCTGTAACTCGGAAGGGCAGATTTATTACGATTATCGCCCGATGAGCGCCTTGAGCGCCGTCTGCATCATGGAGGATAACGGGAAGATCGAGAACTCGTACGCCGCACGGGCTTTCCGCATGGGAGCGGAATTCCTAACGGACGACCTGATCGACGAGCTTGCCCAAGAGGCGGTGGATAAGACCTCTATCTTATTTCAGGCGATCAAGCCTAAAGGCGGGGAAATGCCCGTTGTCATGGGTGCCGGTGGCTCTGGCATCTTATTGCACGAGGCGATCGGCCATGCTTTCGAGGCAGATTTCAACCGTAAGAACACCTCTATTTTCTCTGATCAACTGAACAAGAAAGTTTGCAACGAGCATATCAACGTGGTGGACGACGGCACGATTCCTTTCAACCGGGGCTCAGTCAATATCGATGACGAGGGTGTGGACGGACAAAAAACCTATATCGTACGGGAGGGAGTCTTGACCAGTTATCTGCACGATCGTATCAGTGCGAAACATTACGGCATCCCCTCTACGGGCAATGGCCGCCGGGAGTCTTTCCGTCAGATGCCTATCCCCCGTATGCGTGCCACTTATATGGAAGCGGGCAACGTGACGGAAGAGGAGATCATCTCTACCGTAAAGAAAGGTATCTATGCCGCCAACTTCACGAACGGGCAGGTACAGATCGGCGCGGGCGATTTTACCTTCTTCGTGAAGGATGGTTACTTGATCGAGAACGGTAAGCTCACCCAACCTATCAAGGATATCAATATCATCGGTAACGGCCCGAAAGCGTTGGCGGATATCACGATGGTGGGTAATAATTATAAAATGGATAACGGCACATGGACCTGCGGTAAGGATGGACAGTCTTGCCCGGTAACCTGCGGTATGCCGTCGGCCTTAGTCAGCAAACTTACAGTAGGAGGAGAAAACTAATATGATAACAAACGAAAATAAGAAATTGGCTCAATGGGCCATGGAATATGCCTTGAAGAATGGTTGCCAATCTTCACGTGTCACGCTTTACAATGGTTCCAGCAGTTCGTTTGAGATACGGGATATGAAAATAGACCGTCTGCAACAGGCATCCGAGAACAGCATGGTGGTTCATTTGTTCGTGGACGGCCGTTACGGCTCCTACTCTACCAATCGCTTGGATAAGAAAGAGCTGGAGAAGTTCATCAAGGATGGTATCGCCGCCACTCGTTTCCTCGCCGAGGACAAGGCTCGCACGCTGCCGGACGCTTCCTTGTATTATAAAGGTGGGGCGGCGGACTTGCGATTGGTCGACCCGAATTTCGACTCCGTGCAACCGGACGACAAGGTAGCGTTGGCCATGAGCGTCTGTGAGGAGATCATGGGCAAGGACGACCGGATCATCTCCGCCAACGCTTCCTACAGCGACGAGAAGGACTTTAAGTACATGGTAGCCAGCAACGGTTTCGAAGGCGAGGCTTCTGGTTCCTCTTATGGCTTGGTGGGGAGTGTCAGCATCCGTGGGGAGGGTGACGCCCGTCCCGAGTCTTATTGGTACGACTCTTCCTTGTATTATGACGAGCTGGTGAAGACCGGTATCGGTACGAAAGCGCTGGAACGGGTGCTTCGAAAACTGGGACAGCGGAAAGTGGCGTCCGGTAAATATACCATGATCGTGGATAACATGAACTCCAGTCGTCTGCTTTCTCCAGTAATCGGAGCCATTTACGGTTCCTCCATCCAGCAAAAGAACTCTTTCTTGTTGGATAAGATCGACCAAAAGGTAGCGAGCGACAAGATGACCTTGATAGATGAGCCTCATTTGGTAAAGGCTTCCGGCGCACGTTATTTCGATAGCGAGGGTGTTGCCACGAAACGTCTTCCGGTATTCGAGCAGGGTATATTGAAAACGTATTATATCGATACGTATTCCGCCAACAAGATGGGCATGGAACAAACGATCGGCTCTCCCTCGATTCTTACCATGCGGAATGGTGATAAGGATCTGGACGGATTGATCGCCTCTATCGACAAAGGTATATTGGTGACCGGCTTCAACGGTGGAAACTGCAATAGCACGACCGGCGATTTCTCGTATGGTGTGGAAGGTTTCTTGATCGAGAGAGGCAAGCTATCCCAACCTATCTCCGAGATGAACGCCACGGGTAATATGCTCTCCCTATGGAGTAACCTAGCGGAAGTCGGAAACGACCCCCGCCTATCCTCCAGTTGGCGAATCCCTTCCTTGCTTTTCAATGGGGTTGATTTTAGCGGATTATAAATACGAGAAACAACATACGGAAGAACAAGAATAAAAGAAGCCGGAACCGCTAAACACTGTTCCGGCTTCTTTGTTTCTCCTTACACCAAATTATAGATCGCTATAAAATGGCAAACCGTTCCCCCGAGAACGAATAAATGCCATGCGGAATGCATATATTTATATTTATCCAGAAAGAAGAAAATCGTTCCTAAGGAATAGAACAAGCCTCCTCCGATCAACCAATATAAGACATACATCGAATCCGTACGCTGGAAAACATCGATCAAAGGTTTGAAAGCGATAATCACCACCCAGCTCATCAGCAGATAACAAACCGTTTTCAGATTATCCTTTTTCTTCATCCGACGGAAACTAAACCATACGCCGATAACCGCTGCCAGCCAAACTGTAATAAATAATCCCCAGCCCCAGAAACCCTCGTCGCGGAGAGCCACCAAGGTAAATGGCGTATAAGTACCCGCGATATGCAAATAAATAGCGCTATGATCCCAACGGCGCAACTGGCATTTTCGCTTGGGATCGGAAGCGGCGTGGTAAAAGGTAGAGGTCACATACGAGGAAGTCATGCACAACGCATAAACGGCGAAACTACCGATCACCCACGGATCACCTGTACGAATCCCGGCGATCATCAAGACGATAATCGCCGTTAAGCCGAACAACATACCCGCGCCATGCGTAAGCACATTCGCTACTTCCTCACCATGAGTCTGTCTTTGTTTTCTCATCCATCCGATCGCTACGACTACAAGGCGCTGGCCTTGAAACCGGCCTCCGATACGGCTGAAAGAATGGTCTCCGCCGGAAGATCGGTTGTTATAGTCAATGTTTTATCCGGGGATTTCAAGTCGATCGACCATGCGTCCTCTTTTACTAATTTATTCAACTTAGCGCCGATAGCCGCCACGCATCCGCCACATTTAGCGTTTGTCTTAAATTTTAATGTTGCCATATCTCTACTTATTATTTAAAGTTTACTCCATTTCAACCGTAAGCTATTTAATACCACCGACACGGAACTGAAAGCCATTGCGGCGCTCGCCAACATCGGGTTCAGTAACAGTCCGTTCACCGGGAATAAGACACCCGCCGCCAATGGGATTCCGATCAAGTTATAGATAAATGCCCAGAATAAATTCTGGTGGATCGAGCGAACCGTACGTTTCGACAAGCGGATCGCATCCGGCAATAACATCAAATCCGAAGTAATCAACGTGACCATCGCCACATCCATGGCGATATCCGTTCCCTTACCCATCGCAATGCTCACATCCGCACGGGCCAAGGCTTGCGAGTCGTTGATACCATCCCCAACCATAGCCACTTTCCTTCCGGCGGCTTGCAAGGAACGGATATACTCCTCCTTATCGCTCGGCAAGACATCCGCCTTATAATGACGGATATCCAGCATGGCCGCAACAGTCTCGGCGGTCCGTTTTCCATCGCCGGTCAATAAATGAACCTCGATACCCATTTCTTTCAAGGCCTCTACCGCCTCTCCCGACGTAGGTTTCAACCGATCCGAAATAGCCATGACCGCAAGCAATTCCGATTCCCAACCGTAATAAACGATACTCTTGCCATCCTCTTCCCACCGGATGATTTCCCGCCCAGCCTCGGGCGGAACCATCGCCTTGAAGGTTTCCAAAAAGCCTTTGCTTCCTACCCAATACGTCACGCCATGTACCTGCATTTGGATACCACGCCCCGTTACGCTCTCGAAACTATCAGCGTCGATCTCCGCAGCCTCCGTTCCTTTCAACCATGAGAGGATAGCGGACGCCAAAGGATGCTCAGACTTCATCTCGGCGGTATAAAGGATATCCAGCATATCCCGGCTCGCCTCCGATATCCAGAAAGAGTCTGTCACCTCGGGCACGCCCTCGGTCAAGGTCCCGGTCTTATCCAGCACGACGGTATCCACCTTACAAAGGTTTTCCAAGGCAAAAGCGTCTTTGATCAATATATGATGCTCGGCGCCTTTACCCATCCCGACCATCAAGGCAGTTGGCGTAGCAAGTCCCAACGCGCAAGGGCAAGCGATCACCAATACCGATACCGCCGATAAGAGAGCGTACGAGAAGTACCCGCTTCCTCCTACTACCAGCCAGACGATAAAAGTGAGTATCGCCAATCCGACAACGATCGGTACAAATATACCACTTATTTTATCAACGATACGCTGCACGGGTGCCTTACTTCCTTGAGCGGCTTGTACCATCTGTACGATTTGCGATAATACGGTAGCGCTCCCCACCCCGGTCGCCTCCATCAAGAAAGCGCCCTTTTGGTTGATCGTCCCGGCCAAGACCCGGTCACCTTGTGATTTCACGACAGGGATCGGCTCGCCACTCAACATGCTCTCATCCACGGAAGAGGAACCTTGAGACACCGTGCCGTCCACCGGGATCTTCTCACCGGGACGGACACTGACAAGATCTCCCACCCGCAAGAACGAGATAGAGACCTCTTCCTCCTGACCATCTCGCACACGACGGGCGGTTTTAGGCTGCAATCCCATCAAGCTCTTGATAGCGGAAGAAGTGCTGTTCTTCGCCCGCTCCTCCAGAAGTTTACCCAACAGAACGAACGCTATGATCACGCCGGATGCCTCATAATAAACATGCGGCTCCAATCCTTTCTCATACCAGAACCGCGGATATACGGTATTGAAGAAACTGAACAGGAAAGCGATCGAGGTACTCAACGCCACCAACGTATCCATATTGGCGCTACCGTGCAACGCATGGCGCACGCCGTTCACGTAGAACGACCGCCCGAACACGATCATAATCACCAAGGCCAGCGCCATCATGATCCAGTTACCGCCGGGCGTATGCATAAACACCATTCCCAGCAGGGCCAGCGGAATGGAAAGTACCCACGCCCCGATCGTATTCCGGCGTAGCTTCCGGTAATGCTCTCGTGCCATCTCTTCCTGTACCGCCGTCGGATCCTCTACCTCCACGACCAAATCGTATCCGGCCTCCTGCACGGCCTCTCTCATTTTCTGAGGAGTAATCAAGGATGGATGGTATTTGACGGAAAGCGTATTCGCCGCGAAATTCACCGATGCCTCCTCCACGCCGGGAAGTCCCTTCACCGTATTCTCTACGTTATTGGCACATACGGCACAACTCATCTCGAGAACCGGTAGTATAATTGTCTCCAAATCTTTCATAGATCGTATCACCTGTTTAGTTATATATAAATGAATAACAAAGATACGATAAATATGATTGCAACCAGATTGCAAACTTTGCGAAACAGTATTTACGTACGTTAAGAAACTTAGGAACTTAATAGATTTATTTGAGAAATATGACTATTATTTAACAGGGAAATACCCGACATTTGTAACGATTTTCAAACCAATTACTAAAACTTAATAACAATATGATTCTAGACTCACTTGAGAACTCTAAGCGGATCGAATGTATCCATCCGCTGTTTAAGCAGGCTTTTGACTATGTTAAGTCTACTGATTTTTCAAAAATGGAAGATGGTAAATACGATATAGCGGACGCTGGTTTCACGGTTAGCATCGCCAGCCTCTTCGGAAAGGAGAAGTCGGAAGCGGCCATCGAGACCCACAAGAAATTTATCGATATCCAATTCCCCTTATTGGGCGTAGAGAAAATCGGATGGAAACCGGGAGATCAATTACTAGAGGAGTCCGTTCCATACAACGAGGAGCAAGATATCGCCTTTTATATCGACAAACCTACCGCCTATACGAAAATCTATCCCGGACAATTCGCCATTTATTTCCCGGAAGACGGGCACGCCCCGGGTATCGGCCAAGGGAATATCCGGAAGGTGGTTATCAAGATCCCGGTCCAATAGTATCGAATACCCTATTTGTTCCGCAAGAATAACCAGCTGAATACTTATATATTCTATATCGGATCTACTTCTATTCTACAAACCACGGCGTGGTCTTTGTAAACCACGCCATGATCTGTAAAGACCACGCCGTGGTTTATAGGATTCACGACGAGAATCAAGGAATAGATACAGATACGATTATCTTTATTCATAAGAAGATTTCCCTATTCAACCGTATATTCGCATATATGCGTTTGTAATACTTTATTCACCTCAAATCCACTTAAATCTCGTAAATTCTTGTTACCTTTGATGCCCGGTACAAAATAAAAGTAATACAAAGGAAGATGATTTCAGAAGAATTGAAGAACGACCTAAAGATAAAATGGGATCGGATGAGAGATGGTATGGCAAAAATGGGTATGGATGCCTGTTTGCTTACCGTAGATGTAAATCTTTATTATACGACAGGACAAATCTATAGTGGTTATTTTTATTTGCCGGTAGACGGTGAGCCGTGGTTCTTGATCAAGCGACCGAACGGGCTTTCAGGACATCAAGTGGAATACATCCGTAAGCCGGAAGACATCCCACCCTTATTTGCGGAACGAGGAATTAAGATGCCGAAAAGACTCTTATTAGAGGCAGATGAGTTAACTTATAATGAATACATCCGTTTAGATAAGGTATTCCAACCGGAGGAGGCCGGTAACGCCACCGCTTTCATGCGAAACCTTCGCCGGGTAAAAACCCCTTGGGAGATCGGGCAATTCCGTATCGCCGCCCGCAAGCACGAGGCTACTTATAGCGAGATCCCGGAATGTTTCCGTCCCGGTATGACAGACTTGGAGTTCCAGTACGAGATCGAGAAACGTATGCGCAAGAACGGCTCGATCGGTCTTTTCCGTGCTTTCGGAGCCAATATGGATATCTATATGGGTAGTATTCTCGCCGGGGAAAACGCCGAGACCCCATCCCCTTTTGATTTCGCCTTGGGTGGAGGCGGCATAGACGCTTCTTGTCCGCTAGGCGCTAACGGTACGTTATTAAAAGAAGGCACCGCTATCATGGTGGATATGGCCGGCAATTATACGGCTTATATGACGGACATGACCCGTGTCTTCTCCGTAGGCCGCCTGACGGAGGAAGCTTATCGGGCGCATCAAGTGGCCCTTACGATACAACAGGAGGTGGAAAACGCTACCCGACCGGGAACCGCTTGTTCGGATTTATATAATATAGCGGCGAATATCGCTAAGAAAGAAGGTCTTTCGGCTAACTTTATGGGAACCGAGCAGCAGGCTAAATTCGTGGGACATGGCATCGGTATACAGATCAATGAGCTACCCGTGCTTACCCCTCGCTCGAAAGAGGAGCTTTTGCCGAATATGGTATTCGCCTTGGAGCCCAAATTCGTGATCCCGGGTGTCGGTGCCGTGGGTATCGAGAACAGTTTCCTTGTAACGGAGACGGGCGTGGAGAAGTTGACACGGTTCAACGAGGAGATCATCCCACTTGGAAATTAAGATTTAATAGAAGAATTTGTTATACATTATTAAATTAAAGCACATGAAAAAAACATTAGCTTTTCTACTTTTGCTGGCTATTATCATTATGCCGGCCAATGCCGTGGAAAAGGAGAACGTGAAGCCTGTCAAGAACGTGATTCTCTTAATCCCGGACGGAACCTCATTGGCGACTATCTCTATCGCCCGTTGGTTGCAATGGTACCAAGATCCCAGCAAACCGAAATTGAACATCGACCCGTATTTGTGCGGAACGGTGCGTACGCATTCTTCTAACGCCCCTATCGGCGACTCCGCTCCTACTACATCATGCTACATGACCGGACAGCCGAGCCGTACGGGTTATGTATCCACTTACCCGGAGAACGACGGTGATAACGATATCTACCCGACCGACCCGGCCCGTGCCTTCCAACCGCTTACCACCGTATTGGAGGCTGGCAAGATGTTGCAGGGCAAAGCTACAGGATTGGTTTTCACTTGCGAATTCCCGCACGCTACCCCGGCGGACTGCTCCGCTCATAGCTACAACCGTGGTAAATACGACTGGATCGCTCCGCAGATGGTTCATAATGATATCAATGTCGTTATCGGTGGTGGAGTGTCTATCCTTACGAAGGATATGGAAGATTATCTATTGGCGAACGGATACGGCGTATATAGAAACGACCTGAAAGGTATGCGTGCCGATAATAATCAGAAGATGTGGGCTTTATATGGCAACAAGGAAATGGCTTACGATATCGACCGCAATCCGGAAGAGCAACCTTCTATCGAGGAAATGACTCGTAAGGCGATCGACAAATTATCCAAGAACCCGAATGGTTTCTTCTTAATGGTAGAAGGCAGTAAGGTAGACTGGGCCGCTCATGGAAATGACCCGGTAGGTATGGCTACCGATTTCTTGGCATTCGATCGTGCCTGCGGTGCCGCATTGGAGTTCGCACGCAATAACGGCGAGACTGCCGTTGTCATCGTACCCGACCACGGAAACAGCGGTATCAGCTTAGGTAGAAGAGATTGTAAAGGTTACGATAAATTGACGAAAGATCAATTGTTCCACCAATTCTCCCTGTATAAATTGACCGCCGAGGGTTTCGCCAACAAGGTAAACAGCGTTCCTAACTCAGAAGTGCAGAACGTATTCCGCACCTACGCCGGCTTCGAGCTGACACCGGAAGAGATGAACGCGTTGAACAATTGCAAGGATTATAAGAATAGCCCGATACCGGAAGACCAACGCAAACCGGAAGATAATTCCTCCATGTACAGTGGCTCGTTAACCGGATTGATGGCGCATATCATCACTTCCCGCACTTGCTTCGGTTTCACGACTGGCGGCCATACGGGCGAGGAAGTATTCCTAGCCGCTTACCATCCGCAAGGAACCTTACCCCTAGGTATGAATACGAACATCGAGCTGAATGAGTACTTATGCAATTTGTTCGGATTGACACACGAAAACTTGGAAGATCTTACAAACAAGAACTTCGCACGCCACACGGACGTATTCGAGGATTACACTTGCGAGATCGTCCCTGCCGCCGACGAGAAAGGTTCTCCAACCTTGATCGTTAAGAACAAGAAAGATAAGAAAAAACAGCTAACGATCACCCCGTTCTCCAATATCGTGAAGTCCGGGAAGAAAGGCCAAGATGAGATACGGTTAAACTCTGTCGTCGTTTATGTCGATAAAAATAACACGTTCTATCTTCCGGCAAGTCTAGTTGATTTCTTAAAATAAAATATAAAGCGGAGGCCCTTCGGTCTCCGCTTTTTTTATACATTCGCGTACATAAGACAGAATATACACAACCTATGAAAAGTAAAAGTTTAGTTTCTATCGATCAATGTTCCAAAGAGGACATTCTTCGTATTCTGGATAACGCAAGGAAGTTTGAGGAGAATCCGAACCGGAAATTACTGGAAGGCAAAGTCGCCGCCACCCTGTTCTTCGAGCCCTCTACACGTACGAGACTGAGTTTCGAGACAGCCGTAAACCGTTTAGGTGGACGGGTGATCGGTTTCTCGGACGCTTCCACGACTAGTTCCTCCAAGGGCGAGACCTTGAAAGATACGATCTTGATGGTAAGCAATTACGTGGACTTGATCATTATGAGACATCATCTGGAAGGAGCCGCCCGCTATGCTTCCGAGGTGACGGATGTCCCTATCATCAACGCTGGTGACGGGGCGAACCAACATCCCTCGCAAACCATGCTGGACCTGTATTCCATCCGCAAGACACAAGGCAAGCTAGATAACCTCACCATCACGATGGTCGGCGATTTGAAGTATGGCCGTACGGTTCACTCCTTGATCGTGGGAATGTCTCACTTCCATCCGACCTTCCACTTCGTCGCGCCGAACGAGCTGCGCATGCCGGACGAGCAAAAGAACTTCTGCGACAAGCACGGACTCAAATACGAGGAGCATACCGATTTCACGGAAGATATCATCAACCAGACGGATATCCTTTATATGACCCGTGTACAACGTGAGCGTTTTACAGACTTGGAAGAGTACGAGCGGGTAAAGAACGTGTATATCCTGCGTAACGACATGCTGAGAAACAGCCGTGAGAACCTGCGTATCTTACATCCGCTACCCCGTGTGAACGAGATCGCTTACGATGTAGATGACAATCCAAAGGCTTATTACATCCAGCAGGCACGCAACGGGCTGTTCGCACGCCAAGCTATCATTTGCGAAGTTTTAGGTATATCTATCGACGAATAAAAACGAAGTTTTATGTCAGCAGAAAAGAAAAAAGAATTGCAGGTAGCCGCTTTAGAGAACGGTACCGCCATAGACCATATTCCTCCCAGCCAATTATTCAAGGTAGCCTCTTTACTGGGACTGGAGAAAATGAACAATACGATCACGATCGGCAATAATTTCCATAGCAACAAGATGGGATGCAAGGGTATGATCAAGATCGCCGACAAGTTTTTCGAGGAGGACGAGATCAACCGTATCGCCATGATCGCCCCGAATATTATATTGAACATTATCCGTGATTATGAGGTTGTAGAGAAGAAGACGGTTACTTTACCCGACGAGCTGATTGGCTTGGTCAAATGTAACAATCCGAAATGTATCACCAATAATGAGCCGATGCTTTCCCGCTTCCACGTGATCGACAAGGAGAAGGGAACCATTAAATGTCATTATTGCGAACGTAAGATTAATAAAGAAGACATAATCATTAGATAATTGAAAATTAAGAATTGAGAATTGAGAATTAGCTTTACGGAATCTTTAATTCTCAATTCTCAACTTTCAATTATAAAAACGCAGTTTTTATTATGAAGCACGATTGGAAACCGGGAACCATGATCTATCCATTGCCAGCCGTAATGGTGAGTTGTGGGAATGAGCCTTCCGAGTACAATATAATAACAGTCGCATGGGTCGGTACGATTTGTACGAATCCGGCGATGTGCTATATATCCGTACGTCCGGAACGATTCTCTTATCCGATCTTGAAGAAGAATATGGAATTCGTCATCAACTTGACGAATCGTGAGCTGGCCTACGCCACGGATTGGTGCGGGGTAAACTCAGGGAAAGACCATCATAAATTCGAGGAGATGAAGCTCACTCCCGGAAAAGCGACCGTCGTTAACGCCCCTACGATAGACGAGTCTCCGCTTTGTATCGAATGCCGGGTAAAAGAGGTAATCGCTCTCGGAAGTCATGATATGTTTATCGCTGATGTCGTAAACGTACAGGCCGATGACCGATATCTAGACCCAGAGACAGGGGCTTTTGATATGCAGAAAGCGGATCTTTTGGCTTACTCGCATGGTAAGTATTACGGGTTAGGTGAATTTGTCGGTAAATTCGGCTGGTCCGTGAAAAAGAAAAAATAACGGTATGAAAAAAGTCTACCTTATAGGAGCGTTGCTATCTTTCGGTCTGTTAGCAGAAGCCCAGAGCTTCATGCGTTTCGAGGACAAAGCATTCAACTTTGGAGCCAAAGTAGGATTCAACGCCACTTTCCCAGTCATAAACTCCCTTTCCATCAATGGGAAGGAAGCGGAGAATATAGACATCGAATATAAGGTAGGTTATCTGGCCGCGGTCTTTTGCCGGGTCAATATCGAACGGTTCTTCCTCCAGCCTAGTTTCTCATGGCATCGTTCTGAGGGAAATATCCGTTTTTCCATACCTCAAAGTTTGCCGGAAAATAATATGATGTCCAATACATCGGCAACTACCGACCTCTTGATGATGAAAACCAGTTCCTTAGAGGTTCCCATAATGGTAGGCTATAACCTAGTGAAGAAAGGGCCTTACGGACTTAGCCTTATGGTCGGCCCCAAATTAAAATACAACTATAAGATCGCCTATACGGTAGAGTCTTCCACCACGCACGTAGAATACGTGAATGACAACACCCCGTTCGGAGTCAATATCGCTACGGGCGTAGGGGTTAGCATCGGACGGCTATTCTTCGACTTTGTCTATGAGTTCGGATTGAATCAAGTGGAATCCGATTTCGAGAAAGTCAACAACCCGGTTCCCGAGATTAATTATGATATCAATATTGACAAGCGAACGAACGTGATGAGTATCTCACTCGGCGTACTCTTCTAAAAAGACATTTTACCCATTTTTCAAGTACTTGACCAAAACCTTATCGATCCGGGCGCCATCCATATCTACGATCTCGAACTCAAAGTCCAGCCACTTTAATTTCTCACCCGTCTTCGGTACACGTTCCAATATCTCTAGGATCAAGCCGCTCAAGGTATTATAATCATGCTCGGCATACAAATCCTCCATGTCGAAATATTCCAAGAAATCATAGAAAGAATATTGGCCGTCCACCAACCAAGTACCATCCTCACGTTGTATGATCTCGGACTCCTCTCCGACTTCCGGTACTTGCCCGATTAAGCCTTCCATGATATCCTTCAAGGTTACGATACCTTGAATGCCTCCGAACTCATCCGTAACGAGTCCATATTTCACGTGTGTCTGCTTGAAAGATTCCAAGGCGTTATATACGCTCTGGTTCTCGGGAACGAACTGTGCCGGGCGAAGTACTTGATTGATCGAGAAATCCGGTTGGTCGATCCTTCCGAACAAATCTTTCAGATAAACGACCCCTACTATATTATCGAACTTCTCCGAAGCCACGGGATATATATTAAATAAGTTCTCCTCCACTTTCTCCCGAATCTTCTCCGTACTATCCGTCACATCCAGCCAAACCAGCTCGCTACGATGCGTCATGATAGAACCCACGTTACGGTCTCCCAGATTAAAGACCCGCTCTACGATGTCCTGCTCTACCTCTTGCACCTCGCCACCGTCGAAGCCCTCTTTCACGATCGCCTTGATTTCTTCCTCTGTTACCCTATTTTCCTCTTTCGTATCCACGCCCGTCATCTTCACAGCCAACGCCGTACTCTTTGAAAGTAGCCAAACAAAAGGAGAGGATATCAAGGAAAGAAAATTCATGGGTTTAGCAACTAACATAGAGACCTTCTCGGCACACCCCATGCCGATCCGCTTCGGTACCAACTCTCCGAATATAAGTGTAAGATACGTCACGATAATAACGATCGTCGTTTTAGCGATCCCCAACGCATACGGTTCTAGGGCCGGTATTTGCGCTATTATAACAGCGAAATTATGAGCTAACGCCTCGCCAGAGTACAAACCGGTCAAGATACCGATCAAGGTAATTCCGATCTGGATGGTTGAGAGAAACTTATCCGGCTCATTTGCCAGCTTCAAAGCAGTGCCCGCAGATTTATTACCACGTTTCGCTTCGGTTTCCAACCTAGCCTTCCGGGCCGAGACCAAAGCGATTTCCGACATCGCAAGAATTCCATTCAGTAAGATAAGGCCAATAATAATGACTATTTCCATTAATTAATTTATAGTTTGATTATGCTGCGAAGATATATAAATACTTTAATATATAAAACAAGACACCTAAGTGTCTGCGCTTACATTTAACTAAAAAACCTTACGAATCCCTTGCGGTTTCAAAAGAAAGGCGTACTTTTGCATGACAAATACAAAGTGTGATTAGAAATGCTCGATAAAATTAAGGCTCTGCTTCAAGAAGTAGAGAATATGAAAGCGGCAAATGCCGAGGAACTAGAAGCTTTACGTATAAAGTATCTCAGCAAAAAAGGCGAGATATCGGCGTTGATGAATGATTTCCGTAATGTAGCGGCTGATCAAAAACGTGAGGTTGGCAAATACTTGAACGAACTAAAGGAAACAACCCAGAGCAAGATCAACGAATTAAAAGAAAGCTTTGAGAATGTACAGACCGCAAACGATGATATCGATTTGACTCGTACGGCTTACCCGATCGAACTAGGCACTCGTCATCCTCTATCACTTGTAAAGAAAGAAATTTGCGATATATTCGGACGGTTAGGATTCAGCATCGCTGAGGGACCGGAAATCGAGGACGATTGGCATGTCTTCTCTTCCTTGAATTTCGCCGAGGACCATCCTGCCCGCGATATGCAAGATACGTTCTTTATCCAGCATAATCCGGATGTATTGCTTCGCACACATACTTCTTCCGTACAGACCCGAGTAATGGAAAAGCAAGAACCGCCTATCCGTATCATCTGTCCGGGACGTGTATATCGTAATGAGGCTATCTCTTATCGTGCTCACTGTTTCTTCCATCAAGTAGAAGCGTTATATGTAGATAAGAATGTCTCATTCGCCGACTTGAAACAAGCCTTGTTGTTCTTCGCCAAGGAAATGTTCAGTCCGGATACAAAAATTCGCTTGCGTCCTTCTTACTTCCCGTTCACGGAGCCATCCGCCGAGATGGATATCTCCTGCAACATTTGTGGAGGTAAGGGTTGCCCCTTCTGTAAAGGAACCGGTTGGGTAGAGATCCTCGGTTGCGGTATGGTAGACCCGAACGTGCTTGAGAACTGCGGTATCGATAGCAAGGTTTATTCAGGCTATGCGTTGGGAATGGGTATCGAGCGTATTACCAATTTGAAATACCAAGTAAAAGACTTACGCATGTTCTCGGAAAACGATGTTCGTTTCTTGAGACAGTTTGAGTCGGCCAATTAAATTGAAAACCTAAATCATTTACCATCTCCCCGGGCCTTAACCTAGCCCGGGGGAAACACACTAGGTTGATATGATAAAGGTTTTTCTTTTAATAATAGGAGGAGCTATCGGATCTGCGCTACGGTTCGGAGTTTCCACGTGGGTGCAACGATCGATGCTTTACTCCTTTCCTTTTGGTATCTTGTCGGTCAATGTGATCGGCTCCTTTTTAATCGGCTTCTGCTGGAGTATAGCGGAAGCCTATAATTTTTCTATCAATACAAGAGCTTTCCTATTCACCGGTCTTTTCGGTGGTTTCACGACTTTCTCTTCTTTCGCTCTCGACACGATGGTACTTATGCGTACCGGAGAATACAAGATGGCACTACTCAATGTACTTGCCAGTAATATCCTTGGTTTGATAGCGGTCTTCCTTGGGATCATACTTGGGAAGAATATCATTACAATGATCAAGTAAATAAATAAAAAAACACGGCACAAGTCAGTCATGACAAGGCCGTGTTATATCGAATAAAGCTGTTTCCAAATTATCTATTTACTAACCTCAAGAATACTTTCTTAGAAAAATAAGAAGGTAAAAACAGAATAAAGAAATACAGATACGAAGCCATCGGGGAATATCCGAGAACCGTTCTATAAACACGTAAATTATACTTTATGAGAGACCATTTATTCCGAGAGATAGAACTTGAGTGAATTCGGTAAATCGCCAATGGCTCTTTCAAGCCGTAAGCGACCTCACAACGCCTAAGTATGGTAAGCCATAACCCCCAATCTTGCCGTTTACGTAATTCCGGCATAAAGACCTTTCCCACTTTCTCCGTATCATAGACAGCGGTCAAGCAGCCAATCCCATCATCACACCGCATAGAGAAATAGGTCTCCCTTCTTTTTCCGATAACAATGCTGGAAATCTTTCCACTCTCGTCGCAAGTCATATACGAGGTATAAGATAAGGCACAATCCTTCTCTCGCATAAAAGCCAACTGTTTCTCCAGCTTCTCCGGACACCATCGATCATCACTATCGCAAAAAGCGATAAATCGTCCTTTGGCCTCCGAGATAGAGCGATTCCGGCAAACACCCGCCCCACAATTCTTTTCTAACCGGAACAACTTAATACGGGAATCCCTTTGAATATACCGCTCTATGATCTCAACAGAACGATCCGTAGAGCAATCGTCAGTAATCAACAGTTCCCAATTAAGATAAGTCTGCGAAAGAATCGACTCAATGGTTCCCGCTATAAAAGACGAAGAATTATAAGAAGGAGTAATAATGGAGACCAAACCTAAATTATCCATAACTATTTTCCGATACATTCATAGGTAAAGCCTAGCTCACCCAATTCCTTCGCGTCATAGATATTGCGGCCATCCAGCAGCAAAGGTTGCCTCATCACTTTCTTGATCACGGCCCTACTTGGCAAGCGAAACTGTTTCCACTCGGTCAACAACAACAATGCGTCTGCATCGATTACCGCCTCATACATATCCTTCGCGTAAACAACCCGATCAGCAACTCTACGTTTGCACTCGCCTATCGCCACAGGATCAAACACCTTGACCACGGCACCCGCTTTCCGTAAAAGATCAATCATCACCAAAGAGGTAGCCTCACGCATATCATCCGTCTCCGGCTTGAAAGACAAGCCCCAGAGAGCGATCGTTCTCCCCTCCAAAGAGTCAAAATGTTTTCTAAGCTTCGTATAAAGGATCGTCTTCTGACGTTCATTCACCTCCTCCACGGCCTTTAGCACTCCCATCGGATAACCATTCTTTTCCGCCGTCTTGATAAGAGCCTTCACGTCTTTAGGGAAACAACTACCTCCATAGCCACATCCCGGATACAGGAATTTATTACCGATTCGACTGTCCGAACCGATCCCCTTCCGGACCATATTCACGTCAGCGCCAACCAACTCGCAAAGATTCGCTATATCATTCATGAACGAGATACGAGTAGCCAACATGGAATTAGCCGCGTACTTAATCATCTCCGCCGAGGGAATATCCGTAAAGATCACCCGGAAATTATTCAGGAGGAACGGACGGTAAAGTTTACGCATCATCTCCTTCGCCCTCTCCGACTCCACACCGACCACTACCCGATCCGGACTCATGAAATCCTTGATGGCCGCACCCTCCTTCAAGAACTCCGGATTCGAGGCCACATCAAAGGGGATATCCATCCCACGTTTACTCAACTCCTCTTGAATCGCAGCCTTTACCTTCCGTGCCGTACCCACGGGAACCGTACTCTTGGTTACCAATACCGTATATTTCTTAATATATTGGCCAAACGTACGAGCGACCTCCAACACATAACGCAGGTCGGCGCTACCATCCTCGTCCGGTGGCGTACCCACGGCGCTAAAAACGATATCCACGTTATCCAGACAAGAGGCCAGATCCGTCGTAAAATGAAGTCTGCCTTCCTTGGAATTACGCAATACCATCTCTTCCAACCCCGGCTCATAAATCGGGATATTCCCCTCCAACAAGCCATTTATTTTCTCCCGGTTGACATCCACGCAAGTGACATCAACCCCCATCTCGGCAAAACAAGTCCCAGACACCAGGCCTACGTAGCCGGTGCCGATAATTGCGATATTCATAAGTTATAAGATTATATATTTCAGGAAATCTATAGAGAAGTCAAGTTTTGGTATACGTATATTACGCATACCAAGCCAAATGATATGCGATATTCAATTTTTTAAACTATTTACGGCAAAGAAGACAAGGATAGCCTCATGCTTTTCCCTCTATCAACGAAAGCAAGGTATTCAAATAATTATCAACAGAATCCATCAAGGGAAGAATCTCATTGGCATCGATCACAATCCAATCATCATAATCCCCACTTTGTCTCAACTCAAATAGTTTACTATAAAAACGTCCCAAGTCTTTACTGATTATTCCTGTACTTACAAAATGAAGACCTAATAAACGAATCACTCCTGAATGCGTAGAAGCCTGAAAGCCATTTTTAATTAACAGTGCCGTGGTCATATAATAACAAGCATAATACATTCTATTAGCGGCCGCATGCCAATAACCACACTCTACGATCCCTTTGGTTTCCTCCCAAGTATCAAAAGCTCTAGCCTTTCTTGCTATAACAAGGGCTTCCCGTTCTTCATCTGTTAGATTCATAGTTCTATACCATCTAATTCCACATTCTTGAAAAAAGGAGTACCTTTACGTTTCATCCATTCAGTAAAGGTATATAACTTAGTGCTAAAATATTCGCCAAATTGCCATCCTAGGTCGATTAAAGGATAGGCATAGGTATCAAAATCCGCAGAGGTTATCTTTTCCTTGTCCAACAATATTAGAATATCCCAATCCGATTCATCATGGACATCTCCACGGGCTTGCGAACCAAACAAAAAAACCTTTGTTCCAGCTGGCATCACTTGCTTTATCAAAGCCCTAAGAGAATATAATATATCGTCCTTCCTCATTGTTGTACAAAATAAACATATTATCATACGATCGATCATATTGATTTACAGCCATCGCACGATAGTTACCACCACAAATATACTTACTTTTAGCTAGGCCACAAATATTCTTCTTGATTTTTATCGTATAAGACACCTTGCCTACATAGCCGGTACCGACAATGGCATTATATACAACCCCCGTTTTCCAGTACGAGGCGAATCAAAGCATAGGTACTTTCCAGAAGGGGATACTCTGGGATGTAAATCGCAAGCTATATGGCATTTAAAATCTTTCGTTTGAAACTTTTTGGGAGAATAGATACTTAGCAACAAATCCGCACTTTGAGTATTGATATCAGCCTTATAGATTTTTGCCATCCTATATTTATCCGGATAAGTATCCGCCACAAAAGACGTATCCGAGATAAAGGACTGATGACCATCCGAATTCAACACATCCCCTACTATTATTTGATAATGATCTACATCTTTCATGTCATACAATACATGACAACTGTTACCATTTATAATGCAAGACGCTATCAATTGATTCCTGTTATTCCATACATAATGAGAACCGGACTCTTGAGTAGGTAAGGTAATAAGTCGCCGATCACGCAAATCATAAACCATGATCTTGGTATGCCGCCTCATATAATCCCCATCGATTGGTATTTTTCGGTATAAGAAAGAAAGATACCGACCGTCTTTC
This sequence comes from Parabacteroides sp. KHUB-02, assembly GCF_056640955.1. Lineage (NCBI taxonomy): Bacteria > Pseudomonadati > Bacteroidota > Bacteroidia > Bacteroidales > Tannerellaceae > Parabacteroides > Parabacteroides sp. KHUB-02. The sequence continues at coordinate 1,312,773 of NZ_JBWQEV010000001.1, read as the reverse complement.
GAGAACTCCGAATGGGTTACAAAATGCATATACCCCTGCCTATAGGATTCATCTTCCATCTGTGCCAACTCAGACAAAGAGATAAGCAACTCTGAAGTATTCTCCTTTAAATCCACCAAGAACAAACCGCTATCTTTAGGTGCCGGATCATCCAATTTCCCTCCATCCCGATAAGGATAACCATACCCGGGCATACAACGCTCCAAGCGCTCATAACTAAAAGAAGAAGCCAAAGATCTTTGCTCATCTTGATAGACCGCATCAATCGGGCAGTCTATTACTTGGTATTCCCCTGTCGATAAATCATGAATCTTAGACACAAGCCGATTCGCTATCGCCGTATTATAAATCATCCGGTTCTTATCCAACCATTGCAGCCTGCATCCTTTATGATAATTCCATGCGTAAGAGGTATCCACCCTATGAAAGTCCTTTATAGAGCCTTGTTCCAAATCAAAATATCCGACATCCAGTCCTTCCGTGGGTAAAGGCATACGCAAATCCAACCTATTTTGATTCGCCAATAGCTTGGTCTCATCAAAAGAAAAAGGCGTGACATCGTGAAATCCGAAAAAGAAGCCTTCCCGATATTGATAGGGAGAGGCGAAATACTCCTTCTTCCTTGGCAGCAAATCAAATATGCCTTGATACATATTCCGCACGAACTGCTTTAAGGCTGGATTTTTACGGACGAGGTTATAGATGGTAGATTCTAGTTTATTCATAAATCAACATGATTATTTTTTCAATTCAGAGACAACTGCCTTAAACTTCCCTGCTTTTGTACGGGGAATCTCATCCACATACTCAAATTTTACCTTTATGGAGGGACTAACAAATTGAGAGATATTAACTAACAGCTTCCTTTCTGTTTCTACATCGTAAGAGTCTCTCTTAACAATACGCAATATCATCTCCCCCGATGCCTTTTGTACTACTTGGCACTCCTTGATATCCGATGAATCCTTGAATATATAATCCAGACGTTGGATATGAAGTCCTTCCGGCGTAACAATATAGTCCTCGTTACGCCCAACGATATCTTCTATGATCTGGCTATGCAAGCCACATTCACACTCCCGAACAGAGAACACCGCCGTATCCCCGTTTTGATAACGGATAAAAGGCATACCTAGATTTGCGAATCCGGTAGCTAAGATCTCACCTTGCAATCCATTCGCTACAGGCATAGCCATATTAAGCTCCATGTGCCCAATCTCAAAATCCTCATGATAAACTGATTGCATACAATGTGTAGCAATAGCAGCTTGCTCAGAGAAACTGTATAACTCATGAAAAAGAACCCCCTTATAGACTTTCCGTAAAATATCTTTTTGGTTCTCATAAAGTTTCTCGGCACCCGTGAAGATATGCTTAGGAGGGAATTCCAAAGTCAATCCAGCTTGAAGCATCTCATTTGCAAAAGCCGTCATAATGGAAGGATAGCCAATAAAGATCTCAATACGTTTTGTGTTCAACCATTCTGTAATTGTATGAATGGTATGCGCATTCAACTGCTGCATGTTAAGAAAATAGCGATTCAAGACCCTGTCGAATCTCCAATAAGGAGGTTTAGATATTGTAATTGGCACAATGGGATGCCCTGTAAAATTAACACAAGTTTTTCCCAGCTCAAATCCAAAACGATTTTTATAGCGTTGATCCACTGTCCAATAATAGGCAGAGCTATGCTTAGTCCAATAAAAATCCAAGGCCTTACCCGTAGATCCGCTAGTATGATATAAAATTAAATCCTCCTTAGATACATTATCAGCGACCATGCCTTGCCAATTCTCCCGGATCTCTTCTTTCGTCAAGATCGGGAATTTCCGCAAGTCTTCCAATCGCTTGAAATCAGAAGGAGATAAACCTACATTTGCATATTTCTTCCGATAATATGGACAATGATTATAGGCCTGTTCCAATATTTTAAAGGTATGTTCTTCTTTATAAGAACGAATCTGTTCTTTAGACCAACCATGGGTTGAGTTCAAGAAGTCCAAGATCTTATAAAAGTCATCGTTAAAACGCTGTCGCTTTAGTTTGTAACCGTGAAGGGATACGGCTATATTCTGCAGCCAATAAGGTAGGGATGAGTAAATAGTAATTTTATTCATTTGATATCATATAGATTAAATTGTCATATGGCCCATTACCAGGTTCATCCGAGATTTGGGGTGATGAACTAATTTATAGTTTATCTAAAAGTAAGTTTAGCAAAAATTCGCAGCCTATTCTTTCACTAGATTAAAATAGACCAAAAGCCTCCATAATGTATCTTTATTTTCTGTTTTTACGACATCATATAATCGACTTCCTTTATGAAACCATTGATAAAACAAATCTACATGATAATAATGTAAACCTATTTGAGAAACAGGTAAGAAATCCGCACCTGATAGCCTCGCCATGACATAGAACCACAAATCATCCAAAAGAGGAGATAATTCTGAACGAAGTTGCTCATTAAACACCATTTCATCCAACACTTTTGGAGGATATAAAACTCCTCTCTCTCCTATCGGAAAAGTACATTTATATCCGTTCTTATAACTATACGTATAAGAATAATAAAACAATATTTTATTTGGAAACAATACATATTGTTTATACAAACCATATATTAGATTTGATGAATAATAGACATCATCATCCACCGTCACAATAGCTTTATCCGAATATTCCTCTAAAGCGGGGATTAGCTTCGTATAAGAACGAATATCTTTACAAAACATCACTTTTAATCGTTTCCATTCTATCATTCTACGCAAAGAAAAAGGTAAGTTATCTTTATTCCAATTATCATAATCCAACCATAAGACAATCTCTTCTGGCTCCACCGTCTGTTTTAAAATTGAAAAAATCGTATATGGAACACTTTTTGATACTCTTCGTCCATAACTAGTGAGTGATACCACAACATTCTTTGCGCACTTTGATGATTTTTTAGGAGGAATATTCAACAACAAATGAAACCAAACTTTGAATTTCAATACATTTCCAATAATTGAATTTAACAACAACCTTATTTTCATTATAACCTCACTATTATCTACATTATTCATAACTAACATATATAGTTTAACAAATAAAACATATTATTATTTTAACAACCTTTCTGTTATAAATTTTTCTATATCATTATCCAAATCAAATAGAGAACGAACATTATTATAAGTAACTAAAGCTCCTTTAGATAAATTAGACTGAAAGTTTACATCATTACATAATGCCAAAATAGCATTCTTTAAAGCCTTCACATTCTTATTCTCTACCAATATACCATTTTTTCCATCCTTTAAAGTAAATGGAATAGCTGAATTATTAAATGCAATAACAGGAAGCCCATAAGACATAGCCTCAATTAGTACCATACCATATCCCTCTAACAATGAAGGAAAAACGAAACAATACGCTTTAGAATAATAATTTCTCAATTCTTCGTCAGACACACGACCAGAAAAAGAGACAACATCTTCTAAGCCATTTTCTGACACCAATATTCTCAATTTATTATAGTAATTTTTAGAACTAATATTTCCTACTACATCTAAGTGAATATTTTTCCGTTCTTGTTTATTCATCATTCCTAAAGCTTTTATCAGACAAAAAACACCTTTCCTTTTATATACAGTACCGACATAAAGCAATCTTATTTTTTCATGACATGAACAAGGTCGTTTTTCTTTTCTAAATGCCATTTCTAAAAATATTACTTGACAATGTGGAACAATACGTCTTATAATCGTACGAGTGTACGGATTAGGAGTTATGACTGCGGACGACAAGATCAGTCCAATGCGTTCTAATATTGAAAATAGAAATCTCTTTACCCCTCTCATACTTTGATAACGAAAATGATGATGAATAATGTAAATATCCAAGTGTGAATAAAACAATCTGAAGAGCAAAATAATCCACAAAGATTGGGCCACCCAGCCGCTATTAAAAAAAATAGCATGACAAGAAATAATCTTTTCACGATGTTGCCAAATACGCACAGGAAGATACCATTTATTAACAGAACCTGTATCTGTAAAATAAGAGACTTCAACATTAAGAGATGATGCTATCTTTTTAAACAAATAAGAATCATACACTTCGCCTCCAGTTGTTGGAAACATATAATTTCCTATAGGATATAGGATACAAATTTTCTTTTTTATTTCCATAACATTCTTTTTGATAAGAACAACAAAATCCACATTATCAACAATGTGTATATTGTATTTGATAATTCTGAAATGTCTCCACTTGTTCCAAAACCGATAGTTAGTAGAAAAGCAATACTTGAAGCATTTGGAAATATTTTTCCTGTCAACTTAAATATTATATTGATAAGAAATATAGTGAAGAACAGATTAAGTAAAAATACATATGGCGATTTTATATACGAAATGATAAACACTCCAATAACTCCAGCCATAGTAGAATAGTTCTCTTCCTTAGAATTCTTTATTTGCATTTGAACATAAGTACCTACGCTTTTAAATTCTGGTCTATACCCCCAATAATGTAGAGTATCATATAAATAAAACAAACTAGGAATATATTCTATATCATTAGCTATCTGTAATGATTTTTGAAATATATATGCATTGTTAGAAAAACTACTTACACGTCCACACATTTTACTAAATACAATGTCATAATTATTTATATTTTCAGCTATTTCTTCCCCTCTTAATTGAGACCGAAAATTAAATGCAGTTGAAATTATCACAGGAAGCATACATATTATTACCAAAACAAAAAAGAAATTTCGAATGAATAACACTCTTACTTTCTTTCCATTCCTAAACAAGTATAATAGTAATAACAAAAAGCAACCGCCCAAAGAATGTGCAGATAAAGATTCTATTATAAATAATATAACGGTGACAACAATATTTTTCTTACTATTTGAGAGCAGAAGAAAAACTATCACCCAAGGACGTGGCAATAATTTCGATATTGCTGAACGAACATAAGAAAATAAACTTCCATCAATATGCGTTGAAGTTCCCATAGTTCCATAATTCATAAAATGCAGGCCTATATGAAGAAGGAGCAGGCACCATGTAACATTACGAATAATTGTAATATTAAAACAAGTTGGAACACGAAAAGCCTCCTTAAGATAATATTTTGTATACAGTTTATATATGAACACATAAGGTATAGCTGTTAAAATTGCCATAAGCAACAAAATATCTACCGACAACAAAACAGTTCCTTGAAAAAAATCACCATTGTATGTATTAAATATAACTGTATATAAATAGCTAAAGAAGACTGCTAACAAATATATCAGAACAATAATTTTTCCATCATACATGGCTATTTTAATAGTTGATTGCATAGGTATTCAGTAAATATTTATAAATCTTTGTATACAATTAATACTATCTGTAATTTAACCGATTAGCAATTAAGCCTAATTTAACTAATAAATTTATGCCTACATTTTTCATTCTCTTTCTAAATTCGACATGTTGCATCTTCTTATTTTTCCACGGACTCAAAGATTTATATTTTTGATATAATTCTTTTTTAGGGTGTGTACATTCTTTAAACCAAGGCTTACAAAGTGTATAATGAAGGATTACTGGATTCTCTGCCGCCTCATATATCTCCGCCCAATATTTTTTAGCAATCCATAGTTCATCCCAATAAAATCCCTCTTGTACATTGTATTGAAATGGCAAAGCTAATTTTGTTTCTCTTAACACATAATTCAAGGCATCTTGATCCCAAAGTTTTAGTTTTTCAGGATTATCACTTATATATTCTAAGACCTTTGATGTTACATTATTTTCCCTCCAATAATCCAAATTAAAAAGCATAACACCAGAGTTAAAGTACCCCAAAGACATCTCATAATCCAAATTATTACAAAAACGAATATCACCTCCTCGCTGGTCCATTACAACTCCAGCGGAATATCCCTCTATATCAATAGCCCATAGATTCTCCAACGCTTGAAGCACTAGTATATCACAATCCAAATACAAAACTTTACGAACCAACTCCGGGAGAATCACAGATAAAAGTATTCTAAAATAAGCGACAATACTTACACGATCATTTTTCCGGATCGGACAATCCTTCAAGTCGTTCTCATCAACTTTATACACGCTTATGGTCTGTCCATACCGCTCCACAATACCCCGCAAGGCCTGTTCATTAGATTCCTGAATCGTATTGGTCAATATATGAAAATGGATCGGGCTTTCCCCTTTATTCTCACAGATGGAAATCATCAATATGCCGCAATGCTCCGCATATGTGTCATCCGTACAACATGCTATATGTATCATACTCTTCTAATAATTTGTTTTATAAACCCAAACTCTCTCAATTTAAAAATGTAACAGAAAAAAGAATAAGAAAGCGTTTCCACCACGATTCCTAACAATAATCGCAACACTAAGACTGAAGTTAAACGTAAGGAAACGTACATAAGTAATCCCATCAACAGGGAACTTACCCCTATGGGAAAAGTCTCCATAATCTCTCTTCTCAGATCAAACTGATAAATTCTTCTCACAAAAAAGGAAATGGTAAACATGTCGAACAAACTGTAAGCCAATAGCCCCCAGCAAATGGCATTCATACCCCAAGGAATAGAGACTAAAAGAATCGAGAATGCCCCTATTTTCTTAATGATCTCCGCCCTCAAGGAAAGATCGCTGCGACCCTTCACGTTCAGCAACTGCCAATTAAACACCATGAAAGGATACCACATATAGGCTATACAAAGAATGGACATAAAGGGTGCGGCAGGCAACCACTTTTCTGAAAGTAAAAGCTCCACCAAGGTTTCCGACATGACCGCCAGTCCTATCATCAACGGAAATATAATAAACAACGTAAAACGAAGATAATTGAAAAAAGTACGAATCAACCTCTCCTCATCATTCTGTAATGCACATAAAGTCGGATACATGGTACGATTCACGATCTCAGTCAAGTTCGTCGCCGGAAATACGGCCAAGGTTTGGGAACGGTTAAAATAACCCACCTGCATCGGATTGAAAAAACGCCCGATAACCAATGTATAGAAATTCAGGTAAATCGTATGCAGCAATCCCCCTAACAACAATTTGGATCCGAAAGCAAACAATTCCCGAAACGAGGCCCAGGAAAAGGTTTTTTGAGGCACCCACGCCACAAACCACCAAAGCAACACCATATTAAAAAAAGTATTGCCCAATGATTGCGCAATCAACGCCCATACTCCATAACCCAACCAAGCCAAGCAAATACCCAGCAATCCACTGACACTAACAGCGATCAGAGAGGCTTTCGCCAATGTTCGGAAATCGGAGACAATAAGTAGCCGGGTACGTTGAACCAACAAAAACGCATTCAGCATAAGATTCACACCCACCCACCTCGTCACAGCCACCAATTCCGGCTCCCTATAAAACGAGGCAATGGCAGGTGCGCTAACAAACAATACCCCATAGACAACCAAGGCGATAAGGATATTGAAATAGAACACCGTGGAATAATCCACCTCCGTCCGGTCCTTCTTCTGGATCAAGGCGTTTGAGAAACCACTATCCACGAAAGCCTGGGCGATCGCTAAGAAGATACCCAGCATGGCGATTAAGCCGTACTCCGATGGCAATACCAAACGGGCGATGACAATGCTCAGCGCAAACTGGATCCCTTGAACGGAAAAACGCTCAACAGCACTCCACATCACGCCCTTGACGGCCTGACGGCTAAAAGATTCACGCATATAAAATAAATGTAAAAAAGACTACGCCTAGGTAGAAAGGTATTCTATTTATAGAATGTCAAAAATGGGATGCAAAACGAGTATTTATGCGCTAAATAAGAATACCCGTTTTTGTAATATCACAATAAAGAGGATTATCCATATCCTCCGTAAGCAAGACCGGCTCGATAAGCGTACTTATCTTACGGCGCAGTTTCCACAATAAAGGGGTATCCGCAAAATAATTATCATCCATACGCTCTACCACCACAGCGATATCGATATCGCTATCTTCCGAATAATTACCCTTACTATAAGAACCATAAAGATACAACGCTTTTAACGGCAACCTTTCCGCTACCATTTCCTTATATTTCCGGGCAAGACTTATAGCTTGTTCTTTATCCATAACTGAAGCTCCTTGGTCTGTTCTAATATTCTCGTACAATACTCCTTTGTCAGACTCTTCATCAGTCTCTCTTTATAAGAAGGATAACGAGCCTCTATATTCAACGGTTCAAGCTGATCTATAAAATCAAGTTGCTCTTCCGAAAGCTCTTGATCTAGCCCTGTCCTTTCTGCCAATCGAGATAAGGCATGCGTCTTCAACGGAATTTCGGTCAAGCAATTAGTCCAATAAGCCTTCAATATCTTCTCCATTGTCTGATGGCACATAAACCCCACATAAAGATAACGACCCGTAAGCAACATCGCATTTGCTGTCTCTAGGTCATAATCTGACATTTCAATCCAATAAGTCACTTTATTGTCCATCTAAACACAGTTTTTACAAAAGAAGGATTTCTATACGCTCACTTCATTGGCAAATATAGACAATTCATTCTTTTATCACAAACATTTCTCCTCAAAATAAGCGATCGTCCTCTTCAATCCCTCTTCCAACCGGATTCCCGGTTCCCAATCCAGCTTTTCCTTTGCCAACGTGATATTCGGCTTACGTTGCCTCGGATCATCGCAAGGCAAGGTACGATAGACGATCCTCGATTTAGAATTTGTCAACTCGATTATCTTTTGCGCCAGCTCCAGCATCGTGAACTCTCCCGGATTCCCTGTGTTCACAGGACCGATGAAATCGTCTCCCGTAGCCATCATGCGAATCATCGCCTCTATCAGATCGTCCACATATTGGAAACTACGGGTTTGGGTGCCGTCACCATAGATCGTGATATCCTCGCCTTTCAAGGCCTGTACGATGAAGTTGGAGACCACACGACCGTCGTTCGGGTTCATTCGCGGGCCGTAGGTATTAAAAATGCGGATGATCTTGATACGGACACCGTTCTGACGACGGTAGTCCATAAACAACGTCTCGGCGCAACGCTTACCCTCATCGTAGCAGCTGCGGATACCGATCGGGTTCACGTTGCCCCAATAGCTTTCCACCTGCGGATGAATGGCCGGATCGCCATAGACCTCACTCGTGGAGGCTTGCAAGATCTTCGCTCTCGTACGTTTTGCCAAGCCCAACATATTGATCGCTCCCATCACGGAAGTCTTGATCGTCTTGATGGGATTATATTGATAGTGAGGGGGAGAGGCGGGACACGCCAAGTTATAGATCTCGTCCACCTCCGCATGATACGGATTGATCACGTCATGACGAACCAACTCGAAATGGTCGTTGCCCAATAAATGACGGATATTGTCCTTACTGCCCGTGAAATAATTGTCCAGACAGATCACGTCATTTTCCTCCCTCAGCAAACGATCGCATAGATGAGAGCCGATAAAACCGGCCCCGCCTGTAACCAATATTTTTTTCATCTTTGTCCGATCCTTGAGTACGTGAAACCTAATTCCTTCAATTCCTCACCGTCATAGATATTACGGCCATCCACGACTATATGATTCCGCATCGCCTTATGGATGATCGCCCAGCTGGGTATGCGGAACTGTTTCCATTCCGTCAGCAAGGCGATAGCGTCAGCGTCGATCACAGCCTCGTACATATCCTTGCAATACGTAACCACGTCACCGATACGGCGCTTGGTCTCAGCCATGGCGATCGGATCGAATACATTGATAATCGCTCCGGCTTTCAGCAACTTGTCTATCACGACCAAAGCTGGGGCCTCACGCATATCATCTGTCTCGGGCTTGAAAGACAAGCCCCACATAGCGATCGTTTTACCTTGTAAGTCTCCATGGAACGCACGGCTCAACTTATCAAAAACGATATTCTTCTGTTCCTCGTTCACCGCCTCGACAGCCTCGATCACACGCATGTGATAATCGTTCTCTACTCCCGTATGCAACAACGCCTTCACGTCTTTCGGGAAACAAGAGCCTCCATAACCGCAACCGGCGTACAAGAAGCGGCTGCCAATACGGGAATCCGCTCCCATGCCCTTACGGACATTATCCACGTTGGCTCCCACACGCTCGCAAAGGTTGGCGATATCATTCATGAAACTGATACGGGTAGCCAGCATGGCGTTGGCGGCGTATTTCGTCATCTCAGCGGAAGGGACATCCATCATCAGGATCGGATAGCCGTTCAAGGTGAACGGACGATATAATCTCTCCATCAACTTACGGGCACGGTCGCTTTCCACTCCGACAACCACACGATCAGGAGCCATGAAATCCTTGATAGCGGCTCCTTCCTTCAAAAATTCCGGATTCGAGGCTACATCGAACTCAATGTTTACGCCTCTTTTATCCAACTCCTCCTGCACGGCGGCACGAACCTTTATCGCCGTACCGACCGGGACCGTGCTCTTGGTCACCAAAACTACGTGCTTCTTGATGTTACGGCCTACCGTGCGGGCCACTTCCAGCACATATTTCAAGTCCGCACTACCATCCTCATCCGGAGGGGTGCCTACCGCACTAAAAACGATTTCCACATCATCCAGACAGGAGGTCAACTCCGTCGTGAAACGGAGACGACCGGCCTTCACGTTACGTGCGACCAGATCATCCAGACCCGGCTCGTAGATTGGCATCTTACCGTCCAACAAGCGTTTTATCTTACTCTCGTCAATGTCCACACAAGTGACACTGATCCCCATCTCGGAGAAACAAGCTCCCGATACAAGCCCTACATAGCCTGTACCCACAATAGCGATATTCATATAAATGGATTAAATTATTTGTCGATCTTGAACAACGAACGAAGCTTATCTTGCAACGCCTCGTTCACCAGATAGCAGAACTCACAGCTCACGTTGGTCGCACCCTCATCCGTCACGACCGAGGTATATATAGGGTATTCATTGCCTTTGCTTACATTATTACGCCAATGCAAGGCCCGTATATTCAAAGGGTTATCCCATAAGACTTCCGGTACGCCCAAGCATCTCAACCTCGAAACCGGATAAATATGGTCGATCTCCCAACCGAACATACTATCCCGGTTATTATAATCCTCATAGGCGATCCAAGCACCGCACGCATCTTGACGAATACGATCCAGATCATACCCATCGACCACCATGGCGGAACGCCAAGCTATATCTTTTAATTTGATAATCACGGTTTGATTTTTATTCATTTTTCTTCGAGTACTCAGCTTGCGCCTCTATGGCAGATACTGATTCAGGCATAGTTTACTTTAAATTCTTATCAATTTGATGGATTAATTTGAAAGACAAACGCTTATGGAAGTTCTGAAAAGTCTAAGGTAACGATTTAGAGATTGTGCTAATTTCAATATTTTACAGCCTCATACTCATGAGTATAACTCTTCTTAGAACAAAGGTAAGAATATTTTTTGGATTAAAGAAAAATTCCGAAGGGAAAAATAAAAAATATTTGGGAGAGAGGATTGGAAAAATTCAAGAGAGGGAGGTTGAGGGATTAAGTTAGGGAAATCGCATAATCAATTTGTAGTTACCGAAAAAGGCGTATTCGAAATCCCTGTATATTGCTTCTACCGGCGATTACACGACCGGAAATTATATAAAAAATGACCCCAATCAAGAAGTATTTTATGTTTCTCGGTTGGGGTATAAAGGTTATTTGAATTGTAGCCATACCTCATATATTCAAGCTGCCTTCCTTTAAAGGAATATGCAGTGACGATTTCATTTCCATGTCTGCGAAACTTGGTAACAACATCTTTTAAAGGTGTCTGGAATTGCTGGCAGTTATGTACATATCCGAATTCTGATTTTATGCGTGTTTACTCATAAAATTAGACTCTATATCTGCTTGCACAGGTTATCACTATACTATTTCCTGTAAATAACATTTGGGAATATAATTGGTGGCGACCAATATCAGCAAGCCTTCAAAAGGAATAACCAGCCGCTTGTTCTTTTTGATACGTCTGTAATATCCCACTACTCCGGCATATTCCCCACCTGTCACCCGGTATTTTTCGGCGTTCTTCACGAGATTATCATCATACGGTATCTGTTCGAAACCGTCCTCCATGGAAGAAGTGAGCATGATGAACATGTCCATCTCTTCATCCGGAATGGAAGCTGGAATCTGGGTACCGGGACGATGATACACCATGGCTTTCTCATCGAGAATCGAATTCAAGGAAGAGATATAGTCATCATCGCAACGCAGGAACATCAACATGGCGACAAGCGGAACCCGCCTGATCACGACTTCCCCATCCGGTTGCGGATAGCTTCTGGTTTTCATCGGGATATAACTCTCAATCCCGTCACGTGACAATGTGGCCTTGATTTCCGAAAAACGGTTATAGAAAACCTTCAGGGCATACCATTTTTTCATCATGACCTATTGATTCCTTTTTTTATGATTTCCAGTTCCAATCGAACCTTTCGACATCCTCCTCCACGAGCAGATCTCCTGACTGTACCTCAATAAAGAGCAGATCGGTCATGGCCTTGACGGCATGTCTCATGCCCTTCCTGATACAGACGGTGTCTCCACGGCCGATTCTAGTCATTTTCCCATCAAGAGCCAGCATACCCTCGCCATCAATGAATGTCCAGACTTCATCGCGATAGCGGTGAGCCTGATAGCTTATGCTCTTACCGGCTTTTATCTTTAACTGCCTGGTAAGGGTCTCATATCCGTCAGGAAAACTCACCGTATCGATAACCTTATATTCTCCCCAGCGACGCTCCTCGTACATCGGGCGGCATTGCAAGCGGTCCGCATATGTCTTGATGTGCTCGCTCCTGCCTTTCTCTGAAACCAGGATGCCATCGCATGAAGCGGCTATTACCATGTCTTTGGCACCGATGCACATGACAGGTATTTCCAATTCGTTGATCACATGGGTGTTTTCAGATTTCTCGTCCATCACCACGTTACCGATGCAACGCTCTTTCAGTTCATCGGTAAGCACGTTCCATGTGCCGAGATCTTTCCATTCCCCGTCGTATGGAACGACAGCCAGAGACTTCGCTTTCTCCACCACCTCGTAGTCAAAGCTGATCTTTGGCAGTTCCTCATATCGGAGGCGTACCTCCTCAAAAGTATCGTATGCGAGATAACTCTTTACGATGTCAATCATATATCCGAGACAGAAAGCGAACACGCCGCCGTTCCAAAATGCGCCATCTGCAATAAATCTTTCAGCAGTGGCGACATCCGGCTTTTCCATAAAACGCTCCACTTCATATATTCCGTCTGTTTTGCGATGCTTTTGAGGTATCACATAACCGTATTTGGCGGACGGATAGGTGGGCTTTATGCCCATCAGTACAAGATCAGCCACATTATTCTGCACTGCTTCCGCCATTTCCGCTATAGTTTGAAAATAACGCTCTTCCGTATACGGGTCACATGGCATAACAATGACTGTTTCATTCTTGTCGCATTTCGCTGTTTTCTCCAAATAGGCGGAAGCGAGACAGATTGCGGGGAAGGTGTCCCTACGGCTAGGTTCGGTGACGACAGTCACATCCTCACCGAGCTGATTGGTGATGGCATCCTTTTGGAATACACTTGTAGCGATTGTAACCGGGCAGGAAAGTCCCGATTCCTTGATCTGTCGTATGACACGCTGTACCATAGATTCCCTGCCTCCGTCCGGGTAAGGAAGCAGTCTGAGGAATTGTTTGGAGCGGGATTCGTTTGAAAGCGGCCACAGCCTTTTACCAGAACCGCCGGATAAGAGTATGATTTGCATGATTATGTTGTGAAAGTTATCTTTCCGCCCTCATCGGGTTGTTTAAGAAATCCTCGTAGGAAAGACGGATGCCTTCCTCCAGTTCTGTCTTGTATGTCCATCCGAGCGAAGTCGCTTTCGAAACGTCAAGCAGCTTGCGGGGGGTACCGTTCGGCCGTGAGGTGTCCCAGCGTATCCCGCCGGTGTAGCCGATTATCTTTGCCACTAATTCTGTCAGTGCCTTTATGGTCAGTTCCTTTCCTGTTCCGGCGTTTACTGTCTCGTACCCCGAATAGTTGTTCATCAAGAACACGCAGAGATTGGCTAAATCATCCACATAGAGAAACTCTCGCAACGGGCTACCGTCACCCCAGCAGGTCACCTCTTTCAAGCCCGCTTCCTTCGCCTCATGAAAGCGGCGGATAAGCGCCGGTAACACGTGGCTGTGCTCGGGGTGGTAGTTGTCATTCGGCCCATAGAGATTGGTGGGCATCACGCTGATATAGTCCGTGCCGTACTGGCGGTTGAGAAACTCGCAGTATTTTAATCCAGAGATTTTTGCCAATGCGTATGCCTCGTTGGTCTTTTCCAGTTCGGAGGTAAGCAGGCAGCTTTCAGGCATCGGCTGGGGTGCCATACGCGGGTATATGCACGATGAACCGAGAAACTCCAGCTTCCTGCAACCATTGCGCCATGCCGAGTGGATGACATTCATCTCCAGTATCATGTTTTCGTACATGAAGTCCGCCAATGCCGATTGGTTGGCGATGATACCGCCCACCTTTGCTGCGGCGAGGAATACATATTCGGGCTTTTCTTCGCCGAAGAAGCGTTCCACGGCTTCCTGGCGAGTCAAGTCCAATTCTTTGTGCGTGTGTGTGATGATATTCGTATATCCCTGGCGTTGCAGTTCCCGTACAATGGCAGAGCCTACCATTCCGCGATGCCCTGCCACATAGATTTTTGCGTTCTTCTCCATTGTTTTCTAGATTATTTCACGATTCCTTTCTCCAGATATTCGGCAAGATTGGTTCTTACCTGTTGCGATGCACGCTCCACGGCCACTTTTGCCATATCGGCGTCCACCATGATTTTTACAAGTTGCTCGAACGATGTCTTCTGCGGATTCCAACCCAGTTCACGTTTCGCTTTCGATGGATCTCCCCAAAGATTTACCACATCGGTCGGACGGTAGAAGTCGGGAGAAACCTCGACAAGTACTTTACCGCTCTTGCAGTCGATGCCTTTTTCGTTTTCACCTTCACCCTCGAAACATAGTTCGATTCCGGCATAACGGAAAGCCAATTGGCAGAACTCACGTACCGAATGCTGCTCGCCGGTGGCAATGACAAAATCTTCCGGCTTGTCGTTTTGGAGGATCAGCCACATGCACTCCACATAATCCTTGGCATAGCCCCAGTCACGGAGCGATGACAAGTTTCCTAAATACAATTTATCCTGCTTGCCTTGGGCAATACGCGCAGCGGCAAGGGTTATCTTGCGGGTAACGAACGTTTCTCCGCGGCGTTCCGACTCGTGGTTGAACAGAATACCTGAACAGCAGAACATGTTGTACGCTTCGCGGTATTCTTTGGTAATCCAGAACCCATACTGTTTCGCTACGGCATAGGGAGAGTAGGGATGGAAAGGAGTATTCTCATTCTGGGGTACTTCTTCCACCTTGCCGTATAGCTCTGACGTGGAAGCCTGATAGATACGGCAGGTATCAGTCAGATCACATTGGCGCACAGCTTCTAAAATGCGTAGTACGCCGGTGGCATCGACATCAGCGGTAAACTCCGGGGAGTCAAACGACACCTGCACATGACTCTGTGCGGCGAGGTTGTATATTTCGTTTGGCTTTACTTTTTTCACCACCTGTAAGATGCTCATCGAGTCGCCTAGGTCAGCATAGTGGAGGTGGAAGTTAGGATGCCCTTCCAAATGTGCGATACGCTCACGGTAGTCTACCGATGAACGACGTATAGTACCATGCACGTCATATTCTTTTTCTAAAAGAAATTCAGCAAGATATGATCCATCCTGTCCGGTGATACCGGTAATTAAAGCTGTCTTCATTAATTATGATTTTTATTATTATGACTTATTGTTCTTTTTTCTTCTCCATTCCGCCCAAAGTAATCTGGGCAATGTTACCGCAATCCAACCACAACGTTTCAACTGCTTTCTCGGATCGCAGAAGATGCGGTATACAAATTCCATATGTGCTTTCAGCATCCATTCCGGTGCTCGTTTTTCATCTGTTCCGCTATAAAACTTGAAAGCAGCTCCCACGGCAATCATGACTCCCCGTTTTAGGTGAGGTTTCAGCTTATTCATAAAGTATTCCTGCTTGGGGGCTCCCAAGGCTACCCAAATGATATCAGCGCCATCCGCTTTTATCACCTTGGCTATACTCTCATAATCGAAATCCTCTACTGCTCTATAAGGAAGTTCCATAAATCTCATGCATGCCACATCTGGATTTACTTTTGTAAGATTATGTTTCAATCCCCTCAATGTAGACTGTGATGTTCCCATGAAAATCATTCGGTACTTCCTGCAGCAAATAATGTCCATAAATATCTGGCTTCCGCAGTATTGTTCATATCGCTTTCCATAAATCCAGTGAATATAGAGAGGTACATAACTACTGTCGCAGATAGAGAACATTCCTCCATTGACTACTTTCAAATACTCTGAGTTTCTATTTGCCACATCCAGTACCACACCGTCGGCGACACAGATATAGTCTGCTCCTTTCTCTTTTACTTGCTGGGCAATACAATTCTTTACGAGTTCTTTGTCGAACTCGTAGTGGATATTGAAATAAGTTTGCATGTTAAAGTTTAATGAGGATAGATACCCTTTACATGGATACCGTTAAGATTTCTTTTATATTCGCTTCAAACTGTTCAATGGTATATTGACGTTTATATTTTTCATGACCGGATTCTCCCATCCGTAAGCGTAATGGCTCATCATTTATCAACTCTGATAGTTTTTGAGCAAAAATATCGGCATCCAGTGTTTCGCACACGTATCCATTAACTTTGTTTTCTATGATGTCTGCTATTCCTCCCACATCAGTGGAGACTATAGGAAGACTATGTTGCATTGCTTCTAACAAAACAAGTGGAAAACAATCATCCATTGTAGGATGCACAAATACATCTGCTTGCTGGAAAAAGTGTTCCTTGTCCGCGCCATACTGTTTACCGGCATAAATCACTAATTTATCCAAGCCTCGTTTTTCCACTTCCGCCTTGAAACGTGCCGCATCTATTTCTGCCGTCTCACCACCCACAAAATCGCAGATAAACGAATAATCCTTATTTTTCAGAATTTCCAACGCATCGAGTAGCACTATAACTCCTTTGCTTACCATCAGGTTGGAGAGAAAAAGCAAATGTGGAATTCGGTTGTTCCGCTTGGCTTCCAGCTCCTCTTGTAAAGTATCCGGTATGCCGTTCGAGCAAATCAGTATCTGATCTTTTTCTACAATCTTCTTTATGTCAGGATACAAACGCCATGAAAGTAATATTACTTTTGTATTCCGGTATATCCATGGCATCAACCATCGATAAGGCCACCTTTCCACATCTCTGCTCATCCCTTTATTGTGCTGATGGATGACAATCTTACGCCGAAACAACTTGCAAAGCAGTACAAACGGAGCATCTTTCAAAAAACCGATACCATGGCAGGTTATGGCCAAATAGCAGAGATCGTAACGATGGTACATCAATTTCCCCAAGACTATGCAATAAGCCCATATAAAGCGCACCATTTTCAAGAGCGGCTTCTTTCCAATCTCATCCATCCGTCGTGAAGTGGATAGATTCACATAGTCGCAATTGAATGTCTTATTGATTAGCTTGCTATCCTTGACGTATTGACTCATCATAGCGGAGCCATGTACCGGAGGCGGAAGTGGGGTTATGAAAAGTATGGAAGGCTTTAACTTTGAACTTGTCATATTTCATTTATTTATCATAGTTATTTCCTCGACATCACTAAGCCAAGTTTTCACAAATTCTGAGATTTTACCATAAGAATTATCTACAGCTGTTACAGATTTTCCGCACATTAAAGCAAGAATTATCGCATGTAGTCTTGTGGAAACAATAGGGTCATAGCTATTTATAAAGTCCCGACCAATATCAATCAACTTCTTTCGATATACAGTATCAGCATATCGATTCCATATTCCTACGCTAAACGGTATTCTCAAAGTCGCTAATTTGTTAAGTACTTTAGCGAAAAAGATACCATCAAATAGCCGACCCTCAAAAGTGGGCCAGTCTTTTATATAATCGGCATTAAAATCAACGGTGTCGGCTAATAGTTCCTTGTCAACTCTCTTCAAGTAAAGTGATCCTTTAGTCGGCATATCAAGGACGCAACTGAGCCGATGCAAGGGAATACAAAACGCCATGTCAGGTAGCAGATAAACATTACGCAATCCAATTTTCTTCATTTGCCGAAATCCCTTTTCATCCCTTATACAAAAATGCAAATCGGCATGTCTGTTCAGCCGGGCCACATCTTCCAAGCATAGATGAGGATTTGAATAGAATATTGTCTGAGGGAAAATAACAATTCGATTACGGGAATATTGGTCCATTATAGAACATAGAAAATCAAAATGTTCCCGATATAAGTTGCCGAGGTTGCCACCACCATGAAACAAAATTGTCACCTCCCTCCCCAATTCAGGGAAATTAAAAAAGTCCCGGGAGGAATAGCTCAGGCACTTTCTATTGTATTCTTTAAGAAAGGATTTTTCTCCTTCCCAAATAAGTTGGTCTCCAATATTGGAGTGATATGGACAATCCACGAGGACATACTCTTTCCCAATCAGAGGATTAAGCGTATCTATTATCAGGTTTCTAAGTATTGGTAGCTTGTCTGCAAATTTCATAATACAATTTTTCGTAATTGTTCTGCATTTCAGATAATGAAAACCGTTGGATTGTGTATTTTTCCGCTAGGCTTTGTAGTAGTTTATAATCTAAGTTGCTAAGATTTTCAAATATTTTTATATATTCTCGTAAATCATTATTATTTACCTTTAATGGCCAATCCTGTGGAAGTGTTTCAGAAAGTCCTTTGGCATTATTTATTATCGTTGGAGTGCCGGCTATAGAAGCCTCCATAGGAGTAAGAGCCAACCCCTCAAACAGCGACGGCATAAATAAATAATCAAAGCTACCAAGCTGAGAGGCCAATAATGGAATCCGGTCTTTAAAAGCAACATTATCAAACTTCGATAACGCTTGCGTTACCTTATCTTTTTCAGATCCACTTCCAATGATGTGAAACACAAATCTTGTGTCATTGCCATAATGTGACACAACATCAATCAGAGAGTCTATTCCCTTTTGATATTCCATTCTTCCCGCAAAGAGGATATTTAATTTGCCTTTCACAAGCTCGGGAAACAGTTTCTGTGTCGTCGTCTCTACACCATTGTGTATTATCTGACAAACACTTCCATATTCATCACTATATGAATCTCTAGTTGATTCAGATATGGCGATGTTGGAAGCTTTGTTTTGCATAAATTTTTCGACTTTCTTCCCAATCCACTTCCATCTGTTCCACAATTGGTTATTATGAATGGTACGGACTATACCTATATTTTTGAGAAGATTACCCGAGTATATACTGTATAAGTAAAGAGATAAATCCGGAACTTCAGTATGCGTATGAATGATTGATGGATGAAATTTCCGAATTAAAGCAGCAAGCCTTGACGGAAAAGCAAGCATGGCCAGTTTTGTATTTCTAACTTTAGCTCGATGCACTGTGACACCGTTATCCTCCGCTTCTTTGATAAATTGGACGGTATAATTCGAATCGGCAGCCGCAATTTCAATCAAATGATATTCAATATTCTTAGAGTTGGATTTAGAAATATTCAAGGCTACTCTCTCGGCTCCGCCTATGTCAAACCGGGATATGATATGAAACACAGTCATCATGCTTGCAAATTCTTTATGAGTTCATCCATAAGTGCATCAAAATCATATGGAATGATTGAATCATTCGTCTTCTCCACACAATCCACCGGCTCTACAAGGTCAAGTATCTTCTTCATTTTTACAGCTATATCTTCTACATTATCTGAGTGACATATCATTCCATTATTAGCTGTTATCAAGCATTTAGCTCCAACCTTGTCACTCACTAAAGCCGGCATACCGGCCATGAGCGCTTCGGCGATCACGGCGCCGAAGGGCTCATGCGTGCTTATAAGCACGCATGAGCCCTTCAGGTTATACCATGCGAGCAATTGATTACCCTCATATCTGCCGGGGAAGACAACTTTACTATCTAATTCCAACTCTTTTGACTGATTTATCAGACTTTGTTTTAATTCTCCATCACCAACCAATATTAGTCTGATTTCCTGCGATGATTCTGTAGTAACCAATGAAAACGCTTTAATAAGAAGTTCCAAGTTTTTCACTACAGTGAATCTTCCTACAAATAACAAGCATTTGCAACCTTTCAGATTGAACCGCTTGATATAATCATTGGTTATAGGAATAGATGATTTCAATCTTTCGCAGAAAAGAGAATTTTTATAAATAATCGGAAAAAAGGACGTTTTCTTGGCACCAATGAGCTTATAGTACTCAGCGACTTTGGGATTTATGCAAATTATTTCATTGATATGCTTGGTGAAGAACTGTGTTACTGTTTTCCTTAAACTTGTCCTGTTATTAAACACATC
The DNA here is from genome assembly GCF_056640955.1 of Parabacteroides sp. KHUB-02. NCBI lineage: Bacteria > Pseudomonadati > Bacteroidota > Bacteroidia > Bacteroidales > Tannerellaceae > Parabacteroides > Parabacteroides sp. KHUB-02. Next base: position 1,292,262 of record NZ_JBWQEV010000001.1, on the reverse strand, counting down.
TTCACTATCATCACATATTGTTAGGAGTTTGTATTTTTTGCCTTGGCTAAGTTTGATAAGATAGCTTACCCAAAGTGATATTCCGAACTCATTGCAAATTACAATATCAGGCTTGAAATTCCTGATTTCCTCTGAATATCCGAAATTTATATTCCTTTTAAAGATTATGTGATGGCGGTCAAGATAGCCATATGAATAAGTGGCATCTCTAAGCAACTCATTCTGATTAAATGCTTGGTTAGCGTTATTTCTAGTCATGAATACAACTCTAAGATTCATGCGCTTACCTAGTTCATTAAAGAAATCCACCCTATATGGTGCTAGGGCTGGATGGAATATCAATACTCGCATTTTATCTGATATTACTATTAACTGTGTGCCGACAACTAAACCGGATGAAACGCCCCCTTCCATCCGGGTACAATGTATGAATGCCGGGAAACTCCTGTGGAATTATATAAAAGAGTGCCTGAGGGAATATCTTTTGTAATAGTGCTGTTGGCTCCGATAACTACATTGTTTCCGATAGTGATGGGGCCTGCTACCACAGAGCCAGTACTAATCTGGCAGTTATTTCCTATTACAGGTGTATGGATAGGCTCACCATTGCTGCCTTGTCGTTCTTTGCAATTATTGCCGCCAAGCGTTACATATTGTCCTATCATCACATTTTCACCAATGCTTTTGGCTGCAATGATGATTCCATATGGATGTGGCAGTCTCAAATATGGCCCAATTTCACGACATCCAAGCTCAATGTGGTAGCGTTTTTTTAGTTTTCTGAGCAATATCGGGCGTATTAATTGGCAAAACTTACCCCCCATGCATAACCTTATGTATATCAATGGTTTATAGCTATAGCTAAATAATGTACAAATAATGATTCTTGGTAATGTGGGATTAACGCCGCGTGCTTTAAAATCCGACTTTATTAACTCCAGTGTTGTCATATGTTTGAAAGTTTAGAATAGATGGTATCGAGTGTTTTCACATAAATCTCAGTGGAAAAGTAACTGCAAAATCTTTCATGCGCATTATCTCCCAAATAATCCATCTTATTTTGATTAGACAATAGTTCCTCTATCTTATTACACCATGCCTGTGCATCATATGTAGACACAACAAAACCGCTTTCGCCGTTGACTATCAGTTCAGGCAGTGCGCAGGAGTTAGATACTATTATGGGGCATTTATAACTCATAGCCTCGACGACTGCCATTCCGAAGCCTTCAAGATTGGCCGGATGCACGTATACCGAACACTGGCTCAGGAAGTCTTTGACATCATTTCTGAATCCATGGAGAAAAACATTATTCTCCAAATGGTATTCAGAAATCATACTTTCGATTTTTTGTCTCAGAGGTCCATCTCCGAGTATGTGATATTGTACATTGACACCTTTGTCTTTTAGTAGTTTGACTGCCTCTATCATTGTCTCCGTATTCTTTGTCGGATTCATTCCCCCAATACTAAGTAGATATTGATGTTCAGAACTATGCTTACAGACATTATCATGTGATTCGAATGCAGGACAATTGTACACTGTCTGAATATTTTTGAGATACTTGCCGAATATCCCACGGTAGAAATTCTTGATGTAATTGGATATTGCTATATGATGGTTATGGAACAGAAACGAGCATTTTTGGAGAATCCTTTTCCATTTTGAATAGTGAAGTGCCCCCTCAAAAGATCTCACTATTCTTATCTTGGGATATAGTATCTTCGCTAATGCCGATGAGACAGAATCAATTGGGAAATAAGCATGAATGACCGTAGCGTCATATTCATTACATAGTCTAACCAGTAGAAACGCATTTTTCAAAGGATTTGACAAGCTATATTTTTCAACAAGAATCGCATTATCAATACACTCCCATTTGGGTAGATAAATTCTATTTTTAGGATTGTATGCATAACATATGACCTGTCTGAAATCGGATTGCTGAGCGAGGATTCTTACTTTGGCAGCTGTGCCACCAACTAAACCTATGTTTGGCAGAAGTTGTATTATTGTTCCTTTCATTTCACACCTTTTATTCTGCGTACCATCGTTCTAAGAAAGCCTATGCGCTTGAATGGCTCCTTAACGAATTGCCATGCAACCCACACATTACCTTTTGAAAATAATCGGGCACCATGTAATCTCTTCACGCGAATCAATTCTTTGAAAAATTTTATTTGAGAAGAACAAGTCTTGCTTTCTTCCCAAAGCCTGAATTTAGCAAGATCAACAGGGAGCGTATAGGATTGAAACTGTTTCGATATCCTTACAAAAAATTCATGATCCATGGTATAATGGAATGATTCGTCAAGATGTCCGACCGTATCCAAAACTTCTTTTCTGAAGAATGTTGAATTTTGCATCACAGAGGTCTTAACCCCGTTAAGAAGATGGTCGGCAGTAAATGGTTGGGCTTTTACAACACTTAGTTGATTACCATCTCCATCGATTAGAATCTGGTTGCCGGTTACCACATATTTGTCAGGATTTGCGGTAAAGAACTCATTCAGTGCTTTCATCGCACCGGGTGCAAGCATATCATCGCTGTTTATCCAAGCGATTACATCGCCTGTGGCTCTTCTGAACCCCTTGTTAAGACCGTCACTCTGTCCACGGTCTTTTTCTGAAGTCCATAACAAATGAGGATATTGCTTTAAGATACTGACTGTATCGTCAGTGGAGCCTCCATCTATTATTATATGTTCAAACTCCGGATAATCTTGCGACAAGATGGATTCTATATTGTCGCGAATGTACCTGCCTTGATTGAAAGATACTGTAATTACTGAAATTTTAAGCATGACCAGCTAATGACTATATAGTGTTCAGTTCAACTTCTCCTCCTCTGATTTTAATATATATACAAAAATCATATAGAGTAAAGCGAATGTATAATTGAATTTGATAAATATGGATGTCTGTACATAATTGGGCATTTGTGAGACAATTGATGTGATTACAACTAGAGCAAGTAGTCCCTTTATCTCTTGAGGGTATTTCCTAAAATACCCCCAGGCTTTTGCAAGCAAAAAGAAACAAGGGAGACTACGAAGCACAATTCCAATCACACCTTCACACCACAAAATGGGAGCCACATAAGTATCTGTTCCCAGAACAAAGCTATATTCCCCTTTGGGCGCATCTCGGATATACCCTAATCCGGTCCATAGGCACTGATGGCGTTCTAAGGTATTTACAGCTTTATCTATTAGTCTCTCTCTGAAAGCGTATGTGCCTTCTTCTTTGACTAACTGAGAATTGATTGTTGAATCTATAAGATTTCCCCAAAACGTTAGAGCTTTTGGAAACAATATAGTGAGAAAAGCAATACCTATGAGAACATAAAAGAGCAACTTATACTTATCGCGAATTCCCCATTTCCAGATGTATAATATTATTGTAAGTATTACAATAATACCTGCTGTTGCAATTAGGTTTCTAGTAAAAGAAAGAAATAGCACAGCAAAACATATAATCACATACGCAGCATTTTGTTTATTTTCGTCATATAAGTATGCTATGAAGCAAAATGCAAAAATTACGGGAACAATTGGTGGCAATCCTATAATATTTCTAATTACAGAAATTCCTCCAGCTGTTTCCATACGAACGTCAATGCTAAATATATTGATACCTGCACATTGTACAAAATATAAAACAGCCAATATGACGAACCATTTAAGTACCAGCCTGGCAAAGATTTCCATCTTTATGATAGACATACTTGAAATGTACCTCATACACAGTAAAAATGAAGGTAATAGAATATAGCTCCTGCGATATATAGTGATAGCTTCAGATAGGCCAATTGTGAAAATTGTTGTAACGAATTTGAATAACGTCCAAATTACAGCAATCCATATCAACCCATACAAATTTCTTGCTTTAACCTTATAATGATGCCGATATGCATATTGAAAAAGGTATAGTGACAGAGCAAACGCCAAAATGCTGCTACCTAATGTTGATAGTAGTGGTATGAATGACGTTAGCATCCACCACACACCGCTATCGGTATAAGGACAAATGAATACGATGATAAACAGGATATAGTCATACCTATTCAGTTTTTCTTCATTTGACAAATCTGCCGTGTTTGTTAATTGGGGCAACATATATTAGTCTGTTGGATATTATGACAAGTATTCGAAATGAAATTGTTTTTTGAACTGTTCCAAGTTTGTTTTTCCCAAGTCGCAACTGATGCCGATCGTCTTTTTCCCAGTATAATACTGGTTAAATAATTCCTCAAGATATTCCTTGGTGAATCGCTTTTTCTCAGGATATAAAATTCGTTCATGTTCCATGATTTGGTCAATTGTGAATTTGGCTGCAATAATCTTTGCAGGACTACCAACGACTACTGCATACGGTGGTATCTCTTTATTGACAAGCGTATTCGCTCCGACGACAGCCCCCCTGCCAATATGTGACCCTGCCAATAATGTGACTCGTGCACCAATCCACACATCCTCTTCCACAATAACATCCTTTTCGATATCATTTATATGAGAAGGTGCTAATAGATATTGTGGGATACCTACAGTTGGTTTATGATTGCCCGTTACAACAAGCAAATCAACTGATACGCCAGAATACTCTTTCAGCACAAACTTTCCAGTGTAGTTATAAATCGTATGACGGCTTTGAAGTCGAGAGTAATCATATAGATAGACTTGCGATGGGTTTGAGATAGTGGAGGGAAACGCAAAGTGCACACCTTTCCCCATACCCCCTAAGTGCATGTTTTTTAACTTGCACTTGTTTACAAATCCTTGCCATATATTAAGTATGATAATAACTATTTTAACCATAATCCTTTAGCTGTTTTATTTAGTATTTTTCTTATCTGTATTGTAAAGGTCGTACTGTATATCATGTTTATTACTATCATTGATATAATTACACCATAGCAACTTACGTATCTCCCCAAAAACAATGAAAGTGGAATGTGAACTATAAGACCTATCAAGGTTATATAAGTTTGCAATTTAATAGCACCAACGCCATTTATCATGTTTACTTGAATAATATCCCATGAGTGAACAATGGTGTAAATACCGATGAGTACCGTCATGATTAATGGTACATGAGCTTTTTCGCCTATCCACAGTTGGTAAACGATGGGTGAAACTATAATCATCAATATAACAATGACTGTCAAACCTCCCCAAAGTTTGCACATCTTATTATAAACATTCTTCATCCATGAGTAATCATTTTTTGTGTAGGCTTCGGTAAAAGCCGGCCACAACGGAGCCATAATAATGGTTAAAATCATCATAGAAATCGTGATATACTTGTATGCTATGTTGTATGATGTAACATCTGATGGCCCGGAAAGATTTGAAATCAAAATATTTGTACATTGATACAATACTACAATTTGAGCCTGTATGAGGAAAAATTTTGAGCCTAAGTTGAATAAGTCCTTAATCTGTTTTTTCTTTACAAAATTCCAAGACGGTGCAACAGCCTTAAAAGAACTACTGAACAGGATAAATGATGCAATTATTATAACAAATATCGGAATTGTTGAAATTGCCAATGCCAACAAACTCAGCGATGGAGGACAATATTTTGTAAGCAACAAAATAATAAATAATGAAATGAAATTGCCGATGACAGGGAATGCAGAAGATAAAGCCACTTTCTGATATGCTGCAAGGACAGCTGTAAGTACATTAACGATCATTTGTGCGCATAAACAAGCAGCCAAAATATGTAATGTCTTGATTATATCCGGATTGTAATTTCCTGTCACATTTAGGAACGAAGCCCAATTGATATGGGGAATGATCATTTCCAACAAGATACAGAGGGGGATGAATATGGCTATCATCATAAAATAGGTGGTAGAAACCAAAACCTTTCCCCGTTGCATATCGCCTAATGCAATCGCTTCTGTTAACTTGTTTTTAAGTCCCAACGTAAAACCGATGTCGAAAAAGTTTAGCCACATGATTATAGATGATAATGTTAGCCAGATTCCATACAAATCAGATGATACATACCCCAAAGTTAATGGGACTATCAGTAGTGAAATTATTATACTGCAACCTTTCACGAAAAGGGAGCCAACAATGTTTTTCTTAACGGCTACAGAACGGTCAGTTCCTTGCTTTATAAAATCAAGCATTTTCATCACAATGGGAATTTAAGAGAGAACTTGCCTGCACATCCGATTTAATGGAATTAGTATAAGTGCAAGAAGAACATTTCCAAGTATATAAATCATACTTTTAATATGTATGGATGTAGTTAAATCCAAAAAACAATGGATACATAGGTTTGCAATGTAGAACTCTAGTGAATATTTACCAATATAGCATATTATGTGTTGAATATTCTGTGGAATGTATTTAATGCCCTTTATACATAATATGATCATAATAGGAGCTAATAAAGCGGTTGAAATAAAAAGCAATTTGGGATTAGAAATATTTGCATATAAAAATGTAATAATACCAAGTGTACTTGTTATATAGGCGTACTTCGTGAAATGCTGACTTTCGAGTGAACACGACATTTCATAGTATATAAAAATTCCGAATAAGAAAATGGGCAGTCTGCTGATAAAACTGTTGTACTGAAATGGCATATCAATCATACTGACAACAAGCACTGATAATAGGAGTGAACAAATCACCCCCCTCCGTTTATAATTGTTAACATATAACATGAGTACTGGATAAATAACGTAGAGTAATAGTAAGGAACTTAAATACCAATCACGCACATATCCCCCGGCTCCATATAATACAAATTGATTAATGAACCGTCGTTATTGTATTCGTCTATTGTTATAGTTTGAGTATTCATTAACCGTATTCAATAAGATGAGTGGCAATAATCAGATTAAAAATTGAGCAGTTTTTGTACATTTCTTGTGATGCTTGTACAAATGAACTTTTGAAATATATTGTAACTGTGAATGTCCGTTCCTATATGAGTAATAGCCTTTTCTTTTAATAGCAGCATGGCTTTTTTCTTAATCCGGTTACCGTACATACCTGCTATTGACGGAAGGTTGAGCTGGAACTTTACCCCCATGTCTTTTAGCCGTCGATAATCTGATTCACCCATATAAACATACCGTTCGGGGTGAGCGAGAACCGGATAGTAGCCTTTGGCCTTGGTGCGAAGCAGGATATTGCTCAATCCCATTGGAGGAGTGAAATAAGAGGTTTCCACCAACAAATGGTCTCCATTCTCGCCCAAAGGCAACAAGTCATTCTTTTCCAAACGCTCCTCAAAGAGATTGTCGAGCATATTTTCAGCCGCAAGATGCAGATTTATTAGACCGGTGTAAGCAGCTTGAAGTTCAGCGTAACGCTCCCGGAGGTGTGCTGTAGTATTGGGTATGTCCTCCATGATGTGTGGCGTCAACCACACGGATTTCACGCCCAACTCCTCATACAGACACAATATTTCCAACGCCTCCTCTATAGTCTGCACCCCGTCATCCACACCCGGCAGGATGTGCGAGTGCCAGTCGGTAAACCCCTCGAATATGCCGCTATCTTTCAGCGGAATGCGTTTTCTGAAAGGCCACACAATGATATGAAGATTTTATTTGAAATACCATTTTTTTAATTATTTGATAACCAGCTATTTACCCCCCCCGTTTTTCATCGGAGCCATAGTGGTATCCCGAGCCGTAACCGTAGTGGTAACCATACCGATAGCCGTAACGGTATCCGTAGTGGCCACCGCTTCCCTCGGTTCCATTCAGGATCAGGGACATGTTCTTGTATTTTTTCTCCTCGTAAATTTTCTCCAGTTCAGCAAGCATACTCCGTTCAAGCAATCCTGCACGAACTACGAAAACGGTACGGTCTGCCAGCTTCTCGATAATCTGCGTGTCGGCCACTAATTCGATGGGCGGACAGTCGATCAGCACATAGTCGTATTGCCCCCTTACGGTATCTATCACCTGCTTCAGGCGTTCATCGAACAATAGTTCCGTTGGGTTGGGAGGAATCGTCCCCACGGGTAGTATATCCATAGATTTTTGCTTCGGATCGGATACGATGATTTCGTTCAGGTTATCGATACGGCCTCCCAGATAGTCGCTCAATCCCCTAGCAGGAGAGTCGATATAGGATGACGCAGATCCGTGGCGCAGGTCACCGTCGATTACCAGCACTTTCTTCCCTTTGATGGCAAAGCTCACGGCGATGTTCATGGTCAGGAACGATTTGCCGCTGCCCGGATTGAACGAGGTCACGATAATGACATTCGATGTCTTGTCCTTGTCGGCCATAAACTCCAGATTGGTACGCAATACGCGGAATGCCTCGTTGATGATGTCACGGCTACCCTCCTTGACGACAACAGCCTTGACTTCCTGTGGTTTCTTTCCGAATATCCCTTTCTTCTTTCTTGTGAATAGTGGAATCTCGCCGATGAATGGCACGGTCACGCTCTCTAGGTCTTTCCTTCCCCGTACACGGGTATTCATGTTCTCGCGCGTAAAGATGATGACTACCGGAATAAGCAACCCTAGAGCGAATGCGACCATAAAGATGTTTTTACGCACAGGGGATGTCGGCAACATGCTACCGTGCGGTGGGGTGACAATGCGGGTATTGTAGGCCGTGAAAGCTTGCGAGAGTTCGTTCTCTTCACGCTTCTGCAACAGGAACAGGTAAAGAGCCTCCTTTACCTTCTGCTGGCGTTCCACCGAAAGCAGGTATTTGGCCTGTGTAGGGTTGGCCGCTATACGTGATGTTGTCTGTTGCTCCGTTTGCCGCAAACTTTTTATCTGCGAATTCAAGGTTACTATTTGATTGTCAATAGAGCTGATTATCGCCCCACGCATGGATGCCAAAGCCAGATCCATATCCACGACCAGTGGATTTTCCGTGCTGCTGTTCGCAACCAGGCTGTTGCGCTGCAACAGTTGTTTGTTGTATTCGGCAATCTGCGATTCAATATTGGCGCTTTCAATGCCGGAGTTGGCCGGAAGCAGTTGGGTACGGTTGGCATCGTTGGCTAAATAGTTCCGGATGTAACGGGTCATGTAAAGCTGGTTGTTCAAGGTCAGAATCTGTGCGTTTGTCTGGCTGCTCTGGGCCATATACATGCTTGATGCCGCCTGCACGTCGGGCAGCAGGTGTTCTGACTTGTAGGAGGAAATATCCTCGTCCACGTTTCCCAACTCCTGTTCAATCACGCCCAAACGTTCATTGATGAACATCGAGGTGCTGACGGCGATCTGGTTCTTGTCCTTCACCCAGTTCTCGTTATAAACGGAAATCAACATGCTCAACATATCCTCCGCCCGTTGTGTGGAATTATCCTTGAATGACAGGTCTATAACCGACGCTTTCTCGTTATTCAATGAAACGGACAGATTGGATGAGCAGGAGTTTACAGCGTTATACAAACTGGATTTGCCTACATACAATGTATATGCCTCGCCTTTCACGTAATTGGGTGTTGTACGAATAATGATTTTCCCCAATGGCGTAGTGATGGAGTCAAGCAAGCTTCCCTTTATATCCTTTTCGTCAAGATCCGTCCCGTTACGTATAAAGTCGGATAGGAATAACGTGCCGTCCGGCTGTACTTCCAGCGTAAAACCGGCTGATTCATTTTCAGGCAAGTCACTTATCGTTACATCCACTGGTAATGTCAGTCCATAGGCCACCTGGCGGTGGAATTTACCTGGAACGAAGTAATTCATATCCAAACGTAACCGTTTAACTACCTCGGTCATTAAAGCCGGCGACTGAAAGGTGATGAGTTCATTATTCACGTTGGTACCGGATTGGAACAACCCAAACTCCGAGAAGGATTCCAAATCCGAGGAAACCGACTTGCCCTTGGAATCCTCCTTGATCAATACCGAAGCGGTACGTGTATATACGGTAGGGGTGCGTAACAGATAGGCGGTAGCGGCACCGATTGTTACCGCTAAAGACAGGACAAACCACTTCCATCTTGCGAGGCATAGGTATAACAGATCCTGTATCCGCAGGAAATCATCCTGCTGTCCCGGTTTTACATTCTTTTGATTTACGGTCATCATATCTGATTCTATATTATTTTACAATCAACACGGCAATGGTGGTCAGTAACGAGGCCAATGACATCCAGAAAGAAGCTGAACGGACGTTATTGCCGTTGACAGTCGCCTGCCGTGCTTTCATCGAGTTGGGTTCCACATAAACGATATCGTTCTGTTGTAAATAATACACAGGAGAGGCATAAAGGTTATATCCTGAATTCAAGTTGACCTGATATAAGGTCTTTTTGCCGTTTTCCTCCCGTTGTACCAGCACGTTCTCCCGTTTCCCATAGACGGTAAGATCCCCGGCCATGCTTAAAGCGTCCAAGAGCGTCAGCTTGTCCTTGTCGATATTGAAACGTCCAGGGTTGGCAACCTCACCCAATATTGAAACGGTCAGGTTCATGAACTCCACTGTAACAACGGGGTCTTTCACGAGATTCTTTGAAACCAGTTCTTCTTTTATATACGAGGCAATCTCCTCGCGTGTCATTCCTGCTACATGGATGTTCCCCAACACTGGAAAATCGATGTCTCCGTTCTTGTTTATCGTATATCCCGATATCCCCTGGTTATTGGATGTTCCCGATTTCGTACCGATCTGTCGGGATATGATCGGAAGATTGAAAAGATCCATCAATAAGGGGTCTTTGCTGTTGACCAATATCGAGACCTTGTCTTCGGGACGTACCCGGATTTCCAGCGAGTTCAAGACTTGCTCTGCGGTACCCGGTTTCAAGTCTGTGAAATAAGCGACTTTCGGCGTGGCACATGATCCCAACAGAAGGGTCACGGTCAATAAGAATAAAATGTATCTGATTTTCATATTTAATTGATTTTTATTTGTTGGTCTCCTGTCCCGACCGAAGTTGTCCGATAGATTTTGTCAGCCTAATGTTGGCGAGAGTCCATATCAGAATATCGAGCAGCACGATCCAGTTTACATCGAGATAAAGGGACAGAAGAATATTAAACAATATGAATATGGTTGACACGGAGATAATGGTAATCATGGCATTGCGCTGCTTTATTCCGAGAGCAAGCAGCTTATGGTGGATGTGGTTCTTGTCCGGCAGGAACGGGTTCTTCCCGTTGCGTACCCGATGCAGGTAGACCCGGACCACATCGCAGCATGGAACCAGCAAGGGTGAGAAGGCCAGCACCATCGGATGTACATTTCCTGTATTATCGTCTAGACCGCACATGGTCAGTTTGAGACTGAGGAAACAGAGCATCATGCCAACGGTCAAACTGCCGGTGTCACCCATGAAGATCTTCCTTCCGTGCTCGGCGTTCCCGAAAACATTGTAATAGAAGAACGGTACCAACACTCCCAATGTGGCGAACGCCAGTATGGCATAGACATGCTGGTGGAGCATGAAAAAAGTCAGACCGTAAAACAGGCAGGCGACACTGCATAGCCCGGAAGCCAACCCGTCAATGCCGTCGATCAGGTTGATGGCATTGATGATGAAGACCACGATTAAAATGGTCAAAGGATACCCCAGCCATAACGGAACCGCATGAATACCTAGGATGCCGTGCAGGTTATTGATATATATTCCACCGGCGATAAGCATCACGCCACACAGGATCTGGATGACAAACTTGGCACGATAACGGATACCAATTAGGTCATCGGCCATGCCGACCAGATACAGTACCATGATGGAGCAGAAAGCAAAAGCCAAAGGCCGTACATTGTTTCCGATTTCAGACAACATTTCCGAATGCCCCAGTGCCATATTGATTCCCAGTAACAAAGCTATGGTGAAAAACACGACCGGTTTGAACGCGATACCACCCAATCGGGGCACCGCACAATGATGTATCTTCCGTTCATCGGGAAGGTCGAACAGCTGTTTGCGAAAAGCGATTAGCAGAATCTGGGGAATGACGATACCCGCACAGAGAACACAAAGCAAAAATGCCAGTGAACAATTTACAATCCAAAAATACATATATTCAGATATTGTTTTTTATTTGCGTAAAACCGTGAATGAGGATTCCAGACTTTTCCATATCAGGAAATGACTTCAATCAAATCGGGATGAACCTCAGCCGATATCCCCATAATCCCCTCAAGCATCACGACCACTCGGCGGTTGCGTTTCCCTTTTACCCGCATAAACACACCCTTAACTCCATCAAGCTTGCCGCCGTGGATACATACACGGGTACCTTTCCGTACGTCGATTTCATCCGGCTTATAATAGGCCGTATCCTTCTCATACAGGGAAGCTATTTGGATGAAACTGTCCATCTGGTCGTCTGGCACGGTGATATATTCCATACCCGTGCTTTTTTTCCACATGGCGAATTGCAGGAAGTTGTACCGTTTCTTGAATTCGGTGATCTGCGAATGGCTGGCGTGGACGAAAACCAGACTCGGTATGACCGGCACCAGCCTTGTCGACTTCACCCCGTGATAGGTCTTTACGGCGTAATGTTTCGGAATGAAATATTCCAGACCGTATTCCTTGTCCTTCAGCCTGTCCTCCGCCATTTTCTCATTCTTGTAGGCGCGCATGACGAACCAGCGGACCTGCTTTTTTTCTTCCACCGTAGAAAAACTCATACCCATATTGCCGGGATTATTTTATAGGTGAGGATATACCCCTAGTTCATGCCAATTCGTATATTGGTATGTATTACAACGGATTACATTTCCTTTATTCATAATATCCACTATCAGTCCCATACTTTTGACAAAGTGTACAGACCTCATTTCCGAGGCTTCTGCCGCTACTTCTCTTGGCAAGAGAAATATCCGGGGATCATATTTTACGTAACTGGTTGACGGACAGATAGAAATACGGAACGGCATTATGGTACTTATCCGACATATGTTAAGCAAATACACTCTGTATGAATGTTTTGGTTAATTTTATCACCCGTTTTCTATTGTTTTTTCAATATTTTACGTAACTTTGCACATTGTAATATTTCTCTTGCCAAGAAAACGAGCCGTATGCTCAACAATTTTTATTGTATTACAAAACGCCTTCAAAAATCCATTTTTAAAAACATCCGGTTTTAAATTGTCAATAAGAATATCTCCAACGGTATCCTGCCGCTATATTGACAGTTCATGGATTTTTTCCGGTACTTTTCTTTTTAAGAGAAATATCGGGAAGGGATAGCATCTGACAATCAGAATCATATATGAATCCTGAAAGTGATCTGTTCAACAATCATACCGGTATTTGAAACATTTTCCTTTGGAGAAAACAATTTTTTATCATACGGACGGGTGCTTTCCCATATTTTGATTATCTTTGCAATGTGTAATATTTCTCTTAAAAAGAGAAGCAGGAACGGCACAGCCTTTGTCCGGTATTCTGCGTGCCGCATCCGTCCCCGTTATAAGGATTTGAGTATGATGTCGTTTGCCTTGTCCACTTGTGAGGTATCCAGCGAGGCGAGGTAGATTCTGGTCGTGTTTTCCGAATCATGTCCCATCGCCTCGCTGATGGTTGCCAGCGGCACATTCTTGCTTCTGGCAATACTCGCCCATGCATGTCGGGCTACATACATGGTGAGCGGCATACCGAGCCCGAGCCGTTTCCCAAGTTCCTTGAGTTTTCCGTTGATGAAATGCGCTGCGCTCCTGTACTGCCGCACGGCATCCTTGGCCGTATCCCTGATGACCGGAAAAAGGTAGGGGCTGTCATTGTGGCCATACCTGTCTAGGATCTCCTGCATGGGCTTCTCCCATTTAATGGACAGACGCCGGCCGGTCTTCCGCCTGCGGTAGGTCAGCACGCCGCTCTTCAGATCAGCCTTTTTTAGGTAGGCGATGTCGACGAACGACATGCCCCGGGTATAAAAGCTCAGCATGAACATGTCCCTGGCGTATTCCATGCCCGGGGAAAGACGCAGGTCCAGGTCACGTATCATGCGGACCGCTTTCAATGGAACAGCACGTTTTACGGTCTTGTCTATTCCGGTGTAGACATGCTTGAAAGGGCTGCGCTGTACCGTCAGTTCCCTGTCCACCGCACGGTTGTAGACGGCACGCAGGTTCCGCATGTAATAGGAGGTGCTGTTCGGACATATCCCCTTATCCTTCAGCCATGCCTCGTATTCCAGCATGAGGGTGGAGCCGATATCCTCCAGCGGGATGTCGCCGTCCCTGCCCCGGAAGTGCGTGAAGCTGTTCAGTACGGTGGTGTACCTCTCGGCGGTGCGCTTCTTGCCGACACGCTCCAGTTCCTCCACGAGCCTCTTTCCGAAGGCCATGAAATTATGGCTGTCCTCAAGGGGCGGGTTGTGAAAAAGTTCGACAACCCTGCCGGCGGGATAGGTATCGCCGGAACGTTCCAGTCCGGCAATGATACTTTCCAGACGGCGGATGTCTTTTTCCATCCGCTCCTTTAACGCAAGCAGGAGGCTTCTTCTGGAATCACCGGATACCGGCAGTATGATTTCCGACGTGCGTCCGTCCCATTCCGAAGGGAACAGCCTGTAACCGGTGTTTATCTGGCGCGCTACCCTTTCGTGGATGACCTGGAAATAGAGCGTCCCCTCCCTGCCTTCCACGGACGAGGATCTGAATTTGGTTTTGATTGTTGCCATAGTGCAGTCATTTTGAATTAGGATTGTCCAGTTGCTTCCTGATTTCCTGTGCCTCTCTGAACAGCCGGTGCGCCAGACTGTCCTTGTAGGCCGCCATTTCATGGTTACGGATGCGGTTCCTGACCGAATCCTCAAAAGCGGTCACCAGCCTTTCCACACGCCGGATCTTTTCCTCGTCCCGCTCGATGGTGAAATGCTTCTCCAGGAAGGCGATGTCGGGATCATCCCCCGGCAGACAGATCCTGATGGCACGGTATTTCAAATCGGCATCCTTCAAAAGCCGGTTCGTGCGGTACTGGTTGCAGTTGGCCCAGACGGAAACGACCAGTGTTAGGATCAGTGCTGAAGCCGTCGTTACCACCGCCTTGGATGCGCTCTCCAGACGGCAGGTCACCAGTTTGTGTACCGGTTCCTTTTTCAGCAGGACCATTCTCTCATCCAGCCGTCTCACCGTCTCCTTTACAGCTTGGCAGTCTTGACTCAGGCAGTATCTAGTCTTTTCCATCTCCCCGGCAAACGTTTCGGCAGACAACGGCCTGCCTTCCGACAACCGGGCAGTATGGCTACGTACCGCTGCTATTTCCGAACTGTTTTTCTCCACCGCGGATTGCAGGCGTTCCAGACGGGCCTTCAGTTCCGCAATCCATTCCGCAGATGAGGTACGGCTCCCAACCGTGGGGTTTGCACCTTCCATGGACAATGCCCCCACTTTCTTCTCAATCCTTTCAAGGCATCCGTAGATACCTTCCAGATAGTTTTCCTTGTTCTCTTTCATTGACATAAAAATTAACGTTATACATATGGTTCATAGACTCCTTCCTCTTTTGCGTTTCTTCTTCCTTCTCAGGCGTTCCGCCTCCCGCTCGTCCTCACTTGGCGCAGCCGGCGGCATAAACCGGCTTCCGGTACCGGTGACCTCAATCAGATTACCAATAGCAAAACCATGGTTTTGTTCATGCCACGGTTGCATTCGGGAAACATCATTCTCCTGAGCCACGGCATGGTTACGTTCCAATGCCGTATCTAGCCTTGACCAGCTGAAACTGCGGTCAATCTCACTCCCCTTGAATGACTGGTTATCCTTGATAAAGCGGATGCCCTGCACTTCATTAGTATTTCCCTTGTACTTGAATTCCATTTCCACGCCCATTTTTAAGAGCTTATTTTGAAATTCCTTCCATGTATCTGCACTCCTCAAAGCTTCCTTAACCGCACGGTATATCTCGTATTTCACCCTTTCGGAAGCGTGCAGCTTTTCCGTTTTAACGGCCTGTTTGCCTTCGGAATAAGTAAGCGAATACTTGTCCTTGAGCATTTTTGTCACTTTCTCGTTGCGCCTGAAATCGTTGCTGTCGGAAATCACCTTCCCGTCAAAGTCCACCCGGTTGAAGACGATGTGGCAGTGCGGGTTGTCCGTCCCGTGATGCCTCACCACGATGAACTGCGTGTTCCGTATTCCCATCAGTTCCAGGTATTCCCCCGCCAGCCTTGCCATAAACGCGTCGGTCAGCCTCGGTGCGTCCTCCGGCTTGAAGCTGAGCGCAATGTGTCCCACCGGTTTCGCCACGTCCGGATTCAGCAGGCATTGCCACCGGAAACTTCGCGCCATCTCTTCTGCCGTTCCCAGCAGCACGCCTTCAGAGGCGATGATTTTTGCGTCGTCCTTCTGCGTCACGTAACGTATACAGCCGCCGAACGAGCGGCCTTTTTTGATCTTCCCTATCATGAGGCTATCCTTCTTTAGGTCTGTAATCATCCATGATCCGCTTCAGCTTTTCCAGCAGCCCCTCTATCAGCAACCTTGTCCTGTAAAAACCTGTCTGGTGCGAGAGCTTTGTCAGCTGGTTCAGGTTGTTTGCCATTCCCGCCAGGCTGCGCAGCAGCACGTTCTCTTCAGGCGTATGCCTTGCCGTCACGGTGGCCGCCAGTGCCGCCTCCCTGATATAAACCGCCAGACTCCGACCGGACTTCCCTGCCCTGAACCTGAGAGCCTCGTAGCTGACGGGGGAGAACTTCACTGTCACTCCCCTGGTCAGCTTCCGCGTCCTGCCCAGTGCCGGACGGCCGCGTTTTTTCTTCATCCCATTCACATCCTTTGTCATATGTTTTTCTTTTTCGTCCGTACTTCTTTCATTCCAAAATCTGCGACCGGCGGGAGTAGATCCGTCCTCCCTGCAACCACCGGGCGCGGGGAGCAAGGGTTTTCGGGAATCCGGAAACATAACCTTGCTCCCCCCCACAGAAAAATCCCCCCGCATTTTCCACATTGAAGCGGGTACACAGGGGACTGTGCATACATCGGGTATACTCCACGCCCGGTAACAGGCTGTCAGATTTTTCTCCACTGCTCGATGTCCTCACGGTAGGCGGCAAGATGCTCCCTGGCAAGGTTCTCCAGCAGTCCGGAAACGCTCATGCCACGCCCACCGAGCCTGCGGACGATGGCGTCCAGTTCGTCCCTCACATCCTCACTGACGAACACCGTCTTGCGATTCCTAATCTTCGGGACGGTGAGGTATGTTTCTCGGTACTCCTCCAGCGAGGCCCTACGCTGCCTGCCGCTCGTCCTTTTTCTCACGGGGTCTTCCGGTTCCGGCGGGGTGTCCTTTCTTCCCGCTTCCCCGGACACTTCTTCCGCAACGGCCCCGGATGGAATCACCGGTTCCGCATCCGTACCGGCGGATTCTCCCAAACCGGGTTCCATCATGAGTCTTTCCCACCACTCGTCGTGGCCGGGTCCGGGACTACGGCCGTTCTTTCTGTCTGCGGCTTCGGATACCGCCGTTTTCTTCCCTTTCGTTTTTTCAGTCGGTTCACTTTTCATTGTACATGGATTTTAGATGGTTGATACTGTGGGCACAGTCTACCCGTTTGCCCGATTGTCGGAAGCAAATAAAACGATAATAACAAGTGCTGTGAAACGGACGGGTCCGATTGGCGGGGTTTGCCGTGTTATTCATATTGTTGGATCAGTCTGACGGTGATGACTTCACAAATATACGCACCGGAAATTTCCCACTCTTCGGGAACGGATCTGAACGTCTGTTTACTAAAAGCAAATGAATGTTAAAATCCGATTCCCATGACATCTGATGACATATAATGACATCTGATGAAGGGGCGGAACCATATCCGGGAACAATCATTTACTTTGCGGATGAAACAAGTACGCATATGGTGTCAAAGGTAGTCATCCTGTCTTGAAATTCAGGATGTTCCGCCGGGATTCACTAAATTGCGGAACGGAATCCGGATCCGAAAAGAGAATGAAACAGATGTCAAACCTGAAATTACAGTGATTATGGAAATAGTGAACATTGAGGCAAGGACCTTCGAGGCGATGCTCTCGGCCTTCCGGACGTTTGCGGACCGGCTGGACACCCTTTGCCGGCTGTACGGCGACATGGAGGAGAAGAAATGGCTGGACAACCAGGAGGTGTGCCTGCTGCTGAAAGTCAGCCCGAGAACCCTGCAGACCCTCCGTGACAACGGCACGCTGGCATACACACAGATCTGCCACAAGACATATTACAAGCCCGGGGACGTGGAAAGTATCATCCGGATAGTGGAGGAGCGCCGCAAGCGGGCTGAAAGTATGGGAAGGTCGATCTGAAAGGCCATGAAAAACGAATGTCGAACAAAAAAAAAGATCAAGTCATGATGAATACCGATAACCGTCTGCTCACTCGTGAGAGCAGCGAGCATATAAGAGAGTTCTTCTCCACCGTCGAACGTCTCTCCGTTTCCATGGAGCGTCTCTTTGCCGGCAGGTCACCGGCGATGGCGGGCGAGAACTTCTATACGGACCGCGAACTGGCTGAAAAGCTGAAAGTGAGCCGCCGCAGCCTGCAACAGTACCGTGACAGCGGTCTGCTTGCCTTCACCCGGCTGGGCGGCAAGATACTGTACCGTTCTTCCGACATCGAGAAGCTGCTTGACGGCTGCTACCGGGAGGCGAGAACCAGGCCGGAGGAACTTTAGAAAAGTTCCGTACGGGATCGTGAATGAAGGGGCGGTCGGTTGTCATACCGGTCGCTTCTTCATTTTCTTTCCACCGGATGAACGACTTTAATTTGCCCGTAAAATACTTATACACAGAGTGTTTCTCTTTATGAATTATGATCCGGTGACAACATTGGCATAACATGGCGGGACATGGAAACATTTTTCCGATATGGCAATAAGATACGGGGATTCCATTATAAAAAAAGACTCTTATTTTATTATGTCATTATGTTATTCTGAAATTGGGGCGGGCCGTTCGTGTACCGGTGGGACGATCCGTTCCCGTAATGGCGGCACATTCCGTACTGGTATCATTATCCTCCGGCAATGCCGTTTCCCGGTCTTTTCGGAGTGACCTTATGCCGGTCGGTGACAACCGCATGTCCGTGTGTAAACATGGCGGCGCATAAAAACAGGCACATCCTCCAGGCTCCTGTCCCGTCGGATGCGCCTGTCTCCGTCATGTCATATACAGCCGGACTCCTCCGGTCCATGCCTCTATCTCAGTATCGGGTTCGAGAGCAGTATCTTGTAATAGGCCACCCCGCCAATCTCTACCGGCATCCTCGCCATCATGAACTGCACGCTCTTCCTCTCCACCTTCGCCTGCCGCATGAGTCTCTGCACGATAAACCCCGCCGAGAACCTTGCGCATCTTTTGTCCTTCCAGACAATGAACCCCTCGCTGTCATCAGCCCGGCAGATGTACCAGTCATCCGTCTCGTCGTCGTGGGCGAAGTTCACCCGTCCGCCACCGAGGATTCCCAATTCGATTGACATCGTCTTTGACAGATAGACGGTCCCCCTGCTGTCAAGGTTGATGGTCCGCTTTCCCTTGTATGTGACTTCCTGCGGACGGGAGTTTTCCCTGTTGTATACTATCAGTGCCATAACTTTCTTACTTTTCCGTTAAACAAATTTTTCAATACATGAAGCTTTCCACCGCCAGCATCTGACTTCTCCATGCGAAACCGCTGTGGGTACGTACCGCGTCCACTATCCTGCATACTTTCTGCGATATGGCCGATGCCGAGATACCCATGCATTCCGCCAGTGCCTTGAACGAGAACTGCGCCTCATAGAACCTGAGCATGAACATCCGGTACTCCTCGTAGGAGAACTTCTGCCTTACGAAACGCAGTATGTCTCTTACCAGCCGCTCGCACCCGTTCAGGTCGTCCTCGGAAAGGAATTTTGCCTCTTCGCCACATCGGAGGAAGAAATCATCTTCAGGGTGTGCATACCGGTTCTCCCTTTTAATCTTTACCAGGGCCGCCTTTTTGTAGCATCCGATGAAATACGCGTCATAGTCCGTTATGTTCTTTCCGGGAACCAGCACCTGCCTTCTTACGAAAAGGTAGGTGTCATGGAAATTGTCCTCGTCCAGCATTCCGTACCGGCGTAACGTCCTTCTCAACCTGTCATAGGATTTTGTGAACCACTCGTTGAACAGTCTTTCCTTTTCTGCGCTCTTGTCTGCCATACTTATATTTTTTGAGTCGTTATACATGGCCTACACGGGTAGGCATTCTTATTTCTTGTGCTTCCTCCAGTTTGTTTTTCGGCGGTCTCCGGCAAGGCTTGCCGTGAAAAAATACACTCACGCGAAGCGTGAGGAAGATTTTTTCACGAGCAACCAGCCCGAAGGGCCGCCTTGCGGGACCGGCCTGAAAAACAACTATTTTTGCCGCAAGAAATGAGGATGACGGATTACTTCCTTCTATCTATTGTCTGTCCGATGAGAATTTAAAATTCCATGCAGCTTTTCTGTCTTCAGTATGTTTGGAGAAATATTCAAGGATATGAAATGAGAACGGCAATACGTGATATTGCGGAAGGAGCAGATATGGGATTGGAAACAGGAAGCGTACCCGGGCTTTCATGCAGTTTATACGGCGGTGTTGATTTTGGGGAGGATTACAGGGAAGTGACAGGAAGGTCGGCCGTTCCGGAGAAATTGTATGTGTACGTTGTTCCTTCCGAAATACGGAGTCTTTTAAAATCATGGAAGACCTCATTCGGGAATGTGTCTCGATATTTGCCTGAGACAAAATTATAAGTCACCTATTCATGGATAAGTATTTGGAATATATCAACGACATGCTACGATGCGATAAAGAGAATCGGAACGGCAGACTGAAACTCGCAATCTGCTGATAATGCGAACTATTCTAAAACAAGTGTGGAAAACTTGAAGACATCCGACGGAAAACCTTGAAAAAAGAAGAACCGGACAAAGTCTCCGCCTTCAAAATAATGCTCTATATTTATGCCACAGGTGCGGCATTACTTGTCATTCCGGATTGGCTGCCCATGAAATCCACCGCCCGCCATCAAGAAAACGGCCGGTGCCATATGGCAGGTAATCGTAGCGACAGCCCGTCTTTGGAACCCGTTGTCACCCTAAAGGATTTTACTGATATATTATTATGTCAGTCCTTTTTCAAATCAAAATACAGCAAACGGGTTTTCAAAGGTTCATCTTGCGGAATATCATAATATTGCTTTTCTATCACGTCTGTTTTATAGAGTGGAACGAAACCGTTTCTTTCATAATACCTGAGAATCTTTTCCTCATTGTATGCATCCACCACGATAAAACGGCAGCCTGTCTTGTTGTCCTCATGACGGAACCAGTCTTTTATGAAAGCCATCAGTTGCCGTCCTACGTGGCTTGATGTACCCTGATATTCCAAGTTGACCCCCAGTCTTCCTATCAGCACGGCCGGATAGCTGCGTCCACGTTTAGGATTTACAATATTGCGTTGCAGCCTATTTTTATCATTGGGGGATATTAATCTGGTCTTGATACTGTCATTGGACAAGGTAAACAAGGCCACAATACGATGCGGGATTTCAGTCGTCACCCAACAATATGTTTTCCCAAGGAGTTCATCCGCATACAGATCGGCATCATTGAGAAAAAAATCATCAAGGTCATTCTCGCCACAAGTGAAAGGAAGGCAATTCCTCCGTACTTCCTTGTTATAGGCAAGCATGACACAATCATCATATAAAGAAATACCGTCCATTGCTGTTAATTGAACCGGAATGAACGGGATTTCTCCAATACTTTTCGCAACCGTTTCTTTGCCTCCACTGATAACCGAGGTGTTACCTTTGCGGCGTTCTTGTCTGCACTGCGTACGAAATCTTCCGCCGTAACGCCCTCCAAAACCGGAATGTTCTTGATAGTTATAGCCATAATATTATTTTTTGCAAAAATACAACTTTGTTGTTATACAGCCAAATAATAACCCGTCTTCCACTCTTTTTTCCGGAATGTTCCTCCATATCCGGAAAAGTCTGTGTCACGCCGCCCGTTGCGACAAGCCGTTTCTACCAAGGAAATGGCAGGCAATACCGGCACGTGGATATGGGCAAAACAACCCGCATATGCAATGCAGAGGGAGCAGGAGAGCCTTCACCACAGCCGGAGAGGAAAGCGGTCTCATGCCGGGGTACGGCATGAAAAGGGGCTCCCGGACAGTTCTTTTCCTTGTCGCACATGCACTACGTCGGTCGCAGTTTTCGCCTTCTGAATCCCTCTTACGTCCGTCCCTGCGCTTTCGGAGCGTTTTTCTGGCAGAAAATTTCACCATGCGGAAATTTTCTGCCGGAAACCGAAGGGAAAACGCGGAGTCCCGCAGGGACGGACGAACTTTGATGAGGAAGGGGAAAATCGTCCGTTTCATAAATACCATTTCCTCAGATGGCATCGCATATTTCCTTCTCCATCTTTTCCAGCTTATGGGACAGGATTTCCATGTCGCTGCTGATCTTCTGGTTGGTTATTCGGGCATATATCTGGGTGGTTTTCAAATCCGTATGCCCCAAAAGACGGCTTACGGTCTCGATGGGTACACCGTGCGAGAGCAGCACGGTGGTGGCGTTCGTATGCCGGGCAACATGATAGGTCAGCCGTATCTTGAAACCGCACTGCCTGCCAAGTTCCTTCAATATGGTGTTGCATCTGCCGTTGCTCGGTACCGGAAATACATGACCGTCCTTGGACAGCCCCTTATACTTCTCTATGATGCGCTTGGGCACGTCCAGCAGGCGGATGTTGGACTCGGTGTTTGTCTTGCGACGGCGGGTGATGATCCAGAGGTTGCCGTCGAAGAAGGTCTGGAGCCGGTCGGTCGTCAGTGCCTTCACGTCCGCGTATGCCAGTCCGGTGAACACGGAGAAGATGAAGAGGTCGCGTACCAGTTCGCAGGTCCCGCTTTTCACCGGGGTCTCCATCAGTGTCTGTATCTCACGCTCCGTCAGGTAGCCCCGGTCAACGCTCTCGGGGGAATTGATGTACCCGGCGAAGGGGTTGAAGGGAAGCGCACCGCTGTTGCGGGCGATGGAGATGACGTGCTTGAGCCCGATCATGTAACCCCATACGGTATTGGTGCGGCATTTCTTCTCCGTACGCAGGAAATACTCGAAGTTGTTGATGAAGGTCAGGTTGAGTTCCTTCAGGGGGATGTCGTCACGGCGGTATACTTTCGGGACGAACTCGCAAAGGTGCCTGTATATGGTACGGTAGCGGTTGTATGTTCCCTGCACGCGGCTGTGTCCCACTTTCTTGATGAACTCCTCGTTGTGCTGCTCGAAGAGCTTCAGTAGCGTCTCGCGTTTCACGCCCAGCCCGAGGCAGGCGTCCCTCAGCCTGGCGGCGGTGACATAGCCGTCGGACTGCATCAGTTCCTGGTAACGGCGGTTCACGTCCACGCGTATCCGGTCAACCGCCGCATTGATTTTCTGCGCCTCGGCGCTCTTGCCCGTGGCACGTGCCGTTTTCACGTCCCAAAGTTTCGGGGGCACGTCCAGCTTGCAGCTGAACTGCTTGATTTCGCCGTCCACCGTAAGACGGCACATTAGGGGGAGATAGCCGTTGGCTCTCTCGCTGCCCTTCTTCACGTAGAAGAGGATTTTGAAAGTCGATCTGCTCATACTCGTTTTCATACTTTTTTGATCGTTACAAAGTTAATATCAAGCGAGTTGTCCTCAGGTATGAAAAACTGTGCAAATTACTGAAATAGAATCTATTGTGCCGTTTCTTGTTCCTGTTATATCAGTAACGATATGGGAACTGAAGTCTTTCGCAGCTTTTAGCGGACCTCCTTTTTCAGCTTATGCAGTATTATGAGTTAAACACCTAACCACTTAATAGACTGCATTCTTGCTGTATTATCATCAACCTTGCTTTTTCTTGCTGCGTTTACTTTATTATATCCTCCATATAAACAACTTTATCCCCCCATCCTGTTCCAAACATGCTTGGTGAATGGGTAGCAATGATGATTTGACAGAAAGGATTTATCTGACGCATCCTATCTATTATCTCTCTTTGCCACCTAATATGTAATGAAATTTCAAGTTCATCCATAAATATGATAGCCGGTTTCTTGTCTAATAAAAATACTTTCAGCAAAATCAGCAACAATTGTTTCTCTCCGGAAGATAATTGTTCCAGATGAAGCACGTCTCCAGCTTGATGAAAGTATTCAGTTCTTGCATTAATGGACTTTCTGATTTGCGCTTATCGGCTATAGGAGTGTCGAATGTGCGAAGATAGACTAACGGATAAGTTTCCGTATTAAGAGGTACACCCTGAATCTCCTGATATTTATACTTTCTTAGTTCTTTCGTATCATTGGTATAATAAGCATACATGATATTCATCAATGTAGTCTTTCCACTGCCATTAATTCCAACCAGCACATTGACATCGGGATTAACATTCAACCAGTCCACATTTTTATGCCCCCATAATCCTTGCAAGGAAAACGATCTTATGTATGTTTTACAAGAATCTTTCATCCTTTTTATTTTGAACAATTCCACACTACAGATATAACACATTTCCGGCAAACCATCAACCATCAATCACAAATCCCCCTCTCTTTCTCCACCCTCTCCCGCACCTTCCCCGATAGCGGATAGCTCAGCTCCAGTATCCGGCTGCGGGAACATCGGAGTTCATTTCGCTCGGGCTCACGCTCCTTCTCCGGGAAATGGAAGGACACCAAGTGGAGGAAGGTGGCGTAGACACGGTCTAGTGATTCCAGCCGCAGACTGCCATCCGGATGGCTTGGACTCAACTTCGACAGTGTGTGGCGGCTGATACCCAAGAACACGGAAGCGTCTCGCACGGAGGACAGACCCCAACGATCCAAGATGAGGCATACCTCGAAGGACGCCACACGAATCCAAGGGTTCAGATCCGAGCTTTGCGGTTCGATCATTACGTCTCAAGGGGGAAATCTCTCCATGGTGAAACGCTAAGACCTTGAAGAAACATTAAAATAGGTTATAATACTCTTAAATTGGCGCACCCATGAGTGCGCCACCCACAAATTCAAAGGCTATATCTTTACCTGCGATCCGAAGCGAAAGCCTTGGATCATCATTGTTTAAACCTTATTAAAAAACAAACACAATGAAAGAATCCATCATGTCTTTTTACAACGCTCCGATTACCAATCAAGTGCCAAACGGAGTGGTCAGTATCGACCAATTGTACACCTACGTCAGCACCAATGAATGGCTACGGGAACGGACGGACCGCACACGTGTCGCACTGGACGACGAGAAACGGTTCAGGCAGTTGAAGCAAAGCCTCCTGCCCTATGTCACGCCCGCCGGGGTATTCTCCTACCGAAAGGAGGACCGGTTGCTTTTTCCCTCGGGTGAACTGGTTATCGATATCGATCATCTCGCCTCGCCCGAGGAGGCTTGTACGTGGCGAGACACGCTGTTCGCCGACGAGCGGCTACGCCCCGACCTCGCCTTCATCAGCCCCAGTAACACAGGCGTAAAGCTCTTCGTGCCTTATCGTTTGTCCGTTACCGCCACGATCGAGTGGGCCTTCGACGAGGCACGACGATCGGCTTGGGAATACCTTGAGTGGAGATACGGACTGAAAGCCGATACCTCAAACGCCGACTTGTCAAGGGCTTGCTTCCTCTGCCACGACTCTTTAGCCAAGCTGAGAAATCGTGGCAATTGAAAATTGAGAAATGAAAATTGAAAATTATATATTACCATGAACACTATTCAAGATTTAGAGCGGCTCGTGGCCGCTATCGAGAAACAGGGGGCGAACGTCGCTCCCACCTATCAAGAGTATATGCCGCTGGCCTTCGCTATCGCCAACGATTGCGGCGAGGCGGGACGGTCGTTGTTCCATCGCATCTGCCGTATCTCGGAAAAGTATGTGTCCGACGAGGCGGACAGACTCTTCGACCACGCCCTCAAAGGGGGTAACGGACGAAACGGAATCGGGTCTGTCTATCACTGGGCAGAGACCGCCGGCGTGAAACTCGACAAGCAACTGGCCGGTACCGCCCGGAGCTACGCCGGGAAACAACCCGAAACTTGCGAACTTGCAAACTTGCAGCCCTCTCATCCTCTCACACACACCTGCGCACATGAGGCGTACATTAATATGCCCGTCTTCGGAAACTATGATTGGCCCCCTTTCTTGAACCAGCTCATCGACTGCGGTGACTCCCCGGCGCAACGGGATATCCTGCTGCTAGGTGCCGTCACCGTACTAGGCGCTACCCTCAACAAGCACTTGCGCATACTCTACGGACGTAAATACCATTATCCCTGCCTGCAAACCTTCATCGTGGCGCCTCCCGCCTCGGGAAAGGGGGCGCTCACTTGGGTACGCCACCTAGCCGAACCGATCCACGAGGCAATGATGGAGGAATTCAAATCCCTACGCAAGGAATACCGGCTGGAGAAGGCACGGTGGGGTTCCCTAGGCAAGGAGCGGGCGAAAACCCCTGAGCCGGAAGAGCCAAGGCCTAAGATGTTCCTGATCGCCGGCGATAATTCCGGAACGGGCGTATTGGAGAATCTGATAGAGGCGGACGGCGTGGGGCTGATCTGCGAGACCGAGGCGGATACCGTCAGCACCGCTATCGGCACGGATTACGGCCATTGGAGCGATACCTTGCGCAAATGCTACGATCATGACCGACTAGCCTTTAACCGGCGTATGAATCATGAGTATCTGGAATGTATGAAATCTTTTCTCAGTGTCTTGTTAAGCGGGACACCGGCACAGGTGAAACCGCTCATTCCCTCGGCCGAGAACGGATTGTTCTCACGCCAGATGTTTTACTATATGCCCTCCATCACCGAATGGGTAAACCAGTTCGACCTGTCCGATGAGGATTATGATTCCCGGTTCACCGGATGGGGCAAACAGTGGAAGACGTTCATCGAGTGGCTCGGCGCTTCCGTGAATCTCATTCAGCTCAAGCTGTCCGAAGAGCAAAAAATCCGTTTCAACGAACGTTTCGCGCAACTTTTCGGCCATGCGGGTTTCACGCATGGGGGAGCCATGAGAAGCACCGTGGCACGTATCGCCATCAACATCTGCCGAATCCTAAGCGTGGTGGCCCTGCTACGAGCCACGGAAAAACTCCTCCCGCCACACAAAACAATTTTCAATTCTCAATTCTCCATTTTCAAATGCCCCGGTCTCTCCCCTTCCGATGACATACCGGAAGAGAATGTCCGAGACGGTATCGTACCGAAACTGGACCTGACAGCGACAGAGGCTGATTTCGAGGCCGTGCTCAACCTCACCGAGCCTCTTTACCGGCACGCTTGCCATATCCTGTCTATCCTGCCCGCCACCGACGTGCAACAACGGGAACCTACTCCTCAAGAGGCGCTATTCGATGCCCTCCCCCTCGCCTTCAACCGCCAAGAGGCGCTTCATGAGGCAAAGAGGATCGGCATGGGTACCGATACCCTAGATTCTCACTTACGGCGTATGCTGGAAAAGGGCGTGATCCAAAAGAACGCACGGGGTGAATATATATTCACGGCCAAACAACGCCAGACACCCCAATCCCCTTTATAATGTACATGTATGTGTGTGAGGTATGGAACCGACCGCAAGTTTGCAAGTTCACAAGTTTCATTTTCCCAGATTCATAATCCATAAACAATAAATCAAATGTCCTTACCATTAAGAAAGTCCGCACTGGCGGCATCCTATTTCCCGGAACTGGCCTCCCATCAAGCCTGCAACCGTCTACGCCGCTGGATCATCCGATGCACGGAGCTGTACGACAAGCTGCGGGAGACGGGCTACCGCCCCGAGCAACGTATATTCACGCCACGACAGGTGGGGTTGATCATCCACTACCTCGGAGAACCGTAAATTAGTTGACAGGTGACAAGTGGCAGTTGCGCACAGCGGTGAATTAACTGTCACTTGTCAACTATCAACTAGAACGCCCATCCAAGGCCCCTTACAATGCCCATTCAAAGAGTCTTACAATGCCTATCCAAAGGGGCTTACGATGGGCAGCGTAGTCCGGCGGCCATTGGCTACCATTATTCATTGTTAATTATTAATTATTCATTATTCATTCCCTAAGGTATCACCCGGCATCACCGCCCCTTACGGCGGCACCTATCTTTGTAACGTTGATCAACAAACAATTAATTTTCTATTATCAACTTTTAATTTTCAATTACCATGCCACAAGCATTTCAAGCACGAAAGTTTTTTATCCCCAAGACGGATCCCAAGCAGGAGGTGTACAAGCCGGTTCCCTATTATTTCGGTACCCTATCCACACAAGACGCGGCCGACCAGATCGCCGAGGAATCCTCGCTCACGAAGGGTGACGTATTGAACGTATTGGATCGTTATCAGCGGTATGTCATCAAGAACCTGCAGAAAGGCTACAAGGTGGAGCTGCTGGGCGAGAAGACTTCGTTGCTCAAGGTGACGATACTCGGGACGCCGGTGGAGGAAGGGGGCGGTTCCGATTCTGAGTCGCCTGATGAGATCTAGTGTCACTTTTGGCTTGACCCAAAAGTAACCAAAAGGTCAAGGCCTCAGCGGACGGGCTACTTCGAGACCTACGCTCGCTGTCGCATCCCAACTCGCTTCGCTCAGACAGGGATGCTCCGGGCGCTCGCTACGGTCTCTTCGCTTGACGCCCGTCCGCTGAGGCCGTCCGAAGGAAAGCCAAGCTTTCCTCTTATATCAGCCGGGATATCATTATTCACTATTCATTATTAATTATTCATCATTCATTATTAATTATCATGAAGAAATCTGTCTGGAGTACCATTATCAAAGTGATCATCGCCGTAGCTACCTCCATCGCAGGGGCACTTGGCATCCAATCCTGTATTCTCTAATTTTCAATTTTCAATTATCATGGGTAAGGCTTATTGTTTCTACCAGAATTACAGGGAGGTCAGACTCCTTGTAATTCATTGCTCGGCCACACGATATGACAGGGATTTTCCCGTGGAGGCGCTCCGTTCATCGCACAAGGCACGGGGATTCGCCGATATCGGCTATCATTTCTATATCACACGGGACGGGAAATTACACCGCTGCCGGCCGGTCAACCAGATCGGGGCGCACGCAGCCGGATGGAACGACAAAAGTATCGGTATATGTTACGAGGGAGGACTCGACGAACAGGGCCGT
The DNA here is from genome assembly GCF_056640955.1 of Parabacteroides sp. KHUB-02. NCBI lineage: Bacteria > Pseudomonadati > Bacteroidota > Bacteroidia > Bacteroidales > Tannerellaceae > Parabacteroides > Parabacteroides sp. KHUB-02. The sequence goes on along the minus strand of NZ_JBWQEV010000001.1, from coordinate 1,263,186 downwards.
CCGGCCGATACCCGGACCTACGCCCAGCGCTGTACCTTGATGGATCTGCTACGGCAATTACGAAGGGACTACCCGGAGGCACGTATTCTAGGGCATTACCAGCTTAGCCCCTATATAAAGAAGTCTTGCCCTTGCTTTGACGCAAGGAAGGAGTATGAAACCTTATGAAAGCCATACTATGCCTCCACAAAAAATAGTCGTCATTCATCTATTGGATATAAATTATTCTTTACTAATTCATAGAAGGCTTGAACTAAAACATTACGTTTCGAATTATTTTTATTTAAATAAATAGAAACGTAAAGCAGGTAATCATCTATTTGGGTGGAAGCATCGTATTTTATGATGCTTCCATCATTATAAACAGAATACCATTTAGAGAACAACAATCTGCGCTTTTTTTCTTTGCCATCTAAATTATCACAAACCATTATCATCGCATGGTCGTTCCTTGAGAAGAATATCCGTAATAACGAGACTATGGTCATCGCTATACGATTATCTATCGAATGAGGTCTATCCGACTCCGGCTCTATATTAAAAGTATAGACATTATCAAATGTCGGATGGTATATTGAAAAATCTATAAAATAAGCATGATAAACAATGCCATGCTTAGTCTTAAATGAATAATTCCAATCACTTTCCTCTACTATATCATAAGGGAGTGGCAAACTTGATTCCACGTTGTCGTGCTATTTCTTTTATATCACCTCCCTTTTGAATACATTCTCGAATAATTCGTTTGTCTTCCAATATCTTTTGAAAGACAGACACTGGTCTCATTTCTTTTTTTTTGTTATCCATAGAGGTTTCGTTTTTTATGTTATTAGGCAAAGATAGCTATATTATCTTACAAACAAAGTTTTACCACAAGATATTACAGAAATATCAGAATTTCTTACCGAACGCTATATTCAAGAAGGTCTTCACCAATATCTTGAAATCGAACAGCCAAGAGCGATGCTCCAGATAGAACAGGTCGTAACGCAAGCGGCGGAGCATCTTATCGACCGTGTCCGTATACCCATTGTAGAGCGTGGCGTAAGAGGTCACCCCCGGACGGATCTGGTAGAGGTAACGGTAACGGGGATCACGCTCCATGATCTGGTCGATATAGAACTGGCGCTCCGGACGGGGACCGATAAAGGACATGTCGCCCACAAAAACATTCCATAACTGGGGCAACTCGTCCAAGTGATGTACCCGAAGGAATTTTCCGACACGGGTCATCCGGGGATCTGCCCCACCCTTGTAAAGGGCCGGACCGAATTTCTCAGCGTCCAGACGCATACTACGGAACTTATAGATGTTGAACGGGCGACCGAAACGACCGATACGCTCTTGCCTAAAGATCGCCGGGCCTCCATCCTCCCGTTTTACGGCGATATAACAAAGTAAAAACAGCGGGGAGAATACGATCAAGGCCAAAAACGCCAGCGCACAATCCCCTATACGTTTTACATTACGTTGGAACATACCCATCCCATCCGGGATGAATCGCTCCGGTTCCGCTCCCTCACTTTTTCCGAATGGTGTAGTTTTCTTTTTTTCAGCACTCATACTCTCTCACTTAATAAAGGTAGTCCCTCCACCTCGCCGGCGTGCCATTCACGGTAGTCTGCCAAGGAAAATCCGGGGACGGTCAATAGCTTGTAATCCGACTCGTCTCTTCTCAAGATATGTTTGCGGGCGTACGAGCGGAGCGAGCGATCCGTAACGGACACCATCACGATCGGGAACGGGTAGGCGAACAGGCGCAACGGCATGGTCTCGCTATCCGGAAATGCACGATACAACTGATAGGCCGAACACTCAAAAGCCACCCAGTAAGCCCCCGTACAATACAGGTGTATTGAGTTTTGGTTCGCACGCTCACGATCCATGATCTCTGTCAAATGCTCACGCAACAGGTTCATCAACCGGAGGCCGGAAGGAACCTCGCACGTCTCTCTCTCTTTTCTCATATCTTTCATTTATCGCTATGCACAACTTTTACTTATCAACTGATCCCGTGTCCGAGCCAACGGTCGTAATCACGTAAACGACGTATCAACACGGACTTGCTCTTCTTGGGCGAGGCCTCCTCCATCCAAGGGTCAACCAACTCGTGCGCCATGCGCTGATAGAGGCTGCTGTCCGTACAGCCGTACAGCGTGACCAGCAACAAGGCACGGGATTGCGGCGCTTTTATCACGGGGAGCATGCTGCGCATCGTGGAGCGCAAACGATCGAACTCATCCTCCTCGCCCAAAAGCTTATAGGCAGGAAGGAGCAACGAGTAAAGCTTGCAACGGATCACGTCGGTCTCAGCACGGAGAGAGGCGTAGCCACGCAGGACCTCACGGGCCAGACAGGCATCCTCCTCCACTACGCTGCCGGACGAATGGTAACGCCCCAAGGCTCCGTGCAAGCCTTCCGACAGACGGTCGTTGTCCAAATGGGTATAGACGTGCTTGCCCCCCGTGTTCAGCTCGATCAACTCATACTCCCCAGCTCTCACCTCGAACAAGGGAACCCACATGCAATCGAGGATACGCACCATCACGTCCTTATGGCCACCGCCCGGCTGTACCACCACCTCGGCCTCCATGTCGGCAAACGGACCGGAGGTGATACGCACACGGTCGCCTTTCAACAGGTGGCCGCTATCAGGCACGTACACCGGAAGCTCGTTGGAGTAAGACGCCGCGACCCAACGTAAGGTCTCCATCTCACGATCCGAGAGGTAGGGAAAGTAAGACTGTCCACCCGAGGAAACCCGGGGTAGGAAATTGTACAGGGGAAGCGTACGCTTCAGACTAAAGATCTCGTTCTCCGAGGCGTGGATGAACACGTAGTTGTACAGCAGGGGCCGTTTCGTGTTGACCATCTTGCCGCCCACCTTCCTCGCCTCGACATACGAGGGGGAGAAATACTCGAACAAGGCCTCCCCACGACGCTCGCGGCGGGAAAGCTCAACGTCCAGCCCCTTCGCGGGGCTGATCTTGTCACGCCCGCCACCGGCGGTAGGAAGCGTGAGCACGTACCAGCGGACGACCTCTTGGTCACGTCGCTTACGAACATGCGCCATGAACCTATCCGAGCACTTGCTTGTCAATATATCCATCTCTATGATTATCTTTTCTAGTGGTTATCCCATGGCCCGAAAACAGACCCCACGGCAATTCAGAGCCCTACCAAGAATCATTTATATCATCTTGATAAACAGCGTTTTATATTCTCAAATATGGCATTACTGAAAATTACCATCTCTTGAAATCTTAGGCTACTTGGAGAGTAGCGTAAAAAGGTAGGAGAATGGTTATTACCCGGTTGTAGAGACGGAGCGTGCTCCGTCTCCCACCGTCTGGGAGTAATTTTAAATACCATTTTGAAGGGATGAGACGGGGCACGCCCCATCTCTACAGGGATACACACAGGTTATGAGACATGGCGGAATGATACCGAAAACAAGGAGTCGTTTCGCCCGCATCACCGTGTCTATACGTCTAGGAAAAAATGGAAAAATCAAAGAATAGAGAGGGTCAAACACCAATAATGAACAAACAAGCGGATCTATTCGCTTGTTTTTAGCTATTTTTTATTACATTTGCGCCGTGAAAGAATACGCTACTCTCCAAGTAGCCTCACCCCGCTTGAGATTCATAATTATAGACACCGCCAAAGCAGGCGCTATTAACCTCTGTCATTTTCCCTAAAGAGAAACTCCTTAAATAAATTTGTGTTGTCTTGATAGATTTATGCCCCAATAGTTCGCTGATCATTTCAATCGGGACATTTTGTTCTTTTAATGTCATGGCAAAAGAATGGCGAATCGTATAAGAGGTGACATCCGAGGTAATTCCCGCAAATTCTTTCAACGCTTTTAAATTCCGGTTAAATCGAAATAGTGCCGCATTGTATTCGAGGTATTCCTCACGCCCCTCTCTGGTGCCACTCAGAAAGGGAAATAAATATCCGGAATCTCGCACTTTCTCTCCTGACAATTCCTTATACATTGTCTCGGCTGTCTCCAAGATCTCCAGTCTCATCGGTGTCCCGGTCTTCTGACGGTTGTAATCTAATATACCGTTTTTGATATTACCGGTCTTCAAGTGGGCAAAGTCAACGAAAGACATACCCCCAAACAGAAACATCAAGCAAAGCGCCAACTGTGTCTTTCTCTGCTTCCCATCCTCCACCGGGACTGTCATCAGACGGTGTAAATCCTCGATAGGCAAGGACTTCTTACGCTTACTTTCCACACCCGTAAAAATCCCCTTGAATAAAGTGGGAATAAATTCCGCCTTACCGTTCTCCACCGCTTTGTTATAGATACAACGCAAACGCCGCATATAAGTGGAAATCGTATTGCGCATACAGCCGTTCTCCAATAAATAAGCCTCGTACCGGCGAAGATTATCCTTATTAATAGCCGAGTAAGCTATACAGTCGGTTCCGCTATACCTTATAAAGGAGTTTAATGCGTCTTGATAACTCTTAGCCGAGGAATATCGCTTTTCTCGATTCAACTGGGCTATATACTCCCTCATACCTTCTACAAATCCTTTCTCATCCATATCCCTATTTTAAATACTGTTTTGTAAATGAATGAACAAATGTATTTAAAAAGAGATCCCCTTTACCCTATCTCACGAATGAGAATAGTAAAGGGGGAAGACTAAAGTTATTTCTTCAATTTTATCTCGATAACACCATTACGACCTTTCTCTCCAAATTTAGCGATCGCCTCGTTTCCTTTGTACACATTCATAGACGCAATACGATCGGGATTCAAATTGTCCATCCTCTCTTTAGATGATTCCACTCCATCGATGTAAACAATACCGGAGAAAGAGGATTTTACCTTTGATGCCTCCTTAGCAGCCTTCTCATTGATATCTATGGCTTTCATGGCCTCCTCTATGGTTCGATTGATCTCCGGTTGGATCTTCTCCATTTCGGCGGCAATAGTCTCATCTATCTTGGCTGCCTCTATCGCCGCTTGCACAGCCTTGTCGATCTCAGCTTGGTGTTTCGCCATTTCCGCAGAAACTATCTCGTCGATATTCGCCGCATTCACAGCCTCTTCAACCGCCTTGTCAATCTCCGGCTGGTATTTCTCCATCACGGCCGAGACCTTTTCCTGTATCGCTTGCATATCTTTTTCAAAAACGACCGAATCCCTTGCGAGGGTCTCAACCTCTACATTTCTTTTAGGCTCTTTTTTTTCCTGAACCGGAATAATTTCGCTAATTTTGACACTCGAAATCTTCTCCAATTCGTGAGAGATTTCCGGACGGGCAAAGGCTACCACCGTTAAGGCTGCCAACGGGAGTACATACAGATACTTCAACCGTGCCCATGGACTTGATTTTTGTTTTAACATCATAGCTATTCGCTTTTTAAGTGAACTGTGATTAAAGCTGTTGGCCATAGAAGTGAAGCGCTGTGCACCAACAGCTTTTTTGATTAATAATAATTGATATCTTTTTGCGTCGACGCCTTGATTTAATACGCTCTCGTCGGCCTCGTATTCATGGATATTTTGCAATTCCTGTCTCAACAACCAGACAGATGGGTTGAACCAATGGAACAGGATACAAATCTCGGAGATCAGCAGATCAATGGAATGACGGGCTTTTATATGCGCCATCTCATGCGTCATGATCTCTATCCCACTTTCCTCAAAATCCTTCCGGCTTATTACGATCGTTCGCATCCAACTGAACGGGACGACTGGTTGGTCCATAAGAATCAGATGGATTCCGTCCACCAGCTTCGGTGTACCTTGTCTCATCAACCGGAACAAGGCATAAAATGAATATGCGAATTGACAAAGCGTTAATATCCCTCCGATTATATAGGCTATCACCATAACTCGTAACCATACAGGTTGGCTAGCGGATTCCGCCGACGTTCTCATGGAAACCGCCGCTAGCAAATTCTCCAAATCCATGACCGGACGCTGAATGGCCGTCGCTTCCTCCAAAGTAATCTCACAAAATGGGATGATAACCGAAAGCATGATCAAGCTTAATAAAGCGATCCGGTTGAAACGATGGAAGGTATCACGGCTCAACAATAGCTTATAAAACAGATAAAATATCGTCAAGCACACGGATGATTTAAGGATATATACAAAGAAGATTCCCATATTCGTTCTTATTTACGATTCCCTTGTTCTACATCATCTATTAGTTTTCGCAGATCATCCACAGAGATATCCTCTTCCTTGATCAGCGTAGAGACAACCCCCAGATAAGAATTATTGAAATACTTAGCGATCACATTTTTCAGCGTGCCGTTGCTATACTCCTTTTCTGTTAAGACCGCATAATATTGATAGCTATTCCCGAAATTCTTATGGGCGAGGAAACCTTTCTCCTCCAAGCCTCGGACAATCGTAGAAAGGGTATTGAAATGAGGTTTAGGCTCCTCGTAATATTCAAGTAGCTCCTTCACGAACAATGGGCCTTTCTGCCAGAACCAGCCCATGATTTCTTCTTCTTTCGCCGTAAGTCGTTTCATAACCTTATCTTGTTTGCGACAAAGTAACTAAAACTTTTAGTTACCAAACTAATTCGTATAGTTAATAAACTAAAAGAGATAGTTTATTCATTGATCCAATCAAAAAAGCCGCCCCGGGAATGTCCGGGACGGCCTTTATTATATCCAGATGTTTGAATGATTAGGCGACAGGAATCGTTCCGCCAATCAAGATCACAACCAATAAGGCCAAGATAGCGTATAACTCAGGGAATACGGCCATTACCATCGTAGCACCGAATACGTTGTGTCCGGCACCAACACCAGCGATACCATTCGCGCAAACTTGAGCTTGGCGGATTGAAGAGTAAAAACCAGCGAAACCTAACACTAAACCAGCGCCGAAAACAGCCGTAGCGGCCAACATGGAAATATCAGCGACCAAGAACTTCTGCATCATAAAGTAGCCCACGAATCCATACAAACCCTGTGAAGAAGGCAACGCACTTAAAGCGATGTACGTACCCAGAGCATCCGGATTTTTCTTCATCGCACCTACCACCGCATTACCTGCGATCGTAACACCATAACTACTGCCGATAAAAGTTAAACCTGTCATCAACGCAATACCTACATAAGCTAATAAAATTGGTTCCATAATAAAATGTGTTTTTAAATTATTCTTTTATTGTTTTATTTTCTCGTTTAATTGTTATGCTTTTCTGAATGGCTCATAAGCCTTACCTCCACCTTCGAACTCTGCGTTCTTGTAATATTCCACGAAGATCAAACGAAGCGGGTGTACCAAGGAGCTGATCGTACAAAGAGCGATATTGATGGAGTGACCCACTAACAAGATCAACAACATACAGATCGCACGTGCCACGATATTCATACCGTCTGTCATCGTAACCGCCAACGTATTAAATACGCCACCCAAGATGGAACCGGTCAGACCGATAGCGAACAAACGAATGTATGATAACGTATCCCCCAGCAATCCGGAGGCCATATTGTACGTGTTCCAAAGTCCGGTACCAAAGTTCAAGAATACGTTCTTGCCCGGTGTATTGTACAGATAAGCGACAACCAGACCCAAGATGGCGATTCCGTAACATACCATAACGACAGCGTTCGGCAAGTGAACGTTCAACATTGGAAGTCCGAACGCCAATGCCAAGGATATGATCACGAACACCCAAGCGAACGGAGCGATACTGTGTTTCGTTCCTTTCTGTATCTTGATCTTGTAAGCAGCGACACATTTACCGAATATGATCTGTACCAAACCGATGACAATAGAGAATGTCATCAAGTTGTCGCTATTCACAAAGTAGTTCTTGATCTTTGACAAAGCCGGGATATCCGCCAAGGCCACTCCGAAGAAAGATCCCGTACAAGTACCCACCAATAAGGCGGCGAAACCTAAATACTGGAACAAGGTCAAATAAGGCTTGAAGTCCGGGTTCACCTTCTTCTTCAAGATCGTACAAGCGATCATGACCAACAAACCGTATCCGCCATCGCCGAAACAAAGTCCGAAGAACAGCATAAAGAACGGGGCGAACAACGGGGTCGGATCAAGTTCACCGTAATTAGGCAAGGAGAACATCTTCGTGATAGGCTCGTACAGCTTACTGAATTTATTATTCCGTAACTTGATAGGCACCTTATCCCCATCCTCGATCTCTAATTGCTGGAAGAAATAACCTTGCTTATCCAGCTCGTGCTCCAAGGCCGGAGCGTTTTCCGTCGGCACCCAACCTTCCAACAACATGAGCTTATCACCCGCTTGCCGGTCTGTCTGCACTAACGCATTAGAAAGATTAAACTCGTCCTGCAGGTTCTTATCGAATTCCTCCAACGTTTTATAATCCTCCACGGCACGATGTTTCAGCTCATCCTCCACATTCTGGATATCCTTGGTACGTTGATCCAGACGGGCACGCAACTTCGCCAATCCTTGAACCGGCATCTTCGGACGTTCAGCGTCTATATCGATCAAGGTACCTTCCTTGGTAATCGTGATAAAATACGTTACCGATTGGAAATTATTGATCAGAATGGCGTTATACAGCACGCCCCATTCCGGCTCGTACTTAGCAGTAGGACAGGTAAAGAACGTAACATCGTATCCCGCTCTTTTCAGACGGTTGATATTCTGATAACTGAACTCACCCCATATTTCCATATAAGCCAGATCCTTCTCGATCGATTGCTTGGAAGCGATCAATTGCGCTTTCTTATCTTGCAATTCCTCTATCTTACGCACCAACTTCAAGCCTTCCTCTTTCGTCAACTCACGGGCCGGGGCAAACTTAACGTCTTTCTCCGCCGCATGGAGGTTCTTAAAGTAACGCATCAGCGTATTGATCTGTTTACGCTCAGCCAGAAGCTCTTGCAACCTCTCGTTATCCATCACGGAGTTTGTCTCCTTGATATGGACGACACCTAAGTCACGAAGCGTAGAAAGGAACGTATCATACTCCTTATGGTACACCATAAAGGCATATTTACTCATCTTTACTATCATACCTCGGCCTCCTCTTTTTCTTCTTTTGCCTTACGTTTCTCCTGATTGGCTCTCATGATCTTCTGTGAGGACTTAGAAAGACTCTCCTCGTCTTCCATAAACCGTTTCACCTTACGGATCGCATCCTTATAACCCGGAATCTGTACCTTCTCAAACAGGTTCACCTTCTGAGTGGTCTTTTTCCTAGCATGCTCCAACAACTCCAGCTTCATGCCCGAGAACTCCGCCTCGATACCGGTACGAGCCAGCTTTTTCAGCAACTCGATACCATCCGTATACCATGCGGGGGCATTAAAGAGACTATAGTGTCCGATCTCGAACTTGATCTCGTCCAATAACGGGACGATCACGCCGGCGATCTTCTTCGTGGAGAGCGTAACGTCCTTCACGGAGATCAGCTCCGGATTGAACTCGTTCCACAAAGCCACCATATTCTCATAACTCTGAATCTCTCGTTCTAGCTGAAGTTCCAATTTATTCACTTCGTCCTTGGTCCGCTTCACCTCGATACGCAGAGCGCTCTCCTTGCTCTTGATCGTAGGCAGGGAGCGTTCACGCATCTTCAGTTGCTTTTCCAATTGCTGAAGAGAGGTTTTATTATATTGAAACTTTATTGCCATGTTTATTTAATTTACTTCCAGTACTTATCAACCAATCCTTGTTTGATATTTACCTCCTCCGGGCTGAAATATCTAGCGAACAATCCCCAAGCTACGTCCAGCATCTCCGTCGTATCCAAGTTTACGTCGATAGCCAACAGCTTAGAAGAATAATCCTTGGCGAAAGACAAGGTACGGTTGTCGTAGTCGGTCAAGTCGAAACCGTTCTCCAGCTTGGTCTTAGCGTTGGCGGCATCGGCATACAAGCGTACGGCGGCGTTCATTACCTGTGGATGATCCTCACGGGTCTTCTTTCCGGTTACCAGCTGTTTCAAACGAGACAAGCTTCGGAACGGATCGACGATGACCTTACCCACATCGCTATCACGACGCAAATACAACTGACCTTCCGTGATATAACCCGTATTATCAGGTACGGCATGCGTGATATCACCACCGGATAAGGTCGTTACGGCGATAATCGTGATGGAACCTCCCGCCGGGAATTGAACGGCTTTCTCGTAAATCTTCGCCAAATCCGAATACAAGGAACCCGGCATAGAGTCCTTAGACGGGATCTGGTCCATACGGTTTGATACGATCGCCAAGGCATCGGCGTAGTTGGTCATATCGGTAAGCAATACCAAGACCTTCTCGTTCTTCTCCACGGCGAAATACTCAGCGGCGCTCAACGCCATATCCGGGATCAAGATACGCTCTACGGACGGGTCCTCGGTCGTGTTGATAAAACTAACGATACGGTCTAGGGCACCGGCGTTACTAAATGTATTCTTAAAGAACAGGTAGTCGTCGTTCGTCATACCCATACCTCCCAAGATAATCTTATCGGACTTTGCACGCAAGGCTACCATCGCCATAACTTGGTTGAAAGGCTGGTCGGGGTCGGCGAAGAACGGGATCTTCTGACCGGTTACCAAGGTATTATTCAAGTCGATACCGGCGATACCCGTAGCGATTAATTCAGAGGGTTGTTTACGACGTACCGGGTTCACGGACGGACCACCGATCTCGACCTCACGTCCCTCGGGGATCGGGCCGCCATCGATAGGCTCGCCATAAGCGTTGAAGAAACGTCCGGCTAACTGGTCACCTACTTTCAAGGAAGGGGCCTTCCCCATGAATACCACCTCGGCATTCGTACGGATACCTTCCGTTCCAGAGAATACCTGCAACGTCACCTCGTCGCCGATAATCTTTACCACCTGAGCCAGCTTTCCGTCTACAGAGGCCAACTCATCATACCCAACTCCCGTTGCTTTCAGCGAACAGGTAGCTTTTGTGATCTGGGTAATCTTCGTATATATTTTTTGAAATGCTTTTGTTGCCATAACTCTTTTAATTTTCGATTCTCTCCTTCAAAAGTTCATCCAGTTCCGTATTAAACTTCTTGAATTGGTCACTCTCATATTCCGAATAGTTCATCTGCTTAAAGATGTTGATCATCTTCTTAAAGTAGTCCATAACCTCTAGGAAGGTATCAAACTTAAACTCTGAACGGCAAACATTCACGACTCTATCCAGCATGAATTCCTGACGTTGCAACGGAGTAACCGCATCGATGGCATCGAAAGCATCCTGTTGCAAGATCACGAAGTCGATCAACTCGGACTTCCAGAATGTAACGTGATACTCGACAGGCACACCATCATCACCCAAGATATTGATTTGCTCGGAGATCTCCTTACCACGCAACATACGGGTCTTGATCTCGTTTACTTTCTCGATCCATTCCGGGGAGATATGTTTAGCGATGTATTCCTGAAACTCCGGATACTCGATATACTTGGAATAACTCTCGATCGGGTTTACGGCCGGATAACGTTTACGGTCGGCACGCTCCTGCTCCAAGGCATAGAAACAACGGGCCACCTTCTTCGTATTCTCGGTCACCGGCTCCTTCAAGTTACCACCGGCCGGCGATACCGTACCGATGAAAGTGACGGAACCTGTAGCGTTGTTTTTCAAATGGACGAATCCCGCACGAGCGTAGAAGTTCGCCACGATAGCGGACAAGTCCATCGGGAAGGCATCCGGTCCGGGCAACTCCTCCAAACGGTTGGACATCTCACGCAAAGCCTGTGCCCAGCGGGAAGTAGAGTCGGCCATCAACAGAACCTTCAAGCCCATGCTGCGATAATACTCGGCGATGGTCATCGCCGTATATACGGATGCCTCACGAGCGGCTACCGGCATGTTGGATGTATTGGCGATAATGATCGTACGTTCCATCAATTTACGTCCCGTATGCGGGTCTACCAATTCCGGAAACTCCGTAAAGACCTCCACTACTTCATTCGCACGCTCACCGCAGGCGGCGATAATCACGATATCCGCTTCCGCTTGTTTAGAGATAGCGTGCTGAAGCACCGTCTTGCCCGTACCGAACGGACCGGGGATAAATCCGGTACCACCCTCAACGATCGGGTTCACGGTATCGATCGTACGAACGCCCGTCTCCAGCAATTTGAATGGACGGGGCTTTTCCTTATAACAAGTGATGGCTTTCTTTACCGGCCATTTCTGGATCATCGTCACGTTTACGTCCGTGCCATTTTCGTCCGTAAGGACAGCCATCGTATCATTGATGGTATATTGTCCGGCTGGAACCACCGATTTCACAGTATAAGATCCCTCGAACTTAAAGGGGACCATAATCTTATGAGGTTGGAAATTCTCGTCCACCTCTCCCAGCCAATCACCGGCGCTCACGGTATCGCCCGCTTTAGCCAGAGGCTTGAAGTCCCACTTCTTATCATTGTCCAACGCAAACGTATAATCGCCACGTTTCAAGAATACACCTTCCATCTTGTCCAAGTCATTCTGCAAACCGTCATAGTTGCGGGACAACATACCCGGACCCAGCGTAACTTCCAACATATGCCCTTGGAATTCAGCCTCGTCGCCGACACGCATACCACGTGTGCTCTCAAATACTTGTACAAAGGCATTCTTACCTATCACCTTGATTACTTCCGACATCAGCTTCACGCCTCCGACAGAAATGTAACAGATCTCATTCTGAGAAACCGGACCATCCACCTCTACGGTTACTAGGTTGGATACGATTCCTTTTACAATTCCTTTCGTAGCCATAATTTATTTTATATTGTTTCTTTTAAATTCTTCCAACGCATTCTCACTACCCATCTTCATGGCGCCTACCAATTCACGGAAAGTCTTCTCGCCTCTCGCCTTATCCAAGGTTACCCAGCGCTCTATCATCTCCAATTTCAATAAATAAGCGAATACACTCTCTATGTCGAACGTCTTGAAGAAGGTATTATCGTCCAGCCATTTCCATTTCAAAAGATCGATTTTCTTCTCACGAACGATCAGATCGGTCTCTTCGGCGATGCGTTGTAACTCGGGCAAATATTCCACGGAATCGCCCAAGCCGAAATCACGGGCGTTCGACGTACGGATATTTTCCGCTATCTCATTATGCCCCACGATATAATTGGCCTTATCAAATCCATATTTACGGCAAGTGATCGCAGTAAGAACATTGTTGATATTCAGGTTAAGCTCGAACCAATCGGCCACGAACTTATTCCCACATTTCATGGCATATTCATAATATAACGCAGCCAAGCGGTCTTCCCATGATATATATTCTTTCTCGCTTTTGGTGTCCTTAGCCTCTTCGGCTAGATACAGTTTAAAGAATTGCACGAAATAAGGCGGGAGATTATCATTTTTGGGAATTTTTTCCTCATCCTTCAACGCTTTATATAAAGTATTGAACTCATCATACGTTATTCTTCCTCTTTGATCCGGATCGGAGTCCGGTCTTTTAGCGTGAGCCAGCAGATTTATATTATCATATTTCAAATAAAATAAATCAATCAGCTTTTTGTCCTTAGAAGATAGCATATCCTCTATTTCTGTCCGGAACTCACAGACCGAATAGGCTAGTTTACTATCATCCAACGCTATGTTAGGAAGTCCGGAGATTAAGTAGTAATACTTACTCATATCAGAACAGCATTTCTACTAATTGCGGACGCAAGAACTCTTTAAAGAACTCGATGAACTCGTCTTCGCCAAACGTCACTTTATAAGACCCATCCGCCGGGATAATAGAGAAAGACGCTTTCTTTCCGCTTACCTTCTCGATCTTATACCCTTTCTCTAGCAAACCTTTGGCATTGGCCTCAAAATACGCCTTCAAGCCATCGGAATCAGAAGCTTGGATAGTCAAGAACTCATTAGCGGGCCAGCTTTTCACAAGCTCGAGGATCACTTTCTGCATATAGGCGGGATCCATCAACGCCGCTTTCACATTCGAACTAGCGATATCACCAGTGATAAGGTTTGTCACCTCGCTCTTTAATGCCTCGACAGACTGGGTGGCGAACAATTTCAATTCGGCTTCCGTATTCTTCTTCAACTCGGCAGCTTGTTTCTCGGCAGCCGCTACGATACGTTTCGCTTCCGCTTCCGCATCTTTAAGAATCGTATCCTTTTGAGCATTGGCCTCGGCGATTATACGCCCCGCTTCTTCGTTCCCCTTCTCTACACCTTCCTTGTAGATCTTGTCTGTTAGTTCCTGAATCTTTGTATCCATTTCCTATTATGTATTTGAATTGTATTTTTCAATAGTAAACGCCCACAAAGTTATTATTTTTCGCGGATTAACATGAGAATAAGTGTGAAATCAAGCTAAAAAATAACACTAGTCAAGTAAAATTCTATTTACATTCGTCTATATTGTATTTTTGTTCGTCTATTTGTATCTTTGTGAGTCAAAATACAAAATTAACATGTTTACGATTAGAAAAGCGACTATTGATGATCGTTCTCTTATTCATGACCTTGCCTCACGCATTTGGGAGAACACGTATGGAAAGATACTTTCTAAAGAGCAATTGGATTATATGTTCGATATGATGTACGCTCCGGATAACATTCTTAAACAAATGGAAGAGTTACATCATCAATATTTTATTATATTGGCGGACGATATGCCGGCAGGCTATTTATCCATAGAGAAAACAGGTGAAAACACGTACAATTTTCAAAAGATCTATTCCCTACCGGAAATGCATGGCACGGGAATCGGGCGTTTTATCATCGAACAAGGTATTAATTATTTGAAGGAGGTACATACCGGGCCTTTCACTATAGAATTATACGTAAACCGTTACAATCCCGCCATAGGCTTCTACAGACATATGGGATTACGGGAAATAGGCACACGGGACCATCATATAGGAAACGGCTATTTCATGAACGATTATATCATGAGCATGGAAGTGGAGAATAAATAGACAGTCATCCCCTATTCATATATTTATATATAGAATAGGGGATGATGATTGTCAACGGGTCTTCCCTCTTTTCGGATTACGAGGTTTCTCTAGGATTCGTACACTACTAACTTTTACAGAGTAAATAACAGCGATCCTATCATTCTTCGGATTCTCAATCGCAGGTTGAGAGTTCCAGATTTTCTTTTCTTGTTTTTTATCCATAACGCTACAATTTAATAGTTCATATTTAATAAGTCAAACCTTGACTGTCTTTTTCTCTTTTCCTTCCGCTATCTCAACCAGATAAACCCCGACGCAAATACAGATAATGGCGAACGTCTGTGTCCAACTGAAACGGTCTTGCCCGATCAATAGGGATGTAATCGTTGCCACGATCAAGATCAGATAGCCATAAATAGCCACCAACGTAGTTTTCAAATACTTCAATCCGATAGGAATCAACAGATAACTAATTACCGTAGGGAAAATAAGCACAAACATCAATACGGCAAAAGGCCACCAATGAAATGGCTCCGAGAATAAAGGAGCATGAAAGCCTTCTATCGGCAAAATCAATAGACTGGAGAAAGCGGCGCCCGTGAATGTATATCGAAGCATCGTCATCGTCCCTACTTTTTGTAAGATCCGCTGGCTTAAGACCAAATACACGGCATAAAACACGGAGCTAGCCAAGCATAGCATATTTCCATTAAAAGCGTCCGCCGCTAAATCGTCGCTTTGCTGGGTCAAGATGCAAACCAAGGCCCCGGATAAACCAATCAAGATACCGAGTATTTTCATCCAAGTAGCCTTTTCCTTATAAAAGAATACCATAATCAAAAATACCCAGATCGGTTGCAAGCTCGTGAAAATAGAACTCGAGACCGGCGTTGTCTTGCTAAGCCCCACTAAATAAAGAAACATAAAACCATAGATACCGATAGCGCCTAGTAAAAATAGCCACACCTTATCTTTCGTCGTAGAAACCTCCGGTTTCATAAACCAGCCGATCACCCAAAACGCCACGGCCGCAAACACGCATCGGAAAGAAGCGCCCGTCAACGGGCTCATCCATAAGGGAAGCAAGTATTTCAAGGCGTTCATATTCAATCCACTGAAAGTTTTTGAGACCACCATGCTAATATTAGCTTCTGTTTTCTTATTTTTCACTGTCTATCGTTTTTTAGTTTTATATTCGTAAATCATATTTTATCGTTGAAAAGGAACGAGTCTCGTTTTACATAAGCCCAGATCGTAGCGACCAGCGCAATACAGAGATTAAAAATAAACGCGAATTGCTGGCTCTTGACATGGAGCATAGACTGGAAGAAATCGATAATAAACGGACAAAGTAATATCGCCAAATAATTCATCGCCATCACGAAAGCTAATGCCAATGTAACTTTCTCAGGAATGGCCGTACGAGTCGTTTTATCATAAGCAATTGGCTGGATAACACCATATCCGAAACCGATAAAAATACATCCCAATCCAATTAGCCATTCCGTACGAGATATCAAAATCAAGGCCATCCCTAAAGCGATGGCCAATAGACTGACAAATTTTGTCTTTTGCTTAAATAAATCAACGATCTGATTCAAGATAAAACCGGGAGCCATAATAGCCAAGAAAAACAATGATATCATTAATCCGGAATTACCGCTTGTAAACTTATATTCCTTCATTAAAAACGGTAAGTTAAAGCTGACTATAATCACTAAATACGTAGCCAATCCATAAAAACACATGATTTGTACCAGATGCTTTATATCCACACCATATTTACCCGGAACCGTGACGGGATCTGCCGCAACAGGGGCTTTCACTTCTGATTTCGATACGATCGCCGGCTCATTCTCCATACTCCTTTTCAAGTATACGGAAAGTACGATGGAAATCAAGGGCAATAGATAAACGGCAAACGGTAAATGCCAATTCACCTCCGCCAGATATCCCGTTAAGATCGTGGCTAATACCAACGTTACATTTGTAATAGCAGAACTTAAACCAAATTGCTTCGTCCGGTATTTCCCGATAAAGAAACGAGAAATCAAACCGGTCGATAAGGGTACGATCAAGCCAGATCCGATTCCCATTAAGGCGCTCACCGCTATCAACTGCCACATCTTATTAGAGAGTAAGTATAGAATACCACTTAGGGCAAAGATCACCAAGCCTAATTGCAATAGACGTATCTCATTTACTTTCTCCGTTAATTTACCCGACAATATAATAAATGGAATTATCAATAACGATGGCAAAGAGGAAAGCATCTGAATATCCAGTTCCGTAGAATGAGGAAAAATAACGGAAAGTTTCCCTAATATCGGAGAAACCGCTAAACCCGGTAATGCATTTAAAGCGGAGATAGACCATATCCCTACCAGAGTTATAAGGGGAATTGTGCCCCGGCCTGTCTGTATTCTCATAAAGATTTAGTTTTACGTTTTTATCTAATCAAAACAAACATTTTATGTGAAAGTTCATCATTTTCGCTCTTTCCAAGAGGACTGGACTTGTATCGCTAATAAACCCCAAATAATGTAAATCCAAAAAACATTCCAATCCATAATCTGTTTTGGCATAAACGCTCAGTGGAAGCAGTATTCCATTGACTCAAATCATTTTATTAACAAAAAAACTAAAGAAAAATGAAAGACTCAAATTTCAGAAATGGCGATGCCAAAACAGCGATTTTTGGCTCAGAAGTGATGTTGACACCCTCTCCAGTAGATAAGATTCCTGATGGCCCTACAACCCCGGAGATCGCTTATCAAATGGTTAAAGACGAGACTTTCGCACAAACACAGCCTCGCTTGAACCTAGCTACATTCGTTACTACGTATATGGACGAGTACGCGACAAAATTGATGAACGAAGCTATCAACATCAACTATATTGACGAAACAGAGTATCCGAGAATCGCTGTTATGAACGCCAAATGTATTAATATCATGGCGAGTCTTTGGAATTCTCCCGAGCAAGAAAAATGGAAAACCGGAGCCTTGGCTATCGGTTCTTCAGAGGCTTGTATGCTAGGTGGTGTAGCCGCTTGGTTACGTTGGCGCAAAAAGAGACAAGCACAAGGTAAACCAACTGACAAGCCTAATTTCGTGATCTCTACTGGCTTCCAAGTCGTATGGGAGAAATTCGCCCAGCTATGGCAAATCGAAATGCGTGAAGTTCCCTTGACTTTAGACAAGACGACACTTGATCCGGAAGAAGCGCTTAAGATGTGTGACGAGAACACGATTTGTATCGTTCCTATCCAAGGTGTAACATGGACAGGACTGAACGATGACGTAGAAGCCTTGGACAAAGCGCTCGACGCATACAATGCCAAGACCGGTTATGATATACCTATCCACGTAGATGCCGCCAGCGGTGGTTTTATCCTTCCGTTCTTAAGCCCGGAGACAAAATGGGACTTCCGTTTGAAATGGGTTCTTTCTATCAGCACATCCGGACATAAATTCGGATTGGTTTACCCGGGATTGGGTTGGGTTGTTTGGAAAGACAAGAAATATTTGCCGGAAGAAATGGCATTCAGCGTAAACTATCTTGGAGCGAATATCACTCAGGTTGGTTTGAACTTCTCTCGTCCTGCCGCACAAATCCTCGGACAATACTATCAGTTTATCCGTCTCGGATTCGAGGGCTACAAACAAATCCAATATAACAGTATGGAAATCACGAAATACATCCACCAAGAAATCGGTAAGATGGCCCCATTCGTTAATTACAGCAACGAGGTTGTGAATCCATTGTTTATTTGGTACATGAAACCGGATTACGCTAAGAACGCCAAATGGACACTTTACGATTTGCAAGATAAATTGCAACAAAGCGGTTGGATGGTTCCAGCGTATACACTACCGAAGAAGCTGGATAACTACGTGGTTATGCGTGTCGTAGTTCGTCAAGGTTTCAGCCGTGATATGGCCGATATGTTATTAGGTGATATCAAGAACGCTGTAGAGGCATTGGAGAAACTTGAATATCCGACTCCTACTCGCATCGCTCAAGACAAAAACGTTCCGGTTAAGGGTAAGGTATTTACTCACACCGCAATGAGCAACGCTAAGAAATAAAAACAAAATTCATCAAGGCGTGCATGAAAGGACTATCAGTGTTTTCATACACGCCTTCTTTAATCCAATTCATATATGGACAAAAAAATAACGATCGCCCAAATAAAGGAAGTAGCTCAACAGGCTTACGATCTTTACAAGACAAATACGGATGGTAAGAATGCCGATTACATTCCTTATCTGGCGAATATCAATAAAAATCTATTCGGAATCAGTATTTGTCTTTTAAACGGACAAACCATCGAGGTGGGAGATTCCGAATATCGTTTCGGTATTGAATCCGTATCGAAAGTACACACCGCTATCTTGGTACTGCGCCAATACGGAGCGAAAGAATTATTGGAGAAGATTGGTGCCGACGCTACCGGATTGCCATTTAACTCCATCATCGCTATCTTATTGGAAAACGACCATCCTTCTACCCCATTGGTAAATGCCGGCGCTATCACGGCTTGTAGTATGGTGAAGCCTGTCGGTGATTCCAAACAGAAGTGGGATGCTATCGTAGCCAATATCACGGATTTATGCGGAAGCGCACCGCAGTTGATCGACGAACTCTACAAATCCGAGTCCGCAACGAACTTCAATAACCGCTCCATCGCTTGGTTGCTAAAGAATTACAATCGCATTTATGACGATCCGGATATGTCTTTGGATCTGTATACCCGTCAATGTTCTTTGGGTATCACGGCTAAGCAACTATCTGTCGCTGCCGCTACGGTCGCAAATTTAGGTCTTAATCCTGTGACAAAGAAACAAGTATTCAATGCAGAGTTATCTCCGAAGATCACTTCCATGATCTCTACCGTAGGTTTTTATGAACACACCGGTGATTGGTTGTACACTTCCGGTATTCCCGCAAAAACTGGCGTAGGCGGTGGCGTCATGGGTGTACTTCCCGGACAATTCGGTATTTCCGCATTCGCTCCTCCTATTGACCAAGCTGGTAACTCTGTAAAGGCACAGCTTGCTATTAAGTATGTAATGAATAAACTCGGATTGAACGTGTTCAACGGGCACCGTGTGACGATCGTTGACTAATAGACTGAATCAGTTTAAACGAGAAATAGTATAGAAAAAGTGTTTCATTACGATGGGCAGTTATACCATCTAAATGAAACACTTTATTTTTTGTATCAATAAAAATCGGATCAATTCTCCGACACGACCCAAGCCGAATCGTATACTTCCGTATTCGGGGTCTTATAATACATATCCTTTTCTTGAGGAATGCTTAATTTATAGGTCTTCCCACCTGTCACCAACTTCCGATCACGGAGCCAAGGATTAAAACGTTTCAAGTCCGCATAAGTGATCCCATGCTCTTTAGCGAAAGCCGACAGATTCTGTATATCTTGGCTTACAGCCACGTCTACGGTAGGGATCGGCTTATACAGGTCACGGGCACGAAGCACAAAACCGTATTTCGACGGATTCTCGAAAATTTGCTTGATCGCCATGATTCGATAAATATAACGGGTAGTCTCCTCCACCAGCCAGAGATCAAAGGAGGAATCCGCATCTTGTTTGACCAGCTCACCGGATATACGTCCCATGCCGCCATTATAAGAAGCGGCTACCGCCGCCCAATCTCCATATTTCTTATAGGCGGCTTTCAAATAGCGGCAAGCGGCCCCAGTAGCTTTCTCCACATGGCAACGCTCGTCGACCGTCGGGGTGATTGTCAAACCATACTCCCTTGCCGTGCCCTCCAGTAATTGCCACATCCCGACAGCACGAGCCGGAGAGGATACACGGGGGTCCAAATGGCTTTCTATCACCGCTAGATATTTGAAATCATCGGGAATGCCGTTCGCCTTCAAGATCGGCTCGATCACCGGGAAATAACGGTTCGCCCGCTTGATCAGAAGCATCGTCGTAGAATGGAAATAAGTAAAGCTACTCAATTCACGGTCATAGGCTTCCCGCATATCATAGCGGGTAATATCGATTAGTTTCCCACAAAAAGGAACCGAGGACGGAACATCCGGAGACAGGGTCATGGACGAGACAACCGGACGGCTCTCTATCACTTTTTCCACGTCATTCGAACTCATCGAGATACATGCGGTCAAGCAAACGACGCCTCCACATAAAAAACTAGCTAAATTATTCTTGGATATTCTCATTTTCATCTTGAATTGTTTTAGGTCTAAGAATGTTTATATCGCCTTTTTCCTTGTACTTAATGCCATCGGAACCTTCGGCTTCTATCACATAAAAATACACACCCGGCTGAACGTATTTACCACCTTTCTTACCATCCCATCCTTGGGCCGGATCTGTCCAGTAATACATCTGTAGGCCCCAGCGATTAAATATCCATGCCTTAAATTTCACCAACGACTTATAGGCAACCCGGAACTCATCATTAATTCCGGGCGTGGTACCCGGGGAGAATGTGTTCGGTATCATCAGATAAGACTCCGAGATATCAATCTGAACCTCATCTTCCGTGCTGCAAGTAGTGCTTTGGTCGCTTACTTCCAACTTGATGATAAAAGTCCCGGATTGGTTGAACGTATAATCCACTTCCTCACCCGTAAAACGAACAACCGGATTATCTTCTTCCCCTTGCCGATAGATTTTCCAATTAAACAGGGCGGCTGTCGGCGTATTCGCGATAGCCGAAAATTGAACAGTGGCGGGAGCGCAATAACCGCTCTTCGTCGTATTCATATTCGGGGCCTCTTGCTCAATCAGCAACGTGTCTATATGAGCATCTACCGCAGCGGCCTGATATTCATCGATACAAAGCGTAACCTCCTTTCCAAAATGACGAGCGAAATAATCGCCTTTCACACAGATCTCCGTATCACACCAAGGAGCGGGAATGGATTTACCGAACAAATTGCCCTCGATGACCGCCGTCTCTTGTTTAGAGGTATATTCTTTTTTATCCGAATTATATTCCAATGTATTATAAATAACATCAAATTGGCGAGACAGTTCACGTCTTGTTCCCGTATTCGGCCAATAATAATAAATAGGTTGGATCGTACCTGTCCCAGCCAAGACCAATCCGCTACATGGATCGCTATTATCGGAGACATGCAGGTTGGATATGTTTAAGGTGTATTTGCTGTAATCAACGATCCAGACGTAACGAGATACGGCTCCTTCCTCGACAAAATAGCCATATCCCTCCTCTACATTCCGAATGGTGGAAGTAGTTCCATTTTGGGTGGAGGCCACCTTCTCGGCCTCCAATCGCTTGGTTTTATAACGATACCATTGATGCGAAGAAGAAGATGATGAGGTATAACTAATCGTCACGTTATCCATTCCATACACCAAGTAGACCTCAAGTCGCTCGGCGGAATCGCCGGAACTCTGCGTGGCTTTCATCGGGCTACCACTTCCTCCCGTCACCACATACTGGGCACACGAGACAGCCGCTACAAACACAAAACTTAGCGATAACAGTATCTTTCTTAATTCCTTCTTTAGCATATATAGTCTAAAAATTACGGTTCCAAAATTAGGGAAATAAAAGGACATACGTAGCATGATAAGCAAAATTCACTATCTTTGTCACAAAATACTCCGAACAGCAAATGAACAAGATTAGTATATACGCATTGACGTTCTTTTTAAGTTTATCGAGCGTAACCGTTTATTCCCAAAAGAATAATAAGCAAGTTATTTTTACTAACGAACAAGGGAGCGATATATTTTATCATACCATCGAACGCGGACAAACCGTATACGCCATAGCGACCATGTATGGCGTAAGCGTAGAGGATATTTATCGGTTGAATCCGGAAAGTAAAGAAGGGATCAAGGCCGGTTCTACGTTAAGAATCCCGCAGAAGGACTCCGCTATCGCACCTTCCGGCAAAGCAGATAACTATACATACCATACGATCCAGCCGAAAGAGACCTTGTACTCTTTATCCATTAAATATTCAGTGCCCGCCACGGATATTATCGCCGCCAATCCGGGTCTCTCCACATCGACCTTTACGATTGGCAAGAATATCCGGATCCCGCCGACACGACTGGAAACCTTGCCTACTACGGAAAAAAAGACCGTACAGAAGGAAATGGAATATACCATACAGAAAAAAGAGACCATGTACCGTATCTGCCGGAAGTTCGATATTTCCAGCGCGGAGCTTTTAAGACTCAACCCCGAGCTGAAAAACGGAGTAAAAGCGGGCATGGTTATCAAGATACCGGTAGCCAGTGAAGAAGTGATCACCCAAAACATGAGACAGCCGGAAGAGCGTGAGGTGAACGCCCTCCTCTCTACTCCTAAAGATATAAAGAAGGTGAACCGTATCCAAGTCGCCTTATTGTTGCCGTTCATGACGAACGAGACAACGCAATCATCCGCAACCTCCCGTTTCGTGGAATATTACGAGGGATTGCTATTGGCGGTCGACAGCTTGCGAAATATGGGAACCTCTATCGAGCTATCGGTATATGATACTGGAAACGGTACGAAGAAAGTCAAGGAGATATTGAAAGAAGATGCGTTATCAAACGCTAATTTGATCATTGGCGCCGTACAGAACGACCAAATCGGATTGATCGCTGATTTTGCCCAAAAGCATAATATCAAATACGTGATCCCTTTCACCTCCAAGAATGATGATGTCTTGTCAAACGCGAATGTTTATCAAGTAAACACACCTCATTCCTATTTATACTCCAAGGCGGCACAAGCCGGATGCGATTTATTCTCGGATTACAATATCATACTTGTCAATATAAAGGATAAAGAAGAAAAGCCGGAATTTATCAAAGCCTTCAAGACGGAGATGCAGCAACGCGATATCCCGTTCAAGGAAGTAACTTATAAAGGGGATACTTTCGCCACGGATATAGAGGCAGCCATGGTAAGGGACAAGCGGAATGTGGTATTGCCAACCTCCGCCTCCTTAGATGCGGTGAATAAGATCAAGGCACCGCTCCGTATGCTTTCCGAGTTGAAAGAGGAGGAGAAAGAGCCTTATATGGTCAACCTATTCGGTTATCCGGAATGGCAGACCTATACAAGAGAGTGTCTGGAGGACTTCTACGCATTGAACACCTATATCTATAGTAATTTTTATGCGGACAACTTATCTCCGGAAGTCCATAGCTTTTATTCCGATTATAAAAACTGGTATAGCAAGAATTTAATCAACACATTCCCGAAATATGGAATCCTAGGCTTTGACACGGGTATGTATTTCCTAGGCGCCATCAATAAATATGGCTCGAACTTCGAGAATAATTTAGACAAGATCCATTATAAGAGCATCCAGACCGGATTCGATTTCCATAGAGTAAATAATTGGGGCGGTTTTATCAATACGAACTTGTTTATTGTACATTACAAGAATGATTATACGGTAACCCGCAGTGAGGTAAGATAATTGATATGATGACGAAAAAGATATTTGTAGCGATATTTCTGTGCATGGCAAGCTTATCGATTTGCTATGCGCAGAAAAGTACTTTTAAGCAAGAGCTTGCGGTTGGAGCGTCCTTCGGATTAAATTTCTCTAGCGTAAGTTTTGCCCCAAAAGTCCCTACGAAGATGAAACTTGGGTTTAACGGGGGAGCGACGATACGTTGGAATACGGAACCCAATTTAGGCATACAGGCGGAATTGAACTTTACCCAACATGGATGGGAAGAGAAGTTTGAGGAGAAACCTCAATATAAATATAGCCGTACGGTAAACTATATGGAGCTTCCGTTCTTGACGCACATCCATTTCGGAAGCAAGCGAGTGCGTGTATTCGTCAATCTAGGGCCTAAAATCGGTTATGCGCTGAGCGAAAGTACGGAGTCGAACCTTAATGGCGAGAACCCGAACGCGAACCGTCCGGACGAACAACATACAATGGAAGTCCAAAAGAAGTTCGATTGGGGGCTTTGCGGCGGACCGGGAATCGAGCTCCGCACCGGAATAGGCTCTTTCCTGTTGGAAGGTCGTTATTACTATGCGCTGGGCGATATGTTCAATAGCCGTAAAGGAGACACTTTCTCTAAATCTTCCAGCCAAATAATATCCGCGAAACTAACCTATCTGATTCCCATCTTTAGTAAATAAAGGGGATGGACTCGTGATATCGTAACAATCAATTGAAGATCTGTGCCGCAAGTAATCCCACTCACGGGATAAGAACGGTGGATAATATAGCCAAGCACCGGACGATCTGATCTTTTCACGAATGTGAAGAGATCTTTTCACGCTCGTGATACGATCGTTTCACCCTTGTGAAAAGATCATTTCACATCCGTGAAAAGATCTTTGGATACAGGCGTACAAGCTACTTCCGATAATACCTTTATCCAACAGGAAGGTTCTACAGTAATAAATCATGAATACAATGGGGAACGCATCTAACTATCATTATTGTTGAGGTGACCTACTATAAAAGAAAAGGCCATCCGTCACGGACAGCCAATCTCATTGTTAACCTTAAATCTAATACCATGAAAAACACAGTGCAAATATAGAGACTTTATGTTATGCAGCATAATTTTCCAACAAGAAAAGCCTACTCATTAACTTTATTTAAGATAAACATGCTATACAACATAGAATTCAGCTCTTTTTATCTCGTTTTTTCTATTAACAGCGAAATACTACCACTATAAATATTTCTTACCTTTGCATTTATAAACATAAATATGGATTAATATAAGAAATCATGCTAATTATAGGTATAGCGGGCGGGACTGGTTCCGGGAAAACTACAGTGGTAAAAAAGATCATAGAAAGTTTACCTCCCGGTGAGGTCGTATTACTCCCTCAAGATTCTTATTACAAAGATAACAGCCATGTGCCGGTAGAGAAACGTCAATATATTAATTTCGACCATCCCGACGCATTTGATTGGCCGCTCCTCTCAGAGCAAGTCACCTTGCTGAAAGAGGGGAAATGCATCGAGCAGCCGACTTATTCTTATCTTACCTGCTGCCGATTGCCCGAGACCATTCATATCGAGCCTCGTGATGTTGTCATCATCGAAGGGATCCTCGCTTTATGCGACCCTCAATTACGAGACTTGATGGACTTGAAAGTATTTGTCGATACAGATTCGGACGAACGTCTTATCCGTGTGATCCAACGGGATATGATCGAGAGAGGACGCACGGCGGAAGCGGTAATGGAACGCTATACCCGGGTACTAAAGCCTATGCACCTGCAATTTATAGAGCCTAGCAAACGATATGCCGACCTAATTATACCCGAAGGAGGAAGCAACCAGATCGCCATCAATATATTGAAAATGTTTATCGAGAACAATCTGGGGCTTCCCCATACAGAAAATCAATAAACCAATCGTTCCGACAGGGATCTCCCCAATATAAATGCGTGTACCCCGCCAATACGTTCTTGTAGCGATATAGCGGGGTATCCGTTTGACCTCCTTTCGCCGTAAAGGCTTTCGCTACCGAAGGCAGCGGGCTTTCCATAGGCACGATCCGGGAATAATGGAACTCATGCCCTCGTAGGACATCATTCTTATAGCATAAAGTCCGATACCCTAAACGTAACTTCATGTTCTCCATCGTGGCGGATTGCGGTAATACACCGGCCATTGGATAGGCAATCCCATCCGTACCGATAATCTCTTTACAGAGATACATCATCCCCCCACATTCCGCCAGCAACTTGCCCCCCATTTCCACAAAGGAATGAATCGATTCACGCATCCCGGAATTCATGCTCAACTCCGATAAATATAACTCGGGATATCCACCCGGCAAATAGACAAAATCGGCCTCCGGTAAACAATCATCCCTCAATGGACTGAAATAGGTAATCTTGCCTAGAGTAGATAAGAAATGTATATTTTCCTCATATGAGAAATTAAAAGCGGGATCACGGGCGATGGCTATATTTAAGTTTGCCTTTGAAACAGTCCTCATGACTTCCTTAACCCGAGGAACTGGCTGTCGCTCTGGCAAAGCCGTGATTGCCAACAGGCGGTCTATATCCACATGCTCCTCCACCAAGCAAGCAATCCGGTCCGCAAACTCCTCAAAGCAAAAGTCCTCATCCAACGACAACCCCAAATGCCGGCTCGGGATCTCTACATCCGCACACTTCGGTAGATAGCCTAACGCTTCCACACCCGCATCCTCACACGCTTGTCTCAAGAAAGAATAATGGCTCTCCGACGCCACGAAATTAAATACCGCCCCCACGACATTCAGATCTTTCCGAAAATTCCGGAAGCCATAAAGCAAGGGAGCCACCGAATAAGCCGTACTTTTAGCGTTCACCACCAATACGATCGGTATCCGCAATAAACCGGAGATCTCCGCACTACTCCCTCGCATGGCATCGTAGCCATCGAACAGTCCCATCACCCCTTCGGTCACGGCTACATCCGCATTCGAGGTATACCGGGCATATAAATCCTTGATATGCCCTTCCGACATCATGAAACCATCCAAATTCACGGAAGCGCAACCAGCCGCCATTTTATGATGACGAGTATCTATATAATCCGGCCCACACTTAAAAGGCTGCACCCGTAAAGAACGATTTCTCAAGGCACGAAGCAATCCTAAGGTAAAAGTAGTCTTCCCGCTTCCCGACGAAGCGGCACCTATTAGCAAATGAGATCTCATGTATTCTGTTTCTAATATATCTGGGAAACAAAGATATGAAACCAACTCGTAAATGTAACATAGAAATAACATAAATTCTTGTTATACTATAAATCGATCCTATTATATTCGCTGCATGAAACAAAAAGAATAAGTAGTTAGTGAAAACAAGATTAACCATATTATATAGTATTTGTTGCATATCAATGTTTCAGGGCACGACTTTTTCCCAAACAAGCACTTTTACCCACCGGAACGACAGTTCCAGTCTAGCGCCTTTATCTACTTGGGGAAGAATCCAAAGACAAACCGACAAGATAATTACCAGCAATGTTTTCCAAATGACCTATATCGGGGTACCGTTGATCGTTAGCGGTTTGATTATCAAAAATGAGGACGATCATTTTCAGAGTTTGCGCAATACATATATTCCAAATTTCCGATACCATTACGACGATTACCTGCAATATCTACCTGCCGTAGCGATGCTTGGCTTAAAAATAGGCGGTGTACAAGGAAGAAGCTCTTGGTCCCGAATGCTCGTATCCGAAGCCATCACCGCCAGTATCATGGGAGCAACCA
The DNA here is from genome assembly GCF_056640955.1 of Parabacteroides sp. KHUB-02. Lineage (NCBI taxonomy): Bacteria > Pseudomonadati > Bacteroidota > Bacteroidia > Bacteroidales > Tannerellaceae > Parabacteroides > Parabacteroides sp. KHUB-02. The sequence continues at coordinate 1,235,072 of NZ_JBWQEV010000001.1, read as the reverse complement.
TCAATACGGTGAAACATACGGCAAATGTCACCCGTCCGGATGGTTCGAACAATCATTCTTTCCCTTCCGGGCACACGGCCATGGCATTTATGGCCGCCACCATGTTGCATAAAGAATACGGGACGACCCGTAGCCCTTGGTATAGTATAGGAGGCTATACGGTAGCGACCGCCACGGCCGTATCCCGTATGCTCAATAACAAGCACTGGCTATCGGATGTAATGGTTGGTGCCGGAATCGGGATCTTATCGACCGAGGTCGGATATTTTCTAACGGATCTGATCTTCAAGGACAAAGGTATCACCCATAGCTATCTGGGATTCGAGACATTCAAATACCAGCGAAATCCCTCTTTTTTCGGAATCTATATGGGGTTTAGCTTGATGCCGACAAAGTTTAATCTGGCTCCGGATGTGCGATTAAAAGCATCGCCGGGAAGTACGGCCGGATTTGAAGGCGCTTGGTTCATGAATCGTTATATAGGCTTCGGCGGACGCATCTCGGCGACAAGCATGCCTTTATCCCTTACGAAACCCTTAGCGAATCCGACAGTTCCCGGTACGACCTATCAAGTGAACGCCCTAAAATCCGATCCTCTCGACATGATCGGCGGATACATCGGCTCCTACCTATCGTATCCGGTGACCAATCGATTTCTCTTGGGCACGAAACTGCTAATCGGATGTAATTACAGCCCAGCCTCCCGAATATCAGCATTGGGCGTGGAGGAAGGCAAACCGGAAACGATTGAGAAAGAGATCGTAAACACGAATAAAGCGTTTAATATAGGATATAGCACAAACTCCTCTTTCTCATACATATTGCATCCTAATCTAAATGTGCGGGTATTTCTCGATTATACTTTTATCCCCTCACGATTCGTATCATACATAGCCAACCCCAAAAAAGAAACCGATCGCTTCGAGCATCATAAGACCTTACAGGCCTTGACGCTCGGAGCATCGGTAAATATCATGCTTTGGTAGATTTAAAAATCAATATTGCTCCTTCTCGTTCGGGAAATCTTGAGATTTCACGTCCTCGATGTACGCTTGTACGGCACGGGTAATCTCCTCCCCTAAATTAGCGTAGCGACGTAAGAAACGGGGAGAAAAGCCTTGATTGATACCGAGCATATCATGCATAACCAACACTTGACCATCTACGCCTCCACCGGCGCCAATGCCGATAACCGGGATCGTAAGCTCCGAAGCGACACGAGCCGCCAACTCCGCCGGGATCTTCTCCAACACCAAGGCGAAACAACCTATCTCCTCTAGCAAATGGGCATCCTCGATCAGTTTATTAGCCTCGGCCTCTTCACGGGCACGTACCGTATACGTACCGAATTTATTGATCGATTGCGGCGTCAATCCTAAATGTCCCATAATTGGAATACCGGCACACAAGATACGTTCGATAGATTCCCGAACCTCAGCCCCGCCTTCCAACTTGATACAATCGGCATGCGTCTCTTTCATCACCCGGATAGCGGAGGCCAAGGCTTCTTTAGAGTTTCCTTGGTACGTACCGAAAGGCAGGTCTACCACCACCAGCGCACGATTCACCGCTTTCATGACCGATTTACCATGGTAAATCATCTGGTCGAGCGTAATCGGCAAAGTGGTCACGTTTCCAGCCATTACGTTAGAAGCGGAGTCTCCCACCAAGATCACATCCATTCCTGCTTGATCGATCAATTTCGCCATCGAATAATCATAGGCGGTAAGCATGGATATTTTCTCGCCACGCTGCTTCATCTCTATCAGGCGATGCATGGTCACCTTTCTATTATCATCTACTTTTGCGACAGACATATTATATTTTTTTATTAATTGTTTCGGCCGCAAAGGTAAGTATTATTATTTATTTTCAAGACAAACATTCACGGCACTTAAGCCTCTGTCGCCACGTTCAAGGTCGAACGTCACGATATCGTTCACGGAGATATCATCCACAACATTGTTCACGTGAAAGAAATACTTTTCCGTCCCCGACAAGTCACGGATAAACCCGAACCCTTTTGCCTCATTAAAATAGTCTACCCTGCCCCTTAAGATAACGGGAGCCACATCCTCTTTCTTAGGAGTCGAGATCAAGATATCTTCCTGATTTATCTCTTCTTTTTGACGAAGTTCGGGAGGGACAGAGGTGATCATCCCATTTTCATCCACATAAGCGATCATATCCTCAAAGCTAGTCGCCTTACCGGATGATTTTCTTTCCTCTTTCCTGTTCTGTTTCTCTACTCGGCGGGCTTGTTTCTTTTTCTCGTTTTCACGTTTACCAAATGATGCGTATTTTGCCATACAGTCGATTTTAATTTATACTAGGGCCTCACGTTCCGTGAAGCGTTGTTTATACTAACTTAGCGTGAGAATTGATGATTAAAGGTGAGATCCGCTTAATAATAATATAAAAAGAAGAACTATGTCGATAATGATTCTAGACTCAAACTTTCGCAAAGATAATAAAATAAACGGAGAAAACCTTATAGATCCTCTCATTTAAGAATAAAAAAACTTACTTTTGCATCCTATACCAAAAAGCATTTATGAAACTACTTTTTTTTGATTTAGAGACTACCGGCATAAAATACTGGAGAAATGGCGTCCACCAAATAAGTGGGGAGATCGTAATTGATGGGGTTACGAAGGAATCTTTTAATTTCAATGTCTGCCCACATCCCCAATGTGAGATAGAGGAAGAAGCGCTTCGCATTTGCAACGTGTCCAAGGAACAGATACAAGCTTATCCTCCCATGCGAGAGGTGTACGTTAAATTCGTGAACATGCTGTCCAAATACGTGGACAAATTTGATAAAAAAGACAAGTTCTTCCTCGTAGGATACAACAACGCCTCTTTCGATAATCACTTCTTGAAAGCCTTCTTCGTACAGAACGGAGATAATTATTTCTACTCATGGTTCTGGGTGAACTCGATCGACGTAATGGTATTGTCTACCCAGCATTTGATGCGCAAACGGCATGAGATGACAGATTTCAAGCAGGAAACAGTGGCAAGGGCTTTAGGCATACAAATAGATTCCGCTAAATTGCATGACGCGTCCTATGATATTCAATTAACCAAAGAAATTTATAATAGGATATCCTCCCTCTCATTTATGGGTTGATTGATTCTTTTTATAAATTATCGTTTTTGACTATAGGTTGATTTAATTATCTTTACGGCGTAGAATCAATTTTTAAGATGTCTGTGAAACATAGTATCCGTATTTTCTTCATCTTTATTATCGCTCTCGTATATACAGGTTCCTTGACTGCCCAAGAAAAGGCGTATCCGAAAAACGGAGAGGGCATCACTCTTTTTCTCAAACGCTTCAACCGTACCGGCGGGACGTATCAGAAAGAGTTTATCGAGCTTAATAAAGGGAAGTTGGGTAAAAATAACACTCTGCGCATGGGCGTAAAATATACCTTGCCTCCGCTCGCCTCCGCCCCTCAGAAGAAGAATTATCAGCCCCTATTCGGCAAGTCCCTAGCCAGTTACAAAGTAACCTCTTCCGATTTAAAGGGAGCTTGCTTTTATCTGGTCAGCGGTCATGGCGGTCCGGACCCCGGGGCGATCGGTAAAATGGGCTCCCATGAATTGCATGAGGATGAATACGCTTACGACATCATGCTACGTCTGGCACGCAATCTTTTAACGCGAGGCGCAAAGGTACATATTATCATCCAAGACGCAAAGGACGGAATACGTGACCAGCAATTCCTCAATAACAGCAAACGGGAAACTTGTATGGGTAGTCCGATCCCCCTCAGCCAAGTAAGCCGTCTGGATCAGCGTTGCGCCAAGATAAACAGCTTGAGCCGGAAAGATAAAGAAACTTATAAGAGAGCGATATTCATCCATGTGGACAGCCGGAGCCGGCATCAAAGGACCGATGTCTTTTTCTATCATAAGCCCAAGGATCAAGCGAGCAAGCGCTTGGCTAAAACGATGAAATCCACTTTCTCGCGCAAATACAACCGCCACCAGCCGGGCCGGGGATTCTCGGGCACGGTAGACGATCGTAACTTATATGTATTACGTCACACGACCCCGACCTCCGTATTCGTCGAATTGGGCAACATACAAAACCAATACGACCAACAACGGATCATCCTCAGCAACAATCGGCAAGCCTTGGCCAACTGGCTTTGCGAGGGTTTTGTCACGGATTATAATTATTATAGGAAGTAGCATCCCTAATGATCTATTATACTAACACATATCCTGCGGCAGAAATGTTATATGAGCGATCTTAACAGCAATGTAACATATATTTCATTTCTCCGAAATAAGAATATCCGTTCTTTGCCAAAAATAATTATATTTGTATATGGAGAGCCGTAAGGCACTCTTTTAAAAACAGAACAGCTTATGGCAACAACTCGTATTCTTGTAGTGGATGATGAAGAGGATTTGTGTGAGATCCTTAAATTCAACTTAGAAATAGAAGGTTATGAAGTAGATACCGCCTATAGTGCGGAAGAGGCATTGAAAAAGGATCTGACCGTTTACAATTTATTATTGTTGGATGTCATGATGGGAGAAATCTCCGGTTTCAAGATGGCACGTATCCTGCGACAAGATGAGAAGACGGCCAATACCCCTATCATCTTCCTCACGGCCAAAGATACGGAGAACGATATGCTCACAGGGTTCAATCTCGGGGCGGACGACTATATCTCCAAGCCTTTCTCCATCCGCCAAGTGATAGCGCGTGTTAAGGCCGTACTAAGAAGAACTTCCGAGAAATCAAAAGATAAAGAGATTGAGAAACTCGAGTATGAGACATTAGCTCTTGATACGAAACGCATCAAGGCTACGGTAGACGGGGTGGAAGTTCCATTGACCAAAAAAGAGTTTGAGATACTAAAACTTCTATTGGAAAATAAAGGGAACGTCTTCTCCAGAGAGGAAATACTGTCTCGCATCTGGAAAGACGAGGTATATGTTCTAGACCGTACCATCGATGTCAACATCACCCGGTTACGTAAGAAAATAGGTCCTTATGGAAAGAACATCGTAACTCGCTTAGGTTTCGGTTATTGTTTTGAATGCTAATATTGTCGTGAATCATGGTAAAGATAGATGGTGAGAAAAGGCACCGGATACCGTTTAGCCAACGGCTTTTCTGGTCGGTCTTTTTTATGTTCTTGGGCTTTACGGTCTGTTTCCTGCTATTCCAATATCAGCGGGAAAGGGAGTTCGCGCAAGAAAAGTTGAACAATGTGTTGAGTAACTATAATTACCAATTATTCCGCAAATGCCAACAAAGTACGGACATCAACAAGACCGTAATAAGTTTCATGGACGACATCCCTCAAAAGGATTTGCGGGTAACCATTATAGATCCATCCGGCGACGTATTGTTTGATAATAGCGGGACGGACGAGTTTAATAACCATAACGACCGGAGCGAGGTACGCAAAGCCCGATTATATAATGAAGGGTTCGCTATCCGTTCCTCGGAATCTACGGGAAAAAGGTATTTCTATTCGGCATCAAATATAGGAGGTTATATTTACCGCTCAGCCCTGCCCTATGATCCATATGTAAGAGGGATATTGACGGTAAACAAGGACTTCATTTATTTCATGGCATTGATGACCTTGATTTTCTTCTTTGTCCTTTCCCGTTTTACTTTCAGCATAGGTAAAACGATATCCAAACTAAGGGATTTCGCCTTAAACGTAGAGAAAGATCGAATGCCTGCGGTCGATTATGTTTTCCCGAATGATGAGCTAGGTGATATCTCACAGAATATCGTAACCTTATACCATCGGCAACAGAAAGCGAAAAACGAGTTATCCATGGAACGGGAAAAGCTTATCAAACATTTCCAATATTCCAAGGAAGGCTTCGCTATGTTTACAAGTGAAGGGCGGGAGATTCTTTCTAACATCCTATTCATTCAATTCATAAATGTCATATCCGACACCCAGATCCACCAAGTGGAAGACGTTACTGATATAGCCGAATTAGAACCAATCCGTACCTTCTTGAATAAGAATATCCGGAATCTGAATCGGAAAAAGAAAGTATTAAGAGAGTCCGTGACTATTGACAAGAACGGTAAAATATTCTTGATCGAATGTATTTTATTCCTCGATAATAGTTATGAGATCTCTATTAATGATATATCCCGTCAAGAAGAAGAAAGCCGGATGAAACGACAGCTTACGCAGAACGTCTCTCACGAGCTGAAAACACCGGTCAGCAGCATTCAAGGGTATTTGGAAACAATCCTATCCAACCCAGATTTGAGTCCGGACAAACGTCAATTTTTCTTGGAACGTTGTTATTCCCAAAGTACCCGCCTTACAGGATTATTACGAGATATTTCCGTATTAAACAGACTTGACGAGGCATCCGAGATGTTCGACCTCACGGAAGTAAATATCACGAAGCTTATCGCCGAGATACAAAAAGAATGCTCCCAAGATATGGAAGAAAAACACATCACGTCGGAAATTATCCTCCCGGGAGATCCGACCGTGTTCGGGAATAACTCCCTACTCTATTCCATATTCCGGAATCTATATGACAACGCGATCGCTTATGCGGGAGAAAACATAAGGATTACCGTCAACTGCTATAAAGAAGATCCTAAATATTATTACTTTAGCTTCTCCGATAATGGAGTGGGTATCCCGGAAGAACATATCAATCGCATATTCGAGCGCTTCTACCGGGTAGACAAGGGACGCAGTCGTAAGATCGGAGGAACCGGATTAGGATTATCCATCGTTAAAAACGGGGTTAATTTCCATAAAGGACAAATATCGGCGAAGAGCAGTCCGGGAAAAGGGGTTACTTTTTTCTTCACTTTGAAAAAGAAACTATAAGGCAGACCTCTAAAATTCCATAACATACGCTTGATATTTAATATTAAAATGTATTTTTGTATTGAACATCATACAATATCATGAGAAATACCTATTTAGTATTATTTATCTATTTAATGATCCCAATGTTTTCTTTAGGGGAAAACACCTATACTACCCAACAAAGGGAAGACAGCCTTTTATCCCTATTAAAGTCCTCGCCAGCCATAAATGAACAGATCGAGTTATATAAGGATTTAGCGACAATGTACAGGCAAATGCCCAAGGAGATTGTTTACCTAAACAAAATGGCAGATGTGGCAAGCTCCACTTCGAAAGGTCATGCTTCCTTATATTACGCATGGGCCAACTTATCCCGCCATTATTACAATATACAAAACAGGGATAGCCTGATTTACTGGTCGCATAAGATAGATTCATTGGCCGCGGCCAAGAATGAGGTTCCGGACGCATTATTCGATGCGCGAGGATTCATTTGCCAAATGGATCTATGGGACGGCAATTATGAGTTAGCGATGAACGGGGCGATCAGCCTATACAACTATGCCCGTGATACAAAGAGTGAATATGGATTGATTTGTTGCAATGAGAACTTAGGTTTAATCTATCAAGAAATACATCGGGATAGTGACGCGATAGTAGCTTATCGGGAAGGTCTCGATTTATTACAGAAACGAGGTGACAATCCGAAATTCGAGATGCAATACATGGGAAACCTCATCGAATCTTATCTACGAACCGATCATTTCACCGAGGCCGAGGAATTATTAACCCGTTACGATGAAATGATCCAAGATAGGGAAAGAGAGAATGAAGAACAAGGCACCGCATTCCCCGTGGATCGTTGCCGTGCGCTAATGTATGTTTTTTATGCGGATATGTATGTCCTTCAAGACAAGCCCAAGAAAGCATTGGAGACCTTGTTGAAGGCGACACCGATCGTAGAGAAAACCGGAGATGATTATACGGAATTCTGCTACAACTTCGTTTTCGCCAAGTATTACTATTTAATAGGTAAGTATGGAAAGGCGCTGAATATCATAGACACAAATAAATTAACAGAAGAAGATATACGAACCTCGGAGCTGAAAGTCGAGATTCTCGAAGCATTGGGACGTTATAAAGAAGCGCTCGCATTTAGTAGAGAAGTTGTAGAACATACCAAGATGTTGCATGACGAGGCCTTCAACCGGCAGATCAATCAGCTCCGGACATTACATGATCTAAACAATCAAGAGATGCAGGCATACGAGCTACAGCTACGTGAACAACAACTGCATACCCAAAGGTTGTTAATGATTATTCTACTCGTAGTATCGATCGTTCTTTTAGTGATGCTATACATCGTATACAAATCCTATCGCTCCGCACGCCGCTACCAACGAGAACTTATGAAAGACAAGGAAGCCTTAGTAGAGTCCGAGCGTCAACTTCGTACAGCCAAAGAGATAGCGGAACACGCCAACCAGATGAAAAGCACGTTTATCGCCAATATCAGCCATGAGATCCGTACGCCGCTTAACGCGATTGTCGGCTTTTCGGAATTAATATCCGATGAATCTATTTCCGCTGGCGAAAAGAAAGAGTTTTTCTCCATTATCAACAATAACTCTTATTTATTACTTAATCTGATAAATGACATTCTTGACCTTTCTCGCCTAGAATCCGGGAATATGAAGTTCATTATAGAGAAGACAAACTTATCGGATTGTTGCCGGAACGCTTTAGCAAGTGTAGAGCACCGGGTCTTTCCGGGTGTTCAATTGACCTATACACCTTCTGAAGACCCCTTACATATTCAGACAGATTCGATACGTCTCCAACAATTATTGATAAACTTATTGACTAATGCCTGCAAATTCACGAAAGAAGGAGAGATCAACCTATCTTATCAAATAGATGAGGACAAACAGCATGTACGTATCACCGTAACCGATACCGGATGTGGAATACCGGAGGATAAGCAGAAAGTCATATTCGAGCGTTTCGAAAAGGTAGATGAATACGCGCAGGGTACAGGCTTAGGGTTATCCATCAGCCAAACGATTATCGAGCATTTAGGTGGCTCCATTCAATTAGACCCGACGTATAAGCATGGAGCCCGGTTCATCGTACTCCACCCCTATAATCCTCTTGATAATCCATCATGACGTAAACCACGTCTTGAAATCCGGCACTCTCGCCTTGCTAACCAATATACGCTCCAAGGTCGGTACGATCAAATTGACCGCAAGGCGTCCGTTAAACCAGAGATCGATATCTTGCACCGCCTTTCTGGATATCAAGTACTGACGATTGATCCGGAAGAACAAGGCAGGATCAAGGCTATCGGCGAGCTCATCCAAGGTCTGCGTGAAAAGGTATTCCTTCCCGTCCGTCATCACCGCCTTTACATTTCCGTCCGCTATATAGAAAAATAAGATCATATCCACGGAAACAGGTAGCAGCTTATCCCCTTTCACAGGGATCAAGAAATGCGTTTTATATCCTTCCACCCGCTTCAAGGCTTGCATGACAGCGGAATAATCGATCGCTTCTTTCTCCACAGCCGTCGATTGTAACCGTGACAACTTATCCAAAGCTTTCCGTATATCATCCGCGTCGATCGGTTTCAGCAGATAATCTACGCTATTCACTTTAAACGCTTTCAGCGCATATTCATCATAGGCTGTCGTGAAAATGATCGGGCAAGAGATATCTACATGACCGAAGATCTCGAAAGCCGAACCATCCGCCAAATGGATATCCAGAAAGATAAGTTCCGGCATTGGATGCGATTGAAACCATTCAACACTATCCGTAATACTATCTAGGACATCGATCACCTCGATATCCGGATCAACCTCTCCCAGCAATGCCATCAAATTACGGACAGCCGCTTTCTCGTCTTCTATTATCAAAGCTTTCATACCAAAGGGATTGTTACGCTGAATATACTAGCATCTTCTTTTATGGAAATATCTTTCTTATACAAGAGGTTATAACGTTTACTCAGGTTCACCAAGCCAATACCGGTGCCTCCGCTATGTGTCAATTTCGGTTGGATGGGATTGCTAACCGTCAAGGAATCATGGTCAGAACGAACGGAAATGGTCAATGAATGACGGTTGCTGATCTCGTTATGCTTCACGGCGTTCTCGATCAAAAGCTGCACCGACATAGGAGGCAGTTGCTTAGACTCGTGCTCCTTCCCTAAGTCTATATCGAAGACCAGATTATCCTCATAGCGCATTTTCAAAAGGAAGATATAAGCGTTCACGAAATCCATCTCCTCCCGTAAAGTAACACTACGGCACTCATTCTCTTGCAAGGTATAACGTAAGACACGGGATAACTCCTGCAAATATTCTTGTGCCTTCCCGGGAGTCTCCCGGATCAAGGAACGGAGCGTATTCAAGGAATTAAATAACATATGAGGATTAAGCTGGCTCTTCAACGCCTCATATTGGTTCAATAGATTCTCCGCCCGCAATTGCTGGTTCTCGACCTGTACTTGCTGGCTTTGACGAATCAGGTAAATCATATAGCAACTACCCGTAACGACACACGACATGATAAAATCCCTCAACGGATGCAGATAATGATGCACCAAGGCGTCGATCGCCGGGATATCAAACTGATGGTGCAAGAACACGAAACCCTTTCCTAATAAATTATTCACGCACCAAGTCATCACGAACGAGAGCAGGACCTTCCGCCAAGAGATATGCGCTTTCTGCCGATTGAAACCAAAGACATACGTGTTCATCGCAAATAACAGTAAGAGGGACACGAAGGTGAAAAAGACCTCATTCGCTACATCCAATACCGACATATCCGGGAAAAGAGCGTTCTGCCCGGTAACGTCAAACAACGACACCAATTCCGGGAAATGGATCAAGAAGGCCACCATGATCGATATGATGACCAACGAGAACACATATTTATTCTTTATATTCATTTTCTTCATGAAGACAAAGATAGTCATTTCTTCTCTACCCGTGCGGAAACATACATACCGGGACGAAAACGGGGATTCGTCTCTTTCACCCGAGCGTACATTTCCAAGGAACGGCTCGTCTCGTCCACCTCCTGTCCGATCGAGACCAAGACCGCATGGAAGGTCTCCTTCCCCATTCCATTCACCCGGAACTGCACTTGGTTCCCAATGGATAAGTCCGCTAAATCCTTCTCATAAGCGGTCAGGCAAAGAAGAGTCTCGCCTTTATCGATCACATCACAGATCGGTTCGCCCGCGTTCACGTATTTACCGAGATTAATGGACAGCCCGGCGACATAACCGCTTAATGGCGCTTTTACCTCCAAATAAGGTTGGATACCGTCTTCCAGAAGATCGCCGGCGGAGACACCTAGGATAGCGAGTTGCGCGGCGGCGGCATCTTGACGGCTCTTCATGGAAAGATAATCCGCCTTGCTTTGCTGGAAACGTTTTTGCGAGGCCGCTTCTTGCTCGCTCAAACGCTGTTGCCTTTTATACTCAGCCTCTAAGTATTCCGTTTGGGCATGGGCATCCAAATAGGTCTGTTGCAACGTGATAAAATCCGGATTCTCCAAGCTGACGACCACGGAGCCCTTCTTCACATAATCGCCCGGAAGCAGCGTAGTAGCATGAACCGTGCCTCCCATCGTCAATGTAACCGTAGCCTGCCGCTGCGGGGGAACTACCATGATCCCGTTGAAAGAGGAGTGATTCGGAAGGGCCGTAGCCGAGGAAATCCCATCCACCTCTACGCTATCCACGGATGGTTCGGACGGTATGTTTTCTGCTACTTGAGTAATAGCGGGCCGGGCAGTTATGTCTTGCGAATCGCCCTGTCCTTTCTCCGCGTTGTTTGTCATACTGCATGCGGCCAATGCCATAAGAGCCGCAGGAATCCATATCTTTTTCATCTTATACGATTTTTCTGGTTATCTACTATACAACTCCAACTCAAGCGCCGATATATTATAGGCATATACGGCCTCGATATATCCCCGCCGGATCTCCCGGGCGGCGTTCAGGCTTTGAACAAACTGCGTGATATCTGTCTCGCTCTCTTTGAACTGTACCGTCGCGCTCTTCAACAAAGCCTCCGCTTCCGGTAAAGCGCCGGTCGTATAATAGCGGATATGCTCTCCTTCCTTACGAAGCGCGACGCTCAACTCCTCCACCTTATTGTTCAATTGACGGATGTTACTCTCCGCTTCCGTACGGGCGATATAGGAATCGATCTTCGCTTGCCTTACCCGGCTATGCTGCGGGAAGAATAATACCGGGAACGAGATCCCGACCATCCAAGAGTCCAGACCGCTCAACGGGGCTATTTTCTGACGCACATATCCTACCGATAGTTCCGGGAAGAAACGGCTTCGTTCGATACGAAGCATGGCTTTCTTCTCATCGGCCACGCTCCGGAAATAATTCAGATGGATATCGGACGGAGCGATCTCGGCTACGCGAGCGGGGAATAAAACCAATGTCGTATCCATAGGCAGTAATGGGGAATCCGAATAACAAGTCCAAGAGAAACGACGGGTAGCCAATTGCAACTCCTCTTCCGCCTGCGACAAACGGGTCTGTAGATCGGCGACCAAGGTAGATGACATATTCCGCTCCAATAGCGTGATATCCCCTTGCTCATAACGCAACTGACTTGCCTTTCGCAAACGTCCGGCCCACTCGATCTGCTCTTTATACAAGGCACATAGATGAAAGGCATATTGATAATAAGCCCATGCCCGTTTTACCTCGGCCGTAATCTCCTTCTTCACCAAGTCCCGGTAATATTCTCCCGTGGCGACTTGACGGTTCACCAAGGCGTTCTTATAAAATGGGGTCAATAGAGAGCCCAAGGATTGCGTGATCTCCATTTGATTGTCGTTTCGTGTCTCACCGTTGATCTGTCCCCATGAATAATTAAAGGTGGTCGGTGACACCTCCCAGCTCTCTCCCCGTGAAGCACGACTACGTTCAATGGATGCCGTGGCAGTCTTCAGGCGAGGATGATTCTCCAAGGCGATCGTCACGGCTTCTTCCAACGACACCGTCTGTTGGGCATGCGTGGGGAATAAGATACCTAAAAAAAGAAGAAACGGCAATAGGCGCTTCAACCAGCATTGGCGCTTCCAAGCGGCCGAGCTATTTACCAACCGATAAAATACCGGGATAATAATCAACGTCAAGATCGTGGAGACAATCAAGCCTCCGATCACGACCGTCGCTAACGGACGTTGCACCTCCGCGCCCGCGGACTTCGCTATCGCCATCGGCACGAATCCTAGAGAAGCTACCAAGCCGGTCAAGAATACGGGGCGAAGTAGATGCGGACATCCTTTCGCGAGGATACGATTCGTTGTCATTTGATATTTAGTTTGTTTTCGTAAGTTATTAAAATGATTAATCATTAATATACCATTCAAAACCGCTACGCCAAACAAGGCGATAAAGCCGACCCCCGCCGATATACTGAAAGGCAACCCTCGTAACCAAAGGGCCAGAATACCCCCGATCAAGGATAACGGGACGGTAGAAAATACCACCAGCGAGTAGGTAACACTCTTAAAGGCAAAGAACAATAGCAATAAGATCAATGACAAGGCGACCGGTATCACGATCGTAAGCGTATCGATCGCATTCTGCAAGTTCTCGAACTGGCCGCCATACTCAAAGTAGTATCCCGGTTCCAGCTTGATATGCTTGTCAAGGGTTTCTTGGATAGTACGCACGACTTTCTGGATATCAGCGTCACGGACATTCACCCCGATCACGATACGGCGTTTCGTGGCATCCCGGTTAATCTGTAGAGGCCCGTTGACCAGCTCGATCGTAGCGACCTCGCTAACCGGGATCTGGATTCCCTCGGCAGTCCGTACAAAGAGCTTATCCAAATTCAGATCCGCCACTTTATCGTTATCCAGACGAAGCACCAAGTCGAAACGTCGCTCATTCTCGAAAACGACACCCGCCGCCTCTCCCGCATAAGCCGTACGGATGATCGTGTTCAACTCCTCTATATTCATCCCGTAACGGGCGATCTTGGCACGATCGTAGTGTACGACCAATTGCGGTAGCCCCATCGCCTGCTCCACGATCACATCGGCGGCTCCCGGTACTTGCTCCACGAAAAGAGAGGCTTCCTTCGCCTTCTTATAAAGCTCCGCCATATCCTCTCCATATAGCTTGATCGCGATATCCGCCTTGGCTCCCGTCATCAATTCATTGAAGCGAAGCTGGATCGGCTGGCTGAAATTAAACTCCGCCCCCGTAATCGGTTCCAAGGAGGCCTTCATCTTCTCCACCATCTCCGCACGGCTGGAGGCCGAGGTCCATTCCTTGAAAGGTTTCATCACGATCATGATATCCGCGTCTTCCACCGCCATCGGGTCGGTCGGAACCTCGGCCGTTCCGATCTTGGCTACCACATGCTTGATCTCCGGGAAATTCTTCATCAAGGTCTCTTCCGCTTGCTTCGATAGCTCGATACTATGCGTCAGGGAACTACCGGCGGGAAGCGTCATCTGCATGGCGAAATCCCCCTCATCCAGCGTAGGGATAAACTCCGCCCCTAACCTCGTGAATAAGAAAAGGGACACAGCCAGAGCCGCGAAAGAACAAGCGATCGTTCCCCAGATATGACGCAAGCAGAAATGAAGCGTACGCCTGTAAACCCCGTTTAATTTCCCGAAGAAACGATCGGCGAATGTAGGCTTCGAAGAGATCGTACGCTTTAGGAACAGGGAGGCCATCATCGGCACGTAGGTGAGCGAAAGGATCAAAGCTCCGATAATACAAAATACCAAGGTCTTCGCCATGGGGGTAAAATACTTGCCCTCTATCCCGGTCAGCGTAAGTAGCGGGAAGAAGACGATCAAAATGATCAATACGGCAAAGGTAGCGCTCCGGGCGACATGACCGGCTCCGGCCTCGACCTCCCGGTCCATCTCCTCGGCAGAGAGCGTACGCCCCATCAACCGCCTCGAATAGATATGCGCCAATATCCCCTCCAATATAACGATCGATCCATCGACCACGATACCGAAATCGATGGCCCCCAAACTCATCAGGTTGGCGGAGACCCCGAAAACACGCATCAAGATAAAAGCGAAAAGCATCGCCAACGGGATCACGGAAGCCACGATCAAGCCGGCCCGCACATTCCCCAAGAAGATGATCAATACGATAAAGACGATCAACGCTCCCTCTATCAAGTTACGGATCACGGTGGATATATTTCGGTCTACCAATTCGGAACGATTCAAATAAGGTTCTACACGAACACCTTCCGGCAACATTTTCTGTACCCTTTCGACCCGTGCCTCCAGTTCCTTGGTCACGACATTGGCGTTCGCACCCTTCAACATCATGGCGATACCGCCCACGCACTCTCCCTCGCCATCCTTTGTCATGGCGCCAAAACGCTTGGCGGAACCAAAGCGAACCGAACCGACATCGCTTATATGAATCGGTATCCCTCCACGGTTCGTGATCACGATGCGCTCGATGTCCTTTATCTTGCCGATCATTCCCTCGCTACGGATGTAGTAAGCCTTATTGATTTTCTCGATATAACTGCCGCCTGTATTCTGGTTATTCCGGTTGAGTGCCTCGAACACCTCGCCGATCGTAATATTCAAGGAATAAAGGGCATCCGGATCTACCGCCACCTCATACTGTTTCAGATAGCCGCCAAAGCTATTGATCTCCACGATACCCGGTATACCGCTCAGTTGCCGTTTCACGATCCAGTCCTGAATGGTACGGAGTTCCATGGCGTCGTATTTCTCCTCATAACCGGGCTCCACGCTCAATACATATTGATAAATCTCGCCCAAGCCGGTCGTGATAGGCATCAGCTCCGGCGTACCCAGTTCCGTGGGGATTTCTCCCGCCACGGTTTGTATCTGCTCGTTTATAAGTTGGCGGGCATCTAAGGTAGGCACGCTTTCCTTAAATACGACCGTTACCAATGACAGGCCAAAGCGGGAAACGGAGCGGATCTCTTCCACGTTCATGATATTACTCATCGCTATCTCGATAGGCATGGTGATCAATTGCTCTACCTCTTGCGGGGCCAAGGTTGGCGATACCGTCACGATTTGCACTTGATTGTTCGTTATATCCGGTACGGCATCTATCGGTAAAGTCATCATGGCATAGATTCCTCCCAGAAGCAGAAACAAGGTTGTCAACCCAACGAATAGTTTCTTCTGAATAGAAAAATGGACAATCGCTTTAAACATCACTTCATTTATTTAATATAATGGTTACAAAAATAAAAGGTAAGTGTTTGCCTGCCCGACATAAAATAATGAAGTGACCGAAATCAAGGTTGAAGTATCGGTATGAGGAGTTGGAGCATATCAATAGAAAAAGGCTTCACATGCCCTCTATGACACATGAAGCCCCTTTTGTTATCCTATATAAATAATAAGAATCGTTGCCGTTAAAAGCGGATCAGCACTTAATGCTCAACTGTCGCAACACCTCACGGATCTTCTCATACGTGACGATACGTGTAGGAACCAAAGGCAAACGAAGCTTATTCTCGATAAAGCCCATCATATTTAACATACTCTTCGCTCCGGCAGGATTTCCATCCACGAACAACAGGCTGAACAGCTCCGTGAAGCTATGATGGATCGTACGTGCGCTATCATAATCACCCGCCAAGGCCAGACGTACCATACGGCTAAACTCACGAGGGAAGGCGTTACCGATCACGGAGATCACTCCCACCGCACCTAATGTCATTAAAGGGAAAGTAATACCATCGTCACCGGAGATCACGTTGAAACGGGCCGGCTTGTTCTTGATGATATCATCCATCTGGGTGATATTGCCGGAAGCCTCTTTCACGGCGATCACGTTATCGAACTCACGGGCGATACGAAGCGTAGTCTCGGCCGTCATGTTCACACCCGTACGCCCCGGTACGTTATAGAGTACGATCGGTAAATGAGTAGCGTTGGCGATCGCCTTGTAATGCTGGTAAATCCCTTCTTGGGAAGGCTTATTATAATAAGGTACGACCGAGAGGATAGCGTCGATACCCTCGAAATTATCGGTCTTCAATTTCTCGACAACCGACCGTGTACAATTACCTCCCACGCCTAATACGATAGGGATACGGCCCCGTACACGAGTCACTACCAAGCTTATAATGTTTTTCTTTTCTTCTTCCGTAAGTGTAGGGGTTTCCGCTGTAGTTCCCAGCACTACCAAATAATCCGTACCGTTCTGCACCTGATAATCCACCAGCTTGCCTAACGCCTCGTAATCTACACTCTCATCTTCCTTGAATGGCGTGATCAACGCCACACCCATTCCTTTTAAATTTATGTCTGCCATGGGGAAAATATTCCTTTTTGTTATTTAGCACTGCAAAAATAAGGAAATTATATCATTTAGCACGGATGGAACGCAAATAAAATAATATCTGTCCGAATAAATACTGAATATCGTCCTTATCTGTTACAGTCAAGCCTAAGTCGTACCATTCTTGGCCCGGATACTTAATCCCGACCTTGAAGGCGGATGGATGCCGGAGAGCGATGTATTGCAAGGCATAACAACCCGGCCGGGTGATATCGATCAAGATATCCGCCTTGAGAGCGCCCACCTTTTCCAAGACACTATCGGAAGGGAATCCCCACGCGTTGAGATCGTTCTTTATATGTACAGGAATATTGGAATCGTCGAAAGGAATATCCGCTCCTCCGGACGGCACATATACACACGTCTTGATGTCCTTCTTCGCCTTGCGCAAAGGCTCCAAGGCCCTCATGACGTCCTCGTGATCCTCTATATTATACAAGACCAAAAGCGAACGTGCCTCATCCAAGGAAAGGGAACGATGCGGACGCCCCCCAGCGTCCGACACTAAAGCCTGTATCTTCTTCTTGATAAAATAATTCGTAAACATTTATTCCAGCATATTTAAGAACGCATCCTCGTTGATAATCTTCACACCCAGCTTCGCCGCTTTCTCCAGCTTGGCCGGTCCCATATTCTCGCCGGCAAGGATATAATCGGTCTTCCCCGAGACGGAGCCGCTATTCTTGCCGCCATGTTGCTCAATCATCGCCTTATACTCGTCACGTGAATGCTTGGAAAATGTCCCGCTGATCACGATCGTCAATCCTTTCAACTTCTCGGAACGGTTCGCCAATTGCTCTTCGGAAACCGCCATCCGCAAGCCCTGTTCCTTTAATCGGTTCACCAACGTACGGTTCTTCTCGTCCGAGAAATAACTCAATACACTCTGGGCGATCCGCTCGCCGATCTCGTCCACGGCTACCAAATCCTCTAAGGACGCCTGCTCCAATGCCTCGATCGAGTGGAAAGCCGAGACCAAGCGTTTAGCGACCGTCTCTCCCACGAAACGAATCCCCAGACCGAACAAGACCCTCTCAAAAGGAACTTGCTTGGATTCCTCCAGACTCGACATCAGATTCTGGGCGCTCTTCTCCGCCCACCGTTCCAGACGCAATAAATCGGCAACCGTCAACGTATATAAGTCCGCCGAGTCTTTTACATAACCGGCGTTGTACAAATCCTCCACCGTTTCCGGGCCTATATTGATATTCATCGCCTTCCGGGTCACGAAATGCTCTATACGCCCCTTGATCTGAGGAGGACAGCCCGACTCGTTCGGACAGTAATGTGCCGCCTCTCCCTCCGGACGCACCAAAGGAGTCCCGCACTCCGGACACACACGGATAAAGCGGACCTTATCCCCCATCAGCATCGAACGAGCCTCCACGTTCACTCCCACGATCTTCGGGATGATCTCCCCGCCTTTCTCCACATACACTTGGTCGCCGATATGCAAGTCAAGCCCCTCGATAATATCGGCGTTATGCAAGGAAGCCCGCTTCACCACCGTCCCCGCCAACAATACGGGCTCGAGGTTCGCCACCGGAGTGACCGTCCCCGTCCGTCCCACTTGGAAAGAGACCGAGTTCAAGCGAGTCTCGGCACGCTCCGCCTGAAACTTATAAGCGATCGCCCAGCGAGGGCTTTTCGACGTAAAACCTAAGTTCCTCTGCTGACGAAGCGAGTTTACCTTCAACACGATTCCATCCGTCGCCACGGGCAGGTTCTTACGTTCCACATCCCAATATGCGATATAATCGAATATATCCTGTAGGCTCTGGCATTTACGGATCACGTCCGGAATCTTAAAACCCCATGCGCGAGCCGCCTGCAAATTCTCATAATGCCCTTCGGCCGGCAGGTTCTCACCCAATAAATAATAGAAATAAGCATCCAGCTTACGGGAGGCCACGATAGCCGGATTCTGCTGTTTCAACGTACCGGAAGCGGCGTTGCGAGGATTGGCGAACAAGGGTTCCTCCTGCTCCTCCCGCTCCTTATTCAAGCGATCGAACTCCGCCCAAGGCAGCAATACCTCGCCACGGATCTCGAACTCCTCCGGAAAATCAGAACCCCGGAGTCTTAATGGAACCGAACGGATGGTCTTGATATTCGCCGTCACGTCATCACCACGAGTGCCGTCGCCACGGGTCACGGCACGCGTCAAGCGTCCTTTCTCATAGGTCAAAGAGATAGAAGTACCATCATATTTAAGCTCCGCCACAATCTCGAAAGGCTCATTCAAGGAGCGGACCGTACGATCATAAAAATCTCGGATCTCATCCTCGGAGTACGTATTACCCAACGAAAGCATCGGATATTTATGTACCACTTGCTCAAACTCTTTCGAGAGGTCGCTCCCCACCCTCCGGGTCGGGGAATCCGGATCGGCGAACTCGGGATGCGCCGCCTCCAGTTCCTGCAACTCTTTCATCATCTTATCAAACTCAAAGTCTGATATTGTCGGTGCCGAAAGCACATAATAATTATAATTATGCCGCTCCAGCTCATCACGCAGGGCTTTTATCTTTGCTTCGACCATATTAGTATATTAATTCTACGTTGTCTATCCAAAACGTATTTCCCGGAGAGCCGATATAGGCCCCTCCGTGGCTGGAGGTGAACTGCAACACCATATGCGTAGGTGCCTCGCCCGGCTCCGCCCAGCCTACCTCTTGGATAGGAACGCTTTTTCCTTTACTATTTAACGTATAACGTTCCTCTACTTGTATACGCATATACGGTTTATATTCGGGTTTGGATGTTATATTTCCATAAAGGATCGGGTAAGTAGCGTCATTTACCCAATCAGGGGTAGATTCCGTATAGCGTTGCACCATCGTACCGACCCGCTTGGAATAAACATTCCCTTCCGCGTCTTCCCATCGTTTCTGCAACAACAAGATCACCGCCAAGGAATCCTGCCCGGCCACCGTACTCTTACGGCTGAACCCCGTACTACGTACCCGATTCTTCTCGGGAGCGGCTTTCACCTTATAATCAAACCGCAACGCTTTCGGCTTCTTGGAGAAAGGCACTCCTGATTGTAACATCGCTTGAGGGTTTTTTGTTCCCTTGATCGGCTCATGCACCGTACCCAAGAAAACGGAGCCGGCGGCGATCACCTCGATATCCACCAAACCGAAAACCTTCACGCTCTCATAACGGGTCTCCATGCGGGCGCACATCCCATCCCCCCGTTTCTCCGGGAAAACAGACGTATTGGTTTTCACCACTCCCGCCACTTTCGCCATCACGTTGGAAGTAGCCCACGGAGAACCGCCCATATTACGAAACGCCGTATTACCGACAATCGTATCCGAGGGCCCCAGCTCATAAAGCCATTTCGTATTTCCCCCGATAATGCCAGACTCATGAATCTCACGGACAATCCAATTATCCATGTCTCCATAAGCGAAGGGCACCACATTCTCCGATGTCACCCCATCCCCGTCCGCGAGAACCACGGACAAAGGCATACAAGCGATTGCCAAAAATAACGCTTTCTTTCTTAAACTCAAACCCATCCCTCTATCAATTTAATACCTATCTAACCCTTTTATTTATAAGCTATAGCCCCATTCCTTCAAGGCCATGCCCCAATTTTCCTCTACGAGCCGGACCGTACGATCCTCGTACTTGTATTGGTTCTTCTTGTAGCCCTTCTTCTTGCCCAGATACTTCTCTATATCCGCCTTAGACTCCTTAAAGCCGGGTAAGTTTAATGACCCGTAAATATTTTCCGTCATGGCGAAAGCGTCTTTCTCGAAATCCTCGAACTTCACTTCCACCAGATTGCCTTCCGGTATCAGGTGCTTCTCTTCCTCGTACTTGTAGAAAAGACGGCGATATACCTCGATGAAGTTCGCCTCGATCTGCTCGTTCGTGATATCCTGCAAACGCAATGGCTGGATCGTATTCGTAAAGAAACTGCGGGTACTCTCGAATACCGTATACGGATTTCGCTTCAAGTAGATGAACTTAGCGTTCGGGAACATCTCCAGCAATGTCTTCACACGCCCCGTATGCGGTGGGTTCTTGCTCAAATACTGCGTACCGTTCGTATTCCAGAGGGAAACCTTAACCAGACGCATGAAAGTATCCATGAAGATCCGCCGCTCCTCCTCCGTGATATCGTTAAACAATAAGTAACGATCGCAATACTCCATCCAGCGTTTCGGGAAGAACCAGAAATTATAATATGTATAAGGCATCATGTTCGACAAGGCGAACTCCTCCTCTTGCGGAAGATCCACCTTCAACTCCATATTATCGGTCGGACGCTTATCCGGCATCAAGAAAGCCATGTTCTTCTTGAAGAAAGGCTGCCCCCAGAGCATCAGGTGCGGGAATACCGTCTGGTACGTCGTGGTATAACCGAAATGCTTATCGCAGGCGAAGATGTTATGAACAAAAGTCGTACCACTCCGCCAATGCCCCAAGATAAACAAGGGGTCCATCTCGAGCGGCTTATCGGCCAATTTCTTGAACCGGCTATCCTCGATCGGCTTCAAGGCGCTCAACAGGCGGCAAACACCGGTCGTAAGGCGATACTTACCCTTAAAGCCCTTGTCTATCTGCTGCCGGGCCGTCACCTTCCTGAACGTATCCCAATCCGCCCCGACCAACGTATTGATCGGTAGCTTATCAAACTCCAACAATCCCATATCCTATCGTTTTTCCGTTATACATTTCACAGATACGCCCTGCCGGCCCAACTCCTCACAAACCTTACGGATCGCCTCATAATGCTCCTCTCCGATTCCCATCTCCGGGAGGTTCAAGGTAGCCAAAGCGTCTTCCGTCACCATATCTTTAGCGTCCACACGGTCGATGATCATACCCACGGCGGACGTATTATTCGTAATCGGATCGATCAAGATAAACGAGCCGGTCTGCTTATTCCTCCTATACGGATCGAAGAACAACTCCTTGCCGGTAGTAAATACCACACGGCCGATCTCGTTCAGCTCCAGATGATCCACGGAAGACTGCTCCATCGTGTTCACGTTCACCTTATAGCGGATACTATCCACACGGGCACGTGTCGTATGAGTGGTCTGCTTGATGTAGAACTGCTTGTTCACGTCCATGGCTTCCTCATCCATCCACACCAGCATGGCCTCGAAATTACGGTCGCGGATCGGCAAGTTATCCGGGTGCACCAGCATCTCCCCACGGGAGATATCGATCTCGTCCTCCAAGGTGATCGTAATACATTGAGGCGGGAAAGCCTGCTCCAACTCACCCTCGTAGGTGACGATGCTCTTTACCTTCGAGGTCTTCCCGGAAGGCAACGCCATCACCGTATCTCCCTTACGCACGATACCGCTAGCCACCTTGCCGCTAAACCCACGGAAATCCAGATTCGGGCGCAACACGTATTGCACCGGATAACGGAAGTCCTCGTAGTTACGATCCAAGTCGATAGGCACGTTCTCCAGATAATCCAATAAAGACGTACCCTCGTACCAAGGCGTACGATCACTCTTCTCCACCACGTTATCGCCATCCAAGGCCGATAAGGGGATATACGTGATATCCGGGATATCCAGCGGCTCCACGAAACGTTTATAATCCGCCACGATCCGGTCGAACGTATCCTTGTCGAAGTCCACCAAGTCCATCTTATTCACGGCCAGTACCACATGTTTGATCCCCAGCAAAGATACCAGATAGGTGTGACGGCAGGTTTGCGTGATCACGCCCGTGCGGGCATCCACCAAGATGATCGCCAGATTCGCCGTGGAACCACCCGTGATCATATTCCGGGTGTACTGCTCGTGCCCCGGGGTGTCGGCGATGATGAACTTACGGTTGTTCGTGCTGAAATAGCGGTAAGCCACATCGATCGTGATACCTTGCTCACGCTCGGCCTTCAAGCCATCCAGCAACAAAGCGTAGTCGATATGCTCGCCGGCGTTGCCCATACGCTTGCTGTCACGCTCCAAGGCATCCAACTGATCCTCGTATATTTTCTTACTATCAAACAGCAATCGGCCTATCAAGGTCGATTTGCCATCATCCACCGAGCCGGCGGTCAAGAATCTCAGCAGGTCCTTCTGCTCGTCCTTATCTAGGAATTCCTTTATATTTAATTTTGTATCTGCCATGTCTCTTCTGTGTTAAAAATACCCTTCCCGTTTCTTCTGCTCCATACTAGCGTCTTGATCGAAGTCGATCACACGGGTCGTACGCTCGCTCTTCGTCGTGGTCATCATCTCCTCCACGATTTTCTCGATCGTATCCGCCTCGCTCTCCACGGCGCCGGTCAGCGGCCAGCAGCCCAACGTACGGAAACGGACCATACGCATACGGATCTGGTCCCGGTATTGCTCCGGCAAGCGGTCGTCGTCCGCCATGATCAAATTACCGTCGATCTCCACGCACGGACGCTCCTTGGCGAAATACAGGGGAACGATCGGGATATTCTCCAGACGGATATATTGCCAGATATCCAGCTCCGTCCAGTTCGATAGCGGAAATACACGGATGCTCTCGCCCTTATGCACACGGGCGTTATAGATATCCCACAACTCCGGGCGCTGGTTCTTCGGGTCCCATTGATGGAACTTATCGCGGAACGAGAAGATACGTTCCTTCGCACGGCTCTTCTCCTCGTCACGACGGGCGCCGCCGAAAGCGGCGTCGAACTTATATTTATCCAAGCCACGAAGCAAGGCCTGCGTCTTCATCAAGTCCGTATGCACCTTGCTTCCATGCGTGAACGGGCCCACGCCCGCGTGGAAAGCCTCCATATTAGACTCCACGATCAAGTTCCAGCCGAATTTCTTCGCATAAGAATCACGGAACTCTATCATCTCCTTAAACTTCCATTTCGAATCGATGTGCATCAACGGGAAAGGAACCTTACCCGGAGCGAAAGCCTTCTCGGCCAGACGGACCATCACGGAAGAATCCTTCCCGATGGAATAAAGCATAACAGGATTCTCGAACTCGGCGGCTACCTCACGGATGATGTGGATAGACTCGGCCTCCAGCTCCTGTAAATGACTTAACTTGTAATCAGACATATCTTTTTTCAGTGTTTAATTTCTACTTTCGGTACGATCAACTCCAACAACCGGCTCACGGATTGTTCCACGCTCAATACGGAGGTATCCAAGGACAGGTCCGGACGCTCCGGTGCCTCGAACGGGGCGGAAACCCCGGTAAACTCCTTGATCTCGCCTTTCCGGGCCTTGGCATACAGGCCTTTCACGTCACGGCGTTCGCACTCGGCGAGCGGCGTACTTACGTAAACCTCCAAGAAATCCGCTTTACCGATGATAGCGGACGCCATCTCTCTCAACTCGTTGTTCGGGCTGATAAAAGCCGCTATGGTTATAACACCCGTATCGACAAACAGTTTACCCACCTCGGCGATCCGGCGTATATTCTCCACCCGGTCCTCCGGCGAGAACCCGAGATTATTGTTGATACCACTACGGATATTATCCCCGTCGAGGATGCGGCAAAGCAATCCCCGTTTATGCAACTCACGCTCCAAGGCGATAGCGATCGTGCTTTTCCCCGAGCCACTCAAACCCGTGAACCACACCATCACTCCCCTTTGCCCCAGAAGCGCCTCTTTATCCTCACGACCCAGCATACGGTCGAAAATCGGATAGATATTATTTTCTAAAACTTCCATATCATAGGTATTACAAACACGGAGATCAAGAACGTGATCAAGTTCAAGGGCAGGCCCACCTTCACGAAATCCGTGAACTTATAGCCTCCCACGCCTTGTACGATCAGGTTGGTCTGGTAGCCGATCGGCGTACTGAAACTAGCCGACGCCGCCATACAGATCACGACAAAGAATGGGGTCGGATCAACGCCTAATTGCGTAGCCACCGACAAGGCGATCGGGAAACTCAATGCCGCCGCGGCGTTGTTCGTGATCAACTCCGTAAATATATTGGTAATAATAAATATAATCGCCAGCAACGCATACGGTCCTAAATCGTCGGCCATACCGATTATATGGCGGGCTATCATGGAGGCAAAGCCGGAATTCTCCATGGCCTTGCTGATAGCGAAAGCGCAAGCGATCGTTATCAAGATATCCCAAGAAATGTATTTCGTGTATTTTTTAGGCGGGAAAAGCTTCGTCCACGCCATGATGATTGTCGTAATACAGACAAAGAAGAACATATCCAAGCGCATACTTGGAACGGCCTCTTTCACGACTGGCAACTCTCCTACCGTCGCCCCCGTAATCATAAAGATCAACAGTCCTAAAGCCAGCCAACGTTTCTTCCTCGATACCGGCTCCGTTGCCTCATTACCATTCGCCAACATCAAGAAGACACTAGACTCACCCCATGTAGGGATAAAAGAATCGTCCGCCCACAACACCAAGGTATCGCCCTCATGCAACACCACCGTATCCAGATTACGGGTAAAACGCTGTCCGCCGCTTTTCACCTCTTTCACGATCGCCCCGTAATGGCGGGTAAAGTTAAACTCTCCCAAGGTCTTGTTGATACCCGGGAAGCGTGCGCCCAGCACGGCCTCCACCCGGTGGAAATTCCCGGGATTCTCATCCTCCCCGTCTTCGGATACCGTATCCGTCCTCGAGTCCGGAAGCAGTTTATTCGAGAAAGCGAACAAATATAAAATACCGGCGATAGCGATAAAAATACCGACTTTCCCCAGCTCAAACATCGTAAAGCCCTCATATCCCGCCTCCAGAATCATGCCGTGCACCACCAGATTCGTAGAAGTACCGATCAAGGTACATATACCGCCCAATATCGTGACATACGAGAGAGGGATCAAGAATTTCGTGGCCGGAAGCCTCACCGCCTCCGCCCATCGCTTGATGATCGGGGCAAAAATAACCACCACCGGCGTATTATTCAGGAACGCCGACACGAAAGCCACGGGCGGGAGCATCCTCGCCTGCGCCTTGAAGACGGTGGTCTTCCCCTCGGGAAGCAGTTTCTTGATCAATTGGCCTAAAGCCCCGCTCTGCCGCACTCCCTCACTGACAAGGAAGAGCATGGCTACGGTTATCATCCCTTTATTGCTAAAGCCCTCCAGCATCTCCTTGGGAGTAAGAATGCCTACGCAGAGAAAAAACACGACCACTGTCAGAAGAACCATTCCCGGCCGCATCTTATCCCATACCAAGGCTGCGATCATGCCGATCAGGGCCAGCAACACAAACACTATATCAAAATTCATGTATTTACTTTTAAGAGCGCAAAAATAATAAGAATACTCAAGTGCGCACTCCTTTCGCTAACCTATTTTTAGGATTATATGGGATATAGACCAATAATGATTGATTCTGGGCCAACTTATATTCTTACAAGGTAGTCTTCTAAATTTCGTTCATAACCAAATAAACAAGAATGCATTGTACTGCTTGTAGAGACGGAGCATGCTCCGTCTCCCACCGCTGACAGTAACTTAAAATACACATCCCCCTCACTTCACGATAAACCACGGATTATGCAAATCTTCCTTGTTATAGCGAAGCGGGGTCTTGCCGTCGATATGATATATGTCGCAACCGGCAGACTTGGCGATGGCGTGGCCGGCGGCGGTATCCCACTCCATCGTCGGGGCGAAACGGGGATAGATATCGGCCGAGCCTTCCGCTACCAGACAAATCTTCAGGCTGCTGCCGCTACTGATCAACGTAACGGGCTTTCCCTGCTTGCGGAGATTATCGATGAAAGCGGTGGTCTCCTCCGTTTGGTGAGACCGGGACGCCACTACCACGACTCCTTGATGCGCCAGCGCCATCGGCAAATGTATCGCCCGCTGCTTCATCTCGTCCATCGAGGGCTGGCTACTGCTATCGATTCCCGTAAACTTATAAGCACCCACAGAGGAGGAGGCGAAATACAACTCCTTCCGGACGGGCACATAAATGACGCCCAACACGGGCACACCTTTCTCCACCAAGGCGATATTCACGGTAAACTCGCCGTTTTTCTTGATAAACTCTTTGGTACCGTCCAGCGGGTCCACGATCCACAGCGTCTCCCATTTGGAGCGCTCCTTGAACGGGATCTCCTTTCCTTCCTCGCTTAAGACCGGAAACGGGGTAACGGACAAAGCGTTTGTTATCAATCGATGGGCCGCCTTATCCGCCTTTGTCAACGGCGAGTTGTCTGCTTTTCTCTCTATCCCGAAGTCTGATTCGGGGTCGTTATAGATATCCATGATCGACTTGCCTGCGTCTACCGCGGCACGGATCGCTATGTAAAGATAATTGGCGTAGCTCATCATCACTTCTCGTTTTATTATTTGTTAATAAGCAAATATATGGAAAAAAAACAAATTAACGCCCTGTCGCCTGTAAATATTCCGTACGTTTGATCAAATAAGCCGTATAATCACCCGTATACTGGTCACGGCTTTGCTGGAGGAGCGATTGGGCGTCCAGAAGATCGCTCAGCGTTACCGTGCCCGCCTTATAATAGTCCGTATTAAGGCGGACATTCTCCTCGGCCGTCGCTATGGACTCCTCCGAGAGCTTGACTTGCTTATAAGACTCCTCCAGCTCGTTCCAGAGCTTCCGCATTTGTACCAACAGAAGCTCATTGGCGTTTTGGCGGGAATACTCGGCCGCCTTCACCTGAAGCTTTTGCTTCCGGATGGCGTGCGAGCCGCCCCACCAATCACTGATCGGAATCGCTACGGTAGCGAAAACCATGCCGAACGGACGGTCCTTATCCAGTAAGTTGTGATACATATACCCGGCTCCGATCCCCACGGTGGGCAAGTATTGCCCAACCTTCAGCTTTTGTTGAAGACGGGCGGCCTCCACGTTCTTCTCCAGCAATTTATAAGAGAGTGTCGTAGGGAGCGCCTCCTCATGGCTCACCCGGTAAAACTCCGGGGAGGGCACCTCGGCGGGCAGCGTGAAATCGATCTCGAAATCATCTTCCCCGATACCGATATATTGAGCCAGCACCATCTTGGAAAGGCGCAAGCCGTTCTCCACCCGCAGGCGGTCGCTCGCCACGCCGTTCTTTTTCAACTGGACTTGCAGTAGGTCATTACGAGTCGTCACGCCGGCGCCGACCGCTACCTCCACATCCTTATAAAGACTCCCCACCAAGGATTCCACGATCTCGATCGTCCTTAATTTCTCGTGAAGGGAGATCCATTGCCAGTAATACCGCTCCACCGTCAGGGCTACCTCATCCTCGGATTGGCGCATCTGGTAACGGCTCACCTCGAGCGCCAAGTCGGCCAGCTTATTGCCGTTCACGATCTGTCCGCCGGCGAACACGGGCTGGATAGCGGTCACCCCACCCAGCAAGCCGTCATCCATCATCGACAACTCGAGAAGGCCCGGTATCACGCTCATATCCATCATCCCGTGGTTCGCCTTAAAAGCTGTTCCCACGGCGCTGACATTCGGGAAGTATTTCGTAAAGGCCTCCTTTTTTCCTTCCCTCGCCCCTTCTACGTCCAAACGGGCGTTCTTCATCTTCGCATTATTCTCCAAAGCCATTTCCCGGCATTCTTCCAGCGATAATGTCCGCTGGGCGCTCACGGTCCCCACGCATAAGACGAGGGAACCGACGATGCCATATATCCATCTTTTTATCATCTCTTTTTTCCGCATATA
The DNA here is from genome assembly GCF_056640955.1 of Parabacteroides sp. KHUB-02. Taxonomy (NCBI): domain Bacteria; kingdom Pseudomonadati; phylum Bacteroidota; class Bacteroidia; order Bacteroidales; family Tannerellaceae; genus Parabacteroides; species Parabacteroides sp. KHUB-02. Next base: position 1,206,262 of record NZ_JBWQEV010000001.1, on the reverse strand, counting down.
TTCATTCCTATATTATATCCTAATCCACATCCGTATCATTCATTTATTCCCGAATATCTTCCAATAGAAAACAGGCAGGATGATGACCGCCAAGATCATCGAGAAGACCGTTCCCGAGCAGATCACCACACCCATCGGCATCCAAAGGGAACTGCCGCTGATGATCATGGGAACCACGCCCACGGCCGTTGTAGCCGAGGTCAGGAAGATCGGGAGCATGCGTCGCCGGCCGGCGTCGAAGGCGGCATCCCTCGGGCTATAATGCTTATGAAGCCGCAAGTCTTGCGCATGCTCGAATATCAAGATAGCGTTTCGCACCACGATACCGATCAAGCTGATAACGCCCAAGACGCACGTCAAGCTGAAATCGATATGGAACGCCCACAAGCCCAGCGCAGCCCCGAACAAGGTGAGCAGCAACGAGGACAGGGCCGCCAACGCCAAGCCGATCTTCTTGAAATTGACCAACAGGAAGAAGAAAACAATGATCACGGCGATCGCCAAGCCCTGCATCAGCGGGTTCATCGTCTCGAAATCCAGCTCCTTGGCTCCACCGTACTCGTACGTCACGCCCTCGGGCAAGGTCGGGATAATATGGCTTTCCATGACTCGCTCGATCCGTTTCTGCATAGCGTTCTGGTTGGTCCCCCGGGTTACCTCGGCGAAGACGCTCAAGGTACGCACGCCGTTGCGACGGACGATCTGCCCCTCATTCCAGCCTCCCTCGATCGTGGAGACTTGCCGGAGCGGGACGCTCACGCCGGGGACGATGGTGGGAAGATACTGGTCGCCGACCTTATCGAACGCGTCACCCTCCCCTTTCTTATCGGATCTCAGCTGGATCGGCAAAGCGTAATCGCCTTCCCAGAGGGAGCCAACCGAGAGACCGTCGTAACGGATCGCCAGATCGGCCGAGGCCATCGCCTTCGTGATCCCGAGGCGGGAGGCTTCCACCGGGTCCAATCGAACCCGTACGTCGGGCAAGGCCTCCTCGTAATTGGTGTGTACCCAGACCAAGCCGTCCATCTCACGCAACACGGCCATCAAGGAATCCCCAGCCTGCTTCAACCGAGCGATATCGTCTCCCATGAAACGGATCTCTAAAGGAGAGGATACGTTTTGGTAATCCAGTTGCTTAAACTTCACGTAGGCGTCGGGGAAATAATCGGCGTACCGGTCCGTATAATCATCCAACACGCTACGGGTGGCCTCTATCGAGGCGGTGTTGACAATGAACTGGGCGTAATTCTTCCCGGCCAAGTTCGGGGCGTAGGTAGCTTGGAAACGGGGCGAGGAAGTTCCGATAAAGGAGGTGACGGACAGGATGCGCTCATCTTCCGACAACAGTTTATAGAGGCTATCGCTCACGGCGGCGGTACGGTCCAGCGAGGTTCCCTGCGGGAGATAGATCTCGACGGCGAACTGATCCCGGTCGGCTATCGGCATCATACGCTGGCTCAGTTGGGTGATCATCAGGATCGCCAAGGCAACCGTCAAGACGCCCAGACCGATCGTGGTTTTCGGGAAACGGAAAGTCCACGTCAGTGCCCTCGTATAGACGGCCTGTACGGTATCCAGCAGATTGAACCTCTTCTTGCCCGTATTCTCCCGCCCGGACTTCAATCCCTTCTTGATCAAGACCCGCTCCAGCAGCGGGATAAAGACCATCGCCACCGCCAGCGACACCATGAGGGAGATGGAAAGCGTCCAAGGGAAGAAGGTCACGAAATCCAACATCTGCCCCGTCATCGTGAAAAGCAACGGGAAAAAGATCACGCAGATACACAGCGTAGCCAACAAGATCGAGCTGAAATAGTTCTTGGCGCTATAGACGGCGGCGTACCAACGGGAATAGCCCTTGTCCAGATATTCCAGATAGGCGTCTATCACGATGATGGAGTTATCCACGATCATGCCCAATACCACGATCAAGGCGGCCAGCGTCACCGTATTCAGCGGGATGCCGCAAGCGTACATGACACCGATCGAGATAAAGACACTGATCGGGATGGAGGTAGCCGCAACCAATGCCGAGCGGAAAGGGAAGAGTACCATCATCACCAAGATCACGACCACGATGGACACAAACAAATCCCGCACGAAGGAACTTACCGAGTCTCCCACCACCTTCGGCTGGTCGGCGATCCGGCGGATCGAGACACTCTCGGGAAGATCCCGCTCGAAAGCGTGCAATACCTCGTCTACCTCCTTTCCGTATCGTACGATATTATGGCCCTCACGCATCTCCATGGAAAGGATGATCGCTTTCTTGCCGTTGTTCGTTATATAGCTATCCGGCTCGGGATATTCCCGCACGATACGGGCCACGTCTTTCAAGCGGATCATATGCCCGTCGGCATCGGCCAGCAGGATCTGCTCGCCTACCTCCCGCTCCGAGGGATAGGTCACGGAAAGGTGGATGGGAATGTCCAAGCCGCCATTCTCCAAGGAGCCGGAGGCGGTGGTAAAGCCTTGGGTGAACAAGGTTGTCATCAGCATACGGGTATCTAGGCCGTAAGCGGCTAGCTTGTCTGGATCCAAGTAGACCGAGATCTGCTCGTTTTGTACCCCGTAACGGCGCAGGTTGGATACGGACTCGATCCGGCGCAGGCGGTCTTCCAGCGTCTCCATGTATCGCTGCAATTCCCGGTAGGTCTTGTCTTCCGATTCCAAGGTGATCAATAAGGCGGAAGTATCGCCGAAATCATCATTCGCGATGACGGCGAGTACGCCCGAGGGCAGTTGCGACTTGAAGTTCTGCAAGCCGAGCTTGATCTTCGACCAGACCTCGTCTTTATTGTTCACGTCGTCGTTCAGCTCCACCATCACGTACACCATTCCATCCCTTGACATGGAGTACGTCTTTTTCTTCTTTACCTCCTTGAAGGTAAACAGGTATCTCTCCAAAGGCTTGGCCAACTGCTCCTCCACCTCTCCGGAAGTCGCCCCGGGGTAAACACCCACGACCACGCCTTGGCGGATGGTGAACTCCGGGAATTCCTGTTTCGGCATGTCCACCAAACCCCAAATACCCAACCCGACCAGCACGGTAATCACCAGCAACGTGATCTGGTAATGACGCATGGTCCATTCGATCACTCCGTTTTTACGTTCTCTCATAACGCACGCACTCTCATGCCCTCACTGATTTTCTGGTAACCGCCTATCACGACGATATCCCCCTCGTTCAACCCTTCCAGAATAAACAAGCCTTGCTCCGTCAAGTCGCCCGTCCGTACGGGCGTAGCTTTCGCCTCTCCGTCTACGATCTTCCAGACGAAACGCCCCCCGTCGTTCGCTATCAGCACGGCGTTGTTCGGCAAGGCGATAGCCGGCACGGATTCCTCTCCCGACAGGCGTACATCGCAAACCATGCCGGGCAACAAAGCGCCGGACGGGTTCTCCAGCCGGATCTTCGCCTCGTAAGTATGGGAGATAGGGTTGGCCACGATACCTTTCTCCGTCACTTTCCCCTCAAAACATTGTCCGCCCAGAGCGGCTACCTTTATCATAGCGGCTTGATCGCCGAGCGTGGCGACCTCATTCTCCGGAACGGCGATCTTCACGTTTACCGTCTCTATCCTTAACAAGGAGAAAACCGGTTGCCCGGGCTGCACGTTCTCTCCCGCCTCAACCATGCGCTTGCCGATAACGCCGCCGAACGGGGCATACAGGTTCCGGTCCTCAAGGTTTTTCCTCGAGATTCGCTCCATGGAACGGGCCTGTTCCAATTTGCTCTCCACCTCTACCCATTTCATATCCGGCAGGCTCTTATTCTCGTGCAAGGTTCTCATGCGGGCATAGGCGTCCTCCGCTTGTCGCAAGGAAGCGGCCGAGGCGTTATAGGCGTTTTCCAGCGTCGCCTTGTCTAACACCGCTAGTAGTTGGCCCTCACGGACCTTCTGCCCCTCGCCCACCAATACTCGCTCTACATTACCCATCACCTGAAAACTAATCGAGGAAGATACGACCTCCTCTACCGTTCCCACGTAATTCCTTGTATCCGCCGGAACGGTCTTCGCTACCTTCACGATCTCCACCGGGATCTCTTTGCTATCCCGTCCCTCTTTTTGACTGCCCGAACATCCGGACAGCACGAATACGACGGATAATAATCCTCCATAAACAATGCCTTTCATCCTTTTCATATCGTATGATTTATTATACCGCGAAGATGATGAGTTTATCCACTCCAAAGAAGTTCCGTTTTGCAACCAAATTGTCCTATTTGACACATTTCAATTGGATTATTCTATTATTTCACTAATTTTATCGCCCAAACAAGAATAAATTATGAACGTAACAGATCTACCTCAAGCTTGTATCTCTCTTATCGAGAACGTACCCGGCATAGACTTTATCGACGAGGATTTCGCCATATTCGATAACATCGACGATATTCCCTCGCTCGACCATCCGATGCGAATAGACGCCGTCGTATTCGCGCTTTGCACGAAAGGCTTCATGCGTATACGGATCAATATGGAGGAATATGTCGTAGGGGAAAACCATCTCGTATTGTCCTTGCCCGATCAGATCATCCAACACGTGGAACGTAGCGAGGACGTGGCCGGGATCTTCATCGTCATCTCCAAGAATTTCATGGAGGAGATCATTCCTCATATACAGAATACCTTGCCGGCGTTCTTCTACATCAAGGAGCATCCGGTCACTGAGTTGAATGCCGAGGAGATAGGTTGTATCAAGGAATATCATTCTTTTCTCTGGAAGAAAGTGAAAGCGAAAGGGCATCCTTACCGGAAAGAGATTGCCCAGAGCTTATTGTTGGCGGTATTCCACGAGGTTTACGGCATGTTTAAGAATCATATGCCGATCGAGGTGAAGAAGAGCCGGCAAGAGGAGTTGTTCGCGGCGTTCATACAAACGCTCGCCTTACATCATAAGCAGGAACGATCGGTAGCTTTCTACGCCGGGAAATTATGTGTCACTCCAAAATATTTATCTCTTTTGGTAAAGAACGTCAGCAACCGTACAGCCGGGGAATGGATCGATAATTACGTTGTCTTGGAGGCGAAGGCGTTATTATCCTCCTCCACCCTTTCCATCCAAGAGATATCAGACCGGCTAAACTTCGCCAACCAATCCTTCTTCGGTAAATACTTCAAGCAACACGTCGGGATATCGCCTACGGAGTATCGGAAGAAATGGTAATAATCAGAAAAATAATTATCTTTGTCTCACGACATAAGTCATTTAATGAAAAGATAAAATGAAACGAACAGAAATTATAGATCAGATAAAAGATATCATGCGCCGGATAGCTCCTACGGCACAAACTATCTTATTCGGTTCGGAAGCACGTGGAGACGCTCGGATTGATAGCGATATCGACTTGCTCATCTTAATAGACGGAGAGAAAATGACTTTGGAACGAGAGGAAGAAATTACTTTACCCTTGTATGAGCTGGAACTAAAGACTGGCGTAAATATCAGCCCCATCGTCATGTTAAGAAAACTCTGGGAAAACCGTCCCTTTAAAACTCCTTTCTATATTAATGTTATAAACGAAGGTATTATATTATGAAAGAGATCCTAGATGAAGAAAGTAAGAACGCATTGATTAACTATCGAATCCAACGTGCTTATGAGACATTGAAAGAAGCTCAAGTGATGATGCGTGAGTCTTTCTATAATGCTGCTGTTAATCGCCTCTATTATGCATGCTATTACGCAGCGGTTTCCCTGCTATTAAAATATGATCACCAACCACAAACACATAATGGAGTTAAGACTATGCTTGGATTACATTTTATCTCTACCGGAAAGCTTCCTATAAAAATCGGGAAAATATTCTCGACTTTATTTGAGAAAAGACATAGTGGAGATTATGACGATTTTGTTTATTGTGATAAGGAAATGTTGGATAACTTATATCCACAAGCCGAATTATTCATTCATACAATCAACCAATTATTGAAAGAAGAATAGTTCCCAAAGAGAACTATCCTCCGATCAACGCAGTTATCCCGCAAGAGGCGAATTGATCGATACACCTTTGCAGGACTGCTTCGGAAGGGGTGGATAGCGGAAGGTGCCCGGGATTGTAGAGGGTTCCTCGCTTATCGTGCTTACCTTTTCCGATGTCGTGGTACGGGAGGAGATTGACGACTTTGCGTTTCCACGGCAAGGAGGCTAGGAAGGTGGCAGAGCGGAATATATTCTCCTCGTCCGCATTGACGCCCTCGATCAAGGGGACGCGAATGAGGAAGTCTATGCCGGCCTCGGCGATCATCCGAAGATTGGAGAGGATACGCTCGTTCGGGACACCCGTGAAACGACGATGGCTACCGGAATCCATATGCTTTAAATCCACCAGAAAAAGATCCGTGCGCTCCATTACGCTCCGGACGGTATCCGGCGAGGCGAACAAGGTCGTATCCACCGCACGATGGATTCCCAACGCTCCGCAACGATCCAGCAGGGCAACCAAATCCGATGGATGCGACAACGGCTCTCCCCCGCAGAAGGTAACGCCTCCCTCGGAGCGATCCATAAAGACCGTCTCTTTCTCGATCTCACGCATGACCTCGTCGATAGAATACTCACGGCCGGACATCTCCATCGCCAAGGTGGGACAAACCTCGGCGCATCTACCGCATGTCCGGCACAGAGACCGATTCGTGACGATACCCGCCTCCGTCAAGGTCAACGCCCCGGTGGGGCATACATCCACGCAGGCCCCGCAACCTATGCACTTCTTCCTCGTATACAGCTTCTCCGCCCGGGGCGAGATGCCTTCCGGGTTATGGCACCATACGCAGGCAAGCGGGCATCCTTTCATGAAGATCGTGACACGAATGCCCGGCCCGTCGTTTATAGCGTATCGTTTGATATCGAATAACAGCATGGCTCAGAAAGTCTCTTGCTCCGTACGTGCGATCACGTCCGCTTGCAAATCGGCGTTCATATCGTTGAAATAGTCGCTATAGCCCGCTACACGGACCAGCAGATCCCGGTAGTCCTCCGGACACTTCTGGGCGGCGTAAAGCGTTTCCGTATCCACGATATTGAATTGGATATGATGGCCACCCAAGGCGAAGTAGCTACGGATCAAGGAGGCCAGCTTCGAGATATCCTCCTCCCGCCGGAGCAGGCTGGGCAGGAAGCGTTGGTTCAGCAGCGTGCCGCCGCTCTTCACCTGATCCAGCTTGCCGAGGGACTTGACAACGGCGGACGGCCCGTGGGTATCGGCTCCGTGCGAGGGCGAGGTACCGTCGGAGATGGCACGCCCGGCCAAGCGGCCGTTCGGGGTGGCTCCCATCACTTTGCCGAAGTAGACGTGGCAAGTGGTGGATAACATATTCAAATGGAAACACTCCCCTTTCGTATTCGGCTTGCCCTCGATCGCGTCATATAAATCGTCGAAGACACGGACGGCGATCTGGTCGGCGTACGGATCATCGTTGCCAAAGAAAGGCGTACGGTTCAGGATCATTTGGCGCATCGGCTCATGTCCCTCGAAATTATCCGCCATCGCATCCAACAAGGCTTCCATTGTGAAGGTCTTATCCTCGAAGACGTGTTTCCGCAAAGAGGAAAGGCTATCGGTTATCGTGCCTAATCCGGTACACTGGATATAAGTGGTGTTGTAACGAGGCCCGCAATTGTAGTAATCCTTACCCTTCGCTATACAATCATCGATAAACAGGGAGAGGAACGTGGCGGGGGCGTACTTGGCGAACATGCGGTCGATATAGTTGCTGACCCGCACCTTCATGTCCACGAAATAATGGATCTGGCGAATGAACGCCGCATAAAGCTCCTCATACGTCCGGAAACCACGGGGATCGCCGGTCTCCAGACCGACCTTGCGACCGCTTACCGGATCTACGCCGTTATGCAGCGTCACCTCCAATATCTTCGGCACGTTCAGATAACCGGTCAACACGTACGCCTCCTTCCCGAAAGCGCCCACCTCGATGCAACCGCTACAACCTCCCTCGCGGGCGTCACGCAGCGACTTGCCTTGCCGCATCAACTCCTGCACGTACACATCCGGGTTGAATACCGACGGATAGCCGTGGCCTTGGCGGATCACCTTGCACCCGGCACGAAGGAAACGCTCCGGCGTACGGGCACTGACGTGGATGGCGCTGCCGGGCTGGAGGATATGCAGCTCCTCGATCGTCTCCAACATGATATAGGAGACCTCGCTTACGCCATCGCTACCGTCCGCCCGGATGCCGCCGATGTTCAGGTTCGTGAAATCGTTATAGGTTCCGCTCTCCTTCGCCGTGATACCCACTTTCGGCGGGGCGGTATGATTGTTTACCTTGATGAAGAAGCAAGACATCAACTCTTTCGCCTCGTCACGGGTCAAGGTTCCGGCGGCGATTTCTTTCTCGTAGAAAGGCGCCAGATGCTGGTCGAAATGACCGGGGTTCATGGCATCCCAACCATTCAGCTCCGTGATCGTACCGAGGTGGACAAACCAGTACATCTGGATCGCTTCCCAATAGGTACGGGGAGCGTGGGCGGGAACCCGGCGGCATACCTCGGCGATCTTCCTCAGCTCGGCGGCACGGCGGGGATCTTTCTCGGTGAGAGACATCTCGTCAGCCAAGTCCGCGTGTCGCTCGGCCAGCAGGATAGCGGCGTCGCAGGAGATAGACATGGCCGTCAGTTCCTCCTGCTTGTCCGTGGCCTCGGGGTCGTTCATGAAATCCAAGGCGCTTAGTTCCCCCTCGATACGTTTCTTCAAGTCCAGCAGGCCATATTGGTAGACCTTGCCGTCCAAAGCGGTATGCCCGGGGGCACGTTGCTCCATGAACTCGGTGAACATACCCACCTCGTACGCCTCTTTCCATTCCTTGGGGACGTGGCTGAAGATGCGTTCCCGCTGGGTACGGCCTTTCCAGTACGGGATCACCTCCCGCTCGTAGGTATCGATATCTTCTTGACTGATGGTGTAACGTTGCAGCTCCCGGGTATTCAATATATGCAAGTCCTCCACGCTATGGCAGGTAAGTTCCGGGAAGGTAGGCACGGCTTTGGGGCGGGGCCCCCGCTCGCCGACGATCAACTCGTCCTCGCCGATATAGATCGTCTTCCGCTTGCAGATCTCAAGGAAGTTCAGGGCACGCAGGATAGGGATCGGATACTTCCCGTAATTCTCCTGATAGAAACGGGTCTCGATCAAGGCCCGCTCGATGGAGAGGGAAGGTTGGGCCTCGAAGGTCTGCCGGCGCAGACGTTTGATACGGTCGTTCATCCCGAAATTGTTCGCTCCTACGGAAGAGACGGTATCATGTACGCATGAATGTGTGTGATGGGTTGTATTCATAAAATTATATGTTTTATCGTAGAGGTAGGATCTATCCGCCCTCATCAAGGTTATTTTTTATTGTTACACAGGACGGGCATCCCCGCCCCCATGAGTTTATATAGGGAGAGTATCTGCTAGAGATAAAACATCAGGCAGTTGAAAAGCATCCGATAGCCTTTGTGTAACATAGCGCTTGTTTCTTTTTGAAGTATGATGGCAAAAATAAGGAAATTATTGATAATATCACAATTCATCAACAGAAAGTAACCGTTTGTCAAAAAAATAACACAGGAACGTAAATAAAGGAATAGCTTTGCTTTGTATTTCCAGATCAAAGGGTTTAAAATTAAAAGAACTTATACCATGCAAAGTACATTCAAGAACCTGCTTTATGTCTTGAGACATTATAAATTAGCGACGGTCACTAATCTTTTAGGACTTAGCTTCGCTTTCCTGTTATTCATGCTAATAAGCATACATGTCGGTCATGAATATAGCTTCGACGCTTCCCTCTTGAACAGGGAAAGGATTTTTCAGTTAGAAAACAAGCGGGATGACGGGATATGGGAGGCTAATTTCGCACGTCCACAACTCGAGCGTTTCATCGCCGCCTCCCCTTATATAGAAGCGGCCGCTATCACAAACAACCTTGTTTACTCCTCCGTACGTTTTGGGATATCAGCCAGTGAAGGGCCCGACGCACGGAGCTATATGGAGCAGGTGGAACGGATCACCCCGGGATATACTAAGATCTTTGGCTTCGAGCTGGTGGCCGGCGATACGGATTGCCTGAAACGTCCGGAAGGGACGCTGATCCCGGAGAGCATGGCCCGGAAACTCTTCGGCGAGGAAAATCCTATCGGGAAGCCGGTTTATCTGTCGGAGTTCGCCGGGGCCGAAGGCTCGATTATATATGGGCTTAGTTTTGAGCCGGCATATATCGTGGGAGGCGTCTTTCGCGATTTCCCGGAAAACACCCGGGTGAAGAATGCCCTGTATATCCCGATCATGGAGAAAGAGATGATGGAAAACTGGCATACCGGCCTTTACTATTGTTATCTGCTGATGTCGACGCCGGAATCCGCCTCTGTCACTACCGAGACCTATATGGCCGATAGCCGGGCTTTCCTGAAAAGTTTCACGATCGAGGATATGCGCCTCCGGCCCTTGTCAGATCTCTATTTCGGCCAGCCGGTCCGAGCGGACGCCGCTCCCATCGGTAATAAGCTACGGACGAATATGTTATTCTTTATCGCCATCCTGATCATAGGTATCGCCTTGGTCAATTATATCAACCTGTCGATAGCCTTGGCGCCGATACGCACCAAGTCGATCACCATCCAGAAAGTGCTGGGAAGCTCGGACGCCACGCTACGGAAGTATCTGGTCTTGGAGTCCTTGGGAATCTCGGTTGTCGCCTTCTTCCTCGCCTTGCTTTTCCTGTTATTTTTGAATAACGTGCAATGGGTCACGAATATGGTGGGGCATCCGTTGGATCTGTATGCCAACTGGAAGATTCCGGCATACACATTCTTCCTTGTCGCAGGCGGCGGTATACTGGCCGGTTTGTATCCCGCTTTCTATATCACCTCGTTTCCTCCTGTCATAGCGCTGAATAAGTCTTTTACCCTTAGCGACCGGGCCAAGAACACTCGCAAGTTACTTATAGGGTTCCAGTTCGTTATCTCGATCACGCTGATTGTCGCAGCGTTGTTCGTCTCCTTGCAAAACAGATATATAGGGAACGTGGACTTGGGATTTAACAAAGAAAACGTACTGGAGGTAAGACTAAGCATGGGGGCGGCCTTGAAAAAGGGCGAATTGTTCAAGGCACGTCTCTTGGAAAGCCCCGTTATCCGTGATGTTTCCTTTAGTGAGTTCAAATTTGTCTCGGACGAATCACGTTCTTTCATCGGGTATAATTACAAAGGCCAACATTATTATATGAGCTGGCTGGGAGTATCTGCCAATTTCCCGGAGCTAATGGATGTAAAGATGATCGCCGGAAGGAAGTTCCGGCCGACGGATGAGGCGGCGGATAACACGCAGGTCGTTTGCCTCCTTAGCGAGACGGCAGCGAGGGAGATCGCCTCGGGTCTTTCCCCCGAGAAACTGGACGACCTATCGGACTTGGTAGGGACAAGCATCACGGATAATGATATACCGGTACGGATTGTCGGTATCTTTGAGGATGTCCATTATGAATCCCTGTATAAAGAGTTACGCCCGATGGGACTTTGGACCTCGGCTAAGAATCATTACCGCCGTTCGGTGCCGGAAAGATACGCTTATGTCAAGATCGCCGGCGGAAATCCCCGGACGGCTATCGAGCATATCCGGAAGGTAACGGATGAATTGATCCCGGGTTATCCGGCCGATATCCATTTCTTTGATACGGCGCTGGAGGAGCTTTACAGTAAAAGTGGGCGGCAGGGAGCGCTGATTACCGCCCTTTGCCTGATGGCCGTCTTTTTATCTCTCGTGGGAGTATTCGGACTGGTTATCTTTGAGCTACAGGGACGGGAAAAGGAGATAGCCGTGCGGAAAGTACATGGGTCCACGGTCCGGCAGATCCTTTGGATGCTGAACTCGTCTTTCCTCCGGATCACGCTCGTCTGTTTTATTATCTCGATCCCGCTTGCTTATTACGGGGTGAATGTTTGGCTACGAAGCTTCGCTTATAAAACGCCGATCTACATATGGGTATTTTTAGTGGCTTTGGTAATCATAATGACACTGACCGTATCTACGGTTACTTTCCAGAGCTATCGGGCGGCGATGGCGAATCCGGCGTCTAAATTGGGGCATTAAGGTTCATTACGAAAAAAGGACGGGTAGATTGATCCGTCCTTTTTTACTCATATATTATCTTGTCTCAGGTTTGGTTACCGTTCCCAATAACCTTCCATCTCCTCCAGCGTCTTTCCTTTCGTCTCGGGGACAAATTTCCAGATGAACAACGCCGCCAATATACCCATCACGCCATAGATCCAATAGGCCATACCGTGATTGAACGTATCGGTCAAGTATTGATTCTTATCCAGCATTGGGAATGTCCATGATACCAAGAAGTTGGCAATCCACTGCGCCGCTACGGCGATACTCATCACCGTGGAGCGGATCGAGTTCGGGAAGATCTCGGCCAGCAGCACCCAGCAGACCGGGCCCCACGACATAGCGAATCCCGCCGTATAAACCAGCATGCAGACCAATGATCCCATACCCACCGAACGCGTATAGAAAGTAGTTCCCAAGATCAACATAGATACCGCCATGACGAGCGCCCCGATAATCATCAACGGACGGCGTCCGAACTTATCCACCGTGAAAATAGCCAATACGGTAAACGACAGGTTCACCGCCCCTACCACGATCTGTTGCAAAAGGGCGGCGTCCGTGGCCGCTCCCATCGTCTTGAAGATCTCCGGGGCATAGTAAAGCACCACGTTGATCCCCACGAATTGCTGGAAACCGGAGAGCAACACGCCCACCAAGATGATCAGCACGCCAAACGACCGGATCGGGAACAGCAAGGCGATACAGAAACTAGCCAACAAGGCGATCTCCAACGCATTCGTATTACCTGCCCACGACAACAACCCGTAGCCGGCCAAGAACAGCGCCAGCCAAGTCCCCATAAACCGGAAGTAAGGCTTCATCGACGGAGCTTTCTCCTTGAAACTATTCCGTATGTCCTCCAGCTCACGGCCAGCGTCCGCCCGATCCATCAAATGGCTCAAAACGCCCAACGCCTGCTCCGTACGCCCACGCATCACGAGGTAACGAGGCGTCTCCGGCACGAACATCAAGAACGAGAGGAACAATACCGCCGGAATAATCTCGGAAGCGAACATCCAACGCCAGCCGATCGTATTCAGCCAAGCGGCATCTCCTTGAAGGGCGATCGTGTAATTCACGAAATATACCACCAGCATACCAAAGATAATGGCAAACTGGTTCCATGCCACCAGATTCCCCCGGCGATCGGCCGGAGCCACCTCGGCGATATACATCGGCGATACCATGGAGGCCAGCCCCACGCCGATACCTCCCAGAATACGATAAGCCACGAACGCATACATAAACGTATGATCGCCACTTCCGGGCATGCCGATAAACAGCTCCGGCCAAGCCGAGCCGATAGCGGAAAGCAAGAAAAGGATAGCGGCCAGTATCAACGTAGGCTTCCTGCCGTAACGCTGGCTGATCCACCCGGCGAACGAGGCGCCGAGGATACATCCGATCAACGCGCTACTCACCACGAACCCCTCCAAGGCGTTGGCTTGATCCAACGGAAGCCCTTGCGGCTCGATGAAGAACTTACGCAAAGACTCTACCGTACCGGAGATCACCGCCGTGTCATACCCAAACAGCAGACCTCCCAAGGTAGCGACCAAGGTAAGAGCGAAAATATAAGTGTTGTTACTTTTCATGGAATAGATTTATTAATTAAAAACTGAGAATTGAGAGCTGAAAACTAGGGCTTACGCACGATAATTTTCAATTCCCAATTCTCGATTTTCAATTATTTAGATATGCAGATTTACAATCATCTCGTATAATTCCTGCTTACCGCTGATCTGTTTCGGCTCGCCGTCACGCAAAGCGATCGTACGAAGATCTTCCAGCGTAAGCTTGCCATCCTCGAATGCCTTGCCCTCACCGGCATCGAAACTAGCGTAACGCTCGGCACGCATCTTGCGGTAATCTGAGTGCTCAAGGATATCGGCGGCGATCATCAAGGCACGGGCGAAAGCGTCCATACCACCGATATGAGCGATGAAGATATCCTCCAAGTCCGTAGAATTACGGCGGGTCTTGGCGTCGAAGTTCGTACCTCCTGTAGTCAAGCCACCTCCCTCAAGGATGACCAGCCAAGCCTGTGCCAGCTCATAGATATCCATCGGGAATTGATCCGTATCCCAACCATTCTGGTAATCGCCACGGTTTGCGTCAATACTGCACAACATGCCGGCGTCGGCGGCGGCTTGCAACTCATGCTCGAATGTATGTCCGGCCAAGGTAGCGTGGTTCACCTCGATATTCAAGGCGAAATCCTTGTCCAATCCATAATGGCGAAGGAAACCGATCACGGTCTCCGAATCCACGTCATATTGATGTTTCGTCGGTTCCATCGGTTTCGGCTCGATCAGGAACGTACCCTTGAAACCGTTCTTACGGCCATAATCACGGGCCATCGTCAACATCATGGCTAAATGATCCTTCTCTCGTTTCATGTTCGTGTTCAATAGGCTCATATAACCCTCACGGCCGCCCCAGAATACATAGTTCTCGCCCCCTAAAGCGATACAAGCGTCGATAGCGTTCTTGATCTGCGTGCCAGCGCATGCCACGGTCGGGAAATAAGGGTTCGTAGCGGCGCCGTTCATATAACGCTTATTGCTGAAGACGTTCGCGGTAGACCATAGAAGCTTCTTTCCGGTAGCGGCTTGATGCTCCTTGGCATGTTCCACCATCGTCTGCAAACGTTTCTCGAACTCGCCCAGCGTAGGAGCCTCGTCCACCACGTCCACGTCGTGGAAGCAATAGTAAGGAATATTACATTTGGTCATAAACTCGAAAGCGGCGTCCATCTTGTACTTCGCGCGGGTGATAGCGTCCGCGCTGTCATTCCAAGGGAATGATTTTGTTCCACCACCAAACTGATCACCTCCCTCAGCACATAAGGTATGCCAATAAGCCATAGCGAAGCGTAAATGATCCTTTAGTGTCTTACCCATTACTACCTTATCCGCGTCATAATAATGAAATGCCAACGGATTTTTTGACTCACGTCCCTCAAACTGAATCTGTCCGATTCCCGGGAAAAATTCTTTCTCTCCTTTAAAGTAACTCATAATAATATATATTAAAAATGTAAATAATTCAGCCGTTAAATAGATTGTTCCAAGCGTTCTTTCCACGTCTCGAACGCCCCGCAATAAGCATTCGCCTTGAAACCGTCCGGCTCGATCACGTTGATCTTCTTCAAGGAAGCGAACGCTTCTTCCGCATTCTTGTAGATACCGGCACCAATACCGGCACCCTTGGCCGCGCCTACCGCACCATTCGTATCATACAATTCGATCACCGTACCCGTCACGCCCGCCAAGGCATCCCGGAAGATCGGGCTTAAGAACAAGTTCGCGTTCCCCGCACGGATTACCTGAATATCGATCCCCATCTCATTCATGATATCCATACCGTATTTAAAGGCGAACACGATACCTTCTTGCGCCGCCCTAGCCATATGGGCCTTGGTATGTATGTTGAAGTTCAATCCATGAACCGAGCAATCGATCTGCTTATTCTGCAACATACGCTCCGCCCCGTTTCCGAACGGCAAGATCGAAAGGCCATCGCAGCCGATGGGAACCGTAGCCGCCAAATCATTCAACTCATTATAGTTGATACCTTCCGGCGCTATATTCCGTTTGATCCAAGAATTAAGGATACCGACCCCGTTGATGCACAACAAGACACCCAAGCGGGTCTGCTCCGTCGTATGGTTCACGTGGGCGAACGTATTCACACGGGAAAGCGTATCGTAATTCACCTTGCCGTTCACGCCATACACCACTCCGGAAGTCCCGCCGGTAGCCGCTATCTCGCCCGGATTCAATACATTCAATGATAAAGCGTTATTCGGCTGATCACCCGCACGATAGGTAACCGGCGTACCTTTCTTCAGTCCCAACTCGGCCGCAACCGAGGCGGTAACCTCGCCCTGCAAACCGAACGTCGGACGGATATCGGCGATCAGATCCTTACTGAATCCATAATAATTCATCAAATCCTCCGATAAGGCATTATTCTTGAAGTCCCAGAAAATCCCCTCCGACAAACCGGAAACCGTAGTCACGATATCCCCCGTCAGGCGCATAGCGATGAAATCTCCCGGCAACATAATCTTATGAATGCGGTCGTAAATATCCGGCTCGTACTCCTTGATCCAAGCCAGCTTGGAAGCGGTAAAATTACCCGGCGAGTTCAATAGGTGGGAAAGGCATCGCTTCTCGCCTATATTCTTAAACGCACGCTCGCCATAAGGAACGGCACGGCTATCGCACCAGATAATAGATGGACGAAGCACCTCCATCTTCTTGTCCACCACCACCAAGCCATGCATCTGGTACGAGATACCGATCGCCTTGATATCCTCGCCTTTCACCTTCGCCTTGCTCATGGCACCTTTCATAGCGATCTTCACGTACGACCACCAATCCTCCGGATTTTGCTCCGCCCACCCCGGGCGCAACGCCTTGATCGGGGCCTCTTCTTTGGGATAAAAATCCGCACCTATTGTTAACCCGGTCTCCTCATCGACGATAGAGACCTTGATGGAAGAACTTCCAATGTCACATCCTAACAGACACATAATCGTATGGTTTTATATCTTATTAAACTTCGAACGTTGTTGATTATATTTCACCTTATCAAACCGATAATACCGGGCGGCACGATGGGCGACCCCATCTTGCATATCCTCCGTGGGTACCACGTAATCCAAGGAATTCATCTTCTTATGAAAATTGCGCACGTCCATCTCACGGTTATAGATCACCTCGTACGTGCGCCTAAGCTGGAACGCCGTGAACTTCATCGGCATATAGTCGAAAATGATGGCGGGCTCCTTCTCTACCCAATTACGGATCTCCTGTATGGCAGCCTCGATAATCTCTTTATGATCGAATGGCAAGCGAGGAAGCTCGTCGATAGGGCACCAACGGATCGACTCGGATTTATCGGCCGGACACGTCTTCCTGCTATTCTTGCACAAGGCGAGATAAGCGACCGTGATCAACCGTCCGATCTTCACCTTGGAAGTCGCCTCCAGCCACATCACGTCCAACCGGTTCGAGGTACGGGCGGGGGAACCGAAACAACGGAATTGTTTCAATTGGACACGCTTCAAGCCGGTCGAATCATTCAGTATCCGATAGGCGGCGTCATCTAAATCCTCGTTCTCATAGATCAGGCTGCCGGGTAATTTATAGCCGATCAACTCGCCTTCCTCACTTTTTCGCTCCGCCAACAGCACGGTGAGCTTGTCATCATTGATGCCGAGAAGAACACAGTCTACGGAAACATAAGGGGACAGCATCTCTCTATTCTCGTTTTGTGTATCCATGATATCAGTAATTAGATTTGCGCAAATATAAGTATTTTTCTAAACAAAGCAATTACAAAAGGTCTTTTTTACATCTCCTAATTGATTATTTTTCTGATATTTCAGTATCGTACATCATACAATATGCTATACAACACATAATGTAAGTAAAACAATTAGTATGAGAACAAATAATGAAGGCGCTTTCACGTACCTCTAACTTTTATTTCCTACATTTGTTATATTTATAAAACATCGGACATGAATCTAAAAAACATATACTTCTCTTGGCTGATTTATTGGGGTAAAATGAAGGGATTATTGAACGGGATAGCGGAAGCGATTATCCTACTCGCCTCCTTAGCCTCTTTCTTCGTATTGATCTACCAATTCGGCTTTGTACAGACACCCGATTCCGTCCATATCCTAGAGCGCTCCCGCCCATTCATCCTGCTAGCTTTTTTCACGGGCATAACACTCCGGTACGTGGTGAGGTTCCAAGAAATCATACAGGAGAAAATGTTGTATCTCGATATCAGCATCTATTTCCTTTTATTCGCCGTATTATCCAGCAAGATATTTTTCAAGGATGCCATAGCGCACTCTTTGCCTTATTTGTCTTTCCTTACGAAACCTCTCTTCGTATATGTCTTATTATTGCTGCTTAGCACGATTCACTTATCCCGGCAGACGTTCACGCTGATGCAGACACGGATCAAGCCCTCGTTGCTTTTCTTGCTCAGTTTCGTGTTCGTGATATTGGTCGGGGCCGGGTTGCTATCGTTGCCGAACGCCACTACGCACCGGATTCCGTTTATCGACGCTTTGTTTATCTCCACGACCTCGGTATGCGTAACCGGACTAACCACCGTCGACGTAGCCACTAGTTTCACGCATATCGGGCATATTATCATCCTGATTTTGATACAGATCGGCGGTATCGGGGTCATGACATTTACCTCTTTCTTCGCCCTCTCCTTTATGGGGAAATCCTCTTTTACGAGCAAGATGATGCTGAAAGATATGCTGAACGAGGATCGGACGGGAGGGTTGTTCCGGGTCATCTTAAACATTCTTTTCGTGACCTTGTTTATCGAGGGGATCGGCGCCTATTTTATTTATATGGACGTACGGGGAAGCCTGCCGGGAGGTACGCAGCAGGAATTATTCTACGCAATGTTTCATGCCGTGTCCGCTTTTTGTAACGCAGGGATCTCTACCTTGAGCGGCAATATGTACGATCCGTTAGTGGCGGATAAGTACAACCTCCATTTCTGGATAGCCATGCTGATTATATTCGGAGGCTTGGGCTTCCCGATCGTCTTCAATTACCTGAAACTCTTGCATCACTTGCTGATGAATGGTATCAAGATATTGATCGGTAAGCAAAAGCATTATATCCATACGCCCCGTATTATTAATGTACATACGTACATTGTTGTTATATCTACCTTGATCCTGTTAATTACCGGAACGGCTTTCTACCTCTTTTTCGAGTATGACAATACCTTGGGCGACCTTCCCCTGCGGGGGAAACTGGCAAATGCGTTCTTAGGCGCCGTCACGCCTAGAACGGCAGGATTCAACGTAGCGGATATGGCTACATTGGCCCCTCCGACCTTAATGCTGACGTTGATCCTTATGGTAATCGGAGCCGCCCCTATGTCCACCGGCGGCGGATTGAAAGTGACCACCGTTTTCGTAGCTCTGGTTACGACCTTGAACGCCGCACGTGAGAAAGATAAAGTGGAAGTGAGAAAACGGGAGATCGCCCCATTCGCCATCCGCCGGGCATTCGCTATCATCATGATGTACTTCATGTGGGTGGCGATCGCTACGTGGGTATTATCCTATACGGAAAAAGGGGCGCCGCTGTTCTCCCTATTGTTCGAGGTTGTTTCCGCCTTGAGTACCGTAGGCTTGAGCATCGATTATACCCCTCACCTCACCCCTATCGGGAAAATCATCATTATCAGCACGATGCTGGTCGGACGTATCGGGGTATTGGCCTTCCTCGTAAGTTTCTGCAAGGAATACACGAAAAAGAACTACACATATCCACAAGAAAATATATTAATGTAAAAATAAGATAGCATGAAATATTTAGTAATCGGATTAGGGAATTTAGGACGTGCGATAGCGAAAGACTTGACACGTGTCGGCAATGAGGTGATCGGCGTAGACATGGATCTGCATCGTGTCGATATGCTGAAGAACGACATAGCGGGGGCGGTCGCCTTGGACTCTACGGACAAAGAGGCATTGAGCACCCTGCCATTGAGTGAGATGGATGCCATTATCGTAACATTCGGTAAGGATTTCGGGACTTCCGTTCAGACCGTCGCTTTATTGAAAAGTCTGGATGCGGGCAAACTGATCGTGCGGGCGATCTCCTCGATCCATGAGACGGTGATCCGTGCGATCGGGGTAAGCGAGATTATTACCCCGGAAAAGGATTTCTCTACGATGTACACCTCCCAAGCCTCTTTAGGCGGCCTGTTCCGGCATTGGTATAAAGTAACCGACACGGAACATCTCTATAAGATCAAGACACCGGCCACTCTTGTCGGGCAAACCATCAAGAACATCGATTTCGAGGAGAATTTCGGTATCCATCTGGTAGCGATCGAACGTCCTTACGAGAAAAAGAACCTGATCGGGCTCACACAAACAGAATACAAGGTAATCAGCCGTATCACCGAGGAATTGATGATCGAGGCGGATGATCTACTGATCTTATTCGGGAAGATGGAGCTATTAAATAAAATAGCCAACATCTAAAACAAAACATAGGCAGACGATCACGATATAATCAGCGTCGTCTGCCTACGGCTAATATCAACGAAGCGATCAAGCCCCCGCTATCTCTATCGTATAGGAGGCATCGAAGACCTCTCCCGGTTCCAAATGCCATACCCAATCCCGGTCTTTATACTCACCCGTATAATCCACCCGGTCGCAACGCCCATACCAAGGTTCGATACAGACAAACGGAGCGTTTTTCGTAGGCGGAGACCATAAGCCTACCACCGGAGCCGTAAAGGTGAGCGAGAGGTACGGACGTTTCTCCACATCCAATAAGTCCACCCGCTTAATCTGGCTATCTTCCAAGATAAACGTATCGATATCGAACGTATGGATATTCAACGGCAGCAAGCCGTCCGCATCCAAAGGTATCGGACGAACCACGTCCCCTACGCACCCTTTCTCCACCAGCGCACGGTATACGAGCTCTTTTTTCACATCGAAAGCGAAATACCCCCGATCCGGTTGATCCACCTCATAATTCGGGTACAGGAAAGCCGGATGAGCGCCAATCTGGAAATGCATCGTCTTATCTCCCGTATTCTTCACATGCCAAAGCACCTCCACCTTATTGCCCTCCAAACGATACCCGATCTCCAGAAGGAAAGGGAACGGATAGGCTCTCAGCGTGTCCGGGGTACTTTCCAGCGCGAAACGCAACTCGTTCTCCGCCTCATCGATCAACGTAAAATCCATATCCCGTGCAAAGCCGTGCTGCGACAGCGGATACACGGTTCCCTCGTTCCGATACTCGGCCTTCCATACGCTCCCGACGATCGGGAACAATACCGGGGAATGACGTTTCCAGAAAGCGGGGTCCGCTTGCCAGAGATACTCCTTTCCCATAGCGTTCGCCACGATACTACTCAACTCCGCTCCATGTTCGGAGACACGGATCGTTAGTTCTTGATTTGATACTGTCTTCATTATGATAAGTTTAGTAATTGTTCGGCGGGAAGTCCCTTGCTTTTCAAGAAACCGTTCAAAGTCCCGAATAATAAGGGCTGCCGCCGGAAATCTTCCAGATAAACCCGTTTCAGGCAGTCTACCGGCATCGATACCGGAACGTATGGGATCAAGTTTCCATGCTCATAACGATAGAGCACCTCGTCCGTAGCTTGCAGCGAGGCCAACCGCCATTCCTTATCCCCCACCGAGGAAGGCTGCTTCACCTCCAGACAGGCGTTACACAGCATCGAGAAAAAGCGGGAATCAGGCGTAAAGCCCGTGTGCTCCTCATCAAAAAAGAAGGTATCGTATTCCTTTTCCAATTGTGCCGTAAAATGGTTCAAGATAGGCTCCTTCTCATACTTGCAGGACAACAGGGAATAATTCTCGAACAGGCAAAGCTCGCCCAACGACTGATAGTCCAGCTCAAGGACCAGAGAAGGCTCGGCAGAGCGGGCCGGCTCACCGGGTTTCTCATACAAAGGGATCACGTACATGCCTATCTCCGGCCCCACCAGCATCCGGCTGTCCTGTCTGAAAAAGGGCATCGCCTTCTTGCTCTTTTCCACAGGTATCCCTTTGCGTTCCTCATACAAGCCGATAGACTCCCTAAGCAAGGAAAGCCCATACTCGATCTCCTCTTGCGGCACGATATGCATCAACCCCTTCGCCGGAAGCGTGAAAAAGGAATCAGGCCCCGAGGTAGTCCGAAAGCTTTCGACAAAAGCGTTCAATGATACTCTACAATATAAAACCATACAATCTGTTTTTTGCCTCGCAAGGTAGAAAAATATTATCAGAACCGATATGCCTTCCGACAAGAATTTATCTTATTACGCAAGATCACTGCAACCCGGGTTGCAGTAAAAAGCAGTCACGGCTCTTTCATTTAACATTTCGTTAAAGTGGGGTTTCTTGTAAATTTTAACATGCGCTTTTGTTTTCGATGGAAGGATTCCGGAAAACACGTACGACCTTTCCGGAAAACACGTACGACTTTTACCAAAAACATGTACGTGTTTTCGCGGAAAGATTATCTTGTTTTTTTAATACTGATTATCAGTTTCTTGTATACAATCTTCTCTCGTGAGCTTATTGTGCGGAATTTCACTTGAGATTCATGCATTCCGGCCTGCTGAAACGGATGGGTAAATGAAAGAGCCGTGAAAAGCAGTTCTACTTTGTAAAAGGAGTTAACTCCCATATCAAAATAATCATTATCTTTGTTCAGAATAACAAGCGAGTAAAAAAAGACCGTACCGTAAATCAAATATAAACCAATATAGTATACAATTATGAAACGTCGTGATTTTTTAAAGACCAGTGTCATCGCTAGCGCGGCTCTATCCTTAAATTTTGAAGGTCTGCAAGCGGCCCTTTCCACGAACACCGTAGCCGTAGAGAAGGCTCCCGATATGGTAGCCGTTATGGGTGGAGAGCCGGAGGTGATGCTAGATAAAGCCTTGGAAGCCCTTGGCGGTATCGGAAACTTCGTAAAGAAAGGACAAAAGATCGTGATCAAGCCGAATATCGGTTGGGACCGCTCTCCTGAATTGGCCGGTAATACGAACCCCAAATTAGTGAAAGCCTTGGTCAAGAAATGCTTGGAGGCCGGCGCCTCTAAAGTGACCGTATTCGACCACACCTGCGATAACTGGCAGAAATGCTATGAGACGAGCGGGATCGCAGAGGCCGTAAAAGAGGCCGGAGGTATCATCATGCCTGCCAACGATGAGAAATATTTCAAGGAAGTATCCATCCCGGGTGGCGTGAACCTGAAAAGCGCCAAGATCCATGAGGCCCTGATCGAGGCGGACGCATGGATCAACGTCCCCGTATTGAAGAACCATGGTGGGGCGAAGATGACTTGCGCCATGAAGAACTATATGGGAATCGTATGGGATCGCCGTTTCTTCCATCAAAATGATTTGCAACAATGCATCGCCGATATTTGCACTTGGCAAAAGAATCCGGTATTGAACATCGTGGACGCTTATCGTATCATGCACCAAAACGGCCCGCAAGGAAAGAACGCGGCCGATGTGGCTACCTTGAAATCCTTGATCGCCTCCACCAATATCGTCGCTATAGACACCGCCGCCCTTCGCCTGTTCAACCAAGTGAAGAAGCTGGATATGGCCGCCGTAGGTCATATCGGTAAAGGCGAGGCTTTAAAGCTGGGTACGACGAATCTGGATAATGTCACGATCAAACGTATTAAGATATAATCGAGGATGAAGAAGCCTAATTACTTAAAAGGATTGCGGGTCGTACTCGCGATCCTCATTTTCGTACCCATACTTTTATTCTTCGTTGATTTCGCCGATGTATTGCCGGACAACCTGCACACGTTGTTGCATCTCCAGATCATGCCCGCTATTTTAGGGGGAATGGCGGGGTTGGTAATCTTCCAATTCGTATTGGCTTTATTGTTCGGCAGGATCTATTGCTCGGTTATTTGCCCGGCGGGCGTATTGCAAGATATTATCAACCGGGTTTTCTGTATCGGAAAGAAGAAAAAGAAAGGAGTACGCAGGTTCAGCTATCATAAGCCCATGAATATCTTACGGTACTCTATTCTCGGGCTTACATTCGTACTGGCTGTTTTCGGGATGATCGAATTATGTACGTTGCTAGATCCGTACAGTAACTTCGGCCGTATAGCGAACAACCTGTTCCGTCCGGTCGTCATGTGGGTCAATAACCTGCTGGCCGACGGATTGGCACGGATGGATAACTATACGCTTTATCACGTCACGATCAGCAACGTGACGGTATTCGGCGTGATATCCGCTTTGGTTGCGCTACTCGTATTCATCATCATGGTCGTATTCCGGGGAAGGTTGTTCTGCAATACGCTTTGCCCGGTAGGAACGCTGTTGAGCCTGATCTCCCGGTATTCGTTTTTCCGGATCTCCTTTGACAAAGAAGCCTGTACGCATTGTGGTAATTGCGAGCATACTTGTAAGGCGGAGGCGATCGACAGCAAGAACCTCACCGTAGATACCTCCCGTTGCGTAAATTGCTTCAACTGCGTGTCCTCGTGCGCTAAAGGAGGATTGCAATATCGTTTCAAGCCTTCCTTCAAGAAAGAAGCCGAAACAGCTCGCATACAAACGGACGTGATCCAACAGGCTACCGCTCCGAACAGCCGCCGTACATTTCTCTCGGCAGGGGCTACCGTCGCGGTCTCCCTCCCGATCGTATCCTCCATTGCCCAAGGAATGGAAAAAGGGCATGGCAAAGGGCAGCACGGGCAAGGTAAGCACGGCAAGAAATGGCCCCCTATCGTACCGCCGGGAGCAATCAGCTTAGAACGTTTCAAGGATGTATGTACCGGATGCCAGATTTGCGTGACCCAATGCCCGAGTCATGTACTACGTCCCACGGGATTGGAGTATGGCTTTGATTATATGTTGAAACCCCGTATCGCTTACATCGACAGTTATTGCAACTACGAATGCACGGTCTGCTCGGAGGTTTGCCCCACGCACGCTATAAAACCGCTTACTAAGGAAGAGAAAGCTACTACGCAAGTGGGCATCGCCACCTTCTTCATCAACCGCTGTATCGTAAAGACGGAGGGGACGGACTGCGGGGCCTGCTCGGAGCACTGCCCTACCCAAGCCGTGCATATGGTTCCTTACGAGGGCACGCTTACCATCCCGCAAGTAAACCCCGATCTTTGCATCGGTTGTGGCGGCTGCGAATCGATCTGTCCCGTACGCCCGATGAGAGCGATCATCATCAAGGCAAACGAGGTACACAAGTTCGTGGAGAAGCCCAAAGAGGAAGAGGTGAAAAAGGTAGAAATAGATGACTTCGGATTCTAAGAGAAAAATGCTACCTTTGTCACAAATTTTTGATACATGACATTTGAATTACAGTATAACGATACGAAATCGAACGCTAGGGCGGGCTTGATTACCACCGATCACGGGGTAATCGAGACGCCTATTTTTATGCCCGTGGGTACGCAAGGTACGGTAAAGGGTGTACATATGACCGAGCTAAAGGAAGATACCAAAGCACAAATCATCTTGGGGAATACGTACCATCTGTATCTTCGTCCCGGTATCCAGATCTTGGAGCAGGCCGGAGGCTTGCATAAGTTTAATACATGGGATCGCCCGATATTGACCGATAGCGGGGGGTTTCAGGTATTCTCCCTTTCCGACAATCGTAAGCTGCATGAAGAGGGAGCCGAGTTCCGCTCGCATCTCGACGGCTCCAAGCATATGTTCACGCCGGAGAAGGTGATGGATATCGAACGCTCTATCGGTGCGGATATCATCATGGCCTTCGATGAGTGTTGCCCGGGAGATGCCGACTACAATTACGCCAAGCAATCACTGGGCCTGACCGAGCGTTGGCTGGATCGTTGTTTCGCCCGCTTCAACAGCACGGAGCCGAAATACGGCTACCGGCAAAGTCTCTTCCCGATCGTACAGGGATGCGTCTATACGGACTTGCGGCAGAGGGCGGCGGAGAACGTGGCCCGAAAAGGTGCCGATGGAAACGCTATCGGGGGATTGGCCGTTGGCGAGCCTACCGATAAGATGTACGAGATGATCGAGGTCGTGAACGAGATCTTGCCGAAAGATAAGCCTCGTTACTTGATGGGCGTAGGTACCCCGATCAATCTGCTGGAAGGGATCGAACGAGGCATCGATATGTTCGACTGCATCATGCCGACCCGTAACGGACGCAACGGCCAACTCTTCACCCGCTTCGGTACTATCAATATGCGTAACAAGAAATGGGAGAACGATTTCTCGCCAGTCGATCCGGACGGACATTCCTACGTGGATACCTTATATAGCAAGGCTTATCTGCACCACTTGATCAAGGCGAAAGAAATGCTTGGCTTACAGATCGCTTCTATCCATAACCTCGCTTTCTACCTATGGTTGGTGAAAGAAGCGAGGGCACATATCATCGCTGGCGATTTTACTACATGGAAAAGTGGTATGGTCCGTCAATTAGCGAACCGGTTATAAAAAACGAGACAGATGAAATTTAAACTAAAACGGATCGATTGGTATATCATCAAGCAGTTTCTGGGCACGTACGTGTTCGCTATCGCCTTGATTATCTCTATCTCCGTCGTTTTCGATATAAACGAGAAGATCGATAAGTTCTTGAATCCGGATGTCCCCTTGAAGGCGATCATCGTGGATTATTACTTGAACTTTATCCCCTACTTCGCCAATTTGTTCAGTCCGTTGTTCACATTTATCGCCGTGATCTTCTTCACGTCGAAGCTAGCGGATCGTTCGGAGATCATAGCGATGCTTGCCAGCGGTATGAGTTTCCGTAGGTTAATGCTTCCTTACGCGGTCTCGGCTACGATTATCGCTATCGTGACGTTTATCCTGAACGCTTACATCATTCCCCCGGCGAATGAGACTCGTATCGATTTCCAGAACAAGTATATCCGTAACAAGAAGGTGGACTACGTAAAGAACGCCCAATTGGAGATTGAGCCGGGTATTATCGCTTATTTCGATAGCTATGACGCTCGCTCGAACATGGGATACCGTTTCTCTCTGGAGCATTTCGAGGATAAGAAATTGATCTCCCGTCTGACCGCCAAGTCGATCAAATACGACTCGCTTTATCAATGGACCGTTATTGATTATATGATCCGTGATTTTGATGGCATGCGGGAACATATCACCGAAGGCTCCCGTAAGGATACGACCTTGACCATCGTGCCCTCGGACTTCCTGATTTCCGTGAATGATTGCGAGACGATGACAACGCCCGAGCTGAATACGTATATCAACCGGCAGAAAAAAAGAGGTATCGGGAATATACAGACCTTCCAGATCGAGTATCATAAGCGCTTCGCCACGATCATGGCGGCGTTTATCTTGACTTCTATCGGAGCGTCGTTGTCTTCCCGGAAAATAAAGGGAGGTATGGGTATGAATATTGGTATCGGATTGGCGTTGAGTTTTTCTTACATCCTGTTTATGACGGTTACTTCCACCTTCGCTATTAATGGTTATGTGAGTCCTGCCGTAGCAGCTTGGATACCGAATATAGTTTATACATTTATAGCGATATTCTTATATCAGAAAGCACCAAGGTAATTGATTAACTCCTATATTGGTATAACTCTGCCAAATTTCATCCAGTTGTAGAGACGGGTGTACTCCGTCTCTACAACCTAGGATTTTCAATTATTTCGTGAAATTAAGTCCAAACTCTAACGTTTTTGCGTTCGGAAGTAGTTGCAATACCATATCTACCATTTGCTGATAATTCTCCGGAACCATCGGTTTCAAGATAGGAGCTATCATGGTCAAAACCGGTACGATTAAATCCTTATCCGCATAAAAAGTAGCCTCACTTCCATCCACCTTCATGTTAAGAGGTAGACCATAATAACCTCCTAAATCAACCAAAAGCTTCATGATCTCGTCAATAGAGATACCAGCGGCCTCCAATTTGTCACCAGCAACCTGTTGTAATAAAGTAGTCAAGACTGTCACATAATTTTTATCCACAACCACCATAAATTTCCCGTCTACCACACAATATTGGATACTTGCCATTTTTGTGATCTCACCGATTCCTTTATCCTCAGAAGCCCCTATAGGTCTCCAAGAAACATCGAAGATTCCATCTTCCGGTAAGTTAACATTTACAGCGCTTACTTTGCCCCAAATCAAGTTACCGATAGCAGGTTTTATCATAGGCACGAGATTATCGATAGTAGAATTCCCGGTAACTATATTCGCATAAATAGCTCCCGCACCCGCTTTCAAGCTCCAATTACCTACGATAGAAGAAGTTAATTTACGAGTATAAACAACAGAAGCTACGCCCCCTTTCACCGTACCATTTACCGATACCACGCAATCGCCAACCGTACTCTCGCCGGTAAACGTATAAGTGCCGTCCGCTTCCTTCAACGCAGCATCGATAGCGACCGACTTATTTTCGGGGATGATATTGTTCAAGGTTACGGATGCCTTCTCCGCAGAGGAAGCGGCAATCACGACCGATTTACCGTCAACAGGGATTGTCACTTCACCCATTACCAGATTAACGCTCTTACCCTCGTACGTTTTCGACAGATCTTGCCAGTTACCGGAAGAACTTGAATCGTCATCATCACCACATGCCGTAAAAAAACCCATCGTGCAAATCACGGCAAATACATACAACAAACTCTTTCTCATGACTCTTGTTTTAAATTTAACATAAATAGCTATTAATATTATCACAAATATATTCATTCCAACTTCCACTAACAACAATAATTTAATATCAGATGTTCGATTCCTGTGTTTAGATCAAAAATTCACTACTTTTGTCGTATCAAATACTTAAAAACAATCTATCATGAAGAAAGTGTTTATCTCAATGGCCTGCGTATTAATCGCTCTATCCGGTTGCACGAATGGAGGAAGCAATAAAGAATCCATGGAAGTCGTACTGAATATCAAACGGAAAGTAAAACCCGAATGTGTCTCCGCCTTAAAGGAATCATTCTTGAAATGCAAGGAAAGCACGTTGCTAGAACCGGGATGTATCGACTACGGCATGTACCAGTCCCTCACCGATAGCACCGAATTCTTTATCGCCGAGACTTGGAAAAACGACGGGGAATTACAAAAGCACGGCGAAACCGCCCATCTTAAACAACATCTGAATGAGATCAAAGATATGGGAGACCCTTCCTATAAAGGTAGTTTCCGGAAGATTTATGTCTGCCCGAGTGTAAATGACTAATCATTAAGAATTGAAGATTAAAAATCAAGCTTCACATAAGCGTTTATTTTCAATCTTCAATTCCCTATATTAATTACAAAAGATCTGACGCTAACTCAGATAACTCGCTTCGCTCGCCTTTTATCAAGTTGATATGGGCAAACAAGTCCTGTCCTTTCATCTTGTCGATCATATAGGCCAAGCCATTACTTTGGGCGTCTAGATATGGGGAGTCAATCTGTTGGATATCTCCCGTGAAGACCATCTTCGTTCCCTCTCCCGCACGGGTGATAATCGTCTTGATCTCATGCGGCGTGAGGTTCTGGGCCTCATCGATGATACAATAAGTCTCGGACAAGCTACGACCCCGGATAAAGGCCAACGCCTCGATCACCAACTGGTTGTTCTTCTGCATATCGTCGATCTTACGGACATCGGGATTACCCGGGGCAAACTGAGTCTTGATCACGTTCAGGTTATCGAATAGAGGTTGCATATAAGGAGCGACCTTTTGCTTCTCGTCACCCGGAAGGAAACCGAGATCCTTATTCGCCAAAGCGACGATCGGACGGGCCAAAAGTATCTGTTTATACGTGCCGGCTTGTTTCAAGGCAGAGGCCAACGCCAACAACGTCTTTCCGGTACCGGCCTTTCCGGTCAGCCCCACCAGCTTGATATTCGGATCGTTCAACACCTCGAAAGCGAAACTCTGCTCGGCATTACGGGGCTGGATACCAAAGTTCGTGCCTTTATCCACCTTCTTGATCTTATCCGTAAACGGATTGTAGCGAGCCAATACACTATTACGTACGCTTTTCAAGATAAAGCATTCGTTCGGGTCGAGCTTAGACTTGATATCCAACGAATCTGCGTCCACGCCTTCCGGAGAGCTGTAGATCTTGTCGATCAAATCGGGGTCTATATTCTCATAGGTCTCTTGCGCACGCTCGAAAATATCTACATTCACGACCTTATCCGTGATATAATCCTCAACGGGAATACCCAAAGAACGAGCCTTCATACGAAGGTTCACATCCTTGCTGACCAAGGTTGTCTTGATCTTCGGATTCTTCTCGGCGATCGTCAACGCACAAGACAAAATACGGTGATCTGGCGTTTTATCCGGAAAAGAATGCGCTATTTTCTCCTGGTACTTATCACCGGTCACGATATAGAGTGTACCTTTTCCCGGTCCTAGTGAGGCGCCTTTCAAGAACAGGTCATTACTGGTCAATAAGTCTAGCTCCCGAACAAACTCACGGGCATTATAATTGATCTGCTCACTCCCCTTCTTGAACTTGTCCAACTCTTCTAATACCACGATGGGTAGATAGATATCATTTTCCTGAAAGTTCTCGATGCACTTATAGTCATGTAATATGACATTCGTGTCCAACACAAAATTCTTCTTTGCTCCCATGGCCTTTCGATTTAATGATTATTGCTTCTAATATAAGAACAATTCTGACACGTTGATAGTTCAGGCCTGCTAAAATTAGTTACACACACCAATAATTTCGTCATATTGACCAATTCAAGGAAAAATATGTATCTTTACGAGGATTAAAAAATAGAGGAGGATAACGTCATGTTCACAAATTTCAACTTCCAGCAAATACTTAGCGCATTCATCGTATTATTCGCTGTTATCGATATAATCGGAGCTATTCCCATCATCATAGACCTAAAGGATAAAGGCAAGGATGTCAATGCGTTGAAGGCAACCCTAATCTCCTTTCTATTGTTATTAGGGTTCTTCTACGCCGGGGATATATTACTCAGGCTTTTCCATGTGGACATCGAGTCGTTTGCCGTGGCCGGCGCTTTTGTGATCTTCCTCCTATCTTTGGAGATGATTCTCGACATAGAGATTTTCAAGAACCAAGGGCCGATCAAGGAAGCTACGTTGGTGCCGCTGGTATTCCCGTTGCTAGCCGGAGCGGGATCGTTCACCACTTTGTTGTCGCTCCGTGCGGAATATGCCAGCGTGAATATTATCGTGGCGTTAATACTGAATATGCTATGGGTATATTTCGTGGTTCGTATGACACGGAAGGTGGAAAGGGTTTTAGGAAAAGGCGGTATTTACTTGATCCGTAAATTCTTCGGTATCATTTTATTGGCGATATCCGTAAAATTATTCATGAGCAATATCACCCTGCTAATGGAACAGATAGAAGCGAGTACGAAAGCAATATAGGATTTCCTCTAGAAGAGCATCCAGTTTCATCCTATTGAAACAAAGAGTTCATTAGGATGAAACTACAAGGCATCTATTATTTTCCGAAACGGGATGTGTCTATCGAATCATGTTCCCTCTCCTTGTAACCACCAAACTTCCAGACAAAAGATAATTTCAGACATCTCTCATCATTCAATTTCCTCATCCGGCTCCATTGATTGCCTTGGTTTATCTTGATGGTACGTGGAATGCTGCTGGCGAAAATATCGTCTCCTTTAAGTGTCAAGCTGGCACGGTCATTCAAGAAAGTCCATTTTAATCCAGCGGATATCTCATACATGGAACCCAAGTCGTATATACCTTGGATGGCACCGGGAGTCACGTATTGGCCGTCTATCGTCATTTTTAAATTCGGTTTATCACAGAGGTTAAATGTGTTACTCATATGCGCTAACCCGAGATAAGCCTCACGGTTATATGAGATGCCGTGGAAGTTATCATTCTTCTCTTGCATCCTCCAACCTCGCAGTGTGATGCGGCTATTCCAAAAACGACCCACATTAAAAGGAATGATCACCGCCAATCCCGCTTCCAGACTATAATCCATATTCTCGAAACGAAAAACGGTCTTCAGTTCCGTATCGCTTTGATAAGGAAGTTGGGCGAAATAATCCGGCGTGTATTCACAGAACGCTACCAGCATATACTTTTGGCGGAAGATATAGACCATCTGCCCCTCATACGTGCGATAAGGTTTCAACAAGGGATTTCCCGCCACCTCCGAGTAAGAGTTTAGAGGCGTTACTTGCGGGGAGACTTGCCAATAACCGGGATAGGTCTTATCGCTACTTATATCGAACTGTAAAATATGTCGGGGAGAAAACGTATAGCTCAGGGATACGGTGGGAAACAACGCCCCCTCATTCCATAGGTTCATATTTTCCCGGCTAGAGGCGTAGTCAGACTTAAAATACTCCCCTTTCAGCCCGACCGTAGCAGAGAAACGCTCTCCGAAGCTTTTCGATACCTCGGCGAAAATATCAGCGATGTATTCCTTTTGTGTATTATCCTCCAACGCTTCCTCGTCCATCTCATAGCCAGCACCTTGCTCATATAAATACTCCGAATAGTTTTTCGACGAGGCGTAACCTCCATGCACGCCGTAATTCAATCCCCACCCGGAAGCGAAACTATGTGTCTTATTTAGGAATACGGACCAGCGGGATACATCCTGTCTCGTATTATTTATCATATCAGTCCGGGAACCATTCGTATTCGTATCCTGGTAATCAAGTACCGAGGGCGAATGATAACGGGTGAAATCCGCTCCTGCCGATATCCCGGCATGTCCGTCATACTGTAAACGTATATTATGAATAGCGGAGTGCCCGTCATCACGGACCAAGCTCGTACTCTCACTTTTATTTTCCGGCTTCGACAGATCCAGATATGAGGTAAAGGCATCACGGTCCGATAAGACTTTATCTCCCTTCAGATAATATGCCAAAGAGAGTTTATCCTCATTCGCAAACGTATAATCCATTCCCAAACGAACCGTTCCTCTATTTACATGGACAAGGGCCCGATTATGTTGGCTTATTTCCGTCATACCACTATTTAATGTATGGCGGGCCAACATATCCTCCCCCATCACATCCCGTCTCTTATTACCATTCAACAGGAAATCTATGCTAAAGCCCTTATTCGTATAAAGTAAATTCACATGCGCATCTCCCCCCGCATGGCGATATTGGGTGTAATCCACACCCGTTTCACCTTGCCAAGAAGGAGTCTCGGACTCATTCTTACTCAATACGACATTGAGTAACGCCCCCTTGACATTATATTTAGCTGGAGCGTTATACATCACCTCAGCCTTTTCGACCCTTGAGGCCGGCATAGTTTTCAGTAACTGGATTAATTGATCTGCCGACATTGTCGTCAACTGCCCATTCAAGATTATATTCAAACGACTGGCCCCTACCAGTTCCAGATTATCATTCCGCTCGATAAGCCCTGGTAAGTCCTTGATGATCTCAAAAGCGTTCGTGGCAGTCTTATCCTTCATCAGTTGAGGGACATCATACGTCAGCTTGCCTCCCTCCAGTTTCACTTGCGGGCGTTCTCCCTTTACGGTAATCTCAGCCAACTGATAATCTTTCTCCTCCAGCACCACCGTACCTACGTTGGCGGTAGTTATCTCTTTCTCTACCATATTATATAAGATGTGTTGGAAAATAAGTCGATACGACTGGTCTAGCGGATGATTCAATCGAAAATCCCCAAGCGTATCGGTAACCACGGCATCCACATATACAGAGTCGAGGGTCTGTAAAATCACCGCCACTCCATCTACCGGCTGTTCCTTGCCATCCATCACCTTCCCGGAAATACCTTGTGCCATAATCTCACCGAGACTCATCAGCAAGCATAAAATCATGTAGTAAATAGTACGTTTCATATCGGTTTGTTTTTATCATTTTTCGTTCATACAAAAGAAACGTATTCTTAAAAGAAACTATGTTACCACTCACTTACGAAGTCTTACCTTGTCTTATCAGGAATGTTATTTAGTCTTATCGCCAATTATCAAACCCAACAAAGAGGAACAAGATAATCTGGAAAACACCTTCGGAAAAGTAGTATGAATGGTATCCTTCGTGCTAAATCTCACCTAAGGGAATTGCAGGAAAAAGGTTTCGAAGCCGCCGTACTCTTTGATGCGAAAACGTAAACTGAACATTAAGAGGTTCTAACTGTTGATATATCAATCAAATATTTGAAGATAACCTATTAAAAGTTGAAAATCATGTGTACAAGAGTAGTTTATTCGGGAACAAACGGGATGGTAGCGACTGGTCGCACAAGACTTTAAGCCGGCGCAACCGTTCAAGTTTATGGGTGTAAAGGATCTTATTTTAGTCTTGGCTAACTATTTTTTGGGATAATATGTTCCATATTTCCTTTTACAACATTTGAGTTTCAATTAATATTTATATTTGACGTCAAAAATCTTACAATATGGATAAACAGTTCCTCTGCCTTGATTCACCTACGGACTTTATGGTTGGTAAATACATATCCGCCGATGAACTCAAGGAGTTTATAAATATTCCTTGTAAGATAAAAGCCGGGGTCTTTATCCTTTGCATGGAAGGGCAAATACGCTCAACTATCAATATGTCAGAATTGACCACTTCGAAACTCAATGTTGTAACGCTATTGCCCAATAGTCGCATACAAATACATGAGATATCCCCCGACATCTTGATCTATTTCATAGCGTTCTCTTTCGATTTTATGTGTTACACCAATTTTATCAAGAGTACGATGGGTTATCTACTGATGATTTACAGGTATCCGATTATAAAAATATCCCAAAACAGGGCCAACCTGATCACGAACTTCTACGAGCTTCTCTATCAATATGCCGTATATCCCGATATCTTGAACAATAAAGAGATGATAAAGGCCATTTTCATGATGTGTAGTCAAGGTATCATAGAAATATACAGTAAAAATTACCCATTAGAGAAACAGGAACTTACACGTCCGTTACAAATCTATCAAGAGTTCCTAAATATGGTATTGAGATACTATACGAAAGAGCATAACGTATCGTTTTATGCCGAGAAGTTGGGCCTCACGTTCTCTTATTTCTCGACATCCATCAAAAAAGCGATCGGAGAGACTCCTCAAGAGATCCTCACGCAAACAATAATCATAGACGCTAAGGCTCAGTTGAAAGGGACCAACCGAGAAATCAAGAACATAGCGATGGACCTCGGCTTTAATAATCTATCGTTCTTTAATAAGTTCTTCCGTCGAAATGTAGGCATGACTCCACAAGAATACAGGGGTAAATCGTATACCTATTCTTGTTACCAGAAAACATCCGACTAGCTGAAAGCAAAAACGGAACATATTATCAAAAAGAAGAATTTCAAGGGTACCTTTTATAATTTTTACTTTTGTAGGATAATATAAAAAGACATACGATGGAAGGGCGAGAGACGGATCTAGAATACAACTTATTGATGGGGCTTACGGGAGCTAGCGTTAGCAAACATTTATTGGATGAGCATTTCACACTTTTATGGGCAAATGACTTCTATTACGATATGATAGGTTACCCCAAAGAAGAATATGAAGCTCTTTTCCACAATAAACCCGATTTGTATTTTAAAGGTTATGATGAAGCTTGGAATATATTATCCAAGAATGTTTACGAGACGATAGCTAATAAAGCCAGCGGTTACGAAACCGTTATCCAGATGCCAACGAGAAAAGGAAAAAGATGGACTAAAATCACCTCAACGTTTACCGACCAACTACAAGACGGCATCCCTATCTCCTATACGGTAATGACCGATGTAGAGGACGTAATGCGAAGGCGGATCGAGCAAACGATCACTTATGATAATATCCCCGGCTTCATATCCAAGCATAAAGTACATAAAGACGGCAGTTTTACATTGCTGGAGGCAAATGATAAATATATGGACTTCTCTGGTATCGATAAAAATTCTTTTTTATCTTTCAGTCCTTTCTCCCGTTTAGATGAAACAAGCCGTAATACGATGAACGCACATATCTCCTGTATGCTAAAAGGGGAACCTGTACATTTCGTTATCCAGTCGAAAGACAAAAACGGCAACGGCGCTTGGCTACAGTTGAACGGGGAATGTATCGGCTGGGAAGGCAACGAGCCTATCTATCTTATCGTTTACATCAATATCACCGACATTACCGAACAGAGGGAGTTGCAAAAGAAACTGGAGAAACAGTCAAAGCAACTTAAAGAAGCACTAAAGTCGGCGGAACAAGCCAACCAAGCCAAATCTGATTTTCTCGCCCGCATGAGTCACGATATCCGTACACCCATGAACGCCATCATGGGAATGGCGACTATAGCCAAAGCCCATGTAGATGAACATGAAAGAATACTAGATTGTATGGAAAAAATCAATGGAGCCTCTAAATTATTATTGAGTCTGATTAATGAGGTTCTCGATATGTCCAAGATCGAAAGTGGCAGGTTAATTCTTTCGGAGGATGAGTTCAATGTGGGTGAGCTCTTGCAAGACTTGGTCGTTATGATGCAACCGGAGATCAAAAACAAACAACAAACTTTAAATATACACGTCAAGAACCTGAGGCATGAGAATGTAAAAGGTGATACGCAGCGTATCAAGCAGGTATTGATGAATATCCTCTCGAACGCAATTAAGTATACGCCGGAGAATGGGCGAATCACGATAGAGATCTACGAGAAGGACCCTCATAATGGCATCGGAAATTATCAATTCGTGTTTGAGGATAACGGAAGAGGTATGAAACCGGAGTTTCTGGATAAGATTTTCGAGCCTTTCGAGCGTGCGAGCGATGATGAGATCAAGAGGATACAAGGCACTGGCCTCGGGATGTCGATCAGCCATAAGATCATTCAGATGATGGGAGGAGATATCAAGGTGGAGAGTGAATATGGCAAAGGTTCCCGCTTCACCATCGACATGCCATTGGTTTGCCGGGATCAGAAGCCCGATGATAAGATAGAGGTAGAAGGTTTAGAGGTTCTTGTGGTAGATGATGATAAGATCGCTTGTCTAAACACGTCTAGCTGTTTGCAAGAGATCGGGATAAACAGTGAATGCGTATACTCAGGTAGCGAAGCTATAGAAAAAGTACGACAGCATCATTTAGCGGAGAAAGAGTATTTCGCCGTGATCATTGACTTGAAGATGCCTCAAATGAACGGCATTGAAACAACCCGGCAAATCAGACGTTTCGTGGGAGCGGACGTACCGATCATCATTCTCTCCGCATACGATCTTGAGGAATATGAGGCAGAGGCTAAGGAGGTTAAGGCCAATGGATTCATCACCAAGCCTCTCTATAAGTCCAAGCTACTCCAAGTATTGAGATCTTTCCTTGACGAAGGAGACCAGCCGGAACCGATCCGCCCATTCAAGTTATCAAACGTCGATTATTCCGGCAAGCGCATCTTGCTGGTGGAGGATAACGAGTTAAATCGTGAGATCGCCGTAGAGATCATCGGCAGCACCGGTATCACTATCGATACGGCGATAAATGGGCTCGACGCCGTACATAAAGTCGCCCAATCGGAAGAAGGATTTTACCAGATAATACTGATGGATATCCAGATGCCTATCATGGACGGTTATGAGGCGACCCGGCAGATTCGTTCCCTCCAACGAAGGGATATCGCACATATGCCAATTATAGCCATGACCGCCAACGCTTTTTCCGAAGACGTGACAAACGCTATCAAAGCGGGCATGAATTATCATTTGGCTAAACCGATTGATATTGGGGCGTTGATGGGCATCCTTAGTAAATATTTACAAGCGCCCGCATAAAGTTTATCTTGCGTATTAAAAGTTCATGTAATAAAATTGTCTATTTTTAGCGATCAATTCGATTATAAGCATAAAGAGACTTCATGAACATCAGACTTCGTTTTAAGTTAATCGCTTTGTTGATCGTCCTATCGCTGGCCGGGCTTTTGGTTTTCCAAGGATACTGGCTGAAAGGTTTATATGATACATTATATAAACAGATGGAGATCAATATAGAGGAAGCGATGAAGATCGCCGACTATAAGGAGTTGTTCCTGCGCATCCGATCTATCAAAAAAGAACAGGGAGCGCTGGGACCTCAAACCCAAGATGTGTACTTCAGCTCAGAGCTAGATCCGTCTAATAAGCAGAAGATGGACGCAAAAGCTTCGATCCATCCGCAGAAAGAAGATCCTGACCTTAACCGGGAAGATATCTTCAAGACGGCAAATCCCGACTCACACATGAAACTACATATCGATTACGGGGATGAGGAGGACTTTAGCTCGATAGACTCTACCCTAACGGATTACCTATATGTAATCGGCGAGGTGGAGGACATGGTGCAGCAAGCGATGCACGCGAATATAGATTCTATAAAACCAATTGATTTCAAGACCTACAACAAATTATTAACCTCGGAACTGGAGGCAAGAAATATCGTAACGGAACATGAGCTGGTAACGATTTATAAACCAAACAACGGGGACGAGAAGGGTTGGATGCATCTGGACAAGCCAGAACGATTCACTACGTGGAAAAACCCCGTGCATTTCGATTACCCGCTCCATAACGAGAGCACGTTACAATATCGCCTGTTCCTCAAATCGCCGGCCAGCGTGATACTCACCCAGATGAAAGGCATCCTGATCTCCTCCTTCCTATTGCTTTTGCTGATCATTTGCGCTTTCATATACTTACTCCGCACCATCTTAAAGCAAAAGACCGTGGAAGAATTGAAGACCGATTTCACCAACAATATGACGCATGAGCTGAAAACCCCGATCAGCGTCAGCTATGCCGCCGTAGACGCATTATTGAACTTTAGCGATCCCGTCAACGAGAAACAGAAGAAATACCTGACGATCGTTAAAGACCAACTTATCCATCTTACCGGATTGGTGGAACAAATTTTGACACTCGCCGTAGAGAACCGCAGTACCTTCCGCTTGCGCCCCGAAACCATCTCATTAAACGAGTTGGTGAACTCCCTCATCGAGCAATACAAACTGAAAGCGAGCAAACCCGTGGAGTTTACTTGCTCCATCCCCGAGGATATAGAATTGGTGGCCGATCGTACCCACCTATATAATATGTTGAGCAACCTTATCGATAACGCAATCAAATACGCCGACAAGGAACCTTGCCGCATCGAAGCGACAGCCCGGCAAGACGATCACGAAACGACAATCTCCATAACCGATAACGGCCCGGGTATCAGCGAAGCCAACCAGCGGCAGATATTCGACAAGTTCTTCCGGGTTCCCAGCGGGAATATCCACAACGTGAAAGGTTATGGCCTAGGATTATATTACGTAAAAGACATGATGGGTAAACATGGAGGAACAGCCCGTGTGGAAAGCGTCCCCGGCAAAGGCTCCACCTTTACCCTGCATTTTAAATAATAATCCGAAAATCAAGTATCAAATATGGAAAAGATAAAAGTACTACTAGTAGAAGACGAGCCTACATTGGCCATGATCATCAAGGATACGCTGGATGGGAACGAGTTCGATATCACCCTAGCGGCGAATGGCGAGGAGGGCCTCTCCCGTTATGCGGAGATCAACCCGGACATTATCGTAGCGGATATCATGATGCCCAAGATGGATGGTTTCACGATGGTCAAATTGATCCGTAAGACGGATACGCACACCCCTGTCCTATTCCTATCGGCCCGTTCCGCGGCCAACGACGTGGTAGAGGGCTTCGAGACAGGCGGCAACGATTACCTGAAAAAGCCTTTCGGCATGGCGGAATTGATCGTACGCATCAAGGCGTTACTGCATAAGGTGTCCGTCCAAAGACCGGAAGCCACCTCTTTCCGTATCGGGCTTTATACGTTCGATTCCATCACGCAGACATTGGTCTACCGGGGAGAGAAACAACTCCTCAGCAACCGGGAATCCGAGATATTGAAGCGCCTTTGCGACAATAAGGACCAAGTATTACCGATGAAAGAGATCTTGATAGACCTTTGGGGAGATGATTCTTTCTTCAACGCACGCAGCCTGCATGTCTTTATCACCAAGCTACGTCATAAGTTATCGAAAGACGAGTCTATCAAGATTTTGAATATCCGGGGAATCGGATATAAGCTGATCATCGATTGAATTGCTTCAATGCCTGTGCCATCTGGTCCGGGCATGAAGTTCCCCTTCCATGACAATCGATGCCAGACAAACGGCCGATAGCGTCTTCGATGCGCATACCTTTCAATAA
Source organism: Parabacteroides sp. KHUB-02 (assembly GCF_056640955.1). Taxonomy (NCBI): domain Bacteria; kingdom Pseudomonadati; phylum Bacteroidota; class Bacteroidia; order Bacteroidales; family Tannerellaceae; genus Parabacteroides; species Parabacteroides sp. KHUB-02. The sequence goes on along the minus strand of NZ_JBWQEV010000001.1, from coordinate 1,166,405 downwards.
GGCGCACATGCCTTGCCCGTTACCGTGGCAACCTCCTACAATCTGCACATTCTCGATCACGTCCTCCTTCGCATCGATCACCATCAACTTAGAACAAACGCCTCCTTGAGGCGTATAGGTTATACGTTGTGTTTCCATTTTCTTTTTCTCTCCTTTTTATAAACGAGTCGCAAAGGTATAAATAAATTTAACTACATTTGTAGCATCTAATTTACAAAAACATGACATACGAGGAAACGCTACACTATCTATATACCAGCATCCCGGTCTTCCAACACAGCGGAGCTTCCGCTTACAAACCCGGTCTTGGTACAAGTATCGCCCTAGATGATTATCTGGGAAATCCCCATAAAGCCTATAAGACCATCCATGTAGCCGGGACAAACGGCAAAGGCTCGGTCAGCCATCTATTGGCGGCCATTCTCCGGCAATCCGGTTTCAAGGTCGGGCTTTATACCTCTCCCCACTTAGTGGACTTCCGGGAACGCATCCGGGTGAACGGGAAAAAGATCTCCCAAGATTACGTGGTCGATTTCGTCGAACGCCATCGTTCTTTCTTCGAGCCTCTCCATCCTTCTTTCTTCGAGCTGACGTCCAGTATGGCTTTTGAGTATTTCCGCGACCAGCAGGTAGATTACGCGGTTATCGAGGTCGGGCTTGGCGGTCGTTTGGACAGTACGAACATTATCACTCCGATCTTGAGTATCATCACGAATATCAGTCTGGATCATACGCAATTCTTGGGAAATACGGAGGAGAAGATAGCGGCGGAGAAAGCCGGCATTATCAAAAAAGGCGTACCCGTCCTTCTGGGGGAGGCTGAGAAACGCTCCGTTTTCGACCTCTTCCAGAACGAGGCGAGAAAGGCAGGAGCACCCTTCCACTACGCCTTGAGCATGGGAATGCTGGAGGGGACCGGAGGGTTGTCGATGGTACACTGGAAGTTCCCCTCCGTAGAATACGGCGAGGTGATCGGCGAGCTTGCCGGAGAGGTACAACAAGCCAACGCCATCACGGTGTTCTCCGCCCTGCACCTGCTCCGCGAGAAGTGCGGCGTTGACATCCTGCCCGAGGCCGTCCATGAAGGGTTCGGGCACGTGACCCAACTGACGGGTTTGATGGGCCGCTGGCAAACCTTGCGGACAAAACCGACCGTCATTTGCGACACCGGGCACAACGTGGGTGGATGGAAACACATAGCGGAACACCTGAATGCCATGAGAAGCCGTTTCCGCGAAATTTATATGATCGTCGGTATGGTGAACGACAAGGATATCGACGGCGTATTATCCTTGATGCCACCAGATGCTTCTTATTTCTTCACGCAGGCCTCCGTGGAGAGAGCGATGCCCGTAAAGGATTTCGCCATGAAAGCCATGCGGAAGGGACTGCCCGGAGTCCTTTGCGAAACGGTGGAAGAGGCGGTCGAGAAAGCGTTAAAAAGTGCCGACAAGGATGACTTGATCTTTATCGGCGGAAGCACCTTTATCGTAGCGGACGCTCTCCCCTTGTTCATGAAAGAAGACGAATACAAATAATATAACTCTATAAAACAAATATCATGATAGAAAAAATTCATCAGAAACTAAGCGACTCGAAAGTCGCACGCTGGAGTGTACTCGCTTTGGCGGCATTCACGATGCTTTGCGGATACTTCCTTACGGATGTAATGGCTCCGCTTAAACCGATGTTGGAAGAACAGCTAAGCTGGACGAGTACGGAATATGGTTGGTTCACCAGCGCTTACGGTTGGTTCAACGTATTTCTTTTCATGTTGATTATTGGTGGTATCGTTCTGGATAAGATGGGTGTCCGTTTCACGGGTGTCGCTTCCTGTATCTTGATGATTATCGGTTGTTCCATTAAATATTACGCCATCTCGGACGCGTTTACGATGGAAGGAGAGCTTTTCGGATGGAAAGCGCAAGTGATGGTGGCCGCCCTCGGATACGCGATCTTCGGTGTCGGCGTGGAGACCGCCGGTATCACGGTATCTAAGATTATCGTACGGTGGTTCAAGGGAAAAGAGATGGCGTTGGCTATGGGCTTGGAGATGGCTACGGCTCGTTTGGGTACGGCCTTGGCTTTATCTATCACGGTTCCCGCCGCCAAGTACTTCGGTAGCATCTCCGCTCCTATCTTGCTTTGTCTTTGTATGTTGTGTATCGGTTTGATCGCCTTCCTCGTATTTTGCGTGATGGATCGCAAGCTGGACGCTTCGATGGATGCTATCGAGCAAGCCGAGGAGGAAGAGCCTTTCCGTTTGAAAGATATCTTATTGATCGTTACCAATAAGGGTTTCTGGTTGATCGCTCTGCTTTGCGTATTATTCTATTCGGCCGTATTCCCCTTCTTGAAATACGCTACGGACTTGATGGTCAATAAATATAACGTAGATCCGGAGTTGGCGGGAAACATCCCGGCTATCTTACCTTTCGGCACGATTCTTCTGACTCCGTTCTTCGGTAACTTATACGACCGCAAGGGTAAAGGGGCGACGATCATGATCTATGGTGCCTTGATGTTGATCGGCGTGCATTTATTATTCACACTTCCGATCTTGAATCAGTGGTGGTTCGCGACAATCGTGATGATCGTATTGGGTATCGCTTTCTCCTTGGTTCCATCGGCGATGTGGCCATCTGTTCCGAAGATTATCCCGGAGAAGCAATTAGGCACGGCTTATGCCTTGATTTTCTGGGTACAGAATATCGGTCTGAGTATGGTTCCTTTATTAATCGGCTGGATATTGGATACGTATTGCAAAATAGACAATGGTACGGGCAAACCGGCTTACGACTATACGATACCGATGGCAGTCTTCACCTGCTTCGGTGTACTCGCCCTCTTCATCGCCTTGATGTTGAAACGTGAGGACCGGATCAAAGGCTACGGCCTTGAATTGCCGAACATCCAAAAGGACGCCGATAAAGCCGAGGCCGAGATAATCGCTAAAGAGATGATCGCGGAGCCTTAATAAAGCTCATAACCCTAAATAAATGGAAGGCGCTGTAAACTTGATTTACCGCGCCTGTCTTTTTGATGACTGAAAACCATCGTCATTGGAACACACAAAAAGTTCGTTTGAAAAAGAGGAGTAGCGAAACAACTACAATATGCCTTATTCATAAAATCTTTTTTAGCGGTAATATTAATAAAAAACACCCTTGATTTTCGGAACGGCATATTGAAATGTGGCATTTATCCGTGGTCCAGCCATCCAAAAGGAAATCATATGTATAGGTCTTAACGCAGTGGCTTATATATTTCATTAGATCCTTATTATCAGTTAAGAATAGATATACAGCTTCACAAATGTCGTTTTGATTAAAAAGGCAAGTGAGCGTGGAGGTTTTGAACACGACTTCCAATGTAATCTGGCTTACGTCATTCCACGTATAAGTGATCATACATAAATCCAGATCCTTCAATAACATCTGCGCTTTCCTTACCGGCAAACCAATTACTTGATGGGATAAGCTTATTATCTCGGAATAATCCTTTTGAGGATATTGATTTTGAGTTTCCATTGATTTCTGTGTTTATCATTCGCAGACAAAATAAGCTTACCGCCTGCTGATATACCATCAATCCCCCTGATAAAATATCAATGTCACGACTAATATTATCAGATGACAGGGATAAATGATATATCTGACTACGTATTGTCGGTAATGCAGGATCATCATGATAGACACCTAACAAATTACGATGAATTTATGTTTCTCTGGCTATGAATAAAATTGGGTGCGGTTACCCCGGATATCTGACATGATAGTAAGATAACTCAGATTTAATACTTATTTTTGTGACAGGATCAATAAAAACTGACATGGAAACAACATTTACCAAAAGAAATAGTCATGGAGCCAACTTAAAACGTTGGAGAGAATGGAGAGGCATCAAACAAGAAGTGCTCGCCGACAAAATTGGGGTATCACAAGCCACCTTATCCGGCTACGAGAAAAAAGACGAATTGGAACCTGAGGTATTGGAAAAGGTCACGAAAGCTTTGGATATTCCGATAGAGGCGATCACGGAATTGAATGAAGGGACATCTATCAATATTTTTTCCGGCACGTGGCAAGATAACGCAAGCGGAAATGTTCAAAATCAAACATTCAATCCCATCGATAAAATAGTCGAGCTTTACGAACGATTATTAAAGGCCGAGCAAGAAAAGGTTGCCATGCTCCATGAAATCATAAAGGATAAATAAGTATCGATTATAGAGACCGTAAGCGAAAATGAGATAATCTTGACATTATGATCGAAATAACAGAATAACGATGTCAAGACCTTTTTACAAATAGAGAAAAAGAGGGAGAGACCTATGATGAAATCATACGTCTTCCCTCTTTTTCTTGCCTAAATACCCCTGTTTGGACTCAAAAGTAATAGAGTTAGGTAATACAAAAGGCTGTATTAGGCAACACGACCGTATGTATTAGGTAACGCAACCGTATGTATTAGGCGATACATACGGAAGAAACAGCCCTCGCATCCTATAGAATTGATCGATACACCCGTATAAAATGGCTATTTTCACCTAAAAATATGAGATACGATGAATTAATCTCGCTAGAATAAAAAGGCCTATTTCCATAAAACACTACAAGACAACCAGATGCTATTATTCTATGCCATTTTCGGAAGCAAGGCGTACCTTGGCCCGGAAAAAACGCTTCTCCGGGAGTTTAGATTACAGAATGTCAAAACGTCAAACCTACTCTTTTACGCATGATGCCCATCGTGGGCCCCTTATTAAAGCCATATATAGTTCACCCGATAAAACAGAACGTTTATAAGGATATCTTCTTATCTTCGCGTATCACATAAAACAAACATTAAATACTATGATCTGTTTCCCGAACGCAAAGATAAACCTAGGTCTGAACGTGGTAAGCAAACGTCCGGACGGTTATCATAATATAGAGACCATCTTCTATCCGATCCCCGTGAGGGATGCCCTCGAGATCGTCGCCTCGGATCGGACCTGTTTCACGCAAACCGGAATCCCGGTAGACGCTCCCCAAGAGAAGAACCTCGTCATAAAAGCGCTGAACGCCCTAAAGACGAGATACGAGATTCCCCCGCTAGAGATCCATTTGTTGAAAGCGATACCTTTTGGCGCCGGGCTTGGAGGAGGTTCCGCCGATGCCGCTTTTATGTTGAAGCTGGTCAATGATTTCTGCGGTTTGGATATTCACCCGGATGAGTTGGAGGCGATAGCGTCCACCATCGGAGCCGATTGCCCGTTCTTTATCCGTAACACGCCGGTATTCGCGACCGGCACGGGAAACCAATTCGAGCCCGTGGACTTGTCCTTGAAGGATTATTATCTATGCTTGGTAAAACCGGATGTAGCCGTCTCCACCCCCGAAGCCTATTCGATGGTAACACCCGCCGCGCCCGAGACCTCCTTGAAAGAGATCATCCGGCTACCGGTATCCGAATGGAAAGAGCGGATGGTGAACGATTTCGAGCGAAGCGTATTCCCGAGACATCCCGTGATCGAGCGGATCAAGGATACCTTATACGAGGGAGGCGCCTTATATGCCGCCATGTCCGGCTCCGGATCGTCCGTGTTCGGTTTGTTCGAAAAACCAACCCATTTCAAGGAACAATCCCTGTTCAGCGATTGTTTTCTATGGGAAGGACAATTATCATGAATCAAATAGAGACCTTTTTTGATACGATGGCGGAACGCTGGGATGCTGTCTGCGTACATGATCCGGGAAAGATCCGGACGATATTGGATCGTACCAACCTGCGGCAGAACGCCCGCATCCTCGATGTCGGTTGCGGCACGGGGATATTGGAAAGTTACCTGCTGCCGTACGAACCCCGCCAAATCGTAGCTATCGATATAGCGGGCCAAATGATCGAGAAAGCACGCATGAAATATCCGGATCATCCGCTCATCGAGTTCCTCCAAGAGGACGCTATGAGCTACGAGGGGAAAGGATTCGACTATATTATCCTGTATAGCGCCTACCCGCATTTCATGCGGCCGGAACGGTTGATCGAGCATATGAGCGACTTGCTCGTGCCCGGCGGTAAATTGGTTATCTGCCACAGCGAGAGCAAGGAAAAGATCAATACGCACCACCATCGGCACGCCGATCGATTATCGCTGCCCTTGCCCCCGGCCCGAGAGGTGGCGGCATTGATGGAGCCTTATCTTCTTCCGCTCGTCGTAGAGGATACCGAACAGCTTTACATCGTTTGCGGAAAACGTTTATCCTAAACTAATTATATATGAACAGAAAAACTAACTTAATTCCGGCATTGCTTCTTTCCGCCCTTTCGCTTTACGCCATGGAAGACGTGAAAGTAACGCAATTCCAGCACGCAGGCCCGTTTACGGTCAACAAGCCGATCCTAGCGGACAGCCTCAACGTAAACGGCAAGCCTTTCGAGGCGAAGAATCTATTAAAAGCGACCTTACCGTTCGAGCAAACGCTTGCGAACGCCACGGTACTCGACGCTGACACGGCAGGCGCGATCACCTTCGCCGCCCCGCAAAAGGGATATGCCCTACATCTATTCTCTTTCTTCTTGAACAGCGACCGGTACGTAAAAGGCACGCTCGATATATCGGGTCCCGGGGCGTTCGAAGTATTCGTCAATGATAAACCGGTCGGAGCCTCCTCCGAGTTGGTGATGGAACCCCGCCGCTATCAAGTAGTCGTTAAATACCTGACAGCGGAAACAGACACTTGTCCTCCCAGCCTAAAGGCTACCTTCAAAAGCGAGGCAGAAGCGAAAGTCGTAGCTTCCTTGAACCCGGAGAAACGCTACACCCTTCTGAATATCATAGAAGGAAAGGATTTCCAAGGCGTAAGTCTCTCCCCGAACGGGAAGTATGCCTTGGTAAAATACGTCAACCGGTTCCCGGAGGGCAAGAGCGAATCGTACGGGCAATTGATGGATGCCGCTACGGGACGGGTCTTATTGCAAGACGGAGGTTTCTTGACAACCGCCAAATGGATGCCTAAAAGCAATCGATTGTATTACACCCGCACCGGTCTGGACGGTACGGAGTTGGTAACCGTAGATCCGTCTACCTACCAACAAACGGTATTAGTCCCGAACCTTCCGAAAGGGCGGTTCGTATTCACCCCCGATGAGTCCACGCTTCTCTATACCGTAGAAGAGGAAGGTCCCAAGGAAGGGACGGACTTGATCCGTGTATTAGAGCCGGCAGACCGTATCCCGGGTTTCCGTGACCGCTCCTTTATCTGGCGGTATGACTTAAAAACAGGTTTGTACGAGCAACTTACTTTCGGGCATACGGACACTTATATCAATGATATCAGCACTGATAGCCGCTATCTATTGTTCAGCACCAGCGACCGGGTGTACACCTCCTTGCCGCACTCCCGCAACTCCCTTTATAAATTGGATTTGCAGACCATGGCGATCGATACGATCTGGGAGAAAGCCCCGTACGTAAACCAAGCCGCCTTCTCGCCCGACGGTAAACAGTTATTGGTAGCTGGGGCAGGCGACGCTTTCGACGGAATCGGACGAAATATCAAGCAAGGACAGATCTCCAACTCGTACGACGGGCAGTTATTCCTATACGATCTGGCAAGCCGTAAAGCCTCCCCTCTCACCAAGGATTTCAATCCGAACGTGATCGATGCCGTATGGAACCGCTTCAACGGGCAAATCTATATCCTCTGTGAGGATGAGGATTATCAACGGATCTATACGTGCGACCCGGCAAACGGAAAGATCAAGCAAGTAGCCGCCTCCGAGGATATTATCATGTCGTATGCGTTGGCCGACAACGCCCCGGTTCTTTTCTATTACGGACAGAGCGCATCCAACGCCAACCGCCTTTACGCTTACGACCTGAAAGGTGGAAAGAACTGCTTGGTGTATGATCTCTCGCAAGATAAATTAAAAGATATCGCCTTGGGCGAGGTACACGACTGGAACTTCAAGTCGGATGACGGTACGACTATCCAAGGCCGTTATTACCTGCCGCCTCATTTCGATCCGAATAAGAAATATCCGATGATCGTTTATTACTATGGCGGTACTTCCCCGACGAACCGTGCGCTGGAGATGCGTTATTCCATGCATATGTACGCCGCTCTCGGATACGTGGTCTACACCTTGAATCCGAGTGGAACAACGGGCTTCGGACAGGAATTCGCCGCCCGCCATGTGAACGCATGGGGCCTGAAGACCGCCGATGAGATCATCCAAGGCACCAAGCTGTTCTGCAAGGAGCATTCGTTCGTGAACGAGAAGAAGATCGGTTGCATCGGTGCCAGCTACGGCGGATTCATGACACAATACCTACAAACCCGTACGGACATTTTCGCCGCCGCTATCAGCCATGCCGGTATCAGCGCGTTGAGTAGCTATTGGGGAGAAGGTTATTGGGGATATGGCTATTGCTCCGTAGCGAATGCCGGCACTTATCCTTGGAACGCCCCGGAGTTCTTTACTAAGCAAAGCCCGTTGTTCAACGCCGATAAGATCAAGACCCCGCTCCTATTGCTTCACGGCAACGCCGATACGAACGTACCCATCGGGGAAAGTATCCAGATGTTCGCCGCCTTGAAGATCCTAGGAAAGACCGTGGAATTCGTGCAGGTGGATGGCGAGAATCATGGTATCGTAGGCTATCAGAAACGTATAGGCTGGCAAAATACCATCTACGCATGGTTCGCCAAATGGCTGAAAGACGAGCCGGAATGGTGGAAAGCCTTATATCCGGATCGTACTTTATAAGAATATTTATTTGAACGAAAGCGTCTGTGTCTCCCGCAAGGGAATCGCAGGCGCTTTATTCGTTTGCTCAACCCCGGCTGTCATCCGGATCAGCTTCGTTTACGAACGGTAATTTTGATACAAAGATCCGTAATATATATACATATACTTGAGATAAATCCGAATATCTTTGTGATGTCAAACAATAACGATATCCTCATGAAAACAAAAGCAATCGCACTCTTCCTGCTAGGCTTCATACCAGCCTTCGCACAAGATATCCCAACTTCTAAAACAGAACAAAATATGGACAGAATCGAACGCTGTAAAAAGAATTACACCGAGCTATTCGGAGGCGAGGCATTGACCGGACAAGGAACAGATCCGGAAATGATGGACATTCTCCAGAAATTCATCTTCGGGGAGGTATTCCGCACAGGAGATCTTGATAAAAAGACCCGGGAGCTTATCACTTGCACCGTATTAGCCACGATGCAAACCTTGCCCCAACTGAACGCCCACGCCAAAGCGGCGCTAAACGTAGGCGTCACTCCCATCGAGCTACGGGAGGCAATATATCTATGTGCCCCGTTCATCGGTTTCCCGAAGACATTGAATGCCTTAAATACCATCAACGAAGTCTTTAAGCAACAAGGCATCGCTTTGCCTCTGGAGAGACAAGCTACCGTTACAGAAGAAGATCGCCACGAGAAAGGACAAGCCATACAAAGCCGGCTTTACGGCGAGGGAATCAAAGAGGCCATGAGGAACGTCCCGGGAAATATGGGTCCGGAAGTAGAGCGATTCCTCACAGAATTCTGCTTCGGAGATATCTATACTCGCAACGGGCTAGACCTGAAAACCCGGGAGTTACTGGCTTATTGCATACTAACGACCCTTGAAGCCGAAAGCCAACTACACTCGCATCTCGAAGGGAACTTACTGGCCGGCAATAGCAAGGAGACCTTAACGGCAGCGGTTATACAATGTCTTCCTTATATCGGCTTCCCTTCCGCTATCAAAGCGTTGAAGATCATTAAGGAGTCCTCTCAGCCCGCCCCTGAGAAGAACTTAGTCCGCCTATCCAAGATCACGGTCGATCCCGCCCAGTTGGAGCGTTATAACGCCTTTCTGAAAGAAGAGATCGAGGCTTCCATGCGTCTAGAGCCGGGTGTTCTTACACTGTATGCCGTATCGGAGAAAGAACATCCGCATAAAGTAACCATTCTAGAGATTTACGCAGATCAAGACGCTTATAAAAGCCATATCCAAACGCCCCATTTCCAGAAATACAAACAAGGAACATTACAGATGGTGCAAGAGTTGGAACTGGTAGATAGCACGCCCCTGATCCCCGGACTAAAGATAAAATAAAACAAGAATCCCCGCTTTCCGGCACGAAGCCATCTAAGCGGGGATTCCATATATCCATGAAAATCTAAATTACTTGTTATTCGATCATTTGATATTCGGATTCAATTTATGCCATTCGGAAATAGCGGGAAGCACACCCATAGCGATCACCTCGTCACGTAAAGCGCAAAGGTGCTTGTAGCTCTTCTCCAAGGCAGCCTCTTCTTCCGGTGTACCATGCACCTCTTTCAACGTTACGCCGTCTTTCGTAATCGAGGTCTCCCAAGCCATCATGATATGATCGAACTTACCGTTTGATACATAAGCGCCAGCCGGCCAACGGAACGGTTTACCACCCATTGCCGCAGCGATCATCTCGATAGATACATACGACGGGCTTTGGAAGGAAGAACGGCCACGCAAGGCGATAATGTTTGCGCCACCCTTCGTAACCTTTGTCTGTATCTCCGCCCATTGATCTTTCGTCAAGGCATCCGTACCGATAAGCTCAGTTAAAGGTTTACCATCCACTTTAGCGGTAGAGGCGAAAACAGCCATTTGCTCGCCATGGCCACCATACGTACGGCAATTCTCAACCTGATCCATAGAGATACCGAAATGTTTTGCCAACTCACTGCGTAAACGAGTAGAATCCAATGCGGCCAACGTCGTAACCTGAGAAGGTTTCAAGCCGGAATACAATAAGGTAATCAAACCGGTAATATCCGCCGGGTTAAAGATAACCACGATATGCTTTACGTCCGGGCAATAAGCCTTTACGTTCTTGCCGAACTCCTCGGCGATAGCGGCGTTTCCTTTTAGGAGATCCTCACGGGTCATACCTGCCTTTCTTGCGGCACCACCGGAGTTAACGATATATTTAGCGCCAGTCAAAGCCTCCTTGATGTCTGAGGTAAAAGTGATGTTTACACCCTCGAAACCACAATGGAATAATTCCTCGGCAACTCCCTCCAAACCCGGTGCGTAAGGGTCGTACAAACAAATGTTGGAAGTTAGTCCCATCATAATAGCGGTCTGTGCCATATTAGAACCGATCATACCTGCTGCGCCGACAATCGTCAGCTTCTCGTCTGTGAGTGTTTTCATAAGAAACCTTGTTTTTAAATGTTTATTTTTCTTTTCGACACAAAGATACGAGATTGAGAACTCTTGTCCTAATCATAAAAACGAATCCCCCATAAATAAAAGTTATGAATAGCGTCTCTATGATTATTCCAAGATTATCACGTACCTTTGTATTATGAAAACATTTAAACTAGACAATTGGTTGCCCACAACGAAGAAAGAAGTCGAGGCACGGGGATGGGATTACCTCGACGTGATCCTTTTCTCGGGAGACGCCTATGTGGATCACCCCTCTTTCGGGGCGGCCGTGATCGGTCGTGTATTGGAAGCGGAAGGATTACGGGTAGCGATCGTACCGCAACCGGATTGGCGGGGAGATTACCGGGATTTCAAGAAGCTCGGCGTTCCCCGGCTTTTCTTCGGTGTATCCGCCGGTGCCATGGATTCAATGATCAACCATTATACTGCCAATAAGCGATTACGCAGCGACGACGCCTATACGCCGGACCAACGTCCGGGAATGCGCCCGGATTATCCGAGCATTGTCTATACTAAAATACTGAAAGAATTGTATCCGGATGTCCCCGTCGTATTGGGTAGCATCGAGGCCTCATTACGCCGGCTTACGCATTACGATTATTGGCAAGATAAGCTATTACCGGGAATCCTTGCCAGTAGCCCGGCCGATTTATTGATTTACGGCATGGGCGAGAAGCCGATCAAGGAGTTGGTGCGCCGCCTAAAGTCCGGCATTCCTTTCAACGAGATCAAGGACATCCGCCAAACGGTTTATCTGGCAGACAAAGAGGATGCGAAAGACGATGATATCGTGCTCTTCTCACACGAGGAATGCCTAAAAGATAAATTGAAACAAGCGAAGAATTTCCGGCATATCGAAGAGGAATCCAACAAGTACAATGCCTCACGTATCTTGCAAAAGGTAGGAAAGCAAGTGATTGTGGTGAATCCTCCCTTCCCTCCAATGACGGAAGCGGAGATAGATGCCTCCTACGACCTTCCCTACACCCGCTTGCCGCATCCCAAATATAAAGGGAAAGTGATACCGGCTTTCGAGATGATCAAGTTCTCGGTGAATATCCACCGGGGTTGTTTCGGAGGATGCGCGTTCTGTACCATATCGGCGCATCAAGGGAAGTTCATCGCCTCCCGAAGCAAGGAATCGATCTTGAAGGAAGTGAAAGCGATTACCGAAATGCCGGATTTCAAGGGATATCTAAGCGATCTGGGAGGCCCTTCCGCCAATATGTACCGTATGAAAGGGAAAGATGAGCGGATTTGCGCCAAATGCAAGAAACCGTCTTGTATCTCCCCCGTCGTTTGCAAGAACTTGAACGCGGACCATACGCCGCTACTGGATATCTACAAAGCGGTAGATAGACTTCCCGGGATCAAGAAGTCGTTTATCGGAAGCGGTGTACGCTATGACCTGTTATTGCACCGTTATGCGGATGAGTCTTTAAACAAGGCAGCTCAAACCTATACCGAGGAATTAATCGCCCGCCACGTATCCGGCCGTTTGAAAGTGGCCCCGGAGCATACGCAAGACGAGGTGTTGAAACAAATGCGTAAACCGTCTTTCTCGCAATTCGGACAGTTCAAGAAGATATTCGATAAGGTAAACCGGCAATATGGGTTGAACCAGCAACTCATCCCCTATTTCATTTCCAGCCATCCGGGATGTACCGAGGCGGATATGGCGGAGCTGGCGGTGATCACCAAGAGCTTGCATTTCCAGTTGGAGCAAGTACAAGACTTCACGCCTACGCCGATGACATTGGCTACGGAGATGTATTATACCGGATATCATCCTTATACGTTGGAGAAAGTATATACGGCCCGCTCAAAAGAACAAAAGTTGGCACAACGCCAGTTCTTCTTCTGGTATAAACCCGAGTCACGCCGTCAGATCATGCAAGTATTGCAAAAGATGGGACGAAAGGATTTGATTGAGAAATTATTCGGACAGAGGGGTGACATGAATCCCGCTCCCAGAAAAAGAAGATAATAGGCTTTTGAGATTAGCTGTATCGATGAATTACGAGAGTAGTCGCATCGTATCACGGGAGTAGTCTTGATGGATAACGAGAGTAGTCTCGACTAGCGATGAGACTACTCTCGTTATTCCTTATGATTATTCTTTCACGGCGATCACCTCGATCTCTACCAAACCATTCTTCGGCAGTGTCTTAACGGCTACCGCCGAACGTGCGGGAAACGCACCTTCGAACTGAGAGGCGTATACCTCGTTCATAACGGCGAAGTCGCCCATATCCGCTAAAAATACGGTTGTTTTTACGACATCATTGATGCTATAACCTGCCTCTGCCAAGATAGCGTGAACATTCTTGAACGCTTGGGCGGTTTGTTCCTTTACGGATCCCTCAACGAAAAGTCCCGTAGCAGGATCGATACCCAGCTGTCCGGAAGCGAACAGCATATTGCCTACTTGCACCGCTTGGCTATACGGACCGATAGCGGCGGGAGCGTTTTTTGTAGCGATAACTTTCTTCATTTTCTTCTTTAGTTTATATACATATTATTATTGTTGCTCGTTCATACGTTGGCGAACCACCTCGTACACCAGAATGGAAGTGGCTACAGATACATTCAAGGAGCCAATCGTTCCGAATTGCGGAATCTTTACCATATTATCGCAGATGCGCAAGTTCTCCGGAGACACACCCGTATCCTCCGCTCCCATCACGATCGCTACCGGTCCTTCATACTTCACCGCCGTATAATTCTCCGCCGCTTTCTCGCTGGCGGCAAATACCTTCACCCCGCTTTGCTGCAAGAAACGGATCGCTTGGTTGATACTCTTCTCCTTACAAACCGGCAATACATGCAAGGCACCGGCAGAGGTCTTGATCGCGTCGGCGTTTACCGAAACGCTTCCTTTTGCCGGAATCACAATCGCATCGACTCCCGCACACTCGCAGGTACGGGCAATAGCGCCGAAATTACGCACGTCCGTAACCCCATCCAGCAATACGATGAAAGGATCTTTTCCTTGCTCATACACAAAAGGAATGATATCTTCCAAGCTCTGGTAGGTAACCGCCGACATAAAAGCGATCACCCCCTGATGATTCTTTCGAGTCAAACGATCCAAGCGTTCAGCCGGAACACGTTGTACCGGTATCTCACGGCCTCTCAGTACCTCAAATAACTCTTTGGATAGATCCCCTTGTAAATCCCTTTTCACAAGGATCTTATCTACCTCCTTATCAGCCTGTATAGCCTCAATCACGGCACGAATGCCGAACACCATCTCGTTTTCTTTCATACTTTATATAACGCAAAACTATTAATTTCACAAATGTAGGGATAAATAATCAATTCTTCAAACCTTCAGCCTTCGCATAGCATTCCCGGCATAAAGGCTCGTATTCGGATTGTTCCCCTAAAAAGACCCGTTTATCATTTCCCACGATACGATGGGATACGTAAGCCAAACGTCCGCATTTCACGCAGATGGCATGCACTTTCGTCACCTCATCGGCGATAGCGCATAGCTCCGGCATAGGACCGAAAGGAACTCCCTTATAGTCCATGTCCAACCCAGCCACGATCACCCGGATACCGTTAGCGGCCAATTGATTGCACACGTTTACCAATCCCTCATCGAAAAACTGGGCCTCGTCTATCCCCACCACATCGATCTCGGAAGTGAACAATAGGATACTGGAGGAAGAATCCACCGGAGTAGAAGGAATCGAATTACTATCGTGCGAGACCACGTTATCCTGCGAATAACGGGTATCGATCGCAGGCTTGAAAATCTCCACCCGCTGCTTGGCGAATTTAGCCCGCTTCAAACGGCGGATAAGCTCCTCCGTCTTACCGGAAAACATGGAACCGCAAATCACCTCGATCCGCCCTTGTCCCGGATACTGGAATATATGTTCTTCTGAAGGCAATGTCATTACTTTCTCCTTTTTTGCCGGCAAAAGTACATAAAAAAGCGGAACCGCGGAAGCTTACTCACCGTATCACCGGTTCTAATTGTCACTGCACAGGCGTTGCAGTGGGCATTGCCTATAGTGATACACGGTATAAGGCATCCATCGTCCGCCTCGTTATAAATTAAGGTTGGGCCGGTCTATTTTCCAGTTGAGCGACGGTATCTTCCGGTTCAGTAAAAATCCGCCTTATTCCTTCATCCATTGCCTCTATTTTTGCCCGGTAACAAATAACTAGGTATATCTTATGAGAAGAATTTCATACATCCTGCTTCTGGGCATCCTTTTATCGGCATGCCAAAAGAACACAAAGTCCGAAGGCACGAACTTACCTGTCGAGGTGATCTCTCCAATAAAAAAGACAGAGATCGGCAGAAGTCGTGAATACACCTTTTTATCAAGGCCCTACAATGAGACGGTCCTATCTTTCCGCATCAATGGCCCCGTCTTGAATTTCGACTTACGGCCCGGACAAGCGTTCTCCAAAGGCAGTACGATCCTCTCGATCGATAACCGTGACTTCTTGATTCGCAAGCAGCAAACAGAGGCGCTCTATTCGCAAACCAACCAAGAGTATAAACGGATCGAGGCCCTTTACAAAAAGAATAACATCTCCGGAAGTAATTATGAGAAGGCGAAAGCGGATTTCCTTGTTGCCAAATCCAATTACGAGACCTCCGTCAACGCCCTAAGCGATACCCATCTGAGCGCCCCTTACGACGGGTATATCCAAAATATCCATATCGAACCTTTCCAAGACGTGAAAGCGACCGAGCCAATCCTTACCTTCATAGAACTGGACAGGCTCAAGATCGAGACCTATATACCAGAGGAAGTCGCCTTACACTTATATGATAAAGAAAAACAGAAGCTATGTCAAATAGGAATCCATTTCGATACGGCTCCCGAACGGACAATCACCCCTTCCGATTTATATGTGTCTAAAAGTACGACAAACAATAACCTCTCTTATCTGCTGACCGCCATTGTCCCAAATCCAGATATGGAATGGCTGGGCGGAATGAGTGGAATCCTCTCGATCGACCTACCCAAAGAAGAGCGGTCTCAAAATCTATGGCTTCCCTTAACGGCTATCTGTCATCGCCCCCAAAAAGGAGATTATGTATGGGTGGTTAAAGGAGACAAGGTTAACTCCGTTCCCGTCAAACTCGGTGAGCAAAGAAATAACCAGATAGAGATCGTGGAAGGAATCACGGAAAATGACCTTGTCGTATTGACAAGGCAACGTTTCCTTTCTGAAAATAGTACCGTAACCATCCAAAAATAAGTAAGATGCAAAAATTCATCAAATATTTCCTGAAAAACAAAGCGGTTACATGGCTCCTGCTAGTCCTGATCTTGGCAGGGGGACTGTTCTCTTACGCAAAGATGGGAAAACTGGAAGATGCCCCGTTTACGATCAAGCAAGCCTTGGTACTTACCCCTTATCCCGGCGCCTCCCCCTCGGAAGTTCAGTCCCAAGTGACGGATGTGCTGGAAGAAGCCATTCAATCCTTAGGCGAGTTATACTATCTGAAGACAGAGAACCGGGCTGGACTTTCCAAGATCACGGTCTACGTGAAAAAGGAAATCCGGGCCGACGAGATGCAGCAGTTATGGGATAAACTACGCCGAAAGGTAAACGACGTACAAGGCAAATTACCTTCCGGAGCGGGAACCTCCATCGTCAATGATGACTTTGGCGATGTATTAGGTGTTTTCTACGGATTGACCGGAGAATCTTATACCTACCGGGAACTGGAGGATCAAGCCAAACTGATCAAAGACGATTTACTGAAAGTAAAAGACGTGGCAAAGGTAGAGATCTACGGCATACAAACTCCCGTAATCGATATCCGGATAAACCCCACGATCTTATCCAATCGGGGTATTACGACAGCTGATATCAAACGGGCGTTCGACGGACAGAATAAAGTGGTAGACGCCGGGAGTATTCGCAACGGGGAGACTCGCATACGTATCGAATCCACCGGTAATTTTTACTCCTTGGATGATATCCGTAACCTTACGATCGTATCTCATTCCGGCGAGCATTTCCGGCTAGGCGATATCGCCCGTATCGAAGAGGGTTACCAGACTCCGCCCCAAAACTTCATGCGCATCAATAACAAGCAAGCGGTCGGTATCGCTATCTCTACCATACCGACCGGGAACGTGGTCGATATGGCCAAGGCCGTGAAAAAGCGTATTCAATCATTTTCGGAGACCATGCCCAAGGGTTTTGAGCTCACCTCCATATACGACCAAGGATATGAGTCTGCCGTGGCCAACCAAGGATTTATCTTGAACTTGATCATCTCCGTCGTGACCGTAGTAGCAATCTTATTGTTCTTTATCGGTTTCAAAAACGGCCTTTTGATCGGTAGCGGATTGGTTTTCTCCATCTTCGCCACTTTAATTGTCATGTTCGCCAACGGGATCGCCTTGCAACGAATGTCTCTTGCCGCTATCATCATCGCGATGGGTATGTTGGTAGATAACGCCATCGTAGTATCGGACTCTGCCTTGGTAAATATGCAACGAGGCATGCGCAAACGTATCGCGATCATGAGGGCTTGCTCATCCACCGCCCTGCCTCTACTGGCGGCTACGGCTATCGCGATCCTCACGTTCTTGCCCATTTACTATTCACCGCATATCACGGGCGAATTACTTTCATCCTTAGTGATCGTGATCGGAGTATCCTTGATGTTCAGCTGGGTGTTCGCGCTTACGCAAACCCCACTCTTCATCCAAGAGTTTGTACGGCGCCCCAGACCGGACGAGTTAACAGGGGAATTATTCTCCGGAAAATACTATGATTATTTTCGGTCTTCCCTACGCCTTGTCATCAAATACCGATACGCTACAGTAGGTATCTTAACCGTTCTATTGGTTATCTCCGCATGGAGTTTCCAGTTTATCCCGAAAGTGTTCGTGCCCTCGCTCGATAAGCAGTATTTCACTTTAGATATGTGGCTATCGGAAGGTACAGCCATCGAGGAAACCGATCGATACGCTACCGATATGGCCGAATCCATCCAAGAATATTCGCAGACGGAAATGGTTTCCTCTTATATCGGACGGACACCGCCCCGTTATTATCTATCGAACGTTAGCTTCGGTCCTCAACCAAACTATGCCCAATTATTGGTAAAATGTAAGACATCCGGAGAGGCCCGGGAATTGCATGCCTTGCTACAAGACTCAATTCGCTTAAAATATCCGGAACCGCTCATCAAGGTGAACAAGTTTGAGTTAAGCCCGCTTACGGAAGCCTTGATAGAAGCCCGTTTCCTCGGACCGGACCCGGCGATATTGGACTCTTTGGCTGGAGTAGCTATCGACATTATGCGAAGGAACCCGAAAGTAGCCGATGCCCGGAATGAATGGGGTAATATGACCTATATGATACGCCCGGTATATGATCCGGTAAAAGCCAGTTCCTTAGGTATCACCAAGGCCAATTTGATGGAATCCGTCAAATCCATCGAGGAAGGTGCGGTTATCGGGATTTACCGGGATGAGGAAAAGAAAGTCCCGGTCTTATTGAAATCGGAGACGAGCGGAATCAATGATCCCCATTCATTAGGCGATTTCTCGGTCTGGAATGGAGAGAAATCCGCTCCTTTGTCGCAAGTAACCCAACAAGTAACCTCTACATGGGAATATCCGCAGATCAAAACCTACAACCGACAATTGTCTATGGCAGCGATGTGTGGCGTGAAAAACGGTTACACCATGTCTGAGGTACACGGTGAGATTCGGGAAGAGATCGAGAAAATGAACCTGCCCCAAGGATATAGCTTCTTCTGGGATTCACAATACAAAGACCAGACAGAGGGATTGCAAGCCCTTGTCAAATTCTTCCCGTTGGCTTTCTTGATGTTGGTTGTTATATTGGTCGCTTTATTCTCCAATTTCCGTCAACCGATAATCATCCTTTGCGTGTTCCCTCTCTCCTTAATCGGGGTAGCGATCGGTATGTTACTTACCGGGTTCGATTTCGGCTTTTTCCCGATCGCCGGATGGTTGGGACTCTTGGGTATGATTATCAAAAACGTAATCGTATTATTAGACGAGATTAACACGCAACGTCGTAACGGTATCTCTCCATACGACTCGATCATAGAGGCAACCATCTCAAGGACTCGCCCGGTCTTGATGGCGGCTACCACGACTATTCTAGGAATGGTGCCTTTACTTTTCGACGTAGCGTTCGGTGGAATGGCGGCGACTATTATCTTCGGACTCACCTTCGCCACCTTACTTACGTTATTCGTAACCCCGACGTTATACGCATTGTTTTACCGGATTCATTCACCTCACAAATAAACGATAAAAATGGACAAAGTATATATTATCAGCGGTCTCTTATCCTTCCTATCCTTCCCGTTAATCGCACAAAACAGCGATTATCAAGCGCAATATAGGGAAAAAGTCTTGGAATACAACCAAGACTTGAAAGCAGCGGGATACAACGAGGCCATGAAACAGGAAATGATAAAATCGGCCCGTGCGGATTTCAAACCGAAACTCTCGGCGGGAGGTAATTTCAATTATACCGGTAATCCGCTAGAATTATCGATTGATTTGCCATCTATGAGTTCCCCCCTTTATTTTCAAGGTAAAGATCTGAAATATGGGGCGACTCTCTCCCTATCACAACCGATTTATACCGGAGGCGGCATTCGTGCCAACTACCAAAAAGCACGGAAGGAAAAAGAGTTGGCATCCAATGAATCCAATCGTATAAAAAGCAATACCCTACACGACGCCGATATCTACTATTGGAACGCAGTAGCCCAACACGAGCTGGTTTTCGAGGCACAGGCATTTCGTACATCTATACAGCAACTGGTAGAGGTCGTACGCCACCGGGTAGAAGTCGAATATATCGATCGAAACGACCTTCTTATGGCGGAGGTAAAACTAAACGACGCAGATTTCCAGTTATTGCAAACTCGTGATAACGCCGAGATCGCACGTTTAGCCCTTAATTCTTTCGCTGGTGTAAACCCGAGCGATACCTTGCCGATCGATCATTCCGTAATCGCCCTCAAACAATTTATCCCTTTATCGGATGAGATAGATAACGCGATAACCAGCAGGCCGGAATACCGGATCGCCCAAAACAAGATCGAGTTACAGGAATCATCCCGGAAAATAGCAGATGCCCGTTTCTTACCCCAATTCCATATTGGAGTAGATGGAAGTTATTCCTCACCGGGCTATAACTTCAAATCCGACCTAGATCCGAACTATGCGATCTACGCCAAGTTCAGTATCCCGCTCTTCGAATGGGGAAAACGTAAGAGTACCCGCAACGCTTCCTCGTACGCCATCAATATGGCTCAACAGAATCTCAGCAAGGCGCAAGATAAGATCCGGCTGGAAATACAAACCGCCCATTACAACTATAAGCAAGCTATCGATAAAGTCAAACTAACCGAGAGCTCATTATCAAAAGCATCCGAAAGTGAACAAATGGCCATGGAGCGTTATAAGGAGGGGAATGTTTCCATCGTCGAGGTTATCAACGCTCAACTATATCATCAGCAAGCTCAGGTTAATTATATACAATCCAAACTAAACGCACAGATGGCGAAGACGGATTTCGAACGGGCAATTTATTATCTTCGCGAAAAAGAATAGGTCATGAAAGAAATATCATACGGGAAATCGGCATGTATCCTTTTGTTTTCGGCATTAGGGGTCTTTTCCTATTTCTTGCTGTTATATCATACGGAGCTACAAGAGCGCATCCCCGATATAAAAATTTCATTGATCGCTTTGTCCATCACGATAGCGGTATTCAACCTGTTCGGTTTCAGTTTACTGGTCAGCAGTAATTGGATGGCTACCAATTACCCATTGTATTATATCGATAAGAGCCGAATGTTATGGCATTATCTGCTGGTAGCGATCCTATTGCTACTTATGAATTGTACCCTGTTTATCTCGTTGAAATGGATCACAAGCATTGGCGATCCTTTCGTGATCCGGGCAAAAGGGGCCGGTTTAGTAATAGCCGTCTGGTTCGTGGAGATGATCATTTTCAGCCTTCTCTTGATTAATTATTCGATGCGTTATACATTGAATTTATATAAGGAGAAACAAAGATTGGAAGCAGAATCTATACAAGCTAAATATACCGCTCTCCAAAGCCAGCTAAATCCTCATTTCCTGTTTAATAGCTTGAATACATTGATAGCGGAGATAGAGTATGATCCATCTACGGCGGTCAAGTTTACACAGCATCTATCCGAGGTATACCGTTACGTGCTCCGCCAGCAACAGTGCCAGATCGTCTCTTTAAAAGAGGAGCTTGATTTTCTGGATTCCTATATATTCCTCCATCAAGTCCGGCTGGGAGATTGTTTGTCGTTGGAATGCGATCTTCCCGACAACGTCATTGACCATCAATTACCCCCTCTGACACTGCAACTGCTAGCCGAGAATGTCGTGAAACATAATTATATCGACGATTTTAACCCGATGACCATACGAGTATATACTGAAAAGAACGGTCGATATCTATGCGTCAGCAATACATTACGACCTAAAAAAGTCTCAAACGCATCCGGTAAAGGATTAAAGAATTTGTCGGAGCGTTATCAATTACTATGTAAGCAGGATATCCAAATCCGTAAAAATGATCACCAATTCACCGTATCAATCCCACTTATTTATGAATAATATTCAAGTAGCCATTATCGAAGATGAGAAACCGGCCGCCCGGTTACTGGAAGGTATGATAAAGAAATTACGCCCGCAATGGGATATCATCAAGATACCCGGAAGCATCGAATCATCCGTGGCTTGGTTCGCTTCCCATCCGCATCCGGATATCGTTTTTCTGGATATCCAGTTGTCGGATGGAAATTCCTTTTTATTTATAGAACAGGCTTGTCCTACAAGTCTCATTATCTTTACGACCGCTTACGATGAATATGCAGTCCGGGCCTTTACGGTAAACAGTATTGATTATCTACTCAAACCGATACGACAAGAGAGATTGGAGGAAGCCATCCAAAAATTCGAGCATGTCACGTCTAAGTACAACCAGAAGCTCTTAGAGCAAAATGATTTATTGGAAGTACTCCATTCCCTCACGTATCCCGGCAAGAAATACAGGACCCGTTTCCTTATTTCCGGCAACGAGAAACTGGTTACTTTACAGGTGGAGGATATCGCCCACTTTTATTCATTAAACAAGATCACCTTCGCTGTCACACGCCAAAACAAGGAGTACATAATCGATTTCCCGCTGGATAAACTCATGGAACAATTAGATCCCGATAAATTTTTCCGGACGAACCGGCAGACGATCATAAATATCGAATCCATCGTGAAAATAGAGCCCTATTTTCAGAATAAGGTCATTGTCCACATAAAGCCGGAACATAAAGAGAAAATATTGGTCAGCAAAGAAAAATGGGCCTCTTTCAAGCTATGGCTGAATTATTAGACCTTTCGCCCATTGCTATAATACCGTTCTTTTCTATCGTCCCGATCCTTCTTATTCTTTTTAGGTTTGGGCTTATCCGGTTTCGCTGGTTTCCGATAGTCATGACGATGGTTGTCACGATCCCAATGTCTATCTGAGTCATGCCGGTCGTCTCTCCAATGATTGTCATGGTGAATGGTACCCCAGCGGTAATTCCAATAGTTATCCTCATAGCGACGGCAGTCATGGGACGGGCGGCGATCCGGATATCTCGGATTCGCATACCATCCCCGATAATCATGGATACGTTGCGGATGCTCCCTTACAAAACGGACATATAGATTGAACTGGGCCGGAGTCAATATACGTTGGATCTTACGATCCCTTTCCATGCGCAAATCGTAAATACGACGAGCTGCCCGGTCCCAATACCGATAGTCACGGCGGGCCTCCTTCTCTATTTTCTGTCCGTACTTATGGATGATCTTATGGTATTCCGCTGCTTGGCGAGCGGGCAAATGCATCGCTTGCTCCATCCAAAGACAATTTTGACAATGCGGTTCATTCCACCCAAAACTGATCCAAAACTGGCTGTAAGCGGGTAAACTGCACAATATAGCCAACACACATAGTAAGCTGAATCGTTTCATGTCTTTTCAATTTTAAGTTAATAATAAAGCGAATCGTTTGTTCTTTTATCTAAGACTGCCCTACTTCAGAAAGGTTTAATCCTTGATACCCAACAAATCTTTCGCATTGGCAAGAGAAGCCTCTGTCAACGAGGCTCCGCTCAACATACGGGCCACCTCGTTCACACGTTCCTCCCCCTCTAATTGCTTGATACGGGTCAGCGTACGGTCTTTGGTATCCTTCTTATAAACAAAATAATGAGCTTGCCCCTTCGCCGCTATCTGAGGTAAGTGAGTGATAGCGAAAACTTGCATCTTTGTTCCGAGTTCTTGCATGATATCCCCCATTTTATCGGCGATATCACCCGATACCCCCGTATCTACCTCATCAAAGATAATAGTAGGTAAAGCGGTGAACCCGGCAATCATAGCCTTAATGCAGAGCATCAACCGGGAGATCTCACCTCCGGAAGCGGTTTGGGCTACCGGCTGCAATTCCGCACTCTTATTGGCGGAGAACATAAATCGGATATCGTCCATTCCATCGCTCTCCGGCTCTTTGCGAGGAAGGATGTCCACACGGAAACGGGTATTCGGCATCCCCAACGGAATAATCATCTTGACCAATTGCGAGGCCATCGCCGTGGAAGCGACTTTACGCTGCTCGCTAAGCACTGAGGCCTGTTGAAGCAACTCTTTATACGAGGCATCCAATTGACTTTCTAACAAACCGATTTGCTCATCGAAAGAATCGATCGCACGCAATTGCTCTTGGTATTGATCCCGTATAGCGATCAATTCATCCACGGTGGAGACACGGTGTTTTTGCTGGAGCGTATAAAGGGTATTCAAGCGTTCATTCACCCATTCCAATCGTTCCGGGTTGAACTCTACATCTTCCTTTAAAACGTCTGTCTCGGAAGCCAGATCATTCAAGTCGATATAAGCCGAGCGGATTCGCTCGGAGATCTCCTTGGCTTTCGGGAAATATCTTTCTAAGGAATCCACGGTGGAAAGGGCTTCCTTGAGTATTTGGATGGCTCCTAGCTCCTCGCCGTCCAAGAGTTCGGTTACCTTATATAAAGAGCTTTTGATCTCCTCCGCATGCGAGAGAGTTTCTTGCTCTTGCTCCAACTCATCCTGCTCATCCGGTTGAAGGTTGGCTTCGTCCAGTTGTTCCAATTGAAAACGGATATAGTCTTCCTCCTGCTTGCTTTGAGCCGCTTTGTCCCTCAAATCTTTCAGTTCCCTTCGCAACGCCTGATAACGGGTAAATTCCTTCTTATAAAGAATGAGCAAGATCTCATTTTCGGCCATTACATCGATCACTTTCAGCTGGAAACGGTTATCGCCCAACAATAGGTTCTGATGCTGCGAATGGATATCGATCAAGCGGCTTCCCAACTCTTTTAAGATCGTAAGGGAAACCGGAGAATCATTGACGAAGGCACGGGATTTGCCGGAGGCATAAAGCTCCCGACGCAAGATACAGCTATCCGCGTCGTACTCAAGGTCGTTACTTAGGAAGAAAGGCTCCAACTGATATTTTGAGACATCAAATACGGCCTCGATCACACATTTATCCGAACCTTTCTTTATACTCTTACCATCCGCACGTTGTCCCAGCACCAATGACAAGGCTCCTAATATAATAGATTTTCCCGCTCCGGTCTCACCCGTTATCACCGAGAAGCCTTTATCAAAGCGGATATCCAAATTGTCTATCAAGACAAAGTTCTGTATAAATAAGGATTTCAACATAACTATTTTACCTTACTGGTTTTTGAAGCTCTTCCAAGCGAGTGGATTGTGCCGGATAGATCTCGAACAGCATCTTATAGCCCTCTTGCCGCTCTTGTGTGGTCGCTTTCGAATAAATCGCGATAATCTCATCTAATTTAGCGTCGACGAACATTTGTAGAAGCACAGAAGTAGGCCGGGCTTTCTTTACTTCCTGCAAGGCGGGAAGCGCACCGATGATCGTCGTACGTCCGCGATCCGGATTTGCCGCCATTTCATCGAGTCCTTTCCGGTGATACGTGTACCACATTTCCCGGAAAGCGTCGGATGCGTTATCTTGCAAAGCCGTCGCTACGGCATGGCGGTTCTGGTTGCTATCAAAAGCTTTCCAGCCCGTCCACGACATCTCGGACTGGGCCATGTTCACGATTTGCTGGGCTTGCTGAATATAGGTAGTTCCACCTTTCGGGGCGAAACTATCGAAATCAAGCCCCAAGATCACATAGACGTAAAACACGATAGTGGCCGTAAGATTGCTGGTCAGCGTATTTGAGTTATAGTCCAATGGCTCTCCCTCCGTATATTCAAAATCCAACTGTTGGTCCCTAAAATTCAGAAGAGTAGTTGTATAACTGGAATTATAGACCGGACGGCGGGCTTGTATCTGGATCTCGCTCTTGAAGTTCGTCTCATCCAATTCATTCACGATAATCGTCATCGTACAATCGATCTTCTCATTGACGGCAAACGTGGCATCCGTCCATTTCCGGTTATTCACGAACTCAGTCAAGGAGTTCTGCAAGGTCGTGAAGATTTGCTTGTTAGCGGTCGCGATCTTGTCTCCGTTTACCGTGATACGGGCGTTCAACTCTTGCGCCTTCCCACAAAAAGGAGCGGCGCAAAGCATGAATAGATAAAACAGTCTTCTTACTTTTCTCATTTCAATAATGTTACCAACTTATTTACGATATCAGAGGCTACCTCCCGCTTCGTTTTGAGCGGATAGCTCGTTACTCCTCCGGCATTGTCGATAATCGTGATCTTATTGGTATCGCAACGGAAACCGGCACCTTGGTCTCGTAAAGAATTCAAGACGATGAAATCGAGATTCTTCCGCTTCAGTTTACCTTCGGCATGAGTAGCCTCGTCGTTCGTCTCCAGGGCGAACCCCACCATGACCTGTCCTTCCCGCTTGATCGCACCCAAAGAGGCGGCGATATCCGGGTTCGGAACCAAATGAAGCGTCATCTCTCCCTCTATTTCCCGTTTGATCTTCTGCTCGGAAGCATTCTCCGGACGGTAATCGGCGACAGCGGCACATAATATGGCAGCATCGCTACTCGGGAATGCGGTTATCGCCGCTTGGTACATTTCCCCGGCAGACTCAACATCGATTCGTTTAATAGCCGGATGATGTGTTTTTAAAGAGACTGGACCAGCGACCAAAGTCACCTCCGCCCCTCTCTCCGCACAAGCTTCCGCTAAAGCGAACCCCATCTTACCGGAAGAGTAATTACCTATAAAACGTACGGGATCTATCTTTTCATATGTCGGACCTGCTGTTATTAAGATCTTTTTTTTTTCAAGATCTTTTTGAGCGAAAAAGAAGTCTTCCAAAACCTCGATAATCTTATCGGGTTCTTCCATCCGGCCTTTACCAACCAAATGGCTCGCCAATTCCCCCTCGGCAGGTTCGATAATCCGGTTACCGAATGAACGCAAGCGCTCCAGATTCTGTTGGGTACTCGGATGAGCGAACATATCCAAATCCATGGCCGGAGCCACGAATACAGGGGATTTGCAAGAAAGATAAGTAGTTATCAGCATATTATCGGCGATTCCGTTCGCCATCTTACCGATCGTGGAAGCGGTAGCCGGAGCAATCAACATGGCATCCGCCCAAAGCCCCAGATCCACATGGCTATTCCATGTACCATCCCTATTGGAAAAAAACTCGCTGATTACAGGGTGGCTACTCAACGTCGATAACGTAAGCGGAGTGATAAACTCTTTTCCCGCCGGCGTGATAACCACTTGTACCTCGGCTCCTTTTTTCACCAATCCCCGGATGATATAAGCGGCTTTGTATGCGGCTATACTCCCCGTAATCCCTAATATAATATGTTTATCTTTCAATGTCATATATCGAATCAATTTATCTTTGCCAGTAGAGACGTAGCACATTGCGTCTCTACAACCTCAACAAAAGAATCTCTTTGGCTACTTTTGAGTTTATATTGCCATATTCGCCAAGTTTCCATCCCATTCGATCGATAGGTTCCACCAAAGCATCCAAGTCGGACTCCTTGATCCCATAGTCGGAAAGACGGGTCTTTAATCCCATGAAATGGAAAAAATCTTCCGTAGCCTCTATTGACTTTTGCGCCTTTTCATCGGCAGATCCTTCGGTAATACCAAATACGACCTCTCCCATCCGGATCAGTTTCGCCGCTTTCTCCTTACGCATATAGGTCATGACACCCGGCAAGATAACCGCCAAAGTCTGGGCATGATCCAAGCCGAACTGCGCCGTCAATGCATATCCCATACGGTGTGAGGACCAGTCTTGGGGTACTCCTTGGCCAATCCAACAGTTCAAGGCATTCGTAGCCGCCCACATCAAATTAGCACGAATATCATAATCATTCGGGGTTTGCAAGACCTTGCGGCCTTCTTCCACGATTGTCTTCATCAATCCCTCGGCAAAATAATCTTGAACCTTAGCGTTCACCGGATAAGTCAAGTATTGCTCGACCACATGGATAAACGAGTCAACGACACCGTTAGCCACCTGCCGCTCTGGTAAAGAATAAGTTACCTGCGGATCTAAGATAGCGAACTTAGGGAACACCAACGGAGACATGAAATTCAATTTCTCATGAACAGATTCCCGGGAAATTACCGCCCGTTCATTCATTTCCGAACCGGTAGCGGCCAAAGTCAGCACTACTCCTAAAGGAAGCGCTTTCTTTATCACGCCACCTTTCGACAAGATATCCCAAGGATCTCCCTCGAAAAACGTAGCCGAAGCGATAAATTTCGTAGCGTCGATCACTGATCCGCCGCCTACCGCCAGCAAGAAATCGATATTCTCCCTCTTCACCAACTCAACAGCCTTCATACAAGTCTCATAACGGGGATTCGCCTCGATACCACCAAACTCATAGGTATGGAAGTCTTTCAAAGCTGCCGTCACCTGCTCATAAATGCCATTTTTCTTAATGCTACCGCCACCGTATACCACCAGAACCTTACTTCCTTCTGGAATTAACGCAGACAAACGGGCAATACTTCCTTTGCCGAACACAACCTTTACAGGATTGCAAAACTCAAAATTATTCATCGCCTTATTTTGAATTAAAGTCTCTCAAACGGATCTCTGTCAACATTTTCTTCGTATTCAACGGGAAATCGCCATTCATGATCCAAGAATAATAACCCGGATCCGACTTCAAGATCTCCGTTACCAAACGGCCTTTATACTTACCGAAGTTAATAACCTCCTCGCCTTTATCGTTGTAAACCATACGTCCGGCGAAATCCACATTATTCGAGTAGCAGGAATATTGGGAAAGGAAAGCAACGTCATTCTTCAAATCCGGATAGCGATCCAGCTGCGCTTTCAACACCTCATACGTAGCCAATGTATCAGCCTCAGCCGTATGAGCGTTCTCCAAGCTTTTATTGCAATAGAATTTATAAGCGGCAGATAACGTACGTTGCTCCATCTTATGGAAAATCGTCTGTACATCGATAAATTTGCGCCGGTTCAAATCGATATCCACACCCGCACGCAGAAACTCCTCGGCAAGCATGGGTATATCAAAACGGTTGGAATTATATCCGGCCAAATCACAACCCTCGATCTGGGTTGCCAAAGATTTAGCGATCTCCTTAAAGGTCGGACAATCTTTTACATCTTCATCGGTTATGCCATGAATAGCGGTAGATTCGGGGGGAATAGGCATACCGGGATTTATCCGGCGTGTCTTCGTTTCTTCTTTCCCATTTGGGAAGACCTTCACGTAGGAAATCTCTACGATACGGTCCTTTACGATATTTATACCCGTGGTCTCTAAATCAAAAAAGACCAGCGGGTTCCTTAAGTTTAACTGCATTATTTATTTATTAGTCATTCAACATCATCGGCATCAGCAACATGAGCAAGTCCTCGTCCTCATCATTCTCAGAAGGAACGATCAAGCCGGCACGTGAAGGGTCCGCTAATTCTAATACAACCTCTTCCGAGCTGATATTTCCAAGGATCTCGATCAGATATGTAGCCTTAAAACCGATGCTTAACTCCGTCCCGTCAAACTGACAAACAATACGCTCTTCCGCAGAAGTGGAGAAATCGATATCTTGGGCGGAAACCGTAATCAAGCTATCCTTCAAGTGCAACTTCACCAAGCTGCTCGCCGGATTAGAAAAGACAGAAACACGCTTTAAAGCATTCAAGAAAGAGATACGATCGATCGTTACCTTAAACGGGTTTTCTTGAGGAATCACACTATTATAGTTCGGGTAACGCCCCTCGATCAAACGACAAACCATCTCGAAGTTCGTGCAAGTAATATACGCATTGTTATCATCAAACTTAATCAATACTTGCTCCGACTCCTTCGCCAACAAATTCTTCAATAAATTAGCCGGCTTCTTCGGCAAAATGAAAGAAGCCCGTTCCGGGGATTTCACCGCCAAGTTACGCAAGCGAACCAATTTATGTCCGTCTGATGCCACGAACGTCAAATCATCCGTATGGATATCGAAATAGACACCATTCATTACAGGGCGAAGCTCATCATCGGCCGTGGCGAACAAGGAACGACTGATGCCGTTTAACAGCATCTGGGCATCCATCGAGATAGAGATAGCGTTATCATTCAACGGCTTCTGCTGCGGATATGTGTCCCCTTTCTGACCGATAAAATTATACTTACCATTCTGGAAATGAATGAAAATCTCCAAATTCTCATCATTGATATCAAAAGTAAGCGGTTGTTCGGGAAGCTCTTTCAGCGGATCGAGCAGTATCTTGGCGGAAACCGCAAAGAGTCCGGCACCTTGGGCATTCATGACGTCTACGGAAGTCACCAACCGGGTCTCGGCATCGGAAGCTGTCACCGTAAGCGTATTTCCTTCTAGGTTAAAAAGGAAGCTGTCCAGAATCGGTAAAGAGTTCTTGGAAGCGATAACCTTGCTTATAGACTGTAAACGTGATAATAGCGCAGTGCTGGATACATCGAATCTCATAGCTTTAATATTTTATCTTGTTATATTATTATTTCACACAAACTGCCATTTGGATGGGAAGAGACACGGCATGCCCCATCTCTACAAATTAACCCAACAAAATTAAGAAAATATTTTATTTGTAACCAACTATACTTTCAAAAGTTTAGGGTACAAAAAAAGCTTCCCTCCGCTTTATCGGAGAGAAGCCTCTTATATTCTTTATTATTCGATACTTAATTATTTAGCGAAATAATCTTTTACTGCTTCGTTAGGGATCATTTCCTCTTGGAAGATGTATGCACCTGTTTTCGGAGACTTAACCATTTTAATCACTTTGGAATAAGTACGACCGTCACCTTTCTTAAATGTTGCAACTGCTTTTTTTGCCATCGTTTAAAATCTCCTATTACTTAATTTCTTTGTGTAACGTCATCTTCTTCAAAACCGGATTGTATTTCATCAATTCCAATCTCTGAGTAGTATTCTTTCTATTCTTCGTAGTGATATAGCGAGACATACCCGGCATTCCACTTTCCTTGTGCTCTGTACACTCAAGGATTACCTGTACTCTATTTCCTTTTGCTTTTTTTGCCATTTTCTATATCCTCCACAAATTATGCGTTCAAATAACCTTTTTCAGCCGCCATCTTGATAGCCGCATCCAAACCTAACTTATTGATTGTACGTAAGCCAGCCGCAGATATATTCAAGCTAACCCAGCAATCCTGCTCTACCCAGTAGAACTTCTTCGTAAACAGGTTGACATTGAACTTACGCTTCGTTCTTCTCTTTGAGTGAGAAACGTTGTTTCCAACCATTGCTCTCTTTCCAGTAATTTGACAAATTTTAGACATTTCTAATCTGTTCTTTTAAATTATACGAAATTTAAGTCAACTCCTGCTATGTGTCTTCCCTTTCTGAACTAGCATCATGAACAAAAACGAAGATTCTAATAGAGTCTTATCTTTACAGGGTGCAAAGGTAAGAATTATTTTGATTTATCCGCAAGAATTCTCAAATATTTTTTCCTCAACAAATCATGTCTTAAATTAGTTATAGGTATATAACAACATAACATGATATTCATTATGGCAAGAAGTTTTAAAGAAGCGATCCAGCATCGCCGGACACATTATGGAATAGGTAACAACTCTCCCATTTCCGACAACGAGATTCATGAGATTATTAAGACAGCGGTCACTCACGTTCCCTCCGCATTCAATTCGCAGTCTACGAGAATCGTACTGCTACTGGGTGAAAGCCACAAGAAGCTTTGGGAAATCGTAAAAGACACGCTTCGTAAAATCGTCCCCGCCGAAGCCTATAAGGCTACCGAGGCAAAGATAGATAATTCTTTCGAGGCTGGCTATGGCACGGTCCTCTTTTTCGAGGATACAGCGGTAGTAGAAGGCTTACAGAAGCAATTTCCTTCTTATAAAGAGAATTTCCCGGTATGGTCCCAACAGACATCGGCTATGCATCAATTCGCGGTATGGACTATGCTGGAAGACGCCGGCTTCGGCGCTTCTTTGCAACATTACAACCCGTTGATCGACGAGGCGGTCGCTAAACAATGGCATATCAATCCGAACTGGAAACTGATCGCCGAGATGCCGTTCGGAACCTCTACCCAGGAACCGGGAGAAAAACAATTCGCTCCATTAGAGGAACGAATTTTAGTATTCAAATAATTATAATAATGTATATGGAATATGACATAGCAATCATAGGCGGTGGACCTGCGGGTTACACCGCCGCCGAAAGGGCTTCGGAGAATGGATTAAAAACGATCCTTTTCGAGAAGAACGCTATCGGTGGCGTCTGCCTAAACGAGGGATGTATCCCGACAAAAACTCTTTTATACTCCGCCAAGATACTAGACAGTATCAAAAGTGCCTCCAAATATGGTATAGTGGCGATGAAAGACCCAAGTTTCGACTTGGCAAAGATTATCGACCGGAAGAACAAGACCGTCCGTAAACTTACGCTCGGGGTAAAAGCCCGGCTTACGGGTAACGGCGTCACCATCGTAGAAGGAGAGGCACGAATCACCGGAGAGGAGTTTGGAAATATACGGATTCACTGCGATGGAAAAGAGTATTTAGTGAAGAATGTGTTAGTATGCACAGGCTCTGAAACCGTGATCCCTCCTATCAAAGGGTTATCAGAGGTCAAGTATTGGACTTCCCGGGAAGCCCTTGATCTCAACGATTTGCCAAAATCGTTAGCGATTATCGGTGGTGGCGTGATCGGAATGGAGTTCGCCTCATTCTTTAACAGTATGGGCGTAAAGGTGAAGGTAATCGAGATGCTACCCGAGATATTAGGGAATATGGATAAAGAAACCTCAGCGATGCTTCGATCCGAGTATAAGAAAAAAGGCGTAGAGTTTTTCTTGAATACCAAAGTTTCAGAGGTATCGGCAGAGAAAGTCTTTGTTGAGAAAAACGGCAAGGCAGACACGATTGAAGCCGATAAAATATTGGTGAGCGTGGGCCGCCGTCCGATTACAAAGAGTCTGGGACTAGAAAATCTAGCGATCGAAATACAAGGGGCCGGCGTAAAGGTGAACGAACATATGCTGACTTCCCATCCACATGTATATGCGGCTGGAGATATTACCGGTTTTTCCCTGCTGGCACATACGGCTTACCGGGAAGCGGAAGTTGCCATACACCATATCCTAGGCATACCGGACGAGATGAGCTATAAAGCCATTCCGGCGGTAGTTTATACGAATCCGGAATTGGCGAGCGTGGGTAAGACAGAAGAGGAATTGGTAGCGAACGGGGAAAGTTTTCGTGTTCAAAAGATCCCGATGACCTATTCCGGACGTTTCGTCGCAGAGAACGAGAATAGTAATGGTTTATGTAAACTGATCACGGACGACGAGGATCGTATCATCGGTTGCCATCTACTAGGGAATCCGGCATCCGAGATTATCGTCACCGCCGGAATCGCTGTCGAGAATGGTTATACAATCGATGAATTTAAGAAAAATATTTTCCCGCATCCGACAGTCAGTGAGATCCTCCACGAAAGTTTATATATCTAATAAAACGCCTAACTAAAACAGTTTCCTGATGCTTTGCATTCACAATACACAAACGGATCCATACTTCAATTTGGCCGCCGAAGAGTATCTGCTCAAGAATTTCAAAGAGAATATTTTCATGCTTTGGCAGAATGAACCATCAATCGTGATCGGTAAGCATCAGGATGTATGGGCCGAGGTAAATCTCAAATTCGTACAAGACCAACAAATCAAGATAGCACGCAGGTTTTCCGGTGGTGGTGCCGTTTACCATGATCCGGGAAACCTGAATCTTACATTTATAGAGACCGGCCAGATTATGCAGACCGACAAATATACCATCCAGATCATGAATTTTCTCAAGACATTGGGAGTACATGTCGAGGTGGATGAACGGAAAGGATTAACTATCGGAGGATTTAAAATATCGGGTAGCGCACAGAGTATCCATAAGAATCGGTATATGCACCATGCTACCTTATTGTTTTCCACCGATCTGGATAGGCTCGTCACCTCCTTGAAAAGTACATCCCATCAAACACCAAAGAAAACAGGAGGTAAACGATCGACATTCGTTAAATCTGTACGGAGTCCGGTCACGAATATCAGCGCCCATCTTCCGGCTTCTATCTCCATCCAGCATTTTAAGAAAGCGCTTCTTTACTATTTCACGATCAATAATCCCGGCATACAGGATTATTCCTTCACGCAAGCAGACTTGGAAGCCATCTATCGGCTTAAAGAGCAGAAATATGCTACAGCCAGCTGGAACTTTAACACTTATACACTATAATACAGAAACTTACCTTCTTGATCTTTGTTCTTATTATATACCGTTTGTAGAGACGGGGCACGCCCCGTCTCCCCACTATATAACAGTAATTAAAAAATCAAAATATGGCTACATTTGAGATAAAGATGCCTAAGTTGGGCGAAAGTATTACAGAAGGAACCATCATCTCATGGTCGGTAAAGGTAGGTGATACCGTAGAGGAAGATGATGTCCTTTTCGAAGTAAGCACAGCGAAAGTAAGCGCTGAGATTCCATCCCCCGTTGAGGGAAAAGTAAAACAACTTCTTTTTAATGAGGGAGACACCGTAGCGGTCGGTACAGTCGTAGCGATCCTTGAGATCGAAGGTGAAGGAGAGGATAACGGAGCTCAGCCGGAAACCTCGGAGGCTCCTCAACCGAAAGAACAAGTCCCCGCTCCCGTCCCAGAGGAATTATCAAAGAATTCCCAAGAGGAAGATCGTTGGTATTCTCCCGTCGTATTGCAATTAGCGAAAGCTGCCGGTGTATCGCAAGATGAACTGGATCATATTCCGGGTACCGGATATCTGGGACGTCTCAGTAAGAAAGATATTCAAACGTATATCGATCACAAAAATAAAGGTACGGAAATGCCGAAGCCGAAACAGGCTCCTGTTTCTTCCATGCAGCAAACGGCTACGAGCACGCCAACAATTACGGTAGCGCCGCCGACCGCTCCTTCCATGCCTATGACAGCGGCCACTCCATCTGCTCCACTCGCCCAAGGAGACGAGGTGAGAGAAATGGATCGTGTACGTAAGATCATTGCGGACCATATGGTATTATCGAAAAAAGTATCTCCGCATGTGACGTCGGTTATCGAGGTAGACGTGACCCGACTGGTTAACTGGCGTAAAAAAGTGAAGGATCAATTCTTCAAGCAAGAAGGCATCAACCTAACTTATATGCCGGCTATTACCGAAGCGACAGCCAAAGCGTTGAAAGCCTATCCATTAGTAAATTCATCCGTGGACGGTTACAATATCATCCTAAAGAAGCCTATTAATATAGGTATAGCGGTTTCCTTAAACGACGGAAATTTAATTGTCCCGGTTATACACGATGCCGATAAGCTGAACCTAAGTGGCCTCGCCTCACAAATAGATACCTTGGCGGCTAAAGCCCGTGAGAATAAGCTCGCCCCGGATAGCATCCAAGGCGGAACGTTCACGATTACGAATTTCGGAACCTTCAAGAGTCTGTTCGGCACCCCGATCATCAATCAGCCTCAAGTAGCGATCCTAGCCGTCGGTTATATCGAGAAGAAGCCTGCGGTAGTAGAGACGCCCGAGGGAGATACGATCGCTATCCGTCACAAGATGTACCTCTCACTCTCCTACGATCATCGTATCGTGGACGGAGCTTTGGCGGGAGCCTTTTTACGTTCCATCGCCGACGAACTAGAGAATTGGAACGCTTAATACATTATATATAATAGAACAACATGAAAAAGTATGATATAAAAACAACAGATAAGGAGACTCTCAGGAAATGGTTTTACCTTATGACGCTCGGAAGGGCGATCGATGAGAAGGCTCCCTCCTATTTATTGCAATCTCTCGGCTGGTCTTATCATGCCCCGTATGCCGGGCACGACGGGATACAACTCGCCATGGGACAAGTATTCGATAAGGACACGGACTTTCTCTTCCCCTATTACCGGGATATGTTGACGGTTCTCTCGGCGGGAATGACCGCCGAGGAGATCATCTTGAATGGTATCTCCAAGGCGACCGACCTGACCAGTGGCGGCCGCCACATGTCTAACCACTTCTCTAAGATGGAATGGCATATCGAGAACGTTTCTTCCGCTACGGCGACTCACGATCTCCATGCCGCCGGCGTGGCACGGGCGATGGTTTACTATGGACAGAAAGGCGTAGCGATTACCTCGCACGGTGAATCGGCCGCTTCCGAAGGCTATGTGTATGAGGCAATCAATGGCGCCAGCAATGAGCGACTGCCGGTTATCTTTGTCTTCCAAGACAATGGATATGGTATCTCTGTCCCCAAAAAGGACCAGACGGCCAATCGTAAAGTTGCCGATAACTTCTCTGGCTTCAAGAATTTACGTATTATCCATTGCAATGGAAAAGACGTGTTCGATTCCATGAATGCCATGACCGAGGCCAAAGAGTACGCGATCGCTAACCGGACTCCCGTGATCGTTCAGGCCAATTGCGTACGGATAGGCTCCCACTCAAACTCCGATAAACATACCTTGTATCGTGATGAGAACGAGCTTACCTATGTAAAATCCGCCGATCCTTTATACAAATTCCATCGCATGCTGATTCGTTACGAGCGTTTCACCGAGGAAGAATTGAAAGAGATCGCGGATCTAGCGGCTAAAGACCTGAAAGCCGCCAATCGGAAAGCGATGGCCGCCCCCGATCCCGATCCGTCTACCGTCAAGGATTACGTCCTCCCGGAACCTTATCAACCTCAGAAATACAAAGAAGGTGTTCAAAACGAGGAAGGAGAGAAAGAAACGCTAGTTACGGCGATCAACAAGACGTTGAAAGCGGAGTTCCGGCACAACCCGGATACGTTTATCTGGGGACAGGATGTAGCCAATAAAGAAAAGGGTGGCGTATTCAACATCACCAAAGGCATGCAGCAAGAATTCGGTATCGAGCGAGTCTTCAACGCCCCTATCGCCGAGGATTATATCGTAGGGACAGCGAACGGTATGTGCCGCTTTGACCCGAAGATCCATGTAGTGATCGAGGGTGCGGAATTCGCCGATTACTTCTGGCCGGCCGTCGAGCAATACGTGGAATGTACGCATGAGTATTGGCGCAGCAACGGGCAATTTACCCCAAACATTACTTTGCGCCTAGCCTCCGGAGGCTATATCGGAGGAGGGCTTTATCATTCCCAGACCATTGAGGGCGCATTGACCTCATTACCCGGTGCCCGGATTGTTTATCCCTCTTTCGCGGATGATGCCGCCGGACTGTTGCGGACGAGTATGCGTTCTAAAGGCTTTACGCTCTATCTGGAACCGAAAGCGCTCTACAACGCGGTAGAAGCCTCCACCTTTGTCCCCGAGGATTTCGAGGTTCCGTTTGGGAAAGCCCGTATCCGCCGTCCGGGAAAAGATCTGACGATCATCACTTATGGCAATACGACCCATCTTTGCCTCAACGTAGCCGAGCTTCTTTACAAAGAAAAAGGCTGGGAACTGGAGGTTATCGATCTTCGTACCTTGATACCATTGGATAAAGAGGCGATCTTCAACTCGGTGAAGAAAACCAGTAAAGTATTGATCGTACATGAGGACAAGGTCTTCTCTGGCTTCGGAGCGGAAATTGCCGGTATCATCGGCTCGGAACTATTCCAGTACTTGGATGCTCCGATCCAACGGGTAGGTTCCCTATTCACTCCGGTTGGTTTCCATCCGGTCTTGGAACGGGCCATCCTCCCCAACGAGGAGACCATCTATCATGCGGCAAAAGAACTGCTGCTTTATTAGATCCACATTCGTTAAATCTTTAAAAGCATCACAATGAAAACAGGATTATTTTACGGAACGGGCACAGAGAAAACAACCTTTGTCGCCAATAAAATAAGAAAAGCTTTCGGGGAGGATCAGATCGATATCATCCCTATTGAAAGCGCATGGAAAAGAGATTTCGAGGCTTACGACCATATAATCGCAGGAACCTCTACTTGGTTCGATGGCGAGCTTCCCACCTATTGGGACGAGATCATCCCGGAACTGGTCACTTTAGACCTTAAAAATAAGAAGGTCGCTATTTTCGGTCTTGGAGATCAAACGAATTATCCGGATAATTTCGCCGATGGAGTCGGCATACTGGCGGACGCTTTCACCTCCTGTGGAGCGACTTTAGTAGGCGAGACCTCTTCGGATGATTATTTCTTTAATGCCTCCAAAGCCTTGAAAAATGGCAAACTACTAGGCTTAGTCCTCGATTTGGAAAACCAACCGGATCAAACCGACAAACGAATCGAGCGATGGGTGAAGCAATTGAAGGAGGCGTTTGGATAAAGAAGAATGCATCTTAAACTCGTAAACGAGAACTAAACAGAAAGCGTAACGAATCACTCCACGGGTTTGTTACGCCTTCATTCTATACACCTGTCTTTCATACACATACTGTGCCAACATCTGCCATCGCCTTGGCACAGCTGTGCCACGCTGATGGCATACCCGTGCCATAGTGATGGCAAGCCCGTGCCACGCCGATGGCAAAGCTGTGCCACCTAGATGGCAAACATACTTTATTAGCGAGACGCTAATTAGTTAAACATTTGACTAATCCGAGAAAAAACGCTATCTTCGCGCCCAGCAAGTTTAAAAGAATTATAAGTAATGGTAGAAGGTAAAGAATTCCGGGAACTTATGTTACAAGTTGTCCGCACACGCATGGCATTTCGTCGGTCTATGCAACGAACGCTGAAAAAGAACAACGCCGGTATAACATTTGAGATGCTTCAAATCTTGAGTTGCCTATGGCACGAACAAGGTATCACCCAACAGGTCTTGGCAGAGAGAACGGCAAAGGATAAGGCTTGTCTGACAAACCTAATGAACAATTTAGAGAAGAAAGGCTACGTCCATCGGAAAGAAGATCCCGAGGACCGGAGGAACAAACTGGTTTTCCTAACCCCGGAAGGAGAAGAATTCAAAAAGCAAATTCGCCCGATCCTTGATCAGGTTTATGTACATGCGGAGCATATTATCGGAATAGAGAACGTAGAAACCATGTTATCCGAATTAAAAGCAGTACATAATGTCCTTGAGAATATATAAAAAGCACGTATTGAGCCTCTTTTGTATGACGGTCGCTACATTTCCGGCAATCGCCCAAACCGATTCGCTCTTCTTGACCATCAACCAGCTTTTCGAGAGAGGCGTACGGCATAGTCTGCAGATCCAAGCAGACGTCTTAAAAGAATCGATAGCGCAAGAGAGAACCCATACGGCACGTTCCGTACAATTGCCAGACCTGCAAATCGGCTTGAAAGGTGGATATGTAGGGCAACCGATCCTCTTTGAGCAAGGACTCGCCCATCCGACTCGCCCGGAAGCGCCCGATTGGTCCCAGAACTATGCCATCGACCTTACCCAACCGATATATCAAGGCGGTAAAATCCGGTATTCCATTCGGAAAGCGGATCTGGAGAAAGAAGTCGCCTCTTTACAAACGCTCACAGACCAGAGTGAGATCAAGCTCGGTCTATTAAACCAATACATCGGTCTTTTCAGCCTGTTTAAACAACGTGAGGTGCTTTCCCGTAATATCGAGGAATCGGAACGCCGCCTGCAAGATATCCGGCGTATGAAAAAAGAGGGACTGATAACCAATAACGACGTATTAAGAAGCGAGATGCAATTAACCAACGACCGCCTATCCTTGCAAGAAACGGATAATAGCCTCATACTGGTATCACAGCAATTGGATATCCTGATCGGTCTCGATGAGAATCTATTGCTCAAACCAGATACCACGTTACTGGACCAAACCGTATCTTTAGAAACTTACGAAGATTATGTAGCCCAAGCCTATTCCAATGATCCGGCGATACGTCTACTCCGGAAACAAACAGAGTTAGCCCAAAACGATATACGTTTGACTAAAGCCTCCTCGCTACCCAGCCTATCGCTATATGCGTCGAACACATTGGCACGTCCGGTCTCCCGAACATTAGCGGATATGTATAACAACAACTGGAACATAGGGCTGTCGCTCTCCTACCCTTTATCCTCTTTATATAAAAACAACCATAAGATAAAGGAAAGCAAATGGATGGTCTCGTTACATAAAAACGAGGAGGAACAGAAAAAGCAGAAAATCCGTATGGAAGTACGCACCGCGTTCTTACGTCATAAGGAGGCTCTACAAGAAGTGGAAGCCTTGAAGTTATCCGTACGGCAAGCTCAAGAGAACTATAGGATCATGCAAAACCGGTATTTAAACCAATTGGCGATCCTAACCGACTTACTCGACGCGAACTCGGTTCTCCTCAACGCAGAGCTACAGCTCACGAATGCCCGTACCCACGTGATTTACACTTACTATCAACTACAGAAGGCTTGCGGCCGTCTCTAAAAAGAAACAACGACTATGGCAAACGAATTAAAAGAGAAACATCAAAGACTAAAGAAAGTAAGGACACGGAATATAGTATTAAACTCCATATGTATCCTTTTAGCCGGTTCCGGCATTTGGTGGACAGCCAATTATTTCTGGCGTTACATCAATTATGAGGTGACAAACGATGCCTTTGTGGACCAATATATCGCCCCACTAAATATACGTGCCTCCGGCTACATAAAAGAGGTCCGTTTCAAGGAACACCAGTACGTTCACCAAGGGGACACACTTCTCATACTGGACGATCGGGAATATCGGATCAAGGTAAAAGAGGCAGAGGCCGCGTTGATCGATGCCCAAGGATCACAAGACGTACTTCGTTCCGGTATCGAGACCTCCCATACGAACATCGCCGTACAAGACGCCAACATCGCCGAGGCTAAAGCCAAGCTTTGGCAACTGGAACAGGATTATCACCGATTTGAGCGGCTGCTGAAAGAAGAATCGGTCCCCGAGCAACAATACGAGCAATCCAAAGCCGCTTTCGAGGCGGCGCAAGCCCGATATCAGGCGTTGGTGGAACAAAAGAAAGCCGCTTTCTCCCAATTCACCGAAACCAGCAAGAAGACAACAGGAGCCGAGGCGGCGATCTTACGAAAAGAAGCGGATCTGGATTTAGCGAGGTTAAACCTTTCCTATACCGTTATAACCGCCCCTTACGACGGTCATGTAGGCAGACGGACCTTAGAGCCCGGACAATACGTGCAAGCCGGACAAACGATATCCTACCTCGTACGAGATAAAGACAAATGGATCACGGCCAATTACAAGGAGACCCAGATCCCCCACATCTATATCGGGCAAAAAGTACGTATCAAGGTAGACGCGTTGCCGGGAAAGATATTCAACGGGGAGGTAACCGCAATCTCCGACGCCACAGGCTCCAAATACTCATTGGTCCCGACCGACAATTCCGCCGGAAACTTCGTCAAGGTACAACAACGTATCCCGGTACGGATAGACTTGGAAAATCTATCGCAAGAAGATACGCAATACTTAAAAGCAGGCATGATGGTTGAAACAGAAGCCTTACGCAAATGATCACGATGAAAGAGCTTGGGGCACCGATCCGCCAATGGGTGCCGGACTGGTTAGGATTGATTTGCATCTTCATCGTTATCCTTCCGGTTACGATGCTAAACGGTTCGTACACCGGCAGTATGCTGGAGGTATCAAACACGCTAGGCACGAACACCGAGGATATAACCATGGGATATTACGCGGCAGCGGCGGGAATGGCGGTATCCTATCCGATTATTCCGAAGATATTAGAAGCCTTCTCTATAAAATTCTTATTGTTAGCGGATTTAGTCGCCCAGTTCTTCTTAAGCTGGATCTGTGCCCGCTCCCAGAACGCCGACATATTGATCGTCTGTAGTTTCGCGATTGGTTTCCTGAAAGGGTTTCTCATGCTGTGGTTTATCCGGTACGCACAAAAGATATTCAGCCCTAAAAATATACGTAGCCAATTCTATTCCTACTTCTATCCTTTTGTTTTCGGAGGGGGACAAGCGTCCATGCTTGTTACCGCACAGTTAGCCTACCATTATGACTGGAAATATATGTATTATTTCATGATGCTGATGATCTTATTGGCCATACTAGTGGTAATCATCTGCTTCCGCCATAACCGGCCGATCAAGTCCATCCCCTTGGCCGATCTACACATCCGGGAAATGTTCATCATATCCACCGGATTGTTAATGCTTATGTATGTCATTAATTACGGGAAAGTACTCGACTGGATGGCATCCCCCAAGATTTGCCTTTATATCATGATCGCCCCGATATTGATCGCTTTATTTATTTGGTATCAATATCATTCGGAACGTCCGTACGTGAATCTGGCGCCTTTATACCAACCGAAAGCCATTATCGGTTATTTCTATATGATGCTTGTCATGTTTTTCAGTACTTCGACTACCTTGTTGACCAGCTACCTGACCAGTATCTTAAAGGTAGACAGCACCCATACCTATTCCCTTTATACTTATTTGCTTCCGGGATATGTCTTGGGGGCGTTCATCTGTTTTTGGTGGTTCCGGTGGCAACGTTGGCGGTTTCGTTTCTTGATAGCGGGAGGAATGAGTTGTTTCGTCCTGTTCTTCGGGAGCCTTTATTTCGGGATCTCACCGGATAGCAGATACGAGATGCTCTACTTTCCTATATTCCTCAGGGGATTGGGCATGATGATTCTTATCATAGCTTTTGCCTTATTTGCCGTGGAAGATTTAAATCCTAAATATTTATTGTCAAACGCTTTCTTTCTCATCATTTTCCGTTCGGTACTATCCCCTATCATGGCGACTTCTTTTTACAGTAATATACTATATCGCTTGGAACAAAAATATATGTATTC
This sequence comes from Parabacteroides sp. KHUB-02, assembly GCF_056640955.1. Lineage (NCBI taxonomy): Bacteria > Pseudomonadati > Bacteroidota > Bacteroidia > Bacteroidales > Tannerellaceae > Parabacteroides > Parabacteroides sp. KHUB-02. Next base: position 1,123,867 of record NZ_JBWQEV010000001.1, on the reverse strand, counting down.
CTTATCAGAAACCGTTACGCTGGCCGATCCTCTAGCCGCCTCACGCTATAATCAGGCGCTTGGCAACGCCTTGACCCAAGGGCATCCCTACGACGAGGCAGCGCAAATGGCTACCAATACACTCTATAATACGTTACAGCAACAAAGCTTATTATTGGCGTTAAAAGAGATACTGGGGTATTTATTAGTCATCTCCTTATTCATAGCGATCGTATCCCGTTTTATCCCATTCCATAAAACCATCCGTGTTACATTCGCCAAGACAGGAGATGATATGGTTTGATCAAACTATGCCCGGCTGCAAATCTATCAGCCGGCATCTGCCTTTTTGTCATTTATAGTTTATCCGAAACATTTTGGCATTCGTTTTGTATAGGAATAGGCGGATCTTGAGAATGATCAGGATCAGGAATACGCACAAAATAACAATAAAAATAATAAGATATTCAGACTATGAGCAGTAAACAAGGTAACATCGGAGTAACATCGGAAAACATCTTTCCGATTATCAAGAAGTTCTTATACAGTGATCACGAAATCTTCCTTCGTGAACTTGTTTCTAATGCGGTAGACGCTACCCAGAAGTTAAAAACGCTTTCTTCCGTAGGCGAGTTTAAAGGCGAACTCGGCGATTTGACCGTACAGGTTAAGTTCGATGACAAAACGATCACGATCTCTGACCGGGGTATCGGTATGACGGCCGAGGAGATCGATAAGTACATCAACCAGATCGCTTTCTCCGGCGCCGAGGAGTTCGTTGAGAAATACAAGAACGACGCCGCTTCTATCATCGGTCACTTCGGTCTTGGTTTCTACTCCTCTTTCATGGTTTCCAAGAAAGTAGAGATTGTGACGAAATCGTACAAAGAAGGCGCTGTTCCCATGAAATGGAGCTGCGACGGTACGCCGGAATACTCCTTGGAGGAAACGACGAAAGAGGATCGTGGTACCGATATCATCCTGTATATAGACGACGAGAATAAAGATTTCTTGAACAAGGACAAGATCAATGGCTTGTTGACAAAATACTGCCGTTTCTTACCGGTTCCTATCGCATTCGGCAAGAAGCAAGAGTGGAAAGATGGTAAATATGTAGATACAGACGAAGATAACGTAATCAACGACACCAAACCGGCATGGGTTCGCAAACCGGCCGATATGACCGACGAGGATTACAAGAAGTTCTATCGTGACTTATATCCTATGACGGATGAGCCGTTGTTCTGGATTCACTTAAACGTAGACTATCCGTTCAACTTGACCGGTATCTTATATTTCCCTCGCATCAAGAGCAACATCGACTTGCATCGTAACAAGATACAGTTATATTGCAACCAAGTATTCGTTACGGATTCCGTAGAGGGTATCGTTCCTGAGTTCTTGACATTATTACATGGTGTATTGGATTCACCGGATATTCCGTTGAACGTATCCCGTTCCTATTTGCAAAGCGATCAGAACGTGAAGAAGATCTCCAACCACATCACGAAGAAGGTGGCAGACCGCTTGGAAGAGATCTTCAAGAACGACCGTCCGCAGTTCGAGGAGAAATGGGATAGCTTGAAACTATTCATCCAATACGGTATGTTGACTGATGAGAAGTTCTACGACCGTGCGGCTAAGTTCGCCTTATTCAAGGACGTCGAGGGCAAATACTTCACTTTCGAGGAATACAAGAACTTGATCAAGGACAACCAAACAGACAAAGAGGGTAACTTAATCTATCTGTATACGACCAATAAAGACGAGCAATACAGCTATATACAAGCCGCAAAGGACAAAGGTTACAGCGTCTTGGAAATGGACGGACAATTGGATGTACACTTGATCGGACAATTGGAGCAGAAGTTCGAGAAGAGCCGCTTCGTTCGTGTGGATAGCGATACGATCGATAACCTGATCCGCAAGGAAGACTCGAATAAGGTAACCTTGAGCGAGGAGCAGAAAACGGCCATGCAGGAAATATTCAAGAGTCAGATGCCGAAATTGAACAAGACCGAGTTCTACGTAACATTCGAGGCATTGGGCGAAAACGCGAACCCTGTCATGTTGACACAAAGCGAGTATATGCGAAGAATGCGTGAGATGTCCGCTATGCAACCGGGTATGTCTTTCTATGGCGAGATGCCGGATAGCTTCAACTTCGTATTGAATACGGATCATCCGTTGATCAAGAAAGTATTAACAGAAGAGGAGCAAGCTTGCGACGAGAAGTTAAAACCGATCCTTAGCGATATCAAAGGATGGGAGGCTCGTCAAGCCGACTTACGTGAGGCTCAAAGCAAAAAGAAAGAAGATGAGATCACGGCGCAAGAGAAAGAGGATATGACCAACACCAACCATAAGCTGGATGAGCTTCGTGAGCAACGCAACCAAGTTCTGGCCGAGTACGCCGGTACGAACAAGACAGTTAGTCAGTTGATCGACCTTGCTTTGTTAGGAAACGGTATGCTGAAGGGAGAGGCCTTAAGCCAATTCATCAAACGTAGCGTAGAACTGATCGGATAAACCAATCCTCACATATATAAAAAACCGTTCCTTCTCGGGGGAACGGTTTTTTTAGTTTCAGCCCACGACATCCTCGACCACTTTCCGCAACCTATCCAAGCTCATCTCGCCGGATTGTCTCCACAAAGCCTCCCCTTTCCGTAGCAGGATAAAAGTAGGAATCGATTCCACCGTATACAAATCGGCAAGAGCGCTCTCCTCCTCGATATTGATTTGTACCACTTCTAATTTTCCTTTCTCCAATTCCTTGAACTCCTTCACGATCGGCATCATTTTCTGGCAATGAGGGCACCAATCCGCATAAAACTCAGCCATGACCAAAGCACCGGTCTCCATAACGGTCTTATTCCGCTCTTCCCTATTCAATTCTTTCTCTTTCATAACATCATCTGTTTTAATTGTATTGATAACTCAACAATACGAAAAAACAAAATGTTTATGTTTCTAAAGAAATACTTCTTACATTTGGAGAAGAAAAACAGATTGGGTTCATATGAGGAAAATAACCGTTATCATAGCCTTATTCCTTGCTGCCATTCAGATTGTTTCCGCCCAGAAAGTAGGGTTGGTACTCAGTGGCGGCGGTGCCAAAGGAGCGGCACATATCGGAGTGATCAAGGCGCTGGAAGAAAATAATATACCGATCGATTACATTACCGGTACCTCCATCGGGGCGATTATCGGTAGTTTATACGCCATGGGGTATTCCCCCGAGGAGATGCTGGAGCTGATGCTTTCCAAGGAGTTCGCCTATTGGCAAACAGGTACGGTGGAGGAGCAATATACCTATTATTTCAAGGAGCCTTACCCGACCCCGGAATTCGCGCATTTCTCCATCGATATGTCCGATTCCCTACAGATCAAGGCTAGCTTCTTACCGCAAAGCTTGATCAATCCCATACAGATGAATCAGGCGTTCATGGCCTTGTTCTCGCAGGCGACGGCAAAGGCGGGGTGGAATTTCGACAACCTGTTTGTCCCTTTCCGTTGCGTGGCCTCGGATATATATACTAAAAAGCCGATCATCTTTAAGAATGGGGATCTGGGAGACGCCGTACGTGCCTCCATGACTTTCCCGTTTTTCTTCCAGCCCATATGGAAAGACAGTATTCCTTTATTCGATGGAGGTATCTACGATAATTTCCCGGTAGGCCCGATGAAAGATGCGTTCCACCCGGATTTCATTTTCGGATCGACGGTATCGGGAGGGAATAAAAAGCCTTCGGAGAATCCTTATAACCAGATCGAGACCATGATCATGCAAAAGACCGATTACGAGGTACCGGAGGAAGATGGCATGATGATTAAATTCAGTTTTCCCACCGTCTCCTTATTGGATTTCCAGAAAGGCAAGGAGCTTATGGACATCGGGTATAAACGTACCCTTTCCATGATCGACTCCATCAAGCAACGGGTTCCCCGGGAAGTGCCTTTAAATGAGGTTACCGAAAGAAGAAAAGCCTATAAAGAGAACCTTCCCCCGCTGATCTTCCGCAATATTTACGTGACGGGCGTATCCGAGGCCCAGCGTAAATACATAGAGGCCCAATTACACAGGGATATCAATAACGAGTTCTCCATGGAAGAGTTCAAGCGGGCTTATTTCAAGATGCTGACCTATTCCAAGATTAGGGAAATCATGCCGCATGCCGTTTATAACCGGAAAGAGAAGAAATTCGATCTTTATCTGGACGTGAAGATGAAAGAAGAGATCACGGTTGGCTTCGGTGGAAACGTATCGTCTCATCAAGCGAATCAATTATACCTAGGATTGGGGTATCAATATCTGGGACGGTTCGCCGCCGACGTAAACTCGAACTTTCAAGTGGGTAACTCCTTTAGTGGTGTCATGTTGAGTGGCCGGATGTACCTGCAAACGCAAATCCCCACTTATTTAAATTGGCAAGGAGTCTTCTCGGACAAGAAATATACGGAAAGCCAATCCCTCTTTTATGAGGATATAGTGCCCGCCATGATTAAGCAGAAAGAACTGTACATGAAACTAAAATTAGGCTTCCCCTTCCTCAACCACGCGAAAGCGGAGATCGGGTTCGCCTACGGACGGTTGAACGATTTCTATTTGCAGAGCACCACGATACCTTTCCCGAACGCCTCTTTCGACCATAGCTGGTACGATTTATTCAGCGGTTCGTTAAGTATCGAGCAAAACTCACTCAACGCCAAACAATACCCGATAAGCGGAAAACAGCAATTCCTAATCGCCCAATACGTAACCGGTACGGAGAAGTACACTCCATCCCCCACTTCCGCCACGACGGAAGCCCCGATTGGTCGCAAAGTGCATAGCTGGCTGCAACTGAAAGGGCGCTGGAACCAATACCAGACGCTGAGCAACCGTTTCAACTTAGGTTATTTGGCGGAAATGGTCATATCCAGCAAGAACCTCATGAATAACTATACGGCTAGCGTATTACAGGCCCCGGCGTTTACCCCGACACCCCATAGCGAGATTGTATTCAACGAGGCGTTCCGGGCGAACCAATATGTGGCTTTCGGGCTTTCCCCGATCTTGAAGTTAAGCAAGCTTCTGCACTTCCGGTTGGATATGTATGGCTTCGCTCCGCTCTATGAAATACAAAAGACGGTGCCGGAAAACAACCCGTATGTCGGAATCCCGCATTATGGTAAGTTTTTGCACTCGTTTAATTATATGGGTGAAGCGGCGGTCGTATTGCAATTGCCATTTTTATGTATAAGTCTGTACGCCAACGGATACAGTTATCCGAAGGAGAATTTCAACTTTGGCTTAAACATTGGTTATCTGATCTTCAATCCAAAAATGTTAGATTAAATTCGCAAAAAAGTAGTCGAAACGTTTGCATATTTAAAACAAAAACGTACCTTTGCACTCGCAATCACGAAACAATGGCCGCGTAGCTCAACTGAATAGAGTAGCTGACTACGGATCAGCCGGTTACAGGTTTGAATCCTGTCGCGGTCACCATTCGAAGATAGCAATAGAATATATCTTGGCTCCTTAGCTCAACTGAATAGAGCATCTGACTACGGATCAGAAGGTTAAAGGTTTGAATCCTTTAGGAGTCACTTGAATATTCAAATTCATTTATAGATTGGCTCGCTAGCTCAACTGAATAGAGCATCTGACTACGGATCAGAAGGTTATAGGTTTGAATCCTATGCGAGTCACTTGAGAATCCTTATTTCATCCAGCGTCTTCGGAAGCAATGAAATAAGGATTTTTTCAATTTCTACCGGTCGTATCATTATTATTCATATATTCGCAGTTAATACAAAGAATATTTTATTTAAGATAAAAGGTAAACACTTGAAAGCACACTATAAAACTTCTATAGCCATAAGTCTAATCGTCATTATCGTATTAGTGATCTTACGTACCACTGTTACCGGACAAGATAGCATCAAATTCATCGACGATACCGATGATCAGCCAATAGATCAACAAAACAGCGACTCTATAGACCTTCGTTATTCCAATGAGTACCAAAGTTGGAAACAAACCTCGGACACGACTTTCCGCAGTTTGTTTAATGGGAACCAACAAGCTGATATCTTGGCCGAACATCCCGGAATGGTGGTATTATGGGCAGGATACGCTTTCTCCAAAGATTATCTAAGTCCCAGAGGGCATATGTATTCCATAGAAGATCTATACAAAAGCCTGCGGACCGGCGCTCCTATGACCCCGACGAGTGGCCCCCAGCCTGCCGCATGCTGGGCATGTAAAAGTCCGGACATACCCCGCTTATTAACGACCACCGATGCCAAGACCTTATATAAGAAGAAATGGGCGGAGCTAGGCAACGAGATCGTAAATCCAATCGGATGCGCAGACTGCCATGAACCGCAAAGCATGGGATTGCGCGTGACCCGCTCATTCTTGAAAAGTGCCTATAAGCGCAACGGATTACGTATAGAGGACGCAACCGAGCAAGAGATGCGATCTCTAGTATGCGCCCAATGCCACGCCGAATATTATTTCCAAGGAGAAGATCGTATACTAACCTTACCTTGGGATCAAGGTTATACGGTAGAAAATATAGAAGCCTATTACGATAGCATAAACTTCACCGATTTCACCCATAAATTAAGCCGGGCACATTTGATAAAGGCGCAACATCCGGATTTCGAGTTATTCCAGATGGGCATTCACGGGCAAAGAGGCGTTTCCTGCGGAGAATGCCATATGCCTGCTGTCGGGGAAGATGAGAACCGGTACAACAACCATCATATCAAAAGCCCGTTGGCGATGATAGACCGTACTTGCCAAGCCTGCCACCGGGAAAGTGAGGAGACCTTACGCAAGGATGTTTATGAACGGCAAAACAAAGTCTACGCCATACGCATGCGTGTAGAGGAAGAATTGACAAAAGCCCATATAGAAGCGAAATTCGCTTGGGACAAAGGCGCTACGGAATCTCAAATGAAAAACGTATTAAAACTGCTCCGGCAGGCACAATGGCGTTGGGACTTCGCCGTGGCCTCACATGGGGCGGCTTTCCACGCGCCCCAAGAAGTCACACGTATCTTGGGCAGCGGACTCGATAAGGCTACCCAAGCCCGCATCCAGATCATGAAGGTCTTAGCGCAGCTAGGCTATACCCAAGATGTTCCGATGCCGGATATCTCCACAAAAGCGAAAGCCCAGCAATATATCGGCCTCGATATGGAAGCCGAGCAACAGGCCAAACAAAAGTTTTTAGAAACCGTCATCCCCCAATGGCAGGAAGAAGCGAGGGCCAATAAACGATTCATCGAAGGTAATTAAGTTCTTTCCTCCAGCTCCAATCCCGGGGTATAAGGTAGCGAGATCGTAAACTTACTACCTACGCCAACCTCGGATTCCAACGATATGCTTCCATGAAACGTATGAACGATACTCTGGCAGATCGCTAACCCCAAGCCTGTACCTTGAGCAAACTCATCCAGTTTCTGGAAACGCTCGAATACCTTTTCCTTTTTATCATCAGGAATGCCCTTACCCGTATCTTTCACGGAAATAAGGATCGATTTTCCATCTGCGCTAAGTTCGTATCCGATCTCGATATATCCCTTAGCGGTAAACTTCACCGCATTATTAATGAAATTGGTACAAACCTGCGTCAACCGGAAATGATCCGAACGGATGATAAGAGGTTCATGGGGAACCCTTATCTTTAACTCCACTCCCTCCGGCATCATCAATTGATGCGTATGGAAGATATCTCCCATCAGTTTACTCAGATCGAGGTTCTCATAAGAGAAAGACATGCTACCGGATTCTATGCGTGATAGATCCAAGATATCGTTGATCAGCTTAAGCAACAGGTCACTGTTTTTGGTAATCAGATCTATAAACTCCGCCTTTTCCTCCGGTTCCAAAGGCATATCCGAATTGAGCAATTGGGAGAAGCCTACGATCGCATTCAGAGGCGTACGTATCTCATGGCTCATATTCGCCAGAAAGACTAATTTCATCCGATCGGATTCCTCCGCTTTCCGGCGGGCGGCTATAAGGCTATTCTCCGTGTCTTTTATCCGCTGGATATTCAAGCATAAGCCACTTACCTCAACAGCTTCGTCATCGGAAACCGAATCTTTCTCATTCTTATTTTGGGCATAGCGAAATTCCCACCACTCATACCCCTTCTTATTAAAGTTACAACGACGTTGCGTCACTTTCCGGGAAAGAAAGCCACTATCCAGCAGATTCCGGTCTCGAAGGAAATTATCCAGTTCTTCAGGATGTATAGCATCCTGAAACTCCTCGATTTTCATCGGCACACAGGGCATACCTAAGTAATGGTAGAATCTATTATCAAACTCGAATACCCCTTTGCTATACCGAAAAGCGAAAATGTTGCCGCTATCCAACGCAAAAGAAAGAAAAGTCTTCTCCCTTTTTAACTTCTCCTGCGCATCCTTCTTATGTAAAGCCTCCTGTATATATCGCTTTCTTTGGTAACTAAAAAGCAGAAGCAACATCACCACCAGAATAAAGCCGGCAGCCCATATATAATATTTATATTGAACGACAAACGGCATATTCGCGATAATAGCTCCTTCCGGCAATTTACTACTATCAATGCTCCATCGTTCTAACACACCGTAATCAAAAACATAAGCCTTGTTACTCTCTTCGATTTGCGGAAAATCGGACAGGGGCGTTCCTTTCAAGATAGAGACGACCCGGTTTACAGCTGCCTCTACCTCATCCTTAAAGACAGTGACATACCCGCCAACTACGCCATTCTGATTACCGATCAACTCATTGATCACGGAAAAACATGGAAAGGCGCTGAGCCGCCCCAACGAGATTGTCATATAATCCCTCTTGGTTGCCAGATACGCTTTATTATAATAATTCTCGCCAAATCCCTTAATCAGGGCATTCGCCGATTTCGTACTGAGTGTGCTTATATACATCGTATCCGGCTTTATCTTAGGTATATCCGATATCGAAATCCCGTTCTTTCCGGATAAACGTACCCGATCCAAGGAATATATATTGTTCACGGCACAAATATCCTGAATCTGCGCATTCATGTCCGCCAGCATCATATTATCCTGAAAGGTATCGTCCGAGACTCTTATGACGATGCAATTACCAACAAGCCGCCGTATCAATTCTATATTCCTCTTATAATCCGGTTTATCATAAAAGCCCATCATATTCGGATATTTCCGGATGATCGGGATATTGGGATAACTAACCCCCATAAACACGACCGGGATCGATTTAGCGAGGGGATGCCTGCTACTTATCAAAGCGTTCAAGGCTTGATCGTCATTGACCAGAATAATATCCGGGGTCCATGTCGATAACTCATTCAGTTTCTTGAATAATTTCTGTCGCTGTTGCTTCTCCGAATATTGCTCACAATCCAAATAAAAAGAATAGACACTCGCATGTATCCCCTTCTTCCGCAAATCACTCGACATGATTTCCTTCATCTTCTCATAGGCGGGAAAATGTTTTTCGTAAGATTGAATCACGAGTATACGCTTCTCCTCCGATAAGTCTGTAGAGGATTTACATGATATACAGGTAACAAAGAGAAATATGATGGATATTATTCCAAATAAGCGCTTAGCTGGCATATCGTTCCTTTAAGGTGTTTTCTATGACTTTACAAAACTAAAGATTTATTTCGTACATTTGAGCATATTTTTCACGAAATACAATCAAAACATCAAATATATGAAACAAGAAATCCAACTGAACGAACACAACAAGCAAGAGTATCCTCCTATGCACACGGCGGAACATATCTTAAACCAGACAATGGTACGGATGTTCGGATGTCCCAGATCCAAGAACGCGCACATAGAGAGGAAGAAGTCTAAATGCGATTATCTATTGGCGGAAGAGCCCAGCGCGGAGGTCATGGCCGAGGTTGAGAAGAAGATAAACGAGGTGATCGACCGGCACCTGCCCGTAACCATCGAGTTCATGCCGAAAGAAGAGGCCGGAGATATCGTGGATTTAAGTAAATTGCCCGACGATGCCAGCGATACATTACGTATCGTACGCATAGGCGATTACGATGCCTGCGCATGTATCGGATCGCACGTGGCGAATACATCCGAGATCGGACATTTCAAGCTGTTGAATTACGACTATGCCGACGGGAGATTACGGCTACGTTTCAAATTGGTATAAAATTTAAAGCAAGCGCAAACGGTCAAATAAAAATATTTTATGTAAGTTTGCAAGCGATTAAAGGAACATTTTAATACAGACATTAAATACAATAGTTATGCAAACAATTGACAATTTCAATTTTGCCGGCAAAAAGGCATTTGTAAGAGTTGACTTTAACGTTCCATTGGACGAAAACTTCAACATCACCGACGACACTCGTATGCGTGCCGCTCTTCCTACATTAAAGAAGATCTTAGCGGATGGTGGTAGCGTAATTATCGGTTCTCACCTAGGTCGTCCGAAAGGCGCTACTGATAAGTTCTCCTTAAAGCACATATTGAAGCACCTTTCTGAGTTGTTAGGCGTAGATGTTCAGTTTGCAAACGACTGTATTGGCGAAGAAGCCGGCGCTAAGGCTGCCGCTTTGCAACCGGGCGAAGCTTTGTTGCTTGAGAACCTTCGTTTCTACGCTGAGGAAGAAGGCAAACCAAGAGGTTTGGCTGAAGACGCTTCTGACGAGGAGAAGAAGGCTGCCAAGAAAGCCGTTAAAGAAAGCCAGAAAGAGTTCACGAAGAGATTGGCCTCTTACGCTGACTGCTATGTAAACGACGCGTTCGGTACCGCTCACCGTGCTCACGCTTCTACGGCTTTGATCGCTGACTACTTCGATACGGACAACAAGATGTTCGGTTATTTGATGGAAAAAGAAGTGAAGGCTGTCGATAAGGTTATGAACGACATCCAACGTCCGTTCACCGCTATCATGGGTGGTTCTAAGGTTTCCTCCAAGATCGAGATCATCGAGAACTTGTTGAACAAGGTAGACAACTTGATCATCACGGGTGGTATGACTTATACTTTCACGAAAGCGCAAGGCGGTAAGATCGGTAAGTCTATCTGCGAGGACGATAAGCTGGATCTTGCTCTTGATTTGATCAAGAAAGCGAAAGAAAAAGGCGTAAACTTGGTATTGGCTGTTGACGCTAAGATCGCTGACGATTTCAGCAACGACGCTAAGACTGATTTCGCTCCGGTAGATCAGATTCCTGATGGTTGGGAAGGTCTTGACATAGGTCCGAAGACCGAGGCTATCTACGCTGACGTTATCAAGAACTCTAAGACGATCCTTTGGAACGGTCCTACGGGTGTATTCGAGTTCGAGAACTTTACGCACGGATCTCGTACGGTTGGCGAGGCTATCGTTGAGGCTACGAAGAACGGCGCTTTCTCTTTAGTAGGTGGTGGCGACTCTGTTGCTTGCGTTAACAAATTCGGTTTGGCTAACGGCGTATCTTACGTTTCTACAGGTGGTGGCGCTCTTCTTGAGGCTATAGAAGGTAAGGTTCTTCCGGGTATCGCAGCTGTAAAAGGCGAGGCTTACAAATAATCAGATAAGTAAGTGATTTAATAAGAAATCCCCCGGGACGCTCGGTATTCATCGAGATGTCCCGGGGGATTTTCTTTGATTTAGTTCCGTATTAATCTTGTTTCAAGATCAAGGCGGAAGAGGCGCTTACGGTAGTTTTACCCTGTACGGAACCTTTACCGTCCAGATAAATCCGACCGTCTTTACAAACCGGAACCCATGTTCCTTCCGGCAGAGAAACCGTTACCGCCTTCCGGTTCCCGTTAAAGATAACCATAATCTTCTTCCAACTATCCCCGTTCGCATGTTCCCCTAAGGTATACGCTACGACACCGGGCTGGTTCACTTCTTGGAATTGAAGGGCCTCCCTCACTCCCTCGGCCGTGGCGATACGGAAAGCCGGGTGCGACTTACGAAGGGCGATCAAATCCTTGTAATAGTTGAAAACATCCTTGTTTTTTGCCTTCAAAGACCAGTCGATCTCATTGATTGAATCGGGCGATTGATAGCTGTTATGTACGCCCTTCTTATCGTGCAGCAACTCCTCTCCTGCCCGCATGAAGGGTACTCCTTGCGAGGTGAAGATGATGGTCTGGGCCAACTTGCCGAATCGTATCAACTCATCCGGGGTAGCGTCTTTCGGGGCCGAGAGCTTCAACTTATCCATCAAACAAAGATCATCGTGGCAAGAGACATAGTTGATCACTTGCGTAGGCTTGTTCGCATAAGGCGCTTTGCAATATAATATTTGGTTATAGTCGATTTGCGGATGGCGGATAGCGCCTACGATACCGAACTTAATAGACTCCTCGTTACCTTCCGGCTTTCCGGAGGCGAAACCGGCCTGTGTAGTCTCGAATACGCTTCCTTTTAAAGCATCCCGCAGGTCATCGCTAAATACGGCCACATCATTCAGTTTCGGGGCGTTTACCTTGATCGCCCTCTGATCCTCCGGTAGCGGGGAATCGCTGGCGGTCCAGCCCTCGCCGTATACGAAGATGGAAGGATCTAGTTTGGTTAACTCGGCTTTTACCTCGTTCATGGTCTCTACGTCATGGATGCCCATCAAGTCGAAACGGAAACCATCCACATGGTATTCCTCGGCCCAATATTTCACGGACTCCACAATATAGCGGCGTACCATCGCCCGCTCCGAAGCGGTCTCATTACCACAGCCGGAGGCATCCGAATAGCTTCCGTCCGGTTTATGACGGTAGAAGTAACCGGGGACGGTCAAGCTGAAATTCGACCCGTCACCCACAAAGGTATGATTGTAAACCACGTCCATGATCACACGGATACCATTCCGGTGCAACCCCCGCACCATCTCCTTGAACTCACGAATACGAGCCTCGGGATTGTAAGGATCGGTGGAATAGCTCCCCTCGGGGGCGTTATAGTTCTTGGGATCATATCCCCAATTGTACACATTATCTTGCAAGCGAGTCTCGTCCACCGAGCCATAGTCATAGGAAGGAAGGATGTGGACATGGGTAACGCCCAACTCCTTCAGATGATCCACGCCGGTAGCCACGCCGCCCGGACCTTTCGTGCCGTTCTCCGCCAAGGCGAGAAACTTACCTTTATGCGTCACGCCGGAGTTCGCGGCGATCGAGAAATCCCGATGATGCATCTCGTAGATGATAATATCGGAGAAGCTTTTCAACTCGGGAGATTTATCCGCCTCCCAGCCCTCCGGATCGGTAGCCGCCCAATCGATCACGGCCGCACGGTTTCCATTCACCCCGACGGCTTTCGCCCAGATACCGGGAGTCTCATCCAGCCATTTATCGCCGATACGGATCTGGAAGGTATAGAAGGAACCTTTCAGATCCTCGCTCACGGAGATACGCCACGTACCCTTGTCCGAGGATTTCATCGGCAACTGGCGGATAGGCTCCCCTCCCTCACCGGAGGCGTAAAGATTCAAGCGGACTTCTTCCGCCGTCGGGGCCCAAAGGGTGAACACGGATTTCGTGGGGGAATAGAACAACTCCAGATCGTCTCCCTCATAGGAAGGGTATTCATCAAAGGATTTGTATTCTTTCGGTGAGTTGCAGCTAAGCAACAGCGACAGGTATATAGATACCGGAACTAAGTGTCTCGTCATGGCTGATTCAGTAATTTGTTTTCAATCACAAAGATAGAAGTTTCGAATCGGATTCGCCAACGAAACAGAAAAGAAGAGGCGAAAAATCTACCGCAAACGTTTTCGCCTCTTTCGCTCATTCATGCTATATTAGAACGGAACCTCGTTACTGCTACCTTGACTCAAGAAGTCAGCTCCCGCCGATGGGATCGGGGGCATCGGGTCTCCACCGTTCATGGTCGAGGAGAATTCCCTTACCGCTATATCTTCCTCTACGTTCATAAACTTGGCGAACTCGCTCTTAAAGCGCAGCCGGACATCCCCCACTGCACCGTTACGATGCTTGGCGATAATAATCTCGGCGAGGCCGATCAGGGAATTTCCCCGCTCGTCTTCCGTAATCTTATAATATTCGGGACGGTGGATGAAACATACCATATCGGCATCCTGCTCGATAGCTCCGGACTCACGCAAGTCGGCTAGCTGCGGACGCTTACCTTCCACGCCTTGACGAGCTTCCACACCACGGTTCAACTGCGACAAGGCGATAATCGGGATATTCAATTCCTTCGCCAATCCCTTCAACGAGCGGGAGATCGTACTCACCTCCTGCTCACGGCTACCGAAGTTCATACCGCTAGCGTTCATCAACTGAAGGTAGTCGATAATGATACATTTAATGCCATGCTCACGCACCAGACGACGGGCTTTCGTTCGCAGCTCGAAGACGGACAAGCTCGGGGTATCGTCCACGAAGATCGGGGCGTCGTAAAGCTCCTTGATCTTAAAGTCCAGCTGTTCCCACTCGTAGCTCTCCAAGCGTCCGCTCTTGATCTTCTCGCCCGGTATCTCGCAGACATTCACGATCAGACGGTTTACCAACTGCACGTTACTCATCTCGAGCGAGAACAGGGCGACAGGCGTATTGAAATTCACCGCCATATTCTTCGCCATGGAAAGGACGAAGGCCGTCTTACCCATGGCCGGACGGGCGGCGATAATGATAAGGTCGGAATTCTGCCAACCGGAAGTCATCTTATCCAAGCCCTCGAAGCCCGTGCGCAATCCGCTCAGACCTTCCTTCTGGAGGGCCGCCTTTTGCAACATCTCCATAGCGTCCTTGATGACGGGGTTGATCTGGGTGACATCCTTCTTTACGTTACGTTGAGAGATCTCGAACAACTTACCCTCCGCCTCTTGCATCAGGTCCTCTACATCGAGCGTCTCATCAAATGCCTTTCCTTGGATCATCGCCGTGAAAGAGATCAACTCCCTCGCCAGATATTTCTGGGCAATGATCCGGGCGTGATACTCGATATGGGCGCTACTGGCCACCTTGCTGGTAAGTTGAGAGATATAAAACGGTCCGCCTACATCCTCCAATTCTCCCCGTTTCTTCAATTGCTCCGTTACGGTAAGCATATCCACGGGACGCTGGCTCAACGCCAAGTCTACGATAGCGGCATAAATCTTCTCATGCGCTTTCTCATAGAAACACTCCGGCTTCAAGATCTCGCTGACGATCGAGTACGCGTCTTTCTCCAGCATCAACGCACCCAACACAGCCTCCTCTAACTCACGGGCCTGTGGCTGAAGACGCCCCATATCGGGGAGCATCTCCACAGGCTTTTTCCTTCCTCTTCCTGTATTTCTTGTTCCTTCTGCCATCATTCTTTCTATTTGGGGAGTCAAAGGTAATATCTTTTACCCATTTCTGAAAAAGATTCTTTATATTTAGGAATTAAAACCTGTCGAATCATGAAAGCGTATTTTATCGGATTAGTTATCATGGGCGGCTGCCTATTATACGGCTGCCATACCAAACAAAAGAAAGGGGAAAACAGTAGCGACTACTCAGCCGACTCCCAATCCATAGCACGGCAAGATACCCTACCGTTACCGATTGATACCCATGCCGCATCTTCAGTTTCCACGGAAGGATGGACCGCCAAGCAGATACGGGACAGCATAGAATTGTTCTTCGGCAAGGAATACGATACCCTTCCCCCGCATCTACGGAAGATCCGCAGAAACATGACCTCCCTCTGGAACACGGACGACTCCGTCTTCCTACAGCTTATCATAGCGGAAACCCCGTATGTAAAAGCGTTTAAGACCTACGTATTCGACTCGCCCCTCATCCGGATCGGCGGAGGCCCTTACGACCGGTCGCCCGAGGAATCTCTTTGCGAGGACACCACCCACTTCTCCATGCGAGTAAGCCCGAATGTCTACCCAACCAACATCGAACGGATCGAGATCGCCATCACCAACCATACCAACCTAGAAGGGATGGGAGGTGAATCGTACTTCATCGAGCATTTCGATGGTAAAGCATGGAAAGGAATCCCGCAACCCTGCGCCTTCGTCGATCTCGGCTATCCGATCTTTCCTAACCAGACAAGAGACGATTTCTCGGCCACCTTGATGCCTGAGCTCAAGGAAAATCCACCGGGATTGTACCGGGTGCATAAGACCGTCATCACCGGACAGGGCGCCGGCATCGTCCATTATCCTTTGGCCGCCACGTTCTACCTATCCGATAACCCGGAAGATTATGAGGAATACACACGCTTCGCCAGCCGGCTCCACGAGCCTCGCCCCATGGCCGAGTTCAAGGGAGGAAGAGAAGCCATGACCCGTTTCTTCGAACAGAACCTGCGTTATCCCAAATCTTATAAAGGTACGGGCACGAAGGTACGACTCTTCTACTCCTTCACGATCGATTCCTTAGGAATGTTACAGAATCCCGTAAGCCTACCCGAGAATATACTGTATCCTCGTGATACGGGGAAAACCTATGATGAGTTCCGCGATGAAGCCTTACGGGTACTCCGGTTGATGCCCGCATGGGAACCCGCCGTAAGCCGTATCCATGGTCCGGTCAGCATAGATACCGGGCTCTTCTTCTACTTCAACGAAGAGGGGAAATGCGGGATTGAATAGATGGCCAGTACTGCCTAAGAAGTATTGGAGTACTTCTTAGGCAGTACTCGGGTACTTCCATGAAAGTACTCCAGTACTATTACCAGAAGTATCGCAATACTCTCAGAGAAGTAAGCCTATGCTAACGTAAACTGGCAACAATATTGCTGTCAGCATACAGCGACATAACTTTACTTACGTAAAAAAGTATTATCTTTGTACCCGTAAAAAGTAATTTTCAAATTATGGACGACAGTATCCCGCTAGAAACAGAACAGAGTATGAACTAACGAGGTGGAGGGTTTCATTGATCCTCTGCTCGGATTAAACACGAAAGGAGGCAATAATGAGACAATTTCTTTATTGTGAGGCCGGTTATGTGGAGAAGAACCAATGGCTTCCTAACAGTTGGGTAAACGTAGAGTGCCCGACTCCCGAAGATCTTCAATTCTTGATGGATCGATTTAACGTACCCGAATCATTCTTGAGCGATATAGCCGATACGGACGAACGTCCCCGTATCGAGTACGAGGGGAATTGGTTGCTTACCATCTTACGTATCCCGTTGCAGAACCAAGATCATGACATCCCGTTCAATACGGTGCCGATCGGTATCATCACGAACAATGAGATCATCGTAAGCGTATGTTACCATAAGACGGACTTGATCCCCGATTTCATCCGTTATACCCAACGGAAGGAACTCCAGATTAAAAACAAGTATGAGTTGATCCTCCGGCTGATCCACTCATCGGCCGTATGGTTCCTTAAATACCTGAAACAAATCAATTACGCCGTCACCGAGGCGGAAAAGGCGTTGGAGAAAAGCATCCGCAACGAGGATCTGCTAGCGTTGATGAAGCTGGAGAAGAGCATGGTATTCTTCAACACCTCCATCCGCGGGAATGAGGTGATGCTGGCCAAGCTCCAGAATATTTTCCAAGAGCCGGAATATATCGACAAGGATTTGGTGGAGGACGTGGAGATCGAGTTGAAACAGGCCCATAACACGGTAAATATCTATAGCGATATTCTTACGGGTACGATGGACGCTTTCGCCTCTATCATCTCCAACAACGTGAACACGATCATGAAACGTATGACATCACTTTCCATTATCTTAATGGTTCCGACATTAATCGCTAGCTTCTACGGGATGAACGTCCCGATCTACATGGAGGATATGCCACATGGTTTCGTGGTTATCATCTTGCTCTCGATCTTGCTATCCGCTACGGCCTTTTTTATATTCAGGAAGATCAAATGGTTTTAGGATATCAAAAAATAAACCGGACGCAGATCACCCGTGCTTGTCGGTGTCATCTGCGTCCGGTAAATATCAAATTCGGTATATCTTTATCTTGGCTTACTTATGCGTATCCTCGAGGATATAACGCAAGGTTCCGGCATTTACCAAGTCCTCTTGCGAGATGGTGTAGCCCTTTAGCTTTTTATCGCCGGCGAAAACGTCCTTGATGTAGATCGCTTCCGGATTACTATGCTTAGACTCGATTACCAATTCGCCTTTAGGATAGAATTTCTTGTCGAGCTGGATCGTAACCTTATCGAAAGTCGGGGAAGTCAATACATAGTTCACGTCGCCCGGACAAGCCGGATAGAAGCCCATCATGGAGAAAATAGCCCAAGCGGACATAGTGCCTGTATCCTCGTTACCCGGGACACCGTTCGGGGCGTTATGATAGCAATCCTTCAACAACTGACGGACCAACTTCTGAGTACGCCAAGCCTCTCCCTTGAAATAACTAAACAAATAAGGATAAGCGATATCCGGCTCGTTGGCGGGATCATAATTGCCGTCATCGAATACCTTCTGCAAATGATCGACAAATTTCTTATCGCCTCCCATCAATTTGGCCAGTCCCTTGATATCGTGAGGAACATAAAACGTATAATTCCATGCGTTGCCCTCATGGAAACCGGGACTAGGCTCGAAGTTCTCGCCTTGTTTCGGATCGAACGGAGAGTAGAAAGTGCCGTCCGGCAAGATAGGACGCAGCGTTCCGAACTCCTTGCTATAATAATGTTTGTAACCTAAAGAACGGTCACGGAATAACTTGGCATCCTCTTTCTTACCCAAGGCTTGAGCGAAATTAGCCAAGTTCCAGTCGGCGATATAATATTCCAGCGCATGAGATACGGAGTTATCGTATTGCTCACGCAAAGGAACATAGCCCTTGCTGAAATAATCGTTCGCGTCCGGACGAAGCAGGTTGAACTCTCCCGGGGTAGTAGCGCCTTTACGCATCGCCTCATAAGCGGTTTGCTCATCAAAGTCACGCAAGCCGCGCATCCATGCGTCTACGATATACGGGATCGAGGGATCGCCCTCCATCGTAAAGGTCTCACGTCCGTAAAGCTCCCATTTCGGTAACCAACCGTTTTCCCGGTACATATCCAGCATCGTACGGATAATATCCAATTGACGCTCCGGATAGAGCAAGGTCATCAGGGTACTTACGTTGCGGTACGTATCCCACAAGGAGAAGACCGTATAACGGTTTCCGGTGGTATGGCCTACTTTCAGGCTCTCCATCATCGGGTACTCGCCGTTCACGTCTTGCAGGATATTCGGATGGATCAGCAAATGATACATACCGGTATAGAATATCGTTTTCTCGTCTTTCGTACCTCCTTCCACTTGTACCTTGGAAAGATCCTTGTTCCACATCGTGCTAGCCGCCGTACGGACCTTGTCGAAATCGAAGCCGGGCTGCTCCGTATTCATGTTCAGGCGGGCGTTCTCGATGCTCACGTACGAGATACCCATCTTCACCTCGATAGCCTCGCCCTCGTCCGTATCGTAATCGAACCATACGCCGACATCGTCTCCGCTCATCTCACGGGTATAACTGGTATATAACTTATACTTGCCGGAGTAGATATCCCATTCGGCCTCTACCCCCTTCATCTCACGTTGTTTCTTCCAATAACCCATCTTCTTCGGGGCCTTGTTTACCTTCATCACGAAGTAAACCGGGAATACGGCCTGTGGATTATAGCAGAACGTACCTAAAAGCTTACTCCCCTCGATCTCCGTATCATTCACGATACGTACCGTAGCGCCGGTCTCGTTCGTCAAGCCCTCGCCTAGGTTCAAGAGGATATGGCTCTCCCCTTTCGGGAAGGTAAAACGGCTCAAGCCCGTACGCATGCTGGCAGTAGCCTCCGCCTTGATATTATACTTGGTCAAGGTATTGCTATAATAACCGGGGTGAGCCACCTCGTCCTTGTACTCACTGCCGTAAGCCTTATAGTCCACGTTCAACTCGCCCGTCGTCGGCATCAATAGCAAACCTCCCAGCTCCGGGCATCCCACACCGCTCAAGCTGCCGTGGGCGAATCCCGTAAAGAATTTATTGTCTGCCGAGTAAGGAGTAGACCACCATTGACTATCCTTGTCAAAACGGTTCTTCTCCGACCCCATGACGTTGAAAGGAACCACGCTCATCATACCCTGCGGACAAACCGCACCGGGATTCGTCGTACCGTAATTGCTCGTACCGATGAAGGGGTTCACATAATCTACCGGTTGCTGCGCCGTAGCGAACAGACTGCCACACAACAGGAAGGTCATTAACTGTTTCTTCATTTGATAAATGTATTTTAGTTGATAATTAATTGATTCATACTTACCAGATCACGATCTCATCCGTGAAGATGAAACCCTTATTCGCCTCTTTTGCCTTGACACGGACATAACGGGCTTTCCAATCGCCGTTAAACGTATATTCCTGAAAAGACAGGTCTTTATCCGTATTGGATATCGTAGTAGGGATAACTCCCTGCGAGATATAGCTCTCCCCGTCTTCCGATGTCAGCAACTCCACCTCTCCCGGTTGGTACACGCCCGGGCCGATCAATTGCATAAAGCGGGACGATACCTTATGGATATCCGTCACCTCGCCCATGTCCACCACGCAATCCAAGTCATTCAAATAACCCTGCCAACGACCGTCCAGATAAGTCAAGCCTCCCCTGTAGCCGTCCAGCAAGGCGTTCATGCCACCCGCCATATAACCGCTATACAGCTTACTATTATAATGTATAGGCTTATTGATACCCCGGTGATAATCCACCTTCTTCTCGGTAGGCGTTCCTTGAAGCTGCCCGTCACGGAAGATAGCGGCCTTGATATCAGCGGAGTCTTTCACCACGATCGGGCCGTTATAGACCCGGGAAGAGGCGGCGGGAATAGAGCCGTCTGTCGTGTAACGTATCTCCGCCGGATATTTCTCCGCATCCAACATGACCTTGATCTCTCGCCGCAAGGTATCTACCTCCATCGTGGTCTCGATCTCGTCCGAGAGCGTGAACGTATTGATACCCATCCGTTGCAGAACCGGGATATTCGCGTTCATACGAGGCTTAAAATCCTCCCAACTACGATCCTCTTGCGGAGTCCATCCGATCTCGGCGACCGCTAAGGCACGAGGGAACATCATATACTCCAGATGCTTCTCATCCTTGATATACTCCGTCCATGTATTCGCCTGTACCCCTAGGATATGCTTACTTTCCTCGGCAGTCAACGAATCCACAGGCACTGGATTATAACTGTACGCCCGCTTGATCGGCGTATAACCGCCGATGGCATACGGCTGTGTCTTCGGATCGGCTTGATAGAAATCGAAATACATATAACCACCCGGTGTCATGACCACGTCGTGTCCCATGCGGGCGGACTTGATTCCCCCTTCCTCGCCCCGCCAAGACATGACGGTAGCCTCCGGAGCCAAGCCCCCTTCCAGAATCTCATCCCAACCGATCAATTTGCGGCCTTTGGAAATCAGGAATTCCTCGGCACGATGAATCATATAGCTCTGCAACTCATCCACGTCCTTCATCCCATTCCGGCGCATCAAGCCTTGACATTTCGGGCAGGTCTTCCAAGCTCCCTTCCCGGCCTCGTCTCCCCCGATATGGATATATTCGGAAGGGAACAACTCGATCACCTCGGACAATACATCCTCCATGAACGTAAACGATTTCTCGTTGCCGATGCAGAAATCACCCGTCGTATAAGGTTTGCCGGCACAACTCAACTCCGGGTACGCCACGAACACCTCGTCCGAATGCCCCGGGAATTCGATTTCCGGTATTATATTAATATGCCGAGCCGTAGCGTAATCCACGATCTCACGGATATCTTCTTTCGTAAAATAACCGCCATATGCCCCCGGAGTTCCTTCCGGCAGATACTTGCGATCCTTTCCATCCCACCATTTCTGCCAATCGGATTCCGTACGGAAAGCCACGTCCGTAGTCAGTTTCGGGTATTTATCCATCTGGATACGCCAACCACCGGCATCCGTCAAATGCATATGAAGCGTATTCAATTTATAATAAGACATGACGTTCAATAACTTCATCACCTCCTCTTTCGGGAAGAAATGACGAGAGACATCCAGATGCAAGCCACGATACGGGAAACGGGGATTATCTTGGATCGATACGCAAGGAATCCCTTTCGACGTATACAGCTGGCGCAACGTTTGTTCCCCGTAAAACAATCCGGATTTAGAGGCGGCTCTCAACTCGATCCCCTTCTTGGTCACATTCAACGCATATCCCTCCGGATTTCCGCCATTGAAAGACTCATCGACCACGTAACGGATCGTACCCGATTGATCATTCCCGAATACGAGATTACTATCTACTTTGAAATAACCGCCAGTCACCTCGATATGGGCCGGCTTAGGGATTAAATTCACCTGCGAAACCTCCTTGGGAACACAGGAAAAAAGTAGCGAGGAGCAAGCGAGAGCAAGTCCGGTTACTTTCATGCAAGACCGTTTTGGCAACGTCATAATACTTATTTTTTAGTTGTGTTATTCTTGGTGCGTAAATATACGACAATAATGGACAATATCAAAAAAGCGGAAAGACTATCGTCTCCCCGCTTCAGAGTTATTTTAAGATGTATATCTTCTAAAATTAACGTCTAGGAATTGCTTCTTTTACAACCATCTGACGACCTTCGTACTCAGCTTGGTTTAATTCCTCGATAGCTTTTTGAGCCTCGTCTACGTTAGGCATTTCAGCGAAAGCAAAACCCTTAGAACGTCTAGTATCACGATCAACAATTAACTTTACTGAATCAACAACACCATACTCTTCTAATACTTGTTGCAAATCAGACTCTCTTACTCGATAACTCAAGTTTCCAATGTAAATATTCATACGAAAAAAATTAAAAATAAATTAATAATAAAACAAGTGATGTTAGTGAAGATCGATTTCTAGAAGAATATATTATCATTACTGAGAATAGAAACTCGAAGATAAAGAGCAAGACAAACTATCTTTTGTTTGTTGGTACAAAGGAAAGCATTCTTTTTGGATTACCAACTATAAAACCTAATTTATTTTCAAAATAATTCACTTTATCGGCTCACCCGATAAATCAGGGGGAAAATTCTTTAATTCTATAGAAAATTTGCACCTTTGTACCATGAACAATCAAGGACTATTAGCATTGGCACAGTTGATTCTGCCATCAGAGATACTTTCAAATTTTGAAGTAGTACGTGTAGAAGAAGAGGCATCCCTTATCCGCATCTATCTTGATGAATCGGTTAAGGCTGAATATAAAGAGAACCCAGAGATTGAATCCAAAGGGTTCTGTGAAGCCGTAACTATACGTGACTTTCCAATCCGCGATAAAGGTGTTGACCTAATTGTCAGAAGACGCAAATGGTATGACAAGCAGAATAACCGATACTTCTCCGACTCTTACGACCTGAAGGCTGAAGAAACCCGCTACTCCAAGGAGTTTGCGGCTTTTTTAAAAGGAGTGTATGGAGACGATTCCTACGACCTCCCGTTCGCTTGACCGCTATTATCACATAAACGGGGATACGTTTGAAAAGCAATACAAGGAAGTGCTCAGCGGCTATCGTGAATGGTCAGAACTCTCACATGCAGAAGACTGGCTTGTCTTTCCAGAGAACATTGGTGAAAGCATCTGCATTGACGAAACGGCTCCAAGCAACGGTGAGCTGTACACTATAGTAAGCAACAGATCTTCACGTGGAGGTAAAGGTACCATCATTGCTATTGTAAAGGGTGTGGCGGCAGATGCTGTCACGGAAGCACTTATGCGCATTGACGAGGACAAGAGACTGTTGGTTAAGGAGATAACAATGGATATGTCGAATTCCATGCGACTTATAGCCAGACGCTGTTTCCCGAATGCAATGCGTACCATAGACCGCTTTCATATACAGAAACTTGCATGTGATGCCTTGCAGGAGATGCGTATCGCGCATAGATGGGATGCCATTCAAGCAGACACGGATGCCAGGGAAGAAGCCAAATGCCTGGGCGAAGCATACACTCCAATTGTGCTTGCAAATGGTGATACCCACAAGCAGTTGTTGGCTCGCAGCAGATATCTGCTTTTTAAATCTGCCGACAAATGGACGGAAAGTCAGAGACAAAGAGCTGAGGTGCTCTTTGAAACGTATCCTGATCTTAAAGAAGCCTATTCGCTTACACATTCCCTAAGAATGATATTTTCCAAGAATACCGTCAAAGATGCAGCAAGACTCTCGCTTGCACGATGGTACAACAAAGTGGACGACTCTGGCTTTAAGAGTTTCAATGTTATTGCCGCCACACTTTACGAGCACTATGATGAAGTCTTGAACTTCTTTGTAAACAGGGCAACTAATGCATTTGCAGAGTCTTTTAATGCTAAAATTAAGGCGTTTAGAGCTGCTTTAAGAGGAGTAACGGATATAAAATTCTTTCTTTTCAGACTTACAAAGCTGTATGCTTAATCCCCCAGGTTTATCGGGTGAGCCACTTTATCCTCAGAAGACTACTTATATGAGCTAACGAGACTACCTGCGTGAACCGCATAAAAAAGAAGAGAATCTAATTAAAGATCCTCTTCCCTATTTGAAAAAGCCGCACTGTAGATGTGAACAAACTCCGTATGACAGGATTTGAGTGCTTTGCCACCTTTGTAATCCGCCGTGCTAAGCATACCCCGAAGGGCGCGGCCCGCCATTGGCGACAAGAGCTATGTCTCGGAATTAAAATAAACTGATGAGTTTCCCAATCGAACAAGTGCGGCTTAACTCATTCCCTGTTTATCTTTTTCTTGTTACAAAGATATGTAATCGTATCGACATAACCAAACAAAAACAACAAAAAAAGAGCCTCCTTTTCGGGGAGGCTCTTTATTAACTATATAGCAAAAATCTTATTTCACTTTAGCTACGATAGCCTTGAATGCTTCCGGATGGTTAACGGCCAAGTCTGCCAAAACCTTACGGTTGATCTCGATACCGGCAGCGTGCAAAGCACCCATTAGGCGAGAGTAAGACAAACCTTCCATACGAGCGGCAGCGTTGATACGCTGAATCCACAAAGCACGGAAATTACGTTTCTTGTTACGACGGTCGCGGAAAGCATAAGTCAAACCTTTTTCCCATGTATTCTTCGCTACGGTCCAAACGTTCTTACGTGCACCATAATAACCACGGGTTAGTTTTAAAATCCGTTTTCTTTTTGCTCTTGAAGCAACATGATTTACTGATCTAGGCATAATTCTAATCTGTTTTGAATGTTAGCGTCATCTCTTAGGATGAACTTGATTGCTAATGCATTCGGTTAATAAAAATCGTTATAAAACTCGCTTAATGAATAAAGATTACTTCATGCAAAGCATCTGCTTTACGTTGCTTACGTCAACACTAGCTACCAAACCCGTGTGAGTAAGATTTCTCTTTTGCTTCTTAGTCTTCTTTGTTAAGATATGACTCTTAAAAGCGTGTTTTCTTTTGATCTTTCCTGATCCGGTAAGGGCGAACCTCTTTTTGGCACCGGAATTAGTCTTCATCTTAGGCATTTTCCAATTATATTTTAATTATTAAACTTAACCTCCCTTCTATCAGGGACGGATTTTATTCTTCTGTTTTCTTATCACCCTCGCTTTTAGGCTTAGGTGTCGTGATCACTTTCTTTACAACTTTCGGAGCTGCGGCCGCAACCGGGGCTGAACCAGTGCCCGCTTTCTTCGGAGTAAGCATGATAATCATACGTTTTCCCTCCAATACCGGCAACTGCTCTACTTTTCCATAATCCTCCAAATCGTTGGCAAAACGAAGCAGCAGGACTTCTCCCTGTTCCTTGAAAAGGATAGAACGGCCTTTAAAGAACACGTAGGCTTTGACCTTCGAACCTTCCTCCAAAAATCCCTTAGCGTGCTTCAATTTAAAATTGTAATCATGATCATCAGTCTGAGGCCCGAAACGAATCTCCTTCACGACCACTTTCACAGATTTCGCTTTTTGCTCTTTCTGACGCTTTTTTTGCTGATAGAGGAATTTCTGGTAGTCGATTACTCTACAAACGGGGGGCGCAGCATTTGGTGAAATCTCGACTAGATCCATCCCCTGCTCTTCCGCTATTTTCAGCGCTTGAGCGATCGGATAAACACCCGTCTCAATATTGTCACCTACTAAACGAACTTCACGAACACGAATACGTTCGTTGATTCTATACTGTTCTTTCAGATTGTCATTCTTCATTCAAAAAGATTTATTCTCCTCGTTATTAGTTATTTAATCATTACTTTTTTGCCAGCGATTCATCATTTCCTCTACCTCGCCATTCAAAAGCGCTGCAAAGGTAGCAATTTTCATCGAACCTTTATCACCTTCGCCCTGTTTTCTTACAGAAACTTCACCATTTTCTGCTTCTTTTTCTCCAACGATGAGCATATAAGGGATTCTTTTCAATTCATTGTCACGAATTTTACGACCGATCTTCTCATTTCGGTCATCTACGATAGCACGGATTTCCTGATTACCTAACTCACGTGCGATTTGCCAAGCGTAATCATTAAACTTCTCGCTGATCGGCATGATACATACCTGCTCCGGAGTCAACCACAACGGGAACTTTCCGGCGGTGTGCTCGATCAATACGGCAACGAACCGTTCCATGGAACCGAACGGCGCACGGTGGATCATAACCGGACGGTGCTTCTGGTTGTCGGCACCCGTATATTCCAATTGGAAACGTTCCGGTAAGTTATAGTCTACCTGAATCGTACCTAACTGCCAACGGCGGCCGATAGCGTCTTTCACCATGAAGTCGAGTTTCGGACCGTAGAAAGCGGCCTCTCCATATTCGATCTTAGCTTTCAAGCCTTTTTCCTCACAAGCCTCTACAATCGCTTGCTCAGCCTTCTCCCAATTCTCGTCGCTACCGATATATTTCTCACGGTTCACCTTGTCACGCAAGGAGATCTGAGCCTCGAAGTTCTCGAAATTCATCGTCTTGAATACGATCGAGATGATGTCCATTACGTTCAAGAATTCCTGCTTTACCTGATCGGGGCGGCAGAAGATATGAGCATCATCCTGCGTAAAGCTACGTACACGGGTCAATCCGTGCAACTCTCCACTCTGCTCATACCGGCAAACCGTACCGAACTCAGCGAGACGCAACGGCAGGTCCTTATACGAACGAGGAGAGTTTTTATAGATCATACAGTGATGAGGACAGTTCATCGGTTTCAAGAAGTATTCCTCACCCTCCTCAGGTGTATGGATCGGTTGGAAAGAATCCTTTCCGTATTTAGCGTAGTGGCCGGAGGTAATATACAATAATTTATTACCGATCGGCGGACACATTACCTCTTGATAATTATAACGAGCTTGGATACGACGCAAGAACTCTTGCAGACGCAAACGCAAGGCGGTACCTTTTGGCAACCACATCGGTAAGCCCTTACCTACCGTATCGGAGAACATGAACAAGTCCATCTCCTTACCGATCTTACGGTGGTCACGTTTCTTGGCCTCCTCCAACAATGTCAGATACTCATCCAACATCTTCTTTTTCGGGAAAGTGATACCATACAAACGAACCAATTGCTTGCGTTTCTCATCGCCACGCCAATAAGCGCCGGCTACGCTCAATATCTTGACAGCTTTCAGATAAGAGGTATTCGGTAAGTGCGGTCCTCTACACAAGTCCGTAAAAGAACCCTGCGTATAGGTAGTGATCGTACCGTCTTCCAACTCACTGATAAGCTCTGTTTTATACTCTTCACCTCTATCGCCGAACATCTTCATGGCATCCGCCTTGGTAATGTCCTGACGTTTGATCTCTTCTTTCTTGGCTACCAGCTCAAGCATCTTAGCCTCGATAGCAGCGAAATCACCCTCTTTGATCACGGCCTCACCCGGATCCACGTCATAATAGAAACCGTTCTCGATCGCCGGACCGATACCGAATTTAATACCCGGATATAATTCCTGCAAAGCCTCTGCCATAAGGTGAGCGCTGGAATGCCAGAACGCATGTTTACCTTCCTCGTCTTCCCACTTCAAAAGTTTCACCGTAGCGTCGTCGTTGATAGGACGGCTTAAGTCCCAAACCTCCCCATTCACGCTTGCGGCTAGGACTTCCTGTGCCAAACGAGAACTAATGCTTTCCGCTATCTGCATAGCAGTCGTTCCCTTTGCATATTCTCTTACGGAATTGTCCGGAAATGTAATCTTTATCATATTCTATTCTCTAAAATTCTTTATATTCAGCCCACAAAGTTAATATTTCTTTTCTATCAGCGAAACATTTAACTCGAATAATTTGCGTTATCACCGGCTTGTCATTCGCTTGATGATACTATAGGCGTTGTAGATACCCAATTCCCCTGCCTTGCTCAAGTCGGCGATGCCCCGGTTCACGTCACCTTGCGACAGACGGGCTAACCCACGGTTGTAGTAAGCCTCGGCAAATTCAGGGTCCCGCTCGATCGCCTCGTTGTAATCAACGATAGCGGCACGGAAATCACGCTGGGCGCAACGCAGATTCGCACGGTTAAAGTAAGCGTACACAAAACCCGGGTTCAGCTTGATCACCATATCGTAATCCCTCATGATCTGCTCATGCTCATAGGCTCGCTTATTATCCTTCAGCATAGCGCTCCGGAGGTCCACCGAGGTGTTGGCGTTTACCTGCGACTGTGCGGACTTACCAATATTCAAGTTCATTCCCGAGCCACTCAAGTCGTACGTATCCTTGCTAGCCTGCTGGGATTGGGTGTACATCAATTGCTTATAACGTTCCACGGCACGATTGAAATAAGCCATCGTGAACGACGGGTCTCGCTCGATCGCTTCCGAGAAATTCTTGATCGCCTCCGAGAAATCCTGCACCAACATGAAGTCCATCGCACGGCCAAAATAAGCGTTAGCGTTGTTCGGATCACGCTCGATCTCCGCCGAATACTCGTCGATGGAGGCGAAATGCACGGCGATTTGGTCCTCAGTCAAAGCGGCCTCCTCGTTCGTGATACGCAATTTACGCTTCAAGACCATCTGGCCATTGTAATCCTCCACCATCTTGTCGTAATAAACAAGTTTCTTTACGGGATCCGCCTTCTCGTAATAGGTCAAGACAAACTGGGGTTCCAGATCCACATGGACATTCCGGTCTTGTACACGCCCACGGACCTCACTTTGGTATTTACTTTTACGCTCCTGCTCCTTATCGTATACCACCAAGCGGTTGAACTTATTGATATTCTTATCGGATTGCTCACGAGTATTCTCCTCCGAATCGTCCGTCTTGGTATCTCCGTTCACCGCTGTATTGGAGCCAGAAGACGATGTCTTCGGGAGCTGTCCGTTCTTGGCCTGCTCCTCCATCTTTATGGCTGCCCAATAATCACGGTCTGCCCCCACGTTATCACCTAGCTTACGCTTTGCTTCCGAACGGCTCACAAAGCCTGGCAGGAAAGTAGGATATTGCTTCAAGACCACGTCGTAATCCTGCACGGCCCCCCGGTAGTCGCCCGTCTCGAAACGGAGCAACGCACGGTTGTAATAAGCCATATAGTTATCTGGCTCTTGCTGGATAACGACATCGAAGTCCTCGATAGCCCGGTTATTATCCCCGACTTGGAACCGAAGCAACCCCCGGTTAAACCGTGCGATCAAGTTCCGGCTATCCATGCTGATCACCTGATCGTAATCGGCCATCGCACCTCTCAAGTCATTCATCTGATAACGAACTAGCCCCCGGTTAATATAATATCCGCTCTCACGGGTATCCAGACGTAGAGCCTCGTTCAAATCGGCCAGAGCGTCCTTATAATCATCCATTTGATAATGAAGGATCGCACGATTGCCATACGCCGGCGCATAATAAGGATCCATCTCGATCGCCTTATTATAATCGGCCAAGGCTTTCAACGTATCCCCTTTCTCCAGATACATAGCGCCCCGTGTCATATAATTCATGGAATATTTCGGATGGGCGGTCATTAAATCATCGAATGTCTTCTCCGCCCCGTTGTAGTCTTTTTTCTGGATAAAAGCCACCGCCATATTCACCAGCATCTGGCGGTCCTCGGGTTTGAACTCAAGTCCTTTCTGGTAATCGTCGATCGCCTCGTCGTATTTCTCCTGACTTTGACGGGCGATGCCGCGAGCGTAATACGCTTGCGTTAAAAAAGGGTTCCGCTGAAGACATAAAGTACAGTCTTCCTCGGCCCCCTTAAAATCGTCCAGATTTATCTTCGCCACCGCACGGTAAAAATAGGGTTCCGCCAACCAAGGTTTGGATTTGATAACTTGATTGAAGTACTGAATGGAAAGAACATAATCCTCAAAATAAAGGGCGTTCCTGCCAATAGCCAATACACGGTCCGTATTAATCTGCGCAAAAAGCGAAATCGTAAATATCTGTAATATCAAAAAGAGTGTTGCCTTCTTCATCCTATTAAAAATGATTGAGAGGCAAAAATAAGTAAATTATCTTACTTAGACTCTATTTTTACCATTAAATGATTCTTCGTTATCTTATCGCCCTCTTTTACATTGAGCTCGACAACGACTCCCGATATGGGAGCGACCACCCGGTTCTGCATTTTCATCGCCTCATGGATTAGCAGAAGTTGCCCAGCCTCCACAGCCTGTCCTTCTTCTACCATAATCTTGATAATCGTTCCGGGAAGATGAGAAACCACGTCACCAGCCGACGGCTTATGCCACATCGGTCGGCTCTTATACTTCGCTGTCAGCAACGTCTTATATTTACGTGCCGTCACCACAAAGTCTACATATTCTTCTTGCTGGTGTTTCTTTTCCATACTCTCATCAATTTAGAACGGAGGCAAACCGTGCTTCTTGGCCGGTCTGTATTCCTCTTTTAGAATGGAAAGCTTCAGTGCGTGTAGCAATAATGAACGGGTTTCTTTCGGTTCGATCACAGAGTCGATAAATCCCTTGGAAGCCGCCACGTACGGGTTCGCGAATTTCTCGATATATTCTTTCACCTTCTCCTGACGCATAGCGTTCTGATCTTCCGCCTCCATGATCTCCTTGCGGAATATGATGTTAGCTGCACCTTCCGGACCCATAACAGCGATCTCCGCGCTCGGCCAAGCGAACATGAAGTCAGCGCCCAAGTGACGGGAGTTCATAGCTATATAACCTCCACCGTACGCCTTGCGCAAGATAACCGTGATCTTAGGAACAGTAGCTTCCGAATACGCATACAGAACCTTAGCCCCATGACGAATCACACCCGCATGCTCTTGATCTACGCCCGGCAGATAACCCGGCATATCCTCCAACGTGATGATAGGAATATTGAATGAGTCGCAGAAACGGATGAAACGAGCGGCCTTGTCAGCGCTATCACAATCAAGCACGCCGGCCAGAACCATCGGTTGATTGGCAACGAAACCTACCGTTTCTCCTGCCATACGGCCAAAACCGATCACAATATTAGCGGCCCACAACTCTTGAATCTCCAAGAAGTCCGAGTCATCGACGATACATCTGATAACGTCTCGCACATCATACGGCTGTTTCGGGTCCGCCGGAACTACTTGCTCGATATTCAGCATAGCGGACGGCTCTTTCGGCTCAACCACTTTCGCACGCTCCTGATTATTCCAAGGGATGAAGCTAACCAAACGTTTCACCTGATCGAAACATTCTTGCTCGCTCAAGGCATAGAAATGAGCGTTACCTGTAGTCTCTGCATGAACACGTGCGCCACCAAGGTCTTCCATTGAGATATCCTCACCCAGCACGGTCTTGATAACGTTCGGTCCCGTGATAAACATCTTAGAGATGTTCTCAACCACAAACACGAAGTCCGTCAACGCCGGAGAATAAACGGCACCACCGGCACAAGGACCGAGGATCAAGGAAATCTGAGGGATCACGCCCGAGGCGATCGTATTGCGATAGAATATTTCACCATAACCAGCCAAAGCACCAACACCTTCTTGGATACGCGCGCCACCCGAGTCATTGATTCCGATGATCGGACATTTCATCTTCAACGCATGATCCATGATCTTGGTGATCTTACGAGCATGCTGCAAACCTAACGAACCACCGGCAACCGTAAAGTCCTGCGCATAGATGCAAACCGGGGCACCAAAGATCGTACCCGTACCGGTAACCACACCATCACCCGGCAGAACCTTCTTCTCCATACCGAAATCACGGCCATCGTGTTTCACGAACATGTCATACTCATGGAAAGAGTTCTTATCCAACAAAGCCAAGATACGCTCCCGGGCAGTAAGCTTACCCATCGCCACTTGCTTTTCGATAGCAGCCTCACCACCGCCCATCTCGATAACGGCTTTCTTTTCCCTGAGGGCCTCAATGTTTTTACTTAAATCTGTCATATTGATTATTTATAGATTTATTATTTACCAACGGCTTTTGCCCGGTAAGAGCAACGAACCGTCCCTTTAATAATACTATTTAATTTGCCTTTGTTCAATTGACGGCGAATAGCGGAGACATTGTCGATAAAGACATGCCCCGTCAGATGCTCGCACTCATGCTGCACGATACGGGCGGCGAAACCTTCCACCACTTCCTCGTGTTCCTCCCAATTCTCATCCCAATATCTCACACGAACCGTTTTCGAGCGAGACACTTTCTCGTGTATACCCGGCAGGCTCAAGCAGCCTTCCTCCATAGCTATTTCCTCCTCGCTACGTTCCAAAAACTCGGGATTAATCAACGCACGCTTGAAACCCTTGCATTCAGGGAAGTCATCTCCCATCACATCACCGTCTATAACCACCAAACGGATAGACAAGCCCACCTGAGGAGCGGCAAGCCCTACCCCATCAGCATTATACATCGTTTCAAACATATTGGCAACCAACTGTTTCAAGTCGGGATAATCTTTAGGTACATCCTCAGCCTCTTTTCTTAGTACGGGCTGACCATATAAAAATACGGGTAAAATCATAAGTTATAACTGATATTTTTTACTTTCTAAATAAGCTTGCAAAATAATAACGGCGCTAATCTCATCGACCAATCCTTTATCTTGCCGTTTCTTTTTCTTTAAACCGCCTTCCAACATGGCCTTATGAGCTAAGACCGACGTGAACCGCTCGTCGTAATAAGTTACCGGGATACTTGGTATCGTCCTTTTCAGATGGGTCACGAACGCCTCCACATACTTCATGTTCTCAGAAGGCTCATTGTTCATTTGCTTCGGAAGCCCGACCACAAATAAATCCACCGGTTCCCGTGATATGTAATCCGACAGGTATTTCACAACCTCTCCACTTGGGACTGTCGCCACGCCGTTAGCGATCATTTGTAAAATATCCGTAGCGGCTATCCCCGTACGTTTCCGGCCGTAATCTATTGCAATTATTCTTCCCATCGAGCGCGAATATAGCATAAATATAAATACAGATTACACAAATCCGCAAAAAGTGTGCAACAAATCGGATCAATATGCATTCTTCTCTCCCTTGAACATATTCAGTACCGTAACCACAATAATCTTTAAATCAAGGAAGAACGTCCAATTCTCTATATACCACACATCTCTCTTCACACGT
Source organism: Parabacteroides sp. KHUB-02 (assembly GCF_056640955.1). NCBI lineage: Bacteria > Pseudomonadati > Bacteroidota > Bacteroidia > Bacteroidales > Tannerellaceae > Parabacteroides > Parabacteroides sp. KHUB-02. Next base: position 1,090,473 of record NZ_JBWQEV010000001.1, on the reverse strand, counting down.
CCTTCCATCTGCTCCAGCGTCTTGGTCTCACCTCGGTAACCGGTGACTTGCGCCCACCCCGTTACTCCCGGTTTCACCAAATGCCGCACCATATACTTATCGATCAACGCCGAGTACTGCTCGGTATGCTTCAGCATATGCGGACGAGGGCCTACCACGGACATATCGCCCAGCAAGACGTTCACGAACTGAGGGAACTCATCCAGATTCGTCCGGCGCAAGAAATCGCCGATCCGGGTCTTCCGAGGATCGTTCTTAACGGCCTGCAAGGTATCAGCCTGCGCATTCACCTTCATCGTACGAAATTTGAAACATTCGAAGTCACGCCCATACAATCCCGTACGTTTCTGCTTAAACAAAATCGGGCCGGGTGAGCTTAACTTGATCATTATACCGACCACGATGTACAGGATCGGATAAATCGTGAGCAAAATCACCAAAGAGAAAAATATATCGAACGTTCGTTTCAAGAACCGGTTATAGGCGGATTGCAAAGGCTCTCGGCGGACCGTCAGCAATGGGATCGATTCCATCACCTCCATCACCATACTCTTCTTTACATCCCGGTAAAACTCGGGCACGATATAGAAGCGCACCATCTTCTTCTCGGCGAAATTCAGAAGCCGTACGATCTTTCCGTTGTTCGTACCCGGCAAGGTACAATAAATCTCATCGATATCATGCTCCAGCACATACGCTTCCACCTCGCTCGTCTTGCCCAAGTAATTAGGTAAAACGTCTTTCAACGAGTCATTGTCATCAAAGAATCCCTTTACGCTAAACCCATAGCTCAAATCATCTTTCATGACTTGGTAAAGCTCCATACCATTCTTTCCGGCCCCCACAATCACCACCTTCTTAAAGTTATAGCCTTTTCGCCTGTACAACTTTAAAGATAGGCGCACCAAAACCCGCCAAAGCGAAAACAAGATGATAGAAACCCCGTAATAGACCAAGAGGAAGGTTGCCAGAACATCTCCCACATTCAAGAAGATCAAACAAGTAGCGAACAAGAAGATAAGTACGGTAACCAATCCGAACGCCCGTTGCACGATCTTGTCGATAAACACGACCGCCTGATGCAATTGAATCGGGATAAAATATAAAGAGAAGAAATAACAGAAGTTCAATAACAGAATAACCTCTCTCAAATTATAGGATATCGCTTCCGTGTATTTCGGGCCAAGCAGATGAAAAACGGCCATAAACAAAAGATTCAATACGATCAAATCTCCTACACCAATCAGCCATTGGATTAAATAACCATGTTTTTTGTTCAATATCATAGCAATTCGATAAATTCTCACAAAAGTAAGTATTTTTCGGCGCAAAAAAAAGGCCGCACTTAGAAGTACGGCCTTTTTAAAGTATTAATTCGTAAATTAATTATTAGCGCTCATAATTACTACACGGTTCCAGCTATTTTCGCCATAAGGTTGTTCGTCCGAACCTCTCCACTCGATAGTGATCTGGCTAGAAGAGATACCGTATTTATCGATAAGTTCCTTAGCGACCGCTCTAGCACGTTTCTCAGAAAGACCCATGTTATAATCAGAAGTACCCGTCTTCTTGTCAGCGTAACCAACTACCTTGATCGGAGCATTGTTGTTCTTCATGAACTCAGCTGTGTTATAGATATTGATCTGCTGGTTCTTGTCGATCTTAGCGCTGTTGATGCGGAAGTAAACCACATTGTCAACGTAGTTATTTACAACTTCAGTAACTGTCTCTTGGCACTCAGGGCAAGAAACCGGACGTTTGCTCAACTCATCGTTAGCAGCACGCAAAGAGTTGATCTGGCCGTTCAAGTCGTTCAACAAAGCGTAATCCATCGGCTCCAATACCTCGAAGTCTGTCTTACCCAATTTGAATGTCAAACCAGCGCTCAACTGAACGATACCATCTGTCAGGTGATTCATCTCGACACGGTTAAACTGCTCGTTCAACAAAGAACCTTGGATCTCAACGTTCAAATCAACACGTTTGCTCAAACGGAAAGCGGTTAAGATACCAGCGTTCAACGTAGGAGACTCCGTTCTTGGACGATCATAAGACTCTGTAGTCTTGAAACGCTGCGCATAACCAAAACCGACCCAAGGAATCAAGCGGAACACTTTAGATTCTCTGTAAGGAGCCCAGAAGTTAGTAACATCCCACAACAAGTCTACGTGAGCGGCTACATATTTATTATGTTGCATAAACTGTGCGCCATCACCTTCAAAACCGTGGATAATACCACCATTTAACTGGGTACGGAATCCTAAATACGGATTAAACCACTTACCAAAAGATACTTGTGGAGCGAAGTTTAAACGATTCTTGAAATCAGCCTCTCCATTTTGGTCTCCTAACAATACGCTGGCTCCACCCGCAATTGAAATAAACCAATTGTCGCGAGCTTTATTCTTCTTGAAATTAGTCTTATAACCAGCCTCATTGCTGAACCCCACCTGCGGTTGATATTCCTGTGCTGCCACAGAGAATACAAAACCTGATAACAAAGCTAAAAGTAAAACCTTAGTCTTCATATTTTCAACATTTTAATTAAACAATCAATTACCTAATATCTTAAAATTGGCACAAAATTAACTCTTTTTGTAATTACAACAAATAAAATCTTCAAATTGTTTCGAACTCACTCGAAATAGTTCAAAATTTTATAGCCCCCCTCTTTCAGATAAGACTCCTTCTTCATTAGTTTTATATCGTTCTTCATCATATCCTCAATTAAAGCCGCTAATGAATACTCCGGTTCCCACCCTAAACGAGTACGTGCCTTCGTAGCGTCACCGATCAGCAACTCTACTTCCGTAGGGCGGAAATACTGCGGATCTACTCCTACAACTTCCTCACCCACACGTTTCTTAAAGTTTTCCAGATAGGCATCACCAACCTTCTTGACGAACAATCCCTCGTCTATCGACTCTAAGATAGCGACCTCGTCTATCCCTTCTCCTTTAAAGCGGATTCCCACGCCAATTTCCTCAAAAGCCATACGGATAAAGTCCCGAATCGTGGTAGTAATCCCGGTAGCTATGACATAATCCGAGGGTTCATCTTGTTGCAAAATAGCGTACATGGCACGCACGTAATCTTTTGCGTGTCCCCAATCCCGTTTGGAGGAAAGATTACCCATATAAACCTTTTTTTGCATACCCAAAACGATACGTGAAACCGCCCGGGTTACCTTACGGGTCACGAATGTTTCTCCCCTTAATGGAGACTCGTGATTAAACAAGATGCCATTGGAAGCGTGCATATGATAGGCTTCCCTGTAATTCACCGTAATCCAGTAACCGTATAGTTTCGCTACGGCATAAGGGCTTCTCGGATAGAAAGGAGTAGTCTCCCTCTGCGGCACCTCTTGCACCAAGCCATACAACTCAGATGTAGATGCCTGATAAATACGTGTCTTCGGGATCAAGTTCAGCAAGCGGACCGCCTCTAGGATACGCAATACGCCCAAACCATCCGCATTCGCCGTATATTCGGGAGTGTCGAAACTTACTTTTACATGGCTCATGGCGGCCAGATTATAGATCTCATCCGGTTGAACCTCGCCAATGATACGTGTAAGATTCAAACTATCCGTTAAATCGCCATAATGCAGAATCAAATTACGGTTTTCCACATGCGGGTCTTGATACAAATGATCGATACGGTCCGTATTGAACATGGAAGAACGACGCTTGATACCATGTACCGTATATCCTTTCTTAATCAAGAACTCAGTAAGATAAGCCCCATCCTGTCCCGTAATACCCGTTATTAACGCTACTTTGCCCATTTCTCTAATTTTCAATTTTCAATTCTCATTTTTCAATTCCCAAGTACCATTCATAGAGTCGCTTCACGCCCTCCTCGATCTCGATCGTATGGCGCCAACCCAAGGCATGCAACTTGCTTACATCCGTCAGCTTACGAAGCGTACCGTCCGGCTTGGACGAGTTAAACCTCAACTCGCCCTCGAACCCGATCTCTCGCCGGATCAGTTCGGCGACCTCACGGATCGAAAGCTCGATACCCGTACCTATATTAATATGTGTATTCCGGACCTCGCCCTCCTTCTGGCGGACATCCTCGAAATCCACGTGTTCCATGATATAAACAGAAGCGTCGGCCATCTCCTCGCTCCATAAAAACTCACGAAGCGGCTTGCCGGTTCCCCACAGCTCCACCTCGCCCGGACAGATACCCTGTTTATCCAATACGGAGAGTATCTCCGGCTCGGAGGCCTTCCCAGACACGCCCTCTACCGGACGAATGTCCATATCCTTACGCAAGGCCTCCCAATCTCCTGTATGCAGGCATTTCGCCAGATGGATCTTACGGATCATGGCTGGCAACACATGCGAGGTCTCCAGATTGAAATTATCATTCGGCCCGTAGAGGTTAGTAGGCATCACGGCGATATAGTTCGTACCGTATTGCAGGTTGTAACTCTCGCACATCTTGATACCCGCTATCTTGGCGATCGCATAAGGCTCGTTGGAATATTCCAAGGGAGATGTCAGCAAGCAATCCTCCGGCATCGGCTGCGGAGCCTCACGGGGATAGATGCAGGTGCTTCCCAAGAATAATAATTTCTTTACATCGTTTTTCCAAGAGGCATGAATGACATTATTCTGGATCATCAAATTATTGTAGATAAAATCGGCACGGTACAGACTGTTCGCCATGATACCGCCGACGTGCGCCGCCGACAAGAACACATAGTCCGGCCGTTCAGCGGCAAAAAACTCGTTCACAGCGGCTTGATCCGTCAGATCCAGTTCCGCATGCGTACGAAGCAGAAAGTTCGTATACCCTTTGCTACGCAAATTATTCAGAATGGCGGAGCCTACCAAACCCCGGTGACCGGCAACAAATATTTTACTGTCTTTTTCCATCGATATCTCGTATTCTGAACTACTTCTACTTATTAATCAACCTCATCAAATACTGGCCGTACTGATTCTTAATCATCGGCAAAGCCACTTGCTCAAGTCGCTTCTCATCAATCCATCCTTGCTTGAAAGCGATCTCCTCCAGACAAGCCACCTTCAGTCCCTGTCTCTTCTCGATCACCTCCACGAAAGTAGATGCCTCAGACAACGAGTCGTGAGTCCCGGTATCCAACCAAGCGAATCCACGTCCCAATAGCTGCACTTTCAACTCCCCATCCTTCAAGAACCACTGGTTCACGGTAGTGATCTCCAGCTCTCCACGGGCGGAAGGCTTGATATTCTTGGCCACGTCCACCACCTTGTTCGGATAGAAATACAATCCTACCACGGCGTAATTCGATTTCGGTTCCTTCGGTTTCTCCTCGATACTGAGGACGTTCCCATCCGCATCGAACTCGGCCACGCCATAGCGTTCCGGATCGTTTACGTAGTAACCGAACACGGTCGCTTTTTGTTCGTTCTCCGCCTTGTCAACGGCCTCTTTTAACATACGGGTAAAGCTCTGTCCGTAAAAGATATTATCACCAAGCACCAAGCAAACGGAGTCATCGCCAATAAAGCGCTCTCCAATGATGAAAGCTTGCGCCAATCCGTCCGGCGAAGGCTGCTCGGCATATTCAAAACGAACGCCATAATCGGAGCCATCGCCCAGTAAACGACGAAAGCCCGGCAAATCCTGCGGGGTCGATATAATAAGAATCTCCCGTATCCCCGCCAGCATGAGCACGGATACCGGATAAAAAATCATCGGCTTATCATAAATAGGTAGAAGTTGCTTGGAAACTCCTTTAGTGATCGGATACAAGCGGGTACCCGATCCACCGGCTAAAACTATACCTTTCATATTCTTTCCATTTTGTTCGACAATACTCGCTTAGGATCGATTCCACACCGTCCCTAAAACTATACAAAGTTAAACAAATAATAATAGATTAGCGCATGGTTTTCAAAAAATCGTCCATATTCTGATACAATGGGACGCCATAGCGCGCACAAGTTAAGCGCACATTATCATACCGGTAAAAGCCGGGCTCGCAAATCACCCGCAACTTTCCGGAGCGCATAAACAGCCCCATCTCCAATAAAGTTATCGGGGATTTGCTGCTCGCCAGAATGTTCATGATAATCAGATCGGCTTTCTCCAGATGCTCCAGTTCCCAATTCACCTGATGCTCAAAATCGGACATCTCCCCGCTCAACCCTTTATCCCTACGAGGATTGAACAAGAGATACCGTCCCTCCGGAAGCGCTCGGAACCAGTCGCAGGTAGCCTTCTGCCAATCCACACTTTTCCCCATATCGATCGTGCCGGCCAAAAAGATTTTTTGGTATACAGCTTCATCCAAATCCTTATTTTCAGTATCGGGATACAAGACAACGACCTCAGATTGGGCAAACCCTCCCATCGGCACCAAAAACAAATATAATATACACAGTACAATATTTCTCGTATTCATGTCTCAAAGCTTACTTTTCAAGCAACAAACTTCGCAAAAAAACATGAATCCAACAAATACATTCACTTTAAATGTGGGCAACAGTCTTGTATATACTAATAGGATATCACGAGAAGTAGTACTTACTTGGACGGTGAAGTATATCTCCTAGGGTACTTGCAGTATATCTTCTCCAAGGAGAGGAGTATATGTACGTGTTTTTTCGAAAACACGTACATGTTTTTGGGAAGGGCTCGGCATGTCGCAAAATCATGGGTTCAGCCCATAAATCGTAGCTTGTACGGCATGCGATAAGATATAAGCGGCAGGCGTGTCGTTTGAAGGAGAATAACCCTTGGAGAGCCTCTGGATTACGGGTTCCTTGTTCGTGCCCAGTATCGGGACCAATAAGGGGGCGCCGTTCAAGATAAGCGGTCCCGTCATGGTGATCCGGTATTGGCCGGTAGAAGGTTGCTGGGATACCGCATAGTTACGGCTATCCGACAATAGCTCCATGGTGGTAGGGAAAATGGATGCCGTATGGGAATCCTCACCTACGCCGAGGATGATGCAATCGAACGTAGGCATTTGATTGAACAACGGCAAGAATTCCTTTACGACCCATGAATAACGCATCGCCTCGGTACCCGGCTCGTTCTCGCCCTTGATCCGGTGGATATGATCCGCCGGGATACACAAAGGCTTAAAAAGCAAATGATTCGCATGACCGTAATTACTATCCGGACTCGTTGGTGGAACGCAACGCTCGTCCACCCAGAAGAAACGGATGTTATTCCAGTCAATCTTATCCTTATACTCATCTACCCAGAGGGAAAACATATGCTTCGCCGTCTCCCCTCCCGAGAGCGCTAAGTTAAACGGAGCGAAGTCTTTGCGGCGAATCATCGCCATCATGTCCTCCGTCATCGACCGAAGCGCCTCTTTCATCTCATTGTATCTCTTTATTTCCATAAAATTATCTTCTTTGGCAGGCGCAGACTTTCTTTTCCGCACCTAAAATAACAGTTTCCTCCGGTCCGTCCTCACCCGGCTCATAGAAGAATAAGTTCTTCGAACCCTCCTCTTTCCAATGGAGCAAGATCGGATCGATAAATTTCCAACTAGCCTCCAAAGCGTCGCTACGAGCATACAAGGTAGAATCGCCCAGCATGGCATCCAGCAACAGACGCTCGTAAGCGTCAGGAAGATAGCTCTTCGAGAGGGAATCGTAGCGGAAGTCCATGCTGACTTGCTTCACCTCGAAACCGGCTCCCGGCATTTTCAGCCCGAACTTCAAGGATATACTCTCGTTCGGTTGGATACGGATAGTCAATTTATTGCAGGAACCTCCCGAACATTGACCGACAAACAGTTGATGGGGCGTAGACTTGAAGTGGATCACTACCTCCGATGACTTCTCCGGCAACTTCTTTCCCGTATAGAAATAGAAAGGCACACCGCTCCAGCGCCAGTTATCGATAAAGAATTTCATCGCCACATACGTCTCGGTATTCGAGTCAGGAGCTACGTTCTTCTCTTCCCGATAACCGATATATTGTCCACGGACAACCATCTTATCCATATCCAACACCGTATACGGGCGTATGGAGCGGAATACTTTCACGATCTCGTCACGAATCGGTTCCGGCTCGAATATAGAGGGAGATTCCATGGCGATAAACGACATCAATTGCATTAAGTGATTCTGGATCATATCCCGCATCGCCCCGGCTCCATCATAATATTTCCCTCGATTCTCCACCCCCAAGGTCTCAGTAGCGCTGATCTCGATGGAATCGATATAATTATGATTCCACAATGGCTCGAAAATACCGTTCGAGAAACGCAATACCAAGATATTCTGCACGGTCTCTTTCCCCAGATAATGGTCGATACGATAAATCTCCTCCTCATGGAAGATATGTCGTAAATGATCATTCAACTGGCGGGCAGACTCCAAGCTGGTGCCAAACGGCTTCTCCACGATGATCCGCCGGAAACCATCCGGAGACTCGGTCTTGTTCAAACCACTCTCCAGCAAACATCGCGGGACGATCTCGTACATCACCGGCGGGGTAGCCAAGTAATAGATGATCTTATCCGGCAAGTCGTGTTTCTCTTGCAAGAACTCGATGCGCTCACGCAATTTGTAGTATTCATCGGCGTTGGTGGAATCGAAGGCGAGGTAATAAACATTCTCCAAGAAGTCATCGATCAAGCCCTCGTCGTAGGTCTTTCCCTTCTGTGCCTCCAAGATATGCGTATGTTGCTCCGCACGGAACTCCTCATCGCCATAAGCGGTACGGGCGGCTCCCAAGATGCAGAAGCGGTCGGGTAGCAAGCCACGAACATATAACTCGAACAAAGAGGGAAGCAACTTGCGACTGGTAAGATCGCCCGACGCCCCGAATATAACTAATAATTGATTATCTGCTTTCTTCATGTCTTTATACGTTATAAGTTCCAGAAACCGTCTTTCCTCCCTCACCCGTCCAGTTGGTATGGAAAAACTTACCACGCTCCCAATCGACCCGCTCATAAGTATGAGCCCCGAAATAATCCCGCTGGGCCTGAATCAAGTTAGCGGCGGAATGCGGGGTAGACAGTCCATCGAAATAGCTCAACCCCGAGCTCATCGCCGGCAAAGCCACTCCATGCAAGGCACCCTCGGCTACCACTTGCCGCCAAGCCAACAAGGAAGACTCGATCTTTTGAATAAAGAACTCATCGAATAAGAGGTTCTCCAGATTCCGGTTCTTCTCATAAGCCTGCGTAATTTTCTCCAAAAAGACAGAGCGTATGATACATCCCTTCCGCCAAATCTTGGCGATCGTACCGTAATCCAACTGCCAATCATATCGCTTAGAAGCTTGGTACAACAAAGAGAATCCCTGCGCGTAGGAAACCAACTTAGCGGCATACAAAGCCTGCTTGATCTCTTTCTCCGAGATCAAGGTCTGCCCCAGCACGCCACTCTTCGGATAAAGCGAGGACGCTTTTTTCCGTTCTTCCTGCATGGAAGAAAGCATACGGGCATAAACAGCCTCGGTAATCAATGTCAGCGGATCATTCTCGTCCATAGCGGCGATAGCGCTCCATTTACCGGTACCCTTCTGGCCGGCGGCATCCAATATCTTATCTAGCAGGTAGCCCTCCCCCGCCTCGTCCTTGAAGCGGAGAATATCGGCCGTAATACCGATCAGGTAGCTATCCAGCTCTCCCGTGTTCCAATCCTCAAAGATACGAGCCAAGGCCTCATTGTCCAGATCCAGACGATTCTTCAATAAGGAATACGCCTCGGAAATCAACTGCATATCTCCATACTCGATACCATTGTGTACCATTTTCACGAAATGGCCGGCTCCACCCGGACCAATCCATTGGCAACAAGGCGTCCCGTCGTCCAGCTTGGCGGCGATGCTTTGCAAGACATCCTTCACCAAAGGCCAAGCGGCAGGCGAACCACCCGGCATCACGGAAGGTCCGTACAAGGCACCGATCTCGCCTCCGGAGATTCCGGTACCTACGAAGTACATCCCATGCGCCTCCATCTCCTTCACCCGGCGTTCCGTATCATGGAAATCCGAGTTACCACCATCAATAATCACGTCACCGGGTGATAAGTAAGGAATCAATTGAGCCATCAGCTCATCCACCGGGGCACCCGCTTTTACCATCAGCATAATCTTGCGAGGACGCTCGATAGACTCAACAAATTCCTGTATCGTATGGGTTCCTATAAAATTCTTTCCTTTTCCACGACCGCTCATGAAGCGGTCTACCACGCCTTCCTCTCCCGGCGCTGTACGATTATAAACGGATACGGCGAACCCCTTACTTTCCATATTCAACGCAAGGTTCTCGCCCATCACAGCCAAGCCGATTAATCCAATATTTGATGTTTTCATATTTATGTTTTTATTTTATTAATCCAAATAAATCATTTAAAGCCTCACTCATCGACGGATGGGTGAATATCGAATCCCGAAGGAATGTGTAATCTTGCCCGAGACGCATCGCCAAGCTAACCGTATTTATGACTTCGCTGGACTCGGCGCAGAATAAGGTACATCCTAGGATCTTCCCGTTATCCGCATCTACCACGGCTTTCAGCAAGCCATCCGTCTGCTCGATGGTACGGGTACGAGGCATAGCGGCGGCAGGCAGGCTGGCCACCTTTATATTTTTCTCCATCTTACGGGCTTGCGTCTCGTTCAACCCGACATGGGCCAACGGAGGATCGATGAATACGGAATAAGCCACTGCTTCCCGATCGTCCAAGCTCCGGAAACCATTACCAAACAGCTCTTCCCGGATAATACGGTAATCATCCAAAGACAGATAGGTGAATTGTAATCCTCCATGTACATCCCCGATCGCCCAGATATTAGGGATATTGGTACGCAACTTACTATCCACCTCGATAGCGCCACGATTAGTCGTCTGTATTCCGGCGGCCTGCAGATTTAGGCTTTCCGTATTCGGTTTACGGCCGGTAGCCAAAAGCACCGCCTCGGCTTCCAGTCGCAAGGTATCTCCCGAGATAGCGTTACGGCAGATCACCGCAGCCCGCTCAACATCCTGCTCAATCGTCTGCACAACTGTGTTCAAATGAATGGTGATCCCTTTTTTCTCTAGCGTGGACTTCACCGAATCGGCGATGTCCCGGTCCTCACGAGGGATGAACACCTCCCCTGCCTCCAAGATCGTTACCTTCGACCCAAAACCGGCGAACATGGAAGCGAATTCCAGCCCGATATATCCGCCTCCGACAATAACCAGATGCCGTGGCAGTTTCTCCAGTTCCATAATGGAAGTACTTGTATATACGTAAGGATTATCCTCGATACCGCTTATCGTAGGAATAATCGTCGTGGCTCCGGTATTGATGAATATCTTCTCGCCTTCCAGCAAGAAAGAGTCCGTATCCGTTTTCACGACAATCTCATAAGGGGAACGAAAAGAAGCCTCTCCGGTATAGACCGTTACGGTCTCCCGATCATCCAGATTCTTGAAATTCTTCTCACGAAGCAAAGAGGTCAGTTTCTCCTTGGCGAGGATCGCCTGCTTAAACTCCTCCGCATATTGCTCGAAGGTAGAAGGTCTGCGATACCCTGTCACTTGAGCGTAATGTACAAGCGCTTTCGTCGGTATACAGCCGATATTGATACAAGTACCTCCGTACATACCCGTCGAACGCTCCACCACAGCTACATTCCATCCATGGTTGGCCAAATCCGCCGCCAAGGTTTTTCCACCTTTCCCAAAACCAATAATAATCGCATCGTACTTTTTCATCTCTGATTTATCTTCTTTTCGTTAGACATTAAAATAACATTCGTTTTAACCTAATTGTTGCGAATTTCATATTGCAAAAATAGCTCCAGCCCCTATTTTACAAAATGGCTGTTCAACCTATAAGTTTAGCCATTTTTCCCGAAACAACAAAATAACGGACAATATGCTTCGCCTCATCCTTCTCTACGCCACCTAACGCACTCGTTAAGTCCACCGGAAAATATACATTTATGGACTATGTAAAGGTAGGGTTACCTTTACAAATCGTGATGGGAATCGTGATGGTATTTATATCACCTTTATTATTCCCATTCTAAACATTCGCACATGCATTTTAGTTTTATATTTGCAGTTGTAAAACAGTACAAGAAAATTTATGGATATACCGTTTAAACCGATTAGGTTAGAAGACAAAGAGATCATAACCTCATTTACATTTCCCAGCGATTATCGCAATTGTGATTTCTCATTCGCGAACATGTGCAGTTGGCGTTTCTTATATGACAGCGAATTCGCTATCGTGGATGGCTATTTATTAATCCGTTTCATGATCGAGGACAAGAGCCGTTTCGCCTATATGATGCCTGTCGGGGATGGAGATTTAGCGGGTGTCGTTCGTTTGCTAGAAGAGGATTCCTTAAAATATGGACATCCGCTCTGTATGCTGGGTATCACCCCCGACGCCAAGGAGCAACTGGAAGGCGCACTTCCCGGAAGCTTTTTCTATATCCCGGAGCGGGATTATTTCGACTATATTTATTTACGGGAGGATTTAGCTACCTTACGGGGTAAGAAATATCAATCCAAGCGTAATCATATCAATAATTTCAAGAAACGTTATTCGTACGAGTATGTCCCTATCACGCCGGATATCGTACCGCAATGCCTGAAACTGGAATGTAAATGGTATAAGGCAAATAATGGAGATAATGACGAGGAAGAGCTTAATGACGAACGTCGCTCCCTTACCTATGCCTTGCATCATTTTGACAGCCTAGGCCTGATCGGTGGCGCTCTCCGGGTGGATAACGAGATTATCGCTTTCTCTTTCGGGGCCCCTATCAACCATAATACATTCGGGGTTCACGTGGAGAAAGCGGATGTGAATTTCGACGGTGCCTATACGGTGATTAACCAAGAGTTCGCTTCTCACCTTCCGGAACAGTATACTTACGTGAACCGGGAGGAGGATCTCGGCATACCGGGGTTGCGCCAAGCGAAGCTTTCTTATCAGCCTACCATACTATTAGAGAAGAGTGCCGCAATAAAAAAGCAACTTACGCAAACTAAATAAATTATGGACAAGAAACAACAAATCGTAAACTTATGGCGTACCTGCTTCGGGGATTCCGAGGCATTTATCAGCCTTTATTTTGATCGTGTTTACAAGGACGAGAACGCAATGACCATCGAGAAGGACGGTAAAATAGTATCTGCCTTGCAGATAGTTCCTTATACGATGACTTATTTGGGTACCGAGATCTCGGTGGCCTATATCTCCGGGGTGTGCACGGCTCCGGAAGAAAGGGGTCAGGGGCTTATGCGGCAACTCTTGCAAGAGACATTCGAGGAAATGGAACGGCGTGAGGTCGCTATCTCCGCCTTGATCCCTGCCGATCCTTGGCTATTCGACTATTACCGGGAACAGGGTTATACCGAGGCATTCGATTATTCCGTGGAGACGTATATCCGCCCGAATACGCCGGTTCAACTCCCGAAGATAACGGTTATCCAACCGGAGGTACCGACAACCGACGAATTGTTCGCTTATTTCAACCGCAAATTACGTGAACGCCCTTCCTGTATCTTGCACTCGCAGGATGATTTCATCACAATACTCCGGGATCTGCAATTAGATAACGGAGGAATGTACACAGCCTTGGACGAGAACGAGAAGGTGGTTGGCATGGCTTTCGCACTGCCTCTTGAGGCGGGTACAGCGCCGTCCGACAAAAAGCTTTTTATCAAGGAACTTCTTTACGACTCGGAAGAGATCAAGGAATTACTATTGCAAGAGCTTACCCTGCAAAATAACATATCGCAAGCGACGGTCAATACCCCTCCCACCCCTCCGGGTACCTTACCTATGGGTATGGCCCGCATCATCGACACGAAACGCATGATCCACCTCTGGCTATCCAAACAACACGAAAGCCCCGTCTCCAAAAAAGACTTGGAACAAATGGATAACCAAACGCTAACACGACAGTTGATGGGGTACCAAGGGAGGACGGCTTATATGAGTTTGATGCTGGACTGACAAAGAAAATCCCCTAGCTAAGACGATTTTTGGCTAGGGGATTTTATATATAAATATATAACTACTATTATTTCTTTACCGGCTTATGATAAACATATTTCTCTTCCGGATTCATATACCAATTTTTCTGGCTTGTGCCTGATGAAGCAGACCATTCCTTAAATGCCGGGTATGCTTGATCAATAGAAACGACTTCTGACGCATATTTAAAATCACTCATCGGGATAATAAATCCCCACATTGTCTTATCTGAATTGTCAGGGTCATTAGCAACATAATTATTTGTCTCAGCTTTAACCCGATCAGTCGGTTTATAACCAGCCAAATGGACTTCTGAACGATTCTGGGCATTACCACCATTTACTATAAAGAAATTCAAATAGAACATATCCAGATCATCTGATGAAACAGGACTGTTGAATTCGACCTCATATTGCAAAGTTCTTATGCCATAATCGTTAGCATTATTAAATGTATTCACGGGCACTCGCTTATCCACATTACCCATAATCCTATGCGCATCATCAAACAAAGGTAGCACCGCAGCAGAAGGATTCGACTCTATTTCATTTGCCGATTCAAAATATCCATTATTGGCAAACACGCCATTCGGCACAGAAGCTTTCGTTATCTTGGCGGTCGTTAATCTATCAAACTGGATACCTGCTCCCAATGTCTTTGTAGCTCCTACCGCAATCAAGTTGACAGTTAAGATCATACTTTCTACATTGTTTGCGCCGTCCATAACCAATTGACTCTGTATGCCCAACACCAAATCATTCATATCATAATCACCAAAAGCAGGCCAATTATCTTCCATGGCGAATGTATAGTAGGGACCATTGGGAACTTCTATCGGATAATTAGGATTAGAAGGAGGATTTGTCGAACCTTGATTACCATCACCCGTGCAATCGCCCGCAGGAATTGCAATTGAAGCGTTTTTATCAACCTGCTTACTTCCACCAGACAACGTTAGATTTTTCGAAAGTTCATTCCCTTTCCATAAGTCTCCCAACAATTCCAAATTCCCATCCAACGAAAGCGTTCCTCCCGATAAATTAATTTGCGTGAAATCCAATAAGGCATAATCTGAATCCTTACACTCTATCTTGTTCCAACTTTTAAAAGATGCCAAATTCTGCCCTGACACATCATCTGTATCCGTAATTCTGAAAATCGAGTATTTTTCCATTTCACACTCAATCTCTTTCGCATCCATATATCTTGCTTCAAGCAGAGTAGAAGCACCCAAGAACATACCAACATTGTAAAGCGAAAGTCCGGCTTCAACATTAATCTTACAATGATTCTCTATCCGTCCACCATTGCCACTATTTTCTGCTGTCATATTAATATTAGTAGCCTTAATCGTACCATAATTTATTAGCTCAACAGCATGATTTTTCGATCTATATCCCGAAAGAATTACTTCTCCATAGTTCTCAAGATCATAATCAACTAATTTGTAAGCGGGTTTAAAACTATCATCCGGCTCTCCAAACTTCGCTCCACTTTTCACAACCAGCCTAGCGCCGTTACCTTGTGATTGTCCATCAGCTTCAAGGATTTTCAAACTACCCTTCTGGTCCAAAACAATAGTAGCCCCACTGCTTCCTATAAGAGTTGAGACAGACAATGCCCCTTCTACATATAATGTCACACTTCCGACCAGAGTAAGGGCCTTTGCCTCATAACCTTCTCCGACAAGCTTATACTCCCCTTCATACAAAGTAATAGAACCTTTATCCTTAGAAGCCATATTAAAAAACTCCTGGGCAGAAATCAATCTAGCTTTTCCTGAATTATAATTATCTTCTCCACTTCTCAATAAAGATTTAGTTGTTGTACCAACGGCAGAAGCTGGCTTAAAATCGCAAGCCAGATCCTTCATTGAGGGATCTACTAATACGGTCTTCACCGATTTTCCTTTTCGGGGATCAATCTGCATAATGTAAATTGTTTCTAAAGCTTGGGGCAATGTCATCGTGCGAACATACGGCTTATTCCCGTTGGCCACACCACCATATAATGGTTTAGCATCATCGGCATAGAAAGGATTCACGTCATATACCCATACTTGGTAATCATACTGGCCATTGAACTCATCATTCACCTCTACGGTTAAAGTCATTTGACGAATAGTAGCTGTCGATTGATTGAAATCATTAGGCAAAGACGGATCCGGCTTCTCCGGAGTAGGCGGAACCGGATCCGGCTTAGGTTCGTACACATCGGTAGTACACGCCGCCAATAGAACGCAAAGCGCGATAGCGACACATTTCATTGTTGATTTAATCATTGTTTTCATATCATTGAAGTTTTATTATTCACCTATCCCCTATAAACATTCAGTAATCCACAACCTTGTCAATACAGCGTCATTTTGGCGTTGGCAAGACATTCATCATCATTGGTTGCCAATCATAGAATCGATATATTATTTATTGAACAACAAAAGGATGTGCCTTAAAGCACATCCTCCGCATAACTAGTTCTTCATTCTGTTTTGTTTGTAAAGAGATCATATTTTATTACATTGTCCTCTACATAATTTAAATACCACCCCGGCGTATTATCACCTTTAATCCAACTCCCGAAACCCTCATAAGCATCATCGATACGAATCGTCTCTTTAGGATAAGTAGCGAAATCTTGTGAAGGTATACTTAAAGCCCACATCAAACCAGTCTCATTCGACACATAGTCTGCCGTACTATTATCACTAGATGCGGCTTTATCCGTACCTTTATAACCCGCTATATGAACTTCATTTCTACGATCAGAATCAAAGCCATTGGTAACAATAAAGAGATTAAAATTATTAACGTTCATGACTCCATCAATAGGTGTATTGAAATTAACTGTCACTTCGTTCACTACAGGCTCAGCTGTTATCTTATAAGTATTAATAGGTGTTCTTTCCGAGCTACCTAATAGAGAATGTGCATCCGAGAACAACTGGATCACAGCATTCGTCTGTCCTTGCTCAGCGCCAGAAACCGCCGAAGCGGGAATACCATCCAATTGGAAACCAACCCCAATTTGCTTTGTAGCGCCGGTGGCATATAGCGTATAGATGATTTTAGCAGACTCCGTCTTGCCCCCGATCTTTTTATTATTTATCTGGATACCTATTACCAAATCATTCATATCATAATCGCCGGTAGTAGGCCAATTATCCTCAAATAAATAAGTATAAGGTAAAGTCTCAACTTCTTCATACGACGGATCTTGATCTCCATCTCCTTCTCCCGGATTCTGATTTCCTGAATTTTTATTACAATCATCTTCATCTATCTCTACAGATGCTTGTCCTTGCGCAAATGTAGCCGGAGCATTCAGTTTATAATAGTTTACATTCTTGTCATGATGATCACATTCGATCTCAAGCATACCTGAATACTCTACACTATTCCAACCACCTAATATTACCTTATTTGCTCTAAACAACGCATATTCCGGGCTATCAGACGTACCTGATATGTAATTTGTTTGCGTCGTAAAATGCACTCCAGCATCTTTATCATCATCAGTACAATCAAAAATGGAAAACGCATCCATATACATGTGCAAACCACCAGCCGTAAATTTATCACACTCAAAACCAGAATAGGAAGCTAAAATTATAGTTCCACCGTTAACATCGCATATATCCGTCTCAAAAACACAAGCGTTATATATCTCTCCATTTGTTAACATCAATGTTTTCTCTATATCAAATTCTCCATAATTTACAATGAGGTTTGTTTTATCAGTAGTAGACAGCCCACCTGTAATGTCCATTTCTCCATCATTATAAATTGAAGCACTTGAAGTTAAAGCCAAAGAATAATTTCCATTTGCCTTCTTTCCATTCAACTCAACATCTCCATGATTAATCAATCTTGATTGAGCCGTGAAAGACAAGCTCAATTTTTTGTCATCATCATCATCTCCTAAAGAGCCATCCTTTTCTACCGCTATTTGAGCGTTACCCACACAGTTCAATACTATATTGTTTTTACCAGCAGTCAACTCGCCATCACTTAATATATAAATCTTCGCATTATTCTGCAAAGTTAAGTAATCAGTGGTTAGTTTGGCTTCACCTTTTATATATAAGCTAAAATTCCCCTCTCCCGGTAAAGAACTTATATTCAACTTTGCATCCTTGTTTACGATATATTTTCCTCCAGTTTTAATTTGTTGCTTTCCACTAATCGCAGTCGCACCTGACGGACTAAAATCAACCTCTGGCATTTCGTAACTTGCGCTACGCAACACTGAACCAGAAGAGCTTTTAGTATTGGCAATCGAACCCAAATTACAAACCATATCACCATCTTGAACAGGAAAAGCATAAACTCTTTTTCTCTTAAAGGGATCAGTTTGACGTATAAAGATTTCATTTTCAGAATCCGGAATACTTATATTCACGTTAAATGGAACTTTACTATTCACTTTCTGTCCTGCCAGCAATCTCGCCCTTTCATCAATAGCTGGATTGCCAGCAAAGGCCTCTATTGTATAATAATATTTTCCATCATAAGCATCGACTATATTTACAGTCAAGTTTCTCGACTTGGATATCGAGTTCACTATATCCACAATTGGATTTTCCGGAATCTCCGGCTCCGGAGTTGGAGTAGGATCCGGCTTCGGCTCATACACATCCGCCGTACAAGCGGCCATCAGCGCCGCGAACAGGAACAGCGCCATGAACTTCACTTTCGTAAAAATACATCTCTTCATATGCTTAATCATTAAATATTTCCCCTATAACACTGTTAAAAAAAAAGTTGTATATTTTAATCAACTTGTTGAGTATTATCGACAGCAAAGGTAGACTTTATTATGACACGAAGTCCTTCAACAGGCAAACATTATTACATCAATTAACTATAATTAATAACATATCCAATAAAAAGCCATTGATAAATAGACAATATTTATCTCATGCCGTATTAAAAAAGAATAAAAAACACACTTTTACCCCCCTACTCCAGCCACTCAAGCAACTCCTTACGCCAAGACTCCCGTTCACGGCGAAGGCGGTCGGTGTCGGAAGGGATAAGGCCCTTGGCGATCTTCTCGTCGTAATAGCGGAGGATATGGCGGTGGGCGATGATGAGTTGCTCGAGGGACAGCGCCTCGTTGGGCTGGAGTTGATCCATTCATGCCCGCGCGAAAACGCCGTGACGGATATGTAGTTCCCGCTCGAAGGTATGCCGCATGCGGGGATAAAGGCGGTCCAGATAAGTGAGTACACGTACGGTTAGCGCACGGGAGGTTTGGGATGTTCCGGTTTTTTCCATGTAGAATTCTTTTTTGAATGTTTTAGCATATTATGTCCCCTGCAGGGACACTTTCTTGGCCAAGCAAGCGGAAAGGCCTTAATTTGAGCAAAATTAATAATTTATTTTCATATGGAACAACTACAATTACCTGTTTACGCCTCTTGCGTGTCGAAAGAGGAGCCGAGAATGGAGACAATCCTTGAGATATACAACCGGATCGTGGGCGAGGAGCTGCGACCGACGACCGAGGAGTACAGGCGTGCCATGCGGAAAGGCGACCCCGAAGTGACGGCGAGGATGAAGCGGACGGCATTTCCCGCCTTGATGCCCGCCTGCGTATGCGCCGGATTCCGGCGAAAGGAGTGCGTAACGCGATATACGGGGCTTTGCCAAGTAGACTTCGACAAGGTGCCCGCAGAGCGGACGCATGAGGTGGCGCTCCGTCTCAAGGCCTTGCCCGAGACCCTTCTCCTCTATCGCTCGATGGGCAACGGCCTCCACCTGCTCTACCGCTACGAGGGCGATTACCGGCAGGCCTTCCGGCAAGGCAACCAATATTTCGCCGAGCAGGCGTCGCTCCCCTACGACCCGTCGTGCGAGCCGATCGTGCATCTCAGCTCGTTATGCCACGACCCGGAGGCTTATCTCAACCTCTCGGCAACGGCTTTCGTACCCGACGGGCATGGCGAACGTCCCGAGCCGGTGCGGACTACCTCCGGCATCTCTCCCGAGACCGCGGGGAACTCCGGCGGGACGACGCCCTTGACCTCCGACGAGATCTGCCGCCACGCACGAGAGCTGGTGGAGCGGCGGATGCCATTCATGCAGGGGCAACGGCATAACCACCTCGTGCGCCTCTGCTACTTGCTGAACGACTACGGCGTGTCCGAAAGCGATACCGAGATGTGGATCGCCATGAACTACGCCGACTATCGCGACGAGAACCCCGCCCTCCTCGTCCGCTCCGTCTACCAACGGGCCACGGCCAGCTTCGGGTGCCGCGAGCGCCCTTCCCACCGCCCTTCCGCCCGGAAGGCCAAGGACACCAAGACCTCCGGGGGGCGGAAGGCACGGGTGGCCGACGAGGGCGAGACGGATGACGGGAGGAGGAAAATGACACGCACCGAGATCGTGGAGCAATTCCTGCGAGGCAAGCCCCTGCGCTACGATATCATCAGCCAGAAGACGCAGCGCAACACGGAATCCTCCCCCAACGCGAATTGGAAGGATATGACAGACCGCGACACCAACTCGCTCTACTGCGAGTGTTGCCGGACGACCTCCCAGAACATCAACCAGCCCACCTTCCGTGCCGTGCTGAGCAGCGACATCATCCACGAGGTACACCCGCTGCGCGAGTTCATAGAGGAGCTGCCGCCTTGGGACGGGCATACGGACTATATCTCCCAAGCGAGCGGCATGGTGCACGTGAAAGACCCCGCCAAGCAGTCCCTCTGGACCTCCTGCTTCAAGAAATGGTTCGTGGCCATGGTAGCCTCATGGATGGCCGACGAGGTGACGAACCATGAGATACTGGTGCTCATCGGGCGGCAAGGTATCTACAAGACCACGTGGATCGACCGGCTGATGCCCCCCCAGCTCGTCCGTTACCGTAGCAAGCAGAGCGCCACCGGACGGCTGGACAAGGATGAGATGCTACGTTTCTGCGAGTTCGGGCTGATCAACATGGACGAGATCGACAGCATGCCGGATCGCGAGGTGAATACCCTGAAGTCGCTCATCACCTCGGACGACATCATCGTACGGGCCGTCTACGCCACGAACAAGGAGCGTCGCATACGCCTCGCCTCCTACGCCGCCAGCGGCAATAAGGAGCAATTCCTCACCGATACCTCGGGCAACCGCCGCTGGCTCCCTTTCGAGATCGAGAGCATCGACTCGCCCTTCGAGCATCCTCTCCCCTACGCCGGGATATACGCCCAAGCCTACCAGCTCTCGAAAGACGGCTTCCGGCATTGGTTCGATCTCGACGAGATAAAGGGCCTCGAGGAGCACGTGGAGGGCTTCATGGAGGAGACCAACGAGGGGCAGTTGATCCCCGTTTACTTCGCCGTGCCCACGCCCGGGCAGGAAGAGGCCGGCAACGCCATCTTCCTCACCCTAGCCGAGATCGGCGCCAAGCTGACCGTATGGGGCGCCATCCGCAGGCCGCTCAGCCTCCGGCAGCTGGGCAAGGTGATGACGAAGCAGGGATTCAGGTGCGTAAGGAGGGGAAACGGCAAGCAAACCGGTTATCTGGTGATCGAGAAAACCTCTACCTTCATCGAGGCCGAGCGTAAATTGAAAGCCCACTGACAAGCGGCCCGGGGCGTGGCCGGGGGTACGATGGTACGATTCGATTCAATATCTTATTAAAATTTTTAGGTTTTTGATATAATAGATTGATAAACAATATTATACAGACCTGTTTTTTATACGGTGAGCGCTTGGATCCAATCGTACCATCGTACCGTAAGGAAGCCTGATCGCTCATATACAAGGATTTGTGTTTTTCAGGAAAATCCGTAATCGTACCGAATCGTACCCTACCATCGAGGCTTACGGGTCCCCCCCCCGCAAACCCAAGGTTTACGCCCCCCAAACCCAAGGTTTACGACTCGTAAGCCTTAGGGTTATATAGGCCTAGCCCCCCGGAAAAAGGGCATGCGATATCCGGCGAAACCCTTTGTATTTCAATAATAATTCCGTATCTTAGGGGTATGGAAACAACATTCAGGATACGGCCCTACGGACGGATGGAACTGGCGCAAGCCTACCTGCCCGCCATGACTCCCAAGGCGGCTCACCGCAAGTTACAACACTGGATAGCGATCTATCCCGGGCTGGCAGATCGCCTCCACGACATGGGCTACCGGCCCACCGAGCGCCTCTACTCCCCCGCCATGGTACGGGCCATCGTAGAGGCGCTGGGTGAGCCTTAATTCCCTTTAACCTCCCCCTATTCCCTCGAACTCCCCATAAGTCGCAACTCGATACGGCAGCGACGTATCTTTGTGACATCATCAAAAACAATAGGTTATGATCAGATTCATGAAATTCCAGAACAAGAACGAGAAGAACCAGACGGCCTTCGGGAAATGGTACGCACGTGCCGTGTGCGACGAGACCGTAGACATCAAGGGGCTAGCCGCACACATGGCCAGCCACAACACCCCTTACTCCACAGGCGCCATCCACGGCATGCTGAAGGACATGGTAAACTGCACCAAGGAGTTGCTGCTGGACGGCAAGAACGTAAAGATCGACGACCTCGCCATCTTCTCCGTAGGCCTGCATACCACGGGGGCCCCTACCGCCGATGATTTCAACGCCAACACCAACATCACCGGCGTACGCCTCCGGGCGAGGGCTACCGGCAACCTTACTCCCACGACGCTGAAACTCGACGTGAAAATCAGGGAACTCACCGAGTATGGGGCAAGCGAGAATAAGGGAAGCGATAGCGAGAGCCCGGATGAGATCTGAGGAATCGGGAATTGAAAAAACGGGGTATTAATCATTCATTATTTATAATATGGAACAAGAGAAGAAAAAGTCTGTATGGGGAGTTATCATCAAGGTAATCATAGCCGTAGCCACCGCCTTGGCGGGAACGTTGGGCTTAACCGCCTGCGGAGTATGGTAGCCTCGTGTTTTTACCAGAATTACAGGGAGGTGCGCCTCCTTGTAATCCATTGCAGCGCCACTCGTTACGACCGTGATTTCCCGGTGGAAGCCCTTAGGGCCTCCCACAAGGCCCGGGGATTCGCCGACATCGGCTATCATTTCTACGTCACCCGCGACGGCGAGATACACCGCTGCCGTCCACTGAACCAGATCGGGGCGCACGCCGCCGGCTGGAACGACCAAAGCGTCGGTATCTGCTACGAGGGGGGGCTGGACGAGAGCCTCCAACCCACCGACACCCGTACCTACGCCCAAAAATGCGCCCTCATGGACCTGCTCCGCCAATTGAGGAGGGATTATCCGAAGGCTAAGATCCTAGGCCATTACCAATTAAGCCCCTACATCCGGAAAGCCTGCCCTTGCTTCGACGCACGTAGCGAATACGCTGAGTTATAAGGGGAGGAAGGGGTTATCAATCCAACTGATAAATCTTCAGCTTATTGTAAAGCGTCTTCCGGTCGATGCCCAATAACTGGGCCGCACGGGTCTTATTGTTGCCGCACTCTTGGAGGGCCTTACGGATAAGGTCTCGTTCGTGCTCCACGTTCTTTAGCTGGATGTTGGCGTGCGACAGGAGGTTCTCCGTCAGTTCCTCCGGGAGTTCCTTGCGGGTGATGTATCGGCCGGTCGCCAATAAGGTAGCGTACTTGATGACGTTCTTCATCTGCCGCAGGTTGCCCGGCCAAGAATAGGATTGGAACAATTGCATGGTATCGTTGTCGAAACCGATGATATCTTTCTGGAGCTCGCTATTCGCCAGATCGAGGAAGTGGTTGGCGAACAAGAGCAAATCCTCTTTTCGCTCTTTCAAGTCCGGGATACGGATCGTGAACTCATTGATACGATGGTACAGGTCCTCACGGAAATCTCCTTTCTCGATCGCCTGCCGCAAGTTCTCGTTCGTAGCGGATATCAGACGTACGTTGATGGCGATCTCCTGATTGCTCCCGATCGGCTTCACCTTGCGCTCCTGCAGGGCACGCAATAGCTGGACCTGCACCTCATACGTCAGGTTCCCGATCTCATCCAAGAAGATCGTACCGCCTTGGGCCGCCACGAACGCCCCGGTCTTGTTCTCGATCGCCCCCGTAAAAGAACCTTTCACGTGGCCGAAGAACTCGGAAGCCGCCAATTCCTTGGGGATAGCGCCGCAATCCACGGCGACAAACGGAGCCTTGCTACGATTACTTTGCTCGTGAATCCGACGGGCGATGTACTCCTTACCGGTACCGCTAGCGCCGGTCACCAATACCGACATATCCGTCGGAGCCACCAAACGCACATGCTCATAAAGCTGGCGGGCCGCTTGGCTCTGCCCCTCGATATAAAGATCCGGGGCCGAGGGAACCGGGACTCTCGCCGGAGCCTTCTCCTCCACGTGCGCAAGCTCCCTGATCTTTCCCAGCAACTCATCCGGGTTCAGCGGCTTGGCAATATAATCCGCCGCCCCCAGCTTCATCGCCTGAACCGCCGTTTGTATCTCCGCATAACTGGTCATCATGATAAGGGGTAAGGAAGGATGGGTATTCTTCAGCCATTTCAATAAGTCGATCCCGTCACTATCCGGCAGGCGTAAATCCGATATAACCAAATCGAACGCTTCCTCCCCCAGCCTCCGTTTAGCGTCGGAGACAGAGGACGAGGATCTTACGACAAACCCTTTCTTACCCAGCCATGTGGTAAGCATCAAGGAAAAAGTTATATCATCTTCAACGATTAGAATCGACAACATACCCACTCAGATTATTTATAGTAACCACAAAGGTAAATAAATAAAACGAATCAAGAAAACATCCACGTAGCTTTACGCCATACTCCCTCGAAAGGACCTTGTTTATGATGGGCCAGCCACCAGTGGCAAAAACCTAGCTGGAGAATGAAAAGAAGGATTCCTACGGCGAAGCTGGCGGTCGTTCCCAGATCGTCATACAGGGATAAACCGTATCCGAAATAGATGAAAGAGCCTACCATCGATTGCGTGAGGTAATTCGTCAAGCTCATTTTCCCGTAAGGCACAAGCCCGTGAAGCACCTTATGCGGCGCCTTCCACTGCCACAAGAAGATAAAGGAGGATACCAATACGCACATGAACGAGAAATTACGCAAGGAAGACACGATCGTGCTCATCGGGCGAAGCTCTTCGGTACGCTCCAGCAAACCGGGTAGGGAAAGGGACAGATAATAGAGGGGAATGAAACAAACTACCCCGATAACAAAGGTCCTTGTCCAAAACGTCCGGTGCTTCTCCGGATCGACAAACAATCCCTTGCGCCCCAACAACATGCCCAGCATAAAGAGAGCCGATGTCTGGAAGAAACGTCCATAGCTCCAAGCCCAGAGAAGGCTATACAGCTGCCCGTCCCACAGATTGGACTTGACCATTTCCCAAAAGCTGGTACCTTCCATATACGGATAGATCCGCATACAGTGCACCAGCCATTGTTCCTTGGATGCCACATATTCCGGATGCATCAGGGCATACATGAATTTACCCCACTCCATAGGCTGTAGCATCAAGACCACGGCGATCGCCAAGACCACCTTATTACTCAACTTGCAAACCGGTATCAACACAATACCCAAGATCGAATAAAGCACCAAGATCTCCCCCGGGAAGAACGATGCGTTGAAGCAACCGATAAAGAATAGGAGCACCAACCGCCAGAAAAAACGAAGCCGGAAGTCCTTCCCTTTCCTCGCTTGGTTATCAAACTGGATAAAGAAGCTAAAACCGAACAGCAGGGCGAAAATAGCGTATGCCTTCCCGGAAAAGAGGAAGAACAAGGTATCCCATACCCCTTTATCCAAGGCTTTCATAAAATCGGTAGTAGCCTCCGGAAAATTATACAAGTTAAAATGCTCGATATTATGCAATAGGATAATAGCCATAACGGCAAATCCTCGTAATGCGTCGACCACCTCGATACGAGGTCGGGATTGTAGTGCGTGTTCCATGATATGATTCAGTAGATTTTATTATTTCGTGGCAAAAGTAACGAAACTAAATAGAAAAAGCATCCTCGAAAGGATGCCTTTTTCTTTTGCAGACTTAAATTGAATACTCAAGACTTAATCTTTCGCCATGAATAAATTCATGACTTTTGTTTTTAACGGTTTAAATGTAGAAACGCCCACTTGCGATTTCATTAAATAGATAGCGAATATCGTGCCAAAGCCAGCGAAACGCACGATAATGAATATCTAACTACTTATCCTTTAACAAGTAATAGATAAATTTTGTTTCTATAAAGTGGAATTTTATTTCAAAAGCATGGGGAAAGGCATTCCACGGATGGGTATTTATTCCACACCGGATTCCACAAGATTACCCGATGGCGGACTCCGCATCCTTCACGATAGCAAGCGCTTGCTCGATTACCTCGCCCAGCAGGTGGTACCAGCCGGAATCGGTCAGTTCCTCATCATTCTTCTCCAAGATCCGCAGGTGTTGTACCAATGAATTGGCCCCCAGCATCGTGAACAGGGGAATCAACTTATGAGATATCCGGGAGGCTTCCTCCCGGTCTTTTCCCTCTAACGCATCCCGAAGTAAGTCGATGCTCTTGCGGGTTTCCTCCGAGAAGGTTTTCAGTATAGAGGCTGAGGCCTCCGGATCCTCTCCGGCAAAAGCGGTCAACGAAGAGAAATTCAACTCGCTCCTTGCCTCCAGATGGAGTGTCAGCAACTCATTCAGCAAGGAGATTAATTGGGCGGCGGTAAACGGCTTGTTCAAGAAACCCGTGAAACCAGCCTCCAGATAATGCTCGTGCTCCTTGGCGATACTGGCAGATAGGGCGATCACCGGGATCTCATCCGTTCCGGGGATACCGGACGTACGTATCCGCTCCAGTAAATGATAGCCATCCAGCGTCGGCATCTGTATATCGGTGATAATGGCGTTGAATACGGTGTTCCGCAATAGCTCGAGGACGTTATGCGGATTCGTACAACCTACCACCTGCACGTGACTCTGCTTCAAGAGTTCCTCCGTCAAGGCCAGTTGTAGAGGATCGTCATCTACCAGAAGACAATAGACATCTTGCCCCTCAAACAAGGGTAAAGCCTCGGCTTCACCAGCATCCGGAGCCTCCGCCATTACGTCCGGCAAAGATTGATTATCGGCCAAGGGAAGAGGTAGCAAGATCGTGAAATCACTGCCTTTCCCCGGGGTACTATCCAAAGCAAGCGTACCGTTCATCAAGGACAGAAGCTTACGGGTGATGGAGAGGCCCAGACCGAAACCTTCCGCCTCTTCCGTATCGGCAAGGCGGGTAAACTCCCCGAATATCCGCTCTTGTTCCTCTTTCGGGATGCCCGGACCGGAATCGCTGACGGTAATAGATAATTGATAATTGATAATTGAAAGTTTTTGGAGGGAGACAAGCAAAACGACTCGTCCCGCTTCCGTGAACTTGATAGCGTTGGATAAGAGGTTTCCTACGACCTGCCGGATACGGATCGGGTCGCCCATATAGACTTGCCCAGTCTCCTCCGGTTTCAGGTTCAAGACAAACCGTAAGCCTTTCGCCTCCGCTATCGGCTGGAAGCTGGTATAGATCTCATCGAACAAGACTGGGACACGGAAGGGAACGCTATGCACCTCCATCTCGCCGGACTCCAACCGCTGGAAATCCAACAGGTCGTTCACCAAGGAAAGGATATGATCCGAGGAACCTTTCATGTTCTCCAGATAATATTGCTGACGCTCGTCTGGATGGCGGCGTAGCAAAAGCTCGATATATCCGATGATGGAAGAGAGCGGAGCCCGTATATCGTGGCTGATCGTCAACATCAGCTTCTCACGGCTTCGCAATAAGCTCTCGGCGACCTGTTTCGCCTTTTCCAGTTGCATACGGTAATATTTACTTCGTGAGATATCCCGTGAGATAAAGAAGAGGAACAGAAAGGCGATTACCACGGAGACGATCGCGATTCCGGCGATCAAATGGGAGGTCTCCCTTAATAGTACCTGCTTCTTATAGACCCTTTCCAGCGACGCCTCCATCTCCTCCTCCTCTATATTACGGAGCATCTGGTTGATCTCCCGGGTAATCACGCTATTGTTATACCGTAAGTTAGAGGCCCTTTCCAACAACTGATCCATCAGTTGTTGCCGTTGCCAAGCCACACTGTCTTGGATGCTTTTCAGCACGCTGACAATCGTATCGGTCGGATTATAAGCGTTCACCAACGTATCGGTAACGATCTCCCGGGTCGTGTTCACCACGATGCTGGTATCTTCCTTGCCGGGAGAGAACACGTCGGCCAAACGCTTGAAGAATCCCCGCTTCTTACGGGGAACTACCACCGTATCTTGCTTGACCTCTACCCGCTCTTGTACCTGCACCTCGTTTACGATTGTATCCCGGACGGCAATTATTTTCTCGATATTCTCCGTATAAAGACGCTCCGTATTCGCTTCCTGCCAAGTCTCAAGCAAACGACGGGTATTCCATCGCTTACGCTCCAGCAGTATGTCGATCGTATCTATTTTCAGGAGTTGCATGGAGTCCGTCACCAAGGTCCTCAACGAATCCATGTTATTATGGGCCTTATTCAACGTACGATTGAAGTGGCGGAACTCGTTCTGGGGCATGCCTACCAACTGCCCCAACGCCTCGCTTTCATAGAGCAGGGAGAGCGTATTAGTGACCAAGTACACCTTCCGGCGTGCCTGATGATCCGGCTCGTCCTCCTCGGCCACTTTCTCTACTATATTATAAATGTAAGCGACCGAGCAGACCGCAATGGTAATCAGCAAAATATAGCCTAATATCACCTTGCTAGTAATATGTCCGCTTTGCTCTTTCATATACGGTTGAGATCAGTCTAATTCCTATCATAAGCGATATCCCATTTATCCATCATCTCAAAATCCTGCTTTTTTAAGCCGACTTTCCAAAATGGGATCGGGTCGTCATGGTCTCCCAGATACATACGGTCACGTACCTTGAAGGCACGATTCGTTAAGGCAAACGTGGAATCGGCCACCGGAGTCCGCACACCGGCTATATCAAGCATCGTATGGAATACGCTGTTCGTGCTAACCGGATAAGTCTCGTGTGCCTGCGCTTCCAGATATTTCTGGGGATATGACTCCCGGTAAGCCTTCGAGAACCAGATCACATACGGGATATGCAACTGGTAATAGGTCGGTATCGGAGACGCATGCAGATAACGGGCTCTGGAATCATCGAAGATATCCTCTCCATGATCGCTTAAGTAAAGCATGGATGCCGGAGCATTTGTCTTCGCCAACATATCCACGATTTCCCCCAGCACGTAATCTGTATAGTGGATGGAATTATCATAAGCGTTCCGTAACTCCTTTTTATACGAGGCACGAATTCCCTCCGCCTTATCCGGCCTATAGAAACGGAACTCCTTCGGATAACGTTCATGGTAATTAAAATGCGAGCCATAAGTATGCAGTACTACGAAAAGATTACCGTCCTCTTTATCCAGTTCCTTCTTTAGATAAGGCAAGATCGCCGCATCGTGCAAGGAGGTTAGCGTAGAACCCGTATTAAATGCACTCATATCGATAAAGGTATCTGCCTCCCGGTAAAAAGCGCCGATCATCGAGGTCGTTAGTTTCTGGTTGGCGATCACGAGCGTACGGAAACCAGCCTCTTTGAAAGCGGTCACGATACTTTTCTCGTCGTAAAGGACTCCATAATTCTCGGCGCTGGCAGCGGACAGGATAATGGGGACACTTTTATGCGTATTATTCGATTGCGTCACCACATCCGTGAAATGCACCAATCCGTCTAAAGCCTCCATACGGGGAGTCGTCTTGCGCTCGTATCCGTAAAGGCTCCATTCCATAGCACGGGAGGTCTCTCCCACTACCAAGACGTAGATCTCCCGTTTTCCCTCCGCTTGCTCCGGCTTAGTGGCGTCGAACTTAAAGTCGGCGGAAGTAATATGATACTTGCTGTTCCTCTCCGCCTTATTTATGGCGAAATATAAATTGTATAGGGCGTTAGCCGGATATACATCGTCCTTCCATGAGAACCGGTGATCTTGCGAAGGAGACAGGAAGCAAAGGAGCAAACCCACGACAAACATGCCTAGGCTGATCTTAGCCCATTTCTTCCGGAAAGGATTTCGCAGTTTCTCTTTCTGCCGTATCGAACGACAAGCGAGCACCAGCGTAGGTAATGTATAGAAAAAGAATACGCAACCGATCACCAGAATGATATTCCCCAATAACTCACTAGCCTCGGAAGCGTTCGAGCTGGTAAGGTTCAAATACATATCAACCGCTATCACGGACTGCCCGAAAAGATACAGAAGCACCAACTGCCCCCCATCTAATATAACCTTCGGCAACAGGCACCAAACCACGATCCCCGGTTTACGGGCCACTAATAAAACACACATCCAAAAGGCCAAAGGTATCAGCAACGAGGCGATACCGACCGTGACGGGAAGCGGTTCCGTAAAAAAGAACACACAGTTTGGGATGATAAATAACAGGGCAAATAAGAAATATAAATGCTCCTGTGAAGATATCCAGCGTATTAACCTTGTAAAATACTTCATTCAATCAAAACTTTGCCAACTCTCAATCATTACTCTTCTCAACTAATACCCAGAACCTGAAATTCCGGCAATTGGCAAAGATAGGCGTTATTAAACACATACAAAGCGTATTATACACAAAAAATGTTATTGACATTCATAACTTCTCTTTCATCCGTCGCCAATACTCATTGACAGAGCTTTTCACTTCCTTATGTAACAGCAAGATACCAATCAAGTTCGGGAGCGTCATCAAAGCCACGGTGATACCGGATAATGTCCAAACAATAGTAGTATCCGTGAACGAGGCCAAGAAAAATCCGACAATATAGATTACGTGGTAAATACGGACATATTTCGTTCCCCAAAGATAGGTCACCGCCCGATCACCGTAGTAAGACCATGCTATCGTTGTAGAAAACGCAAACAACAACAGGGAAAACGGAATAATAAACTGCCCCCAATCCCCTAAAAAACCTTTCTTAAACGCCTCCGTAGACAAGGGGGCGGAATGAAGCAGCGACTTACCGGTTAAATACACCGCACGCTCTTTATTCATAGGTAATTCGATACGTCCGTCACGTACAGAGAGCGTACCACTAAACAACACCTCCTTCCCTTCCTTGACCCGCACGCTATCCGCAAAGGAACGTGCGTGTAGTAACGTTATATCCGTATTTAGGATCTGTCCGTTCCGGACCTCCAAGGAGCCTGTATAAAAAGGCAGGGGCTTATTCCCTAGTACATGCTCCGACACTGCGGATTTACCGTCCGGGTCCGATTCATGATAAGCACCGGACAAGACTACCGTATCCGCCTGCTGAAACTTATTCTCAAACTTTTTCAGCCAAGTACCGGATGACAATAGAACCAAGCCGGTTATCGAACAAATCACGATCGTATCGATGAACGGCTCCAATAAAGCGACCATACCCTCGGATACCGGCTCTTCCGTCTTGGCTGCCGCATGAGCGATCGGAGCGGAACCTTGCCCCGCCTCATTCGAGAATAATCCACGGTTCACACCTCGGTTAAAAGCCCAGACAACCGTCGCTCCTAAGAAACCACCCGTAGCCGCCGTACCGGAAAAGATATTCGAGAAAACAGAGATAAACGAAGGTAGGATATGCTGGTAATTATAGGCCAATATGCTGAAGGCACCGAGCAGATAGACGACCGCCATAAAAGGTACCAACTTCTCGGTAACCTGCGCTATACGCTTGATTCCCCCGATCACGATCAATCCCAGCAAGACCGATAAAACCGCCCCGGTAATATATTGCTGAATACCGAACGCCGAAAACATGGCGTTCGAGATGCTATTTACCTGTGGCAGACTACCCGTACCGAAAGAGGAGAAAATAGTAGCGACCGCAAAAAGTCCCGCCAACCAACGCATATGCAAACGATGCTTCATATAATACATCGGACCGCCGGAAATCGTACCATCTTCCGTCTGCTCACGATACTTATGGGAAAGGGTGACCTCTACCATCTTGGTAGTCATACCCAAGAACGCCGTCATCAACATCCAAAACAAGGCAGAAGGACCACCTAGATGTATGGCCAGAGCGACACCGGCTATATTACCGGTCCCCACCGTGCCCGAAAGAGCAGTTGCCAACGCTTGGAAATGGGAGGTATCTCCTATGTCTTGCTTATTGTCGTACTTCCCCCGCACGACCTTGATCGCATGCCCGAAAAAGCGCAATTGCGGAAACCGAAGATAGACCGTAAAGAACAATCCGGTTCCCAGTAATAGAAAAACAAACCATTGTGATCCTCCAAAATGAGCGTCAATAAGAGATAGTAAGTTATTCAACTCTTGCATCATCTGCTTACATTTTTAAATAATGATGCCGCAAGTTAAGAATAATAAAACAAAAAGCAACCTTACAAGCCTCTATTTTTCATTTTAGACTCATAAAATTGCTTTTTTATAATCAAAAAGATACTACCACACAATAAAATTATATTTATCTCCTATATTTTCTGGAGGATAGCGATAAACTCATCATTCGTAATGTCTAGCTCCGGCTCTTTGTAATTGACATAATCCTCAAAATAGTCGCTGGCGATATCGGCTACGATCTCCCCTCCGTCCAAGCCATACGAGGAAACTAGTTTCTCCACCCGGTTACGTATCTGGCGAATCACCTGTAAACGATCCTCATAACGATCTGGCTTCTCCTGATCAGTGACGTGCTCATTCCGGGCGATCAAGTAAACTACCGTATAAAATTTCTCCATGCTCCCGAAAACAGGGACAAACAAGGATTTCTTCTCCTCGGACAGATCTGCCAAAAACTGTTGTATCTTTGTCATAACTCTTACTCTTTTACCTAATAAAAAAAACAATATACTTTTTGTTCTAAAACAATATACTTTCGTGTGTAAAAGTATATTGTTTCGACAACAAAAGTATATTGTTCTTCTCGAGTCTTTTAAATGATTGAATTCTTCTTCGTAAAATCCAAAATCTCATCAATATAGCCAAAAGCCAATCCTGTTACCGTATCTGCGCAGCCGTAATAGATAGCGATACGTTTCGTCTCCGGATCATGCAAGGCGGCACAAGGAAAGACTACGTTCGGAACGTCTCCCATGCACTCGTAATCCTTTTGCGGGGATAACAAATAAGGTCCAGAACGGAATTTCACTTTCCAAGGTTGCTCCAAATCCAAGATAGCGGAACCGAAGCTATACACATACCCGTTGCAAGAACGAAGCACGCCGTGGTAAATCAATAACCAGCCCTCGGAAGTCTCGATAGGGATAGGGCCCGCACCGATCTTCGTACACTGCCAAGCGCTATCCTCGAACGCAGCCGGAGACATCACGTGGCGATGTTTACCCCAGAAACACATATCCGGAGACTCGCTATAGAATATATCGCCGAACGGAGTATGACCGTTGTCGCTCGGACGGCTTAACATGGCGAAGTTTCCGTTAATCTTACGAGGGAACATCACGCCATTACGGTTGAAAGGCAGATAAGCGTTCTCCAG
The DNA here is from genome assembly GCF_056640955.1 of Parabacteroides sp. KHUB-02. Classification (NCBI taxonomy): domain Bacteria; kingdom Pseudomonadati; phylum Bacteroidota; class Bacteroidia; order Bacteroidales; family Tannerellaceae; genus Parabacteroides; species Parabacteroides sp. KHUB-02. The sequence goes on along the minus strand of NZ_JBWQEV010000001.1, from coordinate 1,057,032 downwards.
CTGATGGAAGGTCTCGAAATCGAACGTGTAAGCCACGCCGATCGTCGGGCCATGATAACCGTTACACCAAGTCACATAATAACGATCCTCGATAAAACATACACGGGGGTCGTAGGCGTAAACAAACTCGCCGATCTCCTTGTCGTCGCACTCAAACTCGAGTTTTGTCTCGGAGATACTCCAATGAATGGCATCTGCGCTAAAACCTACGTGCAAACGCATCCGGCGATTCGTATCGTCGCAACGGAACACACCGGCATAACCACCTTTGAAAGGGACAACAGCACTGTTGAACACGCTGTTCGATGTCGGAAGGATATCACGAGGAATCACCGGGTTCTTCGAATATCTCCACAATACTTCTTTGCTACCCTCGGGACGATCTTCCCAAGGCATATTAGGCAGCGGAGCGCCTACGATTTTCAAATTATCCATAACTAATCCTATTAAAATATTACTGTACTAACTTATTACCTTTATCGTCATACGTGAACGGTACGAAATAGGCTACCAAGAATGAAGGGATCATCGCCAGCAAGGTCACGATAAAGAAATACTTATAACCTAGCCAGTCGCTCACGAAACCGCTCATCATTCCCGGAAGCATTACGCCAAGGTTCATGATACCTGAAGCGAACGCATAATGCGCCATCTGATGCTTGCCCGGAGCTACCTGTTGCATCATAAACAGCATCAAGCCCACGAAACCGAATCCATAGCCAAAATACTCGAATACGATGGCGGAAGCGATAATGAGACCATTATCAGGCTGGAAACACGCCAAGAACGTGTATACCAAAAACGGTATATTGAAACAACAACAAAGCGTAAACAATACCTTTCGCAATCCCTTGGCCGAGATATAATATCCACCAAGCAAAGAACCCAGCACGAACGCCGCCGCCCCAAACGTACCATAATACAAACCAATTTCTTGCTCCGTTAGTCCTAATCCTTGATCAGCTATCGGAGCTTTCAAGAACAAAGGTACGATCTTTATCACGAAACCCTCGGCAAAACGATACAATATGATGAAACAGATATACCACACGATATACTTCTTCGTGAAGAACTCCTTGAAGACCAGCCATAACTCAGCCATACTTTCCTTCAACGAATGTTCTCTGGTAGCGGCTTTCCCACCCGAAGGCAACATCTTCATATGATAAAAACCAAGCAGGATCATGATCGTACCGCAAAGCAGCATAACGATCATCCAAGCGTATATCACGGCCTCTTTCTCCAATCCTATCCCGGTAAAATATTGCATCATATAACCCGCCAGATAAACCAGACCACCCGTGGCTACGATCTTCGCCAAATTGTAAAACGCACCTTGCCAACCGATATATTTGGCTTGATCCTCCGGCGAGAGCTCTTTCATATAAACGCCATCCGTTGCCACGTCATGCGTAGCCCCGCTAAGCGCTATAATACCTAATAATGCGATAGATAGAGCAAAGAAACTCGGCAAGTTTAACGCCAAGGCCACTAAACCGAATAAGCAACCGGATAACAACTGGGTCAATACGACAAAGAATTTCTTAGTACGATACATTTCCAAAAACGGGCTCCATAAAGGCTTTAAGGTCCAAGGTAACATGATAACCGAGGTCCATAACGCAATCTGGGCATCCGATATATCCAATCCCTTAAACATGAGTACGGTAACCATGTTCAGCACTACAAAAGGCAATCCCATAGCAAAATAGACACTAGGGACCCAAGTCACAGGGTTTCGACGTTTAGTAGCATTCGTGTTTTTCTCTTCCATGCTTTATTTAGAATTTAGGTGTACAAATATAATTAATAATCCGGATATATCTTTAATCGATCGGACAAATAGAGGAGATCATCCCGAAGGTAGCGTTATCATTCAAATCCCAGACCATCTTTCCGGCTCCGTTTATCTCGATCAACTGCGGGTAATGTCCTTTCGCAGCCTCTCCGTCATGGCCTTGCCAGTTACAGATATACAAACCACCGTCCCGTTTAGGGAGCAACTGGGCAACAAAGAAAAGCTGGGCTCCCTCGATATCGTTCGCATTCACCTTGCGAACGATATCTCCGGTCTCGAAATTCAGCTCTATGAAGCAATGGGCATCACCGCAAGCGACCAGATAATTACCGTTATCCAACGCAGCCACGCTAAACGGGTTACCGTCTACTTTCACGCTTTTCAGCAATTGACCGGACGGGGATATTTCCCGGATCTCGGAGGTAGCGAACAAGGGCACTAGATAATTGCCCCGCTTATTCTTGTTTACTTGACGGAATTGTGCATGGGGTTGCTCAATTCGGGTATCGAAATCTGTTTTCGACAGGATCTCTCCTTTTGCGTTCACTTCCATGATCGTAGCCGGGTTTCCACACCACGCCAATAAATAATTACCGTTGGAAAGTACACGGGCTGTCTGCATCTCACACCCTTCCGGAGCGGAGATATTCCAGACCTCCTCATGATCCCGGGTGATTAGCTTTGCCCCTTTCGAATAGGAAAAAAGGATATTCCGATCGGGAGTAACAGCTACGGAATTACATTCCCATCCTTTTTCCAAGGGATGCTCCCATTCAATTTCTTTCGTGTTCTTGTTTACGATGGCGATCTTATCCCAGCCGGAACCGCCTAATAAAAGATGATGCGACGCCTCATGACATGCGGAACATACGAGTAGCAGGCATGCGGATAATATAAAAGTATAGATTTTCATGGTATATAATAATGTACTAATTAGATAATATGCCAATTATAGCAGGATGGACACATGGGATCCACCCTGCAAAAAAAGATCATGTGTGTTGTATTCGCATTGGCATATTGACACATTTAGCGAAACGACACATTGGTTCATTCTTCTTTATTTCGCTAAGTCACGGAACAACTCATATCCCTGATCAGGCGTGATACCTTGATGCACGACCGCATGAACCGCCTGGATCATGGCGACAGGAGAAGTACTCTGGAATACATTACGTCCCATATCCACGCCGGCCGCACCGTCGTTAATCGCATTATAACATAATTCCAACGCCTCCTTCTCCGGTAATTTCTTACCACCGGCGATTACCACGGGAACCGGACAAGCGGCGGCTACCTTCTCGAAGCCCTCACAATAGTAGGTCTTCACGATATTAGCGCCATTCTCCGCACAGATACGGGAAGCCAGACCGAAATAACGAGCGTCTCGAGCCATTTGCTTACCAACAGCGGTAACACCCATTACCGGGATATTGTAACGGCTAGCCTTATCGACCGCTTTATATAAGTTAGCCACAGTCTTAGCCTCATGCGCCTCGTCGCCGATAGCCAACATAACCGCCATGGCGGAGACGTTCATACGGATAGCGTCCTCTATATCGATCAATACATTATCGTTCAAATCCGTAAGGATAGACGTTCCTGCGTCCGAACGAAGACAAATCGGTTTCGTCGTATTCGCAGGGATCGTAGATTGCAGGATACCACGGGTACACATCAAGCAATCCGCATATTCAATCAAAGGAACGATATTCAAGTCGATACGCTCCAGACCGGAAGTCGGCCCCATGATGAAACCATGGTCAAAAGCAAGCATAACCGCCTTGCCTGTCTTCGGGTTGAAGATACGGGATAAACGGTCTTTCATACCCCAAGGTAAGTTCTCGGCTCCCTTCACATGGAAACTCTGGTTCTCACAATTGATGCCTAAACCGAAGTCCGCACCTTCTCTTAAATCATCTAAATCTGCCATATTTATTATTCGTTATATTATTATATTTTATAGAGACGGGGCACGCCCCGTCTCACGCTGTGTATTATTTTATAGCGCCTCAGCAAAAGAAGCGAACATACAGCTCCAAGAAGTAGCCCCGCTATCAGCGAAACCAATCGAACGCTCACCATAGTTACGGGCACGGCCAAAATTAGCTTTCATCGGTACCGTAGCCTCCGCTCCATCAAGCGCCGCTTTAGCGCCGGCGTTCAAGACCACCTTGATATCATCCGACGTACAAGCCTGCATAGCCTCCACCGCCGGGATCAAGGCATCCATCATCGTCTTGTCGCCTCGTTTCGCTTGGGTTTGTTGTTGCACATTCGCCAAGCCACCGGCGAACATAGCTTTCACGCCTGCGGCATCCAACTCGGTTCCCTCTGCATGATCGCTCATACCCAAGAAGAAAGCGCCGAGCAAGGTACTTGTCGATCCGCTCACTTCCATCATCACGTCCATACCCATATCACCAAGCATTTGCTTGAACTCCGTTCCAGACTGAGCGCTTTTATTCACGGCAGTCATAGCGGCAACGATAGCGGTACCATGATCTCCATCCCCGATTACGGCATCCAATTTAGAAAATTCCTCCTCACGTGCCTTGATCTGTTTCAGCGCATTGTCTAACATGGCCTTGAAGGCCTCGATAGTAAGTTGTTTCATGTATATTATTTATTTACCTAGGGTTGTCCAATAAGGTGCGTCCGCACGTTTGTTATTCAAATAATCGATATGATCCTCATCCAAGATCGCCATGATCATCTGGAATCCGGCTTGCTCCTGTACGGTCAAGATCTCTTGGATACGGCTTACCACCACCTGCAAGCCACGAGCCTCTAATTCCTTATAAGCCTTGCGGAAGATGATATTCAATTCCATATGGGTAGTAGCGCCTACGCCGTTAATGATCAACAACATCTTATCACCGGCTTTTGGCTGTAACTGCTGGCAAAGTAGGTCTACCATCTCCGCTGCCGTATCATCGGCGGATACCAACGGTTTCTGTCCACCACCACCTTCGCCATGCTGGCCCATACCGATCTCCATGATTCCATCGGGAAGATTCGTGATCGTACCTCCGTTCTGGGGATGCGTACAAGAACGCATAGCGACAGCCAAGGTAGCCACGTTCTTATTATAGCGTTCACCTATCTCAATCAACTCGTCTAAAGACTTCCCTTCCTCGGCGGCGGCACCTAATATCTTATACAAAGGAACACAACCGGCCAAGCCACGGCGATCATCTACATTCGCCCCGATACCTGCGCTGATATCATCATGCGTAAGTAATTTCTTCACCTTGATACCCTTACGAGCAGCCAACTGGCAAGCCATATTAGCGCTCATCACGTCGCCGGAATGGTTCAATACGACCAGCAAGATCCCGGCCTCACGATCCATCAATTGCAGTGCCTGAAACAAACGTTGGGCACCCGGAGCGGCGAATACGTCACCCACGACGGAGCAATCCAACATGCCCTCTCCTACGAAACCGCTCAAGGCAGGCTCATGACCGGAACCGCCTAAGGTAACGATCGCTACCTTATCATTGCCTTTCGGGTTAGCACGTACGACGATATTCTCAGCCGCCAACTTTACTTGATTCGGATACGCTAACGCATAACCTTCCAATAACTCAGCCGTAATATTCTCAGGATCATTTATGAATTTTGTCTTGATGTCTGACATGGTATTATCCTCCTTTAGATTTATGAATTTTGATTTACGAATTATTTTAGTTCCATGATCTCGATAGCGATACCTTCTTCCTCGATGAAAGCGATCGTCAAGTGCTCGTCGCAAACAGCCGGGCCGAAGATTACCTTCTTACCTTCCAACTCTTTTTCCAAACAAGGAACCGTATAAGCGATATGGCCATTGGTCTGTACCAACTCCGGTAAGCAGCTGCCTTTCTCGAATTTCAAGAACTCGATCCGGTTCGGACTCTTGCTGTAATCCGTCAACCATACACTCAGGCCTTCGTTATAAACCGCCCCTTCTTTACTTTCCGTAGTGACAATTCCTACGTGATTAAATGTTCTCATGATCTATTCAATTTATAGTTAGACAATTATATTATTAAAATTCGTTCTCTTCCGATAGGATATAAAGCCAGCCCCCAATACTAGGATGATCGACAGATAAAGATAAATAAATATCCCGTTCACGTTGTCATTCTGGCCATAAGAGTGCATGCCACTCAAGAAATAATTCACACCGAAGAAGGTCATCAACACCGAATAGAAGGCCAAGATAGACGTAAAATTAAACAACCACAGGTTATTGCATTTCGGTATCAAGCGGAGATGCGTCACGATCGCATATATCACCATCGTAATCAACGCCCACGTCTCCTTCGGGTCCCAGCCCCAATAACGTCCCCACGACTCATTCGCCCAGACCGCTCCCAAGAAAGTACCGATCGTCATCAGGGCCAATCCGATCCAAAGTGACATCTCGTTCACGATACTCAATTCTCGTACCCGTTCTTTGAGCATCACGCTGTTCTTCTCCCCGCTTACGCTCATCATCACCAGATTCGTCAAGCCGATCAGACAGCTAATACCGAAGAAACCGTAAGCTCCCACGATAACCGCCACATGGAACATCAACCATGGGGATTTCAAGACCGGAACCAGCGGATTGATCTGCGGGTCCATCCAACTCAAGCCGGACACGAACAAGATGATCCCCCCGAATAAAGTAGCCAACGCAAACGTAAGCGTACTCTTGCGTACGAACAACAACCCGGCGAACACCGTAGCCCAAGCCACATAAATCATCGTCTCGTACGAATTGCTCCAAGGGGCGTAACCTGCGATATACCACCGCATTCCCATCCCATACATATGGAAAACGAATACGGCCAAAATGCCCAGACTCAATAACCAAGTCATATAGGTAACCCATTTTTCCTTCTTGAATAAGGCCACGAAAGCGAAGACCAGCAACAAGCCTCCCAAAATCAAGTACCCTTTCTTACATTGCCGGAATACATCCATTTGATTATATTTAATCTCGGCCTGTATTTTCTCAGGGCGAATGTCTACCGTCTTATTCTTGGCTTGCTGATACGTATGGATCATTCCGATTACCTCGTCCGCTTTCTCCCAATCACCACTCTTCAATCCTTCCTGTACCTCCGATAAATACCAGCCCATAATGTGGGTAACGAACATGGAGTCCTTTCCGGAAAACGCCGATAAATCATCGCCCGGCGCATACCATTTGTGATCCGGGTCGTCCTCTTTCGGGAAAAGGTTTAACATCTGGTAATTGATCAATTGATGGAAGATATTTACCTGCTCATCCAGCTTGATCAAGTCTTTATCGAAGCGGGTACGCTCCGCTGGCATTTTATTGTAGGCCTCTTCCAGCTTCTCTTGCAATTTATAGCGTCCGTTACTATCGAATACCTCTATATAGGCGCAATCCTTATCCGTAAGGTCGTAATAATTAGCCAGCTCATTATTAGACAAGGCGATAAACGGCACCCGGACCCACATATCCGGCATAGCCAAGACACTCAACAAGAACTGATCAGAGTTCAAGGAACCGAACTGATCCGATTTATGCAACTTTCGCAGTACCTCGGAAGAAAATGTATTGATCGGCAACATACGTCCGCTTACCGATTGGATCGGCAACGCACCGAACTTAGCGGCGTGTTCCGGACTTATCGCATATTTCTGTATGGCCTCCTTCATCTCGGGAGCGGCCGCACCTTGCGCCCGCAAGCCCCCTACGGAAAGAAGAATCGCTACTAACAGGGTCGTTTTACGAGCGCCCGATCTTAAATCTTTCAACTGTCGGCTTAATTTCATGAAACGGGAGTTTTTACCTACCAAGCAAAGTATAAAGCCGATCACTAAAATCACGTAGCCGGTATACGTAATATTCCTTCCGGCCACATCTCGGTTCACGGAAAGTACCGTTCCTTGCTCATCCGGGTCATAGGAGGCTTGGAAGAAGCGATAGCCTTTCACGTCTAATACATTATTCATATATACCCGGGCATGGCGAGTCTGTCCATCTACATGTACCAGCAACTCACTCTCATAAGCAGAGGGACTGGCAGAGCCGGGATAGCGGGTTAAGGTAAATTTCACGAGTTCTACGCTAAAAGGAAGCGTATGATAGAGAGTCTGGTCCGAGGTACGGATCATGATACGATCGCTAGCCTCTCCCTCACGCAGGTGAAGGATTCCTTCCTCGCCGAAAAGGTGGGAAATAAGGGCACCCAGAAGGATGACAATAAAGGCGGCATGGGTGACCATCAATCCCCATCTACGCCGCTTAAGTAACTGGTGCTTGATAACGATAGCCACGAAATTGGCTACCAATAAGAATTGGAGTAAGAAAAATACAGGAGAATAGTAAATCATCGCTTTAGCGGCGGCAGTACCATGATACTTCTCAATAAAAGTAGCGATAGCCAAGCCAAAGGCGTAGATCAATAGAAGGACGATAGTCGTCACAGAAGAAGAGATAAATCTTTCTAGAGTTTTCATTTGCTCATTTATTAATAACACTGATGCGACAAATGTACGCAGATTAATCATTTTTGAAAGAATCGGCGATTAATTTGCCGCATCCATGTTATCTATCTATAAATAGACCTTGTCTATTAGTCCTCAATAATTACCCGGAAGCCTACGTTGAATACACGTTGGTACGGATAATATCCTTTACGGGTATAAGCCGTCGAGAATTTCGGTCGCTCGATATAAGAACCGCCACGAACCACCTTATACTCGGAAACCTCTTTCGATTTCTCGTTGTAAGGATAAGGCAAGTAATCTGAACGTGTCCATTCCGCCACGTTACCGTGCATGCAATACAAACCGAACGGATTCGCTTCATATTGCTTACCACCCACCTGAACCAAATTGCCATCATCCACGCCTTCCTCTTTCGGTAAGTAAGTATAGTACTTGTACCAATAAGAAGTCTTAGGCATCGGTTGCGGGTCGATACCGCTTACGGCAAGCAGGAGCGTGGTTACGTCGGCTAGGTTATCCTTTTTACCGAAGTCCGCATTCATATCGCCATACCAGAAATCTTGATCGCTACCGGCACGACAAGCCCATTCCCATTGCGCCTCGGTCGGAAGCGTGATGTTCAAGCCTGTTTTCTCACTCAGCTTCTTACAATAATCCATAGCGTCATTGTAACTTACACGGATTACCGGTTGCTCTGGCTTATTAGCGGGATATCCTTGAACCACGTGATCCTTCCATTGCTGATCCACGAAACGGCTGTCGTGATCCGGGAAAATCACGTTGAATTGCTGGTTCGTAACCTCCAACTCACCCATCCAGAAAGCTTTGTCAATCTTCACTTTCGCCGTCGGACGAGTATCGGATTGCCCACGATAGCTACCCATTACGAATTGTCCGGCCGGAACGCGAACAAATGTCATCTTGATACCCGGAGCCAACTCGATCTCCTTACGGGTTTCCTTCTCGTCGGCCAACATAGCCTTGATCCGGTCCGCATCGAAAGGCCAACCTTTCACCTTCAACTCTTTTTCCTTGACAGGAGCCAATTTCTCCGGCATCTCCGGTTTGATCTCACCTTTACCCTTCAAGTAAGCGGCATAATCGGAGATCTCTTTCTTCCAATCCACGCCTGCGCCATTCGCATACTTATCCGTCAACTCTTTACGACGCTTGATCTGGTCAAAGCCTTGATACGGGATGATATCCTTCGAAAGCACATTCGCATTGAAATAACCCTTATCCGGAGCGTTGTAATCAATCCAGTTATAAAGGGTTTTCCACTCTTTATCCGTCAGTTGCACGTTAAAGTGCCCTTTCTTCAACATACGAACCAGTTCACTCGTGTTCGGATGATATTCATACGGTTGAAGAACCACCATATCACCCTCGCCACCTTGACGGTGTACATACGGATGCAGATTCAAGTAAGAAGTGCCATAACCTAATTTATCCTTCTTGCCCCCACGCAAGTCGAAAGCCTTACCCTCACCATTATGGCAAGCGATACAGGCACGATCTAAGATCGGTTGGATCTCCAGATCGAACGTGAACGAACGGGTCCCCCCTTCCGGCGGAGTCAACGCATGCGGGGCTTTCTGCGAAGCCATCACACGTTTCGGGATAGGAATCTGGTTCTGGTCCTCATGGCAACCGATACAAGATACCACCTCGCCCGGCTGACCGGTCAACCAGCTACGCATCCACTGGATAGCCACTCCGTCTTTGTCTAACGGCTGGATAGAGATCGGCGTATTCGCCGGGATCTTGAAGATAGCGGAGCCATCCTCTTCTACCGGAACCGTACCCAACATACGCTTGATGTCCCAACCGGACTGGATTCCATGCCAGTTATGATCGGAGGTAGTCTTCACGTAAGCATACTCATAAGCGTGCAGACGAAGAGACTTAACCGTACCCCGGGGAATGCCTCTCAAACCCTCTCCCTCGTAAATATCCTGAATAAAGACCGTAGCCTCTTTGTCATTCAATTTCACACGGTCCGGAATAGCCGGAGGAGTCTGTGTCTTACGTACGGCAACCGGACTGATATAGCCCTCACCCTCTACCTTACGCAAACAAGTCACGTTATCGAATACGTCCACCAAATAGATACCCCATAAATCCTGTGGATCTAATTTAGCGGCCACCAAGAAATATTTATCATTCAGCGGAGTCGGTTTGATAAACTGCGGCCATACGCCATTTACCAACTCATCCTTAATCTCCTCCACGATCGGCCGGTTACGATACGGGATCTCCTGTACCATACCAGCGGCGCCTTTACGGGCTTTCGCCGGATCGAACACGATCAAACGACCGGAACGGGCAATACCATGGTGACCGGAGATAATTCCCACGAAAGCGGAACCGTGGCCCGGCAACGGCTGAATATCGAACGTACTGTTCGGGAACATCGATCCGCTACCATACAGCGCTTTCTGCTCCGTACCATCCGGATTCATGTTCATCACGATACGGGAATAATAGTGCGTCAGGTCCGTGTACTCCCAACGAGTGTACATCACACGACCGTTATTCATCACTACCGGGTTCCAGTTTGCGTCTTGATCGAAAGTCAGACGGCGCAAGCTCTTCGTGTCCGGCGTATAAAGTACCATATTACCGACAGGGTCATCACCGCTTACACAAGGCACGCCTTGATAACCGATATTCGAGTTGGCGATGATACGTCCGTCTGGCAGGTAGGTTCCGTCGTAGAACTCCAGATCCGGCTCCTCATTATGAATCAATTGCTTGAAACCGGTACCATCCAATTTCACCTCGAATACGTTCCAACGCTTATCGGGCATCGTCTGGGTAAACATAGCACGATCGCCATCCCAATGCATCCGCAAGTCGGCGACAGAGGAACCGTTTTCCGGTTTATAGATCGACCGTACCTGTACATCCTCCCCGCGTAAATTACTCAACTCCACGATATCGGCGTCGAAGCCCATACGGCGGGCGGACTCTTGGTTACTCCAGTTATTACCCTGCGTACCCAAATCCGGAGCCATTGCCTTATGAGCGTTTACACCTAATTTAAAGCGGGCAGCCAAGACTTTATCACCATCCAAGAACGGGTTCGCCAGCAAGATCGTACGTTTATTCGCGATCGCTTTCTCGGCATTAACCAAAGCGGCCTCATCACCATTATAAATGCCATCGAAACCTTTCTTTACCTGCTGTTCCAACTCATCCAGAACCGGTTGATATTTAGTGGCGTCGAAGCCTTTCAACTTTTTCATATCGTTGAAAGCCAAACGAATCGCCTCCATATTCAACCAACTCAAGTCGCTCTGCAAATTACAGATACGTTGAGTTTTCTCATAAAGTTTCAAATACTCACGGATCTGAGTATCAATATCTTTTTCCGTCTCGATCTGCTTAACAGCGTTCTTTACATACGCAGCGTCTTTCAGACGAGAAGCCAAATTCAAGACAATATCACGCTCGGCGGAAGCGTCACTAGCGGTCAACCAGTTCTCCAACCCATCGATATTAGCGTTTAAGGCCCCCAATTCCTTCGGATAAGCGGCTAGCAAACGTGCGGCCTCCTCCTTCGGGAAAACATTCATGATACGGAAGAATACACTACCTACCGTCGACTGATCGGCCAAACCCACCTCAGCCTCGAAGCGTACATATTCCTTATTGATATTGTACACCATCACGCCATTGGCATGGCATAATACACTATGATCGTATTTCTTACCGCCGATCAACAAAGGATTCCCGTATAAATCCGTATTCTTGCGGATACTGCCCGAGCCAGAAACCCAATAATCAGGATCTAACTCATCCAACCAAACCGAACTACCGTCCGCCTTGATTAAACGGGCGTTCGCCCATGTACCCCAATCCCAATCCGTACCATCCGGTCCGGCAGCCGTAACAAGCACCAACTGATCCAGCCCCGTCAAATCGGCGGACATCGGGACAGCCTTCTGCTTCGCCTTGATCCAAGCCGACATGATCGGCATGTTCGCCTTCACCAAAGAGGCACGAAGCTCAGACTTTTGTTTTACTGAGGCGTCAATCCAGTTATCCACCTTCTTTTGCTTCGGACCTGCCGAAACAAGAAGAGAGGTCGACAACAAGAGTGATACCATTATATAGTATTTATTCATGTATTAAATTTAAATTTAGAAGGTTGTTTATTGAAACCCTAAGGATCACGATCGGCAACCCTTAGAATTACGAAGCATAACCCTAGAGGTTTTTATAAAGCGGCCTTCTGGTTCGTGAAACGTAAGCCAGCGTTGTCGTGATAGCATGCCCACTCATCTACGATAGCGCCTTCCGGACCTGCCATCATAAAGTGGAATGTCTCCAATTTCTTCAGACGTAATACGTCGCCGACCTTCTGAACCACGAAATTCTTGCTCTTGATCGGTCCGTGTCCAGCAGGGATAGCCGGGGCGTTCGGAGTCTCGTCACCTACCTCAGAGAAGTTGTATACCCAACCCTTCTCTACCATCCAAGACTCATGTTTAGCAGGGAAGTCAGTCTTTACGTGAGCATGTTCCGGAATCATCTGGCCCGGCAACAAATAGATAGCGTGAGCGAAATACTTATACTCCGGATCGTTGATCCAGAAAATACCCCCCATACCTACATTCTCGAAATCACCCAAACCAAAGTCTGTCACCCACATATCTTTCGCCATCAACTCCGTGAAAGGAACATCGTAAAAAGCAAACATATCTTTCATCGCTTCCATAGCGACATCTTGTTGGAACTTGCCGTCTTTATAAAAATCGGCGTTCGTGTACTTCTTTGAATAAGCCATTGTTTTATTTTTTTGATTGTTAGTATTACATGCGTTCGTGCATTCTTTGCGGCAAGTTCCTTCCGGACAATTGCCCTCCCCGTTAGCGGCGCAACAAGTAGCGTCTGTTGTTGTCTTTCCCGTACATGCGACCATAGATGCCAACGCCAATCCCATAGCCGCCATTTTCATGTTCAAACCTTTTCTCATTTGTTTTTGTGTATATTTGTTAGTACTATCTGTTTCAACGTATCGCTATTCCCTCGATCTCGATCAATAACTCATCCCGGCAAACGTCGGCCCACATATAAGAGATCGGGATATTTAATCCGTAGGTATTCATCAAACGCTCAGCCTCCTCGTAGTCGGATTTATTCTTCAAGTAGACTCGTAACTTAACCAATTTAGCGTCAGCGATCAGTTCCGCTATATTTTCCATCGTGATCCGTAGTTGACGTTCCAGACCTACTCCCTTCAAGCTCTCCTCACCACGGATAGCGGCTGTACCGGAGATATAAATCAATTTACGATCCTGAAAAGACATACTCTTGGCACGCTCGAACTTAGGGGTCGTCTTCTTTTGTCGGGCAACTTCCAGTACTTGTTCCGAATACGCATGGGCAGCCACCTGCAACTTATTATCGATCGGCGTAGCGAAAGCGTCCGGCGTAGTAAATACGACAGCATCCACATCAATCAAGATACCTCCCAGATTCGCCCCGATACCCGTAGCGGCAGGATAACCATTCGTCCATTCCGTTTTACTATAAAAATCAGACCGGGCGTTATTAAACGCTTGATAATGCTGATCCTGACCGTCGAAAGCTGTTATACGCTCGATATAATTCCACTGACGGATAATGCTATTCAACGGAAAACCCTCCCGACGAAGCACATCCCCCAATAACCGGAAAGCTTCCACCGACTGAGGCTCTATACCAAAATGGAGTACATCCCCTTGAAAACCGCCGGCAAAAAGGAAACGTCCCGAGGCATTCTCCAACAAGACATAAGGAACACCTTGATAATGACGGAAAGTAATCCGATCCTGCGCATCGGGCACATAGCTATGTACCTCCATCAGCAAAGGAGCGTTCAGCGGCGGTTGGGAGACATAGCTCAAAGCCGGTTCGCAATCCCCATAATACCGACGGATTTTCTCCCGCAGCAAAACCCGGCGTGCCACGTATTCCTCATTCGTACCCGGAGTACCGAAAAAGGCCAGTCTCATGATCACCTCGTTTTGAGGTAATTGAGACAATAGATCGTCCACCATAACCGCAAACTCAGCCGGCTCAGTGTTTAATATCGTATAATGTATTTTCTCACAATAATTCATATCCTTTTATTTTACAGGGAGTTTACATATTCCGTTAATGCCTCGACATCTTTCTTGGAGACCTTTTTATCGATACCATGCTTATGGACCTCGAACACCTCTTCCATGGTAGCCGCACGCCCATCAAACAGATAAGGAGCCGTACGCCAAACCTCAATCAAAGTAGGAGTGTCCCACCCTTTCTCAAATTCGATATCCTCGCCGATACGGTGCATCTTCATATCCGTATAATAAGGACCGCTATGACACTCGCCACATTTCAGTTTCTCAAACACCTTTCTTCCCTCTTTCGCCTTATCCGATAATTCCCCATTTACTAAATACGGACTAGGCACCGGACGCAAGGATTTCATATAAGCGTCCACACATTTCGCCATTTCCTCTTCTGGCTCAAAAAACTGGATGAACTTAAAACCGGCACGTACCGCATATTCCGCACTCTCACGAACACCCGAGATCATGCTTGGGGGAGTCACATGCGAATACAACATGCTCTTACAATTCTTCGAGTTACCAACTCCATCATTCATCAAGTCCCAGTTCATCCCGTCCGTACGGGCATCCCCCGGATGGCAACCATTACAACTCTGCCAGCCTTGATAACAATGATTCGCATCGTTAAAATATTTCTCGCCCTTGTTCTCCGGCGTTTCCGTACGACCCGGATTCATGTCGGTAGCCGTTACCTCCAATGTATTTATATCGACGATATTCAAAATATCGGCGAAATAAGTAGGGATTATCAACTTATCTCCCGAAAATATAAAATTTCGAGGACCGTTTCCTTGTAAGGGAACTCGCTCACGAAGTCCATACAAGAAATTCAAGTCGTAATCCAGACGGCTCTTATCCTTATAAGACTCAAACTTCGCCAACATCGCCGGATGATCGATCACGCTTACCTCATGCGTACCGCTATGCGTGATAAAGATATGCTTGTCATCGCAAGCGATACTCCAGATACCGGCAGCGCCACGATCCGGCTCGTCCACCAATACCGCCCCAACGAATTCCTGCTTCGCCACATCGATCACGCTGAAAGCACTCGTGTTCATCCAACCTTGTTGAAGCTGGGAAGTAGGCACCGTGAATCGTCCCAAGTTATGAGACACGTATATATATTTCCCGTCCGGCGTGATGCACATCCCCCGTAAGGCATTGCTACCATTCGCCAATTGGATATCTTTCACTTTCGTAAACCCATCCATCTCGATTACCGATACGCAAGCGGCCACCACATCCACGTCCGCCCGTTGTGCGGGCAGGAAATTCGTAACAAACATATACTTGCCATCCTTGCTGAATACCGCCGATTTAGGCTCACGCAACACTTTCACGCTCCGGACTACCTTACGCATCACCGGATCTACCTCGACCACCGAATTATCGAACTGATTACATACATATATATGTTTCTTATCCGGCCCGAACATCGGATGGCAGGCTCCCGATCCCGTCGGTATGGCCGCTTCCACCCTACCCGATTCCAAGGAAAGAACTTGTAGGCGGCCGGTGTTCTCGAAGGTCGTCACATACACCTTATCCCCATCCGGAAGCAATCCGGTCGGGATCTCATCAAACGGAAACGAATGAAGCAAGCTCTTACCGTCCGCTGAAAAGATATCCAGATGTCTCGTTCCTTTCTGTGTCATTAATAGCTCCCCCTTTGCGTTCAATACGGCATCCGTAGTAAAGAAAGGTGGGTTGCCGGCTGAAGCGAGAGAAACGCAACAGCCGACAAGACAAGCCACCAATGAGTTTTTTATCAAGTATTTTCGTGTGTTCATGGTATATTTTGTATTCCTTATTTTCTAAATCCTAGTTCGTTCGAGATTACCCCGGCAACCTCCTTGATCGCCTTCACCGTATTTTTCACCACCTCTTTCGATAAGCGGTCTTTCGGGCCGGAGATCCAAATCGCTCCACAAGGATATCCCGTATAATTAAAGATCGGGGCGCCTACACAGATCACGCCGCTCAGCTCCTCCTCATTATCCATGGCATACCCCAGTTTGCCAACCCTTTCTAATTCCTCCAGATAGGCCTCACGAGAAGTGATCGTCCGGGAATTATACCGTGTAAACGTCATGTAGGACAGGTAACGATCTCGCACCGTCTTCGGCAAATAAGCCATAATCGCCTTTCCCGGAGCCGAACAATGCAACTCAAACGGCTTTCCCGGCGACAGGACGAAGCGGAACGTATGATGTCCTTGCGCTTGTTCGATAAAAATCCCTTTCTCATCTCCCAAGACACCAAAGCAAGCGGTCTCTTTCACTTGATCACGTAAATCACGCAAATGTGGCAAGACGGTCTCTAAAAGATTGTGTTCATTCAAGGATCTGAAACCAAGAGTCAATAATTTTCGGGAAAGTTTATAGCGTTTCGTGTCTTCACTAAAATTAAGATATTCCAGCCGCACCAATGTATTCAAAATACGGTAAGCCGTGGTCTGCGATATATCGAGCGCCGACTTAATATCTTGCAATGTTTCCCCCGCCGACCGCAAGGAAAGGTACTCAAGAACCGCAATGCCCTTCTCTAAATTAGGCACTTTATAGTTCTCATCCACTTTTTCCATATTTGGTAGCGTGTTTTCCATATTTGAAATTGCGTTTCAGATTTGAATCAAATATAGCAGTGATGAATTTAAACAAGATACGAAATATGTAAAAAGGTGTTAAGTATGTTGCAGAGCATAAATATCATAGAACAAAAAAGCCGGAATCTCTTCCGGCCTTCTTTAAACGCAATGAATCTACTATTTTTATTTCTTGCAATCGCAAGTTGAGTAGGCTACTAACATCCAAACCAACTTCTCCTGTTCTTTCAGATAATCGCTCATCAAAGCGACCGTAGCCTCATCGCCTGCCTCAGATGCCAAGGAAAGAAGTTTACGCTCCTCACCGATCAGATGACCGTATGTATCAAGAATATTCTTTAACGCCTCATCACCGCAAGATACGCCTGATACCTCTTTTACACGGGCTACTTTCAAATACTCGCTGAACTTGTTCTCCGGCTCGCCTCCCAACATCAGGATACGTTCCGCCAACTCGTCAACCTTCTCGGCAGCGTTGTTGTACATATCCTCGAATTTACCATGAAGAACGAAGAAACCGTGTCCCTTAATATTCCAGTGGAAACCACGAAGGTTCGTATAGAATACTTGGTAATCCGCCAATAATTGTTTCAAGCTTGCTACTACGTTACTTACCGCTGACGCATCTAAATGAAGATAATCTAATGTTTTCATACTGCTATTTTTTAATTGTTATACTTTTCGTTTTTCTTATATTGCAAAGATATGGCAAATATAAACAACTGTCAAACAGATAATTCCTATACATATATAGATAAAATCTATATTTAAACGATCAGCAAGAAGACTTGCGATAGAACTTGGGTTTCTATTTACCCAATTTAAACTTATATCCTGCGGTAAGAGCCAAAGTATGGTAATTCGCCTCGATCGATCCTCCCTTATGCTCTTTACCTAACGATACATCATAGCCAAAATTGATAAAGCATTGTTTTATTTCCACACCTACAGTGGCACTTATCCCCCAATCAAAAGCACGAAGCCCTTCACAGGGATCATGGGTATAAAACTTAGCGGATTCTTCCGAAGCGACAGACCATCCCCCGAACATTCCTTTATCCAATACGCTTACGGCTATATAAGGGCCTACTCCAACATTCAAACGAATATCCTCAGCTAATTTGAATGAGAAATTAGCCAT
This sequence comes from Parabacteroides sp. KHUB-02, assembly GCF_056640955.1. Classification (NCBI taxonomy): domain Bacteria; kingdom Pseudomonadati; phylum Bacteroidota; class Bacteroidia; order Bacteroidales; family Tannerellaceae; genus Parabacteroides; species Parabacteroides sp. KHUB-02. The sequence goes on along the minus strand of NZ_JBWQEV010000001.1, from coordinate 1,038,925 downwards.
AATCGGTAATTGCAAGAAATTTCGTGTCACCTTATTTGAGTAATCATACGCATATCCATACGGATCATAAGTAGGTCCCGGCACTGCCCACCAATAACACCCATATCCATATCCGGGAAATTTGTCATTACTATATCCCCTTTGCGTATAATACAAACCTGACTTCAGAGAGAGAAATTCCGGCTTCAACTGATATTCCACTCCTACCCCAATCTTCCAACTCGGTTTCCAATCAACCATTGGACCCGCCTTCATCACTGTCATACCCGCTTCCGGAACTACCGACCACTGGGCTTGTACCGATATTACACCCAACATTAACACCATCGCAAATAATACAACTCTTTTCATATACTTTTTATTTTGATAAAATAATCGAACGACATATATGAATAAGACATGAAACAATAAAAAACCCCTATTGGCACCAACAGAAAAAGGCCGGAATCACTTCCGACCTTCTCCAAACGCAATGAATCACCTTTTTTACTTCTTGCAATCGCAAGTTGAATATGCTACTAACATCCAAACCAACTTCTCTTGTTCTTTCAGATAATCGCTCATCAAAGCGACCGTAGCCTCATCTCCCGCCCCGGATGCCAAGGAAAGAAGTTTACGTTCCTCATCGATCAAATGACCATACGTATCAAGAATATTCTTTAACGCCTCGTCACCACAGGACACGCCTGATACCTCTTTTACACGGGCTACTTTCAGGTACTCGCTGAACTTGTTCTCCGGCTCGCCTCCCAACATCAGGATACGTTCCGCCAACTCGTCAACCTTCTCGGCAGCGTTGTTGTACATATCCTCGAATTTACCATGAAGAACGAAGAAACCGTGTCCCTTGATATTCCAGTGGAAACCACGAAGGTTCGTATAGAATACTTGGTAGTCCGCCAATAATTGTTTCAAGCTTGCTACTACGTTACTTACCGCTGATGCGTCTAAGTGGATATAATCTAATGTTCTCATAATTGCTACTTTTTAATTTGTTATACTTTTTGCTTTTCTTGTACCACAAAGATACGGCAAGTATAAGTAGCTGTCAAACAGATAATTTTTATATCAAGATAGAGGAAATTTATTAAACTATTCCATACAATAAGTATGCAAATGACATGAATACATAAATAATTGGATACTAACATTTTAAAAAGACGATTATCATTTTCGAAAAACACGTACGTGTTTTTTTGAAAAGTCGTACATGTTTTTCGGGAAACACGTACGACTTTTTACAGAATCATACGGCAAGGAACTAGAACATACATAAAAATATACGATAAGTCTCCCTTTTTCAGGGGGCCCAAAAGCATTTCCCCCAAAATCCCCTACTCGAATTATCGCTGTGGTTTTAGAGAGCCGTAAAAGTTACTTGATAAAGAAAGAAACCGGACGAACACCTATAAAAACTTAAGCAAAAAGGTTACCTTCGCGGAAACAAGATTTCGCTTTGGAAGTACAAGAATTATTGAAACTATATGCCGCTCACCCGCAAGTGACGGCGCTGGACACCTTACTGAAAAACGATACGTCCCGCAATATATTCCTAAAGGGACTGAATGGCTCGGGTCCGGCAATGACGATCGCCTCTCTTTTTACGAAAGGAAGGGGAAGTTATGTGTGCGTGTTGAACGACCAAGAGGAAGCCGGCTATTTCTATCACGACTTGATGCAGCTTACCGCCAGCAATGAGGTATACTTCTTCCCGTCCGCTTACCGAAGGGCCATCAAGTACGGGCATGTCGATCCGGCGAACGAGATCCTGCGCACCGAGGTACTCAGCCGGTTGCAAGACCCGGACGCCTCTTTCGTGATCGTCACGTATCCGGACGCCTTGGCGGAACGAGTCGTGGCCCGGGAGGTATTGAAGGAGAATACCTTAAAGATCAGCGTGGGTGAGAAGCTGGATAATATGTTTGTCTCCGACGTGCTGGACGAGTATGGCTTCGAGCAGGTCGACTATGTATATGAGCCGGGGCAGTACGCCCTCCGTGGCAGTATCCTCGACGTTTTCTCTTTCTCCAACGAGTTTCCCTACCGTATCGACTTTTTCGGCGACGAGGTGGAGACCATCCGTACGTTCGACGTGGAGACGCAGCTCAGCAAGGAGAAACTGGACAGCATCTATATCGTACCGGAGATGAGCAAGAACGCCAAGGATAGTACTTCCTTGCTAGGCTCCCTTCCCCGGAACACCTGCATAGCGGCGAGAGATCTCGCATGGTGCAAGGAGCGCATCGGAAGCGTATGGAACGACGATCCGGTGGTAGCCGACGAGGAATCCTTCGCCGATATCGACCAGATGCGGAAGAAATTAGTCCGGGGCGAGGACTTCCTACGGGAGGTCTTGGATTTCCGTCGCATCCATTTCGGGGCACGGCCGATGGGAACGGCGGACGCTACCATCCATTTCTCTACGCAAACGCAGCCGATCTATCATAAGAATTTCGACCGGGTGAGCGAGTCGTTCCATAAATACCTCGACGAGGGCTATACATTATATATATTGAGCGATCAAGAGAAACAAGCCAACCGTATCCGGATGATTTTCGAGGATAGGGGCGACAATATCCCTTTCACCGCCGTAAACCGCACGATACACGAGGGATTCGCCGACGATACGCTACGCATCTGCTTTTTCACCGACCATCAATTGTTCGACCGCTTCCACAAGTTCAACTTGAAGAGCGATAAGGCACGAAGCGGAAAGATCACCCTTTCGCTCAAGGAGCTGAACCAGTTCTCGCAGGGGGATTATATCGTACATATCGACCATGGCGTAGGACAGTTCGGGGGATTGGTACGCACCGAGGTGAACGGTAAGATGCAAGAGGCCATCAAATTGATTTATCAGAATAACGATATTATATTCGTCAGCATCCATTCCCTGCATAAATTATCGAAATACAAGGGGAAAGAGAGCGGCGAGCCGCCTAAGTTGAGCAAGCTCGGCACAGGCGCATGGGAAAAGATGAAGGAACGTACCAAGGCGAAGGTGAAGGATATCGCCCGGGACTTGATCCTCCTCTATTCCAAACGCAAGCAAGAGACGGGTTTCGCCTACACGCCGGACAGCTTCATGCAGCATGAGCTGGAAGCCAGCTTCATCTATGAGGACACGCCGGACCAGATGAAGGCTACCGCCGAGGTCAAGGCGGATATGGAAAGTACCCGTCCGATGGACCGGTTGATTTGTGGAGACGTTGGTTTCGGAAAGACCGAGGTGGCTATCCGTGCGGCATTCAAGGCGGTATCGGACAATAAGCAGGTGGCCGTGTTGGTACCCACCACCGTACTGGCTTTCCAGCATTACCAGACGTTTTGTGAGCGCTTGAAGGATTTCCCTTGCAAGATCGATTATATCAGCCGGGCCCGTACGGCCGCGCAAATCAAGGCTACCTTGAAAGAGCTGAAAGAGGGCGAGGTGAATATCTTGATCGGCACCCACCGGATCGTCGGCAAGGATGTACGTTTCAAGGATCTGGGCTTGCTTATCATCGACGAGGAGCAGAAGTTCGGGGTATCCGTCAAGGAGAAGCTTCGGCAGCTGAAGGTGAACGTGGACACCTTGACAATGACGGCCACCCCGATCCCCCGTACCCTACAGTTCTCCTTGATGGGGGCCCGGGATCTTTCCAGCATCACCACGCCACCGCCCAACCGTTATCCCGTGCAGACGGAGGTGGAGCGTTTCAACCCCGATATCATCCGGGAAGCGATCAATTTCGAGATGAGCCGGAACGGGCAGGTATTCTTCATCAACAACCGTATCCAGAACATTTACGAGATGGAAGCCTTGGTACGGCGGGAAGTCCCCGACGCACGGGTAGCCGTGGGGCACGGGCAGATGGAGCCGGAGAAGCTGGAAAAGATCATCCTCGATTTCGTGAATTATGAGTATGACGTATTGATAGCCACCAGTATCGTGGAGAGCGGCATCGACGTGCCTAACGCCAATACGATCATCATCAACAACGCCCAGCAATTCGGGCTTAGCGACCTCCATCAGCTACGCGGACGGGTGGGACGAAGCAATCGGAAAGCCTTCTGCTACCTCCTTTCCCCGCCCCTCACCTCGCTGACGCAGGAGGCACGGCGCAGGTTGCAAGCGATCGAGAACTTCTCCGAGCTGGGTAGCGGTATCCATATCGCCATGCAAGACCTCGATATCCGGGGGGCCGGCAATATGTTGGGGGCTGAGCAAAGCGGTTTCATAGCGGATCTGGGTTACGAGACGTACCAGAAGATCTTGGAGGAGGCGGTAGACGAGTTGAAAAGCGAGGAATTCGCCGATCTTTACGCCGATAACACCGAAGGGCACCGGGATACGGGCAGCGAGTACGTCCGGGAGACCTATATCGAGAGCGATCTGGAATTGATGTTCCCTCCCACCTACATCCCCAACGACTCGGAACGTATTTCCCTATACCGGGAGTTGGATAATATGGAGGAGGAACGTGACATCCTCGCCTTTACGGAGCGCCTGAAAGACCGCTTTGGCAAGATACCGAAGGAGGGCAAGGAGTTGATCCGGATCGTGCGCCTCCGCCGCATGGCCAAGAAACTGGGCATGGAGAAAGTGGTCCTGAAGAAAGGGCAGATGAGCCTCTTCTTGGTGAATAACCCGGACAGCCCGTATTACCAAAGCGAGGCGTTCGGCAAGCTGCTGGGCTTCATCCAAAAGCATCCCCGTGAATGCAACCTCCGGGAGCAGAATGGCAAGCGAAGCATCGTGATCAAGAACGTCCCTACGGTGGAAGCGGCATGCGGCTACCTGCAAGAGATGGAAAAAATAAACTCAACCAACTTTTGACACATCCTCTTACAAACACGAAAAGATATGGAAAAGAAAACGATTATAGACCTTTTTGAGAGTTCAGCCAAGCGATTCCCGAGTAATCCTTTTTTATGGGAGAAGACGGGCAAGCGATTCGAGCCAACCACTTACGCCGAGGTTCGCGACCTCGTCTATGAGGAAAGCGCCGGCCTCATATCGCTGGGTGTGCGAAAGGGGGATAATATGGCTTTACTGAGCGAAGGGCGCAACGCGTGGATCATCGGCGAGCTGGCCATGTTCTACGCCGGGGCGACGAACGTGCCCCTATCGATCAAGCTGGAGGAGGCGAACGACCTCTTATTCCGCCTCGTCCACGCCGACGTGAAATATATCATGGTATCGGGCCAGCAACTCAAGAAAATCCGGGCGATCAAGGATAAGCTCCCCGCCGTACGGAAGATCATCGTACTCGACGAGCAAGCGGAATACCAAGACCGTGAGATGCCGCTGTCCGAGATACGCCGGATGGGGAAGGTCTATCTGGGTATTCATCCGCTAGAGGAGTTCTTGGCGATCGGGCAATCGCTGGGCAACGATGATTACGCCACCATCACCTATACCTCCGGCACGACCGCCGATCCGAAAGGCGTGATCCTCACCCACCGCAACTATACGGCGAACGTGGAGCAAGCGCTCACTTGCGTGGATATAGACGATACGTGGCGTACGCTGGTGATCCTCCCGTTGGACCATTGCTTCGCCCACGTGGTAGGATTCTACATCTTCATGTCGAAGGGGGCCTCGGTAGCGACCGTGCAGGTAGGGCGCACCGGTATGGAGACCTTGAAGAATATCCCTATCAATATAAAGGAGTTCAAGCCGTACCTGATATTAAGTGTCCCCGCCTTGGCGAAGAACTTCAAGAAGAATATCGAGCAGGGTATCCGAGCGCGAGGCAAGAACGCCGTCCGCCTTTTCAACCTAGCCTTACGGATCGGTTATATCTATAACGGGGATAGCGACGAGGAGGAAGGAAAAGGTTTCCGCGTCCTCTTGAAGCCACTGGTCCGTTTGTTCGACAAGCTATTGTTCGCGAAAGTCCGTGAGAACTTCGGGGGCGAGCTGAAGTTCTTTATCGGAGGGGGCGCCTTGCTGGATAAGGACTTGCAGAAGTTCTATTACGCCTTGGGAATCCCGATGTACCAAGGATACGGGCTGAGCGAGGCGACACCGATCATCTCGACCAACGGCCCCCGCCGCCATACCTTCGGCAGTAGCGGCGTATTGGTGCGGCCCCTCGACCTAAAGATCTGCGACATGGACGGCAACGTACTTCCTCCGGGGGAGAAAGGCGAGATCGTCATCCGGGGAGAGAACGTGATGGCCGGCTACTGGAAGAACCCGGCATCGACGGCCGATACCGTAAAGGAGGGTTGGCTGTACACCGGGGATATGGGATATATGCGTGACGGGCTTCTTTATGTGTTGGGGCGTTTCAAGAGCCTGCTGATCGGAAGCGACGGGGAGAAATACAGTCCGGAGGGTATAGAGGAGGCCTTGGTAGAGCATTCCTCTTGCATCGACCAGCTGATCCTATACAATAACCAGAGTCCGTACACGACCGCCCTGTTGGTCCCTAACAAAGAACGGTTGAGGAAGCATCTGGCCCACCAGAATCTGGACCTCACGAGCGATCAAGGCCGGGAAGAGGCCATCCGTATCATCCAGCGCCAGATCGACCGTTTCCGCAAGGGAGGCGACCTGTCTAGTATGTTCCCGGACCGTTGGTTGCCGACCACCTTCGCCATCCTCCCCGAGCCTTTCACCGAGCAAAACGGCATGGTAAACAGCACCATGAAGATCGTCCGGGGCAAGGTAGAGAAAGCCTACGCCGCCCGTATCGCCCAGCTCTATACCCCCGAGGGGAAGAACCCGCAGAACAAGTGGAACAAGGAGGCGTTGTAGAGACGCGGCGTGCTCGCCTACTCCATGCACCCCCGAGAAGGCTCCCTAAGCACGAAGCAGTATTACAACCCGGAATATTATCCGTTCTTGGTTCCTACGTTAGATGACAATGGCAAGCAGATCGGGGATCTGGTACAGCCTGAGGGCGGCACGCGTATCATCGTGATCAAGAAGAAATGATTTATCGGCGAGGCCCGGCCACCAAGGTTGGGCCTCGCATTTTTTACAGATTTGACCTCGCGCCCGATATAAGTCCCATTTCAAATTTGAAATTCCACCTCGCACCCGATGTAAGCCCAGTCTCAAACTTGAAATTCCGTTTCACACCCAATGTAAGCCCCATTTCAAATTTGAAATTCCACCTCGCGTCCAATGCAAGCCCAGTTTCAAAATTGAAATTCCGTTTCGCACCCAATGTAGGCCCCATTTCAAAATTGAAATTCCATTTCATGCCCGATGTAAGCCCGAATATATGAAAAATGCGATAGGTTTTGGTGGCTGGATCCCAAAATTATCATACCTTTAGCACTGTAAAACGGATCTAGCGATCCTCCTAAAATTTTCAGATATGGAAAAAATAACCAAGGTGAATATTATTTATTTACAGAGATTGAACAACGCCGAGTACCGAACCTTCATGGCCCGCTACGGGAACCTGCTCGCGGGTGGCGGAGGCGACTCGGAATCTCCCGACGAGATCAGCTTCGACCCGAACGACCCGCTGGGCATCCCCCAAGAACTTCGTACGGCCTTCGCCACCGATTTCGCCCTGCTGACCGACGCCGTGAACCAATCCTCGGCCAGCGAGGAGACCGCGCAGATGTCCGCCCTCGACAAGGAGAGGGATGATCTCTTGATCTTCATTACTTCCACTATTACCCAAATGACGAAAAGCCCGCTGGCGGCGCAACGCACGGCGGCCGAGAAGCTATACCTTCCCGTGAAACCCTACATCGGAGCCGCGCGCCTCGCCAACTTGCAGGAGACGGCCGCCATCGAGGGCTTGCTGGTAGACCTCGACAAGGCTGGGATGCCCGAGGCGCTGGCGGCGATCAACCTCACCGAGGTAGTAGCAGCGCTGAAAGAGAAGAACAAGCAATACGCCACGCTCACCGAGCAACGCGCCAACGCCAAGGCGGACGACCCCGTAGAGAGCGCCAAGAAAATCCGCCTACGCATGGACGAGGAATACGACGAGATGTCCACCTACGCCTTTGCGCAAAGCGTGGTGAAGCCCACTCAAGAGACCGCCGCCTTCATCAGCCGCCTCAACGCGCTGGTCGACGAGACGAACGCCCTCTACAACCAACGCATAGCGCAGGCGAGGGCCGCAGCCGCCAAGAAACAAGAAGGCGACAAGCCCGCTACCGACAGCGACTCGCCATCAGAGATATAAAATAATGAAGATCTTTTTCGTTAAATAATGAAGCTCGCGTTTTCTACCGCCGGGTTTCCCATCGAGCGGTGGGAAACCCGGTGATTAATGATTATTAATAGCCTCTCCCCCCTCCCTCCCACGAAAAAAACATACCTTTGCCAACAGTATTATCCGTGAAGGAATAACGAGACATTTACATGATAAGATCTATTCGCTATATCACTTTGCTAGTCCTGTTACAATTCGTGACCGGCATTTCCGTCCTATACGCCCAGAGCATAACTTCCGCGTCCGGAATCGTGAGAGACTCCGTAAGCGGGGAACCCCTATCCTACGTATCCGTCATGTTCGAGAACTCGACGATCGGGGCGATGACCGACGATGACGGGGCTTTCAGCCTCCAGAATGACAAAGGACTTACCCGGCTGGTCGTATCCTCGCTTGGATATGACAATAAGGTCGTAAACCTAAAGGCGGGGCAAAAGAACAACGCCCTCAACGTGCTCCTCCGGCCTACCTCGTTCGAGATTGCCGAGGTAGTCGTCAAGCCTAAACGTGAGAAATATTCCCGCAAGGACAATCCCGCCGTGGAACTGATCAAGAAAGTCATAGAGCATAAGAACGACAACCGCATCGAGGCGAAGGACGAGTACCAAAGCGAGGTGTACGAGAAGCTCAGCATGTCGCTGGACGACTTCAACCCCAATCTCGAGAAGAATAAGTTCCTGAAGAAATTCAAGTTCATCAAGAACTATCTGGATACCTCGGAGTTCAACGGGAAACCGATCCTGACGATCTCCGTCCGTGAGACGATCTCCGACCAATACTACCGCAAACATCCCAAGGCGGAGAAGACGATCACCAAGGCCAAGCGCCAGCAGGGTATCGACAAGACCTTGGACGATGGAGGCGCCATCACCGCCAACCTTGAGGAGATATTCAAGGGCGTCAATATCTTCGACAACAATATCAATATCTTGTTGAACCGTTTCGTGAGCCCGCTGTCTTCCACGCTGGCCGTCTCCTATTACAAATATTATATCATGGATACGGTGGACGTTGCCGGAGATAAATGTGTGGATCTCGCCTTCGTGCCCGTAAACAGCCAGAGCTATGGTTTCACGGGCCGCTTGTACATCACGCTGGACGGTAATTACGCCGTCAAGAAATTCCTCTTGAACACCCCGGCGAACATCAACCTCAACTGGGTGGACAAGCTCCGGATCGAGCAAGAGTTCAAGCGGATGCCGGATAGCACTTGGGTGCTCGCCAACGAGAATACCTACGTTAATTTCTATATCGTAAAAGGGGCGCAACAGCTCTATGCCCACCAGCTAAGGAATTTCGATAAGTATCAGTTCGACGTGCAGAACGCCGACTCGATCTTCGGCCTTCTCGGCCCGATCCATGAGTTGCCCGAAGCCACCGCCCAGACCGACACCTTCTGGATACACAACCGCCATGTCCCCTTGAAAGAGAAAGAGAGCGCCTTGGACGACTTGCTGGCGCAACTCCGCAAGGTACCGGCTTTCAACGTGATCATCAAGACCGCCGAGATATTGATCACCGGTTATATCCCGACCACGGCGGACAAGGATAAGAGCAAGTTCGATTTCGGACCGATGAATACCACGTTCAGCGCCAACCATCTGGAGGGCTTCCGCATGCGTGTGGGAGGTATGACGACGGCAAACCTCAACCCGCACTGGTTCGGTAGCGGTTATCTGGCCTATGGCGTAAACGACCGTAAGCTAAAGTATAACGCCAAGCTGACGTATAGCGTGAACAAGAAGAAATATCACGAGGGAGAAAGCCCGGTGAACAACATCTCTGCGATCCAAGAGTACGACGTATATACGCCCGGTCAGGACTTCCTCTTCACCAGCAAGGATAATATGTTCGTGGCATGGAAGGTAGGCGAGCCCATCACCATGATGCAATACATCCGCAAGACCATGCTCCAGTACCAGAAGGAATGGCTGAATGGCCTGACCCTTACCACTTGGGCACGTAACGAGAACAACGAGGCGGCCGGAACGCTCCGCTACGACCGTTACAACGCCGACGGGACATTGACGAACCTAAAGAGTTTCACCAACACGGAGCTAGGGGCCCAGCTTCGTTTCGCCCCGGGCGAGCGTGCCTATAACGGACGAGAGGGTAAGAACTCGCTTTTCAACCTCTCGAAAGACGCTCCCGTATTCAAGCTATCCCATCAAATGGGATTGAAGAACGTGTTGGGGGGCGACTTCAACTACAACCATACGGAGATCAGCGCCGAGAAACGGATCTGGCTCTCTTCCTTCGGACATATCGACGCCTTGGTGACGGCGGGCAAGGTATGGGACAAGGTTCCTTTCCCCTTGCTCATCATGCCGAATACCAACCAGTCCATCACGATCCAGCCGCAAGCCTTCAACATGATGCGTGCGCTGGAGTTCGTAAGCGACCAGTATGTTTCGTTCTACTTCACGTATTATATGAAGGGATGGATCTTAAACCGTATTCCCGGCGTGAAGTGGCTACGTTTGCGTGAGGTGATATCGTTCAGCGGTTTCTACGGAGGACTGACCGATAAGAACAACCCGGCCTTGGACCCGACGGGACTATACCGTTTCCCCGAGGGAACCTCGCCGATGGGCCGTACACCTTACCTAGAGGCCAGCGTAGGTCTGGAGAACATCTTCAAGATATTACGGATCGATTATTACCGCCGGTTGACGTATCTGGACCAACCGAATATCAAGAAGGGGGGCGTGCGTATAGCGCTGCGGTTCTCCTTCTAAGAGAAGGGACGTAGAGAATTGACAGTTGACAGTTAATTTAAGAGAGATAAGAAAAAATGGGGGAGTTGGAACGCAGACCGAACGCTTGGGCGTTGACACCGCTGGTGGTATTCTTATTGACTTATTTGGTGGTATCTATCGTGGCGGGAGATTTCTATAAGATGCCGATAACGGTAGCCTTCGTCATCTCCTCGATCGTAGCGATAGCGATCTCCAAGGGAGGCAAATTAAGCAACCGCATCGAGCAGTTCTGCCGGGGGGCGGCCAACAGTAATATCATGCTGATGGTATTGATCTTCATCCTCGCCGGTGCCTTCGCGCAGACCGCCAAGGCGATGGGTGCCGTAGACGCTACCGTGAATCTGGCGATGTCCATCCTGCCCGGCAACCTGTTGGCGGCCGGAATCTTCCTAGCCGCTTGCTTCATATCCATCTCGGTAGGTACGTCGGTGGGCACGATCGTGGCCTTGGCCCCGGTAGCCGTCGGTATAGCGGACAAGACGGGGATGCCGGACGCCCTTATGCTGGGTGTCGTGGTGAGCGGCGCCATGTTCGGCGATAACCTGTCGTTCATATCCGATACGACTATCGTAGCTACCCGCACGCAGGGTTGCCAGATGTCCGATAAGTTCAAGGTGAATATCCGTATCGCCCTCCCGATAGCGATCCTGACCGGATTGATATACGTGCTGGTGGGAAGCGGCGTGGAGAACGCTTACGCCCCGGCCCCGATCGAATGGGTCAAGGTGATCCCTTATCTGGTGGTATTGGTAACCGCCGTTTGCGGGATCAATGTCATGTTGGTGCTATTCATCGGGATCGTCCTGTCCGGTATAGTAGGTCTGTGGACCGGTAGCTTCGATATCTGGGGCTGGAACGCCTCCATGGGACTAGGTATCACGAATATGGGCGAGCTGATTATCGTGACGCTTCTGGCAGGAGGCATGTTGGAGATGATCCGTTATAACGGGGGTATCGACTGGATCATCCGCAAGCTTACCTCCCGCATCCATTCCTCCAAGGGGGCCGAGATGAGCATAGCGGCCTTGGTAAGTTTCGCCAACCTCTGCACGGCCAACAATACGATCGCCCTCATCATGGCCGGCCCGATCGCCAAAGATATAGCGGACCGGTTCAAGATAGATCCCCGCCGCAGCGCCAGCCTATTGGATATCTTCTCTTGCTTCGTACAGGGAATCATCCCCTACGGCGCCCAGATGTTGATGGCCGCCGGACTCGGGCATGTCTCCCCTATCGAGATCATGCAATATCTTTACTACCCGTATCTATTGGGGGCAGGCGCCTTATTGGCGATCTTATTCAATTATCCGAGGAAATATACGGTAAATTAAATGGATAAACATTATCTTTGCTCACAGTACTCATTTAAAGAATAAGGAGGATCCGTATGACAACTATGGAATTAAGGGCAGACATCTTCGAGAATCTTAATTTCCTGCTAGATAACGAAGAGGCGATGACACAGCTGAAAAAATATCTGTGCCAGCTGCGAAATAAAGTCGAACGGGACAGCCCTTGTAAATATGACGTTGACGAATTGACACAACGTGTACGCCAAGGTGTACAAGATGCCCGCCAAGGCCTAGGACAAAGTCACGACGACCTAGTAAAAGAAGCCGAAGCATGGTAAAAATAAAATGGCAGAAAAATGCCAAGCAAGATTTATTTGACATCTGCAAATATTACCGTTCGGTAAAGCATAGTCCCCAAACTGCCGACAATATAAAGAAGGCCCTGTTTGATGCCGCACGTACACTGGAAATGTTCCCGGATCAAGGAGCGAGAGAACCGGCGTTGACGGATAATGAGGTTTGTTTCAGATACCTTGTTGTCAAACACCATTATAAATTAATTTACTTCCACGAGAAAGATACCTGTCATATCGTTGCGGTTTGGGATTGCCGTAATAATCCCACACTATTACAAGATAAGCTTGGAGAAGAATAAATAAGACGTACAGATCCTCTATGTGAAAACACAATAGTATTCAAAGCAAAAAGACTATTGTGTCCGGGATTGAATACTATTGTGTTCGCTGATGAATACTACTGTGTTCAGGTGGGAACACGGTAGTGTTTGGGAGCGATGGGAATACCGCTGTCGGATTAGCCGAACAAATCCAGCGTAAGCTGCTTCTTCGCGGCTTCCAGTTTACGAAGATGCCGCTTGCCTTGAGGGGTGACGATCTCCATCTTATCGAAACGGGTACGTATCACCGTAGTCACGGTATAGCTCACGTTGACCACCTCTCCTAGCTCCGACAGACGGCGGGCGATCTCCAAGACGCAATCGATGCACATACCGCTCGTGAACGAGATCTTGTCCTCGAACATCTGTTTCTTGAAATCCTCATCTTGCATATAGAAATCGATCGTCTCGCCTCCCTTGTTGTAGATACCTTTCCACCGATACTTACTGTCTTTCAGTACCGGCGAGATGATCTCTATCGTGGCCTTATTATCCTTGACCGTAGGCAGATCGTCGCTACGCAAGATAAAATAATCGAACTGGTCCCGTTTCACCTCCAGCGAACCGGAACGGTTGCGATCCTTCTCGTTCAACTCACGTACCGAGATTTTCGTCACCTTCGGATACCCTTTCAAAGCCTCGTAGAAATTAGACTTACACTTACAGAAACGGGGCGAGGCGTTCAACAGGTCGATCAAGCGGTGTGAAGGCGTAGCCCCCGGAGTCTTCAGCCGTAGTTCACGGCGTAACTTGGACAGCTCATGCTGCATCTCCTCCTCGTCCGCCGGCGTACGATCCATCAGCGGTTGTCCACCTACCGACAAGGAAGGACGGGTCAATATCTGCATCACCAAGTTCAACACGATAGAGATAGAGCGGCTACTCTCCCCAGCCACGCCCAGCTTCTCACGGAAACCACCCTCCTTATCGTAAGGCTCGTTGTAAACCGTCAGCTTCACGTCCAGCATATCCGCCAAGGAACGTATCAGCGTAAGAATCTCCTTCTCACACCGGTGCTTGGTCATGGCATCCATATAATTGGATTTATTATTAAAGGAATAACGTATCTCCAGCTTATTCGCGAATTTTAGAATAGAGTCACTCATTTGTTTCTAGTTTTTCGGTTCTTCTTTCGGTTTACGATCAAAAAACGGGTTCTTCGACGAGGCGCTGACCGGTATCGCCATCACGCATTTACAGTCTCCCAACAGCCCCAGTCGTTGGGCCGCCAAGCCGGCGCTGAACATGACACGAGTATCCACACGCAGGTCCGCCGCCGTAGCGCAAGCCGAGCCGATAGCGATACCCAGATCGACGGAATTAATAGCGCACGGAACCAAGTCCGGCTTCTCCACGCAGGTATCGAAACCACAATGGGCGCAGTTCAAGCCTTGTACTTTCTGGGAGGTACCGATAATCACCACGGCATCGGCACTCTTTATATTCTCGGCGTCACGGAGCAGGAACTTGAATCCGGTCTCGGCCGCTATCTGGATCATCTCATCGGACAAGCGCAAGATATCCCCATCCGTCACCATCGCTATCTCTATGATATCAATACCCTTGCCTTTAGGAGCCGTGCGAGCGGCTGTCATCATACGGCGTGCGGCCTGTAACACAAGCTCATGCCTGATTTCTCTTTCGTTCTGTATCATATCCTTCTAAATTCAGTGAAACAAAATTAAGCAAAATATACGAAACCAAGGCAAACATATGAGGATAGAATTCATAATTCAAGATTAGTCATTCGGTCCGTGGCCTTAAAGGGATAAGCCGGGTATTCATAAATACTGAAGCGAGGCTCCGTCTCTCCCTCACAATAATTCCAGATCGTACGGTACTCATTGACATCCTCGCCCATCTCCTTCAATTGCCTAAGGTAAGCGGCCACGGATTTATTCTCCACGATATAAACCTCACCCATTTGATCGATAATCGGGCTATGCCGACGGCTCCCGTCGTGATCGAACTTAAGAATCCGCTTTCCCTCGGAAGTCAGGCCTATGGTATGGAAAGTCATGCTCTTACCAATAGCGGGCAAGTTCAATACATTACGATCCGTACCTGCGAACAACAACCCGTTTTCCTTCAGGAAACGAACCAAACGCTTGCCTAAAGGACGTTGGTTACGGATCATATCATACAACTCCGCCTGTTTCTCCTCCGGCACCTGCCCGAAGATCTTCTCCTCACGAGCCTCTTGCAACGAGCGGCTATTCGGGGTGTAAACCGCATAATTCTCCAGGAATCCTTTCACGGAGAACGTATAATAGCAAACCACCCCAAGGGCGTTTAAGGTCTGCCGTAATTTCGCCGTATGTCCCTTACGGGAAGCCGAAACCGTATATACCAACTGATTCGTGATCGTCCAGCCCGCCGCCAAGATCGCCTCGATAGCGTGCCTCGCCTCCGGTGTCACCTCTAGTGGAGACTGGAAATGCGTTTGTATATAGAACTGGCTCACGCCGATAGCGGAAGCCTTCTCCTTGAACTCCCTCAATATACCGACCAACTCATCGGTCACACGCAGCGGAAGATAAGCCAGCAACCGGGAACCTAGCCGTACCCGTTGCAACTCGGCGTACTTCTCGCCCTCCGGACGGCTCTCGTTCGCCTTCCGTTTCCGCACCGCCATCTTATATACCGCCTCCAATATCTTACGCAAGGTAGCGTTCTGGCTCATCAAGGCATCCCCGCCCGTTATCAGGATATCCCGTAGCTGGGCGTCTTCCTCGAAATAACGCATCAGACGACGTAACTTCCGGTCCCAACTCTCCTTAGGCTTCAGGGCCTCGAAATCGAAATTCAACCGCTCGCTCTGGAAATCATACATGCGCTGGCAAGAAGCGCACAATCCACCGCAGGCACGCCCCATCGAATCGGGGATCAAGATCGCCACCTCCGGATACCTCCGGTGTATATTATGTCCCTCCGGCAATAGCCAACCCGCCGCATTCGGCTCATCGGCAACGACCATGTCTTCCTTTTCCCACGCCTTAATGCTTCCATACGTATCTACCAGCTCGTTCGAGTACATGATGTACGATCGCACCGTAGCGTCGTCATACCCCTCATGTTCTATATTTAATAGGGAAAGATAATAAGGAGTCACAAAAAAGGGCATCCCCTTCTTTTTGGCACGGGCCAATAAGCTCATCGTCTCGTCCGACAGGGAATATCCCAAAAAGAAGTTCAATTCCGTAGGACTCTTGATCGCCATCGACAAATGGAAACGAGCGGTATTCCACCATTCACGTACCCGGGCCTCTTTCTCCTCATAGGAGATGCCCTCGGCGAACTGAAAACGTGACGAAGGGCTATGGCGTCTTTCTATCTTCTTGATCAAGCAAGAGATGATACGCTCCTTGTTCCTCTCACGGATAGCGATTACCTCCGGGTCAAGCCCGGTCGGCCAACGGCTCATCTGCCTTTTCACCAATGCCCGGTCCGGTAGGATCTCAACCGGATATTCCAATAAATCAAACTGATGGTATAGGTCAATGAATAAATCAGGAGAGACCTCATTTTCCAAATGGCCGATCAGGAACTGCCAAAGATAAGTGACCGTCCGCACCGGAAGACGCTCGCCCGTAGACAGCTCGTCCACGAAAGTATCATCATGCTCAATCAAAAGAAGGATACGTCTCGCCACCGCCATTCCTACGTTTTCTTGGGTACTTTCCTTTTCCGTGAGCCGGGATAAAATAAGAGAACGCAAAGCATCCTTAAAATACTTTGCGTTCTCACTTTCTTCCGCTAAGGTCACCAACCAAGGGAAGCTCTGATTATATACTTTTTTTAGTTTAGAAATGTCGGATACAAGATGTTCTTTTTTTATCATAAGCATGTCATTTTTGTAGATTAGAATACATTTGTAAAGCGCCCTCTTGACGATTTTCTACAAAAATAACAAAAAATACGGCAAAATGCCGTTTATACAAATCTAAAACATCTTAATAAATCCTTACCATACGATCGACGGACAATACTGCGATATCGTATTTTTCAATACCTTTAGATTGATCGGCTTCGTGATAAAACCGGAAGCCCCGGCTTCTTTAGCGGCTTCCATATCAGAGTCGAATACATAAGCCGACTGCATGATTACGGGGATATCTTTCGATAGCTTACGGATTTCTTTCAAAGACTCGATACCCGTCATCTCAGGCATCTTTATATCCATCAAGATCAAGTCCACCTCGTTTTCCTTAAAGAGAGCCAAAGCTTCCAAACCAGTTTTAGCACGGATCAAATTACAATATTTATGTAAAATGGTCTTCAGAAGTAAATAATTACTTTCCTCATCCTCCGCGATTAGCAACGTGGGCTTTCCTCCACTCAAATCATTTTTCACATCCATATATATAACGTTTTATTCTTTTAATCAAAATCAAATAAACTCTGATGAAGCAAAGATAAAACAAATATTAGAAAGTAGACATAAAATTCAAGGAGATATGAGTATTCGGGGAAGTTCTTTTTCCACCCATGCTAGAAAGTTACGTCTATACCTCCCATAAATATCGCCTTCGGCATCGGGAATCCTTCGTTGATGGAATAACGGGTAGCCGTTAAATTCTCTCCTTTGACAAATAGATTCAAGCCTTTATCACGTGTACCGAAACGGTAGGCTGCCTTCGCATTCAAGGTTGTAAAATCTTCCTTCTCTGTACAACCTTCATTGGTATATAGATCAAAGATAGATTGTACATTTACATTTAAAGTAAAACGTCCCGGTTTATAAACAGCCCCTACATAAAATTTTTGACCGGGGGCACCAGGAATAGGCTTACTCATATGCAGATAACTGTAATTTAAGTTCATACTTAAATTCTCACAAATTTGATAACGAGTTTCAAACTCAATACCTTTATTTGTAAAGGTACCCGTATTTAGATTCTTGAAAGGAGGCCTATTATCCCCATTTACGCTCACCGAATAAATCATATCTTTCCCATCAATAAAAAATGCGGTTAACTCAGCATATAAATCACCACCCAAAAAAGATTGTCCGACAGCCACCTCATAATTCAACATACTCTCCGGTTTCAAATCTGGATTTGCAGCTCCCCACATATACATTTCACGAATATTGGGGCTACGAAAACCTTTAGAAACAGAAGCCCGAATCATATTTCCCTCAAAAGGACGAACAGTCACTCCCCCTTGAGGGACCCATTCTCCACCATAAGTACTGCTGTGCTCATAACGAACGCCGGCATTCAAACTTAACATATCAAACAAATCCTGTTGCATAATGACATATCCAGCCGTTTCATTCACAGTTTTGTCAACCAATTCTTTTTCAGAGCCATCGTTATTATCATTCCAAGCATGTCCACCCCAGTTTTTATAATCAATACCTACGGTAAAGTTATTCCCTTTAAACAAACGAAAAGACTCATATAATAAGACACCGACGTTGTGGTCATCAGATCGGAATAAATAAGTCAATGGTTTCTCTCCCGGATCGTAGCCATCATTAATCTTATGATTTCCCCAATTATAAAACAAACGTAAAGCCCCGCTCATTTTCCCATAATTATTTACCAAAGCCATAGATGCCGTACCACGCAGGATATCCATCTTATTATCTAATACAGGAGCCGAGGTCTTCCCTGGATTTTGAAATTTAGATTTAGCTAAGCTAACATCTCCTGTTATCTTATAATGTTCATTGAATGTATATCCCAAATTAGCAAAACCATTAGTAATATTAAAATCCGAATTCGGACGATGTCCGTCAGTACGATCATGGTTAATTGAGACAAAACTACTGAACTTCCCAACGTTAAAACCATTATTCACCATATATTTTTGTGTGTTATAGGAACCATACATCACACGGGCCTGCGTACGCCTTCCTTCTTGTTTATGATGACGAGTGATAATATTAACAACTCCTCCCATAGCGTTTGAGCCATATAATAAAGAACCCGGTCCACGGATAACTTCTACCCGCTCAACATCCGAAGCAACATATGTATCAGGTAATGCATGTCCGAACACACCTGCCCATTGCGGTTGTCCATCAAACAACATCAAAACCTTATTTCCACTCCCTACGCCACGAATATTTACGGTTCCAGCCGCTCCTTCCGAAACACCAAATCCTGTGATTCCTTTTTGTGTCACAAATAATCCCGGCACATACTCCGATAATACAGGAAGCAACGCCGATTCACTGCTAGCCTCAATCTCTTCCCGTTCGATGACCGAGATAGATAACGGCACACTGTTCCGGTTCACATGGATCTTGTTGGCGGAAACCACCACCCCTTTCAAATTGATCAGACTGTCAATCTCTGCCGGATCTATCGCAAACGCCATGGAGCCTATCAACAGTCCGGAAACTAGTAAAAGTTCTTTTCTCATATACTACTTACATCTATAATATTTATCATTTTAAACATCCCGTAGTGGCACGTTCACTAGAAAACGTGTTACCAAGCCTGCAAAAAAAAGCATTAATCCGCCCGGCTCATCACCAACTTACCATGCTTAATGCCTTTGATTGTCGTCAACTTATCCGACAATTCTGTCAAGCGGTGAGCCGTTCCCATCACCGTCACTATATGCAAGCAAAAATTCTGATTGATATAATACTGGGAAGACGACAAGATCACATCCTTATAATTTTGTTGGATACCCGTGATTTTCAATGAGATCTCTTTCTTGACTTGGTCATACATGATCACGATCGTCCCGGCTACGATATGGTTGCATTGCCATTTACGTTCGGCTACATTCTTCTCTATCAGAAAACGAATCGCCTGTGAACGATTGGCGAAGCCATTCTCATTCACATATTGATCCAATGATTCCAACAGATTGTCTTCCAAAGAGACACCAAAACGTTTTAAAGACATAAACCCTTTTTTTATAATTTTCGGTGCCAAAGGTAGTGTTTTTTCAAGAATCTCGGTATTCTATCGGCAGGAAGAGGAAAAATTAGTCGCTAATCACGAAAATTCATTCCGGTATCCCACCATAAGCGGGTACCTCCGGTATCCGGACCTCCCAGATACTCACACAAGGCGGAATATTGAGCCGGGTTACCGGAAATAATGCTAACCGGGAAATTCAAACGACGAATCATCGTTCGCGTATCGATCTTTCCATTGCTTTTATTCACCAAAACCGGGAACAAACGAGGATAACCGGTACGCCTCTGCTCCGCCCAAGCCTCACAGCCCTCGGGGTAACAAGCGATCCATTTTTGGGTAATGATCTTCTCCAGTTTGGTCTCCCTAGAGGCTTCTTCATCCCATGCCGGAGACACCAAGCAAAGCGCCTTCGCCGAATAGTCGGGAGTAAACGTATCCACGAAATCGGCGGCTACATGATCACTTTGTAAATAAGCGTTCGCCTCTCCTACCCTCCATTGATTGAACGATGATCGTACGCCTTGCTCATAGCAAGTCCCGGCGTCCTCCCCGGACCAGCCCCGCAAGGCTGCCTCCGCACGTAAGAACCAAACTTCCGCAGGCGTCATTAAGATAGCGTCCGTTTTCTGGGTAATCGTGCTTCTCGAATGCTCACTATAGCGGGAATGATTAAATCCTGTCCCTTGCCGGATTCCCCGGTACTCCCCGGAATATCCCTGTCCGGTAGCAGGCTCAAAATAACGGGATAATCGAGGGTCTTTATATCCTTTAAGGATCGATTCCATATTAGCGTTCATAAAAACCTCTCCCCACGCCTTATTGATCTCCCCCAGCGGATTCGAGTAGCCGGTTCCGGCGGTAGAAACCGCGACGACCTCATAAGCCTCCTCCAGCAAACCGGCTGGATGTGTCAGCGACTTATGCGCCTCATCCCTTGCCTTATCAGGGTCAGCCATAGCGATACGAATCGCCAAGCGCAAACGTAATGAGTTGGCGAAACGCATCCATTCCCCAAACGTCCTGTAATTCTCCGGCATAATCATATCGAAACGAGAAAAGGTTTCTTCTCCATCATATTCAGACAGCAGGTGAATAGCCTCCCCCAAATCTTGGAAAAAAGCATAATAAGCGTCTTTCTGGGAATCCGGCATTACCCCGGCATCCGACTCCCCAAACTTTGTATACACAATCGGGCCATAATAATCCGAGATCCGATGCATGATCTCTACTTTCAGTATTTTAGCGATCGCATAGAAAGCCGGATATTTATCACGGGAATGATCTTCCGTCTGCTTTATCTCCGTCATGATATATCCATACGTATTATCCCACATCGTACCATTCCAGCCATCCTGCAAATTATAGACCGTATTCCCCAATCCTGCGTTGAAGGGTTTAAAATCATGCATATAACCGGAAAACATATCCGCATTCAGATTTTGCATCGTCTGGAAATGCCAGTTCTTGCCACTCCCCCAATCATAATTAAAATAAATCCCCATCTGGACTACCTTTAGCCAGACACCGAACGTATTATAATCATACGTTTTCTGCTCATCGGTAAAACCCGTATTATCGGTATTATACTCCTCGAATTTACCCGTACAGGAAAAAAAGAGTAATACGGCCAACAGACCTGCCATCTTATTCAGAAATCTCGTCTTCATACGCTTAGAATGAAAGTTTCACATTAAAGCCGACACTTCTCGTAGTCGGTATCCCGAATATATCGATCCCTTGATTGCTATTGCTCGCCGAAAGCACGGCATCCGGATCAAATGGAGCCTTTTTATAAATAAAGAATAGATTCCGGGCGACAAAAGACAGTTCCGCCTTTTTAACAAATTGTTTCCTTCCCAGCAATCTCTTCGGTAGCGTATATCCTAAAGATAACTCCCGCAAACGGATATTGGTAGCATCGTACATATAATATTCAGTCACACCGTTTCGTCCTCCCACCTGCTCATAAAATCCTTTTATGTCATAAATATGATGTCCTTCCAAATCCACATACCCCATCGTACGGGCCTCTCCGGAAACTTTACTCACTCCCGTTTGGTCAAGCACAGCCTGAGTCTGGGCCAGCACATCTCCCCCAAAATGCCCGTCAATCAAGAAATAGAACGAGAAATCCTTATACGTGAAACTATTTCCCCAACCCAATAAGAACGCCGGATTGCAATTCCCCACCTTAGCCGTATTCCCGCTGCCGATCTCTTGGGGCAAGCCGTCCCGACCATACACGATCGCACCATATTTATCCCGCTCAAAAGCTTTCCCATAGATATCACCAAACGAGCCACCTTCCACCAAACGCATCGTATAGCTAGAGGAGAATCCTTCATCTCCTTGAATAAAGCTAGCCAAATCATCATGTAGTTTCTTTACTTCATTTTTATTCCGGGAAAAGTTGAGTGTCGTATTCCATTTAAACTGATTCGTTAAGATAGGAACCGCACCGAACGTCAATTCCACTCCCATATTCTGTATATTTCCCGCATTCACAAAATAATACTTGTATGCGGCTCCAGCGGAAGAAGGTAAAGAGAAGAGTTGATTTTTCGTATTGGTCTTATAGAACGTAAGATCCACGTCCATACGATAATCAAAGAATTTCCATTCGGTACCTATCTCAAAAGAACTGCTCATCTCCGGCTTCAAGGTACCGAACGGAGCCGTATCATTCGGCTGGGGAATCCCGCCCGCAGCGATATGGCCTACCGTATTGCTAACGAATAAGGGTATATCATTACCCACCTTACTCCAAGAAGCCCGTACTTTCCCAAAAGATATCAAGGAAGGCATCGAAAAGGATTTAGGGATAATCCAAGAAAGACCGACTGAAGGATAGAAAAAACCTCTTGATTTACGTTCCGTAAACGCAAGGGTAGATGACCAGTCATTACGTGCGGTCACATCTAAGTAAAGGCTTTCCTTATATCCCAACTGCGCCATAGCAAAAAAGGATTGCATTTGCCGGCGTGCGTCATCCGACTCCTCGATGTAGGCACTGGACGACATGTTAATATTAGCGATCGTAAAGACATTCGGATAATACAAGGAAGCCGTTTTCGAATCCAGCCTCAACGCACTGGTGCGTGTGTCCGTTATGCTCGTACCGATAGCGGCGTTCAAGGAGAAATCATCCCAGCTTTTATTCAATTTGGCCATCAAATCCCCATAGAGCAACGTAGTCTGGTAGGTGTAATAAATGTAACGCCCGTTCTCACCGGCGATACCCGGAGAGGTAGAAGCGTATATTTCCTGCTGATACTTATCATTCACATAATCGATATTTCCACGGCCCTGTAATGTAAGCCAATCTGTCACCTTGAAACTAGCGGAAGCCAACGCCAACACACGGGCACGTTTGTCCTCGTTTTCCGTACGGTTGACCAACCAATAAGGATTTTGCTCAAAATCAGTAATCGTAGTATACCAGTTCTGGACGTTCATATTCCGTTTCTCGTTATATACCTCAAAGTTCTCCTTATAAGGTGTCATATCCATCCCTCTAGGAAACGTGTATAAACCTTGTAACGGGTTCATATAAAATCCCCCGGCCGTAGGTTTTCCTTTGATTGTTTGGAGTATCAAGTTTACCTGCCCCTCCAAGATCAAACGATCATCAAAGAAAGAAGAACTTTCACGGAGATTAAAATTATGCTTGCTTAAATTATTCTTAGGAACGATGCCCCGTGCGGTCGTATTGGCATACGAAAAATAATTTTGCACATGGCTATTCCCTGCCGTAAATATCAATGAGTTAATAGCGGTAATACCCGTCCGGAAGAAATCGCCGACAGGGTCATAGACCGGAAGAGAAGCCCGGTCTCCCCAACAAGTTTCCGCCCCTTCCATCCGTCCGAACTCATTCTGAAACTTGGGGAGACTGATCGCTTGATCAACAGTCAGCGACGAGGAGAAATGAATATTCCGTACCCCGGCCTTACCTTTTTTCGTTTTGATCAAGATCACACCGTTCGCCGCTTGTCCCCCATACAACGCAGAGGCCGAAGCCCCTTTCAAGACACTCAAACTCTCTATATCATCAGGATTTAGATTAGAGATACCATCGCCCGCATCCCGGTTACCGGCATCGGCCGTACCACCAATCGTTGTCAAGGCTTGCTCACTGCTAATGCTCAAGATCGGGACACCGTCTATCACATACAAAGGCTGGTTATTTCCGGATGCGGAACGACTACCTCGAATAATCACCCGGGACGAGCTACCCAGACCGGCGGAAGTCCGGTTAATCTGGAGTCCAGCCATCTTTCCGGAAAGCGTACTCATAAAATTAAAATCCTTGGCCCTTACCAATTCCCCACCTGTGATTAACTGGGTGGCATAAGGCAAGGAAGATTCTTTCTTCTCGATACCAAGAGCCGTAACAACTACCTCGTCCAAAATCTGGGCATCATCCTCCAACTGCACATTCAATGACAATTGCCCCTCATACTCAATTTCCCGTGAACGATAACCGATATAAGAAAAAACCAAAGTAGCCTCCTCGGGAAGCTCCAATACAAAGCTGCCATCCATATCCGTAATCGTACCGTTTCTCGTTCCTTTTTCCACCACATTCACGCAGGCAATAGGCTCTCCTTTGTGATCGGTCACGATGCCTTTTACCTTACCATCCAGCTTTTGTTGCATTTGGATTATCGCCTCTTTCTTATTCAAGATGATCTGGTCATTCATGACCGTATAGACGATCTCCGTGTTCTTAAATAATAAATTTAAAATCTCGAAAACCGTACGTCCGGATAAAGATTTACGCACTTTCTCAGATAAATTGATCACCTGAGCGTCATAAATAAAAGAATAATTGGTTTGACTCTCAATCTCATCCAGAGCGCCAGCCAAGCTAACCGGGGGAGAGATACGAATATAGGATTCCGAACGTTCCTGTTGGGCGCCCAGCGGGAATATACATAATAATAGTAGAATGAAGATATAAATATATAATCTCATAATTTACACACGCACAATTTATCATGGGTAAATGTAAGAATTATTATCTAATACTATTCAATTATAACAAAAAATTCTCGCTTGGAGTACTGTTCTTCACAGATAAGTATCTCCAAACGAGAATAACCATCAGCTTCTGTTAAAGCTCAATATAATCAATCTGTCTGTTTATTTATTTTGAAGATGTGCAATAGTTGGAATTCTTATCCCACCATAACGGAGTAGCCACGATATCACCCTTACCTCCGAGCATAGACTTTCCCTTCTCATACTCAGCGGAATTGATCAAACTTTCCTTTGTAGGATATTTCATTCGTTTGATAAAGTTACCGGGATTCAAGACATCCGTATCGTTGTTGTTGTAAACAGCCTGGTCACGATAAACAGCCACATCCATACGCGGTAGGTTCAAACGACGCTTATCGCTCCAAGCCTCTTGTGCCAAATCAGGTATACCGGCGATATATTTCTGGGTAATGATTTTTTCCAGAGCCGTATTCCCGGCACCTTGCTGATCATCGTATTTTGCGCTTGTACCCGCATCGTTCTTTTCTGTGGAAGCTAAATAAGCATCCGCCTCGGAAGCGACTCCCCAAGTATTGAAAGAAGCACGAACACCAGCCTCATACTCCGACTTCGCGTCACCAGCTATAAAGCCACGTGCATACAACTCGGCCTTCAAGAAATGAACCTCCTCGGAAAGGAATAAATCATACGGACGAGATTTATACGGAGCACCGTCCTTGATAATAAAGCCCAGCTCGGCGCATTGTTTAGATTGATAAATTCCCGTATTGGCTTCCTCCGCCTTAGGCCCGTATACCAAACCTTTCCAATCTCCATTCTCGATACCCGGCTGGAAAACCTTCGGGGCACGAGGGTCCACTTTCTCAGGATGCACGTTAGAAACCGGTACACCGGATGTCTGGTTTACCACACCTTGCGGCCAAGCGACACCACCGATATTATTTACCAATTTCTCAACGGATTTAGACATACAGATCGGACCGCTCCATGTAATCTGGAACATGGTGTAATTGTAATCCTGTCCCCAAGAGCCATCGGCCTTCGGTGGCATATAAGCGTTATCAGCCTTATCAGAGATCAAACCTGCCGGAGAAGAAATAGCCGCATTCGCCTCTGCGATACATTTCGCCCGATCCACCTCTGTCAGACGGACAGCCAAGCGAAGACGCAAGGAATTAGCGAAACGTTTCCATTTAGACACATCATTCTTGTAAACCAAGTCGATACCCGCATCCGAGAAAATAGGCTGCGCACTATCACTAAAGCCATCCAAAGCGGCAGCAAGTTCAGTGAAATACTCATCATAAATATCCTTTACCGATTTATAAGGAGGATTCGCCTCAACGGTCTCATAAGCGGGGAAAGGCATCGGACCGAATTTATCGGCGGCCAAGGTATGTACATACACACGCCAGATCTTAGCGAAAGCGATCGTATTGGCATAAACATCCTTATCCTTCTCCGTCAAGCTACGAATCACGATATTGAGGGAAGCGATCTGTTTCAAATATTCCTCCCAAGTAAGATTATTCCACTCATCGTTCTGGATATAATTCTTAGTACTCCATGAACCACCATCCACTGTCATTTGCGAATAAAAATCAAGCTGTAACGGCTTCAAACGTTGTTCCACGTTACCTTCGATGATCACGCCACCACGCAATGTAGAGGCCAAACGGGGTTCGTTCATATTATAGTTCACGTCGTCCGTTGGTTTATCCGGGTTCTCATTTATACCCGTCAGGTCGCAACTAGTCACACCTAGCATCATTAACGAACAAGCTGTCAATATCTTTATACTCTTCATAATAATTCCATTTTTAGATTTATGTTTCCTTAAAAAGCCAGATTAATGTTGAAACCTAAGCTTCTCATTGTCGGCATAGAACCGTACTCAATACCTTGGGCGTTACCGGATGTATAAGCTGCTTCCGGATCAAAGCCCTTAGTCTTACTATAGATCATGAATAAGTTACGAGCCACGAAACTCAAACGGGCGGCGGTAAATGGAGTCTTAGCCAACATGGTTCTCGGGAAATTGTAGCCTAAACTCAATTCACGTAAACGAATATTTGTAGCGTCGTACATATAAGCTTCTGTCACGTTATTACTTGAAAGACCGTTCCAATAAGCCTGAGAGGTTATACTCTTTGTATTCGGGGTACCGTCTGCCAATACACCCGGAACTACCATACCGTCACGACCATCCAACGTCATCTCCAAATTACCGGATGAAGCGCCCGCACGGATAGAGCCCATGTAAACATCGCCACCGTAACGCATATCAAACATAAAATTCAATACGAAATTCTTATAAGACAAGGTATTGCTCCAACCCATCATCCATTTCGGCTGGTTATTGCCCAACAGTTCCATGTCACTCGTACGCAAAGGCACGCCATCCTCACCAATGATCACATTACCTTTATCGTCACGTTGATAAGCATATCCATAGATATCGCCGTAAGCGCCTCCTTCATGAGCCACGATCTTCAAGAAAGTAACCGAACCATCACTTAGGATTTGCTCTTTCGTATCATCCGTCAATGAAACCACCTTATTATTATTCTTTGACCAGTTCAATTGAGTATCCCACTGGAATCCGCTTTCCGTAATCACCGGAGTGGCATTCACAGCAATCTCGACACCCTTATTCTCAATATTACCGGCATTGATCATCTTCTTCTTAAAACCGGTCGCAGACGGAACATCGATCTTTATGATCTGGTCCTTTGCATTCTTCTTATAGTAAGCGACATCAACACCAACCCGGTTATCAAAAGCCTTTAACTCAAGACCTAACTCCCATGAATTGATCGTCTCGTTCTTCAAGTTCGGATTGGCCATCCAGTCCTCATTATTCGCACTGAAGATACCACCCTTGATATCGTAATCGATCTTATAGTAATCACGCAACATATAAGCGTCCGTATCATTACCTACCTGAGCCCAAGACGCACGGATCTTACCGAAAGAAAGAATACCCGTGTTATGCCCCATCTTATTTAACATCTGGGTGAAAATCCAGCTGGCACCTACCGACGGGTAGAAATAAGAGTCATTATCTTTCGGAAGTGTTGACGACCAGTCGTTACGAGCGGTTAAGTCCAAATACAAATAGTCGTCCCAAGACAATGATGCCGTAGCATATAGCGAGTTGATTTGTTTACGGTTGCGAGTATACTCACCACCATGTGTCTTACCGTTGGCGATCGCATGGAAATCGGGAATCACAAACTCACCGGATGATTCCTTGTACCATGTAGAATTACGGTACATCATATTACCACCTACCGTACCTACGATACCGAATCGATCCCAGTTGCCTTTAGCAGTCAATAAGAAATCGGAGTTGATCTCGGTGAATTTCTCCATATTGGCAGTCATGCTACCGTTGTTCTCCCAATACGGGTTACCTGTCGCACGGATTGTCTCATACTGGATGGTGTAATTATCCATACCAGAGCGAAGCTTCAAGCTCAACCAATCCGTAAACGTGAAATCCAAGGCCGCAAATCCGATAAAGCGGTCTTTCTTATCCTTGTTCGTATTGCGGTAAGCGGACCAATACGGGTTATTGGCGTTGGCTCCCGTGTCGATCAGATAACCAGCGGGCTTTCCGTCCGCACGTTTCCAATCATTATCTTTATAGGCGTCATAGTCAGAGAAGCCCACACTTCGGGGCATACTTAAATAGTTAAGGAAGATATTATCCGGGTCGCCCGCTAATTTCACACGGTTGTTCGTATGCTGGCTTACATAATTAACCTTCACGTCGGCCGATAACCATTTAGACAGTTTAGCCGTAGAACGCAAGTTGATAGACGTACGATCCATTCCGCTATTCGGAACAACACCCTTATTATCCAAGCGTGTCACGCCGGCACGGAAAGTGATATCCTCGGAACTCTTGCTCAAATCCACGCTGTTTGTCCAAGTGGTACCAGTGCGCAAGAAATCCTTATATAAATCATTGTCTCTCGCCGCATACTGGTAAGAACCCATCGCCATATCCTTAGAAGAACCGTCCATAGCGGCACCCCAGCTCGTCGCTTTATTATTATCGAAAGCGCCGTCGATACCTTGTCCGTATACATCTTGGAACTTCGGGGTTTGCATCGGGTTCTCAGCCGTGAAATTCGAGTTGATACTTACGCCCCAACCTTTATTCTGGCTACCTTTCTTAGTCGTGATCATCACGACACCGTTACCTGCACGGCTACCATACAACGCCGCGGCTGCCGGGCCTTTCAATACGGACATACTCTCGATATCATCCGGGGAGATATCAGAGATACCGGAACCTTTATCCACGTTACCGTTACCCCAATAGTCATCCGTACCACCGCTAAAGTTATCGATAGGTACACCGTCCACAACGATCAACGGCTGGTTATTACCAGTAATAGAGTTATTACCACGAATCACGATACGAGAGGAACCACCGACACCGGTACCATTTTGCTTGATCTGCAAACCTGCTACCTTACCAGCCAAAGCGTTGGCCACGTTAGCATCACGGGTTTGCGTCAGGGACTCACCTTTCAATTCAGACATAGAATATCCCAAAGCCTTTTTCTCACGCTTGATACCCAAAGCGGTTACCACGACTTCATCCAAGGCTTGCGTATCATCGACCAATTGAACCTCGATAGAAGGTTGTCCGGTAAAGACGATCTCTTGCGTATTAAAACCGATATAGGAAACTTGTAAAGTCGCATTGATAGGAACATCCAACTCGAAACGGCCATCCATATCCGTGATGGTACCGTTGGTAGTTCCTTTGACAATTACGTTAGCACCGATAATAGCCTCGCCCGTTTTGTCCGTAACGACACCGACTGCTTTTCGTGTCTGTTGTTGAGCGTTTAAGACTGTGACTTCATGCGTGTTCTCTGCGAAAACCATGGCCGGTACCAAACAGAATGCGCATACCCCCATGTTAATCATTAACGGAATTTTTCGAAAAAGAGAATAACTATTCCCCCTTAAAGCATTTAAGGTTACAATTTTATTCATATTTTTGTAGTGTTACTATTTATAATAAAGTTATTTGTAGCTGCGCCAACAGCTCTTCTTGACTTTTCGTACGGGAGAATACGCCAATATTCTTCCGTATGTTTTTAATCCTTGTTTATTCTTTCTTCATGGGCAGACGTATTTTAGAAGGTTACACATTATTTCTCATTTTGATATTTCCACGACTGAGGTTCCCGATCCACTGTCCTTAACGGTAGGTTTATGTATCGCATACTGGATTCCCGACGCCAATTTCAGGTATTCCAATACTTGAGGCAATTGCTCGTCCTTGAAACGGGCTGTTATTATGGACTTGAGTATCTCGTTATCTTTTACCTCGAATACTACATGATAATGACGTTCCAGCGTTTTCAATACTTTATCCATCGGATGGTTCCTGAAGATAATCTCCCCGTTCTTCCAAGCCGTGTCATATTCGGTATTCACGCCGAACACCTTGATCTTGCCAGCGCCCTTTTGATACTCGGCTTTCTCGTTTGGCTTCAACATCTGTGTCATTCGCTTTCCTCCGGACACGACGTTCAGCTTTACCGATCCCTCTACCAAGGTGGTCTCTATCATACTCTCGTCTTTGTAAGCGGATACATTGAAAGAAGTTCCCAACACCTCTACCGAGTAATCTTTATCCGCTTTCACAATAAAAGGCTTATGGGCATTCTTCGTCACCTCGAAATATCCTTGTCCGGTTAATTCCACCGTACGGGTATCCGCATTGAAGTCCGAAGGATATCTCAATTCGCTATTGGCATTCAGCCAAACCTTAGAACCGTCAGGTAAATCGAACGCCGAAACCACCCCAGGATTCGTGCGTACGGCTAGCGTACGCACGTTCCCTTGACCCTGCTGTATGAACAAATAAGCGGATAAAAGAAAGACTGGAATGAATAACACGGCCGCAGCCCGTTGAATAACACCTAACACTTGTCTTAAAGCTAATCTTTTCTCTTTCTTATGGATTCTTGATTTAAAACGAGACAACGCCTCGTCCGGGTTCACGGTCCGCATGACTTTTAGGCGACTTGCCACTTGAGTCGTAAAATAGACCTGCTCCAACAGTTTCTCGTTTTCTAGAGAGGCGGCCCGCCAGTTTTTCACCTCCGCAGCTTCCTCCTCGGTCAACATCCCATCGATGTATCGGATCAATATGTCTTCGTTTATTTCCATTTTTTCTTGTTTCTATAATTAATACAGTTGAGACAAAAGATGTACTAAACAAAAAAACGATTTTTTTCAAGAAAATTGAATAATGGCAAAAATACCGTTCCTAAAGAAAGGCTCAACAATATCCCTCTTTCTACTGTTTTACCACAAAATGAGACTTCTTATGGTAAAGATTCTTTTAAAACGGATTTATGAGGAGCCAAGTGAGGCGGATGGTTATCGCATTCTTCTCGACAGGCTATGGCCCAGAGGACTGAAGAAAGAGGATGCGAAGTTTGACGAATGGAGAAAAGACATCACTCCATCTAAGGAGTTACGCCAATGGTTCCACGAGGATAAAGACAGGCATTGGGAAGTATTCCAAGGTCGCTACGGGATGGAGATCAAGCAGAACCCGGATTTCATTCCTTTCTTACGAGAGATCGAGAAGCATCCGGTTGTCACTTTCCTCACGGCAGCGAAGGATGTACAACATAGTCATCTACCTATATTAAAAGAAGCCATCGAGGATTTCGAGAAAAACAAATCATAAAAATAAAAAGACCTATGAAAAGTATCGTATTGCTTCGCCACGGCGAAAGTGTATGGAATAAAGAGAACCGGTTCACCGGTTGGACCGATGTGGATTTGACAGAAAAAGGCGTGGCCGAAGCTTATAGGGCCGGCAACCTATTGAAAGAAAAAGGATATGTGTTCAATAAAGCCTATACCTCTTATTTAAAACGGGCCGTCAAAACCTTGAATTGTGTATTGGATCGCATGGACCAAGACTGGATCCCGGTGGAGAAGAGCTGGAGGCTGAACGAGAAACATTACGGATCGCTACAAGGGTTGAACAAGAGCGAGACCGCCCAAAAGTATGGAGACGAGCAAGTCTTGATCTGGCGTCGCAGTTACGATATAGCCCCGCTTCCCCTATCGGAAGGCGACCCTCGTAACCCTCGCTTCGATATCCGCTACAAAGACGTGCCGGATAAAGAGTTGCCCCGTACGGAATCCTTGAAAGATACGGTTGAGCGGATTCTCCCTTATTGGAAAGAGGTTATCTTCCCGACGCTCCGGACCGCCGACCAGATCCTTGTCGCCGCTCACGGAAACAGCTTGCGGGGAATCATCAAATATTTAAAAAACATCTCCGATGAAGAGATCGTTCATCTGAATCTCCCGACAGCCGTTCCATACGTGTTCGAGTTCGATGATGACTTGAAACTCGTGAATGATTATTTCCTTGGCGACCCGGAGGAAATCAAGAAACTCATGGAAGCCGTAGCCAACCAAGGAAAGAAAAAGTAGCGGGATTCATGCCTCTTATCCGGAATTATTCATTAAGTTTGCAACCAAACAAACTTAAACACTATTGTGGACGAGAACGCAGAACGAATTTCACTAGAACTTATCGTAGGAGACGAACAAGCGTTCGACACCGTGTACAAACAATATTACCGGGGATTGTGCGCCTTCGCCTCCCAATATGTAACAGTACCAGAATCGGAGGAGATCGTACAAGACGTGATGATGTGGCTGTGGGAAAACCGAAAATCCCTAGTAGCGGACATGTCCCTGAAATCACTCCTCTTCACCATTGTCCGCAATAAATGCCTCAATACGATCAGCCACATACAGGTTAAGCAACAAGTGCACGAGAGATTGTACGCCAAGTTCCAAGAGCAATTCGAGAATCCTGATTTTTATATAGGAGAACTGATGGCCTTGGCCTCCAAGGCCATCCGGGAGCTCCCGGATGAATACCGTAAGGCATTCGAGATGAACCGTTTCGAGGAAATGACCTACAACGAGATCGCCGAGCGGACAGGCGTATCCCCCAAAACAATCGCATACCGCATCTCTCAAGCGCTCAAGATATTACGGACGAAATTAAAGGACTATATCCCTTTATTGGTATGGCTGCTTTACGAACAAACACGCTCATAACGGAGGAAGCATCCTACCGCCATGAGCGTTTTTTTAATGAGTCAAAAGACTTATTTCACGAACGGTGCTTTCAATAAATAATCCACGCAGCCTTTCACGCCCTCAAACTGGGAACGTCCGTCAGGCATACCCTCCAACTCCACGAAATAATCCTTGATTCCATTCGCGTAAGCTTGCTGGAATATATTCTCGAAATTCATCATCCCGGACTCGCCTAGAATAGCACGGTCCTTGATGTGCAATACCTTAATACGGTTCGGATATTTCTTCAACCACTCTATCGGATCTTGTTGTCCCATCACGGCCCAATAAACATCCATCTCGAAAAATACAAGCGAAGGATCAGTATTCTTCAAGAACAACTCATAGATGCAATCTCCTTTCACACGCCTTCCCAGCTTGGCCTCCGTACTACCCGGATTTACCTTGGCGAACTCCATCTCATGGTTGTGATAGCCGAAAGGAATACCGGCCGCTTTCACGATCTTACCCGCCTCGTTAAAAATCTCGCAGACGAAAGCGGTTTCCTCGGTGCTACGGGTACTCGGTTGCCCGGGCTGGATCAAGTACTTCACGCCTAGTTTGGCATGGTCATCAGCCGTCTTCTTCCAATACTCGGAGATCTGGGAGCGATTGGCCTTCGTGTACTCACGTACCGGAGGATTCACGTGGGAACTGGTGATCTTCAATCCGGCATCATCCACCATCTTCTTGAATTCCATCATGTCTACACCGCCGATCTTGCCTTCCTTGTAACCGGCCAATTCCAGATTCGTGTACCCCATTTGCTTGATCTTTTTCAATCCACCGGGTACATCCGCATAAAGTTCCTTGCCTAAAGAATAGATTTGTAAACCAACTGTCTTAGCGGCCATCGTTTCAGAAGTGACAGGTTTAGCCGCATCTGCGCTCCCGACCTTTCCGGCCATCAGGCCACCCAAGGTGAAAAGGGACGCATTCTTTAAAAAATCTCGTCTATTTATCATGATTATTAGAATTAAGTCAGTCCAAAGATAGAGATTATAATCTAAAAAAAGACCGCATAGGATGGAAAAATCCACCTATACGGTCCACAAATGGTATACATTATATAATAGGACTCGATTAACGGCGAGGCTTGATATCCAACTTCACCGGCTTGATCATATTCTCCGGGCTTAAGATCGTATCCAATTCCTCCTTGGTCAAGATACCATGATCCAGTACCAATTGATAAACGCTAACACCGGTCTCCAACGCCTCCTTCGCGATCTTGGTCGAGTTCTTATAGCCGATTACCGGATTCAAGGCCGTCACCACGCCGATGCTATGATGTACCTCCTCACGGCAACGATCCTCGTTAGCGATAATACCGTCCACGCAACGGGTACGCAAGGTATCGAAACCATTGATCAGCAAATCCACGGACTCGAAGCAGCATTGTGCCATCACCGGCTCCATGGCGTTCAGCTCCATCTGGGCGGCTTCCCCGGCCATGGTCACACATAATTCATTACCCATTACCTTATAAGCGATCTGGTTCATCACCTCCGGGATCACAGGATTCACCTTACCCGGCATGATAGAAGAACCCGGCTGCATAGCAGGCAAGTTAAACTCACCCAAACCGCAACGAGGGCCGCTTGCCAACAAGCGAAGGTCATTACATATCTTATTCATCTTCACGCAAACCCGCTTCATGGCGGAAGCATAGCCTACCAAGCAAGAAGTATCCGAGGTAGCTCCTACCAAATCGGAGGAGAGACGGATATCCCATCCGGTTATCTCACGTAAAGCCGCGATACATTTCTCCGCGTATCCCGGCTCGGCACAAATACCCGTACCGATAGCGGTAGCTCCCATATTAACCACCAAGAAATCGGCGGCGGCCTCATTCAAGTGAGCGATCTCATCCTGCAAGATGCTGGCGAAGCCATTAAAGGTCTGCCCCAACGTCATAGGTACGGCATCCTCCAACTGCGTACGTCCCATCTTGATAATTTGCGAGAACTCCTCCCCTTTCTTACGGAAAGAGGCGATCAATTCCTCCAAATGGGGAAGCAATTGAAGATGCTTAAAATACATACCGATATGGATAGCGGTCGGATATGCGTCGTTCGTGGATTGCGAGCAGTTCACATGGTCGTTCGGTGAGCAGTATTGGTATTCACCCCGCTCATGCCCCATCAGCTCCAAGGCACGGTTGGCGATCACCTCATTCGCGTTCATATTCGTAGTGGTACCCGCTCCGCCTTGGATCATATCCACCGGGAACTGGTCGTGATGTTTACCATCGAGAATCTCCCCACAAGCGGCGATGATAGCGTCTTTTTGCTCTACGGTAAGCAAGCCTAATTCAAAGTTAGCCATGGCAGCCGCCATTTTTGTTATAGCTAATCCTTTAATGAATAAAGGATATTCGCTCAAACGGAATTTACTGATTGAGAAATTCTCGATTCCTCTCAAGGTTTGAACTCCGTATAATGCTTCGGCGGGGATTTCACGAGCGCCGATCAAATCGCTCTCTATGCGAGTTTTTCCAGTTAATTTAGTATCCATATTAGAAATATTAATCGTTTTTTATTGTTTCCGCAAAGGTAGAAACTATTATTTTGAAAGCAAATTATTCTTCGAAATAATAAAAACAAATACCAAAAACGTCAATACACGTCTACACAAGGCTCAATGAATTACAATTTGTCAATAGAGCAGTTTTAATAGACCTTCTGATCTTTTTTATCTCATTCATAAAAAAAGTACGATTTTATTTGCTGTTTGTCAAAGATTCCATATATTTGCTGCCGTAATAACAAAACAGAGTCATGATAACATTCGTAGTAAATACATATTGGTGGTGGCGCTCCGTACAACTCAAAAGGTCGTAAGGAACGAAGACTCGTATGTATATATAAACACTACATAAAGATATAAAGAGGTCTGTCGCACTTGCGGCAGGCCTCTTTTCTTTTTATGGCAAATTCAAAAGGAAAATAACTAAAATAGATAAAAGATGAAAACGTATCAAGTTGACAAGAATGGTTACTATGGTGAGTTCGGCGGGGCTTATGTTCCCGAGATCCTTCATCAATGCGTGGAAAATTTACAGAATACCTATCTGCAAGTGTTGGAGAGCGATAGCTTCAAGGAAGAGTTCGATCAGTTATTGCGTGATTATGTAGGCCGCCCCTCCCCTCTTTACTTGGCCAAACGGTTGAGCGAGAAGTACGGATGCAAGATCTATTTGAAACGGGAAGACTTGAACCATACCGGAGCACATAAGATCAACAATACGATCGGCCAGATCCTCCTAGCCCGCCGCATGGGGAAGACCCGTATCATCGCCGAGACGGGTGCCGGACAGCATGGAGTGGCTACGGCTACGGTATGTGCCTTGATGAATATGGAATGTATCGTTTATATGGGGAAGACAGACGTGGAACGCCAACATGCCAACGTACAGAAGATGGAGATGCTGGGAGCTACCGTCGTGCCCGTGACCTCGGGAAACATGACCTTGAAAGACGCCACAAACGAGGCGATTCGTGACTGGTGCTGTCATCCTTCGGATACGTATTATATTATCGGTTCTACGGTAGGACCCCATCCTTATCCGGATATGGTAGCCCGGCTGCAATCCGTTATCAGCGAGGAGATCAAGAAGCAACTGCTGGAGAAGGAAGGAAGGGATCACCCGGATTACCTGATCGCCTGCGTAGGCGGGGGAAGTAACGCCGCCGGTACGATCTATCATTTCGTGGACGACGAGCGGGTGAAGATCGTCTTGGCCGAGGCCGGCGGCAAGGGCATCCACTCCGGCATGAGCGCCGCCACGATCCAATTGGGTAAAGAGGGCATCATCCACGGGGCACGTACCTTGGTCATGCAGAACGAGGACGGACAGATCGAGGAACCTTATTCTGTTTCCGCCGGCTTGGATTACCCGGGCATCGGCCCGATCCACGCGAACCTCTCCGTAGAGCACCGTGCGCAAATCCTAGCGGTCGATGATGACGAGGCGTTGGAGGCTGCTTTCGAGTTGACCCGTTTGGAAGGAATCATCCCGGCCTTGGAAAGCGCCCATGCCTTGGGAGCCTTGGCCAAGGTAAACTTCAAGCCGGAAGACGTGGTGGTACTGACTGTCTCGGGCCGTGGCGATAAAGATATGGACACTTACATTAATTATAAATTGAGAATTGAAAATTGAAAATTATATGATGGATTATACCTTTAGGACAATAAGCAAGAAGGTGATGGGCGACCTTCATACGCCCGTAAGCATCTATCTGAAGGTGCGGGATATCTACCCGGAATCGGCCCTGTTGGAAAGCTCGGACTTCCACGGAAACGAGAATAGCCTTTCCTTTATAGCGCTCCGCCCCTTGGCGAGCATCGGTATCAACAACGGAGAATGCACGGCTACCTTCCCGGACGAGACCCGTGAGGTTACCCCGCTCACCGAAGACTATAACGTACCCGAGGCGATGAACGCTTTCCTCGGCCGCTTCAAGGTGGAGGGAGCGGACAAGAAGGTCTGCGGATTATTCGGCTACACGGCTTTCGATGCCGTCCGTTATTTCGAGAACATCCCGGTCATGGAAGTTCATCACGAGGAGAACGACGCCCCCGATATGCTATACATATTATATAAGTATATCCTTGTCTTCAATCATTTCAAGAACGAGTTGACCCTAGTGGAGATGCTCCAAGAGGACGAGGCTAGCCGGCTGGAAGAAATCGAGACATTGATCGAGAACCGTAACTTCGCCTCCTATAACTTCCAGACAGCGGGTCCCGAGACCTCCCCGATCACCGGCGAGGAATACAAGGCGATGGTCCGCCAAGGCATCAAGCACTGCCTCAGGGGGGATGTCTTCCAGATCGTATTGAGCCGTCGCTTCGAGCAACCGTTCAAGGGAGACGACTTCAAGGTGTACCGGGCTCTTCGCAGCATCAACCCCTCTCCTTATTTGTTCTATTTCGATTTCGGAGGTTTCCGTATCTTCGGCTCTTCCCCCGAGACGCATTGCAAGGTAACGGGCAGACACGCCAGCATCGACCCGATCGCCGGGACCGCTTTCCGTACCGGTAATATCGAGGTAGACAAGCAGCGTACCGAGGCCCTGCTTGCCGATCCCAAGGAGAACGCCGAGCACGTGATGCTGGTAGACCTCGCCCGCAACGACCTCAGCCGGAACGCCCACGACGTGCAAGTGGATTTCTATAAGGAGGTACAATACTACAGCCACGTCATCCACCTCGTATCCCGTGTGAACGGCGAGATCAACACCGATAGCGACCCGGTAAAGACCTACGTCGATACCTTCCCCGCCGGCACGTTGAGCGGAGCCCCCAAAGTACGGGCCATGCAATTGATCACCGACATCGAGCATCATAACCGGGGCGCTTACGGCGGCTGTATCGGCTTTATCGGTCTGGACGGTGATTTGAACCAAGCGATCACGATCCGTACCTTCGTCAGCCGTGGCAACGTACTTTACTATCAGGCGGGAGCCGGGATCGTGGCTAAGAGCAACGATGAGCGTGAATTACAAGAGGTAAACAATAAGCTGGGAGCCTTGAAGAAGGCGATAGATCTAGCGGAGAAATTAATCAATTGATTATCCGGTTGTAGAGACGGGGCGTGCCCCGTCTCCCACAGTCTGATAGTATTTTAAGTTACCATTTTGAAAGGATGAGACGGGGCACGCCCCGTCTCTACAACAACAACAATATATATAAAATGAAGATATTATTATTTGATAATTACGATTCCTTCACCTACAATTTGCTACATATATTGAAGGAACTGGGTGCGGATGTAGAGGTACACCGCAACGACAAGATCTCCTTGGAAGAGATAGAGCGTTTCGATAAGATCTTACTATCCCCGGGACCGGGCATCCCCGAGGAAGCCGGCATCCTCCTCCCCTTGATCCGCCGGTACGCCCCGACAAAGAGCATCCTAGGTGTCTGCCTAGGCGAGCAGGCCATCGGCGAGGCATTCGGCGCCACATTGATAAACCTTACCGACGTGCATCACGGCGTTTGCTCCGATATACGGATTGTCGCTAAAGATCCTATCTTCGAGGGACTGGAACCGGGTATACGTGTTGGGCGTTATCATTCTTGGGCGGTCTCCAAGGAAAACTTCCCGGATTGTCTGGAAATCACGGCGGTCGATACGGAAGAAGGACAGATCATGGGCTTGCGCCATCGTGAGTACGATGTACGAGGTATCCAATTCCATCCGGAATCCGTGTTGACACCCAAAGGGAAGACAATTATAGAGAACTGGCTGAAACGCTAATTACCTCCTAAGGCACTTATAGTTTCTTCCTAACGAAACATCAGTTTCTCTATGGTGAAACTAATGTTTCTCAAGCAAGAAACAAGAGTTTTCCCCTAGAGAAACAAAAGTTTTTCGATAAAGAAATATCGCAAAACTGCAATATTTTATCATTCAACACATTACAGACATGAAGCAAATATTATACAGATTATTCGAGCACCAATATCTAGGTCGGGAAGAAGCCCGGAATATCCTCCAGAATATAGCGGAGGGACGCTACAACGATTCCCAGATCGCCAGTCTGATCACCGTATTCCTGATGCGCAGTATCTCCGTAGAGGAATTGACCGGATTCCGGGAAGCTTTGCTGGAGATGCGTGTACCGGTAGATTTAAGCGAATACAAGCCGATCGATATCGTAGGTACCGGAGGCGACGGGAAAAACACGTTCAACATCAGTACCTGTTCCTGTTTCGTAGTGGCCGGTGCCGGTTACCATGTCGTAAAGCACGGTAACTACGGGGCTACCTCGGTGAGCGGTGCCAGCAACGTGATGGAGCAACACGGCGTAAAATTCACGAACGATATCGATAAGCTACGTACCTCCATGGATACCTGCCATATCGCCTACCTCCACGCCCCCTTGTTCAACCCGGCGCTGAAAGCGGTAGCTCCGGTACGGAAGAGCCTCGGCGTGCGCAGCTTCTTCAATATGCTCGGCCCGCTGGTCAACCCGGTCATGCCTACTTACCAATTGTTAGGCGTATATAACCTCCCGCTACTCCGCCTATATAATTATACGTATCAAGAGAGTGGTACCCGTTTCGCCGTGGTACATAGCTTGGACGGTTACGACGAGATCTCCCTCACGGCCGATTTCAAGGTAGCCATGCCGGAGAAAGAGAAGCTTTATACCCCGGAGATGCTCGGATTCAAACGTTGCACGGAAGCGGACCTCGATGGCGGAGAGACCCCGGAGGAAGCGGCCCGTATCTTCGACGCCGTATTAGGGAACAGGGCTACCGAGGCCCAAAAGAGCTGCGTGATCGCCAACTCCGCCTTCGCCATCCAAGTGATCTGTCCAGAGAAGAAGATCGAGACGTGTATCGCCGAGGCACGTGAATCATTGGAAAGCGGAAAAGCATTGGCTACATTCCGTAAATTTATATCTTTGAACCAAAGATAAAGAAACATATCCTATGAAAAAGGACATCTTACAAGATATTATCGCCAATAAGCGCATCGAGGTAGCCCGGCAGAAACAGGCCGTAAGCTTACAGACCTTATTGGCTTTAGGTAGCGACCGTATGGAGCGTGACACACGTTCCATGCGTGCGGCGCTGGAATCATCCCCCTCCGGTATTATCGCCGAGTTCAAGCGTAAAAGCCCCTCCAAGGGCTGGCTGCATCCGGGTGCGAATATCGCCGACGTGGTGCCCGCTTACGAGGCCGGAGGAGCCTCCACCTGCTCGATCCTTACGGACGGGGATTTCTTCGGAGGTTCCTTGGGCGACTTGCAAAAGGCCCGCAAGCTGGTGGATCTCCCATTACTTCGCAAGGACTTCATCATCGATACCTACCAACTCTTCCAAGCCCGGGTGATGGGCGCCGACGCTGTCTTGTTGATCGCCGCCGCCCTTACGGAAGAAGAATGCCGGATACTCGCCGAGACCGCCCATAGCCTGCAATTGGAAGTCTTGCTGGAAGTCCATAGCGAGGACGAGCTCAAATACATGAATGCGGATATCGATATGCTCGGCGTGAACAACCGTAATCTCGGCACCTTCCATACGGATGTAAACAACTCATTCAAGTTGGTCGATAAGATGCGAGGCTTCTCCCCTCTTTTAGTGTCCGAGAGCGGAATATCCGAGACCGATACCGTACGCCAATTGCGTGAGGCCGGTTTCCGTGGATTCCTGATCGGAGAGACCTTCATGAAAACCGAGAGGCCGGGCGATACCCTAGCCGATTTTATAGGAGGACTGGCATGATCATCAAAGTATGCGGAATGCGAGACTCCCGGAACATC
This sequence comes from Parabacteroides sp. KHUB-02, assembly GCF_056640955.1. Classification (NCBI taxonomy): domain Bacteria; kingdom Pseudomonadati; phylum Bacteroidota; class Bacteroidia; order Bacteroidales; family Tannerellaceae; genus Parabacteroides; species Parabacteroides sp. KHUB-02. The sequence continues at coordinate 997,700 of NZ_JBWQEV010000001.1, read as the reverse complement.
CAAGAAGTCTCCGCCCTAGCCGTCAACTGGATCGGCCTCATCTTCTACGAACGCTCCCCGCGCTTCATCGGGCAAAGCCCGACGAAGCAGTGGACAGTGGACAGTGGACAATTGACAGTTAAATACCGCTTGTCGCAACTGTCAACTGTCAACTGTCAACTATCAACTAAAAAAGTGGGCGTTTTCGTCAACGCTACCATCGAGTCCATGATGGAGACAGCCTCCGCCTACAAGCTAGACTATCTCCAACTTCACGGTAACGAATCGCCGGAAGATTGCCACACCCTACAGAAAAGAGGATACTCCTTAATCAAAACCTTCCCGATCGCCTCCAAAGAGGATTTCAAGAAGACCAAGGAGTATGAGGGCCGGGTGGATTATTTCCTTTTCGATACGAGATGCGAGGGCTATGGAGGCTCAGGCAAACGTTTCGATTGGTCCATCCTAACCGAGTATAAAGGAGAGACTCCCTTCTTGCTCAGCGGAGGCATCCGTCCGGAAAACGCAGAGGCGATCCGGAACTTCCGGCATCCCCGTTTCGCAGGTATCGACCTCAACAGTGGCTTCGAGATTGAGCCGGGATTGAAAGACATCGACAAACTAAAGAATTTCATCCAACAAATTTTACATCTAACAGTAATGAATCGCATCACAAACTTATTCCAGACCCAGAAAGACGGAATACTCTCCGTCTATTTCACCGCCGGTTATCCGAACTTAAACGATACGGCAAGCATCTTAAAAGCCTTACAGGCTAAAGGTATCCACATGGTAGAAGTAGGAATCCCTTTCTCCGACCCGATGGCAGACGGCCCCGTCATCCAAGAGGCCGCCACGCAAGCGTTGCGTAACGGGATGTCACTCCACCTCCTATTCGAGCAATTGAAAGAGATCCGGAGCGAAATACAGATCCCGATCATCCTGATGGGCTACCTGAATCCTATCATGCAATACGGTTTCGAGAAATTCTGCGCCAGTTGCGTAGAGGCCAGCGTAGACGGAATGATCATCCCCGACCTGCCTTATGCCGATTATATCTCCGATTACAAGGAGATAGCCGATCGCCATGACCTGAAAATGATCATGCTGATCACCCCAGAGACCTCCGAGGAACGAATCCGGCTGATCGATGCCCATACCAGCGGATTTATCTATATGGTATCCAGCGCCGCCACGACCGGAGCCCAACAAGACTTCAACGAACAGAAGCAGGCCTATTTCCGTCGTATCAACGCCATGAACCTACAGAATCCCCGCTTGGTAGGTTTCGGCATCAGCAATAAAGCCACTTTCGAGGCGGCGACAGCTCATTCTTCCGGTGCCATCATCGGTAGCAAGTTCGTCCAGTTACTAAAGAGCGAAGCTACTCCCGCCGAGGCGGTCGATAAGTTACTGGAAGCCCTAAAACAATAGGAACCCTATTCATGTTTACATATAAAAACAGTAAATAGTCCTATGAATAACTTCACTTTTCACAACCCAACCCGTTTATTATTCGGTAAGGGCATGATTGAGAAACTGAGTACGGCCATCCCGATGGTGCATCGCATCATGATCACCTTCGGAGGAGGTAGCGTAAAGCAAAACGGTGTGTACGACCAAGTGATCAAGGCGCTAAAGGATCGTGACTATATCGAGTTCTGGGGCATCGAGCCTAATCCCACCATCGAGACCTTGCGAGAAGCTATCCAGATAGCGAAAGGCAAGCAGGTGGATTTCCTATTGGCGGTAGGCGGTGGCTCCGTCATAGACGGGACGAAGCTAATCTCCGCCGGCATCCAGTACGACGGTGATCCTTGGGAATTGGTACAGAAAGGGTATTACTATCATACCGTGCCCATGGGTACCGTACTGACCCTGCCCGCCACAGGTTCCGAGATGAATAGCGGGGCCGTGATCTCCCGGAAAGAGACGCAAGAGAAATTCCCGTTCTACAGCAATTTCCCCGTGTTCTCGATCTTGGACCCGGAGACGACCTTCAGCCTCCCCCCGTATCAAGTGTCTTGCGGTATCGCCGATACCTTCGTCCACGTGATGGAGCAATATATGACTACGACCGACCAATCCCGCTTGATGGATCATTGGGCGGAAAGTATTTTAAGTACCTTGGTTGAGATCGCCCCGAAGATCAAGGAAGATCCGAGGAATTACGACCTGATGGCAGATTTCATGCTATCCGCCACGATGGGCTTGAACGGCTTTATCGCTATGGGCGTAACGCAGGACTGGGCTACCCATATGATCGGACACGAGCTAACCGCCCTTCACGGATTGACGCATGGAGCGACCTTAGCGATCGTCTTCCCCGGAACCTTACGCACCCTACGCAAGCAGAAAGAGGGCAAGATCCTGCAATACGGCGAACGGGTATGGGGTATCAATAGTGGAACGACAGAGGAACGGGTAAGCCAAGCCATCGAGAAGACCGAGCAATTTTTCCAAAGCCTCGGTTTATCTACCCGCCTCAGCCAAGAGAAGATCGGCAATACGACAATCACCGAGATCGAGAATCGCTTCAATGAACGAAACGCCGCCTTCGGGGAGGCGAAGAATGTAACGGGTAGCGTGGCACGGGAAATATTGGAGAGCTGTAAATAACGTACAACTTGTAGAGACGGGGCGTGCCCCGTCTCTACAAATGGGTATAGGTTTTATCTTAACAGGACTACTACTTGGATCGGGCCATGCGCCCCGAATACCAAGGCTTGTTCAATATCAGCAGTCTTTGAGGGACCGGACATGAAGACTCCGTAATCATAATCCATAGTGGCAGTACGGCGGTAAGCCTCATTCATCGTATGAACCAATTGAGTCTTGTCCAACAAGATCACCAAAGCGTTCGAGATAAAGTACAGACCTTTATAACGTACCTGACGGGGTAACCAGACAGCGGCATTCTCCGCCACGCCGAAACTACCCTCCACCACAGATACGTCCGTCCCGTTCAACTCCCGGGGATCGGTCAGCTCATCCGGGTTAAAGGTAGCGCAAGTAATCTCCTTCAAATTCGAGGCGATACGTTTCGCCTCCGGAAACTCACGGCGGATCACCTCATTCACATCCTCGCCGGGCTTTAACTCGATGGCCTTGCCACCCGCCCCGGCTAACACCTCCGAGAACGTAGCCAACTTATCCGCATAGGTAATCGCCTCCAACGTAAGCTCAGGCATCTCGTGGCGTGCACCCGTATGACGACGGATACTCGCCAATATAGAATCTTTACTACTCATTATCTCACCTTATTATTCTTCCACATATCATTAAACGACTCCTTGGCGAAAGCCGGAAGCTCACGTCCCTTGCCCCAAGCGTTCAAGCCATTGTAGACCATGAAACGAGGCAAATGATTCACTACCGGAGCAAACTTCAACGCCGTATTGAACAATCCCGGACGTTCCATCAGGAACTTCATCCCGAAAGACATCACTTTCTTCTCCTTGCTCGCCTTACCGATCTTATCCAAATCTTGTCGCCAACGGTAAATCTGCTCGCCCAAATCGATCTTTACCGGACAAACGTTCGAGCAAGAAAGACATAAGGAGCAAGCCGATACGTTATCCGAATATTCCTCCGGATTCCTCAGCATACCCAAGTTGATCCCGATCGGTCCCGGAATGAAATATGTATACGAATAGCCACCACTCCTGCGATATACCGGACAGGTATTCATGCACTCGCCACAACGGATACAATTCAACGTACGAATATGATCCGGTTTCGCCAAGATATCACTACGCCCGTTATCCACGATAATGATATGGAACTCTTGTCCCTCGGACGGACGGCGATAATGGGAAGTATAAGACGTGATGGGTTGCCCCGTACCCGAACGAGCCAGCAAACGAGTGAATACGCCCAATGCCTCCAGATTCGGTACGATCTTCTCCATCCCCATCGTAGCGATATGCACCTTCGGGAAGGAGGTTCCCATATCGGCGTTTCCCTCATTGGTACAAACCACGATCTCGCCCGTAGAGGCGACGGCGAAGTTAGCGCCCGTCATCGCCACGTCGGCATGCAGGAATTTCTCACGCAGATTCTTACGGGCGGCATGCGTCAGGTAGGTAGGGTCGATATTCCCTTTCTCCGTTCCCATCTCACGCTCCATCATCTCGCTGATCTGCTCCCGTTTGATATGGATCGCCGGCATCACGATATGGCTCGGGGCCAAATGCATCAATTGCAAGATACGCTCACCCAAATCGCTCTCCACCACATCGATTCCTTTCGACATCAAGAACTCGTTCATATGGCATTCCTCCGTCAGCATCGATTTGCTCTTGATCAGGTTCCGGGCATCATGCTGGCGCAAGATCCGCAAGACGATCTCGTTATGCTCCTCGGCATCTTTCGCCCAATGCACGATAGCCCCGTTGGCGATCGCGTTTTTCTCGAACTCCTCCAGAAGCGTGTCCAGATGGCTGTTGGAGTAAAGCTTGATCTCCGAGGCCAACTCCCTCAACCGCTCCCACTCGGGAAGCGAATGGCTCATCTTATCCCGTTTGGTACGTACCATCCAAAGCGTATGGTCGTGCCAAGCCTCATTCTCCTTATTCTCTAGGAAACGGGCCGCTGCTATAGCATGTTTCGTACTCATAATCCGGACGCTAATATTTGAACGATGTGAATAGTCTTGATCGGAAGTTTCTCCCGCTTGATAACCCCTTCCATATGCATCAGGCAAGAGCTATCCGCACCGGTGATATACTCGGCGCCGGTACTCATATGATCCTTTACCTTGTCTTGTCCCATGCAAGTAGAGACCTCAGGCTCCTCGATGGCGAACATACCGCCGAAACCGCAACATTCGTCCACCCGCCTCGGCTCGAACACCTCGATACCTTTCACCAAGGAAAGAAGATCACGTAACTTGGAATAGTACGGGATATTACGCTCGCTGGGCGACGAGAGATGCAACTCACGCACCCCGTGGCAACTATTATGGATACTCACCTTATGCGGGAAAACGGCCGGCAGGGATTCCGGTCTCACCACGTCGTGCAAGAACTCGCAGATATCATAAATCTTCTTGCTGTTCATACAAACGTGATCCCGCTTCTCCAAGATATGGGGATGGTTCTCTTTTACGAAGGCTACGCAACTGGCCGAGGGGCCTACCACGTAGTCATAGTTCTTAAACTGTTCCTCCATCCGGAGGGCCAAGCGAGCCGCCTCATCCTCGAAGCCGGCGTTCGCCATGGGTTGTCCGCAACAGGTCTGGTCCATCGGATAATCGACATCCACACCCACATGCCTCAACAATTTATACGAGGCGATACCCACTTCGGGGTACACCGCGTTAATGTAACATGGGATAAATAATCCTACCTTCATACTAATTTTATCTTATATATCATATACGACACCGTATATAATTAACACCTACAAGCCCCTCATAGCTGCATATTGGCCCTTACCCTGCTTAATGTCTCGGGAGTCATCAGCAAATAAGAGGCGATATGGGACAAGGGGGCACGCTGCACGATCTCAGGGTGTTCTTTCAATAAGCGGGCATAACGTTCATTAGCGGTCTCGAAACGAAGGAAATCCGCCTTCCGTTGAGACAGGATCAGCGAATTCTCCAACAGGCGGCGATACATGACCTCGATCTCGTAATCCTCGGCGCACAATGCCAATAAAGGATCATGAGGAATGCCATACAGCACCGTATTCTCCAAGGCCTCCACCAACAGATTAGCGGGACGCTGGCGCAAGAAGCTCTCGATGCAAATGAAGATGTTGTCCTCGCTGGCGAAATGCTCGGTCAGCTCTTTCTTATTCTTGAAGTAAAACTGGCGAACCATTCCCTTATAGACATAACCGAGTTGCGTACAAACCTCTCCTTCGCTCAAAAACAGGGCGCCTTTTTTCAATTCTGTCCGGATTAAGATAGAGGCCAGTTTCTGGGCGGCTTCCTCACTGAGTAGAATCGATTGCGCCGCGATCCTGCGAGCTATAAATATCGCTGTATCCATATTCATGGTTGTTTTTGTTTGTTTCCGCAAACTTACGAAATAAATACCACTTGATTTACATCAAGCCCCCATTTATTTATATTCCTGCCAACTCTTGATGCAGATATCATCTACGCTCAAGGTACAGAAGGCTTGAATGAAAGCGCTCGCCAGACGGGCATTCGTAATCAACGGGATATTCAGGTCGATGGCGGCACGGCGGATCTTATAGCCGTTGTCAAGCTCGCCGGCGGAAAGGTCACGAGGAATATTCACGACCATATCGATCTGCTTCTCATGAAGCATCTTAAGCGCCTGCGGTTCTCCCTGCTCGCTCGGCCAGTACACCTTCGTACTCGGAATGCCATTCTCCTCCAAGAAACGGTGCGTACCTCCCGTAGCGAATAGGTTGTAACCTTTCGCCGCCAGCATCTTAGCGGCATCCAGCATGGCTACCTTCTGCTTCGGCGTACCGGTGGACAGGAGGATATTCTTCTCCGGAACCCGTTGCCCGACAGCGAGCATACTCGTCAACACCGCCTCGGATACATCATCGCCCAGACAACCCACCTCGCCCGTGGAAGCCATATCGACCCCTAATACCGGATCGGCTTTCTGCAAGCGGTTGAACGAGAATTGAGAGGCCTTGATACCCACGTAATCCAAATCGAACTCATTCTTATTCGGTTTCTCTACCGGCAAGCCCAGCATGACACGGGTAGCCAACTCGATGAAGTTTATCTTCAGCACCTTGCTCACGAACGGGAAGGAACGGCTGGCACGAAGGTTGCACTCGATCACCTTGATCTCATTGCCCTTCGCCAGATATTGGATATTGAACGGGCCGGAGATATTCAGCTCCTTAGCGATCTGCTTACTGATACGCTTGATACGACGAACCGTCTCCACATATAATTTCTGGGCCGGGAACTGAATCGTAGCGTCGCCGGAATGAACCCCGGCAAACTCGATATGCTCGCTAATGGCATACATCACGATCTCGCCATGATCGGCCACGGCATCCATCTCCACCTCTTTCGCATGCTCGATGAACTGACTTACCACCACCGGATGCTTTTGGCTGACGTTGGCGGCCAATTTCAAGAAACGCTCCAACTCCTCTTGATTCGAGCAGACATTCATGGCGGCACCACTCAGCACGTAACTCGGGCGAACCAACACGGGGAAGCCTACCTCCGCCACGAAGCCATTGATATCCTCCATGGAAGAAAGCTCTTTCCAGCGGGGTTGATCCACGCCGATACGATCCAACATGGCGGAGAACTTCTCACGGTCCTCGGCATTATCGATGCTCTTGGCGGATGTCCCCAAGATATTCACATGCTGCTCGTCCAAACGCATCGCCAAGTTATTCGGGATCTGGCCGCCGGTGGAGACGATCACGCCGTGGGGGTTCTCCAGCTCAAGGATATCCATCACACGCTCGAAGGTAAGCTCGTCGAAATAAAGACGATCGCACATATCATAGTCGGTAGACACCGTCTCGGGATTGTAGTTGATCATCACGGAACGATAGCCCTCCTTACGGATCGTATTCAAGGCCTGCACGCCACACCAGTCGAACTCCACCGAGCTACCGATGCGATAAGCGCCGGAACCCAGCACGACAATCGAGCGATGATCGCCCAAGTACGTCACGTCGTTTTCCGTACCGCTATACGTCAGGTACAGGTAATTCGTCTGCGCCGGATACTCGGCGGCCAAGGTATCGATCTGTTTCACCACCGGAAGAATGCCATGCTCCTTACGGAACTGACGAACCAACATCATACCCTTCTCCACATCCCCGTCGAGACCGATCGCCCGTGCGATCTGGAAATCAGAGAAACCTTGTATCTTCGCCCGGCGGATCAACTCCGGATTGATGCGCCAACGTTGGATCCCCTTCATATCGAAAGCGTGAAGCTCCTTGGAGGTCTGCATGATTCCATATAGTTTCTGTAGGAACCATCGGTCTATCTTGGTAAGCTCATGAATCTGGTCTACCGTATAGCCAGCACGGAATGCCTTCGAGATAACGAAGATACGGCGGTCGGTAGGCTCATGCAAAGCCTTATCGATATCCTCGATCACCAACTCCTTATTCTCCACGAAACCGTGCATACCCTGCCCGATCATACGCAAGCCCTTCTGGATAGCCTCTTCGAAAGTACGTCCGATCGCCATCACCTCGCCAACCGACTTCATGCTGGAACCCAACTCACGAGCCACGCCGTGGAACTTACCCAAGTCCCAGCGAGGGATCTTACATACCACGTAATCAAGAGCCGGCTCAAAGAAAGCGCTAGTCGTTTTCGTCACGGAGTTTTTCAAGTCGAACAAACCGTAACCCAAGCCTAATTTAGCGGCCACGAAAGCCAACGGATAACCGGTCGCCTTAGAAGCCAAGGCCGAAGAACGGCTCAAGCGGGCGTTCACCTCGATCACCCGGTAATCCTCACTCTCCGGATCGTAAGCGTATTGCACGTTACACTCGCCCACGATACCGATATGGCGGATGATACGGATCGCCAACTCACGTAATTTATGATAATCCGTATTGCTCAAGGTCTGCGAGGGGGCGATCACGATAGACTCTCCCGTATGGATTCCCAGCGGGTCGAAATTCTCCATGTTACATACCGTGATACAGTTATCGAAGCGGTCGCGCACCACCTCGTACTCTACCTCTTTCCAGCCCTTCAAGCTTTTCTCCACCAATACTTGCGGAGAGAAAGAGAAAGCCTTCTCTACCAACACGTCCAATTCTTCCTCATTGTCGCAGAAACCGGAACCCAAGCCCCCCAGCGCATAAGCGGCACGGACGATGACCGGATACCCCAGCTCGGCGGCCGCACGGCGAGCGTCAGCGGCGTTCTCCACGGCCTCGCTCTTGATCGTCTTCACGTCGATCTCATCCAGCTTGCGTACGAACAACTCCCGATCCTCGGTATCCATGATAGCCTGCACCGGGGTACCCAATACCTTCACGCCATACTTCTCCAGCACGCCGCTTTGGTAAAGGGCCACGCCACAATTCAACGCCGTCTGCCCGCCGAAAGCGAGCAAGATACCTTCCGGACGTTCCTTCTCGATCACCTTTTCCACAAAAAAAGGAGTAACGGGCAGGAAATAAACCGTGTCCGCGACTCCTTCCGAGGTCTGTACCGTAGCGATATTCGGATTGATCAATACCGTTTGAATCCCCTCTTCCTTAATCGCCTTCAGGGCTTGGCTGCCTGAATAATCGAACTCGCCCGCCTCACCAATCTTCAAGGCTCCGGAACCCAGTATCAGGACTTTCTTTATATCTTCTTTCATTGCTTTCTCTTGTTTATTTGGATTATGAATCTTGACAGCCTCTTGTCAGATGCCTTGATAGCCCCCTGTCAAGCCTCGTGACGGGATGAATCTAAAGCAGGTCGGCAAACTTGTCGAACATGAACTCCGTATCCAGCGGCCCGCTGCAAGCCTCGGGATGGAACTGAGAGGAGAAGAAAGGCTTCGTCTTATGCTTGATACCCTCGTTAGTCCCGTCATTCATATTGATGAACAGCGGTTCCCACTCCTCACCCAGCGTATCGTTATCCACGGCGTAACCATGGTTCTGCGAGGTGATGAAGCATTTCTCCGTGCCTACCATACGTACCGGCTGGTTATGGCTACGATGACCGTACTTCAATTTATAGATAGAAGCACCGCCGGCTTTCGCCAACAACTGGTTACCCATGCAAATACCGCAAATCGGCTTATCCCCGGAAAGCGCCTTACGGATATTCCGCACGGCGGCATCGCAAGTATCCGGATCGCCCGGACCGTTACTGATAAACAAGCCATCGTATTCCAGCTGATTGAAGTCGTAGTCCCAAGGCACACGGATCACCGCCACGTTACGCCTCAACAGGCAACGGATGATGTTATGTTTCACGCCGCAGTCCAAAAGCACGACGCGCTTTAGGAATTGAGAATCGAGAATCGAGAATCGGGAATCGGAGGCTTCCGATAAAGAACAGGTCTGGCTCGTACCATCGGGCAGGTAACAAATAATCTCCTTGCACGATACCCGATCCACATAGTTCACATGCTCATAATCCTCGATCTTCAATTCCCCATTTCCAATTTCGTTATCGGCATCGCCGATAACGATGCGTCCCATCATCACGCCATGCTCACGCAATTTCTTAGTCAACGCACGCGTATCGATACCGTATATGCCCGGGATCTTCTCCTCCTTCAACCAGTCGCCCAAACTGCACTCGGCGTTCCAGTGGCTATACTCATGGCTGTAATCGCTAACGATAATCGCCTCGGCATGGATCTTCTCGCTCTCCATAAACGTAGCGATCCCGTTCGGCTCGAACGTACGAGGCGGGACACCGTAGTTACCAACGAGCGGATAAGTCAACACCATCAACTGGCCTGCGTACGAAGGGTCCGTCAAGCTCTCCGGATATCCGGTCATAGCGGTATTGAACACGACCTCGCCAGCCACCGGTCTCTCATAGCCGAAAGAGTAGCCACGGAAGACGGTACCGTCGTCTAACATCAAAGTTGCTGTTCTGTTTGTCTGCATAGAATCTGTATGTTGTGTCATTTCACTAAATATTCTTCTTCCATATAGTGAATAAAAGCCTCGTTCACTAACCGAGTCCCGCCCGGTGTCGGGTAATCGCCGGAGAAATACCAGTCACCCGGATGCTCCGGACAAGAGGCATGCAAGCCCTCCAAAGTCTGGTAGACGATCTCTACTTTCGCCTGTGTCCCGGCCGGTGTAAGCAACTCCACCATCTTAACGGATATCTCCTCGTCCGTAAACGGGGCGTATATCTCCTTTACGTAATTCACCAACGGACCATCCGCCGCTGTTTGTTGTCGCTTCGCCTTCTGATAAGCGTCCAAGATCACGTATTCCATCCCCCGGTCACGTAACAGGGCCACCGCAGCCTTAAAAGCGATAAACTCGTTCATCCGGGACATATCGATACCGTAATAATCCGGGTAACGTACCTGCGGAGAAGAACTTACGATCACGATTTTCTTCGGATGCAGGCGATCCAAGATACCGATAATACTCTGGCGTAAGGTAGTACCCCGCACGATGCTATCATCTATCACAACCAGATTATCGATAAAAGGTTCAATACTTCCGTAAGTAATATCATATACGTGCGCCGCCAGATCATTGCGGCTATTGCCCTCAGCGATAAATGTACGTAATTTTATATCTTTTATAGCTACTTTCTCCGAGCGGACTCGCATGGAAAGGATTTGCTCCAGTTCCTCTTCCCTGAGCAGGTGACTACGATCGGCGATCCATTCTTTTTTCAGCTTATTCAAATAGTTGTTCAACCCCTCCTGCATCCCGAAATAAGCGACCTCGGCCGTATTCGGGATAAAAGAGAAGACGGTATGATTCAAGTCGTAATCCACCGCTTTCAAGATCGGATGCACGAGATTATCTCCCAAACGCTTCCTTTCCCTGTAAATATCCACGTCGCTACCCCGTGAGAAGTAGATACGCTCGAAGGAACAAGCCTTATTCTCTTTCGGCTCCACGATCTGGGAGATATGCCACTCGCCTTTCTTGTTGACGAGTATCGCCTCTCCCCGATTCAACTCCCGGATATCCTCTACCTGCACGTTCATCACGGTTTGTATAACCGGACGCTCGGAAGCCAACACGATAATCTCATCATCCGCATAATAGAAGGCCGGACGGATTCCCCACGGGTCCCGCACGCTGAACGACTCGCCACTACCGGTGATACCGCAAATCACGAAACCACCATCCCAGCCCGGGGTACAGCGTTTCAGCACGTTCGACAAATCAATTTGATCCTCGATGGCATGCGTGATATCCATCCCTCTCAATCCTTCCGCCTCACACTTTTGGTACAGGCGCTCCACTTCCCTGTCCAGCCGGTGTCCCAGCTGCTCCAGCATGATATACGTATCGGAATATTTCCGGGGATGCTGACCGATCGCCGTGATCTCCTCGAATACTTCATGAACATTTGTCAGGTTGAAATTTCCGCAAACGGCAAGGTTCTTTGCACGCCAGTTATTGCGTCGTAAAAAAGGATGGATATAAGAGATTCCGGATTTTCCGGTGGTACTGTAACGGAGGTGGCCCATATAAAGCTCTCCGGCGAAAGGTAGGTTGGCTTTGGCGAATAGCGGATCGTTGAGTTGCTCGGGGGTTAAATCCTTGTAGTGTTCGTGAACTGCGGCAAATATCTCGGTAATAGCTCCGGTCCCGACGGCCCGTTCACGGAACATATATTCCTCTCCGGCATTTGCCTCTAACTTCACGCAGGCTAAGCCCGCTCCTTCCTGCCCCCTGTTATGCTGCTTTTCCATCAGCAAATAGAGCTTGTTCAGTCCATACATCCAACTACCGTACTTCTCGTGATAATACTCCAAGGGTTTCAGTAACCGGACCATGGCAACACCACACTCGTGCTTCAATACTTCCATTGTCGAATCAACTTTTTGATTTTGCCGCAAAGATACAGACAATACCTAACATATTGTTTAAACAAACATAAAATAATTGACACTTTCACGGAAAAAATGTTTTTATCGGACGTTTGGTTAACAAAGCTTACATTTTATAAGCAAAAGGGAGGGTTTTATTTTCAATCCATAAGCCACTCATTTCCCTCTTGAAAGAGGCCTTTCAAAGATATCCATCCGAGAACCGTAATATTTCCGTAACAGAAAGAAAAACACCAATATTCTTTCTGGCACAGAAATATTCTTGCATAAATTCTTTCTATCATAGAAATAATTCGGTAATTTTGTGCGTAAATATAATTTCCATAGAATGAATACAAATATACTCCAAACACTGGTAACGGCCATGCAACGCCGATTAGCGGCTCTTCCGCAGAGATTGCGACCATTTACCACGGAGTTTGATGAGCTCCCTAAAAACCTGATGCTAACCGGTGCCAGAGGATGTGGCAAATCTACATTTCTACTCCATCATTCACAAGGCAGGCGCTTATTATACTTTTCTGCTGATAATCCGAAGATTATTGGCGAACCGCTCTATGACTTAGTTAGTAGCGTATTCATGCTTGGTTATGAAGGTGTTATTATCGACGAGATTCACTACGCATCAAACTGGAGCATACATCTGAAGGCCTTGTATGATGACTATCCAGGAAAAATCATCTGGATTTCAGATTCCTCATCGTTAGTACTTCGTGATGGCAAAGCCGACTTGTCCAGACGTTATGTAGCGATACAGATGCCTTTAATGTCGTTCAGAGAATTTCTATATCTTGAAACTGGCCAAATATACCCCAAGTATAAACTGGGAGACACAATACTACCTACACAACCAGATGCGGAGCTGTTGAACCATTTCCTCAATTATCGTAGTTACGGTACACGTCCTTTCTACCAAGAGAAAGATTTCGAAGCACGTTACATGGCTATCATCGACAAAATTCTCAATAACGATATACCGTTCTTCCTGCCTAGCATTTCCGAAAACAACCTACGTGTGATGCGAGCCATTATCGGCACACTGGCAAACTCCTCAATACCTCGTGTACAAGTCACCTCCTTATGCTCCGACTGGGGAATAGGAGCGGAAAAACTCTATCAACTACTCTTTGTGATGGAAAGTGTAGATCTATTGAAAATAGTAAGGTACCCCAATGACACGAAAGCCCGTAGCACTGGCGCAAAAATGTTGTTCGCAGATCCATGTGCTTATAAGGTTTTGAATGCAGACCAAGGAACGGAACGTGAAGCCTACACTATCCACTGCTTTTCTAGGGCAGGTTACGAGATAAACGCCATGAAAGACGAGAAGAAAGGTGATTATGTGATTACAAAAGACCATGTATCACAAACCCTAGAAGTTGGAGGAAAAAACAAAAATCCTAAAGAAGCGGACTACGTCTTGAGAGACAACACCGACTACCCTGTAGGCAACGCCATTCCATTCTGGCTCATGGGTATGATGTGGTAGTATTATAGTCATCACCTAAAAAAATAATCACCCAGCCATTCGTCTCCCCCCTTCAAAAAGGAAATGAATGTCCAAGGTGATTATTTTTTATCAGAAAGCAGGAAAATCCCTATCTTCCCCACTCCTTTATCATCTGCTCATTCCGTAAACGACATTACCATCCATAATGACAATATACGTGTTGTTGCTTTACTCCATAAAAATATCTGCTATTGTTTCCCTATACACTCATAAATAAAACCAGCTTCATGAAGTTCATGAGCGTCATAAATATTACGACCATCGATCAATAAGGAATTACGCATAAGTCTTTTAAGTACAGCCCAGCTAGGGATACGGAACTCTTTCCATTCCGTAACTAGCAACAAGGCATCCGCATCCACCGTAGCGTCATACATATCACTCGCATAGACGACCTTGTCACCCAGCCTACGTCTGCACTCCGCCATAGCGATCGGATCATACACCCTGACCGTAGCACCCGCTTTCGTCAGCAAATCAACCAAGATCAAAGAGGTAGCCTCACGCATATCATCCGTCTCCGGCTTAAAAGCCAAGCCCCACAAGGCCACCGTCTTGCCGGATAAGTCTGAAATATGTTTTTGAAGTTTATGAAACAACACGTTCTTTTGCCTCTCATTCACCTCCTCGACCGCTCTCAAGACATTCATCGTATAGCCATTCTTTTCCGCCGTCTTGATCAACGCCTTTACGTCTTTCGGGAAGCAAGAACCACCATAGCCACAGCCTGGATACAAGAACTTACTCCCGATACGGCTGTCTGAACCTATTCCCTTACGCACCATGTTCACGTCAGCACCCACCAGTTCACAAAGATTAGCGATGTCATTCATAAAACTAATACGGGTAGCCAACATGGAATTGGCAGCGTATTTGATCATCTCAGCGGAAGGAACATCCGTAAAAATCAAGCGATAGTTATTCATCATGAAGGGCTTATACAACTTCTCCATCAGTTTTCGTGCTCGCTCCGATTCCACGCCGACCACCACACGATCTGGCTTCATGAAATCATCCACCGCATTTCCCTCTTTCAAGAACTCCGGATTACTAGCCACATCAAACTCAACAGACACACCCCGTTTATCCAATTCCTCTTGAATAGCGGCCTTGACCTTCCGGGCCGTACCCACCGGCACCGTACTTTTAGTCACCACTAACGTATATTTATTGATATGCTGCCCTACCGTACGGGCAACCTCCAGCACATAACGCAGATCCGCACTACCATCCTCGTCCGGAGGCGTACCTACCGCACTGAACACCACCTCCACGTCATCCAGAACGGAGGAGAGATCCGTCGTGAACTTCAAACGTCCGGCATTATAATTCTTATGGACCATATCCTCCAAGCCCGGCTCGTAAATCGGGATGACACCCTTCTTCAAGTTCTCGATCTTCTCGGCCATCACATCCACACACGTAACGTCCACACCCATCTCCGAAAAACAGGTACCCGTTACCAAACCGACATATCCTGTCCCGACAATCGCTATTTTCATACCGTAGAATTTATTTTTATAGATTATAATATGATTTGAACCACGCCACGGTTCGATTAACACCCTCTTGAATATCCATTGAAGGCTTAAAACCCACTGCCTGTTGAAGCAATGTAGTATCGGCGTTCGTCTGATACACGTCCCCCGGTTGCATCGGAAGAAAATCCTTCATCGCCTCTTTCCCGCAAGCGCTCTCTATAGCTTGTATAAAATCCATCAACCTGACAGGCTGTGAATTGCCTATATTATAAATACGATAGGGTGCGGAGGAGGAGCTAGGATCCGGATGCTCCGGGTCCCAATCCGGATTCGGTGTAGCCGGGCGATCTAAGACCCGTATCACTCCCTCCACGATATCATCAATATACGTAAAGTCACGTAACATATCCCCGTTATTGAACACCTGAATCGGACGATCGTGCAGAATAGCGTCAGTAAACAAGAAAGGAGACATATCCGGCCTCCCCCAGGGTCCATACACCGTAAAGAAGCGTAAACCCGTGGCAGGAACCCCATACAATTGGCTATACGCATGCGCCATCAACTCGTTAGACTTCTTGGATGCGGCATACAAACTCACGGGATGAGCGATACTCGTTTTCTCCGAGAAAGGCACATCCGCATTCAGACCATACACGCTGCTAGAGCTGGCATACACCAAATGACTCACCTGATGATACCTACATCCCTCCAGCACATTGATAAAACCATTCAAGTTCGATTCCACGTACGCATATGGATTCGTGATCGAATAACGTACGCCCGCTTGGGCAGCCAGATTCACTACCGCATCAAACCCCTCATTGGCGAAAAGCATCCGCATCGCCTGCCGATCCTCCAGATTCATCCGGATAAAACGGTATCTCTCATACGTATGGCTCGGAGTCAATTTATACCAATCCACCTCCTCTTCCCGTATGCCCGCCTCCTTCAAGCGACCATACTTCAAGGCCGTATCATAATATCCATTGATATTATCCAAGCCCACAACCTCGTCTCCCCGCTCCAGTAAACGCCGTGCGACAAACGAGGCGATAAAACCGGCGGAGCCGGTCAATAAAACCTTCATAAATATGTATGTTGAAAAAAGATTTGTGTAAGAAATTATTCTAAGATCCTTTTACGAATATTACTTCCATAGATCTTTCTCACTACCGAGACAGGAAGCAACCTAAACATCAAACGAGCTATCGGATAAATATAACGCCAAGAGAAACGTCCATACAAACGAGAGATCCCATTGACATAAATCTTAAACTCATTGAAAGTATTTTTTCTTTTATTTCTTCGCTTAAAGACATCTCCTTCTCGGCGAAAATAAATCGTTACATCCTTGATATTTCCGATCTGATATCCCTTACAGAGTACATCATACCACAAAGCGAGATCTTGGCTCGTTCGATAACGCTCATCATACCTTAATCCATTGTCAAATATAAAACGACGCATCATCACAGTCGGATGAGCCAATGGTGATGCTTTACAAATAGAACTTTTTACATCTTTATTTGTCAGAGGATAATGACGTATACCCAAATCCTCATGCTCCGCATCAAACTCTTGCAAAGCACCTCCAAGCACCGATACCTCCGGATGTTCTTTCAGATACCTCACCTGCCTCTCAAATCGCAATGGATGCGATATATCATCGCTATCCATACGAGCGATAAAATCTGATTTTACCACACTCAGCCCCTTGTTCAAAGATTTAGTTAATCCCAAATTACAATCATTCCTCAATAAAACCAAGCGTTCCCTCAACAAAGACTTCCAATCAATAATGACACGTATCAATTCATCACCCAATGGTCCATCTTCAACCAAAACAATCTCATCCGGTTTCAAGGTTTGATCCGTCCAAACACTCCGCAAGGCTCGAGCCAAGTAGTCTGCTTTCTCTGATTTATAAACAGACATTAATACTGAAATACTCATACTACAATCCGTGATATATCTATATAACAAAGAGTCCGCTTACCCAAATAAACCGTATCAAAAAAAACATATCGTCCATCTTTAGAAAAACGAGGATGCAAATCACAACGACACTCCCCTGTATATTTCAGTCCATGATATAGTTCTAATAAAGGAAACAACTCACACGTTTTTATATGATAAAGATAAAGATGCTGCATCCTGCTTTTATCCGGATAAGTATCAAATGCGATCCACTCTCCATATACTGTCGGGTGCCCATCACCTGTAGCCAATTCCGTCATCTTGTCACACAAAGTAAACTTTCCAGTATTTATATCTATAAAATAGAAACCATCCTTACCCTCATAACGAAGATAACCAAACACAGTATTATCATCTACCCAACACATGTGACTGACTATTTCGTCATCAGCCAGAACTTTCATTCTCTTGAAATCCGAATACATCAAACGGTCAAACCTACGTTTTCCTCTATACCATCGATGTATGAAAATAAATCCTTTTCCATCAGGTTTTATCATTAAATGATTCACTTTATGAAGACTTACATCAAAAGTATCTTTAGGTTCGACGGATATGATCTCTTGCAAAGTATAAAGTAATTTACTCTCGCCATCATTATATGAGACATACCAAATACCATCATTATCCAAACACTCTAATTCCGTCCTAGAAGGAATAGCAAGACTACGATATCCATAATCCGGACGTAACGCCATTATTCTACTATAATTTATTGACAAGAAATAATCTTTGAGATAAGCATCCTGCACAGGAAACTCAAACTCTTTTACTACAATCCGTTCATCTAATGAATATGCCAATGCCTTATACTTATTATCCTTCAAGACATTGAAAACAACGACATCATCATCAATCCATTGAGATCGTACTCCTTGCTGCCATGTATAAGTTTCACTATCTATTAAATTCACCTCTTGCCTCGTCCTCAAATCAACAACCCTTATTCCTACGGGAAATCTAGGATTGGGCTTAACAGCGGTTGATTGTGTCGGAATATTCACTAACACCATCCCTTTATTATTAATGGAAGTCTTATCATAATAACCGCCAAAACTTTCCGAGTCAGAATAAAAAGAAACTATTTCATTCACTCTTGAATCCAGAATCTTTGCATTGTAGTCTTTATGATAAATAACTGCATTAATAGTTATATATATCTGCTTAACCAATCTTTTCAATCCTGGTGTAGCAGAAAGAAACGATGCTATTAATCGTTCCTTTGTAGAAAAGTTCGCCATATTACCGAAATTTCAATTTTATAAGTTCATAAATATATTTCAACCGGGTTCTTATTTTATAGACTATACCATTTCTAGATTTACCTGTTGATGTAGAAGCGTTCGTATCATGTCTCCTATAAAATATAAGAGGATCTTCAAGAATTTTATAAGTAAAAAAGAAGGAAGCGACATAACCTATCCAACGGTCATGAGATTGTATTCCTTTAGGAAAAGGCAAAGACTTTTCCAAAACGCTCCGCCTAAAAGCCGCACAACAACCCTGCCAAGGAGTGGGTTTATAAAGTGCCTTCCAACGGCTCAATGTAACGCTTCCATCAAAACGGGTATTACTTTTAACAATAAGATTTGAATCTGTCAAATAGCAATCACTTACCACATAATCATATTCTTTTAGTATCAATGACATTATCTTAACCTTATTCTCACACCATACATCATCTTGATCCGCTAAAAAGATAATCTCTCCAGTAGCCTTCTTTAAAGCATTCTCAAAATTTGTTGTTACTAGATTAATCAGCGACAGACCACTTTTATCTCTATCAAATATATAAATCTGAATTCTGCTATCATCAAGTTCTGCTATTCGTTGTAAAGTTTCATCAGTAGAACTATCATCCGACACAATCACCTCATCATCTTCCGATAGCTGGCACAATATAGATTCCAGCTGCTCCTTAATATACTTTGCCCCATTATAGGTAGCTATACAAACAGAGATCTTACCCATCATGCAACCAATGGATAAGATGAAACAACAGGACTAACCGCCTGTATATTTCTTATTATCAGACATTTACCCCCCCCCATTAAATTCTTAGTCAAACTGCTTAATATTAAGAATATAGGCCAATTAGATTTAACCGGGTTCAATCCTCTTATAACCCCATGTATAAT
Organism: Parabacteroides sp. KHUB-02; assembly: GCF_056640955.1. Taxonomy (NCBI): domain Bacteria; kingdom Pseudomonadati; phylum Bacteroidota; class Bacteroidia; order Bacteroidales; family Tannerellaceae; genus Parabacteroides; species Parabacteroides sp. KHUB-02. The sequence goes on along the minus strand of NZ_JBWQEV010000001.1, from coordinate 978,139 downwards.
ATGTTTTAAATACATTGCCCTTGGTGCGATACAAATCGGGAAATAAAATAATTTCACTAAATATTTTACGCCATTCTTCTTTTTCCAATATCCGGGGACATAGTCTCTTCGGCAAAGCCACAAATAATTTCTAAACTGATAATACATCCTAAACGGAGAAGCAATGGCTATCGATCTTGAAGCCACTTTTTTATCACCTTCCCCTAATTGATGGTTAATCTTAGCGTCTTCAACGACAAAAGATCGCCATTGCGATTTATGCCATGCCCGCCAACACCATTCATGGTCTACGCCATCAATAAACAAAGACTCATCAAACCCTCCTACATCAAGCAATGATATCCTCGAGATCAATGATATCGAGGATATCACCGAATAATATTCGGTGATATCGGATGAATTAACAAAGGTTTCTTTAGAAAACCTCGCTATCATTTTTGACTTATCCCCATACGGCATTCCACTCTGCCGATTAATCGCCCGGGTTCCTACCGCTCCAACCTTTATTCCCTTCTTTTGAAGCGCTTGATAATTTTCAAGTAACTTGCTCACCACTTTCTCTGATGCAATCGAATCTTGATCCGAAAAAAGTACGAAATCATAACCTAAATCTATAAAATGACGAATGCCTATATTCTGTGCAGCAGCAATACCTACATTCTTCAGCAATGGTTTATACTCTACCGACTCATAACCGCCCAGCACCTCCGAGTGGTCAGAAGGAGAATTATCCACTACGCATATTTGGTCTACCTGACTAGCCAATGATGACAGAGCTTTCTTTGTCACCTCAAAATCAGGGTTATATAACACCATTACCACTCCTACTTTTACCATATCTTTTATCTAATAATCCATCTTTTACACCTCTAAACATTTGCACATAAATCTCTCGCCAACACCTAACCTTGAAAGGAAAAGAAATTGGAAATACAATTAACTTAATCGCACGATTAATCTTCCATTGCATTGGGACGTAACAACGTCTAATTAACCATAAATAATTTCGTACTTGATAATAATATCGTATCGGGGCTGAAATGATGACAAGCTGGTTAAATATCCGGTACTCTTGTTGCCCTACATAATGAATAAGTTTAATATTTGTGGTTAAACCATTCACAAAACCTTTGTTATTAGCCCTCCAACACAATTCAAAATCCACATAATCAATAAATAAGTAATCATCATTTAGTCCCACCTCCTCTATTTTCCGCAGGGCGACACAACTGCCCGAACTGATAATCTCTCGCCTCAATATAAAATCCTCTGCCGCCCATACATCCCGATGGATTGTCGATTTATACACTTCTTTAGTACGGCCATTTGTTACTGTCGGGCCCAACAAAAACAGATTAGGCACTAATCCATTAATACGCTTATATTCCTCAACCATCCTGTTAGCATACCCCTCAGGGATCACACTATCTTGATCGAAGAAAATCACATAGTCACATCCCGATTCACGAGCTTGCCCGATCCCTTCATTTTGTGCCGTCGCAATACCCAGATTATCCCCCAAAGGGATATACACCAGCCTATCCGCCCTTAAATCCAAATCTCTACCGGGTGTGTTATCCACGACTATTAGAATGATATTTCCATTCTTTAATAGATCCTTATGGAATAAACTCAACTCTGCTTTATACAAGACAACTACTATTGCCACAGATTCCCTCATAAACCTTCACACACAGTAAACGGCATAAGCGCCTGATAAGAAAATCGAGGAAAGCCTATCTCCCCCTTGACAATTTTTTCAAGATAATAATTGGACTCTAAGCTGTTATATTTAATCTTTCCATCAAACAACAAGAGTAACCTGGTTAACCAACTCTTTTGATAGAAGACAAAACTAGAGATAAGCCACACATCCTCCACGGAAAGCAAATTCTCATAAGCCAACAAGAAACGTCGATTTTGAAGTCCCAATACATGTTCTTTATAATTTCCTTCCATACATTTACGCATCCTTCTCATAAAACGCCATTTTCCATTTGATTATCAACATATTAACAATATAAGATATGAGATTTATCATCCTAAATCACCTTGCATAAAAACATGCACAATTTGGTACATCAAGAAGTCATGCACCTTAATCACTTCAGACAAGTAGTCACGTATGTTTCAGCCGCCATCCTATTGAACAACATCGTACATTCAGTAGCGAAACTTTGTATCAATGCCCACTCCTTAGTCAGTGCGACCCTCCCTTAATCCCATGCCTCCCTAATAACACCTAAATTCACATCTACCAATATGGTATTAGAGTAGCAAATCAACGGAATAAAATGATCCTCATCTTTTAGCTGATCAACTACCGCTACCACCTTCAATTTATCCGGCATCCAAACATCATCTTGATCGCAAAAGACAAAATAATCAGCATCATTGTATCGCTCAATTGCCTTCTGTAGTAATCACTCATGGCAAAACTAACGTTTTCCCCCTCAAATACTTCAAAGATCATCGGATACCGTTCTTTATAAGCGATCAATAAATCCGATGTACCATTGAAGCCCTATCATCTCTCCTAACACTTTCAGTTTCATACCCTCTTGGGCCAACAAGCTATCCAGCTGGGCACAAAAAAACGCTCCCCATTATAGGTAGAGAGAAGAACTACTATTTTGTTCATTGAAAGAATAGGAATATGGTACGATTTTTTCGAACTCTATATTCCAAGAAAACGCACAATTATAAATTTAGAATACAATATAGACTTTCAGTTCCATGGAAACGTAGCACTTTTTTGCCAAGAATTAAGCTACAATCCAAACAAACAAAGCAAAAACCTATAGTAAGTTCTTTTTACTGCTCCTTGAATTCGTTTCCATAACGAATTAGGATTATGTTTCACCCTTTTTATAGCCTCATAGTTATGAGTACTTACTCCATGAGGAAGCAATAATTCGACACTATTGATATGATTAGCCCAAAGTACATAGCAAAGGCTCAATTGATCCCTTTTCGAGTATGTCATATACATTTTCCACCAAGCTTCCGAAACAGTAACCGATGAGCAATGATTGTGCTTCCTAAAAATCAAATTATTCTCATACAGTCCATTGCCAAAAGGATAACCTTGACTTTTCAAATATTTTACCTGCTTTTTTATCATTGAGTAAGAATCACGACCATCCCATATACATTTAAAAGCATCCGCATAAATACAATTATATATAGGATGAGGCACAAAAGCCATAAATGTATCTTTTTGGATTAGTTCGTCCAATTTATCTTTTAGTTCATCACCTACAATCTGTAAATTTGAGTCCATCCACAGACTATATTCATATTCTGGTAAAGCTAAATGAGGATTTATCTTCACAAACCTAGACAGTCTCAATTTATCATTTGTCTCAAAAGGTATCTTACGGATTTCCCATATTCCAATATGAGATTCAGAAAACTCATTTGAAAAACAAATATAATCATATCCATCATAGATATACTTTGGTTGTTTTAAACCATCATAGTTTCCTGTTAAACAAGTATATATTACGTTCTTATTCACACCTTATACGTTATATCAATCAAAATTATACCACCTAATACGTAACCTTTTATTCTCAAAATTTTCGCTAAATACAGAATCATAAGGAATGCATCCCCTCACACCTCCTACTAAATTTCTTTCAAAATATACCATTAACAATAAGACAGAACATAGGATGATTAACCTTCTTCTTTCATATTTAATAAAAGCAGGAAATGCAAGCACTGACACCCAGCAGAAATAATTAGACATACGATCTATATTCAAATTTCCAGTAGAAAACAACAATAAAACCAATCCACAAAATAACAGATTTGAATAAACAGGTTTACGATGAGCCATTTTCACCATTAAAAACGAATAAAAAAGCATCAAAAAAAGGATTCCAAGACCAGAGCTGTATTCCATAGCTCCTAATTGTCTATCTGATTCAGCATAATGCGAATATAACCCAATACTATTAAACAGAAGAAGCCTAAACTGAGACCAAAAATCAAACAAAAGACCTATATACATAATAAGCACAACAAGACAATAAAACTTAATTCTAGGTTTTATTTTACGTATTATATATATTGGTGTTATCAACAATGCACTGAAATGAAACAAAGAAGCAAGTAGCATACAATAACAATAGTGCTTAAAATCACCCTTTTCTATATATTTTATTGCATAGATGAATATAGCTATTGATACCGCCTGTCTAATTTGATCATAAGATGTAAATAAAATAGGTAAAGCAAAAACAATAAACATTCCCCAAAACAGTTCACCATTTTCTTCCAACACTTTATATATAATTAATATAAAAAGCAATGAATATAGACCTATGACATACAAATAGGTATTATCCAAAACATGAAAGATCCAAATAAGTAGTTCGAAGATAGGCTCTATACCAAAATATGTACTATTTACAAATAAGGTATTCCACATACTATCACATGATTGGAACAACCTTTTTGAATCTTCAATTATCAACATATAGTTCTCATAGTCATTTCCTATATCAAAACGGAAGATTGATACCAAGATCAAAATCAATACCCCTAAATTAGCAAGTGTTCTATTTCGGGAGCCCAGCCATAGAAGCCACAATATTGAAGCAAAGATTACATGATAAAATACAAAACTTTGAAACAAACTCATCTTTTTTTAAACAAAATAAATATCTACACATTGTTGATACATTTAAACAAACACTTTATAACTGTACCATAATTGAGCTATATTAGAATCTAATCCATTTTTTGAATTGAAATTAAGAAATGTAGTAATCATATTAAACTAGTAACAAATCTAGAACACTTTACTATAAGTGTTTTTTGAGTGTTTACCTTTCAAATTCTCTAAATTCAACATCTCTCCCAACTTTAAATTCCATTCTGGAGGATTGATAGGGCCAAAACCTGCATTATGAAAAAACGTCAACTCTCCAAAATAGACCTGATGATCGATTATATAAAAATCAACCCGTAAAAAAGGTACTCCTTGACTAAGTTTACGCGCTAAAAATTTCATCTCTTCAAACTCAATTGGCTTTACAGCAGGTTCATTACTGTTAGGATCTTTCATACGTATAGGTAAACGCTGGTAGTTCATGTCAAAAAAATCAGTATAAGTATGTTCAGAATAATCTTTAGACTTATACATCATAAATGGCTCACCATTAAAACAAAAAAATTTATAATCAGTCAAAACATTCTCAGATAATCCATCAGCTGAATTAGAGATACTATCTTCCATATATTTCTCCGCAAAGATTCTACGAGGAACATTCTTATAGGGCCACTCTCTCCATTTCTTATAATAATTTTCTCTCAAACCTTTCTTTAACTCTTGAATAACGAAATCTTTATCCATTTTAGACTTATCCTTACAAATATACATACCTGTACCGCTATTGTGATTACATTTTATCACAAAACGGTCAGGTAAAAGGTCAAAATCAACATCTTCAGCCTTTTCCCACACACCTAAAATTGGAATTATGTATTTATCACCTATACGCTCAGAAACCCATTTTTTAGCTTTCACCTTATCTACCATAATGGTATATTCTGGCCTTCTATCATAAATTTTTAGCCATTGCATCTTTTCTGTCAGGCTTTTCGGATTATGCCAGTTCAGAAACTTATCAAACGTCATATAATAACGTAATGACAACCAAAGCCTATCCGGCAATATTCCTTCCACTAAAGATCTAATAATATTATTACACTTCATTATATATTCTAATTTTAACATTAAACAATTAATATGAAATATGGCAATCTTCAATCTAATATATATCATTTAATAGATTGTCTTTCTGTAAAAAACGAACAAACGATACAACAATTCTATTAAATATGAAATAATAGCAATAAAAACAAAACTATATAAACTATGAATGTATCCCAATATCCAAACAACAAATAAAGCAAAAAGATAAAACGTAGAAGTTATGATAATAGAATAAAGAACATACTTATTATATCCAAATCCAATAAAAAAATTATTACCAATAACAATACTTACACTTAGAAATATCGGCACAATAGAGAACATTCTTAATGGTAATAAATCAATCTCACTATGGAGAAAAAGTTTCACAATCCACGGAAGAAACAGATTCACAATCAGAACCAAAAATAAACTCAAAAAGAAGACAAAAGCCATAACATACTTTAAAGTCCTCACATTTTTATTTTTTGAGAATCGAGGTAGTAATACAGTCGTTATAATATTTGAAGGCTTTTGCATTATACCCATCAATTTCAATGCCAAATCATAGATTACAACATCCCCCATACTAACGAACAATCCCACCAATACTTGGTTCAATTTGTCCTTTACTGTACAAACCATATCTGTAGCCAATATGGGAGAACACTCTTTCAGGTAATTATATTGCGTACGATAGTCTGTTATCATGAAACGGATCTTATCCTTCATGAATATCAATAATAACGATATGATGCTTGCTATCAAATAACCAATTCCATAGAGCACAGGTACCAATAAATAATCACCTTTCTCTTTCACAAGGAAAAAAACCAGAGAAATAAAAACTAGCTTTACTAATATATTCAAAAATGCCACGACTTTCATCTTTTCTATACCCTGGAAATAGAACTGAGGAAAAATCAACTCATTCAACGTAAGTAGATAAGAAAATAAGAACAAGGTCTTATATTCATTATAGGTAGGTATTATGAAAACAAGCAAAACATACGCAAACAAACAAATTAGCCAAAGTTTCAAACGAATAAGTAAGACAGAACTAACTATTTCCGATAGTTTCTGCTTATCTTCCCTATGGATAGATACATTTTTGGCGCATACACTATTTGATCCAAAATCAATTACCAATACCATATACCCAACCAAAATCTGCGCCGTTATCACTAATCCGTATAATTCCATCCCCAACACATCCACTAGATAAGGATAGGTAATCAACGGAGCGAGTAAGCCGAAAAGCTGGATTAGTGAAACAAATAGGATGTTGTCAAATATTACTTTATAACGAGCATATAAATTTCTGATCGAATTCATACAATGATTCTATAATTTCACTTGATTAAATTCTAACCAGTTCGGCATATAGTCTTTAACTATTTTTGCCAGAGTACTGGCCAAAACAACATGTTCCTTGTCACAACTGCAATTCACTGTCGCATTCGCTCCTATAGTTGTATCGCTGGCAATATTATGTCACCAAAAAGAATTGCTCCAGGCCCAATATAACAACGATTCCCTAAACGTGGAGCTTCCTTATACCCAGCACTTACCCCTAAATTTGTATTAGCATGAATCCGACAAAATGAACCTATCTGGCAATTGGGATTTACTACAATCGTCCCATAATGAGCGATGCTTAGGCCTGGACCAAATACGTTCAATGGTACAGAGAAGCCCAACCTCACAGAAATACGTTTCAGCCTAATTTTAGATAAACACCTCATTATCACCCTCCCACATTTTTCGAAAGCAGATTTCCAGGGCATGCATTATTATAATACTCAGCCTTCCTAAGTGGCTTTTGAAAGCACCATATCCCAGAAGTCTCAAGCGTTGAACAAATCCATCATTAGCAATACCCAAAGCTTTCCTGTCTTGCGATAAATAATAGGCCAAATCTTCTTTAGTCTGTATCATACAATTATTCTTTATATAACGTTACGAATAGCTCATCCATTTACAAAAACTATTTACTATACATCTCCTTATAATACCTCTGATACTCCCCGCTAGTCACATTTTCCATCCACTCCTGATTATCCAAATACCAGCGCACAGTCTTCTCGATCCCCTCCTCGAATTGCAAACTCGGTTCCCAACCGAGTTCTTTTTGCAACTTGGTGGAATCAATAGCATAGCGTGCGTCATGGCCGAGGCGATCGGTCACGTAGGTAATCAAATCCAAGTCCTCCCCTTCTTTTCTACCTAACAGGCGATCCACCGTGTTGATCAGCACTTTGATGATGTCGATATTCTTCCACTCGTTGAAACCGCCGATATTGTAGGTCTCAGCGATTTTTCCGTGATGGAAGATCGTATCGATCGCACGGGCATGATCCTCCACAAACAGCCAGTCACGCACGTTCTCGCCCTTGCCATAGACTGGCAACGGCTTACGATGACAGATGTTGTTGATGAAAAGCGGGATCAGTTTCTCCGGGAATTGATAGGGGCCATAGTTATTTGAGCAGTTTGTCACGATGGTCGGCATACCATAAGTATCGTGATAGGCACGTACAAAATGGTCTGAACTTGCCTTACTCGCTGAATAGGGCGAATGTGGATTATACTTTGTCGTCTCATAGAAGAAATCATCCCCGTATGCCAAATGATGTTCACTGGACGACGCTGTTGTCGTGAACGGTGGCTCAATGCCCTCCGGATAATTCATGGTCAACGCTCCATACACCTCATCCGTAGAGATATGATAAAAGCGTTTGCCCTCGTACCTCTCCGGTAGACTCTCCCAATACAGCTTAGCTGCCTGCAATAGCGCCAGCGTACCCATCACATTAGTTTGGGCGAAGGTGAACGGATCTTTAATGGAACGATCAACATGGCTCTCGGCCGCCAAATGAATGATGCCATCGATCTGCTTATCCTGCATCAATTGATAGAATGCCTTGAAGTCGCAGATGTCCATCCTTATGAACCTATAGTTAGGCTTATCCTCGACATCCTTCAAGTTAGCCAAGTTGCCAGCATAGGTCAACTTATCCAAATTGAAGATGTTATACTCCGGATATTTATTCACGAGCAAGCGTACAACATGACTGCCAATGAAGCCTGCTCCACCAGTGATTACTATATTTCGTTTTGACATGATTCTGTTTATTTGTTTTTTATGTTAGCAATACATTGTCTCAGCGATTCTGTCCAATAAGGGATCCGAATACCGAATGTCTCCTTGATTTTAGATTTATCCAATACCGAATAAAATGGACGTTTTACAGGGCTGGGAAACTCGTCGCTATGACAGGGCTGCACATCGCAAGCGGTCGTGCCATTGTATTCAGCGATCGATTTCGTGAAGTCAAACCATGAGCATACCCCCTCGTTGGAGTAATGATAGATACCGGTCTTGTCATAATCATGTTCGTTTTTTTTATCCGCATAATCTTTCAACACCGTCTCAATGGCTTTCGCCAAATCCAAGGCGTATGTGGGTGTTCCCACCTGGTCGAACACGACCTTAAGATGTGGTTTGGTAGCCGTAAGGTTCATCATCGTCTTACAGAAGTTCTTGCCAAACTCACTGTACAACCAAGCCGTACGGATAATCACATGCTTGCAACCGATAGCTTGAATCTTCTGCTCACCATGCAATTTGCTCATACCATAAACTCCGGTGGGGGTTCCTTGTTGATCCTCTTGACAAGGCACATTGCACGGTTCTTTACCAAACACATAGTCTGTCGAGATTTGCACTAAAAAACCATTGGTCTCTTTCATTACCTTGGCTAAGTTTTCCGGAGCCTCAGCGTTCAACTTCTCCACCAATTCCTCATTACTTTCAGCCATATCCACATTGGTATAGGCGGCGCAATTCACGATAACATCTACACGCTGCGCCGCGACCATCTTCCTCACCGCCTCCAAATCCGTAATATCCAAAAAGCCGGTCTCTACGCCTTCCACTTGATTCACATCCGTGAATACATAGTGGTCGTCACTTTCCCGAGCGATGATACGCATCTCGTTTCCCAACTGCCCGTTGGCACCAGTCACCAATATATTCATCTTATTCAAATTCAGGGTATAAATTTACATGATAATCAAACGGTGAATCAAAATCCTCCAAACAAGGATGTTTTATGTCCTTCTCCGAAAGAAGGACCTTGTCCATCGGTATCCGCCAATCTATGCCTAGGCTCTCATCCTTTATACGGATGCCCCCATCCGCTTGCGGAGCATAGAAATTATCGCATTTGTATTGGAAAACAGCTATCTCACTCAATACCGCAAATCCATGAGCGAACCCTCTAGGCACGAAAAACTGGCGATGATTCTCTTCGCTCAACTCAACAGCCACATGCTTACCATACGTTGGGCTTCCTTTGCGAATATCCACGGCTACATCAAGGACGCATCCTTTCACGCAACGCACTAACTTGCTTTGAGTAAAGGGAGGTTTCTGGAAATGCAAGCCACGCATCACTCCGTATGAGGACATACTCTCATTATCTTGTACAAAATTTATCTTACGAACCTTCTCCTCAAACTCACGTTGCGAGAAACTCTCGAAAAAGTATCCCCGAGCGTCATCGAACACCTTCGGCTCAATGATCACTACACCCTCTATATCTGTCTTTATTACCTCCATCTTAACCTAAATTCGGATCTCCTGTCTCCTTTAATTCCTCAATTACTTTCAGTAAGTATTGACCATACTGATTCTTTAACATCGGCTGCGCCAATTCTCTCATACGCTCCTCCGTGATCCATCCTTGACGATAAGCGATGCCCTCCAAGCAGGCCACTTTCAATCCCTGACGCTTCTCCAACACCTCGATATAAGTAGAAGCCTCGCTCAGAGAGTCGTGCGTACCGGTATCCAGCCAAGCGAAACCCCGGCCTAAAGTTTGGACTCTCAGCTCTCCATCCTCCAAGAATCGTTGGTTGACCGTAGTAATCTCATACTCGCCGCGAGCGGACGGTTGAATGCTGCTAGCTACATCAACAACCTTGTTCGGGTAGAAATACAATCCGACCACGGCATAGTTGCTCTTAGGGCATTCCGGCTTCTCCTCAATACTCAGGCAATTGCCGGCCTGATCGAACTCGGCTACGCCATAACGCTCCGGATCACTCACCCAATAGCCAAAAACAGTAGCCCTATTCTCCTTCTCAGCAGTACGAACCGCCTCCTTTAGCATCGATGTAAATCCATTACCATGGAAGATATTATCACCTAGCACCAAGCAAACGCTGTCATCACCGATGAACTCAGCACCAATAGTAAATGCCTGCGCCAATCCATTCGGCGATGGCTGCTCCGCATACTCGAAACACACACCATAATCAGAGCCATCCCCAAGCAGACGCTTGAATCCGGGCAAATCGTATGGCGTTGATATGATCAAGATTTCCCGGATACCCGCCAGCATTAACACACTGATAGGATAATACACCATCGGCTTATCAAAAATAGGAAGCAACTGCTTGCTCACTCCCTTAGTGATCGGGTATAATCGGGTACCCGAGCCACCAGCTAAAACGATTCCTTTCATACGAATATTCTCTATATCATTCACACACTTTTTTATCTCACCCTTCCCCCAGCACATACTTCCTGATCCCATACCGAATGCTCGGTACATTCGCCCCGTTCACGAACGTGAGGTGAGGCAAGAGGGCGCTGATGAAGGCACGGCTCTTGACCAGCTTGAGGGGAGACGAGTAGTCGGCTAGGATCTCGTTGTAAAGGTCCGTCAATACCGTTTGGCAAAGGGTGACCGTGTCCGGGCAGGCGCATAGGCGGGCCTCGTAGACAAGACGGGTCGCCTCGTCCGGGATGAACAACGCCAACGAGGAGGGTTCAGCCGTCACCGGAGGGGCAGGAGAGTTTATCGGAGGAGACGGAGACTCATGAAGTCCCGATTCCGCGGGCGTAATCCAGCGTTCCGTCCGTGTCACCGTCCCGTCACCCCAATGGATGTTCTGGATAGCGATGGTGGCATTGGGCAGGATCTGCACGTTACCTCCATTGACCGTAAAGGCAGAACGTGCCTGTTCCGCCCGCTCTTGATTTTCTGTCATATCCGTTTTTAATTTAAGTGTTAACAATAATCACCCCTTTCACGGGGGTATATTTTATTTCTATCCTCATTTCATCCACCGTACGTCCGTTTCCGTACCCGTCCCGTCCATCGCTATTCCGGGAACGGGCAGGAACGCGTTCCTTTACCGGCAGTAACCGAATAATCAATTTATTTTATCCGATCATGAAAGAGTCTATCTTTTCCTTTTTCAACGCCCCCATCACCAATCAAGTACCGAACGGGGTCGTCTGTGTCAGTCAATTGTACGCCTATATCACCACCAGCGAGTGGCTGCGTGAGCGTACCGATCAGGTACGTGCCGCATCGAGCGACGAGAAACGGTTCAGGCGGCTGAAACAGAGTTTGCTACCCTATGTCACGCCCGCCGGTATCTTCTCCTACCGCAAGGAAGATCACTTGCTCGTGCCCTCGGGCGAGTTCGTCATCGACATCGATCACCTCTCCTCACCCGAAGAGGCGATCTGTTGGAGGGACACGCTGTTCGCCGATGAGCGGCTACGCCCCGATCTCTCCTTCGTGAGTCCCAGTACCACGGGAATCAAGCTCCTCATACCCTATCGCCTGTCGATCAAGAAAACCGTAGAGGAGTCTTTCGACGAGGCGGTACGATTCGCTTGGGAATACCTTGAGTGGAAATACGGGCTGAAAGCTGATGCCACGAACGCAGACCTCTCACGGGCTTGCTTCCTTTGCCACGATCCCTCAGCGAGGCTAGGAGACCGGAATCGTTGACAGAGGACAAGTGACAGTTGGCAGTTATAAATCGTTATTCATTCATTATTCACCATTCATTATTCATTCATCGTGAACCCATTATCAGATCTGGAGCGGCTCGTTGCCGCCATCGAGAAACAGGGGGCGAACATCGCTCCCACCTATCAAGAGTATATGCCGATCGCCTTCGCCATCGCCAACGATTGCGGAGAGGCCGGCCGGACATTCTTTCATCGTATCTGCCGGATGTCGGAGAAATATGTCTCTACCGAGGCGGATAAGCTATACGACCATGCCCTCAAAGGAGGCAATGGACGGAATGGCTTGGGATCCGTATTCCACTTGGCGGACCTAGCCGGCGTGAAACTGGACAAATCCTTGGCCGAGGCCGGGAAACTTTCAAACTTTCAAACATTCACGCCTCCTTCACACACGCACACGTGTACGCACGAGGAACAGTCCGTGAAAAATGTCCCGCCCGCCTTTCCGGAGTATCCTTGGCCCGCTTTCCTCAAACGGATGATCGACCGGGGCGATACCCCCGCCCAAAAGGATATCCTCCTGCTGGGAGGTATCACCGTGTTGGGAGCGACACTCAACAAATCGATCCGGATATCGTACGGGCGAAAATTCTACTACCCTTGCCTGCAAACGTTCATCGTCGCCCCTCCCGCCTCGGGAAAGGGAGCCCTCGCTTGGACACGCCGGCTTGCCGAGCCGATACATGAGGCGATGATGGCGAACTACCGGCAGAGGCATAAAGCTTACCGGGAGGAGAAGAGCCGTTGGGACTCGCTGGGCAAGAAAAAATCCGATACGCCGGAGCCCGAGATGCCTCCCCTCAAGATGTTCCTTATCGCCGGTAACAATTCCGGCACCGGCGTGCTGGAGAACCTCATCGAGGCCGACGGCATAGGGCTGATCTGCGAGACCGAGGCCGATACCGTGAGCACGGCCATCGGCACCGAGCACGGGCACTGGAGCGATACCTTGCGTAAATGCCACGACCACGAGCGACTGGCTTTCAACCGACGCACGAACCGGGAATACCGGGAGTGCCCGGCCTCTTACCTCAGTGTCTTGTTAAGCGGGACCCCGGCGCAGGTACGGCCACTCATTCCCTCGGCCGAGAACGGGTTGTTCTCACGCCAATTGTTCTACCGGATGCCACCCATCGACGAGTGGGCGGATCAGTTCGAGCAGGGCGACGAGGACATGGATAGCCTCTTCTCCGATTGGGGGAAGCAGTGGAAAATGCTCGTGGACTACCTGCGTGAGAGGGTCAATATCATACAATTCCATCTCTCCGACACGCAAAAGGAGCGATTCAACAGCTGCTTCGCACGCATATTCGGGCACGCCGGTCTTTCCTACGGTTATCCGATGCGAAGCTCCGTGGCCCGTATCGCTATCAATATCTGCCGGATCGCTTCCGTGGTGGCCTTCCTACGATCGGTGGAGAGTCTCCTCATCCCACAAGCCATTCTCGATTCTCAGTTTTCAATCCTCAATTGTCCCGGTCTCTCGCCTGCCCTCGAGATCCCGGAGGAGAACGTACGGGACGGTATCGTTCCTTCCCTAGAGTTACGCATCAACGATGACGATTTTCAAGCCGTCCTCTCGCTCGTGGAGCCGCTCTACCGTCATTCGGCGGGCATACTCTCCCTGCTTCCGTCTGACGAGGTGCCACGCTCTCGCACGCCCACGCCCCAAGAGGCTCTCTTCGCGGCCCTTCCACTCTCTTTCAACCGACAACAGGCCTTGGAGGAAGCAGAGAGGAACAACATCCCCACCGCCACCCTAGATACCTGTCTCAAGCGAATGCAGGAACGAGGCACGCTGGAGAAGAACGGCCGGGGCGAGTACAGCTTCGGCGGCCGTGTCACCCATAAGTAATCCCGGCCTCCCTCACACCCCTATATAACGTACCCCACGGGCGTGTGTGTGTGAGGGGGGGACGAATGTTTGAAAGTTTGAAAGTTTCATTCTCCCAAATCTATAAATCATAAATCAAATGTTCTTGCCATTAAGAAAGTCCGCACTAGCGGCATCCTATTTCCCGGAGCTGGCCTCCCATCAAGCTTGCAACCGCTTACGTCGTTGGATCATTCGATGCACGGAATTGCACGACAAGCTGCTGGAGACGGGCTACCGCCCCGAGCAACGTATATTCACGCCCCGACAGATCAGATTAATCATCCACTACCTAGGAGAACCGTAAATTAGTTGACAGTTGCGCACAGAGGTAAATAAAAACAGCCTACTGTCACTAGTCAACTGTCAACTTGGATGGGTATTCTAAGGTCTTTACAATGCCCATCCAAGGCTTCTTATAATGCCTATTCAAAGGGGCTTACGATAGGCAGCGTAAGAAACCGGCGGTTATCACTGCGTCCCATGTTAATTAATCGTTATTCCCTACCCCGGGCATCAATCGGCATCACCGCCCCTTACGGCGGAACCTATCTTTGTAACATTGATCAGCAAGCAATTAATTTTCTATTATTAATCTTTAATTATCAAACTATGCCACAAGCATTTCAAGCACGAAAGTTTTTTATCCCCAAGACGGATCCTAAGCAGGAGGTGTACAAGCCGGTTCCCTATTATTTCGGTACCCTGTCCACACAAGATGCGGCCGACCAGATCGCCGAGGAGTCTTCGCTCACGAAGGGTGACGTATTGAACGTGTTGGACCGCTACCAGCGGTATGTCATCAAGAACCTCCAGAAAGGCTACAAGGTGGAGCTGCTGGGGTTCGGAACCGTCTATAACCGCTTCGTCACGGAGAAAGGGGTAGCGACCGCCCCCGAGGTCAAGGCTACGCATATACGGACTATCGTGCCGGGATTCTCGCCTTCCTATACCATACTGAACGGGGCACGACGCTACTCGCTGCTGGGCGAGAAGACTTCGTTGCTCAAGGTGACGATACTTGGGACGCCGGTGGAGGAAGGGGGCGGTTCCGATTCTGAGTCGCCTGATGAGATCTGATGTGTCACTTTTGGCTTGACCCAAAAGTAACCAAAAGGTCAAGGCTGACGCTGACGGACTACTTCGAGACCTACGCTCGCTGTCGCATCCCAACTCGCTTCGCTCAGACAGGGATGCTCCGGGTGCTCGCTGCGGTCTCTTCGCTTGACGCCCGTCCGCTGAGGCCGTCCGAAGGAAAGCGAAGCTTTCCTCTTATATCAGCCGGGATTCCTAATTCATAATTCATAATTCATAATTTAAAATTCATAATTCATGAAAAAGTCCGTATGGAGTACCATTATCAAAGTGATCATCGCCGTAGCTACCGCCATCGCGGGAGCACTTGGCATCCAATCCTGTATTCTCTAATTTTCAATTTCAATTATCAATTTTCAATTATCATGGGTAAAGCTTATTGTTTCTACCAGAATTACAGGGAGGTCAGCCTCCTCGTAATTCATTGCTCGGCCACACGATATGACAGGGATTTTCCTGTGGAGGCGCTCCGTTCATCGCACAAGGCACGGGGATTCGCCGATATCGGCTATCATTTCTATATCACACGGGACGGGGAATTACACCGCTGCCGGCCGGTCAATCAGATCGGGGCGCACGCAGCCGGATGGAACGACAAAAGTATCGGTATATGTTACGAGGGAGGACTCGACGAACAAGGCCGTCCAGCTGATACCCGGACCTACGCCCAGCGGTGTACCTTGATGGATCTGCTACGGCAATTACGAAGGGACTATCCGGAGGCACGCATCCTAGGACATTACCAATTAAGCCCTTACATACGCAAGGCTTGCCCTTGCTTTGACGCAAGGGAGGAGTATCTCGTTTTATAAAATAGATACCGGCTCGTCATTCACTCGCTAGATTGTCCGGTTTCACGACTTACTTTGTAAAAATACCACCTATCTCTTTCAGCTCTTGCTCTTTATGATGCCTCGTTATGAAGCGGTTGATCGTCAAGTGAAGGATAGACCATAAAACCAAGTTCAAGAGCAAGAGGTAGGTGGCGTTTACCTTCATGGCCAATAAGACATTCAATACGATGAAAAAAACAGATACGCACAGAATCGTCACCATCACCATCCGTACACGCATACCCGTACGAAGCAGCTTGTGATGGAAATGATTCTTATCGGGCAAGAACGGGTTACGATGATTACGAAGGCGATGAAGCACCACACGGATCACATCGAGTAAAGGGACCAAGACCGTGGAGAAAGCGATCACCATATAGGGATTTGGTAACTCCGGTGAGACTTGGTTCGACACGCACTGGTGGATGATCAGGAAACCGATCACGTAACCCAGCGTAAGACTACCCGCATCACCCATAAAGAGCTTATGGCCACGGTTTGCGTTGCCAAAGACGTTGTAACACCAAAAAGGCATGAGGACTCCCAGCGTACAAATGGCCAACAAGGCGTACACATACTGCATGCGGATAAAGAAGATCACGCTCAAGACCGACAGGGCGATACTGCACAAACCGGAGGCCAAGCCATCGATACCGTCTATCAAGTTAATGGCGTTCGTGATATACACTACGATAAAGACCGTGACGGGGATTCCCACCCAAGCGGGAACCGAGTATACACCGAACAAGCCTCCCAAGGAACCGAACCAATTACCGGACAGTACCAATAATAATGCCGACACGATCTGGACGGCGAACTTGTAACGGTAGCCAACACCCACTAGATCGTCGCAGACACCCACTAGATAGAGTAACGTCATGCCCACGAACAGAAAGAGATACTCATAGAGCATGTTGAACGACAGGCTCGATGAGTCCATATCCCAAAAGTACAGGCGGAAGCCTATCACAAGGAACATGGACATCAGGATCACCGGAAAAAACGACAGGCCGCCCAGACGGGGGACCGGCGTCGTATGTACCTTACGGGAATCCGGGACATCATATAACCGTTTCTTGTGGGAGATCACCAAGATCCTCGGGATGATCACCATCCCGAACAGCACGGAGAAAAGGAAGCCCGACAGTAGTAGTAATGTTATTTGCATGATTTGCGTATTAGTTATTTCTTCTTGTCACCGGCCTCGAAACCGTAACCATAGCCGTAGCCATAACCGTATCCCTTGCCGTAGCCGTATTTCTTCCCGTAACCGTAGCCGTAGCTGTTCTTGCGCTTCGTCATGTCCAAGCCATTGATCACCGTCGCGAGCTTCGGGAACTTTCGCTCACGCCGCAACACGTTGATGTAGCTGAAACCGGCCTTCGGTGTCACGTCCGCACGGCAGACGTACACGCACATGTCGGCCACACGGCCGATGATCGCCGTGTCCGTAACCATGCCGATAGGGGCCGTATCCAAGATGACATAGTCGTAGCGTTCCTTCAACCGGGCGATAGCCTTCTCCAGCACGTCACGGGCGACCAGCTCAGTCGGGTTCGGGGGGATGGGACCGCCCGGGAGGATATCGAGGTTAGGGCTGATATCGGATCGCTGGACCATGTCGAACAACTCCACGTGATCAGGGTCGCTAAGGTAGTTCGTGATGCCCTCCATCTTACGGGAGATATTGAACACCTTGTTCAGGCCCGGCTTGCGGATGTCCATGCCGACCACCACCACCCTCTTGCCCAAGTAAGCCAAGCTCACCGCCAAGTTGCCAGCGACGAAAGACTTGCCCTCGCCCGGTTGCGTGGAGCTGAAAAGGATCACACGCTCGTCCTTGCCTAGCATGAACAAGAGGTTCGTGCGCAACCCCCGGAACATCTCCTCCATCAGGTCGTTCTTGTTCTCACGCACCACGATCGAGCCCTCACCCGTCTTCTTGACCAACGGGAGCTCCGCCAAGATAGCCACGCCCGTGATCGCCTCGACGTCCTCACGGTTCTCGATCTTGTATTTCAACAGGTCATGAAGGTAGACAATGCCCACCGGGATCGCCAGGCCCAAGATCAACGCCGCAAGCATGAAGACCATCCTCTTCGGGGCGACAGGACGCTCATCGGCGAGCGGCTCCTCGATGATGCGGCCGTTGTTCGCCGTGGCTGCCAGCGTGATGGCGTTCTCCTCGCGCTTCTGCAACAGCATGACGTACAACGTGGCCTTGATCTCCTGCTGCCGGGAGATCGTCATGAACTCCTTCTCCTGCCTCGGGGCGTCGCTGATGCGGCTCTCGAACTTGCTCGCCTGACGGTCGATGTCCGCCTTGGCGATCTGGAGACCCCTCAAGACACTGTTCACCGTCGTCTTCACGTTGCGGCGCATAGCCTCGATGCCGGCGTTCATGTTGATGATCGCCGGGTTGCTGTCCGAAGAGGTGCGCAACAGGCGCTTGCGCTCGATGATCATCGTGTTGTACTGGTCGATGACAGAGGTGAGGTTTTGATCCCGCAGGCCCACGTTGGCAGGGATCACCTCGTCCATGTTCGCAGGATCGTCGATATAATTGCGGAGATACTGCACCAAGTTGATCTGCGTGGCGTTCTCCGTACGTTGTTGCTCATACCTCGAGCTTTCCTGCAAAGCCATCTGGGCGTCGCTCGTCAAATTCGTCAGGCCGGAGCGTTGCTTGAAGGCAGCGAGCTCGCTCTCCGTAGTGCCCAGCTCGCCGTTGATGATGCCGATGCGCTCCTCGATGAACTCAGCCGTCTTCTGCGCCACCTCGTTCTTCTCGTCGTTGGCGTCCTGGTTGTAGAACGACACCAAGCGATTGATGAAATCAACGCCTCGTCGCCTCACCGTGTTCCTCAAGGATACCTTGGCGATCGTCGTCGTCTTGGACGAGGGCGTCACGCTCAACTCCTTGCCGTAAGCCTCGGCAGTGGACGTGGGCGTATGGACGTGGGCCACCAGCTCGATCTCCCCGCCCTCCAACTCCGGTATGGAATCCATGCCCGTGAAACTGAAAACCCCCACGGGGGTGGGCAATATGGCGGGGAGCCTGTCGAAGCCCTGCTCCATCGTCTCCTCGTCACCCTCCTTGTCGATCTTGTACTCCGCTCTCACCGTTAGCTGACCCTCCTTCGTGTAGCGCATGCGCAGCTCGACGGGGGCCACCAGACGGTCCGCCTCCTCGGGGGTGATGAACACGTTAACGGGGGAGTTCTTATATAACGGGGGGTTGAAGCCCAAGGCGTTCGACTCCTCCATGTCGATATACAGGCCCATGTCACTCACCACCTTCTTGATCAACGTGCGGGACCTCAGGATCTCGACCTCGTTGTCGAAGTTGCTCGTCATCGAGAGCATGCCGAGGTCCTGTATCGCAGCCAAGCCGCTGGCGGCGTTAGCCCCCTTCTTCTCGTCCTCCTTGATCAGCACCGACGACGTGACGTTATACACCGGCGTCTGGTAACGCAGGAAGACGTACATCCCGATGCAGCAGGCCAGTACGCTCGCCACGAACCAAGGCCAATAAACCATATACTTGAAAAACACGGCGTAAAGATTGATCTCACGATCCTCCCCCTCCGGATTGTTATTGTTATTATTATTATTGCTTGTATTTATACCATCGTCCACCATCTCTCTAAATTTTCAATTCTCAATTCTCTATTTTCAATTATTTAAGTATGTTCACCAACAGGCCGGCGATCGAGACCAAGATCGAGATCGAGCTCACCCACAACGTCGTGCTGTTACCGATATCGGAGTTCCTCGCCTTCGTCTCGTTCGGCGTGACATAAAGGATGTCGTTCTGTTTCAAATAATAATACGGGGAGGTCACGATTCCGGCGTTGTTCAGGTCCAGGTTGATGATCTCGCGCTTCCCGCCCTCGTCCTCGCGGATCAGCTTCACGTTGTCACGTACGCCATAGATCGTCATGTCGCCGGCCATCGCCAACGCCTCCAGAACGTTCACCTTCTCGTTGCCGATCGTGAAGCTGCCCGGACGGGCCACCTCGCCCAAGACCGAGATCTTGTAGTTCGCCATGCGCACCGTCACGATGGGCGCCTCCTTCAAGTAAGGCCTCAATCTCTCACGGATCAGGCTCTCCGCCTCGTTCTTCGTCAAGCCGCCGACCCTCAGCGTACCGATCACAGGGAAGTCGATCTCGCCGGAGTTGTTCACGAGGTATTGCTGCAACGTGGGTTGCGTCGTCGTGTTGATGTTCGTCAGGGCCGCGTTCAACGGGGTCTGCACCGTCAGGTTGAACGGGGCCGCCGCCTGCGGGTCCGTCGTGTTGACCGTGATGCTCAACAGGTCCTTGGGCATGATCTTGGCGTCATACAAAGGAAGCGTCCCCTCGAGATCGTTCACCGCCTCCGGGTTCTGGAGGTAGGGCACGTTCTTGTAAGACGTACACGCCGCCAGCAAAAGGGGCAGCGAGAATAGGAACAGTAGTCTTTTGATCTTCATATTATTTTGTTATCGTTTTTATTTCTTT
Source organism: Parabacteroides sp. KHUB-02 (assembly GCF_056640955.1). NCBI lineage: Bacteria > Pseudomonadati > Bacteroidota > Bacteroidia > Bacteroidales > Tannerellaceae > Parabacteroides > Parabacteroides sp. KHUB-02. The sequence goes on along the minus strand of NZ_JBWQEV010000001.1, from coordinate 957,288 downwards.
AAACACGGATCACACGGACTTAACGGAAAAGGCGGGACAGGAAACCTTTGGGTTTCTCCGGCTCGTACTCCGACTCGTATTTACGCGTCAGGTCCTCATAGGACAGTCTCTTGGTCACCATCTCGTAGATCGTTCCCCAGTCCGGGAGGCCGCCGAGGTTGCGGTCGTCTATGAAAACGTCCGCCTTCAGCTTGCGGGAGAAGTGGTTGTTCCGGTCTCTCTCCTCCTCCGGGTAGTCACGGTTCACCGCGTAGAACTCCAGCCCGCGCTCGCGGCAGAAGGCCAGCGCCTCCTCCAAGAGCACTCCCTCACGGACCGTCCAAAGGATCAGCTTATGCCGATCCGATTGCAATTTCCTCAACGTCTCGATGGCGAAAGGAAGCTCACGACCTATCGCCGGATACTTGTGCTCGACGATCGTACCGTCGAAATCTACCGCTATTATCATCTCTTTAACTCTCAATTCTCAATTATAAAAGGGCCGGACCACCGGACGGCCGGAGTGGTATATGTTAAAGCGGGGTCAGCCTATCGGCCAAAGCCAAGGGGTCTCCTAGCCGCTAGAGACGGCCATTGCCATCCGGGGGATCCGACCGTTTCTTTTCTGCCCTTATCTAATTCTCCCTTAACCGGGGCAAGCCCACCACCTCGCCGGCGTGCCATTCACGGTAATCCGCCAAGGGAAACCCGGGGACGGTCAATAGCTTGTAATCCGACCCGTCTCTTCTCAATATATGTTTACGGGCGTACGAGCGGAGCGAGCGATCCGTAACGGACACCATCACGATCGGGAACGGGTAGGCGAACAGGCGCAGCGGCGTGGTCTCGCTATCCGGGAACGCACGATGCAGCTGGTAGGCCGAACGCTCGAACGCTACCCAGTAGGGACCCGTGCAATACAGGTGTATTGAGTTTCGGTTCGCACGCTCACGATCCATGATCTCTGTCAAACGCTCACGCAACAGGTTCATCAGCCGGATGCCCGAAGGGACGCCGCATGTCTCTCTCTCTTCTCTCATATCTTTTATTTATCGCCGTTCCCATGCCCGAACCAACGGTCGTAATCACGTAAACGACGTATCAACACGGACTTGCTCCTCTTGGGCGAGGCCTCCTCCATCCAAGGGTCAACCAGCTCGTGCGCCATGCGCTGGTAGAGGCTGCTGTCCGTACAGCCGTACAGCGTGACCAGCAGCAAGGCACGGGATTGCCCCGCTTTTACCACGGGGAGCATGCTGCGCATCGTGGAGCGCAAACGATCGAACTCATCCGACTCGCCCAAAAGCAGATAGGCAGGAAGGAGCAAAGAGTAAAGCTTGCAACGGATCACGTCGGTCTCACCACGGAGAGAGGCGTAGCCACGCAGGACCTCACGGGCCAGACGGGCATCCTCATCCACTACCACGCCGGAGGCGTGGTAACGGCCCAAGGCATCGTGCAAGCCCTCCGACAGACGGTCGTTGTCCAAATGGGTATACACGTGCTTGCCCCCCGTGTTCAGCTCGATCAACTCATACTCCCCCGCTCTCACCTCGAACAAGGGGACCCACAGACAGTCGAGGATACGCACCATCACGTCCTTATGCCCACCGCCCGGCTGCACCACCACCTCCGCCTCCATGTCGGTAAAAGGGCCGGAGGTGATACGCACACGGTCGCCTTTCAACAAGCGGCCGCTATCTGGCACGTACACCGGAAGCTCGTTGGAGTAAGAAGCCGCGACCCAACGCAAGGTATCCATCTCACGATCCGAGAGGTACGGGAAATAAGACCGCCCGCCGGAGGAAACCCGGGGGAGGAAATTATACAGGGGAAGCGTACGCTTCAGGCTAAAGATCTCGTCCTCCGAGGCGTGGACGAACACGTAGTTGTACAGCAGGGGCCGTTTCGTGTTGACCATCTTGCCGCCCACCTTCCTCGCCTCGACATACGAGGGGGAGAAATACTCGAACAAGGCCTCCCCACGACGCTCACGGCGGGAAAGCTCAGCGTCCAGCCCCTTCGAGGGACTGATCCTGTCACGCCCGCCACCGGCGGTAGGGAGCGTGAGCACGTACCAACGGACGGCCTCCTGGTCACGTCGCTTCAGAACATGCGCCATGAACCTATCCGAGCACTTGCCTGTCAATATATCCATCTCTATGATTATCTTTTCCAGTGGTTATCCCATGGCCCGAAAACAGACCCCACGGCAATTCAGAGCCCTACCAAGAATCATTTATATCATCTTGATAAACAGTACTTTATATTTTTAAATGTGGCATTACTGAAAATTACCATCTCTTGAAATCTTAGGCTACTTGGGGAGTAGCCTAAAAGGTGCGAGAACGGTTATCACCCGGTTGTAGAGACGGGGCACGCCCCGTCTCCCACTGTCTGATAGTAGCTTTAAGTTACCATTTGGAGGGGATGAGATGGGGCGTGCCCCGTCTCTACAGGAATACACACAGGTTATAAGGCATGGTGGAATGATACCGGGAACAAGAGGTCATTTCACCCGCATCACCATGTCTATACGTCTAGGATAAAACAGGAAAATCAAAAAATAGAGAGGATCAAACGCCTACAATGAGTAAACAAGCGCATTTGTTTGCTTGTTTTTAGTTATTTTTTACTACATTTGCGCCGTGAAATCTTACGCTACTCCCCAAGTAGCCTACTCCCTTTACCCTACTTTCGGTACATGATTGTACACACTCTCAAAACAAATTTTATTCACCGCAGACATCTTTTCCAACGAGAAACTTTTCAAATAGATTTGCGTAGTCTTGATCGATTTATGGCCCAATAGTTCGCTGATCATCTCAATCGGGACATCCTGTTCCTTCAAAATCATCGCAAAAGAATGACGGATCGAATATGAGGTGATCGGGATAGACACACCGCAGGCTCTCGCCAACCTCTTCAAATTCCGGTTAAAATGGGCCAAAGCGGAAGTGTACTCCTTGTAGGCTTCTTTTCCCACTTTTATCCCTTTCAAGAAAGGAAACAAATAGGGTGAGTCCTTACCTACATCACTTGACAGTTCCCTCAGCGACTCCCATGCGGTAGATTGTACCTCTATAAGCATCGGAGTACCCGTTTTCTGGCGTTTATATTCCAAAACCCCACCCCGGACATTCTCCTTTTTCAGATGAGCGAAATCCACGAATGCCATACCGCAAAACTGGAACATCAGGCACAATGCCTGCCGTGTTTTTCTCAGTTCCGGATCATCTAATGAGGCCGTCATCAGAGAACGTAATAAATCCTGTGGTAACGCCTTTTTGCGTTTGCTCTCTATACCCGTGAAAACTCCCTTAAATAAATAAGGGATATAGGGGGCCAACCCTTCCTCCACCGCCATGTTGTACACACAACGGATCCGACGCATATAGGTCGACACCGTGTTCCATGTACATCCTTTATTCAACAAAAAGGCCTGATAACGCCGAAGGTTCTCCTTATTGACATAGATATAGGGAATTACCTCCAACCCACAAAACCGCATGAATGAGTTCAATGCATCCTGATAGCTCTTCGCCGTGGAATAACGCCCATCCACACGCAATTTATAGATATACAACCTCATCCCTTCTACTAAATCCTTTTTCTCCATACTATCGCTATTTTTTCGTGATAAAACTTAGCAAATGTAATACAGATCCGGGAGGTTGAGCATATACAAAAAAAGGCGAACCAACCGGTCCGCCTTTATAAAATCTCCATTTCTAGATTATTTCAGTCCTCTATTCTTCAGCAACGGATCCGTACCCGGTTCCTTGCCACGGAAATTCTTGTACATATCCATAGCGTCGTCGATACCGCCCGGGGTCAAGACATATTTACGGAATTTATCGGCACATTCTTGATTAAAGATGTCGCCGGTTTCCTTGAATGCCTCGAAAGCGTCGCAATCCAATACCTCAGCCCAGATGTAGCTATAATAGCCGGCGGTGTAGCCGCCACCCATCGTATGGTTGAAGTAAGTCGTACGGTAACGGGAAGGGATTTGTTTCAGCAAACCACGACGGCCTAACGTCTGTTGCTCGAAATCCATCACGTTCAAGTTGGCCGGAACATTATTCGTCTGGTCAACGAACTTGATCACCTTCTTATCCGCAGCGTCACCACTGATCGCATGGAAATCCATATCCAGATAAGAAGCCGCCAGATACTCCGTCGTAGCGAAACCTTGTCCGTACTTACCGCTCTTATCCAACTTCTCGATCAACTCGGCCGGGATCACCTCGCCGGTCTGATAATGCTTAGCGTACACCTTCAATACTTCCGGCTCGAATACCCAATGCTCCATAACCTGTGAAGGCAACTCCACGAAATCACGAGGAACACCGGAAACACCGGAGTAATGCACGTCACGGAACAAGCCGTGCAAACCATGACCGAACTCATGGAACAATGTATTCGCCTCATCAGCGCTCAACAACGCAGGTTGTCCCGGAGCGGGCTGGCTAAAGTTACAAACGATCGTTACGACCGGAGCCACACGCTTGCCATCCTTATAAGCCTGCGGACGATAAGAACCACACCACGCACCACCACGCTTGCTGGCACGAGGGAAGAAATCGAAATAAATAACGCCCAAATGAGAGCCATCCTTATCTTTGCACTCAAAAGCCTGCGCTTCCGGATAAGGCAACGGAATATTACGGATCGGGGTGAACGTGATACCATATAACTTATTAGCTACATAGAAAGCACCCTCACGAACATTATCCAACTTCAAGTAAGGACGAACCTCATTCTCATCCAAATTGAATTTAGCTTTCTTGGCCTTCTCGAAATAATAACGCCAATCCCAGCCCTCGGCCTCGAAATTGCCGCCTTCTTTCTTGATCTCGGCGTTGATATCGGCCAATTCCTCTTTCGCTTTCGCCAAAGCAGGCTTCCAAACCTCGTCTAGCAATTGATAGACCTTATCCGAGCTTTTCGCCATACGATCCTCCAACACGAAAGAAGCGTAATCATCATAGCCCATCAACTTCGCTTTCGCCAAACGAGCGGCAACCAAATCACGAACCACTTCCTTGTTATCGTTCTCATTATTATTATTACCACGGTTGATATAAGCGTTGAACATCTTCTCACGCAACTCACGTTTATCGGAATATTGCAAGAACGGCATCACGCTCGGGTTCTGCAAGGTAAATACCCATTTGCCTTCCATCCCGGCATCCTTGGCCGCTTGAGCGGCGTTAGCGATCAAGGTCTCGGGCAGACCGGAAAGATCCTCCTGCTTGTCGATCACCAATTTAAAAGCGTTCGTCTCTTTCAGCATATTCTGTCCGAAAGTAAGCTGTAGCATGGAGATCTTGCTATTCAACTCACGCAATTTAGCCTGATCCTCAGCGGAAAGATTAGCGCCACCCCGAACGAAGTCCTTATAAGTCTCCTCCAATAACTTCATTTGCTCCTTATCGAGACCCAACTCATCCTTCTTATCGTATACCGCCTTCACACGAGCGAATAATTTCGGATTCAAGTTGATATCATCACTATATTTTGACAATAGCGGCGACATCTCACGGCTTAACGCCTGCATCTCATCATTCGTATTCACGCTATTCTGTCCACCGAAAACGATCTGGACCTTCCGAAGCAACGCACCCTGCTCATCCAAAGCGACAATCGTATTCTCGAACGTCGGCTCCTCCGGGTTATTCACGATCGCCTCGATCTCCTTGCGTCCCTCTTCCATGCCTTGCAATAGGGCCGGTTTGTAGTGCTCGAACTTGATTTGATCAAAAGGTGGAACTCCAAACGGGGTGGTATATTCCGCAAAGAACGGGTTCTCACCCTCCACGGTCTTCTTTTCGGAAGTACCGCAGGCAGTAAGCATAACGGCTAATCCTGCTGCCATAATTAATTGTTTCATCTTTACTGATTTTTTGATTTATGAGTTATAAATTGTTCTGCTCATTTTAGCCCTCTGTTCTCCAACAGCGGATCGATGCTAGGTTGTTTGCCACGGAAATTCACGTACATGTCCATAGCGTCGTCGATGCCGCCCGGGGTCAGTACGTATTTACGGAATTTAGAGGCAACCTCCGGGTTGAAGATATTACCCGTCTCCTTATAAGCTTGGAAAGCGTCGCAATCCAACACTTCCGCCCAGATATAACTATAATAACCGGCTGTATATCCACCTTCCATCGTATGTCCGAAATAAGTGGAGCGATAGCGAGACGGAATCTGACGGATCAGACCACGATCGCCCAAGACCTTCGCCTCAAATTTCTCAATATCCAAATCGGCAGGGATCTCTTTCAATACATGATAATCCATATCCAGATAAGAGGCGGCCAGATACTCCGTCGTAGCGAATCCTTGTCCATACTTGCCACTCTTGATCATCTTGTCTACAAGGGCTTGCGGTATTACCTCGCCGGTCTGGTAATGTTTAGCGTACACTTTCAATACCTCCGGCTCAACGGCCCAATGCTCATCGACTTGCGAAGGTAGCTCCACAAAGTCACGAGGCACATCGGACACGCCATAATAATGAACGTCGCAGAATAAACTATGTAGGGCATGACCGAACTCATGGAATACGGTCTCGGTCTCGTCGGCCGTCAAAAGCGCCGGTTGTCCCTCCGCCGGTTTACTGAAATTAAACACGGTAGTAACCACCGGGGCTACCCGTTTCCCATCTTTATACGTTTGTGAGCGGTAACCGCCGCACCATGCGCCACCTCCTTTGCCCGGGCGGGTAAAGAAATCCATATACAGCACGCCCAGATGCGTACCATCTTTATCCTTGCACTCGAAAGCGAGAGCGTCGGGGTCCGGTTTCGGGATGTCCTTGATCTCGGTAAACGTGATACCGTATAATTTATTGGCTACATAGAAGATGCCCTCACGTACATGTCCCAACTCAAAATAAGGACGCATCTCGTTCTCGTCCAAGTTATATTTCGCTTTCTTGGCTTTCTCGAAATAATAACGCCAGTCCCAGCCCTCGGCCTCGTAATTACCGCCTTCCTTCTTGATCTCGGCGTTGATATCGGCCAATTCCTCTTTCGCTTTCGCCAAGGCAGACGGCCAGATTTTATCGAGCAAGTCGTACACGTTCTTCTCGTTCTTCGCCATATTCTCTTCCAATACGAAAGCGGCATAATCCTCATATCCCATCAATCGGGCTTTCTCCAGACGAGCGGTAACCAGCTGCTTAACGACCTCCTTATTATCATTCTCATTATTATTGTTGCCACGATTTGTATATGCCTTGAAGATCTTCTCACGCAAATCACGCTTATCGGCGTATTGAAGGAAAGGCATCACGCTCGGATTATGGAGGGTAAACACCCACTTACCATCCAGACCATTCTCTTGGGCCGTTTGCGCCGCCTTGACGATCACGTCTTCCGGCAGACCGGATAAATCCTCTTTATTATCGATCACTAATTGGAAAGCGTTGGTCTCTTTCAGGGTATTCTGTCCGAAAGTAAGTTGGAGCATGGATATCTTCTCGTTCAGCTCACGCAACTTCGCCTGCTTATCCTCCGGCAGATTGGCTCCTCCCCGGACAAAGCTTTTATAGGTTTCCTCCAACAGCTTCTTCTGTTCCTTATCCAGATGGAAGCTCGCCTGATTCTCATATACGGATTTCACCCGGGCGAAAAGCTTGGGATTTAAGCTGATATCATCCGAATGTTTGGATAAAAGGGGATAAAGCTCACGTTCGAGCTCTTGGATCTCGTCCGTGGTATTCACACTGGATTGGCCACCGAAAGCATACATTACTTTAGTAAGCAACTCGCCACTTTGGTCTAAGGCCACGATCGTATTCTCGAATGTCGGCGCATCCGGATTTGCCACGATCGCCTCGATCTCCTTCGACTGCTCTTCCATGCCTTTCAAAAGAGCCGGCTTGTAATGAGCCACCTCTATTTGGTCAAACGGAGGCACCCCGAACGGTGTCGTATACTCCGCAAAAAACGGATTGGGTGTAGCGCCTTCCGCTACATCGCTTTTCTTTGAGGAGGAACAAGCTCCCAAAATAACCGCTAAACCTGCGGCCATAAGCGTTTTATTCATGCCATTGTTATATTAGAATTACAATGGACAAAGATAACGAAGTTTTGCGTTACAATTCTATTTCAAATTGTTATTATTTAGAATCCGGAAAAAGATTTTCACAATTCACACAAAAAAGATCCCCAAAGGGAGATCTTCCCTTCGGGGACCCAATATGCTTTCATTCAATGTTCAATCGAATCGCTCTCTATACCGTCCTCGATATTTTCATTTTCGATCGTTTCTTGTAAATCTTGAATGTCATTAGACGTGTAATCATCCGACAATACCGAATTGGTAGACATGGTCTCATCGTGAAGATCATCGCTCTCATCCCATAACGTTTTCATTATATTCTCTGGCATATCTCTTATATTTTAAAGTTATATGCCTATTCAACAACCTCGACAAAGAAATTGTTGTTCCAATAAAAATAGTTCACTAATTTTAGCGAGATTAACGCAAGAAATAATATGAATCGAATTTGTAGTCTTTTTGGTATTCAGTATCCCATCATACAGGCGGGAATGGTTTGGTGTAGTGGTTGGCGGCTAGCTTCAGCGGTTAGTAACGCCGGTGGATTAGGATTGATCGGGGCAGGCTCCATGCACCCGGAAGTGCTCCGGGAACATATCCGTAAATGCGAGGCGGCGACCGACAAGCCTTTTGGCGTGAATGTCCCGCTGATGTACCCGGAAATCGATACCTTGATGCGGATATTGGTGGAGGAAAAAGTGAAGATCGTATTTACCTCCGCCGGTAACCCGAAAACATGGACAAAGTATTTGAAGGATCATGACATGACGGTCGTTCACGTGGTAAGCAGCTCTAAATTCGCCACGAAATGCGAGGAGGCCGGAGTGGATGCCATCGTTGCCGAAGGCTTCGAGGCAGGCGGGCACAACGGACGGGAGGAAACAACTACGATGTGCCTGATCCCCGCTGTCCGGAAAGCGACCTCCCTCCCCCTTTTGGCGGCAGGAGGTATCGGAAACGGTCAAGCGATGCTAGCGGCACTCGCACTAGGGGCCGACGGCGTACAGATAGGCACTCGTTTCGCCCTAACCAAAGAAAGCTCGGCACACGAGAATTTCAAGAAACTATGCTTGAATCTTAAGGAAGGCGATACGAAGTTATTATTAAAGAAACTGTCTCCTACCCGTCTGGTAAAAGGAGATTTCGCTACGGCAGTGGAAGAAGCGGAAGCCCGGGGAGCGTCCGTGGAAGAATTACGTGAGTTATTAGGCAAAGGACGTGCCAAGAAAGGAATCTTTGAGGGAGACCTAAAGGAAGGCGAGTTAGAGATCGGACAGGTAGCGTCTTTATTCTGGGAGGAATTATCCGTGGAAGAGGTGATGAAAGAATTGATCCGGGACTTTAAGCTATCCTTAGAGAACGTAAAAACACAGTTGTGTTCGTGAGAAAACACAACTGTGTTCAAGAGAAAACACAGTTGTGTTCCTTATCATAATCGATACTTATACAATTGCGCCATGACCTTTTGGTATTGGTTTTGCAATTGCAGGTAGTTTTGCACGCTTTGGTAATAGGTCGTCACATCCACGAAATACTCGATCATAGAGATTTGCCCGGCCTGTATAGCCTTGTTCAACAAGACCAAGCTATTCTGCCTTTTCAGCACATCCTTATATTCATCGATAGATTTCTTTAAGGAGACAGACTGGTCATATAGCTGCCTCAACCCATTCTCTACCGTGAAAGAAGCACTCTCCAACTGCATCTCCGTATAGCGGGCCTGAGCCTTCGCCTGTTTCACGTTATTACGGTTCGAGAACAACGGGATGGTGATTCCTACCAAGAAACCATTGAAACGCTCTCCACCCGAGGCGGGATTCATACGATACCCTAACTCAAAGCCGGGCAGACCTTTCGCCTTATTCACGCTCACCTGCCGAAGGGCTGTCGTCTGGTCGCTACGCAAAGTCTGTAATTGCGGATCGGATTGTATCGCCTCCGTTCTCAGCTCATCAAAGGAAAGCACCTCCCTATCCGGCAAGGCGTAAACCGTATCCGTAAACTCGATAGCGATACCGCCATTCAAGGTAGCCAGCTCCTGCAGCTTGGCAATACGGGAAGTCTCGTTCATCCGGGCCTCTGTCCGAGCGTTCAATAATTCCAGATCGATCTTGTTTGTCTCAAGGATATTCGCATTTCCTTTCTCCAAACGAGTCGCATAAAAAGCGGAAAGTTGCTCGGCGTTCCTAAGACGGGTATCCAATAGGTTCTTCTGCTGGTTCAACAGCACCAAATCTAGGCAAACCTCTTTCACCTGCAACAAGATTTGCTGACGAAAAGCCATCCCTTGACGATCCAAACCCGCGGATTTCGCCTTCGTCAGCTTATGCTTCCGGACATATACGGACGGGAAATCAAAGCTTTGGGAAGCCACGAACTCGCCCGTGAATCCCATCCCTTCTTTATTCCCCCAGAAATGCGAATAAGAGACCGAAGGGTCTGGCAAATTATTATCCAACTTCGCCTCCAGCTTCTGCGACTGGACCAACTGGCTGTTCGCCTGTAAATCCTTATTGTTCGCCTCCACGCTCCGGAGCACGTCCTCTATAGAAGTCTGGGCGGAAAGGCCGCCTGTCAATACAGACAAGGCGGCGACTATAATATATGATTTCATAAAACTTATTCTTTATTCTTGTTCATTATCAGATAAACAATCGGGATGATGAATCCGTTTAAGAACGTAGAGGTTAATAAACCACCCAAGATCACCGTCGCCATCGGGCTTTGGATCTCATTCCCGGGAAGATCGCCATTCAACGCCAACGGGATCAACGCCAAGGCGGAACTCAACGCCGTCATCAAGATCGGGTTCAAACGGTCTAGGGAACCTTGTATCACGGACTCACGCAATCCCATTCCCTCTCCACGCAAATGCGTATAGTGGCTGATCAGCAGCATACCGTTTCGGGTAGCGATACCAAACAAGGAAATGAAACCGATAATCGCCGGGATACTGATCTCGCCGGAAGTAAGCCATAGGATAATCACGCCACCGATCAACGCCAACGGCAGGTTCAACAAGATCACGCCGCTCTCCTTCACGTCCTTGAACTCATTGTACAGTAACATGAAGATCACCAATAACGACATCAATGACGTCAGCAATAAGGTACGGCTGGCCGCCGCCTCGCTCTCGAACTGGCCACCATATTCGATATGGTATCCCTCCGGCAAACGGATATTAGCCTCTACCCGATCCTGTATCTCATTAACCACACTTCGCAAGTCACGTTCCGATACATTGGCACTAATCACGATCTTACGTTGCACATTCTCACGATTGATCGTATTCGGACCGGTCACGGAACGGATATCGGCCACGTAGCTTAGCGGCACTTTCTGTCCGGCGGCATCGATCATCAGATTACTAATATCATCCATCGTGGCACGGCTAGCGTCGGAGGTCTTCACGGTCAGGTCGAAGCTCTTGCCATCGTCGTACACCTGACTTACGGCCTCTCCACCCAACATCACATTGATATATTCCTCGAACTCCGGCAGGGGAATACCATATTTAGCCAGCAACTCACGTTTCGGGGTGATTGTCAACTGCGGACGCTCGATCTGTTGCTCTACCTTCAAGTCCACCAGACCCGGGATCGTTTGGATAGCGGCCTTGATCTGGTTTCCGACCGTAAACATCAGGTTCAAGTCCGTACCAAACAGCTTGATAGCGATATTCGCCTCCGTACCGGAAAGCATAGCGTCGATACGATGGGAAATAGGTTGCCCGATCTCTATATTAGCGCCACTGATCGTAGATAACTTCTTGCGGACATCATTCATCACCTCATCCCGACTACGGTCTTGCAATTCGAAAGGAGCCTCGATCTCGGAAACATTCACGCCCAAGGCATGCTCATCCAATTCCGCACGACCGGTCTTCCGAGCCACAGTCTTTATCTCGGGCACTTGCAACAGCAACGCTTCCGCACGGCGTCCGATCTGATCCGACCCGTCCAAGGAAATTCCCGGAAGCGAGCTTACGTTGATCGTAAAAGAACCCTCATTGAACGGGGGCAAGAAACTACGTCCCAAATGAAAGAAGATCACCAAGGCGACCACAAACAAAGCGATCGTGGTACCTAGCACCCATTTCTGGTAAGCCAACGCTAACTCCAAAGCCCGTTTATACACCACCTTCAACTTCCGGGCTATCCAAGCCTCACGCAGTTCCTTCATTCCCGTCGCTTTACGGTTCAGCAAATAGCTACAAAGCACCGGGGTCAAGGTAAGCGCCACCACCGTAGAAGCAAACAACGCCACGATAAAAGCGATACCCAGCGGAACCAACATACGGCCTTCCATACCACTCAAGAAGAACAAGGGCACGAAGCTCACCACGATAATCAAGGTAGAGTTCAAGATCGGCATACGTACCTCACGGGAAGCGTCGTAAACCACCTCCAAGGTAGAGCGTTGCTGATCCGGAGGCAAGAGCCGGTTTTCCCAGATTCGTTTATACACGTTCTCCACGTCCACGATAGCGTCATCCACCAAGGAACCGATAGCGATCGCCATACCTCCCAAGCTCATCGTGTTAATCGTCAATCCCATGTAGTGCAATACGATGATAGAGACCAGCAAAGATAACGGCAAGGCTACCAACGAGATCACCGTCGTACGTATATTCATCAAGAACAGGAACAAGACGATCACCACGAAGAAACTACCCTCAAACAAGCTCTTCTTTACATTATTAATAGAGTTATCGATAAAATGACTCTGGCGGAATATATCCGTAGAGACATGTACATCCACCGGCAAGTTCTTCCGCAAATCGACAACAATCTCGTCCAGCTTCTCCGTCAACTTCTCCGTACTCGTATCCGGCTGTTTAGTCACGGTAATCAGCACGGCTGGCTTTGTCCGCTCGGAAGCGGTTCCCAGCTTCGGGCTTTTACCGCCGATCTTAACCGTAGCGATATCACCCAGCGTAACCGGATACTCATTCACGGTCTTCACCACACCCTGAGCGATCTCTTCCGCCTTCGACGTAGACAAGACTCCCCGGATGATATACTCATTATCAAACTCATACAATACACCACCATTGGCGTTCCGGTTCATATTCCGACAAACATCCAACACCTCGTTCAACCCTACACCGTAGTGCTTCATACGAGCCGGGTCCAACAAGATCTGGTACTCCTTAATATCGCCACCGATCACGGCAACCTGCGCCACACCGCCCGTAGACAACAAACGGGGACGGATCGTCCAGTCGGCGATCGTACGTAAGTCCAACAAAGACGTGGAATCGGCGGTCAAACCGAGAATCATCATCTCACCCAAGATGGATGACTGCGGGCCTAAGGTCGGTTTACCTACGTTCTCGGGAAGGCTCTCACCCAAGACAGCCAGTTTTTCGGACACGATCTGACGAGCCCGGTAAATATCCGTACCCCAATCAAACTCTACCCAAACCACGGAGAATCCGGTGGTAGACGAGGAACGTACACGCCGCACGTCCATCGCACCGTTCACGGCAGTCTCCACAGGGAATGTCACCAAGCGTTCCACCTCCTCGGGAGCCATACCGTTCGCCTCGGTCATAATCACGACCGTCGGGGCGTTCAAGTCCGGGAACACATCCACGTCCGTATTAAACGCCGTGTACGTACCCCAGATCATCAGCAATAGCGCACAAACCAAGATTACCAACCGGTTGTGCAATGAATAATAAATTATCTTATTTAACATGCAACGTCCCTCCTATTAATGGCTATGGCTATGAGCCGGTATCGCGTTAGAAGCGGAAGACAACTTGATCTGGTAAGCGCCACGAGTCACGACCTCATCGCCCGGTTTCAATCCGGAAAGGATCTGTACCTCCGAGCCGTTATTCGCTCCCAGCGTCACCCATTGCTTCTTATAGCCTTCCTCATCCAGACGGATAAATACCGAATAAACGCCCTGCTCCTCGATAAGGGCGGAGACAGGCACGCTCAAGACATTCTCCATCGGCTTTGTCAACAAAAAGATCTCCACGAAAGAACCGGGGATAACCGCTCCTTTATTATCGAACTCGAAAGTCACCGGTACATAGAAAGAGTTCATATCGGAAGCCTTTCCATACGATAACAACCGTCCACGCAAATCAGACAATTTATAGAGAGCGTTATCATACGGAGTCATGAAATTAGCGGTTTGGATCATGGGAAGATCGTTGTAATACCTCTCAGACACGTCCGCACGCAATACCAAACGATTGTTTTGCGAGATCGTAGCCAAAGGCTGGCCTACGGATACATAATCACCCTCTTTCACTTGGATGTTCTTCAAGTAACCATTCAAGGGAGAGACTACAGACACGCCTTTCGCCGTCTGTTTTCCCGCTATCGCCTCATAAGCGACCTTGGCGTTCTCGTAATTCAAGCGGGCCTGCTCGAAATCCTTGGCGGATACGATCTTATCGCCTACCAAGGCTTGCATACGCTCGTATTCCTTTTTCGCCGTCTCATAAGCGAATTTAGCCCTTGCCGCCACGTCTCCATCCGAGAGGGCGTTGGAAGCGATACTCAACACGGCCTGTCCCTTGCGTACCGCCGTACCATCCACGAATGGCAAGCTACCAAACGAGATCACGCCGGGGACGGTAGCGACGATCACGGACTCCTCCCCTTGCGCTGCCATCACTCGTCCGCTCGTCTTGATCACATCCGTGAAAGGAGCGGGATTAACCGTTACGGTTTGTAAACCAACAGCCTCGGCCAAGGCTTTCTTAAAGACGATCTCATCGGGATGGGTACCACCGGCCTCATGCTCATGGTCATGGCCTTCGTGTTCATGTCCCTCATGATCATGATCGTGATCCTCACCTTCATGCTCATGGTCGTGAGCCTCTAATTCATGATTATGCTCATCGTGTCCGGCTTGCGACGCATTTCCCGCACAACCGGCAAACAGGTAAGCGCACATCGCACCTACCAAATATATTTTCTTCATTGTGTAAAAAATCTTGATATCGTTAATAATAAATAGATAGGGGCAAGTCTGTCCTCACCCACTCTCACAAACGAGGTATCAAGACATAGGAGGGGCACGAAGTCCCGAGGCACTCACTATCCAAGTGTCGTGCAGCGACTCAATGTAGGGGGCGTTCTCGTGATCAAGGAGCTGTCCGCAAAACGCCGGTTCAGGTGGATAAATGTAATCAAATAAGACGAGTAACGGCATCAGATGTATATCCACATCTCCATCCATAAAATGAGAAATATGCGTACTGAAATAGGCCAAGTTATGCCCGTCGCAACCGCAATCATGCGTATCAGTGCTTTTATCGCCATGCGCTTGCTCCGCGGTCAAGGATTGATAACAAGGCATCCCGTCCCGGTGATGATGGTGAGGGATAACCACAGAAAGCAATGCCAAGATGCCGGCCATCAGCACCACGTATTGTACAACCCTCTGTTTCATTTTCTCACGCATGGCACAAAGATAAGGATATTTTTCCGTTTTTTACATGAATGTTGTAAGTTTGCGGTAAATAAAAAGATAGATGAAGTTTGGAGTAAATAAAAAGGTATTATTATATACCGCCGGTTGCGTATGGATTTTCGCCGGTATCAATATCTTACGCATCGGTATCGTCACATGGTTAAACGATACCCATTATTGGTTATTCAAGATCGGGGAAGCGACCATCGTTTTCTTACTTTTCTTCAATTTGGTCTTTAAACGGCTTTTCTATAAACATTCCGAACGGATCTCCCGGAAAAACGGGAAACATTGCCCGTTCTCTTTCTTCGACGTGAAAGGTTGGATTATCATGATCTTCATGATCGCTTTCGGGATCACGATCCGTGCGCTCCATTTACTGCCGAATTCTTTCATTTCTGTATTCTATACGGGATTATCCACGGCGTTGATCATAACGGGATTCTTATTCTTGAGACAAGGAAAAACCGTTGGGAATTGAGAATTGAAAATTAAAGATACAACAATCAATAATTTTCAATTCTCAATTCTCAATTTTCAATTCCCAAGTTTTTCGCAGATCAACTCAGCAGCCTTCTTGCCGCTCATCAGCATGCCGCCAAAGATCGGTCCCATACGGAAGCTACCGCTTACGCCGTTAGCGGCCATACCGGAAACGAATAATCCCGGGTAGATCTCCTTCGTGTTCTCCACCGTCGTCTGCTCACCCAGCTCCACATTCAAGGAACGCTCGCCGATCACGCCTCCGGTCGGTGTATTCAATTGGATATCATTCTTACGGGCTACCACACGGGCAATCTCGCAATCATGCCCCGTACCTTCCAAGACAGCCTTTGCCATGATCGTCAACGGATCCACGTGCATCCCCTCACGGATTACCGGAGCCCAGTTCACTACCACACCGGCTACGGCATCGTTATGAAACACCACGTCCTCTACCGAATAGCAGTTAAAGATCGTAGCGCCCGCCTTCGTCGCCTGATAAATCAAAGCGGAAGTGGTATGTACCGAATCCATGATATACGTGCCGTTAGCACCTTCCTTATAGCTTACGCCCAATTCCTTGATGATCGGCATAGCCTCTTCCTGCACCACGATATCGTTGAACATCATAGCGCCGCCCCACATACCTCCACCGGGAGCCAGCTTACGATCAAACAACGCCACCTTCTTACCGGCTTTCGCCAAGAAATAAGCGGCTACGATACCGGAAGGTCCCCCTCCCACGATCGCTACATCCACAGACAAGTTGCTCTTCAACTTCTCGAAGTAAGAGTCAATGATTCCACTTGAAACAATCTGTTCCATCTTAATAACTAATTAAAGTTTAAACATCAGGGAGCACATAGAGGTAACGCCCCCTTTATTTCCTAGTTCTACCTTATTTTCCCTTCGCCGGCATTACCCGGATCAGGTTCGATGGGTATAATCTCAGCCCGTATGACTCGGGCACCCCTATGTGAAAAGTCGGGAGCAAATGTACAAAAAATTAGTATAACTGTACACCTTCAGGTTCCACTTCTATGTTTCCCCTCAATTTTTCCGTCATTCGGATGGATAATGTATAAGATGCCTTGAAGATTTGCCAGCAATTTCATCGGGTACAATAGCCAATAACATTCATATAAAACCATAGGTTATCAGTATAATTATCACGGTATGTTAGTCTTTTCCTTGTTGCAATGCAAATTCTTTGCAAAAATCATCGGTCAAATAATAAATATCTGTAACTTTGCTTACGATAAACGTAGTGGTATTAAATCTGTAAATCTTGTAATTAGGTAATTCAAACTTATAGTTTCTATCTCTGGTTTTCAATTTATCAACCAATAGGACTCATATTAATCCTTATAAATCACTGCAATTATGTCAATGCATGCTATAGAAAGTTTGGTGGAATATTCCGTGATAACAACAGCGACCGCCTCTCCTGTTCCACCTTTGGCACAAAGTATTTGTTATAGTCTTTACCAAATCCAGAATCAACTGGACTGCGGGTACACGGTATTACGGGTTCGTGATGAACTGGAACAACTCGGTTATCTCTCTCTTTTGCCTCCGGAGCAATTGCCTGAGCCGGAGCGTAGCGAGGCGAGGCGGCTTGCCATAGAGGGCGGTTTCTTGAAAGATGGTACTTATGTGGACGGTTGTTCCGGAAAGTGTTGTGTCACCGCAGGGACTGCGTTATGGAAAAAGCTGCTTGAGATGGGTGTTCTTCCTGTATCGGCAAAGGCGGAACTTCGGCTACTAGCCCCTTTGGAATTGGCGGAACAAATTGTTCCCTTAGCTTCTAAGGCACTTGCCGAAGGGGATAAAAGAGGAGCCGATACGCTGGGACATTGGTATGCGTTCTTTCCGCTACTTTGCGTAGTGGAAGGTTTGGACGATGACAATGCACCCGAACCGGAAAGAATCCAAGCGTTGCTCCGGCTGCTGGCAGTTCCCGAAGCGTTTGAAGTGGCAGGAGCCTATGGGAAAGAGATGGATTTCGATTTTGAAGAAGAGGAAATGTCTTTCCTTGCCGGTTGGGAGACCCCGTACAACCAGTGGAAAGAGAAACAGGAATCTCTATTTCCAGAATTTTGTAAACGCATAATGTACAAGCTTATAGAAAAGCATGATTTTGCGGAAGCCGACCGTTATGCCTCCCTTACAGGAGATGAAAATGATCCGTCACGCCTGCTCCACCGTTGCGTGGTCAGTTTCGCTTGCCACCAATGGCTGAAGGCACAAGAACCGGGCACGTTGCCACCGGAACGCCTGCTCTCTCTCCTTGAGGTCAAAGAGGGGCTTGAGTACCTGAGCGGACTGCCGTTAACTGAGCAGGAACTTGCTACTTGCCGTATTTATTTGTTACAGACACTTGTATTGTTGGGTGATTATCCGGCTACCATCGAAATGCAGCGATCCCTGTTTACGGAAGCTATCAACAAACTGGAACAATACCCCGAAGGAGAGACAAAACAGATACAACAAATCGCATTATCCATCAGCTACTACCAAATGCTATACACTAATCTTCCGGACGATTATCCCTCTAAGAAAGAATGGATGCGAAAAGGATTTCCCGGATTGATGGAACTACCCGGCATCAAACGGATATGTGGTGAACTGCTTCCTGAAATGCCGCAAATGGCAGATACGCTGCAAGGATATATGGAACAATGCGATGCCTTGATACAATATCTTAAATAAAAGAAGTTATGTGCTTTACCGTCAGAAAAATCAATATCATATTGTCGCTGCTGTTAGTGGTGGTATGTTCTTGGGGACAAGTAACGGATGCGAAGAATTTTACAATCACTCCGCAAACCGTAGTGAAAACCAATTTGCCCAAACAGGCTCCCTGCTTGTTTGAGTTGCAAGACATATTGAGAGAACGATTCGGGCAAAGCGCCATTATGGGAGGGTTACGGGCAAAAGGCAATTCGGTTATCGAGCTTTGGACAGACTCTGAGTTGGAAGGGAAAGAACATTATATACTCGATATATCGGCGAACAAACAAATTGCTCCTCAACATATTGAGAAATGTAAAAAGCTTAATCTTCTTCCGACCAGTCATCAGACCAACCGAATTCTTTATCCCGGAATAATTCAGCTAATCCCGAAATCTGCTTGAACCGAAGTAACTCATTTTTATCCATTCCAATATTACGCATGATCCACTTATCAGACATCCCAGATTTGACCAACTCCGTAACAATCTCCGTCATAAGTTCCAAGTTGTGCATCCCTCGAGCCCTGTTATGGCGAATGGTTGAAGCCATTCGGTTTGAAATATCTTTCTCAATCACCGTTACAGGCAACATTCCTTTCTCACGATCATAAATCCTTTGAGATTGCTTCATAACCAGATAACGATGATAACCATCTACTATCTCATATAAATCATCCTCTTCAAGATAATAACAGACGCAAGGCATCGTATAGCCATCCTCCCAAATGGAAAGTTCCAATAATCGCATTTCCGGTGGTGCCATGATATTAGGGTTATAGCTGTTGGCTACAATTTTTTCTATAGGGACAGCCCTAACACCATATGCCGGACTAACAAAGTTTCCCATGCTTATAAAAATTATATTTGTCCATTACTTCTTTTCTCATATCCCTCTCTCGTTTTGTCTGGGAAAAACCCATATACTTGCATGTATGATCGTTTTTCAAAATACAAACACACATACGTTTGTAAGTAGGGATTTCTTTAAACTCGGGTATATTGATATCATCGATATACTCCATCCGTACTGGTTTCTTATCCGTATGGTAAGCGGTACATTCTTCCACAATGATAGGAATATTAGCCGCCCGTAACTTAGCGATTGTCTCCTCACTGAGGCATCCCCCTTTTTCTCTCCAGAATTTACGGCTGACTCTTAACTTATTCAAATAGTTCTCACGAGTTTCTTCGGGTAAGGTATTTAGGAGAAAATACATATATTTCTCCCAAGAGAACCCGGCTGGGCACTTGATAGCCCTCCATCCCATAGCGGAGGTATTCCCATATATACCGGCAAAGCCAACACCGTTTACACGTCCAACCATCCTCCCCCACATGTCGGGATCGACAACTTTGTAAATGAACAGTGTGGATATCGCTTGGGATATGAATGGGCTCGCCACACGTTGCCGGGACAAAGGCACCCCTGCTTGATAATACAAATCATACAAATGATTATATGGCCAACCGAACTTTCCGTTCGCTATCCAGATATCCTGAGTTTTCCAATCATAAATAGGATATGCGTTATATATAGAATAATTCATTCTGCGAGTCCATTTATAATTAGCTAGTTTTCTGTAATTCTTATCACTATGTATGGCCCGCCACCTATTAAAACTCTCTTGGGTACGGATACCAACAAGGCAACATATACGCCGGCCCATTTTCCGTTGATACAACCAAAAAGGGAACATATTCTGAAAATCATAATCCCACATGTCCACCTTGAAGAAGTCAAAGTCTTTCGCCCGGAGACATGAATGGGGCATCTCTCGAACCCAGATATCCCGGCACTCCTCGCTCCAAGGTCTCCAATATTGTTGAAACATAGATGTACATGTCTGGACTTTAAAAGGAACACAACAATGATAAATATCAAGGATATCGGAATTAGCGGCATAAACCTTTTCCACATATTCGGTCGTCTGGCTGTATTGAACCTCATAATCCATATGAAATACACCTAGTTTTCGTCCCGGAGCGTATCTACGAATATAATCTACACACAAATTCAACAGTACACCACTATCCTTTCCGCCGGAAAAAGAGACGTATACGTAATCGAAATAATCAAAAATGATCTTCAATCTTTTCTCTGTCGCCTCGTACACATCCATTCTTCGCATCATGACTCTACCTCCGGTAAATAATGCATTTTATCATAATTTTTCCACTCAACACATGTCTGGAACTTTTTTTGTGAGAACACTTTTACATGACGTTTATGCACAACAGCCATAAGTGAAGCTTGAGATGAAAAATCCTTTATGACTTCTTCAAGAAGTTCACTCAATACCGAAGGATCGTCACCACTCACGAAATAATTGTCTATAGAGTAATAGATATGTCCTTTTTTTACAGGCATAAAACCAACAACAGCCGTTTCATGAAAGGCTATATACCAAACGTGGCTACGAGATGTTTTAAAAGGGTAATTGTTATTTTGTCGCAAAATGGCTGGATTCATGACCAAAGGCGCGACAAGTTCATATAACAATTTGTCCGTTCCCTGCAATGTCATAATTTTCATGGTCTGCACTTAATAATATTACCATGCAAATTTAGGCATTATATATAGATACCGTAACCACAAAAACACAAAAATGTAATTTACCCTATTTATATTTAGTCACTCGCTCATCATCGATAACGCCTTTCCAATTCATACCAAAAGCGAAATCATACAGATGGCCCTCGCTGTCCGTATAGCATTTCATATCCCGGGGAACATCCTCGAATTGCTCCTCCACGATACGCATATCTGCCGGCATCTGCAAAGGCAACAAAGCGGAAGGCTCGGCTTTTCCACTGATGATATCCAAGACCGCTTGGTTTTGTACACCGAAGTTCACCAAAATGGCATCCGCCGAACCCTCGAACTCGGACATAATCGTGGGCTTATCCATCTCCAAAGATACGATTACAGGCTTACCTTTCATTTTAGCCTTTGTCTCCAAAACAGAAAGCATATCCTGCTTATTAGCTGTTTTCACGGACTTACCTTTATAAGAACGGTTCGTGAAATTCTCAAACGGATCTCCCCCCGCCAAACTTGGGTTACGGGCATAGGTAGCGGTATAATCATTATACTGTAAACTGATAGGCATATAACCGTTTCCTCCTTTCTCACGATCGGATTTATCATACCCCGTACCACTGATCGGGCTCGTCATAAAGACGATAGCGAAATCCGCCTCATCGGGATTATCAACGACCGTAAAATACTTACGAACCAAATCCAAATTCACCGGATCATCCCTATGAGCCTCGCTAGTCGTTCCGAAGAAACCGACTACCGCCGGATAATAACGTTTCGGAATATACACCTTCATCTCCTTACTCATAGGTAAGGCGTTTCCCTTATTTTTCAGCATCACGACAGAAGCGAGCTGGGCATCGTAAGCCTCCTTCATAAAATCAGGATTCCCTACGATCTTTTGGGATTCGGCAGGGTCTAAATAGGGATTCTCAAATAATCCTGTCCGAAAGATATTCAGTAATAAACGTACGGCAGAAGTCTCGAAACGTTCACGCATGGCGGGCTCTCCCATCTCTTCCACACCCATCTTATAAGCCTCCAATACCGGGCCTTTATCGTTATTACCACCAAACTGATCTACGCCAGCCATCAAAATACGGTAATGCCGTTCGGCAACAGAAAGCTCCTCCGCTCCCCAAGGTTTTCCGGCGAAGGTCTCTATGCCCGTCTCATCACCCGTGATTCCCCAGTCTGTACAAACCACACCGTCGTATCCATATTTCTCACGTAATTGATCCGTAATCAGATAACGGTTGTAACTATTCGCAATATCCGCACCATCCGGATTCAGTCCAACAGAAATCGTATAATAAGGCATCACCGCAGAAGCTTTGCCGGTAGCTCCATCCAATTTAAAGGCGCCTTCCACAAAAGGCTTCTTTTGTTCCTCGATATTCTTTCCGGGGTAAACAGCGTATTTACCATAACCGTAATGAGCATCACGTCCAGCCTCACCCGGTCCACCCCCCGGCCAATGTTTTACCATGGCGTTTACGCTCTCATAGCCCCAACCGTCACGAATCTCTTTCCCACCGGTTGAAGTCTGAAAACCGTCCACATACGCACGAGACATATCCGTAACCAAGTCCGGATCCTCTCCAAACGTACCGCTCACACGGCTCCAGCGGGGCTCCGTCGCCATATCCACTTGCGGGGACAAGGCAGTAGCGATACCTAACGCCCGATATTCAGCAGAGGCGATCTCACCAAAACGTCTCATCATTTCCGGACGGAAAGTAGCCGCCAAACCTAAAGAACCGGGCCATAAGGAGATCTGTCCTCCACTACCAAAATTATACTCTGTATCCGCAGCCGTACCATGGCGAGGATCGGAACTATTATTGGCTGGGATACCGTGACCGATGCCCTCCACTAAAGCTTGCACATTATTATTCCAGCGAGCCGCCACTTCTGGACTTTGTACTCTCGTAACCAATACATGACGAACATTATCCTCGGTGAGGAATTTACGCTGCGCATCGGAAAGATCGGATGGCTGGGCTCCACTCTCATCAAAAGATTTGCCATTGTAGGTAGAAGCTCCAAACCCTTTCGAGGCACCGGGGATAGATTGATGGGCGCTATAAAGCATCAATCCGGCGATCTCCTCTGTAGATAACTGCCCGGCCAAATCAACGGCACGTTCCTCGGGGGTAAGACGCCAATCCTCATACGGATCAAGCAACCCGTTCCGATTCAGATCTTTGAAGGCATATCCGTCAACGGCAAGAAGTCTCACCCCCGAATTGGCCGAATATCCTAATACAGCTCCTTCTTGCTGGGTAACGATACGGATAGAATCTTTCTCTACCTCCGTCCACTTCGTGCCCGAACAAGCACAGGTGGAAACTAACAAGGCGCCCAACATACCATGGGTCAGCCGAACAGTAATAAAAGGTTTTCGCATACTTTCTTAGTTTTAATAGGTTAATCTCTATTCAATAATGGTTTCTCAAGAATACGATTTATCCGAAATGAGACGGACGCTTATTCAATCTGCGCTCGATAAAGCTTTTCATAAATTCCACGGTCTCGTCGATCCCTAATACGGATACATCGATCGAGAAATTATAA
Source organism: Parabacteroides sp. KHUB-02 (assembly GCF_056640955.1). Taxonomy (NCBI): domain Bacteria; kingdom Pseudomonadati; phylum Bacteroidota; class Bacteroidia; order Bacteroidales; family Tannerellaceae; genus Parabacteroides; species Parabacteroides sp. KHUB-02. The sequence continues at coordinate 933,462 of NZ_JBWQEV010000001.1, read as the reverse complement.
GAAGAGGCCATTCCCCATGTCTTATTCGTATAATAATTATAGTAAGCCGCACGGGATTTATCAGTCTTCTCCATCATGTTCTTCGCCTCTTCCACTGTCACACCATGCCTTTCCACGGTCTTTTGGACTCGGCTCTCCACTGAACTATGGATAAAGAAGCTCAAACAAGCCGGATCATCCCGGAGGATATAATCAGCGCAACGCCCTACCAAAACACACGACTCAGTCTCCGCCAATTTACGGATAGCGTCACTCTGTATCTTAAAAAGACCGTCATTAGACAAAATATCATTATAAGGCGTAAACATCCCTCCCATAAAAGAAGAGTACCCCATCGTAAAAGCGTACGATAAACCACTGGAGGCACGTTCGTCCGCCTTCTCGAAAACATCCTCGCATAATCCACTCTCACGGGCCGCCACGGTAATCAGTTCCTTATCATAGTAACCGATACCCAACTCCTTCGCCAAACGTTGTCCGATCTCGCGGCCACCGCTTCCGAACTGGCGGCCTATCGTCAATATGATTTTATTATCCATAGATTTCAAGTTTAATTCAACTATTTACAAACGTACAAAATTATTTTTAAAGCCACGATAATAATATAATAAACACTAAAACAAAAAATAATCAAAGTTTATACTTACATTTGTTTTCGAATAAATTTAGTACACTCAATTTATCATGAATAACATTCATTCCAATACAACATTTCTTAATGAGGCTATAGACAAGAAGACCGATGTAGAAGATGAAAAGACCGACTTGATTTTGGCCAATATGATTGATTTGCGAAAAACGATGTCGGATGTATTGTCACTTCTTCTTGGAGCCAAAGAAAACTCGGTTATTGACCAAGCGCTATTCCGCATCTTACAATTTTTCGATGTGGATCGGGTGTATATCGGAACATTTGACGAACAAACTCATACTGTTGACTTTACGAATGAAGTTACTTGTGATGGCATTATCTCTATGCGAGAGGATTTACTGCGTCAACTCCCGCAAGACGAGATTCCTTGGTGGTACGATAGTATCAAAAAGGGCATGGATATCGTTATTCATGATGTCTCTAAAATGCCGGAAGAGGCGAAGAGTGAGCAGCATCTTCTGATTTTGCAAGAGGTTTCATCCTTATTAGTCATCCCTATTTTCAAGCAAGGCAAACCATCCGGATTTATCGGCTTTGATTCTGTAAAAAAGAAACGGAACTGGAGTGCCTTAGATATAGAGAATTTACATATGTTGGCTGATATCCTTTCCATAGCCATTGAAAGAGGGGAAGTTCAAGGATTAGTAGAACATACGGCTATGCAAGTCATGAAAAGCGAGACGAAGTTTAAGATCATTTTCGACAAGATGCCTTGGGGCGCCGAACTTTATGATGAGAATGGAGTGTTGGTAGATATCAACCAAGCGGATCTCGATATTTTTGGTGTTACCCGTGAGCAGGCCGTGGGACTGAATATGTTCAAGAATCCTAATATCCCGAAATATGTAAACCAAAGCCTCAAAAACGGAAAAGATATATTCTTTCCACTTAATTATGATTTCAAGGTTGCTTCTCAAAATGGCTATTACGATAGTCATCATGATTCTAAAACAAAGCATCTGTTGGTAAAAGGAGTCACATTAAAAGACTCTCTTGATAATATATTCGGCTATATTTATATTGTATTCGACGATACCGAGAATCACATCAAGCGGGAACAAATCGAAAATAGCCTAGCCCGGCTAAAAGTATCGGTAGATACCGGGGATTCCATTCTTTGGGAATACGATGTAGAGAATGATAAATTGACCGTAGATTTTGGCCTCAATGAAGACATTAATAATAATGAGGGGCTAAAAGCAATTCATGATTACAACTTCAAGAATCAAGAAGACTATAAATCTTCAATCCATCCGGATGATTTTGACCGGGTATATAATAAACAGTTCAAACCTCTCCTGCAAGGGAAGATCAATAACTTCGTAGCGGCTTACAGGCGTATCCTCAATGGCAAAACATTCTGGTTCAACTCCAATGTACGCTCCTATAAATTCAACGATGACGGAACGCCTAACAGGATCGTAAGCTACACCTCCAATATAACCCAGCAACGGGAAAAGGAGATCGAGCTAATCAAGGTAAAGGAAGCTGATAAATTGAAGTCCGCGTTCTTGGCGAATATGAGTCATGAGATACGCACGCCGCTGAACGCTATCGTCGGGTTCTCAAATATAATCGCCGAGATTGATGATGAGGTAGAGCGTCAATCTTATTTAGATATCATCCATAAAAACAATGATTTGCTACTGCAACTGATCGACGATATCCTTGATTTCTCTAAAATCGAGGCGGGAACCATGGATTATCATTTCGAGGAAGTGGACATCAAGGATATATGTGGCGAAATCGCATTGGCAGACTCTATAAAGATGCCTTCAGACGTGGATCTGATCTTTGATCTCGACTCCCCATCCGTAATCGTTAAAACCGATGAGCGGAGGGTTATGCAAGTGATATCCAATTTCGTGAATAACGCTATCAAATTTACCACAAAAGGAAGTATCACGATTTATTATGAGATAGAAGGGGATTTTATCCGAGTCTGCGTGAAAGATACAGGTATCGGTATCTCCGCGGAAAACCAAAGACGTATATTCGAGCGATTCATCAAGGTAGATACTTTCCAGCAAGGTACGGGATTGGGATTAACCATCAGCCGAACCATTATCGAGGCATTAGGAGGTAAAATCGGCGTAGACTCTGAAGAAGGGGTGGGTTCCACTTTTTGGTTCACTCTGCCTTTGGACACAAAACGGACTGATATTGAGCTTTCACCGGACATCCTCGTCCAATCCGAAGAAACGCCCCGTTCAGATAGGCATCATTCCATCTTAATCGCCGAGGACGTTTATGAGAATTATTTCCTTTTGGAAACCTTGTTTGGCAAGCAATACCAACTTTATCATGCGCTAAACGGGCAAGAGGCTATCGATATGTTCGAGACATATCATCCGGACCTAATCCTAATGGACATAAAAATGCCGGTTATGGACGGATTCGAAGCAACTCGCAGAATCCGCACCTTATCCAAGACCATTCCGATCATAGCACTCACGGCATTCGCTTTCGAAAGGGAAAAGGAGATCGCCAAACAATGTGAATTCACGGATTATGTAGTGAAGCCCATTGATATAAAAGAACTAAAGAAATTAATCGCTAAGGTATTGGCATAAAAAAGCGTGTTGCGACAATCGCAACACGCTTTTTTATTTACTTAGGCATCGGAGCAGCAGAAGGAGGAGGCGTTCCCAATCCCCATTCCTTATTCGCTTTCGGCCCCATCTCTAACTCTAACAAACCACCGGCGGCGATATCGCTATGATTGAACCAAGGCTGGTTCAAGGTTACGCCGTTCAACTTAGCGGATTGTACGTATTTATTCTCATCGGACGCGTTATTCGCACGGATCTCGAACGTATTGCCGTTACCCATATCCACTTTCACGTCGGTAAACATCGGGCTACCGATATTATAGGTAGGAGAACCCGGAGTCACCGGATAGAATCCCATCTGACTGAAGACAACGAAAGCGGACATACCACCACCGTCCTCATCACCCGGTACACCCATCAAATCATTGCGGAACCATTGATTCAATAAGGTACGGATACGTTTCTGCGTCATCCAAGGCTTACCCGCATAATTATACAAGTACGGGATATGCAAGCTCGGCTCATTCGCCATAGAGAACATACCTACGTTACCCGTATGATCCGGAAGCGTGGAATAGAATTGCCATTTAGACATACCCAGCGGCGTATTGAACATGGAATCCAAAGCAGAGGTAAACGCCTCATTGCCTCCGATCAAAGAGATCAAGTCACCGATATTATGCTGTACGTCCCAACGATAAATATATCCGTTATTCTCATCGTAATAATCACGGGCACCCAGACCACCATCATAACGGTAATCCAATGGATAGATAAACTTGCCATCCTTATCTTTCGGATGGAAGAAACCTGTCTCCGGATTAAATACGTTCCGGTAATTGTAAGAGCGACGCAAATAATAATCCGCCTCGTCTTTCTTTCCCAATTCTTGAGCGATCTGGGACAAGCACCATTCATCATACGAAGTTCCTAAAGTCACGGCGATCGGCTGACGTTTTTCCCAAATGGATACGTTAGGCACCGTCTCTTTCTCTCCCGGTCTCAACGCGGGAATATAGCCATGTTCCTTGTAGAAATCGTCCAACCAACCGGCGGGAGCGGCAGACCACGGGATCAAGGTCTTTTCCTCGATACCTTTCTTACAAGCGATATAAGCCTTTTCCAGCTCAAACCCACGCAAGCCCTTGCGGTAAGCGTCGATCACGGTAGCGACGGCATGGTTTGAGTTCATACGGCGTGTATCTCCCGTCACCTCCGGGAAGGTAGGCATCCAGTCGGTACCCATCTGCTCCGCCATCAGGAGATAAGAGTTGATGATATCGTTCTCACGCTCATTATCGATCAAGACACGCAGGGGATGCGTAGCACGGTAGGTATCCCAAATCCAGTCGTCCGTATAGAAAGGCCGTCCGCCATCCTCATGGATCTTTCCGTCGAAAGCGCTGTAATAATGTCCGTCCTCGCTCAAACAAATCGGGCGTTCGTAGCAACGATATAAAGATGTATAGAATACGGTCTTCTCATCCTTGGTACCGCCTTGTACTTGTATTTTACCTAAAGCGTCGTTCCAATCGTTGCGGGCGATCTTCGCTACCACATCCACGTCGTAAGCGGCGATCTCACGCTCCAGATTCTTCTTCGCCTGTTCCTCGCTGATAAAAGAGATACCGTAGCGAACGCCAAGTTTCTTCACGTCCTCCCCGAAGGAAAGGGCGATAGCGGCATTGGTACCTTCCACGGAGGTCTCGTTATAGTTGACACTGCCGTTCGACAATACCCCCGCTTTCACAGGCTTCTGGTTCGTCTCGGCATATAAAAAGACTTTCGTTTTCTTATCTATATATTGATAACCGCTTACGGCGTTACCATTTACTTGTAGCTGTCCGTTACGGCTGTTAAATACCAGATAAGCCGGTCCCTCTTTCTCGAAAGTGAGCGAATATACGGCACTTTGATGGGACGGGGCGAAGTCCACGTCGATTTCCTCATTATCCAGATATACCTGATAACGGTACGGCAAGATCTTCTCCCGGTCATAGCTATAAGCGATCACGGGTCGCAAGCCGGATTCGTCACCTTGATAAGGGCATAAATTGAACGCGGAACGCTCACGATGGTTTGTCACGATAATAGGCAAACCGCCCAGACGGTCGCCCGTGAAGTCCGCACGCTCCGGATATACACGTAGCATACTGTTCGGCAAATGCACGGTCGGGAAAGTAGGCACCAATAAATGGCTGATGTTTCCCATATAAGGATTCACGTAATCCACCGGGTCCATCGCCGAAGGAGAAGTCCCTCCCCCACCGGCACATGACACCCACAGGAAAGCGGAAGCCAAAAGGGCCATCGAAGTTTTAAGCTTTGTCTTCATTTTGTCGATTATTAATTCGTTAATTATTCTTTGCTTCTCTGCCGGGTACTTTCCCGGCAATCCGTGAGACGTTGTCTCAGGGGTAACAGAGCAAACCGCTCACTAGTAAGGGAGCTATTTACTCAGCCGTCTTCGGACGATTTTCCGGGGCAGCTCCGAACTCCTTATTCGGCGTATTGCCCATCACAAAGGTAAGATTCCCTCCCTTCACGATATCATCATACAGGATATAAGAATTATTATAAGGTTTACCATTTAACAACACGGATTGGATATATACATTCTCCTTGCTGTTGTTCTGGGCTACGACCTCGAAAGTCTTACCCTCCGGCAAATGAACGGAAGCCTTATCGAATAACGGGCTACCGAACACGAACACGCCATTGGAAGGATTCACTTGGTAAAATCCCAAGGCAGACATGATATGCCAAGCGGACATCTGGCCACAATCCTCGTTTCCGATGATGCCCTCCGGCTGGTCGGTATAAAACACATCTTGAATGTAACGAACTTTCTCGGCTGTCTTCCATTGCTCGCCGGCGTAAGGATACAAGTAAGTAACATGATGGCTCGGCTCATTTCCATGGGCGTACATGCCGATCAAGCCACTGATATCCGGAGAGGCGTTCTCTCCTAACTCACCTTCCACCAAGAACAAAGAATCCAGTTTCGAGATAAACGGAGCGTCGCCACCCATCAACTCGATCAAGCCTTCCGGATGCTGGGGCACGAAGAATGTATAATGCCAGCCATTTCCCTCACAGAAATCGCCTACGCTATGTATGGACTGGATCGGATCGTACGGCGTACGCCAGCTGCCATCATTCATTTTCGGACGGATAAAGTTGATATCCTTATCGAAATACTGCGTATAATATTTACCACGTTTCAAGTAATTCTGGTAATCCTCCGTCTTGCCCATTTTCTTCGCCATCAAGGCGATACCCCAATCATCGGCTGCGTATTCCATCGCAATAGAAGTAGCCTCACGTACCTTATCACAAGGGATATAGCCTTTTTCCAACACGTACGGCACCCCGTTTTGCTTCTCATAGACAGAGGAAGCAACCATATAACGATACGCACGGTCAGCGTCAAAGCCGGTAAAACCTTTCAGATAGGCATCCGCGATAATAGGCACAGCGCTATATCCCGGCATTTGATCCGTCTCACCACCAATCAACGGCCAGATCGGTAATTTCTCTTGCTGGTCGTAAATGCTTAACATAGAGTTCACCAAATCCGACACATATTGAGGCTTGATAATCGTGAACAACGGATGCAAGGTACGATACGTATCCCATAGAGAGAAAGTGGAATAGTTCTTCCAAGTATTGTTCGTATACACCTTATCATCATGGCCACGGAAATCGCCATTCGCGTCGCAATACAACGTCGGAGCGATAAACGCATGGTACATGGCGGTATAGAAAACCTTCTTGGCACGCTCATCTTTCGTATCGATGGAGATACAAGACAATTGGTCATTCCATTTATCGATAGCCTCGTTACGAACCTCGTCGAAATCCCAATGAGAAAGCTCCGTACGTAAGTTAGCCAAGGCATTCTCACAACTTACGGAAGAGATAGCGACCTTTACCAAGGCGGTCGGGGCATCTCCCTTAAAGGTAATCACTCCCTTTACGGACTCGCCTGTCAACTCATCATTACCCGCGGCCTCATCATCGTTGAATACAGCCAAAGACTCGATCGGCTGATCACATTTCAACGTAAAGAATACTTTGTGACGTGGGCTCCAACCTTTGGAAAAACGGTACCCCTCGATCGTGTACTCATCAATCTTCTTCAAATAAGTGTCATACGCTTTATCACCGATACCTTCCTTCAAGTTGATCAAGAGGCGATGCTCGCTTCCCGACGGATACGTATAACGATGTAAGGCTACACGCTCGGTTGCCGTCAACTCCGCTTTTACGCCATTATCCATCAGCAAAGAGTAATATCCCGGAGCTACGGCTTCGTTGGCATGTTTATAATAGGAAGAAGCGGCTCCCTCTATATTATCTTGCTCGCCACGGGCGGTACGTACCTCGCCCGTATAAGGCATCAGAAGGATATCCCCCAGATCAGAACATCCGGTTCCGCTCAAATGCGTATGACTAAATCCGATAATGATACTATCGGAGTAATGATAACCGGAACACCAGTCCCATCCCTTAAAAATATTCTGAGGACCTACTTGAACAGCTCCAAACGGAACGTTCGCCCCGACAAATACGTGTCCGTGCTCTCCCGATCCGATATAAGGATCTACATATGCGGTAAAGTCTGTCTTGTTTTCCGTTTTCTCCGGTGTAGCACAGGAGTATGCGAAAAATGTCAGGCATATCGCTATGCCTGACATTAATGGTTTGCGAATGAAATTCATCTTAATTGCTTATTTCTTCTTTTTACTAGGTTTTACAGAAATAGGGGAAAGTTTATTGATCCCTTCCTCGTTTACGGAGAATGAGTAAGGCATATCCTCCGGATTAATACCACGATTCATATTCGGCTTGTCACCCATCTTGAAGTCGATCACGCCACCCTTAAACAAATCGTTATGATCCAAATAATTCTTGGTGTAGTTCTTGCCGTTGAACGTCATGGATTCGATATAGATATTCTTATCGCTGTTGTTCGGGGCGTTGATCACCAAGTTGTTTCCATTCTCAAAATGGATCGTAGCCTTCTTGAACAGCGGAGCGCCCAACACATATTGGGTCGTACCCGGAGCTACCGGATAGAATCCTAACGCTGAGAATACATACCAAGCGGAAGTCTGGCCATTATCCTCATCACCGCAATAACCATCCGGACCCGGAGTATACATCTTATTCATTACTTGACGCAACCAATATTGAGCCTTCCAAGGTTGACCCGCATAGTTGTATAAATAAATCATATGCTGGATCGGCTGGTTACCGTGAGCGTAGTTACCCATATTCATCACGGTCATCTCGCGGATCTCGTGGATCACACCACCGTAGTAGCTATCATCGAACAAAGGCGGTACAGCAAATACGGAGTCAAGCATCATCACAAATGAATCCTTACCGCCCATCAAGTCGATCAATCCCTGAGGATCGTGGAATACAGACCATGAATAGTGCCAGCTATTACCTTCCGTGAAAGCGTCACCCCATTTCAGCGGAGAGAACGGAGCCATGAACTCGCCATTCTCATTCTTGCCACGCATCAACTTGGTTTCCTTGTCGTACAGGTTCTTATAGTTCAACGCACGACGGGCATATAAATCCAATTCCTTTTTCGGACGGCCTAGTTGTTTAGCGATCTGCCAGATACACCAGTCATTGTAAGCATATTCCAATGTACGAGCGGCATTCTCGTTAATCTTCACATCGTAAGGAACATATCCCAACTTATTATAATATTCATGCCCCAGACGTCCTGTAGAAGAGACCTTCGGGTGAACGTTTTCCGTACCATGGATCAAACCTTTATATAGAGTCTCCAAATCGTCAACCTTCACGCCTTTCATATAAGCGTCTACCAAGATAGATGCCGAGTTATTACCAACCATGCAACCACGGTGGCCCGGACTTGCCCATTCCGGGAAGAAGCCGCTTTCCTTATACGTATTGATCAAACCCTCTTGCATTTCCTTGTTTACAGACGGGAACATCAAGTTCAAGAACGGGAACAAACTACGGAACGTATCCCAGAATCCGGTATCGGTAAACATATAACCGGGTAATACCTCACCATTATACGGGCTGTAATGAACCACCTCGCCTTGAGCGTTGATCTCATAGAACTTACGAGGGAACAACAATGAACGATAGAAGCAAGAATAGAAAGTACGGTATTGATCCAAATCTCCACCTTCAACCTCGATCTTGCTCAGATGCTCATTCCAAACATCCTTACCTTTCTGAACCAAAGTATCAAAGTTATCGTTACCTAATTCCTTCATATTGATAGCAGCCTGATCGAAGCTAATAAATGAGGAAGCCACCTTAGCGTGGACAATCTCACCTTTCTTCGTCTTGAAACCGATAACGGCTCCTACATGGTCACTCGTTTGTTCCTTCGTTCCCTCTTTCAAGGAAGCGTCGGCAAATGTAGCCTCGTATGTGAAAGGTTTATCAAACTCGATCACAAAGTAATTCTTGAAATTATCGGGAACCCCGCCGCTATTCTTCGTTGAATAACCGATGATCTTATTCTCCTCCGGAATTACCTTGATATAAGAACCCTTATCCAAGGCATCCACCACGATATAAGAATGCTCGTTTTCAGGGAAAGTGAAACGGAACATAGCCGCACGATCTGTCGGCGTTAATTCCGTCACCACATCATGCTCCGCCAAATATACCTTATAATAATAAGCCTTGGCGATCTCCCCTTTGTGAGAGAACCAGCTCGCACGTTTATCTTGGTCGAACTCCGGTTTACCAACCACCGGCATGATCGCAAATTGTCCGTAATCATTGATCCACGGACTTGGCTGGTGGGTCTGTTTAAAACCACGGATCTTGTTAGCCGTATATACATACTGCCATCCATCTCCCATCTTTCCTGTCTGAGGAGTCCAGAAATTCATACCCCACGGACGAGCGATCGCCGGATAGGTATTTCCTGTAGACAACTCAAAAGAAGATTGCGTACCCATTAGCGGGTTTACATACTCTACTGGATCAAAAGCCTCATTCACAGCCGCTACCGCAGGTTTTCCCACCCACATCAACATCGCCGCTAAAGCTAAAGCCCAAACGCTTTTTTTCTTCATGATATAGCTATTTAATTAATAATATAATTTATCCGTTTTTGTGTTTTATATTCATAGTTGGACTACAAATATCCATTTAATTAACATGAATAGAAAGTGATTCTCGTGTCATTTATTTAGAAATATCCCTTTCTTTCTTATGAATTTCTGGCATTATACGAATCTAGGTGCAAATCTAACAAAAAGAATTAGAAAAAAGAAATCCAATGAGCTAGATCATGCCCTATTCATCGCACTTTTATCATTCCCGAAAAAGATTAAATATCACATGCGAGTTCCGTACGAACTATGTCTATTCTAGAATATAATATTACATATAAATGTAATCAATCTAAACTTAATTTAAAACAAGAGCAAAATGACAAAGAATGAATCTAAGCTATTATCCATTCAGGGGATAGCTAAAGCCTCAGCGTTCTGTTTGCTGCTTTCTGCCTTCTCTGTAAACGCCGCTATGGCCGCTCCCGCTCCCGCAGGCACGGTTGATGAAGTAATGGCAGTGCAGCAAGGCAAGAAAGTAACAGGTGTGGTTGTTGACGGTACAGGTGAGCCTGTTATTGGCGCTAACGTGGTGGTGAAAGGCACTACAAACGGTACGATCACTGATTTCGATGGAAATTATACGATCGAGGGTGTGCCCGCCGATGGAATATTGGTATTTTCCTATATCGGTTACTTGTCGCAAGAGATCCCCGTAGGAAACCAGTCTGCTATCAATGTGACCTTGAAAGAGGACACGCAGACATTGGATGAGGTCGTGGTAGTAGGTTACGGTACGATGAAGAAATCTGACGTGACAGGTTCTATCTCTACGGCTAAAGGAGAGGATATGCTGAAGGCGCAGAACTTTAGCGCATTGGACAACTTGCGCGGTAAGGCTGCCGGTGTAAACATCTTCTCTAACTCTAGCCAGCCGGGTGCTTATGGTAGCCGTGTTGTTATCCGTGGTCAAGCTACGATTAACGCTTCATCCGACCCGTTGTACGTTGTGGACGGTGTCGTAATGGAGAACTTTTATTTGATGAACCCGAATGATATCGAGTCAATGGAGGTATTGAAAGACGCTTCCGCAACCGCTATCTATGGTGCTCGTGGCGCGAACGGTGTCGTAATGGTAACTACCAAACGTGGAAATAAGAAAGGGGAAGGAACGCTTATTAGCTATGCAGGATCCGTGAGTGTAGCGAGTCGTTCTCGTAAAATGGATCTAATGAACTCACAGGAGTGGTGTGACGCATTCATGACAGGTATAGAGAATGAAAATAAATGGGGATCGCATACCGTAAATGGAGTTGAGGTTCCGTTTAATTGGTCTACGGATCGTTCATATTGGTTTTCTGACAGTCGTTTCTTTGATTCCAATGGTAATCCCTTGTATGATACGGATTGGCAAGATGAGGCTATGCGTACAGCTATCTCCCATAATCATCAGTTGAATATCCAACAGGGAGGAGAGAAGTCTTCTGTGGGAGCGTTCTTGAACTACACGGATAATCAAGGCATCTTGAGGAATACTTATTCCAAACGTTTGAATGGAAAACTTACTTATGATGCGGATCCTACGAAATGGTTGTCTACATCAGTGAATTTAGCGGTTAACCATACATGGGGCAACTCTACGAAAGAGGAAGGTGGTGCCCAAGACGCTCGTCGTACGATGGTTGAGATGCTGCCTTGGCTGCCTGTATCTTATGATGGGAAATATACAAATTCCAATACGCCGAACATGCCTATGAACTTTGAGTCCATGGCGAATCCATATCATATTCTGACAACACAAAAGAATATGAACTACAACACGAAGATTTTTGGAAATGCCGCCTTGACTTTCCATATTATCGAAGGTTTGGATTTGAAGACCCAATTTGGTGTTGATGCGAACTTCCAGTCTTTACATGCTTACACTCCAAGCGACTTGAATAACTTGGGTAAAGACCAACAAGGTGTAGCGGAAAGAAGACAAGCGAATACCCTATACTGGCAGGAAGAGACTTATTTGACTTATAATAAGACTTTTGGAGAACATAGGATTAACGCTATGGCTGGTTTGTCTTGGCAGGAACGTAAGTACGACTACTCAAGAATGTATACGAAGACATTCAGTAGCGACCGTTATGAGGATTTCAATATGGGTGCCGGAACAGTTCCAGACTCTCCTACGACGTATTGGGAACGTTGGGCCATGAACTCCTATTTCTTGCGTTTCGCCTATACTTTCAAGGATCGCTACTCCGCGACGGTAACAGGTCGTTATGATGGTTCATCCAAGTTTGGTGATAATAATAAATATGCCTTCTTCCCATCCGCAGGTTTAGCTTGGAACATCACACAAGAAGATTTCATGGGTGACCAGAACACGATCAGCAATTTGAAATTACATACAAGTTATGGTTTGACCGGTAACTCTGAGATCGGTGTTTACAAATCGCTGGCTACGGTCTCTAGCGGTACATTATTGTTGAATGGGGTACGTAACGGATATTCCTATTTAGGTACTTTGCCTAACTCGGATTTGAAATGGGAGAAAACAGCTCAGTTTGATATAGGTTTTGACTTAGGATTGTTCCATAACCGTATCTCATTAGACGCTTCTTACTATAATAAGAAGACTAGCGATTTGCTGTTAGACTCTCCGGTTCCTCATACAACCGGCTTCAAGACCGTTTACCGGAATATCGGCTCTATCCGTAACCAAGGTTTGGACTTGATGGTAACCACTCGTAACATAGATACGAAGGATTTCTCTTGGACAACGTCTATCAATGCCAACTACAATAAGAACGAGGTACTTTCCTTGGGTGAGAACGATGAGGATATCCTACAGAATGGCTTCTTAAATGGTTATTCACTTTTGCGTGTAGGAGAGAGCGTCGGTAGTTTCTATGGTTTCAGACGCTTGGGCGTTTATACGACTGAGGATTTTGAGGCAGGCAAATGCGAGAAAAAGCAGATTGGTCGTGCCAAACGCTCTGAAGAAAGAGAGATCTTGGGTAAAGGTACACCGGACTGGACCGGATCAATGATCAATACTTTACGCTGGAAGAACTGGGACTTCACATTGGATTTGCAATTTGTGGCTGGCGTTCAGACAGTGCAAGAGTTCTACCACTCTACCTATGACCGTTTTGGACAAACGAATGGTTTGAGTAATATTTTGTATGATGCGTATAATGGAACGAATCCGGGAAGTATGCAGCAGGCTGTGTATTTGTTCAATACAGGTCATGCGGACCAAGATACCCAATTCGACTCTCAATGGGTAGCCAATGGCTCTTACTTGCGTGCGAACTTGATTCAGCTGGGTTATAACTTTGATTCTAACCAACTGAAGAAAACTCCATTCAGCAGTTTACGTGTTTATTTCAACGTAAACAATGCGTTCTGCATTACCTCGAAAGAGTTTAATGGATACGATCCAGAGAGTACCTCACAGATTGATAATAGCAGTGAAAGAGGTACTGTCTCAGCTGGTCAATTTGGTCAGAACATGACTTTCTTCTCATATCCAAGAGCGAGAACTTTCACTTTGGGTATAAATGTGGCATTTTAATTAAATTAAATTATCAAGAGAACAACGATGAAAAAAATATTAACAACAGCGATCTTATGCGCGGGATTGGTAGGTTTTACCTCCTGTGATAGTTTCTTGGAAGAGACTCCTAAGTCTGCATTGACCTTGGAAACTTATTACAAGACAGGCGCAGATATTATCGAGAACGTCAATTATTTATATCGTACAGGCGCTCCAGAGAAAATGGGTAGCATGACGGGTGCCTACCGTGGCTCCAGCTTGTCGGTAATGAATATGGTGACAGGGTATTTCACAAATGACTTTGAAGGCCAAGAGGTGGATTGCGCATATGCGCGTAAATTGACGCGGCAGAACTTTACGCAGTCTGTTTGTAACTATCAAACCAATGGTGTCTGGACGGATTGCTATAAAGTGATCAATATCGCTAACGCTGTATTGAAGTATGTTGATGGCGTGGAGATGGAGAACAAAGCGCAATATAAGGCTGAGGCTCGTTTCTTCCGTGCGTTGAACTATTTCTATTTGGTGAAGATGTTTGGTGATGTCCCAATGATGACAGAACCGACCGAGGACGCTACTTTGATCGAATATCCTACCCGTACGGCTAAGGCTACTATTTACGAGCAGATCATTGTTCCGGACTTAAAGGAAGCTGCAGAGAATTTACCTTCCGCTACATTCTCCGGTAATGGACACCGTGTAACAAAGTATGCGGCAGATATGTTATTGGCCAACGTCTATATGATGCTAGGTGATCATAGTAACGCTATCGCTCCGTTACGTGATGTGATCAATAGTGGGCTTTTCTCATTGACCGCTAATGAGGATTTGGCTTTAAATAGTGCGTTTAACAAGCTACGGGCTACCGACGATCTTCCCGAGGTTATCTACGCTCGCGAATTTGATGCGTCTATCTCCAATACTGGAAACTTGCCTGTCCATGCTTTTAATGGTGACGCTGAGGCATTCTTTACTGCGTCTTCTACTAAAAACAAATATTCCTTATGGGTGAACGTTTATGGCATAAGCAACCAATATTTGAATGTTTATGAAGGCAATGACTTACGTGTTCAACCGAACCAATTCTTCCAATGGGAATATACACATCCTATCGACGGAACAAAGATTACTTTTGGTACGGTCAATAATCCTGTAGCATGTAACTGGTATTGGTACGATGAGACCGCTATTTTGGAAACAGGTATCGGTACAAAGGACTGGAACTTTTACCGTTACGCAGAAACTTTATTGTCAGCGGCTGAATGTATCGCGCAATCCGGAAGTGTAACTTCTGAAGCTGCCAATTATTTAGCACAGGTAAAAGCCCGTGCGAATACTGAGGGTAAAACTGCTGCGGACATTGCTTCATCTTTACAGACTATGGGTAAACAAGCCTTCATCGAAGAGTGTTGGAAAGAGCGTTTGCGTGAATTTCCATTGGAGATGAAGATGTGGGATGACTGTCTTCGTACAAATAAATTCCCTGTGATTTCAACAACCAATAAAGGCCAAGTTACATTTGTTGACTTAGTAGGTGCTACTAATGGTAGTGGCGCTACGTTCAAGGCTACAGACTTGGTATGGCCGATCCCTGTTGAAGAGATCCAACGTAACCCGAGTTTGACTCAAAACGAAGGTTATTCCGCTCAATAATATTTAAGAGGGTGCTAAATTTAAAATGCACCCTCTCTAAATAGATTTATCTATAATAAGCTTTTTTGTTACATTATTCTTAAACTTTAAATTTATACATTTATGAAAAAGTTATTCAAGATTGTATTTGTATTAGGAGCTATTTTTTTTTCATCTTACTGCATAGCAAGTGACAATTATGTAGAGGCTAACAAGATAAATAGTGTAGAGACTGTAAGTTTTCCTTCCATAAAAGGAGAGACCTATATCCCTGTCGAGTTTACTTCATACTATGAGGTTGACTTAGGTGGAACAGTAAAATGGATGGTATCACCTTCTGAAAATGCTTATTTTAACAATCGTAAAGATACAGGTAATCCTATTGGTATCCGGTTTACGAGACCGGGTGAATACACTTTATCTTGTTCAAATGGGGAAAGAGGGGCGATGATCTCAATAACAGTACATAAATAATAAATAAAGAGATCATAAATCAATTTTTGAAAAATAAAGAATAAAACTAGATATATTTTAGTTTTTTTTATAACTGATGGCGTTTAAAGGGAGGGATGATTTATCATTCTTCCCTTTTTTATAGTATTCGGCTAACCCGTAAGTTGTCATAAAATACAAACTAACCTTCTAAGAACCGATCCAAAAGACTAGATAGTGTTTTTGCTGATAGAAAAGATTCTATTCAGTATGGATTTTTCCTTAATATAAAAAAACCATCATCCACAACGGAATCTTATTGCCAAACCCTATTTCTATATCATCCGCAACGATAAAACCGTTCGGTATTCCCTCTATTTGTGAGTACCCTTTTCGCTTGCCACCGATCTCGAACGTATAAATTCCATCCACCAAAAAATCGCTGGCTTCGCTCATTGTTACTTGGTGAGACTTTTTCAATTGGTTTGCGAAGAACGTCTCTCGTATGTTGCCGATATTCGCTTCCGAAGGCGAGAGGACATACATCAGATTCGTATTTTCCAAGTAGATTTTGTCTGGTTTTTGCAGGCGGGAGATGCCAAAAGCAGATTTCAGTAGATTGTAGGTCAGCTTGCTTTCCGCTAATACGCTTAGATAAGTCAATAAAGCGTTTCTCGTGATACCAATCCTTTCGCTGAGCTTACTGATATTCGGGATAAAAGGAGCCGACTCGGATATGATTAATAATAATTGCTTTATCTTGGGCAAATAGGAGATATCCACTCCTCTCAATTGTGGTAGCTCCACCTCCAGTGGGGGTATTTATGTACCTCATCCAAGTATAAGCGTGTTCCTCCTCGTTTCACGAAACGATCCGCAAAGTCATATAATCTATTGTCAGAGAAATAGATATTATCTAGGCTGACATATAAGGTTCGTTCGTCTTGCGGAAAATTTCGCTTGATATGTTGTAGCAACAACGTAGTCTTGCCCACTCCCCGAGCACCTCTTATGCCGATCAACCGGGCATCCCAATTAATTTCGTACATCGTGCTTTTAATAAAGGCGGTAGAGGTAAATCGCAACTTCTTTCGATACATCTCTATCAATCGATCCATAATCGTACTTATATATATGCAAATATATATGAATTGTTTATAGCAGAAAGCAATTTTAGGCGTTTTTTGTTTACAGGAGAAAGCAATTGCTTATCCCCTAGCCTGTGTCAAAGTAAAAGATGCTTATGAAGTACTAGTGACTTGGCAAAGTAATATATACTGCATGGGCAAAATAAGTATATATCCTTTGAGCAAGTCAGTAGTATTGCTCAGAAAATCATTTTTTTTCTTCACCTTCCAATCGTCCTTCTAACTTAGCGGAATCTAGTACGTTATTTCTTGCTCTTTTGTTTTCATAGTTGAAAGTGAATAATAAGACAACCAAACCAAAATTCTGTATATTATACATTGTTTCATGCAACTTGCTGACTAATCAAGCTACCAAAAAGAGAGGGAAGGATGATCGCTCATTCCCTCCCTCTCTAGCTATCAGTTATTGAAATTTATTATTGAACGGCATAACCCTCATTTTGAGTCAAACTCGGGTTACGTTGCATCTCGTTCAAAGAGATCGGCCATAACAAGTCGGAAGACTTGAAGGTCGCGCCGGAAGCGTTCTTTGCGCCAACTAAGTCAACGTATGTAACCTTACCCTTCTCTGTAGAAGAGATTACAGGGAACTTACCTGTACGCAAACAGTCATCCCAAATCTTGAATTCCAACGGGAACTCACGCAAACGCTCTGTCCAGCATTCCTCGATAAAGGCCTGCTTACCTAATTTCTGAAGATCGGCAGTAATTGCGGCTACCGTCTTACCTTCCATGTTTGCACGAGCCTTAACTTGTGCCAAATAGCCGGCAGCCTCAGCTGTTACACCTTGAGACTGAGCGATAGATTCAGCAGCGTCAAGCAAAGCCTCTGCGTAACGGAAGATATCACGGTCTTTCGTAGAACGTCCTGTGTTCAACAAAGCGTCCTCATCATACCAGAACCAGCAACCACAAGCATTCTCAGGAGCCGTCCAAGTCTTGCCATTATCCGGATTTGTATAATTCCAATGGAAGAATTGATTTGGCTGGATACGTAAGTCGTTTGCCGCATACACGTTCAAGAATTGATTCGTTGGCCCGTATGTACGCTCAAAGATAGAATACGTACCAAATATAGCTGTAGCCGCTGAGTTGAACGCATAAGTAGGCCACCAACCACCGTTACTGATCGTTGCGTTGTACTCATAAGAATAGATAGACTCAGCCAAACCGTCTGTCGTACGGATCTTATTATAGGCAGAACCCAATGCTAAATCATCGTTGGTTGCCAAAGCATGCGGAGAATCGATCACCGTCTTTACCGCAGAAGCAGCGTCGGCATACTTACCTTGTTGCATATAAACGGAAGTCAAAACCATAGCGGCAGCATACTTCGTGATACGGTTACTATTGTTGTAGAAAGTAGCAGCCGGCAAAGCATTAACGGCATCCTTCAAGTCGGATTCGACCTGAGCATATACTTGCTCTACAGAAGCACGCTCCAAATACATGTTCTCCATAGATTCGTACGGCTCTACTGTCAATGGAACACCACCAAAGATCTTCACCAAGTTGAAGTAGTTCCAAGCTCTAAAGAACTTTGCCTCACCGATCAAACGATTTGCCAAAGACTGATCCATTGAGATCTCGGGGATATACTTGATAGCGCCATTAGCTACGTTGATAGCCTTGTAGCAATCATCCCATATACCGTCAATAGTTACGGAAACAGTCATCGTATTCTGCTGACGAGTCAACTCGCGAGAATATTTACAAGTCAGCTCCTGACCTTCATAACTGTTTGTAAAGTAACCGGTCAATTGTCCTGTGATAGAGGCAAACGGACCTACGTAAGCACTACCCGCACCTGTGAGCTTACTTGAAGCTCCCGTACGATACAAATAGTTCACGTTAGCCTGAGCTTGAGCCTCTGTCTGGTAATAATCCGGGGCTGTCAACGATGACTTCGGTTTCTCTTCCAAGAAATCATTACATGCGCTGAACCCGGTTAAACAAGCGCATGCAATCGCTACTGTCAATATTTTTTTCATTTCTAAAAATTCTACTGATTAAATGAATTAAAATGTTACATTAACACCGAACGTGAAAGTTCTCGCTCTTGGATAAGAGAAGAATACCATGTTCTGACCGAACTTATTACTATCACCCTGCGATGTACCCTCAGGATCGTAACCTGTGAAATCGCTAGCAGTAATCAAGAATAAGTTATTCGCACTTGCGTACAAACGCAAAGCAGACAAACCGATCTTGCTAATCACGTTTGAGTCAAAAGTATAACCCAATTGCAACATGTTACAACGCAAGTAAGAACCATTGGCGATCCATTGAGAATCTACTGTCGTATCCTGACCTGCATGGCCTGAGTTACACAAGTAAACAGCCTGTTGCATCGTGTTCGGGTTCGATCCGTTATATGCGTCATATAAAATATTGCTCAAACCATTCGTGATACCGAAACGGTCGTAAGTAGAGTGGTAGAACTGTTGCATGGTCTCAACACCCCATACGAACTGCAAGTCCATCGTCAAATCGAAGTTTTTGTAAGAGAAGTTGTTGATCCAGCTTCCAGTCCAGTCCGGCATACCTTTGCCGATGATCTCTTTCTTATCCGTACGTTTCGCACGACCGATCTGGTTCTTCTCGCACAAGCCGTTATTGAAATCTTCCTCCGTATAAACACCCAAACGTCTGTAGCCATAGAAAGAACTCATGTTCTCACCTACACGCAAGATACTTTCAGAACCACCTACCCAGCTGTTCATCTCGATATCCTCATTATTGTCGCCCAACTGAAGGATCTTGTTCTTGTTGAAGTTTAAGTTAATCGTAGAACTCCAATTGAAGTCTTGTGTCTGAACTGGGCGTGCGCTGATCATTAAGTCCATACCTTGGTTTCTTACAGAACCGATATTCTTATACACTGTCGTGAAACCTGTAGTGTGAGGAATCGGGCAATCCAACAATAAGTCGGTTGTCTTCTTGTTATAGTAAGCTACATCGAAAGACAAGCGGTTCTGCCAGAATCCAATCTCGAAACCAACATCAAACTGACCAGTCTTCTCCCATTTCAAATCCGGGTTCGCCATAGAGCTGATGTAAGAATACGGAGCGCGAATATCGTTGATCAAAAGCGTACCAGAAGAAACACGAGCCAATGACCGATAAGTGTCAATCTCGGAGTTACCAGTCAAACCGTAGCTAGTGTGCAACTTCAAATTGCTGATCGTGCTTTGATCTTGCATGAAATCCTCTTGAGAGATATTCCAAGCCAAACCTGCGGATGGGAAGAACGCATACTTGTTGTTTTCACCAAACTTAGAGGAACCATCGACACGACCTGTTACGGTTGCGGAGTAACGATCTTTATATGTATAAGCGAAACGCAAGAAATAAGAGTTCATCGCCCACCGATCGTAAGAAGACTCAGGAGATGCCGGAGTTGTACCTGCGGACATATTATTGTCCTCAAAGAAATCATCCGAGAAACCTTCTGTTCGTGCCTTATTCCACTTTTGCACACGCTCTTGCCAAGACAAACCAGCCATAGCGTTGATACGATGATCACCGAATACCTTATTGTAAGTCAAGTAAGTCTCCTCCTGCCAATAAAGTGTATTCCAATTTTGGTACTCAGCCCAACCATTCGGCATGGAGATGTTGTTCAAATCGATAGAAGAATAACCTCTATACGTTTTATTATGATGGTCAAGACCTAGTTGAGTCTTCAAATCCAAACCTTCAGCCAAGTGGAATGTCAAAGCGGCGTTACCAAACACCTGCGTGTTGTAGCGCATACGTTTTTGCATATCCAAGATCATGACTGGGTTAGACATACCCTCAAAGCCTAATACATCACCAATGGAAGAAGAGGTAGAAGTGGTATATTTACCATTCTTATCGCGAATCGGCATCCAAGGAACCATCTCGATCATGGTACGACGAGCCTCTTGGCCACCACCATCCTCAGGCGTATAACGCCCCCATGTATGGTTAACCAATACATTGACTGCCGTAGACAACCACTTCGTAGGATTTGCGTCGTATGCCAACTTCGCATTAATACGCTTATTATACGTATTGTTTACAATACCCTGTTGATCCGTATAGTTCAAGAAAGCACCCATTGAAGAGCTCTTACCCGCTTGTTGGATATTCAACTGATGGTTGTGAGAAACCGCGGTACGAGTAGCCTCATCTTGCCAATTCGTATCATACAGAGGATTACCGTTTGCATCAAAGAAATCTGAATCATTAAACCAATCAGCACGGTTCAAAGACCAATTTTTACCTTGCCACTTATTCTCGTTTTCCAGACCAATCATGAATGCGTCACACCACTCTTGGGCGTTCATCGTATCCATCTTACGAGCGATATGGCTTGCGCTGACAGATCCTTGATAGCTAACCTGTACACCTTCACCATCTTTCTTACCACGCTTCGTAGTTACCATGATAACACCATTGGCACCACGAGCACCGTAGATAGCGGCAGCGGAAGCATCTTTCAAGACCTCCATAGACTCGATATCATTCGGGTTCACCAAGTCGAAGTTCTCCATAACAACACCGTCTACCACATATAGAGGGTTTGAAGAAGCGTTGATAGTAGCCATACCACGGATAACGACACGGTTAGAATAAGCACCCGGCTGGCTGGAGTTTGAGAAGATGTTTACACCAGATACCTTACCGCGCAAGTTGTCTAGCGCACTAAAGTTTTGATTCTTTGTCAAGTCGTCTCCTTTAGCCACACCGATAGAACCGGTCACGTCTGACTTACGCATCGTACCATAACCTACAACTACAACCTCGTCCAAAGTTTGAGTGTCCTCTTTTAAAGTTACTTTTATTGAAGATTGATTTCCCACCGGGATCTCTTGGGACAAATAACCGATATAGGATACCACCAAGATGTCATTTGCGGACACGCCTTCCAACGAGTAATTACCGTCGAAGTCCGTGATCGTACCATTTGTAGTGCCTTTCACCACCACGTTAGCGCCAATAACAGGCTCACCAGCACCATCAACAACCATACCTGTCACTTTCTTACCCTGCTGTACGACCATCACTTCATCAACCGTACCTGCGGAAGCGGGAACGGCCATAGCGGCGTCTACAGAGAAGGCAGAAAGCAGCAAACAGAACGCTGAGGCTTTAGCTATCCCTTGAAGGGATAATAGCTTAGATTCATTCTTTGTCATTTTGCTCTTGTTTTAAATTAAGTTTAGATTGATTACATTTATATGTAATATTATATTGTAGAATAGACATAGTTCGTACGGAACTAGTGCGCCATTCATGGTCTATATCATGAAAAACTGGGCAAATGTATAACTTTTTTGTAAACCAGACTTAAATCTATAGTATTTTTTTAATAAAAATGACACATTTATCACAAATCATCCCTTGAAACCAAGAATATCAACCCTTAAATGTACTAAAAATATATTGTTCCGTACGGACTTACAATAGTATCATCGTCTTTCTATCACATAAATAATTAACTATCAAATATTAGCAGTAAAAACACTTTAAATTGGTTACAACAAACAAATGTTAAATTTATTGAGATTCAAGGCTAGGCGAAAATGGCACTAGCATGGCTTCTATGAAAAAAACAGATAATATATTCAGAGACTGGATAATATGAAAAAACTTAGCCCCCCTTTATAAATAAAAGAAGAACCACATTATCTACAATCTTTCTACCAAGAAAGCGCCATGGACTTATTCCCACAAAGCTTGAAATCCAATAAGGAATTATCCGAAACAGAGTCTCTCATAACACTCTCCACCCATCACTCTAACACAAACAAGTCTTCTGCTTAGAATAATACCGATTTATTTGGGATTAAATCCTATCAAAACATTCAATATACAAACATAAGACAAACTGGATAAGGGCGGGCAAACCCCGCCCCTACCATGCTACCAAGATAATTTTATAAACTTATTCTCCCACGGAGCGAAACTCAACGGATTCCCCGAAACTGGGTCTCCTACGACATCACAAACCGTAGTTTTCACAAAATTAATTTTATCTGAAGTTACGGAGAAAGTAGCTGGCTTCCCGCCTATCTCACGCAATTGAAGCATAACAGCATTCTCGCCTTCCACAGGCCTCATGTTTACCAACAACAAATTCTCCGGTACGATCTTGAAAATGGAAGCCGATTGGAGAGGCTCCACCTTTTTATCTCCGGCAGGCAAAACACGGGTCAAGAACGGAATCCGGTTTTCCCAAGCGAACTTAGTCGCATACTCAATAGAGTTGTCTTTCGAAGAGTTGATGAAGTAACTCCATTGCATCTCTCCCATTTGGTCCGCATTGAAATTGGTTACCCAATAGTTGTTCATCGGCCATGAATACATATTCGTGGACTGAGGTACGGCTCCGGCCTTATACCGCCCCGTATTGATCGCCCCAAATTGCATTAATGGTATTTCTTGGCTACCCATCACGACTTGCGACTCTGCGTTACGAGCCGTAGCGAAGTTTTGCACCGTGTACCAATCGTTAGAGGAACCCGGGATTTGGTCTACACCCGCCTCGATCGATCCACCGGGTACATCCAAATGGATCTTTCCACCTTCAACCTCAAACGGGAAAGCGATATAAACCGCTTCCGGATCTGTTACCGCTTTTTTACGCAAGCGATAAACTACCTCGATTTTCTTTGTTACGTTAAATACACGGAATTCCACCATCAAATTATTCGGCTCACGTCCCGCTACTGTCTCTCCCCGGAAACGATATGTATCCCAAACATCGCCTTTCTCATATTTCTCGAAACGCATCTTCTCGGGACGACGGCGGAGGAATTGGGGAGCACGATATTGTTCCATCGGATGACGGCTATCGATAATCTCATAAATAAACTCTCCCATCTCCCATTCCGCATCCGGCGTAACCAATTGTTTGTTCAAATCCTTATCATATAATTTACGAATCGTACCTTTACGGGTATTGAAGTCGATGGCATACCAAGGATTCTCCACATGTGTCTCTTTTAATTCCGTTGCGCCCTGTATTTCCGGACGTGGCGCATCCTTTACTTTTATATAATACTGCGCATATCCCAAGGCCGGGACATCTTTCACGTAAAAGCTCCAATAGGTACCGTCGGAACGGCTTTCGCCAGCTTGTGCGGGAATTACGTTGCCAGCCGCATCCACGATCTCGAAAGCCTTGTCTTTCGGAAGAATCTGATGATCGACATAAGCTTTAGCGATACCGCTATAACTCCAGTTGAGCGTATTGAATACAGCGATAGACGGAACGTCGCTTTTAGGCACGAATGATTGTAATATACCCATAGTAGCCTCTCCCAGCAAACCGGAATGGCGATAGGCTTCCCACGCATACGATTGTTTCAAGGAGCGTTGTTCCCAAGTTTCCAGTCCATAAGCGTTACGTACGCTCTCGCTATGCCCGAAAGTATGCTCATCATAGAACAAAAGAGCTTTGTTGATGTCCTGAATCCGATCATTGATGTCTTTCGGCAATTGAGCGCCTAGCATTTTAGCAAATGACAATCCGGCTTGATTCGCGATAATATCCGAATGAGTCACACGAGATATGGCGGCTTCACGGGCACCGGAAGCGAAACCATCCGTCCACCAATCCGGCCAAGCTCCACGAATAGTCTGAATATGATCCGCATATTGGCTCTCTACCGTCTTAAAAAACTCACTGGCTACCGCCGTGCGTAATTTCGGCCATTCATACTTCTCATTCCATTTCTGTAACATCTCGCAACTTTTAGTCGAAGGGGGCGCATTATCCGTAAGATATCCCGAATGCTGCACCGCTAATATATCATACGGATAATTTTTCGCTTCCATTTCACCTAAATAAGTTAAAACACGCTCCTCAAACTGGTCAAAGTTATCTGTATGAATCCCGAAAAAATTACCATAGTGATAATGCTCCGCACGATAAGTCAAGACCTTCTTCCCAGAAGGTGATTCCCACCAAAACACCGTAGGTTTATCAAAGCAGATCAACGCTCGATGACCATGGGTTCCCATATTCACATATTTCACGCCGGCATCTGCGAAATACTCGCTGAAACACCAACCGATACCATTCACGTCGTCTTGCATAGCTACCTCGGCACGCATCCCATTTTCCCTGAATTGCTTGATCGGATAAAGAGAAGCGGCAAGTGTCTGCTCATCCGGTAATTCGTCAAAATTCAAGAACATCGTAGCTAATTCAATACGGCCCTCTTTTACCCGTTGCTTCAGGCGAGCGATCTGTTCCACAGGACGACATTTCAAATATTCGCTAACCGCCCAAGCGATCTCGCAAGTCCAACGGAACTTAGCGAAATCCGGATAATTATCCGTAGCGTCACAATAATCCAACGCATAATCAATGTATCGAAGCTGTTCTGCCAAGATTTCCATTTGGGAACGGGTATAACCGATATCCGTATGGGTGTGTTGCACCATATTCATCTGCCAATGTCGAACCGGTTTTACGGTCACCGTAGTTTCCTCTTTCTCTTTCCCACTTGTCAACGTCAACGGTAATTGGCGAGTCGTGCTAACCTCGGGTATCTCGATTCGGAATACATTATCCCCGGACACCAGTTTCTCTTTATGGCTTTGCTCGCCTAAATGGATCGTCACTGTAGAAGGTTCTCCTTCATGTTTTACGGAGATCTCGACCTTTTGGGTCAGTCCGTTTTTCGATTTATAAACCGCCGGTAATACACGGCTCTTGACATCCGATAATCCCGGAGACGCATGAACCGACAATGTCCCGATCAACAAAGCCAATCCTGCTGATAAATAAGTTCTTTTTTTCATCTTATCGTGTTTTTATTGATATAAGTCCTATATACAACATACATATTAATAATAGCATCAAGCCGGCTACCTGTCCGAACATATCGGCTATGCCTCCCATACAAGGCGTAATCAAAGCGCCTCCTGATACACCCATAATCATCAAGGCCGAGACCTCGTTCGATTGCTCCGGCCGATGTTCCAACGCAAAAGAGAACAGGATCGAAAACACATTCGAGCAAGCCAAGCCAACCAGTACGATCATAACGCCCATGCCCCACAAGCTATCCGAGATAAGCAATCCTACGAAAGCAAGGATAGCGATAAGCATGCTTCCCCTTAAGAAGGGTCGTGACGAGATCCTCGCCAGCAATATAGCCCCCAGGAAAGAACCTCCGGTACGAGCGGCGAAATAAAGGCTACTCCCTAATCCAGCCTCTTGCAACGGCATGGATAACTTTTCCATCAATAGCTTAGGGATCGTCGTATTCAGACCGACATCGATCCCGACAATACACAGAATCCCCAAGAAAAGCATCCGTATCCTAGCATCTTTACATAAAGCTAACGTAGAGGCGAACGAGGCTTCTTGCCCCTCTCCTTCCTCTTTACCCGGAATAGTCGTTATCAACCAGATGATAGATGACAAGGTAGTCACCGAATAGACAATGAATATCAACTTCCAATCTCCCCAGAAAGAAGAAGCTATACCTGCAATAATCGGCCCTAAGAAGGAAGATACCGCCTTAATAAACTGCCCTAAAGTAAGCACGCTCGTTACTTTATCCGGATTTACCACCCGCGCTACCATCGGATTCAAGGACACTTGCAAGATCGTATTTCCAATTCCCAGCAAAGCGAACGCAAACAAGATACAAGCAAAGTCATAGAAGAATAGAGGTATCAGCATCGCCAAGGTTGTGATAGCCAAGGCTACGACCACCGTATTCCTACGCCCGTGCCGTCCCATCCAGATACCGGTAGGGACAGAGAACAGGGCGAACCAAAGAAAGACCATCATGGGCAATAGGTTCGCCAACGTATCGGACAAACCAAAGTCCATCTTCACATAATTCGTGGCAATTCCCACGACATCCACGAATCCCATCACGAAAAAGCCGAAAAGGATCGGGAATATAGCGGAGTTCGTACTTTTAGTTCTCATATCGATCTTTTGGTTGGTTACCCATTTCTAAAACCAAATGTCCACCTTGAACAATCTCCGAGAAAGGAATACGAGTATCCGTCAATGGTTTCCCGTTTAAGTCCATGGATTGCACGTAATCATTTTGCTTACTATTATTACGAGTCTCGATCACGAATTCCTTCCCTTTATAATAGCGGTCATTCAGCCGGATCGTAATCTTATCGAACAAAGGACTACCCAAAGCGAAAGAAGGCGCTTGATCCGTCAAGCCTTTCATATCGAATAAGCCTAAGGAAGAGATCACGTACCAAGCCCCGAGCTGGCCTTGATCCTCATCTTGTCCGTAGCCATAACCGTGGATGCCATCCGTACCATAGAACTCATTCAAGATCGCCCGCACCCATTTTTGCGTAAGCGAGGGACGACCGGCCTCGTTGAACATCCAAGAGATGTGCAAACAAGGTTGATTTCCTTGGTTATACAAGGTTTGCAAACCGGCGAAAGCCCCTACTTCCGTGCCTCCGCTAAAGATTAATTTACGAGACACCGTGAAGATGCTATCCAACCGATGGTTAAACACGTCCGCACCTACTTTTGCGACCAAGCCTTTCGCGTCGTGCGGTACATAGAATGTATATTGCCAAGCGTTACCTTCTTGGAATCCGCGCCATACTTGCATCGGATTGAAGTCCTCGATAAACGTACCATCCTTCTTTTTAGGACGGACAAAATTACAGGAAGGGTCATAGATACGCTCCCAGCCTTTCGATAAGTCCATCAAACGGTTATAATCGTCCGTCTTACCCAGTTGCTTCGCCCATTGGGCCACGGCCCACGCACTATAAGCATATTCCAAGGTATGGGAAGCGGAAAACATGAAAGCCTCGTCCGGCCCGTCCCCTTTATCCAAATGAGGTACATAACCATATTCCACGAAATAACGGGTATCGATCTTTCCCGCGCCCAACGGACGATTCTCCCCATCCAACTCATTCTTCAAGCAAGCCTCATAAGCCGTATTCACATCGAAATCCCGGATGCCACATTGATAAGCGCCAGCGATAATCGTACTTAATAAATTCGTACCAACCCCGGAGACATAACGGCTATTAGCGATTCCATCCGCCAGCCAGCCGGCGTCCTTGTACACCAACAAATGGCTACTTATATAATCCGAATAATATTCCGGATAGGCCAAAGCCCAAACCTGTGTCAGATTCCATTGCGCTCCCCAAGCGGCATCGGTATTGTATAAGTTATGTACCGGTTTCCCGTCTTTCAAAGGGATTTGTCCTACCGAGCCATCATTTCTCGGATAAGCGCCATTCACATCGCTAGCTAACCCACGCCCCAATAAAGCGTGATACAAACCAGTATAGAATTTCACCTTATCCTCTCGCGCTGGAGTCTCTACCCGGATACGTCCCAAATATTCTTCCCATGTTTGGCGAGATATTTCCCTTGCCTCGTCAAACGTAAGGGTAGCGGCCTCAGTCTCCCTATTTAACCGGGCATTCTCCACGGATGTATAGGAAAGACCTACTTTAGCGGTTACCGACTCTTGATCTTGGGTACGGAATGTCAGATAAAGTCCGGCCCCCACGCCCGTCGCTTTCCGTTCATCCGGACGGATATCCGCTCCGTTGAAAGCGCCAAATCCAACGGGAACCTTGTCCAGCACCGCCGAGAAATACAAAGGAACCGATGCCCCGGGTTGATATTTCCTCACATATTCAGGCTCGGTAATCACCCAGCCCTCGATATGCCCGTCTTCCGTAAAAGTAATTTCAGCATCCCGTACAGCTCCGCTCTCTCCTTGACGGTTTCCTATATCGAACAAGATATGGCTATCCTCCCCGGCCGGAAATGTATAACGCTGAATAGCGACACGAGGGGTAGCGGTAAGCTCCGCACAAATCGAGTAATCTTTTAGGAGAACGGAATAATAACCGGCGGTAGCGATCTCGTCCGTACGGTCAAAACGGGAACGGTATCCTATACCTGTCGAGTCGTCTACCGCCCCGGGAATTGTTTTCAATGGACCCGTCGTAGGCATCAGTACAATTCCACCGATCTGAAACTCATGCAAGCAGGGGAAACCCTCGATCGATTGATCCCGATAATCGTAACCGGTCGCCTCCCAACCGGATTTATTCCCGATATGCCCGTTCGTAGAAGGAGCCGACTTGGCCATACCGAAAGGCATCGCTCCCGGGGTAAAATGAAACCAACGGCAATGCGCCGTACCGATCCGAGGTTCTACATATTGGCTAAGCTCTTCTTGCTGAACTTTCTTGCCTTGTGTCACACAGGATGTGAAGAAAGCACACGCAAACATCAGGAACCATACAGGTCCTATACTATATTTTTGTCTCATATTCCTTTAGATAGATGGTTTAACGCAAAAACATAAGCTCCCATAGCGATCGAGCGATTAGCACCTTGTTTACTTACGGTCACCCCTATCCGTTTACAAGGATCATACCCTACCTTGCGATTGGTACCCGGAATGGGTACCTCGACAGCTCCTCCTTTAGCGAAATCAGCGAAACTCTCCGCATCCTCCAAAAGATAAGCTTTCATTTGCAATCGGCCGAAACGACTTCCATCCATCATACCGGTAGATGAGTTCAATTCTTTCAACAAAGCAGGGAGAATATATTTAGAAGCCCCCGATAGTCCACCACCGATCACGATGATGCCATCGATTAAAGTAATGGCAGACGCCAACGCATCCCCCGCTAGCTCCCCTAATTCGGAGAAAGCCGTAATAGCAGCCTCCCGGTTACCCGGGCAAATACCCTCGGCAATCTCAAAGATCTCTTTCGGAGTATGCACTCCCGTATCACCGGATCGTTCCGCATATACTCGCATGACCGCACGTATGCTGACACTCTCCTCTACGATATACTCCGGATATTTCTTATTCCGAAAACACCAGATATCTCCTCCTGCCGCATTATCTCCCAATAGAAGCTCTTGATTAATGACAACCCCGGCACCAAAACCGGTACCCAAGGTGACTCCCAGCAGGTTCTTATATTGCTTCATGCTTCCTGCCTCCCGCAAACGGAGGTTTATATCCGGAAGGGCTCCGGTTAACGCTTCTCCATATGCGAATAAATTCCCATCGTTATTGATAAATACCGGTATCCCGAATATATCTTCCAGAAACGGGCCTAACGCTACTCCACCCCGGAAAGAGGGGAAGTTGGGTAAATCGCCTATGATACCGGCTTGATAGTCTGCCGGACCGGGAAAAGCGAAACTGATAGCGACCGGAGTTTCCGGCAAGCCTGCCTGAATTGCCTTAAAACCCTCTACCAAATTGCCTAAACACTTATCTAAACAATCCGCGCATGCCGGAAGAACTACCGGATCGGCTATCTCTTTTCCTCCTTGGATGGCAGAGAAAACAAAATTCGTTCCTCCCGCATCCAATGTCATTACTATTCTATTGTCATTTGTATACATCATATATTCCTTTTCTTTATTTACCCATGTTCCGCCAGTGCCACCGTGGTGGCACAGCCGTGCCATAGGGTTGGCATTGGCGTGCCATCGCAGTGGCACTACCGTGCCATCAAGGGTGGCACAGTTGTGCGATGCCTATGGCACGGTGATTATTGCCTAAATCGTACGTAAGCTTTTATAGTACCACAGTATTTACCTACGGACGATCCATACGGGCGGATCGTATATTCACCCACGCAAGCCGGAATGATAAAAGTCTCCGCGTAATGAACGATGAATGGTTCAAAAGCGTTTGTCGGACTCTCCACGATCAACTCATCTCCCTTGATTACATTCAGCACTTGCACCCCTCCATTCGTATTGTGAGGCACGATATCCGTGAACCAATGACGGCGGGTCTCGATGAACTCGTTCTCATGCAAGCCGGTCCGCTCCTCCCGCCAACCGTCTCCCTCGGCGATCATCTCCACTTGGTTGATCAAGTTATGACGGACAAACTCCGTTTGCCGCTCCCATTGGATCACTTTCGAGCCGTGGCCGATATTAATCGGTCGAGGCAGTCCGTCCAATCCCAAGCGGCCCCAGTCCCAAAGCTTAAAGGTAAAGATACTTGGGGTAGCGCTAATCTCCAGCACCATGGCACCGGCTCCCGAACAATGGACCGTTCCGGCGGGGATCAGATAATGATCATGGCGTTTGGCAGGCCATTTGTTGACATATTTCTCCGTATCGAAAGGCTTTCCGGTCTGTTGGGAGTCGTTTAGGGCAGCGATCATCTCGTCCGGGTTGACACCGGTTTTCAATCCCAGATAAACGGTAGCGTCCTCCTCGGCATCCAGCAGGTAGTAGCTCTCGTCCTGCGTATAATAAATCCCGAACGTATCCCGGATATATTGGGTGACCGGATGCACTTGCAAACTTAAATTACCTCCTCCCATCGTATCCAAGAAGTCGAAACGGATCGGGAAATCTTGTCCGAAACGAGCCTCGACCGGCCCGCCCAGCAAGTCTCTCGTCTTATAGAATACCAAGTCATTGGAAGGGATCTCAAACAGCTCTCCGGCAACTTTCAGGTATAAACTATTTTCCTCGGGCACGCAATCAAAACACCAGCCAAAGTTATCTTGCTTTTTATCCAGATCACAGACCTCTTTCATCCATTGGCCGCCCCAAGGAGCCGGATCGAAGAAAGGTACTACCCGGAACGGAGTATGCGCCGTTTTCGCCAACCCTTCTTTCAAGGTCTCCCCGGAAATCATCTTAGGTGTTCCGACGATATGGGTATCCAACCAATAATCGACCTTGGGAAGGACTTTCTTCTTCAGATTATCGCAAATAATCCAATCAATAAAATATCCTCGCTTATAATGGTACGACGGGGCTTCCTCTCGGTTTTCCACACCTAGCCCGTTCACCTCTTTTCTACGGGAACGCATCTGGATCTCCCAACGAGCCATATCCGCATAGATCAATTTATCCGGAGCGAGAACGATCTCGGCGGCGGCATGGCCATAAACGATTGTCCAGCCTTTTCCATCACGCAAGGACTCCTGGCAGGCGTTCACCTTCTCCTCATCCAAGAAATCCGTATAAGAGAAATGAGCCCGGCGGCCAAACAACCGGTCATCCGTCAGATAAGGATAGGTCATCGCCTCTATATCTTCTGCCGATTTAAATAGATCTCGCGTATTGATAAAACGATCGGGCGCGAGCGCTTGCAGTTCACGCATCAACTCCTCGTGATGAACCCCTTGGTAGCATTCCACCACCCAAACTTGTGATCCATTCGTTTCCGCATGTATCTCCGCCAATCGCTTCCGTATCGATTCCCAGCCTTTCCACAAGGTACCGTCTACAACGGTGGCCGGCATTTTATCATAATTACTTTTTCTCATCTCTTTTGATATTTAATATTGCACGCTTGTATTTAACTCTTATTTTTCTCTGCCCAATCCCTTAATAATTCAATCGCCTTAGATAACACTCCGGCCGACCCCTTGAAATTACCAGAGCCACTGGGGACACCGCCTTTGCCATACCATTCGTAGAATCCGTCATTTTGGATCACACGCTCGATCATCGGATGAATCTCCGCATAAGCCTCCTCAACCATTCCATTAACGACAAGCTGCTGGATCATCCGACCGCCAAACCAAGTCCAATCCCCGCCATTCTGATACAGATAAGCCTTTGACATTCCTCCATGGAAAAAACCATCCGGATACACGGGATATAAGGTAAGACCAATGCTTGGCATACCCGACAGGCGAACATTCTCAAGCATCTGGGCATTTACGGTACGTATCTCATCTTCCGACAACAAGCCGGCCTCTATAGCGATAGCCGTCCCACCATGATAATGAATGGCAAGTTCATCAAAACCTTCCGGAATCGGAGATTTCTCCGGATAAATATGAGGAATGAACTTCTGGCGCTTCTCGTCCCATAAATGAGTCCGTACGTTCTTGGCGATTCCCTCCCGTAAACTTCTCCAACGGGGAGCTTGCGGGGAATCGGGAGCCATCTCCAATAAATAATCTAAAGCGATAAGAAACATAGCGTTATCATATACGTCAATGGCCGGATCGGATAGCTCATTCATGTCACATCCGAAATCATCGTTCGGCTGCACGTCTCCCCAGTCCGCCGTCATCGCCCCGTATAGCAATCCATATTCCTTATTATATCGTTCTCGCATCAAGTAATCTACCATCAAGTTCATTCGCTCCAAGACGGTCTTTCCGGCCACCACCTCATCCAGAATACCCCGGTCACCCGTCTTACGAATGTATTTACCTACGATCTGAATCAAGGAAGACTCTTGGTCCGTCTCTACCGTATTCTTAAAAGCGACATGTTTCGGGGCGGCATTCGAATAATAAGGCGTATCATCATACCATGTAAAATCTTCTTTCAGCACATAACCATCGATCATCTCATCATTCGGCTGTTGAAGAGCGAAAAACAATAAGATAGCTTCCCGCAGTTCGTGTGGATCACTCTCCTCGCAAGCGATCTCTATAAACGTATTCATATCACGAGCCCATATCTGGGAATAACCGCTGCCCGCATTAAAACCATTGCGGATGGTAGCACGAGCCATACTATCGACCTTCAACAAATTCGTATCAGACAATATCTGATTGGCCAATCGCTGTCTATCGGTTAATCCCGTACAAGACAAAAAAGATACAAATACAAAAGAAACTACAACTAGAATTTTATTCATGGCATTATGTTATGATTTATGTCGGCAAAATTATTTCAATAATCCAGAAAGGAATACTACATTTGTTCCGATTTACTTGTACAATCTTATGATTTATAGATCATGGTCAAGATAAAAGAAGGATTTAAGGGAGAACGGCTCGTTTCTTTACCCGAGGAACTATTGGCAAGCTACCGGAGGGAACCGCTCATCAATAATTTATATGTACGCAAGATCGGTTTCTTCCCACGTGTTAAATATCATTTTCTCCAAAAAGAACATGGCTGTGACTACGCCATGCTTATTTATTGTACGGAGGGAAAAGGATGGTATCGTATCCTCGGTAAACAATATACCGTGGAGAAATACCAATATATCATCATCCCTCCCGGTATCCCCTACTCATTCGGGGCAGACGAGGGAGATCCATGGACTATTTACTGGTTACACTTCCAAGGGAAGCTTCGCGATCAATTCCTGCCGTCGCATCCGGTTCCGGTCACTATTTCGCCGAATGAATATTCCCGTTTACAAGATCGGTTACGGCTGTTTGAGGAGATATATAGCAGTTTCTCCATGGGATATATTAAAGAATATATGATTTATTCCTCCATGTGCCTTTACAATTTTCTGGCCTCTTTCATCTATCTGGAGCAATTCCGCCATATCATGATTCCCTCGCAAAAAGAATATCCGTTCACGGCACGGGTTATTCATTATATGCGTGAGAACATCCAGCAGAATCTTACCTTGAAGGAATTAGCGTCTTATTTCAAATATTCCCCTTCTCACTTCTCGGCTCTCTTCTTTGGCGAGACCGGGGTCTCGCCCATGAATTACTTCATACGCTTGAAAATACAGAAGGCTTGTGAATATATCGAGCTAACGAATATGAAGTTGAATGAGATCGCCACGCATCTGGGATTCGAGGATGCCGCCTACTTCTCGCGTACGTTTACGAAAGTTATGGGTTGCTCTCCTTCCGTTTATCGTAAAAAGGAGATGGAGATATAGAATTCGTTTGGATTTCTAGTATTTCTCATGAGAATAAAATATATTTGTACAATAGATATTTAAACGAACATAAAGTAAGTAGTTACTATGATAGACCTAACACAGTTCACCCCTTGGACTCTCTTTACGGATCTTGGATTCATTTCGATACTTCTATTGGTTGGCAAATTCATACGAGTCAAGGTAAAACTGATACAACAATTATTCATCCCACCCAGCTTGATCGCAGGCTTGCTAGGACTGGCGTTCGGACCTAATGGACTGGGGTGGATTCCGCTTTCCAATGACTTAGGTACTTATGCGGCTATCCTTATCGCCTTGGTGTTCGGCGCGTTGCCTTTATCTTCCCCGAACGTCTCCATGAAAGAAGTAGCGAAACGAGTCGGGCCGATGTGGGCGTACGCTCAGGTGGGTATGTTATTGCAATGGGCATTGGTAGGCCTTTTCGGATTGTACGTGATCAAACTGATCTGGCCGGACCTGAATGACGCTTTCGGCATTATGTTGCCGACAGGCTTTTATGGCGGACACGGCACGGCCGCTGCTATCGGGTCTGCGTTCGAGGGATTGGGCTGGGACGAGGCTCGCAGTTTAGGCATGACAACCGCTACCGTGGGGGTTATTTGCTCGATCATCGGAGGTTTACTGATGGTCAAATGGGCGGCCAAGCATAAACAAACCGCTTTTATCTCGGATTTCGACGATCTCCCGGATGAGTTGAGAAGCGGGTTGCTGCCGGAGGATAAGCGGGATTCCATCGGAGAGGCTACGACTTCCTCCATATCCATCGATACGCTGACTTTCCATGTGGCCTTGGTGTTTGTCGTGGCTTTTTTGGGATATATGGTTAGCCAAACCGTAAAGGTGTATTATCCGGTATTGGAGTTACCTGTTTTCAGTTGTGCCTTTATCATTGGATTAGTATTAAAGAAATTCTTCGACGCAACAACCATATCCAGATATATCTGTCCGCAGACGACCCAGAGGCTGAGCAGTTCCTTCACGGATATGCTGGTAGCTTGCGGTGTAGCGTCTATCAAGCTAGGGGTGATCGTAAAATATGCCTTGCCGCTTATCGTACTCATCATAGCGGGCGTGGCGATCGTCTGGTGCATAACATTCTTCTTAGGAAGAAGATTAGCCAAGACCTTTTGGTTCGAGCGCATGATTTTCGCTTGGGGATGGTGGACCGGCACGATGGCCATGGGCATCGCCTTGCTGCGGATCGTCGATCCGAAACTTTCCAGCAAAGCGATGGATGATTACGCGATGGCTTACCTGCCTATCGCTCCCATAGAGATCTTATTGATCACCTTCGTCCCCATCCTTTTCGTCAACGGATTGGGAGTTTGGTTGCTATTAGCCTGCTTGGTCCTTTCCCTACTGATCTTGCTACTGGCGTGGAAGATGGGATGGTGGATTACTCGCTCTTGATACTATTTACCGGGTTCTCGTTCGCCGCTTTCCAGTTCTGGAAGCTTACGGTCAATAATGTGATTACGGTTACGATCAATAAGGCGATTAAGAATACCCACCAATGAAGCGGAGTCTTATAAGCGAAGCCCTCGAGCCACATCTTCACGCCCTGCCAAGCGACCGGCGCCGCTATCACGAAGCAAATACCTACAATCCTCAGATAGGCCTTATTAAACATCAGCAGGATCTCTCCTACCGTAGCTCCATGTACCTTGCGGATACCTATTTCCTTACGGCGGTATTGAGTCTCGAACACCACTAAGCCAAATACCCCGACCAAAGAGATAATAATCGCCAGTAAACTAAAGACCGTAACCAGATCGCGCAGGTTCTCCTCTTTCCGGTAAAGATGATTAAAGATCTCATCATAGAACTCGATATTGAACGGATAGGAAGGGTCTAATTCTCTCATCGTCTCCTGGATGTGTCCTACTACGGCATGAATGTCCGATCCGGCTTTCAAGCGGATATAAGAGATTGGCAAAGAATAACCAAAGTTTCCGACCAAGAAAGCGATATTATCCTCTCCACCACGAAGCGAGGTGAATTTCACATCGTCGGAGAAACCGATAAGATGACCGGGAGAATAGCTATCGAACGCGTCACCCACTTGCATATCCAACCCCTCCATGGCCGTACGATTGAATATATAAGACACATGATCCGAAAGTTCGTCCGCCTTTGAGAAATCTCTCCCTTCTATAACCGGAATCCCCATCACCCGCAAGAAATTGGAAGATGCTATAATTATGAAATACTGAAAGTCCTTACCCTTATAATTACCGCCATTCGTGTTATACCCGTCCTTAGAGCCCACTTTCTCCATAGCGAAAGCTACATCCTCGATCCCCGGATTCTCTTTCAAGCGATTCACATATGTATCGTGATGCTTATTGTACATTGTCTCATTCAGCTCCACGATAGCTACCTGATCCTTATCGAATCCTAAAGAGAAATTCCGCATATAACTATTCTGGATTTGTACAAAGCAAGCCCCGATAATCAACACGATCGAAACAACGAACTGGACACAAATCAATGTCGTACGTAACTTACGCCCGGAAGGAGATAACCCGAAGCTGCCCTTCAGCACCAAGGCCGGAGGAAAAGAAGTTATATAATAAGCAGGATAAATACCCGCCAGCCAACCGATAACTAACGCTACGATGCCACACAAGAAAACGATCGGAAGATTTGAGACCAAACTCAAATCAGCCTCGATAAAAGGTAGCGCTTCCGCCCAATCCAATCCCCAAACGATAACGAGACTTACCAGCCATGCTATAAAACTAATAAGGGCTGCCTCTATCAATAAAGATCTGCGCAACAAAGTATCCGAACTACCCAATACCTTCTGCGTATTGATACTTTTGATTCGCAACGGAGTCAGAGAAGTGCTAAAGTTCGTGAAGTTAATAGCCGCGACAATGACGATCAGAAGAGCTATACCGAACAATAAGGCCGTGACTTCCTTGTTTCCGCTCCGGAATGTACCACCGTCTTGCGTCTCATTCATATAATAAATATCAGTCAGCGGAACGAGCCGGATCTGTTCTCCTTCATGGTAAATCTTCTTGAAATCAAAATGACGGTTGAAATTATCGGCAACCTCATCTGCCATGGCAGGATTATCAAGCAATAAATAACAAACCCAGTTACTTGAGCTAAAATTATTGATATTATAATCCGGATCGATCGCCGTATAGACCACGTTCCGAAGCTGCGTGTTCTCCGGGAAATCCTTATAAACCGCGCCAATCGTAAAGAGCTTAGCCGATTTAGTCCAGATATTTTCTTCCGCTCGCAACGTCTTACCAACCGCAGAGATATCTTCCCCAAACAACTTGTCAGCCAAGCTTCGGGGTACCATTACTTTCTCGGGATCTTTCAAGCAATCGATATCGCCTTCCACGATCGGGAACGCAAATATCTTCGGTAAACTAGCGTGGCAGGTTGTCACGATTTCCTTAAACCCAAACGGTTGCCCGTTTCTATCCACCGAGAGATAAACACCATTCTGGCCAAAAGAAGGAGTCAACAATGTACCCGCCTCTATATGCGGGGAAGATTGGATGACAGCCTCCACAAAGGCACGGGGTAATATTGTCCCGAAAGTACCCGGAATGGTCAAGTCCACCCTAAAAATCCGCCCGGACGTAGGATGGCAACGGTCAAAAGTCCGCTCAAAATTAATCTGTATCAAAATCACGATAAAAGCGGCGAAAGCAACCGCAAGACCGGCTACGTTCAATGCGGTCGCCATTTTAAACCGCCTCAACACACTTAGAAAGTTTCGAATAATCGTTTTCATTTTATTATAGTTTCATTTATTATTCCGTTTTAATGCTATCCACTGGATTCGCGTTCGCCGCACGCCAGTTTTGGAAAGTTACCGTAAACATCGTTATTAAGGAGACAATTAATAGAGCGAACGCAAATATCCACCAATAAATAGGAGTTTTATAAGCAAAACCCTCTAACCATTTCCGTACGCCATAATAAGCCAAAGGAGCCGCTATGATAAAGCAAACGCAGACAATACGGAAATAAATCTCATTGAACATAATCAAGATCTCATGAACCGTGGCCCCGAATACCTTACGAATACCGATCTCTTTCCGGCGATACTGGGTCTCGAATATAACGAGGCCGAATATACCGACAATAGAGATAATCACAGCCAACAGGCTAAACAATAAAATCATCGTACTTAAATTCCGTTCTTGATGATATAAATGATCGAAAATCTCATCATAAAATTCTACCTCACAAGGATATGTGGGATCTAAGTGGGCTACTGTCTTACGGATATGATCCACCACGCCCATGATATCGCTTCCCGCTTTCACACGAATAAAAGAATAAAGCATCAAACGAGGTTCATTAATAACAAAACCTAATTCGGAGACGCTTTGTCGCAAGGAAGTAAATTTAACATCATCTACAAATCCGATGACGGAACCATCGGCCGATTCCTCCTCAAGCCATGGAATCCGCATGATATCATTCGGTTCCATGTTCCATTTATCCCGCATTTGTCTATTGAATACATAACTATAGTTGTTACCTCTCTCATCAGACTCGGTAGGCATCCGCCCCCCAATCAATGGAATACCCATTACTTTGAAGAAATTCCAAGAAACAGAAAGAGAAGTGAAATTAACACTCTGCTCTTTATATACACCTCCCCACGTACGATAGCTATCCTCCGATCCAAACTTCTGGGAACAGAACGCCACATCCTCTATTCCCGGATATTCTTTCAATCCACCCACGTAGCTATCCTTATGGTCATGCATAATATTCCGGTTCAGCTCGACAACTACTACCTGATCTTTGTCGAAACCCAAAGAATATTTTTGCATAAACCTATTTTGTTGACGAACGAACATGGCTGATATAATCAATACGATAGAAACGATAAACTGAAAACCGATCAATGCCGTACGCAACTTCTTCCCAGAGGAAGAAAGCCCGAAAGAGCCTTTCAATACTAATGCCGGAGGGAAAGAAGTCATATATAAAGATGGATAGATCCCCGCAATAAGACCTATTATAACAGATAATACAGCTAAGCCACCTACTAAACCGGGGTAAGCAGTCAATGTCGTATCCGCTTGCACAAAATACAGCCATCCCATATGTCCTAATCCCCAAACGATAAACAAAGAACAAAGGAAAGCAAGCAAACTAATACCCACGGCTTCAAATAACAGGGAAGCACGTAATATGCCAGCAGAACTCCCCAGAACTTTTTGCGTGTTGATACTCTTGATGCGCAAAGGCGCCAAAGAGGTACTAAAATTCGTGAAGTTGATACCCGCCACAATAATCACCAGAAAAGCGATCAGCATCAGTAACCGGGCTTTCTCCGCGCTACCGCTTTTCACTAAACTTCCGCTGGAATCCTCGTTCATATAATAAATATCGGTTAGGGGGACCAGCTCGGCATGTATATCTTTCGCCATATCCCCATATTGCTTCGAATAGTCAAAATGGACATCAAAATTCCCAGCCACTTCTTTCGGGGAAGCAGAAGGATCTAGCATCACGTAACAGAAATAGTTACTACTTATCCAATTCGTCAGCGCGTAATCCGGAGACATCTCCGTATAAATCACGTTCTTCAACTGTGTGTTTTCCGGGAAATCCTTATAAACACCTCCTACGACCAAATATTTCACGCCCGGTTTTGTCCAGATCCCACCATCGGGAACGATCTGCTTTCCAATTGCCGATTCCTTTCCAAATAACCGGTGAGCCATACTTTCCGGTATCAAGGCTTTTTCCGGTTCCGACAAGCAAGAAGATTCTCCTTCACGCATCGTAAACTGGAACATCTGGGTAATCTCCGGATGGCAAGTTATGATCGTCTCCTTGAAACCTTGCTTTCCCTCTTTTCTTGTAACAGTCACATACATCTCTCCTATATACGGATTGATTAACGTACCGGCCTCAATATGCGGGGAAGAGTGGATAAACGACTCTATCAACGGGCGGCAATGGATCATGCTTGCTCCATCCGGGAAAGAAAGTCCCATCCGATAAATCCGGGTCGAGTTCGGATGACAACGATCGAAGTTATGCTCAAAGCTTACTTGCACCATGATAATTAAAAACGCGGCGAAAGCGACCGCTAATCCCGCTACATTCAAAAAGGTAGCCACCTTGAAACGTATTAATACATTGATGAAATTGCGTATGATTGTTTTCATAACTTGCTCTATTTTATTGATACTAAAATCGACCCAAAAAGAGTATTCCTTAAATAAGATGGCTGATATTCATTCGTTTCAAGATATTCAAAGAAACCTTGTTCAACGCAATTGTCTCAACCTCTTCCGTACGGAAAAACTTACTTAAACCTTCGATCTTAATCATGGCTGTATTTGTTTTAATTTATTATACTCAAATCCATCTAATAATATTCAAATAACGTGCCAAACTACACATCAAACTAATATTCAATAAATTAATTCTCAATTCATAAAACAGAAGTGTCCAATAATTGGACACCATTGTACAATTATTGGACACATACTTTTCTATGAAAGCAGCAATATGATTCTACAAAAATCTTCTATTCATTCTTAATACTATGTACTGGATTCTCATTCGCCGCACGCCAGTTCTGGAAAGTGACAGTCAATATCGTGATAACTGCTATGATAGCAAAAGCGATCAAATACACCCACCAATACATAGGAGTCTTATAAGCGAAATTCTCAAGCCATCGATGTACCACATAACCGGCGATAGGCGCCCCCAAAACAAAACAAACACATAAGATTCGTATGTATGTCTTGTTAAACATCACGATAATCTCCTCG
This sequence comes from Parabacteroides sp. KHUB-02, assembly GCF_056640955.1. NCBI lineage: Bacteria > Pseudomonadati > Bacteroidota > Bacteroidia > Bacteroidales > Tannerellaceae > Parabacteroides > Parabacteroides sp. KHUB-02. The sequence continues at coordinate 892,017 of NZ_JBWQEV010000001.1, read as the reverse complement.
GTAGTAGAGCCTAATACCTTACGGATACCGATCTCTTTCTTCCGGTACTCACTATCGAATACGACCAAACCGAATACCCCTACCACCGAGATAAAGATCGCGATTAAACTAAATAAGGTAATCAATGAACTGAGGCTTCTCTCTTTCTCATAAAGTCCGTTCAATACCTCATCGAAGAAACGGACATTAAACGGGTATTCCGGATCAAATGATTGAAGCGTAGTCTTGACATGTTGCATAGCCCCCCGTAAGTCAGAGCCGGCTTTTACCTTTATATAAGCGTAATTAGGTTGGTTTCCCCAATTATTAGTACCCCATACAAAAAAGGCCATAGGCGTTACCTCCGTACGGAAAGAGGCGAATTTAACATCCGGCATAAAACCGACAATCTCCATACTATCTATTAAAGATCCTATCTCCAGCCCATATTCTGTCCGGGCACGTTCGTTAAAGACAAACGTGCCATAACGTTTCGCCTTATCTTCCTCCCGGAAATCACGACCTTCCGATATTTTCACATTCATCACCTTCAAAAAAGAAGATTCAACCGGTAGACATTGGAATTGTATATCCTTATCCCGGTATTTACGTCCCCATCCCATGTATTGGTCCTGACTAGAAAGGAGCATCTCCGCATATGTAACCTCTTCGATACCGGAGAAAGATTTCACTTGGCTGGCGAAAGCATCCCGACTTTTCCGGATGTTGTTATTCATATTCGTAATAATTATCTCATCCTTATCATAACCGAGAGGGGTGTTTTGCATATAATAATTCTGCAAATACATGAATGTAGCACCAATAATTAATCCGAAAGAAGCTACATACTGCACTCCTATCAATGCATTTCGTAATTGACGTCCCTTCGGAGACAAGCCAAAACTACCTTTCAACACTAAAGCCGGTGGGAAAGAAGTCATATAATATGCTGGATATACACCGGCAAGAAGCCCGGTAGCTATTGAGATAAAAGCTGTAGCCAAAACCAATCCGATATGCATTGATAACGAAATATCGGCATTTATCAATGAGGCTATTTCCGTCTTCCCCGCGATATAAACTAATAGCAGTCCTAACAAATAAGAGATTATACTTATTAACACCGCTTCTAAAATCAAAGCAAAACGGATCACAGATTCTTTTCCCCCTAATACTTTTTGTGTATTAATACTCTTAATACGCATCGGGGTAAGTGCCGTACTGAAATTCGTGAAATTAATTCCGGCGATTATCACGATCACGATAGCTATGGCAAATAATATCATCAAAGTTTGCCTGCTGGCTTTCGGGGTCTGGTCATATTTTACATCAGTCGTATAATGAACATCAGGCAACGGATTAATACGGAAAGTCATTCCAGATCCCCCCCATGAGAAACTATTATCCTTTATTAGAGCAGGATCAAAATGTGCCTTGAAATTTTCAAATAACCCCTCGACATTCTTCGGATTGTCCAAACGGATATAGAAAATATAATTCCAGTTTCCCCAGCTTTGGGCGTTTTCCTTCGGGTCCATCTTTTGATAAATACAATTCCGTATAGATGAATTCCGTGGATAATCCTTATACACTCCACCTACCGTTAGATGATCTCCATTCTCAAACTTCAATTGCTTGCCTACAGCCGATTGATTCCCAAAAAACTTCTGAGCCATGCTCTGCGGCAACAAAACAACGTTTGGCTCCTGTAACGCCTCCGGATTTCCTTCCTGAAATTTAAAGTCAAATACCTTCGTGAATTCAGGATAAACATTTATACATTGTTCCTTAAAAGTATTCCGTACACCATTCTCTTCTACAGAGAAAAACAAGTCCCCTCCCCAAGGATTCGCCAAGGTCCCAGCTACGATATGAGGCGAGGATTGGATAAAAGCATCGGCCAGCGGACGGCAAATAACTGCCTGCCCACCATCCTCAAACATAGCTTCTACCCGAAATATAGATTCCGTATCCGTATATCCTCGGTCAAAATTCTGATCATACTCGACTTGCATCATAATCAAGATGAAAGCAGAAAAAGCCACAGATAGTCCTAATACATTTAAAAGTGTCGCCATCTTGAAACGGCACAATACACTCAAGAGATTCCTCAAAATAGTTTTCATACGTAATTTTATATTACCTGTTATATTATTCGTTCTTAATGCTACGGACCGGATTCTCATTGGCGATATTCCAAGATTTCAGGATCACGCATCCCCAAATGATCGCTAGAACCAGTAGAGCCGTAGATATGAAAATAAAAACAGTCAGCGGTATCTTATCCGCGAATTGCCTCAACCAGCTCTCTCCCACGACTCGTGAGGCTATCACTCCTAAAAGGATAGCCGGAAAAGCCGTGATCAAAACATCCTTAGATAAAAGACGTAAAATATTCGGGGCCGTCGCTCCATTCACCTTGCGAATCGCTATCTCCTTGCTCCTACGGTGCATCTCGTCCGTAATATATCCTAATAATCCCATTAAGGTTATCAGCAAGATAGCGATCGAGGCAACAAAGACGCCGTCACGGAAATGACGGGTTCCCTCATACTGAGACTCTATGATCGTTTTCAGCACCGTAAAACCGACATCCTCATTCGGGAATAGTTCCGCAATCCGATCATTCATTTCCCGCAAATATTCCGGAGTTAACTCGGAGACACGAACCGTAAAGTTACAATAACTCATCCGGTCACTACCAAACATGATGACCGGTAACTGGGGAGTGAAGAAGGAAGTCACCATGAAATCGCAGGTGACACCCACTATTTTTCCCTTTAAATTACCCTCATCATCATAAATATATTTACCGATCGCACCATCCGTCCACCCACGCTTACTCACGAATGACTCATTCACTAAGATATCCCCGTCACCTTTTAGTGGTTGCCCCTCAAGCAAGGGGATTTTCATCAGAGAGAGATAATCGGCGTTATAGTTTACCTGTCGGGCCGTGAACAGCCAGTTTTTCTCATTATCCAGAATAGGGAAACCACCATAACCACTTAGAATGTCCATTGACGAAAGCCCCGTAGCCGTGACATAAGGTAACTTCTTGAACTCGGCGGTAAGTTTGGCCGTTTCCGGATCATCCATATTATTCAAGGGGGCATACACTATATTTTCCGGATCATATCCTAAATCATTATTCATTAGCCGATCATATTGCAATAACACGATCACCAATAATGTAATGACAAACGCAATTCCCCCAAACTGGATAAAGAGCAAACTCCGCTTCCATCCCTGCTTACCCGAAGTAGATACCCGGAATACTTGGGTAACCGGGATAACGCTGAACAAACGGGCCGGTAGCAAGGCGGACAAAATGAATATAGCCAAGATCATGATCGCAGGAAGCCATATAGTCTGCGCATTCAATAAAGTGCCCCAAGTAGGAACAGCCGCCATATCCGCTACATATTCCCGGAAAGCGAATAAAAGCAATGCCATACATACAAGAGCCACTACAAATAAAGCCGCCGTCTCAAACAAGAACATATTGAAAATGTCCTTGCTGGAAGCTCCATTACATTTGTGTACTCCTACGGATCTCGCCCGGATCGGCAGAGAAGATACCGAGTTCAAGATATAATTCATCGCCGCCACGAATAACAAAGCGAAAGCCAGTACGCTCATGATCACCACCATCCGCTTCACCTCGGTACTTTGCGTATATATCTCCGAGACCGGCTTGATATAAAGCTCCATATCAAAACCTTGTTTCCTCTCTCTTTCTACATCTATATATTTAGGCAATAAAGCCGGTATTTTCTGATTGATTTGTTCCGGGAACACACCCGGTTTCAGGCGGATATAGCCCAGATAACTATCGTCGGCACCCCAACCGGCATAGGCACCGAACTGGGTTTTCATATTAATGAAAGAAGCGACAGCGTCAAAACGTAAATGACTATTTTCCGGTATGTCACGGAATATCCCGGCCACCGTATAAGGATAGTTTTTTCCGTACAGCAGTTGTTTCCCGATCGGATCTTCCTTGCCAAATATACGTTCAGCCATTTTTTCCGATAAGAAAACTTGATCTTCGATTCCCAACAAACGGTCATCCCCTCTTAGCACCTTGATTCCCATCGTACGGAAAAAGAGGGAATCCGCCATCATCAAACGGGGCTTGAACCGATCCTCACCATGATACAATACGGCTCCGTATCTTCTCCGGCAAACCGTCGCATACTGTATCTCGGGGAACTCTTGCCGCAAAGCCTCCGGGATCGGGGCAAATAGGATACGAGACCCATCTTCCTCTCCCGTTTTATCATCATTGTATCGCACATGCAAGCTATACAAATCTTCCACTTGGTCAAAGAATGTATCGAAGCTCAATTCAAAAGCGACCCTAGCGAACAGGATCAATCCCACTCCAAGTCCTAGTGTCAAGGACAGAACCTTGATCACATTTCCCCCTCGGCCTCGAAGTAAATAACGGATTGTATAATATAGCTGTCTCATCGATTTGTATTTAAGTTAAATTGAAAGCTAACCGACCTTCACAGGCCAATTAGCTTATAAAAAACTCTTGTGTGTATGTGTTTATGTCATGTTGACTAAATAAATTCACTAACGGAAGAAACAACGCTACCGTCGAATAAATTGATCACACGGTGGGCGAAACCCGCGTCGTGCTTGGAGTGCGTCACCATTACGATTGTCGTTCCCTCCTTATTCAGCTCGGTGAGCAGCTGCATAACCTCGGCACCGTTCTTGGAATCCAAGTTACCCGTTGGCTCATCGGCCAAGATTATCTTCGGGTTGGAAACTACCGCACGAGCGATCGCCACACGCTGCTGCTGACCTCCGGAGAGTTGCTGAGGGAAGTGAGCCGCACGGTGGCTGATATTCATCCGCTTCAAGATATCCGTTACCATCTGCTTACGCTCCGACGCCTTGATCTTTAGATAAGTCAACGGCAGCTCCACGTTCTCAAAAACGTTCAACTCGTCTATCAAGTTGAAGCTCTGGAACACGAAACCGATGTTTCCCTTACGGACCTGCGTACGCTCTTTCTCTTTCAAGTGTCCTACCTCTTGGTCGCCCAAGTAATAATTTCCCTCGGAAGGATTATCCAGCAAACCCAGAATATTCAACAACGTAGACTTACCGCAACCGGAAGGTCCCATGACAGCGACGAACTCGCCATCTTTTACCTCCAAAGAAACCTTATTCAACGCAATTGTCTCAACCTCTTCCGTACGGAAAAACTTACTTAAACCTTCGATCTTAATCATGACTGTATTTGTTTTAATTGTTATCTAACTATTTAATTTACCATATCTAATTCAAATAGTGTGCCAAACTAACTAAATATTTAATTCTCAAACAAGTAGTATTTTACTTTCCAAAACAGACTGTCCAATTATTTGACAGTGGTGTACAAAATTTAGACACTACTATCCAATATCTCGACATAAAAAAATAGTCTAAATTATAATAGTCTAACTCGCCACGCATATACCATAGTTTCAAAAAGACTTCCTGCATGATATCCTCGGCATCCTCCGGGTTATCAAGCAGCCTTCTCGCGTAAAGGAATAGTTTCTCCCGCAAAGGCAATATCTCTTTTTTAAACTGTTCTTGTTCCATTCTATCTTAATGACAATCGAGAAAAGAAAACGTAACATGGCTGGAGAAAATAAATTCAAGGTCTTTGTCATTCTAGTATTATAGTCGTGCCACCCTTATGGCACGATAATGCCACGGCGATGGCACGATGATGCCATAGCGATGGCACAACGATGCCACGCTGGTGGCACAGCCGTGCCACTATAACGGCATTGGCTTGGCACTGTAAGTTATTACTAAATAGCCCTATACATCACAGATACGGATACACTTCTCCAAGGAAGCGATCTTGTCTTCTTGGGCGGGGACGAACTCCTGCCCAACGAAGCCTTTATAGCCTGTCTCCATAAGAGCCTTGATGATAGCCGGATAATAAAGTTCCTGCGTCTCGTCGATTTCCGCACGTCCCGGGCTACCTCCGGTATGGACATGGGAGAAGTATTGATTATATTTCCGGATATTCTCGATGATATTCCCCTCCATGATCTGCATATGATAAATATCATATAGTAACTTAAAATTAGGGGAACCGATACGGCGACAAAGCTCCGCCCCCCAAACCGTATGATCGCACAGATAATCCTTATGGCCGACACTGTTCAAAAGCTCCATAGTCAAGACGACCTTATGTTTCTCCGCTAACGGGATAAGGCGCTTCAACCCCTTCTCGCAGTTCTCCCAGCCTTGCAAGTCCGTTACGCCATTACGTCTGCCGGAGAAGCAAATCAAGTTTGTCAATCCAGCGTCCGCCACCATCGGGATCACCTTCTCATAACTGGCGACCAACTCGTCATGCAAGGCCGGATCATTGAAACCTCGATCTATTCCAAGCCCGGCCCCTTGCGCCATCGCCACCGTCAGGCCATGTTTTTGTACGATCGGCCAATCTACCGGGTCCAGCAACTCAACGGATTCAATCCCTATATGCTTGCAGATCTCACAGAACTCGTCCAGCTTATAATCGCCGAAACACCATTTACTTACGGAATGGCGGACATTTCCTTTCAAGGTTTCCTTCACGTCTGTTTTCTTTTTCGCGGCGGCTGCCGCCTCGATACCTGTAGTCGCCAAAGCCACGCCTCCAGCTAAAAATGTCTTGATAGCCGTTCTTCTTGATATGTTTTCCATGTATTCGAATTTGATAGTTAATAGGAGACAAATATAAGAAAAATCGGATATAATATCCTGAGGCGTTGGTATTACATCCAAAAACACTACTTTTGCATCGGAAGTCACTCTACATGAAAAACACATCATATACAAAACGATCTATTTATCTGATCCTATTCTTTATAATAGGATGCACTTCATCCCTATACGGAATGGAAGGCGCAGGTGTGTATTTCAAGGCGAGCCTATGCGGAAAAATCTATAAGCATTTATCCTTTCTTGTAGAAGAGGACATCCGTCCGAGAGATGACTTTAAGGAAGCGGAATGGTTCCTCACCACCGTTGAGGTAAACTACAAGTTTAATAAATATCTTCTGGCAGGAAGCGGATATATGTCTCTAGCACGATACAAGGCATCCGACGAGTTACGAAACCGATATTATCTCTACGCTACGGGGACTTATTCGGCCGGACGTTTTACCCTCTCTGTCCGGGAACGTTTTCAAAGTACCTATAAGGTTCACGCCGAACATCCCAAGAATTATCTGCGTTCGATGCTGACCCTCTCCTATAAGATCGGCAAGAGTGGTTTCTGTCCTTTTGCCTACACCGAGGTCTTCAATGATACGCGAAATAAGATGCGGTCCGATAAGATCCGTTTCTCCACAGGAAGTAATTACCAACTAAACCCGAACAATAACCTCCAACTCTATTATCGCTACCATATATTTAATGTAGACGATCCCGTGAATTACCGCCATGCGATCGGTATCTGCTATACCCATCGTTTTTAATGAGAATTTTCGTACCTTCGCACCCCGAGTGCTTGATAAACCTCGTTAAAAACAAGAAGACATGCAAAAAACAGTTACAGTACCTTTCATGCTGCTAGGTATACTTTTTAATATATGCCTTGTAGCGTCCAATCTTTTAGAGACAAAAGTAGTGCAAGTAGGCGGTATAACGGCTACCGCAGGTTTGATCGTATTCCCGATCTCGTATATCATCAATGATTGTATAGCGGAAGTGTGGGGATTCAAGAAGGCACGGCTAATTATCTGGAGTGGCTTCGCCTCTAATTTTCTGGTGATCGCATTCGCGCAATTGGCGGTATTATTACCGGCCGCCCCTTTTTGGGAGGGTGAGGAAGGTTTCAATTTCGTCTTCGGGATGGCCCCACGTATAGCGGTCGCCAGCTTGATAGCGTTTTTGGCCGGTTCTTTCCTGAACGCCTATGTGATGAGCAAAATGAAAATCGCCTCCAACGGAAAGAATTTCTCGTTACGAGCGATCGTATCTACCCTTATCGGTGAGAGCGCCGATTCCCTGATCTTTTTCCCGATCGCCTTCGCCGGATTGATCCCGGCCGGAGAATTGCTTATCATGATCGGGACGCAGGCGGTACTTAAATCCTTGTACGAGGTTATCATCCTTCCCGTCACCATCCGTGTCGTAAAGTACATCAAGAAAGTAGACGGGAATGATGTGTATGATCTTGGTACCTCGTATAATATCCTAAAGGTTAAAGACATTTAGGCCGGGACCAAACAATGACCGGCCTTCATTTGAATAGATGCGACCAATCCTCCCTTTGCTGCGGCATATAGGACTTCATTCCCAATAATTCAGCCGCCCGGCAATTCACGGAAGCGTCATCAATCAGCATAGTCTCCTCGGCTAAAAGATTCGAGTCCTTCAGTACGTACTCAAAAATATCCACGTTCGGCTTCAGCATATGCAATTCGTAAGAGAGGTAAATCTTATGGAAGAAATCTTGGGCACAAAGACCTTGATAAGAGAAATAGGTATCTTCGGACCATTTCCAATGAAGCTCGTTCGTATTGCTCAGAAGCATCGTATTATAGCGTTCACGAAGCTCCAATAGCAGACGCAACTTATTTTCCGGGACGTCTCCCAACATGGCGATCCATGCCGTGTCGATTTGTTCGTCCGTCAGGGGCTTTCCCGATAAGGCACGAATATCATCGCGAAACTGTTCCACCGAAATCGTTCCCAACTCTAATCGCTCAAACAAGTCCTTATGTTGATAGTTATTCGTGATCTGTTCCCGGATATTCTCCACGCCCAGATTCTCGAAAGCCTCGATACAACGGTTGCGAGTCAAGTTAATAAGCACACCGCCCAAGTCTATAATCAAGTTCTTTATGCCTTCCATATCATTTCTTTTTATACCAGCTACGACGTCTACGATGTCGTCTTTTCTGTTGATAACGATTGATCCGCTTGTAAACGACCCAGACAAACAACAAGCCGAAAACAGCGAATATCAATATAACAATCCAAGAGTTAAGATTGTCACCTTTTACCCGGCTCCACATTTCCAGAACCACCTCCGTCTCGTTCCCGAAATCACGGATCATGGCACAACGTTCCACGACCTTCCGGTCCGGATATTGAGCCGGGTCTATCTGGACACGCTCCGCTCCCGGTCCGAAGAAATAACTTACGTCCGAGAACTCGGTCTGCGTCGTATCGATCTTTTCCGCCAATATTTCCGGGGTGGCCACGGTGCTGACATATCCGGTCACTTCCATATTACGGCAGACGATGTCCGGACGGCATAGATAGTCCATAAAATAACTGGCCGCCTTCACGTTGCGAGCGTATTTAGGGATCGCCCAACCATCGTACCAGATATTACTACCCTCCAAAGGAACCTCATACCCCAGATCTACGCCTACGGCACTCGCCTCTTCCATGGCCCAGACCGCGTCGCCGCTCCAAGTGAAATTCAGCCACGCCTTTCCTTTCGTCATCATCTCCTTACCGAAATCGGCCTCCCAACCGGCGATATTCGGTTTCATTTTCTTTAAGTATTCCTCGGCGATAGCGATCATTTCCGAGGAGCTATCGTTCATCAATTGCTCCACCGTGATCGTACCATTCGCCAATTCCCTCGCATGGGCGTATATGATAGCGGTTCCATAAGCGTCACGATAACTATCCTTCATCAAGATCTTATTCCTGAAACGAGGGTCCCAAAGGCATTTCCACGACATTACCTCGTCCCTCGAGACATCGGCTTTATTATACAACAGGCCGGCGGTTCCCCACATATAAGGAACCACGTAGTCGGTAGTCTTACGGCCCGGCTGACTTAACTTATTCAGTTCCTCTTGGATATAGGGAGAGACATTGTCGATATAATCCGGTGTCTTCCCGAAATTACGGTCGATCGGTAGCAAGAGATTTTTCCGCAGCATGCGCTCAAGGATATACTCCGAAGGGCAAATCAAGTCGAAATCCTCATGTCCCCGCTCGATCTTGGTCAACATGATCTCGTTGATATCAAAGACCTGATAGATAATCCGGACTTCCTCACCCGTCTGTTCCTTATACCATTTCGGGAAATCCGTCAGGACGTCCTCGTCGATATAATCTCCCCAGTTATAAATCTTCAAGATCTTGCTTCTCTCCTCGTCCGAGCGCCCGCAAGAAGTGAACAGCCCCATAAGCAGGGCCAAAACAGACAGAATCGATATAAATTTCTTCATTTTCATTTACGCTCGCTTCGCTTTCTCAGCACGTTTATTTATAACAATCAACAATACTAACACGGTTACGAATATAATCGTTGAGAGGGGACGCAGTTCCGGGGTCAAACCTCCTTTCCGGGCATCCGCGTAGATAAAGGTGGAAAGGGTTTCCAAGCCCTCATTACCAATTGTAAATATGGTCACGGCGAAATCGTCGATAGATAGCGTGAAGGCAAGGATAAAGCCACTGATCATACCCGGACGGATTTCCGGGAAGATCACCTTCCGCAAGGCCTGAAACGGAGTCGCCCCCAAATCCAACGCCGCCTCGTAGATATTCTGGTTCATTTGTTTCAAGCGGGGCATGACGCTTAATACCACATACGGCGTACAGAACGTGATATGCGCCAGCACGACCGTCGTCAAACCTTGAGAGATCCCTAAGCTGACAAACAACAGGAACAAGGAAATACCGGTAATGATATCCGGATTCAACATCGGGATGTTATTGACAAAACTCACGGCATTGCGGGCTCTTGCCTTCAAATTAAAGATCCCGATAGCGGCTACGCTCCCCAACAAGGTAGATACCGTAGCGGCTATCATGGCGATAGCGAACGTATTCCAAAGTGCGCTGACCAACGAATGTTGTACGTTGCCGGCAAAAAGAGAGCTATATAATTTCGTGGAGAACCCGGTCCAGTTACCCAGTACTTTCGCCTCCGTAAATGAGAAGATCATGATAATCAAGATCGGCGAGTAGAGCAATAATAACAAAGCCCATAGATATCCCTTAGCTAAATATTTCACCATCAGATAAGCCCTCCCTCATTCGCCGAATCACTGCTCTCATTGCTGAACAATCCCGTGATTCCGATTAATAACAACATGATAAGAGAAAGCGCCGCCCCGTAGTTCCACATACCGTTATTGATATTCTCCTGTATGGTCGTACCGAAGAGCTTGATATTGTTCATCGTCAACAACTCGGCGATGGCAAACGTAGAGATGGTCGGCATAAACACCATCATGATACCGCTCATCACTCCCGGCATCGATAGTGGGAATACGGCCTTGATAAATACCTGCGACGGATTCGCCCCCAAGTCTTGCGCCGCCTCTATCAAGCTGTGATCCATTTTCTGGAGCGTATTATAAATCGGGTAGATCATAAAGGGCAGGAAGTTGTACACCATACCAAAGATCAAGGCCCCCTCTCCCAGCGGGAAATTCAAGAAATCGAACAAAGCCACGGTAGCCAACGTACGGATCAAGATATTGACCCACATCGGAAGGATAAACAAAACGACCATCGTACGGGAAGTATTAAATCGGGCTTGGCTCAATATCCAAGCGGCCGGATATCCCAGCAGCAGACAAAGAATGGTCGTTATCAAAGCGATCCCGACTGAATACACGAAGGTGTTTATCGCCTCGGGATGGATCATAAACTTACGGAAATTGGCGAAGGTAAACATCCCTTCGTCATTCGTAAAGGCGTAATACACGATCAAGAGGAGCGGTATCACGACAAAGATGGCCAAGAACAGGACATAAGGAATGGTCCAGTTCCTTCGTCTCATAAAAAATGCAGAAAACGTATTGATCACTTCCTTCCCTTTTTAAGCATGAATAATTCGAATTTTATCCGGGGCGATCGTTATGCCGACATGGTCTCCATCATCCCATACATCGTTGGTATCGACAAAGATGTCCTCGTCCCAATCCGTAAACACGGTCAGATGATAATGGTTGCCTTTGTAGAGGATAAATTTCACCTCTCCGGTCAGGCGACCGTCTTCCTCGTTATCCTCCAAGATCACATCTTTAAAATCGATCTCGACTTTCACAGGCGTATTTGGCTCTATATCGGTTACCTCCTTGCATTCGAACGTACAGCCTAGGAATTCCACATGCGTAGCGTCGATGAGCTTTCCCTCGAAGGTATTGCAAATACGCTCTTTCTTCATTACATGGATATCGAAAGGCTTGATAAGAAGCCCGACCTCGCTACCCGCCTCGAACGGGTGGTAATCCTGTACCATGAACTCGTATCCGTTCGGGGTTTGCACCATCATCTCATAATGCACGCCCTTAAAGATGGAGGAGGTTACCGTACCCGTCAGCATCGCCGCCTCCGACGGCTCGAAGATGTAAATATCCTCGGGGCGCAACACGACATCTACCGGCATTTGCTCCCCGAATCCCTCATCCACGCACTCGAACTCATGACCGGCGAAAGAGACTTGCTTATCCTTGATCATCGTTCCGTTCAAGATGTTACTCTCACCGATGAAATCAGCGACGAACGAATTGACCGGCTCGTTATAAATATCGATCGGGGTACCGATTTGCTGGATCTTTCCCTCGCTCATGACAACGATCGTGTCGCTCAGCGTCAGCGCTTCCTCTTGGTCGTGGGTCACGTACACGAACGTAATGCCTAAGGACTTATGCATCTCTTTCAATTCCATTTGCATGTCCTTGCGCATCTTCAAGTCCAAGGCCGCCAACGGCTCATCCAGCAATAACACCTCCGGCTCATTCACGATAGCGCGAGCGATCGCCACACGTTGCTGCTGGCCACCGGAAAGGGAATCGACATCCCGATCCTCATAGTCTGTCAACCCTACCATTTTCAACGCTTGTTTCACTTTCTTCTCGATCGTGGCGGAAGGAAGTTTCTTCAGCTTTAGGCCAAAGGCGATATTATTGTACACATTCAGATGTGGAAATAAAGCATATTTCTGGAATACCGTATTTACGGGACGTTTATGCGGCGGCGTCTGCGTAATCTCCTTCCCGGACATCGTGATAACGCCCTCGGAGGCCGTCTGGAAGCCGGCTATCAAACGCAACAGGGTAGTCTTTCCGCAACCGGAAGGCCCCAAAATGGTTACAAACTCGCCCTTGCGGACCTGTAAATTTACATCATTCAGCACGGCTTTCTCGCCGAAATACTTCGATACGTGCTCCACGCTGATAATGCGATCCGATTTTCGTATTGACATTCTCGCTTGATCTAATTAGAATTAAACAATCATGAACAATGTTCTTATTTATTTTTGCGCGAATGTACAGATTTTAATAAGGCCGGGCACTATCGTTTTTACAAAATCTGACCTTACACCGGGTGAGAAGCACCGCATTTCTCCAAGATTCGACCTTGCACCCGGTGTAAACCCCGCATTTCTCCGAGATTCGACCGCGCACCCAGCGCAAGGTCAAATATTTCTCCAAGATTCGACCCCGCGCCCGATGTAAGCCCCGCATTTCTCACAGATTCGACTGCGCACCCGATGCAAGGCCAAATATTTTCTAAATATTCAATCCACACATATCCGGTAGCTCCCCGATCTCAATCGGTACACAGCCTTCCCATCCTTCAACCCCACGGACGTGATACCCTCCTGCCCTTTCTCCACATGAACGGACTTAACAGACCGGGCGGGCAGATATAAGGTAGCCGTCGTATTAGCGGGGATGGTTGCCTCGTATATATAGCCCTTCTTTTGGATTTGCCATCCACTCTCGATACGGCCATAGGCGGAATCGTAATGACCCCGGATGAACGAGAAGGTTCCGCCGATACGGGGTTGAAGGATGATGTGCTTATAGGCGGGTTGTTCCTCATCCCGCTGGATACCCAAGGTATAAGCTATCATCCACTCCTCGATAGCGCCATACGAATAATGGTTGAAAGAGTTCATGTCCACAGGGCCGAAGCCATTTACCAACGTGTAGGAATTCCAACGTTCCCAAATCGTGGTAGCGCCTTGCAAGACAGGGTATAGCCATGAAGGATAGGCGGTTTGCTCAAACAGCTTATAGGCGACATCGTCATAACCATTGTCGGATAATACCAAATTCAGGTAAGGCGTACCGATAAAGCCAGTCGTAAGCGTATAATTATGTTTCTTGATATTCTCTACCAGATGCCGGATCGCCAAGGGTTTGTTTTTCTCATTGAACAGATCAAACTGAAGAGGAACCACGTATGAGGTCTGCGTATCTACGATTTTCGCCTCGGTAGCCGCCGTTCCGGGCCACATACCTACTTGCGAGTCCTTGCCAAAGATAGATTCCACCGTCGGGGCGAACGTGCGTCCTTCCTCGTTTACGAACAGGTCGTTAAAAGACCTCTTCACGTTCTCGTAGAAAGTACGGAAACGCCTTTGGTCCGCGTCCTTCCCTAAACGTTTCGCTACCTGCTCCATAATCAAAGCGTCGTAGGCGGAGTAAGCGGTGTTCGTCAACATGGAATTCGTCGGCTCGATAGCCAGCCAATCGCCGAAACCACCGAAGGGCTGTACATAGCGTACAGCACGACGCTCCAAATAATCCATATAAGCGACCATGGAAGCGTAATGCTGTTCCAAAATACGCACGTCTCCGTATTGTTGATACATTTGCCACGGTACGATCACGCCGGCTTCCATCCATCCCATGGCACCTCCGCCATCCTCCGCGCCGTGAGGCGGGAAACCGACTACGGGTATATAGTTCGCGTAACTACCGTCATCTCCTTGATTATCCCGGACCGAGTAGAGCCAACGGGTGTAAAACGGATCGACATTCATATTATAAGTAGCCGTACGGGCAAATACCTGCGCATCCCCTGTCCAGCCCATACGCTCATCCCGTTGCGGGCAATCAGTCGGAACCGACAAGAAATTACCCCGTTGGCCCCAGATGATATTATTAAACAAACGGTTGACACGCTCGTCCGACGTCTCATAACCGCTCGTCCGCGCACCGATAGATTCCAGCACGATCCCTTTCACCGCCTCCAAGGGTAACGGCTTGTCCAACCCGTGAATCTCCACGTAACGGAAACCATGGAACGTAAAGCGAGGCTCATACGTCTCACCCGCCGCATCCCCTTTCAAGATATAACGATCCGTGGAAAGGGCGCTCCGGTAATTATCCGTATAGACTTGCCCTTTCTTCTCCTTATACATCGCGATCGTATACGGGGCGACAGGTTCGGTAGGGATCGTTTCCGGATAATTCATCTCCCCGAAACGGATCGTGATTTCCTGTCCGGCCTTTCCCTTGAAAGTCAGACGGGGAACACCGACCATATTCTGCCCCATATCATAGACATAGACACCGGGGATAGGCTCTACCACGGACTGAGCGGTCAGGGTCACATTATTTTGTATCGGGCTGCCTACATATCCTTGGATCTCCACATTTACCGGAGGAGCGGCGAATAAGGTCGCCGGTTTCCATGACGAGTCATCAAAACCCGGAGCATCCCAGCCGTTCACCTCTTTCCGGGCATCGTATTCCTCTCCATTCTGAAGGCCGTTAAAAGTGATCGGTCCCCGGTCATAACATTTCCAGCTATCATTCGTAACGATCGTCTCACGAGTACCGTCGGCATACTCGATCACGATCTTTCCCAATAAGGACTGGCGGGTTCCGTATTGATCCTGCCAACCGGTAAGGAAACCGCTATGCTCGCTCCACCATCCGGCGCCCAACATCGCCCCGATACCATTATCACCCGGTCGTAGCAAACTCGTTATATCATACGTATTATACATGATACGGTAACGGTAATCCGTCCAACCCGGATTCAGATAATCCTTTCCAACCTTCCGCCCGTTCACCGAGAACTCATAGATGCCCCTAGCGGTAGCATATAAACGGGCGCTCTTGACCGGTTTCTCTATCTTTATCGCTTTCCGGAGCATGGGAGCGGATACGTTCTCGCCCGGATACCAGACATTGAGCTTTCCCTCCCCTTTCTCCACATAAGTCTCGGCAGGATTGTACAGAAGCGTATTCCACGTATCCTCGCTGATACGCAAGTTGGAGAATGTAGCGGTCTGCCCTTTAGGTTGCAGGAAACCGATCGCGTACAAGCGGCAATGATAAACCAACTCTCCATCCGGATAAGGATACACGGTGAAAGCCCCTTCCTTGCCTCCCCAGAAATCACCACGGCTCTTCCGTTCTTTCTCCTCGGGAGTCAAAGAGGAATTCACCAAGGTCTTTCCATCGATCTCTATATCCACGAAATATTTCAAGGCATATTGGGCCGTCGTCACCTTCAACCGGATATGATGCACCTTATGCTTATCCGAGGCTGGGATGATAGAGGCCAGACTTTCCGCCGCATCTTGCCTCGTTTTTCCATCTGTGGTATGACGTAAAATGAAACGGGCATCCCCCGAACCATTCAAGTCCAGTTCAGCAGACACATAATTATCAGCGTCCCTCGACCCAAAGACAAATACGGCTTTATCATTACCCTCGGCAACCCGCACATCATAGTCGATCACATAATGCGAGCGATATTTGGAGAGTTGTGTCTCCGACGAGCCGATCCAACGGGCGCCACTCCATCCGGAACCCAGAAGACCGGTCTCGAACCACGCAGGCTCGGTGGAGGTAATTTCCGTTCCCGATTCATCCCATACGGAAACTTTCCAATAATAGCGAGTGGAAGGTTGCAATGCTTTTCCTTGATAAACTACGCCGACCGATTCCCCGGAAAGAACCTTTCCCGAATCATAGATATAACGCCCGGCAGCCAATTGCTCCGGACTATCGGCCACCCATAACCGATAAGCCTGCCCACAGGCCCCATAGCGATCGGACTCCATCTGCCAGTTAAAACGTGGCTGACTGACATCAATTCCCAGTGGATTGGTTTGATACTCAACCTGTAGGTTCTTCAATACGGTAACCGCACCCAGAGGTAGCCATCCGGCCAGCAACCCTAAGATTATAGACAAAATACATCGTGTGCTCTTCATAATACAAAGAATTAAAATGATAACGGTACAAAAATATCCATTATCATCTTAACTCTTTGTTTCATTTTTGGGAGAAGATGTAGCAGTTTTGACACTACTCAATCTCTCCTACCATCTTGGACGGGTCTACCCAACGATCAAACTCCTCGGCGGTCACATAACCGGACTCGATAGCCGCCTCCCGCAAAGTCTTATTTTCTTGATAGGCTTTCTGGGCGATAGCGGCGGCCTTGTAATATCCTATTTTCGGATTCAAGGCGGTAACCAGCATTAAGGAGCTATCCAGATGGCGTTTGATGTTTTCGTTCACCGGGGTAATGCCTTTTACGCAACGTTCACTGAAATTCAGGCAACCGTCACCAATCAAGCGGGCGCTTTGCAAGAAGTTCGAGATAATCACCGGCTTAAATACGTTCAACTCGAACTGCCCGTTGGAGCCGGCTATCGAGATTGTCACGTCGTTACCCATTACTTGAGCGGCGAGCATCGTCAATGACTCGCATTGCGTAGGATTCACCTTTCCCGGCATGATGGAGGAACCCGGCTCGTTCTCCGGCAAATGGATCTCACCGATACCGGCACGAGGACCTGAGCCCAACATTCGTATATCGTTCGCGATCTTCATTAAGCTGACCGCTACGGATTTCAAGGCTCCATGCGCCTCAACCAAGGCATCATGGGTAGCTAGGGCCTCGAATTTGTTCGGAGCGGTTACAAAAGGAAGCCCAGTCAACTCTGATATCTTCTTAGCGACACACTCGTCATAATTGACTGGGGCGTTAATACCGGTCCCAACCGCCGTACCTCCTAAAGCCAACTCGGAGATATGCGACAGGGAATCCTTTACTTTCCGTATACCATATTCCAATTGAGCCGCATAGCCACTGAACTCTTGCCCCAATGTCAATGGAGTGGCATCCATAAAATGAGTCCTCCCGATCTTCACGATCTTCATGAACTCCTCACTTTTTAGCGCCAACGCACGATACAGACTCTCCAATCCCGGGATCGTCACCTCCGCAGTCACCTTATAGGCGGCAATATGCATAGCGGAAGGAAACGTATCATTGGAGGATTGCGATTTATTCACGTCATCGTTCGGAAGCAGCACTTTCTCCTTATCCGTTAGCTTTCCTCCGCTCAGCACATGTGCCCGGTTGGCGATCACCTCATTGACATTCATATTCGTCTGGGTCCCGCTCCCCGTTTGCCATACGATCAAGGGGAAGGAGTCATTTAATTTACCCGCCAAGATCTCGTCGCATACCTTACCGATCAACTCGCATTTCTCCGGAGACAAGACGCCGGCGTCTTTATTAGCCAAAGCCGCTCCTTTTTTCAAGTAAGCGAACGCCTCTATCACCTCTTTGGGCATCCGGCTAATATCGGTGGCGATCTTGAAATTATTCACGCTCCGTTGTGTTTGCGGCCCATAATAAACGTCCACCGGCACTTCCACCTCACCTAAGGTATCTTTCTCTATTCTATACTTCATGACACATAAGTTTTATTAATCTCTTCTATGTATAAACTATCCGGATATCGAATTGTTTATGTTACATTCACAAGTATATCATGAAAAGACATTTATCATGGAACAGAATTCAGATCATAGAAAAACGGCTTATTTCGCCTCCGATGTTTTTTAATAGTTTTTCTTCTCGTCAATAATGTATTCGGGACGGGCCTTGATCTCGTCAAAGAGGATACCGACATATTGCCCTAACACGCCGACCGTCAATAGCTGCACACCTCCAAAGAAGATAATGGAAGTCATGATAGAAGTCCAGCCAACCTCGGCGTTACTAAAACCATAGATCTTACCCAACGTGAACCAAACCGCCAAGATTATACCGACCAATACGGATATAAACCCGAGACTCGTCGCCAAACGCAACGGCTTCTTCGAGAAATAAAGCATTGCCGTCGACGCGAATTTCAGCATCTTACTAATCGGATATTTCGTCTCGCCGGCGATACGCGCCTCACGCTCATAATAAAACGGCACTTGGTGGAAGCCCACCCAGCTTATCAAGCCACGGATATATTTTCCCCGTTCCTTAAAACGGTCGAACTCATTCATCACCTTCCGGTCCACTAAACGGAAATCTCCTGTATCCAGCGGGAAATGGACCTCGCTCATATAATTCATCACCCGGTAAAAAGCCTTGGAGGTGAACAGCTTGAAAAGACTCTCCCCTTCCCGTGACTTACGGACGCAATAAACCACGTTGGCATCCTCTCTCTCCTGCACTTCCAGCAGATCCGGAATCAATTCCGGCGGATCCTGCATATCGGCGTCGATGATAATCGCCAAATCAGCGTCACAGTTATTGATACCCGCCGTTACCGCCGGTTGATGACCGAAATTCCGGGAGAAGTGAATCACCTTCACATGAGGATCGGTAGCGGCTATATGATCCAACAAAGAACGTGTCTTATCCTGACTGCCATCATTTATATAGATAATCTCCGTAGGGTTCGGCAACTTTACCAAGACCTCTTTCGTACGCCGATACGATTCCTCGATCACGGCTTCCTCGTTATAACACGGGACTATAACCGCTAACTTCTTCATGCCTTTTAAGCTTTAAAGGTATAAAACTTATTTACTAAAAAATTAATCACCGTATAGAAAGCCATTCCAATCAAGTGGTTGTAGTAATGATCGATCGTAAGTCGGGAATTCAAGATCAGTACCAATCCGTACTGTAAGGCATAACAAATAATGAAAGCGATCGTGAACCGAACCGCCCCTTTCGTCCATCCGGTGGAACTTCCCTTGAAAGTCCATTGCTTGTTCCAGATGAAACTGTTTAATATGCCTGCCACATATCCCGTTAAGTTAGATAAACCTTCCCGGCATCCGAAGAGTTTCATCATCACCCAGATAACAATCATCGTTATCAAGGTATTGCTCAACCCGACTACACCATACTTAATAGCTTGCTTAATCGTCTCCATTCTTACTTATAATCTCGGAAATCTCCTCGGGTGTCAATTCCTTGACATTCGTGATCGTGAAAACATTCGAGAGGAAATCGCCGTATTGGTTACATTCATTGATCACCCGGTCCAACGTGGCTTTTATATCCGTACGTACCGGGATCAAGAACACCAGCTCCACATACTGCTCACCGATCGTCAAACGCTCGATCTCGCAGTCCGTTTTCGGCAGATAATAAGCGAACTCCCGCTCGATTGTCTGCCGCTGATATTCTTGGAAAGGTTTCTTGCCTTTAGACGTCATCAAGACATAGAAACGCAGCTTCTCCCCTTTTCCTCCCAAGCCGGTCGAGATATAAATTTGTTTCTCGTCGGAGAAATCGGACTCTAAGGAGATACGAGACTCCATCAAAGCCATGTAGGCCCAATCTGTCACTTCCGGGTCCGGATGCTGGGTGTATTCCTCCAACAAGCGGTACGCACGGACGGATTTCGAGGTAGCCAATTGAGATAACAAATATCTCTTCTCGGTCTTGTCCGTGGTTTCCTCCGTCAACAAAGTGTTGTACAGGATCTCGCACTCATCCTCCGATAAGGGACGGGGAGGCCGGTTTTCCTTCCGTACGTTTTCCGAGTATTTGAAATACTCCATCTGAAGTTCAACCGGCACACGCTGTTCTAGTATATGGAAATGTCCCTCCATCCTGCTGAAGGAATCACGGAACTTTTTGAATACATCACCTTCTTCTTTCATAGATCGTCTTTTTTCGTTATTAAACTCCCATAAACAAGAAACAAGAACAAAGGTAATGTTTTTTCCGGAATAAATAAAAATAACGTTATTTAAGCTCCCGCATAAATTAAGAACCCAAGTCCGATCACGAATAAAATAAACATCCCGACATTCAGACGATTGGAAATGGCTGGCGCTCCCTTGAACTCTTTCCAGATAAGGATACCCCATAAAGCGGAGACTAGCGTGGCTCCTTGCCCCAATCCGTAAGATATAGCCGCTCCCGCTTTCTCTGACGCTATCATACTGAAAGATTGACCGATACACCAGATAACACCCCCCAATACACCCACGAGATGCGTACTCATATCTCCCTTAAAATAACCGGATATGGAGACAGGCTTACCTTCCACCGGATGTTTCATTGCCAATGTGTTAAATAAGAAATTACTAACAAATACTCCTATGGCAAAAACAAATACGGCGGTATAAGGCGTCAACTTCCCGGGTGCCGGAGAAGCGAAATTCTCCATATCCATGGAAGCGGCGACAAAACGATAGAAAAAGGCCATGATCACGCCGGCCACAACCGATATAAGGATCCCCTTCCCCGATACTTTCTTGGTACCGACCAAGGCTTTCTTATAAGCCAGGCCATTCAAGATGATGGCGACCGTGATTAAGGCTACACCAATAAAGATATAAGTCGGTTCCCCCTTCGCCGCCCCGAAATAGTTAACCAATACGCCTAGCACCAAGGCCAATCCGATCCCTACCGGAAAAGCGACCGACAATCCGCAAATGGCGATCGCCGCAGACAACAAGATATTGGCAGCATTAAAAATAATACCACCCAAAAAGGCACTCCCTAAACTAGCGAGGTTCGCTTGCGCCAAATCCGGCAGGAAACTGCGTCCTTCCGTCCCGATGCTGCCCAAGGTAAAGCCGGAAATCAGAGAAAAGAGCAAGACACCAATCACGTAGTCCCAATAGAAGAACTCATATCTCCAAGTCTTGGAGGCTAATTTCTGCGTATTCCCCCACGATCCCCAACAAAGCATCGTAACGACACAGAATATGACAGCTAAAGAATAATCTTGTACGATATACATAAAAATACTATTTAATAGATGGTTGATGCATCATATAATTCTCTATCAAGGAAGCGACCTCCGTAGGCGGCATCTTCTCGATCAAACGAAGATCACGGCCATTGGGATTTGCCACCCAATTGTTAGTCCCCTCATCATCTACGACATGAAAGGTACCTCGCTCTACATCGAAATAAGGCTCATAACCTTTTATAGCGACCAATACCGCCGTATGATCCCAGCTCATGCGCCCTTCCGGGTCTCCCTCCGTGAAACAAAGGGCATACGCATCTTTTACAGGACTGTTCTCCACGTTCATTTGCACCAGTTTCTTTCCGGTCAAGATTACGTTCCCGATCTCAAAACCGCTAAAGACAATCTCTGTAGGCCATTCCTCCGCTACGACTTTCGAGGCAGGGACATCGCAATACACATTAAATTCTTTACCTTCCGGAAACAGGCCTGCCATAGAAACCAAACGTTTCACTTTCTTGGCGACTAATTCCTTTCCGGAGAGATCGCTATATTCATCAGCTCCCGATTGAAGCAAATCCCTTAAATTAGAGAAGAAACCAATCGTACAAATAACAACGCTGGTATCCGGTTGTTCGCTCAGAATCTTACGATACACCTTCAGAGCATCCGGAGCGTCGGAAGTCTTCGCCGTATGATGCGGATAGTTAGCGGGTAACTCGTCAGTCCACTTCGTTTTATGCCAAGTAGTCAAGGAGGCCCCCGGTTCGCTCTTTGGTGCCCCTACCGGTATGTCCGGACGGTTGAAATAAGTATTCAACACCTCAATGCAAGGTACCACCCGCTCATCATGGTTGGAGGAAAGAGTCGCAAGGATATTTACCTGACCGCTATCCGCCAAGGCATGCATCAAGGCCATAGCGCCCACATCATCATAATCCGGACCTAAATCGGTATCTAGAATAAGATTTACCGGTTGAGGCTTATCGGTTTGAGAAACATTCCCCTTACAGGAGATAAACAAGGCGAATAAGCCCATCAGAAACAATGATTTCTTCATAATCTTTATAATTTTATTGGTGAACAATCTCTTTCGGAGCATCCGAGTAAATCAGTATCTCACCGAAATGAACGGAGACATCATTACGTGGATTTAGCCATTTAAACGCAGCCGTATGTTTTCCCTTGGGCAGCTGATACTTCCAGAACAGGTCGTTCCTACGAGTCGTATAGGATGCCGGAAGGTTCGCCGTCTCAACCAGCTCCCCATCTAGGTACATCTCTACTTTCGCTACGTATTTATCATCTTTAGCGTTCACAAAGCCTTTGAATACGGCGCCTGTTCCCTCAAAAGGCAGTTCTCCTACATCGGGCAAATTCTTATTAACCGCCACTTTCTCTATCGGATACATACCCTCGAAAGCCTTCTCGTAACGAACGGCTACAGGTTGCTGGCATTTGATCGTCACCTCGTCACCTGAAACGGAACCGCCGTTGCGCTCTATCACTTGCAACGCTTGATCGAAGCCCATTTGGTAAGTCTTATTCAATGAGATGGTCGTATAGGCAAAATCCATATTCTCCACTTCTCTCAAGTTCTTCATCCAATAATCCGGTATATGGCTATAACCAAGGATTGTTCCTAAGATACCACCCGCGGAGGCTGGGTTGCAATCCGAGTCTTGTCCGCAACGGGTAGAGATATCCAATGTCTTATAGAAATCTCCCTCACCATAAAGCAAGCCGATAAGAATGTATGCGCTATTAATCACGGCATCGATATTGAACGGAACAAAAACACCATCCGGACAACCAATATCCGAGCTCCATTTCTTCTCACATTCAAACCAAGTGCGTTTCCAATCGTCCGGATATTCCTTATGCCAGCGGATCACATCGCTCATACATTTATAATAGATACTTTGCTCCGGTATCGTCTTCAATGCCTCAGTCACGATAAACTCGATATCATCCGAGATAAACGATAACGAATACATCGCCCCGACATACACACCGCCGTACCAACCATCTCCATAATTCATGATATGCCCGATCTTATCAGAAATCTCGGAAGCCGTATTCGGCATACCCGGCGACATCAGTCCGGCATAGTCCGCCTCGATCTGGTAATCAAGATCATCCGCATGCGGGTTATTCAGCCAATGACCGGATGCCGGAGGCATGATCCCTTGTAAAATATTATAACGTGCCGACTGGTTAGCATGCCACAACGTATATCCTGCCGTAGCGAACGCCATGGCGAATGAGTCTACAGGAGCATCCAATCCCAACCGGTCAAAGACATCTACGAACGTAAGGTCCATATAAACATCATCATATAATCCGGGAACATTCTCGTACCACCACTTGATATACCCGTCCGGCCATACGATCGGTACGTATTCCTGAATCATCGTTCCGTTATATTTGAACTCCGTCGGACCGCCATACGTACAGCCTATGGTTTGTCCGGCCCAACCTCCCTTAATCTTATCCATCAACTTTTCTTTACTAATCGTAAACTCAGCGGGAACCGTCGTTTGATCCTTTGCCGAGGGTTGTTGGGAACATGAGGTCGCCCCTATAAATAAAGAGGCTACCGCTATCATCGCAAATACTGTTTGTTTCATAATATTAGATTGTTTTTTAGATTAATCAAAGATATCTACCTCATTTCGATAAGGAGCGGAAGATTGCGCTCCCACACGAGTCACGGAAATGGCGGAAGCTTTGCAAGCGAATCTCACGGCTTCCCTTAAATCCCGCCCCTCGGCCAAAGCAACCGTTAAAGCACCGTTGAAAATATCCCCGGCCGCAGTAGTATCAACGGCTTCCACTTTTATCGCAGGAACCATATCTACCATGGAATCACAGTAAATCAAAGCTCCTTTTGAACCTAAAGTAATGATTACGTTCTGTACCCCCATCTCCATTATAACTTGCGCAGCCTTCTCCGCGGAAACCTCATCCGTGATCTTCACGCCGGAGATCATCTCCGCCTCTGTCTCATTCGGGGTAATCATATACAGATGGCGGAGTAACGCAGCCGACAATGGTTGAGCTGGAGCCGGATTTAGTATTACTCGCTTATTTTTCTTCCAAGCTGTCTTTGCGACAAACTCAACAGTATCCATCGGTATTTCTAACTGCATTAATATCAACTCGGCTTGTTCTATAGCTTCCTCTGCCTTCGCTAAATCTGTTGGCAGTAAATTCGCATTTGCCCCAGAAGCCACAACAATACAATTCTCAGCATGGGCATCTACCGTAATCAACGCTACGCCAGATGGATTCTTCGGATCTGAGAAAATATAGGAAGTATCAATCCCCTCTTCCTCAAATAGCCGCTGGGATTGATGCCCGAATATATCACTGCCTGTTTTACAAATAAACGAGACCTGTCCCCCTAACCGAGCAACAGCAACCGCTTGATTCGCTCCTTTCCCACCCGGGTTCATAAAAAATGTTCCTCCTAATACGGTCTCCCCCGGACGAGGAAGATGATTCGTCTTTATGACCATATCGGTATTGCTACTTCCAACAACCAATATATTATGATTCCGTAAGTCTTTCATGCTTTTCTCTTATTAATCATTCGTTTAACAAAAATATCATATATTCCGCTTGGTACACCAGATTTCATGTTAATTTAAATTCATTCACCGATGTCGCAAATATAAAAAGATCCAAAATATAAAAATCATCAATTAATCTTCATCGTAGATAAACCCAAATCGATATATTTGCATCATACAATTTCTCATATTCACTATATATCAAACACTTGATAATATCAAAAGTTCCATGAATAACACATACATATTATTAGTGCTTGTCAATATCTTGACAAAAGCTGAAAAAAGATATTTCCACCTTTACGCAAACCTTCAAAACGGGGATCAGATGTACCTCGCCCTTTTTAATCTAATAGATGCTAATACGTCTCCCGAACAGCTGTATACACGCTTTTGTCAGATTCAAGGTTGAATTAGATAAAGCAAAAAAATTAGCGGATAGATTAATGCCAAAGCAAGTCATGACGTATGTAAAACCCGGCTTTCCATAATACCACTCATCTGCTGCAACGCCCAATCCACCAATCCTTGGATATGGGGAATAAGACTTAATCCTCTTTCCGTTAAGCAGTATTCTACTCGGGGAGGAACTTCCGCATAGACCTTTCGTTCGATCAGACCATCCGATTCCAGCGTACGCAAGGTTACGGTCAGCATACGTTGCGATACATCCGCGATGGTTTTATGGATATCACTAAAACGCATGGTACCGTTAGCACTTAAAGTGATAAGCACTAGCATAGACCATTTATCTCCTAGCCGGCTCAATACGTCTCTCACGGGGCAATTCCCCGTCGGATGAAAGTTTTTCATTTTTTAACCTTTTCTATTTACTTGAATCTCAACAATGGTTACATCCATGTAAGTTCCTTATTTATAAGTGCCTTCTTGTTTTCTCTAAAAAAGGGGCTTACTTTTACGCCACAAAAGTAATAAACTTACGAAAAATAACTATTGTATCACTTAATAATTTACGATTATGGCAAAGAAAGTAGCAGTTTTAGCGGTAAATCCAGTAAATGGATTTGGTTTGTTCCAATATTTGGAATCATTTTTCGAGAATGGCATTACTTATAAAGTATATGCGGTAGCCAATTCAAAAGAGATCAAAACGAACTCTGGCATAGCTTTGACAGTAGACGATGTGATCGCTAATTTAAAAGGGCATGAAGATGAATACGACGCAATGGTATTCGCTTGTGGCGATGCGGTTCCTGTTTTCCAGCAGAACGCTAGCAAACAATACAATATCGATCTAATGGATGTGATTAAGAATTTCGGGGAAAAGGGTAAAATTATGATTGGACATTGCGCTGCCGCTATGCTCTTCGACTTCACCGGAATCACGGAAGGAAAGAAGCTAGCGGTACATCCGTTGGCTAAGCCTGCCATTAGCAAAGGACAAGCAACAGATGAGGATTCCGTAGTCGATGGCAATTTCTTTACAGCGAAAGAAGAACATTATATCTGTACTATGATGCCTCAAGTTTTGGAGGCCTTGAAGAAATAAGTTCTAGGACAAATAAAGCCAACTATTTGAACAAGACAAAATGTAAGGGAGGGACTATTCGCATAAATCCTCCCTTACAAATTTCAAATTAGTTAGAAAAATCGGTTACAATCCAATACCTTATCTGTACTTCCAAAGTATCTTAGCTTCATCAGCAAAGTATGTTAAGTTACTTTGCCGATAAAGTTAACTTCGTTGCCGATGTAAGTTGTCTATAACATATCCACCGGATTCTCATTCGCCGCCCTCCAACTTTGGAACGTGACCACTCCTACCGTCAGGATACTGATCCCTAGCAATGCGACAAAATAAATCAAATAACTGACAGGGACTTTCTCCATAAAATTACTGCCCCATCTCTCCATAAAATAATAGGAAACTGGAATCGCGATAACAAAACTAATGAGCAAGACCTTTAAATAGACTTTATTCAAACGATATAGTATCTCACTCACGGAAGATCCATACACCCGCCTTATACCAATTTCTCGCCGCTGATAGTGGACATCAAACAATACCAGACTTAAAATACCTGCCAATGCCATCCAGATAGATAAAACACTGGATAAAATAACCCGGTCGCCAAACTGGATTTCTTTTTCATACAGATGCCGGGAGAATGTATCGCAAAACTCAAAATCAGGTAAACATGAAGGGGAAAGTTCGTTGAGCATATTCCTAATATAAAGTAAAACATTCCCTTTATCAGCCCCCGGCATCAACTTTATATAAGCGTAAGGCATATATAATTCTTCATTCGTCACAAAAGCGACAGGATAAGTAGCTAGCGACTCCGATGCTTTATGTGTGGAAGCGATCACCACCTCATCCGTAAATCCTAATACCCGGGCATCATTCCCCCAAAAGGTTTTCATACGGTCACCCACATGAAGGTTTAATTGCCTTTTCGCTTTTTGGTCAAAAACCAAAAGCAACTCTTTATTCCTCCCATCTTCCATCCTTGAGACACGTCCCTCGTTCGCGGTAATATCCATAAGGGATAAAAAATTAGGTGATACATTCAAATAATAAAAATAAATAGTCTCTCCATTAAACTCTGCGGCCCCGCCACGATTCTCATTGGTCGCTCCTATCTTACTAGCGGCGAAAGCCACATCCTCAATTCCCGCATAACCACGCAAACGGTTGGTAAAATTCTCTTTATATTTCTCGGTTATCTCCTTATTCAATTCTACGACAACTATATTATCATTCCCGAAACCAAAGGAATGACTCCGCATTGTCTCTATCTGCTTATAAATAAACAGTGACAGGACGATCAATATAATTGAAACCGTATACTGAAAACCAACCAGACATTCCCGCATTCTTTTTCCCTTTGGAGACAAACCGAAAGAACCGTTCAGCACGATTCGCTGAGGAATAGAAGTCGCATAAATAGCCGGATATGCACCGGCCAATAGTCCCGCACACAAAGCCATAAATAATCCACCCAAAAAAACTATTCCCTTCATATGAAAGCCTCCTCCAATGCAACCTTCATAAACCAATAACAGCAACAAGGATATAGCATAAGACAATAACGCAAAAAGAAAAGACTCCAACCAAAGAAATCCACGCAACCGCCGTACCGAGTCCCCTAGAATTTTGCGGATGTTAATACTTTTTATTCTTGCCGGAACCAATGCCATTGTAAAGTTTATAAAATTAATCACTGCTATCAATACCACTAGAAACGAGGCGCTAAACAACAAATCCGTTTGTCTTTTATTCCCTGATTTTATGTAAGTAACGCTATTCATATCATTCATATAATAAATATCGCATAAATTCACCAAACGGGTCTGTACCTCTTGGAGCCTCTCGTATTGCTTGAAGGGAAATGCTTGGTTAAACTGGGAGCAAATGAGATCTTTTTGTGACGGATCATCTAAAAGGACATAACAAAGGAAAATCCAGTTATCCCAATCATCCATACAATAAGTCGACGATAAAGAAGTATAAATGGCATTATTCAATTGTGTGTTTTCCGGGAAATCTTTATAAACTCCTCCTACGACTAGTGATTTTCGTTCCTTGCTCCAAATCTCTTCTTCCGCAAGCAACTCCTTACCAATAGCCGATGACTCGCCAAATATCTTCCGGACCATACTTTCCGGCAAAAGGCATTTCTCCGGATCATCTAAGCAATCCAGTGAACCTTCCACCAATTGGAAGTCAAATATAGAAACGATCCCCGGAGTACAGGTTATCACCGGTTCCTTATAACCTTTGAGAATCTCGTCCCTCCCGATCGTAAAATAAACTTCCCCTACGTAAGGATTTATGATCGTACCTTCCAATATATGTGGAGAAGACGAGGCGAATGCTTGGGCGAAAGGCAGGATTTGCGTAGGCCATTGACTTTTACTTGTCACACAATCCAATCGATAAATAGCCTCGGCTTTCGAGTGTATTTTATCAAAAGTTCGTTCGGATTCCGTACGGATAGCTACGCTATCAAATAAAGTAAAGGCGATAACGAGGCCGCATATATTTAGTGTTGCCGCCATTTTATTTGCCTTCAACGTGATAATAAAATTTCGATATATAGAGTTCATGATACGCTTGTTTTTCGTATATAATAAATTGACACAATTCTCCCCTATACCCTTAAAGACAGGGCATAATCATGTCTAATCCAGCATACGACAAAGCACATAGCAAGAGTATCGTTCTTGCCAAAAGACGGATTTTAATCGAACATAACTTACCCTCCGTTCGTAAAACAACAAAGCTACCGACAGGGTAAACAAAGCGAGGAAAAAAGTCAATGAGGCAATAAGATACAAAAGCTTCTCCCCAAAAACGGGGAAAGATGTCAAAGGAGTTATGATTTCTTGAAAAGAGATGAAAGCAGCCGGCTCTTTATTCGCTATTGAAAATAAAGATGTAGAAGCACACACCCGTACCTCCTTTTGGGAGAAAGAATCGTTGGCGACCACAGTCAATGCGGCAAAAACGACCATGCACAAAAACATTGCCCTTAACCATTTCATAACAAGAACAAAATTGATCAAAGGCAAATGTATGGATTTTCACTCAATAAATCCAAACAATAAGCATGCAAATAACACGAATATGTAAATCATTGATTATCATCATCCTTAAAAACATGATTATATTTCTGAAAAAACACGTACATGTTTTCCACAAAAGTCGTACATGTTTTTCGGAAAACACGTACACGTTTTTACCAGGTCATACGACAGAAGACAAGAACAAATATAGAAATAGACAATAACCCTCCTTATCATGATGAGAATTTCCCTCATCAGTCCCGTGTAGGTTTGAGGCTATATCAAAACCCAAGCCCCAACTCAAAGGCGAACCGGAAACTATCCGTCGAGCCAAACCAAGAATATTTAGTGGTGAACTTATTCAAGAAAGTAAGCCAAATCCCGCCACCATAGGAAGTATGCCAACTATGGGAACGCTCACCGGGAAACCAGACCCTACCATAATCAAAGCCCGCAAATAGACCATATTTTAAGGGAGTGAACGGATTCTTTAGTTTTCCCATGTCCAAGCGTAAATCCGAGTATTGGTAAAAGGATTGCTTTCCGATAAAACGGTTCTCACGGAATCCCCTTAAATCAATCGTGGCGGCTTGATAGAACTCATAGTCATTATCAAATAGTACCGTTCCCTTCATCAAGGAGGCCCAAGTAAAACGATCCGAGAACCGTACGTTCCATGAAAGGCTTCCCTGCGCATAGGGGAAATTGCGTTCCGGCTTTTTCAAATTCATTTTCCATCCGGCCGTCCATTCGGTTTCCAATAGGGGAAGCCACGAATAAGGCTGTTTCGTTATCCGGTAAGTAGCACCAAGACCTACGAAATAATTCGTGCGGAAAATAGGATGATCTTCTCCATAAACCGTATAAATATATCGATCATCCGTACGTTTAGCCTTGTACATATCCAAAGAGCCAAAGAATGTCATCACCTCTTCTTTCCTCAAATCCATCTCGAAGGATGGATTAAACATATACGTCCGGAGCTTCACCCGGTTATAATTCTTTTTCTCCTCTTTATAGCCCGCCGTATTATTTCCAAATCCGAAGAAGTTCTCGAAGTTACGGGGTGAAGAGATGGAGGCATTTAGGTATAAACGTCTCCGGCCGTCATAATTAGGGAAGATACCTGCATACATGAACCCTTTCAAATAATTATACCCGATCCGATGCTGATAGGTGAATGGGGCTCGTTTAAAGCCATACATCGTATATGTAAAGAACGTACCCAAACTAATACCTTTATCCGAATCATATATTCCCCACGGGGTAAAAGATATCTTATGGTATTTTATCTTCTGGTAATCATATTTATAATCTTTATCGTAGACATGTATTTTCCGGTTATGATTCAATTGGTATTGGTTCTCCCCCTCTCCGGAGATCAAGTATATCGGAAAATCTTTCCGTGTATTTCCCTTCACTTCAAACGTATCGTTTCCCGCAAGCCCATATAACCACAGTTCCTTGGTTTCCTTGCCGGAGAATTGTTGTTCCAACCTACAGTCTCCGGTCTCGGGATCATAAATCCGTAAAACAGTCCGGTCCGGCGCTTGCCGCTCGATCAAGAAATAATCGGATTGATTGGTTCCGGCAACCACTGGCGTACGTTGCAATAAGCGATAATATTGGCTGGCAACCGCTTCCAGCTCTAGCCTCCTTCGTTTCAACTTTCGTTTAATCAGTTCTATCTCATCATGTTTTACACCTTCCGGCAAATAAGTAAAAGCGCTATCGATCAAAGAGTCGGTCATCTGTCTCCGAATTTCTTGGGCTTGGCGTATCCAAACCGACTCATCACTGCGGCCTGCTACCGCCATATCCAGCGCAAAAGCTAGCTTATTGATTTTCTTTGTATCTTTTAAAATCAGGCTATCATAATTACAGATAAAATCCAACGATAACATCTTCAACATTTGCTTGAACAATACTCCGTCCACCTTCGTGAAAGCATGATTCCTATCGATCACGATCGGGGTATAAATTACGCTATCATTGACGGTATGTGACTGCCACTCCCAGTTTTCGTTCGTCTTATTCCAATCTCCGGTCCACATATCGAAAATACGTTCCCGAATGTATAGATTTTGATCCGCCATATAGTTTTTACTCACTTGAAGGCTGTCTAGAAAGTCTTCCGTGGTATACAAATTAGACCTTAAATTAATATCCGGAACATTGATTAGATTGACCAGCCTATCTTGTATATCGCTGCCGTCCGCAACTGTGTCTTTCCGTATGTGGGAAGGAATATAGTAAATACGGGAGGGAGAAAAACTCAATCCCGCGGACTTCGCTAAATAATCTGCGACCAAAAAGGTATAGGGATTGATAATCGTATAAGCATCTCCTAAGAACTCATCCAAATATGTATTCTTAAAATCAGTCTTATTATATATTTCCCGGAAAAACTTCGACTCCAAGAAACTTGTAGAGCCACCCAAGGGCTTTAGCAAATACAATTGCTTACGCTTATTCTCCAACAATAATCCGTGAAACCCTTTCGCTTGCCCGACGATATCCATCCCACCCCCCAACGTTTCTATCGTAGCCGAAGGAACCCTGATCGGGATCGTATAAAGGTGACGATAATGCCTCCCCCACATCCAATTATAGATCTTGCTTTTACCACTATCCGCTTGCGGATAAATGGACTTACGTACCCAATCTTGAGATTGGGAATAAAGCAAGCCGGGCATAAGCACAAAGAGTATGAGTATGATATATTTATAGGACGACCGCATGGACAATTTCTTTCTATCTCTGTTTTACTAATAACAGGGGTAAGACAAGAGTTGTTTTGTTTTTTTAGCCTAAGAGAAGAATCAAGGACTTGACGTATAAACAAGCGATAATTATATATTTTTGGTAGACAAATCTAAAATCATGCTATAAAACATTATTCAGAAAGGTTATAAATACAAAGAAGAAAGTTACTTTTACACGCAATTTCAATAATATTGATACGCATGAAGAACATAAATACACTGTCGGGCTTGTCTGTTGCTAACTTCAGCAAGCAAATTGACGGGAAAGAAACGGCGCTTTATACCCTGTGTAACAAGGTTGGAGCAGAGCTAGCGATCACGAATTATGGAGCGAAAATCGTCTCACTGATGGTTCCGGATAAGAACGGAAAAATGACCGATGTCGTTACTGGCCATAATTCGATTGAAGAGTACTTAACATCAGAAGAACCTTATTTCGGTGCCATTTGCGGTCGTTATGGAAATCGTATCGCCGCTGGAAAATTCACGATCGACGGTATTACTTATGACAAATTAGCCATAAATAATGGCCCCAATAGCTTGCATGGCGGAATCAAGGGATTCAATGCGGTCGTATGGGACGCCAAACAAATAGACGAGCAAACCATTGAGTTGAAATATACCTCCGCCGATGGCGAGGAAGGTTTCCCCGGAGAACTAAAGACAACCGTAACTTATCATCTGACAAATGAGAATGAGGTCGTTATCTCCTATCAAGCCTCTACGGACAAACCTACGGTCTTGAATCTAACCAATCATTCT
This sequence comes from Parabacteroides sp. KHUB-02, assembly GCF_056640955.1. Lineage (NCBI taxonomy): Bacteria > Pseudomonadati > Bacteroidota > Bacteroidia > Bacteroidales > Tannerellaceae > Parabacteroides > Parabacteroides sp. KHUB-02. Next base: position 858,700 of record NZ_JBWQEV010000001.1, on the reverse strand, counting down.
TATTTTAACCTATCCGGTGCGGGAGACCCTTATATAGGAGACCATATTCTCACGATCAACGCCGACTATTATCTGCCTACAGACAATACGGCAATCCCGTACGGACCTAAAGAGAAGGTAGAAGGTACACCGATGGACTTCCGGACTCCTCATGAGGTAGGCGAACGAATCAATGACAATTTCGAACAGCTTATATTCGGTAAGGGATATGACCACACGTACATATTAAATAAAGAGGACAACGAACTTTCTTACTGCGCTCGCTGCTCCTCCCCCAAGACCGGTATCGTAATGGAAACTTATACGACTCAACCGGGCGTGCAATTATACACAGGTAACTGGATGACTGGGAATTTCGAAGGTAAGAACGGACAACGCTACCCGGAACGGGCCGCTTTATGTCTGGAAACCCAGCATTTCCCCGATAGCCCCAACAAACCGGAATATCCGACAACGGAACTCCGCCCGGGCGAGGTTTTCCAAAGTACTACTATTTATAAATTCAGTGTAGAATAAGAGAATAATTTAAGTAATCTAATAATCTAAAACAACAAAAAAGAAATGGAATCAACAGCAAAAAAGAATTACACATTGCCTATTATCATGATGGTGGCTCTCTTCTTCATGATATCTTTCGTGACGGGTCTACAGAACCCATTCGGTATCATCGTTAAGAACCAGTTCGCTGCCAGCAACTTCATGTCGCAGCTGGGTAACGCAGCTAACTTTATCGCCTATGCCTTTATGGGTATTCCGGCCGGTATGCTATTGCAGAAGATCGGTTACAAGAAAACCGCTTTGTTAGCGATCATCGTAGGTTTCTGTGGTGTAGGTATTTCTTATCTTTCCGGTGTGGCTGGTAGCTACGCTGTTTATTTGACAGGTGCTTTCGTGTCCGGTTTCTCTATGTGTATGTTGAATACCGTAGTAAACCCGATGTTGAACACGCTAGGTGGTGGTGGAAACAAAGGTAACCAATTAATTCAGGTTGCCGGCTCCGTAAACTCTATCGGTGCTACGATCGTTCCGGTATTGGTTGGTTATTTGATCGGTGACGCTGCTAAGGCTCAGATCAGTGACGCTAACCCGGCATTGTTCTTGGCTATGGGTATCTTTGCCATCGTATTTATCGTATTGTTCTGCATGCAAATTCCGGAACCGCATATGGTTAAGGAAAATGAAGCCAAGACTCCGGACAAGCACAGCGCGCTTTCTTTCCGTCACTTCATTTTAGGTGCCATCGCAATCTTCTTGTATGTGGGTGTCGAAGTAGGTATTCCTAACTTCATGAACTTGTTCGCTACTTCTCCTGAGATCGGTATCGATCCTACAGTAGCCGGTTCTATCGTGGGTACATATTGGTTCTTGATGATGATCGGACGTCTGTTCGGTGCCTCTTTCGGAGCTAAGATCTCTAGTAAGGCGATGTTGTCATCAGCCGCCACGGTAGGTATGATCTTTATCTTGATCGCTATCTTCGCCCCTGCTACGACAAAAGTTAGTATGCCTGTATTCTTGTCTGATATCTCTTTCGGTATGGTTGAGGTTCCGGTTGGAATCATGTTCATGGCTCTTTGTGGTTTATGTACTTCCATCATGTGGGGTGGTATCTTCAACTTGGCAGTAGAAGGTTTAGGTAAATATACGGCAGCCGCTTCCGGTATCTTCATGGTGATGGTTTGCGGTGGAGGTATTCTTCCGTTGATCCAAGGAGCTGTAGCCGACGCTGGCGGTTTCATTACTAGCTTCTGGGTGGTATTCCTAGGATTGGCATATTTGCTATATTACGCTTTGATCGGTAGCAAGAACGTAAACAAAGACATTCCTGTTGAATAATAAGGACAGGACATAATATGATAAAGAAGAAATTATCCGGCAGAGTTATCTGAATGGGTAATTTCTTCTTGTTTATTCAATTATTTACCTTAATCAAATTAAGTATCATGCAACAAAAAATCAGAACTAAATTTAAAGAGTTATTTAATACCGAAGGTAGCTTATACACATCCCCGGGACGTATTAACTTGATCGGTGAACACACTGATTATAATGGAGGTTTCGTTTTTCCGGGTGCTGTAGATAAAGGGATGATCGCCGAGATCAAACCGAATGGGACGGGCAAAGTCCGGGCGTTTTCCATCGACTTAAATGATTACGCTGAATTTGGCTTGACCGAGGAGGACGCTCCTTCCGCAAGCTGGGCAAGATATATCTTTGGCGTATGCCGGGAGATTATTAAACGAGGTGGTAATATCCAAGGTTTCGATACCGTATTCGCTGGAGACGTACCTCTGGGCGCTGGAATGTCTTCTTCCGCCGCATTGGAAAGTACTTATGCTTTCGCATTGAATGACTTATTCTCATTGAATATCGATAAATTCGAGTTGGCTAAGATCGGTCAAGCTACAGAACATAATTATTGTGGCGTGAATTGCGGTATCATGGACCAATTCGCTTCCGTATTCGGCAAGGCCGGAAGTTTGATCCGCTTGGATTGCCGTTCTTTGGAATATAAATATTATCCGTTTAATCCGGTTGGTTACAAACTCGTGTTATTGGATTCGGTCGTTAAGCATGAGTTGGCGTCCTCAGCCTACAACAAACGCCGTAAATCCTGCGAGAACGTGGTAGCCGCCATTCGCCGCAACCATCCGAAAGTAGAGTTCTTACGTGACGCTACGATGGAGATGCTGAACGAGGTAAAAGCGGATGTCAGCGCAGAGGATTACATGCGTGCCGAATATGTTATCGAGGAAATCCAACGTGTACTCGACGTATGTGCCGCTTTGGAGAAAGGCGACTATGAGACTGTCGGCGAAAAGATGTACGGCACGCATCAAGGTATGAGCAAGCTTTATGAAGTTAGCTGCGAGGAACTGGATTTCTTGAACGATATCGCCAAGGAATGTGGTGTAACGGGTTCTCGTGTCATGGGTGGAGGATTCGGCGGTTGTACGATCAACTTGGTTAAGGATGAGTTGTACGACGATTTCGTGAAGAAAGCCTTCTCCGCTTATAAAGAGAAGTTTGGCCGTGAACCTAAATTATATAATGTAGTAATCAGCGACGGAGCACGCAAGCTCTGTTAATCTTTAAAATCCATAAAACGATGTCAGCAGCTTTTTATCAAGACGAAGTAAAATTCTATGTTGCCGTAGATTGTATCATTCTAGGGTTTAACAATAAGGAGTTGAATGTTTTATTATACAAACGTTCGTTCGAGCCGATGAAAGGACAGTGGTCTCTTATGGGAGGCTTCGTGAAATCCGGGGAAAGCGTGGATGAAGCAGCATCACGGGTATTAACCGATTGCACGGGCATCGAGCATCTTTTTATGGAACAAATAGGGGCTTACGGAGATGTATCGCGTGACCTAGGGGAGCGGGTTATCTCCGTAGCTTACTATTCCTTGGTGAATATGAATGATTTTAGTCCCGAGATCTTGGAAAGCCATAACGCTACTTGGACCAAGATATCCGAGCTTCCCGACTTGATTTTCGACCATAACCAAATGATAAACGATACGTTGTCCGTCCTTAAAAAGAAAGCGGCAAGCCGCCCTATCGGTTTCAATTTGCTTCCCGAGCAATTTACCTTGCCCCAACTACAGACATTGTATGAGGCCATCTACCAAACCCTTTTAGACAAACGGAACTTCCGCAAAAAGCTAAACGCCATGGATATTCTGGAAAAACTGGATATCAAAGACAAGAAAAGTTCTAAACGAGGAGCTTTCCTCTACAAATTCAACGAGAAAAAATACAACAAATGGGTTGAACAGGGTTTCGACTTCTCGCTCTAATCCGAATGATGTATACCCGCAAGAATAAGGCGCTCAGCGGGCTATCTTAAATATCTCTCAATTTATCAAAAATATAAGAAGATAGGAACCTTTACCGAAAAGGAATTGTTTGATTGATATAACGGCTCTTACAAAGAGTTTGATTATCTTTGCAGTCAAATAAATAATTCATCTGATAAAATGAACGATATTCAAGTAATGAACAAAGCAGCTGATAACATCCGTATACTGGCTGCGTCAATGGTGGAGAAAGCGAACTCCGGGCACCCGGGTGGCGCTATGGGTGGTGCAGACTTTGTTAACGTACTGTTCTCAGAGTTCTTAATATACGATCCCAAGAATCCCAAATGGGAAGGACGCGATCGTTTCTTCCTTGACCCGGGGCATATGTCTCCGATGCTTTATTCCGTACTGGCTTTAAGCGGCAAATTCACATTGGATGAACTTCAACAGTTCCGCCAATGGGGAAGCGTTACTCCGGGACATCCTGAGGTAGACGTTATGCGTGGTATCGAAAACACGTCCGGCCCGTTGGGACAAGGACATACTTATGCGGTAGGTGCGGCTATCGCAGCTAAATTCTTGAAAGCACGTCTGGGTGAGGAAGTAATGAACCAGACTATTTACGCATATATTTCCGATGGAGGTATCCAAGAGGAAATCTCCCAAGGTGCCGGACGTATCGCCGGAACTTTAGGACTGGATAACTTGATCATGTTCTACGACGCTAACAACGTGCAGCTATCTACCAAGGTAGAAGACGTCGATGCGGAGAACGTAGCCATGAAATACGAGGCTTGGGGCTGGAAAGTCATTCAAATAAACGGTAACGACGTAAACGAGATCCGCAAGGCTTTAAAAGAGGCTAAGGCAGAGATCTCCAAACCGACTTTGATCATCGGTAACACCGTTATGGGGAAAGGTGCTGTCGGCGCTGATAACAGCTGTTACGAGAATAAGGTATCTACTCACGGACAACCTTTATCCGCGGCAGGAGCTTCCATCGCAGATACGATCAAGAACCTAGGAGGTGATCCGGAACATCCGTTCGCAATCCTTCCTGAGGTAGCCGAATTATATGCCAAACGCACGAAAGAATTGGAAGTAATCGTCGCCGAACGTTACGCCGTGAAAGACGTATGGGCGAAAGCTCACCCGGACTTAGCGGCTAAGATGGAGCAATGGTTCTCCGGAAAGGCTCCTCAAATCGACTGGGCCGCAATCGAGCAGAAAGCGAACCAAGCGACCCGTGCCGCTTCCGCTACCGTATTAGGAGTGCTTGCTACCCATGTAGAAAACATGATCGTCGCTTCCGCCGACCTTTCCAATTCCGATAAGACAGACGGCTTCTTGAAAAAGACCCATGCTTTCGTGAAAGGCGACTTTAGCGGAGCTTTCTTCCAAGCAGGTGTAGCCGAGCTTTCTATGGCTTGTATCTGTATCGGTATGTCTTTACATGGTGGCGTGATCGCCGCTTGCGGTACATTCTTCGTATTCTCCGATTACATGAAGCCTGCGTTACGTATGGCCGCGTTGATGGAGCAGCCCGTTAAGTTCATCTGGACACACGACGCTTTCCGTGTTGGAGAAGACGGACCTACGCACGAGCCGGTAGAGCAAGAAGCTCAAGTTCGTTTATTAGAGAAATTGAAGAATCATAAGGGACACAACTCCATGTTGGTACTTCGTCCGGCAGACGTTGTGGAGACAACAATCGCATGGAAACTAGCGATGGAGAACGTTTACACTCCTACCGCGTTGATTCTTTCCCGTCAGAATATCACAGATCTTCCCGCTAAGGAAAACCGCTATCAAGAGGCTTTGCAGGCGGAAAAGGGTGCCTATATCGTCAATGAAGACGCTAACGCGGATGTAATTCTTTTGGCTTCCGGTTCCGAGGTATCGACTTTGGTCGAGGGCGCCGCCTTACTTCGTGCTGAAGGCATAAAGGTTCGTATCGTTTCCGTTCCTTCCGAAGGTCTATTCCGTTCACAAAGCAAAGAGTACCAAGAATCCATTCTTCCCGCAGGAAGCAGGATTTTCGGCTTAACCGCTGGTCTTCCGGTTAATCTGGAAGGTTTGGTAGGTCCTAACGGCAAGGTATGGGGACTTGAATCCTTCGGTTTCTCCGCCCCTTACAAAGTATTGGACGAGAAATTAGGTTTCACGGCTAAGAACGTTTATAACCAAGTAAAAGAATTATTAGCATAAAGATGGGTATAGTAGGTTTGTGTAGCGATCACGCTGGTTTTGAGTTAAAAGAATATATAAAGACAATCCTCGATGAAAGGGGATTGTCTTATAAAGATTTTGGAACTTATTCCTCTGACAGTTGCGATTATCCGGATTTCGCCCATCTGATGGGCAAGGCCGTAGAAGCTGGCGAGGTTTATCCGGGAATAGCTGTCTGCGGTACAGGGAATGGCATTAGTATGACCTTGAACAAACATCGGGGTGTCCGTGCCGCCTTATGCTGGCGAGAGGATATCGCGAAACTGGCACGTGAGCATAACGACGCGAACGTGTTATCAATGCCCGGTCGTTTTATCAGCAAGGAAGAGGCTAAGAAAATCGTTGAGATATTCTTGGATACACCTTTTGAGGGTGGTCGCCACCAACGTCGTATAGACAAGATCCCTTTGTAAAGTCCGCGAAAAAGTCACTTTATAAAATAAAGAAGGCTCTCCCATGGTTCGCTTACCATTCGGAGAGCCTTTTCGTATCACCGTTTAAACGGCAACGTACATATAATAGATGACGGATGCCAAATTTGAAGACTTTCTACTATTAAACATTCGATCTCGCTTTTTGTTCTTTCCATTTAGTTAAAAATGTACGGGCTACCGTCGGGAATAACTCCAGCAACAGTATTTCTTTCTCATTCTCAGCCAATAACACATCCAAATCCTCCAATACAGGATTCTCTTGCATCACGTAATGGGAACCGTCGTAAGGCACCTCATTTTGTACGCCGGTGATTTTCAACCGAAACGCCGGATCTACCGGAATCGGCGTCTTGCCATACTCTCCTTTTACCAAGGCGATAAACTGGTTGGAAGGATTACTATACATCGGGCGGCCTTTCAGCTCATCCAGCGCACAGGAAACCGCTTGCGCCCCGATAATCTGGCTCGTAGGCGTCACCAACGGAGGCAAGCCGGCATCCATCCGTACTTGCGGAATGAGCGACATCGCCTTCTCCAACAAGTCGATCTGCCCCAATTGCTTCAACTGGGCAACCATATTTGTGTACATACCTCCCGGGATCTGCGCTTTTTTCACCAACTCGTTCGGCTCGGGGAAATCAAAATACTCCTCGATCGCACGGCAATAAAGCAGCAAATCGTCCTCCTTATCTTTCCGAGCGGCCTCGATGGCATCGTTGAAGAAGCGGTCGATCTCGGCGGGGAAACTATCCTCTACGGGATTAAAGGGCCTCGGGAATTTCTTAGCGGTATCGAACGAGGAAAGTTCCTTGCGGATCGTCAATAACTCCTTGTTGATCTTAGCGATCGCATCCATATCAAGATCTAGCTCGATACCCAATTTCTTGCAGAAGATATAGACCAGCTCCACGGCGGGAGCGGCCGGTCCTCCGGCGAAGTTCCAGATATTCGTATCAACGATGTCCACCCCATTGATAATGGCGGATACGACCGACGCCAATCCGTAACCGGGCGTACAATGCGTATGGAAATCCACCGGTACCTTCAGGCTCTTCTTGAACAATCGCACCAATTCCGCCGTACGAGCCGGAGGTATCAAACCACTCATATCCTTCAGGGTGATCATATCAGCGCCCAGCGACTCCAGTTGAAGAGCCTTGTTTAAGAAATACTCATTCGTAAAAACAGGCTTATGCAAGGGCCGTCCATGCAAGGCGGCTTTTATACGTTCAACCGGGGAATGGTGAGGATCTATCGTATAACAGATGGCACAGTCAGCCTTTCCCCCGAATTTCTTCACATAACGGATCGTGGATTTCACGTTATCCACGTCGTTCAAAGCATCGAAAATACGCATGATATCGATACCGGAACGAATCGAGTTCCGGCAAAAGCCTTCTATAATCTCGTCGGGATAAGGATTATAACCGAATAAATTACGCCCACGGGAAAGAGCGGATAGCTTGGAGGAATTACCTATTTTCTCTTTGATGATCTCTAAACGATCCCACGGATTCTCACCTAAATAACGCATCACGGAATCGGGAACCGCCCCACCCCATACTTCCATGGCGTAAAAGCCTGCGTCTTTGTAGTAAGGAAGTACACGGTCTATTTGCGTTTGAGACATTCTTGTAGCGAATGCCGATTGCTGACCATCGCGAAGAGTCAAATCACGAATCAATAATTTACGTATCATACCAAATTTGTTTAGATCGTTTTAGTCAATATTCTGATTATATAACAGGATCTAAACAAATTTGATAAAGATTACGGGGTTAATAATAACCAATTTTTCTAAAACCTCAGTCTTTTACTTCCACAACGATCATTACGGGAAAGTGGTCGGAAGGGGTACGGGCCTCATATTTACTCAATGACACCTCTTTCGGGAAATTACCGTTTTGCTCCTTCTGGGCGCTTTCTTTCACCTCGGAGCGATAGGTATCCGTTAAGATTCCATACTTCTTCACCTCAAACTCCTTGGTCAAGAAAAGATGGTCGATACGGCTATCGGTCTTGCGGTCCGGATGGAAACCGTTGAAGGTACCATTCGGGGCATAGCGGAAATCTGCGATCTCATAAGAGTCACGCATGATACCGGAACCATCTAACAACTGATAGGACTCACTTGTTTGGTCCACGTTGAAATCTCCGGTAAGGATAGCGGGAAGTTTCTTGGGGAACTCCTTGATCTTCTCCAAGATCAGCTTGGCGCTCTCGGCACGTGCCTGTACGCCTACATGGTCCATGTGAAGGTTGAAGAACAAGAAAGTGAAACCGGTTTGCTTATCCCGGAACTCACCCCACGTACAGATACGGGGCAGAACGGCGTCCCAGCCTTTATTCGGACGGTCGGTGATCTCGGATAGCCAGAAATCGCCATGCTCCAAGACCTCGAACTTGTCCGTGCGGTAAAAGATAGCCGAATGCTCTCCCGCCTGCTTACCATCGTCACGTCCCACGCCGATATAATCGTATCCGGGCATGGCTTGCCTCAAGTCCTGCAATTGCGGATATTTGCCCTCTTGGGTTCCAAAGATATCGAACCCGTGAAACTGTACGATCTGGGCGATGTAGGGATAGCGTTGTCCCCTGCCATTACCGTTCGTGGAATCGCTGCCGTTGGCGTTACGCAAATTATAGGTGGCAACTACCATTGTCTCCGCCTGTAACGTCATCAAGGCGCAAAGGATAAAAGCGAAAGTATAAAAGAATTTCTTCATGGTTTATATATTTAAAATGCGTGACAAAGATAACGTTTATACCTCAAAAAACACCTCACCTCGGTTTGCCAAATCGGGGTTATCACTCGAATACTTTCAATAACGCCAGCCTATCCTCCTCCTTTTTCACCCGAAGATAATTCCGGTAACCACTAAAGCCTGCCATAAGTACCAGTTCCATATTAGTCTTGCCTGCATTCGCGGGAGATACCCGCAAGCGGTCGAGAGCCATCAGACGGCAGCGGTTTATCAAGCGACAGAAATTCATGCCATACTCCTTGTTGATAAAAGCCGACAGGTAGCTACGGTTGGTACTTAGCCCGGCGGCGAGGTCGGTGATCCGCAACTTGGGGTCCAGATAAGGTTTCTTCTCACGTAGGTAGCGTTCTAGGCGTTTACGGTCTAGAGCCGGGAGATTGGGAGGCATATCCTCCACTTTCAACGCCTCGGGCTGGACGATGAGATAATTCTTGTCGAGCATGTTATAACAGAGCATCATATAAAACACGAACGTTGGCAACACCCCCAGCCACACGAAATAGGAAGAGGAGAAAGTCTCCATATCGAGCAACAATCCCGCCAGCGGAACGGGTACGCAAGCCAAGATAAAAACTTGCACGGCCGCCAGCCAATCCAAGGAGATACGCTGCGCCTCCGACGAGTAATCTACGATGAACCGCCTGTAACGGTATATGTTCCGGAGGTTTAGCGCCGGGTAAAGCGTATTGTAGATAAAAAACACGAGACTTACCAGTATACCGCCTTCGAACGAGGCCCCCATAAGGAAGACAGGCACCACCCAGTGCCATCGATTCAGTCTCCGCCGCTCGCCGGTATCCGTTATCATGGATACCACCCAGAAAAACATCACCTGATCCAACATCAACGTCAATAAAAAGACGGGATGGTAATACGAGAAAGCGCACGGGGCGACCGAATAAAGCACCAACCCGAGCCAACCCAGCGACGTCACCAAGTAAGTCAGCGCCAAGAGCGCCCTCAACCGCCTTTCCTGCCCGCCCCTTCCGTACCGGCAGGCGTCCAGCAACATCAATACCATACATACCATGGCGCAGACGATGGGAAGGCTGAAAGCGAAAGCCTCCATAAGACCAAGGCTCATCATGCCGTGCCTCCTTCCTCCTTGGGCTCCCGCTTCCCGGCGGCCGCTTCCCGCTCGATGGCGACGGCACGGGAATAGGTACGGAAATCCTTGAAACCTACCTGCCCGATCAGCGAGCTCACGCTCTTGCCTTGGTTGGCGGGATGCGAGCGGAGCCTATCCAACTCCCTCAAGCGGAAACGGTTCAGGTAACGATTGAAGTTCATGCTATACGTCTGGTTGATAAAGGCAGATAGCACCGTGCGGTTCACGTCCAAGTCCTCCACCAGATCAGTCATCTTATAACCCGGCCTCAAAAAAGGCTTGTGTTCCCGGAAAAAACGCTCGAAACGTCTCTGGGTCAATTTCCCGGAATGGCTACGGCGGAGGCGCACGTCTCCCGCATCCGTTTCCCCGGAGGAAGAAGGCGGGGATTCACGGCGCAAGACGTAGAGGCAGTATTCCCGCCGTATGACATGGTACGATAGCAAAACGTGTTGGAGGGCGATGCCGCAAGACACGACTGCCGTCCAAAGGGAATAGTAGAACCGGCTCCGTGGTATGAACGTAGGCAGGACCGATGAGAGCAGCGAGGCGATGGACACACCTACCAAGAAGATCACCCAGCCCGCCGGCCCGCGAACCAGCGTATCCTTCCCTCTCGCCCTCTTATAATAAGATACCAGCAGCGCCAGCGTAAGGATATAATACAAGAGGCCAAAAACAACCCTCAGCAGGGGCTTGAGGGTAAAAAAGCGGGTATACCACTCGTACCCTGCGGGAATCACCTCCGCTTTCCCCCTCACGATCTCCAGCCGCACGTCGAAAGGCACGAAGCACGACCAGACCAACATCGCCAGCGCCAGCAGCCCGGGTACGAGATAATGGAGAGGCGGGAATTCCTCCGGCTCGCCCAGCCTCGTGAGGAAACGGACGATCCGGTAGAAGAAGATAGACGGCAAGACGAAACAAAGCAGGCAAACCACGTTGAGCCGGACAAACAACGAGGGATAAAACTGATAGCAAAACGTGACCAACCACCCGGTAGCCGAGACAGATAGGTAAACCAGCAATATCCTCTTCAAGTCACGCTCCTCCCGAGACAGGCAATCCTGCAAGGAAAGCCCCACCACCATCCCGCAAGACACGGCGGAATAGACGGGTACCAATACCATGATAGAGATCATATAAACAGTCAGGATATCCATGCCCCAAATATATCGCTTTTTTATCAAGGCCTGCCGCTTTTTGATAGAAAAGAGACATTTTTACCTTTTTGCGCGTGAATTACGATCTGTCCTATCAATAAAATCAGCTAATTACGATTTGTCCTAATAGATTCGGACGGATTGTCATGCGGGAAACCCGCTCCCTCCCATATCTTAGCGGCAACTAAAATACGAACATCATGAAAGAACAAATCATCCTAACAACAGGCGTCTTACTATTCCTTTCGCTCGTATCGGCATGGGGGCAAGGGACAAGCACAATAGATATAGATCTTAGTGACGATAGCCATAAAGGGGGAATTACCATTAGTCAAGACAATAGCGTATATCGTATTCACGGTACGTATGATGTCCAAAAACAAGGATTGCCATCACAAGAAACCGGATACGGCACAACAGATCAGAATAAATCGAAAGCCGTTATTGTGGTCGCCAGTGGCATACAGGTAAAGATCACGCTGGAGAATGTAAACATCGAGAATCTCCAAGAAGACGAACCTTATTGCGCCTTATACGCCGATGGAGCCAAGAAAGTAGAATTGACCCTAGCCGGAGATAACAGCTTAGCAGGTGGCCATGACCTACCCGCCATTTGCGCGCCTACAGGCGATGGTACCGAGCTTATAATAAAAGGTAAAGGAAAACTAACGGTCAAAGGAGGAAATGAAGCCGCCGGAATAGGCTCACGATACAGTAAAGATGCGAAAGGAACCATCACGATCGAGAACGGTACCATCATTGCCCATGGGAAAGGATATGGAGCCGGTATCGGAACAAGTGCTAATTCCAATGGTGGAACCGTCCGGATCAAAGACGGGAATATCACCGCCACAGGGGGTGATTCCGGGCCGGGTATCGGGGTATCGGGGACTCCCGCTCATGCTAATCCACCCATAACTTCCGGAACGATAGAGATCAGCGGGGGAATCGTAAATGCCACCGGATATAACGGTATGGGCGCAGGGGAAGGAAAGGTAGGGGAAACAGTCACGATAAGCGGGGGGATCATCTCCGCTATAACGAATAAAGATGGAGGCAAAGCTATAAACGCGTCATCTTATGTCCTCCCCTCCGGTCAGAATAGCGCTATCATATTTCTAAAGGAATATAATTATAGTAGCATTGAGGGTAGCATCAAGGGTAGCATGATAGATGGCAACAACGTCGACATTACCCACTATACCATCGACCGGGATTACGAGATACCGCCCGGCTATACACTCCATATAAGAAGGAAACAGACATTGACGATCGCCGATGGCGTAACCCTCACCAATGAAGGGACGATCAGCAATGAAGATAGTGGAACCATCGACGGCAACGGAACGATAGAGAACAATGAGGATCTCAAGAGTGACAATACCAATATCAAGGTTCAGCTTAATGGTCAGAAGATAAAGTACAAAGTGAACTTTCAAACCAATTATCCCATCGACGACGGCACTAATAGCACAGAATACCTATCAGAAACTGACGCATTAAGGCCAGGTGAGCTCACCTATACATATTACACCCTAGTAGAAGGCTGGTACGACGATAGAGAAGGCGGGAATCAAATAACCAAGATCACCGGGCCTATGACCCTCTACGCCCATTGGACAGAGAACCTGATCAAGACCACCGCCTCCCCGGCCACGCTGGAAGGGACGTACGCCACGCCACTGGAGCCGAATGAGCTTTATGACCTGTCCGGGCTCCTCGCTCCCGATACCTACGGCGATAAGTCCGACTATAAGTTCGAAATCGACGGTGCAGCTTATGGCCTGACGGTAAACAATGATAACAAGCTATGCGGTTCCCCCAACAAGGCTACCGCAACATCCGGGGATACGATACGCATTGCCATCAGCCATGTCAACTGCAAGAAGGATACCGTAAACATCCCGATAACGATCCACCCGAGAACACTCACCGTCACCCCGCAGGCCGACCAAATACTGTATAAAGGCGAGACCCCGGAATATGACACAAGCGGAGAAGCCACAGGAGAAACAGCAGCCTTCTCCGGGCAACTGGCCATAGACTCCCCAACCAACCTTATCATTCCGGGAGATCTCAAGCTAATAGATAACGGCAAGTTCCTAGCGTCCAACTACAAGCTGGAACTCACGCCGGATATCCCATGTACCTATACCGACAAGCTACCGGAAGAGGCCCGTGTAGAACTTGGTGGCGACAAGAAGGGGGAATGGTATGCCGGAGCCGTTACCTTCTCCGCTCCCCCCGGTTTCACCATCAAGCTGAAAGAAGCGGAAGAGACTGGCATACAAACCAAAGCGATTAGCGGGCTAATCGCTTCCGGCGAAGTCTTCGCCGCCTCCTTCACCTTCAGCCAAGAGGGAACCTTCGACGTGACCTACCTGCTCAAACGTGACGCCCCTTATACGCGAGAGTACGAGTATAAGGCCACGGATATCCGCCTCGACCTCAACGCCCCAACCGTAACCGTCTCCACCAATAACCTCGGCTATACCCTCACCGCCACCGATGGCAAGGGCAGCGGCGTAGCTTCCGTCCTCATCAACGGTACTTCCGTGCAGCTCACCTCCGACCGCTATGACGGTTCCGGAAGCGAGGGCCTCCATACCTACAAGGTGACGGACCACGCGGGGCACGAGAGCGCGGGCACGTTCAGCCTTGCCACTCCGCCCCCGGTATACACGGTCGTAATCCCCGAGACCGCAAATGCGACCCTCACCCCCTCTCCCGGTACCTATTACTATGAGGAGGGTGATCAATTCCTCCTCTACCTTGAGCTAGACTCGGCCTACAGCCAGTCTACCCCCGTGGTAAAGGCGAACGGCCGGGCGATCACCCCCAACCGGGACGGCAGCTACACGATAGCCGTCTACGAAGATATCCGGATCACGATAGAGGATATCATCGTATCCACCGCCCGGATCACCGACAACAAGAGCCGTATCCGCTCCTCCGGCGGTACACTCTACATCGACACCTCCGCCCCGCTCGACGTATCGATAACGACAATGGCCGGAAAGCTGATCCGCCATTCTGCCCTCCCCGCCGGTAGCAACCACTTGTACGGCCTGCCGGCCGGCTTCTACGTCGTGAGGCTATCCGACGGCACGACAGCCAAGGTAGGAATCGCCCGGTAATAAGCCAAAACGCCCCGGAAAGAATCAATCCTTCCGGGGCGTTCCTGTATTCCAAGGTTTGCCTAATCTGAGAACGCAGACATGATCGGGCGGGCGATCCACACTTGCGGCTGGGGTACATCCAAGAGGTAAGCTATCGTGCCGGCGATATCATATACCATCGTACTCTCCGGGATCTTGAAGCCTTTCTTTACGTTCTTTCCATAGAAAACGATCGGGGTTTGCATCTCGTTCATCGTCTTGCCACCGTGACCGGTCTCGATACCGCCGTGGTCGGCCGTCAGTATAACCACCGTATCATCCATGATACCCGCCTCACGAACGGCGTCCATCACTTGCGTCAAGCAACTGTCCAAATGATTCACCATCGCAAAATACTCCGGGGAACTCCATCCCTTGCCATGTCCGGTACCATCCGGCTGATCGTATATGATCGCGCAAAGATTCGGCTTCTTCTCCTTGATATACTGAACGGCTACCGGGGTACATCCGTTCGGGTTCTCAGCCGACATCGGGGCATGCTTACGGAAGCTCATGGCCAAGGTATCCACCAGATAATTCATGCCTTCCCACTCATAGATATAGCCGATCTCGGCTTCGGGAGCCTTATCCCGGTACAGGCCGAAGATATTCGGGAAACGGTTGTCGCTATTCACGACACGCGAAGGAAGCTCCGGCGTACGAGATCCCCACTCCGTATATCCGTGCAACTCCGGTCCCGCTCCCATAAACATGGAAGCCCAATTACAAGCACTCGACGAAGGCAGGATCGAACGATTCTCTAACGTGGAGGCGCCTTCCGCCATCATCTTACGGAAAGTAGGCATATCCGCCCCATTATTCAAGCAATGGGCGCTCAAGCCGTCGAAACCGATCAAGATTACATGCTTTGGCAGATTCTTCTCTTTCAAAGGCGCTTGCTGAGGTGCCGTATTACAGGCGCTCAGGCAGTATGCGATTACCGCACAACAAATAAATAAGATTTGCTTTTTCATCTTACCGTGTTTTTCTTTTATGATTAATATTGAAGTATCTTAGATTCCGTCAGACAAAGGTACAAAGTTTAACTAAAGTTCAAAAAGATCATTTATCTTTGTGGCTTAATCTAATCTTATTTTCATAAATACGTATGTACAAACATTTCCTGACAAGCGTATTGCTTGTATTTTTCATGCTATCCTGTAGCAAACCTTCCCCTTTTGAGGGAAAGATGCGAGAAAGCGTACAAACCTCCCTAAGCTGGAGAAACGACACGACCGGTATCTGGGAAACAGCCGGCTGGTGGAACTCGGCGAACGTATTGACCGCCACCATTCGCTACGGCGCCGTAACCAAAGATCCGGCCATCCCATCTGTCATAGAGGATGTATTCGAGAAAGCCCGTCATTACCAAGTAGGCGTAGACTCAACCGGTACTCCCCGTTATTGCGACAACTTCATCAATGATTATTACGATGACGAGGGTTGGTGGGCATTGGCATGGATCGAGGCCTCCAAACTGACCGGAGAGAAAAAGTACCTAGATATGGCCGAGATCATATTCGATGATATGACAACTGGCTGGAGCGACGCTTGCGGAGGTGGCATCTTCTGGAAAAAGAACCCTTTGCATTACAAGAACTCCATAGCGAACAACCTGTTCTCCCTGACAGCTATCCGATTATATAAAGCGACCCAAAATCCGGCGTATCTCGACTGGTTCAAGAAGAACGTGGATTGGTATACGCAAACCGGCATGATCAATACGGACATCTACCAAATCGAGGACGGCACGAAAGACGATTGTACCCCCAACCGCAACGCCCACTACACGTATAACCAAGGCGTAGCCATCGCTGTCTTAGCCGAGATGTATCTCCAAACCAACGATAAATCTTACTTGGAGCTAGCGGAAAAGATCGCCGACGCTACCATTACCACGCAATTGGTAACCGACGAGGGTATACTTCGTGAGATGAAGCCCGAGATCGATGATAGCAACGACGGTGTCCAATTTAAGGGTATCTTCATCCGTCATTTAGCCTTCCTGTATGAAGTGACAAAGAATCCGGCTTATAAAGATTTCATCTTGAAAAACGCAGAATCCATCATCACGAAAGATTATGACCCCACATCCAAAAGCTTCGGTTGTTATTGGTACGGCCCTTTCCACAAGGAAAGCTCGGCAGCAAACGCCTGCGCTTTGGAGTGCGTGATAGAGGCTTATGAGTTAACGAAATAGGTATCCGGGGAGACGCAGCTTGTCATTATTCACACAGCCAGCGGGCGATATTCCGCTCTGGCTCCCCCGGAGCTGGAACGGATGTCACGTACAGCTCTGGCTCATTGACAAAAAAACAGGACGGCGGACATCTCCGCCGTCCCGCCCAAAAGAGACAGCCTTATCTCTGTTTGTATTCATGTCAAGGTTGGTTGTTTACTGATAACGGGGCCACATAAACCCTGTTTTTCATATCGTGCACAAACATAAGACTTCTTTTTCACAAAAGAACAAATTCCTTCTTCTTTCTAGAAATACATGCTTTATAACATACCACACTCCCTCTCGGTTGCTAGCGTGGACTTCTATTACAAAGGATAGGCGACGCAGCACGCTACGTCTCCCTCCGCTTTCTTTTTACCAATAATAGGTATCCATAATCTCCTTCATCCTAGGGGTATTCGTGTCCTCATCCTTAACATCTTTCCGCAGCTTCAGCATCTCCTCCTTCATTTGCCGGATGATCTTGGCGCATTGGGGATCGTTGTAAGCGTTGTGATTCTCACGAGGATCGGATTGAAGGTCGTAAAACTCCCATGCTGGTGTCGTGGTCTTATCCTCCGAACCAGTCATATTCAGACGGTCGCCATAGAAAAACATCAGTTTATACCGCTCATTACGGATACCCATATGGGCCGGACGGTTCGAATGTTGGGTCCAATAACGATAATACATCTCCTTACGCCAATCCTTTGGGGTATTTCCTTTCAGATTATCGCGAAAACTATGGCCCTGCGATTCTTTCGGGGTCTTCACGCCTGCGTAATCCGCCAGCAAAGAGGCAAAATCCACGTTCAAGATTATATCCTTATTGCGGGTCCCCGCCGGGATCTCTTTCGGGTAACGGATCACGAAAGGCATACGTAGAGACTCCTCATACATCATACGCTTATCGAAGAAACCATGCTCTCCTAAAAAATAACCTTGGTCGGATACGTACACCACGATCGTATTATCGGCGATTCCCATATCGTCCAGCGCTTTCAATAACTTCCCGATATTATCGTCGATCGTAGCCCCGCAACGCAAATAGTCGCGCACCAATTTCTGGTAAGCGCCGCTACGGGCGGCAGATCGATGCATGCCCTTCGTCGTAAAAGGCAACTCCGGATACCGGCACCACCATTTATCAGGGTCTTGCGACGCCACGTCCCAACGACGGGCCAACTCCTCCAAAGGCTGTCCGGAGAAGGTACGTCCATTCGTCTCCGGCCCCCAATCAAATAAGTTTTCCGGTTCCGGGAAAACAACGCCGTCATATAAATGCCTCATCCGTTCCGGAAAATCCCAAGGTTCGTGTGTAGCCTTGAAATGACAACACATCATGAAAGGCCGGTCCTTATCGGCCTCTTTCATCCAACGGATCGCCTTATCCGTCACGATATCCGTGGAGAAACCTCGTACCCGCTCCCCGAAATTACGCTCACCCGGCCAAGGTTCCGTACAATTTATAAAAGTAGGGTCTCGGTACTCGCCTTGGTCATGAAACACGGAATAAAAGTCGAAACCTTGCGGTTGCGTTTTCAGATGCCATTTACCGACCAAAGCGGTCTGATAGCCTCCCGCCCGCATTTGCTTGGCGATATTATCCTGCTCCGGATCAAAAGAATCACTTAACGTGTAGACACCGTTCACGTGACTATAGGCTCCGGTCAAGATCGCCGCACGACTCGGAGAAGAGATCGAGTTCGTACAAAAACAATTATCCAATACGCAACCCTCCGCAGCCAAGCGACGGATATTCTCGTTGCGGGCATATTCCCCCAACACCCCCCCGTAAATGCCCCAAGACTGGGAAGTATGATCATCCGAAAGGATAAACAAGATATTAGGACGTTCCTCTTGCACTGGTTTATCGGCGGCAAAGAGGAACTGCCCGTTTCCCGAAAGACAACAGGCAGTCATTCCGATACTTATGATCGATTGTTTCATAGGTCATGACGTTTTTTCCCTTGTACTAGGCCCGGTTCCCTACGCTCCGTTCCCTTTACGCGCGTTAGGTTATCCCCTAACTCATGACGTTTCAGGTCGGCGATCTTCATCAACTTCGCAGCTTCCTCAGGATACTGGGTGATCACGTTATAACGCTCTCCCGGATCACGGCGCAAGTCATACATCTCAGGTTTCATGATCTCCAGATTCGTCAACTTACCCGGCTGGCCGTCGTTTCCCGGCTCATAAGCCCCGTAAGTAACGTATTTATGAGGGAATACCAGCTTAAACATACCGTCCGTGACAGCCTCCAAGTCATTCTTGTTATAATAATAGACAAAGGATTCACGAGGATTCGCGTCTTTCTTGCCCTCTATCAATGATAAGATACTAACGCCATCAATCTTGCGAGTAGGCAGCGGGGCCTGCGTGATCTCGGCGAACGTAGGAAGAAGGTCGATATTAGAAGCTAACTTATTACAAGTCGTGCCCGGTAACGTCTTACCTTTCCAGTACATGATACAAGGAACCCGGTTACCACCATCAAAGGTCGTAGCCTTTGCCTCACGTAACCCACCGGCTGAACCGGCATGATTCCCGTAATTGGTCCAAGGGCCATTATCGGAAGTCAAGATCACCAACGTATTATCTTCCAAGCCCAGCTCACGCAATGTCTTGAATATCTCACCTACACTCCAGTCGATCTCCATCATCACGTCGCCATATAAACCCTGCTCGCTCTTTCCCTTGAATTTATCGGAAACGGCCAACGGTACATGGGGCATATTATGGGCCAGATACAAGAAGAAAGGCTTATTCTTATTCTTCTTGATGAAATTAACAGAACGGGTGGTATAATCCGTAGTCAACCGTGTTTGGTCCGTATTATAACCGATAATCTCGTTTCCGTCATAAGTCGGCAAATCCGGGAAATTAAAGACCTCACCTTGTTGCGGGTGGAATGGCCACATATCGTTAGAATACGGCAAACCATAATACTCATCGAAGCCATTTTGCAAGGGAAGAAATTCCTTTTGGCTACCTAAATGCCATTTACCGAAGATAGCGGTACTATATCCTTTCTGTTTCAATACCTCTGCGATCGTCATCTCATCCGGATGGATTCCGTAGTTCGAATCCGGTCCCGGAGCGCCGGCGAAACCGATACGATTCGGATAACAACCGGTCAACAAGCCGGCACGAGACGCTCCACTGATCGGCTGTCCCGCCAAGAAGTGTGTAAAACGAACGCCTTCCGCCGCCATTTTGTCGATATTCGGAGTGGTATATCCGTAAGCCCCATTAAAAGAAAAATCTCCGTAACCCGCATCATCCAAATTAATTAGAACGATATTTGTGTAATCAGCGGCTATGCCTGCCATTGAAAAGGCTGAGGCGGCCGTCAGTAACATTAGTTTATTCTTCATGATATTATTTATTGATATATTGGCTTTGAAGTGCCATCCTGTGTTTGGCACTTCAAAGATAACAGTTTTTAATTTATCCAAAAATTAATCCCAGTTCGGATTTTGCTCCAAATTAGGGTTCAAGACTGTTTGGTTATAAGGGATCGGCCATAAATAATCTCGTTTCGGATTAAAAGAACGTTTCACGACTTCTATTCCATCATAATTATGCATCATACCATTATTCTCTTTCTCAGCGGTTTTCCAACGCAAGATATCCGAATAGTAGAGTCCTTCAAAGGTCAACTCGATACGGCGTTCACGGCGGATTACCTCACGCATCTGATCTTTCGTCAAACCTTTTGGTACTTCCGGCATATTGATATCCGGACGCCTACGCAATTGGTTGATGGCATCATAAACTGACTGATCAGGACCACTCGCCTCATTCTGGGCCTCGGCATACGTCAACAGAACTTCCGCATAACGAATTAAAATGAAATTGAAAGCCGAACGTTCTACTAAAGGAATCGTTACATCATCCTCATAAGAAGTGTATTTCTTCACACCGAAACCCGTAGTCGCCACATCTTCTTTTGTGATCGTCTTTCCTAAATACGGATAACCGATGCAAACGATCGATTTCAATAAACGGGGATCTCTGTTCTCATACGGACGAGTCGGATCATAAAGTGGTGACTCTTCTATCGTCTTCCCGTCAACACAGAGATATGTATCAACCAGTTCCTTCAAGGGAGCCGGACGATTCAAGCGCCAGATATTCTGATCATAATCCGTTGGATACTCTGGCAATTTCGCTTCTATATCAAAGATTACCTCACAATTATATTTATTATCTTCGCTAAAGAAATGACGATAATCATTGAATAATTGATAAACGCCAGACTCCATTACCTGCTTAGCAGCTTGGGCCGCCTCCGCCCAACGAGAATTATATAATAAAGTACGGGCTTTTAACGCTAACGCAGCACCTTTTGTCGCACGTCCCAAGTCTGAGCTAGCATAGGTGTCCGGTAGCACGGCAGCGGCCTCCTCCAAATCCTTGACAATCTGATTCACTACCTCTTCCTTGGAATTGCGAGGTAATTCGGCTTGCTCATCCGCATTGGGAGCATCTATAATCAGCGGTACACCTCCGAATTTATCGACCAGACTTAAATAATAGAAAGCTCGTAAGAACTTGGCTTCACCCACCATCTTCGCCTTCTCCGACTCATCCATATCGACACCTCCGACATTAGCGATGAAAGTATTCGTACGGCCAATACCAACGTAACAGTTCTTCCATAAACTTCCGATTAGAGCCGTAGTAGACAAATGTTCACCCTTTCCAATCGCTTGCGTACCATTCGCCTCGTTATAAGGCATCGCATTCGCTGTCAGCATATCGAATTCCATCGTATGCAATGAACGCCAAGGTTTCAATGCGTTGTAACATCCCATTATACCGGCGCTCGCATGCTCTTTTGTCTTCCAGAATGTTTCCGTGGAATATTGATCGGAAGGATCTACATCCAACCAGCTATCACAAGCGATTAAACTCATACAAGCGACAGCGACACATATCATCTTATATATTTTACGTCTCATATTATTATTCCTTATTATTTAAAATGTGACATTAACACCTGCCGTATAAGTCCGTACAGACGGATAGGCATACCAGTTGCTTCCCTTCAAGTTCTTCTCCGGATCAAAATCCTTCATCGGAGAGAACGTGAATAAGTTTTGCGCATTGACAAAGACCTTTAATCTCTTAACCACACCGCTTTTCAAGAAAGAGGCCGGTACGTTATAAGAAAGTTGCAAGTTCTTCAAACGTAAATAAGAGGCATTTCTCAACCAGAAATCATTTGTACGGAAATTCTCGTTCAAGCATCCTTCATACGTAGTCAAGATAGGCAATGTAGCGCTGGTTCCCCGCTCGGGAGTCCAAGCATCCGTCAACCATTGTTCCGGCAAACCACAACCAAACCATAAAGGAGTAGCACCAATGCGGTCTCCATATGTATAGACATCAGTTACACCTTGGAAGAAAGCGCCCAGATCCCAATCCTTATATCCTAAGTTGATATTGAATCCATAAGTTATCTTAGGAATCACACCACCACGTATCTGGCGGTCATCTTCGGTAATTTTCCCATCTCCATTCGTATCCTCAAACTTCAGATATCCCGGTTTAGTAGCTGCGGTTTGATACGGACTATTCTTGATTTCCTCCTCAGATTGGAAAATACCGATAGCATGAAGCATATAATAAGAATCGATAGGCTTTCCTTCTTCCAAGATAAACATTCCATCAATGATTGTTTGCCCCTTCAAGCTAACGATCTTATTCTTGATAAAGGTCATATTTCCATTTACCTCGTAACGGAAGTCCCCGATATTGTTCCGATATCCCATATTCAACTCGAAACCTTTATTGCTCACCTCGCCGATATTACGGATCGGGCCATCCAGACCACCTACTTGATCCGGCAAAGTAACCTTTCGCAAGATGTCGGAAGTACGTTTATCAAAGAACTCGAAAGAGAAATCTAAGTTTCCGTTTAACAAGCTAGCGTCAATACCGACATTCGTCATGGTCGTTGTCTCCCATGTGATGTTCGGATCGTTATAGGCGGTAATAGCCGCTCCGGATTGCATCGCTCCATTTAACGGGTAGTTATAATCCGTAATTGAACCATCATTTTTTATCACCTTCAAGTTCATTAGGTCCACGTAACGGAACAAATCGATACGCTCGTTACCCAATTGTCCCCAAGAAGCTCTCAATTTCAGATTATATATCCAAGGAATATCTTTCATAAACTCTTCCTCGCTCAAACGCCATCCGGCAGAGAATGATGGGAAAATACCCCAACGATTTCCTTTGGCAAAACGAGACGAACCATCATAGCGAAAGTTACCCTCAAATAAATAACGATCCTTATAACCATAATTCACCCTACCAAAGTAAGACATCAAGACTGATCTCGAGGAAGTACCCGCTACACTCGGATTACTAGAACCTGCGTTTAATTCGTGCAACTCGTTCCCTAAGAAACCTTCTACCTTAGCGGAAAACTCAGTCTTATCATCGCTCTCAAAACTATAGCCAGCCAATACTTTTACGTCATGGGCATCATTGAACTTCTTGCCCCAAGATAAAGTATTGAATACTGTAACTGCCAAGTCATTCTTATCACCTTTATAGGCATGGCGTGTATTCTGACCGTCATAAACCACTCGTTTCTCCTCATTGGTCTTCAACTGATATTCGTATACATCAGGCGCAAAACGAGATTGCAGATAATCATATTTGTTTAAACCGACATTCAAGTTATAAACGATATCAAACGGAAGCTTATATTCCGCAGACAAATTCGCCAACATACGCAAGGACTTATGCTTGTTCTCGCCCTCATCGGCCAACGCCAACGGATGGCGATAGATATTATGCCCAGGAGTACGGATAAAGGTATCCGCATAGCGACCATCGGCCGTATAAGTCGGGTGGAAAGCCTGCGCTTTATAAGTCATCTCCACTAAGTTTGCCACACCCGCTACCGGCTCATTATAGATCTGATAATGCGCATTGATATTAGCGCCGATCTTCAAACGGCTATTTACCTGAGCAGTCGTATTCACAGCTAAGGTATATTTATTGGAATCCGTTCCACGCAATACTCCATTTTGATCACCATAGCCTAAAGATACGGAATACGTATATTTATCATCACCTCCGGAGAAACGCATGTTATGCTCCATAATAAAGGCATTATTATACATAATATCCAACCAATTATTCTGCGGATACATAATCGGGTCTGTTAACATACCTTGTTTGTACTCCTCGATTAACGCATCAGAATAATCCACCGTTAGTTTACCTTCGTTCCGTTGCGCTTGGTTTCTCATTTCCATAAACACGACCGGATCATATACGAAGTTAGGCAGATAGGTAGCCTGCTGCACGCCGAAATAGTTATTATAATCGACGGTAAACTTACCTTTCTTTCCCCCCTTTGTCTTTACCAAGACAACGCCATTCGCCGCACGAGAACCGTAGATAGCGGAAGAAGCCGCATCTTTCAATACGGAAATACTCTCAATATCATTCGGATTTACCGCTTCCAACGGGAACTCGATGCCATCCACCAAAATCAACGGGTTATTATCGTTCAAGGTTCCCTGACCACGAATACGAATCGTCGCCCCGTCCGCTCCCGGCTGAGCACCCGCTTGATTTACGTAAACACCTTGCGTACCTTGCAACGCTTGGGTCGAGTTGGTGATCGGGCGATTCTCCAACGTCTCCGCATCCAAAGAGGAGATCGCTCCTGTTAAATTCACTTTCTTCTGCGTTCCGTAACCTACGACCACAACCTCATCCAACTTCTGGGTATCCTCGGACAGGCTAACCATTACTTTCGAAGAATTACCAACCTCGACCGTACGATCCGTATAACCGATATAAGAAACTACCAAGATCGCATTGTCCGGTACTTCCAGACTGAAGTTTCCATCGATATCCGTAATCGTTCCGTTCGTAGTGCCTTTAACGACAACATTCGCCCCGATAATGGGTTCTCCCAAGGCATCTTTTACTTGCCCGGTAATCTTTCGTGGCGAAGACTGGAATAAGGCATTCGGATGTGAGACACTTGAAACACTCTTTGACTTAATTATAATCTGCCGGTCTACAATCTCATATTGGTATCCCGTATTTTTCAAGGCTTGCTCTAAGACCTCCTCTAACGAAGCATTATTTGCTTTTACACTCGTTTTCCTATTTACATTTACTTGATTATCATTCAAGAAGAACGTGTACTCACTATTTTTCTCTATTTCTTTTAGCACTTCCGATATACTGCAATCCTGTTTATTCATGGAAAGCTTATAATTCTGTCCATAGGTAGAAGCGGATACAGTGCATGCGAAAGCCAAGGATAACAACGCACTTATCTTCATGACTCGGTTTACTTTTCTGATTTTTTTCATAACTTTGTAATGTTTCTGATGAATAAATTAGCAGGTGTGTCGGCCTCTCAACTCCTAACGCCTGCCGTCAAGAACATTTGATCAGGAGGAGAAACCTAGTTTGTCCTCCTGTTTTTTATTAGACTTAAGAACTGTTAACAAGCATATCTCTTAGAATTTAACGTTAGACACTCATTTATCTCCCTTTATATATAGTTCATATTCATTGTCTTTCTCTCTGTATTTAATGGGCGACGTATTGCTCAGCATAAACAGGATTCGCTCCAAGGACTCATCCCGTACCTTAAACGTAAACCGATATTTCTCCGCTATCTCCTTCGGGCACTTTATCTTCCGCCCGAACCAAGGCTCCAGACGGGTAAGGATCATGCTCAAGCGTTCGTTCTCAAAACTGAGGACACCGTTACGCCAACCCGAATACTCCTCGGCATTAACCGTCTTAACTCTAACCGTATTCGCTTGTTTGTCGAAAACCAACATCTCGTTCGGGTTCAATATCACCTCACGCCTGTTCTTCACATTGGGACCTCCCAAGCCAATCTTCACCTTACCGTTTAACAGGATCGTCTCCAACTTGCTCTCGGAATCATAATTGAAAACCTCGAAGGCCGTGCCCAAGGCCGTTACATCCATGTTCTTGGTATGCACGGTAAATGGTCTTTCCCGATCTTTCGCCACGTCGAAGAAGGCTTGCCCTTTTAATTCCACATCACGGGTCTTGCCATCGAAACTCTTTGGGTAGATCAATTGGCTATTCGGCCCCATTCTCACGGTCGTACCGTCCGATAAGGAAACCGACTCTATGCAACGGACACCGGAGGCCATTACATATATATATTGATCTTCTTTCGTATGAGACCAATAAACTACGCTTCCTACACCTAAAAGTAGCAATATGGAGGCGGCTATCGCCGTAATCTTATAGACCCAGAGTTTACGGACACCGTTTGTCGCCATTGTCCGGGCTATGATTCGTTCCCACATGCGATTCCCCACCATGGGATTCACGCGATCCGCAGCCTCGTCCCATTGGGAACGCATACGCTCTTCCACTTTTGGGTCACACAGCAAACGTTGCCGATCTTTCTCATCCAGAGCATCTCGCATCAACTTCTTCAATATCGTTCTCGTATCTTCGCTCATGTTTATTATTCTTGTTCTATTTATAAATACACGCCACGACTCCCTCCCCCCTATTGGAAGATAAAAAAATTCGCTTAGGTTAATCAAATTCAGATAAGATACCCAAATACGATTGAAAAATAATCATGCCTAAAGCCTCAAGTACAATTAAATGTCCATTACTTATAGGTACTCTTTAAAATTATCTTTACGAAATTGTATTTTATCAGTATCTTCCTTGCTTTCCATCCTTATATTTCCGTCCTTTGTATTCAATGAAATTGGTTGCCGACGGTGTCGGCAGTATTTCCGACGCCGTCAGCAATATTTCCGACAGCGTCAGCAGCATTGCCGAGGGCGTCGGCAACCGATTTCATCAAATAGAAACGCCAAAGAGATAAACGTTAAATCTCCGAGGCATCCTATACATTATCCATTTAAATAACGAGAAAATCATGGGTAAACCAAGAAGTGGCATCCAAGTCAGTATTTATAATACACCGGGCAATGAACAACGCGGGCCAACATCCTGCGCACGAGTCATCACCAGAGATACCAAACGCATGAACGATATATGTGAGTATATTTCCGAATGCTCATCCGTCACCTCCGCCGACATAAAAGGTGTATTGGAGGCGCTTACTTCCTATATCGGCAGGGAATTATCCTATGGGTACAGCGTGGAACTGGAAGGATTGGGACATTTCTCGCCATCGGTAAAAAGCAAAGAAGTAACGGACCAGAAAGGAAATACTAAATCAAGCGCTAGCATACACGGCGTTAACTTCCGCTGCTCTCCCCGACTGAAGGAGATGGTAAAAAAGAACGCCCCCATCTTGGTTAAACGGGAAAATCTGCCCAAAACGGGAATCGAGGGAAGAAAGGCTAAGATGTTATCTTATCTAGAAAGAAACTCATATATAAATCTCACCGATTACGCCGGCTTGAACAATTGTACCCGCTACCGTGCGAGCGAGGATATCAAGCAATTTATCAAGGATAACGTAATAGCCAGCGTAGGATATCGAACACACAGGATTTATGTGCTGCCTGAAAAAGAAGACGAGCAAAACTAAAACTTAGGACGAAAGTGGCACTTCCGGACTCTATAAATACGTGACCTAGGAAAGCGCTAGATAAACCAGATAAGTAACATGATATTTTTCTTCAAGAACTTCAAGGCTTCGCTGATTTGGTTCTCAACGGTCTTCTCGGAAATATTGAGTTGGAAGGCTATCTCTTTATAGCTTTTATGCTCCTTCCGGCTTAGATTAAAGATAACCCGGCGTCTTTCCGGCAATTCCTCTATCAAATGATCGATATACTCCCCCAAGTTATAGGCGGTGATCTCTTCCTCTAAGTCGTAGGAGGTCTCCATAGCGGACAAGACCGTCATTTTATAAAAGTCCTCGTTCACGTTCTTCCGGTGCTGATTAAAGATCAAGTTACGGGTGATGACAAACAGAAGCCCCTTGAAGTTATCATCCTCCCGGATGAATTCCCTCGACTCCCAGACCTTGATAAACACCTCTTGTACCACATCCTCGGCCACATCCCGATTATTCAAATAAAGCCCGCAGAAATGATAAACCTTTTCCCAATATTGTTTATACAACATCGAAAAAGCCTCCCTATCTCCTTCTTTCAACGACTTTATAATTTGTCTCTCTTTCATTTAGCATCACATATCGTTTCGCGAAGATACTAAAATCATATACTAATAAAAGTTAATGATATCCCAGTTTTCCCGGACTTCTTTGTACTATTAATATAGCACGAGAAATAATGGAAGAAAAAAACAAACATATAAGCGATTTATTAATCCGATACGTAAATGGACTCTATACACGGTACGATATAGAGACCTTGCGGAAGTTAGCCTCATCCATAACGGAGCGAGCAGAATTAGAAAGCGAAATGGACCGGGTCTGGAGCGAAGCGCAGGACTTACCTCAATCCGATTCCCATAATCATCTGCTTTATAAGAAGGAGGCGCAAGACCTGTTGGATAAGACACGTAAAAGAGAAAGAAGAATCTCCCTATCCACTTTCATCAAGTATGCGGCGAGCATAGCGATTATCGTTTCCATAGGATTCGGAGCGAA
Source organism: Parabacteroides sp. KHUB-02 (assembly GCF_056640955.1). NCBI lineage: Bacteria > Pseudomonadati > Bacteroidota > Bacteroidia > Bacteroidales > Tannerellaceae > Parabacteroides > Parabacteroides sp. KHUB-02. The sequence continues at coordinate 830,230 of NZ_JBWQEV010000001.1, read as the reverse complement.
ACTATACCTAAATCATTCAGCGAAGCAGCATGCATCTGCCAGCGACCATCTCCTAACGGAAATAAGCGTCAATCATGGCGAACATAAGCAAGTCACCCTTCCCGATGGCACGGTCGTTCATCTAAACGCCGGTACCGTCATGCGATACCCAACGGAATTTACCTCTGACATCCGTTTGGTAGAAATGGAAGGAGAAGCTTTTTTCAATGTCATGAGAGACGAGGGCAAGCCCTTCATCGTCCGTACCCGACAAGCCGACGTAAAAGTACTCGGAACCTCTTTCAACGTAAAAGCCTATCAAGAGGATGAGTTGATGGCCGTCAGCGTTCGGACCGGAAAAGTTGAGGTGGATATGCCCGAAAGCGTAATGCGCCTATTACCGAACGAGCAGATAATCGTGAATAACACAAATGGAGAGATTCTTAAAAAGAACGAGGACGCCCAAAAAGTAACGGCTTGGCTGCAAGGTGGCCTTTATTTCAACCGGACACCTATCAGTAGCGTTATACACGATTTGGAACGGATGTATAATCAAGCGATCGTACTCGATCCGAATAGCGTATTCGACGATTACATCTATGGCGAGCACGACAATAAAAGTCTGGAAGCCGTACTGAACGCGATTCAATATTCAACCGGCATCCGATACCGGACGGAAGGAAACCGGATCGTGTTATACAAAACGAGTTATTAACCTTAAAATCGATTTGTCATGAAAGATACGACCTAAGCATAGCCACATAAAAAAGGGAAACCGACCTCTGACCTTCGATCTCCCTTTATCTTTCCCGATATGTACACCCTTGGATTGGACCCCCTTGGAGATTACATAAATCGGACCGTTTTTAAAAGTGTATAAAAACAACCTTTAAACATACAAAATTATGAACTTTCCAACTATTACTAGGTATAATTGGATGTGTTGTTCTATTATTTTAGTTTTTTTAGCGTTAAGCTCCCCTGAACCTCTGCAAGCGCAAGAAAATCAGAAAGAAAGAATAACAATTCAAGTCAAAAACCAACCCATACAGAAAGTCTTTGATGATTTGTCGAAGCAGACAGGATTAAAATTTTTCTATGGAGAAGCCATAGCGAACCGGAACGTACAAGTTAACCTAAAGTTCAAGAACGCTCCCATCAACAGCGTATTGAACGAGATCACCCGGCAAGCCAATCTTTATTTTAAGCGAGAGAATAACACGATAGCCGTCAGTCTCGGAAACGCGGGCAATGCCTCCGTTCCAGTGACACAAGACCGGAAAGTGACCGGTATCATTACGGATGAACGGGGTGAACCGATCATCGGAGCGAACGTCGTGGTAAAAGGTACGTCCAAAGGGACAGTTACCGACCTGAACGGTGAGTATAGCATCGAGGCGAACGGTAAATCGATCCTGCTCATATCTTACATCGGCTATTTATCGGAAGAAGTGGCCGTAGGCAACAACAAGACCCTTAATATCCAGCTAAAGGAAGACGCCCAGAAGCTTGACGAGGTAGTCGTGATTGGTTACGGAACACAGAAACGAAGCAATCTTTCCGGAGCGATCTCGAAAGTCACCTCCGAGGTTATCGAATCTAAGCCCGTGACCAACGTGCTATCCGCCTTGCAGGGAGAAATACCGGGGATGGTTATCCAACGAAGCTCCGGCCAGCCGGGTAACGAGGACTTTAAGATGAACATACGTGGAGTCTCATCCGCTAACGGAGACAGTGCCCCGCTGGTTTTAGTAGATGGTATTCCCGGTGATATCAATATGATCAATCCGCAGGATATCGATGCCATCTCCGTCTTAAAAGATGCCTCTGCCTCTATTTACGGAGCACGGGCCGCAGGCGGCGTTGTCTTGATTACGACCAAGAAGGGAGCGACCGGCGCACCTAAGATCACTTACAATGGAAACTTGTCGATCTCCAAGATGACCGGTATGATGAAAGCGCCAACCAATTATGAGATGGCGATCATGGACAACGAGGCCAATATCCATAACGGCTCCGCCCCTATGTATACGCAAGAGCTTCTGGATAGGATCTTGTCCAACGACCCGAATCCGATCGATCACCCGTTGTATGGAGGATGGAAATTGTTCTTTACGAACACGGACTGGATGGACGAGCTGTTGAACAACGGCGTTCAGCATAAGCACAATCTCACTATCTCCGGTGGCGGCGAGAAATCCAATTATTATTTATCCGCCGGTTATAGCAAGCAATTCGGAGTCGTAAAATATGCCGACGACAATAACACCAAGTATAATCTACGTATGAACTACGATTATAGGATCACGGATTGGTTAAAGCTGGAAACCAAAGTAGCCTTGGACAATAATAAACGTACCGATGTAGGCAGCAACGGAGCGTGGGTAATCGGTGAGGCGATTCTGGATATGCCTAACCACCCGGTCTATAATGCCGATGGTAACTTCTTCACCCAAGGAGGCTGGAGCAATGCCGTAGCGTTGGCCAAAGAGAGCGAGACCGCCACGTTCAAGACCCGGGAGATGAATGGTAATTTCAGGTTAATCGCCAACATTATCGACGGGCTGACCTTAACCGCCCAAGCCGGTGTTAATTATAAGAACAAGAACAATGAGGACATAGCGAAAGCGATCCCTCTTTATACATGGGACAATAATATCACCTACTACACCGGAGCGGGAAGTCCGGAGCAGTCTGCCGTGGATCGCACGACAGAAGAGACCGTTTACCAAAATTACACGGCCTACTTGAATTACGATAAGAACTTCGGCCCGGACCACCATCTGGACGCCATGTTAGGTATGGCCTACGAGACGGAGGAAGTCCGCATGTTCATGGCACGCCGTGATAACTTCATCTCGGATGAGCTGTGGGAGCTTAACCTCGGAGGCACGGGAAATATGAAGAACGACGCCAAAGCCGAGCATTGGGCTACCGGCTCTACCTTCACCCGCCTAGGCTACAGCTTTAAGAACAAGTACATTCTGGAGACAAACTTCCGTTATGACGGTAGTTCCCGTTTCGCCCCCGGCAACCGGTGGAGGATGTTTCCCGGAGTCTCCGCCAGCTGGCGTATCTCGCAAGAAAACTTCTTGAAAAACTCCAAGGTATTCAATGAGCTGAAGTTAAGAGCATCATACGGACAGACCGGAAACCAAGAAGGTATCCGCCTGTATGACTATATCCAGTTGCTAAAGTTTAGGGACGATGGCTGGGGAACTAAATTAATCTATCCGTTCGGAAACGGTTCCCAAAGCCAAGCCATGGGCTTAGACGTATTGGCCGGGGTAGACCGGACATGGGAAATTCTGGAGAATGTCAACGTGGGTGTCGATGCCGCTTTCCTTGATTCCCGCCTCGGCTTCTCGTTTGATTATTTCGTAAAAATGAATAATAATATGTTAATTCCGGTAACTTATCCCAGCATGTTAGGCGCGGAGGCACCCTACTCGAACTCGGGTAAATTACGCACGAACGGCTTCGAGTTGACATTGAACTGGACCGACAAGATCGGCAACGTTGAATACTCTGCCCAATTCCAGTTGACCGACGCCGTGAACAAATTAGTTGAATACGGAGGTGCCGATACCTATAAACTAGGATTGAACGAGACCCGGGAAGGTTATCCCATGAATTCCTATTTCGCTTACGTATACGATGGCGTGATCAAGGACCAAGCGGATCTCGACGCTTATAAGAAACTAGAGGGCGTACCTTCCAATATCGGCATCGGAGACGCGAAGTTCAAGGATTTGAACGGCGACGGTAAGATCTCCACCTACGGTGATAAAGATGGGGATGACGGCGACGCCGAATACGTTGGCTCCACCACTCCCCGCTATTCCTTCGGATTGAATCTGGGCGCTAAATGGAACAACTTCGATATCAGCGTATTCTTCCAAGGAGTTGCCAAGCGCACCTTGTTCCGTGAAGGAGACTTCGCCATGCCTTGGAGCGACTGGTGGAGATACCCGCCCCAGTTCTACTACGGCCAGACATGGAACGAGGATCGCCCGGACGCCTATTATCCCCGCTTGACGCATGGAGAAATCCGGCATTGGAATTATCAGGCATCCACCCTGCAAAAGATCAACGCCGCCTACATTCGCCTAAAGAATATCCAGATAGGCTACACGCTCCCCAAAGGCGCGTTACAGAAACTAGGCATCGAACGGACACGCTTTTACGTAAGCGGACAGGATCTATTCGAGATACATAACGTAAAAGGAGGATGGGACCCCGAGTCGGACAAAGCCGGATTCAATTATCCGTTCCAACGTTATTATTCTTTCGGTATTGACTTAACTTTCTAAGGTTCCACGAAAAAACAAATTAGCAGTATGAGACGATTTAATATAATTATAGCGCTATCGGCCACACTCGGGCTATCTAGTTGCGACTTGGATATGACACCTATGGATCAAGTGTCCGACGCCGTATTTTGGCAAAAGCCTTCCGATTTCGAGTTGGCCGCCAATGATTTCTACTTCAGCCTGATGGAGGCCTCCCAATATATAGATAAGAACTCGGATATCGCTTTCGGTTCGGGGGCGGACGACGTAAGCGATGGTTCTTATTTAGCACCGGTCAATTCGGATGATTGGGATGAGCCTTGGAAATTCATCCAATCCACTTCCTATCTGCTCAAGAAAGCGGAGGAGTCTGGATTGACCGACGACGAGATCGGACGCTGGAAAGCCGAGGCCCATTTCTTCCGGGCCTACAACTACTGGAAACTGGTCAAGTTCTACGGAGGGGTTCCCAAGATAGAGATTCCCTTGAATACCTCCTCGGAACAGCTTTACACGCCTCGCTCCTCCCAGCAGGAGATCATTGATTTTATCATCGACGATCTCGATAAGGCGATTCCTTTGCTTCCCAAGCAAAGCCAGTTGACTACCGAGGAATTGGGCCGTACCACGCAAGGGGCCGCCTTAGCGTTAAAAGCCCGCATATCCTTGTACGAGGGAACTTGGGAGAAATACCATCAAGGCTCCAATGCCGATATGTATATCCAATCGGCTATCGATGCCGCCCAAGCCCTAGTGGATTCCAAGGAATACGCCTTGTTCCGGGATAAAGGGAAGGAAAGCTATAAATATCTACATATCTTAGAGGGGGATGATAGCAAGGAGGTCTTATTGGCAAGGCGTTATTATAAATTGAGAGTGACCCATAACTGGACACGGGAACTTTGGTTCGGTGCCATGGTTCCTACAAAAAACCTTGCGGATATGTATTTATGTAACGATGGTCTGCCCATCGATAAATCTCCTTTATTTAAGGGATTCCAATACTAGACGAGTGAATTCGAGAACCGGGACTCCCGTATGGAGCAGACGTTTATCGTTCCCGGTAGCGAGGTCTTTTTCGAGGGAGGTCTCTGGACACCTACCTATCCGGGATTTGTAGGGAATAGCGCTACACGCACAGGCTATATGATCCGTAAGTTCTTGGATGAGACATTGGATGCCGCTCAATTCATCGGCGAATACGACTTCAAGGAGTTTCGTTACGCCGAAGTCCTGCTGATCCTCGCCGAGGCTTTATACGAGAAGAACGGACAAATCACGGACGATCAGTTAGACATCACCATCAATGATCTGAGAAACCGGGCGAATATGCCTCACCTAACCAACGCTTTCGTCTCCGCCAACGGACTGAATATGCTGGAAGAGATCCGGCGTGAGAGAACCGTGGAACTGGCATTCGAAGGATACCGCCGGGACGACCTACGTCGTTGGGGCACGGCGGAAACGGTTCTTCCCCTTGCGATCCGTGGCGTGAAATTCGTGGGTACGGAGTATCAACAGAAATTCCCGGAGTTGGTGATCGGGCAGGATATACAGGTGGATAGCGATGGCTTTATCATCGCCCAACCCGCATCCGCCCGCAAGTTCCAGACACCGAAGCATTGGCTGTCACCGATACCTTTGCAACAGGTACAATTGTCGAAAGGAACCTTGGAACAGAATCCGGGCTGGTAAGGGTTTTTCCAAGAATAAGCGACTATATATATGAGGGTAGGCCCTACCTTCTCGTATAGGTAGGGCCTACCTATCCGGGAGGGGAATCCCATTTAAATATGAATTATCTTAAATTTTTATAGCATGAAGAAATACTTTTTAGCGGTAGCTAGTTTTTTTATTTATTCTCATATCAGTCTAGGCCAAGTGTATCCGGGGCAGATGGATTCCACGTTTGTCCCTGTACGGAGTCACCACTATGACCCGGAGTTAACATTTGATTTTTGCGTGAATGAACCCGCTTGGAGCAATCAGGCGGGTATCCATTCCGCCTTCGGATCGACCGACCGGCTTTATTTCCGGAAGGAAGTACCCGTAAACCATGACAACGATTTATCATCTTCCTACTCTACGACCGTTTGGAGGGGGGAAAGAGCGAATGCCCAGATATTGGTATGGTCGTCAGAAGCGTTGGAACAAGTACGTGTCTCTACGCAGGACTTGAGGAGCGCCGAGGGAAACATCATCCCGAAAGATCGGATTACCTTCGAGTTGGTGCGTTACGTATTGTCCAATTATCCGTATGCCGAGAAAAAAGCCATCTGCGGGGAATCTCCCTACAAATCCGGCTTCTTGATGCCAGACCGTTTCGAGACGCTGGACCGCTTCGATCTCCCTTCCCAAACCACCCGTCCGGTATGGATGATGGTGGATGTGCCGAGAGGAACCGTTCCCGGCACGTATAAAGGACAGGTGGAGGTGCGGGCGAAAGGCAAGGCTCCTCAACTATTGAATCTGGAGATCGTGGTGCAAAACCAGTTGCTCCCCTATCCGAAAGACTGGAAATACCGTCTGGACCTATGGCAGAACCCGTGGGCCGTGGCATGGTACAATCACGTGGAACCGTGGTCACCAGAACATAAAATGCTTCTCAAGCAGCATTTGAAGCATTATGCCGATGCGGGTGGTACCTACATCACGACTTATGGAGTACATTCTCCTTGGTCCGATAACTCCTATATGATCGAGGGGGGTATGATCGAGTGGATCAAGAAAGCGGACGGCACATGGGCCTTCGACTACAAGATCTTCGACGAGTACGTAGAATTAGCAATGGAATGTGGCATCGACGAGGCAATCACCCTCTACACCCCGATTCCTTGGGGATTCCGTCACCGCTATAAGGACGAGGCTACGGGCGATTATTCTTATATCAACTGGGCGCCAAGCTCAGAGGAATTCAAGAAGATGTGGAATATCTTCCTCACGGATTTCAAGTTCCATCTAGAAGCTAAAAGCTGGTTGGACATCACCTATATCGGAATCAACGAGAATCCGATGGAAGAGACCTTAGCGGCTATCAATGTCGTGCGCAACCATGATAAATGCTGGAAGATCACTTACGCCGGCAATTGGCATAAGGAATTGGACGGACTGCTGGACGATTATTCTTTCCTTTACGGAGAGGAACCTACCATCGCCGAGCAAAAGGTACGGGCCGCCACCGGACGCACGTCCACCGTATACGTATGCTGTAACCCGCCGATCCCGAACAACTTCGTGTTCTCTCCTCCTATCGAGGGACGTTGGATCAGTTGGTATGTAATGGCGTATGGGTACGACGGCTTCTTGCGATGGGCTTACGACGCTTGGCCGGAAGATGCCGATCGCGACGCACGTCATGGCTCTTGGGCAGCAGGCGATTGCTACATGGTATATCCGGGAGGCAAAAGTTGCATCCGCTTCGAGAAAATGAGAGAAGGTATCGTGGATTTCGAGAAGGTCCGTATCTTACGGGAACTGACCGCCCAATCGGGTAACGCTCAAGCCCAAGGCTTATTGAAGCAGCTAGACCAACATTTGTCTATCTTCCCGAAAGAGAAAGAGTTCGATGAGAACAAGATCTCGGCGGATGTACGTAAGGGTAACCTCATCATCCGTCAACTGTCCGATCTTTTGGCGAAATAATGGGCTTATATAGCAGGAAAGACATGAAAGCATATCGTTTAATCCTATCACTCATGGCAAGCGTAGCCGCAGGGCCAGCCTTCTCGCAAACAACAGGTGTTGTTTGCGAGGAGTTCGACCAGATACAACTGACGCACGTATTGACGCCCACCGGCCCGCTACCGACCGCCTTGGACCCGAATGGCGTATACCCCTATATGAGTTATAGCGAGACCTCAAATCGTCCGGTACCTAAAAGGTACCGGATGATCTCGCTAGAGAATGAGAAAGTCAAGGCTATCATCTGCCCCGATCTTTGCGGGAAAGTAATATCCCTCACTCACAAGGAGAGCGGCAAGGAGGTCTTGTACAGGCCGGACGTAATCAAATACACACGGATATTACCCCGTTTCTATTTCGTGGCCGGGGGGATCGAGGTCAGTTTCCCGATCTCCCACTCTCCCACGCAAAATGAGCCGGTGCTTTATCAGATCGATCATACGGGAGACCGCACATATGTAACATGCGGAGAACGGGAATCTCATTACGGTATGCAATGGTCTGTAGAATATTCCTTAGGAGATAAGGACGAATGCCTTACCCAAAGGGTTGTTTACTACAACCCGGGAAAGCAAGCCTATCCATGGATGTCATGGTCCAACGCCGCCCTTCCTTGCGCACCGGATACCCAATACGATTTCCCGAACGGAACCGTATTATCCCATGCCTCCACGTTGGACACGATCGACTGGAAAACCGAAGGAACCCATCATGAACGGGATATCAAAGAGATGACCGGCTACTTCTGGAAAACGAAAGACGTGAATGCTTTCGGGGCCTACACTCCCTCCTTGGGCAGCGGGCTCTATCATATCGCCGACGAATCCAGTACGCCCGGTATCAAGCTATGGAGTTATGGCGTAGCCAGCGACAAGGAATGGTCCATGCTCAGTACTCCCGACCGGCAGCCTTACGTAGAAATCCAAGGTGGCCCGATCAGCGACCAGTCCATCAAGCTCGAATTGCGTCCCGGCGAGAAAAAGAATCACGTAGAATATTGGATACCGACAGATCATCCTTTGGATATCTATTCCTTAAAGGTTCCGGCATTAAGGCTTCGCCCGATCGATCGCATCCCGCTATTCGACTGGGCCCGGAAGAATGAATCTTCCATCTGGATCGCCTTAGCCGATGCCTATAAGAATAAGTCCATGCTTCCCGCCGCCCCCTATCCGGAAGACGGGCAGTGGGCTCCATCCGGCATGGAAGATCTGGACGATGCTTTTCGTTGGGCGATCCAAATATCTCCCCGGCCGGAACGGGATTATTGGCAATTCCACTATGGGACTTGGTTGGCTGGAAGAGAACGTGTAGAGGAGGCGATCGAACAACTATCCATCCCGGATATCGATCTGGCGAAAGCTTTATTGGCAAGGCTATATGTTCGTCGGCAGGCGTGGGAAAAGGCGAGAGATACTTACGCCGCTATCCCCGAGACCTCGTGGTTGAACCTACATCCCCAGTTGGTTATCGAGCGGGATAAAGTATTAAAGAAGTTTGGAACAGAGGCTTTACCGGAACGGGAAAAATGTTTGGATAAGATAAACGCGTCCTCTGATGAATGGGTGGTCGAGCGAAAGGTACAGCTACTGATTGATAAGAAGCAATATCAAGAAGCCAAGGATTTATTACTATCCACCCATTTCCAGAAAGTGCATCAAACTTACACCCGTACGGGACTTTGGGAACAGATCAACGAAGGCTTGAGCCTCTCCCCTCAACCTGTACCGGAACAACTCGGCGAGGATCGCTTAGCCCGGTTCGGTGCCTATCGGGAATATGAATAAAGGGAGGTGTGTTTTTAGAGCAGTAGCTTCATATAAGTCTCCGCATATTTAGCCAGAAACGCCCGGATCACTTTCAAGGCCGTAGAGATATGTTGTTGTACCGTATATACCGAGATACCCAAACTGTCGGCTATCTCCTTATGGGATTTCATATCTTTACGGCTCATATCAAAAACCCTTTTTTGTTGTGGACTCAACGTTTCAAGCGCCTTATCCAACAATGCGTTTAAATCCGTATCCAATACCGAATCCTCCGTCTCGTTCGTGCTATCCAATGAGGCGGACCGTATCTTATCCCTCAGCTCCAACTCACGATCCAGTCCCGCCAACAGGTTTAAGATCCGATTTTTCACGATCGTATACACATACGGGCCAAAAGGTACATTCGGGTTCAAGAAACGGCGATTTTGCCAAATAGAGGCGAAAGCATCCTGAAAAACATCTTCCGCCATATCCCGGGATTTAAGGAATTTCAAGGAAAACCACATCAAGCGATCCTTATACAGGGCATATAATTCACAAAAGGCCGACTCGTCCCCTTCTAGCAAGTCCGCCACAAGCCTTCTTTCTTTCTCTGAATCAATGTCTGCCATTCGACTTATTCTCCCACTTCGATTACATAGGTTCAAATGTATGCAAAATTCCCAAAGGTAAAAACAAATTGAACCAAAATCAGCAACTCCATCATACAGCTTTATAAACTCGCGATAACAAACATCTTTGCTCATTCGGAAATAATCATGTATTTTTGTCTGTTCATTTAAGAAAGGATGATGTATTGATGAAAGTTTGTATCGCCGAAAAGCCGAGTGTGGCCCGGGAAATCGCGGAAGTATTAGGGGCAACCCAACGAATGAATGGGTATATCGAAGGAAACGGATATCAGGTAACTTGGACATTCGGGCATTTGTGTACCCTGAAAGAACCGCATGAATACGCGGAGAACTGGAAACGCTGGAGTCTGGGGTCGCTACCTATGATCCCTCCCCGGTTCGGTATCAAACTAATCGAGAATCCTACGTATGAGCAACAATTCAAGGTAATCGAGAGCCTGATGCAAAATGCCGAGATGGTCATTAACTGCGGTGATGCCGGCCAAGAGGGAGAGCTGATCCAACGCTGGGTCATGCAAAAGGCAGGTTGTAAATGCCCCGTCTACCGCCTTTGGATCTCCTCGCTTACGGAGGAGGCGATCCGGGAAGGTTTCCAAAAACTCAAAGAACAGACGGAATTCAATAAGTTATATGAGGCCGGGCTATCCCGTGCCATCGGCGACTGGTTGCTGGGGATGAACGCCACCCGCCTTTATACCTTGCGCTACGGGCAGAACCGGCAGGTATTATCGATCGGCCGTGTGCAAACCCCGACGCTCGCCTTGATCGTAAACCGGCAAGCCGAGATCGACAATTTCAAGCCGGAACCGTATTGGGAATTAAAGACCATTTACAGGAATACGACTTTCTCCGCCACGAAAGGTAAGTTCACGAAGAAAGAGGAAGGCGAGGCTTTTCTGGAGAAGGTAAAGGAACAGGATTTTACTGTTACCAGTATCACCGAGAAGAAAGGGAAGGAATTCGCCCCCCGCCTATTCGACTTGACCTCGTTGCAGGTGGAATGTAATAAGAAATTCGCATTTACGGCGGACGATACGCTAAAGTTGATCCAATCGCTCTACGAGAAGAAGGTGACAACCTACCCACGTGTAGACACGACTTTCCTTAGTGATGATATCTATCCGAAAGTTCCCAATACCTTGAAAGGGTTGGTGGATTATACGGAGCTTACCGCTCCTTTAATGAATCAGAAATTGCCGAAGAGCAAGAAAGTGTTTGATAACTCGAAGGTTACCGATCACCATGCGATCATCCCTACCGGAGTCCCCGCCCGCAATCTTACGGATACGGAACGGAAGGTGTACGATTTGGTAGCCCGTCGTTTTATCGCCGCCTTTTATCCGGATTGCGAGATATCGACCACTACGGTCTTGGGTCAAGTGGATAAGGTAGAATTCAAGGTGACCGGAAAGCAAATCCTCAAACCGGGTTGGCGTGTCGTATTCGGAGCCGAGCAGAAAGATCCGGAGGCTGAACCTACCGAGGAAGAAGGCGTATTGCCCGATTTCGTGAAAGGAGAAAGCGGCCCGCATAAACCGATCTTGAAAGAGACTTGGACCCAGCCTCCGAAACCTTATACAGAAGCTACTTTATTGCGGGCGATGGAAACCGCCGGTAAATTAGTGGATAATGACGAGCTGCGGGATGCCTTAAAGGAAAACGGCATCGGCCGTCCTTCTACCCGTGCGGCGATCATCGAGACCTTGTTCAAGCGTAATTATATACGGAAGGAGCGCAAGAATCTTTATCCCACCGCTACCGGTGCGGAATTGATCGGCACGATCCATGAGGAACTGCTGAAAAGCGCGGAGTTGACGGGTCTTTGGGAGAAGAAGCTTCGTCAGATCGAGCGGGGAACTTATGAGGCCCGTACTTTCCTTGATGAGTTGAAGCAGATGGTAAACGAGGTCGTCATAAACGTCCTTTCCGACCAAACCCGGCGAACGATTACGATTGAGGATACGTCTAAAGCAGCTAAAGAAACTCCCAAAGACGAACCCAAGGAGAAAAAGGAAAAGAAACCTCGTAAGCCTCGTGCCAAGAAAGAGAAAGAGAAAGAGAAAGCAGAGGCTACTCCTGAATTGGAGCTTCCATCAACGGATAAGCCCGTTTGCCCCATCTGTCACAAAGGCTCTATCCTCCGGGGCAAAACCGCTTATGGCTGCTCTGAATACAAGAATGGATGTACGTTCCGCTTGGATTACGCTACGTATGGAAATAATTTAACGGATGAGGAGTTAGGTACGGTTATCAGTAAATTAAAGTCTATTTAAAATATGAGAACAGAATGGTTTCCTCTGGTAAACGAGGAAGGTGAGACGATCGGAAAGGCTACTCGCAAGGAATGTCATAGCGGAAGTAAGTTGCTACATCCCGTAATCCATTTACATATCTTTAATAAGGATGGAGATCTATATCTACAAAAACGTTCCATGAACAAGGATATACAACCGGGAAAATGGGACACGGCCGTAGGTGGGCATATTGATTATGGAGAAAGCGTGGAAGAGGCCCTGCGCCGTGAGGTTCGTGAGGAATTGGGCATTACTGATTTTACGCCTGTCTTCATCAAACGTTATATATTCGAGTCTTCCATAGAGAAGGAATTGGTAAACAGCTTCCGGACCACTTACGATGGCCCCATCACCCCCGATCCCGAGGAACTGGACGGAGGACGTTTCTGGCCGATCGAGGAGATCAAGGAGAATCTGGGGAAAGGCGCATTCACCCCGAATTTCGAAAAGGAATTCACCGCTATTTTCCTATAAGATAAAAACGCTACACTTCGGCTAGAATAGTTATTCAAGAGCCTATTTATTCTTCGTAAGATACAGTTACATTCCACAAACCACGGCGTGAACTGTACAGACCACGACGTGAATTATACAAACCATGCTGTGGTCTGTACGATTCACGCCGTGGTTTGTGGAATGTAACTATATATGATTATCTTTATATATAGTAAATAAGATGTTTTGTCCTATAGTAATCGACCTATTATATTATAACTGTAACTCCATATGTATCTTACCTCGAAACCTAACAATCTTTGCCTAAAGCACTAATACCTCTACCTTAAATCTAATGTTTGTTCAGACCTTAAAACTAATCTTATATATTAATGTGTGGTTTATACATATCTTGCGCCGTCAAACCGCATTCCTTTTTCATACGGATGCAATAATCGAGCGTTCCTACCTCCGGCGTGATATTGTTGGAACCGAACGTGAACTTTACACCCGCGGCTTTCGCTTTCTGAATGATCGCTTTATTCGGAATATGATAAAGCTCGTTTATCTCCAAAGCCTTTCCACTTTTTGCCAAGGCATTCACGAAACGGTCGATACGCTCTTCTGTCCAAAACATATCATATCGGTCACTCATCGCATCGGGAAGGAAACAGGAATTCACGTACATATCGACCGGCTCTTCCAAGACAGAACAGATACGGTCCAACATCATATCCATATATGCTTGCTCATCATCGATAATCACTTCCTTGTTTACCCATAGGTGCGTACGCCGCCCCTTATGATCCAGAAACGTCATGGCATCGGTAAACACATAGTCAAAGCTGTTGCGGGCCGCCTCCGAAAAGGTTGTTACCCACTCACGTCCTTCCGCTTGCATAGCCAAGATAAAGGGTTGGGTACGCATGGTATCCAGATAATTATACAACTCCGTATCGTTCGTGATCGAGAAGCCGATGCCACAATTGATAGCCAAGCCATAATTAACACCCGTCTGGCGTGACTGCCGTGCGGCTACTTCCTTCGTCAATCCACCTTTTAAATGAACATGATAATCAAGCACGGGGAAGTCCTCTTGATGCAAACGAATAATCTCGTCCGTCTGCTCATCCACGGCATTCGCCCATTGAGCGGGAATGTCTATTCCTTTCGCGCTAAACGCCTCTAACGAGATATTCTTAAACTGAAGATTTCCACGTCCCGTACCCACCAGCGAGATAGTACCTTGGGATAACAATGCTTTAGCGTTCTCCTTCAAACGGAAAGGTTTGGAAGGCTCTATATATTCTACGACAGTCTCACCATTAATCCGCACCCGGACAAGCCGTCCTTCTACCCGGATATTCATCTTGAACCATTCGTTCTCTTTCACGAAACTCTTCGTCAGGTTCCGGACCGACACCAAGCTACCCGTCATCCGCCACCAAACCGGATCTTCCCGATCGTTGTTCAAGGCGATACGATATCCTTTACGATCCGTAGCGTCCGTATGGATACCAATATAACCTTTGCCACCGGTCGTGGTACGTACATCCATATCTAACTCGAAGTTCGTATAGCCTTTGCCATCGTTCAACAAAGCACGGGCGTTGGAACCGGCCAACGTAAGGACATCATTTTGTATGACCACGACGCCGGATGTTTTCCATGCGTTGTGATCGACCGTATCGGATACGTTCTCTTTCGTAAATCCCGTGAACACCAAACAGGCGATCACGGCGGCAATCATTAATTTAATCTTCATGACATCTCTTTTTAAAAGTTATGCCGCAAATGTATCCGGGAATAAGAAGCAAAAAGAAGATTGATATAAAAATGTAGACAGTACGATCCTCTATCCCATTAAATACAAATCAGTTAATAAAGATCACTATCCTAAAAAATGTAGATTGATTATAACGGATTCCGGTTAACCCCGATCCTCATCACCCAACCTTCAAACTCATCACGAGGCACTAACGCCTTATTACGTACCTTGGTCCGGTAGTTATAGATCGTACTCAACGAACAACGAAGAAAAGCGGCTATCCTTACGCTGTCCGTAACTCCCAACCGCATCAAGGCGAATATACGAAGTTCCTTATTCAACAGATCCTCCGATTTCAAGACGATACGTTCCTCGGGCTGCAACAAAGCGTTGAAGTCCCTGACAAACGTAGGATATAATCCAAGAAAGATTCGATCGAAGTTAACATAAAGCGCTTCCACCTCATTCTCCACCATACGGGTCGAACGGAGCATCTTGAATAACTCGTCCAACTGTTTATTCATCGCCTTTTTCTGTAGCGATTTCTGGTAATCCTCCAGTTTATTAATATAGGTGGAGCAGAGATCGAGGAAATGAGCGATGTATTCCTCCTTGATATGATTTGACTCCGATAGCTGTATATTTCGCTCTTGCAATAAATTATTCGTCTCGCTTATCTCTCCATTCAACTTTACCAAACAGGCATTGGTATTAACCAACTCTTCTCGTATCGCTGAGATCTTCCGCATCTGCCTATACACATAGGCAAGAGAAAGGATCAGAAAGAGCGTCAATAGGCTGATCAACAAGAAATAAGTCATCAATTGCCTTTTGCCTTGAGCTTCCCGTGTCTGATAGGAAGCATTAATGATAGGATAGAATTTAGAGATCTCATTCATGCGGAACTGTATATTACAAGTAACGGCACCTTCTATAGCTAGCTGCGCATATTTAAGGGCATTGGATAGATCACCACTTTCATAATAATTCAACGCCAGCTTTTGGATAGAACCACTATCCAAGAAGGCCCTCTTGATATCGGCGATAACCGACAAGGTATAATAGTCTCGGGCGAGATCGGTACGCCCATCCATCTCATAGACATCTCCCAGCAGATAAGTGATCATCGCGAAATTCGGGTTATACCGCTCCTCTTTCTCCAATAAAGGGATGAGCACCTTCTCCGCAGACCTCGCCTGTCCGTGAGCCAGATATTTCTGCGCCAGATTTATCTTATACCGATAAGAGGCCGTATCTAAGACAGACAATAACGAATCCTTGTATAAATCAAGTTGTTTCCTATATTCAAAAGAATCCAGATTCGTACTGTAATAAGAGAAAAACGAATAATAAGCCTCATAGAAATCCTGTTTCTGCTCTTTAGACAGCAATTCACGGTCTATGCTTCGCAACAGACTTTCCGACTCACGGTACATCCCGGAGAAAGCATAAAGCGTAGCCAGTCGTAAGCGGGAAGTATAGATGCGTGCCGTATCCTTCATAAATGACGCTATCTCCATATTCCGCTTTATGTAATAGATGGCCGAGTCTTGTTGTATTTTCTTGAATTCCTCGTATAATTGGTGGTTGATCTCATATTCCTGCCACAACGATATCTTGCTCAAGAGAAACATGTCCTTTAGCTGCGTGATCCGTTGCTCCCGTTGCTGCAGATAAAAAGATCTATTCAAGACAGCTTCATCCAGCTCCTTGGCCAACGTGTCCCCTCTCAGCCCTCCCCATGCGAAGGCTTGAACCATCCCGACAATTAGAAATAAGATTACCTTTATTAGTTTATTCATTACACGAACTGAGAATTATCCAAAAGAAAAGGGTTCAGTCAAATCAACAGAGCATAAATAGCTTACCTCGGCTGAAGACTGAACCCAATATTTTAAAACGCCCCGAAAGGGTGTTATTTACACATCTCGTTGATGATCTGTATTAATTGACCGCCTAATTCCTCGGCTTCCTCCATCGTATGGGCCTCAGAGTAGATACGGATGATCGGTTCCGTATTGCTCTTACGCAAATGAACCCATTTATCCGGGAAATCGATCTTCACTCCGTCGATATCCGTAATATCGTATTGAGAGAACTTCTCTTTTACTTTCGCCAAGATAGCGTCCACGTCGATCTCCGGCGTTAACTGGACTTTTTGCTTGGAGATGAAATACGGAGGATAAGAAGCCTTCAACTCGCTCGTCTTCATCTTCTTCTTTGCCAGATGAGTCAGGAACAAGGCGATACCTACCAAAGCGTCGCGTCCGTAATGGCTGGCCGGATAGATCACTCCACCGTTGCCCTCACCACCGATCACGGCATTCGTAGCCTTCATCTTGGCAACCACGTTCACCTCGCCTACAGCGGCGGCATTATATTCGCAACCATGAGCACGGGTAACGTCGCGAAGCGCACGGCTTGAGCTCAGGTTACTTACCGTATTACCCGGTGTATGACTTAATACGTAGTCACTGACAGCGACCAAGGTGTATTCCTCGTTGAACATCTCGCCATTCTCGCAGATAATCGCCAAACGGTCTACGTCCGGATCTACTACGAAACCGACATCCGCTTTCGCATGTCCCATCAAATCGGAGATCTCTGTCAAGTTTTCCGGAATGGGTTCCGGATTATGAGAGAAGTTTCCATGAGGGGCGCAATGCAGCTTGAAGATTTCCTTCACGCCCAACGCGTATAATAAATCAGGGATCACGATACCTCCCACGGAGTTCACGCAATCGATAGCTACACGGAAGTTAGCGGCCTTGATAGCCTCCACGTCCACGAGATCCAGATTCAAGACGCTCTCGATATGTTTTTGCTTATAAGTCGCATTCGGGATTACCTTGCCCAAATGATCCACGTCGGCGAACTCGAAGTCCTCGGCGGCAGCTATGCGTAATACCTCAGCCCCCTCAGCGGCATTCAAGAACTCACCTTTCTCATTCAAAAGCTTCAAGGCATTCCATTGCTTCGGATTATGACTGGCGGTAAGGATAATACCTCCGCAAGCCCCTTCCATAGCTACGGCCAATTCGGTAGTAGGAGTCGTGGCCAGATCGATATCCACCACATCAAATCCCATACCGGTAAGCGTTCCTAGGACGACTTGTTTAACCATCAGACCGGAGATACGTGCGTCACGCCCTACAACGATCTTATTGGTCTCCACTTTTGTGTTTTTTCGGATGAATGTAGCATAAGCGGCTACAAACTTAACAATAGCTAACGGATTCAATCCGTCTTCCGGGCTACCGCCTATTGTACCGCGAATACCGGAAATAGATTTAATTAGTGTCATAAGTTTTCTTCAAATATATATTCTAGAATTTCGTAATATACAGGTTGACCGTTTGATTGATCATTATAGGCTCCTCTTTTGAAAGGCACTATCATTTTCACTTTAGCCCGATCTCCAACATACTTCAAAGGCTCTTGCATTCCCTCACTTACATAATAATAAGAGGGATCATAAGGTGAATTCTTCGAATAATCCCCATATGTAAAAGCGATAGGAGAAGTTCCATTACTATGCGGGCCATAGTTCTCAATAGCGACAATAGTAGAATCCATGAAGTAACTCATCTTACAACGGTACAACATTTTCGTCTTATATTGCACCGCTCTCTGATCGCTTCCCTTATCAATAATATTCAAATAGACACCATTATCCAAGAGCACAAACTGATTTTCCTTAAATACGCTATCAGCAGGAAAATCATCTAAGATCTCAAGGCCCTTATCATCGATAAAACGCTCGATTGCCTTTTTCTCATCTTTCAACATATCCGTGTACGACTTTGTCTTGCTACAAGAGATAGCGACTAATGCGGCACACAGAATCAACAGGATATTAAAACCTTTCTTCATTTGTTAGTCTTTAATTGAATGAATCGCAAATGTAAATAATCTTCGTCAAACCTTACGCATGTTTGCCTAAATCTTCTGATTTATTAGGATTAAATTCCTGTAAACCTTTCTCAAACACGGCTACGGCCTCAGATAAAGAGCCATAGAACTCACCTCCGGACGCATTTTTATGTCCGCCTCCGTTGAAATAAGTAGAAGCAAACTGATTGCAAGGAAAATCGCCCACGGAGCGAAGCGATACCTTTATGTAATCGCTGTCCTCACGAATAAAGACACTAAAGCTTACGTTCTCTATGCTTAACGGCAAGTTCACGAAACCTTCCGTATCTCCAGTCTGGTACTGAAAACGATCCAGTTCCTCTTTCGATAACGTGATAAGAGCCGCCTGTTGTTCCGGATAGACCCTCATCTTCTCATACAACACATATCCCATCATACGTAAACGGCACTCGGAATAGACCTGATTCACCTTACGATAGATCAAATCCTTATCAATCCCCTTCTTGATCAATTCGCTGACGATCGTATAAATCTCCGGTTTATTCGAATTATAGGTGAACGATCCCGTATCCGTCATCATACCCGTATAGATACAAGCGGCGGCATCCCGATTCAATAAATCGAACATCCCCATACGACAAATAAAACGGAAGATCATCTCACTGGTAGAAGACATCTCCGGATACGACATCGTCACACGACAAAAATCCGCGGGGTTCAAATGATGATCAATCATCACCTTGCGGCCTTCTGAGGCGATCACCGCCGGAGCCAGTTTCTCGATACGTTTGGGCTCATTGAAATCAAGGCAGAAAATAACATCCGCTTCCTTGATCAATTTCTCGGCGAAATCCGGATATTTCTCATGTATCACGACATCCTTAGCGCCCGGCATCCATCTATAAAAAGAGGGAAATGCGTTCGGTACCACTACCGCTACATTATCCTTACCGTAAGCGGATAGGAAATGATATAAACCAAGGGATGAACCTAATGCGTCGCCGTCTGGTGAGACATGCGTCACGATAACAAAACTCTCGCCTTTCTCTACGTATTTTTTGGCTTTCTGAATCTTCTCTTCTTGAATGATTTTAGTGATCATATAATCTTTTTGTTTTCACCCCAAAGGTACGACTTTTTTAGTTTCCGGCTATCAAAAAAAGTTCAATAAGGATCTTTACTGATATTATTAACAAAAGGGTTAAGGCGGCCAACAAAACTTTTGGTTCCCGTATCTTCATATATATCAAGCATAAAACAAGAAAACCATAACCTCCTAGCATCTCAAAGAAGCTAAAACGACCCGTAATCGTCGCATAAGGCAGGGCGCTGAACACGTCCACCACCCTTACCATGCCATGAACCAGCCCTTCTACGATCTTCTGTATCCAGTCATATCCACAGAAATCCACCGGATAGCCTAACCAGAAAAAGGCAAAAGGAATCAAAAACATAGCCAAGAGAGTGACCGGTAGATTCGTAAACAAGAAAACTGTCGAAAATTGTCCAAAATAATAAAAACAGAGCAAAGCAGTCCCTATCTGCGCAGCTATAGACACCGTAATCCATTCCCAAGGCATGGCCAACAAAGGATTTCTCACCACTATCCATTCCTTGAAACGAGGCACTAGGAATAAAATAAAAAACACAGCCAAATAGCTTAACTGAAAACCAATATCAAACAGGTAATACGGATCATAGGCCAGCATACAGAAAGCGGCGGCGGCCAATGTATTATATCCATCCGTAACACGCCTAAGCGCCCTTCCTGTTAAATATAAAGATAGCATCAAGGCGGCCCGTACCGCCGAGGGCGCTAATCCTGTGATAAAGACAAACCCCCAAAGACTTCCCACCAGAATGATATAACGAACCCAACGTCCTATCCCCCATCTTGGCATAAACGAGCAAAAGAAAGATAAGAATCCACAAATCACGGCAACATGAAAACCGCTCACCGCTAATATATGAGACACGCCCGCCAAAGAGAAGCGCCTTTTCGTTTCCCGACTCATCGCTTTCTTATATCCCAATGTCAATGTAGCCAAAATAGATTTCTCCTCATCAGACAAACGCAAACGATCAAATGTATTTACCAAAGAATATTGAGCCTTGGTAGCCAATAAATCTAAAGAAGAAACAGGCTCATTTACAAGCGCTATACGTCGGTCACTATACCAACAGACCTCAACCGCCAAACATACAATCAAAACAGAGACTATAGCTCCCCATATCCAACGGGAATCGTATCGCAACTCCGCATGCGCTCTCCCACACGAGAAGCCCAGAAAAAGAAAAACCAAAGCAGATAAAACCCCTAAAACATATAGGAGCGAAGAGGCAGGTAAAAACGCATAGCATAAAATTCCGGTTATCCATAAAAAAAGCGGCCGTACAAAAGGCCGCTTTTGTATTTCCTCAATCATGATAGTTAGGTTTTGTGATATATTAATGTGTTCTACAAAGCTTTCAAGTCTTTAATTGTTTGTATCGGATCTGGAGATTTGAATACGAAGTTACCGGCGACTAACACATTGGCACCGGCGTCAACCAAGCGCTTCCCCGTCTCTAAATTCACCCCGCCATCTACCTCGATCATAGTACTCAATCCCTTCCGGTCTATCATTTCTCGTAAACGGGCCACCTTATCTACGGAATGCTCAATGAAACGTTGACCACCAAATCCCGGATTCACGGACATCAATAAAACCATGTCCACATCTTGGATAATATCTTCTAATAAGCAGATGGGCGTATGCGGATTCAAGGTGACACCCGCTTTCATGCCCGTTTCCTTAATAGCCGCTACCGTCCGATGCAAATGGGTACATGCCTCATAATGCACGTTCATCATATAGGCTCCCGTAGCCGCGACCTCAGGGATAAACTTCTGGGGCTCCACGATCATCAAGTGCACATCCATCGGCTTCTGGCATATAGACTTTAATGCGTTAAGTACCGGGAAACCAAACGAGATATTCGGCACGAATACCCCATCCATAATATCCAGATGCAACCAATCGGCGTCACTTTTATTTATCATCCCCACCTCCTTCCGCAAATCCAGAAAATTAGCGGAAAGCAGGGAAGGCGCTATCAAATGCTTCATAATCTTGTCTTTTGTTTTTACAAAAGTACACAAAAAAAGAAAGAGAACCTAATAATATAGATTCTCTTTCCGTAATTCTTAGTTCAACACATACCCGCAGAACTCCGGACGTACAGCCGGTTCCGCTTGATAAGCCCTCGCAAACTGTTTCAAGAAATCCATCGTTTGCTTCCGAGGCGAACTTTTCGCCTCCGGGGCACTTTTCACTTTTTTCTCCAAATCATCCATGCATTGCGTAGAAAGCTTCCTCATAGGCACCTTTATTTTTATCTTGTTTGCTAATAAAACGTAGGGACCTAAGACTTATTGCATGGAAAGAAAATTATTTTACACCATAGATAGCTCGATACGGTTCTCATCGGCCATACGGCGCATATTCAAGATAGCATAACGCATACGCCCTAAGGCCGTATTGATGCTAACCCCCGTGATATCGGCGATTTCCTTAAAACTAAGATCTTGATAGTAACGCATCTCCAACACCTCACGCTGGTTATCCGGCAAATGCTTTACCAATTTCTTCACGTCAGACAATACTTGATGGCGCACGATATTATCCTCTATCGTACCATCGCAAAGCTTGATGTTATTAAATAAGTCGATTTCTACCTCATCATTCGAGATCGTGTTCTCGCTACGTTCCTGACGGAAATTATCTATAATCAAGTTATGGGCAATACGAGTAATCCATGCCTTAAACTTGCCGTTCTCGGTATAGCGACCTTGTTTTATAGTCATGATAACCTTCACGAAGGTCTCTTGAAAGATATCCTCCGTAAGCTCTTTGTTACGTACTATGAAATAAATGTAAGAATGAATGCTACTTTTGTATCGATTTAATAAAATATCGAAAGCGGCATTATTACCTTCTGCATAAAGGACAACCAATTCCTCGTCGGTCATCATTTTTAAAGTCTTCATTACTTTCACATTTTTAGTTTATTCGAGTAATGTTTATGCTATAGGCGATGGGGTTTAACTGTTATACAATGTTATTTATGAAAGCAAAAGAACGAAAAATATTTTAAACCAACAAACATTTTATTTCAAATTATAAAAAGAATGTCCCCTGCCCGCACCTTTAACGTACGAACAGGGGACTTTACTGATCTAAAATATATGTATATTAGAACTTGTATCCCAATGTCAAAGCTACACGAGTCGTGTTTGTTTTCATCGTGGCGGGTTGGGCTTCGAGGAATGGCTTCGGATCATCTCCCGCAAACATATTAGAGAACGCATAAACATCTTCCTTATGCGTACGGAATACACAAGCCAAGTCCGTATAGAAGTTCGGGGTGAAGCGATAACCGATACCTACCGTATAATTCATGACCCCTTTATCGATCGTATAATTAGGAATCGTACCAACCGTAAAGACCTCTTTCTCTCCATTCTTCAGTTTATCCTTGATCGGACTATCGCTGTAGGCGACACCTGCTCTTACGGCAAATTGAGGAGTAACCTTTACCTCCGCACCTACACGGATCGTATTCATTGACTTGAAATTATCCGTTATATCTTGGTTAGTATACACGTTACTGCTACCATCCGTTTGATACATACGCATATTCTTATAATTCATCAACTCGTAATCAACGCTTATCAAAGCGGTCGTACCCAAGATTGCGGCGGCACTAAAGATCCATTTATCCGGAGAACGGAATTCATAGTCATAATAAGCATTATTAGGAGTAGCCGCATCCAGTTTACGCTCCTTCATCTCCCCTTTATCCATAAAGGTCAGATAAGAACCGGCCTCACCATAATAACGATCTGTCATCTTATACCACGTAGGTGAATTATAAGCTACACCTAAACGAAGAAAATCAGTAGGACGAACAATGGCACCCACATTAAATGAATACCCGGTACCATCCGTATCCAAGTAATTATCTAAGTATAAATTATTGCCGTTCGTAAATTCCTCATCATACGATGACTGATATCTATAGTTCAGATCCGTAATCGCAACCGTAGCGCCAAGCATCACAAGTTCCGATATATTTATACCGAAAGCCAAGTCATATTGATCCACGGAACCTCGCTCTGAAACTTTTAATTGACCTCCTTGCAATAAATACGGACTCCATTGCCCATCCGCATCTTTATCCCCGAACGCACTATAATACTCTTTATCATTATCGTTATATGAATCCATATAACCGGCATTGTATCCTAGAATAGATAGCCAATCACCTAAGTCTTGGTTATTATAAGGGTTATAGTCTTTACCCTCCCCCAACAGTCCGCTAGGCATTCCTGCCGCACGCATGGCCACATAATCAGAAAGAGAAGTATTCAAATCACCTCCTGTAGCCATCGTATAGTTCCGGTTATAATTCTTCAAGCGATTATAAGAGAAACCAACGTTCCAGCTCACGATACCCTCATCATTCGCTGTCGGGAAATATCCTACGTAAGCGATATTATCGAAACTCACCTTCGTACGGCTGTTGTCCACCTTCGAACCAAGCCAATCGGTCTTCGCGGAGGCCGAAGACAAACTCAATGTCGTAACCACCTCCGAGCTTTTATAAATCGCCAAGCCTGCCGGGTTCGTATTCATAGCGGAAATATCACCACCTAACGCACCAAAAGCACCACCCATTCCTAAATAACGAGCCGTACCATTCAACTCCGTCTGGGAATACTTAAAGGCATCCAACTGTGACTGCGAAAAAGCGGTGCCGCCACACAGGGCAAGCACCGACATTATAATTCCTATCCTTTTCATCGTATCTCTAATTTTATCAACCTAACACTTTTACCTGCGACCACCACCGGCACGGCCACCTCCGCCACCAACAGAGCCTCCACTAGAACGACCTCCACCGAAGCTACCGGAAGAAGAACCTACCGAACTACTACGAGAAGGAGAGGAACTTCTAAATTGACTGGAAGAAGAGCGACTATTTGAGAAATCGCTACTGCTTCTGGAAGAAGAACGTGTTACCGGAGCTGAATATTGACGTCCGGAAGAAGATGCGGCTCCAGAACTACTTCTGGAAATCCTTGTTCTCGCCGAGCTATTACTTATGCCCGAGCTACTTCTTGTCGTTGCCGAATTTCTAACAGAAGAAGAGGAACGACGTCCCGCACCAGAGGAAATAGCAGATTCCCTACGGGTAGATCCCGCACGTCCATTGCTCAAGGAACTTGAAGACGAAGGTCTTGTAGTCGATCCGGAATTTCTCAAGGAAGAAGAGCCACTGCTCCGCCCACCTGTATAACCGGAACCTCTGCCACTCGCATAAGAGCGATTATCTCGATAAGAAGAACGTCCGTTTGAATAATGTCTACTTGGAGTCGAATAGTAACCGGGATAGTAATGATGGTGATGTCCCCAATGGCCACCCCAATAGCCTCCACCCCAGCCCCAAGACGGGCCATACCATGGATCGTACCACGGACTATAATAGCCGGCATAAAAGCCTCCCCAGCCCCAGCCGAATCCCCAAGACGGGCCGTAGAAGCGAGATGAATAAGTCCACCAAGGGCTATAACTATAGAACCAAGGAT
Source organism: Parabacteroides sp. KHUB-02 (assembly GCF_056640955.1). NCBI lineage: Bacteria > Pseudomonadati > Bacteroidota > Bacteroidia > Bacteroidales > Tannerellaceae > Parabacteroides > Parabacteroides sp. KHUB-02. The sequence goes on along the minus strand of NZ_JBWQEV010000001.1, from coordinate 804,876 downwards.
CGTACCAACCTGTATACCAAGGCGAGCCCCAACCGTTGCCGACATTGATATTAAAATTCACGTTCGCGCTACCGTTCGAATAATCCGTATCATAGCCGTAACCATAATATCCGTCACTCAGATACAAATCGACTTGATCCGCTCCGGCGATCGTAATCTTACTCGGCGAATGATAACGAATGATACGTTCCGTATATTCAGTATCCGAACGACGCTCGGAAGAAGACTCATTCTCATCGCTATCCTCATAGATAACGGAATCATCCTCACGATAAGGCTCCTCCACCTCGACTGATGTATAACGACGGTTATATTCATCCACATCCCGGCTGTCTGAAGAAGCTTGGCTCTTGGCTGTAGCGACCAGGGTCCTAGACTCCTGTTTCGGCTGAACAACCTTTTTCTCTTCAACCTGTTCTTTCTTTTTCTTGTTTTTGGAAGAGAAATACACATCATCAAAGAACTCCTCCTGAGCCGCGGCACTAAACGCGATCAGAAGCATCATCACTAAAGATGTTAATTTCATGGGTTTCATATTTGTTTCTCCTCTACATTAAATAAATATTTTTCTCTTTTCATGTTTGACACCCTTTTATGCAAAGGGTTTAAACGCTTTTTAGTTTTATAACAATAAACTCAATGCAATGTATGTACAAATATAATCGGTTCACGCTAATGTCCCAAGATTTACATATACTTTAACTTATAAAACTCACACATTTATTGTTATCTATAAAAGAAGATGCAAAGTTGGCGTAAACGCTGCAATCTCCGCAAATTCTTATTATTTTTGTTTCAAATTATAACGAAAAAATTACGCATATGGTATTAGCCTCGACAATAGATTTCACATTGCCCTTAGCGGACCCGGTATTAAAATTTCTCTTGATTCTTTTAATTATCCTGGCCGCTCCCCTTTTATTAAACAAGCTGAGAATCCCTCACCTGCTTGGACTGATCATTGCCGGCGCAATTATCGGACCGCACGGCTTTAATCTCGTATTACGGGATAGCAGCATTATCTTGTCCGGGACGGCGGGATTGCTTTATATCATGTTTCTCGCCGGATTGGAAATCGATATGGCGGATTTTAAGAGAAATAGTACGAAAAGCCTAGCTTTCGGCATGTACACATTCCTCATTCCGATGATCCTAGGAACGGTTGTCGGGATATGGGTCCTGCGATTCAACGTATTGACCTCCGTTTTACTCGCCAGTATGTTCGCCTCCCATACATTGATCGCCTATCCGATTATCAGTAAACTGGGTATCAGCAAAAACAAAGCTGTCAGTATCACCGTAGGAGGAACGATGATCACTGATACCTTGGCATTGCTCGTCCTAACGATCATTGTCGGCATGGCCACCGGACAGGTCAACGATATGTTTTGGATTCGTCTGGGGGTTTCCATCTTGATATTCGCGTTAATCGTATTATTCGGTTTCCCTTTCATTGGGCGTTGGTTCTTTAAGCATGTACACGATAATATATCACAGTATATATTCGTGCTGGTGATGGTATTTCTGGGATCTTTCCTAGCTCAGGTAGCGGGCATGGAGGCGATCATCGGGGCGTTCTTATCCGGACTAGCCCTAAATCACCTTATCCCGCAAAGCTCACCCTTGATGAATCGTGTCGAGTTCGTAGGAAATGCCATATTCATCCCATTCTTCTTGTTGGGCGTAGGTATGTTAATAGATTATCGTACGTTCTTTACCAGTTTCGAGACCATTAAAGTTGGGCTTATCATGATTATCGTAGCTACGGCCGCCAAATACATAGCCGCTTGGATGACCCAAAAGACTTTCCATCTGTCCACGGATCAGCGAAGCGTTATTTTCGGCTTAAGTAACGCACAAGCCGCCGCTACATTGGCCGCCGTGATGGTCGGATATAACGTAATCACCGGAACAGACGCTAATGGGGAACCAATCCGGTTATTAAATGAGAGCGTGTTGAACGGTACGATCCTGATGATACTTGTCACTTGCACCATCGCCTCTTTCGCCGCCCAAAAAGGCGCTCATAACATAGCGGCCCAAGATATATCCGATAAGGAGGAAAACAAAAAAGAATCAGAGCATATCTTGATACCGGTCAGCAATGAAGAGACCGTGGAAGAGCTGGTCAACCTCAGCTTGGCGATCAAATCTCCCCAAAACAAGAACGGCTTGTTTGCCCTAAAAGTGATAGATAACCATCATTCAGACGAGAAAGCGTTAAAACAGTCCCGCAGGGTTCTACAGACCGCAGTCAATACGGCTGCCGCCACGGATACCCAGATGAAAGATTTATTAAGATATGACTTAAGCGTATCGAATGCTATCGCCAGCGTGGTAAAAGAGCGGGAGATCACAGATCTGGTAGTGGGATTGCACAAGGAAAAAGATATACCGGCGGCCTTCCTAGGCCATATCGTGGAAAGCGTATTGGCGGAAAGTAGTGTAAGTACATTCATATACAAGCCCGCACAACCCATCTCTACTGTTAGACGGCATCTGATCATCATCCCGGAATTGGCCGAAAAAGAAATCGGTTTCAACCAAATCATCTTCCGGCTACGAAACGTGACCCAGAACACAGGTGCAGCGACAGTCTTTTACGGTTCGGAAGCGACCTTGAATGCCTTAAAGAAATTATTAGCCAAGAAAAGCGGAGAAGCCAGTTATATCGAATTCAACGACTGGGATGACTTCCTGATCGTTTTCCGGGATATAAAACCGGACGACACGATGTGGGTTATCCTTAGCCGCAAGGAAGGACTTTCCTACGCTCCCGCCATGGCCCGTATCCCCAAGTACCTCAACAAATACTTTCAGGCAAACAGTTTCGTCTTGGCATATCCCGTGCAAGCTGGCATGAACGAGGGCACTCGCTATCTGACTTAGCCATTACGGAACCAGCCTCTCACGCCAAGACTTTCGAGGTGAGTACGGCATTTTCCGCTTAGCGTATCCTAGACGGAGGATCAAGGCAGGAATCTCGTTGGTGAAAGACAAGTCTTTCGCCAGCAAACCGGAAAGATCACGCACCTCACAAGGCTGGTTCAAAAAGGCGAAAGCGATATTCTTTTCCGTAGCTCTCAAAAGAAAACGTTGCAAACTCCGGCCTAGCGCAAACCATTCCGGTAGCGTATTTGTCCGTAAGGCGAACAAGGCTAAATGAGAAGAAGAGTCCAGCTTCTTCTTGTCTCCCCTATTTTGTATGCCGACTTTCAAGACACTTCCCATGATTGTCTCTGAGATAAGACGGGGAAGATTCGGCGCCCCGAACACCGCATAACTCAGGCCGTCCGATGTAGCTCGTACATGATTCTTATTAAAACGCATCCATGATTTCAGCTCTCGTTTAAACAGATGATCGTTCATTTGCCGGTTATTCCCCGCAAATATATAAGAAGAAAGCGTATCGAACTCCCACTCTCCTTTCGACCACAAATGCAGACTGATATTTTCCTCCAAAGGCGTATTCCTCAAATAGCTCAATTGATCCGATGGAATCATTTCCCCGGAATATATGCCTCGATTCGTCTGTCTGACCGAAATTTCCTCGATAAGCCCACTCGTCTCCTTAATCATCGATGCCTCCGACAAGAGCACGGTGATCTCCCCCGATCCTGAAAAAACCGGTAGCGGAGCATATCCTTTTGCCTCAGCCGCAATGCAAAGATTCTCGGTGGCACATCCTAAGCTAATAAATAACTCACGGTTATCCGGATCTACGGCCGGAAGGGACTTACTCATATCCGGAAGAATCTGTATCCTATCCTTTTGCACACGAAACAACCAAGGTTGGGTATTATGCCCCGATGGGGCTTTCACGGCTTGTTCCATCATATAGATAAAATCCGGCCGTATATCACTTATCCGCAATGATCCTGTTTCCATATTATTATACACTTTCTCATTCTAGCGATGCCCGCTACCTCTTTCCGTTCGTGCCCGGACAAACGCCTCAAAAACAAAAAATCCCGTAAAGCTTTCGCTTTACAGGACTCTCTGCGGAAAGACAGGGATTCGAACCCCGGGAACCTCTCAGTTCAACGGTTTTCAAGACCGCCGCAATCGACCACTCTGCCATCTTTCCAATAAGTAAATCGTGTGACCTGGGAGGGGCTCGAACCCTCGACCCAATGATTAAGAGTCATTTGCTCTACCAACTGAGCTACCAAGTCAACATGTTATTTGTTTGAGTGACCTGGGAGGGGCTCGAACCCTCGACCCAATGATTAAGAGTCATTTGCTCTACCAACTGAGCTACCAAGTCATTCTGTTTTGCTATCGTTACTTTTTCAAACCACCGTTTGTTTCTCGATTGCGGGTGCAAAGATAGAGGTTTTATTTTTCCCCGCAAACTTTTCGACTACTTTTTTTTCTTAAAATTTTAATCAAACTCGTAAATATCCGAGGGTGTAGTCCGCTTCAACGCTACCAATGAGACATCTTTCCCTACCCTTATGCCCTCTTGGAAAAGACGTATATCCACTGTCTTATAGGCCAGTTCGGGATGGTTATTGTCCCGGCTGAGATGGCAAAGCCAGATATTCTTCAAACCGGTATTATAATGGGTCGCCAAGAACTCTGCAGCCTCCCTATTACTCAAATGCCCGGTGGGGCTCGCCACCCGCTCTTTCAAGAAAGCGGGATATGTACCGAAACGAAGCATCTCCTCATCATAGTTCGCTTCCAATATTAAATGGTTCGCCATGCAGATATATTTCCCCACCGTGTCCGTGATATGGCCTACGTCGGTAGCGAAAGTGAATTTATGATTACCATACTCGATATGGTATCCCACATTATCAGTACTATCGTGAGGCACCTCGAAAGCCGTGATACGGAAATCACGGATAAGGAATGGAACTTCTTTTTCTATAACCTTGCGGGAGACACATAAGGTCTCCTCCACATACCGGCTCTTATCAATCCCCCGGTGCACGTCGGCTGTCGCATAGACAGGAATGCAAAGCTTCTCGCCCAAATACCCGACCGTCTTGATATGATCCGCATGATCGTGGGTAATCAACACGGCCACGATCTTGGTAAAATCGATCGACCGGTCCTTCAATACTTTCTTTATGGTCCGGATTCCGATACCTGCGTCAATCAGCATACCGAATTCCGAAGTCCCCAAATAATAGCAGTTCCCACTGCTCCCACTCGCTAAACTCAGAAATGATAGTTTCATACTCTCCTATTCCGCAACACTGCTTTTTTTCTGTTTTACATAGTATACACTAGGGGCGGAACGTCTCAGGGATCGATACCTCCCCGATCAACGAGCAGTTCATATGCTCCTTCACCTCGTCGGGTGTCAGCCCATGGCCGAAGAGGAACATTAGCTTCGTCACGGCGCTCTCCGTCGTACTATCGAAGCCGCTCGTCACGCCTGCCTCCAACAATTTGTGCCCCGTCTCATAACGGTGCATCTCCACACTTCCGGCCCTACACTGAGTAACATTCACGATGACGATACCACGGTCTACAGCCTCCTTCAACATATTCAAGAACCATTCCTCGCACGGAGCGTTTCCGCTTCCGAATGTTTCCATCACCACGCCTTTCAGACCCGGGATATTCAGGATACTTTCCACTACTTGCGGAGAAATTCCGGGGAATAGTTTTAGTATAGCGATATTTCGGTCCAACAAATAATGCGGCTTCAGCGGCTTACGCGATACCGGATGATATACCTGCGGCAGATCATACTTAATATAGATACCCGCATGAGCCAAAGCCGGGTAATTGTACGAACGGAACGCGTTAAAATTATCTGCGTTTATCTTACTCGTACGATTCCCCCTCAATAAATCATTCTCAAAAAAGATACAGACCTCCGGGACCAACGGTAAGCCGTTCTCCTTGGCGGCCGCTATCTCGATCGCCGTAATCAAGTTCTCCTTCCCATCGGTACGCAACATCCCGATCGGTAATTGCGATCCCGTAAGGATCACCGGCTTACTCAGGTTCTCGAGCATAAAACTCAATGCCGATGCCGTATACGACATTGTATCCGTGCCATGCAGTACCACAAAGCCGTCGTATTTCTGATAATTATCGGCGATGATTTTCACGATCTTCATCCACGAGTCCGGCCCCATCTCCGAGGAGTCCATCGGAGGATCGAACTGTATCGTGGCCACCGAATACCCCAGTTTCTTCAACTCCGGCATATTGTCCTTCAAATGCTGGAAATTAAACGACTCTAACACTCCAGTCTCCGGATTCTCGATCATACCTATCGTCCCACCCGTATATATCAACAGGATGGAAGCCTTTTCTTGTTGAGTATGCATGTCCATATAATTATGCAAAGTTAATAAATTATTCTTCTCCTTTCAACACCGGAACACTTATATGATATTTTACGGCGATTATACGTGCGAGGAACACGCTCAACGCCGATACGAACTGTATCATCGCCGCCGACATAGAAGTTTGCATACATATATAATATATCAAACCGCCAAAGACACAAGCCAACGCATAAATATCTTTCCGGAATATCAAAGGCTCCTCATTAATCAATATATCCCTCATCATACCGCCAAACGAGCCGGTTATAGTTCCCATCACGATCGCCACCCACATGGGAAACCCGAAATCCAAGGTCTTGGCGATACCTACCACCACAAACAACCCCAATCCGATAGCATCGAATATAAAAAATGTATTGTTCAAACGGATCACGTATTTTCGGAAAGCGATAACGAACAACAAAGCCAAGGCCGAGACAATCAAATAAGAGGCTTGTTCCATCCAAAAAGGCACCGCATTCAATAAAATATCACGAATCGTACCTCCTCCTACAGCGGTCACGACACCCACCACATAGGCGCCAAACCAATCAAATTGTTTCGCAGAAGCCAATCTTATGCCACTTATGGCAAACGCAAAGGTCCCTGTATAGTCACAAAAGGTGATAAAATCTATCATTTTGTTTTTTTCGCAAAAATACGGAATAGTTCGCAAATAACAGCATTTATAGAAAGAATACCTAACAATAATTTAAACCAAACGAATCCCTTAATGTTTATTATATATAAGTTTGCGGAGTGGTTATAACCGTAACCTATTGATTTTTATTCACAAAAGAGAATTGAGTTAGATGAGGATGAAAAAATGCATGTTGATCGGGTTGATCTGTCTGCTATCCAGCCAATGGATGTGGGGGCAACACTTCCCTCAGATGGATGCCCGCAATTACGTGAGCGACACGGCCCTTTTCATTCCACGCCGCCCTTGGTTGGCAGCAAGCGAGGTATTCGGAATGAACATGGCCGTCTGGACTTTCGACCGTTTCTTAATGAACGAGGATTTCGCGAAGATAAACGGACATACGATTAAGCAAAACTTCAAGACGGGGCCTGTTTGGGACACGGATAAGTTCTCTACCAATCTGGTGGCCCATCCCTATCACGGATCGTTATATTTCAACGCGGCCCGTAGCAACGGACTGAATTTCTGGCAATCCATTCCATTCGCGGCGGGAGGCAGCCTAATGTGGGAATTCTTTATGGAAACGGAACCGCCCTCCATCAATGACATGCTTGCCACCTCTTTCGGCGGTATAGAATTAGGTGAGATTACCTACCGGCTCTCCGACTTATTCATCGACAACCGCTCCCACGGGGCGGAACGTGTGGGACGGGAGATCTTATCCGGTTTGATATCTCCGATGCGGGCGATCAATCGTATCATCACGGGAGAAGCTTGGAGACACAGCAGCTCCAAGGGGCGTGTCTACACCTCGGTTCCCGTGAACTTCATCGTGGGTGTTGGTCCTCGCTTCCTTGCCGAGCAGGAAGGCTCCAAGCATGGCACTACGAGCATGCACGTATCCTTCAGGTTGGATTATGGAGATCCTTTCAATGATGATTTCTATTCGCCCTATGAATGGTTTCAGTTGAAGGCCGGGTTCGATTTCTTTTCGAGCCAGCCGCTCATCAGCCAAGTCAATGCCGTTGGGGCTATCTGGGGGAAACAGGTCTGGAGTAAAGGCCCTCGTAGTCTGGCCGCTGGAATCTTTCAGCATTTCGACTACTATGATTCCGAGTTAAAATCCAATAGTTCCCAAACGGTAGCTCCCTACCGCATATCGGAAGCGGCGGCGGTCGGTGGTGGATTGATCTATTACAAAAGAGGCACGCCGGACAATAAGGTAGATGTTTACGCCGAATTATACGGAACAGGAGTCGCCTTGGGCGCAAGCATCTCCGATTATCTCCGGCTGGAAGAGAGAGATTATAATCTGGGAAGCGGTTATAGCGTGAAAGCGTTTACCGGATTGGCCTACGATAAACGCTGGGCGTTCTTGATCGATTTGGAGAACTACCATATCTTCACATGGAAAGGATACGAGCCGGATATAGACTGGAATGCGGTGGACCCTACAAAGTTAAACGTACAAGGCGATGCCGGCAACGCACGTCTGACGGTATTTTCCACCACCTTAGCCTATATGTCCAAGCATAAATGGAATATTGCGTTGCGAAATCGTTATTTCTCCCGCCGTACCCATTATAAGTATCATAAAGATATAGATAGCTCCACGTATGATATTATGCTGACGCTTGGGTGGAGGATTTAATTCTTCCGCTCAAGCTCACGCAGATTCTCCATCTTCTTGCGCTGCATAAACTCATAGATGCCTTCCAAATGCTCCGTCACTTTTTGGTTTCCGAACTCATAGACCTTAGAGACCAGCCCATCCAAGAAATCACGGTCGTGGGATACGACGATCAACGTCCCGTCAAAGTCAAGCAACGCCTGCTTCAAGATATCCTTCGTCTTCATATCCAGATGGTTTGTCGGCTCATCCAGAATCAGCAAGTTCACAGGCTCCAACAATAGCTTAATCATGGCCAGACGTGTACGCTCGCCACCGGAAAGCACCTTCACCTTCTTCGCCGAGTTCTCGCCGCCAAACATGAACGCACCCAGCAGATCCTTGATCTTATTACGGATATCGCCTTGCGCCACATCGTCTATCGTCTGGAAAACCGTAAGGTTCTCATCCAGCAGGGAGGCTTGGTTCTGGGCGAAATAACCGATCATCACGTTATGCCCCAGCGTCAACGTCCCCTCGTGCTCGATCTCTTTCATGATACACTTCACCAAGGTAGACTTACCCTCGCCATTCTTCCCGACGAAAGCGATCTTATCCCCTCGCTCGATCATCAGATTAGCGTTTCGGAAAACCGTATGATCGCCATACGCTTTCGAGACATTCTCGATCGTCACCGGATAAGAGCCCGAACGGGGCGAAGGCGGAAACTTCAAGCGCAAAGCCGAGGTATCTTCCTCATCCACCTCCAAGATCTCCAGTTTCTCCAGCATCTTCACACGGCTCTGCACCTGCAAGGTCTTGGAGTACGTGCCCTTGAAACGCTCGATGAACTCTCTCGTCTCGGCGATCATCTTCTGTTGCTCGTCATAAGCCTTCTGTTGTTGCTCACGACGTTCCTTCCGTAATTGCAAGTATTGGCTATAGTTTACCTTATAATCATAAATCCGGCCCATCGTCACCTCGATCGTACGAGTCGTGATATGATCCACGAACGCACGGTCGTGGCTGATCACCACTACGGCCTGACCGTTATCGATCAAGAAATCCTCCAACCACTGGATAGACTCGATATCCAAGTGATTCGTCGGCTCGTCCAGCAAAAGGACATCCGGTTTCTTCAACAGTAGTTTCGCCAGCTCGATACGCATACGCCAGCCACCGCTGAATTCACTGGTTTGCCGGTCGAAATCCTCCCGTTTGAAACCCAGTCCCAACAAGGTTTTCTCTATATCGGCGTCGTAATTGATCTCCTCTATGGAATAGAATTTCTCGCTCAAGGTAGAGACCCGCTCGATCAGCTCCATATAACCATCCGACTCATAGTCCGTACGAGTCTCCAGTTGCTTATTCAATTCGGCGATCTCCGCCTCCATCTCGTGCAGATGGGCGAAAGCCTGCGCCGTCTCCTCGAAAACGGTACGGCCATCCTCCGTCATCAAATGCTGCGGCAAATAAGCGATCACGGTATCTTTAGGGGCGGACACTTTTCCACGGCTTGGCTCCCGCACGCCGGCCAATATCTTCAACAAGGTAGATTTACCGGCACCGTTCTTACCCATCAAGGCGATACGATCTTTCTCGTTAATCACAAAAGAAACATCCGAGAAAAGGGCGCTTCCACCAAACTCTACTGTTAGTCCGTCAACTGAAATCATATGTTTATTTTAATACATTAATATAATGAAGCCGCGAAGATAAGAAAAATCCCTTTCATTAGGGATGTACAGGAGATTTCATACGATCTTTCCGGGGCAAGACTAGGAAGAAATTGGTTGCCGATGCCGTCGACAATATTTTCGACGCCGTCAGCAATATTTCCGACAGCGTCAGCATTATTGCCGACGGTGTCGGCAACCAATTGCATAAGGGACTAATCCCTTAAACTACCTTTAAAAAAAGCAGAAGCATCCACATATTTTCCAACAAAACGCTTGTTTTATAAACAGAAACTCCTATCTTTGCACCCGCTAATACAAACAGCTTAAATTAATTATTCAAACATGGCAACAAAAATTAGATTGCAAAGACACGGTCGTAAAGGTTACGCCTTCTACCAAATCGTGATCGCAGACAGCAGGGCTCCACGTGATGGAAGATTTATTGAAAGGATAGGTTCTTATAATCCGAACACTAATCCTGCTACAGTAGATTTGAACTTCGAAAGAGCTTTGTATTGGTTACAAGTAGGTGCTCAACCTACAGACACAACTCGTAACATCCTTTCTCGCGAAGGCGTTTGCTTGAAAAAGCATTTATTGGAAGGTGTTAAGAAGGGTGCGTTCGACGAAGCCGCAGCTGAGGAGAAATTCCAAGCTTGGTTGAAGAACAAACAAGCTTCCGTACAAGCTATCAAAGAAAAAGACAGCGAAGCAGCTAGAGCAGAAGCTAAAGCACGTCTTGAGGCTGAGAAGGAAGCTAATAAGGCAAAAGCAGAAATCGTAGCTAAAAAGAAAGCAGAATTGGCAGCAGCTGAAGCTGCTAAGCAAGCTGAGGAAGCAGCCGCAGCGGCTCCCGCTGAAGAAGCTCCGGCAACTGAAAGCGCTGAATAATTCGTGCGATGCCAAAATAAAAAAGAGGACATTTTTCAATGCCCTCTTTTTTTATGCCTTTTCCACCAGCTACCGGATCTTCCTAATGCGTATAATCGATCAGCCGGATGCCATCGCCTAAATCGTTCTGGATAACATCCTTCATCCTTTTGGCGAAAGGACAGGCATAACCTATCGGCGTCCCTTTTTGGATACAGGAAGCAAAAGCGATACTATCCGCCCCTCTATTCACCAACTCCCTCGCCCTTAATACGGCCTTTTTTCCGGGACAACCTCCGCAATTGATAAACCCAATGATCTCAATATCTTCCTCTACACCCTCAAAGGCTCCCTTTTTCTCACGGATCATCCTAAAATCAGTAGTACCGGGGCAAAAATCCTCTGTTTGCATACATCTGATAATTCCTACTTTCATAAAGCATCCCTCCCAATTAAAAAAGCCGTAAAATCTAAAATTCTACGGCTTTCCGATCTATAAATGATGATTAACTAAGTCGTGTTACTTCTTCTTCAACAAGAAAGTATCGATCTGTTTCACAAACTCCTCACGGGGAAGAGCTCCCATCGATATCTGAGGCTGTCCTTCCTTAGGGATAAACAAGAACGTAGGAATACTTTGTATGCCGAAAGCGGCAGCCAACTCCTTTTCCTTATCCACATTTACCTTATAAACTACGATATCATTCTTATACAGGATAGCCAAATCCCTTAAAATAGGAGCCACTTGCTTGCAGGGACCACACCAGTCCGCATAAAAATCGATGATACAAGGCTTATCACCTTCATATACCCATTTCGTAGCGTTCTTCTCGTAATTGAATACCTTTTGCAGGAACTCTGCCTTGTTCAAAGTAACGACCTCTCCCTTGGAGGCGGTACCAGCCTCACTTGATTTATCTGATTTAGCGGACATCGAGCAGCTTACTAATAGCAGCACAACCGAAACCAGCCATAAACTTTTCAACTTTCTCATATAGAAACCTTTTACTTGATTGATAAATTATTTGCTACAAAAATAGCAATAAAAAGGGGATTCCCACACATTCTATTCTTAAAAGAAAAGAATAAACAAAAAGAAAAAAAGCGCATAAGACTCTTGTATATTCCAAAAGAATGACTACCTTTGCAAAGCAATTAAACGAAACGTTTGATCGCAAAACATATTGGAAAGATGGCAGAGTGGTCGATTGCGGCGGTCTTGAAAACCGTTGAACCGAGAGGTTCCCGGGGTTCGAATCCCTGTCTTTCCGCAGAATCTACTGAACAAAACAAGAGAGTAAGTGGACAAAAACCTACAAATCTGCGATTTGTAGGTTTTTTTATTATTGCCTATAAGTCTTGTCTCCAATGCCTTATCAGAAGAAAATTCGGCTCACCCGATAATCAGTGGGGGTATCTTCAGGCTCATATATATTTCATTTCAGCCGGCAACCTAAGACAAGTCGACCTACAGAAATATCGAAGTCGGCCAACAGATGAGATCATGGGATAACCATTGCCATATAAATCGCTGTCTTATATCCTGTTAATCAACAGGCCAACTCACTTGAGAAAGGCTTCCCAAGTGAATAACTAACCATTTCCAGACTCGTAAGCTTACGGCTACCCCCAGCCGTAAGTTATTCACTTGACAAGCCGTAAGTTATTCACCTGACAAGGCATAAATTATACATTAACCGTCTCTCCCCCGATGGTTATCGGGAAATGGCAGAGGAACTATAGATACAAGTGGCCCATTTGTCTTTTTGACAACTTGTAATCTGAAGTCCCGGAGAATCGATTATTCCGTACCTAAGTGAGTCTCGCTTCCAAATTCGAGAGAAAAAAACAGCAATTCTCTGTTTGATAGCCGTTTGCTGAAAAACGGCCTTTCGTTCCAGTCGAAATAATTCACCCTAGTTCATGTTTTACGGTCGTTAGGCGGTAATAATGCCCAACGCTACCGCATGTGAGGGCCGATGCCTATATATGTGTAGGCTTACGCCACTATATGTGTAGCTTGACGCGACTATATGTGTGGGTTGACACTGCTATATGTGTGAGTTGATACAGCCATATGTGTAGGTTGATACGTATATATTCGTTAAAAAGCGACGCTTATCGTGTTAAAAAGCGGTTGTGGCAGCTTGTTCGCGCTCCCCGTTTACGCTCGTTGGCTTTTATAGCCAGAGAGCCGTGTCGTGAAAAAGAAGGCATTTCAATCAAAAAGATACCATTCATCGCATTAAGCTGACATCCGCGATTCTTGTTTTATCCCTTTGAATTAACTCTGTTCCCAATAAATATCGGGTGAGCCAAGTAATCGCATCCAGACATTGCATCTCTATGTAAATTCGCAAGCGAAACTCTTGCATAATCAAAAAAAATCAATACCTTTGCACCCGGTTTCAACAAGACCTTGGAGAGATGCTCGAGTGGTTGAAGAGGCACGCCTGGAAAGCGTGTAAACCCCTAAAGGGTTTCGCGGGTTCGAATCCCGCTCTCTCCGCAGAACTAACCAGACAATGAACAGTTAAGTCCCACAAATCGTTGGATTTGTGGGACTTTTTAGATTTTTTGTTACCTACACTAAATCTTCTTGTTTGATCGAATAACACTTAGTGTTTGTAAGATGACAGACAATATTATTACCCCTAGCCCTATATAAAAAGCGGCGTTCAACTCTTTAGCCTCACTAAAAAGAAGCATAGCCAAGATAATGCTATAAATAGGTTCCAGATTATAACTCAAGTTTACCGTGAACGCAGAGATCTTTTTCAGGACTTGTATCTGAAGTAAATACAAACCAATCGTACAAACAGAAGCTAAAAGCAATAAATAAGTAAAATCTAATAGCCCGGGAACAATCGTCGATACAGGAAAATATCGCAAATAGAACGGTAAAATACAGGAAAGCCCGATAAAGCCACCTACCATTTCATACAAGAGCATGGTACTTGTTGAATAATTATTTCCGATCTTCTTATTCGTGATCGTGAACAAAGCCGCTAAAGCGGATGATATAATACCCAAACCTATTCCTAAACGATAGCGAGTATCGAAATGGAAAATCAGCACCACCCCGAATAAAGTCAACAAACTAAAAACAACCTCCTTGAAAGACACTCTATGACAATTAACCAATGGTTCTAGAAAAGCCGTAAAGAAACCTACCAGAGAAAAACAAACCACTCCAATAGACACATTCGAAGCCTTTATACTTCCATAAAAGAAAACCCAATGCAATCCCAGCAATAACCCTACTCCCCCTATTCTCAAGGCATCCCCGAAAGAAATTCGATTCAATCTTTTGCCGACGGATAAAACGAGTAAAAACAACAAAGACGCAAGCATCATACGATACCAGACCAATAGGGCTTCATTCAAGCTAATCAATTTTCCAAATATGCCCGTCGCACCTGCCAAAATAATAGATATATGCAGTTTTATAAATGCGTCTTTCATTATGTCACTATAATATTTAATTATGGACAAATGTACAAAGGAAATATAAGCTATCGAATTCAAACTTGATAAATACTCCGTTTTTTACCCTAATGGTAACTTTTTTCTAAATGGAGAAGCCTACTTTTGTGCCGCAAAAATAAAAAGAAAAGAAACTGATGATGCAAGACAGTATTGATTTTGGAACAATGAACATTCCGAAGTTGTTCCGTATGATGTTTATCCCTACCTTATTAGGTATGGTCCTTTCCGCCACTATTAATATCGCCGATGGAATATTCGTAGGAAGAGGCGTAGGAAGTGACGCCTTGGCTGCGGTAAATATCGTGGCTCCTTTTTTCATGTTAGCAACCGGAATCGGGCTTATGTTCGGAGTAGGCGCATCTATCGTCGCCTCGATCCACCTTTCACACCAGAAAGTCAAGGTAGCGAATATTAATATCACGCAAGCGCTTTCGGTCTCATTATGTATTATGTTATCGCTTTCCTTGTTAGTGATGACATTCCGTACTGAGGTCGCTCTTTTATTGGGTAGTTCCGAACAATTATTGCCCTCCGTATTGGAATATATGAACTGGATCGTCCCGTTCCTTGCCTTTTACATGTTATTGAATATCGGGTTATTCATTATCCGGTTAGACGGATCACCTACATACGCCATGTTATGCAGCGCTATCCCGGCCCTGATAAACCTAACATTAGACTATATTTTCGTTTTCCCATTGCATTGGGGATTAATGGGAGCCGCTTTAGCTTCCGCTATTTCCGTAATCGTAGGAAGTATTATGATCGTGGTTTATATCGTAGGTTTTTCTAAAGTATTACATCTTTACCGCCCTAAATTCTCGCTTAAAAGTATCTTATTGACAATCCGCAATATCGGATACATGGTAAAGCTTGGTTCTTCCGCGTTCTTAACTGAGGCAGCTATCGCTTGTATGATGCTGGTGGGTAATTATATATTCATGAGATACCTTGGGGAAGACGGGGTTGCCGCCTATAGTGTAGCCTGTTATTGCTTTCCTATCGTATTCATGGTGAACAATGCGATCGCCCAGTCTACCCAGCCGATCATAAGCTACAACTATGGCATACAGCAGTGGAAAAGAGTACGGCAGGCGTTTAAGTTAGCCCTGCTATGCGCTGTCGTGTGCGGAGGACTCGCCTGCGTGGGTACTATTTTATTCTGCCCGGAAGTCTCCTCCTTATTTCTCGGTAATCATGGCAACGCTTACGAGATAGCGGTCTCCGGCATTCCCTATTTTTCTTTGGGATATGTCTTTTTCGCTCTCAATATCGTTTGTATCGGGTACTACCAGAGCATAGAACGTTTCAAACCCGCTACGCTATTCACTATTCTACGAGGAATCGTGATTATCACCCTAAGTTTCATGTACCTACCTGTTGTCTGCGGAATTAAAGGTATTTGGCTGGCCGTACCTTTGTCGGAATTAATTACTTTTGTAATCATAGTGGTATACTATCTATTGAAACGTAGAAGAGCATGAAAGAGGAAGTTCGCCAGAAAGTGATGGAACGGTTTTCAATCTCTGAGCAGGCCATGCAGTTATTGCTGGAAAGCGCAGAGATGATGTCGTTTGTCCCCAAAGATATAATCGTACATGAAGGTGAGATAAACACGAATATGTATATCTTATCCAAGGGAATCTGGCGGGCTTATACATTTAAAGATGGGACGGAAGATACCTTTTGGTTCGCCGTGGAGAGCGAGATCGCACTCCCGGTATGGGGATATACTTCCGGCTCTCCTTCTCTTTATACCATAGAAGCCGTTACGGAAAGCGAGGCGTATTGCCTATCCAAACAGAAACTAGAAATCCTATTTCAATCCTCCGTGCAATTAGCAAATATCGGAAGAAGGATTCTAGAGAATTTTATGCTTGAGATCGAGACTTCATGGTTAAGTTCTTACAAACGAACCGCCATTGAACGTTACGCCATTCTATTGGACAAACAGCCCGAAATCATCCAATCCGTCCCCCTAAAATATATAGCTTCTTATCTAGGTGTCACGGCTCAATCCTTAAGTAGAATCCGGGCGAAGTTAGCTAGTTCTTTAACCTTTATCGTGTAAAGCCTCTTCATATCCCCTCGGACTGGAGATACCATGTCCAGCCATTTATATTTACCTGTACGGCATTCCATGTATTATCAGCAAAGAAAAAGATAATCTTATATCTATCTTGGCGATCCAGATATTCTTGTACATCCATATTATTTCCCTCCATACTAGTCAAGGCTAAAAAATCTGTCAAATTAATATTGAATACCTTTTTGCCGGTAGACTTCTCCGTTACGACAAAACGTGTCGGCCGATCTTCCATCAGCCGCATCGTGTTCAACTCGACAGCTGCCGCCGATGATGACTTTTGTTCCATATAATAAGGTCGGAAACTTAACACATCATCCTCCAATAACGAGTTGTCATAGGCCAGATGGCCATTCGACTCGATGATCTCATATTCATAATCATTCATGTTCACATTCCAATTATCTCCGGAGGTAGCCCGGATATAACTATCGGAATAACCTTGAAAAACAAACCGTATCTTATTCGTATCTTTTATCAGATCAATCGTCTTAGTCTGATGGCTGGTCCCTGTAAAATCAACGTCACTGATATAACCATACCAAAGAGGCTCCAGTTCTTTACTGATGATAAGAGACTCCTCACGTTTCAGCCTTAACCTCATATCAGTAATCGTATTCTCTCCCCTAGGCGTATAAATATCGTAGGAGTCACGTGCGCCGGCCCAAGCCAGAAATTGGTATTCTCCTATCGGAAGCTTTACCTCCATTTGGTAATTGCCTGTCGCCAACGCTTCACCTTCCTCTACTTGACTGAACAGAAACTTTCCGTCTTTGTCAAATACATAAAGCTCCACTTTATCCACCTGCGTATGGAACGCATCCGTGAAAAGCATATTATAGTCGTACTTAAACTTGACAAATAAACGACATTCGGGAAGATCCTCATGAAACATATCGCAAGAGGTCAATATCCACGGACAGATAATAAGGATTCCCCAAATTGTATAACGTATAAGACGGTTCTGTTTCATATTTTTCTATTTTTCTAATTAATCCTTACTCTAATTAAAGGGAGTTCCCAGAAGGAAAAAACACTGTTTGGAAACTCCCCTTTTCTAACCTGCGATACCTAACTAATAACCTAAAATCATAAGATCTCCTCTTGGCTATACCAAGTCCACGGGTTCACGTTAATCTGGATAGACAACCATGTCTCATCATTCTCATCTGGCGTATCTGGGTCCGGATCCGGAATAGTAGGATAACCCGGATTATTAAATCCCTTGATATTAATATCATAAACGGAATTACGCACAACCCCAAACTCTCCAAACTCATTCATCGCCTTATCCGAGTCATCATGTTTAATCATGATCTTGTAATAACTTACACCACCATCATAATAAAAGACCGTACCATAACTACCCGCCCCTTTATTCTCTACGGCAAGCCTTGCGTCTACAAATTTCTGTTTAAGTGCCGCAGCCTGCGTTTCTGCGCTTTGACCGGATTGCTTAAATTCATCTCCGGTTGGAATAGTAACCTCCTTGGAGGAATCCACGTATTTTACATACCGGTTGAAGGCTGTTGATATAGAGGTTGGATAACCGTCAGGGTTCCCATCCTTATATTTCTTTGTCAACTCATTTTCTATCCAGTCCATCAAGGTATCATATGTATAGCTTACGCCATTTACGATCATCCAAGACTCACCCTCTCCCACATCAACCGTACCGCCATCTAATTTTTTCAGTTTCTTCGGCGCAAAGTTCGCTTGTAAAAGGACTTGGGTCGTATAAGCATGGTTGTTATACTCTTTTTCTTGTGTATTCTCCAGACAATATTCAGTAACGGGATTAGATGCTGAACTTATCTCATTCCAAGATATGGCAGATGCGTTCGTCGAAGCAGACACAAAATTGTAATTATTCGTATACGCCACTTGATTCGCCTCGTTCCACTCACCGATATTCGTATTGTTGTAATTCGGGTCTACCCGGTATGAACCGATCTCATACCTATCGAATGGAGTGACACAAGTACCGCGAGCATCCGGAGTATTGGCAGGATCTTCATTCCAAGTCTTAATCCTCCTCGATACAGGATAATACCATTTATTAGTAACGTTCAGAATCCATTTCGGGCTATAGATCGATGCCGTGCTATTATCCATAGCGCCATCGCTGGTATATACACGTACTTTAGCGACAACACGATCTATATAAATCGCTAGCGGATTCTTTACCGCGACATCTTGGCTCTTATAAAGAGTTAAGTTTATCGTATTTCCCGAGTTATCCGAAGGTTCCAGATGACCTTTTGAGTTTGTCATCAAAAATGTTCCTGTTTTCGCGACACTCGTTGTTATCGACTCATCCTTCACCGCCTTGTTCACATCCACGAAACTAGAGCCTTCCCCGACGCTGGAGAAACCGGCACCCGGATTCGCGATAATCAGTATTGTCTTAGAAGTAGCCGGAATCTGAAAAGCCTTACTGCTACTGCTTGCGCCGGAAGATGTCAAATCACCGGAGCCGGTACTTAGGTCTATCACTTTTGTAACTAGACTCGCATCTTGATCGCCATCGAAGAAAATCGCTTTAACATCCTCAATCTCATATTCGCCTGTTATCGCATTCTCTTGATTAGGGGTATTCAATCCACGGGTAACGGCGGCGGGAGTCTTAATATTCAAAGCCACCCACGCATCGCCCGAAGGATCGGTTACTACATCGCTATTCCCATCCGAAATAGCATGGTCATCACTACACGCAGCAAACACTAGCGTCGCAAGCGCAAACATAAAAAGTCTTTTCTTTTTCATTTTACAACAATTAAACTGTTTCTAACTAAACACTTATCACTTTTTATCTCTTAGTCATCTTTTAATCCGTCACGACCGTTTGGGATAATTGACTAATATTTAACTTTATACGTTGTACAGAATTAGTATTCGAGGATACACCGGGATCTTTTATAGTAGTCAGGTATATAATGCCACTTCTCTGTTTGGACATTGTATTCCCCAAGACTTCAATATAAATTGTCCCATCATCAACCGTGATCTTATCCGTGTCCTCCCGTACAGCGCCGACGGAAGGACGCAGCTTTATCCAGCTCTTAGGATCATCCGCCCCATCTTCCACATATGCGGAAAGACAATAGTAGTTCATATCGAAACTATCGCTGCTATCCGCAGCCGGCATATATTTAATTGTCACTCCAGCCGCCGGTATAGCATATCTTTGCCTAATACGCACCGTCTTTTCGAGAGTCCCCAATTTCAGCGTGATATACGCATGATCTAACAAGCCATTCGATATTTGAGCTTCCACAGCCGTGATATTCGGATCTGATGTCGTATCATCCACGATCGGTATTCTCGCTCCATTAGATGGGTTTACCAGCAAGGGTACCCCAATGCCGACCTCGTTTCCATTATCACTAATCCGGCAGGCATTCGGAAAACGAGTCCGGCAATCCGTAATCAATTTAAAAACCTCAAAATTGGCACCCTCACTCGTATAGGCGATAAATACCGAATTACTGACTCCCAGAAAGAAATCGTTGTTCGCTACAACTTCGTATGAGTCTCTATTATCAACTGAGATCTCATAATCCAGAGCTGTGTTGGAAGGTTTAGAGGCTTTTGCATCTTCTACCGTATCATAGCCGGGACCTTTTGCCGTAACAATAGTGAATTGATAAGAATGATTACGTTGTAAATCCATTAACTGGACATCCTTATTGACGATCGCCATTTTATAGAAATAATCCCGTCCCCCATACGCACCTTGAATAATCAAGTGTGTATTATTCCGCATATCAGACTCATATAAATAGACTGGATCATTCTCAGTACTCTCCCCCCCATCTATGAAATCTGCCTGAACCAATAAGGATGAATAAGCAGCATCATTCCTGTATTCAGTCAAATTAGAGGTATTATCCCTAATGAGACCATCCAGCGTATGTAACGGTCCTTGCCTAGGTACATTCATAACCGCCACAACTCCCTTTAGCTCAAAGTTCGTCGCCTTATTGACAATTACCATTTTAGCGATCGCCCGGGTAAGCATCAAGGGCGTTCCGTCCGTATTCTCGATCTTTGTTGTATGATCTATCTTATCTACTTCCAGTAAATAACTCATCGGGATCACTTGCCCGTTACCACTATAAGGAATGACAGAAACCGAAGGTACCGCCAATGGAGCCGTCAGCATATTCGTACAGAAATCAGCCAATGTCGTCAAACCTTGCATCAATTGGGCAGAAAATCCAGTTTCATCGAATCCATATTCCGTAACCGCATCCCCATAATAAAATCTATCGGGTGAATTAGCCAATATCAATAACTGATATTTACTGTCATTCGATTGTTTAGTCAATATCACATATCTTTTTCCCGCTAATTCAAAGGCTTGCACGGCTTCCACAAAAGTAGCGTTAGGCCCTTCTCCTTTGAAAACAAACATCCATGGGTTCTTACCCACCGTACCCTCATCCATAAGTCCTTTTGTTGACGGGAGATGGTACGAATTAGCACGGGCGAAAATCTCCAGCTGTACTTTTTCAGAAAAGACTTCTTCCTCTCCTACCTGTTCAGACAAAGCAAATTCATGCTCACAGCCAGATAGCATTAATAGGGATAACAGAGCCCAAAAACCGATCATATGTATACTAATTATTCTCATTCTTTCACGCAACGAATTGTAAAACCAAATTGATGACTCGAAGACTTGGGAGTTGTCGCTAAATAATTATACTCTATCCCCCAAATATTACCGTGAGCAGAACCTTTCTCTTCTCCACTTGACGTATCAGTCCACCCCGGAGCCGCTGAAGAAGACCAATAATACCCTGTCTCACTCGCATATTCCAAACTACCATCCGTATGCCATCTTCGGCCTGCGGCCGGAAAGAAAATAGAGGCGTTATTGTCCGGATTAAATATCAAGACACCCCCATAAGCCGCTTCCGTCGTATCTAAAGACACTCCTTTATACTTACTGACCTTCCCCGAACCTCTTTCTATGCCATCGATCATATCTCTTTCCACGATAGGACGCCTGTCGAAAAAACCATCCGCATAGAATCCGTACTTGATCTCTTCCAGAATCTTAGGGATATATTTCTCCGGTTTATTCTGTGGATCAATCGGTTTTTCAGCCGTCACCCAATTTCCATCCCCTTTCATTGGATTACGGAATAACGACATTCTTATCTCGGATTTATATACATCATTATAGGTATAACTATTCAACACAATCCTATCCAAGGGACCGTCGCTTGGACGATGATAACCCGGGGGACAGATCTCGTAATAATCTTTCAGTTTATCCCCGCTCGTAGCATCCCAAAAAGTGGGAGTCTCAATACGTCTTATCGGCCATTCCGATAACTCCCACGTAGCACTCTTATTATTCACGTTGGTAGGGTGATACGCACGAAGTGCTAAAGAAGCATATGCTACCGGTAATCCCCATTGAAAATGAGCGCCGGCTTGAGTCGGATACTTAACAAAATCAACTTGATCAGTGCTTTTATCTATCTGCCTCCATTCATCCTTTGTATCAACATCATTTAAGAATGACCGAGCTGTCAAATTGTACGCACTAAATTTTACACCTAAATCCGGCCCCTCGTTTGTACCCCTCCGCATTATATAATCAGGAGCCTCTCCTTGGCGGACATATAAATCAGTTTCGTAAGTCGTCCCATTTTCCGTATAAGAAAGCTTTACGACACCATATCTAGGCACTCCTTTTCTAGGATTCTTGCTCTTCAATCCTATCCGGAAGTAAACACGTCCTCTTCCTTGTACAAAACTGCCTGTCTCACCTTTCTGTGAATTAGGAATAACCGGATAGTCTTCCGGATCTCCCGGAGAACCTGTTCCAACGTTAGGATCAAAGCTAGGTGTCGAGCTTATCACTATAAAATCCTGATATTCGGTTGGAACTTCCACACGCCACTGATACCAATAACTCCACTTGTTCCCACTAATTATCCTTTCTCCACTTTCATCATCCTTATAGAAAGCCCCTACATAAGGGTTAGACCATAGATGATTCGTTGAATTAATATCAAACGGATAACGATTTCCATATTGACTGACCTTTACGGTTATCGTTCTACGAATAGCGTTCTTCCCCGAGAAATCTTCCGCAGCCATCAATGTAATCTCATAGGTTTCCTTACCTATAATATAGTTTGGCAAATCAAGTAAGATATCCATATAGCCCGCTCCAGTACTCGGATCATACGAAATCCTCTCATCAGCGTTCGGCTGCCACTCTTGACTCGACAAAGCGTTAAACACCTCATTCGTTTCCTTATAAGTGTTTGTACTTAGCACTTTTACTTTATCAAAAATCCTCACAACCGGCATATTGGACGAGAAAGAGATTCGTGCCCCGTTAAAATCGGTAATATCGACCTCCGTATGTGACACATTTAGCACTCTATTACCAGATATATTCCAATCATTTGCTATTGAATCCCAATCCGATGCCTGTATATTCATCTCCAAGGGTTGTTTAATGATCCCGGTAAGATCTAGCTTCGTATTTTTAGGTAAGTTATAATCAACCGGCTCTGAGTTTATTTTCAACTCACAGGAGGGATTATAGCTATCCTCCATATCTACCGTAAAAACCACCGCATTTGCCGGATCGTTCTTTCTCTCCAACTCATTAGAGGGCAAAATAATACGAGTGATCTTCCGAGCCCAATTCATTCCGGGAATATTTGGAGTAACAGAGGAGAAATAATCACCATCTTCTCTCAATGTAAAATTACGTGTTACATTCCTCTCAATAGTAGAGCCACTATATTGAGCTGTCAATGGGATCAAATTAGGGATACCACTAAATATAACTCCATTAAAAATATCATCGAAATTATCTGCCGCCTCCAAAACAACATCTACTCGAACTCCCAGACGATTAAGGGCCAGTTGTAATAAAGAAACCGTTGTCCCATCACTCAATTTAGCCCCTTTACCTTTTGGTAAAACCTCTACGTTATTTATTTCCTGCATCATTGGGATCGATTTCTCCGAAGAAAAAGAGCTTGCGGGATAAGCGATAAGATTCAAATCGTCATAACGTGAAAGAGTGTTCAGTTTATTGGCTATAACGTTATCCGTCGGTTCATTCGCCAAAAATACGAAATCATAATTCCCAGCTACGATTGGATGCCGGATGATATTTTCTATCCATTGATTCTTACTATAGTGAATATTAGATATGCATGCTCCCGTTGTCTTATTGAAAGCCAAAACACGAAGCGTATTCACGTCGTAGTCCTCTTCGCTACCCGAATGAGTCGTATTTTGAGAATCTATATTCCTAATAGAAATATAGGCTCCTTCCACATTACCGCTAATCATTGTCTCATCCGTACATGAGAAAAGGATTATCAATAACAAGACTGCCACGAAACCTTTATATATTTTACACTCTTCCACTATCATAAAAATTGCTCTAATGTTATAATGCAAATATCACGATATAAAAAGTCACAATAAACTAAATATGCACCCAATAATGACAATATGAATCACAGTTTACATCTAATTATGCAATTATTTTTCAGGCCGTTACAGTTTCCAGAAAAACAAGATCAAAAGGCTCTATTTTTCTATTATACGCAAGACTCTTATCAAACAGTTCCGATTATCGAAACAAATCACATTAATAAGAATCCACGAAAAAGCCCTTAAACGAAAGATCGCTTAAAGGCTCAATAAACATCCCTTATAATATTCATTTATGTAGAAATTAGGTCCGTTATATTTCGTCTTATCTATAATTATAATATATCAATAACCGATCTCTGTCTTTTTATAAAATCGATACGTTGTGCCTCTCCACTTTCGGATATTAGGATAGAATGGCGTTTCAATGCCTGAATCCAATCTCGTTGCATTTTACAAATCTGCGGACTTTGGGAGTCCATAGAATTGATTGAATAAACTCGTAGCATACTAATTTGGAAATCCAGCTTCTCTATATAAGTATAGGTTGCCTCAAAATCAATGCTTGATAAGTAGAAAAACACCTTATGGCCCTCACTGAACTCTCCTGTGATAGATAAAGCCTCCATATGAGTAAGTAATTGATAAAGTTCCTCTTTCAAGCACAGAACATCCTCTTTCGATATCAAATTCAGGCAAGCAAAGTATTGGACCTCTTTCACGAAAGAAACAAAAATATTCATATCCCAGATAAAACTGGTTTTCGGACAATTCTTTACGCTATAACTTAATTTTTTATGTACATTTATAATTCGTTCTTCCACCACCATCCCATATAGAGAATTTGGAGTCTTTATCTGTCCATGATGATATAACCAGCGGCAAAGACGGAACTTAGACAGATATTCAAAAGAGGAATAAAGCGTAAAAGGCAAAACATTCGATGCCGTACAAACCTCCGTACTCTTATCTCCTTTCACATAGTCAAATATCCGTAAGTAACGATCAATAATCTCATAATAACTTTCTATCGCATTGGCAGACCGGAGCAAGTTCATATCGAAAGTCACTCTATTATGCAAGTGATTTCCTATGATCTGATCTATGGAGATCCCCAACTTATAGGAAATTTGCGCAACCTCATCAATCGTAAAAGCGACCTCTCCCCAAAGCCTGCGGTACACCGCCTCTCTCCCGATACATAAAGTATCCGTCAAGAAATTAGCAAGATTTTGTCCGGGAGGAAACCTATCTTTCATTGCGGTTATCAATTCATTTACAATACTATCTTTCATTGCCTTATACCTTATTTCCAACTATTAATATTCCTTGATACATTTGGCAAATGTAAAACATGTAAACGATAGTTTTGTACGATAAAGCAAGCCTATGAGAATTGTTCCTTTTCTAATTAAAGCAAACACAGACAGAAAAAGATAGAAAACGAAATTAAACTAAAAAAGCACCTATAAATTTCGAATCGCACAATCGGAAGATCTAGGTTGTTTCATTTATCGAAACAGGTTCAAACCCTAAAGCGTATTTATAATCTCCCTTTGTCTATTGAAAAACTGGATACGTTGCATCTCTCCACTCTCGGAGATCATGGTAGAGAACTTTTTTAAAGATTGAATCCAGTCTTTCAAGCTATTAAACATCTCAGAATCCTGTGTCGTAATAGAATTTATCGAGTAAACCCGTATCATACTTAACTGCAAAGAACTTGTTTCCAGATAACTATACGTAGCCTCAAAGTTAATATGCGATACATAAATTCGTACACTATTGCCAGCCTCGGTCTTTCCTCTCATGGCAAGTTCTTCCAATTCATCCACCAACACTAATAACTCCTCTTTGATACGTTGTATATCCTCACAGGAAATAAGATGGATATCGGAGAAATATTTAATGTCATTGACCAAATGATGGAAGATCATATTATCCCAAATATAATCCGTAGAATGGATATACTGTGTCAACGATACAAATTCTCTTTGGGTATCAACCAGTTTTTCCGGTATCTTCAGATTCTCAAAATGATTGCATTGGATATGCTTATTCTGATACATCCACTTAAATAAACGAAACTTTGACAAAAGGTCATGCTTCAAATAAAGGATCTGAGGAATAGTATTGGAAGAGGTACCCAAAGCCGTAGTAGGATCATCCTGAAAGGCCCTAAAGATCTTCACATATCTAGACAAGATCGTAAAATAAGCATTAAAAGGATCATCGTGATCTACCACATTCAAGTCGAACACGGCATTGGCACTAAAACTAACCCCTACTATTTTATCCAATGACACACCCAATTTCCTTGAGATAAGAGCTGCCTCTTCCAAGGTGAAAGGAACCTCGCCACGTAAGCGCCTATAAATGGCTTCTCTGCCAATATAAAGGGTATCCATCAACAGATTCGCCAAATTTGTCTTAGGAGGAAGTTTTTCTTTTAAAGCTTCAATCAAGCCTGTATTTAATTCATTTATCATCATAACCATGTCGAATGAAAAATCATCTACTCTAGTAACATATATAGAGAGGAAGTTGTTTCGAGAACAAGTACATTCGTAGATGGATTTTCAAAGCACGTAGCTTTTCAGCTTATTCATATCAACTATTTTCCCTTCCCGGGAAATAGCCCCTTCCTCTATCATTTCCGAGAAACTACGGGCCAATGAAGGACGGGCCACTCCAAAATATTCCGAAAGCTCTGTTTGATTACGATCCTGCTTATAATGATCTCCTTGAATACGTTTAAGTATATAGTAAGCCAGTTTACCTTTAATGGTCTTAATCGATAATAATTGAAGACGTTCAGAAAGAAATTGTGTCCGGTTGGCGTTAAAAGCCATATAGCTTTGAAGAAAATGCTCGTTTGTCGCCAGCAAACGCATCACCGCATTCTTAGGTATTAAAATGATCTCGCATTCCTCCAAGGCGATAACATCTACCGGGAAGCGATTATTTTCCGCAAACAAAAATGCGGAGGCCAAAGGAGTAGGCGCCGATAAAGTCTCCACTTCCAGAATTGTCCCGCTTTCGGTGATCATCTCAGTCTTTACCCGTCCTTTACTCAATAGATAAAGCGAAGATAAGGCATCTCCCTGACGAGCCACCCAGTCACCTTTCTTAAACGACCTTGTCGAATAATCCAACGAACTGAAAAGAGCGGTTTGCTCTTCCTCAGACAATTTTCCGCAAATAGGACACAAACTCAGATTCATAAAACTTCCTTTTGCGGATAAAGATAAAGAAAATAATCAAAGAGTGTAACAACTGTTACAGGTTAAACGATCTTCTATCCCCTACATTCGCGATAAACTTATAAAATAAAAGCTATGTTCTGTTATCAATGTCAAGAAACCGCCCAAGGAAAGGGCTGTATATTAAAAGGTGTATGTGGTAAGACCGCCGAAGTGGCCGGATTACAAGATTTACTGATGTACTTAATGAAGGGAATCTCCAAACTAACAACGACTTTACGCAAGCGAGGCGTGGAATCATCCACGGCCAATAAGTTTATCGTCGACGGACTTTTCATGACCATCACAAACGCCAATTTCGATTCATCCAGATTCGTATCAAAGATCAAAGAAGCCTATCAGCTACGGGAGAACCTTCTCGACGAGCTACATCGACAGGGAATCCATCCATCCTTAACCTGCGATTGTCTGACTTGGAAATCGGACAAAGTAGAGGAAATGGAGGTCAAATCGAAAGAAGTAGGTATTCTCGCCACAGAAAACAAGGATATCCGCTCTCTACGAGAATTACTCACTTATGGGGTAAAAGGTATGGCTGCCTACGTGGAACACGCTTACAATCTAGGCTTCGAGGATACCAGCCTCTATGCCTTTATCCAAGACGCCTTGGTCGCAACGACTCAATCGGACCTGACCGTCGCCGATTTAACCCGATGGGTACTCACCTGCGGCGAATACGGAGTAAAAGCCATGGCCTTATTAGATAAAGCGAATACTTCCACCTATGGCAACCCGGAAATTACGAAAGTGAATATCGGCGTAGGAAAGAACCCGGGTATACTTATCAGTGGGCACGACTTGAGAGACATTCAAGACTTGCTGGAACAAACCGAAGGTACAGGCATAGATGTCTATACACATAGCGAGATGCTTCCTGCACATTATTACCCGGCTTTCAAGAAGTATAAGCATTTTGTAGGAAACTACGGTAGCGCCTGGTGGAAACAAACATCTGATTTCGAGACATTCAACGGAGTTATCCTGTTTACGACCAACTGCCTTGTCCCTCCCCGTTCTTCCGCCACTTATGCCGATCGGGTCTATACGACCGGCTCTACCGGGTTCGAAGGATTCCCACATATCGCCGATCGTAAGCCCGGAGGCTCTAAGGATTTCTCTGCGTTAATCGAACACGCAAAGAAATGCGCCCCTCCAACGGAAATCGAACATGGGGAGATCATCGGTGGATTCGCTCATGAGCAGGTATTCCAATTAGCCGACAAGGTTATCGATGCCGTAAAATCAGGAGCGATACGTAAATTCTTTGTCATGGCAGGTTGCGACGGAAGAATGAAGAGCCGTAGCTACTATACCGAATTCGCCGAGAAATTACCGAAAGATACCGTCATATTAACCGCCGGTTGTGCCAAATATCGTTACAACAAACTGCCTTTGGGGGAGATCAGAGGTATTCCACGGGTATTAGATGCCGGACAATGTAATGACAGTTACTCATTGGTGATGATCGCCCTCAAGTTAAAAGAGATCTTCGGGCTGGATGATGTCAATGAATTACCTATCGCATACAATATCGCATGGTACGAGCAAAAAGCGGTAATCGTATTACTCGCCCTACTCTACCTAGGCGTAAAAAACATTCACTTAGGACCGACATTGCCAGCGTTCTTGTCGCCGAATGTAGCCAAAGTATTGGTCGATAATTTCGGGATCGCCGGAATAGGTAGCGTGGACGAAGACATGGAACTATTTCTAGGAAAGTAAAATAAACCTTTCCCGATCCGCTCTTGTTTTCCTATCACATTTTAATCGATTCAAGATGAATAAGGAACAACAAAAAAGAGTAGCCGCCATTCATGACCTATCGGGATTTGGCAAATGTTCATTGACAGTTGCCCTCCCGATCCTCTCGGCGGCAGGAATAGAGACAAGCGCCTTACCTACGGCCATACTTTCTACACACACAGGAGGTATTCTCGGCTATACTTATAGAGACTTGACGGAAGATATGCGTCCGTTCATGAAGCATTGGAAAGAATTGGATATCCGTTTCGACGCCGTCTACAGCGGCTTTCTTGGATCTTTCGAGCAATTAGATATCGTAAAAGAGTTCTTCTCCCTTTTCAAGCGGGAAGATAACCTGATTCTAGTCGATCCTGTCATGGGCGATAACGGAGAACTATACAAGATATTCACCCCTAAATTCGCCAAAGGAATGAGATCCCTTTGTGAAAAAGCGGACATTATCGTACCGAACCTGACGGAGGCCGCATTATTGTTGGGCGAACCCTACCAAGCAGGTCCCTATACCAAAGCTTATATCGATGGTATTTTACATAAACTAAGTCAGCTAGGCCCTAAGCAAGTTGTCTTGACCGGTGTCTATTTCGACGAGAAAGAACTGGGAGCCGCCACTTTCGATATGGAACGAAATGCGACAGAGTATGTTTTAACAGAGAAAATACCCGGTTATTATCATGGTACGGGAGATGTTTTCGCAAGTGCTTTACTGTCCGGTTTGTTAAATAATTTCAACTTGGAGAGATCTGCGGAAATAGCCGTTCGCTTCACGACAGAAAGTATTCTTCGAACATTCAAGGCGCAAACGGATTATCGCTTTGGCGTGAACTTCGAACAATCCATTCCGGATTTACTAAAAGAACTGAAACTGATATAAATGAGAGCCTTTTTTTTCTCATATTTGCAAATAAAAGGAATATAATAGTATGGCTAAATTAAGAATAGCGTTTTCTGGTATCGGTGCGGTGGGTGGTTATTACGGAGGTATGGTCGCCGCCCGCTATCAAGGAACAATAAAAGCAGATATCTTTTTTATCGCCCGTGGAGAAAATCTAAAGGCTATCCGTGAAAACGGTTTACAAATGCAACTAGGCATCCGGACAATCCATACGGCTCCGGCACTAGCCACCGATAATCCCGCCGAGATAGGGCCGGTAGACTACCTTTTCTGTTGTACAAAAAGTTACGATCTAGAAGAAAACATCCAGCAGCTAAAGCCTGTTATCGGACCTGAGACCGTTATCATCCCCTTGCTAAACGGATTGGATATCGAAGAACGAATCCATAATATACTACCCGAACAAGAGGTCTGGAAAGGATGTGTTTACATCGGTTCCCGCTTGACAGAGCCGGGTGTTATCGAGAAATTCTCCTTGAAAGAACGTATTTTCTTCGGTAACAAAGATGCAAACAAAGATAAGCAAACCGAGTTGCTTAAATTACTTATGTATGCCCGGTTAAACGCTTTTAATCCAGCGGATATAGACCTACGCATCTGGAAGAAATTCTTCATGATCTCTACGGCGGCTACGGCTACGAGTTTCTTCAACCAGCCCATTGATGAAGTACTAGCCCAACATATCGACCTGTTCATCGCTTTGGGTACGGAATTAAAAAGCGTAGCGGAGGCTATGGGAGTCCGTTTACCCGATGACATCGTCTATACTTCCATCGAGATGCAAAAGATGATGCCGGCCGGCTCCACGACTTCCATGCATAGTGATTTTCTCGCCGGGAAAAAAACAGAGTTGGAAACATTGACAGGATATGTAATTCGTCAAGCGGAGAAGCTCGGCGTTGATGTCCCTACTTATCGATTTATGTATAACGGATTGTCTTTTTATCCCTATCCGAAGAAAACAGAAATATCATAATTATGCAAAATATAATAAACGGGCGTTGTGGTTGGTGCGGAACTGACGAGTTGTATATGGCGTACCACGATCAAGAGTGGGGAAAGTTGGTGACTGACGATAAAACACTGTTCGAGTTTCTTGTATTGGAAAGCTCTCAAGCCGGATTGAGTTGGATAACAATCCTTCGGAAGCGTGAGGGATATCGTAAGGCTTTTTGTGACTTCGACACCGAACGGGTAGCGCAAATGACCGATGAGGATGTTGAACGGTTGATGCGGTTTGAGGGTATCGTGAAAAACCGCCAGAAAATCAAATCCACAATCACAAACGCAAGGCTGTTCCTCGCCATACAAAAGGAGTTCGGCAGCTTTTACAATTACACCCTGTCATTCTTTCCCGACAGAAAACCGATTATCAACACATTCCGGTCATTGAGCGAGATCCCTGTCACGTCGCCTGAATCCGAAGCCATGAGCAAGGACATGAAGAAGAGGGGCTTCAAATTCTTCGGACCTACAATTTGTTACGCCCACCTACAGGCTTCGGGATTTATCAATGATCATCTGATAGACTGCGTTTGCAGGAAAGGATAATAAAAAGTGAAGTGCCCCTCGAAAGTTGGACAAAAAACTTTCGGGGTTTATTTATGTCAAGACATCACACATTAGCAGAAAAACAAGAAATCCTCCGTCTTCATGAAGAGGGAGCCAGCATGGTTGAGTTGATGACTCGTTTTCATGTCAGCGATTATTATTTATATATTCTTTTTGGAAGATATAAGAAATATGGCATTGACGGTTTAGAAAATTACAAGAAAACCGTTATAAGTTTGGCATTGAAGTTGCAAATAATCAAGGAGTATGAGGAAGATTGCTTACCTTTGTGGCAGCTTTGCGTGAAGTATGACGTCAGTCATTCCAGTATTTGCCGTTGGATACAGCAATACAAATCTGGAGGATATGAAGAATTGTACCGTCATAAGCAGCGAGGGCGACCAATCAAGAATATGGGACGACCAAAAAAGAAAGAACCTCAAACGGAATTAGAAAAGCTCCAGGCTGAAAACTTACGCCTGCGGGCAGAGAACGCCTTGCTAAAAAAAGCAAAGGCCTTAATGGAAGAAAAAAGGGCCAAAACGAAAGACTCTGGTCTCTAGTCATCCATTCATTAAGGCCGGAATATGGTCTCGACCTATTGTTAGAGATTAAAGGAATGGCTCGTTCTACGTTTTATTACCACCTTAAACGACTTGGCAATACCTCAAAATATAAAGAGGAAAAGAAACGTATAAAGGAAATCTTTCAGGAAAGCAAAGGACGCTATGGTTATCGCCGCATCACCTTGCAATTACGTAATGATGGATATGTTATAAATCACAAGACGGTAGAGAAACTGATGCAGGATTTGGGAATCAAGTGTCTGATACGCAAAAAGCGGTATCGCTCCTATAAAGGAACTGTCGGCAAAATTGCACCAAATATCCTCAATAGGGATTTTAAGGCAGATTGCCCTTATAGTAAACTTGCCACAGATGTGTCACAAATATCAATTGGTCAACAAAAAAGTTTTTTGTCGCCTATAATAGATATGTTTAATGGAGAAATACTTAGTTATAATGTATCTGACAGAGCAGATTTAGAACAAATAAACAAAATGTTGAAGGATGTTTTTGCTATTACAGACAAAGCACCGGCAGGGAATAAAATCCTGTTGCACTCTGATCAAGGATGGCAGTATCAACATAAAGACTATCAGAATGCATTGGCCCAACACGGGATAATACAAAGTATGTCCAGAAAGGGGAATTGTTTGGATAACTCTGTCATGGAAAACTTCTTTGGGATTATGAAATCCGAACTCTTATACTCCAGGGAGTTTAAATCCATGCAGGAGTTCAAAGAGGAACTTGAGCAATATATTGATTGGTACAATAAGAAAAGAATTAAAATGAAGCTAAATGGAATGAGCCCGGTACAATACCGAGCTCATTATGAAGAGAATTTATAAAATTAGAATTTAACGTCCAACTTTCGGGGGGCACTTCAAAAGTCCGGTTTATTAGATTTGACACACCCTCTCATTACTATTTAGCGCATCGATCTTATTGACCGATATAAGTCTCCATGAACTTAGCGCCCGGAGCCGGAGAGATGGTTACAACCTCCGTGTCAGCGGGGATCAAGACAGTTTGACCTTGGTGAACAAAGATCTCGTTTCCTTTATTATCACGGATGGAAGCCTTGCCTGCCATACAGATGTAAACGACAAAAGAATCCAGTTCCGAGAAATTACGAACCATAATCGTATCCAGATCCAAAAGGTTTGTCGTGAAATATTTACAGTCCGCCAACTCTACCGTGGCATTCGTATGACCTTTGTAGTGAGTACGGTAATCCGGATACAACGTATAATCGATAGCGTCTTTCGCCAATTCCGTATGCAGCTCACGGCCATTACCGTTCACATCTTTACGGTTGTAATCGTAAATACGATACGTGATATTACTGGTCTGCTGGATCTCGGCGATAAAACAACCCGCTCCGATCGCATGCACACGTCCCGCCGGCAAGAAAAATACATCACCTTCATTTACGTCGTAACGTTGAAGCACATCCATGATCGTATTGTTCTCCACCCGTTTCACGTATTCCTCTGCGTCGATTTGCTCAGAGAAACCGGAATACAAGCCAGCGCCTTTCTCTGCCTTGATCACATACCACATCTCCGTCTTACCGAAAGAGTTGTGGCGCTTTTTCGCCAGCTCATCGTCCGGGTGAACTTGAATAGATAAATTATCACGGGCATCGATAAACTTGATAAGCAAGGGGAAAGTCGTCCCGAATCTCTCCATCACCTTCTCTCCCAGCAATTCCTTGCCATAAGAGCGGATCAACTCATCCAAAGACTTACCTTCCAACTCGCCATTATCGACGATTGAATAATTTCCCTCAACATGAGAAAGCTCCCAGCTCTCGCCTACACCATTCTCAACCGGAGTAATACCCTTAAACGGGCAGATATCTGAACCGCCCCAAATCACCTTCTTGAGGATCGGCTTAAATGTAAATGGATATAACATAACGTGTTTTGTGTATAGAGTTTTACTTTTTGACCTTCACTTTCCTTAATACGACGGCGCTACGTGCCGGGATATAAAGTTTCAGCCATTCTTTCTTTTCTTTCTTATATAACGGATCAAATTGCGTGAAATGCCTTATGGTATCATCAGCCAAGCCAAACCCCCCGAAACGGGTAGCGTCGGTGTTCAATACGACCTCATATTCTCCCTTCGGAACTAAGAAACCGTAATCCGTGAACGATTTCGTCGGGCTAAAGTTGAACACAAAAACCAAGTCTTTACGCATATAAGCCAATATCTGATCGCCATCATTATCCCAAACCTTCTGGATAGGGGTATCTTGGAAATTCTTCACATCCCCGATCAATTCCAACATCTCACGGTCGAAATCGCCCAAGAAATGGTACTTCAAATCCAAGTTGTCCACCAAATCCCATTGGCGGCGAGCGTATTTATAAGACCATCCATTGCCCTCCCTCGGGAAGTCGATCCATTCCGGATGCCCGAACTCATTTCCCATAAAGTTCAGATAACCGCCATTAATAGTAGAAGCCGTAACCAAACGGATCATCTTATGCAAGGCGATACCTCTATCTACCATGAAATTATGGTCATCTTTTTGCATATGCCAATACATATCGGCGTCGATCAAGCGGAAGATGATCGTCTTATCACCCACCAAGGCTTGATCGTGGCTCTCGGCATAACTGATCGTCTTCTCATCGGCACGACGGTTCGTCGTCTCCCACCAGATCGAAGACGGATGCCAATCCTCATCTTTCTTTTCCTTGATCGTCTTGATCCAATAGTCCGGGATGTTCATAGCCATGCGATAATCAAAGCCATAACCACCATCCTCTATCTTAGCCGCCAAACCCGGCATGCCACTCACCTCCTCGGCGATCGTTATAGCGCCCGGATTCACCTCATGGATCAATTTATTGGCCAAGGTTAGATAAGCGATAGCGTCGCCATCTTGGTGGCCATTAAAATAATCGCCGTAATTACAGAAAGCCTCGCCCAAGCCATGGCTGTAGTAAAGCATGGAGGTCACGCCGTCGAAACGGAAACCATCGAACTTATACTCCTCCAGCCAGAACTTACAATTCGACAATAAGAAATGAAGCACCTCGTTCTTTCCATAATTGAAGCACAGGGAATCCCATGCCGGATGCTCACGGCGTTCGCCACTCAGGAAATATTGGTCATACGAACCGTCAAAGCGGCCTAATCCCTCCACCTCGTTCTTTACGGCGTGGCTATGTACGATGTCCATGATCACGGCGAGACCCATCCCGTGCGCCTCATCGATCAGTTGTTTCAACTCGTCCGGCGTACCGAAACGGGAAGAGGCGGCGAAGAAGCTACTTACGTGATAGCCGAACGATCCATAATAGGGATGTTCTTGTATAGCCATGATCTGAATGGCGTTATAACCATCCTTCGCTACACGAGGCAATATATTTTGACGGAATTCATTATACGTCCCCACCTTCTCCTCGTTGGTGCTCATACCGATATGGCACTCGTAGATCAAAAGGGGAGACTTCTTAGGTTTGAACCGTTTATTCTTGAATTTATAAGGTTTCTCCGGGTTCCATACTTGAGCGCTGAATATCTTAGATTGCTCATCTTGCACCACCCGGCGAGTCCATGCGGGAATACGTTCTCCGCTACCGCCGTCCCACTCGACCAGCAACTTAAACAAGTCCTCATGATACATCTGCGCATCGGTCAAAGCGATCTCCCATACGCCATTCGCCTTACGTTTAAGCTTGTATTTATTATCTTTCTGCCATCCGTTGAATGTTCCAATCAAATAAATAGCGGTAGCATTCGGCGCCCATTCACGGAACACCCAGCCTTTCGTGGTTTTGTGTAACCCAAAATAAAGATATCCGGAAGCCATCTCGGATAAGGTTAGTTTACCATTATTCGTCAGGCTCTTTTCTTTATCAATCACGTATTGATACCGGCCTTCTATAGCCGCCTCATAAGGGGCCAGCCACGGGTCATTTTTTATCAGATTTAGAGACTCCATGATTTATTATAATTTGGTTCTCGGCAAAGATAAAAGAAAAAAACATACCCATTGATAATATTAGGATATTTCTTATATTCGCGGTAAACCGTACAAAGATGAGCAAAGGAACAAAAAGTATAGCCTTTTACCTAATGATGATCCTCATTTTCGGTTCGCTGATGTACTTTATCGCCAAAGAAGGAGAAAGTCAGCAACTGGAAAATTCGATTGCGTCCATCCAAAACGCACCTAGTAATTTAGAAGAGGGATTTACCATATTTACTCAATTATTAGTACATAATATCGAGTCTTCCATAGGAATTCTGCTTTTACAAATCATCACGATATTGCTTACGTGCCGTTTGTTCGGTTGGTTATTCCAGAAGATCGGGCAACCCACCGTCATCGGCGAGATCGTTGCCGGAATCGTGCTAGGGCCGTCCGTATTAGGCAATTTATTCCCGGAGGCTTCCGCCTTCCTTTTCCCTGTGGAATCGTTGGTGAATATAAATATGCTGAGTCAATTCGGACTTATACTCTTTATGTTCGCTATCGGGATGGAACTTAATATCTCCGAGGTAAGGAAAAAGCTGAAAGAGACGATCTTAATCAGTCATACCAGTACGATCGTCCCCTTCTTTTTCGGTATGCTGACCGCCTATTTCGTGTACGACAAATATGCGGATAAGAGTACGCCTTTCCTCTCTTTCGCCTTGTTTATAGGTATCGCCATGAGTATTACCGCCTTTCCCGTATTGGCACGTATTATCCAAGAGAAAGGACTTACCAAGACACATTTGGGTACCATCTCGTTGGCAAGCGCAGCGAATGGGGATATCACCGCATGGTGCTTGCTAGCGGTTGTCATAGCGATCGCACAAGCGGGTTCGATGCTAAGTGCCGTTTACAACATTTTATTCTCAGTCCTTTACATAGTGTTTATGTTTTTGGCGGTGCGGCCATTCCTGCGGATGATCGGACATATTTACCACAACAAGGAGGTAATCGACAAGGGGCTGGTCGCTTTCATCTTCTTGCTATTGATCACCTCGGCTTATCTGACTGAGATATTGGGATTGCATGCCTTGTTCGGCGCTTTTATCGCAGGGGTGGTGATGCCGGGAAATGTCAAATTCCGCAAGATCATGACCGAGAAAGTAGAGGATGTATCCCTTGCGCTATTTCTTCCCTTATTCTTCGTATCCACCGGATTACGTACGGAAATAGGTCTTCTAAACAAGCCTGAGTTATGGTGGCTATGCCTTATCTTCATAGTCGTGGCCATCGCGGGAAAGTTTGGGGGAGCGATGTTCTCCGCCCGATTCGTGGGTGAGAGCTGGAAGGATAGCCTATACATAGGGGCACTCATGAACACCCGCGGGTTGATGGAGCTGGTCGTATTGACGATCGGGTACGAGATGGGGATATTGACACCTTCCGTATTCGTGATCTTAGTGCTAATGACGCTGGTCACCACCTTTATGACAACACCGTTGGTCTCATTCATCAAATTCTGTTACCGGACGCATGACAAGCTGATGGAGCAAAAAGAGAGAATGCCATTGGAGGGGATATTCAAGGTACTGTTGTCCTTCGGACGAGCCGGAAATGGACAGATCATGCTGGACGTAGCCTACCAGATGTTCGCCCAAGGCAAAAACAAACTGGAGCTGACGGCACTGCATTTGACGGTTGGCTCGGATGTAAACCCGCTACACACGGATAATTTCGAGGAAGTCAGCTTCGGCCCGATCCTTTACGGGGCCAAGAAGCTGGGCATTCAGATACAGACCCGCTACGAGGTATCGAACAACGCCGGAGTGGATATTTGTAGCATCGTAAACAATGAGGGGTACGATTTCCTTTTGGTCGGTTCCGGGATATCGATGAGCAACACACCGGACGATATAGCGGCAAGCCATTACCGGGCCTCGTTCTACAACCGTTATTTCAAACGCTTCAAGGCTCCGGAATCCTGGTTTTATCCGGGTGCCTTATTGAAAGACAAGACGAAGATGTTTATCGAGCAAAGCAATTGCCCGGTAGGTGTATTCGTGAACCGGAATTTCGTCAAGGCATCGAACGTGATCGTGGTCATCGACTCCGAGGAGGATTTATTCCTGTTGGGATACGCCCAGACCTTATTGAAGTCTACACACGGCTCGGCCAGCGTACTTGATAAATCCAGCAGTACGACCCCGGGGAACGAGGTGATCAAGGAAGGAATCCTGCGATTCACGGAAGACGTGAAGCAGACCACGCTTCTACGAGAGAAAGACCTTACACCCCAGTCTTTCAACGGCTTCAACTTCATGCTGATCAGTTATAAGACATGGAACGATGTCTCCGAGCACCGGAAAGAAGCCTTGCAGAAGATGCCTTCTACGTTGATATTAAGCAAATAATCCGTTATAAATCCATATAAACCCGTCTTTATGAGAATCTGTCTTTTCTTCTTGATCACCGTTTTCCTCATGGGCTGCTCCTCTACGGAAAGCCAACGGCAGGAACCGGAAAACCAGACCTTGGAAACGATACTCAACCGCAAAAGCGTACGTAAGTACAAAGATCGCCCGGTAGAAAAGGAAAAGATAGACAAACTGATACGAGCCGGAATGGCCGCCCCTTCCTCCCGTGACAGGCGACCTTGGGAATTCATTATCGTAACCGACTGGAAAGCCTTGGATACGATGGCCGAAGGCCTTCCCTTCGCCCGGATGCTGAAAGAGACAAGGCAAGCGATCGTCGTTTGCGGCGATACGATCAAATCCTCCAACGCTTGGTTTCTGGATTGTTCCGCCGCCTCGCAAAACCTGCTACTTGCCGCCGAATCCATGGGATTGGGAGCCGTATGGACGGCTGTTTACCCCTATCCGGACCGGATTGAGATCGTTCGGAAAGAGCTTCGGCTACCGGATCATATCATGCCGTTGAACGTCATACCTGTTGGATACCCCATGCAGAAAGAGACTCCCAAAAACAAATACAACGTCCAACAGATCCATCACAATGGCTGGTAAAGCTATATGACTTCCAGATAACTCCGTCCGTTTCCCGCCCGGTTCACCCGAATCTGCACGGGAATACGTTCCGTCATTTCCTGTACGTGCGAGATAACGCCGATCTTGCGCCCTTGCGTACGTAGGCTCTCCAAGGCATCCATAGCGACCCGCAACGTCTCCGCATCCAAAGAGCCGAAGCCCTCATCGATAAACAGGCTCTCTACCTTCATCCGGTTCGAGGAGAGAGAGGACAAGCCTAGCGCCAAGGCCAGCGAGACCAAGAAAGATTCCCCTCCGGAAAGGCTATGCACAGTACGGATCTCGTCGCACATATCTTGGTCGATCACCTGCAAAGCCAAGGTATCCGGCACACGCTCCAACCGGTAACGCCGGGATAGTTGCCGCAATTGCACATTCGCGTAACTCAACAAGACATCCAAGGTGTAGCCTTGGGCGATCCTACGGAACTTGGCGCCATCCGCCGAGCCTGCCAATTCATTCAGCTTTGCCCAACGCTCGCTCACCGCCCTCCGCTCCGAGAGCTCTTGCTGGAAGCCGGCTATCTTCCGCTTATTCTCCTCGTGCGTACGCAGACGGAAACTACATTCAGACTTTTGGGCCGTCATTTCCGACAGGGATTCCTCCAGCGTCTTCCCCTCGGAGTTCTCTTGATAGGCGACCATCCAGTTATCCAGCTCCTGCCGGCGTGCGGAAAGGAGACCGGAAGTCTCCGCCAGATCCTTCTTGATCTGTTCCGTACCCCCCCGGTATTGCTCCACCTCGCCGGCGTGCCTCGTCGTACTCTCTTGCAGCTGCTTCAAATGGCTCTTCAAGGCTTCCACCCGTTCGTGGAAGGTACGTTCCACCTGGTCGGCGGGCTGGCCTCCCAGCAAGAGACTCCGCTCCGAACGCAAGCGGGTATAGGATTGATTCTTCTCGTCGTAGGCTTTCGCGGCGTCCTCGTACTGCTTACGCAAGGGAGGGAGGAAAGCCTCGTACGACTCCCGTTCCGCTTTATAGGCGCTCCGCTCCCGTTCCAATTCCCGCAAGCGTTCCCCGTTGGCTTGCCACTGCCGGGCGAAATCCGTCAAGGTCTCCCGGAAGCTTTCCGGGTCCTTGTTCCAGCCCGTCTGCCATGCGTCGTTCCCGAACAGGGCGTTGGCGGCGGATAGGGATTGGGACAGCTTCTCCTGCTGCTCCCGCTTATCCAGTTCTTCCCGGTCGATTTGCTCGGACAGGGATTGTAGCTGATTCCTTAATTCCGTCCGTGCGTTCTCGTCCGCGGCGAGTTGTTTATGCAGCTCCAGTTCTTTCTGTTGCAGGGCGGCGAGTTGTTTCCCGCAGGCCTCCTGCCGTTCTTTCCGGTCGAGAAGCCGCTTGAGGCGCAGGGTAGCTTCCGAGATGCGATCCGCCAAAGCCAACAGACGCTCATGCGCCTCGTGAGAGGCGAAAGGATGCTCAAGGCTTCCGCAGACCGGGCAAGGCGTTCCGGCGATCAGCTTGTCCCGCAGGCTTTTGATATCGCCAGTCGTCACGAACTGGGCTTGCTCCAACAATAAACGCTCCCGTTCCGTACGGCAGGTCTCGATCGATCGATCCAAAGCCTCCGGTTCCAATTCCTTGAGGGCTAGCGCTACGGACTTCCGCTCTTCCTCAATCTTTACCTGTTCCTTGGCGTGCGTCTCCGCCTCCCGCCGCAAGGACTGTCCTCGCACCTCCAACCGCTGGATTTTCTGTCGGATAGCTAGCAAGGCCTTGTCCGACCGCTCGGCTGCCCGGCGAGCCGTGAGGCAGGTATCCAGATGGATCAGCAAGGCCGACAGTTGCTCGGCGATCCCCTCCTTGCTCCGGTAGCGTTCACGCCACGACGTCAGCTTGTCCCATTCCTCCGAGGCTTTCTTCTGCCGCTCTTCCACCTTCCTGAGTTTCTCTTCCGCCTCCTGCTTCCGCCGGGAGAAGTCTTTCATCCGTTCATCGGCCTCGGAGCGGGCTTTCAAGGCCGATTCCAGTTGCACGTCCAGTTTCCGGGCCTGTTGCAATTCCAGTCGCAAACTCTTTGATTCCTCATCCGTCCTCGCCAATCGCACCTCTCCTTGCTCATACTCCTTCCTTGAGGTTTCCAGCGATGCCAACGCCCGTTCCAAGAAACGGGCGTTCTCCTCCCGCTGTTTTTCCTTCGAGGCGATCTGGACCTCGGCCGCTTTCACGGCCTCCCGCAGGCTTTGCCGCTCGACCTTCGCCTTCTCCAGACGGGCCAGCTCCACCTCCAAGGCCGAAAGGCGGGTTTGGGAGGCTTCCACCTCCTCCTCCGATAGAAGCTCTATGCCTTGTACGCGGGCGTATAGCTGCTCGTAGGCCTCCTTCGCCTCGGCGTTCTTGGCGAAGATCCGGCGGGAGATCTCCGAGTATTGCTCCGTACCCGTCAGTTTCTCCAGCAAGGAGGCCTTCTCGCCCTGCTCCGCTTTCAGGAAGGTAGAGAAATCGTTCTGAGCCAAGAGCACCGAGCGGGTGAACTGATCGAAAGTCAGGCCGATCAGCTCGATGATACGGGCTTGCAGGTCCTTGTTGGTTCCCGGCTCCTCTTTCCCGGCATCTATATTATATAATGTAAGGCGGGCGGCCTGCAAACGTCCGCTCTCCTTCTCCCGGGCCCGGGATACGGACCAGCGGGCGCGATACCGACACCCGTTCAGCGCCACGAAATCCACCTCGGCGTAGCCCGAGGCCGTCCCGCGGCGCAAGAGGAAGCGGGGGTCGCTTTGCGGCAACACCTCCTCTTGCACGTCCCTCAGCCGCACGTTATTCTCCTTCGCCAGCTCCGTTCGCGGCGTACGGGAGAAAAGGGCGAGGCACATGGCATCCAGCAACGTGGATTTTCCCGCCCCGGTAGGCCCGGATATAGCGAAGATACCCGCCGAAGCCAAAGGCTCTTCCGTAAAATCAATGGAAAACTCTCCTTCCAGCGACGCCAGATTGCGTCCTCTGATCGCCAGCACTCTCATAAAGAAACCTCCCTCATCACCTCATTAAACAATGTCTCTATCTCCTCGGGCAACTCGCCTCCGTATTTCACGGCAAACGTATGTCTCAGCATATCCAGCGGGGCTATCTTTTGCAAATCATTATACGATAAGGCCCTCTCCTCCGCCTCCCCTTCCCGCCGGGGATACGAAGGAAC
The DNA here is from genome assembly GCF_056640955.1 of Parabacteroides sp. KHUB-02. Lineage (NCBI taxonomy): Bacteria > Pseudomonadati > Bacteroidota > Bacteroidia > Bacteroidales > Tannerellaceae > Parabacteroides > Parabacteroides sp. KHUB-02. The sequence continues at coordinate 762,623 of NZ_JBWQEV010000001.1, read as the reverse complement.
GATGGAGGTGAGGCGGACCGCCTTCCCAACCAACGCCTCCTCTACCCGATGGCGGAACGTAGGGTCCGGCTCCGTCAGCAGGACCCGTATCTCCACGTAAGGCCAGCGGCTCTCGTCCTCCCTGCCCTCCTCCGGCTCCGGAAGCCCGGCAAGGCATCGCAAGACCTCCTCCGGTGGTAACGGGCTGTCCGGTATACGCAGCAAGTCCGCGACTCTTGGGATCTCGATCGCCTCGATACCAGCGACCTTCCCCTCCTCGACCGCTACGGCTATCACTTGATGCCGGTAATTCTTCTCCGAGAACGACATGGGAAGCGGGCTTCCGGCGTAACGTACCGCCTCGCGCCCGCCGATCCGTTGCGCCTTATGGATATGCCCCAGCGCCGTATAAGCGATCCCGGCGTCGAAGGTATCCGCGGATACGGACTCCAGACCTCCCATGATGGCGCGCTCGCTCCGGTCGTCGTCCGACAACTCGGCTCCGGTAGCGTGGAGGTGTCCCAAGGCTACGATCGCCTCGCCGGGGTTCCTCCGGGCATCCGCATAGGCATAGAGCCGCCGGTACATCCGGCCGATGCCCGCCACATACGAATCAAGCTCTCCCTCGGGCGCCGCCGGGTAATCTCCTTGGCGGAGGAAAGGCACCGCCAGGCAAAGCGCCTCCCGTTCTCCCGCCCGGTTCCTTAAAGGGACGACGAGCGAGGCGAGGTCGATCTCCCCGGAATCCGTCCTCCCCACGATACCGACAATCGAGGTATTCAATTCCTCCAGCAAGGGATTCGGGGCTTCCAGACGGATCGCGGAGTCATGATTGCCGGCGATGATCACGATCTGCAAGCCCGGATTCCGGCGATTCGCCTCTTTCAGGAAACGATAGAAACGACGTTGCGCCCCGGCGGAAGGGTTCGTCACGTCGAACACGTCGCCGGCGATCAACAGGACATCCGTCTCACGCTCCACCAAAAGATTTGTCAGAAAACCGAGGAAAGCGTCGTGCTCCGCCTCCCGGTCGTAGCCGAAAAAGGTCTGGCCCAGATGCCAGTCGGCCGTATGGATAAGTTTCAATGCCATATATTGTCATATTTATAAAAGCAAAGGTACAATTTTTTTCTAGGTTCTTTCTTTTGCCGTCAACATAGCCAAAGAGACATATCCGCGTCAAGGGAATAAGTTGTCGTTTCTTCTTTTTCAGGTCTATTTCAGCAATATACATCATAATATATGTATTTTAGTCCTAAGTTTATAAATTCTTTTGTTACATTTAGAGCGAAGAATGATCATCAACCGTTTTTCCCATAGCAACGGATATCATAGATTTCCTAAAGGCAATGACATAGTTTACAATAAAAAAACTAAATAAAAATCATGTACCATCTGATATTAAACGTTCTAGTTTTCTTTCTCCCATTGCTTCACGGGGATAAATCGACCGCATCAAATCCGGATATCAAGGAGGGAAATGAGGCTTACACAGTCTCATTCTATCCGGAAGGGGGCCGATTGATATTAAATACCGCCTGCGTAGTCGCATTCAAGGCAGAAAGCAGAGATGGTAAAACATTAGATATCTCAGGAGAGATCGTGGATGACAGAGGTAATATTGTACAAAACGTAAAATCCTTATATAACGGATTAGGATATTTCAATATTTACCCAAATGAAGGAAGGACCTATTATCTGAACTGTAAAAGCACAGAAGGTATAGAAAAAAGCTTTATATTACCTGCCGCAACCCTGTCAATAGGGATAAAAGTACATTTCAAGGAAGACCAAATATTAGTCTCCGCCTTAAAACCAGAGCATTTGCAATTTAAAGACACTTTATATATACTGTTACAATCCGAAGACTCCATCGTTTATAAAGACATTTGGGATTTCTCAAGGAGATGGATCGTATTCGAGAAAAAAAACATCAAGACCGGACTGTCTAGTTTTCTTTTAGTAGATAGTAATGGCGATCTACTTTCCGGGCGACCGTTTTTCAAGCTAGAAAATATCTCATCACTCCAATCTTTGCCTCCGGACTTCAAGATAAGGCTACTTCCTATCATGAACGATCCGGGAACCGACTCCATACGGAAGAATCTCGTATTGGATACTTTGGCCAAGACTTTAACAATCGACCAGGAACAATCGGAACCTGATAAAAGGCCAGATGATGATATATGGAAGACCATCGAGTTGGAGAATGTAGAAATCAAGGCATTCAAGAAAGACAAACAGAATCAAGGACTCTATTCGCCCGTCCAAGCTTCCAGCCGTATTTATAGCTCCCAAGATATAGAACGGTGGCATATAAATGAGATGAAATCGTTATTATCTCGCTTTAGCGGGGTTAAATTTATCTTCGATGACGTTAAGCAAAAATATTATCCGGTACTCCGTGACGCGATAACTTCCTTTAGATCAAAAAATGAAGGGAAACCCCTAGTCGTGATCGATGACACGCCTTTTATCGATTTCGACATCCTAGATTACCCTGTTAACGACATAGAAGAAATATTTTTACTAAAAGGATCAGACGCTGCCATATGGGGGCCTAAAGCTAGCAATGGAATTATCGTCATTATAACCCAAAGAGGTAAATCCACAAAAATCGAGCAAAAAGAGGAATAAAATGAGAATCCCGTCCGGGGTCGGCAAGACATCCGCTTCCCGCTCCACTATCCCCCCTTATATACCGGCAGCACGACCGAGAAGCGGCTTCCTTCTCCCTGCTTAGAACTCAGCGCTATCCGTCCCCCCAAGTTTTGTACGATTCCTTGGCAGATAGACAACCCTAGACCGGCCCCTTGGCTGAATTCATCTTGCTTGAAAAAACGGCTGAACACCTTCTCTTGTTCCTCCTCCGATAGACCGATCCCGGAGTCCTCGACAAATATCGCCGCCTCATCCGTGCCCCTCAGATGCTTAAATCCCAACTTTATATATCCGCTATTCGTGAATTTACAAGCGTTTGTCAAGAAATTGGTTATAACTTGAGAAAGTCTCTTTTTATCCGTATAGATAAACAAATCCCCCTCCGCCTCTTTCGAGAATCGTAGGTAGGCGGGGACCAATAACTGATGGGCGAGGTAAAGGTCGTCCACCAACTCCTTGACGGAGCAGCTCTCTTTCTCGAATTTCATTTGTCCCGATTGAAGTCTCGAAACCTCCAGAATATCATTGATGAGCACCAACAGCAGATCGCAGCTCTGATTGATCGTCTTGGCAAACAGCTGCTTGTCGGCCTCGTCTAAGTCCTTCTCCGAGGCCAGCAGGTTCGAGAAGCCTACGATAGAGTTCAGCGGCGTACGTATCTCATGGCTCATGTTCGCCAAGAACTTTTGCTCATATCCCCTCATGAGGATAAGCTCTTTTTCCCGTTTCTTCATGTCATTGATATTGATAAGTATACCACTCACGTCTTTGCCTCCCTCCGCATTATCTAACGCAGGCATGGCGCTAAAGCGGAATTCCCACCATTCATAATCAGATCCGGCGAAGCGGGCACGGCATTGGAATACCTCCTTGTCCGCCTTCCATAAGGATTGCCTCTGCAGCTTGAAAGCGATGAGATCATCGGGATGTATCAATTTCCACATCTCCTCCAACTCGATTCGCGACGGCTGGTCACCGACAGGATACTTGAAAAAGAACTCCTCATCCTTGAATTCCCAGATGTATATGCCTCCACACTGTATGGCCAAATCCAAGAAGAAATTCTTTTGAGACAAACGGGAGAAGATCATCTTGACTTGCCTCTTCTCCCGCCGGTACAGGTATAAGACAACGATTAGCAGCAGGATAGAGGAGATCTCAAAAATAGGCCTCAGCCTGTAATACTCAAATAAGGGGGAGCGCTCGGGCAGTAAATAGATCGCTGCGAACAAAGCCGCCAAAACCAAGAATATGTAAAGTAGGTGCTTCATCATTCTTCAAATTTATAAGTCCTCGCGGGACTACGGTAAATTATGAGACCAAAGGTATGAATATTTATTAAACAGTCAATGAAAATCAACGATAGTCTTAATAATAAATAATAATGTTAACACGGGAGGAAGAAATAAAGCCGTCTATCACCGTAGTCCCGCGAGAACAGCGCCTACCTCTCCCGCAATCATCCATCCATCCCGGCTTATATCTCGTCCGGAGATTCCCGGTCGGAGCCGAAAAAGGCCCGGCCCGGATGCCAGTCGACCGTATGGATAAGTTTCAATGCCATGATGGTAATCTTGTTTTATGGAGGCCAAAGGTAGGGAAAAATCTCAGGAAAGACCTTTAGAAAGGAGGAGAGGATGCGGGAAGGAAGCAAGTTGTCATTTCCGGGTGCCGGAAACGGACGTTTCCACGTATCGGAAACGAGAGCTTCCGGGTATCGGAAACGAAAGCTTCCGGGTGTCGGAAACGAGAACTTCCGACACCCGGAATAAAAGTTAAACCTCATCGGGGCTTTCGCTATCTCCATCACCTCCGCCCACGGTTAATGGATAAGGGAAGCGATTCCGGCGTACTTCCTTCAAAAAGACTTTACTGTTGCCACTCGAGCGAGTAGCCACCTCCAAGTAATACGTGCCATCCTCCAAGGCGGGGATGATAAGCGAGAAGGCCGACGGATCGTTGCGCAACACGGAGGTCATCGGCACGGCTACCGACGTTTGGGAGCCGTCCTTCACGAAGAAGAAGCCCACGGCATCTCCCGTCTCGCCGGCGATCTTGATACGTTGCCCGCTGCCGGTCAATCCTCCGCCCGGGGTCAGTTTCGTATTCACGGCACCGGACGCTACGTCCGTCACGCTGATGATCGTAGGCAGCCCCTCCTCCACGTGGCTGACGATCACGCTGATGTCCGTCAGCTTCGAACGAATCTCCGCCGTGGGCGTGGAACGGAGCACGACCTTGTTGCGCGCCGGGTCGAACTGCGCCTTCGGGCCGATGAACGAGCCCTCCACGCCCAAGCTGTTCGTCGTGAAACCGAACTCCACGGTACTGCCCGAGTACAGCTCCTCCTCGGCCACACCCTTGATCTCACTGTAAATACCTTCAATCTCCGAGGCCGAATATTTCGTACCGAGCCGAGCGGCGGCCAGCTTGCATAAGTCGCCGATCGAACGACTTTGTACGTAAGTGACGTTGAACGTGAAATCGTCCGTGCGCGCCGTCAACTTGTTCTCCACCAGCTTACCGGTGATACTTCTTTTCTTAGGTTCTGCCATACTATCATTCAGATTATGGGCCTCTCTTGGATAGAGACCCTAGTTATTAAACACCCAAATGTAACAATAAACTTTCACTCCGACAAGCGGGAATCGGATTACTATTCACGCTTTCCCAAAAACTATTTGTAAGCAAAACCTAGCCAACTCATAATAATTTGTTACTTTTGCGGTGGTTTTAAATAGGAACAACATAATTAATAAACATACCTATGGCAAAGATTACAAAAGAGGAGGCCCTTCGGTACCATGCCGAGGGCAAACCGGGTAAAATCGAGGTTATCCCGACAAAGCCTCATAGCACGCAAACGGATTTATCCCTAGCTTATTCGCCGGGCGTAGCCGAGCCGTGTCTGGAAATCGAGAAGAATCCGCTGGACGCGTACGAATATACGGCGAAAGGTAATTTGGTAGCCGTAATCTCTAACGGTACCGCCGTACTCGGGCTGGGCGATATAGGCCCCTTGGCCGGTAAGCCGGTGATGGAAGGCAAGGGATTGCTATTCAAGATATTCGCGGGTATCGACGTATTCGATATCGAGGTGAACGAGAAAGATCCGGAGAAGTTTATCCAGACCGTGAAGGCGATCTCGCCTACGTTCGGAGGAATCAACTTGGAGGATATCAAGGCACCGGAGTGTTTCGAGATCGAGACCCGCTTGAAGAATGAGCTGGATATCCCCGTCATGCACGACGACCAGCATGGTACGGCTATCATCTCCGGCGCCGGGCTGATCAACGCCTTGGAGATCGCCGGCAAGAAGATCGAGGACGTGAAGATCGTGGTGAACGGCGCCGGAGCCGCCTCTATCTCATGTACGAAACTGTACGTGATGCTGGGAGCGCACAAGGAGAATATCGTCATGTGCGACAGCAAGGGCGTCATCTCTACCAGTCGCCCGGACTTGAACGCCGCCAAGCGGGAGTTCGCTACCGACCGTCCGATCAAGACCTTGCAAGAGGCCGTGGTGGGAGCCGACGTATTCTTGGGCCTCTCCGTGGCGAACGTATTGACCAAGGAGATGGTACGTAGCATGAATGCCGACCCGATCGTATTCGCCTTGGCGAACCCGAACCCGGAGATCTCCTACGCCGACGCTATGGCCTCGCGGGACGATATCATCTTCGCTACCGGACGTTCCGACTATCCGAACCAGATCAACAACGTGCTGGGATTCCCTTATATCTTCCGCGGCGCCTTGGATACGCACGCCAAGGCGATCAACGAGGAGATGAAGCGAGCCGCCGTCTACGCCATCGCCGACCTTGCCAAGGAGCCTGTCCCCGACGTGGTGAACGCCGCCTATAAGCTGAAACGAACCACTTTCGGACGCGACTATATCCTTCCGAAAGCGCTCGATCCCCGTTTGCTGACCCGTGTATCTTGCGCCGTGGCGAAAGCCGCTATCGACTCGGGCGTGTCTCGCAAGACGATCACCGACTGGGAGGGCTACGCCAACCATTTGCGTGAGATGATGGGGTACGATAATAAACTCTTGCGCTCGTTCACCGATATGGCGAAAGCGAACCCGAAACGGGTGGTATTCGCGGAGGCGAACCACGTGAATATGCTGAAAGCCGCCGCCGAGGCGAAAGCGGAAGGTATCTGTTTCCCGATCTTGCTGGGTAACGAGGAGCGTCTGGCCAAGATCGCCGCCGAGGAGAATATCAGTCTGGACGGTATCGAGATCGTCAACCTCCGCCACGACCGCGAGACGGAACGCCGCCACCGCTACGCCCGTATCCTTACCGACAAGAAGGCGCGCGAGGGCGTGACCTACTCGGAGGCTTGCGAGAAAATGGTAGACCGTAACGCCTTTGGTATGATGATGGTGGCTACCGGCGACGCTGACGCTTTCGTGACGGGTGTATACAGCCGCTACTCGGAGGTTACCAAGATGGCGGAGCAGATCATCGGCATCCGCCCGAGTTACAAGCATTTCGGTGCCTTGAACATCCTGACGTGCAAGAAGGGTACGTTCTTTATGGCCGATACGTTGATCAACCGTCATCCGTCGGCCGAGGTATTGATCGATATCGCCCGCCTGACGCACGACGCCGTGAAGTTCTTCGCTCACGAGCCGGTGATGGCGATGTTGTCTTACTCGAACTTCGGTTCCGACAAGCAGGGCAGTCCGCTGAAAGTACACGAGGCGATCGACTTCTTGCATAAGACATACCCAGACATGGTGGTAGACGGAGAGATGCAAGTAAACTTCGCCCTCGACAAGAAGCTGCGCGACGATATGTACCCGTTCAACAAGCTGAAAGGACAAGACGTGAATACCTTGATCTTCCCGAACCTAAGCTCCGCCAACAGCGCATATAAGCTATTGGATACGCTGGGTATCACCGAGACGATCGGCCCGATCCAGATGGGATTGAACAAACCGATCCACTTCACCGACGTAGAAAGCTCTACCCGTGATATCGTGAACCTGACTACCGTAGCTGTCGTAGACGCTATCGTTCAGGAGCAGATCGAGAAAGAAAATAGATAAGTTTTGACGCAGATGACACGGATAACACGGATAAGAATAAAATAAATCCGTGTCATCTGCGTCATCTGCGTCTAAAAGATAGACCACCAAGAGTTTTGACACAGGGTCATGTCAATTTAGATAGCTTTCGATATTCGCTATTACCTTTTGCGACAATCGCTCCATACATTGCTCCGAGTGGCCGGAGACTTTCGGGGTATATATGACATTATCGAATTGCGTCAAGGTATCCGCGTAGTTCCCGATACCCACCTCATCGCATAAGAAGAAATTCCGCTTATGGGCGCTAAGCCAACGTTGTAAATCCGGGACACGGAAAGTAGGCCCTACCGACGTATTGATCAATATCTTCAGATTACCGAACAAACGAAACTCACCCGCCCCCAGAAGAATCGTATTACGAGGTAAGCAAGTACATAAAATATCCACCTCCGGCAGCAACTCCCGCAAAGGCAGGTAAGCGATACCGGCGGCCTCGGCATCCGGCTTACGGGTACGGCTGAAATAATAAACCTCAGCCCCCAAGAAACGAAGAGCGTCAGCGATCATTCTCCCGGTGCGACCCAATCCCACGATGCCTACTTTTTGCCCGCCCAGCTCATACGCCTTATGTTTCCACTGCTTCCCGCCGAAACCATGCAACAAACGGACTAGCTCGCTAATGACATACTCCACGACTCCCTCATCGCCATAGTCTCGGATGCCCAAAACCGTTATCCCCCGCTCACGTGCGGCGGCTATATCCACATTCGCACTAGACTCACTATAAAGGGTACAGCACATCCCGATGTATTTGATATTCGGGCAAGCCTCGATCACGTTCCTCCGGATCTGTGTATTATAAGAGACGAGCACACAATCTGCGTCCCCGATCCGGTTCACAATCTCCTCATCCGTTTTCGGAATGCCGGTATAAAAAACAACCTCTTTTCCAAGCTCCTTCAAACGCTCCACTCCCCATGTATTCAATCCGGTAGAATCTACCACTACAATTTTCTCAAACATATCTTACTTTATTAACTACCATCTTCAATTAATTATCCCTCTCACAAAGCTATAAATAAAATAGCCGCAAAGAGCGACTTTCAGCACGACACTCAATAAAAAACCAGCGAACGCCCCGAAACCAGCCTTCAACGCATCTCCGGACGCCTTGCCTCCCAAAAGTTCTCCAACGAAAGCCCCCACGAATGGACCCAGCAAGATCCCCCAAGGCGGAAACACGAATATGCCGGCCACGGTTCCCACGGCACATCCCCAATTTCCCCACTTGGACCCTCCGCTATACTTAGTCCCCAGCATGGGCGTAACATAGTCCATCGCCTGTGCCAACACGACCAGCAATCCCCACACGACCAACTCCGTAACCGTAAATTCCGCATAACCCGTAAAATGCTGCAGCCACAAAGCCAAATACGCCACCGGCGGCCCCGGCAAGACCGGCAAAAAACACCCCGCCAATCCCACCAACAAACAGATAACGCCTAGTATAACCAATAAGATATCCATACAATCACTATTTACAATAATCCTTTATTTCACCAATTCTCCTTATTAATCAAATTCACCACGACTTTCACCATCATATCTTTTTCCTCCGTCCGGCTTTCCGCTATCATCAAGGTTAAAGCGACCAATGTAGTATCAGCGATACGTTTCGTCCCATCCGGATTATATAAGATTCCATTATTATCGAGAAACCACAAGAAAAGCGTTGCGGCTATACGCTTATTACCATCGCTGAACGAATGATTTTTTGTAACCAGATAAAGAAGCATAGCCGCTTTTTCCTCTACCGATGGATAAAGATCCTCCCCTCCAAAAGTTTGGTAAATCTGTCCGATAGAGCTTTTGAAAGAACCGTCTTTCTCGTTTCCGAATAAATTACTTCCACCAAATTTACTTTTCAATCCTTGGATAGCCAACATCGCATTTTCATAGGTAGCCTTAAACCGTTGCTCATTTGTCGTCGAATGAATATCCAATTGCTGATAGTCATACTTATCCAGTGTATCTAAGGCATAGGTATAGTCTACAACCACATCTAGTAACGTACGGCTTTCATCTGAGGAAAGAACCTCCTGACTCTTAACTGTACGACCGAGGACTTGTACAAGCAGCTTCAGTTCGTCGTATTTTTGTTGGGTCAGTTGTTTATTGACAGCGTAGCCTTTGACAAGGTATTCTTTTAGGATTTTATTCGCCCAGATACGGAATTGCGTACCACGCTTAGACTTGACACGATAGCCGACTGAGATAATGACATCAAGACTATAAACCCCAGTAGGCTTGTATTTGGAAAAAGTATTATGCAAAATTTGCATATTACTCATTTCCTCAAGTTCTCCTTCTTTAAAAACATTTCTGATATGCCGAGCTATTACCGATTGATCCTTTTGAAAAAGCTCCGCCATCTGCGCTTGCGTAAGCCATACTGTATCATTCTCCAATTTCACGTCAATTGAAGTCTCACCATCGGCTGTCCGATAAATAACGATCTTGCCATTTTCCATACGTTTCAGTTTTTAGGATATATAAATAGACAAAGATACAAACATTTCCCACCCTTAACTGTTTTGCTAAAAGCTAAATCTAAACATATATATTTATGCACAAACATTTACGCCTGACATGTTATGCTTTGTTGTGCTTGCTGGTGCCGATCGGGGTAATGGCGCAGACAGAGCATACGTATTTAGACCGTGCCCTACCCGGATCATGGTCTGAGGAAGGGAGTGATTTCCAGCAGACACTTCCCGTAGAAGATAATTGGTGGAGAAATTTTAAGGACCCGTTACTGGACTCGCTGATAGAAGTAGCCGTGAAACAAAACTATTCCGTGCAAATGGCGATGGATAGGATCGCCATGGCGAAAGCCAACCTGCGGTCGGCACAAGGAAGCTACTCGCCCACCCTAGGGCTTTCCGCCGGATGGACACGGCAACAAAGTAGCGGCAATATCAATCAGGTACCCAAGGCGATCACCCAATATTCCAGCGCTACCGTAGATATGAACTGGGAGGTGGACGTATTCGGGAGTATCCGGAACCGGGTGAAAGCGGAGAAAGAGAATTTCGCCGCCTCGAAAGAGGAATACAACGCCGCCATGGTCTCCCTTTGCGCTCAAGTAGCCTCCTCCTATATCAATATGAGGGAACTGCAACAAGAGGTAAAGGTAGCGCAACAGAACTGCCGCTCCCAACAGACGGTCGTACAGATCACCCAGAAACGGTATGAGACCGGGCTAGTCTCTAAACTGGACGTAGCGCAGGCGCAATCCGTATACTACAGCACGAAAGCCTCCCTACCGATGCTGGAGGCCGGTATCATCCAATACGCAAACTCCTTGGCGATCCTGTTAGGCCTGTACCCTTCCGATCTACAAAAGATCATGGAGACAGACGCTTCCTTGCCGGAATATATCGAGCCGGTCGGTGTAGGGCTACCGGCAAACCTGTTGCTACGCCGTCCGGATGTACGTGCGGCAGAACGGCAGGTCAATGCGCTTGCCGCCTCGCTCGGGGCCTCTAAGTCCGATTGGTGGCCGAAAGTATTCGTGAAAGGCTCGGTCGGTTTCGCCTCCCACGACTTCGACAAGCTGGCGAATCATAATAGCTTGACCTATGAGATCGCCCCTACCCTTACGTGGAACTTCTTCCAAGGCACCCAGAAGATACAGGCTACCCGGTTGGCGAAAGCCCAGTTGGACGAGTCGATCCGACAATTCAACCAGACCGTGCTTACCTCCGTACAGGAAGTGGATAACGCCATGAGCTCGTACAAGAACTCGATCAAGCAGATCGTAGCCCTCCGGGAAGTGGTAAACCAAGGAAAACAGACCTTGGATCTTTCCCTTGACCTCTATAAGCAGGGCCTTACGCCTTTCCAAAACGTACTGGACGCGCAACGCTCCCTCCTCACCTACCAGAACCAATTGACACAGGCTCAAGGTAGCTCACTACTGAACTTGATACAGCTTTATCAGTCATTGGGCGGAGGATGGAATCCTATGTAGGCCGTTCGATCCGATCGAACAAAAGCCCACTCAAACAATTAATATAAATAATCATTAAAGACAAAAGATATGAAGACATTTGTTTACATAGGGATTATCGGAGCCTCCGCCTTATTACTGGCGTCTTGCAAGGGGAAAAGCAAGCCGATGGAAACGCCCGTGCCCTCCATAAGCGTATCCACGCCGATCGTGAGGGACATTACCTTGACGAAAGAATACCCCGGATACCTTAGTTCACAACTGAAAGTAGACTTGGTAGCCCGTGTCAACGGATACTTGCGTACCTCTTACCTCAAGGCCGGAAGCCGGGTGAAGAAGGGCGATCTTATCTTCGTGATCGAACCGGACACCTATCAAGATAACGTCACCCAAGCCGAGGCTTCCGTAAAGACCTCCAAAGCCCAGCTGGAATATGCACGCAGCAACTACGAGCGTATGAAGGAGGCGGCTAAGAGCGGCGCCGTAAGCCAGATACAAGTGATCCAAGCGGAGGCTACCGTATCGGAGTCTGAGGCTGCCGTGAAGAACGCCGAGGCGGAATTGAATACCGCACGGACCAACTTGAGCTATTGCTATATCCGTGCGCCTTTCGACGGTGCGGTTACCCGGGCCAGCTACGATATAGGTAATTACATCAACGGAGCCGTCCAGCCGGTTACCTTGGCCACCTTATACAAGGACGACTTGATGTTCGCCAATTTCAATATCGAGGATAACCAGTTCATGAAGATGATGCTGGAAGCCGCCCGCAACGATAGCACCGTGAAACTTCCGACCGAGATCCTCGTCAGCATAGGCAAGGATGGCGGCAATGCGTATACGGGCCGGCTGGATTATCTATCCCCCAATATCGACCTATCGACCGGTACCCTGAACGTACGTGCCAATCTGGATAACCCGAAGCATGTATTGAAGAGTGGCTTATACGTCACCATCACCCTGCCGTACGCCGAGCAGCCGAATGCGGTCTTGGTTCGTGACGCCTCGATCGGTACCGACCAATTAGGGAAGTACCTTTATATCGTGAACGACTCCAATGTCGTACGATACCGTCCTATCGAGGTGGGACAATTGGTAGACGATACGCTTCGCCAAGTGATCGCCGGTATCGGCCCCAAAGATCCCTATGTCACTTCTGCCCTGCTTAAGGTACGGGATGGCATGACTATCAAACCTATAAAATAAGCAAGCTATGGTAAAGTTCTTTATTAACAGACCGATATTCGCCACCGTACTTGCTCTGATCATCGTCGTGGCGGGTTTGGTCACCCTCAATATATTACCGATCGCCCAGTATCCGGAGATCACGCCGCCTACCGTACAGGTATCCGCCGTTTATCCCGGGGCGGACGCACAGACGGTAGCGCAGACCGTAGGTTTACCGATCGAGCAACAGGTAAACGGCGTGGACGGTATGCTTTACATGAGTTCGAACTCCTCCAGTTCGGGGGCTTACTCCCTGACGATCACCTTCGCCGTGGGAACGGATATCGACATGGCGACCGTCATGGTGCAAAACCGGGTGAGTATCGCCCAGAGCAGCTTGCCGGAACCCGTGATCGTACAAGGTATCACCACCCGCAAGCAATCCTCCAATATCGTGATGATGCTTACCCTAAGTTCCAAGGATTCCATTTACGACGGGTTGTATTTAAGTAATTACGCCACCTTAAATATGATAGACCAGCTAACCCGCCTGCCGGGTGTAGGCTCGGTACAGGTGATGGGAGCCGGAAACTATAGCATGCGTATCTGGCTAGACCCGGAGGCGATGCGTATCCGTAACTTGACGCCGGACATGGTCTATCAAGCCATATCCACGCAAAACGCCCAAGTGTCCGCCGGCTACGTAGGCCAACCGATTCTACGGGCGGATAACCCCTATCAATATACCTTGACCGTGAAAGGACGGTTGACGACACCGGATGAGTTCGGCAATATTGTCCTTAAGACCGGGCAAGGTGGCAAGATCCTGCGATTGAAGGATATCGCCCGCATAGAGTTGGGCAGCTCCTCTTACAACGTGGTCTCTAAATTAAGCGGACAGCCGACTGCTGCGATAGCGATCTACCAGTTGCCGGGCTCCAACTCCTTGGATGTATCGAAGGTGGTAAAGGCCAAGATGAAAGAATTAGGCAGTTCCTTACCCGAAGGCGTGGAATACAAAGTGACCTTGGATACGACAGAGGTGATCGACGCCTCCATCCATGAGGTGCTTATCACATTCTTGGAGACAACCTTGCTGGTGGTCTTGGTTATCTTCTTATTCTTACAGAATTTCCGGGCGGTAGTCATCCCGTTCATTACGATTCCGGTCTCATTGATCGGTACGCTGGCGGTCATGGCGGCTTTAGGCTTCTCCATTAATACGTTGACCTTATTCGGCTTGATTCTGGCGATAGCGGTGGTGGTAGACGACGCCATCGTGGTGGTAGAGAACTCCACCCGGCTCCTCGATACCGGGAAATATACGGCCCACGAGGCGGTATCGAAGGCCATGGATGAGATCGTAGGGCCTATCGTGGGCGTGGTATTGGTATTATTGGCGGTATTTATCCCGACAACGTTTATCAGCGGTATCTCCGGGCAGCTCTATAAGCAATTCGCCTTGACAATCGCCGCCGCTACCGTATTAAGCGGATTTAACTCGCTTACGCTTACGCCCTCGCTTTGCGCCCTTTTCTTGGAGAAGAATACGGAAGAACCAAAATTCTTCCTCTTCAAAGGATTCAATAAGGTATACGGAAAGACTCAGAAGATGTACGACTCGATCGTGGAGCGGATGCTGAAACGACCGGGAGCGGCGATGATCGTTTACGGTATCATCACGGCGGTAGCGGTTATCTTGTTTATGCGCTGGCCGACAACCTTTATACCCGAAGAGGATGACGGCTATTTCCTAATCGTATCCCAATTACCCCCGGCGGCGAGCTTGAACCGGACGGAGGCGGTCACCAAGCAGATCGACGAGATCCTAAAGACATACCCCGAGGTGAAATCATTCATCAGCGTTAGCGGATTCTCCGTGATGGGTGGAGGGGAGCAATCCAATACGGCCACCTTCTTCGTGATCCTAAAGAACTGGAACGAACGTAAAGGTAAGGAGCATACGGCAGAGGCCGTGACCAACCGTTTCAACCGGGAGGCATCGGCTATCCAAGAAGCGCAGGTATTCGGTATGGTACCGCCAGCTATCCCGGGGTTGGGCGCTTCGGGCGGCTTGCAACTGCAATTGGAGGATCGTAAGAACCTAGGTCCGACGGAGATGCAGCATGCCGTGGAGACATTGCTGGCCAGCTACCGCTCGAAACCGCAATTGCTGAACCTTTCTTGTATGTATCAGGCCAATACCCCGCAGTATCTACTGAAGATAGACCGGGATAAGGTGCAGATGCTCGGTCTTCAGTTGAATCAAGTATTCTCCACGCTCAGCTATTATATGGGAGCGGCGTACGTGAACGATTTCGTGGAGTTCGGACGTATTTACCAAGTTAAGATCGAGGCGAACGGAGAGGCGCAGAAAGTGATCGATGATGTACTCCGTTTGAGTCTGGCGAATAGTAAAGGAGAGATGGTACCCTTCTCCTCTTTTATCGAATTAGACGAGCAATTGGGATTAGACCAGATCAACCTATATAATATGTATTCATCGGCGGCTATTACTTGTATCGCCAACCCGAAATATAGTTCCGGAGAAGCGATCCTAGCGATGGAGGAGCTGATACAGGAACAATTAGGTGATAATTTTGGATATGAATGGACCTCGGTCGCTTATCAAGAGACGAAAGCAGGATCTACGACGGTGATTATTTTCGCCATGGCGTTGCTAGTCGCTTTCTTGGTTCTCTCGGCTCAATATGAGAGCTGGACAAGTCCGTTGGCGGCTATCATGGGTTTGCCGATCGCCTTGTTGGGAGCTATTATCGGCTGCTGGGTGATGGGGGTTCCGGTAAGCGTATATACCCAGATCGGTATTATCTTATTGATCGCCTTGTCCGCCAAGAATGGTATCTTGATCGTAGAGTTCGCCCGGGATTTCCGAAAGGAAGGTAATCCGATACGGGATTCCGCCTTGGAAGCCGGACACGTTCGTTTACGTCCGATCCTGATGACCTCGTTCGCCTTTGTATTGGGTGTCATGCCTTTGCTTTTCGCTACCGGAGCGGGAGCGGCCAGCCGTATATCCTTAGGTGCGGCGGTAGTATTCGGTATGGCTATCAATACGATATTCGCCACGATGTTCATCCCTAACTTCTATGAACTGATGCAGACCATCCAAGAGAAATGGCTGGATAAAGGAAAGAAGACGGATGTTACGCCTAAACAATAGAAAGTTTCCAATCCTCTAATGAGGCAAAAAGAGAATAGCCATGGGTTTAGCCATGGCTATTCTTTTTTACTCCCTTCAAATACATTATTATATATTCTATGATTGGAATTAGGCGATTCCCAACAACTCTACCTCAAATATTAATGTGGAGAAAGCAGGGATCGGACCCGAGGCACGATTACCATAACCAAAATTGTAAGGGATATAGATTATCCATCTATCCCCTACCCGCATTTCTTGAAGAGCCAATTGCCAGCCTTCAATCACTTGGTTCAAGCGAAAGGCTTCCGGGCAACCCCGTTTCCATGAGTTATCAAATTCCCTTCCGTTAATCAACGTTCCTTTATAATGTACGGAAACGACGCTTTCCCGATTAGGAGAGACTTTGCCTGTACCCGCTTGTATTACCTTATATAATATACCACACGGTAATGTCCGGATTCCCTCTTCCGAAGCGATCTCGTCCAAATACAATAGATTCTTCTCTTTGTACTCCTCTTTTCTACTCATATATATTACATTATCTTACATTTAGCTCCGCAAATGTAGCAAATAGAAATAGAAACGCAATGGCATGGTAACACAATAGACATGCCAAACGTTCAAATACTATCATTATATGAATCTGATTCCCGCTTTTTTTATCATAGATCAAGAAAACATAGGAATCCGCAAAAAACATGCTATAAAACATACCACGTATGGAATAACGCCGTATATTTGTGTCGTAAAACATAATTGTAAAGCAAATATGGTAAAGAGATTGTTTAAACGTTACATCGATTTGCTAGGGTTTCAACCTTGGACAATTTGGGTTTACCGCATGTGGTAAACCTCACGATGAAAAAGAGGAAGGTTTAGGTTAAGGTTATCAGAAGTCCGGGATTAGGTTAGTAATAGGTTAAAAGGTTAAAGGTTTAGGTTTTCAATTCATTCGTTACTCGGACTTCAAAAGTTATGTGAGATTTAGAACGTGTCGAAAGGCACAGATTTATTAATTAAAAAGAAAATGAGCTATGAAAAGTTTTATTAGACATTTTTTGGATAGCTGCTTGAGATCACTCGCTGCTATCGGTCAGTCGGAGTTAACGAAATGGGGTTACAATAAATAAGTAACACCCCATTTTACCGGGAAGGTGAACATTTGATTTTTTCAAACCATACCGCGGTTGCTTGGCATCTTGCCAGACAACCGCTTTTTTGTATCCATACCTTTTAAACAAGGTATCTTAGTTTCATAGAGAAAGTATCCTAAGTTCATTGGCGAAGTATCTTAGGTGTATGGGGCGATGAAACTAAGATACTTTTATAACTCATGCGCCTATCCCCACTGAGTTTCTACTACCCGTCTATATATTTATAGATATTAACTATTTGACAACTGTCTAACAACATCTTATTTTTGTCAAGAAGTTAAAAACAATTGTTGTTTCTAAACAGTTTTATTTAAAGATTACTTTATCTAAAATTCTTTATTGCGACATAAAAACTAAAGTTATGGAAGACAAAAAACTAACTGCCGCCAACGGGCGCCCTGTTGCGGACAATCAGAACGTACAAACAGTGGGGCCACGTGGCCCGATGGTATTACAAGACCCTTGGTTCATTGAGAAGCTAGCGCACTTCGACCGTGAAGTGATCCCAGAAAGACGCATGCACGCCAAAGGTTCCGGCGCATTCGGTACCTTTACCGTTACACATGATATCACAAAGTATACGAAAGCGGCTATTTTCAGCGAGGTAGGCAAGAAAACTGACTGCTTTGTCCGTTTCTCCACCGTAGCCGGAGAGCGCGGAGCAGCCGACGCAGAGCGTGATATCCGTGGATTCGCCATGAAATTCTACACAGAGGAGGGTAACTGGGACTTGGTAGGCAACAACACCCCCGTATTCTTCTTGCGTGATCCCCTAAAGTTCCCGGACTTGAATCATGCGGTCAAACGTGACCCGAAAACGAATCTACGAAGCGAGGATAACAACTGGGATTTCTGGACTTTGCTTCCCGAGGCCCTGCATCAAGTAACGATTACGATGAGTTCTCGCGGCATTCCTTACTCTTATCGACATATGCATGGTTTCGGTAGCCATACGTACAGTTTTATCAACAATAAGAACGAACGTATCTGGGTGAAGTTCCATCTCAGAACCCTGCAAGGTATCAAGAACTTGAGTGACGAGGAAGCGGCTGCGATCATCGCCAAGGATCGTGAATCCCATCAGCGTGATTTGTTCGAGAGTATCGAGCGTGGGGACTTCCCGAAATGGAAATTCCAGATCCAATTGATGACTGAGGAGCAAGCCGAGACCTATCCGATCAACCCGTTCGACCTCACGAAAGTATGGCCGCATAAGGACTTCCCGTTAATGGATGTCGGTATCCTCGAGTTGAACCGTAATCCGGAGAATTATTTCCAAGACGTGGAGCAAGCCGCATTCAACCCGATGAATACTGTCGAAGGTATCGGCTTCTCCCCAGACAAGATGTTACAAGGTCGTCTATTCTCTTATGGCGACGCCCAGCGTTACCGCCTTGGCGTGAACCTAGAGCAGATCCCGGTGAACAAGCCCCGCTGTCCGTTCCATGCCTATCACCGTGACGGAGCGATGCGTGTAGACGGAAACTATGGAGCCGCAAAGGGTTACGAACCTAACAGCTTCGGCGAATGGAAAGACTCTCCCGAGAAGAAGGAACCGCCTTTGAAAGTACACGGGGATGTTTATAATTACAACGAGCGTGAGTATGATGATGATTATTACAGCCAACCGGGTGCCTTATTCCGTTTGATGCCGCCGGAAGAGCAACAGTTGTTATTCGGAAATACCGCCCGTGCGATGGGTAACGCCCAACTGTTCATCAAGCAACGCCACGTACGCAATTGCTACAAGGCAGACCCTGCTTACGGTAAGGGAGTAGCTGAAGCTCTAGGAATCAGCTTGGAAGAGGCCTTGAAAGAAGACCGATAAAGTAGTAAGGCTACGATAGAAAGCGATAAAAGAGGGATAACCCCAGTAATCCTATGGATGAACAGGTTATCTCATTCTTTTTTAGTAGGATAAGAGAGGATATGCCATGAGACCCCGATACTGATAAGCCCTAACAAAGCTTTCACCCACCAATAGCCGACTAGCAAAAGGGAAGTAATGATCGTAGATAGCCACATGATAGCGATCGTGATAATCTTGGAACGCAAAGGAATAGCCTTATCTTCCACAAAGCCCTTAATATGCGGCCCGAAATAACGATTGCTCATCACCCGGTTATAAAGTCTCTCCGAGCTACGGACATAAAACCAACAAGTCAGTAACCAAAAAGGAGTGGTCGGGAGCAAAGGGACAAAGATGCCGATCGCTCCCAATATGAGAAAAAACGTTCCTAACGTAATGTATATGATACGTCTCGTCCCGTTCATCAGCCAACCGTATATTCTGCGATTTGCTTGAAACCGTTCAAGAAGTCCGTTATATTCATCCGTTTCTTTCCGGCAAGTTGCAAGGAATGCAATCGAAGGAAACCATCCTTCACGGCCACATCGATATACGATTTATGATCTGTATGGATAGAACCTACCGGGAAGTTATGCGTTGCCGGACGCTTCTCCGTCTGGTAAACCTTCAAGACCATACGTTTGCCATCCGCTGAGATCAATTCCGTCCAAGCGGCAGGATAAGGAGAAAGCCCACGGACGAAATCATAGATCTTCTTCACCGGTTGGTTCCAGTCGATATGACAGGTATCCTTGAATATCTTCGGGGCCGGACGCAACTCGGCGGCATCCTTATAGAACTCCTCTTGAGGGATAGCGTCTGTTTTTCCATCCAACAGTAAGTCCACGGTCTCGGTAACCAACCCCGCCCCCATCGCCATCAAGGCATCGTGAACGGTTTCTACATCGTCGGTATCAGCGATCGGCAGATGTTTCTGACGGATGATCTTACCCGTATCAATCTCATGCGTAAGAAAGAAAGTAGTCACGCCGGTCTCCGTATCACCATTGATAACCGCCCAGTTGATCGGAGCGGCGCCCCGGTATTGCGGAAGCAAGGAGGCATGCAGATTAAAAGTTCCCAGACGGGGCATATTCCAGACCACCTCCGGCAACATACGAAACGCCACCACGATCTGCAAATCCGCCCGCAAGGCACGCAGTTCCTCTAAAAATGCCTCGTCCTTCAATTTCTCTGGCTGCAAGACCGGAAGACCCACCGATACGGCATATTGCTTCACAGCGCTCGGCTGAAGCACGCTACCATGACGGCCCATTGGCTTATCCGGCATCGTAATGACACCTACCACATTATATCCACCTTCTACCAAGGCACGCAGGCTCTCCACGGCGAAATCGGGAGTGCCCATATATACGATTCGTAAATCCTCTTTCTTCATATACAATAAATTGGATCTGTTTTTAACAAGTTAGTCCCCGGAAAAGTTATCGACCAATACCTCCCGATAGGAATTAAATATCTTCGATTTCGACATAAAGCCGATATAATGGCCATTCTCATCGACCACCGGAAGATTCCACGCTTTCGTATCATCAAACGTCTGCATGATCTGATCCATCGGCGTGTTGATTACGATCTTGGCCGGGGCGGAAACCATGAACTTCGATACATGGAAACGATTATACAACTCCGGACGGAACATGATATTCCGGATATTATCCAGCAAGACGATACCCAGCAACACGCCCCGCTCGTCCACGACAGGAAAGGTGTTACGTCCACTTCGGGAAATGACCTTTACCATATCGCCCAACGTCATCTCTGGAGACACCATCTGGAAATCTTTCTCGATCACGCTATCCGCCCGTAGCAAGGTAAGCACCGCCCTATCCTTATGGTGCGTCAACAACTCGCCTTTCTGCGCCAAACGCATGGAGTAGATGCTATGAGGCTCGAACATAAGGATCGTGATATAGGAACTGATCGAGACGATCATCAAGGGGAGGAACAAATCATACCCACCCGTCAGCTCGGCGATCAAGAAAACACCGGTCAAAGGAGCGTGCATCACCCCGGACATAATGCCCGCCATACCCAGCAAAGCGAAATTCTTCTCTGAGATATACATCGTGAACGGGAAATAATTAGACGTATGCGCAAAGATAAAACCGGCGATACAGCCCAGATACAAACTAGGAGCGAAGATACCACCGCAACCCCCTCCGGCATTCGTGGCGCTGGAAGCGAATACCTTCGTAAGCAAGATCAAGGTCAAGAAGATCAAGACCCCGAAATACGTATCGTTCAGATCGTAAAACAAACTCTTGTCCATGATATGCGAGAACTGCCCGTTCAGCAACGAGCCGATCGTATCATAGCCCTCACCATATAGCGGGGGGAACAAGAATATCAAGATACTCAGCATCACGCCGCCCAACATGAACTTCTTCCAATACGTACCCAACTTCCGGTACATCCCTTCCACCTTGTTCATCACACGGGTAAAATAAAGGGATACCAATCCGCAAAAAACACCCAGCAAGAGCACGTAAGGAATACGCTCGATCTCGAATGCCTCAGTCTGAGAGAACTTAAACATCGCCTCGGTACCGGTAAAGATATAAGACATCGTAGCCGCCGTCACCGACGAGATCAGCAAAGGAAGCACGGAAGTCATCGTAAGGTCCAGCATCAATACCTCGATCACGAACACCAACCCGGCGATAGGCGCCTTGAAGATACCGGCGATCGCTCCGGCGGCACCACATCCCACGAGCAACATCAACGTCTTCTGCTCCATCCTGAACACCCGTCCCAGATTAGAACCGATAGCCGCCCCTGTCAATACGATAGGAGCCTCCGCCCCGACCGATCCACCAAAGCCGATCGTCACGGAACTGGCTACGATAGACGTCCATGTATTATGCGGCTTGATACGGCTCTTTCGTTGCGAGATGGCATACAAGATCTTCGTCACCCCATGGCCGATATCGTCACGCACGATATATTTCACGAACAAGCCGGCCAACAAGATACCGATCACCGGATAAAGCAAATAGAGATAGTTCACGCCGTCAGCACTGAAATTACCCGTCAATACATGTTGTATGAAATGGATCAATTGTTTCAATATGATAGCGGCCGCAGCTGTGCAAATTCCCACGATAAAGCTGATAATAAGGATAAAATGCTTCTCCTTGATGCGCTTTTCCCGCCATAACAACAATCTATAGAATAACCCTTCGTTAGCCATTTTAAATACCTTTACCTGTAAACACTGTTTTAACTGTATAAATGAGAATCGTTATGTCCAGAATCAAGGACATATTCTCATAGTATAATATATCATATTCCAAGCGCTCGATCATCTCATCCACGCTGCCGGCATATCCATATTTCACCATACCCAACGAGGTGATTCCCGGACGTACATTATGCAGCAGATAGTAGAAGGGGGCTTTCCTCACGATCCGCTCGATGAAATATTTACGTTCCGGACGGGGGCCAACTAGCGACATATCCCCTTTCAGCACGTTCCAAAACTGCGGTAACTCGTCCAAGCGGTATTTCCGCATCACCCGTCCGAAGGGAGTGATACGGGAATCGTCCTCGGAAGAGAGCAACGGACCTTCTTCCTCGGCGTTCGTATACATCGTACGAAACTTATAGATCATGAAAGGCTCGCCCATGTATCCGATCCGTTCCTGACTGAAAAACACCGGGCCGGGGGAATCCCGCTTCACCCGCCAAGCGATATACAGGAACAAGGGAGATAAGAGCACCAAGAAAATCAGAGATAACATCTTATCCATAAAGAGCTTTACATTCTGCTCGATGGGCAAGAAGTTGTTATCCGTCACGTCCACCAGCGGAACGCCCTTTATCGCCTTGATCTTTACTTGCGATAATGAACTGGATTTATCCGCCAATATCTTGATCGGCCGTTTATAGCAATATAACGAATACAGGATATCCATCAAACGGCTATTATCCACCGTCTCCAAGGCGACAACCAGCTCATCCACCTTTTTCTCCTCTACGATCACCGGCAAAGATTCCAGCCTACCGATCACACGATCTCCGGTGACCCCGCCCTTTTTCTCCGTACCATCGGAGACAAAACCGACGATATTATAACCCAACCCATACAGGTCGTCGGCAATACACGCCGCCTTCTTCCCCGCCCCAATCATCAATACGTTCAACGCCCATTCCCTGCACTTTATCTTCCGTAACCCGGCCTGCGTAATCAATAACCGGGGAATATACGTCAAGACAAACTGCAATCCCCATAAAGAGAAAAACATATCATAATACACATGATAGGAACGGGGCAAGTCATTCAGCACCAAGGCAAAAAACAAGATCACGACACCGATCGACACGCTCCCAAGGGTAGAGAACAACTCAGTAAGCCTCGACTTACCGAACGGTTTATTATAATAACCGGAAAACCAATATAATACGAACCAAAAAAACGGGATCAATAGCTGCCCCTTCAACGAGGGGATATGCAGCAAAAAGGCCCCGACGGTATCAAACCCTTCATACACCGCCACCTCCTCATAGCGTATCAGGTTAAATAATAACCAGACTACCGACGACGCTATAAAATCCGAGACAATATATTTTCCGGCTTGTACGCTTTTCTTCATCCTTATCTAATTACCTGCACAAGCCCACCGGCTCCTAGCTTGATAATGCCGGACGGAGCGGCCTTGCTCATATCGTCCTGACGATAACTCACGATATAATCCACACCCTCCTTGATCACCTCCGATACCTCGCTGAAATTAGCGGGAGAAGGCTCGCCGCTTACGTTGGCGGAAGTAGAGACCAAGGGTTTACGGAAGCGCTCGCACAATTTCTTGGAGAACTCCTCGTTCGTGATGCGGATACCCACGCTACCATCGGCTCCCAATAGATTTGTCGCCAAGTTCTTGGCACTTGAGTAAATGATGGTCAACGGCTTATCAGACACGCTAATCAAATCCCAAGCGATATCGGGAACATCCGACACGTACCTATCCAATTTAGCCTCGCTGTCCATCAAGACCAACATAGCCTTATTGTCTGCCCTTCGCTTTAGCTCGTACACTCTTTGTACGGCTTTTTCATTGGTAGCGTCGCAACCAATTCCCCAGATAGTGTCTGTAGGATAAAGTATTATGCCGCCTGCGGCCATTACTTCGCAAGCTTTTTTAATATCTTCCGTCATTGTATTTTATAATATTTAGGCAAATGTACGAATCATTCTCCTACTTCAAAAAAATAATAACAAAAAAACTATTTTCTTTAAGCCATACCGGATATACCATATTTAATTTCTAACTTTACGGGTTGAAATATATTGCGGAAATCTCGCCTTTGTCATACGGTAGATTAAGGATGACAAGGTATCCGTAGTATCAGGCAAGCAAAAAAGAAAAAAACAATATATAATGATTAACAAATGGAACTTTCAAACCCCATCAGAAGAAGAGTTACATAAGAGAGACCAATTGGTGGCTGAATTAGGATTCAGCCCGGTGATCTGTCTCTTGCTCGTTCAACGAGGTATCACTTCGATCGAAGAGGCGAAGAAATTCTTTAAACCCAGCTTGAACGATTTGCACGACCCGTTCCTTATGCCGGATATGGATAAGGCGGTGAGGCGCTTGAACAAAGCCTTGGGGAATAAAGAAAAGATTTTGATCTACGGCGATTACGACGTGGATGGAACGACAGCGGTATCGCTCGTCTTCAAGTATTTAAGACCTTACTCGTCTACCTTGGATTTCTATATCCCGGACCGGTACGACGAGGGGTACGGTATCTCTTACAAGGGTATCGATTATGCCGCCGAGAACGGCGTGTCGCTGGTTATCTCGCTGGATTGCGGTATCAAAGCGATCGAGAAGATCGAGTACGCCAAGGAGAAAGGTATCGACTTTATTATTTGCGACCACCATATGCCGGACGCCACTTTGCCGGACGCTGTCGCCGTATTGGATGCCAAGCGCTCGGATTCTATCTATCCGTATGAGCATTTATCGGGTTGCGGAGTGGGATTCAAGTTCATGCAGGCGTTCGCCAAGAGTAATAATTTCCCGTTCTCGGATCTGGAGAAGTTGTTGGAACTGACGGCGGTCAGTATCGCCTCGGATATCGTCCCGATTACGGGAGAGAACCGCATCCTCGCCTATTACGGGCTGAAGCAATTGAACAGCAACCCCAGCCTCGGGCTGAAAGGGATCATCGATATCTGCGGATTGACCGGAAAGGAGATCACGATCAGTGATATCGTATTCAAGATCGGTCCCCGTATCAACGCTTCCGGCCGTATGATGAACGGGAAGGAGGCGGTGGAACTGCTACTGTCCAAAGATAGCGCCAGTGCCCGGGAGAAGAGCGAGAGCATCAACCAATATAATGAGGAACGCCGGGAATTGGACAAGAAGATCACCGACGAGGCGAACGCTGTCATCGACGAAGTAGAGAACATGGATGACCGGAAGGCGATCGTGGTGTATAACCCGGGATGGCACAAAGGCGTGATCGGTATCGTAGCGTCCCGTTTGACCGAGAAGTATTACCGTCCGGCGGTCGTTCTTACCAAATCGTCCGAGTTGATCACCGGATCGGCACGTTCCGTAACGGGTTTCGATATTTACAAGGCGATAGAGAGTTGCCGGGATTTATTGGAGAATTTCGGAGGACATACCTACGCCGCCGGGCTTTCCCTTCGGGAGGAGAACCTAGAGGCATTCACCGAGCGTTTCTTGAAGATCGCATCCGAGGAGATCATACCGGAACAGATGATCCCACAGATCGATATCGACGCTATCTTGGATTTGAAAGAGATCAACCAGAAGTTCGTGAACGACCTAAAGAAGATGAGCCCGTTCGGACCGGACAACCAGAAGCCTGTATTCTGCTCGCTTGGCGTAAAGGACTACGGCACCAGTAAGCTCGTGGGTAAGGAACTGGAGCATCTCAAGCTGGAATTGATCGACGGAAACTCAAGCATCCCCATGCACGCCATCGCTTTCGGCATGCACAGGCACAACGACCATATCAAGGGTATGAAGCCTTTCAACATCTGCTACACGGTGGAGGAGAACACCTACAACGGCAACACCTCTATCCAGCTGATGATCAAAGACATCAAACCCGACGATATATGAGGAGGACAGGTGGACGTCTACCATAAGATATTAGAGAAGTATTGGGGATACCCTGCTTTTCGCCCCTTGCAGGAGGATATTATCCATTCCGTCTGTGCCGGAAAAGATACGCTTGGGCTGATGCCTACAGGTGGTGGTAAATCCATCACCTTTCAGGTGCCGGCCTTGGCGATGGAAGGGATTTGCATCGTCGTCACTCCCTTGATCGCCTTGATGAAAGACCAAGTGGAGAACTTACGCCGGGTCGGCATCAAGGCTACGGCTATTTATTCGGGCATGAGCCGGCAAGAGATTATCACGCAACTGGAGAATTGCATCTTCGGAGGGTATAAGTTTTTGTATGTCTCCCCGGAGCGGCTTAGTACGGATATTTTCCGGATCAAGATGGAGGCCATGCAAGTTTGTCTGCTAGTGATCGACGAGAGTCACTGTATCTCGCAATGGGGATATGATTTCCGTCCTTCTTACCTCAATATCGCTGAGATCCGGGACTTATTGCCGCGTGTTCCGGTATTGGCCTTGACCGCCACGGCTACCCCGGAAGTGGTGAATGACATACAAGAGCGTCTGCGGTTCAAGGAGAAGAACGTATTTCAAAAGAGCTTCGCCCGCAAAAATCTGGCTTATATTGTCCGGAAGACGGAAGATAAGTTAAATACACTCGTTTATATATTGGGAAAAGTTCCGGGTACGGCCATCGTATATGTCCGCAATCGGAAACGCACCAAGGAGATCGCCGTCATGCTGCAACAGGCGGGTATCTCCGCCGATTTCTTCCATGCCGGATTAAACCGTGACGAGAAAGAACTGCGTCAGGCCCGTTGGAAAAACAACGAGTGCCGGGTAATCGTATCGACCAACGCTTTTGGTATGGGTATCGATAAGCCGGACGTACGATTGGTCGTGCATATGGATATGCCGGGATCGTTGGAGGAATATTATCAAGAGGCCGGACGCGGGGGGCGTGATGAGAAGAAAGCCTTCGCCGTGGCTCTTTGTTCCTCCACGGATAGCGCCAAGCTAAAGAAACGGCTGGCGGATGAGTTTCCGGACAAGGAGTTTATCTACCGGGTCTATGAGGCGTTGGGTAATTATTACCAGATCGCCGTAGGGTACGGGCTAGACACGGTACACGATTTCTCGTTAACGGATTTTTGTTCCGCTTATAAGTTCTCTTTATTGCAAGCGCATCATGCCTTGAAGATCCTTGGGCTATCGGGCTATATCGAGTATACGGAGGAGGTGGACAACGCTTCCCGCCTGATGTTCACGGCTACCCGTGACGAGCTTTACAGGTATTTAAGTGAGAACAAGCGAACGGATGAGGTGATTCAGACGATCTTGCGTTCTTACACCGGGTT
The DNA here is from genome assembly GCF_056640955.1 of Parabacteroides sp. KHUB-02. Lineage (NCBI taxonomy): Bacteria > Pseudomonadati > Bacteroidota > Bacteroidia > Bacteroidales > Tannerellaceae > Parabacteroides > Parabacteroides sp. KHUB-02. Next base: position 735,109 of record NZ_JBWQEV010000001.1, on the reverse strand, counting down.
ATTTGCGGATTATGTTTATATAGATGAGAGCGTAATCGCTACCCGTGCGAGAGTAACGCCTCACGAGGTGTATGAGACCTTGGTAGGTTTATCCAGATACCGGATCGTAAACTACATCCCGCATAAGAAAACCCCGTTGATTATCTATACCCAGACCCGGGAGGAACAGCGGTATCTTTCCATACCCCGCTCGGCGTATGAGGAACGCAAGGAGCGTTTCGGGAAACGGATCGAGAAGGTGCTGGAATATATCAACGAGGAGCGGGTATGCCGTAGCCGCATGCTCCTATCCTATTTCGGCGAGGAAGATTCCGCCCCTTGTGGCTGTTGCGACGTATGCTTATCGAAGCATGAATCACAGCTTATGAATTGGGAATTCAGCGCTATCCGGGAAAGTCTCGTAAAGGTATTGGCCGAGGAATCCCCTATCCCCGTGAAAGAGCTTATTGAGAAATTACCTTTCCCTCAAGAGAAAAGCCTCACGGCCATCCGCTTTCTGGCGGATCAAGATCCCCGATTCACATTAAGCGACGGCTATCTATCGCACGAGGATTCAGCAAAATAGCACGATGCCCATCGTAAGCTCCTTAGAATGCCCATTGTTAGCTTGCTAGAATGCCCATCATAAGGAGCTTACAATGGGCATTCTAATAAACCAAGTATCACCGCTTATAATTACTCCGATTAGATACTTGTTTTTCCGTCGGGAAATCAGTGGGAACCTTTTGGGTTACCTTGCCGGTAGCGGCCCATTCCGCACCTCTTAACAAGGTGATCTGGAAGCCGGCGCATTGCATAGCCGGACAATTCTCTACCGTTTCCCCCGCATGCCCTAGCATCGTATGGAATATACGGGCATTCCCATAATCAACCGTAAAGATCAACGGCTCCTCACGACCGGAGCCTCCGGTCTCCTTGTCCGAATAAGCGGTATACAAGCAATCCTTTATATTTCCCGGGCCACGCATACGATCATATAACTCATCCTGCGCATGTTTCCATTTATTCGGCAGCCCCTTCATGATCGGATGCTCATGGTTCCGGGCATTCAGCACATACTCATGTTGCTTGCCATGAGAGCCACCCACGCCCGCCGAGCTATCCTTTATCAACTTACCATCGCTCCAATATACATAGGGTCCCGCTTTCTCATCCCGGTTCTCCCAACCGCCCAAGGCACAAATCTTATTGTATTCCGGCCAGTTCACGAAGGCGTTATCAGCGGCATGATAGATCACGACACCACCACCTCCTTGCACATATTCCAAGAAACGACGGTTTGTCTCTTCCGGCCAAGCATCCCCATTATAATCCAGCACCACCAGCTCGTAAGGACTAAAATCCAAGACAAAGCCGGACATATCCTTCCCCGCCTCCGGAGAGACCGCAAAATCCACGGAGAAGCGTCCCGAGTTCTCCAATATCTGTTTAAGCACCACATGGCTCACCTGCCAATTATGGTTATTCTGCCCCGTTATTAATAACGTCTTGATCGGCTTACGGGCCGACATGCCACATACAACCAGTAAAGCGGCCAAAAGGAAAACGATCTTCCTACAAAATACATGTCTCATGGTATGAATAAGATTTAAGTAAACTATAAATTATCCGTCTTTATTTAATAACAAAGGGAAGCGGCACCGAATAGCCCCGGATTCTCCAGCTTAGAGAAACGTATCTTCAAGTTCTTGATAGAGTTCGGATAAGCGAAATCCTTCAAGTCCTCATACATGCTCTCCTCAAACAACTCATGGGCGGAGGTCACCGAGCCTCCGAAGACGATCATCTCCGGATCTACCGTCAATACCACGATCTTGATAGCGGCGGCCACATGTACGCCCAACTGCCGATAAGCCTCCAGCGCCTGCTCGTCCTTCCGCATCGCACGGGTGTACATCTCCTTCCCATCCACGCCCCATACGTTCATGAAATAGGAACCGCTACAGAAATATTCCAAGATCTGTCCTTGGTAGGGAATCATGCCAAACTCTCCCGAGCCACAATTAGCGTCGGCCAGCAGCTTGCCTTTCTGGATAATTCCACCCCCCAAGCCTGTACCCAAGGTGAGGCCCACGAAGTTATCAACCGTCTTTCCGTCGCCAAAGATACGCTCACCCAAAGCGAAGCAATTCGCGTCGTTATCCACATAAACCGGCACGGAGAAGCGAGCCTCCAAGATCTCCTTCAAATGTACCTCTTCCCAATGCGGGATATTCACTACGTTATATACGATCCCCTTCTCACGATCCACCACGCTCGGCACACCGATACCGATAGCTACCACGCCCTCGTCCCACACGGAACGGATCACCTCTATCAAAGCCTCCAATGTCTCCACGCAATCCGCAGCGTCCTGGGGAGTCGGGGCGTTCCCCTGAGCCACTAATCGATCCCCTGCGATACGGCCGGCACGCATATTCGTCCCCCCTAAATCCACTCCGATATAAGCGTTTTTCTTCTCTACACTCATTCTTTCCACGATATTAAATTAGATTATACTCCCACAAAGCTAACAAAAAAGGCAATGCTACGAATAACATTGCCTTTTAAACTGGTAAATTTAATACATCTATGCTTTTTATTTTCCCCGGCGTCAACTCCATCCAGCACGTATACCGACATCGCCTCACGCCTACGTTCGCATAGGCCAACGTCGATATACGTGTGAGGCAATGCCGGTATACGTGTAAGACGGCACCATTATAACTACCGCATCAAGCGAAGAACAAGATCAATAATTGCGCCGTAAGCACCCGCAAAAACATGGTCAATGGGTATACCGTTGCGTAACCTACGGAAGGAGCGTCGTTTCCAGCCGTAGCGTTCGAGTAAGCCAAAGCGGGCGGATCCGTCGTACTACCGGCGATCAAGCCCATTAAGGTGAAATAATTGATCTTATAGAAATAGCGGCCTACACAACCGATGATCAGTAAAGGAACCGTCGTGATAATGAAACCGTAACCGATCCAAGCGAATCCACCGTTGTTCACGATCGTATCCACAAAACCATCGCCGGCGCTGATACCCACGCAAGCGAGGAAGAGGGTGATACCGATCTCACGCAACATCAAGTTAGCGCTCTGGGTCGTATAGGTAACCAGCTTATAACGGTAACCAAAACGGCTAATCAAGATAGCCACGATCAGCGGACCTCCCGCCAAACCTAACTTAACCGGTTGCGGAATGCCCGGGAACGTGATAGGAATACTACCCAAGACAATACCGAGGGCAATGCCGATAAAGATCGTGATCAAATTCGGCTCGTTCAAGCGTTTCATGGAGTTACCCAATACCTTCTCCACATTGGAGACAGCGGTTTCGGTACCCACCACATTCACACGATCACCCACTTGCAACGTCAGGCCCGGCGTAGCGACCAAGTCCACGCCCGCACGGTTGATACGGGTGATATTGATGCCATATAATTTACGCAGTTTCAACTGCCCCAGCTTCTTGCCGTTCAACTCCGGTTTCGTGATCAAGATACGGCGGTTGATAAACTGGCTCTCCATACGAATCCATTGCTTGCGCTCCATATCGATCTCCTCGCCGATGAATGTCTTTACGGACTCGGCATCTTGATCAGTCGTGATCACGAAAATCTTATCATCCTCATTCAAGATCGTACCGGCGGAAGCGATCTCGATCTGCTTGTTATCATTACGCCATACACGGGAAATCACGAAATCCAGATGATCCATCAAACCGGATAACTCCCCTACCGTCTTACCGAAAACCGCAGGGTTCTTTACGACCAGCGAGATCGGTTTCGCCTCATTCGTATGCGAGGCATCCTCCTTATTCAAATCGTCATTCTCCTTATCGAAATTCACACGGAATACGTAACGTACGAAAATGATCGAAAGAATAATACCGATCACGCCCAGCGGATAAGCCACGGCGTAACCCAAGGCGATCGTATTATCAGAAACCCCGTACATATCGGAATAAGCCTGCTGAGCCGCACCTAATCCGGGGGTATTCGTCACCGCCCCCGATAAAATACCCACCATCGTAGGCATCGGAATACCTGTCACGAAATGCAATACCAAAGCCGTAGCCACGCCAAGGAAGACAATTCCACAGGCAAGCATATTCAACGTGATTCCACCCTGCCTAAAAGACGAGAAGAAACCCGGCCCGACTTGCATACCTACCGAATAAACAAATAAGATCAATCCAAATTCCTTAAAGAAATGAATCACATTGTGGTTAACCGTAAACCCCAAATGCCCTAAAATAATACCTACAAACAACACCAAGGTAATCCCAAGCGAAATCCCAAACACCTTTATCTTTCCCAACTGAATGCCGGCGGCAATCACGAAAGATAGTAAAAGGATAGAATGCCCGATACCTTCTCCCCATAATAAGTCGTTTATCCAATCCATGCTAAAATCTTTAAAAATCTTATTACCTATTAATAAAGACGCGAAGTTAGGCATTTACTTTGTGTTTTACAACATAACACCTATATTTACCTTCCAAATTAAAATTACATGAAAAAGATATATTACATTTTATCAGCACTGTTCCTTTGCGTGGTAGCCACCTCGGCGCAAGAAGCTGGAAAAACGGTAGTTATTAAAACCAATGTAGGTACTATGAAGGCCATCCTGTACGATGATGTGCCTAATCACACCCGTACTTTTATCGAACGGGCGAAACGGGGAGATTTCAACGGGACCTTATTCACCCGTGTCCTGCCGGAGTTTATGATCCAAGGAGGAGCCCCGGATTCCAAGAATGCTCCCGCCGGTGCCAAATGCGGCTTTGGCGATCCCTCCGCCGAGATCCTGCCCGAGATCAACGAGAAATATTTCCATAAGAAAGGAGCCTTGGCCGCTCCCCGCCAACCGGACGATGTCAACCCGCAAAAGAAATCGGACATGTCGCAATTTTTTATCGTGCAGGGGAAGGTCTATAGGGAAACCGAACTGGATACGTTAGAGCGTACCGCCAACTATCCGGCCCGGCAAAAGGCCCTGAAGGAGTTTTACGCGCCGGTCCGTGCCGAGTTGAATATGATAAAGATGAGTAACAAACGGGAATACCAGAAGCGATTGAGAATGATCAACGCCCAGATAGACTCCGTTATTCAAGCAACTCCCGGGCATTTGCTATTTACGGATGAGCAACGGAAGGCTTATACCACCGTAGGCGGTTGCCATCATCTAGACGGCACCTATACGATCTTCGGGGAGCTGACGGAGGGGTTCGACGTTCTGGATCAGATCGCTACCCAGCCGAAAGACCAGAATGACCGTCCGAAGAAAGACATCCGCATCCAAAGTATAACGATCGAATAATTCACCACTCCTATGTTAAAGAGAGATTTCATCATGGTACAGATCGAGGAACTGGGCAAAGTGATCGCCCAGATCATCTTCAATCGTAATTCCAACGATGGGGCACGCAAGAACCCCGAGTTAATCCAATCCGTCTACACATCCTTAAAACTGGATAACGATTTCTTGCTGAACACGCCTATCGACGGCATCCGCACTTATCTGGACGGTGATGATTCGTGCGGCCTCCAACGCATGGAGCTAGCGACCAAGACCTTGCTGGAAGAAAGTTTCCTTTTGCCGGAGGCGCAAGGTAAAAAACTCCGGGCAAGAGCGAAAGAGCTATTGGAATATATCCAACGCAACGACACTACGTTCTCATTGGAACGAGTGGCGTTGCTGGAAGAGATAAATAACTATTGAACAGATTGCGGATCGGTGGTAGGGCCTTCCACGACTAGAAGGCCATTCTCATCGATTCGCATTTTATCGATGAATACGACCCGCTCATCCCCTGTCTTCTGGGTACGCCCGTGGTAAACGCAATACATTTGTTTTCCGTCCTTCGACCAAGTAACGCTATTATGTCCGGTACCCGTGACGATACCGCCTTTTTCCACGTTCTTCTCCAGCACCGGATTATTAGAAGCCTTCTCAAACGGTCCTAACGGATGTTCGGACACGGCATATCCCACCGCATAATTTGCCCCGCCAAAATAATTAGCGGAATACATCATATAATACAAGCCGTTGTGACGTAGCATGAAAGAGCCTTCCGTCCAACGACGTCCGACCTCCCCTTTGGTAACCGAGCGACTTTCCCATTCACTTTGCGCATCATCCAATTTTACGGGTGGACGCAGCAGAAGTACGGGTTCCCCAATTACGTGCGTAAGATCCGGAGCGACCTCCACCCCGTAAATCCAGCTTTCCTCAACGAAGTCGAACATGCCTTTCTTCTTTGCCTCATCGGCGATCTCGCTTTCTACCGGATGCTTATAGCAACAACGGGAATAATAGAGATAGGTACGGCCATCCTCATCCTCGATCAAGTTTCCGTCGATTACAGGATATCCCGGATCGAACAAAGGAGCATCGGCCAATTCCTTAAATGGTCCGGTCGGCTTATCCGACACAGCTACGCCGATACGGAAATTTTCCTCCTCGTTGGTCGGATTCTTCCGCCAATCCGCGCTGAAGAACATATAGAACTTCCCGTCACGCTCGTACACTTCCGGCGCCCAGAAATTAGCGATTGCCCAAGAATCGGGCGTATTGCCCCGATAAACCTGCCCTTCCAACTTCCAATGGATCAAATCATCGGAAGAATAGGCGCAAAAACCGTCTACAGCCCCGGCACCGGTACCATACATATAATAACGTCCGTCCGAGGCCAACAATACGTATGGATCGCCAAACTGGACCGACAAAGGATTACTGTACGTTAACTCGGGCTCTTCCGCGGCAGACTTCTTTCCCGTACAACCCGCATTCAAACACATAAGAACTCCCAGACAAAGGGATATTCCTATTTTCATACCACTTTTCATTTTTCTTATTTATTGGATTCTAAATTATACACTCCTTCCGCACAACGTTCCCCGTCGATGGCGGCGGATACGATTCCTCCCGCATACCCCGCTCCCTCACCGCAAGGGAAAAGACCTTTTACCGTGACGTGTTGATAGGTATCCCGATCACGGAGGATACGAACCGGAGCGGATGTACGGGTCTCTACGCCGATCATGGTTGCCTCGTTGGTCAAGAAGCCTCTAGAGACCTTACCGAAATAACGGAAACCTTCCCGCAGGCGACTGGTCACAAATTCCGGCATCCAAAAATGCAACGGAGAGGCCAGCAGACCCGGCGTATACGAGGAAACCGGTAAATCGAAAGAGTTCTTCTTCCGCATGAAATCATCCATGCGCTGGGCGGGTGCCGTTTGCTTCATGCCTCCGTTTAGCCAGCAGACCTCTTCCAGACGTTCTTGAAAGGCCATCAACGCTAATGGGGAATCCGCATCTACCTTCTCGCCATTCCGAAGATAAAGCTCCTCCTGCCCTACCAGTTCGGAATAATCTTCCGGACGGATCTCTACCACCATCCCTGAGTTAGACCAGCGGGAACCCCGGTTGGAAGGCGACATTCCATTTACCACGACCTGCTTAGGTCCGCTCGCCGCAGGAACTACGAAACCTCCCGGACACATACAGAAGGAATAGACGCCCCGGTTATTCGCTTGCGTCACAAAACTATACTCTGCCGCAGGAAGATATTTTCCACGACCTTCTTTCCGATGATACTGGATTTGGTCGATCAATTCCTGAGGATGTTCCAGACGAACACCGACCGCGATCCCTTTCGCCTCGATCTGGATCTGGCGTTCGTATAAATAGTTATAGACATCACGGGCCGAATGGCCGGTAGCTAAGATAACAGGCCCGTAAAAGCTCTTTCCCGTATTCGTCTCGATGCCGATCACCTCGTTCTCTTTCATGATAAAAGCATCCATACGGGTCTCGAAATGTACCTCACCTCCGCATCGCTTGATTTGCTCCCGGATATTCTCGATCACACGGGGGAGCTTATCGGTTCCGATATGCGGATGGGCATCCGCCAAGATAGAGGGACTTGCCCCAAACTGGCAAAAGATATTCAGTATCTTATCTACCGAACCTCTTTTCTTGCTACGGGTATACAGCTTTCCATCAGAATAAGCGCCGGCACCGCCCTCACCAAAACTATAATTTGATTCTCCGTTCACCTTATGCTCACGACTGATCAAGGCGATATCTTTCTTGCGTTCCCGCACGTCCTTACCTCGCTCGACGATGATGGGGCGCAAACCTAACTCTATCAAGCGCAAGGCGGCGAACAGACCTCCCGGACCGGCTCCTACGACGATCACAGGTTTCCCTGCCGAGACATCTTTATACTCTATCGATTGATATTCCGGCTCGCTAGGCATCTCGTTCATGAAAACACGCAGTTTCACGTTGACAAATATCGTTCGCTGGCGTGCGTCTATCGAACGTTTCAATACACGTACGGCCCGGATATTTTTCGGAGCCTCACCCGTCTCACGGGCTACTACTTGCCTTAGCGATTGCTCATTAACAGCCTCTTCCGGCAATATCCTGAGTTGTAATTCTTTTATCATTGTTTATTATATATTAACCGAATAGTTGCCGAAAGGCTTCCTCCACTTTCTTTACCTGTACGATTTGAATCTTGCTCTTCGCCGTATCGAAACCTTTTAGATTATTATGCGGAATGATAATCCGGGAGAAACCCAGCTTCTCCGCCTCCAAGATACGTTGCTCAATACGGTTGACCGGACGGATCTCTCCGGACAAGCCTACCTCTCCGGCCATACAAACACCCGGCTCGATGCTGATATCCAAGCTAGAGGAAAGGATGGAGCTAATTACCGCCAAATCGATAGCCGGATCATTCACTTTCAAACCTCCGGCGATATTCAGGAAAACATCTTTCTGGATCAACTTAAAACCCGCCCTTTTCTCCAATACCGCCAATAACATATTCATTCGGCGTAAATCGAATCCGGTGGCGCTACGTTGCGGCGTACCGTAAACCGCCGAGCTGACCAAGGCTTGCGTCTCGATCAAGAAAGGACGTACCCCCTCGATAGCGGCGGCGATGGCGACACCGCTCAGTCCCTCATGATTCTGGGTTAATAATAACTCGGATGGATTGCTGACCTCACGAAGCCCGTTCTGGCGCATCTCGTAAATCCCTAGTTCCGCCGTACTGCCGAAACGGTTCTTGATGCTCCGCAAGATACGATACATATAATGCTGATCGCCTTCAAACTGCAACACCGTATCCACGATATGCTCCAATACCTTCGGACCGGCGATACTGCCTTCCTTATTGATATGGCCGATCAATAAGACCGGGACACCGCTTTCCTTGGCGTATTTCAAGATAGCGGCGCTACACTCGCGTACTTGGGAAACACTGCCGGGGGAAGATTCCACGACTTCCGTAAAGATGGTTTGTATGGAATCTATGATCATCAAGTCCGGCTGGATATTGGCCGCTTGCGTAAAAATCTGTTCCAGATGTGTCTCGCATAAGATGAAACAGTTCGGATTATCATGCGATAATCGGTCCGCCCGGAGTTTCAACTGGCGACTGCTCTCCTCGCCCGAGACATATAGGGTTTTCAAGCCTGTCAAGCCCAACACGGTTTGCAAGACCAAGGTAGATTTTCCGATTCCCGGCTCTCCCCCGATCAAGACCAAAGAGCCTTTCACCAAGCCTCCGCCGAGGACCCTGTTTAATTCATCATCTTTTAAATCGATACGGGCCTCCTCTTCCGTCGTTATATCACGCAATAACACCGGACGGATCTTATTGCCCTCCATAATACCGGGAACTGGCCGCTTCACGGCAGGCTCCTTTGTTACGATCTCCTCTACATAGGTGTTCCACTCCCCACAATTCGGGCATTTACCCAGCCATTTCGGGGAATCAGCGCCACAGTTAGAGCAGACATATACGGTTTTTGTTTTCGCCATTCTATCTTGAATTTGGCGTAAAGATACAAAAAACTACTTTTCCCCTACTACAACGATCTTCTTTCCGATACCGCAGCCCTTCTTAATTTCCGGACGACCTTTCTCCTTATACAAGAATCCGCGGAACATGCCGCCACTGTTATAAGGCATGGCGATATTTCCTAGTTTATCCACGGCGATCAAGCCGCCGTTGCCGGCGTTCGTATTCAATTCCGTATGGATGATATAATCCGCCGCTTTCTCTACGCTTTCCTTAAGGTATTTATAGCGGGCACACACATCGAACGCTACCGCATGACGGATAAAATACTCGCCATGCCCCGTACAGGAGACAGCGCAACTGTTATTATCCGCATACGTTCCCGCCCCGATCACGGGCGAATCACCGATACGCCCCCAACGTTTCTTGAACATACCGCCGGTACTGGTCCCGGCCGTTAAGTTTCCTTGTTTATCCAGAACGACACAGCCTACCGTACCGTTCTTCTTACTTTCTTGCTTTAACTTCTCGATCCACCCCATCGTCTTGGGCGTAGCGAAATACATATTGTCTTCTACCATTTCCAAGCCTTGTTCCTTGGCGAACTCCTCGGCACCAGCTCCGCTCAGCATGACATGCGGAGATTTTGCCTTTACGGCATAGGCGGCATTGATCGGATGCTTCACGTGTTTTAAGCCAGCTACAGCGCCTGCGCTTAAATCCTTGCCTTCCATGATGGAAGCGTCCAACTCAAAAGTTCCCTCCGCCGTACAGGTAGCACCAATTCCGGCGTTAAACAACGGATTTCCCTCGAAGTAATTGATTACGGCCATCACCGCTTCCGGCCCCTCGCCTCCCGCAGAAAGGACCTTATCTCCAATCATTAAAGCGGAGTCCAATGCGGCGTAATATTGAGCCGACTTAACCGGATCTTCCTCCAATCCGGCCATCGCCCCCGCACCACCATGTACCACGATTACATACTCCCGGTCTTGCGCAAAAGCAATGGATGACACCATCAAAGCCGTCAAGGCTATCATTTGTTTTAACATGCTATTATATTTAATCATTTATACAATGTTCAAAAATAGAACAAATATCTGAATTATCTTAGAGACATAGACTTATTTCCCGATTTTTATCCGTACATTTACCTCGAACGGTAATCTCTTAAATAATAACATTATGGAAGAATACATCGATTCTATCATAAGAGTGGGAAAGATATTGATCGGAAGCATAATGGTAGTGTTCGTACTCTGGTACATCGTAAAGGATATTGTCAAGGCTTATGGGAAAGATTCGCATGAGCCGGATTAAAAAAAGTGCCATGGCGATATGACCACGGCACTTCTCTTCATTATATCATAGAGAGCTATTTCATTCGTTCGTATACCATACCGGTCCCGGCTGGCTACCCATGACGAACTCCAATGTCGCCCCGCTCATGATTTGCTCGTGGGTGATATAACTCTTATCATAAGGTTGTCCGTTCAGCTTCACGGATTGGATATAAATATTCTCCGCAGAGACCTCGGGAGCCAAAACCGTAAAGGTCTTGCCATTACCTACATGCATCTTCACTTCCGGGAACAACGGGGAGCCGATCTCATATTGGCCACTGATCGGATCAACCGGGTAGAATCCCATGGCGCTAAACACAAACCAAGCGGACATCTGCCCACAGTCCTCATTACCGCAAATACCGTCCGGGGCATTCAGATACAAATCATGTAATACCTGAGCCACGTATTTCTGAGTCTTCCAAGGCTGGCCGACCTTATTATATAAGTAGATCACATGATGGCTCGGCTCATTTCCATGCGCATATTGACCGATCATGCCTGTACTAAAGATAGGCAATTCCTCATCCGATTTGGGGACATAGGTAAACATACTATCCAATTTCTCGGCGAAACGTTCCTTACTTCCTACCAATCCGATCAAACCGTCCAGATCTTGCGGCACGGACCAGAAATATTGCCAACCATTGCTCTCGCAAATATCTTCCGTATAATCATCGGGGCTGAAATTAGCGGCAAAGTTTCCTTTCTCATCACGAGGCTGCATAAAGGAAGTTGCCGGATTGTACACATTATGATAATTCTGTGAACGTTTAAAGAATTTGTCGGCGATCTCTTTCTTACCCATCTTCTCGGCCATCTTAGCGATGCAATAATCATCGTAGGCATACTCCAAAGTCTTCGATAAAGACCAGTTCTCCCATTTTTTCGGATCGCTATAAGCCGGTACGTAGCCCAACTTCTTATAATCGCCGATACCCCGATAGTCATCCCGGTTGGCTGTCGCTATACAAGCCTCCAGCGCTTTCTCGGCATTGAAATCACCGATACCTTTCAGATAAGCGTCTACGATAACGGGCACCGCATGATAACCGATCATCATATTCGTTTCCCAGCCATAAAGGTTCCATAAAGGCAAAGCCCCGTTCTGCTCATAGAACTTCAAGAAACCCTTGATCATATCATTCGCCCGTTCCGGCTCCGTATACGTAAACAACGGATGGGAGGCACGGTAGGTATCCCATAAAGAGAAAGTAGAGTAATTCGTCCATCCGTCCGCTTTATGGATTTGCTGATCCGGGCCGTAATAAGAACCATCCACGTCGCTATAGATCGTCGGGGCGATCATGGAATGATACAAGGCCGTATAGAATTTCACCATATCGTCCGTATTCCGGCTCTTCACCTCAATCTTGGAAAGCTGTCGGTTCCAATTTGCGCTAGCCTGCGCTTGATAGTAATCGAAATCATCCTTCGGGGCTTCCGCACGCAAATTCTTTCCCGCTCCCTCCATGCTGACGCCAGAGATTCCGGTCGTGACAAGGATTTCCTCATCCTTCTTCGTATTGAAATCGAAACGGGCCACATAGGCCGTACCGATCCAACCTTTTTCCTTGGTCACGATAGAAGTCGTATCCATATGACAAGCCACGAAAGGCTTAGAGAAACGGGTCTCGAAATAAACATGCTGCAAGGGAGACCAGCCTTGGGATAGGCGGTATCCACGGATCGTCGTAGAGTCTACCACCTCGATCTTGGAATCCAAGGTAAAGTCCCAATTCATCGCCTTCTTCAAGTTCAAGAATACCGAAGCCTCGGCCTCCGGGAAGGTATACCGCTGGATACCGCAACGCTCGGTAGCCGTAAGCTCCACGTTAATGTTATAATCCTTCAGCAATACCCGGTAATATCCTGCGGAAGCCGCCTCGTCATTATGCGAGAACGTGGAGTAAATGCCTAACGGCGCAGGGGCCTCTTTATAAGGACGGGTCACGGGCATAAAAGAGATATCGTATAAATCGCCTGCCCCCGTACCGGAAAGGTGCGTATGGCTAAAGCCGGCGATCGTCGTATCCGGATAGAAATACCCCGAGATGCGATCCCAACCCGGCAAACCGTTATCCGGGCTCAATTGTACCATACCAAAAGGAACTTGGGCTCCCGGGTAGGTATTGCCGGTAAAATCCGTACCGATCATGGGGTTCACATACTGCGAGTAATCCGCCTCCTGTTTCTTTTCAGGCGTGCAGGCCACGAGTGCCAGCAAAGAGACCGCCAATATAGACATGTGCTTCATGTTATGCAATTCGTTTTGAGTTTGAGCAAACATACATAAATTATTTCGAAAGAGAAACAGTTTACGGGGAAAACTTTCTATTTTCATCGGGGTGAAAATCTTTTTTCATTATGATGAGAATCTTTTTTCATCAAGGAGAAAATCTTTTTTCATCAAGACGAGAATTCGGTGGAATCCTTTAACTTTGTACAAAAACTACGATAACATGGAAGATAAAACATCAACACTTCGTTTGATCTATCCCCAATGGCAAGGTGGGATCGTGAATCATTGGATGCCCGACCTTCCTGCGGACGACGCTTCCAGAGGGTATTACCTTGGTGCTCAATTACTCAATATCCTCGCTCCCCCAAGTCCCCAGAAAACCGTGGAAGTACCCATCTCACTAGATATAAACGATAGGGAAACGGATCTAGGGGTCAGCGCCCGTAAGATTATTCTGAAACAAACAAAAGCGGCCCTTGAATTATTACATGAAAACACTCCGGAAAAGATCGTCACTTTAGGGGGCGAATGTTCGGTGAGTGTCGTGCCCTTCACCTATCTGGCCGCTAAATACCCGGATGATATCGCAATTGTCTGGATAGACGCGCATCCGGATATAAACTTGCCGTATGACGAGTATAAGGGATATCATGCGATGGCCCTTACGGCCTGTCTAGGGATGGGTGATGAGGAGATTCTTCAATTATTACCGGGAAAGTTCAAGATCTCGAATAGTTTAATCGTAGGTTTACGCTCGTGGGACGAGGGTATGAAGGAACGGCAGAAAGAATTAGGTATAAAAGGTTTATCTCCGGAAGAAGTGGCGGCTGATAGCTCGCTTATCCTCGAATGGCTGAAAGGGACAGGTGCTTCCAAGGTTGTCATCCATTTCGATATGGATGTCATTGATCCGGCGGATATGATAGCCGGGGTCGGCGTAGAACCGAACGGGATGAAAATAAACGAGGTAGTACGTGTCATCAATGACATTGCGTCCGAATACGATCTAGTAGGGCTTACCGTCGCCGAACCTATGCCACGGATAGCGATTAAGCTTAGGAATATGTTGAGTCAATTACCACTGTTAAAAGCTTAAGTAATCAGATTGCCGTTCCGGTATTCTGATGGTGAGACTTTCAGCAATCGTTGCACGTAACGGCTGAAAAAGGACAAAGAAGAGAAATTCATATTGTCTGAGATTTCTTTCAATGTCAGGTTCTTGTCTGAAAGCAAGTGGGTAATCCGGGAGATGGTGAAACGGTCTATCCAGTAATTAGCTGTAAATCCGCTTGCTTTCTTACAAACTTCCGTAAGGTATTTAGGCGTAATGCAGAGCCGTGAAGCGTAATAGGATACTTCCCTGTGGTTTCGATAATCCCCCGCTTTTAGCAGATTTATAAATCGCTCCATCAACACGGCATTTTGTTCCGATACAGAAGGAGATTCATAAATTCGTGCATGGAAATCGTAAAGGTCGAGCACGAAAGTTTTAGCCAAACAACCGATTAGTTCGTCATGAAAACGATGCGTATGGTCCGTCAACCGCCTGCGGATAAGTTCAATATCTTCCATAAATATCCGCTGTTCTCGCTCTGTAAGCGACATGATCGGGTTACGGAGTAGTGTCAACTTTCCTATCACGTCATAATCATTTCGAGGGATATTCTTGAATGAAAAACTGTTCGAGATATAAAGTACCGTTACCTGAAAATCGTCGCTTATCTCTATCTTAGATATAAGTTCATTATGAGTAAATATAACGCAATCCCCTTTCCTCATCCGAAACCATTCGCCCGTCATCAGGAATGAAGCTTCACCCTCACGACAAAGCGCATGTGTACAATACCGGTCAAAACTCCCGGAAATCATATCATCGAGGTTGTCAGCAAATAGGATATCCGTATTCATAATCAGTTCTCTTGTTTACAGAGTAAAGATACAGAAAAACACGATATAAAAATAAAATCGAGACTCAACAACCGAAAAAAATGAAAATAGCACCGACTTTTATTTATCGTCATATCCGCTTATCAGACATAACTTTGCGACCACAATTTAAAATAACATTACGATGAACAAAACAGTAAAATTGAACAACGGCGTAGAAATGCCGATCTTGGGTTATGGTGTATATCAAATAGCCCCCGAGGAATGTGAACGTTGCGTATTGGATGCTATCAGCGTAGGCTATCGCTCCATCGACACGGCACAAGCGTACTATAACGAGGAAGGTGTAGGCAAAGCCATAAGTAAATGTGGCATACCTCGCGATGAATTGTTCATCACCACAAAAATATGGGTGACCAACGCCGGAGAGGAAAAGGCGAAAGCCTCCATCGATGAGTCTCTGCGCAAATTACAGACCGAATATATTGATCTTCTGCTCATTCACCAGCCTTTTGGCGACTATTATGGAACATATCGTGCCATGGAAGAGGCTTACCGTGCAGGAAAAGCCCGGGCCATCGGCGTAAGTAACTTTTACCCGGACCGTTTTATCGACCTAGCGGAACATGTAAAAATAAAACCCGCAGTGAATCAAGTGGAAACACACGTCTTCAATCAGCAAGTGAAAGCAGAGGAAATCATGCGGGAATATGGTACACAAATCATGTCATGGGCCTCTTTCGCAGAAGGGCGCAATAACTTTTTCACGAACGGGATATTGACGGGAATCGGACAGAAATATAATAAATCCGTGGCGCAAGTCGCCTTGCGCTTCCTCATCCAACGCAACATAGTCGTTATCCCCAAATCCACGCATAAAGAACGGATGGCAGAGAACTTCGACGTATTCAGTTTTGAACTTTCGGAACAGGACATGAATGAAATCGCGAAGTTAGACAAAGCCCAAAGCCTGTTTTTCTCACATTATGATCCGGAATTAGTACGGTTCATATTGAGCCTAGAGAAAAACAGATAAGCAAGGCCTACACAAAAAGAGGCGTAATCCGTTATGGATCACGCCTCTTTTATATTACATTATTATAACTTTCGGGATTTATTCCTCATTATTATCTTCCTCATCCTCATTCTCCTCGTCTTCTTCCTTCGGGGCTTTTTTCACGAAGAACGCACTCAACTCATACAAACCGTAGAGCGGTAAGAATACGATACTTAACGTAAACGGATCACTACTTGGAGTGATGAACGCCGCACCAACTAACAAGCCGACAACAGCATGCCGTCTGTACTTATGAAAGAACGAGCGGTTTAGCAACCCTATCTGAGATAATAGCCAAGATACCAATGGCATCTCAAATACGATTCCCATCACGAATATCAACATCAAGAAGTTATCCATGTAAGAATCAAGGGATACCTGTTCCGTAATGGCGGCACTCAACTCGTAAGTCGCCAAGAAACGTAGTGTCATCGGGAACACCAAGAAATAACCCACTGAGCATCCGATAAAGAACATTATCGTTCCGAACAAGAATACCCAACGTACATTTTTCTTCTCATTCTCGTAGAGAGCCGGACTTACGAACTTCCAGATCTCCCACATCAAATAGGGGAAAGTCAATAATAACGCCAGCCAGAAAGAACTTGTCATATGCGTGAAGAACTGGGAAGCCAGTTTGATATTGACAATGTTCACATGGAACGTATCATTACAAAAGTCCGGGAGAAAAGAAAAATGAGAACTAATCTTACACATTTCCCGATAGACGATGAAATCGGAGCTACACGGGGCCATCACGACATTATCGAACAGCCACGGCATTACCGAGAACCCGGCTATAGCAAAAACAAAGAGCGCTAAAACAGAACGAAATAAAGTCCAACGAAGTTCTTCTAGGTGATCCCAGAATGACATTTCTTCTTGTTGCATCTTCCTTTACTTCTTTTCCGTATCGTCTAATTTGATATCGTCTTCCAAACCTTTTACACCGTCCTTGAAATTCTTCACACCCTTACCGATACCTTTCATCAGCTCAGGAATTTTCTTTCCACCGAAAAGTAACAACACAACAATGGCGATGATCACGATCTCGCCAGTACCTAAGTTTCCTAAAAATAGTAATTCATTCATGATATTATAATATTAGTCATTAATATTCTCGTTTCTATGGGGGCAAAGATACAATTTGTAATGAATAGTAGCCTCATTATTCCAAATTTATTACCTTTGCACCGTCTTAAAAAACTGAAATTAGAAAAAAATTAGAAAGATGAAAGCGTACGTATTTCCCGGTCAGGGGGCACAGTTCGTAGGTATGGGCAAAGACCTCTACGATAATAATCCTCTTGCTAGAGAGATGTTTGAGAAGGCTAACGAGATCCTTGGTTTCCGTATCACGGATTTAATGTTTGCCGGAACAGACGAGGATCTGAGACAAACCAAGGTTACTCAACCAGCGATCTTCTTACACTCTGTTATTCTCGCGAAAACATTAGGTGATCAATTCCAACCGGATATGACCGCAGGTCACTCATTAGGAGAATTCTCTGCCTTGGTAGCTGCCGGAGCATTGTCTTTCGAGGACGGCTTGGTATTAGTTTCCAAACGTGCCATGGCTATGCAAAAGGCTTGCGAGGCAACTCCCTCTACAATGGCCGCCGTATTAGCCTTGCCGGACGCGACGGTTGAGGAAATTTGCGCAAGCATCAAGGACGAGGTAGTGGTTTGCGCTAACTATAATTGCCCGGGCCAATTGGTAATCTCCGGTTCTATCCCCGGTATCGATCAGGCTTGCGAGAAGTTATTGGCCGCAGGCGCTAAGCGTGCCTTGAAGTTGAAAGTAGGTGGAGCATTCCATTCTCCATTGATGGAACCGGCTCGTACGGAGTTGGCTGCCGCTATCGAGGCTACGACGATCAATAAACCTTCTTGCCCGGTTTACCAGAACGTAAGCACGAAAGCCGAGACTTGCCCGGAAACAATTAAGGCTAACTTGATCGCACAGTTAACCGCCCCGGTACGTTGGACCCAAAGCGTACAAAACATGATTGCCGACGGTGCCACTCATTTCATCGAGTTAGGCCCGGGTGCCGTTCTTCAGGGATTGGTTAAAAAGATTAATAAGGAAATGACTACGGAAGGTATGCAATAATTTACCTTTCAATGTAATAGGATAAAAGTCCGAAAAGGATGGAGGGTGATTTCCCTCGTCTTTTCCGGACTTTTTTATATACGATGATGATTCGAAAAGATCTTGAATGCTAAACTAATCAAAGGCCAACGTTGTTTTATACTATAAACACAATTCAGAATATAGAAAATGGAAACAGTACAACAGAAAAATAGGATTATCCTACTTTGGCCGGATGGAGCGCCCACTAGTAATGGATTGGCCGGCGTAGAATTGGAAGATGCCCCGAATGCCATATCCAATATATCGAATCCTTCCTTATTGGTTTATCCGGCGACGAAGCCAAATGGCAAGGCGATCTTGATGTGTCCGGGTGGCGGACTTTCCAAGATTTCGATCGGACATGAGGGGCGTGATATGGCCGCATGGTTTAATGCGCAAGGTATTACTTATGCCGTATTGAAATACCGGATGCCGAACGGACATAGGGAAGTCCCTCTGGACGATGTTCGCCAAGGTCTCCGCATCCTCCGTAATTACTCGGAAGAGTGGAAGATTACGAAGGTCGGTGTCATGGGTGCCTCCATTGGCGGTTATATCGCCGGGCATGCCGCAATATTCGGGGTAGACGACGCACGTCCGGATTTCCAAATACTCCTTTATCCGGTTATAAGTATGCTACCTCATTTAACGCACCTTAAATCGAGGGAACGGCTATTAGGAGCGAATCCCACGCATGAGGAAGAGGAAGCTTTCTCTCTGGAATTACACGTAAACTCACTGACACCTCCCGCTTTTATAGCGTTGGCTTCGGATGACGAGGCGATTAGCCCGGAGAATAGCGTGCTTTATTATCTTGCTTTACTAAAGAACAAGGTGTCCGCCTCCTTGCATATTTACCCAAAGGGCGGCCATAGTTTTGGGTTCCGGGACAACTTCGTATACAAACGTCAATGGACTGACGAACTGGAGAAATGGCTAAGCACGATTGAATAAATCTCAAAAAAACGGTGCCACACAAGTAAATGCGTGACACCGAAAAAGTATATATAAAACAGACCAAGTAGGTTCGCTATTTAGCGTTCCACCAAAGTGGAGTAGTCGTCAAGTCCGGGCCGCCCAAAAGCTGGAGAGCTTGCGCATAACCCGCTTGATTATTCGTTTGGATATTCGCCGGATAACGATAACGTTTCGGGTAGAAATCCCAACGGCATTCCTTAGAGGTAGCGACCGTCAAAGGAACTTGATTCAATGGGTTGTAATCCTTCTCTACCGCTTGGTTCTCGAAGAAAGGAAGACCTAAACGACGATGATCGCTCCAAGCCTCTTCCGGCAACCAAGGAACTTGCGCTATATATTTCTGGGTGATAATCTTCGTCAGAGCGTCATTATTATAAGCGCCATTCCGGTAGATCGAGTTATGGGGATATTCATACGTACGGCTTTTTACCTCCTTCGTATATGGGTCCGTATAACGGATCGTATACGATTTCGCCTCTGTCGTATGGTCGAAAGCGACGGAAGTACCTACACGGTTGTATTTCTGAGACGATAGGTAATCGCCGACTTGACTCAATAAGCCATGATACTCAAAACTAGCCGTAACACCAGACTCATAATTGGATTTAGCCGTTCCCGGAACTTTCCAGCCTTTCACCGCAGCCTCCGCCAATAAGAAGTAACTTTCCCACGGGCCGAAGAAGACACGCTTATTGGTGCTCATTCGATATTGTTTCGATATAGAGGGATAATTATAATTCTTACCTGTCAGCTCACTTACCAGACCGGCTTTCACGTCCCATTCTCCGGCGACCCAAGTGCCCCACGTATATTTCGGATCGATCGTCAACATATTCTGGGTATTATCCGCCGGATTCTTCAAGTGAACCGGCTTCACCTCGCTGGCCGCACCGATATAATCGGAATAAACCACACCATCATCCCAGCCCACTACACTAAACAACTTCGGGGCACGGGGATCTACATATTGAGGTATACCGTCGAAATAGAAACCGGCGCACGGATCATTCGTCGTCAGCGGGAAGTGCTGGTTCAAATATAAACCTTGATAATCGTATGGATTCTTCAAATGGCTTTTTAAGGAGTCCGGCAACGGAAATTCCTGTCCACCCAAACCAACTACCAAGTTCTTAAACGTCACGGACATCGCCTGCCCATTCCAAGGACGAGACATCACGCTCGTCAGCTCATCCCAACCCTCTTTCTCCTGCACGGAAGCGATATCGGTTGGCTCGGAAATAAATGTCTTAGAGGCGGCATCCTCAAATTCCGCTTTCGCTAAGACAGGATCGACAGCCGAGATACGCATCGCCAAACGCATACGCAAGGAGTTGGCGTACTTCTTCCATTTCGCAACATTTCCCGCATAGAAAGCATCCTCGTTAGCCATAGCGGACATATCCAAGGAGGGGTCCAACGCAGACTCAGCTTCCCGTAACTCTTTCAATATAAATTGATAGATAGCCTCTACACTATCGTACTCAGCCGGTACACCGGAGAAAGCGGCTAACGCTGGGATCGGCCCGAAACCGTCAGCGACTTCCGAGTTCAAGTAAGCACGCCAGATACGGGACATCTGGATTACGTTCTTATAATAGGGATAGGTATCCGCCTCCCCATTGGCAACCATCCGCTCTCCCAGCTGGATCGCTTTGGTCACTTGATTCAGCCAACCTACGGCGTAATCATTACTCAAGTAGATCGTACTATAATCATTGTTATCCGTACCGATCGTAAAACCACTTCCCCTATTGAAACGGGAAGCACGGTCCCAGTACAAGATAAAGATACGCTCGGCTATCTCTGGGTTCATCTGGTTTCCCATGATAGAGGCATTCAGGAACCATTGGGGCTTCACCTTATCCTCTCCCACAAGATTCGGGTCCTCATTGATCTCCTGAAAGTCATTACAGGAAGAAAGAAGAGCGGCCACCGATACCAGTCCGGTAAAAAGTATATTTCTTGTTTTCATCTTCATCATTTTTATCGTAATTCAAATTATCATGTATTCCATTAGAATCCCACGGTTACATTAAACGTATAGGAACGACTGGTCGGCGCGGCTCCATTCTCGAATCCGGTAGCGTTGGTATTCGTGGCGGCAACGGACTCGGGGTCGATACCCGGCAAGTTATAATGGATCATCCAAACATTGTTACAAGTAGCGGATAGACGTACACGCTGGAAAGGCGTTTTCTTCAACATCTGTCGATTGAACTCGTAGCCAAAGGTGATATTACGCAAACGGACATTGGTGGCGCTATAGGTATAAACCTCTGGTAAACCATAATTTCCGGTAGACCCAATACGCTCCCAATAGTTCTGGGGAGTGACGGCGACCGTATTCTCCGCATAACCACTGCCCTGTTGAACCACGGTATTCGGTACCACGAATTCGGCACGATCACCATTCACCACTGTTCCGGCGGCGTTACCCCGGGTATACAGGTTGGAGGCTGTCGCCGAATAGATGCTACCACCGATACGGAAGTCTATCAAGAAGCTCAGGTTAAAACCTTTATAAGAGAAATTATTGGTCCAACCCATCATCCAATCCGGACTCTGGTTTCCTACTTTCGACTTCTCGGTAGAGATCAAAGGCAAACCATCATCACCTACGACGATCTTTCCATAGTGAGGACTATTCTCATCGGTCACACGCATAAAGGTCTGCCCGTAGATCTCACCATAATAACCACCTACCGGAGCTACGATCTGGATAGCGTCGAACGTCTTTATATCATATAGATTCACGCCCTCGTATAATTCTTTGATCTTATTCCGGTTCAAGGAGAACTGCGCCGTAGAGCTCCAGCTCAATCCGGCGGGATTGTCTAGAATCGTACCGTTCAAGGAGATCTCCAAACCCTCGTTCTGAATGTTACCCGCGTTAATCTTACGGGAAGCATAGCCGGAGAACGGATCCATCGGTAAATCTAGTAACTGGCGGGTAGCGTTGGACTTATACCAAGCGGCATCCAAACCTAACCGGTTATTGAAGAAACGGATATCGAAACCGGCTTCCCATGACTTAATCAACTCACTACGTACGTCCGAGTCATAAAGTACCTTACCCGGTTTCGCCGTCGTATTCCCGTTGGGGTCCTTGCCTACAGAGTAGAAGTTATATAATTGATACGGGTCCAAGTCGTTACCTACCTCAGCGAAGGAGGCACGTACCTTAGCGAAAGAGAACCAATCCGGCATGCTTCCGCCAATCTTCGGCAACATATCAGAGATCACCGCGGAGAAGCTGACAGACGGATAGAAATAAGAGCGGTTGGCTTTCGACATCGTAGACGACCAATCGTTACGTGCCGTAACATCCAAGAACAGATAACCATCCCAGTTCAACTGCAACGACCCGTACAAGGAATTCATACGACGGCGGATCAACTCGGAAGTGACTGTTGGCTTATTCACGCCATTATTCAGCGAGAACAAGTTCGGTACCAACAACTCTCCGGCAGAAGCGTTCATCTTATTACGCTGCTGGAGCATCAAGTTACCACCGAAAGTAACGAAGCCTCCCAGCCGATCGATCAAGTTATCCTTCCGGGCCGTAGCCAAGAAACTGAAGTTATTCTCATAGAAGGTCTCCGATCCCTCGGTATACAGACCTCTCGGACTGGTATTACCACCGGCATATACTTTCTCGCTCTTCGTCGTGGTATAATAATCCGTACCACCTCTCAACTCAATATCGAACCAATCGGTCGGGGCATATTTCAAGGAGATATTTCCTAACAAACGGTTACGGGTATCCTCGTTCTGGCGATAACGGGTCACCCAATAAGGGTTCTCCTGCGGATTCTTGGAGGCGTCATACCAAATCATATTGCCTTGCTCATCCACGTCATCCTCAAACTCACGGATATTCAAGGAACGAGGCAGGTTATAGATCGTATTGAAAGCGTTCGAGGGATTCACGCCCTGAATCGGGCGGTTATGTGCGTTTTGATTGATATAATTCACCTTGGCATCTACTTTCCACTTTTCCGCCTCATCTAGGAAAGTAGTGGCACGCAAGGTAATATTCGTCTTGTTTAGTTTTGAGCGTGGGGTGATGCTAGCATCGTCGGAACGGTTTACGGAGGCGAATACCGCCGTACCCTTTATGTTCTGCTGGAAGCTGACACCCTCGTTAAAGGAGGTTCCGGTACGGAAAAAAGCGTCGATATTATCATATGTATGCAGAGGGATTTGGTTGCCTCTCCAATCGGTTACCATTTGTCCCGTGGCTTTCGGTCCCCAGCTAAGGCGGGATTGGTTATCGTAAACGCCCACGGAGCCTTGTCCGAAGTCGTTCTGTAAATCAGGTTTCAGGAAAATCGTCTCGGCGGTGATACCGGCGTTGATCGTAATACCGAGTCCCTCGTTCTTACGTCCGGACTTGGTAGTGATCAAGATCACGCCGTTACCGGCACGTGAGCCATAAAGGGCGGCGGCGGAAGCACCCTTCAATACCGTCATGGACTCGATATCTTCCGGGTTGATATCCGAAAGACCGTTACCCATATCCGCTCCGGAGTTACCCCATACATCATCCACGCCACCGGTGAAGTTATCCATCGGGGTACCGTCTACGACAATCAAGGGCTGGTTGCTACCCGTCAATGAGTTATTACCACGAAGTACGATCTTAGAAGACCCTCCTACGCCATTGCTTGAACGAACGATCTGCAAACCGGAAACCTTACCGGAAAGGGAGTTCGCCAAGTTCGGCTCACGGGAGGCCAAGAGGTCATCCCCTTTCAACTCCTGCATGGCATAACCCAAGGCTTTCTTATCCCGTTTCATACCCAAGGCGGTCACCACCACCTCATCGAGTTTCTGGGTATCTTCCACGAGTTTAACCGTAATCTCGGACTGGCCGGTATACGGGATGTCTTGCGAGGTATAACCGATAAACGATATCTGTATGATATCCCCTTTCTTCACGTTATCCAAAGTAAAATGCCCGTCCAAGTCGGTCATAGTACCATTGGTAGTTCCTTTCACGATTACGGACGCCCCGGTAACGGGTCCTAAGGCATCCTCAACTATTCCCGACACCTTTGCGTTTTGCTGTGAAATGTCAACCTTCGGAATCCCGGGCATAGGCGTGGCGTATAAGTTTCCCGAGAACCCAAGCGCCCCTACCAACAGGATTAAGCTGACTGGTCTGAATCTTTTCAACATAACTACTGTTTTTTGTTTATTTTGATAGACAATGTTTTAGTTTTTGCGTCAACGAATGTCATTTATCCTGTATAAACATAAAAAGGGCAGATATGTTTTGAGTTTAACATATACAAGAGTAACCGGAGAGAGATGAGTATCACTCCGGTATCTCAGTAAACCAGGAAGGTCGTGAGTTTAGTGACAAGTGATTTTAGGAATGGACAATATATATATACTGCGTTGCCCCAATAATATATACTGCGTTGGTCAAGTAAGATATACTACGTTTATTAGAATGCCCATCATAAGCACCTTTCGACCGCAGTCGGCAGGGGCTTACGATGGGCATTGTTAGATGCTTATAATAGCGGTCGGCACAAATACACAAAAACAGGGGCTTTTGACACACCCTCTTTCATATAAATCAATGTTTAGCCCACCATAGCGGAGTAGAAATTAAATCAGCTCCACCCAATAGCTCAACAGCTTTCATATAACTATCCTTACTATTGATTTCCATATTCGCTGGATAGCGCAGACGTTCTTGATAGAATTCCCACTTACATTCCTTACAGTTAGCACGAGTAAGAGGCAACTCGTTACTAGAAACGTTATAATCTATCTCAACAGCTTGATTCTCAAAGAAAGGCAAACCTAAACGACGATGATCAGACCATGCCTCTAAAGGTAACCAAGGAACCTGTGCCAAGTATTTTTGCGAGATTATCTTTGTCAGCTTATCATTATTGACCGTACCATTCTTATAAATAGAATTTTTCGGATAAGTATAAGTAGTAGTCTTTTTCTCACCAGTATAACCATCTACATATTCAGCCGTATAAGACTTTGCTTCCGCCGTATGATCAAAAGCGACAGAAGTACCTACACGGTTATATTCCGTAGAACTCAAATAATCATTTAAGAACTCAGATACACCGTGATATTCAAAGCTAGCTGCTATACCAGCCTCATAATGAGATTTCGCACTACCAGACACGTTCCAACCATACAACGCAGCTTCAGCCAATAAGAACTCCGTCTCCCACGGCCCAAACCATACACGCTTATTCGTACTTTCACGATATATCTTGGATAAAGAAGGATAAGTCTTACTTGCTCCTGTCAATTCGCTGGTTAGCGCTGAGTATTTATCCCATTTTCCAGCAACCCAAGTATTCCAAGTATATTTCACGTTCAACTCCAAATATGTCTTATTGTTATCCTCAACATTTCCAGTAGCAGGATCCGCTAAACGAGCCTTATCAGCCAAACCGATATTAGAGAAATAAACAGTACCATCATCATATCCCGGAATATGAAACAACTTAGTAGCACGAGGATCAATCTTTGAAGGAAGAGCATCAAAGAAATAGCCTGCAGCCGGATCATTCGTAGAAACCGGTAAGTGTTTTTCTAATCGAAGGCCTAGATAATTACGAGCATCTTTCAATACCACATCCTCTTTTATCGCCGCAGGAACTTGGAAATCGATTCCTCCTAGGCCAATCATCATATTATTAATGGTGACCGAAATGGGTTGGGCATTCCAAGGACGAGACATCACACCATCAAGATCAGTCCAACCGCCTTTTTCTTGCACCTGAGCAATTTCATCTTGCGTAGTAATAAAATTATTCGTCGAAGCGGCATCCTCAAAAGCAGCCTTTGCTTTAGCTTGATCTACAGCAGATAAACGCATAGCGTAGCGCAAGCGTAATGAGTTCGCATACTTTATCCATTTAGAGGCATCACCATCATAGAAAGCATCCGTTTTCTCTGATGTAATAGCGCTCATATCCGCATTTACATCTATCTTGCCAGCGGCATCTTTCAATTCAGAAATAATAAAATCATAAATATCTTCTATACTCTTATATTCTACGATACCATCAAAAGCGTTTGCCGGAGGCACAGGACCAAAGTTATCAGCCAATTCAGAGATGACATAAGCCCGCCAAATACGAGACATCTGTAGCAAATTGTTCTCATAAGGATACTCCGGATTGGCGGCACGTTCCGTACCAATTTTCACGGCCATATTAACATTGTTCAGCCATCCCACTCCATAATCAACGCCAAAGTAGTCCGTATTATAATCATTATAATTCGCACCTGTAGCTAAACCACTACGACGTTCAAAACGAGCCGCACTTTTCCATTGATACACGAACACACGCTCTGCGATATGCGGGTTCTGCTGTGCCCCCATGATTGATTTATTCAGTAGATAAGATACTTTGATCGCACTTTCATCTACGGCATTCGGGTCTTTATTTATTTCCTCAAAGTCGTTACATGCAGTAAATAAAACGGCTAATGAAGCTAACCCTATTATTGTTCTTTTTAATGTTTTCATACTTAAAATCATCTTTCTTATTAGAAACCAACTGTTACATTAAATGTGAAAGAGCGAGAAGTCGGAGCTGCCCCATTCTCAAAACCAGTAGCATTGGAATTTGTAGCCGAAATAGATTCCGGATCAATACCTTCCAAATGATTTACAATCATCCAAACGTTATTCGCCACGAATGATACACGTACTTTCTGTAATGGGGTTTTCTCTAACCATTTTTTCTCAAAATCATAACCAACGGTAATATTACGTAGACGAATATTAGTAGCATCATATAAAAATGCCTCACCCACACCGATATTACCTCCGGCAGCACGTCCCCAGTACAATTCAGGAGTAACAGCATTAGAATTTGCCGTATAACCACCATTTCCATCAGAAGTCACTGAATTCGGAACTACAAATTCCTCACGGGTTCCATTTATAACGGTACCTGCGGCATTACCTGCCTTGTACAAATTAGCAGTGGTCGCTGAGTAAATATTTCCACCAATACGAGCATCAATCAAAAAGCTCAAAGAAATATTTTTATAAGAGAACGAGTTAGTCCATCCCAACATACAATCAGGCTGTTGATTCCCCAGATAATAATCATCTGAAGTAACTAATGGTAAACCTTGAGCATCTACAATAATTTTACCAGCATGTTCCCCACTTTCAACACGTTGGAATTTTTTACCATAAATATCGCCATAATAACTACCCGTACGGGCTACAATCTTTAAATCATCAAAAGTCTTGATGCCATATTCATTTACTCCTTCATACAAATCTATGATTTTATTTTTATTGAAGGAAGCATTCAATGTTGTTTCCCAATTTAAGCCTCTAGGATTCTGCAAAATAGTACCATAAAGCATTAATTCCACACCTGAATTTTGAATATTACCTGCATTGATCTTACGTTTGGAATAACCAGAAAATGGATCCATTGCCAAATCTAGCAATTGGCGGGTAGCATTAGATTTGTACCAAGCCGCATCAATACCTAATCGATTATTGAAAAACTTCAAATCAATACCGGCTTCCCAAGATTTAATCAACTCTGAACGTACAGAAGAATCATATAAAGTAGTTCCTAGAGCTGCAGTTGGGTTACCATTTGGATCTTTATCAACCTTGAATACAGTATACAATTGATATGGATCAAGGTCATTACCTACTTCCGCATAAGAAGCACGAACCTTAGCGAAACTCATCCATTCCGGCATTGTACCGCCAACCTTTTCCACCATATCTGAAATAACACCAGATAAGCTAACCGAAGGATAAAAATAAGATTGGTTTTCTTTACTCATAGTGGAAGACCAGTCATTACGAGCCGTAATATCCATAAACAGCCAGCCATCCCAGTTCATTTGCAAAGAACCGTAAATAGAATTCATCTTGCGCTGTACATCCTCAGATGTATGCGTCATATTATTCTTGTCAGCGGCATTAGACATCGCAAATAGATTCGGGATCAATAAATCACCCGTACCAGCCTCTAATTTCTTACGGCGTTGCATCATCAAGTTTCCACCCACGGTCACAAAACCACCAAACTTGCTAAAAAGGTTATCTTTCTTAAAGGTAGTCAAGAAACTATAGTTGTTCTCATAAAAAGTCTCCGACTTCTCAGAGTAACGCCCTTTCGGATTCACATTACCACCAGAATATACCTTATTTGTAGTCGTAGTCGTATAATAGTCCGTACCGCCTTTTAGCTCGAGGTTCCACCAGTCCGTTATCTTATAAGAAAGAGAAATTGTACCTAACAAACGATTACGAGAGTCTTGATTCGTTCTATAATCTTTAATCCAATACGGATTTTCTTGGGGAGTACTCTCGGTATCCCACCAAATCATATTTCCATTTTCGTCCAAACAGTTCTCCAGATCCCTAATATCCAGCGATCGTGGTAAATTATAGATCGTACTAAAGGCATTCGATTGGTTAATACCTTGGATTGGACGATTCTTTGCGTTATTATTTAAATAGTTGGCTTTTGCATCTAATTTCCATCTTTTATCCGGACCGAACTCGCTTGTTCCACGCAAAGTAAGAGACGTTTTATTTAATGATGCACCCGGAACGATGCCCTTATCATCAGAGCGATTAATTGAGGCGAATACCGCCGTCCCATCATAGCTCTGCTGAAAAGATACACCTTCATTGAATGAAGTTCCTTTCTGGAAATAAGCATCTATATTATCATAAGTATACATCTGGACTTTCTGCCCATCCCAGCGATCAATTGTTACGGAACCATCGGCAACAGGCCCCCAGCTTGAACGGTCTTTCACATTATATATGCCATTTGTACCCTGACCATACGTATTCTGTAATTCTGGTTTCAAAAACATGCTTTCCACTGTAACTCCGGCATTTACAGTAATACCTAATCCACTTTGCTTTTTACCCGATTTCGTCGTAATCAAAATTACGCCATTACCTGCACGAGAACCATATAACGCGGCGGCTGAAGCTCCTTTCAACACGTTCATGGATTCGATATCTTCCGGGTTGATATCTGACAAACCATTACCCATATCCACGCCGCTATTACCCCAAGCATCATCAACTCCTCCAGTAAAGTTATCCATTGGAATACCATCGACAACAATCAACGGCTGATTAGATCCAGTTAATGAATTATTACCACGCAATACAATTTTTGAAGAACCGCCAGGGCCACTACTAGAACGAACTACCTGCAAACCCGATACTTTACCAGATAACGCATTCGCAATATTACTTTCCCGTGCATTTACAAGTTCGTCTCCTTTCAATTCTTGCGTAGCATATCCCAACGCTTTCTTCTCACGCTTGATACCCAAGGCCGTAACCACGACCTCATCCAATTTCTGGGTGTCTTCCGCTAATTTGATAACGCCTACCGGCTTACCGGTATACGTAAGCTCCATGGTGGAGTAACCAATGAATGAGATTTGGATTACATCACCATTCTTGACGCCATCCAAGGTGAAATTACCGTCCATATCGGTAATCGTTCCATTAGACGTTCCTTTCACGACAACAGACGCTCCGGTCACTGGGCCGAAATCATCTTCCACTGTACCTGTTACTTTCCCGTTTTGCTGGGAGATAGAGGTACCTTGCTCAACAGGTGCGATGTTGGCATACATGCTTCCCGAGAAGCATAACGCACCCGCACATAGAATTAAGCTGACAGGTTTAAAGTTTTTCAACATAACTGATGGTTTTATTGATAAATAATTAGACAATGTCTTGGCGAAACATTTGTCTTTTAAAATTATTCACATACATACACTCACTCCTGAGTTCTAGCGTAATTAAGTTCAAATAAAAAATGGGCTAACTATCGGAGTCCTACATGAACTTTTCTTAAGTAGAAGTTGTTTTATTTAGTTGGCGCCAAAATACCTAGCACATTTTATATCGGAGGCAAAGATATGAAATATTCATTACATTGTGTTATTATAATTAAATAAATCCTCCCTTATTTTTTATGTTTTACAATATAAAATTAGAAATATAAACGATTTTAAGTTAAAATCGACTTGAGTTCATGTAGAACTAAGTATCTGCGGTAAGATATGAAATTACAGTAATTCAAGCGTTTTTTCAGAATATAAAAGCAAGCCAGCTTCATCGGCAAAGTAAGTTAATTAAAATGCCAAAGTAAGTTAACTTACTTCGCCGATGAAGTTAACTTACTTTTATTAGATATCTTCTATTGAAAAAGACGTATAATCTCTAAAAATCTTTCTCATTCGCCATATACCACATATTAAGGAACGAGGCCTTCGTGATATTCACCACCTTGTCCCAATTAATCCGGTCGGCATGGTCGCTCGGTTGATGGTAATCCGGATGCCCGTCGGTATGATACCAGATAATAGGGATACCTATCTTAGCGAAGGAACCGTTATCACTCCCTCCTACCGGGTTATCCCACGGACGATAATCCGGTGCCAGATTCAAGTTGTATTTCTTGATATCGTTCTTCAGCCAATCGCCGAAAGCAGGGTGCGCCTCTGTATAGAAATAAACCACATGGGTAGGCTTCGCCTCGTTATTGTTACGGCCGATCATATCGAAATTCAAATATCCTTTCACGTTCTTTATCTCTGGAAAAGACTGAACGAAGGCTTTCGATCCGAGAAGCCCTTTCTCCTCACCGTCCCAGAAAGCGAATATAACGGTTCGCTCCGGTTGCTGGCCCGTGGCAAGGAAAGCCCTCGCTATCTGCAAAACGGCAGAGACTCCGGAGGCGTTATCGTCCGCCCCGTTATAGATCTGGTCGCCATCCAGCATCGGGTCGATACCCAGATGGTCATAGTGAGCGCCGACAATCACGATCTCGTTCGGGTTCTTGCCCTCTATCTTACCCAAGATATTATTCAAGGAAAGTTTCTGGAAAACACCGGTTTGCTTGATAGCCGCTATGGAATCCGGCTGCACCTGCCAGCGGGCCCCTCTCTTCTGGCGTTCCATATGGTAAGCCTCAAACGGATGGTAATAAGAGTCTCCTACAGGGTCGATACCCAATGATTTCAGGTTCGCCACGATATAATCGCCCGCTATACGGCCTCCACGGAAACCGGCCTCACGGCCCTCCAGATCATCATCGG
The DNA here is from genome assembly GCF_056640955.1 of Parabacteroides sp. KHUB-02. Lineage (NCBI taxonomy): Bacteria > Pseudomonadati > Bacteroidota > Bacteroidia > Bacteroidales > Tannerellaceae > Parabacteroides > Parabacteroides sp. KHUB-02. Next base: position 703,542 of record NZ_JBWQEV010000001.1, on the reverse strand, counting down.
CCAAGAAACCGATATGCGCCTCGGCGGTCGATCTATTTATCACGTCCAAACCTTTCTTCTCCGGACTTTCCGCCCAAAGAGCCGTACTTAATGCCAGCGACATTAAGAGTAATCCTGCTTTTTTCATCGTTTTTGTGTTCAAATGATTATTGTTTTAGCTTTTTCATCCACAAATATAAGTAATTTCCCTGATACGCGAAGGAGGAGGAAAGGAAAGGGCACAAAAAAAAGGCTCACCCGGCCGTATCGCCAAAGGTAATCCTCATTTCCTATCTCTCACCATTCCGTTTTGAACGGAGGTAAGAGATGACATCTAATTTATTTCTTACTTTAATTCTTTACTTAAAAAAGACGCGGTCTTTTAGTTCTTATCCGCATCTACACTCATTTCGCTCATAAGGCGACGGATCTCAGCGTTTAATCGCTGACTCATGGCACCATTGCCAGCTGACTGGTAACGATCTGCTTGATAACGCAACATCGCTAAAGCACGAAGGCTTTTCTCATTTTCTCTCATCATCATAATCTTTTTGTTTTACGCTTCCCACGCTTGGAAAGCCGTTAATAAATAATCCTAAAACGATCTTTCTTTCTTAATTCGTTACAAAGATAACCATTTTATCCGAAACAATGTTGTAGAACATAATAAAATATTTCATTTTTTCGATTATTTATGAATTGTGCAAATAAGTCTAAATACGCCGGGGATTACTCCACCGGCGTTAATTCACCTGTAACAGAGTCTATTACAAACCCTCTTACCGTTATATCCGACGGAATCAGCGGATGATTCCGAATTTGCTCCACGGTCTCGTGCACGGAAGCCTCGGAGGTCTCGAATCCCCGCAACCACGACTCGAAGTTTATACCGCAATATCGGATCATATCTATTCGTTCCTGCGGAATTCCCCGCTCTTTCATCTTTTCGATCATCTCGGAGCTATTCATGTGCTTGGCTCCGCAATCGGTATGCCCGATTATCATTACCTCTACAACCCCAAGCTCGTAAATCGCCACCATCAAGCTCCGGATAACGCTTCCGAAGGGGTGGGATATGATCGCCCCCGCGTTCTTTATAATTTTCACGTCTCCATTCTTGATGCCCAAGGAGGCGGGTAGCAACTCGGTCAGCCGGGTATCCATGCAAGACACGATGGCGATCTTCTTATCGGGATATTTATTCGTGATATACTTCTCATACCCCTTGTTCTTTACGAACTCACGATTATAGCTTACCAATTCATCAATCATAGCGTTTGTGATTTAGCGTTATTAAACTGTTTATTTATATAACATCGAAATGTCTTAAAGCGTTCATGACACCATCGTCATCTACGGAGTCGGTCACGTAATCCGCCGCCTCTTTCACCTCGTCGCCGGCGTTACCCATGGCTACCCCGATCCCGGCGTGGCGAAGCATGGCCATATCGTTGCCTCCATCGCCAAAAGCCATCGTCTCGTGGAGCGAGATCCCGTAATACTCGATGATCTTATCGATCCCTACCGCCTTACTGCTCCCCCGCGGCACGACATCCGCAAATAGCGGGTTCCAGCGAGTAGCCTCGCAATGCGGCAAGACGGACATGATACGTTCTTCATGGCCGGGAGAGAAAAAGGCTATCAGCTGGTATACTTCCTTACCCCCGTTGCCACGCAAAGGACGCAAGGGAGGATGAGGGAAGTCTAGCATGTCGTAAAGCTGTCGCACAGAATCATCCACGTAGTTCTGGTAAATCCCATCTTCCTCCACCAAGGCGCACGGGAACGCCTCCTCATTCTCTTGATAGCGGATCAACGCCTCTATATCCCCCGACGGGATATTATGTTTATAGATAACCTTATCTTTTCCGGCCAAGCAATATCCTCCGTTCAAGGTAACATAGCCATCGAACTCTTGCGTCCCGAGGTTATTGATAGATTGCAACTGGCGGCCGGTAGCGATGAAAACCTTGATTCCCTTTTCTCGCAACAGGTCCAAGGCCCGGACCGTGGAGTCCGGTAGTTTATGCGTCTTGAAACTTACCAACGTACCGTCAATGTCAAAAAATACTGCCTTAATCATACTTATACCTATTATCTTCTTTTAATGACAAAGATACACTTTATTTGTTACATTTGTATTTTCATTTCCTTCATCAAATAATAGATATAGTTTTTTATGGAATACAGACAACTAGGAGGTTCCGGATTATACGTTCCGGCACTTTGTTTAGGTACGGCTACTTTTGGTGGCACGAATGGTTTTGAAGGTTGGGGACATACCGAGGTGGAAGAGGCTACCCGTATGGTCAATCTTTGCTTGGACGCCGGGGTGAATCTATTCGATACGGCGGATGTCTACTCCAACGGTCTTTCCGAGGAAATCTTGGGAAAGGCGATCCACGGATTGAGGAATCGCCTCTTGATCTCCACGAAGGCGACTTTCAACCTAAGCCCGGAGAGCCGTAACGCCATCGGTTCTTCCCGTTTCCATCTGATACAGGCGTGCGAGGCGAGCCTGAGACGATTGAACACGGATCATATCGACATTTATCATATGCACGGTTTCGACGCGAATACCCCGGTAGAGGAGACACTCCGAGCCTTGGACGACTTGGTGACGAGCGGGAAGGTCCGTTATATCGCTTGCTCGAACTTCTCCGGCTGGCATTTAATGAAGTCGCTTTCCGTATCGGAGCGGTATGGATGGAGCCGGTACGTGGCCCAACAGGTTTATTACTCCTTGTTGAACCGGGATTTTGAGTGGGAACTTATGCCGCTAGGCATCGACCAGAAGGTGGGCGCCATTATCTGGAGCCCTTTATCCGCCGGACGTCTGGGCGGGAAGTACCGCCGGAATAACCCGATCCCGACGGATGGGCGTGTCGCTCGCGGAGGAAGCCCGATACCCGACGAGGCTACTTCTTACGAACGCCTATACGACATCGTGGAGGTATTGGAACAGGTAGCCGAGGAGACCGGGCATAGCGTAGCCCAATGCGCCTTGAACTGGTTATTGCAACGGCCTACCGTAAGCAGCCTTATCATAGGAGCCCGCACGGAAGAGCAGCTAAGGCAGAACCTAGAGGCCGTAGGCTGGAACCTCAGCCCGGAGCAGGTGAAGCGCCTCGATATGGCAAGCCAGACGACCCCGATCTACCCGTATTGGCATCAAGCGCAGTTCCCGGAATTGAATTCTCAATTGAGATTCTAGACGGACGCTGGCGAAAGCGTATACACCTCGGGATGCGGATAGCACGAAAGTCCGCATCCCCTACCCCCCCATTTTCATTCCCTTAAACGTATCTTGGTTAAGACGTTTTTTATACTTTTGTAGTCTGTTACCAACTAAATCTATCGTATGAAGAAACATTTTCTACTTTTCTTGCTTTGTCTAGCCACGAACGCCAGCCTGACGGCCCAAGAGACCCTTCGGGAGAATAACGGGGAACCTACACTCGTGGAACGATTATCGAACGGAGAGATCAAGATCAATAGCGCCGAGATGAACTTCCAGCTTTTCACCTCGGCCAACGCTGAGTTTGTCGGGAACGAGCTAGACGGCATGAACTTCAAGCTGAACCGTGTCCGGCTGGAGATCAAGGGGGATGTAGGCAAGTGGCTGGGGTATCATTACCGGCAGTCGTTCAACAAATACTCCGATCCCTATTCGCTCGACAACCTCTCCTCCTCGCTCGAGCTGGCTTACGTGAACCTAAAGGCACGGCATAATCTCAATTTCACGATCGGCAAGCAGTTCGTTAATTTCGGGGGATACGAGTATTACGTCAATTCCATCCGGGTACGAGAGTTTAGCGAGTTCAATAATTTACTGACCGCCTACCAAGCCGGTATCTCGGGCAACTGGCAAGTCAACCCGGACCACGAGCTTTGTTTCCAGATCGTGAATAACCGCAACGGTAACGATGAGGACATCTACCCTACCGGACTTCCCGAGGGTACTGCCAAGGCCAAGATACCCTTCATGTACACGGTCAACTGGAATAGCTATTATCTGGACAAGACCTTGCAACTGCGTTATGCCACCGCCGTCGGACAGCAGACCCGCAAGCGCTATTCCTACTATTTCACCTGTGGCAATACCTATGAGAAAGGCCCGTTGCTAACGTACCTCGACGTTATGTACACCCGCCAAGGGATCGACCAACATGGGGTCGTCAGCCGTCTGCCCGGCACGCCTCACACCGCCATGAACACCGAATACCTATCGATTATCGGCGACGTGGATTACCGTGTCCACCCCCAATGGAACGTTTACGTGAAAGGGGCGTACGAGACCGCCCGGGTGTATAAGAGCAACGGTGATTTCCGGAAAGGGATGTACCGCCGTTCGTGGAACGCGCAGAGTAGCGTGGAATTCTTCCCCTTCAAGCAACTCGACCTTTTCGTATTCGTCCTATACACCTACCGGGGCGTTATCCTAGAGAAAGCCGCCACGCGAATGGGAGCCATAGAGCCGGATACACACCGCATATCGCTGGGGCTGGTCTATTCGATCCCGGTCTTCTGACAAACCGCGCATGCGGTAGTACAAGCTTGTAGATACGTTAGTACATACTTGCAGATACGTTCGTGCAAACGTGTAGATACGTTAGTACGGATTTGTAGATACGGTAGCGCGGGCTGACACATAAGGAAGTACAGGCCGACACATACGGTAGTACAGGTCCGTATTGCCTTATGTGCAGCTTCCCCCATCCACCCCATAAAAAAAGCGGTGCCTTCCGTTTCCGGAGACACCGCCCTCATTCTATACTAAAGACCTGTTATATTAAGCCTCTACATCCCAATTCTCGGCAGCCATACGTTTGTAGCTACGCAGACGCCATTTAGCGTTCTCCTCGGCGGCGGCAAACAACTCAGCGGCCTCAGCCGGATATTGTTTAGCTACGGAAGCGAAACGAACCTCACCCTTCAAGAAGTCTTGGAACTTGCTCCAATCCGGCTCCTTGCTATCCAAGGTGAACGGATTCTTGCCCTCTGCCTCCAAAGCCGGGTTGTAACGCCACAAGTGCCAGTAACCGCATGCTACGGCTTCTTTCTCCTCAGCTTGCGACTTACCCATACCCTTCTTCAAACCGTGGTTGATACAAGGAGCGTAGGCGATGATCAATGAAGGACCGTCGTAAGCCTCGGCCTCGCGGATCGCCTTCAATGTCTGGGCTTGGTCGGCACCCATAGCGATCTGAGCCACATATACGTAACCGTAAGTAGTAGCCATCAAGCCAAGGTCTTTCTTACGTACCCTCTTACCGGAAGCGGCGAACTTAGCGATAGCGCCCACCGGAGTAGCCTTCGAGGACTGACCACCCGTGTTAGAGTAAACCTCCGTATCCAATACCAAGATATTTACGTTCTTGCCGGAAGCGATCACGTGATCCAAACCACCGTAACCGATATCGTAAGAAGCGCCGTCACCACCGATAATCCATTGAGAACGTTTTACCAAGAAGTGAGACAATTCCTTGATCTGAGCGCAAACCGGACAACCCTCCTTGATGCCTTGCTCAACGAATGCCATTACCTGCGGAGCCAATTCCTTCGTCTTCTCGGCATCGTTCTGGTTAGCGATCCAAGCGGCAGCTATCTCCTTGGCCTCAGCCGGAGCATGCTCGCCCACGGTGATCTGTTGCAACAAGCCTTCCAAACGTTTACGCATCTTCTCGTTCGCCAATTCCATACCCAAGCCGAACTCGCAGAAGTCCTCGAACAAAGAGTTTGCCCAAGCAGGACCTTGACCCTTCTCGTTCGTTGTATAAGGAGTGGAAGGAACAGAACCGGAGTAGATAGAAGAACATCCGGTAGCGTTAGCCACCATCTCGCGGTCGCCGAACAACTGGGTGATCAACTTCACGTACGGAGTCTCGCCACAACCGGAGCAAGCGCCTGAGAATTCAAACAACGGAGTAGCGAACTGTGAGTTCTTCACGTTAGACTTCACGTCTACCAAGTTTTGCTTAGAAGAAACGTTAGCCACGCAGTAGTTCCAGTTATCGGCCTCAGCCAACTGGCCTTCCAGCGGAACCATAGACAAAGCCTTGTTGCCCTTGAATCCCGGACAGATATCGGCGCAGTTACCGCAACCCAGACAGTCGAGAACGTCTACCTGCATACGGAACTTCATACCCTTCATAGCGGCCGGAGCCTTCACGTCCAACATAGCGAAGCTAGCGCCCTTCTGCTCCTCATCGTTCAATACGAACGGACGGATAGAAGCGTGAGGACAAACGTAAGCGCATTGGTTACACTGGATACAGTTCGCCTCATTCCAAACCGGAACGAAAGCGGCCACGCCACGTTTCTCGTATTTAGCGGTTCCTTGCGCCCAAGTACCATCCTCGATGCCCTTGAATGCGGAAACCTTCAATAAGTCGCCATCCTGAGCGTTGATCGGACGAACTACCTCGTTGATGAAAGCGGGATCGTTGTTTACGACAGCCTCATCATCCGGAAGGTTAGCCCAAGCGGGATCAACCGTCAATTGGTTGTACTCGCCACCACGGTCTACAGCCGCATAGTTCTTGTTAACTACGTCCTCTCCCTTCTTACCGTAAGACTTAACGATGAATTTCTTCATCTGCTCGATAGCCAAGTCTACAGGGATAACACCCGTGATACGGAAGAAAGCGGACTGAAGGATCGTATTGGTACGGTTACCTAAACCGATCTCCAAAGCGATCTGTGTAGCGTTGATATAATATACAGTGATATTCTTCTGAGCGAAGTAACGTTTTACCTTATTAGGCAAGTGCTTAGCCAACTCCTCAGCGCCCCAAACGGTATTCAACAAGAAGGTACCGTTCTCACGCAAACCACGAGTCACGTCGTACATGCGCAAATAAGCCTGAACGTGGCAAGCCACGAAGTTCGGGGTATTCACCAAATAAGTAGAACGGATCGGATGATCACCGAAACGTAAGTGAGAACAAGTGAAACCACCGGATTTCTTAGAGTCGTAAGAGAAATAAGCCTGACAGTATTTATCCGTGTTATCACCGATAATCTTCACCGAGTTCTTGTTAGCGCCTACCGTACCGTCGGCACCCAAACCGTAGAACTTAGCCTCGAACATACCCTCACCGCCCAAGGCGATCTCTTCCTTCTGAGGCAGAGAAGTGAAAGTAACGTCATCCACGATACCGATCGTGAACTGGTTCTTCGGCATCGGCAACGCCAAGTTCTCGAATACGGACAGGATCTGAGCCGGAGTCGTATCCTTAGAACCCAGACCATAACGGCCACCTACGATAACCGGAGCATCCTCCTGACCATAGAAGCAGTCTTTTACGTCCAGATACAACGGCTCACCGTTAGCACCCGGCTCTTTCGTGCGATCCAATACGGCGATACGCTTAGCGGTCTTAGGCACGGCAGCCAAGAAATGCTTAGCGGAGAACGGACGATACAAGTGAACGGATACCAAACCTACCTTCTCGCCCTTAGCGATCAAGTGATCGATAGCCTCACGAGCGGCCTCCGTAACAGAACCCATGGCGATGATCACGCGCTCAGCGTCCTCAGCTCCGTAATAATCGAACAAACCGTATTTACGGCCTGTGATCTTGGAAACCTCGTTCATATATTCTTCTACGATAGCGGGAACCGCCTCGTAGTACGTGTTGGAAGATTCTCTGTGTTGGAAGAAATGATCCGGGTTCTCGGCCATACCGCGAGCGACCGGTCTCTCCGGGTTCAAGGCACGGGCACGGAACTCAGCCAAGGCCTTCTGGTCGATAAGCGGAGCCAAGTCCTCATTCTCCAAAGCCTCGATCTTCTGGATCTCGTGAGAGGTACGGAAACCGTCGAAGAAGTTCACGAACGGCACACGAGACTTGATCGTAGCCAAGTGAGCGACACCGGCCAAGTCCATAACCTCCTGTACGGAACCCTCAGCCAACATGGCGAAACCTGTCTGACGGGCAGACATCACGTCTTGATGGTCACCGAAGATACACAACGCATGAGAAGCCAATGTACGAGCGGATACGTGGAAAACGCAAGGAAGCAATTCACCGGCGATCTTGTACATATTAGGGATCATAAGCAACAAACCTTGAGAAGCAGTGTAGGTTGTTGTCAAGGCACCAGCTTGCAATGAACCGTGAACAGCACCTGCGGCACCACCCTCTGATTGCATTTCCTGTACCATTACAGTCTCGCCGAAAATATTCTTACGTCCGGCTGCAGCCCATTCATCTACATATTCAGCCATTGTAGACGACGGAGTGATGGGGTAAATCGCGGCTACCTCGCTGAACATATACGAGATATGAGCAGCGGCCTGATTACCATCACAGGTTAAAAATTTCTTCTGTTTTGTCATAGACCTATAAAACTATTAGTATTAAAAAAGATTCTTACTTAATATAGAAAACCGAACAACCAAAGCGGGATCATGTTCCCCTCCCCGATCTCGGTCTTATCGACAGCATAGTACATATCCGGATTGTTCTTCACTTTCATGCTTTCCTCGATCCGGAAATTATACATCGTATTCACCAGAAAGTGGGCGTTCTTGTTTCCTTCATTCAGCTTATTGTCTTTCAATAGTTGGTTATAAAAGAACGACTCACGCACTGCCCCGGCATTTACCTCCATCGGACGGATGGGGTACATCAGGTTCGAGTTATACATATATACCTTGGAGGGTTTCTTCGGAAAGGATTCGCCCACCGGATACAGCATATTCATCAAACGGGCATCTGTCAAATACTTGATATAGTTCATCACGGTGGCCCGGGATGTCTCAATATCCTTGCTCAACTGACTCACGTTTGGGGTACAAGGAGCGCTCGTAGCCAATAAGTAGAGTAGTTTGCGTAGCTTTGGCAGGTAGCTTTGTTCGATTTGTTTTATGTATAACACGTCCACCTCTAGCATCATGTTCATGGTCTTCAGCAGGTTCTCGGAGAAGTTGCGCTTTTCCAAGAAGAACGGATAAAAACCATGATGTAGATAATCTTGGAAATAAGCCATCGGCCTTACGACCGAGCAAATACGTTTGGCGATTTCCTGATGATTCTCTAATACCTCATCGAACGTGTACGCGGGAAACTGGTTCCCCGACATCAAGTTCAAGAACTCACGGAACGAGAACCCCCTGAGGTTATACGATACCACCTTGCCGGACAGGTCCGGATTCTCCTCTTTCAGACGCATCACCGACGAGCCGGAGAAAACGATCTTCAAGTCCTCGAAATTATCATAGCAATACCGCAACTCTCTCGACCAGTTGGAATACTTAAATACTTGGTCTATCAACAACACCTTTCCGCCTTTAGCCCGAAACTCGGCGGCGAAATCAACGAGTGTACGCTCCGTAAAATAGAAATGATTTAAATTAATGTATAAGCATTCCTTATTATCGGCACCAAAATATTCACGGGCATAGTCTAACAAGAAAGTGGTCTTTCCGACTCCTCGCGAACCTTTAACACCGATCAACCGATCCTCCCAATTGATCTCATCCATCAATCCCCTTCGTACCGGAGAATACAGATGCTCTACCAGATATTTATGTGTTTTAAAGAATGCTTCCACCTACATAATTGGTAATTGAAAATTTGGAATTACCGATGCAAAGATAAACATCTTTTCTCATTTGCAATGCGGAGATTGCAATTTTATTGCAAAAAGTAAAGTTCAAACTAACAATTGCCTATCAACGTATTCTGTCTCGTAAAGACGGAGCGCACTCCAGTCCTTACGAAACAAAAGATATTATTCAATGATCGAGATCCATCCGTAAGTATCCGGCTCGTCGCCATACTGGATGGCACGTAGCTTATGATATAGTTTCTCGCAAACAGGACCCGGTTTGCCGTCTTTGGCGATAACAAAAGATTTGTTCTCATCCAAATCGTCGATTTGTGAGATCGGGGCGATAACCGCAGCGGTACCACACTCGGCAGCCTCGTCGAACGTAGCGATCTCCTCGAAAGGAACCGGACGACGCTCTACCGTCAAGCCCATATCCTCGGCCAATTGCTGCAAGCTCTTGTTCGTGATCGAAGGCAAGATCGAGTGGGATTGCGGAGTGATATAGCTATTGCCACGGATTCCGAAGAAGTTAGCCGGACCGCACTCATCCAGATATTTCTTTTCTTTCGGATCCAGATACAATACGGCGGCGTATCCCTTGGAATGAGCGATCTCGCCAGCTACCAAGCTAGCGGCATAGTTACCACCCACCTTGATCGTACCTGTCCCGTTAGGAGCCGCACGGTCGTACTCACGAAGCACGCACACCTTCGAGGGCTGGAATCCACCCTTGAAATACGGACCTACCGGAGTGACAAATATCATAAACATATATTCGGGAGCCGGCTTCACACCCACCTGAGCGCCCAAGCCGATCATCAACGGACGAATATATAAAGCGGCACCGCTCTCATAAGGAGGAACAAAACGCTCGTTCAATTTCACGACCTTACGTACAGCTTCCTCGAACATCTCTACAGGCAACTCAGCCATCTTGATACCCCGGCTGGAAGATTGCATACGTTTAGCGTTCTCATCCATACGGAATACACGGATCTTACCGTCTTTTCCACGGAAGGCCTTCAAACCCTCGAAAGACTCTTGTCCGTAATGCAAGCAAGTAGCGGCCATGTGAATATTGATAATCTCGGATGAAGAAACTTCCAACTCACCCCATTTGCCGTCACGATAGTAGCATCTTACATTGTAGTCTGTCTTGATATAACCAAATCCCAGCTCAGACCAATTTAAATTTTCCATATCTATACAATTTGCTGTAATTAGTTTAAAATTAACAAATTACACTGTTAATAATATCGCTCAAAAGCAAAAACGCCCATAGCCGTCGCTATGGGAGATTTTGTGTACCGCAAATATACGCTAATTTATATATAGTTCGGCCTATAAACTAAAAAAAGCAAACGGAAGGCCACGGCTTTTTCATTTAACATTTCGTTAAAGTGGGGTTTCTTGTAAATTTTAACATGCGCTTTTGTTTTCGGTGGAAGGATTCCGGAAAACTCGTACGACCTTTCCGGAAAACACGTACGACTTTTTCCAAAAACATGTACGTGTTTTCGCAGAAAGATTATCCTGTTTTTTAAATACTGATTATCAGATTCTTATACACAATTTTCTCTCGTAAACTTATTGTGCGGAATTTCACTTGAGATTCATGCATTCCGGCCTGCCGAAACGGATGGGTAAATGAAAGAGCCGTGGCATGGATATATACAAATAGCGGATTAAAATCTATGTTACCAAGATTTTTGCTACATTCGCGTCAAAAATAATTAAAATATGAAAGTCATTGATCTGATAAGGCATAGTAAGAGTACCGCTTTTTCTTTCGAGATATTACCGCCGCTGAAAGGTAACAGTATCCAGAAGGTGTATAATGTAATTGACAAGTTGAAGGAATTCGACCCTAAATACATAAATATCACCTCCCACCATAGCGAGTTCGTCTATAAAACCTTACCAGACGGAAGTTTCCAGAAAGTAAACATCCGTAAACGTCCGGGCTCCGTAGCGATCGCTTCGGCTATCCAGAATAAATACGGTATTCCTGCCGTACCCCATATTATATGTAAAGGCTTTACGAAAGACGAGACGGAATACGCTTTGATCGATTTGAACTTCCTTGGCGTAAACAACCTCTTAATATTAAGGGGAGATATAAAGACCTTAGAGGCCTCCCAGCAAAACCCGGAGTTATACCACGATCACGCGACTGATTTACAGCAGCAGGTAAATCATTTCAACGAAGGTATCGCGTTAGACGGTTCCAAGATAGACGGTATAGAGACTCCCTTCTCGTACGGCATGGCTTGCTATCCGGAGAAGCACGAGGAAGCGCCCAATATGGAATCTGATATCTATTACTTAAAGGAGAAAGTAAAAAATGGCGCTGAATATCTGGTAACCCAAATGTTCTTCGATAATGAAAAATATTATGCGTTCGTGGATCGTTGCCGTGCGGAAGGCATCACGGTTCCCATCATCCCCGGTATCAAACCGATCGTTTTCAAGAACCAATTAACGGTTCTTCCGAAGATATTCCGTGCAGATATCCCGGAGCCTTTCGCAACAGAATTACGTAAATGTAAAGATGATGCGGAAGCGAAAGAGGTGGGTGTGGAATGGTGTATACAGCAGTGCAAGGATCTGATCGTTCATGGTGTACCGAGCTTACATTTCTACACAATGATGGCCTCGGATAGCGTTTACAAAATAGCGAAAGAAATTTATTGAAATACAATAGGGGTTTTTGTACGCTGAGTTGTCTAATAGAAGTACACGATTGAACAATCATGTACTAAGTATGGTTATTTTTAAAATTCTAAGGTAATGAAATACATATTCTTTATTGGACTTGACTTGGTATTGTATCCGTTCTTAGTTTTACTCTACATATGTCAATTGATATTTACAAAACCTCGCGCTTTTTGATATCTGAATACTTTTCCGTAACTTCGTTCATTATTCTATAGAAAAGGAAATATCTCATGTATTTTAAAGATATCATCGGGCAAGAGGAAGTGAAGGAACGGTTGAGACAATCGGCTCGGACGGGGATCGTACCCCATGCACAGTTATTCACAGAGCAAGGGGGAGCCGGGGCGTTTCCGCTGGCTTTGGCTTACGCCCGTTATCTGAATTGTACGAACCGGACGGACACGGACGCTTGTGGACGTTGCCCGTCATGCCTCAAATATGACGAATTGGCACATCCCGATTTACATTTTGTATTCCCGATCGTAGCCAAGAAAGAGAAAAAGAAAGAGGTCTGCGATGATTATCTCAGTGAATGGCGTGGGTTCCTCAAAGAACATCCCTATTTCAATATGGATGAATGGCTGGATTATATCGAGGCCGGAAACTCACAAGCCATCATCTATTCCAAGGAAAGCGATGAGATTATCCATAAACTGAGCCTAAAGATTTATGAGGCGGAATATCGTATCTTGATAGTTTGGTTGCCGGAGAAACTGCATCCTACTTGTGCCAATAAGCTTCTGAAAATCATAGAGGAGCCTCCTATGAGAACGGTTATTCTTATGGTATCCGAGACACCGGACCTTATCCTCGGGACCATCCAATCCCGTGCGCAACGTATCCACATCCGTCCCATTGAGACCGATGCGATCATGAATGCCATGGTATCCCGTTTCGGGCTTTCGCCCGACGACGCTAAACACGTCGCTCACCTCTCCTCCGGAAGTTTTATCAAGGCGATGGAGGCGATTAGCTTGGGCGAGGAAAATAAATTCTTTCTGGAGCAATTCAAGGCCATGATGCGAAACTCATGGGCACGAAACGTAAAAGGCATGAAAGCGATGGCGGACGTCATGGCAGGGATCGGACGGGAACGACAGAAAAACTTCCTCTCCTATTGTCAGCATTTGATCCGGGAGAACTTCATGTACCGGTTCCAATCGCCGGAACTTAATTATATGAATCTGGACGAGGCTAGCTTCTCCGTTAAGTTCTCCCCTTTCGTCAACGAGCGAAACGTGATCGATTTGATGGAAGAATTGGCGAAAGCGGAACGCCATATCACACAGAACGTGAATGCCAAGATGGTCTTTTTTGATTTATCCTTACGAATTACCGTACTAATCAAAAGATAAGTCTTCAGATTTTCTTGTTACGCCAATTTCCTTTCCATAGATAGAAGAAAGAAGAAAGGATCATGATATTATATACATACTCCGTAGTCCAGCAAACCGCCACGTCCGCACGCAACCATACGGCGACATACAATATATATAATACGTACACGAATATGCTAGCCATATCGATTTCCAGCGCACGGCGGGTATTGCCTGTCCCCGATACGCTAAAGAAATAAATAAAACCGGGAACAGCGAAGAGATAAGAAGACAGCATCACCCACAACGAGGAGATCGAGCTAGCGATCAAGTCCGGGTTATCCGTATAAATACGCAATACGGTAGACGGGAACATAGCGATCAAGATACCGATCGGTAGCACGAACGCATAGCATAGCCCGATCATCCTCCGGCAAAGCGGAAGCACCCGGTCCGACTCCCCGGCACCGATCAAGTTACTTACCAGCGAGCTGTTCGTGGAGGCGAAAGCATTCACGAACATAAACAGGAACGAGGAGATGCTACGTACCACATTCGTAATCGCCAACGGCCGCTCACCCAGATGCTCCATAGCGATAAAGAAGATAAACCATCCTCCAAAAGCGATCCCATGCTGGATCATCACCCAGATAGAGACACTAAGTATTTGTCCCAGCATCCTAAAATCCACTCTCGTAAAACGGAACAGACCATATTTTTTATAATCTATCTTCTTCCAAGTATAAATCACGAAGAACAATACGGAAACAGCTTCCGAGATCGAGGAAGCGATAGCGGCACCCGCTATCCCCAAAGCGGGGAACCCGAACTTACCGAATATCAAGATATAGTTCAAGACCACGTTGGTAAGCACCATCACCACCGAATTGGCCGTCAAGATCTTCGTATTCGTCGTACTCACGTAAAACGCACGGAACATCACCGCTATAAAAGAGAAGAAGAACCCGTACACCCGCCAGTCCAGATAGCTCATCGTCGCTCGATACACCTCTTCCGAACCGATCATCCGGTGGAGCAGATGGGGCGTAAGCAGATTAGAGGCCGTAAACAACACCGCCGCCAGCAAAAAAAGGAATAGCCCGCCTTGCGTGAAAACCTCGCCGATCCGTTTATACTCCCCCTCACCGTTACGACGTGCCATCAGCACCTGAGCGCCTACACTGAAACCAAAGCCCAGCATATAAATCACAAGATAATAGACTCCTGCCAAGGCGGAGGCACCTAGCTCGACCTCGCCGACACGTCCCAGATAAGCGGTATCCGTCAATCCGATCATATGCTCCATGAGCAAGCTGATTAATACCGGATACGTGATCTTTAGAATTTGTTTGTTCGTATATCGCATGATGAATCTTAAATAAAAGGGAGGCAAAGGTAGTAATAAGATGCCAGTCACACAATATTACCCCATGCGATCCGTTTCTTATCATATTACATTATTATACGAAGAGATATGGTTACAAAACTCATCATGGCCTGTATTTTGTCCGCTACGCTATTGAGCTGCAACGGGCAAAACACAAATACGATCAACTACGCTACCGTCGAACCCCTGCATATCAATCGTTTTGACAAGGATTTATTCCGGCTGATCGATACGGAAGATACCACCTTGCAACCCGAACTAATCAAACAATACCCGGAAATGCTGGATATCATCGGGAAAGGCATATTAAACCTGCAAACCATCGAGACTCCCGGCTTCTTCGAGAAAATGCGGAATTATTACTCGGAGCCTACCTTGAAAGGCTTGTATCGTGACGCTATCACCCAATATGATTCCGTGGAGGATATCGAGAAATCCTTGGGATACGGATTCGCCTATCTAAAGGAGAATTTCCCCTCGATGCAGATCCCTGCTATCTATATGCATGTATCCGGTTTCAACCAGAACGTATTGGTAGGCGATAGCCTGCTTTCCCTTTCCATCGATAAGTATATGGGAAAGGACTATCCCTTGTACCAAGATTTCTTCTATGACTCCCAGAAATTGAAAATGCAACGTGGACTCGTAGTCCCGGATTATCTGGCGGGGTGGCTCATGTCCGAATATCCTTTCGCGGGAAAAGAGAACGTATTGCTGGACCGGATGATTTACGAGGGAAAAATCAAATACCTGCTCTCGCAAGCCCTAGGCGTTCCCGATGCCGCCGAGCTAATGGGATACACCGAACAGGCCTACAACTGGTGCAAGGACAACGAAGGAACAATCTGGAAAGCAATCATCGAGCGCAAGCATCTTTATACCCCGGATCAACTGACAACTTCCCAGTATTTCGAGGATACCCCGGCCATTTTCCCCGAGAACGACGCTCCCGGGAATATCGGGACTTGGATAGGCTGGCAGATCATCAACCAGTACATGAAGGAGACGGGATCTACCCCGGAGGCGTTGATGCAAAACAACGACGCCCAAGAAATCCTAACCGCCTCAAAGTACAAACCCCTATAAACAGGAAAACCGCCCTATTCTCACGAACAAGACGGATAACCTAATCTAACTTAATTCTAATACCATGAAAAACACTATATCTTAATAACAAGGCTTTTTAAAAAAGGTTCAATGGAATGAGATTTTAAACCTCTTATTTACCTTGGTTGTTGTAACAGGAAACGAAAACAAGGTGAGTCCGATGGATAATGATCTCTTAGATATAACAAAATTGAGGCGCTGGCGGATCTGGAAATTGAAACTTATTGACGCCAGACTTTATTTTGTAAGCATTTTCGTGGGATTGCTGACCGGGTTGGTAGCGGTACCTTATCACTATCTGCTCCAGCAGTTATTCAATAGCCGGAAACTTTTTTTCGACGGTCATTACCCTTGGTATTTCCATGTCTTGTTCTTCTTCACGCTATGGGGTATATTGCTTTGCGTGAATTGGATGGTCAAGAAGATGCCGCTGATTACCGGTGGGGGCATTCCCCAGACACGGGCGGTTATCAATGGCAGGATCACTTATAAAAACCCATTGACACAATTAATCGCCAAGTTCACGGGAGGGATATTAGCGATCAGCGCCGGCCTGTCCCTTGGTCGTGAGGGGCCGTGCGTACAGATCGGATCTTACGTGGGGAATATCATTTCCAAATGGGGACACGTATTGGCTGGAGAGCGCAAGCAACTTTTGGCCGCCGGCGCAGGTGCCGGATTGGCCGCCGCTTTCGCCGCTCCCCTCGCTTCCTCACTTTTGGTGATCGAGTCCATCGAACGGTTCGACGCTCCCAAGACCGCCATTACCACCTTGCTGGCAGGGGTCGTGGCGGGAGGCGTAGCGAGCTTGATTTTCCCCTTCAACCCCTACTCGCAGATTAGCGCTATTGCCCCGCAGGCTACTTTTATAGATCAACTGAAGTTGTTCTTATTTCTGGCCGTGGTTATTTCCGTCTTCGGGAAAATTTACTCGATGTTTACCCTTTGGTGCAAGGATTTCTTTACCAGACTGAAGCATCCTCCTTATATGAAGATGTTGTACCTGCTTATCATAGCGTATACGATCTCATTGACGGAGATCGACTTGACAGGAGGAGGCGAGCAATTCCTTATCATGCAAGCGATGCATGGATATCACCCCGTTTTATGGATAGCGGCGATGATGCTCATCCACTTGATATTCACGTCTCTCTCTTTCTCCTCCGGACTGCCGGGAGGGAATTTCATCCCTACACTAGTTACCGGGGGATTGTTCGGGCAGATCATCGCCTTATTATTGGTGAAGTATGGTTTCATTGAAACGGAGAGCATCAGCTATATCATGTTAATCAGCATGGTAGGTTTCTTGGTGGCGGTAGTCCGGACACCGCTGACGGGTATCGTCTTGATTACGGAGATAACCGGGCATCTGGACGTATTCTACCCCTCTATCATTGTCGGCGGGCTTACGTATTACTTCACGGAAATGCTACAGATAAAACCTTTTAACGTGGTTCTCTACGACGAGATGATCTCGACTCCAGCCTTCCGTACCGAAGGGCGTTCCAGCCTGTTCGTAGAGATCATGACAGGTGCCTATTTCGACGGGAAGGAGGTAGATCACCTCACCCTCCCCCAACGTTGTATCATCAAGACTATTCACCGGGATCGCAAGGACTTGGCTCCCGCCGGACAGACTCTTATCCCCGGTGATCAAGTAGAAATCGAGATCGATTCGCAGGATATCGAGAAGCTGTATGAGCCGCTGATTAGCATGGCGAACATCTATTAATCGCAGACCTGCCAATCGCCTCGAAAAGAAATGCCACACCAAGAATCCCCCGGTGTGGCACATCAACAAAACGCTACATTATCAGAAGTTATATTGAGCGGAAACATTAAGTCGGTTGGCGTGGCGGGTCATATCGTTGAAATCGGTACGCCAGCCTCTCAAGTACTCGGCGCCGACTTGCAGATTAGCGTTCACGTTCCAGAAAATGTTGGCTACCAAGTATTGACCGTAGCGGTATTGATCCGACGGGGTAACCGGGTAATCATTCTCGCTGTATAAACGAGTCTGGCTATAGGTGCTGGAGACGAATACCTTCGGCGTGATATTATACTGCAAGCCAGCGTACCAACCCATCATCGGAAGCACTTGCATCTTGCCTTTGGCCTCGGGGTCCGGAACCAGATCCACGTCCAGATTACTGATATCATTCAAGAACTGGCTGATCCCCCGGCCGTAAGTAGCCTGACCGTAGAAGTTCAGCTTGCTCGTCACATTGAACGTAGAGGCGGCAAACACGCCCCATCCGGCCTTAGACTCGGCCCGTTGCGCCACCAAGTTCTCGTACGTCATATTACGTACGATACCAGCTACACGGATATGGCTGCTCTTATTCCAAGCGTATTGGATATAGGCAGGGAAGTTCGGCATACGTTGGTTACTGATATTCACGCTTTGGTTCGTGATGCCATCCACCACTGGCATCTCGATACCTACACCCGCTTTCCATCCCTTACCGAAAGCACGCTCATAGCGTAACAGGGTGGCACGGCTGAAAACCTGTCCGGCAGGCCCCGCATAATCGATCGAGGGCGGAAGAGCGGCCAGATCCATGAAGGTACTATAATCGTAACCCATCGTGAAACCAAGGAAAGACACATAGGCGTTCTGAAGCTCGAAGACCTTGCTGCCTCCCCGGAAGTTACCCGCCGTATACACGACAAAATCCCCGAGGTGTTTGGTACGACCCACTAATTTCAAGAATATCGTACTGGTAGTAGCGTCCATCTGGAACTGGTTACGGACGTAGTTCTGCCCACCATTCGGGATCATGGACGGATAGAAATCGACATCATCCGAAATCCCGCCGAAATCATACTCCGCCGTAGCCTTCACGTAACCGCCGATACCCAAGGCGAAACGTCCCTTACGATCGGTCAATACGAAGCGGGGGGCTTTCGGGTCGTGGAAACGAGGGCTCTGCGTCTCATTCATTATCCTCACGATTTCATCACCTGCCTTGTCTTGGCTGACAAGGACTATCGAATTTGGCACGTCATCCTCGATGACCACCTTTTGAGCCTTAGCGGGAGCCGATAAGAATCCCATACCTAGCAGTAATACTGCCCCTTGTACAAATAGTCTCATAAATGTGTTTTGTTTAGATTAATTACCTACCTTGAACAAGGCTATAAAGAAAAGGTTCTGATTTTAACAACCCTACGAGCACTTTTTCCACCCTATTGCCCGTTCAAAAAATATTCATATATTTGCGGAATATATTACTTGGGATGAGAAGATTTTTATTGTTCATACTCGCTGTTTTTTACCTCGGGGTTTCCTCCGGGTTTGCGCTGAATTACCATTATTGTATGGGTAAGTTGGCGGAGGTGAGTTTGCAGTATCTTGACACTTGCCCCAGTTGTGGTGAGGCGGGCACGTCCCATAAGTGCTGCTCTACCGAGACGGAATATGTTAAGTTATCCGTCGATCAGGATGTGGCGAATACGCTCGTGCAATTGTCCGCTCCTGTCGCTGTAGTTTTGTTGTTCGATCTACTCGACTCCTATAAGATCGCCGGGCGAGACGAGACAACACGTTCCAATCCCTTTATTAATCCACCCAAGGAGAATAGCGCTATCCCGTTATTCGTCCATCATTGTACTTTTTTGATTTAGCGTATAGGCTTCCTTTTTAAAAGGCGATTTACGTCTGTTTACGCACGAGTACCGGCGTAATCTATTGCGAGTACTGGAGTAATCCACCGCAAGTACTGGAGTAATCCATTGCAAATACTGGAGTAATCCATTGCGAGTACTGGCGTAAAGCATCACGAGTACTCATGTGATCGCTTGCCTTCAAAGACGAACAAATAAGCGTTCTCATATGTTTTCAAATCATAAAAGCTCATTCAAATGTTAAACAGAATCATTTGTTACTTCCTTGAGAACAGGGTGGTAACCTTACTTTTACTAGTGCTGATTATCGTATGGGGCATCTCCACGTCCCCCTTCAATTGGCACGGGGGGATCATTCCCCGGAATCCGATTCCGGTAGACGCCATCCCCGATATCGGCGATAACCAGCAGATCGTGGCCACGGAATGGATGGGCCGCTCGCCGAAGGATATACAGGACCAGATCACTTATCCGCTGACCACCTCTCTTTTAGGTATCCCGGGAGTGAAGACGATCCGTAGTTCCTCCATGTTCGGGATGTCCTTCATATACATTATCTTCGATGACGATATAGAGTTCTACTGGAGCCGTTCCCGTATATTGGAGAAGCTGAACTCCCTGCCTCCGGGAACCTTGCCGGAAGGCGTACAGCCTACCTTGGGACCGGACGCTACCGCCCTCGGGCAGATCTATTGGTATACGCTGGAAGGACGGGACCCCAAGACCGGTAAACCTACCGGAGGCTGGAACGCCGAGGAGTTGCGTACGATACAGGATTTCTACGTCAAGTACACCTTATCCTCCGCCGAGGGGGTATCCGAGGTTGCCTCGGCGGGCGGTTTCGTGAAGGAGTACCAGATCGAGTTGAACCCGGATGCCATGTACGCCTTCAACGTCTCCGTGATGGATATCATGAGCGCCATCAAGAAGAGCAACCTCGATATCGGCGCCGAGACAATGGAGATCAATAAGGTGGAGTACCTGATCCGGGGCTTGGGGTATATCAAGAATGTAAAGGATATAGAGAATGCTGTCATCACCGTGCGGGAAGGCGTGCCGGTTCGCATATCGGACGTGGCGTTCGTGAATATCGGTCCGGGAACCCGACGGGGAGGGCTGGACAAGGAGGGTGTGGAGGCCGTGGGCGGAGTGGTCGTAGCCCGCTATGGCTCCAACCCCTTGGAGGTTATCAATAACGTAAAGGCGAAGATCAAGGAGATGGAACCGGGATTGCCCCAGAAGGTACTGGCGGACGGGACGGTCTCCAAGGTAACCGTCGTGCCGTTCTACGACCGTACGGGGCTTATCAAGGAGACGATCGGGACGTTGGAGACCGCCCTCTCCCACGAGATATTGATCTGCGTGATCGTTATCATCGTGCTGGTGCTCAACCTAAGGGCCTCTATCGTTATCGCCAGCATGTTACCGATAGCGGTGCTCGCCACGTTCATCATCATGCGTTATACGGGGATAGCGGCGAATATCGTGGCTTTATCGGGTATAGCGATCGCCATTGGCGTGATGGTGGATGTAGGGGTCGTCTTCGTGGAAAGTATCATCCGTTACCGGGAGATGCCCGAGAACAGGCATATACAGGGGGGAAAGGCGTTTGTCAACCTTATTTATAAGGCGGTAAGCGAGGTGTCCGGGGCGATCAGCACGGCGATGATCACGACGATCGTCAGCTTCCTCCCCGTCTTCACCATGGAGGCGCAGGAAGGGAAGATGTTCTCGCCCTTGGCCTACACCAAGACGTATGCTTTGGCTTCCGCCTTCGTGCTGGGATTGATCTTGCTTCCTTCCCTATCGTATTGGTTGTTCTCGATAAAGATCCATTCAAGGCAGATACGGAAAATACTGAATTACCTGTTGATCGTGGCCGGAATCGCCTTACTTATTATCTATGGCAGTATTCCCGCTATCGGGCTAACGGCAGTCGGGTTGAATAATCTATTGTCCGGGTATTGGAAGAAGCCTCAGATGAGCACTTATATCAATATCGGTATCACCCTCTTTGTCTCGATCTATTACCTGTCCGAGGAATGGTTGCCGATGGGGCCGCAAAAAGGGATGCTCGCCAATATCCTGTTCGTGGCGGGTTGCGTAGCCATCATCCTAAGCATCCTGTGGCTGCTCGTTATGTATTATGAGAGGATATTGCGCTGGTGCTTGGATAACCGCTGGAAATTCATGTTGATTCCGGGAGCTACCATCGTATTCGGTTTCTGGATATGGAGAGGCATCGGACAGGAGTTTATGCCTAGCCTGAACGAAGGTTCTTTCCTACTGATGCCGACTAGCATGCCGCATTCCGGTATCGAGCAAAACCTTGATTATATAGAGGCGCTCGACAAACGGCTGGCCTCTATCCCCGAGGTGGAGACCGCCATCGGTAAATGGGGCCGTGTAAACTCCGCCCTCGATCCAGCGCCGGTACAGATGTTCGAGAATACGATCAACTACCGTCCGGAATATATCCTGAATGAGGACGGGAAAAGGGAACGTTTCAAGGTAAACCGGCAAGGGGAGTATCTCCTAAAAGATGGAGGCGTATATAACCCCAAAGACGGTTTCCGGCTGATTCCCTCAGACAGCCTGATCCCAGACGCTAAAGGCGATTACTTCCGCCAATGGCGACCGGAGATCAAGAACACGAACGATATCTGGCAACAGATCGTGAACGTCACCCATCTTCCGGGATTGACTTCCGCCCCGAAGCTGCAGCCTATCGAGGCCCGTCTCGTCATGTTATCCACCGGTATGCGTGCCCCGATGGGTATCAAGGTGTATGGCCCGGATCTGGAGACGATCGAGAAAGCCGGAAAGGCGATCGAGAAGGCATTGAAAGAGGTACCCTCCGTTATCCCCTCTTCCGTATTTTACGACCGTGCGGTAGGCGCCCCTTATCTGGAGATCGAACTGAACCGTGAGAATATGGCCCGTTACGGCGTAAACGTGGAGGACTTGCAAGAGATATTAAGTGCCGCTGTCGGTGGCATGGTACTGACCCGCACCGTGGAAGGCAGGGAACGTTTCCCGGTGCGCCTACGCTACGCTCGTGAGCTTCGAGATAATCCAGAGGCGCTAGGTATGATCCTCGTACCGACCGCCACTGGGGCGCAAGTCCCGCTTAAAGAGCTTGCCGATATCAACTATACCCGTGGAGCGCAGATGATCCAAAGCGAGAACACTTTCTTGGTAGGCTACGTCATCTTCGACAAACTGGCGGGGAAGGCGGAAGTGGATGTCGTGAAAGAGGCTTCCCGCATCCTTGAGCAACAAATAAAGGAGGGAGGGTTGAACCTTGATCCCGGCGTATCCTATAAGTTCGCCGGCAATTACGAGCAGCAGGAGCGTGCCACCAGCCGGCTGATGATCGTCGTTCCCCTCGCCTTGTTGATCGTCCTGCTGGTTCTATACTTTCAATTCAAGACGGTCACTGCCTCACTGATCCATTTCTCCGGGGTGTTCGTGGCCTTCGCCGGAGGTTTTATCTTGCTATGGCTTTACGGACAGGATTGGTTCATGAACTTCTCCATCGCCGGAGAGAATATGCGGGATCTTTTCCAGATGCACACGATCAATCTGAGCGTGGCAGTCTGGGTCGGTTTCATCGCCTTGTTCGGTGTGGCTACGGATGATGGGGTATTGATGGGAACCTACATCCATCATGTATTCCTCGAGCGAGACCCCCGCACCAAGCACGATATCCGGGAAGCGGTAGTAGCCGCCGGACTGAAACGGGTACGCCCTGCGGCCATGACTACAGCCACTACCCTGATCGCTTTGCTCCCCGTACTTACCTCTACCGGTAAGGGGGCGGATATCATGGTACCGATGGCTATCCCTACGTTCGGAGGAATGCTGATCCAGAGTATGACCATGTTTGTCGTTCCCGTCCTGCAATGCTGGTGGCGGGAGAACGCTATAAAGAAAGAACAAAAGAATAAAATTCAAGAGGAGGTAACGACTTATGAGATATAAAAGAATCAGATCAATCATCATGGCAGGTGTACTGGGGATGCTAAACGTCCTTTTCGCTTACTCCCAGCCGGCCGATAGTTTAGGCTATTATCTGGAACTGGCGGCACGTAACAATCCGCAGATCAACGCCGACTTCTCCCTGTATAAGGCATCTTTGGAGAAAGTCCCGCAAGCCGGAGCCTATCCGGACCCGGAACTGGAGATCGGTTTCTTCCTGAAACCGATGGAGATCTTGTCCGGAAAGCAAATAGCGGATTTCACCTTGATGCAAATGTTCCCTTGGTTCGGTACCCGGAAGGCGGCCCGCAACGAGGCGACCGAGATGGCCCGGATGGCTTACGAACAATTCCGTAACAGTCGCAACAACCTGTATTACGAGGTGAAGAGTCAATGGTACCAGCTTTGCAATATCAGCGAGCAATATAAAAATACGCAGGCGAACCTTCGTCTGCTAGACCAGTTGGAACAGTTGGCATTGAACCGCTTCTCCGCTCCGTCGGCGAAGGCGGGCGGTTCCTCCGTCCTACCCTCCCCCGTATCTTCTGCTCCATCGACTCCTCCCGCCGTATCCGGTGGAGGTATGTCGGGTATGGGAGGCAGTAGCATGGGAAGCCCTACGGTACAAAGCACGGGAGCATCCGGTAGTACGATGTCCGGAATGTCCGGCGGTAGCCCTATGGGTGGAGGCTCTATGGGAAGTGGCAACTCTATGGGCGGAATGTCGGACGTACTGCGAATCCAGATGGAGAAGGTAGAACTGGAGAATACGCTAGCCTCCTTGTTATCGCAACGGAAAACGGCCGAGGCTGCTTTTAATACGTTGCTCAATCAGTCGCTAGCTACCCCGATTTCCGTCCCCGACTCGTTGGAACGGCTTCCTCTCTCATGGAGTGAGTCGATGGCTCTTGACAACGTCATCTCCAACAACCCCATGCTTACCATGCTGGAGGCGGAAGGAAACGCTTACCGAGCCAAGGCGGAGATGGACAAGAAAATGAGTTACCCCATGCTAGGTATCGGCCTCCAGTATTCCTTGATCGGGAAGAAACCAGAGGATATGTCTATGGGCTCTATGTCCGGTATGAACGGAAAGGATATGTTCATGCCCATGCTAAAGATCAGCCTTCCTATCTTCCGTAAGAAATATAACGCACAGCAACGGGAAAGCAAGCATTATTGGAAATCCAGCGAGTTGAAGTACGAGAACACGATGAACCAACTGCAAGCCGAGTATATCCGTATTACCCAGCAATTGGAAGATGCCGCACGGAAAATCGATTTGTACCAGAAACAATACGATCTATCGTTGGCCACCTACCAACTGATCGTCCGGGAATTCTCGACAGGAAGTACGACCTTGACCGACGTGATCCAAGTGGAGCGACAAATGTTGGACTATCACTTGAAGAAAAGCGAAGCGATAGCGGAATATAATACCCAAATCGCCGGAATCGAGAAATTAATATCCACCTCTGTAAACGAATAAGAAAATGAAAAATATAAATGAAACCGTAAAATCCAAGTACCTGATATATATCCTGTTCCTAGCGGGCGGCCTCTTGTTGGGCTGGCTTCTGTTCCATAACTCCGATACCGACAGCCATACGTCACAAGCGAGCGAGACCGGCACGGAAGTTCACGACCCTACGCATGGCCACGACCTCCAACAGAACGAGGCCGGCGAGTGGACTTGTTCCATGCATCCCCAAATTCGCCAAGACAAGCCGGGTAAATGCCCTATCTGCGCCATGGATTTGATCCCCGTACGTAAGAGCTCCTTCTCCGACAAGGCCATCGATCCCAACGCCATTCAGCTTTCGGAAGAAGCAGCAGCCTTAGCGGACGTACAAACCTCCAAGGTATCCCGCCAGAATCCGGTCAAGCAAGTCCGTTTATACGGCAAGATCGTACCGGACGAGCGTAGCCTGCAATCTCAAACAGCCCATGTAAGCGGACGCATCGAGAGCTTGAACGTTGATTTCACGGGTGAGACGGTGCGTGCCGGACAGACCCTCGCTACCCTCTACTCCCCAGAGCTTTTCACCGCCCAGCAAGAATTGTTGGAAGCGATCCGCATGGGACAATCTCAATTGATACAGGCCGCCCGTGAAAAACTATATTTATGGAAGATGACAGATGCCCAGATCGCCGCTATCGAGAAGTCCGGCTCTATCTCCCCGGTTGTAGAGATCAAGTCGAACACGAGCGGTATCGTCCTGTCCAAGCGGGTAAGCCAAGGTGATTATGTATCCCAAGGAGCTATCCTTTTCGACGTGGCGAACCTCACGAAGGTATGGGCCTTGTTCGACGCTTTCGAGGTGGATCTCCCTTTCCTTAGCAAAGGTGATCCGGTGGAATTTACCTTGCAAGCGCTACCCGGCAAGAAGTTCTCGGGTAAGATCTCTTTCATCGACCCGATCTTGAACACGACGACCCGTACCGCCAAGGTCCGTGTAGAGGTACCGAACGCCTCTTTGGAGCTCAAGCCCGAGATGTACGCCACGGCAAACGTAAGCGCCCCGCTCCGCAACTATAAGAACGAGATCGTCGTACCGCAAACCGCTGTGCTCTGGACGGGTAAACGTGCTATCGTGTACGTAAAGCAACCGGATACGAATACCCCCGCTTTCTTGATGCGTGAGGTGGAGCTAAGCCCTTCCCTTGGTAACTCTTATGTTATCTTGAATGGCTTGCGAGAAGGTGAGGAAATCGTAACCAACGGAGTCTTCGCCATAGACGCCAGCGCACAGCTGGAGGGAAAAACTTCCATGATGAATAACGGCGACGAGCCCGCCAAGCCTATGACTGGGCATGAGGGGCATATGATGCATGCGCAAAGCGCCACGGGGGTAGCCTCCGAGCATGCCATGTTCGGTGTCAAAGGCTCTTGCAATATGTGCAAGGAACGTATCGAGAAAGCGGCAAAAGGGGTAAATGGTGTGTTATCCGCTCATTGGGACAAAATTATATAGAAAAATCGAGTTTTTCTACACCGGCACAATAAAAACCGAGGCCAGCGCGCAAATTCTGCTTCATACTTCGTTTAATTGTTACGAATGTCCTATATTTAAGGAGTGTAATAAAAAATTTCAAATATGGACAAAGACAGAATTGTGGCCGGCCTTGATGTCCACAAAGATACAATTTATCTCTGTGTGATTGATAATACCGAGGTCGTTATTTTTGCAAAAGTTTATGGTACATTGACTCCTGATTTAGAACTTATGTGTTCCGAGATGGTTTCTCATGGGGTGACAGAGGCAGCAATGGAAAGCACTTCGACCTATTGGGTCCCTGTGTGGAATGCCTTGTGCGAGAGCATGTCTCTCAAATTGGTAAATCCTTATTTTATAAAGCAGCTTCCCGGTCGCAAGAGTGATGTGAAGGATGCCCACTGGATAGCGGAATGCTTGTTGAAGAATCTGATTCGTGGAAGTTTTGTGCCGGATAAGAGAGTGCAGGACATGCGCAAGTATAACCGTCGCATCTTCGACCTGAATGAAGACCTGACGTATAACAGCAATAAACAGGACGCTGCTTTACAGCGATGTGGTTTTCGGTTAAGTAACTATGTATCCCGAGTCAATGGAAAAAGCTATCAGAAATGCGTCCGTGCAATAATAACCGGGATAACCGACCCTGAGGAGCTGGTGAAACTCATTCATGGAAAAACTCTACGGAAATACGGACGCAACATCATAAAGGATGCCGTAACGGGTGACTTTCATCAGGCAGACATCTGTTTGTTAAAGCAATACGCAGAGCTTATAGAGGTAATCGAGCGACAAATCGAAGAATGCAGGAATGCTCTCATTGCCATGTGCCAGGAACACTTCCCGAAACAATTCAAACGTCTACAGAGTATCCCCGGTGTTAAAGAACGCGCCGCTTCGGCTATAATTGCGGAGACCGGGGCTGATATGAAATCGTTTGAAAAAGCAACAAACCTTGTGGGATGGTGTGGATTGAAACCACGTAATGATATAAGCAACAATAAAGTCAAAAGCAACAGGACGACGCATGGGAACCGATTCCTGCGTCAGATATTGATTGAAATATCCTGGGTCGCATCAAGAACCCGAAACTGCTTTTTCTCAAATTTCAGCTACGTGCAATGCACCCAACGCCATAAGAACAAGATGAAGATACAAGTGGCCATCGCCCGAAAGCTATTGGTTGCAGTATGGCACATGCTGACAAAAGACGAGGATTTTATAGATGTTTACCTCAAGCGGCTTGAAAAGCAGGCGGAATGGCAAAATGATATTCAAGCATTAGAATCGTTATTGGTCGGATAGACCTTTCCGATATACCTCTATCGACAACATAATTATCTTTGTGCTGCCACATGAGCGCGTTTACAAAATTATTGTATCCATAGAGGGATTGGACACCGGCGTAGTCCTTTCAGGCTGAAGAGGAAAGTAACAAACTTTACTAGTTCAGACGACAAAATACTTGTCGCCTTAGGCGTTTTGTGGGAAAATGTACGGACTATAAGTATAATTAATTAGATACAAGTAAGTTACATACGAATAGAAGAGCGGGGGATTTTTCTTTTTAGAGGAAAGATACCCAGATGATCCATCTCCAGTACGATCCCCAAAAGACCTCCACGAAAGCGATCAGCAAGGCGATCGCTAAAGTAGGCCATGACACGGATATGGATAAGGCGGATAAAGCCGTATATGATAAGCTACCGGCTTGTTGCCACTATAGATAAAGTATTGGACACTCGGAGGTGTGTCAAAAGTGTGAACATGGCACGCAGATAACGCTGATTGAGCAGATGACCGCAGATTTATGATATGAAAATCAATATATTATCTGCGCAAATCTGCTAAATCTGCGTGCCATAATACCAACTTTTAACACACCCTCCTTATTAGTAAAGATTCCAACGAAAAGAAGCGACTGCTTTAGCGGGAACCTCGTAGGTAAACAAACGTTCGCCGCTGTTTACCGTTATATTTTTAGTCCCGTCCGTATTATTTAGTAATACGAGCGCTTCCGTTCCATCTAAATTCTCGAAGGCGGAATACATAATCCCATCAGCCGTATACCCTTTAGAGCCGATCCGTACTGCCCCCGGTTTCACCACAGAGGATAAATGACCGATAATATAATAATGAGAATTCCGGGTAATCGTCTTATAATCCGAGCGATCGATATCCACGGCACCATAACAAGTCTGGCAACCACCCTCTCGGTTCGGTCCCCGCTCGTTGTCCAGCATCAAGTTCCATACGATAACTGCCTTACACCAGTTATTCACCGTACCCAAGGCCGTCTCCTCCATATCTTCCATCAAGCGTTTCTCTAAGTTACGTCCATCATTCCACATGCCGATAGAAGTTTCCGTAAATATTAATTCTTTATCGGGGAACTTGCCGTTTACGTTATTCAACTCTTCCCGGTCGCCCCCGTAATTATGGTAAGCGGCACCTGTCAGGAAAGAAGCGGCATTCTCATCCTCGTAGATTTTCATCGGATAGCCTTGCTGCTCCAACATATTATCGTAATTGTAATTATGGTCGAAAGCGTAGATCTTCGTCTTGAGGCCAGTCTCTTTCAGTTTAGGGCCTAGAGCGTCACGCACGAAAGAGAGTTGCTCCTCCCATCCCATAAATAAGGAAGCGGAATTTCCTCGGTTCAAAGGTTCGTTTTGGGGAGTTATCGCCTCGATAGGAATCCCCTCGGCCTCCATCGCCTGTATCCATTTCACGAAATAGGTAGCGTAATCTTGATAATAGGCGGGATTCAGCTGTCCGCTAGTCCACGACTCGAACGGGCGCAAATCCTTTAAGTTATCCACCTTCATCCATCTTGGACAAGTCCAAGGCGATCCCAAGATTTTTATAGAAGGGCTGATCGCCAAGATCTCCTTCAAGATCGGTATCACATACTCCTTCTCCTCGCTCTGCAAGGCGAAATTCTCGACACCCTTCGTGTCACAACAAGTATACTCACTTAAAGAAAAGTCCGAGCAGCCAATCGAGATACGGATATAGCTATACCCCATCCCCTCCGTATCAGAGAAAGTCTCTTTCAGGAAAGCTGTCCGATCCTCGGGAGCCATCCGCATCAAGTTATAGCAGGTAGAGCCTGTCACGGCGGCGCCAAAGCCATCCATCGTCTGATAGCGCACCGAAGGGTCTATCGTTATCACGGAAGGCGAGGCGGCTTGTTTGTCCCCCAAGGCGATCTCACTTCTCACGAAATCTTTCGCACGATCGTTTGTCGTGACATACACCGTTACATTGTCCGAGGTCTTCGCTCCAGAACATGCGTTCAAGCAAATCAAGACCATTAATAAAGAAAAGAGAACCATACGTATTAAATTAAATAGTTTATCGAATTACCGGGTTTCTGAACCTTTCAAGATCGCATTCACGTGATTCTTTAAGATGTGGAAGGCAGGAGCGGCCATCGATCCATGATCATATCCGTCCAACTCATAGATATAAGTATTCTTATGTCCGGCCACTTTCATCATACGCCAAAAATAGGCGTTCTCCTCATAGCGGCCCAGCATCTCCATCTCCCGGTCGCCCGAGACGATAATCAATGGAGGAGCGTCAGGACGTACGTAAAACAAAGGGGCGAACTCGTCGATACTCGGTTGGGTATCTTTTATCCCCTTCGCCTGCCGATAAGCGAAATGGCTGATCGCATGACCGCTGAAAGGGATTAATGCGGCGATGGAATCAGCATCTATCCGGTACTTAGTCAACCACTTCTTATCCAGTCCGACCATATTTGTTAAATAACCTCCAGCGGAATGACCTGAGACAAAGATTTTACGCCTATCCCCACCATACTTCTCAATTTCGCTGAATGTCCAAGCGACAGCGGCGGCGGCATCATCGATACAATCGCTCAACGTGGCTTTGGGTAGCAGACGGTAATTTACGGCGATAACGGCTAATCCGCAGTTCTTCAATTCCTTCGGGATGAATTTGCTACCTCCCGACAAGCCGCCTCCGTGAAACCAGACTACCGTAGGGAAGTCTTTTGCGTTCTCGGGATAATAAAGATCCAATTTACAACGTTCCACCGCATATGGATTTTTCGATTGGGTATAAGAGATATCTCTGACTATTTTATAGTCTTGATCTTGCGCCGCAAGGATATTACAGATAAACAGACTAAATAGAAATAAATAGATTTTCTTCATGATATTAGATAATAGATTTAATACATCAAATTTAATATAAAAAAAGGAGTCACCCCTTACGGACTGACTCCTCTCCATCGGCTATCGCCTTCTTCAAGACGGCGGCTACCTACTCTTCCACTGTTACGCAGTACCATCGGCGTGACGAGGCTTAACTTCTCTGTTCGGAATGGGAAGAGGTGGATCCCTCGTGCTATAGCCACCTTAATTTCATTATCAAGATTTTGACCGGACATCAATCCGAAGAGACCAGCTTCGCCTTATCGCCTTAAAATATATCAACCCTCACGTGAGGAAAGTCCCGGGCTATTAGTACCACTCGGCTCGGACGTCGCCGCCCTTACACCTGTGGCCTATCAAGGTCATCGTCTATAACCACCCTTCAGGGAGATCTAATCTTGAGGCCGGCTTCGTACTTAGATGCTTTCAGCACTTATCCGATCCGTACTTAGATACCCGGCGGTGCCCCTGGCGGGACAACCGGTAAACCAGTGGTACGTCCGACACGGTCCTCTCGTACTAGTGTCAGAGCCCCTCAAATCTCCTGCGCCCACGATAGATAGAGACCGAACTGTCTCACGACGTTCTGAACCCAGCTCGCGTGCCACTTTAATGGGCGAACAGCCCAACCCTTGGGACCTTCTCCAGCCCCAGGATGTGACGAGCCGACATCGAGGTGCCAAACCATTCCGTCGATATGAGCTCTTGGGAATGATCAGCCTGTTATCCCCGGAGTACCTTTTATCCTTTGAGCGATGGCCCTTCCATGCGGAACCACCGGATCACTATGCTCTAGTTTCCTACCTGATCGAGTTGTATCTCTCCCAGTCAAGCGCCCTTATGCCATTACACTCTACGACCGGTTACCAATCGGTCTGAGGGCACCTTTAGAAGCCTCCGTTACGCTTTTGGAGGCGACCACCCCAGTCAAACTACCCACCATACAGTGTCCTCCCGTCCGGGAGTTAGAACTCAAACAACCGAAGGGCCGTATTTCAACGGCGGCTCCAAGGATACTGGCGTACCCCCTTCAAAGCCTCCGGCCTATCCTACACATCGTCTGCCCAAATTCAATGTAAAGCTATAGTAAAGGTTCACGGGGTCTTTTCGTCCCATCGCGGGTAATCGGCATCTTCACCGATACTACAATTTCACCGAGCTCACGGTTGAGACAGTGTCCAGATCATTACACCATTCGTGCAGGTCGGAACTTACCCGACAAGGAATTTCGCTACCTTAGGACCGTTATAGTTACGGCCGCCGTTTACTGGGGCTTCAATTCAACGCTTCTCTCGCGATGACATCTCCTCTTAACCTTCCAGCACCGGGCAGGTGTCAGGCTGTATACGTCATGTTTCCATTTAGCACAGCCATGTGTTTTTGTTAAACAGTTGCCTGGACCTATTCTCTGCGCCTCGCCTTACGACGAGGACCCTTTATCCCGAAGTTACAGGGTCAATTTGCCTAGTTCCTTAACCGTGAGTCACTCGAGCGCCTCAGTATTCTCAACCCGACCACGTGTGTCCGTTTACGGTACGGGTGCCGCATGGATAAGTTTAGCGGATTTTCTTGGGAGCATGGTTACGTCCATATTACGTTGCGCAAGCGCTCCGTATACTCTCAGGTTCGACTCTCCCCGCGGATTTGCCTACGGGAATCAATATCTACACCCTTCAACCGGCTATTCCGTCAGCCGGCAGGACTGTCACTTCTCCGTCTCCACGTCACTCCATGAGGCAGTATGGGAATATTAACCCATTCTTCCATCGGCGTCGCCGTTCGGCTTTGCCTTAGGTCCCGACTCACCCTGATCCGATTAGCGTTGATCAGGAAACCTTGGTCTTTCGGCGGGGGGGTTTCTCGCCCCCCTTATCGTTACTCATACCTACATTTGCTTTTCCATGCGCTCCAACAAGGGTCATCCCTCATCTT
This sequence comes from Parabacteroides sp. KHUB-02, assembly GCF_056640955.1. Lineage (NCBI taxonomy): Bacteria > Pseudomonadati > Bacteroidota > Bacteroidia > Bacteroidales > Tannerellaceae > Parabacteroides > Parabacteroides sp. KHUB-02. Next base: position 670,754 of record NZ_JBWQEV010000001.1, on the reverse strand, counting down.
CGACGCCGCATGGAATGCTCCCCTACCATGTCTTACGACATCCACGGCTTCGGCAGATCGTTTATGCCCGATTATTATCCACGCCAGATCGCTCGACTAGTGAGCTGTTACGCACTCTTTAAATGAATGGCTGCTTCCAAGCCAACATCCTAGCTGTCTCTGCGATCCGACCTCGTTAGTTCAACTCAACGATCATTTGGGGGCCTTAGCCGGTGGTCTGGATTCTTCTCCTCTCGGACACGGACCTTAGCACCCGCGCCCTCACTCCCTGTAAATATATATCGCGCATTCGGAGTTTATCTGGACTTGATAGGCGGTGAAGCCCTCGCATCCAATCAGTCGCTCTACCTCACGATATACTATAAAGAGGCTGCACCTAAATGCATTTCGGGGAGTACGAGCTATCTCCGAGTTTGATTAGCCTTTCACCCCTACCCTCAGCTCATTGGAAAGCTTTTCAACGCTTACCCATCCGGTCCTCCAGTTGGTGTTACCCAACCTTCAACCTGGCCAAGGGTAGATCACTCGGTTTCGCGTCTACCCCCCCCGACTGGCCGCCCTCTTCAGACTCGCTTTCGCTTCGGCTCCGTACCTTAGGTACTTAACCTTGCCGGGGAAGGTAACTCGTAGGTTCATTATGCAAAAGGCACGCCGTCACATATTGCTATGCTCCGACCGCTTGTAGGCAGACGGGTTCAGGGTCTATTTCACTCCCCTGCTCGGGGTTCTTTTCACCTTTCCCTCACGGTACTGGTTCGCTATCGGTCTCTCGGGAGTATTTAGCCTTACGGGATGGGCCCCGCTGTTTCACGCAAGATTTCTCGTGCCCCGCGCTACTCAGGATGCCACTAGGCTTCAATCGTCAGTCGTGTACGGGGTTTTCACCCTCTATGACCGCCTTTTCCAAGGCGTTCCACTTGACTCTATCTTGCCACGTCGTGGTCCTACAACCCCCGTGTCGCCTAGACGACATGGGTTTGGGCTCTTCCGTGTTCGCTCGCCACTACTTACGGAATCATTGTTTATTTTCTCCTCCTATGGGTACTTAGATGTTTCAGTTCCCCACGTTCGCCTCCCTTACGGGATGGCAGGCCTTCAGCCTGCCGGGTTGCCCCATTCGGATATCCCGGGATCAAGGGCTATTTGCGCCTCCCCCGGGCTTTTCGCAGCTTATCACGTCCTTCGTCGCCTCCGAGAGCCAAGGCATCCACCGTCTGCCCTTGCTTACTTTCTCTCACCTCGTACATACGTACGGGTTGATATATCTTAAGCTCGCTCTACTTGTTTCTTCTTTTTGATGTCCAATATGTCAAAGATCCTCTTTCCCTCGCGGGATGCGTGGAGAATAACGGATTCGAACCGTTGACCCTCTGCGTGCAAGGCAGATGCTCTAGCCAGCTGAGCTAATCCCCCTCATTCGGAGTAGTCCCAGGCAGAGTTGAACTGCCGACCTCTACATTATCAGTGTAGCGCTCTAACCAACTGAGCTATAGGACTGTCAACTTTGCCAAGACTTACGTCCCAGCTTCATCTTTTTCTCTCCGACCGGCCTTCCGGTCATTGATCTATATAATAAACATAATCTCAACAGCAGCACAAGGCGATCGATACCTCGCATGACCTCGGTACGGAATCCTTCGCTCCAGAAAGGAGGTGTTCCAGCCGCACCTTCCGGTACGGCTACCTTGTTACGACTTAGCCCCAGTCACCAGTTTTACCCTAGGCCGATCCTCGCGGTTACGGACTTCAGGTACCCCCGGCTCCCATGGCTTGACGGGCGGTGTGTACAAGGCCCGGGAACGTATTCACCGCGCCATGGCTGATGCGCGATTACTAGCGAATCCAGCTTCACGGAGTCGGGTTGCAGACTCCGATCCGAACTGAGACGTGGTTTGGGGATTCGCTCCCTGTCGCCAGGTGGCCTCCCTTTGTCCACGCCATTGTAACACGTGTGTCGCCCCGGATGTAAGGGCCGTGCTGATTTGACGTCATCCCCGCCTTCCTCGCAGCTTACGCTGGCAGTCCCACCAGAGTCCTCAGCTTTACCTGTTAGTAACTAGTGGCAAGGGTTGCGCTCGTTATGGCACTTAAGCCGACACCTCACGGCACGAGCTGACGACAACCATGCAGCACCTCGCAAATCGCTATTGCTAGAGGCTCTGTTTCCAGAGCGGTCGAAATGCGTTCAAACCCGGGTAAGGTTCCTCGCGTATCATCGAATTAAACCACATGTTCCTCCGCTTGTGCGGGCCCCCGTCAATTCCTTTGAGTTTCACCGTTGCCGGCGTACTCCCCAGGTGGATCACTTAACGCTTTCGCTGTGCCGCTTACACTGTATCGCAAACAGCTAGTGATCATCGTTTACTGCGTGGACTACCAGGGTATCTAATCCTGTTTGATCCCCACGCTTTCGTGCATCAGCGTCAGTCATGGCTTGGCAGGCTGCCTTCGCAATCGGGGTTCTGCGTGATATCTAAGCATTTCACCGCTACACCACGCATTCCGCCTGCCTCAAACATACTCAAGCCTCCCAGTTTCAACGGCAATTCTATGGTTGAGCCACAGACTTTCACCGCTGACTTAAAAGGCCGCCTACGCACCCTTTAAACCCAATAAATCCGGATAACGCTCGGATCCTCCGTATTACCGCGGCTGCTGGCACGGAGTTAGCCGATCCTTATTCATAAGGTACATACAAAACAGGACACGTCCCGCACTTTATTCCCTTATAAAAGAGGTTTACGATCCATAGAACCTTCATCCCTCACGCGACTTGGCTGGTTCAGGCTTACGCCCATTGACCAATATTCCTCACTGCTGCCTCCCGTAGGAGTTTGGTCCGTGTCTCAGTACCAATGTGGGGGACCTTCCTCTCAGAACCCCTATCCATCGTCGGTTTGGTGGGCCGTTACCCCGCCAACTGCCTAATGGAACGCATGCCTATCTATCAGCGATGAATCTTTAGCAAATATCCCCATGCGGGGCCCCTGCTTCATGCGGTATTAGTCCGACTTTCGCCGGGTTATCCCCCTCTGATAGGCAAGTTGCATACGCGTTACTCACCCGTGCGCCGGTCGCCACCCGGTATTGCTACCTGTGCTGCCCCTCGACTTGCATGTGTTAAGCCTGTCGCTAGCGTTCATCCTGAGCCAGGATCAAACTCTTCGTTGTTTAAATTGTTTTATTATCCTCGCTCCGGAATCCGTTATTGTAGTCCAAAGTCATACTTCTTTGACGGTATCAATCCGGAAAATTAATTTTCCTAATACTTGTACTACTTGTTGAATTATGTAAATCTCTCAAAGGACTCTTTTGTCGCTTTCGTTTTGCGAACGTGGATGCAAAGATAAGTGTTTTTCTTTTAAACTTCCAAATTATTTCAGAACTTTTTTCAAGAAAAATTTGTTTCATTATTTCGGTATCGCCGTTCTCTCTCGAATGCGGGTGCAAAAGTAACGCTATAAAACATAACCTCCAAACATTTTCGGCATTATTTTTCAAGTTTTTTCTCATGGCTCAACAATCCTTACTTTTAATGTACGCACACGATAAAGGCACATATATTTATCTGTACTGATGTTGACAATATCTGGATGGGCATGGAAATAGGTTTCAAGTTTCAAGGTTTCACGAACCCCTTTTCCTCACACACGCACAAGTACATATAATACAGTTCCTCATGATCGCTCCGTCCGCCTCGGGTAAAAACATCATGTCGTGGCTACGCAAGTTCTTCGAGGCTATCCATCCCGCATAACAAACATAAAGGGATTTATTTGAAACCTATATAATGTACGCATCGTGTGTGTGAAGAAAAAGGTTTCATGAAACCTTGAAACTTGAAACCTGCCTATAGTCATTTTTTAATTCGATACACGCATAAGCAAAGAAGAGCCATACGATAGACTTAATTCCTTCAAGCCAATGACTTAAATCAAAGAGCGCAAAGAGCTAAGTCATCAAGCGCAAAGACTCAACTTCTCATCCCCCAAGTTCCAAGTCCTTTATGCACCTTAATCCACAACTAATTAAAAAATCTGATAACAGAACACGAATGTCCGCTCTCATCAGTCCGACACATTGAAGCGTATTCCCACAGGGTCATCATATTGTTTTTGCAGCTTATAAAGCTCGTCTCGCATGCGTTTCGTCACTGCCTCGTAGCTGGGCTTACCGTAAAGGTTATTCATCTCGTGGGGATCTTCTTGGAGGTCGTAAAGCTCCCATACGTCGATGTCGTTGTAGAAATGGATCAATTTATAACGATCGTCACGTACGCCGTAATGACGCTTCACGGAATGCTCGGCGGGATACTCGTAGTAATGATAGTAAAGGGAGTTACGCCAGTTCTCCGGCCGCTCGCCTTTCAGCAAGGGAAGCAAGGACTCGCCTTGGATGTCGGCTGGGATGGGGGCTCCGGCCAGTTCCAAAAAAGTGGGGGCGTAATCAATATTCTGCACGAGCTGCGGGATATCACCCTTCTTGCCACCCGGCAGACGCATCAGCAACGGGGTGCGGAAGGATTCCTCATACATGAAGCGCTTGTCGAACCAGCCATGCTCGCCCATGTAGAATCCTTGGTCGGAGGTGTAGACGATCAACGTATTATCCAGCAAATCGTTCTTCTCCAGATAATCGAGCACGATACCGATGTTCCGATCCACGGAATGGATCACCCGAAGGTAATCGTGCATATAACGCTGGTATTTCCACTCAGCCAGCTCCTTACCCGTGCGTTTCTTCGCCTTGAAGTCTTGGATGATCGGATCGTAATAGGCGTCCCAAGCGGCTTTCTGGTCCGGATTCATGCGGTTATAAAGCTCACGGCCGTACTTCTCCAGATCGGCGTTGGAGGAATGGATCTCGTTCTCCTTATCGGCCATTTTCAAGTCGTATACGATATCCATATCCTTGATGATGCTCATCTCCTGCTCCGAGGCGGCGATGCGGCCGGCGTAATCGTCGTAGAAGTTCTCGGGCAGCGGGAAGGTCACATCATCGTAAAGACGCAGGTCGCAGGTATCGGGCATCCAAGTACGGTGCGGGGCCTTATGGTGCAGCAGGAGGCAGAAAGGCTTGCTCTTGTCTCGTTTATTGTCCAGCCAATCAAGAGCCAGATCGGTCGTGATGTTCGTGGCGTACCCTTCGATCTGACGCTTCTCGCCGTTATCGATGAAGATGGGGTTATAGTAATCGCCTTGGCCTACGAGGATGTTCCAGTAATCGAAACCGGTGGGATCGGAGGTGAGGTGCCATTTGCCGATCATGGCGGTTTGGTAGCCAGCTTTACGCAATAGCTTCGGGAAGGTCTGCTGCGAGCCGTCGAAGGTATGGGCGTTATCGATGAAGCCGTTCTTGTGGCTGTGCTTGCCGGTCAGCATGCAGGCACGGCTGGGGCCACTGATGGAGTTGGCTACGAAGCTATTGGTGAAACGTACGCCCTCATTTGCGATGCGGTCGATGTTGGGGGTTTGGATGTATCGCTTGTCGTAGGCGCTGATGGTTTGGAAGGAGTGATCGTCCGTCATGATGTAAAGGATATTCATGGGCTTGGCGGGCTGCCCGGACGTATTCTCTTTTTGGCTACAGGAGGTGGAGGCTATCGCCGCCAGACCTGTCAGAATGAATAGTTTATTTGTTTTCATGTATTCCGCTTAGATTTATGTTGTTTTGATTGATTTTGCCTAAATACACTCAGTTACAGACTTGTAGAGACAGGGCATGTCCCGTCTCTACAATTGGTGATATTAACCTTGGTGGTATTAGCCGAGGAGGTCTTTCAGCTTGCCTTCGGATTGCAGCTTCACGATCAACTCGCCAAACAGAGTATTCGTCCAAGCGAACCACGAGCGGGTGTAATCGGAAGGATTGTCCTTATGGAAAGACTCGTGCATGAAGCCCGTGCCTCCGTCCGTATCACGAAGCGTCTCTATGCAATACCGGATCTCCTTCTCGTCGTTGGAAGTCGTAGCACGCATGATCAAGCTCATCGGCCAGATATAGTTGAAACCGATATGCGGACCGCCGATGCCCTCGCCGGCCTTTCCCTTGAAGAAGTAAGGGTTGGAAGGGCTCAGCACCAAGCGACGGGTATTCTGGTAAACCGGGTCGTTCACGTCCACGCAACCCAAGAACGGCAAAGCCAGCAAGCTCGGTACGTTAGCGTCGTCCATGAAAACACGGCTGCCGTAGCCATCCACCTCGAAGGCGTATACCTTACCGAATTCCGGATGCTCCACGATGGCGTATTTCTTCACGGCCTCCTCTACCTCGTTGGCCAACGCCTCGCAACGGCCGGCCAAGTCCGTGTTATTTCTTACGACACGAAGAATCTCAGCCACCTGACGAAGCGAGGTGATAGCGAACAAGTTCGATGGTACCAAGAAGCCGAACAGCGTAGCGTCGTCGGAAGGACGGAAAGAAGAGACGATTAGGCCCACCGGGTTCACCGGGCTACCCCAACCATCGTTCAAGAGGGTATCGCCTTGGCGGTCCGTCACACGGGAGAAACGGTACGGCCCGAGGCTATCCTTGCGCTGTTGCTCACGGAAGGTACGGTAAACGGCCTCCATTGCCTGCTCCCATTTGCTGTCGAATACGGAGGTATCGCCAATCTCTTTCCAATAATGATACGCCAAGCGGATCGGGTAGCAAAGCGAGTCGATCTCCCATTTACGCTCGTGAAGCTCTTTCTTCATCTCCGTGCGGTCGCTCTCCCACTCGCTCCCGGTAGGGCCTTCGTTGAAGCCGTTAGCGTAGGGATCGATCAGGATGCAGGCGGTCTGGCGATTGATAGCTCCGACCAGCATTTGCCGCAAGTCCTTATCCTTCTTCGCCAAGGTGACGAAGGGGTAAACCTGCGCCGAGGAGTCACGCAACCACATGGCGTGAATATCTCCGGTGATCACGAACGTATCCGGCTTGCCGTCTACCATCTTGAACTCACAGGTCGTGTCCAAGGTATTCGGGTAGCAGTTCTCGAACATCCAAGCCAGCTTCGGGTCCTTGATACGGGCCTTGGAAGCCTTCAGTTGCTCCTCTACCGCCTTGGAGGTAAACTTACGGGCCTCGGGAGCCGGGCGCTTGCTGGCGTAATCGCCGGTCACCTTAGAGGCGATCGTGCTAAAACTCTTTTTATTGTCGGGCGTACTCACGGCGGAGTATACCTTCTCGCCAACCAACAGGCCGGCCAAGGAAATAGATCCTGTTTTCAGGAAATTACGTCTTGTAGTCATTTATATAGTTTTTATGGTATTATATTCCAGTGGCAAAGTTAAGAAAAAAAATAAAGGCTCCCAATCCTTTTCGGACCGGAGCCTTCGCCAACTCAATAATTCCTTAAATTAGCCTAAATACGATTTTAGAAGCTTGCTACGAGTTCCTTGTCTTAATCTTCTGATTGCTTTTTCCTTGATCTGGCGGACACGCTCTCTAGTGAGGCCAAATTTGTCGCCAATCTCTTCCAATGTCATTTCCTGACAGCCAATACCGAAAAACATCTTGATTATCTCACATTCTCTTTCGGTCAGTGTAGCAAGCGCTCTATCAATTTCCTTAGCCAATGACTCGTTCATTAACGACCGGTCCGCGATAGGAGCGTCATCGTTCACAAGCACATCCAAAAGGCTGTTGTCTTCGCCTTCCACGAACGGGGCATCCACGGAAATATGACGTCCGGACACCTTCAAGGTATCGGAAATCTTATCCACCGGGATATCCAACTCATCAGCAAGTTCCTCTGGAGACGGTCTGCGCTCGTTTTCCTGCTCGAACTTGGAGAAGGCCTTGCTGATCTTGTTCAGCGAGCCTACTTGGTTCAACGGAAGACGCACGATTCTTGACTGCTCTGCCAAAGCTTGCAGAATAGATTGGCGAATCCACCATACAGCATAGGAAATAAACTTGAAACCTCTCGTCTCATCGAATTTCTCGGCAGCCTTGATCAAGCCTAAGTTACCCTCATTAATAAGGTCGGGCAAACTCAAACCTTGGTTCTGATATTGCTTAGCCACAGAAACGACGAAACGGAGATTCGCACGGGTCAATTTCTCTAACGCCCTACGGTCTCCTCTTTTGATAGCCTGTGCCAATTCCACTTCCTCTTCTACCGTGATAAGATCTTCTCGACCAATCTCTTGAAGATATTTATCCAGCGAAGCGCTTTCGCGGTTGGTAATGGACTTTGTGATCTTTAATTGTCTCATTCAATTTGTTTAATTGAGAATACGGGGTGCAAAGATAACCATTTTTGTTGAAAGAATTGGCTGGATGCACCCCACATCCAGCCAATTAAAAACCTTTAACAATCTTTTCACACCTATAAGACTACAGTCCTTGTTTATCTTATTCGGCAAGATCTATCGCATAGTACTTCGTACGTCCGTTCGGGTAGAAGCCTTTAATGAAGAGGCCTTGATCTTCCGTACGTCCTTGAAGTATGCTTTCCACAATCTTTTCCAAGTCTTCCGGAGCAGAGATCTTCTGGTTGTTTACAATCATGATAATGAAGCCTTTCTTTATACCGGCGTCTTTCAGTTTGCCGCTGGTCAGACCGCTGACCTCGATACCATAACTTACACCTAACTTACGTTTCTGCTCGTCGTTCAAAGCCTTGAACGCTGCGCCCATAACCTCTGCGCTGTCACCACCCTTCACGACCTTGGTGCTACCTTGCGCATTACGGAGTTCTACCGTGAATTTCTTCGTGCTACCGTTGCGGTTGATCGTCAACTCTACCTTGTCGCCCGGACGGTATTTGCTGATCTGCTCTTGCAAAGCGCTAGACGATTTGATCTTCACGCCGTTCACAGCTACAATCACGTCACCCTTCTCGATTCCGGCTTCCTTAGCGGAGCTGCGCTCGGCGAAACCACCTACGTAAGCGCCCTCGAATACTTTCACTTTCTCTTTCTCAGCGTCGGGCACGTATTGCGGGTCTTGTATCAATACACCTAATACAGCACGCTGCACGGTTCCGAATTGCTTCAAGTCGTTAGCCACCTTACCGGCGATGCTGATAGGCACGGCGAAAGAGTATCCGGCGAAGTTACCGGTCTCGGAGTAGATAGCGGTATTGATACCGACTAACTCGCCTTTCGTGTTCACTAGCGCCCCACCACTGTTACCCGGGTTCACGGCGGCGTCTGTCTGTATAAACGACTCGATCTTGCTACGATCCTTGCCGCCGGCGCCGATGTTACCACGGCTCTTAGCGCTCACGATACCTGCCGTAACGGTAGAGGTCAAGTTGAACGGGTTACCTACCGCCAACACCCACTCACCTACTTTCAACTTCTCAGAATCACCAAAGGGGATCGTAGGTAAGTCGGTTGCCTCGATCTTGATCAAGGCGATATCTGTTGTCGGATCAGCCCCTATAATCTTTGCCGGGAATTTCCGGTTATCGTTCAAGGTAACCTCCAGCTCATCGGCTCCGTCGATCACGTGGTTGTTCGTGATGATATAACCATCCGTAGAGATAATGACACCCGAGCCGGCGCCCACACGAGGTTGCTGTTGCGGACGTTGGAACCCTCCACGGCCACCGAAGCCGAAGAAATACTCGAACGGGTCCATATACTGCTGACCGCCGTCCCCGTTAGAGGCTTGCGCGTTAGCCGTGGCCTTGATATGGACAACCCCGTGGATGGCGCTCTCGGCGGCCGTAGTGAAATCGATATTCTCGGCGGCCACGGTTCCATAATTCGTCAATCGATACGGTTGCTTGAAGGTATTCTCAACTCCGGAGGCCAACTCCACCGGACGTTGATTCTTATTCATCAGGTAAGTACTCGTTCCGATCGCGGCACCAGAACTAATGGCTGCTATCAGAGCAACACCAAGCACATTCTTCCAGATATTTTTCATACTTTTCTTATTTAATTAAACACTTAAATTTAACAGTTTCTTTACGGCAAAGAAAACTCAAAAATTGTGCGGATATTCCATTTCCATCGTATTTTTTATCACTTTTAACGAGGCATCACAGGGGCTTAACCGCACTTAACAGTACTGTGTATTGCAAAGTACCTTTTTAACAATTAAACAGCAGACGAATTGACAGTTGACACGCGATAACTGACAGTCGGCAATCGATAAATGACAGTCGGTTACTGGCAATCTACAATCCTTGTTCGTATAAAAAACACCTAGGAGACAGAATATGTTTACGGCTGAAAAAGAAAATGTTATCCTATCTCTCCTATGCGTCTCCAAAATAATTGTCAACCGCCGACCGCCAACTGTCAACTAAAATACCTATCTTTGTCCTATCGCAGTCTGCCGGTCTGTCGCTCACCTTCGGGTGTGAGGAAAGTCCGGGCAACACAGAGCACCATACTTCTTAACGGGAAGCTGTCCGTGAGGGTAGAGTAACGTAACAGAGAATAACCGCCGGACTCGTCCGGTAAGGGTGAAAAGGTGAGGTAAGAGCTCACCGGGTCCCGTAGCGATACGGGATGCCGTACGTCTTATGGGTTGTAAGGTCATGTATACCGGCGCATGTAGGATGGCTCGTCCGATGCCGGGGGGTAGACCGCTAAAGCTTACCGGCGACGGTAAGACAAGATAAATGGCAGGCGCCTCTTTCCAAAGAGGTACAGGACCCGGCTTATAGGCAGACTGCTTTTTTTATTTGCCAATTAAATCATGTGCCGATATGCCCAAAAACAAGCCACGGGAAGAAAAGAAACCTATTGGAGAACGGATCAGCGCATTATTAGCACGAACCATCCGTTTCGTTACCTACGACATTTGGCGGATTACCGAGAATGAAGTTAGTGGGCTGAAGGAGATTTATATCAATATCATCAAGACGGTCATACTCGCCGTGCGGGGTTTCCAGAGCGAGAACCTGCAAACCAAGGCGTCGGCGCTTACCTACAGTACCTTGTTATCTATCGTACCTTTGCTGGCCGTATTATTAGGTATAGCTAAGGGCTTCGGTTTCCAAGGGACGGTACGGCAGGAGTTGTTCGATTATTTCCCCGGGCACGAGATGGAGCTGAACAAGGCGTTCGAGTTCGTGGAGAGCTATCTGGCGCAGGCGCAGGGGGGAGTGATCATCGGGGTCGGTTTGATTTTATTGTTTTATACGGTGATCAACTTGATCTCGTCCGTAGAGGATACGTTCAACGATATCTGGCAGATCCAGAAATCCCGGCCGTGGTACCGGAAGATATCCGATTATCTGGCCTTATTCCTCGTGCTGCCGGTGCTGATGACGGCATCCAGCGGTTTATCCATCTTCATGTCTACTTTGCAGAACTCGTTCTTGGGGCAATACTTATTTTTTACACCGCTCATGGAGTTGTTCTTGCATATAGCGCCCTATATTATCACGACATTGGCTTTCACGGGGCTGTACGTCTCCCTGCCGAATACGAAAGTGAGGTTCGTGAACGGGTTGGTGGCAGGCTTTATCGCTGGTTGCGCCTTCCAGTTGTTCCAATTTATTTATATCAGCGGGCAGATTTGGGTGAGCAAGTACAACGCTATTTACGGTAGTTTCGCCGCACTGCCTTTGTTGTTGCTCTGGTTGCAGCTTTCTTGGTTGATTTGCTTGTTTGGCGCAGAGCTGTCGTACGCCTCCCAGAACGTGAAGAAATTCAGCTTTGAGAGGGACAGCAAAAGTATCAGCCGCCGGTACAAGGATTTCCTGACCCTGCTGATCGCCTCGCTGATCATCAAACGATTCGTGAAAGGCGAGAAACCCTATACGGCCGACGAGCTATCCGACGCTTACCGCATCCCTATCCGCATAACGACACAGATCTTATACCTGCTCACGGAGTTGAACATCATCATCGAGGTGAATTACGGGAATGACGACCGTGTGGCATACTACCAGCCGGCGATCGATGTCAATAAGATCACGGTCAGCTACCTGCTGACCCGCATGGACGAGTATGGCTCCGAGAACTTCAAGATTGACACGAGCAAGCTTTTCAGCAAGGAATGGAAAGCCCTGCTGAAGACACGTGAGGATATGATAAAGGCAAACGACAATATCCTGCTGAAAGACCTATAGGGAATTGAGAATTGAGAATTGAAAATTAATACAGGAAATAGGGATTTGACGAGTGGGGCGGTATGGAAGGTGATCCTGCGTTTCGCTTTCCCTTTGCTGATCGGCAATCTGCTGCAACAACTCTATAACGTGACCGACAGCGTCATTGTCGGGCAGTTTCTAGGGAAAGAGTCGTTGGCGGCGGTATCGGCTTCCTTCTTCATCTATTACTTTATTATCTCGCTGGTGATCGGTATCGGGAGCGGTACGTCGGTGGTGATCTCGCAGTTTTTCGGGGCGAAGGAGTTCGATAAGGTGCAAAAAGCCTTCTCATCTTTCTTTATCTTCATGTTGGTCGCAGGGGTATTGCTGTCCATAGCGGGGATTATTTTTGCCGAGCCGATGTTCAGGCTGACGAACACGCCGGAGGACGTGATCCCGCAGGCGGTCGCTTATTTCAGGATTTATGTAGGGGGTACGTTCTTGTTCGTCACTTTCAATAGCATTATCTCCATATTGCGGGGTGTCGGGGAGTCCGTGCGCCCCATGCTGTTTATCCTGCTTACCACGATCTTGAATATCGCCTTGGATTTACTCTTCATTGTCGTTTTCAAATGGGGGATCGAAGGGGCGGCACGGGCTACGGTGATCGCCCAAGGGATCGGCATGTGCGTGGCCCTAGGCTACGTGAACAACACCCATCCCCTGCTCTCTATCAAGAAACAGGATTTATTGTTCGATATGGGACTGTTCAAGGAAGGGCTCCGCATCGGGCTTCCCTCCAGCGTACAGCAATGTGCCATCTCGCTCGGATTGATTGCCTTGCTGGGGATCGTGAACAGTTTCGGCACGGATACGCTCACCGCTTACGGGGCAGCGGGAAAGATCGACACGATCATCATCCAAGCGGTATTGACCCTCTCTGGGGCGCTAGCTGCTTTCTGCGGGCAAAACATCGGAGCTGGGCACTTGGACCGGGTACGTGACGGGGTACGATTCGCCATGCTTGTCAACCTATTGCTGGGTCTAGCAACCTTCACGGCCATCTATTTCTTCGGGGACAAGATGATGCTGGCTTTCACCAAGGACCCGGAGGTGATCCGGATTGGCAAGGAATATTTATTGATCATGGGAGGATTCTTTGTCGTGCACGGCGGCTTGAACGTCTTCAACGGGGCATTACGGGGAGCTGGCGATACCCTGTTCCCGATGGCAGTAAGCATCACTTGTCTTTGGCTGATACGCATTCCCCTCGCCTATTGGTTTAGCTCTATCTGGGGACGGAGCGGTATCTGGTGGGCCATCGGCGCCAGCCTTTGCATCGGGCTTACAATCACCTATATCTATTATAAATTGGGATTCTGGAAGAACAAAGGGCCTTTACGGAAGAAATAAGCATAGCTTATTATTCGTTTCCGTCGGGGTCGCATGGCTCACCCGATAAACCTGGGGGATTAAGCATACAGCTTTGTAAGTCTGAAAAGAAAGAATTTTATATCCGTTACTCCTCTTAAAGCAGCTCTAAACGCCTTAATTTTAGCATTAAAAGACTCTGCAAATGCATTAGTTGCCCTGTTTACAAAGAAGTTCAAGACTTCATCATAGTGCTCGTAAAGTGTGGCGGCAATAACATTGAAACTCTTAAAGCCAGAGTCGTCCACTTTGTTGTACCATCGTGCAAGCGAGAGTCTTGCTGCATCTTTGACGGTATTCTTGGAAAATATCATTCTTAGGGAATGTGTAAGCGAATAGGCTTCTTTAAGATCAGGATACGTTTCAAAGAGCACCTCAGCTCTTTGTCTCTGACTTTCCGTCCATTTGTCGGCAGATTTAAAAAGCAGATATCTGCTGCGAGCCAACAACTGCTTGTGGGTATCACCATTTGCAAGCACAATTGGAGTGTATGCTTCGCCCAGGCATTTGGCTTCTTCCCTGGCATCCGTGTCTGCTTGAATGGCATCCCATCTATGCGCGATACGCATCTCCTGCAAGGCATCACATGCAAGTTTCTGTATATGAAAGCGGTCTATGGTACGCATTGCATTCGGGAAACAGCGTCTGGCTATAAGTCGCATGGAATTCGACATATCCATTGTTATCTCCTTAACCAACAGTCTCTTGTCCTCGTCAATGCGCATAAGTGCTTCCGTGACAGCATCTGCCGCCACACCCTTTACAATAGCAATGATGGTACCTTTACCTCCACGTGAAGATCTGTTGCTTACTATAGTGTACAGCTCACCGTTGCTTGGAGCCGTTTCGTCAATGCAGATGCTTTCACCAATGTTCTCTGGAAAGACAAGCCAGTCTTCTGCATGTGAGAGTTCTGACCATTCACGATAGCCGCTGAGCACTTCCTTGTATTGCTTTTCAAACGTATCCCCGTTTATGTGATAATAGCGGTCAAGCGAACGGGAGGTCGTAGGAATCGTCTCCATACACTCCTTTTAAAAAAGCCGCAAACTCCTTGGAGTAGCGGGTTTCTTCAGCCTTCAGGTCGTAAGAGTCGGAGAAGTATCGGTTATTCTGCTTGTCATACCATTTGCGTCTTCTGACAATTAGGTCAACACCTTTATCGCGGATTGGAAAGTCACGTATAGTTACGGCTTCACAGAACCCTTTGGATTCAATCTCTGGGTTCTCTTTATATTCAGCCTTAACCGATTCATCAAGATAGATGCGGATAAGGGATGCCTCTTCTTCTACACGTACTACTTCAAAATTTGAAAGTATCTCTGATGGCAGAATCAACTGTGCCAATGCTAATAGTCCTTGATTGTTCATGGTACAAAGGTGCAAATTTTCTATAGAATTAAAGAATTTTCCCCCTGATTTATCGGGTGAGCCGGTCGCATCGCCCGATCGCTTGATTGAATAGAGAAAAAGTCCTCAAGTCAATGACTTGAAGACTTTTTAGTTGCGGAGGCAAGACTCGAACTTACGACCTTTGGGTTATGAGCCCAACGAGCTACCACTGCTCCACTCCGCGATATAGTCGCTATCATTTCCTGATTGCGAGTGCAAAGGTATATATTACATTCCAAACTTCCAAACATTTTCAAGAAATATTTTCAATTTGTTTGCATACGCCCTTCGCTATCGGGCAGTGAAGCCTTGTTTAGCAGCAATTTGACACTAGAAATTCTCGATCGTATCAAAACCGAATGGTTCATATAAATGCAGACGGTTTCTCAACGATTGTATCTCCGCCTGCAAATTCCGCATCCGGTTCAGCATATGATGAATGGCCTCGATTCCCTCGATGTTAATAGACAAGTCGTAATACATACGTGTGTATTGTTCCAGATCACGGAGCTGGGAAGAGAAGAGATACCTCTCTCCATCCGTGATATTAATGTCTATCAAACCTCCCTCTTCCAGCAAAATGATGAACGAAGGGTCTATATGGCATTTCTGGCAGTATTCACTGACAATAACTAAATCTGTTTGCATAATACACCTGTTTTTAATTTAGACTTTGTATTTCCCGGAACAATTCCTTCTGTTTCTCTGTCAAGTTGGTCGGCACCTCGATCGAGTACGTGACGATCAAGTCACCAAACTGCCCCTCCTTCTTGTAAACAGGGAATCCCTTACCTTTCAACCGGACTTTCGTATTGTTTTGCGTGCCCGTTTTTACTTTCAGTTTCACCTTGCTATCCAAGGTATCGATAATCTGCTCGCCACCCAAGACCGCCGTATAGAGGTTCAAGGGGACGGTCAGGTACAGATCGTCTCCCACCCGTTTGAAACGGCTGTCGTCCGGGATAATGAACGTGATGTACAAATCACCGGCAGGGCCTCCATTCATGCCCGGCCCACCTTGGCCTTTCAGCTTAATGGTTTGCCCGTTGGCTACGCCGGCGGGAACCGTGATACGCAGGTTCTTGCCGTTCACGGTGATCACCTGCTTATGTGTCTTGGCCGCATCCATCAAGGATAAGTGCAATTCAGCCGTGTAATCCTGTCCACGGAACCCATGATTAGAACGGCCACCGCCCCCCCGGCGGGAACCAAACATAGACTCAAAGAAATCCGAGAACTCTCCATCATCGCCGGAGGAAGACCAATACGTACCTCCACCGTTCGAGAAGCCGCCGCCAAAGCCGCCACCTTGCTGGCCGTACTGCTTCCGTTGAGCCTCGAACTCATCCGCATGTTTCCAATTCTCCCCGTACTGGTCGTATTTCTTACGCTTTTCCGGATCGCTAAGCACCTCGTTCGCCTCATTGATCTCCTGAAACTTACGATGAGCGTCGGGATCGTTCGGATTCAAGTCAGGGTGATATTGCCGAGCCAACTTCTTATAGGCTTTCTTGATATCATCCTGAGAAGCGTCCTTGTTCACCCCCAAAATTTTGTAATAATCGATATAGGCCATAATCTGATATGTTTAGTCTATTTTTCTCATATAATTATATAACAATAAACATACCAAGGATAGTTTTGGTTAGTGAAAATTTACTTAAAACGTTTTTAATCGTACACGCACGGAATTAAGATTGTCTGTAGATAGAAAAGGCTCTAGCCGGGATCATCAGATACCGCTAAAGCCTTTTATGGATAGGAAATTCTTCGAACCTTATTTAAACTGCATCATCTTGCTAATATACTTCCCGACAATATCGAACTCTAGGTTCACTACCGTACCTTTCTCGATCTGGCAAAAGTTCGTGTTATCGTGCGTATAAGGGATGATAGCGACTTGGAAACTGTTTTGCTGGGAGTTGCATACCGTCAGGCTGACGCCGTTCACGCAAACGGAGCCTTTCTCCACGGTCATATACCCCTGCCGGGCCATCTCCTTATCAAAAGCGTACTCGAACGTATAGTACCAGCTGCCGTCCGCCTCCTTCACCTCCGCACAAACGGCGGTCTGGTCCACGTGCCCCTGTACGATATGCCCGTCCAGACGGCCGTTCATCAACATGCTACGCTCCAAGTTCACCTTATCGCCCACTTTCAGGTTCCCGAGGTTCGAACGTTCCAAGGTCTCCTTGATAGCGGTAACCGTATACGTATCTTCCGTCATGCTTACCACCGTAAGGCAAACGCCGTTGTGAGCCACGCTCTGATCTATTTTCAGCTCATTCACGAATGAGCACTTCATCGTCAGATGAAGGTTTCCTTTATCGGATTGGAGGGCTACTACCTGAGCCGCTTCTTCTACAATACCTGAGAACATAATCAAATTGTTTTTAGTTTGTACTCCCAAAACTGTTATTTATTCATGGGCAAAGATAACGCCTTTAAGGTAATAAGCCCGATAAAAAGGATGTTATTAAATGTTTTTATCACAGTAGAAACCGCACTTATTTATCGTCCAAGGAGATCAAATCGTATCGTTGGCTTCCCATACCCAACGCTTCCGCATCCTCAACGATATGAAAGCCTAAAAATGAAATTGGGGCTACTCACACGGCTCCGTATCTCGTATATCATTCTAAACCATCCCTAAACATTCCTTAAAGCCACTTGTTTCATAAATAGATTATCCTAATAATATAGATCTTATGAAATCAAAGAATTTAACACTGGCCTCTCTTTTCGCCGGCTTGCTCATGTTCATGAACCCTACGGGAAGCGAGGCGTGTACAAGGGCCGTTTACCTCGGGCCGGACAATATGGTCGTAACCGGACGTACCATGGATTGGAAAGAGGACCCGCAATCCAACCTTTACCTCTTCCCCCGGGGCGTGCAAAGAAGGGGGGCGATATCCGATAATACCATCCAATGGACCTCGAAATACGGAAGCGTGGTGACCGCCGGGTATGATATCGGTACGTGCGACGGCATGAACGAGAAGGGACTTGTAGCCAACCTATTGTTCCTCACCGAGTCATCTTATTTCCGACCGGACGATAACCGCCCGGTTATGGGGCTTAGCATCTGGACGCAGTATGTACTCGATAATTTCGCCACGGTAGATGAGGCGGTTGCCGAGTTAAGCAAGGAGGTCTTCCGCATCGACGATCCGGATCTCCCGAACGGGGCGAAATCGACCTTGCATCTCTCGATCTCGGACGCTTCAGGAAATAGCGCTATCTTCGAATACCTGAACGGGAACTTGGTTATCCACGAGGGACGGGAATGCCAAGTCATGACGAATTCCCCTACATACGATAAGCAACTAACCTTAAACGATTACTGGCAACAGATAGGCGGCTTGGTCATGTTGCCGGGTACGAACCGAGCTTCCGATCGTTTCGTGCGTGCCTCTTTCTATATCCACGCCATCCCGCAGACAAGTAATTTCCGGGAAGCGGTAGCCGGGGTATTCAGCGTAATGCGTAACGTATCGGTACCTCTGGGAATCACGACCCCGGATCAACCGAATATCTCCTCTACCCGCTGGCGTACGGTAGCCGACCAGAAGAATAAGGTATATTACTTCGAGTCTACTTTAAGCCCGGATATCTTTTGGGTAGATTTCAAGAGCTTGGACTTCAAGGCAGGTACACCTATCAAGAAACTAACGCTCACAGACGGCGAGATTTACGCCGGAAACACCGCCAAAGATTTCAAGGACAGCAAACCGTTACCGTTCTTGTTCGGGATCTGAAGGGCCGATATCAACATCCCTGCCGGATGCTGTCCACGGGATTCGTGCTGGCAGCCCGGTAGTTCTGGATCGTAACCGTGAGCAACGTGATGATCGTAATGGCAAGGAAAGCCAAGAGGAAAATCCACCAATGGAGCGGAGCCTTCAAGGCGAAATTCTCTTGCCAGCGCTCAATGCCGTACCAAGCGATCGGCGAGGCGATCACGAAACAGATCATGACGATCCATAGATACGATAGGTTATGCTTCCGCAACAAGTCCATCACGGTAGCGCCAAATACCTTCCGGATACCGATCTCTTTCCGTTTATATTCGCTCTCAAACAAGACAACACCAAATACGCCTACCAAAGACACAAATACGGCAATCAAGCTGAAGAACAAGATTTGTTTGCCAAGTAGCAGCTCTTTCTGGTACAAGTTCTCTTGGATATTGTTGAACAAATGGATATCGAGAGGATAATCAGGATCTAGTTCCCGCAAGGAGCTCTCTATGTCTAGCGAGAGTTGACGGTAGTCCGTCCCCGGGCGAACAAGGATCATCAGGTTCATCAAGGTCCCAGCCATAATATCTTTTCCGACAAAGATGGCGAACGGCTCCAGCTTATCCCGGAACGAGTTATATTTCAGGTCAGGCACGAAACCGGCGATCTTCTCCCTACGATGTAAATCTCCCCAGTCCAACCGGATTGGATCTCCCGCTTTCAGCCCATAGGTCCGTTTCGCTTCCTCATTGAACAAATAAGTGCCATCGCTCAACTGGTCTTCCGGCAGGAATCCCCGACCCTCCAGAATAGGAAGGGCCAATACCCGCTCAATCTCCGAGTCTGCCTGCACCACCTTGAATTGGATATCCTCATCCACGTAGGTACGTCCCCAGCCGGAGTAATTATCCTCAGCGCCAAGCACTCTTGAGGTAAACGACAAGGCCTCGACAGAGGAGAGTTGCCCCAACCGCTGACGCACGCTCTCCGGTTGCCTGCTCAGATTACGGTTTAGCTTTACGGTGACAATCCGCTCGCTATCGAATCCAAGCGGCGTATGAAGCATATTGTAATTCTGCCACGTGATAAACAAAGCCGCTATAACCAAAATAAAAGAGGCCACGAACTGAAATCCTACTAACACATTGCGGAACGAGCGCCCCTTGGGAGATAAGCCAAAATTTCCTTTCAGCACCAGTGCCGGAGAGAAAGAGGTGATATACCAAGCCGGCCAGCAACCAGCGATAAGTCCGATCAGCAACACAAAGCCTCCACAGGCGATCAACAAGGGCATCTGCCCCTCCAAGGAAATGCCTCCACTGACCAAATCCACAAACCCGGTCTTCGACAACAGGCGAACCAGCAGCAAAGCGATCAGGTAAGACAACAGGCACATCCCCACCGCCTCCGAAGCCACGGCCATCCGGAGCGCCGATACCGGACTCCCCAATACCTTCCTCGTGTTGATGCCCCGCAGACGGACCGGCACCAAAGCATTGCTGAAGTTCATGAAATTAATGACCGCTATCAATACGATCAAGATAGCGATAGCAGATAGCGCTTGAAGCTGGGCATAGCTCCCCTTTTGCTTCTGTGAATCGTAGCTCGTGTCCGTCTTAAAATAGATATCCGGCAGAGAAGTCAAGCGCAATTGTCTCGTTTTCCAATTCCATTCGTCGTGGCGGAAATTTTTCTCGAAACCAGCCAAGACATCCGGAGCGGAGGCCGGATTATCCAGACGGAGATAACACTCAAAATTATTTTGCATCCAAGCGCCTGCGCCTTCCTTGTCCGATATGCGCCGATAGACCGCATTACTGACGATCGAGTTGGAGGGAAAGTCCCGGTAGACACCTCCCACCTCGGACGTCCACCCCTCTCCGATCAAGACTTGCCCGACCGCCGGATGATCGCCAAAGAAACGATGAGCCATACTTGCCGGTATCAATACCCGGCCCTTCTCCTCCAACGCCGCCGCCTCACCTTCCACCATATCAAAGTTGAAAACACGGGCATAGGAGGGATAGCAGGCATAGAGCTCCTCATGGAAAGTCATCCGCTCACCATCCCGATCCACCGTGATATACTTCTTATCGCCCCACCGATTGATTAGCGCCCCCTCCTCAATATGTGGAGAGGAGGCCAAGAACCGATCGATAAGCGGGCGGTTCAATACGACTTGCGCCCCTTTATTATTGTGAACGATCTCCAAGCGATACAACCGGTCGGCATGCTTATGGAAACGATCGTATCCCCACTCGTAACGAACTTGCATGAACAAGATCAAGAAAGCTGTGAAAGCCACAGATAATCCTGCTACATTCAAGAAACTAGCCATTTTAAAACGACTGATCACAAAAACGAAATTTCGTACGATTGAGTTCATGATATTTCCTTTTAAAAGTTACTAAAGCCTATGCCTAAAGCTATCCACCGGATTCGATGTGGCAGCCCGGTAGCTCTGGAAAAAGACAGAGACAAACGAGATCACGAGGCAGAATAAGCCGGCAGCGATAAATATCAGCGGGCTTAAACCGATACGATACGAATAGTCGGACAGCCAATCTTTCATAAAGTACATAATAATAGGTATGGCAATCACGAAAGCGATCAGCACATAGTTCAAGAACGTGAATACGAGCTTAACCAATATCTGCCGGTTGCTGGAACCAAATACCTTTCGTACGGATACTTCTTGCAAACGCTGTTGGATAAAATAAGTGGACATCGCCAATAAGCCTAGCAAAGAAATAAGGATGGCGATTATCGAGAATACGATTACGATCTTTGCCAAACGGATTTGCGAGTCGAATGAGTTTTGTAAACTCTCATCCATGAAGAAAGCCTCAAACTCAAGTCCGGTCACTTTCTCATATACTTTACCGATAGCCTCCTTTGCGGCGAAAGGATCACCTTGTGTCTCGATCAAAATCATCCAAGGAGCTTCATTATCTTTCAAGAAACGGAACATGACAGGGTTCATCCCTGTCGTCACATTTCCAAAGCAATAGAAATCCCGGACGATACCCGCTATCGCTATCGGCCTTTCGTGCCTATCCAACATAAAAGAGGTCGCATCCTCCGATAAGTTCATCTCACGCATCGCTTGCTCGTTTAGGAACCAGCCCTCTGTCGTTAAATGGTTATCACGCAAAATCTCCAATCCCAGCATATCGTAACAATCCTTATCCATAACGAATTGCTGAAAAGATATATTTTGCCCCTGATAAGTAGAAGTCCAATTATTACTACCGAATAAAGGCAATCCTTGAGTCTTCCCGACCCTATCTACGCATGACAAACCTTTCAACTCACCGACAAAAGCGGATAACTGCCTTTCATCCACCGATCGCATAGCCAATAAATTCTTCGTTTTATATCCGACAGGAGCGTTGATCATATGAACGATCTGGCAAACCATCGTGATAGAGGCGGCGATCATCGTGATCGTGATCACATTTTGGAATACGATAAAGAACTTACTGAATACCATTTTCGTCTTAGCCCGGAACGTACCCCTTACCACCTCGATCGGTTTAGAAGAAGAAATAATGATAGCAGGCAGTAAGCCGGATAAAACTCCCACGACAACCGTTAATGAAACCAAAGCCAATAGCCAGACAGGTCTACCCAATACATTCATATCGACACGTGTCTGCAATAAATCATTGACAAACGGCACGACTGCCAAGGCAAGGAGAACCCCGATAACCAAAGAAATAAACGTAAGCAAAGTAGACTCCAGCATCAAGCGCATGAATAACTCGCCCCGTGAAGAACCCAAAAGGCGCCGGGTAGCCATCTCCTTCGCCCTGAAACCCGCTTGGGCAACCGTCAAGTTTATATAATTAATGACCGCGAAAATCAAGATAAGGAAACCTACGGACATCAGCACGATCACGAAACGCCAATCTCCCTTTCGCAAAGAAGAGTAAGAAGCGGCTTTCGCAAAATACTGCTCACTAAGCGGCAATATGCGTACCTCCTTTGCCGTCCCATATTGATACGGCCAATAAAACTCCTTGAACCAATGGGCCATATCCTCCGCCCGAGAAGGGAAATCACTACCCTCACGCACCAAGACAAAAGCCGATGTACTTCCGGCATTCCCCAACTGATCCGGGGCTAAGCTGGGGTTAAAACAGCTAACCTGCTCCCAACGCACGATCACATCCGCTTCGGGAATAGAGGAATGAAGTAAATCCTCCACCACCCCGTTTATAGTAGCCGATATGGTATCTCCCACCACTAACTGCCGTCCCATCGGATCATCCGTTCCGAACATCTTACGGGCGAACGAAGAAGAGACCACCGCATAGTTCCCGGCGGCCAACGCTTGCTCACGAGTGCCTTGTAACAGCCGGAAATCAAAGAAATCGAAGAACGTGGAGTCCGCAAACATCACGTTCGCCTTTAGTTTCCGATCACCGGAAACTACAACTATATTGCTTGAATTATCTGCCACTACCGGGCAAACTTTCTCTACCTCCGGATAGCGTTCCTTTATCTTATAAGGAATGGCGGCTCCGGTGGCCATCCAATTTTCATTCCCGACCAGATAGATACGATCCGCCTTGGTATGGAATTTATCTGTAGACATCTCCTGTACCGTATAGACCGCTATCAATAACACAAACATCAACGATACAGACAGACCAAACACGTCTATCAGCGTATAAGCCTTATTCCTTCCGAGGAACTTGAAAAAGGACTTAAAGTTCAATAAATTATTCATGAATTATAAATTTTCAATTACTCAGATTTCAAGCAGTTCACCGGATTATCATTAGCCGTCTTGCGGGCATCCAGACAAACCACGGAATATATAATCAATAATACACATACGCCGCAACCCAAGAATATGTACCATGACAAAGGAACCTTCTCCGTGAATTGCTCTTGCCACTTTTGCAAGACAAAGTATGCTATACCACCGCCTAATATGACCGCATAGATACAGATATATCCGATATCCTTTATGAACAACCTCAATATATCCCATAAGGTAGCCCCATTCACCCGGCGGACGGCGATCTCCTTACGACGACGGCTCACCTCATCATTCGTATAGCCTATAAGTCCTATCAACGTAACAAGAAGCGTGACCAAACCTCCGATCATCACGGAATCACGGAATTGACGGGAGTCCTTATATAGATCCATGATCTCGGAACGGAAAGAGATAGCGTTCAGTTCACGATCCGGAAATGTCTCGGATATCTTCTGCTGTAAACGAGCCATACTATCGTTGCTCAGCTCATGGAACTTCACCTGCAAGGTATACATGGGCTTATGCGCATAGAATAATACGGAAGGCCGCATATCTTGGTTCGAGATTCCTCCCAGACGGATATTCTCATAAACACCGCAAATCGTGAATGGCTCCTCATTCCATTTGCTATGCTCGGTGACGCAAATATCCTTCCCAACAACATCATCCGTCCAGCCCGCTACCAATTTCATTTTCTCCACGAAACGGCGGTCTACCATCACCTCTCTTGAATTGGTCACATTTTCCGTGAACGAGCGGCCTTGGATCACGGGAATCTCCATCATGTCCAAATATCCGTTACCTACCCAATAGAGATCGGCGATATTAAAAAGCTCTTGAGTCTCACCCGGTAAAAGAATATTATTACCGGAAGCATGCTCGAAAGGCAATTGATAGACGGTGGTAGCCGCAACGACCCCCGGAAGCCGCATCACCTCATCCAGAATCTTGGCACAAGAGGTAGAGTCCACGCCAGCTAACCCGCAGTAGGCAAGGTTCTCATAGGCATATCCCGGACGATCGTTCACCATAAACGTATATTGACGGGCAACGAAAACAAGCATCGTCACCAAAAAGCCCGTGGCTACAAACTGGACAAGCAACAAGGCTTTCTTCCAGATACGCTTATTCTCCCGGTAATTACGGAAAGCGGAGGCCACCGGAATCCGAGCGTATAATGATCCCGGCATAAAACCAGATACGAAAAACACCAAGATACATATCCCTAGCAAGACCAAGCTACCATTAGACAAGAGCAAGGAATCTAACGAAGTCGCCAACAACTCCTCTACCGTACCTCTAAACGCAAGGATCAACAATAAGGCCAAGATCAGTGAAAGCACTATATGTACCAACGCCTCACCAAACATCATACCATGAATATTATTCTCGCTTGCCCCATAACATTTATGGACAGCCACCTCCTTCGAACGATTTACGATAGAGGATATCACGATCAAGATATAGTTCATCACCGCCGTGAAGATCAAAGCGAAGGCCAGTAAGGAAAGTATCCATGTCATTCGCTTGACTTGCGGCAACTCCTTGTGTAAGCCATCCAGCTCATGAAACGAGAAACCAATGTTAAACCCTGTCTTTTGCTGTTCCTCCGGAGGGAAATAAGAATTCACGAACGTATGCACCTGTTCCTCCAAAGCTAAAGGATTCACCCCCTTGTGTAATTTCACGTAGCTTATGTAACGATCATTTCCCAACATATTAGTAGGCGAACCCTCCCACATGAACCGACCCGCCGAAGCCATAGAAACAATCACATCGTAACGGGAATGAGAATTTTCCGGAACTTCCTCAAAAACGCCACCAATAGTCATAGTACGTCCCGGCGAACTGTCTACCGTGAAGTTTTTCCCGATAACATCGCCCCCGATATTTTTCGCTATACGACTTGATACCAACACGTACATCGGGGTGGAAAGAACCTCTTTCGCATTTCCGATCAGCATAGGACGAGGAAGAATATCAAAGAAACAACTATCCGCTATGATACAACGACCGGAGTATTTCATCTTGGTGTCGGTCATCGTAAAGGTCCAGTCTCCAAAACTCGTGTATCGGGTGACGGTCTCAATCTCGGGTATCTGTTGTTGCATAGTTGGAGCGATGCCACCGCTTGTTTGCGGATAATCCTTCAACTCCCCTCCATTTTGCTGGTATTTCGCCCATACTTGATAGACCCGGTCTCTATCCGGATAAAAATCATCATACGATTGTTCGAAATAGACTTTAGCGATCAATACCAAACCTACCGCTAAACCGATTCCCAACGATACGATTTTCATCACGTTATGCCGCCCTTTCTTAAAAATGGAACGAATGGCGATTAGTATGTTTTTCATATTATATCGATTTTATTCCAGCACCAGCACTTCATTATCCTTATAACTCTCATAACTGGACACAATCACCTTCTCACCGGCTTCCAGACCTTCAAGAACCTCATAATATTGCGGGTTCTGACGACCGATCTTGATAGAACGCCTGTAAGCTTTCTTTCCATCCGGATCAAGAACAAATATCCAACTTCCACCCGTACTCTGGAAGAAAGTTCCCTTCGGGATAATGATACTCTCGGTAGGTTGTCCCAGCTCCAAGTTGATATAGTAGGTCTGTCCGCTACGGATATTATCCGGACGCTCACCCGTGAAAACGAAATCCGTACGGAACTTACCATCACGAACCTCGGGATAAACTTTGCGCACCGTTAACTCGAAAGACGAGCCTTGACGTTCGAAAGCGGCGCTTAAGCCCGGTTTCACACGGTCTATGTAATGCTCGTCGATCATGGCCTCGATCTTATAATCGGAAAGGTCGTTAATCTGGCCGATCTTTTGTCCCGGATTGATACTTTGCCCCAATACGACATCCAACAGTCCCAACTCACCGTCGATCTGGGAACGGACATTCAAGTTTTCCTTACGCTCACGGATCAACAGGATATTCTTCCGCATGTTCGCCAAGCTGGCCTCCATCTCATCCATCTGGATCGTGCGGGAGATAGAGTCTTGGCGCAAGCGCTCGGTAATCAAGGCGTGCTTTTGAGAGGCTAACTCGAAGTCCTCCTTCGCTTTCAGATAATCCTCCTTGGCGATCAAGTTCTCTTTATACAACTGTTCTTGTTGGTTGAACGAGCGGCGGGCCCGGTTCATGTCCATATCGTATTGAAGTTTCTCCATCTGATTGGTCAGCTTATCCTGCTCCATGGTAACCTGCGTATTACGAAGGAAGTTCTGCTTCTCCGCCAACTCGGCCTCAGCGTTCAATATCTGCAAATCCAGATTTGAGTTGCTCAGACGAACAATGATATCGCCTTTCTTCACTTGGGCACCCTCTTCCACGACTTTCTCCTGTACGATACCGCCCTCCTCGGGGCTAAGCTGCACGACCGTGATAGGTTGCACCTGACCATCCATACGAAAGAAGTCATTGAATTGCTCACGGGTCACATTACCGATACTAATCCCTCTCGCATCCACTTTCAACGTAGAAGCATGATCACCAAAGATAATCCATCCCAACAAGATAACGAACAACACGCCACCCGCTACATAAGGAATATGCTTCTTCTGAAGACCTTTCTTTTTCTCTAATTGTATATCCATCGTATTCTATATTTTTTATTATCATCTAAATTCTATGTTCTCAATTCTTATTCATTGATAAGAGGCTTGCCCTTATAATAATCTACCAACTTGCTTTTCAATAAGTACATCAATCGCTTTTGAAGCAGATTGGCCTTGGACTCCAACAGCGTATTCGCGCTTGTCTGTACATCCAGCGTGCTCATCAGGCCTTCCTCGTACTTCCGTAGGGTAACACGATAAGCCAACTCATCCGATCTCACCTTCTTATCCATCTGTATGGCCTCTTTAGCGTATCCCTCACGATCCAAGACGGATTGCTCTACCGCTGTCTGCAACTGGCGAAAGACCTCTGTTCTTGTCTCCCGTGCGATCCGCATATTGTTACGGTAGCGACGAGCGTTCGTTAATCTGCTCAAACCATCGAATAAGGGGAAGCTAAGGCTAAAAGAGACATATTCACCACGGTTATTTTTAAACTGATCCTTGAAAACTTCCGGGGCCTTATCAGATTTCAAGTTCTCGAAATAACTCGTAGAGATTCCGGCATTCAAATAAATACTCGGCAGCAACTTTCCTTTATAAATACGATATTGGTATTTACTTTGCGTTAATTGATACTCGGCTTGCAAGGCGGTAGGGTTATTCCCGGACGCAAAAGCGAAAATCTCCGCCACGTTCTCTACTTCCGGGACATAATTGATATCAGGTAATAAAGTATCCACCTCCAGTTCTAAATCAGATGGATAATTCATACATTCCCTCAAGGTAAGCAAGGCCGTATTGAAAAGATTCTGCTGGTGGGTCAATGTATAATCATCGGCCGCTACTTGAGCCTCGAATTGAGCTACATCCGCTTTCCCTTTCAAACCCAACTCTTCTTGCCGGCGAGTCTTATATAAGGTACGGTTACTCTCCTCCAATTTCTCGGCCGCCATACGAATCGTTCCTTTATAATATACCACATCCATATAAGCCTGCATAGCTTTCATCGCTAAATCATCTTTCGCTTTCTGGATGTCATTAACTCCCATACGGCGATTGGATTTTGCCATCAACCATTGATTGATCAGCTGTCCGCCCGTAAAAATAGGAATAGAAGCGTCGAGACCATAGTTATTATTAAACGTAGAAGTATTCTCATAGGTATTGGTCGCAGGGTCAATCGAACGGCCAAAACTATATTGCGCTCCGACCTTAGCCGATGCCGCCGGGAAAAAAGAAGCTACGGCGGCATTCCGTTCCGCCTTATACGTATCTGATGTATAAACTTGCTTTTTAACCGATGGGCTGTTTTCCACGGCATAGCGCATACATTCATCCAAAGTCCAAAGTTTCTCTTGGGCCACCGTCGCGGTAGCGAAACTGAGAGAAAGAACTGTTGTAAGTAATATTTGTTTCATTGCTCTATTATTTTCTACTTAAAATAATAGCAAAGAACGTGCCAAAACACATAAACAGCTAAACAACAACCAGATAACAAAAAGCCATTCTTTTAGAACTGTCCAATATTTTGACAACGCTGTCTAATTGTTTGACACTATTCCCACTTTGACACGTAAGAGCGTCTCCTCTTCTCCATAAGCAAAAAACGCTCCGCTCCTATATGAATTCTTGCTCGATAGCCTATGAATTCTTATGCGCATACTGTATAATTCTACAAACCACGACGTGGTCTGTACAGATCAAGACGTGGAATATACAAATCACGACGTGGTCTATATATTCCACGGCGATAATCTGGAAATAGATGAGATAGTAATTATATTTGTATATAGTAAGAAGAATGTTTTTTACTTGAAGATACGAACAATTGTTTTGATTACAATCGTTGACTATCCTTTAGATTTAAGGGCAGGACACAAAAAAAGGGAAACAGTTGAATACCAACCATTTCCCTTTTTCTAAGTCGGGGTACCAAGATTCGAACTTGGGACCCCCTGCTCCCAAAGCAGGTGCGCTAACCGGACTGCGCTACACCCCGTTTTGCAATTCATAGTGTTTATCTCTGATTGCGGTGCAAAGGTACGCCTTTATTTTAAACTACAAAACTTTTTGGTAACTTTTTTCATGAAAAATATCATTTTCTTGTTGAGTGGATAGAATGGAACTTTGCGTCAGATAGTTCTTATCGTTGGCGTAAATAAATAAAAGGGTTCCATTCTTTATCGTATTAATAATTGGCTTACTGACAGATACAGGCAACGCAGGGCAACCAAAGCTACGTCCTAACCGACCCGAGGAAGCTGCCACAGAAGGATCGGAATAAGAGGCGCCATGAATTACAATCGCCCTTTGCTTAGCCAAATCATTTATTCCTTTTTCCAATCCATTTAGGATAAGCGAATAGCCATTCCGGCCTTGGTACGTATTTTCCGTCAGATAAAATCCTAAAGAGCTTTTATGGGAACCGTTCTCGTTCGAGAAAGAGGTCGCATAATTCCCTCCGCTATTCTTACCGTGAGAAACCAAAGAGGTGTAAAGTATTCTCTTTTGCCGTATATCCAATACAACCATACGCTCCGCCGTAGAAGGTTTAGAGAAATCGATCAATGTAAGGATATCCTTATTTTTCCGATCAATCTTCTCGGAACCTCTAAGCCCCTGCATAAACGCATCGAAACAAACCCATTGATCCAATCGCATCTCCTCATATAATTGGCGCCCCATAACCGCCACAGACGTTGATCCCGTTTCCGGAGATAGGGCACGCAAAACGCCACCGGTTGAAATTGAACCTACAGACAAGACAATAAAAAACAAATACAAGAAAATCCTTCGCATACTAAAAAACAATAACGCCGCAAAGTTATGATTTTTATTCTAATACAAAAACAATCGTCTTATTAACAGGCGCCCAATCGTAAACAAATTGCGCATGCGAAGTCGCGTTTCTCACACACATATGAGACCGGGGTGTCGTTCCCAACGAAGGACTATATTCGATCAACGATTTACGAGGAGCGTTGACCGGTACGCCATGGATATACGCCCCATTCGTAAAACGGTTGGCATAAGGAGCGAATCCGCCAGTCTCCTTGGAACCGTCTACCAAATAGATCATGCGAGACTTTTTTTCTTGGAGAACATACATTCCCAACGGGGTTTCCTGCGCATAAGGAGGACGATGCTGTCCGGTAGTCGCAGGGTTCATGCTACGAACCAACCATTTCGAGCCGACGTGCTCCAAGGTCGCGATATTCTGGTTATGACGATCCACGAAGATCGCCTTATCGAAGACTACCGTATCCCCTATTTGCTTGATATATTTCTTCGGAGCATACCACTCCTCCTCCCCATCATACACGGTTTGTATACGAGCGAATTTAGAATCCTCATCCATCGCCTTGATACGAACCAAGCTACCGTCACGTCCATAAATCTCGGGAATCACGGTATCAGTCAGCAAATAAAGCGGGACGGATTGATAGCGTTCTACACCAAGCGTATCGGAAACCCTCTTATAGGCATCTCTCTTGAAGACTTTTACAAGAGGAGCCTCTCCATTCCTGTTTTTATAGTTCTGCAAGATCGCCCATTGAGACGGCTCCCTTTGGATCGACTCCAATAAGGATAATCTTTCTTTCATTTTCTCCCACTGGAACTCCCGTGTCGTATCTTTATAGGGGTAAGTATCTTCTAAAGTATGCTTATCGTAAAGCAGCTCTTTCTCTATTTCGATACGGGGAGGCAAAGTCTCCACGATCACAGCGGAATCCTTCGATATAGAATCCACAGGAGTTAAGACCTCGGTTTGAGCAGGCTCGGTCCTCGGCGTACAATAACTTAGCGTACAAAGGCTCGATATCAAAAGTATAAAAACTGTTCTCGTCATCATTATTACCCGGGATTTATTTGAATATCGTAAATATACGATTTTTTCCAAATAACAGGTAATCTTATCATCTTGTTTACAAAGTAACTGCGCCAAATGACAGAGCTATCCTATATTCATCCTATAATCCATTTACTGCCCGGTATTAATGAGATAATCTTTGTCGTCACATAACAGCAGATAAATGTACTTACCGCAATGCATGGTATGGCGGCGACAGTAGGCAAGGCTAAGTCGTGCTTAAACACCGTTACCCACAATCCGAGCCAAAATATATGCATAAGGTACATACCGTAGCTGAGTTTAGACATCTCTGTTATGAGTCGTGGAGATTTCGAATTGCCTATGCAGGTAAAAGCGAGGAACGTACCCGCCGTAAGAAGCACACAGTTGATCGTACAGAAAGCCCATCCGATCTCTATCTCAGGTGTGACAAGAGTTACTCCGGGTATCGCTTGGACATAGAAGGAATAAATCGTCAGCAAGGCACCGACGACCATCGAGGCGATTCCGATAACCAGACGTTTAGAACGGTTCCATGTAAGATGGACATGTATATAATGTGCCAGTACGAGGTATCCTAAATAACCGGAGAAGTACCACAGTATATGGTATTCGTTCCAAAAACATTGTCCCCACACCTCGCCGAAGCAACGATTGAGATAGGGCATACAGGTCGACAACAGAAACAAGCCGATGAAAAAACGCTCTTCTTTCGCCGTGGCTTTATTCAACCATGGCGATATTACGGGTATAAATAAATAGAGGCTGATCAAAGGGTACATGAACCACAAATGTCCGGCCTGTGAAGGAAAGTTCAAGAATATTCTCGATATATCTTTCAATGATGTCTCGGCATCTATCTGCCCCCACAGCAAGGGTAAAGTGCTGTATAGTATCATAAATATGAAAAACGGCGGTAAGATGCGGATACAACGCTGACGGTAGAATTGCCAAGAGGTCAGCCCTGCCTTCATCGGCGCAAGAAGAAAGGCGGAGACAATTATAAACAATGGCACCGCCATGCGTGAGAAACCATCGTATACGGCTACCCACAACCGATCAGCCTCATTGGCCAGATAAGATTGCGGTCCCACCATATCCGTGGAGCCCTCAGCTCCATAAAAGTTTTCACTGGCGTGGACAACCATGACAAGGAAGCACGCAAACACACGCACGTAATCCAAAAAACTATACGCTTCATTTTTTGTTTTAGTATTATTATTCGTTAGATGATTTCAAGTTTGTCTTTTTACGCGAAGCATGCATTCAAGAGGGATATATTTCGATGTTTTTCCTGATACTGCTTTATGGCGCACAAAGATAAAAAAAGTCGGAAAGAATATATACCTTTGTCATATTATAAATGAAATCTAAAATAAAAACATATGAGATCTATTAATAGCGCGGTTTTACGTAGCGCATTTGCGATGGTATTAGGGTTTGTTTTGGTATTATGGCCGGAAGCAGCCATAACCTATCTGGTTATCACGATCGGTATACTATTCATTTTACCGGGATTATTCGCTATCCTCAGCTATTTCACCCGACCGAAGAACGAGAACGGGGAGAAACCGATGTTTCCTATCGAGGCAGCGGGAAGCGTACTGTTCGGAGCGTGGTTGGTGATCATGCCCGAGTTCTTCGTGAATATATTAATGTACGTACTCGGAGCCTTATTGGTAATTGCCGGTGTACAGCAATTGGTTTCATTGATATCCGCAAGGAAATGGAGCAATGTACCGTTGGGCTTCTACCTGATGCCGGCTTTGATCTTGATAACCGGAGTAATGATTCTTGCCTACCCGTTCGGGGCGGCGGCAAATACATTCGTAATCTTCGGTGTAGCCAGCATTTTCTACGGGGCTTGTGAGTTGATCAACTGGTATAAGTTCCGCAAGCGTATAGAAAATACCGGATTATGATTTCCGGTATTCCATGGGTGATATACCCATATGCTTCTTGAAAAACTTACCGAAAGTGGATTGATCGGAGAAGTGGAGTATATCCGCTACTTGCTGAACCGTGGCTTGCGGGGCCTTCAACAGCATCTTAGCCTCGACGATCAAGGCGTCGTCAATCCATTTATTCGCTGATTTACCCGTTAGCTCCTTCAAGATAAGCGAAAGATACTGTGGGGTAATAAATAATTTCTCGGCATAGAAAGTAACGACGTGCTGCTCCTTGCAATGCTCGAAAAGCAATTGCAGGAACTGCTCGAAAAGCTCCTCCTTCCGGGAGAGTGTAGGTGCCGTCATCAGCTCCTTCTTACCCATAAAGATATTAGCCAACTCGATAAAGAAACCGATTAAGGCGTTCTGGAGAGCCTCCTTCTGGAAAAAATGGGTACGCAACTTCATCTTTTCCCGTAAGATGGAGAATTGGCCGGATATATGCTCAGTCTCCTCGGCGCTAATCGTAGCACATGGATTCTTACGGATCTGCATATAATGCACCATGGAGTTCTTTTTCCCTGCCGGGGTAGTATATCCATCCAGAAAAGATCTGGACACGATCAACAAACGCCCTCTCAAATCTTTGCTCACTTTCGATACCTGTATGATATGAGTCGGCATCAAGGTTATAAACGTATTCTTCTCTATCTTATATGGAATATAGTCTACCGAAATATCAGCAGTACCTTCCTGTACCAAGATCATCAACAAGGCATTTAAACGCATCGGGGTGGAATGCTCCAGCCTTTTTTCCTCGTAATTAATCAAATCTCCGTTCAGATCCGCTATCGATAAATCATCTTGAAAGTTGTCGCTGGACTCAATTCCCTTGATTAACTCAGTGACTTCAATTAAAGGTAAATTTTTCATATCTATCTGTAGATTTTTATTATCACCTCGGACAAAGATAGAAATAAAAAGCCAAAGACCACCCACTATTTCGTTTTTAACCAATTTTCATCCAAAATTGAACGAATAACAAGAATTTTTGACAATATCCTGTTTCATTCCATACCAATACCGTAACAGTATAAACCTTTCTGGTTTTCTAAATATATCAGACCTTTGCGAATAGATTCGACGGGAATATCCGGTCATTGGTCGATTCCAACGGACGAGTCAGCGCTTTTTACTTGTATACGGGGATTGCCCCGGCTACTTTTGACGTAACAAAAACGAATATGATAAAAGAACAGATTATTAATACGGCGTTCGATCTTTTTTCTCAATATGGCATCAAGAGTGTGAGTATGGATGATGTAGCGAAAGCGGCTGGTATCTCCAAGCGCACACTTTACGAGTCGTTCGAGGACAAGGAAACCTTGCTGATCGAGGGGATCGATCACAATTCCGAATCGCTCGGACAATATCTGACGGGACTGGAAAAAGAACCTTTCAATGCCTTGGAAGTAATCCTGCTTTTCTATGAGGAGATGATGAAAAACCCGAGATGGTTCAACGAGAAGTTTTACGAGGACTTGAAGAAATATCCGAAAGCCCAACAAAAAATAGAGATGAATAAAGCGAGAATGGGTAAGAGGTGTATGGACTTGTTCACACGGGGCGTTAAAGAGGGCGTGTTCCAAGAGGGGATCAACTTCGAGATCATGGCCTTACTGGTGAAAGAGCAGACGAAGATGTTGCGGCCTTCCAATGTCTTCTGCAAGCATTCCATCACCGAGGTATACAACACGATCCTCCTCACATTCCTGAAAGGGATCAGTACCGAGAAGGGAAGAGCGATCCTAGACCGATTCGATCTCAAACAATCCTATGATTTATAGCGAACACTTAATGAGTTTAATCACAGACAAAATCTATCCTAAATGAAACGATTATTGATGAGTAGAAAAATGATGTTGGTCACATTTATGGTATTGCCTTTTCTGGCGGCGAGACCGGTTCTGGCTCAAGACACCCTGAAACTGGATCTTGGGAAAGCGCTAGAGATCGCCCTTAGCGAGAACCCGACCGTAAAAGTTGCCGATAAAGAAATACAGAAGAAAAAGTACGCACGTAAAGGCTCGTACGCTTCTCTATTTCCGCAGATCAGTTTTGCGGGGGACTACAACCGTACCTTGAAGAAACAGGTGATGTATATGGATTTCGACATGGGTGACATGGGAGGCGGCAGCTTGCCCGAAGGCACGGACATGTCGAGTATGGACGAGGGTTTCGAGGTAGGGCGTAGCAACAACTGGAGCTTGGGCTTCAACGCTTCCATGCCACTGGTGAACGCCTCCTTATGGAAAAGCTTGAGTATCTCGGCCTTAGACGTGGAATTGGCGGTGGAGCAAGCTCGCTCTTCTAAGATAGCGATGGTGAACCAAGTGAAAAAGAGCTTTTACGCCGTCCTTCTGGCAAGCGACTCTTACCGGGTATTCAAGCAAAGTTACGACAATGCCATGGAGAATTATCTGGATATCAAACGGAAGTATGAACAGGGAACCGTAGCTGAATACGACTTGATACGTGCCGATGTGACGGTAAAGAATACAGAGCCTAATCTGTTGCAGGCAGAGAACTCCCTTACCTTGGCTAAATGGCAGTTAAAAGCGTTATTGGGTATGGATCTGGATTTAAATATCGATTGCGACGGGCAACTGACGGATTTCAAGTCCAGCCTCTTCGCCGACTATCTATCCACGGATACAACCTTATCCGAGAATACCGACTTGAAACAATTAGACCTTCAGGCGGAACAGCTAAAAAAGACGCTGGTCATGCAGAAATTCGATTATCTGCCGACCTTGTCGCTGACCGGTCTATATCAATGGAGTGCCATGAACAATGACTTCAAGTTCAAGAATTACAGATGGAACCCCTATTCGATGATCGGTATCACGTTATCGGTTCCTATCTTCTCCGGAGGTAGTAAATTTTATAAGGTAAAGCAGACGAAAGTCTCCATCGACCAATTAAACCTGCAACGGGACGATACCAAGCGTAATTTGCAGTTGGCCGTTAAACAGTACATAGATAATATGAATACCTGTATCAAGAAGTTCGACGCCGCCCAAAAGGGAGTCGAGCAAGCGGAACGGGGATATATGATCTCGCAAAAACGGTACGACACCGGAGCCGGTACATGGCTGGAGATGAACGATGCCGAACTTGCCTTGACGCAGGCCCGGTTGAACTTCAACCAATCTATCTACGACTATATGGTAGCGAAGGCAGATCTGGAGAAAGTATTGGGTAACGGACAGATGAATTGAAAATTAAAAATTGAAAGTTTAATAGATAATAATTAGGAACAATTATATGAAGACAAGTCAAATGCTGAAAGTAATACCGATAGCTACATTGGCCCTGCTGATGTCTTGCTCGGGTAATAAGAGTGAGGAAGCCACGGAAACACAGAATGAGAAAGTAAAGGTGAAAGTGGAGACGGTCTCTGTTCAAGACGTGGAGCAACTCAGTGAATTTACCGCTACGGTGGAAGCGAATATCAAAAATAATATCGCTCCCCAAACCCCATTCCGTATCGAGAAAATCTTCGCCGAGGTAGGCGACCATGTAAAAGCCGGGCAGTTATTGGCCAAGATGGACGCTACAAGCCTAAAGCAAGCGAAGATACAATTGGATAACCAAGAGATCGAGTTCAAACGTATCGACGAGTTGTATAAGGTAGGCGGTGCTTCCAAATCCGCTTGGGATGCCCAAAAGACTTCCTTGGAAGTGGCTCGCGAGACGTATAAAAACTTGGTAGAGAACACCCAATTGCTAAGCCCGATCAGCGGAGTCGTAACCGCCCGTAACTACGATAGCGGCGATATGTACAGCGGCGGAAACCCCATCTATACGGTAGAGGAAATCCGTCCGGTCAAATTAATGGTGAATGTCTCCGAGAGTCTTTTTACGAAAGTGAAGAAAGGCCATGAGGTAGACATCCGGCTGGATGTGTACGGAGACGAGGTTTTCAAGGGTAAAGTCAACTTAGTTTACCCGACGATCGATCCCGCTACCCGCACGTTCCCCGTGGAGATCAAGATCGCCAACTCGGATGAGCGAGTGCGACCGGGTATGTTCGCCCGGGTGACGATGAGTTTCGGCCATATGGATCACGTGGTGGCTCCGGATCGCTCTATCGTAAAACAATCAGGTGCCGGCGACCGGTATATCTATGTATGCAAAGACGGCAAGGTATCCTACCAGAAGGTGGAGCTAGGACGCCGTATGGGTGATAAATATGAGATCATATCCGGAGTGGAGGATGGCGACCAAGTGGTTATCACCGGGCAAAGCCGCCTGACGAACGGTATGGAAGTTGAAATCGAAAACGAATAACAGACTATGAGTTTATATGGAACAGCGGTAAGAAAGCCCGTATCGACCGCCCTTGTATTTGTGGCGATCGTGATCTTCGGACTTTTTTCCTTAAGCAGGTTATCAGTAGACTTGCTTCCGGAGATAGAGACGAACACCATCATGGTGATGACGGCCTATCCCGGCGCCAGTGCTTCGGATATCGAGATGAATGTTTCGAAGCCCTTGGAAAACGTATTGAATAGCGTAAGCGACTTGAAGCATATCACGTCGCAATCCCGTGAGAATATATCGATCGTAACGTTGGAATTTAATTATGGCATCGATATCGATGTCGCCACGAACGATGTCCGCGACAAACTGGACATGGTAGAGTCTTCCCTACCCGATGACGTAGAGAATCCGATCATCTTCAAGTTCGGTACGGACGATATCCCCATCTTGATCCTTTCCGTGACTGCGGAGGAGAGCACGAACGCTCTTTACAAGATATTGGATGATAAGGTATCCAACCCATTGGCCCGTATCAGTGGCGTGGGTGCCGTGTCTATCTCCGGTACGCCGATCCGTGAGTTGCAAGTGTATTGCGACCCGTACAAATTGGAGGCTTACGGCCAGACCATCGAAGGTATCTCTACCATCATCGCGCAAGAGAACCGGAATACACCGGGAGGTAGCGTAGATATCGGCTCTAATACCTACTCCTTGCGTGTTCAAGGAGAATTCACGGACGCTAAGCAGATGCTAGACCTAGTGATCGGTAGCCAGAACGGAAAGAACGTATATCTGCGTGACGTGGCCCGTGTAGAGGACAGTATCGAGGAACGTGCGCAAGAAACGTTCAACAACGGCACGAAAGGTGGTATGATCGTCATACAGAAACAGTCCGGAGCGAACTCGGTGAACATCGCCAAGAAGGTACACCAGAAACTTCCGGAGATACAGGCTAGCTTACCCTCAGACGTGAAGCTGGACGTAATCATGGATACTTCCACGAATATCTTGAATACGATCGATAGCTTGAAAGAGACGATCATGATTACCTTTATCATCGTTATGTTGGTGGTATTCGTGTTCTTGGGACGTTGGAGGGCCACGTTTATCATTATCTTGACCATCCCGATCTCCTTGATCGCTTCTTTCGCTTATTTGCTGGCCTCGGGTAATACGTTAAACATTATCTCGTTGAGCTCACTTTCTATCGCTATCGGCATGGTGGTGGACGACGCTATCGTGGTATTGGAGAACGTAACGACCCATATCGAGCGGGGTAGCCAGCCGAAACAGGCCGCCGTACACGCCACGAACGAGGTGGCTATCTCGGTTATCGCCTCCACCCTTACGATGTTGGCGGTGTTCTTGCCGTTGACGATGGTTACGGGTATGGCGGGTATCTTATTTAAGCAGTTAGGATGGATCGTTAGTATCATCATGATCGTTTCTACGGTAGGTGCCTTGACATTGACCCCGATGCTTTGCTCACAGTTATTACGCCAGCAACCGGAGAAGGGTAAATTGTACCGGATGTTCTTCACGCCTATCGAAAAGGGATTGAACGCCTTGGATCGCGGTTACGGACGCTTCTTGAACTGGGCCGTACGCCACCGGAAAACGGTGATCGTAGGCGCTACGCTGATCTTCATCGGCAGTATGATGCTGATACCGGTCATCAAGACGGAATTTTTCCCGACGCAAGATAACGCACGCATCGGTATAACGATTGAGTTGCCGATCGGTACACGGCAGGATATTACCCGTGAGTTAGCTCTCGACATCGACAAGAAGTTCCGTGAGAAATATCCGGAGATACTGATCAGTAACTTCACGGAAGGTACGGCGGATACGGATAATACCTTCGCTCAGCTAAGCAATAACGGTACGCATATTATCGAGTTCAATATAAACCTGACTAGCGTGGGCGACCGTGAGAGAGGTCTTACCGAGATTTGCGAGTTGATGCGGCAGGACTTAGCCCAATACAGCGAGATCAAGAAATTCGAGGTACTCGCCGGAGGGCAGGAAGGTTCTATGGGTGGAGAGACCTCGGTTAACATCGAGATCTATGGTTTTGATTTCGCCCAGACAGATGCCGTGGCGAATGAGATCGCCCGTCGTATGAGAAATGTAAAAGGATGCTCGCAAGTAAATATCAGCCGTGAGGATTATATCCCGGAATACCAGATCGACTTCGACGGGGAGAAACTGGCCATCAACGGGCTGAACGTAACAACCGCCTCCATGTATCTCCGAAACCGTGTAAATGGTTCCACCGCTTCAAAATATCGTGAGGATGGAGATGAGTATGATATCAAGGTACGTTACGCCCCAGAGTTCCGTGAGTCCGTAGAGGATCTTGAGAATATTTTGATCTATAACAATGAAGGCAAAGGCATCCGCATCCGTGATTTAGGCAAGGTAGTGGAACGTATGACTCCCCCGACCATCGAGCGTAAAGACCGTGAGCGTGTGATCACCGTATCTGCCGTAGCGGGTAAGGGAGCGGCATTGAGCGACTTGGTTGCCGCCGCCCGGAACGAGTTGAAACAAATGGATATCCCATCCGACGTAAGTTGGCAGTTGGGTGGAACATTCGAAGATCAGCAGGATACATTTACCGATTTGGGTATCTTGATGGTATTGATCATCATCTTGGTATTCATCGTGATGGCTGCCCAGTTCGAGTCGTTGGTAGACCCGTTCGTGATCATGTTCTCTATCCCGTTCGCCTTTACAGGTATCGTATTGGGATTGGCGGTCACGCAGACACCATTGGGCGTTATGGCTTTGATCGGCGTGATCATGTTGATGGGTATCGTGGTTAAGAACGGTATCGTGCTGATCGACTATACGATCTTATGCCGGGAGCGTGGCATGGGTATTATCACGTCGGTAGTGACTGCCGGTAAATCCCGTCTCCGTCCGGTATTGATGACAACGTTGACGACCGTTTTGGGTATGATCCCGATGGCGGTGGGAACCGGCGAAGGTTCCGAGATGTGGCGCTCGATGGGTATGACTGTGGCTTGGGGTCTTTCCGTATCCACCTTGATTACCTTGATTATTGTTCCGACGGTCTATGCCGTATTCGCTGCCAACGGCGTAAAACGAAGACGCCGCAAAATAAGGAAGGCATTACGAAATAATTAATTATCTTTGCGTACCATAGGGAAGCCGAGGCCAAGCAAACCTCGATGGGCATTGTTAGGTCATAACAATGCCCATTGTAAGGTGCTTACGATGCCCATTATAAGCAGGCTTGAATGCCCATCGTAAGAAAAGCTTCCCTACGGATATGCGATCTCATAAAAAACAACTATATGAAAGCGATATTTATATCTTTCAATCAAGCGTATTACGAAGCTATCGTCAGTATCATGGACCGTAATAACCTTAAAGGTTTTACCTATTGGGATGTCGTGCAAGGACGGGGAAGTAAAACAGGCGAGCCACATTACGGCAATCACGCTTGGCCTACCTTGAATTCAGCTATCCTTACGATGGTAGAAGACGAGAAGGTCGATCATTTTCTGGAAATCCTACACAACTTAGACAAGGAAACGGAAGCGCAAGGGCTTCGGGCCTTCGTCTGGAATATAGAGAAAACCATCTAACTTAATTTTTCGAAACAACTATATTAATCTATTGATATGGACAAATCAATCCTGTTTACACCCGGTAAGATCGGTCCGCTAACACTTAGGAACCGCACGATCCGGGCCGCCGCATTCGAGAGTATGTGCCCGGGAAACGCTCCCTCGGAGCAGTTATTCAACTATCACACATCCGTAGCCGCCGGAGGGATCGGCATGACGAACATAGCTTATGCCGCCGTGACGCAAAGCGGCTTGTCGTTCGAGCGTCAGCTGTGGATGCGTCCGGATATTATTCCCGGCCTCCGCAAGCTCACCGACGCTATCCATAAAGAGGGAGCCGCCGCTTCCATCCAGTTAGGCCATTGTGGTAATATGTCGCATAAGCGGATTTGCGGATGCACGCCTATTTCAGCGTCCAGCGGTTTCAACCTCTACTCTCCCACGATCGTACGAGGTATGAAACAATCCGAGATCGCTTCCATGGCTCGTGCCTACGGTGAGGCCGTACGATTGGCACGTGAGGCAGGTATGGACGCTGTCGAGATCCATGCCGGGCATGGTTATCTGATCAGCCAATTCCTTTCCCCGTATACCAACCACCGGAAAGACGAATATGGAGGAAGCCTTGAGAACCGTATGCGCTTCATGAGAATGTGTATGGAAGAGGTGATGAAAGCAGCAGGTTCCGACATGGCCGTAACCGTAAAGACCAATATGCGGGACGGGTTCAAGGGAGGACTTGAAATAGACGAATGCCTAGAAGTAGCCCGTACACTCCAAGACCAATGCGGAGCGCATGCCTTAGTACTAAGCGGCGGATTCGTGAGCCGTGCCCCCATGTATGTAATGCGGGGAGAAATGCCGATCCGTACGATGGCGTATTATATGCCTCGCGGCTATCTACCGATTGGAATCCGCATGGTAGGTAAATATATGATTCCCTCGGAACCGTTTAAGGAGGCTTACTTCCTTGAAGATGCGTTGAAATTCCGCAAAGCCTTACATTTACCTCTTATTTACGTAGGAGGATTGGTCTCCAGAGACAAGATCGAGGAGGTACTGAACGACGGGTTCGAGTTTGTGGCCATGGCACGTGCCTTGGTGAACGAGCCGGGCTTCGTCAACCGTATGAAAGAAGACGAGCACGCTCGTTGCGATTGTGGGCATAGCAACTATTGTATCGCCCGTATGTATAGTGAGGATATGGTCTGTCATAAGAACGTGAAAGGTCTTCCGGAATGTATCGTACGTGAAATCAAAAGGCTTGAATATAAATAATGGAAAAGAAATGGGCTTTAGTCACGGGGGCCAGCTCCGGAATAGGTCTCGCCTATGCCGAGGAACTAGCCTCACGAGGCTATCAGTTAGTGATCGTCAGCAATGAGGAGCAGGCGATCCGGGAGAAAGGTGAGTTTCTCTCCGAGAAATATGGTATAGAAGTTTTGCCGCTTTATCGTGATTTGGCGATCCCCGGGGCGGCCAAGGAGCTATATGATACTTGCCAAGAGAAAAACATCCCAATAGAGGTATTGGTCAATAACGCCGGTATGTTTTTTTTCTGCGAGACCTTACAAGCTAAGGCCAACATCGTCGAGAAAATGCTCTACCTCCACGTGACCACTCCTACCCAGCTTTGTTATTATTTCGGGCAAGAGATGAAGAAACGGCGTCATGGATATATCCTCAATATGTCATCCCTATCTTGTTGGCTACCTTATCCGGGAATTACGCTGTACGCTTCCACCAAGCGATACTTGAAAAGCTTCTCCCGAGGCTTGCGTTCAGAGTTACTGGATTATGGAGTAAGCGTAACCGTACTTTGTCCCGGCGCCGTCGCCACGAATTTATATAACCTAAGCGACAACTTAAAGACCTTAGCGATCCGCCTAGGTATCATGATGCGT
This sequence comes from Parabacteroides sp. KHUB-02, assembly GCF_056640955.1. Classification (NCBI taxonomy): domain Bacteria; kingdom Pseudomonadati; phylum Bacteroidota; class Bacteroidia; order Bacteroidales; family Tannerellaceae; genus Parabacteroides; species Parabacteroides sp. KHUB-02. The sequence continues at coordinate 628,276 of NZ_JBWQEV010000001.1, read as the reverse complement.
CCGGAAAAACTGGCTAAAAAAGGGATTAATGCCTTGTTTCACCACCGGGCTTCCCTATTACCGGGCCTCTTCAACAAAATATGCACACCCCTCGTAATGCTCCTCCCCCACGGCCTTGTCCGTTGGATCATGCGAACCACGAAATTAGTGAAGCTAGATCGATAATCCGACAAATAACATGCGAAATATTTGTCACATCAAACAAAAATCGTATCTTTGCACCGCTTTTTAGCCCCGTACCGTGTGATGGGAAATTAGGAAGCAAAATAACTAATTTTGAGTAACACAAAAATTAAAGAAAATGAAGACATTTGAGTTAGAAGGAAAAGGAAGAGAGATCGTCGCTCGTTCCGCTGATCAGAAAAGAGCCTTGAAGGCAATGCGTAAGAACAATGAAATTCCCGCTGTATTATACGGTGGCGAAAAAGTAACTCACTTCACGGTTACAAAAGAAGCCGTTCGTAAGTTGGTTTACACTCCGGAGATTTTCGTTGTTGAGTTAAGCATTGACGGTAACAAGACGATGGCAATCGTTAAGGACATGCAGTTTCAACCTGTAACTGACGAAATCCTTCACATGGACTTCTTGGAAGTATCTAAGGACAAAGCCGTAGTAATGGAAGTTCCGGTTGTTTTGGAAGGTCACGCAGAAGGTGTTAAAGCCGGTGGTAAGTTGTCTCTTCAAATGAGAAAACTGAAAGTGAAAGCTATATACGATCAAATCCCTGAAAAGTTGACGATTAATGTGGATCACCTTGGCTTAGGTAAGACTATGCAGGTAGGTGCTTTGCACTTCGAAGGTCTTGAATTGATGAACGCTAAAAACGCTGTTGTTTGCGCCGTTCAATTGACTCGTGCCGCTCGTGGTGCTCAGGCTAAAGGATAATCTGAGGTAAAAACATTATTACAATACATGAAGGGGAGGATATTCATAGAATGTTCTTCCCCTTTCTTTTATAGATTCGAGGATAATGAAATATTTGATAACAGGACTTGGTAATATCGGTTCCGAATATTGGGGAACCCGCCATAATATAGGTTTCCGGGTTGTCAACCATCTGGTAGAGAGCGTAGGAGGCAATTTCACTGAGGAGCGATACGGGGCAATCGCACGCATACGGGTGAAAAACTGTGACTTGATCGTGCTAAAGCCGAATACCTTTATGAACCTCAGCGGCAACGCCGTTCGGTACTGGTTGCAAAAAGAGAACATTCCCGTGGAAAATCTATTGATCGTCGTAGATGATCTGGCATTGCCATTCGGAACCTTACGTCTGAAACCAAAGGGTAGCGACGCCGGGCATAACGGGTTGAAGAATATCGCCCAGTTATTGAATACGCAGGAATATTCCCGCCTTCGTTTCGGCATAGGCAGCGATTTCCCACGGGGCGGACAGATCGATTACGTGCTAGGGAAATTTCCCCCGGAGGAATTGCAATTGATGCCAGAGATATTGGATCGTGCGACAGAGATCATCAAGAGCTTCTGCCTCGCCGGCATCCAGATTACGATGAATCAATTTAATAATAAATAAAAAGAGACTGAGAATACAGATATGAACGAGGTACGTATCGATAAATGGATGTGGGCGACCCGTATCTTTAAGACCCGCACGATAGCCGCGGAAGCTTGCAAGAAAGGGCGTATCATGATAGGTGGAGTAACGATCAAACCTTCCCGCATGATCAAGGTTGGCGATGTGATCCAAGTGCGTAAACCGCCGATCACCTTCTCTTTTAAGGTAATCGGATTGATCGAGAATCGTGTGGGCGCGAAGCTCGTCCCGAATTACTTGGAGAACGTGACAACCCCGGATCAGTATGAGATTCTGGAGATGAACCGTATCTCCGGTTTCGTGAACCGTGCGAAAGGTCTCGGACGTCCTACCAAGAAAGACCGTCGTGAACTGGAGCAATTCACTGAGCCGGAATTCATGGATGCCGGATTCGATTTCGAGTTCGACTTTGGAGAAGAGGAAGAGTAGTAAGCATGCTGATTTCCATTTAATTACATTTACCAATATTTTCATCAAGAAGTAAAAGTATTTTCACCTAGAGGTAAAACTGTTTACATACTGATGTAACGACATTTACCTCTAGAGGAAAAAACATTTACCATTAGAGGTAAATGGCGTTACAACGGTATGTAAACGGCAATTATCCCTATTGATTCTCCTCGGAAAGCAGATTCCCCTCCTCATCCCAGCTACGCCAGACACCAGATTTCTTCCCTGCCGTATAGAACATCTCATACAACAAATTTCCCTTATCACTCCAGATACGCCAAGGGCCGTCCTTTTGCCCTTCCTTATAAGAAGCCAGGCCGATCAGCTGGCCGTTCTCATTATATGTACGCCATTCTCCGTGAAAGATCCCATGATAATAGGAACGCACCTCGGCGATCTTGCCACTCGGATAATAAATCACGTAAGTTCCCTCCGGACGGCCATCTTTCAAATATAACTCCATCTTAAGCATACCATCGTCATAAAATTCCGTATAACGACCCGTATATGGAGTGGTTTGCGTGGCATCGGTATAATACTGTCCTTCGCTTAAAACCAAGTCTTGCGCTTGTACGGTCCATGAGGCCCCCGCCATAAAAGCAGAAAATAACAATAGCTTTTTATTCATGATACATTCTTATCTAAATTATATGCGAAAAGACACCGAGGGATCTTTCCGGATACCTCAGTGCCCCAAACAAATTCACAGCCTATTCAAAGTCAAGCTAAATTAATATTCAGTGTTATTCGGATCGAAGTTGGTCCAGTTAGCGGCCCAGTCATTCTTGCCATCAAAAGCTCCCTTATAAGATACCTTCTCGAAGAAAGCGTCGTTCAAAGCCGTATCAGAGAAATCCGCTCCGTCAATCTTATCCGCTACGATCGATGTATAGTCACCATCTTTAGCGATGATATCATTGCTGGAAGCGTAAGTAAGGTTGCTCAAGTCTGCTGTCTGAAAGTAATTTTGGCTAGTTTCATCCTTGAAATTCTCCCACATACCGGCGAAGATCACATTCTTAACAACCGCACCCACATTTGCGTTTTGCAGATACAAACCGTATGGCCAACCCACGAAAATCGAGTTATACACATTCAAGGAAGAGTTACGGCGGATGTGCATAGCGGCTTGGAATGATCCACCCTTAGCGCCATTAGCCGCGTCTTCCGTAACATAAAAGATATCATTTTCCGTTTTACCAGCTGATTCACCATAGAACGGACCGATCAAGGTCACGTTAGAAAAGACCGGAGTGGTAAGTGGAGTATTATTGGAACCATCAGCGTCGTTATCAGACTCGAAGCCATTGGACTTGGACGTATCAGCGTGCTTCGGGTCGCGAACGCCTAACAAGAACTGCAATTTACCTTGGAATCCATAGTCCGTATCAAACTCATCATCCCAACCTTTGTAAGCAATCAGGTGTTTTGCGTTTACCGTACCGCCAAACCACTCGAATGAGTCGTCGCCACAGAAAGAGACCTGCACGTATTCGATCGTAGTGCCACGGCCAACACCACCGCAAGTCAAACCATTGATCTCCTTATTTGGCTCCAATGGATAACCGGCGAACTCGATACGGACATATTTCACGATACCGGAGTTATCTTCCGGATCCTTTCCACCGTAGTAAGAACGAGGACCGCCCTCTATCTGAGCCTCGCCAGCCGTATTATTCACGATAGACTTGCCACAAAGAATCAAGCCACCCCAATCACCATAGGTACGAGAAGCTTTCGGTTGGTCGGAAGTGAACACGATCGGTTTCTCCGCCGTACCCTCGGCGATGAGCTTTCCGCCACGCTCGACGATCAAGGAGCCTTTAGACGATTTCTCCCCCTTGATTACCGTTCCCGGCTCGATCGTCAAGGTCACGCCATCCGTCACATATACGAAACCTCTCAACAGGTTGTTATCAGCAGCCTTCAAGGTCATATCCGAGGTAATCTCACCTTCCAATATAACATCTTGAGTTTCCTCTACAGGCGGCTCTACATTTACGAGATCATCATCGTCGCCACAAGCGGTTGTTCCAAACATCGTGGCCATACAGAAAGCGGCGGCCACACCTTTTAATAATAACTTGTTCATAAGTAAACGAATTTAGTTTATATGAGTGAATTCAAATTAAAACTTCACGGCTACACCTAGATTCACGGTCACACCCGGACGATAGCTACGGATTAATTGCTCAACCTCCCGTTTCTCTCCGGAAGCCTCTGTTAACTCTAGGAATTGTTTATATTCTACTTTTGAGTTCAATAGATCTTTTACGCCTCCCTTGACCTCCACGTATTTACCGATCTTCTTCGAGAAACTCAAGTCCAAGGAGTTACGGGGTATCTCATAGATATCGGGAATATCATCGTTCGGGTTCTGCTTCGGTACGCCTACCGTCTCAATACGCTTGCCAATCCGGTTATACAAGGCGGAGGCTGAGATTCCTGCGTTGTCATTCTGATAGAATAAGCCCGTATTGATCAAGTAAGGGGATTGCCCCTGCATCGCACGATCCCGCTCGAAAGAGCCCTCGGCGAAATACACCCTACTATGGATATAAGCCCCGTTGAATACGAAGCTCAAGCCTTTCAGACCGATAAAGTCCAGATTCTTCTTGATATCCAGCTCCACGCCGAAAGCATTCGCATGATCGGCGTTGTGGTATGTGTACTGCAATCCGGAACCCGCTTCCATATAGGTTTGCTCGATCGGATTATCGAACCGTTTGTAGAAACCGCCGATCGTCACCGTCTCACCCGGAGCCGGGTAAAATTCATAACGCAGATCCATATTATTCGCATAAGCGTTCTTCAAGTTTACGTTACCCGTGATATTCGCATCTAAGGCGAAATCATAATATACGTAAGGTACGATCTCCCGGAACTCCGCCCTATTCACGGAACGTCCATAAGCCAAGCGTACTTGGTGCTTCTCATTCAAATTATAAGCGATGTTGACGGAAGGAAAGAAATCCGTAGCGTTCTGATCCAGATGCACCGGTTTTATACCGTCCGACTCATAACCATCTAATTTCAATTGATAGTACTCCATACGTACACCTACGTTCGCATTCAGCCTCTCTCCCCAGTTCAGTTTAGCGGCTACGTAAGCGGCACCCAGCAGATTATCGGAAGTATAAGAGTCGCTCTTGTTCGTACTCTCTTTCATATAGATACGATCGGTCGATATATTTGCGTCCGAGAAGACCGAGCTGTAGTCCCATTCGGCAAAACGGTCATAACCACTTCCCAGCATATTATAGACAAAACGACGGGCATCAAAGTTACGTTTCTTAAACTCTCCATATACCCCCGTGTTCAAGACAGGGGTAAACATCTCCGAGACGGCGAACTTATGCTCGTAATTCAAGGCGGCGGAAGCGCTGTTATCTTTCAAGTCTTGATAATAACGAGTCGGGTCGGACACGTAATAACGAGAGTCACCATCCGTCGTACTCTCCAAAGATTTTACCACCTTGCGATCCGGTTCCTTGTAAGCGGCGAAAGCATAACCTAACGTCCAATCCAGTTTATTCATATCTTCTCTCAATTTATGCTCCCCGCTTAGCTGGCCGGAATAGGTAGTGCGTCCGGTATAAAGGGATTCCCATTTCCGGATATTTTGGTCGGAGTAGAAATCCGTTCCCTCTCGTTGCGATAAGGAAGAGGTTCCACGCTGGTTGAAGAAATTCCTGAACTCATATTTGCTCGTTCCCTTCATCAACGACCAGTTGAACAAGGCTCCTAATTTTGTCGTATTCTTATATTGTACATCATCGTAGCGGTAACGGTATGAGGATTGATCCTTGGCCATGTCGTACGAGAGGTAGTTGTTGTTTTTCATCTCGTAATAATCATAGCCTGTGCTATAGTTCACACTGGTGATATTACCGATCTTCATGTCACCGATATCAAAGGTACGATTCATCGTGAACGTCAGTTTCTGTTCCGGCATCGCCGTGAAATGACACACGTTCCATCCCGTATTCACCCGCTTCGTAAACGCCGCCGCATCCGCTGCCGATATGTCGTTCAAATGAGATGGGGCGTTCGAGGGTAACATTCGGGAGCCAGCGCCAAAGCCCAGATAATCCAAGGCGGAACCTTTCGTCAGTTGGAAATCTCGGAAAGCGGAGTTTGTATTAAACCCGACTTGATAGGAGACGTTGAGCGTATTACCCTCGGGAATATTCTTGGTCAGCACCCGCACGAAACCTCCGGAGAAATCCGCCGGCAATTCCGCCGAGGGGCTTTTATAGATCATCATATTATCGATCAAGGAAGAGGGCAGCACATCGAACGAGAAGGCACGGCTGTCCGTCTCGCTGGAAGGGGTCGTGGCATTGTTCAGCCATACATTATTATAACGTTGCGCAAGCCCTCGAACTACGATAAAACGATCGTCCACGATGGTGATTCCCGGGATACGGCGTAGTACCTCGGCGGCATCGCTATCCTGTGTTTTACTGATTTGTTGGGCGGAAATGCCGTTCACGACCGGAAGGCTCTTGCGTACGGTATTTAATACGGCCATCTCGGTTCCCAATTTCCGTTGGGCCACTACGACCACATTCTGTAATTGGAGGTTAGCGTCGGAAAGCTCGATATTCAACACCGCCTCTTGGCGTGCGACTACCGGAACATCCTTTACCGTTTGCGTTTGGTACGACACGTAAGAGGCGGCTACCGTATAAGTACCTGGTCTCACGTTCTCGATACGGAAATTACCGTCTATATCCGTGATAGCGCCAACCGTAGTCCCCTCGATCACGACCGAGGCGCCGATCAACGGTTCTTTCATCTTAGCGTCCGTAACCGTCCCGCAGATAACCCCTGTTTGTGCCCATAGAGAGAATGACAGGAAAACTCCCATCCAGAAAAGCCCTAACCTTTTCAATCTTTTGCCCCTTAAACTCTTTCCCATTATCTTACTACTTATTATTTCATCTTTGATTTCGACGCAAAAGTACGGGGGCGGTATTTCAAAGATGTTTAGATCCGATAACAATAAAGACAACAAATGTTACATTTTTAAGACCGCAACTTTTCCTTATCGTTTGACATAGCTAACGTATTTTTACTACATTTGCACTCCTGAATGCATAAAGACATTTAATAACATGAAGAACATTAAAATTTTTCCGAAAGACTGGTTGCAGTTGCATCCCTATAAACAAAGCACTCCCGTGGATTCCTATTATACCGGAATAGCGAACCGTATCTACGATATCATGGAGAAGACCGAGTTGGTAAACTCCTTCGAGAGCGAGGAAACAAAGCAGATCTGTATCCGCATGGCCGCCTACTTCGAGGACGTGATCTCCGGCATGGGGATTTGGCGTGCCTTCATCCTTACCCATAAGGAGCTATACGGCAAATACCTCCCCTTCTACACTCCGGACGATCATTATTATGACGATGAGGTGAACCTTGAGGACGTGCGTTTCCTCCTTTGGCATTATACCCAGCAGTATCACGGCTATCGTAAAGGCACTTTCGTCAGTCCGGACAACCCTGCCAACGAATCCACCGGCATGCTTATCTACGACCTGTTCTGCAAAGAGTGGACCACGGCGCCGGAGAATACCCGCATGGCCAAGCTTTTCGCCCTTGATACCCGCTACGAGCGGCAAGAGGATTACGACCGTCTATTGCAATGGTTCCATTACGAATCCTATATCCTGCCTGAGTCGGCCCGGGAACTGAGCGACTTCGCCCACGACCGCTGGAAGGAGCAGCCCGACCTCAACCAAGAGCAGCTTAACAACCTGCTCGTCAACAGCCACGGCATGATGGCCTACACCAGCAAGACCTCCTTGCTAGGTCTGACCTCCCCGCAATGGCTGGCAAAGATATTGCCCGCCGAGCATCCCGACCATGCGGTATTTCAGAACACCGCCGACGAGTCTGTAGCCACCCTGCCCGACGATATGCTGGAGGAAAACCGCCAACAATACGAGACTTTCCGCAAAGCCGCAGGTGACAAACTGCTTCTCTATTTCGACAAGACCGAAGACGCACAAACATTTATCACGGAGACTTCCGGCCTTATCCCCGCCGAGAACTTCCATCTTCCCGAAGACTGGCAAAGCAAGAAACTGGCGATCTACGCCACGCCCGAGGAAGGCGCCCAAGTCATTACCCGTGACGTGGAGCTGATCAAGGATGAGAACAATCCCTTCTACGACGCCAACCGTGCCGCCAAGCAAGCGCTCTCTTTCTTCATCGTGAAACATTGCAGCGTTTACTTCCTGAAAGAGCTGGTAGACCGAGGCATGTTGGCCGACGCACAAACGAAAAGCCTTACCAGCCCGGAACGTGGCAAGGCGATCATACAAGATAATTGGAAATTCCTATCCCGCTATTTCATCCGAGAATATCCCGATAGATAAAACAGATAGGAAGCGACATCACAATCCGTGACAGCGCTTCCGGAGAAAAAGAAGCACTGTCGCAAAACGTGACGGTGCTTCTTTTTTTAGTTCATCTTTCATTTAGCAAACTAACTAGCCAAATATCTTTCAAATAAAAAGAATAAACCCAATAAATACTTACAAATAGAAACATCAGATAAGATATTCTTATCTTTTCTCCGTTCTTTCGCTCCTACAAGCAATCACATTATGCCATTAATACCTATATTTGCGAAACAAATTGACGCAATAATCATTTATACGCAAACATAAGGTCAACAAATGAAAATAAACAGAAATCATTTTAATAGCAGACAAGGATTATACGACCCGTCTTATGAACATGACGCTTGTGGAGTAGGAATGTTAGTAAATATCCACGGCGAGAAATCGCACGACATCATCGAATCAGCCCTTAAGGTACTAGAGAACATGAGGCATCGAGGCGCTGAGGGAGCCGATAACAAAACGGGTGACGGAGCGGGAATCCTATTACAGATCCCTCATGAGTTCATCCTCCTGCAAGGAATTCCGGTTCCAGAGAAAGGCAAATATGGCACCGGACTAATCTTTCTCCCCAAAGACGAGGAACAGCAAGCAAGCATCCTCAGTATCCTCATCGAGGAGATCGAGAAAGAGGGATTAACCTTGATGCACTTACGCAAAGTTCCCGTTCATACGGAAATCTTGGGAAAGGACGCACAAGCGACCGAACCAGATATCAAGCAGATATTCATCATCGGCTGCAACGATCAGCAAGAGCTGGAACTAAAGCTATACCTCATACGTAAGCGGGTCGAGAAAAGGGTATCGGCCACCGACCTTCCGGCCAAGGATGATTTCTATATAGCGTCTCTTTCCACCAAAAACATCGTTTACAAAGGCATGCTGGAATCCATGCAGCTACGCCATTACTTTCCGGACCTGACGCAACCTTATTTCACTAGCGGACTGGCCTTGGTACACTCACGTTTCAGCACCAACACCTTCCCCACTTGGAGTCTGGCGCAACCTTTCCGCCTACTGGCACATAACGGGGAAATAAACACGATACGGGGCAACCGGGGATGGATGGAGGCCCGGGAGAGCGTACTATCCTCCCCCAGAATCCCGGATATCAACGATATACGCCCGATCATCCAGCCGGGCATGAGTGACAGTGCCTCACTGGATAACGTATTGGAATTCTTCGTGGCCTCCGGGATGAGCCTGCCGCATGCCATGGCGATGCTGGTACCGGAGAGTTTCAACGAGAAGAACCCGATCTCCGAAGACCTAAAGGCTTTCTACGAATATCACTCCATCTTGATGGAACCGTGGGACGGGCCTGCCGCCCTGCTCTTTAGCGACGGACGCTACGCCGGAGGCATGCTAGACCGTAACGGTCTCCGCCCCGCCCGCTACCTGATCACGAAACATGACATGATGGTCGTGGCCTCCGAAGTCGGCGTCATGGATTTCGAGCCTAACGAGATCAAGGAAAAAGGCCGTCTGCAACCCGGAAAGATCTTACTCATCGATACCGAGAAAGGCGAGATTTATTACGATAGCGAGCTGAAGGAACAACTGGCGAACGCCCAGCCCTACCGTACTTGGCTGGAGAAAAACCGGGTGGAATTGGACGAGTTGAAATCCGGCCGTAAGATTCCTCATAAGGTAGAGAAATACGACAAGCTACTGCGTACGTTCGGATACAGCCGTGAGGATATCGAACGTATCATCGTACCGATGTGCACGGGAGGGGCGGAACCGGTCGGCTCCATGGGCAACGATACGCCACTGGCCATATTATCCGCCCGTCCGCAAATCCTCTATAATTATTTCCGCCAACAATTCGCCCAAGTAACCAACCCGCCGATCGACCCGATCCGCGAGGAACTCGTCATGAGCCTGACCGAGTATATCGGGGCCGTGGGAAGCAATATCTTAGTTCCAACCGAGAGCCACTGTAAAATGGTTCGGCTGAACCATCCGATCTTGACCAATACACAACTGGATCTCCTGTGTAACATCCGGTATAAGGGCTTTAAAAGTGTTAAGCTCCCCACTTTGTTTGACGCAGAGAAAGGATGCGCAGGACTGAAAGCTGCCTTGGACGAATTATGTAAGCAAGCGGAGCAATCCGTCACCGATGGCGTTAACTATATCATCCTAAGCGACAGGAACGTAGATAAGAAAAAAGCGGTGATCCCCTCCCTGTTAGCGGTAAGCGCCGTACATCACCATCTGATCTCCGTGCAGAAAAGGGTGCAAACAGCGCTGGTAGTGGAAACCGGCGAGATGCGTGAGGTAATGCACGCCGCCCTCTTACTAGGCTACGGAGCCAGTGCCATCAACCCTTATATGGCTTTCGCTATCTTGGATGATCTAGTAGACAGGCAAGAGATACAATTGAATTACGAGACTGCCGAGAAGAATTACGTAAAAGCCATTTGCAAGGGTTTATTCAAGGTTATGAGCAAGATGGGGATCAGCACGATCCGCAGTTACCGGGGAGCAAAGCTTTTCGAGGCGATCGGCCTAAGCCGGGATCTGGCAGATACTTACTTCGGGGGAACCACCAGCAACATCGGTGGTATCCGCTTGGAAGAGATAGCGGCAGATGCGATCGCCATGCACAATGACGCATTCTCCCACCCCACGGATTCTTTATTGGAACATAAAGGCATTTATTCCTTCCGCAAGGATGGCGAGAAACACGCTTGGAACCCGGATACCATTTCCATGCTTCAACTAGCTACCCGCTTGGGGAGCTACAAGAAATTCAAGGAATATTCCCATGTGGTTGATGAGAAGGAAAGCCCCATATTCTTGCGTGATTTCCTGACCTTCAAACAACGCACCCCGATCCCCTTGGAGCAGGTAGAGCCGGAAGAAACGATCATGCGCCGCTTTGTCACGGGAGCGATGAGCTTCGGCTCTATCAGCCGGGAAGCGCACGAGACGATAGCTATAGCCATGAACAAGATACACGGACGCAGTAACACGGGCGAGGGTGGTGAGGACTCGGCTCGTTTCATCCCCCGTGAGGACGGGTTATCGCTCCGCTCCGCCATCAAGCAAGTAGCCTCCGGACGCTTTGGCGTGACCACGGAATATCTGGTAAACGCCGACGAGATCCAGATCAAGGTCGCCCAAGGAGCGAAACCGGGCGAAGGAGGACAGCTTCCCGGCTATAAGGTGAACGATATCATAGCGAGAACCCGTCACTCGATCCCGGGAATCTCTCTGATCTCTCCCCCACCTCACCACGATATTTACTCGATCGAGGACTTGGCGCAATTGATCTTCGATCTGAAGAACGTGAACCCTCAAGCCGAGATCAGTGTGAAACTCGTATCCGAGAGTGGCGTGGGAACCATCGCCGCCGGTGTAGCCAAGGCAAAAGCGGACCGGATCGTGATCTCCGGGGCAGAAGGAGGAACGGGGGCTTCCCCGATAAGCTCTATCCGTTACGCCGGAATCCCACCCGAGCTAGGACTATCCGAGACTCAACAGACGCTCGTGATGAACGGCCTCCGGGGACAAGTCCGCTTGCAAACAGACGGACAGTTGAAAACCGGACGGGATATCGTATTGATGGCGATGCTGGGTGCCGAGGAGTTTGGATTCGCCACCTCCGCCTTGATTGTCTTAGGCTGTGTGATGATGCGTAAATGCCATATGAACACGTGTCCGGTAGGTGTCGCTACCCAAGATGAGGAATTACGTAAACGCTTTCATGGCCGACACGAATATTTGGTGAATTTCTTCACCTTCCTCGCCCGTGAAGTTCGGGAATATCTGGCAGAGCTAGGCTATACGAAACTAGACGATATCATTGGCCGTACGGACTTACTCATGCGTAAACCTTCTGATCATATCGAGAAACATGATCTATTGGATCTCAGCCGCTTGATCCATCTACCGGAACAAGCCGCCACGCAGGCCATCCATCATGTCACCCGTCAACTCCATGCGATCGACAACGTGAAAGATGTGGATATAATCCGTCACGCAAAGGCCGCCATCGAATCCGGACAGGAAGTATCGTTGGATTACGCGATAGCCAACACCGATCGTTCCGTAGGAGCCATGCTTTCCGGCGAGATCGCCAAGCGGTACGGGAACATCGGGTTACCGGAGAACACCCTGCATATCAAGTTCAAGGGGGCGGCAGGCCAGAGCTTCGGAGCCTTTCTGGCTCACGGCGTACATTTCCGGTTGGAAGGCGAGGCGAACGACTATCTCGGAAAAGGATTGAGTGGCGGACACATCAGTTTAATGCCTCCGGTACGCTCCACCTTTATAGCGGAAGACAATACGATAGCCGGTAATACCTTATTATATGGGGCTACCAGCGGTGAGGTTTATATCAACGGCCGGGTCGGAGAGCGTTTCTGCGTGCGAAACTCCGGGGCGATCGCTGTCGTGGAAGGTGTAGGCGACCACTGTTGCGAGTACATGACCGGAGGCCGGGTTGTCGTCTTAGGCAATACAGGCCGGAACTTCGCCGCCGGAATGAGTGGCGGTGTCGCTTACGTATGGAACAAGAATGGTGATTTCGATTATTATTGCAACATGGAAATGGTAGAGCTTTCCTTGATCGAGGATAGCACCTCACGGAAGGAACTTCATGAATTGATCCGCAAGCATTATCATCATACCGGCAGCCATCTGGCCGGATTAATGCTCGATAACTGGAACAAGTACGTGGATGAGTTCATCCAGATCGTCCCGATCGAATACAAGAAAGTACTCCAAGAGGAACAGATGCGCAAACTCCAACGCAAGATCGCGGAGATGCAGAAAGACTACTAAATATTTACACAAAAACAAGAGAACTATGGGAAACCCAAGAGCATTTCTAACGATACATAGACAAGAGGCGGGCTATCGTCCCGTCCACGAACGTATAGATGATTTCAGCGAGGTAGAACAGACCTTGAACAGCGGCGACCGCCGTACGCAGGCCTCCCGCTGCATGGATTGTGGCGTACCCTTCTGCCACTGGGCCTGCCCGCTGGGTAACAAGCAACCCGAATGGCAAGATTTGTTATACAAAGGCCGTTACAAAGAGGCATATCACGTATTGGAGCAGACCGACGACTTCCCGGAGTTCACGGGACGTGTCTGCCCCGCCCTCTGCGAGAAAAGCTGCGTACTGAAACTTAGCTGCGACGAACCTGTCACGATCCGTGAGAACGAGGCGGCTATCGTGGAAGCCGCTTTCCGGGAAGGATACGTACAGCCTATCCAACCGGTACGCAACGGGAAAAAGGTAGCCGTGATCGGTAGCGGTCCCGCCGGATTGACCGTAGCGAACCAATTGAACCGGAAAGGATATGAAGTCACCGTATTCGAGAAAGATGAGTTACCGGGCGGCTTGCTACGCTTCGGCATCCCCAATTTCAAGCTAGGCAAGCACATTATCGATCGCCGTATCCGTATCATGGAGCAAGAAGGGATTCTTTTCCGTGTAAACACGATGGTCGGCAAAGAGATATTAGCGAAAGATGTAGTGAAAGATTTCGACGCTGTTTGCGTAGCGATCGGCGCCGAGGTTCCCCGGGATCTATCTATCGAGGGACGTCATTTAAGAGGCGTACATTTCGCCTTGGAGTTATTAAGCCAGCAGAACCGGATCTTAGAAGGCATCCCCATCCCGCCCAAAAGCCAGATCAATTGCAAAGGCAAGAAAGTCTTAGTGATTGGCGGAGGTGATACGGGTAGCGATTGTGTAGGGACAGCGAACCGTCATGGGGCGGCCTGTGTCACCCAGATCGAGATCATGCCCCAGCCACCCGTCGGACAGAATCCGGCGACACCTTGGCCCATGTATCCCCAAGTACTGAAAACCAGCAGCAGCCATGAGGAAGGTTGTATCCGCCGGTGGAACCTAACCTCTAACCGTTTTATCGGAGAGAAAAACAACCTGATAGGGGTTGAGGTAGAAGAAGTCGAATGGGTTCCCTCCCCAGACAGAGGCCGTCCGCAGATGAGGCTGACCGGCAAGAAAGAGATCATCGAGGCCGATCTGGTTTTCCTCGCCATGGGCTTCCTGCATCCGGAGCAAGAAGGATTGATCAAAGAACTGCGATTGGCTACCGACAACCGCGATAACATCGCCGTAGACAACGCCGGATATACCGCCAACAGCAACCTATTTGCCTGCGGAGACGCTGTCAGCGGAGCGAGCCTAGTCGTAAAAGCGATGGCCTCCGGCCGTAATGTCGCCCGATCCATCGACCGTTTCTTACAAACCAACTAATTTTCAACTTTCAATTTTTAATGATCATGTGTGGTATAACAGCGATATTCAATATACACGACGGAGCGCAAGCCCTGCGTAAACAAGCGTTATTAATGAGTAAACGAATCCGTCACCGGGGGCCGGACTGGAGTGGTATCTACCAAGGCAAAACCGCTATCTTGGCCCATGAACGCCTTTCCATCGTAGACCCTGCCTCCGGAGGGCAGCCTTTGGTCAGCCCCGACGGGAAACTCATCCTCTGCGTCAACGGAGAGATCTACAACCATCAGGAATTACGAGAACGGTTAAAAGGCGATTACGAGTTCCAAACCGGCTCCGATTGCGAGGTGATCCTCGCCTTATACAAGAAGAAAGGGATTGATTTCATCGAGGATCTCAATGGTATTTTCGCCTTCGCTCTCTATGACGAGGAGAAAGGGGTTTACTTGATCGCCCGTGACCCGATCGGCGTGATCCCGCTCTACATCGGATACGATGACGAGGGACACTTGATGGTATCTTCTGAGTTAAAAGGACTTGAAGGCTTCGCCACTCATTACGAGCCGTTCCTCCCCGGTCATTATTTCTATAGCGAAGACCGTAAACTCACGAGATGGTACACCCGTGACTGGATGGATTACGCCAACGTGAAAGATAATCCTACCGACGTACAACAACTTCACGATGCGCTGGAAGCCGCCGTCAAACGCCAACTGATGAGCGATGTCCCTTACGGCGTCCTTCTATCCGGAGGTCTGGATTCCTCCATCACCTCCGCTATCGCCAAGAAATACGCGGCGAAACGCATCGAGACCAATGGGAAAGCGGACGCATGGTGGCCTCAACTCCACTCGTTCGCCATCGGATTGAAAGATGCCCCGGACTTGCTCGCCGCCCGTAAAGTAGCGGATGCGATCGGTACGGTTCATCATGAGATCCATTATACGATACAAGAAGGATTGGACGCTTTACGAGATGTCATTTATCATATCGAGACCTATGATGTCACTACCGTCCGAGCCTCCACCCCCATGTATTTACTGGCCCGTGTGATCCGGAGCATGGGTATCAAGATGGTACTAAGCGGCGAGGGGGCGGACGAGGTATTCGGGGGATATTTATATTTCCATAAGGCCCCGAACGCACAGGCTTTCCATGAAGAGACCCTGCGTAAATTAAGCAAACTGTATTTATATGATTGCTTGCGCGCGAACAAAAGCCTTTGCGCATGGGGCGTAGAAGGACGAGTGCCGTTCTTGGATAAAGAGTTTCTTGATGTGGCCATGCGTCTGAATCCGGTGGCAAAGATATGCCCGGGTACGATCATCGAGAAGAAGATACTTCGAGAAGCATTTTCCGACAGCTTGCCCAAGGAGATCGCTTGGCGGCAAAAAGAGCAATTCTCGGATGGGGTAGGCTATGGCTGGATCGATACATTAAAGAAAATAACCTCCGAGTCGGTCACTGATGAAGAGATGGCGAATGCCGCCAAACGATTCCCAATCAATCCACCCCAAAACAAGGAAGAGTATTATTACCGCTCCATCTTTGAAGAGCATTTCCCCAGCGAAAGCGCGGCGAGAAGCGTACCTTCCATTCCTAGCGTAGCGTGTTCTACCGCAGAGGCTTTAGCTTGGGACTCGGCTTTCAAAAACATGAACGAGCCAAGCGGCAGGGCCATAAAAGACGTACATGAATCCGCTTATTGACGAATATTTCTTTTCTTTAGTAGCAAAATGCACCAACTTTTATGAATAATAAACGCTGGTGCATTTAATTTTTATAATAACTTTGCCAGCTAGAGTCATAAAACACTTTAAAACAAATTTATATGAAGAAAATCTTTACATGCATTAGTTTGGCAGCCGCTACATTCATGGCTACCACCCCAGTGATGGCACAACAACAAAAACAATTAACAGATAAAGAAAAGGCTGCTGTTGTTAAAGTTATTGTTCCTGCCGTTTTTGATCAAGTAAAGCAAATTAGTGGAGTTGATTTCATGTCTCTCACAAATCCTAATATCGAAAGCATAATTAATTCCCCTTTATTTTTGCCTCAAGTATCAAGCCTACGTGCAGATCAATTAAATCCAATCTCGGTTACTCCTGATAGTTTAAAATTGGATCTTAGTTCTATGGATTTTTCTGCGATAGCACCGGGAATGGGTGATTTCATCGCAGGGATCGTTAATGACGTAAAACTGACATTCAGTGATTATAAAGAATATAACGTTTCACTTAACGGACAATCCGTAAAAATTGATTTACCAGAGAAAATTGATGTATCCGCAGCTGCTTTAGTTGACGCAGAAACGGGTAAACCCACAAATTTATTATCGGTATTAATCAAGACCGGGAACAAAGGAACCATTCTTCCTTTCAACAGCTTATCCGTAGAATTGAAATTAGGTTGGTTAGGTACCGTGGGTAGCATGATCCCTAATTTCCCGCTTAAAGATGGAAAATTGATAAGCCTAACAGAAACAGCAAATAGCTCTGGTACGATTGATTATACGATTACTTTAGAAGATAATTTACGTAGTCTAGCTGCAACGTTAGCTCAAGTCCCGAACTTCCAAATATCTCTTGATATGACAAAGTTGATGACAGAAAGTACTATCAAGGCTAGCTTATTCGGTAAACCTCTACAAGCACCTAACGCAAAATTGCCAATGGGTGACGCTGTCGTATATGCAAACTTGAAATCAACAACAGGCATGCCTGCAGATTCTATTGTCTTGACTTCATATGATGCCGCATCTAGCAAAATCAAAGGATATAAGAAGTTGACTCCGACAATTGGCGTATCTGGAGCAAATCTAGTTTTAACGACAACAGATTCAGTACGTGCTGACGTAAATACAGCTTGGACTCCAATGTCTAAACAGATCGTTACAATGCCAGCAACAATGAGCACAGCAATCAATTCTATTATGTCCTCTCTTGTTAATGGTGTCGTTAGTAATCTTAAAGCAAGCGCAGAAACCAATTACACTATTACAATCGATTCTATTTACGAAGCTAAAAAAGATGAGGTTATTCGTGTAATGGAAATCGACGCAACGACAAAAGTTGAAGCTACGAGCTTAAAAGATACAAAGATGATCGTAGATGTCAACTTCTTGAAAGGAAGCAGTAAAGAAAAAGTCATGAATATCAAGGCTACGGCTCCTACAAATGATACTAAGATTACGGTAGACTTTAGTCCTGCTGTTGATCCTAATGGCGATGGCGTTAAAGAAAATGTCCGCATGGCGACATTATATATTACATCTGACGCTATTGGTATCATCACCGATAACGAGACTATCAATGACGAGGTTCAAGAGGTTACGGTATCTACAACCGCTAGCGGTCTTTATGTAAAGAATGGTAAGGGTAATTATGTAATCGTTAATATGGTAGGTAAAGTTGTTTCTACGGGTATCATCACTAGCGATGAGCAATACATCAGCACTCCGAATATGCCGAACGGCATTTATATGATCTCAATCGATCAGTCTAAGCTCTTGAGATCTGCTCATAAGACAACTGTTAAGTTCGTAAAATAAATTATCTAGATAATTAGTTAATCTGAAAAAAGGAGCTATCCGGAAACAAAACCGAGTAGCTCCTTTCTTTTTGTCAATTTGTAAACCAAACTCCCGGAGAGTTGATTTTTCTGGCCAGATGTACTTCTCGTCCCTAAATATGAGAAAAAATATTAGCAAATGATTGTTTAGTAATATATTAGCCAAATACGACCTTTTGTTCTAGAAAAATAATTCATGCTAGTTCACATTTATACGGGTCAAAATATGTTTTTTATACGGATAAAAGAGGCATTTCATACGGTTGTATCGCCCAACGCGACTATATGTATCGCCTTACGCGACCTATCGCATTGGCTAACGCCACTACTTGCGTCGCCCAACGCGACCTTTCGTGTGACAAAACATGACCTTTTACGTAGAAATCAGTGGTTAAATACGTATTTTCACCCATTATCTATCCCTAGTTAAGGCTTCTTGAAAAAGAGGCTCGTCAGACAAACAGACTTATTTTAAGCAAATAGATAGATATATAGCTTTTTTACTTACAGTTACAGCAACCCATATTCACAAAGCATATATTACGATATAAAACCAAAACACACACTTCTAATTATTATTTATAACTAAAAGCATATATTATAACTTCAATCTATTACAAACCTCATATTTATAAAACATTCGAGCCTCTCACCTGTTATATACTTATCAAAACGTTATATATTTGTATTACAATAAAACAAAAAGAAATAATATAAAGAATAATATCATCAAAATGACAAAATCAATCAGATTCACAAAGATGCACGGTGCCGGAAATGATTACATCTATGTAAACACGATGGTCTATCCGATAGACAATCCCGAGGAATTATCTATCGCATGGAGCAAGCCGCACACAGGCATAGGATCTGATGGTTTGGTCTTGATAGGTTCTTCAGACATCGCCGATTTCAGCATGCATATCTATAATGCGGACGGCTCCGAGGCGATGATGTGCGGAAACGCATCCAGATGTATTGGCAAATATGTCTATGAGGCCGGCCTAACGCAAAAGAACAAGGTTACCTTAGAGACCTTATCTGGTATCAAAGAGCTACAATTGAAAATAGAGCGTGAAGAGGTCACCGAGATCACGGTAGATATGGGAATGCCTGCCGTAGGCGAGATCGCCTTGGAGGTTGAGGCTGGAGGAGAAATTTACACCGGCACCGTCATCTCTATGGGAAATCCTCACTTGGTTATCTTCGTGGACGAGATGGACCAGGCCGATCTGGCAAGCGTAGGCCCGTTACTGGAATGCCTCCCGCTTTTTCCGGACCGGACAAACGTGGAGTTCGTGCAGGTGCTAAAACCGGACGAGGTACGGATGAGGGTGTGGGAACGAGGTTCCGGCATCACCCAAGCCTGCGGAACCGGAGCTTGCGCCACCGCCGTGGCCGGGGTCGTACGTGGGAAGACAAAGCGAAAGACGAAGGTCATCATGGATGGGGGCCCTTTAACCATCGAGTGGGACGAGCGGAGCGGTAAGGTCTTTATGACCGGCGGAGCTGTCAACGTATTCGAGGGATTCATCAAAGTCTGACACGGGGAACGAGACAACACAACGAAAACAACAACATAAAAACAAAAGAACTGAGTATGGCACTAATTAATGAACATTTCCTGAAACTACAGAACAATTACCTTTTCTCCGACATCGCGAAAAAGGTAAACAGCTTCAAGGTTACCCATCCCAAGGATAAGATCATTCGAATGGGTATTGGTGACGTTACGCAACCACTTGCCCCCGCCGTTATCGAGGCGATGCATAAAGCCGTGGAAGAAATGGCGAGCAAGGATACATTCCACGGATATGGCCCCGAGCAGGGATATCCTTTCCTAATCGACGCTATCATTAAAAACGATTATGCCAGCCGGGGAGTCTTTATCGAACCGAGCGAGGTATTCATCAGCGACGGAGCGAAAAGCGATTGTGGAAATATAGGCGACATGCTCCGCCACGACAATAGTATCGGGGTGACAGACCCCGTATATCCGGTCTACATCGACTCGAACGTAATGAGCGGACGCACTGGGGTATTGGAAAACGGGAAATGGAGCGATGTCGTATACATCCCTTGCACGGAGGAAAACAACTTCGTACCGGATCTGCCCAGTCGCAGGGTGGACATCCTTTACCTCTGCTATCCCAATAACCCGACCGGAACGACCTTGACTAAGGACGAATTGAAGAAATGGGTAAACTATGCCCTTGCCAACGACGTGCTTATCATGTACGACTCCGCTTACGAGGCTTATATACAGGACCCGAATATCCCCCACTCTATCTACGAGATCAAAGGAGCGAAGAAGGTAGCCATCGAATTCCGGAGCTTCTCTAAAACCGCCGGGTTCACGGGGATACGTTGCGGATACACGGTCGTACCGAAGGAGCTGAACGCCTTCACGCTGGACGGGCAACGGGTACAGTTGAACAAATTATGGAACCGTCGCCAATGCACGAAATTCAACGGAACCAGTTACATAACCCAACGGGGTGCGGAAGCGGTTTATTCCACCGCCGGGAAACAGCAAGTAACAGCTACTATCAATTATTATATGACCAACGCGAAGATCATGAAAGAGGGTCTGCAAAACTGCGGTCTTACGGTGTACGGAGGCGATAACGCCCCATACCTCTGGCTAAAGACCCCGGACAGCCTCTCCTCATGGAAATTCTTTGACAAACTGCTTTATGAAGTCAAGATAGTCGGAACCCCCGGAGTGGGATTCGGACCGAGCGGGGAAGGTTATCTACGCCTCACCGCTTTCGGCGATAGGGATGACACCCTAGAGGCCATGGCTAGGCTGAGGAAGTGGCTAAGATAAGTCATTTACTATAAACAACAATAATCATCAGGTATTATGTCAAAGTTAAGATTTAGAGTCGTAGAATCGGCGTTCGAGAAGAAAGCGACCGAGCTAACCACTCCCGCCGAGAGACCTTCCGAGTATTACGGTGAGTTAGTATTCAACCGTGAGAAGATGTTCAAATATCTTCCAGAGAGAGCGTACGAGAGACTGGTGGACTCCATCGACAACGGTACCCCGCTAGACCGTGAGACAGCGAACGCCGTGGCCTCCGGCATGAAGAAATGGGCGATGGAAAAAGGCGCTACCCACTACACCCACTGGTTCCATCCCTTGACAGAAGGTACCGCCGAGAAGCACGACGCTTTCATCGAGCACGATGGCAAAGGCGGCGTACTTGAGGAATTCGAGGGCAAACTACTGATCCAGCAAGAGCCGGACGCCTCCAGTTTCCCGAACGGCGGTATCCGCAATACGTTCGAGGCCCGTGGCTACTCGGCTTGGGATCCTTCCTCCCCTGCTTTTATCGTAGGAGACACCCTGTGCATCCCGACGATCTTCATCGCTTACACAGGCGAGTCCCTCGACTACAAAGCTCCCTTGCTGAAAGCCTTGGAAGCCGTGAACAAGGCGGCGGTCGATGTCTGCCACTACTTCAACCCGGACGTGAAGAAAGTATACGCCTACCTAGGTTGGGAACAGGAATACTTCCTAGTAGACGAGGGCCTATACGCCGCACGTCCCGATCTGTTGATGACCGGCCGAACCTTGATGGGACATGAAAGCTCGAAGAACCAACAGTTGGAGGATCATTACTTCGGAGCCATCCCCACCCGTGTCATGGAATTCATGAAAGACCTCGAGGTTGAGGCATTGAAACTTGGCATTCCCGTAAAGACCCGTCATAACGAGGTCGCCCCGAACCAATTCGAGCTGGCTCCCATCTTCGAGGAATGCAACCTCGCCAATGACCATAACTTACTGATCATGGCCCTAATGCGCAAGATCTCCCGCAAACATGGGTTCCGTGTCCTGTTGCACGAGAAACCGTTCAAAGGCGTGAACGGTTCCGGCAAGCACAATAACTGGTCGCTGGGAACCGATACCGGAATCCTTTTGATGGGACCGGGTAAGACGCCGGAAGACAACCTGCGCTTCGTGACCTTCGTGGTCAACGTACTGAAAGCCGTGTACACCCATAACGCATTGCTGAAGGCCAGCATCTCCAGCGCGACCAACGCCCATCGTCTGGGAGCGAACGAGGCTCCCCCAGCGATCATCTCCAGCTTCTTAGGTACACAGTTATCCAAGGTATTGGAACATCTGGAGAACAGCGACACGGAAGATTTCAACCTAGCGGGAAAGCAAGGCATGAAACTCGATATCGCCCGTATCCCCGAGTTATTGATCGATAACACGGATCGTAACCGTACCTCCCCTTTCGCCTTCACCGGTAATCGTTTCGAGTTCCGTGCCGTAGGTTCCTCCGCGAACTGCGCCGCCGCCATGCTGGTATTGAACGCCGCCGTAGCGGATCAGTTGAGGCAGTTCAAGGCCGAGGTAGACGCTAAGATAGCCACCGGAAAGGATAAGTTCGCCGCTATCATCGAGGTAATCCGCAAGGATATCAAGGAATGCAAGGCAATCCATTTCGACGGCAATGGCTACAGCGAGGAATGGAAGGCCGAGGCCGCACGCCGGGGCTTGGATTGCGAGACCAGCGTGCCTTTGATCTTCGACGCTTATTTGAAAGATAGCAGCGTCCGCATGTTCGAGTCCACGGGAGTCATGACCCGTAAGGAGCTGGAGGCTCGCAACGAGGTCAAATGGGAGATGTACACGAAGAAGATCCAGATCGAGGCCCGTGTATTAGGCGACCTGACAATGAACCATATCATCCCGATGGCCACCAAATACCAGTCTTCCTTGATAGACAACGTATATAAGATGCGTGAATTATTCCCCGCCGATAAAGCCGCCCATCTATCCTCCAAGAACATGGAGATCATCGAGGATATAGCGAACCGCACGATCTTCATCAAGGAAAAAGTGGACGAGATGGTCAACGCCCGCAAGATAGCCAACAAGATAGAGAGTGAGCGGGAGAAGGCGATCGCTTACCACGATCGGATCGTCCCGATGATGGAAGCCATCCGTTACCATATCGACAAGTTGGAACTGGTTGTCGACGACCAGATATGGACCTTGCCGAAATACCGTGAGCTTTTATTCATCAGATAGTCTTATTCAGACAGTAGTTTTTTGTTGATTGTTTTGTGTTAATAAGGAGAGGATGCTGCGAAGTATACCTCTCCTTCTTTTTTATCCCATACAAAATACATACCTTTGGGGCATAAATATATAGGAGGGAAATTGATATGACGACAATAGAGTTACAACAATGGAGAGAAAGCTTTATCGAGAGGTATCTCAATAAAATAGACGATATGGAAACGGTCCTAAAGATCGAGAAATATATGAAACGAATTATGTCCAAGGCGAATGCAGCATCTCCCATTTCATTCAGTTTGAAAGAAGCCAATAGGGAAATAGATATAGCCGAACAGGAGCTAGAAGAAGGTAAAGGCATCAATGAGGATGATATGCACCAATTCTTTGAGACATGGAGAAACAAGCTAAAGTAATCTGGGCACCCCGTGCGAAAAGACAAGCTGATTTAGCCATAGCCTACTGTTTAAAGCACTTTGGGAAACAAGCTGCTCTCAACTTTATCGATAAGTTGGAGAAGAATTGTATCCGGATAAAGAACAATCCTCTTATTGGTACTATAGAAGAGACTTTCGCCGATAGAGACAAGGAATATCGCTCCTTGATCGAGGGACATCATAAACTTATATATACCCAAGAAGGAAAACGTTCCATACGTATCGTATTGTTGTGGGACTGTCGTCAAAACCCCGATAAATTAAGAACATCTATCAGATAAACAATAACAAATATGAATTACGGATTCGTCAAAGTAGCGGCAGCCGTACCACAGGTTAAAGTGGCTGACTGCTTTTATAATATTCAACAGATCGAGGGATTGATGCGCCAAGCGTCCCAAAAAGAGGTCCAGATCATCGCCTTCCCCGAATTATCGGTTACGTCTTATACTTGCATGGATTTGTTCTCGCAAGAGACCTTACTCAGAAACGCCGAGAAAGCCTTGCTGGATTTAGTGAACAACACCGCCGATCTGGATTTACTAACGATCGTAGGTTGCCCGCTTGTCAGCGGAAGCCAACTGATAAACGCCGCCGTCGCTTTCCAACGGGGCGAGATATTGGGGGTAGTGCCCAAAAGTTACCTGCCCAGCTACAAGGAGTTCCAAGAAGAGCGTTGGTTCACGGCCTCTTCACACCTACAGCAATCCATGATCACGATCGGTAACCGGGAAGTGCCGCTGGATTGCTACCTGATCTTCGAGTACGATGAGGTACGTGTGGGTATCGAGATCTGCGAGGATCTTTGGGTTCCCATCCCTCCCAGCTCCGAGCTAGCCATGCAGGGGGCGAACTTGATATTCAATCTATCCGCCAGCAACGAGTTGATCGGTAAGCATGCTTACTTACGATCCTTGATCTGCCAGCAATCCGCACGTTGTATCGCCGGATACGTCTACGCTTCCGCCGGTTTCGGGGAATCCAGTACCGACCTCGTATTCGCGGGAAACGGTATCATAGCGGAGAACGGCACGTTGTTAAGGGAATCCGAGCGTTTCTCCATGGAGGAGCAACTCGTTATCAGCGAGATCGATATCCAGAACTTACAGAACGACCGACGGATCAACACCAGTTTCATGCAGGGTTATCTCAACCATAACATGGATAACGGCACCGTAGTCTCATTCAGCCTTCCCAACCGGACACTGGATTTGACCCGGGCAATCGACCCGCATCCCTTTACCCCTTCCGGCGATGCCTTGAAAGAACGTTGCGAGGAAATATTCCATATACAGGTAGCGGGATTCGCCAAGCGTGTCCTCCATGCCCACGCCCAAACCGCCGTCGTAGGCATCTCTGGGGGACTGGATTCCACCTTGGCCCTACTGGTCACCGTCATGACCTTCGATGCCTTGAAGATCCCACGGGATAAGATCATCGGCATCACCATGCCCGGCTTCGGAACGACGGATCGTACCTATACCAATGCCTGCGACTTGATACGCTCCCTTGGCGTGACCCTCCGGGAGATCTCCATCAAGGACGCTTGCATCCAACACTTCAAGGATATCAATCACGACATCCATGTACATGACGTGACGTACGAGAACAGCCAAGCCCGTGAGCGTACCCAACTTCTTATGGACGTGGCGAACCAAGCGAACGGCCTCGTGATCGGTACGGGAGACCTCTCGGAGCTTGCCTTGGGCTGGGCTACTTACAATGGCGACCATATGTCTATGTACGGCGTCAACGGTAGCATTCCCAAGACATTGGTTAAATATCTGGTGGAATGGGTGGCCAATAACAAGGTAGACGAGGCTTCCCGCGCCACGTTATTAGATATAGTAGACACTCCGATCAGCCCGGAATTGATTCCCGCCGACGAGCATGGGAATATCAAGCAGAAGACAGAGGATTTGGTAGGCCCGTACGAGCTGCACGATTTCTTCCTCTATCACTTCTTACGCTTCGGAGCCCCACCCGCGAAGATTTATTTCTTGGCGAAGCGGGCATTCGGGGAAACCTACGACGATGCCACCCTCAAGAAATGGCTCCATACCTTCTTCCGCCGCTTCTTCCAGCAACAGTTCAAGCGCAGTTGCCTGCCGGACGGCCCGAAAGTAGGTTCCATCAGCCTCTCCCCCCGCGGAGACTGGCGAATGCCGAGCGACGCAATGGCTACGCTTTGGCTGGATGAGATCGCAGGGCTTTAACATTTTTTCAATGGTATAGTCATAGACGAGGCTCTCTTATGGGCCATAGACGAGACACCTACCCCCATAAGAGAGCCTAATCTATGACCTATGAAAGAGCCTCGTCTCTCACCCGTATCAACCGAGGCCCTAACATAGATCGTAACTAATCGAACTGCGTAATCACCCTGCGAATCCGGGTGAAGCTATCCGTATCCTTCTCCAGTTTATAGATGTGCTTATAGGACAGGGCATCCTGCTCGGTCGGCGAACCATTGATCAAGAGAATATCCCGGTCGTTGGCAAATTTCAAGATACCCGCCACGTTGTTCGGGTGCAGCTTCCCGATCTCATCCATCATGCAATGGAGCCTGAAATCGGAGAATACCGTGGAGGCGTTCCGCTTGAACACGTTCAGCAACATGATATTCACCATGGATTTGACCAAGATATCCGTACCCTCGGAGCCTACGTTCGTAAGACGTTCTACGAAGCCCGTATCATTCCGGTTCTCGATCACCCGGAATTTAAGGTCGAAGAAGTCCGCCAAGCGGATCAAGTTGCCGGAATAAGCGTCCATCGACTTGATCAACTCACGTAGCAAC
This sequence comes from Parabacteroides sp. KHUB-02, assembly GCF_056640955.1. Lineage (NCBI taxonomy): Bacteria > Pseudomonadati > Bacteroidota > Bacteroidia > Bacteroidales > Tannerellaceae > Parabacteroides > Parabacteroides sp. KHUB-02. Next base: position 601,774 of record NZ_JBWQEV010000001.1, on the reverse strand, counting down.
GTCGTCGCCTTCTCCCGGGTAGCCGTATCGTCGGCCGAGGAAGCGAACAGGTTCTGCCCCAAATCCCAGCTATATTCCTCGTTGAATCGCTTGATCTCCTTCAACAGATTGACGATCTTGTTCTGGCTCGGATCAATACGCATCTCGATACACTGGATAATCCCCACGAAGTTCTTCTCCTTGAAATCGGCGTTGATCTGATCCACCACGCCACGGATATTACCTTCCTGAGAGACCATGCTTTTCGTGTCCGCCGTAATCTGCCGGAAGATATCGGAGTTGCGGGTATTGATACGCGATTGGTATTCCGAGACCTTATCCTCGTCGATAAACTCCTTCAAGTCGCAAGCAAAATCCATATACTCTTTATCATCCGAGAAGCTCGTCTTGAAGGCGAACACATTATCCTCGGAGAAATTGCCGGTGTAGGCGGTTATCTCCTTGCGCAGCTCGGAAAGTTTCTGGGATTGCTCGCTGACGCGGATCGTGATCTCCCGTACCAAGGAACGGCAATCGCCATCCGTATCGGTACGGTTCATGGAAGAGAAGATGGATTCCCTAGAGGTAAACCAGTCCAACAGGGTAGAGCGGTGATATTCCTCCCGGTTCTCCAACGCTTTCCGGTTGGACTCCTTCAGCTCCTTCAACTCGGCATCTACCTTGAAGATACTCCGGTTCACGTCCGCCAGACGCTTTTTCAATTCCTCCCGTTCCCCGTGGATGATCTGCTGCAAGCGCAGGCTCTCCGTCGTCCAGTCGGATACCTTATCCAGCATCTCTCGTTTATCTTTCAGATACTCGATAATCAATGCCTTGGTCTCGTTGATATACTTGATCTCCCCACCGATATACGCCAAGCGGGAATGGATCTCCTCCAAACGTTTCGGATCGCCACCGCTAGCGGTCAAGCTATCCAATTGCTCCCTGTCATATCCGGATTTGCGCTCTTCCAGCTCCGCTTTCTTGCGTGCGATCTCCTCCGAGATAGCTTCCCTCGCGACGGAGAGTTCCTTATCCAAAGCAGCCAACTCATCTTTCTCTTGCTCATCCAAGGAAGCGAGTTCCCGGTCCATCTTGCCTTGAAGCGTGGCGATCTCCTGCTGGATCGAGGAAAGGACGGCTTCGGCAGCGTTCAACTCCTCCTCCAAGCGCCGGATCTCCTCCTGCCTCAGACGGGTCGCCTGATCCCGCAAGGCCGACAGACGAGACTCGTCTTCCTTCTTGCGGACCGCCAGTTGCTCCAACTCATATTCCGCATGATAGATATCCTCCTTGATGGGCTTCACCGAGGATTGATATTGCTTGCGAAGATTCTCTTTAGCCGCCTCCAAATCCTGCCGCGCCGTAGCGATGAACCGCTGGATTCCGGCACGTTTTTCCTCGGCCTCCTTCTTCTCCGTCAAGTAATCCTCCTTGGTCTTGACATTCCGGTGAATCCCGGAGGTGAAGCGGATTCCATAAAAGGTATCTCCCTCGCCTACCTCCGCCGTAAACTCTTTCCCGTAAAGCAGGCGCTCGTCACACACTTGCCCGATCGTCTGCTCCCAGCCGGGCTTATGCTCGGACAGCCAGTTGAAGAAGCTATCTTTCTGGTTGTCCAAGAACTCCGTCAGTTCCGCTAGCTTAGCGCTCAGGGCCTCGATCTTCACCTCGTTGGATTCCGCTAGCTTTTGATAATCCTCATCCAGATGCTTCTCGGCGGTCTCGAACTCTTTCGTCTGGTAGTTCAACTCGTACTTCAGCTCACGGATCTTCAGCTCCAAGTCCTTCCGGTTCGCGTCGTAATTACCGAGACGCCCTTTGACCGCCTCCAATTCCTCCGAGGTTCCCGACTGCCCCCGGGCAGTCTTGATACGCATCTTCAAGGCGGCGACCTCCGTCGTACGTTTCTCCCGATCCACCAACAAACGCTCTTTCTCCTCCGAGGCGGCATGGCGCGATTCCTCCCGTAGCCGTCGATAATACTCCCGGCGAGCCTCCCGACGAGCATTGATCTCGGTCTCTGCCGCCAGTAATTGTTTCTGTTTCTCGTTCTCGAAGCCGGCCAACTCGTTCTTCAGATTAGCGATCAAATTGGCGTGCAAGACCGAGGCTTCTTTATTCTTGGAAGAAAGCAAATCTTTCTCCACGACTAAGGATTCCTGTTCCTGCTGTAAGATCTCCAATTTGTTACAACGATCCATCGCCGTCTGGATATCTTTCCCGGCATAGAAAACCCGTTTCGCTTCCGCCTCCGACAAGGAGTTTTTCAGCACGGCCAACTCGCCTTCCATCGTGGCTGTCCGGTTCTTCGATTCAGCGTCCAGCTTATCCCTTTGCTTATAGAAATCCGATTTGACCGCCTCCTGCTCGTGTATCTTCCGGGACAACTCCGGCAAGATACGCTCCGTTTGCAGATAAGCCCCGCGCAATTGGCGGCACAGATCGTTGATCCGTAAATCCCGCTTACGGATATCGTCCGACAAGGTGGAGATCCCGGCGGCCTTCCGCGCCATGCCCGGCTCACGGAAAACACCGATATCATTCAGTTGCGCCTCAAAGCCGGATAGATGGCTCCGATAACGGCTCAAGTCGATCACGCTATCCGCCTCGTTCAAGGAGGTGATGATCGTCTGCTTGATATAATCCGCCTCCAAGCGTGAATTCAGCAAGACGTTCTGGATCGTACGGATGATATTCTGGTAGGAGCCGCTCTCCATCAAGGAAAAACAGGAGTAATCCCGTTTATTATCCGAGTTTCCGTAGAGGATATTCCGGTATTCCTCATACGTGGAGATCGCCCCGCTATACTTGATACCGTTCTTATCGAGCACCGAGCGGATACGATCCGACGGATAAGGCGCTCCCTCCTCGTCGATAAAAAGATCCGACCGGTACGGAGAGGCGATAAAACGGTAGCAGATACGGTTCATCGTCTTATAGCTAAGTACCGTAAACCAACCATCCTCCCTCGCTACCTCGTAGATGATCGAGGAATCGGCATAAGGGAAATAATAATCCTGATACGACTTCTTCTCGACCGGGATTCCGAGCCGCTGCGTATCGGCGTTGTAAAAGAAAAGGATCGCACGGAGGATCGTACTCTTCCCCACTCCCTGCGTTCCGATTAAATGTATATTTCCATCCAGCTGTACTTCCGAGTAACGGATAGCGGCGCTGTTTATAAATACTATTTTATTGAGATATCTCATCTTCGTTCTTTATGTTAATACTATGGATCATCTTCGTGAGGTAATCCCACGAGGAGAGCACTTTCCACGTCCCGTTCATATCGCTCACGCACTCGATAAAGCCCTCTTTCGTCATCCTGTCCAAGATGGTATCGAGGATATCCTTGCGTTTTTCCTTGCCTCCGGTATGTTTTTTCAACCCGTCCAGCTTCATCTCTAGATCCATGTCGATACGGGAACGTACCAATATCTCCGCCGGCGAGAAAGTGAAACCGGGCCCGAAGGCCGTATCGTACGTACAGAAGAAGTCCATGATATCGATCCAAGCGAAGAAACGCTGGAGCTTTTGCTCCAAGGTAGCCCGGGGCTCCTTGCGGGAGAAGTAGAAGTAATTATTCCCCTGCTCCAACACGAAATTGATATGCGAGAAATAATCACGTAAACGCTCAAAATTATCTTCTACGACCGAGAAGAGTGTCCTCAACTCCTTTACACTTGTATTCGAGCACAGAAAATTACCTTTCGACAGGTAATCATAGATCTGTGCGGTCTGTACCGGTAAATTATCTATCATCTTATTATTGTTGTTTTATTTTATCCAGTTGTAGAGACGGGGCGTGCCCCGTCTCATCACAGGGGGCACGCCCCGTCTCTACAACTAGGTTCTTTGAATAATGGCATATTCTATATGCTCCGTATGCCCAAAACGGTCTGTTATCTCCAACTCATTTTCATAGAGGGAGAGTAAACGGCAAAATAACGTAACCTTCGCCTCGAAATCCATCTCCCGGTTATACTCGTAGCCCATCACGAAAGAGAACAAATCCCCTCCGGTCCGGCTAAAAACATCCATCATCTTCCGGGTATTGATAGCGGCCTCCCCCACTTCTTGATTTTCCATCTGCTCGGCGGAGATCACGCCCAACTCCTGCCGGTGGATCACCTTATCCGGTCGTATGCCGTCGGCCACCTTCAAGATGACATCCAGCGCCTCGTCCGTTTGCAAATAAGGAATGGAAATCTTGAATAAGGTAGGCTGCACGCCCTCCAATACCACGGAACGCTCCGCATCTACCACCTCCCGTACATTCGTGTTCTCTTGTAACTCAAACTGCTCCCGCAGATATTTGATACGACGCAGCTTACGGGTAAAACCCACCTGCGTACGGATCTGGTTCAAGTAATCAATGATATCCTGTTGGGAATGGATCAAGCTATGGCCAGCGCTCAATAACTCCGTCTTCAACTCACGGGCGATCGTCAACAGCTCCTCGTCCGGGACTTGGGCGAAAAAGGGAGTCCGTTCCCGATCCAGCAGCTTCTCCACTTCCACGATCAGGCGGTTGATCTCGATTCGTTTAGCGTCCAGATTCTCCAGTTTGGCGATCTTCACCTTATAGCTCGGCTCGTTCTTGAACGTATTATCGATCACCCGTTGCAAGGACACCACGTTACGTACCAAGATCTTCCCGATCTTCCGCAAATGCGCCTTGACCGATCGCAGATAACCCAGCTTACGCAAATCGTTATCCTCCTTACCATAATAATCGATCAGTTGATACACCAACTGGATATTCTCATCGATCACCGAGGTAGAAATCTCCTCATTCGCCTCCAGAAGCAGCTCATAGAAAGAGAGATAATGCTCATCCATCTCGATATAAGGGCCGTTCCTGCGGATCACCTCACGCTCGATCAAGATATTCAATTTATTCTCATCGATAATATCCAACGCATAATCATAGCGAAACGGTAATGATTTTCTTTTCTCAAATAAGACCTCCAATAGGTCCTTTCCCAGATTTAGCGTGTTCGTTATATGGGGTATTGAATTATATATGTACATCCTAAACAATTAAGGACACAAAGGTAATAAAAATACAAGTAACCCTTTTTTCTCCGTGATGAAAAAGGATTTCCATCGTAGTGAAAAAGCTTTTTCATCACGGTGGAAAAAGTTTTTCACTACGATGGAAAAAATGGAAAATCACGAAGAGTTATCAATCCGCCGGATACACAATTCCCAACTGCCGGCGTACTTCATCGATAATCTCCAATGTAATCAAAGAATTATCAAGGCTATTGATTTCTGACTCCCGCTTGCCAGACAAGACGAGGTTGATAAATTCCGCTACCTCATAATAGTACTCATCCTTATCGGCGACCACGCTTAGGTCTTCCGGAACCGGTTCCGGGCCTTTTCCCATCGCCGGAGCTAAACGGGGAGAATACGTCACTTTACGGATGATATTGATCCGGTCCAAGGTCAAGTTCCCCTCCTCCCCTTGTATCTCGGTAGGCAAGGCGGAGTTGGCGATCTTAGAATAAAGCACCGTGGCGTTCATCCCCTCATACAAGAAATTCACGGCCCCTTGCCCGTCCGCTCCTGAGGACAGGACTATGCCCGAGGCATCTATCTTCTTTGGGCGACCAAACAAGACAACCATCGGATAGACCGTATAAATACCGATATCCATCATGGCCCCATTAGACAACTCCGGCTTGAAAGCGTTTAACACGATTCCTTCCTTGAACTTATCATAACGGGAGGAATACTGGCAATAGCAGGCGAAATAACGACGAACCGTACCTACACGCCCAAGATTCTCTCGTACGGCAAGAAAGTTCGGCGTAAGCGTAGGCTTCATCGCCTCCATCAACGTGACATTATATGTACGGGAAGCCTCGATCATCGCACGTACTTCTTTCGCGTTGGAAGCGAAGGGTTTCTCGCAAAGAACATGCTTGCCATAGCTCATGCAAAGAATACTCTGGGAGGCATGAAGGAAGTTCGGGGAGGCAATATACACAGCGTCGATCAACGGGCTTTTCGCCATCTCCTCCAAGGAGGTAAACGTATACGGTATATTATGTTTCGAGGCGAAAGCATCCGCCGTCTCCTGAGTTCTCGAATATACAGCTACCAGTTCAAAACGCTCATCCTGCCGGGCTCCGGCAATTACCCAATCACTTATGAAATTGGTTCCGACTACACCAAAACGTACTTTATCCATATTCTATCGTATTATGTTCTTTATTTACAAATGTACGATTTCTGTTTAACATAAATACTCCGTGGAAATGTTATTGTATCTATAAAAAGGATAAGTCACAGGAACTTTTTCGCGACGACGCTGTTTAATCTATACAATTTAAAACCGTTTTAAAACTAAATCAAGTATGAAAAGAATTGTATCTTTTATCGTCGTTCTCGCTGTCGCTATGTGCGGAATGACACAAGTAATGGCTCAAAAATCGATAACAAAGGAAGCCAAAAAAGTAGAGAGAGAAATCAAGAAACAAGAGCGTCTGGCACAAGATGCCGTAGAAGGCCAAGAAGAGTTTAACGCCGCTGTACAAGCTATCAACAACCAATCATTCGTATTGGAGGCTAACAACATACAACCGATGAACGGACAGGTATTCTACGTAAATTCAAATACGAACTTCGTATCTTTGAATGACGGACAGGCTATGGTCCAGATCGCGTCCAACTCTCCGTATCCCGGTCCTAACGGATTAGGTGGTATCACCGTACAAGGTAGCGCCTCCAATATCCAGACCAAGCAGGATGACAAGGGCAATGTTTATCTGAACATGAACGTACAGGGTGTGTTTATCTCCGCTACCGTTAGCTTGATGCTTACCAACGGAACAAACAACGCAACCGTTACCGTAGACCCGAACTTCTCCGGTAGAAACTTGAGAATGACCGGTACCCTACTTCCGTACTCACAATCGAACATTTTCCAGGGAACAACATATTAATCATGTCCAACTTTTCTATAATAAGGAAGGCGGTGCTCCGTGAGGAACATCGCCTTCGAACTATTTATAGATAGCCTTATCTCTTATTTACGGAAAGGAGCCTTTACCACTTGAGCCTTCAAGTTCTTATTACGCACCTTGATAAAGATATCCGTACCAGCTTTCGCAAACTCAGGTTTCACGTATCCCATACCGATCCCCTTCTTCAATACCGGAGACATCGTACCGGAAGTAACCACGCCAATTACATTCCCTTCCGCATCGGCGATCTCATAGCCATGACGGGGAATTCCCTTTTCCTGCAACTCGAAAGCACACAACTTACGGGTTACGCCCTCTTTCTTCTGACGCTCCAATTCCGCACGATTCGTAAAGTTCTTACCCTCGGCGAACTTCGTGATCCAGCCTAAACCAGCCTCGATCGGAGAAGTCGTATCATCCAAATCATTTCCATACAGACAGAAGCCCATCTCAAGACGAAGTGTATCACGTGCTCCCAAACCGATCGGCTTGATCCCTTCCGGCTTTCCAGCCTCGAAGATAGCGTTCCAAATCGTCATCGCATCACTCGGATAGAAATACAACTCGAAGCCACCCGCACCGGTATACCCCGTGTTGGAGATAATCACGTTCTTGCAACCGGCGAACTCACCCGTCACAAATGAATAGTAAGGAATAGAAGATAAATCAACCGGAGTAAGACGTTGAAGAACCTCCTGTGCTTTCGGTCCTTGGATAGCCAATTGAGCCGTACGGTCGGAAGAATTCTCCAATTCGACACCTACCGTATTATGGCTTACGCACCAATCCCAATCCTTGTCGATATTACCGGCGTTTACGACCAGCAAATATTTCTCCGGCTCGTAATGATATACCAAAAGGTCATCCACGATACCTCCCTTGTCGTTCGGGAAGCAAGTATATTGAGCCTTGCCAAGCGGCAAGACAGAAGCGTCGTTAGAAGTTACGCTTTGAATGAAAGCCAAGGCGTTCGGGCCTTTTACCCAAAACTCGCCCATGTGGGAAACATCGAACACACCTACACCATTCACTACAGTCATGTGTTCGTCGATAATTCCGGAATATTCGATAGGCATATTGAAACCTGCGAATTCGTGCATCTTTGCGCCCAACGCGATATGCACGTCGGTAAACGGAGTTGTTTTCATGTAATTATTGCATTTAAGATTTACGAGCCGATAGCTCTATGATTTTTATAACTGTTTCCATACTCTTCTCCAACGAACGAACGGGCAAGAACTCATAACGTCCGTGGAAATTCAGGCCTCCCGCAAAAATATTCGGGCAAGGCAATCCCATAAACGACAGGCGGGCACCATCCGTACCTCCCCGGATCGGTTTCACGATCGGTTCTACCCCAACGGAGGTCATCGCCTCAAACGCCAAATCAACGATATGTTTCTGGGGCTCCACAACCTCGCGCATATTGTAATATTGATCCCGAAGCTCTAAATGCGCACATCCCGGATGCGCTTCATTCATCTTATCAACCAACATACGAAGCAATTCTTTCTTCTCCTCGAACAACTTCCGGTCATGGTCACGGATGATGTAAGATAGAGTAGCTTCCTCGACTGAACCGGTCATACCGGTCAAATGGAAGAATCCCTCATAACCAGTCGTATGCTCCGGACGTTGCTCGGCCGGCAACCAAGAAGCAAACTCGATCGCACGCAAGGAAGCGTTTTGCATCTTATCCTTGGCGTATCCCGGATGTACGTTCAAGCCCTTGAAGATAATTTTAGCGCCGGCGGCATTGAAATTCTCATATTCCAACTCACCGATTTGTCCACCGTCAATCGTATATCCCCAATCACAACCGAACTTCTCCACGTCGAAATGATCGGCACCTTGTCCGATTTCCTCATCCGGGGTAAAAGCGATACGGATCTTACCGTGCTTGATCTCCGGATGATCCTTCAAATATTGCATAGAGGCGACGATAGCGGCTACACCTCCCTTATCATCGGCACCTAATAAAGTCTTACCATTCGTTACGATAATATCCTGTCCCTTATAATCTGAAAGCTCTGGGAACATCGATTGAGATAGTACAACATTTTCTTCCGCATCCAAGACAATATCACCACCCAGATAAGTCACGATACGAGGTTGAACATTCTTACCCGACATATCCGGACTCGTATCCAAATGAGCGATAAAACCGATAGTCGGGATTTTCTCGTCCGTATTAGCCGGCAGAGTAGCCATTACATAACTATTCTCATCCAAGGAGATCTCCTCCATACCAATCGCTTCCAATTCCTTCACCAAAGCCTCGGCAAAGACACGTTGTCCCGGCGTACTAGGAGTCGTACCCGTCTCCTCGTTCGACTGGGTATCGAACGTAACGTACTTTAAAAATCTATCTAAAACTGTCATAACTCACTCTTTTTAGCCATTAAAACATTGCAGGCATAAAAGTAGGTAAAATTTTTCTAAAAACAGCTTGAACCATCAAAGCAATGCGTACAAACCTTACACTTAGGAAGGTCGATCGCCTCCACCAAGGTTTCCAGCGTATTAAACTTCAAGGAACTCAACCCGAAACGCTCGGCGATAATTCCGACCATCTTCTTATATTCCGGAGAGTCTGTCGTAGCATATTTATCCAGATTCTTATTCTCATCCCCTTCCAATTCCTTGATAATCTGACGAGTTATCAACTCCAAAGGACTCTTGGAAGAAGTAAAACCGATAAACGGGCAACTATAAATCAATGGAGGGCAAGCGATACGCATATGTACCTCTTTCGCCCCATAATCATATAAGATCTTCACGTTATCACGAAGCTGTGTACCACGCACGATCGAGTCGTCGCAGAAAAGGATGCGTCTGCCTTCCAGCATCGCACGGTTCGGTATCAATTTCATCTTAGCCACCAAGGAACGCATCTCTTGGTTAGCTGGGGTAAAACTACGAGGCCACGTCGGTGTATACTTAGCGATAGCCCGATGATAAGGCACCCCCTTACCTTCCGCATACCCCAAAGCCATACCCACACCGGAGTCCGGTATACCACAAGCGCAATCCACCTCCGAGTCATCCTTCTGCCCCATCTTATAGCCACTCATAAACCGGACATCTTCCACGTTCTTTCCCTCATAGCAAGAAACAGGGAATCCATAATATACCCAAAGGAAAGAGCAGATCTGCATCCCTTCATTCGGTTTACGCATCTGCTCCATACCATCGGCACGCAACCGGACGATCTCGCCCGGGCCTATAAATTTCTCGATCTCATAATCCAAGTTCGGAAGACTGCTGGACTCGCTGGTCGCCGCATAAGCCCCGTCTTTCCTTCCGATTACGATCGGCGTACGCCCCCATTTGTCACGGGCAGCGATAATACCATCCTCCGTCAGGAGCAACATGGAGCAAGAGCCCTTTATCTTATTGTAAACATTCTCAATGCCCTCCACGAAGTCCTTACCTTGTGTAATCAGCAAAGCGACTAACTCCGTCTGATTCGTTTTTCCTGAACTCAATTCCGAAAAATGCATATTCGCCTTCAATAACTCATCCTCCAATTCGTCCAAGTTATTGATCTTCGCCACCGTCACGATCGCGAATTTTCCTAAGTGAGAGTTGATAACGATTGGCTGCGCATCCGTATCGCTGATAATACCGACCCCGGCATTTCCTTTGAATTTAGGAAGCCCCGGTTCAAACTTGGTGCGGAAATAAGAATTCTCCAGATTGTGGATCGAACGCGTAAATCCTTCTTCCTTATCGTACGTAGCCATACCGCCTCTGCGGGTTCCTAGATGAGAATTGTAGTCCGTACCATAGAATAAATCCGTAATACAGTCTCCATTAGAAATAGTTCCGAAAAAACCACCCATTGTTTTTTATGTTTGTATTTATGTTTGAGACCGCAAAGTTACAAGTTTATTTATATATGTTCCAAAATTTACTTCATAACGTTTATTATCATCGGCAATAAAAAAAGGATACCCCTTTTCGGGATATCCTTTTCCTTATTCTTTGGTCGCAGAAACTTAAGCCTCAGCAACAACTTCTTTTACAGAAACGAATGATCTGTTTTCTTTTCCTCTACGGAAAGTAACAACGCCATCTACCAACGCATACAACGTATGATCCTTACCGATACCTACGTTCTCGCCCGGATGATGAACCGTACCTCTTTGACGAACGATGATGTTACCAGCTTTAGCAACCTCACCACCAAAAAGCTTAACACCTAATCTTTTACTTTGTGATTCACGGCCGTTCTTAGAACTACCCACACCTTTCTTATGTGCCATTTCTTTTCTTCTCCTTTAAACGTTAAGCAATAACTTCTTTAATACTCACCTCAGTGAACTGCTGACGGTGACCGTTCAATTTACGGTAACCTTTTCTTCTCTTCTTGTGGAATACCAGCACCTTGTCACCTTTTACCAGCGGAGATAATACCTCACATACTACCTTTGCGCCCTCTACAGTAGGAACACCCACTGTTACCTCACCGTTGTTATCTACTAACAACACCTTGTCAAACTCCACAACAGCACCGCTTTCTGCGTTCTGAATGTGATGAACGAACAATTTCTTGCCTTGCTCAGCCTTGAACTGTTGTCCGTTAATTTCTACGATTACGTACATCTGTCTTAAAATCTTTTAAACAGGTTAGGTCCCGGGGGTGGGCTCCGTCTCCGGCTCCACTTATTTACCCTCTGCGGAAAATCGAGTGCAAAGATAGAGTTTTTTATTTAATTCCACAAACATCTTCTTGAACTTTTAAAAAGCCACGCATAAGACGATGAGAATACAGAGCTTTTTACTACCTTTGCAACTAATAATATATTACTATTATCCAAATAAAGATGCAGGAAACAAATAATATGTTATCAGTTCTTGACAACTATACGCTAGACAACCCGGATGAGATCGCTAAAGAAATAGCCAACGACTTCCGCAAGCGACGTATAGAGAAGAATCTGACACGCGAACAAGTGTCGGAGAAGGCAGGTGTAGCAGTCAGTAATATCGTGCGATTCGAACAGAAAGGTCTTATCTCACTCAAGAACCTTATCGGCATAGCAATGGCATTAGGTTACACTTCGGAGATAAAGAAGCTTTTTTCCGAACCAAAATACTCCACCATGGAGGAGCTACTACAAATCCGCAAGAATACCAACAAGAAAAAAGTACATAAGTAATGAGAATCAAAAAAATAGAAAGACTTATCGTAAAGTATCACGAACAGATAGTCGGGACGCTTTCGCTCACTCCCGACAACAAACAGTGTGCCTTTGAATACGATAAAGCATGGCTTTCCAACGGTTTCAGTATATCCCCATTGGAACTTCCGCTGAAACTGGGATTGTTCATCGCAAAGCCCTCACCTTTTTATGGAAATTTCGGCGTTTTCGAAGACAGTCTGCCCGACGGCTATGGCCGCTACCTCTTGCATAAGACCTTACTCAAAGAAGGCATCAACGATACCCAATTGTCAGCGCTCGACCGTCTAAGCCTAGTGGGAAATGGGGGTATGGGAGCACTCACATACGAACCGGAAACCACCATAGGCACTTCGCATGAGACCCTTGATTTCGATCTGCTGCAAGAAAAAGCCTTGGAAGTGTTGCATGAGAAGAACGACGATGACGTAGAACTTCTTCTTTTCAACAGCCGAAATAGCGGCGGATGCAGACCCAAGGCACTGTTCTCCAACAATGAAGGGCATTGGATGGTGAAGTTCCGCCATACATACGACCCTCAAGACATGGGATTGATAGAATTTCATTACAATGAGTTAGCACGACAATGTGGCATCCACGTTCCGGACTTCAAACTAACCAACGGTAAGTATTTCACGACACGCCGCTTCGACATCTCGCAAGAAGGAGAACGTTTGCATACAGTCACAGCCGGAGGGCTGCTTAACATTCCACTATCCAACCCAATTCTTGATTATAGCAACTTACTGGCCCTAACTGGCTATCTAACGCAGAATCCTTTAGAAGTGGAAGAAATGTTTCGTCGTATGGTTTTCAACTATTTCACAGACAACAAAGATGATCATTGCAAGAATTTCAGTTTCACAATACAGAAAAGTGATACCAGCACATGGCAATGGCATCTTGCTCCCGCCTACGATCTCACCCTATGCACAGAGGGTTATAATGGTGAACATGCGACTTCGGTCAATGGAACCGGACATCCCACCATTCAGGACATGATAACCATCGGTACTAAAAGCAAGATGAATAAACTGCGCTGCATGCGAATCATTGAAGAGGTTAGAACTGGCTGCGGAGATTTGTTGCGGAACAAAGACTGGGAGTAATTTCGATGACAGGTAAGTACTCATTCACCTCCACTACCCTTGTTTTTCAACACCGCATTCACTACCATAGAACAGCTATCAGACTTCTCTGACCCGAAATATCCATACACTACACTGTTCATCTGACAGAAACAGACGATGAAGAGATGATGCCCCCCTTGCGTTGATAACGATCCCATAGGGTCTTAAAATCTGTACTTGTTACCATATCTTTTTATGAATCTGGAACGAAGGTCTAGAGATATCGCTCTTTGTTTATCAACAAGACTATTTGTCTATAGAAATCTACTTTTTGCCTTCAAAAAAATCAAAGTCAATACTTACCTCCGAATTTTAAACAACTTGAATTTACTCTTCTTAAACAATCTAAAATCAAATTCCCAGTGCTACTTCTTTTGCTTCCAATATATTATCCTCAATAGAACAATAAGTCCAACTTCCATACCGTCCTATGGAATAGATGTCTTTTTCTTTCAATATACTCTTATAACGAGAGATTGCTTCTTGACTTTCTTTACTAATATGTACATAAGCAGGCTTCATCAAGACAGTTTCATAGTCAACCAACTTCTGTGTTGTCACCACACCCATCCTCTTTAAATCTGTCATCACACGATCTAAATACAAGCCTTCTTTGCATAATACCTCATTTTCCGGAAAACCTATCTCAACATACAAAGACATCTTGTCTGTTCCCAATATATTGTCATAATAGCCCAACCGATAAAAAATATAATCCTTTTCAGGAACATACACCCAACTATTCCTTTGGTCGTTGCCTTTAGAATCAAAACCTAAATTAAATACCAAAACCTTATTGCATGAAAAAGTATTGGAATCATATCCCAAGCGACATTGGTCTAACAAAGAGGGTAATGGCTGAGTGGATATCAATCGATCATATTTTATTTTCCGTTTATTAGTTATCGCAACTTTCTCCTCCATGTCTATTCCCAAGAGCTCTTCATTCAAGCAGACTTTTGTACGATCTACATTCTTCAACAGAGACTGAACATATTCCATCGCACCGTCTTTAGGATAAGTAAAAGAACTATTGTAAGAGGAATTATCTTGCGAACGAAAGTTCAAGATAATATCTTCCTTATTCGCTTTTGGGAAAAAGCGTCCCATCGCATTCATATCTAACCGATCCAAATCATAGGCATACAATTTCTCATTATAAGGGATCAAGAACTTTTCAGCGATTGATTTACCATAATTGGCATAAACCATCTCCTTAAAAGAGCGTATACCTCCATGATTTACGGAAAACAAATCATAAAGACAATCGATCAGCTCCTCTTTATCCAATTGATGAATATTCTTCTGGAAAGGAAAATCTATATAATCGCCTTTATAATAAATCTGAGTGTGTTTCTCCACTTTCAACAAAGAAGAAGGAGATAAATTCTGGCAAACAAATTCTTCGATATTCGGATGTTGGAAATGAAAGAAATGCCCCGAATAATCCCACACATATCCATTCCGTTTAATCGTACGGCAATATCCTCCCGGTTCATTTTCTTTCTCTATCAACAAATAATCATTTTTTATAAAATTGGCATAACTAATACCAGATATACCCGCACCTATAATCAAATCCATCATCAACTATATTTTAAAACGCTCCTTATAGCCCAGTTTATAAAATAATAAATACTTCTCAGTAGCCCCAACTTCTCCACTTTATAATAAATCAAGAATTGAGGCTTAATCAGTTTTTTCCTGTTACGTGTGACGCTGGTGGAAACCAAACGGTAAGATGCCAAGACTTTCGGATTACCATAAGCATAGTCCACCTTATCCCGCAATATCTCCAACCAAAAGGCATAGTCATCGCGCAAGCTTTTCAATTCTTCTCTAAAATAGCGATCACCCGCTACCTTGCGATCATATATGGTAGTAAGACAAGAAATAGGATTAGATTTCAGTATATCCCTATAATTCACCTTCTCCGGAACAATGAATGGCTGTAATACTTGTTCCCCTTGTTCGTTGATACGATGATAGGAGGCGGTGACTATCGCCGCGTTCTTTTCTCTCATGAAACTCAATTGAGACTCCAAGAAAGCAGGAGACCAAATATCATCTGAATCCAAGAAAGTAATATACCGCCCCCGCACTTCGCGCAACGCTATATTCCTAGCCCCAGACGAGCCTTTATTCACCGGAGATGCGATCAATTTTATACGCTTATCCTTCTCCGCATATCTCTTCACTTCAGCTATTCCCGCGCCACCATCAGGCGAACAATCGTCTACGATAATCATCTCCCAATCCGAATAGGTTTGTGCCTGTACCGAACGAATCGTCTCACCTATAAAAGCCGCACCTTTATACATGGGTGTAATAATAGAAACCAATTCTTCCTTCATATCAATAAGTTTTAATAATTCTTTCCACTAGTACAATAAACTCA
This sequence comes from Parabacteroides sp. KHUB-02, assembly GCF_056640955.1. Lineage (NCBI taxonomy): Bacteria > Pseudomonadati > Bacteroidota > Bacteroidia > Bacteroidales > Tannerellaceae > Parabacteroides > Parabacteroides sp. KHUB-02. Next base: position 586,101 of record NZ_JBWQEV010000001.1, on the reverse strand, counting down.
TGCTACTTAATCCCTCTACCATTTATCAAATTCGTATATAAAGTGGTATATTCCTTCACTGTCGTATCTATATTAAAATCCAAACTCCTTTGCTCGCATCTACAGGCGACTTCCTCATATACTGCGGGATGCTCGGTTAAATAACGTATCTTTTCCGCCAAATCGCGTTCATTCCCATTTTCAAACAAGAGGCCGGCCCCCTCAACGACCTCACGAATACCATCTATATCCGACACGATAACCGGGCGACCTGCCGCCATTATCTCCACCGTGGAAAGGCCAAATCCTTCATAAAAAGACGCTAACACACCGATATCGCTAGCCTTTGCCAATCGCGGTATGTCCGCACGTCGTCCTAAGAAATGCACACGATGTCCTACGCTACATCTATTCACCTCTTCACGACAACGAGCCGTATCACCAGAGCCTACATAAAACAAATGATACTTCTCCGGCAACAGAGCTATCGCTCTTACGGGTGTAAGATGGTCTTTTTGGGAAAAAAATCGAGCCACCATTATTACCGCCACATCTTCACTTTTTAACCCAATCTCTTTTTTTGTATATCCCGTAGCGTTTATAAAACGTCGCAAAGGGATGCCATTATAAACAACAAGGCTCCGCCGTCCTGTCCCGGCCCAAGTATCCAAAGCGATTTTTGCGGCCTTACTCACCGCCGTTATCGCGTCATAACAGCGATAAACAAGTTTCTCAACCGGACGAAACAACCAAGGTTTCTCCCGTCTGCGATTCCATGCGGAATGTTCCGTCGTGACAAATATCCGTTTCTTCCGACATAGCAGACTGATTAATGCCACAAAATACTGCGCCGGAAACAAATGAGCGTGTATAAAGTCATACCGACGGATGTATTTATACAAGAAAAACAAGTTCAACGGATTGCGAACAGACGCATATTTCCCATGAATGACATGAATGCCAGACCTCTCAAACTCATCCGCCATAGAATCCTTATTTTTATCCAAGACTAACACATCTATAGTGGATCCCGGTATTTGCTGTTTTAAAGAAGGAAGAAGAGTAATCAGGAAAGTCTCCAAGCCTCCTTCTGATAAGGTACCTGTGATATGTAATATCCTCATAAGAATGTAGTATGATTATCCCAAAGTTTACGTGTAAGTATTTTCAAGAGAATAGGATAGGTTTTACTATATAATGTACAATGATTTTTTAAGACAAAGTTCAACATCTGTAACCTAGATAGATTAGGGAATTCAAAAAAATCATCCAACAACTTTAAATTTTCATTCGAAATTTGGTCGCAAAAGCAGGCTGTTATCTGTTTCATTGTTTCAAACGTTTTACAATTAAGTATACCTTTCCGCTTATTATCTTTCCAAAAATTTAACGCAATCTGCAATAAACTCTTAGGACGTATCCCCGTGACATTACATTCATGTTGCCGATAAAGCATCAACGGCTTATCTATAAAAGTAATTTCACCAAACAATACCGCTAAAAATGTCACCGTAAAATCATGCATAATTGTAACACCATGATATTGGAGAACAAGTTTTTTCAACTTATCATTAAACAATGAGGAACACCCCTGTACACCTCCACAACGAAATAACATATCCGGCAAAGATTGAATAGCATAAGCGATCTCGGGCTGTCCTACTCCATCTTCCATATTATAAGAATAGGCATTACAATACACCAACTGCGGAACATCTTGCCGCCTCCTTTTCATTGTTTTCCACAACACCTCCAGTTTATTCTCCAACCAAAAATCATCTTGATCACAGAATATGGTATATGCAGTTTTACTATAAGGCAATAATGCCAAGAAATTACCAATACACCCCAACGATCCTTGTTCATCTGTTACAAGATGAATACGGTTATCCATTTTTTCATAACGACGAACAATAGTCACCGTCTCATCTTTAGAGCCATCATCACGCACATATAATTGCCACTCTTTATATGTCTGTCCGATAAGAGACAGCAGCTGTTGCTCTATATAGCGTTCGCCATTATAGGAGGCCAATAAAATACTTATTTCACTATTCATATTTAATTTTAAAACGAATAAATAACAGATGAGATATAAATAAATACTGAATACTCAATGACAAGAAAGTAAAAATCCAATCCGCAAAAAAAGCGAGTAATAAAGCATGAAAAAACAAGGCATATATCGCCACAAATAATTTCACACCCCGTCTCATAAAGTTATATAAAGTCCCCCAAGCAATTCCAACAAGAATAGCAAACAAAAAAATGCCCCAGTATCCAAAATCAACATAATAATTAAACATATTTGTATACACATTGGTAGGTAATGGAACATACGCCCATCCAGAAGCATCAAGATGTTTGATATTATCCCCCAGCCCCATAACATCCAGCACTTTCACTATACTACTAAAAGTCGCTGCGCCCGGAGTCACATTGAATGATAAATCACCTTTCAATATCAGATCAAAAGCTGGCATTGGAGACAATATATAAATCAACAAATATTCCGTTAATGTTACATCTTCAGCATCCCCTCTTACCAAAACAAGTATCGTCATTACTCCCACCAACAATAACAAACAAATTATCATTCTCGAAAATGTCAGCTTTCCATAATAATATTGCAAGAATAAAACAGCAAAAACAGAACATGCGATTCCTCCCTTATTACCTAAACATAGTAGTACAATCAAAACTGCGACAAACAGCAATTTAAAACTAATTGATTTAGCGCCATAAGTGTACATATAAGAGATGATAAACACCACCGACACATTTAAGAAATACATCAAATAGTTTAAAAGAGCAGGAAGTTCATCTTCATGATAAATAAACATATTACGAGAACCACTCATTATATTATCCCCATAATCCTTACTTATCGTATTTAGAAAACAAAGTAGAATAACATTCAATAGAACTAACAAAAGAGACAATTTTTGAAAGATCTTCATATTTGGCATCTGCCACAACAAGATCTTTGGAATAGGTAAATTGAATTTTGAAAACGCCAAAGAACAGACACAAAAAGGGATACACCACAAAAGCAGCGCACAATAAAATAAATCCGATAACGGATATAATCCATGTTGCAGTACGTTATAACACAACACCATAATCAGCCACAACATCGAGGTTAAAAACGCAGGATGAGTCCAAGAATGAGAACATTTATAGCTAAAGAGAGCTAGAAACGATAATATCACAACAACAATTATGGCCAACATGATAATTTTTCAATAAAATGCCCCAACTATAATAAATCACGCATCCTACGCTTATGATTCCAATCAATCAACCAACATGCTAATTTCGGAAAACCAATCGCAGCTAATATAAGAGTTAATCTAATAGATTTAGATAATGCTTTGTAACTCCAAATGCACTTATTAGTTTCCGGGTAAGTGGCTTTCCATGCCTTTACGTCTCGATTCGCAGCATTCCATATCAACCCGCGTTTTGATTCGAACTTGATGTATAAAACAATTAAAGCGAACTCGGTATCTTCCGACTTGCCCTGCTTCTTGAAGAAGTCTTCCAATATGGAAGCACAACGTATCTGTTCATCGATATTACGACGCGAAAGCTGCGATACCGTAGAAGAAGTATTCTGCTTGTTGTAATGATATAACGCTTCGGGAACGACTACCGTACGCTGGCTAAAATAGCGCAATCGGCAAGTGACACTTACATCTTCCCACATATTCAGCCCCGGGAAAAACGAGATTTTATTATTTACATATAAATTTCTCTTGATCAGTTTGGAACAAACTGAACAACGCAATACATCTATATACAACAGATCTTTGTATTGCTCCTCTTTATATGGGTAACAAAGATTTTCCTGCCGACTTTTATATTCTAAACTAATATTACAACAAACTATGTCGGCTTTTGTATCCATGGCACACGCATAAAGCTTCTCCAGCATATCCGGCTCTATCCAGTCATCACTATCCACATGGATCACGTAATCACCTGTAGCATAATTCATAGCGGTATTACGAACCACGGCCTGGCCGTGGTTCGTGTCGTGGTTCACGACACGAACCGACATTTTTTCACCCCTTTCATTCCCAGAATAGGCGCGAAGCGCCTCAAAAATTTCCTCCATACTATGATCTGGGGTACAATCATTGACTATAATAACCTCCACTCCTTCTTGCATGGTCTGATTCAATACGGAAAACAGGCAACGCCTTACATATTTCTCCACATTATAGACAGGAATCAACACACTGATTTTGGGATGATTTGATTCTTCAAACATTTATTTTCGCAAATTTATGATTAGACAACATACACGTTTAAACAAGTTTATAGCATAAGTATCGGTCAGACATAACACGAACGTACTTAGCAGAACATATAGGGTAACAGATTTTAATCCATAAACACTCCAATCCCAATAAGAATTTACAGAATAGGTAAAGTAAACACGTGAGATTTTCATACAAAACATAAAAAGCACGATCATGATCACTACATATTTTGAATATCGCCTCACATATTCCCAAGTACTTTCCCTAAAACCATTATGATAAAGAAAATAAGGCTTCCAGCCACAAACAATAACCAATAGGCTAATCATAACCCCGGCCAAAATACCATCCAAGCCGAAGAAATGCCCCAACAAAATTGAAAAGCCCAAATTTAAAGAAGCCTCCGCTACAGGAGCCCATACATCTTGAAACAGGCCATAGGCAGCTATAAAGGAATCATTGGTGCGTGTCAAACTGATAAATGTGTTAATAATCAGAATGACAAAAGCTACAGGCGGCAAGATATACTCCGCACCAACCCACAATGTGACGAAAGAGTCACCCAATATGTACAAGCCGAAACAAACAATAGAAGCCAGCCACATGCGTAACAAAGTGATCTCCCAAAATACGTTCTTAATATGCCGTTTGTCATTTCCCGCAACTAAATTCCCTATACCCGCATTTAGGCCATTAAGAATGGCGTTCATCAAGGCAGTGACACCGAGCGTAATCAACATGTAGTTGCCGTAAACAGCCACCAACGTCAAGGACGCATAGGCATAAATCACCAGAGGGCTAGTCTGCGTCAAAACAAAAACACCAATCTTATGAAAAAAGAGTTGTTTCGTTTTCTTGACTATCTCGGGATAGGCATCCTTCAACCGTTTCCCATCAGCCACTTGAGACCTCAGCCACGGATATTCTCTCCGAATACTTCGGTCAAGCACATAAGAAGTAGCGACAGCCATCAATACCTCTAGTATCATCCACCAAACATAACCGTCCTGAAAATAGCAAATGGCAAGCAACTGCAAGATAACCTTGGTAATCTTTCCACCCTGCACACTCTGCGTAATCTTATACTCCTTTTGGTCAGCAGAGAGAACGACCTGCCGATAGTTGACAAAATAACCCAACAATGCGGCGATCAACAATGCGATGAACGAGCCGTAGGCATACCACAACGGCACTTGCGCCTTGGCGAATAGCAATGGGAAGAAGCACATCAATACTACAGCTCCCGCTATGATAATGAAAGCGATCCTACGATATAGCCAACCTTGGATGGACACGATATCATTTATCGCTTGGCGGTTTCCCTCGAACAAGGGCTTGTAAAGACTGTACGCCACTGCCGTGCCGATTCCTAATTCCGCAAGGTTAAGGACCCCCAGTAGATTCTGAGCCGTGGTATTCAACCCCAGTACCTCCGCCCCCAAATAATCCAAGAAAATCTTCCTTGAAAAGAACTGGAGGATCAGGTTGATGAAATAAAAAAACAACGCTACCGAGCTGTTTTTAATACTCTTGGATGTTCGTGAATCTGTTTTTGCCATATTCTTCACAGATCTATTTGCCCCAAGGCATAGGACAGTACACTTTCAAGTAATGAGACAAGTCATTCCCTATAGGAACACCTCATATCTCGTTCCTATAAGTTAAAATCCTCGCATATCTTCTTGATTATTAAGGGGGGGGGGAGGGGGGGGGAGCGATCGTAAGCACTCAATAGTGTTCACCCTCTTAAAAATCAAGAGGATGAACTTTTGATTATTTTTAAATTTAACGATTTATAATGTATTATATAGCCATTGACGTTACATCATCCTAGCACCGTCGCTTCTTTATCTCGGGAGGTTTCAAGTGTTTCAGGATACATTCTGCCTCTATCTTATACAACTCTCCTATTTACTGGACAAACCATTCCGCATCCGCGTCCTTGTTCGCCTCAAAGGTCATGGCAAACTTATTGCGTACATGCGCCCAACAGAGTATGAACTCACAGTGAGGGGTCACCTCCGCCAAGTGCTTGTAAACCACATAGCCATCAGACTGTATGCTCCCGAGGAAACTTCCCAAGAATGTCTCTATGGGACGGCTGCCGCAGCTGTCATCCTCCTCGTTGTCATAGAAGAAATAAGTGACATTCTCCAATTTATTCACCAAGGCCCATACATACTTCTTATAATAATGACCCTACTTGGTCGCGTCTCCCCCATTGGCTAATGAGATCTTAGCGGGGATTAAGTTCTGATAATCCCTACAGCCATTAAAGATTTTATGGAAAAATGTCCCGATGAATACCCAGGCTGAACTCCCTTGTAACTTCACGGTTCCTATCACGCTATGATAAGTGGTAGCCATTTCAGCCCACCATCACTTCCATAATGTAGAGCGGTGTTTCGCCGGGTGGTCAACTTACAGATCGCTCATTCCGCTAAATTATTATCTAACAGTGCCGTTCAATTTGAATTCGAATAGATAAATATAGTTTGCTGTTTTAACAACAGCATCGGCACAACCTTTAGCGCAGATCAAACTACTCACTGCCTGTCCCCAAGTTCCCTCAATAAATCATTTAAAATATAATCGTCACTCATCAAATGAAGTCCATACTTGCTATCATGCAACATAGAATAAGTGCGCATATCATAGAAGATGACGACGCACCAATCCGACCTTTTCCAAACGTCTACGCATTTCCATCGGAGAGATACTCATTTCCTTGGCGGAGGCTTCTATGGCCATCACCGCAAAATGGATCTTATCTCCTATTTCTGCTTGTCGAGTATCCATGAGTCTTATATTTATCCTTCTTTATCTACAAATAAAATCACATTTACGATTTCCCCACACCTATCCCGATAATAATTCTTCACTTACCGCAGTTGTTCGCTCTCTTTCCGTTCCCGATTACGCTTAATCAGCCCATTCAAGCCTACATGCAATATACTCCAGCAAAAGAGGTTTAAGAAAAACAAATAGGTTATGTCAACACGCCATGCCAACGAGCTATTAAGCAGGATAAAGAAAGCGGAAATCGCAATGATACAAACCATCACTATCCGCACCCGCATCCCCGTGCGCAACAACTTATGATGAAAGTGATTCTTATCCGGCAAAAACGGATTCTTGTGCTCACGCAGGCGATGCAAGACCACACGGATCACGTCCAGCAGCGGAACCAGTACCGTAGAGAAAGCGATCACCATGTACGGGTTGGACAATGTCGGAGAGACCTCGTTCGTCACGCTCATGTGGATGATCAGGAAGCTGATCACGTAGCCCAGCGTAAGGCTGCCGGCATCCCCCATGAAAAGCTTATGTCCACGGTTGGCGTTACCGAACACGTTGTAGCACCAAAAGGGCATAAGGATACCCAGCGTACAGATCGCCAACAAGGCGTAAACATACTGCCCACGAAGAAAGAATATCACGCTCAAGACCGACAAGGCGATACAACACAGGCCCGAGGCCAGGCCGTCGATACCATCAATCAAGTTAATGGCATTTGTTATATATACCACGATAAACACCGTAAACGGCACCCCTACCCAAACCGGCACCGAGTAAATACCGAACAAGCCACCAAACGAGTCGAACCAGTTGCCGGATAGCACCAGCAGCAACGCAGCGGCGATCTGCACGGCGAACTTATAGCGGTAGCCTACACCGACCAGATCGTCGCAAACACCCACCAGATAAAGCAGCGTCATGCCCACGAACAGGAACAGGTACTCATAAAGCATATTGAATGACAAGCTCGAGGTGTCCATATCCCAAAAGTACAGACGAAAACCGATCACCAAGAACATCGACATCAGGATCACCGGAAAAAAGGACAGCCCACCCAGACGGGGAACCGGCATCGTATGTACCTTACGGGCGTCCGGGACATCATAGAGCCGTTTCTTATGGGAAATCACCAAGATCCTCGGGATGATCACCATGCCGAGCGATACGGCAAACAGGAAACCGAATAATAGAAACAAAGATGTTTGCATGATCCTAACGTATAAGATTAATTCTTTCCTCCATCCATCTTCCCCCGCATGTAAGCGATATACCGCTCCACGGCCTCGTGGGCCAGCCGGCGGAAACGATCCTCGTCATCCAGATGTTCCCAAAGGAGGTCCAACAGACGGACATAGATGCTGAAATGCATGTCTATACCTTTTTTAAAGCGTTATAGGTACTGCCGCCCATACCTCCGGTTACGCAGACGATGGATTTGGTCAGCTTGGTGACTTTCAGCAGCGTGTCGATGTAATCACCCAGACGGGGAAAGGATTGTTGTCGGTACATATGTGATAATCGTATTAATTTCTCTGAAATCCGTACGTGTGGGGATACGGCAGTCCCGATACCTCCCGGTCGTGCCACAACCGGTAATCTTCCGCAGGGAAAACGGGGACGGTCAATCGCTTATAATCCGGCTCGTCGATCCGCAAGATATGCTTGCGGGCGTACGAACGCAGCGAGCGATCCGTTACGGACACCATCACGACCGGAAACGGATACCCGAACAGGCGCATCGGCGTGGTCTCGCTGTCCGGGAACGCACGGCGTAACTGATAGGCCGAACGCTCGAAGGCGACCCAGTAAGGCCCCGTACAATACAAGTGCATGGAGGTATGGTTCGCACGCTCGCGCCCCATGATCTCGCACAAATGGTCGTTCAGCAACGCCACCAAACGAACGCCGGAAGGAAGGGTAGACATCAAATTTGAATTATGAATTTTGGATTATGATTTAAACTGTCAACTGCCACTTCTCAACTGTCAACCGATTCGTGGCCCAGCCATCTATCATAGTCGCCCAGCCGGCGGATCAAGGATAATTTACTTTTCTTAGGCGAGAGATCGACTTGCCAAGGATCCACTAGCTCGTGTGCCATGCGACGGTAGAGAGCGTTATCCGTACAGCCGTACAAGGTGACCAGCAACAGGGCACGGGATTGCGGTGCTTTCACGACAGGCAATAAGCCGCGCATCGTGTCGTGCAAGCGAACGAAAGCCTCCTCATCGCCCGACAGCTTATAGGTCGGGAGGAGCAACGCGCACAGCTTGCAGCGCATCACGTCTGTCTCCGCACGCAAAGAGGCATACCCCCGCAGTACCTCGCCGGCCAATCGTCGATCCTCCTCGCAGACACTGCCGGAAGCATGGTAACGTCCCAAGGCCTCGTGCAGGCCCTCCGACAGGCGGTCGTTGTCCAGATGGGTATAAACGTGCTTGCTCTTCGCGTTCAACTCGATCAACTCGTACTCACCCGCCTTCACCTCGAACAAGGGTACCCACATGCAATCCAGTATGCGCGCCATCACCTCCTTATGACCGCCGCCCGGCTGGATCACCACCTCGGCCTCCATCCCGGTAAAATAACCGGATGTTATGCGTACCCGATCCCCCTTCAACAAGCGGGTACTCTCCGGCACGTACACCGGAAGCTCGTTGGAGTAAGCCTCCGCCACCCAGCGCAAATTCGCCATCTCCTGATCCAAGAGGTGCGGGAAATAGGTCGTACTCCCGGAAGAGACACGGGGAAGGAAATTATACAAGGGGAGTGCCTGCTTCATGCGGAAGATTTCCTCTACCGAAGAACGGATAAACACGTAGTTGAACAGCAAAGGTCGCCTCGTGTTGACCAGCTTGCCACCCACCTTTCGTACCTCCACGTACGAGGGGGCGAAATACTCGAAAAGAGTCTCTCCCCGACGTTCCCGCCGGGAAAGCTCCACGTCCAAGCCTTTGGAGGGACTGATCCGGTCACGCCGTCCACCCGCGGCGGTAGGAAGCGTGAGCACGTACCAGCGCACGGCTTTCAAGTCATGACGCTTGCCGGCCTGTGTCAAGCCCCCCTTCGGGCGATCGTTTCTCAAAATACGCGTCGGCATGATTCTCTTTTCCCTAAGATATACGAGGAGTTCCCCTCTGATTAAACGACAATTCAAAGCCCTGCCAAGCGTACCCTATTTACGCCTAACACACAGCACTTTAAGTTTTCAAATATGGCATTTCTGAAAATTACCATACCTAGTGAATATTTAGCTACTCGGGAAGTAGCGTAAAAGGAGGTGAAAATTACCCAGCTGTAGAGACGGAGCGTGCTCCGTCTCCCATCGTCTGACGGTAATTTAAATACCATTTTGAGGAGATGAGACGGGGCACGCCCCGTCTCTACAGGGATACACACACAGGTTATGAGGCATGGTGGAATGATACCGGGAACAAGAGGTCGTTTCACCCGCGTCACCATGTCTATACGTTTAGGATAAAATGGGAAAATCAAAGAATCGAGAGGATCAAACGCCTACAATGAGTAAACAAGCGGATCTATTCGCTTGTTTTTAGTTATTTTTTACTATATTCGCGGCATGAAAGAATACGCTACTTCCCGAGTAGCCAATCTCTTACCCTACCTCGGATACCGGTTTATACACGCTCTCGAAGCAAGCCCGGTTCACCGCCGACAGACGTTCCAAGGAAAAGCTCTTCAAGTAAATTTGCGTGGTCTTGATAGACGTATGCCCCAACAGCTCACTGATCATCTCGATCGGTACGTCCTGTTCCTTCAAGGTCGTGGCGAAAGAGTGACGGATCGTGTACGAGGTGACCGGCTCACCCACACCACAAGTCTCCGCCAGCGACCTCAAGGCGCGGTTAAAGCGCAGCAAGGCGCCGTTGTATTCCGCATAGGCCGCCTCACCCGTTTTCTTCCCGCTCAGAAACGGGAACAGGTAAGGCGAGTCCTTGTCCGTGCAAACCGCCAACTCATCCAACAAGAGCCGTACATCGGCCGGGATCTCCACCCGGATGAAAGACCCGCTCTTCTGACGGTGGTACGACAAGACCCCGTCCTTGACATTCTCTTTCCGCAAATGGGCGAAATCCACGAACGCCATCCCGCTGAACGAGAACATCAGGCAAAAACACAGCTGGGTTCTCCGCATCTCCGGCTCAACTCTCGGAGTCCCCATCAACGAACGCAAGCTATCCAGAGGCAACGCCTTCTTCCGCTTGCTCTCCACGCCTGTAAACACCCCCTTGAACAGATTCGGGATATACGAAACCTCGCCAGCCTCCACCGCCAAGTTATAGATATGCCGGATTCGCCGCATATAGGTGGACACCGTATTGCGCATACAGCCCCGCTTCGACAGCCATGCCTGATAAAGCAAGAGCCTCTCTTTGTCTATATAGGCATAAGGGATTTCCTCCATCCCGCAAAAACACTTGAACGAGCGTAAAGCGTCCAGATAACTCTTCGCCGTGGAATAACGCCCCACCTCACGAAGGTGGGCTATATAAGCCAACATACCCCCCACCACGTCTTCTTTTTTCATATAAATCCTCCTTAAATCCTTGTTTATTCTGTTATCTTTTATTTAATCATGTCAACACCATTAACATTGGGACGAACTGTTCGTCCCGCACTTTATTTTATTAATCCGACCTTCACCGCCGTTAATCTTAAGAAAAAGAATACATGAAAAATGAATTTAAAATGTCCCTTTTCGCAGCCCCGATCTCACCGGTCAAAGATAGCCTAACGGGACGAGTATCACGACCGGCTACCGTATATCCCAGTCGAGAAGTCACCTTACAGGAGGTGGCCCGACTCATCACCGGCGATCCGGCCCTCGAACGCCTCACCCGGCAGCTCCGCCTCCCGCTTGAGACGGGTGACAAGGAACGATTCAGCGAGCTGAAACGGCAAACGCTACCGTATGTCACGCCTTGCGGGACTTTCTCCTACCGGAAAAGCGATCGGCTCCTAGCCCCGAGCGGATTGGTAGTAGTGGATGTAGACGGATTGGACTCTACCGCGGAGGCGGAAGCTCTCCGAAGACAGCTGTTCGACGATGCCTACCTATGCCCCGCTCTCTGCTTCATCAGCCCGAGCGAACGAGGCGTAAAGGCTTTCGTCCCCTATCCGGAACATCCCGGAAACGAGACACCCGCCTATATCTCCGAGCATATCCTAGGCGTAATGAACTACGTGGAATATGTGTATGGCGACGGAGAGACGCGAGGCTCCCAGAAAGTAGACCCGAGCGGCAAAGACATCGTCCGCTCCTGTTTCCTATGTCATGATCCCAACGCACTCTTTAGGATTTGAAATCATAACTCATAAATCATAAATTACATGTCAGACAGTTTATCCCGCTTAGTAGAAGCGGTTCGTTCGGCGGGTGTAGATATCGCCCCCGGATATTGTGAATACGTACGCTTGGCGTTTGCCATCGCCAACGATTGCGGCGAGGCAGGACGAGAAGGTTTCATCGCCCTGTGTTCCCTATCGGTGAAGTTTAACCGGGAGAAGGCCGAACGACTTTTCTCCAACTCCTTGAAAAAGGGAGACCACAGGATACACCTCGGTACGGCCTTCCACTTGGCCGAACTGGCGGGCGTACGCTTGGAGCCTCCAAGCCGCCCCCGCAATACGCACGCAAGTAATGCAAGTAATGCAAATAATGCAGCACCTGTTTCCCACACACGTGCGTGCGATAATAATGTAGAGACCGAGATCGAGGAGCAGGTCGATCCGTTCACCCACCTGCCCTTCTTCCCCGAGGGGCATGAGTGGCCCCGGATGTTGCGGCAGATCATGGCGTTCGGACAGAGCCGGGAGCAACGGGATGTACTCCTTCTGGGCGGGCTCACCACCTTGGGCGCCTCGCTCGCCCAGACGCTGCGGTTCCTATATGGAGGCAAATGGTTCTTCTCCAGTTTGCAAACCTTCGTCGTCGCTCCCCCCGCCTCCGGAAAAGGCGTGCTCGCGTGGACGCGAATGCTCGTGCAACCGATCCACGACGAGATCCGGGCGACCGTGGCGGAGGAGATGAAAAGGTATAAGAAAGAGATGACCTCCTTCAATTCCTTGGGACGGGAAAAGGCGAAAGCCGAGGAGCCGGAAATGCCTCTCAACCGTATGTTTATATTCTCCGGCAACAACACCGGTACCGGTATCTTGCAGAATATCATCGACTCGGGCGGCGTGGGGATCATCTGCGAGACCGAGGCGGACATGGTCAGCAACTCCATCGCCTCGGATTATGGCCATTGGAGCGAGGTGATCCGCAGCTCGTTCGATCACGACCCACTCAGTTACAACCGGCGGACAGACCGGGAGTATCGGGAGCTGCGGCACTCACACCTGTCGGTATTGATAAGCGGAACACCCGGGCAGGTGAAGCCGCTGATCCCTTCCAGCGAGAACGGATTGTTCTCCCGGCAAATGTTCTATTATATGCCCCGTGTACTTCACTGGATCAACCAGTTCAGCCTACAGCGGACCGACACGTCGCTGGAGTTCCAGAAATTGGGCAAGGACTGGATCGCTCACTTGAGAGAGATCCAGAAACTGGGGGTGATCTCGCTTCGCTTGACCGACGCGCAAATCGTCTCCTTCAACGAGGTGTTCCAAACCTTGTTCGAGCGCTCCCGGAAGGGCACCGGCAACGAGATGAACAGCTCCGTCGTACGGATGGCCATCAATATCGGACGTATCCTGTCGATCGTCGCCCTATTGCGAATAACAGGGGAATGCGAGGAGGCGGGAGACTTCGCCGCCAGCCTGCGCAAGTCGCCCCGGCTCACGCCAGACCCGCAGACCTGCGCCGACAACATCAAGGACGGGATCATCACCCGCTGGGATCTCTCCATCCAAGAGGATGATTTCCAAGCGGTCCTTTCCTTGGCCGAGCCTATGTACCTACACGCCGTACACATACTCTCGTTCCTTCCCGCCAACGAGGTGAAGAACCGGGGCATGGCCGACCAAGAACGTCTCTTCATCGCCTTGGATACGGATTTCACCTATCAATCCCTCTTGGAAGAAGCCGAGAAGCTGAAGATACCCAAAAACACCGCATGCAGTTGCTTGCAACGTTGGCAGAAACAGGGAATCGTCCGAAAGGGAGAAAAACGAGGGGATTATAAGAAAACATAATCCCTCTTCCTCCTCTTCTTTTAAGTATGTACGCACGTGTGTGGGAAAACAGGTACTGCACTACTTGCATTATTTGCATTACTCGCACGCCCCACACGTACACCGGCATCGCCTCACGCCTACGCCCGTACAGGGCCACGCCGATATACGTGTGGGCTAACGTCAATATACGCATGAAGCGATGCCGATATACGCATGCGAAAGCGAACGTGGAAGATCCTCGTTCAAGGACGGCCCAAATAGCGAAAGATCAGTTCCACTTGCAGGGAGGTGAAAATCCGTTGCCGGTTTTGGTAGCCTGTCTCATCCAGCTCATGGCTGAGCTTCTGATGATGCCGGACCCATCCCGCCAAGCGGTTGAGGGCGGAACACGGACTGATATCGGGAGCATAGGCCATGGCCAACTCCCGTTTGCTATAAGGGCGCACCGGCCACTCATCCAGATATTCGTTGTTTGTTTGCATAAAATAGGTGTTTTTCAATTCATTTACAGGAATAAAGATACTGAAAAAGTACGAATCCGGCAACGATCCGATCCACTAATATTCATCTTTTATCACCTTATATACCCCGATTTCACACCGCCTCTACGAGACTCATTCCGGAGGAAACCGGAAGTCGTACATTCGTAATCGAAAACAGATCGATCCCATTTTCAATTATCAATTATCAATTTTTAATTATTAAAACTATGGCATTAAATTACAGTGTGGCCCTTCGGCCCAACCCTTTGAAGAAAGACGAGCCGGCGAAAGCGTACGCCACGGCACAGGTCAATGGAGAGCTGTCGCTCAAGCAACTGAGTCGCCGGGTATCCATGCAAACCACCGTCAGCCGTGCGGACGTGGTAGCGGTATTGATCTCCACCGTCGAGAACCTGCTCGATGCCCTCCAAGAGGGAAAGCAGGTGGATTTCGGCGATTTAGGCAAATTCCGTCTACAGATACTCAACGAGGGGGCGGAGAGTCTTGAGAAATTCACATCTACAAACATCACCGGTGTCAACATCCAGTATATACCGGGTGAGGACCTGAAGAACATCTTCGCCGGACTGGAGTTCCAGCCGGTGGCCAGTCGCAAGGCTCAGCAAGCCGTGCTTCGTGCGGAGAAGGCTGGGGAGACCTCTGTCGATATCAGCAAGAAGCCCGCTTCCGGAGGGGACGACTCGGAATCGCCTGACGAGATCTAGCGTGTCACTTTTGGCTTGCACCCAATCGGTATGTCACTTTTGGCTTGACCCAAAAGTAACCAAAAGGTCAAGGCTGACGCTGACGGGCTACTTCGAGACCTGCGCTCGCTGTCGCATCCCAACTCGCTACGCTCAAACAGGGATGCTCCGGGCGCTCGCTACGGTCTCTCCGCTTCACGCCCGTCCGCTGAGGCCTTGAACTTTTGGTTACTTTTCTTTCAAGAGAAAAGTAACACACAAACTAAAAAAAGAATAAAAATGAAACAATATTGCTTTTACCAGAATTACAGGGAGGTTCGCCTCCTTGTAATTCATTGCAGCGCAACACGCTACGACCGGGATTTTCCAGTGGAAGCGCTTCGAGGCGCACATAAGGATCGTGGGTTCGCCGACATCGGCTATCATTACTATATCACCCGGGATGGCGAGCTGCACCGCTGCCGGCCGGAGAACCAGATCGGGGCACACGCCTCGGGCTGGAACGATCACAGTCTGGGTATTTGCTACGAGGGCGGATTGGATGAGCGAGGTCTTCCCGCTGATACCCGCACCTACGCCCAGCGTTGTACCCTGCTCGATCTCTTGCGGCAGCTACACCGTGATTACCCTTCGGCACGTATCTTAGGACATTATCAACTCAGCACCAACATTCGCAAGGCTTGCCCCTGCTTCGACGCGGAGAAAGAATATCAACTATTTTGAAGACGTATTGTATTGTTTTCCATAAAATGTAACTATATTTGTAGATATATACGCAGTTTGGAAAGTAAGTACTGGCTAAAATCAACTATTAATGGATAAAAAATTCAACGAAATAGAAATTTCCAACTTCAGGGGCTTCGATTCTATAAAAATAGACCGATTGTCTGGATTGAATGTATTTGTTGGCGCTAATAATGTAGGTAAGAGTACTATATTAGAAGCCGTTTTCATGTTGGTAGGTATGGCCAATCCGATAATGCCCATGCGGGTAAATTACTGGAGAACACAGACTAATTCCGATATGGACAGCTTGAAATACCTGTTTCATAATATTGATTTTAACAATCAGCCTCTGTTAAAGGCAAAAACCGGAACTTCTGTACGAAGACTCACTTTCTCTCCCTTTTTTCGAAATACGACCGAAGCCTCTTCCAGTGACATCTCTTTAAAATCAACTGTCAAACAATTGAATTTTGATTTTGATGTGCAGGAAAAAGATGACTTCTCGTATCATACTGCCTTATTCGTCGGTGTGGACGGAACCCTTCAACAAACGCTAGATGCCACTTATAAGGAGGATTTGAATTGCTTGTTCATCCCTGTGGACAAAAATGACAATAACGCATCCAGTAATTTTGCGACATTGGTAAAAAGGAACAAGAAGCAGGTTGTCATTGATGCTTTGAAAGAGTTTGATCCGGATATAGAATCCATAGAAGCTTTACCGGATGGATTATATCTTGCCATGAAAGGATTGCACGAACTCCTGCCTATCAGCATGGCAGGCGATGGAGTAAGGCGCATGATTAATATCATGGCCACTATCGCCAGCGAGGATTACCACATTGTCATGATTGACGAATTCGACAACGGCCTTCATTATACCACCCACAAACTGATGTGGAGGGTTTTGCTGAAATTCATAGAAAAGCATAATATACAGCTGTTTGTAACTACACATAACTTGGAGTGCCTGCAAAGTCTTGAGTCTGTCATGCAAGATGACGAAAACCTTCGTGAACTTGCCAATGTTTACAATATCGCAAAGACTAAGCAGGCTGGTTTTCAAGCTTACAGATATTCCTTTGAAGGATTGAAAGAGGCGATTGACAATGAAATAGAAATCAGGCGATGAAAGAACTTTTTAAGATTTTCGTTGAAGGAGACGCCGATAAGCGATTTATTTCACAGCTATTGGAATTTTTATTTAAGACTTCTATCGATCAGGGTAATATTATCAAAACATCCGGTTGGAATTGTCTCGTTTCTCCTAAAACAGAAGAAGTTTATGTGAATCAGATGAACAGAACTTCGGCAGATGGCGGTGTTAACCTTGTAATCTTTGATGCTGATGCTGATTTTGAAGACAGGAAGAAGAAATTAATCTTGTGGAAAGAACGCTGTCATGTGGATTTCGAGTTATTCCTATTTCCAAACAATAAAGATACAGGAGAATTGGAAGATTTGTTAGAAAAGATAATCAATCCAAAAAATCAACCTGTCATGGATTGTTGGACCAGCTATGAGGAAGCATTGAAACAGGTAGTATTGCCTTGGAGAGAAGATACCCCTCTTACACTTCCTGCGAAAAAGACAAAGATATATGCCTATCTGGAGGTATTATTAGGGACCTCTAAAACACAGAAGGAAAAAATAAAGGAACCTAATAGGGAATATAGGAATAAATACCATTGGGACCTTGATGCGGATACGCTAAATAATTTAGTTGTTTTTTTAAAGGAACATTTATCATAAAAAAGATACGACATGAACTACTACGAACTTAGTTTCACATACACCTCCCCTATCGAGAAAGAGATTATCAATGACGTGCTGGCCGCCGAGTTGGGGGAAATCGGTTTTGAGAGCTTTACGGAAAGCGAGAAGGGTTTGCTGGGATATATATCCGAGGCTTTATACGACAAAAAGACATTGGATGATAAACTGGCCGACTTTCCGCTAGAGAATACCCGGATCGATTACACCTCCAAATGGGTAGAAAGCAAGGACTGGAATGAGGAATGGGAGAAGAATTATTTCAAACCCATCCGGATCGGAAGCGAATGCATCATCCGTGCCTCCTTCCACGAGGCGGAGCCCGGCTATACATATAATATAATAATAGACCCGAAAATGGCTTTCGGCACCGGCAATCACGAAACGACTTATTTGATGATAAGCGAGATGCTGAAACTAGACCTAGAAGGCAAGGAGCTACTGGATATGGGATGCGGCACAGCCGTGCTGGCCATCTTGGCCCGGCTGAAAGGGGCGAAACGGGTAGCGGCCATCGACATCGACGAATGGGCTTATAACAACGCCCTAGAGAATATCCGCCTGAATCATACCGAAGACATACAAGTTGCCTTGGGCGGCGCCGAGAAAATCAAGGAATTCGGGCAATTCGACATCGTCTTCGCCAATATCAACCGGAACATCCTCCTGAATGACATTTGTCAATATACAAACAGTATGAAACCGGGAAGCATCCTATTTATGAGCGGCTTTTATGTAGAAGATATCCCGGCGATAGAAGCAGAATGTCAGAAGAACGGGCTGAAATTGGATTCTTATAACGAAAGAAATAACTGGGTTGCCGTGAAGGTCTTAAAAGGATAACTTTTTTTAACAACAAAAGTTAAGACAAGGATAAACCTTAATCCAAATAAATACGTTATCTTAGTGGAAACTTCTAAAAAGAAAAAGTTATGAAAAGCGTAGATTCAAAATTATTACTTGGCCTTGTAGTAGGCGCGGCTGTTGGTGCCGCTGTAGGTTATTTGGCAGCGACAGATAAGAGAGAACAATTACTGGAAGAATTGAACGGTGTTGTCGGAAAAGTAAAAGAAGGTTTTAACTCCGCTCTTGCCAAATATAAAGAAGGAAAGCAAGAAGTAGTACAGGCAACAGAAGAAATCGTAGCTGAATAAGCTTTGTATGGAGAAAGATTCAGGAACAGTCTTCCGTGAGCTGAAAGAAGATGTATCGGCTTATGTGGAGTTAAAACTTGAGCTCCTAAAGTTGAGTACATATGAGAGAACGGGTAAAGTCATAGCCGTTCTCTCATATGGCTTGATATTATTGTTTTTGGCATTCTTCGCCATCTTGTTCATATTCTTGGCCTTGGGCTTCTTCCTAGGGGATTGGCTCGGCTCCTCCGGGTTCGGATTCGGTATCGTGGCGGTCTTGTACCTGCTACTTATCGGCATTATAATAATGAATAGGGACAGGATCAGCACAAAAGTATTAAATGAGGTAATAGCCGCCATGACGGCGAATGACGATAAAAATAATGCGACAAACGATGAACAACCAGCAAACCCCACTGGAGAAACTGATTTCTGACAAAGAACGCATACAGAGACAATGTAAGCGGCAGGAACAGAAATTGAATGAGGATTTCTCTTATATACAGGAGAACGCCGGAAGTTTGTTGTTATCCGGACTATCGTCTCTCCTTTTCCCTAGCAATAAGTCAACGACAAAAACAAACGACAAGAACACAGCTCCCGTAACGGCCGGACAACCCTCCATCGCTTTAGGGATCTCAGACTATTTATCCATAGCGAAAGGTATGATTCCCATCGCTTGGGATCTCGCTCAACCATTTATTATGACGTGGGGAATCAAAAAAGCGAAAAAATGGTTCTCAAATCTCTTATTCAAGAAAAAGAAATAACCTCCAACAATTAATTTATGTTAGAGGGCAGTTTTTTTCTCGCTATATTATAAGGCTCAATACAAAAAACATGACTACATTTGCAGTCGTTAAAGCAAGGATAAAATGAATATCTACTCCTTGCGATGGATAAGAGATAAAAATAAAGACTTATTATTAATAAACCCATAAAAAGTTTTATTACAATGATCAAACTAGGTATTAACGGTTTTGGCCGTATCGGACGTATGGTGTTCCGTGCTGCAGTTGCTAACTTTGGCAACGATATTCAAGTTGTAGGTATCAACGACCTTTTGGATGCTGATTACTTGGCATACATGTTGAAATATGACTCAGTACACGGTCGTTTCGACGGCGAAGTAGCTGTAGAAGACGGCGCTTTGGTTGTAAACGGTAACAAGATCCGTTTAACTGCTGAGATGGATCCTGCTAACTTGAAATGGAACGAGGTTGACGCTGACGTTGTTGTTGAGTCTACTGGTTTCTTCTTGACAGACGAGACAGCTCGCAAGCACATCCAAGCTGGCGCTAAGAAAGTTATCATGTCTGCTCCTTCTAAGGACGCTACTCCTATGTTCGTTTACGGTGTTAACCATACAACTTACGCAGGTCAAGACATTATCTCTAACGCTTCTTGTACTACAAACTGCTTGGCTCCTATCGCTAAGGTTTTGAACGACAAGTTCGGTATCGTTAAAGGTTTGATGACGACAGTTCACGCTGCTACAGCTACTCAGAAGACTGTAGACGGTCCTTCTAAGAAAGACTGGAGAGGTGGTCGTGGTATCCTTGAGAACATCATCCCTTCTTCAACGGGTGCCGCTAAGGCTGTAGGTAAAGTATTACCTGTATTGAACGGCAAATTGACAGGTATGGCTTTCCGTGTACCGACTTCTGATGTTTCTGTTGTTGACTTGACAGTAGTTCTTGAGAAAGAGGCTTCTATGGCTGACATCTGCGCTGCAATGAAGGAAGCTTCTGAAGGCGAATTGAAAGGTGTTCTTGGTTATACTGAAGACGCAGTTGTTTCAACTGACTTCCGTGGCTGTGCTAACACTTCTATCTTCGACGCTAAAGCTGGTATCTCTTTGGATTCTAACTTCGCTAAGATCGTATCTTGGTACGACAACGAGTGGGGTTATTCAAACAAAGTTTGTGAGATGGCTCGCGTTATCGCTGGTAAGTAATTTATTACCACTCTACATAGAAAAGGCTATCCTCTTTGAGGATGGCCTTTTTTTTCGTACGTTTGTATCATGAAATCATATGAACTTATCACGATTCTAGGGCCTACGGCTTCCGGAAAGACGACCTTCGCCGCCGCTCTCGCCGCCCAGTTGGATACGGAGATCATCAGCGCTGATTCCCGGCAGATCTATCGTTCTATGGATATCGGGACGGGTAAGGATTTGGCCGATTACAACGTGAATGGAAAACAAATCCCCTATCACTTGATCGATATCTGCGAGCCCGGCTATAAATATAACGTATTTGAGTATCAGCATGACTTTTTCCGGGTCTATGAGGATATGAAGCGGAGGGGTAAACTCCCGATCTTATGCGGAGGAACCGGGATGTACATAGAGGCCGTATTAAAAGGATATAAGCTATTAGACGTGCCTCAAAATCCTGAGCTAAGGGAATCCTTGAGGAATAAAACCTTGGAGGAGCTGGAAACCATCCTCGCCTCTTATAAGATATTACATAATAAAACGGACGTGGACACCGCCCAGCGGGCTATCCGTGCGATCGAGATCGAGGAGTATTATAAGACTCAGGCACCAGACGTAAATGAATATAATCCGATCAACAGCCTGATCATCGGTATCCACATCGACCGGGAATTACGTAGGGAAAAAATATCCAGACGCTTGCGGACCCGGTTGGACGAAGGAATGGTGGATGAGGTTCGTACGATCTTGGCTACGGGTGTTAAACCGGAGGACTTGATCTATTACGGATTGGAATATAAGTTTCTTACTTTATATATTATCGGGGAGCTTTCTTTTGAGGAGATGGTCTCGCAACTCGAGATAGCGATCCATCAATTCGCCAAGAGGCAAATGACTTGGTTCCGGGGCATGGAACGCCGGGGTTGCGAGATTCATTGGATAGACGCCACCCTACCGACCGAAGAAAAAATAGCGACAACAATGCGAATTCTAAATAATCAGCTATGATAACAATAAACGATCTAAATAAAAGCGAGAACTTCTTCTTGATGGCAGGTCCTTGCGTAATCGAGGGGGAAGATATGGCGTTACGTATCGCCGAGAAAATAGTGGGTATCACGGAAAGACTGCATATACCCTATGTATTCAAAGGCTCCTATCGGAAAGCGAATCGCTCCCGTCTGGATTCTTTTACGGGCATCGGGGATGAGAAGGCGTTAAAGATCTTACGGAAGGTGGGCGAGACGTTCAATATTCCCACCGTTACCGACATCCATGAGACAACGGAAGCTGCCATGGCCGCCGAATATGTCGATGTCCTTCAAATCCCGGCTTTCCTATGCCGCCAAACGGATTTATTGGTAGCGGCGGCCGAGACCGGGAAGATCGTCAATATAAAGAAAGGACAGTTCCTTTCGCCGGGTGCCATGCAATTCGCCGTACAAAAGGTAGTGGACGCAGGAAATGATAATGTCATGATCACCGAGCGGGGAACGACATTCGGCTATACCGACCTTGTTGTCGATTTCCGGGGTATCCCGCAAATGCAAACATTCGGTTTCCCAGTCATTATGGATGTAACCCATTCCTTGCAGCAACCGAACCAAACCTCCGGCGTGACCGGTGGATTGCCCGCCCTTATCGAGACGATAGCGAAAGCCGCTATAGCCGTAGGCACGGACGGCCTGTTTATAGAGACCCACCCGGAACCAAGCCAAGCCAAATCCGACGGGGCCAATATGCTAAAACTGGATTTATTGGAAGATCTTTTGACACGTTTGGTACGTCTACGCCAAGCGATCCTATAAAAAATAAGGGGCCCTTACTAAAAAGGCCCCTTTATTTCTTATTTTTACGATCAATAATCTAATTATCCCATCTTGCTGATCTTCTTCAACCGATCTTCATCTATCAACTTAATCTTTCTACCGTCTAAAGCAATGATACGTTCCGCCACAAAGGTGGACAACGTGCGAATAGCATTCGATGTAGTCATATTAGATAGATTTGCCAGATCTTCACGAGCCAAATAGATGCTTAACGTAGCACCGTCTTCTTCCAACCCGTAACTATCTTTCAGGAATAACAAAGATTCAGCTAATCGCCCACGAATATGTTTTTGCGTAAGGTTAACCGTACGTTCATCCGAGATACCGAGATCAATGGATAATTGTCGGATGAAAAACATAGCCAAATTCGGATTGCTCATTAAAAGGCCCGTAACCACTGTCATAGGAATCATGCAAACCGTAGAAGCCTCGAATGCGGAAGCGTTCGTCAAGTAATCTTCTTGAGCGAAACTAGCCCGGTAACCAAAATACTGCACAGGCTTAATCATTCGGATAATCTGGCTTCTGCCACCTACTCCATCCTTGTAAATCTTCACTTTACCCTTTAACAAGCACATCATGTCCTTTGGTTCGTCGCCCTCGCAATAAATCAACTCGTTACGTTTGAAATGCTGGATCGTCGAATTACTACGGAGGATCTCACGTTCCTTATCGGTCAGAACCCTCCACACCTCTGATAAACTGGCCGATAAATCGACCTCTTCTTTTTGCTGTTTAACCACGACTGCTATATAACATACTTATGAAGCACAAATATACGATTTTTCTTTTGAAAAAATAAAAACTTTTGTACGATTAATTACACCATATTGTAACATTTTACTTTCTTTCACGTCTAAACTGAAATTTATTCATTATGTTTGTCTGGAAAGAATGTAAAATCGTTGAAAAAGTTATATTCGATACTTACCTTGATTTTAATCTCTATAAGTATTTTCGCAAAGAGCACTGATACTTATAGTGATAAGATCCTGTCTTTTGGCAAGGGGAATCGAGAAACGAGAGAACGGGCGGACTCGATCATGCACCTTGTCATCGAAAAAGCGGCCCAATACCAAAATACGGTATCGAAATACGAGGCTGAGATT
This sequence comes from Parabacteroides sp. KHUB-02, assembly GCF_056640955.1. Classification (NCBI taxonomy): domain Bacteria; kingdom Pseudomonadati; phylum Bacteroidota; class Bacteroidia; order Bacteroidales; family Tannerellaceae; genus Parabacteroides; species Parabacteroides sp. KHUB-02. Next base: position 562,217 of record NZ_JBWQEV010000001.1, on the reverse strand, counting down.
TATATCAAAGGACGTACAGAAATTTTAAAACAAAATATGTTAATACGTCTCGCCCATCATATCTTTCCTATCGACCGGAAAAATAAGGATATGCTTTTTGAAATGGTCTGTCAATCTAAATTTAACGCCCCGCAGAATTATCTTCATGATCTAAAGGCGGTCAACGGAAACAGCATACCCAACGGGAAAAAGCAGCAGGAGGCCTTGGCCTTCTTGAATTTGAACGTATACTCCCCTACCGCTTACGATGATGCTATCTTCATGCCGATAGCTAGCAACGCTTTTAAGTTTTATACGTTCAACTTGGAAGGGCTGGAGACTATCAACGGCTTGACGATTTACAAAATCCGTTTCCTACCGAAGCAATGGAGCCAGAAATTGGTATGCGGGGATCTATATGTCATCGACCAGTCATGGACGATCGACAAGATCGATATGAACGGTCGTTACTCTTTCGCCGAATTCAACCTAGTCATGAGCTACGGACGGGATTTCAGACGGTTCATCCTACCCGAGAAGGCGGATCTATTCCTCCGATACAGGGTATTGGGAAACGCAGTGGCAACCACCTACCATTCTTCCTTTAAGTATCAGGAAGTGGAATGGGTGGAGGAGGACAACGAAAGCCATAAATGGAAATCCTTGGACCTGACCAATTATTACAAACTCTCGTCCGATACGGTTCCTATTATCAGGGATTCCACGTATTGGAATATCCATCGTGACAATCCCTTGAGTCCGGATGAAACCCACTTATATAGTAAAGCCCAAGAGCAGAATATAAGTAAAATCGATACGGCCGATGATCTCCAGAAGTACGTTAAGCTAACGGAGCAGTTGACGAATACGGTCAATATGGATTATAAAACGACCCGTATTAAATATTCCGGCTTTCTAAATCCGTTCCAATTGGGTTATTCCGCCCGTAACGGCATCACTTACAAACAGCGATTCCGTATCAGCAAGACATTCGCCCGTGACAAACAGATTCGTTTCCGTCCGGAGATTGGTTACGTATTCAAGCGCAAGCAGATATTTTTCAAGGTCGGAGGCGATTGGGAATACTCGCCGCAGAAACGGGGAATCTTATCGGTAGAAGTAGGAAACAGTAATGAGAGTTATTCTTCCGAGATCACCCAAAAGATCAATGAGGAATTGAAGGATTCCACCTTCAATTTCGATGATTTAAACCTTGAGTATTTCAAACATTACTATGCGGAAATAAAAAACTCCATCGAGTTATTCAATGGGTTTCAATTAACAACAGGCATCTCTTACCATCGCCGTATCCCCTCTAAAAAGAAAGTGGCGATTGATCCCGGGGATGATGTAGAGGAAATACTTAGTCAAAATTATAATGACTTTACGCCCACGCTCGGTTTCTCCTATACCCCCCGCCAATATTATCGCATGGACGGATACCGGAAGGAGTATGTCTATTCTTACTATCCCACGATATCAATCGAAATAGCGAGAGGTATCCCCGGAGTCGGGAAAAGCTCAGGAGATTACGGACGTATAGAGGCGGACGTGCATCAAAGCCTTATGCTTGGCCTGTGCAGACGATTGAACTATCATATCAGCGCCGGTCTTTATACACAACAGAAGTCTACCTATTTCGCAGACTTTAGGTATTTCACCCGCAGGAATTTCCCCGATACGTGGGATGATCAGATTGGCGGAGTCTTCAATCTACTGAAAGGCGAGTGGTTCAATGCCTCCGATAAGTATATACAAGCACATTTCATGTATGAAAGCCCTTTTATCTTATTTAAGGTTCTCCGCATCAACTCCACGAAAAAGTTCATGCAAACGGCCTCACGCTATATCCTCTCCGAACGCTTTTATTGGAGCCAGCTATGGACACCGGTCTTGCCTAGCTATACGGAAGTCGGATACGGGATCGGGAACCATATCTTTAATATCGGGATATTCGCCGGATTCGATCGCTGGCATTACCAAAGCATGGGATTCAAGTTTGCCTTCGAGTTATTTCAATGAATCGATAGTGGGCGGGCTACCAATATCCCTTTACAGCTCTTTATCCCCTCGGCGTAATCTCGTAAGGAGGATGCTTGGATGATTCCCTTTTTAGCGGAAGAAGAGGCATGGATAAATGTCAGTTGTCCATCCTTCCAATAGGCGATCCCGACATGCGTCACGTCCAGCCCCTTGATAGAAGTAACAAAACAGAGGATATCGCCATTCTTGATTCCGGACGAACATTTCTCGATCTCCTGTTTAGGCACATAATAATGAGGACGTAGGTTTATCTCCTTTTCCTTATCGGCCATCCTTCGAACTCTTTCCGGATGGTTCTTCAGTTGCTTATAGCTATCCGGATGCGTAGAGATAAAAGATAAATCCAAAGGTAGGGAGGCACCACCGATTTCCCTCCCCATATCTTTCACGATTCCTTTTCGCTCATTCTCATAGAACCAGTCCGTCATATAATGCAAACGATCTGTGTAATCCCCTATCGTACCCTCTCTGTACCGGAGCCGTTGTAGATTCTCACAGAAGTTCTCAAAGGTAGTTTTTTCCTCTCGCAGGGTACGGGATAAAGCCAATACGGTCTCCGCGAATGTGGTGCAATCCAATTCCCGCAGATTGACCACCAAGCCCTCCGGCTCCTTTTCCAAGGTAGAGGCGACATAAGGAGTCCCCCGGAAGAAAAGGGCGGTATGGATCATTAGCTCGTCTAGGGGTAACGACTTCTTAGGTTCCATCTGAGTACAATACCGATCGAAAATAGCACGATCCTCATCCGTACAATACAATTTACGGGATGTATGCTCTTGGGCGTTCACTAAAAACACCATACATACACACACCCAAAAACCGAGCAGTAGCATTCCCCTTCTCATAAGCTAATCCTTTTTCGTTTTCAGTAAATCCTCCAATTTCACCAGCTCGTCACGGAATTGGGCAGCCTCGATGAAATCCAGTTTCTTCGCCGCCTCTGTCATCTGTTTGCGAGTCCGCTCGATCGCCTTCTCAAGCTGCGTACGGTTCATGTATTGCACGACCGGGTCCGCTACCAAGCTTGGTTCCGGCTCTATATAAGCGTAAGGCTCCGCCGTTTGTTGTTTCTCGGCAAGCATGGATACACTGTTTTTCATGACTTGCTTCGGAGTAATGCCATGCGCCTCGTTATAAGCCATCTGTTTCTCCCGCCGGCGATTGGTCTCGTCCATGGTCTGTCGCATACTCGCCGTGATCTTATCGGCATAGAAGATAACCTTTCCGTTCACGTTTCGGGCGGCACGTCCGGCTGTCTGTGTCAAGGATCGGTGGGAACGCAAAAAGCCTTCCTTATCCGCATCCAAGATAGCGACCAACGAGACTTCCGGTAAGTCCAGCCCCTCGCGTAGCAGGTTGACACCGATCAGCACGTCAAACAGGCCATTCCGCAGGTCGTCCATAATCTGTACCCGCTCCAAGGTATCTACATCGCTATGTATATAGTTGCATCGTACCCCCATGCGGGTCATATACGTAGTCAGCTCTTCCGCCATACGCTTGGTCAAGGTAGTCACCAAGACTCGTTCGTCTTTTGCCGAGCGCTGCGTGATCTCCTCCATCAAGTCGTCGATTTGGTTTAATGAAGGACGGACATCGATAATCGGGTCCAGCAGGCCTGTCGGACGTATCACCTGCTCCACCACCACTCCCTCGCTCTTTATCAACTCGTAATCGGCGGGAGTAGCGCTCACATAAATGCCTAGAGGCGTCAACGACTCGAACTCATCGAAGGTAAGCGGACGGTTATCCATCGCCGAGGGCAAACGGAAACCATACTCCACCAAGTTTTTCTTCCGGGCATAATCCCCGCCATACATCGCACGAATCTGCGGGATCGTCACATGGCTCTCGTCTACGACAAGCATGAAGTCTTTCGGGAAATAGTCCAACAAGCAGAAAGGACGATCTCCCGCCGCACGTCCGTCGAAATAGCGGGAATAGTTCTCGATACCCGAGCAATGCCCTAGCTCCCGGATCATTTCCAGATCAAAAGTGACACGCTCATACAGGCGTTTCGCCTCAAAGGGCTTACCGATCTCCTTGAGGAAATTCACCTGCGTACCCAGATCCACATCGATCTGGCCGATCGCCATATTGATACGCTCTTGGGTGGTCACGAATAAATTAGTAGGATAAATATTCAGCTCATCCTGTTCATCATATTCCTCGCCTGTCAACGGATTAAAAGAGGAGATGCGGTCTATCTCATCATCCCAGAACTCGATACGATACGCCATACCGTCGAAGGTCTCGATCGCTGGGAAGATATCCACCGTATCGCCATTCACACGGAAACAGCCGCTTTTGAACTCCAGCTTATTATTCACGTACAGGGCGTCTACAAACCGGCGCAACAACTTATCCCGGTCGATACGCATACCCCGTTCCAGATGCGTCACTTTCTCGGCGAAAGCCGTAGGATCCGCCATACCATACAAGCAGGATACGGATGAGACCACGATCACGTCCTTACGACCCGACAATAAGGAAGCCGTAGCCCTCAAACGCAGCTTATCGATCTCCTCATTGATCGCCAAGTCTTTCTCTATATAGGTATCGGTAGAAGGTAGATAGGCCTCCGGTTGGTAATAATCATAATAAGAGACAAAGTACTCTACCGCGTTATTGGGGAAAAACGCTTTAAACTCACTGTACAACTGAGCGGCAAGCGTCTTATTATGACTGAGTATCAAGGTTGGTCTCTGAACTTCCTTTATCACGTTAGCGATCGTAAACGTCTTACCGGAACCGGTAACACCCAAAAGAGTTTGGAAAGGGACACCACTCTTGATCCCTTCCGACAACGCCGCAATCGCCTCGGGTTGGTCACCCGTGGGACTGAACGAAGACGATATTTCAAAATTCATCCTTTACCCGATCTGTTGTTTAGGCATTACCAACCACAAGATAACGTATAACAGTCCGCCGAATCCAGCGAAGAAAACCATCAATACCCACACGATCCGTACGATCGTCGGATCGATATCCAAGTATTCCGCAAGACCAGCACAAACGCCACCTATCATCTTATTATTCGAACGAGTCAATCTTTTCTTCTCTTCCATATCTTATTATATCTTTATCAATATACAAAACTAATGAATCTCACTCATATTTACAAGTTGAACCAATAATTCATTTTGATCATGAACGTATTTGTAGCGGGGAGTCCCCACATACGATTCAGATTACTTCCCCAGCCGGAGGAATACCAGTTGTCCCGGTTGGACATCCGGTGTTCCCATACGAAATAAAGCGTGGAGCCGGGCAAGTATTCCCAGCGGGCTACCAAGTTGGAACGAAACTCGTTAAACCTAAAATCCGGGTTCCTGAAAGGCATCTGCTCAGCTCCCTCCCCGATGGTATAGACTCCATCCGCATAAGTCAAATGATCCGGATCAATACGTTGGAAACGGTTCTCAAAGGTATGCGACTTCGTATCCGCCGCTAATTTAAAATCATCGTATTTAGCGATAGAGGTGAACGGGGCGCCATAGAATTGAATGGAAATATCGGGGGTCACGTTCACTTGTAATTTCAGCGTGAGACCATAGGTCTTCTGATCCATGTGGCCCATAACATAAGCAGGGGCAGAGCCACGTGCGCCAAGCGGATGCGTCGTAGCCACATATTGCATCTCATCCGTATTCCATGCGTAATCCAGTTGCCCGGACAAATAGACATGGTTTCCCAAGCGGAAGGTCAGGCTCGGCGAGATCGTATTGAAGCGATTTCCCTCGAAATTATGATCGCCCTCGTATTTGAGCATGAACATCATTCGTTTCGCCTTATCGGTATTGAACTTAGCGGAAGTTAAGAAATAAGAACCGAAGCGAACATCCGGTCCCCCTCGCAATAAGCGGCTATCCAGCCAATTCCAAGCGAAGGTTTCCTTGACATCCCATTCATACCGGTTCATCGTCATACTTTGCCAACGCAAGGAAGCGTTGTTGCTAAAAGGAGTACCGCCGTAATTCCACATATTCTTTTGGGACAGGGTAAAGGCGTTGTACCGGAATATCTTCCAGATATCGGTCTGCCGATACATGATCTCCGTCTCATTCATCAGATAATCCGTCTCCTTCATATATCCCATATCATTCAAGTCGAGACCGGGTGACGACCAAGTAAAGGTCTCCGAGAAGTTCCATTTGGCGTTTCCTTTCCGTCCCACTTTCACATAACCACCCGTTCCGGTCAGGGAGCGACGGGTAGGATCCACCCCCAGATAATCGGCGGAGGAAGCCCTTTGATAATAATGCGCCACGCTATTCTGCAAGGCCGTGATCGCTCCGGCGCTACCATGCAAGGAACTCAACATTCCCTTTACATCTATATAATAAAGGCGATTCTTGAAATACTGGGTAAAATCAATACCCGCCGTGAAAGCGTTACGCACCATAAAATCTTCCAGATAAGGCTGATCCAAGGCACGGTTTACCGAAGTCACCATACCGCCCAGCAAGGTATTCCCCTTCCAGTTCTTTTGCACACGGGCCACGGTATAGTTTGTCAAAGGCTCCACGACTTCCACATCCTCCACCCCATTACGGGTAACCTTGGAGGAGGAACGTGCCGTCACACTCTCGATCACTCCGATCGTCAAGCCCCGTTTATTCGTACCCGTCAGTTTCAAAGCACCAATAATCGGCACATTCTCTTTCGTCTCGGCATAACTGCCTACGTTGTCTATACCCCGTGGCGTATAAGAGGGAGAGGCGCCGATCCTACGGGTATAAAACATCATATCGCTACCGTTCGCGAAATCCAAGATATGTTTTCCTTCCAAGAAGAAGGGGCGTTTCTCATCGTAAAACGTCTCGTAAGCCGTAAGGTTCATTACGGAGGGATCCAACTCCACTTGTCCGTAATCCGGATTGATCGTCATATCCAACGTATAATCCGAGAGGGCGAACTTAGCGTCCAAGCCCACGTTTCCTCCCCAGCTATGTCCTTTTTGATAAGGGCTGCCATCTATCCGGGGTTCCTGCCTGTATTTACCCATTACATACGGCAAGAACTCGATGCCGCGAGGCTTGGGAACAGAGTCCATGCCGCTCATGTTACCGAACGAAAAGACATGTCCGTTATTCTTCAAGGGAATCATGCTCCAATTTTGCACCTCGTTATTCCTACGTATGATACGGCGTATGTGCAAGCCCCAAACGCCATCCTCCGATTGCTGGTTATAGCGCAACTGGCTGAACGGGATACGCAGCTCGGCGGTCCAACTGGAATCCGCCCGATCAATATGCGTCCGGCCCTCCCAAACGGCGTTCCAGCTCTTATTGACATCCAACTTGTCGGTAACGATTAAATCGGTCTTATTCCCTCCCAGATTGATATTGAATTCCGGCGCCGCCCGATAATCATGGTAGGTATCGAAAGCGACACTGATCAAATCGCCCAGACTATTATCATCCCGGTTCCCGATAAAACGATTCATCTTATCCGGCACGGCGTCCTTACAATACACGCCTATATAGATATATTTATCATCATAGAAAAGTTTCACCCGGGTCGGAGATTGGGTGATCGCCCGCTCATAAGGGATAATCTGTACGAAACGATCCGACCATTCGCCTTGCTTCGTCCAAAAGTCCTCATCCAACTTACCGTCGATCGTAGGTTTCACTCCCGATACTTTCCGGATATTATAGGTACGTTTATACGCTTTCTCAAAGGGGACGATCGAATCTTGCTGGGCTTCGCACAACAACGAGATTCCTAAAAACACGAGTAGAGTCAGATATTTCATAATGGCCTAGACTATAAGATAACAATAAGCCTCAAAGATACACACTTCTTTTCAGAAAAGAACACATCTTCCTTAGATTTATCGCAACGAAGCCGAAGGCATACTTTCCGATACGTTCAATCACGGCGTGGCCGATTGGATCTATGGCGTGATGGGCCGGCAGGCGGTCGGCCACGTCCCCATGAATAGCGTCACGATAAAAATCAACAACCGCCTCCCAACGCCCGGTACAGCAATATCTTCTTCCGGCATAAATCGGTGACGATATCGATATGCTCCAGCTCGCTATCCAGATAACGCTCCTCGGCAGAGAGAACCTCCAAGAAACCGGTATAGCTTAATTGGAACATCTCGCCGGCATTCACCACGGAACGCTGGTGAGCAAGGGATTCTTTCTCTTTCAAGCGGATACGCTCCGTTTGGGTCTGGCTGGCGCAATAGAGATCGAGCACCTCGGTGTAAGCGTTCAAAGCGGTCTCGTGGTATTGGGACAAGGCGATACGCTGGGAAGCCTTCGCCTCGTTCCACATCGAACGGATCTCATCGCGGCGGAAGATAGGAGCCGTGATACCCGCCGCCAAGTCGTACACCAAAGAGGCCGGCGAGTGGAACCACTTACCCACGTCAAACGCGTTGAAACCACCACTGGCGCCAAGCACCAACGAGGGATAGAAAGCCGCCTTCGCCGCTATCACATCCGCCTTGGAGGCGATCAGCTCCATCTCGGCGGAACGTACATCCGGACGCAATGTCAAGAGGTTCGCCGGAATCCCTTCCGACAAGGGAACCGGCAACTTACGCAACTCATCGAATCCCATCCGGCGAATCTCGAAGGGGAAAACACCCAACAGGCAGGCGATCGCCCGCTCCTTCTCACCGATCAACTGATCGTTTTCCAGCAACTTACTCTCGATCGACAACACACGGGCATAAAACTGATCGACCGCCAACTGCGTCTCCGCCCCTTCCTTCTTCAACTGGCGGGTCAGCTCATGGGAACGACGGGCACTGGCCAGCGCGTTCCGCAACACCTCCTTACGCCGGTCCAAGCCGATCAACTCATAATATTGAATCGCCAAATCGGAGATCAACATCGACTGGGCAAAACGGGTAGCCTCCACGGAAGCCATCCAGCGAGCGGCGGCGGCCTGCTTCTTCCGGGTCAGTTTGCCCCAGATATCCGCTTCCCATTGAAAGCTCAAGCTCAAGCCGAAATCCCGGTAAGGGTCCGGTATATGCTTATCCTTTGGCAAAGAAGGCACGTTCGTCTCGCTATTCCCCACACCATCCATCGTATATTCACCGAAACGGTTCACGGAGGCTCCGATGTTCAAATTCACGTCCGGCAGCAAAAGCCCTTTCGCCCGTTGCAAGGCCGCACGGCTCATGGCGATGCGCTCCATGCTCTGCCGGAAGGAATGGTTATTGCGTAAAGCCACATCCACATAGCCTCGCAATAAGGTATCTTGGAAAAAGACATCCCACGACAGCGGTTTCACGAACGTAGTGTCGTTCATTCCCATCTCGCCGGATTCCGGAAGCGAGATCCGCTCGTCCATCGATAGCTCGGGAGTCTTACAACCGGCCAAAGCGATCAGAGTCAAGGCACAGCCTATCATTATAATATATCTCATCTTATTAATACACATACTCGTCTTCTTTAATTTGCTCTTTCTCTTTTCTCTTTTTAAAATAAGTAGCCAGCGACTCGAAGATCACGTAAAGCCCCGGGATCAAGAAGATACCGACAAACGTACCGATCAACATACCTCCGGCCGCCGCCGTACCGATCGAACGGTTCCCCAAGGCACCGGCTCCCGAGGCGATCGTCAACGGAATCAAGCCACTAATAAAAGCGAAGGAGGTCATCAAGATCGGGCGCAAACGACTGGTAGCCCCTTGAATAGCGGCTCCCATCACGCTGATACCTTCCTTACGGCACTGGTTCGCCACCTCGATAATCAAGATCGCGTTCTTTCCCAGCAAACCGATCAACATCACCAACGCCACCTGCGCATAGATGTTATTCTCCAGACCTACCACGTACAGCAAGAAGAACGAGCCGAACACACCCGCCGGAAGCGACAGGATGACCGGAAGCGGAAGCAATAAGCTCTCGTATTGGGCGGCAAGCAACAGATAGACGAATGCCAAACAAATAGCGAAAATTACCAACGTTTGCCCACCGGACTCTTTCTCCTCCTTCGCCACACCGGACCATTCGGTATCATAACCACGGGGCAATACCTCGGAAGCGATCTCCTCAACAGCCGCCAACGCCTCACCCGAGCTGACACCCGGGGCGGCCTCGCCGGTAATCATGGCCGAGGTAAACAGGTTGTAACGGGTAATCTGGCTCGGACCATACACACGCTCCATCGTCATGAAGTTGGAGTAAGGCACCATATTCCCCTCCTTATTCTTAGCATACAGGCTGAACAAATCCTCCGGATTCATACGATACTCCGGCGCCGCTTGCAACATGACCTTATACATCTGGCCGAAACGGACGAAGTTGGAGGAGTAGAAGCTACCTACATAGGATTGCAAGGTTTCCATGGACTCGTTCACGTTGATGCCCAACTTAGCCGCCTTCGCCAAATCCACCCGGAGCAGATATTGCGGGAAATTCGGGTTGAAGCCGGAAGTGACACCGGTCAGGCGAGGATCAGCGTTCAGCTTCGCCACGAAGTTCTTGGCAACCTCATCCAGCTCGGCGAACGTACCGGCGGTCTTATCTTGCAGACGAAGCTCGAAGCCACTCGCGTTACCGAATCCCGGAACCGTAGGCGGCAGGAAGAACTGGATGTCCGCATCCTTGATATGGGCGACACGATCGGCATACACACTCATCAACTCCGCCGCCGTCTGCTCCCGTTGATCCCAAGGGGTTAGGTTAATCATACCCATACCGAAGCTGGCACCCTCCGTCTCGGTCATCAAGCTATAGCCGGCCAAGGTAGAGATCGTCTCCACCTCTTCCAACGGCAACAAAGCCGCTTGCACCTTGTTCAAGGCAGCTTCCGAACGCTCCAAGGTAGCTCCGGGAGGTGCGTCTACGTTCACATAGATCATACCTTGGTCCTCGTTCGGGATAAAGCCGGAAGGCAACACGAACGTCATGCCCCACGTGGCCAGACAGAAAAGGATCAAGGTTGCGTACGTCAGCATCCGACGGTTCAAGAACCATCTTAAATTCAAGCGGTAACGACGCTCCAAGAAATCATAACGGCTATTGAACCCATCAAAGAAACGAGCCAGCAGATTTTTCTTTTTCTTCTTCGAGTGGGATACCGGCTTCAGCAACAAGGCGCAAAGAGCCGGAGACAACGTCAAGGCGTTCACGCCGGAGATCACGATCGCCACAGCGAGCGTCAACGAGAACTGGCGATAGAAGATACCCACCGTACCATCCATGAAACCGACCGGGATAAACACAGCGGACATCACCAGCGTAATAGCGATAATCGCCCCTCCGATCTCACCGATCGCTTTTTTCGTCGCCTTCAACGGGGGCAGCTTCTCGTTGTGCATCTTCACGTGGACCGCCTCTACCACCACGATCGCGTTATCCACCACGATACCGATAGCGAGCACCAAGGCGAACAAAGTCAGCATATTGATTGAGAAACCCAGCATCTGCATAAAGAAGAACGTACCGATCAACGATACCGGAACGGCGATAGCGGGTATCAGCGTAGACCGGAAATCCTGCAAGAAAAGATACACCACGACAAATACCAAGATAAACGCCTCCAGCAAGGTCTTGAGCACGACCGATATGGAAGCGTCCAAGAAACGGGATACGTCGTACGAGATATTATATTCCATACCCGGGGCAAACGTCGTTTCCTTCAATTCCTCCATCTTCGCCTTGATCTGCTGGATCACCTCACGGGCGTTCGAGCCCGGACGCTGCTTGATCATGATAGAGGCCGAGGGCTTTCCGTCCGTCATGGAGATCATATTATAATCCTCGGAATCAAACTCGATCGTAGCCACGTCTTTCAAGCGAAGCACGGAACCGTCCGGCAGGGCTTTCAAGACGATCTCGCCATATTCCTCCGGCGTGCTGAACTTACCGCTATATTGCAAGACGTATTGCAATTGCTGCGGGATCTTGTCGGAGCTGATACCCGTCTTACCCGGCGCCGCCTCGATATTCTGCGAGCGGATCGCCTCCGTAACCTCTTGCGGCGACATATTATAAGCCGCCAACCGGTTCGGGTTCAGCCATACACGCATCGCATAGTCGCGACTACCCATGATCTCCACGAATCCCACGCCGTCGATGCGCTTCAACTCACGCAAGATATTGATATCGGCAAAATTATATACGAATTTCTCCGTATGGGTACTATCCGAGCTCATGATGTTCAGGTACATCAACATACTGTTTACCTCCTTCTCCGTGATCACGCCGGCACGGATCACCTCTTCCGGAAGCTCATCCAGCACGGTGGTCACACGGTTCTGCACATTCACAGAAGCTACGTCCGGATCGGTACCGACCTTGAAATAGATCGTAGTCAAGGACATACCGTCGTTCGTACAAACAGAGGTCATATAGGTCATTCCGGGCACGCCGTTGATGGCACGCTCCAGCGGGGTCGCCACCGTTTTCGCCATCACGTCGGCGTTCGCTCCGGTATAACGGGCGGTAACGGTAACGGAAGGGGGCACGATATCCGGGAATTGGGTAATCGGCAAGGAGTTGATCGCCAGCAATCCCAAGAAGACAATTACCACCGAGATCACGCCCGATAAGATAGGGCGTCTGATAAATATTTCAAACATAGGGCTTACTTATTATTCTCGATTTCGTTAGACGATTCCAATTGGCGACGGATCGTGGCTCCATCTACCATATCGGGATTGATAGTCATGCCGTCCGTGATCATCTGAACACCCTCGTAGACGATGACGGTCTGGTCCGGCAAATCCTGTGTCACGTAATAAGAACCGTGGCGGGCCAACGGCTCGAAGCTACGTACGCTCACCTTTCCATCTTCCGCTACCGTATATACATAGGTAAAATCCTGTATCTCGAAAGTGGATTGCTGAGGAACCAAGACGACGTTCTCCATCTTGGTCAGCATCCGGATCTTACCGGATACGCCATGTCGCAGCAAACGTTCCGGGTTCGCGAAACGGGCACGGAAAGCGATCGATCCGGTACCCCGCTCAAAGTCGCCCTCCACGGTCTCTACCTTCCCTTTATACCGATAGGTGGATTGGTCGGAAAGGATCAGCTCCAGATTATTATACTCCGGCTGGTCGATACCGCTCAACTGCGTCCGTTTATATTCCAGATACTCCTTCTCGTTGATCTTGAAATAGGCGAACATATCCGATACGTCCGTCAAGGAGGTCAATAAGCTGCTCGGCGTAACCAAACTTCCTACCTTAAAGGGGATGCGGTCCACGTATCCCTCGAAAGGAGCCGTGATCGTCGTGTACGAGAAATTAGTCTCCGCACGTTGCAAACGGGATTTGGCCTGTTGCACCTGCAAGCGTGCCACGTCCGCCTCGGCCATCGCCTGCTCCAGACGGATCGGCGAGATGATATCTTTCTCCACCAAACGCTTGATGCGGTCTACCTCTACCTCCGCCATCTTCAACTCGGCTTGGGCCTGTTTGTGATGGGCTTGCGCCTCTTTCACCTCCTCGTACAATTCCGCCGAGGAAAGCTTGAAAAGCACCTGCCCTTTCTTCACGTGCTCGCCCTCGTCCACGAGGACGGCCTCCACGAATCCTTCCACTTTAGGTTTCACCTCTACAAACTGTACGGCTTGTACATCCGCTACATACGACTGCGGCACCTCGATCGTGGTCGTGGTTAACCGCATCACCGGCGTATGATCTTTCTTCCCGGACTTTTTCTCCCGGTTTTGGCTACAAGATACCCATACACAAGCCGTTAAGCATAGTAAGGGTAAATAGTTAGAAAACAATTTTATCCTCATAAAACTTATAGATTTATAATTATTTGAATACGACGAAAAGCACATAGGCGAATCACCCCATGCGCGACAATAAGAAACAGGTAAGTTCTACTAAATCAGATAGGAACAGAACCAAACGAAATTCTGTGCTTTGTGTAGGTTATAAAATAAAGGAAGCTTGGCGCATTGCCGTAGTTCCAAGGAATGAATTAATTCATGTAAATCCAGAATCGTAAACAAGTCCCATATCAAATCGATCTCCAAGGCTCGAATTTGCACTTGCTCCTGACGTACCGTTCGCAAGGAGGCGTTATCGTCAAAATCCAACAACACATCGGGTGCCTCTTTATCGACTATTTCCATCGAGGTAGTGGTAATATTCTCCGGAAAGAAATCGCTTCCAATGGAATAAAACTGTAACAGCACCAACATGATCATAAGCATGATACGCTGGTGAAGCCCAAAACGATTATTCACTGTTACATTTAGCATCTTTTATCTAATGGAGGCGCAAAGATAAACAATCTTTTTGGGAAGAAAAAACATTTCACCCGCATACGAGTATTGGTATCGCCCCACGCCGGTATAGGCATGAGGCGATGCCGGTATAGGCGTAGGGCTACACCAATACCGACACAGGCTCACGCCTATACCGGCACTTAAATATATGCTTTTACCTTCTCCCGATCCGTTTGCACCGTCTCGAATTCGGAGGACACGATACTGCTTCCCATCGGGACATTCTCATTGCGGTATTCCATTTTACTATATACGATACTTCGGGCGGACGTATGAAACTCTTTCGCTCCTGTCTCCGCCTCTATTTTCCCGATATTATTCTCACGTACGCCACATCCCGGCATGATGATGATCCGTCCGTCCGCACGTTTCACCAGCTCGGCGATCAAGGGGATTCCTTTCACGGCATCCGATTGCTGGCCGGAGGTCAAGATACGGTCGCATCCCAACTCGATTAGCTGCTCCAACGCAGTGAATGGGTCCCGGCAAACATCGAAAGCACGATGACAAGTTACGGACAGAGGTTTTGCCGCCTCGATCAAGCGCCGCATCAAGGGTACATCGATATCCCCGTCTTTCGTAAGACAGCCGAAAACGACGCCATGCACCTTTAGCTCCTTGCACAGTTCTATATCCAATAGCATGGATTGCACCTCGGCTTCCGTATACAAGAAATCACCGCCTCTCGGACGGATAATCACATTGATATCGATCTTGGAAGTCAGAGCCTTCGCCGTCTTGATCTCTCCATAACTAGGTGTAGTTCCCCCTTCGGGTATCCCGGCGCAAAGCTCTACACGGGTAGCGCCTCCCGCCTCCGCCTCCACACAGCTTTGAGCGGAGTTCGCACATATCTCAATAATTCGTTTCATGTTTATTTAGTATTGTTGACGTACAAAATTACATAAATATCACCACTTGCTCAACAGAACCACAAATAACTATCCGATACCATTAAAAACACCCCTATTATGGATTAACAAAATAAAACAGAACTATCACCTTTACTATCAAAAAGGCAGCAAATTCGTATCTCCTTATCTATCTATGCCTTAGAAATTTGACTATAGCTTTCTGATTCGTCCAAATAAGAAACAAATTGGTCTATTTCGGAACTATAGCTAAATAGTTTAAAGTTTAACTAATCTCAAAAAGACACAAAAAGTTCTATTTTCAAGGATCGAAACGCCATAAAACGTAATATTGCAACGACATTTTAATAGGTTAAGATAAATAACAAATAGGCTTTATGGGAGAAATAAAAGGCTATATCTCACAGGTTATCGGCCCGGTAGTGGATATCCACTTTGATTATGGGACAGAAGAAACAGTAACCCTCCCCCGTATCCACGACGCCATGGAGATTTCCCGCCCGAACGGAAAGATCTTGATCGTCGAAGTTCAGCAACACATCGGGGAAAACACCGTCCGTACCGTAGCGATGGATACGACCGACGGATTGAGACGAGGCATGGAGGCCATGTCATACGGAATGCCCATCACCATGCCGACCGGCGACCAAGTCAAAGGACGTTTAATGAATGTCACAGGCGACCCTATCGACGGCATGGCCCAGCTTACTAAAGACGGGGCTCTTCCCATCCATCGTGAGCCTCCTAAATTCGAGGATCTGACAACGACCCAAGAGGTCTTGTACACGGGTATTAAAGTAATCGATTTATTGGAACCTTACGCCAAAGGAGGTAAGATCGGACTTTTCGGAGGAGCCGGAGTGGGCAAAACGGTATTGATCATGGAATTGATCAACAACATCGCAAAGAAAAACAACGGATTCTCCGTCTTCGCCGGTGTGGGTGAACGTACACGTGAAGGAAATGACCTATTGCGTGAAATGATCCAATCCGGTGTCATCCGATACGGCGAGGAGTTTAAGAAGAGTATGGAGGCAGGTAACTGGGACTTGTCGAAGATCGATTACGATGAATTGGCTAAGTCGCAAGCTACCTTGGTATTCGGGCAGATGAACGAACCGCCGGGCGCCCGCTCGTCCGTAGCCTTATCCGGTTTGACGATCGCCGAATCCTTCCGTGACAAAGCCTCTGAGGGAGAAAGAAAAGATATATTATTCTTCATCGATAATATCTTCCGTTTCACCCAAGCCGGTTCCGAGGTTTCCGCCTTGCTGGGGCGTATGCCTTCCGCCGTAGGTTACCAACCGACATTGGCCACGGAAATGGGAGCTATGCAAGAGCGTATCACTTCAACCAAGAAGGGCTCCATCACCTCCGTACAGGCGGTGTATGTTCCTGCCGATGACTTGACGGACCCGGCTCCGGCGACTACCTTTACGCATTTGGACGCAACAACCGTCCTCAGCCGCAAGATCACGGAACTCGGTATCTATCCGGCCGTAGACCCGCTGGAATCTACATCCCGCATCCTTGATCCGCTGATCGTAGGCAAGGAGCATTACGACACAGCGCAACGGGTAAAACAAATCCTGCAACGGAACAAGGAACTTCAAGATATCATATCCATCCTCGGTATGGAAGAACTTTCCGACGAGGACAGGCTAACGGTCAACCGGGCCCGCCGTGTACAACGTTTTCTGTCCCAGCCCTTCTCCGTGGCGGAACAATTCACTGGCGTACCCGGTGTCATGGTCTCTATAGAGGATACGATCCGGGGATTCAAGATGATCATGGACGGGGAAACGGATGACATACCCGAACAGGCATTCTTAAACGTAGGAACCATCGAGGATGTCTTGGAGAAGGCCAAGCAGCTGAAAGAACAAGCAAATTAATCGATATGAAACTGGAAATTGTATCACCGGACGGCATTCTTTTCGAAGGCGAGACCGAATCTGTCTCATTCCCGGGAGTTGCCGGTTCATTCGATATCTTGCCTCATCACGCCCCATTGATAGCAGCGTTGAAGGCGGGTACGATCCGGTTCGAGGCAAACGGCAAAAGACAAGAACAAACGATACAAAGCGGATTCGTAGAGGTAAAAGACGACATCCTATCCGTTTGCGTCGAATAAAAACATACGACAATGAATGGCAGATTAAAAATGAGGTTAATGGGTTTGATCACGTTTATCAACGTGGCAATAGGCGTTTCATTGGGTGGTTTATTATATACCATCTGGCCGGAACACTATTTCTCGTGGTATCCGTCCATTCCCTTCTTTTACTGGGTCATGGCCATGGCGATGACTTTCTTCCTAGACCGGGTAAAAAGGAAAAACGGAGATGTGACCGTAACCATGTACATGCTAGTCCGGTTGTGTAAGTTCACGCTCGCTTTCGTCTTCTTATGGATGTACGCGGCGTTTGTCGGGCAACAATTAAAGACATTTGGTTTCACGTTGATGTTATTCTATTTCATTTACCTCGGACTGGAGACTTACATTTTATATCTGTTTGAAAAGAAAAGAATGAAAAGAGAGAAAAGGGAAAAGGATGATGAGTACAATCAAAGATAACAAATACATATGGATCGCTTTCTGGATGTGGCTCAGCTTTCTCACTCCGGCAAAAGCGGCGTCCGGCGAGATAGACGTGCAGGATATCGTCTTCTCCCACATTCAAGACGCCTATACATGGCATATCACGGAATGGAACGGACAAGAGATTGCGATTCCCCTGCCTATCTTGGTAAAAAGCGAGGAAAGAGGATGGGATTTATTCCTGTCATCCCATCTACATCAAGGCCGGACGCATCACAATTATTATATCGCCGGGGAAGGTGAGCATGCGGGAAAGGTTGTTGAGAAGAACAGTGCCGGAGAAGAGGTTCGCCCGATGGATTTCTCATTGACCAAGAATGTTTGCGGACTGTTCCTCAGTTGCGGTCTCTTGCTTTTCATCGTTCTCCGAACCGCCCATTGGTATAAAAAGCACCCGAACGAGGCGCCGGGCGGATTTATCGGATTGATGGAAATGGCCATCTCCTACATACAAGACGGGGTGATCAAAGAGGCGATCGGAAAAGAATATAAGCCGTTCTCGTCCTATTTGCTGACGGTATTTTTCTTTATCTTGATCAACAACCTGATCGGAATCATACCTATTTTCCCGGGAGGCGCTAATATTACGGGAAATATAGCGGTAACAGGCGTATTGGCACTTTGTACGTTTATAGCGGTCAACCTGTTCGCCACGAAAGCGTACTGGAAAGAGATCTTTTGGCCCAAAGCGCCGATCTACTTGAAACTGCCCTTGCCGATCATGCCGTTCGTGGAGTTCTTCGGGGTATTCACCAAGCCGTTCGCGTTGATGATCCGTCTGTTCGCCAACATCATGGCGGGCCATACGATTATCTTGGCGCTAACCTGTTTGATATTCATAACGGCAACCATGGGAGTAGCCGTGAATTTCGGTATGACGATCGTATCCGTCTTGTTCTGTGCGTTCATGAACTGTCTGGAATTGTTAGTGGCTTGCTTGCAAGCTTATATTTTCACCCTGCTGTCGGCCAACTATATCGGATTGGCCAAGGTAAGGGAATAAATCCAAAGAAATTAAAGTATTAGAATTATATTATTAAGGTTACTAATTTAAAATTAAACACTATGTTATCGACTATTTTATTACAAGCGGCAGCCGGGATGGGCGTAGCGAAGATGGGAGCCACTATAGGAGCGGGATTCGCCGCCATAGGTGCAGGTATCGGAATCGGATTGATCGGTAAAGGTGCCGTTGAAGCTATTGGACGCCAGCCGTCGGCCGCAGGAGAGATCCGTACCTCGATGTTGATTATGGGAGCGTTGGTAGAAGGTGTGGCATTGTTCGCTATTGTCGTATGTTTCTTAGCGTTGTTCCAATAAAAAAGTAACAAACTATGTCTTTATTAACACCGGATTCAGGGCTTCTATTCTGGATGATCGTTTCATTCGGGATTGTCTTCGTGATCCTTTCCAAATACGGTTTTCCCGTGATCGTCAAGGCAATCGAACAACGGAAAGCTTACATTGACAATTCCTTAGAGACGGCACGTCAGGCGAATGAGCGACTTGCCCATATCCAAGCCGAGGGCGAGAAGATGCTAGCCGAGGCCAAGGAAAAGCAAAACGCCGTCCTGAAGGAAGCCTTTGCCGAAAAGGAGCGGATCATCGAGGAGGCACGTAAAAAGGCCGTCTCCGAGGCACATCTGCAGATAGAGGAGGCTACCCGGCGTATCCGCGAAGAAAAAGAGAAAGCTATTCGCGAAGTCCGCTCGGAGATAGCGGATCTGTCTATCGCTATCGCAGAGAAAGTAATGAAAGAGAAAATCGGTCGGGATAAGGAACAACAACAGATGATCGACCGGCTGCTGGATGAGGTATCGTTTAGTAAATCGTAAGGTATGGATATAGGAACTATTTCTTCCCGGTATGCCAAGGCGCTTTTCTCCCTAGCGAAAGACAAGGGACAGGAAAGCCGGGTATATGATGATATGAAGATGTTGGCGGACAGCTTCTCGATGGAGCCGGAGCTTAGGGGTGCCTTGAGCAACCCGATCGTTTCCGTACCGGAGAAAGTGAAATTGCTTACGGCGGCGGGAGGTATCGAGGTATGCGAGCTATATACACGTTTTATCAATCTGGTATTAGCCCATAAACGGGAGACGTTACTGCCCTTCATCGCATACATTTATATCCATTTGTACCAGAAAGAGAAAAAGATTACCCGGGTACGATTCGACACGGCCGTAACGGTAGACGATGCGGTCAAGTCTCACCTGCAAGACAAGCTGCGGAAAGAGACGGGATGCACGATCGAGTTCTCCGGCCATGTGGAACCGGAACTAATCGGGGGCTTCCGCCTACGCATCGGCAATTACCGGATAGACGCTAGCTATGCGACGCAACTACGGGATATCCGTACCGGGCTACTCGAAAACAGATAAAAAAGAAGAAGTATGACAGAACAGATAAAAGTGAGTGAAGTCTCCTCCATCCTGCGCCAGCAATTGGAAGGAATCCATACCAGCATCAAGCTGGAGGAGGTCGGGACCGTATTGCAGGTGAGTGACGGCGTGGCCCGCATCTACGGGCTGGATAATGCGGAGGCGAACGAGTTGCTTCAATTCGATAACGGGATGGAAGCGATCGTGATGAACTTGGAGGAAGATAATGTAGGCGCCGTCCTTTTAGGTCCGACCGACCGAATCAAGGAGGGCGACACCGTAAAACGCACGGGCCGCATCGCCTCTATCGATGTCAGCGAGGGGATGATCGGGCGTGTGATCGACCCATTGGGAAACCCGATTGACGGGAAAGGCGAGATCCTTGGCGAGACTTGCGAGATGCCGCTTGAGCGCAAGGCTCCGGGCGTGATCTTCCGTCAGCCGGTAAACGAGCCTTTGCAAACCGGTATCAAGGCCGTAGACGCTATGATCCCTATCGGAAGGGGACAACGTGAGTTGATCATCGGCGACCGGCAGACGGGAAAGACCTCGATCGCTATCGATACCATCATCAACCAACGTAGCAACTACGAGGCAGGGAACCCGGTTTACTGTATTTACGTGGCGATCGGGCAAAAGGGTTCCACGGTAGCGGCCTTGGTGAACACCTTGCAAGAGAAAGGCGCCATGGACTATACGATTGTCGTAAGCGCGACCGCCTCCGACCCGGCAGCCATGCAATATTTCGCCCCGTTCGCCGGAGCGGCCATCGGAGAGTACTTCCGGGATAGCGGACGACACGCCTTGGTGGTCTACGACGATCTGTCCAAACAGGCGGTCGCCTACCGTGAGGTTTCCTTGATCCTTCGCCGTCCTTCCGGACGTGAGGCGTACCCGGGTGATATCTTTTACCTGCACTCCCGCCTATTGGAACGTGCCGCCAAGATCATCAACCAGCCGGAGGTAGCCCGTGAGATGAACGATCTCCCCGAAAGCATGAGAGACAAGGTGAAAGGCGGTGGCTCCTTGACCGCTTTACCGATCATCGAGACTCAGGCGGGAGACGTATCGGCTTATATCCCGACCAACGTGATCTCTATCACCGACGGACAGATATTCCTTGAGACCGATTTATTCAACCAAGGGAACCGCCCGGCTATCAACGTCGGAATCTCTGTTTCCCGTGTAGGCGGTAACGCGCAATTAAAGGCGATGAAAAAGGTAGCGGGTACCTTGAAAATCGATCAGGCTCAGTTCCGTGAATTGGAATCATTCTCCAAGTTCGGGGGCGAGATGGATGCCGTCACCGCTTTCACGATCGATAAGGGGCAGAAGAATACCCAGTTACTGATACAGCCTCAATATAGCCCGATGCCGGTGGAAGAGCAAATCTCGATCCTTTATTGCGGAACGCAAGGTCTGCTGAAAGAGGTTCCATTGGACAAGGTGCATGAGTTCGAGGCAAGGTTCTTGCAAGAATTACGGACCTCTCATCAACGGGACGTACTGGATGTCTTAAAGACCGGCGTTATCAATGATGAGATACGAGGCATATTGGAAAAAACAGCGAAGGAGCTATGGGTTCATTGAAAGAAATAAAAGTCAGGATCGCCTCTATACGGAGCACGCAGAAGATCACCGCCGCCATGAAAATGGTATCGTCGGCCAAGCTTCATCATGCCCAGACGCAAACCGAGCATACACTTACATATGCTAATAAACTATCCGCTATCTTAAACGGTCTTCTTTCGGCGGAATGCGACCTAGACTCACCTTACACCGAACAGCGTAAGGTGAGCAAGGTGGCTATCGCCGTATTCGCCTCGAGCACGGGTTTATGCGGGACATTCAATGCCAATATATGGAAAGAGTTATCCGCCACGATCCAGACTTATAAGAACCAGCAAATAGAGGTAGGCCTCTACCCTATCGGCAAGAAAATAGCGGATGAGCTTCATAAAGCGGGGTATAGCTTCGACACTGATTTCATCATGATCGGCGAAAAACCGTCTTATGAAAGCGCCGTATCCTTGGCGAACCGTCTCATGGAGCTGTTCGTCACGGGTAAAGCGGACCGGGTGGAATTACTGTATCACCATTTCAAGAACATGGCGACACAAGTCGTAACCCACAAGACGTATCTTCCCCTTTCCCTCTCGGATACGGAAGCGGCGGAAACAGCCACCGACTACATCCTTGAGCCCTCGGCGGAAGAGTTGCGTAACCGGCTTTTCCCGAAATTGCTGAACCTAACCATCTATACGATCCTACTCGACACCTCGACCGCCGAGCACGCCGCCCGTATGATGGCTATGCAGACCGCCAACGACAACGCGAACGATTTAATCCAACAATTAACTTTGCAATATAATAAAACCCGCCAGCAAGCCATCACCAACGAATTGCTGGATATCATGGGAGGAGCGGCCGTTTCATCGTAATAAAAACGGGATGCATCCTTGACTAAACAGACAATGATCCGTATGTAAAACACTTTACTAACGGATCATTTCTTATTTACAAAAAAAAGTAAGACCTTTGCTCACCAAAACATAAGCCTGTATACATTATATTATACCAATCTAGGATCGTACTCATGATGAATCAAGAAAAGCTAAAAGGGCATCTCCTTATTTTAGCGGCCAACATCCTGTTCGCCATTAATATGCCCGTATCCAAAGATCTACTCCCCGAGCATGTGCAACCCGAGGCGTTAACCAGTATGCGGATGAGCTTCGCTTGCGTGATGTTCTGGATCACCTCCCTATTCGTTCCCTATGAGAAAGTGCCGTTGAAGGACTTGGGACTTCTATGCCTTTGCGCCCTTTGCGGAGTAGGCTTGAACCAAGGGCTGTTTATCTGGGGATTGAATACCACGTCGCCGGTAGACGCTTCCATCATAGCGACCGCCGTCCCCATCTTTGTCATGATCTTGGCGGCCCTGATCCTAAAGGAACCTATCACACGGATGAAAACGTTCGGGGTACTGCTTGGTATATGCGGGGCGATCTCCTTAATACTACAATCCACGCAAGGTTCCAATCAAGCGAGCAGTCTAGGGGGAAACCTCTTGATTACGGTTAGCGGATTCATGTACTCGATCTATTTGGTAGTATCCAAGCCACTAACACTCAAGTACTCATCCGTCACGATGATGAAATGGATGTTCCTGTTCTCCACGCTGATTACCCTGCCTTTCGCTATCGAGTCCATCTGGAATACCCCGGCTTTCCATAAAGAGGTCTTCGACGGCCAAGAGCTGGGAGCCATTTTCTTCGTATTATTCGGGGCCACGTTCATACCCTATTTATTAATACCGCTGGCCTTAAAGCGAATCCGCCCGACTACCGTCAGCATGTACAATTATATCCAACCGATCGTAGCTTCCTTTATCGCCGTATTCATCGGTCAGGATAGTTTTAGCGTAACGAAACTAGTATCAGCCGCACTTGTTTTCTCCGGCGTCTATTTAGTGACCCAAAGCAAGAGCCGGGCGGACCTTGAACAACAAAATAGTCAATCTTTTAGCAAAAACGCTTGCAATATGAAAAATAATGCGTAATATTGCCCCCATAATATAAAAGAATAAGTAGCATACAAAATCAATGATGAGTGTAGAGTCCTCATATTATACATGGGCATTGATGACCCCTTGGGGGGTTAGAATCTATTAATAAGCATTCGCGTAGACCACGTCACGCTATGTCGCAATCTCGTATTGCATCCTTTTTTATTTCTCCTTTTACATAAATAAGTTTAATCAATCGGTTATTGTCGGTTGCTAATCATGAAAAAGCCTTTTTTTGATTGTCAATCCTCGATGAACCATTAAAAATACATATCGATGAAAGTATTAAAATTCGGCGGAACATCCGTAGGTTCCGTGAATAGTATCTTAAGTGTAAAGAAAATAGTAGAGGCTATCGAAGAGCCCGTAATCGTGGTTGTCTCCGCCTTAGGGGGCATCACCGATAAATTACTGGCCACTTCTACCATGGCTTCTAAAGGCGACCTTGCCTACGAGAAAGAATTATCGGAGATCATCGCCCGCCATCTGGACGTGATCGAGGGAGTGATAGAGGACAAGGAGGTACGCATGGATGTCCAGAAGAAAGTGATGGCTTTACTGGATGAATTGAGCAATATTTTCAAAGGTGTTTATTTGATTAACGATTTATCCGCCAAGACATCCGATACGATCGTAAGTTATGGCGAGCGCCTATCTTCCTTGATCGTCTCGAACGTGATCAAGGACGCTAAGTTGTTCGACTCACGCAAATATATCAAGACAGTCAAGCAATTCAACAAGCATATTGTGGATTTCGACTTGACCAACAAGCTCATAAAAGAGACCTTCTCGCCGCTGCCCAAGGTTTCCTTGGTGCCCGGATTCATATCTTCCAGCACGGAAACCGGAGAGGTTACGAACCTCGGACGAGGGGGATCGGATTATACCGCCTCCATCTTGGCAACCGCCTTAGACGCTAACACCTTGGAGATATGGACGGACGTGGATGGTTTCATGACCGCTGATCCCCGTGTGATCAGCTCCGCCTACGTAATCGACCGGCTTACTTTCACGGAGGCGATGGAGTTGTGTAACTTCGGGGCGAAAGTAATCTATCCGCCGACGATCTATCCAGTTTATCATAAGAATATCCCGATCCGTATCTTGAATACCTTCAACCCGACCGCTCCCGGAACCTATATCTCGAAAGAGCGGGTGAAAGAGGAAGGCAAGGCCATCATCAAGGGTATCTCCTCCATCAACGATACCTGTTTAATCACGGTACAAGGTTTAGGTATGGTGGGCGTGATCGGCGTGAACTACCGGATCTTTAAGACGCTCGCCAAGAATGGCATCAGCGTATTTATGGTATCGCAGGCCAGCTCCGAGAATAATACGACTTTCGCCGTACGTAACGCCGACGCTGATTTGGCCGTACAAGTATTGAACGACGAGTTCGCCTTGGAACGTGCGCAGGGTGATATGAACGATACCGTAGCGGAGAAAGATCTGGCTACCGTCGCTATTGTAGGCGAGAACATGAAACGTACCCCGGGTATCGCCGGGAAGCTGTTCGGTACGCTGGGACGTGCGGGCATCAGCGTGATCGCTTGCGCCCAAGGCGCTTCCGAGACGAATATCTCTTTCGTTATCAAGCATAAATACCTTCGCAAGGCGTTGAACTCCATTCATGACTCTTTTTTCCTATCCGAATATAAGGTATTGAACCTTTTCATCGCCGGTGTAGGAACCGTAGGCGGCAATTTATTGGAACAGATACGCATCCAGCAACCGAAACTGATGCGGCAAAACGGTTTGAAGCTGAATGTCGTAGGTATCTCAAACTCCAAGAAAGCCCTTTTATGCCGGGAAGGGATCAACCTCGACAATTACCTGGAGGAGCTGAAGGAGAACGGGGAAGAGAGCAACCCGGAGCATCTGTGCGAAGAGATCGTAAAGATGAATATCTTCAACTCCGTATTCGTGGATTGCACGGCAAGCCCGGACGTGGCGGCTCTTTACGAGACGTTGATGAACAATAACGTATCCGTCGTGGCGGCTAATAAAGAAGCGGCCTCCTCCTCCTACGATAATTATACCAAGCTCAAGGAGACCGCCCGCCACCGCGACATCAAGTTCTTGTTCGAGACGAACGTAGGCGCCGGCCTCCCGATCATCAATACGATGAACGATTTGATCAATAGCGGCGACCATATATTGAAACTGGAGGCCGTACTTTCCGGTACGCTGAATTATATCTTTAATACGATCAGCGCCGATATTCCTTTCAGCGAGGCGATCCATATGGCAAAGGAAGCCGGATACGCCGAGCCGGACCCACGTATCGACCTTAGCGGCAAAGACGTAATCCGTAAGCTGGTTATCTTGGCCCGTGAGGCCGGTTATCCGGTGGAGCAAGCCGACGTAAAACGGAACCTGTTCATCCCGGAAAAGTACTTCGAGGGTTCCCTTGAGGACTTCTGGAAGAATATCAAGGATACAGATGCCGGTTTCGAGGAGAAACGCCAGCTACTGGAAGCGGAAGGCAAACGCTTCCGTTTCGTGGCGAAGATGGAGAACGGCGCTTGCGAGGTAGGCCTACAAGCCGTAGACAGCCACCATCCGTTCTATGAACTGGAGGGCAGCAACAATATTATCATGATCTCCACCGAGAGATATCATGAATATCCAATGATCATCAAGGGATATGGTGCCGGAGCCGACGTGACAGCCGCAGGCGTATTCGCCGACATCATATCCATTGCTAATATTCGATAGGTATGAAGCACATTATCATTTTAGGCGATGGAATGGCCGACGAGCCGATAGAGGCTCTGGGAGGCAAGACCCCGATGCAATACGCCAACACTCCTTATATGGATAAATTGGCGGAACTGGGAGTAACCGGGCAGATGAAAACCGTAGCGGATGGTTTCCATCCCGGTAGCGAGGTCGCGAACATGGCGGTATTAGGCTATGACCTGCCCTCCGTATACGAGGGACGGGGTGTATTGGAAGCCGCCAGTATAGGCGTCGCCCTGCAACCCGGCGAGATGGCGATGCGTTGTAACTTAATCTGCGTAGAAGGCGACATCTTGAAGAATCACTCTTCCGGCCATATCTCCACGGAGGAAGCGGACGAGTTGATCCAATGCCTGAACGAGCGATTAGGCTCCGACCGTGTCAAGTTCTATACGGGTGTCTCCTACCGCCACCTATTGGTAATCAAAGGAGGCGATAAGCGTCTGGATTGCACGCCACCACACGACGTACCCCTCCATCCTTTCCGGCCTTTAATGATAAAACCGGAAGTTCCGGAAGCACGAGAGACCGCCGATTTATTAAACGAATTAATCCTCAAGTCCCAAGAGATCTTAAAGGATCACCCAGTGAACCTCAAACGTATGGCAGCGGGGAAAGATCCGGCGAACAGTATCTGGCCTTGGTCTCCGGGTTACCGTCCGGCCATGCGAACGATGCGGGAGATGTACGGCTTCGGGAAAGGCTCCGTGATCTCCGCCGTCGATCTCATCCGGGGAATCGGCGTTTACGCCGGCCTCGAGGTGCTTCACGTAGAGGGAGCTACCGGATTATACGACACGAACTACGAGGGAAAAGCGCACGCCGCCCTTGAGGCCCTCAAGACAAACGACTTCGTCTACCTGCATATCGAGGCAAGCGACGAGGCCGGGCATGAGGGAGACGTAGACCTAAAGATCAAGACGATAGAGTATCTGGACAACCGTGCCGTACGTATCATCTACGAGGAAACGCAAAAATGGGACGAGCCGGTAGCAATCGCTATCCTTCCGGACCACCCCACTCCTTGCTCCATACGTACGCATACGAATACCCCAGTTCCATTCCTGATTTACAAGCCGGGCGAGCAACCCGACTCCGTTACCACATTTGATGAGTTCTCCGTATCAAACGGCAAATATGGCATACTGGAAAAAGATCAATTTATAAAAGAATTTCTAAACGATTAGAGCATGAAATATTACAGCACAAACAAACAAGCCCCTGTAGCCAGCCTAGAAGAGGCCGTCGTAAAAGGTCTGGCCGGCGATAAGGGATTATATATGCCCGAGTATATCGACTCCTTGGACGAGGAGGTGATAGCCAACATGAAGAACCAGTCCTTCCACGAGATCGCCTGCACGGTAGCACGGATGTTCTTCGGGGAAGACATAGAACCGGAGGTATTGGACGGTATCGTAAAAGATACGCTCTCCTTCGAGACCCCGGTGGTACCCGTAAAGGATAATATCTATAGCTTAGAGTTATTTCACGGGCCTACATTGGCCTTTAAGGATGTAGGAGGGCGCTTCATGGCTCGTCTGCTCGGTTATTTCATAAAGAAAGAGGGATTGAAGCAAGTAAACGTATTGGTAGCTACTTCCGGCGATACGGGAAGCGCCGTCGCCAACGGATTCCTAGGCGTTCCGGGCATTCACGTGTATGTGCTTTATCCCAAGGGAAAGGTCAGCCCGATACAGGAATGCCAGTTCACGACATTAGGACAGAACATCACGGCATTGGAGATAGACGGCACGTTCGACGATTGCCAAGCGCTGGTTAAATCCGCCTTTATGGACGAGGAATTAAACCGTCATATGAAACTGACCTCGGCGAACTCCATCAACGTAGCCCGTTTCTTGCCCCAATCGTTCTACTATTTCAACGCTTACGCTCAGCTGGACAAGCTGGGAAAAGCGGACGAGCTGGTCGTTTGCGTGCCGAGCGGTAATTTCGGAAACATCACCGCCGGATTGTTCGCCTATTGGATGGGGCTCCCTATCAAGCGTTTCGTAGCGGCAAACAACCGTAACGACGTATTCTTGGAATACCTGAATACAGGAACTTATACACCCCGCCCATCAGTCGCCACCCTAGCGAACGCCATGGATGTAGGCGATCCGAGTAATTTCGCCCGTATCATCGACCTATTCGGCGCATTCAATGATCCTCATAAAGAAATATGCGCACTGATCTCCGGACATCGCTATACGGACGAGGAAATCGCCTCTACGATGCGAGCCGTCTATAAAGAGACGGGATATATCCTCGACCCGCACGGAGCCTGTGGCTACCAAGGATTACTAGACAGCGACCTAAGCGAGACCGAGACGGGTCTATTCCTCGAGACCGCCCATCCCGCCAAATTCAAAGGAACGGTCGATAAGATATTGGAGGCAGATATCGAGATCCCGGCGAAACTGAAAGCCTTCATGGAAGGAACCAAGCAAAGCATCGAGCTGGCAAAAGATTTCGAGGGATTCAAATCTTTCTTGATGAGCCGGTAAAAATACGTATATAGGCATCGCCCCACACGTATATCGACATAAACCTACACACGTATACTGGCGTAGACCGATATCTATATACGTGTGGGGCGATGCCTACATACGCTCAATCCACCGCCCACTCTTTCATCTCATACATATCCTTATATTCTTCCCAATCCGGATCCATCTCGGTATAAATAGAGATGGGCAGTAACTCGAAAGGAGCCAAGGCCTCATTCAAGCGTTCGCCGAATACACGCACGGTACGTGTGTAAAACACCCAGACCTTCTCTCCTCCTCCGGTATAGACACCCGTCAGGATAGCCAGCTTGTCTTTCTTTTCCATCGCCTTACGAAGCGCTTCCTCCACGGCCTCCATTTTCTCGCCAAGGTCATCGCTAGGAAGGCCTCTCCCATCTCCCTCGTATTTCCAAGTGATCTCGACACGTTCCTTGAACTTACCGGATTCGGTGAACTCATTCAACTCGTCCCGCCCGTAAACGGTAATCATTTGCCCTGACTCGTTTTCCGAGAGAGCCGTAAACCATACATCGCTTAATTTCATCGTCCCTATCTATAAATGATACGCTACTAATTTGACATGATAAAAAAATGAAGCTAAGTAACATTGCCAACACTCTTAACTTACTAGGCAATGTCACTTAGCTTACTTGGCAAAGTAAGTTAACTTCATTCGACAACGAAGTTAACTTCGTAAAACATGTATTATCTCTTTCCTAATCTATGATCCATAATGGCGTAATGGCATTCCCCATAATTCTTCAATTGATCCACGATCTCTTTAGCCGTAGATTCTTCCTCTACTTGCTCGCGTACGAACCAGAACAAGAAATCACGGGAAGCATGATCCTTATCAGCCTCGGCGATATCAACCAATTTGTCGATCAACTCTGATACATAGCACTCGTGTTTGTAAACATGCTCGAATACCTCCAACGGATTTCCCCAGCCTGTCGGAACCACGTTGATCTGGCCGATCGTAATATCGCCGCCACGATCCAAGGCGTAATCGATCAACTTATGAGCATGCTCCAATTCCTCAGCCGCTTGTTTCTTCATCCAATGGGCGAAACCGTTCAACCCTGCTTTCTGGAAATACACGGACATTGACAAATACAAATTCGAAGACCACATCTCCGCATTCACTTGGGCATTGATTGCCTCTGATAAATTTCTACTTAAGATCATAATTTTATCATTGTTTAAAAATGTTGAAGTATTATCCGTTCACGAAATTTCACTATGCAAATATAAATAAAAGTAGGATTCCTTATCTCATTTCCGCCCTTAGATATTGGCTACTTTCGAAAATTTTTCTAACTTACGCCCTTATTTGATAAACATCCATGCAATACACCGACAAATATCGATCTCCCTTGGGAGAAATAACCCTAGCCAGCGATGGCGACCACCTGACAGGATTATGGTTCGACGGGCAAAAATATTTTGCCGCCACTTTATCGGCGGAACACCAAGAAAGAGAACTGCCGATATTCGAGCAAGCCAAAGAGTGGCTGGATAGCTATTTCATGGGTAAGATTCCCAGCTTCACCCCTCCTATCCATCTGGAGGATACGCCTTTCCGACTTGCGGTATGGGACTTATTGAGCAAAATACCTTATGGCGAAGTCGTAACCTACAAGGAGCTCGCCGGCGAAATCGCCCGGCAAAAAGGTATCCCGAGCATGTCTACGCAAGCGATCGGAGGAGCGGTAGGCCATAACCCGATCAGTATCATCATCCCCTGCCACCGTGTCGTAGGCAGCGATGGCAGCTTAACCGGATACGCAGGAGGTATCGACAAAAAAAGGAGCCTGCTTACAATCGAACGGGCCCCAAAAGTATCGTAAAGAGACTTTACCTTGCAAATCCTTGTGGACAAACATAGAATGTAACTATCCCATTAACGTTATCTCCTTCACCTCATGGTCCTCAATATCAGCATATAGGAAGTGGCCGGCGAAAGTGTCTTCCGTGTCTTGGAAAAAAAGCTCCAGTTCGTAATGGATGGAGCCGTCTTCTTTCTCCTTGGTCTCTATATGAACAGATTGCAATTCTACCTGGGAGGCAAACTCCTCTCTGGACAATGCCGGAAGTTCACAATCTTCCCGCCATGCGTTTGCTGTCGGGAGCAATTCGTCGGCCATGCGCAATTGCCATATCGCTTCCCCTTCTTCTTCCAGCTTATTCATATAGCCACTAATAGCTTTCAGATGTTTCCGGATAAGGGATTCGTGCGGACAACGGGGCTCCAGGTTTTTACCGCATTGCTTCCGGATAAGTTTGATGGCCTCATTCAAACATTCAATCTTAGTACCGGTAGAGACCGAGGGCATTTCCCAAAGTCGCTCGTATAACTCCAATCGTTTTTCAAACGAGTGAAGGACAGACCTTGCTCCAATCTTTATATCAAGATAAGCATCATAGGCTTTAGACTCTTCCTTAGTCATATCTCGCTCAACGCCGTTTAGCTTATTCTGACCCTCATCCATGCGAGTAATGATGTCATTGGTAAATTTCACTAATTGACGTACCTGCTTGGGTGTTTTTATTTTGTTTTTCTTCGCATTTTTCTCTACGCTTTGCGCAAAGAATTGAATAGTGGCCATTGTAATTGAAATATTCGTATCCGCACGCATCAAATCATCCGGCAGTTGGACATTACGCACAAGGTCATATAATTCAATTTTATAAGGAATGAGCTGACTGATTTTTTCTTCAACGGGCAAATCCGGGTTGCTCCATATCTTGGTGCAGTCTTGAATGATTACCTTAATCCTCTCGGCGTTCATGTAATCCAAATAGCGTTGCTCTAACGCCTCGTCCACCTTAGGCGGCAGGAGTTTTTTGAGAGCTTTTATCTTCTTTTTGAGTTCGTCTACGTAGGCTTGCTGTTCCGGGGGAAGCAGCTCATTCTTACCTTTTGCCGATTTCTCTTCAATGATAGGTAATTTCTCGGTCGGTGTCTCCAAGGGAGCGATGGAGATGCATAGGTCTACCTCCCTCCCCCAAATCGTCGCTTTATACTCTTCGGGTGTTTGATAGCCACGAAACCATGTCTGGAGTGTACTAAGCCAAAACTCCGTATGCATTTCCAAGGTCATTTTGGAAAGATGGGCGATCTTATCTGTCAGATGAAATTCCCAACTATTTTCATCCGTTTGTTCCTTTCTCATAAATATGAATAATTATTATACTCAAACAGATAACATAACCGCCATTGAGTCAACAAGATTTTCCTCATAATCAACAACTCCGATATGTCTTTATTCAAGCTCATTCTTTCTCTTTTTCCATAACTGATAACTGTTAAACAGATTTTGCCAGAGCACGTAGCTTCCGGGGCCAACGGAGGATAGAGGGTTCAAATAGGTGTAAGACATCCAGATCGCTAACACGGTATTTTTTTGTCCCAAGGCTTGTCCGGCACTAATACGGTCATTGTATTTCGTGCCGATGCGCTTTCCCCAATAAAACTGCGCGATACAGGTTATCAAGCCGCCTAAAGCGATCAGGATTTCTACATAAATCTCCGCCTCGCTATTGACCAAGGATTTCACGGTCTGCCCGGTCACGATAGCTAGAGCGACGGCCCAGAGATAAAAGGCCATATCCCGAAGCCCCGCAAGGAAGCGATGGATAGGCGGCATGAATCTACGCAAGAACAAAGCGAGGAAAAACGGGAATAACAGCAATGGGAAGACTTTTCCCAAGATCTTCAAGAATGCGGCGAAGAAAGTAATCTCGGCATGCGGTTCCACTAATGGGAAGACCAGCGGCACGACAATCGCAGCTAATAGATTCGATAATAAGGTATAAGTAGTCAGACTAGAGGCGCTTCCCCCTAATTTACCCGTAATCACGGCGGCCGCCGTAGCGGTCGGGCAAATCAGGCAGACCATCGCTCCCTCGAACACATCCCGGTATTCCTCTCTCATTGGCAGCCAGAGCAATAAGGCGGCAAGCACCAAACTGGAAATCGCTTGGATAAGCAATAGCCAACCGTGCCAAGGGCTGGGCATCAATTCCCGGACAGAGATCTTACAGAAGGTCAGGAGCAACTGCGCAAAAATCAAAAAGGGCGTCAGATACGCTATTAAAGTGTACATGAACGGCTTTGTAGGCTCCAGAAAAGTAACATTGGCGAAAACAAAATACCCTATCGCACCCGCTAACATGGAGATAGGGAGTGTCCATGTCTTGAAGAATTTCAACATAACGCCTATTCTTTTAATTCGGGATGCAAAATAACATCTTTCCACCGAAAGAGGCAAGAGAAACGGGGATTAATTAGGGATAAAGAGAGACGGGACATGCCCCGTCTCTACATTAGATATTCTTACAGCTTAGTTTTAATGTCCTTATTCCGTAACGGGGGATAGAAAGACG
Source organism: Parabacteroides sp. KHUB-02 (assembly GCF_056640955.1). Taxonomy (NCBI): domain Bacteria; kingdom Pseudomonadati; phylum Bacteroidota; class Bacteroidia; order Bacteroidales; family Tannerellaceae; genus Parabacteroides; species Parabacteroides sp. KHUB-02. Next base: position 528,909 of record NZ_JBWQEV010000001.1, on the reverse strand, counting down.
CATTGAACTGGCGCCTTTCTTCTCGGTGACGGTTAAGTCCTCAACCAGACGGTTATCCAATTCCACCAAGCTCGCTTTCACGTCTTGTCCTTGGAAGATTATCGTTTTAGGGGAGGCATCGCTTTGGGCATTGAATAGGCGGATATAAAGGTCATTCCCTTTATAGGTCATAGAAACCAACTCGTAGGCATTATTCTCTATCCGGAAAAGGGAACCGGATGTCAAGGTAGCATCGCCACCCAAGGTTGCGACCAAAGGCTCATTGCGTCGTTCGCTTTGTGTCCAAATACGGCTTTTCTCCCAAGTTCCGGCATGAGGGATCAAGGCATACGAGATCTCGGTCGGACGGTCTATGATATAATCCCGGCCCCACAAGCCTTTACCGGCGTATTGTACGTTCAAGGCCAATGGGAAATCCTTACCATGCGCATAGCTGGTCGTATGATCCGTGAATAATGACAGACCGCAAGAGTTATCCTTGCTCGCTACATCCACCCAATTCAAAATGATATTATGCTTGATGCTATCCCAACGATTGAAAAAGGTATTCTCCAACCGGCTCTCGCAAACATCGAACGGAGCGTCCTTATAAATCTGTTGGTTGGCGATCTGGGTAGGCAGATACACCAAAAGTTTGTAACGGTCGTCATAAAATGCCTTACGGGGATTATCCGCACGGAATTCGATACCCGGCTCACCAATGCGAGGGTTTCCTGTCCAATCCAGTTTAACATTCATATCGATGCGAGGCTCTCCCTGCGTTAACCGGATCGTTTGGGTAAATGAATACTTTCCGATCTTGCCTTTCACAGCCACCTTCACGAATAAGGGCCCTTGCTCCAACACGCTCACCTCAGCCGGTTGATCCATACTGGAAAGGAAACCGCCCTCATCGATAAAATATCCCCGAAGCTCATTAAACCCACGTTCATTCCGGTTATCCACGAATTCCTTGCCTCGTACGGCTTTCGCTTTCAAGCTTTCTATTACACCTCCTTTAGAGGGGTTTAGCACCAAGGTGTATAAATCACTTTCCATGCGAAACGTACCGTCTTTCTGTCTCTCAGCCTTCAAGGTTCCAGACTGTTTATCCTCTGCCTTCCGGATCGCATAAGAGGCATAACCGGCTGAGGGGACTTGCGCACGAAACAAGAGTTTTGAAATGCCGTCTTCCGTCAACCATTGAGCCGGTTGTTTCTTTCCTTGCTTATCAAGAACCACCCAATCCGAGTTTCTCCATGAGACGGGAACTTCCACCGCCACCAATTCATTCCGGTCGGTAGCCAAGGTATTATATACGTACACCGTGGATTCACCTTCCTTTTCTTTCAATAAGGACAAAGCGTTATCAATTATCTGACGGCTGTTTTGATTGGTCACCCCAGTCCAATCCGTAACCGTCTCCGCCCATGTCTTTTTCCCTTGTAATCGATTGTAAGGAACGATCCAGCAATCATGATGCTGCGACAATAGAAGCGTGCGCCATCCCTCATCGATACGTTCAGTCGGCCATTCCATGCCTTTGTATAAGCGAGCGTAAGCCGCCATTTTCTCCGCACGGACGATAGCGTTCTCGGCTACCCGTACCTCTCCGGCCAAACGCTGCATGACCTGCGTTCCCCACATCAAGCCACCTAGGACATTCTCTTGCGAGAAATGCCAATCATCCTGAGTAGTCCCGACGGAACAGTCTTGGATATAATTCCGCCAAGTCTTATAGGCGGTCGGCGTATAATAGCCCGTCGTATCCTGTCCCAGCCAAGGGCCTTTATCCCAACCATGGCTCCATGAGGCATCTTGGATACACATGCCGACCGGGTGCTGGATGCCGGCATCCAAGCATTTATGGATGTAGTCCTCCGTATTGAACCACGAGATGGACTGCCAACAAGAGCCGGGTTGTAAATCCTCGCAGGCGTAACGGGGGACGGTGGTAAGTCTCGTACCATCCGGCCCTACCCAATTCACCAACTCACCTCCGTAGGCGCTTACGTAGCCACCCCACATCGTATTCGGGTTCTTAGTAGAGGCATACGAGAAGCCGAATGACTTCAATATATAAGGCAGGCAACTGGTAAAGCAAGGCTCCTCCGCCGAATAGGTGGTGAATACCGCCTCAGGGAAATGTTTCCGGATTAGCCGCATTCCATATTCGAATTGGCGGATAGCGCTCTCGCCTGATGTTCCGAAGAAATAACTTTGGGCATAGGTCGGGTTTACGTACTCGATCCGCCCACTCTCCACGGATTGATCCTTAAATAAGCGCTTGAAAGCCTCGTAACCTTCAGGGTCTCGTTGCCGTACGACTTCCCATGATTCAGGCTCGATCTCGATATTGATATTCCAGTTGGGATTCTGCCTTAATTTCTGGGCGATAAAGGCGGTCTGCCCCACCGGGTAATGCCCGTAGATACCGCCATGATAGCCATCGATGAAATAGGCTTGTTGGGCATCTGCCCAACCGGCCAACAAGAATTGGCTTAATACGAATATCGCTAGTTTCTTTTTCATATAATATGTACTATTAATTCACATTTAGAATACTTCCAGTCGGTGGGAGACGGGGCACGCCCCGTCTCTACAAGTCTGTAAATTTCTTGATCTCTATTCGCAAGGGGATTGGTTTATTTTGCTCATAGATCTGGTTAACCAGATCCTGTTGCTCATTCACGCAATCCTCACGAATCCCCTTGTGCATGTATTGTAGCCAAAGGTCGCCGTTCCATTGCAAGAAGATGTCGTGGGGACGGTATTTGCGCAAGGTATCCACGGCAGCCTCGTTGCAGGCCCAAAGCATGCCCGTCTTCCGCATCAAGTTATATTCCACCCAATAAAATTCACGCATCTTACGCTCTTTCAACCAGCGTTCCTCGTTCATCTGGCGGATCTTCATCGCTTGTTTATACTGCGGGGTATTCTGAAGAAGAGCCATATTGACACCTCGCTCCAACTCCCTCGCCGTAAAACGACCGATAAACTCCCCACCGATCGTCAACCCGTAATATCCATCCGACAAACCGCTCACGGACAATCCCTCATAATTCATCTCATCCATAAAAGGGATAACACTCAAGGCATCTGCCTGCGTATGTTTCTCATTATCATAATAAGAGGTATCGATAGGATACGGAAGCGATTTCGCCTCGTACGTAAAAGTAAGGTTATCCGAGGAAACAGACAAATCCGAGACACGGCAATTATCCGAGCGAGTCACCTTTTTCCCCGCTCCGTCTATCCGGATATCGGCTACCGGCTTACCGGCCAGACCTTGCGCCTTCAAGAAGAGATAAGCCATGACCAGATGCCCGTCCGTAGAGGGATGTATACGATCCTTCCCGCATAAGGTATACATGGAATCCTCCGCTTGCTCCCATTGGTTGATCGCTACCATCGGGCGGTTAAAATCCACGAATCCCCATTGATTCTCCCGGGCCCGGGCATTCAGGAAATCCACGATCTCCAAGATTGGCGTATTCTTCCCCGGGAAAGCGACCTTATTGAAACGAGAAGTCTCGTCATAAGGAGAGCTTCCGATCAAGATTTTCCTCACCTCCGGATACTTCTTATAGACCTCCTCGATAAGGGCATAATCCCGGCAAGCTTTCTCTACCCGGTTCCGGGCGATCGTATCCGCCCCCGGCTTCCGAAAATCCATATAGCCGACATCGTTCATGCCAAAAGATAGCGTCACCACCGTAGGCTCATGTTCGAAAACCTTATCCAACCGCTGGTAAATCATCTCGGCTACATCCCCACCTACTCCCTCGTTAAAGATATCGATGCGTTGATCCGGGAAACGGGTCATATAATACAGCCAGATATATGAATGATAATGCCCACCGCAAGTAATGCTGTTTCCCACGAAGGCGATCCGATCTCCTTTCTGAAACGGAGCTATCGACTGAGCATATACTCCTGCAAGACCTGATAAAAGCAAACAGACAAACAAAACATATCTTTTCATCTCTATTTCTCTCTTCTCTAATTTTCTGTGATGAATAATATATACCGTGTTAAAAAATATTACTATCAATAGTAATCGTATTTATCATGGATAATAATCCGGATTACTACGGATAGTAATATCCTTCCACACACCTCTAGTCTAGAGAATCGCCCGCTTACTTTTAGCGAACGACATCCTCACCAAGCAGAGGGTTCAGTTCTTTCTCACGCAAAGGTACCGGGAAAACCAAATCCGATTCTTTAAACGGATACGTATGATTAACCGCCTGATAGCCGAATAAATCAACCATTTGCTTCGAAACCGGATCAAACGCACGGTGAGTACGCAACATATCATACCATCCTGTAAACTCATAACAGAGTTCCCACGCACGTTCTTTCAATACTTGATCAACCGTGATTGAAGTCGGTCTCGCCTCATTGGGCAACGCACGGTGACGAACTTGGAAATAAGCATCCACAGCTATAGCGTCGGAAGTAGATCCACCATCCAAGGTAGCTTTTGCCTCCGCACACATTAATAGAACGTCCGCATAACGGTAAACCGGAATATTCGCCCCGCTCTTTCCTGTAGATTCGGCATTCTCATCCCAATATTTGCATAAATAAGGAACATCCAAAGTAATCGTTGTCTCCGGATCACCATATTTGGGTTTAGAAGTATAGAAAAACTCCTCATTCCGTTTACGAATATCTTGGTCATCATAACTTTCATAAAACTCTTTACGAGGAGCCAAACCACCCCCATAAGCCGGAGTAATGGAAATCGGTTGTTCCGGATAAGGCAAAAGGCCAAAATGGAAAGGAGCCCCGGCATCTTGCGCCTCACGCTGGATCATAAAAATATGCTCACCACTATTTTCGTTCTCTGACGCACGCAAATCCTTATAATCAGCGAACAAGCTAAAGGCTCCACTATCAATAACCTCCTTGGCTTTCTCGTAAGCCAATTGATAATACTCATTTCCTTTTTGAAGCGGATAACCTGCCATTGTCAAATAAACCTTAGCTAAAAGGGTCTTGATCGCTCCCATAGAGACATGGCCTGTTTTATCACTCCAATCCAGCCCGGACTGCTCCGCCTTTTTCAAGTCTTCCACGATCTGGTTATAAATATCTTCCTTAGGAGACCTGGGGATCTTCACCGTATTCAAGTCTACCGTAGGTTCCGTCTTCAACGGGATATCCCCGAATAATTGTACCCCTTGGAAATAGTAATATGCCCGCAAGAAATAAGCCTCTCCCAGATACTTCGCTTTCTGGCTCTCGCTAATAATATCCGTAGCGGAAACATTTTGAATCACGCTATTACAATTTTCCAAAGGAAAGAAAGTAGCCTTCCAGAAGTTACGAATAATGCCGTTACTCTCTTCCAAACCGGAAAGCAACAAGAACTGGTTCTGCTCATTACCGGCCGCACGAGGACGATAACTAGTACCTACAAGATATTCCAAGTTAAAAAGGTGAACTGTAGCAATCTCGAGGTCGGAACTCAACAGATCATCAAGCCCGTCATAAGTGCCATCCACAGCCGCCTTTATCTGGTTCTCTGTCGTATAATATTCAGAAGGACTCAAGAAGGTTTTCGGGTCTTCCTCTAAAAAATTCGTACAGGATGTAAAAGCCATTGTCGCAGAAAGCAAGCCACACATCCATACATGCGCTTTATTTTTCATATCTTAGTTTTTTACGAAGTAAAGATTAAACAATTAGAAATTAACACCTAAAGTAAATGAATACGTACGAGGTTTGGGATAGGTATAAAAATCCACTCCTTGCTCAAATACAGCATCATAACTCGTCACCTCCGGATCACTACCAGAATAGTTCGTAATCAAGAACGCATTCTCCACATTGAATCCCAAGGATAAACTCTTGATGTGAGCGGCAGAAAGCATACGGGAACTAAAGTCATATTTCAAGCCGATATTACGTAAACGCAAGAACGAACCCGGCTCACAACTCCAAGAATCTACGTCATTCTCATATCCATCTCCCGGAAGGCGCAAGCTAGGCACCATCGTGTTTTGGTTTTCCGGCGTCCAAGCGTTCACCGGAATGTCCGCATAAGCATTGGAGAATGTCACACGGTTACCCATCAACTGGCGAGTGAAGTTAATCAACTTATTACCATATACCCATTGCAAATCAAACATAAACGTGAAGCCTTTCCACGAGAATGTATTTGTCATATTCATCTCGAATTTAGGAGCGCCATTTCCGATATAGTCTTGGTCTTCGCCATCCTTCATTCCATTACCATTCTTGTCCCAATACTTGATATCGCCGGGTTTCTTATTATACTTAGCGGCTTCTTCCGCCTCATCAGTACCCCATGTACCTAGGCGAACATAGCCGTAAAGAGCATTTAAAGGATGTCCCTCTTCAATGCGTCCTCCCCACTTACCGATAATATTATCATTTATATCCAGTACCATCGAGCGGTTCATCGTATAATTCCAAGAGGTAGTCCATAAGAAATCACGGCTTTGGATATTGCGTGTATTCAAGCTCATCTCAAGACCTTGATTACGGATCTTACCCAAATTTGTCATAGTCTTCTCATATCCTGAGTTAGAAGGCAATTGTAGCTCATACAATAAATCAGTCGTAATCTTATGATAATAATCCGCCATAAACTCGATACGCCCATTAAAGAAACTCAAATCGATACCCGCGTCAAGTTGTCTGGATTTCTCCCAGCGTAAATCCGGATTTGCCATACTTTTCAACGTAACGATCGTCGTCATATCCTTGCCAAAAGGAAGGCGTTTATTCTCATAACGTGCCATAGACGCATAATCACCGATTTCTGCGTTACCCACCGTACCGTAGCTCAAACGGACTTTCATATCATCAATCACCTTTTTTGCGTTCTCGAAGAAATTCTCATTGGATACACGCCAAGCGGCCGAGAATGAAGGAAAGAAACCATATTGGTTATTCAAGCCAAAACGAGAAGAACCATCCTCACGGAAAGAAGCGCCCAATAAGTAACGATTGTCAAAATTATAGTTGATACGGGCATAGTAAGAATTCATCTTATTATCCGTATAGTCTGAGCCAACCTTAGAACGTACGGTGCCGACTCCCATATTATTATACTCAAAATAATCATCGAAGAAATTCTCGGCCCCTAGCTCGCTTTTCTCTGTTTTTGAGTAATACCAACTAGCTCCCGCTACGACATTCAAGTTATGCTTATTCCAGCTTTTATCAAAAGTCAAGTAGTCCTCATTCGTCCACGACATCGTATTCTTATGCGTTTTCTCCGCCTTACCTTTTTGAGTATCTCCATAGCCGAATAAGGTACTCGGGTTATAAGATGAATTGATATAAGAACCATCTTGACGGCTGAAGCTAGTCGTTAACTTTAGCCAAGAGGTAATTTTAAACGTACCGATCACATTAGCCAACGTGTACTGATTCTTATCGATATTCTTACGCTCCTTTAAAATCCTCACGGGGTTCTCCGTATCTTCCGCACCGGGATAATCCCCCTTACGGGAATAGGTACCATCCTCATATTGGATAGGAAGGAACGGCAATGCTTCCAATGTATACCGAGAGATCGCATTCTCCGAGTTTCGGGCATTACTAGATCCTACATTCAACATGGCCTGTAAATGGAACCATTCTTTCAAATCCCATCCGACATTGATAAACGCGTTCAACTGACGTTTATAGGTCTCCAACATTATACCTTGATTATCTTTGTAACTTACATTCGCCACAGCGGTCAGCTTATCGCTTCCTCCGGAGAAACTAAGTGAATGCTGATGAGAAAAAGCCGTACGGGTTACGGCATCCTGCCAGTCCGTATCATATTTCGGAGTCCCGTCCGGATTGAACAGGTCATTCTTACGTGTAAACATATTGCTCGGATCCAGATGGGGAGCGATACGTCCCGGTTGAGCCTCATAAGCACGCTTGAATACATCCAAAGCCTCCTCCGCATTCAAGACATCGACCTTACGAGCTAACGTTCCTGCAGACAGAACTGTATTATACGAGATGTTCGTCGTATTTTTCTTACCTTCCTTCGTGGTTATCACCACAACACCATTCGCACCTCTCGCACCATAAATAGAAGAGGAAGTAGCGTCTTTCAAGATATCGATAGACTGGACAATATTCGGATCAATCTGGTCCGGATCCACGCCAACCACACCATCGACCACATATAGCGGTGTATTGGAAGAATTCAAAGAACCAATACCACGGATCTTTATCGCAGGGCTACCACCCGGCGCACCAGAATTTAAGGCGATATTAACACCAGCCACCTTTCCGGCCAATCCTTGGAATACGTTTGTGGCATTAGGACGTTCCAGTAACTTCTCCGAGTCTACGGAACCCACTGATGTTGACAAGTTTCGTTTCAACATCGTACCATATCCAACGACAACGACCTCTTCAAGCGCTTTATAATCCTCGGCCAACTTCACGTTAAACAATGTACGATTCCCGACCTCGATCTCTTGCTCCGCATAGCCGATATAGGAAAATGACAGGATATCGTTATTAGCCGCATCCAAGCTAAACTTTCCATCCAGATCCGTAACGGTACCGACCGTCGTACCCTTAATCACGACATTGGCCCCGATAACCGGTATGCCATCCGGATCCGTAACGATACCGGAGATCTTTTTCTTTTGTTGCTGTACGGCGTCTTTCTTCAAGATCGTGATGTGCTTACCTGATATACGGTAGGTCAAGTTCGTGTTTTTCAACAACTCATTCAACACGTCGGTAACTTGGCGATTCTTCACCTGTATATCCACTTGCTTACTATTATCGATATCCTCGCTCTTATAGAAAAACATGAACTCGGTCTGTTTCTCAATCTCCGAGACGACATCATAGAACGTCCCGCTCTTTACTTCTACTGTAACTTGAGCTTTTTGCGCATAGGTATCCGCCGAGACATGCAATATACCCAGTATTAAAAAAAGCAATGTGATCTTCATGATTGATTTAAATTTTTTAGGTAATAGATCATCACTATTCCAAACTTTTTCCATAAATTTGTAAATGTTTTTTTATTAAGGACTTACCTCAATCGCACGGTTTCAGCGGACTGGCGAGAAAGGTGATTCATAAATTAAGAACGAATAAGGATCGGGGGTGAGTGGTGTCAGTCCCGATTCTTTTTTTGTGATCAAGTATTTGTCATAGGCAATTCCAATGTTTAAGGTTATACATCTATTATTTTGTTATTTGCTTCTCGCCGATATCAGAATATCTTTTCCGTCTTTCATGAAAGTGAATTGTTTCTCCGAGTTAATAATATCCAACACCTCTTGTATACCTTGATCCAAAGAGAAGGTTCCCGTGTAGCGGATGTTCCGCAGACTGTCATGCGCCAAGCGGATATTTACCCCATAGTAATTCTCCAGACGTTTTACGATAGAGACTAAGGTCTCATCCTTGAAACGATATTTCCCTCCTACCCAAGCGTTCGAGATCGAGGCATCTGTCTCTGACAAGAAAATAGAGCCGGTCCGGTTATCCGACCGGGCTTGTTGATTCGGCTTTAACTTCATGCTACTCATTTTCCGTCCTTGAGCGTCAAAAGATTCCAACAGGATACTACCACTTAATAAGGTGGTGACGCTAAAGCGATCATCGTTGAAAGCCTGTATATTGAATGAGGTTCCGAGTACCGTGATTTGTTGGTTCTTTAGTTTTACGATGAAAGGTTTCGAATGATTCTTCGCAACCTCGAAATAGGCCTCACCCTCCAGATGAACCACACGCTCATCTCCATTAAAAGAGGTGGGGTATTTAAAACGGGTGGAGGCATTGAGTATGATCTTACTGCCGTCGGATAGCAATAGCGTGTTCGCACGTCCGCCTTTTTCCACTACGATCTCGTTATATTCCGTATCGCCGGCATATAAACGATTGCTTATCCATTGATTCATACCCACACCTACTCCCATAGCGATTACGATAATCGCCGCATATCTCAAGAATGAAAGCCAGAACTGTTTGCCAAGGACCTTGGATTTCACAGATACGCCAGAGATCGCATCCAGCTTTCCAGCCATTCGCTCCCAACTACGCTCCACGGAATAGTGGTTCAAGAACGCCACTTCTTTCCGAGTGTCAAAAAGCCCCTTAAGCTCAAAGAAGTGGGCTTTATTAGCGTCACTCTCATGAATCCAAGCATCCAACACCCGAAGTTCATCCTCTTGAATCTCGTTCTGCAAATAGCGTATGATCAGTTCTTCTATCGAATTATTAGATTCCATTTTCTGTTTCATTTATAATATATACGACCGGTTCCCTCTTTTTACTTACGTATTCTACCGTATTTTCATCTAAAAAATAAAACCAGTGCCAGAAGCGCCAACACATTCCGTATGATCTTCAATCCTTTATAGAGTTGCGCCTCTACCGTACGTTGAGAGATATTTAGCATTCCTGCGATCTCCACTGATTTCTTCCCGTCCACATAAGCTAACGTAAAAACCTCTCGGCATCTGTCCGGTAACTTGGCTATTTCCCGGTAAACGGAGTCCAGACGCTCTTTCTCCAGCTCCGCCGCATCCGACTGATTATAATAACCTATCTCCTCTATCTTTAGTCTACGAGCAACCTCATCCGCATAAGTCATTTCTATTGATTTATGCTTTAGGTAATCGAGGCAAGCATTTTGAACGGAACGGAATAGGTATGTCTTCAAGCCTTCTTCCACGGAATAAATCTCTTTCTTTTGCCAGATCTTGATGAATATATCATGCACTAAATCTTCCGCCGTATCGCTATCCACATATTTCGAGGCATAAAAGATCAGTCTGGGGGCATTCTCCAGATATAATAATTTAAATTTATCTAACTCATGGTTCTTAATAATATAGTCTTTCATGCTCAATGTGGACATTTCTTGTATTATATTAGACAATTCAAGGCTTCTCCTTTATCTATATACGATCATAGAAACAGATCTACTTACGCCCACACGAAAAAAATAACACAAAAACAAAAAGCCCTATCCGAACTTAATCAGATAGGGCTTTCAGATTATTCTATCGCTAGATATTATCTCAACGGGATATATTGTACAAACGCCTCGATCGCCTCATAAGAAGCCAAACCTAATTGGCGATACAACTCCGCGGTAGCACGGTTGCGATCTTCGGCACGCTGCCAGAACAAACGCTCGTCGTCACCCAGATACGGAGCGCTCTCGGCCTGCGATTGATGCTTCAAGATAGCGTTACGTTTGAAGCGCAACTCCTCCGGACTGATAGGTACGGCCATCTCGATATGGTCCATTTCCCATTCTGCCCATGCGCCGCGATACATCCATACACGGCAGTTCTTCATCCATTCCTCGTCTTTCACCTCGTCGATAGCGGCCAGTACGGCATCCAGACAAACCTTGTGAGTTCCGTGCGGGTCAGCCAAGTCACCGGCGACAAACATTTGATCCGGCTTGATCTCGAGCAACAGCGCCTTTACGATATCCTTGTCGGCCTCACTCAAATCATTCTTTTTCACTAATCCGGTCTCGTAGAACGGAAGATCCAAGAAATGAACATGATCGTCCTTCACGCCCGAGTAGCGGCAACCGTGACGGGCTTCCTCACGACGGATCGTTCCTTTCATAAAGAGGACATCCTTTCTCTCCGGCTCGCCGTTCTCCACCTTCTCGTAACGCAGGTAGTTGATGATCTCGTTCGCTTTATCCTTTACGGCCGAGTCGGGAGAGTATTTCTCACATACATCACGCAAATACTCGCAATAACGGATTACCTCCTCGTCGCCTACGGCAATATTACCGGAAGTCTCGTAAGCCACATGCACATCATGATGTTGGTCGCACAAACGGCGCAAGGTACCGCCCATGGAGATCACGTCATCATCCGGGTGCGGACTGAATACGATCACTTTCTTCGGATACGGGTTAGCACGCTCCGGACGATTGGAATCGTCGGCGTTCGGTTTACCACCCGGCCATCCGGTAATCGTATGCTGGATATCATTGAATATCTTGATATTTACATTATACGCCGAACCATACAGGGCTAACAACTCACCCAATCCGTGCTCGCTATAATCCTTGTTTGTCAATTTCAAGATCGGTTTGTCCGTCAACTGACACAACCAAACGATCGCACGGCGGATCAACTTATTATCCCACTCGCAGCTAGTCACCAACCAAGGATGGCTGATACGAGTCAAGTCGTAAGCGGCTGAAAGATCGATCACGACCTTGGCGTTCGGATGATTCTGCAAATAGCTGGAAGGAACGGCATCGCTAACCTTGCCTTCAACGGTCTTAGCGACAATGCTAGCCTTATCCTCGCCCCAAGCCATCAAGATCACGCTGCGGGCGTTCATCATCGTAGAGATACCCATCGTGATGATACCTGCCGGGACATTCTCCTGCGAAGGGAACGTACGGGCAGCCTCTTTGCGGGAAGCGCCTTCCAACAAGACCATACGGGTACGCGAGCTGATCGTCGTTCCACCCACGTTGAACATGATATTGCTGGAGTTACCGATACCAAGCAACATGCAATCGATACCTCCCACGGATTGGATCGTCTCCTCATACTGGCGACAGAAATCTAGGATAGCGTCTTTCGGCATGCTTCCGTCCGGGCAATAGATATTCGCAGGATCGATATCGACCTGATCGAATAACTCCTCTTTTAGGCGAGCCAGATTTCCGGCGCTGGGATTAGCCAATGGATAGAACTCATATTCCACGAAAGCAATCACGTTGCGGAAACTTAAATTCTCCTCTTTATGCATACGGATCAACTCCTTGTAAACGCTTAGCGGAGAACGTCCGCCGGGTAAAGCGATCACGAAGGGCTTACCAATATCTTGTTTTTTACGGATTTGTGTTGCTATCTCTTTAGCGATAGCGAAAGAACCTTCCTCGGCCGATTCGTAAATGTTTGTCGGAATCTTTTCCAAACGAGTTAAAACTGAATGCTCGAAAGCATTTTCCGGGCGATAATACCGCAACGGTATACGCGTCAGAGTAATTTGAGAACTAAGGTTCGTTTTCATGTTTAATTATTGATTTAGTATTACAATCTTACTTGAATCACAAATATATGAAATAAGTACTGATTTCGCCATACGTTGATAGAACAAATTTATTAGCCGAAAGGTTTGATCTATATCGCCTAAAAATAAAAAAGAACCGTCCCGGCCAGCCAAGACAGTCCCTTCCTTATATTATTAACGAGCTTAGACCAATGTATTTGTCTCCGGAACTAAGTTTCCCATGCTCCATACCGCACGCACATTCAACTTACGATCCAAGATCACGATATCCGCGTCCTTCCCTCTTTGCAAGGTTCCGGTGCGATCGCTTACCCCCATCAGGCGGGCCGGAGTCTCGGAAGCCATACGGACAGCGTCGGCCAAAGGAATATCGGCCTTCTGCACCATCGTACGTACCAGTACGTCCATCGTGGCGATACTTCCCACCAATGAGGAATGATCCGCCAACTTGCATACGCCATCCTCAATGATAATGCGGGGATCGGATAACGGCTTACCCTCGTTGGCTGCGCAAGAAAGAGCATCCGTAACCAAGCAAGTACGTTCCACTCCTTTCAGCTTATAGACCAATCGGAGAATCGTAGAGGGTAAATGACGCCCGTCAGCGATCACCTCTACCGTCATATCGTCCATCAAGAAAACACTTTCCACCGTTCCCTCGTACTTATATTCACGACGCTTATGGAAACCGGGCATAGCGTTATAGAAATGAGCCGCATGCGTGAAACCGGCATTGTAAGCGGTCTTAATATCATCAAACTCCGCTTCCGTATGCGAGATAGCGGATAGGATTCCCCTCGACTTCAAGTATTGGGCGAACTCAAGCGCACCCGGTATCTCCGGGCTGGAATCCCAACGCTTGATGCAATCCGTACGTTCCAATATCTCTTTATACTCTTTCGGGTCGGCGGGATTCTCCTTATCGATAAATAAACTCGCCGCCATCTTCGGATTCAAATACGGTCCCTCAATGTGCAATCCTAAGATAGGACCGTCTTTTTTCCTCATCATCTCCTCGCATACAGTTACCGCCTTATCGATCACCCCGATTTCTGGAGCCAACACGGTAGGGAATATCGTCGTGGCCCCATGTTTCTGATGAGCAGCTACCGCACCATGGAAAGCCTCTTCCGTACATTCGGAGAAGTCGAAGCCCCCACCGCCATGGATATTCATGGCGACAAAGCCCGGGACGATAGACATGCCTTTCGCATCCACCACCTTGGCGCCAATCACCGCTAAATCGCTATTTGTAACCTCTAAGATCTTCCCGTCGCTAATCAATACGGAACCATCCTTCATCCATCCTTGCGGCGTAAGGATATGGCCATTTATAATCTGTGTCAACATAATCGTTCTTGTTTAGAATAGTTTATTCGTACCTTCAACCAACTTACCCATCGCCCAAACCGCACGGACATTCAAGTCACGGTCCAACAAAACGATATCGGCGTCTTTGCCCCGCTGCAAGGTTCCCTTGCGATCGGATACGCCCATGATACGGGCGGGAGTCTCCGAGGCCATACGCACGGCATCCTCCAAGGGAATCTCGGCCTTTTGCACCATCGTACGGATCAAGCGGTCCATCGTGGCGACACTACCCGCCAAGGCCGAGCGGTCGGCCAACTTACACACGCCATCCTCGATGATGACACGGGGATCGAAAGCGACTTGGCTATCACTGGCGGCGCAAGCCAAGGCATCCGTGATCAGACAAGTGCGTTCCACACCTTTTATCTTATAGACCAGACGAAGGATCGTAGGCGGCACATGGATACCATCCGCAACGACCTCGACGGTCATATCATCGAGCAGATAGATGCTTTCCACCGTTCCCTCATACTTATACTCGCGGCGTTTATGGAAGCCCGGCATGGCGTTATAGAAATGGGTGGCGTGGGTATAACCTACCTCATAAGCGGTCAAGATATCCTCAAACTCGGCTTGGGTATGCCCTACCGAGGCGAGTACGCCTTTCGAGGTGATATATTTACCGAACTGCATCGCTCCCGGAAGTTCCGGAGCGGCGTCCCAGCGCTTGATGCAATGCGTTTCCTCCAACAGAGGGATATATTCCTCGGGATCGGGATTCTTGATGTTCTCCGGGATTTGGCCACCGGCCATTTTCATGTTGAAATAATGTCCTTCTAAGTGAAGCCCCAGAACCGGGCTATCTTTCTCGGCCATCAGTTTCTCGGTGGTCTCGGCAGCGGCACGGATCATCGGGATGGTAGAAGAGGATAAGGTGGGGAAGATACTCGTCGTACCGTGTTTCATGTGCGTGGCTACCGCCGCACGGAAAGCTTCCTCGGTACCTTCCATAAAATCACGGCCTCCACCTCCGTGCACGTGAATTTCCACACCCCCGGGGACGATATACATACCTTTGGCGTCTATCAAGGTTGCCCCTACTACCGCTAAGTCGCAGTTTGTTACTTCTAAAATCTTACCGTCGCTTATCAGTACCGAGCCGTCTTTCAGCCAGCCTTGCGGGGTAAGAATCTTTCCATTAATGATCTGTGTTAACATGATATGTGCTTTAAGCTTTCGCGTTTTTTTGGATAGCAAAGTTAAGGACTTTCTTTTTAAAACGAGTAAGCTATTAAAGGTTATTTTCAAGGAATAATCAAAATGACACTTTGTAATCCGAACCTCCGGAGAACCGAATATTCCGGGCCTAAGTACTGCTCGCCTCCAAATCCGAAAGAAAATTTCAGCAAACAACTAATAGCCAACTCTATACCCAAAAAGAGCCTTTTATTCTAGCGAAATCAATTCATCCTAATTCATATCAAAGGGAAAGATTGGTATCATTTATAGGGTTACAATAGGGTTCTAGCAGGGTAAGAATGCCTATTCACGAGTAGTCATAACCCTATTCTTGAGTAGTCACGATGCCCAACGGCGGCATACGCATCGGCCGATGGCAGTACTGGCGTAGCCCAACGCAGCCTATCACGCATGAGAAAAGGGATATTCTCCCCCTTTAAAAGCCAGCTCTCGTACTCTCCCTTCCGCTATTTTGCGTCATCAACGGCAAGCGCTTGTCACGAAAACAGGAGTATTTGGATCAAAAAGATCAGATAAGCAGTCTTTCACTGACTAGCAGCCTTTTCATGAATCCTGTGTATTCAGCTCTTCCAACTCCATTGTCCGTTCGGTCCATAGATCCATCGCATCGGAAAGTTCTTTTTTTAGGGCAGAATATTCACCGTAGAGAGAAGCGTCGGAGGCACCTTCCGGCGTAGCCAGCTTCGCCTCGATAACGGCAATGCCATTCTCAAGCTCCGAGATACGGGCCTCGGCCTCGGCAACTGCTTTCTCCGCTTTCTTAATCGCTTTACTCAGTTCCTTCCTTGCCTCATAGGAGAGCTTGTTTTGAGATACCTGAGCCTCACCGGTACCGGATGTGGAAGTGCTCGTCCCGGTAGAACGTTCCAATTCACGCAAGCTATCCATTTTCTTATGCTCCAAGAAATTATAGATGCCGCCTAAGTGCTCGACGACTTTCTGGTTACCGAACTCATAGACCTTATCGACTAGGCCATCCAAGAACTCACGGTCGTGAGAAACCACGATCACCGTGCCGTCGAATTCTTTCAAGGCATCTTTCAGCACGTCTTTCGAACGCATATCCAAGTGGTTCGTTGGTTCATCGAGAATCAGCAGGTTGACTGGTTCCAATAACAAGCGGATCATCGCCAAACGGGTACGCTCGCCACCCGACAGGACTTTCACCTTCTTATCGGAAGCCTCGCCACCAAACATGAAAGCGCCTAGGATATCCCGTATCTTCAAGCGGATATCTCCTTGCGCTACGTAATCGATCGTATCAAAAACGGTAAGATTCTCGTTCAATAGTTGCGCTTGGTTCTGGGCGAAGTAACCGATCTTCACGTTATGACCTAATTGGAGCTTTCCGGTGAAATCGGCAATCTCTCCCATGATACATTTCACCAAGGTAGATTTACCCTCGCCGTTCTTTCCGACGAAAGCTACTTTATCGCCCCGGTTGATCGTCAAGGTCACATGGTCGAAGATCAGATGATCGCCATAACGCTTCGCCACCTCCTCACAAATCACCGGATAGGAGCCGGAACGGGGAGCGGGCGGGAATTTCAGCCGCAGCATGGCTGTATCCACATCGTCTACCTCGATACGTTCCACCTTCTCCAATTGCTTGATGCGGGATTGTACCTGTACGGACTTCGTGGCTTTATAACGAAAACGCTCGATAAACGCCTCGGTATCGGCCAATTTCTTTTGTTGGTTCTCATAAGCGCGCTGCTGCTGCTCACGGCGTTCTTGGCGAAGTACGACGTACTCCGAATATTTCACTTTATAATCGTAGACCTTGCCTAATTCGATCTCCAAGGTGCGGAAAGTCGTATTATCAATAAAGGCACGGTCGTGCGAGACTAAGATCACGGCGTTGGCACGGGTAGCGATAAAGTTCTCCAGCCATTGGATGGATTCTATATCCAGATGATTCGTCGGCTCGTCCAGCAACAACACGTCCGGTTGCCGGAGTAAGAGCTTTGCCAGCTCGATACGCATACGCCAGCCTCCGCTGAACTCAGACGTCGGGCGGTCGAAATCGCTACGGCTAAAGCCTAATCCGACCAATGTACGCTCCAACTCCGCATGGTAGTTGTTTCCTCCCATCATCTGGAAATGCTCGGATAGGTACGTGACACGATCGATCAGCTTTTGATAGCTCTCGGAGTCATAATCCGTACGCTCCGCCAATTGGGTATTCAAGCGGTTGATCTCCTCCTCCATCTCATGGATATGCTCGAAAGCGCATTCCGCCTCCTCCCGCACCGTACGGGTATCAACTAATTGCATGTGCTGGGGCAAATACCCGATAGTAACATCTTTCGGTACGCTAACAGTTCCGGAAGTGGGTGATTGCAAACCGGCGAATATCTTCAACATCGTCGATTTACCCGCACCGTTCTTACCTACCAAGGCTATACGATCCTTCTTGTTTACTACAAATGAAATGTCATCAAAAAGCGTAAAACCGCCAAACTCAACTGTTAGTCCTTCAACCGAAATCATACTGTCTCTTTAATTTATGACCGCAAAGATACAACAGTTCAAGGTTTACTCACAAACTTTTCAATTAATATCAGCACATCCTTATGCAACGGAAGGGCGGGATCGGTATAGGTAGCCATTTGCCTCTGCTGGTCCATCGTATCGCAGGTCTTCATCAGATGGTTCATATTTCCAATCAAATGATAATCCGCCGAAGGCTGGGCTTGCTTCAATAGTTCGGCATCTTTTACGGATACTTGCATATCCTTATCCCCTTGTAAGATCAACACCGGCACTTTTAATTTTTTGATGATTTCTTGCGGATTATACGTATACCATGAGATCATATAAGGCTGTACCGACGAACGGAACAAGGATTGTAAGCCGATCGGCACGTCCGGTACGAGCTTCCCTTCCTTCAAGGACGCATTTATCGACTTTACCATGTCCCGGATCACTTCCGGCTGACCCTCCATTTGCTCCTCCACGATCTCATAGGCCGGACGCCCCGCACCCGCCACCGAAATGTATCCTTTCACTTTCGGGTTATCCACCGAAGCCGCCATACCGACCAACGCTCCCTCGCTATGCCCCAACACATAGATTCCGGAAATACGTTTATCCCGGCTCAAATAATCGATCCAGCCTCGTGCGTCCTTGATCCCGTCCTCGAAACGCATGGAATACTCATCCTTTCCCGCTGAGGCGCTGGAGGCGATACCCCGTTTGTCATACCGCAAGGAAGCGATACCTTTTCCCGCTAGCCCTTCCGCCAAGTATTTAAGGGAGTTATTCTTACCCGGCAAGGCGGCGGAGTTCCCGTCCATATCCGTAGGGCCGGAACCGGGTATAATCAATACCACAGGATAACCGGACTCCTGATTGGGAGTTACCATCTTCCCTTTTAATGCCCCGGTAGACGTATTTAGCACCACCGAACGCTCGTTCAACCGTACAGGCAACTGCGGCAAACAAGACAAGGATACGAGAAGAAAGCAGGCAAAAACTATCAGTTTCTTTTTCATAACGGAATCAATTTATATACTTAAGCACATGAGACATACAATCTCAATATTCGCCAAATGTAACTAAAAAAGGGGAGAACCTCTCGGCCTTCCCCCCCTTTTTATCTAACATCTCATAGGAAACTAATACCCCGGATTCTGTTTCAAGTTTGGATTCTTATCCATGCTTGTTTGAGGAATCGGCAAGTAACGGTTACGAGAAGAGAACTGGCGAGTCTCAATAACAGCCGTACCCGTGATTTCCGCACGTTTAGTAGGCTCAGACTCCCCATAATTAATCGTTCCTGTAACACGTAACAAATCACCATTCATGACTTTCTCGGCAAGCATCTTTCCATCTTCCTGCCAACGGACGATGTCCGCACGGCGCAAGCCTTCGCCGGCCAACTCTACCGTACGCTCACGACGGATCAATTCACGAAGTTTATCCTTCGTCCCATATTTAGCCTTATCCACTTCCCCCATTCCTACACGCTGGCGGATCTGGTTCAAATAACCATAGATCTCATCAGAAGGACCGCTCAGCTCATTCGCGGCCTCCGCATACGTCAATAGAACCTCCGCATAACGGAATACGATCGGACAAGCTCCCGAACTCCAAACATCTCCATATTGATCCATCGGATCCAAGTATTTCGCCCAAGTCAAAGCACTCTTGGAAGCATTATCTGTATAAGTCGGGAAGTTCTTGTTGACAGTACCATCTTGAAGTTTCTCATCCAAAGTATTCAAGACATCACCTCTCCAGTCACGTCCCGGATATAAAATGGTCATGGCCATACGAGGGTCGCGATTCGCGAACGGATGCTTTGCGTCATAAGTCTTCGACTCTTCTTTCGTCAATCCATCTGACATTTCATACATATCCACCAAATTCTGGGTCGGGACGATAGAAGACCAACCTTGGTCAACATTATTATACATTTGCCCGATGGTTCCCAATCCGTCCAACGTCTCAATATTCTGATCCGCTAGGATTATCTCTTTAGAATCCACTCCCGATACCTTAAAAAGATTCGTATAATCCGGATCCAACTCATACTGCTTCAAATCAATGATTGCCTTAGCTGCGTCTTTTGCCTTTTGCCAATCACCATAATACAAAGCCTCACGCATCTTGATAGCTAAAACAGCACCTTTAGCGATATAGCCACGAGCCTCCGGAGCCTCCGCAATCCCAGCTAAGGCCTCGTCTAAATCCTTAGCTATATAATCGCGTACCTCTTGTTCCGTATTACGTTCCACTTTAGCCTCGTCCGCACTTGAATAAGAACTAATAATAGGCACACCACCATACCACCAATTCATCAAGAAATACTTATAAGCACGGATCGCTTTAGCTTGAGCCACATAATTAGCTTTTACAGCGTCACTAGAAAACGTCACCTTGTCTACATTCTCCAAGAATGTATTCGCCTTACGAATCGACTTGTAATCATAAAGGATCTGCCCAGGATTAGAACTAGACAATGACCCATCCCCCCACGGGCGGAATCCTTCCCAAGGGAAATTATTATAGCCTATATCTGAGCCACAATCCAGATAAAGCAACGTATTTCCATCTAGCAAATCCTTATAACAGCCTACTATGAAGCCCTTCGCATCCGCCTCTGTCTGCCATGTGGTAGAAGGAGCCAACTGATCCTTAGGCACCGTATCCAGAAAATCCGAACACGAAGTAGATAACGCAGCCATACCAGCCGCCAACATATATATTGATAATCGTTTCATAAAATCTTCTATTTAAATGGTCTTAACTAATTAGAATGTCACATTTACGCCAAAAGAATTTGTCATCACTAATGGGTAGCTAGACAAACGGGAACTAACCGTCTCCGGGTCTACGTTCAATGGCATAGAATCTATCGTAAACAAATTCTCCGCAGAATAATAAACACGTACATTCGACAAACCGATAGCGTTCAGCACACTCTTTGGAAGCGTATATCCCAATTGCAATGTCTTCAGACGCAGGTAACTGGTATTAATTACCCAGAAATCAGACATCACGTTAGAAGCCTCACTCGGAGATTTTCTAGACTCCGCTACACGCGGCATACTTGCATTGGTATTTTCCGGTGTCCAGCTATCCAGCCATGCAGTAGAAGGATGTCCGGCACTACCCGAGAACTCACCAAACGCTTCTTTCGTAAACGCACGGCCTACATTAGCCGCACCGGTGAAGTTCAAAGTCAAGTCAAATGCTTTATAGCCTACATTCAAGTTCAAACCAAATGTAACAACTGGATTGATAGTCTTAGACAATACACGGTCATCCGCATCCAGCTTTCCATCTCCATTCGTATCTACATAACGTAAATCACCGGCTTGGAAATCCTGTCCGAACGGGTAGCCGTCTTTTCCTTTATAGGTATCCATCCATTGTTGTGCCTCCGCGTCAGATTGGAAAAAGCCATCAGCCTTATATACATAGTAAGAATCGATTGGCTTTCCAACAAAACGCCACAAATCACCGTCATCAGGATTTGTCATACGGTCTACACCTCCTAAATCCTCGATCTTGTTCTTATTATAGGCCATATTTCCCATCACATTCAATGACCAGTCATTCCACTTATTGTTATAACCTAGCTGTACCTCGACACCTCGGTTACGCATAGAACCCACGTTGTCGAAATAAGGATCCAAGCCAAACTCAGTCGGGACCGGTACCTCCATGATGATATCCGTAGTCTTGCGATCATAGTAATCAAACGTGAAAGTCACATGATTAATAACCGCATCCAAGCCAATACCCCAAGTCGTAGATTTCTCCCATGACAAATCCTCGATACGATAGGCTTTCTGGTAATATCCCGTCGTCAAGTTGCCTCCCATAGGATAATTACCATCCAAATTATAAGTCTGCATCCAAGGATAATATTGGTTCTCCCAAGGGTTCGATTTATTCAAGGCGTCTTGATTACCTAACATACCCCAAGAAGCACGAATCTTCAAACTGCTCAACCAATCATGCGTACTTTCCATAAACTCCTCCTCGCTGATACGCCAAGCACCGGAGAAAGAAGGGAAATATCCCCAACGATGTCCCGGAGCAAAACGAGAGGAAGCATCCGCACGGAAGTTTGCCTCTAATAAATATTTTCCCGCAAAATCATAATTAATACGCCCAAAATAGGAAAGCATGGCAAGCTCTCGGCTCAAACCATCATTTGTTTGTGTAGAAGCCCCACCGGCATCCATATCATTCAGGCTATTACTCGGGAAATTATTCCTCTGCATCTGATTCTTGCTAACCTCATACTTCTCCGCATGATAACCTACCATCACTTTCAAGCCATGCTGACCAAAGTTCTTGCTGTAATTCAGCAAAGCATCGAAATTATAACGTTTCCAATTCACGAAACGTTCAACCAAGGAAGTGGTACGAGACGCAGATGCCGGATCATCCGGTATGCTCAGAACTCGCTCCGTATGACGTTGGTCCTCGTTCACATAGGCACCCGTCACAGTAGCCTTCAGCCCATCAATAATATCATAATCAACAGAAAGTGCCCCCGTAAAATTCTGGTTACAATTATCCACCGTCTGCCCGGAATCCAACCATGCGATAGGGTTACCATCGTTAGTTTGTCCGTATTTGCCATCCTTATCCTTGACAGGGATCATCGGACTAATAATATTCAATTGACGGATAATCTGGTCGGAAGAACCACCATAATAGCTAGCATTCGGATCCGAGAAGTCATTCTTGATGAAAGACATGTTCATCCGAACAGCCAGTTTCTTCGTCAACTGCATATCCAGATTCGTACGTCCGTTAAACTGTTTACGATCTGAGTTAGGAAGGATACCCGTCTGCCCTAAATATCCGGCCGAAGCCATATACTTCACGTTCTCCGCACCTCCTGTAATACTAACATTGTGCTTATGCAACAAACCTGTCCGATAAGCCTCATCATTCCAGTCCGTATTAGGATGTCCGTAAGGATCAGAGCCATCCTCAAACATCCGGATGTCCTCGTCACTATAACGTCCCGGCTCGAAACGATTCCACAAACGTGCGTAATCGGCTGAGCTGACACGATCAATCATGGAAGTAGCTTTCGAGGCACCCACATATCCGTTATAAGAGATACGAGGAGCACCCGTCTTACCACGTTTTGTCGTGATCAAGATAACACCATTAGAAGCCTTCGAACCGTAAATAGCGGCGGAAGAAGCGTCTTTCAATACAGAAATACTCTCAATATCATTCGGATCGATATCATTCATAGAGCCACTCTCGATACCATCGATCAAGATATATGGGCTGGCAGAGTTCAAAGTACCGACACCACGGATACGGATCGTACTACCATCCTGTCCCGGACGGCCTTGACCCGAGGTAACGGTTACACCCGGCATCATACCTTGAAGACCGGAAGACACGTTGGAGATAGGACGGCTTGTCAACTCCTTGCTATCCAATTGGGCTACCGCTCCCGACAAGTTCGCCTTCTGTTGCGTACCATAACCGACAACGATCACCTCATCTAATTTCTGGGTATCTTCCTGCAAGGATACATTGATGGAAGGCTCTCCATTATATTTGAATTCTTGAGTTAGATAACCGATAAAGGATACTTGGATCACATCCCCTTTCTTCACATCCAACACGAAATTACCATTCATGTCGGTTACAGTACCATTCGTAGTACCTTTTACAACTATTGACGCTCCGGCCACAGGGCCAAAACTGTCACTAACCGTTCCCTTCAAACTACCTTCTTGCTGGGAAATACCTACCCTCGGAGTTATCGCCGCACGATCAGAAGCATGAACCACACCTCCGGAACAAAACGCTGCAGACAATAGAACAAAACTGACAGGTCTTACAATTTTCAACATAAGAATCGTTTTTTGTTTATTAAATAGCTGTTACTATTATAAGACTTAAGGCATACTATTTTAGATCTCGTTTCTTATAATATTCACTCTTCTAAATCATTAATGTATAATTATAAATCCTCGGTTAACTACCATGAAAGCACTTCTTCATCGTTCTGGCGGAACTTATAATCATTAGACGCAGCAAATATAGCACTATTTTTAATTATAAAACAAAAAAGACTAATTTTTTGCATACGAATCTAAAACAACACCACCTAGTTATTAAAATATTTAACAAACAATCTTTCCAACCATAATCTTTTTTAGTATGGAGCTATGGACATCAAAGAGGTATATGGTTTGAAATTCAAACATGAAGTTAGTGTATATGAGTAATAAACGGAGTTCCGCCAGAACTATGATATTTACTTCTACTATGCAAATATGATATAAAACAACAAGGAAACAATATGAATATAGTTAATAAAAGCTAAATATAAAGAGAAGAAGATTGCTACTTTTCTACCGAAGTTCTACCAAAATAATAGGTCGAACATTTGCGGTCTACGACCGATGAGAAAAACGTTATTACTTTCAAAAGTTTGGTTTTGGTTAAATCTAAAAGAGGCGAACGGTAGTGTAAGAGACATACGTAGTACCATTTTCGAACCGAATCAGTATTTTCATGATAGGACGATCATTCAAGAGAATATCCAAACCTTGATACTGCCACAAGTAAATTGAAGGAAGATTGACAAGAAATTCAAATATCTCGCGTAGATCATGAAAGGGAATAGGACACGATTTAATACGATATTCCATACGCTTAAAATAGAATCCTGTCACTTTTCGTATACTAGGACAAGAAAGGAGGACAGCCGAGAATAAAGATTAATCGGCTGCCCTTCGGGAAAGTGACTAAGGTTTCACTTAGATTTACGATTTAAATAACGTATCAAGGCTATTATAAGCCAGCATAAGAGAACAAGAGGAACTAAAACAAACAAAGAGAATAATACAAATAAATAAGGCATCATAACAAAATAGATTAAATAATGCACAAATAAACAAAATATTATTCATATTCATACATATAATCCTTACCGGAAAAAGCAGCACGGCCAATATCATAAAGATGAAATAAACCATTAAAAGCAGGAGTAAAACGACCGGAAGAACCAAAAGGATGAACATCAAAAATAGCCTTGCGCATTTCAGCAATCAACTTATTCTTCTGAAACTTATAGGTATCAGC
Source organism: Parabacteroides sp. KHUB-02 (assembly GCF_056640955.1). NCBI lineage: Bacteria > Pseudomonadati > Bacteroidota > Bacteroidia > Bacteroidales > Tannerellaceae > Parabacteroides > Parabacteroides sp. KHUB-02. The sequence goes on along the minus strand of NZ_JBWQEV010000001.1, from coordinate 503,754 downwards.
GAAATACTGCTGTTGTTGAACGGCACCATTATTAGCTATAGAAGTAGCATCCGTTTGCGCACCGATCAAACCACGTTGAGCTATAGTATTAACAATTTTTTCAACTTCATGATCAACCTGTTTCTTAGTTAAATCACGTTGAGCGTACTTAACTGCGATATTAGCGGTTTGCTCAGCAAGAGAATTACGAAGCTGTTGAGGAAGCACCTTAAGCGTCTCAGACTTCATAAGATTGTCTACAGCGGCACCGCGAGCGAGAATAGCGTTATAGGTAGTCTCGCCCTTAACCTTATCCGTCTGAGCACGAATAAGGTCTTTTTGAACACCTGTCATAATAGTCTCTAAAGCAGTCTTAGCGGCTTGAGACTTCGTATTCTGCATCTTATTAGCGATCTCAGCGATCATTGAGGCAGCCTTATACTTACCTTCAATACGGATATTATTTTCCTCAGCGCTTATCTTACCTTGTTGAGCTTTTTGGAGGCGAATCTGATTATAAGCATCAATAGCCTGTCCTACACCTTGAGCCAAGCCGGAGTAATCAGCGGCATAAGGAGAGGCGGTAGGAATATTAACACCTTGTCCAGCGGGAGCGGAGCCGGAAGGAGCAGAATTAGATGTAGCGATACCAGCGTTACCACCAGACATCATAAGGTAGGGATTCAGTCCAGCGGCCTCAAGACGTTCACGTTGAGCGGAGGCGGAATTGTATTCCTTAGTATCCTCATACATCTGCCATTGATTCTCCTTAGCATCATTATAGAAAGACCATTGATCGCCTAACTGCTGCTGATACATTTCCTTATTATAATTCATCTGCTTTTGCAACATCTTCTCATTGAACTCATTATTCATCTGAGCGATCTGCTTATTAGCGTTATTAGTCATAACGGTAGCGGCGGTATTAGCACCGGCGGCAATACCAGCGCCAGCAAGCCCTGTCAAACCTTGTATAACACCCATAATATAAAATATTAAATAAATTAAACTTGATAAAGAAAAGGGCGGTATTAACCGCCCTATCAGAAGTAACATATAAACTTATTCCGCAGAAGACGGAGCAGGATCACCAGCAGGAGCAGAATCATCAGCAGGATCACCATACGAAGCCACAGAAGCCAACTCAAGACCAACCGAATCAACAAGATATTGACTATAAGACATCAATTCGGAAGGAGTCTGAATATAACGAGACTTAACAATAGAACACAACTGATCATCAGAAAGTTTCGCACGCAAATCGGCGAACCGAGAGTCCTGAACAGAAAAAGAGTTAAAATGCTGAAGCAAAGCCTCACGAGACATCTTATCCAAACGCTGCTGATTAAACAGCATAGTAATATCAGTAGTAAAAGTAACCGAATCACAGTCCGAATAGGGAGATTTATTCTTAACGAACAAAAACTCATCAATTGCGGAAGGTTGATAAAACTCACTCTTACTCAAGTCTACAACGCCCTTCTCAAGAGCATTATAGACATGCGGGGTTAAACGTCTTTTAGCAAACATAACATAATCAATTAATAAGGTAAACCATCTACATCAAGATTACGAACCGCTTTCACATCAAAGAAAGCACTACATAAGAACTGATCAGTGTCAACACTTGAATCAGCTTGCACGGCAAATATCGGATCAACCGAGTTCGGATTAACCTTAAAAGCCGAGTAATTCACATAAACATCGGAATAAGGAGGCTCTGGTTTAGTAGCACCGGAACCAATCTGATCAATGAGAGAAGCATTGTTATAGGACATCACCCAAGAGTTCAAAGAACGTTTAAAAGCGCCAACAGAAGAGTCAAAAGCCGTCTTATATTCAATATAACGGGGAGCGTAACCAAGCTTCATATAAGGAGCGGAGGCAACACTACCGGGGGGGTTCGTAGCCCAAACAAGAGGGACAGCCTGCATACCAATACGATCAAATTCCGGAATAGCGTAATCAGTAGCATTAACCTTAGTAAAAGTAGGCTCAACAAAATCAGTAGTATAATCCAAGACAGGCAAACAATGATAAATACACATTAATAAACCATACTTACCACGAGAATCAAAGCGAATATTACCACGAGAAACACCGGTACCTTTACCAGCAATATCAGCGGCATTATCAGAGGTAATATTAGTATTAACAACCTCATTGATATCAATATTCGAGTTAACACCGCCAAGATATTGGCAAACCTCAGAAGCGTAATCACCGACAGAGACATTCCAATGTTTCTGAACTTGATCCTTATAATCCTTATTACCAGATTGAGCTATCTCACGCCATTTCAGTAAAAACTCATACTGACGAAGCATCAAAACATCAAGCGAGGAATGAGTATTACCTGCAACAGTACCACTAGTCACAAGACCGGTGAAATAGCCTTCAATAGGATAAACAGTAGAACCACCTCCATATTGCGCAGAGGGAACAACACCGTGGAATAAATCCTTTTGCCAATTACAATACCGGAGATCAAACATATTATAAGAATTAAAAAAATTCACATCAGGAGTTTGACCTACAGGAAGAGCCATCTGCAAAGTATCAACACCGGTCATGTAATCAACATTAAACGTAGAAGGGCTAATTTTTTCCCATTGAGAATCACGAAAAAAGTCGGCATAAATCTTTTGATAAGCCAACAAGCCAAACACGTTAAGATTTAAATTACTCATAAGAGGATTCTTAGACCAAGTATTTTTCTCAGTATTAGATCCAACATAATCAAAAAAGTTGCCATATCCAAGATATTCCAACAACTTAGCGGAGAGAGGGCCACGCTGATAACCAAAATAATTATTCTTAATAGAAGAAGAAGTAATACCCAAAGAACGCTGTACACTAAAATAATTAGCAATTTGCTCACAGGTGATATAAGGCATCTCACCTTTCAAAGTAAAAGAGTCTGTTGGAAGCAAAGAATTCGCATGCTGGGGATTATCATACATTTGGGTCAAAAGCGTATCAGCCTTGTTCCAAAGTAGATTGTAAGGAACAAAAAAGAAATCATAATACTCACGCATACGAGCGAAAGCGGCGGTATTAACAGGCTGGGTACGTGTAAACGAGGACAAATCAATATTAAAGACATCACCGGGAAGCACTTCCTTTACCATAACGGGAAGAAGCTCACCAGCCTTAGCGGTAAAATTCCGCTTAAACGAAAGATCGAAGCCATTACGAGAAGGTTTATTACGTAACGACTTTAAATTCATAATGTTACTCATTGAAAAATATTTTATTCTTATCGTTAAGATACTTATGCTTAATCCGGTCCTGCGCAAGCCGTAAGGTATTAGACTCAAACAACTTATAAGCGACCAATTCTTTATAACACTTCATAGAATAATTCAAATTATCATAGAAGTAAGGAACAAAACTATTACCATACTGATCAGAAAGCAAAGGTTCATCACCGACAAAATCCGACTCGTAATATTGGGATTGATTCTCAAAAAACTCAGTCAAACGGAGATATTCCAATTGCTTATAAAAATCCTGTATAAGACGAATCTTGCGATTTATCTCGTAGGTAGTCGGATGATCACAAACATAATACAAAAAATGTTTAGAAGTTAATAACTCAATATAAATACGATTAATCCAACGCTGGAAAAGATCTGAATCAATATCCATATCACAAACGGGATCATAAAAATATGACAATAAGTCATTCATTTTAGAAACCTCAGAAAGAGGAAGATCATAAGTAAGACCCTTAACAGAAGGACCAAAAAGGCGAACACAAGAAGCTATCTCACGCGCGAGTTCCGCAGCTGTCTCACAGTAAGGGAACAATTCTTTCGCCGTAGCATAGACTCTGTAAGAGTAAGAAAGATCACGTGCAGATTTATCAGAGAATCCTTTACACTTGGGGTAGAAATAACGGTAACACGACCGCCACAAACGGAATTCCTTATAAGTTCCATTGAACACGACGCTTCTTTGAATAAACTCCGAAGCGGTAAGCGAGTATACTTTCTCTCGTTCACCTTGCAAAAAACCTTGACCCAATTTTTGAGAATGTAAACAGAACCCACGCGTGGAAGGTAACGTAAAAACTTTGGGTACAGACACAGAGCTATTAACGTAACTCGCAACATACGAAGAGCACTTACCTTTGGAGAGCTGACAATCGACACGACCAAATCTCCATGACGAAAGTACAATCTCTGAACATGCCTGTAGGAGGGTCTCAGAGTTGAAGTATAATAAGACATGATAATGCGGTCTGAAATGGACGGGACCATACTCTCCGACAGCAAAGTAACGCACTTTCTCTTTTGTAATTTTTCCTGCATAATAACGAAATCTTTTAAAAAATAGTTGTAAATCAGACTTTCTCAAATAAGGTACATCACCAAACAAATAAAACTTATCCAACAAACGTTGGCGATCCTCTTCTAACATATCGCAAGCGCCGAGTAACTCACCAGTCTCCTTATCATAAAGATCACAGCCAAAAGGGCGATCGGTAGTGTCAATGAAATTAGAACGAGGTATAAAGCGATTAGCATAAGTAAGGGTGATAAACACGCAATACTTATTAGAAACAGATTCCAAGTCACATTGAAAGGCAAGCCGAGAATTCTTATTCAAGAGGCAAGCCTTACAATGACCACAAGGAACAACAAGACTATCCTTGGAATAAGGATTAAAAACCTTGCGAGGTTCAAGACAACGACAATTTAAAGGCAAGACAGACTCCATCACTTAGACTCATTATCCTTACCACCAAAAACAGCCTTAATAGCAGAAAGCAACGCTTCCGCTACGTAAAGAACTACTTTCCAAACAGGTTTCATAATAATCAATGTATTAAATAATTAAATAAATCAATATTAGAAGAATCCATAAGAGAAAAACCAAGATGAGGAGTTTCAACAAGAACAACAGAAAACGACAAAATAGGCGTAGAATCATAATAATAAAGAATCTTACGAACAAGGTAAGAGACTGTGTCAGAGTAAGAAAGAAACTCAACATAAAATGACTCAGTTTCTACCGAATCAAAATTAATTTTTAGACCGAATAATTTAGCTTCCATAAAATCAATAGTTTATATGTTAATAATGTTACTTAAACCATGGTTCCGCCAGAACTACGTACTTATAGAAGCCTGACTAATATTAAGGCACTTATTCCATTTATTCCTTTATAACCACTATTTATCATGAAAAAGTTGTTATCTTCGTCCCTTGTAATAACTAATTATTAAATTATGAAAAAGAAAAGCTTAACTTTATTACTAGCGACTACGGTGGCAAGTAGTATCCTATTTTCGTCCTGTATAGGATCTTTTGGTTTAACAAACAAACTTTTAACGTGGAATAGAAGCATCGACAGTAAGTTTGTTAATGAGCTAGTGTTCATTGCTTTCTGGATTGTCCCGGTTTACGAGATTTCCGCTTTGGCTGATGTCCTTGTGATCAACTCTATCGAATTTTGGAGCGGAAGTAATCCTGTAGCGGATGTAGGTAACGTTAAAACAATCGATGGTAAAGACGGCGTTTATACCGTAGAAACAAAAGTTGATGGATACCATATCCAAAAGGAAGGCGATGAGAAAGCGGTTGACTTAGTTTTCAACGAGGCTGACCAAAGCTGGAATGTAGAAGCTAACGGAGAAAGCACAAAATTATTAAAATTCAATGGTGATGACGAAGTTGTCATGTATTTACCCGATGGCAAGGAAATGAATGTCGAGCTAAACCAAGCAGGTGTTTTAGCTTTCCAACAGGTAGCTGACGGATATTCTTACTATGCAGCTAAATAATTGAAAATTGAGAATTGAGAATTGAAAATTACGTAGAGTCACTTCTAATTCTCAATTCTCAATTTTCAATTCCCCAGTGCTAATCTAAATAAAATACGATGAATATGAACTCTATCAAAAAAATGATGCTTTCCGGAGCATTAGGTTGCCTTATTTCCGGAATGGCTTATGCGGACGGTTCTTCACCCCAACCCGTAAAACCTTATTGGCAAGACATTCAAGTCGTAGCCGTAAACAAGGAAAAACCCAGAAGCTCCTTCATGAGTTATGCGGACCGAGAAACCGCCCTCACCTCTCGATTTGAGAAAAGCCCGTACTATTTCCTATTAAACGGTACTTGGAAATTTTTCTTTGTCGACTCTTACAAAGATCTTCCTCAAAATATCACAGATCCTTCCGTTAATACCTCTTCATGGGATGATATAACCGTTCCCGGAAACTGGGAAGTACAAGGACATGGCGTAGCCATTTATACGAATCATGGTTACGAGTTTAAACCAAGAAATCCCCAACCTCCGTTATTGCCGGAAGCGAATCCGGTTGGCGTATACCGCAGAGACATCGAGATACCCGCAAGTTGGGATAACCGGGATATTTATTTACACATCGGCGGAGCTAAATCCGGCCTTTACGTATATTTAAACGGGAAAGAAGTGGGTTATAGCGAGGATTCCAAAAATCCCGCCGAGTTCCTGATCAATAAATACCTGCAACCCGGAAAGAATGTGCTTACATTAAAGATATTCCGTTGGAGCACCGGTTCTTATTTGGAATGTCAGGATTTCTGGAGAATGAGCGGTATCGAACGTGACGTATTCCTTTGGTCTCAACCCAAGGCCAGTATTCAAGATTTCCGTGTCGTCTCAACCTTGGACGATACGTATACGAATGGAATCTTCAAACTGGCGGTAGACTTAAAGAATCATACCCAAGAAACGAAAAATTTAAATGTCGGATATGAGCTTTTGGACGCAAAAGGTAATCTTGTGACCTCCGAGGCTAATGATATATGGGTAAGTCCTGCAAGTCCTCAAACAGTATCTTTCGAGTATGATTTAAAGAACGTAGCCCCTTGGAGTGCCGAGCATCCGAATCTATACAAATTATTGATGACGATAAAAGAAGAGGGTAAGGTAATCGAGGTAGTTCCATTCAACGTTGGTTTCCGCCGGTTCGAGATGAAGCAAATTGACCAAGTAGCGGAAGACGGAAAACCTTATACGGTCTTATTGTTCAATGGGCAACCGGTTAAGTTCAAGGGTGTCAATATTCATGAGCATAACCCGGAAACCGGACATTACGTAACCGAGGAACTCATGCGTAAGGATTTCGAGCTGATGAAGCAAAACAATATCAACGCTGTCCGCCTATGCCACTATCCGCAAGACCGTAAATTCTATGAACTCTGCGACGAATACGGATTGTATGTTTACGATGAAGCGAATATCGAGTCTCACGGTATGTATTACAGCCTGAAAAAAGGCGGCACTTTGGGTAATAATCCGGAATGGCTGATCCCGCATATGGACCGTACGATGAATATGTACGAACGAAACAAGAATTATCCGAGCGTTACTTTCTGGTCACTCGGAAACGAGGCTGGAAACGGATACAACTTCTATCAAACTTATTTATATCTGAAAGACAAGGAAATAAATAGCATGAATCGTCCGGTGAACTATGAACGTGCCCTTTGGGAATGGAATACGGATATGTACGTACCTCAATACCCGAGCGCTGAATGGCTAGAGGAAATCGGGCGTAAGGGTAGTGATCGTCCGGTAGCTCCTTCGGAGTATTCACATGCGATGGGAAACTCTTCCGGCAACTTATGGGATCAATGGAAAGCTATCTATAAATACCCGAACCTGCAAGGCGGATTCATCTGGGACTGGGTGGACCAAGGTATCTTGGAAAAAGATAAGAATGGACGTGAATATTATACCTATGGTGGTGACTATGGAGTAAACGCCCCTAGTGACGGAAACTTCCTTTGCAACGGTATAGTAAACCCGGATCGTACCCCGCATCCCGCTATGGCAGAGGTTAAATACGCCCATCAAAATATCGGGTTTGAGGCGATCGATTTAGCGAACGGTTTATTCCGCGTCACGAACCGTTTTTATTTCACGAACCTAAAGAAATATATGGTCCACTATAGCGTAACAGCCAATAATAAAGTTGTACGCTCCGGTAAAGTCTCTTTGGACATAGAACCCCAAGCTTCTAAGGAATTTACGGTTCCCATAGGCAACTTAAAGCCACAAGCCGGTACGGAATATTTCGTAAACTTCAACGTAACGACCGTAGAAAAAGAGCCGTTAATCCCTATCGGACACGAAATCGCTTGCGATCAATTCCGCTTACCGATCGAAAGCCCCAAGAAGACGTTTAAGACCAGCGGCCCTAAATTAACGGTTTCGACAAATGGAGATAACTTATCGGCATCCTCCTCAAAGGTAAACTTCATGTTTAACAAGAAGACAGGAATCGTTACTTCTTATAAAGTGGATGGTACGGAATATTTCAGCGAGGGTTTTGGTATCCAACCGAACTTCTGGCGTGCGCCGACCGATAACGATTACGGAAACGGTATGCCAAAACGCTTGCAAGTCTGGAAGGAAAGCAGCAAGAACTTCAACGTGACAGACGCTACCGTCACTATGGATGGCAATAACGCCGTGGTTAACGTGAACTATTTATTGCCGGCAGGAAATCTATACATTGTTAATTATACGATCTATCCAAGCGGAGCCGTAAATGTGGCCGCCCGTTTCACATCCACGAATATGGATGCCGCCCAAACCGAGGTATCGGAATCTACTCGCACGGCAACTTTCACTCCGGGACGTGACGCCGCCCGTAAAGAGGCTTCCAAATTGAATGTTCCCCGTATCGGTGTTCGCTTCCGCTTACCGGCAAGCATGAATCAAGTGGAATATTTCGGACGAGGACCTGCTGAGAACTACTTGGATAGAAACGCCGGTAGTATGGTCGGCTTATATAAATCTACAGCCGAGGAATTATATTTCCCATATGTACGCCCGCAGGAAAACGGTCATCATACCGACACTCGTTGGGTATCACTTAGTACCGGCAAGAAAGGCTTGTTGATCCAAGCGGATAATACGATTGGTTTTAACGCTTTGCGTAATTCCATAGAGGATTTCGATGACGAGGAAGCGACTGGCCTATCCCGTCAATGGAGTAATTTCACACCAGAGCAAGTAGCGAATCATGATGAAGCCGCAGCAAAGAACGTATTACGTCGCCAGCATCATATCAACGATATCACGCCTCGCGACTTCGTTGAGGTTTGCGTCGACTTGAAACAACAAGGTGTAGCAGGTTATGATAGCTGGGGTTCACGTCCGGAACCAGCTTATACATTACCCGCAAACCGAGAATACAACTGGGGCTTTACCCTTATTCCGCTTAAATAAAGAAAAGTCATAACTTATCCATAACAAAGGGAGTGTATTAGGCTTAATCCAATACACTCCCTTTGTTTATACTACTGCAACGGCTTTGCTGTAACGTATCCTTATTTAATCACTTCCTTCAAGGTATTCTGTAAGTCTTCTCCAGTGATATTCTTGGCGATGATCACCCCATTCGGACCCAATAACACATTTGCCGGAATACCCCGTACCCCATAAAGAGCAGGGATCTCAGAATCCCAATATTTCAAGTCGGAAACGTGAGTCCAAGTCAGATGATCGTCTGCGATCGCTTTCTGCCATTTAGCCTTATCCTTGTCCAAGGATATACCTACGATCGTAAAGTTCTTATCCTTATATTGCTGGAAGGCATTTACCACGTTAGGGTTTTCCTTGCGACACGGGGGACACCAAGAGGCCCAAAAATCCAATAACACATATTTTCCCCTAAAGTCCGACAAAGACACAGAAACTCCTGCAGTATCCGGCAAGGAAAACTCCGGAGCGACTTGTCCGATCTGTACGTGTTCTAATTGCTTGATAATACCGTCCAAGTCCTTCACATAAGGACTATTCGCCAATGCCGGGGAAATCTTCGCACGAGTCGCCTTCAAATCATCCAAAGATAATTGGTAGGTAAAATAACGATATAGATAGAACGCCGCCGCCGGAGAATCCGGATATTTCGAGATCAAACTGTCAATATCATACCCTTCCTCAAATACCTTCTCCGCATTTTCTTGAAAGATATCATTCACCGGCGAGTTCCGTACGGTGATGGTCTCCCCGTCATTCCCGATCTTGACATTCATATCCGTATTCTCCAAGAAAAGTTGAACCGGATAGTTCATGCTCTCGGTTGCCAAACCGAATAGTAAAGGCTGATCTACCTCACCCTTAAAGGTGAATTTCCCGTCTTTTACCTCTGCCGTATCCACGTCAAAGAACATTTTATTACGGAATGACCTCAAGTAAATCTTGCCGTCGGGCATATTCTCTACCTCACCATTGATAACATATCCTTTTGGAACTTCTTGGCAACCAACCACCAAAAGGCCGGCAAGCGCCATCATACAAAATTGCTTCATTTCTCTATTCTATTTATTGATTACTTAAACTCTGGGTGATGATAACGTCCCTTTTTCAACGAGATCGTCCCATATTCTATCGCACGCACCGGACAACGATGAATACAGGCAACGCACTGAACGCAAGTATCAGCCCATTCCGGTTTTCCGTCACCCGACAGGGAAATCGTACCGGTCGGACAGACCTTCGCACAAATACCGCAAGAGATACAGGTATCCGTAGCATAAAATCGGTTGCTGCCTATCGCGAAGTGAGTAAATAACGGATAGACCATATAGCTCTTCAAAAGAGGGACACTTCCCACACAATACAAAGAGGGATTTTTCTTCTGCCGGATCGCCTCTACGATCTCGTCTACACGTTCCGGTGCTTTTTTCAGTTTTTCAGTCTCTACCTCCTTACTATCCACGTCGAAGCCGGGCATTAAGATATAATTATTCGGCATTTGTATAGAGAATCCTCCGGTTACGGCAATTCCCCGCCTCGCCAAGATGCTCCGCATGATCCGATCCGTATATCCACAATCATCACCACAAGTACAGACGAAATAAACCTCTTGCCCCTTATATCCGGACAGGATCAACCGGGAAATAAAGCGGGGCACCAATACAGCCGGCCCCCAAGAATGGACAGGGAACACAAAAAACACTTTCTCCCTCTCCCCCAATGGATAAGCATTCTTACCCTCATTCAACGCATCGGCAATGGAAACCAACGGCTCATCGAAAGCCGTCCCTAACGCTTCCGCAACCCAACGGGAGTTTCCTGTCCCTGTAAAGTAGAATATCATGCGCTCATTTTTTAGATGCAAAAATACATAATATCCAAACATATACGCTATCTTTGTCTAGTTTAAGAAACCTAAAAAACAAATCTTATGACAACGATGGAATTAAATTTACGGAAAGAATATCTCTATGACCTGATAAAAGGCATGGATGAGGAAAGATTATCGAAAGTGGAGACCTATATAAAACGTCTATGCCTTGCCAAGCAAAAGGAGAGTCTTTATCCTTGGGCACCAGACGAGGCTGAATTAACTTGTAAGATAGCTGAATCTGAAGTAGATTTCAACAATGGGGATTATTGTACGCAAAAAGCGCTGAAGAAAAAACTACAAAAAAAGTTGGCTTCATGGTAAAAGAAATCCAATGGTCTAAACATGCAGAAGAATCATTTACTGAAATCTTACTTTATTACCATGACGAGGGTAATAATTCTTATGCTTTTTTATTGTTGCAACGGATCCACTCATGCAACGGAACTATTAATAACTAATCCTTATTTAGGATTTATTGAACCATCACTACTCCAACTTAATAAAGAATATCGTTCCTTGATCGAGGGATATTATAAAATCATCTATAGTGTTGAATATGATTGTATCCGTATCTATCAAATATTCGATACTAGGCAATCACCGGATAAACTGATGGATTTATTCAGATAAAATAACAAGGAATAGAAATGTAAGCGTCTTACAATTTATCCCTTGTTACTTTTCTGAATTATAGCGCAAATCAAATCTCAATATCCCAAATACCCGCCGAACGTTCTAATTCGACCAAGGCTGAGCTGTAATTAAACAGCGTCTCGATATACTGAGCTTGTACCTCATCGTAAGTACGCTGGGCGTCCAAGACTTCCAACAAAGAGACTTCCCCCCTATTATAGCTGTAAATCTTGCCATCCATCACCTCACGGGCTTGCCTTAAAAGCCCATCCTCATAATGATTAACTTGCTCGGCGAAAGATTGATAATTACGATATGCCTGCATCACCTCCGTCTGTACTTGCAAAAGAGCCTGCTTATATTGCGCTTCCGCCTGTTGCTCCCGATAACGAGCGGCACGAACCGTTCCCTTATTGAAATTAGAGAATTTCAAAGGAACAGCGATACCTGCCGTCACTCCGGTAAAAGGAGGTGCCGGGGCTTCCTCATTATAAACCCGGGCGTTACGGCTTACGGCGATAGACAAATCCACATCCATATTCCGCTCCCGGCGAGCTACTTTCAAGGCTCTAGCGGCCACTTCCTTGTTTTTTAAGGCAGCTACCAAATCCGTACGCCCCTCGCTTGCCGCCGTGATTAAGTCGGCAAGGATAAAATCCCGAGGCTCCGTACGTAACTCAGCCTCTGGGTGAAATAAAGTATCCGTACTGAAAGTCCCCGTCAAGAAGTTTAAGTTCGAGAAAGCATTCTTTAATTCCGCTCCGGCTTGCAGCAACTCGTTTCGTAAGACCCCGGCCTCTACCCGGCTCTGCGTAGCATCCACCTCACGGATTTGCCCCAATGAGAAACGGATACTGTCGCTCTCCGCCAATGTCCGGATATTCTCATAGGCATTCTCCTTTACTTTATACAACTCATGTTGCTTCAAGGCTTCCATATAAGCAATCGTAGCGTCTGCCCGGAGATTCCGGAAATAATCGGCCAACAAAGCCTCGGTCAACTCACTCTCGCTACGTGCCAATGAGATATTCGCACCCCGTTTTCCAAAAGAGAAAGTTTTGCTCAGTTCTACTTCAACACCTTCTCCCATTTGCAAGGAATTATTCTCATTATTGAAATAAGACACGGAAAGGTTCGGATCGTTAAACACCTTTGCCGCCGTTACCTCAGCCTTAGCGGCCGGCACATTCAATTTCTCCGACGCATACTCAAGGTTGCCTTCCGCAACCCGCTCCATATATTGCCGATACGTAAGCGGAACCATGGTCTGAGCATTCACGGATAAGCATCCGCAGAGTAATGACAGGATTATATATTTCTTCATATCTTCTAATCTAAACATAGTATATCTTTTTAATTCCACCTCCGGATTAAGCGTGCAGCTCTTTTTCCTCCGATACCGGCGTCAAATCCTTCCCCTCATAATGTTTCTCGATCATATAGTATAAAGCGGGAAGTACATAAAGCGTAATAACCGTAGCAAATAAAAGCCCGTAAACGATTACCGTAGCCAAGGGACGCTGCACGTCCGAACCGATACCTGTACTAACAGAGGCAGGAAGCAATCCCAAGACCGCAACCGTAGCCGTCATCAAGATCGGACGGAAACGGTGCTTAGTTCCCGTTATCACCGCATCTTTCAAATCTCGTTCCCTTGTACGTAAGTTATTGATATGGGAAATCATGATCACGCCATTTTGGATAGCGACACCGACCAAGGCAATAAAACCAACCGCCGAGGAAACATTCAATGTCATTCCCCGCACATTCAACGCCAACATACCACCAAACAAAGCCAAGGGAACGACACTCATCATTAAAGCCGCCTGCCGGAATTTACCGCAAGCCGCAAACAACAGAAGCAGCATCAGTCCCAACGCCAAAGGAACCACAGCCCCCAAACGGGCATACGCACGATGCTGGTTCTCGAACTGTCCGGCCCATTTCAAATGCACGGAATCATGATCGTATTTCACCTCTTTATCAATCAACGCATTCGCATTATTCAAGAACGCCGTCAAGTCCACGCCACGTAAATTAACCCGTACCGTCAAGTGCCGCTTATTCATCTCACGGGTAATCGTACTGGCACCGGTTGTCATCTTAATCTCCGCTACTTGCGAAAGAGGAATCTTCGTTCCGGAACCGGTAGTCAGCAATAGATTACCGATACGTTCGGGAGAATTGCGGCTAGCGTCATCGAAACGACAAATCACGTCATAACTTTTACTTCCGACAAATATCTGGGAAATAGAGGCTCCACCGATCGCTAACTCAATCAAATCGGCCACATCCGACACGTTCAAGCCATACTGGGCGATACGGGCACGATCCGCGATAATCTGCAACTGCGGCAACGGAGGCTCTTGATCCACCGCTACGTCGGCAGCACCCGGTATTTCCTTCAACACATTAGCGACTTGATCCGCAATATGGCGACTTTCCGTAATATCATCGCTATAAATCTTCAGCGCCAAATCACTATGAGCCCCAGCGATCTGATCCATCACCATATCGATGATCGGCTGGGAGAAACCGACCGAGTAGCCGGGCATGGTCTCCAACTTAGCCGCCATTTCCTCGATCAGATCCGCTTTCGTCTTACCGAATTTCCATGTACTATAGGGTTTCAATCCCACGCCACACTCCACATGAGAGAGTGAGAACGCTTCCGCCCCCTCATCATCGCGACCGACTTGAGTCATTACATATGAGACTTCCTTAAACTCTTTCAAAGTCTTCCGAAGCTCCGCCCCCATCTCCTTCGATTTCTCAATGGAAATACCCGGAGGAAGCTGTACCTGTATCCAGATCGCCCCCTCATCCAACGGAGGCAAGAAGTCTTTTCCTACGGTATAACTTAAAATCCCCGCTCCCAGCAATATCGCCAGTAACGGTACAATAACCCGTCTTGGCTTCTCCATCAATCGGGCAATTTGTGAATGATAAGCCGTGGAAAGTTTCTCCAACCAACGATTATGGTAAATCTTTCCCGGCTTACGATACGCATAAAAGGCCAATCCCGGAATCAAGAACAAGGCCACGCACAAAGCGCCCAGCAAAGCATACCCTACGGTATAAGCCATCGGCGTAAACAATTTCTTCTCAATATGCTCAAAAGCGAACAAAGGAAGATAGGCCGTTATAATAATTAATGTAGAGAAAAAGATCGGGCGAGCCACCTCAGTCGTACGGCGCAAGATCGAATCTTCCGTCAATACCTCATCCGGATGCCGTTCCCTTTTCTTCAAGACCGTCTCCATCATCACGATCGCTCCGTCTACCAAAATACCGAAGTCTATAGCGCCTAGGGAAAGTAGGTTCGCAGGAATATTCGTAACATGCATCAAGATAAAGGCAATCAATAGAGACAAGGGAATGGTTAAGGCCACCAACAAAGCGCCACGCCAACTCCCCAAGAATAAGATCAGTACTAAGACAACCAGTACCATACCCTCGAACAACGTATGCGATACAGTATGCAAGGTCGTATTAACCAAATCCGTACGATCCATAAACGGATGGATACGGGTTCCCTCGGGAAGTGTCTCGTTATTTAGTTCGTCTACCGCCTTATGCACATCATCCAACACCCGGGACGGATTCTCCCCCCTAAGCATTTGCACGATACCTTCCACGCCATCGGAGTAATCACGGGTATCGTCCGTAAAACCTAAAACGCCCTTACGCTCCAAGTTTCCGTATTTCAGTTTACCGATATCATTCAAGTAGACCGGGACACCATTCACGGTCTTGATCACGATATGTCCCAAGTCTTCCAAGTCCTTAACCAGACCGATTCCACGGATCACATAACTCAAATCCCCCCGGCTTAACATACTACCACCGGCGTTCACGTTATTCTTCTCTATCTTTTCCGTAATATCCCCTAAGGTAATGTCGTATTGCTCCATCTTATAAGGGTTCACCTCGATCTGATATTGGGTAGTGATACCGCCGTAATTACTTACATCCGCTACACCCGTAACCTGTTTCAGTCTCGGAATAATTACCCATTTATGCAAATCGGTCAACTCCCTCAAGTCTAAACGGTCACTTTCCACCACATAACGAAAGATCTCTCCCGTCGGCGAAGTCAAAGGATTTAAGCCGGGAACCGCATTATAAGGAAGCTCCACGTCTACCAACCGCTCTTGTACACGTTGCCGGGCCCAATAATCCTCAATACCATCATCAAAAACCAATACGACCGTAGATAAACCAAACGTATTCTTGCTACGCATTACGTTTAGTCCCGGCAGACCATTCATAGCCCGCTCGATCGGAATACTGATTTGTTGCTCGATCTCCTCGGCGGCCAATCCGGGAACTTGCGTCACGACTTGCACGGTGGTATCGGCGATATCCGGATAAGCATCTATCGCCAACCGCGTCCAAGAATAATAACCAACGATCGCTAAGAACAGAAATAACACGAACATCAGTCCTCGCCGATGTATCGCCAAGTAAATAATCCTTTTCATAATCCGTTAGCGTGCGTCAAGTAAATAAAACGCTCCCGTAGCTACGATCTCGTCACCTACGTTCAAGCCGGATAAAACCACCGTCTTGCCATCTTCAGTAAGGCCGGTCTCGATCTTTTGTTTCCGATAATCGTTATTCCCCAATTCCACCAATACGTACATATTCTCCTCTTCCTGCAAGATAGCGGAAGTAGGTATACGGATTACCTCCGCCTCACGGTCGCTCAACTTGACCGTGCCGTACATCTCCGGTTTCATCAAACGGGTACTGTTATCGCACTCGATCAAGACCTCCACCGAACGGGTATCGGGGTCCAGCATCTCGCTGATATGATAAATCTTTCCCGATATCGGTTTATCCGGCATGGCTACCAACCGAATTTCCACCTCATCCAAAGCCTGTATTAAACTCAAATCCTTCTCTTTTACATGGGCGACCACCCATACCTTGCTCAAATCGGCGATGACAGCTACTGGCTCGGCGTCCTCTTTCATATATTGCCCGATTACGATCCGATCTTTCACGACCTCACCGGCTATAGGCGAGCGAACGATCAATGGTTGCCCCAAAGCCATTTCATCCGGATTAATCTGAAAGACTTTCAATGCGGCTACCATATTCTCATAGTCTTTTTTCTTTAACTCGTAATTCACCTCGGCCTCTTCCAATTCCTTTTGGACACCAACCTTGTTTTTCATCAAGTCTTTCTCCCGATTCAAGCTTTTCAAGGCCAGTTCCATCTCTTGGCGAGCTTGGTAATAAGATTTCCCCGCCTCATAAACAGCGGGAGCGCTAATCTCGAAGATCGGACTACCCGGGGCCACTTTCTGCCCTAAGCGAACGAACGATTTCGTAATTCGCCCGCTTACCGGTGAAGCCACCTCTGCGTAATTAGAAGGAATCGCCTGTACGACCCCCGAGGTGGTAAACTCCATACGGTAAGGTTCCCGTTTAACCGTTTCCTTTGTCAACTTGGATAAAACAGGAGATTCGGAACCGATATGTATAATATCCCCTTTGAGTGTTACGGCATGCGCAGACTCATCCTCTTGCTTTTGGGTATGGCAAGAGCATAGTACTATCGCTGGAAGCAATAGTAAAAATATAGATTTCATATAAGATGCGTAAAATGTTTAGTATAAAAAGTGATTCTAATGCTTGATTCAAATTACTATACCAAACGAGGGAGGCGCACGGGATTCGCCACGCCGCACAAGACGCAAGACAACCTCTTTCTTTAGAAAGACGAGCACTACCATCAAAAGCGCCCAAGCCATAACCAAAGGTAAGTACGGAATTAACTCCATACACAATTCGGTCAGCTCTTCAATCGTATTAAACGCTACCGTACTATGCTCATGATGAGGCAAGCCATCGGCTCCCGGCAGATAGGGATGAGAGTGAGTGATACTATAGTTTAGGAAATGATGCGTATGGGTAAAGGCCGTGCCACCCACGTAGTAACTCATAAAGAGTACTACCAAGAGGGGTCTTAACCACTTCAAGCTACGCATTGTTTTCATTCACCATCTGTTTACTCCGCAAAGTTATAAAAGAAACTGCCATTTCATTTGCAATAAGTCAAAATTTATTCCTTTATTTGCATACACTGAATAATAAACAGTCATATCAATGAAATAAACACTACTTTATGAGAAAAATCTTACTTGTTTGTGCGGCATTAGCCTGCATGACAGTCTCCCCTGTACCAGCTCAGGACGCTGCCGTAAAAAAAATCATCGAGATGGGTCAGAACGATAATCAAGTGATGCATCAGCTGGATATCCTTACAAACCGCTTTGGCGGACGTTTAATAGGTTCCGACGCTTATGAGAACGCCGCCGAGTGGATGGTGCGTGAGTTTAAGAGTTGGGGACTCGATGTCCAATTAGAAGAGGCCGGTACCGTCCCTGTCGGCTTTAATCGAGGACCTTGGTTCGGACGCTTGTTGAGCGACAACGGAATGATCCTGCATTTCGCCACCCCTTCCTACACTTCCGGAACGAAAGGCGTGCAACGTGGGCATGCGGTGATGGAGCCTCGTAACGACGAGGAGTTCCAGCAAATCAAAGGAAGATTAAATGGTGCTTGGGTTCTTATCTCAGGGAAAAATGTAGGTTGGCCTATCGACCGCTCCGCCTCGGGAGATTCCATCCGTGCGGAGATCAAGAAAGAGAACAACGAGATCATGAAGAAAAACAATGATCTAAGACGCCGCAACTGGGAAAACGGGGAGAAAAACGAGATGTTGCCTTATAAAGAATTCCCCGGATTATATTATAAGGAAATGTGCGAGGCCGGAGCTTTAGGTTTTATCCAATCCTCCACCGTACCTATCCGTGCGTTATACGACCGGAAAATGATGAACGACCCGAATACGAACTTCGACAATCTGCCGGAACTTCCGGATATCAAATTAGACGAGCATCAATTCGCGATCATCGAACAAATGGTGAAAGAGAGACGTACATTCGAACTAGAGTTCGATATTCGTAATCATTTTAAATTAGGCCCGGTTAAATACCATAATGTCGTAGCGTCTATCAAAGGCAGCAAATACCCGGACGAATATGTTATTATCAGCGGTCACCTAGATGCTTTCGACGTGGCTACCGGAGGCATCGATTGCGGTACTGGAATCGGACCGATGATGGAAGCCGCTCGCATGATCGCCAAATCCGGAGCCAAGCCTAAGCGCACGATCTTATTTATCGGATTCGCCGGTGAGGAATTTGGCTTATTAGGAGCACAAGCTTGGGTGAAAGCGCATAAGGATAAATTACCCAAAATCGCTAATTTGTTCAATCGTGACGGTGGCCCGGAACCTCCTGTCGGTATCTCCGTCCCTCAAGCCATGTATGATGATTTCGTGAAGATCAGCGAACCCATCCAAAAAATCCGTCCGGACTATCCTTTCGAGGTAAAAGTTCGTGAACCCCGTAAACGCCCGACACGCATGGGGGGAACAGACGCATCAGTTTTCGCCATCGAAGGTGTCCCCACATTAGGTTTCACCACAGAGGATTTCAAAGGATATGATTTTGATTACGGCGAAATCTGGCATACGGAACGGGATTTATACACAAAGAACATCCCCGAATACCAAGAACATACGGCTACTGTTACCGCTATCATAGCCCTCGGTGTAGCGAATCTGGATAAGCAATTATCAAGAGAAGGTTTATATACCGAAGAGTAGGTCAGCACGATCGCTATTATAAGGAGTTTACAATGCCTATTGTAAGCTCCTTATGATGGGCATCATAAAAGACTTACAATGCCCATTATAAGAAATAGAAAAAGGATATGCCCTAATAGACATATCCTTTTCTCATTCTAGGGTGAAAGATGGGGCTCGAACCCACGACCCTCGGAACCACAATCCGATGCTCTAACCAACTGAGCTACTCTCACCATATAAAAAAACCTTTCATTCTTCACAGACGCCTTGGTTCATAAAACCTTGTTTTATTCATAACAAGATTTTTATCTAAAAAACCACAATGGGTGAAAGATGGGGCTCGAACCCACGACCCTCGGAACCACAATCCGATGCTCTAACCAACTGAGCTACTCTCACCATATCCGCCTTTCAAAGGATTCTCCCTTTAAGACGGCGCAAAGATAGGTATAAATTCTGATTACACAAACCTTTTGCGAACTTTTTTATCCATCCACTTACTTATAGATCGCTTTCTTTCCCGCTAACAATGTGTTACGCATCAAAGAAATGATTGTCATAGGCCCTACGCCACCCGGAACCGGAGTGATATAGGAACATTTAGGAGCGACCTCGTTAAACAAGACATCTCCCGTTAACTTAAATCCGCTCTTGGTTACGCTGCTTGGCATACGGGTTGTTCCCACGTCAACGATCACGGCGCCTTCCTTCACCATATCCCCTTTCAAGAATTCAGGAACACCTAAAGCCACGATAATAATATCAGCAGACAAGCACATCTCCTTCAAGTTCTTAGAACGGCTATGGCATACGGTCACCGTACAATCGCCCGGATAAGATTTCTGCATCATCAAGGTAGCCATCGGCTTGCCGACAATATTGCTGCGTCCCAAAACCACGCAATGCTTTCCTTGCGTCTCGATATGATAACGCTTCAATAATTCCAAGATACCGGCAGGCGTAGCCGATACGAAACAAGGCAAACCGATAGACATACGTCCCACGTTAATCGGATGGAAACCGTCCACGTCTTTACGATAATCGATCGCCTCAATCACCTTCTGCTCGGATATATGTTTCGGAAGCGGAAGCTGTACGATAAAGCCATCCACATCCGGATCATTATTTAACTCATCGACCTTACGAAGCAATTCTCCCTCCGTAACATCCTCCTCAAAGCGAATTAAGGTAGACTTAAAACCAATCTCCTGACAAGTCTTGACTTTACTAGCCACATAAGTCTCGCTACCACCGTCATGGCCCACCAAAATAGCAGCCAAGTGAGGGATCTTACCTCCGGCAGCCTTGATCTGGGCTACCTCCTCAGCCATCTCCTTCTTCATCTGAGCGGAAACGGCCTTACCATCCAGCAATTGATAATGTTGTTCTTCCATATTATTGATTGTCTCCTGTTAATTAACGTCTGAACGAAGGCTTCATCGAAGGTAGCTTCATCTTCCCCGACTTTGCGGAAGTAAGCATACGCATCATCTTACGGGTCTCATCAAATTGCTTGATCAGCTTGTTCACCTCCTGGATGCTCGTACCGCTACCTTTAGCGATACGCTGACGGCGTGAGCCATTCAAGATAGCCGGGTTGCTGCGCTCATCCGGAGTCATCGAATAAATGATAGCCTCGATACTCTTGAACGCGTTATCATCGATATCCACATCTTTCAATGCCTTTCCTACACCCGGGATCATGGATGCCAACTCTTTCAAGTTACCCATCTTCTTGATCTGTTGGATCTGGGAGATAAAGTCGTTAAAATCGAACTGGTTCTTAGCGATCTTCTTCTGCAAACGTTTCGCTTCTTCCTCGTCATATTGCTCTTGCGCACGTTCCACCAAAGACACGATATCACCCATGCCTAAGATTCGATCCGCCATACGTTCAGGGTGGAAAATATCCAAGGCATCCATCTTCTCGCCCGTACCGACAAACTTAATCGGCTTATCAACAACCGTACGGATCGACAAAGCGGCACCACCACGGGTATCACCATCCAACTTCGTAAGTACGACGCCGTCGAAGTTCAGCCGCTCATTAAATTCCCTTGCGGTATTCACGGCATCCTGACCCGTCATGGCATCTACCACGAACAAGGTCTCATCCGGCTGGATAGCGCTCTTGATAGCGGCGATCTCGTTCATCATCTGCTCATCGATAGCCAAACGACCGGCGGTATCCACGATCACGACGTCATTGCCTTTAGCCCGTGCCTCGCGGATAGCGTTCATAGCGATCTCCACCGGATTCTTATTCTCCAATTCCATGTATACCGGAACACCTACCTGCTCTCCGACTACACGCAACTGCTCGATAGCTGCCGGACGATACACGTCGCAAGCGGCTAATAATGGTTTCTTATTTTTCTTGGTCTTTAATAAAGACGCTAGTTTACCAGTGAAAGTAGTCTTACCCGAACCTTGCAAACCGGACATCAATATAATGGCGGGATTTCCCTGCAAATTCACGTCGACAGCCGTACCTCCCATCAAGCTGGCCAACTCATCGTGAACAATCTTAACCATCAACTGACTAGGCTTAACCGATGTAAGCACGTTCTGTCCTAAAGCCTTCTCTTTTACCGTATCCGTAAAACTCTTGGCAACCTTATAATTGACGTCGGCATCCAACAACGCTTTACGCACATCCTTCAATGTTTCCGCCACATTGATCTCGGTAATCTTGCCTTCGCCCTTCAACAGTTTAAACGATCTGTCTAACCTTTCGCTTAAGTTCTCAAACATAATTCGTATGTGTATTTATATTATTTTCTACTGGATTAAGGGGCAAAGGTACGAAAAAGAGATGAGTATGCGATGAAAGCGATCTCGAAATTCTTCACTTCTCAACGTTTTAGTATACGGATCGAATTAAGAACCGCCAGCAAAGATACGCCTACATCCGCGAAAACAGCTTCCCAAAGCGTGGCAAAACCGAAGGCTCCCGCCACAAGGACTATCACCTTCACGCCAATAGATCCCACGATATTCTGACGGACGATATTCCGGGTAGCACGTCCGATAGAAATAGCTTCCGCTACTTTAGAGGGCTGGTCCGTTTGGATAACCACGTCCGCGCTCTCGATGGCCGCATCCGATCCCAATCCACCCATCGCAATACCGACATCACTTAAAGCCAGTACCGGCGCATCGTTCATCCCATCGCCCACAAAGGCAACCGACTTATCCGGCTCCGCCGTTAATCGCTCTATATAAGCGGCTTTATCCTCCGGCAGCAGATTACCATACGCTTTATCGACACCCAAACGCTCAGCGAATTGATTCACGATCTCTTGCTTATCCCCGGACAACAAGCAAATATCTTTAACATCCAGATCCTTTAACCGACGAATCGCATCCACGGCATCCTTCTTCAAGGTATCCGAAAGGAGAAGATGCCCCGCATATTTCCCATCGATCGCACAAACCACCACGGTAGAAACACTATCGGATAATTCCTTCGGGACAGGAATATCACGTTCGGCCAATAAACGAATGTTACCGACAAGCACCTGCCGACCGTTCACGATAGCCTCGACACCATGCCCTGCCAATTCCCGCATGTCAGTGATTTCCATCGGCACGCTATCTTGTTTTTCCGCATAGCGAACTACAGCCTGCGCTACCGGATGGGTACTTTTCCGCTCTACTGATAACAAAATACTCAAAAGATCAGAAACCGGGATCTCCGTGCTTTCCACCGTTGTGACCTCAAAACGCCCGGTAGTCAATGTACCGGTCTTATCGAACGCTACCGTATTTACCCGTGTGATCGTATCTAAATAATTACCGCCCTTAAATAATATCCCGGCACGAGAAGCGGCGCCTATACCACCGAAATACCCGAGCGGAACACTTATAACCAAGGCACAAGGACAAGAAATAACCAAGAAAACCAATCCCCTATATAACCAATCCGAGAAAACATACTGGAAAGAAGGCGTCACCATCCCTACCAAAGCAGGAACCGACACGATTAGAAACGACAGAAGAATCACGATTGGGGTATAAATCCGTGCGAAACGCCGAATAAACAATTCCGCCGGCGCTTTCCGCTCCGAGGCATCTTTCACCAAAGCCAAAATACGGGCCAAGGCACTTTGCTCGTACGGCCGATTCACTTGTATACGTACCGCCTGCCCCTGCACGATCATTCCGGCAAGCACCTCCTCACCCTCACGGATAGAACGAGGCATACTTTCCCCGGTTAATGCCGAGGTATCGAACTGTGCCTCGGCTTCCAATAAAACGCCATCCAAAGGCACACGTCCGCCGGGCTTCACCTCGATCCGCTCGCCTACTTTCACATCCTTCGGAGATACATTCATATATGTACCCGTCCGCCATACATCCGTTCGTTCCGGCCGGACATCTAATAAGTCACTGATATTCTTCGAGGCTTTATTCACGGCTAGAAGTTGCAACCTCTCTCCTACCGTATAGAAAAGCATCACGGCTACGGCCTCGGGATACTCCCCAATACAAAACGCCCCGATCGAGGCGATCGCCATTAACGAGAACTCACTAAAAAAGTCTTTCCGCAAAGCCGCTTCCCAAGCTTCTCGCATAACAGGAAGTCCTACCGGCAAAAAAGCGACCAGAAACCAAATGGCCTCTATCCAAGACTCAGCAAACCAACTTATCCCCGAGTACTTCCCGATAAGTCCTATCACCAACAAAACGAAAGAAACCGTCGGCATCCATAAACCGGAACTTCCGTGCGAATGGCAATGTTCACATCCACATGTTGTACTCATAATCTTATCTATTTTAATTATTTACTTCTTGATTACGGTACAAAGGTAAGAGAAGGGAGTTGCAACTTGATTGCAAATTATCAGGGTTTCTGAAAACGTCGCTTATTACACAATGGGCAAACACCCTTTACCGTATAATTAATGGTATCCATTATATATCCTTCCGGCAATTGAGCGACCGGGATCTTGATATTATTTAAACAAGAGGTTTTACGGCATACCTCGCAGAAAAAATGAATATGCCTATCACCCACTGGGCATGTCTCCGAACGGCTCTGGCATATCTCATATTTTATAGAGCCACTACCATCTTCGAAAGAATGGATCGCATGATGTTCCAATAACAAGGCCAATGAACGGGAAATGGTCGATTTATCCAACGTCTCCAACTCCGCCTCCAATTCGAACAGGGAAGCCGGGCTGGTTCGTTCTGATAATTTTTGCAAGACAAGGATCCGTGCGGCAGTAGGCCGTACTCCTTTTCCTACCAACATATCTTCACATTGCTTCGTGGACATGAGTTACCTTTCTTATTTGATTACAATACAAAAATACGAACAATTTCCCAATATTCACAGTTCAAAAAAACACGTACATGTTTTTCAGAATTCACGTACGTGTTTTCGAAAAAAGACGTACGTGTTTTTTTCCCCTCATATACTTATATTCTCTTATTTTGCCAAGAGGCTTTCTTTAAATAGATTACGCTAGCGACGAGCAATCCACTATAGTAAATAGCCTCTGTCAAGAAGCATACGGCTACCGACAAACGCAAACGTATCCCCGCGACATATACAAAAAGCACATACAGAATCAATACCGCCGCTTCCATAAAAAGCGCAGAACGTGTATTTCCCGTACCCGACACCCCGTTGAACGCCACATTAGCTACCGATCCGATCAATAAAGAACCGACAATCACGTAGACGGATGGAACCGAGGCCGCCACTAATGAAGCGTCATTCGTATAAACAGACACGACCCATCCCGGCATCAAACTGACAATAGCGGCAAACACGACCATAATGCCCAACGATAACTTACAGATCTTCCAGATAGTCGGTATAACTTGATTGATCGCTCCCGCCCCGATACTATTACTCACGAACGTGTTTGTCGTGGTCGCCAAGGAATTAACGGGAATCAACATCACGACGTAAATACTACGTACGATATTCGCCACCGCCAACTCCCGTTGCCCCAAATGCTCCACAGCGATAAAGAACATAAACCAAGTAGCGATAGACAAGAAATATTGCAGCATCGTGAACACAGAAATATCCAGCACCCGTTTCAACAAGCCAAAATCGAAAGAACGAATCTGGTTAAGCGCATATTTACGTATATCTACGGTAAGTCTCGTGTAAACCACGAAAAAGAGAATCGATACCGCCTCGGCTATGACGGAAGCGATAGCCGCCCCTTGAATACCCATCTTTGGGAATCCGGCATGTCCGAAAATCAAAAGATAATCCAGTAAGACATTCGTCATTGCCATCAAGACAGCGTTCAATGTCAACACCTTTGTACGGGTAATACCTATAAAAAGAGCCCGGAACATCACGTTCACGAAAGAGAAGAAGAAGCCAAACACACGCCAATCCAAAAATTCCTCCGTGGCATTCAAGATAGCGTCCGAAGAAATCAATACACGCATCACGTCTCCCGCAAAAAAACGAGAAAACAAGAACAATATAGCAGCCAGCGACAATAGGAAGAAAACGCCTTGTATCATGACAGGCCCTATCTGGTCATAACGTCCCTCTCCGTTTCTACGGCCAATCACGATTTGAGATCCCGTACTAAAACCAAAGGCGATCGTAAAAGCGCAGATATAATAAAGTCCTCCCATAGCGGAAGCCCCCAACTCGACTTCACCAACCCTACCTAGAAAAGCCGTATCAGTCACGTTTATCACGTTTTGCGCCAACAAGCTCAAAAAGATCGGGTAGCTAACATTCCATATATTCCTGTTCGTGTACATAACTCGCTTATTACTTAAATTTATGAAAATAAAAAAAGCCCGCCGCATCCCGACGAGCTTTTCTTATGATTAGAGATCTCTACAAAGCCTAGCGTCTGCTATATCAACTTATTTGTCGCCGTATCAGGAAATACCACGGAAGGCTTGAATGTTTTCGCCTCCTCGAAATCCATCATGGCATACGACATAACGATAATAATATCTCCGGGTTGAGCCTTACGGGCAGCCGCTCCGTTCAAGCAAACCACTCCCGAGCCACGTTCGCCCTTGATAATATACGTCTCAAAACGTTCTCCGTTATTATTATTCACGATCGAGACCTTCTCGTTCGCGATCAAATTAGCGGCGTCCAACAAATCCTCGTCGATAGTGATGCTACCGATATAGTTTAAGTTAGCTTCCGTTACCGTTACCCGGTGAATTTTTGACTTTACTACCTCTATAAACATGTATGACTTATAATTAGTATTTGATATTGTCGATCAAACGTACCTCTCCGCAATATACCGTGATGCAACCTACCGGATAATCGGTATCCGACCAGTTCTTGATAGACTCTAACGTATTGCCATCTACGATCTCGTAATACTCAACTTCCATGACAGGATCGCTATTAATCGTATTGACAACATAGTCAATCACTTCTTGTACGCTTTTTCCGGGCACAAAGGTAGTACTTTCTTTTAACGTACGAGCAATTAACGGAGCTTTTTGACGTTGTTCCGGTGTCAAACGGGTATTCCGGCTACTCAAGGCCAAGCCATCGCCCTCACGAACGATCGGACAAGCATTGATCGTTACAGGGATATTCAATTGTTTCACCATCGCCCGGATCACAGCGATCTGCTGGAAATCCTTTTCTCCGAAATAAGCGTTATCCGGCTCCACGATATAGAACAATTTACTTACCACCTGCGCTACACCGTTAAAATGCCCCGGACGCTTAGCGCCTTCCATTACCTCAGATACCGTTCCCAAATCAAACGTACGGGTATCTGGCTCCGGATACATCTCTTCTACAGAGGGAGCGAATACATAGTCACAGCCGGCAGATTCTAATAACACACAATCAGCCTCCAACGTACGGGGATACGTTTCCAAGTCGTGTTTGTCATTAAATTGGGTTGGATTTACAAAAACACTGACTACACATACATCATTGTTTTTCACGCAATGTTGTACCAAGCTAAGATGTCCATTATGCAGTGCTCCCATGGTAGGAACAAAGCCAATTTTCTTATTATCCTGCTTTGCCTCAGCAAGATAAGCCTTCAAATCTTTAATACTATTTACTATTTTCATCAGATAGATGCTTAATTGACGGTGCAAAGCAACTAAATAATTACCGTAAATAAAAGATTTTTCGTATCTTTGTAGCGTCTTTATAAAACTAGTTTACAGAATGGATGCAAAAAAAATCTTGTTTATAGCCCAAGAAATCACTCCCTACCTTCCCGAATCCGAGATCGCGACAATATGTAGAAATTTGCCGCAAGGAATTCAGGAGCGTGGTCGCGAAATCAGGACATTCATGCCAAAATTCGGAAATATCAACGAGCGCCGCAATCAGTTGCACGAGGTTATCCGTCTGTCTGGTATGAATCTTATTATTGACGACACGGACCATCCTCTGATCATTAAGGTAGCATCCATTCAATCGGCCCGGATGCAGGTTTACTTTATTGACAACGAGGATTTCTTCCAACGGAAATCCACGGTCAGCGATGAGAATGGAAATGAGTATGAAGATAATGACGATCGTTCGATCTTCTATGTACGCGGAGTATTGGAAACCGTAAAAAAATTGCGTTGGATTCCTGATGTAATCCATTGCCATGGCTGGATGTCAGCGTTAACGGCTCTTTACATCAAGAGAATGTATGCCGATGACCCGTGCCTGCGTAACGCGAAAATCGTTTATTCGATCTACAACGATGACTTCAAGAACCCGCTAAACAAAGATTTCGCGACAAAACTGAAGGCGGACGGAGCCAAAGAAGCTGACTTGAAGTTAATCAAGGCAGATACAAGTTTTGTGGCCTTAACCAAATTAGCGATTGATTTCGCTGATGGTGTAATCCAAGGTAGCGAGACGATCAATCAAGAAGTCCTTGATTATATCTCTGCCAAGAAAGATACTCCTTTCCTTCCCTATCAGTCACCGGAAACTTATATGGACGAGTTCAATAAGTTCTACGACGTGGTATTGGATTCTAACACGAAATAATAAATGTAGTAATGAAAATCAAGCTTTTAATACTTGGACTTGGCCTTGGTGCTAGCATTTTGGCCGGGTGTAATGATGATTTTAGTTCGATAGGAACAAGTATTCAGCCAGGCGACGATACAATTGCGGTATATATGGACACGTTCCAGATACAAGCCACTACGGTGCAATTAGATTCTATTTACGCAAGGTCTACTAGCGCCCAGTTGGGTGAACTCTACGATCCGCTGTATGGTAACCTTGTATCGGATTATATGTGCCAATTCTATTGTCCGAGTGATTTTCAATTTGCGCATACACCTTATGAGGGAAAAATTGATTCGGTGGAATTCAATATATATTATAATGGTTCCAATAAAAACGGTGTATGGGTAGGAGACTCCTTGGCGCCTATGCGTGCGGAGATCTTTAAAATTACAAGTCCATTACAAAAGAATTTTTATACAAATATTGACCCTAAGCAATATTGCAATATGCAAGAGTCAATGGGTGCTCAAGCTTATACAGCTTATAACACAAGTATATCCGACTCCCTTAGAAACTCTGATGGTTACAGCCCTCATGTAAGCATTAAAATGCCTACTGAGTTCGGACAAAAATTTTATGATGAAACGATTAATAATCCGGGTACATTCAAGAATCAAGAAACTTTCAATGAGTTTTTCCCGGGGCTTTATGTAACAACTACCTTCGGTAGTGGTAATATATTGTCCGTGGCTAGCTCTGTCCTTAAGATATATTATAATTATGCGGTTAAAAGCACAGCAGGAAAAGACTCTTTAATAACCACGTGGGAAGCTTTCTCCGTCACTAAAGAGGTTATTCAGCTAAGTCGTTTCAAAAATACGGATATGAGTCAATTGCTACAACCGAACGACAGCTATGCATTCTTTAAGACTCCTGCCGGCGTTTGTACACGCATTGTTCTTCCGACAAAGGAAATCACTCCGATCATGAAAGAGCGTATCGTGAATAATTTACCACTCGAGTTAAAAGCGATGCCGCAAGAAGATTGGCAATATGCATTGGCTCCTCCTCCTTATCTATTAATATTGCCAGAGGATTCGGTAAAAAGTTTCTTTGAGGGCAACCAGATAAACAATAATGTAACCTCGTTTTTATCGGAAGCTTACAATGAGACGACTCGCACTTACTCTTTCCCGAATCTCGCCAATTTATTGAAATATCAGATAGAGAAAGATCCGGATAAAGATATGGCGTTACTTATCATACCGGTTGATTGGACTTATACCCAAAGTAACAATTATGGTAGCGTACAAACAATCACAACCGCAATCACGAACTATTTGGCCCCTTCAGGAGTAAAAATACGGAAAGATGAAGAAGTAATGAAAATCGGTATCACTTCATGTAAATATGCCAGATAATAAAAAGTATTCATACAAAAAAAGCGAGAAGAAGAACATCTCGCTTTTTTTATGCACTGTTCCAAAGCAAAAAATAACGGGCCCCCTAAAGGACCCGTCACTCTCCAAAAATAGTCTAGTCAAATCAATTAACGACTTATTTCTTCGCCGCCTTCTTTTTTAATTTATCTAATTCTTTCTGTAGACTCTCGATCTCCTCTCCTTGATTCTTAATCGTAGAAAGCAATGAATTCAATTCCTCATTCTCTATGTTTTCCGGGAATTCCGCATTCACACGAACAATGAAATCGGAAAGAACATTCATATAGTTATTAAATGCGTCATACGGATTATCGTAAGGGCTAAAGCCTCCCTGTCCCATATGCTTTGTACTCATATAATAGAAATGGTCACTGCTCTGCAGATAGTACCAGTCCTGACGGATACGACGAGTCTGAGACAAACGAACACGCTCACCGATCTCGTTAATCTTACGGAATGCTTCCTGCTGCAATACATTTCCTAACCAAGAACTACAATCTCTCTCCTCATCTACCCAAGAGATCGGATAAGGAACGGAGATAGAATCTACCGGCTTGATCAATGTAAATACTTCCGATGGAGTAGAGAAACTAATACCCTTATCTGCGGCAAAGCGAGGCAAAGCCTTGAAGAACTCAAAAATACCGGTTGAAGCTGGATGCAAAGATCCCAGCACCTCATAATTCATAAACAAATTAATGATTTGCTCTGAATCCGGAGTAGCAGCGATCCATGACATATACTTATCGGCTGTCAAAGGATACTCATTCCAACTATAATCACTGAAACGGTTCGATAAATCCTCGCTGAAACGGTCATTCTTCAATAATAAACTCAACTTCGGAGCTACGCAAGAAGAATACATATAGTTCGGACTCTTCCAACCTAAGATATGCTTAGCACCCTCCGTCAACATCCCCTTATAGCCCATCTCAGAAACCATAGCGGAAATATCATCCGAGTAAATCAACTCCGTATTACGGAACACTTTCGGTTTAACCCCGAATAAAGTCTTGATCTTATCTTCTTGTTTCTTTACTTGATGCTTGAACTCCTCCGGATCTCCCAAGGAAGAAAGAGAATGAGCATAAGTCTCAGACAAGAATTCCACATTCCCCGTAGCCGCCAATTCCTTAAAGCTATCGATCACTTCCGGAGTATAAATCTCCATCTGCTCCAACGCTACGCCGGAAATAGAGAACGCTACCTTAAACTTACCACCACTGGTCTTAATCATCTCCAAAATAGTCCGGTTAGCCGGCAAGTAACATTGTTCAGCTATACGATGGATAATCTCCTCATTCTGGAAATCATCGTAATAGTAATGGTCGTTACCTATATCGAAGAAGCGATATCTTTTTAAACGGAACGGCTGATGTATTTGAAAATAAAAGCAGATCGTTTTCATAATATTGTTTGTTTTATTTTTGTCTTGTCGTTAATTTATTTGTTACCTATCACATTGTCGTAAATACGACGAACCTTTTGTCCGGCATACTCCCATTTGATATTATCCACCTCTTTCTTACCTTCCACTTTCAAGAACTCATGCATGGCAGGATAAGTAATAATAGAATACATGGCATCCGCTAACGCCTCAATATCCCAATAATCCACCTTAATCGCATAATCCAAGATCTCGGCGCAACCGGATTGTTTAGAAATGATAGAGGGTACACCACATTGCATGGCTTCCAACGGAGAGATACCAAAAGGCTCGGAAACCGAAGGCATCACATATACATCACTGGCTTTCAACACCTCATAGACCTGCTTACCCTTCATAAATCCAGTAAAGTGGAAACGATCTGAAATATTACGTGCCGCAGCCAAACGAATCATTTGATCCATCATATCACCACTACCAGCCATCACGAAACGTGCATAAGGAGCCTTAGCCAAAACCTTTGCGGCAGCCTCAACGAAATATTCCGGCCCTTTCTGCATCGTGATACGACCTAAGAATGTAATAACCTTATCCTTTACACCCTTTTTATCTGGGATCGCTAAAATCTCAGGACTTAAAGGCTCTACGGCGTTATGTACGGTCGTTACCTTAGAGGGATCTTGATGATATTTCTCAATCACCGTCTGACGAGTCAAATTACTCACCGTTATGATATGGTCTGCATTGTCCATACCATTCTTCTCAATCGCATAGACATCCGGATTCACATTACCGCGACTACGATCGTAATCCGTAGCATGAACATGGATGACCAAAGGCTTACCACTCACATTTTTAGCGTGAATACCCGCCGGATAAGTCAACCAGTCGTGCGCATGGATGATATCATACTCTTCCGTACGAGCGATTACTCCCGCAACGATCGAATAGTTATTGATCTCTTCCAGAAGATTATCCGGATAACGTCCGGAAAACTCAAGGCACCCTAAATCAGTCACATGACGATAACTGAAATCCGCATAAATATGATCCCTGTACTTATAATACTGGTCAGCGTTCATTCCCGCTTTGGAAACCCGTTGCTGCACATATTCACGGTCAACATCCTTCCAAACAATCGGAACTTGGTTGACACCCACTATCTTTAGAAAGCTCTGGTCTTCATCGCCCCAGGGCTTCGGTATACAAAAAGTAATATCCATATCGGGCTGCATTGCCATGCCTCGTGTCAAACCGAAACTGGCCGTTCCTAAACCGCCCAAGATATGAGGAGGAAATTCCCATCCAAACATTAATGCTTTCATAATGGTACTTAGTTTTATTCGGCGTTATACTTCTTCAACAAATCCACAACACGGAGGATAGCCGCAACATTCATCGCAAAAGAGACAGCTCCACGTCCGGTAAACGGTGGGTTACCATCAAACAATTCCGGGATCGTCCCGATACAGTGTAATGACATCTCCTCCTCCAAGCTTATCAACATACGTTCAGCAAAAGCAACGCCACTCTTTCCGAATACACGCAAATAAGCTTCCAAATAGGCGCCTAACAACCACGGCCAAGCAGTACCTTGGTGATAAGCCAAATCTCGTTCATATTGCGGCCCCACATAATACGGGCGATATCCTTCGCTCTTCGGACTCAAGGAACGCAAGCCCTTCGGGGTAAGCAACTCTTTCGTCACGATGTCCACCACGGCACGTTTCTGCATCCTCGTCAATGGGGAATAAGGCAATGCCACAGCGAAAATCATATTAGGCCGTACGCTCCAATCTACCGTAGAACCATTCACGGAATCGAACAAATAATTATACCCGTTCACAAAGGTTTCCGGGAACGATTTATCCATCGACTTGATAATCGGATCAATACCCTCGACAGGTACTCCCCCCATCAATTCCGTATAGAAACAAAGAGCATTATACCAAAGAGCGTTAAATTCCACTATATAACCGGAACGAGTTACGACAGGTTTTCCGTTTACGGTAGAATTCATCCAAGTAATCGCCTTATCTTTTCCATTAGCGAAAAGTAAACCATTCTCCATCAATTTCATATCGGGATGTTTCTGGTCCCGTATATAATCGATAACTTCTTTCACGAAATCGCTGTATAGCTCACGTGCCTTTTCAACGCCCTCATGTTTAGCATACTGTTGGATCGCCCAGATCGCCCATAAAAAGACATCCGGATGCTCGATCTCACGAATCACCGCATCGAAACGCCCATTCGCCATATACGCCCGCATCGCCGGCATCGCCGTATGCATGATCTTCTCAAAACGAACCGGATCATCGATAGACAACGTACTACCCGGAAGAGCTACGAACAAATCTCTCGCACGTACTTTAAACCATGGATAGCCCGCTAATAGATAAGCGTCGTCTTCCTTGGGACGAAAATAAAATTGCTGAGCGGAATTCTTCAAGCAATTGAAGAAGCTAGTACGAGGCGTACGAGCTACGACCTCATTCTCATACAGTGCCTTCAAGCGGGTAGTTGCCACTGCACTATCGCCAGCGCTGAAAATAATAGTCTCCCCTTTTTTGATAGGGACCTCGAAATATCCGGGAACATACAAATCCTCCTGATAAGGATATCCCCTCTCTTGTTCTTTCGGATACTCGATGCCATTGTACCAATACGGCTCATACACAAATTTAACTTTCTTGTTAAATTGCATATACAGTTCCGGATAACCGGGATACATACATGTCTTGATTCCGTTTGTGACTTCCTCGTAAGATTGGTTCACGTTACCATTGGCTTGCGTTAAGTTCTTCACGCTACGGAAAGCAAGGAAAGGACGGAAACGTAAGGTCGTAGCGGAATGAGCATCTTCCAACGTGTACTTGATCATGATACGATTCTCGTACATGGAAAACACTTTCTCTTTCGAGAAGATCACACCTCCTACACGGTAAAGCGTACGAGGTACTGTCTCTGAGCTATACTCGCGGATGTACTTATGTCCCTTGGGGCTGAAATTATCGCCTGCATATTTATGCAACCCAAGATTAAATTCGGCACCATGTTGAATTACCGTCTCATCAAAAGAAGACAGTAACACATGGTTGTCATCATCAATCGCAGGCACAGGCATAACGAGTAGTCCGTGGTATTTCCTGGTATTACAATCAACAACAGTAGTGCAGTGATAGGCTCCCAAACGGTTGGTTCGAAGCACCTCACGAGTCAGCGACTCTTCCAGGTTTATCATTACTGTTTTGTCAAATTTAAGATAACTCATATGTGTATTTGGGTTTTAAGTTACTTTCTTTAATATCAAAATGAAATTATTTTCGTTTCTGAGAATCAAAAGTATTATTTAATAACTAAAAAAACAAACTGTCTTTTATATTTATTTAGAAAAAAAGGCATCCTTCTTCTACGATAAACTTATAGATCAAGGCTTTAAAAAGAAAGGTGCTCTAAAGGAGTGTTTTCAAACATATAAATTTTTGTTAAATCAATCCTATCATCATATTCATCAAAGCTCAAAATCAAGGTACAGCCCCCCGAAAACAAGCCTCGGTTTAGTCATAGGAAATGTTCTATTTTTCATTTTAAATCAATCTGAATATAAAAACAGATGCCTATAACGTTCCTGTGATTAAAATGCCTACCTTTGCGGAAATTTTCAAACAATTTTTAATATGAGGAAGTTATTATATAATGTAGTAATTTTATTAAGCGCAATTCAAATGACACACGCAGCAAATAACCCTTTCTTCGGGAAGTTTAAAACACCGTTCGAGACCCCTCCTTTCGATAAGATCAAGATCGAGCATTATGAGCCCGCTTTCGACGAAGGAATCAAGCAAATGGAAAAAGAGGTGCAAGAGATCGCCAATAACCCGCAACCGGCTACTTTCGAGAATACGGTAGTAGCTCTGGAACGTAGCGGCAAATTATTGGAAACAGTCTCTTCTGTTTTTTTTAATGTATTAGGGGCAGAGGCTAACGACGAGATGATGGAAATCTCGCAACGTGTCTCCCCGAAGTTATCCCAAACCTCCAATAACATCTTCTTAAATGAGAAGCTACTTGCTCGGGTCAAATCAATCTATGATAAAAAAGAACAATTGAACCTTTCTACCGAGGATGCTAAATTGCTGGAAGACCTTTATGAGTCGTTTAAAGCGAATGGGGCTACGTTAAATAAAGATGACAAGGAAAAATACCGCAAGCTAAGTATGGACCTAAGCATGTTAACCTTGCAGTTCGATCAAAACGCCTTGAAAGATAAAAATCGGTTCGAATTACTAATAACGGACGAGAACGAACTATCCGGTTTACCCGAAAGTGCTCGTGACGCAGCGGCCATGTTAGCCAAAAGTAAAGATAAAGACGGATGGTTATTCAATCTCTCGGCTCCGAGTTACATTCCATTCATGCGTTATTCCGACAAGCGTGATTTGCGAGAGAAAATGTATCGTGAATACATGAGCGTAGGAAATAAAGGGGATGAGTTCGACAATAAGGACATTATCAAAAAGATCGTTAATATCCGCCTAGAGATTGCCCAGTTGATGGGATTCAAGAATTACGCCGAATATGCGCTGGAACACACAATGGCTAAAAACTCAGCGAACGTATACAAATTATTGAATCAGTTACTCGAAGCTTATAAACCGATAGCGATCAACGAATACAATGCGGTAGAAGGATTTGCGTTAGGTACAGAGAAAGAGAATATCACCGTTATGCCTTGGGACTGGAGTTATTATTCCGAGAAGTTACGGGATATCCGCTTCAAGGTAAACGACGAGATGACTCGCCCTTATTTCGAGTTAAGCAACGTAAAGAAAGGCGTATTCGGATTAGCTACCCAGCTCTACGGTATCACCTTTAAGGAAAATAAGAAAATCCCGGTTTATCATCCGGAAGTAGACGCTTACGAGGTATACGATGCCGATGGTAAGTTCCTTGCTATCCTTTATACGGATTTCTTCCCTCGTGACGGAAAACAATCCGGCGCTTGGATGAACAATATCAAGGCTCAATACAAAGATAAAGACGGAAAAGATAGCCGTCCTCAGATCGTTATCGTGATGAACTTTACCCGTCCGACAGACACGAAGCCCTCTTTGTTAAGTTTCGACGAGGTGAACACACTCTTGCATGAGTTCGGGCACTCCTTGCACGGCATGCTAGCGCAAGGAACATATTCCAGCCTTTCAGGAACCAGCGTTTATCGTGATTTCGTAGAACTACCTTCCCAGATCATGGAGAACTGGTTGACCGAGAAAGAGTTCTTAGATCAGATCGCCGTTCATTACCAGACCGGAGAGAAAATCCCGCAAGAGATGATACAAAGCTTGGTAAACGCCTCAAACTTCAACGCCGGCTACCTTTGCTGCCGCCAATTAAGCTTTGGCTTGCTGGATATGGCATGGCATACGTTGGAGCAACCTTTCGACGGTGACGTAGCGGCATTCGAGAAAAAAGCTTGGGCTCCGACCGTAATCATGCCGGAAGTACCGGAAGCCTTGATGGGCACAAGCTTCGGACATATCTTCTCCGGAGGATACGCGGCAGGCTATTACGGATATAAATGGGCCGAGGTATTAGACGCCGACGCTTTCTCCGTTTTCAAATCGAAAGGAATCTTCAACAAGGAGGTCGCGAAATCTTTCCGTGACAATATCTTATCCAAAGGTGGTACGGAAGATCCCGCCGTGTTATACAAGCGTTTCCGTGGACAAGAGCCTACGATAGACGCCTTATTAATCCGTAATGGTATTAAGAAGTAATAATTTACCGGGCGATAAGCCCGGTAAATCTAAATAATCACTACCTTTGTGTCTGGATTAAAAGACAAAAGAGTAAACAAATGTGCGAGAAAACAGAAAAACAGCACGAATTAGATAAACGTTACCTGCGAATGGCCGCTATCTGGGCCGAGAATTCGTACTGTAAACGACGCCAAGTGGGCGCATTATTAGTAAAAGATAAAATGATCATATCCGACGGATACAATGGAACACCCGCCGGTTTTGAAAATGTTTGCGAAGACGAGAACAATGTCACCAAGCCTTATGTTCTACATGCGGAGGCTAACGCCATCACAAAAGTGGCAGCCTCATCGAACAGCAGTAAAGGAGCGACCATTTATGTTACCTCCTCCCCTTGCATTGAATGCGCGAAATTAATCATACAATCCGGGATCAAGCGAGTGGTCTATTCCGAGAATTATCGAATAGCGGACGGCTGCGAATTATTGAAGCGTGCCGGTATCATAGTAGATTATATAGATTTGAACGAATAAATAAAACGTTTTTATGGATAAAAACAAAAGACTGACCGTATGGCTCCCGGTTATCATCGCAGCTAGTATCGCTTTAGGTATCTTTATTGGGAACCATTATTTATCTATCAGTCAAGGAAAAAAACGGTCCTACTCCAGCGGCAACAAGATAAATGCCATCTTGGACATTATCGACGAGCAATATGTTGACACGGTTAGCATGTCTAAGTTGGTAGAGAGTACGATCCCGAAAATATTCAGTGAATTAGACCCTCATTCTGTATATATCCCCGCGGAAGACGCTTCCGTGGTGAATGAGGAGCTGGAAGGTTCTTTCAGTGGTATTGGCGTATCATTTAATATGCAAACCGATACGATCCTAGTGATTAGCGTAATTAGCGGCGGTCCCGCAGAGAAAGCAGGTTTACTGCCCTTCGACCGGATCATCTCGATCAATGATTCTATTTTTTCCGGAAAGAAAAAGAACCAAGGAGAGATCATGAAGACACTTCGGGGCGCAAAGAACAGTACGGTGAAACTAGGCGTACAGCGAGGGAATTCTCCTGAGTTGCTCTATTTTGACGTAACCCGTGGAGATGTCCCAGTTAATTCGGTCGATGTTTCTTATGAGGCGGCTAAAGGTATAGGTTACATCAAGGTTAGCAAATTTGCCCGGAATACTTATAATGAGTTCATCACGGCGATCGCCAAGTTAAAACAAGCGGGCTGTACCTCTTTCGTGATCGACTTACGGGGTAATACCGGCGGATATATGGATGCCGCTATCAATATGATTAACGAGTTTATGCCGGAAGGACGCTTGATCGTCTACACGGAAGGTAAGTCGTTCCCCCGTTCCGACGTATACGCGAACGGAACCGGAACTTGTAAAGACGCCCCGATCGTAGTATTGACCGATGAGATCTCGGCTTCCGCCAGTGAGATATTCTCCGGAGCGATCCAAGATAACGACCGTGGTACGATTATCGGACGAAGAACGTATGGCAAGGGTCTGGTACAAACTCAAATGTCATTGAGCGACGGTTCAGAGATGCGATTGACCATCGCCCGTTATTACACGCCGTCCGGTCGCTGCATCCAGAAGAAATATGAGATGGGTAATACGGACGCTTACGACCAAGATATCTATAACCGATATATGCACGGCGAGTTCGACTCGGCTGATAGCATCAAGATGGATGATTCCTTGAAATACCAGACCGTAGGCGGACGTACCGTATACGGCGGGGGCGGTATCATGCCGGATATCTTTATCCCTCGCGACACGAGTGGCGTTACCTCTTACTACTCAAATGTGGTAAATAGCGGCGTGCTTTACCTGTATGCGCTCGAGTACTCAGACCGACATCGGGAGAAACTAGGCTCATTCAAGACTTGGGAGGAATTATATAATTACTTGCAGCAACAACCGCTCCTTTCCGACTTCGTGAACTTCGCCGCTACCAAGGGCATCAAGAGACGTCCCACATTAATTAATATATCCGGCAAGTTAATCGAGAACCAATTGCAAGCGTATATCGTAAGGAATTTCTTCGACGAGGCGGGCTTCTACCCCATTTTCCTAAAAGATGACGTTACCTTATTACGTGCGATCAATATCTTGCAAGAGGGAAAATCCGTGCCGAATGCGGAACTATTAAAACAATCAGCGAATGGAGACTTACACAGCCAAGCAGGCCCTACGAAAAGATATGGCCTCTCGAAAGAAAGAATATTCGAGGATTACCTTGTGCGAGCTATCGGATAAGATCATGGACCGCTTGGAGCAGACAGAACTGTTCCAAGCAGCTTCTTGTATCGCCCTTTATCACGCCATACCGGGAGAAGTACAGACCGCCGGCTTTATCGAGAAATGGTACCGGAAGAAAAAGCTTCTGTTGCCCTTGATCGTCGGTGATGATTTGAGATTGCTTCTTTACGAAGGGCCGGAATCCCTAAAACCCGGACCTTTCGGGATATTAGAGCCCAAGGCGGACGGCATAGAAGTTCCAAAGAATGAGATCGACTTGATTATCGTGCCCGGAGTCGCCTTTGACAAAGACAAGAACCGCATGGGACGAGGGAGGGGATTCTATGACCGCCTTCTTTCCACGCTCAACGCTCCCAAGGTCGGGATATGCTTTGGCTTCCAGCTGATACCACAGGTTCCGGTAGAGCCGTTCGACAAGAAAATGGATTACGTAATAACAGAAGACACCATCTATTGATCTCTCCGCAGAATATATACTTACTGGGTCAAGCCATATATACTTACCGGGGCTGGGCAGTATATGTTACTTGCCCCAGTAAGTAATATTGCGAATGGTAAAGCCACACTCAATGAAAAACGATATTGGTAATGACCGAGGCACCCGCGTAATCATTCAAGCTTTTCACCAACCGTTCCCGGCAAAGCGTCAACTCGCTACGAAGTACGGAGGAAGTCAATGAGACATGAAGCACCTTATCACGTACATATATATTACGTGTGTACTGCATGATCGTAGGCCCTAAAACTTCTCCCCACGCACGCTGAACCCGGATCTCCATCATTTTCTCGTACAACTCGGTATTATCCTCGAAAAAGTCACGAAGCACCTCACCCAATGTCTGTGTATTTCTTCTCTGCATCCTTATTCCTCCATAGGTTGTACCTCGCCACGTTCCACACGGAAGAGGGCATAGTCATGATTCATAGCCAATAAGATCTCATCCAGATACTTCCGGTTCGTATCCGTAATAAAAATCTGCCCGAAGCCATTCTCGCTGACCAGTTTGATGATCTGCTCCACACGGCTAGCGTCCAGCTTATCGAAAATATCATCCAACAGCAAGATAGGTGTAGTCCGTCCCCGTTTATTTAGGAAAGCGAACTGAGCGAGTTTCAAGGCGATCAGATACGTCTTATTCTGTCCTTGCGAACCAACCCGGCGAATCAGGTACCCGCCCAACGTCATTTCCAGCTCATCCTTATGGATACCGGAAGAGGTATAGCCCAATATACGATCCCGTTCCCGGCTCATCGCCAATTTACCGGCAAGCTCCGTTTCCTCCAATTGCGAGATATAATGTAGCCCTACCTCCTCGGCAGAGCCGCAGATCGTCTGGTAGTACTCATTAAAGATCGGGGTAAAATCCTCCACCAGTTTTTTCCGCTTCTCGTAAACGATTTGGCCGTACATACCCAGCTGCATCTCCAATACCTCATAAAGAGAGGCATCCATGCTCTGATCTTTCAGCAACGTATTCCGTTGGAGCAACGCTTTATTATATTGGATAAGCGCATGCAGATAAGGCTTGTCCTGCTGCGAGATGATTAAGTCCAAAAAACGGCGTCGCTCATCGCTCCCCCCCCGGATCAAGTCGGCATCAGCCGGAGAGACCATGACCAACGGTAATAGGCCGATATGCTCGGACAGCTTGTCGTACTCCTTCTTATTCCGTTTGAACTGTTTGCGTTGCCTACGCCGCATGGCACAGAAAATCTCCTCCTCACGTCCTTCATAATCATAGTTACCCTGCACCACGCAAAGATCTTGATCACTGTTTATTATCTGGCTATCAGGCGTATTGACATGACT
The DNA here is from genome assembly GCF_056640955.1 of Parabacteroides sp. KHUB-02. Lineage (NCBI taxonomy): Bacteria > Pseudomonadati > Bacteroidota > Bacteroidia > Bacteroidales > Tannerellaceae > Parabacteroides > Parabacteroides sp. KHUB-02. Next base: position 462,708 of record NZ_JBWQEV010000001.1, on the reverse strand, counting down.
CTTGCAAAACGAGAGATAATGAATGGCATCCAATAGATTCGTCTTCCCCATCCCGTTATTGCCGAAAAAGCAATTCATCTTGGGCGAGAAAATAACCTCGGACTGAAGTATATTTTTGTAATTGAGAACAGAAAGCTTCTTTAGTATCATCTAAACCGTATTAATCGTACAAAATTAAAAAATATACTTCTAAGTATAGATTATATCAGCAAAAAAAACTACTTTTGCGCTTTGAATCGCCAACCGTATGGTATGGCTTAAAATCAGCGATAAAATTAATAAATAACTATAACACATTATGGCTACTAAAGAAAAGGACACCAACAAGGAGTTAGAAGTAGAAGAGATTGTCTCCAAATCGGAGCAATTCATTGAAAACAATTCAAAGAAGATTATTTACGGTATAATAGCTGTCGCACTCGTTGTTGGAGCTGTTTTGGGAATCAAGCATGGTTATTTAGTTCCTCAGGAGAAAAAAGCCGCCGCCGCCATGTTCAAGGGCGAGCAATACTTCGCCAGAGATTCTTTCGCCTTGGCTTTAAACGGCAATGGAGCTGACTATGAAGGTTTCGAGGCTATCATCGACCAATATGGAAGCACGGACGCCGGAAACTTGGCAAAGGCTTACGCAGGTATCTGTTACTACAAGATGGGCGATACACAGAAGGCGCTCGATTTATTGAAATCTTTCAGCGGAAAGGACCAAATGGTATCTCCGGCGGTTACAGGCTTGATCGGTGATTGCTACGTGAACATGGGTAATACGAAAGAAGGAATCAGCTATTTCGAGAAAGCCGCTAAGGAGGCCGACAACGAGGTAATCAGCCCGATTTACTTGAAGAAGGCCGGTATCGCTTACGAGAACTTGAAAGAGTATGACAAGGCTGTAAAGGCTTACACGACTATCAAGGACAAGTATTACACTTCCATGGAGGCATCCGATATCGATAAGTATATCACCCGTGCTTCGGCAGGAAAATAAATAAACAGTATATTATATAGTATAACAGAGGATGTCTCGGTCAAACAAGGCATCCTCTTCTTTTAAAGAGACAAGTATGGCTACAGCTTATCAGAATTTATCCGAGTACGACTTCAACAGCGTACCTGATGCTTCAGAGATGAACATCGGCATCGTAGTTGCGGAATGGAACAAGAACATTACCGAGAAGTTATTGGAAGGTGCTTGCAACACGCTTGAAAAGCACGGGGTGAAACCGGAGAACATCGTAGTTAAACGAGTTCCGGGTAGTTTTGAACTGACTTTTGGAGCCAAAAGATTGGCCGAGACTAAAGAATTAGACGCTGTGATCGTTCTGGGATGCGTCGTAAGAGGCGATACGCCACATTTTGATTACGTTTGTTCCGGCGTTACGCAAGGCATTACAGAATTGAATTTAATGTACGATATTCCTTTCATTTTCGGCCTGTTAACTACCGACACCATGCAGCAATCCGAGGATCGTGCGGGAGGTAGATATGGCAATAAAGGGGACGAGGCAGCGGTTACCGCAATAAAAATGGTAAATTTTTCTGCCTAAACGCTTGCAGGTTTCAAAATAAATCGTACCTTTGCACTGCAATTAAGAACAAGGGGGCAGTTACCAGAGTGGCCAAATGGGGCTGACTGTAACTCAGCTGGCTTTCGCCTTCGGTGGTTCGAATCCATCACTGCCCACCTTTTTAATTCGCAACATATTATTGCGGAAGTAGCTCAGTTGATAGAGCATTAGCCTTCCAAGCTGAGGGTCGCGGGTTTGAGCCCCGTCTTCCGCTCTAGGAAAAGAGGAAAATCGAAAGGTTTTCCTCTTTTTTTATATCCTCGTATTACTATATATCCGGGATAATGTCTACTTTAGCCCCCAATACAACAAATAACAAAAAGAGAGATGAAGATGGTGAAAGGGATATACGTGTTGCTGACAATGTTCCTATTGATGGGATGCGCTACGGTAATGAATCCTTATAAAATGGACAACCGAATGCATAAGATAGAGCTAGGGATGACCAAGCAAAAGGTTATATCGATACTAGGAAAGGATTTTGAGTCGGCTGGCGCACGGATAACCCCCGACGGCCCGATAGAGAGTATCAGTTATAAGACGGTAACCATGACGATAGCCGACTACTCTGAAGGCTACTACATCCTAAGCTTCAAGAATGGGATACTAGTGGAGTGGTTCAAGGAAAAGACACCGATCAATAACAATACAGCGAACTAAGGTCTCCTTTTAGGCCACTAAAAACAAATAAGGCAGATGCCTCTGGGCATCTGCCTTCATTCTTTTACGATTATAAACTTTCTTCGATACATGAATCCGGTTATGACTGACCGGCCTGCCGTGGTTTTCTAACTCGGCCTCACGACTGCCTTTCCGGTTAGCCTTTATGTACTCGACTAACGGATCTTGCTTTTTTCTCTTTGTCTTCATAGCTTTATTGCTTTTATATCGCTTTCACGAGCGCAAAGATACGAAAAGAATTCATTTCACCTCACTATCGTCCCAAGGGTATTTTCTTTTCGGATTTCTAGGGAACCAACCTTTCTGCACACGCTCCTCCTGCTCGAAAATCTCCTTGATCGTCCAGAACGATGAGAAGGCGAATACGCCGCAAATAGCGGACACAAACACGCTGTCTATAAACAGGGAGGCTATCACTCCTAAAATCCCCAAGACAAGGAATATCCACCAGCATTTCGTCCCCCAATAATACTCGGCCTTCACGACTACCGGATGAAACAGACCGATAATCAAAAATGTAACGATACCGATCAACAACCCATCAAAATTTATCATATCCATATCTGAGTATTTATACTTATTACTATTATATGTAACAAATATACGAACAATATTCCACTTAACTGATCATTTCTTTCTATGAAGAGATAGAAGCCCCTATTCGCAATAATCGTCTCACAAAGATGAAACGATCTTTTCATATACGTGATACGATCTTTTCACCCTTGTGATACGATCTTTTCACATAAGTGAAAAGATCAAGACCTAAAGAAGCTTCCACTTAAAGTAGCACAAAAAAAGCCACATCCATTGTTAGTGGATATGGCTTCTATATTATTCTCAAATACAATCTTATTTGTTGCTTTCCTCCGCAGGTGTAGTAGCGGGAGTTTCCTCTGCCGGAACTGCCGGTTGTTGCGCTGTACCAAAGTCCGGAGCGATCGTGTTAGGATCGATAGAGACAGCGTCGTTCACTTGTTGCTTGATCTCTGATTGAGCGGCATGCTCAGTTCTGGGGATAAATGCGGTAATCACGATACTCAGTACGATTACGGCACCCGCCAAACTCCAAGTAGCTTTCTCCAAAAAGTCTGTGGTCTTACGTACACCCATGATTTGGTTAGAAGAAGAGAATCCTGAAGCCAAACCTCCACCTTTTGAGTTCTGGATCAACACGATCAAGATTAATAGTATAGAGGCAATCAGGATTAAGATAGAAATAAATACGTACATCTTAGTTTTATTTTTTAGTGTTAATAATCAACTTTTCCAAAAATCTGATTTGGTCTGCAAAGTAAACATTTTTTTCTGGATATTTCAAGCTTAAGTTTTTAATAATTTGCAAAGCCTTATCATATCGCTTCTGTTTTATATAAATCCGGGCTAAAGTTTCCGTAAGGCACGAGTCTTCCAGCGATTTGGACTGCTCATCATCCAAATCTTTCACCGACTCTGGAGTCTCCGCACGGCTGGTTTCCTCACGGATTTCCAGCCCACTACCCGGCATACGCTGTTGGTCATTTTTAATGAACGAATCGATCAAGTCGTGATGTCGAAGCCTATTCTCCGTATCCTCTCCAGATGGCTTCTCTTCTTCCTCTTTCGATAATGACCAAAACATATAATCTGACGATACCGATGGCTGGAACAGGAACGGGGCTTCTTTCTTAGGCTCCGGTTCCTCGTTACGGTTAGAGAGGAATGCGTCTATCAAGGAGAAAGTATCCTCTTTTCGCATATCCGGCTCATGCTCCACACGGGAGTTCAAGCCATATTTATCTCCCTCTATCAGTTGGAACAGCATTTTCCGGTCCGGCAAGAATATCGCCATCTTCTCCAGCTCCGAGGTAAAACTCATATCATTTAATACGGCCAGATTCTTTAGATACAACATCCGTGCCACTTGAAAATACGGGTAATCCTCCACGATTCGTCGCAACTCAAGAAGAGTCCCCTCGGTCAATTCCGAAGGCTCCTCCATCAAACGATATAAATCCTCCGCCCTCATTCTACCAATTGGCAACCGTAGCGTTATAGATTTGGTCTACTATTTCCTCTATGATTTCCTCGCATAATGTTCCCTCTACCTGCTGCGGCATCAAGTTACTGTCGAACTCGCGGTAAGCGGAGAACGACTGCTCGAAATCCTCATCCGGGTTAACCCGGTTGGAGTAACGAACCCGCACCGTGATCGTCAACCTCGTCTGCGAGGCGATAGCATCCTCCTTCACGGCCATTGGAGCGAAGTCGTAACCAGTGATCTCACCCTCCAACTCAAGGTCGCCATTGCTCGGAACCAGTTGCAGACGAGTCTGACGGATGTAAATATCCTTCAAATCCTCCGTAAACTGCGGCGCAAGGGTCGGATTCACGTAGGGAGCTTGGTTCGTGAAGTCACGAATCGTAATGGTCTTCACCTTCGTATAATCGATAGAGGCTCCATTAAACTTATAGGAAATAGAGCAAGCCGTAGCCAATACCGTCAAAAATGAGAGTATAAGCCAATTGGCTGCCGACAAACGTATGTTGACAATCTTCTTTAGCATATTTTTATTCCAAATTGTATTCCTTGATTTTTCGATATAACGTACGCTCCGATATCTTCAAGTCGGCCGCCGCGTTCTTCCGTCGCCCGTTATGCTTCTCCAAAGCCTTACGGATCATCTCCTTCTCCACCTCTTCCAAGGATAAAGTCTCCTCTTCCACATCCTCGGCATCTTGGATCGTCGGGTGCATGGCATGAACCGCCGCCGGATGGATCGGATGCGCATAAGGGGTATCGTCTGCCACCGTTGGCATCGGGATATTCCCTCCCATGATATCATGCACTAATTTCTTTAGCTCGTTCACGTCCTTTTTCATATCGAACAAGACTTGATAAAGGATCTCCCGCTCGCTGTTAAATATCTTTTGATCCGGATCTTGCTTCACCAATACCGGATATTTCTCAACATTCACGTTCGGCAGATAAAGGCGCAGGACATCCGCCGTTATATCCCGTGTCTCCTCGATTACGGAGATACGTTCCGTGATATTTTTCAACTCACGCACGTTACCCGGCCAACGGTAAGAAACCAATAATTGACGGGCCTCATCATCCAAGCGGATCGGCGGCATCCGGTATTTCTCGGCGCAATCACTGGCGAACTTACGAAATAATAAGACGATATCTTCCGGACGCTCCCGCAAGGGAGGCACTTGAATAGGCACCGTATTCAAACGATAGTACAAATCCTCCCGGAATTTACCTTCCGAAACCGCCTGCACTAAATTCACGTTCGTAGCGGCAACGATACGCACGTTCGTCTTCTGTACCTTGGAGGAACCGACCTTGATAAACTCACCCGTCTCCAACACACGAAGCAAGCGTGCTTGCGTAGGAGTTGGCAGCTCTCCGACCTCATCCAAGAAGATCGTTCCACCGTCCGCTACCTCGAAATACCCTTTACGGTCGGCCAACGCCCCGGTAAAAGAACCTTTCTCGTGCCCGAAGAGCTCCGAATCTATCGTCCCTTCCGGAATGGCGCCACAGTTTACGGCTATATATTGTCCATGCTTACGCTGACTGTTCTGATGAATAATTTGCGGGAAAGTCTCCTTTCCGACACCACTTTCTCCTGTAATAAGAACAGATAAGTCGGTTGGCGCTACCTGGAGCGCAACATCGATCGCACGATTTAATCCGGGGTTATTACCAATAATCCCAAAACGCTGTTTTATCTGTTGTACATCAACCTTCATCACTCTTTCACTTTTAAAATCTGTAATTATTTCAGTTACTCTGCCAAAATTACAAATCTTAATTCAAACTACCACTATTGATAACAGATTCTATCGGTCGTTTCTTATTTTTTAGCACCATATGTACGTTTATACAAGAACTCGGCAAGATCCTTGTCTTCCGGGATGGCGGCGATCTCTTCCGGCGAGATAGGCTCACCGATATATACATCCGCTTTCTTTCCACGCTTATTGAAAGCCTCTGTAGGAATACGCAAGGTACGTATTTGCCAGCTGATATTCCCTAGCCAATAGAAAAAATGGGTATTTTGGAAATCAAAATAAACAGGGTATACCGGTGCTTTCGCCTTACGAACTAAGCGGATCACGCTATGCGCCCACGATAAATCCCGTACCTGTTTCTCTTTTTTATTATAAAATGAGATCGCTCCAGCAGGGAAGAAACCCATCGGATGACCTTCTTTCAGGCGTTGCAGGGATAGTCGCACGCCATTGACATTCGCCGGATTCGCCCCTCGCTTGTGGGAATCGGGCACCACGGATATGAAATTATCCTCCATCGCCCCGATCTTGGTCAAGATGCCGTTCACCATCACCTTAAAGTCCGGACGGCGGGAAGCGAAAATATCAATCAGCATGATTCCATCCAACGACCCGATCGGATGGTTGGAAACGGTAACAAAAGCCCCTTCCGGCAGATGATCTAAAATCTCTTTATTATGAACCTCATAGCTGAGATCGATAATGGGGTCATGCAATAAAGCGGAAGTAAACTCAGCGCCCCGTAAATGACAATTCCGGGCATGTACCTTATTAACCAGATCCACACGTAAGCACTTTATCAGCAACTTACCCAACCATGTCCCCACTCGCCCCTTGAAGAACGGGGCCATCTCTTGCAAATCGTAAATGTCAACAACACTCTTCTTCATACTTTATCCTAAAAACGAGGCACACATCTTCTCGTGTTTCCTCATCACTATCGCTAGTACGATGTTCAACACGATGATCTCGTATAGGTAATAAGCCCAGACCTGTCCCGTTAGTACGATCACAAACATAACCATCGTCCGGCCATTAAAGGTCAACAAGTCTATGTAACGCATTAAATGACGACTCTGTTTACGAAAGTCCACACGGATATTCTCCGGAATATTATCCCCATACTTCGCGTGCAAATTTTGTAACATACTCTGTAAGGTAGGCGTAGCCTTCACTTGCAACATCGTATACCAACGATATAAGAAGTAGAAAAACTTGTTAATGCCATACTTCATCTCCTTATGTTTCGCCTCCACCTGTTCCAAAGACTGAAACTCCGATCCTTTATCCTTACTGATAAAATAAAGGTGAAGCGTCTTATAATAATCCGTGATATTCGCTTGGACTAAATGAGACAGACCGGATAAGACCGCCAAGGCAAAGAACCAATCCGTACCGTAATCATGAGACAGACGAAGAGCGAATCCGATATAGATCGAAGCGAACCAGATATCCCCGGCGAATCCGTCCAAGATACGCCCGATAGCGGACTTGATCCCTGTAAGACGTGCCAGCTGCCCATCCACGCAGTCGAGGATATTGGCAAATACCAACAATAATATACCGCAGATATTATATGTCAAATTATCGTGATAAAACATAAATCCGACCGCCGCACCCACGAAGATCGAGATAACCGTAATCATATTCGGGGTAATCCCCGTGCCTCGCAACATACGAGCAATACGAAATCCTATCGGACGATAAAAAATTCGGTCTATCTTATTTTCTGTTTCTATCGACTTTAACGATGCTTCGTATTCCTTATCCAACTCGCTCATTTGTTTCTTATTTATACGAGTAACCGCCATCCACAACGACTACCTCGCCATTAAAATAACTATTCTCTATCAACATTTTATAAACTTCCGCCAATTCATCCGGGTCGCAGAACCGTCCCAAAGAGACCTTGTTCTCTATATTCCGACGGATCTCGGCAGGCTTTGTTTTCTGCCATTCCGTATCGACAAAACCGGGAGCCACGGCATTCACACGCAGTTCATAGGGAACTAAGAACTTCACCATGTTTTTGACCAGCGCATGAACAGCACTTTTCGTCACCCCATATGCCAAGGATACCGAATGAGGCTGTATTCCCATCAAGGAACCCGTAAACACGATACTTCCCCCCTTATTAATCCGTCCAACAATCTTCTGTAAAAGAAAGACCGGGAAATGGATATTAGCAAAGAAAACCCGTTCCCAATCCTCGAATGAAAGTTCCTCAAAAGGATCCCGACAGGTCATTCCCGCATTGAACACAAGGCCGTCCAAACGTAGCCTATTCTCCTCCAAGAAAGAATCGATAACCCCGATCGTATTCCGATCCGAGATATCGGCCCGCAGAATAGAAACCTGTATATCGAAACGCCCCACCAACTCGCTACGTACCTCCTCGGCCGCCGCTTGGTCGGAAGCATAAGTCAGTATAAGGTTATATCCGGCCTTTCCTAAACAGGACGCTACCGCCTTTCCTATCCCTTTTGTCCCACCGGTAATTAAAATAAATTTATCCATGAAACTGATCGTTATTTAGCGGCAGATCCTTTCACTGTTTCCGGCTTCGCCTGACGTTGGGTTGTCAGATTCGCCTCATAAGAATCATGTATCGTTTTTTTCAGATTCGAGGAGGAAACCCCCGTTCCGTAAGGGAAATAAAATACCTGAACGCCTAAATCCTTCAGATAGTCGTACTTTCCGAACCAGTCATCACCTACCACGAAAGCGTCGATATTCAGCTTCTTCACGATTTCCGTATGATCTAAGGAATGTTGTGGAATAACGATATCGGGAGTCTTCAACGCCTCGATGATCTGCAAACGTTCATGGAACGGAATGATCGGCTTCGCTTTATAAGAAGAGACCAACTCATCTGTACTAACCCCGACGATCAATATATCCGCCAAACTACGGGCGTAATTGATCATCCTAAGATGATTATAATGGAACATATCAAACGTCCCGGATGTATATACTATCGTTTTGTCTTTAAACATAATCGTAATTTTCGTTTTAAACCGCAAACTTACGCAAACTTTTCCTATCTTAAAAGTTTAAAACCAAAAAGCGTCCCACGCCCCATACAAAAATGTCATGTCAATAACATCCATTCGTTATTAACATGACATTTTATGTATTTATTGAAACTTGTCAGGAAAGATCTACTATAATCCGTCCGTATCGTCCTCTTTCGTCAAGTCCAGTTTCTCATTATCTCCCCCCCTATCGAAATATTGCTTACGCAACGGATTGGCGGTAGCCTCTTGATAACGCAACCGGTTCCGGAAGATATCCAACGCCGCATATAAGGCTTGGCGGAACGACTCTTCCGAAGCCACGTTCTGCCCGGCTATGTCATAAGCTGTTCCGTGTGCCGGAGAAGTCCGTACGATCGGCAATCCTGCCGTATAGTTCACCCCGTCATCCATCGCCAACGTCTTGAAAGGAGCGAGCCCTTGATCATGATACATCGCTAAGACACCATCAAATTTATCATACATCTGCGAACCAAAGAAACCGTCAGCCGCATAAGGGCCAAATGACATTACGCCTTTTTTCTCCGCCTCTTGCATTGCCGGTATGATAATCGTCTCCTCTTCCGTACCCAGCAATCCGGCATCACCGGCATGAGGGTTTAAGGAAAGAACCGCGATACGTGGCTTCACAATACCGAAGTCTTGCTTTAACGACTGATTGAAAATACGCAGCTTATTCACGATATCGCCCACGTTGATGGAAGACGCAACTTGCGACAATGGAATATGCCCCGTCACCAAAGCGACACGAAGATCATCTTTCATCAAGATCATCAAGGCTTTTTTATCCAAACCACCGAAGCATTTCTCCAAATACTCAGTATGCCCGGGAAAATGAAAATCCTCGTTCTGGATATTATGTTTATTGATCGGGGCGGTAAGCAGTACATCCACTACTCCCCGCTTCATATCCGTAACTGCCGCTTCCAACGCCTTGAAAGCCGACTCACCGGCAACCGGCGTAGATTTCGACAACTCCACCTTGGTCTCGTCCTCCACGCAGTTAATAATGTTCACCCGGTTTACTCCTGCATCCTCCGCATGTGAAATAATATTCATATTGATAGGAGGAAGCTCCAATGCCTTCCGGTGATAAGCGGCTATCTTGGACGAGCCATAGATAATCGGCGTGCAAAGCTCCGCCATGCGGGTATCGGAAAAGGTCTTTAATATTACCTCATAGCCGATACCATTTATATCTCCGTGGGTGATCCCCACTTTAATCAGTCGTTCTTCCATATATTTTGTTTGTTTATTACTTTTTCTCTTTTGGGATATCTAATGTCTCAGTTACCGGTTCATCAAATTCACCCGGCAAACGTAACGTAAATAAGGCAGCTTCTATTCTACGCATGAAATTACGCTTGTCTGTCTCCGGAGCATACACAAATCCCTCGGCTACAACCACACGATGATTCTTTTCATCCAAGCGGGTGTGGCTTACGAACGGGCCTCCCATCATATCGCCTTGCATTCTCCACAAACCGCGCATCACGCCACAATATTTACCATTTAAGGTTATTGGCGTATACTCCACTCCCGCACGCGTTTCTGTTTGCATATAGGAACCCGGGAACGAACCCGGCAGATTCGCCTTCAATACAGAATCTCGTTTAGCGACCAGATATTCCTCCGTAAACGTATTCGGATCAGTATAAGGGAAAGTATATACGATTAAGTCCATACGGCCTGTGTTAGCGTTATTGGAAGACCAGAAGAAATCTGTCGTATCCTTATAGTACGTGAAGTTTGCCGGAGCGTTTAACATCACGTTCAGGTCGCTTTTCAGGTTATCCATAACCACCATACTATATTCCTTTTGTAATTGCTCTATCGCACGATTCATCTCCACCTTTACGAAGAAATCGACCAACGCCTTCTCATGGGTCTTTGAATACTCGACGATCGACTCCGTATTAGGAGCTTTCAGCGAAACAACCACCTGCCCTCTAGCCCAGACATTATTCTCGTAGCCTACAGAAACTTTCGTATAAGCGGTGGGGTCTATCGTAACCACTAATATATTCCTTACATACCGTAACAGACCTGTAAAATCCTTTGGTTGTACGTAGGTAATCTTCAAAGAAGGCTCGGCTTGCGGAAGTCCGGGCACCGAAGAGGCCAACTCAGACTTTATGGCTTCTCCCGCAGGGCCTTTCCAATCCTTTTGATCCATAACCACGACAACCTCATATGCGAAGCCCGTAGCTTGAGTCATCACAGAACCTGAATTACATGCTCCCATCAAAACAAGAAGCAGCAACATACCGATGAATAAAGAACGTGTTTTCATACCTGTGTGTTTTATATTATACAAATGTAACATTTTTCGCGGTAGAAAGCATTCCACAAGCGGCGAAAATATCCTCCCCACGTGATGCCCTTATCGTGCATACAACTCCTTTGGCGTTTAAGAAATCCCGAAACGCCTCCATTTTAACGATATCGGAAGTCTCTAAAGACACATTCGGTATCGCATGAAAACGGATCAAGTTTACCCGACAAGGAATTCCACCTAATAAACAACTCAAAGCTTCGGCATGTTTCAAGCTATCGTTCAAATTTTTAAAAACAATGTACTCAAAAGAGACACGTCGTTGATGCGAAAAATCATATTGTTCGATTAAATCGATCACCTCCCTCGCTGGGAATGCCTTTTCAACCGGCATCAAGGAAAGACGTTCCATAGGATAGGGCGAGTGCAGACTTACGGCCAGATGACATTCGCTCTCCTCTAAAAAGCGTTTCAAGCCTTTCGTCACACCAATGGTTGAAACCGTGATACGCTTCGGGCTCCACGCATATCCATACGGGGCCGTGAGTATTTCCAAAACCTTGAAAAGCTCGTCTACGTTATCCAGTGGCTCCCCCATTCCCATGAAAACGATATTCGTCAATGAATCGTTTTCCGGCAAGGACTGGATCTGGTTCAATATCTGGTTCGCTGTCAGGTTTGCCGTGAAACCTTGTTTTCCCGTCATACAAAACAAGCAATTCATTTTGCATCCGACTTGAGAAGAGACGCAAAGAGTCGCCCGATCATCCGTAGGAATATAAACAGACTCAACAAAACGCCCCGGTCCGGCAGCATATAGATATTTGATCGTACCGTCTTTCGACTTTTGATACTCAGATGGCGGATAAGCCCCGATCTCGAATGAATCCTCCAATAAAGCACGTTTGGCTACCGCTATATTTGTCATCTCCGAAATCCGGGTTATTTTCTTCTTATAAATCCAATCGGCCATTTGCTTAGCCGCATATGCGGGAAGACCCACCTCAGACGCTACACCTTTCAGTTCCTCCAAGGTCATCCCTAATAATTGTCTTTTGTCAACCATGCTATCGATATTTTCTTATTCGCGAAAGTACGAGAAATATTCCACAAAATAAAGATCCCCTGTTTTGCCGTCAAAATAAATATATCTTGACGACAAAACAGGGGATCTTTTTTATCTTAAGTATAAATACTCTTTATTAATAGAAACGGATACGGTTGTCTTCCACCTTAGCGTTGTTGACCATAGATTGGATAGCTTGGAATCCTACACGATACGCGTTCGAAGCATCCAACGCACGGATTTCCTCAGCCTCGTTGAACTCCTTACCATCTTTATTTCTTGCGTATACCTTGAACACATATACACCGTTGTTACCTTTAACCGGAGCACTTACTTGGTCAACTTGAGCCATAGAAACCATAGCGTTCAAGTTCGGTTCGATACCGATACCAGCGATACGGCGAGTACCAAAGTTCACGAACTTTACAGAGTCTACAGAAGAACCCATCGTTTCAGCATATGCCTCAACTGAAGTTAAATTCTTAGCAGCCAATTCCTGAGCGATCTTATCGCCTTTTTTCTGGGCAGCCAATTCAGCTCTCAAAGCCGGAGCGACCATATCAACCGGACGATACCCCTCGGAAATACTTCCTTCTACAGCAGCCACGACAAATTTATCACTACACTCGAAGATCTCAGAGATAGAACCTTTATCGTTCTGGAACGCCCAACGAATTACCGGACGTGAATTCTTGATAGAACCTAACAACTGATCATCCGTAGTAACCGTTGCACCTGAAATCAAGTTATAACCGGCTTCCTTCGCATTCTCCTCCAATTTAGCCATAGAGTTGTTCTTCGATACGAATTGATTCAACTCATTGTAGATGTTGCTATAGGTCTTAGAGCTAGGAGATACAGTCATGTCGATATCTGCGATCTTATATTTTTCAACATTTCCTGTTTTCTCTGTTACTTTTACAAGGTGAGTACCATATAAAGATTTCACAACCGCTACCTCATTCAATGGAGTTGAGAAGACAGCCTTCTTAAAATCATCATTCACACCTCTCAAAGCGGTAACCTCTGTAAACCAACCTAGTTCACCACCATTCTCGGCGGCTTGGTCTGCTGAGTATTTCTTAGCTAATTCAGCGAAATTAGCGCCACCTTTCAACGCCCCCATCAAGCTATCAGCCAAAGCAGTTGTCTCAGCCTCAGATTTACCGGCCAACATGATGTGGCTAACTTTTACTGAGTCCGGAGCAACCGTCTTATCGACTAACTTAAACATTCTGTATTTGTCATTCTCGAATACAGGACCATAAACAGCGCCAACCTCAGAAGTCGTAGCGAATTGTTTCATCTCCGGATCCAAAGCCTTCTCCGTGAAGAAAGCGTCAACATAAGGAACCTCAGAGTTCTCGTTTACTACATCAGCCACTCTTTCAGACGTAGCCAGCTCCTCTTTCAAGCTCTCGATCTCGGCCTGTGCCTTATCATAATCCTCTTTACTCGGACGGATATCTACGGCGATATATTTAATTACCTTAGATTCTTTTTGTTTATAAAGCTCCTTGCGTTGGTTATACAATTTCTCGATCTCGCTCTTGCTTACCTCAATCGTTGAATCCGGAATCGTAGCATATGATTGCATAGCGTAAATGATATCCGAATTCTCGGCATTATCATTATAAGCTTCCTTAGCGTCCAATGAATTCGCGGAAATAGCCTTGCTCAATAATGTCGTATATTTTTGCTCCAAACGTTGACGTTTGATGTTCTTCTCCCAGAACAACCAGAAGTTCTTAGCTTGAATCAGCTGTGCCTGTTGATCTGCCGGATAGCTAGCGATATTATCGGAATCGATTTGTTTCAAGAAATTCAACAAAGCGGCCTTATCAAAAGCACCAGTCTGAGGATTCGTAAACATTTGCATTTGTTGGATCAACGGAGAGATATTCTCACCTTGAACCATATCAAACAATTCTTCCGGACTTACTCCCATACCTAATTTAGCAGTAGCCTCGTCCAACACGACCTCTTGTACCATCGCATCGAATACGGACTGGCGAATCTGTGTCATATATTCCTCGGGCAGGCTGGCTGAACCGGATTGCATCTTATACATCTCGGCCATCTCATCAACGCGACCTTGATAATCTTGAATTTTTACAACCTCTCCATCAATCTCGGCGATCCGTTCCTGTGATTGCCTAAAATAAGTAGAACCAGAGTTTAAAAAGTCTCCAATGATAAAAGCGAACAATGCCAAACCCACCACGAGTACCAGCAGTCCTGCTTTGCTTCTAATTTTTTCCAGCGTAGCCATTTATCTTTATTATTTTTTAAAGTTTATTATTTCACATTTTAAGGGCACAAAGATATGAAAAAAAGGAAATTCCACAGCATATAATCCTTTTTTTTATCAAATCCCTACTTTCATACGTACAAGTTCGATCTTCGTAGCCGTTACTTTGATTATCTTAAACGAATATTTATCGATCTGGACAGTCTCGTTCAATTTCGGGAATTTTTGATAGAAGTGCAAGATAAAACCGGCGATGGTGACATAATCATCCGACTCCGGAAGATCCAACCCGAACATTTCGTTCAAGGTATCAATCTCCATCCTACCCGACAGCAAATACTCATTGTCCGATACTTTTTTAGCCACATGCGACTTCATATCGTGCTCGTCCTCAATCTCTCCGAAAATCTCCTCCACCAAATCCTCAAGTGTCACGATACCCGACGTACCGCCAAACTCATCCACGACAACAGCCAAGCTCTTCTTCTCTTGCATCAGCAGTTTCATCAGTTTATTCGCCGCCATCGTCTCCGGAACGATCGATACGCTACGGATATGCTGGGTCCAATCCTCCGGATTCTTGAAAAGCTCGGAAGAATGGATATACCCGATAATATCGTCAATATTCTCGTTATACACCAATATCTTCGAAAGTCCTGTCTCGATAAACTTAGAACGCAATTCCTCTATCGTAGCCGACGTATCACAGGCTACAATCTCCGTCCGGGGCACGATACAATCCCTCAAACGGACATTCGAGAAGTCTAAGGCGTTTTGGAAAATCTTAACCTCCGTATCCATATCCGAATTTTGCGGAGCATCTTCCAGACTTTGCTGTATAAAATAATCCAAGTCTACCTTGCCTAATGCCTGAGGTGAACTTTTCAAGTTCTTCACGCCCCCTAACTTCAAAATCAAAAAAGATAGCAGGGATGAGAACTTGGAGACCGGATACAGGATGATATATATGATAAATAATGGTATCGCAAATATATTGAGTGATAAATTAGGATTCAACTTAAATATGGTCTTGGGAATAAACTCCCCGGCAAACAAGATCAAGATCGTAGATATCACGGATTGGATAAAAACGATCAATGCCTCATTCGCAACCACCTTGGCTATAAACGGCTCCAATACGATTGCCATCTGAAGACCATAAACGACCAACGCAATATTATTTCCTACCAACATGGTAGAGATAAACAAATTTGGATTACGATAGAAAATACCCAGTATCTTACTGGATAGACTACGTTCCTTCTTATCCAGCTCGAAACGAAGCTTATTGGAGGAGATAAAAGCGATCTCCATCCCGGAAAAGAATGCGGAAAATGCGAGGGAAATTAAAATATAAGTCAGCGTCCCCACCTTAATTACTTTTTATTGAATCTATTTGTGACACATCTACCCGGGCACTATCCCCCTGAGCTGTCCGTGTCGTATCGGCCGGAGCATCGCTCACCGGGAAAATACCTTGTGAGTTAAATATCTTATACTGAGTCATATCTTGGTTCGACTCAAAACCTATACCTGTTATGATCTTATCTTCTTGCTCGATACGCATAAACTTATCAGAATAAACCTTCTCTTGCTTCTGGTCCCAGAACAATTGGGAAGTCTCAAAATGCTCCCCTTGCAGACTTTCCACCTCTACATTACCGATCAGCTCCCAAAGCCCCTTTTTATCATAATAATAGGCTGTATCCGCCTTAATACTCGCTTCTGTCTGGAATAAGGTATCGAACTTCTCCACGTAGATCCCCTCGGGGAAATACCAATGGGGTTCCGCCGCCTTCCCATAAATCTGCCACTCTTTCGCTTTCAAGCGATATCTCGTGATACCAGAATCGGAGATCAAGGATGACACATCCGTAGCCTTCATCGTATAAGTCTTGTCCGGGTCAAACTCAACATCAACCACCTCCTTATGCTCCTTACTGCAAGAGGCAGAAAACAAAAGAAGCATAACAACCACCACGAAGGTAGTTGTTATGCCCATATTTTCCGTTTTACAATGAAAACGATTTCCTATCATAATTACCGAATCGTTGTACGCTCTCCGATCCAACCACCGACAGTGAAAGGTTTTCCCTTCTCCAAATCCGGGTGCATGAAGATCTCCTCCGTAGAAGGAAGGTGAGCACGATAAGATGATATCAAAGTATTAGCCTCTTCAGCAACACTCGGATCTACCTGTTTCGCTTTCTCAAATTTATCGATAGCGGCATTATAAGCAGCTCTTGCCAATACTCCATCATTCGGGAAGACAGATTTAGAAGTAGCGGCATACATCTTGCCGATCAATAAATAAGCATTGCCATAGTTAGGATTTACCTCCAAAGCTTTCTGGCAATATTGTCTAGCCTTTGAATAAGCATTTTGCTCAAACAGCAACAATGCGATCATATAATAATCATCAGCTTTTGAAGTCGCGTCCGTTTCTAAATTCGCGGCCTCATCAAAGTATTTAATAGCCGTATCATAATCCTTTATCTTAACGGCTTTCTTTCCTAGCCCAACAGCAGCCTCGGCACTAGGTTCTTGACGATAAGCATAGTCTGATGCCAAAAAGTAAGCCTCGATTTCTTGGCAACCTGTTCTTCTCAACAAGGATATAGTCTCTTTCAAATAAGGTAAGTTGTCCTTATTCTCCTCGATCTTAGCAGCATACAAATTCTGCAAAGTCTCGCAATCGGCAGCACCACTATTCGCAAAGGCATTATCAACACCACTCTTATATGCGGTCAAGGCATTCACTTCTTTTTGATTGTTTGCAGCCTGCGCAGCTTTTAACTGAGCATCCAAGCCACCAGAAACCTTCAAATAATCTTGAATATACTGCTCTTTGAAGTTCGGATCGTTAACCATTTTCTTCATAGAAGAGAAACTAAACAAGGAGAGACCTAGAGCCTCCGTATCAGCACCTTTCTCATCAACGATCTCTTTCAACCAAGTATAGGCCTGATTATAGTCGGCATTATCGCCAGTTTGCGCTAAATAATCTTGCACTTTTCGAGCAACGATCCAGTCTTTTCCATACCGGCGATCATTTCCAAAATATTTCACACGCTTGTCGTAAACTCCCATCAAATCATCAATAAGAGCTTTCTTCTTAGCGGGATCTTTCTCTTGGGCGATCTTCCAGCCCATAATTTTCACACCGTACAAATAGATATCTTTTGTAGCGGCAGGACACTCATCGTACACGATCTTCCAGAAATCAAAGGCGTCTTTGAAGTTTCCGGCTTTCGCGTAAGGAACGAACAAGCTGATATTGGTAATACAACGCACGCTATCCTCACCGGAACCGAACTGTGTACCATTATCTACTCCTTTCTGCGCATAAGCGCCTAACGTACCCATAGTACATCCAAGCGCTAGTAATAAAACTTTGATCTTCATATCTCTTTCTATTAAAGTTAGCTATAATATTTATATTCCTTCAAAAAAGTATCATACTCATTAGACCCTTTCGGCCATTCCCGGTTTAATCCACTTTTCGTTTAAAAAACCATAATTCGTTAAATGTATAGTTCACCGTAAACCGGAAATACTGCTCATCAATCATTGTACGTAATTCCGGACGGATCTTCACGTATTCAAATGACAGGTTCACTAATGAACGGTTATCGATCAATGGAAGCCCAAAACCGACACTCGCCCCATATTCATTATAACCATGTCCTTTATAACCATTCTCCTCGGAGCGACTGACTCTTAAGTACGAATTGCTATAATGAAAACCGGCACGGTATCTGATACGTCCCAGATAATTACGATTATCATAACGAGGAATAAATTCGGCACCAGCCGCTACACGTGTACGATTCTTGAATTGACCTTTCTCGTTATCAAAATAAGCGTTCGCCCAGTCCTCATATAAGAAGTCTGCGGCTAATGTCAACCGATTCTCTTTCACATAGGAAATACCCGCTCCGTAAGAGTTCGGCATATCAAACCGATAATTCTTAATTGTATCGTTCCTTGTATATCCGGATGTAGCCGAAGAACCGACAAGCTGAGTATCATACACAGTCGTATTCAGCTTTTTCCCGGGAGAATAAACGAAACCTACCGTGACATGCTCCGTCTTACTCAAAGGATGCGTATATTGAATACCAAAATCTAACTTTAAATCACGAATCTCATAACGTTGGTTTCTATACACATCGTCCGCCCCTGTCGAGCTCGGGAAAATCAAGTTGCGGGAATGTGTTATATTTCCAAATAAAAATCCGGCGTTCACACCAATGGAAAGACGCTTCTTCCAAATATCATAGGAGAGCCCTAAATAGGCATCGCTTAAGCCACCTTCGCCACTAAAGCTTTCTCCCCAACTTAAACCGCCCTCGGTACGGCTCTCGCCGAAATCATATCCTACATATGAATAAGGTAATAAACCGATACTCATCGCTAAACGCCGGGTGATCGGAAATTGCATGGCGATATACTCCACGTTTCCATTCATCTGTCGTTGCTTGTTCGTACCGTCATAGAACCAAGACACCTGACCGGACGCACCAAAATCAAAAAGGAATGTCAACGAATCCATGCAACTATAAGATGCTGGATTTAATGGATTTATCTGTTTAGAGGACCTTAATCCATAACCGACTCCACCCATCGCCCTTCCGGCACCAAAAGATCGATCCGCCAACTCTCCATATCCAAATCGCGTATAAGGCGAGTTCGTGTTATTTTGAGCCCACAATGGCAATTGTGTAAAGATAAGAAAACTTATTATTACTACCTTATTAATTTTCAACATTATACTCTAAGATTCTGTTTAATCCTGTCAACACTAAATTAATGTCTGCAAAGATGGAGTTTTTTAGCCGTCTTTCAAAATAAAACGAATGACCGCCTGTTAAAAAAACCAAAAGATCCGGATATTTTACTTTCAGCTCGTCAATATATCCGTCCATCTCGTAAACAATCCCATTCACCACACCCGCTTGGATAGCCGTTTCCGTACTTCTCCCGATAAGCGGTATATCATCCACTTCCGTTACCAAAGGCAGTTTCTTCGTAAAATGGTTCAACGCTCGAAAACGGGTTGTCATCCCCGGAGAGATATTCCCCCCCAGAAAGATACCCGGCGCTTCTATCACCTCATACGTGATAGCGGTACCGGCATCGATAACCAACAGATTTTTTCCCGGCCGCAAATAATTCGCCCCCACGACAGCGGCCAAACGGTCCTTGCCTAGCGTTTTCGGCGTCCCATATTCCACCTTGATCGGTAAAGCTACATGTTCATCCAGAAAGACAAAACACTGAAGCTTATTTTTTAGATAAGCGATCAACTCATCGTCCGTATCTATCACCGTCGATAAGATGCCTTGCGTAAAAGCGTACTTCTCAAAAAGAGCAGCGACCACAGATACACCGAATTGCTTGTATACAAAAGAAGCCTCTATATGCCCATTTTTATACACAGCGACCTTTGATGACGTGTTACCTTGTTCTATAATAAGATTCACTTCTCTGATATTTTCCGCAAAGAAAAACAAAAATGATGAAATAACACGCAAAAACATCGTATAACCTCTAAAATTCTTCTTGAACAAAAAGGATCGCATCTCTGTTTGAAGAAAAATCTAAATAAAAAACAAGTTATGAATTACGGGATTAGTGTCTTATTCAGGGCGATTCCATTGCTAATGGCCCTCTTTTGTTTCGGTTATGGATTTTTTGTCTTTAACTATGGAGTGGACTCCAGCAGATTCGTCGCCGGACCTGTCGTATTCTCTCTTGGCTTTATTTGTATAGCTTTGTTCGCTACGGCAGCGACCATTATTCGTCAAATTATCCATACATATAATAATGTAGCCAGATTCGCTTTGCCTATCCTTGGATATCTCTCGGCAACCATCACTTTTCTGGCGGGCTTTATCTTACTCATGTCCTCACCGGCGCCAGCAGACTTTGTCGCGGGCCATGTCATTTGCGGGGTGGGCCTTATAACCGCATGCGTAGCGACAACGGCTACCGCCTCTACCCGATTCACCTTAATACAAATGAACGCCAAAAGCGACGATCCCAGAATACCAGACAAAGCGTTCAACTTTTGGCAGGGGGTATTCTTGATCCTTGTAGCATCATTTATATCCATAGTCGCATGGATTTGGGCTTACCGGTTGCTAGCGCATAGCGACGAGCATTCCCAATACTTTGTCGCCGGGCACGTGATGGCCGGACTAGCATGTATTTGCAGCAGCTTAATCGCTTTAGTCGCCACGATCGCCCGACAAATAAGAAACACATATTCCCGATTGGAAAAAAGGCTATGGCACCGTTTTGTCATCCTGATGGGATCTATCAGTCTGATATGGGGTCTCTTCGTATTAGGAGATAGCGACCCGGCTAATGCCTCAACCGGATATATCATGATCGGCCTTGGATTAGTTTGCTATAGTATCTCCAGCAAGGTGATCTTGCTGTCTAAAATATGGAGGGAAGAATTCAAGCTTGCCAACCGGATTCCATTAATTCCTATATTCACGGCTTTATTCTGCCTTTTCCTCTCCGCTTTCCTTTTCGAGATGGCGGCCGAGCATAGTTATTATGCCATTCCCGCACGGGTATTGGCCGGACTGGGAGCGATCTGCTTTACGTTGTTCTCCATCGTCAGCATATTGGAAAGCGGAACCTCTTCCAAGTAAACTGTTTTTTCATCGTGATGAAAATACTTTTTCTTCATGATGAAAATGTTTTTTCCTCACAATGAAAAAATCAACATTCTTTGATAAACCATCGGCCACAACACATAAAACATTCTTTAACACTACCAAAAGCATAAGGTTTTCAATTCTTTATAAACAATTATCATCCCAAGAGTAAGAAAACGCTTGCAAAGTAAAAAATAATATCTACTTTTGCACCCGGGTAAGTCCTACACGGCATGCTCCCTCGGAATCCCCCAGGGCTTGACCGCAGCAAGGGTACTTGGTTGTAGCGGCGCGATGTAGTAAGCTTACCCACCTGCCTCTTTAGCTCAGTTGGCCAGAGCACGTGATTTGTAATCTCGGGGTCGTTGGTTCGAATCCGACAAGAGGCTCAGATAAAACACAACTTAAAAGGAAGCTTATACGTAGGCTTCCTTTTTTCTATTTTAGACATAATATAGTTGCGCATTTGCATTAATATATTAACTTTGCTGATAAGAATTCAAAACAGCAACATCATGGAAGAGAATAAGAATTTACTTTTAAAAGGCGCTATGACTTATGGTTTGGCCATGGGTATATATTGGGTAGTGAAATACATCTTTTTCATCTTCAGCGTTTCCGTCCCCTCCTTGAGTCTTGTCTATTGGCTATTGACGCTCGCCGTCCCTTTCATCGCCTACTACATGACGAAAAGATATCGGCACGACATCGGTGGAAGGATCAGTTTCTTTCATGCATGGAGATTCGGCACGATGTTGTATTTTTTCGCCGCATTGATCGTCTCGCTTGAATACTTTGTCTTTTATCAGTTCATCGCTCCGCCTGATTTCGTGGCAAATGCGATCGGGCAATTAACGACTGTACTAAAGGATAGCCAAGTCAGCTCGGAGATGATCGACTCGCTCAGCAAGATTCGTATCTCGCCAATCCACATGGCCATACAAGGAATATTTAATAACGTATTTTACGGCATCATACTTTCTATACCGGTAGCGGCTCTCTTGTGCAGGAACAATTCGACAGGTTCCATCACTGAAAACCGCTAAAAAGTTAATTACAGACAAATAATGGACATATCAGTTGTTATCCCGTTGTATAACGAAGCCGAGTCTTTACCCGAGTTATTCTCGTGGATAGAGCGGGTGATGAAAGAACATAATTATACCTATGAAGTCATTTTCGTGAATGACGGCAGTACGGATAATTCTTGGGAAGTGATCGAGGAGTTGAAGCAACGTTCTCCACATATCCGGGGAATCAAGTTCCGTCGCAACTACGGCAAGTCGCCGGGATTGCACTGCGGATTCCAGCGGGCTAAAGGTGACGTAGTCATTACCATGGACGCCGATCTACAGGACAGCCCGGATGAGATACCCGAACTTTACCGGATGATCACCGAAGACGGGTACGATCTGGTATCCGGTTGGAAAAAGAAAAGATATGACCCGTTGTCTAAGACGATCCCCACGAAATTATTCAACGCAACAGCTCGTAAATTCTCGGGAATAAAGAACTTACACGATTTCAATTGCGGATTGAAAGCGTATAAGAATGTTGTCATTAAAAATATAGAGGTGTATAACGATATGCACCGTTACATACCTTATTTAGCTAAGATTGCCGGATTTCACAAGATTGGCGAGAAAGTAGTGAAACATCAAGCCCGCAAGTACGGAACTACTAAATTCGGGTTGGATCGCTTCGTGAACGGTTATCTTGATTTGATCACGCTTTGGTTTACTTCCAAATTCGGAAAGAAACCGATGCACTTCTTCGGTTTATGGGGAAGCGCTATGTTCTTCATTGGTTTTATCGCTCTAGTAATCGTACTCAGCATGAAATTGATCTCGATGTACTCTGGAGATCTAAGACCTTTGGTTACAAGTTCCCCTTATTTCTATATTTCATTGACAGCGATGATTCTGGGAACCCAGATGTTCCTAGCGGGCTTTATCGGGGAGTTGATTTCCCGCAATTCTCCGAATCGCAATAACTATAAAATAGAGGATGAGATATGAGTTTCCTAGAATTAGCGAGAAAACGTTGCTCTATCCGAAAGTATGCCCCCAAAAATGTAGAGCAAGAAAAGATTGATTATATCCTAGAAGCAGCTCGTTTGGCCCCTTCGGCGGTAAATTATCAACCTTGGTATTTTGTATGGGTTCAAAGCGCGGAAGGAAAAGCTAAATTACAAGAATGCTATCCCCGGGAATGGTTCAAGCAAGCGCCTTATTACTTGATCGTTTGCGGAGATCATCAGCAATCTTGGAAACGGGGCGATCATAAGGATCATATGGATATCGATACGGCTATCGCCACGGAACACATTTGTTTAGCCGCTGCCGAACAAGGATTGGGAACTTGTTGGGTTTGCAATTTCGACACGGAGCTTTGCCGTAAACATTTTAAAATTCCGGAAACGATCGAGCCTGTTGTACTGATACCATTCGGCTATCCTTCCGACCCGGCATTATTCGATGAGACTCCAAAGAAACGTAAGCCCATAGAAGAAATTATTAAACGGGAATCATTCTAGTATGTTATACATTGAAGTTCTGCTACTAGCGATCGGCTTATCCATGGATAGCCTAGCAGTATCAGTTACCGGCGGCGCAGTTCTTAAGAACAACTGCACCGCCGGTAATATTATTAAGATAGCGAGCGTGCTCGGTATATTCCAAGCCGGAATGACCGTGATCGGTTATACGATGGGATTAGGATTCGAAAAATACATTTGCGCCTTCGACCATTGGATCGCATTTACCCTCTTGCTTTACTTAGGTGGAAAAATGATATACGATAGCACGAAGGAAGAGGAGGAAGACGGGAAATTCGATCCTCTATGTAACCGGACATTATGCGGATTGGGAATAGCGACAAGTATCGATGCCCTCGCCGTAGGAATCTCTCTGGCGATCTTAAAATCACCGCTCTTGCTGCAAGCCTCGACTATCGGTGTTGTCACCTTCGCTATCTCTGCCTTCGGTGTCTATTTCGGTAACCGATTCGGCAAGAGAATCGACTTGAAGCTGGACCTCATCGGAGGTTTAATCTTAATCGGTATCGGTACAAAGATTTTGATAGAGCATGTATTCTTTAGCTAGGGATACCTTATTGAATAAATAACCTTATACATTAATTAATAGACATGAAAAGCCAGCAATTACGAAAACTAGCGCCGGAGCTGGATTCACTCCGGCTAGGCAGCGGTTGGAAAATCGACGAATTGAGTAAACCGCAAATCATTGTAGAAAGCAGTTACGGACATAGCCATCCGGGAAGCGCCCATCTGGATAAATTGGTGGACGAGGCCGGAATCGGTATAAAGGAAAAGGGGGGACGTGCCGCAAACTACTTCGTCACTGATATTTGTGATGGAGAGGCGCAGGGACACGATGGTATGAACTACTCATTAGTCTCCCGTGATATCATGGCCGCCATGATAGAGATTCATGTAAAAGCGACTCCTTTCGACGCTGGTGTCTTTATAGCCAGTTGCGACAAATCCGTCCCTGCGCATTTGATGGCGATAGCCCGGCTAGATATGCCTGCTATATTCATGCCCGGTGGTATAATGAAAGCCGGTCCCAACCTACTCACGTTAGAACAAATCGGTACCTATAGCGCCCAATACGAGCGAAAAGAAATAACGGAAGAACAATTCATGGTTTATAAGCGTGACGCATGTCCGGATTGTGGAGCTTGCTCTTTCATGGGTACCGCCTCTACGATGCAAGTAATGGCAGAAGCGCTTGGCATCGCTTTACCGGGCTCCGCCTTGATCCCCGCCCATTTACCCGAGTTAAAAGAAACCGCCCGTAAAGCCGGAGAACATGCACTCGGACTGGCGAAAGAAGAGTTAAAACCCTCCGATATCATGACGATACAAGCGTTTGAAAATGCGATCATGGTACATGCCGCCATAGCGGGTTCCAGCAACAGCCTGCTTCATCTTCCAGCTATCGCCCATGAACTGGGAATCCAGTTATCACCGGATTTGTTCGACAAGATACATCGTAAGATCCCCTACCTTTTAAATATACGTCCCAGCGGTTTTTGGCCCGGCGAATATTTCTGGTATGCGGGAGGCGTACCGGCGATCATGGAAGAAATTAAAGAATTCCTCCATCTCGACGTCATGACTGTTACCGGCAAAACATTGGAAGAAAACTTAAAAGATTTACAACTCAACGGCTTCTATAAGAATTGCCATAAATA
Organism: Parabacteroides sp. KHUB-02; assembly: GCF_056640955.1. Lineage (NCBI taxonomy): Bacteria > Pseudomonadati > Bacteroidota > Bacteroidia > Bacteroidales > Tannerellaceae > Parabacteroides > Parabacteroides sp. KHUB-02. The sequence continues at coordinate 437,163 of NZ_JBWQEV010000001.1, read as the reverse complement.
TCTTCCTGCCCTAGGAGTAAAGGTTGGCGATATTATCAAACCTCTTCATACACCGATCAAGGCACAAGGAGCCATCGCTATATTGAAAGGAAATTTAGCGCCCGAAGGGGCAGTCGTAAAACATTCGGCGATTTCACCCCGCTTGATGCAAGTCACCCTGAAAGCGAGGGTATTCGATTGTGAGGAGAACGCTATTGAGGCGGTATTACAAAAGAAAATCCATCCGGGAGAAGCGGTATTTATCCGTTATGAAGGACCGAAAGGAAGTGGAATGCCAGAAATGTTTTATACGACAGAAGCGATCGCCTCCGATCCTGAGTTGGTAGAGACCATCGCATTGATCACCGACGGTCGTTTCTCCGGAGCGACCCGAGGCCCGGCGATCGGACATGTATCCCCGGAGGCTTCCGAGGGGGGACCAATCGCCTTGGTCGAGAACGATGACTTGATCCGTATCGATATTCCAGCGAGAACATTGGATATAATCGGTACCGACAGTATTGAGAGAAGCGTGGAAGAGATAGAAAAGATCCTATCCGAAAGGCGTGCACATTGGATAAAACCAGAGTCACAATATAAAAAAGGAATCCTTGATATTTATACACACAATAGCATCTCCCCCATGAAAGGGGCATATATGGAATTTTTTATGTAAGTTCGCGACATAAAATTTCATAATGATGCGCAAGAATATTTCCATATTAGTCAGCCTGTTGATCTTATCGCTTACGGCTTGCTCGGACAAGGGCCAATATTTCGAAGAGAGTGGTTCTGTTTTTCATACAAGTTACCACATCAAATACAAGGCCAAGCAAATCCTAACCGATAAGATCGACAGCGAGCTGCAACGTTTTAACCTCTCCTTAAATCCTTTCAACCCCAACTCCACGATCGCTAAAGTCAATAATAACGAGGATGTGGAGGTAGACGAATGGTTTACCGAAGTATTCAATAAGGCGGAAGAAATCTCCAAAAAATCAGGAGGAGCTTTTGATATTACTTGCGCTCCATTAATTAATCTATGGGGATTCGGATTCAGTAAGATGGACAGCGTAACCCCGCAGATGATCGATAGCATCAAGGCTTTCGTCGGTTATCAAAAAGTGAGATTGGAAGGAAAGAAAATCATCAAAGAAGATCCCCGGATTCTATTGAATTGTTCGTCCATCGCAAAAGGTTATGCTTGCGATGTTATCGCCCGCCTGCTGGAAAAGGAAGGCGTAAAGAACTACATGGTAGAAATAGGTGGTGAGGTTACCATGAAAGGCGTAAATCAACAAGGTGACTGTTGGCGAGTCGGCATCAACAAGCCGGAAATAGGGACAAGTGGCGTAACAAATGATGTTGAAGAGATCGTACAATTATGCCAAAAAGGGGGTGTGGCTACTTCTGGTGACTACCGAAACTTCTACATCAAGGATGGTAAGAAATATGCCCATACGATCAATCCGGCGACCGGTTATCCCGCTGGACAAAATATTCTTAGCGCGACAATCGTGGCGGAAGATTGTATGACAGCAGACGCTTACGCTACGACTTTCATGGTTTTGGGAGTCGAGAAAGCGAAGCTACTGGCACAATCCATCCCCCAAATAGAGTATTTCATTATTTATGCGGACAACAACGGACAACAGAAAGTCACCTACTCAAAAGGTATGTTGGAATACCTTCCTAACAGAAAAACATTGGCTATCCTCGAAAATCCTTAAGTTCCTACATGAAGCGTTATCTAAATCAACTTGAATGCAAAATACTGAGAGCCGGAGATTCCCTGTTTAATACCACAACCACGGATAACCTATTAATCTTCGTATTTTCGGGAAAACTTATTATTTACAGCCAAGAAGGGACACATATAGCGGAAGTGGCAAAAGATCATTTCATGCTACTTGCGCAAAACACCAATCATAAGGTTATAGCCTCAGCCCCTACCCGCCTTATCTTAATACATGCGGGCAGTCTATCCGACATGATCATAAATGACCCGGAATGGAATGTGGAGAAACCGGTCGTCTTACCGATTCCCCCAGCCTTAGCGCACACATTAAATCAGATAGAATATTATATGAAGGATAAATACTTTACCTTGAATTGAGATTAAAAATGTTTCAATTCCTGATAAAGCTTTTGCACAGGTAATCCCATCACGTTATAAAAGCTACCATTGATAGCCTCTACCCCGATATAACCGATCCACTCCTGAATGCCATACCCTCCCGCTTTATCATAAGGTTTATATTTATCCAAATAATAATTAATCTCTTCATCACCCAATTTTGCGAAACAAACCGCAGATTCGACGGAAAAGCCTACATTTTTGTCCTTCGTCATGATACAAACGCCAGTTATTACCTGATGTACATGATCCGACAAAGCATGAAGCATAGCATAAGCTTCCTCCCGGTTCGCAGGCTTCCCCATAACCCCGTCAAACGTCCAGACGATCGTGTCCGCCGTGATCAGCAATTCATCATCTGCCATAGTCGATTTATAGGCCTCCGCTTTCGAACGGGCAATATATAAAGGGATCTCCATGGAGTCAATAGAATCCGGGTAAGACTCGTCAATATCCGGAATTACCCTCACCTCGAAGTCGATATCCAGACCAGATAACAAATTCCGTCGTCTCGGAGAATTAGAGGCTAAGACGATCTTGTACTTTTTTAAATTCTCTAACATAACCTATTCGATTAAGCGTTACACATTCACCAAAATTTTACCACCCAAAAGCCTCCTCGCCGAACCAGTGTCCTTGAGCCCGCATCGTTTGCTCGATCACGTCCCTAGCTACGCCTTCGCCACCTCGCCGGGAGGATATATATTTCGCTATCTCCTTGATCTCCGGAGCCGCATCCGCAGGTGCCACCGGCAATCCGACTCGCGTCATTACCTCATAATCAGGAATATCATCACCCGCATACATGATGTGCTCAGGAGACAAGCCCGTTTTTTCCATGAAATCCTTAAAGTCATGCACCTTTACAGCGCTACGCATATAAATATGTTGTATTCCTAAACGAGAAAAGCGAATCTGTACGGCTTCCGTATATCCGCCCGTAATTATAGCGACCTCATAACCTTTCTTCACGGCCAATTGCAAGGCATAGCCATCCTTGATATTGACAGTACGCATCGGATCGCCATTCGGGTGAAGCGGAATCACATCGCAGGATAGCACCCCGTCTACATCAAAGACAAAAGCCTTTATTTTTCTCAAATCATAGTTTATACTACTCATGTCGAGCCTCCTTATGTATACTTCGGCTAATCAGCTCATATAGATTTCGCATACCCGGATCTTTAAGCATAGCCATATGTTTGTTTATCACATTTTCGTCATATCGTATAGCTGGTCCCGTTTGGGCTTGCGCCGGCGACATTACATGTACCTTAGCGGCTGTCTCGTCTATCAAAGGTAGCAAGACCTCTCCCGGTATTTGCTGTTCTTCCAAGATCTTTTCAGCTAGCGCATACATATGATTCGTAAAATTACAAGCGAAAACCGCCGCTAAATGTAAGTTCTTTCGCTTCTCGGAGGAGAGGAAACGGACATCACTGGAGAGCGCCCTAGCCACCTCTCCCAGCACCGTCTCATCTTCAGACGAGTTCGCCTCTAAAAAGAACGGTATTTTCTTGAAATCCACCTCCCTACTCTTACTAAACGTTTGTAACGGATAAACCACCCCATATCTAGCCGTAAAACCCTCAAATACAGAGATTGGCATACTCCCTGCCGTATGCACCCACAAACCGTTATTCGGTTTTACACGGGCGATAACATCTTGGAGCACGGCATCTTTCAAAGAGAAAACATACAAGTCGGCATCTTCCACAATATCTTCCGGGACAACAGTCCACCCACATCCCAATTCATCGGCTAAAATCTTAGCATGCTCACTTGTGTGACTATACACTTGCCCGATACTCATTCCGGACTTACGCATTTCCAACGAAAGCCGGGTAGCTAAGTTTCCAGCACCAACAAATACGACTCTCATTCTTCCGCCTCTTTATTTTCTTCCGGAAGAGAGAACTTTCCTATATGTATCTTCTCCCATTGTAAATGGGATTCATCAAAAGGCTTACGAACCTGATCCTTATAACCGATACCAATGATAGACAAGACATCCAATTGATAAGGGATATCCAGCAACGAACGAACATAATTATTCGAATCCGCCTCGTCCTCTGTTACCCGGTTCCGGATCTGACACCAGCAACTGCCCAATCCCAAATCCTCCGCTTGCAATTGCATATAAATAGAAGCGACCGAAGCGTCCTCGATCCAAACATCGCTTTCCATCACATTCGCCAAGACAACCACGGCCAAGGCACAACCCTCCAGAAAAGCAGAACCATTTTTCTTACACCCGGCAAGTTTCTTCAACATTTCCTTATCTTCCACGACCACGAACTGCCAAGGATTACTACGTTTTGAGGCCGGAGCCATCAACGCCGCTTTCAAGATCAGTTCTACCTGCTCGGGTGAAAGTAGTTGTTCGGTAAACTTACGTGTACTTCTTCTATTTTGTATAAGTGTTGCAAAACTCTCCATTTTTTTCGTTCTTTGTACTCTTTTAATATTAAGATTCGCAAATATAAATATAATTTTTTGCACCCATATATACGTATCGTTCTTTTTTCTCGTTAGTATTTTTATAATTGAACAATAGATTATGAAGATTCGTGCGATAGCCGCGCTGCTATTTATACTTATTTCCGTGAGTGCCTTTGGCGAAGGCCGCATAAAAATCACTGGTTATGTCCGTGACGCCGACGGTAACCCTCTGGAATTAGTGAATGTCCGGGTTAAGAACACGTTGATCGGCTCCATGACCAACGAGAAGGGATATTATTCCTTTTCCATATCGCCGGGGGATTCTATCTCCATTATTTACTCTTGTCTGGGATATAATAAGGCTGAACGTATCATTCCCTCGGCACAAGCGGATATGCGCCTGAACGTACAGATGAACAATACCTCATTTGATTTAGGGGAAGTATCTGTTACTGCCATCCGCAAGCAGACCACGACCATGGAGTCCCTAAATGCGGACAAAATCAAGTTATTGCCCGATCCCTCCGGAGGTAGTATAGAGAGCTTGGTCGTTACGTTTGCCGGAGTATCGTCCAATAACGAGTTAAGTTCCCAGTATTCCGTACGTGGAGGTAGTTATGATGAAAATATCGTTTATGTGAATGGGATCGAGGTATTCCGTCCGCTTCTGATTCGCTCGGGACAACAAGAGGGCTTTAGCTTTATCAATCCGGACCTGACGGAGGCGGTCAATTTCGCCGCCGGTGGCTTCGAGGCTCGTTACGGAGACAAGATGAGTTCCGTGCTGGATATTACCTATAAAAAGCCTAAGATATTCGAAGGCTCAGCTTCCGCGAGCTTGTTGGGCGCGAATGCTTATGTAGGCAGTTCTATCGGTAAATTTACCCAAGTAACGGGTTTCCGCTTTAAAAGCGGTCGGTCTATCTTGGGTACCATGGATACAGACGCTGAATACGACCCTAAATTTATCGATCTGCAAACTTACATCACGTACCAATTGGCCCCTAAATGGGAAATCAATTTCTTGGGAAACCTCGCTAACAATAATTATAAATTCACCCCTTATAGCCGGGAAACCTCTTTCGGTACAGCCGAGCATCCCAAGAACTTCAAAGTCTATTTCGACGGAAGGGAAAGAGACCGTTTCCAAACCTTATTCGGTGCGCTTACATTGAAACACAACCCCAATGAGAACACAGAGTTGGGACTTCAAGCCTCCGCTTTCAAAAGCAAGGAAGAAGAGGGATACGATATCGCCGGAGAATATTGGCTGAGCGAGAACGGAGCGGAAAATCCGGATGACGACGCGTCAGCCGCCATGTCCGTAGGCCGTTATCACGAGCACGCACGAAACCGTTTGAACTCCACCGTCATGAATGTCGGGCATTATGGGATGGCCCGCCTTTTAAACAATACGTTGAAATGGGGAGCCACGGTACAAATGGAGAAAATCAATGATAAGATCAGTGAATGGGAAAAAAGGGATTCCTCAGGTTATTCTTTGCCCCAAACCGGTAATAACGTAAGTGTATATTCGAACCTCTTTTCTGATAATCAGATAGAAAGCACACGCTTTTCCGCTTATGCGCAAGACGCGTTCAAATTCAGGACTAAGCAAGGTCTGTTCACGTTGGTCGCAGGGGTTAGAGGTAGTTATTGGACTTATAATAAGGAGCTCCTTTTCAGTCCCCGTGCCTCATTGGGCTTTATCCCGAACTTCGACCAAGACTTGACGCTCCGTTTCGCCACCGGACTGTATTATCAATCGCCCTTCTACAAGGAATTACGTAGAGTAGACAAAGACGAGAACGGCAATAATATCACGGTATTGAACAAAGATCTAAAGTCACAACGCTCCATCCATTTCATATTGGGAGGAGATTATACGTTCCGTGCCGTAGACCGGAATTTCAAGGTGACCGCCGAGATGTACTATAAAAAGCTGGACAATCTGAATCCCTACACCGTAGATAACGTCAAGATCCGCTATTACGGCGAGAACTGCGCCAAAGGTTACGCCATGGGACTCGATGTCAAATTCTTCGGAGAATTCGTACCGGGTACCGACTCATGGATCAGCTTCTCCTTGATGAAAGCCCAGCAAACCATCCGGGAAACAACGACCGTTCCTATGGCCAATAGCCAAGGCTACAACATCTCACTCTTCTTCCAAGATTATTTCCCGGGCTATAAACGAGTCAAGCTAAATCTGAAAGGAGTTCTATCCGGAGGACTTCCCCAGACAATCCCGGGCAAAGGATACGAAGCCGGCTATTTCCGTACGCCCGCCTACAAACGTGTAGATATCGGACTCTCCTATCAATTGGCAGGAGGCACGGACGCTATCATGGACAGGGGCTTCTTCCGCCATTTGAAAAACATTTGGCTAGGTCTGGATGTATTTAACATATTAGACATCAAAAACGTTAGTTCCTACTATTGGATAACAGATGTATATAATGTCCAATACGCAGTTCCAAACTATCTGACCGGACGTCAATTGAACGTTCGTCTGATTGTCGATTTTTAATAAAATGTATCTTTAAACACATTTACTGGGAGATAAAAACAAAAAATTATTTCCTCATTCATAAAAAGTAGTGTACATTTGCACACAATAGAAACAAACATTTACTAAATCTTTAAATTATTATTGACATGGAACTTACACATATCGAACATTTAGGTATCGCAGTGAAGAGTATCGAGGCTTGTTTACCCTATTATGAAGGCGTTCTTGGATTAAAATGCTACAATATCGAAGTAGTAGCAGACCAAAAAGTAAAAACCGCATTTTTCAAGGTAGGACAGACTAAGATTGAATTACTAGAGCCGACCAGCGAAGATAGCACGATCGCAAAATTTATCGAGAAAAAAGGTGAAGGTATCCACCATATCGCATTCGCGGTACCTGATGTACAGGCAGCTTTGAACGAGGCTGAGGAAAAAGGCGTTAAATTAATCGACAAAGCTCCCCGTGGTGGCGCGGAAGGCTTGAACATCGCTTTCCTTCACCCGAAATCAACTTGCAGCGTATTGACAGAGCTTTGCATGCCGGGCAACAAATAATTAATCCGTTCATTTCTAACAACAAATCAAAATACAATGAGTAACCAGCTTGAAAAAGTAAAAGAGCTCATCGCACTTCGTGAGCAAGCTCGCTTGGGTGGAGGAGAGAAAAGAATCGAATCACAGCACAAAAAAGGCAAATATACCGCTCGTGAGCGTATCGCCATGTTGCTTGACGAAGGTAGTTTCGAGGAATTCGACATGTTTGTTCAACACCGTTGTACAAACTTCGGTATCGAGAAAACTAAATATTTAGGCGATGGTATCGTAACAGGTTATGGTACGATCGACGGACGTTTGGTATATATCTTCGCTCAAGATTTCACCGTATTCGGTGGAGCCTTGTCTGAGGCTTTGGCTATGAAGATCTGTAAAGTAATGGATCAAGCCATGAAGATGGGCGCTCCCGTTATCGGTTTGAACGACTCCGGTGGAGCTCGTATCCAAGAAGGTGTAAACGCCTTGGCAGGATACGCAGAGATTTTCCAACGTAACATCTTGGCTTCCGGTGTTGTTCCCCAGATTTCCGGTATCTTCGGCCCTTGCGCCGGTGGAGCCGTTTATTCTCCGGCTTTGACAGACTTCAACATCATGACACGTGGTACCAGCTATATGTTCTTGACTGGTCCGAAAGTCGTAAAAACCGTAACAGGTGAGGATGTAACCCAAGAGCAGTTGGGTGGAGCCAGCGTACACACTACCAAATCGGGTGTAGCCCATTTCGCTGTCGATACAGAAGAAGATGGTTTGCAATTGATTCGTAAATTGCTCAGTTTCTTACCTCAGAACAACTTAGAGGAAACGCCGTTAGTTGAGTGCAAAGACCCGATCGATCGTCTGGATGATGTATTGAACGATATCATTCCCGATAACGCCAACCAATCTTACGATATGTATGAGGTTATCGGTACGATCGTCGATAACAACGAGTTCCTAGAGGTCCATGCGGACTACGCTAAGAATATCATCGTAGGTTTCGCTCGTTTCAACGGACAATCCGTCGGTATCGTAGCTAACCAGCCGAAGGTTATGGCAGGATGCTTGGATAGCAACGCATCTCGTAAAGCAGGTCGCTTCGTTCGTTTCTGCGACGCTTTCAATATTCCTTTGGTAACATTGGTTGACGTTCCGGGATTCCTTCCGGGTACAGGTCAGGAATACAACGGTGTAATCCTTCACGGCGCTAAATTGCTTTACGCTTATGGTGAGGCTACCGTTCCTAAGATTACCGTTACATTGCGTAAGTCTTACGGTGGAGCTTATTGCGTGATGAGTTCTAAACATTTACGTGGTGATATGAATTACGCATGGCCGACAGCCGAGATCGCCGTTATGGGCCCGAGCGGTGCCGTAGAGGTTATCTTCGCCAAGGAAGTAGCAGCCGCTGAAGATCCGAAAGCATGCGCAGCAGAGAAAGAAGCTGAATATAAGAAAGCATTCGCTAATCCTTATAACGCAGCTCAATACGGTTATATCGACGATGTTATCGAACCGCGTAACACTCGTTTCCGTATTATTCGTGCTTTGCAGCAATTGCAGACTAAGAAGTTAAGCAATCCTGCTAAGAAACATGATAACCTGCCTCTATAATCCGTAAAACAGGAGATGAATATGATAAATAAGAAAATAGGGGTATTGCTACTGTTAATGGTTCTCTTCAGTATGGGAGCCAAGGCACAGTTGACTACCTCCGTTAAATTAAATGAAGTGCTAGTTGTCAATGAAGATAACTTTGTTGATGACTATGGAAAACGCCATCCATGGTTTGAGTTATTTAATAACTCAGCAGGTACGGTGGATTTACGAGGATGCTTCTTAACGAACGATAAAAGTAATCCCAGAAAATATATGATCCCGAAGGGAGATGTACTTACCAAAGTTCCTCCCCGCCAGCATCTTCTTTTTTGGGCAGATGATCAGCCAACAAAAGGGACATTTCATGTAAACTTCACATTCGATCCAAACAAAGATAATTATCTAGCCTTATATGATTCAGATGGTACAACTTTGATCGACGAGGTGACAATCCCTGCCGGGCAAAAAGCAGATGTTAGTTACGGTCTGGATCTTGATGGAGTAGGTAATTGGAGTATCCTTGACAAAGTGACTCCTAGCACCAATAATCTGACGTTAGATTCGAATGCGAAACTTGAGAACTTCCAACGGAACGACCCATGGGGTATTGGTATGACCATAACAGCCATGGCAGTCGTATTCCTTGGCTTAATCATTTTGTATCTAGTATTCAAACAGATCGGTAACGCAGCGATCAAAGCTAGCAAGCGTAACGCCCAAAAAGCCGCAGGAACAGGTGCTGCCGTATCAGCCAATATCGGTCAAGAATCAGGTGAAATTTTTGCCGCTATCGCTACCGCTCTTTATGAGATGAGCGATGACAACCACGATATCGAGAACACGGTATTGACTATCCACAAGGTTCAACGCAGCTATTCACCATGGAGTTCTAAGCTTTATTCTCTGCGTCAGACTCCAAATAAAAAGTAATCATCCTAAAATCCAATTGACGAATGAAAAGTTTTAAATATACCATTAACGGTAACACATATAAAGTACATATCAACTCAGTTGTAGATGATGTGGCAGAGGTAGAGGTAAACGGAACCCCTTATAACGTAAAAATGGAGAAACCTGCGAAAAAACAAATGGTTACATTGAAACGTCCGGCTCAAGCTCCGACCAATGCCAGCGGTGAACCTGTTATCACCCGTCAAGCAGCTCCAAGTGTAGCCGGCGCTGTTAAATCTCCGCTGCCAGGTGTAATTTTAAGTGTAGACTGTAAAGTCGGCGATACAGTTAAGAGAGGCCAAAAGATCTTGGTATTGGAAGCCATGAAGATGGAAAACAACATCAATGCCGATCGTGACGGTAAAATTGTAGAAATTAAAGTAAACAAAGGCGACTCTGTATTGGAAGGTGCAGATCTCGTTGTAATCGGTTAATGATATGCAAGAAAGTTTCTTACAATTCCTAGGAGAAAATATCCAAATATTTCTCTCCTATACAGGATTTGCGAACGCGACTCCAGGGCATATCGTGATGCTATTGGTAGGTTTGCTGTTCATATTCCTAGCGATTAAATATGAATTCGAGCCGATGCTTCTGATCCCTATTGGTTTCGGTATCTTGATCGGAAATATCCCTTTCAAGGATGCCGGATTACAATTAGGTATATACGAAGAGGGTTCTGTATTGAACATTTTGTACCAAGGAGTGAAACAAGGTTGGTATCCCCCCTTGATATTCCTCGGTATCGGTGCCATGACAGACTTCTCCGCTTTGATATCCAACCCTAAGTTAATGCTAGTCGGAGCTGCCGCCCAATTTGGTATTTTCGGTGCTTATATCATTGCATTGCAAATGGGATTTGACCCAAGCCAAGCCGGTGCTATCGGTATTATCGGAGGAGCTGATGGTCCAACTGCAATCTTCTTGTCATCCAAGTTAGCTCCTAACTTGATGGGTGCTATCGCTGTATCCGCATACTCATATATGGCATTGGTTCCTATTATCCAGCCACCGTTTATGAGATTGCTTACAACGAAGAAAGAACGTGTGATCCGTATGAAACCTCCAAGAGCCGTTTCACAGACGGAGAAAATCGTTTTCCCGATCGTTGGCTTGTTATTGACAGCCTTCTTGGTACCGTCTGGTTTGCCATTGTTAGGAATGTTGTTCTTTGGTAACTTGATCAAGGAAAGTGGTGTTACTCGCCGTTTGGCAGAGACAGCCCGCGGCCCGCTGATCGATGTTATCACGATCTTATTAGGCATCACGGTAGGTGCTTCTACACAAGCTACCCAGTTCTTAACATTGAACTCTATCAAGATTTTCGGTTTGGGTGCGTTGTCATTCGTTATCGCTACTTGTGCCGGTGTATTGTTCGTTAAGTTCTTTAACCTGTTCTTGAAAGAAGGCAACAAGATCAATCCGTTGATCGGTAACTCCGGTGTATCCGCCGTACCTGACGCTGCCCGTATTTCCCAGAACGTAGGTTTGGAATACGATCCAAGTAACTACTTATTGATGCACGCTATGGGTCCGAACGTAGCAGGTGTAATCGGTTCCGCTGTAGCTGCCGGTATCTTGCTAGGATTCCTTGGTTAATAAAAACAACTATCTATATTAAAAAAGGCGAGGTCCGAAAGGATCCCGCCTTTTTATGTTATTGTTCTCAGTTAGCTTGCTCTATAGGAACCGGACTAATCTCCGTACTCGTATCCTCCACCAACGTTGTCCCGAGGAACAACCAGATCATCAAAAGGATTATAGCGACAACCACACCAAATACCAATAGCGTATTCACACTTTTCTTTCTCATGTCTTTAACTGATTTATTCATTTTAGAATAAACAGCCGGAACATGAATTTGGTTGTGTACCCTTACTCTTATTTGTTTTTCCCTAACGCCTCGTTCAGCACTTTGTTCTTAGCGATCGTTGCTTGGAATTCTTTCAAATAGAAAGGCTCAAAATAAGCCACATTCTCAAAACGGCCATCATCATATGCTTTCTGCGACAAGGATACCATATTTACAGCTAATGGATAGATACCATCTATAAAACAGGCGTTCGGAGAAGTGATTACCGTCTCACATTTAGCGGCACCGTCTCCAAAGAAACAAACCTTACCGTTCTCTAAAAAAGAAGCATACGAATCAGCATCTACGATATCAGCAGTCGTGGCACGTATCGTGTTGAGATGGGAATCATAAATCGAAGAGTAGACTTCCATACGACGGGCATCCAACATAGCGCAATACAAGCAATCGGCCTCCTCCTTATTTTTCCGGATAGCGGCAGACGCTAAAATATCCAGCGTATGAATACCGATCAAAGGAATACCATACCCAAAGCATAATCCTTTAGCCACAGACACCCCGATGCGTAACCCCGTATAAGATCCGGGTCCGCTACTTACCGCCACAGCATCCAGTTTTATCCCTTTCGACTTCGCGGCTTCTAATGCCTCTTCCATATAAACGCCCAATAACGCCGCATGAGACGGCCCCTCGAAGGAAGCCTTCTCAAAGACCACCTCCTCCCCTTCCGACAGGGCTACTGAACATACGGAAGTGGATGTCTCGATATTTAAGATCAATGACATAATAATTAACTATTAACAATTGATAATTGAACGAACAAACAATCTCAATCCTTCAATCTGATTAGGCTGCGAAGGTATACAAAAATTCATTATACTATCAAGGCAGCCCTATGAGAAACATCTATTTATGAGAAAATAAACATCAAATCTAAAAGGAAACCACTATCTTTGCGCAAACTTTTGAGAAAAATGATACAATCAATGACTGGGTTCGGTAAGGTTACTGCCGAGCTCCCTTCAAAAAAAGTAACCGTAGAGATAAAGGCTTTAAACAGTAAGCAATTGGATTTGTCCACCCGTATCCCTTCCATATACAAGGATAAGGAAATGGAGCTTCGGAGCCTGTTACTTCAATCTTTGGAGCGGGGAAAAGTTGAGTTCAATATCTTTATAGAATATATAGGCAAAGATACTCCTACACAGATCAATCTTGCCGCCGTAGAGAATTATTACAACCAAATCAAGGAGATCGCAGAGAAACTGAATATCAGCGTTCCGAACGATTGGTTCCAGACCTTGCTCCGGATGCCGGACGCAATCAAGTCTGAGACCGTAGAACCGGACGAATTCGAATGGGAGGTGGTTTTAGAAACGGTAAAGGACGCTATCAAGCACCTGTGTGATTTCCGTATCCAAGAAGGAGCCATGCTTCAAAAGCTTTTTGAGCAAAAGATAGCCAATATCGCCACTCTGTTGAAAGAAGTGGAGAAATACGAGGGGGAACGTATCGAGAAGATCAAGGCTCGTATCATGGATAACCTGCAAAAGATAGCCGAGAAGGACTACGACAAGAATCGTTTCGAGCAGGAGATGATCTATTACATAGAGAAGCTGGATGTCAACGAGGAAAAGAACCGTCTGGACAACCACTTGAAATATTTTATCTCAACCATGGAATCCGGTCACGGCCAAGGCAAGAAGCTCGGTTTTATCGCTCAGGAAATGGGGCGTGAGATCAATACGCTCGGATCAAAGAGCAACCACGCCGAGATGCAGAAGATCGTGGTCCAGATGAAAGACGAGTTGGAACAAATCAAGGAACAGGTACTAAACGTATTATAATAAGATTAACGAGAATGGCTGGCAAATTAATTATCTTCTCCGCACCCTCGGGTTCCGGAAAATCAACCATTATTAATTATCTTTTGAAACAAGATTTACACCTTCGTTTCTCCATCTCGGCTACCAGCCGGGCTCCGCGGGGAACCGAGAAGAATGGTGTGGAATATTATTTCCTTACGCCGGAAGAGTTCCGCAGTCGTATCGCTAATGGAGACTTCTTGGAATATGAGGAGGTGTATACCGATAAATATTACGGTACGTTAAAAAGCGAGGTAGAGCGTATCTTGAATGAAGGGGACAACGTGATTTTCGATGTGGATGTGGTAGGCGGATGCAATATCAAGAAATTCTATGGAGACCGTGCCCTGTCTGTCTTTATCCAACCTCCTTGCATCGACGACCTACGGAAGCGATTGGAAGGACGGGGAACAGACAGCCCGGAAGTTATCGAAAGCCGTATCGCCAAGGCTGAGTATGAATTAGGGTTCACGGGACAGTTTGATAAGGTTGTCGTAAACGATGATCTGGAGACTGCCCAAAAAGACGCGTTGAAGATCATTCGTGAGTTCTTAAACAAATAGTCTATGCCTAATATATTCAAGAATACCCGTTTTATGATGGGGCTTTCTATCGTTTGTGGGATAGCGAGCCTCGTATTAGGTGGTATCAGCCTGTATTATAAGGAGTATATCATCGGGAGTGCCCTGATATTTAATATATTCATTTGTTTTATCAACTATAAGGGTTGGCAAAAGAAGGGGTAAGTATAAATCGGATGAGACTCAAGACCGGCATCTACAGTGGATCGTTCAATCCCATTCACATAGGCCATCTCGCCTTGGCGAACTGGCTATGTGAGTTCGAGGGACTGAATGAGGTGTGGTTCGTGGTCACGCCTCATAATCCGCTGAAGAAAAAGGATGACTTGCTAGATGACTCACTACGGTTGGAAATGGTCCAAGCCGCCATTGACGGATATCCGAAATTCAAGGTCTGCGATATTGAGTTCCACCTGCCGAAACCTTCTTATTCCATTGATACCTTGCGAGCCTTATCCAGCAACTATCCGGATAGGGACTTTTATTTTATCATGGGAGCCGATAACTGGCAGCTTTTTCCCCGATGGAAAGAATATGAAAAAATACTCCAAAACTACAAACTGCTGATTTATCCCCGCCTAGGATTCGATATCTCGATCCCAACCATTTATCCGAACGTGAAAAAGGTAGACGCTCCCTTGATGGAAATCTCCTCCACATTTATCCGTAACGCTTACCAAACCGGCAAGGATATCCGTTTCTTCCTGCCGGAAGGAGTGCGGCCTTATTTCGGGTCAGTAGCAAATCAGTGACATACCTGCGATAGAAGATATACTTACTTGGGCTATGAAGTATATATCCTATGCCACTTGAAGTATATATTCTTCAAGAAGGGAAGTTATACCGTGATTATTTACAGCTTTGCCATCTTAGGGCAATCTGCCAAAATTCCCATTAAAACATGTTTTACAGCACAGCCGTTAAAGATGATCCCCGTAACATCAAAACAGGCTCACCCGATAATCTTTTTGGAGTATCCAAATATATAATTTGAGCCTTGTCAAGTGATTAGTTATTCATTTGGGAGGCTTTGTGCCTATGGCTTACGCTATTACATAAAATACTATTACATAACAAATTACATCAATACAACAAGTCATTTCTCGAACAAATTAAACATGGGACAGAACAATCGAGTTCGCATAGCTAACTTATATACATATCTCCACTAATTTTCTACTGTACCAATAGAAAGACAATATACATTAAACAACAATAAAAAAGACATAATATACCCCATGTTTGATATTTTTTAATTTTCTTTGTAAATATCAAAGCATTACACATCTATTAACTTTTTAAATCTTTCAAATTATGGACAAACTCAAAAAACTGACAAAAGTCGTACTAAACCAACAAGGTAAAGTTCTTCCAAAAGAGCAAATGATGAAAATCTTAGGGGGAGGAAGTGCGTATTGCCACTGCTGGAACAGTTCTAATGCCATTGATGCCTCTAACTGTTCTCAATGTCAAGATAAATGCAATGGTCTTGGAGGAGTACAAAACTGCAATACCGTAGGAGGTTAACAACAAAAGAAAGGGTTGGCTTTAGCAGAGGTCACCTCCTACCGCCAACCCCTTGTTTCTTAAAACAATATACAACCATGATCTATCTTTTCTTTTTAATCCCCCTTTTACTTATCAGTTGTAACCAGGATCGAGTGAAAGATAATAGTAAGAACGAAATAATCGAGTACTTCATTCCACTCTCACATCGGGTAGAAAAAGATGTGAATGAAGTATTTGAGGAATATTGGTATGTCCCCTTGGAAACAAGGGATGACGCATTGATAGAAGAACTTTACAATATCAAGAACATTGTTATCTATCAAGAAGATATCTACATAGGCTCGGGAAATCAATTAATCATATGGGATAAATATGGAAAAATCAAACGCTATTTATATAAAAAGGGAGAAGATCCTCAATCGTACTTCTTCTTAGGAAATTTTACAATATGGCCTAATGGAGATATTTTGATTTCTTCTGCGAACGATATTACGACTTATTCTAATTCGTTCAAATTTATTCGCAAATGGGCAGATCATGAAAATATAGGATATATAGAGGCTATCACCCAATTTAATGACAGCTCATACATTATAAAAAACATGCCTATACAGGGGCAGTCGCGTTACAGGATAATCAACCCAAAGAGCGGAAATCTTATCAACTCGTATGATTCCATAGAAAAAGCGAACAAATATATCAGCTCATACACAAATTCGTTCGAACGTTTTGAGGGGCATATCCTCTCTCATGGCTATCAAGGCAATGAGATACTTGAGTGTACAATGGATAGCACTAAAATTCGATATCGAATAAATATCGACAATAAAATTCCTCCAGCGGGATTTTGGGCACAAGACGGAAAGGATTATGTGCAAATAGTAATGGAGGAGACAGAGAAAGGATACATCGGGCATATCCCGGATTACGTGGAATCAAAGGAAACAATATTACTCTCCTTCAAGGGAAAAAGGGATGACCTGAACGGAATAGCCTTAATCGACAAAAAAGACGGGAACGCAAGAGTTTTAGAGAACATCAAGTTCGATGACAACTTCCGGTGGTTGCCCAAACAGTTCTTCTCGTTAGATGAGGGCTGGTGCGCCATGCTGATGTATCCGGAAGACGTTTTGAAGAAGGAAGAGTTCGCAAGGCGTTTCCCCGGACTGGACGAGGAGAGTAACCCGGTGTTGTTCATTGGTAAACTAAGGTAATCATTAAAGACCTAAAGCAATGGAACATGACAATCTATTCATCCAAATTTTAGAAATCTTATCGATAAAGCACACGGAAGATTTTACCATAAGATTCTACGAGAGCCATCCACACAAAAACAATCTGTTTGGACTGTCCGAGATGCTACGTTATTATAATATAGAGAATGTAGCGGCCGAAATTCAAAAAACACAAGAAAACTTATCCTCATTGGATGTACCCTTTGTGGCTTACGTAGATCATGAGTTTGTATTGGTGCGACATGTTTCTACCGAGGCAATCATCTATTCATGGCGAGGTAAAAACATCACATTATCTATCCCGGTATTCTTGGAACGATGGTCAGGAATCGTCCTTCTTTTCGAATCCACCGATGAATCTATTGAACCGGATTATAAAGAGCATAGAAAGGAATACTTACGACAGCGGATAGTAATCGCATGTTTCGTTTCATTACTTCTATCATTAATAGGGTGTGCCCTTATCACCAACAGAGGAATGGAGATAGGAATCTGGGGGTTATGGGGTGTTAATGTGATCGGAGCATCTTTCTGCGGTATCCTGCTTTCTCGAGAGATCTTAGGCTCGGATAAATATGTCAACAAAATTTGTTCCCTGTTTTTGAAATCCAGTGATTGCAACGGGACATTGGATTCCCAAGCATCTCATTTCTTGGGGATCAGTTGGAGTGTCTTCGGCTTAGGATATTTTCTTTCCGCAATATTGTTTATCGCCTTGTTGCCCCAATATGTTATATATGCAGAGACTCTGAATATAATCGCATTACCTTATACAGCGTGGAGCGTATGGTACCAAAAATTTAGGGTAAAACAATGGTGCGCTTTATGTTTATCTGTACAAGCTACCGTATGGATCACCTTTCTTATCTCTCTATTTGCGATAGGCATGGATTTCAATCAATGGGATTTATTTGATTTCACTACCATTGGATGCGTGTATGGGCTCGTCATTCTATCGCTCCATTTTACTGTTACATTATACGTAAAAGAAAAGCAAATCCAACGAAGCAACAATAAACTTAGCAGCATAAAACTGAATGCCTCTGTATTTAAGAGCTTATTAAACGAACAGCCTCAATATGACATTGACAAAAATACAGGAATATTATTGGGCAATAGGGATGCCAAAGAGTGGATTACCATTATCTCTAATCCACATTGTGCTCCTTGCGCAAAATTACATCTCCAAATAGAAAAGTTACTCAAAGAATATAAAGAAGAGATTTGCATACAAATCATCTTGACCTCTTTTAGCAAGGAATTAGAACCTAGCGCCATGCTACTGACCTCCATGTATCTACTAAATAATGAATCGGATTATTTACGATTCCTATCTGACTGGTATGCAAAAGGGCGTCATAAAAAAGAGGATTGCTATAAAAGATACAGATTAAATCCTAATGACAAAGATATGTTAGCCAATTTTCAAGCACAAAACGAATGGGTTAGGCGCAATACAATAAGTTCCACTCCAACAGTTTTGACAAATGGTTATTTATTGCCGGAAGAATATGAGTTAAAGGATATGTCGTATTTAATAAATTAAGTACTATGAATAAATTAGCATCACAAATAGATTCGCTAAATAAGCATTTGATAGGCTCATTACATACAAGCTACCCTTTCGGGTTGGCTCACGGCAAAATGGGATTACTCATCTATTTATACCATTTGTATGATTATACGCAAGAAGCTATTTATAAAGAGAAGGCTGAGCGATTGCTGGACGATCTCTTGGAAAACGATCTCTCTAAAAACGCAGAACTTACTGTGGAGGAAGGTTTATGCGGAGTTGCGTTAGGATTGGATTATATTGTAAAAAAGCAATTTGTAGACGGTGATATTAATGATTTGCTAAGTGGTATCGATGATTTGCTATTCAAGAAGCTGGTTTTCGGAAATATGGAATCTAGGTATTCCCTGTCTCAACTCATCCATTTCTTATATTACATTTATAAAAGGCTGGAAATCCAGACAAACGATAATGAGCGTTTCCCTTTCGAGGGCTTAGCAATCAAGTTAGTTAATCAATTGGCCGATTTGATAGACGCCTCCTTTTTCGAGGAATCCTATACGTTTTCCATTTACCAATATCACGTACCGATATTGATGAAAACCCTGTCCTGTCTTATACAATATGATTTTTACAAGGATCGGATACAAAAGGTTTTGGAACAACTATCTCTGTATATGTTCTCCCATTTGCCTCATCTGCATTTGAACCGACTATATCTGTTATGGGGCATACTACCTTTACGGGATTGTTCGCCGGATTGGCAAAGATATGTGAACGAACTAAGAAAATCAATCAATCTAGACATAATATATAATAGAGAGATCAAAGGCAAGGATATCTATATCAGTAATGGATACGCTTCTCTATATTTCTTGTTAGAGGGATTAAAAAGGGACTTCCCCGAATACACCATCCCTTTCAATCCGCACCTAATTTACGATCGGATCATCTCGTCTGACGCTTGGGATGCCCTAATGGAGAACGAATACTACTATAATATACACCGAGGATTGCTGAATGGTTTCCCCGGTACGGTGTTGGCATTGTTAAACATTAAGCAAAGATATTTATGCGAATAGACTTGACAGATACAACATTTATTATTCCCGTACGGATCGATTCCATGATCCGTTTGGAGAACCTGTTGATGTCCGTGGACTCAATAGTACGTTATTTCCGGACACGCATCTTAATTCTGGAGGCCTCATCATACCAAAATGAGATTATCCCCTCGTTAATAAAAGACGATACGGTGAAGTACACTTTCCTCGTGGATAAAGATCCTGTATTCTACAAGACCAAATACTTGAATATCCTCGCAAAGCAGGTTGATACTCCACTTGTTTGTATTTGGGACGCAGATGTGATACTGGACCACCTTCAAATATTGGATGCGGTGAAACAACTTAGAACTAGGACTTCTGATGTCGCTTATCCATATGATGGTAATTTTTTAGATACGTCAGATATATTGAGGGAACATTATTGGCTCCATCGTGACTTAGATTTCCTAAAAAAACATCAAGCAAAGATGAACTCTTTGTACACAGTAGAGGGAGTGATAGGCGCAGTCGGGGGAGCGGTCTTCGCCCAAACGGAAAAATACCTGCAAGCGGGTATGGAGAATGAGGATTTCTATGGCTGGGGCTTGGAGGACGGAGAAAGACATTACCGTTGGTTGAGTTTTGGCTACCGGATTTATCGGAGTGAGGGCTGTTTATTCCATTTGTCTCATCCCCGGGATCAAAATGGGATGTTCCGTTCAAGGATACATAGCGAAAAAGCGATGCATGATATGAATGAAGTAGTAAACTATTCCAAAGAGGAACTTCGAGAAAAGTTCTCCTTGGATTCAAGATAGAGAATTGTATTTAGTGATGAAAGATAAAATTATTGGGTCTTAAGTTCATTGGCCTACAAACCTAAGATACTTCACCAAGGATCCTAAGATACTTTACCGATGAACCTAAGATACTTTATCCATGAACAAACAAGATCGGTGACCTCAACCTTTTACCACATAAGTCAGCATAAATCAGAAATATTTTGTACTTTTGCGCCGTATTATACAAAATAATAGCATAATGAATCTATTAGAACTGAGTGAACAGGAAATAATAAGACGTAATAGCATGGAGCAGTTGCGTCAGATGGGGATAGAGCCTTATCCCGCAGCTGAGTATGTAACGAACGCATTTTCCAAAGAAATAAAAGAGACATTCAAAGACGACGCTGAGCCACGCCCGGTAAGTATCGCCGGCCGTATCATGAGCCGTCGTATCATGGGTAAGGCTTCCTTCATGGAATTGCAGGATTCCGAGGGCAGAATACAGGTCTATATCTCCCGTGACGATATTTGTCCGGATGAGAATAAGGACACCTACAATGTCGTTTTCAAGAAATTACTGGATATCGGTGATTTCGTCGGGATCAAGGGATTCGTTTTCCGTACTCAGATGGGAGAAATTTCCGTTCATGCTCAAGAATTGACAGTTTTGTCTAAATCACTTCGTCCGCTACCGGTCGTTAAATATAAGGACGGTGTCGCTTACGACGGTTTTAATGACCCGGAGCTTCGCTACCGTCAACGTTACGTGGATTTGGTAGTAAACGATGGCGTAAAAGATATTTTCATGAAACGTGCGGCTATCATCAAGACCATGCGTACCGCTTTGGATGAGGCCGGATACACGGAGGTAGAGACTCCGATCCTGCAATCTATCGCCGGAGGAGCTAGCGCACGTCCGTTCACGACACATCATAACTCCTTGGACATCGATTTATATTTACGTATCGCTACCGAGTTGTATTTGAAACGATTGATCGTCGGTGGATTCGAGGGTGTATACGAGATCGGTAAGAATTTCCGTAACGAGGGTATGGACCGTACGCACAACCCGGAGTTCACCTGTATGGAACTTTATGTCCAATACAAGGACTACAACTGGATGATGAGCTTCACCGAGAAGCTGTTGGAGCGTATCTGTATCGCCGTGAACGGTACGAGCGAGAGCACGATCGACGGTAAGACAATCAGCTTCAAGGCTCCTTTCCGCCGTTTGCCGATCTTGGAGGCGATCAAGGAAAAGACGGGTTACGACTTGGAAGGTAAGAGCGAGGACGAGATCCGTACGATCTGCAAGGAATTGAAGATGGAGATCGACGATACGATGGGTAAAGGTAAATTGATCGACGAGATCTTCGGAGAGTTCTGCGAGGGTACGTTTATCCAGCCGACCTTCATCATCGACTATCCGGTTGAGATGAGCCCGCTGACTAAGATGCACCGTAGCAAACCGGGATTGACCGAACGCTTCGAGTTGATGGTAAACGGGAAGGAATTGGCGAACGCTTATAGCGAGCTAAACGATCCGATCGACCAAGAAGAACGTTTCAAGGAGCAATTACGCTTGAGCGAGAAAGGGGACGACGAGGCGATGTTCATCGATCAAGATTTCTTACGCGCCCTTCAATTCGGTATGCCTCCTACGTCGGGTATCGGTATCGGTATCGACCGTCTGGTTATGTTGATGACCGGACAGACAACGATCCAAGAGGTATTGCTTTTCCCGCAAATGCGTCCGGAGAAAACCGCAAAGAAAGATAACGCCGACAAATACGTAGCCTTGGGTATTTCCGAGGAGTGGGTTCCCGCTTTGCAGAAAGCCGGCTACCTGACGGTTGACACGCTGAAAGAAGCGAACGCCAACAAATTAAGACAAGAGCTTTGTGAGCTTAATAAAAAATATAAGTTAGAACTGCAAAATCCTACGATCCAAGAAATAGAAGCTTGGATAGCCAATGTAGGAGAATAAAAGCGTGATACGATGGATTTGCCCGGAAAAATCGCGATAATGGGAGGTGGTAGCTGGGCTACCGCCTTAGCCAAGATCGTACTTTCAACTCAAGATAGTATCAGCTGGTACATGCGTAGGCCCGATCGTATCGAGGAGTTCAAGCAGTTGGGACACAACCCGTGTTACCTCACCGCCGTGAAATTCGACACGAACAAGATAAACTTCTATTCCAATATCAACCAAGCGATCAAGGACTCGGATACCTTGATCTTCGCTACGCCTTCCCCTTTCTTGAAACAACATTTGAAGAAGGTGAAGACCTCTTTGAAAGATAAGTTTATCATCTCGGCGATCAAGGGTATCGTACCGGATGAGAATATGTTGATTACGGATTACTTCGCGGAGTATTACAAGGTT
This sequence comes from Parabacteroides sp. KHUB-02, assembly GCF_056640955.1. Lineage (NCBI taxonomy): Bacteria > Pseudomonadati > Bacteroidota > Bacteroidia > Bacteroidales > Tannerellaceae > Parabacteroides > Parabacteroides sp. KHUB-02. The sequence goes on along the minus strand of NZ_JBWQEV010000001.1, from coordinate 414,277 downwards.
CCGACAGAAAATATAGCAGTTATCGGTGGTCCCTGTCATGCGGAAGAGATCGCTCTGGAGCGGCTCTCGTACATTACGTTGGCTTGTTCCGACATTGAGAAGGTCCGTACGATATCCCCCGTTTTCAAGAATCAATACTTAAAGAATTCCTTCTGTAAGGATGTGACCGGTATCGAATACGCCGCCGTACTGAAGAACGTGTACGCTATCGCCGCCGGTATTTGCCATGGGATGAAATATGGCGATAACTTCCAAGCCGTATTTATCTCGAACGCTATTGAGGAGATGCGTAATTTCGTGGACGCCGTACACGGGCTGGAGCGGGATATCACCGACTCCGTCTACCTTGGCGATTTGCTGGTTACCGCTTATTCCCGGTTCAGCCGTAACCGTACTTTCGGAACCATGATCGGTAAAGGATATTCCGTGAAGACAGCGCAGCTGGAGATGGAAATGATCGCCGAGGGATATTATGGAACCAAGTGTATGCGTGAGATCAATGAGAAATATAAAGTGAACATGCCGATACTGGACGCTGTTTATGATATATTGTACGAGAAGAAATCGCCAACAACGGTCATTCGTCAATTAACGGAAACGTTTAAATAAAATAGCATATGAAAAACATCAGTTTAAACATCGACAAGGCTCTGGGCACTGTCTCCAAGGAACAGGTTTACGCTCAAGAGGCCAAGGCAATGGAATGTATTGCCACATTACATAACGGTAACGGAGCAGGTAACGACTTTTTGGGTTGGTTGCATCTCCCCTCTTCTATCACGGACACAGAGTTGGCCGACATCGAGAATACGGCGAACGTGCTTCGTTCTAAATGTGAAGTGGTCGTAGCCATTGGTATCGGTGGTAGCTATTTGGGTACCAAAGCGGTAGTAGAAGCGTTAAACAACAGCTTCGACTGGTTGCAAAACGACCGTAAAAACCCGGTTATGTTATACGCCGGACACAATATCGGAGAGGATTATCTTTATGAATTAAGCGAAGTTTTGAAAGGTAAGCAATTCGGTATTATCAATATCTCCAAGTCTGGTACGACTACAGAGCCGGCTTTGGCTTTCCGTATCTTGAAGAAACAATTGGAAGATGCTGTTGGCAAGGAAGAGGCTAAACATCGTATCGTAGCTATCACGGACGCTAAGAGAGGCGCTTTGCGTACCTTGGCGGATCAAGAAGGTTACAAGACTTTCATCATCCCTGATAACGTAGGTGGACGTTTCTCTGTTTTAACTCCGGTAGGTTTGCTTCCGATCGCCGTGGCAGGTATCAGCATCTGCGACTTGGTTGCTGGAGCTGTTTCCATGGAAAAAGCTACAGACGCGAGCGTTCCTTTCGCTGATAATATGGCCGCTATCTATGCCGCTACTCGTAACGAGTTGTATAAGAGCGGTAAAAAGATTGAGATCTTGGCTAACTTCCATCCGAAATTGCATTATATCGCAGAATGGTGGAAACAACTTTATGGAGAGAGCGAAGGTAAAGACGGTAAAGGTATTTTCCCCGCATCTGTAGATTTGACAACCGATTTGCATTCCATGGGTCAATGGATTCAAGACGGTGAGCGTACGATTTTCGAAACGGTTATCTCCGTGGAAGCTACAGATCATAGCGTATTGGTTCCTACAGACGAGGCTGATTTGGATGGATTGAACTTCTTGGCAGGCAAGCATGTAGACGAGGTAAACAAGATGGCTGAGTTAGGTACTCAGTTAGCTCACGTAGATGGTGGCGTTCCTAATATCAAGGTAACTATGCCGGAAGTAAGTGCGTTCTATATTGGTCAGTTGTTCTATTTCTTCGAGAAAGCTTGTGGCATCAGTGGTTATATGTTGGGCGTTAACCCATTCAATCAACCGGGTGTCGAGGCTTATAAGAAGAATATGTTCGCCCTGTTGAATAAGCCGGGATACGAGAAAGAAAGCGAAGCTATCAAAGCACGTTTATAATACGATTTACCCCATAAAAAAACGGTTTTCTCATCACGAGGAAACCGTTTTTTCGTTTGAATAGTTTTTATTACTCATTTAATTCTTTAAGTAAATCGCTCCCGGCCTTGAATTTGACCGAGACACGTGGAGTAATCATTACTTCCTCCCCTGTTTTCGGATTACGTGCCAATCGCTCGGATTGTTGCCAAGGTACAAAAGATCCAAATCCTTTCATGGAAATAGATTCTCCTTCCCGTATTCCTTTCGCCACAACAGTCGGTAACGCATTCACTACGGTTCTAACAACATTTTTCGGCAATCCTGTTTCTTCCACAAGAGATTGTACTAATTCTCCTCTATTCATACTAGATAATAAATATACCATTCTTCACCAGAAAAGAGTCCGGTGAGAACTCTAGTAAGCGCATTAATAACGAATTTTCAAAGGCTATAACTTGCTATGAATAAGTGATATCATAATACTGTATACTATTTCTTATTAATTATATTTCTACCAAAGTCTCACTTGTCTATCTGAAAGGGGTTCAATTATACCTACATTTAGGTATATAATATTTCTGTATGCATTGATTTTTAATATATGTTATTTTGATATTCCCCAAATATTCATATATTTGCAATGATTAAACAACTAAGTTCTCACCGAACTACGTCATAATTTATTGATTAATTATCTCAACGAAATAAATTTATATCCCTTATTTTTCAATACATCTATCAACTCATCCAGATAATTATAGAATTTATCAATCCGGTTAGGGTGTACATGTAGGTGGATCAAAAGTAAGCACCCATTTAAACCATTTTTGTTTCATAAAATGAAATTCCATTATATATCATATTTATTTAATTTCAAGAAGCTTTCCTCCCATTTCTGTTAATTCCGATTTATTACGTACCTTTGTATTGGTTTTTAAGAAGGTAATAACATGATTCAAGAAGCGATTATCCGATATCTGCGTAAACACAGGCAGGAATCCCTTTCTCCCAAAGCTGTTCTTTTCGATATGGATGGTGTATTATATGACTCTATGCGTTTTCATGCACGGGCATGGCATGAGGTAGCGACCCTCCATCAGCTAACTTCTCGGCCGGAAGACTTTTATATGTTCGAAGGACGTACTGGGGAAAGCACGATCAACGAGCTATACCAACGCACTTTCCAACGAGACGCTACCGCCGAGGAGAAGCAAACGATCTATAAAGAGAAAGCGGATCTATTCAATACCTATAATGACGGTGCCCCCATGACCGGCGCCGCAGAGGTTCTAAAAGAAGTGGAAGCATCCGGACTGCAACGATTGGTTGTCACCGGTTCCGGCCAACATAGCTTGATCGATAAGCTAAACCATACCTATCCGGGACATTTCAACCGAGAGAAAATGGTTACGGCTTTCGACGTGAAATATGGCAAGCCACACCCCGAACCTTATTTAATGGGACTTCAAAAAGCGCATGCGAAGCCTAATGAAACTTTTGTGGTAGAGAACGCTCCCATGGGAGTAGAAGCTGCCGTGGCAGCCAATATCTTTACGATAGCCGTAAACACCGGACCTCTCCCCGATCAAGTTTTATTAGATGCCGGAGCGGATTTACTATATCCGGATATGGAAAACTTAGCTAAAGATTGGAAACAAATCATCGAGCTTGCGAAATCCACCCGATTGAACGAGTATTCCAAATAAGCAAACATAAAAAAAGAGGCTACCCGATAATGAAGTAGCCTCTTCTTTTTTATCATCGAACGGATTATTTCACATAATCAGCCTTATTCAAGAAATCATAGCTTTGCTGAACGCTGGCAACCGGATCATTGTTAGTATATTGTTCCACTTCAACATACCAATCCTTTACGTTATTAGCGTACATTTGATCGAAGATAGGCTTGAAATCCATCTTACCGCTTGCGCCGATCTCTTTCTCATCCTTGATATGGATAGCCTTGAACTGGCTCGGACGGTTCTTCAAGTAAGCGACAGGATCACCGCCACCCATCATTACCCAGTATACATCCATTTCGAAGAATACGTGGTTCGGGCTTACGTTATCCAGCAAGAAATCATAGATCAATTGATCGTCGATCTTACGGAACTCGAAGTCGTGGTTGTGATAACCGAACGCAATGCTAGCGGCAGCGGTCTTATAACCAACCGTATTGAAATAATCGCAGTACATCTTCAAGTCATCCAATGTAGTCTTATCGTTAACCGGCATCCACGGTTGAACCATATATTTAACGCCTAACTCATTATGAGCATCGATCGCTTGATCCCACCAACTCATAACCTCGGCTTCTTTTTCTTTCGTAAAGGCCTGTCCAAGGTGAGCGCTCGTACACTTCATACCTAGGTCATTCACCATTTTCTTAAATTCAGCGGGAGCTAAACCGTAAATCTTACCGTTATCATAGCTTGCTGTCTCCAGATTCTTATAACCCATCTTAGCGGCGGTTTCCAATACTTTCTGGATACCTTCTTCTTTTACAAGGTCTCTTAAAGAATACAATTGAAGCCCTATATATTTAGAAGACTCCGATGCTGTAGCGGCAGCTTGTCCTGATTTACCGCCACAAGAAGATAATAACTGCGGGGCTACCAACCCACCCGCAAGCATCAAAGAGGCTTGCTTCAAAAAATTACGTCTGTTCTGCATAGTACTATTAATTAAGTTTGATTGAGAATTTTTACAAAAGTAAGACTATATTCTTAGGTTTATATCTTTATAGAAGTTAAAATCTTCAAAAAGGACATTGTATTTTAATTTTCGTTATCTTTGGAGGATATATTATTACTTAAATCATTTATATCATGAAAAAATTATCAATTCTAGCGATGGGCCTTCTCTTTGTCCTGACCACAGCCTGTAGTGTTTCCGGCAGTGGTACCTTATTCGATGGCAAAGATAGTAACAAATGGAAAATGACAGGCGATGTCTCCGTTCAAGACGACATAATGACCTTGAAAGGTACGGATGCGCTGGCCATACTGAAAAACGGCAAATACAAAAACTTCGATCTAACCCTTGATTTACGTACTACCCCGGGAGGCAAAGGCGCCGTCTGGTTCCATACGGACCCTACATTGAAAAAAGGATATCGTATCGCTATCAATAATGACAGGGCTGATAAGGTTTGGTGGAAAATGACAGGAAGTCTTGTTTCCGTGAGGAATTTGACCAAAAGCTTCGTAAAAGAAGATCAATGGTTCAAGATGGATATCCGGGTAGCCGGACAAGAGATCGATGTAAATATAAACGGCGAACCGGTTGTAGAGTATATCCAACCGACCGCACCGTATCGTACGGACGCTAACGCCTATGCCTTATTATCGGAAGGGACATTTGGCATAGAGAGTGATGGTAGCGGTGAGATCCAGATCAAGAACATCACCGTGAACGTAATTGATGAATCCACGATCGATATCAACGCACAATTGGCGGAAGCTAACGATGAGCAAAATGACGAGATCATAAAATTACATCAATCGGATTTCCCTGTATTGGATTATCACGTGCATTTAAAAGGTGGATTAACCAAGGAAGTTGCCGCTAAGCAATCCCGCAAGACCGGTATCAATTATACGATCGCACCGAACTGCGGCATCGGTTTCCCGATCACGAACGACCAACAAGTCATGGATTACCTAAATGAGATGCGCTCACAGCCTTTCATCCTTGGTATGCAAGCGGAAGGACGCGAATGGATAACCACATTCTCTCCCGAGACTCTTAAAGAATTCGACTATGTGTTTACGGACGCTTTGACGTTCAAGGACAATAAAGGTCGCCGTACCCGCCTATGGATTCCGGAAGAGACTTGGATCGAGAATGAGGAGCAATATATGGACATGATCGTAGATCGTATCTGCTCCGTATTGGAAGAGCCGGTAGATATCTATGTAAATCCTTGTTTCTTGCCATCTCCGATGGATAAGCGTTTTGACGAATTCTGGACGGAGGCCCGCATGAACCGTTTCGTCGAGGCATTGGCAAAAAGCGGAAAAGCTTTAGAGATCAACGAACTATACAATATTCCAAATAAAGCGATCATTATGAAGGCGAAAGCCGCCGGCGTTAAATTCACGTTTGGAAGTAACAACGTGACACCAAACGTCAGCGATCTGTCTTACAGTATCCGCATGATGAAAGAATGTGGCCTGACGGCTGAGGATATGTATAAACCGAAAGTTAAAATCTAATCACACATTTACCCTCACCCTAATCCCCCGTTTAGGGACACCCTAAATGAGCGATTAGGGTAGACCTAAACGAGGGATTATTCTCTTTCTCGCAACATCCGTCGCATCTTCATATACCGATATTGCTTTATAATCATCTTGCGGCTACGTATGATCTGATAACGGTAAATGATACAAGACAAGATGAAATATACACCTGCCTGAATCCATAATACCCGATATTCATGCGCCACCTCATGCAAGGAAGCGCCAGCCGTATTGATACGGATAAATCCCTGGATACCCGGAGTAGAAGGAAACAAATAACCCACCACTTTCCAAAACGGAGGAATAGCCGCCTCCGGCCAAGAGACACCCGAGATAAATAACAAGATGACAGACGTGAAAACGAATACCAACATAGGCGATTCGCGACTCGTCATAAATTCCGATAGCGTCATAGACATAAAAATACAGGCAAACAGGTAAGGCAGTAAAAACAACAAAATAGTCAGTGGCTCACCAACCTGAGGTAAGGAGAATAACTTAGGGACAATAGCCAATACCCAGATGCAAACCACCACATACAGCAAAAGATAAGTCAGCGACTTGCCGAACACGATACGCAAAGTCCCGTTAAAATGCCTGCAAATAGGTACCAGACTATGAAAGCGGTTCTTTTCCCGTGCCGTTCCTCCCAACATTCCGATGCCCAATATCAAGGTCTGTTGCAATACCAAGATCAAGATTGCCGGTACCAAAAAACTGGCAAAACCATTCTGGGAATTAAACAACGCTACCGATTCATACGGGATCGGGTCTACCGTGATCTGGTCCATCTTATCCGTAGACGACGGATTATTATGCATCCGAAGTTCCTTACCCATATCCAACGATACCTCTGTCGCCGCCAAAAGGAAAGCCTTATAAAACAATAAGGCGCTCATATCGCAATACAACGAGACGGTTGTCTGTCGCCCTTCATGCAGGTCCTTACTATAATCCGGGGGAAAAAGCAAAATTCCATAGGCCTTCTTCTCATCTAACATCTTCTTGGCTTCCGCCATATCCGGACAAACACCCACTACTTCCACATCCGGCGTGGCGTTAACCCGTCTGGTAAACTCACGACTCAAATAGGAATCACTTTGGTCTACCACCACCATCTTCGCCTCGTGTACTACCTCGTTATTATATATAAATGAATAAAGCAGCGGATATACGAAAGGCACCAAGAAAAAGAAAATCATGACCCCCACATCTTTAAACACGTTTCTCAATTCATCCTTCCAAATATAAAACGTATCCAGAAGACCTTCCTTTATGATATATCGTAAACGATGTTCTCTTTTCATCACATACAGTTTTTACGGTAGATATTTGAAATCTAACAACGCCCTCTTCAAGTTCCGCCCGATAAGGAACGGCAAGATCAGAAATCCCAACAACCAAGCGTACTCGCCCAACGTATAGAATAGTGCCCGCCCGTTCAAGGCTTGATCGACATAAATCAAGAAATAATGCCGCAGAGGAAACAAACGTGCCAACGCTTGCAACGTAGGGTCCATACCTTGTACCGGAAACGAGAATCCGACAATGGAGAACGAGATCATTCCGAACAGACTGGCGAAACTAAGCCCTAAACGGGGAGTCGGTAATACGCCGATCATAAATACGCCTACCGCCTGAGAGGATATAATCAGCAAAAACATCGCCAAAAGCATCGGAAACCAACCGCTATTTAACGGGAAAGAATTAATTCCATACAACACCGCACAATACATAAAGCCTACGACCGTGAAAATAGCTGTCTGCGGCAATAACTTTCCCAACAAACTAACTGCGATGGAATTCCCTCCCAGATCCAACCATTTACGGGATGTGGAATATTTAATTTCCGTACCGATACTGAATACTGTCACCAGAAATACCATCAACTGAATGATACCCGGCAAAACCGTATTATTCAAATATACCGAATAATTCAACCACGGATTGCCGATCGGATGCGTATCGATCACGATCGGTTGTAGCTGTCCCATGATCTGCGCTTCGGTATATCCTTTAGCTTGTCCGGTCTGTAAACCCACAGCGGCCCCCGCCAATACCGACATCGTTTTCATATCCCGAAACAGCAAGGAAGCGGCGATCAAATAGGTACCATTCGTATAGAAAGACAACCGGGGCTGCTTTCCAGATGTGGCGTCCACGGCGAAACCGGATGGAATGTAAAAAATTCCATATACATTCCCTTTCTGCATTTCCTGACGAGCCTCGGTAAACGACATGGTTTTCATATACACCTCTGTCTGCTCAAAGGCATCCAACTGGCGAATCAAATTGCGTGAGGTAGCGGAGTTTTCCATATCCACCACTGCTATCGGCAGATCGGTCGGCAATCCCTCATGCATCAACGATACAAAGAAAATGACACAGATAGCCGGAGCGATCAGCATACAAAAGAAGTAAATCGGTTGAGCCACCAGCCGATGCACCTCACGCTTCGCGATAAGCCAGATTCTATGCAAACTTTCTTTATAGGTCATACGATCTCTTTCCCTTTTTTCTTTAAGATCACGGACATTCCCGGACGAAGATCAGCGACTTTCTCCAACGGACGGGCACGCACCTCGAAAGTCTTCGAGTCATATTGTCCATTCGTCTTTGTCGCTTTCCATGCGGCATACGAGCCCATATCCTTCATATAATAGACTTTCAACTTCACCGGTAGGTCCCCCAACGCCGGTATAAAAGCATTTACTTCCGAGCCAATCTTGATATCTTTCAACAGATCCTCACGAATACTGAAAGTTACCCATACATCATTTAAATCAGAGATATTCATGATCGGAGCGCCTGTACCAACCAACTCACCGACTTCCGGGAACCGTTCTGAAACCTCCCCGTCAATCGGAGCCACCAAAGCGCTCTCGCCCACATACGACTCCACTTCGGCGATAGCACCTTCCGCACGTTGGACCATAGCGGCAGCGGCAGCCTTATCTTCCTTACGGGCACCTTCTTTTGCCATCTCATATTGAGAACGGGCAGCCTTCTCTGTCGCTACCATAGCGTTATAATTAGCCTCCACCTCGTCTCTTTTTTGAGCGGACATCACCCCTTTCTCGTATAAATTCTGAATACGATCGAAAGATTTCTTAGCGATAGTTAATCCAGCTTGCGCCTTTTGCCACATCTCATAAGCGGCCGTGATTTCCTGTTCACGGGCTCCTTTAATCGCTTTAGCGTTCTGCGCCTCCGCTGCCGCACGAGCCGCCTCCGCTTGTTTCAGCTTCGCCATAACCTCGGGCGTATCTAAAAAGACCAAAGTATCTCCGGCTTTTACCTGATCGCCTTCGCCAAAACGATAAGAAGCGATACGTCCGGGAACCTTACCGGAGATACGAACTTGGGTGGCCTCGGCCTGCCCCATTATAATATCGTCAGGCGGTGTAAGCAGGAAGAAACCCGCCAAGGCTACCAATCCGATCACGACCAATACCGTGATAAAAGCTAACATCATGTTACTGATAGAAAACTTCTTGTTCTCATTCATCTCTGTGTATATTTTTATTTGTTATTACTCTTATTCATTTGCGGACAGTTTACCCAAAGCCTTGCTTAGATAAACTTCTGTTAATTTCACCTCGATTTGAGCATCAATCAAACTAGAGCGAGCAGAAACCCATGCTGTCTGCGCCTCCATTAAGTTCAAAGCCGGGATAACCCCTTCCTCAAAACCGAAATTCGCACGCCGCAAATTCTCTTCCGCATTTTCCATATTACGGGAAGAAGCGATCAACTTTTTGCCCGCTTCATTCACTTTATAAACGGATTGATTTACCTGCAACTCGATCTTTTCACGAGCATCCTGCCATTCCAGTGTTTTTATGCGCGTTTCCGCTTTCGCCGAGTTACGCCTATAAGTGCCTTCCCACCAACCGGACAAGGGTACCTTTACCATAACTCCGACATTAAACATACCGGCGAAATCATTTTTAAAACCATTAAAAACATTCGGATTCGTGACGAAGTAATTCGCCGCTAAAGCGACATTAGGCAACATCTCTGCCAAAGCAATACGTTCTTTTCGCTTATAGATTTTCGTTGCCAGATCCAAACTTCTCAGTTCATTACGATTCATGAAAGCCTCATTCAGATCAGCCGAGGCTTGTGTTGTCTCTACCGGAAAATTATCCAGCTTCTCGTCTGCAAGCGATAAATCCTCCTCTAAAGACAGACCACAAATTTGCGCTAAAAGCATTCGGGTTAAAGCCAGACCATTCTCAACCTTAGTCTGAGCCATCTCCGCCTCATTCAGTTTCACCTTGACAGAAAGCCCATCGGCCTCGGTAGCGACTCCCTCATAGATCATAGCGGTCACATCACTATCCATCTTACGGAGCAAATCCACATAAGCGTCCGCCAATTTCTTCTTATTCACCAAAGATATGACCTGCCAATAGGTCTCGTCAGTCTTATAAATCAAGTCCTGCAACTGTAAATTATTCATTGACTCCGCTAATTGCTTGGCAAACTTAGTGATTTGGTTATAATTAACGATCTTCCCGCCCATGAATACAGGCTGCACCAACGATACATTACCCACCCAGATATTCTGCACATCCAAATGTTGCATATCGTTCACCCCACTCATCAAATGTTGGATCATCGGTAATTGGGCCAAGCCACCTAAAGAAGAGCTCAAGGATGAGGATAAAGCGCCCATGTCCAGTAAGTTTATATCCTTCTGGTTCCACATATAGGCACCGTTTGCCGATAATTGAGGAAAATACTTGGTAAAAGCGGCTTTCTTCTCGTTATCCGCCATCTTGATCTTTTCGCCAGAGATTTGTAGCTCCTTATTGTTCTGGATCGCCAGATTCCGGCACTCTTCCAATGTCAACATTCGCTGAGCGTGCATACAGCTCACCGTGACTACAAATGCTAATAGTAAGATAGTTCGTTTCATCTTTATATCGTTTTAACCTACCTATATAATGCCATCATATTCCCTATGTGACAAAAATATAAAAACCCGCACAAAAGTATAGGTTTAAAGCGAATATAAAATTGAACTAATTCAATAAAGGATACGTTTCTTCAACTTACAATACCAAGAATCACTAACCCCCATATATTGAGCTATATATTTATCAGGTACCCGGCTTACGATCCATTGGTGGTTCGTATAAAGATATTTCAGGAATTCTTCCGCCTTACAGGTTTGACGGACAGCGAACATTGAATAGAGCTTGGAAATAATCATCAGCATCACATTCTGATAACAGGTAGCGAAAGCTGGATATCCCAACGACAAACGTTCGATATCCGTCCGGGAGAAACAGAGCAATTCACCATCCTCGATAGCTTTCACCTCAAACTCGGAAGGGACTTGTGTAAAATAACCGATTGTAGAAACAAAAGGGTACATACTGTCCGAGGAGAAACCGGTTACGCATTCATTCCCATTCTCATTAATATATTGATTGATAAAAAGTCCTTTATTAATAAAATAGGCATCTTGGCACAACTCGCCCGTACGAATCAAATAATCCCCTTTCCGGATTGTCACACCTCGAGTACAACTTTCCAAATCCCTTAGGAAAGATTCATCTCGAGACAGAATCTCCGGAATAAAACTTAGGAACTTCTCAAAGTCAGGAGATAATTTCATAGTTAATCATCCAAGGTAAATCTCTTCTGTCCGATCAAATTACCGTCAGAGAAAATATCCACACGGTAAGTACCCGGAGATAAGAATTCCTCGATATTCCAATACATGGTCACAGCCACCTCCTCACCTTCATATTCTATCATTTTCTTCATAGAATAATTGATTTCCTTTCCTTCAAAAGCGAATACGTCCGCACGGCTTTTCACCAATACATCGTCATCCGGTTTCATGATCCGTACATATACCATCTTTTCGCCGACAGGAGCGGTAATGTTCTTCGCTATCTTGAAAGTCACGACAAATTGCTGCATCTTTTTAATACGCTTAGCTAGTTTACCTCGAGAGTTCACAGGAGTCACGTTAATATCCGTCGCATCCAAACGACTAGCTAACGTTACTCTTTCCGTCAATTTCTCTTTTTCCTTTTTCAAGGTAGCAGCTTGTGAAGTAGCCCTCTGATATTTCTGAACAGCCTCTTTCTTCTCAACCTTCAATTGCTCATTCTCACGATTCAAGGAATCGATTTGGACAACATAGTTACGCATGATTTTACGTAAGGTATCCAATTCCTTTTTCAAGCGAGCTATTTCCTTCGCATTCGTAGCCTTCACCGTACGCAATTCTTCCAATAAACGTTGTACCTTTGCTTGCTCCGTAGATAATAGGGCAACAAGGGAATCATTGCCTACGCTAAACTTATAACCTTCATATTGAAGAGACAATTCATTATATTCATCCTCCAAAGATTCTTTCTCAAGATCAAAGGTTTCCACCAAATCAGTCATTTGCTGCTTTTGATGATAAATATAATAACCGGCACCAGCAATAATCAGTACCAATACTATAACTGCTACGATAAGTAGCGAAAGTTTATTTACTTCTTTATTCTCTTTCTTTTCAGTATCCATATGAGGTTCTTAGCTATTACAAAAGCACAAAATTACAATTTCTTATCCATCCGAACAACAAAGTACACCTAAAAATAGAAAAAGACAGAGAGGATATATACCAAAAAAAGGAGCCAATCTTTCGACTGACTCCTTTCACCTAAGACGGCGGCTACCTACTCTTCCACTGTTACGCAGTACCATCGGCGTGACGAGGCTTAACTTCTCTGTTCGGAATGGGAAGAGGTGGATCCCTCGTGCTATAGCCACCTTAATTTCATTATCAAGATTTTGACCGGACATCAACCCGAAGAGACCAGCTTCGCCTTATCGTCTTAAAATATATCAACCCTCACGTGAGGAAAGTCCCGGGCTATTAGTACCACTCGGCTCGGACGTCGCCGCCCTTACACCTGTGGCCTATCAAGGTCATCGTCTATAACCACCCTTCAGGGAGATCTAATCTTGAGGCCGGCTTCGTACTTAGATGCTTTCAGCACTTATCCGATCCGTACTTAGATACCCGGCGGTGCCCCTGGCGGGACAACCGGTAAACCAGTGGTACGTCCGACACGGTCCTCTCGTACTAGTGTCAGAGCCCCTCAAATCTCCTGCGCCCACGATAGATAGAGACCGAACTGTCTCACGACGTTCTGAACCCAGCTCGCGTGCCACTTTAATGGGCGAACAGCCCAACCCTTGGGACCTTCTCCAGCCCCAGGATGTGACGAGCCGACATCGAGGTGCCAAACCATTCCGTCGATATGAGCTCTTGGGAATGATCAGCCTGTTATCCCCGGAGTACCTTTTATCCTTTGAGCGATGGCCCTTCCATGCGGAACCACCGGATCACTATGCTCTAGTTTCCTACCTGATCGAGTTGTATCTCTCCCAGTCAAGCGCCCTTATGCCATTACACTCTGCGACCGGTTACCAATCGGTCTGAGGGCACCTTTAGAAGCCTCCGTTACGCTTTTGGAGGCGACCACCCCAGTCAAACTACCCACCATACAGTGTCCTCCTGCCTAGGAGTTAGAACTCAAACAACCGAAGGGCCGTATTTCAACGGCGGCTCCAAGGATACTGGCGTACCCCCTTCAAAGCCTCCGGCCTATCCTACACATCGTCTGCCCAAATTCAATGTAAAGCTATAGTAAAGGTTCACGGGGTCTTTTCGTCCCATCGCGGGTAATCGGCATCTTCACCGATACTACAATTTCACCGAGCTCACGGTTGAGACAGTGTCCAGATCATTACACCATTCGTGCAGGTCGGAACTTACCCGACAAGGAATTTCGCTACCTTAGGACCGTTATAGTTACGGCCGCCGTTTACTGGGGCTTCAATTCAACGCTTCTCTCGCGATGACATCTCCTCTTAACCTTCCAGCACCGGGCAGGTGTCAGGCTGTATACGTCATGTTTCCATTTAGCACAGCCATGTGTTTTTGTTAAACAGTTGCCTGGACCTATTCTCTGCGCCTCGCCTTACGACGAGGACCCTTTATCCCGAAGTTACAGGGTCAATTTGCCTAGTTCCTTAACCGTGAGTCACTCGAGCGCCTCAGTATTCTCAACCCGACCACGTGTGTCCGTTTACGGTACGGGTGCCGCATGGATAAGTTTAGCGGATTTTCTTGGGAGCATGGTTACGTCCATATTACGTTGCGCAAGCGCTCCGTATACTCTCAGGTTCGACTCTCCCCGCGGATTTGCCTACGGGAATCAATATCTACACCCTTCAACCGGCTATTCCGTCAGCCGGCAGGACTGTCACTTCTCCGTCTCCACGTCACTCCATGAGGCAGTATGGGAATATTAACCCATTCTTCCATCGGCGTCGCCGTTCGGCTTTGCCTTAGGTCCCGACTCACCCTGATCCGATTAGCGTTGATCAGGAAACCTTGGTCTTTCGGCGGGGGGGTTTCTCGCCCCCCTTATCGTTACTCATACCTACATTTGCTTTTCCATGCGCTCCAACAAGGGTCATCCCTCATCTTCGACGCCGCATGGAATGCTCCCCTACCATGTCTTACGACATCCACGGCTTCGGCAGATCGTTTATGCCCGATTATTATCCACGCCAGATCGCTCGACTAGTGAGCTGTTACGCACTCTTTAAATGAATGGCTGCTTCCAAGCCAACATCCTAGCTGTCTCTGCGATCCGACCTCGTTAGTTCAACTCAACGATCATTTGGGGGCCTTAGCCGGTGGTCTGGATTCTTCTCCTCTCGGACACGGACCTTAGCACCCGCGCCCTCACTCCCTGTAAATATATATCGCGCATTCGGAGTTTATCTGGACTTGATAGGCGGTGAAGCCCTCGCATCCAATCAGTCGCTCTACCTCACGATATACTATAAAGAGGCTGCACCTAAATGCATTTCGGGGAGTACGAGCTATCTCCGAGTTTGATTAGCCTTTCACCCCTACCCTCAGCTCATTGGAAAGCTTTTCAACGCTTACCCATCCGGTCCTCCAGTTGGTGTTACCCAACCTTCAACCTGGCCAAGGGTAGATCACTCGGTTTCGCGTCTACCCCCCCCGACTGGCCGCCCTCTTCAGACTCGCTTTCGCTTCGGCTCCGTACCTTAGGTACTTAACCTTGCCGGGGAAGGTAACTCGTAGGTTCATTATGCAAAAGGCACGCCGTCACATATTGCTATGCTCCGACCGCTTGTAGGCAGACGGGTTCAGGGTCTATTTCACTCCCCTGCTCGGGGTTCTTTTCACCTTTCCCTCACGGTACTGGTTCGCTATCGGTCTCTCGGGAGTATTTAGCCTTACGGGATGGGCCCCGCTGTTTCACGCAAGATTTCTCGTGCCCCGCGCTACTCAGGATGCCACTAGGCTTCAATCGTCAGTCGTGTACGGGGTTTTCACCCTCTATGACCGCCTTTTCCAAGGCGTTCCACTTGACTCTATCTTGCCACGTCGTGGTCCTACAACCCCCGTGTCGCCTAGACGACATGGGTTTGGGCTCTTCCGTGTTCGCTCGCCACTACTTACGGAATCATTGTTTATTTTCTCCTCCTATGGGTACTTAGATGTTTCAGTTCCCCACGTTCGCCTCCCTTACGGGATGGCAGGCCTTCAGCCTGCCGGGTTGCCCCATTCGGATATCCCGGGATCAAGGGCTATTTGCGCCTCCCCCGGGCTTTTCGCAGCTTATCACGTCCTTCGTCGCCTCCGAGAGCCAAGGCATCCACCGTCTGCCCTTGCTTACTTTCTCTCACCTCGTACATACGTACGGGTTGATATATCTTAAGCTCGCTCTACTTGTTTCTTCTTTTTGATGTCCAATATGTCAAAGATCCTCTTTCCCTCGCGGGATGCGTGGAGAATAACGGATTCGAACCGTTGACCCTCTGCGTGCAAGGCAGATGCTCTAGCCAGCTGAGCTAATCCCCCTCATTCGGAGTAGTCCCAGGCAGAGTTGAACTGCCGACCTCTACATTATCAGTGTAGCGCTCTAACCAACTGAGCTATAGGACTGTCAACTTTGCCAAGACTTACGTCCCAGCGTCATCTTTCTCTCTCCGACCGGCCTTCCGGTCATTGATCTATATAATAAACATAATCTCAACAGCAGCACAAGGCGATCGATACCTCGTATGACCTCGGTACGGAATCCTAAAGCTCCAGAAAGGAGGTGTTCCAGCCGCACCTTCCGGTACGGCTACCTTGTTACGACTTAGCCCCAGTCACCAGTTTTACCCTAGGCCGATCCTTTCGGTTACGGACTTCAGGTACCCCCGGCTCCCATGGCTTGACGGGCGGTGTGTACAAGGCCCGGGAACGTATTCACCGCGCCATGGCTGATGCGCGATTACTAGCGAATCCAGCTTCACGGAGTCGGGTTGCAGACTCCGATCCGAACTGAGACGTGGTTTGGGGATTCGCTCCCTGTCGCCAGGTGGCATCCCTTTGTCCACGCCATTGTAACACGTGTGTCGCCCCGGATGTAAGGGCCGTGCTGATTTGACGTCATCCCCGCCTTCCTCGCAGCTTACGCTGGCAGTCCCACCAGAGTCCTCAGCCTAACCTGTTAGTAACTAGTGGCAAGGGTTGCGCTCGTTATGGCACTTAAGCCGACACCTCACGGCACGAGCTGACGACAACCATGCAGCACCTCGCAAATCGCTATTGCTAGAGGCTCTGTTTCCAGAGCGGTCGAAATGCGTTCAAACCCGGGTAAGGTTCCTCGCGTATCATCGAATTAAACCACATGTTCCTCCGCTTGTGCGGGCCCCCGTCAATTCCTTTGAGTTTCACCGTTGCCGGCGTACTCCCCAGGTGGATCACTTAACGCTTTCGCTGTGCCGCTTACAGTGTATCGCAAACAGCTAGTGATCATCGTTTACTGCGTGGACTACCAGGGTATCTAATCCTGTTTGATCCCCACGCTTTCGTGCATCAGCGTCAGTCATGGCTTGGCAGGCTGCCTTCGCAATCGGGGTTCTGCGTGATATCTAAGCATTTCACCGCTACACCACGCATTCCGCCTGCCTCAAACATACTCAAGCCTCCCAGTTTCAACGGCAATTCTATGGTTGAGCCACAGACTTTCACCGCTGACTTAAAAGGCCGCCTACGCACCCTTTAAACCCAATAAATCCGGATAACGCTCGGATCCTCCGTATTACCGCGGCTGCTGGCACGGAGTTAGCCGATCCTTATTCATAAGGTACATACAAAACAGGACACGTCCCGCACTTTATTCCCTTATAAAAGAGGTTTACGATCCATAGAACCTTCATCCCTCACGCGACTTGGCTGGTTCAGGCTTACGCCCATTGACCAATATTCCTCACTGCTGCCTCCCGTAGGAGTTTGGTCCGTGTCTCAGTACCAATGTGGGGGACCTTCCTCTCAGAACCCCTATCCATCGTCGGTTTGGTGGGCCGTTACCCCGCCAACTGCCTAATGGAACGCATGCCTATCTATCAGCGATGAATCTTTAGCAAATATCCCCATGCGGGGCCCCTGCTTCATGCGGTATTAGTCCGACTTTCGCCGGGTTATCCCCCTCTGATAGGCAAGTTGCATACGCGTTACTCACCCGTGCGCCGGTCGCCACCCGGTATTGCTACCTGTGCTGCCCCTCGACTTGCATGTGTTAAGCCTGTCGCTAGCGTTCATCCTGAGCCAGGATCAAACTCTTCGTTGTTTAAATTGTTTTATTATCCTCGCTCCGGAATCCGTTATTGTAGTCCAAAGTCATACTTCTTTGACGGTATCAATCCGGAAAATTTCTTCTCCTATACTTGTACTACTTGTTGAATTATGTAAATCTATCAAAGAACTCTTGTCGCTATCGTTTCTCGATTGCGGCTGCAAAGGTAAGGACTTTTTTTTAATCTCCAAATTTTTCGGTGAAAAATTCTCGATTTATTTTCTCTCGTCGATCTCCGGGCGGTTGGAAATTATCGCTTGGCCCAGCCAACCTCATCCCCTACCCAAGGATACCTCCACGTTTCCATCATTTCTGAAGCGCCGTTCTCTCTCGAATGCGGGTGCAAAAGTAATGCTATAAAACATACGATCCAAATTTATCAGGCATTATTTTTTAGGCTTTTTTTCAAGACTTAACAAGTTATATAATGTACGTACGATAAAACACAATATATAGTATCCTTTTTTCCAAAATCCACTCATACCCCCTCCTATTTAAATAAAATCTGTTTTCTGTTCACCCCATGTTTTTTTAATGAAAGATGTATGAATCCCTCCGTACGATAAAGGATCGCCTGATCAAAATTTAGGCAGCTTGCCACCAAGTCCTCCAATAGTCGGTTGCGATCCACCGTGTAAATGTCTACCGCCTCCCCCTTCATATGTTGCGAGCTAGGGGCACCTCCCACCAATCGGTTTAACTCTTCGCTTCGATAGCCACTCATGATATACATAGGCTGTCGATGATATATACGCAAAGGTTCCAACAACCGTACCGTTAGATTCCGTATCGCCGGTATTACCTCCGAAGGTAACGCATTATTAAGTCCAAGTTCCACCGCCATCGCACTATAAATAAACTCGTCCATACGAAAATGCTCTGTTAATCTCTTCTCATCCTTTTCCATCTTAACTCAAATTTTCAATTTTCAATCCTTAATTTTCAATTTATAAGAGTAGTCCACCCCAAACAACGCACCGGCAAACGTACAGATCTCCCCAAATGCGACCAGCACGCTGTTATCTATCTCACCGGAAGGAGCCACCCAAAAACCACAGAATACTAAGGCAAGGCCGGCCACGCAAAGCAGCACGGCCATTACCAGTTGCACGTTAAATCTCACTCGGGCTATCACTATCAGAGCCACCAGCCTCCGCAGTGGCACCATCTTGGGAGATCCGTGAGTACTCCAGTGTCTTCTTCGTATCCTTCAACTCACCTCCCGGAGTGAAAATGATACGCGGCGGGCGCAGCATACTCGAATTGAAATCCCTTTTATCTGTTACACCATCACTACTCACCGAGATCCGAAAACTCCCGAAATCGCCGAACTTTACGATACGACCCTCCTGAAGTTCCATATCTAATACGAAATTAAGGTTATCCAATACCGCCTTCACATCTGCCGACGACACCGTACTACGTGCCGAGATCAACTTACATAGCGTTTTCATACTGGAGGTACCATTCGTTTTCGACACCGCATAAAACTTTTTCTCTGAATCCTTCTCGCCCGGCTTCGACGGACGCAACACCAACTTAAAACCTTGTGCCATATCTTTTAATTTTTATGGTTATATACCCCTTATGGAGCACGACACAAAGATAAGATGGCCCAGAAGAGACGAACGTCCGTAGTTTTATCCATCAAACAAGTAATATTCAACTAATTAAAAATAAAAAAGCCCCAAAATTCCCCTTTTCAAAGACAACAAAAACCTGCTATTCTTAACTAACATTCAAATCCATATCTCTTTTAAAACTCATCCGTCACCTCCCTCTTTCCGGCAAGCACCAAGACTGCTTCCGCAGAATGCCCCGCCTCTCGCAAATGAGAAGCCAAGCCACGCACCGAGCCCGGATAATCAAACCCCATCAACAGGCAAGAAGCTATTTCCAAGGAGGAAGGGGGAGTCTCACGATCCGTAAACTCCACAAGCTTCACTAGCTCCAACAAGAGTTCCGGACGAAATGGGGAATACAACAAATCACCACGCACCGTATACTTACGTATATAACACCGTTCGCACTCCCGGTCATGCTCCATATACTTCCGGATAAATTTACGGTACGCCCCGGGCATCTTCCTATAATAATCTCCATATCCCAAACTACACACATCCATTTTCCAAGACTCCCGCTCATCCGGCCCCAACGTTACCAAGAACGCGTCAAAATTCTTCACCGTGGGCTTATGCCCCAATCTCTCTCTCAAACGCTCATAGATCTTTTTCATCATGCGAACGCAGGGGGAATGTTTATCCCTGCGCCGCATATGGCCGGACACCGTACTTACATACGGATTTTCAAACACATATATAAAAACAGAACCGGCCTTCTAAATCCCTTTACGGGAAAAGAAGACCGGTACAAAACCTTGACCTTATATCGATTCTACAAAATCTCTATCATCCTATCTTTTCATCACAAAACCCACATGGTTCCTTCTCTTTTCTTGCAAATGCCTCTGGGGAGGCTCTTCTTTTTTGACGCTATATTTAAATCAACATTAATAGCATAGGCCCTCACGGATAAATCCATAATTTACTTTTTATTTCGCTCTATTCATCCAACACCTCATATTTAGAATGCTGGCTCTTGAACTCAGGAACGATCTCCTTCATCCGCTTCACGATCTGCATATCCCCCTCCACGGCACAAGCACGTACCAAGGCATCAATCCGCAGATTGGCGTCAGCATAATCATACGCACGGACTTGGGCGATCTTGATCTTCGGATGAAAAGTAGGCTTGGAGGTCTCATCCTCATTGAGTACCTCCTCATACAACTTCTCCCCGTCTCGCAATCCCGTGAACCGGATCTCGATTCCCTTCACCCCGCTCAGACGGATCATACGCTCCGCCAGATCCACGATCCGTACAGGTTTACCCATATCGAACACGAAGATCTCGCCCCCATTACCCATCGTACCGGCCTCTAGGACTAGCTTACAAGCCTCCGGTATCAGCATGAAGAAACGAATGATATCCTTGTGCGTCACCGTAACAGGACCGCCCCGCTTGATCTGCTCCTTGAATAACGGGATCACAGAACCGTTCGATCCCAGCACATTGCCGAAACGAGTCGTCACGAATTGCGTACGCCCCCTCACCTTCCCATCCTTGATAGCCTGATCCAAGCTCTGCACGTAGATCTCGCAAATACGTTTCGAGCAGCCCATCACGTTCGTGGGATTCACCGCCTTGTCAGTCGATACCATCACGAACTTCCTCGTGCCGTATTTCACCGCCAAGTCAGCGATCACCCGGGTACCGTCCACGTTGTTGCGGACACTCTCCTCCGGATTATCCTCCATCATAGGCACATGCTTGTAGGCCGCGGCATGAAACACGTAATCCGGACGATGCTCCTCGAACAATTCCTCCATGCGTTCACGTACACAAATATCGCTCACAACCGTATAGGATTCTATATCCGGCCACCCACGAGCCATCATCAAGCGGACATCGTGCAAGGGGGTCTCCGCCTGATCTATCAAGACCATACGTTCCGGGGCGAACTGGGCTACCTGCCGCACGATCTCGCTACCGATACTCCCGGCGGCTCCTGTTATCAGAATCCGCTTACCGGTAAGCTGCTTCCTCACAGCCTCCAAGTCTATCTCGATCTTATCACGGGGCAGTAAATCCTCTATATTCACCTCCCTCAACTGGGTATGGCTCAAGTCGCTCCTCCCGTCCCACTCTTGGGCGGCAGGAGTCATATAGATCTTTATATTCGCCTTGATCAGCCTGTCCACCATCTCCTGATTATTCCGGATCGCCTCAACTTTCAATGGAGACACCAGCAAGACATTAGACCGTTTTTTCCTCATCACAGAAACCAATTCCTCATCATTCGGATAAACCTTGACTCCCATTAAATATCGATACTCTATCTCCGCTATGTCCGAGATAAACCCCGCCAGCACAAACCGGGCCGGATCCTGATTCTGGATACTCTTCGCCAAACTCACCCCACCTTGCTTCACGCCATAGATAAACGCACGCTCCGCCTTAGCCACCCGGAAAGTACTCACATAAAAGAATTTAACGAACACACGCATCATCCACATCAAGCTCATAGCCAACAACGCGGAGAGGATCAGATCCCGTTTACGGATATACATCAAATAAGGAGAGAAATCGGTCAGTGCCTGAAACACGACCACACAAATCAAGCCAAACAAGACGGCGAACCCCACCTTTTGCAAGTCCACGAAAGAGGAATAACGTATAATCCCCGAATAGGTATGGAACAGGCGAAAGCCTACCAGATAAGGAATCAGGCATACCAACAGCGTGACCAATAGATGCCCTAAGATATCCAAGGTTGATAATACCCCGTTATTCAAGGTATACACCAATAAGCCGGAAAATAGGATCAAGCAGCAATCCAGCAAGATAATACCCCAATAGGGTAAGGATTTCTTGGAAAAGTACCAGGTAGATAGTCGAGAAAAAAGACTCATAATAATCTCAATATATTTTTCTTTAAACAATTAACGATATAGGCCATATCCTTAGCACATAAGGATCAGGGGGGTATCACTCATGTAAGCAAGTAAAATCCACATAAAAACCATAACTTAATTCTCTTTTATAATCGAAGCTAAATATTCTTCATGTAAACAATAGTATTTTTTCATAAATACCACATACAACAACGCCACCACCACTACTACCGCCAACAAATACAACCAATGTGCCGTTACGGTATCAGGTATCACATAGATAAATGCCAAAGAAACCGCCAACTGTAAACACATATATACCAACGACACTTTAACGTGACCAATCTTAAGTTCATTCGCCATCAACTGATAAGCATGTTTACGATGCGCTTGACCTAGATTCTCATGCAGTAGGACGCGATGTATTATCGTCAAACAACCATCCACACCATAAACCAATAAAAAGACCAAGTAAGTCACGTCCGTTGTCTTAATAATCAGACTGCCTATCATAAACAGCAAAATATAGGCTATACTTATAGAACCTACATCTCCGGCGAAGCACTTAGCCTTTCCCTTGGGACGAAAGTTAAAAAGACAGAACACCAAAACACTAAGTGCCGAAACGTAGATCAAAGACGGATCAACAAAACCGGACTTCTCGTTTACCAGCATCAATGGAAGCAATACTGATAGAGAATAACCAGCCGTAATGCCATTTATACCATCCATGAAATTAATGATATTCGAGGCTCCCACACAAACGATAAGCGCCAACAACAACACCCACCACATATTCAGGCGCAATATATCCAATTGATAAAACATCATCACCATGGCAATGAATTGGGCCACCAAACGCACAAAATCAGGCAAGCTACGTACATCATCTATAAAACTTACGCCCCCAATTAAGGTAACGGCCATAAGAAACCACGGCGTAGAAAATCCAAAAAAGAAAGCCCATGTCCATAAACCCAGTAAAAAGATAATGCCACCACCTCTCAAGACAATAGAGGCATGGGAACTGCGCTCGTTGGGTTTATCAATGATATTAAACTTATCCGCTATATGGAAATAAAAAAGCTCCGCAAAAAATAGCAAAGCGAAAATCAGTACATAAAGCAAGCCGTTCATATCTTATCACTTCTTAAAGCTAAGAATAGTACAAGCCAATCCCTCTTTTGCGGATACCGGCATCTTTTGTAACCCCAAAGCCTTTTTTATTTTAGCATTACTTACCACATAATTCTCTGTCAGCTTCTGCATACGAAACGGATTGAGTGGAAGATGTAGCCATCCACCCATCTCTGCCATCACGTTCATTACCCCTTTAGGGATATACAAAATTCTCGTCTTCTTACCCAACGCCTCACAAATCACCTCGATTAATTCATTAGTAGACAACGGATCGTCATCAGCCATATGATAGATGCCGCTCTCTACCTTTTGAGTCAAGAAACCTTCTATCACTGTACAGAGGTTCTGTACGCTAGTGAATGAACGACGATTCTCAAATGCCCCAAGCGGCCAAGGAATCCCTTTACTCACTACATTATATAACAGATTCAAATTCCCCTTATTTCCCGGGCCATGAATCATACAAGGACGCATGATATATACCTGTTTGCCGGGATAGATAGAACTATCTCCAAACGCATGATACAAATTGCCTAACGCTTCAGGCGCAAACCTCTCGATGATATAGTTCTCAGCCTTGATTTTACTTTCACCGTACGGTCCTATGGGAACAGGTACACATTCTTCGGTTAGTATATCTCCTTGTACAGAATCAGCCGCACTTTTTACCGTAGAAAAAAAGATAAATTTCTTGATAGAAGGCCGAGACAAAAACCAATCAAAAATTCGTTGGGTCAATCCCGTATTAATCTTAAAATAAGTATCTGCGGCACTCCTATTTTTAGTATCATGCGCTTTCCCCGCCAAATGGATCACCGCATCAAATTCCGGCATCTCCTTATCTAAGTCATCCCAAGAAAAAGTCTTTATCACACCGTCCTTTTCCGGGGTAACAATATCCAAACCATAGAGGCCATGACGCTCCTTCAAGGCAACAACCAGATTGGAACCCACAAAACCGTGGATCCCTGTTATTAATATATTCATTGCAAATTTATTTATGATAAGTACCCCAATTAGCCCCCCCTTAAAAAGAACTTTGTCAACACTTCGGCTTGAGTACTTACTACTAATTCAATCCTACCAACGGGTTATTTATTTTCCCATACGTCACTCTTAGACACTGACATTCAAAAATCAGAAAGCCGATAAAAAACGTTTGTACGCCTCCAGTTGCCTTTCAAAACAGAAAGTTGTCTGGGATAATCTTAAGCAGTTCGCTTTTAGCTGTCGATACTCCTCATCCGGCAAGTGGCTCATGGCTTGTATATTTTTAGAAAGTCCCTCATAATCTCCGGGGGCCGAGACAAAACCCAACAGATTCTCCTTTACAATCTCCTCGCCCTCGCCGCCTCCGCAAAACAAGATAGGAACGCCTAACGGCAGCAAGTCAAATAATTTAGAAGGTACGGCCCCCCTTATACGAACCGTCAAGGGGATAATGGAGGCATGGTAACGTGTAAGCTCCTCACGCATCCGTTCCTTGGGCAAAGAGCCATGATAAAAGACCCCTTTATCATGTGTCCTCACATAATCCTCTATCTCCAAGGCTTGATTGCCCCCTCCAAATAAATGAAGCTCCGCTCCCATCCCTTTAAAATCGATACGCTCTATCAACTCCAATATATTCTGCGCCACGCCCAGCAAACCGGCATAGACGATCCTGAAAGGCTTCCGAGAAGAAGGGGGGTGATTCGGTAAAACAAAACGATGCTGTAAATTCCGATACAAGAACGAGGCCTTGCCCGGCTCATACCGTTTTATATAATCCACGATCTCCTTACTCTGCCCTTGACAGGCCGTGGCCTTACGATAAAGGAAACGCTCGATACGCCCCATCACCCCATGATAAACGCCACCCTCTTTCATGGCCCCCAGCTCCACGGCCGACAATGGCCAAAGGTCTGAGACGTTCAGTACCACCTTTTTCCGGTAGCAACAACGAAAAAGCAACATGGCCGAGGCCGCCGCCAAAACAGGAGGGGTCTGGATGATCACCTTATCATAAGATTTTATACGCTTACGCTTGAGAGCGAAACACCAAAGGGTCGTGGCGAAAGCGCACATACTGGCAAGACGGACCAACGGCCTCCTCGAGATCGAGGCATACGTCCAGTACCTGAAGACCGTTATCCCGTTTACATCCTCTGTCTTGGAAAAAGCCCCCCTATATCCATCAAAGATACGTCCCTTGGGATAATTGGGTAGGCAAGTCAACACATCCACCTTTATCCCTAAGCCGGACAGTCCCTCCGCCATGTTCGTAATGCGTGAGGGTGCCGCACCGATCTCCGGAAGATAAGAGGGAGAAACGATCAAGACCCTCATTCCTTCCGGTTCAAAAATTCCACGATCCTTCCGCAAGCCAATCCATCGCCATAGGGATTGACCGCCTTGCTCATCGCATCGTAATAAGCCGTATCATCAAGCAACGCCGAGACCTCGCTCACGATCTTGTCATAGTCCGTTCCGACCAGTTTCACCGTACCTGCCGCGAGAGCCTCCGGACGCTCGGTCGTATCACGCATCACCAACACGGGCTTGCCCAAGCCGGGAGCCTCCTCTTGGATACCGCCGCTATCGGTCAGCACTATCGTTGATTTCTCCATCAGATAGACAAATGACAGATATTCCAATGGCTCAATGAAGAACATATTACCCAGATCAGATAAATCCCCGCCGAATACCTCGTGAATCGGCTTGCGCACATTGGGATTCAAGTGCATAGGATAGACAAAATCCACCTCCGGATATTTCCGGGTCAAGTCCTTGATAGCGGTACACATATGGATGAATCCATCACCAAAGTTCTCCCGGCGATGACCCGTGATCAACACCAGTCTCTTACCCTCAACCAGACGGTTCACGTCATACCCCGAACGCAAAAGCACGCCTTCCAGCTCCTTGTCCAGCTCAGCGTCCGTCTTTATCTTAGTCACCACTTGACGCAAGGCGTCTATCACCGTATTGCCGGTAACCAAGATTGAGTCCGGACTCACGTCCTCCCGCATCAAGTTCTGTTTGCTCAACCGCGTGGGTGCGAAATTATACGTGGCGATACGCCCCGTGACCTGCCGGTTCATCTCCTCCGGCCATGGGCTATAGATATTGTGGGTACGAAGGCCGGCCTCTATATGACCTACGGGTATCTGTTGGTAGAAAGCGGCCAAGGCGGCCGCCGTGCTCGTGGTGGTATCCCCATGCACCAGCACGACATCGGGTGTCGCCTCACGCAACACGTCACGCATACCGGTAAGGACACGGGCGGTCACGTCATATAAGTCCTGACCCTGCCTCATGATATTCAAATCATAATCCGGCGTGATCTCGAACAATTTTAACACTTGATCCAACATCTCCCGATGCTGTCCGGTAACGCACACGATGGTCTCGAACGACTCCGGATGTTTCTGGAACTCCTTCACCAGCGGAGCCATCTTGATCGCCTCGGGACGGGTCCCGAAGACTAACATTATTTTCCTCATTACAGCGTATTCTTCTATTTAGCGAACGATTATTTCTTGAATGTCCCGCAAAAGTCCAGCACCTCCACGTCATCCCGATAATTCAACCCCGCAAACTCCCTATGGTTCACCAAGAAAACCACTATATCCGCCTTCTCGTATGCCTCCTTATAAGGGGTCAACTTAAACAGCTTATGCTCCGAAACGTTCGGCTCCACCACCATGATATCAGCGTTGTTGCACGATTGCAACACCTTCGTCGTTATTCCCTTGGCCGGAGACTCGCGCAAGTCATCGATATCAGGCTTGAAAGCCAAGCCCATCATTGCCACCGCCGGCTTACGCCCATGCTTCAGCTCAAACCGTAGCATGGCGTTCCTCACTTTCTCAGCGCACCAGAAAGCCTTGTAATTATTCGTCTCACGGGCCGTCGAGATCATACGGCTCTCCATCGGAAACTCCGCCGTGATGAAATAAGGGTCCACCGCTATGCAATGACCACCAACACCGCAACCCGGCTGTAAGATATTCACACGGGGATGCCTGTTCGCCAAATCGATCAGCTCCCACACATTGATTCCCGCTTTATCGCAGATAAACGACAGCTCATTGGCGAAAGCGATCTGCACGTCCCGGCTTGAGTTCTCGGTCAATTTACACATCTCGGCCGTCTTGCTATTCGTTGGGTGAAGCGTACCCTTCACGAACTGGCCGTAGAACTCCATCGCCTTGCGGGTAGAGGCCTCATCCATGCCGCCGATGACCCGGTCGTTATGCACCAACTCATAGATCACGTTACCTGGAAGCACCCGCTCCGGACAATAAGCGATATAGATCTTGCCCTTCAGCTCCGGCCGTTCCGAGAAAATCAAACTAGCCATCCGTTCGGTCGTCCCCACCGGCGAGGTAGACTCGATCACGTACAAATCCCCCTCCTTCAACAAAGGAAGCACCATACGGGTAGCCGACTCCACGAACGATACGTCCGGCTCATGATCCCCCTTGAAGGGAGTGGGTACCACCATGAAATAAGCGTCGCTCACCTGAGGCTCGGTGTAAGCCTTGAAATGCCCGGAGGCCAGTACCTCCCGCAACATCTCCTCCATACCCGGCTCAATGATATGCAATTTCCCTTGGTTGGTAACCTCCACCACCTGGGCGTTGATATCCACTCCGGCGATCTCCACCCCGTGCTTTGCGGCAATAATAGCCGTGGGCAGGCCAATATAGCCCAAACCCATGAAACATGCTTTCATAAGAAATATGTGTTATTTTTTAAAAGTAAGATCTTAGGCTGATCAAGAATGGTCCAACAACGATCAACCTATTGTATAAGAAAGTTTCTTCACAAAATGAATACGAATTGTCTTAGATAGGTGAAAACGGTTATACGTAAATGACACTTGATCTTCTACAATCTCGACAGAGGATGCGCCGGCCACTCTTATCGCTGCGATATTCGTCACGATCTCAGTCCGTGAACAAGACATGATCTCCACATCCGGAGCCAGATGGATCAAGCTTACGGCTTTCACGCCAGTTGAGACAGAGTCCTCTATCCTAAAACGATCCTTATCGATCATAAATCTTCGATGATGCTTACCCAAGGAACCAAAGCCATCATGCCAAGCCTCCACCTCATTCGGAGAATCTTTGAGAAGCGTCACCCTTGCCCGTCTCCCCACACGAAAGCCACCCCATACCTCGCTAGAGTTCTTATCCCCTATCATCACCGTATTATGGGCCGCCGTGCCACGCTCGTATTGCCTACGGGCTGTCTTTTCATACGTAGAAATTCCGGTATCTATAACGAAAGGCTTACCCCCTATCCGCAACTCATAATTGAACATATCCGCATGCGAATGGCCGGGTTGGTAAGAGGCCTTTATGTCTCCAACATCCACGATAGCCTCCCAATGGCCCGCCATCAATTTTCGATAGCCACACGCTCCCATCGGAAGCTTTTCCCAATCCATATCCAATCGCTTAGCGTATTCAAACAATTGAGCCGGAGAAGGTGCGATTCCCTCAGCGGAATCATTCAGGAGAGGTATCGTATTATCTTTATAAACGACAGAGGCTACATGCCCCAACATGCTACGAGCCTTCTCCCGTAAGCGTTCATTCAGACCTTCCTGCCCTATAAACCTTAAATTATTCATAGAGACATTATAGCAATCCAGCAACCGATCCAATAATATACAATGATACATCGGTGATTGCTCGTAATGAGCGCCATCCGGAAGGAGTTGTTCTTCCAGCTCTTTAAATAATAGGTCTTTCGCCTTTTGATAGATCGGCTCATCCTTAAAATAAAGCCCAGCCCATAACAAGGAGAAAGCGTCTTCCAATAAGTGATTCCCTAAAAGATGATATTCCAGATTATCCAGTAAAATCTTATATTGGGCATACAAGGAGGAGTCCCATTCTCGCTTATTCTCTGCCGGAATATAAGGATGATATTTCGACAGGAACTTGATCCAATTGATGCCTCGTAAAGCGATCGGATAAGGTTCCAGACCATTCCTATTCCCCTCTATTTCATCGACAAACTTATCGATCCAGCAAACGGCCTGTTCGAAAGATATAGTTTCTTGATGAAGGTAGTCCATATAATTTAGATTATAGGACCATAACTTACCAAAGCTCTCATCGTTCCATCCTAGAAAAGCGGATTCCTTACCCAAGAAAGAGAAATGCCCCGTAACACTATCCAAGTCCGTATATTTCGAGATGAAAAGTTTAAAAGACAAAGGATGTCCCACTCTCGGTAATGACAATACATACCGAAAGCTCCTGTATTTCCTAATATATGCCCGTAGCCTATACCAGACTTGATAACGAACTTGGCGAGATCTCAAGTTCCGAAGAGTAGAAATATATAATTTTAGAGATTCACCCAACATCTTTCTTTCAAGCTCGTAATGCAAGCGAAAGTAGCTTTTGTCGTATTCAATATACTCCCAAATGGAATCAAAGGCTCACCGCCCTCCCGGATACGTTCATTCAACAACGTAAATTGACGTTTTTGCCCTTTATCCATACCGGCCTTCATCGATGAGAAACCCTTAAAACCATACCCGGTCAATTTACGCCAGTTATCCAAGACCAAGACCCTCTCCTGAGAGAAAACCTCCACACGTTCCTTCGCGTACGACTTTGAACCATTTGAGAAGTAATTGATCACCGCATTCGTCCCGTTCGCATAACGAAGTAATATACTAGCGTTATCCGTATTCTCCTCCGGATTTTCTCCTAATGCGTTCATACAAACAGCCACGACCTCCGAGCCCGCCAAGAAAGAACATAGATCAATAAAATGGCAAGCCTCGCCAATAATACGTCCCCCACCAATCTCAAGATCATGTACCCATACCTCCGGCGGAATAAAGCCGGCGTTCATCGTTGCCACTATATTCTTTGGTCCATCACCCAGCAATTGCTTCATCTTCTCGGCGAACGGAGAGAAACGGCGATTAAAACCAACCGTCAAGGTCGTGCCCTTAGGAACTTCTTGATAGGCCTGTACGATATCATCCAATTCCGTTTTATTCAAACATAACGGTTTCTCCACGAATACGCTTTTCCCATTCCGTAAAGCCTCTATCACCATACGGGCATGCAGGTTATGCCGTGTCGTGATCATCACCAGATCTACCTCCGGATCTCGCAATATGTTTTGATAATCCGAGGTAGCGTTCTCCGCTCCCGCCTTCTTCGCCAATATCTTGGCAGACAAGCCTTGGGCGCTAGCTATATACTTGATTCTCGCTTTGGCCTTAGCCAAGCAAGGTATGATCATGGCGGAGGTATAATTACCCGCCCCTATGATTCCGATCTTGCCCTTTCCACTCACAAAAGCATTACTGCCGATAGAAACAACCGACTCCATTTTTGAATCAGCGGGAAACCGCAATATAGAGGCGATCGATCCTTTCTTGCGCATATCGCCATAGATCTCCTCATAATCTGCCAAGTCAACCTCTTCCGTTATCAACGGCCTGACATCCAACGATCCGGATGAGATCGCATGGAGTATCGTCTCAAAATTACGCTTTTCCGTCCAGCGGACATAAGCCAACGGATAATCATGCCCCTTGTTCTCATATTCCTCGTCATAACGTCCGGCCCCATACGAGCAAGATACCTGAAAACTCAACTCCTTCTTATAGAAGTCATCCCTTCGCATATTCAATCCGATAACACCCACCAGCACGATCCGTCCCCGCTTACGGGACATCTCACACGCTTGATGGATCACCTCATTGCTTTGCGTGGAGGCCGTGATCAAGACACCATCCACACCGATACCACCCGTATAATCCTCCACGAGCCTTACCGGATCCGTACCTTTGCCCGGATTAACAGCCACGATTCCCTTCGAAGCGGCCATATCCACCTTCTGCTGGTCAAAATCCACCCCAATAACCTTACAGCCGTTCGCTCTCAACAACTGCGCCGCCATCAGACCAATCAATCCCAGACCGACCACCACGACCGTCTCGCCCAACTGAGGATTCAATAAGCGGATTCCTTGCAAGCCAATCGAGCCAATCACCGTAAAGGCCGCTTCCTCATCCGTTATATCATCCGGCACCTTCGCCACCAAGTTCTTCGGCACGCAAACAAACTCCGCATGATTCCCGTTCGAGGCCACCCGATCGTCCACCTTGAACTCAGCGACACCTTTCCCTACAGCTACCACACGTCCGACATTGCAATATCCCAAAGGTAAAGGCTGCCCTAGCTTATTGAACACGGCCTCCAGTGTCGGCTGCAAACCATCCGTCTTGATCTTGTCCAAAACTTGCTTCACCTTATCCGGTTGTTGCCGTGCCTTATCAATCAGGTTCGCCTTGCCGAACTCCACGAGCATACGCTCCGTTCCAAGAGACACCAACGTACGAGTCGTTTGGATTAAAACATGACCGGATTTCACTTGAGGAACAGGAACTTCCTCCAAGATGGTTGACCCGGATTTGAGGTCTTGAATTATTTGTTTCATCATCTATCCTATTTTACATCTGAAATTACCAGTCTCAATTTCCCTGATCTTGTACGAGAAATCTTGTCTACGTAAGAAATTGTAATTTTAATTGAATCTGTGATCCGTGAACGAATCTCAGACCAAAGCAATTGTTCATCCGCAATGCTATAAAATTGCCCTTTTACAATTCTAAATTCTATCTCTGAGATCGATTTTTGATAAATCTGAGCCTCTTGAATATTTACTAAATCTTTAAATATATGGTCTAAACGTCCAAGTTTAACTCCATTAGGTAACGATATATAATCTTCTTTTCGTCCATCTATAGATAAGACATTCACTGTGCCATTCGGTAATCGTTCAATTTTTGCGATATCTCCCGTATCATAGCGAACCAAGGGAAACGCATAATTTGAAAAACCAGTACCAACAATCCGGCAGATTGTTGGATCTTCCTCAGAAATCGGAACAAACTCCACATACGCAAAATCCTCATCAATTTTCCATCTTCCATGTACATCTTGGCTCAAATTAGCTACCCCCTCTGCCAAACCATAATGCTGTGTCAATTTTGCGTTAGGAAAAACTTTACTAATAATTTGTTTTTGGCCTTCCAATAAATTCTCGGCTCCAAATGTCACATGTGTAACAAAATGTAAAGGAGTCAATCCTTGATCCGCAATAAGGGACGCTAATAAAGATATTTGAGAAGGATATCCATGCAACCAAGTTAGTCCCGATCTTTTCAGTTTTTGATAATACAACTCCACAGTATCTTTATTCAAATGATACGCACTAAACATAACCTGTTTGCCCGGATAATTAATACGCCAAAACGGAGCCTTTGTATTCTTTGTAGAAATAATCGTACGACCTCCAAACCATCCACACCAAGTATTCAAGTCAATCCCATGCCAACCACGGTATCTCCACCATACAGCCCATTGCTTGTTCTCCATCTCCCGGCTACAAGGAAAGACCAATCCCCCGCCCGTAGTTCCACTTGTATGCAACAAATAAGTCTCTCCTATAAAATTCAGATTTACAATGTCATTATGATGAGTTTTAACATCTAACTTTGTCTGTATAGGTAATTTCAACAGCTCCTTATACAGATTAGTTGCTGTTACATTAAAGCCAAAATCTCTAAACAACCTTTGATAATAAGGGACAGTTCGAATCTCCTGCAAAAACAAACGAAGCTCCGCCTCCGGCTGATAAGCATATTTATCAAAAAGGGACAACTGCTTCTTAAAATTCTTATTCAATCGCTTTCTACAAATCAAGAAACCTTTCAATGAACAAAGAAAGTTCTGTATTATAACAGGAGATAGATAATATAACTTTTTTATCATAAACTTCTTATAAAATATTTCACTAAGTTCACAAACGTTCCCCTAAACAATACCCACTTGGTTTTAAGATCCAGCAACACTTTACTATCGGAAAAATAAAAGATAGGAAGAAATTTCTTATGATATCTATTTTCTTGAAAAAAGTAATTATAATCGGACTCACCATAAATTGCCATGATATTATTTGAATCATCAAAAGCCTCACACATATCAATAGCACGAACGGACATGTTCTTTACATCATAAAAGAAACGATATATTTTAAATTGATTATCAGGTAATATCTCAAACACTAATTCATTATAAGAGAACCTTGGATATCTCAATTTTCCATTCCAATATATATTTTGAGGGAATAAAAAATTACCCAATCCATAAACGATCGGACGTCCTTTGTAAAATTCTATTTGTTGAACCCTATGAGCATGACAACCCAAAACCGCATAAACTCCCAGATCAATTAAAACCTTAGATAGTTCCCGATCAAAAGGTTGAGGATATAATTCCAACTCATAATTCCAATGAAAAAAACAAATAAGTTTTCTCTTCGGATATTGAGATAATGCTTTCCTAACAGAGGATAAAACATGTTCTTTTTCATAAGGATTTACTCCCTCTTTTGTTTTCGATGCATATACACACTCTATTACATTCCAACCAAAAGCAAGGATAGCAAAAGACTGCCCATACTCATCCTCTACCAACAATGGACGTTCTGCCTCCTCTAAAGTTTCCCCCGCTCCTACAGACTCGACATCCAGCCTAGACAATAAATCAACAGTCTGTTTATACGAACAAACATCCAACAAATGATTGTTCGCCAATCCGAATCCCTTAAACGAAAAGCTCTGGCATAAATCCCTTACCGCATCATAATCATTGAAAACAACCTTCCGAGACAAATAAGCGGAAGAATCGATCAATAAGCTACCCTCCAAATTTCCAAACCATGTTTTTTCTCTAATAGATAGAGGGATAGACGAATAGTCAATACTTCCCACAAAAGGTAAAGCGATATCACCACAAAAAATCATAATCCTATCACGGTTCGTAATTTTCCACCCTTACCTCTAATCAACTCCCCACTCAAATCAAGAGAAATCATACAACCCTCAAAAATCTTAGAAAGCTCTTCCTTAAATAAATACGGAGTACTTACGTCCTTCTTATCGAGCAAGACTAATTTTAAAAGGATATTTGCCTTATTTTTTTGGATAATTTGATACTGTTCAACCTTGCCTATAAAACCATAATTAGCTATGCGCATATTTATATTAGCCGCAGAATATTCTTTTCCATTGGGAAGTTTGATAACATCCGCAGAGCGTCCAAGAAGCGAACTGATCTTTTTAAGTCCCCGCCCACATGCGCAAGGCGTTAAGTCCCATTTAGCACGATCACCTATTTTGTAACGAATCAAAGGAAAATCAAAAGTATGCAAGAATGTCAGTACCACATCTCCTACTCCATTCTCATCTTGATTAACAATCTCAACAATACACTCCTCCATATCGACATGCAAACCACCGCAAGGACATTCATGGGCGATAGACCCCTCTGTCGCCACATAATCCGAACGAGGAATCACGCCAAAGGTATCCTCTATCTGTTTTCTCTGAAGTGGATTTAAAGATTCGGAATTAGTAAAAATGGCTAATGGCTTATGAATATCCAACCGGCTATTTTTTAATTTTATAGCTAAAGATGCAATACCGCTTGGATATCCCATTATTACTTTGGGTGAAAGGAGATCTATTGACTTTGCCACGTCTGTTATATTTTCATCCGTTATTTCCGATGCGTAAATCTCATGTTTTGATGTCGCCTTATAATGTAGATAATGAACCAAATCCTGAACAACACCATGTTCTTGGGGAGGAATCCCGGACACATTCAATAGACGATCACATCGTCCTACCCCATACCAGTTACGGAACCTCAACCTACTAGCTATTTTATAACTTTGAGCAAGACGTGTTCTCACAAATTTAAAAGGAACCCCGGTAGACCCTGTCGTTTTTAACCAGACAATTGGTTTTGTAGCGGATTCGCTCACAAAACTATTCAATTGCGAGTTGATGCACGTCTTATCTATAATAGGTAATTTCTTCAAATCGTCCAATGACTTAAAATCCTCACAAGTCAATCCATGTTCCTTGAAATAAGCTTGATAGAATGGGACAGATTGTGCTACAAAGGACAATAACCTTCTTAGAGAAGAAAGTTGAATCAACTCAAGTTCCTGCATCGATAACCACTGCGATCCATTTATTTTATCTAAAATAGGATAGGGAGAAAATCCATTGTATCTATCCGCTAACGATATCAGTAACGATTTATTTTTCATTTTTCCAACCCTCTGGTTTTTTAAAAGACAAACTTTCCAATTCTTTAATGAGTAATGTATTCTTTGTTTTCACTTCCGGATCTTGTGCCTTTAAGATACGTATAGGAATAGAAGAAAGGTCATCTATGTCTGGCAATAGGTCAAAACGATGTTTTTTTACACCTTCCACCAATAATTTCATATGCCTTAAGTCATAACCCATTAGTTGAGCCGCTATAGCATCAGCTACTAACGGATTATGGGTATGGATTAGAAGATTTGTATATTTTTCCGAAACACACATAGGTCCCTCCCCTTCACCACTGATAACACCATCCACAATATTAATATACTTCCTAGAAGTCATTGGATTCAAATTCCCTTTTTTGTCCGTAAATAAAAGACAGCGGTTTAAGTCTAAGGTCATTCGCCACACAGTATCATTACCATGCCAAGCTCCACCCGCATAAGGATTTTTTCCTCCTGATTTATGAACGAGACCTAAGAGTATTCCCCAAAATTTCATTAGCAGATAACTTTTAGCTAATAAAGGAAGTAGATATCTTAAAACATAATATCTCAACAGCAATGATGGTGTTTTTTTCGGGTATTGATCGCCTCCTTCTTCCTTGAAACCAAGTCTAAAGTGCGGAAGATAATTTTTGTTTCCATTTATGCCTACCAAATTCTTCATTGCGACAGTCAACCCCAACAAATGATGAGTCTTCAATTTTGGTATATTTATAAATAGATCACAAACAATTGGTGTACCTGCAATTAGATATTGATGTCTTCCCTCCGAATGGGCATGTATGGTATCTTTATTGTCATAGCCAGATCCATAAAACAACTTAGCATCAAGAGAAGAATCATTAAACATACTGTCCTTACCTAGATCAACCAAATAATAGCCATTAGGGTCACCCTGCAACTTCAGTCCCTTCTTCGTGTTAACAACCCCAGATGCCTCAAACCACTCTGGCCTAAAATCCACAAAGTGAACCTGTCCCGAAGCGTAAGAGTCATAAAATTTTCTAAACTCTTCGATATTCAAGATCGTTTCCAATTTGGAAAAATCACAATCCCAATGAGGAGCATCCCCAACATAAACTTTACCATTAGGTCCCACGGCCAATAAAGCATAATCTATAACGACTCGAACTATAGACCAATGCGTAATTACACTAAAAATATCTGAATCCTCTTTCTCATTCCAGTGGCGAACCATATTGGGCTTGATCGTCACGACACCTCCCTCTGGGACCAAGATGCGTAAAGGATTCCAATACGTAAGGTCTTCGTCATCTTTGGGTGGATAATTCTCTAAAAATAATCTCCTAACCGAATCATATACAAGATTAGGACTATCACTAATCTCCAAATGAGGATTATTCGAAAATTCAGGATATACTCTATCCGGATGAAAAGGTACTCTCGATGGATAGCCTTTTACATTATAAATTATACTTCCATGCATATAAACTCATATTTTAAAATTATCAGATATTAATCATTTTCTTTCGTTAGCTATTATCTATTTTTAATTTTTACCCAAGAGCTTATGATATACATTTAAAACCTGTTCATTAAAACTTAACCGATATTTATATATGTCTTTTTTTTGACAGCTTACGCAATATCTTTTTTCCTCCAATTTATCAGCCAAGGCATTCACATTACCCGCTTCAAAAAGAGATTCCTCATCTAACATAGGATTACTCTTGAACATAGGGATATCTGACGCTATAACATCCGTTCCCAAGGAAATAATAGTAGATACCACTCCACTATTTGTGTCCCTCCAATAAGGAAGGACAACACATTTGGATGTATATATCAATTTACAGTACTCCATATCTGATAAATACTGCAAACGAAATGTAATATTCAAACCAGCATAATCATCAACTCGCAAATGAGAATAACCGGGAAGATTTCCTGCTATACAAAGGGTATAGTCTGGATAACGAATATGAAATCTTTTCCAAGCTTCTAATAAAACATCAAGACCCTTTTCTTTCCTGAGATACCCGATAAACAAATAATCAAATTCTTTATTACAAGGTCGTGTAATGTCAAATATCTTCGATAAGTCCATAACAGGGAAATCATGCTTCAAAATCTTTAGTTCCGAAATGCCAAAATAAGAAGATAGATCTCTTTGTGAATTTAAATTATGCACCAATAAGAAATCCGGGATAGCCAAAGTCTTATGCATTCTAGTTATAGCAGAATGGCCATGTGAATATTCTGATTGAAAAGGTAACACATCATGGCAAGTCAATACAAGAGTAGATTTAGAAACAATACGGATCATCCTAAAAAACAACTTCTCAACAAAAAATCCATAAGTAATAAGCGAATAATTTACAACACGAGGTCGATATATCAATACATAAAATAATGTCACCATCAATCCCCAAGTCAATTCCGCATATCTGATACAAGGACTCAACCGATTACGTTTCTTTCCGCTAATTAAATCCGTATATTTAAAAAACACTTTCTTACCATAAGCCAGAGGATAATAATAGCTAACGAAAACATCTTGTGATATCCCCACAGATTTCAACACTTGATAGATCTCATCTAAATAAAGACCTCCATTACCCTGCGTACCCCAATAAACATGAAAAACATCCTTTCTTTTCATTCGATATTATTTTTGTTTTATGCAAAATCTACTACATAGGAACATGCGTTGAAGAAATTCTTGATTTTAAAGCATACACACCGTTAAAAAACACCACATAGCCACTTGATTTCCAATTGCCTAACTTACTCCTTAAGCGCTCGCTTTCCAACTCTTTCCTTACATCCTCAATCTTGTTATCCAAACGGTCCTGATACTTGGTGATCTTCGCCCATTCGGAAGCGAAAGACTGATTTTTCTGATTCTCTGTCATAATCGTAAATATATAGATTAGACTGGACGGCATTGGAAAACAACAATATCACCTCCTCACGACTGATACGATGACAGGCTTTTATAGCCTCAAACTTCGGACGGAGAAGTTTGCCGTCATCGAACCATTTCTGGTAGACGACATAACCGTTCAAGTCAAAAACACATGCGCACTAAATCAGCCAGGCTGTCACCCCCTTTTCTCATATCGGAAGGAACGCTGCTGATATAGAATCGAGTCCGATTAGTAAAGTTCAACATCTCAAGAGGTCATTTTACGAAGCAGATCCAAGACCGCTGCCAGATTATTACTGCAGATTTCTATATCATCCCCACAGGGGGTAGACAAGACAAGCGGTCTGATATACCAACCACCCGTAGAGGAAGGAGCGCTGGTAGGACACTCACAACGCTCTTCAATAATCTGAAGAGGAATAAACGAGGCACCGGAAGAGGAATCAGCCGTGCCGGATGAATGGCAAGCTCCATAATTTTTCTTATACTCAACCAAACATTTATAGTCAATACCCTCATCTGTACAATACTTACGGAGATTACAGCCTTTGCGGTGCTGGTTGTAATCCTGCATAATCTTTTCAAAATACTCTTTTGTCTCCATACTTTTTGGGGGAAGACAAAAATAGAAACTAACTAGCAAAACAACTTACGCTGTAAGGGTCGAATACGGGATAAGTGCAATCCATTGCTTATGCGAATCTCTACCCAAATACGAACCGGTTTATCCGCACCACCAGATGGCTTCTGAACCTCAACCGAGGGAGAAGCCTCTTGAACAGCCATATTCTCTGGGACACCGTCAACCTTAACCACGACTATTTTACCACATATTCTTAACGTAGCCATAGGACATATGGAATAAAAGCTCTCCCATGCTTTTAATAAGAATTCTATTCCTTTTTCTTTTCTTAAATGGCCTATAAATAGAAAATCTACAGGTGAATATTCTTTTGTTGAATAGTTTCTTTTCAGTTTATTTAAATCCATTACAAGAAAAGGATGTTCGATAATTTTGTTTTTTATTTATAGAAAACAAATTGATTAAATCATATACTGATTTTTCTGTATGAACTAAAAGAAAATCTGCATGATGAAATATTTGTTTCCTATATTTCATTTCAGAATCCCAACCACTATTACGTGCTACATCATGACAGGTAATAACGAGTTTCGAACCAGATATCACCTTAAGTAATTTAAAAACCAAGATACAAAGAAAAAACTATTACCAGCATGTAAATAATTAATTAAAACGGGCCTATTAATAATTGATTTGATTAGTATAATTACATAAGCTTTAAGAACTTCAAGTAGTAAAAAAAAACTTTCTTAATCTTCCTTTTTTCTAACCCATATGCTACATCCCCCTTAAAAAAACATTTTTGATCCATAACTAAATATATAATAGTAATAAGCAAAAGCCTTCTGCTTATATCCATTTCATTCTAGCACCTTATAAATCTCGTCAAAATATAGGCTAGCGTTGCCACTAGTTCCCAAATAAACATGACATATCATAATTAAAAATACTATCTACCATCTTCAATATAAAACTTTATTCTATCCTCTATATACTCTTTTTGGAAAATCGAATTATAAGGATAGTAACGAACATACATAGAAACGCCCTTATCACTCGTTCCTGAATTAATCATGTAAAATGGTAAATATGTTATAAATATTAATATTGTCAATTTCAAAACTTTTTGATGATATGTCCCTCTACAAATAACAAATCTATATAAACCTTCAACAATTACGACCAAATATATAATTTCAAAATAATTAAATACACGGTCAGCAATAGGGATGGAATAACGCATTAAAACCGTAGCAAAATAAGCATATAGAATTTTTTTAAGATCATTATTACTTTTTGTAATCAATAGAAAAGGAGAATCATTATTATTATTCTTATTCAAATACAAGAAATATATAAGAATTAAAGCAACAGAGGACTTAAATGCAAATCCCAATAAGGAAATATTTTCAAAGCCATCTCCATATCCTGTAGGATCGCCTAAAAACAGGTAGTTTGCGATAAAATCCGTAGCGTTTATTTGCGAATTAACAAAAAAAGCAAAAAACAATCCACCTATTGCCACAACCTTTTTACTTATACCAAAATAAAGAAATGACATAGTTACAATAAAGAAAATAGAATATATATGAATACTAAAACCGATAAATAACAAAATAATCGATAATATTTTTTTGTTTTTAAAAAACATTATCAGGGCCACTAAATCAATACCTATAGCCAAAGATTCACGTAAAATATCTGTCGAAAAATATAGATAGTCATAAATAAAAAAAAGAAAAAGAGCTGTAAAAACTTTTGTTGTAGTGTTTTTTATAAAGTAAAAAATACATATATTAAAAACAAAACTACATATCAATTGAAGTAAAACAAAATCACCGACGGTTCTACAAAAAATATTTAAACCAATCCATAAAGGAGGATAAAGTCTACCTAATTGAGGATAATACAAAGTTTCAGTTCCAATAGGATTATATAATGACGAAAATTCCTTTTCATAAGAATAACTATCAGGACCAAATTGATACCTTAAGCCAACCAATAAAAATAAATAAAGTAGACATATGTAAATATGACGTAATTTATTATTCTTTTTTAAGCATATGTCATATCTAAAAATAAGATACAACAGATACATTCCAAATAATATATATGGAAGCATTAATTTCTAGGTTTATTAAAGAAGAAGGAACACTTACAAGCTAAAACATATTTTTTATCATTAAAGTGAGTACTTGACAATTCATCAGTCACCCAAGTTAATTGACTTTCAAAAACTCGAATTTTATCAATGGAATAATTTGAAGGGTTAATCAACCTTTCTGCTTCCAAGAGGATATCAAATACCCAGGAGCAATAGCTATTAAACATATTCCATTTCATTATGAACATATTATGACCATAAACAAAATTATTAAATTTAAACAACTCATCAAAGGCGTTGTCGTAATCGGGATATTTATCGTGAATATTTTTTTAAAATTTCAAAATTCTCAATATGATAATTCATACGACATACATTTCTTAAATTATATGCATACCAATATTTTTTGGGCATTATTACATCGTATTTTGATAATAATACTAAAATATCATGGATATTAATATCGTTCACAAAATCATATGAAATATTTGGTAAAATTTTGATCATAGATTAGGAAAAACCATGTGAGAAATTAAAAAAACGACGATAACTACAGAGACCTACATACTTTGTAGGTTCCATATTTTTCCATGCCCAATATAGCCCTGTGATTTCAGACCAGTAAGTATTACGAATACTAATATTATTACCAGTGCCATCACCAGAAATACCTAATTCTAGTTTAGTAAATGCCTTACCACATTGGATAGGCATATATATATCACTATTAGGAACAAAATCATTGTCCTTATAATAGCACATCAATAATTTAACATTTCATTCATAATCTTTAATATTTAATAGGGTGTCCAGTTTTACGTTCCCAAAAACGTAGTATTAAGCACCCTTGTTATTGTTAACACAACACTCTCATTTTTAACGCTTTAGTTAGCAAAATAATTCTTTGACAGTTTGTATATATCATTGATTTTTAGCAACTAAGTAAAATAATTAAGCAACTAAAAACAATGAAAAAGATAGATTCAAAACCCGATAAAGAAACCCTCGAAGAGGAGGTTAAACGTCTTCGTAAAGAGAATGCCTAGCTTAAATCTCAGAAAGCGACCGACAAGGCCAAGCTTAAAGAGGTGAAGAAGGAAGTCAAAAAAAAGACGTAGCGACCGTGACCGTGACCGAAGAACAAAAGAATTTGTTATCGACCCTATTCCCAGACATAGATACTCTCTTCTGATCGTTCTGCTTTGTGTATTGATCTACATTCGTACCAATTGTGGCCTTCGCACTGTGGTGAAGATACTTGAAATCTTCAATGAGGTGCTTGAAGGCAAATGTGGAAAGGTTCCATGTTACAATACCGTAGAGAACTGGGTGAAGAAGTTGGGCTTATCTGCTTATGAGAATGACAACAAACCAACCGATAAGAAGTTTGCCTACATCATGCCCCCCACTTAGTAGTTTATATCGCAAATAATGGATAAAAAGCCTAATATTATTTGGCAATCCTCTTTTTAATCTATTATAGGCCTTTTATATCGTGTCGATAGCAATAGTATAATAGCAGAAGACCAATAAAAACATAGACCATATCTTAAAATCTAATTTCTTGGTTTATTGAAGAAAAAAGAGCATTTACAAGCAATTTTATATTTCAAGCTATTAAACTGAGATTTACTTACTTCGTCTGTGACCCAATTAATCTGACTTTGATAGTTCTTCAGATTGTTTTTGAAGATATACAACGTAAGCAACAGTTCATGCATATAGCCAAATACTCTAATTTTATCTATTGGATAATTGCTTGCATCAATTCTGCGTTCAGCTTCTAATAATATATCAAATACCCATTTACAATAATCATCAAATAGGCTCCACTTCATTATAAACATATTATGTCCATATACAAAATTATGTTTACGAAGCAATTCTATAAAAGCGACATCATACTCAGGATACAATTCATGTATTATATCTTGCAATATTTTGAAA
Source organism: Parabacteroides sp. KHUB-02 (assembly GCF_056640955.1). Taxonomy (NCBI): domain Bacteria; kingdom Pseudomonadati; phylum Bacteroidota; class Bacteroidia; order Bacteroidales; family Tannerellaceae; genus Parabacteroides; species Parabacteroides sp. KHUB-02. The sequence goes on along the minus strand of NZ_JBWQEV010000001.1, from coordinate 371,117 downwards.
TCATCAATATAATAATTCATTCTATTTACATTATACAAGCTATATGCATACCAATATTTTTTCGGTGTCACAATATCGTATTTTGATAAGATCCTAGCAATATTAGGGATTTTAATATCATTAATTTTTGCATAATTAGATTTTTGTAAAATCTTTATCATTGGCATAAAACGACTATGATTAAAATTAAAAAAACGTCTATAGCTGCACAAGCCAACACAGTCAACAGACTTCATATTCTTCCAAAACCAATATAATCCTGTAATTTCAGACCAAAATTGATTTCGGGCACTAATGTTATCACCTATATCATCACCCTGCATTTTTAGGTTTAAGCCTGTTGATGCTTTACCACATTGTATTGGGAAATAGATATCATCTGATGGAACAAATTCATTCTCCTTGTAGTAACAACAAAGAATTTTTACATTTTCATTCATATTCAGAAATATTTTTTATTAAATAAATAGCTTTTTTATGATAGATACTATACAGATAAACTGACTTCCCTAAATACGCAATTGTCACAGATATTATAGCACCTATTATACCAAAAAAATGCACAAAAGCAAAGCAAAAAAAAACGAGTATTACTCCTTGAACTAAAGTTGCATATTGGATATATTTAAAAGCAGAAGTAGTCATAATTATCAACTGTATTATTTGACTATAACACATAAAAACAAATGCCGGGAATAACCATAAATAAAAATCAACTGATTGTAAATATTCATATTTTCCTATCAAGTTTAAAAATGGAGTCAATAAAAAATATATTAATAAATATACAAATGATAAAGCACCAACACCCATAGCGGTATTCCTTCTTATATTTCTTATTAACTTGTCCTTATTTCTGGAGCCATATATCCATTGCGGAATTATTATCACACAAATAGCAAATATCGGAGTAAACTCGCTAAATAGTTTATATGCAACATTATACAAACCTATATCGGATACGCTTATGTTCTCAATTGCATAAACATAATTAACACCCAAATTTGTCAGATAAATACCTAAGACCCCCAATATTTGCCAAATAGAAAAATATAGCGTTTTATTAAAGCCACTCCAACTTATATTAAGTTTATCTTTTGTAAAAAAGTTCCAATAAAATATTGATACAAGTACAGCATAAGCCAGATTTAGCACAAAGAATATATATACGTATGACTTAATGCTTCTGCAAAAAAAAACATACGATTAAAACGAATAATATGGTATAAACAATATCAAACATAGATTGCAAATTATTCTTTGAGCAAGGATATAATAATTGATTGAAGAAACTTTGAATGGAGAATCCAAGAAAAAGAATGAAAGTTTCTCCTATATATGATTCATCCTTTATTAGATCCGTTATTCTTTCTTTAAATATTACGTAAGATAAACTTACCAAAATGAAACATATAAATACAATTATCAGCCTATATAAAACAATGTTTTTGTAAGACCCTTTTTCTATATACTCTTTTGTTCCAATATTAACAATAGTCGGGTCAGTCCATCCAGTAGTTAATATATACAACAATTGCGCAACGGTAATCACAAGAGCTAATTGTCCATATTCATCTGGACTAAATAAATATATAAGGAAAAGAGAGACAAGTTGTGTTCCAAAAGAACTTCCTAATTTAAAAATATAGAATAGCTTAAGCTTTTGCCTGATAATACTAAGAATGTTCATAACAAGTTCTCAAGTGTATAAATATTACTTTTCTTAATAAACATGCTTGAGGTATAGATATTTTATATTTAATATACTCTCCTCTCTTTAAAGATGATATATACGCTTCTGCGTTAGTCTCAAAATCAAACATCTTTCGAATACATTCATATGACGACTTCGCAGAATTAAGATAATCACCTTCTATACTTGATATTGTCTCATCAATAGTCGGGAATTTATTCAAATCATTGTCATAGAATAAATCCACGCCAACGTTACCTTGGCTCTTATTAACATATAAACCACCACAGATATCTTTGCTAAACAACTTGTAGTCAGGACTAGCCATAGCCATAATTACAGGAATTCCATATTGAGTCATCTCAATTATCGAAGTGCCCATAGCATAGCCAATAGCATGACCTTGTATTACTTCGCCCAATTTATCATAATTGATTTTGTATAAATTACAACACTCTGATAATCAATAGTGATATATAGGTAAATAATTTATGCGTAACAAATTCGCAACAAACAAATGGAGAAATATTGTTCTTACGGTAAAACATAGGAATTAACAACATGGAAGTTCATTACCATTATGAATAAAGAGGCGACAAGTCTCTACTTCCCTAAATCTTTGATTTAGGTATGGTATTTCGTTTCTTTCCACGGAACAACAACCCAGAAGTTGTGCAATTTCGAATATTTGTGCTACCTTTGCAACTGAATTAAGCAATGTAATCGTTTCAATGAATACAGTGACAGACAAAATGCCTCGCGTGGGTTTGGAGACCGAATCGCAGACAGTCAAATCAGGACAGGATAAAAGGGACTGGGCGCAATGCTCACGGACTATTGCCGTCCTTATGTCAAAGCGAATGTCGGAACTCGGCTTGTCGCAACGGATGCTTGCCGAAAAAATGAATTGCACCCAGCAATATATCTCCAAGATGCTGAAAGGGCAAAAGAACATGTCACTGGAAACCATTTGCAAAATAGAAAACACATTGGGTATCGAAATTATCAAAGGTCTGGACGAAAGCGAACAATAAAGCAGAACTATGGCGAAAGAAAGGGAAAATATAAACGGCATGGCAAAAGAGCCGGTCGCAAATTGCGACCAGTTGCCCGAAGTAATTAACATCCAGCCGATGATTCGGATTATAAGAGAGCGACAGGTCATGCTTGACAGTGATTTGTCCGCATTGTACGGTGTGGAAACACGAAGGCTGAACGAACAGGTGAAGCGTAATATGGAACGCTTTCCTGATGATTTCATGTTCCAGCTTAGCAAAGACGAGCTTGATAACTTGATGTCGCAAAATGCGACATCAAGTTGGGGCGGAACCCGAAAACTGCCTTACGCGTTCACTGAACAAGGAATAGCCATGCTCAGTTCGGTATTGAAATCAAAGACGGCTGTCGAGGTGAACATCCGCATAATGAGGGCTTTCATATCCATGCGCCGCTTTATTGCGACCAATGCCCAATTATTCCAACGGCTTGAGACTATAGAGTATCACCAACTGGAAATGAAACAGCATCAGGACGTGACCGACAGACGCATCGACGAGGTTTTCAAGCGTTTGGATGCCGACGTTCCTCCTGTGCAGGGCATCTTCTATGACGGGCAGGTGTTTGACGCTTACCGTTTCGTTTCTGATTTAATCCGGAAGGCTGAACAGTCCGTTGTACTGATTGACAATTACGCGGATGACACCGTGCTGACTTTGCTTGATAAAAGAAAGGAAGGGGTATCAGCCACTATCTACACGCAGCGTGTCAGCAACCAGTTCCAACTTGATGTTGACCGCCACAACGCCCAATATCCGCTTATCGAGGTAAAGCGATTCAACAAGGCACACGACCGGTTTCTGCTCATTGATGATAAAGTGTATCACATTGGAGCATCAATCAAGGATTTGGGCAAAAAATGGTTCGGTTTCACCTTTATGCGTGACATTACGGCAATAGAACTCATTAACAGGATTCAGCTTTAGTCCGGTTTGGCTTCAAAAGAACGTATCAGCATAGTGTGAACTTAATCCGTCTTTTTCATTTGTCGCACCAGTTCCTTATGCTGTTCGTGCAGTTCGGGGAAATGTCTTCTGATGAACTGGCCGAAGGAGCAGTCGTTGAATCCGAACCGCCGCGCCAATGACTTTATGCTTTCGGTTGTCGTAGAGTACAGTTGTAGGGCTTCGGCATATTTCCCCATGCTGTGCGGTGCCATTATTCCACCGTTTTCCGTTTTTTTCATTCCCAAACTTGCGTGCAGTTCCGGCTCATGCTCTTTCAGGTACATCCTGAAACAGTCGGGGTGCAGGCCAAATTCCTCCGCCACCTTTGTCATGGTCATTCCACCCTCTTTCAGCCGGGCGATGGCATCGGCGTATTTGACGGCGGTCGCAGGATTGTATCTCCGCACCTGAGACCAGTCCACGGGCTTGCCTTCCTCGTAGGGGATGCCTTTCCGTTGGCAGACCAAGTCCTTGTGCTAGGTTTGCAGGTATTCGTAGAAGCCTTTTATCGGCACATCTGTCTGTTTGGCTATCTTGCGGGCGGACATGGGTGTGGTACGGTACAGGTGCAGGGCTTCCGCATACTTCTTCGTTATCTCGGCGGTGGGGGCATGAAGCGTTCCGCGCCCCGTTATCTCTCCCTTGCGCTGCCGCCTCACAGCCTGTTTGCGTACCTTGATGCGATTGTCTACCAGCTTCTTGTGGTAGAATATCAGGTGTTGCTCCAGCCCGGAATAGGATACGTCGCACCGCTCGGCGGCTTCCTGTACCGTGATATAGCGGTCGGCACGCAAAAGCTCGATCGCCTCGGCATATTGCTCCTTGCACCACGGGCGTGTGCCGCGTGGCAGACCGTCATCCAGACCCAGGCGTTGCCGTGCCCGTTCCCGAAACTCCAGCACTTCGGGATAATGTGTCCGCAACTGGCGGCCGAGATTCGTACCGCTCAATCCGAACTCACGGGCGATTTCCGATACGTTGCACTCGATATATTCCATGCTGTCGCACGCTGCGATAGCCTCCTTGTATTTGGCATGGGTCGCAGGCAGTTGTCCCCGCCGCTGGTTCAGATTGATGCTTTTTGCTTCTTCAGGGCTGCATTTGATACCGTTGCGTTCCAGCATCAGATGGCGATGGTAGGTACCTACATAACGGGAAAATCCGTTGACGGAAACCCCACACCGTCGGCATATCTCTACATTGGAGAGGTCGGTGGATGCGTACAACTCCAGAGCCGGGCGGTATTTCGCTTCCGTCTCCAGTCGAATTCCCCGGGAACGGTTGCATGGACTATCTTTGTTATCGAGAATGTTCACAGCAATATCTTGTTTTATGTAATGAGCTACTAAACGAAACAAGCCAGCTCTCCTGTTTTTAATCGAAAGCTGGCTTGTTTGTGTATAATATTTTTTTGTTATGAATCTTATTGTTTCATACGGACGGCACGTATCTTTTTGTTAATCATTCTGTCTATCGTTGTTGTATTCGACGTGGCATCGTATGTAATAGCATTTATATTGTCATTTGCCGCTGTTGAGCTCCAATAAATACCGCTTAACGGATATTCCACATCTGATAAGGATAATTGTTCAGATGATGCAGGAAGATACCAATTTATATCCTGCTCTGTTATGACTGGGACATAATAAGTCAGAGTTTCTCCATTGTTAGTTTCTGTTCTTTCCTCTTTTGAAAACTTATTCTTCATTACGGCCATTTTTACAGCAAAATTTTGGACAGATTGGTAGTCTCCACCATTTATAGTCTTACTATCCCACGTTCCTGATCCGATAGTTATCGCATCAAGATTTGTTTCCATTTCACTTACAGCCCCAATACCCTTAAAAAAGTACAGGTTTCTGGTATTAGATAAGCCATTTCCGGTATCCATTCCAACATTCAGACTATTGCCGATTGTCGTGTAATCTATGGTTACAGTTGTCAAGGATTTCGGTGGAATAATAGATGTAATTTGCCATGTAGTAGTCAAATAGGACTCTGTTTCAGTATTTTTATAAGCATCTGCAGCCCATTTAAACAGGAATGCCCAAAATCCTTCATAACTATACACTACCTTTCTATCCCATTTAAAACCGAACGGATAGTTTCCACCGTTATTTTCCTCGATACGTTCATAACCTACGCCCTGTGCATTCCAACTCGGACAGAGTTGTTGAACGGTGGCTGTGATTGGAGTAGCACCGTTGACAGCAGGGGTGATTTGGAATTGGAGGTCACGGGCGGCATCACCAATGCTTTCGGTCACATACACGTGGTATGTGAAATTACCGCTGCCTGTACCGGATATTGTATTTGTCCCTTTGTCATCATCAATCCAATAACCTTGTTCTTGCAACTCTGTCTTGGTCTGGGTGAAGAATACATCGTTCGTAAGGTTGGAAGTCAATGTCCATGCGCCATCGTAGTCTTTCACGTTTACGGTAATCGGAAATGTGATATAATGAGCATCCTGTGCCTCAGTCGGGACTTCAATATTCATTTCATATTCCGGCGTAATAGACAGCTTGTAAGTCACGGTTGTTCCCATCGTCCATACCGTATTTCTGATAGAGGCGGTGAGTGTGCGGTCAACACCGGAAGCATTGGTGAACACCACTTTTATCGTTGCCCCTGCAGGCAATGTCTGCGGCAGCATCATAAAGGTGCCTTCCGAACTGGTAATTTCCGCACCGGCGGTTTCGTTTCCGGTCATTGATTTGTTCAAATCATCTTGCGAGAAATCCGTGGTCGTCTCAGCAAGAGCCCATGTACCGGTAGCCATATCGTAAGTACCGGCTTTTTTGACACCTTCCAAAGCCACGCTCTTGATAAAGCCGGGCTGCATCTGGCTGCCCACGGCAAAGCGGACGGCGGTGCAGATGTGTTTGAAGGAGAGAGGCACAGCCGCATTGTTGTTGCCCGGTATTTCATTGGTGGTAGCCACCACAATGTCTTTCTGGTCGGCAGCGGCGTCGGGAACGGTATATGCAAGAGACTTATCTTGGGGAGAGGACGGAGTGGTCAAGCCACCGGCATCCGTTGGCGCCCAGGCATAGAATTGGAACGAATGATCCGCTCCCGGCCAATAGTATATTTGTTCCGTGCTCCATATAGCACCTGTTCCGACGGAAGCACCCACATTGGAAGCATTCGTGTTCATGTAGAACTGATCCACGGGCGTACCATTCTTACGCCAGTATGCCAGCACATGGAACTTGGTATAGAAATTGTCTTTGCCAACAGGCGTTCCACGTGTCAAGGCCTGTTCGCCCTCGAAGCCGGACACGTTGATACCGTCCGAAACAATGGCACGGACACAAAGCGTGTCTGCCGAGTCGTTCGACCGCAACACGAAACGGTTTGCGGTATATCCTTCGTCATCACTACCGGCATATCCCCTTGTCTGCACGTTCTTATCGGACGATATGCCAAAACAAATGTTGTCACAGGCTTTCTCCGGATTCCCGCTTTCGAGAAAGTCCTCGTTATTGCACGAGAAAAGTAGCGTGCACAGCAACATCGTCGCCATGCCGCCCGCCATCCAACTCGGATTTTTCTTATGTACCTTCATTTCTTCTGTTTTATATTTGTTTGCCTGAAGCAATACGCCCCGGCTGTTAGTGAGTGTAAGTGGACATTCAACCCCTTACACCCTGTAGGTAAATCGTCTATTCCATGGATGATAATTCCAGAATACACGATGCTAAACCGGTCTTATAAAAGATGTTGGATTAGTTGCCGCTCTGGGTTGTGGGAACTTCCAATGTCTGGTCAAGATTATCCTTGTTCCAGTCTGTGATACCGTCAACCGTAAATTCGATAGGCTTCAACGGATTCTCCGGATCCACGATGTTCTCATGTGTCAAAGTAGCCTTGAAATCATAGCAGTAACCGAGTTTGAACTCAACATTCTCGATTTTTACATTGTGGTCGTAAGAGCCCAACAGTACGTCACCATGATACAATTCTGCCGTGAAAGTTACAGTATATGTAGCGGTAGAAGCCATCGGAATCATCAGCTTTTCGTTATAGCTTTCAAGAGTTGCAGCGTTGGCAATGAAGGCAGCTTCATCAGCGGTAGCATCGTCGGCTGTTACATTACCGAAGTCCAATTCAAGTGCGTTGGTTTCCTGATTACTCCAAGTGTTACCGGCAGCGGCTACTGTCAGGGTACCGCTTGTGTAAGCATCCGTGATTTTCACATTGCTTACTTTTACGTTGTAACCCTCACCCACTGCATTCTCGAACGAGAATTTCACTTTTGAAAGCTGGTGGCTGAATGTCATGGGAACAGGAGTTTTGTATGTCTCTGTTACCTCTGTTCCGGCAATTTGCGCGGGAGCTGCGTGAAGCAAGTCAACCTGATCCGCATCAGTGTTGGTGAAAGCAACCGTCATTTCTACCTTTGTGGCATTTTCAGGCAATACTACATTGGAAACATTTGTCGCTACACTGTAAGGCGCAATGGCACCGAAAGTGTAAGTGTTGCCAGGAACCCAGTACTGCAATACATCGTATGACCATCCGGTAGAGGCAGAACCTCCTTTATACACCTTGTCACCCTTGAAGATCTGACCGTTCTGTGTGAAACCATATACGGCAAAGTCTTCCAAAGAAGTTGTTGTGAAACTCGGGTCCACGATACTGCGTGTTCCGTTGTTCACGAACGCGTTGCTGAAACCGATGGCCTTCTGCTGTGCCATTTCCACGGTCTCGTCGTTGCTGCAGCTTGCCAACATGGCTGTTGCTGCCAATCCAATCAAAAAGATTTTTTTCATTTGATTAAAAATTAAATTGTGAATAAAAATGTTTTGATAACTCTCTATGCAAATCAAAGAGGAAGTTCTATGTCCTCGTAATCTCCCCAGTCATCCACGTCCACGTCGAAGCCGGAGCCGCCTTCCGTACCCTCTTCATCGGATATCTCGATGCCCTTCACCACGATGACACCTCCCTGCGGTTGCGCCGCCACCTGGTCGGTCACGTCGAAATCGAACGACTTGATTTTTCCGTTCTTCAAACGTACTTCCAGATTCAGCCCGTACTTACGTCCGGCCCTTGTCCCGTAGTGTTCGTTAGGGAAATCAGGTATTCCGAAAGAACGCACCAAAGCCTGTGTGCCGAAATCTTCCACCGTACAATCGTACAGTACGGTTGCGGCTTCATCTGACGTGCGCCCGCTGTTCAACCATACCGCCTGCGCCATGCCCGCCAAGGCACCGCGTGCCAGCGACACGTATTCCACCCCGTGGCTGAACTCGTAACGCACCAGATAGGTGAACACCAGCGGGTGCATGGTGACAGGTATCACATCGGTCTCGGTCGAGCGTTCCGCCACGTATGACTCCATGTAACTGCCGTAAAGCATATCGGGCTGGTTCACCGTGTTCTCGTTTTTCGTGTCCATATAAGAATTACCGAGATAAGAGGAACGGGTACGGGTTCGTGTGGTGGCCTTTGCCGAAGCGAACGACTGCATCTCGTCGAACACGATGTATTCCGTGTCGTTGTTGTAGAACAGCAGGGAGTGTTCCCCCGGCCGCATATACACGACCTCCCCCTCGGGGGCGATGTTGACGATCTCATCCGAGCCGTCCGCGTTGTACACCTGCATACGCAAGCCATCCGGTATTCCGGGACGCAACGCGTCGTATTCCATACCGAACGATTCCTGCCAAGTGGGGAAGTTTTTCCAATCCGTACTGCCTTCATAGGTATATTGCCACTCCTTTTCGTATTCCGCTTCTATGCGCACCTCCGATTTCGGGGCATGCGGGTCATGGTCAAAGCACAAGTCCTTGTGCTCGCAAGATGAAAGCAGCATGAGCATTCCCGCGAACAAGGGGACATATTCTGTTATAATGTGTATCTTTCTCATTTCACGCCTCCTTTCTTATTGTTGCTGTTGCCTCTTCCGAGAAGCCATACCAGAGAGATTTCCGCCTTCGTGGGACCGAACCAGTGCCGGTTTTTAGTGGCCTGCCATACATAGTGGCCGTCCAAGGGGGTGTACGTGTAGTATTTTCCTCCCCAGTAGCCCACGCCAAGCATGAAGTCGATGTTCAGGCGGTTTGCGACGGGCAGCGAGTAACCGTATTCCACGCCTGCCGCGTAATTCGTCTTGTCCCAAAGCGTTCCGCCGGGTTCTCCGCCCATGTAACCTTTGCCTCCCCACTCGAAGTCGTAAGTGAACGCCTGCCCGTAAACACCCACGTGATGTCCCGTGAGCGGCTTTTCACTGGCCTTCTTCCCGAACCAGTAGCGCACGGCGATGTCACCTCCGTATATGCGCCAGTAACGGTGGCTGCTGTTCTTTTTCCACCAGCCGTACATCCAGTTGCCACTGATTGACCAGTTCTTGCCTAAGTAAAATTCCACCCCGATGTTGGGAACGGCCAGCACATCGTAGAGCATGTTGGTCTTGAGAGCCATGTAGAAGGGTTTTGAGGTTTCAGGGGAAACCACCACGCCCGTGTCCGTTTTCTCCACAACGGATGTCGTGTCTGTAGGAACCGGCACGACCGGCTCTTCCTTGACAACCGATTTTTCCTCGATTACCGGTTTTTGACGGACTGTCACGAGAATGACACTGGCATTGCGGATTTGGTCAAAGAAATGCTTGTGCATGTAATGCCAGGTACGGCCATATTGCAACTCCATCAGGTGTTTCTTGCGGCTGTCAACCAGTACACCTTTATTGTCATAGGTAAATTCGGGCACGTTGCGCATCACGTCCACCGCCTCTTCCTTGTGGGGCATGTCGGACACCTCGACCAGCTCCGCGAGACGTTCCCACGCGATAAATCCTTCGGGACGTGAAATGATGCCGTCCGGAAGCGATACGCGTTCACGTACATAACGCTCAAGGGAATTGCGGCGTTTTTCCGCCAATCCCCTGTTTATGGCAAAGCCGCCCTCGGGTGAGGCGGAACCGCAGAAAGACACCTCGACCAGTTCGAGCGTGCTGTCTTTTTTCACACTTTCCAGAAACGACACCACTTCGGACAGGCGCATGGCGTTGTCACCATAAGCCGTGTCCAGTGTCGAGTTGCCGACCGGAAATCCGATGCAGACCTCCTTCCGGCTCTCTTGCCCGAACATCTGGATGCATCCGAGCAACATGAACGCTGATACTATTAAACCTCTCATGTGCATATTATCTTTACTTTAAGTCCGTTTCTTCCTAAGAAACGGATGTAAAATATAATTGCTTAATAATCAGGTTTATAAGTAATCAGCTTACTCTTGGTTTGTTTTACGGAATATTATTTTTTATGTGTAATCCCTTGAATATTTTCGTTCCAACAGTTTGATATTCAGGATTTTTATTTACTTTTGCATTCGGAATCCGTTTCTTAGGAAGAGACGGATGTTTTTGTCTCACAGCTTATCCTGTTATAATTCACTCACAACCAGTTCATTGGCATTGTCTATGACAGACGAGTCTATCGACGCGAGATAGATTTGCGTTGTAGAGACCGAATCATGCCCGAGCGCGTCGGAAATGACATTGACAGGGACGTTCTTCGATTTGGCGACGGTCGCCCAGGTATGGCGGGTGACGTATGTCGTGAGTGTAACCGGCAGTTTTGCCATTTCCGCTATGGTTTTAAGGGACTTGTTTATGCGGCGTAACGCGGATTCGTACTGTTTGCGCTCGTCCTTGCCGGGAACGGTTATAATCGGGAGCAGGTACGGCTGCCCGTCGGTCGGATAGCGCGCGAGCAGTTCTTCAATTTGCCTTATGACTTTGACATGGAGCTGCTGGCCGGTCTTGTGGCGCCTGTAGGAAAGCACCCCGTTATGAACATCCGACTTTCTCAGGAAAGCGGCATCGATGAATGACATCCCCCTGCAAAGGAAAAGGAAGAGGAACACGTCACGGGCAAATTCAAGCCCCGGCCTGTGCGAGAGGTCGAGGCCTTTGATCCGCTTGATGTCGCTGATTGAAACAGCCCGTTTGAGCGTCTTCTCCGTTCCGGTAAACACGGTCCGGAAAGGTCTGCGGTCGACGGTCAGTTCCTGCTCGACCGCCCGGTTATAGACCGCCCGGAGGATGCGCATGTAAAAGGATGTGGAATTGGGTGCGAGCCCTGCAGCGTTCAGGTGCGCCTGATAGTCCTCCATGACGGCAGGATCTATTGCCCCGATTGGAATATCCTCCTGGGCACGGAACCGCTTGAAACTCCCCAATGCCGCGCGGTAATTGTTGGCGGTGCCGGTGTGCCCCAGTTGCCTTAACCTGACAATGACATTCTCCATAAAAACAAAGAAGGTATTCCCCTTGCCGGTACGTTGGAACTCCGCAACAATATCGTCTGCCGAATAGGCGCGTTGCCGACAGTCGAACCTTTCGATGATTCCACGCAGCCTCTCCAAGTCCCAGGACAGCCTTTGCGCCGTCGAATTGACGGCGGCCATGCGGTCACTCCTGGCAGTGGGGACAAGCCGGGACTGCTTTTCGTCCCATTCACAGGGAAACACTTTGTAACCGGTCGTGATTTGCCTCGCTACACGGTGACGGGTTACGTTGATGACGATGCTGCCCGGACGGTCTGCGACTGTTGACGGGCGGAATTTTACTTTTACTGTTGCCATATCTATTATTGTTTAATGTGAGTACTTGTAAAAGATAAGGGCGACAACAACGAGGGTGGCGGTAATCAATACAGAGAATATGGCAATCATTCCGGTCAGCGTCCCGGAATGGAGCAGTTTCACGTTGGCGAATACGATGACGGCAAAGAATGATGCAAGGTTCAGCAACAATGCAATCATGCACCAGAATGTCACCTGTGTCATGGATATGCGGTTCTCGTTACGGCGGATGTCCTTGTCCGCCTTTTCACGCTCCCTGCGGATACATGATATGGCATTGTCGGCAATGGCATTGATTTCATCCAGCAATGCCTGTATGTCGTCTTTCGTAAGCCTTATCGGAAATGAAGTCTTAAGCAGGTCATGGAGATTTATCATTGTACCTGCGTATGCACCGATTCCTTCAATGAGCTTGTTCAACAGTCTGTATGCCTCCGCAATCTCCGGCTTGAGCCTGCGGAACTCGTCGGCAAGCGCGTCATTCCGCTGCTCAAGTCTTTGCCGCCGTGCTTCTTCCGCCTTGATGTGACTGACAGAGCATTGGTTTACCTTTTCCAGTTCTTCCTTTACCGTATTGATTTCCTTGAGCAAGTTGCGTATGGCAAGGATTTGGTCGCTCACTTCTTGAAGCAGTCCTTCAAGTTCCTGCTTATCCTCGCTCAGTTCCTGTCCGGGTGTATAATTGTTAAGCCGCTCCCGCAGGGCTGATGTATCGGGTTGTCTCATTGTCACTGATTTTTTTAGGTTTGTCATTTACGTTTCATTCCTGATTTCTTTTGCAGGCCGAGCCTGTGCGAAGCCTCCAGCGCACAACGACGCATGAACTCTATCTCGTCCTCTTCCGGGTCGCGCCCCCATTTGAGGTCGGACTGCGAGCCGCCTCCACCACCGCCGGTGACCTCCCCGTAAGGAGAAGCGACCAGCGTAAAAAAGGCAATAGCCAGATTCTGCAAAGGCTGCCAGTTGGCCACTTCCCGGTGGTCGAACTCGTCATTCAGACAGTCAAGCACCTTTCCGGGGATATAGCGGTCGTAGTTCTTTCCGTTATGTTCAAACTCAGTGCGTAGGCGGTCGGGCTGCCATGCGGTGTAGTCCTCGTAAATCGGATTATTCCGTCCGGCATTGGTCTGTGTCTTTTGTCCGGCTTCATTATGAACAGGCGGCTTCACTGTCGTTACAACAGGCTGCTTCGGTGTCGGGCTTTCCTGTTTGGTCTGTTCAGGATGCAGCTTTTCCCAAGTCCGCTCGATACGGGATGCGGTCAGGTTGCGTCCCTTTCCAAGTTCCGAACCCTTGAACCTTGAACTGCCCTTGTGAAGCACATATCCCCGTATCACCTTCTCTTCATCCTTGCGCAGATGCAGTTTGTAGCCTTTGGCGGCAAGTTTCTCCGCGTAGCCCTCCCAAGACCACGCGTCCAGTTCACGCAAAGCCTCCATGCAGTCCTCGCTGACTTGCGGAATACGGCTTTCGTGTATGTGTTTGGCTGTTATCCAGCCCCTTTGCAGGGCAACCTGTTCCGCCGCCCGATGTGCGCGGATGTGGATGGCATGGTCGTTGTTGATGTTCCCGTTCTCGTCAATCCTGCACACGACGGCATGGAGGTGAGGTATGCCGCTGTCGGATTCCCTGTGCAGCCACACGCTGGACTTGCTGCCCGATATATTGGTCGGCACGGAAATGACCTCGCCGTCCTCATTCAGGATTTCCTGATTGTCGAAAGCCGCCGCGAAGTCGTTCCATAGCTGCTGCCAGTCCTTGACCGTGAAATCTTCGGTATGTTCCATTGCCGGGCTTATCTCCAAGCGTATGACATTGTTCTTGATGTCGGGGCGGTCCATCGTGGCGAACTTCATTTCCGTCCAGATGCCCGAAGCGTCCATGCCCTGCGGCATGAAGTTGTCGCAGATGCGCGTTATCTTTTCGGGGTGTTTCTTGTTTCTCGACTCTCCCGACACGTACAGCGTCGCCCGAATGCCGTGACTGATGGATTTTGCCTTGGCTATCATACGGCATCCTCCTTACTATCTTCGTCCGTTGTCCCTGCCGGGTAACTGTTCGCCTTCTGCGCGGACTGCAGGAAGTCGGTAACGTGGTCTGTCACCCGCGCCACTTTCTCGTACCATTCAAGCATGGTGGGCTGATGGTGGAAAAGACGTACTTTCTCGTCATCGTTCAGCCCGTGCAGGGCGTTGGCGAAGTTCACCATGTCCGTCCTGCACGCCGCAAGCTGCCGCAGACCGTCCACCTCCGCAACCGAAAGCCGCTGTCTGGATCTGTAATTGAGTGCCCTTGCCCGGATGAAGTCACTGCGTGTCATGCCGCACTGCCCGGCGGTGCTTTTAATCTGTGAAAGTTCCTGCTCCGTGACCTTGGTGACTACCACCTTGTCACGCCTTATAACGGGCTTTTCCTGCCCGGATTCCTGATTCTCCTGTATTAAAATATCTTCGTGTTCCATATATAAAATAATCGTGAAACTGTGTCTAAAAAAGGGAAGGTGCGAGCCTGCGAGCGGCTGGGACAACGACCTTTCGGGAAGTTGCGAGAGCGTCGTGGTAATACCGTCCGAAGGCGGTAATACCTCGGCATATCTCGTAACTCAACGCTATCGCTCCATGCCACTCCACCCGTGCGTCTGCCACTTCCTGCACGGGACGGATGCCGCTTGTTGCCGGACTGAGGAACAACAGGAAAGGCGGTTTTAGCCCTGTCAGTATTGGCTCGGCTGTTTTCCCGGCTGTCATTCGGCTATTACTCTTCCCTCTGTTCATGGGTAAATGGATTGGTTATGCAACCTCCGTCAGATGTTCTCCATTCACGGACGCACGGGAAGGTCATCACGGATGCCACCCTTGAACGGTGGGTGTCGATAAGCCCCATGTCCGTGAGTGCGTCCAGCAGGTTGCGTATGCGCTTCCTGCCCATGTTCCATTGCGCGGAAAGCTGTTCCTCGGAATACTGCGCCTGTCCTGCGGAAAGCGTAAGCGGTCTTCTGAATCCCTTGCCCTCTCCGGCTGTAAATGCCATTCTCGCCAGCAGGTCGCCAAACAATATGAAGTTGCCTGTTTCCCTGCCGTCATCATCCCTCGTTGTCCCGTACAGCCATTGCAATGCCTTCTGAGAAAAAACTAATGACAGCGATGCGATACCTGCCGGGTACATGAATCTGTATGTTTCCTTGTCCATAAAACTTTGTCTTTATAAGTGTGATATTTCTGTCTTTTGAAAAGAATGAAACCGTGCAGGAACCGGTATGGAAATACCAATTTGTTTTCTTGTTGTTCCCGGCACGGCTTCATCTTCCCGTAATCGTGTGTCGGATGAAAAAGCAATAGCCATTGATACCAAACGCCAAATTGTCTTATCCCGAAAAAAGGGAAGAAAAAAAGAGGCTGTATGAACGCAGGTCAAATTCCTTTCCGCCTTTTGCATACGGTTACTTGCCAGCTCCGTTGTTTCCTGTGTTTGCCTGTGTCGGTTGTACGGATGCCGGACGTTTGTCAAGGCTTGACACGGCACGGTTGATGTCCTCTGCGTTTACCGCAATGGAGAGCAATGCCCTGTTTACCGTCACCAGTTGCTGCTTGTCGCAGAACTCCGCCACACGTTCCAGCAACCCGAATGCACGGTTCAGCCGATGTCCCTGCGCGTTGTCTGCCGTCAGGCGGTCGTTGTCCGTACTGCTGTTGAGATAGCGGTTGAGCGCGAGGCGGTCATCCGCTGAAATGTTGTCTGCCGACACCTTGCCGTCGGCGATGGCGATGCTCACGCGCAGGGCGTCCGCCTCGTAGATGCCTACGCTCTCCAAGAATGTGCGGATGATTTGTGCGTCCTTGCCGCTCACCTCACGTTTACGGTTCTCGTTTTTCTTCTCTGTCAGAACGGCTGCGGCTGTGCCGCCCTGTTCCATGTTCCTGTTCTGTTCCATACTACATTTTTTTTGATGTGAATAAAAAGGTTGCTTACTTCCGTCCTGCCAGATAGCGTCCGGCTTCCTCCGCGATTTCCTCCTGTGAGGAGATACGGACACCCGTAAGGAAAGCGTCCAGATCCTCCTTCTTGAAGAAGCACAGTTTGCCTGTCGGCTTGTACATCGGGATAGCCCGGCGCATCATCAGCTTGCGGAAATAGGAGAGCTTGAAGCCGCAATACTCGGCCGCCTCCTTAGTGCTTAAAAGTTTTCTTTGCTCTGTCATGTGCGTATATTTTAGTGAATAATCTGCTTCGCCTTTGTCGTGGCGACAGTGCAAATGTATGGCGGATTTTTCTCGAAACAATCAATATAAACGACACAAACAGAGAACTTTGCGAATTATAAATGCAACTATAAACGGGGTGGAAACGAAGTATAAGGGAACTATAAACCCTCTATAATCCCGGATAATCCGCACATGGTAACTTATAAGTGCGGAAAGAAACAGGCCAGTTCGCGGACGGACATAAAAAATCCCGCCATCGGGTTACGGTGACGGGAACAAGGAAGAGAATTGTATAATGATTATATATAGAAAGTGGAGGTCAGACCTTCTTGAACTCTTCGAGGTCGTAGGTGTCGAGCTTCGGACGAAGGCGGGTCGCCTTGCGCAGCAGTTTGGCGATATGCCGCTGGTGTTCGGACGGGTTGTCCCTGTAGGCGGTCTTGAAGTTGCTTGCCAGTTGTGCGCCATTGTTGAGCGGCCAGAACTTCTCGAAGATGATCCATTTGCCTTTCCTGATTTTGAGGGCGGCGCAAAGGGCACTGGCGATATAGGCATAGAGCGTTTGGTTGATTTCGTCATCCTCCTTTTTCATCAGCGGCCGGAAGTCCGTGCCAAGATAACCGTCTTCCCGGAACAGCACCAACAGGAACAGAGCATCGTTGGTCTGCAATGTTTCGGGCAGTTTCCTTATAAGTTCCGGCTGCACCTTTGAGACAAGGCTGTCGTAGTGCCTGATTTCATCCTCCTGCTTCATCATGGAAGGTGGCGTGGATGCTGAAAGCAAGGCTTCGATTTGCTTTTCTCCTGCTTCGTCCGTGTGTTGTTGTTTCTTTGGAACAAGGCTGTTCCACCGTTGCAGCATCCATGATTTTATCTGTTTGCCGTATGCCATCCCGATGATGCAGGGCAAAAGGAAAAGCACGGCGAAGAGCGAGACCATGACGATGCACGTGCTCCAGTCCATGCGCTTGTCCGGTGTAAAGATGAAAGCGAGCAACAGCGAAAGCACGAACCATGAGGCTGTCAGGACGGAGCGGTCTTTGGAGAGCCACTTGTCTATGATGATGTCATACAAAAAGAAAAATTCGGCAATCAGTCCTATCCATCCGATAATGGACAGGGTGGCAAACACAAATCCTGCCGTGGCCGCTCCCATGCGGAAAGCGACGGCGGCAACCAGACTGAATGCGATTGCGGCTACTACTGTAAGCGGCAAAAGCATCGTAAGGAAATTATCGGAGATTCGTTTCATAAAAGGGTCTTATCGAATTTAAAATATGCCATTCAGTTTATTTACGGCGGCTATCTTGTCTTCCATCAGCACCTCCGCATAAATCTGTGTCGTTGCGACAGAGGTGTGCCCAAGCAGTCGGCTTACCGTAGCTATGTCATTCGTGGCGGCAAGGGTCAGCGTCGCGAAGCTGTGCCTCCCGGTATGGAATAAGATAGGCAAACAGAGCACCGGAAACGAGAAGAAAGGATAACGTAATCCGCTGGAAACTAACCATTTTTCTATATTCTTCCACTTATAAAAAAAGCAGGAAAGTGGAGATTATTGAAGATGTTCAGTTACCAAACCGTTAGCAGGTCAGTTACCGAAAGGAAACGAGGTAACGCGAAGCAAATCGGATAATTAAAAACGCCGATATATTACACTGATTGTCATTGTTTTGCATGCCGAAGAACGCTTATAAAACAGGTAATTTTGCAACTAAAGTTATAAGCGTATGAAAGTAGAAAAATTCAAGGTTTTGCTCTACCTCAAAAAGAGCGGACTGGACAAGTCGGGCAAAGCTCCGATAATGGGACGCATCACCGTGAACCGGACGATGGCGCAGTTCAGCTGCAAGCTCTCCTGCACTCCCGGGCTGTGGAATCCCCGTGAAAGCCGGCTGAACGGCAAGAGCAGGGAGGCGGTGGAGACAAATGCGAAAATCGACAAGCTGCTGCTTGACATCAATGCCGCCTTCGATTCCCTTCTGGAGCGCAAGGGGGATTTTGATGCCGCTTCCGTCAAGGATGCCTTCCAGGGCAGCATGAAAACGCAGATGACCCTGATGAAAATGCTGGATGCCCTCAGGGATGAGGTGAAGAGCCGTATCGGGATAGACCGGGCAAAAGGTACCTATCCGGCATACGACTTTACCTGCCGTACCATGCGCGAGTTCATTGAAACCAAATTCAAGACGAAAGACCTGGCCTTCGGGCAACTTACGGAACAGTTCATCCACGACTATGAGAATTTCATCCTTGACGAGAAAGGGTATGCCGTGGACACTGTACGGCATTACCTAGCAATTCTCAAGAAAACGTGCAAAAGGGCTTATCAGGAAGGACACTCCGAGCGGTTCATGTTCCAGCACTACGTCCTCCCGAAACAGACCGTCAAGACTCCCAAGGCACTGTGCCGTGAAAGCTTCGAGAAAATCCGTGACGTGGAGATAGCCCCGCACCGCACGACCCACCGTCTGGCAAGGGACCTGTTCCTCTTCGCCTGCTATACCGGGGTCGCCTACAGCGATGCCGTGACCGTCACCCGGGAAAACCTGTACACCGGCGAGGACGGCAAGCTATGGCTGAAATACCGCCGTAAAAAGAACGAGCTCCGCGCAAGCGTGAAGCTGCTGCCGGAAGCCGTCGCCCTGATAGAGAAATATCATGATGACAGCAGGGACACGCTGTTCCCGATGATCCACTATCCGAGCATGAGAAACCACATGAAGGCGCTGGCCGTACTGGCAGGGATAAAGGAGAACCTGTGCTACCATGTCGGACGCCACTCGTTCGCCTCGCTCGTCACCCTTGAAGCGGGCGTTCCGATAGAGACCATCAGCAGCATGCTGGGGCATAGCAACATACAGACGACCCAGGTCTATGCCCGCGTCACCCCGAAAAAGCTCTTCGAGGACATGGACAGGCTTATCGAGGCTACCGGAGATTTGAAACTTGTTCTATAACCCATAAACAATGAGAATCATGAGAAGTACCTTTTCCATACTGTTCTATATCAACCGCGGCAAGATAAAGGCTGACGGAACCACGGCGGTCATGTGCCGCATCACCATAGACGGCAGGAACACCGCCATCACCACCGGGATATGCTGCAAGCCGGAAGACTGGAACGCCCGAACCGGGACCATACGCACGGTAAGGGAAAACGCCAGACTGCAGGAGTACCGGAAGTATATCGAACAGACTTACGAGGAAATTCTGAGGACACAGGGTGTCGTCAGTGCGGAGATTATCAAGAATCGGGTGACAAGGCAGTTCGTCGTTCCGACACATCTGCTCCGGATGGGCGAGATAGAGCGTGAACGTCTCAGAATACGTAGCAGGGAGATCAATTCCACTTCCACCTACCGGCAATCACAGTATTTCCAGAAGTACCTGACGGACTACCTTGTTTCACTGGGGAAGAAGGACATCGCCTTTGAAGAAATAACGGAAGACTTCGGCAGGAACTACAAGGCATTCCTTATCAGGAACAAGAATTTCAGCACCTCGCAGACCAACCGCTGCCTCTGCTGGCTGAACCGCCTCTTGTATCTTGCCGTGGACAACGAGATCCTGCGCACCAATCCGGTGGAGAATGTCGAATATGAGAAGAAAACCGCACCCAAGCACAAGTATGTCACCCGTGAAGAGATGAAAAGGATACTGGCCATGCCCCTGAATGAAGGACGTGCGGAACTGGGCAGGCGTGCATTCATCTTCTCCTATTTCACCGGGCTTGCCTATGCCGACATCAAGCAGCTCCATCCGTGCCATATCGGGACGACGGCGGAGGGTCGGCGGTTCATCCGCATCAACCGGAAGAAGACCGGGGTGGAAGCGTTCATCCCCCTGCACCCGATAGCCGAGCAGATACTGTCCCTGTACAATACCACCGACATACACAGTCCCGTGTTCCCGTTGCCGAGCCGGGATTCCATCTGGCACGAGATACGGGAAATCGGCGTGATCCTGGGCAGGCACGATGACCTTTCGTACCATCAGGCCCGGCACGGGTTCGGGGTCCTGCTCATTTCAGAGAGCGTATCCATCGAGAGCATAGCCAAGATGATGGGACACTCGAACATTTCCACCACACAAGGGTATGCCAGGATAACGGAAGAAAAAATTTCAAGGGAAATGGACAGACTGATGGAAAAGAGAAGCCAAAGCCGCACACATTCCGGCTCTGACAGCCAATGACAATTTCGCAGCCGCCTGCTTCCTCGCCGTTCATGAAGTTAGTACAGACTTCATTGAAAGTGAAAAGGTCGAGCGGCCGTGCCGTTTCGGGCAGAATCTTCCTTTGCAGGCAAAGCGTATTCAGCCCGAAAACCTTTCCCCTTTCACGTCTGTACAAGGAAGGCTGACGGCAGCGGAAACAAGCGACTGACGGAAAAGTCGATACAACAAAAAAAGAAACAGCATACAGACAGTAGGAAACTACCGGTCCGTATGCTGTTCTGATTTTCTATAGGAGGGCGTTTTTTTGAAACACAATGAAAAAGGCAGGCGGCAAACTGCGCTCCCTCCAAAAAATCAATCCTTTTTTTCGACCACCTGCCAATATCCGCCCTTGTCCGGTCCGATTCGTCGGAGCACCCCGTCCGCTTTCAATGCGGCAATCTGTTTTTCCACCGCTTTGGCTGTTATGCCTATCCGTTCTGCGAGAGTTGCTGCACTCAACGTGTTGTCCTGTGAAAGCAGAGTCATGATTTTCTCCCTACTTTTCACTTTCTTCTCCCTACTTTTTTGTGGTTTCTCCCCACTTATGGGAGTATCATCAATGGATTTACGGTAAACCTCTATGTCACGGGTGAGATTTTTAATCATGGTAGCTGTCATAAATTCCCTGAAAACATTCAAATCCTCGTTCTCGCGGGTTTCCACCAGTGCCTTGATATATTCTTCCTTGTCCTCCTTGAGGATTTTTGTCGGTATCAGTCCGAACTCGAATTGCAGCATGTTCATCAGCAGGCGGGCCATCCTGCCGTTCCCGTCTGCCCAAGGGTGTATTGTCACCAAGTCATAGTGGGCATCAAAACTGATTTCATATAACTGTGTCATGCTCTTGGCGGCATGATTTTCACGTTCCCTGTTCAGCCGGGTACAAAATTCCGACAGTTTAGCCGGGACCTTGCTGTAGTTCATGTACGATTTTCCACCGGGTCCGGCCGTGACATTCAATAGGCGCAAATCACCCCGTGCCGATGAGAAATCCCCCAATACGGTCTTGTACTCCTGCCCCGTGTTTTTCAAGACAAGGGCAGAGAGGCTTTTCAGCAAATCAACGGTTATGTCGGTATGGGCATCTGCCAGCCTTATGGCATGCTCGTATGCGTCTTTCAGGTCGAGATTCATGTGCTGTTCCACGATGCTCTTTCCTTTCAGACTGATTCCCTGATCGAACATGATTTGATTCTCAAGTTCGGTAATGGTGGAGCCTTCAATGGCCGTAGAGTGGGTAATGAGGGAATAGAGATAGAATTTGTCATAATCTATCTGCCTGTCTATTCCCAATTCTCTGTACAGAGATACAAGTTTTTCGAGTTCGGTCTGCATACATTTTCACTTTGAACGCAAAGATACGTTTTTCTCCCCACCAAACTGCCGTTTTCTCCCTACTTTTTTACGCTTTTCTCCCTACTTTTTATTGAAGTTACCATGAAAGTTGCCTTTAATCCGTAAAACGACTCTTTGAGTATAGAATTTACGAATAAGAGCAACTTTACCGGTCAGTCCATCATATATCCCGTTTCAAGCGGTACGCCTCCTTGTACCCGTCCATCAACGTACGTTCAATGTCGGAAGCCCTGTACAGGATCCTGCCGCCTATCTGGATATAGGGCAGTATACCGTTGTTGCGGTAATCCTGAAGGCTCCTGCGGCTGACCTTCAGTCTGACGGCTAGTTCCTTGTCGGTATAATAGCGTTCCCCGTCCAGAGACGGCTTGTTGTTTTCACGTATTTTCTCCACCTTTTCCGATAGTTCTTCCAGCGACGAGAGGAAGGCTCTCACGCGCATGTCGTTTTCCGGTGTCAGCAGCCGGATATTGCCATTGTCATTCATAAATCAGATATCTGTTTGTTGGTTTGTTGGTTGATTGGTTTGTTGGTTGGCTTGTTGGTCACATTGCATTTTCTTTCCTTGCCGGCTGTTATACACCGCTTCATTTCAGCCACGGGAAAGACGGCCTTCACGTCCTCCGGTCTGTAATACACCTTGTGGCTTATTTTGGTGTAAGCCAGCGTTCCGTTCTCCCGCATCGTCTGCAAGGTTCTCGGACTGATGCAGAGCAGCCTGCACACGTCATTGCTGTCAAGCCACTCCTTTTCTCCCAAGTCTTCCTGTTCCCGGCAGAGCCGTTCCACCTTTTCCGCGAAAATCTCGAATCCCGAAAGCATCCTCTCGAAAGTCGCCTTGTCTATGACCACTACTTCCATAATTCTTAAATTTTAAGTTTGACATTTGTTTTTTTCTATAGCTGGAACGGCGGACAGATGATACCGGAAAGGGGCTCTGGTGTCCGTAAAAGCGTTCCGCAAGCGAAGGAAACAAAAAAACAGAAACAGACCGCAAACCGGACGGCATGTGTCACCGTCAGACATTCCTTTTCACAGCAAGAGGATAATTGCAGGCGGTAAAAAGCAGAAAAGGACACACTCATTTCTTTGAAGCAAAGGTAGCCGTTCCCCACCGGAGCGCAAGGCCGGGCCCTGCGGGTCGGCGGGGAAAAAATCATCCTCGCGCTTTGCGCTCCGGTATTTTTTCTTGCCGAGCCTTGACGCTTTTCCGGTGGGAGAACGGCTGTAAGGCATTCAAAGAAACAAGAGTGCCCGTACTACGGGCCGGATGTCTAACAGATAAAAGCAAAAGGATATGGCAACAAAAGACGTGAAAGAATTCAACGGATGGTTTAACCGTTCATACGCGAGATTGAAGGAGAGACTCTCCATCTATGGAAAAATCGACGAAGACGCGTTCCATGACGCATATCTGGCTGTCAGGAAGCAGATAATGTTCTCAAGTGTCGGGATAGAAGATCCGGAGTCCTATTTCTTCGGATGCTATAGGAGAATCCTGCAGTCGGGCGCAAGGGATGAAAGCCGTTACGACAGCCCCGGAGACGAGTATTTCGCAAGACTGGGTGAGACGGACTGCGCGGAAGAGACAGAGGAACGGGAAGAGATGCTGACCGGATGCGACAGGCTGGTAAGGGACATACAGAAGTTCCTCAGGCGGCATTTCTCCTATGAGGATTACAGGATATTCATGCTGCGGTTCTACGAGACCGGAAGCTCATTCCGCACCATAGCCAGGCACATGGGCGAGAAGACCTCGGTGGTGACACGCAGGGCGCAGGCGATGATGGAATCCGTCCGGGCAAACAGGAAGTTCATCGCCAGAAGAAGACTGATCATGGCCGGAGAGGCGGCATGACAAGAATAAAGGACAACAAGGTATAACAATAAAATATTGATGATTATGAAACTGACAGTTTATGACAAGAGCAATTCCCATCCGGCACTGACCTACAAAGGCAAACGGATCATCACGGTATGCCGTGACGGCAGCATGTACCTGAGCAGGATACTGAGCAGGGAACTGAGCCTGCACGCAGGAAACAGGCTGTGTATCGCCAGGGACGAAGACAGGCCCAAGGACTGGTACATGTTCGTCTCGGATGACGAGAACGGCTTCACGATCTGGAACGACCCGCGTTGCGCCCGCTTCTCCAACAGCTTCATCGCCGGCATGATACTCGATGTGGCAAAGGTCGAGAAATGCGCCGGTTTCATGGTGGCGAAAGAGCCGGTGAATGTGGACGGCAGACTATGCTACCGGATAATACTTGACAACCCGATACCGAAAGGGGTAAGTGTAAGGACCACCGGTACGAAATAAGCCCGACACCTGAAAGAAACAGCAAGGGGCATCCGGAGGAAGGAAGAAGAAGAACCGACCTCCGGGTGTCCCTTTTTTCATGCGGCCACAGGCAGAAGGAACGGGATGGATTTTCATTTCCTTGAACGGTATGCCTCCCTATAGCCGTCCATCAGGGTACGCTCTATGTCTGAAGCCCTGTACAGAATCTTGCCGCCCACCTGAATATAGGGCAGTATGCCGTTGCTTCGGTAATCCTGCAATGTCCTGCGGCTCACTTTAAGCAGGTGCGACACCTCCTTGTCAGTCAGCAGCTCATCGCCATATACGGGAGGTCGGCGTTGGCTGAACAACTTTTCGAACGAAGCCAGAAGCCGGTCGAAATTCGAGTGGAATTTACATACCCACTCATGGTCTTTTTCTCTGATTTCACTACTCATACGGTTTGTCTTTAATTGATACTTCAACTGCTAAATGCTTTTGCCTTTCCATTTCGCCTCTTTCCGTCTCTCTTCCACATCCACAATGACCCGTTCCACGTCTTCCAGACGGTAGTAGGTGCGGTTGCCAATCTTGGTAAAGGCGAGTGTGCCGTTGTCACGGAGGGTCTGCAATGTCCTCGGGCTGATACGCAGTTTCCGGCAGACGTCATGACTGTCCATCCATCGTTCTGCCTTCTTCTCCCCGTGCTGTCGGCAGAGGTCATCCATCCGCTGCACGAAGTAATCCAACTTGGCAGCTATCTCCTCAAAGGTTCTTTTTTCAAAACTTACTATTTCCATAATCTCATTGTTTATTTCCATTTGATACTGTTTCCATCTTGTACCGCCAAGGCAAAGCCGGCTTACTGCCTTATCCGATACATCTGACAGGAGGGAACAAGTGGCATGGCTGCAGCAATTTCCTGTTCCCGGTACAAATTAAAGCAGTAATAATCACACTGCAATGGATTTGCAGACGGCTGACGGTCTGTTTCATCATCTGTCATCATGTTGCATGGCCGGTGGACAGTATGACCCGACTGAGCAAAGCCGCCATGTGATTATTACTGCCTGAACTGACTGTAGCAAGTATACCGGTACGATTGCAACGGGTTATCCTATATCCGGTAAAGTGTCCGTTGGATTCAGTCTCCATACTGCCATGAAATCATTGCCAGATTCCATGGACGCCCGTGCGGGTGTGGCAAATCACAGCAGTCGCCACCGTTTGTCCGGTGCATATAATGCAGAACCGGTCATAATTGTCACACTCACTCCATTTGCTTGACACAGTGCACTATACATACTTTCTTTGCTGCCGATAACCGGTCAAGGTACATACCAAGACCACTGTATTGACTTATTAAAATTCAAAGATTATGGCTACAAGAAAAAGCTTTGACAAAGAGCGGTGGGAAGCTATGACAGGTATGGAAATGTCACAGCTCCTTCCTGAGTGTGAAAACCCTGAAAGTGCAGGAGAGGTTACTGAGCATGCCGGGAATGAAATCCTGCCAACAGTCACGGAACAATCCGGGATCCAGGAGCCGGCAGAGAAAGACGGTTCCGCTCCTGCATCCAAGTGCCGGATTAGTGGCAGGCAACGCAGGCTGTCACTGGAAGAGTACCGCAGCACATTCCTACAGGTTCCCAGAATAGAAGACCGCAAGCCCGTATTCGTGAGCTGCGAGGTAAGGGACAGGCTGGACGAGTATGTCCGCAAGCTCGGAAGCCGGAGGATGAGCGTTTCAGGACTGCTGGAAAATATCGCCTGGCAGCATCTTGAAATCTATTCGGAAGACTTCGATCGGTGGCGCAAACTGTAAAAGACACCCGGTGCAAAATCCATCCGCATCATGGAATGATGGCATTCCAGCATTCAGAACCCGCCAGAGGCGGTCAACGGACGGAACATCAGTTTCGGGAGTTAGCGAGGTTATCTTTCGGGCATCCCGAAAACCTCGCTCCACTCCCGGAGTCGCGGAGGCAATCCGCTCCCAACGGTCGCAGATTGCAGGACATATCATCACAGTAAAATGACCAATCACAGTAAACCAAGTAATATGAGTGTCAAGGATAAAACCAGACCCAGAGGCAGACCGAAAGCAAGTGGTATCCGCAAGCTTTCCAAATCCGTGACGGTAAAGTTCTCCAGGATTGATTACGAGCGGTTGCTGCACCGCAGCAGACAGGCGAACCGCACATTGGCGGAGTTCATCCGGGAAGCCGCATTCGAAGCAAGGATTGTGGCCAGGCATTCGACGGAGGAAGCAGCCGTCATACGCAATCTTGTGGGAATGGCGAACAATCTGAACCAGCTTGCCAGGCTGTCCCACCAGACAGGATTCTACCGGACAAGGAATGCCGTCATGGAACTGCTCGAAAAGCTGAAAGTGATCATGAACGAATATAAAAAAGTGGAAAGGAGAAATACATGATAGGCAAAATCAAGAAAGGCAAATCCTTTGGCGGTTGCATCCGCTACGTGATGGGAAAGGACAATGCCGAGATAATCGGTTCCGATGGCGTATTGCTGGGCAATAACCGTGAAATAGCGGACAGTTTCAACTGCCAGTGCCTGCTTAATCCGAAGATAAAACAGCCCGTCGGACACATCGCGTTAAGCTTCAAACCGGAAGACAAGCCGGTATTGAGCAATGAATTCATGGCTAAGATAGCGATGGAATACATGGATCTGATGGGCATCAGGAACACCCAGTTCATACTGGTAAGGCATCACCATACCGACAATCCGCATTGCCATCTGGTCTATAACCGCATCGGTTATGATGGTAAAGTAATCTCCTCACAGGGCGATTACAAGCGTAATGAGATTGCCACCAAAAGACTTAAAGACAAGTACGGACTGACCTATGCGGAGGATAAAGGCAAAACCAATGTAACGAAACTGCATGATTCGGAACGCATTAAATACGAGATTTATCATGCCGTGAAGCAAGCGTTGAAACGCGCCAGGACATGGAAAGAACTTGTGGTCGGTCTGGCCTTGCAGGGTATAAAACTGGAATTTGTCGGAAGAGGCGGCAAAATGAAATCCGCCGGTGACATTCAAGGCATACGCCTTACCAAAGACGGCCTGACCTTCAAAGGCTCGCAAATCAGCAGGGAGTTCAGCTTTGCAAAACTGAATGCCATTCTGGGCGGAAACAGTCCGGATACCGGAGTGGATTTAGAGGTTAAAAAGCAAAATCAAGCTCCGTCAAACCGCAACCGGAAGGAACAGGAACCATCCAATATGGCATTTATTGAAAGCAACGGACTGGGGTTGTTTTCTTCTTTTGGCGAGTCTGTTCCGGAAGAACAGATCCCGTATGACGAACTGCTGCGCAAGCGCAAGAAGAAAAAAAAACGGAAAGGGCTTGGATTATAAGTCTGCCCCAAACAATCAATCATTAAAGTGTAAAACGTTAAAATCAATGAATTTATGAAACAGGAAGAGTTTATGGAAAGCATCTACGGATGCCTGGAGAGAATCGAAAACAAGATAAACGGGCTGTCCATGCCTCAATCGGCGGGCGGTGATGCCGAAGCGGACAAAGAGGTCATACAGGAACTGAATGCCTTAAAGACAGGCTTCAAACGTGTGCTGGAGGCTCTTGTCATGATCAAGGGCGATACAGCCAATCTACAGAAAAGAAACTCCATGCCGGACAAGTTCATGGAAACCCTGTCTGTATTGAAAAGCGAACAGCAGGCGTACCACAAGAATCAGAACGAGTTCCTGGAACGGTTCGCCCAAACAGAGAAAGACACCATCCTGCATATATCGGAGAAGATGGAATCGCTTTCCACTTCCGTCAGAAACAGGATGGAAGAACCCGATGTTGTCTGTCACAGACACAGCATCAGCATAGATACACCTTATATATTCTGGACCCTGATCATACTGGTAACGTACTCGATAGTTGTATCTGTGGCTTTCTGTCTCGGGAAGCAGCTTGACTACGACTGCTCAGACAATGACTTGAAATACCGCTATATCAAGATGAAAGGCGAAGCTTCGCCCGGGCAGATCGGGGAACTTGAAAATCTCTTTGAACTGAACCGTGACGAGGCCGGAATTGAACAGATGCGCGAGGACGTGGAGGCATACGAGGATGCTGTCCGGAGACAAGCCACGCTTGCCGAACAGGCAAGGCTAAAAGAGCAAGCTGCAAAGGAACAGGAGAGCAAAGCCAAGTTCATAAAGATGAAGCAAGGGCAGCCAAAGGGTAACCTTAAATCGAGGAATTAAAGAGGTGGCACATATTAGAATTACAGTAAAAAGAGAGTTTCAATTGCTGTATATCCCGTAGCCGTTATTTAAAGAGCTTTCCCTTAGGCAATTGAGTGAAGGCTCTTATTGTATCATTTCAAATTATTTATCACGCTTATGGCAACAATTAAAGTAAAACTACGCCCCTCATCAGTCGTGGAGCGTGCAGGAACTATATATTATCAAGTGACTCATCGTAGAGCAACACAACAGATAACAACTAATATCCGATTGCAGCCTGACGAATGGGATACAATAGGTGAACAGGTTGTTG
This sequence comes from Parabacteroides sp. KHUB-02, assembly GCF_056640955.1. Taxonomy (NCBI): domain Bacteria; kingdom Pseudomonadati; phylum Bacteroidota; class Bacteroidia; order Bacteroidales; family Tannerellaceae; genus Parabacteroides; species Parabacteroides sp. KHUB-02. Next base: position 342,214 of record NZ_JBWQEV010000001.1, on the reverse strand, counting down.
TAAGTGTTGCTGACAAGAACATTATTCAGAATCGTATAGATAGTGATATTGCGCTATTGAAACGAATTGTCAAAGATTTGAATAATAGCGGAGTAACTTATTCTGTTGGCGATATTGTAAAACGCTTTAAGTCTCCGGAATGTCATGTACTAGTCTTAGACTTTATGCAGAATCAAATACGATTGATGCGTAATGCAAACCGCTTGGGGACGGCTCTGAACTATGAGAAAACGATGAAGAACTTCGTCAAGTTTCTTGGCGGAGTCAATCTGCCATTTTCGGCAATGACGGAACAAGTTATTGCAGACTATAATGCCTTTCTCGTACAACGAGGAATGGTACGGAACTCTATTTCATTTTATATGCGTATAATGCGTGCTGTTTACAATAAAGCAGTTAGACAAAAACTCGTTGAACAATCACACCCATTTACAGAGGTTTATACGGGCATTGATCGTACTCGCAAGCGTGCTGTATCGGAATCAGTAATATCACAGTTGTATAAACTCAATTTGGCAGAAGGAACGCCACTCGCCCTTGCAAGGGATATATTCATTTTCAGTTATTGTACCCGTGGAATGGCATTCGTAGATATTGCCTATCTGAAAAGAGAGAATATCCAAAACGGAGTGATATGCTATGCCCGCCGAAAGACAGGACAATTGTTGAGTGTAAGGATAGAGCCAAGTATACAACGAATAATTGACCGATACTCATCGGCATTATCTCCTTATGTTTTCCCAATATTGACCTCAACGGAAACAAAACCAGCATACGAAGAATATCAAGTCGCAATCAACAACCATAATAGACAATTGAGACGATTATCAAAGATGTTGCCTGCTGGTTGCAAATTGACATCATACACCTCACGCCACAGTTGGGCCACTGCTGCAAGAAACCACAATGTACCTATTTCTGTCATCAGTGCTGGTATGGGACACACCTCTGAACAGACAACGCAGATTTATCTAACAATGTTGGAAAACTCGGTGATAGATGATGCCAATCAAGGACTTATTAGGTCATTATTGGAGTAGTTCCACGAAAGAACTATGACTCGTTTGCAAAATTACTAAAAAATGTTCAAAGAAAGGTAGAAACAGGCGATTATTTTTTCCTCTTCAAAGAATTAAATGATGACACCAAATAAATTTATATTCAACGGATTATGAAATTTTTGTTATTTTATAAAGATAAAAGATGGATGTTTGTATGGTTTGTATTTTTTATAAATCAGCAGACTGTGATTAAAAATGTTATGAAAATATCAGTTATTTATTTTGCATTACATTTTTAATCAAGGTCTTACATTACGATTATAGTTCTTTCGTGGAACTATTACAAATAAACGAATCAAAAAATTAAAATATGAAGCGCTTGATTTTATCTGCGGCTTGTACCCTAAGTTTAGCTAGTTGTGGAGGTCCTCCCACTGGACCTAACCAAAAGTTGGGAAATGAAAGTTCACAGACTGAAGTGAAATTACCAGCACCAAAAATCAAAGTATTTGTTGAAAATTCTGGTAGTATGGATGGCTATGTTAAGGGCGCAACAGACTTTGAAAATGCTGTTTATAGTTACTTATCTGATGTACAGCATGCAGATTTAGGAACTCGAATAGACTCATTAGCAACCAAGAATATATTGGTTCTGAATTACATAAATAGTGAAGTCTTACAGCAAAAACCAGATATCAGAGAGTTTATAGAGGCCTTGGAGCCTGCTGATTTTAAAATGAAAGGCGGTAAAAGAGGTACGTCTGACATGTCTAATATTCTTGATACAATTATATCTCAAACAGACGATGATGAAGTCTCTATTTTTGTCTCAGATTGCATTTTCTCGCCAGGGAAAAAATATAAGGCCAAAGATAATGCTGATGAGTATATTGTAGCACAACAGATAGGCATAAAGAATCATATCGTAGAGAAACTGGCTAAGAATCCTAATTTTTCCATTGTGGTTATGCGTTTAACATCTCAGTTTAATGGCATATATTACAATAAATTCGATGATAGACAGCCTATTAATAATGACCGACCTTTCTTTATGTGGTTGATGGGCGATAAAAGTTTCCTCAATACTATTCTCAAAAAAGTGGAACTAAATCAAATAAAAGGCAAAGGGGTGCAGAATATTTTTATGATTTCTAGACCTTTAACGGCTATACTGTACAATATCTCATTACCTCAGCCAGGTAATGGTAAATATGAAATAGCCAAATCTGAACAATATGCGATTAAAAACGCTAAAACAGACGGCAGAGGTGGCAATAGTCGTTTTCAGGTTGGAATATCCGTTAATTTCTCTAATATTCTACTTCCTGATGAGTATTTGATGAACCCAGACAATTATGTGGTTTCAAATAAAGCATATGGGCTTGAAATTACCAAATATTCAGGTCCTAGACAAGATTTATATACACACACAATCAAACTTAACTTGTTGCAACCTGTATTGAGCAAGGGAACTGTTAAAATATCACTTAAAAACACCTTGCCCCAATGGATTAATGACTGTACTGATGAGAGCGGATTGGATATCAACGCACCAGGTGCAATGGAAAAAACATATGGTTTGAGTTATCTACTTGGCGGCGTATATGATGCGTATGCATCTGATGGACAATATGGAAGTATAACAATTAATATTAAATAATATGGAAAACTTACTCGGACAGATTTATTGTTGGTTTCAGTCTTTTTATGGACAAGATTTAAGTTATTATTTGTGGGGATATGATCCCGGAACAGAGGCCTACACTAATCCAAATATCTATAACTTGGTGGGATTAATCACATTAGTTGGTTCACTTGTTCTAGTAGTGGTTTTCTATTACATTATTAATCATCCGAGACTTTGCAAGTGGTGGAGCTGGTTGATTACGTTGGGCATTAATGCTGTAATAGCCTTGTTTGTTGGCTATGGCATTGTGATGTCTAAATATGTAAATGGATACATTCATGATACCTTAATGTATCAGAGGGACGCTGATGGTAATATTATTTCTATACTCATTGGCGAGTCTAATTGTTGGGGATTTGGTATTGCAAATATGTTCGTTGCAATGATTGCCTTCGTTCTTTTAAGTTTTATGTTGAAATGGTGGAGTTCAAGCGCAAAGCATGTGCCTTTTTTGTAACTTTTTAATTAATGTTTAGTATGAACGGAAAATTATATATATTCGGTATAGGTGGCACAGGCTCTCGTGTCATTAAATCATTGGTTATGCTTGCCGCCTCAGGCGTAAAGATTGATGCCAGTGCAATTGTTCCAATCATTGTAGACCCAGATTTTGCAAATGCAGATGTTACAAGAACAATTGAGCAAATCAAGGCATATGTAGCAATTCGTAGCCAATTAGCATTTAATGATGCTACAAAAAATAGATTCTTTGAGGTCCCTATTGAAAATGTTGTGAATGATCATAGACTTGCCTTAAAGGATACTAAAAATAAGAAGTTTAGGGAATTTATTGAATTCAGCACTATGTCTAAGGAGAATAGAGCATTAGCATCTATGTTATTCTCTGAAGCAAATCTAGAGTCTGATATGGAAGTTGGATTCAAAGGAAATCCTAATATAGGAAGCGTCGTACTCAATCAGTTCACAGATTCTCAAGATTTTATAGATTTTGCAGATGCCTTCAAGCCTGGAGATAGAATTTTTATCATTAGTTCGATCTTCGGCGGAACAGGGGCAAGTGGATTCCCTTTACTACTGAAAAATCTCAGAGGATTAGATGCGAAGGTGTCTAATAACGATGCAATACAACATGCTCCAATAGGCGCTATTACCGTGCTGCCTTATTTTGCGGTTAAAACAGATGAGGAAAGCACAATTAACTCATCTACCTTTATAGGGAAAACTAAGGCTGCATTACAATATTATGAGCGCAATGTGAATGGCGACGAATCATCTGTGAATGTCCTTTATTATATTGGAGATGAAAGAACTAAACAATATGAGAATGAAGAAGGAGGAACAGAGCAACGTAACAACGCTCATATTGTTGAATTAGCAGCAGCAATGTCTATTGTAGACTTTGCAAGTATTCAGAATGATGATCCAATACTTGTTTGCGAAGAGAACTCGAACGGTAAAATTTATGCTCCGAATCCTGATTTTAGGGAGTTTGGTATTGAAAAGGATGTTCAAGAAGTTCTTTTCAGCAATCTCACTCAATCAACGAGGGACTATCTGTGTACACCTATGACACAGTTTGTGTTATTTGCTAAGTATGTGAATGAGCACTTGAGAGGCGCAACCTCTCTTCAATGGGCAAGAGATAATAAGTTTGATGATGCGTTCTTAAAATCCTCTTTCATTAATAATATTCAGAAATTCGTAAACTCTTACATTGAGTGGCTAGAAGAGATGTCTGATAATGATAGAGCATTTAAGCCATTTAAACTTTCTGTAAAATCTTCTGACTTGTATTCAATTGTAGATGGTGTAAAACCTGGATCTATTAAAGCTTTATGGGCATTCAATAAGTCAGGATATGATTTATTTGATGCGGCTCTTAATGAAGAGCACTCATCACTATCCAAGAACTTTACACTCCCACATAAGTTCACGGAGTTATTTTACAATGTTACAAAATTGTTAGTTGGTAAGAAATATAAGTTTTAAGTGATATGGCTAAGGTTTTAAGACTACATAAAGGAGCTGCCGACACAATCGGCAATTGGGACACTTCCGTAAAGATAGGAACTAAAGCGATTGACTCTATCGCAGATCCTATAGGTGCAAATGATAAGCATGAAATTACATCAATTCCTTCTCCTTTCTCTAGAATGGATTTGGTGAAGCGCGCTTTTAAGATTGTTGCGGAAGGTTCGCTTGAAGGCAAGACAGCATACCATAAACTAGTATCTGACTGTCTAGATGTTGGCCAAATTTTCTTCAATATAGAGAAGTATCGTGATAAGATAGAAATCATCGTGTGGGATAAGAAGAATTGTTTGGCAGAGCTTTCTGATTCTGATTACGAAGAGCACACTCGTTTGGGTAAAACTTACAAAACATATCTAGAACAGGATTGTGATGAGTACAATTTTGATCAGATGGATTGTATATATCTGCTTAATTATATAGACCCGTCGGCACCAGGCGTAATGAATATCATTGGTGCTACTTCTCCTGCAACCATTTTCTTTACTTCTGCGAATGATTTGCAATATGTTGGAAAGAAAATAAAGTTCGGTAATGATTGCCCATTTGACACGGAGTATAAACCTCTTTACAAAAGGGATTTTGAGTATATAAAATATTGGTGGGGACTAAAGAAGAGCAGAAAAGATTTTGCAAGAGTGTTCCCCGAGGTTGATTTATATCTTGAGAAATGTTTCAGAATGCTGACTGATGAGCAACGAAATGAATTGCGTCAGAATATTGTTGACGAAACATATTATCGAGGCAATTATGATGATATACCTGTTGTTCCTACAGCTCAACAGTATGTTATGGTACTTGATGAGAAACTTCGCAGGAAACGCACAGTAACAAATATTTCGAGTGGATTTGAGATGAAAGTATCAGATTCGCTTAGAAATGGCAATGTGCCTCTTGCTTTGCCAGTAGAAATGTATACAGAGCCCACACATTATGTTGTCGCCAAATGGGATAAGAATACGTACGTTCCATATTACGACGCAAGACCTATTGATGACCGCACTTTACCGGATGATGGTTCAAAGTATCCATATGTTACAGTTGGAGACTTCTTAGAAGATACAATCGTTAAGGTTCCTTATAAGTTTAATTCAGAGGCTTTCTTTAATGGAAATGATGAAAATCCAGATTCAAAGTTCAGCTACATACTTCCGTTAAAGAGAACATACTTTAACTACTTCACAACCAAAGATCTTACGGAAAAAGTATGTGGAAAAAATCGTATTGAAGTTGTTCGTTTGAATGGTGAGGCTGTAAAGGTAGTATTACGCATCCCGATAAAAGATGGCGGATATATCCAGTATGAACGAATCTATTATAAAGATGGTAAGGCTGAGGCAACCGCCAACAAGGGTGCCATTATTGAGAAAGAGTTTACTCTTGGATTGTATCCTAGCATTAAGTATGCAGATGGTGTCAAACCATACTACAAAGTTGCATTCTTAGATCGTGATTCAGTAGATAATCCAGACAGTGCATATTCGTTATCATTCTATGATTACTCAAACAAAGAAGTGTCTGTTGAAGGTGTAGTTAGAAGAAATAGGAATGCAGACAATTCAAGATTTGATACGAGTTACATTGACTACATTACTTATGCACTAGAGTCTGAATATCAGTATATAACCTTATCTAATGATAATGAGAGTGGTATTCATGGTGTTATTATACCTAAATTTACAGCTCGCAATGGAAGTCACAAATTCCGTTTTGCTATAGATTTCGGTACAACAAATACGCATATTGAATATAGTGTTGATGGTTCAACTTCTTCTAATCCTTTTGATATTACAGAGAAGGATATGCAGATTCAAAAGTTGCACATCACAGATGACTATATGATCAATGATGTGTTCAACTCAGACTTTATTCCGGCAACAATTGGCGGAGAGAGTTTGTATGGATATCCAATGCGTACGGTTATATCTGAGAGTAACAATACAAACTGGGATAAGGCTGTTTTAGCAATGGCAAATGTTAACATCCCTTATACTTATGAAAAGAGTTTGTCATTGCCGTACAATGTATTACATACAGACTTGAAATGGTCAACAAATACTGAAGATAAAAAGAGAGCTTCAAAATATATTGAAAGTATTTTGTTGATGCTAAGAACAAAGGTACTTCTTAATAATGGAGATTTAAGTAAAACAGAAATCGTATGGTTCTATCCTGCAAGTATGACACAGAACCGCTTTAATAAATTTAAAGCTGAATGGGAAAATACTTTTGCAACTTTATTTGGTGCTCCTATTTCAAATATTATTGCAGCGTCAGAATCTGTTGCGCCATATTATTATCATAAAGCCAAGAAAGGTGCAACCTCTACTGTTGTATCTGTCGATATAGGTGGTGGTACTACAGATGTTTTGATAGTTGACAAGGGCGAACCAAAATACCTAACATCTTTCCGTTTTGCAGCTAATACGATTTTTGGAGACGGATACTCATACGATTCTGATTCAAACGGTTTCGTAAATAAGTATAAAGATATAATCACGAATCAGTTAGAGACCAACAATTTAAGAGGCCTAAAGGCCGTATTGAAGTCTGTACTTGATAAACGTGTATCAACTGATGTTATTGCGTTCTTGTTCTCATTGGCATCCAATAAAGAGATCAAAAAGGAAAAGGTGGAAATCAATTTTGCAAAGATGCTTGCAGATGATAACAGAGGTAAATATGTTGTAATATTGTTCTATGTAGCAATAGTATATCATATTGCAAAATTGATGAAAGCTAAAGGCTTTGATATGCCTCGTCATATGACTTTCAGTGGTAATGGTTCAAAAGTGCTTAACATTTTGAGCACCAATGACGCAACGCTAGTAAGACTTACTAAAATCATATTTGAGGAAATCTATGCTCAGTCTTATTCAATAGATGGACTAGATATTATCCGTCCTGCAAATTCAAAAGAGTCTACTTGTAAGGGAGGTATCATTTTAACTCCATTCCAATCTCAGGATTATGGGGAAATTAAAGACATGAAAACAATCCTTATTGGTACAGATAATGAGAAATTTGCAGATGTACACATGACTTATAATGATGTGACAGAAGCGGATTTGGATTCTGTTGTAGACGTAATTAAGGAATATATAGAATTTACCTTCAAACTTGATAAGAAATTCTCATTCTATGACAATTTCGATGTAGATCGTTCTATTATGAATAAAGTCAAGGACTTATGTTATAGAGATATTAGAACATATCTTGAGAATGGTCTAGCAATCAAGAAGAGTGAGATAGCACAAGATGGTGCAGATGACAATTTGGAAGAAACATTATTCTTCTACCCGTTAGTTGGTATTATCAACGCTGTAGTACGTAACATTTATCAAATGTAAAACAAATGAAGAAGATTATAATTTTATTGTCAGTAATAACGCTTGCTAGTTGCTCATTATTGCCTAATAATGGTGAAAATGATAATGAGGCCATAAAGAAGGCTCAGCAAACTGCACAAGAAAATATTAGTCAATATACTGACCAGGAAATAGATCGTGCCAAGAAAGAAATCGACAATGCTGTAGCATCTGTGATTAATAGGGCAGACTCAACATTAACAAACCAATTCACTGCAGTTGAAAAGTCATTTAATGCAAAAGCAGAGGAAACAAAAAAGGAGTTGAGTGGAAAAATTTCAGGAATCGAGGATAATATAACGAAAGCTAAAGCAATTAGTTTTATAGGAATTGCTATTGGAATTTTGGGTATAGTTTTGGCGTTTTTTGCATATAGAAAAAGGCCTAGAACAAATGTAAATAAAGTAAAAGACATAATTACAGAGGAAATCAATACAAACGACTATATCCGTAATGAGATTCGCAGAATCGCAGGAGGACAAAGTTCGTCTTATCGACCGCAAACCAGTGCCCCGTCTCAGGCAACAATTGATCGAGCTATAGAAGCATATTTGGCAAGTAAAAAATTTAAGGATATTTTACAGCAATATATTGCATTAGCAACAGCTCCTACTCAAAGTGTGACAGAAAATATAAAGATGGAGCCGGCTACTACAGCTAAACCTGTATATCAAATTTATGCAAAAGAGTCTAATTCAATGATTCTTTCAAGCATTCAAGATACATATCAAAAAGGAAAGTCAATTTATAGACTTACTATGTCAGAAGCTAACGCATATACAGCCGAGGTAAGTATATGTATTGAGCAAGAGGAAGTAAAACAACGTATCCTAAAATTTGATAGTCAGTATCTCGAACCTATTTGTTCTGTTACTCGCTCATCAAATGATCCCACTCAGGTACTCATTAAGACAACAGGAACTGCAGAACGTATCGGAGAAGAGTGGAAAGTCATTAAACCTATAACAGTTGAAATAAAGTAAACAATGGAACTTCATTATATTCTAGTGGTTCTTGTAATTATAGCAATTATAGTTGCACAGATATACATATACAGGAACACTAAAAAGAAGATAGCGACCTATAAATCAATATTCCCCAATAGTACATCATCGTACTCTATCGTTGAGAAAGAAATTCAGACAGAGAGTTGTAGCGATGATGATGATGTCTATGTTGAAGATATTGATACCATAAGTGTTTCTCAGTTAAATATCAATACAGATAATGAAACACTTAAGGAGATTAGGGACGCCTTGAATATGTACCTTCAAAAAAACAGAGGAGCAGCGAGCGATTTTTATTTAATGAAGGATGTCGTAGAGCGTTACTGTGATGCAGAGGAAGAAGAAATCAATATACAACAGCCGATACCGCTATACCTCGGTTTGATGGGCACAATGGTCGGTATCATTGTCGGTATTGGCTTTATTGCCGTAAGTGGAGGTTTATCAAGCGAATCACTTATGGACAACATCACCTCATTGATGACTTGTGTCGCAATTGCTATGGCCGCAAGTTTAGTGGGTATTTGCTGTACAACTCTAATTTCTTGGTCAGCTAAAAGTGCTACATCCAAGGTAGAAGCTGATAAGAACAGATTCTACTCGTGGTTACAGACAGAGTTGTTACCTGTTCTGTCTGGAAATGCAGTAAATGCTTTGTATCTATTACAGCAAAATCTTATGACCTTCAATCAAACTTTCCAATCAAATATTGAGGGTTTGGATGGTGCCTTGTCTAAAGTTGAAGAGTCGTCTAGGGAACAAATAGAGTTGATTACTCTAATCAAGGATATTGACATTAAACGCGTAGCACAGGCAAATGTTACAGTTCTCAAAGAACTTAAAGAATGTACTGGTGAAATAGCTGTGTTTAATAAGTATTTGCACAGCGTCTCAGGATATTTGCATTCCGTAAATGAATTGAATAGCAACATTAATGAGCATCTTAATCGAACAGCCGCCATTGAGAACATGGGTGCATTCTTTGAAAGAGAGATCAATCAGGTTGCCGCTCGCGAACAGTATATCAACGAGGTTGTTGCAAAAGTAGACGACACGTTGCGTAAAACATTTGAGAAACTTGCTGAAAGTACAAGAGAAAGCGTAACTCAATTGCGTAACAACTCTGTTTCAGAGTTCGATGCACTGCTCAAGCATTATTCAGAGCAAAAGGAAGAGTTTGCAAGAATGCTTCAAGAGCAAAGAGAAGAGTTTGCTGCTAGAAATGCTGAAACTACTGAGTTGATGAAAGAGATTCGTAATCTTGCCGATATAAAGGCAGTTATGGGACAGCTCGTTGAGTCAACGAAGGGTCAGACAGCAATACTTGAGAGATTGGTTAGTAGCCTTAAAAACCAGAATAATGGTGGAAGAAGAGAAGGTTTCCCCATCGAAAGTGCAGTGCAACATGTGTCCGCTCCAGTATTCCCTAAGAGCATAACTTATATGGTTGCAACTATAACTTTGCTTGCTTTTATGGCGTTTGGCTTATATGTATATAACTCTTTTATTGCAGAACCAAGGATTGAGGTTGTTGGCGTTTCTAATGAGCCTCAACAAACTATAGTTCCAACATCTACGCAGGTAGAGCCAAATATCAGTAATGACCAAACTGTTAATGTAGATTACTTAGAGTCGACTCAAAGTGCAACACAGGAGCAATAGATATGGCAAAGGAAAGCAAATCATTCTTTTGGGCTAGTTACGCAGACCTTATGACAAGTCTATTCTTTGTTATGCTAACACTATTTATAGTTGTTATCATAGCATTGAATAATGCTCGTATTGATGCGATTGAGCAGACCGCTGAGCTGCAAGCGAAAATTGACAAAGCGGATGAGATAAACAATGCAACTCGAGAACTCGATACACAGCATTCGCAATACTTCCAATACTTCCCTGAATTCAAAAAGCACAAACTTGCAGTAACTGTGAGTTTTAGAAGTGGAAGTGCAGATATGAATAGTCTTCCATCAAGTACAAAAGAAGATTTAAGAACGACAGGTAAGATCCTACAAGATTTTATTATTAAAACGACACAAAGTAACCCTCATATCCAGTATCTCCTTATTATTGAAGGACAAGCATCGAAAGATGGATATGCTTATAATTACGAGTTAAGCTATCAAAGAGCATTATCTCTTAAAAAATTTTGGGAAGATAACGGGTTGAATTTTAATGATAAAAATTGTGAAGTACTAATTTGTGGTAGTGGTGATGGACGTTTAAGTGGCACAGGACTTATGAGAGAATCAAAGGAAGTACTTAACCAGCGATTCCTTATACATATTCTTCCTAAACCCGGAAAAATTGGTGATTAATAAATGGGAAAAGATAAACGAACGCACTTTTGGGCAAGTTATGCAGATCTAATGACTAGTTTATTTTTCTTGATGGTTGTATTGTTCATCATATCAATCGTTGAGTTAAAACAAATTGATGCGACACCTCTTGAAGTGAAAGAATTAAAAGCAGAAAGAGACAGTTTATTGAACCTCAACTCTCGTATGGTACTTCGTCAAAAACAATATAGTGAAGAGTTGGATAGTATGCGATATCTTGCCAATGCAACACAAGCCCATATTGATAAGATAAATGAAATTAACGATGCTACCAAAAATCTCGACCAAAACTATTTTGTATACGACTCAATTAATAAAAAACACAAACTGAATTTTGTTGTACGTTTTAAAATTGATGATGATCAAATATATAACATTTCTAAAGTTGAGCGAGAAAAATTATTGTCTGTTGGTCAAGAGTTAGTAAGATTCATTCATAGTGCCGCTGAAAACACGCCGGAGGTTCAGTATCTTCTCGTGATTGAAGGTCAGGCATCAAAAGATGGAATAGATAAAATGGATTATAACTATGATTTAAGTTATCGCCGAGCAAGAAATCTTAAAAAGTTTTGGGATAATAACAATATCCATTTTGATAGAGATAATTGTGAAGTACTAATCAGTGGTAGTGGAGATGGAAGGCTCAGCGGCACAGGACTAATGAGAGAACTCGAAGAAAAAGCAAATCAAAGATTTTTGATTCATATTTTACCCAAACCAGGACAAATCCAATAATATATGAAACAAATACTATATATACTGCTCATACTACTGTTATCTGTAGGTTGCGCTCAAAAACCAGCAGCTCCTAAGGGTAATAATAACTATCCTGTTTCTAGTCCATCTTCTCGACCAGGTTCATTCTCTAATAATGGTCGCCCACCACTACCACATCAACAAAAAGGAACTTCTCAGACAAATAAAACTTCAGATGTCGGTAATACTACAAATGGTAGAGTTTTGTCTCCAAGTGAGATCTTTGAAAAACTATCATCTGCGGTATTTAAGATTCATACATCTACTGCGTATCAAGGGTTCCAAGGTTCTGGCTTCTTCATATCTAGTAACGGTATTGCAGTAAGTAATTACCATGTTTTTCAAGGTACCGCTGTTGGCTATGAAGACATAATACTTTCCGATGGAAGCTCATATAAGGTAACGGAAGTTTACCATAAGAGTCAGGACAACGACTTTATAATATTCAAGGTTGGAGTTAGCAGAAAAGTAAACTACATTAAGATCGCAAATAATACACCAAAAGTAGGAGAGAAAATATATACTATCGGAAGTCCAAGAGGCTTGGATAACACTTTTTCATCTGGCGAAATATCACAGATAAGGGAGAACGGAAAGATTCTACAGATTAGTGCTCCAATTGATCACGGCAGTAGTGGAGGTGTTTTGTTAAATTCAAAAGGAGAGGCAGTCGGTATAACATCTGGAGGAATAGACGATTCTGGCGCCAATCTCAACTATGCCTGGAATATACAACTTATAAAATCATACATCCCATAGACTATATTTATATGTAAAATAGAATGAATATGAAAAGGTTTCTTATTTGGATTCTTTTATAAGGTTGTCTGTTGTCAACAACAGAGTGCTTAGCTCAAAAGTTTCAATTTAAAGTAGTAGAAATTTCTGATGGTTTTGTTGGCCTAAATAGAGATAACTTGCAAATAAAATTTAGGATTTGGGGCATTGATGCTCCAGAAAAAGAAACAGGCTTTTGGGACAAAAACCAAGGATTATTTGTAAACCCTTATTTTTGGGGGAAAATATTATTGTTGATGTTCAAAAACAAGATGGTTGGGGTAGATATATCGCTTATGTTTATACTCTAGAGAATAAGGATGTCGCCCTTGAAATGTTGAATGCAGGAATGGCGTGGCACTATACAAAATATGACCAGTCCGAGAAATATCATAATGCAGAAATAAAAGCAAGGAATAATAAAGTGGGGCTTTGGGTATATCCACGACGAATTGCACCATGGGATTTTAGATAGTAATAGTATTTGGTACACTTAGAACGCTATTTCATACATTATCAAGAACATGGCTTTGCCATATGGATAAACCTGTATATTTTTGTTTGGAAGAACAATCGAATGAAAAAAACAATTGGTCATATCAACCTCTATTGATTTAGTTCGTATAGTACCAGATTAAATCGTCTACATTGCATCAGACGGAAACTATTCTACGCTTGTACAAACCGATAACGAGGTACGTATGTTATCATACCAATTGGGATAGATTGAGAAAATGATCTCACACCAACTCGGTAGTAAGGTTGGTAAATGTGTGAATGCTACTATTATTTTATTAGTGTAAAAAACAACTATACAATTTTAATAGCTAATTGACGATTTATATTCGGGTTAAATTAGTATCTTTGCAAAATAAATAAGGTGTTCTTTTCAATAATGCAAAATAAGACAGATAAGGGAACTTTTCTTGTTTCTAAGTCGTTACCTATCACAAATTAAAATTCTGTAAATCGTTTGTCTTCAGCGAGAAATAAAGTTATCTATGTCTCGCATGGTGGAAGGAGACCCGTTTGTTGATTCCGGCTCTTTTCGCCATATTCTTCAGGACGGCGTTGCAACCTCCGCATGTGCCTAAATCAAAGACAAAATCGTCAAGTGTCTTGTCGCCACGCTCAGGCAACCATGCCATCGCGTTCGTGCCCAAAGGGACGGTCACAGGTTTTTCTGTCTTTTTCATCGCCTCTATCCTTATCACCATTCCGGACTGTGACTTCTCGATGTTGCCCCACTTCAATTGCTTCAGGTCGCTGTAGCGCAAACCTGTGAAACAGCTGAACAGGAATGCCATCTTGGTTGTGGTGCTTCGTGTCTCCACCTCCATCAGCCTGTGCAGTTCCTCACGGGTCAGGAAATCACGTTGGTCAGTCGGCTTCTTTATCCGCTCGTCCCTTGACAGCAGGTGATAAGGATTGCACTTGATGACACCCTCCCTTGCCGCCTGGTTGAGCATCGTGTTCATCTTCAACTGGAACAAGTGCATGGTCGATTTTGCCAGCCACCTTGTCCCGCCGTCAGAAGTCCGGCACTTATAGACATCGGCCATGTAGTGCAGGAATCCCCTGTAGAACTCCCGGCCTATGCAGTCCATCGTGAGACGCGGGCTTTTGATGTGTGCGAGATAGTCGTTCACCATGCGGATAAGGGTGTCGAAGTGTTTTAGATAGGTAAGGGAAAGTCCTGCGTTCGCGTGCATGGCTTTGGCGTATTCATCCATCCATGCGCTCACAAGAATCTTGTCGGCCTCCTTCAACGGGCTGCCGTCCTCTTCCGGTGTCTCGCCGAGCAGTCGTCTGGCTCTGATGGCAATTGCCTTGTCCATCGCATTTTTATTCAAATCCTTTGCATGTGGAGCGGAATCAGGGACAAGGTACAGTTTGGGATATTCATACCACCTCTTGCCCTTGTCATAATAATCAAGGTATATTGTCCTGTTGCCGTTCTTCAGCTCGCGTGTCCTTATTTCTATTTTCATGCCTGCCTGTCTTTGCCGAAGAACCTGTCCATCATGTTGACGGCATCAATCTTCTTCTGGTCGATTATTTTCGCGTATATCTGTGTGGTCGCCACGTTTTTGTGGCCGAGCAGTTTGCTCACCGTGTAGATGTCAACTCCTATGGTCAGCATCATCGTTGCGTAGCTGTGGCGGCTGACGTGAAAGGTCACGTGCTTCTCTATCCCGGCTTTCTTCGCCCATTCCGCCAGCCTTTGCTCTATGACGGAAGCCGCGCTTGACAGGCGGAAGATTGGCTCGTCCCCGTCTTCCGTCTCACGGAGATAGCCGAGGGCATCCTTTGAAAGCGGCACATTGACGACCTGTTGCGTCTTAAGCATCCTGACCCTTATATAACGGGCGGAATCGTTTGGCGTTGTAAGCACCTTGTTCCATGTGAACGTGCGGATGTCGCTGAGACGCAGACCTGTAAAACAGGCGAACAGGAATGCCTTTTTCAGTTCCCCGTCATCGCAGGGAGTGGCCATCATTCTTTTCAATTCATCAATGGTGAGATAGACCCTCGTGCTTTCCTGCTGGTGGAAGCGTTCCTTGGATGTCAGCAAGGTCATAGGGTTGCGTTCGATGATACCGTCACGCAGTGCCGTGTTCAATGCGGCTGTAAACACGGCCTGTGTCTGTAGTCCCGTACAGTTGCTTATCGTCCTTTCTTCGCTTTTCAACCGCCTGTTCTTCGCTGTGCGGAGGAAATTGATGAAACCACGGCAGAAATCCAAATCGACCTCCAGCATGGCTATGTTAAGCCGTCCGGTTGAACGTAGGTATTCCTCCACCTTGCGCCGCATGAACTTACGTCCTTTCATGGTCGATTCGGTCAGGCCGTTCCCCTCACTGGCGTATTTCTCAAGATACGCGAGAAGGGGCATCGAGGCTTTCATCACCTTGTCAAGGTTGGCTATGCCGTAGTACTGCAGCGCGATAATGCGCTCGGACTTTATCTTCTCGGCAACACTTCTCGCATGTTCGTTCTGTATCTTGTCAAAAGGCGTGTTCTCCGGGACAAGGTACACACCAAGCGACTCCACCTTGCGCACACCTTTTGAATAGATGTCAAGATAGAGGCTTCTGTTGCCGTTTGCGAGCTCGCGTTCCCGGATGCGCACTGGCTCTTTCGCCTTGGTTGTCTTCTTCGGTCTTCCCATAAATCATTCAAAATTGTTCTTGCCGTCAAGCAGCATATTGTTTTTCGTCTGCAAAGGTACAACAATTGTTTTGTTTCACGTAACAAATACGCAACAAATATAAGGAATTTATGGAAATTTATGCTTCGCCAAAGGAATTAAAAAGTATAATCAATTATAATTGAATACCAATATATTACGTTTCTTTTAGTTGCTTTGTTTTCACTTGTTTCGATTTTGTTTTCTTATCGCAAAACTTAATATCCATAAACTTTGCCTAAGAAAACAACTTGATTGCGATCAATGCAATTTTTATCCATATAATCTTGAACAAACTTCTCTGCGCCATAGCCTACAACTGATAGAGAATAATCGGGATGCCTTTTCAAGAAATTCAGCATTGCGCACAATGAAGGAAGCTTAAAATTTACAAACCGGCCAATCCACAAGATTTTTTTATTGTTAACAGGCTTGAAAGAGTAGTCAGGGAATGAGCATGTAGGTAAGGGTACAATATTATCTTTTGGTATTTGAATTCCATATCGCCCCCATAATCTTACGATAACTTCGCTCATCGGGATTAATACGCCTTTGCTTTGCACCTCACGGAAAAGATTCGTATTAAACTTCATCATCTTCTTAGAAGAAAAATTTCTTTTTCCTCGCAGTTTGAGGATTAATTTATCAAGAAGTGTTTGACAACAATACAGATTGTCTTGATCATGAAGAATTAAATGAGCCAATTTGATATGATACGATTCTTCCTTTGTTAAATCTGTAGTCAAATACAAATCTCGTGCACAAAATGAGAAAACCTCATATTTAACATCTCTATCGAAAGAAGATAATATGGCATTTCTTAAATCTTTTCTCTCTGCATCATTAAGATAATAATAATCAACTGGAAGATTAATAGGACAACAATGTTTCTTATTAATACCTTTCTTTTTTATATCCGATTCTATGTAACTTTCACTTTTATAAAATAGTAATAATTCAGGACATTTCTTCTCGAAATACTCTGCTAGCCGTACAAAAAGTGTCTCTCCACCTCCAAGATAGGTATTGAAATTAATTAGTGCAATCATTTGAATGAATTAAAAAAATCAACCACAATCTTGACCTCCTCAGCAGACACAATTTGATTCATTGGAATAGACAATTCCTCGTCATGAATCTTTTCTGTAATAGGATATACACGATTATTCCACTCTTTGTAGCACTCCTGCTTGTGAGGAGGAATAGGATAGTGTATCAATGTCTGAACACCATTTACCTTGAGATACTCTTGTAATTCGTCTCTACGCTCGCAGAGAATAGGAAATTGGTGATATACATTGTTCTCGTTAGGGATGCGTGAAGGCAGAGTAATGAGTGGATTCTTAATATTATCGTAGTAGTAAGCAGCTAACTCTTGTCGCTTTGCATTGTCCTCATCAAGGTATTTCAACTTCACATCGAGTACTGCAGCATCGAGCTCAGACATACGGCTGTTCACGCCAACATACTTAAATACATATTTCTTTTGGCTACCATAGTTTGCGAGCGCACCAATCACGCTTGCTAGTTCTGCATCTGATGTTGTAATAGCACCTGCATCTCCAAAAGCTCCCAAGTTCTTACCAGGATAGAATGAGTGAGCCGCAGCATCGCCAAGTGCACCGGTTTTTACACCCTTCCATGCACATCCATGACTCTGAGCACAATCCTCCATCAGTTTAAGATTGTGCCTCTTACAAATATCACCAAGCTTGTCATTGTAAGCAACACGACCATAGAGGTGAACAATCATCACTCCCTTTGTCTTTGCTGTGATAGCCTCCTCAATGCGATCAATGTCAATCTCTAGATTATCCCATGTTGGCTCAACAAGCACTGGAATGAGATTATTCTTGGTAATTGCAAAGATAGTAGCTATGTAAGTATTGGCAGGAACTATAATCTCATCACCTTCGTGAAAGACACCCATCTCAATATAACCTTTCATAATGAGATAAAGTGCATCAAGACCATTTGCTACAGCTATACACTCACTAGTACCTATATATTTTGCATAATCAGCCTCAAACTGCTTGTTCTCATTGCCTTGAAGAAACCACCCCGACTCAATAACTCTATTGACTGCGGCTTTGTATTCATCACCATACTGCATGGTGATTGCCTGAAGATCTAATAACTTTATCATTTTGATTAATTTCAATTTATAAACTTCTTAAATATTTTGCAGGAACTCCTACATATATTTGGTTGTCAGGTATGTCTGTTGTAAGAACACAACCTGCTCCCGCCATTGCACAAGAGCCTATTTTGTGTTTTTCTAGAACTCTGGCTCCAATTGCCACATCAGAGCATTCTCCCATCTCAGAATATGATCCAACTATTGCACCCATTGCCACATGACATAACCTTTTTATAACTACATCATGTCCTATACACGTATTGGCTTTAATCATCGTGCCTTCACTTATATAAGTTCTAGGACCTATGTATGCATTATACATAACAAAACAACCTGATTCTATCACAGCACTTTCTGCAATAAATGCAGTATAGTGAATTATTGTAGCCAACCTATCTTTTGGTATTTCAAGTCGATCATAAGCTTCAATTGTTTTGTGATTTTTAGCTATCAAATGAATTCCCCATGAAAAATAATAATCCTCTGAAACGAAACGCTCGATGTCGGATGTACCTCCCAACACAGGATATCCATCTACTGATTCAACAAAATCATTGATAAATCCAGCAACTTCCCATTCGTAATTAGGGTCATGTGAAAGATTGCTATTTATACATGACGCTATTACACTTCCATGGCCCTCTCCACCTAATATTAAAACTCTTTTTTTCATTACGCAACCTCCTTTTTTCTGATCAGTTGTGAATGGAAAAAAATTAATACTTGAATACAGATGTTGCAATTGGCTCCAATTGTAGCTTCGGGTAAAACTACACAGAATTGCCTAATCCGTGTTCCAGTACCAATCTTCTTAGATTGGACATCTGCTAATGAATGTATCATTTTTTGTAATCTAAAAATTCATTGTAATCACGAATGTAGTCCTCCTTTTCATAAAGATCTGAGGCCAAGACCAAACAAATGGAGCCAGAAGAGAAACCTTGTTCCGCAGCCCAAATGCCGGGAGGAATATGCAAGCCATAAAAAGGACGATTCAACAAAACCGTACGCTTGTTTACCCCATCATCCAACATCACCTCAAAGCTACCACTTGCAGCAATCAGAAACTGATGACATGCCTTATGAGCATGAGCACCCCGTGCCTCACCTCCCGGTATGTCATACGAATAGAATACCCGCTTGATATCAAATGGCACATTCACATTCCCATGGATCGGTGTGATATTCCCCGCCCGGTTCTCAATCTTAGGAAGCTCCACGATCGAGCAACCATAAACCGTTACTTTACACATACTATTTTTCGTTTTAAATATTTCGAAACAGGAATCTCATAATAATGATACACCACATAACTGGTCAAAAGGATAGCAAGAAACAAACAGCCATCTTCAATTGCCATAAAGAACAAGACTCCACAAGAACCACCAGCCTTAAACCATCCAGTTCCATCCACGGGATAATGATGAAGGAAAATCATGATAGCAAATATGAAACGAAGAGATTGTAGCAAGGATATCATGGATTCATTATCCTTAGGAATTCTTGATAATCATAAAT
This sequence comes from Parabacteroides sp. KHUB-02, assembly GCF_056640955.1. Lineage (NCBI taxonomy): Bacteria > Pseudomonadati > Bacteroidota > Bacteroidia > Bacteroidales > Tannerellaceae > Parabacteroides > Parabacteroides sp. KHUB-02. The sequence goes on along the minus strand of NZ_JBWQEV010000001.1, from coordinate 322,439 downwards.
GTAATCCTCCGCATCATAGGGCGTGGATGCCAATACCAAGGCCAAGGAATTGGTAGAGAAATTATTCATCTCACGCCAAAACCCCTTGGGAACATACAAGCCATAATAAGAGCGGTTGAAGGCATAAGTGGTACGCACCTTACCAGTGTCTATCACCACATCAAAACTACCCGAAAGGGCTACGATGAACTCTTCGTTCTCCTTATAGGCATGACCGCCTCTTCGCTCACCACCGGGAACGTCATAGATCCAATACGTCCGTGCTATCTTGAAAGGAATGTGTCTCAATTCCTCAATAATAGACAGGTTGCCTCGCTTGTCCAAGATCTTGGGCAAGTCGATAATCCTAACTCTATCTTCCATATTGTTTGATAAAAATGATTGGTCAAGTAACATGGTTACTTCTTCCATGTAAACGATTTATACAGTGCACCCGTTATCCATTAAGCATTTACACACAGGGATGTAAGCACTCTATTTAGTTAAAAATTACATCTTTTAACATTGGCTGCTAGCCAATATGATTTTGTCAGGGACCATATTAAGGTAGATTGCCGCCATCTACCCTTCCCCCAGCACATACTTCACGATCGCCCACCAGATATTGCGCACGCTCCCGCCATGGATATGAAGCACACATTGACTTACTTTTTCTTTGGATGAAAAAGACCACGCTCAGGACAGACAGGGCGATGCAACACAGTCCGGAGGCCAAGCCATCAATGCCGTCGATCAGGTTGATGGCGTTCGTCACGTAGACCACGGCGAAGACCGTGACCGGGACGCCCACCAACGCCGAGACAGAATAAATCCCGAACAGGCCACCCAACGAATCGATCCAGCTGCCGGACAACACCAGCAGAAGAGCCGACACGACCTGCACGACGAACTTGTAACGGTAACCAACACCCACCAAGTAAAGCAGCGTCATGCCCACGAACAGGAAAAGGTACTCATAGAGCATACCAAGCGACAGACTCGACACGTCCGAGGGCCACAGGTAAAGGCGAAAGCATCACCAAGGCCATCGACATCAAGATAACCGGGAAGAACGACAACCCGCCCAGACAGGGAACAGGGGTCGTATGCACCTTACGGGAGTCCGGAATATCATACAGGCGTTTCTTGTGGGAGATCACCAAGATCCTAGGGATGATAACCATGCCAAAAAACACGGAGGTCAGGAAGCCGGACAGTAATAATAACGGTATTTGCATCGCACTCATACGCTCTCACTCAATAAAGGCAACCCCTCCACCTCGCTAGCGTGCCATTCACGGTAGTCCGACAAGGGAAGCCCGGGGACGGTCAATAGCTTGTAATCCAACTCATCCCTACTCAATATATGTTTGCGAACGTACGAACGCAACGAACGATCCGTCACGGAGACCATCACGATCGGGAACGGGTAGGCGAATAGGCACAGCGGCGTGGTCTCGCTATCCGGGAACGCACGACGCAACTGATAGGCAGAACGCTCGAACGCAACCCAGTAGAGACCCGTACAATACAGGTGGATTGAGTTCTGGTTCGCACGCTCACGATCCATGATCTCTGTCAAATGATCACGCAACAGGTTCATCAAACGGATACCCGAAGGAACCTCGCACATATCTCTCTCTTTTCTCATATCTTTTATTTATCGCTATGCGCAACTGTCAACTGTCACTTGTCAACTCCCTACGTGCCCGAACCAACGGTCGTAATCACGCAAACGACGTATCAACACGGACTTGCTCTTCTTGGGCGAAGCCTCGTCCTGCCAAGGGTCAACCAACTCGTGCGCCATGCGCTGGTAGAGGCTGCTGTCCGTACAGCCGTACAGCGTGACCAGCAACAAGGCACGGGATTGCCCCGCTTTGATCACCGGGAGCATGCTGTGCATCGTGGAGTGCAAACGATCGAACTCATCCTCATCGCCCAACAACCTATAAGCAGGAAGGAGCAACGAGTAAAGCTTGCAACGGATCACGTCGGTCTCAGCACGGAGCGAGGCGTAGCCACGCAGGACCTCACGGGCCAGACAGGCATCCTCCTCACCTACGTCGCCGCAGGCATGGTAACGGCCCAAGGCCCCGTGCAAGCCTTCCGACAGACGGTCGTTGTCCAAATGGGTATAGACGTACTTGCCCCTCGTGTTCAACTCGATCAACTCGTACTCCCCCGCTCTCACCTCGAACAGGGGAACCCATATGCAATCAAGGATACGCACCATCACGTCCTTATGGCCACCGCCCGGCTGTACCACCACCTCGGCCTCCATGTCGGTAAAAGGGCCGGAGGTGATGCGGACACGGTCACCCCTCAACAGGCGGCCGCTATCCGGAACGTACACCGGAAGTTCGTTGGAGTAAGACGCCGCAATCCAGCGTAAGCTATCCATCTCTCGATCGGAGAGATAGGGGAAATAAGATTGTCCACCGTCAGATACCCGGGGGAGGAAATTGTACAGGGGAAGCGTACGCTTCAGGCTAAAGATCTCGTTCTCGGAGGCGTGGATGAACACGTAGTTGTACAGCAGCGGTTGCCTCGTGTTGACCATCTTACCGCCAACCTTCCTCGCCTCGACATACGAGGGGGAGAAATACTCGAACAACGTCTCCCCACGACGCTCACGCCGCAAAAGCTCAGCGTCCAGTCCCTTCGAGGGGCTGATCCTGTCACGCTTCCCACCGGCGGTAGGGAGCGTGAGCACGTACCAGCGGACGGCCTCTTGGTCACGTCGCTTGCGAACATGTGCCATGAACCTATCCGAGCACTTGCTTGTTAATATATCCATCTCTATGATTATCTTTTCTAGTGGTTATCCCGTGGCCCGAAAACAGACCCCACGGCAATTCAGAGCCCTACCAAGAATCTTTTATATCATCTTGATAAACAGTACTTTATATTTTCGAATATGGCATTACTGAAAATTACCATCTCTTGAAATCTTAGGCTACTTGGGGAGTAGCCTAAAAGGTGCGAGAACGGTTATCACCCGGTTGTAGAGACGGGGCGTGCCCCGTCTCCCACTGTCTGATAGTATCTTTTAGTTACCATTTGGAGGGGATGAGACGGGGCACGCCCCGTCTCTACAGGAATGTATGTTCGATTTTTTAGAAGGGACGTGATGATGTAGGAAATACGAGATCATTTCGTCTCTATTGCCATGTCTATACACTAGGAATAAGAACGAAGATTTAAGGAGAATCAAGGCCGGAGCACAAACTAAAACTAATGATTGCTTGTTATTTGCTATTTTTTGCTACATTTGCACCGTGAAATGAACGCTACTCCCCAAGTAGCCTCACCCCACCTCTGGTATATAATTATATACATTCTCAAAGCAAGACTTATTTACCACCGTCATTTTCTCCAACGAGAAACTTCTTAGATAAATCTGGGTTGTCTTGATGGATTTATGGCCTAATAACTCGCTGATCATCTCTATGGGGACATTTTGTACCTTCAATGACATGGCAAAGGAATGACGGATCGTGTAGGAAGTCACATCCGAGACTATTCCGGCAACCTCTTTCAACGTCTTCAAGTTCCGGTTAAACCGGGACAAGGCCGCATTGTACTCGAGATATTCCTCATGGCCGTTCTTCGTCCCACTTAAAAAGGGAAATAAATAGCCGGAGTCTCCCGCCCTCTCACCTGCCAGCTCCTTATACATAGCTTCCGCCGTATCCAAGACCTCCAACCGCATAGAGGTCCCGGTCTTCTGGCGATTGTAATCCAATATGCCGTTCTTGATATTACCCCTATTCAAATGGGCGAAATCAACGAACGACATCCCCCCATATTGAAACATCAAGCAAAGTGCCAGTTGTGTCTTCCTCAACTTCTCTCCTTTTACAGGGACAGCATCAGGCGATTCAAATCCCCCAGAGGCAAGGATTTCTTGCGCAGGCTTTCCACACCCGTAAAAACCCCCTTGAATAATGAAGGGATAAACGCCGCCTCGCCATTCTCCACCGCCTTGTTATAGATACAACGCAAACGGCGGATATACGTGGAGACCGTATTACGCATGCAGCCTTTCTCCAACAAATAAGCCTCGTACCGGCGAAGAGTATCCTTATTTATATATGTATATGGGATACGATCCGTCCCGCTATACCGTATAAAAGAGTTCATCGCATCCTGATAACTTTTCGCCGAGGAATACCGTCCTTCCTTTTGTAACAGACTTATATACTCTCGCATCCCTTCCACCAAATCTTTCTCATCCATATCTCTCTATTTTAAATTCCAACTGAAAACAAAGACGCAAAGTTAGACATCTTGACGATTACTAATTTACAAACAAGCATTTACAATTAAAACATCTTCATATATTCTTTTCACAGTAAAGAGTCATTTATTTCATAGTTATGACTTTTTATTTCATAGTTATGATTTTTCCAAATCATAACTATGAAATTTTCAATACAAAAAAACATATAAAAACGTGGATCTAAATCTATCGTCCGGAAATGCCACAACTACGAATTTCTCACTTCAGACAGGATAGAAATTTCAAATTAAAAGTTAAAGCACAGATTGTCGAAAAAATAAAAATCCTAAAATATGAACGTTTTCAAACTTTTTAGAGGCTCTCTATGTTTATTATGAGATAAAAATAAAAACCTATGCGATTTAAACTAATAGGCCTCATCTGTCTTATAATGCAGTGTAATTTATCTTGCACTCAACGTATTATAAACAAAGAAACCGTCCAGACTTTGGATTTACACCGCTATATGGGGAAATGGTTTGAAATAGCACGCTTTGATCATCGCTTTGAGCATAATCTCGTAGGGGCTACCGTGGAATACTCATTTCTCCCGAATGGAGATATAGAAGTTGTTAACAGCGGATATTGGGGTAATTTTTCCGGTTCCTTCAAACGAGCGAAAGGTATAGCCAAAATAACAGATCCTACGTGTCCTAGTAAATTAAAAGTGTGTTTCTTTATGCGGTTCTACGCCGAGTACAACATTATGGAAATTGACGAGGATAATTACTCATACGCTCTCGTAGGCAGTAATACCTCAGACTATTTATGGCTACTTAGTCGTACGCCTACACTCCCAGAAGAGGCTATTCTCTTTTTATTGACTAAGGCCAAAGAAAGAGGATATAACACATCAATGCTCAAATGGGTCAAACAAAAACATGAAAATCAAAAATAATTTCTTCAAATTTCGCTATAAGCATTGAAAATATTCAACTTATGGCTAATTTTGTTGTTATAATATAAAAAGCGTTGTTTTATGAAAAAAATATTACAAGAGTTTAAGCAGTTCGCCATGCGAGGTAACGTAGTGGACATGGCGGTAGGTATCATTATCGGTGGTGCCTTTGGAAAGATCGTATCTTCTATCGTAGCGGATCTGATCATGCCGGCGGTAGGTTTACTTGTAGGTGGCGTCAATTTCACGGATTTAAAAATCACCTTGAAGCATGCTGTAATGGAGGGAGACAAGGTGATCTCTCCGGCGGTCTCCATTAACTACGGAAATTTCATACAAGTGACACTGGATTTCATAATCATAGCTTTCGCCGTCTTTTTACTTGTCAAAGGTGTTAATGCTTTAAGCAAGAAGAAGGAAGAGGCCCCGAAAGCTCCGGCCGCTCCCCCTGCGGATATCCAATTACTTACCGAGATTAGGGATTTACTGAAAAATAACAAATAAACACCAACCTTATTGGTTGACTTGCTGTTTCATAACTACAAAAAATAATGTTTTAACTCATAAAAAGTAGTAGTTATGAAAAATGTATTATTCGGTTTAGCCGTAGGTGTAGTTGTTGGTTACGTACTTCGCAGGATGGAAGATCAAGGACAGTTCGAATGTCTGGAGAACGAACTCCACGGTCTTACAGATAAGGCAAAGAAAAAAGTAAAGGACGTGGTAGACACGGGTAAAAATCAAGTCGAATACGTCAAAGACAGAGTAGAACATATGGTTGAAAAACCTAAAAGTAATTAATCGACCTCCCTGTTATTAGGGTAAGAAAAAGAAGCTATCACAAAAAAAGTCAATGATAGCTTCTTTTTTTTCATTTTAGATGTAACGTTTTTTCAACTCCATTCGTCTTATAAGAAAAGAGTATAAATTAATTACACTTCATATGAGAACAAGAATGATGGCCTTATTTGCGTTGATCGCTTTTTGCGTGATGCCTATCGAGGCGAAGAAAGTAAAAGGGAATGGGGATATTATCACGAAAGAAATCTCCGTCAGAGACTATTCAGCGATAAAAGTCGGCTCAACCGCCATGGGTTATAGCGACAGTTGGTTCAGCCTATTCAGCCGTGGGGGAAATCCGTCGTACGTTTTCGGATATACGCAAGGAGAATCAGCGTCCTTACGAATCACGATCGACGAGAACTTATATCCTTATATAAACGTTCAAGTAAAAAACGAAGAACTTTCAATCTCCACAGAGAATGGTACACAATTAAGCCCTACCCGATTTAAAATAGAGGGCACTTCCAAGAAGCTGGAAAAAATCCAGATGTCCGGTTGTATGGATTTTGTCCTGAGAAGCGCTTTATCCGGAGATGATCTGGAAATTATAGCGACAAGGGGTAGCGACGTGAAAATGGAGAAACCGGTCAACGTATCTAATTGCATAATTGAGGCGACCAGCGGTAGCGATATCATCATCAACGATCTTACTACCCGAATAATACGAGGCCGTGCCAGCGGAGGTAGCGATCTCAAGCTTACGGGAAAAGCGGAGAACGGCGAATATTCCGCCTCAGGTGGCTCGGATATCAAGGCTTATGATCTTATCTTAAACCAGTTGGAATGTTCCGCCAGTGGTGGCTCCGATATTTATACGCACGTAACCGATTATATCAAGGCTTCGGCAAGCGGAGGTAGTGATGTACATTACAAAGGTTCGGCAAGATCGGATACATCCACTTCCGGAGGAAGCGATATTATAAAAGAGGGTAATTAACACCCTCTTTTTTTACCCTCTTATACATTGAATTTTATAACAAAAGTACTTCCTTTTCCAACTGCGCTATCAACAGAAAGTGTTCCTCCATGAGCTTCCACGAAGTCTTTACTGATAGCCAGCCCTAGACCACTCCCTTGTACCTTCGTTCCCGGCACACGGAAATAGCGATCGAATATACTTTGATGATATCGGGGATCAATGCCCTTACCGAAATCTTGCACATAGATCTCCACGCTATGATCTTGCTGGCGGGCACCGATTATGATACGGCCATTCTCCGGGGTATAATGAATTGCGTTCGACAATAGATTCGTCAAGACCCACGCGATTTTCTCGCTATCCACAAAAAGCTTGGAAATCTTCTCCGGGTATTCCACCTCTATATGGCAATTGAAGCGATCAGCTTGCACTTGGTTCGCCTTTATCGCATACTCGATCAATTCGATCGGTTTGGTTATTTTCGGATTCAATTGTAGCTTGCCAGCCTCCACCTGCGTCATTTTCAATAGCTCACTGGTTATTTCCAGTAATCGATTACTACTTTCCTTGATACTTTCCGCCAGTGCTTTTTGCTCGTCGTTCATGGCTCCCACACGGGCATCCTCCAACAATTTCAGGCTCATCATGATCGCCGATATCGGAGTTTTCAATTCATGGGAGATCGTCGAGATAAAAGTGGTCTTAGCGGAATCCAACTCCTTAAACTCCGTGATGTTCTTCAATAAGATCACGTCTCCCACATACACCTCCGCCTCGCCATTCTCCAACACACGGATCGGTATATATTGCACTTGAAAATAACTTTCCTTATTATCCGCGTAAATTTTAAGCGGCTCTTTTTTCTCGCCCGGCTGGATCAGTTCCCGAACTAACCTGCGAAGCAAATCGTTCCGTAAGGATAATTCCGAGGCAGACTTTCCGATCACGTTTTCCCGCTTGAGATTCAAGATCGTCAAAGCCTCGTTATTGGCGAAAAGAATCTTACGATCCCGATCCAAGCCTATGATTGGCTCCGTGATACTATTCACGATAGCCTCTATATATTTCTTTCCTTGAATAATATCCGCCAACGTACTTTTCCGGTATTCCGTAAGCCGTTCCGCCATCCGGTTAAAGGATTTCGCTACCCCCTCGAATTCATCATATTTAGCGAGATCCAATCGTTTCTCGTAATTATGGTTAGCGATCTCCATGATACCGTCCATCAACATACGGATAGGGGTATTTATCGAACGGGGGAAACGTATTAAAAAAGCGAAAGCGACCACCATACAAGAGAGGCCAATCCCCCAAATCCAAAATAAAGCCTTTTGAGACGTAGACTCCGCCACTTGGCTTTTCCTGTAGATAGAAGCCATATTCAAACTCATGACTTGATTTAAGGCGAGACGTACACGACGGATATTCTCCTCATTACGCTCTTTCGCCAATTGCTCGTATTGAGCGACTAGATGTGAGGTGGCCACGTTCTCATCGACCTCCGTGATATTCTTTTTCTGTAGCCCTAGGTTTTTCTCGAAATCGGCTTGAGCCGAAGGATCGCTATCGATTCGTTCCAGCGCATCCAGCATCCGGCGTGAATAGAGTAAAGAATTATAATTATCGGCCAATATGTTCCTTGTGTCGGCAGACATATCGGAGATGTTCTTTACCGATAGACCTCCCAGCAAAACGATCATGGCAAACAGCAGCCCGATTCCGTATCTTAGTTTTGTTTTAATCTTCAGACTCATAGGTGATGTATTTTAAGCGATTATTATTAAGTTTACGTTCAGCAAAAATAAACTATTTAGCAATGTCCGTTTCTCCTTGCATATCTTCAAGATGCTTTCGGGTATACATATAATGCAGAATATGAGATTAAAGCCCATACTCCTCAATCTTCCGATAAAGAGTAGTGAGGCCTATACCTAGAAGGCGGGAAGTTTCGGTTTTATTGCCTTTTGTGTATTTGAGCACTTTTTGGATATGCATTTTCTCTACGCCACTCAGGTCAAAACCGCTATAAGATTCCGTACTCGCCGCAGAGGAGGTTTGCATATTCAAAGGGAGAGCATCCAAGGTTAAGGTATCTCCATCGGCAATAATCAGGCTACGCTCAATTGCATTACGCAACTCACGTACGTTACCTTTCCAAGCTCGTTTTTTCAGGGCATCTATATATTCGGGCGAAATTGTTCGGATATTCTTTCCCATCTTGGAGGAAAAAGCGGAAACAAAGGCTTTTATATGGAGAGGGATATCCTCGACCCGTTCACGAAGCGCGGGAAGATGGATCTGGAAAACGGAAAGCCGATAAAATAGATCTTCCCGGAAATGCCCTTGCTCGATCTCTTTCTCTAAATCACGGTTGGTAGCGGCAATAATTCGTACATCCACTTTCGTAGGTTTCGTATCGCCGATCTTGATAAACTCCCCGGTCTCAAGGATACGGAGCAATTTCGCTTGCAAGTCGAAAGCCATTTCCCCGATCTCATCCAAGAAGATCGTACCTCCGGAAGCTTCCTCAAACAAGCCTTTTGTCTCTTTCAAAGCACCGGTAAAAGCCCCCGCTTTATGACCGAACATCTCGCTTTCCAATAAATCCCGACTAAAAGAGGAACAATTGATAGCAACAAAAGACTTCCCTTTCCGGGTACTATGTTGATGGATGGATTGAGCAAAGACCTCTTTTCCCGTACCGGTCTCACCAGTCAACAGAACTGGAACCTCCGTAGCCGAGACTTTCTGAGCCAACGCTATCGCCGCTTGGATAGCGGGTGATTTACCGACAATCGTATCAAACGAATATTGCCTCCCGACGGACGTAGCTTCCTTCTTTTGCTGCTGATAAGCGGCAGAAGCTTTCTCCATCGCTTTGGCTACCAGAGGAATGATCTTATTATTATCATCCCCTTTCGTAATATAATCGAAGGCTCCATTCTTGATTGCCTGTACGCCATCCGGAATATTACCATGCGCGGTAAGTAGGATGATCTCGGATAGAGGGCGGAGTTTCTTTAAGTCCGACACCAAATCCACGCCATTACCATCCGGCAAGAACACATCGCACAATACCACCTCTGGCGAATGTTGCTCCATCTGCCTCAGCCCCGCCTTACAAGTAGCAGCCTGTAAAACCTCGTATCCCTCCAAACCGATAATGCGTGAAAGTAAACCTAAAATCTGCTTCTCGTCGTCGATAATTAAAACTTTGCCCATACACCGGAGTTATTTATTTGGGCACAAATGTACGCTTTTTACCTTTTTCCCAAAAGCATTAAAGCATACATGTTAACGCCGTCTTATTTAAAATCGTCACCTTTCTCCTTGTAATGCTGATAAATCCCTCATCCACCAATCTCCCGATTTCCTTCGATAAAGCCGGGCGGGTAACACCAAAATACTCTGCTAACTGCTCTTGGGTATGTTCTAGTTCCACGACATTCGAATCCTTTTGCTGATGTTCGAATAAGTAATAAATAAAGCGGTTCCGGATGCCACGAAACGAAAGCACCTTCAAACGAGTCATCGTACATTTATTACAGCTAGTACTGACGCAAAGGAAATTATGCAGGAATAACGGCATAGAATGCATTAAGGTAAATACAGACTCCTTGGTGCCCTTAAGCAATACCACATCCTCGTCGACGGTAAAAGTAGCGGGGAATTGGTTTTTCTCGGAAAAGATATGAGGCGTAGCGAACGTGCGTGGAGCCTGTATCGTCTCCACGCGCACGATGTTACCCGATACGTCCAAAACATCCACGTTCAATTTTCCCTCCAATAAAACATGAAGGGCGTTACAAGTCGTCCCTTGATGAATTATGGTTTTTCCTTTTGGATGCTCCTCTACTGTATATTCAAGTTTATCCAAAAACTCTTCCCGCATCTTAAGCGTAAAATTCTTAAAAAGCGGGATTTTAAACATATCGGTTATATCCATCGTATCTTGTTTTGAAAAAAGGTTTACTCCTGCAAATATACCCTTTTCCTTGAGAACTGTTACCATTTCGTCGTGAATATAGTTGGATTAATATTTATTGATAACCAACCCCAATCTTGCCAATGAGACGGATTTCCACCCTTCACGGCCTTCATGGTATTCGTACCCAACATCGTAGAATATCCCGCGGATAATTTCACGTCTTTCATAATTACCCAATCCACTTGGAAATCCAATTCCGAACCTAAACCTTTACTCAATTTATCATTACCTTCGTATACGTCGCCCGTGATGGAGAAATAATGATAGGCTAAAGACAGGTTTACCTTGGAAGAAGGTTTATAAGCTACATTTATCTGATTATCCCATAAACCCGGATTCAATCCGTTGACAAAAGAGGAGGCGTAGAAATAATCCATGGCACCATAAAACTTATGATGGGTTCCGTACAGAGGATCAAACGCCTTATATTTCCCGTCGGCCCCATCCGAGCCACTCAGATAATCACTACCTACACCGATCTTCCATTGCGGATCGATTTGATAAGCGGCGTTTACCGCCCATAAGAAAGCGGAAACATCCCGTCCGCTTTTCGTCTTGCCGAATTGATAATAGATAGTACCACCTATCGTCCAGTTACTAGGCGTATAGATCAAGTTCGTTCCTAAGGTTTGCAGGTATTTTGTATCCGAGTTTTGTTTCTCGGCATCACCGCCTTCCATCCCTAAGTTCATAAACAAGAAGGATGCGTTAAAACTCTTGTCGAAGAGATGCTTATACCAAAGGGTTTGCATCGTTTTATAGGGTTGCGCACCCGGAGCGTAATACGTTCCTCCGATCGTTTTCTCATCATTCTGGTTGAATGCGAGAATTAAATGCAGTTGGTTATTCGTGTTCTCGTAGCCTAGCTTCAAAGCATCATGATAACGACCGGCCACGTTCCAATCCAACGCACCCATGATACGCTCGTCATCGTATACCAATGACTGGCGACCTAACTTAGCGAAGAAACCCGATCCGAAATCCAGCTTCGCCCACGCCTCATTCAAGATAAAACGGCCATTCTTATCGATCTGAGGATCCTGCCCCCATACTCCAACATGTTGCGCGGACAAGCCGATAGACAAACGATCCCGCTCATACCCCAAAGAAAGGCGGGCACGGTTATTGATAAACCCGGTGGACTCGGCATCTTTAGGCCGGGGGAATAAGACCCCGTTCCGGTACTCGGCTCTCGGACGTATCTGTACTTTCATCGAGAACGTGTTCTCTTTCGTATTTTGTGTTTCTTCCGCTTGCGCGAAAAGGGCCACGGAGAGCAAGCCCGCTACTAAAACAACTAGTTTTTTCATATACCTCTGATTTTAATTATTCCATATTATAAGTATGTACACTATATCCTTGCGCGGAGGGTAGATAATTCACGCCAACCCAACACACCTGTAGCAAAAGAAAAGAGAAAACCAAAAGCCCCAACGCCGCTGAATAACGCAAACGGTGGTGAAGGCGATAATGGATATAAATCAAGTACCCCAACCAAGTGGCAGCCGCCCATGTCTCCTTCGGGTCCCAATTCCAATAATGCCCCCACGCCTCCTTGGCCCATAAAGCGCCGAACAGCATCCCAATCGTGAGAAAGGCCATACCGACATATACCAAGTTATCGCATAAACTCATCATCCCCTCGTCAATCCCCTTCTTCCTCGCACGGATCAGCAGGTAAATGGCGATAAGGGCAGCGGCGCCCAGCATGGCGTAAGAGAACATATAGACTATCACGTGCGGAGCGAACCACGGGCTTTGCAAAGCGGGCATCAAGGTCTTGTTATGTATCTCCGGCTTAAACAGATTGACACAGATAAAGACAAAGGCCAACAATGTACTAAAGGAAAGTATCCATTTATACCGCCAACGGACATAAGTGATCACGCCCGCCACCGGCAAGAAGAAAGAATACCATAGACGAGTCTCTCCCATCGTGCGCAAGGGCGGCCTCTCCAACGAGATCCACATCCCTATGATAAAAGCGGAGAATATAGCCAAGCCAAACACGGTCCAAGCGACAGCCCCCTTGGAAAAAGAAGGACGATAAGCCAACCATGCCCCACCTATCCAGCAAAATAACGCCGGAGCGGCGAAATAAATAAAGTAACTCCAATCCATACTATCCTTTTTTTACTGGAGCGGATAGGAATAATCCGATCGCCCCGGCTATCATCATTAAGATCCCTGTATAAACGATCGGCAACCATGGATCTCTCACCAACTCAAATACACTCATCCGGCTCCATTTACCTTTCGTCTCGTCGTAACTCAATTGGTAGATTTTCCATCCGGCAATAGAGAGTGGCTTATTCACCTCGATACACGCCTCCTTGGTCTGTTTATCTTTCGTATAGACCATTACGTCCGAGGCAAAGCGTCTCGGTTCCCGTTCCGGCATCACCATACTGACCGCATCATCCAGTTGGAGCGATATGTATGGAAAGATATAGCTGCCACAACTCACCCAGCCTTCCTTCTGCCGTCCGGTAAGTTCGTTACGTGCTTTTACGTATAAAGCGGTGGTCGCCCCCTCGGAGTGAAATTCCACGAAGTTTACCGTATCCTGCCCCATCACGCAAGCCGCCATCGGTAGTGAACGGGTAACCTCAACCTTCCAGCCTTGCAGGTTTCCGGCTAAGGGAATTTCCTCCACCAATATGTTCTCGGGTTGCTTTTCAGGAAGCGCTTTTCCGGTCGTATTGTCGATTAGCATTAACTTAGGAGGATATTCATCAATCGTAAACGAACGAAGCTCGATGGCAAGCGGTAGTTCTATCATCTCGTTCTTCTCGTCCGAAGCCCTCCACTCAGGATTCTCCAGCGGAACCGTCATCCGTAAACGGCGTAAATCCCCGTTTCCCAAGATCGCCGCCAGCAGCGTGATAAATAAACCGACATGGTTCAGCATAAACGGAACATCCCTCCAGCGAAACGATACGATACGCTTCAATGTGACAAAGCCCAAGACAAACAAGAAATAGAGAAACAGCAGGATAAAAGGCCACGACACCGTAATCCGCTCGATACCCGGACCCACAAATCCCATAACCAACACAACTGACAAAAGAGCCGACAAAGAGGTAATGCTCGCCGTTAACCCGGAAAACCACTGGACAACCGTGATTTTCCGGCTAACAACAAACCCTATACATAGAACCAGCAGAAAAATCAATCCTCCGGCCACATTCACCGGATATTGGAACAACCCTGCCTGAACCGGGCCGGTGATCAGTTGCAAGCCAAATCCCGTAATCAGTAAACCGGCACAAATGGCCCAGCCTTCAGCATATCCCCAAGGTTGTTTCCACATAATCAAATGTTCTTCGCTAAACGATTATTTTCTTGCGCCTCTTTCACCCATTGAGGAACGATCGTATTCAGGAATTTTTCCTTGGCGGTACGTTCAGCGGCCATATCCAAACCGATATATTGCTGAGCCTTTTCTTTCGTAGAGAAGTCCGGCATCGGAACATCATCCGTATAACCTAATTTCGCTAACACTTTCGCGGTAGCCAGACGAGCCTGCATCGCCTTATCCAATCCATTGCCTAATATCCTTTGAATCTCTTGCGGAGCGTGGAACGCGCCACCATGAGAAGCCACGCCGAAATCCCAACGCCATTGTGCCTGACGGATCAGTTTCAATACATCTTTCATCTGATCCTCGGTAGCCCCCTTATCCCACGCAAACTTCGCCTCGATATGCGCTTTCGCCAACTCGGTCTCCAAACGGTTACGCATCTCGTTCGCCTTATTCTGACGCTCGTACACATTATTGCGTAAGGTCTCCTCGCTCTCACGGTGGCAAACCTGACACGTACGGTCGATCATAGCCAACGGGCTTTGGATATGGTGGTCACTATATTTCACGCCCCCCTCGCTCTTATACGGCATATGGCAATCGGCGCAAGATACACCCCGCTGCGCATGGATACCCATCTGGGAGATCTCATAATCCGGATGCTGTGCCTTTAAAATCGGAGCACGGCTTAGCTTATGCGTATAATCGGCGAAACCGGCCTCATCGTAATAAGCCTCCATATCCTCAACCGTAGAACCTTTATCCCAAGGGAAAGTCAAGTATTTACCATCACCCTTGAAATAATATTCCACGTGGCATTGCGCGCAAACCAAGGAACGCATCTCTTGTTGAGTCGCTTTCGTGATGTCCTTGCCTTGACGCTGGAAAGCCTCGATCAAAGCCGGGCGACTGATATGCAGGTTCATATTCTCCGGCTCATGGCAATCGGCGCAACCGATCGGATTCACGATCTCTTTACCCAGAGAAGCCCATTTGCCCTTATAGAAATTATCCACGCCCATCGCTTGCATCATACGGGGAACATCCGGGCTTTTGCAAGTCCAGCAAGTAGCCGGTTGCGGCCCCTCGTTCTCTGTCATCGGAGCGCCTACACGCAACGTGTTACGCATATCCTCGATCGCATGCATATGCCCTCTCGGGGTAGAATAATCCTTAGAGAAAGCGTAACCAGCCCAAAGGATCACCATTTCCGGACGAGCCTCCAGAACATCGACCGCCTGATTTCCATTGTATAAACTCTTGAAACTCGTATCCACCGTAGCCTCCCAAGTCTGGTACTCACGTGGATAATTCGATTCGAACTTATCATTGCGAGCCTCGATTCCTGTGATCTCCGTCTTCTTATTATTCATTACGCTAGTGACCTCCGCATGTCTCTCGTTCACGGAAGCAGCGATCATACCCAAAACAAAAACAACGACCATGGTTCCTCCAAACAGCAACCAACCTTGCCATGATTTTAATTTCTTTTCCATAACTATACTGATTTATTATTATTTACTTAGCATATCTTTTAACCAGTCCGGCGATACGGACTTCGGATAAGGCACCAACGCATTCGGTGTAGAAGACAGGCTGTTCGTACCTCCGTGCGGCACCTCGCGATGGCAATCCCAGCAAGCTTTCCCTTCTCCCGCCATTGCCATCTCATGATCGATCCTTCCGGTATTCACGAATTCCGTATTCAACTGCGTATGGCAACGGATACAGTTATTCATGATTACCTCCGCGCTCTCGTCGATCGCCTGTATCACTTGCGGTTCCCCTCGCATCATGAATACCGAGGCATGGCGCATTCCGTCCATACCTTTGAAGAACCACTTCTTCACGGCGTTCTCGTGCGGCACATGGCAGTCGTTGCAAGTGGCGTTACGGCTGTGCGAGCTATGATTCCATGTAGCATAATAAGGGCCCATAATGTGGCAATTCACGCAAGTAGCCGGGTCGTCGGACAAATAAGTCCACGCCCGGGAAGCATATAAGGTATAAGACCCCAGCCCGCAAAGGACACCTCCGGCTATGATAGCGGCTAGTTTCCAAGTTCTTGTCGGGAACAGCGTTTGTATTATTTCTCTTATTTTCATACCGCTGATTCTTTAATATTGGTTTATGAGACACAAATATCCTAAACTTGCGTGTAGGAAATTGTAATAAATATTACATTGCACGAAATTTTATGCGTAAAATGAAAAGATTGTTATTTATCTCGGTCTCCGCACTCCTTTTATGTTCTTCGTGCGTGAGTAAAAAGAAATACCTCCTTGCCGAGAACGGCCGGTTGGAGGCGATCGGACGTGGCGACGCCTTGAAGGAGGAATTGATTAAATGCAAGGACGATAACGACGCGCTCAACAACCGGATCGCCGCCTTGATAAGGGATACGACCACAATGGGGCGTGATATCCGTAATTACCAGACCATGTTGAATACCAATATGGGTGAGCAGGACAAGCTGAATGCCTTGTTACAGCAAAAGATGAGTGAGCTGGACGAGCGTGAGCGTACCATCAACGAGCTACAGGATATGATGAACGCACAGAACGCAAAGGTACAGAATTTGTTGAGTAGCGTGAAAGACGCTTTGCTGGGTTTCAACAGTGATGAGCTGACCGTAACCGAGAAGAATGGTAAAGTATATGTAGCCATGTCGGATAAGCTTCTGTTCCAATCGGGTAGCGCAAAGGTCGATAAACGAGGCAAGGAAGCGTTGGCTAAGTTGGCCGAGGTGTTGAATAAGCAAAACGATATAGACGTTTATATAGAGGGCCATACGGACAGCAAGCCGATCAATACCGCCCAATTCAAGGATAATTGGGATCTAAGCGTGATCCGTGCGACCTCCGTAGTGCGTATCCTTACCAAGGATTACGGGGTGAATCCGCTACAGATACAACCTTGTGGTCGTGGGGAGTTTATGCCGGTCGCTGATAACGAGACCGCCGATGGGCGTAGCAAGAACCGCCGTACGGAGATCATCATGGCTCCTAAGTTGGATAAGTTGATGCAGATGTTGCAGTGATAATGTATTGTCAAGCTCCGGGTATTATCTACTGCCGGAGCTTGGCTAAAACGTTCACTCTTCCAAATGATAGACAACACACCGATACCTCAATTCCGATGGTTTACAAGGAATCCATACATCCATATCCTCTCCATTCGCGGAACGAATGATATGGAGGAGAGCCGTATCATACATATCTGTCCTTTCCCCGACAGAGACCGATCCCCCTTGAGCGCACGACCGGATATGGAACTGAACATCCGCAAGATCATATACCTCAGATCTAAGATAAGGATAAAAACCTATTATTGAACTCAATGTATCCTCCCAAACCCAAATACTATTTCCATCATCCTGATACGTATATTCCGTCCTTACCACATAGGACTTATAGGTGTAAGAACCCGTATAACCAAACTCATCCCCTACGTTATAAGGCAAACGCCCTTCACTAGTAGCCAGCTCATGCGCAAGAGTGAACCCTACAATATCCAAGGTATCACCACTTACGATCTCTATCGTCGGTTCAGAATGCAAATCATCCTTACCGAGATCTTCCACCCGTGAGCAAGCCACATTAAGGCCCATCATAAAAGCTAGACATACAACTATTAAATGTCTCATATCATTCTACATTTTTTAATTGATCAAAGTCTTCTATTCGGAGATAACGCCACCGCAACTCCTCCGGTCGTACAGGAAGCCAGCGATCGATCTTCTCTCCATCTGAGTTCTTCTCTACATATATTAAATAGGTACACGCCAGCACTTGCTTCTTATCCTTTTGCACGCCAAACGTACTGATAACGAAGCCATACGAACTCAAATCCTCCGAGAATCCAGCTTTCTCATCCCAAAAGTGTCCTATACCTATGTCATAAATGCTATCTTCCAATAAAACCACCCTTGCCTCATACGAGAAATAGAGATAAGAGGCATTCATATCAAACTCTCGCGCAACATCCCCGGGCAATGTTCCCCATTTCGCGTCATACGCCTCACAAGCCGTGAAGCCCTTCACCAATATGGAATCCATCCCTAAGTCACCCCCCAGATGAATCGTATCCGGCCTTGAATATAAAGTCATCTGATTAGCGATTTTAACCTCATCATCCCCACAACCAGCCAGAAATAGAGCTATAAATAGCCCACACAAAAACAAACCTTTATTCATATCCACTCTCTTTTATTTTATTTAAAATGAAAACGATATAGATAAGCAGATATTACTTGAGCGTAACATTTATCCCATGAAACCCAAGCCTTCATACACAAGCCATACTGGTTTATTATCCGGATTCCATAAGTAAAAAACAGCATTCCAAATTTATCGATTACATTTGATAGCGAAATACAAGATATACAAGAAAGCGATCAACGGGACGATGAAACCCAGCGCCATATTCTCCTCGCCGATATATCCCATCAGCATCGGACTGAAAGCGCCGCCGGCGACTCCCATCACGATATAAGAAGAGGCTTTCTTGGTATAAACGCCCATACCTTCCAGCCCCAAGGCGAAAATCGTAGGGAACATGATGGACATGAAGAAAAAGGATAAATAAAGAGCGTATAGCGAAAGCGTACCTACGGAAGCCACCACCAAAGCCATACAAACGGCACTCAACAAAGAATACCAAGTCAGCAAGCGGCCCGGAGCCAACCACTTCATCGTAAAACTACCGCTCAAACGCCCGATCATAAACAAGGCCATTCCACCGAATGCCAAAATACGAGACGCTCGCAAATTACTGATACCCGGGTCCATCTCCGTCACGTAATTAATAAAGAACCCGAAGATTCCCGTCTGCGCGGCGCAATAACAGAATTGGGCGACCACGGAACGTACAAACTGCCTACGTTTCCATAGGAAGGCAGCGGGTTTCTCCTCGACAATAGCGGTCACCTCCTCCTCTTCTTCCGGCTTAATTTCCGGCAACTTCGTGAAAAAGAAGAGCAACGCTACGAACAAGACGATACCACCTACCAAGATATAAGGTTTAGTCAACGCCATCGAATCTCCCTCCGGTGCCCCGAATATCAACAAACCACCTACCAAAGGCCCTAATATCCAACCTAACCCATTAAAAGACTGGGATAAGTTCAGCCGTTGGGCAGCGGAAGCGGACGGCCCCAATATCGTAGAATAAGGATTCGCCGCCGTCTCCAAGATACAAAGCCCGCAAGCGATCACAAACAAGGCGATCAGGAAAGGCGTAGCCGAATGCAAGAAAGCCGCCGGGATAAACCCGAAAGCTCCGATAGCGAACAATAGCAAACCCATGATAATCCCTTTCCTATATCCGTAACGTTTCATGAACGCTCCCGCCGGCAACGCCATCAAGAAATAAGCGATATACGTAGAGAATTGCACCAAGCCGCTCTCCGCCTTGGTCATCGTGAAGACTCCTTGGAAATGCTTGTTCAGCACATCCAAGAGTCCGTGGGCGAATCCCCAAAGCAAAAACAAACTCGTGATCAAGATAAACGGGACCAAATAAGATTTCCCTCCCGGGGCGGCCACCAGCGACTGTTTCTTTTGTTTTTCCATCCTTCCGTCTATTTACTCGCGCCCGGCAATTTAAACATACATTCCATTAACTGCCATTTCTCCGACGAGGAACTTCCCGGAACGGCTTTCTGATACTTCGCCACGAAGTCCTCCCATTCCGCTTGCTTATCCATCGTCGCCAAACGGGCGAACGACGCATCCCAATCAAAATCATCGGGCGTCTCCACGATCATGAACAACCGGGTTCCCAAACGGTAAATCTCCATATTCAAGATCCCTACCGCACGGATTCCTTCCGGTATCTCCGGCCAGATATGTTCCGGCGAATGCCAATAGCAATACTCTTTTATCAACTGCTCGTCCTCTTTCAGATCCAAGGTCTGACAATATCTTTTCATAACATTGTTTTTAAAATGAAGTCGCAAAGGTACAAAAGTATCCTTAATCCAGATAAACATCTTCGCCCGGATGCTTATAATAGGCGTACATCCGTTGGATCTGCTCCGGCAGCACACGCTCCAAGGACAACGGGGGCAACTCCTCCAATCGAAAGAAGCCTTTCCCCAAGATATCGAAGGTCTCGGTAAACGACCCGCCCTTCAACTCGCAAAGGATAAAAAACTTATATACATAATAAGGTATAGCGGGATGCGGATGCTTGCTCATATCCATCACGGCCAGCAAGCGGACCGGAAGCACATCCAAGCCCGTCTCCTCTTTCACCTCTTTCGCCGCTACCTCTTTCGGGGAATACCCCACATCGCTCCATCCGCCGGGCAACGACCAACATCCGTCCATTTTCTCACGGACCAGCAAAATCTCGTCTTTCTCGTTAAAGACAACCGCACGGATATCGACTTTCGGGGTTACATACTCTTGGGCCGGGCGGTAACCACTCGCCACATCATCGGGCTTCAATCCGGTAGCCAGAGCCGTTATCTCATCACTTAGGCGGCTCAACTCTTCATAACGTTCCGTATCGTACTCGCTTAATGAATAAACCAACCCCGTCTGAGACAAGGCCCGGATACGCTGGGCCAATAAAACCAACTCCTTACTTCTAGACATACAATTTTACTGTTTTAGATAACATGATCCTATGATATAGTTAATATGATTGGCGGAATCTCTCCGCAAGTCTATCGCCTCCAAAATAATGGCGGATGAATCCAGATCGATCCGGAGAAGATCGGGATAGACGGACTCTGGGATAGGAGCCAGCCGCGAAAGCCCGACTTTCCGCAATTGCCCGTCCAAAAAACCATCATAGGATTTTTGATAGACCAAGACATCCTCTTCATCGAAAACCGCGATCGTATCATTCTCCGCCACTAACCGAGCAGCATCGCTCATTTTATAACTCCGTAAGCTCTCCATCGTATTATATCCCCGGATATCAATGGGCTTATCCGAGGAAATATGAATACACTCCACCTCCCAAGCCTTCTTCATCGGATCATCTTTTCGAGACATTTGGGAGATATGTTCAATATTTTTGGCCGTCATCCCCGGGATATAAGTTACGCTCGCCAGCAAAAGGATCGCCCAACAGGCTACGTATAAATAAGATGCCCAACGTTTGACGGAAAATAAAACGGCAGCCCCGGTCAATATCAACCCCACGACAACTAAATAAACCCTTGGTTCGGTAAACCCATACTCACGAATCCGATAAAGCGTGCCTATCCAAAACATCACCAACGCCGGAAACACGGCAAGGCTGGCATGATCATAAAACCAATCGTAATACCTCCGGGTAAGAAAAACCTGACATCCTTTTAATATAAATGCGGCGGCAGTAAAACTTACCACTATAGAAGCAACCGCTCCCTTAGGCAATGACCACAGGACAGCGATCTTAATAAAATACAGATACAAGATCACCGCATAAATAAGCAATGCCGGAGAAAGCACATAGTTTAGCAAAACATCAAATAGCTTGCTCTTGAAAGGAAGCCAAGATCGCTCCCTTCGTTCATTAAACATCAAGAACAATAGTGGGAAAATGATGCTAAAAACGACAAAGGCCGTATAAGCGATTATTCTTTCTGCCTCATCTTGCCAGATCTCGAAAATATATTGGATTGACTTATAGATCGATCCGGATAACAGATAAATAACCACCGAAAGCCCGCCCGCATATAAAAGCGACCGGACAAAGAAAAGCGTATTTTCCACAAAGCGCTTGTTATCTTTCATCCATCCACTTCCCAAATAAACGAGTATCACAATGATCAACGAAACCAGATGCGTAGAAGAGAAAGATCGCTCTACCGGCATCATTAAAAAAGGAATCCATAACAACGCCGAGAAATAATACAACAAACGTCTCCTCATCCTCGCGCAACACCTGTTCAAGGTATAAACAAACAAGAAAACAACTGGCATATACTGTAGTACCATGTCGAAAAAACTACCCTCGCTTTCATAATCATAACATCCCATCGCACAGGCCAAAACCGAAAGCGACACCTCTACCGGATGGCTCTGTACCGCAGCTTTCATTCGCAGTCCAAACAGCTCTATCTTTTTTCTCATATACGAACCGATTTACTATTAAAAACGTCTAAAGATAAAAGTTATTATCCAACCCGTCATTCTATCGTGCCAAAATAACGTATATTATGCCAATATTACAGATTTCCGTTTCATTGTATTTTATTCCAGTTTCTAAAAGATATTATTCCCTGCACCCGCATCCCCCGAATCATAAGTTCCCCATGCGTGGGTTAAACCTTATTCAATCTCTTTTATCCGCATTAACACACACATTATCAGATTGGCATGCCATTTGAAGTATCTATAGCGAATTCGAGATTAAAAAGGACGAGTTCAGAAATAAGAATAGTAAATAGAATGTTTAACTAATAATTGGAGGACTGTATTATGACACCGATGAGAAGAAGTCAAAATTGGTTACCGTATGTATTCAATGATTTATTTGACAACGACTGGATGATAAAAGCAAACTCTACAGCTCCAGCCATCAACGTGATAGAATCCGATAAGGATTATCGAGTTGAGGTAGCCGCTCCCGGTATGACGAAGAATGATTTCAACATCAAGATCGATGAGAACAACAACTTGGTCGTATCTATGGAGAAAAAAGAAGAAAAGAATGAGGATAAGAAAGACGGACGCTATCTGAGACGCGAATTCTCTTATAGCAAGTTCCAACAAACCATGGTTTTGCCTGACAATGTAGAGAAAGACAAGATTGAGGCGAAGGTTGAGAACGGCGTCTTGAGTATCAGCATACCGAAAAGAACTGAGGAAGAGGCTAAAATGGCCGAGAAAGTAATCGAGATCAAATAACCTCGATACACTTTCCTTCGTAAAAACTCAACAAAACCGATAATGGCTTGTTCTATTTATAAACAACATAAAATAGAATAAGCCATTATGATTTTAAGCAGAAAATTATCAGATGCTCTCAACGAGCAAATCAACATGGAGATGTGGTCATCCAACCTATATTTATCCATGTCGGTACATTTCACTCAGATAGGGCTGGATGGTTTTGCGCATTGGACGTTAAAACAATCGCAAGAGGAACTTGAACATGCCTATAAAATGATCGATTACTCAATCAAGCGTGGCGGACAAGTGACGATCGGAGTAGTTAATTCCGTTCCTACAGCATGGGGAGAGCCGTTGGAGATTTTCCAGCATATCTACGAGCATGAGGTGCATGTATCCGGATCAATCGACAAGATTGTCGATATCGCTTCCGAAGAGAAAGACAAGGCGACACAAGATTTCCTATGGGGCTTCGTCCGAGAGCAGGTAGAGGAAGAGGCTACAGCGAAAAATATTGTCGAGAAACTTAAATTATACGGAGAACATCATGCCGTATTAATGGATCATCGATTAGGAAAAAGATAAACGAATACCTGCTTGTCATGCCTATAAATGGGCCTAAAAAGCCATGTCGTCTTCTTGGGATGGCATGGCTTTTTTATAGAGATCAAAGCCCTAAAGCCTGACGAATCGCCTCACTCCACAATTCGCCTAACCGGACCGCTCCTTTCTCATTCGGATGAAGATAGAACACTCCGGCGTTGCCCTTCTCCGCTTGGAAATCCGTTAAATGTTTTTCCTTAAAGTAATCAAATCCTTTCGTATCTCCCAGAAAGACTTGTCCGGGAAAATGAGACGCATAATAATCGACTAATCGTTGTATTTGCGGATAATAATCTTGGAGCCTTCGCAAGCCTTCTTCCAAATATTTAGCTCCATTATACGTATTCGGGCTATACCATAAAGGACGATGTACCACAATACGGCAATTCGGGTATAAAGCTAATAAGCGATTGATAATTGTCTTCATGTTCTCATAATACCGCTCGGGCGCTACCGGGCAGCCGTTCGTGCCTTCTATCGCGCTATCGTTCGTCCCCAGCATAATAGAGAACACCAAATCCGCCCAAGTCTCATCCTTAAATTTATCGGCAGCACGTACGGCCCACGGGAAGAGCGTATTCGTATCCGGCAAATAATCAACGGTAGTACAGCCGCTCTGTCCTCTATTGGAATACTTGACCGAAGCCACTTCCGGGCACTTGCTTAAAAACAACGCAGCCTTTACAGGAGGCGCATCATGGACAGGCTTCGGTAACCCGGCGCCAAACGTGATACTATTCCCGATAAATACGATATTCACATAACGTTTATTGTTTGCGGCTGAAGCAGACCAACACATAACGATACTTATTAAAATACATATGACTCCCTTAATTTGTCTCATGGCTCCCATTCAATTGATTCTCCTGCGAAGGTAAGAATAATTTGATTATCTCGGGATGTTTTTCAAGCCAAGCACGGGCTGATCGCAATTCCGTACGTGTCCCGTCTTCCATATAATACATCAATTCGCTCAGTTGTTCATCGGTTAACTTAAAGTTCTTGAAAAAAGAGGCTGCATATGGATCTTTCTCAGAGAATCCTTTCGTAGCGATAACCTCGATATGCTCCGAGTCTCCAAATTCCTCTTTCGGGTCTTCCAAGAATTTTAACGGATAACGTGAGAACATCCAATGAGGGGTCCATCCGGTAACCACGATCCATTCGTTCGCATCAATCGATTTCTTCAAGAAAGCAACCATCGTAGCCCCACTGGAAGATTTCAAATCAAAATCCAAAGAATAATCTTGAACCGCCTTATCCGCCGAGTTCATCAAACCGGCGCCGGCATCGATCCCTATAATCTCACCTTTAAATTGATCTTTATGGGCATTCAAATCCTCGATGGAACGAATGGTAACGTACTCCGGAACTACCAAGCCCAATTTCGCATGCTCATAAACCGTTCCGAGTGTCTCAAGCCGGTCCCCGTATTGTTCCATATAATCCGCATGGGTCACCGGTAACCATGCATCCATGAACACATCCGCTTTTCCCGAAGCGACAGAAGTAAAGATCGGGGCAATATCCGCATTTTTTAATGTTACCCGATATCCTTGATCCTCTAATATCACTTTGGCTAAGTTGGTCATAGCAATGCCCTCCGCCCAATTAGCGTACGCTATCGATATTTTCTTTCGATCCTTGCTATCCACACAACTGAAAATAAATTGCAAGGTCACCAAAAGCATACAGCATCCAATAATAATCGTAAATCGTCTCATATATCTATTTCTTTCTTTTCTATGTTTCTTATTTCTTTTGTTTATTCACTTTACCTTTCGCCCAGCCCTGCGTAATACGATCCAAGATAATAGCCAAGATAACGACCGCTATACCTCCTTCGAAACCTAAACCTATTTTCATTTGGGTAATTCCTCGCAAGACAATCTCACCCAATCCTCCTGCCGAGATCATGGCCGCTATCACTACCATAGAAAGTGAAAGCATGATCGTTTGATTCACTCCCGTCATGATCGTTGGCAAAGCCAATGGCAATTGCACCTTATAGAGTAACTGAGTGGAAGTAGCGCCAAATGAGCGGGTAGCCTCCACAATATCGGCCGGGACTTGACGGATTCCCAGATCGGTCAACCGCACAACCGGAGGCATGGCAAAAATTACCGTTGCAAAGGCGCCGGGTACCGGACCTAAACCAAAAAACAAAACGGCTGGTATCAAGTAGACGAAAGCGGGCATCGTTTGCATCAAATCCAAGACCGGATGGATGATCTTATCCGCCCGGTCACTACGTGCGGTCCAAATTCCTAACGGAACTCCGATCATCAAGGCGATAATGGTAGAAGACAGTACCAAGGCCAAAGTCTGCATCGTTTCCACCCAGAAACCCATTCCGTAAATTAACAATAGACCCAATGCCGTGAACACGCCGACTCCTTTTCCTGCCTTGAACCAAGCCAACAATGCCAAGCCCAAAATCATCACATAAAACGGAATCCAAGTCAGCCCATCTTGAAAAGTATCGATAAATCCTCCGACCCCATCATTTATCACATCAAAAAAACGAGCGAAATGCTCAGTCAGCCAATTAATGGCAATCTCTATATATTTTCCTATATTTATCATAATTCTATCGCATTTTGAACAATTTGATCTATTTCCTCTTTATCCTTCCCCGTCATCTCGATTATAATCGATGAAGTAGAAACCAAGCCAGCCAATTGGTTGGCCTCATTAACGACCGGTAAGGCCTGCCGGATCTCCGGTAACAAAGGAAGCATATCCTCAACCGTCGTGTTTTCCAGAACCGAAGGCACCTCTTTCATCACAATCGATGAGAGATCATGATTCCCCGCTTTCCGAAGAGCCAAGACATCTTTCAAACGAACCTCGCCCAGAAATTGCCTATTCCCATCCACGACCGGCAATACATATAAGTTTTTCTCTTTCATTTTCCTCAACACGGTCTCCGGGCCATCTTTACGGATACGAGCGAAAACCGGCTGGGTTATCATAATCGATGAGGCCGTAACGATACGTCCACGATCTACATTTTCCGTAAATCTAGAGACATAATGATTGGCCGGATCTGTCAAGATCTCCTCAGGGGTACCTACTTGCACGACCTCCCCGTCTTTCATAATGGCGATACGATCCCCCAACTTAATCGCCTCGTCAAGATCATGCGTAATAAAGATGATCGTTTTTTGCATCTTCTCTTGTAGTTTCAATAGCTCATCCTGCATCTGTACACGGATCAATGGATCTAAGGCAGAAAAAGCCTCATCCATCAAGAGCACCTCGGGATCATTCGCGATCGCACGGGCCAATCCGACACGTTGCTGCATACCTCCAGACAACTCGCTAACCTTCTGGTTCTCGTATCCTTTTAACCCTACTAGGGCTACACTTTCCACAGCTTTCTGGTCTCTTTCTTTTTTAGGAACCCCTTGTAACTCCAAGCCAAAAGCGATATTACTCAATACCGTGCGATGGGGCAGCAATCCAAAATGCTGGAAAACCATAGCCATTTCCTTACGCCGTATATCCAATAATTCTTTATCCGAGGAAGTCGTTATGTTTTTTCCGTTGATAAAGACTTCTCCCAAAGAGGGTTCGTTCAATCGGTTAATACAACGTAACAGCGTAGATTTTCCACTTCCGGAAAGTCCCATTATCACAAATAACTCCCCTTCCTCAATCTTTAGGTTCGCATTACGTACAGCTACCGTGCAACCCGTTTCTTTCAAAATGTTTTGTTTACTTTTTCCCGCTACTAGCATTCTTTTCGCACGCATTTTCTCCGGGCCGAAAAGAATAGATAAATTCTTTATTTCTATTTTCGTCATATAAAATCCTTGATTACAGGTATGATACAAAAAGATTAGGCCATAAGTCCAGAATTTCTTATGGCAAAACATAAACCAAAAGCATGTATAAGTTAATGCTTATTATGGAAATTGACTACAACCTAAATCATCTCTTATATAGACAACCGAATTTCAAAGAGTTTTGTTCACTAGTTTTTCCAACTATTGGGTCTTTTCATAGGTAAAGTGAAAATAAATGTAGAACCAAATCCTTCTTCGGAAATCACTGAAATATTACCGCCCATTTTTAATACCAGACCTTTACAAATTGCTAATCCCAATCCGACTCCTTGCTCAAAATCGCTTAATTGCACGAATCGGGCAAAGATATTATCCAATTCATCCTTGGGAATGCCACAACCTGTATCCGAGACATAAAACTTAATCATTTTCTCCTCAGCCTCAATTGTATATCCAAACCAGATACGACCTTTTTTAGTATGCTTAACCGCATTCGTCAATAAATTCATGCAGATTTGCCATAATCGATTTCGATCTATATTAAATATGAAATCGGGACATGCATCCAAGGTCATTTCCACCCCTTCCGGTCTACGTAATTGTATGGAGTTATATAGATCTTTCATAAAGGAAGGTAAATAAACATCCATATAAGTAAACGTCATCATATCAGACTCGATTCTGGAAATATCCAAAACATCATTTACTATACTTAAAAGTAAATCATTGTTCATCTTGATCAAACTAATATAATTTTGGCGCAATTCCGAATCCTCCTCCACTCCTAACAAATCAGAGAAACCGACAATAGCGTTCAATGGCGTACGGATCTCATGGGTCATATTTGCTAAGAAAGTTGACTTAAGCATATCCGCCTCCTCCGCTTTTTCCTTGGCACGGATCAAGTCCTCCTCAAACTCCAATCGTTCTTGATCATCGATCATACAACCAACAATCAAATTCGGGAAGCCATTCTCATCTTTCTCATGCGTCTTACCGATCACCTCATAGATCCGATAGGTGTTATCATCGTTCTTTAGACGAAAATCTATTTTATATTCATCCAATTTATTCGTACGGATCGTATTGAATAGATAGAAAAAGTCGCCAGAATCGTCCGGGTGACGAAGTTGCGGCAAAGCCTGACAGATGAACTGATTACGTTTCAATAAACTATTGGTCGTGCCATAAAACTGGAAACAACGGTTACAATGTACTTTATCGCAAGACTTAAATCGGCTGAAATTAAAAGAATAAGTCGTAATCTTGCTATTCTGCAAAGCAAGCTCCATCATCATCCGACTTTCGGACAACTTACTGCTTAACGCCTCATTCGCTTTCTCCTGCTCAACGAGCTCCGATACATTCCGTATATAAATAATCACATACCGGTCATGTACAGGTACCAACCGTAGTTTAAAATAAACGATCGGAGCGTTATGTCCCGGAATCGATAAATCTAAATTCATGATCTCCGACTTATTCAAGCAACTTTGCACGATCGCAGCCACACGACGCTTAGTCTCATCCGGATAAATGAAACCCGGAAGATCATCGATACGCCGATTGATCGACTCTGGTGTTATACAAGTCTCCATAGCATAAGCGATAATCCTCTCTACAACCAGTTGCTTGTTTACCAAAAGGATCGTATCAGGAACCGCTTCCGCCATCTTTTGCGACATGTCCGTCAATTCCTTCAATTCCCGGTCATAACCGGCTGCCTCCTGCCCGACCGCCGGATTACCCGTTAATAATAAGGTATATCCAAGAATCTCTCTATTCTCATTCATTGAGGGGATGATAGAATACGGTACAGGCAAAGAACCGGAAACCACGCTTCCCCCACGCAGATATTGTTTTTGAAGATCGGTCAACAAATCTGTACGAAAAAGATTATTTAATAAGAAGTCCGCTTCATTCGTAAAAGGAAATTTCTCGTTTAAGGACTTATTTATATCAATTAGCGCACCGTTTTTATCATACAGAGCACCTCCCATGGGATAATATGTAAAAAAATCTGTCAGCAAACGCTGTTTTACCTCGGAAACCTCCATATACTTTCTTTATTAACATCAATAAGTTACAAAGAAATAAAATCTTTGAAAATCAGAGAAATTTTAAAGCATAAACTTTAGGTCTATTTCACAAGAAAATCAGTCTCTTTACTAAAAAGCAACAACAAACCTTCACTTACGCTTGTTACTTAACAAACAAATTAATTATAATATGAAAGCATTAATAGGTAAAAAGGCACCGGAATTCCACGCTCCGGCAGTAGTGAATGGCAATGAGATCATCGAGGATTTCTCTTTGGAACAATATGTAGGCAAGAAGTATGTAGTCATGTTTTTCTATCCGATGGACTTTACATTCGTTTGCCCGACAGAATTACATGCCTTCCAACAAAAGTTACAGGAATTCGAAAGACGTAACGTAGCGGTGGTTGGTTGCTCCGTCGATTCTCAATTTTCTCATTTCGCATGGTTAAACCAAGATAAGAATAAAGGAGGTATCCATGGGGTGACTTATCCACTCGTATCCGATTTTTCCAAAACCATCTCTGAAAACTTTGGCGTATTGGCCGCTGATTATATTACGAACGAAAGTGGAGAACTTATCTCCAGAGGAAATCCGGTCGCTTACCGGGGTCTGTTCCTGATTGACAAAGAGGGCTTGATCCGTCATTATGTAATCAACGATTTACCATTAGGCCGTAACGTAGACGAGGCTCTCCGTATGGTCGACGCCTTACAGCACTTCGAAGAATATGGCGAGGTTTGCCCGGCAAATTGGTCCAAAGGAAAAGACGCCATGAAAGCGACAAACGCAGGAGTCTCTAATTATTTAAGCCATCATTGATATATTGCAAGAAAGGGGGCTAGGCCCCCTTTTTTATACTATTGAGACAATCGTTTACACTTTCCCGAGATATGCGAGATATCTAGACGTAAGATATTAGTCCGGTAAAAAGATTTCTCAATATACTTTTCGCCGATCTCCTTAAACGCCGATGAATATTTATTCACGAGTAGCCGCAAGGCATACCGACGCTCTTCTTCCGGCAAATCCAAATGCATCTCTCCAAAAGCGATAGTGCTCTCGTAACCTGTCGTGAATTTTCCCGGAACGATTTGTGTAGCGCCAACTACCGTGAAACTCACTTTCGGGTTTTCTCGTAGACATTCCAGCTTATACCCTTCCGGAGCGCAATGGAAATAAATAGAATCCCCTTCCTTTACATAATTGATCGGGATTCCATACCCATACCCATTTATCCCCGACATGGCCAAAAAACCATATTCCGCCTCCTCCAATAAACGAATTGCCAACTCATTATCCAAAATCCGGTCTTTTCGTCTGATCTCTCTAAACATAGGTCTAATTTATTTATAAACGAGTATAATACACTAATCGTGGCAAATCTAAAAAAAAATAATATACATTTGCGTCATAAAGTTGACACATGATAAATATTATAGATCTATGAGAGCAAGAATAACCTTATTATTATTCGCCATTCTTTACAGTTTCACTTGTCTGGCACAAACTAATTTTGAAAAACACTTCACGAAGAAAAGTCTCCGGATTGATTTCGCATTGAGTGGGAATTGGGATTTCCAAGCCGCCGCCATACAACAACTCCGGGAAGAACCCGTCTGGGCAGGGCCGGTCAAAAACTTGATCGATCCGTTTGGTTATGGAGGGTATTATATTAATGTATATGATAAAGCCGGTAAAGAGTTGATCTACTCACGAGGATTCAATACGTTATTCGAAGAATGGAGAAGTACGGAGCAAGCGAAGACCGAGACACAATCTTGGACAAATAGCATCTCTATCCCCTATCCGAAAGCTCCTGTCATCATTGAGATTACGGCAAGAGACAAGGCCGACATGCAGTTCCATCCTTTATTGAAACAAGAGATTGATCCGGCCAGTATTTTTATTGACCGGGGGAAACTCAAGGAAAACCGGATCACAAAAATCCAATATAACGGGGATTCCTCCGGGAAAGTAGACCTCGTATTCTTAGCGGAAGGTTATACGGCGGATGAGCAAGAGAAATTCGTAGCTGATGCCAAACGTTTTACGGAGGCATTGTTTAAGACCCCGCCTTATGACACTCGCCGGGAAGATTTCAATGTCTGGGCGGTAGATGCCGTTTCGGAAGAATCGGGAACAGATGTATCCGGTAAAGGTATATTCAAGAATACCGCATTGAATTCCGGCTATTATACGTTTGGGGTAGATCGCTATTTAACCACCCCGGATATGAAATCTATACGTGACGCCGTATGGAACGCTCCTTGCGACGCAATCTTCATCTTGGTAAACACGGACGCTTACGGTGGTGGCGGTATGTATAATTTTTATGCCATGGGAACCGCCGATAACCCACGTACCCCGGTCGTATTCGTTCACGAGTTCGGACATAGTTTCGCCGGCCTAGCCGATGAATACTTCAGTTCCGAGGTCGCTTATCAAGATTTTTATAATTTGAAGTACGAGCCTTGGGAACCGAACATCACGACCTTGGTTAACTTCGATGCTAAATGGAAAGATCTTCTACCGACTAATACACCGATACCTACCCCATTAGATGACGCCCATAAGGATAAGGCAGGCGTATTCGAGGGAGGCGGTTACATCGCTAAAGGCATTTATCGCCCGATGGATCACTGTATGATGCGTGATTACGCTCCATTCTGTCCAGCTTGTAGCCGAGCGATCTTACAGATGATCGATTACTTCACGGATAAACCGATAAAACATTAAAAGGAAAGAGCGGGTACCCTAATAGCTTTGTTACATCAACTATTAAGATACCCGCCAGCACTAACCTATCAACATTTATTTCATCATCGGAACTTCTATCAAAAGAACTTTAGCGTGCTTCAAGACTTCTATCGTAATGCTATCGGTTTCCCAGAATCCGGCCCCGTCACGCTTAGACAGGATCGTATTACTTACCTCCACCTCTCCGTCGATCACGAATAAATAAACCCCATTATTTTTACTATGTAGCTTGTACTCTTTTACTTGACCGGCATCTAGGTTTCCTAAAGAGAACCAAGCGTCTTGGTTGATCGACGCAGGAGCGCTACCTTCCGGAGCGATGATCAAGGACAACTTATTCTTTTCCGAAGTAACTGGACGCACGTCATAACTGGCATAATGAGGCTTGGTATTCTCCTCACGGGGAAATACCCATATTTGCAAGAACTCCAATTGTTCATTACCGCTGTCGTTGAACTCGCTATGCACGATACCGGTACCGGCGCTCATCACCTGAATATCTCCCGGCGTAATCACCTCGCTATTCTTTATGCTATCCCCATGGCGTAAATATCCCTTTAACGGGATGGAGATAACCTCCATATTCTTATGTGGATGCATATCGAATCCCTCACCCGGCGCCACGGAATCATCATTCAATACACGTAGCATCCCGAAATGAACCCTTTCCGGATTGTAATAATTAGCAAAGCTAAACGTGTGATGTGTTTTCAACCAACCGTGATTCGCATACCCTCTGGATTGAGCCTTATCAACTACAACTCTCATATTTTCCTCCTTTTTAAATCTACATTAATAACAAATCCATAACTATAAATGTTGCGGGACGCATATTTCGAACATTTCATGTAAACATGTGATTCATATATGAACAGAAATCGCTACTTTTGCACAATTAAAAAAACTCATCCTGTAAATATAAAATCTTATGGCAATCTACTTAAACGATGTATCGAGAACATTTGGTGAGTATTTACTTATTCCCGGTTTAACCACCAAAGAATGTATTCCCGCAAACGTTTCATTAAAAACGCCGCTTGTGAAATTCAAGTCTGGCGAGAAATCCGCTATTGAATTAAATATTCCTTTCGTTTCAGCGATCATGCAATCGGTTTCCGGTCCTAAACTGGCAATCGAGTTGGCTCGCAACGGAGGACTTTCCTTCATCTTCGGCTCGCAACCGATCGAGAGCCAAGCGGATATGGTTCGCAAAGTAAAGAAATTCAAGGCCGGATTCGTTATCAGCGACTCTAACCTTACGCCCGAGAATACCTTGGCCGACGTGCTTGAGCTAGTCCACCGGACAGAACATTCTACGATTGGTGTGACAGATGACGGTACGCCTAACGGCAAATTGCTAGGTATGGTAACCAGTCGCGATTACCGTGAAGGCAAAGACCCGATCGACATGAAAGTGAAAGATTTCATGACCCCGTTCGCTAAACTAATCGTTGGCGAGCTAGGCATGACCTTGAAAGAGGCGAACCAGATTATCTGGGATCATAAGTTGAATACATTGCCAATCATCGACAAGGATCAGAAGCTTCAATACTTCGTATTCCGCAAGGACTACGATAGCCACCGTGAGAATCCGAAAGAGTTATCCGGCGGAGATAAGAAATTATTAGTAGGTGCCGGTATCAACACCCGCGACTATAAGGAACGTGTTCCGGCATTGGTAGAGGCTGGCGTTGACGTATTGTGTATCGACTCTTCCGACGGCTATTCCGAATGGCAGTACGAGACCTTGCACTGGATCAAGGATACCTACGGAGACAAGGTACTGGTTGGTGCCGGAAACGTGGTTGACCAAGATGGTTTCAACTACTTGGCTGACGCCGGAGCGGATTTCATCAAGGTAGGTATCGGTGGTGGTTCCATCTGTATCACCCGTGAGCAGAAAGGTATCGGTCGCGGACAGGCTACCGCCTTGATCGACGTAGCGAAAGCTCGTGACGAGTATTTCAAGAGACACGGCGTTTATATCCCTATCTGTAGCGATGGTGGCTTGGTACACGATTACCATATGGTATTAGCGTTGGCTATGGGTGCCGACTTCCTGATGATGGGCCGTTATTTCGCCCGCTTCGACGAGTCTCCTACGAAGAAGATGAAAATCGGAAACAACTTCGTGAAGGAGTATTGGGGTGAGGGATCTAACCGTGCGAAGAACTGGCAGCGCTATGACATGGGTGGAAACGAGTCCTTGAAATTCGAGGAAGGCGTGGACAGCTATGTACCGTATGCCGGAAAATTGAAAGATAATTTAAACGTAACATTGGGTAAGATGATCGCTACGATGTGTAGCTGCGGTTCCATCTCTATCCAAGAGTTGCAGCAGCATGCCAAGATCACGCTTGTCTCCTCTACAAGTATCGTTGAGGGTGGCGCTCACGACGTGATCCTGAAAGAGCAGAATTAATTACAATATGTATTCTAGTAGAGGCGTGGCACGCTACGTCTCTACTATTTACACATTCAAATAATTTACCATGAAAAATCTATTACTTACAGTTATCCTTTTGTGTTTTTGTTTGCCATTCGTAAAAGCCGCCGATCAAAAGATGATCTTAATCTCGACCAACGAGACGGACTTGATTTTACAAGTAGCCCCCAACGGACGGCTCTACCAAACTTATCTGGGAAATAAATTAGTGGACGAATCCGAATTTGAGAACCTCTCATGGAATATCCAAGCCGGAACGGATGGCAGCGTATCAACCCGTGGATGGGAAGTGTATCCTTGTTCAGGAGCGGAGGATTATTTCGAACCGGCTTTCGCCATCCAGCACAACGATGGGAACATGACCAGTATATTCAAGTATGTTTCCAGCGAATCCAAGAAACTAGACAATAACGTTACGGAGACAATCATCTCCCTGAAAGACGACGTATACCCAGTGGAGGCTAAATTGCATTATGTAACTTTCGCTAAAGAAAACGTCATCAAGGCTTGGACCGAGATTCGTCATATGGAGAAAAAACCGGTCACGATTACCCAATACGCTTCCAATATGCTTTATTTCGAGAGTCCTCGCTATGTATTGACCGAGTTTAGCGGTGACTGGGCCAAGGAAGTACAGATGAGCAGCCAAGACTTGAAATTCGGGAAAAAGATTATCGATACGAAACTAGGCTCCCGTGCCGCCATGCACGCTTACCCGTTTTTTGAGATTGGGTTAGGTGCCCCGGCCAGCGAGAATACAGGAGATGTTTTAATGGGAACGATCGGTTGGACTGGAAACTACCGCTTTACGTTCGAGGTGGACAACGCCGGTAACCTTCGTGTCATCTCCGGCATCAATCCCTATGCGTCCGCCTATGAATTGAAGCCGAACGAATGGTTCGTCACCCCTGAGTTTATCTTTACGTTGAGTAACCAAGGAACCGGAAAAGCCAGTCGTGATATCCATGATTGGGCACGTAATTACCAGATCAAGGATGGTAAAGGCGATCGCCTTACCCTACTGAACAACTGGGAATCGACCGGTTTCAATTTCAACGAGAAGAAATTGGAGGAACTAATGAAAGAAGCCAAGCATCTAGGTGTAGATATGTTTTTGCTGGATGATGGTTGGTTCGCTAATAAATACCCTCGTCAAAACGATAAGGCCGGATTGGGAGATTGGGAGGTTACCCATGATAAGTTGCCGAACGGCATTCCTCATCTGGTGCAGACCGCTAAAGATGCCGGTGTGAAATTCGGTATCTGGATCGAGCCGGAGATGGTAAACCCCAAGAGCGAACTTTTCGAGAAACACCCGGATTGGGCGATCCATCTACCGAATCGTGAGACTTATTACTACCGCAATCAACTTGTCTTGGACTTAAGTAACCCGAAAGTACAGGATTACGTATTCAGCGTAGTGGATAATATCATGATCGAGAATCCGGATCTGGCTTTCTTCAAATGGGATTGCAACAGCCCGATTACCAATGTCTATTCTCCTTACCTCAAGGAGAAACAGAATCAATTATATATTGA
Organism: Parabacteroides sp. KHUB-02; assembly: GCF_056640955.1. NCBI lineage: Bacteria > Pseudomonadati > Bacteroidota > Bacteroidia > Bacteroidales > Tannerellaceae > Parabacteroides > Parabacteroides sp. KHUB-02. The sequence goes on along the minus strand of NZ_JBWQEV010000001.1, from coordinate 286,210 downwards.
TCATGTACGAGGAGTCTATAACGTATTCAAACGGGTAGCCGAAAAATACCCTCACCTACCAATCATGCTTTGTTCCGGAGGTGGAGCCCGCTGTGATTACGAGGCATTGAAATACTTCACGGAATTCTGGTGCAGCGACAACACCGATCCGATCGAGCGTTTGTATATCCAATGGGGATTCTCCCAGTTTTTCCCGGCAAAGGCAATGTGTGCCCACGTGACTAGCTGGAACAAGAATACCTCCGTCAAGTTCCGTACCGACGTGGCCATGATGTGTAAGATGGGCTTCGATATCAGCTTGAAGGAAATGAACGACGACGAGATGAAATACTGCCAAGAAGCGGTTGCCAACTACAAACGTCTAAAGGGCACGATCCTCGACGGCGATCTTTACCGTCTTGTTTCCCCCTACGAGACCAACCATTCATCCGTGATGTACGTGGATAAGGCAAAAAGCAAATCCGTCCTATTCGCTTATGATATCCACCCTCGCTTCGGAGAAAAGACTTTCCCCGTAAAGCTACAAGGATTGGACCCGAATAAGAAATATAAGGTACAAGAGATAAACCTCATGCCGGGCAAGAAATCCGCCTTGGCTACCGACGGAGGAACCTTCAGCGGAGATTTCTTGATGAAAATAGGTCTGAACGTATTCTCTACGGCCCATGCCCGTAGCAAGGTCATAGAGCTGACCGAGGTTCATTAACTGTCAATTGTCAACTATCAACAGTCAGCTAAACATGGACATTATCCACGAAATAACCCCACTATCGGAAAAGGATTGCTTCTACATCGTAGACCGACGTAAGACAGAATTTACCTATCCGATCCATTGCCACTTGGAGTACGAGCTCAATTTCATTGAGCACGCTCCGAGGGTAAGGCGTGTGGTCGGTGATTCCGCGGAAGTGATCGGAGAATACGAGTTAGTATTGATAACCGGGAAAGAACTGGAGCATGTCTGGGAGCAGAACGCATGTAAATCGCCTCTGATCCATGAGATCACGATCCAGTTCTCTCCCAATCTCTTCGGGAATAATATATTGGAGAAAAACCAATTCAACAGTATCCGGAAAATGTTGGAGAAAGCTCAATGCGGCATCAGTTTCCCGATGTCTTCCATCTTGAAGGTTTACCATTTACTGGAAAAACTGGTTTCCGAGGAGCAAAGTTTTTATGCGGTCATCAACTTCTTGACCATCTTGTATGAGCTTTCCATCGAGGAGGACTACAAAGTATTGGCTAGTTCCTCGTTCGCTAAAATAACGGATATACATTCCGAGAGTCGTCGTATCCAAAAAGTACAAAATTACATCAACGAGCGATACCAACAGGATATCCGCCTGAACCTACTGGCTGAACTCGTAGGTATGGCCCCTTCCGCTTTCAGCCGTTTCTTCAAGTTGAGGACCGGGAAGACCCTCTCCGACTATATCACCGATATCCGTATCGGTTACGCCGCCCGCATGCTGGTGGACACGCAACGATCCATCGCGGAGATTTGTTATGACTGCGGCTTCAATAACCTCTCGAACTTCAACCGTATCTTTAAGAAAAAGAAAAACTGCTCTCCCAAAGAGTTCCGGGATAACTACAAAAAGACAAAAATCATTGTATAAGAGACCTTTTTAACAGGGATAAATACATATCCCCCCCTATTTCTATACAAAATCCCCCCTTCTCTTTTCCTTCACACATCTATCTTTGCGACCAGTCACAAAGGCTTTCATGCCTACGGCTACCCCATCGATGTGTTAAAAATACACTCCGGCAAAAAAGTATTATTCTTGGATAAAATAGTATTTGAACGCACTTGGGATCCGACGTAATTTTGCGACAGAAATTAACAATACATATTAACAACAAAAAACAATTGCCTATGAGGAAGGACCGAGAATCTAATGTTTTTAGCAGTTAACCGCTAATGACCCTATTGAGTAAATGAATTTTAGTTTAGCCTTATATGATTTAATGTAAAAAATAATGAATTCAACAATTAAGAAAACGACGCTGTTTTTAGGCGCATGTATGGCCTTCCAGCTAGGTGGCATACCACAAATGTTAGCCGCCCCTAGTACTTCGATGGAAGTCATGCAACAAACAAAAAGAATCACTGGTACCGTGAAAGACGCAACAGGAATGGAAGTCATCGGTGCCAATGTTATCGTAAAGGGAACGACAAACGGAGTGATAACCGATTTGGATGGTAAGTTCAGCTTAGAGGCCGTCCCCGGCTCTATCATAGAGATCTCCTACATCGGTTATATGACCCAAGAGATTCCCGTAACCGCCCAAACATCCGACTTACAGATCACCTTGAAAGAGGACTCACAGAGTTTGGACGAGGTAGTGGTAGTAGGTTATGGTGTACAAAAGAAAAAGTTGGTGACAGGTGCTACCCTTCAAGTAAAGGGAGAGAATATCCAAAAATTAAACACGACAAACCCGCTAGGTGCCTTGCAGAGCCAAAGCCCGGGCGTCAATATCGTAGCGAACTCCGGCCAGCCGGGTAAGAGTTTCGATATCAACATTCGTGGTGCCGGAACGAACGGCAGCACGACTCCGCTATACATTATTGATGGCGTCGAAGGCGACATCAATTCCTTAAGTCCCGCCGATATCGAGAGCTTAGACGTATTGAAAGATGCCGCTTCCGCCGCGATCTACGGTTCACGTGCGGCCAACGGTGTTGTATTGATCACGACAAAGCAGGGTAAACAGGGAAAATTACAGGTTAGTTACGACGGCTATGTAGGTTTCCAGAACGTATATAAGATGCCGGACTTGCTGAATGCAAAGGAATACATGGCAGTCATGGACCAACTGAACTTCAACACGGGTAACCAACCTTACACGTGGACGAATTACATGTCACAAGAACAGTACAACCGTTACATGAGCGGCGAGGATGAGGGTACCAACTGGCTTGACGCAATCCGCAACAAGAACGCCATCACTACCAGCCACTCCCTAAACTTGGCCGGTGGTACGGAACGCTCCAAATTCTCCACGGGTGTATCCTACACGAAACAGGAAGGTACGCTAGGCAAGCCGGTCGCTTCCGACTACCAACGTTTCACGGTTCGCATGAACTCTGAACATATTTTGTGGAAAGAGGGTGACTTGGATATCATCACATTCGGCGAGAACCTGTACTATAATCATAATGAATCTTCCGGTATCTCCGAGGGTAATCAATACGGTAACGACATCTCTTGGATGTTACGTGCCAACCCGCTGGTTCCTATCTATAACGAGAACGGGGATTACTATATGTATGACGACTTGAACAAGGCCGGTTGGTTCAACTACAACTCTTATACGAGTAACCCGATCGCCGCAATGGTCAACTCCTCCCGTGGAAACAACAAGAGCAAAAACTACGGATTAACTATGGTTGGCTACTTGAAGGTACAACCAATCAAGGGACTCGTCTATAAAGGACAGGTCAGCTACAAACAGAACTCCAGTTCTTACCGTGGCTACAGTCCGGCTTATAAACTAACCTCTACCGATCAAAAACTAACCAATGAGGTTACCCAGAACATGACGACTGGTTGGGACTGGCAGATCGAGAATACGCTTAGCTACACCTTCAACATCGAGAAACACAACTTCGATGTATTAGTCGGTCAATCCTTCAAGAAGAGCGGTTTCGGTATGGGCGAGTATCTGGAGGCAACGGCGAACGACCTTCTGTTCTCCGACTGGGACCGGGCTTATATCAGCAATAGCATGGCTTCGCAACCGACCTCAGCCAAAGGATATCCGACAGGGGATAACGCCTTAGCGTCATTCTTCGGACGTATCAACTATAACTTCAACGAGAAATACATGGCTAGCGTGATCTTACGTACGGATGGTTCCTCGAACTTCGCCCGTGGTAAACGCTGGGGTACGTTCCCTTCCGTATCGGCTGGTTGGGTCGTGAGCAATGAAGATTTCATGGAAAACACGCACGACTGGATGGACTTCTTGAAGATCCGTGCCAGCTGGGGTCAGAACGGTAACTGTAATATCGATAACTTCCAATATTTCTCGACCGTAGCGTTCGACCACCTCGGACAATATTCCTTCGGCAACAACAAGGGTACGGCCACGCAAGGCGGTTATGCCAGCATCATGCCGAACGAGGACGTGACATGGGAGACTTCCGAGCAGCTAGACCTTGGTCTAGATGCCCGTTTCCTAAGCGGCCGATTGAGTTTGAACTTCGATTGGTACAACAAGAAAACCAAGGACCTGTTGATCGTTGCCCCGATCCTAGACTCTTACGGAACGAACGCTCCCTATATCAACGGCGGTACCGTGGAAAATAAAGGTGTCGAGATCGGCTTAGGCTGGAACGACCAAAAGGGCGACTGGACGTATGGCGTGAACCTAAACCTTGCCCATAACAAGAACGAGGTTACGCAGATCAACAACAAAGACGGTTACATCCTAGGTCCGGACAAGGTACTGGCCGAGAACACACGTCCTGTATCCCGTATGGAAGTAGGACACCCGATCGGTTATTTCTGGGCCTATAAAACGGAAGGTGTCATGCAAAACGCCGCCGACGTGCAGGCTTATCTGGATAAGAACTGTAAAGGCAACGCAGCCAACTCCCTGCAAGGTAGCTCCATCCAACCGGGCGACTTGAAATTCGTAGACGTGAATGGCGACGGCGTGATCAACGAGGACGACAAGACCGAAGTCGGCAACCCGCACCCGGATATCACGATGGGTCTAAGCTTCAACGTTGGTTACAAAGGATTCGATTTAGCGGTAACCACCTATGGGGCCTTCGGACAACAAAATATGCGCTCTTATCGTAAGTTTACCGACGGCAACGTGGAGAATTACACCTCCGAGGTATTTGAGTACTGGCACGGTGAGGGAACCTCCAATCGTTATCCTCGTCTGGTTCCGGGTAACACAGGTGTCAACTTCCAACAGATATCCGATATCTTCGTGGAAGACGCCAGCTATTTCCGCATCCAGAACGTTACTTTGGGCTACGACTTCAAGAACCTATGGAAGAACTGCCCACTGCCGCAATTACGTCTGTACGTAAGCGCCCAGAACCTCTTCACCTTCACGGGATACAAGGGTATGGACCCCGAAATCGGTACGAACGATAGTTATCGCGAGGACAATCCTTGGGCAAGAGGTATCGACTTAGGTTCTTATCCTTCACCCAGAACTTATATGGTAGGTGTTAACATTAAATTTTAAGAGAAAAGCAACATGAAAAAGTTAATATATGCAATATGTATGGGCGCTGCCGTAGCCTTCTCCAGTTGTGAGGACATGCTCGACACGACCAATTACACAGAGAAGACAACCGCTACATTCCCGGAGTCGTACGACGATGCCCAGCAGATGATAGCAGGCGTTTACGCCAGCATGGCATCCGTTTGCGCCAACCCCGAGAGATCGTTCCTTTATTACGCCCAACTAGCCAGCGATGACGCGCTAGGCGGGGGCGGCTCGAACGACAAGCTGATGCAGGCCATGGACCTGCTCTGCAACTATCAGTCCGACATGACCCGCCAGTTCTGGAAAGACCGTTATGCCGGCGTATTCCGTGCCAACAGCGCCATAGAGACCTTGGATAACTGTCCGGACTTTCCTTCCACGGAAGCACGTAACCAATTGATGGGCGAGGCTCTCTTCATACGTGCCTATTTCTACTACGAGCTAGCCTCGATGTACAATCGTGTACCCCTAATCACTACATCCCAGACAAGCGACGTGCCACAGGCAAGCCCCGCCGAGATCTGGGGACAGATCTTGCTAGACCTTAAGACAGCCGCCGACATCATGCCCGCATGGCGTGGAGGTACGTCATCCCTTGAGGCAGGACACGTCGACAAGTACACCGCCGAGGCCATGTTAGGCCGTGCTTGGTTGTTCTACACCGGCATGTACGGGAATGGCGAAGATATAGCCGCCTTGACCAGCGCCACTTACAACCCGCTGACCTCCGTCACCTTGGCCGACGGCTCTACCCTAACGAAGGATCAAGTGATCTCTTATATCGATGATTGCGTGAACAATTCCGGATATTCCTTAGCATCCGACTTCCGTAGCCTTTGGGCTTACACGAACCGTTGCACGGTGAACGATTTCGAATACACCGCCGGAAAAGGATTGAAATGGGTAGAGGATGATAACGCCGTCAACCCGGAATCTATGTTCGCCATCAAGTTCAATAAGCTGGCCAGTTGGAATACTACCATCGCTTTCGCCAATGGTTACGCGCTTCATTTCGGTCTTCGCGGAGATCAAGACGTAGCAAATACCTTCCCCTTCGGACAAGGCTGGGGAGCCGGGCCTGTAGCACCGAATTTCGTGAACGATTGGGCAAGCGCAGAACCAAAGGACATGCGTCGCGACGCTTCCGTATATCGTACGGACAAATTACCCGCTTATAACAAAGGCGGTTGGGCGGACTTCGTACAGGAAACGGACTACTATGCCATGAAATGGTCTCCTGTCGCATGCAAGACATCCAATGACGAGAGTGGCTACTTCAAGACCTTCGAGAACGAGATGTACGGAATCGATGGCTGGACGCAAGGTGCGAATAACCAAGCTTTGGACAACATCCACGACTTGGTATTGATCCGCTTCGCTGACGTTCTCTTGATGCAATCCGAGCTCAAGGGAGATGCCACCGGTATGAATAAGGTGCGGGAGCGTGCCGGCCTTCCGGCTATCGGCTACTCGCTCCAAGCTCTGCAAAACGAGCGCCGTTGGGAATTAGCTTTGGAGGGTACCCGTTGGAACGACATCCGCCGCTGGCACATTGCCGCCGCTGCCTTGCAGAAACAGATAGGTACGCCTATCTACATCGCAGGTAATCCAGCCACGAACAAGGCGCAAAATGGTGGTTACGCCTCCCGCTACAACACCTCCGCCGGTTTCATGAAGATACCTGAGAGCCAGATCTCACTCTCCAGTGAACTCCAGCAGAACGAAGGTTGGGGAGCGGACGCCGAGTACAATGGCTGGGCTAATTAATAACCTTTTAATTCAGAATATACAATCATGATAAAGAATATATATTATATAGTAATGGCATTGATCGCAGGAATGATGGTTTCCTGCGACCCAATCACAGAAAGTGATCCGGGCATGTCCGCCAACTTAACCGAGGCGGATCTGCAAGCCCGTGTAGCGCTTACGCAAACGACGGTCGGACAAAACAAGTTCACCTTCTCCACCAATCCCACACTGACGGTACAGGTATTGGATCAAGACGGGGCCATCCTAGCCACCGGAACCGAGGGTTCCATCATCGGCACTCCTCCCCTCACGAGCTTGACCGTCCGGGTTATGAACCAAGACGGCTCCATCACCTCTTTCTCTAACGATGTGACGATCTCCGAGTATGTGGATGTGCCTTCTATTTATGAAGGATTATTCGGACCGGAGTATAATTCTGTAACTTGGGTTTGGGATACAGATGCCAGCAACGGCCTTTGGGGAAATGGTGCTTATATGGAAAGCACAGGTCCGGAATGGTGGCAAGTTCAAGCCACAGACATCGACCAACAATGTACTGAGAAAGGATATGCCAAAGATGGGTTAGAAGGTTGGATGACTTTTACCTTGGCTGGCAAGAAAGTAGAAACCAGCCGCGGTCAATCCGGAACAATCGCATGGGACTTATCCGCTGTAGCCAAAGAAGGTTGGGATCAAGGTACATTAACGTTCACCGGAACCATTCCTTTATTAGGACTGGTGAAAATGGGAGACACTGATGATACCTTCGCTCCTCAATATGAATATCACATCTTGGAAGCGGATGGTGAGCATCTTAAACTAGCGGCTCCGAAACCCGGCGCAGGTGATTGGGGAGAGGCTTGGTTCTGGAATTTTAAAACAAGAAAATAAAGAAAATATATCATGAAGAAAGTATTATTCATTCTATTTGCACTATTAACAACAACTGTTATTAATATCAATGCTGACGTAAATGGTCCATCACCTTCCTATGCCGCAGAAAGAGAAGGGTATTCAAAAATGTACGTTACAGCTCAAAATCAGGACGCCCATATATCAATGGTTATTGAAGATCAAAATTTCATGGAATATACTATCACCAGTGGTTTTTATAGTGGAGGTCCATGGGTTTACTTTGTTGAACATGGAAAGTATAAAGTTGTTTCCATAGATAAGGGATATAGAGTCTCTTGTAATGGATCTACAGTTCAAGTAGGATCTGTCATAACTTTTAGCGGCGCAACTGGGCATATTGGATTTTACGTAAATAATTGATCTAAAAATGAATATCACGATACTCAATGTTCTCCGTGACATTGAGTATCTCTGATCGGATAAATGAAGAAGATGTATCTCACTAGCAATATTTTATGATGAGATTATCCCAATAATTCATTCATTCTTGTTATATAAGAGGGGCGGAGCGTTTATCGTTCCGTCTCCTCTCTTTTTATCTTACACGGTACTCGCCCTGCAAATATCCTTCCGTCAACCAAACCGCTCTCCGGCCATCTTTTTGATTACCATAGAGCATTTACCTTGACACACCTATTTTCCAAACCTAGCGAAATAGCGAGAAAGCAGTAGCAATAAGCACCCCTTTTTGTTAAAATACAGCGTTTTCCACACACAATAGGTGCCGGAAGCCTGCATAACTAGTCGTATTAGGCAACGCCGATACTGCCGTTGGGCATCGTAAGTAGTCAAGAATAGGGTTATGAGTAGTCGCGAATGGGCATTCTTACCCTGTTATAACCCTATTGTAGCACCGTTTTTCTTCCCTTCCTGCCCCCAAAACATGAAATACGATGAATAAATTCCGCTAGAATAAAAGGCCGTTATTCAACATTAGCCTATCAACCAATCGATTGTCGTTTTTTTCTTTCGTTTTCGGGAGCATACCTTACCTTTACCCGAAAGAATCGATTCTCCATGACTTAAATTTACAAACTGTCACTTTGCTAAAAGACGCAAGACAAGGAGATGTCAAGTATCCGTGAAAGATGATACATCCTACAACAGTAAGATCATACATCTTACGGCGATAAGATGCTACAACTGTATCTTGCATCCTCAATGGAAATAAGTTCGTGCATTAAACTCCATAATCAGACGTTTTAAGCTGAATAACGTCGTGAATATTGCGACGTTTCTCCTGTTCTAATGTCGCATCAAGTACTTAAAATATGTAAGCCATTATGACCGGCCGCTGACTAAAGAGAATATTTGTGCATGGCAGGCCGCATTCTTCCAACCGGTTTCAGTGAGGGCTCGCAAATAGAGATTGGCCGGTATCGCACCCATGAGGAGCATATCGTTTCCTGTATGTTTGGACGGGAGAAAGAGGGCATGCGAAACAGACGCATCCGAAAATTCTCATTCGCATCCACAAACAGCGTCTAATCCGCATCTGAAAGTTCCTCCGAAACAAGTGGCACCTATACCACTCAAATCGATTTATCCCAAGGAGATACTTACTCAATCATCCTAAACGCAGGACCTCGTAGTGTTATACCTGTCTTGAAGCTATATGCCTCAAACGGAAAAGAAGAAGCTTTTAAGGTGGTACTGAATTAGTCCCCAGACATGTCCCCATGAGAGAGTATATCTTCTCTAATACAGTCCCCACACATAGGTACAAGATCTGTATTACAAAAGAGAAAAGTTTATAGCACAAGAAAAACTTGGTGAGGGGTATATAAAAACAAACCAGATAGCTTGACGAGTCAAGGGCTACCAAAAGTAAAGAAGTAAACTATCGGGGTGCGCTTTAAGACGCAAAGTTTGCTATTTTTCTCGCCAAACCGGGAGGGATTGCCAATACTTCGGGAATCCCATATCTTTAAGTTCGAGCAGATGACAATCAGACTTAAGCAATTCTTTGATATGCTTTTTGAAGTCGCTACCGGGACTAATGATGTCAAGGATATAGGCGATACAGGAAAGCACGGCAAACAACTTGTTTGTGCGAATTTGTCCGATTGTGGTTCTATCCATAAACAGATAAAGAGTGTTGTATGGTAAGGTCACGCTGACCATAAAGCGGCGATTCCAAACGCGGCTGTGGTGAGCGCAACAGTTGCGAAGATTGGATATGGCGTGTAGCCAATTCTCCAAGATAGCCACTTTCTTCAAGCCGAATTGTTCGGTGATATCCTCTTTGCGGTTGTCTAACTTTAAGGATTGGAACAAACGACTCAATGTGGTAAACGACACCACTTCGAGCGCCATCCAACTTGGTGGCATCGGCGGGTCATTGTATTTGGAGTTGTAATGCTTGATAAAATCCTCGTTGCTACGGTTTACGTCCGCTTCGATATGTTCCATCAAGTCGTCATAGCCGAAGCGATACAAACTTTCATCATCGTACCAATGGCTATTGCCTGTGCTTTCGGCATAAACTTGTACAACCTTTGTGCGTACTGCCACTTCAATCTTTTCAATTGCATTGAAAATGAGTGAGCGCAGTCTGCGATCGAAGCAATAAAGGGCAATGATGTCCTCAAAGTGAATATCTTTACGGGTAAAGTTATGGTCGCAATCTTCACCGTTCTCTTGGAACGGATAAGTGTAAGCACGAAGCCGATAGTAGCTAATGTTGAAAAGATAAGAGGTTGCCTCGCTTTCATCATCGAAAATAAGTCCCCGTTGTTTTAGCCGTGCAATTTGCTCGGCGATAGTCAACGGCTTCTTTGTATAATCAATTTTATCGGTCAATTTTATCAGAAGTTACCATATAAAAACTCGAAGACCTCCCCGGGTGCGCTGTTCTACGGGAAGCGTGGGAGGTCATATTGCTTGCGAAGGTAATACTTTTATCTGAATCTACAAAGGTTATACAAAAAAGTATTTGTGCATTACGTTTTTTCTATAATTCAGTCCCCTGCAAGGGCAAGGCATTTTGAATAAGTAAATAGTGGTTCATCACACCATCCCCAACGTCTCGAACATCCCCCGGTAAACGGCGGCCTTCTCCTCCAACGGCCTCGGATAAGCTCTAGAGGATGAAGGCATACGGAACAGCCTCATCGTCCTTCCCATACAAGAAAATTCCGACGAGAAGCCCACTTTCGGCTCCTCCGTGCCGGGCAATACGGAGAGGAGGGTATCCATCGCTTTCTGCCCGGTTACCACGATCGCCACGCATTCCGGTATCTGGGACAAGACCTTCTCCAGATCGATCGGCCGTACCACCTCAAGGAACTTATCGGAGGCGTTCGCTTTCAAGCGGATCACCTCCATGGCGGTATCACCGATCCCGATCCCCTTCTCCCGGCAGAAAGCCTTCGCCTTCTCCTCGCTGAACGCCTTCTTGTCTCGCAGGAACGCATCCTTGTTCCCATAGAAAATCAAGCCAAGGATGCGCCACATATCATTCTGGATATTCGGGTAATAAAAATCCATGCTCCAACGAGCTTTTGGAGGCGGGAAACTTCCCAGCATCAGCAATCTCGTATTCTCCGGGAGGAAGAAACCTAGCGGATGCAGCTCGGTGGTCATGCTTCCTTGTTCTTTTTGAGTTCCTTCTTCTGGTCCTCTTTCGCCAGAAGCACGACGTTATACACGAAGTCCGTGATCCATTGCTCGGAGTAGCCTAGTTTCTCGGCATACTTACGCACGCTCCACGCGGCCTTCTGCACGCTGATATCCTTCCACTCGGACTTGGTCAAGATATCGTGAACCGTCTTCGTCGTCATATTATACAGCAACTTCTTCACCAGCATGGAGAAGCGGAACTTCCACTGCATCAGATTACCAAGCAAGTTGAACAAGTCATTGCAGAAACCTTGGAACATGAAGAAATACGTCTTGATATCGTTCTGGTTCTTGCAGTTCTTCTTCACCGAGCTGTCGATCTCCTTGAAGAAAGCCTCGCTTAGGCCGTAATCCTCCATCAACACCTTGCGCACACGGGATTTCTCGGCGACACCCAATTTGTTATTCTGGGTCGGTATCTTCAACATGCGTTTGAACAAAGCCATATCGGCGAGCATGTTCAAGTTGGTGATACCCAAGTTCACAGCCATAACGGCTTGATAATATACACGGATTAAAGATACGAACTCCTCCACGGAACCTTTGCCGGCCTCTTCCGCCTCAGATACGTTCTTCTTGAATAGCTTAGAAATAAAATTCATCGTACGATTATTAAATAGTTTCGAGCCGCGAATATACGAAAACTTACCGCCAATGCAGAATAACTATTCAATTCTCTCCACCGTAACCTCCGGAAATTGCTCCATCAATAGCAACAGTGGACTTTCCTCCGTGTTTTTACGGGCCTTCAACACGATGCTGACGACGTACTCGTCCTTCTCCTGATGCCCCAGTCTTTTCATGTCATAGCTTACCAGCAGGAAACCTTTCTCGTAGATAACACGGGCGATCCGGTTGATCGCCTCCTTGTCGGAGGTAGAGAATACCACCAAGGAACTTCGCATCCCAATGCTTTTAAAAATAACGCTCAACAGCTCCAGCCCGGCGAGCGTCAACAAAGTGGCGGCGATACCGAGCCCGTACATGCCTGAGCCGACGGCCAGACCGATACCGGCGGTCGCCCAGATACCGGCGGCGGTAGTCAATCCCCGCACGAATTGTTTCTGGATGATGATCGTACCCGCCCCGATGAAACCGATGCCACTCACCACTTGGGCGGCCACACGGCTCGGATCGAGACTTACGCTATTCTCTAGGATGACATCTTGGAAGCCATATTGGGAGACAACCATGATCAACGCGCTACCCAACGAAACAAGGAAGTGAGTCCGGTAACCCGCCTCCTTCGCACGGTACTCACGGTCTAGCCCGACAACGGCGCCCAGAATACCTGCCACGAAAAGTCTTAGTATGAAATCCCACATCATAATCAACGATCTTTTAGGTTTTACCCCGAAAGATAGGAATTATTTATTGATTCAGCCGCCATTCACGGTGATAAGAATCGATCGCCTCCCGAACGGAGCCATGTAGGAGCAGGAGATTCTTGCTCTGCTCGTAATCCAGACGAAGCTCTTCCATGATCATACGGGTGCCACGATCCACCAATTTTTGGTTGGTCAGTTGCATGTTCACCATCCGGTTCCCCTTCACCCGGCCAAGCTTGATCATCGTGGAGGTCGTGATCATATTCAGCACCATCTTCTGGGCCGTACCGCTCTTCATCCGCGTACTTCCGGTGACGAACTCCGGACCTACTACCGGCTCGATGGCGATCTCCGCCTCCGCCGCCATCGGGGAGTCCGGGTTGCAGGAGATAGAGGCCGTCAGGATTCCCTCGGAGCGTGCCTTACGCAGGGCGCCAATCACGTAGGGAGTCGTACCCGAGGCGGCTATCCCCACCAAGGTATCGTTCGTATTGATATGATATTGTTGAAGTTCCTCCCAAGCCTTATCCAGATCGTCTTCCGCCGACTCCACTGGATTCCGGAGCGCCCGGTCACCGCCGGCGATCAAACCGATCACCAAGGTATTCGGCATACCGTACGTGGGAGGGATCTCGGAGGCGTCCAAGACACCCAAGCGACCACTCGTACCCGCCCCGATATAGAAGAGCCTGCCGCCTCTCCGCATCCGCTCTACGATACGGGTTACCAGCTTCTCGATCTTCGGGATCTCCCGGCCAACGGCGATCGCCACTTTCCGGTCCTCGTTATTGATGCCTTCCAGCAACTCCCGGACAGACATCTGATCCAGATTATCGTACAACGATTCCGACTCGGTTATCTTTTGAAATGCCATAACTCATTCATTTTTTTCTTCGTTCGTAAAATGATACCGGATCAATCCGTTCATGGGAGCCTGTACGACCGTACCGACCTTCAAGTCTAAGGATAAGGCCGCAGCTTTCAATACCTCCTGATAATAATAGGCGATAGAGCCTACGAAATGAATCGGGTACGTATCAGCTCCCGGATATAACGCCACGTTACGGAGGAAAAAGCTACGGAAACTCGTATAGACCAAATTATAAATCGGTTGCTCGGTGATATTCTCCAACAAGAAACGGGATAAGGTAGCCAAGAAACGATTCGGGAAAGGTTGTTTATATACCCGCTCCAACAATAAGGCGGGCGTCAACTCATATTGATCCATAAACTTCTGAACCAAAGGCGCCGGCAACTGACGCTTCAAGCAATCCCCTACCAATAACTTCCCGAGCACGGCGCCACTACCCTCATCCCCCAGAATGAATCCCAAGGGAGAGATATGCTCCGTTATCTCCGTCCCGTCATACAGACAAGAATTCGATCCCGTCCCCAATATACAGGCGATTCCCGGACGGCTCCCGCATAAGGCACGAGCAGCCGCCATCAAGTCACTATACACCTCTATGGGAGCCGGGATATAAGGCGTAATCGCCTCTTCCACGATCCGGTTCTTCTCCGGGAAGGCGCAACCGGCGCCATAGAAGTAAATGGCATCGATCCGCTCACCCCTCAACGCAGGCAATAAGGCACCCCGGATTTCTCCGGCAATCTCCTCCCGTGTCTGGAAATAAGGATTGGTACCCGCTGTCACGACCGTACGGACCGGTCTGCCTTGATCCGCCAGGCACCACTCCGTCTTCGTAGATCCGCTATCCGCAATTAATATCATATACTTATTTAGAATATTAAGTTCTGGAGAATATATACCACCGCGCCGGACAAATATCCCGCCAAGGCCAACAGAGAGATATTCTTCAAGTACCAAATAAAATTGATCCGTTCCAAGCCCATCACGACGACTCCGGCGGCGGAACCGATGATCAACATACTTCCACCTACTCCTGCGCAATAAGCCAAGAACTGCCAGAACACGCCGTCTTGCACGAAGTTCGCCAGATAAGCCGGATCAGTCGCCGCAGCCACCATAGCGTCCGTAGCCACCGGGTACATACCGATAGCCCCCGCTACCAACGGAACATTATCCACGATAGACGATAAGGCGCCGATAATCAGGTTCACCGCATACACATTGCCTACCGTATCGTCCAGCCAGAAAGCGAAATCCGACAATACGCCGCTGCAACGCAAGGCATCCACCGCCAAAAGGATTCCGAGGAAGAATAACAAGGTCGCCCCGTCTATACGGTGAACCACCTTGGACAAACGCAATTTCAAGTCCTCGTCGATCGGTTTACGAGCGTATAGCATCTCCGTATAAAACCAAAGAATACCCACTCCCATCAAGATACCCATAAACGGGGGAAGATGAGTAACCGTCTTGAATACAGGCACGAACAATAAACACAACACACCGATGATCAAGATCGATAACTTCTCCTTATCCTTCAATTTCTTCAGCAACTCATTGTCCGCCTCCATTTGCGAGAACGCATTAGGGGGCGTCACGTTGCCATGCAAGAAACGCATGGCGATCAAGACCGGGATCAACGCCGATACGATACTCGGCAGGATCAAATGGGGGATCGTGGATGAGGTGGAGATATTTCCCCTTACCCAAAGCATGATCGTAGTCACGTCGCCGATCGGTGACCAAGCGCCACCGCTATTCGCCGCTATAATAATGATACTGCCGAACACCCACCGCTCTTTATAATTCCCGAGCAACTTACGGATCAACATGATCATGACGATCGAGGTCGTAAGGTTGTCCAACACGGCCGACATAAAGAACGTGATCACGGCAATCAACACCAGCAGTTTCTTCTTTTTCTTCGTGGTAATATGATTCGTGATAAACATGAAACCGCCATGGGCATCGATCAGCTCCACGGTTATCATCGCCCCGATCAGGAATATAAGCGTCTCGGCGATCTCTCCGATACTATCCAGAACCTGATGCTCCACGACGAACCGGGTACATTGTTCCTTAAACGTTAAAGAACCCAAAGAGGGGAACGATTCCAAGAACAAGCTGAATTCCTCTGCCGAGGCCCTCGGGATGAAAAACGGGGCTGCGTACGTGTACATAACCCATAAGACCGTACCGATAAGCAAAGCCGTTCCCGCCTTGTTTATCTTTAGAGGATGTTCCAATGCGATCATCAAATAACCGACAAGGAACACAATGACCATTGCTGTCAACATAACTTCATGATTTAGGTTTAAACGCTACAAATGTAGAAATAATAACTCTGTAACACGATAGAAAAACAGAATGTTTTTTAAGATAATTTTACCAAACATGCGAAAGGAACCGGACTGCTCCGATTCCTTTCCTATTCTCTCGAGGGAAAACTATAACCCCGAGACAACTCACTCTACAACCAACATCTTATCACCCACGGAGACCTTGTCCGTCTCATTGACATACACCTCTTTCACCACCCCATCGATCGGCGTACGAATCTCGTTCTCCATCTTCATGGCAACCAATACGCAAAGCGGGTCTCCCGCCTTGACCTCATCGCCTACCTTGACATATACCTTCTGGATCACGCCCGGCATCTGGGCCTGTATGACCTGACGGCCGACCGTCTTGGAACTGGTTCTCGACAGGCGTAATTTCTTCAACTCGTCAATCACCTGTACTTGGAAATAATCACCTTTATTCTTTACCTCATAGGTGGAATCTCCAACACTGGATATTTGTACGCCATGAGATTTATGGTTCATGATGATCGAGTGGATCGTATCTCCGCCCAGATTGTAATCTACATCATAAACGGTACCGTTTACGGATACTTTCTTGATAGGCCCGTCTTCCAGAATCTCTACCTTGAACTCTGTGTCGGGAATATCGTTAACCGTGGCAAAATAAGTCGCTAAAGCCTTTGACATAATCATTCCTCCTCTCATTAAAAGTTATTGGCCAACATTTGTAACTTCCCGTAGTGTTTCCACAGGGACTCCCCTACCAGCGGAACGGTCGTCGCACGGGCGGCCGCCTCTTTCTCCTCCTCGTAATGCTTCAAGGCGGCGGCGATCACGGCTACGGTCGGATCGCTGTTCTGGCGACGTTTCAAGTCTTCCTTATCGAACTTGGTGTCGATAAAGGTCGTATCGTAATTCCCCTTCAAGAAGGTCGCGTTATGCAACACACGCAGGTGGAAGGGAATCGTTGTCTTGATTCCCAAGATCTTGTATTCCCGCAAGGCACGTATCATATTCGAGATGGCGGACTCACGGGTCCGGCCCCATGTGCAAAGCTTGGCGATCATCGGATCGTAATGCAAGGACACCTCGAAACCGGCGTAAGCGGCGCTATCCAGACGCACGTTACGTCCCTCGGGAGCCTCACGCACCTTGATCACGCCCGGAGAGGGCATAAAGTTATTTTCCGGGTCCTCCGCATAGATACGGCATTCCAAGGCATGCCCCCGGCAAGCCACATCTTCCTGCTTATAAGGCAGACGATTTCCTGCGGCCACCAAGATCATATCGCGAACCAAGTCCACGCCCGTTGTCTCCTCCGTCACCAGATGCTCCACTTGAAGGCGGGTATTCATCTCGAGGAAATAGAAGTTCTGGTCCTTATCCATCATGAACTCCAACGTCCCGGCACTGTAGTAACCGATTTTCTTGCAAGCCTCCACCGCTACGGCCAACATCTTCTGGCGAGCGGCCTCCTTCACGAATGGAGAGGGCGCTTCCTCGATCACCTTCTGGTTACGGCGCTGGATAGAGCACTCACGCTCATACAGATGGATCACGTTCCCATATTTATCCCCGAGTACCTGCACCTCGATATGATGGGGGTTCTCGATATACTTCTCGATATAGATGGCATCGTTTCCGAACGAGTTGGCCGCCTCGGAACGAGACATACGGAAAGCCGCTTCCATCTCATCCTCGCTATGTACCAAACGCATACCCTTTCCACCGCCTCCGGCAAGCGCCTTTAGCATAATCGGATAACCCACCTCGGCGGCTACCTTCTTGGCATCCTCTATGTCCGTCACCGGTTTTTCCGTTCCGGGAACAACCGGCACACCGGCTTCTTTCATGATCTTACGGGCCTCGGTCTTTATACCCATCTTCGCGATCACGTCGGCGCTCGGGCCGATAAAGATCACGCCCTCCTCCTCGCAACGGCGGGCGAAGTCGGCGTTCTCCGACAAAAAGCCGTAACCCGGATGAATGGCGGCTCCTGTCTTCTTGGCGATCTCAAGGATCAAGTCCGGCTTCAAGTAAGAGGTATCCGCTTCATCTTCCGAGATGCAGTAGGCTTCCTCCGCATAACGTACATGTAATGCTCCGCGATCCACATGCGTATAGATCGCTACGGTCGGGATGTTCATCACCCGGCAGGTGCGGAATATCCGCATCGCTATCTCGCCACGATTGGCTACTAATACTTTCTTTATCATAAGGATTCGTTTTTAAAGAGGAATATTGGAATGCTTCTTCGGAGGATTGGATTGCCGTTTGTTGGCCAGCAACTCAAAACTACGGATCAAGCGGCTGCGTGTGATAGACGGCTCGATGATCTCGTCTACATAGCCTAACTCAGCGGCCCGGTACGGGTTAGCGAACTTCTCCCGGTAATCGGCTTGCAATTCCTTCCGTTTGCCTTCGGGATCTTCCGCGGTCTTCAAATCCTTACGGAACAAGATATTCACGGCACCATCCGGTCCCATGACAGCGATTTCGGCGGTTGGATAAGCGAAGTTGATATCGCCCCGGATATGCTTGGAGCTCATCACGTCGTAAGCGCCGCCATAAGCCTTTCGGGTAATGACGGTCACTTTCGGCACGGTAGCCTCGCAATACGCGTACAATAACTTAGCGCCATGACGGATAATCCCCTCGTACTCTTGGTTCACGCCCGGCAAGAAACCCGGTACATCCACCAGCGTCAACAGCGGTATATTAAACGCGTCGCAGAAACGGACGAAACGGGCGGCCTTTACGGATGCGTTGATATCCAGCGTACCGGCCAACGCGGCAGGTTGATTCGCCACGACACCGATCGTCTTTCCATTCAAACGGATATAACCGATAATGATGTTCTTGGCATATTCCTCTTGTATCTCGAAGAAGTTTTGATCATCAGCCACGGAAAGGATCAGTTCTTTCATGTCGTACGGCTGGTTGGGATTAGTAGGAACCAGCAGATCCAATTGCGGATCGATGCGGTTCGGGCTATCGGTAGTAGGAACGAATGGCGGCTCTTCCATATTATTATTCGGCAAGAACGACATCAACTCACGTATCTTCAAGATACAATCCATATCGTTATCCGCCGTGCAATGAGCCACTCCGGAACGGGTGCTATGCACTTCCGAGCCTCCCAGATTCTCCATCGTAACCTCTTCTTGCGTCACGCTTTTCACGACCTCCGGGCCGGTGATAAACATATAGCTCGTTTGTTTTACCATAAAGATAAAGTCCGTCAACGCCGGCGAGTAAACCGCTCCACCCGCACACGGGCCCATAATGGCGCTAATCTGCGGGATCACGCCCGAAGCCAACGAGTTCCGGAGGAATATCTCGGCGTATCCCGCCAAGGAACGAACTCCTTCTTGAATACGTGCGCCTCCCGAATCGTTCAACCCGATCACCGGAGCGCCTAGTTCCGTTGCCATGTCCATGATCTTACAGATCTTACGGGCATACGTCTCGGACAAGGCTCCACCGAATACCGTGAAGTCCTGAGCGAAAACAAATACCGTGCGTTGCCCGATCATTCCGTAACCGGTGACCACGCCATCCCCTAATGGACGCTGTTTTTCT
Organism: Parabacteroides sp. KHUB-02; assembly: GCF_056640955.1. Lineage (NCBI taxonomy): Bacteria > Pseudomonadati > Bacteroidota > Bacteroidia > Bacteroidales > Tannerellaceae > Parabacteroides > Parabacteroides sp. KHUB-02. The sequence goes on along the minus strand of NZ_JBWQEV010000001.1, from coordinate 266,597 downwards.
AAACCGAACTCATGGCACGTATGTGTCACGAACTTGTCGATTTCCACGAAACTACCTTTTTCCAATAGTAGTTCGATTCTTTCTCTAGCGGTTAGTTTACCTGCCGCATGTTGCTTCGCAATGCGGTCTTCTCCGCCCCCTAACTCAGCTTTGTGGTTGAGAGCTTTTAATTTTTCAATTTTTTCCTTCATGGCGTATCTCTTTAATTATCCGGGAAACGTTCAATATATTAGAAAACAAAGTCTGTAAATGTATTGTTTCCTAAAGAAACGAAATGTATCATATATTACATCTATCGCCCGATCAATGAGATCTATCAAGAAGGATATTTTTTAGTAAATACTGAAATCTTGCGGCTTGATCACGAAACCGATCCGCAGCATGCTTTTGTATTGATTGTATTCCAAAAGGTTCTCACCGTAACCATTATAATATTGCAGGAAGAAATATTGGTTCTCGTTATTATTAAACTTATAGCTCAACTCGATCTGAGTGTTAAAGCTGAACCAAGTCTTTCGTTTGGTCAAGATAACCCCGCAGTTAAAGCGCCTGTTGTCTGTCCGGTAATTGGCGGCTACTTGGAATATACCATTATATTTAAGGATGTCTTTATTTTCCTTACCGTCCACGATCGGTATCCAGCCCTTGAATTGAACTTCCCAGTTCTTATTCAACAGGACAGCCGCCGCTAGGGTGATCTTGTTCCAACTTCGGGAGAAGATGCTATCTTTACCGTTCGACTCGTGCTCGACCATCAAATAGCCTTTCCCGATATATTTATTCTTATGCACGATAAGGTGCCCCAAACCGATACCCGGATTAAAATTCAAGTCGCGCATCGGCAAGGACTCTTGAAAGACATTCCAAAAAGCCTTTTGCGTGTATTGCAAGAAAAGATAGGTATCGAAGGGGAGTTTACTTTTCGTAAGACGTTGGGCGATGCTCAACTGGAATTTAACGTCGGAGTTTCTCGCCGTAGGCTTGTTGCCGATAGGGATACCGCCAATAAAATAATTGTCCTTGAATAAGGTAAAATAAGGTGACTTATCCAAAATCGCACGAATACTATCCGCATTATAACTCTCTTCCGGCCCTTTCGCTAAAACTTGCGAATGTGCCATACCGCAAACAAGAAGGAAGAGAAAGGATATAATCGTTTTTTTCATAAATGATCTTAAATTATAAATATGTCTGCGAATATAGGGGAAACGGCAGTTGGCTTTATCGCCCAAATTACATGAATAATGGTCATTTCACCTATGAATATAATATATAAACCAAAATTCAAGAGGTTAGTTCATTTTTCCTATATTCGCGGCTATGGAAGAAATCTATAGTTATTACAAAGAAAATATCGACGCTTATACACGGCGCTTGGGTAATTTGAAAAAGAAGATCCATTTGATGGGGAGTATCCGGTTGGCTTTAGTGGTGGGAGCGATCCTCTCCTTATGGATATTCAGGGATGAGAGTTGGCAATGGCTGACGGGGATCACCTTCGCTTATATCATCCCGTTTGCGCTCCTGATGTGGTACCATAATAAAATGTACGCACGAAAAGTATACGCCGAGACCTTGATTAAACTAAACGAGGATGAGCTAAAAGGACTGGACTATGATTTCAGCGCGTTCGATGGGGCGGCCGATAAGATCTCGGGCGAGCACTCTTTCTGCTTGGATCTGGATGTGTTTGGAGACCGCTCCTTGTTTCAATCGCTCAATCGTACCGTAACCGGGTTCGGGCGGGAACGACTGGCCGGTTGGCTCTCGAATCCCTTGACAGATAAGAAGGAGATCGTCAAACGGCAAGAGGCTGTCAAGGAATTAGCGGCTTTATCCGCCTTACGGCAGCATTTCTATGTGACGGGAATCATCCGGCAGGACACGCAAGATACGAGAGACAACGATATCAACTTTATGGACCGACTCACTCAGCGTAAGCATAAATTCGTTGATAGCCTACCGTGGAAACTATTGATCTGGGCGGTCCCAGTGTTGTGGATCGTATTGGGTATCGCTTACTCGCTGGATTGGATCAGCGGGAGTTTATTGAATATTTATTTCTTAATCACGTTAGTGATCGCTTACGGACGAGCCAAGGAAATCAATGCGCTTTACGCGACCGTCAATAAGATGGAGTCTATTTTCAATCGGTACTCAAAGCTGATGCAATGTGTGGAAGAAGATAATTTCCAGTCGAAAGAGCTGAAAGAGATCAGCGGACAATTAGCGAATGAGAAGGAATTGGCCTCGCATGCTATCAAACGCTTGTCGTCGTATATCGGAGGATTAGACCAACGATTCAGTTTGGCGGGTATCATTTTCAATCTCTTCTACTTGCGGGATACACGCCATGCCATCCTTTTGGAACGCTGGATTCAGACTTACTCCGATAAACTTCCGCTTTGGTTCGACGCGCTGGCTCGTTTCGACGCGCTGAACTCGTTGGGTGGTTTCGCTTTCAACCATCCGGAATACATCTATCCGGAGATTGCCGACACTTATTTCCAAATGGAAGGCAAGGCTTTGGGACATCCTCTTTTGAACCGGGATGTCTGCGTAAAGAACGATATCGATATCCGCAAAAGTCCTTGGTTCCTGATTATCACTGGAGCGAATATGGCCGGAAAAAGTACATACCTCCGGACGATCGGTGTCAATTACTTATTGGCTTGCGTAGGCGCTCCGGTCTGTGCCGCCTCCTTGACGGTTTATCCCGCCCACATGGTTACCAGCTTGCGTACCTCGGATTCCTTGGCTAGCAACGAGTCTTATTTCTTCGCGGAGTTGAAACGGCTGAAAATGATTATCGACAGGCTGCAAAACGGGGAGAAGCTATTTATCATCTTGGACGAGATCTTGAAGGGAACAAATTCTATCGACAAGCAGAAAGGCTCTCTTGCCCTTATGAAACAGCTGGTCGCTTATAAGGCTTGCGGCATCATCGCCACCCACGATTTAGTGTTGGGTACTTTGGAGGAAGAGTTCCCGGAACAAATAAAGAATTACCGCTTCGAAGCGGATATAAAAGACGAGGAGCTATCCTTCTCTTATCAACTAAGAGAAGGGATAGCCCAGAATATGAATGCTTGTTTCTTAATGAACAAGATGGGAATCTTGTTTAATTGAAAATTGAGACAAGTGGTAAAATAACTGTCACTTGTCAACTGCCAACTACTTTTTGTATTTGGTTTTGATTGCGGGTAGGACTTTTTGGATTTCCGCTATACGAGTGGCATCACTGGGGTGCGTACTCATAAATTCCGGCGTAGAGCCACTCTTTCCGGCGGACATCTTTTGCCAGAAGTTGACTGCCACGTCCGGATTGTATCCCGCCATAGTCATGAATACCAATCCCATATAATCCGCTTCCGACTCGTGCTTACGGGAGAAAGGAAGCATTACGCCATACTGCGCTCCCACACCATATACTGTATTGGCCGCTTGCTGTACCGCCGCGCTCTTATTGCTTACAGCCGCACCTAAAATAGCCGCCCCGTATTGGGCCATTAGTTGCTGGCTCATACGCTCATTGCTGTGTTTAGCTACGGCATGGGCGACCTCATGCCCGATGACCACCGCCAATTCATCGTCCGAGGAAACTAAAGGCAGCAATCCCTCGTACACCACGATCTTGCCTCCCGGCATACAGAAGGCGTTCACCTGCGGATCATTCACCAAATTAAACTCCCAAGAGAAGTTTTTTACCTCATCCGCCATCCCGTTCGCCCGCAAATAGTCCTCCGTAGCGGCGGCTATCCTCTTGCCGACCCGGGTTACCATAGCGCTCTTGTTCGCGTTCGTCGACTTCTTCGCCGTCTTTATATAATCGTTGTACTGGGTAAGGCTGGACGATAACACCTCTTGGTCCGAAACCAACAGCACTTGCTTACGTCCTGTCAACGGTACGCTGGAACAGCCTGCCAATAAAAGCAAGGCCACGAATAAACTTGCTATTTTTCTCATATCCTTTTACTTGAAATTAAACCTGATACTCTCTTTTTAATAACGCAAAGATACTACCATTTTGTTCAAAACGACCACACCCTTTCGTTCTTTCTATAGGAAGTATTAGCCTTTTCTTTGAATGACATTCATCATCTACCATCCGTTGCATAATCATCTACCAATTGGTACATGATCTTCTAACAGCTGTTGCATGATCCTCCAACGGCTGATAGAAGATGAATATAAATAGATGAAATGCCTAACACTTACAGTGATTAAACCTAGACTAAGCAGGAAAATCCCTTACCCCCTACTTATATCAGAAAAAAAAGCCCTTGATTGTATATTTATTCAACAATACTCTTTATATTTGCAGCCTGTTTTGCATAAATATACAACATGAGTACAAAGAAGGAACGATTGGATGCCATTTGCGGTATTATACAGACGAAAGTGATAAGTAATCAAGAAGAACTGCTTAAAGAACTGGAAGATAGCGGATTCTCGGTTACGCAAGCTACGCTTTCCCGCGACATCAAGCAACTGAAAGTAGCCAAGGTACACGACGGAACCGGAGATTATGTATATCGCCTTCCCGAAGAGAGTATAAGCAAACAAGCACAGCCTGAAGGCAAGAAAAAGCCGAATATCGAGTTTTCCGGAAACTTGGCGGTGGTGAAGACACGACCGGGTTACGCCATGGGAATTGCCTCGGACATAGACTCCCATGCCCCCAGCGAGATACTGGCCACCATAGCCGGAGACGATACGATCTTGGTAATCCCCCGCAACGGTGTGAGCCAAGAGAAGGTGATTGCCGCTTTATCACATTTTATATAAAAGGAAAAAACTAAGAACAAACAATAAAATGGAACAAGAAATAGAAATTGATGTTATGATCGCTGATGCCTCTCACGAGGTATATGTGGATACGATCCTAGATACGATCGAGTCTGCCGCTAAAGTCCGGGGCACGGGTATCGCCAAACGTACGCACGAGTATGTGGCCCAGAAGATGAAAGAGGGCAAAGCGGTGATCGCCTTGGCGGGAAACGAGTTCGCCGGGTTTAGTTATATCGAGTCATGGGGAAACAAGCAGTACGTGACTACCTCCGGCTTGATCGTACATCCGAATTTCCGGGGCTTGGGTATCGCGAAACGCATCAAAGACATGACTTTCCAACTTGCCCGCATGCGCTGGCCGAAAGCGAAGATATTCAGCCTTACCTCCGGCGCTGCCGTGATGAAGATGAATACCGAGCTGGGATATGTACCGGTTACGTTCTCCGACTTGACGGACGATGAGGCTTTCTGGCGAGGTTGCAACGGTTGCGTGAACCACGATATCTTGGAACGCACCGAACGTAAGTATTGCATCTGCACGGCCATGCTGTTCGACCCGGCCGATCCGCATCGTGCGCAACGAGAGCGGGAGGCCCGTAATCAGACTAAAAAGGACTAAATTAATACGATAGAAAAACAACATAAAATAAAGAAACGATGAAGAAGAAAGTAGTAGTAGCGTTCAGCGGAGGTTTGGATACCTCATTCACGGTCATGTATCTGGCTAAAGAAAAAGGATACGAGGTATACGCCGCTTGCGCTAACACAGGTGGTTTCAGCGAGGAACAATTGAAACAAAACGAGGAGAACGCCTATAAGCTAGGCGCCACGAAATACGTGACGATCGACGTTACGAAAGAGTATTACGAGAAGAGCTTGAAGTACATGATTTTCGGAAACGTGCTGCGTAATGGTACGTATCCGATCTCCGTAAGCTCCGAGCGTATCTTCCAAGCCTTGGCGATCGCCCGCTACGCGAACGAGATTGGCGCCGACGCTATCGCCCATGGTTCTACCGGAGCCGGTAACGACCAGATCCGGTTCGATATGACTTTCTTGGTATTGGCTCCGAACGTGGAGATTATCACGTTGACCCGCGATATGGCCTTGAGCCGCGAGGAAGAGATCAACTACTTGAAGGAACACGGTTTCGAGGCCGATTTCACGAAGTTGAAATATTCCTATAACGTAGGTCTTTGGGGAACCTCTATCTGCGGTGGCGAGATTCTTGATTCTGCGCAAGGATTACCCGAGAGCGCTTATCTGAAACAAGTGGAGAAAACCGGCAGCGAGCAATTGCGCATCGAGTTCAAGAACGGTGAGGTTCATGCCGTGAATGGTGAGGTGTTCGAGGATAAGATCGCCGCTATCCAGAAGATCGAGGAGATCGGGGCGGCTTACGGTATCGGCCGTGATATGCACGTGGGCGATACGATCATCGGCATCAAGGGACGGGTCGGTTTCGAAGCTGCCGCTCCTATGTTGATTATCGGGGCGCACCGCTTCCTAGAGAAATATACGTTGAGCAAATGGCAACAATACTGGAAGGATCAGGTAGCGAACTGGTACGGCATGTTCTTGCACGAGAGCCAATATCTGGAACCGGTGATGCGCGATATCGAGGCGATGTTGCAAGAGTCTCAGCGTAACGTGAACGGTACGGCTATTCTGGAGCTTCGTCCGTTGTCCTTCTCTACCGTTGGCGTAGAATCTGAGGATGACTTGGTGAAGACGAAATTCGGTGAGTACGGAGAGATGCAGAAAGGCTGGACCGCCGAGGACGCTAAAGGCTTCATCAAGGTTCTTTCCACTCCGTTGCGTGTTTATTATACGAACCATAAAGACGAAGAGATATGATTAAATGCGGAATTATAGGCGGAGCGGGTTACACGGCGGGTGAATTGATCCGCCTGCTCCTAAACCACCCTGATGCCGAGCTTACATTTATAAACAGTAGCAGTAACGCCGGTAACAAGATCACGGACGTGCATGGCGGTCTTTATGGCGAGACGGATTTGGTGTTCACCAGCGAGTTGCCGTTAGATAGCATCGACCTTCTGTTCTTCTGTACCGCTCATGGCGATACGAAAAAGTTCATGGAGAGCCACACGGTTCCCGAGAACGTGAAGATTATCGACCTGAGCATGGACTACCGGATCGAAGGCCCGGAGCACGATTTCGTGTACGGCCTGCCGGAATTAAACCGCCGCCAGATTTGCAACGCCCGGCATATAGCGAACCCCGGTTGTTTCGCTACTTGCATCCAATTGGGCGTATTGCCGTTGGCGAAGCACTTGATGCTGAATTCCGACTTGCATGTCAATGCCATCACGGGATCGACGGGAGCGGGCGTGAAGCCTTCTTCCACCTCTCACTTTAGCTGGCGCAACGACAACATATCGATCTATAAGCCTTTTACGCATCAGCACTTGGCCGAGATCAACCAGAGCTTGAGCCAGTTGCAGAAGAGCTATTCAAGCCGGATCAACTTCATCCCCGTACGCGGTAATTTCTCCCGTGGTATATTCGCCACGACATACATCGATTGCAAGATCGACTTGGTGGAGATCCGACGTATTTATGAGGAATACTATGATGATCACAGCTTCACGTTTATCACTGATAAGAACCCGGATTTGAAACAAGTGGTAAATACGAATAAATGCTTGATCCACTTACAGAAAATAGATGATAAGCTTCTTATCATCTCTATGATCGATAACTTATTGAAGGGTGCTAGCGGCCAAGCGGTCCACAACATGAACTTATTGTTCGGGTTGGAGGAGACGGTTGGCTTACACTTAAAACCCTCAGCGTTTTAAAAAATACGACAAAGATGAATTTATTCGACGTATATCCATTATTTAATATAGAGATCGTACAAGGCAAAGGATGCCATGTATGGGATAGCGAGGGAAACGAGTACCTCGACTTATATGGCGGCCATGCCGTGATCTCGGTGGGGCACAGCCACCCTACTTACGTAAAGGCGATTACCGAGCAGGTAAATAAATTAGGCTTTTATTCGAACTCGGTTATCAATAGCTTGCAACAAAAATTAGCGGATAAGCTAGGGAAGGCTTCCGGCTACGATGATTATTCGTTGTTCTTGATCAACTCCGGAGCGGAGGCGAACGAGAATGCGTTAAAGCTCGCCTCTTTCCATAACGGGAAGAAGCGGGTGATCGCATTCAAGCACGCCTTTCATGGGCGTACCTCCGCCGCCGTACGTGTCACGGATAACCCGAAGATCATCGCTCCGGTAAATGAGGATCTAGCGGTTACTTATCTTCCATTGAACGACGCTTCCGCCGTAGAGGAAGAGTTGAAGAAGGGGGATGTATCGTCCGTGATCATCGAAGGTATCCAAGGTGTAGGTGGCATCCAATTGCCAACGGATGATTTTATGCGTGAGTTACGCAACCTGTGTACGACTTATGATGCCTGTCTGATCTTGGATGAGATTCAATCCGGATATGGAAGAAGCGGTAAATTCTTCGCGCATCAATATGCCGGTATCAAGCCAGATTTGATCTCGGTAGCGAAAGGTATCGCCAATGGCTTCCCGATGGGTGGGTTATTGATCAGTCCGAAATTCAAGCCGGTTTATGGTATGCTCGGCACTACTTTCGGCGGTAACCATTTGGCTTGTGCAGCCGCTATCGCCGTTCTTGATATAATGGAAGACGAGCGTTTGATTGATAACGCAGCGAAAGTGGGTGCCTATTTATTGGAAGAGCTTCATAAACTTCCGGGTATCAAGGAAATTCGGGGCCGTGGTTTGATGATCGGTATCGAGTTCGAGGAATCTATCAAGGAAGTGCGTAGCAAACTTCTCTTTGAGGAGAAAGTGTTCACGGGCGTAGCCGGAACGAATACGATCCGTCTGCTTCCTCCGCTTTGTTTGACGATGGATGAGGCCAAGGAATTTATCCATCGCTTCAAGAAAGTCCTAAACGCTTAATTGTTCTTTATTTCATAAAAAGGGAGGATGTCTTAATCAGCGTTCTCCTTTTTTCATTCCTCCCCAACAGCTACGTAAATTAAGTATCACCCTTTGTCAAAAAAACATCATTCCTTTTTCCGAAAAAACACTAACTTTACGCAGTCTAAACTTTGAGTCTCTAATTACTAATGAACACGATCGATGAAATATCTATTTATAGGAGTATTCACTTTGTTGTGCCTATTTGCCTGTCAATCTAACGACTCCCAATACATCATAGAAGGCACCTTACCCACTGCGCAGCAGGATGGGGAATGGATTTATCTGGCACCCATGGAAAACGCCTCGATCGAAAATATCGATTCTACGAGAATAGAGAACGCACGGTTTACTTTCCAAGGAACGGGAGAAGAGATGAAAGTCCTCCGTATGCGCATCCTTTTGCGTCTCAAGTTCCAAGAGCTACTGGTCGTAACGGAACCGGGTGTGACCTCAGTACGGATAGACTCCATCAGCTCGGCCTCCGGTACACCGCAAAACGACGCCTTGCAGCATTGGAAAGACCGGAAGCAAAAGACCAATAGCGAATCCTATGCCCTATGGACAGCGCTTAAGACTTGCTCGCCGGAAGATTCCACCCGCATCAAGCAGACATGGGATTCCTTGAGAGTAGAGACGCAAGCTTTTAATTATGCGTTCATGAAAGAACATATCAACCAAACGGTCGGGAAATTCCTCTATAAGATGATAAAAACCTCCTTGACCGAAGAGCAACGAAAGGAACTGGATGAAGCGAATCATTAAACAGGATCTGTCGATCACGCTAGCGGTACTGGCGATAGCGATCTTCGCTTTCTTCTTCTGGATGTACCCCTATCATTTGTTCCACAAAGAGCAAATGATGCTGTTCTTGTACAGCGGTGAGTTTCTCCGTGGATATTTTCAGGAGGAAGCGTGGCTGGCTTGTCTCACCGGCGATTTCCTCACGCAATTCTTTTATTATATCGGGGGAGGCCCGTTCATCCTAAGCGTTGTCTTAACTTTATTTGCCCTGCTTACCTATCGGACATTCCGGCAATTCGTCAGCAAGAGATACGCCCTTCCTCTTATGATACTACTTGTATTATGGGAGGCCGGAAGGTCTTGCGGACTCGCCTATCCGTTATCCGCAACTCTCTCCTTGATCGGAGCAGAAGGTGTTTTCCTGTTATATAGCCGGAGCCAAACTGAGGGGCAACGTCTTCTTACCTGCATTCCCGCCATGCTTCTTTGCTATTGGTGCTTCGGGTACGGGGCATGGCTCTGTCTGGCCCTTATGCTGGCCGCCGGAATCATAGCGCACCATCAAAAGCTAAGTGCCCTGCTCGCAGTTGGTATATTGCTTCTTCCAGCGACCCAATATCCCGCTACCACTTGGTGGAGTAAGCCGGATCTCGACCGGGAGTATGTACTCAGCCTCGATGTGGAACATTATTTCGGAAATATACAAAAGATGAGGAAACATCTCGAGACAGACCGTCAAATCCTTTGGGTGACCTATTACCGGAACCTGTACAATGCCACGCATCCATCCGAGATCAACTCACCCGTATCTCTCTCCCGGAACCTCCTAGCGTGGAATCAACCGGGTACGAATGGGTTGATCCTTCCCGTGAACCCATCCGCTTCTTTTCTCTCTATCCTATTCGCCAACGAGTTATGGTTCACGTTAGGAGATATGACTATGGCCGAGCATTGCGCCATGCTAAGTATGATCTTCTCTCCTCGCAATTCGGGTAGCCGTATGATCAAACGGCTGGCTGAGATCAATCTGGTCAATGGGGATGATGAGGCAGCTCTTAAATATCTACGTATATTAGACAAGACACTCCTTCATAAAAGCTGGGCCGAAAAGAGAATACCCGGTCAGCAAACCCCGCAAGTAAAGGAGTGGCTGGAGAAGAAACGCAGAGACATCCCGACCCAAGACCAACTACGTTCCGGTAACGATGCCGTGACTTCCTTACAGAACTTAGTCGCCTCGAACGCCGGCAATCTCCGTGCTTACGAATATTTACTCTGCTATCATTTACTCTCCAAAGATCTCCGTTCTTTTGTAGAAGATTATGTACCGGGTAAGGTCTCTAGTCCCATTTTCGCCGAGGCCCTGCTGATCCATCTCGCCCGCCAAGGTAATATCCGTGCGGAAGAGCTTATAAAATACCAAATCCCGGTAGAGATAGCGAAAGAATTCGCCGATTATACCCGGCTTTATGAGGCAAAGGACACGAGTTTGAAAGAGAAATACGGCAAGACCTATTGGTTCTATTATCATTTTGCGACCACAGAGCCCGGAAAGGAGAGTAAGCCATGAAAGAAGTAAGAATCATGAAAGAGAACATAACCTATTACCTCGTCTGGATAATCTGCTTGCTGGCAGGATGTGCCCCTACCCCGAAGCAAATAGAGGATACCACAGACCCAATCCCTATGTATCCCGATTATACGGATATCATGATTCCCACGAATATCGCCCCTCTCAACTTCTTATTGAGAAACGATGCGGACGCTATGCAAGTAACTTTGAAAGGGGAATCAAAAGAGATACAATTATCTTTCGGAAAGAAAGCTATTTTCCCTTTAAACCTATGGGAAAGCCTTTTAGAGCAGGAAGTGGGCAACCGCCTGCAAATAACCGTAGTCGCCCGTATCAAGGGTAAATGGCTCCGTTACCCCTCTTTCTACTGGCAAGTAGTTCCGGAGAAACTGGATAGTTATATAAGCTACCGGCTTATCGAACCGGGTTACGAGGTATGGAACAAAATCCAATTATGCGAACGGGAGATTAATTCTTTTGAAGAACGGATTATCGCCGACAACAAAGATACCGACGGTTCTTGCATGAACTGCCATATTTACGGAAATAAGAAAGGAAGTTTATCCATGTTCCATTTACGGGGAAAGCAAGGAGGCACCCTGCTGAACCGTAACGGACATTTGAGGAAGTTGAAACTGAGCAACGACAGTCTGCCGAATGGGGCTGTCTATGGCGATTTCCATCCATCGGGGCAGTTCGCTGTTTTTTCCACGAATATTATCATCCCTGCTTTTCATTCGTTAGGGAGTAAGCGGTTGGAAGTCTATGATACGACCTCCGACCTAATGGTCGCAGATTTCAGAAAGAAACAACTCATCACCTCCCCATTGACTAGCCGGAAAGATGAGTTAGAGACTTTCCCAACTTTCTCGCCCGATGGGAACTGGATCTATTATTGTTCCGCTCCTCTCCAGCCGTTGCCCGATAGCATCCATAGCCTAAAATATTCCCTATGCCGCATATCTTTCCATAAAGATACCAAAGAATGGGGCCAACGGATCGAGACCGTATGGGATGCCCAGAAGCATAATGGCTCCGCCTGCCATCCCAAGATATCGCCCGACGGTAAATACCTGCTTTTCACGGTAGCCGATTATGGAACCTTCCCGATCTGGCACCGGGAAACAGACCTGCATATGATGAACCTCCAGACCGGGAAGATAGATACCTTACCTTCCGTCAACTCCGATAAATCGGATACCTACCATAGCTGGTCCTCTAACAGCCATTGGTTTGTCTTTGCCAGTAAGCGGGATGACGGACTATACGGAAAGCCTTATTTCTCTTACGTGGATAGTACGGGAAAAGCCTATAAACCGTTCGTACTCCCGCAAGAGGATCCGGAACATTACGATATCACGTTAAAATCTTATAATATACCTGAATTATCCACTAGCGAGCTTCCTTTCGACGCTGAAGATGTACAAGAGATCTACTACGACGAGGAAGCTGAGACTTTTAAATAATAGAATCATGGAAAATACACGTAAATATAGATACATAAGAGGAATCGCCTCCTTATTATTCGGCTGTGCGATTTGCCTGTTTTGGGGACTTTATTATCCTCATCATTTACATTACCACGAGCAATTCCAGTTATTCCTATTCACGCCGGAATATGGAATCGACAAATGTCTCCATCCCGGAGGCATCGCTGAATATATAGCGGAGTTCCTGACGCAGTTCTATTATTTCGCTTGGGCAGGGGCTACGATCTTGGCGATCGTTCTCGTGCTTATCCAACGGCAAATAAACTGGCTGGCCAAACAAATGGGGGCTTCCGACTTTTGGTATCCGCTCAGCTTTCTCCCTTCCATCCTGCTCTGGGTATTTTTATGTGATGAGAATGCCCTGCTGGCATTCCCCGTCTCCATAACTCTCGCCCTCTTCGCTCTAGTCATCCAGCGAAAAACCGCTCATTCATGGGGACGAATTATCTATACGCTCCTAATGATGCCGGTGCTCTACTGGGTGGTAGGTGGTGGGGCCTATTTCATCTTCGTGATCGGAGTAATAATCGGGCATTGCATCAAATCCGTGCCAGCCACATACAACAAATCCTATATTTGGATTCCTATCTACATCTTGCTTGGAATCCAATGCCCCCTATTGGCACAAAACCTCACGCAATATCCATTGCTTAGCCTCATGACCGGCATCGATTATTATCGTTTCCCCATGATCGTTCCCAACACCCTATTACTGACAATCGCTACCGTAGCCATAATGCCCGGGGCACTAGCCTTGCTACCCCCACCGGCAAAGGGTACTAAAGTTTGGATGGCTGCTATCCCCACCCTGCTCCTTATCGGTGGTGGCACATGGATCTATGCCGCCAGCAATCCGGATAAGGAAGAGGCCATGAAATACGACTACCTCACCCGCATGAAACAATGGAACCAGATCATCAAGGCGGCAGAAAACAAAGAGCCTAATTCCCCCTTCTCCGTGACCTGCTTAAATCTGGCTCTCGCCAAGACCGGACAATTAGGGGATCGCATGTTCCATTTCTACCAGAATGGAACGGAAGGATTGATCCCGACCTTCCAAAGAGATTTTACCTCACCGCTCCCAACCAGCGAGATATTCTATCATCTAGGAATGATCAACTCCTCACAGCGCTATATGTTCGAGGCGATGGAGGCTATCCCCGACTATAAGAAAAGCGGACGTGCCTATATGCGTCTGGCCGAGACCAACTTGATCAATGGACAATACGCAGTCGCCGCCAAATACCTGCGGGCTTTGCAGCATACCTTGTTCTATAAGAAATGGGCGACCAACGCCATGAGCTACCTAAATAACGATGAAAAGATAGAGAAGCATCCCGAATGGGGATGGTTGAGAAAAGCCCGATATACGGAAGATTTCTTGTTTAGCGACACGGAAATGGATGTCATGCTAGGCTTATTGCTGCAACATAACAAAAGTAACCGGATGGCTTTCGAATATATGTTAGCCTATGTCTTGCAAAAGAAGGATCTGGAACGTTTCATGAAATATTATCCGCTGGGAAAAGATCTGGGCTATAACCACATACCCATCTCTTATCAAGAGGCATTGATTTTCATTTGGACACAGCAGCATCCTAATTTCCAAGGCCTTCCTTGGAGCATCTCCCGCAACGAATTAGAAGGGGTAAGCGAGTTCGCCCGTGTCTATATGACGCAGAAAGACTCCGAGCCTATCCTTCGCCCGAAATACGAGAAGACATTTTGGTATTACTTATTATTCAGAAAATAAACGGCCATGAGAAAGCTTATCTTATTATATAGTATATGTATAGCGTTATTTACCGCCTGTGGGGATTCGGTGGTATCCCCCGAACAAATAGAGAAATACCCGTCCATCTATCCGGATTATATCGGGGTAACAGTTCCCGCCACGATAGCTCCAATGAATTTCTCTTATACGGATACCTCCTATGAGCGGATAGATGTTATCGTAAAAGGGCACCAAGGCAAAGAGGTACATATAAACGCGAAGCATGTCAATTTCCCGGAAAAAGAGTGGAAGCAACTGCTCACCTCCAATCAAGGCGATAGTTTACTCTTTACTGTCAGTATCAAGCAAAAGGGTAAATGGAGTACTTACAAACCTTTCCCCATGTACATCAGCCCCCACCCGATCGATTACGGCCTAGTATACCGAAAGATCGCTCCCGGTTATGAAGTCTATAGCCGTATGGGTATTTATGAGCGTGATCTATCGTCTCATAAAGAAAGACCTTTGGTGGAAAACACGCTGGTCAAAGGTATGTGCGTAAACTGCCATGCCTTCAATCGTACGGACCCGAGCCATTTCAGTCTTCACATCCGAGGGACGCATGGAGCCACTTTTATGAGAACCGGCAATAAGGATGAATACCTCAACACGAAAACAGATCAGACAATCGCCGCTTGCGTCTATCCCTACTGGCATCCCGGAGGCGAATATATAGCGTATTCCACGAACAACACCCGGCAATCGTTCCATACGGTTAAGGACGAGCGGGTAGAAGTCTTGGATTTGGAATCTGATGTAGTCGTTTACCATCCGGCAGATCATCGTCTACTTCTTTGCGATCCTTTGCAAAAGAAAGACAGGTTCGAGACCTTCCCCGCATTCTCCCCGGATGGTCGTACGCTTTACTTTTGTTCCGCCGAGGCTAAAAAGATTCCCGAAGAATATAAAGAGATAAGATATAATTTATGTAGTATAGATTTTGATCCCTCTGCCGGTACATTCGGGAGCCGTATCGATACATTGGTGAACGCTGAGGCTTTAGGGAAAAGCGTATCTTTCCCCCGTCCTTCCTATGACGGCAAATATATTATGTTCACCTTATCCGATTACGGAAACTTTTCGATCTGGCATAAAGAGGCGGATCTATGGTTACTGGACTTGACAAGCGGAGACCTCCGCGAGCTATCCGAAGTAAATAGCGATGATACCGAAAGCTTTCACAACTGGAGTAGCAACTCCCGCTGGTTTGTCTTCAGTAGCCGCCGGGGTGACGGCCTTTATACCCGCCTTTATCTGGCTAGCATGGATGAGAATGGCAAGATAAGCAAGCCCTTTCTCCTTCCCCAACAAGACTCGGAAACCTATTACGATCGTTCTGTCTATTCCTATAATGTCCCGGATTTCGTCAATGCCCCTATTCTGCTGGACACGAAAGTATTTGAGAAGAGGATAACTTCAAAAGAGCGTATACAGGTTCAAGTTGGGAACTAGAAACCAAGGGTTACCAAAAACAATACACGGATCTTATAGAAAAAATAAATAATTCCATAAGATCCGTGTATTGGGTATAGTTCTATATCTAGATGTTCACTATAGGTTCTTCAGCCATTTCTTACCGGATTTGGTATAAGTCCATGCAAGAAATATCCCCATTACCACGATAATAATTAAAAACAAAAATGTCATGTTATTCATATCTGTTATTATTTAAATATTCTATTTGCACAAACCGCAATCATTCCTGTACCTCCTAAACCTGTTATGAGCATTACCCACTGTGAAAAATCATTCGGATTCTTATACAACGGGATAACCCCACATATAACTACACCCGCAAAAGTCAGTTTCGCCAAATCATAAAAGAACTTTCCCAAATTCTCCTTTCGGGCTTTCTCTCGTTCTCTCCCTTCCTTCACTTGTTCTTGTAAATCATTCCATTTTCCCATAGTCATTCTATTTGATTAATTAACATGCACAAAGATAACAATGAATTCCAAATCAAACAACCGTTCCGGTTAAAATAAAAATAATATCGCTATCCGATAAAATAATACTAGATTGTCTGCCCGATACCTCTTACATTCGCGTTCATAAAGAAAGACAGTTATCATGAAGAACACGAAATTAATCACTATGTTATGCCTAGGGGCACTAATCGCCTGTTCACCATCGAAGAAAGGACTAGAGCCGACAAGCGAACAGGTTTCGCCGAGAGAACGTTTAATAGAGAACCTACGTGCGATTCCACAAAAAGGAATCATGTTCGGACACCACGATGATACGGTTTATGGGATCGGATGGGAATTTGACGAAGGAGGCTCAGACGTGCAAAAAGTATGCGGCGATTATCCGGCCGTTATCAGCTTTGATCTTGGAGAGATCGAACTCGGGGGAGATAAAAGCCTTGATAAAGTACCTTTCGAGAAAATACGCAAGGAAATCATCAACCAATATAACCGGGGAGGCTTGGTATCTTTAAGTTGGCATCCCCGTAACCCTAAAACCGGAGGGGACGCTTGGGACGTATCAGACCATGCTGTCGTGAAATCGATCCTTCCGGAAGGGGAGAACTATGAGAAATTCCAAAGTTGGCTAGGCAAAGTGAATGATTTCATCCTTTCCTTGAAAACAAGCGATGGCACCAAGATTCCCGTCCTATTCCGTCCTTGGCACGAACACACCGGAAGTTGGTTCTGGTGGGGACAGAATTTATGTACCACGGATGAATACAAGGCGCTATGGCGAATGACCGCCGATTATCTAAACGCTCACGGAGCAACAGACCAGATCGTATACGCTTATTCCACAGGTACAGAGCCGCAGGATCAAGCGTCTTATCTGGAACGTTACCCCGGACATGACTTGATCGACGTCCTAGGCTTCGACGCTTACCAACGGGAAGATAAGGATTTCTTCTTGAAAAGCATGGATACCAGTCTTTCCGTAATAGACAGCATAGGCAAAGCCAACCATAAGATCATAGCGGTCACGGAGACCGGCTACGAAGGGATACCAGACTCCACATGGTGGACGGGAACCCTGCTGCCTGCCATGGAGAAATATCCGGTCGCTTATGTATTGGTATGGAGAAACGCCCGTGAAAAAGTCACTCACTTCTTTGGCCCTTATCCCGGACAAGCCTCTGCCGAGGATTTCAAGAAGTTCTTTGAAAATCCGAAAACATTGTTCGCCTCCGATATCAACCTATATAAATAACATCATACATAACCAGATAAATCACGTCATATCCAGTTGTAGAGACGGGGCGTGCCCCGTCTCCCACCATCTGATAATATCATTTAAAGCAAAAACATCATGGAACAATTTCAAGAAAAAGTAAACGAACTCTTCGCTAAACACGAAACCTTGTTAAGCCGGAAAAATATCCCTTTAGAAGACGGAAACGGAATCTTCACCCGTTATCAACACCCTGTACTGACAGCCGCGCATACCCCGATCTTCTGGAGATATGACTTAAATGAAAAGACAAACCCCTACTTGATGGAACGCATCGGCATGAACGCAACCATGAACTCCGGCGCGATCAAATGGAATGGTAAATATATATTAATGGTACGTGTAGAAGGAAGCGACCGTAAATCCTTCTTCGCCGTAGCCGAAAGCCCGAACGGAGTAGACAATTTCCGCTTTTGGGATTACCCGGTAACCATGCCGGACGATCTTGTCCCGGCCACGAATATTTACGACATGCGCCTAACCGCTCATGAAGACGGCTGGGTTTACGGAATCTTTTGCGCCGAGCGCCATGACCCGAACGCAGCACCCGGTGATTTGTCCTCGGCAACCGCCACGGCAGCTATCGCCCGGACAAAAGACTTAAAAAACTGGGAACGTCTCCCGGATTTAAAGAGCAAGAGCCAACAACGTAACGTCGTATTACACCCGGAATTCGTAAATGATAAATATGCCCTTTACACCCGCCCCCAAGACGGATTTATCGACGCGGGAAGTGGCGGTGGTATCGGATGGGCCTTGATTGATGATATCACGCACGCCGAAGTCAAGGAAGAAACCATCATCGACCAACGTTACTACCATACGATCAAGGAAGTGAAAAATGGCGAAGGCCCCCACCCGATCAAGACACCGAGAGGCTGGTTACATCTCGCCCATGGCGTACGGGGATGCGCCGCCGGATTACGTTACGTGCTTTATATGTATATGACCGCGCTGGAAGATCCCACGAGACCTATCGCCACACCCGCCGGCTATTTCATGGCTCCGGAAAATGAGGAACGGATCGGCGATGTATCCAACGTTTTATTCTCTAACGGATGGATCGCGGATGAGGATGGAACCGTATATATTTACTACGCATCCTCTGATACCCGTATGCACGTGGCTGTATCCACAATCGATAAATTGGTAGATTACTGCATGAACACTCCGGCCGACGGGCTGACTACGACCGCATCTGTCGAGACGCTGAAAAAGCTAATCGATCGAAATCTTCCACTCCTGAAATAACCTACAAAAACCACTCATATGATTAAACTAACAGAGAAGATAGGCTACGGTTTCGGGGACATGGCATCGTCCATGTTCTGGAAACTGTTTGGCGCTTACTTGATGATTTTCTATACGGACGTATTCGGATTACCGGCAGCAGCCGTAGGTACGATGTTTTTGATAACTCGTATATGGGACTCGGTCTTTGACCCGATTGTCGGCGTTGCGGCGGATCGTACGCAAACACGCTGGGGAAAATTTCGCCCTTATTTGCTTTGGCTGGCGATCCCGTTCGCCGCTATCGGAGTGCTCACTTTCACGACTCCTTCTTTCGGACAAACAGGTAATTTGATCTATGCCTATATCACCTATTCCTTGATGATGATGGTGTACTCCGCCATAAACGTGCCTTACGCATCCTTGCTTGGAGTAATGAGTCCATTGCCGCAAGACCGTAATACCCTTTCTACGTACCGCATGGTATTCGCCTATATCGGCAGTTTTATAGCCCTGTTGCTATTCATGCCGATGGTGCGTTTCTTTAGCGGAAATAGCGATGAATTGGCGGATCAACAACATGGATGGACCCTAGCGGTCGTAGTTATCGCTATCCTGTGCGCCATTCTCTTTTATGGATGTTTCGCATGGACAAAAGAACGGGTAAAACCGATTAAAGAGCAACAAGGCTCGTTAAAAGATGACTTGAGAGACCTATTGCGCAACAAGCCTTGGTGGATACTATTGGGAGCAGGTGTCTCCGCTCTGGTTTTCAATTCCATCCGCGACGGGGCTACCGTATATTATTTCAAATACTTTATCGTTGAGGAAGCCTATGCCAATGTATCTCTTTTCGGAGTCTCCTTCGTCTTAAGCGGATTATATCTGGCGGTAGGACAGGCGGCAAACATTATCGGAGTAATCTTGGCCGCCCCATTAAGCAACCGGATCGGAAAGAAAAGAACCTATATGGGCTCCATGCTGATCGCCTCGGTCTTAAGCATCCTCTTTTTCTGGCTCGACAAGACGGATCTAGCCCTGATATTCACGTTCCAAGTGTTCATCAGTATTTGCGCCGGTAGTATTTTCCCCTTACTTTGGTCCATGTACGCTGATTGCACGGATTACTCAGAACTAAAAACCGGGAACCGTGCCACAGGATTGATCTTCAGTTCTTCGTCCATGAGCCAGAAATTCGGATGGGCGATCGGCACGGCTATCACAGGCTGGCTGCTCGCTTTCTTCGGATTTCAGGCCAATACCGTACAAAGCGAGGAAACGATTAGCGGAATCAAGATGTTCCTCAGTTTCTTACCGGCCGTAGGTACGATCCTGTCCGTTGTATTTATCGCTTTCTATCCGCTTAGCGAGACAAAGATGAAGGAAATCACCGCAACATTAGAAACCAAAAGAAAAGAAACAAATGAATAAAATCTCCGAAGATTTACAAAACGAGGTTCAATGGGAGCTAGAGAACAATATCCTCCCTTTTTGGATGAACCGAATGATTGATAATGAGTATGGTGGTTTCCATGGGCAAATCACGGGAAACGGCCAACGAGTCGTACATGCCCCTAAAGGCGCCATCTTGAACGCCCGTATCCTATGGACATTCTCCGCCGCATACCGTTTATTACGAAAGCCGGAATATCTGGAAACGGCGACCCATGCAAAACGCTACCTTATCGATAAATTCTACGACCAAGAATTCGAGGGTATTTACTGGGAATTAGACTATACCGGTCAACCGGTGCAAACCAAAAAGCAAATCTACGCCTTAGGATTCGCTATCTACGGATTAAGCGAGTACAACCGGGCTACCGGAGATAAAGAAGCGTTGGATTATGCGATCCGTCTCTTCAAGGCAATCGAACAATATAGTTTCGACCCGGAAAAGAACGGTTATATGGAAGCCTTTAGGAAAGACTGGAAACTGATAGAGGATATGCGACTCAGCGACAAGGATGAGAATGAGAAAAAAACAATGAATACCCACCTGCATATCCTCGAACCTTATACCAACTTGTACCGGGAATGGAAAGACGAGCACCTCAAAAAACAACTCCGAAACTTGATCCTGATTTTCACCGACAAGATTTTGGATCACCGTACCTATCATTTAAACCTCTTTTTCAACGAGGATTGGGAAAGCAAATACCGTATCATCTCCTACGGTCATGATATAGAGGCATCTTGGTTACTGCATGAGGCCGCTATCGAATTGGGAGACAACGAGATCCTTCAGAAAGTAGAGCCTTTGGTTCAAAAGATAGCGATAGCGGCCGAAGACGGGTTATTAGCGAACGGTAGCCTCATTTACGAGTATCACCCGGATGAGAAGAAAGCCGACACAGACCTGAATTGGTGGGTGCAAGCCGAGAATGTAGTGGGTCATTTCAACTTGTATCAACATTTCGGAGATGAGCCTGCCTTAGGCACAGCCTATACATGCTGGAAATTCATTCAGCGTTATTTGATCGACAAGGAACAAGGGGAATGGCATTGGAGCGTATCGCTCGATCACGAGATCAATCGCGAGGATGACAAGGCCGGTTTCTGGAAATGTCCCTATCACAACGGACGGATGTGTATGGAGATTATCGAACGACTTGCCGGCGAATAGCCGTCCGAAAGACCGCCTGCCGGCTCTTTTTTATCAGATTAACAACCGTCGGAAGCTTCCGACATCAAAAAAACAAGCGATATGAACAAATTCTATTGGATGGCGATCGGCCTCCTTCTCGGTTTGGTGAACCTCCGGGCCGAGATCAAGCTGCCAGCTTTGGTAGGCGACAACATGGTACTCCAACAAGCCACTAAAGTACGGCTCTGGGGAAATGCAACCCCAAATTCAAGCCTGAAAGCCCGTAGTTCTTGGGACAATACGGAATACACGGCCCAAGTAAACGATCAAGGCAGATGGGAAATCTGGGTTCAGACGCCCTCGGCCAGTTTCGAAAAGCAACAGTTAACATTAGAGAATGGACAAGACAAGATTGTCTTGCATGATCTTCTGATCGGCGAGGTATGGTTCGGTTCCGGCCAATCCAATATGGAAATGCCATTAAGAGGTTTCTGGCACTGCCCTATCGAGGAAGGTAACCACGCTATCGCTACATCCGGGAAATATAAGAACTCGATCCGTTACGCTACGATCCAACGGGTCGGAGCCTTGGAACCGAAAGATTATCCGGTAGGTGGCGAATGGAAAGTATGTGATCCGCAAAACGCACCGGAGTTCGGAGCTACCGCCTATTTCTTCGCGACCCTGTTGACCGAGGTGTTGAACGTGCCGGTAGGTATCATCAATTGTAACTGGGGCGGCTCCACAGTGGAAGGTTGGTTGCCCAAAGACATCCTGCTAAATTATAGCGATATCGATCTATCCTTAGCGGGTAACGATGAGAAAATCCATCCGATGCTACAACCCATGATCATGTATAACGGAATGCTGAAACCAGCCAGCAAATATACGGTCAGAGGTTTCCTATGGTATCAAGGAGAGTCAAATGTCGGACACCCGGACTACGCTAAACGCCTAGCGACAATGGTAGAACATTGGAGAGGATTATGGGGACAAGGAGAATTACCTTTCTATCTGGTAGAAATCGCCCCTTACGAATATGGAGAAGGAGCCCAAGCCGCATACCTTCGTGAAGAGCAATACAAAGCCACCCGGTTGATCCCCAATAGCGGTATTGTTTCCACGAACGATCTGGTACAGGATTACGAGAAACGGCAAATACACCCCAAAGAGAAACAAAAGATCGGTGAGCGTCTTTGTTATATGGCTCTAAACAAAACCTATGGTTATACAACCATCGCTTGTGAGAGCCCCCAATACGATCATATGGAAATAGATAAAGATAAAATCATTCTTTTTTTCAAGAATGCGGAAGATGGCTTCAATCGAGATAACGGGATCATAGGCTTCGAGATAGCCGGAAAAGACATGCGTTTCCACAAGGCAAACGCAACTATAGACGCTAACAAGAAAACCGTTATTATCTCAGCTCCGGGCGTAAAAGCCCCAATAGCCGCTCGTTATGGTTTCCGGAATTTCCAAATTGGCAACTTGCAAAACGTACAAGGATTACCGGTGCTTCCATTCCGCACGGATAAATAAAACGACTTAGAAAATAAAACACAATACGTTATAATATTCAAGCTTGTTCATACGTAATGTCTTATTTTCATTTGTAAGACGTATTTAGTTTTTATTTCATTCTATTGTGATAATAGAAATTACCCTCCTAAAGTATTAGTAAACTTAATTCTTCCCTTAAAAAAATGGGAGATCTTATTTTACAAGGAATCAGAGACCTCCTCTGATTCCTATTTATTTTTCATTCATATCATAATGTATACAAAAAATGATAGTTTGTATACAGACCATACTAATACATTGCGCTTTTTTTGCATCTAGATTTACTGAAGGGGGGAAATATTTGTATAACAAACTAAATAACAATAATTTCATAAACAAGCTTATTAACAGAATTTCTCCGGAAACATCTGAAAACCGAATCTTACACGCTGGCTTTAGTATCATATTGATGTCAGAGGAAATAACACAAACCTTATCTGGTTTATCCAGCGATATGATTATTTTTATCTTAAGCGGATCCATAACTATATATTCCACTAAAGAAGAAAAGAAAACAATCGGTGAACAGTATATGATCTTTCTAAGATCATTTGAAAATTACACATATGATATCACACTAGGTTCAAAAATCATCATTTTCTTTTTTGACAGTTTAACGATGAATGAGTTACCGTATTACCAACATCCGTACGGAATATTACCTCAACCTATCTCTAAGTGGATAGAACTGAAAATAGTGGAACCTTTATACGGTTTTCTAGAACTTGTCGGACAATATCTTGAAAATAATTTCCTGAACTACCCTTTGTATGAATTAAAGAGAACGGAATTATTCTACTTACTGAAAAAGCTTTATAGAAAAGAGGAATTAGACTACTTTTTCTATTTATCAAGTACGCATTCAGCAGAGTTTGAGAGACTCATCGCCGAGAATTATATAAAAGCTAAAACAGTAACAGATCTAGCTCAAATGATAGGTTACGGAGTAAATTCCTTTCGAATGAAGTTTAAAAAAGCTTTCGGTATTCCAGCCTACGAATGGCTGATGCAAGAGAAATCCAAACGACTATTGGTCGCCATAGCTAACAGCGAGGATGATTTTAAGAACATAATAGATGAATTCGATTTCTCCTCGCATTCGCATTTCTACAAATTTTGCAAGGCACGCTTTGGATATAGTCCCACGGAGCTAAGGAAAAAACTTAAATCGTTGTAGAAAACACCCCCTATCAGAATATACATTTAAATTGTCAAGTTGTATAACTCCTAATAAGTTATGCTCATTTATCTTTGCCTCATTGATTTTAGACACCTATCCGTATGGATGATCTAATAAAAGATAGTGTATAATGACCACCATATTTTTTTATGTTTTACTATTCCAAATTAAAGACTGGGATAAAATTTGTGAAGAAGAGGGTAAAATGACATCGCCGATAATTTGCTATATTTTGCTAGGGGTTATCTTATTCATAATCTTGATGCGTATACTTTCCATATTGCAGTTTTTGCGATTGAAGCGGAAGGTAAAGAAACGTATTTCCCCGAAACACGATAAACCTTCCTGTAAATAAAGCCTCTACCCGCTTACATACATTAATAATTAACGGAAGAACCAATTCGCTTCTTTCTATGTTTATATAGGAAAAGCGTTTAGATCATGGGCTTCAACATTCCTTACACAGACAAAAAGCGGGTCGTAATTATCGGGGGCGGATTTGGAGGGTTAAAACTAGCTGAGAAATTGAAAAAGAGCAAGTTTCAAGTAGTCTTAATCGACAAGAACAACTATCACCAGTTTCCTCCCCTGCTTTATCAAGTAGCGTCCTCCGGCTTAGAATATAATGAAATATCCTTTCCATATCGAAAGATATTCCAGAAGAGAAAGAACTTTTACTTCCGGTTGGCAGAGGTATATGGCGTCAATCCGAAAGGGCATACCATTCAAACCTCCATCGGCGAATTGGAATATGATTATCTTGTAATCGCCGCTGGAACTATCACCAACTTCTTTGGAAACAAAACGATCGAGGAACAGTCTCTACCCATGAAAACGGTAGAAGAGGCGTTAGCTTTACGAGACACCTTATTAATTAATTTAGAGAAAGCGACTACTTGTACGGACCCAGACGAGAAGCAAGCTTTGCTAAATATAGTTGTTGTAGGTGGAGGGGCTACAGGTGTAGAAGTATCCGGCGCTTTATCCGAGATGAAACGGTTTGTTTTGCCAAAAGACTATCCGGATCTAGGAAACTTTCATATGAATATCTATCTGATAGAAGGGTCCCCTAAATTACTAGGGGCCATGTCTCCGGAAGCCTCCTCCAACGCTAAACGCTTCCTTGAGGATATGGGCGTTAACATCATTCTTCAGAAGCGTGTCGTGGACTATAAGGATGGGAACGTTTTCTTAGATGACGGACAAACCATACCCACTAGAACCTTACTTTGGGTAAGTGGTGTGAAAGCGGTGCATTTCGATCATATCGAAGGAGAACTCTTGACCCGGGGGGAACGGATTATCGTCAATGAATGTAATCAAGTAAAAGGCTTATCCAATATATTCGCCATAGGAGATGTCTGCTGGATGGCAGAACCGGATTACCCGAACGGACATCCGCAAGTCGCTCAGGTAGCGATTCAGCAAGGTGAGTTATTAGCCGAAAATCTACAACGGATCGAGGCTCTAAAAAAACCGAGACCTTTCCATTATAAGAATTTGGGAACTTTAGCTACTGTCGGCAGGAATAAAGCGGTTGCCGATTTAAATAAGGTGAAATTACACGGATTTACGGCATGGTTGGTTTGGATGCTCGTACATTTACGTTCCATCTTAGGAATCAAGAATAAGCTAATTGTACTGATCGACTGGATCTGGAATTATTTCACGTACGACCGTTCCATGCGTTTCATCTTGTTCATCCAAAAGCACAAACAAGATGGAACACAGGGCACGGAACCTACTTTATAAACGATAAGTCAACGTAAGCCAAGCTACCCGGGCATCACGATTGCGCTTTTGCGTCATTTCTAAGTTCGGGGCATCAATAATCGTTGTTTCTTCTAAACTATCGAATATATTGTTGATACTTAAGTTCGCGCATAATTTACGATTGAGGAAATATTGAGAGAGACCGGCATTTACGCTATAACGGCCTTTGATCTTACCTTGAGGCGTAAGCTGGTCGGAAACGTAGAAGCCGTCTACCTGAAAATCCGTAGTCGGCGTAATACTTACGTTTACATTCCCCTTCACATCCCAGCAAACCAAGGATTTCTTCTCGTCATAGCCTATCGTACGCCCATCGATCTCGTCCCGATAGATATCCCCGGAGAAACCGACCGTCAAGATACGTACCGGATTCCAGCTACCGGACAAGTCGGCTCCGACTGCTTGGCTATGTCCGATATTCTCTTTCTTCCAAACCGTCTCGTCATTTACTTGGCTAGCGACCTCCATGATACGATTCGTACGATTCCGGTAATAAATAGCCGGAGTCAAACGAAAACGGGGAGCCGAAAACAGATATCCTAGCTCTACGTTATGGATAAACTCATCCTTCAAGCCCGGATTCCCCTGTATGATATGGGTAGGATCACTGTTATTCAAGAAAGAGCACAAATAGCTGCCATTCGGACGAATCACCCGTTGCTGATAACTCAAGCTTAAACGATTGCTCTTATTCACCTCATAAGTAAAACGGGCACGAGGATACAAATGAAAACGAGAGCTCTTGTTCTCTTTGCCTTTTATCCCCTGCCAATAAGGGTCGTTGATCCAAGAAGGGCTAAACTCATTCATCTTAAAATGACTAAATTCCGCCTGTATCCCTATCTCCGCGTTAAAAGCGCCCCAATTCTTAACCACGTCCGCATAGATCAAATTCAGATAACGTTTGAAATCGTAATTATACGATTTCGCCGGACTTAGCTCAAAACTACCGTCCACCTTATCAAAAGCAGCCGTCAGATAATCCTCGTTTCGCGCACGACCTATATAACCAAGCTTGAAATCCCAACCATCGATCTCCTGCCCATATCCAAATCCCCAGAAATAATTATGTTTCGTATGGTCGATAGATTGGTTATCCTCCGAGACGATATTCCCGTTTTGAGGATTCTCATTCTTGAAATCATTATCCTCATCATACGAGAAATTATTATAGTTGAATACGGTATAAAAACCTTGATTCTCCGAAATCTCATGGTTCCAATACGCTTCGGCGGCATAAGCTTCCTGACGCTGGTCGTTATACCGGTTACGGATCACGTACTTCATTTGCTCCCCTTTCGGGTTGAATACCCGGTTGTTAATGCGTCCATACCGGCTATAATCCATCAAATGATACAGGCCATGCACGGTGATCCGGTCTTTCGCGGAAAGATCATAGTCTACTTTCATATCCGCCACATGTACGTCCGGACGAGCCGTGGCATTATTATTCATCTCCGTCCGGTTTTTAGCGGTCGCGGTCGATTTGCTGAAAGATCGTTCCCGGTATTCCCTCCTATAATTGTATTTCGCGTTGATATGGAATTTTCCGGGATGCAAATTCAATACCGCTCCTGCGTTATATCGCTCATTCCATCCCGCCCCAAGCGTAACATATAGAGGGGAATCTCCCGTTCCATACATACGAGGCACCAGATTGAGTATGCCCACATCACCATCCGGCACCGCATTAATCGGAGGAAACGCACCTAATGAGATCTGGTTAAAGAACAGGGCGGGAAGTTGGATCAGCACGTCACCGCTATATTCTTCCAGCAAACCGTAAGGAACTCCATCGACAAGCATCCCGACATTACCGGAGCCCCTGTATATAACGGCTCCTTCCATATCGGTTATGACAGAAGGCAATTGGCGAAAAGCATCCGCCGCCGTATTGGTAACGCTACTCAAGTTATTATCTACCCGCAAGATTTTCATCCCGCCCCTCTCGCTCAACCCGGCGAAACGGGTACCCTGAATCTCTATATTCCGGATCGTAAGCGTCGTATCGGCAGGAGTCTGCGAGAATACCGGCATAGCCAATAGAGCGGCCAATGGAAGAAGTAAAATTTGTCTCATATCATTATCTATGGTTTATAAACAAAAAAAGTCTGTATGTTCAACGCATACAGACTGTCCTCAAAACTCGTTTACTGATTATTATTCAGCAGGAGCAGCTTCTACGGCAACAGAGTCAGTAACCTCAACAGCTACAGAATCAGTAGCGGCAGCATCCTCTTCTACTACAGGAGCTTCCTCAACTACAGTAGCCTCTTCTGTTTCAGCAACAGATTCGGTAGTTTCAGCAGATTTGTTGCCACAAGATGCGAATGATACAGCTGCGATAACAGCAGCAAATGCAACTAACTTTTTCATTTTGTTCTTAATTTAAACGGTCTATAATATCTTGTTGTTGTAAAACGATGCAAATGTATGTATTAATCATATATGTTGTACAACATAAGACGTTTTTTTTTGAATTATTTTCTACCGCTTTTACAATATGCTGAATATTAGCTGCGTTTGCTTTCTATTTATTTATCAATAATTACTGTACAGGTAACGCTTAATGCTTTTCTTCGGTGTTTTCTCGAATTCTGTCGGATACAATTGTATCTCCGAGATCGTTTCGTAAGGAGCCAGGAGCTTGTTCAACTCTATCCTATTTTGTTCCATGATAACTGGAAGATCCGTATGCGAGATACCCGTACTATCCACCGTATCGTAATCCGGATACACCATCCCGATCAATTTCCCGTTTTTCTCCACGACCAAACTCTCCATCACGAATGGCAAATTGTTCAATTTGGATTCAATCTCTTCCGGATAAATATTTTGTCCGCTAGCGCCCAAGATCATCGTCTTGCTACGTCCACGTATAAAAATACGGTTGTCATGATCGATCGTACCCAAATCACCAGTCCTTAGCCAGCCATCTTCCGTGAAGACATTTTGGGTTGCCTCATCATTCTTATAATAGCCTTTCATTACGTTCTCGCCCGATACATGAATCTCGCCTACCTTATTATAAGGGTCTTCCGAATCGATACGGACTTTCATGATCCCTTTCAAGATCTGTCCGCAAGAACCGGGCACATACTCATTATTATGGTCATAACTGATCAACGGGCCACATTCCGTCATACCATAACCGATCGTGAACGGGAATTTGATCTTATACAAGAAATCCGTTACTTCTTGATTCATGGCGGCGCCCCCCACGATCACTTCACGGAAACGTCCTCCCAAGGCATCCACCAAATGTTTGCGGATCTGCGCATAGATACGTGAATCCAACAGTGGGATATTCAAAGCCAACTTCAAGGTTCGCTTATTCAACTGAGGAAGGATCATCTTCTTATAGATCTTCTCCAAAATCAGGGGAACCATCAAGATCAAGTTCGGCTTCACCTCTTCGAATGCCTTTAATAAGATTTTAGGAGACGGCACCTTACCTAATAAATAGACATGCACACCGAATGCCATGGGTACCAATAAATTGAAAGCGCAACTATAGGCATGGGCCAGAGGCAGGAAACATAACTCACGTTCACCCCGGAACAATAGATCCAGTGTCCGGGCATACGTCACGTTTCCGGCTAAATTATTCCCCGTCAACATAACCCCTTTGCTAAATCCGGTCGTACCCGATGTATAGTTGATCTCTACCACCTTGTCATTATCCAGCTCAGCGTATTTGATATCCTCTTGGGTGAAACCATCCGGATATTTCTCGGTCATCTTCTCATCCAGCGATTTCATCAACTTCTGGATATTCTCTCCATCCCGTTGATGCAAGCAACGATAATCGGAAAGAGAGAATACGCCGCGAACCTCCTCGATCTTATCTTCCTCCAAAGAATCCCAAATCCGATCGCTAACGAACAAAAAGACAGATTCCGAGTGATTAATAATATGATGTACATCATTCGGATTAAAGTCCTGAAGAATAGGCACGATAATCGCCCCATAAGTAACAACCGCCATATAAGCGATGCACCAACGGGAGCTGTCTTTACCGATCAACGCGATCTTGTCTCCACGACGGACTTGGCACTCATGGAATAAAAGATGAATACGTGCGATCTCCGTTGCTACATCACAGAAAGTAAAGGTTTTACTTTTCCCGTAATCCGTTAATGCCGGCAAGGCCCAGTTTTCCTTGAAACTCTCCTCGTAAATCTTAATGAAATTCTCTTTGATCATAGCACACTTTTGTGAAATTCGCGTAAAAGTAAAAACAAATCCTTACTTTTGCCATGATATAACCTATAAATTTAAAATAAGAATGAAAAGAATCACTCTCGCATGGGCATTGACCCTCTGTAGTTTTATTACATTTATCGCCTGTTCATCCCCAGATGTTGGAGAAAGAAGCGTAAGCATTATCCCCGCTCCGGCCCAAATGACAGTAGGCGAAGGTACATTCACGATCCATCCCGGCATCGAGATCGGTTATGCGGACGAATCCTTAAAGGGTATGGGCGAGTTGCTATCCAACGAGATAGAAAAGCTATCCGGCATCAAGCTGGCTTCCGCCTCAGACAAAGAATCGAATTGCATCATCTTCCTCGAGTTGACAGATCCGAAAGAGTTCGCCGACCTGCCAAAAGCTTATGGATTGAGTCCGAAAGATAGTGTCCCCGTAGATGAGTCTTACTCCCTCTCCATCCAAAAGAGAAACATCTACATCAAGGCCACTACCCTAGAAGGTATCTATCGAGGTATCACTACCTTGAAACAAATCGTGGGTGGTAATCTACAATCCGGAGGCGAGAAGATTTATCTACCGCTACTGGAAGTGAAGGACTCACCTCGTTTCGCTTGGCGTGGGCTTTCTTTCGATGTATCTCGTTGCTTCTTCGATCCCGAGGAAGTGAAACAAGTGATCGATATGATCGCCTTATATAAGATGAACGTACTGCATATGCATCTTTCCGATAACCAAGGCTGGCGTATCGAGATCAAGAAATATCCCGAGCTAGCGGAAATAGGAGGTCAACTTCCCAACAACGGCAGAAAAGGAGGCTATTATACGCAAGAGGAATTCAAGGATCTCGTTAATTACGCGAAAGAACGCTTCATCACGATCATACCGGAAGTAGATATCCCGGGGCATACAGCTGCCGTATTCGCCGCTTATCCAGACTTCAAGAACGCTGTCAAATTCAAGACCAAGGTTAACATCCCGGGGCAGGCCTTCAATGCGCTCGACGTAGATGATCCGAAAGCGATGCGATTCACGGAGGATGTTATCGCGGAGCTAGCCGCTTTAGCACCCGGAAACTACATCCATATCGGAGGCGACGAGGCGATCGGCTTACCCCATGATAAGTTCGTCCGTTTTATAAATAAGACACGGGAAATCGTACTGAAGAATGGAAAGAAAATGGTCGGCTGGCAAGAAACCGCCCGTGCGGATATCTCGGAAGGCGATGTCATCCAGCACTGGATTTATCTGAAGCAAAAAAGCGAGGACTCTTCTAAGAAAAAAGATAATATACCTGCCGAATATAAAGAGATCATGGCCTTATTCGCAGAATTCATGAAAGAGGCACCAAAAGATCCGGGACTTGGTATATCCAAAAAAACGAAAGTGATTCTCTCGCCGAGCGGTTACGTTTATCTGGACCATAAATATCTGGAACCAAGTGCGGACTCCACCCAAAACGCGGAGCAAGAACGTCTGGGCATGGCCGCCTATGAGAAACAAACGATCCAAGAAATGTACGACTGGGACCCGATGACCTTCAACCCAACTGTAGAGAATCCTCAAAAAGATGTAGCGGGTATAGAAGCCGCTATCTGGTGCGAGACGATCACCAATTTCAGAGATCTGCAATTCCTGTTAATGCCCCGTTTGGCTGGTGTCGCCGAAAAAGGTTGGTCCAAAGTAGAGAACACACATTGGGACGAATATAAAGTAAGACTTGGCGCGCAAGCCCCCTTATGGGAAAAGGCCGATTGGAACTATTTTAAATCATCCTTAGTGGATTGGAAATAACAGTACAAAACCTTCATAATATTACGAATATTTCGAAATAAATTAAATATCTTTGTCCTATTAACTTTAGGACAAAGATATTTTTATGAATAAATGGCTTATTATATTTGCGATATTACTAACCGCTTGTACCGGCACAAGCGAGAAATCAGAGGAATGTATAACAATTGACCTAGCAACTGTTTTTGACCATCAACCTCAAGAAGTAGCCTTAAAGAAATGGGCGAAATCCATCCAATTCATCCCTCTGCAAACGAATGACTCAATCTTGATCAAATACATCTCCCGCATTATTAAACACGGCGATAAGCTATTGGTGCAGCATGATAACAGAGCTTCTGTTTTCGACTTGGCAGGAAAATATTTATACGATATCGGCAAACAAGGAGGAGGTCCGGATGAGTTTAGTCGTATATCCGGACTAGAACCTCATGATCATCTTATTTATATAAAAGATAGCCCCATCCGAATAAAGGTATACGATTGGCAAGGGAAATTCCACCAAACCATTCAAATTCCGGATAAGAACATCCGGGGATTTTATCCACTCCCTAAGACGAACGTTATCCTAGGTCACGTACCCAACCTCTCTGGCAACGCACCCATTCGGTTCTATTTTTGCCAAGATACAGTCATATCGGATAGCATACCTTACTATAAATCTTATACAGAACCTCCTTTCGTCATGACATTTACCTATGAGTTCCGTCCTTTCGACGGAAATAAGATTGCCGCATTTAAGGAGTTGTTCTGCGATACGATATTTAAAGTTTCCAACGACATGAAGCTAACTCCTTATGCCGTCCTCGATCTAGGTAAATACCGAACGCCCGAGGAACTCCGTTATAATATCACGATAGACGATATAAAAAACGACCTGTTCAGGACAAAGACGATCCCTGTCATACCCGGGCAAATCGGAGACCGGCTCTATATGCATAACTTCTCCGATAAAGATACCTATACATTATATTATGATATAGCGGAGAAGCAATTAGCCTATGTACAATTCATATACCCGGAAAACTCATTTGAACTTCCCGAAGAAGCCTATTTCACTCCCAAATACATCTCAAACGACAACCGTTACCTAATCGATTGGGAGCAACCCGAGAATGATAACAATCCGGTATTAATCTTAGTGGAGCCCTAGTTACCGTATTTCCTCTATCGGCACAATAAACAAAACAAGGCCGCAGCAAGGACTATTCGATAACAAGTCTTCATAAATAATGTTGCTTGACTGTATCTATTCCTTAGTTCACGGCATGGTTTTTACAGACCACGTCATGGTTTATACAGACCACGACGTGAATCGCACAGACCACGACGTGGTTTGTAGAATATATCCAATAGTAAAGAAGAATAGATAGGCTTCCGGAAAACTATTTATGCAATAGTAAAGAGTTTTTAAGTCCATCTCAATCCGAACTCTTTACTAATCCGGGCTTAATTAGTACCTTTGCACTCTAACTAAATCGAAAATGATAGATCAGACCGTATTTAACAATAAAAAGGCCGCTTATTATACGCTGGGTTGCAAACTAAATTTCGCGGAGACCTCTACCATTGGAAAGCTATTAGCCGAACAAGGGGTACGCAAGGTGCGTCCCGGGGAAAAAGCGGATATATGCGTGGTGAATACTTGCTCCGTAACGGAACTGGCCGATAAGAAGTGCCGGCAAGCGATCCGTCGGATCAGCAAGCAACACCCCGGCGCTTTTATCGTGGTGACCGGTTGCTACGCACAGTTGAAGCCGGAGGAAGTCTCCCATATAGAAGGCGTTGACTTGGTTCTTGGCGCCGAACAGAAATTAGAGATCCTTCAATATCTGGAGAATCTGGAGAAGAAAGAACACGGAGGAACTGTTATCGCCTCACAAAGCAAGGATATACGTTCCTTCTCCCCTTCTTGCTCGGCCGATGACCGTACACGTCATTTCTTGAAAGTACAAGATGGATGCGATTATTATTGCTCCTATTGTACCATTCCTTTCGCCCGTGGAAGAAGCCGGAACGGGACGATCGCCAGCATGGTGGAACAGGCGCAGGAAGTCGCTCGTAAAGGAGGTAAGGAGATCGTATTGACAGGCGTAAATATCGGGGACTTCGGCAAAAGTACCGACGAGACCTTTATCGACTTAATCCGGGCTTTGGATGAGGTAGATGGAATCGTACGATATCGTATCTCTTCCATCGAGCCGAATCTGATTACCGACGAGGCCATAGATTTCGTGGCCCATAGCAAACGTTTCGCTCCTCATTTCCATATCCCTTTACAAAGCGGCAGCGATGCTGTCTTGCAATTAATGCGCCGCCGTTACAACACTGCTCTTTTCCGTCATAAGATCGAAAAGATCAAGGAAATAATGCCGCATGCTTTCATTGGCGTAGACGTAATCGTTGGAACCCGTGGCGAGACAGACGAGTACTTCGAGGAGGCCCGCCAATTCATCGATAGCTTGGATATAAGCCAACTGCACGTGTTCAGTTATTCGGAACGCCCGGGTACCCAAGCGCTGAAGATCGATTATGTAGTAGACCCAAAGACCAAACACGCACGCAGTCAACAACTCTTGGATATCTCAGACCAGAAACTTCATGCCTTTTATGAGGCCCATATCGGACAAGAAGCGAATGTCTTATTCGAACACACCAAGAAAGACGGCAAGATGCACGGTTTCACCGAGAACTATATAAAGGTAGAAATCCCTTATGATGCCGCTTTGGTCAATGAGACCCGCAAAGTCGTACTAGGCGGCTGGAATGAGGATCGCACCGCATTAATAGTCAACAATCAATCATCAACCGTCAACTAAGATGTGGGATAAAATACAATATGCCTTTCTTTATAGCTGGGTAAAAGTACACGCCTTACTTCCCATGCGAGCTTTATACGTGTTATCAGACATCCTATATGTCCTTATCTATAAGATAGCCGGATACCGGGTAAAAGTAGTGCGCCGTAATATAACCGCCTCTTTCCCGGATAAATCCAAGGCAGAATTACGCCAATTAGAACGTCGGTTCTATCATCATTTCGCCGATTATATCGTAGAAACGATTAAACTAGCCCATATCTCTCTGGATGAGATACAACAGCGAGCCTATCTGAGGAACCCGGAATTGGTTGACCAACTTATGGCGAAAGGCCATACTTGCTTCATCCTCACGATGGGGCATTATGGCAACTGGGAATGGTTTTCCGGCTCGACCACTCGCTTTGAGGACTCACGCATCTATCAGATATACCGTCCGTTAAACAACAAGGCTTTTGATAAGCTATTCGCCAACCTCAGGACGCAATTCGGTTCTTTCGGCATCAAGAAAAACGATACGATACGGGATATCATCAAGTTAAAACAAGACAAGACCCGCTCTGTCGTCATCTTCTTGGCGGACCAGACACCCAGCAAGGCGAACCTGCATTATTGGACCGAGTTCCTTCATCAAGATACGGCCATATTAACTGGTCCGGAGCGTATCGCACGCAAACTGAACCTGCCTGTGATCTTCCTCGATACCCAAAAAGTAAAAAGAGGATATTACACCGTAGACATGAAGCTGATTACGGAGAATCCAAAAGAGACTCCGGAAAATTACATCACCGAGCGATACGCACGACTTTTAGAGAAAATGATCTTGCGTGATCCGGCCTACTGGCTATGGACCCATAAACGTTGGAAACATAAACACGAGCAACAAGGATGAAAAAAGTAGCGATTGTCATCTTAAACTGGAACGGAAGAAAGCTAATGGAGGAATTCCTTCCTTCCGTCGTATCCAACTCTCCGGAATGGGCGGAGGTTATCGTAGCAGATAACGGTTCTACCGATGACTCGATCGAGATGTTGAAAGCAAAATTCCCGACCGTCGGCATTATCTCCTTCAACCAGAATTATGGTTTTGCCGAAGGATATAATCAAGCGCTCAAAAGGCTCGACCATGAATATTGCGTTTTATTAAACAGCGACGTAGAAGTTACTCCCAATTGGTTAGATGCCCCGATTGCCACTCTCGACTCTGATCCGTCAATCGCTTGTGTCCAACCCAAAATACGGGCTCAACGAAATAAAGAATACTTCGAGTACGCGGGTGCGGCCGGAGGATACATTGACAAATACGGCTATCCATTTTGTCGGGGGAGAATCTTGCATATCGTGGAAAAGGACGAGGGGCAATACGACACTCCCGCCGATATCTTATGGGCGACAGGAGCCTGCTTATTCGTTCGTACGGCTACGTATAAGGAAGTCGGGGGATTAGATGCCGGATTCTTCGCACATCAAGAAGAAGTCGATATGTGTTGGCGTTTACGTTCCCGGGGATATCGGTTGGTATGCGTCCCACAATCCATCGTTTACCATGTCGGTGGAGCCACCTTGAACGCGGAAAGTCCCCGCAAGACTTTCTTGAATTTCCGAAACAGCTTATTGATGCTTTACAAGAATTCCCGGGAAGAAGATCTAAAGCATGTGATGTGTGTCCGCTTTTGGCTGGACTATATCGCCGCCGCGAAGTTCCTGCTGGAAGGACATTTCGCGAACGCCAAAGCTGTTTATGAGGCAAGAAAAACCTATCACCAACTCAAACCGGAATATACGCCTAAGCGTAAAGAGAATCTGGAGAAAAGAACACTGAGCACCATCCCGGAACTTATGCGGGACAGTTTAATTCTGGCATTTTATCTAAAAGGGAAAAGGACATTCAAAGCGATAAAGAATAGACGATAAAGAAACCGGCCTTCTTACTTCCCCCAAGGAGAAAAAGAAGACCGGTTCGCAAAAAACATATAAGATTTTAAGTATCAATCCCTGTAAAATGGATATCAAAAAGCCACCCGATAAAAAAAGAAATCCCGGGAGAGAGCCAAAGCCGATGAATAAGACAGGTCAAGTCTCTGCAACTTCAAAATGGTCTTTTCACTAACGGCACGTTTCGATGTCTTGGCAATCCCGGTATATACCTCATGAAAAGGAAAAGCTTGCTCCACAAGTTGCTCTTGTACAGCTTTATTATAAGCGGCACGCAAGATTCTCATATAAAATGAGCTACTATTCTTACTCACTCTCCTTCCCCATAGCCATTTCTCATATTTGCAAGCCGTATCGGAGTCTAATGCGGTGAGAGGTATATCACAATTCTCTAAAAAAGAGGAAAAGCTGTTCAATGTTCGTAAATAATTACGGGAAGTACTGAATTGACCGCTATCATGAAGGAACCCAATCTCTTTTCTCAAATAGTCCAACATTCCGGTTTCAGTTTTTGGAGATCGGCAACTAACACTTAATTATTTCGACGATATTCGGTTGGAGTGACCCCATAGCTTTGTTTAAAAGCCGTACTAAAATAACGAGCGCTGGAAAAACCGACACGGTCCGCTACTTCCTGAATACTCATATCCTTATGAGATGAAAGCAACCGAGAAGCCTCGACCATACGAAACCGAATCACATAATCACCAACCGAGACATCCGACAAATGACTGAACTTGCTATAAAGCGTCGTTCTACTCATCGCCATCGCAGAGGCGATAAAAGGCACATTCAAATCCGGATTACTCAAGTTCTCCCGAAGCAACGTATTCAATTTACACATGAATTGTTCGTCCGCATTGCTTGTCGCATCCTCTTTTGGAGAGAATAGACAACCGGACTCACGATAACGCACACGAAGTAGGTCTCGCTGTCTCAATATATTCCGTAGAATCACCAACAAGGAATCTATATCAAACGGCTTCGCCAAATAGATATCCGCCCCTGATTTATACCCCTCTACCGAACTTGCTTGATCCACCCTAGCGGTCAATAGAACCACAGGAATATGGCCAACCGCTACGTCGTTCTTGATTCGGTAACACAGCTCAAAACCATCAGTCCGAGGCATCATGACATCACTGATTACAATATCCGGCTGACATTGCCCCAAGATTTCCCAAGCCTCTTCCCCGTCTCCGGCTACAAAAACCTCCTTAAACTCTGCCTGCAAGACACCGAGTAAGTAGTTACGCAGCTCTATCTCATCTTCAACCACCAACAATGTATATTTAGCAAGCTCCGTATCTACCTGTACTCCGCACACATCTGTTTCCGGCATGTCAGCGCCCTTCACGCTTAAATCGATAACCCTATCCGGTTCCGCGGCAACAAACGCTTGCGTGAAAGGAAGGTCGAAATAGAAAGTGGCACCTCCATCCTCATTATTGTAAGCACCTATACTTCCGCCATGCAACTCTATAAGTTTCCGGGCATAAGCCAACCCGATCCCACTCCCTTTACGGTCGTGTTCACCTTGGTAAAAACAGGTAAAAAGACGGTTTATATCCACATGTCTCAATCCGATCCCCTGGTCCGCAAGGAAAACCCGCACATTCTTATCCATACGCTCCGTACCAATGACTAATGAGGTATCCGGATCGCTGAATTTCATCGCATTTATCAATAAATTAGATAAAACGACACGGCATTTGGAAGTATCAAAGGGTACTTTCTCTACTGAAGCATCCAACTGGAACCGCACAGAAATCCTACGGGCTTCGAATTCCATGATAAAATCATCCGTTACCGATCGTATCCAATCGTTAAGATCGTAAAAACGAATATCCATAACATCGCCGTTCGTATCAGACTTCTGGGCATCGAGCACCATATCGACGATCTCCCGCATCCGGCAAGTTTGCAACAACAAACCATCCAATTGCCGGGATACATCTTTATCCGTCACCTTTCCGGATTTCAGCAAACGTTTGAGCGGAGCATAGATCAAAGTAAGCGGCGTACGTAATTCATGGCTGATGTTCACCATGAAACGGACTTTTTCCTCATAAAACTTTCGTTCATGTTCTTTCATAGCCCAAGCAAGTTTCCGTTCTTTGCGTCGCATGACAGACCAGATCATCCCTCCAATTGCCGCAAACACAATCACCCCCATCGCGATCAGGAACCAAGCGCGTCTCCACAAAGGAGGCTCCACATCTACTGTCAATAATCTCAAAGGAACACTCCAGTCTCCATTCTTCTTGCTATAGGAAACCCATAATTCATAGTT
Organism: Parabacteroides sp. KHUB-02; assembly: GCF_056640955.1. NCBI lineage: Bacteria > Pseudomonadati > Bacteroidota > Bacteroidia > Bacteroidales > Tannerellaceae > Parabacteroides > Parabacteroides sp. KHUB-02. The sequence continues at coordinate 227,661 of NZ_JBWQEV010000001.1, read as the reverse complement.
GCCCGGAGAAAGCGCCGGAAATGTAAATGCATGGCTTGAAGTCTCCAACAACTCCTCACGGTCTCCCTTGATGTAAAAACGGAATAATTTCTTCCGCATCAAATCTTTCTCTTTCACGATAACACTTAACCCAAAAGAAACATAATCCCACGGAATGGAAATAGCCTGTTCCCCGGATATACCATCGGGATGAATCGGAGCCCCATCTAAAGCCAAATTAATCATGCTTACAGAAAAATCCTCTTCCTCATGAATGTCATAGTCGGGCCGTATCCTAACCAGCCCTTCCACCCCAGAAATATAAATATTACCGGAAGAAGCCTCAAAAGCAGGTTCCGGAAGAAACTCACGTGTAAAGACACCGTCAGATTCCCCAAAAACGATTACACGCTTCTCATCCGGTACATACGCATACAACCCTTCATGAGTACTTATCCAAAGGCGATCAGAACGATCAAACGCAAGAGACGTTACCCCAATAAAACGATCCTGATCAACCGTGTCCAATCTTTCCGAGAGACGGTCATAAACATATAGACCGGAAGATGTCCCCAACCAAAAACGGTTATCTTTATCTTGTTTTACCGCAAGTATCGTACCGATATCCTCATTCCTCACAAATAACGGACGTAGTTGCTTATGCGGGATATCCAACACATACAAAGCCGCGGAAGAACTTATGTAACAAGAATCGCCTTGTATGAAACGGGGCGCAAGCAAACTTTGCGGTAACAGATCTTCCGGTAAAGACTCAAATTGTTGTTTCCGCCGATTATACACAGACAAATGATTATCGGATAAAAGACAAAAACAGTCCTCGTCTAAAGGAAATAAACGAATCGAATTACCTCGTAAGAATAAATCCTTTCGCACATGCCCCCAATTTAACAAAAACTCCCGGCATTCTCCTGTATTTTTATTAAAATGATAAAGCCCTACACCAAACAAAGATAACAACAATTCTGAATCGCTATACGGCATGATAGACACCACCTTCATCCCCGCAGTCTGAGGATATTTCCGGAAAGTCTCTTTTTGCGGATCAAACAAGTCAAGACCTCCCCCATCCGTTCCTACCCAGATTTTCCCATCACGATCTTCATACATGGAAGTGACCGACTGAAAACTCAAACCGTAAGAAGCCCCGGGAGGAGCATCCCGATAAGTCGTCATAAAAACAGGTTTAATGCCGATCAATCCTCCCCTGATACTGCCCGCCCAAACATTATCCTCATCATCGATATACAGACAGGCGAAAGAATTTACCGGCAACGAATGGCGATCGCCCGGAAGATGCATAATCGCTCTTACGGTCTTATTTTTGTAATTATATATATTGATACCACCTCCGTCCGTCGCCAGCCAAAGTTCGCCATCTTTCTCGCACATATCTTGCACGATATTATGAGTCAATCTCTCCGGGGTTTCCAAATGCTCCTGCAATCTCCCCTCTCGATCATAACAAAAAACACCTTTATTATAGATAGCCACCCATATTCTCTTGAATGAATCTATATACATGGAGGGGATATTCCCTTTGGGGATAAACGACACACGTTCCAGATCTCCGGTGTCTAGCGAATACCACCAAAGCCCTTTTTCCAGAAAAGACAGAATGACCTTCCTCTCTTTTTCGTCATACAAATAAACATAATTAGGCGAAAAATCAAACGGACTTTCCTTGAACTTACACCGGATCATTTTCTTTTCCGCATAGGAATAACAAAAAACACCTTGCTTCCCTAAAAAATAGATTCCTTCCGGCATGAGGAGGCTACAAGCAGCGACCATAGGTTGCCCGTCTATTTCCTGACGTATAAATTTTTGGGTATCACGTTCGAAACATGCCAATCCGCGACTAGTCCCCACCCAAATATTTCCTTCCGCATCTTCCTCCAAAAAAACTATATCATTATAAGGAAGAGAATGCGGGTTCTCCCTCTCCTCCTGATAAACGGTAATCTTTTCCCTATCGAAACGATTCAACCCAAACCGGGTACCAATCCACATAACACCTCTTTCATCTACCAGTACACATTTTACGGAAGACTGCGATAATCCGTTTTCCAAAGAAATTTGTTTAAAATAATACTTAGGAGCTGCATAAAGAGACTCCGCTAAACACACAAAAAACAGCAATAGATATAATTGTAAAAACCTCCAAAATACTCGCATAGTTGTATATCACCCATTGTTCGGCAAAAATACTAAATCGTCCGAAATATAAGGCTTGCAGAGTATAAAAAAACGTTTTTTGAATTTTCACGGACGATTTTGGACCCAAGAAAATATCCTTAAAGCATAGATTTGCAGCAAGTGAAAAATTAAACAAAAAAGCATATCATTAAAAATTATTCTTATGTTACGTACAACAGGTATATATTTTATTATTTTGGTTATGATACTTGTAAAATGTTTCCTTCCGGACGAAAAACCGGAGATCATTCCTTTCCCCTTGCAAAGTGTATCAGACAAAGGTGATTTCACCTTCAATAAGGCAACTCTCATCAGTGTAGAAAATGAAAAACAGGCTATGATCGCTCGGGAGTTGACCGATCTGTTCACGCTTTCCGCCGGATTCACCCCGGAAATAAAAATACAAGACAAACGAGCCAATATCATATTCCGCACAGATAGAGAACTAGCGACCGAACATTATAAACTGAATATAGCCCCCTCTTGTATTCTAATAAAAGCATCCGGACAAAAAGGTTTCTTTTACGCAATGCAAACCTTACGTTTTCTGCTTCCTCCAGCAATAAACAGCCAAACTCAGGTAGAGAATATTCAATGGAACGTACCGGGAATGACCATACTAGATGGCCCCCGATACAGCAATCGGACCGTGGCAATACACACACCTTTCACTCTCATCTCGAAGGATAATCTCAAAGAATTGATCGATCACCTAGCCATGTTAAAAATAAACAGACTTCATTTCACACAAGAAGTTCATGATACGACACCTGAAGGACAGCAAAAAATGAAGGATATGAACCTGTATGCTAAATCCAAGAAGATCACGATCTCAAACGGGACAACACACACCCATGATATCATATCGTATCTCCCGTTCCAAGCAGAGCGACTTATCTGGAAAGCAAATATCTCCGATTGCGATGAGGATAAGAAAAGGTTATTCCAATATTTAGCGCCCATCGCAGAAAGAAGCTGGTCTGGTAATTTGTTAGCCCATCGCCTCACGCAAGATATCGATCAAGATAGGCTTCAATCCGCTTACGAAACATTCCACGGCGATCACCATCAGTATCAATCCCATCAAACGCATCATCACGTTATTTCCAGTCTCTCCCAATATACGTACCAGCCGGGTAGAAGCTTGCAAGATCAAGAATGTGATAAAATAGACCAATGCGATTATTCCGATCAACGTACCCTTTAAGGTGAATGTCGAAGCGTCATCCATAAGCATGATTGCGTTGGCGATCGCTCCCGGACCACACAACATCGGAATCGCCAGAGGAGTAATGGATATATCATCCGCATAGGTTTTCACCTCTTCCTCTTTCAACTTTGCGTTGGAATAGCGTGCCTGAAGCATATCAAACCCGATCTTGAAGATAATAAAGCCGCCAGCTATGCGAAAGCCGTTTGAGGAGATACCAAAGAACTTAAACAGGAACTGACCGGAGAAAGTAAAAACCATCAAGGTGATGAACGACACGATCGTGGCCCTTCGGACAATCGCTTTCCGTTCATGGTCATTCATACCATTGGTCATGGTCAAGAAAACCGGCATCGTACCGAGTGGATTGGTCAACGTAAAAAACGAAGTGAAACATAATAGGGCGAAAGGTAACAAGTCTTCCATATCAATAATTTTTTAATTGGCTAATGTGCCAATATGCCAATTAGTTGAAGAGAGAATGATTGGCACATTGGTACATAACATATTATCACATTATTTACTCATCCCAGACCAAATAGGCTGAGACCAACCAATGATTCAGCTTATTCCCATCCACTTCTGCCGCTTCCGGAATACTCACCGTCAGCGTATGATGGCCGGGTTGGATATCTTTCAACGCTACCTCTTCCGGTATCACATCCGATCCGGGACACCAATTAGAGCGGGAAAGATCCGAAGACGCCAAGGGTTCCTCTACTTCTTTCTCCGAATATCCCTTCTCGGTGATATAGGAAGCCAGACGCTTTCTCAACCAAACCCCGGTAGCCGGATTAAAACGACGGAAAGAAGCGCAGTCCGTACGCCAAGGAACAAAATCCAAGACTGGAACTCCATCAACGGAAACAATATTCTGTTTTTCCACGAACTCATCCCCGCCGGAATGACCGCCATGTCCCGTAACGATATATTTCAGACGGACATCACGTGCGCCTTGAGGAATATCAAAATCCAATGACACGTCCTTCCGGGCGAATATATCCGGATATTCCTGCCCGATATAATAAACCGTATTCATCAACGGCTCTACATGTTTCTTCGGCAAAGCGTCGCAAGTCAGATCGGACTCATCCACATCAATCGTCATGCTTGCGACGTATCCTTCCGGTGTCCATGTATCGATAAAGATTCCAACATAAGCACCACCTTCCAAAAGAGGATACAAATCGGTTATGTCTTGCTCCCAGCTTACGCTATCTTCCCAATGGTCGACATACACCGGTTTACGATGTTTCGTCAAGCTATCCTCGGGACTACTGTAATGCCCTACTCCGAACGGAGTCATGAAACGCATCAATTCCACGGTAGGTTGATAATCCGTCCCGGGGATGATACCGATCATCTTCTCCAGTTTCACGCTATCCACCGCAGGAAACTCCTTCTCGCCTTTAGCGATATTCAACAAATTAATGCCCGAGGCATTTGGCAATACAAAACAAGACCCGGATTTATCCCAGCGATCTCCATTCGAAGCTACCGTAACCCGGAGTTTGACGGAAACGTTTCGCTTATATTTCGGCAATGTTACCTTCTTCAAGATAATACGGCCATTCACCAAATGATAGATACTGTCCGGTCCCGGAGCGTTAAAAGCGGCGGGATATACATCCGGAGCGAAACGTATGCGGGTATCATTAAATACCTGTACGGAATAATCTCCCATCGACGGTAATTCTTTATGTCCGCAAGAAGCGGTACATAGAAAAACTCCCGTCAAGGAGACAAATAAAGCCAATTTTTTAATCATTTTGTCTAGAATTTAGTAAGCTCCTTAATAAGCTGCTTTTGTCCGGCAGTCTTATCGGCGTGCGTACAAGGACCGGTCACACAACCGCCCTCGCAAGCCATCACTTCTATAAACTGCGCGGGAGCCTTTCCGGTTTTAGCGTAAGCGCGTAATAATGCCACATTTTTCTTTGTCAGGTTGGCTACCTGCACGGCATTTACGTTCTCGTCCTTCAAATAAACCTTAACGGCGTTGATCACACCACCACTTTGGGCGAAGCCATGCGCCTCACGGACAGCGTTAAATAATACGGAGAAAGGCTGGGCCTCCTCGATCTTGATACCCAATCCCTCCAATACGGAGCCTACTTCCTCAAACGTAAGTGTAAAATCCACGCACGGATCTAGTTTCACCTCTTTTCGTTTCGCCACGCACGGGCCAACAAACACGATCTTCGCATCCGGATATTTTTCCTTCACGATACGGGCCGTATAATACATCGGAGATCCAGTAGAAGAGATGTATTTCTTTAAATCCGGGATATGTTTCTCGGCCAATTGCACGTAAGACGGACAGCAACTAGTGGTCATGAACGGTTGTCCTTCTTTCAATTTCTCGATCAATTCTTCCGCCTCATGACGGGTGGTTTCCATAGCGCCTTGCGCCACCTCGACCACTTCCTCGAATCCCAAGGACTTGATAGCGCCATACACTTTTTCCTTCGGAGCGCTAAACTGAGCTAAGATAGACGGAGCGACAATCGCTACCATCTGTTCCTTATTCCGCAAGCGTTGCAAGATATCGAATACTTGCGAGATCTCGAAGATAGCACCGAACGGACAAGCATTCACACATTTACCGCAATATATACATTTAGACTCGTCGATATGCTCCCCCCCATACTCGTCCTTGCTGATCGCCTTAACCGGACAAACTTCCTCGCAAGGGATCGGGATATAAACGATGGCATGGTACGGACAGCTTTGGTGGCATTTACCACAGCTGATACAAGTTTCATGATCAATCTCGGCCTGACCGTTTTTCTTGAATCGGATAGCGTCCTTCGGGCAGTTCATATAACAACTACGAGCCACGCACCCCCGGCAAAGATTCGTGATCTCATAATTCACGGAGACACAAGAGGAACACGCCTCATCCACTACACACATGATATTTTCCTTCTTATTCTCCGAGCGGAACAAGGCACGCTTCGCATACTCTGAAAGCGGTGTCAACTCATCTTCCTCGTCCTGCATATCAAAACCAAGCAAAGGCAAGGTTTTGTATTTCCAGACGGCACGTTCCTTATGTACACAGCAACGGCCCCTCACTTTCGATTTTCGGGGACTCAACTCGATCGGCAAGCGATCAATTTCTTCTAGAAGACGGTTTTCTTTCCAGAGCTTTACTAACTTCGCCAGCAATCCGTGACGAACAATCATTACGTTGTTGGTAAATGCCATAATGTTATCGTATTTGTGCTTTTAGTATATCGTATATCGCATCACTTCTTTACAAACGCGAAGGTAAATAAAAGTTTCTAAACAGAAAGAAAGCTTTCTTTAAGAATTATCGAAGCACTATGAATATCTCCGCCAAACGGAGGATTTAATTTAGACAAGACAAGTTCCACCTCCGTGATCTGTGGAAATCTCTCTTTCAAAGCCTTCAAGATACGCCCCGCCGCGTGCTCGAGAAGTCTCGAGGGGATAGCCATTTCTGCTTTCACGGTTTCATATACTGTGGCGTAATTGATCGTATCGCTTAAATCGTCGCTCCATACCGCGTTCTCCAACGGAGCTGTCAGTATCAAATCTACGATAAAAGTATTCCCAACCCGGGTCTCTTGGGGTGCCACGCCATGATAGGCATAGAATGTCATCCTTCGTAATTCAATCTTTGTTGTCATAATCTTTTAATTTATCTGTAAATGTATAGAAAGTAAACCTTCCTGCAAAAAAATAGTCTTATATTTGTCAACCAAGTAACAACACATTATGATGGGAATAAAACAAAAAGATGAAAATTCCGCAGGCGGATTACACAACGCCTTGGCTGCGGGGACAACGATAAAGGGTAATATTATCACAGAGACAGACTTTCGCTTGGATGGAAAAGTAGAGGGAGATATCAGTTGCAACGGCAAGATCGTTATCGGCCCCAAAGGTAGCGTAACAGGCAATATCGTATCCGAGAATGCTGAGATTCTCGGTGAGGTAGATGGCTCCGTAAAAGCAAGCGCAAAGCTTATTCTAAAATCAACAGCAATTATCAAGGGAGATATATATACCCAATCCCTAGAGATCGAACCAAACGCACGGTTCAACGGAGCCTGCTCGATGTGTTCCGAGAAAAAGAAAGCGGACAAATAGACTGAGGGCCGCACTTTTCGATACGGCCCTTAGTCTTTCTTATTTTCGTCCAGCCTCTTTTATCAACGAGACTATCTTATTATTCAGGTTATCAGCCTGTAAAAGCTGTTCCAACGTAATATGCATCCGGTAGCGCCAATAATGCGTTGAATTCGCAGGAACGTTAATACGCTCGGATTCTATATCCTTTCGCTTGATAGAATCATCCATAGCAAACCAATCCTGCAACGGAATAATCGTCAGCATGGAACGAGTCTTCAAATGATTAGAAATAATCTGGGCAACAATTTCAGCCGTACATTCATCCGGGGCCTCACCGATCCGTTGCAATACATGGTTGTAATAACGCTGTGTCTTCTCCGGATCTTCTTTCCACCAATTACGAAGAGGAGTCATATCATGTGTAGAAGTCGTACAAACGGAATGATAAGGCAAATTAAACATATCGGAAAATTCCCGCTGCGGACTCTTCGGCATACGCTCAATCTCAAGGCTTAGTATTTGCAACTTATTCATAACCTCGGGAACAGAGGCGGGGATCATACCTAGATCCTCTCCACAAACCAACATCTCCGTGGACGCGACCAACGGTGTCAAACGCTTAAACGCTTGCGCCTTCCAAAAATCATTATGGCGATGATAGAAGAAATGCCAGTATAACTGATCGAACGCATAACGGTCGGAACCACTCAATTCCCGATAGATATAGGATTGATTCGCCGAGATCCGGGGATGGAACTTATCGGTCTCTCTTGGGTCACGAAGAAATAATACCTCATTCGCAATCGTAAACAGGCCATTCTTGATCCGTAGGGAAACTGGATCCGCCTTATCCGCAAACAACGCCTCAATCTTCCTTTGCGTATCACAGAACGGTTTTAACACATAATGCCGGGAGGAGGATTGTGCCAAATAAGCACCTATCACCTCTTCTGTATTTTCCTCAAACAATTCCGATAAGAATTGTCTATTGATATGTGGGGTCGTGAAACGAGACTCGTTAAAATTCAATCCATACTGCTCGATCTCTTCTCTCGAGAACGGCAACGCTGGATTGAAATGACCACAAAGCCCTTGCACATATTCACAAGGAACCTCCCATATTCGGAAAAATCCCAAGATGTGATCTATACGGAAACAATCGAAATAATCACTTAACTTAGCGAAGCGTTTTTTCCACCAAGAGAAATTATCTTTCTCCATCGCATCCCAGTTATAAGTCGGGAACAGCCAGTTCTGACCGTTCATGGAAAAGTCATCGGGGGGAGCACCCGCTTGACCATTCATATTAAAATATTTCGGTTCCGTCCAAGCCTCTACACTAGTGCGGCTCACGCCAATGGGTAAATCACCTTTCAATACAACTCCATTCTTACGGGCATAATCCGATACCGACTTGAATTGGTTATGCAATACATATTGCAAGAAATAAGTGAACGAGATCTCCGGCCATGCGTCACTCTCTTCCCGGCAAAGAGCCCGGACACGTGTCTTATTGTAAATAGAATTACCTTGCCATTGAGAGAAATCAGATGTCCCATAACTTTCCCGCAAGAAGCAATAAGTAGCGTAAGGCATCAACCATGACTCATTTTGCGCCAAGAACTCTTTAAACTCCGGCGTATCTAATACGGCCTTACCCTCCCCTCCGAAATATTCTTGACAATAACCCAATTTATATTTCAGTACTTCCTCGTAATCAACCGTATCTTTTGCGTTTAATTCTTTTTGCTTCCCTGCATAAAAAGCAGCTCTCTCCGGATCTTGCAAGGTCCCCAAAGCCGATAAATCCACATACATGGGATGAAGGGCATAAATAGAAATAGCGCTATACGGATAGGAATCCACCCAAGTATGGGTCATTGTCGTATCATTCATAGGTAATACTTGAATGATACGTTGGTGCGTCTTTCTAGCCCAATCCACCAACATGTGTAAATCTCCCAAATCACCTACCCCAAAGCTCTTTTCCGAGCGCAAGGAAAAGACGGGGATAACCGAGCCGGCACAACGCCATAACGGTAAGCTATCCCGGAAGTAAAGACCAGATATAACAACGGTCTCACCCTGTTTCTGGGGAACAAGACTTAGAATACGATTCTCATCACTCTCCCAATACAAAGGTTGACGGGAATCATTATCCCAAACCAAAAATTTATATTCTAAAGGATACCGTATCTCCGCAGCGTCTAAATCAATATGCCATTCCGGGAAAGTATCGCAACTCAACAATAAAGCCTTGTCCGGATGCCAGTTACCTAAGCATTCTTGATTTCCAGTAATGGCTACACACTGATTCTTTTCCACCCGGGGAGCGGATATCTTTATCACCAATTTTCTTCCACTTCTAACGACCCTCTCATGTGTATTGCAGGGATGAGCGAATAAACTTTTGGTGAAAGCAGAAGAATAAAAGGCTAGATTATCCGGACGGATTTGCCAATAATCATAAAGGATGTAAGAATCAGATTGTCCATCCAATACAATCCGGTGATTCTTCTCCCACTCCTCAAAGATCTGCTTATCATTAACACTTAAGAAATATCTATATTCTATATCTTTTATATCGGGTGGAAGATCCAGTTCCAGTTTCCAGTTTCCATCCCCAGAGTAATTCATCTCCTTAGCCAAAGCAGGTTCCCAAGAGCCTAATTCCGGTATGGAGCCCACTACACATAACTTCTGTCCCCAAACGGTATGGAAGTTTATATTAAAAGTGACTTTCATGGTATATAGATTTAGTCAATTATTTAACCGCATTTAGAGGCTCCGCAATTCGTGCAGATCAAACAACCTTCTTGATAAATTAAGGTCTCCAACCCACAGTTCGGACATTTCTGCCCTTTCGCTTCCATGCCGTTCGGTAAATATTTCTTCAAGGCCCGTTCCACGCCATTCTTCCAAGTATTGATAGACTCGCTATTCAACTCCATACCCTGTACCAGTTTTATAACCTGATCAATAGGCATTCCGTAACGGAGCACACCGGAGATCAATTTAGCGTAGTTCCAATATTCCGGATTAAACTTGCCATCCAAACCTTCGATTGTCATTTTATAACCGCGTTTATTCTTGAACTGGAAGTCGTAATGCTTATTACCATCCTCATCATAGCTCTTGATGATCGTACCTTTAGAAACGTTTTTAGGTAACATGATACCCTCGTCATCATCGGCCAAACCGGTAAAGATCTCATACGGACGGCCATTCAACAAGCCGACGAAAGCGATCCATTTCTCACGGTTATTCTGAAATTTTACCACATCCGCATCCAATTCACGAGGACGGGTAGATACGATAACCGGTGGTTGCATGCAGTTACAATCCTCTTTTTTCTTCTTTTTATCTGTCGCAATCAAGACACCGGAACGAGAACCATCTCGATAAACAGTACATCCTTTACATCCGCATCTCCATGCCTCAACATACAAAGAGTCTACCAACTCCTCACTTACATCGTTCGGCAAATTGATCGTTACGCTGATAGAATGGTCCACCCATTTCTGAATGCGTCCTTGCATACGGACTTTTTGTAACCAATCGACATCATTGGAAGTCGCTTTATAATAAGGAGACTTAGCAACTAGCTCCTCCACTTCTTCTTGTGTATATTTCTTACTTGCCGAATAACCATTCGCTTGCATCCACGTTACAAACTTATGATGGAATACGATATACTCCTCGAAAGCGTCGCCTGTCTCATCCACGAAATCCACACGAGCCTCGGAATCGTTCGGGTTTACTTTGCGGCGGCGCTTATATACCGGCAAGAATACCGGCTCTATACCGGAAGTGGTCTGTGTCATCAAGCTAGTCGTTCCTGTCGGAGCGATTGTTAAGCAAGCGATATTACGACGGCCGTATTTCAACATATCCTCATATAAAGCAGGATCAGCCTCACGCAAACGGTTGATGAACGGATTTTTTTCCTCACGCTTCGCATCGAATATCTCAAAGGCACCACGTTCTTTCGCCAACATTACGGATGAACGATATGCGGCCAAAGCTAATGTCTTTTGTATAAGTTCCGCACAATCGGTTGCTTCTTCTGTTCCATAACGCAAACCTAAAGCGGCAATCATATCGCCTTCCGCCGTGATACCCACACCTGTACGACGTCCTTGCAAAGTCTTTCGTTGGATCTTTTCCCACAAATGACGCTCTGTTTGTCTTACCTCCATGGATTCCGGATCCGAGTCGATCTTAGCCAAGATCATCTCGATCTTCTCCGACTCCAAATCAATAATATCATCCATAATCCGCTGGGCCAAACCTACATGCTTCTTGAACAAATCATAATCGAAATAAGCGTCCGGAGTGAACGGATTTACCACATATGAATATAAATTGATTGCTAACAAACGGCAACTATCATACGGACAAAGAGGTATCTCGCCACAAGGATTCGTGGAAACCGTACGGAACCCCAGATCCGCATAGCAGTCTGGTACAGACTCACGTAAGATCGTGTCCCAGAATAACACACCCGGTTCAGCGGATTTCCAAGCGTTATGAATAATTTTTTTCCATAAGCCAGAAGCATCGATATCCTTCACATAAACGGGAGAATCCGAATCAATTGGATATTGTTGCTTATAGGTACCGCCATTAACCGCGGCATTCATGAAATCATCATCAATCTTCACAGATACATTTGCACCTGTAACCTTACCTTCCGTCATCTTAGCGTCGATAAACGCCTCCGAGTCCGGATGTTTAATAGAAACGCTCAGCATCAAAGCTCCACGACGGCCATCTTGGGCCACCTCACGGGTGGAATTCGAATAACGTTCCATAAACGGAACCAACCCGGTAGAAGTCAACGCGGAATTCTTAACCGGAGAACCTTTCGGGCGGATATGCGAAAGATCATGGCCTACACCACCACGGCGCTTCATTAATTGTACCTGTTCTTCGTCAATACGAATAATCGCACCATACGAATCCGCTTGCCCGTCCAATCCGATAACAAAACAATTAGAGAGTGAGGCAATTTGATAATCATTGCCAATTCCCGTCATCGGACTTCCTTGCGGAACGATGTAGCGGAAATGATCAAACAGGTCGAAAAGTTCTTGTTCCGACAACGGATTCGGATACTTTTTTTCCACACGGGCAATCTCACTTGCCAAGCGATGATGCATATCATTCGGAGATTCCTCATAGATATTTCCAAACGCATCCTTCAAGGCATATTTATTTACCCATACTTTAGCGGCGAGCTCGTCACCGGTAAAGTAATCCAATGAAGCCTTAAACGCTTCGTCAAAAGTGTAAGTTTTACGATCCACAATTATTATATTTATTTTGCGACTGCAAGTTTACGCATACTTTACCAGTTATCCAAATTACCCTACGTTAAAAAGAATACTTATTGAAAAGTTTTCCAAAACCAAACTCGCAACCCCACATTTTCAATTACTTAAACAAAACTAAACATCAAATAGTTTTCCAAAAAGAAAACTTAACACTTACACGGATCTCCCAAAACAAAGAAGGACGCCTCTTTAGAGAGACGTCCTTATCCTACTATATAGGGATTCTTAATTTAGTTCTTGAGCAAGACCTCGATTTCCTCTACGGAAGACCGGAAAGACTTACTAGTCTCAATCTGGTCTTTGATCGTCTTACAAGCATGCAAGACCGTCGCATGGTCTTTCTTTCCTACGATCTTTCCAATATGGGAAAAAGAGGAGTCCGTATATTTCTTCGCCAAATACATCGTGATCTGACGGGCTTGCACGATCTCACGTTTACGGGAATTAGTCTGGATAACCGATTGCTCCAAGTTGAAATACTTGCAAACGATCTCCTGAATCATCTGTACGGAGATCTGTTTCTTCTCCAACCGAACCGCTTGGCTAACCACACGTTTCGTCAACGGCAGATCGATCTCACGATTATTGATAACCGCATTAGCCATTAAAGAGACGAGAATACCTTCTAAGTCACGGACATTCTCCGTCACATTATTAGCGATAAAGTTAAAGACCTCATCCGGAATCATGATTCCGTCATGGTTGATCTTATTCTTCAGTATCTTTTTACGTAGATCCAGATCCGGACGGCTCAACTCAGCCGTCAATCCCCATTTTAAACGGGTGATCAAGCGCTCTTCCATCCCTTGCAAATCCACAGGAGGTTTATCAGAAGTCAAGATAAGCTGCTTACCTAACTGGTGCAAGTGGTTGAAAATATGGAAGAATGTATTTTGAGTCTTATCCATACCGATCAACTCCTGTATATCATCCAACAGCAGCACATCGATATTTTGATAGAAATTCAAGAAGTCATTAGTCGTATTCTTACGGATAGCATCTGTAAACTGTACCCGGAACAAATGCGAAGATACATATAACACTTTCTTTTCCGGATGCAACTCCCGGATACGAGTTCCGATCGCATGGCATAAGTGAGTTTTACCCACTCCTGACGGACCAAAAATAAACAACGGGTTAAACGTAGTCTTTCCCGGATTCTGGGCAACAGCCTCACCCGCCGTACGAACCAGCTTATTGCTCGTACCCTCGAAATAATTATCAAAATTATACTTCGGGTTCAACTGAGGGTCCAAATCCTGCGGAGCAGTCGTCATAAAAGGATTCGGAGCTTTGTTAGCGTCCTTGGGAGTGACTTTCTTTACAGCGGTGGAAGCATTCTCCGCCGGATAATCAACCGTACCACCAGTGGTCTTATCCACCATGATACGGTAGTTAAGAATGGTTCCTTGACCGATTACACGATACAATGTAACTTTCAAAACATTAACATACTTCTCTTCCAGATACTCATAGAAGAATTGACTAGGCACCTGTATGGTAAACTTCTTGTCTTCGTATGATAACGGAACGATAGGTACGAACCATGTGTCAAAAGCTGCCTTAGGCACAATATCCTTTATGACCGCAAGGCACTTATTCCACAATGTTTGATAATCAGTCTGCATGTTTTCTTTCTCTCCCACTAATACTTTTTACATTCGGACTACAAAGTTTAGAAATTAATTCCGAAAAAAAAAGTGCTATTTTGTTTGGTAAATATGAATTTTCAATATCCCTTTTAGATTCAGATAGTTACTAATACCTATCTGATTTACTGCTATTTAGATCGACCAACGTTCAAAAACCCTTTATTTTAGAGACCTCTACAAAAGCGTAAACGCTGACGTCCGGTGACGGAATAAGGCCTCAGGAAGTATCTATCTCACTTTACCTAAAGGCCTTATGCGTATAATCAGCAGGAGTCCCCTAACTTTTTGTCTAATTAGAATGATTCTAAATAACGTCTTTTATACTATGATTTTTTAACATAATCAAAAAACAGAGAAATGGACGTATCTTTTCGGATTCTCCCTCAAATCTAGCAATAGCTTGGAGGCGTTGTCCATCGTGCTGTTCAGATTATCATACAATCCTTTGTCGTTCAACAATAAGCCGATGCTATTATCCGTCGAGTTCAATTTATCCGTAGTCAACTTCAAGTTCGCCAAGGTCGCATTGATGGAATTGACCGTTGTAGCCAAATCCAATTCTTTCAAGTTGGCGCTCACCTCCGAGAAATTATCCGTCATCGTCTTCAAGTTATTCACGATACCCGGTACATCCTTACTCAACATCTGATTCAACTGACGGGTAGACACCTCTAGGTTGCTAGTCGTTTTTTCGATATGATTCAAGGATTGAGCCAAGGCCGGATGAGCGATCAAGGTTTGTAAGCTACCCAAAATCGTGTCGATCTTCGGCAAAAGGTTCTCAACGCTTGGCAAGATCTTCTCCTGTACGGATTGCATCATATCCTCTTCCATTCGTCCCTCGAGCGTAGAACCCGGCTTCAAAAAGTCATCCACGTAAGTGTTCAAATGAATATGCAACTCAGCTCCGCTTAAGAAAGTATTGACAACCGCTATATAACTTCCCTTATTCAGCCTCATCTTATCTTCCAAACTAACCTCAACGATGATCTTACCGGTCGTATCATAGTCATAAATAATATCACGAACCAATCCCACCTTAAAACCATCCACAAATACAGGGCTGGAAATCGTCACCCCCTTTACGTTGCTGAATGATACGTAGTAATGGTTCACCGGTTGAAACAGGTTAATACCCTTCAGATAATTAATGCCTAAATACAATAACGCCAGACTTACGATCGTCACAAGTCCGATCTTCGCCTCTTTAGTGAATACACTTTTCATTTCCTTTATTTATAATGTATAATTTATTCCTATATCATTAATATTTCACCTTCTTCCCATCCTTAAAAGCGATGATGAAGGCATCTTTAAAATCCTTAGCGATCGTTCGGCGCATCTTCCGGATCGAGTTAAAATCCGAAGTCTCGCCATACGTGTATTTATAGATACCTTTCTCCACATAGAAATCCACGTTCTTGTACCCCTTAAATAACCGGGAGTTCGCAGGAAGCTTCTTATTGGAAGTCAAGAATTGTATCTTATATATAACCTTTCCTTTCGTGTTCCTGTTCACGGAAGTGGTAGAAGAAACTGAGGTTTTCTGTCTTGTGGCTTGCTGTTTTTTATTTAAGATATCAGCCTCGCTCCCCGGAGGCGGAGTTTCCTCATTCGCTACGGGAGCAGCGACAACTCCGGAAAAATTTCCTTTACGACGATCGTAATTCTTCTTATATTTGCAAAAAGCATCGTACAACGCTTCCGCCAATTTATTTTGTCCGGCGGCGGTTCTCATGAACTGCTCTTCTTGACGATTCGAGATATACCCCAACTCGACCAGAACACTGGGCATGCTCGTTTTGCGAAGCACCAAAAAACCAGCCTGTCTTACGCCACGGTCTACCCGCTTACAAGCCCCGAACGATTTCTGTATCTCGGAAGCCAGACTAATACTTTGCTCCATATGCTTATTCTGCATAAACTCGAAAATGATATATGACTCCGAAGAGTTCGGGTCAAATCCCTCATACCGTTGTTGATAATTATCCTCCAACAAGATCGCTGAGTTCTCGCTCATAGCCACCTCTAAGTTCTCTTCGCTACGGGCCAAACCCAGCGTATACGTCTCCGTACCTTGCACGGTACTTCCACGCTTTACGGCATTCGTATGGATAGACACGAAAAGATCCGCCTTATTCCGGTTCGCTATATTCGCACGTTCGTCCAACTCGATAAAACGATCCGTCTTACGAGTATAGATCACACGCACATCCTCCGCGTTATTCTCTATCAATCGACCCAATTTTAAGGCGACAGCGAGATTTATCTCCTTCTCATTAATATTCGCCCCTCTAGCGCCCGGATCCTTCCCGCCATGCCCAGCATCGATCACGACCGTAAAAGTCTTCTCTCTCGCCTGAAGTCCGGGCAAGAAAAAAAACAACGCAAATAGCAAGTTAATATATAGAAAAGACTTTTTGCTCACTTTCTAAAATTATTGCAAATTCGGGAACAAATGTAGCGCTTTTTTGCTGATTGACAGATGTCTTTTTTTATAATTAAAACAAAAAAAGAGGGCAGTTTCGAAACTACCCTCTTTTATGATATATTAAAGTATCTATTATTCAGAAACAACCTCGAAAGGAACCTCAACGGAAACCTCTTTGTGAAGTTTCAAAACAGCCTTATAGCTACCTACTTCCTTAACAGACTCCTTGATATAGATAATCTTACGATCGATATTCTCGAAACCAGCCTTAGCCAAAGCCTCAGCAACTTGGATATTCGTTACAGAACCGAAGATCGTACCTGTAGAGCTAGTCTTAGCGCCAATCGTCAAAGCTACACCCTCTAACTTAGCGGCCAAAGTCTGAGCGTCTTCCTTGATCTTAGCCAATTTGTGGGCACGTTGCTTCAAGTTCTCAGCCAATACTTTCTTAGCAGACTCTGAAGCGATCACTGCCTTACCCGTGGGGATTAGAAAGTTACGTCCGTAACCGTCTTTTACTGTTACGATATCGTCTTTGTAGCCTAAATTCACTACATCTTCTTTCAAAATAACTTGCATATTCTGTCTCCTCTTAATTAATTATTTCATCAAATCGGTTACGTAAGGAAGCAAAGCCAAGTGACGAGCACGCTTTACAGCCTGAGCCACACGACGTTGGAACTTCAAGGAAGTACCAGTGATACGACGCGGAAGGATCTTACCTTGCTCGTTCAAGAATTTCTTCAAGAATTCAGGATCCTTATAATCGATATACTTGATACCGTTCTTTTTGAAACGGCAATATTTTTTCTTCTTAACGTCTACTGAAGGCGGAGTTAAATATCTGATTTCTGATTGAGTTGCTGCCATAATTAATTATTCTCCTTTACTGTTTCTTTAGATGATTTCAGATTTCTTCTCTTAGCTGCATATTCTGCGGCATACTTGTCTTGACGGAAAGTCAAGAAGCGGATCACACGCTCGTCACGACGGAAGTTCAACTCCAACGTAGCGATAACACTAGGATCTGCCTTGAATTCAACCAACTGGTAGAAGCCTGTTGTCTTCTTGTCGATAGGATAAGCTAACTTGCGCAAGCCCCAGTTCTCTTCATTCACGATCTCAGCTCCTTGAGCTTTCAGAAGGTTCGTGAATTTCTCTACCGCTTCCTTCATCTGAGCGTCAGACAAAACGGGAGTCAAAATGAAAACGGTTTCGTAATTGTTCATAAAACGCTGTTTAATATTGATTAATAAAAAATTTTGCGGTGCAAAGGTAGTGATTATTTGATAACTGCCAAATAGTTATACAACTTTTTTCAATCTCAGACTCATTTCACTCGTTTTAGCACCAACATCCAAAAATTCATGGCCTCCTCATTCCGGATCGTTTTCGCTTGCAAGGATAAAGTGGCCGTACCTTTCGATAGAGGAATCGTACCGACAGAGCAAGGAGCAAATCCTTTCACATAAGACTCCTCCCGGAGAACCCTATCCAAATCCGCACCGAGCATGGGTTGGTCATTTACTTGATCCAATGTAAATACAAGATTCTCGGCATCCCGGTCCGTACGAAGTTCAAAAGTAGAGCCTATATTTCGTTTATCGCAAGTATAATAGATAAAAGCCTCGAACAAGCCGGATTCCTCAACCCCCACATTCCAGCTTATCTCCGCTTCCGGGCTTTTCCAATTCGTAAAATAAGAACAATTCGGATAACGGTTGGAGCGTTCGATCGGGCCAGATATCCTCGCGTCTCGGGCCGGTAGCTTTGAATAGGTTTCCTGCGGATGACCGATTATAAACGGACGGGTATCCTTCTTCGGGAAATCCGCCAGTAACTCATCCTTAAACCAATTCAAATAACGCTTCATCCGCTCATATATCTCGGGTTCTTTATCCGATACATCCTTCCGTTGCGCACGATCTATATCCGTTTTATATAAATGATCTTCCGCATCCAATAGATAATATGAGATACGCACACTCGTCTTACCTCCCCAATAACTATATAAAACCCGATCCATAGCAGGAGCTTTCTCATCCAGCAATCGCTGTCCCCAATCGATTCCGTCCAGTTTCCTTAACGGGGTATATTCTATTCCCGCCAAACCTAATAAAGTAGGGATTAAGTCTATAGCCCCGGACAACTGGGTTTCCACGGCCCCTTTCCTTATGTGTCCCGGCCAACGGATACAAAACGGCGAACGAACACCCCCTTCATCCGTAGAGCCTTTTCGCCCTTTCATCCCACCATTCCACCGGAAACTATTCGGGCCGTTATCCGAGAAATAAATAACAATCGTCTCTTGTTCCAAATCCAATGAATGTAACAAAGACAATACACGTCCGATATTCCAATCTAAATTCTCGGCCAAGGCCAAAGCCGCTTTCGTAAACGTAGTATCTTCTTGCTCCGGGAAAGTAGCTCGCTGCGACAAGGTACGATCTTTTACACGGTTCCACCAACTATCCGGGACTTGCATCGGACTATGAGGTGTGTTATAAGACAAGAACATAAAGAATGGATGTTCTTTATGATCACGTATATAATCCAAGGCTTTATCGGTCAGATCATCTATGATAAAGCCCTCGCCCGAAATAATCTCTCCGTTATGTTCCAACACCGGGTTCCAATAATTCCCCCAATGCCCGGAACAAAAACCATAGAACTCCTCGAAGCCCCTTGCGTTCGGATGGTAGGGATATTGCGTACCACTATGCCATTTTCCAAATAGAGAGGTAGCGTATCCGGCCTCCCGGAAATATTCCGCGATCGTTTTCTCTCCCAGATTAAAGCGCTCGCCTCCCCCGGTCGTAGAATTAACGCCACTCCGTACATGATAGCGTCCGGTCAAGAACTCCGCCCTTGTCGGGGATGACACCGGACAGACATAAAAATTCTCCAAGATCGTTCCCTCATGAGCGATACGATCTATATTAGGAGTTTGCACGAAGGTATTCCCCGTGAAGCCCAAATCGCCCCAACCTTGGTCATCCGATAACATTACGATGATATTGGGGAGCTGTTTTTGAGCGAAAGCCGGAATACAACCGGCCCCCACCCCCAAAACACTAAACAATACGCCTAACTTTGTCATTCGATTCAACTTTTTGCCTAATCAAGATTACCTTTATTGCGGACGGCTATATCCTTGATCCAACAAATTCTTCAACAACGCGGAAAGCTCATTCGCAATGCCTTTCTCACGCAAGAAGAGATTATTACTCTCCAAAGAATCGGTCCGCATATTATAAAGTTGGCCTTTCGGTCCATTCTTCACCGGGGATAAACAGGCGGGAGCCGTAAAACCACCGGAGCCCAGACAATCGATATATTTCCAATCTCCCTTCTTGATCGCTAATTTGCCGGAGCCGGACAAGTACATGATCTGGTCTCTCGTCGAGGCATTCATATCACCATCCAATACTTTCTTAAAGCTAAAGCTATCCTCTGCCTGTCCTTTAGGAAGGGATTGCCCGGTTAAATCCGCCAATGTAGCCAATATATCTACCAAGCCAACCGTTTGGGTACAGACTCCGGGGCACTTGATATGATCCGGCCAATGAACAATCAGCGGAACATGATGACCGCCGTCCCACGCATCACCTTTCTGCCCACGGCGGCTCCAGTTACTTTGATGCCCGTATTGCTGGATATCCTCCTCTTCCCATGCGCCTCCGTTATCACTGGCGAAAATGACAATCGTATTCTTCTCCAGACCTAATTCCTTTAGTTTGGCATTCACCCGAGCCACGACATTATCGATATCGCCCATAAAATCGCCATAGGTACCTAACTCGGTAAATCCCTTAAACTGAACGGTGGGCAGCCATGGGGTATGCGGACCGGTTAACGGCATATATAAAAAGAATGGCTTGTCCTTTCGTCCTTCCCGATCGATAAAAGCGATACCCTCATCTACGATTGTCGGGAAACATTCCTCAAACTTAAAGGAGCGCGACATCTCTCCGTTACGCCACCAAACGCCCCGTTCCCAATAAATATCATTCTCGTTCGTATGTTTACGATCCCAAGCGTAAACCGTCTCATCCTGTTTCTTCGGATAAGCGTCCGCCGTCAAGATGACATCCGGGTCCACGACACGGTCATTGCGCACGAACGCATAAGGCGGCATATCCAAGGAAGCCGGAAGGATGAAAGAATAGTCAAACCCTAATTCCGTAGGGCCTCTTTTTACAGGGGCGGAGAAATCCGTATTCGTATAACCAAATTTCTTAGGGGTAAGAATCTGTGGTTTCGAGTCATCTTTCAACTGCCAGTCGAGCCCTAGATGCCATTTCCCGACACAAGCGGTCGTATAGCCGGCATTACGCATCAAGGAACCGATCGTCAAACGCTCCGGTTCGATATATGGAGACAAGTACCCCCAATACTCGGACTTCTTCGGCGTACGGAAAAAATAACGTCCTGTCACTAAACCGTAGCGTGAAGGCCCACTCAACGCACCCGCAGAATGGGCATCCGTAAAACGGATACCGTTCCGGGCCAATTGATCGATGGCCGGCGTACGTACCCTAGCATATGGATTATTGCATCCAACATCCCCGTAGCCCATATCATCCGCCAGAATGATCACGACATTGGGGTGCTTTTGGGCGAACACCACCGGCACATATAGTAAACCGGTGGCTAATAAAGACAACTTGATCTTCATATATTATTTTCTATTCGTTAATAACCTTGATTCTGAGTCAGGTTCGGATTCGCCTGCCGTTCGCTTAATGGAATCGGGAACAATAGCTGGGTTTCCGTATACACCTTACCCCAATTCGTCTTATAGCCGATAAAGTCCACATATTCCCCGGATTTATCATCCCGGATCTTACGGGTACGTAGCATATCAAACCACATCTTATTCTCATAGCATAAGTCAAAGTAACGTTGGTCCCAGACTTCCTCCAAGAATGCGCTTGCGTTGGTCTGCTTAAACGGCGCTAATCCGGCCCTTCCTCGTATTTGGTTCACGATATCGATGGATTGCTGGTTCGGAGTACCATCCGCGTTCACTTGCGCTTCCGCATACATTAATAATACATCCGTGTAACGATATACACTCCAGTTCAAGTCTGACTTCGCCGTATTATCAATAGCCACTTGATCAAAAAACTTATAGATATAATAGCCATTCAAATCCATAAACTCCAACTCAGCCGCTCCCGGAGAGAACTTACTCGGATGCCCCTTGTAGTTCGTAAAGAAATATTGCTTCTCTTCCGTACGCTTATCCCCTTTCTCAAAGCTTTCCACGAATTCTTGAGTCGGGATTAAACTACCGTATTCCAAATTATAAGCAGACATTCCTGAACGAGACGGCAAAAATAAGCATACCGCATCATTATGCAGTTTATTCAAAGAAAATTGTACTTGATAAATAAATTCCCCCTTATTGTTATTTGCTGGAAGTCTCAAACCCTCGTAATCTTCAAAAAGAGTGTATTCTGTAGAATTTATAATTTCCAATGAACGTTTGGCTGATTCCTTGAAATAGGACTCACCTCCCAACAAAGGATAACCCGCATAAGTTAAATATACATCTGCCAAAAGAGCTTTAACAGCAGCCATCGAGATACGTCCCGTATGATCACTAAACACCAAACTGGATTGTTCTGCTTCCAATAAATCCGGAATAATAATTTCATCATAAATTTCCTTTACAGGAGAACGAAAAACTTGAAGTTCATCCAGCTCAGATTGTACCGTTGTAATTTTAGGCACATCTCCAAAAATCCGTACTAAATAGAAATAATATAAGGCTCTCATAAATTTTACTTCAGCCAAATATCCATCAATAAGTGAAGCTTCTA
Organism: Parabacteroides sp. KHUB-02; assembly: GCF_056640955.1. NCBI lineage: Bacteria > Pseudomonadati > Bacteroidota > Bacteroidia > Bacteroidales > Tannerellaceae > Parabacteroides > Parabacteroides sp. KHUB-02. The sequence goes on along the minus strand of NZ_JBWQEV010000001.1, from coordinate 204,907 downwards.
AACTTGTAAACTCCTTAAGTTTTTGAAGAGCCAAATTACAATTTGCAATTCCGGCATAACAACCTACCCACCAATCCTCAATATACAAAGATCTATCACTTACCAGTAAATCTTGAAAATCTTTATAACTTGTTTGAGAATTTTCCGACGTAGCTTTACCTGTCATATATTCTAATAACAAGACAGTATTACATCCCCACCCAGGTACAGCCTTGTCAAAAACCGTATTTTCTAAATAGACAGAATTAGTCAACGCTAAAGCTGATTCTTTACTTGTTAATTTAGAGTCCGTTGTCATTGTTCCCGTAGGTTGTTCATCTAAAAAGCTATTACAAGCAGTCAATAGAAAAACCCATAATCCAATAATATAAGATTTATTAGTCTTCATAGTTTTAATATATTAGAATTTAACATTCAACCCAAATGTAAAAGTCCGAGCTTTTGGTTCACTAAAAGTATCTAAACCTTGCCCAAAAGCAGCATCTTCATAAGAAGTTACTTCCGGATCATATCCTTTATATTTAGTAATACAAAATAGATTTTGGGCACTTGCATAAATTCTTAAATCTTGTATCTTGATTTTTTTAAGCAGACTTTTACTAAAAGTATATCCAAGCACAAAATTTTGTCCTCGCACAAACGATCCATCTTGCATCCAATGCGAATCAGGATAAGAATCATAATAAGATTTCATCGGACGACGCTGAGCTATCATTGTATTTTGATTAGAGGGAGTCCAAGCATCAAGACATGACTTGAATCCACCAGCAACACCAGAACGATCTTCTGCAGTATGCGTAACACAATTAACAACATCATTTCCAAAGACAAATCTAATATCAAAAGAAAAATCAATATTTCTATATATAAACGTGTTAGACACCGTCATGGTCCAATCAGGAGATGTACAACCTATAATCGTATTATCTTCACTATTAATAACACCATCATTATTCAAATCCTCATATTTCAAATCTCCCGGTAAACGATTATATTTTGCAGCCTCTTCAGCCTCATCTTCTCCCCAAGTACCTAAACGACGTAATCCCCAAAGGGAACCAACCGGTTCACCGACACGTAAAATAAGCAATTCTCCTTGAGGGTGTCTTGGTTCCGGATAAATGTCTTCATCATTCTTTCCTAATTTCAAAATCTTATTTCTATTCACGTTAAATAGCACGCTAGATGTCCAATTGAAATCATCTGTTTTTATATTATGAGTATTTAATGTTAACTCAAATCCTTGATTTTGTACAGAACCTATATTTCGCATAACTGTATTTAATCCCGAGGAACTAGGAATAGGAGCATTCAATAATAAATCATTTGTTCTCTTATAATAGTAATCTAAAGATAAATCAATACGTTGATTCAACACGCTTATGTCAACACCTGCGTCCCATTGTAAAGTCTTCTCCCATTTCAAATCCGGATTGCCAAAAGAGCTGCGATACAAAGCAGAATTATATGCATTATTAAAAATAACATTATTCGTTCCTAAATTTTGATAGAAAGCATAATTCCCAATTTCTTGGTTACCTGTTTCACCTATACTTGTACGAACTTTCAAGTTATTTAGCCAATGGATACTTTTCAAAAAGCTTTCCTCTGAGGCTCTCCATGCAAAAGCGAAAGAGGGGAAAAACGCATATTTATTATTCTTTCCAAATTTTGAAGAACCATCATATCTACCTGTAGCTGTAAAAAGATATCGTTCTTTTAATGAATAATTTACACGTGCAAAATAGGAATTAATAGACCAGCCGTAGTCACTCGACTCCGATGGCATGGTAACTGTTCCAGCCCCTAAATTATGCCATTGGTAGAAATCATCACTAAAATTTTGAGAAGTAGAACTTACCATTTCCGCTAGACGTTGTTGCCAACTCAATCCTAGCATCACATTTAAGCGACTCTTATTATTAAATTCCTTATTATAATTAAAGTAATTCTCATTCTGCCAATAGATTTGCTTTTCCGTATCAATTGTCGCAATACCCCCTTCTGTTTTTCCAGACATAACCAATTCTTTCCCCGCATAATAATTACGTTTCTTAAAACTAGCATCGACAGCGAAAGTCGTTTTAAAATTTAAATCCTTTGTTATTTTAAAATCCAAGTAAAGATCTGCGATAGTCTGTGTATTAGACGTCTCATTCACCATTTCCTCCAAATACCTAGAAGGCGTATCTTGTACCGCTCCCGGAAAATCACGATTACTTCCCCAAGAACCATCAGGATACTTTACAGGAATTAAAGGTATTGCTTCTTGAACGAATCGTTTTACCCCGCCAAATTGATAATTATCATTACCTTTATTATAGTTAAAAGACATATTAGCCCCCATCTTTAACCATTCACGAAGCTGTGAATCTAAATTAATTCTACCCGTGTAACGATCCAAGTATCCATTACGCATCAGGGCATCCTTATGTAAATAGCCCAGATGAACACTGTATAAAGTCTTATCAGCTCCACCGCGAATACTGACTTGATGGCTATGATTAATAGCTGTTTGATAGGTTTCATCCTGCCAATCCGTATCATATAGAGGATTTCCATTCGCATCAAATAAATTAGGCAAATCTGCCGGAGTCACTTTTTTATATTTACCTTGCATATAACCTACCGGATCATATTTTTGGCCATTATCCATCGTTATGTTATAATTCTCCCACCATTCTTCCGCATTCATCAAGTCTAATTTTCTGGCTATTTTTCCTATGGAAATATAGCCATCATAGGATATTTGAGCTTTCTCATTTTTTAATCCTCGTTTTGTCGTAATCATAATCACACCATTCGCTCCACGAGCTCCATAAATAGCTGTAGCAGAAGCGTCTTTCAAGACTTCCAACGACTCAATCTCACTAGGATTTAATAAATTGATATTACTTACCCCAATTACACCATCTACAACATACAGAGGTTCATTTGAAGAATTGATTGAATTATTACCCCTAATACGAACCCTTACTTTTCCATCCGTTGTTCCACCATTCTCAAAAATCTCTACTCCTGCCGCTTTTCCAGATAAAGCTTGTCCGACATTCACTACAGGTTTACTCAGCAAGCTTTCAGCTTTTACATTAGATACAGCTCCTGTCAAGTCACTTTTCTTCATTGTACCATAACCAACAACAACAACCTCATCCAAAGCCTGAGTATTCTCACCTAGCTTAATAGAAAAACTCGTTTTTCCCTCAGTTGGAACTTCTTGAGTATTAAAACCTATAAAAGAAACTTGAAGTACGGACTCTGCTCCTATTTCCAGCACGAAATTGCCATCTATATCTGTAATTGTTCCATTACTCGTTCCTTTTTCAACCACATTTGCTCCAATAACAGGTTCACCTGTCATATCAAGAATGATACCCGAAACCTGCTTCTTCGTTTGTAAAGATTCTTTTTGTTTAGGTATTATAATTACATAATTCTCATTTATTTTATACGTATGTCCTGTGTTCTTCAACAAATCAGATAAGACTTCTAATACATCCTTGTCCTTTTGATTTATTGTAACAATCGCAGACATATCTATCTGGCTATCATTATAAGCTATTTTATACTTCGAAACAGCTTCCAGTTTCTTAAATGCTTGTTTCAAAGATATGCTATCTTCTTTTAATGTTATTTTTTGAGCTTGTACAGAAATAACAGAAAAGGCACTAACAAATAAATATATAAGATGTTTTTTCATACTATAATTCATTTTATTATTAGAATTAGTTAATAATATCCCTGATTTCTATGGTCATTATGAGGGCGTTCTGTTCGTTTCAAAGGAATTGACATACCGCCAGTAGACTCTAGCCAATCATACAGATCATGATTTAATTGCTTGATTATTTCTTGATATTCCGGAGCTCCTATCAAATTAGTAGTCTCATCCGGATCATTCTTTAAATCATAAAATTCATTGGTGTCCCAAATTCCATGATAACGAATATATTTATAATCATCCGTACGCACACCATGCATAGTTGGAGTCTGTGGAAATTCATGCTCCCAATAATACTCATAAAAAACACGTTTTCTCCATTCCACCTGCTCGTTCCTCAGTAGGGGTAGAAATGAATGCCCTACCATTTGCTCAGCTTTATCAAGTCCCGCACAAGCCAGTATAGTCGGAGCAACATCTACATTTTGTATCATTTGCTCTATCACTTGCCCTCCTTTAAATAAAGAAGGAGACCACACTAACATCGGTACACGTACAGATTCCTCATAAAATTGACGCTTATCAATCAATCCATGTTCACCCCACGCAAAGCCATTATCCCCCATATAGATCACTAGTGTATTTTCAGCTAAACCATTTTCTATTAGATAATCTAATACAGATCCTATACTTTCATCAACCGAACGTAAAGTCTCACAATAATTTCGGACCTGCGTCTCCCAAGATTTCCCATGATAAGCATAATCTATTCCATGCCAGCTTTCTCGTTGATTCTTCACCCAATTAGGACTCATATTCTCACCATAGAAATTTTTACCATGAGCAGCTTTACCCGTTTGAGGGTCAATCGTAGGTAATTGAGTAATCCCATATTTGGGTGTATTAATAGTCGCAGGTAGTATCAGTTCATTATCCTTATAACAACCCTTATGACGCTTTGCCGGTAAGAAATGCCCATGTACTCCTTTATGAGATAAATAGACAAAAAAAGGATTATGGTTCTCATTCTGTTTCTTGATAAAATTTATAGCATGCTCTGTCAACAAATCTGTGACATAGGTACTATCTTCATATTGAATCCACTTTCCATTTGTATTAATACGTGGATTATAGTATTCTCCTTGTCCCTTAAAACCCTCCCAGTGATCAAATCCAGGCTGGGGATCTCCAGAATCATTCCCCATGTGCCATTTTCCAAAAAACGCTGTTTTATAACCTGCTTCTTGCAAATATTGAGGAAAGAAAATAAGGCCTTCCGGTAACGGAGCTGTATTATCTACAACTGTATGCGAATGTGAATACATACCTGTCAAAATAGATGCTCTACTTGGCGATGATAATGAAGTAGTAACAAACGCATTTTTTAAATGTGCGCCTTGAGCTGCCATTCTATCCATATTAGGTGTCTGTAACCAAGGAATAGTATTCATGAACCCCATATAATCATAACGATGATCATCGGACAATATGAACACAACATTCATTGGTTTACAATCTACATCTAACTTTTCTAAGTGAAGCTTTTGAGATTCTTTTTTTGTACATCCCATAGCTAATACCCCTAGGCAAAGAATAGCGACACGTATAGATTTATTCCTGTTCATGCGATATTAGATTTTTTAGTTAAACATTTATATCTCCTTTGTAGTACGTACTCGCTATTAGGACAAGGGAAACGAGGAGCGCACCCAACGGAAAAACGTTAACGAATTATAAAAGCCTAATATCTCCTTAACTCAATCAATATAGATCCCATCCTCTTTGATCTGATACTCCAAGCCGGGTATCATCTCCTTGACCAACATCATGATGTTCTCCAACGACTCATGCTTATTGAAATGGATCGTAAGCCGGTTGGAATGATAAGCGGAAGTACGCAAATGCACCTTCACGTTGTAGACACGTTCCAAGGTTTTCAAGATTTCCTCGAAAGAGTCGTTGTTAAACAACAAGCCTCCCTCTTTCCAATCCGAGTAATCCGAGGCCACCACCTGCCGCACGTCCATCTTTCCCCGGGAAGGGATGTAGACAAGCTGCTCGTTAGGTCTCAATATACATGGAGCCACCGAGGGATCATCGGGAAGGATCTTCAAGGAACCTTCCTCCAAGGTCGTTGTTATTTTCTCTTGGTCCGGGTAGGCGGATAAATTGAACTCGGTGCCCAGCACCTGTACCCGCATCGCTTTCGTCCGCACGATGAAAGGTTGCTCGGGGCGTTTTCGCACCTTGAAATATCCCTCTCCCACCAGATAGATCTCCCGCTTATCCCCAATAAAGTCAGAAGGATAAAGCAGCAAGGTACCGGAATTCAACCAAACCTCGCTACCATCGGGCAAGGTGATCCGCTCCCGCTTGCCGGAAGGCACGAACTGTTCCATAAAAGCCAGTTTCTTGACATCCCGCGCATCCCTGTATAGATAATAAGAAACACCCAACGACAACAAAGGAATCAGCCAGATAGCGGCGATACGTACCCATGCCGGGATACGCAGACAGGGACGGGGCCTCACGTCCAATGTATTCTCCAACCGGGCGAAAGCCATCTCGCTTCGTTTATCCGCCTCCGGAAAACCGATCTCATTCCAGATCTCCCGTAAAACCTCTTCCTTTTCCCGTTCGTCTCCCGGCTCCGCCAATCGTTGATGTACCCGATCCACCATCTCCCCGGAGAACGAATGATGGAAAAAGTATTTTAATATCTTTTTTATAGGACTCATTCCTGCTTTTCTATTTTATCTTGTTTATAGGACCTACTTTTCTCACTTCACCCTCAATTCATTAACATATCATAACAAGAAGGAAAGTCAATACTACGTTCCGCAATTCCTTTAACGCTAGATTCAAATGTTTTTCCACGGTCTTTTTTGAGAGTTGTAAATTCTCGGCGATCTCTGTGTTCGACAATCCCTCATTACGGCTCATCCGGTAGATCATCCTCCGCTGTGGCGGCATGGTCTCTACAATCATATCCACCAACAATCGCAAATCCTTAGCGACTAAATCCTCATAAGGCGTACTTCGCTCCTCGTCTTCCTCCGAAGCACTCTCCAAGCTCACGAGATTCACCCGGCGGGATTCGATATAATTGAACGCCGTATGCTTCGCCAGCACATAGAGGTAGGAACCGAACGTCCTCACTTCCGTGAAACGACTCCGATGTGTCCAAAGCTTTAGGAAAATCTCTTGGGTCAAGTCCTCGGCATCGCTCTCGGACTTCACGAGTCCCAGCACGAAATAATAGACTTTCAGATGGTAACGCATGAACAATTCCCGGAAAGCGGTATGATTTCCAGCGGCAAATTGTTCTAAAATGGATTTTTCATCTGTCATCTCGATTAACTCCTTTCACGATACGGTGGGAGCAAATAAAGTAATAATAACCGGCCGTAAGAACGCTTTTCTTGTTAATAAATACAAAATTGAAAGAAATCCCCCGTATATCAAGCCCTCCCTTCCCGAAGATTTAAGGCTTCTAAAGGCATCCTTTAGCCGTTTTCTCCGTACCTATTCATCTTCTACCATCCGTTGTATGATCATCCACCAACTGTTAGAAGATCATGCAACGGATGGTGGATGATCATACAACAGCTGATAGAATATGAAAGTCTACGCTCGAAATCCTTTAAATGTAGGTTTCTTTCGCCTAATGTGTGATGAAGAATCGCTTACCGCTTCCTTATGTTCTTTTTTTTGTCTAAGTTTGTTCCTTCAATGACATTCAATATGTATTGGTTACATCATTCTATCAATTTACTCAAGATCGTGCCCTTTTTGGGCGGTTGGTTATCCGACCGGTTGCTGGGAGACCCGGAAGGTTGGCCCCATCCGATCGTATGGTTTGGCAAAGCGATCAGCGCCGGAGAGAAAGAGTTGAATAAAGGCTCCGAGCGGGTCCTAAAAGGCGGCATACTGGCAGTCGTGCTTATCCTTGGCGTGTATTTAATCTGCGAGTGGATATTGTCGTGGGCTTGGATCATACATCCGCAGTTCAGTGGGTTGCTGACGGCTGTCGGCGTATTTTATTGCCTATCCGGAAAGACGCTTATCAAGGAAGTGAAGGCGGTGTTCGAGGCCGTGGACCGTAGCACGGAAGAAGGACGGCGGCAAGTGGCGCGGATCGTTGGGAGGGATACCTCGAACCTGTCGCCGCAAGAGATACGGGCGGCGGCGTTGGAGACCTTGTCCGAGAACCTGAGCGACGGCGTGATCGCCCCGATGTTTTGGTTCGCCCTGCTGGGGTTGCCGGGGATGATGGCTTACAAGATGGTGAATACACTGGACTCGATGATCGGTTATAAGAATGAGCGTTACCTAGAGTTCGGACGGATAGCAGCGCTAATCGACGATATCGCCAATTACATCCCGGCCCGCCTCACGGCCTATTTGATGTTGCTGGTCTCCAATAATTGGGGGAAAAGGGATTTCGTACGGCGTTTCGGCCCTGAACACGCAAGCCCCAATTCCGGTTATCCAGAAGCGGCCTTGGCGGCGGTCTTGGACTGCCAGTTCGGGGGGACGCACGATTATTTCGGCAAACCGGTGGAGAAGCCTTATATCGGGACGAACGCGAGGCCTTTCACGACCGAGGATATGCGTATCGCCATTCAAGTGAATAGCAATACGGAACTGTTGATGGGTGTGATCGTCACCCTTATTTTACTAATAATATAATATTAATAATATGGAAATTAGATTAAACAAACTGATAAGCGAAGCCGGTGTTTGCTCACGCCGGGAAGCGGACAATTTCATCGAGATGGAACGGGTAACCGTAAACGGCAAGCAACCGCACGTAGGCCAGAAGGTCACGGCAGAGGATGTCGTATTGGTGGACGGTGAACGCTTGAACGTAGAGAAATATATCCGCCTGCAAGAGGAGGAGAAAAAGGAGATGCAGCAAGAAAAAGAATTACTCGGCACGCTCCGGAAAGCGAAACCCGAGAACAAGGGAGGCCATGAAGGCGCTAAAATGGAGAAGTTCGGAAAGTTCAATAAATACGCTGCCGCCCGTAAGGCGCAGAAAGAGGGAGGCTGGAAATCCAAGACCGCCAAGCTTACCGACGAGGAGAAGTTATTGCGGGATGCCTTACGCCCCAAGTTCGGAAAGGCACTGAGCAAATCGGCGGTGGCGCAGCGGATCGCCGCCAACCCGAAATCGGCCGCCCTTCGGAAGACGAGCAAGAACAATCCGATCAACAAGGCTAAACGTGCCGCCCACCGGAAAAACAGGAATCACGAAGGCGATGAGTAAGAAAGTGATCTTAGTGACTGGAGGACAGCGGTCCGGCAAGAGCGGATACGCACAGAGGCTCGCCTTATCGCTGTCGCCCAAACCGGTTTACCTAGCTACCTCCCGAATCTGGGACGAGGAGTTCCGGAAGCGGGTGGAACGCCACCAGCGAGACCGTGGACCCGAGTGGACCAATATAGAGGAGGAGAAATACCTAAGTTGTCATGATCTTACCGGTCGTGTCGTGGTGATCGATTGTGTAACCCTTTGGGGGACGAACTTCTTCTTCGATAATCAAAGCGACGTGGAATTATCCCTCTCCCTCCTGAAAGCGGAGTTCGATAAACTCTCCCGGCAAGATGCCTGCCTGATCTTCGTGACAAATGAGTTGGGTATGGGAGGTGTGCCGATAGACGAGGTGCAACGGAAATTTACCGATATGCAAGGCTGGCTCAACCAATACATCGCCTCGAAGGCGGACGAGGTTGTCTTGATGGTCAGCGGAATCCCCGTCAAGATCAAGGAATAAGAACAACGACTTATATAAAATACTACTATCATGATACAATTTCACATCGAGGCCCCGGACAAAGGGCTGGAGGCCGCTTTACAAGACAAGATCGATAATCTGACAAAGCCGAAAGGCTCATTGGGAACGCTCGAGGCGCTCGCCCTGCAAGTGGGATTGATCCAGCAAACCTTATCGCCTGTCTTGCGTCATCCCGTGAACGTAACCTATGCATCGGATCACGGCATCGCCGACGAGGGCGTAAGCAAATCTCCCAAGGAGGTAACTCGCCAAGTGATCCATAATTTCTTGAACGGAGGAGCGGGAGTTTGCTACCTTGCCCGCCAGCATGGGTTTGAGTTGAAGATCGTGGATGGCGGCGTGGATTTCGATTTCCCCGTTATCCCCCAACTTATCGACCGCAAGGTGCGCAAGGGAGGAACCCGTAACTTTCTTCACGAGGCGGCCATGACCGTGGAGGAAATGGAGAAAGCCCTTCAATACGGAGCCGATATCGTGACGGATTGTTACAACGAAGGCTGTAACGTGATCAGTTTCGGAGAGATGGGTATCGGGAATACGGCGGCTTCCAGCATGTGGATGACTTGCCTCACGCAAATCCCATTGATCGACTGTGTGGGGGCCGGTAGCGGACTGGACAGCGAAGGCGTACGGCATAAATACAACGTACTGAAACGCTCGTTGGAGAATTACAAAGGGGATGGAAGCGCCTTGGATGTAATGCGCTACTTCGGAGGGTATGAGATGGTTATGGCTGTAGGAGGCATGTTGCGTGCCGCCGAACTGAAGATGATTATCCTCGTGGATGGTTTTATCATGACGAATTGCGTATTGGTGGCTTCCCGCTTATATCCGGAGATGCAATCGTATTGCGTATTCGGGCATTGCGGCGACGAGGCCGGGCATAAACGGGTACTGGATTTCTTGGGGGCGAAAGCATTGCTCGATCTAGGGCTACGGCTGGGAGAAGGTTCCGGCTCGGTATGCGCTTACCCGATACTCGACTCCGCCGTTCGCATGATCAACGAGATGCATAGTTTCAAGCAAGCGGCAATCACCAAATATTTCTGATATGTTGCGGATACTCGCTGCGTTTATATTCTTTACTCGGTTACCGTTCTGGCGGTTGGCGGAGGTTCCGGCGGCCTGTTTCAAGAATATCGTGAGCCATTGGGCGTTGGTCGGTTGGCTGACGGCTGGTTTGTCGGTATTGGTATTGTACGCTACCTCCTTGATTCTTCCGCCATCCGTGGCGATCTTATGCGCCATGATTGCCCGATTGCTGATAACCGGCTGCCTGCATGAGGACGGGCTGGCGGATTTCTTCGATGGTTTCGGCGGCGGCACGAGCCGGGAACGCATATTGGCGATCATGAAAGACTCGCATATAGGCAGCTATGGGGTAATCGGACTGATTTTCTACTTCGGACTGTTCTACCTACTAGTAAGCAGTCTCCCGATCGAGCTAGCGGGATGTGCCATACTGGCTGGAGATCCTTTTTGCAAAGGCGTCTCCAGCATGATCATCAATCGCCTGCCTTACGCAAGGAAAGAGGAGGAAGCCAAGAACAAGACCGTATATAGCCGAATGACCTCTCGAGAATATGTATTTAGCATCATTTGTGCTTTCTTACCATTATTATGGCTTCCCCAACCTGTTTACTTACTAGCGGGTATATTCCCGGTTATCACTTGGTACTTCCTCACCTCTTTCATGAAGAGAAAGATACAAGGATATACGGGAGACTGCTGTGGAGCGACTTTTCTTCTTTGTGAGTTAAGCTTCTATATGGGTTTCGTGATCATCTATCAAACTATATAATTATGGAGATTTATTTAATCAGACATACCTCTGTCGATGTTCCCGCCGGCTACGCCTACGGGCAAACCGATGTTCCATTGAAACCGACCTTCGAGGAAGAGGCGGAAGAGGTAAAAAAAGGCTTGAGCGATCATACGTTCGATAAGGTTTGGACAAGTCCCCTTACCCGCTGCGTGCGCTTAGCTAATTATTGCGGTTTTCCGGAGGCGGAAAGAGAAGACCGTATCAAGGAGGTGAATTTCGGGGAGTGGGAAATGAAGTCATGGAATGAGCTATCCTCCGATCCCCGCTCAGAGGCTTGGTTTAAGGATTGGGTTAATAACCCGACTCCAAATGGTGAATCCCTACAAGATCAATACGACCGGGTTAGCGACTTCTTGAATGAGCTTCGCAAAAGCGGGCTGCAAAAGGTATGCCTGTTCGCACATGGCGGGGTATTGACTTGTGCCCGGGTCTACGCTGGCGAATATCCTTTGCAAGACGCTTTTAAGAACGTACCCTCTTACGGGGCTATCGTAAAATTAGTGCTGGATTAACCAAAATCCGGCACATTTCGAAAGGATAAGATGGCTCACCCGATAAATCAGGGGGAAAATTCTTTAATTCTATAGAAAATTTGCACCTTTGTACCATGAACAATCAAGGACTATTAGCATTGGCACAGTTGATTCTGCCATCAGAGATACTTTCAAATTTTGAAGTAGTACGTGTAGAAGAAGAGGCATCCCTTATCCGCATCTATCTTGATGAATCGGTTAAGGCTGAATATAAAGAGAACCCAGAGATTGAATCCAAAGGGTTCTGTGAAGCCGTAACTATACGTGACTTTCCAATCCGCGATAAAGGTGTTGACCTAATTGTCAGAAGACGCAAATGGTATGACAAGCAGAATAACCGATACTTCTCCGACTCTTACGACCTGAAGGCTGAAGAAACCCGCTACTCCAAGGAGTTTGCGGCTTTTTTAAAAGGAGTGTATGGAGACGATTCCTACGACCTCCCGTTCGCTTGACCGCTATTATCACATAAACGGGGATACGTTTGAAAAGCAATACAAGGAAGTGCTCAGCGGCTATCGTGAATGGTCAGAACTCTCACATGCAGAAGACTGGCTTGTCTTTCCAGAGAACATTGGTGAAAGCATCTGCATTGACGAAACGGCTCCAAGCAACGGTGAGCTGTACACTATAGTAAGCAACAGATCTTCACGTGGAGGTAAAGGTACCATCATTGCTATTGTAAAGGGTGTGGCGGCAGATGCTGTCACGGAAGCACTTATGCGCATTGACGAGGACAAGAGACTGTTGGTTAAGGAGATAACAATGGATATGTCGAATTCCATGCGACTTATAGCCAGACGCTGTTTCCCGAATGCAATGCGTACCATAGACCGCTTTCATATACAGAAACTTGCATGTGATGCCTTGCAGGAGATGCGTATCGCGCATAGATGGGATGCCATTCAAGCAGACACGGATGCCAGGGAAGAAGCCAAATGCCTGGGCGAAGCATACACTCCAATTGTGCTTGCAAATGGTGATACCCACAAGCAGTTGTTGGCTCGCAGCAGATATCTGCTTTTTAAATCTGCCGACAAATGGACGGAAAGTCAGAGACAAAGAGCTGAGGTGCTCTTTGAAACGTATCCTGATCTTAAAGAAGCCTATTCGCTTACACATTCCCTAAGAATGATATTTTCCAAGAATACCGTCAAAGATGCAGCAAGACTCTCGCTTGCACGATGGTACAACAAAGTGGACGACTCTGGCTTTAAGAGTTTCAATGTTATTGCCGCCACACTTTACGAGCACTATGATGAAGTCTTGAACTTCTTTGTAAACAGGGCAACTAATGCATTTGCAGAGTCTTTTAATGCTAAAATTAAGGCGTTTAGAGCTGCTTTAAGAGGAGTAACGGATATAAAATTCTTTCTTTTCAGACTTACAAAGCTGTATGCTTAATCCCCCAGGTTTATCGGGTGAGCCGATAAGATGCGGCACGCCACATCTCTACAACGGCTGGTGTATATACCAAAAAAAGGAGCCAATCTTTCGACTGACTCCTTTCACCTAAGACGGCGGCTACCTACTCTTCCACTGTTACGCAGTACCATCGGCGTGACGAGGCTTAACTTCTCTGTTCGGAATGGGAAGAGGTGGATCCCTCGTGCTATAGCCACCTTAATTTCATTATCAAGATTTTGACCGGACATCAACCCGAAGAGACCAGCTTCGCCTTATCGTCTTAAAATATATCAACCCTCACGTGAGGAAAGTCCCGGGCTATTAGTACCACTCGGCTCGGACGTCGCCGCCCTTACACCTGTGGCCTATCAAGGTCATCGTCTATAACCACCCTTCAGGGAGATCTAATCTTGAGGCCGGCTTCGTACTTAGATGCTTTCAGCACTTATCCGATCCGTACTTAGATACCCGGCGGTGCCCCTGGCGGGACAACCGGTAAACCAGTGGTACGTCCGACACGGTCCTCTCGTACTAGTGTCAGAGCCCCTCAAATCTCCTGCGCCCACGATAGATAGAGACCGAACTGTCTCACGACGTTCTGAACCCAGCTCGCGTGCCACTTTAATGGGCGAACAGCCCAACCCTTGGGACCTTCTCCAGCCCCAGGATGTGACGAGCCGACATCGAGGTGCCAAACCATTCCGTCGATATGAGCTCTTGGGAATGATCAGCCTGTTATCCCCGGAGTACCTTTTATCCTTTGAGCGATGGCCCTTCCATGCGGAACCACCGGATCACTATGCTCTAGTTTCCTACCTGATCGAGTTGTATCTCTCCCAGTCAAGCGCCCTTATGCCATTACACTCTGCGACCGGTTACCAATCGGTCTGAGGGCACCTTTAGAAGCCTCCGTTACGCTTTTGGAGGCGACCACCCCAGTCAAACTACCCACCATACAGTGTCCTCCTGCCTAGGAGTTAGAACTCAAACAACCGAAGGGCCGTATTTCAACGGCGGCTCCAAGGATACTGGCGTACCCCCTTCAAAGCCTCCGGCCTATCCTACACATCGTCTGCCCAAATTCAATGTAAAGCTATAGTAAAGGTTCACGGGGTCTTTTCGTCCCATCGCGGGTAATCGGCATCTTCACCGATACTACAATTTCACCGAGCTCACGGTTGAGACAGTGTCCAGATCATTACACCATTCGTGCAGGTCGGAACTTACCCGACAAGGAATTTCGCTACCTTAGGACCGTTATAGTTACGGCCGCCGTTTACTGGGGCTTCAATTCAACGCTTCTCTCGCGATGACATCTCCTCTTAACCTTCCAGCACCGGGCAGGTGTCAGGCTGTATACGTCATGTTTCCATTTAGCACAGCCATGTGTTTTTGTTAAACAGTTGCCTGGACCTATTCTCTGCGCCTCGCCTTACGACGAGGACCCTTTATCCCGAAGTTACAGGGTCAATTTGCCTAGTTCCTTAACCGTGAGTCACTCGAGCGCCTCAGTATTCTCAACCCGACCACGTGTGTCCGTTTACGGTACGGGTGCCGCATGGATAAGTTTAGCGGATTTTCTTGGGAGCATGGTTACGTCCATATTACGTTGCGCAAGCGCTCCGTATACTCTCAGGTTCGACTCTCCCCGCGGATTTGCCTACGGGAATCAATATCTACACCCTTCAACCGGCTATTCCGTCAGCCGGCAGGACTGTCACTTCTCCGTCTCCACGTCACTCCATGAGGCAGTATGGGAATATTAACCCATTCTTCCATCGGCGTCGCCGTTCGGCTTTGCCTTAGGTCCCGACTCACCCTGATCCGATTAGCGTTGATCAGGAAACCTTGGTCTTTCGGCGGGGGGGTTTCTCGCCCCCCTTATCGTTACTCATACCTACATTTGCTTTTCCATGCGCTCCAACAAGGGTCATCCCTCATCTTCGACGCCGCATGGAATGCTCCCCTACCATGTCTTACGACATCCACGGCTTCGGCAGATCGTTTATGCCCGATTATTATCCACGCCAGATCGCTCGACTAGTGAGCTGTTACGCACTCTTTAAATGAATGGCTGCTTCCAAGCCAACATCCTAGCTGTCTCTGCGATCCGACCTCGTTAGTTCAACTCAACGATCATTTGGGGGCCTTAGCCGGTGGTCTGGATTCTTCTCCTCTCGGACACGGACCTTAGCACCCGCGCCCTCACTCCCTGTAAATATATATCGCGCATTCGGAGTTTATCTGGACTTGATAGGCGGTGAAGCCCTCGCATCCAATCAGTCGCTCTACCTCACGATATACTATAAAGAGGCTGCACCTAAATGCATTTCGGGGAGTACGAGCTATCTCCGAGTTTGATTAGCCTTTCACCCCTACCCTCAGCTCATTGGAAAGCTTTTCAACGCTTACCCATCCGGTCCTCCAGTTGGTGTTACCCAACCTTCAACCTGGCCAAGGGTAGATCACTCGGTTTCGCGTCTACCCCCCCCGACTGGCCGCCCTCTTCAGACTCGCTTTCGCTTCGGCTCCGTACCTTAGGTACTTAACCTTGCCGGGGAAGGTAACTCGTAGGTTCATTATGCAAAAGGCACGCCGTCACATATTGCTATGCTCCGACCGCTTGTAGGCAGACGGGTTCAGGGTCTATTTCACTCCCCTGCTCGGGGTTCTTTTCACCTTTCCCTCACGGTACTGGTTCGCTATCGGTCTCTCGGGAGTATTTAGCCTTACGGGATGGGCCCCGCTGTTTCACGCAAGATTTCTCGTGCCCCGCGCTACTCAGGATGCCACTAGGCTTCAATCGTCAGTCGTGTACGGGGTTTTCACCCTCTATGACCGCCTTTTCCAAGGCGTTCCACTTGACTCTATCTTGCCACGTCGTGGTCCTACAACCCCCGTGTCGCCTAGACGACATGGGTTTGGGCTCTTCCGTGTTCGCTCGCCACTACTTACGGAATCATTGTTTATTTTCTCCTCCTATGGGTACTTAGATGTTTCAGTTCCCCACGTTCGCCTCCCTTACGGGATGGCAGGCCTTCAGCCTGCCGGGTTGCCCCATTCGGATATCCCGGGATCAAGGGCTATTTGCGCCTCCCCCGGGCTTTTCGCAGCTTATCACGTCCTTCGTCGCCTCCGAGAGCCAAGGCATCCACCGTCTGCCCTTGCTTACTTTCTCTCACCTCGTACATACGTACGGGTTGATATATCTTAAGCTCGCTCTACTTGTTTCTTCTTTTTGATGTCCAATATGTCAAAGATCCTCTTTCCCTCGCGGGATGCGTGGAGAATAACGGATTCGAACCGTTGACCCTCTGCGTGCAAGGCAGATGCTCTAGCCAGCTGAGCTAATCCCCCTCATTCGGAGTAGTCCCAGGCAGAGTTGAACTGCCGACCTCTACATTATCAGTGTAGCGCTCTAACCAACTGAGCTATAGGACTGTCAACTTTGCCAAGACTTACGTCCCAGCGTCATCTTTCTCTCTCCGACCGGCCTTCCGGTCATTGATCTATATAATAAACATAATCTCAACAGCAGCACAAGGCGATCGATACCTCGTATGACCTCGGTACGGAATCCTAAAGCTCCAGAAAGGAGGTGTTCCAGCCGCACCTTCCGGTACGGCTACCTTGTTACGACTTAGCCCCAGTCACCAGTTTTACCCTAGGCCGATCCTTTCGGTTACGGACTTCAGGTACCCCCGGCTCCCATGGCTTGACGGGCGGTGTGTACAAGGCCCGGGAACGTATTCACCGCGCCATGGCTGATGCGCGATTACTAGCGAATCCAGCTTCACGGAGTCGGGTTGCAGACTCCGATCCGAACTGAGACGTGGTTTGGGGATTCGCTCCCTGTCGCCAGGTGGCATCCCTTTGTCCACGCCATTGTAACACGTGTGTCGCCCCGGATGTAAGGGCCGTGCTGATTTGACGTCATCCCCGCCTTCCTCGCAGCTTACGCTGGCAGTCCCACCAGAGTCCTCAGCCTAACCTGTTAGTAACTAGTGGCAAGGGTTGCGCTCGTTATGGCACTTAAGCCGACACCTCACGGCACGAGCTGACGACAACCATGCAGCACCTCGCAAATCGCTATTGCTAGAGGCTCTGTTTCCAGAGCGGTCGAAATGCGTTCAAACCCGGGTAAGGTTCCTCGCGTATCATCGAATTAAACCACATGTTCCTCCGCTTGTGCGGGCCCCCGTCAATTCCTTTGAGTTTCACCGTTGCCGGCGTACTCCCCAGGTGGATCACTTAACGCTTTCGCTGTGCCGCTTACAGTGTATCGCAAACAGCTAGTGATCATCGTTTACTGCGTGGACTACCAGGGTATCTAATCCTGTTTGATCCCCACGCTTTCGTGCATCAGCGTCAGTCATGGCTTGGCAGGCTGCCTTCGCAATCGGGGTTCTGCGTGATATCTAAGCATTTCACCGCTACACCACGCATTCCGCCTGCCTCAAACATACTCAAGCCTCCCAGTTTCAACGGCAATTCTATGGTTGAGCCACAGACTTTCACCGCTGACTTAAAAGGCCGCCTACGCACCCTTTAAACCCAATAAATCCGGATAACGCTCGGATCCTCCGTATTACCGCGGCTGCTGGCACGGAGTTAGCCGATCCTTATTCATAAGGTACATACAAAACAGGACACGTCCCGCACTTTATTCCCTTATAAAAGAGGTTTACGATCCATAGAACCTTCATCCCTCACGCGACTTGGCTGGTTCAGGCTTACGCCCATTGACCAATATTCCTCACTGCTGCCTCCCGTAGGAGTTTGGTCCGTGTCTCAGTACCAATGTGGGGGACCTTCCTCTCAGAACCCCTATCCATCGTCGGTTTGGTGGGCCGTTACCCCGCCAACTGCCTAATGGAACGCATGCCTATCTATCAGCGATGAATCTTTAGCAAATATCCCCATGCGGGGCCCCTGCTTCATGCGGTATTAGTCCGACTTTCGCCGGGTTATCCCCCTCTGATAGGCAAGTTGCATACGCGTTACTCACCCGTGCGCCGGTCGCCACCCGGTATTGCTACCTGTGCTGCCCCTCGACTTGCATGTGTTAAGCCTGTCGCTAGCGTTCATCCTGAGCCAGGATCAAACTCTTCGTTGTTTAAATTGTTTTATTATCCTCGCTCCGGAATCCGTTATTGTAGTCCAAAGTCATACTTCTTTGACGGTATCAATCCGGAAAATTTCTTCTCCTATACTTGTACTACTTGTTGAATTATGTAAATCTATCAAAGAACTCTTTTGTCGCTTTCGTTTTGCGAACGTGGCTGCAAAGATAAGGACTTTTATTTTAAACCTCCAAATTATTTCGGAACTTTTTTTCTAAAAGTTTGTTTCATCATTTTGTACCAGCGTTCTCTCTCGAATGCGGGTGCAAAAGTAGTGCTATAAAACATAACCTCCAAACTTTTCCGGTATTATTTTTCAAGTTTTTTTTCACGAGGGGGATCGCATACATTAAATAATACGTGATGCTCTTTTTTAACTTACGAGTCACCGCGTGTACCGAAAACAGGGCTCTCACGAGTGCTTTTACACGTATAAAAACGATAAACAGGGTCCTAGCGACGAGAGGAAATCACACGGGAAAAACGGCTTTCTGCTCATGGAATCACGAGAAAATCGCTCTGTACACGTGCTTTTGGGCCACGTAAATGTGAGTTTAGGCCGATTATATCGCCCCAAAGACTAAAAAAGGGCTAAGAGAACAGTATTACATAAACAACTGTCTATCTATACTTTAAGACATCAAGAAAATCTTCCAAAAAAATCACAGGGCGCATTAGGGCGCATCTTTACGTGTTCGCAAAAACATTTTACAAAAAAAATATATTACTCCATCTATATATAAGTAAGACGCTAATTTTTTTATAATATAAAAGTTTTACAAACCTCGCAAAGATGCGCCCTTTGCGCCCTGAACCATCCCCTACCAACTTATCCGGGATACAAAAAAAGCCTATGGGACACGGCCGTAAAGTCATTGAGATAACACCTCTATCCCATTGACTTTACCACCGTTTCCCATTGAGATACTATCGCAAACCCGACACTTCAAGAAGGGATAATCATTCCCCAGATAGGCGTCTTGACCATGAACACGAATAGTTCGCTCGCAACTGAACTGAACCGCACCATCGTCCCGTTAATCGCTACCCGTCCCATGATAGGGACAAATCCGTTCTTCTCCTTGCTGCCGTTCACATAGATTTGACTTCTCCCAATATCCACAATTTGCCCCTACCTTCTTCATATTCAATTTTAATTGCGCCAATCTGGGCTTTTTATAAGGTTATTACGGAGATTTTCCGTAAATTTGTAGAAATAAGACAGCCAATAATATTTATAAAAATATGCGAGAAAAACTCTCCTATCCTGTTAGGATCATCATATCCTTACTATCCATTTTTCTCTGGAGCTTTCCGGCAGAAGGGCAGGATAGTGAAAGCTTAAAAAAGCAATTGGATCAAAAGCTAAACTCTTTCGCAAGGCAATATGTGTCTTCACGCACCATTAAGATTGACTCCATCCTCATACAGAAGAAGAAAGTCACGCTTTTCGCCAATGAAGCTTTGGAGGACATCCCTTTTCAGGAATATAACGTTTCTGAGCTTTACGCAAGTATAGCTCCCCTATTCCCCAATGCCTCCAAGATCGTCATCTTGACCCGAGGTACAGACATTGAGAGCCTGATTCCCGAATACGACAGAAAAGGACGTCCCAACAAAAAGAGGCTATACTCCATTAAAGAGAGCAAATACCCGCTAACCCGTAGCCTATCCAGCCCTCATGAGATAAAAAACGGATTACAAAACCGTCATATCGCCCTTTGGCAAAGCCATGGTTTATATTACGCCCAGACCGCCCATCGCTGGGAATGGCAACGGGCTCGCATGTTCGGCACCGTGGAGGACTTATTTACGCAGAGTTTTGTTCTTCCTTATCTGACCCCGATGCTTGAAAACGCAGGAGCGACTATTCTTATCCCCCGGGAAAGGGACACTCAAATACACGAAATCATTATCGACAATGATCGCTCTACTCCGGGATCCGAGTATAAGGAATTGGATGGAGAGAAAGCTTGGTCGGATGGGGAGAAAGCCGGATTTGGGCATATTCAAGCTACTTATACGAATGGGGAGAACCCTTTTACGCAAGGTACCTATCGGCAGACGGTCACACAGAGGAAAGGAAAAGAAAGTCTCATCGAGTGGATTCCCGAAATTCCGGAATCGGGGAATTACGCGGTCTATGCCTCCTATCAATCTTTTCCGAACAGCACAGAGCAGGCACTGTATACCATCCATCATGCCGGAGGGGAAACCACAATCGCCGTCAATCAAACAATGGGGGGTGGGACTTGGATCTATCTGGGAAACTTCAAATTCACGGCACATGAACAAGCCCATGAGAGAATCGTATTAACGAATCAAAGCAATAAATCGGGAAAGATTATCACGGCAGATGCGATCAAGATCGGTGGCGGCATGGGGAACATCGCACGTAGCCCGCTAGAAAGTCCCTATCCGATAGAAGCAGAGACAAGCGGGTATCCACGGTTTACCGAGGCGGCCCGATATTGGCTACAATGGGCGGGAATGCCAGATAGTATCTATTCGAAAAGCGCTTTCCACAATGATTATCAAGACGACATTTACGCACGTCCCCGATGGGTTAATTATTTAAAAGAACAGACCCATATCCCTATCGACATGGCCTTCGCATTCCATTCCGACGCAGGAACCACCCCGGATGACTCAATTATAGGGACACTCGGCATCTATATGTCTAAAAGCAACGACGGAATCTACACCAACCGGAAAAGCCGGGAGATCGCCAGAGACCTAACCGACATGATCCAAACACAGATCCTGTCCGATGTCCGCAAGGTTTACAATCCTCAATGGAGCCGCCGGGGCATGTGGAATCAATCTTATATAGAGGCACGTATTCCCGATGTCCCAACGATGCTATTAGAATTACTATCCCATCAAAACTTCGCCGATATGCGTTACGGGTTAGACCCACGCTTCCGTTTCCTTATCTGTAGGGCGATCTATAAAGGGATGCTCCGTTATATCTGTTTCCAGAATAAACAGGAGCCTATCGTACAACCGCTCCCACCCGATCGTCTGTATACGGAGCTCGTAGAAACGAATAAAGTGAGAATCGGCTGGAAAGCCGTACAGGATACTCTTGAGGAGAGTGCCTCACCAACCGCCTATATCCTTTATAGTCGAAAAGACAGCGGTGGATTCGATAACGGGACGCTCGTAAAAGGAGAAGAAATCATTCTTCCAATTGAGACGGGTATTATCCATAGTTATAAGGTAGCTGCCGTAAATAAGGGAGGCATCAGTTTCCCTTCCGAGATCGTAAGTGTTTACCGGTCTCCTAAAGGTGAAAAGGATAAGACGGTATTAATCGTCAATGGATTCGACAGGATCAGCGGTCCAGCCAGTTTCGAGAGTGCGGCGGATAGTTTAGCCGGCTTTCTTTATGCCGTCGACCGGGGAGTGCCTTATCTGAATGATATCGCATTTATCGGGGATCAATTCGAATTCCGCCGTTCCGCCACATGGAACAGCAATGATAATAACGGGCATGGGGATAGTTACAACAATTACGCAGGCCAAGTCATAGCGGGCAATACCTTCGATTATCCTTTCATACATGGGCAGGCCATGGCCGGGACCGGTTATTCCTTTGTTTCATGTAGCCATAAATCTTTGGCCGAGGGAGTCGTAAAGCCGGATACGTATCCGATTATTGACTTGATTTTAGGAAAACAGCGCCAACCGGTTATCACTCCCGTTTTACAGGATACGCTTCGCAGTTACCTTGCCCAAGGCGGCAACTTGCTTGTAAGCGGGACGAATCTTTTCTCCGACAGCTGGGGCAACGCACAAGACCGTACGTTCGTCGAGGAGGTACTAAAAGGGAAGTTGGCTAGCCGTAATGCCAGCAAGGAGGGAATCGTAAACAGTTGCGCATCCCCTTACGGATATATAAACGGCAGATACACGTTCCGGACACGTCCGAACCCTATTTGCTACTCGATCGAGTCGGTAGACGGTGTACTTCCGGCGGATAAGCTCGCCCATACCATCTTGAGATATCCGAAGAACAATATCGGGGCGGGAATCGTTTATGAAGGGAAATATCGGACTTGTTTGCTCAGTTTCCCGTTTGAGGCGCTTCAAACACCGTCGGAACGAAATCGACTCATGGAGTCCATCTTACGCTTTTTCTCCATTCAACAACAAAATAAAATACAGTATATACAATGAAACGAATCAATTGCTTTATCCCTTATGGAAAAATAGAGGCTACACGACAAACGGTAGCGCAATTGGCCGAGTCGTCCTTAGTGAGTCAGATCTATCTAATCACGGACGATCCCCACGCCAAGGCTATTTATCCCTGCAACTTAATCCGCACGAAGAATATATGGAGCACGAAGACCCTCCGGGAAATAGCCGGCTATGCCAGTGCCCATTATACGTTAATTTATACGAAGACTGAAGAGCTTCAATTAGGCATGTATGCCCTAGAGCGTTTTGTCGCCATCGCCGACGATACGAGATCCGGTATGGTTTACTCCGATTATTACGAGCAGAAGGAGGGCAAACTCAACCCCCATCCGGTGATCGATTACCAGAAAGGAAGTCTTAGGGATGATTTCAATTTTGGCTCCCTCCTACTCTATCGTTCTTCCACGCTACAAAACGCCATAGCCTCCATGGATACGGAATATACATTCGCCGGACTCTACGACTTGCGCTTAAAAGTCTCCCAAAACGCTCCGCTGACGCATATCAACGAATATCTATATACAGAAGTAGAGAATGATTTACGGAAATCCGGAGAGAAGATGTTCGACTATGTAGATCCCAAGAACCGCTTTGTACAGATCGAGATGGAAGCCGCCTGTACAGATCACCTAAAGATGATAGGCGGCTACTTGCCCCCTCATTTCAAGCCAGTCCGTTTTGACGAGCAGACATTTCAAACGGAAGCCTCCGTTATTATCCCTGTACGTAACCGTGTACGGACGATCGAGGACGCTATCCGTTCCGTACTGCGACAAGAGGCGTCCTTCCCTTTCAACCTAATCATTATCGATAATCATTCCACGGATGGCACCTCCGAGCGAATCCAAACGATCGCCGCCACGGACCCTCGTATTATCCATATCCAGCCGGAGCGTGACGACCTCGGCATCGGGGGTTGCTGGAATATAGGAATACACCATTCGGCTTGCGGCAAGTTCGCCATCCAATTGGATAGCGATGATGTATACAGCGACGAGCATACCCTGCGTAAGATCGTGGAAGCCTTCTACGAGCAGCGATGCGCCATGGTGGTCGGAACCTACCGAATGACCGATTTCGATATGCGAACCATCCCGCCCGGAATTATCGACCATAAAGAATGGACTCCCGAGAACGGCCGCAATAACGCCCTCCGCATCAACGGGCTTGGAGCGCCCCGAGCCTTTTATACACCCTTGCTACGGAAACTAAACCTCCCGAACACCAGTTACGGAGAAGATTACGCCCTCGGCCTGCGCATCAGCCGCGAGTACCCGATCGGGCGGATCTACGACGTGCTGTACCTTTGCCGCCGTTGGGAAGATAACTCCGATGCCTCATTGGATGTCGTGAAAATGAACAACCATAATATATATAAGGATAAAATCAGGACTTGGGAACTCGAGGCCCGCTTAAACATGGAAAGACAATGAAACCAAACAACTGGGTCAGCTCATCGCAAGCGACCGAATTACTGTCCAAGCAACTCGTGACATGGCCATTGGCCGAGAAGAACTATAAGGCACTGGAGGCCGTGCAAGTAAAATCCTTCGATATGGAAGGGTTCTCGATACGTGCGCAATTCAATCCCGCCCGTATTGTTTCCACCGGGGCCAAGGTAGATGCCCGATCCCTAAAAGAACGCAAGTGCTTCCTATGCCCCGAGAATCTGCCGGTGGAACAGGAGCGACTGCCTTTCGGCTTTCGCCATCTGGTATTGTGCAACCCCTACCCGATCTTCCCACAGCATTTCACGATCCCTACCCGGAAACATTCTCCGCAACTGATATTGCCGCAATGGAATGACTTCTTGGAACTGACAAGGAGACTCGCTCCCTTCACCGTCTTCTACAATGGACCCCGTAGCGGAGCCTCGGCACCGGATCATGCCCACTTCCAAGCGGTGACACGGGGCATCATGCCGCTGGATGAAGAGGTAACCCAATTTATACGACAATCGTATGCGAGTGTATACGACAACCGTATATACCCACTCACCGGCAACCTCCGCCCCGGCCTCGTCATCCAAGCCGCCACCGAAGAAGCCGCCACCCGGCTCTTCAAAAAGATCTACGCCGCTTTGCCGATACTTCCCGGTGAGCCCGAGCCGATGATGAATATCTTCGGCTCCTATTACGATAATAATTGGGTAATCACGGTTATCCCTCGTAAACGCCACCGCCCGTGGCAATACGAGGCCGAGGGCGACGACCATCTCCTGTCCAGCCCGGGAGCTGCCGATATCGGAGGTCTTTTCATCACCCCTTTAGAAAAGGATTTCAAAAAGATCAACCCGGAGCTTCTGCGAGATGTTTACCAACAAGTATGCCTCAGCGACCGGGACGTAGAGGAAATTTTCGTACATTTGTCATCTAATTAGTTTTCAATAGATATGAAACAATTCTTTAAAATGATGTTTGCCTCAACGCTAGGCGTTATGTTGGCAATGGGAATAATCCTGACGGTATTGATATCCATGACTATAGGATATATCGCCACCGTAGGTAGCACACCTGATTACACCCCCAAGAGCAATACGGTATTCAAGATCAAGCTAGACGGGACGCTAGCGGATAACCCGACGGAGAATCCATTCTCCGCCTTGATGGGCGACAAGGAAAACATGCTGTCACTGAAGGACCTGCTCGAGACGATCCGGATAGCGAAACAGAATGACAAGATCGCAGGGATTTATATCGAATCGGGGCTTCTCTCCTCGGGTAGCGCCAGCTTGGAGGCAATCCGCCGATCGCTGATAGACTTCAAGGAAAGCGGCAAGTTCGTGGTAGCTTACGCCGATAATTTCACGCAAGGGAATTACTTCCTTTGTTCCGTAGCCGATAAGGTATTCTTGAATCCGCAAGGCATCCTTGAGTTGACGGGACTCGCCTCGCAAACCCTATTCTACAAAGGACTGATGGATAAGGTCGGTATTGAGATGCAGATTTTTAAGGTAGGTACCTACAAAGGTGCCGTGGAGCCCTTTATGCTGGATAAGCTGAGCGAGGCGAACCGGGAGCAAATCCAATCGTATATCTCCACCATCTGGGATAATATAACCGAAGGCATCGCCGAATCACGCGGCATCAGCGTGAACGATATCAACCATTACGCCAATGAGGGGCTTTTCTTCGCGGACCCGGTGAAAACGGTAGAATGTGGCTTTATAGACGAATTGAAGTATAAGCCGGAGGTAGAAGCATATGTCAAAGAGTTAGCCGGACAAAATGGAGAGAAACTGAGATCGGCCAACTTAGCTCAAATGAAAACCCTCAAGGCATCACCCACCAAAAACGCCCCGGAGATAGCTGTACTTTACGCCGAAGGCGAGATTAAGGCGCAAACACCCGGCAACTTTTACGATATCGAACAAAGTATCACGGAGAAAATGGCCGATGAGCTTATCAAGCTAAAAAACAATGACGACGTGAAAGCCGTGGTATTCCGTGTGAATTCCCCGGGAGGTAGCGCTTATATATCCGAGCAGATATGGCGTCAAGTTGTCGAGTTGAAAAAGGTGAAACCTGTGGTCGTTTCCATGGGCAACGTAGCTGCCTCGGGAGGCTACTATATCTCATGCGCCGCTAATAAGATCATCGCCGAACCGAATACGTTGACCGGTTCCATCGGTATCTTCGGCATGTTCCCGAACGCCTCCGGATTATTCGGGAAACTAGCGTTGACCACGGACATCGTAAAGACGAACACATTCTCGGACTTAGGAGACCTCTCCCGTCCCATGACCGAGAGTGAGAAAGCACTGATACAAGGATACGTGGAAAGAGGCTACCAAACGTTCCTTTCCCGCTGCGCCGAAGGTAGAGGTATGACTACCGAAGCGGTCAACGCTATCGGACAAGGACGGGTCTGGACGGGTGAGCAAGCGAAAGAAAGAGGTTTGGTCGATGAGCTGGGCGGTATTGAATTAGCTATAAGCACAGCGGCGGGGTTGGCTGATCTGGATCAGTATAGCGTAACTACCGTCAGCGGTTCCAAAAATTTCTTGGACGAGTTCTTGGAAAGCCAGCTCGGAGAGGTGAAACTCTCTATCGTCAAAAATGTATTGGGTAATGAGTTCGAGTACTTCAAGACGTTGAATAATATCAAGACGAATTGCGGAATCCAAGCTCGTATGCCTTACGATATGAAACCGTTATAATAACTGGACCATGCTGACAGATCATACGATTAAGTTCAATAAACTCCTCACTCCATTCTCTTTCCTTTATGGAATCGGGGTGAGATTCAGGAATCAGCTGTTCGACTGGAAAATCCTTCGGACAGAGCGGTATGATCTGCCTATTATTTGCGTGGGGAACCTGACTGTCGGGGGGACCGGAAAAACCCCTCATACGGAATACATCATCCGTTTGATAAAAGACCGATACCGGGTAGCTGTACTCAGCCGTGGCTATAAACGGAAAACCTACGGTTTCTTGTTGGCCGATCAGCGAAGTACCAGCAAGGATATCGGTGACGAGCCGTACCAAATGAAACGTAAGTTTCCGGATATTCTCGTTGCCGTAGACGCTGATCGCCGCAGGGGTATCCGCAATCTATTGGCTCTGCCAGAGAATAAGCGCCCGGAAGTGATCGTGCTGGACGATGCCTTTCAACATCGATACGTCGCCCCCACACTGAACATCCTTTTAACCGATTGCCACCGTCTTTATACGCAAGATAAGCTCTTGCCCGCAGGCCGTTTAAGGGAACCTGTGGATGGCGCTCGACGTGCGGACGTGATCATTGTCACGAAATGTGAGTCATGTATACAACCTATAGACTTCCGGATCATAGAGGAGGATATACATCTCTCAGCTTATCAAGAGCTCTATTTCAGCCGTATTCTTTACGGGGAGCTGGAACCCGTCTTTTCCGGTAAAGCCCCCAGACGCACATTAAAAGGGCTGGCCTCTACTACAGAGGTTTTATTGGTATCCGGTATCGCATCCCCGGCACCTCTCGAAAAAGAGATCCATAAATATACGGAGCATGTCACCTCATTGATCTTTCCGGATCATCACGCCTTCGATCGGCATGACATCCAGAAAATACAAACGGCCTTCAAGCGGTTGACTTCTACAAGTAAATTGATAATCATCACGGAGAAAGATGCCGCCCGACTCCGTGACCTTCCTTCGCTTCCCATGGAATGGTTTTCTCATTTATATTGTTTGCCTATTACGGTGGGTTTCTGCATGGACCGGGAAAAACAATTTCAAGAATTAATAGTTAAACATATTGATACAAGAATAAAGAATCATCCTATATTACGTTAACAATCTTATGAGCAATAGAACAGAAATATCGACTTTGGGAGAGTTCGGGTTAATCCGTCATCTCACCGATAAAATAGAACTTAAAAATCCGAGTACGTTGAAAGGTGTTGGTGACGACGCAGCCGTACTAGATTACACAGACAAGCAAGTATTGGT
The DNA here is from genome assembly GCF_056640955.1 of Parabacteroides sp. KHUB-02. Taxonomy (NCBI): domain Bacteria; kingdom Pseudomonadati; phylum Bacteroidota; class Bacteroidia; order Bacteroidales; family Tannerellaceae; genus Parabacteroides; species Parabacteroides sp. KHUB-02. The sequence goes on along the minus strand of NZ_JBWQEV010000001.1, from coordinate 176,916 downwards.
TACGACAGACCTTTTGCTGGAAGGTATTCATTTCGATTTGATGTATGTGCCGTTGAAACATCTCGGCTATAAATCCGCAGTCGTAAACTTCTCCGATATTTACGCCATGAACGGCCGCCCGAAACAGATTACGGTATCATTGGGTATTTCCAAACGTTTCTGTGTAGAAGATCTCGAAGAATTCTACGAGGGCATTAAACTCGCTTGTGATATCTATGACGTAGATCTCGTTGGTGGCGACACTTCCGCCTCACGCACAGGGTTAGCGATCAGCATCACTTGCCTAGGCGAGGGAGAGAAAGGTAAAGTTGTCTATCGAAACGGAGCCAAGGAGACCGATCTTATTTGCGTGTCCGGCGATTTAGGGGCCGCCTACATGGGTCTCCAATTACTGGAACGGGAGAAAAGCATATTTAATGGGGAGAAAGATTTCACGCCCGATTTCTCTGGTAAAGAATATTTGTTGGAACGCCAATTAAAACCGGAAGCCCGCAAAGACATTGTCGAGGTTCTTGACCAAGCTGGAATCGTTCCGACCTCCATGATGGATATCTCCGACGGCCTCTCTTCGGAGTTGCTTCATATATCTAAAGAAAGTAATGTAGGTTGCCGAGTTTACGAAGATCGTATTCCTATCGATTACCAAACCGCAGCCATGGCAGAGCAGTTTAACATGAATCTGATAACCGCGGCATTGAATGGAGGTGAGGATTATGAACTCTTATTCACTGTTCCTTTAGCAGATCATGATAAGGTGTCGGAAATGAAAGGTATTAAGGTGATCGGTCATATAACAAAGCCGGAGTTAGGCAATTATCTTGTCGGTCGTGACGGAGGTGAAGTCGAGCTTAAGGCGCAAGGTTGGAACTCACTAAACTAAAAAGAAATATCCGCTCTGAATTCACGAATGCAAAGCGGTCCGTCTCATTTTTATTGGGGGACGGACCGTTTTCCTATTATTTCACTTCAATGGATCCTAAATAATTATAGAAGAGTTCAAAATCACTTATCTTCAAGAAAGGTAAGTGATAAACATCCATCTTTATAATTTGCGCCTCTATAGCCATTTTCCCATACAAATCAGCCAAAGACATACTCTTTATATCACCGTTATGATAGACCTTATTCTTTTTCTCGGGAAGCTGTACCTTCTTATCCAAGAAACGGATATAAGTATAAGAAGTAGCCAGCGGCTTATTATAAGTAGGCACTTTTCCGACTTTCCTCATATCATAAAACCCTTTCGCACGAGCCGTCTCACAAGGGACATTCATGAACTCTGGTATATTCACAAATCGAAAGGCACAATCATCCCATTTACAAAAGCCAATCTTAGCCAACGCATCCGGCTGGTCTGTCTTAATTTGTGGGCACCACAACCCTTTTAATGGAAAGATCTGCTTATCCATATCATATTGTAACATCTCCGACTGACTCTCAATACGAAACACCTTACTAAAATCAACGTCCCCTAACGCCTTTTCCAATTTAGCGGCATATTCTTTCTTAAGATCCGCCATAGTAAATGGATCCGCTTGATTTTTCTCTACCAGATTCTTGTCACAATGAGCCATATACCTTACTATCACATCGTCATCAACTGTCACATTATTTAATTTAAGCGCATAAACAAATAAGAGATCAGACGTTAAATCGACCACACCCTCAATTTCGCTTTTAAAATATTCCGAAACAATATTCCCTTGACTAAGCGCATCATTAATATTTATACAAAGACGCCGTCCATCCAGCTCTACCACGACAAGAGGATGCGTTTCTACCTCAGAATAAACGCCCATACTCTCAAAGAGTTTCTTATCGTAATCCGGAATATCAACGATCACCGCCTCTTGACTAGCCAGATTCTCTTTCGGCATCGTAGAAATCTTCCCATCCTTTGTAAACGTCCTAACAAACAAATATCCGGAAACCTTAGGGACACCAAACATAATCTTATCCCCTTTTTTATACACTTTCCCATCACAGGCAGACACCGCATCACGAGTTCCTATCCCAGCAGCAGCAAATGCCAAACATACCCAACTTAAAACAATACTCCAAATTACTTTCTTCATATCTATAGCTTATTAATCATTCTCTACCCGCTTCCAAAAATAAGTAAAAATCCATATTTATCTACACGCTCCCCCTATTTACCCTGCTTATAGCAGCTAATTTCACCTCTACCCTCAAATATTTTCAAAAAATCCACCGCCACCTATTGCATATATCAAAAAAGTCCGTATCTTTGCACCCGTAATCGAAACAACGATATACAAAACGACATGATGGTGCCATAGCTCAGTTGGTAGAGCAAAGGACTGAAAATCCTTGTGTCCCCGGTTCGATTCCTGGTGGCACCACTTAGAAGAAAAGCAAAAGACAGTAAAATCCTGATTTCCAAACGAAATCGGGATTTTTTGTTTTCCGAGAGGACGCAAAAAATGGCAGAATATTACAGTTGCTGGTGTTCCAAAAGGTGGAGCAAAAGAGGTGGAGCGCAAATCTCCACCGAATAAGATTACTTCTCTCTGATTTGCAACATTTTGCGTATCAAGAAAGCGTGCATGGTTTCCTACTTTTGTACAACGAAAAACTGTAGGAACATGAAAAGAGACTCATTCAATGTGCTTTTCTTTATCAAGAAAGCCAAGTTGCTGAAAAACGGGGAAGCCTCCGTATGTATGCGTATCACCGTGAACGGTGTGCGAGTAGAAAACAATATCCGCAAGAGCATCGAACCAGCCTTGTGGAATCAGGCGAAGGAGTGCGCTAAAGGCAAGAGCCGCAAATCCTGCGACTTGAATGCTTATATCGAGGATGCAAGAATCAAACTCCACCAGACTTTCAATGAACTGGAAGAACAAGGGCAGTTCATCACCGCCCGCCTGTTGCAGAAAAAGTTCTTCGGACAAGACCAAGCACCGGAAGTTGTCCGTACACTTATTCAAACTATCCAAGAACATAACGACCAATGCCGTGAACTTGTCGGAAAGGACTATGCCCTGATTACCGTCCGCCGTTATGAGAGTTGCAAGCGTTACCTTGCTGAAATTATCAAACTGAAATACGACAAGGAGGATTTGCCTTTGTCGGAAGTCAATGGAGAACTGGTACGTGCTTTTGAATTCTATCTCAAAACGGAAAAGGAGTGCCAGCAGAATACGGTTATCCGCTACATGAAGTGCTTGAAGAAGATAACCAATCTTGCGCTTGCCAACGAATGGATTACCAAAGACCCGTTCATCGGCATCAAGTTTCATGAGAAGGAGGTTATCCGTGAGTTCTTGACAATGGATGAACTACTCACTATCTATCACAAGGAATTTCCGTTAGAGCGTATCACCATTGTCCGTGATGTCTTTATCTTTGCAGCGTTCACTGGGTTAGCCTTCATAGACGTGCAACAACTGGCACCGGAACATCTCGTAGAAGACTCCAATGGCAACCTATGGATTCGCAAGCCTCGCCAAAAGACGAAGAACATGTGTAACATTCCTTTGCTTGATATTCCATTGGAGATTCTCCGCAGATATGCGGAACATCCGGCTTGCCAAAAGAAAAACAGGTTGCTGCCAGTTCCCTGCAATCAGAAAATGAACAGCTATCTGAAAGAAATCGCAGACTTATGTCTGATAAACAAGACCTTGACCACACACGTAGCCCGGCACTCGTATGCGACCTCTGTATGTCTCGCCAACGGTGTGAGTATTGAGAATGTAGCGAAAATGCTCGGCCATTCCAATATAAAAATGACGCAACACTATGCACGTGTGTTGGATTCCTCTATTCTGCGCGATATGAATAATGTAAAGAACGTGATGTCTAAAGTAATGCGATAGATATGGATAGAGGAATAATATCAATCAGTAAAACGGGTGCAGTCACAATGCCGACCACACCTGTGTGGATGACACAATTTGAGATAGTGGACTTGTTCGGGATATTCTCGTGCGATGTACGCAAAACGATTCGTACCATCTACAAGAACAGGGAACTGGATGAAATTGAAACGCAGAAGTATGTCAAGCAGCCAGACGGTATCAGTTACGATGTTTATAACATTGAAGTGATTATAGCCGTTGCATTCAGGATATGCAGTAAAGAAAGTATCCTATTCAGACGGTTTGTAATAAATGAAATCTGTGCCACCAAGAAAGGGAATCCGATAACATTGTTCTTCTCTTGTGGCAAGGGAAGCAACCTATGGTATAGTTGAGGTTCATCCCGCCAGCCACTCGTTCCCGATGCACGGATGCAAAGGTAGCGTTTGGTTTTGAGGGCATTGGCAACGGAAACAAGCGACTGGCGGGGAATCAGAAGATAGAAAGGAACGGCTTACAGGTGAAGCGGAGTATTTATGCTTCATCCGTAAGTCGTTCCTTTTTTGCCAGAAGTTCATTGTTCCGCAATCACAGGGCAGACGGCAAACTGCGCTCCTTCAAGAAAATCATGTGCCTGTCAGCCGATAGGCGGAGCGGTAGCCGCCAGCAAGCATCCTTTCGATGTCGGATTCACGGTAAAGTATTTTACCGCCTAACTGGATATAGGCTATGCGTCCTTCATTCCGGTAGTCCTGAAGTGTCCGGCGGCTCACTTTCAGCCGTGCTGACACTTCCTTGTCGGTGAAGAAACGCTCTCCGTTCAGTGTCGGGCGGTAATTGGCGGTCAGATGCTCGAAGTTGTCCAAAAGACGGTCGAGACTTCCCATAAAGTGGTTTATCCACTCGTTGTCCTTGTTAATCAGTTCATTCATGTTACTTTGGATTTAGTGTAATTACTTTGTTTACTATAAGCAGGTGATTAAATCGTCCTGCCCTTGAACTTTGCTTCTTTGCGCCTGTCCTCCACAACGGAAACAATGCGCTGTACGTCATCGGGACGGTAATACGTCTTGTGGTTTATCTGCGAGTAAGCCAGCGTCCCGTTGTCCCGAAGCGTCTGCAATGTGCGTGGGCTGATGTTGAGTATCCGGCAAACGTCCTGATTGTCCATCCACTCGCCCATTGTCTTCTCTCCGTGCCGCCGGCAGATGGCATCCATGCGACTGACGAAACGGTCGAACTTGGCGACCATCGCCTCAAAGGTCTTTCTTTCAATAGATATGATTTCCATATACATAACTTTTTATTGTTACTGTTTTCTTTTGCCACAAAGGAATATATAATCTACTGCCTTGCAATGGATTTCCAAAAAGTGGCAGCGTGTTGCGCCGATACGGCAGCCATTGTCCGGGGAGATTATACAGAAACGGTTCTTTTCGTATGAATGCCGTCCAAACGGAAAGGCTGGCTATTTCATAATCCGCTTATTTAATAGTGCTCTATATGGTTGTGTGTTGAAACAAAGTTTTGGTTGTTTGGAGAGTGACAACATTACGTCATGAAATCATTAAATCAATGTATCACCAAATTGTCGGACAACCATTGTTTTATTTTCTTCAATACTCGTTTTGGCAGGTATTCGATAAATCCTTTTGATAAGTGTTTGAATTTCTCGTTTTTCATGTATTCCGGTTTTTCATTTTTTGAATTATTGTCCACTTGAATAAGGAAATGATTGAACCTGCATTTCGACAAGTGGCAGCATATTGCGCTGATAGGCAGCCATTGTCCGATTCAAACCTCTGTCCGATACTGTATTAAGAGCGTAACTTTGCATCCAAACGGTAAGGGTCTCGCTGATGGAGCAATCCGGAGTTTGAAAAGTTTTCTTCCAATCCGACAAGCGGAGGATTCTTGTGTCCTCAAAGACACAGCAAGATATATTTTCAGTTACCCGAATAATTCTAAGTAACTGAAAACACCTTCACCGCCGTGGGCAGAATTATCCTCCGCAGTCGGATAATTTCGGGGTTCCTTAATCAAAGATTAAACAATGGACAAGCCATAAAATTAAAAGAGTAAGAAGAATGAAAAAGAAGAGCAAGTACGGGAGAAATCCCAAATTGAACCCGAAGACGCACTGCGTGATGGTGCGCTTCGACGATGTGGAATGGAACAGGTTCCTGACGATGTACGAGGAATCGAACGTGTATGCGAAAGCCGTCTTTCTCAAGGCGCATTTCTTCGGACAGAAATTCAAAGTGTTGAAGGTGGACAAGGTGATGTTGGAATACTACACCAAGCTGTCGGACTTCCACGCCCAGTTCCGTGCCATCGGTACGAACTACAACCAGGTCGTTAAAGAGTTGCGCATCCACTTTTCGGAGAAGAAGGCGATGGCGTTGCTCTACAAGTTGGAGAAACATACCATCAATCTTGTGAAACTGAGCCGGGAGATCGTGGAGCTTTCAAGGGAGATGTATGCCAAGTGGGAACAATGGAAAGAATAATTCTGTTACATACCCAAGATACACATTACAGATACGTAATTTGGTAAATGAACGCATTTTTACTGACAATTTCATTGTCAATCATGTTGTAATCGTGCATTCGGAACTTTAGGACAAAGACAAGTATTACTTGACAGACTTGAAAACTAAATTCTTATAATTGAAACGACTGTATCATTTATAATGGTGCAGTCGTTTTATATTCAAGAGGATAAATGGTTGCAACTGTTCACTTAGCTATCAATATGAAATTAGTATCTTTCCTCTAAAAAGAAAAATCCCCCGCTCTTCTATTCGTATGTAACTTACTTGTATCTAATTAATTATACTTATAGTCCGTACATTTTCCCACAAAACGCCTAAGGCGACAAGTATTTTGTCGTCTGAACTAGTAAAGTTTGTTACTTTCCTCTTCAGCCTGAAAGGACTACGCCGGTGTCCAATCCCTCTATGGATACAATAATTTTGTAAACGCGCTCATGTGGCAGCACAAAGATAATTATGTTGTCGATAGAGGTATATCGGAAAGGTCTATCCGACCAATAACGATTCTAATGCTTGAATATCATTTTGCCATTCCGCCTGCTTTTCAAGCCGCTTGAGGTAAACATCTATAAAATCCTCGTCTTTTGTCAGCATGTGCCATACTGCAACCAATAGCTTTCGGGCGATGGCCACTTGTATCTTCATCTTGTTCTTATGGCGTTGGGTGCATTGCACGTAGCTGAAATTTGAGAAAAAGCAGTTTCGGGTTCTTGATGCGACCCAGGATATTTCAATCAATATCTGACGCAGGAATCGGTTCCCATGCGTCGTCCTGTTGCTTTTGACTTTATTGTTGCTTATATCATTACGTGGTTTCAATCCACACCATCCCACAAGGTTTGTTGCTTTTTCAAACGATTTCATATCAGCCCCGGTCTCCGCAATTATAGCCGAAGCGGCGCGTTCTTTAACACCGGGGATACTCTGTAGACGTTTGAATTGTTTCGGGAAGTGTTCCTGGCACATGGCAATGAGAGCATTCCTGCATTCTTCGATTTGTCGCTCGATTACCTCTATAAGCTCTGCGTATTGCTTTAACAAACAGATGTCTGCCTGATGAAAGTCACCCGTTACGGCATCCTTTATGATGTTGCGTCCGTATTTCCGTAGAGTTTTTCCATGAATGAGTTTCACCAGCTCCTCAGGGTCGGTTATCCCGGTTATTATTGCACGGACGCATTTCTGATAGCTTTTTCCATTGACTCGGGATACATAGTTACTTAACCGAAAACCACATCGCTGTAAAGCAGCGTCCTGTTTATTGCTGTTATACGTCAGGTCTTCATTCAGGTCGAAGATGCGACGGTTATACTTGCGCATGTCCTGCACTCTCTTATCCGGCACAAAACTTCCACGAATCAGATTCTTCAACAAGCATTCCGCTATCCAGTGGGCATCCTTCACATCACTCTTGCGACCGGGAAGCTGCTTTATAAAATAAGGATTTACCAATTTGAGAGACATGCTCTCGCACAAGGCATTCCACACAGGGACCCAATAGGTCGAAGTGCTTTCCATTGCTGCCTCTGTCACCCCATGAGAAACCATCTCGGAACACATAAGTTCTAAATCAGGAGTCAATGTACCATAAACTTTTGCAAAAATAACGACCTCGGTATTATCAATCACACAGAGATAAATTGTATCTTTGTGGACATCAAGGCCGGCCACAATTCTGTCTTTGTCCATATTTGAAATTTTTTATTACACTCCTTAAATATAGGACATTCGTAACAATTAAACGAAGTATGAAGCAGAATTTGCGCGCTGGCCTCGGTTTTTATTGTGCCGGTGTAGAAAAACTCGATTTTTCTATATAATTTTGTAAAATGATTCAAGAGAAGTTCAAATTTTACAAGCCATGTAAGTTGCTGCAACCTTATATAAGATATTATTGGGTATTCAAAAGTAACCAGTTTTTGAATACCCTGACTTTTCCTATCGGTTGCCCTCAAATCATCTTCCATAAGCAAACACCACTATGTATTCCCGAATTGAATGTTATACAAGACAAACTTACCATCAGCGGACAAGTTAATTTCTCATCCCATTTGTATGCTGACGGCAATACAGAAATGATAGTGGTCGTATTCCACCCTCACGCCATGAGTATGTTTCTGAACATGCCGACTTCACTCTTTTACAATCAAGAAGTGTCCGGTTACAGCCTTGAAAACAAAAGTTTGAATGAACTGGCTACACGAATATTCGACTGTGAGAATAATTCTATTTGCATAAGCTATATAGAAAAATGGCTGTTGTCACAAATTGCCGATAATTTAGCTGATACCACATACAGAATTAAAAGAATAGATGCCGCCATACAGCAAATATATATCACTCCGCAAATCTCTGTAAACGAATTATCTTCCATTGCCTGCCTGAGCAGAAAGCAGTTCGAGCGGTTGTTCCGTTCATTTGTAGGCATCAATCCCAAAGAATATACCCGTATCGTCCGCTTCCAAAAGGCTTTGGCGCAGATGCAGCATCAAGCGGGCAAAGAAATTAATCAGGCACAAATAGCATACGCCAGCGGCTATGCCGACCAGTCGCACTTTATCCGGGAGTTCAAGAAACTCTGCGGATATACGCCCGTGTCTTTGCTGAAAGTATCAAATCCGTATTCCGATTTGTTCACCAATCCCGTGTAAATGTCCCGTTTGTTCTATTCGGGGGCAAACGCTTCTCCTACTTTTGCCGCCTGATTCATTGAATGAAAAATAGCATTAAGTATGAAAGAAGTAAATCCCCAAGAAACCGGCCGGGCATACGCCTTTGAAATGTGGATGAACGCACCCATGCCAATGGTGACGTTCTTTAAGACACTCAACGTGTCACGCCTTGTGAAAATTAGCCGGAAATCGGGCATGAAGTTTAATATGTTGATGTGCTGGTGCATCGGCAAAGCCGCAAGGGACGTGAAAGAATTTTATCTGCTGCCCGTTGGCGGTAAACTGATGCAGTACGACACCATTGCAGTAAACATCATTGTCGCCAACAGAAAGGGCGAGGTAAGTTCGTGTGATATTCCTTTCTGCGATGATTTATCTGTGTTTAATCAACACTATCTGCGACTTACCAAACAAGTGGCTGAAAGTTGCGCCAATCACGACTTGACGGAAAGCATGGTTATCGGAACTTCCGCCTTGGCACAATATGAAATAGACGGTGCTGTCGGGATGTATAGCGGCATTTTTAATAATCCGTTCCTTATTTGGGGCAAATACAAGCGCCGCCTGCTGAAAACGACACTTACCGTTTCTTTCCAGTTCCACCACACGCAAATGGACGGGGCGCACGCTTCCCGCTTTTTGGACGGGATTCAGAAAGAAATTAATAAATTGAGAATATAAGTTCAGGGAAAAACGCTATCTTTGCAGAACTAACAGAAAAAGAAATAGTTGTTCAACAATATGAAATGGCAGTTGTGCATATAGCTACGCTCAACGAATAGCACTTCCAATTATTGCTATTCAGCAATAGACAGGCTTATGTTTTAAGTTTGCCTGTCATTGTTTTGTCATTATCCCTTATTATAAATCTATAAGATTGTCGTGCTGCTTAAAGCGGCAGGATATATTGTATCATATTGGTTTGAACAAATGAATTATACCTATAAGAAAATCTGGCTCATCGCTTTTCCTGTAATGATGAGCATCCTTATCGAACAACTGATAAATATTACCGATGCTTTGTTTTTAGGGCACGTGGGTGATGTGGAACTGGGCGCATCTGCCCTTGCTGGAATATGGTTCTTGGCAATTTATATGCTCGGCTTCGGGTTCAGTTTGGGGTTGCAAGTGGTAATTGCCCGCCGTAACGGAGAACAGCAGTATGCGGAAACGGGAAAAACGTTCTTTCAGGGATTGTTTTTCTTGCTGATACTGGCAGTACTCCTCTGTCTGCTATCCAAGATATTTTCTCCCGTTCTGTTGAAACATCTGATAACTTCGGATGATGTCTATAATGCGGTTATCCGCTATTTGGATTGGCGTATTTGGGGATTGTTGTTCTCTTTCCCGTTCCTTGCCTTACGCTCGTTTTTGGTAGGCATTACACAGACAAAAGCTCTGAACATGGCAGCTTTCACTGCCGTACTGGTGAACATTCCGCTGAACTGGCTCCTGATATTCGGCTTCGATATGGGTATATCGGGGGCGGCTATCGCATCTTCATTTGCCGAAATGTGTTCGCTGGCTGTATTGGCTGCATATATGTTTCGGCACATTGATAAAAAAGCGTATGGCTTATACTGGCGTATTGATATAACTATATTGAAAGAGGTATTTTCTATCTCGGTATGGAGTATGCTCCAGTTCTTTACAAGTGTAGCCATTTGGTTTCTGTTCTTCGTGGCTATCGAACGTTTGGGAGAAACTGAATTGGCTGTATCGAACATTGTAAGAAGTGTTTCCGCACTGTTTTCCATTATCGTCAATGCATTGGCAGGTGTCACCGGTTCTTTGGTTAGTAACCTGATTGGAGCAGGTGAAAAGAAACAGGTTTTTCCGCTTTGCCATAAGATTATCCGTTTAGGATATGCGACAGGCATTCCACTGATTGCTTTTGCGTTGTTCTTTCACCAGCACATTATAGGGGCTTATACGGAAAATCCCGCTATCGTACAGCTTGCATGGCCGCCTTTTCTTGTCATGCTATTGAATTACTTCTTTGCACTACCCGGTTACGTCTATCTGAATACAGCAACAGGAACGGGAGCAACACGGACGGTATTCATTTTTCAGGTGACAACAACTATTGCTTATCTGTTCTGCTTATGGGGATTAGGTTATTGTAATGTCCCGTTAGCGGCATATTGGGCAGTGGAATACTTATATGTAATGCTGCTTGGTACACAATCCGTCATTTATCTTAAATATAAACAATACTAAGAACTGAAAGTTATGATGAACAAGATATATCCCCGTAAGGGTGACACGCAAACCGTTTATTTGAACGCTGTCGTAAAAGACCCGTCTATCAAAATAGGCGACTATACCATTTACAATGACTTTGTTTCAGACCCGTGTCTGTTTGAGCAAAACAACGTATTGTATCATTATCCCATTAACCATGAACGGCTGATAATTGGAAAGTTCTGTTCTATTGCTTGCGGTGCAAAATTTCTGTTCAACTGCGCCAATCATACCCTGAAATCACTATCGACTTACACGTTCCCGCTGTTTTATGAAGATTGGGAATTGGATAAGGCAAATGTGGCTTCCGCTTGGGACAACAAAGGCGACATCGTAATAGGCAATGATGTATGGATAGGCTATGAAGCCGTTATTATGGCTGGTGTCCATATCGGTGACGGGGCTATTGTTGGCACAAGGGCGGTTGTGACGAAAGATGTGCCGCCCTATACCATTGTAGGTGGTATCCCCGCAAAGGAGATACGAAAGCGGTTCAGTCCTGATATAATAGAACAGATGCAGGCTTTGAAATGGTGGGACTGGCCGGTAGATAAGATACGGGAGTTTTTGCCTTATCTGAAAGGTGGACGTTGGGATAAATTACAGGCAGTATGAAATCTATTAAGAATCTAATTTCGCTCGGATATTTGCTGATGGCATTATTGGTTATCGGCATAATGTATATTTGGTATAAAGAATGGTGCGATTTAGAGAAATTGGAAGTTCAAAATCATCATATAGATACTTTTCGCCAAGAATCGCACAAAATATTTGTTTTTCTTATTGAACTTTCTTTATCAGGCGAGACAGTATTGGAATGGGAATATGCAGATTTGGAACATTACCATTATCAACGAATGGCAATGGACAGTATGCTATGCCGTTTCAAAACGATTTATCCGACAAAGCGTATAGACAGTGTACGCCATCTTCTTGAAGATAAGGAACGACAAATGCGTCAAATCGTGCAGGTACTTGAACAGCAACAAGCCATCAACGATAAGATCACTCGTCAAGTACCCATAATCGTACAGAAAAGTGTGCAGGAACAGCCGCAAAAACCGAAGCGGAAAGGATTTCTCGGCATATTCGGCAAGAAAGAAAAGCCAAAGCCAACCGTGACCACAACAATGCTCCGTTCCCTTGACCGGGACATGATAGCCGAGCAACGGGCGCAAAGCCGCCGTCTGTCGGAACACACCGACAGCCTTGCTGCACGGAATGCAGAACTTAACCGTCTGTTACAAGGTTTGATTTGTCAAATAGACAGGAAAGTACAAGCCGACCTTCAAAAGCAAGAAACAGAGATAGCCGCAATGCGTGAGCAATCATTTATACAAATCGGTGGCTTGACAGGGTTCGTTCTTCTTCTGTTAATCATTTCATATATCATAATTCACCGAAATACTAACCGTATCAAGCGGTACAAACGGGAAACGACAAATTTAATCAAACAGCTACAACAAGCGGTAGAGAAAAACGAGGCACTGATAGCCTCCCGCAAGAAAGCGGTTCATACCATCACCCATGAGCTGCGCACACCGCTGACGGCAATCACAGGCTATGCTGGGTTGATGCAGAAAGATTGTAACACGGACAAAATCAAAGTGTATGTCCGTAACATCCGGCAATCTTCCGACCGTATGCGCAAAATGCTTAACACACTGCTTGACTTTTTCCGTCTGGACAACGGCAAGGAGCAGCCGAATTTCTCTCCTTGCCGGATTTCGGCAATCACGCACATTCTTGAAACGGAGTTTACGCCCATCGCCATGAACAAGGGACTGGCTCTTACCATAACCAATCAGACGAATGCAGTCATCCTGACCGATAAGGAATGTATCCTGCAAATCGGCAACAACCTGTTGTCAAACGCCATCAAGTTCACGGAGAACGGCGGCGTTTATCTGACAACGGACTACGATAATGGCGTCCTGACACTTATCGTTGAAGATACGGGTACGGGCATGACCGAAGAGGAACAGCAGCGGGTGTTCGGCGCGTTTGAACGTCTGTCAAACGCCGCCACAAAAGACGGTTTCGGGCTGGGACTGTCCATTGTGCAGCGTATCGTGGCAATGCTCGGCGGTACAATCCGGCTGGAGAGCGAGAAAGGCAAAGGCAGCCGTTTCACGGTGAAAATACCCATGCAGACAGCCGGGGAACTGCCGGAAAGGATAAATCAGACACGGATTCATCATGACCGTACATTCCATGATGTCATTGCCATCGACAATGACGAGGTACTTCTCCTGATGCTTAAAGAAATGTATGCACAGGAAGGGATACACTGCGACACCTGCACCGATGCTGCGGAACTGACGGAAATGATACGCCGGAAAGAATACAACCTGCTTCTGACGGATCTGAATATGCCGGAAATTAACGGCTTCGAGCTGTTGGAACTGCTGCGCACCTCCAATGTGGGCAACTCAAAGACAATCCCGGTAGTCGTGACAACCGCTTCGGGCAGTTGCGACAAGGAGGAGCTAATGGAACGTGGATTCGCCGATTGCCTGTTCAAGCCGTTTTCTATATCGGAACTGATGGAGGTTTCAGACAAATGCGCCATGAAAGGCAACCGGAATGAAAAGCCGGATTTCACCTCCCTGCTGTCATACGGCAATGAAGTCGTTATGCTGGAGAAACTGATAACGGAAACCGAAAAGGAAATGCAGGCAATCAGGGAATCGGGTCTAAAGAAAGACCTTCAAGAACTGGACGCACTTACACATCACCTGCGCAGCTCGTGGGAGATACTCCGTGCCGACCAACCGTTAAAGGAACTATACAAATTGCTTCATAGCGATGGCACGCCTGACGATAAAACAATTGGCAATGCTGTAAAAGCTGTGCTGGATAAGGGTTCGGAAATCATCCGGCTGGCAAAAGAAAAAAGGAGAAAATACGAAAATGGATAAGACAAGAATCATCGTGGTGGAGGACAACATCGTGTATTGCGAGTTTGTCTGCAACCTGCTGGCACGCGAGGGATTCCGCACCGTGCAGGCTTTCCACCTCTCGACCGCGAAGAAATATCTGCAACAGGCCGCAGACGGGGACATCGTGGTTTCCGACCTGCGCCTGCCCGACGGCAACGGTATCGACCTTTTGCGCTGGATGCGCAAGGAAGGTATGATGCAGCCGTTCATCATCATGACCGACTATGCCGAAGTGCATACGGCTGTTGAAAGCATGAAACTCGGCTCGCTGGACTACATACCCAAGCAGCTTGTGGAAGACAAGCTCGTCCCTTTGCTACGGAACATATTGAAGGAACGGCACACCGGACGAAGCCGTATGCCCCTGTTCTCGCGTGACGGCTCGGCGTTCCAAACCATCATGAAGCGGATAAGGCTGGTAGCCCCCACCGACATGAGCGTGCTGATATTCGGGGAGAACGGCACGGGCAAGGAGCATATCGCCCACTTGCTGCACGACAAGGGCAAGCGGGCAGGAAAGCCGTTTGTGGCTGTGGACTGCGGTTCGCTCACCAAAGAGCTTGCGCCGTCGGCTTTCTTCGGACACGTCAGAGGCGCGTTCACGGGTGCGGACAGTGCCAAGAAAGGTTATTTCCATGAGGCGGAAGGCGGCACGCTGTTCTTGGACGAGGTGGGCAACCTCGCACCGGAAACACAGCAGATGCTCCTGCGTGCCATACAGGAACGACGGTTCCGTCCCGTTGGCGACAAGTCAGACCGTAGTTTCAACGTCCGCATCATCGCCGCCACCAACGAGTATCTGGAAAAGGCGGTCTGTGAAAAGCGTTTCCGGCAGGACTTGTTGTACCGCCTGCATGACTTCGAGATAACCGTCCCGCCGTTGCGCGACTGTCAGGAGGACGTCATGCCGCTGGCTGAGTTCTTCCGTGAAATTGCGAACCGGGAACTGGAGTGTGATGTCATCGGCTTTGACGGAGAAGCCCGTAAGACATTGCTGACCCATGCGTGGCCGGGCAATGTCCGCGAGCTTCGTCAGAAAATCATGGGAGCGGTGTTGCAGGCACAGACGGGTCTTGTCACGAAAGAGCATCTGGAACTTGCCGTGACGAGGGCGACCTCACCCGTCAGCTTCGCCCTGCGCAGCGATGCGGAAGACAAGGAGCGTGTCTTACGCGCGTTGAAGCAGGCGAACGGGAACCGCAAGGTTGCCGCCGAACTGCTCGGAATAGGACGTACAACGCTGTACAACAAACTAGAAGAATATGGATTGAAGTATAAATTTCAGCAACCATAACCGGTAATTTATTAATAGTGAAATGAATGCTCAATTTTACAGGTTATTCGATATTGATGAAAAGAATCAACAGCATATACTGGAAGTTTTAGCTTAAAAGAGAGACATTCAGTAAATGTCTTTAAATACTGACTATAAAATTTCGCATCGGAATGAGGTTGCCATTCCGATGCGGTTATATTACGTTACGACTGTAATAATTCTATTTGACATTATTCGTCAGCCATTCCTTAGCCACTTCTGTTAGTCGGTATTGTTGTTTGGGGTGCTTCGGCTGATTTGGATAAAGCCGTTCTATCAATCCTTCTTGCAATGCTGGGGTAATATAGCTCTCACGAAAATACTTTAAGTCTTTAATATCGCATACATCCGCCATATTCCTCATTGTCATGTAAGAATCTTCCATTTTTTGAATGAGCAATTTCACTTGAGGGGTACTTAGGGGATGCTTAGGGGGTGCTTGAGGGGTACTTAGGGGGTACTTGCCCTCCTCTGTTATCTTTTTGTCCTCTTTATCATTCTCTATGATATCGGATTTGAAATCAGGTCGTTTGAACGTGATAGTAACGAAACCTCCATCCGAAGACCATGTGGGAGTTTCCACACCTTGCGCCTGGCAAGCATCCATGATACGCCTTGCACCGCTACCCCAGTTTTCCAGATAAGTCATTCGATAAAGTGCTTCCGCCACTTTCAGGTTATGCGGATATGACTCATGAGGCTCCTTTATGTTTTCAGGTGTTATCTGAGGTGGAAATGTACCAGGACTTGCTATTTCTATACGGTCATCATATATGGCAAGACTGATAGTCAGATTATATCTTTTCCAATGACGGTGGCAAAGGGCATTGATAAGAGCCTCACGCAACGCATTATAAGGCACTTCAAGCTGTTCCTCCCGTTCCAAACTATGATTGGTGATTCTACCACTGAGAGAAAGATGTTTAAAACAGAATGCAACTCCGGCATCTAAAAGTTGGAAGAAATTACCTTCAGCACGTTGATTATCACGGAACATATTTTTATTCGTACCTACAAACCGCACCATTCTTAGCGTAAATTGTGGATACTCGTCTATGTTATTGGAAAACAGCAATACCGCACCATTAGTCGGCACGCCATTCTTAAGCAATTTCCATTTTGAAAGAATATCTCTAGTCGGTTCATACAATGCAGATTCCGGAATACGCCCGCCATCAATACCTCGACGGATGCAATTACGGATTAGATTCTCGTTAAGGTCTGCCAAAGTCACACCATCAGCAGCTAACCTTTCCCACGCATACAACTGAGGTTGATGCGCACGGATACGCTCGTCATACATATCTTGTGGCATCACTTTCGTGGTGCTCTCAACTTTGTAATAGGGGCAACCGTGGAATGTATGCGGACGCTCGCCCCATACCCAACCGTCAAAGTGCATGACAATTACGTGGTTGCTAGGTTGCTCAGGAACATCGACATATGCCACCCATACATTTACCGTAGGTTCCAGCCCTACCAAAGCCTGAGCGTTCTCTTGTTGCGTTTTGTCAGTTATCTCTTGGCTTATTATCTTTACATTGTTGGCTTAGCTGGATAGAATCCCGACCTTCCACTTTCCGAAAATTCAATATAATGAATATTTGACAAAATTTCACGCTCTTCCTCGTTTGGAGATTTGTTGTCAATTATAATGAGTTGATAATTTTTTATATTATCATTACAGTAGCGGAAAAACTTGTTTTGTGTAGTTTCCTCTGGCTTTAGACTTACATCAGAAAAATGAGCCGTAATAGGAGAATCTATGATAAGTGTTCTTGTGAAAGGAATATCGTGCAGGATACAATATTCTACAAGAGTCATTAGTATTGCAGTACAAGTTACTCCTCTAGTCCCTTTTCCGCAGGATAAGCGTGGTTTTCCTCCAAGAATAAAATCAAAGGTTTGCTCATCAAAAACAACAGTTTGAGAATCTCCGACTTCCCAACCTGCCAGTTTCTTCTGTAGCAAATCGCAAAATTCGTCTTTAATATTAGTTTCTCTGATATAGCGCGATGCTACTTGTCCAACTTTTTTCAATTCATCTGCTAAACGTTTATAGTCTGCGCGAAGTCTTTGCGTTTCTTCCTGTAAATCTGTCAAACGAGTCTTTGACTCAATATTGGCCTGATAGCGTTCTAAAATGGAACGTATATTGCCAATCTGAATCTCAATAGTTTTAATTTCCTCAAAAAGAGACAGTTTTTCGCTATGTATCTTATCAATCTCCAACTTTAAATTTGACAGTTCCTCCTCTTTAACCGTGATTAACTGCTCTGATTCAGCCTTTCTCTGTAATATCGCCTCGTATTCTGCTTTTAGCGACTCTGCGAATCCTGCTTCAGTAAAGTGCTTAGGGTCAAGGTGGGATTTACACAATGGGCAAATTGCATTATCTCCAAGTGCCTCAAAAATTTGGTGTCCTTGATAGAGAAAGTCATATCGTTCAATATCCAAAGTATAGTGTTGATTTAATAGCTTTATGCGAGATAAAAAAGCCTCAACAAACATTTGCTTTGACATCAACTTACTTCGCCTTTTTTCAAGCTCATTCCGTTTCTGATATAGATCATTCAATGTGCTGTCTGTTTTAGCTAATTCTGTCTTGTACTGTTTTACAAAAGCCTCGTCCGTAAAATCTGCATAATTGACATCACCTATTTTGAAAATCAACTCTTCTTTCTGTTTAATAACATCATTAAGAAGTTCCATTTTTCCATGAATCTTCGCCCTTTGAATATCTTTTTTGTCTTCGGGCTCAAAATTCGAATCATCCTCCCCTGATGTTAATAAATAAATAAGGCTTTTTTCTCTTGTTGCCTCAGCAAATTGGCTAGTGGGATTAAAAATAGGCGTCTCTGCAATTACTCTATTTTCGCTGGCTAAAATAAGATGTCTAATAGTACTAAATGATAATTGGGCTTTATCGGTTGCACTCTTCTTTACCTCAACTTTATTATCGTAGCCAATTAAGCGAAGAAGAAAATCGGAATAGGCATTCTTCTTGCTCACAGTACTATATTCATCGCTTCTAATTTCAGGGTCAGAAAAAGACGTGTATTTTACTGGCTTGACATATACCGATTTGCTATTCAATTTTCGTTGAATAGTATATGGTTCGTCATTTTCATATTTGGCTATTTCCAAATAGAAGCAATCATATCCTTTTCCCTCGGGAACCATTTGGGGATTTGTTCCATCCTTAGATCGATTCTTTTTCCCAAGCAAAAATTCTATAAGATGAAGGACATGAGTCTTGCCTGTTTCTGATTTTCCAAAAATTAGATTACATCTTTTCTCGAAATCGATTCGTGAATCGGGAACTCCTTTACCGGTTGCAATAAGGGCTGTTATGTAAAATCCATTATTCTTCATCGTCATAACTGTTTAGCAAATACTCATTTTCAAACTCACTTCCCCATAAATCTACGGCAGGAGAGAGCTTAGATAAAATATATAAGTCATCTTCATCATGGAAGATTGAATCAACTTCTTTAATCGCTTGAGATAATTTTTCTTTATATGATCCAGTAAGTAGATTAAAACAATTCTTGCCCAATTCATTAACAGAGAAACGGAAACCTGTTGGAGTATTATGGCATTCCAATAGACCCTTACTTAACAAAAGGTGAATAGCAGGATGCATAACCATTTTGATCCCAATATAATTATTGAATCGATATGGCAAATCTGGATGGGTACTAATTTTTGAGCTATCTAAATCTGAGATATGTATTGATAAATAAGAATAGGCTCGCAATCTCTCTTCTGAGAATTGGAGTGAACAATTCGACATGATTGCAAGGAATCTCATTGCAATATCGAAAGTGCTATTTAGAATCTTTACTGCTTCCATATTAATTTATTATCGTTTGATAAATGGTAGCAAACGCCTATCTTTTCTCCAGAGCTAATTTCTCCGCTAATTACTCTGTCTGCTTTTGGAGAGAAGGTTGTTGCCTCTTTTATTACAGCTTTATTTCTCGCTAGAGCATTGGGAAAGAAATCCTCATAGGTATCAGCAACATGATATTCCATATCTTTTTTAAATTCGCCAAATTCGTCAGTATCTCCGGGAGCATTTTCTTCGCTCATTTTTCGCAATGATTCCGATATCCAAAAACAATTACGTGCTCTATCAAAATGATGAGCATAAGAAGAATGTGAAACATTCTCAATCGTTATTGACTTTGCCTCCTCTGAATCATTATAAGCATCAACCAAATGATTTATATAATTAGATTCTTGAACTTGCACCGTATCTGGTGGAGTTATTGGCATTCTGGAAATCAACTCTTTCCTAATTCCGAAGTATTGTGCATACAGATGCTTATTCTCACGCAACCTAGTTAAAAAATCATCTGGAGAAATATACTTAAAGATAGAAAAGTCTAAAGAATCAATGAAGGCTGATAGTTCCGAATTCATAGGGATTGTTTTCCCTTTTATTATATTCTTAGAATAGCTACCCCAATTTGATTTAATGGCCTCTTTAAGGTTGTTACTATTTGTATATGATCTTATTAAGCCCGAGGTAAGATTCTTTGGAGCTAAAATAAAATACGACTTAGGAAGAGGTATTACTCCATTGAATATATGATATAGAATTTTACAAACTTCGGGATATACCACTGATGGAGTTAAACTGTTTTCGTAATGTTTACATTGATAAATGTCATATTCATTATTCGACTTAGATATGACAGCTAAAATGTCAATGCCATTATCTCCGGCACCTCCAATTCGATAAGTTTGCTCATATTTGCCACTTAGACACGAAAATGCCCATGAAGCTACCAATTCCTCATAGGTATCTTCATCCATAGCGTATAGAATCTCTTTATCTGTTCGATTCTGATTAAACATTTGTTGTTCTGTTAGATAATGTTTACGTTCAACATCCTGTAGTGGCGCAAATGTTACATCCGTGTCAAGCCTCAAATTAGTTCTACTTTTCATGAAATTTCTTTCTTTGAGATTTCGGAACATTTGTGATGAAATTATTCGTATTACGGACAACTTCATTTAACAAATTGTAATCGCGTAATTTAGTCATCATTCAAGTTGCAGGATTTATAAGTTGTAACTAAACAGGCATATCTTCTGTTGGATTTAACAGCCTACGAACGTCGATATTCAAAAGTCCAGCAATCTTCACGAGCATATCAAGAGAGGGTTGCATCTTGTTGGAACACCATCGCGAAACAGTTGCTTCGTTCTTACCGACTTGCTCTGCCAACCATTTCCCAGTTTTACCATTCTCAACTAACACAACTTTCAACCTATTTATTTTTTGCGATTCCATACGTCTTGATTTTGCCTGTTAATTACAATACTTTGATTTACTATGCAAATTTAACGATATTATCTGAAAATACGGTGTTAAGTCTCAGAAAAGTAGCATAAACGCCCTTAAAACCAAGTATATTGAGTATATTTGCATTCAAAGAGAAGAGAAACAAGCTAATGAACAAAGAAAACCAAATAATACTCTATCAAGACGATAACGATATAACTCGTGTGTCTGTGCGCTTTGCTGATGAAGACTTGTGGCTGACTCAGGGGCAATTAGTTGAGATATACCAAACAAGCAAATCGAATGTAAGTGAGCATATTAAGCATATATTTGAAGATGGAGAGCTAACAAAGGAAGCAACTGTTCGGAAATTCCGAACAGTTCAAATAGAAGGTTCTCGTAAGGTTGAACGAGAAGTGGAGTACTACAACCTTGATATGGTTATCGCCTTGGGCTACCGTGTGCAGTCTCAGGTTGCAACCCGTTTCCGACGTTGGGCAACACAACGGCTTCACGAATATATTCAAAAGGGG
Source organism: Parabacteroides sp. KHUB-02 (assembly GCF_056640955.1). Classification (NCBI taxonomy): domain Bacteria; kingdom Pseudomonadati; phylum Bacteroidota; class Bacteroidia; order Bacteroidales; family Tannerellaceae; genus Parabacteroides; species Parabacteroides sp. KHUB-02. The sequence continues at coordinate 155,535 of NZ_JBWQEV010000001.1, read as the reverse complement.
TTTGCAATGGATGATGAACGATTGAAGCAAGGCGGCAATCGCTATTTTCGTGAACTCTTACAGCGCATCAGGGATATTCGTAGTAGTGAGCGCAACTTTTACCAACAAGTCACAGATATTTATGCTACGGCCACGGATTATGACCCACGCGATGAGATGACGAAATTGTTTTTCGCAACCGTACAGAACAAGTTGCATTACGCTGTCCACGAGAATACGGCAGCTGAGGTTATTTACAATCGTGTGGACAACGAGAAGCCGTTTGTGGGCATGACGAACTTCAAGGGAAACTATGTGACCAAGGATGATGTAAAGATAGCCAAGAACTATTTGTCTGAGATTGAACTCCAACGTTTGAACCTGCTTGTTTCCAGTTTCTTGGACTTTGCCGAGTTCCAAGCATTGGAAATGAATCCTATGACAATGAAAGATTGGATAGAAGCACTGGACAACCAAATTATAGCACACAAACGAAAGGTTTTGATCGGTAAGGGAAACATTTCGCATAAACAAGCGATTGAAAAGGCAGAAAAAGAGTTCGCTATCTACCGCAAACGCGAAATGGAACTGCTTGAAAGTGATTTTGATAGGGAAATCAAGAAGTTGAAAGATAAATAATTTCAGCACACACATGATTACCATATATTTTGACAAACAACTTTTTAGTCATCTGTTCAAATCGCAAGAAGAAAAATATCTTGTTTTGCGTGAGAAAATACTGTCACATCGTGACGAGTTTATTTTCCTGTATTCAAATGCTCATTTATTCGATCTTCAGCAGGATACGACTGATATTAAGTATGACGAGATGGATTTCATGCAATCGATTGTGGACGGTAATCATATCTTTTATGAATCTCCTAATATTGGCGTAGCAAAAGAATCACCACGTTCCGCATTTAATAACGTAGCAAAAGCGGATGATTTTTCTTGGCTTTACGATCTTGATTTGTCACAGATTACAGAAGAACAATGTGATGCCATTAATAATACAATAGACATAGCCATCAAAGATTTAAGAGGAGAATTGGAGTTTGATTGGTTAAAGAAAAGGACTCCAATACACTCAAAAGAACTAACAATAGATAAAGGAAATCTTATCTCATTCGTGAAGTTTGTAAAAGATAATTTTTACAAGGACAAAAATTCATATAAAAACATCAGGGATAATGCTGTCAAAAATTACAACCCAACATCAATAACTTCAGACAATGAGAATGTTTTCAACGATCAATTGGAAGCGGCCCCATTAGGATTATCTTTTATAGAAACGATTAAAGCTGTCATAAACCAATTTGGGCTTAAATCATCTGATGCGACTATTGTATATTATGTATCCTATATGCTCCTTGATTTACTTGGAGTTAGTAAGGAAACTCGAAGAAAAGTTAAGTTCCGTAATATGCAAACTGACAGCATGCATAGCTTCTTTGGTGGATATTGTGATTGCTTTGTAAGTGACGATGCGGGTATACTCAAAAAAAGTAAAACGTTATATAAGCTCTTTAATATTGAAACTCAAATATATTCAATAGACGAATTTATAAAAGTATTTGATGAAGCTATAAAGAATAATCAAAAATCTGCTTCTGAATACTTTAATGAAATTTGTGGTGATTACCAACGAAGAATTGTTACAAAGACAGAAACGATTCCTCCATATGCCTTGACATATTTGGGCACATCTCACATGTATTTTGGATATTTCAATTATATGCTGGAACGAACATCAAAAGATGAAACTGTAATAATGCTCGTGAAAAATAAAAAAGCAAACCAACTTTTACTTATTCAAGAAATAGAGATTATTGTTAATAGGCTCGTATATGTTTTTAATAATTTGGGAGCAACATTCGCTTTATTCAATAGAGAATTGGAAATTCCTCAAATACAGACAGGTAATTGGAATAAAATTCTAATATTAAATGATGTAGATATATGTCTAACAAAAGTCAAAGAACCCTCTATGCTTTGTTTATGGATAAAACTTAAGCAGCCTATATCTACTCAATCGTAAAAAGCATTATCTAAAATTGGACATCCTTTACACGACCTACATTTTCCCTTTTATTTCCATATTCATCAATAAATCACCCCAAGCATACTAATTTATCAAACTTATTCACTACCTTTGTATTCGGAAACTTTCACGCAACCTTGCGCAGAACAACGCAAGTCATTGGTGGAGCAAACGGAGGAGATTACAGTTGAGTAGTTTTTAGAAAAGAATGATATTCAACCACTTGGAAATAAATTACGATTTCTGGTGGCACCACTTTTAAGAAAAGAAAAACGATGTAAATTCTTGAATTTCAAAGAAATTCAGGAATTTTTCATTTCCAAGAATAAGCAAAATAAGTGGGACTAAAGCAAACTATACATCCTTATTCGGGGGATAGTTTTAGAAAGCCTAAAATGTTACACAGCACAAGTGCTACTTCGTTTTTTTACAGCACATTGATCTATTTTACATAACCGGGTTCTCGGTTCGATTTCCTAACTTTGTATCATTAAAAATTGAGCCGTATGGAAAGAGAAATATTCAGCGTGTTGTTCTTCATTAAGCGTAGTAAAACGTTAAAAACGGGAAAGTACCTCTGTGTGTGAAATTCTATCAGATTTACCAAGACTTGGAATTGGAGGAAAAGATTGTCTCCGCACGTGCCATAGTAAACCGCTATCAGGGAAAGGACGAAACTTTCAAAACATTATATAATGTGTTCAAGGAGTATAACGACAACTTGGAAACTCGAATGAAACAGATCCCCAATATCCAACTTAAATTGACCCCCGATTTATTTTTCCTAAAATACAAAAAAACATCACATAATCAGTTTATTAGTTTTCGATTTGTGCTGGGTTTATAATTTTTATTTACTGCCAATATAGTCATTCATTTCTTCCCGCAAATTTTGCGTATGGACTCTCCGTGCAGCTCAATTCTTACGGCTAGGTGAGTTATTCTGTTCATGACTGCGCCGGCTATTGTCTCCTTGCCGATGACATCATACCTGTCTTTGACCGGCAATTGTGATGTAATCAGTGTTGATTTCTTACCATATTGGTCTTCGATGATGTCCATCAGATGCATTCTGCTTCCGTTGTCCAACGGCTGCAAGCCGAAATCATCCTGTATAAGCATATCTGTCCTTTCTATTTTTTTCTGCTCCTACAGGATGCTACCTTTTACCTTGGTGGCCTTCAACTGCCCTAAAAGTCTGGAAGTATTGGCATACAGTACTTTCAATCCTTTCTGGCAGACTCTGTATCCCAAGGCTGTGGCAATGTAGCTCTTTCCTGTACCGGAGCTTCCCATGACAAACAAGTAGCACACCTCCTTGACAAATCTTGTTCATGCTGATTGATTTATTGGGAATACTATCTGTTTTGTCTATTTAATAGATTAATGTAGAATTATGAACTGATTCTGTAACTCTTTTAATGTTTTTTGGGTGGGGCAATTTAAATTGGATTTTGGGGAACTCTTTAGATAGGACAATGGGGGGACAGTTTATACCAAATTTTCCACCTGTCAATACACAGAAGAATTTTCATTGTTTATTACCGAAAAATAGAAGCAGTCTCTACAAAAAAAGACTGCTTCTGCTTCATTTCTAAAACAAATCAAAAAACAAATATGCTCAACTATTAATCTTAATTTTCTTTTAAGAAACGGATGATAACACAGGTTTGTCTGATACGGAAAACAAGTGTTCACTAAGCGCCTTCAAAGCATGCACTTTATCTTCCGCTTTCATCACCAACGATACATTACTACTACTTCCGCCGTATGAAATCATCCGTACGGGAATATCTTTCAATGCATTGATGATGCGTGCCTCAAAACCGACATTTTGCCATTCTAGGTCACCAACAACACAAACAATCACCATATTCTTTTCGACTGTAATCGTTGCGTATTTCCGTAATACACCCACAATCTCGTCTATATGCTTGTCATCATCAATCGTTACGGAAACCCCGATATCGGAAGTGGTCACCATGTCCACCGGCGTATTGTAATTATAGAACGTATCAAACACGATGCTCAGAAAATGAGGTGTCGGTATCGTATGGAGCGACTTGATCTTGACATACGTGATGTTGTCTTTGGCGGCAACAGCTTTGATCGTACCCTTTTCCACCGTATTCGAGATCAATGTACCCGACGCATTTGGCTGCAATGCGTTCAAGAGGCGTACCGGTATGTTCTTTTCCTTGGCAGGCAGGATGCAAGTCGGATGTAGTATCTTGGCACCGAAATGTGCCAACTTAGCGGCTTCGTCGAAGTTCAACTGCCTAACAGGAGCGGTGTCATTGACAAACCGTGGATCGTTGTTGTGCATCCCGTCAATATCCGTCCATATCTGTATCTCTTCTGCTTGGATAGCCGCTCCAATTAGAGAGGCGGTGTAATCGCTTCCTCCTCTTTCCAAGTTGTCAATGCTGCCGTAAGCATTCCGGCAGATGAAACCTTGCGTAATATATATTTCTGCCTCTTTGTTTTGCTCCAAAAGTGTATTTAGGTGTTTAGCGATATATTCCATGTCCGGTTCATTGTCCATTGTAATTCGCATGAAGTTCAACGCAGGCAATAAAACTACCTTCACTCCTTGTTCTTCCAGATAGCAGGTCATCAGAAAGGTTGATATTAGCTCACCCTGCGCCAAGATTTCCTTTTCATCGAACATGCTGAAAGGCATATTAGAGAAAGACCAGACATGTTGAGACCGTTCAAGCATGTATTGCATGGCCCTTTCTTTGTAGGTATCGCTTTGGTATAATTCTTCTATATGATTGACATAAGCTTGTTCCAAAGCAGAAAGGATCGCATTGGCTTTTCCCGGATCTTTCTTATGGAAACACTCAGATATCTCCACTAAAGAGTTTGTTGTCCCTGCCATGGCAGAGAGTACTACTATTTTCTGTTCCTGATCGCAAATGATTGATGCGACATTCTTGATCCGCTGGGCAGAACCGACTGAAGTACCACCAAATTTTAATACTTTCATTAGACTATCTGATTTTTGATTTTACTTTTTATACATTGAATCTGATCACGAACGTGCTACCTTTACCGACTTCGCTTTCGATACGGATCGTACCACCATGAGCTTCCACAAAGTCCTTGCTGATGGCAAGTCCCAAACCGCTACCTTGTACTTTTGTTCCCGGCACACGGAAATAGTGGTCGAAAATACTTTCGTGGTAACGCGAGTCAATGCCCTTTCCGAAGTCCTTGACATAGATCTCGACGGCTTTGTCGATCTGTCGTGCACCGATGATAATCCGTCCGTTCTCCGACGAATAACGGATGGCGTTCGATAACAGGTTGGTCACAACCCAAGCAATTTTCTCGCTGTCGACAAACAATTTGGTGATCTTTTCAGGATACTCCACTTCGATCTGACAGTTAAAACGCTCGGCCTGTACCCGGTTCGCCTTGATGGCATAGTCGATCAGTTCGATCGGTTTGGTAATCTTCGGATTCAGGTAGAGCTTACCGCTTTCTACCTGTGACATCTTCAACAATTCGCCAGTGATCTCCAACAAACGGTTGCTATTTTCCTTTATGTTCTTGGAAAGGCTCTCCTGTTCTGTATTCAGTTTTCCGATCCGATTGTCTTCCAGCAGTTCCAAGCTCATCATGATAGCCGATATCGGTGTCTTCAGTTCATGAGAGATCGTTGAAATAAAGGTTGTCTTTGCAATATCTTTTTCTTTAAATTCGGTCACGTTCTTCAACAGGATCACATCCCCGACATACTTACCCTCCAGTCCAGTCTGCCTGTTAACGTTGATCGGGATGTATTTTACTTGAAAATAGCTTTCCTTGTTGTCCGCATAGATTTTCAACGGATCCTTATTGTCATCGGGATGTACCAACTGGCGGATCAAACGGCGCAGCAGATCATTTTTTAACGCCACTTCGGGAGCCGGTTTGTCGATAATGTTTTCCCGTGTCAAATTCAAAACAGTCAAAGCCTCGTCATTGACAAACAAAATCTTCCGTTCCTTACTCAAGCCTATGATAGGTTCTGCAATGCTGTTGATAATTGTTTCTATATATTTTTTCCCTTGCAGGATATCTTCCAGCGAACTGTTCCTGTATTCGGCCAAGCGCTCGGCCATCTCGTTGAACAACGTGGCTATTTCCTTAAACTCCGGTTCATTGCCCAAATTGAGCCGTTCGCTGTAATTGGCATTGGTGATTTCCTTGATGCCATCCGTCAATTTCCGGATCTGTACGCTGACCGAGCGTGGCAGGCGAGCCAGAAAGAGGAAGGCGATCACGATACAAGCAATCCCTACCGTCCAGATCCAAAAGAGAGACCTTTCCGCCGTGTAGACAGCCACTTCATTCTTCTCATAAATGGCAGACATATTGACTGCCATAATGGTATAAATCGTCTGGCGTATCTGCCGAATCGATTCATCATCCATGTCATCCAACGCCTTTTCACAGTTCGAACTTAATCGGTTAGTCAGTATGTCTTCATCCTTCTCTGTCAGATTTTTTTTCTGAGCTTCCAACCCGGCCTCAAACTCTTTTCGGGCATTCGGATTTTCCCGAATGGCATCCAGTGACTCGAGCATCTGACGGGAATAAAGGAGTGAATTATAATTATCCGCTAGGATATTCTGCGTGTCATCCGATACATTATGAATGTTTTTTATAGCCAATCCACCTAATAAAGTGATCAGGACAAATAAAAGTCCTATCCCATAAGTCAACTTTGTTTTTATATTCATATTCATGGAAGGATTTTTATGCTAATATTATTAAATCAATGCCTAATTGAGCCAACTCTTCTAACATGTTCCGATAGTGAACCATCGCAAGGATAGCGGAAGGATATTTTAAAGCTGGTCGTCCGATACATAGCGTACTGATTTGCTTTTCTTTACAAACCTGTACGATCGCATCCGTTATATGTGGGGATTGCACTTGAATGATTTCTCCTCCAAGTTCCGTTGCCAACTTGAAATGGTTAAGCAAATGCCTTTGACTTGCCAACGGAATCCTGTCGGAACTTTCTCTTGGGGTTTGTACATACAGTACAAAAAACTTGGAATTATATCGGGTTGCCAACCGTGCGACTTTCCGTATGATCTTACGGGGAGTTTTCTCATTACTGCTGATGCAGGCCATAAACCTTTCGTGGCGTACACCGAGATTCTCTGGAATGGTATTCTCCACTTTTTTTTCTACCCGCAAAGCTACCTCTTTCAATGCCAACTCCCTAAGCTGAAGAATATGTTCAGCCTTAAAGAAATTATTTAATGCTGTTTGTATCTTATCGGGTTTGTATATTTTTCCGGCTTTTAACCGAGCCAGCAATTCGTCAGCGGTAAGGTCTATGTTGACCACTTCATCAGCCTGCTCCAGTACGATATCAGGAATACGTTCCTTGACCTCAATGCCAACCACGTCCTGCACCATCTCGTTAAGTCCTTCTATATGCTGAATATTGACCGCCGTGATCACACTGATACCGGCATCCAGTATATCCATGACATCCTGCCAACGCTTTTCGTTCTTACTGCCTTCGACATTGGTATGAGCCAATTCGTCAACGATGACAACTTCAGGATGGATACTGAGAATCGACTGCAAGTCCATCTCTTCGATCTCTTTTCCTTTATAAAATATCTTGCGGCGGGGGATGATAGGCAATCCTTCCACCAATGCCTCCGTCTCGACTCGCCCATGTGTTTCTATATAACCGATCTTGACATCGATACCGCTTTCCAGTAATTGGTGGGCATCTGATAGCATCCGATACGATTTACCTACACCGGCAATCATGCCGATGTAGATTTTAAAATTGCCACGACGAGACTTTTTCAACAAATCTAAAAAATGTTGTACACTTTGTTCTCGGTCCATGCGTATTATTATATCAAGGTCTTAAAGAAATTCCCAAGACAAGATGGGCATCCTCCATACGAGGGTTCCAAATTGCCTGTGTAAAAATAGGTAATGAGAAAGAATCCGTGATTTTGATATCTTTCGTTGCTTTCAATGCAACATTCGTTACTGCAAATCCACTATTTACATCACCTCCATACGTAGTTATTCCCGCATCATACGGAAGAACACCACAAGTTGCATTCAGATCGACGCCCTTCACTGTGAATGGAAAATTCAACTCCACATAAGAAGAATAGTTTTGGTTTCCATTTTCATCTTTGTCTTGACCGGCAAACATGAAATTCCAAGTGATAGACAAAGGTAACTTCTCAATAGGCAAAGTGTAAGCCAAACCTGCTTCAAAATGGTGATCTGTTTCATGGCTTTTGAAGTTAAAATAACGGCAAGAGCCTTGCCCTGCCCACCATAAGCTAGCGACAGACAATGTAGGACCAGCTGATCCGAATGTATACGCTGCCGTTAAATCTATCTCTTTAGCAGCAGGCATAGATGTAGAGTTTGCTCCCTGAAAATCGGTAGATCCCCAGGCTGTCAAAGAGAAATTACCTACCCCCAGTGATAGTGTCGGCTGGAAGCTAGCACCAGTCTGGTAGAAACCACGCCAAATATAGGAACTTACCAAATCTCCCTGTACAGAAAAACTTACTTTACCATCCTCTTCCTGTGCATTAGCCAACGTAGAAGATGCCATTGAGAATACAACTGCCAAGGCTGCTACTTTTTTTACGAATGATTTCATAACCTAAATCTAATTGACTTATTAAAAATTTGTTATTTGTTATTTGATGCTTGATCAAGCGCAACATTTAATTTCAATACATTTATTTTCTCCGTTCCGAACATACCCAATAACGGTTTCTCAACATGAGAATTGACGATACCCATTACCTTTTCTTCCGACCATCCACGAGCGTCCGCTACACGTTTGGCCTGTGCATAAGCGGCTTTCGGTGAGATATGGGGATCCAAACCGGAACTGCTGGCCGTGATGATTTCAGCCGGAACTTTTTCACGGGTTAGGTAAGGATGATGAACCAAGAATGTATCAATACGTTCTTCCAACAAAGCTAAATGTTCTTCATTGGAAGGTCCCTTGTTACTACCTGCCGAACTGGATGCATCGTAACCGTCACCGGCATGGGAAGGACGTCCCCAGAAATAAATATCTTGCGTGAAATTCTGACCAATATTGGCGGCCCCCACTACTTTTCCATTCAATGTAACCAGTTCGGCATTACCCTTATTCGGTCCTGCCACTTGGGCAAACAACCACAAAACGAAAATGTAGAAAACACTGAAGAACAAACAAAATGCAATTGTCAGTCTTAATGATTTAAAAAGATTTGATATCATAATGAATTATTGTTTTATTTTTTTAACCTTCCTCCTATCTTCATACAGAGGGAGGAAGGTTTTTAATATTGATTTTACTTTTACATGAATAAACTTACAATCATATCTATCAACTTGATACCAATGAACGGGGCAATTACACCGCCCAAACCGTAGATCAGCAAGTTGCGACGAAGCAATGCGGAAGCACCAATCGGTTTATAAGCCACACCACGTAATGCCAGAGGGATCAGAATCGGGATGATGATCGCATTAAAGATGATCGCACTTAGGATCGCTGATTCCGGACTGTGCAGGTGCATGATGTTCATCGGGGCCAATGCCGGGATCGTAACCATGAACAGAGCTGGTACGATAGCGAAATACTTGGCCACGTCGTTAGCGATACTGAAAGTAGTCAGCGTACCGCGAGTCATCAGCAACTGTTTACCGATTTCGACAATCTCGATCAGTTTCGTTGGGTCGTTGTCCAAATCAACCATATTACCAGCTTCCTTGGCAGCCTGCGTACCACTGTTCATTGCGACACCAACGTTTGCCTGAGCCAAGGCCGGGGCATCGTTCGTACCGTCCCCCATCATGGCGACCAGCTTACCGTTTTCCTGTTCCTTACGGATATAGTTCATCTTGTCTTCCGGTTTGGCTTCGGCGATATAATCGTCTACACCAGCTTTTTCAGCGATATATTTTGCGGTCAACGGGTTATCACCGGTTACCATTACCGTCTTCACACCCATCTTACGCAAACGTTCAAAACGTTCTTGAATCCCCGGTTTGATGATATCCTGTAATTCGATCACACCGATGATGAAATCATCCTGTGAAACAACCAGCGGAGTACCGCCGTTACTCGTGATCTTCTGAACCAAATCGGCCACCTCTTTCGGATATTTGTTGCCGGCAGCCTCACTCATCTTACGAATAGCATCAAAAGCTCCTTTACGGATGCGAGTACCGTTTGCCAAATCCACCCCTGAACATTTAGTTTCTGCCGTAAACTTGATCATCTTTGATCCGGATGTATTCAGATCATGTACACGTACACCTTTTTCACGTCCCAGTTCCACGATTGACTTACCTTCGGGTGTATCGTCAGAAAGAGAGGACAGTAGACAAGCTTGTACAAAAGAGTGTTCGTCAATGCCGGATACCGGATAGAACTGGGTTGCTTTACGGTTACCGATCGTGATCGTACCGGTCTTGTCGAGCAGCAAAGTATCAATGTCACCGGCTGTTTCAACCGCCTTACCGGATTTGGTGATCACATTAGCAGACAACGCACGATCCATACCGGCAATACCGATGGCAGATAACAAACCACCGATCGTAGTCGGGATCAAACAAACGAACAAAGAGATAAAGGCTGCGATCGTAATCGTCGTGTTGGAATAATCAGCAAACGGCTTCAAGGTACCGCAAACAACAACGAATACCAATGTAAAACCTGCCAGCAAGATTGTCAAGGCGATTTCGTTCGGAGTTTTCTGGCGAGAAGCGCCTTCCACCAAGGCGATCATCTTATCCAAGAAACTTTCACCCGGTTCGGTCGTCACTTTCACCTTGATCTGGTCGGACAATACTTTCGTACCGCCTGTTACAGAACTCTTATCTCCACCCGCTTCACGGATCACCGGAGCAGATTCACCTGTGATGGCGCTTTCATCGATAGAAGCCAGACCTTCGATAATTTCACCATCGGAAGGAATCGTGTCGCCGGCTTCACAAATAAAGATGTCGCCTTTCTTCAACTGAGAAGAACTGACCGTTTCGATCTTGTTACCGACACACAATTTGGCAGGAGTTTCTTCCCGGGTCTTACGCAAACTGTCGGCCTGAGCCTTGCCTCGTGCCTCTGCAATCGCCTCTGCGAAGTTGGCGAAAAGCAACGTGGCGAATAATACAATAAACACTAAGATATTGTAACCGAAAGATCCTTGCGTTGTATCACCGGTGGCAGCAGCCCAAATCGTAACAAACAACATGACGAACGTCACCACCTCCACGATAAACATGATCGGGTTACGGAACATCATCCGCGGATTCAACTTAACGAATGATTGCTTCAAACTTTCTATAACGAGCTCCTTTGGAAATAAAGAAGCAGTTTTGTTATTTCTCATCTTCTTAATCTGTCAATTAGTAAATACTAAAATATTCGGCGATCGGGCCTAATGTTTGTGCCGGGAAGAATGACAAGGCAGCAACGATGACGATTACGCAGAATGTCATCACACCGAATGTAACCGTATCAGTCTTTAATGTACCCGCACTTTCCGGAGTGTACTTCTTGTTTGCCAAAAGACCTGCAATAGCTACCTGTCCGACAATTGGCAAATAACGTGAAATGATCAGTGCCAAACCGCAAGTGTAGTTCCAGAAATAGGTATTGTCGCCTAATCCTTCAAAACCGGAACCGTTGTTAGCAGAAGAAGAAGTATATTCATATAACATTTCACTGAAACCATGGAAACCGGGGTTGTTCAACCAGCCACCCTCGCTCTCTACGAATTCAGGGGCATATACCCATACGTAGGAAGAGATAGCCGTAAAGATCAAAATCACGAACGGGTGAGCCAACGAAACGATCGTCGCAATCTTCATTTCTCGGGCTTCTACCTTTTTACCTAAGAATTCCGGCGTACGTCCGACCATCAAACCGCTGATGAATACGGCTATAATCAAGAATGCATAGTAGTTCATGAAACCTACGCCGACACCACCAAACCATGTATTGATCTGCATGTTCAACATCTCCACCATACCGGAAAGAGGCATTGTGCTGTCGTGCATACCGTTAACGGAACCATTAGAGGTGACGGTCGTAGTCACAGACCACAAAGCGGTTGCGCCCGGACCCAGACGGGTTTCCTTACCTTCCATAGCACCGCAAGACTGGTCAATACCCATCTCGTCGATTTTCGGGTTACCTGCCATCTCATAGTGAACGTTACAGAATACCCCCAAAAGATAAGCAAACAGCATTACACCATAGATCACATAACCTAACTTTTTACGTTTCAGATAAAATCCCAAAGCAAATACCAATGCCATCGGAATGATCAGAATAGACCAGCATTCTACAATATTGGTCAGGTAAGTCGGGTTTTCCAATGGGTGAGAAGAGTTTACTCCGAAGTAACCACCACCATTCGTACCTAACTGTTTAATCGGAACGATTGCAGCTGTAGGGCCTTGTGAAACAGTTTGTTCTGCTCCTTCCAATGTCGGGATTGTCATTTTGGAGTCGAAGCCCATCGGCGTACCTTGTATGATCAGGATGAAACCCACGATCAGAGACATCGGGAAAAGGATACGTGTACAGCTGATCACTAAATAGTGCCAGAAGTTGCCGATTGTTTTAGTTGTTTTGGTAGCCATCGATTTCATAATTCCAGCCATAGCAGCCATACCTGTTGCAGCAGTGATGAACTGGAACAACATGATGACGAACAACTGTGTAAAATAAGTCAAACCGCTTTCTCCGCTATAGTGCTGCAAGTTACAGTTAACCATGAAACTAATACACGTGTTGAACGCCAAATCTGGACTTTGTCCGCTGTTCCCATCAGGATTCAAAGGAAGATATCCTTGCGATACCAACAGGATCATACCCCAGAAGAACCAAAATACGTTTATAATAAGCAGAGATTTCAAGAATGCCTTCCAATCCATCTCTTCATTGGGGTTGATACCCGCCAGTTTGTAAATAAATCTTTCAATTGGAGCCATGAAACGCATGCAGTCGTTTCCATCCTTATACACCTTGGCGATATGCTTTCCCAGCGGGTAACTGATAACCAGCAGCAGCAATATCTGCAATGCTACACCTAAAATTTCTGTATTCATCTTTTCACTTAAAAAAATAATTACCATTAAAACTTTTCGGGCTTAATTAGGACATACATCAAATACCCGAAGATCAATAAGCAAAGTATAAACAGTGCTAAAAACATAATTTAATTCTCCTTTCTTACATTAAATTTTCTCAAACCAGTCCACACACTTGAAGAAAAACCAATAGCATACTACACCGGTAGCACACAAGAACAAAAATGATAACGTATCTTCCATACTTGTCTCTTTTAATTGTTAATACTATTTATTTGTTTTCCGCCCTACTATATGCCAAAGTTGTGCCAAAAAATTGAGTTTATGCACAATATATTGTTTATCAGTTATATAATCAAAAAAAATAATATTATTATGTAATATGCTCAATCCTTTTCAAAATGAAAATATCCTTTTCATTTTGAAAAGGTATATAAAAAGGCAAGCTGCCTGTTTTAGGTAACCTACCGGGTATGCAAGAACAAAGTGTTCCACATTATAGTCCATAGGCTTCCATCTTCTTATAAAGTGTGGTTAAGCCTATCCCAAGAAGACGAGCTGCTTCGGGTTTGTATCCGTTGGTATGTTGGAGAACTTTCTGAATGAGGTGCTTTTCAATGCTGATTAAGTCCAATTCAATATTATTCCCCATATTTTCAGATAATTGACATTTCCTTTCCATGGACATCGTTTTATGGCTGCCATATATTTTTTATGATTACTTTAAATCTCACCAAAATCTTTAGATATCTGCCCTGCACAGACAGGCTTCCAACAATCGAAATTTCTCTTTTTAGCTAAAATCGTGTTATTGATTATAGGCAATTCGCAACTTTCGCTGATATATAAAATAGCATGTCCCCGAGCTGTTGTTTTCAATTGTTTTCTTAATGTGTTCCAAGCTTCTGTATCAGAAATAAAATATTGCGATGCGGTAGACTCCGTTTCATACACCAGTTTGTATTCATTCAGCACCAATTCATTTTCCTGATTTGTCTTCTTTTGAGGATAGCATAAATAGGCAATTCCTGTCAAAAGGATGATTCCTGTAAAAGTATTCAGCAGATATTTAAAATAATAATCATTTTCGAAGAAATAGAATTCATTGATGTTACCACATATACATACGCTAGCCACAAACAGTAATATTACCGTTATCCGTTGCTTCAAAAATTTCATCCGCATATTCTTTTCCATTTGTATCCTAATTTTTGAAATCAAATCCTTTAAATAAGCCGTGAATAAATTATATCCACGGCTCAAAAAGAAAAAAACAATTCAAATCTTTACATAATGAATGGAGAAAAAGATTTTGGTACACATAAAACAACTTTAATTGCAATAATATATAATATGAAACTTATATCCTTCTATGGGCAACCAAATACTTCTTGCAAGGCCACCATTTTTCAATCCTGTTTTTCAAAATGAAAAAATATCCAAAAACACCAATCCAGCTTGTTACTAGTAACAGAACGATAATCTTGTTTTTGATCCTTTGAGGAACATCTTTTTTTATTAAATTGCTGATTGCCCATACAGAGGCAAGCGAGCCTAATTGATAAATAAAAAATACCATTTTGTTTCTTTGTTGTTCTACATTGTTTCTTATAGCAGACAACCGAAGATGAATATTAATGATACTTTCTTCGGAAATCTAAACTGATAAAGATAATGCCAAAATCAGACCAATTTAAGAATAATAAACATAAATCACTATATATCAATTGATTAAAAATATCAATTCTAAATTGAAAGTAAAAAAAACCAACTAAAATGAAAAACACTTTTTCATTTTGGTAATATTACTTAGGCTTCCCTATTTACAAACATCTGTTTATCAATGACAAATACAAATTGGTATGGATTTTGCTTTGTGTTGTATATAATATTTCAAATATGAGATTATTTATCATTTCGAATAGGTTGCCTGTAAAAGTTACACGTTCCTCCGATGGAAAATTTGTTTTTTCACGGAGCGAAGGAGGGCTGGCTACAGGTTTGAAGTCATTGGACGTTGATTGTGAAAAACATTGGATCGGTTGGCCTGGCGTCTGCGTAGAACAAAAGACGGAAAAAGATGACATTTGCAGTCAATTGGAAAAAAATAATTATCATCCGGTATTCTTATCCGACAGGCAGTATGAAAATTACTACGAAGGATATAGCAACAGTACCCTATGGCCCCTCTGTCATTACTTTTTTGCTTATACGTTATATAAAAAGAACTTTTGGGAATCATATAGGGAAGTCAATGCTGTTTTTTGTGAAGAGATATCTCGGATAGTTGAACCTAATGATTGGGTTTGGGTACAGGACTATCAGTTAATGCTGTTGCCGGGCATGCTCCGTGAGAAGTTTCCCAACCTTCATATCGGGTATTTCCACCATATTCCGTTTCCTTCACATGAACTTTTCCGGATTCTGCCCGAAAGGGTCGAGATCCTGAACGGACTTTTGGGAGCCGACTTTGTCGCTTTTCACATTCACGATTATATGCGTCATTTCATCAGTGCGACGGAATGCGTCCTTCATAAGAATTTCAATCTGGATGAAGTTCAAATGAATGATCGTGTAACCCGTGTGGATGCATTACCGATGGGGATAAACTATGATCTTTATCACAATGTGATAGCTGATGACAAAGTCCACCACGCAGTAGAGAAAACACGACTTCTATTTGGAGATCATAAGTTAATCATATCGGTAGACCGACTGGATTACAGCAAAGGAATATTGCACCGTCTTTACGGATTCGCCTCTTTTTTGAAAAATCATCCGGAATATCACGGGAAAGTGACATTGGCGATGGTTATCGTCCCCTCTCGCGACCATGTAGGCAGTTATGCCGAATTGAAAACCAAAATAGACGAGGAGATCGGTTCTATCAATGGAACTTACTCTACCATGAATTGGACTCCGGTATGTTATTTTTATCACGGTTTCTCTTTTGAGGAATTAGTAGCGATGTATTATGTTGCCGATATAGCCTTGGTAACCCCTTTGCGCGATGGTATGAATCTTGTGGCAAAAGAGTATGTCGCTACCAAACAAGATAATCCGGGGGTACTCATTTTAAGTGAAATGGCCGGTGCTTCGGTTGAATTGTCTGATGCTTTATTGATTAATCCAAACGACACGGACCAGATCGAACAAGCCATTTGCCGTGCATTGAAAATGCCATTGGAGGAACAAAGAGAAAGGCTTCAGCGAATGCAAGCCATCCTTTCGGTTCAAACCGTAAACAAATGGGCTGCGGATTTCATGAGAGAATGGCGGCAGACCGCAGAGAAAAACAAACGATTACAAAAGAAAAAGATCTCCGCACAAGACCAGAACGAAATCAAAACATTATATGACCAAGCGAAAAAGCGCTTGATTTTGCTGGATTACGACGGAACATTAACTGCATTCAAAAATCATCCGGAAGATGCAGTTCCAACACCTGCATTACGAGACCTGTTACAGCGTTTTTGTTCCGATTCTCGGAATCATGTAACCATTAATAGCGGGCGGGACCACTATACATTGGAGAAATGGCTGGGAGATCTTCCTCTGTCTTTTGCCGCCGAGCATGGTGCATTTTACAAGGAAAAAGGCGCATGGCATAAAAACATAGGCAATCGAGAGTGGGATTCGGAGCTATTGTTTATTCTAAATTTGTTTGTAAGCAAAACCCCGTACTCTCATCTTGAGACAAAAGAAGCTGCTCTTGCCTGGCATTATAGAGAATCGGACGCCTGGCTGGGAGAGCTGAGAGCGCAACAGCTAACAAAGGCTATAATGCCTGTTTGCCTGAAAAAGGGATTACAAATCATGCAGGGCAACAAAGTCGTGGAAATAAAATCTCCAGAATGCACAAAAGGTTCGGAAGTAGCTCGCCTATTATTGGCTTCCCGCTATGATTTTATACTAGCAATGGGAGATGACACGACGGATGAGGATATGTTCCGGGCTCTTCCAGTATCCGCCATAACAGTTAAAGTTGGAATTGTATCTGAAAAAGCCAAATACAATCTGTCCTCGCAGGAAGAAGTATTGCCTTTTTTGGAAAAACTGTCGGGTGAAGGTGTTAGTTACGGAACGACTTCCAAAAGCATAAAAGGTCAACTGAAAGCCACCGTTGATTTTTTTAAAGGATTGTGGACAAATAAAAAATAATTTTTATGGACAAGTTAAATTACGGAGTAATAGGAAATTGCTGCACTGCGGCTTTGATTTCGGATAAAGGCAGTATAGATTGGTTATGTTTCCCTAACTTCGACTCACCTTCCATCTTTGCATCATTGCTCGATCGGGAGAAAGGGGGATATTTCGGCTTCGAGGTTTCTCCGGATTATCAAATATCGCAATCGTATGTTCCTCATACAAATATTCTTTCGACCAACTTCGTATCAGAAGAAAATGAATTTGCCGTTGTAGATTTCATGCCTTGTTACCATCTGAGCGATGCGAGCAATTGTTATCGTCCGGCAGAGATCTACCGATATATCCGCAGAATCAAAGGTACTCCCCGTTTTAAAATCAACTATGAGCCGGCTCCGGACTATGCCCGTGGAAAGACAATTTTCAACACGACCTCGGAATATATAGAGACCTACTCTACTTCTAACAGCAAAGATAGGCAATATCTTTATTCCTCACTACCTTTGCACAACATCTTGGAACAGAAAGAAATCGTACTGGCTAAGGACGAGTTCTTGCTACTTTCATATAACGAGAAAGTAATACCTGTCAACATTGAGCGTGAGAAACTGGAATACTGCCGGACGCTGGTTTATTGGTTGAATTGGACTGACCGAACCAAGAAGTTTACGGTCTATAACGATGTCATTGAGCGAAGTCTCCTAGTTTTAAAATTGATGTCTTTTTATAATGGAGCCGTATTGGCGGCCATAACAACTAGCCTACCGGAAACGATCGGAGAAGTCCGTAACTGGGATTATCGTTTTTGTTGGCTGCGCGACGCCTCCATGTCCATTGAAACTTTGTTCCAGATAGGCCATGTGGAAGCCGCAAGGCGGTTCATGAGATTTGTCCAGTCTACTTTTGTTTCTCAACACGATACTTACCAGATCATGTACGGTATTCGCGGAGAAAGAAAATTGACGGAAGTTATTCTGGGACATCTTTCCGGTTATAAGAACTCACGACCCGTTCGGATCGGTAATGATGCTTACCACCAGCTTCAAAATGACTCGTTCGGCTATTTAATGGACCTGATCTACCAATACTATCGTTTGATGCCCGGTACATTGGACGAGGTGGAAGATATGTGGGAAATGGTAAAAAGTATCCTGACGAATGTGATGATTGACTGGAAAAAACCAGACAAAGGCATTTGGGAGATTAGAGGAGAAGGACAGCATTTTGTTTCCTCCAAAGTTATGTGCTGGGTCGCATTAGACAGGGGAGCTCGTATTGCAGATTTATTAAACAAACCGACATACCGGAGACGTTGGTCGGAAGAAGCGACCGTAATCAAAGAAAATGTCATGAAAAACGGTTGGAAAGAAGAGATGCAAAGTTTCTCGCAAACCTACGGTAATTCCGACCTTGATGCGTCCTTGTTGTTAATGGAACCGTACGGATTTATCGATCCGAGAGACATACGCTACCATAAAACAGTGCAAGCGATAAAGAATGCGTTACTTTATAAAGGGTTGATGTACCGTTATAAATCTCATGATGATTTCGGACTCCCCTCTTCCGCCTTTACTATTTGTACGTTCTGGCTCATCCGTGCTCTTTATGTCATTGGAGAAAAAGAAGAAGCACGTAGTCTGTTTGAGGAAATGCTTCATAATTCAAATCACTTGGGACTTTTCAGTGAAGACATTGATTTTGAAACCAAGGAGCAACTGGGGAATTTTCCTCAAGCATATTCCCATTTGGCACTAGTCAATACCGCTATATTGTTTTCGGAAGAGGACATACGACTGTTTTTTAAATAAACCTTCTGTATCTCTTTCATTTTGGAAATATTTTTTCACTATGAAAGAGATTTTATTCTCTTTTTATAGGACAAAGCTCATAGATATCTCATTATTAAACAATTATATATCTTCGAACGCTATTGGCTCAAAAATTGCCAGTTCCTTGCAGTTAAATAGTGAATCTGTATTGATAGGGTTGATGGGAGGTGCGATTTTAAAATTCGGATTAAAAAAGATGCCTCTTCCTTACACGGTCGGGCTATTTGCCTTTGGATTATTGATCGGTACGTTTGACCGGATAGGCTGGTTAGAAAGCATTCCTATATTAAAATCATCGATCGATTTTGCCGGAAATGCTAATCCCGATATGATACTTTATATTTTTCTTCCGATCTTGATATTCGACGCTGCTTATGAACTGGACGTGCATATCTTTCGAAAAACATTGACAAATGCCACTATATTGTCCGTACCGGGTGTCATTATTGCGATGTTGCTGACGGCTGCCTTGATGATAGGGATCGGAACGTTCGCCCCTTCTTATGAAGGGTGGAACTGGACATTTGCATTGATGTTCGGAGCCTTGATAAGTGCGACAGACCCAGTGGCCGTTGTCGCATTGTTGAAAGAGCTAGGCACCAGTAAACGTTTCTCGACGCTAGTGGATGCCGAGTCGATGCTAAACGATGGAACCGGTATTGTCCTTTTCATGCTGTTTTTCGGAGCCTATACCGCTACTGGTGTTTCGGATTCTCCCGTAGCGGACTTTATAATTGTATCAATAGTTCATTACTCGTATAAAAACCAATAATCCATAGATTACACAATAAAGCAATCGCAACCAAGGGAAATCCTATGGCATAACCTAATTTCAGAATTTTACTACAGATTGAAAATAGTGCCTTCCCTTCTCCCGCACCAATCGCATTACTGACTAATGAGCCTGTTGTAAGCGCAAAAGAATTCGCTATCACAAAAAATATAGCCGATACGCTCCGGGTTATATTGGAAATTGCTAACTCTATTTTTCCCAAATGTTCAATTGAAACGAAAAACAAGAACCAAGGGGCTACACTAATAAACGCATGAAGCATACTCCATGTTGATAACTTCAAGACTTTTATAAGTAAATTACCATTATAGACCGGCCTTAACCCATATTTTTCTTTATCCAATCGTATCCACATATAGAAGGAAAGCATCATAAAGGAGCCCATCTCTGCCAAAGAAGAGGCAATTGCCGCCCCCGAGATTCCTAATTCCCTAGTGAATATCAAATAAAAATTTAAAGGAATATTGATTAATACCGCTATGGCAGCAGCCCAAGATAGAGCTTTTGTATGCGTTATCCCCACTAAAAAAGAACGTATCGCTAAAAATGGGAATGAAAACAACAATCCAAAGCTACGCCAATCCAAGTATAGGATTACCGCTCGATAAATATCCGAGGAAACGATCAGCTTCTTTAGTATAAATGGGGAAACCGTATGAATGAGAAGGTAAAGAAAGATAGCCAATCCCAAAAGGAAAAATAAGCCTTGAAAAAAGGTCTTGCCGGTTTCCTTGTAATCTTGCTCTCCATTCCTTCGAGCTACCATTACTTGCAACCCAATGCTAAACCCAAAACCAAGCATATAAATCGCCAAATAATAAAATCCGGCGATAGCGGACGCTCCTAATTCTATCTCTCCAACGTGGCCTAAGAAAACAGCATCCGTAATATTGATTAATTGTTCCATTAAGATGCTCATCATTACAGGAAAGTTGATGAGCCATATTTGTTTATATGTATAATTCATTGCTCAACTGTATAATAGTGCGATACAACATACCGCTTTTATGCAGTATGTTATTTCGTAATCCATAAAATAAAAGGATATAAAATCTCCGTGACAAATAAAGCTGTATTTGTCAAATAGCTGAATAGCTTTATTGGATAGGGCTAAAAGAAAAAACGGCTAAATAGACGTCTCTATCCAACCGTTCAAAAGATCTTCGCGATAATCTTTTGTGCTCACAGTCAAGGTTAAACTCGAAAAACATATAACTTCAAAATGAATTTATAACATCATTTTGTTTTGATGTTGGCAAAGGTAAGCCTTTATTTGTAAATAACAATTTTTTATCATGTTTTTTTTACTATTATATCTTTTTTTCTTCTCTAGAATATTTTCGTTTTAATTTATGGTCTCTTTTGTGCTCGGATATTCAAAAAAACACAATGGAAAGTTCAAGAGATGAAAGCAGGACATAAAAAGGGTGTGTCATGACACACCCTCTTGTGAAACCATAAAAAGGATTTTCAGCCACAATGGAAATAAGTATTGACCAGCTTCAACATCTCTTCCGGATTATTCTCTAGGTCCTTGCGTAAAGAAGCGTCATCATAAGATTCCAGTTTATGGATGATGCCGTCTATCATACTCGGACTAAATACGTTATATTTTTCAAAAACAGCACGCTGTTGTCTTAAACGGGCGGCTGAGGCTGCGCAACTGTCTGGGAGTTGATCCAATGTCTTTAGGCGATCTTGATTCTCTTCCTTATGAATATTCACGTTTACATAAGTCTTCTCAGCGATCTCCAAAGCATCGTTGATCTCAAAACCATGGCGGCACGCAACTGCCAATCCTGCCAATAATTGGTATAAATCAGCGGAGCCATCCGGTGAGCGCATCTCGACCGTTTGCTTTTGGCTCGTATCATAATGGCTGGCAGGTTCCAATGGGTTCGCCAAAGCACACATGTCCGTTTTTGCGGCCCAACCTAGCGGAACACGAACTAAAACTGAACGATTCCGATCTCCCCAACAAATATTCGTAGGTGCTTCTTGGTGTGGAACCAAGCGGAAATATGAGGTTGGGTTCGTATTTCCAAAAGCCGTAATAGAGGAAGCTAAGCACATCATTCCAGCGATAGCCTTACGGGCGGTTTCGGATAAGATACCATTCGCTAACATCTGATTCTTGCCATCTTTCATGATACGCATATGGACATGCAGACCGGAACCTGCTTTTCCCACCGTAATTTTCGGAGCGAAAGTGATGTTATATCCATATTCATGCGCTAGATTGCGGATCGCCCATTTAGCGATCATCAATTGATCCGCTGCATTTTCCGCAGGACATGGTAAGAACTCGATCTCATTTTGCTCATAGATCAAACCATTTAACGTAAAGTTACCAACTTCTGAATGACCATATTTAATTTGTCCCCCGGCTTGCGCTATGCAGTGCATGCACTCCGTCCGGAACTCATTGAACTTAGCGTAAGGAGCGGATTCATGATAACCTTTTTGGTCGGTAGCAGGGAAAACGCCTTCATCCGGTGCGATTACGTAATATTCTAATTCACCCATTGCCTCAAATTCCATTCCCGTCACCTCATGAAAAGCCTTACAAGCTTTATGCAAGGTATATTCCGGGGAACTTTCTAAGGGTTCTCCATCCTTATTGAAGAATGAGCAAAGCATGGTAAGCGTAGGTAATTCCGCAAACGGATCCTCGAAAGCCGTACGGAAACGGGGCACCACATACAGGTCACTACTTCCCGCCTCGATAAACGAGAAAAGACTAGAGCCATCCACACGCTCACCGCAAGTCAAGATCGCATCCAGATAGGCCGCATTGTTGATTACAAAGTTTAGTGTTTTCAAACGTCCGTCGCCTGCAGGATACATAAAATTAACCATCTGGATATCTTTCTCATAGATATAACGGATAATGTCCTCTTTCGTAAACTCGGACGCTGGCTTTTGTAAAAACTCCACTAATACGTTGGGAGTCATTTCTAGTTCTTTGTTCATGTCTTATATTGATTATGTTTATAGTGTAGAGAAAAACTTTCCTTTGGAACTGCTAACCGGAATCAAGCTAGAGATCGCTTCAGCAACCTCTATAGGTCGGTCAGACTCTATGATGTCCACACCTTGACGGATGATCATACGGTATGCTTCAGCACGACTTTCGGGTATGGATAGTTTATCGTCGGAGGGAGCGGTAGATATCATGCACATGACACCTCTTTCATGTAACATATCGATCACCTCACGGACTTCGGGGGTAATCTTCGGACCTACGTAAGCCATGATATGATTCCAAGGTATACCGTTATCCTCATAGTCTTGAACCGCCTCTTTCGTTTTCACGAAAGCCTCAAACATGAAATTCGGATTTTTCTCGTAAAAGAAACGAGCCGAGGCACCATCATGAACCGTAATCATTACATAAGGTTCCGCTTGCATATCGGTAATCAACTGAGCAGTGCGCTCCATCGGAACATCCTTCTTATCAAGGATTAGGATTGTTTTTCCACGGGCCCAACGAATCGCTTCCTCTAAAGTCGGGATACGATAGTTTGTGATATTTCCTTCGGGATCCTTCAAACGGAAATTTTGCAATTCTTCCCAAGTATAATCAGAAACTTTCCCAGTCCCATTACTGGTACGCTCCAGTGTATCATCGTGGAAAAGGACGATAACACTATCTTTGGTTAACCTCGGATCTATCTCGAACGTGGCAGGAGTATAAGAGAGGGTATTTTCAAAGGTTTCCATACTGTTCTCAGGATAGCCTTTTCCCCGTCCACCTCGGTGTCCACTAATTAAAGGAATTCGGTCATCGGCATATTGGTAGAAAGATATCAAATCATCTACATTTGATATCTGTAGCGTATTCATTCCGTTGTATTCAAGCTCCTCCTTTGGCGTGTTCAATACGCAAGAACCACAAAGCAGGGCCAGCATTAAAAATCTGGCGGATAAATTGATTTTCATTTCACGATCGTATTTTAGGTGAATGATTCTTTCTATCCGCCAAACTTACACAAAATAAATGATTTTACAGAGTTAGCACCTTAATATTCGTCAACTTTCTGGTCTACACGGAACTTATCCAAACGTGCTTGCAGGCGAGTTTGGATATCAGCATATTCCGGATTATCGTATAAATTATTCAGCTCATTCGGATCACTTTGCAAATCGTAAAGCTCATTGCAATTAATCGCGTCATTATGCTCATTCTTCTCTCCATAGAAATGGATCAATTTATAACGACTGTCACGTACGCCATCGTGGCGACGTACCATATGGATAGCTGGATAATCATAATAATGATAATATAGATACTCACGCCAATCTCTTGGTGTCTCGCCTCCAAACAAGGGGACTAAAGAAGTTCCTACCATATAATCAGGTTTCTCGATACCGGCTATATCCAGATAAGTCGGGGCATAGTCAATGTTCTGTACTAAGGCCGTACATTCACTTCCCGCCTTGATTTTAGCAGGATAACGGATAATCAACGGCGTACGGAAAGATTCCTCATACATGAAACGTTTGTCGAACCAGCCATGTTCACCCATGTAAAAACCTTGATCCGAGGTATAAACGATCACGGTATTATCCATAAGCCCTTCTTTTTCCAGATAGGCGATCAAACGCCCTACCTCATCGTCAATCGATTTGATGCAACGTACGTAATCCTTGATATAACGTTGATATTTCCATTTAACCAAATCCTCACCTTTCAGGTTCTCGTTAATGAATTTTTCGTTACGAGGCTTATAAGAAGCGATCCAAGCCTCCCGTTGTTCCGGGGTCATACGATCCAAAGAGGCCTCCCAACCACCAATATTCCATTCCTTTTTATAAGCCTCCTTATCTTTAAGCTCATCTACCTTCAAATCATAAACCAAAGTCATATTTTTGTCTATACTCATCTCTTGTGTACGTGCGGCATCGCAACGAGTAGCATAATTATCATTGAAAGTATCTGGATATGGGAACTCTACATCCTCATATAAATCCATATATTTCGTATCCGGCATCCAGTTACGATGTGGAGCCTTATGATGAACCAGCAGGCAGAAAGGCTTATCCTTATCCCTCTCTTCCAAAAACTCGATAGCGTGATCGGTCGTAAGGGTCGTCGCATATCCCTCTTCTTTTACATACTTGCCATTCGATTCATTGCTTTTAAACTCTGGATTATAATAATCTCCCTGATCCCATAACACATGATAATAATCAAAACCTTTCGGCTCACATTGCATATGCCATTTACCGACAACACCTGTTTGATAACCGTGCTGTTGTAAGATTTCAGAGAAGAATACTTTTGTCGTATCAATACCTTTTCCTAATTGTCTTTGTCCGTTTTGATGGCTATAAAGACCGGTCATCAAACAAGCACGGCTAGGAGTAGACAGAGAATTCTCTACAAAGGCTTGCCTGAATAACATACCTTCCGCAGCCAAACGATCTAAATTTGGTGTAGGAGCCAATTTACCTAGCGCATGTCCATAAGCGCTAATAGTTTGATACGAATGATCATCCGTCATGATATGAATGATATTGAGCGGCTTCTCTGCCACTTCTTTTTGCCCTGTTCCGCATGCGGAGAATAAAAGGGCAGGGGCTAAGAAGACCCCATAGTTAATCGCATTCTTCATGTATTCAAAATTTTAAAATTACACAAACGTACAAAAAACAGAAATTATCACCAATAATACTTCCGGGCTATCTCAGCCATAGTCGGATATTTACTATCCTCATCGTCATATTGTTGTTTCAACATCAATAGTTTTGTCTTCAACTCTTTAATCAACGCCTTTTTCGATGGGTCGTTATACAGGTTCTTCATTTCCATTGGATCCTCTTTCAAGTCATACAATTCCCATTCGGGAGTTCTGGACTCATTCTTGGTCCCGGTCATTCCCAACGACTCTCCATAATAGAATATCAATTTATAGCGATCCGTACGGATACCATAGTTGGCTGTCACGTTATGGTCGTTATCTGCATTCATCCAATAGCGGTAATACATAGCCTGTCTCCAATTAGCTGGGGTCTCATTTCTCAAATTCGAGCGGAAACTTTCTCCCTGCATTTGGCTAGGCTTGTCCACTCCGGCATAATCCAAAAATAGAGGAGCGAAATCGATGTTCAATGTTATATCCTTATTATCCGTGCCGGGTTTGATTTCTTTCGGATAACGGATAACGAATGGCATACGCAGGCACTCCTCATACATCAATCGCTTATCAAACCAACCATGTTCCCCCAAGAAGAAACCTTGGTCACCCGTATACATGATAACCGTATTCTCAGCCAAGCTATTATCGTCCAAATATTTCAAGATACGCCCTACGTTCTCGTCGATGCCAGCGATACAGCGTAAATAATCCTTGATATATAATTGGTAAGCCCAATGACGCAGCTCATCCCGGCTCATGTCCGTAGGTATATCCGTTTTCACATCCGTCTGCCTCAAATGCTCCATGCTCATCCGTAGCAACTCCGCATACTCTCCCTTGCCCTCATATGTGTCCAATAAATTCTCCGGCTCCGGGATCGTTACATCTTTCAATAAATCCTTGAAACGCTCAGCGGGTGTCCACGGTCTGTGAGGAGCCTTGAAATGGCACATCATAAAGAAAGGCTTGCTCTTATCTCGATTTTCCATATATTTGATAGCCTCGGAACCAATCACATCCGTGGAATGTCCTTTATAAACCTTTCCACCTTTGTGATCCACTCTTGGATCGTCTCCCCATTCTCCCTTCTCTATCAATTGTGGATCTATATAACGTCCCTGTCCCGGAAGGATGTTGTAGTAGTCAAATCCGGTAGGTTCAGCGTGCAAATGCCATTTACCAAAGATGACCGTTTGGTAACCTGCCTGCTGCAAACATTTAGCCACATTGGGATGATCCGGATTCAGCGGATCTTGCAAGGTATAAACCCCATTCTTTTGACTATATTGACCGGTGATAATCGCTCCACGGCTAGGAGTGCTTATCGAGTTTGTCACAAAACAATTCCGAAGGATAGCGCCTTCATGCGCTATCCTGTCGATATTGGGTGTCGGCAAAATATTAGATAAGATGCCGCCGTAAGCACTTACCGCCTGCGAAGCATGATCATCAGACATGATGTAGATAATATTCGGTGCCCCATTCTGTGCTATTGCTGTTTGAACGGCACTAAGGTCATACAGACAAATGCTTGAAAGTAAAAGATATTTGTATCTCATGACATTTTGTATTAATTTATTACAACTAAACTTCTAAATAACAAATCTTTAAAAGATTCATAAAACGACTAATACAAGGCTTCCCAAGTGAATAACTTATCACTTCCAAACTCGTAAGCTAACGGCTGGGGGTAGCCGCAAGCTTGCGGCTTGACAAACCGTAAGTTATTCACTTGACAAGCCTTGAATCATACATTCACAGATTAATAATTCCCTTGATTCCTATGATCCGTATGAGGTCTCACAGTTCGTTTCAAAGGAATATTCATTCCATCCGTAGATTCCAACCAATCATAAATGCGACCATTCAATTGCTTGATAACCTCTTTATATTCAGGCTCTGCAATTAAATTAGTTGTTTCATACGGATCATTTTGTAAATCATAGAATTCATTCGTGTCCCAAACCCCATGATAACGTATGTACTTGTATCGGTCGGTACGAATACCATGCATCGTAGGTGTCTGCGGAAATTCATATTCCCAATAATATTCATAGAAAATATGATCTCGCCAATCCACCAGCTCTCCTCTAAGCAATGGCAAAAAAGAATACCCTACCATTTGCTTAGCCTTATCCAAACCAGCACATGCCATTATTGTAGGAGCCACATCAACATTTTGCACCATGTTTTCTATAACCTTACCACCTTCAAATAAGCCGGGACAACGAACTAGCATAGGAACCCGGACAGACTCCTCATAAAATTGTCTCTTGTCAATCAATCCATGCTCTCCCCATGCGAAGCCATTATCACCCATATAAATCACCAACGTGTTATCATCCAATCCTGCCTCTTTTAAATAATCTAGGACAGAGCCAATACTTTCGTCCACGGAACGCAGGGTCTCGCAATATTTGCGGACTTGAACATCCCAAGGACGACCATGATAAGAATAATCTACCCCATGCCAGCTTTCTCTTTGATTTTTAACCCAATTAGGAGACATTTTCTCTCCATAATAATCTTTTCCTGAAGCAGCTTTTCCGGTTTCCTCATGAATAGTCGGTAAATCTTTAACACCATAATAAGGGGTATTGATTGTCTGAGGTAATACTAACTCCTTGTCTTTATAACAATCTTTATGTCGTTTTGCCGCAGAGAAATTATCATGTACGCCCTTATGAGATAAATAAACGAAAAATGGTTTATCCGCTTGTTTCTGATTCTTCATAAACAGGATCGCATGCTCAGTTAACAAATCCGTAACATAGGTACTGTCTTTATACTGAATCCATTCTCCATTTGTATTAATACGGGGGTTATAATATTCTCCTTGTCCTTTAAATCCTTCCCAATGGTCGAATCCTGGCTGGGGAGCACCCGAGTCATTTCCCATGTGCCATTTTCCAAAGAAAGCTGTTTTATATCCGTTCTCTTGCAGGTATTGAGGAAAAAAGATCAACCCTTCGGGAAGAGGGGCGGTATTATCAACAACCTTATGACTATGCGAATACATACCTGTCAATATAGAAGCCCGGCTGGGTGAGGAGAGAGAAGTCGTGACAAACGCATTTTTAATATGCGCTCCCTCTTTTGCCATCCGATCCATACTGGGTGTTTCCAGCCAAGGGATAGTTCCCATGAATCCCATATAATCATACCGATGGTCATCCGAAAGAATGAAAACGACATTTAAAGGCTTTATACCAGAAGAAGTATTTTCCGCTTTCTGATTTTCAGGCTGTCCTGCTAGACATTGACTTGCGATAGTCAATGCCAACAGCGTGTTATTAAATCTTGCATCCATAGAAAAGAATTATTTTGGAGCTGTAAAATATACAGCTCCGAATTCATAATTAGTCCCAACCCGGATTTTGAGTTAACTCAGGATTCAAATCTAATTCTCGTTGAGGAATAGGCATTAGAGTCATGTGATCTTTTATGTTACTAGCGATATCCGTCTTATTTTTTTCGGCAACTTTCGCTTCGTATGCACTATGCTCTTTCATCCGTTTTATAAATGTACCTGTACGAACTAAGTCAAACCAACGATGCCCTTCTATCGGAAATTCCAAAAAACGCTCATTCAGTATTGCTTCCCTAAATGCATCTTTGGACAAGCCCGAATAATTCCCAGAGGAATCTCCAAACGCACGTTCCCGAACACGGTTAAGAATTTGGTGGGCCTTTGCGGACTCTCCGATTTCATTTAATGCTTCAGCATACATAAGCAAGGCATCTGAATAACGAATGATATGCATATTGATTTCACAGAATTTAATGGCAGTTATACCCTCTTGCCAATACTTGCCAAACAAAGGAATGCTTGATATTAATTCTTTTCCATTTGTAGGATTCGTATAATGAGTCCTTAAATTCACAGCTTTCCGCTTGTCATTTTCTTTAAAAGCATTATTTAACTCCATTGTTGGAATATCAGCTTCATTCGAACCTGTTACACCAACAGTTTCAGGTATAGAATATTTCGGGCCTGTCAAGCTCATCTCATCATTGTGAGGAAATGGGTCTGGTTTATATTCTATATAAAGCACAGCTTCTTTCCCAACTTCAGTATCCAAGTTCCAATTATCCCCATAATTCGTATGCAGACCATATCCATAAGCACCTTCCTGCTCTACTACTTCCGCTAGTTTTTCCTTCGACTTAGCAAAATCGCCTTTTGTCAAATAGACTTTTCCAAATAAGATTTTTGCGGCACCTTTGGTTGCTCGTCCAGCATCCGTAATCTTATATTCAGAAGGAAATGGGAGACTATTCTCTGCTTCTGTCAGATCTGATATGATTTGCTCATAGATCTGCTCTTTCGAGACTCTTGGTCCCATTGCGTCATCAATATTTTCCAATTGAGTTATTAATGGAACATCCCCAAAAAAGCGAACCAAGTTAAAATAATAAAGGGCGCGCAAGAATTTAGCCTCTGCGATAAATCTTTTTTGCAAATCAGGATTCATTGTAATGGATGGAATATTATTAATCGCGGCATTTGCTTTCATAACCCCCATATAATTATTTTTCCACATATCCCTGATAAATGTATTCTCGGGTGTATGACGCAGAAATTCTAAATTTTGCAAAAAGGCATTTGGCATTCCTAGACCATTCTTCATTCCGTCACATGTCAGATCACATAGCATATACATAGCACGGCTATAAATGCTATTAAGCTGTTGATAAGTCGCATCAACCGCCGCTTGTGCATCTTTCTGGCTTGTGTAAAAATTATCTACAACCAACCTATCTATAGGCTTTTCATCTAAAAATGAGCATTGTGTATTGAATAATGCGATTATTGATATGCAGCTGCATATTATGATTTTTTTCATGACTATACAATTTAAGAGTTACTTAATATCTAACTTTACACCGAGCATAAACGTACGAGATTGGGGATAACCTCCGAAATCCTCTCCACTTTCAAGCGTTGAAGCACCACGATAACTAACTTCCGGATCATATCCTCTATACTTCGTCCATGTCAACAAATTCTGTCCGGTCACATATATACGTAGCCCTTGGATATGTTTGATATTTACTTTCGGGAAGCTATAAGAAAGAGACAAGGTTTTTAGTTTCAGATAGGATCCATCTTCTATAAATCGGTCGCTTACCAACACATTTCTATTTGTTGTTGCCTTTGGATAAATATTGCTGGGATTTTCTGGTGTCCAACGATTTACCATGTCCGCATAAGCATTTTGTCCACCGGTAGGAGTCTCCAGTTCCATCGCATTATAATTAAGGATCTTGTTTCCAACCGAATATTGCAAGAATACATTCAGTTCAAATCCCTTATAAGCAAAAGTATTCGTTAAACCTCCAAAAAACTTCGGATTCGCATTTCCTAATATTTCCCGGTCATTAACAGCATCAACTTTACCATCTCCATTCAAATCCTTATATCTCCGTAAACCCACTCCTATGGGCGCAGCCGAGGAAGTTTGTTGTTTGCACTCTTCCTCATTTTGGAAAATGCCATCAAAACGATATCCATAGAAAACACCGACAGGCTCACCAACAATTAAGCGACGCACAGATCCTGTTTTTAAGTGTCCGTCACCTTCTGCCATCTCTTTATACTCTTCTCCTCCTAACTCAAGCACTTTATTTCTATTGAAAGAAATATTAAACGCTGTTGTCCAGCTAAAAGGACCTGTCAAATTATCGCTTTCTATTGATAACTCATAACCATGATTCTCTAAGCTTCCGATATTTTTCAGCATGGTATCATAACCAGAGGTATAAGGAATCGCTACATTATATAAAAGGTCGGTTGTTTTCTTCTTGTAGTAATCCATAGTTACACGTAACCGATTATTGAATAATCCAAGATCCAAACCGACATCAAACTGTCCAGTACGCTCCCATTTCAAATCGGGATTAGGTATCTTATTCGGGAAAAATCCAGATACCAATTGATTACCCAGAATCCAATTGCTTGTACCTAGTGTGGCAAGAGACTCATAAACTCCGATCTCCGTATTTCCCGTAAAACCATAACTGGCTCTTAACTTCAAGTTTGAAATCGTTTCTTTTACTGATTCCATAAAAGCTTCTTCGGATATACGCCATCCTGCGGATGCGGAAGGGAAGAATCCATATTTATTATTCGCGCCAAAACGGGAAGAGCCATCAACACGAGCATTTAGAGAAAATAGATACTTATGTTTCAATGTATAGTTCACACGTGCCAAATAAGACATCAAGCTCCATTGTGTAGCATTTGATTCCGGTTTATTGTAAACGGAACCGGCTCCTAAATTATTCCATTGCATCACATCATTCACGAAATTAGAAGAGGAAGCCATGACATATTCCCTATTGTTTCTTTGCATTGTGAAGCCACCCAACAAACTCAAATCATGATCTTCCGCAAATGTCTTATTCCATGTCAATGTGTTTTCATTCAACCAATTTATGCTTTTATTTACACCTACATAAGCAGATGCCACACCTCCTGACTGATAGATATTGGAGGGGGTATATCTATTTGTTTTATGATACATGATATCCGTACCCAGAGATACCTTTAAGCGTAGATCCGGAATAATCTCCCATTGAGCGTAGATATCACCTAACAGGCGAGATGTAGCATTGTTGAATTTTTGCTCTTTAGCTGTCGCCACAGGATTGCGGTACAACGTACCCGGCACATTGACCTGCGTATATGCGCCAGTCAATTCATCCTCAAAAACAGGCTGTATCGGATTCATCTTAATCGCACCGGAAACAACGCCATCTTCTCCTCCCGTATCAGTAGCTACCGCATTATTAATCGTATGGCTTGCTGTCATATGGGTTCCGACATTGAAGTTCTTAAATATTTTGCGATCTAAATTTAGACGGATCGAGTAACGTTTAAAGTCCGAATTTTCAATAATTCCCTTTTGATTCAAATAATTGCCTGATATCGCATATTGTGTCTTCTCGTCACCACCCGAAAAACTTAATTGATATGTTTGCGTACTTCCTCCACGAAAGATCTCGTCTTGCCAATCCGTCCCATTACCGATCTTTGCGATCTCAGATAAAGCCGTAGCATCATAATAGGGTTTCAATCCATCATTTGCATAAGCCTCATTCACTAATTTCGCATAATCTTGCGCATTCATGACATCTATCTTTTTGGATACGTTTGATATTCCAAAACTTGCCTCAAAAGAGATAATATCCCGTCCCTTTTTACCGCTTTTTGTTGTGATCAATACGACACCATTCGCCGCACGTGCTCCATAGATCGCCGTGGCGGCGGCATCTTTCAAGATCTCTATAGACTCAATATCTGATGGATTCACTGTAGACAAACCACTCATCTGTGTCTTACCACCCGTATTACCGAAACCACTACCACTATAAACAGGGAAACCATCGATAACATATAGAGGCTCGTTTCCACCTTGCAAAGAACTACTGCCACGTACCCGAATAGAGGCTACGGCTCCCGGCATACCAGAGGTTTGGATTACTTGCACACCAGAGGCTCGACCGACTAAACCTTGATCGATAGAAGTCATGGGCGTTTGCTGTAATTCAGCTGTTTTAACAGAAGATACAGCACCCGTTAAATCACTCTTCTTCACAGAACCATAGCCAATGACAACAACCTCATCAATATTTTGGGTATCCTCAGTCAGTTGGATTTTAAGGGAACGTTGCTTGCCTATTTTTACTTCTTTAGTCATGTAACCGATATAAGATATCAGAAGTATATCCTTTTCCGACGCATCTAAACTGAAATGCCCATTCATATCGGATATGCTACCTATAGAGGAACCTTTTACGATAACATTTGCACCAATGATGGGTACATTCGCTTGATCGGTAATGATACCTGTAATTTTACCATCTTGTTGGACCATCCGAGGCTGTTCATTTTTCTTGTAGATTATGATATGTTTATCATCGATTGTATAAGACAAACCTTGTTTACCAAGAATGCCATGCAATACTTGGTTGATACTTTGCTTATTAGCCTTCACAGAGATCTTCTCATTAAGATTAATCTCATCATTCTTATACCAAAAAGAGTATTCACTTTGGTGCTTGATCTCTTCAAGCGCCTCCGAGATAGTAACATTGTGCAGATTCAATGATATTTCCGCTACTTGAGAGTAACCCGTTTTCGCGGATGCGCAAAATAAGCTGAGCATACATAGTACAACAGATAGTCTCATGATGTTATATGTTTTTTTTAGGTTAACATTAGGCATATAATGCCTTGTGTGTGAAATAAATTTCATACTTTTGCAATGATTTAAAGTTTTTAATTGTGTTGCGATAATTAAGACTTGAGTCTTTAGAAACGGAAGATGTTGGTAGCATTTTCCGTTTTGTTTTTCTCTATTCCCTCTTTTTTCTATTTCATAGGCATATCGATTTAACGTTTATAACTCATTTGATTTACTTTTTCGAGATCGTGATTTGATCCCCTTCTATCTCATACTTTATAAGTCGATTAGCGGTCATGACCCGGAGGATTTGGTCTATGTTCTCTCCCCGTACGAAATCACCGGTAAAAGCTGCGTTCCTCAAATCATTCCCGAGGATCTGTATCCTTACGTTGAAACTCCTTTCCAGTTGCTTAGCGATTTTCTCTAGTGGATAGTTGGTGAAATAGAATTTACCACAAATCCACGAAGTATAACTTTGTAATCTCACTTCTCTCTTGATAAAGCGATGTGAGGCTTTCATATATTTTATTTGCTGTCCCGGCATTATCTGGATGAGATTTTTAGTGTCAAGTCCGACACCGACTTTCCCTTCCGCTAAAGTCACCTCTATATTATCATCGTCATCATAGGCCTTCACATTAAACTTCGTTCCTAATACTTTCACCTTAACATTTTCAGCGCTAACGATAAAGGGATGCTCCTTGTCGTGCGATACCTCGAAGAATGCCTCACCGTTCACCTTTACCTCCCTCTGCCCGGAGACGAAAGCTGTCGGATAACTCAATGTCGTACCGGCGTTGAGGATCACTTTCGTGCCGTCAGACAGGACTACGGAGGATCGCATTCCCATCGGATTCACCATCTCTACCATTTGGCTGTTCAGTTTCTTGTAACCTTCATGGAAAGAGATATAATTGGAGATGCTGAACAAAAGCGTGACGGAGGCGGCGACCGCAGATATTCTCAACCAAAACCTTCTGCGCAAGCTGCGTTCGATACGGTTGTTGACCTCTAGGAAGATATCTTCCCTCATTGCGTCACCCATTTGCTTTATGATCTCTTTTCTTGTCTCCATATTTCGTCTTTCTTATAATGAGGAGTAAGGATCGATGAAATTCGTTTAAAGAGAAAGACGTTTTTTTTAAAATGTTTGAAATATGTCCTAGATGCATAAAACATCCAAATAATTGTCGTGTAGAAAGTCATTTTCACCTAGTATTACTCCCTTCTGTGTAGAATATATACTTTAAGTGCTATAGGATATATACTTCAAGTGCCTTGAAATATATACTTCATTGGCTAATTTGATTTTATTGGAAAATGGATATTAATATGAAAACAAACGAAATATCAGGAAAATCCGATTTCAACCGTTTTATTAACTTCTCCACCGCAATCTTCATTTGCACTCGGACCGTACTCTCTTGGATGGATAGGATTTTAGCGACCTCCTTGGTACTTAATCCTTCCTCACGGATCATCAAGAATATTAGGCGACATTTTTCGGGAAGCTCATCAATTGCCAGATTAAAAAGTTCCCGCATTTCTTGCGATTCCAACATACCCTCAGGAGTAGCTTCTTCCTCTGGTTCAAATGAATATAACTGATCCATCTGGATTTTATTGACACTATTGCTTCTTGAAATATGACGAAGCGCTTCGTTGCGTACCGTTATATACAAGTAAGTATCTATATTGTCTATCTCTTTTAAGCGTGCTTTTGATTTCCAAATGGAAAAGAACACGTCGGACACGACCTCCTTGCAAGCCTCTTTCTCTCCAAGGCAATAATACGCAAAACGGAATACCTGATCGTAATACAAATTATAAAAGCGCTCAAATGCCCCTCTGCCGTCTGAAGAAACAGAGGATAACAAGTTCATAATATTTTGTTTAGATACTTTCATGCCCTTTTATACTTAGAGAAAAAGCGGGTTGTCGCCTACACTTCGTAAGGTATCGCCAGAGACCTATGCACACGTAGACAAGCAACCCGCAGATATAGCGAGGGCTTGTGCCTTGTGTGCTGTTAAAACTGGCGATTTCAACGAAGTAAGGCACTTCCAAAATTTTCACGATACAAATATAAGGTTTTTATCACATTTAAATCTCTTTAAAACGTACTATTGATTTCTGTGAGATCATTATCTTTGTACGAAACATATCGGTGAAATTATGGACGAGAAAGTGCTCGAGAAATTGAAAATCTTGGCCGAGTCGGCAAAATATGACGTATCCTGCGCTTCCAGCGGAACCTCCCGTTCGCATAAGAGCGGGGCTATAGGAAGTGCCGCGGGATGGGGTATTTGCCATAGTTTCGCTGAGGACGGACGGTGTATCTCGCTTTTAAAGATCATGCTGACGAATTATTGTATGTATGATTGCGCCTACTGCATCAACCGGCGAAGTAATGATTTACCGAGAGCTACGCTTTCCGTTACCGAGTTGGTGAATCTTACGATCGAGTTTTACCGACGTAATTACATTGAAGGATTGTTTTTAAGCTCCGGCGTGGTCCGAAACCCGGATTACACGATGGAACGGTTGGTGAGAGCCATCAAGGATTTGCGCCTCGTACATCACTTCAATGGATACATACATATGAAGAGTATCCCCGGAGCCAGCCAAGAATTGGTAAATGAGGCTGGGCTTTACGCCGATCGTTTAAGCGTGAATATAGAGATCCCGAATGAGGCGAGCTTGCGGACTCTAGCTCCGGAAAAGGATTTTAAAAGCGTATTTGCCCCTATGCGTTATATCCAACAAGGTGTATTACAAAGCGCCGAGGAACGCAAGCGTTTCCGGTATGCCCCACGATTCGCTCCCGCCGGGCAAAGCACGCAGATGATCGTTGGCGCTACGGCGGATACCGACAAGGATATACTTCGTCTATCATCGGCCTTATATCAGAGACCTACGATGAAGCGTGTTTACTATTCGGGATTCATTCCGGTAAATGCGTATGATAACCGTCTTCCGGCACTTACCACGCCTCCGCTGGTCCGTGAGAATCGTTTATATCAAGCGGATTGGTTATTGCGTTTTTATCAATTCAAGGTAGATGAGATTGTCAATGACGCATATCCGGATCTGGATCTAGACGTGGACCCGAAGTTGGCTTGGGCCCTGCGGCATCCGGAGGTCTTCCCGGTAGATATCAATAAAGCGGATTACGAGATGCTTCTTCGGGTTCCGGGAATTGGCGTGAAATCGGCAAAGATCATAATCGTTTCCCGGCGTTACGCTAATCTCGGTTCAGAGCAGTTGAAGAAAATAGGAGTGGTCATGAAAAAGGCTAGCTATTTTATTACTTGCCGGGAACTCCCGACGCAGACCGTGAATGAGGTCAGCCCTGAAACCGTCCGGCAACTATTGACGAGAAAGAGCGGAAAGAAAGTAGACGATCGGCAGCTTATACTGCCTTTTATAGATTAACGCCTGTTTTATAAGAAGGATTGATAATGATTATATTTGTTTACGACAAGACTTTTGAGGGATTGCTTACCGCTGTATTCGATGCCTATTCCCGTCGAACTTTTCCGGATTTGTTAGTAACCGAGGGCGAGCCATTTCCATTGTTCTATGACGAGGCGATCCGGATTTATACGGACGACCGGAAAGCAGAACGGGTATGGAAAGGGCTTGAGAAGAAAATCTCCAACTCTTCTCTTTCCGGGCTGACGGTAACTTGGTTGTCGGAATTACCGGAAGTAGACCTGTTGTTATTCAGATATATCCGCAAAGCGATCGACGCTCCAGCCACGATTGAGTTCAATCTTGGTGACCCGGACATATTGGAAACGGCCAAGATCTGGAAGAAAGTAAACAACGAACGCTTGCGAGTGATGCAATTCTTTCGTTTCCAAAAAGCGGCGGATGGAACTTACTTTGCTGCCATCGCACCTATATATAACGTATTACCTTTGGTATTACCTTATGCGCAAGACCGTTTCGCTGATCAGCAATGGCTCATTTACGACTTAAAAAGAGAGTATGGATATTATTATGATCTTAACGATACGATAGAAGTCCGTTTCGAAGAGAAAGATTCACACTTATTGACCGGATTGCTCAGTGAGGATATCATGGATAAGGATGAGAAACTTTTTCAAAGTATGTGGAAAGAGTATTTTAAGTCTATCGCTATCAAGGAGCGTTTAAACCCACGGCTTCATCGCCAACATATGCCGGCTCGTTTTTGGAAATATATGCCGGAGAAGAGATAATAGTATAATTGCTATTAATCAGCCAATTACAGTTTTTGTTAATTTCTGTCTTATGCTGATATAGGTAGACACATTCAATAACAATAAAATGTGTAATTATTATGCGCAAAAAACATGAGCATTACAGCGAAGAAGAGAAATTGCATCTTCTTCATTCTTATTATCAATCCGGCATGAGCAAAACCAGTTTTTGCAAACAACATGGTATTAGTGGGATAACTTTGTTAAATAAATGGCTGGCGAAGTATGAATCAGTGGTAAAAGAGGTATCTTTGGCTCCGTGTCAAGCCCCTACGGATATGAGCGATCGAAGCAAAGAGGATTACCATGATGAAAACGCGCGACTCAAGAAGCGTGTTAAGGAGTTGGAGAAGGCCCTTGCCTTCTCCCGGTTGGAAACCGAGGCCCGTGATTTAATGATCACGCGTGCGGAAGAGTATTTTAACATTCCCATCAGAAAAAAACCTGGGGCCAAATAGTAACGGAACTGGTCAGGCTTCGCAAGATGAAAGTAGCGCCAGCCTGCCGTCTGTTTGGCCATTGTCGTCAAGCCTATTACCAGTCCAAGGCTGACATAGGGAGCCATGTGAAGAATGAACGTCTCATGCTGGATACCGTACGTGAGATACGTGGCGAGGATCCCGGTATCGGTGGTTACAAGCTGTGGATCATGCTCACCGCCCTCTTCGGAGAGAGGTTCATGCCCGGTCGCGACAGCTTCTACACGCTGCTTCGTCGACACCGCCTGATGCTTCCTCCGCGCAAAGCCAGGGGCACAACCAATTCCAACCATCGTTACCATAAGTGGAAGAACTTGATAAAGGGCTTTGTCCCAACCTCTCCCAATCAACTGTGGGTTAGCGATATTACCTATATACCGCTTGCCGGCGGAGACGTCTGTTACCTGCATCTGGTCACGGATGCTTATTCCCATAAGATAGTGGGATGGGTACTGGCTGATAGCTTGCGTGCCTCAGCCACGCTTGAGGCGTTGCGGCAGGCCATAGACCAGGCCGTTGAGATGACAGGGAGTGAAAATCTGGAGGGCCTGATACACCACTCTGACCGTGGCGTGCAGTATTGTTGCGACGCGTACGTGGAGCGCCTTCGGCGGCATGGCATTGCCATCAGCATGACGGAAGACTACAAGCCCACGGACAATGCCGTGGCGGAACGTATCAATGGGATAATTAAAGTGGAACGCCTCTATAGGCAAGGGCTGTTCGAGACCATCGAGCGTGCCGCGAGCGTGATAGAGCGCTACATCTACTTCTACAACTACCGCCGACCGCACATGAGTGTCGGTTATAAAACCCCGGGCATAGTGCACGGGGAGAAGGAAACGCAAATAAAAATGTGGCGGAATAAAAGAAAACCCGTGAAAAGTAACGAGAAAGAGATGGATACGATAGCTTTGCAAAGCCGAACAACTAATCTCTCAGAAGGGCTCTGTTCGGCCCAGAGGTAATGTGTCTATGTTATCAGTATGAAGTTAAAAGAAGTGACTACTATATCAGTATTACTTTATAACTACTGTCTACTGATTACGTTTATAAACAAAAAAAGTGTCTAGATAAATCAGGAAAAGACATTCATTATCGAAAAACTAAAGTTTTTTCAGCAGGAAACTAGAGTTTCTCCATTGGAAAACTTTTGTTTCATCTAAGGAAAACTAAAATTTCGTGCTATAGAAAAAAATGTTTCTCTCATATAAAACCAGCCTGTTATTTAACGAAAAAGGGATGAGCTTAATATCAAGTCCATCCCTTCTTATTACAATCAACACGTTTCTCTTATAGCTCACGAATCCAGATATTACGGAAGCTGATCGGCTCGCTAGGATCGCCATGGCTCTGTAGGATGATAGGGCCTGCGCCATGTTTCTTCACTTGTGGGAAACCGATCCACTCTGTCGTACCCAATATCGTCGTATGGTTCTGCAAAACCACGCCGTTCTGGATAACCGTTACGGTTGGATGCGTGCGATAAGAACCATCTTCCTTGAAAGTGGGGGCGGTATAAATGATATCGTACACGTTCCATTCGCCCGGTTTACGCATGGCGTTGGCCAAAGGAATGGATTGTTTGTAGATACTACCCGTCTGGCCGTTCACGTAAGTCGGGTTATTGTAGCAGTCTAACACTTGAACCTCATACATCCCTTGCAGGAAAATACCGCTGTTACCTCTCGACTGGCTCTCTCCAGTGATATTCGTCGGGACCTGCCACTCAATGTGCATCTGGAAATCGTTGAATTTCTGTTTGGTCTGGATATCACCTTTCTTCTTGTTTACGGTAAAAACGCCATCATGTACATCCCATTCGGCCGCACCGCCTTTTACGCTCTCCCAAGCGGAAAGATCCTTGCCGTCAAACAAAACGATAGCGTCGGAAGGAGCCGTGAAACCTCCACCTTTTAAGTCTGTACCCGGAGTGACAACGGGAGGAACCGGTTCGTAAAACTCGGACATCTCATGCGTGATACCGGCATAACCTGTAGGCATCTTGAACTCTTTTTTCTTGTCTTGAGCGACAACGGTAACGCAACCCGCTAAAGCGAAAGCCGCAACTGTAAGCAATCTTTTGTTCATGGTCTAAAATGATTTATTAGTTAGTTAACATTTCTTGCTGCAAATATACCGTTTTTTGCCGAGACTGATAACGATTTGTCAGAAATCTTATTGATTATGATCAAATAATCTTTTCTCGGCCAACTGCTCAAACTTGGTGTTCGGACGACCGTAATTGCAATACGGATAAATACTTATACCGCCTCTTGGAGTGAATATACCAGTAACTTCGATATATTTCGGATCCATTAATTTTATCAAGTCCTTCATGATAATATTCACGCAATCCTCATGAAACGCCCCATGGTTGCGGAAGCTGAATAAGTAAAGCTTCAAGCTCTTGCTCTCTACCATTTTCACGTCGGGGATATAATCGATATGAATCGTAGCGAAATCCGGTTGTCCGGTAATCGGGCAGAGACTGGTGAATTCCGGGCAATTAAACCGTACCCAATAATCATTTCCTTGATGCTTGTTCGTAAATGCCTCCAATACCTCCGGAGCGTAATCCTGTTTATATACGGTAGAGCCACCTAATAAATGCAACTCTCCTTCTTGTTTTCTCTCGTCCATTTCTTTCATTTACTTTTGATTCTCTTCTTTCCTTTTCAGATATTTCTCCAATCCGTCCTTACGAAGTTTGCAAGCGGGGCAATGCCCACATCCCTCAGCCATAACACCGTTATAGCAAGTCAGCGTCTGCGTACGTACTAGATCAAAGACGCCCAGTTCGTCCGACAATTCCCAGACTTCGCTCTTATCCCGGTCCATAAGCGGGGTATGAATTACGAATTGCTCATCCATCGCCAGATTTAATGTTACGTTAAGAGAACGCACGAACGTATCCCGGCAATCCGGATAACCACTATAATCAGCCTCGGAGACACCCGTTACCAAATGATAAATCCCCTTACCACGGGCTAAGATAGCGGCGAAAGTAAGGAATACCATATTACGGCCGGGCACAAACGTATTCGGATAGCTATCCTCCGGCTTCTCTTGATCCATCTCTATGCTCGCATTCGTAAGCGAGCAATTGGGATCTAACTGGCTGATAAGCGATACGTCCAATAACTGAAAAGGTACGTCCGCATCCGCGGCGATCTTTCGAGCGACCTCTATTTCCAAGGAATGTTTCTGTCCGTATGTGAAGCATACGGCCTCTACACGTGAAAAATGCTTCTTCGCCCAGAAAAGGCAAGTCGTGGAATCTTGTCCACCCGAGAAGCATACCAAAGCGGCATCTTGTTGTTTCATATCTTTCTTGTTTTTAATACGTGGGTTAGCAAGCACACGGAAAAGACATCTTTTCAGCCACAAAGATACGCTTTTTTTTAATTCTTTCGAGCGGCGATAAGCAACATCATCGGACGGCGAAGTTCGTCTCGCATCCCGGGAACCGTATCCAGCATCGATTCGTCCGGTTGAGGCTCCACCAGATGGGTGATACAGAAACCCGCCTTGATCAATCCGTTCACGTAAGTCGTAAGTGTCTTATGATATTTGGTTACATCCTCTCCCAAAAAACGAGCATGCCGGATTCCCTCTTGAAAATAATGATCCACCGGCCAATGCGCAGGTTTCCCTTCCGAATCGTAAATCCAATCTTGATTGCCATAAGCAGTAAAAACGGGATGTTCCACAGAGAAGACAAAGACACCCTCTTGCGTTAAACATTTATATACCTCTGTACAAACCGTATCGAACGACTCGAGATAATGGAATGTCAAGGAGCTGATCACGATGTCAAAAGAATTTGGAGCAAAATCAAAATCCTCGATTGCTATTCTTTTATATTCGATCAACGGGGAGGGATTTATCTCCCGTGCCTTGTCTAACATCTTCCCGGAAAGGTCAATGCCTAAAGCGAAGGTCGCCCCTCGCTCTATGGCATATCGACAATGCCAGCCAAAACCACACCCTAAATCCAATACACGCTTTCCGTTAAAATCAGGCAACATCTTCTTTAGCTCATGCCATTCTCCTGCTCCTCTCAGCCCTTGTACAGAGCGAGACATCTGACTGTATTGACCGAAAAAGCGTTCATCATCATACTTATTTTCTTTCATATTATATATTGTAGGGATATCTTGGCCGAAGATACTTATTTTTCGTAGATACCGACATGATTTCCTTCGCTATCTTCTAAAACGGCGAAGTATCCTTTATTTTCCGCTTCAATCTTTGTCTTGGGTATAATAATTTTACCCCCTTTATCCAATACTTTAGATAAAGTGTCCTCGATATCTTGGCTATTAAAATGGATTAAGATACCATCCGGCGAAGGTTGATAACTAGGAGCGTAGAACAAAGCCCCAACCGCTTCTCCTTGCTCGATAAAACAGGCCATCTTCTCTGTCTCACATTCGGAAACCGATAGTTTTAACCCCAAAATAGTTTCATAGAAATTGATCGCTCGATAAAAGTCTACAGTTGGAATCTCGAAAAAAGCAATTAAATTGTTCATTTTGTTTTCTTTTTATAGTTACTGTTAATGTCCTCGCGAAGACATCACAAAAGTAGAGCGTATCGTATCTATAGGATAGAAGAAAAAGGACATCTTGATCACTCCGAGAAATAATCAGAATAAGGAGCGCATAAGGAAAGATACTCCGTGGGTGTATAGCCGGAAAACAGTTTAAACTCTTTTATCATATGTGACTGATCTGAAAACCCACATTCATAAGCTAATTGAGCGAATGAAATGGATGGATTCTGTTGTACCTTAAATAAAGCTCGTTGCATCCTAAAGATACGAAGAAACTCTTTGGGCGTAGCTCCTACATAATCTAAGAAAATGCGGTTGAACTGTTTAGAGCTTAGGCATGCGGTTTCAGATAACTCAGAAATATTAGTTTTCGCTTGTTCATTTATTTGATGGAGGACTGCGGATATTCGCTTTAAGTTATATTCATAGCCTTCAAACCTATAAAGACGGTGAATCAAAAACTGCTCGATCAAGCGGATGCAAGTTTCATGATCATCAGC
Source organism: Parabacteroides sp. KHUB-02 (assembly GCF_056640955.1). Lineage (NCBI taxonomy): Bacteria > Pseudomonadati > Bacteroidota > Bacteroidia > Bacteroidales > Tannerellaceae > Parabacteroides > Parabacteroides sp. KHUB-02. The sequence goes on along the minus strand of NZ_JBWQEV010000001.1, from coordinate 112,032 downwards.
CTCTATCACTTTTCTGGATAATATTGATAATTCCAAATCTGCTATAGCATCCACCGCTATAAGTTCTCCATAAAAGAACTTAAGGGGAAGTTGAAGGATGGCTCTTGCCGCGTACGGCTGAAAAACAACCGTGATCATTTCAATCTTTCCGGCTGACATCACATCTGAAAAGTTGAGGCATTGCCCACAGATGAACGCTTGAGGCTGCGATTCTTTTTTTCCTACTAATAAAAGCCTTTTACCCCTATGAAATACTAATTGTATGCAGCCCGTTGGTAAAGTCCGTTCAGATACAGAAACATCCGCGCCATCTTCCAGTATCCAATAATATCTCACATAAGGAGTTAATATATGAATAGGCTTTATTATTTTAAATGACTGCATCTTATAGAATTTAATTTATCGGGGCAAAGGTAAATAACCCCTAATCAATTCTATAGTAAAAAAGAGACATTTTATATAATACTGCGACATTAAGCTTCAATCAACTATTTTTGGGTATATTCAAAACTGTAGTATGCTTGATTTCATTAAGCACAAAAGAGCTTTGCATCTTCACGATGCCATGAACCTTGGTTAATTTCTCGAACACAAATTGATTATAGGCATCTAAATCCTTAAGAACCACTTTGACAAAGAAATCATAAATACCTCCCGTCGAGTAACATTCCATTATTTCATCGATATTCCGTATTTCTTCTTTGAAGCGTTCGATATGCTCATCATCGTGTACAGCTAAAGATACATTACAGAAAATGATCAAGGGTAATCCTATTTTTTTATTGTCGACCAATGCCACATATCCTTTTATATATCCTTCGTTTTCTAAACGTTTGATTCGTTCGTAAATAGGAGTCTTGGAGATATGAAGTTTCTCAGAAAGCTCTTTTGTATTGATCTTCGCGTCCTTTTGCAAAGAATGAAGAATTTCAATATCTGTCTCATCAAGTAGTGCCATAGTTTTTTTTCCTGTTTTATTTGATTTAATATCCCCGAATTAGAATTATAGAATGCAAAACAGGACAAAAATAGGAAAATTATCGTATTTAAGCTTGACGTATAGGAAAACAATCTTCTTTAAATAACTTTGCAGCAAATAAAAATCTAATTCTAACACAATTATGTTTAAAAGTAAAGATCTTCTGTATCATAGTATCGCCATATTGACAGTCATTATATGGGGAACAACGTTTGTCTCCACAAAAATACTGATTAATACAGGATTATCACCGGTTGAGATATTGTTATACCGTTTCGTGCTTGCGTATTTTTGTATTTTGACTATAGCGCATCGACGGTTGTGGGCTAATTGCGTAAAAGATGAATTCTTATTGTTCCTGTCTGGATTATGTGGTGGTTCCCTATACTTCATAGCGGAGAATACAGCACTGGGCATCACATTGGCTTCCAACGTTTCATTATTGATTTGTACAGCACCGATCATTACAACGGTATTGTCTCACCTATTTTATAAAGAATCTCTTAGGAAAGGACTGTTATATGGATCTTTAGTTGCCTTATTTGGAGTCGGATTAGTTGTTTTCAACGGCAGTGTTCTTTTAAAAGTAAATCCACTTGGTGATTTTCTCACTTTAGTTGCCGCTACGATGTGGGCTTTTTACTGCCTTATCCAAAAGCGTTTGAGTCGTTCTTATCCCACCTTGTTTATTACACGAAAAGTATTTTTTTATGGGATACTTTCTCTTTTCTTCTATTTTGTGATCTACCCTTTAAATATCAAACTAGAGTTATTGAAACTGCCAGTCGTATATTTAAATATATTATTTCTGGGTGTCATCGCCTCAATGCTTTGTTATATCATGTGGAATACGGCAGTCAGAGCCCTCGGAGCATCAAAAACAGCCAATTATATTTACATTGTCCCTCTGGTCACCTTGATAACTTCTGCGATTTTTCTATCAGAAACTATTACGATAGCTTCTGGTATTGGCGCTTTAGCCATTATTAGTGGAGTTTATATCGCAGAGAGGTAAAAATAAAGAAGGGTTACTCATATGAGTAACCCTTTGATTTTCAGTGGTGCCACCAGCAACCGAAAATCAGTTTGTATAGCACTATTTCTCAATAAGTTATATCTTTATCACGATGTTAGTCCCTTGAATAAGGTTTTCACAACTTTGCACCGTTCGACATCAGTTTGTTTCTTGGGTACGATTTCTGAATACAAAGATAGAGATTTTTTGTTATAGTTACTATATTTGTATAAAATAGTTTTTGCAAATGAATGGATATAAATACAGGGCAAATATTGCCGTTGATGATAAGGGAAACCTCCGTGATATAGAAACTTTGATAAAAGATGAATTATGGGCTTCTTCTTTAACTGCTTTAAATGACCCTTTTGAAGCAACTTATATAGATAATATAAAAAGAGCACTTGCCCTTTTTGAATCAGTTTTTGGAGCAAATATTAAAGACGTTAAAAAATATTGGGAGGAATTGATTCTGTTCAAAAATAATATAGGAATATACTCATTAGCATTATCTCAAGCCGATTATCCTGATAATGAATTGATGTGGGCACACTATGCAAATTCTCATAAAGGATTTTGTATAGAATATGATATTGAAAAATTGCAGGACAGTGAAAATTATACTTTTGATGTAAACCGAATGAAAATCGAATATAAGAATGAACCTCCAATAATTGGATTAGATGATATTTATAATAAAGATGGATTTTTGATTAAAATGTTTAGAACAAAATCTAAATCATGGGAATATGAGAATGAGATAAGGTTAATATATTCAACTTCAAAACGGAAAGAATATAATCCTTTTGCATTAAAATCGATTTATTTTGGTTTAAATATGGACGAAAAGCATCAAATACAAATAATAGAAGGATTAGCAAATAGGGATATAAGATTCTATAAAATGCAAAGAAAAGCAGAATCATATAAGCTTATTCCTATATTGATTCATGAAAACAAGCGTATCATTAAGAATAAATTGTCACTATCTCAATATGAAATATTAAAAGAAAACCACAATCATGCCGTTGAAAATTTTCATGTATTATATAAAGGTGAAAGTATAAATAAAGAATTATTGCATAATTTTGTCTTGAAATTCAGAGAAGAATACACAACAAAAAATGCTAATATTTATGTCTATAATAAAAGTGACATAGCTAATTTAATTGATAAATATCCATTAAATGATAAAGAAGCAGAGCTGTTGCTCTCTTGTACTATTGCTGAATCATGGTTCACTAATCCTACAGAAGTCTATGTTAATCTATCTTGAATCAGTTGCAGTTATTAAAGTGATAATAATACGGTATAATATCCTCCTGTTTTGGGTGCACCTCTAAATTCTACTATACCTTTTTCTTGTAAGGATTTAATATATCGCATTGTTGTTCTTACACTTTTGCCTATATGATTTGCTATTTCGGAAGCATTTAAGCCGGGAGTTACTATCAGTAAATTGATTATAGCTTGTTCATTCTCGTTTATAGCATCATTTACTATGTCATTTACTCTGCCATTTACTGTGTCATAGTTGGCAGAGTTAGAGATTTGACGTTTGAACACTGCTGTAAACATCCCCTCTGTGTGAAATTCCGGTTCGGGCAGATTCGCCTCTCTCATGGCTTCCTGCATACGGGGAATACCGGATGCAACTCTTTCAACCAAGTGCATACGGGTAAATAAACCGAAAATTAGCGGATTACGTGTCATACTTTTATGTCCGAAATCTTTAGCTACAACAGGTAGAAGTCCTCCGGGATTGGAAATCTCTACCCGGTCGTCAAACATTTCTATCATAATGCTTGCGCCTTGTTCGTAATAATCACGGTGCGACAGGGCGTTTATAATGGCTTCTTTAAATACGGTCAGAGGTATTTCCCAGATTTCCTCTCTTGGTCCTGCACCCTCTATTTTATAAGCTACTTGCAGTTTGCTTTCCAGCCAAGACATAGCCTGTAAATATTGTTGGTACAATGAACCTCCGAAAGTTTTATCATCTATAATATAGACTTTATTTGTTCCCTTGAAAAGAACACATCTTGTAACAGCGTGTGGAAATTTTCTTTCAGGTTGTTTTCCGAAGAACATCGCTGCTCCGTTCTTTGCCGTTCCATTTTCGGTAAACAGTTCCAAGTTCTCAAATATTTGTTTGTCGGGTGTGGACGGACTTAGTTTGGCTTCTGTTCGAAAGTCTTTAATCATTTGTTCGTCTGCATCCGTGTAGATATTGAACCAATGACAGGGTATATGGTCGAAAAAGATTTTGTTACATTCCTGAAAGAAGCTACGCATTTCTTCGGCTGTGCGAAGTTTCTGTGAGTTTGCCCCCTCACGCACATAGATAGAACCGGAAAATATATAAGGTTTATCCTTGCCGGACGGAACATCAATTACCCAAACAGTTTTATTCCCAACATTTACGGAATACAATTCACAGTGGAGTGCAGGAGATATTTCGCTGATAGAACCTTGAATGGCAGAACGTTTATCGTTTTCTAAATTAGTATCTACTACTTGCCCGTTATCATCTACTCCAATAAGCAAATATCCTCCGTCTGCATTGGCGAAAGCACATATTTCCTCTGTCAGTTCACGAACTTTTGAAGGAACACGGACTTTAAATTCCACATTGTAGCCTTCTCCGCTATCAATGAGTGATTGTATGTTTTCTGTATTTAACATGAACTTTTATAATAGTGCCACAAAAATAGTTATTTGTTACGATTGTAAGTTGTTAGTTTCATTTTATTTATGGCAAAACATCCCTCTTCTCGCTTTTATCAATGCTGCATTTATTGAACAAGCCCAGTCTTTGAGCGAAGTTGACAGCTTCAATCGAATTGTTAGCTTTTAATTTTTGTAATATATTCTGTCTATGACTATTCACTGTATTAATGCTAACTTTTAATGCCTCTGCTATCTCTTTACTTAATAAGCCTTTCTTCATAAATCGTAAAACTTCTAATTCCCGGTTTGTCAAAGGTTCATCCAGTGTGTCAGATAAATCTATAAATATCTGCTCTCCAGTTTTAAAGTTATATAGGTGGCTTTTAATAATTTCTGATTCATGGCTTGCATCAACATCAATAACCGATAGCATAAGCCAAATATTTCCTGATTTATCTAACTCAAGAACTTGTTCTTGTTCTATTATGCGTATGTATTCACCCCGCATATTTCTTATCCTCATTTCATGAATGGCTTTATAGTTCCTCTTTTCTTCATTGGAGAATGAGCGTAATATCGAATAGATTTTCTTTCTTACAAGTAACCCATAATCTATATCGTCCGGATGTATAACCTCAATAACTGGCTGATGTCCAAGAATAAACAACCTACGGGAGTCAAGTCCATATAGTTTAGGAATATTATCAGAAACAAAAACGAATTTATTAGTGTAGCAATCAAATACCAATACGATACTATGCGTAACTTCTGAAAGTTTAATCCAGTCATTTTTCCTCTTTTCAAGAATGGAATAATCAATTTCATCGAACTCTATGCTTGATGTTGGTAGTATATTTATGACTTTCTTTTCTATTTCATTAATTATCATGCTTGCTATGACGTTTATTGTTAAATAGTTAGGTTGCATCTCATTATAAATGACTATTGTCTTTAGAGTATCTTACATCTAACTTTGCACAAAGTTAATAAAAAGAGCATAAGTGTAAGGTAAATAGATGTTTAATGTTTTAATTATTCCTATATGATAAAAAAGATTTGTTTAGTGACACGGAGAGGTAAAAGAGTTATGGGTCGCAAAGTTGTAGTGACATCAGTATTTGAAACTGACATTGAAAATATTTGGTGCAAGATTCAAGATATTGAAACGCTAAGAGAAATTTGTAAACCCAAAGCAAGTTTTATATCTTATGGCAATATTCCTCCTGTTTGGAAAGAGGGGGAAACATTTTATTTTAAGATGTTTCTTCATCGATTTATTCCTATTGGAAAACATACAATCAACGTAATTAAGATTGATAAAAAATCAAGAGAAATAGTTTCAAATGAGTATAATAAAAGAGTAACTATATGAAATCATTATATTCAAATGGAAAAGATTACCGAAAATGTTACAAAATATACCGATAGTGTTGAATTGTATGCTGGTTATCTAACCCCGCTTGTTGCTTGGTGGACTCTTTATTTTTATAAACACAGACAAAAGAAATGGCAGAAAATTGCAAAGAACTTATAAAATGCTCACGATAGCTACTTAAGTTAATTATGGCAAACTGGAATTTAGCAGAAAAAAAGATATATAAATTATTAAAACATCCTTTCCAAAAGGAAAAATCTGATATAGAAGCTATTACTGCTGCATATCTTGAATTTGTAGAAGAATTGTTCGATTACCTTAATAAAGAAAATGATAACAAAACACGTATTAGGCAATTAAATATGAGTTATATAGATTTTGGTACAATTAAGGCTTTAGAAGAAACTTCACCTACGGAAAATAGCAAGTTAAAAATTATATATCTTGACAAACTGTTATCTTTAATAAATATGGAGCAAGAACTAATCTATCGGCAAATGGAATACCCCAAATTTTTCATTAATATTGAATCAGATTGGAAATCTCCCTTTTATTTAAACAGTGAGGTAATTAAAATTATAGATATAATGGAATTAGTTTGTGGTATTTTTTATATCAAAGATGGTATTATTCGCATTGATAACAAGGATATTTTTCTAAGTGATATATCATGTATTTTTGAGAAAATGTTTAATATCAGTTTTGGTGATATATACAAAAAAGAAATAGCAGTTATTAAACGAAAACCTACTAAAATCACAGATTTTTTAGATAGGTTGAAATTAGCTATTATTAAAAAGAGTAAAGACAATGGTTACGATTATTTTTAAATATTTTTATTTGATAATCAATAAGATATAAATAATTTATAGGGGAGTGGATGTACCATTCCCTTATTTTCTTTGCTCTCGTTTTCTGAACTTTGCTTCATCAATCGATTGACAAACCATAATGTATAATCAGAAAAATGAAGCAATCATGTATATAGACAATGACGATTTCAGCGTATGGATGCAGAAGCTGTACGCCAAACTGGAAGAACTCTGCAAGGATGTACGGGTACTGCGCAATGCCGACAGGGTGCTGCCTGAAGATGACAACCTGTTGGATAATCAAGACTTGTGCTTGCTGTTCAAAGTGAGTATCAAGACCCTGCAACGTTACCGGGCTATCGGTGCGCTGCCATACTTTACAATCAGCGGAAAAGTATATTACAAGGCTTCCGATGTCCGGGAGTTCATCAAGGAGCGGTTTAGCGTCACCACGTTGCGCCAGTTCGAGAAAGAACACTGTACGAAGAAAAAGAAGTGAATTTGAAAGCCGGGGCGGTTCTGCTCCGGCTTTGCTTTGGTTTATGGTTTGCCCAACTTGTTGGCTTGCTCCTTCAGCTGCTCGGCTTGCTCGTTTAACAGCCTTGCCCGTTCCAACGCTTCCGCCTGTTTTCTGCTACGGTATTCAAACCCTTTTACCGAATCGGTCAGGCTTCGGATGAAAGCGTTATCCCGTTTCCGGCTGAACTTCGTTTCCAGCAAATCAAGGCTGCTGCCGTCTGCCTTTCCTTTCATCAGGATATAACGGTATTTTATATCGTTATCCTGTAACCGCTGCATCCGTTCCGTAAAACGAATATTCAAGATTAGCGAAGTGATACAGATAATAAAACCTGCTGAAAGAAGAAAAAACTTGGGTTTCAGGTAGGGAGTTATCCGGTATATCAGTTTACCATGCCATGAAACGGGCGTTATTTCTCCGGCTGGTCTATCATCAGCCGGGAACAACACTTTTAACCGCTCCTTGAAATATCGGTGAGAGGTCACGATAAGCCCCTTAATATCTTCAAGGTCTTGTTTTTGGTTCTCGGACTGCCCTTTTCTGATACTGCCGATTTGGTTTAGAATCTCCTGCATCGTGTTTTCAGCAATGCCGGATTTGCCCTGCATATCCGAAATGCGCTGTTCGATAACGTCCAGTCGGTTAATCGTTTCCTCCCGGCTGGCTGGTGTTACCTGCTTCTCCTGCCGTTCTTTCAATTCCGTAACCATAGAGAGAAGCCCCTCCAAAATTAAATTATCTTCCATGTTCCTATAATTTTAAGTGCCGTTTCTTTTTCTTCTTTTTTCTTTCATCGGGATTGTCGGTCGTTTCATCAGCCGGAGAGGATGAAGCGGAGAACAGACCGCCCAAGCCTGCCAGTAACGGACTGTCAGCTTTGCCCGGTGTTTGCGCTGGCTCCTGAACAGGTGCGAAAACCGTCTGTCGGTTGTTTCCGGCAGTGTTCAGCCCTGCATCCCCGAAACACTTATCCAGTTTGGAAAAACTGAAACTGCGGTCTATCTCCGAACCCTTGAACGTGTATTCGCCTTTGGAAAAGGAAATGCCCTGCACTTCGCCAGTCTGTCCCCTGTACTTGAAATGAATCCCGATACCCTTTTCCACCAGCCGGGTTTGTAACTGCTGCCAGTTCTTGGACTTCCCGATTTCATCCTTTACGGCATTGTAAATCTCGTATTTGGATTTGTCCGGTTCTCTCAAACGGTGCTGTTTTACATGCTCCTTGCCTTTAGCGAAATAAAGCCCGTGTTTGGCTTTCAGCTTCTTGCATACCTGTTCGTTGCGGTACATGTCGTTCCTGTCCGAAATGGTCTTGCCGTTGTTGTCTATGCGGTTGAACACGATATGCACATGCGGATGTTCCCGGTCTTGGTGGCGCACGATGATGTACTGTGTATCGGTGATTTTCATTTCACGCATGTACTCCTGCGCAAGCTGTATCATTTTCCCGTCTGTCAGCTTGGGTGCGTCCACCGGGGAATAACTTAGCGCAATATGCCCGACCGGCTTTTTCAGGTCGGGGTTCATCCCGGCTTGCAGTATGAAACTGCGTATGATGTCCCGGTTGCTTTCCGTCAACACTCCCTCCGCATGAAGCAAAGCTGCCTGTTCCTTGCCGAGTACATAGTTCACGCAGCCTTTAAATCCGCTTCCCTTTTTTATTTTTCCAATCATCCGACAACTGGTTAATGATTTCGACAATCCTGTTTTTGAGTTTCACCAGTTCCACCGCCACCAGTGCGAACCCTCCGGCATTCGCCCGGTGCGCCAGTTGGTTGATGTTGTTGGCTTCACCCGCCAGCTTGCGGATAGTGTCCGCATCCTGCCTGTTCAGCCGGGGTGTCACCTCTGCCGAAACGACCGCCTGCCGGACGTATTCGCTGACGTGCAGCCCGGCTTCGGTGGCTCGCTTCCTGATTGCGTATAACTGTAACTCGGTCAGTTTCGTGCTGACTACCCGGTTCTGCTTGTCTATCCGGCTTTTTGCCGGGCGACCTCCCGGTTTGTTCCTTATCTCTGTCATGTGTTTTTGCTTTTAGGTGGTATCTTAAAAATTGCGACCAACGGGAGAAATTTTCTTTGCGTTAAGCAAAGCAAGGTGTTTCGGTCTACCGAAACATAACCTTGCTCTCCCTAATCACACAGCCTGCCGTCTGTTCATGCCGCCAGTCTTGCAGGTCACATCCTTAGCCCTCTCTTTCTTTTTTCACCCGGATTTTGTCTGTTATCCTGCTCCGGCTGGGGCTTGTCGGTAACTGTCAAGTCTTGGGATTGTTTCACTTTAAGGCTACGCAAATAGTCGTTCAGGTCATTGTGACCGCTGTACAGGTGTGATACGTCACGTACACGCCATTTGTATTCCTGCCTTATGGCTTCAACCGCTTTCCTCCCGGCTTCGTCATTGTCAAGCATACAATGTATATGCCCGTAATCAGCCAACGGATATAAGGCTTTATCCGTGTTGGCGGTGGAGTTTAGAATAACGTAGTCCTGCCAGTCGGTGCAGGGTATATCCGGACTTTTCTGTTGCCGGATAGTGAGGAATGAGAGGAAATCCAAAAAGCCCTCGAACACGAAACAGGTATCTCTCGGCTCTCCCTGCTGCCGTATATGGGTGATGTCTTTCGATGTGCTGCCCTTGAAACGGGGATTGCGAAGCTCGTAACCTCCTGAATCATTCCTAAACGCCAGCGCAAAATAAGGCTTGCCACCGATGCGGTAATACATTTCCTGCACGTAAGGGGATGCCGTTCCGGGAGAAATCCCCCTTTCCTGCAAATAGCGTATGAGTGCCGGATTCTGTAACGGCTGTATTCTGTGTATCTCTATCGGGCTGGCTGCTTGCCTTTTCGTCTCCCTTTCGGGCAGTTCTTTCCCGTGAAAGGAAAAAGAGGCGGTGTCGCCCTGTTCCAGTCGGCAGATAGCACCGTAGGCGTTGCACTGGTGTTGCTTCATTACAAGGTCGATGAGCGTCCCGCCCTCACCAGTTCCGTAGTCACACCATAAATTGGCGTTATAATCCACCTTGAAACTTGGCGTGTTGTCCTCCCGTAAGGGGCTGCGGTACATCCCGTAGCTTCCCTTTTCCTTGGCTGGCTGGATTCCCAAAGAGTTCAGGTAATCTTTGATACTGATATTGTTGGCTTCCTTGTAGGTCATAATTTTTATTTTTTGATATTCATTGATAAATTGCAGTAGCACAGTAAGAAGTCAGTAAGAAGAAAAGTCACCATGTTTCTGCGCATAATTCTTTTTTTTTCAGTGGATTATCTCTTATGCAGTAAGATAAGTAAGTTATTTCTTCAAAAGGAAATAGAAATACAGCCTTATATTCCTGCTTGCTCTTTTCTTGTTTTTCTTTTTTCCGGTTTTCCAAAAAGTTTTGGATTTTATCTTACTGCTTATTGTGTATTGTATAATAGGCTGATTTTTAACAGTTTGAGTGATTATGTGATACTTTTGCAGTAATTACTGCACGGCTACCTATCCGTAATCGTCATTTGTATAGGATGCAGGAATAGGCTTTATTCTGTACCCATATACCGAATAATTCTGTTTGTTGATACGTTTCTGCACTCGTTTGAACCCGGCTTTGCGCAACGCTTCCCCCAGCCGTTTTTCAGATAGCTGCATGGCGCATATATCCCGTAAACGTGTCAGTATTTGTGCCGTTGTCATAAAGAACAAGGGTTCTTCCTCCTCTGTCGGCTTCTCAAAATATTGTGTCAGCATTTCAAACTCGACCGTCTGCACCTCAAATCCCGCATTTGCTAAATGCAATTCTCTAATCTCCATATCATTGAACCAGTAGCGCACGCCCTGACGGTACAGGTACATGATTTCGGAATAGACGTTATCCATGTGAATACTTTCTGCCGTGGGCTTGTCTATGTGCAGTACCTCGAACGGCAAAAAACGCCTGCTGCCTGTCGGGTCGGTCAGGAACTCGTTGCCGTTCACCGAAGCCATGAAGCTGGCGAGGTGGGGGTATTCCTCTATGTAAACATCATACGGTCTGCGGTATTTCACTGCCGGGGTGGTGATAAGGTTCTTCAAGGCGTTCTCGTTCTGCTTGTTGAGTTCCTTTAGCTGGTCGTCAATGTTGATGAACAGGTATTCGGCTATCAGTGTCAGGATGTCTTTGCCCTGCGGGTCTATCTTTCCGGTGAACAGGTAGTTCTTAAGCGGTGTCGGGCAAAGGTTGTCCAGCCACCACGATTTGAACTGTCCCTGCTTGTCCCCGGTTAGCACTAGACAGGTATGATTCTGACACCCCGTGTCGTTCATTGCGTTGGCTACCACACCGATAAGCCATTTCGTGAAATATTCCTCCCATTTGCCGGGATTGGCTACCTGTACCGTGTTCAGAAGCCTGCCGATATGCCCATGTTCGGCAGGATTGAGAAGCGGCAGGGCGTTAAAGTATTCCCGTATGGGATGTACCTTTCTTGCGAAGTCGCTTTCCAGTATGGTACGGATGTTCTCGGCAGAGGTGACAATACCAGCGGTTGCGTCCAGCCTGCGCCTGAACGAGTTCAGGACAAATTTCGTAACGGGCTGGTACAAGTCCGAAGAACCCGCAGCCCGGTATTCCGTCCGGTTCTTTACGGTGTTGAACCGGAAATCGTACAGGACGTTCAACAGGCTTTCGATGCGCTCGTTCTTCGACTGCCAGCCCTCGATATGCCGTGTTTCATCACCTCTTTTCTTTTTCATCGAGAAGTCTGTTAGAAGCCGGGACATACTGCTGCTGCATCCACTTTTTGAGTTCCTCCATGTCGAAACGCAGGGTACGCCCACGCTTGACGCAGGGTATCAGTCCCTTGCTGGCTAAATGATACAGGTAATTGACCGAATACCCGGTTATGCCGCTGGCAACGGATATTTTGACTAACACGGGCTCTTTTCCGTCCTGCCGTTCTTCGGGCTGTGCGCCCATGACCGGGGCAATCATCTTTTCGATGTTCTCCAGCCGTTTGAAAATTTCTTCGAAAGGATTATTCATAGGTGCTTGTTTTTTGAATTAGCACCACAAATAAAATAAGAAAAATCGGTAAAAAACAAAGCGTCAGCCGTTTGGAATCGCTTTGCTGCGCTCTGCACCAAATTAATGTCGGTAAATAGAAAACGGCTTTGTGTTCATTACCTTACTTATTTAGTAAGTGGGGGAAACCGGGGTTTCTGTTCTCTTATTGTTTCTTTCCTGCTCGTTTGGGTTGGTGGTGGACATTTTTGGACACGCAAGGTCATTTGCGGACAGAAAGAAACAACCTGTCATTCAGTCTTATATATTTGCACCAGTGAAGAAAAACGGAGTATTGATAATAATAAATATATCGGTTATGGAAATAGTGACGATTGAAAAGAGAACCTTTGAACTTTGGAAACAGAGGTTTGAAAATTTTGTGGGGCGTGTGGATGCGCTCTGTGTGCCTTTACGCAGGAAGCGTGACAAGTGGCTGGATAACTGCGAGACCTGCCGTTTGCTGAATGTTTCAGCCCGGACGATGCAGACCTACCGTGATACGGGGAAACTGCCTTATTCGCAGATTAACAATAAGATTTACTATAAGGCTTCGGACGTGGAAACATTTCTGCTTAGCCAAGTAAGGGACAATTCTAAAAAGTAGGCGTATGGATTTGATAACGAAAGATTCCGAAACCACGCTGGTACTGTTTTCCTCCCTTGACAGGGTGCTGGAAAACGTGGAGTACGTGGAAATGAACTATCGCCCGGTATTGAACGGTGAACACTACTTGACAGGCGAGGAAGTGTGCGAGCGGCTTTGCATCAGCAAACGGACGTTGCAGGATTACAGGGACACGGGACTGCTGGGATATGTGCAGCTTCCGGGAAAAATCATCTACCGGGAAAGCGAGATTTTAGACCTGCTGGAAAGGTATTACAGAAAATGAAATCTTGAAAACGTGAAATCTTGTTTTCTGTATTTATTGATTTATTGTTTGATTAATTAAAAGCCAGCAATCATGGTTTCTTGAAAACTGTGTTGCTGGCTTCTTCATGTTTATGCGGATAGTCTTTTCAATATCTTGTTAATTTTGAATTTTTATGAATGCTTTCCCATTTTGATTCTCTATAATTTTCATTGCAGGTGTTGATGAAAATGTATGAGTTGTAGCATGAAACACAGACAGAACTAAATCTTGTAATTGAGAGTCTTTTTCAAGATATTCTATTTTTAACCCTTTTGATTCTGCTTTTTCACGGGATATATGGCGACCATGACTTTTAAAGTTATCGTGATTAGCCAAAAAAGATGCTATATTCTCTATAATAGGAGCTTTGACATCTGGAGCTTCTGTTTTGAACATGAATCTATTAAGCCAATCTCTAATTAAGTTTTCAGACATTTTGATATAATTTTCACATTGTGTAATGACAGAAGGACCATATTGATTAAGTAATATAGCCCATGCTTGTTTATTGGGTTCGTTTACTTCTTGTAATGCTTTATAGAATTGGTCAATTATTGCTTTTGCAGGATTACTTGTGGGACCGTTAGGACTATTAATAATCAACTGTGGGTCTACGGGACCTATATTAGAATGTTTTCCCATGACAATACTAGCTCCTGAACATGCAATCATTGTGGCAGCAGACATTGCTATTTGGGGAATAATAACTCTTACTTCAGGAAATTGAGCATGCAAATATTCGACAATACCTTCTGCTGCTTCGGGAGAACCTCCCGGACTGTGTATAATTAAATCTACAGGCTTTTTTTCAAGTCCGTATGAAACTTCCATCATTCCTTGCACATCTTCCTCTGTTACCGAAAGTAATTCGGGAGCTCCACCTTTTTGGGTAAAAGCAGTTGCGTACAAAATAATATTTCTGTTTGTATATTTAGATAGTTCAGAAAGGTATTTGCGTCGAATAAAATCAAAAGGAGCAGAATTCCCTTGGGCACTTTCGACTTTTAATTCTGTTAATATTTCACTCCATGTTGGCATAATTGATTCGGTTTAGATTTAATGTTATATTCAATTGAAGAATTTGCAGAAACAGTGTCACTGACGGTTTTATAACGAGTTCCACTAGTTATTTCCCATTTTTGTTTTTCTTGCTCTTGCAATATTTGATATATCGCAGGATTATTTACTTTTAAGTTTTCTATGATTCTGTTCATGGCTGTTATAACGATTACTTTAAATGCAAATATAGGCCTTTTTCCTTTTAAAAGTTTACAATTCAGCATTAAAGTTGCTGAAAAATGATATTTTTCTCTCTACGTATTGCATATCCCTTAGTATCGTTTGGTCTAATACCTTTGCGTAGTGCTGCGTCATTCGGGTGGATGAATGCCCCAGCATTTTAGCCACGTTCGGCAGTGACACGTTGTTAGCCAGCGCAATAACCGAAGCGAAACTGTGCCGGGCTGTGTGCGTGGTCAGGTTCTTTTTAATACCGCAAAGGTCGGCAATCTCTTTCAGGTAGCTGTTCATCTTCTGGTTGCAGGGAACGGGCAACAAAGTTCCTTTATCCATGCAGTAGGGGTTATCCTTATACTTTTCAAGTATCTGTTTGGGAATGCTCAAAAGCGGGATGTTACAGAGGTTGTTTGTCTTTTCACGGGGTTTCACTATCCACAGGTTGCCGTTGCTGTCCTCTGAAACGTGTTCGGGGCGTAAGTTATACACGTCTATGAATGCCAGCCCGGTATATACGCAGAAGATAAAAACATCCCGTACCAGTTCCAGCCGTTCAATCCTGAACTCTTTCTGCCATATCCGGTTTATCTCGGCTTGGCTTAGGAACTGTTTGTTTACCTCCACCTCGTGAAACTTGATTCCTGCAAACGGGTTCTTTGTCAGCCACTCGTTGGCAATGGCAAGGTTTATCACTTTCTTAAAACATTTCATGTACCGGATAACGGTATTCTGTGCGCAATGCTTCTCCGTCTTTAGGTATAAATCGAATTTGCGTACCAGTTCCCCGTTTACCTCACGCAGTAACATATCATCTACCTTGTAATCCCGTTTAACCAGTTCCATGAGGTATTTAAGGCAATTGTCGTAACGTCTTACGGTGATGTCGGCATAGTCTGTCCCGATTAGCTTCCGGCAGTTGTCATTATGTTCCTTGAATACATTATACAATGTCTTGAAAGTTTCGTCCTTTCCCTGATAGCGGTTCACTATGGCACGTGCGGAGATAATCTTTCCCTCCAGTTCCAAGTCTTGGTAAATCTGATAGAATTTCACACGCAGGGCGTCAATGTAATGGTTAAGTTCTACGGAGTTTCGGTCTTTGCCTGTCGATTTCTCTTTTTCCTGCGACCAAAGTGGGACTTTTACACTCCGCTTTAGTTGAAGTTCCACGTATAGGCGGTCATAAGTGACACGCACACGCACGGGTGCTTCCCCGTTTTTTAACAGTTTGCTACGCTTGATGAAGAACAACACGCTGAATCTTTTTCTTTCCATACGGCTCAATTTTTAATGATACAAAGTTAGGAAATCGAACCGAGAACCCTGTTATGTAAAATAGTGCAACGTGCTGTAAAAGAAT
The DNA here is from genome assembly GCF_056640955.1 of Parabacteroides sp. KHUB-02. NCBI lineage: Bacteria > Pseudomonadati > Bacteroidota > Bacteroidia > Bacteroidales > Tannerellaceae > Parabacteroides > Parabacteroides sp. KHUB-02. The sequence continues at coordinate 96,128 of NZ_JBWQEV010000001.1, read as the reverse complement.
GAAGTAAATACCTCGCAGTGGAACATTTCGGGCTTTTAAAAACAGTCCCTTGAATAAGGACGTATGGTTTGCTTCAATCTCACTAATTTTGCCTATTCTTGGAAAAGAAAAATCCCTGAACTTCTTTGAAATTCAGGGATTTACATCGTTTTTCCTTCTTAAAAAGTGGTGCCACCAGGAATCGAACCTTTTGCTTCGGTTTATTCTAATCCCTTGAATGACTGTACACTTATTACTTTATCTTTTATGAAAGCCATTGAATTAGCACTACACTAAACTCATTACTTTTCTTCATTAATCTAACAACCATCATCTCTTTGACACCGCAAAGATAAATAGAAGGTTCGATTTCTGCAAATATTAGTAATAGGATTTTTCTAAAATATTTTTTCAGGTCAGTGGAGATATTCTTTGGAGTTGTTTAAAAAAAGGAAAGCGTGATTGTTATTTCCAAGTCTGAGCATTAAAAAGCCAGTAGAAGTTATCTACTTCAACGTTTTTTATAATCTTGTATAGCAAAAAAACGGAAGAAATAATATTTTGGTATTTTTTAAGAGAATATTAATTGTCTTTTTAAAAATGTATTCGTACTTTTGTCTTATTTATAAAATGAATAAAATATGCAAAAGATTATAATAAAGAATTTCAGGCAAATAAGTTATGCAGAAATAGAAATTAAGGATTTTCTTTTTCTGATAGGTGAGCAAGCGAGCGGAAAAAGTACGATTGCTAAATTAATCTACTTTTTCAAGTCTCTAAAACAGGATTATTTTAATTTACTATACGAGACAAACAAGCGTTCGTTAGTGGAATTACAGAAGAAATTAATATCTAATATCCAAAATAAATTTGCCATATATTTCGGATACACATCTAGATTGAATGACGATTTTTGTATTCAATATATTTTTTCAATCGAGAAAGAATATAAATTAACTCTCTTTAAAAAGAGATCATTACAAATACAATTTGATAATGAATATTGGGACTTTATAAATAAGAAGACCATTGCGTTACAAAAGAAAATAGATTCTAATAATGAAAATAGAATGAATTTTATTTTGCAGGAAAAGGCAAAGAATGCTTTAATAAAGAAGATGACTACGGAAGTGAATAAAATATTCTTTGACGAGAAAGAAACTTTGTTCTTACCTGCGGGAAGGAATATTACAGTTTCGTACCCAGAACAATTTCAGCTATTGTTTTTTGGAGAACTTAAGTCTGCGTTATATAGCAATAACGAAACAAATACCATAGATATAAATTTAATTAAAGAGTTTATTAGTTATTCTAAATTTCTTGTTGACTATTTTAACGGGGTAAAAGATAATATTGAGAACACTCCGTTTACACAATTAATATATAATATTATATCGCAGATTTTACATGGAGATTATAAGAATGAGAATGGTATGGAGAAAATTTTCTATAATGAAAAAGAATTCGTTCCATTAAGTATGTCTTCATCCGGACAACAAGAAGTTATACGTATTATTCAAGATGCCATCTATATATTGAATGAAAAACAGAAAGCGTCACGTATTATAGAGGAACCGGAAACACATCTTTTCCCTAAAGCACAGAAGATGTTGGTGGAATTATTGATTTTGGTTGCCAACAAAACTAATAGCCAGCTTATTATTACCACACATAGTCCTTATGTGCAAGCAACATTCAATAATATGTTGTATTATACTAAAGTTATTAGAATGCAACCAGATAAGAAAAAAGAAATTGAGGAATTCTTTTTAACCGAGAATCTGAAAACAGCGGCTAATGAATGTATGAATATTTCTCCTGAAAAATTTCAGGCATACGCATTAAAAGCTAATTCTAATGTATATTGTAAATCTATTCTTGATGATGTGACTCAGCTTATTGGGGATAATTTTATTGATGAGGAAACAGAAAATATTAATAACGAATTTGATTTTCTATATTCAATTATTTAAAATATGAGAAATAACTTTTGCTCTATAATTCAGACAATTTACACGTCCAATCCTTATACAATAGACCGTCTTTGTAGTACGCTTTTGTATGCTTATGACTGTGGTTTGTCCAAGCGTACCTTCCTTGTCGAATCAGATACGAATAAAGATAAGTCGTTGAAAATAAAAAATGATAAGCGGAGTGAAATCGTTCATATCTGTATTGATGGAGGAATCATCAAACACGGTTTAGAGGATTATGTAGGAGATGGCATTCCAAGGGGACGATGTGATTGTATGATTTTTGATGACAATAAATTACTTTTAGTTGAGTTTAAAATGGATGTTGAACCATTGACCAAAGATAAAACACTATGGAAGAATTTTAGCCATGCGATGAAACAAATAAAAGACTTTTTTCTTTATTTAAAGGCATCTTTACAACAAGAGGGAAAAGGGATAAATACGTTTTATTCTAATGATAATATAATTCCCATTATTTGCATGAAATACGGTCCGAATATACATCCTAGACGAAATGTTCAAAGAAATAATGAGAAAGAAAAATTTAGAGAAGAAACACAATTGAAAATACAATCTATTTGTGAATATGAATTTTTTTGAGATAAAGAAGTGTAAAATTGTGTAACTTTTGCTTCTTTTTTATTTGTTATTCAGTTTGTTTTTTAGATGATATTGTAAAAAAAATGTAGAAGTCTTTAACAAAAGGTCCTTAACAAAAGAAGACCTTTCAAGAGATTAAAAACAAAGGTGTCTACATATGGCAAAGAAATCAAGCAATCAACAGAAAGGAGACTCTTTTGAGAAATTAGTTTTCACAAAATTAAAAAAAACTTATTGAAAGCCAAGATATACCTGGTGTATCACGATACAACGAGATTTTTTTGCATAAGCAATATACCAGTAAAACTGCGCCTGATGTTATGTTGAATCCTGACATAACTATAGAAATATATTCTAACTCAGACAAGAAAATATGGAGTAATCTTCTTGTGGTTGAATGTAAGAACCACAAAAGAAAAATAGATAATTCTATCTATCGTGAGTTTGTGGGGAATCTTGCTGATTATCCACGTTCTGGGGTTCGTGGTATAATGATTTCATCAGCAGGCTTTACACAACAAGTAATAACATTAGCCCAAAGTGATAATATTGCATTAGTCGTATTGTCAGAACATAGTGATTGGGAAACAATTATTTGGAGACAAATAAATAGTTTTGAACAAAATCAATTCAAATATAAAATATTAACAGGTGAAGCATCAACCAACTATCCAATAGTGTATTGTGAGAATTCGTTTATTACAATCTCGGATTTATTATTGGAATGTGGAATTCCGATGTCAAAGGCGTTACAGGTACCATTTATGGATGATGATGAGATTTGTAAAAGAGTGGATGATATCTTGCAAGATACCAGGTACTTGATAAAAGAAAACTTCATAAATCGTTGTTTTTCTCTAATTGCAGCCAATTATAAATTTGATTTCGTTGAAATGCAAGAAGATTGTTTAGGCAAATGTGATTTCAAAGAACATGTGATTACTATTAACTCTGCTTTGAGCGAACATCGTCAAAATTTTACTATTGCTCATGAATTAGGACACATTGCCTTACACTCGTCCATCGTGAAAGATTTACTCTCAATTGAAGACAGGGAAAGTGACAAGGATACAATTATTAGTAGATCTACTCATGGTAGAATGGAGTATCAGGCTAACACCTTTGCATCGTTCCTTCTTATGCCTAATATCCCGTTCTATATAGAAGTAAACAAACTTTTCAAAGAAAATAGAATTACAACAGGTAGGCTCTATCATGATTATCAGCCATGCAATATACGAGACTGCAACGTTGTGGTTGGAGCATTATCATCCAAGTTTAATGTTTCCCAAGAAGTGGTTATTGTTCGTTTGAAACGCGCAAAACTTTATATAGAGGGAGATCGTTGTAATCCATTAAAGGAACATTTCAGACGTGTGACTATTGGTAGTAACGAAACATACAACCAATATCTATGCAGAAGTTAGCATGGATACTAAATCCGAAGCTCTTGATCGTTGTGAAGTTCTTAGTTCAGGACGACAAAAATGCTGGAAAGAAAGATACTGGAATCATGACTTCCTTCAATAAGTTATACAAATAAATTTGTTGCCTTAATTTTGTTAAATAGACTGTTTGCAAGTACAATACGATTCTTGTACAATCTGAAAGTTTGTGTCCTCTAAAAAATGTAACATTATCCTTAAATTATCATCGAAAAAGTGTATTATATACCAGTTCCCATCCTCGAAAAAATGCATCTTTGCAAGAGACAAATGAATAATTCTCATTTTAAAGGAATCGATGAAACGGAAGATTATACAACAGTTGAAACTTTGGAAAGATAATCCTGCGAGAAAACCTTTGATATTGTTGGGTGCTCGTCAGGTTGGTAAAACTTGGGTGATGAAACATTTTGGTCTGACTGAGTTTGAGAATGTAGCCTACATCAACTGTGATGTCGAGCCACTGGCCAAGGAGTTATTTGCAGCCGACTATAACGTCCCCCGTATTTTGCTGACCCTTCAGGCTATCACAGGAACGAAGATTGAAGCAGGAAAAACATTGATTGTATTCGATGAGTTGCAGGAAGTGGAACGGGGATTGCATAGCTTGAAATATTTTCAGGAAAATGCGCCTGAATATCATGTGATGGCGGCTGGCTCCTTGTTGGGAATTACTTTGGGGAAAGGTATGTCCTTTCCGGTGGGTAAGGTAAATGTAATGCATCTATATCCGATGGATTTTGAAGAATTTCTGATGGCTGCCGGTGAAACTGATTTGTGCGATTTGTTGCATCAGCCCGATTGGGAAATCTTAAAAATTCTCAGTTTAAAATATATTGATTTGCTTCGTCAATACTACTATGTAGGTGGCATGCCTGAAGTGGTGGATTGTTTCTTTCAGCATCAAAACTTACAGGAGGTACGTGGCAAACAGACTGAAATCCTGGATGCTTATCGGTGGGACATCTCCAAGCATACGACACCTACTGAAAGTATGCGTATCGGACAAGTGCTGCAATCCTTGCCTTCGCAGTTGGCCAAGGAGAACAAAAAATTCATCTATAATATATTGAAGAAAGGTGCTAGAGCTACGGAATATGAACTTGCCATTCAGTGGCTGATGGATGCAGGCCTAGTGCATAAAGTCATCCGGGTAAAAGAACTGCAGATGCCCGTCAAATTTTACGAAGATCTGAGTGCCTTCAAATTATTCCTACTTGATTGCGGTCTTTTAGGTTGTGTTAGTAGGAGATAATATATTCAAGGAGTTCAAGGGTGCCTTTACTGAACAGTTTGTCTTACAGCAATGGTGGCCCAAGGCTTTTCGCCCTATTATTGGAGTAGCGACAAAACACCTGCGGAGATTGACTTTGTGGTACAGACGGAGCATCGCATGATACCGGTGGAAGTGAAAGCCGAAGAGAATGTACGTGCGCATTCCATGTCGGAATATATTAAAAATCATCTTGATTATCAGTTGAAAGGACTGCGCATCTCCATGATGGGTTATCAAGATCAGAATTGGATGGAGAATACTCCGCTGTTTGCCATTACGAAGTTCTTTGGATAAATGGCACTTTTATGGATATGAGATACACCTATGAAGAACTTTGGGATGCTTATCAAAACCTTCTGAGGGAGAATGCTGTTTTGAATCAAGAGATTCAGCGTCTCAAAAGCGAAAATACAGGGGTGGCCAGGGAGAAAGAACAGCCTGATATCCGCCTGTCTTTAGAGGAGAAAGTGGCTTTGTACCGGACTCTGTTCCGAGGCAGGGAAGATGTGTTTGTTCAACGTTGGCATAGCCGTACTTCCAACAAATCCGGGTATCAGCTGGTGTGCCTGAATGAATGGAATTGAGCATTCTGTTATAAGAAGAAGTTCAAGTGTGCGGAATGTCCCCACCACCAATTTCAACGATAAATCCGCCATATCTTAGTTTGGATGTTTCCCTCGTTTTGGCCGTCAAACCTTGTTTTCGGGGGAATACCTAAAGATACAAAAAAGCCAACTAATTCGCAATATTTTGTGTATGAATTAGTTGGCTGATTTTATAATATTTAATGAATGTCCCTAAATCCTGTGTCCATGGCTATCAGACTGATATACTGGCCTATGTGAAGGTTTGCAAGTTATGGGAGATACACTGTTATATGGAACATTCCCGTTCAGGAAATGGAGCCCATTTTTGATTTTTTTTCGGACAACCTGTACCTGCCGTAAAGGCAAGAAAGTTAGGCTTTGCCTTGTTGATTCATGCCATAGAGCGGGGCGTAAAGTTGACTTTCAAGTCTTACGAACGTTTATTTCCGAATCAGGATTATCTCCCAGAGAGTGGATTGGGGGAACCTAGTTGCTTTGCCTTTGCAGGGGGGCAAGCCCGTAAACTGGACAATAGCGTCTTTGTCAAAAAGAGTAGATCAAGAAAAAAGTTCCCGGCAGGGGTTAATTGTTGCTGCAAATCTCAGAAGAAGGGAAAGAAAGTGGCATCCAAGCGGTTCAGACGAAAAGTGAAAGTGCTGATGCACCAAGAAAGTTATGAGCAATTGCCTTTTCTCTCCATCGAATTGACTTCTCCGTGGAATTTGGGTGGAGACGGAAATTCTTTCTATGGTTTTTCGCATCGAGTATGACAGGAATGAAAAGGTAATGCGAAAATGAAGGAAAGCTCTGATTCCACGGTAGATGCACCTTTTCATAAGGAGTGTGCTTGCTAACCCAACCTCAACACTCCGAAAAATCAGCCTTTTTCGGGGCGCTTTTCTTGCAAAATTGTTGATTCCCAATATTTCATTTTTCTCCGAGGCATTTGTAGTATCCAAGCATAAAATTTTAAGTGTGTAACTTTGCGGCAAATACTTCATATTGAATCAGAGAACCCATCCTGCACACAAGGAAAAGTATAAATAATATCGTAGCACTCATAAACAGGAAAGCAGACGACATGGAAGCCATTGAAAAGGGCAGGAAAGCTGTATTTTTATTCCATCAATTTCCCTGAACGGATTTTTATACTGAAGAAATGGAGATAATTCATTGTACCCGTTGTTTCCGTCTTACAGCTTTCTGTTTTCTTGGTCTGAATCAGGGTTTTCCTCTTGGCATTTATAACTAATTGGACACCACTTTAAAAGAGGGGCTGTCCTTACCTTTTTGTTAAACACATATCTTTTCACCAATTATCATCATGATAATATCAGCGAATCGGTACCATTTTTAGCACTCTACTGATAAAAAATCACAACAATTCTTACATAGGGGAATGTTAATATCCATAATTTTGTTATTCGATTTTTTATAACATAATTATGGCAAATACCCCAGTTAGTATGACTAAATTAAAACATATGCTTCAATTACTGGCATCAGGCAACAGCCAAAGAGGTGTTTGCGGAATCCTTCATATGGGCCGCAATGTATTAAGTACTTATGTGAAACGTGCATTGGCTACCGACAAGGATTATAAGACCCTGAGTAACCTTAGTGATACCGAACTGTCACTCTCTTGAAAACTCTCGTAGTTCTTCCGATGAGGACGAGAGGAAGGCTAGGGAACTTCAGGATTACCTTCCCGTGGCTTGTGACGTAAACTTTATAAATTAGGCAATGTGATGATAATGAAGAAGACCGAGTTAAACTCTCAGTCTTCTTCATTATTCTCAAATTGAATATTATTAATAGAAAATTCTGTAAGTATTGTATCTATTTCATTTCTTCGGTCATGTAATCCTTGAAATTTTCTCATGGAAGGAGAAAATTTTTCCCGTATAAAATTTTTAGCTCTTCTTGAAAGAACTTGTATATATATCCAGTAAATGAAGAACCCTGCAAAAGGTAATAATAATCCAATGTAAAAATGAAACCGTCCTATGCTATCTGTATAATCTATTTGAGGGCGAAAAAGTTGATTTACACATGGGAATATCCATGCGAAAAATAAAGAAGAAACAGATATGAGAACCGCATTTTTTCCTTGCATATAAAAATTAAAAACCATTGGTGATCTTCTCGAAAAGAACAAAAAATAGTTGATTCCTTCTGCAATAACACATGTTGTTACAAACAATATCGTTATAATATTCAAAGCACAAAAAGACAAAATATAATCTTCCTTTCCAATTTTTATAAAAACAGACATTATTAATTCAAACAGACTGTATAATCCAAGAATGATACAAATACTATCCAAATATTTAGGAGTATAATTTGCATCTATCTCTTTATTAATATAATCCAAAACCTGATTCGTTTCTGTTTCAAGATTCTCAAATTCCTTTTTTAGGTATTTTATTTCTTCTTCATAATCCTTTCCTTGTATAGTTTGTGGAATAATATTTTCAAAGGAACTTTTATCAGTGGATATAAGTTCCTTTATTCTTCTAAATTCCACATTCATGTAATTTTCTACACGAAAAAAGTAATTGGCTAATGAACGTGCAAAACTCTTTTGACCAGAAAGAGCAATACATCCCAAATTAAATGTCGCTGCAAGTTGTATTACTGCTGAAAATTCACAAAAAGAATGTAACATATTACAAATATGTTGGTGTAGATGCTTCAAAAAGCTGATTAAACACTGTTTGATACTTACTTACTGCATTCTCATCATTAAAATTACATCTTGCTTTTCTTGTATCTGTATCATATTCAACTCGATACATTCTTCCATCTGCTATACAAAAATGCACACTGTTTTCTCCAATCTTTACTTCTCCTCTTCTGTTTTTTCTCAACTCTATTTTTGATGAATATTGTTTTAGTACATCTCTTAGACAATTACAAGAATTAATTTCATCATAATCTCTTAATACAATACGCAGATTTGTTCTTTCTTTGCTCAAAAATTTTCGTAATGATTCTATATATGACGGAGAAACTGTAACAACATTTTGATTAGAAAATATATCTTGTGCATACAAGCAAATATTTCTTTCTGCGGTTTTGAATATGTTGTCAAAAATAACAATAGCATGTTCATTGCCACTATTGGATAAAACATTATCAACTTTGTTGTTTGCAAAGTACTCAACAGCCTCCTTGTAATCAAGAAGATTGCTTAAATTTAATTCTTTCATATCTCCGTTTTTTAATAATAAAAATAGTTCTCACGTAAACGAAAACGCAAGATCCAATATAATATCCTAAATATCAGCATATTACTAATTTGTAATGTTTCTCGTCTGCAAAAATAACAATTTTACATCTATAAAAGATGGATTCATAGATGTTTTTTTTATGTTTCATAGCACAAAATATTGATTGCCTTTGATATAGCCAAAGTATGGCATAAAATATCAAAGACTTCTATTGCAAAATTTCATGTGAAAATTTCTGTTTTGCGATATTCCTTATCGTTTAGTGTCTAATTGGTTATAAATACCTTCCTTTTTTCTAATTAAACATGTCTGGCTTTTGTGAACATGTGGGGTTATCCATTGTCAAAAGCCTCCATCCTGTTTCTTTCCAACAGCACGAGGATATCCTTTTCCTTGTACAATAATTTGCCTCCCACTTTGTAATAAGGCAGTTTACCTGTTATCCTGTACTCGGCCAGTGTCCTCCGTGTCAGTTTCAGGTGTCCGGCCAGCTCGCTGTCGGTCATATAACGTTCGCCGTTCAGGACCGGCCGCATCTTTTCCGCCTGTGTGTCCAGTATTTCGGACAGGCTCTCAATATTCCGGAAAAAGCGTATGATTTCCGGGCTTTCCTTGGTCAGCATGGATTGGATCATATCATTCGATTTAGAGGTGTCACCCGATGAATTTCCGCCTCCATAAAGCGGATGATATCCTGCCGTTTGTAATATACTTTACGGTCTATGTAACTGTAGGGGATGGACCCGCTTCTCCGGAGTTGTAACATTTTTCTTGGCGAGACATCCATAAGCGTACATGCCTCCTGGTTGTCGATCCACTCATCCATGCCCCGCGTGCTTCCTCCGCATGTCTCATGCACTCTTCTGGCGATGGCTTCCAGGGCCTCATTCATTTCCATGAATGTCTTGGCCTCGATACACACAAATTCCATAAGTCTTTCCTTTTTTCGATTTGATACGAAAGTATGGAGAGGGGGACTCATATCCAAAAAGGTGTCCGCAAACGTCATCAGATGTCATCAGATGTCAGATATACATTGGTTTATGATATTTTTAGCCTGTTCCCCGGAAAGATAAGGCATGGTGGTAACGGATGACCGGTAATATGTAAAGTTTACAATCCATATTTTACAGTTTTACACTTTACCTGTTTACACCTGTTACATTCGAAAAGGAAGAAAAACATAATTTATATCTAATTATCAATATGTTATATTGCTGTTTAAAAGACATAAAGGAGGTATGGCATACATTTTTCATAATAAAATGGTATATACTCTTACAGTGCGCACCGAGGGTATTTCAGTAATAACCTTTAAAAAATACAGGAGATACATGCCATGATGTATATAGATAATGAAGTGCTCGAGAAAATGATAATGACCATAGTGGAAGGATTTGACCGCATAGAGAAGAAACTGGATAGGATGGGCCGTGTGAAGGAGTTCTTGAACGGTGACGAGCTTCTGGACAACTATGACATAGCCAGGCTGCTCAACGTGTCGCTTCGGACCGTGGCCCGTTACCGGGAAAAGGACTGATCCGTTATTATCAGACGGATGAGAACGGCAAGAATTTCTACAGGAGTTCGGATATACAGGATTTTTTGCAGAAACGGGGAAAGAAAAACTGAACGGGGCAATGTGGATATGCGGAAGTTATGCTAACTTTGTCTTATAAACGATTGTTATGAAGACAAATACCAATTCAAAACATCTCATTGCGGTTCTGATTGACGGTGACAACGCGTCCTTTGAGAGGATGGAGGATATCATGGGCTTTGTTTCCCGTTATGGGGATGCCGTTATCAGACGGATATACGGTGACTGGACAAGGAAAGCTCTTTCCGGATGGAAGGAGACCGCCCGGGAATATGGGTTCAGGTTGGTGCAGGCCTCCTCCTATGCTTCAGGAAAGAACACTACGGATATCGCGTTGGTCATAGACGCCATGGACATTCTCCGTGACGGCCGGGTGGACTGTTTCTGTCTGGTCGCCAGTGACGGTGACTACAACCCGTTGGCGCAACGGATACGGGAGGCGGGATTGAAGGTTCTGGGATATGGGGAGGGCAAGACTCCCGTATCGCTGATACGTTCCTGTTCCGTATTCCTGTATGCCGACCGTAAGGAAAACAAGACCTTGGAGAACACTCCGGATTTTTTTATCCGAAGGGATATGGAGTTTTTTGACAAGGCTTTCCAGCAGGCGGCTGACGGCAAGGAGGAGGTCTCCCTTTCCCTGATAGGCGGCTCGTTGAAGAAAATGATGCCCAAATTCAAGGTCAAGAGATACGGATGCAAGACATTGGGCAAGCTCTATGAAAGGTTGGAACGGTACGAGCTGGTCATGACGGAAAAGGGAGTGGCGAGTGCCGTACGGATGAAAGGTCGGACCGTACGGCAGGAATGACCGGGAATAAATCCACGTCCGTTTATACCGGAATGGGATTTACCCGTAGCGTGTCAAGGTTGAGATAGGCCCCCCGGTAGAATGTCCTCCCTTCTCTGAACATGCGCCAGAGGATGTCGCAACCGATTTGTGCCAGCATGGAGTTGATGAACAGGTCCTGCTTGCGCAACGCCTCCATGAGTGAGCAACTCGGGCCTGAGTCCTCCTCCCGGATGGTGGAGTAGCTGACCTCCTCGGTGATGACATTCATCCTGGGCATGGGAAGGTATTCGCTGGATGCAGGCTGGCTTATTTTGCTCCGGATATTGCCTACCAGGACTTGCCCGGTGGTTTGGGCGTTCCCGAAATCCATCCAGTATATCGGCGCTTTCTCATCGTTATTTTTATATTCCCTGTATTTCTTCAGGAACCGCCACAGATCGAGCCGGGAACGGGTGTTGTCCGTACAGGTGATGATGATGTTCGCCAGCGGGACGTTTTTATCCCTTTCTTTGGTTATGATCGGATAGCGGCATTCCCTGGCCTCCCACGCGTAACCGAAAAAACGGTTGACGCGGGTGACAAGCGCCGTCGCCTTGTTCAACCCCAGTTCCGTCTCGCTGAACAGCTGGCGGCCGATGTTTGCTTCCGTGACAGTGTCGGGGTCGAAAGCCGTCAGGTGCAGCCCCGGATGTCCCAGAGCCTGTAATGCCACGCTCATGCGTGCCAGGCTGGTTATTACCTGCGATCCGGTTCCACCCGCCCCAGCTACTAGGACGGTTACGGGGTGATAGGGACTGAGCAGGTACTTGTCTGTGAAATGGATCTTTCTCATGGCAGGATGTCTTTCAATCGTTTGTTGATCGGTTGGAGTTCGTCGTTGTCGAACGGCTGTTCACGCATCCGCTCAGTAACCAGGACCAGATTGTTTCTTGTCGGGTTCTTCCCTCCTCCAAGATGGGAAAATTCACTGAGCCAAAAACGTTTCTCCCAATATTCCAACAGGGTGTGAAAATCCAGGCTCTCCGGTTTCTCCAGTGTGGAGTTTCCCAGGCATACGCTTCCACCGGTCACGTTGAAAAAAGGGGCCAGATAGAGTGGTGTCCTCCCGTCCGGTTTTTTCCCCTTGTAGGCGAAGATGTCCATCCTTTCATTTTTAATGATATAAATGACTCCCGGCACGTGGAACATTCCATCCCCGATGTTCAGGTCGTTCTTGAAAAACATCCGCCGTTTTCCCGGCGGATTATACCACACATAGCTTTCATGCCCCCTGCGGGTATCGCACCACAGCATGTTGGGTGGCAGCCACCCGTGCGGGATACGCCGGTTCCCGTCCGAATAGGATTCCACCAGGGAGTCCATGAATTCATATGTAACCGGAATGCCGGCTTCCATTCTTCCCTTTTTGTTGATAGGGCGTAGTTCCAGGTAGTGACTTCCGCTTGCGTAGTGACCTTCCTGGTACTCATAGGCGATCAGCGCCGCTTTGGGCACCATTATCTCTTGCAGTTGCTTGGTAAGTTCGTTCATATCCTGTATTTTTTTGTTTTCGTTTCTTTATTTATTGGGAAACGGGCACTTTAAAATGCCTGTTTATGCATTGCGTGAACCGTTCCATCCATCCGGACAGTCTCTCCGGATAGTCGTCCATCCGGAACAGTCTGTCCGTCTCAGGTGTCAGATACATGCTTGTGACCGGGGTGATGGCATACGTCTCCCGGTAGTCCGAGTTGAAATAGCATTCCATGTTCTCCGTGAGGGCGTCATTGTTGGAATATGCCAGCATGATCTGACAGTCCAGGTCGATCGGGGGGAAATCCGGTGATCTTTCATACGCCCAGTCGTAACCGTATTGCATGATGCACGGATTTCCTGGGGTAATCAGTCCCATCCCTTCCCGTATCAGTTCCAAAAGCTCCCGTTCCTCCTTCACTGCCGCCCGGTATTTCCGAACCTTTTCTTCCAGATCGGTACAGAACGGTTTCCCTTCCATTCGTTTAAGTGTTTTTGCGATTTTCCCGGATTGATAGGATTCCGCCAGGCGTTTGTATTTACGGATTGTCTGAGGGGAAGCCTCGGGATCGCGGTTCTTCCAGTCATCCAGTTCCTCCACCGCCAGCTCATAATACCATGTTTCCGTGACGGCGTTCAACCCGTGGTAACGTACGAACTGCCGTATGAATTCCCGGACGATACGCCGTAACGGAACAGGAAGGCTCTCCGTGAAATCGACGGGTAGCCAGAACAGGGTATGGTCCGGCCAGTCATGGAACCTGTACAGGCAGAAATGGAGCCTCCCGGCCCTTTCCTCCAGATTGACATGTTCCGGCAAGGTCTCGTCCAGGGCCTTGTACAAGGCGGTGATGTTGATGCGGGGACCGCTCCCTTTCCTCGCGCGGAAAGGGAGTCTGACATTCATGAGATCGGCATATCGCAGGGCGGACCGGTATAGATAGTCAAAGTTTTCGGACGTGGTCAGGTTGATGCATGCCCCTCCCATTTCGTCCTCCACCAGATAGTCCTCCGCGATGGGGATGAATCTGCTTGTCAGAAAAGCGTTACGCTCCCCGGTGGCGGCAGTCTTCTTTTTTCCCGGCCCATCGTACCCCGTCCGATGTACGAGAGGTCGGCGGCCCTGATGATCAATACGGCCAGTCCCGCCATTTGTGATTCTGATAGCGTTTTGCATGTATCCTCCTTTTTTTTGATGGAAATTCTCTTTGCCATATATCTACCCTTTTGTTCCGATGGTCGTCTTGAACCGGTAGACCACGCTGTCATCCTCGCATTCCGGACCGTGTACGCTCGCCGTGGTCAGTTCTGGATAGGTCATGGAATAGAAATCCATCACCTCGTTCGGGGACAGGCTGTCGTCCGGATCGGCCAGTTCTATTTCCGACGAGCCTTTCCTGAATTTGAAAACTCTCTGCAATCCTTTAATTTCTAGTGCCATAATTGTATTTTTATAGGGGTTAACAACATATCATTTCCATTTGTGCCTCGTCTTTCATGCGGTATTCCTCCGGGAAGTCGAGATATTCCGCGTAAGGGTCCTCACGCAGGAGCTCCCTGTCATGCTCGTCGTCCTTGTCGAAGCCGTACTGTCCCATGTCCTGCGCTCGTGCCCCGTATTCGTTTTCCCCTTTGTTATCGGGAACGGTTTGCGTGGAAGCCGTTTGCGGTTGCGAAAGGACGGGTTGCAGCCATTGACCGTCGTATACCTGTGATTGCGGCATCTGTACCGGCTGGTGGAATTGTATGGTCTGCGGTCGGTTCACGGGCTGCTGACAGTCGGCCGGTGTACCATCCGCTCCTGGTCGTGAAGCCGCCTGTCCGTGTGGAACCTGTTGTGGTCGCGTGCCTTGTACCGACCGCGAAATCTGGTGGGGAGATTGGCGGGACGGTTGTTCGGGTGCGAACATCCGTATCTGTTCCCCTCCCTGATATCGGGGGGCATGACCGGGTACCGGTTGCGGCGCCACCGGTTGGATAACCTGCGCGGGCTGTGGTTCCGGCATTACCGGTTCCGCTCCGAAGAGACTGCCCTCGGACGCTTTTTTCTGTACCTCCGCTATCTTCACGTCAATCTCCTTCTGCTTGTCCGGCATGGCCAGCCGTTTTGCCTGTCTGAGCCAGGTCAACGCCTCGGAATAGCGTTTGCCGCCTGTGGCGTCCTCCGCCTTTTTAAGCAGCTTTTCCATCTTCTCCCGTTTCTCGCATACCTCTTTTGATTCCTTCTCAGCTACGGACTTGGCCGCCTTGCTTTGTGATACGGCCTGTTCCGCTTGTTTCTCGAATGTTTCCAGGTTGGTAAGGATGCCCTGCGCCTTCTGTACGGGCGCGGCGATCGCTCCCAGGAATTCCATGTCCAGCTCTTCCGGGGTACCGTTCAATACCAGCGGGACGATTTGTTCCCCGGCCTCGTCTTTCAGTCCCGCACGCCGGGGCATGACGGCCACGGTCAGTTTGTCATTCACTTGTCTGATGTTGATACTCAGGTCTGTGCCTGCCGTAATCATTCGGTTGATCGTTTGAAAAAACATAATGGTAAAATATTTGTAAGTTATACATAAGTTTCTTGGAAAAACTCTTTCAGGAGTCTCTGCCTGTCGGGATTGGACGCGATGTCCTTTAATGGCTCCAGGTAGTGGCCTATTGTTTTCGGTTCGTCCAATATGCAGGGGAACCGTTTTTTGACAGGTTTTATGCGCTTTGTGACGGGCCATGCGACCGGCATGACCGGGGCTGAGGGGGTGGATGTCGCGGTTCTCATGTTTTTTGTATTTTAGGAGTTATGCAAGCATGCCCATGACGGACAGGATAAGGATGACTTTTATCACAAGGAGGAATGCCCTGAAGAGGAATCCTATGATTGTTCCCGATAAAAGGAACAGGACGATCAGGTACACGGGAATGATTCCCTTGCTGTAGAGCAGGCATATTCCCGTAAGCAGGACCAGTGAGACCACTCGCTTGCAGATGTTTTCGATGAGTCGCAGTTTCATATCTTTAAATTTTTAAGAATGAATAATCCCATCGGGATATGTTTTCCCGATTTTATAGGCCTCCGGCCCTTGGATTGCCTTTTTGCGCAAGGCTTGGCAAAAGAAAATACCGCAGCGTAGCGAGGATGATTTTCTTTTGACCAACCAAGCCCCCAAAGGGGGCCGCCTTGCGGCAAAAACGAGGCAATCCAAGACCTTTGCCGGTTAAAAGCGGAAAAACTATCCAATCTCCCATGAAAAAAGGAGTACGGCATTGAAAGCCTGTACTCCCTGCTCTTTTGAGAATCGTCCCGTGCCGGTGGCGTAATATTCTACGGGTTGTTTTTAGCCTGATAGATCCGGAATATCTCACCGGTCACCTCCTTCACCTGTTCCAGTACCCCTCCCAGGAACTCCTCTTGCGTGAGTTTTCCCTGTTCTATCCGTGCCACTTCCGCTTCCCATCCGGAAGTGAGGGAGGTGTCGGCCACTTTCATCCCACGTACCGTTTCATAGAAGAAAAGCCCTTTTGGGGTGGGGATGACATATTTGCCTGAATAGCGGATATATTTACGCTCCAGCAGTGTGCGGATGATATTGGTACGCGTGGAGACGGTCCCTAATCCGCTCCGGTCCATATAGCCGACCAGCTCCTCATCCGTATAGGGGGATACCGGAAGTGTTCTCTTGCGGACGATATTGCATCCGCTTACCGGTACCGGCTCTCCCGGGGAGAAATCCGGTAGTGCGGAACAGGGCATCCCCCCCCTTGCGATAAGATGTTCCCGCCCGAAGATGCTGAGCCACCCCTTTTTCAGGACGCGGTACGTTTGGACGCTGAACTTCCGTGCGGCACATACTACGTCGATGGTCGTATATTCCACCCGGCAGGATGGCATGAAGGCTTCGAGTGTCCTGCCGAGAATGAGCGTATAGACCAGTTGTTCCTCCTTGTTCAATGTTCCGGGGGGCATGCCGGTGACAATGATCGCGTGGTGATCTGTCGTCTCCTGTGCGCTGATGTCGCTTGGCGGCGCGGCAAAGTCCGTCATTTTGGCGTATTGGCGGAATTCCTTGCGGGAAAGAATCTTTTCCATGACAGCGGGCAACGTGTCATATACGTCCCTTGTCAGCAGGCGGCTGGCGGTACGCGGATAGGAGATCAGTTTCTTTTCGTACAGGCCTTGGGTGATATCCTGTACCTGTATGGCTGTTAGGTTGTGGTAACGGTTCGCGTCCTTCTGAAGTTCGGTCAGGTTGTAGGGAGCCGGTGCCCGGATGTCCTCGCTCTCGCGGCTGACCGTCGCGATACGTGCGTTCCGTACCGCCTTGCAGTCACCGTACAGTTCTGACGCGTACCGGTACTCCTGAAAATCTTCCGTGTGGCGCAGTTTTATGATTTGTCGGTCCTTGCAGAGACTGACGAATACCGGCCAGCTGTCGGCTGGCAGGAAATTCTCCCTCTCCCGGTACCGTCTGCATATCTCCGCCAGTACGGGGGTCTGTACCCTGCCCAGCGAATTGTTCCCGAAGCCTACCGCCTTACAGATGGCATAGCTTGAATTGACCCCCAGGAGCCAGTCCGCCCGGTTACGGCTGTCCGCCGCCAGGAACAGGTTGTCGAACCGGTCACATGGAAGGAGGTTCGCCATGCCTTCCGTGATGGCCTCGTCCGTCAGAGACGAGATCCAGAGGCGGAAACAGGGTTGTTTGCACTCCAGAAAGCCGTAAAGATGACGGAACAGCATCTCTCCTTCCCGGGAAGCGTCGGTTGCCGCGATGATGGTGTTACACGCGTTGAGTACCTTGGCTATTATCTTCAATTGGAGGAGCGCGTTGATGTCGGGATTCCATCCGGTATCCGTCTTCACGTGCCTTACTGTCAGGAAGGAAGGCGGCAGCAGGGGAAAGTCTTTCCATTCCACACGGGCTGTCCCTGAATCCTTCGGCATTGCAAGGGAAAGCATGTTGCCATATGTCCATGTCACCATGTAGCCGTTCCCGGTCATATAGCCGTTCTCTTTTCTGTCGGCTCCCAACACTCTTGCTATCTCTCTGCCCACGTTGGGCCTGTCAGTCACTATTGCGATCATATTCTTCTTTTTTGATGTCCCGTACCGGATTGGGCGGTACGGGGGATAGGTTAAACTTGTTTTATTTTTTTGTTATTTCTTTGAAGGTTCCTCCTGGCGGAGGCCGTTGATTTCCATGATTGGCTTGTTGTTGTCACCGGGTACCAGTTTGAGTGTGGCGTCCATGGTCAGGCTGATAACCGGGGTACAAAGTCTCAACGGGATGATTTCCGACTCCTTGCCTTGCAACAACAGGTCGAGGCTGCCGTCCGCTTCCAGTTGTTCCTTGCCGATACCCACGGCTTTCAGAGCGGTCCAGTCAATATCTTTTATATTATAAATATAAGGGATGTTCCGATTCGTATTCATACGGTTTGGGGATTTGATGTTTGTAAAACTGATTTTGTCTCTCTCCGATCGGGGTTATACCGCTTGTTTTGCCCCTTTCTTTTGTTCCTGCTGCTGGCCTTGGGCGGTATCCGCCTGTGCCGCCTGACGGGAAGTGTCCCTGCGGATATCCGGATTCTCCTGGAAATACTGCAACTGTCCGGAATAAGGGTTTACTTTCAGGTAGGAGCTGAACGTTTGCCCGTTGTTTTTCAACCCTTCGACAAGGAGGGTCTTCCCGTCCTGGAGGTTCGCCTTTTCCTGCGCCGTGAACACATGGCCGTAAACTTCCGCCGGGATACGTGGTGCCTGCTGCTCGTTGAATCCATCCGGCGTGCGTGAGTACATCGTCCTGCCGGTATTCATGTCCAGCTTCACAAACGCGGAGAATTCCTCTCCCTTACGGTTGATCATGTTTTCCAGATAGACGGCCTGCCCCTTGCGCAGGACCTCCTTGTCCTCGGCTGTCAGCTGCACGTTGCAGATTTCCTTTGGAATATAGATTTCTCCGGTTTCCGGATTATGGCGGGTGTAATTCGGCCGTCCTGTCGTCTGGTCTATCGTGACAAACGCGGAGAAAGCCCCGTCCCTGTTCTTGAACTTCATGTCCTCGACCAGGATGGTATGTCCCTCGCTGAGCATCTTTATCTGGGTAGGCGAGAGCGGTACGCCTCCGATGGACTTCTCGTTGAATACCTGATTCTTCGGGAAGATGAACTCCAGCCCCCTGCGCTCGGCACTGTATTGGAGCGTGGCGTCAAACTCCTTTCCCGCCTTGGAGGTCATCCCCTCCACCTTGACGGGTTGTCCCTCCTTCAGCAGTCTGATCTCCTCGTCCGTAAGTCTTACCCCGCTCACTTCCTGCGGAATGTAGACATGTTCCTGCCGGACGGCGACCAGCTCGTTGGTGTTCTTGTCGATGGAGATCAGGCAGGGGGTGTACTCGCTTCCACGCAGGTTGAGTTCCACCGCACGTCCCATGTTGCCGGTCTCACGCAGGTTCTTCTTGTCCTCCTCACTAAAGTTGAACCCGAAATAAGGGCGTTCCAACTGCGGCTCCTTGCGTATGCCGTGAACGGCCAGCCCCACCTGCCCGTTCTCTTGCGGTATGAGCGAGAGCCTCGCGTCCAGTTTGGCTGTCAGCACGCCGGGAATGTTAAGTGTCAGCGGCACCAGCTTGTTGGTCTTGTAACCTCTCAGCATGGAGTCAAGGAGTCCTTGCTGTTCGAGTGTCGCCTTTGAGATACCGATCTTGTCCAATCCCTCCCAGTCGATCATGTTCTCATTGTAACGATAGCGCGGGCCTTGCGGCTCTTGCGGCACCTGCTGTGCCTGCGGTTGTTGTTGCTGTGATGCCTGTTGTACCTCACTCTGTTGCAGGGGTTCCTGCGGTTGCGTTTCTTTTTTTGCCATGGCTGTTTCTTGTTTATTCATGTTTTGTTCCTCCTTGTTCTCTCTCGGACGGATCTCGTAGCGTTTGAGGAACTCCTTCACTGCGTCCGTCTTTTTCCCTTCCGCCAGGTCTTGGATCGCCTGCTTGTTCACCTTGTAGTCGTGGAAGGTCATGCGGAGCAGGCGGAAATGGGTAGGTTCCTTGAGCTGGCTCCAGAAATTCTTGATGAAGTTTTCGAGTATGCTCGAGTTCTTGTCAAATTTCAGGAATGAGTTTTCATTCTTCTCGTCCGCTGGAACCGTCTTGACCTTCCCGTCCTTGTCGATCTCGCTGACCACTTGTACACCGGCTTTCGGATCGCTCTTGTTATGAATCATCATCAGCTCGGTGATCTGTTCCACCAAAGGGGCATCGTTCATGACCTTCGGTTTCCGGGGCCGTCCAGGCTTCTCGTTTGGGCTCTTTTCTTGTGCCATACCTTTTCTTTTGGGGGTTAATAAATTGCTTTGACACTTCAAAAATATGGGCTAAATCCGAATAAAACACTGATTTTCAAAAAGGTGTCATCAGATGTCATCAGATGTCGTCAAATGTCCGAAAGACTAGTTTTCCGTGAGAGAAACATGCCGTGAAAACAAGGATATGGTATGCGGAGGAAGGGCGAAGAAGCCGGCACGGGCGCAAAGGGAGGATTATGCAGAGCAGAGGGAGCTGAAGTCCCTGTCTTCTCATGGGGCGGCGTTTTTTTCATAAGACATTGCAGGTCTGCCCATATATCCCGTACTTCCTGCCGAATTTATTAGGGATATAAAGGAGGCCCTCCTT
The DNA here is from genome assembly GCF_056640955.1 of Parabacteroides sp. KHUB-02. NCBI lineage: Bacteria > Pseudomonadati > Bacteroidota > Bacteroidia > Bacteroidales > Tannerellaceae > Parabacteroides > Parabacteroides sp. KHUB-02. Next base: position 75,478 of record NZ_JBWQEV010000001.1, on the reverse strand, counting down.
TTTTCATCAATGACACGGTCATGCGTTGCGTCGGTCGCAGTGAGTCCCTATAATCTTTCCCGAAATCAAAACCATTGTCCGGGCGTTTGTTTCCATGTGTATTTTCCGCGACTTGTCGCAAGGAAAATACTCATGGAAAGCGAAGCCGGAACGCCCGTGACAATACGGTTTTGATTTATCTTTGATTATAGGGAACTCGCTGGTATCCGTCTGTTTTTCACGAATTTCCCAGAAAACATATACTGTCTTGTTGTTTATGCGATATAAATATTTCTAGACTTGTTCCACGGAAAAAACGTCGCTTTTCATTTTCGGACTTTGATTCTTTACGAGGCTATTCGGACTGTCTTTCAAGAAGATTTACAGAGTTTGGCATCGGCATCAGGTGATATTCGGTGTTCCAAGTGGAGAAGCGGAATCCATGACTAAATATTTTCTTCCTTCAACAATATAGCCCACGGGTTGTATCTATGTACCTATTATTCATCATAAAACAGACTATATATGGCTACCATTAAATTAAAATTCCGTCCGTCGACGGTACAGGGTAAGGCCGGCACGCTCTGTTACCAGCTTTGCCACCGTCAGGAGAACAGGCAGATTACCACCGACATGAGGATATTTCCCGAGTGGTGGAATGAGACGAAACGTGAGCTTGTCGCTGTCCCCGGCAATGAGAGGGTCCTGACCGCCTACCGGAAACGGGCGGAAAAGGAGATGCGTGACATCCGTGAGATTATCCGCGAGCTGGACTGTAGCGGAGAAACATACACCTTGTCGGAAATACTCAACCGCTATCGCTCCCTGCCTTCCGAGCCCGGTTTCCTGTACTACATGAAAAAAGAGATGGAAACGCTTTGGGAGAATGGCCAATACGGCACCTCTCGTAATTACCGGCGTGCACTGAACAGCTTTTCCGCTTTCCTGGACGGTGACGACATTCCTTTTTCATCGTTGGATTCCGCCCTAGCGTGTCGGTATGAGTCATGGTTGTGGCAACAAAAGGTAGCGAGAAACAGCAGCTCGTTCTATATGCGGATTCTGCGTGCCGTCTATAACAAGGCCGTAAAGCAAGGTCTTGCGGTGCAGACCTTTCCGTTTCGTGAGGTTTATACAGGAGTGGCTCGCACATCGAAGCGTGCCGTGGATGAGGAAACCATTCGGAAGTTACAGCGGCTTGACCTATCCGGATCACCGGCTCTGGCACTTTCAAGAGATATGTTCGTGTTCAGCTATTGCGCCCGTGGGATGGCGTTTGTGGATATGGCCTATTTGAAAAAAGAGGATGTAGGTGGAGGACGAATCACCTATTATCGTCATAAGACCGGGCAATACCTGACACTCCGCATAGAGCCGTGTATGGTAACGATATTGGAACGGTATGGGCGGACTTGTCCGGAAAGTCCATATCTTTTCCCCATCCTTACCGATGAACAGCCGGAGCTGGCTTACCGTCAATATCGGACCGGATTGAACTACCATAACCGAAAGTTGAAACGGTTGGGCAAATTGCTCGGCGAACCATTACCTTTGTCCTCATATACGCCACGCCACAGCTGGGCTACCGCCGCACGCAACCACGACGTACCGATTGCCGTCATCAGTGCGGGGATGGGACACAGCAGCGAAAGGACTACGCTTATTTACTTGGATTCTTTGGACAATGCCATAATAGATAATGCGAACGAGAAGATTTTGAAGGGTTTGAACGATACCATTTCTATGTAAGAGAGGGTAAAAACACACTGCAAAGGTAATGATTCTCAGTAAAACTGAAAAGTAAAATAAACGTTTTTATTTCCTTATTTTACCCCCCCCATTTACAAACAGTTGATTATCAATAATTTATATTACTAATTTAATATGAATCAAAATAGTGCCGTAATAAGAATATAAAATAAAAGGAGAACGTTGCATTTTCCATTCGAGCGTATTTTCGAGTCTAAAACTGAGCAAACCGAGCAAAAATGTACTTTTATAGCAATGTATATTCTTGATTATCAGCAAAAACAACATGTGTACCCTCTCTTACATAGAAACGGTACGAATACGGGGGTTACGGTATCCGCTCACTGTAGTCAGGAGCGGCCCGCATTCCGGAAGTCCTATGAAGGAAAAAACCGGATTAACCTTGATTGCTGTATCTTCCTTATTTGAAAAAGCGGAAGGTGCAGGAATGGAAATTATATCCTTTTTATCAACCCGGTAACATTACTTTTCGTTGAACATAGAAACACACACACACGAACATTGGTTCGCCCTAAAAGTATTTTATAACAAAGTTTTCGAGATTGAGGATATATTGAAAAAAGACAAGATCGAGACTTACATTCCTTGTGAGGAAACCTTGATGGAACGTAACGGCATAAAGAAGAAACTCCGTCGTCCGGTCATTAATTCGCTTATGTTCTTCCGTTCAACCGTTTGTCGTGCTTTGGAGGTGCAGCGACAATTCACGAATAAGGTGATCTTATATACAAGGCAGGAGGGATTGAGAAAGCTTCCTCTCGCCATTCCCGAGCGGGAAATGGATGTCTTCATGCTGGTCACTTCGTCCGGCGAGCAAGGGATGGAATATTTCGGGGAGGACAATCCCAAGTTTTACAAGGGAGAACGTGTACGGGTTATTGACGGGAAGTTCAAGGGAGCGGAAGGGGTTATCTGCCGGATTAGGAAGAATAGCCGCCTAGTGGTCACCGTCCAAGGCGTATGTGCCGTAGCCACCTCCTATATTCCGCAGGCTTTTCTGATGAAATTGCAAAAGTCAGAGTGAAATGAAAATAAACTGTACAGTAAAATAAAAATGAAAAAGCGATTTTTGACTCTTCTTCTCGGGATTGTGTTGCTCACGTCTTGCAACACATCGAAGGAAATTATTTACTTTCAAGACATTGTGGTTAACCAACCTGAGACGATTTCCGGAGCGCGGGACATTACCGTACAACCGAAAGACCAAATCTCCATTATGGTGTCCAGCAAAGATCCGCAATTGGCGGCCTTGTTTAATCTGACACGGGTACAATACCGTGCTGGTTCTACTGATTTGCGTACCGGCAGCAATAATGGAGAAATATCCGGCTATACGTTGGATGATAAGGGAGACATTGATTTTCCGATTATCGGAACATTGCATATTGCCGGCATGACTAAGAGTCAGATTGCCGCCTTGGTAAAGAAAAAACTAATGGAAGAGAATCTGGTAAACGACCCGGTGGTCACGGTTGAGTTTATGAACCTTTATTTCTCTGTGTTGGGCGAGGTGAAAACTCCGGGCAAATATGCCATTACGAAAGATCAGATCACCCTTTTGGAAGCCATCAGCATGGCGGGTGACCTGAGCATCTACGGAAAGCGAGATGCGATATTTGTCATCCGTGAAGAAAACGGCGAGCGTGTAACCCATTGGGTGGATATCCGCTCGAAAGATCTGTTTAATTCACCGGTATATTACCTCAAACAGAATGATGTGGTGTATGTACAGCCCAACAAGGTGCGTGCCGGACAAAGCACCATTAATGAGAACAGTGTGAAATCGGTATCGTTGTGGATCAGTATCGGTTCGTTCCTATCCTCGCTGGGTGTTTTGTTGTTCAAGTAATGTTGTTAGATATTATTTCATAAGCTATTAAAGAGAGCCAAAATGATAAAGAATAGAACGAACGCAGGCAAACCTGCCGATAACTTTATACGGATACAAGATTTATGGGGTATGTTTATCCCGAAATGGTATTGGTTTGCCCTTTCCTTATTCGTTGCGTTGGCAACGGCATCATTATATTTGTTGAGTACCCCTAATATCTATACCCGGACGGCTGTCATTTTGATTAAGGATGACTCTAAGAACAATTCTTCGGCAAGTGCCATGAATGAGTTTGCAGATATGGGCATTTTTAAATCAAACACCAATATCAACAACGAACTGCTCACCTTGAAATCCCCTACGCTGATGACAGAGGTGGTGAAGCGTTTGGGGCTAAATGAGATATATACTATTCGTAGAGGCTTGAAAAGAATAGAACTGTATAAATCAAGCCCGATATTGGTGACTTACCTTGTTGATAATAAAAAAAATGTAAGTTTTGATATAGAAGTTGACACGCAAAACAAGTTTTATCTTTCAAACTTTATCGTTGCAGGAAAAGAAACAGGGGAACGGTTTGAAGGAAATATCGGAGACTCCATTCAAACATCTGCAGGGACATTGGCTATCAGCTTAACCTCTCAATATGAGAATTCTTTTACAGGTAGCACTATTCAATATAGTAAAGAACCGGCTGATGCGGTGGCTGATAGTTATACGCAAAAATTGAGAGCTGACTTAGGCAATGAAAATGCCACCATTATTAATTTGAGCATCGATGATGCTTCCGTACAAAAGGCAGAAGATATATTAAATACACTGATTGAGGTTTATAACGAAAAATGGATCCAGGACAAGAACCAGATAGCTGTAAGTACCTCACGGTTTATCGGTGAACGTTTGGGCGTGATTGAAAACGAATTGGGTCATGTGGATGAGAATATCTCCAACTACAAGAGTGAACATCTTTTACCTGATGTTCAAGCGGCCTCCAGTCTGTATATGAGCCAGTCGGCTGAGAATAAAAAAGAAATTCAGACACTCACCAACCAGCTTACCACGGCCCAGTATATTCGTCGCGAACTGAACAGCAAGGATATGAACCAGCCATTGCCGACCAACTCCGGTATAGCTAACGTAAATATCGAAAGTCAAATTGGTGAATACAACAAGATGGTGTTGGATCGTAACCGGTTGATAGCTAACAGTAGTGAGAAGAACCCATTGGTGAAAGATTTAGGGAACTCAATGCAGAGTATGAAACGTACGATTCTTCAATCGGTTGATAATCTGATTGTATCGTTGAATACCCAGATACGCAGTATTCGCCAACAGGAAGCAACTACAACTCAACAGTTAGCTTCTAATCCGAGTCAGGCCAAATACTTGTTATCGGTAGAACGCCAACAAAAAGTAAAGGAAGAGTTGTACCTGTATCTGCTCCAGAAACGTGAAGAGAACGAACTGTCACAAGCATTTACCGCTTATAATACGCGAATGATTACAGCTCCACGTGGCAGTGCCTTACCAACGGCACCGAATAAGAAAAACATTTTGTTGGTGGCTCTTGTTCTCGGACTTTTAGTACCGGCTGTGATTATCTTTATGCAAGAGAATATGAACACCAAAGTTCGGGGTAAAAAAGATTTGGAAAACCTGAGTGTGCCCTGTTTAGGTGAAATACCGTTATATCTCAGTAACAAGAAAAAAAATAACAAATCTCCGGAACATGTGATTGTGGTGGAAGAGAGTAACCGAAACATTATCAACGAAGCTTTTCGTGTGCTCCGCTCCAACGTGGACTTTATAAAAAACAAGAACACCCAGCAGAAGGTATTTGTAGTAACCTCCTTTAATCCGGGTAGCGGAAAGAGTTTCTTGTCCATGAACATCGCCATGAGTTTTGCCATTAAAGGGAAAAAAGTGTTGGTGATAGACGGGGATTTGCGACATGGAACAGTTTCGGCTTATGTCGGGTCGCCTAAAAAGGGGTTAAGTGACTACTTGGGATACGAGGAAACCAGTTGGAATGAATTGCTTATAACGGATAAAAAATATCCTAATCTGCATACCATTCCGGTAGGAACCATTCCTCCCAACCCGACGGAATTGTTGGAGGATAAAAGTTTGGCAACCTTGATACAAGCCTTACGCAACGAGTATGACTATATTTTTATTGATTGTCCGCCGATTGATATTGTGGCAGATGCACAGATAATCGAGCAATATGCCGATCGGACATTCTTTGTTGTACGTGCGGGATTGTTGGATCGCTCGCTGTTGTCTGAATTGGAAAACATTTATCAAGAAAAGCGTTTCAAGAATCTTTCAATAATTTTGAATGGCACGGAAAGCACCGGTGGACGCTATAGTTACCGCTATGGTTATAGTTATGGTTACCACAACGGGTATGCCTCTTATTGTAGAGATAAAAAATGATATAAAATTGTAAGTTGAAATGTGGTTCTTTAAATCTTCTGTTCCTATAGCCGATAGCGGTATCCTGCATGGGATGACTGATTGCCATAGTCACTTGTTGCCCGGTGTTGACGATGGGGTAAAAACAGAAGAAGAAACATGGAGAATTTTAGATGAGATGGAACGGCAAGGAGTGCGGAAAGTATGGCTTACCCCTCATATCATGGAAGACATGCCCAATGAAACCGCTGCATTACAACAAAAATTCTTGCGCTTAAAGCAAAAGTATCAAGGGAAGGTGGAATTGGCTTTGGCTGCGGAATATATGTTGGATAACCTTTTTGAGGAACGGTTGGAAAAGGATGATCTGTTACCCCTTGAGGAAGGAAAACGTTATCTGTTAGTGGAAACTTCTTATTTCAGTCCACCAATGGGGCTACTGTCTATTTTGCAACGCACCCAAAAAAAAGGTTATTATCCATTGTTGGCCCATCCGGAACGGTATGAATACATGCAGAAGAAAGATTATAAGATATTGAAGGAAGAACATATCTCCTTTCAACTCAATGTGCCCTCGTTGATCGGGAGATACGGCAGACATGTGCAAGAAAAGGCCGAAGTCTTACTGAAAGCCGGAATGTATGACCGTACCGGTTGTGACATCCATTCCATAGGCTGTTACAAGACATTGGTCGCTTCGGCAGTAAAATCGGAAGTCATTGGAACCTTACAAAAACAAAGTGATCAATGATTGCAAATTTTGCATTAACGAAACTTGTAATCCGAAAGGATGACCGCTGAAACAAGAACGTACTGCGCATCTTGAAACAAGGAGAACAATATCAGTTCAATGGCTATGGTGATGAGCACAGTGCACTTGAAAGGGATTTCACATGACAAAGTCGTACTTGAATATTTGAAAAGCAATAAAGCGGAAGCTCTGGAGATCTACTTTGACGCACCCGGAAACAATCTTTTGAGAGAAAATCATGAAAAGTGTTTCCACATTACTCCATTGTATTCCGCATTCAAGGATGTAACGGAAGAAATTATCTGGAAACGCAAGGCATGGGATAAGACCTATATGAAGATGATGAAAAATCAATACAATGGGATGACCATAACTCCTTCCCTTCAGAAACGTATCATTTTTGGTTTTCTGGAGAATGACATTCATCTACGTCCGTTGACTAAATTGCAACAAGACTTGTACAATCAACAGGATTTGGTATAAACCTTAATTTAAGTAAATTTCGCAAATATATTTTATGAATATTCAACTTATTAGGGAAACCGAAAGTCAAAATGACGGTTCTAACATCAACTTATATTGGAATAAACAGATCGGTGCATGGTGTGCATATGGCTACTCAGCATATGGTTTACGCCTTTTTGATAAACGACAAGGCTACATGAATTTGCGTAGTTACTCAGACTGCCTTCAGATGCCATGTACGGTTACATCCGGAGAATCCCTTGGCTTATTGCTGCAATACTCAGTTGAGATAGGTTCACAAACAGCAACTTCTATAAAATTGAAAATGGCAGATACAATAAATTTCAATGCTTATCAGATGTGGTTGCATAAGTTGAAAGGGAGCTCGAATGATGACGCAATAATTGTCACCACACATGTCAGCCAATATGTGCCACGGGACAGTTTTATTCCCGACGGGATGTCTGCATTTGCACGTAATATAAAGCGTATCAGTGATTTTATCCTGTCATTGATTGCTTTGACAATTTTTTCTCCGCTATTCTTGATTTGCTACATTGTCATTCACATGGAGGATGGAGGAAGTGCCATCTTCAAGCAGGAGCGTATCGGCAGGTTCGGTCGTCCATTTTATATATACAAGTTTCGTTCCATGCGTCTGGATGCCGAGAAGTTCGGGCCACAACTCAGTCACAGCGGAGGTGACAATGATCCTCGGTTGACAAAAATCGGTCGTTTCATCCGAGCGCACCATTTGGATGAATTGCCTCAACTCTACAACGTCTTGCGTGGCGATATGGCATTCATAGGTCCGCGTCCCGAACGCAAGTTTTATATAGACCAGATACTTGAACACGACCAACGATACACCTATCTTTACCAAATCCGTCCGGGTGTAACATCGTATGCCACGCTATATAACGGCTATACGGATACAATGGAGAAGATGCTCCGACGCTTGGAATATGACCTTTATTATTTAGGGCATCGTTCATGGTGGTTCGACTTCAAAATTCTGCTGAACACATTCTGTGCAATTGTATTTGGAAAGAAATTTTGAATGATTGTACAAAATAATAACACTTATATAATAGATTGATAATGAAAGCTTGTTTTATGGGCTTGGGGTATATCGGACTGCCCACAGCCATCATTGCCGCCAAGCACGGCATTCAGATTATGGGAGTTGATATTAACCCTCAAGTAGTGGAAATGACAAATGCAGGACATCTGCATATCATTGAGCCGGGCATGGAAGAGATGTTACAGGAAGTGGTAAATGCCGGCTCGTTGAAAGCATCCATAAAGCCGGAGGTGAGCGATGCTTATTTCATGGTAGTTCCCACTCCATTCAAAGGAAATCATGAACCGGACACCAGCTATGTGGAAGCCGCTACGCGTGCCGTATTACCGTTGCTTAAGAAAGGCGATCTTTATGTCATTGAGTCCACTTCACCCGTAGGCACTACCGAAGCGATGTCCCGCCTCATTTTCAGTGAACGTCCTGAATTGGAAAGAAATATTTTTGTGGCTTATTGCCCCGAACGTGTATTACCGGGTAATGTGATTTACGAGTTAGTACACAACGACCGTGTCATCGGTGGTTTGAATCCCGAATCTACTGATAAGGCTATTGAGTTCTATTCTCAATTTGTGCAGGGCACGCTCCACAAGACTAATTGTCGTACCGCTGAAATGTGCAAATTGACAGAAAATTCCTGTCGTGATGTACAGATTGCCTTTGCGAATGAACTTTCTTTGATTTGCGACAAGGCAGGTATTAATGTGTGGGAGCTTATCAATCTTGCCAACAAGCATCCGCGAGTGAACATTCTGCAACCAGGTTGCGGTGTGGGTGGTCATTGCATCGCTGTTGACCCTTATTTTATCACAGCTGATTTTCCAGCAGAGAGTAAACTGATTGCGGATGCAAGAGATATCAACAACTATAAGTCTTTCTGGTGTGCGGAAAAAGTGAAGAACGTTATGTTGAAGTTTGGGTTGAAGCATCACCGCAAACCCTGTGTCGCTATGATGGGCTTGGCTTTTAAACCGAATATCGACGATTTGCGTGAGAGCCCCGCGAAATATATAACCACGAAAGTGATGCAAAGTTGCAATAATGCCAATATCCTGGTTGTGGAACCCAATGTGAGGGAGCACAATGTGTTCAAGTTGACAGATTACAAAGAAGCCTACGACAAAGCGGATATTGTGGTATTCCTTACGGCACACACACCATTCAAGGAACTGACGTGGAGAGATGACAAGGTAATACTGGATTTTTGCGGAATTTTCAGGGAATAAAAGAACTCTATATGGTAAATCTGCCAAACATATAAGAAGTATAGAACTTGACAGTATTATCCGTAACGAGCATAATAACGATGGATACCAGATCCATTTACATTATAAAAGCATAACAGGAATGTGGTATGCATACGGTTATTCGGCAAGACTTAGGGCTGTCTTCGTGAATATGCCAGAAGTGCTCAGACACCGTGTACCGTCACTGAACATAAATCTATTGTACCATTGCTACAGAATGCCGCAGAAATCATTGCCCAGACAGAATTCTATATAGGTTTGCAAAAGCTTGATGTAATAGGCATAAGCGCATATCAGAGAAAGGTAAACAAATTGAAAGATGGTATAGGTAAATGAAAGTAAAATCATAATAACCACTTCTGTGAATCAATACGTTCCCAAGGATTGCTTCATATCCAACAACATGCCGGTCTTTTCCCGCAATATCAAGCGTATATACGATTTCCAGTGGTCACTAGTAGTACAGATTCTCTTTTCACCACCGTTTTTTATCTGCAATATCGCCATCTTCAAGCAGGAACGTATCGGCAGGTTCTATACAAGTTTCGTTCCATGTGTCTTGATGCGGAAATATCCGATCCGCAACTGAGCCATAGCAACAGCAACAATGACTCTCGCCTGACAAAAGTCGGGCATTTCATCCGTGCATATCATTTGGTTAAGTTGCCGCAATTATACAATGCCTTGCGTGGTTATATGGCGTTAATTGAGCCGCATCCCGAACGGAAATTCTACATTGACCAAATTATGGAACATGATTACAGTATTCTTATTTCTATCAGATCCGCTTGGGCATAACATCATATGTCACGTTATATAACGGTTATATAGATACTATGGAAAAAATCTCAAATGGCAGGAGTATGACCTCTATTATTTAGGGTACCGTTCCTAGCTTTTTGACCTGAAGATACTGATTAATATATTTTACAGTATTGTATCCGGGAAAAATCTGATACTGTGTCAGCTGGGCGATCAGTATAGAAAGTGAAAGAAAAGACCGTCAACTTATGTGGTCTGGTGGAGAGAGAGGAGATAAAGTCTTTTTCTATTTATACGAAACCTTCAAGTGGTCGTTTTTCTGAGCATGAGTTCCTTGAATTTAGGCATCCTTTGCGAAGTCAGAATTGAATAATTAACGAATATAATTAAATGAAAGAACTTTACAATAAAAAAATAAACGAGCGCTCTATATTTAAATATTTCTTAGGATTGCTGTCTCGCATAAGACTGTATTTGAAATACGGCTTAATACGTATGTATGCGCGAATACGAGGGGCTTATATTGGGCGAAATAGTATTATAACATGGAAACTCGCATGTCGTGCTAACAAGAATCTCGTCATAGGTAATGATTGCATCGTAGAATCGTGGAACATTGATTTGAGGAGTAAAGTAGAAATATGTGACAATGTTATCATAAACAGAGATGTAGTTATTATTAGAGTAAGTCATTATATCGATAATGACAAGAGCTTTACCACACGTTTCTATCCCGACCTGAAAATTGAAATGTATTGTTGGTTATGTACTGGGTGTATAATATTACCGAGTGTCAATACTATTGCAGAAGGTTCTGTAGTAGGGGCATATTCAGTACTTACAAAGAGCACGATACCGATGGGAGTATATGCTGGTAATCCCGCAATTCTCAAAAGGTTGCATAACACAAATTTTGAGGACTTAGTGGTATCCAGCTTGATGGGAGGAGATTTGTTTTATTATGTGAAAGCAAAGAACTTAAACTAGTTTGCTTGAAAAGAATAAGAAAAGAAAAATGCTGAATAAATTACAAAATTCACCTATAGCACGCGGTTTTACCCTTACTATATTAGGGAGTGGATTATCTAAACTGATTATCATTATACTTACATTTTACTGTACAAACAGATTAACAAAGTCGGAGTTCGGTGAGTATTCTTTGCTCCGGAATACATTAAATATGGTGCTGTGCGTTTGCGCACTGAATTTCTCATCGCTTTGTACAAAATTTACAGTCGAAATAAAGACCTCTCTTGATTCTTATTATCGCTTGCTTATATTGACTGCATTTTCCTTGTCAGTTTGTACATTGCTTGGTTTTTTTTTAATACTACTACCTTCAAACTTTTTAGAATCAGTAATCGGGACTTCTAATCTTAACTCCTATGTTAAAATCATTGGACTGTTGCTACCTGCACTTATGTTTCAACCTCTTATAGAGGGTATTCTCAAGGGATTAATGGAGTTCAAGACAGTAGGTATGTTGCAAATAATATCCTCTTTGTTTTTTCTTGTTTCCACGATTGTCGGGATTCATCTCAACGGCCTCAATGGAGCTATTGTCAGCATGTTGCTGTACTATTCATTCTATACACTGATTTCTTTATATACAATATGGAAGACTAAACCTGATATCCAATTGCATTTTGAAAAATCAAAGTTCAAGGAGAATCTACCAGTCTTGTCATCAATGATAATACCTGTTTTTGTAATGTCCTTTATTGAAGCTCCTGTTCTTTGGATTTCACAATTAATGCTTGCGCATTATAGTTCAACAGAAGCAGTCAGCAGTATGACCATCATTTTGCAGATAAAAAATTTCACCATCTTGATTCCTTCTTATTTTTTCAGTACATTCATGGCGTTTGCTGGAAAAATGAGTGTAAAAAAGGAGTATCCCTCATATTTTAATAAATTCAGCAGATTGATTCGCCTATTCGCTATCTACGGTGTGTCAGTGGCAATTATCATTTCAATGATGGGCAACTTGATATTGTCTCTGTATGGTAAATCATATGTTTCCGACAATACGGGACTCATCTTGTCTAACATAAGTATTCCTCTACTTGTTCTTATTGGGCTAATAAAAATAGATCTGATAATACAAGAACATCAAAAGCAATTGCTTTACATTTCTATTGGCTGGAACATCATATGGTTAATACTTTTCTTTGTTGCATTAGAATATAAAGCAATGCCTCTACACGCATTTTTTGGAACACAGTTTATAGGTATATTATTTCAATTTTTGCTATTTTGGACTATTTACAATAATGACAGGAATAGGTTGTTCCCATACACATAAAATCAATTCTGAGGAAGCTCATCTACTTAAATTTTTAAAATAAAGAAATGAAAATAGCAATAGCTTTAACCGGACGTTCGCATCTGCTGAACGTCTCAAGGTCACTTATTGAAATAGGGCATGAAGTGACGTTTTATACGTGTATTCCCAAATCTCGGTGCAAAAGATTCGGTCTACCAGCAGAAAATGTAGTGTCTCTGTTTCCTCTTCTTGGTTGGTTATTTATATATCGTAAAATTAAAACGATGTGGCTGCGTGAGATGATTCTCTCGTGGTTAGATTACTTGGTTGATAGTTGTGTGGCATGGATTCTTAGACCATGCGATGTGTTTATTGGCGCAAGTACTGTGGTTGTAAAATCATCTGTAGTGGCCAAGAATAAATATAATGCAACTGTTATCTGCGACTGTGGCACGAAGCATGTACTTGAGCAAAACAAGATACTAAGTCAAATTCCAAGTGCAAGAAGAATTGCATATAGTGTTATAAAGCGGGAATTAAAAAATTACAAATTTGCTGATTATATCACAGTGCCTTCATTCCATTCGATGGAAACATTTTTAAAACATGGGATACCTCAAAGCAAATTGTTCCGCAATCCATATGGTGTGGACATCTCTCTCTTTGGACCAACAATGAAACCTGCACCAGACCAATCTTATGATGTAATAATTATTGGTACTTGGCGATACATAAAAGGTGTGGATTTACTGTCAAAAGTCTGTACCGATATGGGATTAAATTTATTGCATGTTGGTGGTCAGTTCGCTAATTGCCCATTTCCTAATACACCTTTGTTTACTCACGTTCCACCTGTTGATGAGAAGGAATTAACAAACTATTATGCGAAGGCAAAAGTATTTGTGCTTCCCTCTCGAGCTGAGGGATTGGCACTTGTTTTGGCGCAAGCTGTTGTATCCGGATTACCCGTGGTTTATAGCAAAGATACGGGAGGACACGATATAAAAAAACTGATTGAGCCGAAAGGAGATTTTATGTTTGAAATGGAGTCTTTCTCAGAAGAATCTTTGAAAGCGTGCATAGAGAAAGCGTTGATGGCATATCAGAATCAGCCTGATGGTGTTCCACGAAACTACACCGTGCCCCAAAAGCTGGAAAAACTGACATGGACTGCATATGGACAGCGCTATGAAACATTGTTTGACAAGTTAATTCATGAGTGATGTGGAAACAATAAGTTCTATAGGCTTCTTATGCTGTTGTGCAACCGGCGTTGCCATTATCCTTGATTTTGCATATAAGTACATCCGTGCATCAACAGACGAGTTTTTGTCACCTATAGTGTTTATAGAGTTGGTATTACTTTATTATACGGTAATATCGCCATTAATTCTTATTAGTAATAGCGACACATACTATGGCTACAAAGATATGAGTCCCTACATCTCACTGTCATGGTGCGGATGTTTCGTTTTTTATGTGTCACTTATGTTAGGTTACAAGGTTGCTCTATTTCCATATTTTTCAGTGGCTTTCGCTAAAGATACACAGGATAAGGTCAATCTCAAAAATGTATTTAACATTGGAGCCATTCTTGTCTTGTTAGGTCTTTTCCTCTACATGATTAATGGTGGTTACAGTTTAAAGCAACTTTTCATTGGCGGAGTAAGCGAATCTGTTGAGCTGACCAGTAGCTTTTTATCTGGCTATGGAAAACAAATGATAAATTTCTGCATTCCCGGATGCTGCCTAATGCTGATAGCGTATTTACAAGAGAAACATTCCATATATAATAGAGTATTGCTTGTTGCTGCTGTAACACTGTCTTTGAGCAGTTTTATGATTGCCGGCTTCAGATACCGTATCATATATTTGTTGATGGCATTCTTTACAATATATTACATCCAAAAACAGAAAAAACCTAATTTGGCACTGTGGGGATTGCTATTTGTCATTCTTGTGCTTTTTATGGGAGTTATCGGAGCCACGAGAAACTATCATAAAGGACTTGATTCTTCACAATTACAAAATCAGACAATTAGCGAACTAATGCAAAAAGGGATGAATGACACTCGCATATTCTATGCAACGGGAGCCTTAATGAATGATGTGTCTTCCAATTCAAATTTTGTCTATTTCACTCCAATATACACAGCAGTCTGTATGCCTATTCCAAGAAGCATATTTAGGGACAAGCCTGATGCAACATATCTCGTAGATATGAATGTAAGAATTTGGGGAACGGCCAAATATGGAATAGCTTTCATGTGCTACGGTGAAGCTTTCTACGCCTTCGGTTGGGCAGGCATAATTCTATGTGGATTATTGTTGGGCATATTTTCACGTTATGTGTATTCTTTATATCATACTAATGACAAGTCTGTTTCTGCCTTGTTATTTCTGTCAACGTATAATGGGTTTATGTACGTAGTGTTAACACGCGGATACTTTGCCCAGCAAGTTACCATATTTTTTCTTATCATAGTCATACCCATGCTTTTATATAAAGGATTAATGCGATTGAGAATATGAAAAAAAAACTTTCAAAACTCGTTTTTCTTTTACAGAAGTGGAACTGTAAAATAGCATTCCACATAAATCATCGTTTTTATATGCGTATGTATATACCTCTATTAAAAAAAAATGGAGTAAAGATAAATGGCATACCACGGTATATCGGTATTCATGTTTCTTTTGACGACTTCAGTAAAATAGAAATAGGAAATAATACCACAATCAGTGACGAGTGCCATCTGCTTACTCACGATTATAGTATCACCAATGCTTTTCGTGCAACGGGCAAGATATTAAGCAAGGACATAGCTTTAGTCCGTGGTATAAGGATAGGTAATAATGTATTTATAGGGAAAAAATCAATCATTATGCCTAACTGTGAAATCGGGAACAACTGTATCATTGGCGCAGGAGCAGTTGTACGAGGAAAGATACCCGATGGCTCTGTAGTTATTGGCAACCCAGCTCAAATCGTCGGAGATGTATTCAAGCTTGCAGAAAAGTGGGAGAAGCTTTCTTTGGACTACATAAGGAAAGATTAACAATGAATATTCTTGTCAATACATCGAACTTGAAGGCTGGAGGAGGATTGCAAGTTGCAGATTCGTTTCTTTCTCTCTTATATTTATATACAGAACATTCGTTTTTTGTTGTCTTGTCGGAAGCTCTGTTTTATTTAGAGAGGCCAATGGAAAAGTATGCCAACTGCACCATCTTAAAGTATGATATGCCTAAGAGTATAGGCGGACTTATTTGGGGAAAGAATGCTCATATGGACTCCATCGTAGAAAAATACCGAATTGATGTTGTCTTTTCTATATTTGGGCCTACATTGTGGAGACCAAAAGTGCGGCATGTCTGTGGTTTTGCGCGCCCACAAATCATTTACACAAAATCACCATTTTTCAAAAAAATATCACTTAAACAAAAGTTTGCTTACAAAATAAGTGAACAGTTTAAACTGTATAATTTTGACAAAACGTCAGATGTACTGATAACCGAAAACAAAGATGTAAGCAAGAGGCTTTCTTTGAAATTGCCACATAAAACTGTCTATACGGTAACAAACTACTATAACCAAATATTTGATAACAAAGAGAGGTGGATTAATGATATACAATTGCCACCATTTGATGGTATAACGCTTTTGACTGTCTCAGCCAACTATCCACACAAAAACCTTGACATCATCTTCAAAATTATAGATTTTTTACAAGAAAATAAACTGGATTTAAAACTGAGATTTGTGATAACATTAAGTAAAGAGCAATTCCCTATGTCAGAGAAATACCAAAAATATATCATTCTGACGGGAAAGTTAAACATTGCGCAATGTCCGCATTTGTATGAACAGGCGGATATCGTATTCTTGCCAACCCTATTGGAATGTTTCTCAGCTTCATATGCAGAGGCTATGCGTATGGGGATACCTATTCTTACAAGCGACTTGACTTTTGCAAGAGGTTTGTGTGGAAAAGCCGCTGAATATTGCGACTCTTTATCGATAAAGTCAATACTTGACGGAATCATAAAACTGCAGTATAAAAAAAGAAAAGACGAACTTATAGAAGCAGGTCATCAACAGCTAAAAAAATTCGATACAACGGAAAATCGTGCAAATAAATACATACAAATAATTAATAACGAAATATGAAGCAAATAATTCAAGATTTAAAAAACGGTGAAACTATTTTAGAGGAAGTACCTGTACCACAGGTTAAAGCCGGATATGTCTTAATCAAGACATCTCGCTCTTTGGTATCATTAGGAACGGAACGTATGCTTGTAGAATTTGGCAAAGCAAATCTTATAGATAAGGCACGCCAACAACCTGACAAGGTAAAACAGGTATTGGATAAAATAAAGACAGACGGAATACAACCCACTCTCGAAGCTGTATTCAACAAACTTGGACAGCCTCTTCCGCTCGGCTATTGCAATGTAGGAACTGTTATTGCACTGGGGCGGGGTGTTACAGAATTTAATGTAGGGGATAGAGTAGCATCAAACGGAAACCATGCAGAATATGTTAGTGTGCCTAAAAATCTTGTAGCCTTGATTCCTGATACTGTAAGTGATGAAGAAGCTGCATTTACTGTTATTGGATCTATTGGCTTACAAGGTATTCGATTGCTCAACCCCCAAATAGGGGAAACTGTTGTAGTGATAGGGTTAGGACTGATAGGTTTAGTTGCCAGTCAACTTTTACACTCGAATGGTTGTCATGTTATTGGAGTTGATTTTGATGAGCAAAAAGTACAGCTTGCTAAATCATTTGGTATTGATGCCATTAATCCGGCAAAAGGCATTGACCCTATCAAATATGTAGAAGAGGTAACGGCTGGAATAGGTGCTGATGCAGTTTTAATAACGGCATCATCGAAAAGTAACGATATTATTCATGAGGCTTGTATAATGAGTCGTAAAAGAGGACGGATTGTATTGGTCGGAGTGGTAGGATTGGATATGCGCCGTGATGACTTCTATAAAAAAGAACTGTCCTTTCAGGTTTCTTGTAGCTATGGTCCAGGGCGTTATGATGAGGAGTATGAAAATAAAGGTCATGATTATCCTTTGCCATACGTTAGGTGGACTGAAAAAAGAAATTTTGAAACCATCCTGAACTGTATTGCAACAGGACGGTTGAACGTCTCTACATTGATAACCGAACGTGTTCCACTTGAACAATACGATACCATTTACGGAGATATGCGAAGACAAGGCAGTATCGCATCAATCTTAGAATATCCTATCGAATCTAATATAGAACGTATAATTAAAGTAGAAAACAGACAATTTAAAAATACTTCAAACCGAAAATTTGGAATAATAGGAGCTGGTAATTATGCTTCAGGTATGATTGTCCCTTGTCTTATAAAAGCAAAAGCTCCTATCAAGTATATTGCTTCAAGTCAGGGGCTAACAGCAAAAATACTAGCCAAGAAAGCCGGAGCTGAAGCAGCAACAAGTGATTATCATGAAATGCTGAAAGACGAAGAAATAGGCTGTGTAATTGTTTCAACTAGGCATAATCTACATGCGCCAATACTCATCGAGTCGTTAAAAGCAGGAAAGAGTGTTTTTGTTGAAAAACCTTTATGCTTGAATCCAGAGGAGTTACAAGAGATACTTGCTGCATATCACTCTGCTCCAAATGGCACAACGATAACCGTAGGATTCAATCGCCGCTTTTCTCCTTTTGCTGAAAAATTGAGAGTTCTAGCAGGAGAAGGCCCTAAAAATATCGTTGCCACGATGAATGCAGGCTCTATACCCAAAGAGATGTGGGTGCATGATATGGAAGTTGGTGGTGGTAGAATCATCGGAGAGGCTTGCCATTTCATTGATTTGTGTTCCTACTTAGCAAATAGTAGTATTGTGAGTGTCTGTATGAATGCTTTAGGAGAAAACCCACAGGAAAATACAGATAACGCATCCATCATTCTACGATATGCAAATGGTTCGAATGCCGTCATTAACTATTTTTCTAATGGTTCTAAAAGCTATGCTAAAGAGCGTATAGAGGTATACAGTAATGAACGTGTATTCGTGATAGACAATTGGCGGAAATTGACCGCTTTTGGAGTAAAAGGATTCTCAAAGCTAGCAGGAAATATGGATAAAGGGCAAAAAAAACAGTTTGCTCTTTTAAACGACCGAATGCAAAATGGAGGCGAACCGTTAATCCCAATGTACAGTATTATAAATACGACAGAAGCTTGCTTCGCTGCCATTGAATCGCTTAAGCAACACTCTTGGATTAATCTTTAACTTCTATAACTGTACTAAACCGGTTGTGTAATAAAAGGATTATTGAAAGGAACATGTCTATTTTTTCTTTATTTCATACTATTCATTATTTAAAGATAAAGCAAATTATTTTCCAGATTATATATCGTTTATATATCCCTCCATTTATACAGCGATGTCAAGTCGGTGTTTCTATGCTTTTGAAAGATGACATAAGCAAATATACCTGTAACAATGACATGTGCTTTACATTCTTGAATCTGTCATCTGATTTCAAGGGATGGAACGATATATCTAAAGGTATGCTTTGGGCATACAATCTGAACTATATGGACTGGCTCTTGCAGGAAGGGATGAGTTATGAGAAAGGGGCGGAATGGATAGACCGATTCATAAGCGATTTGCCTGGCAATCGTATCGGGCTTGACCCTTATCCGATAGCACTACGAGGAATTAATTGGATAAAGTTTATTTCCTTGCGTAGGGAAAGCATTGATGAAAGGCATCTGAAGCAATGGAATGACAGCTTGTATTCGCAATATGTGTTGCTTTCTAAAAAACTAGAGTATCATCTGATGGGAAACCATCTTTTGGAAGATGCCTATTCTCTTTTCATAGCGGCTCTTTATTTCAAAGATGACAAGTTTTACAGAAAATCAAAAAAAATGCTCTGGCAGGAATTGAAGGAGCAGATACTCCCTGACGGTGCGCACTATGAGCAGTCACCCATGTATCATTGTATCCTACTTGATAGGCTGTTGGACTGTTACAACTTTTCCTCCTACAATATACGGTTTGTTGGTCAGGAAACTTTCAATGAATGCCTGAAAGAAAAAATCGTCCTGATGTTGGGGCATTTGGATAGCATCGTGTGGAAAGACGATACAGTTCCCTTATTCAATGATTCGGCATACGGTATAGCACCGACAGTTTCCGAATTGAGAGCATACGCCAAAAGATTGAAGTTGGAATGGAAGTCCTTACTAATGAATGGATGTGGCTATAGGAAGCTTTGTTCAACACGTTTAGAAGCAGTTGTGGATGTGGGTAATATTACCGCAACCTACCAGCCGGGGCATAGCCATGCCGATACATTTAATTATGAACTGCGAATTGACGGCAGACCGTTTATTGTTGATACAGGTATTTCTACTTACAACAAGACTGCAAGAAGGCAGTACGAACGAAGTACGTCAGCTCATAACACTGTAACTATCGGTAACAAGAATTCTAGTGAGGTGTGGGGAGGTTTTCGCATAGGTAAAAGAGCTAAAGTAAAAGTACTATCCGATACCGAGAGTGAAGTTATGGCAGAACACAATGGCTTTAAGGGATATATACATCAGCGAAAGTTCGCTATTAACGATGAGGTGTTTACGATAAATGATGAAATCATCGGTAATAATACAGCAGAATGTATCAGCTATATTCATTTTGCACCCGATATTGAGCTTCTAGCCATGTCGTCAACTGAAATAAGAACCAACAGGGCTAATATTGTTGTTTCTGGTGCAATTTCTATAGATATTATAAATGATTTTGTATCAATAGAATATAATCGTCTAAAACCTTCAAAAACGATAAAAATATTATTTGACAGAAGTTTAACATATCGAATATTCTAACATAAAATATGAAGATTTTAATTGTATCGTTCTACTATACTCCTGAACTTGGGGCTGCTCCTTCCCGTATAGCCAATATGGCTGAAGGGCTGAAAACTCAGGGAGCGGAAGTGGATGTGTTAACTTGTTTGCCGAATTACCCTCAAGGACAAATATTTGAGGGTTATAGAGGTTGCTTGTCAAAAAAAGAAAAGATTAATGGCATAAACGTGTATAGATATTGGACTTATGCAACCGTGTCCAAGAATCCTTTTAAGCGAGCAGTAAGTATGATGTCATTTGCGACCATGTTATGGTTGTTTGCTTTTAAGATAAAGAAGATCCAAAGTTACGATAGGGTGATCATCCAAAGCCCTCCACTACCAGTGGCTGGTTCGGCCATCACGCTTTTCAAAAAAATATTTGGGCGCAAGATTCTTGTGAACATATCCGATTTATGGCCACTTTCTGCTGTTGAGCTTGGAGCAATGTGTGAAGGTGGGAAGATATACAATATTTTCGCATGGATTGAACGTTATATTTATCGCAATGCAGACGGTATTTTCGGTCAGTCTGAAGAGATAATCCGGCATGTGAATCAATTTCCTTCGACAAAAAACAAGTTTGTATACCGTAATTTGCAGCAATATGCGGTTGCAGCTCAACTCAAAAGAAAGCATACGCCCTTTCGCATAGTATATGCCGGACTATTAGGTGTGGCACAAGATATATATTCAATTATCGAAAATATTCCGTTTAAGTCTATTGGCGCAGAGTTCCACTTATACGGTGGTGGAAATCAGGCAGAAAAAATAAAAGAATATATAAATAAGCATCCCGATTGCTTTGTATATTATCATGGTTACGTAAAGAAAGAACAAATAGCCAAAGAGTTATCAAAATACGATGCTTCAATTGTTCCACTTACCGTGGCAATCAGAGGAGCAGTGCCATCCAAAATATATGATCTTATACCTATTGGCATACCTATACTGTATTGTGGGGGTGGAGAAGGAGCTGAAATTGTGTCGAAATATTATTTAGGAATGGTTTCACAGCCACATGATTTCAAACAATTACACAGTAATATTATCAAGTTGATTAATCTTCCTGACGAAGAATACCGCACAATATCGAAGAACTGCTTGAATGCGGCAAAAAATGAATTCGATTTTAGCAGACAGATATATCGTTGTTATGATTTTATAAAATCAGTCTGATATAAAAAAATAATTCAATGAAGAAAATAATGTTGGTCTTCGGCACCCGTCCGGAGGCAATCAAGATGGCTCCGTTGGTGAAAGAATTCCAGAAGCAGCCGGAACAAGTGGAAACTGTAGTATGTGTAACCGGACAACATCGGGAAATGCTAGACCAGGTGTTAAGAATATTCGATATTCATCCGGATTATGATCTGAACATTATGAAGCAGGGACAAGACTTGTATGACGTGACGGCTCATGTACTAACAGGTCTGCGTGACGTACTAAAAGAGGTTAAGCCAGATGTGGTGCTGGTGCACGGTGACACGACTACTTCGACTGCTTCGGCTTTAGCAGCGTTCTATCAGCAGATTCTTGTGGCGCACATCGAAGCGGGACTGCGTACGCACAACATCTACAGCCCGTGGCCGGAGGAAATGAACCGGCTTTTGACAGGACGGTTGGCAACCTATCATTTTTCACCGACTCCGTTAAGTCGCAATAATTTGATTAAAGAGAGCGTTGATGACCGTAACATCATCGTTACTGGGAATACGGTGATTGACGCACTTTATTGGGTGGTGGATAAAATCAAGAATGACAAGGTCTTAGATAGTGAATTGGTAAAGGTGCTGGTTAAAGCTGGATATGACGTAAACCGTTTGAATGGTGGTAAGAAGCTGGTGTTGATTACGGGGCATCGTCGTGAGAACTTTGGTGATGGGTTTATCCATATGTGTACAGCCATCAAAGACTTGACAAGAAAGTACCCAGATGTGGACTTTGTCTATCCTATGCATTTAAATCCCAATGTACGCAAACCGATACATGAGGTATTTGGAGAAGACCTTTCTGGTCTTGGCAATATGTTTTTTATCGAACCACTTGAATATTTATCATTTGTATATCTAATGGAAAAATCTACCATAGTATTGACCGATAGCGGTGGTATACAAGAGGAAGCTCCGGGATTGGGTAAGCCGGTATTAGTGATGCGCGACACAACGGAACGTCCGGAAGCATTGGATGCAGGAACGGTAAAATTGGTGGGGACGGATTATGACAGGATAGTAAATGAAGTATCTGTTCTGATTGACGACAAAGTTGCCTACGAAAAAATGAGCAAAGCGGTGAACCCTTATGGGGACGGTCTTGCTTGTAAACGCATTGTAAACGCATTGCTGTATAGAATATAAAATGGACATGGGGTTGAACTTGAAACTCTGTTTGCTGGCATTCGGAATATTCATAGCCTCATCGGTTTTGCATGCTCAAGAAGTGGTTGAGCCAAAAGTGGAAGTTTTTGCCGGTGCAGAACTGCATTACCGGGATATCTTCTATGGCAAGATTTATGAAGTGCTTGTAAACGTGACTCCCGGTTTGAAATGGAATATGGGCAAGCAATGGAAACTGGCCGGACAAGCAATTATTCCGGTTTATAATGACTATGGCGACCGCTACAAGAAGATCCGCCTGAACATGGCGGTACTCTCGAAGGAATGGGACTGGAACGGAAAACAATTTCTGAAAGTCAGTGGTGGCCTGTTCGGTAAGGAACGTTATGGACTGGATACCAAATGGATGTATTTGGCAAATCGCTGGCTGGCATTGGATGCACAAATGGGCGTTACGGGGTTCTGCTCGATGGCAGTCGACTGGGAATGCAGCAAGATGGAACGGGTGACCGGACAAGCCGGGGTATTACCTATCAGCCCTCTTTTCAAAAGAACCTGCGTGTGATTGCCGAATATACGGGTGATGATGTGAACGTAGGCTTCGATTGGAAATTATGGAAACATCTGTTGATACAGTCCTCCCTGCAAAACGGGAAGTATTTCTCGGGAGGAGTGTGCTTCTGCATCAACCTGCTATAAAAGATAATATTGCTGTCCAGTAAAACTTTAGCATGATAGAAACTAGACGATTTTTATCCCATATAACATGAATTTGACTAGTATAAATGTTTTCTAAAGGCTTTTTATGCTTGGTACTATCAATTTCACACATGGCTAAAAGACAACTCTCTTTTTGCAAAATTGATGTAATTTGGTGTATTTGTGCTGGATATAAGATTGTGCCGATTTTTATCGGACAGCAATAAAAAGATAACAAGGATGCCTACAGTCGTTGTACGTTTTGAACCATGCAAGAAAGATCCCGTTCGTGGTACGATTTATTATCATATCTACCAATGGTTTAACTGCGTATAAAATTCTTCTCGCCTCCGTTTGCCGGCTTCTTCTTGGGATGAAACTGCAAGGACAGTCAGGATGGATCATCCTGATTCCTGTCGCTTCCATATCCAAATAGAGGCGGATCTCCGGCTTTTGAACCGGATTATAACGGAAAATGTTACGACCGGCTGACGATGGACGATATGATAACCCTCTTTAAACAGCAAAGGACGATAATCAAATGAACCTTTTGATTTGTAAGCGAATAGAATGGTGCCGTCTTTGACAGATTGCTATCGCCGTCTAGGCTTCTGGGTAACAAAATCTAAGGACGGACTGCAGATAGGCTTCAAGCCGGAAATGGTACATGCCATCGTGAAGGAGGTCTGGAACGAACGTCCTTTGACCCGTTCGGATGCTGAAAGGTTTTATGAAAAGCTTTCTTCACTGAACAAAGAGTATCGAAATCTCTATTTCAGGATCGTAGCGCACGGCGGATTTCTGCCGGAGGCATTGGATTTTGAACTGCACGGGCTGAGCGTTTCGGATGAAAATTATATTGAAAGCCTCTTGTCCGGAAGACATGTGGAGCTTTATCCGCATAACGAAGTGGCTTACAGGGCGATCACGCAGGGATTCAAACAGCACCGTATCGGTGCGGTCGTGCAGGCTACCGGAACAGGGAAATCCTATTTGCTGGCACGCTATATTACGGATCATGCGAAGGAGAAGATACTGGTCTTTGCTCCGAACATCACGATTCTGGATGAGATCCGGAAAGCCGTCGGATTCTCTGCCCCGCAAGTGACGTACCGGACATTCCAGTCACTGACCCGTAACAGAAAGGACAATGGGCTGTTACGGGCAGAGCATATCCTAATCGACGAGTTTCACCATTTCGGGGCGGAAATTTGGGGAAGCGCCTTGCAGGAAGTGATAGAAAACAATCCCTGTGCCTATGTCCTGGGAACGTCGGCAACGCCGATCCGTCCGGAGGGAATGATCGATACGGTGGATCTTTATTTCGAAGGGAATTTGTTTTATGAGCTTACCTTGCCGCAGGCTTGGTATTACAATATCTTACCGATTCCGGTTCTGGTACAGAGTGCTTACGGGCTGGACAACGAACTGGACCGGCTGCAAAGAAAGCTGGAGCGCAGCGGTTGTTCAAAAGGACGAAAAGAAAAGGTACAGAGGAAACTGGATCTGGCACGTGTGGATTTCAAAGAGGCTTTGGGAGCACCGGAGGTCATCCGGAAGTTCCTGCCGACAAGCGTACGCAAACTGCTGGTCTTCTGTCGCGACCTCACCGATTTGAAACAGATGGTGCCGGAAGTATGCGGATGGCTCACGCGAGCGGGACGTGCCATCACCCCATTCGAGATCCATCATGCCCAAGGTGAACGGCAGAACGGCCGGATACTGGATGCTTTCCGGGAAGAATCAGACCGGCTGCACGTATTGTTCTCCGTCAATATGCTGATAGAAGGACTGCATGTGGAGGGTGTGGATGCCGTCTTGTTCCTTAGGCGGACGGAATCATACATCGTTACCTTGCAGCAATTGGGCCGCTGCCTGGATGCCGGGGCAGGAAAACAGCCGGTCGTCTTGGATTTCGTCAACAATCTTTCAGGAAAATCAGTCTATGACGTGATGGCTCCCCACTTGGAGCGTCTATCTCTCCTTCCGTCACCCAAAGGATTCGAAGGGAACACCTCTTTTCTGGCGACGGGTTTCCTGTCGGACATACGGCTGCGCATAGAGGAGATATTGGCAGAACTGGAGCCCTGGCAGATTATGTATGAGAGGCTGATTGAATTCCGTCGGGAAGAAAACGACTGGCCGTCGGTCACGGAAGGAAAACTCGGCCTGTGGTGCAACACCCAACGTATCGCCTATAAACGGGGAAAATTGCAGGAGGAGCGTCGCCGCCAGCTGGAATCAATCGGCTTCGAATGGAACCAGCTCGACTCCAAATGGATGAAAGAATACCGTGCGTTGAAGTTTTTCCTCGATACCTGCGGACGCTGGCCCAAACGTGAAGACGGCCCACTTGCGACCTGGTGTTATACCCAGCGGGAAAGGCGGAAGGATGGACGTTTGAGCAAAGAGCGTATCCGGGCTTTGGATGAGATCAGCTTTGTCTGGAATCAGGACCTCCAAGGGGAATGGATGAAGAACTACGAGGAACTGAAGTCTTTTGTCGGAAAATTTCACCGTTTTCCTAAATCGACAGAAGGGAACTTGGGCGGATGGTGTCATACACAGCGAAAAATGCGCAAATTGGGGAAATTATCCTATGATCGCCGGATTCTGTTGGATAAAATAGGATTCGTTTGGTCGGCGGAACAGGTCTGGCAAGGTAACTTCGAACAATTGTGCCTGTTTTATAACCGACAAGGACGATGGCCGGGGTGCCGTGAAGGTGCTTTGGGACGCTGGTGTACCATTCAAAGACGGGATTACCGCAAGGGAAACATGTCAGACGAGCGAAAAGCACAATTGGAAAGAATCGGTTTCCCTCTTGCCTGATATGGAATATATTCGATTCTATCTGTTATGAAAGTTGTCTATTCAATTATAATCAACATTGGAACAGTGTCTGTCATTACCCGAACTTGGAACCGCCAGCATACGAGTGGAACCAACTGATAAAACCGGAATAAGACCAATCTCATAAAGTAAATCGTTATTGATTTATCCCAATATGGAAGCCCTTGTCTGAAGCCGGTTATCGGAGAAGACAGGGGCTTCTTCTATATTTTATAAATGAATTATAGATAACTATTACACTGGCTTGACGAATCCGTTACAAATCCTTGGTGGTTTAAAGTGAGTGTTTACGTAAAATGAAAATATTTATGGTAGCAAGGAAAGCTTCATTACAGCATAAGGTTCTTTTAGGGTATATGATATTGATCATGGCTGTTTGCGGCATGGTTTCCATCTTGTTATACGAACGGAGCCGCATGCGTGAGATAAAAACGGAAACATCGGAGATACGCAGGATACGCCATGACATCAGTACGGCGCATCGCTATATCACGGAGCTTGCCACCTATGGAGAGTCCGTCATTGTCTGGGAGGATACCGATTTTCGTGAGTATCGCAGAAAACGCTTGCAAACGGACAGCTTGTTACAAATATTGAAAGTGAGTTGTGGCACGTTCGTCCAGCCAAAGCAGATAGACTCCCTATGTCATTTATTGGAAGCCAAGGAGATACATCTGCTCCGCATTATGGAGACCATTACCAGACAGGGGGAAGCGGACAGCCTGCTCGCAAATCGTCTGCCTATTGTTATCAGGGAAGCGGTTCGTACCCGGACAGTCACTCAAAAGAAAAAAGGGATTGCCGGTTGGTTCGGTGGGAAAAGGAGCGTACAGGTCTTCGAGCCATCGAAAGGGCTGCAAGATTTGAATGACAAGCTGATCGCCATGCAAGAGGAACGTGAACGCCGGATAGACATGTATACCGACAGTCTGCGCATACAGAATAAGGCCTTGAACCAGAAGTTGCAAATACTCATCACCCATCTTGACGGGCAAGCGCAGGCGGCGTTCATCAGTCGTGAGGAAAAAATCACGGAAGCCGGAGATTTTTCTTTCAAACTGTTTGTCTTGGTAATCGTCTCCGCTTCCTCCTTGCTATTCATCTCGTTCCTGATCATACGGCATGACATCAGGAAAGAAAGGGAAGGGCGGGCACAGCTCCAAAGGATAAACCGAGAGAACGAGGAACTGCTCGGTATGCGTAAACAGATCATCCTGACCATCTCGCACGATATACGAGGACCATTGGGTAATATCAACAACTGCGTGGAACTGGCCTCGGAAACCCGTGAAAAGAAAAAACGGGAAGGCTATCTGGAGAACATCCGCCATTCCTGCCGCCATATACTGAATCTGGTGAACAACCTGATGGATGTTTATAAGATCAATGAGACCAAGGATACCCGTAACGAGGTTCCTTTCCGTCTAAACAACTTGCTTGACAACATATCGAAGGAATATGCCCGCAAAGCGGGTGGCCGGGCCTTGCTGTTCGAGCACCGGCATAAGAATGTCGGTGATATTACAGTGAGAGGAGACGCAGACAAATTGGAACAAATATTGGACAATCTGCTGACAAACGCCATCAAGTTCACCCTGTCGGGTACGATCCGTTTCCATACCGAGTACATGGCGGGAAGATTATATGTGGAGGTCGGTGATACCGGTATCGGTATGGACGAGGAGACATTGGAACGTGTCTTCCGTCCGTTCGAGCGTGCGGCGCAGGAGATAAACTCGGAAGGTTTCGGTCTTGGGCTTTTTATCACGAAAGCTCTTGTAAAGGTACTGGACGGAAGCATTGAAGTAGAGAGCCGACCAGGTAAAGGTACAACATTCTGCCTGTCGTTTCCCCTTTCGGAAACGACAGGAGAACCGGAAACAGAGGAGCTTCCGGTACAATCTGCGACGATACTTCCCAAACATGTACTGGTAGTGGATGATGACAGCATCCTTCTGAAAATAACGGAAGACATGCTCGGGCGCAACGGGGTGGAATGCACGACCTGTCAAAATGCAAAAGAAGCCATTCTAGCACTCGACCGCTTGGATTATGATTTGGTATTGACAGATATACAGATGCCCGTGACCGATGGTTTCGGCTTGTTGAGATTACTGCGTAACTCGGATATCGGAAATTCCCGTACCGTTCCGGTCGCTGTCATGACGGCACGGGGGGACGGGGACTCGGGCGTGTATATGAAGTCCGGTTTTTGCGGTTGCATACATAAGCCTTTCTCTTCAAAAGGACTGCTGGCCTTTATCTCCTCCGTTACGGAGGGCAGAAGTGCAGGCATGTCTCCGTTCGACTATTCCCGCCTGATGGAAAGTACGGACGACCGTCGTCATATGTTCGGTCTTGTCGCAAAAGAGTCAGAAAAGGATCTTGCCGAACTGGAGGAGGCTTTAAGAGAAAACGATCGGGAAGCCATGCGGAGGATCGTACATCGGATGGCTCCGGTCTGGGAGTTGTTAGGGGCCAACGATGTACTGTTCGGTTATCGGAAGCTCCTGCATGACAAGACCTCGAGTGACGAGACGGTCAGAGAGTACACGATGAGAATTATGAAACAGATACGGTTACTGATAGACGAAGTAAATAATGAATTAAGAAAGAAAAATGACGGGGATGAAAAAGACTTTATTGATCGTGGAGGACAACCTGATTCTTTGCGATATTCTTGAGAGATGGCTACAGAAAGCCGGTTACAGGGTATTGACGGCCATAGATGAGCCTTCGGCACGCCGGAAAATCAAGGGGAATAACGTGGCGCTGGTACTGACAGATGTCCGCCTTCCCGAAGGGGATGGCATCAGCTTACTGGAATGGAGCATCTCCCAAGGATTACATATTCCTTTTGTGGTGATGACCGAACATGCCTCCATTGCAGATGCGGTGCGTGCCGTCAAATTGGGCGCGAAAGACTACTTGCCCAAGCCTGTCCACGAGGAGTTGCTGATGGAACTGTTACGGGGATTGATCGGTCTGCCAGTTTCCGTTCCCCCGAAGAAATCATTAATGAAAAGGCTTAGCGGGGCGATCCGGGAGACCGAACGGATAGCTTGTCGTGTGGCTCCTTTGAATTGTTCCGTCATGATCCTTGGACCGAACGGTAGCGGGAAAGAATCTGTCGCACAGCTGATCCAACAGCATAGCGGGCGTAAGGACAAGCCTTTTGTGGCGGTGAACTGTGGTTGTATCCGGGGGGAACTTGCCGCATCTGAGTTCTTCGGCCACGTGCAGGGGGCGTTTACCGATGCGAAAAAGGATACTGCCGGGTATTTTGAGACGGCCAAGGGCGGTACGCTCTTCCTTGACGAGATCGGGAACATGCCTTCCGAAATGCAAACACTGCTGCTCAGGGTATTACAGGAAAGAGTGTATTGTCCAGTGGGCAGCCGCAAAGAACTTGAAGCCGATGTACGGATATTGTCGGCCACCAACGAGGATATGGAGCGTGCCATACGGGAGGGACGTTTCCGGGAGGATCTGTACTACCGTCTCGCCGAGTTTGAGATACGCCAGCCCTCTCTCTCCGAATGCCCGGAAGATATATTGCCTCTGGCTGACTTCTTTCGTGAGCAACATTCAGAAGAGATACGTGTGGAGACCTCCGGTTTTACCGAACAAGCCAAAATCTCCATGCTTTCCCACTCATGGCCGGGCAATGTGCGTGAACTTGACAACCGGATAAGACGTGCTGTCCTGTTGGCGCTATCTCCATTGTTAACCCATAAAGATCTGAATCTTAATGCGACCATCTGTAGGACAGGCGAAAAATGTAAAAAAGGCTTGATGGAAGAAGCAGAAGAGAAAGAACTAATAAGGAAGATTCTGGAAGAATGTGGAGGTAAGATCAGTCGTGTGGCGAGAATGTTGGGGATGAGCCGTCCGACGCTATACAAGAAAATGGAAAGGTATGGGTTGAGATAACATCTTCATCCGTTCCGTTTATACATAAGCCGGCAGATTCCGTTGGAGAAAGTTTTGCAACCAAGAAGTTTCCAGCGGACAGACCGGAATTCTCCCGTCAAGGGGATTCCACCACCATAAGAAAGAGGCAGCAGAAAAAGTACTGTCTCATCCACCAGATTATACCGAAAAAGTCCATCGGCATATTCCGCGCTTCCTCCATCTCCCACTCCTGCCAGATAAATACAATCCTTGTCGTGTTTTTCCTTTACATTCAGCAAGTCCATCAAACCGTAATGGGGGTAGATGTGGAATGTGGCCTGTCGCTGCCAGCGTGGGAAACCATGCCGTTTGTTTTCCCTCACCCATCGCATAAGCATCTCGTCTTCATGCGGAAGAAACCCGTCCAAAGTGAGTGCCATGATAACTTGAATTTTTGCCATACCTCTTGTTAAAAAAGCATGAAACCCATGCTTATTTCGAACAGAGGCTCTGACAAAGCCCAACACAGAAACCCGCATGGGCTCATGCTATAAGGTATAGCATAAGCCTCACGCAATAGCCTCTGTGTTTTTGAATTTGTCAGATTCCTATTCGAGACGTCTTGCGACTTATGTATAATAATGGCGATCCCAATTGTCGAGACCGGCCTTATTTCTCTATTTCAAGTTTCAAATATACGGCATCTTTTTCAATAATCCGATCAGTCGGGGTATAATTTCTTCAATTCCCCCCTCCACTTGTCATGATTTGTCGGGGTCATTTCCTTTTTCATCTTCCAGACCCAGTCGTTTACGGAGTTCAGGGTCATTTTTGATACGACGCATCTCCTCATTGATAATAGCCTGCGCGTCCGCCTTGATCTGGTCGTAATTGCGTTGTATCTGTTGCATCATGATGTCGTTACCGTTCCTGTCCTTGAAGTCGTTGATGACCGGGATTTTCTGATAAGCCTTTTCTTCCGCGCTGATCTTGGTATGGTCTACGACAATTTCGGCATGAAATATTTTCTGCTCTATCCTCTCATCAAAATTATCCGCCACTGCCCCGACAAACGTGCCTTGTGAGAGGTTGGCGATCTTTGATGCGGGAATGAGCGAATCTAGCTGCGTGTTGATAGAGGTGGATACATCCTGACGGTTGATGGATACGGACTGACGCTGCTGAAGCACCTTGCCGAAGCGCTCTGAAAGCGTTTTTGCGGTTTCACCGACCACCTGTCCGCTGAAAATATTCCCCACCGTGTTCTGGATGACCTTGGATTCTTTTTCTCCGTAGTCACGTGTCAATTGACTGAAATCCTGAAAACCCAGAAGCACGCCCACCTTGTTACTTCTCGCCGTCGCAATCAGGTTGTCAAGCCCACGGAAATAGATGGTGGGAAGCTCGTCGATGATAACGGCGCATTTAAGCTGTTTTTTCTTGTTGATAAGCTTGACGATACGGGAATTATATAATCCAAGCGCTGCCGAATAAATGTTCTGCCTGTCCGGATTGTTGCCCACGCAGAGCAGTTTGGGTTCTTTCGGATTGTTGATATCCAATGAGAAATCATTACCGGTCATCACCCAGTAGAGTTGTGGGGAGATCATGCGCGTAAGGGGTATTTTTGCCGAGGCTATCTGGCCCTGGAGCTGGTCCTGGGCATTTCCTTTCCATGCGTCCATGAAGGGGGAAAGGTAGTTTTCCAGCTCCGGATAAGAGGTCAGGATGGTGAACAGATCCGAGTAGGGTTTGTTGAGCAGTTCCACCGCATGGGGAAACGTGCAGTAAATACCGTTCTTGTAAATCTTTAAATACCAGATTATTGCCGCAAGAAGAATGATAGGGGACTCCACGAAGAAGTCGCCCTGTTTTTCGATCCAGGTGCGATTGAGGTTGAGCATTATCGTATAGCTCGCCTCATACGCATCGGATATGTCCGTCATGAATTCCGGATTAATGGGATTGCACCGGTGAGACCTGCGTGGATCGTCAAAATTTATGACATAGAACCGGGGCTTGACCTCGTACTTGTCCATATTCTTCAACAAAGAATTATAGGCGATGGTGGACAGGTCATCAAACTTGTAATCGTAGATATAAATCGCAAAGCCTTTGGCTATAAGCTGGCGTATGTAACTGTTGACTATCGCATAGGATTTGCCGCTGCCCGGTGTCCCGATAACCATGCAGGCACGGAAAATATTGACAATATTGACAAATCCGTTATTCCAGCGTTTTTTATAATAGAATCTCGTCGGGAGGTTTACCGAATACTCATTCTCCATCAGTCGGGTTTCCTGCATGAAACTCTCATTTTCCATATTGAACACATCTTCCATGAGGTTGTGCCTGTAAAGGCGGCTCATCCATAACCCCGACATCAACAGGGCGAGATAGCCTGCCGTAAGAGTAAAAATATAGAATGCGGTATTTGCCATGTGTGGCAATGGCAGTTCAAGAAGCCACCAGTTCAGAAAAAACAATGCGCATCCTGCCACCAACGCCGCATAAATTTTAGGCCAGGTTATCTTTTCACCTTTGACTCCGTGCGTACCCAGACAGGAAACGGCCAGCAGAAGCACTGCCAACAGTTTGCTCCAGAGAATACAGTTGAAAATTCCGGTCGTGTCGTTGAAGTTTACCAGAATCCGGTCTATCACCTCAAGGTTCAGGTGCCATGCGGTGATACTCGGATAGCAGTACACATAGACGTGTACCACCAAAAGAAAAATACTCACGGCCCTGCCGAATTCCATAATCTTGGCAAGTGCCCTCAAATCATCTTCCTGCTGCATAATTGTATATAAATGGGTTGATACTTGTTTTGTCTAAATGCCATGCTTGCGTCCAGCCTTCTTTTTTTTCTTCATGCGGCGTGCAAAGGCTTCCTCCTCGTAATCCCGCGGATTGGTTTCCAAGGAGAGAATGCCTGCCGCCAGTTCGAGCGTGCTAGAGGATTCGTGACGGTGATGCTGCCAAAGTTCTGTAGCGGAATGTCCGCCCCGTTCCTTTTCGGGTATGTTTTCCAACCATTTGAAATAGTCGTTGAACACATTGGCAGAAAACTCCTTGCCCATGCGTGAGCCGTTGAACACTTCCCGGCGGTTGTGGTCAATGAAGGTGACACCGTAGATACGTCCCCGCTCATTCTCGCGGAAAACCACATCAATACGCCTTTGCCCGAGCAGTTCCACAAACCGTTTCTGTGAATCTGCCTGCCGCAAGGCACGAACGATGTCCGCCTGTATGGAGGGTGCCCATTTCCCGTCTTTGAGAGCTTTCAGATTCATCAGCATCCGCTTTTCCAACTGTTCATTTCCGAAGCGTTTCCCAAATCGGGAACTCTTGAACGGTGGGCTGACCACCTTGCCGGTATCATCCGTGACCGAATAGACAATACCGGTATATGGTGTACCGTTGTATTCTCCCCTGACCTGTTTCGCCTCGATGTTGAGCGTGGACAGTAGCGCACTATATTCCCCGAAGGTTTGGAAACGATAGCTTTCCAATACGGCTTTAAGGGTATTACCTACCTGATGGCGGACATCTCCCAAGGAAGCGTCCACCTTTCTTAGTTCCGCTTTTGGATTCCGCTTTTCCGCATCCGCTCCGTTTCGCAGACCGAAATCCACTTCCAGTTCCCGACAGGCGCTCATGGAACGGCGGTGTTCGTAGACATCGCTGATCTTTTTCCCCTGTTCATCCACACAGACACTGACAATATGGATATGGGTATTGTGGGTATCGGTATGTTTGTAGGTGATGTAAGGCTGGTTCCCATACCCCATCTTCTGCATATAACGTTCCGCCAGTTCTGCCAGCCGCCCGTCGGTCAGCCGGTCTTCCGGTGCTGGGGAAAGGGAAATGTGCAGGACGGGCTTCTCCGTATTGCGGTTTGCCAGCAGGTAATTCTCAAAAGAGAGCAATGCCAGACGTATGTCCCCGCTCGGCAATCCGAGCCGGTCGGAAATCATACGGCTACCGGAAAGAATCTCAGCCGTACCTGCCGCTACCTTGTCGTAGTTATAAGCAAGCGCTCCGTAAAGACTCATGCCATGACTTATTTTTGCAACCATTTCCGCTCGTATTCCTGGGTTAGCGCCATGACTTTTTTACAGACGAGCATCAGCTCAAGACTCAATCTTTCCAGTTTATAAAGCAACGCTCTCGCCCGTTTCTCCCCGAAATTGTTCTTCAAGGCACGTACCACCTGGTTGTAGTTGTTTCCGACAGCCTGGAACTGTTTGTGGAATTCTGTCAGCCTGATGTAATAGTCCATCGTCGCCTTGTCTATTTTCACGACCTTTATCTGTCCCGAGAAGATAGATTTCTTGATGAACAGCGTGAGGTTGCCGGCTCCCGAATCCGCCAGCAACTTTTCAAATCTTGTGTTCTCCTCGGCGTTCAGGCGGAAACTGTACTTGTGGTCCGCCGGATCATTTTTAGACTTTCTGCCCGTCCTTGTCCCTGTTGTTTTCTCCATACACATGAGATTTTTGGTTTGTACTTTTTTCTCTTCCAGAATCCGCAACTTTGGAGCGGATTCCCCCGCCCCTCTGGGCGGGCAAGTTGGTTCTTGTCGGACAAAAGACTTTTTGTCGGACAAGGACACAACTTGCTCTGTTCGCTTGAACAGAGAATCCTCCTATGGTCGGATTGCCGCGCGACGTTCACGGTGTGCTGTGGTCCGGCGAAGTCAGTTCCTTTCCATTGTCTGATTCCGATTTTGCAAAATTAGACAGTGATAACCGATTGGTAAACAGCGTTTGATATGACATTTGATGACATCTGACGACATCTGATGTCAGGTAGGGGAAATGTTGGCGGAAGTTTCAAGAATAGCCGCTACTTTTGGCACAGTGCATGAGGGCATACATTGGAACATTGTCCTGTAAGATGTATTGCTTGCCTGCCACAGGTGGTGCATGACGCGAATGCGGTATCATCCATGTATGCGCAATGCCATATATGCCGCATGGCAGTCCTGCATGACGGAACACATTGCATCCGTGCAATGCAGTATGGGGTACATTGAGCTCCATATTACATGAATGCAATGCACCTTATACGGCAACACCCTCCGGCAACCGGCATTACACTGATGCAATATGGTATGCAATGTATTCATGCAAACAGGCAAGCAATGTGTCATTGCCATATACCAACGGATGCATTGCCGTGTGATGAAACGAAAAAATCCAGACAGATATGAAACAAGTTATACACTCTAAATTCAAGCCTATGAAGAGAGAACCTTTATTTGTCGCTTTGAGCAACCAGAAAGGCGGTGTGGGAAAATCCACGTTCACCGTGTTGCTCGCCAGTTATTTCCATTACCTGAACGGATATAACGTACTTGTGGTGGATTGTGATTATCCACAGCACAGCATCAGTGCCATGCGGGACTGGGAAGTGGGGAACATTGAAAAGAACGTGCATCTGCAAAACTTGCTGGTGGAACAGTTCGGAACAAGCGGCAGGAAAGCCTACAGCATCCTGAACTCCACCCCGGAGGAAGCCAGGGAGACGGCCGGCCTCTTTCTCGAAAAGTCGGAGCTGGATTATGACCTTGTCCTTTTTGACCTCCCCGGTACCGTGAATGTGCCCGGTGTCTTCCAATCCGTGATCAATATGGACTATGTATTCACTCCGATTACACAGGAAAGGATGGTAATGCGGAGCAGCATGTCTTTTGTCCTTGCCATCAGGGAATACATGCACCGGCATGCGGACGTACCCTTGCGTGGCATCCATATGTTCTGGAACCGGATGGACAAACGGGTGTCCAAAGGCCTGTATAACGGCTATACCGAAATTTTCCGCTCTCTGAAACTACCGGTGCTGGAGACCGTCATTCCCAGTGCGGAACGCTACAACAAAGATTCCGGGATGAAGGGGCCTCTGTTCCGCAGCACCTTGTTCCCTCCATCTTCCTCCGCACTGAAAGGCAGCAACCTGGACTTGCTAGTATCGGAGATGGAAACCATACTGAAACTTAAATAGATAATATTATGACTACCAAGAGAAGAATGGATTACCGGGTGGACGAGGATGCCTTGAAGCGCATGATGGCAGGGGATGTCACGGCATTGGAGGAAACAGTTCCACCGGCTGGGGCTTTGGAAAAAGAGGCCGTCCCTTTCCGGGAGACGCAAGATAAAAAGGCTTCTGTCAGTCCTTCTAAAAAGCAAACGAGGAAATTTCCGGATGAAGTAACCGGTACCAATGAATACCGGCTACGTTTTCTGGAAGCAAAGCTGGCGGGTACAAGAAGGCAGACCTATGTTAACGATACATTATACAGGACTGTTGCCAAAGTATTGCCGGTCATTGCTCCGGATATGTCCGTCCCGATGTTTTTAAACAGTGTCCTGTCAGACCATCTGGAAAGGTATCAGGACATCATCAACGAGATATATAACCAGGAAGCTACACAAAAACCGATAGAATGGAAGAAATAGTTTATTTATCGATACGGCTCGGCTGTACCGCTTATCTATTATATAAGGTATGGGAGCAGAAGAAGAGAATAGGTAAGATATGTGACCTGCTTTATACTCCCCGTAAGAAACCGGAAATGGAGAAGGGCCACCACCGGAATCCGGAAAATGCGGCAGATGTGATGGGTGCCACTCGTTTTGTCTATCTGGATGAGAATGCAGGAAAGACCGTTGCCCCTTACATGAGCCAGCAATTGGAAATGGGAAGCGACCTTATCGGCAAGGATGAGGATATTCCGGAAGATGAAGTGGAATGCAAACTGCCTTTGGAGGAGATGAGAATGCTGAAAGACGAACAGGAAAAACTGGACAGCCGTTCTCCCGAGACGGAAGCCATTGTTCCGGCAGTTACTCCCGCCGACTTGCTCAATGTAGGTGACGTGCTGTTCAATTTGGATGGTGCCGGTTCAGATGAGAACAAATCATACCGGGCCGCCATGACACTGCGTGCCATCCAGGAAACGGACATGTTCGAGTTGTTCTCCTCCCAGATGGAGAACAAGAAACTGATAGAGGAGCTGATGGAAAAGTATGTGGATGAGGAAGGGAATGCTCTGCCTTTAAAAAAAGAGAGGAACGTTTCCAAACCTGTCGCAGACTGGAGGAAGCTGGTCTGAAAAGGCAATATCATGTCCGGAAAATCCTGTACGCGTTGAAGTGTACGGGATTTTTTTATCATGTGCAACGGGGGTATCCTGAATTTGACCGGCTTTGCCGCCCATATCCTTCTCCATTCACTTTACATAAAGCCGTACGATGGATGACATTTGATGACATCTGGTGACATATGATGACACCTCTGAATCACAGCGTATTATTCCCTTTTATCTTCGCCGTCGAATTCAAATTTATGTCTTACCCAAACGATTCGACAATGAAGAAAAGAATCCTTTTTTCAGTGATGTGCGCGGCGATTGCCGCCAGTGCTTTCGCGCAGGGCCAAGGCCAGGGCCTTGCCGGTATCAACGAGGCGACCAGCCTCATGACCTCGTATTTCGATCCCGCCACCAAACTGTGCTATGCCATCGGTGCGGTGCTCGGCCTGGTGGGCGGCATCAAGACCTACGGCAAGTTCTCCAGCGGTGATCCCGACACCTCGAAAACCGCCGCCAGCTGGTTCTTTGCCTGCATCTTTCTGATTGTAGCCGCCACCATCCTGCGTTCCTTCTTCCTCTAAGCGGTATGGAGTATCCTATAAATAAGGGGGCGGGCAATCCCGTCGAGTTCAAGGGGCTCAAGTCACAATACCTGTTCGTCTTTGCGGGCGGTATGGTGACGGTGCTTCTGGCGGTGGTCATCCTCTACCTGGCAGGCGTGGACCAATGGATATGCATCCCTTTCGGGACCGTATCCGGCGGTCTGCTGGCATGGGCGGTGTTCCGGCTGAACGCCCGCTACGGCGAACACGGTCTTATGAAGCTGCTGGCGGAGAAACGCCATCCGCGCTACCTGATCCACCGCAAGAGAGTTTTCAGATTATTTGCAAAAAGAAAAAAACGACAATCATGAGAAATGTATTGAAAGCGGAAACGCTGGAACGCAAGTTCCCCCTGCTCTCGGTGGAGAACGGCTGCATCGTGAGCAAGGACGCCGACCTGACCGTGGCCTTCGAGGTGGAGCTTCCCGAGCTGTACACGGTGACGGCGGAAGAGTATGAGGCCATGCACTCCACCTGGATAAAAGCCGCCAGGGTACTGCCCGAACACAGCATCGTCTGCAAGCAGGACTGGTTCACCAAGGAGAGCTACCGTCCCCAAAACGGCGGGGAG
Organism: Parabacteroides sp. KHUB-02; assembly: GCF_056640955.1. Taxonomy (NCBI): domain Bacteria; kingdom Pseudomonadati; phylum Bacteroidota; class Bacteroidia; order Bacteroidales; family Tannerellaceae; genus Parabacteroides; species Parabacteroides sp. KHUB-02. The sequence continues at coordinate 36,945 of NZ_JBWQEV010000001.1, read as the reverse complement.
GAACAGAGCTTCCTCTCGCGCAGCTATGAGCGGCACTTCAACGAAAGGCCGTACCTGAACCACCGCTGTTTCCTGTATCTGACAAAGACCACCCGTGAGCGCAACCGCCGGCAAAGCGACTTCAGCACCCTCTGCCGGGGATTCCTGCTGCCCAGGGAGATTACCGACAAGGACATGGCGGCCCGTTTCCTGGAAGCGGTGGAGCAGTTCGAGCATATCGTGAACGACTCCGGCCATATCCGGCTGCGCCGCCTGGAAACGGAGGAGATTACCGGCACGAAGGAACGTCCCGGGCTGGTGGAGAAATACCTCTCCCTCTCGATGGAGGACGAAACCGCCGTGCTGCAGGACATCTGCCTCAAGCCCGGACGGATGCGTATCGGGGACAAGCGGCTCTGCCTGCACACACTTTCGGATACGGAAGACCTGCCGGGCAAGCTCTCCACCGACATGCGCTACGAGCGTATGTCCACCGACAGGAGTGACTGCCGTCTTTCCTTCGCCGCACCCGTGGGGCTGCTACTCTCCTGCAACCACATCTACTCGCAGTACGTGTTCATCGACAACGCGCAGGAAATCCTGCAGATGATGGAGAAGAACTCGCGCAACATGCTCTCTCTGTCACGGTACAGCCGGAGCAATGCCGTGAACCAGGAATGGACGGAGATGTATCTGGACGAGGCGCATACCAAGGGAGTGCTTCCCGTCAGATGCCACTGCAATGTCATTGCCTGGGCGGAGGATGCGGAGGAGTTCCGCCGTATCAGGAACGACACGGGCAGCCAGCTTGCCATGATGGAATGCACTCCCCGGTACAACACCGTCGACACCCCGGTGCTTTACTGGGCGGGTATTCCGGGCAATGCGGGCGACTTTCCTGCCGAAGAGTCATTCTACACGTTCCTGGAGCAGGCGGTCTGCCTCTTTGCCGGGGAGACCAATTACAGAAGTTCGCCCAGTCCGTTCGGCATCCGCATGGCGGACCGGCAGAACGGCATTCCGGTGCACGTGGACATTTCCGACCTTCCGATGAAGCGCGGCATCATCACCAATCGCAATAAATTTATCCTGGGACCAAGCGGCAGCGGCAAGTCCTTTTTCACCAACCATCTGGTGCGTAACTATTACGAGCAGGGAGCGCATATCCTGCTGGTGGACACGGGCAACAGCTATCAGGGATTGTGCCGGATGATCCACGAGCGCACACGTGGCGGGGATGGCATCTACATCACGTATGAGGAGGACAATCCGATATCCTTCAACCCGTTCTACACCGATTCCGGACAGTTCGATGTGGAAAAGCGCGAGAGCATCAAGACTCTGATACTGACCTTGTGGAAACGGGAGGACGAGGCGCCGAAACGTTCGGAAGAGGTGGCGCTCTCGGGAGCGGTGAACGCCTATATCCGTAAAATTACCGGGAATCGGGAGGCAAGGCCGGACTTCAACGGCTTCTACGAGTTCGTTGACGGTGACTACCGCCGGATGATAGCGGAAAAGAAGGTACGCGAGAAGGATTTCGACATCGACGGCTTCCTGAACGTGCTGGAGCCTTTCTATAAGGGGGGCGACTACGACTTCCTGCTGAACTCCGACAAGGAACTGGACCTGACAAACAGGCGGTTCATCGTGTTCGAGCTGGACAACATCAGCGGCAACAAGGTGCTGCTGCCTGTGGTGACGCTGATCATCATGGAGACCTTCATCGCCAAGATGCGCCGTCTGAAAGGAATCCGCAAGGTAATATTGATAGAGGAATGTTGGAAAGCCCTTATGTCCGCCAACATGAGCGGCTATATCCAATATTTGTTCAAGACCGTCCGTAAATATTTCGGTGAGGCCGTAGTGGTGACCCAGGAGGTGGACGACATCATCAGCTCCCCGATTGTGAAGGAGGCCATCATCAACAACTCCGACTGCAAGATTCTTCTGGACCAGCGGAAATATATGAACAAGTTCGAGCATATCCAGCGGCTGCTCGGCCTGACGGAGAAAGAGAAAAGCCAGATACTCTCCATCAACCAGGCGAACCATCCCGGACGTTTTTACCGTGAAGTCTGGATAGGGCTTGGTGGCACCCGTTCGGCGGTCTATGCTACGGAAGTGAGCGCGGAAGAGTATTTCACGTTCACGACGGAAGAGTCCGAGAAGCTGGAAGTGCAACGGCTTGCCGAGGTGCTGGACGGCAACCTGGAACTTGCCATCCGCCGGATGGCAGAGAGAAAACGAGAGGAACAAAGACAAGTATCAACCCCAAAAAGAGAACAATGAGAAACAAATCCCTTATGAGACTGGCGGTGTGCCTGATCGGTATGGCCGCCATGGTATTGCAAGGCTGCTCGGAGAGCGGCACCGACCGTGACAAGCTCTGCGGCTCGTGGAGCAGCGTGGAAGGCAAGCCGGACGTGCTGGTATATAAGGAAGGGGAAGCCTACAAGGTGACGGTGTTCGCCCGCAGCGGAAAGATGCGCCGTCTCAGGCCTCAGACCTACCTGCTGGTTGAGGAGAACGGGAACCTGTTCATCAACACGGGGCACCGCATCGACATCTCCTACAACGAGGCCGCCGACGTGCTGACCTTCTCCCCGAACGGTGACTATGTGCGGAAGGAGGAACGCCCATGAAAGCGAAGTCACTCCTGATCGGAACGGTACTCGCCCTGTGCGGCACCGGCGCCAATGCCCAGTGGGTGGTGACCGATCCCGGCAACCTTGCCCAAAGCATCATCAACATGTCTGACAACATCGCCCATACCTCGAAAACGGCGGTCAATACGGCCGACAGCTTTGCGGAGACGGTGAAGATTTACGAGCAGGCCAAGAAGTATTACGACCAGTTAAAGGCGGTGAACGACCTGATACAGGACGCCCGCAAGGTGCGTGACATCATCCTGATGGTGGGCGACGTGTCCGACATCTATGTAACGAACTTCGGCAAGATGATGAACGACGGGAACTTCTCGCCCCGCGAGCTGGACGCCATCGCCTTCGGCTACACCCGCCTGCTGGAGGAGAGCAACGGCGTGCTGCAGGATCTCAGGCAGGTCATCAACGTGAGCACGCTCTCCATGACCGACAAGGACCGCATGGACGTGGTGGACCACTGCTACTATGAGATGCGCCGCTACCGCAACCTGGTAAGCTACTACACGAACAAGAACATCGCCGTGAGCTATCTCCGTGCCAGAAAGAAGAACGACCTGGACCGGGTGATGCGGCTTTACGGGAATGAAACCTCCAAATACTGGTAGCCATGATGCCGTTGTCGATAGATTTTGCCAACCTGCATACCATACTGGCGACCCTGTATGACGATATGCTGCCCCTCTGCAAGGACATGATGGACGTGGGAAAGGGACTTGCCGGGCTGGGTGCCCTGTTCTATGTCGCCGTCCGCGTGTGGCAGTCGATGGCCCGTGCCGAACCGATAGATGTCTATCCCCTGCTGCGTCCCTTCGCCATCGGCATCTGCATCCTGCTTTTCCCCACGCTGGTGCTCGGCACGCTGAACACCGTGCTCAGCCCGATAGTACAGGGTGCGCACAAGATGCTTGAGGGGCAGACGCTGGATATGGAACAGTACAGGGCGCAGAAGGAGGAACTGGAAAGGGAGGCCATGTTGCGCAATCCCGAAACCGCCTACCTGGTGAGCGACGAGGAATTCGACCGTCAGCTGGACGAGCTGGGCTGGTCAACGGTGGACACCGCCTCCCGCCTGGGCATGTACGTGGAGGTGGGGATGTACAATCTGGAGAAGAAAATCCGTGACGCCTTCCGCAGCCTGCTGGAACTGATATTCGCGGCGGCATCGCTGCTGATAGACACCGTGAGGACCTTTTTCCTTGTCGTGCTCTCCATACTGGGACCGGTGGCGTTCGCCTTCAGCGTATGGGACGGTTTCCAGTCCACGCTCGGGCAGTGGTTTACGAGGTACATATCCGTTTATCTCTGGCTTCCGGTCAGCGACCTGTTCAGCACCCTGCTCGCCAAGCTCCAGGTGCTGATGCTCCAAAATGACATTCTGGAATTACAGAACAACCCCGACTACTCGATAGACAACTCAAATAGCGTCTATATCATATTCATGCTGATAGGGATTATCGGGTACTTCACCGTCCCGACGGTAGCGGGCTGGATCGTACAGGCGGGCGGAGCCGGAAACTTCAGCCGTAACCTGAACCGCACGGCCACGAAAGCGGGCGGTTTCGCTGCCGGGGCGGGCGGTGCCGTACTGGGGAATATCGGGGGAAGACTGCGGGGCAAATAGGCTCTATGGCAACCCGTTTCCGTGAGTCGGGCAACTTGGATTACCGGGTTGGGCGACTTGTCGGAAGGAGCCGCCCGGTCATACCGGAAACATTTATTTATTCATTCAAACCAATCATTCGCTAAATGGAATTCAAGTCATTGACCAACATTGAGAGCAGCTTCAGGCGTATCCGGTTGATGCTGGCTGTCTTTACCGGCTGCTGTGCGCTCGTCACCGGCTATGCGTTGTGGAGCTCGTACCGTTTCGCCGAGAAGCAACGGGAAAAGATCTATGTGCTGGATAAGGGCAAGTCGCTGATGCTCGCCCTCTCGCAGGATCTTTCACAGAACCGCCCCGCCGAGGCGCGGGAACACGTCCGGCGCTTTCACGAGCTGTTCTTCTCGCTCTCCCCGCAGAAGGACGCGATCGAGCACAATATAGGCCGTGCCCTGCAGCTGGCGGACAAGAGCGCCTATCACTACTATGTGGACTTTGCCGAAAAGGGATATTACAACCGGCTGATTTCGGGCAACATCAACCAGGTGGTACACGTGGACAGCGTGGTGTGCGACTTTGCCGCCTATCCCTACAAGGCGCATACATATGCCCGGCAGCTGATCATCCGTGAGAGCAACGTGACCGAGCGGAGCCTTGTCACCTCCTGTTCGCTCCAGAATACGGGACGTTCGGACGACAATCCCAACGGGTTCATCATCGAGCAGTTCACCATACTGGAGAACAGGGATATAAGGAGTGTGGAACGATGAGAAGGAAACCTGCCGTCTTAAAACGTGCGGACAGCCGTATCCGGCTGTTCTGCCGCCGGCTGACCGGAAAGCAGCGCATTGTCTTGACAAGTGTCGTCTCGCTTCTGTTCACGGCAGCCTGTCTGTACTCGGTTGTCTCTTCCGTGTCCCGTTTGGGGGAACGGAAGGGCGACATGAAATCCGGGCATATCCGGCCCGTCATGTTACGGCCGGAAACAACAACCATTCATTCAAACATCCAGAAACATGAAAATGGACTTTCAGAAAATCAGGGAACGGCTGGGGCTGTCGAGTGACAAGCCGCTGACTCCCGAAGAGAAGCGCCGACGCGCGAGGTATATTGTCTATCCGTTCTTCTGCCTGCTGTGCGCCGGATTCCTCCTGCTGGTATTCAGCCCGTCGGAAAAGGAGAAGGCGGAAAAGGAAAAGGGCAAGGGATTCAACGTGGAGATGCCCTCGCCGAAAGATTCGGAAATGGAGGGCGACAAGGTAAGTGCCTACGAGCAGGAAGCACTGGCGAAAAAGGAAAAATGGCGCAGGGGAACCTTCCAGGAGATGTCCGAACTGCTCAACAAGGACAGTCAGGATACTGCCGGCCTTACCGCAGGAAAAGCCAACACGGAACTTCCGCCGGAACTGGAAACGGGGAAATCCCCCGGCTCCGTCCATTCCTCTGCGGAAGCCTACCGGAATATGAACCGCTCGCTAGGTGCTGTATATACCCGGAATGAAAATCAACAAGATGCCGATCTGCTCCGCCGTATAGAGGAACTGGAAAAAGAAAAGAGAACGGCGGAAGGACAGCCGGAAGGACAGACCCTGGAAGAAAAGATGGCACTGCTGGAAAAGTCTTACGAGCTGGCCGCCCGGTACAACGGGAAGCAGCCGGATGCCCCGGCTGCCGTGAATGGCCGGAGCGCCCGGAAAGACAGGACAGCCGTCCGCCCGGTGAAACAGGTACAGAATCAGGTGGTGTCATCGCTTGCACAACCTATGGGCAATGAGGATTTCATCGCCGAATTTGCGGGAGAGAGGAATACCGGTTTCCACACCCCTATAGGCAGGACACTCCCTTCCGGCAGGAATACCATCGCCGCCTGTGTACATGGTACGCAGACCGTATCGGACGGGCAGGTGTTACGCATCCGGTTGCTGGAGCCGATGGCGGTGGACGACCGGCTCATTCCCCAAGGGACGGTATTGACCGGCGGTACACGCATCCAGGGGGAGCGGATGGACATCCTTGTAGAGACGGTGGAATACAAAGGCACGCTGTTTCCTGTGGAACTGGAGGTATATGATGTCGACGGACAGCAGGGAATCCTCGTGCCGAACTCGATGGAGTATGACGCAGCTCGTGAGATAGCCGCGGGTATGGGCACCTCAATGGGGAGCCGCATCAACATCTCGACGGATGCCGGGGCGCAGATTGCCTCGGACGTGGGCAAGGGGGTAATACAGGGCGTGTCGCAATATGTGGAAAAGAAAATGCGTGCGGTGAAAATCACCCTGAAAGCCGGACACCGGCTGTTGCTGCACTCTCCCGAAAAATGAAAAGAGAAAAGAAACCAACCATTTATTCACCAACCAATCAAGAACGCACATGAAGAAGATTCTGATGATGTTTGCCCTGATTATGGGCGCAGTGGCTGCATACGCGCAGCAAAGCAGCGGGGATTATTACGAGGGATTGAGCCGCAAGATCGGCTTCAGCCAAATGATTCCCCCGCATGGTCTGGAAATCACGTATGACAAGACCGTACATATAATTTTCCCCTCTCCCGTAAGATACGTGGATTTGGGTTCCCCCAACCTGATAGCGGGCAAGGCAGACGGTGCGGAGAACGTCATCCGTGTGAAGGCGACCCGGAAACATTTCCGCAGTGAAACCAATATGAGCGTGATAACCGAGGACGGCAACTTTTACACATTCAACGTCAAGTATGCCGACGAGCCGTTGCTGCTGAACGTGGAGATGTGCGACTTCATCCATGACGGGGAGTCGGTTAACCGTCCGAACAATGCGATGGAAATCTACTTGCAGGAACTCGCCGGGGAGTCTCCCCGTCTGGTACGGCTGATCATGAAATCCGTGTATAGGCAGGACAAACGCAAGGTCAAGCACATCGGCAGCAAGCGGTTCGGGGTTCAATACCTGCTCAAGGGGCTTTACGCACATGGCGAGCTGCTCTATTTCCATACCGAGGTGAAGAACGCCACACACGTGCCTTTCGATGTGGACTTCGTAACTTTCAAGATTGTAGACAAGAAAATCGTGAAGCGTACCGCCATGCAGGAGCAGATCATCTATCCGCTGCGTGCCTTCAACTATGTGACCCGTGTGGACGGGAAGAAGAACGAGCGGACGGTGTTCGCCCTGCCCAAGTTCACCATCCCCGACGGCAAGAAGCTGGTCGTGGAGATGTACGAGAAACAGGGTGGCCGCCATCAGTCGTTTGAGGTGGAGAACGAAGACCTGGTACGCGCCGGGACTGTCAATGAACTGAAAGTAAGATGAGTGCCATGAAAAGAAACTTCATCTTTATTATCCTCCTGCTTGCCCTCTTTACGGGGCAGGCGGAAGCCCAGCGCCGGCTGCCGGGGATGAAAGCCGTCCGCTTTACCGCTGAAATGGCCGACGGCTTTTACAGCCGGGCAGACCGCCATGATGCGGGCTACGCCTTTTCGCTGGCTGTTGCCACTTACACAAAGAAGGGGAACCAGTGGGTGTTTGGCTGTGAGATGCTACAACGTAATAACCCTTATCGGAACACGTATGTCCCACTGTCGCAGTATACAGGGGAAGGCGGTTATTATCATACAATCCTTTCCACATCCGGCAAGTCTTTCTTTCTGAACCTCGGCGCTTCCGCCTTGTTGGGCTACGAGGCCGTGAACAACGGAAACCGCCTGTTGGATGACGGAGCCGCCTTGCGCAAGTGTGAGTCCTTCATCTATGGAGGCGCGGTGACACTGGAAGCGGAGGGATACCTGTCGGACAGGATAGCCCTGCTGATACGCCTGCGTGAGCGTTTCATGTGGGGTGGCGCATCCGGCCGCTGCCATTTCCAGTATGGAGCCGGAATCAAATACATTTTCTAACCTTAAAAAGAACAGATACCCATGAAAAGAAGAATCCTTGATATGGTGATGGCCGCCTGCTGCATGGCGGTTTCCTTCCTTGGTCTTGCCGCTTGTGACAATGAACTGGACATTCAGCAGGAATACCCGTTCACGGTGGAGTCCATGCCGGTGGCGGATGAGATAGCCGGTGATGAGACGGTGGAAATCCGTCTGGAAATCAAGCCGTCTGGAAATTTTACCGGAACGGTCTATACACTGAGGTATTTCCAGCCTGACGGAAAGGGCAGTCTGAAGATGGAGGACGGCACGGTACTGAAGCCCAATGACCGTTACCTGTTGAACGAATGGAAATTCCGGCTCTACTATACCTCGCAGAGCGACAAGGAGGCGCAGACCATTGACCTCTATTTTGAGGACAACTGGGGAAACTTGCAACAGCTGACGTATGATTTCAATGGAAAGGAAGCGGAGGAAGACAATAATAATACGGAGGCCGCATGAAAAGAATACCGGTTATTATGATTTTTCTGTCACTTGTTCTGTATGGCAAGGCAGAAAATCCCCCGTCTGACAAGGATAAGGCAGTAGCCTGCATCAAGCGGTGGGAAGGCTGGCACCGGGGGAAAATGCCTTACATCGGTTACGGACACCGCCTGCTCCCCCATGAGAAGCTGACCGAGAACCTGAGCGAGGCACAGGCGGACTCGCTTTTGAGATGCGACCTTGAACGGTGCCTGAAGGTATTCCGTAAATATGGAAAAGACTCGCTTCTTTTAAGTCTGTTAGGCTTTAATGTGGGCTGTTACCGTCTGGTTGGAGACGGGAAGATACCCAAAAGCAGACTGATTCAAAAACTGGAAAGTGGCGATCGGGATATTTACAGGGAATATATATCGTTCCGCTGTTATCGGGGAAAAGTCATTCCAAGCATAGAGAGAAGAAGGAAAGAGGAGTTTGAACTGTTCTATATACCCTAGATTGAAATTATGCAAAGCCGTGAACGGACGCTTGCCATCGCCGTTCACGGCTTTAGTCTTAGCCACTCTTAATTTACCTTTACCCGGTTCATCAGCTGCCCCGATATTTCGTGCAGCTCCCGGCAGCGTTCCGGCTGCTGTTCCCTCGCAAAGGCGGTGATTCCCTGTGTCAGTTTCCAGAGCGTGGCCCCGCCTGTCACTCCGTCGTCAGGATTGTTGTTCATAAGCAGTTTTTCCACCTCGCGTCCTTCGTTTTTCAACAAGGCTCCTTTCTGCACCAGATTCTTCAGTTCCTTGTCGAAATCCACGTCAATTTCCGATGCGCCTTGAATTTCGATGGCCTTCTGCATGATGGTGTCTTTGCTGTACAGCCCTTTGGTCAGGTCGGAAACTGCCGATACGGTGGTCTGCGTGTCCAGTTCATAGGTCTTTTGGGAAAGGGACAGGGAATCCGGCAGTCTGCCTCCAAGGTGCACCTGCCGCATGACGGATTCCCGGACCATCCCGTTCAGGCACGCCCCGTTGAGCAGGAACGACCGCATGTCCACCGAGCCGTTGCCATAGTCGGATGTGGAGAAGCGTGCTCCTGCGAAGATGATGACCGTCCCGTTCTTACGGGTGGGTATCTCTATCGGAGTGGGCAGGATCGTTTCGCACCATACTTTCGTGTCGCTCATATAGGCGTCGGACACGACCGCCCCCTGTCCTCCCGCCTCACGGATGAAAGCGGTCAGGATGTCCACCGAGTTGAGCCGGCGGTAGGAGTCCGACAACACGCCCCGGACCTCCATGCCTACCGCACGTATCAGTACCCGTGTGCGCTCGGTCCATCCCGAATGTTCGTTCAGGATGGTGGCGCACAACTGTTTCTGCCAGGCATCTCCGGCGGAAAGCTCGCGCAGGTATTTGGCGGGAATGCCCATCTTCTCCGAAATCTGGCTTATGGCGTTGCCGTGCAGGTTGAAGTTCCCTTCGGGCATTGCCATCTGTACCCTTCCTTCCGCTTTGAAGGAGATAACGGGGCGTTCCTTGCTACGTTGGCTTACCCCGATGGGAGCGATGAAATCCTGTGCGATCCGCCCCTCACTGAGCAGACGGTTGATGGTGTCCATGACATCCCCCTGCCTGCCTTCTATCATTCGCCGTACCTTGTTGATGACTACCTGGTTGAGTCCCTGCTGTTTCTGTACCGGTGCAGTGGCCGGCATGACTGTTGCTTCCATATTTTTTGTTTTTAAAGTTGATAAATCACAATTTGTTCTTATGGCTTGTCTTGCTTGTTTTAGTAAATTCAGATCTGTACTCTTCTGACAGACGGATATAATCCTTTTCGCTATATCCGGCCGGTCCGAACAGTTCATAATATCCGGGGAAGGGTTTTCTTTCCGTTTCCGGTATATGCGTGCTGGTTTCCTTATGGCAACAGATGATGTGCCGGACAAACCGGTAGCACTTGCAAAGATCCGCCAGGATGGTGTACTCGTTGTCCGTATGAGGTTCATAATATCCGCAGGAGAGATTGACGCAGGATACTTCCAGCCCGTTCCTTTTCAAGGCCGCCACATCCGTAGCCAGTCCCTGTGCCGGCTTGTAGCCGTACCTCCGGAAATCTATAGCTGAAATGAAGTCATTGGAGCAGAGCTTCATTCCGTTGATTTGTGTTACCATATCCCCGTTCCCTTTCCGGTCACACTGAATCACGAAACGGCAGTCGGAAAAGAAGGACATATCGGCATGGCCGCTGCCTATGCATCCCACCTCCTCCTGTACGAAGAAGGCGCATTTCACCGCCTTGAAATCCTCCAGGCATTTCAGGCAGATCCAGATGCCGTTCTTGTCATCCGCGCCGATTCCAGTCATCCGTTTACGCTTGTGATCATAGCCGACAATCATCGAGTCCGCCACAAGATGGGCCACATAGGAGCCTGTCTTGCGCCGGTGTACCTCGTCCATGTGCGCCACGACACAGGGGTAGCTTTCCCGGTTGCCTTTGACCGCGTAGATGTTTCCGTGCCGGTCTTGCCGGAAAGGAATCCCCATCCGCCTGAGTTCCCCGATGATGAACCCGGCTATCTTCCCCTCCTTGCCGGAGGGGGAGGAGATGTTGTAAAGAGCCATTAATTTTTCCATGATACTGACTTTTTAGGAGATGAACAACTTTTCGATTTGCAGGTACCGTCTGAACTCCGGTACGGGACGTCCCTTCTTGAAGAGGAAGGACGGATATTTCTTTCCCTTGTATTCCACCGACGTGCCTTTCAGTACTTTTCCGAATACGGTGAATATATAGAACATGTCCTGACAATTCTTGCAGAATGCCATATCCGGAAAGGGATGTATTTTTCCGCATTTGGGACATACATATTTTCTCCTGTTTGCGCACCCTTCCGTGCTCCGGCAGGAGGCTATGCTCGTGTCGCCCTCCGTATTTCTCAGTTCCAGGTTGCCGTCCGTTAGATGGAGGCTGTAGAACGTGTCGAGGTAAGGCACCCCTTTCTTGTGCCACCTGCAGGCGGGCACTTTCACCGTCAATGAAACCTGTATATTGTCTCCGGCCGCCCATTCCTGCCCCTCAATGGGATTCAGTACGGTGAAATCTGTTGTATGTGTATAATCGTTGTATCTGCGTCGCAACAGGATGCCCGCCTCCTGCGCCTGCTTGCGGATCAGTTCGGCGACGAATGCGTGTGAGGAATAGATGCGGTCCAGCAGGGAGGCGGCAATCGGTGTGTTTATTGATTTCCACAAGGTTACCTCGTTCCATACGACAGCCCGTCCGAGTATGTTGTTGCTCTCGTCCCTTGCCACAAGGATTTTAGCGCCGGCGAAGTTGGTATAGAAGTCAGCGGCGTTGCGTGCCTTGTCCTCATACCGCATACAGGAACTGTGCAGGCTGGATGTGTCACTGTCGGCGATGGGGCTGTAGTTGCTTTCCAGATAGGCTTCCATGAAGTCGTTCATGCTTTCATGCAGCCTGACCGTGACCTTACTGTCCAGTGAGATGGCGCTACAGAAATAGCTGATCTCATCGGGCTGGTACGGTCCTAGGTTTTTGAACAGCTCGGCAAACGTAGACGGTTCCAGATCTGTTCGGTTCTCCGGAAACCAGGGTGCCTGCGGATTGTTCCGGTCCGGGAAATTGGGATGGCCCAAATCCTTGCTGCATGCCGTGAACACGATCCGGATTTTCTTGAACGTGCCGGCTTCCGTCCGTTTGCGTTTGGTGGAGAAGCAGTTGTAGGTACCGCGTATGATCTCTTCCACCGGTACGTTCTTTTTTACTTCCAAAAGGATGTCTTTGGCTATCACACTCCCGTTTTCCGCCGCATGCATCAGGCGGGATTTCAATTCATTGCTAACATTCAGTTTCATACATCATTCGGTTTATTGTTTATAAATTCTGCCATGTTTATATGGCGATTGTTTCTTGTCCGGCTGCATTTGGCGCAATTTCTCTTTCCGCTTTCTGAGCAGGTCAACGGACATGTTCCTGCTTGTCCGATATTCCTCCTCGCTCATCCGGCGAATGGAAGGAATGCCCGTCTGAGTCAGTGTATGGTTTACCATCCAGCCGTCCATGAAGTTTTCGGGGAAGAGGCTGTCATGGTGGATGACCTCACCTATGCAGCCATGTACGAGCATGTTGCAAACGGTCATCAGGCAACAGGTACGGTTGACATCTTCTGCAACCAGATAATTACCCAGGTGGCGTACATGATATGCCAGCAGTAGCCTTCCGCTTCCGCATGTCGGGTCACAGATACGTTTTCCTGTCGCTGTCTCCCCCGAATCGGTACATAAGACCATCAGGTCGCAGATATCCGGCGGGGTAAAGAACTGTCCGTTCACCTGCCGACCGATTTTGGAAGATATTGCCATGAAGAGGTCACCGAACGCATCAAACCATCCGCCGGATTGCAATTCCCGCTGCATGAGCCGTATCCATCCGGTAAGCATCTCCATAAAATGCCTGTTCTGCTGCCGTTTGTATTTCCAATCCATAAGGGGCGGTGCGCCGGGAGAGAACCCGTGAATGACATAACGCAGGAAATCGTTGAAAACGGATATCGGATCGTAGCCGTTCGAATAGGCGAAATCACAGATCGTTTTCTCAAGCGGACGTATCGCCTGCGGTGTGTTGTATGGTGCCATATTACTCTGATTTTTTATAGATTGTTACTATATGTCTTTTATGGTCAGTCTGTATCCTGACGGGAGAAATGTCAAGGAAAGAGAGATGGGTGTCCGCTTTCAGCATGTTCCATTCCCATGCGGGAAGTTCCTTCCATTCCATACGGTATGCCCAGAGTATGAACAGACCGGGACGGAATCCGTTGAAAAGTTCTCCGTGCAGAATCCCGACCAGCCGCTCCAGTTCTTCCCGCGAGTAAAGGGTGAATGACTCATTCCGATAGACAAAGGCATCAGCCGGTTCAATATCCGGCTGACACTCGATGATGTATCTCGTCCATTCTTTTGTGGTGTACTTTCCGTACAGAGGATCGGGTTCCGTGTATTTCCATGCCCTGACGAATGTGTGGAAGAGGACGGCACCGTTCTTGTGCCTTCCGGTATGCCCCCACATCCGGAACTGTTTGCCGCGTATGCCATCGGGAAGCAGCAATTCCGGACCGGTTATAACCCAAGGGCCTCCTTCCGTATTGTAACCGGTACACTTTTCATTTTCATGGCAGAAAGGTGTCTGTGGGAGAAGGCAAATATGGACTTCCCGGTCATCGCCCCTTTCAATGTGTGCCTGCGGATAATAGTCACCGCCACGGGTGATATAAGTGACAACATCTCCTGCGGTCGGTAAACTGACTCTTTCCCTGTCCTCCCGCATCCTTGAAATCAGCCGGTTCACTTTCTCCACATCACATTCCTTTATGGAGCAGGCACACCCTTCATGCCTGTTGAGCCGGGTCAGACTTTCCAGGTCATAAAAATTAGCGTACTTCATATTGAGATCGTTTTTGTTGATACAATTTGACCTGACGGGCAACCATGTCGCAGAACTTCTGTCCGTTCTCCTTCTCACTTCTGAAATAGGCAATCATGTCCCAGAGATTCTGCTTGAAGCAGCCGGTCCATTTTTCGTAATAGTGACCTCCATAGACCTTTCCGAACGTTTCCTCGAAAAGTGCGGGAGTCTGCCCTTCATCCCCATGGTGGTTGTATTGCCACAGGGAGACAAGCAGCAGCCGGTTATAATCCAGTGTTTCCATTTCTGTTCTTTTTTAAGTAAAACATCGGCCTACATGGGTAGGCATTTTTATTTCTTGATGTCTTTTCAGTCTGTTTTCCGGGGATTGCGGCAAGGCTTGGCGAAAGAAAATACCGCAGCGAAGCGAGGATGATTTTCTTTCAGCCAACCCAGCCCCTGAAAGGGGCCGCCTTGCGCAATCAGCCCGGGAAACAGCTATCTTTACAGCAAGAAATGAAAAAGCAGACCTCGGATTCTCTGTTCTGAAGTCTGCTTTTCGGTCATTGTCGAGTCTCATGTTTTTCAGGTATGTATCTGCCATCCGTGGAACGGCTGCAATGTCACGGCAAACGATCTGTCAGGTATTCCATGATAGAGCAGGCCGCCCACGATACCTGTCCTTCCGTCGGGATAGCGCTGTGTGAAGCCGAACGAGTACGGGGCATGGTCATAGTAGAGTGAGATTTCGCAGGGATAATCAGGGTTTTCTTCCCAGCTTTTCAACCGTTCCAGACATTTTTGAAGCGAGGTGTCACCGATGGATTCGGCATAACGTCTTACATTCTCGAAATGTTCTTCATTCAGGATTTTCATGACTTTTGTATTCTTATCTGTTAAACACGTCCGGCTCCGGGAGCCGGTATTTTTATTTCTCGCCTGCCTGACAGTCCCGTGGCCGTACCCGCAAGGTTTGGCGAAAGAAAATACCGCAGCGAAGCGAGGATGATTTTCTTTCAGCCAACCCCGAAGGGGCCTGACCTTGTACGGGTACACAGGACGCGGGACTACCTTTGCAGGGTGGGAAATAAAATATACGGTTGTTTTTTGTTGTGGGATTTTGTGTGGATTCCTTAGATAATCTTCCTGATTTGTTCGCCATTGCCGGACAAATGCTGTATTTTTGCAATTTCTAATTTCAGGATTATGGAAAACTATCTAAAGAAAGCGGCGGATGCTTTCCTTGTGGAGCGTCCGTATGGTATGCGTGTGGATTACAGGAAGAAAGGGTTCGTGCTGTTTAACCGCAACCTAAACGTATTGGGCAATGTGGAGCATGCCCGTCTGGAAGAGCTGCCTCTGGAGCGGTTCAATGTGGAGGAGATTCCGTTGGATGGTGAAATTGTGGAGGAACACGCGGGATTTACCGACGTATTCTTCTATACCGATCTGACCAGTCCCTATGCCGGATATGTGCTGAACCTACAAAAGCTTAAAGCCTATAACCGGTTGATGTTTCCGCTGGCGATGGCGCTGAACCGCGAATTGTGAGGCCGGAAGATGGCAGCGGTAACAGCCGCATGGAGCAGGCCGTTACCGCCAGGTTTTATTATTTGCCCTCTCTTGCTGTTATAAATGCAAGATAATCGTCCACGGCCTTATGACATCCGGTAAAGTCCGGAGTCCGGTGGCCTTTGATTTTCCGGTAGCTGATGGTTCCGTCCTTATTTATGTCCCTCACATGCCTGTAGAGTGTCCCTTTGGTTCTGATATGGATGTCAAAACCGTCCCTTCCGGTGATTTCAAGGAATGTTCCTCCCGTGATCCATTCCCCGTCCAGGAATTTCTGTTTCTGTTCATCGAGCAGCCGCTGATGTTGCTCTTCCCGCGCTCTGCGCTCTTCCGCCTCATTCTCCTCCCGCTCCCTGCGTTTCTGTTCCTGCCTCCTTTTGTATGCCTCACGGGCTTGCATCAAGGGTGCGGTGTCAAGTCCGAGAGCCTCGAACACGCGGACGGAGATCAACCTGACGAAGGCTCCTCTTTCCGCTCCCTGAAGCGTATCCGCGATCCAGTTCCTGCAATAGGCGGCGGCTTCCTCCCTGCGGTTTTCTCCGTTGAGGAACCGGCGTGAATACTGCCCGCTGGAAAAATAAACGTTTTCAATCCGGCAGACCACATGGAAACAGTCATCGTCCTCATTCCCATATTCGTTCTTTCTCGACAGGGAGAGATATACATTCTCCGCGTACGGCTCCAGTTCCATATAAGGAGCCACGACGGTATTCCCGTCAGACTTGTACTTGAATACTTTTGCTTTCATACTATCGCTCAGTTTGTCGGTTGTTGCATATTTCATCTATGATCTCTTTCCCGCTTCTTTCACCCTTCAGGAAAGCAAGGAAGCGCCTCAAAAAGAGCCGGGCACAGTCAGTTCCCAGCTGGGAGCTTTCACCGTCTTTGGTAGCGCATACCGCAAAACGCCCCAGTCCGAAACTGTCCTGTTGCGGTACGATGTGGTAAGACAGGTCCTCGCTTGCGTTGATGTGCAAACCACGACGGAAAACATAGAAAGTTTTCGGGATTCTTCTGTCGGTATCGATTCCCATACGCTTGTAACCGTGATGTTCCAATAACCGGACCAGTTCCCTGTTTGTCGGAATTGTATGTCCGATCCAGTCCGGCCAGCTTATATTTTCTAGTATGTGTCCGTAATTGTCATATAATATATTGAACTGATCCTGGTATTCATCGTAAAATTCCCCGCTCCCGTTGCACATTTCCTCCAACGCGATGCCGTTTTTACGGACAAGGGCAAGGTCGCCCAGTCCGCACGCGATTTCATTGAGCAGCGTGCGTTCCCCGTCCCTGTCCTTTGCCGTTCCGTAAATTCTAAGCAGGGAATACCGGTGTAGCGCCGAACGGGATGGCATATCCAATTTTTCCCATATCTCATCGTTTCCTATAGCCTGTCTGGTGTTTTCCGGAAGTCCGTACCACCACTTGTCCAAATTGTTTGTATCCATAATTTCTGAATCAGATTGTTTTCAAATTCTGTTTTGAGTACCATGCCTGATACGCGGCGGCATACTCCTGACGTTCCCGCTCCAGGGAATCTCTCATCTCAGGGGTGTACCCGAGCAGGCGGATGTATCCTCCGTTATAGCCGGTGAGTTCGCACCTTATTCCGGCTTCCTCCAGTTTGTCGATGCGTTTTTGGGCCATTTTTGCGCTTGAATATTCCTTCGGCCAAAAATAGAGTTCGCCCCGTGAGCCGAAACAGTCTTCCCCCAGAATTATTTCCCCGGCATACTTCCGGCTTTCGATGAAGCCGAAACGCGCTTTGCCCAATGCCCGGCGCATTGCCTTGTGTGCCGGACCTTCCGGATGCTTGAATACCTCCGGCTTGTCTTTGCTGCCGAGTTTGGGTGGTTCCACCTTGTACGGCTGTTTGTAACTTCCGATTCCGAGCGTCAGGTAAAAGTTGGTATGGAAATAGTCCGTCATGGGGTCGCTGTCATCGAAATTGTATGACATGATGAAATCGTAGATATTCATCATTACTTCTTTTGTCCTGTCCGTCAATGATTTGTCTGAAGCGATACGATAGTGGTTGACATCACCTTGAACTTTTCCGGACTCTTTGGTGAACGCCTCGAAATCCGCTTTCATCAACCGGATATGGATGGAGAGGTAATTCTCCCGTCTGACAGAGAACTTGTATCCCGGATAGGTCTCCTTGAGCCATGCCCGTACCAGTTCCACGATTTCCGGTGCGTGCTGTCCCTTGTAATTGCGGCCTTTCCAGCGATATTCGTTATACACGTACTCGGTGTATTCCTTTGCCGTGGCTCCCGGATAGTCATATTCATATCCGGTTGAAGTCGCAAAGACATCCGGTTTGTCTTTCCAAGCCTCAAAAAGCCTTTCAAACTCGGTGTTCACCCGTTGCATGATTGCGGTGTCGCCACCCTTGTCCGGGTGGTGCTGCAATGCCAGTCGGCGGTACTCCTTCTTCAAGTCCGCCAGAGAGTGTATGTTCTGAAAATAGGTCATAGCCATAAGTTTTTTATGCCCCTGCGAGGCGGTTGATAAAATATTCCCGGTAGTCAAGGTCAAGACCGAGGTTGAGACAGGCCGTTTCCATGTCATCTTCCCTCAAATCATCTGCCTCCTGCAATTCGCGCAGATACCGGATTTCGGAGTCCAGGTATTCCCGTGCTTCCGTTTGACTGCAACCGCATGAGCTGCCGATCAGACTGATAATGTTTCCTCGCATACTGTTTGATTTTTGGGGTTACTGTTCCTTCTTCTGAAGCGTCGTCCGTCATATATCGAGACGGCCCGTTCCACCAGAATCCTGCGGTTGTCTTCCGAGAGTTCCAGGTAGAACCGTTCCGCCGCGCCGAATGTGCCCTTGTCTGTCGCCACGCACCATTTTTCCCAGAAATGCGGGTACATGCCGCCATACACGGCTTTGCATTCCTCCTCGCTCCAGGCGTTCCACATGTAGTAGAAGAAACTGGAGACGGTATTTTCCGCTTGATATTTCATGGTTCTTCTATTTGTGATTCTACATTGTTTGTTTCTCTCAGTTGATGCCACACAGCCTCATACATCTCATGAAGCCAGTCTATGTTCTTTGCGCCGAGTTCAAACGGGCTGTGACACTGCACCTCGTCACCGCTTTCTTTCTCTTCGGCAAGGACGGTCAGGCTGTCCGCCGTTACCCGGAGTCCTGTCACCCTGCATTCATATGGTTCTCCGTTCTTGCCAAACCATATCACCCAGACCGGATCATAATCCTCTTCCGGAAGACGAATTTCTTTCATGCAGTGAGCATGGAGCAACTGCCGTATCGCGTCGATGATGTCCCCCCGCAGTTCCTTGATCCTGCCGCTGAAATCAACGGCTTCTGACGGTAAACTTCCTTTTCCGCCTCTTTCCTGCAAGGAGAGAATCCGCGTGTCGGGATGGATACAGAAATCCCAGTCCAACACTTCATCGTCATCGCGTGTCGTGTGGATATCGCCGCCCAAAACAAGACCGCAATCGTCATTTACCATTCTTTTTGCTTCATCGCGGTCTTCTGCCGCTACCGTGTAAGTGCCCTCGAAGGAATACCTTACTCTTATGTCATATCTTTTCATGATTCTTTCCATTTGATTGTTGATACCAGATTCATTGCCCGGAAGGATTACCGGATATTCAATATTGCGCTAAAGGCATGTGGGTCAAGCCTGTAAAACGTCGGAAGGTTAAGTGTGACCATCGGGTAGCTTACCCAGCCGCTCTGACGTCTATAACCTGTATCCTCAGCCAATTTGTTGGACAGAAGGAACTCCATGGCATCAGGATTGTTGTTGATGTCCACGAATGCCCTGTCAGGTAGTGAGAATGCCGCCTTATCTTCTAAGTTGACCGTCAGGACCGTGTATATCTCATGGGTCACGGGATCTTTCAGAGACAATGCCGGCCAGCCGTTATGGTACATTTCAATCACGATTGAGAGACGGCTTTCCTGATACAGGAAAGTCTCTTCCATGGACGGATGGTCGCATTTGACAATTTCAAAATCATCCTCCCCTTTGGTAAATGTCACCATCGGATAGGATACATCGACAAAACATTCCTCTTCCCGGTAACAGAGATGTTCTTTTCCCTCTGAACGGATTATAGCCAATCGGGTGTTCATATTCGTAACTGGTTTTAAAATTATTGACTTGCAAGTTAATTGGCCGGCATTCACCTGCCTGTTTCTTTAAACGTGTGATTGTCACCGCCTGCGGACATTTGGGAGAGTTGCAGTCTCACCGCCTTGATTTTCCCAATCAGTTCGTCCTCCCTTCGGAATGAGGGGGTACATTTGGTACGCCTCATCCCGGCTCCCCAGGGGATGCCGCCGCATACTTTTCTCAGGCGTGCCTTTTCGCTTTCCAGGGCCGACTCCAGACGGGCCGGCCTGCGTCGCAACGATTCTTCGGTCACAGTTCTCATGATCTCATTGTTTTTTTTGTATGGTGACGGGTCGGAAAGACAGTCACCATACCGTCGTTATGTGTCACGTTATATTTTAGCTTTTTCCCTTTTGATGCCTCTCAGGACGTACAACAGGTGCAGGAACAGCTCCCTGTCGTAAATTCGGAAGAAGAACGGCTCGCCTGTTTCCCTGACCGTTCCGGTAAACGACACGGACTCCCGGTTCACGGGATATTGGAGGAAGTTGCCATTTGCCAGCAGGATGTGCTTTTTCTTCATCACTTCGCCTAGGAACTTGTCCATATCGTCGTTTTCCTCATAGCCGGAGAAGTAGAGGAAATGATGACGGCGCAGGCTTCGCAGGATTTTGGCGGTTTCCAGCCTTACATCCCTGCCTGACGATTCGTCCGTTCCTCTCATCAGGTTGCAGATGAACTTCTTCTCGCCATTTATGTCAAGAAACAGATAAGGAACTATAATTATAGAGGCATGCCGTGCGTGGTCAGAGATGACCATCGGCTTTTCTTTCAGGATGTCTCCTTTGAAGGTAATGTTCCGGTAATGGTTGTCCATCTGCCGTTCCAGTTCCTTTCTTGGCGTGGTAACGGAGCGGAGTCCCGTGAAGTAGCGTCCGCCCGCCCGGAAGCAGAACCGGTAGATGTCCGCATGATAAGGCTCTCCCAGGAAAAAGAAATTCCGGGTATGGCGGATGGGGGGCAAGACATCCATGTAGTCGAAATATCTTTCTTCCGTAATCTCACTGAACGGGGCGCAGAGGGATTGCAGGTGGATGCGTATCATCTTGCGGACGGTATTTCCGGACACGGCTATGAGGTACGGGTTCTTTTCCCTGTCCCTCAGTTCCTCCAGTGTCTCATGATGGTAGTCGCCGTGTATTCCGTCAGACATGGTGGTCACGCAGCTGCCGTCAAAACTGCGTGAATCGACTACGAATTTCAGTTTGTCGTTATTCATGGTTCAGATGTTTTGAAGGTTCAACACTCTCTTGGCGGCACTGAGGGCGTTGGAGGTGAGCTGCCGTTGCCATGCCTTGTTTCTGGGTGACCAGCGGAATCCGGAGGATTTCAGCTCCTTTCGTCTGTTGTCTTCGGGAATCCTGTCAAACAGGATCTGAAGGCGGTCTTCCCCATAGTTCCATACAAGTGTCCCGCCCTCGAACGGCACTTCCTTGTTTTCCCGGCTTTGCACCGCTTTCAGCCTTTCGCGCATCCGTTCCGCAAGTTCCGGCAATTGGAAGAATTTGTTTCTTGGGGTGATGACGGGTTTCCTTACCCTTGCGTTATATTCGGAAATGAAGTCCACGGCCCTGCGGACGATTTCCACTTCCCCGTGATTGGCGAAGGTGGATACCTTGTTCAGGATGCTGCTGACGAACAGGGCACGGTTATAACCCCGGCATTGTCCGGTGTCAATCCCGTGGATGGTGTCGGCGCTGCTCTTGATGTCGCGTTTGAGCGTCTGCCATGCCTTTTCCAGTTTTTCTTCCTCCGGTCGTGCGGCTTCCTTTTTCCGTCTGACGGCTTCAAGAACCTTTTGCCGCCAATTGCGGAACTCCTCGTAGCGGTTCTGATAGCTTCTGTTCGTATTCTCCTGCCTGTGGTAATCAAATCCGCCCCGTCCCGTCACCATCGGGTTGGCGCAGCGTGAGAGGGCCGAGAGCTGGGCGGATAGCTTTTTCCGGTAGGCGGCGATGTATGTATCCCGTTCCTCTTCCTGCATGAGTTGCAGGTCGTTGTGCAGCTCCTCCCCGTAAATCATGATGTCCGTCTCGCCACGAATCTCCGGGTCGAAGGAACTCCATGCGTATGCGTCGCAAGCCTGTTTCCATATATCCTCCAGATAGCCAGGATGTTTGAACGCTACGGCTTCCCAGTCTTTGAAGTCCCTGGAATGCAATTCATTCCGATCTTCCGGATTTCCGTACAGGTGTACATAGTTGCCCGTTCCATGATGCTCCTTTCTGAAATGGAACGGTACGGGAGGATGGTCCGTACCCTTTTCCCGGATCATCGTGACCCGGTGCGCATTCTCTGCGGTAAGGCCCGTTACTTGTTCTTCCCGGACCTTTGCTGTTGTTGTTTCAGTCATAACCGTTGCCATTCATAAATTATTTCTACCAGTTCTTCGTCCGCCAGTTTTTGGATTTCCTCGTCCGAGCAATAGCAGGCGATTTCCTCGTCCAGCTTGAAAGCTGCCGGGTCAAGGCTTCTGATGCCGTCCAGCAGTTCCGGCACCAGGCTGTCTGCGGCAATCGTATAGCTTCCGTCCCTGCCTTGCACCTTCCGTGCGGGATAGCTCCTTTCCCGATAAACCAACATTCTCATTTTCGGATTGGCACCCTGCTGTCCTTTGTGGACTTTGCTTGTTGTCTCTCTGTTCATACCTTCATTTTTTTAGTTTGTTTGACATGATCGGCTCCGTGGAGCCGGTTTTTCGGTTTCTTACTTGCCGGACTGTCCTTTGCCGGGGATTGCGCAAGGCTTGGCAAAAGAAAATACCGCAGCGAAGCGAGGATGATTTTCTTTTAGCCAACCAGCCCCTGAAAGGGGCCGCCTTGCGCAATCAACCCGGCAAAGGGCTATATTTGCAGGTAAGAAATTGAAAGAATGGCTGGGATTTTCAATTTGTCGGATACAACATGTAATAAGTGTAATGAGCAAATTTAAAAGCATACAACGAAGGTTTTTCAAATATTTTCCAAACTATCGGATATCAATATCATATCGTAAAACAAGCGAAGGCGTGGCATTCCGGAATAAATACATATCTTCGCGTCAAAGGTGATTGATTGAAATGAATACATTCTCTGCTTTTGATACGGGTGTCATGGTAGCTCTCTTGCTGGGTATTGAGTTTCTTAGGAGTGATATCCAAACAATTCTCTATTGTAAAAGAAACGATCCCGGGATTTTTAAGAGCTGCCTGTATACATTGTTTATATTGTTGGCAAGTCTTTATTCCATTGTGGCCGGAGCCATGCTTAACCCCGAGCCCGTACCCGTTTATGAATTGATGCCCGGTTTTCAAATAGGAGTTTATGGTTCTTGCTTTTTGTTTATATTTCTTGTCATCGCCGGTCTTTACCGTAAAATATTACCTCTCGTCCTTTTGGGGTACGCTATGGTATATGTAATCGGTGTACTGATACCGTTACTTGGATATGTAGTGTCCATGATGAATTATTTCGCCAGTACAGGATGATTATGAAGACCAAAGATGTTTTCCAGAGAAAATGGATAACAGACAGTATAACAAAAAGAAGGTATCCTTTTCAGATACCTTCAATGACGGGCCGGTTGCATATTTACCATTCCAGACGTTCCTTCACATTGTTCATCGCCTCTTTCAGGCTGCTGTTCATGACCCGCGCATAATGCTGCGTCATGCGTGTGGAAGCATGTCCGAGCATGACGGACACGTCCTGCAAGGGTACATTGTTGGCGAGCGTGACGGTGGTCCCGAAAGTGTGCCTGGCAACGTGCGTGGTCAGATTTTTCTTTATGCCGCAGAAATCGGCGATTTCCTTGAGGTAGCTGTTCATTTTCTGGTTGCACATGACAGGCAGGCAGCATCCTTTCTTTACGCAGATCGGATGTTCCCTGTATTTCTCCAATATGGCCAGTGGAACGGGCAGCAGCGGGATGTTGCTGATGGAAGACGCTTTTCTGCGGTGTTCCAACTTGACCCTTCCCTTCCTTATCCACCAGTCCCCGAGATTGTCCTGTACCAGGTTTTCACCACTCAGAGTGGCGACATCGGAGAACGCCAGACCAGTGAAGCACGCGAAGACAAATATGTCCCTGACCAGCTCGAGCCGTGGGATGGTGAATTTCTTTTTCATGACGGCCTGCAACTCGTCGTAGGTCAGGAATACCGGATCGGTCTCGTCCTGTTCCATCTTGTAACCGTAAAAGGGATTCTTGCGCATCCATTCCTTTGCCAATGCCATGTTGGTGAATTTCTTGAAACATTTCATGTAGCGGACTATCGTGTTACGGCACAGTCCCCCCTCCGTTTTCAGGTAAATGTCAAACGCGCGGATGAACTCCGGTGTCAGCTCATGGAAGGTGATATCCTCCTTGCCGTAATAAGAGGGGATAAGCCGCTGCAATTTCTTCACCACGTTCTTGTACCGGTTGATCGTAACGGGAGAGTAGTCTATGCCTGCCAGTGTTTCCATTTCCTTGATGCCATCCTGCATGGAACCGAGCAATGTACGCATTTCGGTGTCTTTCCCGAAAACACGTTTCAGGATCAGTTTCGGGGTAATCAGGGCCTGTTCCAATACCAGTTCCTTGTGTTTCTCAAGGGCACGTGCGTGTAACTCCGCAATATAGGTATTCAATGCGATGGATGCCCTGTCCCTGCCCTTGCTGCATCCTTTGGCCGCATTCCATAAGTTCAGAGGCACGCTTCTTTGGATACGGGCATCGTCGTAGCTCCCGTTGATGGTTATCCGCATCAGTACGGGGGCCTCACCGTTTTTCAACAATTTCGTTTTGAGCACGAAAAAAAGAATGTTCATTGTTCCTTGTTTCATCACTTTTGTTTTTTTAGAGGTGTTACATCCAATTGTTTCGTCAAAACCGGATGGCATGAGGACGTGAAACGAAATGTTAAATTCGGTGGCTTTTTTGAGGGACTTGTGGAATAGCCATAAAAATCCCATTTTTATCAGGTTCGAATTGCCTTTTGTATCCCGGGTTCGATTCCTTTTTTTATCCCGATGGGAAATACCGAATTTTTAAATTTCTTTCACATTTCTAACTCCATCCGGTCATGTGTGCAAAATTACTTTTTCACACCGGAGATTAAAATTGTCAAATAGTTGAAAAACAATGAAGTATGATGCATATTTATGGCTTTTTCAAAAGCCTTAAAAAAAGCCACTGAATTGGCGAAATCCAACTTCACAAATATGTAATGAAATGCGTAGCGAGGGTAAAAAAAGAACCCTTGAACTATCTCTAATTCAAGGGTTTTCATGCGTTAGAAGCAACTATGTACTTTGCTTTGGTGGTGCCACCAGAAATCGTAATTTATTTCCAAGTGGTTGAATATCATTCTTTTCTAAAAACTACTCAACTGTAATCTCCTCCGTTTGCTCCACCAATGACTTGCGTTGTTCTGCGCAAGGTTGCGTGAAAGTTTCCGAATACAAAGGTAGTGAATAAGTTTGATAAATTAGTATGCTTGGGGTGATTTATTGATGAATATGGAAATAAAAGGGAAAATGTAGGTCGTGTAAAGGATGTCCAATTTTAGATAATGCTTTTTACGATTGAGTAGATATAGGCTGCTTAAGTTTTATCCATAAACAAAGCATAGAGGGTTCTTTGACTTTTGTTAGACATATATCTACATCATTTAATATTAGAATTTTATTCCAATTACCTGTCTGTATTTGAGGAATTTCCAATTCTCTATTGAATAAAGCGAATGTTGCTCCCAAATTATTAAAAACATATACGAGCCTATTAACAATAATCTCTATTTCTTGAATAAGTAAAAGTTGGTTTGCTTTTTTATTTTTCACGAGCATTATTACAGTTTCATCTTTTGATGTTCGTTCCAGCATATAATTGAAATATCCAAAATACATGTGAGATGTGCCCAAATATGTCAAGGCATATGGAGGAATCGTTTCTGTCTTTGTAACAATTCTTCGTTGGTAATCACCACAAATTTCATTAAAGTATTCAGAAGCAGATTTTTGATTATTCTTTATAGCTTCATCAAATACTTTTATAAATTCGTCTATTGAATATATTTGAGTTTCAATATTAAAGAGCTTATATAACGTTTTACTTTTTTTGAGTATACCCGCATCGTCACTTACAAAGCAATCACAATATCCACCAAAGAAGCTATGCATGCTGTCAGTTTGCATATTACGGAACTTAACTTTTCTTCGAGTTTCCTTACTAACTCCAAGTAAATCAAGGAGCATATAGGATACATAATATACAATAGTCGCATCAGATGATTTAAGCCCAAATTGGTTTATGACAGCTTTAATCGTTTCTATAAAAGATAATCCTAATGGGGCCGCTTCCAATTGATCGTTGAAAACATTCTCATTGTCTGAAGTTATTGATGTTGGGTTGTAATTTTTGACAGCATTATCCCTGATGTTTTTATATGAATTTTTGTCCTTGTAAAAATTATCTTTTACAAACTTCACGAATGAGATAAGATTTCCTTTATCTATTGTTAGTTCTTTTGAGTGTATTGGAGTCCTTTTCTTTAACCAATCAAACTCCAATTCTCCTCTTAAATCTTTGATGGCTATGTCTATTGTATTATTAATGGCATCACATTGTTCTTCTGTAATCTGTGACAAATCAAGATCGTAAAGCCAAGAAAAATCATCCGCTTTTGCTACGTTATTAAATGCGGAACGTGGTGATTCTTTTGCTACGCCAATATTAGGAGATTCATAAAAGATATGATTACCGTCCACAATCGATTGCATGAAATCCATCTCGTCATACTTAATATCAGTCGTATCCTGCTGAAGATCGAATAAATGAGCATTTGAATACAGGAAAATAAACTCGTCACGATGTGACAGTATTTTCTCACGCAAAACAAGATATTTTTCTTCTTGCGATTTGAACAGATGACTAAAAAGTTGTTTGTCAAAATATATGGTAATCATGTGTGTGCTGAAATTATTTATCTTTCAACTTCTTGATTTCCCTATCAAAATCACTTTCAAGCAGTTCCATTTCGCGTTTGCGGTAGATAGCGAACTCTTTTTCTGCCTTTTCAATCGCTTGTTTATGCGAAATGTTTCCCTTACCGATCAAAACCTTTCGTTTGTGTGCTATAATTTGGTTGTCCAGTGCTTCTATCCAATCTTTCATTGTCATAGGATTCATTTCCAATGCTTGGAACTCGGCAAAGTCCAAGAAACTGGAAACAAGCAGGTTCAAACGTTGGAGTTCAATCTCAGACAAATAGTTCTTGGCTATCTTTACATCATCCTTGGTCACATAGTTTCCCTTGAAGTTCGTCATGCCCACAAACGGCTTCTCGTTGTCCACACGATTGTAAATAACCTCAGCTGCCGTATTCTCGTGGACAGCGTAATGCAACTTGTTCTGTACGGTTGCGAAAAACAATTTCGTCATCTCATCGCGTGGGTCATAATCCGTGGCCGTAGCATAAATATCTGTGACTTGTTGGTAAAAGTTGCGCTCACTACTACGAATATCCCTGATGCGCTGTAAGAGTTCACGAAAATAGCGATTGCCGCCTTGCTTCAATCGTTCATCATCCATTGCAAACCCCTTTTGAATATATTCGTGAAGCCGTTGTGTTGCCCAACGTCGGAAACGGGTTGCAACCTGAGACTGCACACGGTAGCCCAAGGCGATAACCATATCAAGGTTGTAGTACTCCACTTCTCGTTCAACCTTACGAGAACCTTCTATTTGAACTGTTCGGA
Source organism: Parabacteroides sp. KHUB-02 (assembly GCF_056640955.1). NCBI lineage: Bacteria > Pseudomonadati > Bacteroidota > Bacteroidia > Bacteroidales > Tannerellaceae > Parabacteroides > Parabacteroides sp. KHUB-02. The sequence continues at coordinate 9,498 of NZ_JBWQEV010000001.1, read as the reverse complement.
ATTTCCGAACAGTTGCTTCCTTTGTTAGCTCTCCATCTTCAAATATATGCTTAATATGCTCACTTACATTCGATTTGCTTGTTTGGTATATCTCAACTAATTGCCCCTGAGTCAGCCACAAGTCTTCATCAGCAAAGCGCACAGACACACGAGTTATATCGTTATCGTCTTGATAGAGTATTATTTGGTTTTCTTTGTTCATTAGCTTGTTTCTCTTCTCTTTGAATGCAAATATACTCAATATACTTGGTTTTAAGGGCGTTTATGCTACTTTTCTGAGACTTAACACCGTATTTTCAGATAATATCGTTAAATTTGCATAGTAAATCAAAGTATTGTAATTAACAGGCAAAATCAAGACGTATGGAATCGCAAAAAATAAATAGGTTGAAAGTTGTGTTAGTTGAGAATGGTAAAACTGGGAAATGGTTGGCAGAGCAAGTCGGTAAGAACGAAGCAACTGTTTCGCGATGGTGTTCCAACAAGATGCAACCCTCTCTTGATATGCTCGTGAAGATTGCTGGACTTTTGAATATCGACGTTCGTAGGCTGTTAAATCCAACAGAAGATATGCCTGTTTAGTTACAACTTATAAATCCTGCAACTTGAATGATGACTAAATTACGCGATTACAATTTGTTAAATGAAGTTGTCCGTAATACGAATAATTTCATCACAAATGTTCCGAAATCTCAAAGAAAGAAATTTCATGAAAAGTAGAACTAATTTGAGGCTTGACACGGATGTAACATTTGCGCCACTACAGGATGTTGAACGTAAACATTATCTAACAGAACAACAAATGTTTAATCAGAATCGAACAGATAAAGAGATTCTATACGCTATGGATGAAGATACCTATGAGGAATTGGTAGCTTCATGGGCATTTTCGTGTCTAAGTGGCAAATATGAGCAAACTTATCGAATTGGAGGTGCCGGAGATAATGGCATTGACATTTTAGCTGTCATATCTAAGTCGAATAATGAATATGACATTTATCAATGTAAACATTACGAAAACAGTTTAACTCCATCAGTGGTATATCCCGAAGTTTGTAAAATTCTATATCATATATTCAATGGAGTAATACCTCTTCCTAAGTCGTATTTTATTTTAGCTCCAAAGAATCTTACCTCGGGCTTAATAAGATCATATACAAATAGTAACAACCTTAAAGAGGCCATTAAATCAAATTGGGGTAGCTATTCTAAGAATATAATAAAAGGGAAAACAATCCCTATGAATTCGGAACTATCAGCCTTCATTGATTCTTTAGACTTTTCTATCTTTAAGTATATTTCTCCAGATGATTTTTTAACTAGGTTGCGTGAGAATAAGCATCTGTATGCACAATACTTCGGAATTAGGAAAGAGTTGATTTCCAGAATGCCAATAACTCCACCAGATACGGTGCAAGTTCAAGAATCTAATTATATAAATCATTTGGTTGATGCTTATAATGATTCAGAGGAGGCAAAGTCAATAACGATTGAGAATGTTTCACATTCTTCTTATGCTCATCATTTTGATAGAGCACGTAATTGTTTTTGGATATCGGAATCATTGCGAAAAATGAGCGAAGAAAATGCTCCCGGAGATACTGACGAATTTGGCGAATTTAAAAAAGATATGGAATATCATGTTGCTGATACCTATGAGGATTTCTTTCCCAATGCTCTAGCGAGAAATAAAGCTGTAATAAAAGAGGCAACAACCTTCTCTCCAAAAGCAGACAGAGTAATTAGCGGAGAAATTAGCTCTGGAGAAAAGATAGGCGTTTGCTACCATTTATCAAACGATAATAAATTAATATGGAAGCAGTAAAGATTCTAAATAGCACTTTCGATATTGCAATGAGATTCCTTGCAATCATGTCGAATTGTTCACTCCAATTCTCAGAAGAGAGATTGCGAGCCTATTCTTATTTATCAATACATATCTCAGATTTAGATAGCTCAAAAATTAGTACCCATCCAGATTTGCCATATCGATTCAATAATTATATTGGGATCAAAATGGTTATGCATCCTGCTATTCACCTTTTGTTAAGTAAGGGTCTATTGGAATGCCATAATACTCCAACAGGTTTCCGTTTCTCTGTTAATGAATTGGGCAAGAATTGTTTTAATCTACTTACTGGATCATATAAAGAAAAATTATCTCAAGCGATTAAAGAAGTTGATTCAATCTTCCATGATGAAGATGACTTATATATTTTATCTAAGCTCTCTCCTGCCGTAGATTTATGGGGAAGTGAGTTTGAAAATGAGTATTTGCTAAACAGTTATGACGATGAAGAATAATGGATTTTACATAACAGCCCTTATTGCAACCGGTAAAGGAGTTCCCGATTCACGAATCGATTTCGAGAAAAGATGTAATCTAATTTTTGGAAAATCAGAAACAGGCAAGACTCATGTCCTTCATCTTATAGAATTTTTGCTTGGGAAAAAGAATCGATCTAAGGATGGAACAAATCCCCAAATGGTTCCCGAGGGAAAAGGATATGATTGCTTCTATTTGGAAATAGCCAAATATGAAAATGACGAACCATATACTATTCAACGAAAATTGAATAGCAAATCGGTATATGTCAAGCCAGTAAAATACACGTCTTTTTCTGACCCTGAAATTAGAAGCGATGAATATAGTACTGTGAGCAAGAAGAATGCCTATTCCGATTTTCTTCTTCGCTTAATTGGCTACGATAATAAAGTTGAGGTAAAGAAGAGTGCAACCGATAAAGCCCAATTATCATTTAGTACTATTAGACATCTTATTTTAGCCAGCGAAAATAGAGTAATTGCAGAGACGCCTATTTTTAATCCCACTAGCCAATTTGCTGAGGCAACAAGAGAAAAAAGCCTTATTTATTTATTAACATCAGGGGAGGATGATTCGAATTTTGAGCCCGAAGACAAAAAAGATATTCAAAGGGCGAAGATTCATGGAAAAATGGAACTTCTTAATGATGTTATTAAACAGAAAGAAGAGTTGATTTTCAAAATAGGTGATGTCAATTATGCAGATTTTACGGACGAGGCTTTTGTAAAACAGTACAAGACAGAATTAGCTAAAACAGACAGCACATTGAATGATCTATATCAGAAACGGAATGAGCTTGAAAAAAGGCGAAGTAAGTTGATGTCAAAGCAAATGTTTGTTGAGGCTTTTTTATCTCGCATAAAGCTATTAAATCAACACTATACTTTGGATATTGAACGATATGACTTTCTCTATCAAGGACACCAAATTTTTGAGGCACTTGGAGATAATGCAATTTGCCCATTGTGTAAATCCCACCTTGACCCTAAGCACTTTACTGAAGCAGGATTCGCAGAGTCGCTAAAAGCAGAATACGAGGCGATATTACAGAGAAAGGCTGAATCAGAGCAGTTAATCACGGTTAAAGAGGAGGAACTGTCAAATTTAAAGTTGGAGATTGATAAGATACATAGCGAAAAACTGTCTCTTTTTGAGGAAATTAAAACTATTGAGATTCAGATTGGCAATATACGTTCCATTTTAGAACGCTATCAGGCCAATATTGAGTCAAAGACTCGTTTGACAGATTTACAGGAAGAAACGCAAAGACTTCGCGCAGACTATAAACGTTTAGCAGATGAATTGAAAAAAGTTGGACAAGTAGCATCGCGCTATATCAGAGAAACTAATATTAAAGACGAATTTTGCGATTTGCTACAGAAGAAACTGGCAGGTTGGGAAGTCGGAGATTCTCAAACTGTTGTTTTTGATGAGCAAACCTTTGATTTTATTCTTGGAGGAAAACCACGCTTATCCTGCGGAAAAGGGACTAGAGGAGTAACTTGTACTGCAATACTAATGACTCTTGTAGAATATTGTATCCTGCACGATATTCCTTTCACAAGAACACTTATCATAGATTCTCCTATTACGGCTCATTTTTCTGATGTAAGTCTAAAGCCAGAGGAAACTACACAAAACAAGTTTTTCCGCTACTGTAATGATAATATAAAAAATTATCAACTCATTATAATTGACAACAAATCTCCAAACGAGGAAGAGCGTGAAATTTTGTCAAATATTCATTATATTGAATTTTCGGAAAGTGGAAGGTCGGGATTCTATCCAGCTAAGCCAACAATGTAAAGATAATAAGCCAAGAGATAACTGACAAAACGCAACAAGAGAACGCTCAGGCTTTGGTAGGGCTGGAACCTACGGTAAATGTATGGGTGGCATATGTCGATGTTCCTGAGCAACCTAGCAACCACGTAATTGTCATGCACTTTGACGGTTGGGTATGGGGCGAGCGTCCGCATACATTCCACGGTTGCCCCTATTACAAAGTTGAGAGCACCACGAAAGTGATGCCACAAGATATGTATGACGAGCGTATCCGTGCGCATCAACCTCAGTTGTATGCGTGGGAAAGGTTAGCTGCTGATGGTGTGACTTTGGCAGACCTTAACGAGAATCTAATCCGTAATTGCATCCGTCGAGGTATTGATGGCGGGCGTATTCCGGAATCTGCATTGTATGAACCGACTAGAGATATTCTTTCAAAATGGAAATTGCTTAAGAATGGCGTGCCGACTAATGGTGCGGTATTGCTGTTTTCCAATAACATAGACGAGTATCCACAATTTACGCTAAGAATGGTGCGGTTTGTAGGTACGAATAAAAATATGTTCCGTGATAATCAACGTGCTGAAGGTAATTTCTTCCAACTTTTAGATGCCGGAGTTGCATTCTGTTTTAAACATCTTTCTCTCAGTGGTAGAATCACCAATCATAGTTTGGAACGGGAGGAACAGCTTGAAGTGCCTTATAATGCGTTGCGTGAGGCTCTTATCAATGCCCTTTGCCACCGTCATTGGAAAAGATATAATCTGACTATCAGTCTTGCCATATATGATGACCGTATAGAAATAGCAAGTCCTGGTACATTTCCACCTCAGATAACACCTGAAAACATAAAGGAGCCTCATGAGTCATATCCGCATAACCTGAAAGTGGCGGAAGCACTTTATCGAATGACTTATCTGGAAAACTGGGGTAGCGGTGCAAGGCGTATCATGGATGCTTGCCAGGCGCAAGGTGTGGAAACTCCCACATGGTCTTCGGATGGAGGTTTCGTTACTATCACGTTCAAACGACCTGATTTCAAATCCGATATCATAGAGAATGATAAAGAGGACAAAAAGATAACAGAGGAGGGCAAGTACCCCCTAAGTACCCCTCAAGCACCCCCTAAGCATCCCCTAAGTACCCCTCAAGTGAAATTGCTCATTCAAAAAATGGAAGATTCTTACATGACAATGAGGAATATGGCGGATGTATGCGATATTAAAGACTTAAAGTATTTTCGTGAGAGCTATATTACCCCAGCATTGCAAGAAGGATTGATAGAACGGCTTTATCCAAATCAGCCGAAGCACCCCAAACAACAATACCGACTAACAGAAGTGGCTAAGGAATGGCTGACGAATAATGTCAAATAGAATTATTACAGTCGTAACGTAATATAACCGCATCGGAATGGCAACCTCATTCCGATGCGAAATTTTATAGTCAGTATTTAAAGACATTTACTGAATGTCTCTCTTTTAAGCTAAAACTTCCAGTATATGCTGTTGATTCTTTTCATCAATATCGAATAACCTGTAAAATTGAGCATTCATTTCACTATTAATAAATTACCGGTTATGGTTGCTGAAATTTATACTTCAATCCATATTCTTCTAGTTTGTTGTACAGCGTTGTACGTCCTATTCCGAGCAGTTCGGCGGCAACCTTGCGGTTCCCGTTCGCCTGCTTCAACGCGCGTAAGACACGCTCCTTGTCTTCCGCATCGCTGCGCAGGGCGAAGCTGACGGGTGAGGTCGCCCTCGTCACGGCAAGTTCCAGATGCTCTTTCGTGACAAGACCCGTCTGTGCCTGCAACACCGCTCCCATGATTTTCTGACGAAGCTCGCGGACATTGCCCGGCCACGCATGGGTCAGCAATGTCTTACGGGCTTCTCCGTCAAAGCCGATGACATCACACTCCAGTTCCCGGTTCGCAATTTCACGGAAGAACTCAGCCAGCGGCATGACGTCCTCCTGACAGTCGCGCAACGGCGGGACGGTTATCTCGAAGTCATGCAGGCGGTACAACAAGTCCTGCCGGAAACGCTTTTCACAGACCGCCTTTTCCAGATACTCGTTGGTGGCGGCGATGATGCGGACGTTGAAACTACGGTCTGACTTGTCGCCAACGGGACGGAACCGTCGTTCCTGTATGGCACGCAGGAGCATCTGCTGTGTTTCCGGTGCGAGGTTGCCCACCTCGTCCAAGAACAGCGTGCCGCCTTCCGCCTCATGGAAATAACCTTTCTTGGCACTGTCCGCACCCGTGAACGCGCCTCTGACGTGTCCGAAGAAAGCCGACGGCGCAAGCTCTTTGGTGAGCGAACCGCAGTCCACAGCCACAAACGGCTTTCCTGCCCGCTTGCCCTTGTCGTGCAGCAAGTGGGCGATATGCTCCTTGCCCGTGCCGTTCTCCCCGAATATCAGCACGCTCATGTCGGTGGGGGCTACCAGCCTTATCCGCTTCATGATGGTTTGGAACGCCGAGCCGTCACGCGAGAACAGGGGCATACGGCTTCGTCCGGTGTGCCGTTCCTTCAATATGTTCCGTAGCAAAGGGACGAGCTTGTCTTCCACAAGCTGCTTGGGTATGTAGTCCAGCGAGCCGAGTTTCATGCTTTCAACAGCCGTATGCACTTCGGCATAGTCGGTCATGATGATGAACGGCTGCATCATACCTTCCTTGCGCATCCAGCGCAAAAGGTCGATACCGTTGCCGTCGGGCAGGCGCAGGTCGGAAACCACGATGTCCCCGTCTGCGGCCTGTTGCAGATATTTCTTCGCGGTCGAGAGGTGGAAAGCCTGCACGGTGCGGAATCCCTCGCGTGCCAGCAGGTTGCAGACAAACTCGCAATACACGATGTTGTCCTCCACCACGATGATTCTTGTCTTATCCATTTTCGTATTTTCTCCTTTTTTCTTTTGCCAGCCGGATGATTTCCGAACCCTTATCCAGCACAGCTTTTACAGCATTGCCAATTGTTTTATCGTCAGGCGTGCCATCGCTATGAAGCAATTTGTATAGTTCCTTTAACGGTTGGTCGGCACGGAGTATCTCCCACGAGCTGCGCAGGTGATGTGTAAGTGCGTCCAGTTCTTGAAGGTCTTTCTTTAGACCCGATTCCCTGATTGCCTGCATTTCCTTTTCGGTTTCCGTTATCAGTTTCTCCAGCATAACGACTTCATTGCCGTATGACAGCAGGGAGGTGAAATCCGGCTTTTCATTCCGGTTGCCTTTCATGGCGCATTTGTCTGAAACCTCCATCAGTTCCGATATAGAAAACGGCTTGAACAGGCAATCGGCGAATCCACGTTCCATTAGCTCCTCCTTGTCGCAACTGCCCGAAGCGGTTGTCACGACTACCGGGATTGTCTTTGAGTTGCCCACATTGGAGGTGCGCAGCAGTTCCAACAGCTCGAAGCCGTTAATTTCCGGCATATTCAGATCCGTCAGAAGCAGGTTGTATTCTTTCCGGCGTATCATTTCCGTCAGTTCCGCAGCATCGGTGCAGGTGTCGCAGTGTATCCCTTCCTGTGCATACATTTCTTTAAGCATCAGGAGAAGTACCTCGTCATTGTCGATGGCAATGACATCATGGAATGTACGGTCATGATGAATCCGTGTCTGATTTATCCTTTCCGGCAGTTCCCCGGCTGTCTGCATGGGTATTTTCACCGTGAAACGGCTGCCTTTGCCTTTCTCGCTCTCCAGCCGGATTGTACCGCCGAGCATTGCCACGATACGCTGCACAATGGACAGTCCCAGCCCGAAACCGTCTTTTGTGGCGGCGTTTGACAGACGTTCAAACGCGCCGAACACCCGCTGCTGTTCCTCTTCGGTCATGCCCGTACCCGTATCTTCAACGATAAGTGTCAGGACGCCATTATCGTAGTCCGTTGTCAGATAAACGCCGCCGTTCTCCGTGAACTTGATGGCGTTTGACAACAGGTTGTTGCCGATTTGCAGGATACATTCCTTATCGGTCAGGATGACTGCATTCGTCTGATTGGTTATGGTAAGAGCCAGTCCCTTGTTCATGGCGATGGGCGTAAACTCCGTTTCAAGAATGTGCGTGATTGCCGAAATCCGGCAAGGAGAGAAATTCGGCTGCTCCTTGCCGTTGTCCAGACGGAAAAAGTCAAGCAGTGTGTTAAGCATTTTGCGCATACGGTCGGAAGATTGCCGGATGTTACGGACATACACTTTGATTTTGTCCGTGTTACAATCTTTCTGCATCAACCCAGCATAGCCTGTGATTGCCGTCAGCGGTGTGCGCAGCTCATGGGTGATGGTATGAACCGCTTTCTTGCGGGAGGCTATCAGTGCCTCGTTTTTCTCTACCGCTTGTTGTAGCTGTTTGATTAAATTTGTCGTTTCCCGTTTGTACCGCTTGATACGGTTAGTATTTCGGTGAATTATGATATATGAAATGATTAACAGAAGAAGAACGAACCCTGTCAAGCCACCGATTTGTATAAATGATTGCTCACGCATTGCGGCTATCTCTGTTTCTTGCTTTTGAAGGTCGGCTTGTACTTTCCTGTCTATTTGACAAATCAAACCTTGTAACAGACGGTTAAGTTCTGCATTCCGTGCAGCAAGGCTGTCGGTGTGTTCCGACAGACGGCGGCTTTGCGCCCGTTGCTCGGCTATCATGTCCCGGTCAAGGGAACGGAGCATTGTTGTGGTCACGGTTGGCTTTGGCTTTTCTTTCTTGCCGAATATGCCGAGAAATCCTTTCCGCTTCGGTTTTTGCGGCTGTTCCTGCACACTTTTCTGTACGATTATGGGTACTTGACGAGTGATCTTATCGTTGATGGCTTGTTGCTGTTCAAGTACCTGCACGATTTGACGCATTTGTCGTTCCTTATCTTCAAGAAGATGGCGTACACTGTCTATACGCTTTGTCGGATAAATCGTTTTGAAACGGCATAGCATACTGTCCATTGCCATTCGTTGATAATGGTAATGTTCCAAATCTGCATATTCCCATTCCAATACTGTCTCGCCTGATAAAGAAAGTTCAATAAGAAAAACAAATATTTTGTGCGATTCTTGGCGAAAAGTATCTATATGATGATTTTGAACTTCCAATTTCTCTAAATCGCACCATTCTTTATACCAAATATACATTATGCCGATAACCAATAATGCCATCAGCAAATATCCGAGCGAAATTAGATTCTTAATAGATTTCATACTGCCTGTAATTTATCCCAACGTCCACCTTTCAGATAAGGCAAAAACTCCCGTATCTTATCTACCGGCCAGTCCCACCATTTCAAAGCCTGCATCTGTTCTATTATATCAGGACTGAACCGCTTTCGTATCTCCTTTGCGGGGATACCACCTACAATGGTATAGGGCGGCACATCTTTCGTCA